>NZ_CP173028.1:0-4800000 GCF_044784325.1 Olivibacter sp. EAT-5 | reverse complement strand
AGAGCCGATGGTTAGAAGTGATTTTGGCGACATCATTTTGCGACTGGCGAAGCTGCCTGTAAGCTTGCATATTACAACCAATGCCCTTCTATTAGATCGTTATTTTGATGTTTTACGAAAGGCGCGTATTGGCACACTTAATATTAGCTTGGACACCCTATCAGCCGAAAAGTTCAAAAGGTTAACCCGAAGAGATAAATTCGATTTAACTATGCGAAATATTCATATGGCGCTACAACAGGGTTTTCAGGTGAAAATCAATATGGTGGTGATGAGGGATTTTAATGAAGATGAAATATTGGATTTTGTGGCATGGACAAAGGAGGAAAGTTTGGATGTACGATTTATTGAATTTATGCCTTTTGAAGGTAATAAATGGACAAGTAATCAAGTATTCAGCCTCAAAGAAATCGTAAGTCTCGTTGAATCAAAACACAAAATTCAAGTGATTGAAGGATCATTACACGACACGGCCAAACATTATAAGGTCAGTGGGCATAAGGGGCGGTTTTCAGTTATTAGTACAATGAGTGCGCCGTTTTGTGAAGGGTGTAATCGCTTACGATTAACCGCCGATGGAAAAATGAAGAATTGTTTATTCTCAAAAAATGAGAGTGATTTATTGAGCGCCCTGAGAGATGGTTTACCGCTCGAACCGTTAATTTTACAAAACATATCAACAAAAGCAGAAAAATTAGGCGGACAATTTAGCGTAGATTTCAGCAAGCTTAAGCAGGAGAGCCTCAAAAATAGAAGCATGATTAGTATCGGAGGCTAATAGACAAATAAATACAGATATATGGATCGATTGATTAGCGTTGAGGAAGCAAAAAACATAATTAATGAGCAGCAAATTAAGAAGAAAATTCTTCGTGTGCCTGTTCAAGACGCCTTGGCAAAAGTCTTGGCAACTGATTTATATGCTCCGATTGATATTCCTGCATTTCATCAATCTTCGATGGATGGCTACGCTTTTTCCTTTAAGTATTGGAAACAAGAACAATCACTTTCTGTAACCCATGAGATTCCTGCAGGAAGTAAGGGGCCGCTTCGGGTACCGGAAACCAATGCGGCACGTATTTTTACCGGTGCTGCACTTCCTTTAGGCGTAGATACGGTTGTCAAGCAAGAATTAATTGAACTAAAAGATAATCAGATTGTAATCAAAGATCCGTCTATTTCCTTAGGCGATAACGTGAGATTAAAAGGCTCGGAAATCAAAGAGGGAGAGCAAGCTCTGGCCGCCGGTACCGTGCTTGGCCCGGCTACCATTGGCTTTTTATGTGGAATTGGTCTGTCCGAGGTTGATATATTCGCGTCACCTTCCGTCGCTGTTATTGTTACAGGCGATGAACTTAAACAGCCGGGTACGCCCCTTGCTCATGGTGAAGTATATGAGGCATCTTCTGCTATGTTATCAGCTGCCTTGCTGCAAATGGGAATAAACAGAGTTAAAACATATTATGCGAAAGATAACTTAGATGACACAATTATCCAGCTACAAAACGCATTGGCATTTGCAGACGTGGTAATTCTTACAGGTGGTGTAAGCGTTGGAGATTACGATTTTGTGGTAAGGGCAGCTGAAGCATGTGAAGTAGAAAAGCTTTTTCATAAGATTAAACAGCGCCCCGGAAAGCCGTTATTTTTCGGAAGGAAGTCAGAACAAATGGTCTTTGGACTGCCCGGAAATCCCTCATCTGTTTTAACCTGTTTTTACGAGTACGTTTGGCCGGCGCTACGCTCCTTTGGAGGACACGAAAAGCAATTGAAGACATTAAAGGTACCCTTACGAATATCGTATACAAAAAATAATCACTTAACACACTTCTTGAAAGGATATTACGATAATGATAAAGTCACCATACTCCATGCGCAGGAATCTTATAGGCTACGCTCGTTCGCTATGGCCAATTGCCTTGTTGTACTGAATGAGGAAATGAAAACCTATTTAGAAGACGAGTTGGTTGAAATACATTTAATTCCCACTTATGGATAATTTATTGGTATTTTACATAGTACTGTTTGCAGTTGCTTTTTTATATTCTTCCGTCGGACACGGCGGAGCTAGTGGCTACCTTGCCCTTATGGCTTTGTTCGGGATTACGCCTGCCGTAATGAAACCAACCGCCCTCATGCTTAATCTCTTCGTAGCACTTACTTCATTCACATATTATTATAAGGGAAAATATTTTAATAGTAGATTATTCTGGCCGCTCGCATTAGCTTCTATACCAATGGCTTTCGTGGGAGGAAGTATGGTGGTTCATGCCGATCTTTATAAAAAGCTATTAGGTATATTTCTACTCATCCCGATCATTCGTTTTTTATTTTTTAAAGATATAGAAGTAGATGAAACAAAAAAGCCGGCTATAGGTTGGTTGCTCTTGATTGGAGGAAGTATAGGTTTCTTGTCGGGATTGCTGGGAATAGGAGGTGGGGTCATACTCTCACCCATCTTATTATTGCTAGCCTGGACAAATCAAAAACAAACGGCGGCCATCAGTGCCTTATTTATTTTTGTAAATTCGTTATCAGGTTTGTTCGGTCAAATAACAAAGGGTATAACGTTTAGCCCGGATATGGTCAGTTATGTGCTTGTTGCCTTTACAGGAGGATTATTTGGCTCCTATTTTGGTGCCTTGCGTTTTCAACAATCAGCAATCAAGTTATTACTGGCCTTAGTTCTGATGGTCGCGTCCTTCAAATTATTTTTACCTAATTTGATATAAAATGTCTATTTCAATATTATTCTTTGGTCAATTAACCGATATTACAGGTTGTTCGCAATTGAAAATGGATCATGTCGAAGACACAGATCAACTGAACGCCGTTTTAACGGACCAATATCCTTTGCTTGCACAGACCAAGTATGTAATTGCAATCAACAAGAAAATCATTAGAACGAAAGTAGCACTATCCCAAGAAGTAGAAGTAGCTTTACTTCCACCGTTCTCGGGAGGGTAAAAGGTGAGAAAATGGAAAAAGACATAATCGAGCGTTATCACCGACAAATTATTTTAAACGAGTTTGGCGTTGCAGGACAGAAGAAACTTTTGCAATCGTCAGTACTTATGATCGGAGCTGGCGGACTGGGATGTCCTGCTTTACTTTATTTAACTGCCGCAGGTCTTGGGAGAATTGGTATCGTAGACGATGGATTAATTGAGTTGAGTAACCTCCATAGGCAAATATTATACGGAACGCAAGATATTGGGAAGAAGAAAGTTGATTGCGCTAAAAGTGTGCTTCTACAGGTAAACCCGGGAGTTGAGATTGATTTATTCGACGAAAGGATCACCTCTGTGAATGCGCTGGATATTATAGCAGATTATGACATTGTAATTGACGGTACCGATAACTTTGAAACTCGCTATATGATCAATGACGCCTGCGCTATTCTGGAAAAACCACTGATTTACGGAGCTGTATCTAAATACGAGGGTCAAGTCGCTATTTTTGCAAATGGTATAAATTACCGTGATATCTTCCCCTCTCCTCCGCGAAATGGCGAGATTATGAACTGTAGTGAAGCTGGCGTTTTAAACATATTACCCGGCATTATTGGCAATTTTCAAGCAAATGAGTGTATTAAGCTGGTAACCGGAATCGGTGAGCCACTTATAGGAAAACTTTTAACCTATAACGCGCTAAATAACCAAAGTTATACGATAGAAATTGACAGCACTGAGTTGAGCAGTCAATTAAAACCAAAAAGCCAAGAAGATTTTAGAAAAATTGACTACGGATATTTGTGTTCTGCGCCAATTGCAAGCGTAGAAGAAATCAATTCCGATCAATTGGCTGCATTATACATGAACGACCAAGTAGATATTGTAGATGTGCGCGAGATTTCCGAGAAACCAAAAATCACTAAATACAATCATCTAAGAATCCCGTTGTCTACTTTAAAGGACCAGGTCAAATTGATTCAAAAAGATACTGTTGTGTTTGTCTGTCAGAGCGGAAAGCGCAGCTTATTTGCTGCCGAACAGTATAAAGAAATCGTAGAGGTGCAGCAGAAGAGAGTTTATAGTTTAAAAGGAGGGGTAAGCTCATTGGCATGTCCGGTTTAATCTCGTGATGTTACCTAATAAAAAAGCTTATTGAAAAAAACAGAGAAGTAAAATGGTTGATATTACTTATAAATTTAACACATTACGACAAGCGGTTGCTATCGCTACTGTACAAGTATCATCAGAAGAGACAATACATGCCATTCGTAATAAGGCCGTTCCGAAAGGAGACATTTTCGAATTTTCAAGGGCGTCCGGCCTATTAGCTATCAAGAAAACAGCTGATTTGGTTCCCGATTGCCATCCCGTTCCCATTGAATATGCACATATCAGTTTTGAAATAGTAGAGCTATCGATCGTTATTCGAGTGGAAGTACACACAATTTACAAAACAGGGGTTGAAGTGGAAGCCATGCATGGTGCGATGAACGTTGCTCTTACCATATATGATATGCTAAAACCGATCGATAAGGCAATAGAGATAAGAGGCGTCAGGCTAGAGAGTAAAAAAGGAGGAAAATCGAACCTTCGGGAAGCCGTACCGATACCGTTTAAATGCGCCGTTGTAGTCTGCTCGGATAGCATTGCACAAGGTGTAAAAGAAGATCGTTCGGGAAAAATCATAGCAAGTAAGCTGAAAAAATATGATATTCAGATTAGCGAATACACCATTATCCCCGACGAGAAAGATATTATCCGGGAAAAGGCAAATTATTTTAAAGAAAATGGTTATCAACTAGTGCTCTATACCGGAGGTACGGGCCTTTCACCACGTGATGTAACCCCTGACGCCCTACGGCCCTTATTAGATCAAGAGATCCCCGGAATTATGGAAGCCGCCCGCGCATATGGGCAACAGCGCACGCCTTTGTCAATGCTATCGCGAGGCGTCGCAGGTTTTATCGGAGAAATGCTGGTCATTACGTTGCCAGGCTCCACAAGAGGGGTTGAGGAAAGTATAGATGCGTTGTTCCCAGCTATTTTACACGTTTTTAAAATAAAAAAAGGATTTAACCATGGATAACCCAATCAATCCAATTGATCCGTCATGGGACGTTGTTTTTTGACATATAATTCGTCAACCAAAACAATAATAACCACTAACAACGGGGTGGCCAATATAATTCCCAAACCTCCCGTTAGCGTTCCGAACAATACTTGGCTGATTATTATGAGCGCGGGAGGAATCTTTATCATTACATTTTGGATCATTGGAGTAACAACGTTGCTTTCTATTGCTTGAATGACCACATAAAGCAGGGCGATTAATAGCGCGGTATTGGCACTTACGGTAAATCCGATCAAAACGGCAGGAATCATAGCGATTAAAGGCCCAAAATTTGGAATAAAATTCAGAAAACCAGCTAGAAAAGCCAAGGCGAGTCCCATAGGAACACCGATAAGGGACAATCCGATAAAGGATAACGAGGCGATGAAAAACATCGCAATTAGCATCCCCTTTAACCATCCTTTCAATGTGAAGTCCAGCCTTCGGATTACATCCCTTGCTTGCTTTTTATTTCCGGGGGGGATCAGTTTTATAATTCCTTCACGATATAGTTTAGGGTTAACCGTAAAGAAAATCCCGATAAAAAGAATGATATACATATCGCCCACCACTCCAAAACTCGTTCGAAACACATCCTGAAAAGATTTCATCATCTTTTCGCCATTTCCGTCAGACAGATAAAAAAGTAATTTCCTGCCTATGTCAGAACGGCCTAAACGTTCCCTTACATCCCTCAAAATTTCTGGTATATCCTGTGTCATTTCACCTACCTGCATAGAAATTTTCGCTCCAAGAAACCAAAGCAGAACACCCACCAACGCAAGCGTTATAAAGATGCCTGTTAACAGACACCATCCATGACTAAGTTTAATTTTTCTTTCTAAAAGGTTGGCCAGCCCATGAAAATATATTGCCATCAGTGACCCGGCAAAAACCATAAGCAAGACATTAAACGCAGCCTTTAAGATAAAAATAACAATAACCAGGAGAGAGATGATGCCAACAGTTATCCACAACTTTCTTATATAATGCTTTAAATCATTTTTTTCGGTCTCCCGGGAGTTATTTTCCGACATTATCTTCTCTATTATTTCTTTTAAACTGCAGTATTTGCTAAACGATGATGGTTTATCAGTGCTTTGGTAATCGTTTTACCAATTTGTTCGATTGTCTGACTAATAATGGCGTCAGGTGTTCCCGTAAACAATTCTCGACAGTTCATCACTTTCTTTCCAAGAACAATACTGTAAAACATGGTTCCAACAGGCTTTTCAGCACTTTCGCTACCTCCGGCACTTGGCAATCCGGTTACCGCCACTAACACGTCAGCATCTATTAAATTTTTCAGCCGAACGGCCATTTCTTGTGTTACCTCTTTTGATTCGGGGGAATACTGATCTACCAAGCTTTTAGATACACCTAGGAGTTTTTCTTTAAGCTTCGCATCATAACAAACTATGCCACCTTTTAGGAAGCTCCCTGCCTCTGGCAGTTTCGCGAAGGTTGACGTCAAACTACCCCCGGTAGCGCTTTCAGCAAAAGCGATAGTCAAACGGTTGTCTTTAAGTAATTTAGCGCATTGCTCAATGGCTACTGAATCTGTTTCTATCATAATTATATCATTACTATAGAAATAACCATCCTAATTTTATTTTGTTCTGTAGCCTGTTAAAGATTACTTCGTTCTTTGGGGCAATAATCCCTGATGTTTATCTTGCGCACTATCAACTTGATCAGAAACGATAAATTGGCGTAATTCACCTTTCTCCCAAGCATTAGCCATCGGATCTACCGTTGGGAAAGGAATTTCACTTCGTTGTTTTTTTCTTTCTCTAGATGAAACGCCCAATCTGTGATCCCTATCTTGTAGTAGATCATTTTTTAATTGTCCATCGCGTGTAAATCCCATCATAAGCATGGGACTGCCTATGGGTAAGGTATGTTGCTGATCGGTATGCCATGTATGTATGGTCTTACCGTAAGTGGAAATTAATTTTTCCATGAGTTCCTTTTCCACTGCTTCCGGAATGCCAGGTGCAACCAGCGTACCTGATTTGACTTCGTAATGATGCGAGTGCCATAGTTTTTTTTCTTCCTTAGGCAAGATATTAAACAGTTTTTCAGTGACTATATATTCAATACCCATTATTTTCGAGTCTTTCGAATTGCCATCAAAAATAATTGCTTGATAGAAATCTTCATTTAATTGGCTAACATAATGATGCGCTTCCATTTGAGCATTCATATTACCATTGTAAAAGTGAAAGCCGTTTAGATAGACGTTAAATGCACTTAAAGGAGCTTTATTCTGTAGTATATCAGCACCCGTGTTTAATGCTTTGTCTTTGATTGTTTTATCTTTTCCCTGCTCATTCACATATGTTTGCGTGTTATTTCCTCCACAAGCAAAAATAAAAACAACGGAAACGATGGGCACTAGTGTTCTCATAGAGTCGATATTAGTTAGTTTCATTATGTTCCAATTAAGATGCCATGTTTTTGAGGATACGCTTTCTAAGGAAGATATTAAGTAAACCATTTACTAAAGCAGTACCACTCCATTCCAATTGTTATCTAAGATGTAAGACACTCTATTATGTATTTTAGTACACTATTAAAATGAAGCCAAAAAAAAATCAATGTTAATATGTTTGAAGAATATAGTTGAAAATGCCGTTTTGAACACCTTATCCATTTATTTTTAAGAATGTATTTTTTTTAGGCAATTAGGTAGAGATATTGTATAGGAATGTTAAGTAATTTAAACAATAAACGATTTACTTCAGCATTATGAACAACATACAAGAATTGAGCAACGAAAACTCTACACTATCTATTTTTTTCCATACTATGATCAGCGAAATATATTGGTCGGAAAAACATCTCGGAAATGTGCTACACACAATGAAAAGCACGGCAACGACCGATGAACTTAAGAAGGCTTTCGATATGCATATGAGCGAGACGCATGAACAATTGAGACGAATAGAGCAAATATTTGATCAGTTAGGAAAACCAATCAATGAAAGAAGCAGTCTCGGTATGCAGGGATTATTTGATGAAGGCTGGCGAGTTATTGACGAAACAGAGGAAGGATCTTTCCAGCGAGATGTAGCCTTGGTAATTGCAGCGCAAAAGGTTGAGCACTATGAAATTGCCTGCTATGGCAGTCTTATCAATCTGGCAACATTACTCGGATACAATTCGATAGTAGGGTTGCTTAAACAAAGTTTAGAAGAAGAAAAAGCGACAGACGCTAAATTGACTAAACTGGCGGAAGAACAGCTGAATAAAGCCGCTAAGCGTGAATTGTCAGATGAGCCAACACCGATAAGTGTAAGCGGCCGAAAGAAATCGTCAAAAGCGCCGCTGAAAGAAGAACGGGAGACTAATGTTGCAAAACAGGGAGTTAAAGGGACTAAATCACCTACGGGGACAAGCAAAGGGAGTAAAGCTAATAAAACTGATAAAATGGACGGGGAATCAAAGATTAAGAAATAAACAAAGGTTGAGTTATGGAATTTACAATAAAAGAACCTGTTACCGACACTGTGGTACGTTTGAGTGCTGAACCTGAGGACTATAACGGACAACAGGGCTGGCGGATTCTTTATCCGGATAAAGAATCGTTTGTGATTGTAAAGGAGGGTGAGGATTGGAAAGTTGTCGATGAAGAGGATTTTAATCCGGAAATATTGTCGGTAATCGTTAATGGTCTTCGAGAAAGGGCGAACAATCCAAATAGTGATGTTGTATTCTGATAGAATTAGCTCCATCTTATAATAAACGAAGGCTGGTTTTTAAATATACCAGGGAACTCAATAGTAAGCAAAAGCAATTATGTAAGAATGAAAGATATAATTTTTATTCATGGCATGTTCTTAACTGCCAAAAGTTGGAAACCGTGGGAAAAATTCTTCGGAGCGCGTGGTTATAATTGCCGTTCGCTTTTTTGGCCTTTACATGAGGACGAACCTGCTATTCTTAGGAGCAATCCACCTGCTAATCTTGGCGATCTACATTTAGACGAGGTGGTAGCGAGTATGACGCATGAAATTTTGAAGCATGACAAGCCAGTCGTTATCGGTCATTCAGTTGGCGGTTTAATAGCCCAGTTACTTGCCAATAAAGACTTAGTTAGCCTTGCTGTAACCATTAGTTCCGTTGCACCGAATGCTATGCTTAAATTCGATTGGAACTTTATTAAAAACAGTGCGCTGATAACAAATCCGCTAAAGGGCAATAAGCCTTTTGTGATGGACGAAACTTCTTTCCATCAATTTTTTGCCAACACATTAGATAAAAGCACTTCCGACATAGCTTGGGAGGACTACGCTGTTTATGATAGTCGTAATATTTTACGCGATTGTATGGGACCGGTAGGCCAAGTCGATTTAAATAAACCACATATCCCATTACTTTTTATAATAGGGGAAGAAGACAAAATTATCCCCGTGGCTTTAGCGCAAAAAAATGCAAGGGCTTATACAGATAGTGAGAGCATTGTCAATTTTAAATCTTTTCCCCAACGAAGCCATTTCATCTGTGGAGAACCAGGATGGGAAGAGGTGGCGGATTATGTATATACCTGGATTAAAGGCCAGCAAACCGAACCCTCTGTAAAATTAATATAGCATAGCTTATAGCTATCATTCTCAACCTACGGTACTGCGGCACCCTTAAACAGTTCTTGTGATGTGGCGCGACTATCTGATGCTTGAGACCACTAGAGAAGAAAGGGATATGAAAAGAAGATATAGGAAAAATTTCAGTGATAAAGTCATCGTCATAACCGGCGCGTCTAGTGGATCAGGTAAAGCAATGGCAGAACAGTTCGCTCTAGCAGGAGCAACCTTGGTATTAGCGGCTAGAAACATAGAAGCACTAGAAGAGCTGGCATCCGATTGCCGATCTCTTGGAGCTGAGGTTCTCGTCCAGCAAACCGATGTCTCCAAGCCTTTAGAAGTTATTCGCTTGGCTGATATGGCAGCCTCTTTTAAAAAAAGAATTGATATATGGATTAACAATGCCGGTGTTCTGGCGGTAGGTAATTTCGAAGATATGCCTATAGAAGTACATGATCAACTTATTCAGACTAACCTAATGGGTTATTTACATGGTGCGTATACAGTAATACCCTATTTTAAGAAGCAGGGCAGAGGAACGCTCATTAATAATATCTCGGTTGGCGGCTTTTTACCAGTACCTTATGGCGTAAGTTATTCCGCCAGTAAGTTTGGTATTAGAGGCTTCTCAGATGCATTAAAGGCGGAATTAAGGAAATGGCCTCATATTCATATTTGCGATGTATATCCTGCTTTTCTTGATACACCGGGTATGTCGCATGCGGCCAACTATACCGGAAAAGTGATTCAACCGATGCCTCCTGTACATGACCCTGTCAGATTTGCAAAAAGTATATTGAAATTAGCTGATAATCCTGCAAGCTTTAACTGGGTTCATCTGTCTGCCGCCGCGCTTTCTCTTGCTTACCGGCTTTTCCCAAAGCTAACTTCGTACTTTTCTTATAGGATAATTTCATCATACCTGAAACGCGCAGATTTATCGGTGAAAACTGATGGTAATGTTTTTCTTCCGCTCGCCTATAATGTAGGTATAATAGGTGGGTGGCGATACGCTACGAAAGAGAAGATCAGACCTACTTTAGCGAAAGGTGCCTTAGGAATCCTCGGATTAACGGCTCTGTTGTTAGTAGCACCGCTATTATCTAGGAAGGTAAAAGGAATTGCAAGAAAACGTCAACTGTCTGAATAAATCATCTCTATTAGCTGCTTTTATTTTCTTGAACTGTCCCTTTGAGCAGTGCTATCGGTGTTCATTGGATACATTTTTTCACTTAAAGTTGAATCTGAAGGCTGCTGCTTTTCAATCGTGTCCGGATCGAACTGTTCTTCTACATCATCAGGTGATTGACTGTCACAGCCACAACCATTTATAAAAAAGACAACGAAGAAAATAAAAAAGAGCAATTTGGAGCTTTTCATAGTGTTTTTTTAATAGATAGATCAATTTTTATTCCATTTGACTTAAATATACGCTTTCGATGATAGTCTTTTGATTGCAGCCGGTATTTATCCCAAATTTCTATTTTTAGCGAGTCGGTCCAACAACATTTATATTTGGCGAGGCAGTCTTTTCATTTGGACCGATTTTTTCGGTGTACTAAAATTTGTATACCGCTGTAACTCTTTTTAACATAAATAAATTCATATCCTGAAAATCTGTGCATTTTTTAAGCAGTCAATATTAGGCATGAGCAAAATTGGTCGATGGCAGGAATATTGTACCCGATGGTATACGACTCACATATAGATGTAACATGATACCAAACAAGAATAACAAAATAAATATCGATATCAATGGAGCAGGTAAAATAGAGACCGTAGATGTATTACGGCAAGGAGATGTTTTCGTTATTAACAGGGGGGGAGGTGAGCAGTTGTCGATTATTAGCAATGGTGAAGGCACATGGCGTTTAGTCAATGGAGTGGCCGATCAACAAAGCGTCGATAACATTGGAAAGGCCTTAATTTCCCATTTCGGCCTAAACAAAGTACTAAACACGGAGAGATTTAAATAAGCGATCACTTTTTTCACAAAATAGCTGAAGTCGTTTTTTGTTATTTTCATATTGTTTGGTCACTAATACCAAAGGGTAATCTATTCTTTCTCATACAAAGACACCATTAGTAAAGCAAAGAAAAAGCGTATAGAAATTTGGTCTAATTTTGCTATCAGGTAATATTAGCTTATGCGCAAATGAAGCTAAGGTGTTTTTTTTGTTCTTCGTTTCAGTATGGCAACCAGCTGCTCATGCCAATTGATAATATTTCCAATTACAAAATATTCACGTAGGTTATTTTTTATACTCGTTCGCATAATACGTTTGACAATGTCTTTTTCAACTTCGCCAACCTCTTTCACGCGACCTAAGAACTCAAGTGCAACCAAGGCAAGTAGCGCCCCGATTAAAAAAAGAAAATTCCATTCATGTAAAGAAAGGAGTTTAACCAGCTTGCTATAATAGGGGCTACTCAACTGGGCGGTCACCAAAATTTTTATATCGGTAAAATAGTCTGCCAAAAAGCCACCGATTAATGGTGCAAGCGATGAAAAAACGGCCGTGACAATATTCTTTACCGATAAATAAACAATAGCGTCGCCCTTTGGCGCTAATTTTAAGCCAACATTCGTTAATGATAAGTTAATACCTGCCGTAGCGATCCCACTCAAAATATATATGATTACCAATAGCGCGAGGTTGGCATATAAATGTGAATAAATCCCTACGAAACACCATCCAATAATACAGGCGATATAGAGTGGTGCACTTAATCTAATAATACTTTTATTGCTATATCGATCAGAAAATATGCCCCATATACGTAGTGTCAATATACTGAATAGTTGACTTATAATTCCCAAAACAATAATATACGACAGCGGTAAGCCTAAGCTTTTTATTAAAAAAACAGTGAAGAATGGCGTAGCGATGTTTAATGCAAATACCCAAGCTGAGTTGAAAACAAGTAATCGCCTGAAGTTGTCGTCTTTTAACGGAAGTGTGAACAAAGAAAAAATATTGGCACTCGTCAAGTAAGACTGAGGTTCCGGTGCTCTAGACAATAAATATCCTCCTAAAATCCCTATGCCACCTGCAATTATAAAAAAGGTTGCATACGTATATAATTCGTATTGCGGATAACGATTTTTTACAAAATCGAGTAAAAGCGCCAATATTATGCTTAAAATAACATTTACTGTTTGCGTATACCTGCTGCGTTTAGAAAAATAACTTCCCAGCATATTCTCAGGAACCATATCTTTCATCCACGAGTTCCAACTGGGCCCTGCGATAGAGCCAAAAAAATAATAGAAAAAAAGAAAGAAGATCAATATATTTACCGAAATGTCTGTTGTCCACCATACGGTAAGACCTATAAGAACCAAGGGTGTCCTTGCTAAAAAAGCACAGAAAACGGCTACAGCCCTTCGATTATTATATTTACGCACAAGCCATATTGATATGAGCTGGGAGAGATTGGTAATCATGGGTAATGCGGCAAGCAAACCGATCTGAACATTATTAGCACCTATCAAAATCGCTAAGGCAACTAAAAACGCTCCGCTTGTAAAAGAGGTCATGATTTCAGCAGCGAGTCCGTCCCATATAACCATATTAAGTCCATGGCGAATTTCCTCTTCTGTTAATACTTCTTTAGGCGTTAGCTTCATGAGAGTACAGATTTTTTGAATATTAGTCCAACTATTATTCCTAAAAGTCTCATGAGTAAAGATTCTCCGGTATGCTATAATTTTTTTCTTTTAAGATAACCAAGGCATAATGATACGAAGCAAATTCAACGGAAGACAGATTTAGTTATTGTATGTGTTAAACAAAACAGATACTATAACGTTCTTATTGCGAACATAGATCCTGTCAAAAAAACATGAAACCCGGCGACAACCACCATAAAAATAATTATAGAATCGATCACGATGAGCATAATCTTGCCTTGTTGACTCAACAAAAACAACTCACAGAAGAGAAGTATTTTTTCCTTCTCGACAATATTAATCAAGGCTTCTGTATTATAGAGCTAATCTGGAACGACCGGGAAGTCCCTATCGATTATCGGTTTATACAGGTAAATAAAGCATTCGAACGACAAACGGGCATTAAGAACGCCGTTGGTCGTACAATGAAAGAAATAGAACCATCACATGAGGAGCACTGGTTTCAAATTTATGGGGAAATAGCGAAAAGCCGCAAAGCGCGACATTTTGAAGCGCAAGCCGAGCTTCTTATCGGCGGTTGGTATGAAGTGGACGCCTTTCCGATGGAACATGATACCAATAAAGTAGCTATATTATTTAACGACATTTCAGAAAGAAAAAGAGCAGAAAAACTTACAAAAGAATTTACATTACAATTAGAACGAGAGGTTAAGGAACAGACAGCAGCCTTAAAAGAAAGTCAAGATCTTTTGCGGGCAACATTGAACAGTTCAAAAAATATAACGCAAGTATTGCAGGCCATTCGAGATGAAGAGGGCATGATTGTCGACTTTCGATACGTCTTTTCAAATAAGTTGGGGGAGCGAATTTTTGGGCATATTGCCGGCACGAACATATCGTCGTATGCTAATCACCTCGATCTGTTCGATCGTTATTCACGGATAGTTGAAACCGGCAAGGATAGTACATTTGAACAACCTCTTTCTATAAATGGAACACTGAGGTGGTATGATATGACGCTAATTAAGCTAAATGACGGTTTAGTGGTAAAAGGCTTGGATATTACCGAAAGAAAAGAAGCCGAAATTAATCTGAGAAAAAGCAACCAGTTACTCCAATCCATTTTTGACACAAGTTTAATTGGCATGTCTGTGTTGGAGGCGATACGCGATGACAGCGGCCGCGTAACCGATTTCCGCATAAAGATCGTCAGTAAAGAACTTGAACGGGAAACTAAGCGCTCAGACTTGGAAGGGAAGCTTTACTTACAAGAATATCCCGGAATAAAAAAGGTGGGTATTTTTGACATGATGCTCCGTGTAATCGAAAGTGGTAAGCCGGAGCAGATGGAATATCTATATACATACGATGGCTTTCATAAGTGGTTCTCTTGTATGTTTGTTAAAATGGACGATAGCTTGGTGGCCACTAATCTTGATATAACCGAACGGAAGATCGCTGAAGAAAAGATAAAGGAGGACGATGCGCTTTTACGAGGTATCGCTGAAGCTGCACCTGATATGGTATATGTAATTGACATCCGTTCGATGCAGATGGTATATGGGAACAATAAACTAGCTAAACTTCTCAATAGGTCATTGAACGACATCAAAGAAATGGGCGCCGAGCTTTTCGATCGAATAATTTACGCGGACGACCGCGCAAAATTTGATAATAACATTGATGCGCTCAGGCAAACAACGAAGGACGACGAAATAAAAGAGCTTGTATATCGACTAGTAGATGGTTATGGCAGATTGCATTGGATTCAGACACGGAGAACGGTATTTAAACGAGATAGTGATGGCCGACCAACTCATATCATAGGTATCTCGCTGGATATTACCGAGCAGGTATATTTACAAAAGAAGAACCTTCAATTAAGGCTGGAACGAAATGAACTGGAAAAGAAACAGCAACGGGAGATTTTTATGGCAACGCTGAATGCTCAGGAGGAAGAGAGGCGGCGGATCGCCGAAAACTTACATAACGGTTTAGGACAGTTATTGTACAGTGTAAAGCTTAACTTGGAGCAATTGAATCCTAAATTGGAAAATGATCCTGCAATTCATTTCAACTCACTAAAACAAGCTGAACGGCTGTTAACGGAAGCTATTAGAGAAAGCAGGAGGATATCACACGAGCTAATGCCTGCTATTTTAGAGGACTTTGGTTTGCAAGCCGCTATCGAAGATATATGTGAGCAGTTCAATAAGACTATCGATTTTAACTGCCAATTTCAGGGGCTGGATAGAAAGCTTGACAAACATATCGAAATAGCCGTATATCGAATGGTTCAACAGCTCATCATCAATATTATTAAACATGCGCGAGCTACTCGAGCATCTATTTTAATAACACTTAATGGCGACATAATCTCCATTTCTATTGAAGATAATGGCGCGGGTTTCCGAGAAGTATCTCCAAAACGCGGAATAGGCCTAGGCACAATCCAAAACAAAGTCAAATTATTAAATGGTACTGTTGACATAAAGTCAACGAAAGGAAACGGAACAAAGATTCATATCCACTTTCCTTATAAGAAAGGAAAAAGTTGAAAAGAATCCTTAATTAAGTTACATAAAGAAAAAATAAGCAATAGCAAGCGCTACTATTGCAACAATGATCGCCCAATGGATCGTAAAACCTACTTTTTTATCATCCTTTTCCTCAAGTGCTGCTTTCGGTGGCCCAGGATTTTCTTCATGTTTTCCGTAATCGGTTTCCATCTTCGTTTTCGAACTATTTGCTTTGTCTTCTGTCATGTCTTCTATGCTATTGCTACATTAAGGTAACAGCCCAAACGCCCTAGTGTTTTTATAGAATGGAAAAAAATGGAACGGTTTTTAACATGTCCTAAATCAAGAATTTCGTGTATGTAATATTATAATTTCTTCCTTCGTCGCAATTTAAACACCGACACCGGCATATTGAATCAGTTTTTGGCAAGGCTATTGGGCGTTCTAATATATGAGGCAACGCAGGAATAAGATGTGGGTGGCATTCGCACTAGTTATTGCGGCCGCCATGTTGTTTCGTTTCGCAATTGCCATTGTACACAATGACTTTAGCGTGGTAATAATCATATGCGGTGCTACTTTATTTTTAGGATCACTTGTGGCGTTTGCTATTTATTTCAAAGAATGAAATGAATATACATCGTAAAAATGGTCAAAAGCTAAGGTTCGGTATCCATAGTGATAATAGTTGAGTGAAATTTTAAAGCTGGCGCAATAGGAGATATGAAAAAATGGGTAACAGAAATCACGGCAATAGATCCACATACCAGGGAACTTAAAAAATGGTTGGGGCCTTATATCACAGCTCCGACTATGGAAGCGGCGACATTGTATTGTCAGAAAAATGGATTAGGCTACTGTGAAGTGACGGGGCAGTTGATCAGCGAAATCCCTTGTAAAGAAAACAGTTACACTCCCGACTGGGTAAGAAGAGTGGATTTTGATAACCTTAACTAAATCGCAAAGACAAGACTAGTCGCTCCTGCAGGGAAACAAAAGTTGCTGTATATTGTTTACCTTACAGTTGCCTTATTCTGAAAAAGGAGATAGGCAGTACGATTTAATCTAGAAATAATGGCAACTATAAATCGTGACGATCTTTTAAAACTAGGTTTTGAAGATTCAGAAGGTCCGGTATCAAGCGATAATTTCGACTATATTGTTATAAGATATTATATACATAAGGATAAACCGTGGATAGGTATCGAAGAGCATTACCCAAAAAAATACGGAAATCAGGTCGATCCTTCCCACGTTACTTCTGCCGTCATCAATTATGGAACAAAAAAAGGTAAAATTGTCTATAACAAAGACGAGGTAAATGCTTTTTTATCTTCACAAGGTAATATTCCATTTAAAAAAAATCCAAAACTTTAGCGAACGAATAGGGGTGTATAGAGAGTATGTTGTCATGCATTAAAATAAGATGCATGATGAAAGCTTTTCTATTCTTTATTATTGGAGCGCTATTCGCTCTTCCATGTTTTTCCCAAAACAAGTTTACCGTTAGCGGCACTGTTAAATCAGCCAGTAAAGGAGAAACTGTTATTGGTGCCACAATAAGTGCTGGGGGTAGATATGTAACGCAGACCAATGAATATGGTTTTTATTCGCTCACAGTACCGACCGGTACATACGAGCTGACAATTTCCAATGTGTCGTTTGCAACTTATAGCCAGCAAATCATCGTAAATAAGGATATCACCCTGCATGTAGAATTAATAGATGATGCCCAAACCTTGGATGAAGTTGTGATATCTTCAAGTAGGGGTAGAAGCTTAAGTAGCCCTCAGATGGGACTAGAAAGAGTCACTCCCAATGAAATTGCAAAAGTTCCCGTTTTAATGGGCGAAAAGGATGTTGTCAAAGTGCTGCAATTATTACCAGGTATTAAATCAGCAGGAGACGGCAGTAGTGGGATGTACGTGAGAGGAGGAGCCGCTGATCAAAATTTAGTACTGCTAGACGAAGCTAACGTATATAACGCTTCGCATTTACTTGGCTTTTTTTCAACTTTTAATTCAGATGCAATAAAAGATGTCTCTGTTTATAAGTCAGGTATGCCTGCGCAATACGGTGGAAGGTTATCATCCGTTCTGGATATCAAAATGAACGACGGAAATAATCAGGATTTCAATGTAAGTGGAGGTGTGGGACTTATATCAGCTAAACTGAACGTGGAAGGCCCCATACAAACCGGAAAATCTTCTTTTCTTTTAACAGGACGCAGAACATATGCAGATATGTTTCTAAAATTATCAAACGATTCAAGTATAAATAGTAACTCGCTGTATTTCTATGACTTAAATGCAAAATTGAATTATCAATTGGGCGAGAAAGATCGCATTTACTTTTCAGGATATTTAGGAAAAGATCATCTTGGTGTTGGCGACTTGTTCGGACTTGATTGGGGAAATAAAACTGCAACTATGCGTTGGAATCATGTTTTCAACAGCAAACTTTTTTCAAATACATCATTGATATACAGCAATTACGATTACAATATATCTATTAACAGTGGAACTAATAATTTTGATATCCGATCAAACATACGCGATTATAACTTTAAGCAAGAGTTTCAATGGTATCCTAATAACCGCAATAGTATAAGAATGGGACTTAATTCCATATACCATAATATCAAACCAGGTGAGGTAAGAAGCAAAAATGAAGAGTCATCGATTAATGATATACGCATGCAGAACCGCTATTCATGGGAAAATGGGATTTATGCAAGTAATACTTGGAGCGTGTCAGATAAGTTTAACCTAACCTACGGTCTGAGGTTAAGTACTTTTAGTATACTTGGCGAAGGGGACTTCTACAATGTTAACAGTGAAGGTAAAGTTATAGACACCACGCATTATGGCAAAGGTGATTTTGTAAAAACGTATGTAAATCTTGAACCTCGCCTCGCCGCCAGTTATCAATGGAACAGAGCCAATTCAGTTAAAGCTTCTTATGTTCGCAATGCGCAATATCTCCATTTAATTTCTAATAGTACCAGCACGAGCCCCACAGATAAATGGATTGCAAGTACAAATATTATAAAGCCCGAATTATCAGATCAGTTTTCAATAGGTTATTACAGAAACCTTGCAGACAATCGCTACGAACTTAGCGTTGAATCTTATTATAAGACACTCCAAAACCAAATCGATTATCGGGATGGTGCCGACGTTTACAATAGCAACAACGCTATTGAAACCGAGCTGCTGTATGGAAAAGGCAGGACATATGGGATCGAATGGTTATTAAAAAAGAGTACAGGCAGATTAACGGGATGGATAAGTTATACGTTATCAAAAACAGAACGTAAAATCGATGGGATTAATAATAATGAATGGTATAATGCCCGACAAGATCGAACACATGATATAGCTATTGTAGCCATGTACCAACTAAACAAGAAGTGGACATTATCAGCCAACTGGGTATTTTATACCGGTGACGCTGTTACTTTCCCCGCCGGAAAATACATAATTGACGATCGCACAGTTTATTATTACACAGCACGTAACAGTTATCGCATGCCTAATTACCATCGATTAGACCTAGGTGCAACCATGCAGCTAAAGCAGAAAAAAAGATGGAGTTCTGAACTTAGCTTTAGCCTATACAACGCTTATGGTAGAGAGAATGCTTACACCATTGAATTTATGGATAGTAAGAATGATCCCAATAAAACAGTTGCTAATCAAATCGCTCTTTTTAAGTTCATCCCCTCAGTTTCATACAATTTTAAGTTTAAATAAATTATTACCATGCATTTGAATAATATACATCCTATAATGAACGATCGTTCAAACTTTATAGCCTATACAGTCTTTAAGAAATATTGGAATAGGTTGTTTAGCATCATATGCTTAACTGTAGGCGTTCTATTAAGTTCTTCCTGCGAGAAAGAAATTGATATCGAACTCAAAGGAGCTGATCAACGCTATGTAATAGAAGGGGTTATAACGGATCAAGAGGGGGGATGCAAAGTATTGATAAGCAAGACAAAAGATTTTAATGACGATAATAGCAGAGTAACTGTTACAGGAGCGCAGGTCTTTATTAGTGAGGGGGCCGAAACGCATGAGCTGCAGGAAACCGAAGTCGGAACTTATACTGCACCTACTTTGAGAGGCTTAGAAGGACATACCTATAACTTACGAGTACAGATTGGTACTGAAATATTTACTTCAAGTTCTACCATGCCCGCATTGGTTAAGATGGATAGTCTTTATATTGTTGATGACCTGATATTCGGAGATAATTATAAACTGCCAACGATTGATTTTCAGGACCCGGCCAACGTAGTGAATAGCTACCGTTTTTTATTATATGTAAATGGAGTAAAAAAGAAACAGATTTTTGTTATAAACGATGAGTTGTCTAACGGGAAGGCAAATTCGATTAGGTTATATGCAGATGTGGGCGAAGATGAAGACAATCCGGAAAACAGACGCATCAGAAGCGGCGATCTTGTACGGGTAGAAATGTTAGGTATCGATCAAGCCGTCTACAAATATTTCTTTAGTTTGGATAATAGTGCAACGGGAGAAAACCAATCAGCCACGCCGTCTAACCCCGTGAGCAACATACAAGGAAATGCCTTGGGATACTTTAGCGCTCATAACATACAAAGTAAAGAAATCAGCGTTCCGTAAGCGAATCAAAAAAACATGAGTACCTCCTTATTGTCGAAGACAAAAGTTAAGGAGGTACTCTATTGTTTTCCAGCTCGACTAATACTGATAAAAAATTGCTTATATTTCATACAATATGTTATTTTTACCAAAGCTTATCGACATCGTGTATGAATGACAAACTGCAACAAGCGTTCGATTTATTTGACGCTTATAATAAAAGAGATCCAAACCGAATTATTTGGGAGGGGCAATCCTTCCCCCAAGAATACTTCTTGGCAATCAAATTACATGATTGGATAAAAAAGCTGGATCCTCAGGCAGAAGAGACACTGCTTCTTGCGTCAAGGTGTCAGCATATCGGTCGCTGGGAAATCCCACGTGAAAGCTACGCACCCGATAGAGAAGGTTATTTAAAATGGCGGAAAGAACTGGCTATTTATCACGCAAAGAAAGCAAGCGAAATTCTAAAAGAGGTCGGCTACTCAACCGATCAAATTAATGCAGTCCAAAATATTATCCTTAAAAAGAAAATAAAGGTAAATTCAGCTGTCCAAACAATGGAAAATGCGCTTTGCCTTGTATTTCTTGCTTATCAGTACGAAGAATTCTATCGCAAGCATCGGGATAAAATTGTAAATATCTTAAAAAAGTCCCTGCTAAAAATGGATGCCCACGGCCATAGCTTCGCGCTTTCCTTGCCTTATTCCCCCGATGGGCATGAATATATTAAAGAAGCGCTAAAACTAATTCATTAATATACCCTCAAAACATTACGTCCATAAAACGGTTAGCTATATTGGAGCACTCCTAAGCTCCACAGCACAACCTACATCAATATTTCTCTAAATAAAACAAATATTCACATAAATATTGTGAAATTATCACAAATGCGTACCTTAGTATATACAATGATATTGAACTTCGGTTTGAATATTAGCATCTTGTGAATCGACCATGAAACTATTGAAAAAGGTTCTTCCGGTGAAAGAGATATACACCGAATTATCAAAAAAAGATATCATAGAACGTCTATGTAGCATTCGTATAACCAATTATGATAATCAGCAAATTGCGATACATTCTTACATGAAGGTTTATGATGACCGGATACAGATAAAACGCGAGCCTTCATTATACGAAAGCTTTAGAGGAGCCGGTGAAGTTTCTTTTAAGCTGCATCCTTTGGAAAGCGGGACAAAAATCATTTACGATGTACAACCATGCAGTAAATCTACTATTATAAAAGGAATAACATCCATTGCTCTGTTTTTATTAGTTCTGGCCTTCTATATATTTTATTTATTCGGAATACAGATCATTTCTGTCACAAGTATTCTGGCTGTATGGGCACTTGTTATTTTTATTCTTTACTATGGCTTAAATAACCATATTTTCCAATTAAGGGCTTATGCACAACAGTTGCTGCGTGGGGTAACGGATGACCATAACGTAATTGAAAAAAAATGATCCAATGACATCGTTCATTCACCGTCTGACTTTGTAAAACGCCATTCACTAATTTTCTACCACCTTTTTTCCGAAAGGGATTAGCGAAATTTCCAAAAGCTTAAGATGTTGTTTAGCAAAAGGGAGGCCTATAATGGTAATAGCCAACAAAACTGCCCAAAAGAGATGATTGAGCGCCGTATATAAGCCACCGCATAGAATCCAAATCAAATTGGCAACCAAATTTAAGCAGCCGGACGAAGTTGGCGTGTTAACCACGCGCTTCCCGAATGGAAATAAAACAATAGCTGCTAATTTAAAACACTGGATGCCAAAAGGAATTCCTATAATGGTCACACATAACACCAACCCGCCGATTAAGTAACCTAGCGCCGCTAAAAAACCTCCACAAATAAGCCAAATTAAGTTACCGATAAGATTCATAAGTCCAATTCGTCATTTTTATATTTCTATAGATAATGTTCACTCCAATTTGTTACATATTGAAGTTGTTTTCAAGATAGCAAAAAAGTGAACAAAATGCTTTAGGCTCTTTGTACTCAATTAAATCATATACCATGTATTTTAGCAAAAAGCGAGATTTAAAAGTTGTAGCCGATGCCACATATACAGATTCAAAATAGAGAAATACATATTCAGGAACTGAACAAAGATGCCCCTCAAACAATCGTATTAATACATGGTATGTTCAGCAATCTTTCTGTATACTATTTTCGAATAGCGCCTCTTTTAGCCAAATATTTCCATGTCATTATGTACGATTTAAAAAGTCATGGTCTCTCTTCCCGAGTTGATCATGGATACCGTTTTGATGATATGTCATACGATTTAATCGACCTCATGGATACGTTAATGCTTGAAAAGGTACATCTCGTTGGATATAGTTTCGGAGGCCTGGTTGCATTAAATACCTGTTTAAAATATCCAAGTAGGATTGATAGGTTAGGTGTAATCGAAGCTCCCGACCCAGGCGATCGGAAAACGATGGATATTATCGATATCTATAGCAAAGAATTTCTTGAACATTATATACAAAACTTTACGGATACGACGAAAGTCAAAATGGGAAAACGCCAGCTCGAGAAAAATCATCGAATGTATCAATACTTATTTGATCATACCAGTATTAAGGATGATATGGAGAAGGAGATAGCTTATTTCTCAAGCGCCCCAATAAGTAGTATAACACAAAACACTTTACTAATCTACGGCAAGCAGTCTAATTGCCTTGAATCGGGTAAGTTTCTAGCAAAACATATTGTCAACGCAGAATTCGTAACCTTACCGGGAGATCATAACTTACCGATGCAGGCACCTGAGTTGATCGCGAACAAACTACTTGGATTTCTGTCCAAACAAGCGGTGTTGGCATAGTAGCACACGAATGAATAAATAGGGCGTCGACTAAAAAAACAGCTCCATGAAAAAAATACTATTTGTTGTACCTCCCCTGATGGGGCATGTAAACCCGACATTAAGTTTAGGTAAAGCGTTGCTGGAAAAAGGCTTTAAAGTGGCTTGGTTAAGTGTTGATGAGAAACTTGAGGCCATGTTGCCTCCAGGCGGTGAGTTTTTGCCACTAAAATACAATACTTCCGAGGCAGAACGTGCGCAACAGCATGTTTTTTTAACTAAAATTTCCGAAAAAAACGTAACAGGCATAGAAAGCGTGAAATTTTTGTACGAAGATGTACTTATTCCTCTTAATCGATTCATGTATCATGGAATTCGCGATTGGGTTAAGGTTTATCAACCGGATTTAATCGTTAATGATCATCAACTTTTCAGTGCAGCGATAGTTGCTATACAATCGGATGTCAAATATGTCACATCTGTTACCGCACCTGCAGCCGTTAAAATGCAACAGGATCTACCGGGCATCTCACAATGGGAAGACAATCAGATTATTTCCCTTCAACAAGAGTTAGGACTCAACCTGAATCGATCCATAGCTTGTTCAGAAGATCTAACGATCATTTATACATCGCGTGATTTCTTCGGTGATATGGAATTAGCGAAGGGCTATCGGTTTGTCGGCCTTTCAGTTCTCGACAGACCAGTGAATTTCAATTTTGATTGGAAAGCCCTGGAGGCCATGAACCATCAGCGAAAAGTATTAGTTTCAATAGGAACGACATTTGATCACAGTTTTAAACGAGATTTTTTTGCAAAGGTTATCGAAGCCTTGGGCAATCGAGATATATCGGTGGTGGTTGTTTCCGATCCGGCTTTATTTGACAAATGGCCTTCGAATTTTATTGTGGCGCCAAAGGTACCCCAACTTTCACTACTCCGCTTAATGGACGCCGTTGTTTGCCACGGAGGCCACAATACGGTTTGTGAGACCCTTATGCAGGGGATTCCCCTGGTTGTAGTGCCTATCGCTTACGACCAATCTTATGTTGCCGGAAGGGTGGTTGCCACAGGGAGTGGTTTGCGGCTTAATTATAAACGATTCAAATCGGAACATCTCAAAGACGCACTTGAACGTGTTTTAACAGAGCCTAGCTTTAAAACAGAAGCACAGAAGCTTTGCTCTTCATTTCAATTAGCCGGTGGCGTTTCGTATGCTGCGCAGCTTCTGGAAGACTTTGCTTACAATTCCATAATAGCCGATTAGGTTACAATTTAAATAACAGCTATGTCGAAATTCCTTTTTGTGGTCCCCCCGTTTTTTGGACATGTCAGCCCAACCTTAAGTGTTGGGGCTAGCCTCTTAAAGAGAGGCCATGAAGTGCAATGGGTATCTCTGGTCAATATAAAAGCAGAACAAGTTCCGGAAGGAGGGGTTTTTACTGTTCCGGCAATTTATTGGGATAAGCACGGTGAAGAAATCGAGCGGATTTTAATAATGCAGGATCAAGGACCGCTACTTTCCGGTGTTGAAACTTGGAAATTGGCGCTGGAAGATACTTACATTCCATTTTGTAAGATTATGTATCAGGGCTTGAATGATGTAATAAGCACATTTAAGCCAGATGTCGTCGTAAGTGATTGCATTACCTTTGCCGGTGGTATTTGTGCTTATCAACATGGAATACCCTATGTTACGACAACACCGGTACCCCCAGATTTAGGTGCAAATGCCATGAATAGTCCAAAGATATGGGAATGGCAACAAAATCTAATGTTCAGTTTGCAAAGAGAACTCGGAGTTGAGCGAAATGAATTAATTTTTCATTCCCGAAAACTTAATCTTGTTTTCACCTCACAATACTTTGCTTCCATAACAAAGCCCGAACCCCATATGCGATTCGTAGGCCCGGTTGCAGGACGTCCAAACAAAGTTGCGTTCGACTGGGATCGACTGGAAAAAAGTAGGGGGCCTAAAGTTTTCGTTTCTTTGGGAACTTTATTGGAAGATATTAGAAAGGAGTTTTTTTTAAAAGTCATTGAAGCTTTTAGAGATGAACCTTTAACCATCGTTGCCGCGACAAAACCGGAGATCATAGAAGATTGGCCCGAAAACTTTATTGTTCAGGGTTTTGTTCCACAATCCGAAGTGATGAAAAAAATGGATTTGGTTATTTGCCATGGAGGATTTAATACCGTTAACGATGCTATTTTGAACGAATTGCCCCTATTAATAACGCCTATTGCCTATGATCATTTTCATACTGCTGATCTCGTTGAAAAAGCCGGTTGCGGAAAAAAAATTCGTTACAAACGCATGCGGATTGCAGATCTTCGGAACGCAGTATGGGAGCTCATCGAGCAACCCGATTATAAAAAACAGGCCGGCCACGTTAAACAGACTTTTCTCGCCGCGGGAAGTAATGATAGCGCAGTAATTTTATTAGAGCAAACAGCTCAAGCGGAGGATTTGATTTATAGTTAGCTACCATGCCGGATATTAACGTATATAGGAAAGAACGACCGCTTCTTTTTTTAGAACGAACGCTGGTTGGAGATGGAACTGAACCATTTAATGGCGTATTCGCTATTAGGTTGAAAGGTAAAATAGAACATGAATCTTTGGCCGCAGCCTTAGCCAAATTGCAAGCTAAATACCTTCAGCTTCAAATGGCAATCGCAGAGATTACATCACCAAAACCCTATTTTTTCATCCCTGACACCATTAGTCCTATTCCATTGACTGTAAAAGAGTGGCAACATGCCAATCAATGGCAGGAGGAAGCGTTGGCGGGACTTAGACTTAAATTTGACGTCGTGAAAGGGCCTATGTTTCATGTTAGCTGTTTGTCGAACCATGTAACTTCAGATCTTATTCTGTCTTTCCATCATTGCATATGCGATGGCGGAGGAGGCGTACTTTTAATACGTGAATTGCTGACTTTTCTCGATGGCAAAGAATCAAATATTGACAAGCAAAACCGATTGCTGCGAATCGATGATATCATCCCTATAGAAGTTCGTAAAAGTAAGATCAATCAAGTAAAAACCTCCTGTTTGTCCGGCCTTCTGAAAACCGCTTTATCTATATCGGCTATCTTTACTTCTACCAAGAACAGTGGCACCTTAACCAGAAGCCGGGATTATTTGCTCCATTCAAAATTAGATCGTGAAAGCACCTCAATCTGGGTTTCCATATGTAAAAAACACGGCGTTACGGTAAATACTGCAATTGGCTTGCTCCTGCTTAAAGCTTATGAAAAAGTGGCTGGACCAGAGTCAAAAAACAAAATTTCCTGTCCCGTAGATATCAGGAAGTTTGCTAAACAAATAAGAGAAAATCAGCTCTTCTCTTTCGGGATGGTACTGACATTAACCAATAAAAAGGCGAACCATAAATCATTCTGGCCTGAAGCACAAATACTTCAGACCGTGGTGGATAAACAAATAAAGGCATTAAAACCTTACGAGTTTCTAATGACCTTCGAAAAATTACATAGCGCTCTGCCCCGCATGATAAAAATGCTGACTTACGGAAAGGTTGGAAATGACCTTATGTTTTCAAATATTGGAAGAATACCATTACAAAATGAATATCAAAATTTCTCGTTGGAAACAGTGTTTAGCCCTATGGTAATTGGTCCTTTTGCTAATCCTTCTACCATTATCTGCTCAACCTTTAATGATGAATTGGACTTTTCCTTCGTATCAAATGAAGGCTTTTTACCTCAAGAAAAAGCAAAAAGCATTATTGAATTTGTACGAAATGAGATGATTTTATTAATAACCTCAGCAAAGAAAAACCATGATAACACAACGTAGATTATCTGTTGGAGAGCGGATCATGTATGTGGCCGAAACAGAAGCCATCAATTGCATTTTTCCATTTAGCTTAAACGGTTTGTTCAATCAGGACCAAATCCAAGCGGCACTCAATAAACTTCAACAAAAGCATCCACTTTTACGTGCCGTCATTAAACAGGTAAATGGGTATCCATCGTTTATTTTACCGGAAAATGCACCGGTTATTCCGATCACGATATATGATCGGTTCAATGAAACTCAATGGTTAAATTTAATTAAGAAAAGCTGGCAAGACTATTTCAATGTAAGTCAAGGCCCACTTGCTAAATTAATATGGATACGCGGCAATCCGACGTCGGATTTTATACTTATTTGTCCACACTGCATAGCGGATGGTGTTAGCATTACGGCCGTTTTACGAGAGTTCCTTCTTTTGCTGGATGACGTTAGCAAGGATATCGGTGAATCACAAGCCTTGGTTGGAAATGATTTGGTGTCGCATAAATTATCCACTATCAGAAGAGTCCAACTAAATTTGAAAGCTTTGATAGGAAAGTGCGCTGCCCATCTATTTTTACCAAAGCAGCTGGATAAGAGCAAAACAATTGACTTGAATAACACCTATATGGTGCGCCACCGCTTTTCATCAGTTGATACCCGAAAGCTCCTTACTTGTTGTAAAAAGAACCAGGTTTCTTTATATACATTAATGTCGGCGGTATTTTTTGATGTTGGAGCGCACGCTTTTCCCAAACCAAAAGGGAAATTAATATGCCCTGTAGACATCAGAAAATATATAACTAGTTTAAAAGAGGACCAGCTTTTTGCTTTTGCGCCAATTGTTGACCTTAAAAGTAGCAAAAATACATCCGTTTGGGAGCATGCTAAAGATCTAAAGCAACAGTTACAAGTCGGTTTAACCAAAATCAATGCTAATGAAGTTGCCTACATAAATGCACATTTTCAATCCATCGTTCTCAAACTATTAAATCATTTACGAGTAAACGAAGGCTCACATGATTTTACCTTCTCTAACATGGGCAATCTAGCGATCCCCTCACATTTTGACAAGTTCACGGTTGAACAAATCTACAGTCCGACTGTAGCATTCCCATGGAAAAACCCGAACACGATGGTAATGAGCACATATAACAACGTTTTAGATATAACATTTACTTCAAATGACGCAGTGTTACCCCAAAAGGATGCGAATCAATTTTTAGAACGGGCAATACAAAAACTCAGCAGTCTAATAGAAGAAGAGACGATCCCTACACCAATTAATACGGTTAATTCATGACGACGCATCCAGCAAAAAAAATAAGTGAATATAAAGCAATCCGAATATTCATTCGCAAAAAGCTTATTTGGTATATGTTACCTAATTTAGTATTCAACGGTTTCATTCCTTATTATAGTTTTGAGAATCCTGCTTCTGTTGCACTTTTTAAAGGAGAGTTCTGCTTCGCTCGATTTATATTACCCATGGCTTTATTTATTCCGTTGGCGATTACCGTTGATTTTCTGAAAAAGGCGACTGAATTTATAGTAGCTACTCCCTTGGGCCTGGAAGGAAAATTAGATAGCTTAAACACCTCTTTGTTTTTACGATTAGGACTTTACAATGGTTTAACGTCATTAGCAATTACCTTTATTGGATTACTGTTTATCCACTATATCGTCCCTCCAAAGTATACCTTTGACGGTGCGCTACTGGCTTGTTTTAATGCAGTTTTTGCTTGTCTGATAGCCGTTTACTACACTTTTTGGAGTACCCATAAACTGAATTCGCTAATACAAAAATCCGGTACGGAAATAAAAGGTCAATAGAGGCTTTCTTTACTTCTAAAAACAATTGGCAAGCAAAGTTTGTATTAAAGCAGAGGCTTATATGGTTTATACTCTTTAATTTGTCTAATACGTGCCCTGGAAATCAATAGAAAATGCCAGCTTAAATGACAAGCCCCGGAAAACGCTCGGCACGGTAGACGCGGTCGCGCTCATCGTGGGAATTGTGATCGGAGCCGGCGTATTTAAAACACCTTCGTTGGTGGCACTCAATACAAGCAATGACACCTTATTTCTTCTTACCTGGTTAGTAGGAGGAGCGGTTTCCCTTATAGGAGCATTGAGCTATGCAGAATTGTGTGCTACCTATCCGCATACAGGGGGCGATTATCATTTTTTATACCGTGCATACGGAAAACCTCTTGCCTTTTTATTTGCATGGACAAGAATGGTAGTCATTCAAACAGGATCCATTGCGTTACTTGCTTTTATTTTCGGTGACTATGCAACGCAATTCTACACAATCGGCCCCTATTCTGAAGGAATGTATGCCCTTGCGATCGTTATAACACTAACCATTCTAAATATACTGGGGCTCACTTTTGGTGCTATCGCACAAAAGCTTTTTACGCTGTTGGAAGTAGGCGGCATTGTATTGATTATCATTGTCGGTTTGTTCGTTACCCCTACAATAGAAGCGTCGTCTCTGCCGATTAAATCCGATATATCTACCTCTTCTTCTTTAGGGATGGCAATGGTGTTCGTACTATTAACCTTTGGTGGATGGAATGAAGCCGCCTATATTTCGGCTGAATTGAAAACGGGGGCTAAAGGCATGGCTAAAGCGTTGGTTTGGAGTATTTTGATCATTACAATTGTCTACCTTCTTGTCAATTACACCTTTATTTATGTCTTAGGACACGAACGAATGGCTTCTTCCGATGCGGTCGCAGCCGATTTAATGCGGTTTACATGGGGAGAAAATGCAGCAAAATTTATAGGCCTGCTTGTTGCCATCTCCGCATTGACTTCTGCAAACGCTACCATCATTACAGGAGCTCGTTCAAATTATGCACTCGGTCAGGATTTTCCCTTTTTTAAGAGTTTGAGCCAGTGGAATCATCGAACGTCTACCCCTGTTAAAGCCTTAATAATACAAGGAATAATCGCTACTATTTTAGTGTTGTTAGGATTAATGACTCGGAAAGGTTTTGAAACGATAGTTGACTACACGGCACCCGTCTTTTGGTTCTTCTTTTTGTTAGTCGGCGTGGCAGTATTTATTCTAAGAAAAAAAGACCCTCAAATAACACGCCCATTCAAAGTTCCACTTTATCCGGTGCTCCCCGCCATCTTCTGTATAAGTAGCTCCCTGCTCCTTTATAGCAGCTTAGCCTATACCGGTGTGGGGGCTATGTTCGGCGTATTCGTATTATTTATTGGATTTATCGTTTTCAGTCTTTTTCGAAGGTAACAATTTTGAAAAAATAAAAACTATTGTTTTTTCAAAACGTTAAGAAAATCAAGTTGTTAACTAAAATTCAATAAGATGAAGGCAATTACAGTTCTTTACGGTATGTTGATGCTGGCATTCATGGTTCCAATTACCATGCAAGCCCAGCAAATGATCGACAAGGATGTTCCCTACGTACCTACTAAACAGGAGGTGGTGGAAGCGATGTTGACCTTGGCCAATGTAGGGCCAAACGATATGTTATATGATTTGGGTTGTGGGGACGGTCGTATAGTAGTAACAGCCGCAAAGAAATTCGGCGCCAAAGCTGTGGGAATTGATATAGATCCGGAACGTATTCAAGAAGCACGCGAAAATGCACAAAAAGCAGCTGTGGAGAATAAGGTTGCCTTTTTACAACAAGATCTGTTCAAAGCCGATTTCAGTAAGGCTTCGGTGGTTTCGCTTTATCTATTGCCTTCTGTTAATATAAAGTTGCGTCCAAAATTACTCCAGTTAAAACCTGGAACACGCGTTGTTTCACATGCTTTCGATATGGGTGACTGGAAGCCCGATAAACAAATGGTAGTGGGTAACTCAACTATTTATTTGTGGACAGTTCCTGATGTCAAATAGTTTTACACTTTTAAGTTTTTTGTAAGGAAGAATATAAATAAATTGACAATCAAATTTTGATTGCCTATTTTGCATACTATTCAACCAAATTAAGTATGCGAGTTTCTCTATTTTTTTTGCTTTTGTTAGTCATTTTGACCCATGGATGCACTCAGTCAACCAATGACAATCAGGAGAAAATTTCGAGTTTAAATGGCGATATCTCATTACCCGCTCAAATTAAAAAATTAAACGGCACCGATATACTCTATATTATTGATAAAGAGAGTACATTAAAGGATACCCTTATAGACAACGTACAATGCTGGAGAGCAAATGGGGATATGTTCTTTAAGATCGATCGAGAAAAGTATCCCGTTTATATCTATACAAGCTTAATGAAATTGGAGGTAATGGCGCCGTCAACCTTTAGAATAGCTGCTTATGATCATGATCAGGGACAATCTGTTGAGTCACTAACCGGAAAAATAAAAATAAGCAAAAATTATAGTTCTCCTTTTCCGGAACCCGATACGCTACAGGAAAACAACCTATACATGGTAAATAAAAGCATCGATTTATCTGAAAAAGAAGATCTTGAGGATAAAAGACTGCAACATTGGTGGAAAAAAGTTAATGAAAACCAATAATAGCCTTTTAAACAGTTTATAAACAAGACCTATAGCCTCGTCGTAACCGACAAAGAGCATTTATTAGTGGCAAGACCAATCATGAAATATATTATTTAGAATAAGTATAAATTAAAGTAATAGCTTATATTTGTGAAAATAATAGCCAAATCATGATTGTAAAAAGTAGAATTGAAGGCTTACAGGATTGGTTATTTATAGAAGACATACCCGACACCTGTCTTCCAAATAGCCCCCTGAACGAAAAAAAGACCGTCATAGAACGCCATCCTATTCATATGGCCAACTATCAGCTTTCTACCGGCGGTCTATTCATTCTTTATTCCGAAATGAGTTTCAAAGGGCCGGTTCGCATACATACAGAAGTTCAAGGCGAAACCGTTACAAGCCAATTTGTATTCTATCGGCATCAGGATAACAGAAAAATCAAGACATCTTTTCATGGCAGGGGGCGGCATAATGTACGCTACATACCTTCCTTCGTAGAAGATTACGAGCTACAATCGGGTACTGAATACGATTACTTCCTGGTTGTTTTATCAAAAGATTTTTATTTCAGGCTGATTGCACCTGAATCCGTTTTACATGAAGATTTTGTACAAAAGATCAATAAGGGGCAATACACATCTTTTGCTCACGACGACATGTTTGTTACGCATGAAATGCTCAAAGTTATATCCGAACTGAAAGACAATAAACGTACCGGTGAATTACGCCGCATCCATACGGAGTCCAAAATATCTGAGCTGCTTGTATATCAACTAGAGCAGCTAAATGACAGCTTTATAGAAGAAAGAGAACCATTAGCTAGTGACGACGTTGTTAAATTGCTTAAAGCGAGGGCTATTCTAGACGAACGCTACGCACAAGCTCCAACGCAAAAGACCTTAGCTGAAGAGATTGGCATGAGTGAATCCAAACTGCGCCAGTCATTTAAAGATTATTTTTCAATTACCATATATGATTACTTAACGAGGGTTCGGATGGAAAAAGCCCGGTCACTTTTACTGGATGAAGGCAAAAGTATAGCCGAAGTAGCCAATGCAACCGGATATAACCATCAACAGAATTTCAGTGCCGCCTTTAAAAAATATTTTGGGATCGCACCGAGTGATATTAGGTAGTAACCTCCGTATGATCAATCGCAACTGGATAAAATAGCGAGTTGAAACGGTTAATATCAAGATTTATTTGTTTTGGAATAACTATTGGCTGCAAGGTTCTTTTATTAACCATCACATCAACTTCTGTGCTAAAAATAGTGTAAATATGGCTAGGTGTCAAAACCTCAACCGGCGTACCATCCAGCCATTTTCTGCCACCCTTTAGCATGAGGATACGATCAGCGTATTGTGCTGCCAAATTGATTTCATGCAATACAGCAATAACCATATAACCCCGTTGGCTAAATGCTCTGGCAATTGCCATTGTCTGTTGCTGGTATTGAGGGTCTAAAGCAGCAACAGGCTCATCCATCAATAAAAGGCTTTCGGGTTGATCCCAAATTTGACACAGCACTCGGGCATATTGGACGCGTTGCTGCTCGCCACCCGAAAGCGATAGATAAGACCGATCTACAAGATGGCTGATACCACATACCTCCATCGCTTCCTCCACAGCAATGAGATCTTTTATATCCGGGCGAAACCTAAAATGTGGATACCTTCCCATAAGAAGAACTTCATTAACTGAGAAGTTTAAATGTACACTATTGTGTTGCTGGAGAATTGTCCTTTTCTTGGCCAGTTCTTGCGGTAAATAGGATGACAATTCCTTATCAAAAAGTAAGACCTTACCTGATGTTGGCTTTTTTTCTCCACTCAGGATATTTATTAAGGTCGATTTTCCGGCGCCATTCGCACCAAGAACGGCCAGTAATTCTCCTGGTCGGATCTGAAAGCTGATGTCACGCAGCAAATAATGTTTTCCAACCTTATAGTTCAAGGCAGTGGCTGTAAGCATAATGAATTTATGTTAGCTAAAGAGTTTTTTCTTCTCTTTAATAAGTATAAACAAGAAAACAGGTGAACCCAAAAGGGCGGTAATTACGCCAATCGGCAATTCAATCGGAGCCGCTAAAATGCGCGCCAGTACATCCGCTACGGCCAAAGTAAGTGCGCCAAATATTGCAGATGCAGGTAATACAAACTTATGATCAACTCCCCCCACTAAACGAATAATATGCGGCACGAGTAAGCCAACAAAACTGATAATTCCGGATACAGCTACCGAAGCGCCAACAGCCATCGTGGCCAACACCACCACTTGCATCTTCACCCGGTTAGGGTTTAATCCCAAAATGCTAGCCTGTGTCTCGCCCAAAGAAAAGGCATTCAATGATTTTCCTAAAAACGGTAAGATAATTAAAGGAATTAGAATGAAAGGAGCAGCACTCCCCACTGTCTGCCAAGTGGCTCCACCCAAACTACCCAGCATCCAAAATGTAATGGTACGTAATTGTTGTTCGTTCGCCAAATAGGTCATTAGCCCAGTCAACGCCGTAGCAAAGGCATTAATCGCGATGCCGGCAAGTAACATGGTGGCTACATTGGCACGACCGTTGGTCCGTGCTATATTATATACCATGAAAGCGACGACACCAGCTCCGATAAAGGCTCCGAATGATAATAAATAATATCCAAACAGACTACTTAATCCCGCAAGTAAACTTAATTCCAATGTGATGACAATAACCGCCATAAGAGAAGCACCCGCGGAGATGCCTATCAAGCCAGGTTCTGCAAGTGGATTACGGAATATCCCCTGAATGGCAGCACCGGATATACCAAGTGCAGCTCCTACAAGTAGTCCCAATAGTAAACGCGGAAGTCGGACAATATAAATAACGCCTTCACTGGTCGCATCCACTTGTCCTTTGAAAAAACCTAACAGCTTAGCCAAAATTGTCATCACTTCACGCATGGAAATCTGAAAAGCTCCAAGTGTTAACGAAAAAAAAACAATCAACACTAGACCGCTGATCAGTAAAGCATATATAACTGACTTTCTCATGTTCACTTTACCAATTCCTTATGTAGTGCTAAAATCGCATCAGGTAAACGAACCGTAAAGTTTGTAAGAAGTTGACCATCCATATCAATAATGCGCTCGTTCTTACCGGCCTTGGTTAATTTGATGCCTGGCATCTTTAAAACGGAAGCCTTTCCGCCGAGGCTACTCAAACCGAAGTCAAACATCAGTATGATATCGGGATTAGCCCTTACCATAGCTTCTGTGGTATAAGGTTTAAAATCTGAAAATTCTTGAATGGCATTTTCTGCACCTGCTAATCTGATAATTGCATCAATACTACTGCCTTTACCTGCCACGCTCATTGTACCCGTACCTCGTGCATATATAAATAACACTTTCTTTTTCACTTGTTTAGACGCTTTGACTGCCGCTATTGCAGCTTGAAGTCGCCTTTCAGTTTTTTGGGCAAGTATCTTTCCCTTTTCAGGTATACCAAGTGCGTCTGCGACGGATTGGATAAATTCGATAGCTCCCCGAGAACTGTACTGTTGATCAAAAATAACTAAACGTATGCCGGTGGCTTTCAGTTGATGCTGTATTTCTTTGCTAACATGACCTTTTGGCGCTAGTATTAAGTCGGGCGCAAAAGACAATAAACCCTCCGTAGAAACCGATCGATTCCGACTGACCCGTGGCAACTGTTTGACATAAGCTGGATAAATACTCGTCACATCCGTCGCGACAAGCTTGGCGCCAAGCCCTAAGGCATCTACAGTCTCCGTCAGCGCACCACTAAGTGTTATAATCCTGTTTGGAATTGCATAACAGGAAGAAATAATGCAACCCATTAAAAAAGTAAGAAATAATTCTCTTTTCATATATGTTATTGAATACACGCAAAAATTACAACGCAAAACAAATGTTATTTAGAACAATTACAAAATACGAAAGCTTCATATTCAATGCATTCTTCCGTTTATGGCGGAATTCATACAAAATAAGGCGTTTCTCATACAACCTTTTTAATGGATTATCTCAACATTTGTATCATTATTTAGAATGATTAAAAATAATATTGAGGCAAAAATGCTCAGATTCTACATGTTTATGTTTTGCTTGTTTCCTTCAGTTGTATATGGCCAAGTCAAAGGGGGGCTAATTGGTTCGGTTTCTAACGAAGAGGGACAAACTATTGCTGCTACTTTAACTTTAAACCCCGATAATCATTTAATAGCGATAGAGAGTGATGGTTCCTTTAAAATCAATGATTTATATACTGGAACCTACACCTTAGCAATTACCCGTATAGGCTATAAAAGCTATACGCAATCTATAGACATCAAAGAGAATGAGACTACACATATAAGAATAATACTAATAAAAGACGAACATGCTTTAAATGAAGTAGCCGTTACCGATAAGCATATTCAAGAGGATAACCTTATCTCGACGATTAATTCGGCCATGCCGGTAACCGTTATAACACGTAGACAAATTGAATTGATGGGAAGTCGACGATTGGATGAAATATTAAAGGAACAAACGGGCATTGCCATCGTCAATAACATTGCCAGGGGAAACCGTTCGGTAGGCGTTCAGTTACAAGGTTTTTCTTCAGAATATGTCATGATTTTAATAGATGGACAGCCTATGGTTGGCCGTAATGGAGGAAGTTTTGATTTGTCGCGGATCAGCGTAATGAACATTGAACGTGTTGAAATCATCAAAGGAGCCGCATCCTGTCTTTTCGGAAGTGAGGCAATGGGAGGTGCCATCAATATTGTGACTCGCCATGGCGCCCTACAAACGCAAGGAGCGGCATCCTTACGTTATGGATCGCTTAATATGCTAGATGCCACCTTAGAAGGCGAAACACCTTTTGCATCCAATCGAGGGGAAGCCAGCTTATCCGCCAATTTCTATCACAGCGATGGATTCAATGTAAACAGTCGGTATCAAACTAGGGGTACTACCGTGCCGCCGTCAGACAATTATACCTTACAAGGCCGAGTGCGTTATCGTTTAAGTAAGAACACGAGCATTGGTGCAAGCGGGCGTTATGGATTGCGGGAATCGGTGATGACACGTGGATATGGAAGTGATACCTATAAAGATGATATGAATGAGGGCGATATCAACGCCTCAACCTATTTAAATACTTCTTACCAAAATGGCTTGCAATCCCTCAGCCGTTTTTATTTCACGCATTATACCTGGCATTCGAAAATCATATGGGATACCGGCGCACTGGGTGAGCAGAGCAATTTTTCACAATCCATCTTCCGCTTAGAACAGCAATTCGCTTATAATAGAATTACCGATTTATCATTAACCAGTGGCTTTGGCGGTACACTGGAAACGATGGAAGATCAATTACTTGGTGATGTTCCTTCTATGAAAAATGGGTTTGTATATGGTCAGGCGGAATGGCGGTTAACGAATCATCTACAAATCTTAGGGGGTGGTCGTTATGACTATCATGCATACTATGGTGGTCGCTTCAATCCTAATCTGGGGATTACTTATACTCCTGCTCACTTTGTAACACTCAAAGCGGCCTTTGGTACCGGCTTTAAAACACCCGATTTTCGTCAACGTTTTCAAATTTTCACTAATCCGCTCGTTGGCTACACGGTATTGGGAGCAGACATTGCCAGAACACAATTAACGGCCATGCAAGAGGCTGGGCAGCTGAGTGAACTGCGAAATTATACGTTCAATAAATTACAACAAGATGGCCTACAGGCTGAACAAAGCAATACTTTCAACCTGACTGCGACAATTGCTCCTTCAAGTACGTGGCAGGTAGAGCTGAGTGGTTTTTACCATCACATAAAGAACCAAATCAACAGTTTTCAGGTAGCCACGGCAGGCGATGGACAAATGATCTATTCCTATTTAAATCTTCCAAAGGTTAACAATAAAGGCTTCGAGGCTTCATTTTCTTATAGACCTTTACCGGATTTGGATCTTTCAATAGGTTACCAATACCTGGTTTCCAAAGACCTAAGCGTGAAGGATAGCATTTTAACGGGAAATTGGCCATATTACGCTCTTCGCAATCCTACAACCGGAGAAACTTTTCGCTCGGAGACTTCGGACTACTGGGGATTGGAAAATCGCTCACGACATATGGCCAATCTCCGTGTCTTTTATAACTATCAGCCTTGGGACCTTGGACTTACTTTTAGGTTGAACTATCGAGGTAAATATCCTTTTGAAGATGCTAACGGAAATTACTACATCGATCGATTTGACATTTTTGTTAATGGTTTTTTGCTCTTCAATGCATCAATTGAGAAAAAGATATTTAAAAAACACCTGACTCTGCAAGTCACAGCCGAAAACATCGCTAATTACACCGATTATCTGATGCCCGGACAATTAGGCCGTGTCGTGTTAGCGGGAGTAACTTATCGATTTTTTAAAGAGGGATGATAAACTATGAACGAGGAATGATGAATATGGATAATCATTAACCAATAACAAACAGCCAATAACTAAAGGCTAAAACGAATACTAATAACTAATAACAACATGAAAACAATAAAATCAAGATGCCGGTGGTTCCGATACCTAAACTGGCTATTCGATGCCGATAGAAGATTATTTTTAAGTGTTGCTATCGGCCTATCGTTAATAAGTGGCTGCAGTAAAACAGATGAAGCAGTAACTCCAGGTTACGAAGATGGGAAAAGTACAATCATATATGACCTGGCAGGAGATACAGATGCATCCATGTCGAATGGTGTGGATGGTAAAGAAAAACGACCGTTTTATACTTTTCTTTATCGTCTAAGGGATAGGAGACAAATTTGGATACGTGATGCGGCCGACTCGGCCCGCTATTTTAAAACAGCCGAATGGGACCTGGCCTTCACAGGGCCTTACAATAGCGAGATTTATGTCAATAATGCCGGTGACGAATTTAATCCGGGATTTGAAGGTCCGGCAACACAGACCGCTGTTGTAAAGTACGACCGACCTTATGCTTCCGTAACCGAAGCCCCATCCGATGAGGTATTTAATCAAAGTAAGGTCGGTAAAATCGGTTGGGCATCAGGAGAAAATTCGAATGGTTGGTTCAATTATAGCCTTAACACGCATTTGGTAGTACCCATTAAGAACAGGGTATATGTCATTCGTCTTGCCAGTGGTAAATACGCCAAGCTTGAGCTTATTAATGTATACAAAGGTAATCCGCCATCAGTAACTGATCTGAACTGGCCGGCACCTTATTATACCTTTCGCTATTTTGTTCAAGAGGATGGGAGTAAAAATCTTACAACTAATTAGTCACTTTCAAAACATAGAAAAGTATGATACAAGTACCATATTCTTTAAACCGTAAATCACAGATAGTCTACATGATTTTTTGTCTTCTATTTACGATCGCTTTAGTAAACACATCTTGCTCGAAGGAGAATACAAGCCCCGTGGAAGAACCGAAAGAAGAGGAGCCCGGTGAAACAGTCCCATTTTACACTTTGCAACGAGTGGAAAACCTAGCGATGGAAACAGACGATGAGAACCCCACCTCGGCAAAAACAGCCGTACTTTTCTCTTTGGAGGATAAGAAAGAAGTGCAGCTGACCTATGCAAAAACACAGCGTTGGGATGTTTCATTCACCCACCTGTATAACAGCTTCTTAGGTGCTAATAATGGTCAAAACAGCACTAGTAATGGATATGGTGGTGCCGGTCAGGGAGGGATTCTGGTACTTGAACAAGCCTTTGACGAAGTAACAACCATTCCGGCAGACAATCTATTTAAAACCGGAAGCGGAATCGTGGGCACCGATATTGCCGGGGACTTTGGCGAGGGGATAGGCTGGTATTTATATGATTTCAGTGGAACAATAGTAGGAGATGGAAGTTACGACAAACAACACGTGGCCTACGCACTTAGTAATCCTTTAACGTTAACGAATGGAACAGTCGTAAAAGCCAGAACCATCGTAATTCGCACAGCAAAGGGTAATTATGCCAAAGTCAGAATGATCAGCTGTTATCAGGATGCTTTCACGTCTGATAAATGGTTTAGAAACACTCCCCATATGTTTTTCACCTTTGAGTATGTTCTTGTCCCCAAAGGCAGCACCACCTTTGAAATTAAATCCTAATCTATATATTTGAAATGAAACGAAAGTCAGCAAACCTATTTTTCATTATTATCGTTTTTCTAAGCCTCAGTGCCTGTACAAAAACAGCGGATCTTCCTCCACTTTCCAACAGTAAAATTGTAGCCTATAAAGTACCTATAGCAGATGGTGCTATTTTAGGAGCAATTGATGAGAGCGATAAAACGATTACTGTTTACTTACCATTTTATTATCAATTAGATGTTATCGATCCCGAAATAACCGTAGCCGATGGTGCCCGCTTGCAAGAGGAAGTAAAGCCTGTTGCTGTATTGGACAGTTCTATCACTTATACCGTAAAAGGGGCTGATCAGAGCACGGCTACGTATAAACTTATCATTGTGTTACAACAAATTGCTCCCTTAGTTATTCAAGAACTTTCGAGTGAAACGACTATTACAGCATGGGGCGTAGGAGCTTCTAACATTGTACTTCGTGGCAATTTTAACACCAATGATCCAGCCAAGATTTCAGCGTACCTAGTGAACGAAGCAGGACAAGAAACCGCACTTTCTGCCAATACCGGCATCGGTCCTGCCAACGTAACGGTCTCAATAATTGGCAACGAAAAGCTTTATACATTCGGTAACTTACAAATACCGCAAACATTAGATACGGGTTTATATAAGGTTAAGGTTAAGGTGCAGGCCTTATCAGCGGAAAGTCAGTATCCCGTACGGTTGACGTACCAGCAACCCGTTATAGATCATCATACCATTACTGTAAGGGGTGGGGATAATTTCACCATAAAAACGACTTCCAGTGTCTTCCACGATTTTCGGGAATTTAGCATTATCGTAAATGGCGAAAAGGTATTACTACCAATCGAAAGCTATACGCGTACCGAAGCCGTGATTCGCGTACCCAACAGTGTACCTCCTGGACAATACTATCCGACAGCATTTTTCGGAACTTTTAGTCCATTCAGCACGAATTGGCCCATAACCGTTGTCAGTGAATAAGAAAACAATCCGGGCATTGCCCATTAGTTATATATAAGTTTAATTAAAAAAGAAAAAATGAAACAAAATATCTTAAAATCAATGGCGGCATTCGCCTTTTTAGCTTTAACATTTACTGCTTGTAATAAATCAGAAACAGCTGAGCCGAATTTGGCATTAGAACAAGAAACGGCGGTTATTCCTGTTGGAGGAACTGCAACGGGTGGCTTTACGAACACGGCTACCACGCCTTCGGCATCAGGCTGGGGAAATGTAGGATATAGCCTTTTCGATAATGCCGTTAGCACCAGTGGAAACGAGGTCGTATTTAACCAGAATTTTAACGGCAATATCACCGAGGCAAATGGCTATAATTTAGGTTACATAGATCTCCCTAGTGTAAGCAACGTATCGGCAATAACATTGGCTAATTTAAGTACAACCAATTGGAGCGTTACCACATTAGGAAGCAATGGCGCGGTAATCGGCTGGTATAACTATAACTCAAGCACCAGGACTATAACACCGGTAGCTAATCGTTATGCTGTAGTGGCTAATAACACTAATTTGAGCACCGCAACTGAGGTCTTCGTTGTGCAGTTAACTTCCATTGTAGGTACCGGAACCGGCCCTTACCACACGGACGTTGATTTCTCCACTAAAAGATTGAAATAAAACACCCTTCTTAAAATACTGAAACAGGGTCATACATTCGCGTGCAAACCCTATTTCAGCAGTATTTAGCAGGCTAAGCCTGCAAGTTTTAATAAATGCCCGGATTGTTCATGGTATTTATTGAGGCAAAGATAAGGAATAGAATGAAAAAAAAATTGACTTACAATTATTTACATGAAACCATTATATAGCTGTAAAAAAGAAATGTACCCTTTTAAAAATTTCGTAAAGCCTTGGTGTCTTGTTAGCTTAATATGTATTGCATTTTCTTCGTGCAAAAAGGAATACATAGATTATCCCTATGCGGAGATTATCAATTTCAGTATCATCGATGCCAACGGCGCTGTGCTAAAAGCAGCTGTTGACAATAACGAAATCATTATTTATTGGCCACCCGAGCAAGCTGTTCCCGAAACCGTGACGCCTACGGTGACAGTATCGGAGCGAGCTAATGTACAACCTGCCTCCAATACGCCGATAGCTTTTACAGACGGTACAAGTTTTACGGTTACTGCCGAAGACGGAACAGCCAAGGTATATAAACTAAAACGAATCATTAATGTACCGAAACCTTATGTGACGGACTTCAGTGGCATAACAAGTTACAACGATAAAAATTTCATATTAGTTGGTGATCAGCTTAGTTTCGCCGGAGATTATTTCAATACAACGGAAGGGCAACTGAAAGTCTTTTTTCTCACAGCAGATGGGCGAGAAGTGGAAGTACCTATTTCCAATAGTACATCGCTAAATATTTGGGCTATTCCAGATGAAATGACTGTCGGCACCTATACGTCTATTCGATTAGAAAGTGCTCCGTATACCATTACTGTAGAAAGAGATTTTGAAGTAATTGAAGATCCGCGGCCAAGTAACATACCCTTAAACGAAGCCATTACATTGAAAAGAGGAGAAGAATACAAGCTGGCGGGGAAAAACCTAGATAAAGTAACCCAACTGCTCTTGAATAATCAAAATTCCAGAACTTATATACCGGTAGAAATAGTAAACGTCTCATCCGATGAAATTACGTTAAGAATTCCGGTTGATTTCCCACTAAACACCTATCATTCGGTGCGATTTATTTATGCGTCCACTCCTTATTTCTCGGACACGATTAATACGCTTTCTTTAAACAATACTCTTACGGTGACAGAGTAATAGTATATGAATATCATTGAATGGCTACTAAAGAGAAAAGAAACAATTCATGCGTCTAATTAGCAAGATATTATGCTATCCGTTTTTAGTAACAATTCTTTTTTCCTGTAAAAAGGAGGATTTAGGATTAACAGACGAAGTAGTTTCGCCAACAACCGGTACACCGGTGGAGTTTACATTGGATTCTATTTTCCTTTACGCAAAACAAGTGTATTTATGGCGTGAAACTTTGCCCAGCTATACTGAATTTGATCCTCGAAATCGTTACGAGGCTGTCAGTCCTGAATTAAGGGCTTATAAATCGGAGTTATACGATATTTCACAGATGAACGTCAACCCTCAAACAGGCAATTCTTATGAGTTGCCTGTATATGCAGGCAGTCCTAAATATTCATACTTGGAGCAGGGAACTCCAAACAATGGCATCTCAACAATGGCCACTATAGCGAACACCGGTTCGGAGTTCATGCCTCTATATAAGGTTGTTGAAACTGATAATAAAAAAATCGGCTATCTTTCCCTGGCCTCTTTTCCCGCTCTTACTGCCATTAAAGAGCAATTGAAAGCTATTTTCGATTCCTTCGCTAAAATAGGGATTACCGCCCTTATTATTGATCTTCGATCAAATGGGGGTGGTTATGTTGAGACTGTCGAATACCTGGCTAATTTAATCGTGCCTTCCAATTTAACCGGAAAGGTCATGTACAGTGAGAAATTTAATGACCTGATGCAAAATGGAAAGGCCACCATCCTTAAAAATCAATTATATAGGGATGCCAATGGTAACGCAGTGCGCTATAAAGGGCGTTTAGCTACCATGGCGGATGTGAACTATAGCAAAAGCTTCAATACCATTCTGTTTCAAAAAGCCGGCAATCTCGAAACGATTAACAATGTTTATTTTATCATTTCCGGTAATACCGCCTCAGCCAGTGAGTTATTGATCAGTAGTTTAAAACCTTACTTTGATGTTAAACTTATTGGCCAAAAAACATATGGTAAACCGGTAGGCTTTTTTGGTGTTCATATTGGTTCTTATACCATTTATCTCAGCAGTTTTATTTTGCAAAATGCCGTGGGTTGGTATGATTATTTTGAAGGGATGCAACCAGATGTGACAATAACTTTTTCTACCGATACTTCCTTGGGTAATCTAGATGAACCAGGATTGTATACCGCTCTTTCCTTAATAGGAGGTAGCTTCAACTCGAGCAGCTTTTCAAATCGAAAATCTTTTACAAGCAGTGGTCACGAGGATATGAACAAAGAAAATTCATCTACAATTCAAACAAGCATATCCGGAAATTATATACCTATATATAAACAGCAATTCAAGCTAAAATAAACATTGCGCCAGTTGCCATCACGCTAATAAGGCCTTTACAGATGGGCTGGTAAAAGCAAGGGGAATTGAAGTGATATTGAATCAACGATTTCGCTGTTATCGCTTTGGTTTAAGTGGCTGTTGCACTACCTGTTTTTTAAGATTTTAAAGATTTGAATTTGGCACATGTTTTAACAGGCATTCTCAGGCACTTTGCCAAGTTAGAAAGCAGGCGGTCAGGTGGCGGGAACGAATAGGTCTAACTGATCGAAAATGAACTGCACAAGTCTTTTTCCGGCCAATTTTATTCTTTTCAGCTTGTCGATCCGCTTTTTCGGGCTGAACTTTAGCATTTTTTTAAGGTTGTAGGCAATTGCGGCCATAGTCAGACATTTATTGGCCTGGGCGAGTCCTTTGGTATTGACCCTTTTCATTCCCAGGTAGTTGACCAGTGTGCCGATGACGGGCTCAACCGTGCTCTGCCGTTTCTTCATCAGGATTTTAGCTTTCCTTGTCTGCATACGCAGGTGCATTCTATCATAATAGGGTTTGTCAACGGTCTCCTGTATCAACGCACCCCTGCTTTTATTTTTAAACACAGTACACTTATCGCGTAAGGGGCATACATTGCATTCTTTTTTGTTTGCCCTGTAGTATTTGTTCAGATATCCCAGGCTCATACCTGTACCTCTATAGGTCAACTGTTTACCGTTGGGGCAGATGTAATAATCTCCATCGTGATCATAGGTGAAACCGGCCCTTTCGTATATAAACTGCGGCCTGTTGGGTATATATCCTATGATATTATTGTCTTCCAAAGCTTTCAGGGCCTCTCCGCTGCTATATCCCGTATCAGCCAGAAGCTCCTCCATATTTAAGCCCTGTTCTTTCAGGTTATCCACCAGCTGTGGCAACAGAACAGGCAGGCACATGCTGTCTTTCCTGTCTGCTGTAAAGGCCTGTATGTGGGTAATCATATGGGATGCCGTATCCACACAGACCTGCCCCAGATAGTTCAGCGCCATTGCTTTCCCTTTTTTTACCGACATTTTTGCATCGGGATCGGAAGGACTGATATGCGTATCGTTATGCGGGTTCTTTTTTGGTCTGAGTAAAGGGTAGTGACGATCCTTTGTCTTTTTCATTTCCACGCTGCGGGGAGATGGGCTTTCTTCATTCTCTTTCAGCTCCCTTGCATAATTCTCCGCATCTTCGAGTATATCCTTCCGCACCATACTGTCCAGTGAGGCATTGGCCTTCACGTACACACCATCGACTGCCTGCCTCCTGCCGGATATCATCCCTTTTTCGATACATTGGCCCAGCACCCGCTTGAAGAGCTCGCAGAAAACCTCCTGACCGTACAGCTGACGGGTACGGCTCAGCGTGGAATGCCATGGCAGCTCCTCCCCAAGGTCATACCCCAGAAAATAAAGGATATCCATCCGCATTCCCGCAGCGCTGACGATACGCCTGTCACTGCCAAGGTTCTCCAGATAACCTACAAGAACCAGCTTCATAAAAACAACCGGATCAATGCTTTTCTGACCCTCCCGACCATAATAACCCGCTGTCGAGGCATATAGAAAGTCAAAATCCAGCATCTCTTTCAGCCGTCGATAAAAATTGTCCGCCGGAACATAGTCCGAAAGTTGAAAATGGATGAACAGTTTTTCCTGATATGTCTTCCTTCCTTGCATGACCTAATTTACTACTATTCAAGGATTTTATTAAAACAAGTTATCAACGCTTGCGAGTTGTGCAACAGCCACTTAATCCAAACATGCGCAAAACCGAAGAGCGAAACGATGAACTCATGAACTCCTTTGAAAACAAGTAAACGTGGTTAGGTTAAGGCGGTGCCCGTCGCTAAACTGATTTATTTACCCAAGCTTGAAGCAAACACAACGACAGTTAAGATAAAGGTGTGTAAGTTTACAGCAATAGTCGATTGCTTTACAACAAAGTTGATCTAATTTGCAACAAAAGTAGCTGCGTTTGTTAGAAAAACCTTCGCTTTTGCAATTAACTTTCGTTGAGCTACAAAAGACTTAGTTGTTTTTATAGCAAAGGTTCGCAACTTTATTATAGTGTTCCATGGAGCTCCTATGAACATGGTTACAGCTATAAGAAACTTACGAATGGTTGCAACAAAATTATGTGAGTTTATGACAACTTTAGGTAAAGCTGCAACAAATGCAAGTACTTCTGCAATAATAGCAGTACTGTTTACAGTAAAAGTGCTTGCGTTTATAACGAACGCACAAAAAGTTATTGCAAAGTTGGCCATATTTAATTTAATGTTACCTAAAGATATTAAAAACTTACCGGAGTTTACTTCCGTCTTACTTAAGATAGTTATAAATTAGGTAAGATAAACGTCTTCTTTCACTTGCAGTCGTAGGTCAACCGTCGACGAAATTGATACAAAATTAAGCGGATTGCATACAGACTTTATTTTCAAATTTTACAATCTTTGTTTCAGTCGATCGTTTAATTAGATAACGGTTATCGGACATATTAACAACAAATAACGAATAACAAAATATGTTAAGTACTAAAATAAAAGAAGCTACAAAAGCACCTCATCAACAATTGGAAGGCGTAGTAGTGAGAAAATTAAAAGCAATCAACGGTGATAAGGATTATGCTGAATTTCTAAAATTTTTCTACGCCTATTTTAATGCGGTAGAAGAGGCTATCAAGCCCTATATTACAGACGCTGTTTTACCGGATTATAAAGAAAGAAGAAATTCCGGCTACATAAAAGCCGATATAGAAGCTTTAGGCGAAAGCACAGATCAGCTACCTGAAGTAGAAGCTCCAACTATAACAACGGTTCAAGAAGCCTTAGGTGCGTTATATGTGTTAGAAGGTTCAATTATGGGAGGAAGTATCATTGTTAAAATGCTTGAAAAGCTTGGCATAACAAGGGGATTGTCCTTCTTTTCAGGCTATGGAGCAGAAACCCCACAGAAATGGAGCATATTTGTAACTGTTTTAAATGCGCACGCTAAAAATGAAGGAGAGGAGAACCTAGCCATTAAAGCCGCCAACAACACTTTTTCGCTATTTGGAAGAACATTTGAACGCGAAGAAGTGGCTTAACGCGTAAATGATTTTAAAACCTAACAGAAAGGCCGAAATAATTTCGGCCTTTCTGTTTATTACTTAAGGTAACCGTTATAATCCGATTATTCTACGTTGACAACTGATTTGCTATTGCTTGGGGTAGCCTTTGTTTTCCCTCTGTTATCACGCGCCATTCTCGAATAAAGTGACAATTTTCTATCAAAAATAAACCTTAATAATAAACGCGTATAAGATCTGTGATGGCCCAAGGAGTCATAGTAAGGACCTGCAATTTTCTTAATTTTTGGCAAATTGTTCCATGGAATTGATGGGAAGTCATGGTGTTCATTATGATAGCCGACATTTAAATTGACAACATTTAATACCCCATAGTAGCTTTTCGTTTCCTGATCTTCATCATGGGTTAAAAAATGCTCTTGAATCCACCGAGCACCAAGTGGATGCAACCCTACCGAGAAAAAAAAGCTGGCAACTAAATAAACCACTGCTTTCCACTGCCAGAAATAAAAAATCAAACCCATAAAGATGAGCTGTACGAGATAATTCAACGCTACCCATTTATCAAACATCTTAATCTCTTTGCTCATCCGTCCCAAGCGCGATGCTTGAACAATAGGATATAAAAGTAACCATAGTGCTTTTCCCAGCGTAGAGTTGTTAACCAGCTTTGCCTCCCATTCACTGGGCATATCAGCATCCAATTCCTCGATGCCCTGAAAAGCATGGTGTTTCAAGTGATACTTCTGAAAGGATACTGAACTTGGGAATACGAGGGGTAAATTTGCAAAAATGCCTGAAAGTGTGTTAAGCACTCTATTTTTGAAGATCAAATTGTGTGAACATTCATGAATACAAATAAATAAAGTATGACATGCAAAAGCACCAATTAAATAAGCACATGGGAAGATAAACCACCACGATTCATCATACAAAATCCATGACATGGCTATTTGTATACCTACACATAGGACTATCACTAAAAAGGTATACGGATTTCTACCTATTAAATGTCGAATTTCGGGATGACTGGATATGATTTCTTTGGTTCTAAGTTTATGCGGTTCACAATTTTCCGACCAGCTAAAGCTCTTTTTCTTACTCATTTATACACATTAGGGTTTGTTCTTAATAACGTGTAAGATATTGCAAAAGTATTAGAAATGCAATTTTTTTGTAAAAATTCACGAAATTATTTCTCTTTTTGAAATCAAAACGATTAATCGACATACAATCATTTCTTATTCAATAAATTAGCCTTTTCCTCAGCACTTATATCTCCTTTTTTATCCCTATTTCTATTGCGAAGCATATAGATAAGACTCGATTTTTGCGGCAGTTTTAGCGCAGGCAAAACAGCTAGCAGGATAATAACGGCCGTTATTAGAAAACTATTTTGCAAGGCGAAATGTTCCGCTACCTGATCGGGGTATTGGTTTTCCAAATAACGATCATATATAAATGTATGTATAACTGCACTTACGGCTATTCCAATGGAGCCTCCTACCTGTAGGAACAAACTGTTCAGCGCCGTTGCAGTTTGCGTCTGATTTGGTTTAACAGCATTGAGAAGCGCCGTAGAAACCGGTGCTACCAGTAGGCTCATGCCGAGCCCCCGTATTGCCATCGTAAATAAAATAAACCATATGGAAACACCGATATCAATTCTAGCCAGCATAAAGAAAGAAATAGATACAATTAAAATACCGCTAATTGATATATTTCGGATCATTCCTTTATCGGCTAATCTACCCGATAACGGCCTGCTTACCAGCATAATTAATGCGTTTGGCAGCATTAACAACCCGGATTCAATTTCGGTATAACCTAACAGTCCCTGAAGCAAAAAAGGTAAAAAGAACATGCCGCCATAAAGAGCCAAAGATCGAATAATCGTTATCGTAGCAGCAACATTAAATTGCCTTATTCTAAAAACATTCAGGTCGAGCAGTGATTGGGGCTTCTTTGCTGACTGTACAAAGAAGTACAGCATCAAAAGTGTAATCAGGAGGCCAACGAAAAATGAAACAGATAAAAAGCCTTGCTTACTAATCGTCGATATCGTGTATTGTAAAATGATAATAAAGATTGAAAAGAATATAAATCCCCTTACATCAAACCTACTTTCCTTATCCACTTGCCGCTTTAAAAAGCTTAAGTAACGTATTGAAAAAAAGATCGTTAAAGCCCCGATCGGTAGGTTAATATAAAAAATAGATTCCCAGCCCAAGTAGTGCGTGAGTACTCCACCAAGTGTTGGGCCCAAGGCGGGTCCCATCACATTTCCCATTCCCCACCAACCAATTGCCGTACCGCGTTCTTCTTTCGGAAAGGTCTCGCTTAAAATTGCCAGCGAAGTGGGGGATAGCGATCCGCCGCCTATAGCCTGTATTATCCTGGAAATAACTAGCATGTCCAAACTTACCGAGAGACTACACAATAAGGAACCAAGGGTAAAAATGATAATACTTCCAAGAAACAAATAATAATAACCAAAGCGTTTCTTTAGCCAGTTCGTCAAGGGTATAAAAAGCGAGAACGAAATCATATAGGCGGTGATTACCCATTCAATTTGGTTAAGATCAACCCCGAAATCATTTCGCATTACCGGCAAAGAAACGTTTACAATGCTACTATCAATTGCCGCCATGGACGTAGCCATCATTAATGTAGCGAGTACAAAGGACCTGTTTATTAACATGTTTTGCAAAGATACTCAAATCGTATATAAACTCTAGTTGATCAACTTCATATCTCATGCCGGTTTATATTGAGATTAATCGGCGCTTTATTCTCGAGAACTTCACCCGATAATGAACATCTTACCCCTTTTAACTGTTAAAAACATAGTTGCTTAACTGAACTAATTTAACTTGAACGCTATGTTAAGAGATTTACTGAACGATTTTTTAGCACCATGTGATATACAGATTAACGGTTCCAGACCCCACGACTTACAGGTTGTTGACAGTCGATTCTATAAAGAAGTTCTAAAACGAGGTTCGCTCGGTTTAGGTGAGTCATTTATGCAAGGCTGGTGGGTTTCAAACGATATTGAGGAACTCTTATATCGTTTAATCCAAGCTAATTTAAGTGACAAATTTAAAAGAAAACCAACCCTATTCTGGTACTATCTGAAATCAAAGCTATTTAATTTACAGAATAAGAAAAGATCGATAGATGTAGCCTTAAAGCATTATAACATTGGCAACGAACTTTATCAATATATGCTCGGAAAAACGATGATGTATTCTTGTGCCTATTGGAAAGATGCCAAGACTCTAGAGGAGGCCCAAGAAAGAAAACTAGATCTTATTTGTAAAAAACTGGATTTATCCCCCGGTCAAACTGTTTTGGATATAGGTTGCGGTTGGGGCGGTTTTGCAAAGTTTGCAAGTGAAAATTATGGTGTTACCGTAACAGGAATCTCCATTGCCGCGGAGCAGATTGAGTTTGCCAAGACATGGTGCCATAAGTTGCCCGTTGAATTTAGATTGCAGGATTATCGCGACTTGGATGAAAAATTTGACCGTATCGTTTCCATTGGAATGTTCGAGCATGTCGGATACAAAAACTATCGCATCTTTATGCAAACAGTGCATAATTGTTTAAAATCCAACGGTCTCTTTCTGCTTCATTGTATTGGTGGAAACGAGGCTTCAACAGCAACTGATCCGTGGATACATAAGTATATATTTCCAAACGGACTAATACCTTCACCAAGGCAATTAACCGCTGCCATGGAACCTTATTTCACGTTGGAAGATTGGCATAACTTTGGTCCTGATTACGAGTTGACCCTGAATGCCTGGCAAGAAAATTTTAAAAACTATTGGCATTGCATAAAAAACAGTTATGACGATCTCTTTTACAGGATGTGGCTGTATTATTTAAATGTAAGTGCAGCTTCGTTTAAAGCCCGTCATAATAATGTTTGGCAATTGGTCTTATCAAAAAAAGGGAATATAGCCCGCTATTTCTCTGTACGTTAAGAGCCCATTCCGAGGATGTCTAAAAGCCGTCTTTGTGACTGACATGTTTAGTTCATGTAATGAAAGAACCCTGACGTTGGCAGCGTAGCGACTTCCAGACATCCTACGGATTAAATGGAATATTAAACTTGAGAAGAAAGTATATAATTTACGATGTCCTTTATTTTTAGATCAATCAATTGATCCAAATCCAAGCCAGAGAGCCAACCGGTAAAATCGATACCCTCTCCAAAATGTGCTTTTACTTTTTCCGAAAAAGAGACGATCTCAATACTATCCATCTCTAAATCTTTTGTAAAAGAACTTTCCATCGAGATGTCCATTTCTTCAATAAATTCTTCACCGATAATATCTGTTATAAACTGCTTCAATAAGCTAAAGATTTCCTCACTTTTTAGTTTGTTGTAATTTTCTACAGTGTCCATCCTATGATATAATTGTTGTACTTAATTGTTTTAACTTTTATACTTTCAATAATCAGCTCATCCCCCTCAATTGCACCTACTTGATAAGTCTTTGGATTGCCGGCCAAGCCCTTCCCAATTGACTTCCCATAAGCCTCTTTTGCTACCCAAAAGCGCGTAATCCACTCGTCCCGATCTTTTTTTCCTTTTAACAAAAGTCGTTCGTTGGCCGTCAGGGCGATTTCTTCAAAACCCACCCCTCTCGACTTGATTTCTTCCATATCGATTCCAACAGGTTTACCGAGTCGTGCAATGGCTACGGCTTCATCATTTTTATGTGCTATTGAGATCTGAACATCTGCAGCTAAAGGCCCTTGTATAACGGGCTGTCCGGTAGCAAGTTTAGCAATACTAAATTCTATGGGGTAATAGGCAGTGTTCGTTTCTCTTAAGAGTAATGATCTTATCGCATCTCTTAGGGCAACACGACTAACTAACCATTTCTTTCTCTTGTTAAGCGCTAAGCCGTTTAGGAAGTTACGATCCGCTAGTGGCAAGTAACGTTTTGCAATAAAATCCCACGAAATAACTTTTTGGTAAGCCTTGTGAAATTTGAATACCTCCGGATATATCTCCTCCGACAATAGGTTGAATTTAGGAGACATAGACACTTGCCATAGGCGTTCGTCAAACTCCAACCGTATATTCTGCCATCCATTAATCACCGCCCAGACCTTTCCGTCTCTTTTAAGCAGAAAGTTGGCGGTAGCCGTTTCATCATTGATGTCCGTTAGCGAACACGTACATTCGAATTCGCCTGTCTGATCAGCGAAATCCTGATAAAATATAATTTCATCGATTTTGATAGGAAATGCAACTTTATTCACCTTTAAGGTTAATTGCAACCATAAGCCGAATAATTGCCCGGCATTATCTAGCAGTGAGCCTTTTCCTCCACTGCCAACGATTATTCCCCTTATTCCCTTATCACCAATAGAATTGACAGCTTTTATACCTTGATAAGCTGGCCCATGGAACATGTGTCGATCATAAATGGTTACGGGATCAATTTGTATATCCAATAAATTACCCACCGTTAACAGTTGCAAAGAAGAGCTCTCCAATTTTTCAGCTAATACAACTTCCGCCTCGGCATACTTATCAATACGGACGCTCCATATAGAGTCATTTTTCCTCTCACCAACTACTTTTTCCCTGAACGGCTTACTCACATTCATCCATTGGAAAACCCGGATCTGTTGTATTCTGCTCAACTTTCGTTGTCTTTCGTGATTAAAAGCAGCTTCACCTAGCAATTCCAAAATCATTGTCATCGGAATTACCGGATCCATATCTTCCGGACAATGCCAACCTGGCTTTTGTTTTACCAGTGCATGGTCTATAAGATAGGGATGCTGATCTAGCGAAATATTGAACGGTGTTTCAAAATGCCCGGGCACATGAGATTCGGTTCCAAACCTATTAAAACGCTGTGGTAGTGGATTCGAAAACTCCTTGTTTTCAATCAGTTCGATCAGATCCGAATACATACCCATCGCTTCCTCCATATTGTCCATCACAGCCATCGCAAGTGGATGTTTTACCGTTCGTTGTGTTCTCACATAACCGGTATCTTTAGGTGGTTTTGTAAACGATGAATGGACCGGGAAATCCCACGTGCTTACAAGCGGTGAACCAAGATTTAACTTAACAGATGCATTCTTCTGTGATTTTGTTTGAAGACCTAAAAAATCTAAGTCGACTTCTTTACCGTCGACATACAATGAGGCAAGTATTCTTCGCAACTGAGATAATCCATCTCGATAGGGAGAAGTAGCAGATAAAGCATTATATGGATTTCCTTTAAGGGTATCATCAACAAAGCCTGTTATGCCGCCTGCTCCAATCTGGATAAAAACACGCACTTGTTCTTGATGGTATAATTTTTCAATAAGCTCCCTGAATCTAACCGGCTGTATTAAATGTTCAACATTAAGTTGCCTTATCGCCTCCACTGTATCAGGGTAAGGGGCCAGGTTTGTGGCAGACCAAACTGGAATCTTTACCCTTAAAAAATCTATTTCTTCGATGCCTTCTAATATTTGAGGCACTCTATCTTTAATAAAAGGACTATGGAAACCGGATTGAAATGGTAAAACCTGATGAAAAATTTGGTGTACCTTCAATTCCGTAATGAGCTGCTCAATTGCTTCGTGCGTACCGCAGAGTATTACTTGCTGAGGGCAATTGTCATTTGCTAAATAGAGGGACGGAATTTTTTCTGAAATCCCCTTAATACGTTCATAACTACAACCAACTGCGATAAACCTGGCATAGCTTACTTCAAACAATTGAGGATCAAGCTTTGTTATTAAATGTTTGACAGAACTCGTTGTAACCAAACCTGCTGACATGGCCGCCAGCCACTCGCCCATGCTATGTCCTGCATTGATATCCGGTACAACCCCGAGTTTTTTCATCGCTAGATCAATCGTTCTACTATTTTGAAGTTGATTCAAGGCAGAAACAAAAACTTTTGTATCATGCATAGAATCTTCAAGTAGAAACTCCTGCTCTATTTTAAAGTATTTGGAAACACTTTCGGTTTCGCCCGATGATAAGCCATCTAGACCGGGGAATAGAAAAGCAATTTTCTTCTCTCCGCGTAGTAGCGGCGCATTTGTATACCATATATCCTGTCTATTACGCCAGGGCTTATTTTTAGTCACGATATTGATCGCCTTTTTAATCCGGTCTACCGTTGGATTAAAAACTGCTATGCGAAAATCACCATCGCCTATATCATTGCTACCACTTTCTAGCGCTAATATTAATTCATCCACACTTTTTCGTGCCAATACTCGCACTTCATCCTCTGCTACTCGCTTGGCCTGATGTACCGTATTTTTTACTGTAAAAGCTTCCAATACAACATGCGCATTGATGCCGCCAAAACCGAAGGCATTTACACCGGCCCTTAGCGGTAAACCGCTGCTAGACCAGTTTATCGGTTCATTTACCGGTTCAAATCGAGTTTCGGCCAAAACCTCAATAGGTGAATCGCAGTGCAAGGTAGGGGGCAGCGTGTCATTATACAGTGCTAGAGCCGTTTTTATTACACCGGCAATGCCAGCCGCGGGCATCGCATGTCCAATCATGGATTTTACACTTCCGATTTTTGCTTTATTCCCTCTACTAGCCGAACCAAACACCAATTTAAGCGTTTCCAGTTCAGTACGATCGCCAATAACCGTGGCGGTACCATGGGCCTCTAAGTAACCGATATCGTTAACAGACAAACCAGCTTGTTGCCATGCCTGTTCGATTGCCCTCGCTTGTCCTTTGGTGGAGGGACTCATGACACTCGTTCCCGAACCATCGCTGCTTATACCGACACCTTTTATGACACAATAAATCCGATCACCGTCTAATAATGCTTTATCGAGCGTTTTCAAGACTACGAAACCACAACCTTCACCAATTATTAATCCGTCGGCGTCCTTATCAAACGGCCTACTTTGCTGCCGTTTGGAAAGCGCTCCCAATTGATGGAAAATACTCCAAAATGTGGCGTTTTGGCCGACATGAACACCTCCGGCAATGACCATATCCGATCGATCGTTTACTAATTCGTTCACAGCATGGTCTATAGCCAATAAAGAACTTGCGCAGGCAGCGTCAACGGTATAAGCGGCTCCTCCTAGGTTAAAACGATTAGCCACTAATGAAGCAATCAGGTTAGGTATGAGGCCCATCGCAGTATCCGGAGTGAAGCGCCCTTTTTTCTTCTGGAACTCCTTTTTTATCCGCTTGATCTCCTCCTCTTTTAAATCCGGCATTAAGTGCCGTATAAGATTCACCAGCTGCTCTGCTACATGTACAACTTCGACCGCTCGCGTCGCCCCAGGCCCCACGTAATTGCCTTTTCCTATGATAATAGAAGTTCTATCAAGTTTGTATTTGTTCTTCCAAACACCGGCATCTTCCAAAGCGCTATGAACTAACTGAAGCGTGAGTAATTGGTCAGGTTCCATCCCTTCTACAGCAAGTGGAAGAATACCGAATGTAACGGGGTCAAAATGCGCATAATCATCAATAAAGCCACCACGCGAGCAATAGAATCGATCGTAGGATTCATCATCGGAAATAAAATACCGCTCGTTAATTCTACTTGACGGTATGGGTCCCGTAGCATCAACTTTCTTTAAAATGTTATTCCAATACGAATTGATATCGGGAGCTCCCGGAAATACAGCAGACATCCCGATAATTGCAATATCTTTTTTATTCATTTCTGCGTAACTATGCCATAATTAAAACCCGACTCTCATTTCCATATTTTATTTCATTGGCAAATGTTTCTTTTCCTCTTTCCAAGGGAATTAGCGATATGCCCCGACGTTCGTATTCTTTCTCGAGACTGGAGGACACCATCCCGGCACCTTTCCATGGTCCCCAATTGATTGCCATTACTCGACCTTTCATTTTCTTTCGTAACACCTCTGCATAATGATCCAGCACACTGTTTGCCGCTGCATAATCGGTTTGGCCTCTATTTCCATAAACAGAAGCTATGCTGGAAAAGAACACAATAAATTGCGTATCATTTCTCAATTGTTCAGCGAGTACGCGTAAGGGGGTCACTTTCGTACTAAAGACCCGTTCGAAGGAATCAGCCGTTTTATTTTCAAACAACTTATCTTCCAAAATACCTGCTCCATGAATTACGCCATCAATTCTGCCATATTTCTTATAGAGCTCCTGTATCAGAAGCACTAGCGCATCTTCATCTCTTACGTCAACAGCATGATAACTCACATTTGCACCTTGTTCCCTAATAGCCTGCATGCTACTTAGGATTTGTTGTGTTTTATGCAACTGTATTGTCCTTTGTTCAATCTCCGCAGGTGACTTGGAATACCCTTGCTCAATTAGGCTCTTTCTGATTTCCTCTTTGCTTTGCATGATAATCTGATTTGAGTCCACGTCACTCGGATATGAAGACCGGCCTACTAGCACATAATTACAAGGATACTCCTTCGCTAAATGTGTAGTTAACGCGGCGGTAATCCCTTGGGCACCCCCTAAAACAAGAACAACAGCATCCTTATCCATAACAAACGGACTTCTGTTTGCAGTCTGTAAAGGATCGTTCGTTTCTTTAACTGCATGTCTAAAATTATCTTTGTAATAGATAACTGATGGCTCATCCGTGCAAAGCATTTCATCAATCAATAAGTCAGGAATTTTATCTTCTTTTGTTTCATTCATAAAATGAATGGTCCGACATTTTGCCTGATCATATTCTTTATCTAGACTTTTAATAAAACCCGTATATCCCTGATAACTTCGTAGAAATTTGGGATCTTCATTCTTATCAACATGAGCACCGTGATCAGATAACACATAAACCCACTTAACACGGTTCATATCCAACGATTTTACCATGCGGACGGCATCGATAATATTTAATCGGTGATTAGATGCGACCATATCTAAAATTACCAGTCCGTCATAGCCTGCCAGGTCTTTTTCTTGTGGTACAATATCGACAATTGCGCCTCGTTCTTCCAGCTTCTCTTTAATCAGAAAACCGAGATTCCCATCGCGTGTAATGGCAACTTTTGCACCTTGCAAGGTATTAGGATATTCCTGTTTTAATAAAGCATGAACATCTGTCAATTCAAACTTGATCCGTTTCAATGTATCACTAAGTTCGTTATTTCCAAGTAAGGTGTCAACGAACGGCTTTTCTTTATCTGCAAGGCTTTTAGATTCACCGTTAGCTAATAGTTTGGCGGCTATCCAATCGATCAAATGATTTAAGGTTTTAAACGCAGATAGCTTTTCCATTTGCTCTTGGTTTTCCTCATCGCCAGGCATAATAGCCTCTAATTTAACTTTGAGTTCACCGATTATTTCGATTCTTTTGATGGAATCTATACTTAGATCAGCCTCCAAGTCGAGATCAAGACCGAGCATTTCCGTTGGGTATCCTGTTTTCTCGCTTACAATTCCTAGAATCATATCTTGGATATCACCTTTCTGAAGCGCAGGTTGTTGCCGGGTTATTTCCGTTGTTAAGGTTTCATTAACATCGTTTATAATGTTTGCGTCAAACCACCCAAGTAAACCATTAAGTGTTTTGATGGAAGCCAATTGTTCCACCATTTCATCTTGGCTTTTATTTTTAAACTGAAAGTTACTTAACTGTATACGCAACTCGCCAATAATTTCGAGTCTCTTAATGGAATCAATACTCAAATCTGCTTCCAGATCCAGATCCATTCCTAGCATATCCTTTGGATAACCTGTTTTTTCGCTTACCACCTCCATCAGAATCGTAGACAAAGGCTTTGTCGTTTTTGGACCGGATGTTATTAGTTCGTTTTCATTAGCTTTCTTACCTACAGGATCCGGAGATTGTTCTCTCTTTTCAATGAGACTAGGCATTGATACCGGAACCGTATTAGGATTTGTATGGATATAATTGTTCGTACTAGGCTGTCCTAGATAGGCGAGGAGGACATCCCGTTGTGCTTGAATTAGCATCTTCATACCTGCTAAATATTCCAAGGTAAGCTGCTCAGCAGATCCTTGTACCGATAAAGTATCACTTTTTGTGTTGTTTTGCACGGTCAGTTCTTTAAAATTAATGATAGGCTTCGTTACAGGCAGTGCACTGTAAGCGGGTAGTTTGCCTTGAGCAGGCATCGCCATCTGACCATCCACGAGCCAGATTGAGGAACTTTTCTTGAGTTTCTCCGGGTTGTCCAGATCTAACCAAGTTGCTTGTCGATCTGCAAATAAAACATCTATCTGTACGGTTTTCCCTGTAGCTATATATTGCGCTAAAGCCACTAATAGTTGGAAAATACCGTGTTTTCCATTTTCCTCTGTATGTATAACAACCTCTTCCTTGCCTAAAATCGACTTTGTCAAACTTGTTAGCGTCTTACCTGGCCCAACCTCAATAAAAATTCGGGCACCATTCGCGTACATTTCTTCTATTTGGTCTGAAAAAAGCACAGGATTGACAATATGAGAAGCCAAACGGTTCTTGATTTCGGTACTTTCCGTTGGGTATAAAGCAGCACTTGTATTTGACCAAACAGGAATGCTAGGCTGTTTAAATGAAAAACCGTTCAATAAATCAGCGTAAAGAGATTCCGCCTTTGCAATTAACGGACTATGAAAAGCACAGGCTACTTCCAGTTGCCGGTAGGAAATTTTTTGTTCCTTTAAGACCTGCATAAAGCTTTCCATCACAGCGGATTCGCCTGCTAGAACCCATTGCTGTGGAGAATTATGATTGACGGCGTATATGTTCTTTCTCGAAGACAACAACTGATCGATCATCGCTTTATCACCGTTTACGGCTACCATAATCCCCTTGTCGTCACCTGTCGAGGCCAAGATAGCTTCGGCTCTCCCTTTACTTAAAGCAACGAGATCCCCCTCATTGAACACCCCTGCAAATGCGAGTGCCGGAAGCTCTCCGTAGCTATGGCCTGCCAGCATATCGGGGATGACGCCAAGATCACTCAAAAGGTTAGCAATCGCTATATCTATTATTCCTAAAAGCGGTTGCGCCATACGCGTATCTTTAATGGCTTCCTTTTGCTTCTTTAAACTTTCTTCACTGAAAGCATTGCTAGGAAAAAGTATTTTTTCGTATGCCGGGTAACGACTGAGAAGTGATCTCATCCGTGGAAAGTTCACCAATAGCTCTCTAGCCATGTGTATTCGCTGACTTCCTTGACCAGCAAACAGGAAGGCCGTTTTTCCCTTAACCTCCTTTGTTATGTATGTATCCTTCGCATGCGTACCGGACAATACCAAATCTATCTTGAATTGCAGATCTGCTATGGAATCAGCGATTATAGATAATTGTACCGGAGCATTGCTATAGGTAGCAAGAGAGAACGCAATATCACGTAACTTTACCGAGTCGTTCAGATCAATTAATCGTTTTGTTTTCTTGAGTAGGAGACTGGCCTCTTCGTAATCATTTCCTCTGAAAACAAAGAGCTCCGCGGGCCATTGCTTCGTAACAGAGAACGGTATTTCCTTGTTATCTACATGATTGGAAATAACGGCATGAAAGTTCGTGCCGCCGAAACCAAAAGCACTAACTCCGGCTACTCGTTGTGGATTGGACCATAAACCAGCTTTGTCGGTAAATACAAACGGACTTGTTTTTTCGTTGTAAAAACCATTAGGTTCTTTTAAGTTAATAGTCGGCGGTTTAATTCCGTAATATACACTCAACGCACTTTTAATCAGGCCTGCCATACCCGCCGCGCATTTTGTATGCCCAATTTGGGTTTTAACTGAACCAAGATGGCTTTGTTGCGGGATGGCTCCGCTCTTAACCATTGCCTGCGTTAATGCACTCAATTCAGTGCGATCTCCAACCACCGTGCCGGTACCATGTGCCTCGAAGAGTTCAACAGATGATATGGATAAACCCGCCTGCGAATAGGCTCTTTCCAATGCCTTCGTTTGTCCGGCAAGTCGAGGTGCTGTTAACCCAAGACTCTTTCCATCGCTGGAGCCGCCTACACCTTTAATTACGGCAAAAATTTGATCACCGTCCTGTTGCGCATCTTCCAATCTTTTCAGCACAACCATTGCCACACCTTCGCCTAAAGCGATGCCATCAGCCTCCGCATCAAAGGTTGCGCATCGACCTTTTTTCGAAAGAGCATGTGTACTGGCAAACATCAGATAATCATTGATACCATTATGTAAATCCGCCGCTCCGGCAATCACCATATCAGATTTGTTGAGGATGAGCTCTTGACATGCCAAGTCAATAGCCGCCAGCGAAGAAGCACATGCAGCATCCACTGTATAATTGCGGCCACCAAGGTCTAATCGATTGGTAATTCGACCGGCAATTACATTTGCCAATACCCCCGGAAACGAGTCCTCAGTAAGTTTTGGTAAGGATTCATCAACTTCCTTCGGTATTTCGCCGAAAAATTGCGAGAAAAGTGCTCTGAAACTGTAATTATTGGCCAAGTCATTGCCACCTTCCGCACCTATGATAACCGATACATTCTCCTTATTAGCGTCCTTCGCAGCATAACCTGCATGTTCAAGTGCCCGCTTTGCAACAAGCAGACTCAACAGCTGTGTTGGATCAATAGCGGCCAACGACTGCGGGGGGATTCCAAATTCAAGCGGGTCAAATTCGATCTTCGGTATAAATCCACCCCATTTTGATGGAGATTTGCTGCCGTTGGTATCTAATGGATCATAATAAATCTCTTTATTCCATCTTTCATCAGGCACCTCCGTAATACAATTTTTAGCATCTAGTATATTCCGCCAAAAAGCGTCAATATCCTGTGCTCCCGGATAGATACATGCCATTCCGATAATAGCTATATCGATCGCATGATTGGTTGTTTCTGTTAAGGTAAAGGTCTCTGCATGTTCAATATGTTTATAATTGTTTTTGGCAACATCTTCGTGTAAATCAGCTATGGTTCTGATCTTATTGTTTAAAGCGGCTACCTGTCCGATCATGTACATACCCTTTTGATATTGCACATCCTCGTTCAGATATATCAGATTCTCAGATACCCGTTCGATTCCTTTGCTAGCGATGCGCAAACGCCCCACGTTTAACTGCTCCAATGATTCCCATATCTGCTTTTTATCGACACCATCCTTTTCAAGTCTCCGCTTTTCTTCTTCGAAGTAGGAGGTAAAAGGCGATTGCAAACATCTGGTTTCATGGCCGGGAGCAGTTTCTAACAGAACGGTTTCCGCCTGCTTTATCGCTTGTTCCTGAAAACCAGGCAGAATAGCACCCGAATCAACCGCCTCCTTTGTGTAAATATAAGCTGACCCCATGAGCACACCAATTTTTGCACCACCGATAGCTAATGGAGCACTCATGATGGATACAAAGGCACTTGAAAAACTATCATGTATTCCACCGGCAAAAAATAGTTCAAATGATGGTAGCTGTTCCTCTTTTAAAATACGCTCAATTTGAAGTTCCCAAAGTACCAGAGACGATAACGGACCAACGTGCCCCCCACACTCTCTTCCTTCGAATACGAACTTTCTTGCACCCTCTTTTATAAATAGGTCAAGAAGGGTAGGAGAAGGAACGTGCAAGAAGGTTTTAATTCCGGCTTTTTCAAAAGGAATCGCTTGGGACGGACGACCACCGGCTACGAGTAGGACAGGGGGCTTTGCCTCTAAAATGTAGCGAGACTGTTCCTCCCTTAATTCTTGCGGCGCAAAACCGAGGATTCCGACACCCCAGGTTTGGTCTTGAAGCACTTCTTTCGTTTTTACGATCAATTCTTTTGCTTTTTCACCCGTCATTAACGAAAGTGCTACAAAAGGCAGTGCACCTCCCAAAGATACAGCTTCCGCAAAACTTGGAAGATCACTCACTCGAGTCATTGGTCCCTGCGCTATTGGATAGCGTATCTTAAGCTCCTTCGCTAAAGGATTATCTTCTCTTAACACATGCTCAGTTTTGGCTTGCTTAATATGACCATTGATAGCTTCAAGTAAACCAGATGCGAGGTGATTGATTGTTTTATAGTTGCTAACAAGTCCTTTTGACAAGATAACATCTTGCCCCATAGGCAAATAAGAATCTTCCAGTGTATAGTTTCCATTCAAGTATGGAAGTAAATCCGAGAAAGTAGCACCTTGGGGAAGTTCCGGTGCATTAGGGCGATTTAATACGCGGAAGTTACCGACTAATTTAGTTTCGGTGCCGTTTAATTTTTCAATGACATTTTTTAGCGCTTGCGGTGCCTTACATTCCGGGAATAACGATAGTTGATTATCCATTACGATTCCGTCCGCTCCTAATCCAATAAGTGCTGCGGCAGAATGAATCCCTATACCACCTTGTACCCATACTGATAGACTTTGCAGATCAAAATCCTGGATCACATGCTGGAATAGAATATAAGTGGCTTCATAGGCAACATGACCTCCCGATTCATTTCCCTTAATAATAATTGTTTTTGCACCTCTGGCCTTGGCGAGTCTTGCCTCTTCCACAGAATAAACTTGAAAAATAATTTCTACGTCAATAGCCTCCATTGAGATTTCGTTAGAAAATGGCATAATAATATAGGCTACAGACGATGGAAGTTCCTTTGATGGAATGTGGGAGTCAGGAAAACAAAGACCTATGGACTTTGGCTTATAGGATTTTATATTATCGTATATTTTTTCTATCTGATCGTGATTTCTACCGATATGGAGAACCGGTACAAAAGGGGTTTTACTAAGTGCCTTCAATAAAGCCAAATCAGGAAGCTCGAAAGGGGTAATACCAATCAACTTTGCTGTTTTCATGATGCTAATAATTATAAGTGTAGTAAACGATAAAAAATAGTTGGTTGGATTTTTTTCGTTTAAGGAATCTGCTTATTGTTCTGTTTCATAAATTTGATGAACTATTATGTGAGGTTCTTACGAAGGCCAAATCAGCATTCGTTTTATTAATTTGCTTTGTATGTGCATAAATTCAAAAGCGAACAAAGAAATAGAAGAGGTGTCTTTAAATTACAATATGCAATCATCATTCTTTTGTGTTTGCCTCGAATAGCGTGAGATTATAACAAAGCATTTCTATCTGTTATTTGTGATGCAAATTAGTAAATGATGGACTTTTTTCTTTTGTTCATTTTGTTCATTGGTTTTTTAAAGCAAATCGGCAACATTTCAACTGTTTTTCGATCGGTAATGATGGTTTTGTTGATTTTTTGTTAAGAAAACATTAAAGAAGCTCGATTCCATGTTAAATACGCATAAAAAAAGTTCCAAATATTATGCGAGCGCCCTCCGCATTAGCATAAATCTAATGCGGTACCAAAAAACATGCTAAGCCTATTCTGCGTCATCATGTGCTAAAATGAAGTGTCTGACACTTTAGTAAAAAACATTCGATTATCCAGCTCCCTAATTCACACAAAAGCTTAGTAATATATGTTAACTATTCTAAATTCGGACAGTTATGTTAAAAGTAAGCAAGCAGCAGTTGCGCTATTGTAATGATAGTTCTGATGGTTATACTCGGGTAAAAAAGGGGAAGGGATATTGCTATTTAGACATCAATAAAAAGCCGATCGTTGATAAAGAATTAATAAAAAGAATAAAAAGTTTAGTGATTCCGCCAGCTTGGAAAAACGTTTGGATAAGTCCTTACGATAATGGCCACCTTCAGGCCACCGGATTAGACGATAAGGGGAGAAAGCAATACTTATATCACCCGCTATGGAACGAAACAAGAGAAAAACACAAAATTAATCGTATCCTCGCCTTTGGAAAGGTACTACCATCATTGAGAGAGGCGATTACGGCTGATTGCAGACAACGAAACCTTGGTAAAGACCGCGTTTCTGCCATTGCACTCAGCATCATGGAAAACACTCTTATGCGCGCCGGGAACGACCGCTATCGACGGGAGAATAACAGTTATGGATTAACGACCTTACGAAGTCGACATGTAAAAATAGAAGGACAAATTGTTACTTTTAACTTTACAGGAAAAAAGGGCAAAAAGCACAACATTAAACTCAGTAATCGTAGTTTGACTAAGAGACTTCGTCAGGTTATGGAAATTCCAGGCCAAGAGGTTTTTCAATATTATAATGACGATCAGGAAATCTGCTCCTTAGATTCCGGCGATTTAAATGAATATATCCAAAGGCACACCGGACAGAACTTTACGTCAAAGGATTTTAGAACATGGTATGCAACCTTATGGGCTTTTAAGTACCTACTTGAGCTAAGCACTGAAGAGCAACAGGTGAAGTCTTATAAAAAGAACCTAAATGCCTGTCTCGATTTCGTTGCTAAAAAATTGGGAAACACAAGAGCCGTATGTAGAGCTTCATATGTTTGTAATGACTTAATTGATGCCTATTTAGCGGGCAGCTTGCAAAGCTATCTTCGCAAAACTACTAGCGATGAAATGAAATCGCTGCCTATTCATGAAGTCGAACCACTCTTGATAACATTTCTTCATAACTTAAAGAAAAGCCAGCAAATCCCATTGAGATTAACTTCTTGATTGATCCAAATAGGACGAAGTGATTATTCAACTATTCATCCGAGCACTAAGGAGAGAAAAAGCCTGATCAAGGAACGAAATTTGCTTTTCGTTTATCAATCGTTTTGCTTCGTCTATGGAAAACCATCCAGCCTTGTCTATTTCGGGAAACTGTTGTATTCTTCCCGATTTGGGAGGCCATATCATCTCAAAGGTATTACTTCGGACGTTATCCAAGTCCATATTCCCTTCCAACAACCAGCATAGGACTTTCTTTCCGCCCTTTTGAATCACAGGGTCCAGCTCAATAAATTCGCCTTCAATGGAGCATCCCGTCTCTTCCTCAAATTCGCGTTTTGCTGCGGAAAGTGGAGGTTCGGCATTTTCAAACTCTCCTTTAGGGATCGTCCAAAAGCCCTGATCTTTTTTCGCAAAAAATGGCCCACCGGGGTGAACGAGGAAAAACTCCACCTTTCCGTCTTTTAGTCGATAAAGCAAAATACCTGCGCTTCTTTTCATAAGTATAAGGGCTCTTTAATTGACAAATGTATACCTTCTGTCAGAGAAAATCGAAGAATCAATCTGAATTGCGTTTATTTTTACAGGAGCTGCCACATATTTATACTTTTGCACAAATTATAACTCATGACTAAAACTAAACTAACAATCAACGAAAACGGCTCCCTAAGGGTGGAAGGAGAATTTGAAATAGTTGACAAAAACGGTACACCATATGGTTTGGATGGACGCACGGTTGTATCGATCTGTCGTTGCGGCCTGTCATCAAAAAAACCGTTTTGCGACGGCTCTCATAAAGGACATTTCGAACACGAAGCAATCGCGTTCGATCTCCCGCCGAAAAAATAGAACAACGGTTCTCCAAATTTAAAAGCAGTTGTCATTCAAGGCAAATTGCGTCATAAAAGGGTGTTGCTTGCGACACCCTTTTATGCTAAATTTGTTATCTGAATTAAAGCGTTTAAGGCGGTATTTTAACATTAAAACCTCGTTCCATGAAACATATCTCTTTACTTAATCCAATAGGCGAAACGAGCTTGAGTAGCATGGAAGCCACCTATAAAATGTTCTCTAAAATTAATGAAGCGCTACAAAGCACCGGAAAGGAAGCTCTTTTCGACATTCAGATAGTGGGCCTTTCAGACGAAGCAGTTTCATCGGGCAGAATCTTTAGCATACGTTCTGACACGACGATTCATCAGCTAAAAAAAACAGACCTCATTGTTATTCCTGCTATTCACGGAAATATGAAAGATATTGTAGCCGTAAATCGTGAATTTGTGCCTTGGATTCAAAAGCAATATCAACTTGGGGCCGAAATTGCCTCATTATGTGTCGGTGCCTTTCTTTTGGCCTCTACTGGCTTGTTAAACGGTAGAAGCTGCACAACGCATTGGTTATCGGCTAATGAATTCAGTAGTATGTTCCCACACGTGAAACTGATGCCATACAAGGTTATTACGGACGAAAGGGGAATTTATACAAGTGGGGGTGCCTACTCGTCGCTAAATCTCATCCTGTATTTGGTGGAGAAATTTGCCGGGCGTGAAATGGCCATTCGATCATCGAAAATGTTTGAAATTGATATCGAAAGAAACAATCAATCTCAGTTTATCATCTTTCAAAGACAGAAAGATCATGAAGATTTAACCGTTCGGCGTGCACAGGAGCTTATTGAGGAGAATTTCCGCGAACGCATTACCGTTGAAGATCTTGCGGATAAATTGGCCACCGGAAGAAGGAACTTTGAACGACGCTTTAAAAAGGCAACCGGCAACACGATCTTAGAATACATACAACGCGTCAGAATTGAAGCCGCCAAGTTAAGTTTTGAGACAAGCAATGAAAACGTAAATGAGGTAATGTATAACGTGGGCTATAGTGATTCCAAGTCCTTTCGGACAACCTTCAAACGTATCACGGGCCTTTCACCAACACAATATAAAAGTAAGTATAATAGACAGATTGCCGTTTAAATAGAATAAGAACTTCAGAAGTACTAAAAACCAATAGATGCCCATTTTGTTAGATAAAGATAGAGATAAACCCGTCTTTTAGATTTATTTAATAGAATAATGGAAATTGTAATCATCATTGCACTCATTCTTATCAATGGCCTTTTTTCGATGAGTGAGCTCGCCTTGGTTTCAACCAGAAAGTTCAAGCTGGAAGCTTCAATAAAGAAAGGGGATACGGGGGCAGCTAAAGCGCTCGAATTAGCCAACAATCCAACGACCTTTTTATCAACGGTTCAAATAGGTATTACGCTTGTTGGTATTCTCACCGGACTTTTTAGCGGCAAAAGTTTAACGCTGACCGTGGCCAACTATTTAAGAAGCATCGAGTTAATCGCCCCTTACGCGGAATCAGTTGCAGTCTTTTTAGTCGTTTTATTTATTACCTATCTTACTATTGTATTCGGTGAACTCATTCCAAAACGGATAGGTTTGCATTATCCTGAGGCAATTGCGACAACTATCGCGGCGCCAATGACCATACTTTCCAGAATCTCTTTACCTATTATCTGGATTCTGACGAAAACCAGCAATCTTTTTTTTAACTTATTTGGAATAAAGGACTATCATGATGAGGCCGTCTCTGAAGAAGAAATAAATGCCATCATTAAAGATAGTACGGAGGGAGGGGAAATACAACCAATAGAACAAGATCTTGTCCGGCGTGTTTTTTCATTAGGAGATAGAAGGGCCGGCGAACTAATGACTCATCGCATGGATCTTGTTTGGATTGATATAAACGATAATTGGGAGACCATAAAATCAAAAATCCGAAGTCGACCTCATTCGGTTTATCTGGTATGTGAACGATCGTTGGATAATTTACTAGGACTGGTTTCGGTTAGGGAACTTTTTCTGCAAGAATCCTCCACTTCTTCACCGAACCTGAAGCGCCATGTCAGAAAAGCGCTGTTTGTTTCGGAATATACCGCGGCCTATCGAGTTTTGGAGCTATTAAGAAGCGCACAGCAGCATTATGGAATCGTTTTAGATGAATATGGTGATCTTCAGGGACTGATTTCTATCAATGATATATTAGATGAATTGATAAGTGATAAGACGGATACAGCAAACGATTATCAAATTATACAGCGTTCTGAAAATACATGGTTAGCTGACGGTCAGTTGCCCCTCTTTGAATTTATTCAATATTTCAAGGTGTCTGATGTCCCTGAAACCAATAATTTCACCACGCTGGGAGGTTTATTGTTAAAACTGTTAGACCATATCCCTACCTTGACTGAAAAAGTTAGATGGAATAATTTTGAGCTTGAGGTTGTTGACATGGATGGAATGCGTATCGATAAGATACTTATTACCCGCATTCCCGAATAGCCTATTACAAGGACTGAAGAACTTCGCCGATTATGCTAACACCCTTGTCAATATCGTCACGTTGTATTACCAAAGCTGGCCGAAAACGAATGCTTCGCTCTCCACATCCCAACAATAACACATTTTTATCAAGGCTTTTCTTTAAAAAATGATTTCGACTTTCTTTGTTCGGAAAATCAAAAGCTGCTAGTAATCCTCGACCTCTAACATTATTAATTATCGTGTACTTGTCTGCTAAGGTCAAAAGCTTTTGCTGTAAATATTCACCGAGTTCGGCGGCTTGCGAAACGAGCTTGTCTTCTTCAATGATTTGCAAAATTTTAGTCGCTCTTACCATGTCAACCAAATTTCCGCCCCAAGTAGAATTAATCCGTGAGGGAACCTTAAAGACATTTGTTTTTATATCATCAATTTTTTCGCCTACTAAAATGCCACAGACCTGCATCTTCTTCCCGAATGCGATAATATCAGGCCTCGCCTTCGCCCCAAAATGTTCATGGCACCAAAATTTACCTGTTAAACCTACGCCGGTCTGCACCTCATCGTAAATTAAAAGCGCATCATTTTCATTCGCTAAAATACGTAGCTGTTCCAAGAACTCTCTCCTTACGTGATTATCGCCACCCTCAGATTGTATAGGTTCAATAATAATAGCGCAAATATCATCTCTATTGTCGGCAAAAGCTTGCTTAATTTGAGCTAGCGACTGTTCTTCGCGTTTAAGAAGATCTTCATATCCTTGGTCAGTAAAAGGAAATTCGATATACGGAACGCTCACTCTGGGCCAGTCAAATTTGGCAAACCATTTCGTTTTCTCCGGTTGTGTATTGGTCAAACTAAGGGTATAACCTGTACGACCATGAAAAGCTTTCTGAAAGTGTATAACTTTAAACCCTCTTTCTTTAATATATCCCTTTTGGAAATTTTTTTGTACTTTCCAATCCATTGCTGTTTTCAGCGCGTTCTCCACGGCCAAACCACCTCCCGCAATAAAAAAAGCGTGCGGTAAATAAGAGGGAATCCCCACACGATCAAATGTGTCTACAAATTTAGCGTACTGCATTGTATAAATGTCCGAATTAGATGGATTTGTTAATGCTGCTAGTAGTAAATCTTCTTTGAAATCGCCATCATTTAACATTTTAGGATGGTTATAACCCAGTGGTACGGAAGCAAAGCAAGTGAAGAAGTCGAGAATTTCTCTGCCATGCTTTGAATCGTACATCATAACGCCTTGGCTCTTCTTTAGATCCAATGTTAAGTCATAACCATCAGTAAGTACGTGTTTACCAATAATGGCCTGTGCATTTTCGGGAGTAATGGAGATCCTGTTCATAAAATGCTATTGATTTGGTTTATTATCAAACATAAGATAAAATTTCAAAAAACGCAATTTATACCGAATAATTATTTCATATTTCAATTTCAACCTATTATTTATGACAAAAAAATACCAATTCAACAAAATATCACTAAAACTCGTCTATTTTGCCTAAAATACCGATCAGTCCACCGGTATGCAGGACTAAAATTCTTGCACCTTCTTGGAAGTAATTGTTTTCAATCAAATCCATCAATGCATAGAAGGTTTTAGCGGTATACACAGGTTCTATTAAGACACCGGTGCTGCTAACAAACGACTTAGTAAAATCCATTAATGGAGGTTTTGTTTTTGCATATCCACCAAAGTGATAGCTTGTATGTATTGTAATGTTGTCTGCTTCATCGTACAATTTTTTTATATCCTTTAAGAGAAAATCACCACCGGCGAGAACAGAAACACCATGTAATTTGGTTTGTTGGTTACGCTGTTTTAATCCCATACTTAAGCCAGCTAAAGTCGTACCTGTCCCACAGGCGCAAAAGATATGATCATAATCTGTGTGAAGCTCATCAATTATTTCCGCACAACCGAGTAAAGCAAGAGAGGAAGCGCCTCCTTCGTTGATGAAATAGGCATATTTGTCCTGTCCAAAGTAGTGATCAAACACATGTTGTTTATTTCTATAAGCCTCTCTTTCAACAAATATAAGCTGCATACCAAATAATTGACAAAGTTTCAGATTGGCGTTGTCTACCGGCTCGCCTCGCACAAAGCCGGTAGATTTAAATCTGAATGAAGCAGCGGCAGCGGCGGTTGCAAGGAGGTGGTTGGACCAAGCTCCGCCAAATGTTACCAAATGATTCCTTCCGTTTTTATGAGCATCTTGCAACAGATACTTTAACTTTCTCCATTTGTTGCCTGAGATAAAGGGATGGATCAGATCATCTCGTTTGATATCTACTGTATAGTTCTTTTTATAAAAAGGCTCGTATCGTAGTCGCTCTATAGGACTAAAAAAATTAAAAGGAAACATGCTGTGTAATTTTTGCCATACAAAACTAAACGGAAAAGCCGGCAAATATTAGATTGTTAGGTTTTTTATTCTAAAAATTATAGTAGGTTTGCTAACCCAAAATAAAACAACAATCTATGGTAAAATATGAAAGGTTCACGTTAAACAATGGCTTAAGGGTATTGGTACACGAAGACAAGTCGACTCCAATGGCCGTACTCAATATACTTTACGATGTAGGAGCAAGGGATGAGGAACCCGATAAGACGGGGTTTGCTCATCTTTTTGAACATTTGATGTTCGGTGGATCCGTTAATATCCCTCAGTTTGATTTGCCGCTGCAACGAGTTGGTGGCGAAAGTAACGCCTTCACCAGCAATGATATCACAAATTATTACATAACGCTGCCTGCCATTAATCTGGAAACTGCTTTCTGGTTGGAGAGCGACCGCATGTTAAGTTTGGCGTTTAGCGAAAAAAGCCTGGAAACGCAAAAACAAGTAGTATCGGAAGAATTCAAGCAACGTTACCTTAACCAACCTTACGGAGATGTATGGCTTAAGTTACGACCGTTGGCATACAAACAGCATCCCTACAAATGGGCCACCATCGGAAAGGAAATTTCCCACATAGAACTGGCATCAATACAAGATGTGAAGGATTTTTTTAAGAAACATTACACGCCGCAAAATGCCATATTAGTTATTGCCGGAGACGTGGACGTAAGTGTGGTAAAAGATTTAGCCGAAAAGTGGTTCGGCTCCATTTCTTCCGGTACCAAATATATTCGCAATCTTGAGGCGGAGCCAAAGCAATTGGAGGCGCGAAGAGAGGTAGTTACCGCCAATGTACCGGTTAATAGTCTCTATATGGCATTCCATATGAGCGATAGGCGTTCAAAAGACTATTATACCTGCGATTTGATTTCAGACATATTATCAAGAGGTAATTCATCCCGATTGTACCGTCGATTAGTAAAAGAGCAATCGCTTTTCAGTGAAATAAATGCTTATTTATTGGGCAGTTTAGATAATGGTTTATTTATAGTAGAAGGTAAACCTTTGCCAAGTACCACAATGGAGCTTGCCGAAAACGCTGTATGGGAACAATTACGTGATTTACAAAATACGCCCGTGTTGGGATATGAACTTGAAAAGGTAAAGAATAAAATAGAATCGACCATGGTATTTGCAGAGATGTCAATTCTTGACAAGGCGATGAATCTGGCATATTTTGAATTGCTAGGCAACGCAGATATGCTTAACGACGAAGTTGTAAAATACCTAAATGTATCCCCTGAGGATATACAGAAGACAGCACAACAAATATTTCAATTAGAAAATTCGTCCACTTTATTTTATTTAGCAAGTTAGCATGATAGACAGAACCATTGCCCCCCAATTTAATGTTGTAGAAGAAGTAAGGCTTTTGCAACCCGAACACGAAGTGTTACAAAACGGAGTAGATCTCTTTGTTTTCAACTCCGGGGAGCAGGATTTGGTAAAAATAGAATGGGTATTCCAAAACCTGAATACCGAAGATCTGCACCTTCCATTACTTAATATTGCCTTAGCCGGTATGTTTTTGGAGGGCACTAAACAATATGCGAGCGCGGAAATAGCGGAAAAAGTAGATTTTTATGGCGCATTTTTGCAGCCGGAGTATTCTTTTGATCATACCTCTCTTACTTTATATGCCCTAAATAAGCACGTAGAGAAGTTATTGCCTATTGTAAAAAGCGTTCTAACAGAAAGTATTTTCCCCGAAAGTGAGCTAAATACTTATGTTCGTAACAACAAACAAAATCTTTCTGTATCATTAAAGAAAAACGACTTTGTTGCAAGAAGAGTTTTTAACAAAACTATTTTCGACAGCAATCGATATGCATATTCCCCCGAAATAGAAGACTATGATCGATTAGAGCGTTCGGATATTTTGAAGCTCTATCAGCACCAGATAAATGCAGGTAATTGCACGATATTTATATCGGGCAGAGTGACAAACCAAGTCCATCAAACTGTTAGAAAGATTTTCGGAGATCAATGGGATGCCCGCCCGCTTGATCAAACGCAACAGCGCATGGTGGACAAGGGCTCGCAAAAGGGAAATCTCATACTTATTGAACGACCGGATGCCTTACAATCAGCTATTCGAGTAGGCTACCAAACCATCAACCGAAAGCATCCTGACTTTTCTTCACTTCAGCTATTAAACACGATTTTAGGAGGTTATTTCGGGTCACGATTGATGTCCAATATTCGCGAAGAAAAAGGTTTTACGTATGGCATCGGATCAGGCATCGCATCTTTAAAATATGGGGCTTTTTTTACCATAGCAACTGAAGTTGGCGTAGAGGTAACCAATGCAACACTGGTAGAAATCGAAAAAGAAATCGATCGTTTGCGAAATGAGCCAATACCGATAGAAGAGCTAAACTTAGTAAAAAATTACGTGAATGGTGCTTTTCTTGGCTCACTGGAAAACGTTTTCTCTCATGTAGATAAATTTAAAAACGTACACTTCGTTGGATTGGATTTAACATACTATAATCGCCACTTACAGATTGTAAAAAGTAGTACACCCGAAACCATTATGAATACTGCTAACAAATATCTTGATTATAATAATATGATCAAGGTAGTAGTTGGCAAAATGGTTGGTTAATCCGAAATAAACACATTCATAAAGGCAGTCTCCGATAGGGGTCTTCGTCAAGAACCGGAGACTGCTTCTTTTTTAGAATATAAAATTAGTACTCAAGAAATTAGAATCTTGATGATTTACAATTTCATTGATGAGTTCTTTATTCTTGTCATTCATTTTGGTGGCTACCAATGATCGAATAGAGAAGGAACGCAAAGCGTCTACAACAGACAAGGTGCCCTCTGCACTATCTTTCCTACCAGTGAAGGGGAATTTGTCAGGTCCCCTTTGGCACTGGCTATTGATGTTCACTCTGCTAACGAGATTTACGAATGGATCAATCAACGATGCAATCTCCTGCGCATGATTACTAAAAATACTTACCTGCATACCGTGGGGAGAATCAATCTGATATTTAATTGGCTCCTCAATCGAGTCATAGGGAATTACCGGAATAACGGGGCCAAATTGTTCTTCGCGATACAATTTCATTTTTTCATTTACAGGATAAACCACTGCGGGGTAAACAAAAGAAGCTAGACTAGCTCCGCCATTTTCGTTAACGACCTTTGCACCGTGTAGGAGAGCATCATCGATGCACTCTTTTAAATATTCCGGTTTACCTGGCTCCGGTAAGGGGGTTAAGCTAACACCCGGAACCCAAGGCATACCGAATTTCAATTTTGCAATGGCTTCCCCTAACTTAATAAGAAAATCATCCACAATGTCCTTATGAACAAAAACGATCTTAATAGCGGTGCACCGCTGTCCATTAAATGATAAAGCGCCCAATACAGTTTCATTAACAGCAAGCGAAATATCGGCATTTTTAGTAACGATTGCCGCATTTTTGGCATCTAAGCTAAGTACAGCCCGCAAGCGATTAATCTTTGGATGGCGTTTTTTAAGGTCATTTGCTACTTTACTTGAACCTATAAAAGCTAACACATTTATTTTGCCTGTTTGCATCAGGCCCGGTGTAATCGTTGCTCCTCGTCCATAGATCGTATTAACTACACCCTTTGGAAAAGACTCCTGAAAAGCCTTCAATAAAGGATAATGCAATAATGTACCGTGTTTCGGTGGTTTAAAAAGCAATGTATTTCCCATAATAATCGCCGGGATCAGCGTTGTGAATGTTTCATTTAATGGATAGTTAAATGGCCCCATGCATAAAACTACACCAATGGGCGACCGTCTTATCTGTGCTACGACGCCTTCTTCGATCTCAAATCGGGATGACTGACGGTCTATATCTTTTAGTGCATCAATCGTAGCGTTTATATAATCAACTGTCCGGTCAAATTCTTTCGCCGCGTCCGTATGAGATTTCCCAATCTCCCACATAATCAGCTTAACTACCAACGAGCGTTGCTCGTTCATTTTGAAAACAAATTTTTGTAGACATTTAATCCGATTGTCAATACTCATAGTAGGCCATTCGCCACGACCGTTGTCATAGGCGTTTACAGCGGCATCCAGTGCTTCCAAGGCTTCCTTGTCGGTACAAATAGGATAGGTGCCAATAAATTTACGCTGCAAAGTTCCTTGCGCGTCGGGTACACATATGGGCGAGTACACTTCGCTGACGGGACCTGTCCAGCTACGCATCTCCCCATCACAGAGATATTCTCGCTGATGGAGTTCTTCATGAATGGCAAACTCTTCCGGTATTTCGCTTTCCGGTACAAATAGAGATTTCAATTGATCGTTAAAGTTCATTTCTTTTGTTTGAATGATTGTAAAACAGTCGATATTAAGCTGTGGCAACTTATCATCGCCTTCTGTTTGGATTTGGTGAAAATAGATAATTTATTAATATTTTCACAACAAAAACACATATTAATAAACAGTTAAATAATTTTTAAGGCTTTATTTTAACAAACAAAAAAGGACTGAAAATCTAATACTAAATCCTTTTTCGTTTTAGCAGCTGCTTTAACCAACAAATAAGGAAACAGTTCACTACTTCTTTCTCACTAAGCAAACGAGTTAATCGTATGCAGGATAGAACGGAACGAAGTCCATTTTTCAAGGCTTTTTGCCAAACATCTTTGTCAGGAGATCGAAAAGTTCGGGATGGTGATCTCTGAATTTAGTTGGCTTTTCGAAGAAATATTCCGATACAACAGCCAAAAATTCTGCTTCATTTGTTAGCGCATAAGGATCAATATCGGAACGACCCGCTTTAATCCGATGCATTTCAGCATGCATCATTTTTATCCAGGGAATCACGTAGGGGCGTGCCAAAAGAAGCTCAGGGATTCCGTCGACACTTCCATCTCGCTTATCGATCAGATGAACAAACTCGTGAATTGCTGTATTACTCCCATTGCTATTTTCCGAAAATCCGTGATGTAAGGCACTTTTCGATAATATCATTTGGCCATTCATAAAACCTTCGCCTACCATACCCAACGTGTTTCGGCGTGCACCAACAAATTGAAAGTCACTGTTAAACGTATCAGGATATAAGACAATGTTACTAAGGTTTTTATAGCGCCAACCGCGAAAATTAAAAATTGGGATAACAGCGCTCGAGGCAATCAAGACCCGGTCCAGCTCATTCACCTCTGTACCAACACCTTCAATGTGCACGTCTCTTAAAAAAATGGTAATCTCGTTAAGAAAGCGCTCTTGGTCCGCGTCATTAAGGTCCCTATAAAAGGATACGTATTGTTCTAATATCCCGTTATAAGTTTCGGTCAAGCCTTCCTGCGCCCCCTTTCTCCCGGCTCGTTTCCTCTTTGACCAGATAAACAATAACACGATCGAAATCGTTATTCCAAAAAAGAGGTATGATAAGATTTCCATATTATTTTTAAAGTAAACTAAAATACAATTTGCTAAACAAAAGACAATCAATCATCTAATAAAAAAAGACGAAATTTAAGCGTAGATACCCTAATTTAGCGGTTCCAAAAGCAATCTTAATGAAGATCATTATAACAGAAAAGCCGTCTGTAGCACGTGATCTGGCAAAGGTATTTGGAGCTACGACGAAAAGAGACGGATATATAGAAGGCAAAGGATACTCCTTTACCTGGGCCTTTGGTCATTTACTGCAATTAGCCCCACCGCAAGAATATGGATATATAGGATGGAAAGTAAAAAATCTGCCGATGCTTCCGCAAAAACTAAAGCTGAGTGTTCGAAAAATCAGAACGAACGAAGGTATGATTGAGGATCCATCTGTACGCAAGCAGCTCAATACCATAAAAGCTCTTTTTGATATAGCGACGGAGATTATTGTAGCAACGGATGCCGGTAGGGAAGGAGAGCTTATCTTTAGATACATTTATCATTATCTCCATTGTCAAAAGCCGTTTAGGCGACTTTGGATCTCCTCACAGACTGATGCAGCCATTAAAGATGGGTTTAGGAACCTTAAACCCGGCAAGGATTATGATACCTTGTTTTATTCAGCTCATTGCCGCTCTGAATCTGATTGGCTCGTAGGGATGAATGCGACCCAAGCCCTGAGTATATCAGCCGGATCTAAAACCGTGTTATCTTTGGGTCGGGTGCAGACTCCCACCTTGGCAATGATTTGCGCTCGATACCTGGAGAACAAGAACTTTATCCCTCAGACTTATTTTCAGGTCATCATTTCCTTGCAAAAGGACGGGCAGAACTTCAAAGCCGTTTCCAAAAAAAACTATTATAAAAGGGAAGAGGCAGAAGAAGTTCTTAATGCCGTCAAAAGTGTAGCAGATGGATTTGCTACAGGGGGGGATATCAGCAAAGTCGAAACAAAAACAAAAAAGGAGCAACCTCCATTGCTGCACGACCTCAGTAGCTTACAGCAAGAAGCGAACAAAAAGAAAGGATACACCGCTGATGAAACGCTGGCAATTCTACAACGCCTATATGAGGAAAAATTAATAACATACCCTCGTACAGGTAGTCAATATATAGGTGATGATGTTTTTGAAACCATTCCGCAACTCATCGAAAAGCAACAACAGCATCCTTTTTTTTCGAAACAAGCTATAGTTTTGGCCAATAACAAACTCAACAAAAGAAGTGTCAATGCCAAGAAAGTGACAGATCACCATGCTATTTTACCGACGGGAGAACCGGCACGAAACCTGTCACCTGATAAGCAGGTACTATATGACATGATTATCGGAAGGATGTTAGAGGCTTTTCATGAGGTCTGTGTGAAGGACCTCACTAAGATTACCATTGAATCAGGTTCAACATTCATCGCAAATGGTACCGTAATTCGATCTGCGGGCTGGCGCGCCGTATACAATGAACCGGAAGAGAATGATCAAGATCAACCGGAGAACAACACCATACCGAAAGTAAGTGAAGGCGAAAGCTTGGCTATTATAGAAAAAAGCATCGCTGAAAAACAAACCAAGCCTAAACCACTTTATACCGAGGCAAGCTTATTGAAAGCAATGGAAACGGCAGGTAAGGAAATTGAGGACGAAGAACTGCGATATGCAATGAAAGGAAGTGGGCTAGGGACTCCGGCAACGCGCGCATCAATCATCGAAACCTTGATAAAGCGTTCTTATATTACAAGAAAGAAAAAGAACTTACTGCCATCGGAAACCGGGCTTGCTGTATACGACATAGTGAAAGATAAACTAATTGCACAAGCGGAGCTAACAGGTCAATGGGAAAAGCGATTGGAAGAAATACGCTCCGGAGCGTCCGTCAAGGCATTTAAAGAAGAAATTAAGCAGTACACGAGAAAAATCACGGAAGAGCTATTAATAGCAGGAAAAGAACTTGAGCTTTTGTTGGAAGATCAGGGATAAAATGTATTATCAGCGATTGTCAAAAATTGCGCAATCGCTGACAGTCGATCATGATGAACAAGTTATTTATCCTTATCTAATTTATCCTTTAACTTCCATCTTTTTAGTAATACCATTGTCGAATGCTTTTTCAAATGATATTTTTCGGGTTCTCCTATTAGAAAACCAAAAGCTTTCATGGAAGGAATAGCGTCAAATAAAACTTTAATAACCGCCGTTAACGGCAGTGCCAGTATTAAACCCGCTAGTCCGAACAACATTCCCCCAAGCAAAATAGCAATTACCGCCATTAGCGGATTAATACTCACTTTACTACCGACAATATTCGGTGTAATAACGTTGCCTTCCAAGAATTGCACAACTTGAAACCAAGCGACAACGCCAATGGCATACCAATAACTATCCTTCGTGGCAAGTGCAAACACTGCAGGTAGTATAGACCCAATGGCAATACCAATATAAGGCAGTAACATCAGTAGAGATGCTAAGGTGCCAAAGAACCAAGCATATTCCACTCCCATCAACAGTAATCCAACCGTATTCAAAACGGCAACAATAGCCATTACCGTAATCAAACCAAGCAAATAGCTTTGAACAACACTATAAATACGATTAAGGGTTTCGTGAACTTTATCTTGAGATGTACTGCGGAAGGCATGAAAGAAAAATTCGCGAAAAAAATCCCGGTAATAAAGAAGGAAAAAAGAAAAAAGTGGCACAATCACAAGACCTGCTAAAATACCGCCCACAGAGCCAAAAGCAGCTGAAAGATAGGTGCCTGCGTTCGATAAAGCCCGATTAGACAACTCCTTTACCTTTGCGGTCAGCTCCCCCGGCTCAACACCGAATTTAACAGTTATCCATTGTTGGATGGTATTAAATATGGTCAAGAATTTACTTTGAAGATCTGTTCCGTTATGGCCAATCACGATTACCTGATGTACAATAAACCAGATGAGTCCGGCTATAACTAATATCGCTAATATAACAGAAAGAATTGCTGAAAGTGCTCTATGAACATTGAACCTTTCGAGGAACCTGGTTACGGGATAAAGCGAAATAGCAATTAGAATAGAAAACATGAGAGGGACAAGCACGCTTTGTAAAAAGTAGAGAACTGCAATGATGAGTACTAATGACAATAAGCTTGAAGCCAACTCAAAAGAATAAGGTCTTTTTTCCGGAGAAGGGGAATTTAACATGTGAATAAATGAATCTTTAATAAATCCATCACTTAACAATAGCTTAGCATAATTGTTTTCGTTGTGCTGTATTTGGTGAAAATTGAGATTATTTCCCGCTGCAGAAGAAACGATGAATATTTCAAATTTGGCACAAATTAAGCTTAACTTCGCAGCTCTTGTAAAATTAATAGGCAAATAGCTCGTTAAAATGCGTGACATGGCAGAATGGCTAACTATCTTTAAAGAACAGTTAATACAAACACCACTGATACAATGGTTTGGAGTCCTTTTCGGAATAGCGGAGGTGTTACTGGCACGGTACAACAAAGTAGCTCTGTATCCCTGCGGCATTATCAGTATTCTCATTACGATGTTTGTTTTGTACGAAGCGGGCCTATATGCGGAAATTTTACTAAATGCCTACTACCTCGTAATGAGCATATATGGATGGTATTACTGGCTTAGAAAAGGAAGTAGTGAAAAGGTGCCCATTACGACCTGCTCAACAAGTGATTGGCTGGTCGTTGCTGGTTTTCTTTTGCTGGGAACGCCTTTTCTATATAAGATTCTCATCCATTTCACGGATTCTACCGTCCCACTGTGGGATACTTGGGTAAGTGTAACGGCTTGGGCCGGGATGTGGTTATTGGCAAAAAGAAAAATTGAAAATTGGTTGCTACTGAATATAAGCAACGCTTTTGCGATCCCGCTTTATATTCATAAAGATCTTTTGCTTTATGCGATATTAACGTTGATACTTTTCATTGTCGCCATTTTTGGTTATTTCGCATGGAAAAAGAAGATTTACCGACAGCTTAATGTATAAATGATAAATCAATGAAACTTCTTCAAGAATTAAAAAAAATAGCTGCAGAATTGCGTCAAGAAAGCTTAGAAGCCGAATTACAAGGTAGTTTAACAACTAAACAATTAGCAGTTATATACGAAAATAAGCTTTTTAATCTCTTTGTACCCAAAGCTTACGGCGGGCTGGACCTCTCCCTAACAGAAGCCCTTCAAATAGAACGGTTGTTGGCCGAAATAGATGGAAGCCTAGGCTGGACGGTGACGCTCTGCAGCGGAGCCAACATGTTTGTCGGCTTTTTAAATCAGGACATCGCACACCCCTTATTCAGCAACAAAAAAGTGTGTTTCGGTGGCAGCGGACGAGTAGGTGGCCATGCTGAAATAATGGAAGAGGGTTATTTAGTATCCGGTAAATGGCAATATGCCACCGGGGCTGCACATAATACTGTTTTCACGGCAAATTGTGAAATTTACCAAAATGGAGAACCATTACTGGATGCGGCAAAGAAACCGGTAATAAAATCCTTTTTCTTTTTACAGGATGAAGTCACCATTTTGCACGACTGGAATGCCATGGGCTTGAAAGCAACAGCGAGTCATAGTTTTGAGGTAAATAATCTAAAAGTAGAAAAGAGGAGGGCTTTCAAAATAGACCCCCAAGGTGCAATATTAAAGGCTCCGATTTATCGTTATCCGTTTCAACAGTTCGCAGAAGCTACATTATGCGTTAACACCCTCGGTATGACCTGTAGGTTTCTCGATTTATGCCACGAAATCTTTGATGAAAAGTACAGTGACGTACGGGATAATTACCATGGGAAAATGAAGTTACCCGATCAATATTTGTCAAATGCCAAACTGGAAATGAATAACTTACAACGCCAACTTTATGAATTAGTTGAAAAATCCTGGATGCAATTGAATACAACGAATGCTATCGACTTAGCTCTACTCGAACAAATCAGTAAACATACTCGTTTGTTGGTAAAGACCGCGCAGCAATGGGTAGCCAAACTATATCCCTATTGTGGTATGAAAGCAGCTAGCCCCACCGAAGAGATTAATCGTATGTGGAGAGACTTGTTCACTGCCAGTCAACACAGTCTGTTTACATCGCCTATCATCGATGAAATTGACTAGTAATAAATTGGTCGACAGCAATATATAGCAAGGTTAAACATCGCATAAAATAAAAAAAGTTGTACATTTTCCGTAGAATCGGATCCTATACAACTTTTGGTGCCGCCAACTTAAGTTAGCTACCATTCTATTTCTTTATTCTTCTATGGTTGTGGCGTCAGGTGCATTTTTCTTAACGGAACTGATACCATTATCACGACCGGAACTCGTTTCATACATCTCGCTGGTACCAATAATTTGTCCGTTTTTTGCCTTCAAGTTGAAAAAGAATTTTCCATTGCTAGATTCTTTGCTATCGTACCGCTCATCTAACTTTGCGTTTTCTTTCACGGACGATATACCATTATTACAAGCTGATTTGGTTGTATACTGTTCGCTTGATAAAATCACCTGACCATTATCTGCTTTTAAATTAAAATAAAATTGGCCGTTTTTAGCTGTTTTAATAACAAATTTTCCCATAACAATAAGTTTAATACCTAAACAAACATAATAATTAAGTTATTTAATAACAATGGTTTTATCCATTTTATTTCTTTTAAAGTAACAAATGATCGTATGGCATGTACGGATTGGTTTATCCGATCTATTTTCTTTTTAACACAAGGGCTAGCCCCGCTATCACCAACATTACACCTAGGCCGGTATATGCATCAATTGGTTCGTTGGCAAGCAACCAGGCAATAAAAAAACCGGATATTGGGCACAAAAAGAGCCAAAAAGAGGCTTTAACGGCATCTTGCCTAATCAAGTAAAGCCAAATTTGAACAGCACCAATCGAAACAACAAATGCTAACCAGCTCACCGCGCTCCAAAATGTTATATTATAAGTATTTAGGGACCGATCGTAATAGAAGAGCATGAAGGGTACAAGCAGTAAACCGCCTAATATCGTTTGCCAACCATTTATAGTAAGTATATTTAGTTTCTGCCAGTTCTTCTTAGCGAAGTAAATAGACCCCAACGAGTAAGATAACATGCTCAGTAGAAGCAAAAACAAACCGATAGGGGACGCATAGCTCTTCATTAATAAAGGATAGGCGGCAACAACAATACCGATGAGGCACAAGCTTAAGCTGAACAATATTTTGGCGGTGATTCGTTGTTTATAAACCAACGCGGAAATCACACTCACAAAAACTGGACTTGTTGCGGGAAAAAGTGATCCAAGACCTGCGGACACGTGCTGCATAGCAAGGACATACAATCCCAAATAAACGCCAATATTGAGAATACCGTAGGCAAACAGCTGTTTCCATTCATTCCCATGAGGTAAACGATGTTTCAGCATAATATGAGAAATAAAAATCATAATGCCGCCGGCCAGACAAAATCGAGTAATCGCTAGAACAAAAGGTTGTGAAACCTGTAATCCCCATTTCGTAGCTATGGACGCAGACGACCATAAAACTGCGAATACTAGGCCCGCCAGTATATATTGTAATTGCTTTATATACATGTGTTTGTCATCGCTTAGTTAGGTATCCCGCTCGAACAATACGGAAAAGGATCCTATTCATTTTCAATAATTTTTAATAGCTTTGTTCGTAGTTGATCAATAGCGATGGCAATATTAAAGAAAATAAGTGTTATCTATTTCTTTATTTGGATGATAATTCCACAAGATGCTTTGCTATTTGTGACCTCGTTTCCTGCACACTACGCTCATCATTTAGAAGATCATGGAAAAATATCACTTTTAGAATTTCTGAAAGAGCACAGTCAGGGAGTTGAAAAGCATGATGCTTCAGATGATGAAGAAGACACAAATTTCCCCTGTGATCATCACCATAATGAAAGTTGTGGTTATTCCCTACATAACTTTAAAATTCTTCCGGCAACGAATGATTGGTTACCGTATATACCCTTACAAACTTGTCCGGCAATCCCTTTAACAGTTTACTTCTCAAATGAACAGGTATCAAGTATCTGGCAGCCTCCAAAAAGCACATTAGTCTTTAACAGGATGTTGTGTAATACTTAGAAACTATGTGTTTAGTGATGGTAATTCTTCAATAATTACCTTTTTTGCTATTGACGCATAACAGATTACACCTTCCATAAAAATGTCATTCACGGGAAAGTCTTATAATCCGCCCGTGAACAATCGTTAGTCATATTGGAATAATTTGTATAGATACCGTTACGGTATGCTATACATTACGTGTAACTTATGTTGAATAAAATCATTTTTTTTTGTATAAAAAACAAGCTGATTGTAGGTATATTTACCTTTGCACTCATTGTTTGGGGGGTATGGTCTGCAACTAAACTTCCTATTGATGCGTTACCTGACATTACCAATAATCAGGTGCAAATAATTACCAGTGCTCCCAGTCTGGCAGCTCAGGAAATCGAACGATTAGTTACTTTTCCAATTGAGCTATCCGTTGCCACCATTCCGCAGATGATCGAAATAAGAAGTATTAGTCGTTTCGGTCTTTCAGTGATTACGGTAGTATTCAAAGAGAAAGTAGATATTTATTGGGCAAGGCAACAGATTGCCGAGCGTATAAAAGAAGCTCAAAGCCAAATTCCACCAGGTATCGGCGAACCGAAATTGGGACCTATCACTACTGGTTTAGGGGAAATTTACCAATATATCATCCATCCCCGACCAGGTGCTGAAAAACGATATTCACCTACTGATCTTCGAACAATGCAAGATTGGATAGTAGCGCGGCAACTGTATGGAACTCCCGGTGTAGCCGAGGTTAATAGCTTCGGCGGAATATTAAAGCAGTACGAAGTTGCAGTTCGTCCGGATAGATTGCAGGCTTATAACATTACAATTGCCGAAGTATTCACCGCCTTACAAAACAATAATGAGAATACAGGCGGGGCATATATCGATAAAAAGCCCAATGCTTATTATATCCGTTCACTCGGCTTGGCGCGGAGTTTAACCGATATTGGAAACATTGTGATCAAAAAAGATAGTAAGGGTGTTCCAATTTTAATTAAAGATATCTCCAGTCCACAATTTGGTGGCGCCATACGATATGGCGCTTTAACCTATAATGGAGAAAGGGAGGCAGTGGGAGGTGTGGTTATGATGTTAAAGGGCTCTAATAGTGCAGAGGTCGTAAAGCTGGTTAAGGAAAAGATGCGGACGATACAAAAGTCGCTTCCCAAAGATATTGTAATCGAACCTTATCTAGACCGAACAAATCTAGTGAATCGCGCCATTGATACCGTCAAAAGTAACCTAATAGAAGGTGCCTTGATCGTTATTTTGGTTCTTGTCCTGTTTCTCGGTAACCTTCGTGCCGGCCTTATCGTCGCATCTGCTATTCCACTTTCCATGCTTTTTGCATTCTCAATGATGAACATCTTCGGTGTCAGTGCCAATCTGATGAGTTTAGGTGCTATCGATTTTGGCTTGATCGTAGACGGAGCAGTTATTATCGTAGAAGCCACAATGCATCACCTTGGCCTACGAAAATCTGCCTTCAGATTAAACCAAGAAGAAATGGACGATCATGTATTTGATTCAGCTGTAAAAATCCGATCGAGTGCTGCTTTTGGCGAAATCATTATTTTAATGGTATACATCCCTATTCTAGCATTAACGGGTATTGAAGGGAAAATGTTCAAACCAATGGCGCAGACTGTTAGTTTTGCGATCATTGGTGCTCTCATACTTTCCATGACCTATGTCCCGATGATGTGCGCGCTTTTTCTTTCTAAAAAACCAATACAAAAAAAGACTTTTTCCGATCGTTTAATGTATAAATTACAACGGTTTTATACTCCTTTATTAAAAAAAGCATTAAGAGCACCCTATTGGATTCTATCATTTACCTTGTTGCTTTTTGGAGGAAGTGCATACCTATTCTCAAGAATGGGAGCAGAATTCATTCCGCAACTAAAAGAAGGTGACTTTGCTTTTCAGTGTGTACTTCCACAAGGTGCGTCACTTTCACAGAGTATCGAAACGTCGATGAAGGCCGCTAAAATTCTCAAAACTTTCGATGAAGTAAAAATGGTGGTTGGAAAAACGGGTTCTGCTGAAGTTCCAACCGATCCAATGCCACCTGAAGCAACCGATCTCATGGTTATTCTAAAGAATCAATCAGAATGGAAAAGCGACCGTAGTTATGAGCAGCTTGCTACCGATATGGAGGCGGCGTTAAAATTACTACCAGGCGTGTATATCGAAGCCAATCAGCCCATACAAATGCGCTTTAACGAGTTAATGACGGGTATCCGGCAAGATGTGGCAATCAAAATTTTTGGCGAGAACTTAGATTCGCTTGCGACTTATGCTGATAAGGTGACAACTTCAATCGCCACCGTTCGCGGAGCTTCCGGTGTATTACCCGAGCCCATCAGTGGATTACCGCAAATTACAGTAACCTATAATTATGACCAACTTGCAAACTACGGTACAACCATCAAAGCACTAAACACAGCACTAAATACGGCTTTCGCCGGTGCAATTGCCGGTGTAATTTATGAAAATGAAAGGCGGTTTGATTTAGTTTTACGCTTAGATAGTACTGTTAAAAACAATATTGACGATGTTCGTAATTTGCTCGTGCCGATTTCAAATGGTGAACAAGTTGCACTTTCTCAGCTGGCAAATATCGAGTTTAAAGATGGCCCCGCGCAAATTAGTCGCGACGATGCAAAAAGACGTATAGTAGTCGGTTTCAATACTGTAGGTCGTGACGTCCAAAGTGTTGTTGACGACATCAAAAATAAAATTGATGAAGAAGTAAAATTACCGGATGGTTACTTTTATACCTTTGGAGGTCAGTTTGAGAATCTGCAAGAAGCAAAATCGAGACTACTCATCGCAGTACCCCTAGCTTTGTTGCTAATTTTCGTTTTACTGTTCTTTACATTCCGCTCGACGAAAGAATCCGTATTAATATTTACCGCCATCCCGATGTCGGCTATAGGTGGAATAATCGCTCTAAAGCTTCGTGATATGCCATTTAGCATTTCAGCCGGCGTCGGCTTTATTGCTTTGTTCGGCGTAGCCGTATTGAATGGTATCGTATTGATTAGTACATTCAATCAGTTGAAAAAAGCAGGACAGGGAAACATCCTACGCCGTATTCTTGAAGGATCACTCTCCAGGCTGAGACCTGTATTGATGACAGCAACAGCGGCGTCCCTCGGGTTTCTACCTATGGCTATATCCACCGGTTCCGGAGCTGAAGTTCAGAAGCCATTGGCCACCGTTGTCATAGGAGGTTTAGTAACTGCGACACTCCTTACCTTATTTGTTTTGCCGATACTTTATTTTCTTTTCTACTCTTTCAAACTTAGGAGTCCTAAACGCTTGATCCGAATGATTTCCTTAGCGCTAGTACTGCTTACCGGACCTTCCCTTATCGTTTCCGCTCAAAATCAACAAGACATGATCCAAGGCAGAATTAGCTTAGACGAAGCCATAAACATGGCCTTGAAAAACAATCCTGGACTTAAAGAAGCTGATGTAAATCGGCTTAGACAGAAAGCTTTGGAAAAAAGCGCTTTTGATCCGGCCAACATAGATATTTCGGCAGCGCAATCTCCTTTAGAAGGCGCCAGTCCGGACAACAACATAGGTATTGGTCAAACATTCAGCTTCCCAACGGTATACGGTGCTAAAAGACAACTGTTAGAAGAACAAACCACATTAGCGGCAACAAGTCTAACAGTAAGTAAGAACGACCTTATACGTGACGTGCGTATCGCTTTTGCTAATCTCGTTTATGCCAATCAATCACTCAAGCTCCGGACAAAACAGGATAGCATCTTGAATGAATTTCTCAAAATCGCCGAACTGCGTTATAATACAGGAGAAACTTCGAAGACCGAGTTACTGATTGCATCCAATCGTTATCGACAGCTTCAATTACAACAGCAACAGGCAGGCGCTGCTAAAATAGCTGCTTTGCAGGAGTTGATGCGTTTACTTAATGTATCCGAACCATACGATATAAAAGAGCAAGAAGATTATAAATTAAGTATTTTATCAACAACAGATAGTGTCGCACTTAAAAACAACCCGCTGCTATCTTTTGCTAATCAACAAATCCGCGTAGCGGAAGAATCGGTCAAGGTACAGAAATCGGCTTTTTTACCGGATATCACTGTTGGCTATCAACAGCAACTCATTCTTCAGGGATGGAATCCGGAAGGAATAAACAAATCATACGGACAAAGAACTAAAATAGCTGGTGTTTCTCTAGGGGTCGCAGTACCTCTATTTAATTTAGCCGCACAAAAAGCGAAAGTAAAAGCTTCTCTACTGGCAACCAAAGCTGCTGAATACGCATATGAGCAGACCTTCAATAATTTAAAAACGACTTTTATGCAACAATTAAGTTATTACCGACCGTTACAGGCTGCCCTTATATTTTATGAAGATAGTGGACTGCAAGAAGCGGACGAATTGATCGCCTCTTCGAGATTAGGATATAGAAAAGGTGAGATTGACTACGTAGCTTATACACAAAGTATAGAACAAGCTTTTAATACCCACCTCCAATACCTTGAAACACTTAATCGGTATAATCAGGTGGTAGCCACTATAAATTATCTAACAGGGAAATAACCATACCAGCATAGCTCAAAAAAACAAAAAATGAAAAGAATAAAATTATGGGGATGCGTTTGTGCCATCCTGTTGAATTTATCCTGTCAGTCAAATCGCTCAAATAAAGCATCAACCAATTCTTTCCGCACCGAAACGGCAGAAAACACCGCAAAAGAGGCTAAAACGTTCGGCCTGCTCAGTATTCGCGAAGATCAACTCAAGGCCATCGATGCTACCTTAGGTTATATTGAAAAAAAGGATCTAAAAAACGGCTTGCAAGCTGTGGGTTTTGTTCGGGTACACAATCAAGATAAAGCCTCCATATCGTCGTTATATGGAGGAAAAATACAATCCTTATATATTTCTCCCGGCTCTGTTGTAAAGAAAGGACAACTAATCGCTACGCTGCTTAATCCGGAAATTATCGTATTGCAAGAGGAGTATCTGACATTAAAAAACAGCATCGAGCTTACAAAGATCGAATTAAATAGACAAGAGGAACTCATGAGAGGAAATGCCGGTGCATTAAAGAATTACCAAAACATAAAAGCGCAGCTTGCCCAACAACAAATCCGACTCGCATCTATCCGGAAACAGCTAAGTTTGGCCGGCATAGATGCCCCGAAACTAAGCGTAGAAAACATAAGAGAAAGCCTATCGGTAACAGCTCCAATGGCCGGCACTGTTGCCAGTGTTGAAATGGGGCTTGGTGCCAGTGCTGATGCAGGGATGATTATTGCACGCATTGTTAATAATGAGGAAGTAGATCTCGATCTGTATGTTTATGAGAAAGATTTGGAGAAAGTAAAAATAGGGCAGGAAATCACATTCAGCCTTTCAAATAATCCCAACAAAGAGGGCAAAGCAATTGTCGATAAAGTAGGAAGTTCTTTCGAAGGAGAAAATAAAGCGGTTGCGGTGCATGCACGAATAGTAGGCAATCGGGATGGGTTCATAGACGGAATGGGTGTAAATGCGATACTAAGCATCGGAAATACCACGGTTAACGCGATTGCTAATGACGGAATTGCTCAGAAAGAGGGTAACAGTTATATATTTTACGTTAACGAAGAAAAGATCAACACAGACAAAGAAAAAGAATATCTCTTCAAACGTATTCGAATAAAAAAGGGTGCAAGCTCGCTCGGCTACACCGAAATTATCCCAATCGATGTATTACCTGACAGTGTTAAAGTCGCCACATCCGGCGCGGTATTCATTCAAGCCAAAATGGACGGCGGCAATCAGCATGGTCATTAACAATGATTATGAACAAGGGCATCTAATTTTTTTATTTATTAATTTTATTATTATGAAAGAACAGCATAAAGAGCAGCACAATACCGGTTTTTTTTCCAATATGGAGCTCGTATTTGCGCTGCTTTCGGGGCTCGCTTTGGGCATCGGCTATTTACTATCAATAAACAACGAAACATTCATGGCATTGGCAGCCTCTATTTTGGCCTATTTTTTCGGCGGGTTTTTCACATTAAAAGAAGCAATCAAAACCATAGCGAAAGGAGCTTTCGAGATTGATTTTCTCATGTTTGCCGCAGCAGTTGGAGCAGCTATATTAGGAAAATGGTCAGAAGGCGGCCTGTTACTTTTTCTATTCAGTCTTGGTCATGCTTTAGAACACTATGCACTCGGTAAAGCACGTAAATCGATACAAGCATTGACGGATTTAGCCCCGCCGACCGCCCTGTTACTGCAAGCAGGCAAGGAAGTGGAGATCAAAATAGAAGAATTGCAATTAGGGGATACTATACGTATAAAACCGAATAGCAAAGTTCCGGCAGACGGGGTTGTCGTAAGAGGTGAGGGGACTGTTAACCAGGCACCAATTACAGGTGAAAGTATTCCGGTAGATAAAATGGCCATTGATGACCCTACGAGAGATTATTCCAAAGTTAAGAAGATAGATCAAAAAAACCGGGTGTTTGCGGGCACTATCAACGGAAACCGAGTGCTAGAGGTCCAGGTAATAAAAGAGGCGAAAGATTCGACCATTGCACGATTAATACATATGGTTAATGAAGTAGAAGAACAAAAGTCGCCTACCCAATTATTGACCGATAAATTTCAGCGATATTTTGTTCCGGCCGTTCTTTTATTAGTGATCCTACTATGTTTCGCGTTTTTAATTGTTGATGAAACATTCAACGAAAGTTTTTATCGGGCCATATCAGTTTTGGTAGCGGCGAGCCCATGCGCCTTAGCTATTTCTACACCGAGTGCTGTATTAAGTGGTGTAGCCCGTGCAGCTAAAGGAGGAGTTTTGATCAAAGGAGGTAGGCCACTTGAAGATTTGGGTATATTAGATGCCGTAGCTTTCGATAAAACAGGGACTTTGACAGAAGGCAAGCCAAAGTTAGCTGAACTAATCATATTCGACGGAGTTGATAAGCAAGAATTTTATTCCACAGTTCTAGCTGTCGAACAGCAAAGCGATCACCCTTTAGCTCAGGCAATCGTTAACGGCATTAATGAAATCGTTGAACCTAATAGGATAAGTGAGGCTATCGATATAGAAAGTGTTACGGGTAAAGGCGTGAAAGGTACGATCGACAACAGCTTAGTTTTGATAGGGAATAAGGCTCTTTTCTCAAGTGATGACGGGAATCTTCCACAAGATTATAAAGAACAAGTGGAGACATTAGAAGCAGGAGGAAAAACGGTGATGTTAGTTAAAAAAGGAAAAGATTTTCTCGGAATTATTTCTGTAATGGACAAACCCCGAGTAGGCGCAAAAGAAACACTCACAGCGCTCCGAAAGCTTGGCATTCGACGAATGATCATGTTAACGGGCGATAATCAACAGGTTGCAAATTCTATTGCAAAGGAGATCGGATTAACGGACGCGTTCGGTGATTTAATGCCTGAAGATAAGGTAAGAGCCGTTAAACAACTCACAGACAAAGAAGGCAAGGTAGCCATGGTGGGCGACGGGGTGAACGATGCCCCCGCCATGGTAAAAAGTACGGTTGGAATCGCAATGGGAGCGGCGGGTTCGGACGTTGCACTGGAGACAGCAGATATAGCCTTGATGGCGGACAAGTTAGAAAACCTGCCTTTTGCGATCGGCCTAAGCCGTAAGTCGAAAGCAATTATTCGTCAGAATTTGTGGATAAGCTTAGGAGTAGTCGTGCTTCTCATTCCGCTAACTATGTTCGAGCTTGCCTCCATTGGCCCGGCTATTTTCGCTCATGAAGGCTCTACCTTGGTGGTCGTTCTTAATGCGTTGAGATTATTGGCTTATAAAAATTAAAACAGGGGGAACGTCTATAAGTTGCATTTTCGTCGCGCATTGAATGGAATGATTTGAAACGCTAGAATCGGGATGATAATGAAGCAATACGCCTAGACGTTCCTCTTATCCAAACCAACCGTAATAAAACAAGCCAACCACGACAGCAATACCAAAGCTTAGTAATGTACCTATTAACACATATTCAGTCAGTCTTCTGTCATCACCTTGCTTCAAGTCGCCAAATCTGAAAATTGATTTAGCGGCCAATAAAAAACCAACCGCGTCGAACTTTCCTACGATAATGAAGACAAAAATCAATAATCGCTCCAAATAACCAATCCACTTCCCCGCATTCTGCAATGAACTGTCAACCCTTCCGTCCTCTTGAGGTGTCCATTTAGAAATAGCCGTTTTAATAAGTATTGAACATGGTTTTGTGAGAAATAGCAGGGAAAGGTATAGGACCAGTTTTTCCGCATCGAACAGCTTGTCCAAAGAGGGTATCTCCACACTTTCAGCCATTATAACGGCCGCAGCAATAATTGAAACATGAAAGATCTGGTCAACAATTAGCGCCTCCACCTGCCATTTCTTTTGTTGAAAATATAGTTTCGCCAAATCGATTAAATAATGTGTCAATCCAATGAAAACAGCATAAGGCCAAAATTGGATATCCCAAGCCATTAACCATGCCAAACCGATATGAAGCAAACAATGGTAGTAGAGGTAAGGGGATTTTACTTTCTTATGTTCTTTTGACTTTACGCCTTTATCACTTTGTATAAAGAAGTCGCCTATCAAGTGGGCCAATAACAACCTTAAAAACAGCTCCATTATAAGTTATTAAATTGATTTCAGTCTTTTTTCAAACAATTCAATGAGATCCCTAATTTCCGCAAGATAAGCACGATTAAACCGTTCACTTACCGACGACTGGCTTATTCCCAAAATTTCACCCAATTCCTTTTGTGATAAGGTCGGATGATCAAAAACCGTTTGTACCAACATAGCCGAATTTGGTGTCCAATTGTCGATGAAGGTAAGGGCAAGCCTGAAAAACAAATTGAAATCTTCATTAAAAGTATTGTTCCCGGTTCGAATGGCCAAAGTTTGTTTATTTTTTTTAAGTAATTCAAATTGTTCGCCCGAGAAAAGGTAGGCGTCACCATATGATTCGGTGACACGCTCTCCTGTAAAGCTTTTCGCTCCAACACCTATTGATATTCGAGCGTCTAAGTCCTTTACGGTCTTTAAGCTCGCTTTTAAGTACAAAGCGCTATGCAAGGCATTTACTGGATTTGATAGTTCCAGCTGAAAACTATCGCCTCTAAAGATTTCCCAGTCTGTATCACTTTCAGTCACCTTGGAAAGACTTTCCTTTAACAGATCATTCCATTCTCTCGCAGATTTCGCCTTTCTTGAATTGATTATATCTCCTGTTAGTACCGCTATCATAAGCAGCAATATCGGACAAAAATCCGATATTAAAAAATATCGGCTAAATAATCTATAAAAATCGTTAAAACCTATATTTTTACATGATAAAACTATATAAAATGAAGACTTTCAAAATCTTATTTTTATTTTCTGCAGCACTTATAGTATGCGCCTGTAATAAAATATCGTTAACAAAGGAAGAGGCGTACAAGCTCATTGAGCAGCATAGAAAATATCCGCAGATTCAGAGCTATCAAATTTATACGAAAGATGCCGAAGACGGACGTCGAGTGTTAGATGCCGGTTTGGAAAAAGATGGATTGGTACAGGCAGAACGCAATCATAAAACAGGAGAGAATCAAAAGGCTATTATTCGTTTTACTGACAAAGCAAGTGAGCTCTTATTGCCTCCCGATAAAGGGCAGTTAAGCTCTGTCCAGAAGGTAAAAATCGCAGAGGAGGTACTTGATTCGGTTGTGTCGGTACAAGTCAGCGAACAACAAAAAACCGCCCTTGTTACCTTTACAACCAAGTATATAAATGTTAATCCCTTTTCAAAGTTAGATAAGAAAGACTATAGCCAAATAAAAAAGCATGAAGCTAAACTGAGCCTAACCAAGGATGGTTGGACTGTGCAATGATTACCGGATTAGCTACAATTATTAACTATTAAGATATTGTTAAACAAAAGATCAATAGAATTAAAAAAGAATGGCGACAAAGGGCATATCAGAAGACAACATTTTATAAATATGAAAAAAACAATAGAATTATGAAACACTTCTAGACTTTCTCAGTATATTTGCAATCCTATGTCTAGGCCATCCGGCCGCTTTTTTTAATAATAACAAAGGCCTCCAATCTCCCTGGAGGCCTTTTTACTTATAAAGAAACAAGAAAAAAACTATTTTATTAAATCTCTTATAACAGCTGAGGCAGCCGCCGCTCCAAATGTTGCCGGTATGTAAGACATCGTGCCGTAAGCAGATTTTTTATAGTTACTTCCATCTGTATAGATCAGTGAGTTCTTATCAGGAAGCTCAGAAGAAAAAACGACTTTAACCCCTTTGTAAATTTTGTGTTTCTTAAGTTTTTTACGAATATGTTGCGCCAATGGACAATTGTAAGTCTGTGAAATATCAACCACTTCCAATTTGGTGGGATCTACTTTACCACCGGCTCCCATTGAACTGACAAAACGGATTCGTTTTGCATAGGCTTGCCTAATAAAAGAAAGTTTGGGTGTTATACTATCTATAGCATCTACCGCATAATCCGGATTCATATTAATTAGGGATTCGATGCGTTCAGGGCTCATAAAATCGTTGATGACATGCAATTTCAATTCGGGGTTAATGGCGTACAAGCGTTCAGCCATTAATGTCGCTTTTGATTGCCCATGCGTTGTTGCTAATGCGGGTAGTTGTCTATTTCTATTGCTCGGATCCACCACATCGCCGTCGATTATGGTCATTTCTCCTACACCTCCTCTACATAAAAATTCGGCGGCAAACGAACCGACACCACCTAAGCCCAGTACCATTACATGGCTATTAATTAATTTATTCAAATTTTCCTTACCTATCAGAACTTCCGTTCTCGACAACCAAGCTGTTTCTTGCATGTATTTTATATATTAAATTTTGTCTTTTTAACACGGGCATAGTTCTCGTGAAGTTGTACGGCCAATGCCTCAACCGGCATACCTAGCACTACCGATGCTTTGTTGTAAACCGTTTCTATTTCTAATTCGGCATCATCTGTTTCCAGAAAGAGTTGAGTGAGCGGACATGCTTTTAGCGATTCAAGATGTTGATCTCTAATTAGAGAACGGCCAAATGACAAATAATATCCTTTCTCTATCAAAGTACGAGCAACAGTTATGCCCCTGTTAAAACCATGAAAAATGACAGGCACTTTGCTGTTAACTTTTTGCAGGCACTGAACAACTTCGCCAAAAGCCTTTACGCAATGAATTAGTAGGGGTTTATCAATCCGATTCGCAAGCTTTATTTGTTCAAAGAAAGCCTTTTCCTGAAGAAGCCATTCGGTCTCGCACCGTTTATCCAAACCACATTCACCGATTGCGAAAACCGTTTCATGTGCAGCATAGTTTGCTAGCTCATCCAGTTGACCTTTAAAAGAGGTATCGGTCACAAACCAAGGATGGATACCAATCGAACACGGATTGAAATCAAGACATCGGTTGTAGTTATCTCCAAGATTAATAACACTTACAACCCCTTCTGTTTGTTTATTATGGGTATGAATGTTTATAAACTTTCGCAAAAGATTTACCTAAACAAAATGATTTTTATTTTTACAGCGCTTTTTCCTCACGATCAGTTAGCTCAGTGGAAGACGCTAATGCATCTCCTGCAACTACGTTGAGCGAAGCGAGAACCTCTTGCTCTCTTGCTACGACAGCCTTGAAAGCCGATAGAAATTTAGAGGGAAGGGGCGTGGTTTCTCTAAAGTTTTGCTTTAGTGCATCCACTTGTTTTCCATTCTTCCAAAAACGGTAGCAGACATGTGGACCGGTAGCCAATCCCGTGCTTCCCACGTAGCCGATAACTTGACCTTGTCGAACACGTTGACCGGAACGAACCGCCCGTTTGCTCATGTGTAAATACTGCGTAGTGTAAGTTCCATTATGTTTTATTTTCACATAATTACCATTGAATTTAGAGAAGGCCGACTCGGTAACCACACCATTACCGGTAGCAATGATGGGTGTGCCTCTCGGAGCAGCATAATCGGTTCCCAAATGCGCCTTCCAAATTTTCTGTACAGGGTGCAACCGCCGCTTTGTATACCGCGAGGTTATCCGGCTAAATTTCAGGGGGGCTTTCAAAAAAGCCCTTCTTACGCTATTACCTTCTTCATCATAATACTCTCCTTTAGTTGTACTGTCTGTCTGAAAATAAAATGCCGACAATTCTTTCCCTTTATGTGAAAACACCGCAGACACAATATGACCTGCATCTACAGGCCGATCATCTACATATCGCCTTTCATATTGGATTTTAAACCAATCATTCTCACCAATCGCATAAAAATCGATCGCCCATCCATAAATTTCCGCTAACTTGATAGCTAGTTGTGGATCTGCACCGTTCCGCTGCAGCGCTTCATAAAGCGAATGATTGATATCACTCGCCACGGTTTCCAACCTGACAGCAACATCCTTCTTACCAGCATACACATTTAACGTATCCCGGAGATCATATACAATATAATCTATCGGATTCGGTTGATAAATAAAGTAGGCTGCTTTTTGTGGGTTATTTTTATACGTAAAGATCGTATATGGATTTCCGGCTGAAATTTTACGTACATTGAATATAGCTCTTGATTTATCAGCAAGTTTGCTGATCGTAACAGGGTCAACCTGATAAGCCGATAGAATATTGGACAGGAATTGATTTCTCTCAACCTTATTATTATGAACATCGAAGGAATCGACGGCTAGATTGAATTGCTTTGGAAGTGGAACCGGAATCTTCTCTTGGGCATTTACTGCTTTGGTGGGTGATTCTTCTGATGTTCTATTTATTTCGAATCCAGAAAAGAATACAATACCTGATCCTAAAACAAGTATTAAAACTACCAGGATCTTAATGGTATACTTATTGAATTTCATATAGTCGGGTTTGGGCGATTTACTGTTATGTATCAAAATTTGTGTACTAAAATCTAAATAATGTATTAGAATAACAAAAAAAGAACAATTTTATTGTGTAATACGCTGAAATATTATGGATAGACTGATTTACTCTTCTTCAGGTACGGAAAAGTGGTATACATATTGGTAACTATTACGTGATTAAAACCATCTCGGGAAAATTTAAAATGCAATATTTCATTAACCATTAACCCATATCACCATGGAGATTACAACTACTACCATACATCAGCTTAAATGGGATTTTCCGGATACCAACGAATTCCATGCCGTTATTAGCAATGGAAAAATTACGACACTTCACTTTCAAGACATTGGAGATCTCACCGATAGTGATCTCTGTTCTACGAATGAAAAATATTTAAGAAACATTTGCAAAGCACTGAAAGAGCTTTTTCAACATTTAGATTCCGTACGAGCCGTAGGAAATGTAGAAACCAAAGAAGAGGAGAAACAAGAAGGTACTCATTTGAACCCCATTAAACCTCAAATAAAATCATTTGCATTAGAAAAAGACCAGGCAGACGATCGTGATTATGAAGGAAAATACGTTTAGTTAAACAATAATATATTTAGCAATTCGTTTTTAATATTAACACGGGGGAGAAGTAAGAGACTTTTCGCCCGTGAGCGAGCCATCTCGAGGATAAAGAAAAACGTGAGTTTTGCAAGGGTTTTGTAAAACTCACGGATGCTCTATGTAAAAAATCTTAGTTTTATAATTGATTAGTTGAACAAATGTAACGTTTAAAACGTAAAACCAAAAAAATATTTGAAAATTAAGTAAGTAAACACTCACCTTCGGTAAAACAATTGTTTCACTCCAAGCCATACTTCATCTTTATCAGTCTCGCAATTTCATCTATGTTCTCCATATCCCCGGTAGCTTCTTTTTTCCACAGTGTATCAATCAACAATAAAAGAAATTGCGTTTCAAGTGCGGGATTCTCCATTCCCAACTCGGTAAACGCTTTATTAACAACCGTATCAACAGGTTTCATAAATAATATATGCTGTTGCTTCGAAAATTCATGATGAGAAAGCCTTTCTTGCAATTTCCAGAAAAGTGGCTCTTCACTTACTAATTTTTTGGGAAGGTCAATCATATAACGCAAAAAAGATTTGGGATCATGATAGGTTAACATTCCCTTATTCTGGACTAGTACCCTGCGATAACCCGATTTAATAAGGTGGAATAACAATTTATCTTTATTCTCAAAATGTTTAAATATAAGCGCCTCTGAAACATTGGCTTCTTTGGCAATCAATTTAGTCGATGTGTCTGCATAGCCTTTAACTGAAAACAGCAGAAGTGCAGCTTCCATTATTTTTTCTCTTCTATTGGCTCCCTGTTTCTTCATAGAGCAATTCTAATGCTTGCATGTTCAGATTATTTGCAAAGATATTATTCTTTGCAAATATTTATCCGATCGCATCGATTTCAACAAGTGTTTAAAAAGGGAAGGTGATCTAAGTCATTAAAATATTGAAAAATTAGCGGTAACTTTAACGTAAAGTTGCTTTAGTTAACTTAAAAAATAAAGATTATGAAAATTTTAGTGCCAACTGATTTTTCCATTAATTCCCTTGCCGGTATTCATTTTGCCATACATTTGGCAAATCAAACGGACGCTGAAATTCATTTACAGTTTATATATGTGAATCATTTAGCCAAAGTATTCGCTGTCAAGGAAGATCCTGTTGTTCAAACTTCTCTCACTGAGGATAAGGAACAGTCAGCATATCAGGTAAAACTAGAGGAGTTCGTTTTAGGTATATATAACGAAATGGGAATCCAGCCAAAGCGCTTTTCTGTAGAAGTAATCAGAGGCGTTAGAGCAGACAGTGCCTTGTTAAATTACTGCGCAAAAACTTCGGGTATCGATTATATATGCATGAGCACGAAGGGAGCGGACAAGATAGACCGGCTTTTCGGAACAAATACCGGCAATTTGGTAACGAAATCTGATGTCCCCGTAATTGTTGTACCGCTAGACTATGCAATTCAACCTTTTACCAAGATCGTATATGCATCAGATCTGCAAGATTTTGATGCGGAGATTGAAAGGGTTGTTAATTTTTCTTCCGCACTTAAAACCCCTATTGAAGTACTACATTTTGTTCCGGATCTGGCTCTTATACCGGACAAGTATAATCAACAGGAAGTTGAAAAAAAATACAACTATGGCATTACGTTCCATTTTGAGAAAACGAATCCGGTTCATACGCTGTTAAAAAACCTAAGAGATCAGCTGGTGCGCATGAAACCTTCCATTTTAGTCTTATTTACAAAAAGACACAGGTCCTTCTTTCACAAGTTGTTTCTGTCCGACTTAGCAGAAGATTTAGCCTTTCATGCGGTTGTACCGATGCTTGTTATAAATAAAACGTAGCCTTGTATAGAGCTGGCAAATATTAAGGCAGTGTAATTCAAATAATAACAAAGGATAAGCCTTCTGAATATTTTATTGTCATTTTTTTGCCTATTGCGATAAAAAGATGTTAATTTGGAAACCACTAAGCACCGCTTATTGGTTCCAATAAAATTCAGCTTAAAAAAATGGCATTTAGCTACAAGAGGATTATTGTCAAGATAGGGTCGAATGTGCTAACAAAAGAAAATGGGTTACCGGATTATTCCCGTATTCAGCATCTCGTCGAACAATTAGTCTATTTAAAGAAAAAGGGTATTGAATTGATCGTCGTGTCGTCCGGTGCTGTTGCATCAGGCAGAAGCTTACTTCCCTCGGTAAAAGAAGCTAAACATGCCGTTGCTATAAGACAGGTATTATCTTCCATCGGACAGGTAAAACTTATCAACACCTACTCGCAACTGTTTAACGAACACGAGATGCTATGCGCGCAAGTTTTGGTTACAAAGGAAGATTTTCGTGATCGGGTACATTACTTAAACATGAAAAACTGTTTCCATTCTCTATTACAGAATGATGTAATTCCCATCGTTAATGAAAACGATGTGATTTCGGTAACGGAGCTGATGTTTACGGATAATGATGAATTAGCAGGCCTAATCGCATCTATGTTAAACGCAAATGCGCTGATTATACTATCTAATATAGATGGGATATATAATGGTGACCCCAAACTTCCCGATACGCATATTATAGAAAAGGTTAAACAAAATGAATATAATTTTTCCGCTATTATCAAAGCCGAGAAGTCTACTTTTGGGAGAGGTGGCATGATTACAAAAGCCTCTATTGCGGGTAAAGTTGCAAAACTGGGAATTGCGGTACATATTGCAAACGGCAAACGCGACAATGTGTTAAAAGATCTATTATTTGAAGATTTGGTGCATACACATTTTTTACCGGAAAAACACAAATCCGAACGGAAGAAATGGATTGCACATGCGGAAGGCGCCGCATCGGGTACGGTTCAACTGAACACCGGCGCCAAAGAGGTACTGACTTCCGGTAAAGTTAGCAGCCTTTTGCCTATTGGCATAACTGCTGTATCCGGTGAATTCAAGAAAGGTGATGTTATCAAGATACTCGACGAACACCAGCAAACTATTGGCTGGGGAATTGCTCAATATGGTGCCGACAAAGCGCGTGAACGGATGGGTGTAAAAAATCAAAAACCACTTGTTCATTACGATTACCTGTACTCTGTTTATTAGTTTAATTTTTATCAGTTACCCATTTTAGCGGTAACCTACAAAGGCAAGACAAAATACTATAAACGATGAATTACTTGCAATACTTTCAGCATGCGAAAGACGCACAACAAGAAATGCTGCGTCTATCAAATGAAACGATCGACGTAATACTGACTGATCTTGCGAATGAGATTAGAAATAAGACTTCTTTTTTATTGGAAGAAAACCAGAAGGACCTTAATAGGATGCCGACTGATGATCCGAAATATGACCGATTGCTGTTAAGTGAACACCGAATATCAACAATCGCATCCGATATAGAGCATGTTGCTCATCTTAAAAATCCAATTGGGGGCATCCTTGAAAGTCGCACGCTTCCTAATAAGCTTCATATTGAAAAAGTAAGGGTTCCACTGGGTGTTATAAGCGTCATTTACGAAGCTCGTCCAAATGTAACGCTTGATGTATTCGCTCTCTGCTTTAAAACAGGCAATGTGACGCTATTAAAAGGGGGCAGCGACGCAGCATTTTCTAATACGGCTATTGTTAAAATCATACAAACTGTGCTTGAGAGGCACAATATATCGCCAAAGGTAGTAACTTTATTGCCTGCCGAACGCGAAGCAACAGAGGCTTTACTACAAGCTGTGGGTTATGTAGACGTACTTATTCCTCGTGGTAGCCAGCAGTTAATAAACTATGTGCGTACCGCGAGTAAGATCCCCGTTATTGAGACAGGCGCAGGCATTGTCCACACTTATTTTGATGTATCTGCGGACGTGGAAAAAGGAAAAGCTATTATTCATAATGCCAAAACTCGCCGTGTCAGTGTTTGTAATTCGCTTGACTGCCTGCTTGTACATAAAGAACGATTAGCTGATTTAGCTTTACTAACGGAGCCTTTATCACATAAAGAAGTTGAGCTCTTCGCCGACGAAGAAAGTTACAGACAGCTTGAAAGTCATTACCCTCAACATTTACTTCGTCAAGCGGAAGAAAGCCATTTCGGAACCGAATTCCTTTCGCTTAAACTGGCCATAAAAGTGGTAAAAGACATTGACGATGCACTTACACATATAGCGCAATACAGCTCTAAACATAGCGAAGCCATTATCGCTGAAAACCCTGAAACAATCGCTCGATTTTTACATACCGTGGATGCTGCCGCGGTATATGCAAATGTTTCTACCGCATTTACAGACGGTGCTCAGTTCGGTCTAGGTGCTGAAATAGGTATCAGCACCCAAAAGTTGCACGCGAGAGGCCCCATGGGCTTGGAGGAACTGACCTCTTACAAGTGGATAGTTAGGGGCGATGGGCAAATAAGAGAATAGCTTAAGATTAGCTATCAAAATACTGATTAGTCGTCGTAGCTATTCGCAATGTCGTGCATTTTATCTAAGTTTGTCCTGTTATTTGGTTTTCAATCTAGATTAGATTGAAATGAAAAAGGGAATTTGGTGCAAATCCAAAACTGTCCCGCAGCTGTAAGTTCATTAAACTATGTTTCATTGGCCACTGTACAGGATGTATGGGAAGGCGAAACAATTGAGAACAAGTCAGAATACCTGCCGAATAATAAAAAATCTAGGCTTTCGTGGATTGAAGCATCAGATTAAACTTTACCCTGTATTATACTTATAAACAAGGAGTTATTCTGCCGCTTCTTTTACTACCTTAACGGATCAAGCTATGTTAAAACGAATCGTTATACGTAAAAGAACTCTTTTTTTCGGCCTTTGTACCGCATGCTTAACACAGGCCTGCTCAAAGAGCGATACCGAACCAACTGATACCGGGCCGATCAAATATGTAACAGAACTCTTTGACTACCAACCGGCACCCGGACAATTTATCAGTCAATCATTAGATAATGAAAACGGCGCGCGAAGCATTCTGAGAGGCAATCAAGGAATCGTTTCTTTGGGCGCTTTTGGGGGATACATTGTTCTGGGGTTCGACCACCCGGTGATTAACGTACCTGATAAAGCAGATATCGCCGTTTATGGTAATTCCATGGACAACTTTGCAGAACCGGGAGTTGTCTGGCTCATGAGAGACGAAAACGGTAATGGGATTCCGGATGATACTTGGTATGAAATCCAAGGAAGTGAATTTGGGAAACCTGGATACGTGCGTGATTATATGGTTACTTATTTTAAGCCTGCTACAGATACTTCCGATATTCTGTGGAAAGATAGCTCAGGAAATGAAGGAAAAATAAAAAGGAATAATACACATCGCCAACTCTATTTCCCGAGTTGGATTGATCAGGACTCCTATTCATTGCAGGGCTCTTTACTCCCTAGCACTAATATTGATCAAACAAACCCCGACTTTATTACGAGCGCGCCATTTGTTTATGGCTATGCAGACAATAGGTATAATGGAGATGAGATAGACATCGCCGATGCAATAGACGAAAAAGGGGTAAAGGTAAATCTTCCTTCTATTAATTTTATCAAGATACAAACCGGTATTTTGGCAGATCTTGGAAGGCTAGGGGAGCTATCCACTGAAATAACGGCTGTAGAAGATCTTAATATCCCTTGATAACACTTGAATAATTATTCACTATACCCTTCTTTTTGGCTTGTCCTTTTTACGCTTTTTCTTACGCGAAATGTAAGTGCGCAAACAAACAAAATGGACACCGTTTCCATTTATGGCACAAAAAACAACCTCACCATTCAATCGGCGGTTCCTGTCCAGATTTTAACTTCTAACGAACTGAAAGGATTAAATAGTTTATCGGTAGCAGATGCCACACGCTTCCTTTCCGGAGTCCAGCTAAAGGACTATGGAGGAGTGGGGGGACTAAAAACTATCAATGTCAGAAGCATGGGGTCCAGTCATACACAAGTACTCTTAGATGGTATTGCTGTAGGCAATATGCAAAACGGACAAGTTGACCTCGGAAAATATTCGCTTGAAAACATAGAACAAATTAGCCTTTACAATGGCGACCGCCAAGCTTTACTACAACCGGCCAAAAGTTTTGCCTCGGCTTCTTATATGTATTTACAAAGTAAAACACCTCAATTTAAAGAAGGCAAAGATTATAATCTAACCGCAGGTTTAAAGCATGGCTCTTTTGACCTAATCAATCCTTCTTTATTAGTTGAAAGAAAAATCAACGAAAATTTAAATGCTACTATCAGCACCGAATATACTCAGGCGAGCGGAAAATATAAATTCCGATTGCAAGACCCAAACTATGATACCGTGGCTTACCGAGAAAACGCCGATATCAAAGCTTTTAGAGCAGAATCAATCATCAATGGAAAATGGTTATCCGGTGATTGGCGTAATCATGTATACATCTATTCATCTGATAGGGGACTTCCCGACGCAATTATTGCCAATCGATTAAAACCCACAAGTCCGGAGAAAGGACAGCGTCAAAAAGATCGCAATATTTTTTTTCAAAGTTCCTATCGAAAAGAACTCAACCGGTATTCGTTTTTGGTAAATGCTAAATACGCAAATGATTATACGTATTATTTAAACCCCAATATCATTAAGATCGAAGGACCGCTGGAGAATAATTTCAGGCAACAGGAAATCTTTTTATCGTTCGCTAATCAATATAAAGTGACCCGACAATGGGGCCTGTCATTAAGTGCGGACTGGCAATGGAATAAATTAAACGCGAACTTAGACGATTTTGCCTATCCTACGCGATATACTACGCTCTTAGCATTAGCGTCGCAATATAAAGTAGATCGGGTTACCTTTCAATCGAGTTTGTTGGCAACCTTGGTACAAGATCATGCAAAACATGATGCGGGCGCAGGAGTTAAACGCAGGCTGAGCCCCACTTTTTCTATATCCTGGCAGCCCTTTACTTATCAGGATTTCCGAATAAGGGCGTTTTATAAGAACATTTTCCGAATGCCTACCTTCAATGACCTATATTATACTGATATTGGAAACACTTCATTGAGGCCCGAAAATGCCAACCAATTCAATGTAGGTGCAACTTATGGGAAGTCTTTGGCAAAGGCACTGAAATATTTCAGTATACAGGCAGATGTATACTATAACACGATTAACGACAAAATAATTGCCTCCCCGGCCAATAATCAATTCCGTTGGATAATGTATAACTTAGATCGCGTAGAAACAAAGGGTGTCGATGTCCTGGCAAAAGTGGTTTATCAGCCCTTTAAAAAGGCCAATATTACCATGGGATTGAATTATACGTTCGAAGAGGCATTGGATATGACAGAAAATCAGGAAAATCACCAAGCCTTTAATCGCGGACAGCAGATTCCGTATATCCCGAAGCATAGCGGTTCATTAATAGTACAAATGGACTATCGAAGCTTTCGTTTAAATTATAGCTTTCTTTATACCGGTGAGCGGTACAGTCAGGCAGCTAATCGTACAGACAATTACTTGCAACCTTGGTACACACATGACATTTCAATCGGAAAAGAGGATCTTACCTTTACAGGAAAGGTAAAGCTGAATTTGATGCTGGAAATGAATAACTTTCTCAATCAACCCTACGAGGTTGTTAAAAATTTCCCTATGCCGGGAAGAAATTTCCGTATAAGAATATCATTTAAATATTAAGCATGCGCAATACAGTTACAATATTTTATATTTTCATTGCGATACTCGGTTTTGGGCTTTTGAGTACTTGCAGAAAGGATACAATCCCTTCAGCAGAGGAAACCTTTCGTTTTAGTAGGGGCCTATATTTACTGAACGAGGGTAATATGTCGATGAACAAAGCGTCTCTCGACTTTTATGATTTCACTACCGGAACCTATGAGAGAAATGTATATCAGCGAGCTAATCCATCCGTTGTCTTGGGTTTGGGCGATGTCGGTAATGATATACAACTGTACGGAGGCAAACTATACATAGCTGTAAACGCATCCAATAAAATAGAAGTGCTAGATGCGTTTACTGCCAAACGTATTAAGTCGATTGATCTTATTAACTGCCGCTATATAACAGCCGCACAGGGGAAAGTCTATGTCAGCTCGTATAACGCATCCATATCCTTAAGCCCTAATTCTCCGAACGGAACGGTAGTTGAAATCGATACCATGTCGCTAAACATTTTGAGAGAAGTTTCAGTAGGTCGGCAACCGGAAGGGCTTGCTGTTTCTAACAACAAGCTTTATGTCGCCAATTCAGGCGGATACAATCCGAATACCTATGAGCGAACGTTGTCCGTTATTGATCTGCCAACCTTCAAAGAGCTAAAGAGAATTGATGTTGCCATAAACCTACAACAAGTAAAAGTAGATCAACACGGCAAAATCTACGTAACGTCCAGGGGAGATTATAAAGGCAAGCACTCTAATCTTTTTTTCATCGATCCTTACACGGATCGTATAATAGAACAATTGGATAAACCCGTAAGTAATTTTTGGATTGACGACGAAAAAATATATACCTATGCTACCGAATGGGATAGCGACGCACAAAAGAACACGATTCTTTTTAATTCATTTTTGATTAACGACTTGAATAACGGTTTTCCTTATATAGATACTGACATAGCCGGCCGCATCACCATCCCGTATGGCATCGCCGTTGATGCTAATACTAAAAACGTTTATCTAACGGACGCAAAAAACTATGTTAGTCCAGGAACATTGTATGAGTTCAACGCAACAGGTAGATTATTAAGGTCTTTTGAAACAGGTGATATCCCCGCCCATATGGCTTTTTTGGGGAATTAATCGATCGTATCACTGCGATAGCAAGTACTTTGGGGTGAAAAATCAGAGGTGGATTAATCCTTTGTGTTTAAATATTGTCAAAATTAGCAGAAACACAAAATTATTGCTCGTAAGTAAAAGTTTATTAATAAACATCTATCTTAATTTAATAGCTTTGCTTACATTAAATTTTCTTTGTTATGAACAAGAAGGGTATATTTCAGCTACTTTGCATGACATTCTTGTCATTTGCAGTAGCAAACGCTCAGGAAATAGAATCGGCAGATCAAAACCCAAACTTCAATAGAAGTCTTCAACGCTATGCGAGGCTAAGTGATTCGTTACTTCATTACCAGGGAGCGACCATTCAACAAACTTACAAGGCGTATGATTGGTACCAGGCAAGAGAAGAGCGAAGAGCCTTACGACGAGAAAGAAGGCATTTAGAGCGAATGGCCAATCCCTACTATAATGATTGGTATTATCCTTCCATTGGATTTGGTTATTACGGCTATAACAATTGGGGTTGGTCGCCATATGTGGGTTTAGGATTCAACACCAGAGGCTTTTGGTATTAACACTTTTAACTTAAAAAATAAAAAATTAAAATGAAACTTAAGCACTTTTTATTTTCCGCCGCTATAACGGCTGCTTCTTTCACTATATTTTCCTGTGCACGCCAAGTCACTCGTGTAAGTCCCGAAGAAACCATAGATATCAGCGGAAATTGGAATAATACGGATTCGAGGATGGTAGCTGACGAAATGACAAAAACGATTCTTGGAGCGGATTGGTTAGCTGATCATCTAGAAAAGCATGCCGGGAAAAAACCAGTAGTAATTGTAGGTATGATGCAAAATAAAAGCCATGAGCATATTGATGCTGAAACCTTTGTAAAAGATGTAGAAAGAGCTTTTATACAAACACAACGGGTACGCTTAGTTCAGGGAGGGAAGAAGCGCGAAGAGCTAAGAGCAGAAAAGGCCGATCAGCAGGAAAACGCTTCGCTTTCTACCATGAAGAAGTTTGGATTGGAAAATGGTGCTGACTATATACTTCAAGGCTCGATCAACTCTATAGTCGATTCACATAAAAGGCAAAAAGTTGTTTATTATCAGGTAGATTTGGAATTGACCGATATCCAAACAAATGAAGTTGTCTGGATTGGAGATAAAAAAATTGCTAAATACGTTAAAAACTAGTAGTTGAATCATCGTTGCAGTATGAAGAAATATTCTAAACAAATACCAATATCATTAATGGGTTTATTTTTGATGGTATTTGTTTATGGCTGTGCAAGTTATAACGAGCGAGTCGCATCATACTACAAAAAAATCGCAGAAGGTGATTACCTGGCAGCAGAAAAAGATCTCGAAAGGAACTCTTTATTAAAGAAACCCCGTAACAAATTGCTGTACTTAATGGAACTTGGCCGTGTTAGTCAATTAAATGGCAATTACGAGGCTAGTAACCGTTATTTTAACGAAGCAGACAGGTTGCTGGAAATCGGTTTAGGGAACACCCGAGATGCGATAGTTGGAACACTGGTAAATCCAATGACGCAAAACTATAAGGGCGAAGACTTTGAAAAGTTTATGATTCATTATTACAAGGCACTCAATTATATATACCTGAATAATACTGAGGAAGCCATTGTAGAGGCCAGACGCATTAGTTTACAAACGCAGGCGCAAGCAGATAAATACAACGATAAGGCCAATAGATATTCTCAGGACGCTTTCTCCCTTATGTTACAAGGGCTTATTTATGAACGTGACCGGGATGTTAATAATGCCTTTATCGCTTATCGAAATGCGGTAGAAGTGTATCTTAAACAAAAGGACACGATCTATTACGATACCCCCATCCCAACCGGTTTAAAATATGATGTAATGCGAATGGCCTACCTTAATGGTTTCGAATCGGAGCTTCAACGTTTTGAGAAAATTTTCAATATGCCTTACAAACATTACCAAGCAGGTGCGGGAGGAGAACTCGTCTTATTCTGGGAAAACGGCTTGGCACCCATTAAGCAACAAGAGGATTTAGTGTTTTCTTTGGTTAAAGGAAGTAATGGTGATTTTGTATTTACCAATGCAGCGGGAACGATTCTTATTCCAATTGATCATGATGTGTACCGTAATAACAGTACCAGTTTGAACGATGTACATAGTGTGCGGGTGGCCTTTCCTAAATATGTCTCAAAACCAGCTTATTTTACGGACGCTTCGATTAACGTTGACAGTAACCATTTTTATTTTGAAAAAGCGGAAGATATCAACGCATTAGCTGTAGAAACATTAAAACAACGTTTTGGCAAAGAAATGGGAAAAACACTTACCCGTTTAGCCGTAAAAAAAGGTGCCGAGTACGCATTAAAGGAAAGCGCAAAAGGTTCCGGAAAAAACGGAAAAGACAATGCATTACTGGAAGGATTAGGTTTCGGCGTTCAATTATACAGTCTACTTTCTGAAAAAGCTGACACACGAAATTGGCAATCCCTCCCGAACCAAATACTTTACACCAGGGTTCCACTAAAATTAGGAGAAAACAAAATCGCCCTCCAACTGAAGAGCAAAGACGGCAATTCCCATACCGATACCCTTACTGTAAAGGGCAACGGCAACTTGCAGTTTTTAAGCTATCCAACGCTACGTTAATTAGCTGAATCAAGCTTAACTTACCACTCACTGGTTTCATGAAACACAACATCGGGATACTCACGCATTGTTGAATCAATATCCCACTTGGAGTTTGAAAGGTACACGGGTCTATTTTCCTTATCAAAAGCAATACGATTGGCCTGAGACCGCATGAGCTTTTCCATCTGATTTTGATCATTGGATGTTATCCAACTTGCTTTTGTGAAACTGATTGCCCTAAAATTACATGACGCACCATACTCATGAAGTAAGCGAAATTTAATCACTTCAAACTGAAGCTCACCCACCGTACCAACAAACTTTCTGCTTCCCAGATTTTGCGTAAAAAGCTGCGCCACACCCTCATCCACAAGCTGCGTAATTCCTTTTTCCAATTGCTTCGTTTTCATCGGGTCCATGTTTTCCAGCTCTTTAAAAATTTCCGGAGAAAAGCTTGGAATACCCAAATACTTTAACGTTTCGCCCTCAGTCAATGTATCGCCAATTTTAAAGTTACCGGCATCATATAATCCGATTACGTCACCGGGCCAAGCTTCTTCAACCAAACTCTTGGCATCGGCCATAAAGCTTGTAGGGGACGCAAATTTTAATTTTTTATTGGATCGGATATGTTGATAAAATTTATTACGTTCGAATTTTCCGGAGCATACGCGACAAAAAGCAATACGATCCCGATGGTTTGGGTCTAAATTGGCATGTATTTTAAACACAAAGCCTGTAAATTTTTCTTCGTTGGGCTGCACGGTCCTTTTATCTGTCTCTCGCGCTTGCGGCTCCGGTGCTATTTCTACAAACGTGTCCAATAACTCTTCAATACCGAAGTTATTGATTGCACTTCCGAAAAAGACAGGAGCCAAATAACCTGATCGATAAAGCGTCAAATCAAAAGGTTCATACACGCCTTCTACTAACTCAACCTCATCGCGTAATTTTCTCGCGGCTTTATCCCCCAGTTGTCGCTCAAGTTCAATACTCGACAGATCTTCAACTTCGATAAAGTCGTCAGCGATATTCATTTTATTTTCAGCGCTGAACAATTTTAGCTGTTTTTTGTAAAGATGATAAACACCCGCAAAGGTACTACCAATTCCAATGGGCCAACTAAGTGGGCGGGTAGAAATGTTTAGCTCCTTTTCGATTTCTTCCAATAGGTCGAAAGGGTCCTTGCCTTCACGATCCATTTTATTGATAAAAACCATTACAGGGATATGCCGCATTCTACAAACACTCATTAGCTTCCGTGTTTGTTCTTCAACTCCTTTAACACAATCAATCACCAAAATGACCGAATCAACCGCAGTGAGCGTTCGGTAGGTATCTTCTGCAAAGTCTTTATGACCGGGCGTGTCCAGTATATTTATTTTTCGGTCTTTGTAATTAAACCCCATCACTGAGGTGGCAACCGAGATACCCCGTTGTTTTTCAATTTCCATAAAGTCAGAGGTTGCTGTTTTCTCCGCTTTATTTCTTTTGACCGTGCCAGCTTTCTGTATAGCTCCTCCAAACAACAATAGTTTTTCAGTCAACGTCGTTTTACCAGCATCCGGGTGACTAATGATCCCAAAGATTCTTCGTTTATTTATCTCTATTTGCAAGTTGCTCATCGTTAACAGCGAAATTTAAAGGGGGCAAAGGTAAGGAATATATCGGTAAATATAGCGTTGGATTTTAGCAATACGCAATAGTAATGGATCTCCGAAACTTCCAGTTCAGCACAAAATTACTTTGTATTTACAAAAAGACCGACATTATACGTATAGATTTGAAAAAAAATCGTACTTTTGCCTGGCAAATAGTAACCCCTATACATATTTGCCATGCAATTAGATCCAGAAAAATTTGTAGCTGAAGGTCTCACCTACGACGATGTATTATTAATTCCTGCTTACTCCGAAGTATTGCCCCGTGATGTGGATACAAGTACGCAGCTAACGAAAAAGATCAGACTAAATATTCCTTTGATTTCTGCGGCCATGGATACGGTTACTGAGGCAGAACTAGCAATCGCTCTTGCCCAAGCAGGCGGTATCGGTATATTACATAAGAATATGACCAAGGAGGCACAAGCTCATGAGGTGCGTAAAGTAAAGCGATCGGAAAGCGGAATGATCCAAGATCCGGTAACTTTGAATGAAGCAGCGCTTGTTAAAGATGCTTTTACCATCATGAAAGATAATAAAATAGGAGGGATACCGGTCGTTGATGGCGAGAAAAAATTGGTCGGGATTGTTACAAATCGCGATCTACGTTTCCAAAAAGATATGGAAAGACCCATTAGCGAGTTAATGACCAAAGACAATCTAGTAGTAGCCCCCATAGGTACTAACCTTGTTAAAGCGGAAGAGATACTCCAAAACTATAAAATAGAAAAATTACCGGTGGTGGATGGCGAAGGGAAGCTTGTCGGCCTGATTACCTTCAAGGATATTCAGAAATTTAAACATTATCCAAACGCCGCGAAGGATGAGCATGGCCGCCTACTTGTCGGCGCAGCCGTTGGTGTTGCGGCAGATAATTTGGAACGCGTAGCCGAACTTGTTAAAGCCGGTGTAGATGTGATTACCGTAGACACCGCCCATGGTCACTCCAAAGGAGTGATAGATATGGTAAAAAGTGTCAAAAAATTATATCCCGATCTACAAGTAATAGCAGGCAACATAGCCACGGCTGAAGCAGCGATCGCTTTAGCTGATGCAGGCGCCGATGCCGTCAAAGTTGGCATTGGCCCGGGGTCTATCTGTACCACGCGTATTGTTGCGGGCGTTGGTGTACCTCAACTATATGCAGTTTTTGAATGTGCCAAAGCACTTAGAGGACGGAACATCCCGGTAATAGCAGACGGCGGAATCAAGCAAACGGGCGACATCGTAAAGGCAATTGCTGCAGGAGCAAGCACCATCATGGCCGGATCCTTATTTGCCGGGGTAGAAGAGTCTCCGGGAGAAACCATTATCTATGAAGGCCGAAAATTTAAGTCGTATAGAGGAATGGGATCAGTCGATGCGATGGCAAAAGGCTCAAAGGATAGATATTTTCAAGACGAAACAGATGTGGTCACTAAACTGGTTCCCGAAGGAATTGTCGGTCGGGTTCCTTATAAAGGCACCCTTGCAGAGATTGTTTATCAATATATCGGTGGGTTACGAGCCGGCATGCACTACTGCGGCGCTGCAACCATCGAACAGCTACAAGGTGCAAAATTTGTAAAAATAAGTGCTGCCAGTATGCGCGAAAGTCATCCACATGATATAACGATCACAAAGGAGGCTCCGAATTACAATAGCAGACAATAATAAAAAACGATTTAGCAATAAATAATGACCTGAGGCGTCTACCTGCCTCAGGTTTTTTATTGCCAGCCACTTTATATAACCAAATTGTTAATAAAAAATCCGCAGTGTAGAAACACCCCCTTAGTGTATTTTGTACAAGCTGATTATCAACAAGTTCTGCTAAAACCTTCATTATTAACAATAAATCCAACGCTTTTGTCGTTTCAATAAAGTTCAAATAAATTTTACAAGCATTTTGGTTTTTTTAAAAATTCGACTACATTTAGTAAATTTTAGCTGAAACATTTCTACCATAAAGTAGGGAAGGTGTTAAATAAAATAACCAGTAAAGCTAACAGAGACTGTTTAAAACCAACAATTTAAATGATAAGAATTAAATATTTTATTAACGCAACCAGAATCTTATACTAACCCACCTTATGAACACTATTACTCGTGCAAAATTGTCATTCATGATGTTTCTGGAATTTTTTATCTGGGGAGCATGGTTCGTGACCTTAGGAACATTTCTAAATATTAACTTAAATGCATCTGGACTGGAAAGCGCCAATGTCTTTTCCACACAATCTTTTGGTGCCATCATTGCACCTTTTATTATTGGTTTAATTGCCGACCGCTACTTTAATGCTGAACGGATTCTCGGTGTACTTCATTTAATCGGTGCCTTTTTGATGTACCAAATGTATAGTGCCCCTGATGTCAGTGTATTTTATCCCTACGTACTGGCGTATATGATCGGCTATATGCCTACCTTGGCGTTGGTAAACTCCGTTTCGTTCCGCCAAATGCAAAATCCTGAAAAAGAATTCTCTTCTATTCGTGTTTGGGGTACAATTGGTTGGATCATTGCAGGCCTAGTTATCAGCTATGTATTCCATTGGGACTCGGGTGATAATTTAAAAGCAGGCGCCTTGAAAAACACCTTTTTAATGGCCGGAATAGCGTCTTTAGTTTTGGGGCTATATAGTTTTATCCTTCCTAAAACTCCTCCGGTTGCACGCGAAGCAGGTGAAAAAAGCAGTATCTCGGAGATTTTAGGTTTAGACGCACTAAAACTCCTCAACAAAAAAGACTTTCTGATATTTTTTATTTCGGCTATTCTTATTTGTATTCCCCTGGCCTTCTATTACCAGAATGCGAATCCATTCCTATCAGATATTGGTTTACCAAATCCAACCGGTAAAATGGCTATTGGCCAGATATCGGAAGCATTCTTCCTACTGCTTCTTCCAGTTTTTTTTAGCCGTTTTGGATTTAAAAAAACCATTTTGTTCGGAATGCTGGCGTGGGCGATAAGGTATGCTTTATTTGCATATGGCAACGCTAATGAACTTTCGTTCATGCTTATTATCGGTATTGCACTTCATGGAATATGTTACGACTTTTTCTTTGTTTCCGGTCAAATTTATACCGATGCTCGCGCAGGCGAAAAGTATAAATCATCCGCTCAAGGACTGGTTACATTAGCAACCTATGGAGTGGGAATGCTTATCGGTTTTTGGGTGGCAGGCTTTGTCACAGAACATTATAAAGCAGCAGCGGTGGATAATTTATGGCAACATGTCTGGATCGTACCGGCATCGATAGCCGCTATAATATTTGTATTATTTGCACTTTTCTTTAAAGAAAAGAAAGAGATCCATGCAATCAGTGAATAACTTATTAAAATAAACATGGACTTACCAGGCAAAGAAATAGCACATTACTAACGAATACTAAAACGACAAATAAACTAAATCAATTATGGCAGATAATGTATATGATGCGATAGTAATCGGATCAGGTATCAGCGGAGGCTGGGCAGCCAAAGAATTAACAGAGAAAGGGCTCAAAACAATTATGTTGGAGCGCGGCAGGAACATCGAACACATAAAGGATTACGAAAGCCCCAATAAGAACCCTTGGGATTTCCCTCACCGCGGTGGCAGAACGCAAAAAATGATTGAAGATTATCCGGTATTGAAGAGGGATTATCCCCTCAACGAAACGAATTTAAATTATTGGGTAAACGAAAAAGAAAGCCCGTACGTTGAGATAAAACGATTCGACTGGTATAGGGGTTATCACGTAGGTGGACGCTCATTAATGTGGGGCCGCCAAAGCTATCGTTGGAGCGATCTTGATTTCGAAGCGAATTTGAAAGATGGAATAGCGGTCGACTGGCCAATAAGATATAAGGATATTGCGCCGTGGTATAGCTATGCCGAAAAATTTGCGGGTATCAGTGGAAATCGGGATGGATTGGCCGTATTGCCTGATGGTGACTTTATGCCGCCGATGGAAATGAACGTGGTAGAAAAGGATGTTGCCGCACGGATTAAACAGCATTTTGGTGGAAAAAGACATTTTATTATTGGTCGTACAGCGAATATCACGGTTCCGCACAATGGACGCGTAAATTGCCAATACCAGAATAAATGTTGGTTAGGATGTAATTTTGGCGCTTATTTCAGCACGCAGTCCGCAACGTTACCAGCCGCTGTAAAAACAGGTAATTTAACGGTTAGACCTTGGTCAATTGTAACTAAAATCATCTATGATAAAGATACTAAAAAGGCCAAAGGTGTAGAGGTGCTGGATGCGCAGAACAATCAGACATACGAATATTTTGCTAAGATCATCTTTGTAAATGCGTCCGCACTAAATTCTGCTTGGGTATTAATGAACTCAGCAACAGATGTTTGGGAAGGCGGGCTTGGAAGCAGCAGCGGTGAATTGGGACATAATGTGATGGACCACCATTTAGGTGTTGGAGCTAGTGGAAGAGTCGAAGGCTTCGAAGATAAATATTATTTTGGGCGCAGAGCAAATGGTTTATACATCCCTCGCTTCCAAAACGTCGATGGTGATAAGAGAGATTACTTACGAGGATTTGGCTATCAAGGTGGTGCCAGTAGACAAGGGTGGAGTAGGAATGTCGCTGAAATGAATATTGGTGCTGACTTCAAAGATGAATTATGTGAACCTGGATCATGGACAATTGGTTTCGGTGGATTCGGTGAAATATTACCTTATCATGAAAACAAAATCACGTTGGATAAGGAGAAAAAAGATAAGTGGGGTCTTCCTGTACTGGCGTTCGACGTAGAAATTAAAGAGAATGAACTAAAAATGCGTAAGGACATGGCCGAAGAGGCAAAAGCAATGCTGGAAGCCGTTGGTGTAAAGGATGTCTTTACCTACGATCGCGAGTATGGTTTCGGTCAGGGAATCCATGAAATGGGAACAGCACGCATGGGTAGAGATCCTAAAACTTCCGTATTGAACGGAAATAATCAAGTATGGGATGCTCCTAACGTTTTTGTAACAGATGGTGCTTGTATGACCTCTGCGGCTTGCGTGAATCCTTCGCTTACGTATATGGCTTTAACTGCACGTGCCGCTGACTTTGCTGTGAAGGAGTTGAAAAAGGGAAATATTTAACAACCAATTTATTTAATCATGTCTGATACTAATAAAAATAACAAATCACAAACAAATGAATCCAGAAGGAGCTTTATAAAAGCCGGTGCTTTAGCAGCGGCTGGATTTATGATTGTTCCTAGACACGTTTTAGGAGGATCCGGTTTTATTGCGCCAAGCGATAAACTACAGGTTGCAGGTATTGGTGTAGGTGGTAAAGGATCAAGTGATATCAATGCTTTTTTTGAGAGCGGAAAAGCGGATATCGCCTTTTTATGTGACGTAGATGATAGAAGAGCTGCAGGGTCTGTAAAAAAATTCCCGAAGGCAAAATACTACAAAGATTATAGGGAAATGCTTGACAAAGAGCATAAGCATATAGACGCTGTTTCTGTATCAACTCCCGATCATAATCATGCTATTCAGGCACTCGCAGCCATGCAGTTGGGAAAACACGTATATGTTCAAAAACCGTTAACTCATGATGTTTGGGAAGCGCGCGTATTAACCGATGCTGCAAAGAAATATAAGGTAGTAACTCAAATGGGTAATCAAGGAGCCTCAAATGACGGCCCAAGGCAAGCCCGCGAATGGTATGAGGCCGGAATTATCGGTGATGTGCATACGGTATACTGCTGGACAGACAGACCGGTATGGCCTTCTGGAATTCAGTGGCCTACACAAAAGGCTGAAATTCCTAAAGAATTAAATTGGGATCTTTGGTTAGGCACCGCACCTCAAAAGGATTATGTGGATAAATTGGTTCCATTTAACTGGCGTGGATGGTGGGATTACGGAACCGGTGCATTGGGAGACATGGGCTGTCACTTACTAGAGCTACCATTCAGCGTATTGGGTCTTAGTTATGTACAAGATGTTCAGGCAAGTGTAGGTACCGTATATGTAGATGAATTTAAACGAGGGTATTTCCCTGAGAGTTGTCCTCCTTCAAGTCATGCTACGCTTACCTTCCCGAAAGGCACTAGAACCAACGGGCCCGTAACATTACATTGGATGGACGGGGGTATTCAACCGGAAAGACCCGAGGAGCTGGAACCTAATGAGATTTATGGCGATGGTGGAAACGGAATTCTATTGATCGGTACCAAAGGAAAAATTCTAGCCGACACTTACGGAAAAAATGCACGTCTTCTTCCAACGTCAAAAACAGCAACTGTCAATGTACCAAAGAAGTACGATCGTGTTGTCGGTCAAGAGGGAGGACATTATGCGCAATGGGTGGAGTCTTGTATCGCCGGGTACGGAAAGAAACCGGTGAGCTCACCCTTTGAAATTGCCGGACCACTTACCGAGGCTTTGCTAATGGCTAATTTAGCAATTAGAGGTGCCGACTTGCGCATCAATAATCAATATCCGGGCCGCAACATTAAATTGGTTTGGGATAACAATGCGATGAAGGTGACGAACTTTGACGAAGTGAATCAATTCGTTAAACGAAACTACCGTTCAGGCTGGGATGTAAAATACACAATATAAAAACCGTTAAATAAACTAAAGATATGAATAGAAGAGAAGCCTTGACCCGAGTAGCTTGGATAATGGGAGGCACTGTAATCGGTGCTAATCTCTTTCTTGAGGGCTGTACTCGCCCTGCATCGAAAGATGTAGAAAGCTTATTCAAAGAGGATCAAATAGACTATTTAGGTGATATTGCCGAAACCATTTTACCTAAAACATCCAGCCCGGGTGCAAAAGAGGCGGGCGTGGGTGCATTTATACCAGTAATGGTGCGCGACTGCTACACCAAAGAAGATCAAAAAGTATTTCTAGAAGGATTGGGAAAACTGGAAGATGCTTCAAAAGCTAAATACAGTAAGAAATTCCAGGAATTATCTAAAGAAGAACGCACCAGCTTGCTGACCGAAATTGATAAGGAAGCAAAAGAATACGGGAAGAACAAAAAAGAGGGGGATGCTAACCACTACTTTAGCATGATTAAGCAACTTACCTTACTGGGTTTCTTTACCTCTGAATTAGGAGCTACCAAAGCCCTAAGATATGTTAAAATACCAGGTCGTTACGATGGTAATTTACCTTATAAAAAGGGAGATAAGGCCTGGGCAACCTAGAATTAGTAAGCGCGAAAATAGAGAGCAACCCTCAACAGGTTGCTCTTTTTTATGTCGTACCGTTGGAGAATACTTTTTACTGGAGTAAATAATAATGCCTTATGGATACCAAATCACCCGTCCTATTTAGATTCAAGCAATTTCATGTAGAACAAACCAATGCTACCATGAAAATAAATACGGATGGCGTATTGTTAGGAGCCTTGGCTGACCATCCGTCACCCAACCGGATATTGGATATCGGATCAGGTACGGGAGTGATAGCAATGATGATGGCACAGCGGTTTCCACATGCTATAATTGACGCCGTTGAAAAAGATGAATTAGCAGCACAGTTATCGGATAAAAACTTTAAGAATTCTATTTTTTTCAATCGAATTCGAGCGCATTGTACGCTTTTTCAAGAGTTTGCCCCACCAGCGTTATACGACTTGATTGTTAGTAATCCACCCTTTTTTTTGAACGCACTTCAAAATCCTGATAAGCGAAAGTCCATTGCTAGACACACAGATGCATCCTTTTATCGCGAATTGATACAAAAAGCTTGGAGTTGGCTCAATGATGGCGGACAGTTACAACTTGTCCTCCCACCAGTCATCAGCACTAGTGTCCGGGAATATGCGGATAAGTTAACAGATTTTCATCCTGCTAAAGCAATCCATATAAAGTCATTTGAAAGCGAAGACGCCTTCAGACAAATTATATGTCTAAGAAAGGGGGAGCGAATGCAACCCAATGAAGATACGATCTTTACAATATATAAAGAAAGGGGTATATACTCCAACGCTTATAAAGAACTTTTGAAACCTTTTTTTGTTAATTTTTAATGCGTTAAACTTAGATACAGGGCCAATGAAAGAAGTTATATTAGTTAATGAGCAGGATGAAGCAGTCGGTAAAATGGAAAAGCTGGAAGCGCATCAAAAGGGTTTATTACATCGAGCCTTTAGCATTTTTGTTTTTAATACCGCAGGCGAACTGCTTTTACAAAGAAGGGCTTTGAATAAATATCATAGCGGGGGCTTATGGACAAATACTTGCTGTAGCCATCCTTTACCAAATGAAGATACACTTATCGCCGCTCAAAACAGATTACAAGAGGAGATGGGATTTCAAACGACACTGAGACCCCTCTTTTCCTTTTTATATAAAACGTCTTTTCACAATGGCTTAGTTGAACACGAATTCGATCATGTTTATGTAGGTGAGTTTAGTGGAGAAATTATACCAAATAGGGAAGAAGTTATGGATTACCAATGGATCGCTTATCAAAATCTTGAACAAATGATTAAGTCAAGCCCGGACGCTTTCACTTTTTGGTTTTTGGAAGTATACGAACGTGTTTTTAAGGAGTATAACAAAAAAAGCTAACTTCTCAACCAGCCCCATGTAGCATAGCACGCGGTGCCTAAGTCTTTACGTTAAAAAGGCACGCTCAAGTTAACTCGGCGCGCCTTCTTAATGTAAAGCCCTTGCGAAAGCAAGCGTACTATAAGAGCTGTGCGGAAGAGCAGATTCGAACTGCCACGCCCTTAGGGCGCCACCCCCTCAAGATGGTGCGTCTACCAATTTCGCCACTTCCGCATAATCAAACTACGATCATTTGTGCCCAGGGAGGGACTCGAACCCTCAAGAGCCGAGCTCAACGGCTTCTGAGACCGCAACGTTTACCAATTTCGCCACCTGGGCGTGGCTGCAAATATAGTACTTGTATTTGGTTCAAAAAATTTTTCTTATCATCAAATTCACTAAATTTCGTAAGAAACTCTTTCACAAAGTATTATTTTTTTAAGGATGGAAAACAAATAGGAGACTATACAGTTAATCCGTAAAGAGATGATTACTATGCATGCATAATTTATGTAGAATATTACTATATTTATCCTAGACTAAAATGCTAAATCATGAAAAATCTAACATTATTTGCGGTATTCATGCTACTGGTAAGTAGTGTCTTTGCCCAAAATCACAATGGAATATTAGGAAAGTGGCAAAACCCAAGCGGTGAAGGAAGGATCGAGATAACAAAAAAGGGAGAAAAATACTACGGAACCCTATATTGGCTAAAGCAACCCAATGATGAAAACGGCCAGCCTAAAAAAGATAAAAAGAATCCGGACGAGACAAAAAGATCGAGAACCATACAAGGAAGCCAAATATTGGAAGGCTTTACCGCTAAAGAGAACGGTTTATACGATGGGGGGACGATATATGATCCAAAATCGGGCAAAACATATAGTTGTAAAATGACCTTAAAAGGTGACAAGCTCGATATTCGCGGTTTTGTTGGTTTAAGCCTATTAGGTCGAACAGAAACATGGACGCGCGTAAAGTAGATGCAACTATTAAAAAAGAAAAGGGCCTCATGTAAAAATGAGGCCCTTTTCTTTAGGAGACCGATTTTTAATCTTCGGAGTGAAGCATGTCTTTGTGATCGTCTGGGTTATAGTTAGCTTGTAATTCGGCCAACTTCTTTTTTCCGTAAGCCAAACGCGTAATCAAAACAAACAATACCGGCACAAAGAAGATGGCTAATAGCGTGGCTGCCAACATTCCGCCAAATACGGTCCAACCGATAGTTTGGCGTGATACGGCACCTGCGCCGCTCGATAACATCAATGGTATATTACCTAATATAAAAGCCATAGACGTCATCACAATCGGGCGTAACCTTAACTTGACAGCATCAATGGTTGCGGCAATTAGTTCCATTCCCATATCGACCCTTTCTTTGGCAAATTCCACAATTAAGATAGCGTTCTTCGCCGCTAAACCAATCAAGGTGACCAAACCAATTTGAGCATAGATATTATTATCCAGCTTGGGGAGGAAGGTAAGCGCAAGAATCGCTCCGAACACTCCAACAGGCACCGACATCAAGATAGAAAACGGAACCGACCAGCTTTCATAAAGTGCCGCCAGTAACAGGAAAACGAAAATAATACAAAGCGCAAATATCATGACTGTCTTATTTCCCGACTCAAGTTCCTGCAAACTTAAACCTGCAAAGCTGTAGGTGTAACCCGTAGGGAGCGTTTGAGCAGCAACTTCTTTTAATGCATTCAAAGCGTCACCACTACTGTAGCCAGGTGCTGCATTACCACTGACCTCTATAGCACGAAAGATGTTAAAGTGATTGATAATTGACGGATTCTCAACAACTTTATAATCTACCAAGGTCCCGAGCGGAACCGACGTCCCTTTCGTGTTTTTCACATACAGATTATTGATATCTTCGATATGTTTTCTGAAGTTCGTATCGGCTTGGGTTACAACACGGAACGTACGTCCATACAATACAAAGTCGTTAATATAGCTACTACCGAAATAAGCCGATATAGTTCCGTAAACTGAATTAATCGGAACCCCCATCTTCTTTGCTTGCTCTCTATTTACTTCTACACGATAGTTGGGTGTTTTGGTATTAAATAGCGAATAGGCCATGGCTATTTCGGGGCGTTGGTTAGCCGCCATCAAGAATTTACCGACAACACCCTCAAAGGCTTTGATATCGCCTGCTTGCTGTTCTTCAATCTCCATAGTAAAACCGCCCGTAGTACCCAAACCTGGGATAGGAGGGGGAGCAACGGCTATTAAGCTACCTTTGGTATTGGCCATATATTTTCCCATCAACTGTCCTGTTATTTCGGTAACAGAACGATGGCGTTCCTCCCATGGCTTCAACTGTACAAAACAAGTCGCCGCACTCGATTTAAAAGCCCGGTTAAGGATATTGATACCGGAGATCGCAGTGATATTTTGTACCTCAGGAACCTCCTTTTGTATATACTTGGTAATTTCGTCCAAGTATTCGTTTGTTCGAGCTGCAGAAGCGCCTTCGGGTAGGGAAATCCCCATAAAGAAAACACCGGCATCCTCTTGCGGTATAAAACCGCTCGGCTTGGCTGTAAATAAGCCGTAGGTCCCCACAAAGATACAAATAAGTAAAATCATCACTAACGGCGTCTTCTTGATGCACCATTGCACGCCCCTTGAGTACTTTTGTGTAACACGATGGAACCAAGAGTTGAACAAATAGAATATGCGATCCAATCCTTTCGAATCCTTATCCAATTTCATTGGCTTTAACATTAATGAGCATAAGGCAGGTGTAAGGGAAAGGGCGATAAAAGCAGACAATAAAACCGAAACGGCAATAGTGATCGCAAACTGTTGATACAATTTACCCACCATGCCCGGTATAAAGCCCACCGGCACAAACACCGCTGCCAATATCAAAGCGATCGCAATAACAGGTGCAGTAATATCCTTCATCGCTTTCTGGGTAGCCTCTTTAGCCGAAAGGTGTTCATTGTCGATATAATGTTGCACAGCCTCCACCACCACAATCGCGTCATCCACCACAATACCGATCGCCAATACAAACGCCAACATTGTTAACGTGTTCACCGAAAAACCTAAAAGAATGAAGAAAATAAATGTACCAACAATAGATACCGGAATTGCTAACACCGGAATCAGAGTAGCTCGCCAGCTTTGAAGGAAAACAAATACCACGATGGTTACGAGCACCAATGCTTCTACCAGTGTATGAATCACGGAGCTAATGGATGCTTTTACCATTGAGATCGTTTCATAAGAAATCACATAATCCACGTCATCGGGGAATGATTTCTTAAGAGTTTCCAATGCCTGTTGAATACCCTCTGCAGTTTCTACTGCATTACCACCAGGCATTTGATTAATCATCATCATGGATGCAACCTGCCCATTCACCTTCGAGGATGTACTATAAGCAAACTCGCCCAATTCAATACGGGCCACGTCTCGTAGATAAACTAAAGACCCATCCGCATTGGTTTTAACGATGATATTTTCGAACTGCTCCGGTGTAATCAAATCGCCGTCAAGAATCACGTTAAATTCGAAAGCTTGAGAAGACGATTGCGGTTTCGCTCCGACACTACCACCCGGTATCCGTAGATTCTGCTCTTGGATAGCGGCGCTGACGTCTGCGGGTGTTAAGCTTAATCGCGACAATTTATCGGCGTCCAACCAAACGCGCATACTGAACGGTTGACCAAACGCTTGCACATCACCAACACCAGCTACACGTAAAAGTGCGTCTTTTACATAGATTTGAATGTAGTTTGACAGGAATTTTTCATCATGTGTTCCTTTTGGAGACACCAAACCTGCAACCATCAATATATCGTTATTAGCTTTCCGGGTAATAATTCCCAGACGCCTAACAGCTTCGGGGAGAGCCGGCTCGGCAATACCAACCCGGTTTTGGACATCCAGTGTCGCTATATCTATATCGGTACCTACGTCAAATGTTACAGTGATAGATGAACGACCGTCTGACGTACTATTTGATTGCAAATAGGTCATGCCCGGCGTACCGTTAATTTGACTCTCAATTGGTGTCGTTACAGTTTGCTCTACCGTGGCCGCATCAGCCCCTGTATAAGTACCTGTAACGGTAACGGTAGGAGGCGCCACATCCGGATACTGGCTAATAGGAAGCGTAGTAATCGCAATTGCTCCTATAAGAACTATTAATACAGAGATGACAATTGCGGTTACCGGCCTTTTTATAAATACTTCAGATATCATGTTTCGCTTATTATAAACTATTTCTTACTTGAACCTTGTCCCTGACCTTGCGGAGCTTGTGCTTCCATTTTGCTTTGGTCTACTACTTTCGCTCCAGGTTGAAGATTTTGTGTTCCTTCCACAACGATTTGCTGACCCGCCTGCAGCCCCTCATTGATCACTACCTTGTCAGCGATTTTTTGTCCCAATTTCACAGGTTGTTGTATAACGGTACTGCTATCCGTTACTACATAAACTTTAAACTCGCCGAGTTGCTCAATCACAGCCTGATACGGAATAATTGGCATCTTTGTAGTTGAATTTGCTGCTACCAACACATTAGCATTCATTCCTGCTCTCAAAACATTACTTGGATTGTCAAAAGTTGCCCTTACTGTAATAGTTCCTGTCGACGGATCAACAGCCCGATCAATAGCGGTCACTCTTCCCGGTTTTTCATAAGTGTTATTTCCTGATAACTGGAGCGTAATAACCGAATCTTTCAGGGATGCAGCGCTATTGCTCTGTAAGTCCACAAACTGTTTGATATCCCTTTCATTAACAGCGAAATCTACAGCAATTGGGTTGGTGGACGAAATGGTGTTAATAAGTGTTGTACCTGCGGATACCAAGGCTCCAGTACGTACCTGAGAAATACCAATCGTTCCATTGAAAGGGGCCCGAATAACGGAACGCTCTAAATCTGTGCTTGCTGAAGTTAATGCTGCTCTAGCAGACATAACCTGTGCTTGTGCATTATTTAAATCGGTCATTGCATAATCCAATGTCTGCTTGGCAATCGCATCTTGTTCAGCCAATCGCTTATAACGCTCCACGTCTCTATTTACCTTATTTAAATTAGCTTCTGCAATCGCTAAGTTTGCTTTTGCTTGTTCCTGGGCCGCTTGATAACGTGTACGATCAATCTCATATAATTTTTGTCCCTTCGTTACAGTTGCACCATCCGGTACCAATATCGCTGTAATATAACCATTCACTTCCGCTCGCAATTCGGTTTGGTTAAGTGCTACTACAGTTCCCGGGAAATTATTGATTCCTTTCACAATTTCCTCAGGAACGGAGGCTATAGCCACTGGAACAGGTCCACCGGCACCAGGTCGTTGTTGGCCTTGCTGATTCTTATTGCCACAGGAAGATAATACCAAACTTCCAGATAAAACGGCTAAAAAATGTATTAAATTTCTATTCATGTTATTTCGATTTATTGCTATTTATAAGAGATATTACCAAGGGCCTGTTGTACATCTAATTTACCCGATAGAACGGCGTATAAGGCATTTAAATAATTTATTTGTGTTGTACGTAGGTCTGTTTCAGCGGTCATTAAATCTAAGTAAGTTTTAATTCCCTCATCATATTGCAGTTTGATGGTATTATAAACTTCCTTTGAAAGTTCCACGTTTTCCTTGGCTGTCTTCCAGTCATTTAAATTTGCCTTATAAGTAGCCAATGCTTGCTGATGCTGTGTATTGATTTGATTTCTCAAATTAGTAATATCCCAATCGATACGCTTTTCCTGTAACTTTGATTTCCTGATTTCCTGTATACGTTTTGTCCCTTGAAAAATAGGAAAAGAAAGTGTTACACCAAGTACCGAACGCGGATAATCAACATCATAAAGGCTAGATAACCCGTTGTTGGTGCGCCAGTCCCAAGCATAATTGTAAAAAGCTGATAAATTAGGCAAAAAAGTCCATTTATTATATTGGGTATTGATTTGTTGCAAACGCTGCTGAGTTAGCAATTGTTGAAATTCAATGCGTCTTTCAAATTGCAGAAGTTGGGTGGTGTCAACCAACATTTCGTTTTCCATCGTCTTTCCATCGTACGATAAATCCAAAGGTTGGTTAACGTCAACGCCAATCAGCTCTTTTAAATAGGCATATTTATACTTAAGCATTTCCACCGTACGCTTTCTTTCTGCTTCGGTATTGCTCAAAGTAATTTGTGCTCTCTTATAGTCCGTTTTATCAACAAGCCCGGTCTCATAACGAGCATTCGCATCCGCTAACTGCTTTTTCGTTCTCGCTATATTCTCATCAATAATTTTTATCTGTTCTTCACTGGTCAATACATCATAAAAAGCCTTACTAACAGCCACTGTAATGTTAATCCGACTGTTTTCGGTATTTTGTGCATTCTGTAACTTCACATACCGAGCAGCTTTGGATGCCTGTAACAACGATGGATCCAGAATCTTCTGATCTGCCTGAAGTACTACCGCGGAAGTATGTTTCTGGCCAAATTGAATTACCTGATCTCCGATTACGTTTGTCGGAATTTTAACATTATAATTATAAGAAGCGTTAGCGCTTATTTGTGGAAACCAGCCGGATAATGCAGATGCTATATCTCTCTTGCCAATTTCTTCGTCGATCAAGGCCTGCTGAACGCTTGCCTGATTCTTCAAAGCAAAATCAATACACTCCTGCAAAGTGGCATTTTGCGAAATGCTATTATTAACTTGCGCGGTATCTTGTGCCTTGGCGCTAAAACCCGTAAGCAACAAAACCAATAAACTTAAATAGGTATACTTCATATGTTATTTATAAACTATCTATAGGTAATTAACTATATTTTAAGACCGTCCCACATGATGGAAGCCATGGCCTTTAATTCACTCTCTGTAAAATTGTGGTAACCGTTATTCTGCTTCTTAGCGGCGATTATTAATCCTCCCATAAATACCGAACTCACAATATGAATTCCATATTTTTTTAAGAAGCCGGCTTCCATTCCGCTCGTAAAAAAACTAGAGAAATTATCCTCATAGAACTGACTTTCCGTCGACTGCACAATGCGTTGAAAAGGACTGGAATAAAATTGCTCCATAAACGACAGCACCTTTGGATATTTCACAAAATATTGAAACAAATTGATCCATATACTTTTAAATCGTTCACTGTAATTATCCATTGAGCGATCTTTTATCCTAAAAATTTCATGCGAGATGCTATCTCTTACATAATCAAATAATTCCAGAATAATCGCATCCTTCGAGTCAAAGTAATGATAAATCGTACCTGCCGCAACTCCCGCTTTTTTTGACAACATACTCATCGGAACCCCGAGCAAGCCGTGCTCTTCAATCAATTCAAGCATGTTATCTAATATAACCTGCTTCTTCTCTGACGTATTTTCCAATTCAATCGAACGTTTATTCGGGAGCAAAAGTACTAATTATTTGTTACCTCGATATTACACTAAAAATAAGTACCGAAATATGATATTGATTTTACAATTGGTAATAAGCCCTACAACAACGCATTTAGCGGGCTTTATTGTCAAACTTAATTTTATTTATGGCTTCTTTTGTTTGTGTGTCTACAATTAGTTTGCCGCTTATTTCGGCTTGAGATAGCAACAATGAATCCCAATGTTTGGTTTCATTCCAAAGGTATTTTTTTATTTCGCAAAGCGCTATGAATGAATAATCAGCTAATTGCTTGCAAAAATTTTCCACTGTGCTATCTAATGCTTCTATATCGTCTAATACGGATTGGTACAATCCTCGTTCAGCGGCCCAGTACGCGCTCTTAAAGCTTAATGGATTAAAAGCTAATTCGGTAAATGCACTTAGTCCGACCTTCCGCTGTACTGCAGGCGCTATAACAAAGGGGCCTATCCCGATCGATAGCTCACTCAGTTTTACAGAAGCATCTTTCGTAGCAAAACAATAATCGCATGCAGCGGCTAAACCAACGGCTCCTCCTATCGCTTTTCCTTGAATCCGACCAATAACCGGTTGTCGAGCTAAACGGATAGCATTAATTACCTTGGCAAAACCGGAAAAGAAAAGCTTTCCTTCTTCTTCGCTTTTAATGGTCAATAGCTCATCGAAATTGGCGCCGGCACAAAATGTCTTTTCTCCTTCGCTTTTTAACACGATGACATGAATGGACTCGTTTTTTCCGAACTTATCAATCGATTGGGCCAACTGGTTAAGAAGGGAAGAGGGGAGTGCGTTATGATTAGGATGGTAAAAGCTTATGGTAGCGATCTTGCCATTTATAACGCTTGTAATCGTTCCCGACTCGCTTTTTAATTTGCTCATATCTTTAGATTTACGATGATATGGATTTTATTAATTTATTAACAGTAAACGTGTTTACTGTTTCCAACAGCCGAATAACAAAGTAAAGAAATAGGTCGGTAGAAACCAAAAGTAGTTATGGGCTCCCATAGCAATTCCGTCCTTATTTCTTGGAAATCAGGTTATAATATCGACTGATGTCGGACACTACTAGAAATTAAACGAATATTTGAAAACTGCCATTCTCCCCCTTAAGTCGTAACGACTGTACCAGATATTATTGGCATTTATATGATAGCTTTCATAACCCCTCACATTAGCCAGATTTGTCAGATTTAATTCAAGATCCGACTTCAGTTTAACAAGCTTTAAACGAAAATTGGCATCCATGAAAAAATAGGTTAGCCTATTATTTTGCTTGATGGATTGATAACGGCCTGCTATATTAACAAACAGATTTTTACCAATATAGAACACGAATTGCACGTGCTGATCATCGTATTGCATATATTGTTCGGGCAAAACAGACGTGATTCCATTCGTTATTACTTTGCTGCTCAACCACGTTCTTGTCGCCCGATAATTAAAAGAGACCCAGCTCCATAAACGAGCTTCAAAATTCGGACTTAAGGAAAAAGTTCGGTTATTATAGGGAAATAGCTCATTGTTTATTATTTGATTATAGCGTGTAGTGCTCCAAGAAGCCCGAATTTTCGCCGCAGACCCTAAAGCAAAGATAAACTTACTAATTTCTATATGCGTATTCAGTGTACTTACATTGTTTTCAAGCGGCAGTAGTACGGTTTGGGATATATTTTGATTTACCACATTAGACGCAATCGTATTGGCTATTGATTTGTTCCAATTTAAGCCTGCATTCATAAAGAGCATCGCAATACTCCTTTGGAAATTATATTGCAATCCCACGTTGTGGCTACTCCGCTCCTGCAGACCGGCATTATTGACCTGTATAGTTCGGTAATTGGTTAGAATCGCTCCACGGTAGATACCGCCTATGTTACCCATGTGATTCGAATAAGTGTAATTGGTAGAAAGGTAATCTTCCTGGTTGACCATCCACTTTAATCGCAAAGCAGGGTTAAACAATAATTGATATTGATTACGCACAAGCATAAAGTAGGGGTCTTTGTATCCAATCCGTTGACCGGCAAGTGGAAGAACGAGCGAAGTTTCCCATCTTCGTGCTTTATATTCGTAGTTCGCTTCCGCATAGAGCCTATGTCGGCTCCATTGCAAGTCATTGTCTTTACTCCCGGCAAAAGCGAGTGTTCGACCGTCATCCTGATTCAGCCGCAATACCGATTCCAAATGCTGTAACTCATTCAAAACACCTAGCCTATAATGCTGCTTGACTTTATTTTTTACTAAACCATAACTTAATGATAGACGGTTAAACCAGGTTGGTGTTTGTACAGATTGAGTGGTCGACTGATAAGCAACACTATCGTTTAATATCGGCGCATTTACACCCGGTTGTAAGAACAACTGTTGAGGTAGATTGGAGTAATTGACGTACCAAGTAAGCTGAAATACGTTTCTATTATGCAATTCAGGAATATATTCCAAACGATTCGAAAGATCTCGGACTTTGCTTGTTAAACGTAGGTTTAAGGCAGCACCATTATTGAACATATTCGCGTCGGCGCGATCGCCCGAATAAGAAAAACGTAGTTCATTCTTAAAATAATGGCTTTTTTTATTGGCTTCTGCACTTAAAGTAAAGTCGGCCAGAAAAGGATGTCGAAACAAAGCTTGTCGCTCACTGTAATGAATAGTATCTTCACCTAAATAAGTATCGCTCAAACCATTATAATTCAGTTGATTCCGATCCACCAATATATTAATAGTTGACTTAAGCTGTAATCCATTTCTAAGATTCAGCAGGTTATTGGCATTAACGGCCACTGACTCATTTAAATAGTAACGCGGCTTTGGTAAATTCGGAGTTCCGACTGTACCTGTGGATAATAGGGCATCCGGACGCTCATTTCCTATCGTGGATAGTATAACAGATCGATTAAAAGCCGTAAAATCCAATGATAGATCCTCTCCGATATTATTTCCTTTCATCACATTAAGCATCTTATATTTCTTATTAAATAAGATGCCGTTTATTTCACTATCGTATTGGTGCGGTAAACCAAGACCAAGCTTGGCCTGTCCCGTCATTTTGAGCTTAACGTCCTCTTTAATTACCAAATTCAGTGCTACCTGATCACTCGATACTTTATTCTGGAGTATTTTAATGGGTTGATGATTCTGCATAACTTCAACATTCTTCACCATACCATGGGGGATCGTTTTTGATCCGATAACGTAACGGTCGGCAAGAAGGTCATCTCCGTCGATGTACAGACTGGAAATACTTTTTCCGTTGTACTTGATTTCGCCGTTGTCCGCGACTTCTATACCAGGTAGGCGCTTTAAGACTTCTCCGATAGAACGATCCTCGCCTTTCGCAAAATTGCTCACCTGATAGCTCAGGGTATCGCCTCGACGCCGAATCGAGGGTTTGCTTTTTACTTCTACCTGAGAAAGATCGATTGTTTGCTCTTCTAATATAATCTTATAAAAATCTTGCCCATTTAACGATAAACGAACCTGCTTATAACCAAGATGGCGTATTTCTAAGACCAAATGATTGTTATTTGCGGTATCAGGCAAGGCAATCATGAAATTCCCTTGAGCATCACTTATTTTAAACCTGACAACACGGTTATCCCTGTTTTTAATAACAACATTGGCGTAAGCGACATCCTTCCCATCTTTTGTTTGCAACCGGCCCTGAACCGCTTGTTTCTGGGCAAATAACAAAAAAGGAAAAATCAATAAAAGAAAGGTAGTTAAGCTTACTTCCCATGGATATATCTTCGAAACCATGAAAAAGAACTGGACAGCCCGAGTCACTCATTTATTTTGTTAATTCGATCGGATTATTGTCAGTGTTAGAAACTCCTCCGGCATTTTTGTTCACATTGATGGATTTAATTTTACCGGGATCTATTGAACTAAATGCATCCTCTTTTTTAGGTAATCCGCTGATTACATTCGCTGCATTGGAGCGCCCTCCTTGTCCCTGCACATCCATAAACGTCTGCCTGTTTTCTTTAAATGCTTTTAATAAACGATCTAACGCCTCTTGATTTATTTCAATATAATCGGTTGTTGTTCCTATCTGTAAATTTACATGGTCCAATTTCTCAAACCCAACAAAATGGAATACCACTTCCTTTTTGCTATCAGCCACATCAAGAATTAATCCAGGTAAACCATGCAACTTCCAAGGACCAAAAGAAAAAGGCAATTCCGGCGAAAACCAAGCGGTATAGGTTCGACCTTTAAATGATACGGTAGCTTTCTGACAATTATATCCTCCAATTGTTAGGGTATCGTCATTAATTTTCCAATCTAATTGGGGATAAGGTTCATCTAAAATATACTGGTTTTGCATCAGCCGATATATTCTTTTCAGTGCCCGGGTATTGGACACAAAATAGAACGACTCATTGGTAGAACTCCCTTTGCTCACCAAGGTGATATTACCGTCAAAAGAGGGGTTGGCAACCTGTTCTTCCATTTGTCTGTTGATTTCCTCTTCTGCGTTTGACGTAAAGAAAGACCGGTTAATGCCGGCATAAAGTACCATCTCTTCTTCTTTCGGATGATCCCTATTAGCAGTATCGTTCACATGAATAAACTGATAACGTGCCCGTGCCAACACTGGTTCTGTTTCCTGTGCGTTCACTTTCACTATGAAGAAAAAACATACGACTCCTACATACCATAATTTGAGGTGCTTCATAATTTCATATTTATATTTTGCTAGTAACCTTAATTCAGGAAATCACCAAGGTCAACAGACGGCCTTTAACATATTTTCTTCGTGTAATCGCATCCAATATAGCTTACTTGTATTTCGTTGTGATCAATATAACTCCATTTTTGCCCATGCTACCATACATAGCTGTCGCCGCGCGATCTTTTAGGACGTTAATACTTGCTATGTCATTTGGATTGATTGCATTAATATCTTCGTCTTCTTTCAAGACGACACCATCAAGCACCAACAAAGGTTGCACTTGATTTTTTGATCTGATAGTCAGCATTTTTGCTTTTTTCCTTCCATTTTGGAATGCTACTTTGGGAAGCTCCTTGGGGCGATCTTTTTCTTGAATTGCCGTACCTAACGTTTCTTCTTTTTCATGTTTATTGCTCGCGTTCGGTGTGACATGTGATAAACCGGCATTAATCAACTTACCATCTTCTTGATAAGCTTTGCTGATCGTAAACACCATCGCTGAAATAGTAATTGCAGGTACAATAAACACATACTTGCTGAGATGCAGTTGTGAAGATTTCTTTTTGTTCATCATCGCAATTCTTCGTTTTAAGGCATTAAAATTGAAATGATTGCTAAGCTCCGGAGAAATAGTTCGACTGTTAAGATTAACAAGACTATATTGGTATTTTTTCTTGTCTACGCCGCTTTGGAGAACTTTATGGTCTGTTAAAAATTCTAAATTTTCTTTTATGGCCGAACGGGTCAACCAAATAATTGGGTTAAACCAGCAGCATAGGCTAGCGATCTCTACAAGTAGCACATCAATGGTATGCAACTGTTTTACATGCTCTATTTCATGCTTCAGGATTTCTCTTAAATCACGTTCTGTGTGAAGCGATTTATTTAGATAAATGGATTTCCAAAAAGAAAAGGGAGGGATGTCTAGCCATACTTGACGATACCGACAGCTTTCAAAAATGGCGACCGTTGATTTTTGATGAATCTTCGATAAACTAAACAATCGGAGAAGGAACCTCAAGGTTAGCAAAGCAACTACAGACGAAAATAACAAGGTAATAATATTCCATAAATCTACTTTGGGCGGTATGATAGACAGGAGATCGTCCCAAGTCATTATTTGCATTTCACTCCTTCCTGCAGAATTTTCTTTAGCAAAAAACATAGAAAGATCAACGAGCGGATACAAGGCAGAAAACAGGAGTCCCATGATAAAATAACATCTATTCAGAAGATAAAAAGTTAGCTTCCGTAAGAACAGGTAGTAACCTCCGTAAAATAAGGCAATTGATAAATTAACCTTTAATAAATAATCGATCCATTCAGGCATAGCTAATCCTTATCTTGTTCATCAATCATTTTAATAATCTCTTTCAATTCCCGCGCACTGATTTTCTCTTCTTTCGCGAAAAAGGATACAAGTTCTTTATAAGAATTTCGAAAATACTCGCTTACAAATCCGTTCATAAACCCACGCTTGTATTCCTCTTCCGTAACAGTCGGTTCATATCGATAGGCATTGGCATATTTTACCGATCTAACAAAGCTTTTTCGTTCAAGGTTCTTCAGTGTAGATGCCAATGTTGTATAGGGAATTTTAGGATCGGGCATACTATCCAATAATTCTTTTACAAAGCCGCCTCCGTTTTTCCAAATCAACAGCATGGCTTCCTCTTCTTGTGCACTTAGTTTCTGCATAACTCTATGTTTATTTCGTAAATCTACGAAAATTTCGTAAAAAACAAAACATTATTTGAAATAACGGATCTACGAGTCGGGTACAAAATGTTTATATTTGACTTTTTCATTGGTACAAATTGTTTTTAGTGAAACCGAAACTTGCCTATTATGTTAACAGCATAAGAAAGTTTCGACTTTAAATTGATCATATGAAACGAAGAAAAGGAATAAGTTCGTTGTTTTATACGGCATTGGCCATATTGTTTATTAGTTGTCATAGCGGCCCTAACAATAAGAGGCAGGATGCCGATACAACACGCGTGAGTGAACAAGGTATCGTGATAGAAAACGACACCTTGTCGCAAGTCTTTGCCGCTTATATAAAGGTAAAGGATGCACTGGTTGCCTCAGACCCTAAATTGGCAGGCGAAGCGTCCAACAGACTTTCAGAAAGCCTTAAAGGAATTCACGGTTGTGAAAATACAGCCATCTTGGCACAGGAGCTTGCCAATTCAACAGATTTAGCCTTACAGCGTTCGGCATTTTCGGCAATAAGCAAAGATCTGATCGACATGTATCAACGTCCTTCTTTAAGTGCGGGCAAAATTTATGTAATTCATTGCCCGATGTACAACAATAAAGCGGGCGGAGATTGGCTTTCTACCAGTCCGGAGATAAAAAACCCTTACTTTGGTGAAGAAATGTTAACCTGTGGAACTGTCACACAGGAAATTAAGTAGAATCGGGAGTAAAATCGTGTCATCGCAAATTAATTTATCGTAAATAAATTGAAATATTTATAGGTTTCCCTATGTTTTAAGCCATTTTTTTTTAGTTTTGTTACAAACCATAGAATCATTATGTCAGAAAAAGTTTCTTTAAATATTGGAGATAAGCAGGTAGAGTTACCAATCATTACAGGTACAGAAAACGAGAAAGCAATAGATATTTCGAAAATTAGAGCAGAGACAGGATTTATAACGCTTGATCCGGGTTTTAAAAACACCGGTGCAACAACAAGTGCTATCACATATTTAGATGGCGAAGAAGGTATACTTCGTTATAGAGGCTATCCCATAGAGGAATTAGCTGAAAAATCAACCTTTCTGGAAGTGGCGTACCTGTTGATATATGGAGAATTGCCAACCCAAGCTGAGTTTACTGATTTTCAGAATAAAGTAAGCCGACACACGCTTATCCATGAAGATATGAAGAAATTTTTCGAAGGTTTTCCTACCAAATCCCATCCGATGGGACAGCTGTCGGCCTTGGTAGGAGCTCTTTCAGCATTTTATCCGGAATCGCTAAACCCAGACGCCTCCGAGGAGGAAGACAATCTTACCATCATTAAACTACTTGCTAAGTTTCCAACCATTGTTTCATGGATTTATAAAAAGTCCTTGGGACACCCGGTCATATACCCAAAAAATAAGTTAGACTATGTAAGCAATTACCTGAACATGACTTTTGGTCAATTGACGGAAGAAGTCGAAATTGATCCAATTGTTACCTCAGCGATGAATAAACTACTCATTCTACACGCTGATCATGAACAAAATTGTTCAACATCAACCGTTAGAATCGTTGGATCTTCAAATGCCAACCTTTTCACTTCCATCTCTGCCGGTATTTCCGCGCTTTGGGGGCCGCTTCATGGTGGGGCTAATCAGGCCGTAATAGAAATGCTGGAGCGAATAAAAGAAGATGGCGGTGATTCGGAAAAATGGCTGGCTAAAGCAAAAGATAAAAACGATCCGTTCCGCCTAATGGGATTTGGCCATCGTGTATATAAGAACTTTGACCCGCGCGCTAAAATAATAAAAAAGGCATGTGACGATATTCTGGACAGTTTAGGAGTACAGGATCCCGTATTAAATATTGCGAAAAAACTGGAAGAAACCGCGCTAAGTGACCCCTATTTTGTGGATCGTAAGTTATATCCGAATGTAGATTTTTATTCCGGTATTATTTACCGGGCACTTGGCTTCCCTACGGATATGTTTACGGTGTTATTTGCCCTTGGCCGCTTGCCCGGTTGGATAGCGCAATGGAAAGAAATGCGTACAAACAAAGAACCAATTGGGCGCCCACGTCAAGTATATACTGGACATCCAAAACGTAATTTCGTTGCGATGAAAGACAGATAACCAGGGTTTAATAAATCATTTAACAAGAGAGGGGCTAACTAGGGTGCTCCTTTCTTATTTTGTACCCTTGTTCGCTTGACTAACTAACGCAATAATTCCCCCACCAATTAGAATGGCACCTAAGTAAGGTGGCCAGTTAACTTGCTTTTCCTTATCAGCATTGATTTCTACGGGACCTGCATCTACTACTTTTTCCTTTTTTGTATAACTGAAACCTGTCCAGATCAACATCACAGCTCCCACAATTATAAGTATAATACCTAGTACCTTCATCCGTCTTCGTTTTGATGTAGTTAAACAACAAAGCAATCGACATATAGTTTATACGAAGGGTAGGCGGTCGCAAATCTTTTTCGTTTTTTGCATAAAAAAATTATCTTTAGCTTTATGTTTCCTACCTTATCTCATCTGATCGCATATCTTTTCGGGATATATATTCCATTGCCAATTCAGACATTTGGCTTATTTGTTGGCTTTGCCTTTCTGTCTGCATACTACATTTTTAAGGTTGAGCTTATACGTAAAGAACAACAGGGATTAATTATGCCTGTTAAGCAGGAGGTAAGGGTAGGAGAACCCGCACATCCGGTTGAGATACTGATGAACGCATTGGTAGGGTTCATCATTGGTTATAAGCTAATACATGCTATTTTCAACTATGCCGATTTAGTTGATAACCCTCAAGCTTTCTTACTATCCACTAAAGGTTCCTTAACAGGTGGTGTGCTGCTGAGTATTCTATTTGGTTATTGGCTCTATAAAGATAAGAAGAAGCAAGAGCTTGCAGAAGATAAAATAGAAATACAACAGATACATCCCTATGAACTGATGAGCAAAATTTTAGTTTGGGCAGCCATTTGGGGCCTACTGGGGGCGAAGCTTTTCCATAACTTAGAGTATTGGGACGATTTTATACATAATCCGGTAGAAAGTCTCTTATCTTTTAGCGGACTTACTTTTTATGGTGGTATCCTGTTCGGTGGTGCAGCAGTTATTTATTACACCAAAAAACAGGGCATACATCCATTACATATGCTTGATGTGGGTGCTCCCGGCATGATGTTAGGTTACGCCGTTGGTCGTTTAGGTTGTCAGTTATCAGGGGATGGCGATTGGGGCATTGAGAATTTAGCTACTAAACCGTCGAGCCTTCAATGGATTCCCGATTGGGCTTGGGCATTTAAATTTCCTCATAACGTGATTAACGAAGGTGTGCCTATTGTAGGCTGTGAAGGTAAATTTTGCCATGAGCTACCGGTTGCCGTGTTTCCCACATCTTTTTACGAATTTTTGATGTGTCTTATCCTTTTTGCCTTACTTTGGTTTTTAAGGCAAAAAATACATACTGCCGGAATGCTCTTTTCTATTTATCTTATGTTAAATGGTGTCGAACGTTTTTCGATAGAACTAATCAGGGTAAATGCAAAATATCACCTTTTAGGAATATCATTTACGCAAGCTGAATTGATTTCCCTCGCCATGGTCCTGGTCGGACTTATCGGCGTTTTTTACACCCGGTCAAGAGCACAAAAAACTGCTTATTCCATTACGCAAAAATATGCTTAATTTATCTCAACTCACGCAACAAGTACGATCCATAGCGATCGAAGCGGCTAACTTTATCAGGCAGGAACGGTTAAGCTTTGATAAAAGTAAAATAGAGCAAAAGGGCCTTCACGACTTGGTTTCATATGTAGATAAAGGCGCTGAATTTATTATTGTAGAACGGCTCAAAGACTTATTACCGGAAGCAGGCTTTATCACTGAAGAAAAAACGATCGTGAAGAAGGGCGACGTCTATAATTGGATCATAGACCCACTTGACGGAACTACCAATTTCATTCATGATATTCCCGCCTATTGTGTTAGCATTGCGCTTGCTCGTAATCGTCAACCTATTATAGGGGTTGTTTATGAAGTGACCAGCAAAGAATGTTATTATGCCTTTGAACAAGGAGGCGCATTTTTGAACGATCGCCGGATAAAAGTCTCTGCATCGACGACTTTATCCGACTCATTGCTCGCTACCGGTTTTCCTTTTTATAAATTTGAGTATCAAAATCAATACATCAATCTACTTAAACATTTAATGCAGCAATGCCGTGGCATTAGGAGAATCGGTTCAGCCGCCCTGGACTTGGCTTACGCTGCCGCAGGAAGATTCGATTGCTTCTTTGAATATAATCTGAATGACTACGATATGGCTGCCGGCGTATTGTTGGTTAAAGAAGCGGGTGGTATCGCTTATGATTTTGAGGGAAGTCAAGAGATGCTGGATAAAAGATCTGTTATTGCAGGCAATTTTGATATTACTAACCTCGTACTATCCGCAGTAAAAATGCACTTTAAATAAGAAGAGCCCGGTTTCTACCGGGCTCTTCTCTTGAATTTCTATTTATTATTATATTACATAGCTTCCGCCACAACCTCTTGAACCTCAGGAACCATTCGCTTTAACAACCCTTCTATACCTGCTTTTAGCGTAATTGTTGAAGACGGGCACCCGCTACATGAACCGCGTAATTCAACTGTTACCACGCCTTCATCAAAAGATTTATAAGCAATAGCACCACCATCTTGTTCAACAGCAGGACGGACATAATCGTGTAATACTTGCTGAATTTTCTTTTCAGTTTCACTGCCTTCGAAAGCCACATTCTCATCACGCTCTACCTCATGTATTAGCAATTCAGATTCTACCGCGCCCTTTACGAAATCTTTCAATATGGGCAGGATGTCTTCCCATTCACTATCTTCGGATTTTGTAATAGTGACAAAATTACTGGCAAAGAAAACACCATTAACAAAATTAAATTTAAAGAGCTCCCGTGCGAAGGGAGAACTTTGGGCTTTCTCCTTATCAGGAAAATCTAAACTCCCATTATACAACAACTTATTTACCAGAAACTTCATAGTTGCCGGATTGGGGGTACTCTCTGTATATACGTTGATCGTGGCCATTTTTATTTATATTAATTACACAAAGCTAACAAAAATATAACGGACAAGAAGTCAACTGCACGTCATAGTTAATATAGCGATGCGATACCTCTCCCTAAACCCCGGTATAGTTCCAGGGTGTAATGGCCTTGAGCTCCTCTTTAAGCGGATCAGCGATATTCAGATTATTGATAAAAGCGGCTATTGATTCCTGATTAATTGCTTCGTTTGTCCGCGTTAAATCCTTCAATGCTTCATAGGGCTTGGGGTATCCTTCTCTTCTCAATATTGTTTGTATAGCCTCCGCTACAACAGCCCAATTTTTTTCCAGATCGGCCCGAAGCGCGTCTTCGTTCAATATGAGTTTTTTGAGTCCTCGCATAATGGACTTGAAGGCAATGAGTGTATGGCCAAAAGGAACACCTATGTTTCTCAACACAGTCGAATCTGTTAAATCGCGCTGCAACCTGGAAATAGGCAGCTTAGCAGCTAAATGCTCAAACAAGGCGTTGGCTAGACCTAAGTTACCTTCTGCATTTTCGAAATCTATAGGATTGACTTTATGTGGCATAGCGGAAGATCCGATCTGTCCGGCAATAATCTGCTGTTTAAAGTAATCCATGGAAATGTAAGTCCAGATATCTCTACACAAATCAATTAAAATATTGTTTACCCGCTTTAAAGCGTCACAATGTGCCGCAAAGTTATCATAATGTTCAATTTGGGTTGTTTTTTGCGACCTATGGAGACCTAAAATATCGTTTACCAGGTGATTACCAAAGGCAACCCAGTCAATGTCTGGATAAGCGATATGATGTGCATTGAAATTTCCGGTAGCCCCCCCAAATTTAGCTGAGAAGGGAATCGCCTTAAGTTGATTTAGCTGTCCCTCTAATCGTTCAACAAATACGGCTAGCTCTTTACCTAAACGAGTCGGTGAAGCGGGCTGCCCATGTGTCTTTGCCAGCATAGGTATGGCTTTCCATTGCTTGGCCATAGCGTCAAGTTCGCTGATAAGTACGTGAATACCCGGATAATATACTTTGTTTAAGGCTTCCTTCCAGGAATAGGGAATGGCTGTGTTGTTAATGTCCTGTGAAGTCAATCCAAAATGAATAAATTCTTTCGAATCTGTTAACCCGATTGCCTCAAACTTTTCTTTGATGAAATACTCAACGGCTTTCACATCATGATTAGTTGTCTTCTCCAGATCCTTAATACGTTGTGCGTCGTTTTCAGAAAAGTCCTCATATATGGCCCGCAGAGCCGCTTTATTCGGTAAAGCACTTAATTGGGATATACCGGTTTCAGCAAGTGCGATAAAATATTCAATTTCTACAAATACACGATATTTTATTAAAGCGGCCTCCGAAAAAAAAGAAGCTAAATCTTTTGTTGCACTGTGATAACGACCATCTATCGGTGAAACTGCTGTAAGTGGAGATAAACTCATGTCAATGAAATATGTCGGGTTAAAAGCGCAAAGTTAAAAAAATATTGCATTTGTCCATTTTCTCCCATCAGAGAATGAGATCAATTTTAGAAACAATGCCACGGAGGGGACCCGTACCATTTTACAAAAAAAAAGCGTTTCCGCTCATGAACGGAAACGCTTTTTACTATTTCAGTTTTAATTACTGAGCTTCTTTAACTGTAGTATCAGCAGTTACAGTAGTATCTGTAGTGATAACAGTTGTATCTGGCTCGCTAGGAGTAACAACAGTAGTAGTATCAGTTGTTTCTTCAGTAGCAGATCCTTCGCCAGAGTTTGAGTTACAAGCAGCAACAGTTAAAGTTAAAGCTAAACCTAAAAAACCGAATTTGAATAAATTTTTCATTGTTAATTTTCTTTTCTGATTAAATAAAAATTGTTTATTTACCTCTTTATACCGCATATGTTGAAAGGTAACCCAACATTTTAAAAAAAATTTTTCGTTCTTTTTTGCGGCTGCAAAGATGGAGATATTTTAGAAAAATACAAATAGAATTTGCTGACTGATCAAACTTCATTTACTGTTTACTTTTATTTCCCTAGTTTCTGTACTTTTGCCTCTTTGCAACTGACACAAACAGGCGATAATAAAATCGTCGGGGGAACAGTTATAAAAAGGACAGACCTTATTTAAGCACCGTTTTTTATTTCAAAACGTGCTAAAAAAAACACGAATGGGTGGGTTACTATTTGCATTTTAACGTATTAACTAGTGAGTAAAGAAAGAAAACATACACCATCTGACGATAACGAAATACTTGCAGGGGTTTTAGAAGGGGACACCAACATTTTGGATAGTTTATATAAGGCTAATTTCCCGATGATTGCTCGATTGATTATCAATAACGGTGGTGATATTGACGACGCAAAGGACATATTCCAAGAAAGCATTATTATTTTATATGATAAACTCTGTGGCGGCGACTTTGCACTTAATAGCAAACTCAAAACGTTTTTGTATTCTGTCTGCAGAAATCTTTGGCTTAAAAAGCTAACAAAAAAAGGGATTTATACCCGCATCGACGATTTTGAAGAAAAGATTCTTGTAGAAGACGACATCGACACACATAAAGAACGAGACCGGCAATTTTCCATGATGGAAGATGCCTTGAAAAAGCTGGGCGAGCCCTGCAAAACAATAATAGAAGATTTTTATATACGAAATTTAACAATGCAAGATATCTGTGAAAAGTTTGGTTACACGAATACGGATAATGCAAAGAATCAAAAATATAAATGTCTGCAACGTTTAAAGAAACTTTATTTTGGTTAACATTTTACAACAATGAAAAGTGAACGAGATTTTCTAGACCAGTCGGAAGCCTACTTAAGAGGTGAAATGAATGCCCTGGAAAAAAAGGTATTCGAAGACCATCTTGTGAATGATCCTGAAGCTCGTAGAAAATTTGACGAGCACGAAATATTTATTGGAAACATGAAGAGTTACGGAGCTAGGACCGATTTACGACATAAGCTCGAGGCCATTCATGAAACAATTAATATAGAAGAAGTGGTTCCAAAAAAGCCACTCATTGTACGCTTATGGGATAAATATAAGATCAATTCCCTTGTGGCCGCGTCGGTTGCACTTCTTGCTGTTTTCACTACCTTATGGCTTACCGGCTTTTATTCAAAAGACAACACATCCCAATATATTGCTTTGCGACGCGATATGAATAGCATTCGACAAAATGTTAAAGCCCAAAATGCACTGATTAAGGATATTAACAAAGGCAAGAACGACGCCGGTACTCCCAGTCATTATGGAGCCACCGGTTTTGCTCTTTCTTCCAATGGCTACGTTATGACAACGTATCACGTAATTAAAGATGCTGATTCTGTTTACTTGCAGAATTATACAGGCAACTCATACAAAGCAAAGGTCATATATACGGATCCCACATACGATATTGCAGTGCTGGAAATTATAGACAAAGACTTTAAAGAAGTAGGGAATTTACCCTATACTTTTAAACAAAACGCAGCTGATATAGGAGAGGACGTTTATACGATTGGTTTTCCGAGAGAAGAAGCAGTATACGGAAGGGGTTATTTAAGCAGTAATACGGGATATAGTGGCGATACCATTGCTTATCAGGTTTCCATTCCCGTTAACCCAGGTAACAGCGGGGGACCTGTATTGGATAATCGGGGCAATATAATCGGCGTTATTAACAGTAAACAAACGGAGACTGATGGAGCCGCTTTTGCCATCAAATCGAACTATGTTTTGGAAGCGTTGGCGTCAATTCCCGAGGATAGTCTGGAGAAAAAGCTAACATTAAATAAAAAGAACACCCTCGCCAATTTGAGCCGCACGGAACAGATCAAAAAGGTACAGGAATATATCTATATGATTAAAGTATATTAATAGACGACACCGAATAAAACAAAAATGGCTTCCCCCCTGTGGTGGGGAAGCCATTTTTGTTTTATTTTCAGTATATTAGGAACCTAGATCAAAATCATATGACTCAAGCGCATCGGAATATTGACCGTTTTAACTTTCGAGCCGATAACTATGATAAATATCGTCCAGGTTATCCGCAAGGTCTTCTGGATTTCATATATAAACATAATTCCCTAAATGAACAAAGTGTTATTGCTGAGTTGGGGGCAGGAACCGGCATCTTAACAGAAGAACTAGTAAAATGGCCTTGTAGCATCATTGCGATTGAACCTAATGATGAAATGCGCGAAAAAGCGATCCAAACTTTACAAAGAGTTAAAAATTGTGTAATAAAGGACGCAACCGCCGAAGAAACCGGTCTGGCAGACCATAGTATTGATCTCATAATCTGTGCGCAATCATTTCATTGGTTCGACGCGATGAAAGCAAAAAGAGAATTTGAGCGAATATTAAAAAATCAGGGAAAAGCAGCAATTATATGGAATATCCGTAGCGCAGAAACGACTTTTGAAAAAGAATATGAAGAATTCATTTTGGAGTTTTCAATAGATTATAAAGAGGTTAAGAATAGAGAAACACGAGGAAATAACCTTAAAAATTTCTTTCTGCCTAATAGCATGGAAGAACATCTATTTATATACGATACTTACCTGACATTCGAACAGTTATTGGGCAGAACACTTTCTTACTCCTATATGCCTAATGAAGGCCATAAAAGAACACCCGAAATGAAGACTCGATTACGGGTCTTGTTCGACAAATATGCTACCAATCAAATTATAAGCCTCTCGTACAAAACTAAATTGTTTATGGGTATGCTTTAATTTTACATCAAAAACGTTACAAAGTTGCGTTTTTCCCGTTCGATGTTTTGACAATTTTCTCTAAGTTTGTGATATTATTAATCAATAAAAAATCACATGAAGAAACGTTTAATCAATCTAAAATTTCTATTAGCCGTATTTTTTTTCCTGAGCTATTCATATCAAAGCCAGGCCCAATCAGAGGCTTTATGGCTCCGGTATCCAGCCATATCACCGGACGGCAAAACTATTGTTTTTGGATATCAAGGTAATTTATACCGTGTAAGCGCCAGTGGGGGAGCAGCCACCGCCCTTACAGTCGGAAGCTCACACAGTATGATGCCCGTATGGAGTCGTGATGGTCAGTTTATAGCTTTCGCAAATGACCGAAATGGTAATTTCGACATCTATGTAATGCCGGCAAGCGGCGGAAAGTCAACACGACTTACCTATAATAGCGCAAATGATTACCCATACGACTTTAGTATCGATAATAAGGAGGTGATATTTGGAAGTGCCAGGCAAGCACCCGCCGAAAGTACGCGTTTTCCAAGCTTGCGACTGTTTCAAAATCTATACCGGGTGGCTATCAATGGGGGCCGACCGCTACTTGTGAGTGCTGCCGGCATCGAAAATGCCCACTTTAATCAAGATGGCAGCTTATTGGTTTTCCAAGACAGAAAGGGTTACGAAGACCCTTGGAGAAAACATCACAATTCTTCCGTAACGCGTGATATATGGCTATATAATTTAAAAACCAATACATACGAGGCCTTAACTAATGAGGAAATCGAACACCGCGAACCGGTTTTCAGCCATGACGGACAATTTGTTTATTATCTAAATGAGAAGGATGGAACCCTAAATCTCTATAAGAAGGGAATTCGATTACGTATTGCGGATCAACAACTAACACATTTCACAAAAAACCCGGTTCGCCATTTGAGTATTTCAAATGACAATACGCTAGCCTTTACACAGGACGGCTCTATCTATACACTAAAGGAAGGGGGTGAACCAAAAAAGCTAACCGTAGTCATCGCAGTTGATAATGGAAATGCTTTAGCGAGCAATGTGCCATTAAACGGGCAAATTAGTCAGTTTGAGTTAAGTCCTGACGGTAAACAAATCGCTTATGTGAGTAGAGGAGAGCTATTTGTTACAAGTGTTGAAGGCGACTTTACAAAACGAATTACTAATACGGCCGATCAAGAACGAATGGTAAAATGGTCGCCGGATGGAAAAACGTTAATCTACGCCGCTGAACGAGGCAGAAATGGTTGGGGTATTTATCAAAGCTCCATTCTCAATCAAGAAGAATCCTATTTCTTTAATGCAACCGTTTTGAAAGAAGAGCCTCTTATTACCGGAAAAACAGACAATTTTGCTCCTAAGTTCTCACCTGACGGTAAGTCTGTGGCTTATATCGAAGAAAGAAACGTATTGAAGGTATATAATATCAATACTAAAAAAACGGTCGAGTTGCTCCCGAAGGGACACAACCACTCTTATGCCGATGGCGACTGGGGCTTCGAATGGAGTCCGGACAGCAAGTGGTTATTGGTCGATGATCAAAGAGGATACTTTTTTAATTCTAATGTAGCCTTGATAAAAGCGGATGGAACTGCTGAAATAAGACATCCGCTTCTTACTGGTTTTGGTGAAGAGGGGGCGCGTTGGCAGATGGAAGGAAAAATGCTCACCTGGCTAAGCAGTCGCTATGGAAGAAAATCCTTAGCCCTACAGGGCAGTCGCGAACTAGACGTTTTTGGTGTTTTCTTTAATCAAGAAGATTACGATCGATTTAAGTTAACTAAAGATGAATTCGACCTGTTGAAAGAAAAGGAAGAAAAGGCAAAAAAAGACGAGGCGACAAAAAACAATGACCAAAATACGTCCAAAAAGAAAAAAAATGAAAAGGGTGAAAAAGAGGAGGAAAAAACGCTAAAGATAAATTTTGATAATTTACGTGATCGAGAAGTTAGGTTAACCATCAACAGCTCATCCATCAGTGATTACGCATTAACCAAAGATGGAAGTAAATTATTCTATCTGGCATCTTTTGAAAAGGGCTACGATTTGTGGTTAACGGAACCGAGGACAAATCAAACAAAAATTTTGGCTAAATTATCAGGTTCCCCCAGCGGCATTGAAATGAGCAAGGATGAAAAAACCTTATTCGTAGTAAATCGCGGCGCACTGGTAAAAGTTGATGCCGCAAGCGGCAAGATTACACCACTCAGCAGTAAAGGGGAGCTTGAACTGAATGCCGCTGCCGAACGTGAGTACATCTTCAATCATGCTTGGCTGCAAGTGAAAAAGAAGTTTTATGACCCTAATTTACATGGAATCGATTGGGATGGCTATTATCAAACCTATGCTAGATTTTTACCGCATATAAATAACAATTTTGATTTCCAGGAGCTCTTGAGCGAATTATTAGGAGAACTTAACGCATCCCACACGGGAGGGCGCTTTTCTCCTCGATATACCAATCCGGATATTACGGCATCTTTAGGTTTACTCTATGATGAAACCTATACCGGTAAAGGGTTGAAAGTGGCAGACGTAATCCCGGGTGGTCCGGTAGCCAACGCCAAGTCGAAAATTGAAAAAGGAACGATTATACTGGAAATAGATGGCAACACCATTGATGATAATGTCGACTGGGCAAAGTTCTTAAATCGTAAAGTTGGCCAATATGTAAGCATTCGCGGTAAGAATGGAGCAGGTGGTGTATTCAACGAAACGATTAAACCAATAAGCACAGCTGATGAAATTCCACTTATGTATAAACGCTGGGTTAACGGACGAAAAGCGTATGTTAACAAAATAAGTAACGGAAAGATTGGTTATGTACATGTTGAAGGTATGAATGACGCAAGCTTCAGGGAGGTTTATGACCGCGTCATGGGAGAAAACTTAGATAAGGATGCACTTATAGTTGATACGCGTTTTAATGGTGGAGGATGGCTACATGACGACCTCAATACGTTTTTAAGCGGCAAAGAATACCTGAAATTTGCCCCACAGGGGAATACCTTAAAAGGTGGCGAACCGAGAAGTCGCTGGAACAAACCGAGTGCTGTTGTAATGAGCGAGGGAAATTATAGCGATGCTTTTATCTTTCCTTATATCTATAAACAAAATGGTTTAGGTAAATTGATCGGCATGCCCGTTCCGGGTACAGGAACAGCCGTCTGGTGGGAAACTCAAATTGATCCAACATTGATATTTGGGATACCTATGATTGCTACGATCGGAAAGGAAAATCGCCCTACCGAAAATCTTCAGGTTGAACCGGACATTCGGGTTCCCTTACCTTACGAGGCTTTTCTAAAAGGCGAGGATCCACAGTTGGAAAGAGCGGTAAAAGAGCTCCTTCATTAGTTTATTTATTCTTTAAAACTACCATAAGCTCCTTTTATGGAGGCTGTATAAGACTTCCGCGCGATAATCGCCGGAAGTCTTATATTTATATACACTTTTTTCAGATTATGAAAACGCTTATCTCTTTGCTATTAACCTTATCTTGCTTATCTCTTTTTATAGGTTGCAAGGAAAAAGAACGGGTTGACCTCATTCTTCACCATGCTACTGTTTATACAGTAGATAGCACCTTTTCGCTCCAGCAAGCTTTTGCAGTAAAAAATGGAAAATTTCTGGATATCGGTTCAAATGAATCCATTTTGGACAAATACGAGAGCGAGCATATGGTCGATGCGAAAAATCATCCTGTTTATCCTGGACTTTACGATGCTCATTGCCATTTCTTTGCTTTGGCTCGCGGACTACATCAGGTCAACCTGGTTGGTGCAAGTTCCATGAAAGAAGTAATTGAAAGGGTAAAGAACTTTCAGGCAAAATTTCCAAATGACGCTTGGATTTTAGGACATGGTTGGGACCAAAATCTATGGAGCGACAAAAGTTTCCCTAATAATAAGGAGTTGAATGCCGCTTTCCCGAAGATCCCGGTTTATTTAAGCAGAATTGACGGTCATGCGGCCTTAGCCAATGACGCAGCTCTCCAATTAGCGCATATTCCGCTTCATGGGCAACCCACAGGCGGTTTAATTGTAAAAGCGGGAAATATCCCAACAGGTATTCTTATTGACAACGCAATGGATTTAGTGCAACAGAAAATACCACCACCTTCTGAATTGCGATTAACGGAATTCTTATTGGAAGCGGAGAGGGCCTGTTTCTCCGTTGGATTAACAAGCCTGGCCGACGCTGGCTTGTCAATTGAAGAAATCGATTTACTAAAAAAACTGTATAAACAAAACAAATTAAAGATAGGGGAGTACGCAATGGCAATGCTCAATACAGGCACCTTTAAAGAGCTAGTAAAAGCAGGTGTGTATGATCGAGGGCAGTTGACGGTTCGTTCCTTTAAAATTGTGGCAGATGGCGCGTTGGGGTCTAGAGGGGCTTGCTTATTGCAACCGTATAACGATGCTTCAACAGAGCAAGGTTTTTTACTTCTAAAACCTACTACGTTGGATACTATAATCCGTGAATTGGCACAAAGTAATTTCCAAGTTAATGTGCACGCTATAGGGGATTCGACCAATCGCTTTATTCTTCACACTTTCAATAGATATTTAAGCGAGAATAATAAAAAGCGTTGGCGCATTGAACACGCGCAAATTGTTCAACCCAATGATTATCGACTGTTTACAACTGCTAATCTTATCCCTTCCGTGCAACCAAGCCATGCTACCTCGGATATGCATTGGGCAAAAGACCGATTAGGAAACGATAGAATACAATACGCTTACGCATATAAACAGTTATTACGAGCCGCAGGTAGTTTAGCTTTGGGAAGTGACTTCCCCGTAGAAGACATCAATCCGCTGTATCAATTCCATGCCGCAGTAGCACGGACCGATAAAAACGGTAAACCCGTCGGTGGATTCCAAATCGAAAATGCCCTGACAAGAGAAGAAGCATTGAAAGGCTTAACGCGATGGGCAGCCTATGCTTGTTTTCAGGATGAGAAAAAAGGAAGTATAGAGAAGGGAAAGCAAGCAGATTTTATCCAGCTAGAGAAAGACATCATGCAGATTCCCTTAAACGAAATAAGAAATACCAAAGTGCAGCAAACCTGGGTAGCGGGGAAAAGGGTTTATTAGAATAGGTGCTTCCTTCGAACCCGCCCAACCCCTCTGTTCGAGCCCCAGCTTAATGACAAAAAGCCCCAACTTTCGTTGAGGCTTGGTGATCCCGCTGGGACTCGAACCCAGGACCCATACATTAAAAGTGTATTGCTCTACCAGCTGAGCTACGGAATCCTATTCATATTTAATTTCTCACTAAAATTAAATATCATTAACTCTTATTTTTCAGAATTTTATTTTATTTCTGAACTGTTAACGGGTGCAAAGGTATGTTTTTTATCCATACACGCCAAATTTTAAAACAAAAAAAATAGCATTTTTCAATTATTCACTAAGTATCAGTTTGTTATTTTTAGGTACAGCGTAAAACACTCATAACCTTCGGCGTTCGAACCTGCCCAACACTTCTGTTCGAGCCCCAGCTTAATGACAAAAGCCCCAACTTTCGTTGAGGCTTGGTGATCCCGCTGGGATTTTTCGCTCACACCTCCCGGACACTTACCCGCTCAAGAGGCCTTCGGCGTTCGAACCCGCCCAACACTTCTGTTCGAGCCCCAGCTTAATGACAAAAGCCCCAACTTTTGTTGAGGCTTTGTGATCCCGCTGGGACTCGAACCCAGGACCCATACATTAAAAGTGTATTGCTCTACCAGCTGAGCTACGGAATCTTCCTTTATTCGAAACCTACCAGGTTTCTTTGAAAGAGCTGCAAAGGTATAATCTTTACCATTATAATGCAAGACAAATTCTATCTTTTAACGATATTTATCTGCAAAATACTGTATTTCAATCAGAAAAAAATCAATCTATTCTCAATACTATTTTCCCTATATGCCTTCCTTCTTCCATTAAATCATGCGCTCTCCAAGCTTCCGCCAATGGAAATACAGCATGAATCAGCGGTCTGAAAAAACCGGAATGCATCAGCGGCCAAACATTGTTTAGTATGTCCGCCGTCAACATAGCCTTAAAATGTTTATCTCTACTACGTAAAGTACTACCGGTAACGCTGATTCTTTTATGCATAATTTCCATGATATCCAGCTCAACCAAGGAACCATTCATGGCATTGATATATACTAAGCGCCCATCATGGTTCAAAATACTGATATTCTTCCTGAAATAGGATCCACCTACCATATCTAATATAACATCTATTTTTTCCTTTGCAAAAACCTTTTCAAATTCGTAAATCCGGTAATTGATACAAACGTCAGCCCCCAGGTCAAGACAGGCTTTACATTTCTCCTCCGAACCAGCGGTGGCGTACACTTTCGCCCCAATGCTTTTTGCAAGTTGAATCGCCGTAATACCGATACCACTCGAACCACCATGCACAAGAAAATGTTCGTTTTTTTTCAGTGCTCCGCGGCGAAAAACATTATCCCACACCGTATAAATGGTTTCCGGAAGGCTCGCAGCTTCAACAAAACTCAAACCTGTAGGGATGGGCAAACAATGACCTGCATTGGCAACCGCTTTCTCCGCATAACCACCTCCGGCAATCAATGCACATACATGATCTCCAATCTGCCATTGAGCTACCTCGGCACCTATTTGTTCAATAACGCCTGCAATTTCTAAGCCCGGTATATCACTTGCAACGCCTTCAGGAGCTGAGTACTTCCCCTTGCGCTGAAATATATCCGGTCGATTTACCCCGGCTGCCGCCACCTTAATAAGTACTTCATCGGGTTTTATTAATGGATCAGGCTTATCATGTAGTTTTAGAACGTTTGGTGCACCATATTCAGTAATCGAAATTGCTTTCATGTTTATTTTTCTTTCTAGCTTAAGTTCAACGTTTGTGCCATCAAATTGTTTATAAATTCACGCTAACGCTCCTTGAATGAAAAAGATTTGTCTGAGGCCCTTTTTTGTATTTCTTCTCATTAAAACAAGATCCTTTTAGCCAAACCATACAAAACAAAACAAAAACAGGAATTAATCACAAAAATTAACAGAAAAATCAATCAAAAACCTAGCAATATCAATATAGACATGAATATATCATAATATTTTATAAAAATTGAAATAAATACACAAAAACAAAGAAGAAAAAGGAAGCATATAATACAGTAAACTTACTATTTATTAAATTTATGACTTAAAATATTTTAAAATGTTATATTTTAAATATTTGTATAAAAAAAACGCCAATAAAAAAATATCAAAACATTAAAAACATCATTAAAAATACATTATAGCAATTTTTAAATAAAAAACATCTAAAAAAAATACGATAAAAATCTATTATGAAAAAAATAAAAGCAAAAAACAAACGAATATTCACAACAAAAAATAAAAAAATTCAAAAAAAATTTTGATAATCGATTTTTTCACTATATTTGCATCAACAAAACGATATAAAATAAAAAAATATCATTTTGTTTGTCATATTGCCCCTCAGTTTAATATAGGTTTATAATTGGTTAGCAGAATAGCCCCTTTCCCAGAGGGGCTATTTCTTTTAGTATAGATTTATGGCATTTATTTTTTTGTTATTTCCACAAAAAGCTTCTCTTTATTAAAAAACCACACCAAAAGACATTGAAAAATAGACCTTGATCTGTGAGATGATCTGGAACAAATTTTGCACATAATATCCCGTATATGGGCACACAAAACCTCGACATACAGATCCTAGCGGCACCTTCTATATTAGGGCTCCGTACAAATGGCGTGCAAGATTTGCCAGCCGCCCTGTTGAAAGCTGGCCTCGGCTGGCAGCTACAGCAAGAACATCCTGTACTACACCTTGCTACCCTCAATGCGCAGTACAGCGACAAAAGAGATCCTGACACTCGTTGTCTTAATCCAGTATCAATTCGCAATTTCTCTATCAAACTCGGAAAAGCCGTTGATTTACTGCTTGACAAAGGCCGCTTCCCGCTGATATTGGGCGGTGATTGCAGCATTCTTCTAGGTATCATGTCTGGCCTCAAAGTCCGCGGTAAATATGGGCTGATCTTTATCGATGCGCATGCAGACTTCTACGAACCCGAAAAGTCGGTGACCGGCGAAGTGGCCGATATGGATCTAGCAATTGTTACCGGTCGGGGACCGGACATACTCACCAACATTAACAACGTAAAACCCTATGTAGAGGATGGCCACGTGATTCATATCGGTCAGCGGGATTGGGAGGAGACAAAAAAATATGGCTCGCAGGATATTCGCGAAACCACCATCACTCGCTATGATCTGGAAAACATAGAAAAAGAGGGGATAGAACAAGTTGCAGCTGCTGTAATAACAAACCTTGACTCCTCCCTAGATGGCTATTGGATGCATTTTGATACGGATGTACTAGCCGATGAGCTAAACCCTGCAGTAGAATATCATTTGCCCGGCGGACTTGATTTTGAGCAGTCAGAATATTTTATTAACCAACTTTTATGCACCGGAAGAATCATAGGTTTTGATATCACCATCTTCAACCCCCGCTTCGACACCAACGGACAGATTGCCCAAAACATCAGTGATACCATCGTCCGCGCCTTTCGTTCCATTAAACGATAAATACGGGGAAAAGCATTTACTTAATACCGTGGCTTTGCAGTCCAAATTAGAAGCATTACAATCTAATCTGCCCTTATAAACAGAAAAAGCCATTTTTTCTAGAAAAATGGCTTCCCCTGTGGTGACCCCGGAGAGATTCGAACTCTCGACCCACTGATTAAGAGTCAGTTGCTCTACCAACTGAGCTACGGAGTCGTTATACTTTTCTTATTGGGAGCCCAAAGTTAGACTTTTTCTCAAAAAAAAGAACATTTTTTTATAATAATCTTTGCTGAAGCGCCTCTTTGATCAACTCTGCCACATTTTTTACTTCGAATTTTTGCAGCAAATTCCGCCTATGTGTTTCCACGGTTAAAGGGCTAAGAAAGAGTGTTTCAGCCATATTAGCCGTTGTCTTTCCTTCAGCGATCATAGACAGAATCTGTTTCTCCCTTTTCGTAAGCTGCGGAGGGCCTTTAAGTTCATTTAGAGTGGGTTTGGCAATAATTTCATTTACTTCCCTGCTAAAAGCGATTTCACCTTTATAGGCCGCCTTAATCGCATGAACGAGGTCGTCAACCGATACATTTTTCAACAAATAACCACTTGCTCCATTTTGCAGCATCTTCATAACAAAACTTCGTTCGGCATGATTACTCAGCGCTAACACAGAGACATTTGGAGCTTTAATCTTGATCTCTTTACACCAATCGATACCACTACCGTCCGGTAACATGACATCTAACAGCACAACATCCACTTCATGACCGGTTAAAAACGCCATAAACTCTGCGCCACTTATAAAGCAGTCGACAACTTCAATCTCGCTATGATTTGTCAAGAGCGTTTTAAGACCCTCGATAACGATCTGGTGGTCATCCACGATGGCTAACCGGATATTGCTATTAAGATATGACATGAATGTTCTATTCGTTTAATGCCTGTTGGATACAACCGCTAAAATGCAAAGAAATTTCCTTAAAGTAAAAGAAAAAGTCTGAACGGAAAGCTTATTTTTATCAGACTACTTATGAAAACTAAATAATATTTACTTTTGCACCATGGCAGAAGAAGTAGAAGCATTCGACATAGAAGATAACGGCGAACAGGATTTATTTGAACATTTACGGATAGTGGTCGATAAGGGCCAAACGCTGTTGCGCATAGACAAGTTCCTTATGCACCGTGTTGAAAATGCTTCTAGAAACAGGGTGCAAAATGCCATTGAAGCAGAGAATGTCTTGGTTAATAATAGACCGGTTAAATCCAGTTACAAAGTAAAACCTGGCGATCTAATAACAGTTGTATTACCTCATCCGCCAAGAGATACTGAAATTTACCCGGAAAATATTCCCTTAGATATTCGATATGAAGATGATGATCTGCTAATCGTAAATAAACCAGCGGGGATGGTGGTTCATCCAGGTTACAATAATTACACAGGGACACTGGTGAATGCGTTGGTTTATCACTTTAATCAATTACCTCAGCTACCAGGTAACGATGGCCGACCGGGGCTGGTGCACCGGATAGACAAAGACACCAGCGGTTTATTGGTCATTGCTAAAAACGAGTGGACGATCACAAATCTCGCCAAGCAATTTTTTGACCATACCATTCAGCGTAAGTATTTAGCATTAGTTTGGGGCGACCTTCAAGAGAACGGTACAGTTTCCGGATATATTGGCCGAAGCCTTAAAGATCGTCGTGTAATGTCGGTTTACGAAAATGAAGATAAAGGTAAGTGGTCCGTCACGCATTATAGGGTTCTTGAGCGTCTAGGCTATGTCACACTCATCGAGTGCCAACTGGAAACCGGCAGAACACATCAGATCCGGGCGCATATGCAGTCCATTGGCCACCCCTTATTTAATGATACACTTTATGGCGGTGATAAAATTTTAAAAGGAACTGTTTTTACTAAGTACAAACAATTTGTAGACAACTGCTTCTCCATCTTACCCCGTCAAGCCCTACATGCAAAAAGCTTAGGGTTTACACATCCTAAAAGTAAAGAACTCATGCACTTTGAAAGTGATTTACCGGATGACTTCGCCATATGCTTAGATAAATGGAAATCCTACGTGCAGTACGAACGAAGCAAGTAATTTTTTACAGAATTTTTTCCCTTTTTTTTCGTTAAATTAAACAATGAACGATAGATATATAAATCATAACGGAAGTTTGATGCTGGAAAATCAGCCCGCTATACAAAGTAGCAATAGAAGTTTAAGATATGGAGACGGAATTTTTGAAACCATGCGTTGGACAGATGGCGATATTCGTTTTCTTCAGTACCATGTTGAGCGACTTCAAGCCAGTATGGAACTTCTCCATTTAGAAGGTTTTGCAAAATTTGACACCTATTTTATCCGTGAAAAGGCGGCAGAGCTGGTTAGAAAAAATAAACTGGGGGCAGATGCTAGAATTCGGTTAAACGTCTACCGGGCAGGAGCAGGTCTCTACAGCCCTGAAACGAACAAAGCAAATTATCTTTTGGAAGCAAATCCGCTTGATCATGATGGATATCGGCTAAATAAAACAGGGGTAATCATCGATGTCTATCGAGAGCATAAAAAGTCGATTAACAGCCTCTCTCATCTGAAGAGCAATAATGCACTTATTTATATATTGGCCGGTATAGAGCGAAAACGCTTAGGTTGTGATGATATTCTTATCCTAAATAATGACGGGTTTCTCTGCGAATCGCTGAGTTCTAACATCTTCGTTTGGTATAACAAAACATTATATACACCGGCTTTAAGCGAAGGTTGTATCGCAGGTGTTATGCGTAAAGTTGTCATCGAAATGGCTAATGAGTACGGCATCGAAGTGGTTGAGGCACAAATAAGCCCTGAGATACTGCATGAGGCCGACGAAATGTTCTTAACGAATGCAATACATGGTATTTATTGGGTGATGGGATACAAAAAGAAAAGGTACTTCAACCATCTATCCAAAAGTTTACAAGAAAAATTGGGGAAATGGCAACTTGCCTCCGATTTAAATGAAGAGTAACGGTCATGAATTTAGAGAGCAGCGTAATTTTAGTCATTACTGCTCTCTATAAAAATTCCGAGATAATCACTCAAATCGCGCGCCTCTTAAAAATTCTTCGACGGACATCTTTTTCTTTCCCTCTAATTGAAGTTGGAGTACATCTAAGTAACCATCTCGTGTGGTAAATCGTAAGTAATGCTTACCGTCGGTCACGATGCTGCCAGGTTCCTTTTCCGGTAGTACGGGTCCCTTCAATGGACGACAAGCGAAAATCTTTAAAGTTTTACCCTGAAATACCGTAAAAGCAGCAGGGTAGGGACTCAGTCCCCTAATAAAATTATACACCTCCTCAACCGGCCTTTCCCATTGTATTTTACAGTCATCTTTAAAAATCTTTGGAGCATGCTTTAATTTCTGTTCATCGGCAATACTTGCTTGTGGTATTTCGTGATGTTTGTCCTCCCTAATAAGTTGCACCGTTTTAACCAATAATTCAGCTCCCACATACATTAATTTATCGTGTATGTCGCCGGCAGTGTCATCCGCTTCAATGGACACGCGTTCACTCAATAAAATATTACCTGTATCTATCTCATGTTGTAAAAGAAAAGTAGTGACGCCTGTTTCTCGCTCTCCGTTCATCACTGCATGATTTATTGGTGCCGCACCCCGATATTGAGGAAGGAGAGAGGCATGCAGGTTTACCGTTCCCTTAGGAGGCATATTCCAGACAACTTCCGGTAACATTCTAAAAGCTACCACCACTTGTAAGTCCGCCTGATAAGCGGCTAAAGCATTGATAAAATCGGGGTCTTTTAGTTTATCGGGCTGTAAAACAGGAATACCTCTTGATAAAGCAAATTTTTTAACTGCTGATTCTTGTACCTTTTGTCCCCTTCCTGCCGGTTTATCCGCTACCGTAACGACAGCTACCACATTTTCTCCTGCCTCCAACAGCGCTGACAAAGAAGCAACTGCAAATTCAGGAGTGCCCATAAATATAATTCGCATTATTTTTCTGTTTACGTTTCTTTAAAAACACTTCAATCTTTACCTTTGCTAAGGTACAAAATATATAGTCAGACTTGAATTTTCCCTTATACTTAGCAAATAGGATTTCCAAAAGCGGTGCACGCAAGTACTCTAGGCTAATCGTGAGAGTAGCAATAGCGGGTATCATGCTGGGACTAGCCGTAATGATACTAGCTATTGCCATTTTAAAGGGCTTCAAAGGAAGTATAATCGAAAAAGAAAGAGGCTTTAATGGCGATATTACTATTTATAAACACAACTTGAACAATTCATACGAAAGCTCACCCTTTAGCATACGAACCGACAGCCTGCTACTAATTAAAAAAATAGCCGGTGTTAAAGAGCTTAATGCGTTTGCTACTAAGCCGGGAATTATTAATGCTGAAGACGAAATAGAAGGCGTTGTGCTGAAAGGGATTGACAGCGCCTATAACCAGGAAAAGTTGCGCAAGATACTGGTTGAAGGAAACGTAATCAATTTTACGGATAGCATACCTGCGCAACAACAAATACTTATTTCGCGTTATACTGCTAATAGGCTTAAACTTAAACTCGGAGATGACTTTCTCATGTACTTTGTTCAAGAACCGTTGCGAAAAAGGAAGTTCACAATCGTGGGTATTTATAACTTAGGTGTTGAGGAAATTGATAAAACCTATGTAATTGGCGACCTATCACTCATAAGACGACTAAATAAATGGTCGGATAACGAAGTGGGCGGTTATGAAATCATGACAAGCCATTTCGGAAAAGTAGAAGAAATAAATCAGCGAATATTGGATGCTTTACCCATTCAGCTACTATCGGTCACTGTAGTCTCTCAATTTCCTGAAATTTTTGATTGGCTTGCGTTACTTGATATTAATTCGCAAATTATCCTTATCCTGATGATTTTAGTGGCCAGTATTAATATGATATCTGCCTTGCTAATTCTCATTCTCGAACGAACAAATATGATCGGGATATTGAAAGCACTAGGACTTACCAACCTATCTATTCGAAAAGTATTTCTCTATAATGCACTTCGTCTTATTGGTCTGGGACTTTTACTTGGAAATATATTGGGTATCGGTCTATGTGTTTTACAGTACTATACGCACTGGTTTAAATTGGATGAAAAGGATTACTATATTTCATATGTCCCCATCGACATTGGTATTCAAGAAATTATGCTACTCAATATCGGCACAACATTATTGTGTTTATTGGCCCTTTTAGTTCCATCCGGTTTAGTAAGCCGAATCACACCTATTAAGGCCATTAGATTTAAATAGACACCTATTGTTGTTTTGCCTCGTTCCAGTAGACATCCATTTCTGCCAAAGACATATCTTTTAAACTTTTTCCATCCTCCTGTGCCCTTTTTTCGAGATGGCTAAAGCGTTGTATAAATTTTTTATTCGTTTTTTCCAATGCATTTTCCGGATTAATACCTAAAAACCGAGCATAATTGATCAACGAAAACAAAAGATCACCAAATTCCTGTTCCGCCTTCTCTAAATCGACCGCTTCACTTTTCGTGATATCCAGTTCACTTTTAAATTCCGCTAATTCTTCCTCCACTTTTTCCCATACCTGACTTTTGTCCTCCCAGTCGAAGCCAACGCCTCTGGCTTTATCTTGAATTCGATAGGCTTTCACCAAAGCCGGCAGACTTTTCGGAACTCCTGCTAAAACCGATCGGTTTCCCTCTTTTAACTTCAGCTGTTCCCAATTACGTTTTACATCTTCTTCATCTGTTACTTCAATATCTCCATAAATATGTGGGTGTCTATTGATAAGTTTGTCGCATACACTGTTAAGGACATCTACAATATCAAAATCATTCGTTTCTTCAGCAATACGGGCATAAAACACCAGGTGCATCATCAGATCGCCCAATTCCTTCTTTATCTCCGGCAGGTCTTTATCCAAAATAGCGTCCGCTAATTCGTAGGTTTCTTCGATCGTTAAGTGCCTTAACGATTCCATGGTCTGTTTTCTGTCCCAAGGGCACTCTAAACGCAATGTATTTAAAACTTCCAGTAAACGTTCAAAGGCTCTGGCGGGCGTATCTTGTTTAACAGGCGCAGTATGTGGCATAATTAAATGATTTGTGTTTTATGGGCTAACCATTGCCGATGTTCTTCATCTAAATGGGGAGATAAGCGTTCATAAACCATGTTATTATATTGGTTTAACCAATCGACGTGCTTTTGATCCAACAGCGTTTTATCAACCAAACCCGTATCAATATAGCACAATGTCAACGTCTCAAAAGCCATAAATTCACCAAATTCAGTTTCCTGATCGCGGATACTTAAGACTAAATTTTCGATTCGTATACCATAACGACCCTCACGGTATAAACCAGGTTCTATGGAAGTAATCATTCCTTCCTCAATGGCAATATCTATATTGGCCGTATTGAACACATGTGGTCCTTCATGAACGTTTAGAAAAAAACCAACGCCATGTCCGGTACCATGGCCATAATTTCTCAGTCTATCCCAAAGGGGCTTTCTAGTAATAGCATCTATTTGATACCCTTTGCTTCCTTTTGGAAAAATGGCAGTACTCCCTTCAATCATTGCTTTCAGCACCAATGTGTAGTCCATACGTTCAGCATCTGTTGTAGCTCCTAACGAGATCACCCGTGTAATATCGGTCGTTCCTGTTGTATATTGTCCGCCCGAGTCAATGAGTAACAGTCCTTCTCCTTTTAAGGAAGCATTACTCTCGTCCGTCGCTTTATAGTGGGGGAGCGCACCGTGTTCTTTGTAACCAGCGATGGTGTCAAAGCTCTCATTTACAAAGCCTTCTTGTTCTTTGCGAAATGTCAGCAATTTCTCAGCAATATTAATCTCAGTAAGTTCTTCTTTCCCAATTCTCCCTTCAAGCCACCTGAAAAATTTGGTAAGGGCAATGCCATCTTTAACCATCGTCTGCCTTGTATGTTCAGCTTCAATATCATTCTTAGATGCCTTTAGTTTTGTGCTGGGATTTAGCGCTTCGATAATACGTTCATATTGCGGAATCTGCGTATATACGGCATAACATGTCCGTTTGGGATCCAATAAAACAGTTTCACCGGCAGGCAATTGACTAAGCGCCTCTTCCAGTGTATCATATTCGGCAACCGCCACACCTTGTTCTTCGAGCCTTGTCTTATCGCTTTGGTCTAACTTGCTACGATCGATAAATAAAGTTGTTTTTATAGGTTCCAAAAGGGCGAAACCTAAAACCACCGGATTACATTTGACATCACTTCCCCGCAAATTAAAAATCCAAGCTATATCATCTAAAGATGAAACCAAGTGGTAACTGGCATTAAACTTTTGCATGGCCGCTCTTACTTTCGATATTTTCTCCGTAATAGTTGCACCAACAAGCTCTTTTTCAAGAATGTATGCTCTTTCTTTAGGCAGCTCGGGTCGGTCTTGCCAAATTTTATCTAACAGGTCAACGGTTCCATTGATCAAAATTTTGCGTGGCTGCAGTCGATTAATAAGTTGTTCAGCGATATAAACCGAGGCAAGCTTTCCATCAAATGCAACGGTATTCCCCGGTTCTAAACGTTCCGCAAGCCACTCAATATATTCGGCAGTACCCTGTGTTTTCAGCTTTACCAACTCAAATCCACTGCTTTTTAACTGTTCGTCGGCTTGTACAAAATAGCGCGAATCGGTCCATAAACCGGCAAAATCCTGGGTGATAACCAATGTCCCTGCCGAACCTGTAAAACCGGAAACAAAAGCGATGCATTTGAAGCGATCCGGAAGATATTCACTAATATGTGGGTCTGATGAAGGAATGATATAAGCATCTATCTGCTGCTCCGACATCTGTTTACGGATAGCGGACAGCTTCTCAAAATATGTCATAATACACGTAGATTTTGCGCAATTTACTAATTGTGGCACCATTACTAAAGCATTTTTTTGAAAAATGACAAGATACACAGAACATGTGTAGCACTTGTTTCTCCAATACGTTATCAAGAAAGGATAAAGCTATTTTTTATCAATTAAATTTTTATCTTTATCCTAAATAAGAAAGCAAATATATTACTCGATTTTATAAATGTGGCTCACCACACATTTTAAAAAAAACAATTAAGTATGTCTCTTAAAATAACATTTTCTTTAACCGCTTCTTTGGCTGTACTATTATCGTGTGCAGCTAAAAAGAATCAACAGGCAGAAGCCGATTGTCCGCCGAAGCCCTGTACGATGGAATTTAGAACCGTCGGCGTAGTTTTTACAGATAGTAAAGGTGATACACTTCAGGTGAAAGACTTTTCCGTTACGCTTAAAGCTACGGGCAAAAAACTTCCAAGTGGCGCTGAACAGTCAACTGATGCTGCAAATCCCTTTTATATGATTGCATCTGATGGTGACAAAAGTGCACTTAGTGTGGAGGGAGATACGGTAGTCGTCAGTGGTACACATCCAAGTAGTGGACAAGTCAAGAAGACCGACTTTGTGATTAGCGGCGGACGCTGTGAATGTCATATAAATAAAGTTTCCGGACCGGAAAAGATCGTCTTTTGATAAAAAAACGGCAAAAGCTTCTCCATGAGAAGGCTTTTGCTGTTTACACTATACCGTCCAGCGTTCACAGCGTTCCAGAAATGCCGCATCTACTTCTGCACCTATTCCCGGACTTTCCTCGAGACTGATATCGTAGGCATCAAAGTGAGGCCCTCCAATAATGGGATCTTCAAGATGACCAATCATACAAGTGTCCATATCATGGTATATAACACCTTCACAGGCATAAGCGAGATGTACATTTGCTCCTAATGCCAGGCGGCTTTCCAACATACCGCCGATCATGCAGGGAACACCGTGTTGCTTTGCAATCCGGTGAATTTTCAGTGCTTCAAAAATACCGCCCGATTTAGCCAATTTGATATTAATAGCATCGCAACTTTTTGTCCCTATCAAACGTTCGGCATCCCAATGGTCGTAACAACTCTCATCTGCCATAATCGGTATACGAACCTTTTCCCTTAAAAAAGGCAATAAATGATCATCATAAGACCGCATGGGCTGCTCACAAAACTCGATATTATAACTAGTTAAAGCCCCAAGCACCCGTAACGCTTCTTCGTAAGTCCAACCCTGGTTGGCATCTAAACGTATCGGAATATCATCTCCAACCGCCTGACGGATCGCTTGGATTCTTAAAATATCTTCCTCAGGGTTCTTCCCAAGCTTTACTTTTAAAATGGATGCGCCGTTTTTTACAAAAGACAACGCTTTCTCTGCCATAATGGCTGGAGCAGCGATGCCCACTGTAATATCGGTTGTTATGGGCCGAACTATGCCCTGTAAGTATTTGTAGAGCGGCTTATTTTCGTACTTAGCGGCTAAATCGTATAGTGCCATATCGAACGCGCTTTTTATTGTAGAATTTTTGGCAATAAAGGCATGAAGCTCGTTCATCCGTTCTTCTAATAAAAGTGCATTTTTACCTTTCCATAGGCGACTAAAGTCCCGCGCAAGCGTTAAACAGGTATCTTGTGTCTCTCCAACAATCATCGGAAACGCTGAACATTCCCCGTATCCGATTAATCCTACATCTGTGTGTATCCTTATCAAGGTGTTTTGAGCATAATCCATCGTGCCTGTCGCGATTGCAAAAGGCTCCATTTTGATACTAAATCTAAAAATTTCGATATGTGAAATCAGCATAGTTAAAAACGTAAAAAATGAAAAAGCCGGTCTTCCGTTGAGACCGAAAAAAGTTAATACATCCGACCATCAATCAATATAATTCGCAAGATAACTGTTTTCACCGAAGTGACCTTATTTTAAGACGAAATCCTTATTCGATCTAAAGAAGGTCAGCAAAAAGAAAAACCATTAATAATCATAAAATAACATTATAATACTACCTTTACATCTATTATGGCAAATCACCTTCAAAACGAAAGCTCTCCATACCTTAAACAACATCAACATAACCCGGTTGACTGGTATCCTTGGGGAGATGAAGCTTTAAGTAAAGCCAAAGCCGAAAACAAATTACTTATTGTTAGCATTGGCTATTCCGCGTGCCATTGGTGCCATGTGATGGAAAGAGAAAGTTTTGAAAACAAAGAGGTTGCCCAAGTAATGAACCGTCACTATATTTCTATCAAAGTGGATAGGGAGGAACGGCCCGACATCGATCAGGTTTATATGACTGCCGTTCAGTTGATGACAAACAGTGGTGGCTGGCCGCTAAATTGCATCTGCCTTCCGGACGGTCGACCGGTTTATGGCGGGACTTATTTTCGGCCGGCCGATTGGGTAAATGTATTGAACCAAGTGCAGGCACTTTGGGCAAACGAACCGGAAACGGCAATCGAATATGCTGAAAAGCTGGCACAGGGAATCACGGAAAGCGAAACTTTCAGAATCAGTAAGATTCCCGAGAAATACAGTGAAGATGATCTAAAAGAGATCGTAAAACCTTGGCAGCAAACTTTCGATCCGATAGATGGAGGCTACAAAAGGGCTCCTAAATTTCCTTTGCCAAACAACTGGTTATTCTTTCTTCGTTACGGCCACCTGGCAAATGACGCGGATATACTGGAGCATACGCATTTTACACTGCAACATATAGCTGCCGGAGGCTTATACGATCAGGTAGGTGGCGGCTTTGCCCGTTATGCGGTTGATGGACAATGGCATATCCCACACTTCGAAAAGATGCTTTACGATAATGCGCAACTCATAAGCTTATATGCCGAGGCTTATCTGCAAAAACCGGAGCCGCTTTATAAACGTGTGGTAGAGGAGACCCTTCAATGGGTCGATCGTGAAATGACGTCAGCAGAAGGCGCCTTTTATAGCGCACTGGACGCAGATAGCGAAGGTGTTGAGGGAAAGTATTATACTTTTCAACAAGAAGAAATCGACAATCTGCTGGGAAAAGATGCCGATTTATTCATCTCGTATTTTTCAATAACAGCAGCAGGTAACTGGCCGGAAGAAAAAACGAATGTACTGAAAACAAGGCTTGATGCAGACAAATTGGCAGAACAAGCCGGCTACAGTAAAGAGGAGTGGGAAACTTATTTAAAAGATATCAAAAAGAAAATACGCCACTACAGAGAGCAGCGTATACGTCCCGGCCTCGATAATAAAATATTGACAAGCTGGAACGCCATGATGTTAAAAGCTTATATAGATGCTTATCGAACATTCAATAAGAAGGAATACCTTACCGTAGCAGAACGAAATGCGCATTTTATTCTTCGTAAGTTGATCACTGAGGAAGGCACACTTTTACATCAACCTCAAACTCCTTTTAAAACGATAACGGCGTTTTTGGATGACTATGCGTTTGTTATTGAGGCCTTCATCGCACTTTATGAGGTAACCTTTAATAAAGCGTGGTTGGATCAAGCTAAATCATTGGCAGATTACACACTTGCACAATTCTATGACCGGCAGGCCGGTGCATTTTACTATACCTCCGACTTAACAGAAGTGCTGATTACACGGAAATTTGAAATAATGGACAACGTGATTCCATCCTCCAATTCAGTGATGGCACATCAACTAAATAAGTTAGGCGTAATTTTTGAGGATTCAACTTATAAGGAAATTGCAGCGCAGTTATTGGCTAATGTTTTTCCACAGATTAGAACTTATGGGTCTGCATACTCCAACTGGGCAATCCGCTTACTTGAAGAAGTGTACGGTTTCCATGAAATAGCGATTACCGGACCGCAATCAAATGATTTACGGATCGCTATCGATCAAAAGATTTATAGTCCCAATAAAGTTATTTTGGGCGGCGTAGAGGAGAACCTGCCACTTTTAAGAAATAGAGTTACTGAACGTAGTCTAATTTATGTTTGTAAAAACAATACATGCAGTTTACCAGTTGATAATTTAAAGGACGTAGAAAATTTAATTCTTAAACAGGAGGCCTAACAAGAAGGTTTCCATAATTTTATAAAAATGACCATTACACCAAACAGCGTAGTAGCGCTTACTTACAAATTGCACACCATCAACAACGGAGAAAAAGAGTTTGTTGAAGAGGCAGACAAATCGAATCCGCTTGTGTTTCTATATGGAGTAGGAATGATGCTTCCAAAATTTGAGGAGAATATCGAAGGTCTTAAGCAAGGAGACACCGTTGATTTTGAATTGTTAGCAGTGGATGCATATGGTGAAAAAGATGACAGTGCCGTTGCACAGCTTCCTGCTGATATGTTTAAAGAATCGGGCATTCCTCCGGTTGGTGAAATTCTTCCCTTGCAAGACAATCAGGGTAATCAGTTCCGTGCACGCGTGGTAGAAGTTAGTCCCGAAGCGGTCGTTGTCGATCTTAATCACCCGATGGCCGGACAAAATTTACATTTCGATATCGAGATTTTAAATGTACGTGAGGCTACCGAAGACGAACTGTCGCATGGACACGCGCACGGAATTGACGGAGATAGTGGACACTAATATTAGAAATTTCTTGTTCTTTTAAACGGGGCGCCATTGCGGCGCTCCTTTTTATTTTTATATCTCTTCTAATTTGAAGCATTAGCGGAGCGATCTTGAACTACAAAATGAGCACTTGTGAAAAAAAGTGAATTTACGTAAGTTCGCAGCAGCGATAGACTTTATTACATATGAATTATTTCCTGGTTAAATCAGAACCCTTTAAATATAGCTGGCAACAATTTTTAAAAGATAAGCAAACCTTTTGGGATGGCGTCCGAAATTACCAAGCGCGCAATAACTTGAAAGCAATGAAAAAGGGCGACTTAGTGTTATTTTATCATAGCAATGAAGGGAAAGAAGTCGTCGGAATTGCGAAAGTTGTGAAAGAAGCTTACCAAGACCCAACTACCAGCGATGAACGTTGGGTTGTTGTAGATCTGGCTCCGCTTCAAACCTTGAAGAAGCCTGTCACGCTGGAGACAATAAAAGCCGATGAGCAGTTGCAGGATATAGCTCTTGTAAGACAGGGACGTTTATCCGTGATGCCCTTAGCACCAGAAGAGTTCGATCGTATCGTAGCGCTTGGAAGCTAATTGTAGAAGGTTGGGAGGATAAAGGTAAATGTGTAAGAGATTTTACCTTTAACCTTATATCCTAAACCATATACCTTATTTAGCGCCTATTTGGTTAAAGAAATTGTATAGTTCACTGGCTTCTTCGGGTTTCATCTTCCCTGCAAGTATCAAACGTAACTGGCGGCGACGTAAAGCACCATCAAATAATTCTTTTTCTTCCTCTGTCTCCGGCACCAATTCGGGAACCGCAATCGTACGTGAATTCTGGTCAATTGCTACGAAAGTGTAAAAAGCCTCGTTTGACTTAATTCTACTTCCAGATGGAATATTCTGGGCATATACCTGAAGCTGCACTTCAACCGATGTATTAAAAGCTCTCGTAACCTTTGCCTCTATACTAATCACATCTCCCAACTTAACAGGATGGCGAAATGATACGTTATCAACGGACGCTGTTACGACAATCCGATTGCAATGCTTCTGAGCGGATATAGCTGCGGCTATATCCATCCAATGCAATAGCCTTCCGCCCATCAAATTATTAAGCGTGTTGGTATCATTTGGTAAAACCAGTTCATTCATAATAGTGAATGATTCCTTTGCAAATTTCTTGTTCATGCCGCAAAGATAGGTAAACCCAACAAGATATTAATCGCGAATCGGCCCCTTACCGGATGTATTTACGGTACCAAATCCGATTAATTCTTCCCAGCGTGTAGCCGGCTTCCGATAATACACAAATACATCGTAGGTATTGCCTGTCTCAAAATGATGTCCATCATACCTATTTAACTGTTCTTTACCATTTATCTTGCTGATATAAGTGTAATGATAAAGCCCTTGTTTAAGAAGCAGCTCTCCTTGCCATTGCTTTTGATCCGGATCATATTTCATTTCGTTAGTCCCATCTGTCGCAAAGTTGTTAAATAATCCGGCAATGTAGATCTTTTCGTTCGCAGCAGGAGGCGATGACGTTTTTAAGGTGAAAGTCACAGCTGCATAATCGCCTTCAAAGTCACTATTCTCAAAATCGCTATTACGCAAAAAAAACTTTCCATCCTCGTCGTAAGAGAAGCTATAAGATTCTTGAGACAGGTCATGATCCAACATAACGGACATTCGCCGTATGCTATCTTTGCTGCTTGCACTGATCTGACCGGATAATAGACGGAAACTTCTTAAATCTAAATTTCTGAACTCATTTCCTCCATCAAAGTCTAAGGTCGCATTATTATTATAGATAAGTTGTCCGTCCCTTACAAACATTGGCTTCGTCAGTACTTCTTGCACATCATCCCTACGATTTTGTTTTACAACCAGTTTGATATCCTGATAAGGGTTATTAAGTTGGATGTTACCCAGATTGATCTCAAGGTTTAGTTTTTGGTTTTCCTTCCTTTTTATCACATTAAAAGAGGGAAGTGTCTTAATACCCACACTTACATCTTGTCTTAAAACGTAAAACCTTCTGGTTAAAATCAATCTTGCCTTATCCGCATCCTCATAAACCTTTAGGAGATAGTTGCCGGGCAGCTTCGGAATCATACTGCCTTCATTAGGAAATCGAAGTTCGTAATGCGTATATGCCTGGAGCGTATTAACGGAACTTTTATAATCATACAAGCGATCTTCCGTGAGGCCATCGATATACTCAATAGTGGAAAGATTGCTACTACGCCAGTCAGAGGTGCAGTGTTCGATTGTGTAATAATAAGTACGATTATCTGCTCGCAAATCATCGAAGGAAAGAAAAAACTGATCTCCTCCACCCAATGTCATCAGGGGAAGCGATTGTTCTTCCTTCGCTTGATAAAATTGAACTGATTTTATCACGGGTAAATAGTTTACATCTTCGTATCGAAGGTCTTGCTCCGGAGAACGTTCCATTCGAACCCGTTTTTTCTCTCTTTTCTGCGCAGACACCTGTGTTGCATTGAATACAACAAGCATAAAGAAGAGGCCTAAAGAAAATCTCATGTATCAATTGGTATTAGTGCCGCCTAATTTACAAGAATTTCGATACAATAGTCCGATTTAAGTCCCTTCTAGTGTCAAAATTTCATCGGCCAGCGTTTCCCATCTCTGCTGAAATTGAGAGAGCTCCGCTTTCTTGCTGTCATAGCGTAAATTAATTTCTTTTAATTGTTGCGGGTTATTGTACAAAGCCTGATCGGTTAATTGCTCTTCAATAGCTGCAACCTCCTTTTCCAATTCTCCCACTTTTTCTTCTAAAACACTCAATTCTTTATTCAACTTCTGCAATTGTTTGTGCTTATCCGGCGTTTCTGCATGATAAGTATTATTTTTTTTATTTTCCTCTTTCTTGGGAGTTGTATTTACCAGCGGCTTTTCTTTTACTATCGGTCTTTTCGACTGCCACTCTTCATACTCCTTATAGGTTCCGGGATATTCTTTTATTTCCTGATTTTCAATGTACCAGATCTTGTTAGCTACACTATCTAAAAAGTAGCGATCGTGCGAAACGGTGATCAATGTACCCTCGTATTGTTGAAGTGCTTGGATGAGGATATTAACTGATTGGATATCCAAATGGTTGGTAGGCTCATCAAGAATCAGAAAATTCGCATCCGCTGTCAATGCCTTTGCTAAAGCCACGCGCGACTTTTCACCGCCGGAAAGTACTTTAATTTTTTTAAAGGCGTCATCACCTGTAAATAGAAAGCATCCCAAAATGGAGCGTAACTCTGTTTCCGTGTGTTTTGGGGCAAATGCCTGTAACTCCTGCAAGATCTCATTTTCCAAATGTAGCGCTTCCAACTGATGCTGAGCGAAAAAGGTGGTCGTTACATTATGACCGGTTTCACTCTTTCCTTCAAAATCTTTATCTGCATTAGCAATAATACGTAATAGGGTGGACTTCCCCTTTCCATTTGCACCGATTAAGGCAATCTTATCGCCCTTCTCAATCACGGCATGTGCGTTCTTCAAAATAGGCACACCGGGATAAGCTTTTGTAATATGCTCCAGTCGGACTACATGACGGCCGGATTGTTTGCTAAATTTGAAGCTAAAATTGACGGTGGGGTTGTCGTCATCCACATCGTCCACACGTTCCATCCGTTCAAGCGCTTTTATACGTGACTGTGCCATTTTTGCCTTGCTCGCTTTAGCCCGGAAACGTTCTATCAACCGTTCTTCTTGTTTAATTTTAGCTTGCTGATTTTTAAATTGGCCAGCCTGAATCTCGTTACGCAAAGCCTTCTCTTCTAGGTAAAAACTATAGTTTCCTGCATATAGCGTAAGCTTTCCTTTTCTAGATTCTACTGTTTTATTAATAACGCGGTCCAAAAAATAACGGTCGTGCGAAACAATGACAATGGCCCCTTCAAATGCCTGCAAATAAGCTTCCAACCATTTAATGGAAGGTAAATCCAAGTGGTTGGTCGGTTCATCCAGCAACAAGATATCAGGTGCCTGTAATAAAATACGAGCCAGCATAACACGCATTCGCCATCCACCTGAAAATTCCGAGAGCTTTCGGCTCTGTTGCTCATCATCAAATCCCAGGCCCGCTAAAATCTCGTGGGCCCGGTATTCAATATTATATCCATCCAATGCTTCAAATTCAATTTGCTTATCGCTAAGCTTATGAATTAATTCCTCGCTATAATCCGTCTCCATCTTTTTCAGCAAGGTTTCTATCTCAGCATGCAGCTGGTTCTGTCTTTCAAATGCTTCCATGGCTACATGGAGAATACTCTTTTCCGATTCGTAAGAAAGCAAATCCTGATTAAGGTAACCGATCTTCAAGTCCTTTGCCATCGAGATGGTTCCGGACGTTGGCGTATATTCGCCTACTATGATGCGCAGCAGCGTTGTTTTTCCTGTTCCATTAGCGCCAATAAGGCCTACTTTATCACCTGGTTTTATATGCCAATTTGCATCGTCATACAATGCTCGGGCTCCTATTTCGAAAGTTAAATTATTAATAGCTATCATTGCGGGTGCAAAAGTACGATTTTTTTACGTTGCCTCAGTCAGTCAATTGTTTCATTGCCTAATTTTCATCATCTTTGCGCCATGTATAAACTAGTTAAACCGCTATTTTTCTTAATGAATCCTGAGTCGGCCCATCATAATGTTACGGGAGGCTTAAAAGCAGCTAATAAAATTTGGGGAGGCAGTAAACTGATCAGAGCCGCTTTTAATTATGAAGACGCTCGTCTACAGAAAACAGTTTTTGGTTTAACTTTTAAAAATCCGATCGGTTTAGCCGCAGGCTTTGACAAAAACGCTGAATATGTGGATGAACTTGTGGATCTAGGCTTCGGCTTTATTGAGATTGGGACGGTTACTCCAAAACCTCAATCCGGTAACGACAAACCGCGCATGTTCCGACTAACGGCAGACGAAGCTTTGATCAACCGAATGGGTTTCAATAATCAAGGCGTCGACGTTGCTGCAACGAGACTAAAGTTTTTGAAAAAAAGGAGCGAAGTCATTATCGGTGGAAACATAGGAAAAAACAAACTAACTCCTAATGAAGAAGCGGTAAATGATTATATTTTGTGTTTTGATGCACTTTTTGATGTGGTCGACTACTTTGTCGTAAACGTCAGCTCGCCTAATACCCCTGGGTTACGGGATCTACAGGAAAAGGCACCGTTAATGCATATCTTAAACACTTTACAGCAACGTAATCTTAAAAATGGCATATCTCGGCCGATTCTTTTAAAAATAGCTCCTGATTTAACAAACAGCCAGCTGGATGATATTATAGAAATTGTTACCACTACAGGAATTGCAGGCGTTATTGCTACGAATACAACCATTGACAGAGAGGGGCTCCGCTCGCCGATCAACTTAACTAGGGAAACAGGTGGGCTAAGCGGAAAGCCTTTAACCAAGCGTTCTACGGAAGTAATACGCTATCTGTCGGAAAAATCAAACAAAGCGTTTCCCATTATCGGAGTAGGGGGTATACACAGTGCAGAAGATGCGCTGGAAAAACTGGAAGCCGGTGCTTCTTTGGTACAGCTGTATACCGGATTTATTTACGAAGGTCCGGGGTTGATTAAGCGAATCTGTAAAAAGTTGAGTAGTCAAATAGGATAATAGGTAAGTAGGTAAGTAGTCGAAGTGAAACCACTCAACGACTCAACGACTTAACTTTTCCCCAGGAAACGGATATTCCTCGTCAACCCCGAAAATTTTGCACGCTTGACGGCAGACTTTTTAAAAACGCGTTGAAAAGTTTCCTCAGTAATTTCTTCCCAATCCTTCTTCGTCATCTCCAATAAGTCTGGATGCGGCTTAAAGGACTCTTCCTTATGAGGTTCAGCAAAACGATTCCAAGGACAAACATCTTGGCATACATCGCATCCAAACATCCAGTTGTCCATTTTACCTACAAACTGATCAGGAATCTCGTTCTTAAGTTCAATGGTCAGGTAGGAGATGCACTTACTTCCATCTACAATTTGCGGCGCAACAATAGCCTCCGTGGGGCACGCATCGATGCATCGCGTACAAGTTCCGCAATAGTCTTTTGTGGGAGCAAGATCGTAATCCAACTCAATATCAACTATCAGTTCACATAAAAAGAAGAAAGATCCTTTTTTTCTATTAATTAAGTTACTGTTTTTGCCAATCCAACCTAAACCCGAACGTTTAGCCCAAGCACGGTCCAGCACCGGAGCCGAATCCACAAATGCCCGTCCTCCTACTTCCCCAATCTCGTCCTGCATAAAGTGCAGTAACGACTTAAGTTTATTTTTAATTACCGTATGATAATCGACGCCATAAGCATATCTGGATATCTTTGGAGAATCTTTATCTATCTGTATATCAGAAGTAAAATAATTAAAACCTAACGATATAATAGACTTAGCACCTTCCACAAGGAGACGAGGATCCAATCGCTTATCAAAATGGTTTTCCATATAGTACATTTCGCCATGCATTTCCTCCTTTAGCCATTTTTCCAAACGCGGTGCCTCTTCCTCCAAAAAATCAGCTTTGGCAATGCCACAGAAAGCAAAACCTAAGCGCTTTGCTTCATCCTTGATTAATTTCGAGTACTTTTCTGCAGCAATTAACATAGTGCAAACTTAGTTAAATCGGGTATTAAATACAATGTAGCAATTACTGCTTGCTTATTGTTGTCGACTCAGCGCTTCGTTATGCTTCAATGATAAGGAGATCCAATGATCAAAAGCAGCTCGATCTTTAAATGCCTCTTCATAGACGAAAACGTAACCTTTCACCAAACGCTTTCCGTGTACCATAGGTTCACAGCCAGGTATTTCTAAGCACTCCTCATAAACAGCTGGTCCGATGCGACACATCAATCGATTGTCTCTCGCGCAGATACACATTTTATCGTTTACTAAAAAACAAATGCCCCCAAACATCGTTTTTTCCTTAATTGTTGGGATATCCATTAAAGCTTCCCTTAGTCTGTTTAATAATTTTTCATTAACTTTCATTGAAATATTACTTTTGATGGCAACAAAACTGATTTTTATCCGACAATACTGAAAATGGACAAGAGATAATATGGATTCGTACTTCTAATATAAAAAATTAAACACAAAATTTAATAACTAATAACTAACAACTAATAACCAACAACGAATAACTAACAACTAATAACTAATAACTAACAACTAATAACTAACAACCAACAACGAATAATCCATGCTTTATTGGCACAAGATAGGTCCGGATTTGCTCCCTGCCGTAAACACAATTAGAAAAGTTAGGATTGGAGGAAAAACGATATGTTTGATCGACTACGAACAGGAACTTTTTGCTACAAGCTACAAATGCCCACATGCCGGTGCAGATCTAAGCGCAGGCTGGTGTGAAAATAAACAGATCATCTGTCCGTATCACCGGCATGCTTTTGATCTATCTAATGGACATGGAGCAGCCGGGCAGGGTAATTATATTAACGTATATGCCTTGGAAAAACGGGGAGAAGACTGGTATGTAGGTATTAAACGGAATTTTTTTCAACGTATATTTCGCGGGTAATTTAATGACACAGCGTTGTTCCTGACTTTGGATAGAGTAGTGGGCTCAAGTAGGCTATATCTAAGTTTGCCCCCCTAAGAATAAACCAGACACCCATTATAAGAAACAAGAATGGAATCAATCCGATAAAATTCAAACGAATTCGTTTTCGAAAATAATGACCGCAAACAAGAGCGATGAGTAGGAGGGGAACTGTTCCTAAACCAAAGAATGCCATAAAAATAAACCCATTAACAGGAGACCCCGTGTTCAAAGCTGCTGCCAAAGCAAGATAAACCATTCCACAAGGAAGCAAGCCATTCAACAGACCTACAACAAAATGTCCCCCGGGACGTTGGATCCAATAGCCCATTTTATTGAACAACGGTTGCCAAAAAGTGCCTCCATATGAAAATGAGCCTTTTCCATACCGCTGTAAAAAATAATACAGGGCAAATAAGAGCAAGATAATGCCGGTAACAAGACTCATATATTGTTGCCAGCCCCGTATTAAAGTGCCAGCTCCAAGTAATCCCAATACAAAGCCCAAAAGACCATAAGTGAGAATCCTTCCTAACTGATATAACAGATGTATACCTACTTGCTTTGCCCACGATACGTTCATTGCCGGTAAAGCGAACATAAGAGGTCCGCACATGCCTACACAATGAACACTTGAAATTACTCCAATAAAGAAAGCAAGAATCATACTTTAATATTTAAAGTTTAGTTCAAATATAATTGCTCTTCCTGGAGGTAAGACCGCTGCTGACTTTCCCAATCGAGCTTAATATGCCATACCCCTTTTTTCAGGTTTTTAATTGGGAGACGGTAGACCGACTTTGATGTAATAAAATGAATACGTTGGTCTAAAGATCTGTTGGATGACCTTATAAAATCGACCATTCCCTTATTATTTTCTTCTGCAAAAGAAAGCACCAAACTATCTCTCACGACGTTCAAGGTAACTTTTCGTTGATACCGAACAAGATTTTCCTTCTTTTTATAGACACGCTCATAGTCCAACCCCTTCTCATAATAGTCTGTCTCTTCAAGCGTGTCTGTGTCTTGGTTGACCATATAGATTCCAACAGCAACGATGGATGACATGGCGATGGCCATTCCTATAACGATTCTCATTCCCCAATTCATACCCTAATTATTAATACAATCTTTATTTACGTGAGGCTGCGGGCGGTGCGACAAAATTGGTCCTCATTTTTTTCAGGATTTTCCCTTCAGAACTAATATTTACTACGACATCGGTTTTATATACGTTGATAGATTTTTTAGGTCTTATCAAGAATAGGGAAAACCGTACCGTTTCACCTGGTACCAATACCTTTTTAGCTTGAAGCACTTGAACTGAAAAATGCTTATCAACGCAGCTAAGATCAAAAGGGATATCCTTGGACGATTTATTTGTAAGCTCCATATTATACAGATTGGTAACAGTACCATCATCTCTGAAAATATAACTTGTACCGCTTGCCCGTAGCAAGGTTCCGTCTACTACATTTCTAGTGATCAGCAAGCTCAAAAATACACCGATAAGTACAACCAGAACCGCACTATAAGCAACCGCACGTTTATTTTTCTTTTGCGCCGATCCAAATTCAATCTCATTCTGTGAATAAAAACCAATTAGATTTTTTGGACGATGAATTTTTTCCATAACTCCATTGCACACATCAATGCATGCGGTGCAATTAACGCACTCCATCTGAATCCCGTTTCTGATATCTATTCCGGTAGGACATACGTGCACACATAAGTGACAATCCACACAATCACCACGCAAGTCGGCTTCTTGCCCTTTTCGAATAGGCCCTCTTGGTTCCCCACGTTTATAGTTATAGACAACGGAAATGCTCTGCTCATCCAGAAGTACCCCCTGCAATCGTCCATAAGGACAAATCGTTGTGCATACAATTTCGCGAACAAAGCTGAATACCGCGTAAAATACGAGCGTAAACAGCATAATGAAAATAAAACCGACGAGATGATTCTGTACGGGTTCGGTTATGATAGAAAAAAGCATATCAATACCGATAATGTAGCTCAAAAGTAAATTAGCAATCACGAAGGAAATAAGAAAAAACATGGTATGTTTACTTATTTTTTTCATCAATTTCTCTTTGGTCCAATCCCCTTCATTTAAGCGCCGCTGCTCGTTGGCATCACCTTCTATCCAATATTCAACGCGCCTGAAAACCAATTCCATAAAAATAGTCTGTGGACAGGCCCAGCCACACCAAACCCTCCCATATACAACCGTAAAAAGCACAATGCAGACCATGGCTATCAGCATGCCAAATACAAAAATGTGTAAATCCTGTGGATAAAATACCGCTCCGAAAACACAAAACTTGCGCTCAATTATATTGAACATTAAAAAAGGTTCACCCTCAATTTTGAGAAAGGGAGCTAGTAACAACAGCGTTAACAGGAAATATCCGACATATTGTCGATAGCTGAAAAGTCTACCGGTAACCTTTTTTGCATAAATCCAGCGCCTCTTATTCTTTTGTGTATTGGTTGCTAAGGCCATTTGTTTCATCTGTTCTTTTGTTCATTAGCATATCGCTCAATTCGCGCTTTGATGCTGTTCATTAAGATTTCCTTGGGGAGCCTTTGCGTTTGGCGGATTGGTACCCTGAAGTGATAAAATATAATTGGCTACTTGTGCTATTTTAGAAGGTGATAACTGCTGCTCCCAAGCGATCATGCCTTTATCGGGCACGCCGCGTTTTATGGTCTTAAATACGTCTTTTATACTAGCCCCATGAAGCCAATAATTGTCCGTGAGATTCGGACCGATTCCCCCTTCTCCAACGGCACCATGACAAGCAATACAGTTTTGATCGAAGATCGCCTTTCCTTCGGCAATTACCTCCGGACTTTTGTCTACTTCAACGGAATTTTCATCCACATTGTCTACTTGGCTCGCTAAATAGGCTTTACGCTCTTGTTCGGCCACGCGCATTTCCTTCTTATATTCATCGTTCTGATTCATCCCCCAACCAAAAACGTGATAAACGGATAAATAAACGACACCAAATACCATGGTAGCGTAAAAAAGCCCCATAAACCAGGCGGGTGTTGGATTATCCAATTCCCTGATATCATCATAAGCATGGTCAATTACTAAGTCTTCTTCCTCCGAAAGCGGACGTAATCCCATTACATTATTCCACCATTGTTTTAAGTGCGCACGCTTTTCCTTTTGTTTAGCCTTGGTAGCCGCTTTCGCAGCAGCCTCAATTTCAGGCATCATCACATGAACAATCGTCTTAAACGCCTTATTTAGTACGATCGCCGCAATTAGCACCGTCAACACCACGATTAACAGGCTTATCAGTAAAACATCCTGATGGATATTTCCGCTTCCCCAGCCCCTTTCGGACGTCGCATTATTTATCTGTAATAATAAGTTATTCATACCTGATCGTTAATCTAAAACCTGTTCGTTTTCCATTTTTTCATTTTCCAGTGGAAGTTGGCTCATGTAATCGCTGTATGGCTTTCTCATGCGAAACAGCCATATGGCCACAAAAACAAAAAACACAAAGAAGATCCATAACGAGAGGATAAGATACCACTCATCTCCTCCTAAATCTATTATTTGCTTAAACATATTTAAATATTTATTTTTCAGTTACTTTTATATCCGTACCTAACCGTTGTAAGTAAGCTATTATGGCAATAATTTCTCGGTCATTTAGCACGTCTACCTCACTTTGTTTCAAATCGTCTACAATAGATTTCGCTTGCTGTAGCAGGTCTTTATTTGCGTAATTTTCATACTCCTTCGGGTAGGGAACGCCCAATTTACGCATGGCTGTAATTTTTGCAGCGGTACTCGCCGTATCTATTTTTTGATTGATCAACCAGGGATAAGGAGGCATAATACTCCCTGGTGAGGTGAGGGTAGCATCTAGCAAATGGTCATAGTGCCATTTATTTGGGTATTTTTTACCAACACGATGCAAATCGGGCCCTGTGCGTTTTGATCCCCAAAGAAAGGGGTGGTCATAGACAAATTCGCCCGCCTTACTGTACTCTCCGTATCGAACGGTTTCTGAGCGAAAGGGACGAACGGTCTGTGAGTGACAATTAACACAACCTTCTCGGATATAAATATCCCGACCTTGCAGTTCTAAAGGCGTGTAGGGCTTCACGCTACTGATGGTAGGAACATTCGATGAAATCATGAAAGTTGGCATCATTTCAACCATACCACCGATCAGTATAACAATAAGGGCAATGACCATAAAAAGTGCCGGTTTACGTTCCAGTCTTCTATGAATTGATTTCTCATTCGTATGGACGGGAGGAAGCGCCATCGCTTCTGCCGGTTCATTGGCAATTAATTTCCCCTTCTGCATGGTACGAATAAGGTTATAGGTCATTAGTAAAGCACCGCTAAGGTATAAAGCACCACCTATTGCCCGCAACATATGCATAGGAAGGATCTGTAGAGTCGTCGACAGAAAAGTGGGATATTTCAACACACCCTCTGGCGTAAATTCCTTCCACATAAGCCCTTGAACGACCGCGGCCCAGTACATTGGTATGGCATAAAAGAGAATACCGAGGGTACCAACCCAAAAATGCACACTAGCCATTTTTTTAGAGTGTAAAGTCGTGCCATATATCTTCGGAATAGCCCAATATAAAATGGCAAAGGTCATGAAACCATTCCAACCCAATGCACCTACGTGCACATGTGCTACAATCCAATCGGTAAAGTGCGCAATTGCATTTACCTGTTTTAAAGAGAGCATCGGTCCTTCAAAAGTTGCCATGCCATAAGCAGTTAGCGCAACCACCATAAATTTTAGAGTAGGTTCCGTACGTACCTTATCCCAAGCACCTCTCAAGGTCAATAAACCATTAATCATACCGCCCCAGCTTGGAGCGATCAGCATGATCGAAAACACAACACCTAACGATTGGGCCCAACTTGGCAAAGAGGTATACAGCAAATGGTGTGGCCCGGCCCATATATAGATAAATATGAGCGACCAAAAGTGGAGTATGCTTAGTTTATACGAGTAAACCGGTCTGTTCGCCATTTTTGGAAGAAAATAGTACATCATACCTAAATAGGGTGTTGTCAGAAAAAAAGCCACGGCGTTATGGCCATACCACCATTGTACCAGTGCATCTTGTACTCCTGCATATAAATAATAACTTTTCCAAGCAGCAATCGGTAATTCAACGGAGTTTACGATATGAAGCACTGCAATCGTTACGAAGGTTGCTATATAAAACCAGATGGCAACATACATATGACGCTCGCGTCTTTTGATAATCGTTCCGAACATATTGATGCCAAATACGACCCAGATAAGCGTTATCGCAATGTCAATTGGCCATTCAAGCTCAGCATATTCGTGTGAAGTGGTGAAACCGAGCGGTAAAGTGATCGCGGCTGCGAGAATAATCAATTGCCAGCCCCAAAAGTGAATACGGCTCAATAAATCGCTATACATACGGGCCTTGAGAAGGCGCTGTAGGGAGTAGTAGACGCCCATGAAAATTCCGTTACCGACAAAGGCGAAAATAACGGCATTGGTATGTAGAGGTCGTATTCTTCCGAAGGTTGTAAAGGGTGTATTAAAATTCATGAAAGGCCAGACTAATTGTACTGCTACGAGAAGTCCGACAGACATGCCTACAATTCCCCAGAAAATAGTGGCTATACCAAAATTTCTTACAATTTTGTTATCGTAATTGAATGTTTCAAGCTGCATAGTTTAGTATTTTTACGGAGGTAAAAGTACGATGGTCCAAATAGCCGACGAGTGATATTGATCGGACTAAAAGGTGATTGTTATCACTTATTTAATTCGCTCTCATCTACCCCTTTTTCGTTTTCTTGCCCATCGAAAATAACATCATCTTCGAAAAGAATACGTATGGCCGGGGTGTAGGTATCATCGTGTTGTCCATTCTTATTCGCCCAAAAAAAAGCGCCTAAAAAGAATAACGCGATGAACACACTACAAGCTATCAAAAAGAATATTGCGCTCATTACAAAGTATATTTACGAGCATAAAGCCTGGTTGTCAAACTGGTGAAACTAATAATGGTGATGGTGCTTAAAGGCATTAAAATCGCAGCTAACAAGGGCGATAGATTGCCTTGTGTCGCGAAATACATACCCACTATATTGTATAGAAGGGAAATAGCAAAACTACAGTAAATAATATGCATTGCTTTTTTTGAAAATCCGAGAAACCGACAGAACTTACTAAAAGATGTTCCGCTCATAATGGCATCACAAGCCGGTGAAAAATTATTAACATCATCACTCACCGCTAGTCCTAAATCAGCACACTTGAGGGCTCCTGCATCATTTAAACCATCACCGATCATCGCAACTTTTTTTCCATTTTGCTGTAAGCCGCTTATGTAATGCAACTTGTCGGCCGGTAGCTGATTAAAATTCAAATAATCTCGCTGAGGAAAAATAGACGATAAGGCGCTTGAATCTCGATCAACATCCCCTGATAACAAATGTAGTTCGTACGAACTGCTGAGTGCTTTGATAAGCGATTCCAGTCCATCTCGCCATTTTTGCTCCATGGAGAAAACACCTCTTACATGTCCACCAATTCGTACATAGGTGCCAGGCCCTTTATAGAACTGCTCATCGGTACCAACAACAAAAGAATAACTTCCGATTAAAACTTCCTTATTTTTTATGATCGCCCGTATTCCCTTTCCCGGTATTTCAGCATAAGAGCTTATCGGCAACATTTCGCAAGTACCCTGTAATGATTGAACTATTTTACGACTGAGTGGATGGTTGGAATTTCGACATACAGAAAACACCATGGATGCTTCCGTAGCTGGCAAGCTACCTTTGAATGGGAGTTCCTCCTGATGAAGCGTACTGATGGTCCCTGTTTTGTCAAACACCAGCGTGTCGATCCCCGCCATTTTTTCAATAGCCAAGGTATCCTTCATAAATAGACCATTCCGATCAAAAACGCTAAGTACCGCTGATAGCGTAAACGGTGAGCTTAAAGCCAGTGCACAGGGACAACCGATAATGAGAACGGCCGTAAAGGCCGACCATGCTCGCCCGGGTTCGCCTATGTAAAACCAAAAAAATAAGCTTATAAAAGCAATCAATAAGAGAATGGGTGTAAAATAACGACTGATTTTATTGCTGAACGATTGAAAGGAAACTTGCCCTTTCTTATTTTTCTGATCATTCCAAAGGCTTGTTAAATAACTTTGTGACACGGGTTTCACCACCTCCAATTCAATTGCTTGTTCGGTTTGTTTGCCACCTGCATAAATAATTTCGCCAAGTATTTTATCAACAGGGTTTGATTCACCAGTGACAAAACTGAAATCAATACAGGCAGCTCCTTTTAACAAAATCGCATCTGCCGGAATAATTTCATTGTTTCTGATCAAAATACGATCACCAACCTGTAACGCGGACAATGCCACTGTTTTTTCTTCGCCTGCATCAATTTTGGTAACCGCTACCGGAAAGTAAGATCGGTAGTCTCTTTCAAATGAAAGATGATGATACGTCTTTTGTTGTACCCATCGCCCAATCAGTAAAAAGAATAGTAAGCCACAAAGTGTATCGGAAAACCCAGCTCCCGAGCCAGTTAAAATCTCCCACACAGAGCGAAGAAAAAGAACGATTATACCTAAAGTGAGCGGAATATCTAAGTTTAGACGCCCTTGCCGGATACTTTTAATACTAGAAACGAAATAATCTTGCCCGCTATAGAGCATAATGGGCAAGGTAAAAAGCAAATTGACAACACCAAATAGCTGGGCATAGTTTCTCTCAAAAGTCCCTAGTCCAAAATACTCCGGAAAACTGATCATCATTGAATTGCCAAAACAAAAACCCGCAACAGCTATTTTTCTCACCAGTCTATTGCTGTCTTTTTTCTTCCTTTTCGACGATGTGTCTTTCAGGGTAATGATCGGTGCATAACCGATTTCTGTGAGTAGTTCAACTAGTTGCTTTAGTTTTATGATGTCGTGGCAAAATGTAATACGTACCTCTTTCCGTAGAAAATCGGCACGTGTGTTGGTTATACCTCGATGAAGCTTATGAAGTTTTTCCAATAACCATATGCAAGAACTACAATGTATAGTAGGGACATAAAAAGTAACGACGGCTATATGATCATCTTTATAGTCCAACAAGCTATTTGCGATGCTTTCATCTGCCAAATAAAAGTACTGGCTCTTATCTTTACGGACGGAGATGCCTGGATGTGTATTGTACTTGTAATAATGCGTAAGTTTATGCTGGTTTAATACCTGATAAACGCTTTTGCAACCTAAGCAACAGAAATCATGGCCGTCAACCTCATAATTCGCTTTTACAACTACGTCACCACAATGGAAACAATGCTGTTCCTTTTGTATGTCCTTAAGCGGGGTCATATCTTATACAGCTTTACTAAATAATGGTTTATTTGCCGTTTCAGCATGATGATATTCGTCAAAAGCCATACAAATAACGCGTAGGAATGACTTACCAAGATCTGTTACAATCAGTTCTTTTGCTCCAAGTAAAACTAAACCATCTGCAATAAGCGGTTTTAGCCTTTTTAGAACTCCCGGTGAACCTTGTACGTCAGACAAAGGAAGCCTACCTTCACACATTAGGCGAAGTATCTGTTTTTTTACGGAAAGATCGTGCTCCGTTTGTAAATGGCCTTTTTGAAGCGGAAACTGTCCTTTTTCGACCATGCCTCGGTATTCTTCTACTGTTTTTACATTTTGGGCGTAGGCTGTTCCTACATCACTGATCGCCGAAACACCCAGTCCCAATAGGAGGGAAGGCCTGATATCGGTATACCCCATAAAGTTGCGATGAAGTTTACCTACTCTAGCTGCAAGTGCTAAACTATCGGTCGGAAAAGCAAAGTGGTCCATGCCAATATCTATGTAGCCCGCATTTACAATCATCTCCTTTCCAACATAATAGAGTTCCAATTTTGCTTCATCCGATGGCAGATCATCTTCCGTATATAGGCGCTGCCCTGGTTTCATCCATGGAACATGCGCATAACTATAAAAAGCGATTCGATCCGGATGCATAGCGATAGTCATTTGAATGGTGTCTTTAATCCGCAACAAAGATTGCTTTGGTAAGCCATAAATAAGATCAAAATTGATCGATGTATAACCGATTCGTCTTGCTTCTTGCGTAACACGAATAACGTCCGCAGGGCTTTGTTTTCTATTGATTATACGTTGCACTTCGGCGTCAAAATCCTGAATTCCTAAACTTAAACGTCGAAACCCCAGCGCAAACAATGCATCCAGGTGTTCACGTGTTGTATTTGCAGGGTGGGCTTCAAAAGAAAAAGCTGCATGTTCATCAACATGCGCATACTGGATAATTTCTTTGATGAGATAGCTTAAGTTCTCCGGACTAAAAAAAGTTGGGGTTCCACCTCCTAAATGAAGATCTACAATTTTTGGTTTTACGCTCATTTGTGCCAAATACAGTTGCCATTCTTGAAGTACCGAATCGATATAAGGTCTCTCAACGCTATGATTTTTTGTAATCCGTGTATTACAACCACAATAGGTACATAATCGCTCACAGTAGGGTAGATGTATATACAAACTGATTTCACCGGCCACATTAGCGGCAACTCGCATAGCTGATACCCACTGGTCAACTGTCCAATCAGTAGTTACCCAATATGGGACAGTCGGATAACTCGTATAACGCGGTGCAGCTATATTATATTTTTTCGCGCAGTTGATCAATTGCTTTTCCATACTACTTTGCTAGATTTCTTCTGTATTATGTTTATTCGTACTAATGCAGTCATGACAGCAACAGGCACGGCCGACACAGCGGCCAGCCTCCCATAAATCTAAATTGTGAATGGTCTGTTTGGCTGTATTTTCAATCGACTGATCGTTGCTGGGATTATTGGCTACTTTAATACCTAGTTCCGCAGCACTTGCTAAGTCGATATGGGCAGTTGATTTCGATCGGGTGATCACATTCTTTACGCCCATTTGTTTGAGAGAAATAAGTAAGGACTTGTCCAAAACATCTGTTCCGGAAATAATAATAACAGTCTTTCCTGCGCAATAAGGTAGAGTGGAAGCATTCAACGCATTCGAAATAAGCGTTAAATCATGCGTTTTGGCATTTGATCGAACAAGGTGTTCTTTTTCATCGACATTTATACTGTAAGCGGTGGCTTTCATAGTGCTGATTCGTTATCGCTATTTTTATAGCGCCTAAACAAAGCTAAATTGAATCGAGCACGAACACGATGAATCCTGTCATACAAAAAAGTAATATTCATTACTTTTTTGTATGACAGGATAAACACACTTCAATAATTATTGTTTAATGGTACTCAGCTTAGAAATGGAATGAATACGAATTGCATTCCCCTCTTTTGAAAGTAATTTTTCCTCTTTAAAATCCGCTAAGGTCCGGCTAATCGTTTCATTAGCTGTTCCCGCGAGGGCTGCCAGATCATCCCTGGAAATACGGATCACACATTCGTCGGCATTTTGGTCTCCTAAAAATTTTTTCGATACAACCACCAAGGCATCGGCAACCCTTTTTCGTACGGTGTGATAGGCCAACCGTAATAATTGCTCCTCCTTTTCCCGTATGTTTTCAGAAAGTAAACCAATAAATTTCTGAGCAATGGCCGGATTTTGGTATAGCAGCTCAAAAAATACATCCTTATTAATCAAACATAGTTCCGTTTCCTCAATCGTTTGGGTATTATCAGAATATTTTTCGTGTGCCAAAAGTGCCTCATAACCAAAGTAATCCCCCGTTGTAAAGATATTAGTAGATAATTCGCGTCCATCATGATAAAAGAGATAGCTCCTAACTTTTCCGGATTTAACCTTGTAGATATAAAGTGGTTTATCCCCTTCCTCATAAATGCTCTGCTTTTTTTTATAATTTTTTGCCCTTCCTTTAAGATGCAAATCGTTGAGGAGATGATTTTGATCTTCTTCACTTGCTATATGCAAGGGCTTCCTTTTATCAGTAATCTCCTTCTTTCTAAGTCTCGTTTCGATCGCATTAAGCAATTCTACATCATCAAAAGGTTTCGTCAGGTAATCATCGGCCCCCATTTCCATTGCTTTTCGCATATCGGCACGCTCTGCCTTTGCTGTAAGGAAAATAAAGGGAATGCTTGCAGTTTCCTGATGCTTTCCTAACAGGAACAAAACACCGTAACCATCCAGGTTAGGCATCATAATATCGCAAAGTATAATATCAGGTTTATTTTTTAGCGCCAGTTCAACACCTGATCTGCCTTCTGTAGCACTAAACACCCGATACCCGGCCAGTTCCAAAATCTCCACTGTGCTTTCTCTAATATCATCGTTATCTTCAATGATCAATACGTTTTTCATGAAAACTATTTTTTATCTGCTTACCAAAGACATGAAACCATTAACTAATTAATTTTTAAAGATCAATGTAAAAGTCGTTCCTTTATTAACTTCGCTCTTACACATTACTTCACCTTTCATTAAATGTACGTATCGCTTTACGATATTCAATCCAAGCCCCGTCCCTGGAATATTTCCTGTGTTATTCGCTCTAAAAAAGGGTTCAAACAGGTTTTTTTGTTCATCAAATGGAATTCCTATCCCATTATCTTTGATCGTAATAATACAGGAATCTCCGTTTATTTCGCTATTAAACTCAATAAACGTGTTTTCACCCGAATATTTAATAGCGTTTGAAATGAGATTAAGAATGCTATTCTTAAGAAGATTTGGGTCGATCCGAAATTTGCCAATCTCGCCGGTATGCTGGTAAACAATATGTTGATTCTGCTTTGCCAAAAGCTGCATTTCTTCAATAATATCTTCTGCTAATCTGATTAAATTGACTTCTTCCTCAACAGCAGTGACTTTTCCTGCTTCCAGACGTTCCAAGGATAGAAAATCGTTGAGAATATTCGTAAGCAATTGAACGGACCCTTTAATTTTGTTCGTATGCTTGGTAATATTATCAAAATCATGTTTGTCCAGATACTTTTCAATTAAAGATGCTGAAAGTTGTACGGAGCTAAGGGGAGTTCTAAATTCATGAGAAGCCATAGAAACAAATCGGGATTTCATTTGGTTAAGATCCTTTTCCTTTTCTAAAGATAGGCTAACATCCGCTTTAGCTTCCTCTAACTCACCAATCAGTTTAATAAGATCCTTGGTTCGTTCTGTAACCTTCATCTCTAGTTCCGCGGTATATTCTTTCAATTTCTCTTCAGCCTCTTTTTGCTTAGAAAGATCATGAATAAAACCCGTAAAGATTTTCCGATCTTTATAATTCACTTCACTTACTGCTAAACGAAACGGAAAGGTCGTCCCATCTCGACGTTTTCCTCTTACTTCACGACCTATTCCTATAATATGTTTTACACCGGTCGTCAGGTAATTGTGGATATATGAATCGTGCCGACTGCGGTCGGGTTCGGGCATTAACATCGAGATATTATTACCAATGATTTCGCTGTTATCGGAGTAACCGAATAAGGCCATAGCAGCCGGATTGATTGACTCTACAATCCCTTTGTTGTCAATTGTAATAATACCATCAATCGCATTGCGAATAATCGCCTCAAGTAATTTCCCTGTTTCCATATAAGCACCTTAAGCACCCAATATAAACACTTTTACCGTAACAAAAAAGGCGCGTTGAAACGCGCCTTCCGATTTCTTTCAAGTGCAAAATTTTATTTTTTATTTTTGCCCGCTTGTTGTTGCTGACGCATATACTCTTCCATTCTTTTTTGGAAGGTTGATTTTTTACTTGCCTCAGGTTTCTTTTTATTGGCTTGTATCATCGCGTGTATCTTCTCATCATTAATTGATTGTCTAATGAAGAACTGTATTACAAACGTTAAACAGGTCGATAAGAAGTAGTAATAATTAAGACCCGCAGGATAACTATTCAATACAAAGAAAAATATTAATGGCATAAAATAACCGATATATTTCATTTGTCCTGTTGCTCCGGACACCATATTGTTATACCAGGTGGATAGTAGCGTGGCACAAGTCATCAATATACACATTAAACTAATGTGATTTATATTGATGATCGGGATCATCGGAAAATTAACTATTGAATCGTAGGTTGACAGATCTTTCATCCATAAAAAACTTTCCCCCCTCAGTTCAAAAAGATTAGGAAAGAAAAAGAAGAAGGCGATCATGAAAGGCATTTGTAAAAGCATCGGAATACAGCCTCCCATCGGATTCACACCGGCTTGTTTGTAGAGTTTAAGATATTCCTGCTGTAATAATGTTTGGTTATCTTCACCTACCTTTGCTTTAATCTCATCCATTTCAGGCTTCAGTACCCGCATTTTAGCCATCGAAACATAGGACTTATAGGTAAGCGGAGAAAGTACAATCTTTAATAATACCGTCAACACCAAAATAATGAGACCATAGTTCCAATTAAAGCCTTCCAATAGGTTAAACACTGGTAGCGTAATAAAGCGGTTGATCCATTTCATTGGTCCCCAACCCATATTGATCTGCTTTTCCAAATCGTGTCCTTGATCCTTTAATATGCTGAACTTATTAGGTCCAAAGTAAAAAGACATTGGATACGTATTAACGTCCTGTCTGTTAAAATCAAGGCTCATATTAGCAGCAAACGATTTTACAATTTCGTCACTATTAACAGTGCTTACCTTAAGCGTACCTCCATTAAAGCTATTCTTTGCGATCAAGACATTAGAAAAGTAATGCTGCTTAAAGGATATCCAATCAGTTTTTCCTACATCCTTTGTTTCATCCTTGGTGGTACTTAATTCATTAACATCGCCGTCAAATTCCTTAAAGTAAGCGGTCGAACGATTCCGCTCATCCTTCATATCTTTTTCTTTCTGCGGAAGATCGGCTTGCCAATTCAGTACTAATTTAGTCTCGGTAGGAGCCACCACATCTTGCATACCTTTGGTTACAATGGTAAATCCTAACTGATGGCTGTTACCTTTCAGGCTATAGACATAGTCGATATATTTATTCTCAGCATAAGACAGTCGCATAACCAAAGAAGCCGAATCCGTATTCTCTACCACAATGGGCTCTTTAGCCTGCGGAATAAAATAAAGGTCATTCGTATTAATGTTGACACCGGCCGTTGAAAACTGTAAACCAAAGCGATTTTTGTCACCTCCAAATAATACCAAAGGTTTTCCAAGGTAATCTTTTTCTCCTTTTACTTCAACAGATTTAACGCGGCCACCCTTTGTACTGATTGTTGCTTTGATAAATTCATTTTCAAGTGAAATAAGTTCTTCGTTTCCTACTTTCGCGCCACCAAAAGGACCCGACATTTGCGTCGAATCTACTGTAGAGGCCTCTAAACCTTGTTGTGCTGCAAAAAGACTATCCGTCGTTTTTTTTGTTTCAGGACTTTTGGCCTGCGCTATGGAATCCTGTAGCTGTTGTTCCTTTTTAATCTCCTCTTCCGAGGGTTTCATAAAAAATACCGAACCTGCCAAGATGATCATAATCAGGAACAGGCCAGTAAAGGTATTTCTATCCATCTTTTAATATTACTGAATCAGTCTAAAATATATTTATTGAAATTGACTATATTTATTTCAAATTGTTACCGTTTCCCCGCTTTTATTAAAGAAGCGGCCACAAAGTTAACAAAAAGTGGGTGAGGATTTGCTACTGTAGACTTTAATTCCGGATGAAATTGTCCACCCACAAAAAATGGATGGTCTTTCAGTTCGATGATTTCCACCAAATTATTATCCGGATTGATACCCGATGCAATCATGCCCGCTTTTTCATACTGTTTTAGATAGTCATTGTTAAATTCATAACGATGTCTATGTCGCTCACTGATACGCTGCTTCCCATAAATGGCAGACGCTTTGGTACCTTTTTTTAGCTCACAGGGATAGGCCCCAAGACGCATAGTTCCTCCCATGTTTTTTATATTTTTTTGATCTTCCATTAAGTTAATAACCGGATGTTTGGTTTTTTTATCCATCTCATAACTATTGGCATCTTTCAATCCTAATACATTTCTTGCAAACTCGATCACCGCTACCTGCATGCCCAAGCAAATACCAAAAAACGGAATATTATTTTCCCGCACATATTTGATAGCAGCAATTTTGCCTTCCAAGCCACGCTCTCCAAAGCCGGGAGCCACCAATACGCCATCTAAGCCCTTTAATTTCTCTTCAACATTGTCGTTATTAACACTCTCTGCAGCTATGCTTCTTACCGTTACCTTACATTCGTTCTGAGCGCCTGCGTGGATAAAGGATTCATTGATTGATTTGTATGCATCCGGAAGCTCCACATATTTACCCACCAAACCTATTTTAACCTCTGCGGTTGGGTTTTTCACTCTTCCCAGAAAGGCCTTCCAGTTCTCTAAATCAGGTTCATTTTTATTGGAAAGCTTAAGTTTCGCCAGTACGGTTTTATCAAGCTGCTCTTTCAACATTAAAAGCGGAACATCATAAATCGATGAGGCGTCAGCCGATTCAATAACAGCATTAATGTTTACATTGCAGAACAAGGCAATTTTTTTCCGGATATCATGACCTATACGATGCTCGGTTCTACACACCAAAATATCAGGCTGTATACCATACTCCAATAGCATCTTAACCGAGTGTTGGGTTGGTTTTGTTTTGAGTTCGCCCGCAGCAGCAAGATAAGGCACAAGAGTCAAATGGATTACCAGCGAGTCATTGTTGCCTAGTTCCCAACGCAATTGCCTTACCGCTTCTATAAATGGCAACGATTCAATATCTCCTACGGTGCCTCCTAATTCGGTGATAACAATATCGTATTCTCCTGTCTCGCCCAGCAGACGCATCCGACGTTTAATTTCATCGGTGATATGAGGTACCACTTGAACCGTTTTACCAAGATAGTCGCCCGCACGCTCCCGTTCAATCACATGCTGGTAAATACGACCGGTTGTCACATTGTTAGCTTGTGATGTCGGTGTATTCAAAAATCGCTCATAGTGCCCTAGGTCAAGGTCGGTCTCCGCACCGTCTTCAGTCACATAACACTCGCCGTGTTCATAGGGATTCAAGGTACCTGGATCAATATTAATGTATGGATCAAATTTTTGAATAGTAACCCGGTATCCTCTCGCTTGAAGTAGTTTTGCTAATGAAGCTGAAATAATACCTTTACCTAAAGATGAAGTAACACCGCCCGTAACAAAGATGTATTTGGTCATGATATAAAAAATGGAAATTATTGCTGTTTATTTATGTAATGCAATTACAGCATGTTCTTGTACGGGGTACAAAAGTAGAATTTTTTTTGGTCTTTTTTGTCATATATTGATTAATTCTTAGCAAATATCGTAAGTAGTTGAGTTGTTGAATGGTTAAGTAAGGGAGTCGTTAATTAGCCGACGGGATGAATAGCCGACGTGATAATTAGCTAATGGGATAATTAGCCGATGTGATAATTAGCCAATGGGACGATGGGCTTGTATACGTTTAAGCTTACTGCTTATAACTTGAGGCTTAATATAAAGCTGGTTGCCGATAGCTAAAAAGTGGCAGTTGCGGTGGCACAAGCTTAAAGCTTATAGCTTATAACCTATGGCCTAATACCTAAAGCCAATAGCTTATCAAAATAATTTACTATTTTTACGGTCATAATCAAAACGATACATTTTGGATTTTAGTGAATTTAATTTTGATGACAGGCTTTTAGAGGGGCTCATGAGTATGGGTTTCAAGATACCCACCCCCATCCAACAGCAAGCAATACCTGTCATCGCGGAGAAACATGATCTTATAGCCTGCGCACAAACCGGCACCGGAAAAACGGCGTCTTATTTATTACCTTTAATGGATGCCATTTGCAAAAATGACGATCGGCCATCAATAAGTGCGCTCATTTTAGCGCCGACGCGTGAGTTGGCTTTACAAATTGATCAGCAGATTCAAGGCCTGGCTTATTTTACGGGAATAACATCAATTGCCGTATACGGTGGAGGAGATGGTGTTGGTTATGAACAGCAACGGCGCTCATTAAAAGAAGGGGTAGATATCGTTATTGCTACCCCCGGGCGACTTATAGCTCATATGTCATCGAGCACTGTTCGGTTGGAAAAAATAGACTTCTTGATTTTGGACGAAGCGGATCGTATGCTGGACATGGGTTTCAAGGACGACATATTAAGGATTGTGAGGCAACTGCCGGAACAAAGACAAACGTTGCTATTTTCAGCAACCATGCCACAGAAGATACGCTTATTCGCAAAGGCCTTACTGAAAAATCCGCAACAAGTTAATATAGCCATTTCTCAACCTGCCGAAAAAATAAAACAACAATATTACAGAACCTTCGATGAACAGAAAGTAACGCTTCTAAAGCATATTTTATCTACCGATAGTTTTTATAGTATTATTATTTTCTGTAGCACGAAAGAAAATGTAAAGCTTCTAGAAAAAGAGTTATTTAAAAATGACCTGAAGGTCCGGTCTTTTCACTCAGACTTGCAGCAAGACGAACGCGAACAAATTTTACTTGATTTTAAAAACCGAAAATTAAATATATTGGTGGGCACCGATGTGCTTTCACGAGGAATTGATATCGAGGGAATCGATTTGGTCGTTAATTACGATGTGCCGGGTGATCCGGAAGACTATATTCATCGCATAGGTCGAACGGCCAGAGCAGAGCGAACAGGAACGGCTATTACTTTTGTTAATAACAGAGACTTCAGAAAGTTATTGTCTATTGAAAAAATGATGGACAGGACAATCGAAGAAGTTCAGCTTCCTGAATTTATCGGAGAAGGACCACAGATTATTCCTATCCAGAACAAAAAAAGGAAAAAGAAACGATCAAATTTCAAAAAGAGAAACGATAAATTTCGAAATAAGCGTACAGCAGTCGGAGGCGATAATGAAGATTCTAAAGCATCTTAAAATCTTGGCCTTATACGGTTTATGTTTAAAAGGTTATTAAAAAAAATACATTTAGGAATTTATATTTTTTGGGTTGTCTTTTTTTTTGTGCTGTTTTATCCGGTTTTATGGGCAGCGGCAAAAAATCAGCAAAAAAATTTCTCCTTGATAGGCCGTATTCGTAAACAAATCGCCTGGCTAAGTACGTTTCTAAGCGGATTCTATTTTAGGATCAAAATATCCGAAAATATGGATTGGAGCCGCCCATATATTATTTGTTCAAATCATACTTCCATTCTGGATATTTCGGCGTTAGCAATCCTCTGCAAGCAGGATATTCTATTTATGGGAAAGGCAGAACTGCTAGAGAACCCGATCACTCGTATGTTTTTCAAGACGATTGATATTCCGGTTGATAGAAATAGTAAGATATCTTCCTACAGAGCTTTTAAAGCAGCTCAACAAAAATTAGCAGAAGGTAAAAGCATTATCATTTTTCCCGAAGGGAAAATAGACGACACCTATCCCCCCGTCTTACAGCCATTTAAAAACGGGCCTTTTAGGTTGGCCATCGAAAATCAAGTTGCTGTACTTCCAATAGTTATTCATAATCTATGGAAACTTCTATGGGATGAAGGAGCTACGGGTAGCCGGCCCGGTCGTTGTTTGATAGAAGTACTGAAACCAATAGAAACGCAGGATTTTGGCGTTGATGATACTGACGCACTTAGAGATCATACACACGCCTTATTTAAGGCCCACTTAAATTCCGATATTTAGTGTAACAAAAGAATGCTTTCGAAGTCTCATCTATATATCATTAACAATTTATGTCATCACCGCTCATAGATATCAAAGAAATAGGAAGAAAATATGTCATTGGAGCCGAGACCATTCACGCACTAAAATCCGTAACCCTTCAAATTAATAAGGGCGAATTTGTTGCGCTCATGGGCCCTTCAGGCTCAGGCAAATCTACTTTGATGAATATCTTAGGCTGCTTGGACACGCCCACAAGGGGCGAATATGTCTTAAATGGTATAAAAGTAAGTGATATGACAGACGATGAACTGGCAGAAGTACGCAATAAAGAAATTGGATTTGTTTTTCAGACGTTCAATCTGCTGCCCCGTTCTACCTCATTGGACAATGTTGCACTTCCTTTAATATACGCTGGCCTAAGTAAAACAGAAAGAATTGAAAAAGCTCAGAAAGCGTTAGAAAGTGTAAATTTGGGAAACCGTGTGGATCATAAACCTAACGAATTGTCGGGCGGACAAAGGCAACGTGTAGCGATTGCCCGTGCTTTGATAAATGATCCTTCCATTATTCTCGCAGACGAACCGACTGGAAATCTCGACACAAAGACTTCCGTTGAAATTATGGGCTTATTGGAAGAAATTCACTCTAAAGGTAATACCATTGTCTTGGTAACCCACGAGGAAGATATCGCGCAACACGCCCATCGTATTGTCCGTATGAGAGATGGTCTGATAGAAGATGATTATCCAAATCCCGAAATTAAGAACGTATCTCCTCGCTTAGCAGCACTAAAGGAAAAGGGCTCTGATTTCGAAGGAATCTAACCGATTGCATTGCTTATTTTAATACGCCCGTCTCCTCTAAGTAAGTCTACTTGGAGTTTTCAGGCACGCGCAATGTATGATCATCAAAACAATGAACTTAACCAACGTAAAGTGAAAATATACACAAAAACCGGAGATACTGGATTGACCTCCCTGATAGGAGGTACCAGGGTACCAAAACATCACTTGAGAGTGGAATGTTATGGTACGATAGACGAACTGAACGCTTACATTGGCCTAATTCGGAGCTATGAAATAAGTAACGACTTGAAAGATGAACTATTAGAAATACAGTACTTGCTTTTTGCAATTGGAGCTTTACTCGCTGCGGATCCTGAAAAATCAAAAATGAAACTATACAATATTGCGAATGATGATGTTAAATTTTTGGAAAGGGCGATTGACCGCATGGACCATGAACTTAAACCATTAAAGAACTTTATACTTCCCGGAGGCAATACCGTCGTCTCACATGTACACGTTGCGCGCTGTATTTGCCGGAGAGCAGAACGTATTGTTGTTCATTTAGCCGCTTCATCTGAAGTATCGGGAAGTATTATTATCTATCTTAATCGTCTAAGCGACTATCTTTTTGTTTTAGCAAGGAAAATTGCCAAAGACAGCAATACGCAAGAAGTAATCTGGAATCCTCGTTAGCACTTTAAATTGATCTGATTCGGATTTAGATTTCCTATTACAGCCAAGGTTACGGGTTAGGGTAGTAGATCGTTATTTATAGTTTAATACACTGGATTCCTTCGTTATTTTAATTGTTTAACTTTATGCAGATCCTTCGGTTCGTCAATAGCTACTGTTTCGACCAGCGTTTCCGCTGTTTTAATACGATAACCATTTTCTATCCAGCGTAACTGCTCCAAGGATTCCGCCTTTTCCAGACTCGAAATCGGAAGTGCCGTTAAAAGCTTTAATATTTCGCAACGGTATCCATAAATACCAATATGCTTATAGAATTTATGATGATCAAGCCATTTTTCTGTCGGAACTCCTCTTAAAAAGGGTAAGGTCGCGCGACTAAAATAGATCGCTTCTCGATCCATATTTAGCAACACTTTAGGGCTGTTATTATTAAACAGCTCCTCATGGTCTCTTATTTCCTTCACAAGTGTCGCAATCTGCGTCTCCTTATCTTCAAAACAGCTCGCCAGCAAATCGATTTGGGCGGGATCTATATAAGGCTCGTCTCCCTGTATATTAATAGCAATATCGAAAGAATTCTCTTTAGCAATCACTTCTGCACAACGATCCGTTCCGCTTTGGTGCGAACTTGCCGTTAAGATTACATTACCGCCGAAGTTTTGCACATGATGAGCGATCCGCTCGTCATCCGTTGCTACCACCACACGTTTGAGGGAAGAAGCCTTAAGCGCCTGTTCATAGACCCGCCGGATCATACTTTTTCCGTTAATATCTATTAATGGCTTGCCTGGAAACCGTGTCGACGCATAACGCGCGGGAATAATACCTATAATGTTCATTTTCTATAGTATCAAGTAGTAAGATAAAAGTAACCAGACTCGATGCACAAACATTCATTGTCTTGCATCTTATGTCTTTATATCTTGCATCTGTTAGAACAATCCATTGAGATTCTTTTCAATTTCCTGGATAACAAAACCAAGATCCTCCGGATTATTCGCAAAATCCAACTTATCCTTATCCAGAATAAGCAGCTTGCCTTCCTTATAACCACTGATCCATTTTTGGTATTTGTCATTCAGCTTAGAAAGGTAATCCAAGCGAATGCCTGCTTCATAGTCACGACCCCTAAGCTGTATATTATCAACTAAGGTGGGGACTGAAGCCTTTAGGTAAATCAATAAATCAGGAGCCTTAATAAAAGAAACGATACTCTCGAATATATTACTATAGTTTTGAAAATCGCGCGTGGTCATTAATCCCATGTCATGCAAGTTCTCGGCAAAAATATAAGCATCTTCATAAATAGTACGGTCTTGAATAATGTTAGCGTTTCTTTTTTGCAGTTCAACAATATGGCGAAAGCGACTATTGAGAAAAAAGATTTGAAGATTAAAAGACCAGCGTTTCATGTCACTATAAAAATCCTCTAGATAAGGGTTGTCTTCGACCTCTTCAAATTGCGGCTCCCAACCCAAGTGTTTAGCTAACAAACCGGTCAAAGTTGTTTTGCCTGCGCCTATATTTCCTACAATCGCTATATGCATTTTTTGTTATTCGTTACAAGTTATTTGTTATTCGTTGCTTTATCTACCAACCTCTTTATGCTCTTGTCTTCTTAAAACTCTTTAAATCCAATGATTTCCCTTACATCCTTGATGGTTCTTTTAGCACTTTCCCTCGCTTTTTCCGCACCCATAGCGACAACTCTTCGAATATACGCTGTATCAGCTTCTATCTCTTCAATTCGTGAGCGCATGGGTTCCGTAGCTATTACCATGTCTTCTGCCAACTGTTTCTTAAAATCTCCGTATCGTATCTGGCATTTGTTATAGAGGTCGTCAAAATGCGCAACTGTATCAGCAGATGAAACAACTTTCATTAAGTCAAATAAATTCTGTATTTCTACGGGCTTTACTTGATTTTCCTCCGTTGGACCGCTATCGGTGACGGCACGCATGACTTTCTTACGAATCGCCTCCGGCTTATCTGATAAATAGATGCAATTAGCATCTCCTTCTGATTTACCCATTTTTCCTTTACCATCCAAACCGGGTATTTTCACCAAATTATGACTATAGCTAAAAGCAAAAGCCTCCGGAAAATAATCATGCTTGTACATTCTGTTAAAACGATTCCCAAAGGTACGCGTCATTTCCAAATGCTGTTCCTGATCCTTTCCAACCGGTACCTTGGTGGCTTTATGCAATAGAATGTCGGCCGCCATCAAGACAGGATAGGTGAGTAATCCCGCATTAACGTTATCCGGATTGGCGCGCACTTTATCCTTGAAAGAGGTAGCTCGTTCCAATTCACCCAAGTACGCGTTCATATTTAAATAGAGATATAATTCAATAACTTCCGGTACGTCCGACTGAACATAAATGGTGGCCTTCTCAGGATCGATACCCGCTGCCAAATATTCTACAACAACCTGTTTCACATTGCCATGTAAGTTATCGGGAGTAGGATGGGTTGTTAATGAGTGTAAATCAGCAATAAAGAAAAAGCAGTTGTATTCTTCCTGCATTTTGATAAAGTTCTTAATTGCGCCATAGTAATTTCCTAAGTGTAATTTTCCGGTGCTCCGGATTCCACTGACAACTGTTTCCATATAGGGGCGAAAATAAAGAATTCTTCCTATATTTTATCTATAAAAGTAAAACCATCCATTGAGATCTGACTTGTCGAAATCGAAGTTTTCATTGCAAATTAACGGGGACTAATACCGTTTAAAGGGAACTCGTTATGCAGAAAAATCCATTTAATTTTCTTCGATTTCTTCGTAAAAGGAGAGAAGGTGAATATTTTTACTACTTTTGGCTGTTTTTTGAAGATCCCTTATGACACCGCAAGAGCTTAAAGAATATTTTGACAGCAATCCGCCACCCTTTGAAGTAGAATGGAAACCGTGGGCGAAGGTTATTAATACAAAAAAATTTTTAGAAGCTTGCTATACTGCTATTAGTGTTTACAAGGGCAATTACCAAAACTGTCCTGATTACTGGCACTTGTTGGAATTTTACAATCATATAATCGGCCAAAAAGCCGATAATTAGCACTATCGGTTTTTTGGCCGATTATTACTTCTTTGGAGGGCAATAAAAGATTATATATATTAGCAATAATTACCTTCTTTCGTTTTATTCTGACAAGAAATCATACGGTGAACTACATCCGTAAGATGACCAAGGGTAAAGCTCCTTGGTCAATTATTCGAATTTGACAACACTGTTTGCTGTATGCCATCTCCCTATGGTAGACGAAGAAATAGGAATTACCTTTAAAGAGCGCAATGTATCTACTTAGAAAATTACTAATATACACTCTTTGCATCCTCTGCCATATCCCTGCTTTTAGCCAGGAGGTTATGAATATTAAAAAAATAGCAGACGAGGCACTTGAACAATCGAAGGTGGCCTCTTTAAAGCGGCTCATAGCGGATGCGGATCTGACGCTAAAAGTTCAGGCCTTGTCGGTGACAGATAATCCACCCATGCCAGCCAGTAAAGATATACATGATTATTACAGTTGGTCGCCGTACAGTTGGCCTAATCCGAACGCTAAAGATAGTTTATCGTATATCACCAAAGATGGAGAGACAAACCCCGAAACCGAAAAAGTGTCTGATAAACCATTGCTTCGCAAAATGTCGGTCTCAGTTCATACATTGGCACTTGCTTATCATTTTACAAAAGATAAAAGATATGCACAAAAATCCGCTGAATTGATTAGGACGTGGTTCTTAAATCCTAAAACCAAAATGAATCCCAACTTGAATTTTGGTCAGTGTAAACCAGGTGTAGAAGTGGGCACGCCCACAGGCATTATTGATTCGAGATGGTTCATACTGGTGATTGATGCTCAAGAGATGCTTCAAGGAGCTGATGTGTTCCAAGAAGCAGAAAGAAGGGAACTGAAAGTATGGTTCAATACCTTTTTGAATTGGCTGTTAACCAGTGAAATTGGAAAAGAGGAAGGGAAGAAGAAAAACAATCACGGAACTTGGTATGCTGCCCAAACGGCTTATTATGCTTTATATACCGGCGATAACCAACTAGCGACAAAAATAGTTAGCGATAGCAAAAAGTTTTTTGACACCCAGATCGATTCAATGGGTCGGCAGATATACGAACTGAACCGCACTAAATCCTACGATTACAGTTTGTATAATGTGCATGCGTTGATAACCTTGGCAAAGGTCGGTAGTAAAGTTGGCATTGACTTATGGCATTACAATACGGACAATGGAAATTCTAAAAATATATTAGAATCCATTAAATACCTTGCAGGCTTTGTCGAGCCTGGTTCGATATGGCCGTTTAAACAAATTACCGATAAAGCTATTAGCCTGGATGTTGATGATGGCGGTCATTTTTCCGTCTATTATCCTTATGATCTATACAGCGCGCTATTATCTTATTATCACGTGTATAAAGATGCATCGCTGCTGCATTTATTAAGGAAATTAAGTGAGGGGGTAGCGAAAGAAAATCGGGCAAATCTTTTAGTTTTCAGGAAATAACACATAGACGAAAATCTCCAACTTCAGGCGGTGTGTAGTCTATAATCTTTCTGTCCGCATCCCTGCTAAATGAAAAAAGTCTCAGTTTTCACTGAGACCTTATGTACCCCGGAAGGGATTGTCGGCGTCCCTGTTGGCCCGCACTCGACCCGCCGAGAAAGTGTTCGAACCCGACCGACCCTTCTGTTCGCATCCCTTTTAAATGACAAAAGTCTCAGTTTTCACTGAGACCTTATGTACCCCGGAAGGGATTCGAACCCCTGACCCACGGTTTAGAAAACCGTTGCTCTATCCAACTGAGCTACCGAGGCATGCTCCCTAAAAGCGATGCAAAGCTAATAAAATCTTTTATTTCCTACACATTTTAGACAAATATTTTTTCAAAAATAGGCCTCTAAATATTCCTTTAAGGCTTTTGCATTGTTATGTTCTTTATTATGAGCAGCATAAAGCAAGGTAATCACTTCATGCTTCTTTAACTCGTTAATGATTTCTTTTGATTCACTATTGCCACTGATCTCTCGATAATAATCTCTTTTAAATTCATCCCAACTTTCCGCATCTTGATGATAACGTTTCCTCAAGTCCGTTGAAGGTGCTAAATTTTTCAACCATTCATCAATTTGCGCACGTTCTTTTTTAATACCTCGTGGCCATAGCCGATCAACCAAAATCCGATAACCATCCGATTTATCGGGTTCATCATAAATGCGTTTTATTTTAAAGCTGGGCATATCCTTTATATTTTCGAATCAACTTATTAACAGTTATTCGGTCGCATTGTGTTGAACCTAACCTACACAACCGATTGCATGTAACCGAAAGTGTTCAGCATACACAATTATTTCATATAACTCTTGTATATCTTCCAAAATATGACTTATTTAGTGGACTAATCAATGCAAAACTAATTAAGCAGAGCCAATTAAAACAACAAATGAATAGAAAACTTGCCATTTTATCCATTCTAACATTCACAAGTTTCACTCTTTCCGCCCAAGAAGTAGCAGACTATACGCAAGCCATCAACGGAACCAAACTTAGCTTTCCGATGAAGGCCATTCCGAAAGGAGGTTTTAAAATGGGAAGCGAAAATGGAAATCCTGATGAAAAGCCTGTTCACGAAGTATCCTTAGATGCCTTTTGGATAGGTGTTTACGAGGTTACTTGGGATCTTTTCGAACCTTTCCTTTATAAGGATTACGAAGTGACCCAAAGCATAGATGGAAAAGTTCCGGCCAAGGTAGATGCCGTTACCCGTCCTACAAAACCTTACTTAGACATGACTTTTGGCATGGGTAAAGAGGGACATCCGGCAATCGCCATGACCCACTATAATGCCATACAATTTTGTAAATGGCTCTATGAACGAACCGGGGTATTCTATCGACTACCTACTGAAGCAGAGTGGGAGTATGCTTGCAGGGCCGGTAGTACAGGAAGCTATACTTTTGGAGATGACGCGAGCAAGCTGAGCGAATATGCATGGTTTACGGACAACAGCAATGGAACGACACATAAGGTAGGAGAGAAGAAGCCAAATGCATGGGGATTATATGATATGCATGGCAATGTATCGGAATGGACCTACGATCAATATGATGAGCAGTTCTATGCGTCGTCACCGGCTAAAAACCCGGTAAATAAACCAACTAAGTTATATCCCCACAGCGTACGTGGCGGCGCCTACGACGACGAAGCGGCTGCATTGCGCTCGGCAGCTCGCTTTGCTTCCGATCCGGCCTGGAAACAATTGGATCCACAGATACCAAAAAGCAATTGGTGGTTTCCGGAAGCACCTTTTGTCGGTTTTCGCTTGGTACGACCCGCTGTCCAGCCTGCTAAAGCCGAAATTGAAGCTTACTACAACCAAGCGCCTATACCAGATAAATAATCAATTAACAGATATAATAACAAACAATAAACCGAAATGAATAAATTAAATCTTCATCAACAGCGCCGGGATTTCTTAAAAACCTCCGCAGTCATTGCCGGCAGCACGATGTTAAGTAGCATTCCCTTCATGGGACATTCTTCCGTAAATGATACCATTAAGATTGCGTTGGTTGGATGTGGAGGACGAGGCACAGGAGCAGCCTCTCAGGCACTTTCAACCAAATTCAACATTCAACTTGTCGCTATGGCCGATGCATTTAGGGATCAACTGGATAACAGTTTCAAAGATCTTTCAGAAAAGTTCAAAGAAAAGGTCAATGTACCGGAAGATCATAAATTCGTCGGTTTTGATGCATATGCTAAGGCCATTGCCTTGGCGGATGTTGTTATCCTTGCTACTTCACCTGGCTTTAGGCCGACTCATTTCGAAGAAGCCATCAGACAGGGAAAACACGTATTTATGGAAAAACCGGTAGCCGTCGACGCACCTGGTGTGAGGAAAGTACTGGCAGCTGCTGAAGAAGCAAAGAAGAAAAAACTAAATGTCGTTGTCGGTCTACAACGCCGCTATCAAAAAAATTATAGAGAGGCAATTAAACGTATACATGCCGGTGAAATAGGCGACATTGTAGGCGGCCAGGTTTACTGGAATAGTGGAGGGGTGTGGGTACGACCGCGCAAGCCGGAACAAACTGAAATGGAATATCAAATGCGTAACTGGTTTTATTTTAACTGGCTCTGCGGCGATCATATAGTAGAACAGCATGTTCACAATATCGATATTGCGAACTGGGTTAAAGGTTCTTATCCTGTATCTATTCAGGGTACAGGAAGCCGGGCTTGGCGTACCGGAAAAGAATACGGTGAAATTTATGATAATCATTCGATTGAACTTACTTATGCTGATGGTTCGGTTATTTACAGTCAATGCCGGCATTTCGAAGGAACGCAGAACCGAGTAGATGAAACTTTCTTTGGTACGAAAGGAAAGGCCTATTTATCAGCGGGAAACACAGGTAAACTGTGGGATCATCAAGGCAACTTATTGTTTAATCACCCAACAAAAGGCCAGGCAAATCCCTATCAAACAGAACACGATGAGTTGTTCGAAACGATCAGTAAAGGGGAGTATAAGCATTGGGATGCGGAATATGGCGCTAAAAGCACCCTTACCGGCATTATTGGGCGTTATGCTACTTATTCCGGTCAAGTAATAAAATGGGACGATGCATTAAACGCCAACAATTCCCTCATGCCCGAAACGCTAGCTTGGGATGCTAAGCCAAAAATATTACCAGATGAAAATGGCCTTTATCCTGTAGCTCAACCGGGGTTATTTCACTGGGAAAAAGCATAACATAGGCATCTTATGAGCAAAACAAGCACGACTAATACTTGGCAAAAGCTTTCTTTTTCCCTGTTTATGCTATGCTTGTTTTGCTCTTTCTCCGAACCTTCCCTCGAAGAAGATAAACATCGGATAACGGGCTATGCTCAAGGTACTAGCTATCAAATCACGTACTACAGTCCTTTACCTAGTATTCGAAAAGAAAGTATTGATAGCCTACTGGCAGGCATTGATAGCTCCATGTCGATCTACAAACCTTACTCGCTGATTAGCCAATTTAACAACAGTGAAAAAGGGATATCCATTGACGCTGATTTTCGCAAGGTTATCGAAAAATCACTACAAATAGCTCAGGAAACCGAGGGTTTATTTGACGTTACCGTAGGCCCGCTAGTAGAAGCCTGGGGTTTTGGCCATGAGGCAATAACGCATTACCCCGATAGCTTGGAAATTGCCGCTATTAAAAAGTGCATTGGTTATACTAAATTAAAATTGAAAGGAAATTTCCTCCATAAGGCAAGGCCCTGTGTTAAGATAGATGTGAATGGCATTGCCCAAGGATATAGTGTCGACAAAGTGGCAAATTATCTGGTAGAAAAAGGAATAAAATCATTTATTGTCGAAATAGGGGGAGAACTGCGTATTCATGGCAAAAAGAAAGATGGTAGTGCTATGAAAATTGGCATCGAAGGTCCTGCCGAAAATAACGATGAACCGATTATTCGACATGTCGTAGCACTAAGTCAAGGCGCCATCACCACCTCGGGGAACTATCGAAAGTTCAAACAAAACGGATCCAAAAAAATTTCGCATCTTATTGATCCGCGTACGGGCTTTCCGCTGGATAACGAACTAATAAGTGTTACGCTTTATGCAGAGGATGCAATAACCGCTGATGGCTATGATAATGCGGTAATGGCGATGAGTTTAACAGATGCTCTTAATTTTGTAACAAAACGCCCTTCACTTGAGGCGTATATTATTTATCATGATCAGCAAGGAAATGTGCGGGACACCATGACCAATGGATTTAAGCAATTTTTGGTAGAGGAAGATAAAGGATATAGATAGAAGACATAAGACACAGGATTAACTATAGACATAGGAAAAAGATCTAAGAACAAAACAAGGGAGAAGGACATCATGCTTGATACCTGATACCCGATACTTGATACAAAAAAGATGAAAAGAAGCGAATTTTTACAGAAAGGATTAATGGCTACAGGCGCACTGGTTGCCGGTAGTTCGCTAACAAGCAACGCGTCCACGCAAACGGTTAACAAAGCCGCAAAAACCTTCAATCTAAATTATGGACCACACGATGGTATGTTTAAGAATCTGGCAGGCAATAATTTTTTAGATCAGATTCAGTTTATGTACGATCAAGGCTTTCGGGGTATTGAAGACAATGGTATGTCGGGTAGATCGCCGCAGGAACAGGAAAAAATAGGTAATTTATTAGCAAAGTTGGGCATGGCAATGGGAGTATTCGTCTTAAATAAGGGCGGAAACGGTGCAAACACCTTGGCTGCAGGAAAAAAAGACCACATCGACATCTTCTTAAAGGGTTGTCATGAAGCGGTGGAGATATCAAAAAGATGCGGCGGCAAGTTTACTACTGTTGTGCCGGGCGATTTTGCAAGAAATCTATCACTGGATATGCAAACAGCACACGTTATCGACGCGCTACGGAAGGGCGCAGAAATACTTGAACCGCATGGCATCGTCATGGTGCTGGAACCCTTGAGCGATACACCCGACTTATTTTTGCGTACTTCCAACCAAACCTATCTTATTTGTCGTGCGGTAAATAGCCCATCTTGTAAAATACTGTATGATATATATCACATGCAACGGAATGAAGGCGATTTAATAGCGAACATGGAACGCACCTGGAGCGAAATTGCTTATATACAAACGGGAGATAACCCCGGCAGAAAAGAGCCAACCACGGGCGAAATCAACTATAAAAACATATTCAAATACCTTTACGAGAAGGGTTATAAAGGTGTTGTCGGAATGGAACATGGTGTCTCCGGCAGCGGCAAGGACGGCGAACAACGGTTAATTGAAGCCTATCGCGAAGTTGACGCGTTTATGTAAATAAAATGGGGCACTGATTCAGTGCCCCATAGATTGGTTATAAATGTAAAATACCGATTATTACTTTGTACTATCTTTTTTCAGGCTTTCTTTGATATTATTATAACCTTCCTTCGTCTTGTCGGCTACTTTGTTTGCTGCATTCTTAATATCCGTTCCGGCAGCTTTAGCAGCGTCACCTACATCTTCCTTCGCAGCGTTCAGGTCGTTTTTAATATTTTCTCCGGTCGTCTTAGCATCCGCCTTTGCCTCATCTGCAGCAGCATTAATATCGCTTTTTGCTTCTTCTCCAGCTTCTTTCATACTGTCAATGCCCTGATCTATGTGCTCGCCAAGTGTAGTTGTATCGGCAACAATCGTATCCGAAGTACCTTCACCACTATTGGAGGAATTATTGCAGGCCGCGAATGTAAATGCCAACGCCAAGACAGCTAATAAACTTAATTTTTTCATTTGAATAAATTGTTTTTGTTTACATTTTCAGACATAACAATAAAAATGCCAGATTGTTTGTAGAACCCGTTACTACTAATATTAGTTGTCAAATAGTCGAGTTGTTATGGTTGGTTGTCAAATAGTCGAGTTGTTAAATGGGCCTATTTTTTCTACAGTTTTTTTCGTAACGACGATCAACCGATCACTAATAACCAACAACTAATAACTAATAGCTAATACGAACAACTAATAACGATAAACCTCTTTCTTAGCTGCTGCAAGTGTATTTTTCAACAATCCAATAATCGTCATTAAGCCAACACCTCCGGGTACGGGTGTGATATAAGAAGCCTTAGACGCAACCCGCTCAAAATCGACATCTCCAAACAGTTTATAGCCGGATTTTGTCAACGTGCTTATTTCCCGATTGATTCCCACATCAATGATGATAGCACCTTCTTTCACCATATCTGCTGTAACAAAATTCTTTTTACCGATAGCGGCGACAATTAAGTCAGCACGTAAAATTTCTTCTTTTAAATTCTTAGTACGGCTATGTGTCAATGTCACGGTACAATTGCCGGGCTGTGCGTTACGTGCCAATAGAATGCTCATCGGACTCCCAACAATATTGCTTCTTCCTACAACTACCGCATGCATACCCGCAGTTTGAATGCCGTAATGGTCTAACATAAGCATAATGCCGTAGGGAGTAGCAGGAATGAAACAGGGAAGGTTCCGCTGCATCCTTCCTAAATTAACCGGATGGAAGCCATCCACATCCTTACGGTGATCGATAGCTTCGGTCACCACTTCCGGATCAATATGCTTCGGTAAAGGAAGTTGCACAATAATACCATCAACCGCATCATCTTGGTTGAGCTCTTTTATTTTCTTAATGAGTTCCTCTTGTGTAATATCATCTTCATAGCGAATATTAGTGGATTCGAAACCAACTTGCTGGCAATTTCTCATCTTACTGGCTACGTAAGTTTCACTACCACCGTCATGGCCTACTAAAATCGCCACCAAATGCGGTTTCCGACCGTTTGAAGTCAAAAACTCTGCCGCTTCCCGAGCAATATCCTGTTTAATCTTCTCAGATACAAGTTTACCGTCTAGTAATTGCATTTCTTATTAGTTATAAGTTATCGGTTATTCGTTATTGGTTATAATGCAGTTAATTACACAGCTAATAACTCATAACGAACAACAAATAACCAAAGATTAATCTAATTTCAACACCGCCATAAAGGCCGATTGAGGAATTTCCACATTTCCAACCTGGCGCATTCTTTTCTTACCTTTTTTCTGCTTTTCCAACAGCTTGCGCTTACGTGAAATATCCCCTCCGTAACATTTAGCCGTTACATCTTTTCGCAAGGCACGTACATTCTCCCGCGCGATAACCTTAGCTCCTATAGACGCTTGGATGGCAATCTCAAATTGCTGCCTTGGTAAAAGCTCTTTCAATTTCTCACAAATCTTTTTTCCGAACTCGTAGGCATTGCTTCGGTGAATAAGCGAAGAGAGCGCATCTACCGGTTCTCCGTTTAATCGAATGTCTAATTTAACCAAATCCGATTGCCTATAGCCAATTTGATGGTAGTCAAATGAGGCATACCCTTTCGAAATGGTTTTCAGTTTATCGTAGAAATCAAATACAATCTCACCCATTGGCATTTCAAATACCAATTCTACACGATCGGCAGTTAAATAACTCTGGTTAATAATAACTCCTCTTTTTTGGATACAGAGTGACATAACAGGTCCGACAAACTCCGACTTGGTAATGATATTAGCTTTGATAAAAGGTTCTTCTACAAATTCTAATTTACTGGGATCAGGCAAATCAGAGGGGTTGTTTACCTTTATCTCACCATCTTTGGTCGTATGAGCAATGTAGGAAACGTTTGGAACCGTTGTGATAACAGTCATATCAAACTCCCGTTCCAAACGTTCCTGAATAATTTCCATATGGAGCATTCCCAAGAAACCGCATCGGAAACCGAAACCAAGGGCAGCTGATGATTCGGGTTCAAATACGAGAGAAGCGTCATTCAGCTGCAATCGGTGCATGCTCTCTCTTAACTCTTCGAAATCTTCCGTATCTACCGGATAAATTCCGGCAAAAACCATGGGCTTAACCTCTTCGAATCCTTTGATTGCCTCTTTGCTCGGACGGTTTACATGGGTAATTGTATCACCCACTTTAACTTCACGTGCCTCTTTTATACCGGAGATAATATATCCTACATCTCCCGTACGAATAACGTCTTTCGGCACCTGGTTGAGTTTCAGCGTTCCTATTTCATCGGCCGTATATTCTTTACCTGTTGCGATAAATTTGACCTTATCATTCTTTCTAATTTCCCCATTTTCTACCTTAAAATAAGCCATAATTCCGCGAAAGGAGTTAAAGACGGAGTCAAAAATTAAGGCTTGGAGGGGGCCATCCGGATCACCTACGGGTGCCGGTACGCGCTCAACAATTGCCCGAAGGATGTCTGAAACACCCATCCCTGTCTTTCCCGACGCAGGAATAATATCTTCGCGTTTTCCACCGATCAAATCCACAATCTGATCCTTTACCTCCTCGGGCATTGCTCCCGGTAAATCCATCTTATTCAGAATGGGAATGATTTCCAAATCGTGTTCCAAAGCCAAATACAGGTTGGAGATCGTTTGTGCCTGAATCCCTTGGGAAGCGTCCACAATCAGCAAAGCTCCTTCACAGGCGGCAATCGAACGGGACACTTCGTAAGAAAAATCGACGTGCCCGGGTGTATCAATCAGGTTAAGAACATAGTCCTGTCCATCATAATTATAATTCATTTGGATGGCATGGCTCTTAATCGTAATTCCACGCTCACGTTCCAAATCCATATCGTCCAAGAGCTGCGCCTGCGCCTCTCTCTGTGTGATGGTATTGGTGTACTCCAATAAACGATCTGCCAAGGTGCTCTTCCCGTGATCGATATGTGCAATGATACAAAAATTGCGAATGTGCTTCATGTAGGCAATAATGCGTATTAAACGGCAAAGATAAATTATTAACCAGAATATTTACCATCTCTTTTACTTTTTCTCCGGCAAAACCGTGTCTTACAAAAAAGAACCTTTTCTTTGTCACTTTTTTCCGCAAAAAGTGACGCAAAAACTCGTCGCTTGGAAATTTGCTACAAACGGTAGTGCATCAAGGTGCAGACCGCAAATTTCCTAGGCGACATTTTCCAAAGCCAACGAATGATGCGTTTAACCAGACGTATCATTTCTTCAGCCCTAAATATAGCCCTGTGCGTGGGGAAAATCGGCATTGGAGGATACCGAAGCAACGAGCAGCAAAGCATGTGCACCATCGTTCATATCGCAATATCCAAACGGATTGAGGAAGTGAAACGGCTCCAATACGCGCCATGAATGCTTTGCAATCAGGTGCAAGGCAGCCTGCAGAGCCTTGATTATTCATTTGTGTTTGTTTTAAAAGGTATTCATGAGCTCGAAGCTAGCTTCTCGGTTGTTTGGTTCTTTATCATCAAGGATAAAGAACATTATATTAAATGAAAAATTATTTAAAATAAACGTTCTTTTAAAACTATCAAAATCACATAAAATTTAAAACCCCTACCTTATTTTCTCCTTTTTACATACATTTATCCATAGGTTTATTCAACAAGTTCAAAAAATGTTTTTATCGGTTGATTTTATAAAAAACTTAGAGGAAGTCATAAGTAAGTTGATCGGCACTAGCTTTCAAATCCTCCATATGTTACCGGTATCCGGAGGTGATATCCATCGAAGCTATCAAATCCAGGGGCACCGGGAATCTTTTTTTATTAAAATCAATGATGCCGATACCCTGCCGAATATATTTGTATTGGAGCGGGAAGGCTTAAAGCTGCTAAAACGTGTGGGCGGAGCCGTAGTACCGGAGCTGCTGATAGCAGGGCAATTCAATAGGGATGCTTTTTTGCTTATGCCATGGATAGAAAAAGGCGATAATAGTAAGAACGCACAAGCGAATCTAGGCCGCATGCTCGCTTTTGTCCATAAAAACAGCCACGATTATTTTGGTTTAGAATACGACAATTACCTAGGTTCATTACCTCAATATAATCGACCGCATATATCCTGGTCAGATTTTTTCATTGAAGAGCGTTTAAAAAAACAACTGGAACGAAGTGAGTCAAAGGGGCTGATAGACAAAATATTACATCATAAATTCGAACAACTCTTCCAGCGACTGCCTTCTCTTTTCCCCACTGAACCGCCCGCTTTATTACACGGAGACCTTTGGAATGGAAATTATATGGTCAATCAAGCAGGGGTACCTTTCCTGATCGATCCGGCAGTTTATTACGGACATCGCGAAATGGACCTTGCATTAACGCAACTTTTTGGTGGATTCGATCAAGTTTTCTATGACGCTTATCAAGAAGTTTTTCCCTTGGAGAAGGATTGGAAGAAACGAATCGATTTATGGAATCTCTATATTCTATTGTTCCATGCCAATGTCTTCGGAGGAAGTTACCTGAAACAGGTAGCGCATATAATCGATAAATATAGCTAGCCAAATAATGTAATGAGAGCAAACAAATAAGCTCCTCAAATGTTTTCAAAAAACTATTGACAACATTAAAACAAAAGGCATGGAAAAATTAGTAAACGAGCTGATTCAGAAAGTAGGTCTTTCCCCCGAATTAGCGCAAAAAGCAACTTCAGTTGTGCTCGATTATGTAAACAACAATTTACCTGATGCATTAAAAGGCAAAGCTGAAGGCCTATTAAATGGCAACTTCGACATGCAATCCTTATTGGGAAATAGTGAAGGGGGAGGGGATAGTATCATCGATAAAGTAAAAGGAATGTTTAATTAATAAAAATGCCTCAGTGGAAGCACTGGGGCATTTTTATTTGGCATTCGCTTATAGCTTTTTAAACTTCAATCGGATGGAATTACCAATTACCACTACATCCGAGCAAGCCATGGCTAGTGCTGCTAACATCGGACTTAAAAAACCAAATGCGGCCAAAGGGATTGCAAAAATATTATAAAAAAATGCCCAGAAAAGGTTCTGTTTGATCGTAAGCAACGTATGCTTACCTATCTTAAGTAAAGTCGTGATCGATTGCAAATCGTTGTTCAACAATACTACTTTGGCAGATTGGATGGCGACCTGACTTGCATCGCCTAAAGAGACGCCTACATCGGCTGTTGTAAGCGCCGGACCATCGTTAATACCATCTCCAACCATTGCTACTTTACCTCCTTGCTTTAATGACTCAATCAATTCTAATTTTTCATGGGGTAACTTTTCGGCATAAACTTCTGTAATTCCTATCGACGCCGCAAGTGCGTCGCATTTCTCTTTTCTGTCACCACTTAAAATGACCGGTATTATCTGCTGTCCCTTCAAAGTCTGTACAAGCTCTTTTGCTCCTGCTTTAATTTCATCGTCGATTGCGATTCTGACAACCAGCTCGTCATCCCTCAATAAAAATACATCATAGTTGCCAAGTTCCTTGCTATCTTCTACAAGCTGTTTTGAGCCAATTTGATAGCGGTGCCCTTCACTATCCATCGCTTTTATCCCTAATCCTTTTTCTTCCTTTACCTGCGTAAAAACGATCTTTCTCTTTTCCCGGTTGGCAAATGCATTAACAAGTGACTTGGCGATCGGATGGTTCGAATAGCTTTCTAAACCATGGATCAGCGTCGCGGTCTCTATATCACTCAGCTCGCTTTTTATGTCCCTTATCTTGAACTTGCCGGTGCTTAATGTCCCCGTCTTGTCGAACACCATATATTTTAAATTGGTCATTTCTTCTACCGTATCACCGCCCTTTATAAGCACACCTTGTTTAGCACTTCTTCCCAGGCCAACCATCACTGCGGTTGGTGTGGCTAACCCCATGGCACAAGGACAGGAGATTACCATCACAGCAATGGCATTTAATAGGGCTTGACGGAAACCTATATCAAAGGCAAAATATGCAAGGACAAACGTTAATAATGCGATGCCAATTACCACCGGTACAAAAATCGCCGCCACCTTATCACCTAAGCGTTGTATGGGTGGCTTTGCGGCCTGTGCTCTTTTCATTAAATCAATGATTTGTGCCAACACCGTTTTGTTACCCACTTTCGTCACCAGCATTCGAATGCTACCTCGTTCAAGTATGGTTCCACCAATAACCGCATCATATTTTCCCTTTTCAACCGGAATGCTTTCGCCAGTTAACATCGACTCGTTCACAGATGCGTCTCCCCATACAATATCACCATCGGTCGGTATCTTGTCGCCTTCATTGACTAATAAGGTATCACCAATTTTTAATTGATTTATATCGACGCGTTCGGCTTGACCGTTTACAATACGGACGGCGCTGTCGACCTGGATTTTCATCAGATCTTTGACGGCCGAAGTCGTTTGTGTTACCGATCGCTTTTCAAATACATTTCCTAAAAGTACAAGCGTAATAATGGTAGCTGTTGTTTCGTAGAACATATAATTAGGCCCTAAGCCCAACAAAGTACCTATTATACTGTAGATAAATGCCGACGTAGAGCCAACAAATATCAGGACATCCATATTGGGCACACCTGCCTTGATTGAATTAATAGCACTTTTTCCAAAATAAGCACATCCTAAAACAAATACAGGAAGACATAAACTCAATTGAACATAGGGGTTATGCAGCCAATGAAAAGGTAAAAACATGTGCAGGAAAAGCGGCAAAGTAAACAATAGACTAAAAATAAATTTATGTTCTATTTTTCCTAAAAAACCTTCTTTCACAAAGCCCTGTTCTTCCTGCTGCACCTTGAAACCTAAACCTTCAATATCTTGTATTACATTATTTACGTTCAGTCCCTTATCGGCTGTAAATTTTACTTCCTCATTTGCAAAACTCACGAAAACGTTTTGGTAACCTTTTTTCTCCAACATTTTATGTACGGAGAGCGCACAATTATTACAATGCATGCCGGTTACGTGTAATTCGACTAATTGATTTTCTCCTTGCATCTTTTTGTCTTAATGTTTCTTAATGCCAACTCAAACCTAACGTAGTGAGATTGAGAGATCGGGTATATCCGCCATAAACAAGCAATTAGCATTTACCGATCTCTTCCTATCTGCCGCAGATCGAGAGAACAAACAAGTGATACCTTTGGGTAACTTCTTCTTTGTTGTACAAATGTAAGTTTAGAGCGGTAGCTCCTTCATAACAAAACAAGGTATTAATGGTACTTTTCATGGATTTTAATAACTTTGCACTGTAAAACTAGCTTAAAAATGGTAAAGCAGAACATTCCGATATATAATGTACCGAGTACCGGTGAAGGATATTCGGACGAATTCGATATCAAAAGATTAAGCTATGGTCACGACCGCTATGAAAAAACCACGGCTCCGCATCGGCACGATCATTATACCTTGATCATTCTTTGTCAAGGAACGACGCGTCAATTTATCGATTTCAAAGAATATGAAGCGAAAGATGCTGCGCTATTATTTATGCGCCCCGGGCAGGTTCATTATGAAGTTGACCCGGGTAATGCGGAAATGTACTTGGTTACCTTTAAAGGCGACTTTCTATTTTCTTATTCGGCAGACAATCACTGGGAACAGCAGTTTAGCAGTAATCTGTTATCCTTAAAGAAACATGAACTTGAACGAATTTTGGCTTTTGTTGCATTAATCGAGGAAGAATATACACTCTTTAAACAGAATAGAGCGGTTGTAGCTCAACTTTTACTGGCGCTGTTGGAAAAAACAGAAAGCTATGTCAGTCCGCATACCCATATCACCGGTCGGAAGCGCTATAGTACCTTAATGCGTCAATTTATAGCTTTAGTGGAAAAAGACTTTCTTAGCCATACGAAAGTTGCTGATTATGCATCTAAATTGTTTATCTCGGCAGGCCATTTGAATGATGTAGTTAAAGAAATGACAGGGACAAACGCTAAAACGGTCATTGATGAACGGCGTGTGCTGGAGGCGAAACGCCTTCTGTTTTGGACGCAGCTCCCGATTCGCGAAGTGGGCTGGAAAATCGGCTTTGAAGATCCTGCTTACTTCACTCGATTTTTTAAAAAACATACCGGCAAGCTGCCAGCTAGTTTTCAACGCGATCTGCAAAAAAAGATACATCATTGAAAATATGAATAGTCAACAAGAATATATACAACGTAGCATTCATCTGAAAAAAGACTTGCTCATACTGGTAATCAAAATCCTTGTATTCATTCCGATAACATACACTTTAATAGAGTATGAGTCCTACTATAACGACAAGAGGGTTTTACAACGATTGGTGTATGCTTTGAATGTCTTTCTATCCAGTAATATCATCATTTCAACTGTCCGAATCATCCTCTTGTCTTGGTATAAACGACGCTCTCTTTACTTTCATACCAGTTCGCGCGGTAGCTTCGTATTAGGTATTAACCGCATTGCCTCGGTGCTCAACGCCGTCGTCATTATTTTTAGTCTGATGTTGGCCTTTGGAATCAACCCCAGAGATTTCCTAACCAGTATCACCATCGTTGCAGCGGCTATAGCCCTTATTTTTAAGGATTACATCACGAATATGATCAGTGGTTTAATTATCATGTTTTCTGATCAATTGACATTGGGTGATTATGTTAAGATCGGCGAGTACCAAGGGCAAATTATTGACATCACCCTGGTTAATATTGTTATCAATAATGATGATGATGATATTGTCATGGTTCCTAATAACTTTGTTTTTACGACAAACATTGTCAACCAGTCTTTTCAGAACTCCCGCAAGGTGAGCGTCGAATTTGAATTAGCCATTAACCATACCATGGACCGGGAGGACCTCAAAAAGCGTCTTAATGATCTGCTTAACAAACACAGCAATGAAGTACTCGAAAATAGTATGAAATTAAAGGTATTGGCTGTACAAAAGGATGTTGTCAAGTATAAGGTACAGTTCACCTTAACCAATTTGGGAAAAACGCAATCGCAGTTTATCAAAAACATTGTGCTAAATGAAGTACTAAAAATTGGGAATTAGCCAATGAGCCAATGTGATGATCGGTTTGTACGAGCTTAAGCATACTGCTTATAGGTTAAAGCCTAATGTAAAGCTGAGATCAATAATTAACCAATGTGATAATGCTCTGAAGCTTGTCTGCCGATTCACTCTTTACTCATCACTCATCATTCATGCTCGCAACCGACAACTACACCTTCCGTAATTTGACGCCTGTTACGAAATGATTGCTTCCTTTTTCCAATATAAGATTAGCGCGAAAGCGCGTCGGTAGTATGTTTTTAATAAGGTTTGGTTTATTGATGAGATCCCAAATGCTATTTGCTCGCGCGATAGCTTCTTCTTCGGAAAGACTGGCGTATCTATGAAAGTAGGAATTAGGATTCCGGAAAGCAGTTGTTTGCAGTTGTCTGAATCGAGACACATACCATTCGAGTAAGTTTTTTTCGTTAGCATGCACGTAAATGGAGTAATCAAAAAAATCAGACACGAAAACCTGCGGTCCTTTGTGTTTTTCGCTCAAATTTACTTGTAAGACATTGATCCCCTCCACAATGACAATATCGGGATTATAAATCTCCTGCATTTGATCCGGCATCACATCATATTCAAGATGCGAATAAATAGGCACTTGAAGGCTTTCCTTGCCCGCCTTCACATCCGCCAGAAAATTGATTAACTTCTTCGTATCATAACTTTCCGGAAAGCCTTTTCGATTCATTATTCCGCGTTGTTCCAACACACTATTGGGATATAAAAAGCCATCAGTGGTTACTAAAGCGACATTTGGCTTATCGGGCCATAAAGACAAGACCTTTTGTAATACGCGTGCGGTGGTGCTCTTACCCGCCGCCACGCTGCCTGCTATACCAATAATAAAGGGCGAGCGTTTGCGTCCGCTGTTCAAGTAAGCATTTTCAGCGTCGTAAAGCTTATGTGCGTGGTCAATATGGATATTCAGGAGATGACAAAGCGGGAAATAAACTTCCTGAATCTCTTCCATATTTAATGGCTCATTCAGCGCATGTAACCTTCCAATATCCTCATTTGAAAGAGAGAAATTCAGTGATCCGTTCAGTAATTTCCATTCGTCTCGCGTAATGCTCACGTACGGAGAATACTGTTCCTTCATTGCCATATCAGTCATATTCCAAGTTTAAGCTTGCACGCGCAAACGTAATAATTCAAAAGCCAAAAATCAAAATTCGTCCCCGCCAGGGGCTCCAATACAATCCATTTAACTACTTAACTATTCCCCCACTTAACCACGTAACTATTAGGGAACCAAATTACTGTCAACTACGATTGGATTTGATAATATTTTATGTACCGGGCAGAGCTCCGCAATCTGAAGCAGCCGTTGCCGTTGGTCATCATCCAAATTGCCAACCAATTTAATATGATTTTTTATGTAAGTCGTTTGCTGATGACTGCTTGGTACTACCTCCATTTTTACCGTTATGATAACTTCCTGCAAATCCCATTGCTTTCGATCGGCATACATCCTTAATGTAATAGCCGTACAAGAACCTAAACTCGAAAGTAACAATTCCTTCGGTCCTAATCCCTGATCAGTACCTCCCATAGACTCCGGTTCATCCGCTATTACGATATTTCGTCCATTGCTGACTTCTGTTTTATACCGTTCCTTTCCGATGGTAACTGTTACATTTACTTCCGCCATGCTAGTTGTTAGTTATTCGTTGTTAGTTGCTAGTTGTTAGTTGTTAGTTGTTAGTGAAAATTTACTTTTTACTTTTTACTTTTTACTTTTTACTTTTTACTTTTTACTTTTTACTTTTTACTTTTTACTTTTTACTTTTTACTTTTTACTATCCAAAAAAGATGTAAGCGATAATAATGGCTGCAATTATCCCTGCGAGTTCGGCTAAGAGAGCAGCAGGTAAAGCATGTCGCGTTCTTTTAATGGCCACTGATCCGAAGTATACTGCTAACACATAAAAAGTTGTTTCCGTACTTCCTTGAATGACACAAGCCACGCGCGACGCAAAATCATCGGCACCTTTGGCATGCATTAAATCAATCATCAATCCACGCGCACCGCTTCCGCTCATCGGTTTCATAAAAGCGACAGGAAGCGCCTCCACAAAGCGCGTATCCAAACCCGCCCAGCTAACAATTGCACTGACGCCCTGAACCAGGTAGTCCATCGCACCGGATGCTCGAAAAACTCCTACAGCTACCAAAATCCCTACTAAATAGGGGATAATTTTTACAGCAACTTCAAAACCCTCTTTAGCCCCCTTAATAAATGATTCAAAAACATTCACTTTGCGGTAGAAGGCTAGGGCAATGAATGAAATAATTACCGTGAAGAGAATGACATTGCTTGCAACCTGCGATATAGCATTGATTTCTTCCTGGCTCAGCGTGGAAAAGTAGTACAAGAGTCCGCCGATCAAGATTGTCAGACCGCCCACATAAGCTATGATAACTTTATTGAACAGGTTAATACGCTGATAAATAGCGGTCACTACCAAACCGACCAAAGTAGAAAAGAAGGTTGCCAGCAGGATGGGAATGAACACATCGGACGGATCTATAGCTCCTGCTTCCTTCCGGTAAGCCATGATGGTAATTGGCAAGAGTGTCAAACTTGACGCATTCAATACTAAAAACATGATTTGCGCATTGCTTGCCGTATCTTTATTTGGGTTCAGTTCCTGTAGTTCTTTCATAGCCTTTAGACCTACCGGTGTCGCCGCATTATCAAGGCCCAACATATTAGCCGAGAAATTCATCAAAACCGAACCCAACGCCGGGTGATTTTTAGGAATCTCCGGAAAAAGTTTATTAAAAAAAGGCCCTACTAAACGAGCAAAAATGTTAATCATGCCGCCCTTTTCGCCAATTTTCATGATGCCTAGCCAAAAAGACATTAAACCGATCAGGCCCAGGGAAATCTCGGCGCCTGTCTTTGCCGTATCGAAAGTTCCATTTACAATCGCCTGAAAAATCTCCTGGTCTCCAAGAAAAATCAGCTTAAAAAGCGCGACAACAAAAGCAATTAAAAAGAAGGCTATCCAAACGTAATTTAAAGCCATTATTAGCTAGTTGTTAGTTGTTAGTTGTTAGCTGTTAGTTATTAGTTATTAGTTATTAGTTATTAGTTGCTTAAGCCTTCCCTTATACCTAAAGCCTTAAACCTTAAACCTTAAACCTAAACCCTTATACTAAAGCCTTATACCTTATACCTAAAGCCTTATACCTTACACCTAAAACCTATATTTCATCCCTCAAGACCATAAATTTCTGTTCAAAAAACTCCAAGGCTTTTCATGGGAACCATTCTTCTTTTGTTCTTCGATTAAGAAGTCAGCCATTTCATCCAGTATTAAATGATTCTCACTCACCGTACGGTCTCCTAAAGCAATTAAACGTTTCATATTCGATTCCTCTGCAGCATCTAAACTCTCCTGAATGCTGTTGAGATTTTCCGGTTCGATCCGCAGATAATCTTTTTCCTTGTTTGACGACCGGAACAGCTGGTGAAGAAAAAAGTCGCTGCTTTCGGCCACACCGCTCATCATGATGTCAATAAGAGCCGGTACCATGGAAATAGCCCGACTTTTTTTAAAATGCTCTAAGTTATACGATTTTCTCGATCGCCCCGTTCCCAAAGAAAAAATATGAATATCATTGATTTTCGTTTGATTAAATGCCCGAGTTACTTCAACTAAACCACTTAAAGCAGGATTTGTTGCAAAAACACCGCCATCTAATAAAGGGTATCGTGTTCCTGATAACGAGTAAATTTCGGCGACGCTAAAATAAGTCGGTGCGGCAGAGGTAGCCCGACAAACATCTTTGAGATAAAAGTCACGCACGTCACCCCGTTCAATGGCTGTCTGCTGCCTAAAAAAATGTGTCTTCCTAAGCTCTATGTTATAAGCAGAGATGATACAAGGTTTGATGAGTTCACTTAACTGCGTCTTTCCAAAATATTTCTGCAGCACACTTTCCAATGTAGCACTATTATAACGCTCACTGGTTAAACCCAAGCTTGAGGTAATGCGCTTGAAAAAACTCATTCTAAAAATATCGTGACCATATTTTAGATACATTTCCAAAGCTTCTTTGGCAGAAAAACGAGGTCGTTTGGGGTCTGATTGATCAGGGCAGAGCAGCAGGCAAACCAAAATACCTCCGGTACTCGTACCGGCAAAAAAATCAAAAAAATCTACGATAGCTGCTGAGGGATTGTTCGTTTTTTGCTTCAGTTTTTCTTCCAAAGCAACTAAGATCATTCCCGGAATGATCCCTCGAATCCCACCACCATCAATAGATAAGATTTTCTTCATAAAGGTTGATATCAGTTAGTCAAGTAGTTGAGTCGTTAAGTAGTTAAGTAGGAATTTATCCTACTCAACTATTTATCTATTTCACTACTCAACCTCCTACAAATGGATTACCTCACCATAAGCATCCGCTGTAGCCTCCATAACAGCTTCACTCATCGTAGGGTGTGGGTGTATGGTTTTAATAATTTCATGTCCGGTAGTTTCCAGTTTGCGGGCGGCCACTACCTCGGCAATCATTTCCGTCACATTGGATCCGATCATATGTGCTCCTAAGAACTCGCCGTACTTCGCATCAAAAATAACCTTTACAAAGCCATCCTTAGCACCCGCGGCACTTGCCTTACCTGAAGCTGAAAAAGGAAACTTGCCCACTTTAATTTCGTATCCGGCTTCCTTAGCGGCTTTTTCTGTATAACCAACAGAGGCAATTTCAGGCGAGCAATAAGTACATCCAGGAATATTATTATAATCAATTGGTTCAACATGTAAACCTTTGATCTTTTCTACGCAGGTAATCCCTTCGGCAGAAGCAACGTGTGCTAAGGCTTGTCCTTTAACAATATCACCAATAGCATATACACCTTCTACATTAGTTTTGTAGAAATCATCTACAACAACCCGGCCTTTATCAGTTTTTACACCGACTTCTTCTAAACCAAGGTTTTCGATGTTCGGAGTAATACCTACGGCAGACAACACAACCTCCGCTTCGATCACTTCTTCACCTTTTGCCGTTTTGATTTTCACCTTGCTAGGCGAAGCGCTGGTATCCACCGCCGTTACTTCAGCACCGGTTAAGATATTGATGCCACTTTTTTTCAAGCTACGTTCCAACTGTTTAGAGATTTCTTCATCCTCAACCGGTACAATACGATCTAAATATTCAACAATCGTTACTTTCGTTCCGATCGCATTGTAAAAATAAGCAAACTCTACACCGATAGCACCAGATCCTACGACCACTAATGAATTAGGCTGTTTATCCAAGTTCATGGCTTGACGATAGCCGATGATTTTTTTTCCATCCTGCTTAAGATTCGGAAGCTCACGCGAACGGGCGCCCGTTGCCAGTATTGTATGTTTGGCCGTGTACTCTTTAGTAGAACCATCACCACCCTTTACCTCAATCTTACCGCCTTTTTTTATCTTAGCGGTACCCATGATTACATCAATTTTATTCTTTTTCATCAAGAATTGGATACCCTTACTCATACCATCGGCCACGCCGCGACTTCTTTTAATAATCGCGCCAAAATCAGCCTCACCGCCCTCTACTTTGATACCGTAGTCAGCCGCGTGATTCAGATACTCAAAAACTTGCGCACTTTTAAGTAAAGCTTTCGTTGGGATACAACCCCAGTTAAGGCAGATACCGCCAAGAGATTCGCGTTCAACAATAGCCGTTTTGAAACCTAATTGTGAAGCTCTGATGGCTGCAACATAGCCTCCCGGGCCACTTCCAATTACAATGATGTCGTAATTCATTCTTATAAAAATTAATTCGTTTCGATAGTACAATTAGCTTATACCCATTGAACAAGCCAAGAACGTGTTTGTCAAACAAGTATTACTTCCGCAAACCTAATAAAAATTCTTAGAATTAGAAGATTTCCGGGCTGTGTCGGCATTTTTTTACCTTAGGGAAATAGTTGAAGTAGTAGAGTAGTTGAGTGGGCAAATAGTTAAGTGGTTGGGTAGGGGATTTACTAGTAATAACAGCAACAGTATATACTTACCGGCAGGCAGTCTAATCAGGCTGATAGCTTATTTCCGACAGCAGACAACAGCTCTTGTTACATTTACCATTACCTAAAGCATGTACCACAGGGGGCATGATTGTGATTTTGAAAAAAGTTATCCACAATCCACATTCGAAAATTCGAAACAATTTTAACCAATAAACAATTAAAAATCAGAAAAGACTTTATAGATTTCTAAACAGTTACAAAAACAATTGGATACCGCAAGATCGATCTGTAAATTATTCACACCCAAGCATCAAGTAACATTAACTTAATATTAAATTAACACAAAACCTGCTAATTATTCCTCGCGAGCTATTTAATTTTGTACCGAAAAACAAATTATTCAATCAATTCAACGCACATGAAGAAGTTTTTACTCTCTTTTATTCTTTTACTCGGGACAATCATTGTCCATGCACAGGTAACAACCAGTAGTATGACGGGTACGGTGACTGACAATGAAACCACAATTCCCGGTGCTTCTATTAAGGCCACCCATGTTCCTAGTGGGACGGTTTACGGTACTTCAACAAATAATGACGGTAAATTCAGCATTTATGGTATGCGGGTTGGCGGCCCTTATAAGGTTGAAGTTACTTATGTTGGATATAATCCAGTGACCTATTCTGATATTTCATTGCGATTGGGAGAATCCTTCCAGCTAAATGTAAATCTTTCACAGGATACTCGCGAACTGGACGAGATTGTTATAACAGCTAATGCGGGTATAAAAGTGGTAAAAACAGGTGCAAGCACAAGCATTTCCAATAGGGAGATAAATACCTTACCAACTATTAGTAGAAGTATAACAGATTTCACCAGATTAACACCTCAATCCAATGGAAATTCCTTTGGAGGAAGGGATGCGAGATATAACAATATTCAAATTGATGGAGCGAACCTGAATAATAACTTCGGGCTCAGTAATGATCCGCTTCCTGGTGGCGGGGCGCAACCTATTTCGTTAGACGCTTATGATCAAATTTCGGTAAATATAGCTCCTTATGACGTTCGACAATCTGGCTTCACCGGCGCAGGTATTACTGCAACGACCAAAAGTGGTACAAATACGTTTCATGGAAGTGCTTATACATTTTTTAGAAACCAAAGTTTTATTGGTAAAAAGGTTGGTGACTCCAGAATTGATGTAAGCGATTCAAAGAATAATGTATATGGTTTAACACTTGGAGGTCCAATAATAAAGAATAAATTATTCTTTTTTGTGAGTGGTGAATATGAAAAGGGAGAGCGCCCTGGGGTAACTTTTAAACCAACTGGCGGACAGGGAAGTGGTAATACATCAACGACAACCGTAGAAGACTTACAGCGAGTTTCAGATTTTCTACGCAATCAATATGGTTACAATCCAGGCGCATTTGATCAGTTCCCTAATTTCACCTCTTCTAATCATAAAATACTTGGAAAGATCGATTGGAATATTAATGACAATCATAAATTAACGGTGAAATATAGCGATTTCGTTGGTAACGACGATCAACTCCTTAATCGTACCAGTGTTCCAAACGGTGGTGGTTTTTCGGTAACGGGCGCAACTGGAACTCTTTCCAGACTGCCATACGATCGATTTGGAAACAATTCTATGGCTTTTGCCAATTCAAACTACGGCTTCAAAAATATAACTCGCTCTGGTACTGCCGAACTAAATAGTAAATTAGGCAGCAACATGTCAAATCAATTGTTGCTAACCTTTACTCGTAATAAGTCCACAAGAACTTTTGATGGCGGTGTTTTTCCTTCTGTGGATATTTTCAATGGTCAAGGCGGGAATTTCTTGTCCTTTGGCATGGACCCTTATACAAATAACAATGATGTCGTTAATGACATTTATAGTGTCACGGATAACTTCACATATAATACAGGGAAACATACTATAACAGCAGGTGTATCATACGAATACCAAAAGGTAGGAAATATGTTTATGGCAGGATCTAATAGCTATTATGTATATAATACATTAGACGACTTTTTAAACCAACGTTCGCCTGTTTATTATGCTTATACCTATTCTTTAGTTCCCGGCCAAAAGAATGTGTATTCAGCAGAACTTAAAATAGGTCAACTGGGTATTTATGCACAAGATGAGTTTGACATAGCAAGTAACTTTAAACTTACTTATGGAATCAGAGGCGATCTGCCGATTTACCTCGAAAAACCGTTAGAAAACCCGGCAATTCAACAACTTCAATTCTACGATAAAAACGGACAACTTACTTCGTACAATGGTAACTGGCCTAAAAGCAAACTTTTACTTTCTCCGAGAGCAGGCTTCAGATGGGATGTATTGAAAGATGAATCACTGATCGTGAGAGGCGGAACTGGTATTTTTACCGGTAGAATTCCATTTGTTTGGTTAACGAATATGCCTACAAATTCAGGAATGTATCAATTCGGCGCATCGATTAGAACCGGAGACCCTCGATTGAATAATATCGTTTTCAATCCAAATCCAGATGCGTACGCAAACCTATTCCCCACAGAGGCCGGAACTTCAGTACCTAGCAATATCGTCTTGATGGATCCCGACTTTAAATTCCCATCGGTATTCAGAAGTAATCTAGCAGTCGAGCGCAATTTAGGAAACGGATTTGTCGCTTCGGTAGAGGCTCTATACTCTAGAGATATTAATGCCATTCGCATGTTTAATGCTAACAACAACCCAACAGATAGAACGATATACGAAGGGGATTTACAACGTCCTGGTTACTCTTCTAGTAACGCCCGTAATCTAAATTCACTAAATACTGCAATTGTCTTAGCAAACAGCGACAAAAAAGGATATTCAACTTCTTTAACAGCTCAATTGACCAAAAATTTCCATAATGGACTTTACGGATCAGTGGCATATACTTACACAAAAGCGAAAGAGATAACTGCTAACCCAGGAAGTCAAGCCTCATCTGTATGGAACTTAAATCCTAATGTAGGTACATCAAATGCTCAAGAACTAGGTTTATCACAGTATGCAATTCCTCACAGAATTGTCGGAAGTGTTTCTTATAGAAAGGAATATGCTAAGAACTTTGCATCGACCTTAAGTTTATTCTATGAAGGCTCTCACCAAGGAAACTACAGCTTTATAGTGAATGGTGATGTGAATGGTGATGGAAACAGCTCGGCTGACTTAATGTATATTCCAAGAGATGCGAATGATATCATCTTTTCTGATATATTAGGTAGCAATGATAATGTTTTATTTACTGCACAGCAACAAGCAGAAGCGTTTGACTCCTTTATATCAAACTCTTCTTATCTTAAAAAACATAGAGGAGAATTTGCTGGCAGAAATGCGGCACTTTTACCTTGGTTTAACCGTGTTGATCTTCGGTTTTTGCAGGATTTTTATATCCAAGCAGGTGAAAGACGTCATACTTTGCAATTCAGCGTTGATATATTGAACTTTACTAATATGTTAAACAAAAATTGGGGTGTCAAAAACTTATATGTTACAAATAATCCTTTACGATTCCGTTCTGTAAACGAAGAAGGAAGACCGGTTTATCAACTACAGCAACTTGATGGGCAATTAGTAAATGAAGTTTTCATGGATGATATCAGTACGAATAGTACTTGGAGCATGCAATTAGGCTTACGCTACATTTTTTAAGATTAAGTAGATACTATAGAAAAGGGTCAACAGAGTGTTGGCTCTTTTTCTATCTATTTTTATAGAAATTTATTTTTTGTTTGAATACGTATTATAACGCCTCAACCAAAGTTATTCTTATTCCCCTAAAACAATCATCCATACAACCATCTTCCCAATAACCGCAAGAGGAAATAATGCCATTGTTTTTTGCTTCAAAAGAGGCTTTGGCGTTATCCCGCCTTCGAAGCCAATCATTTTTGGCTAATTCATAAACCTGATCAAGGGTAAGAGTTGCCGCAGCTGGTGAGTCTGTCGTATTATTTAGTTCTTGCTTGCTTTCTATCCACGACAATTTTTTCAAAAACTCCTCCGCTGTAATAGTACCTTCTAAGTGCACGCCGTGTGCCATCAAGGTATCAACTACTTGTTGAGCGGCCGCTAAATCCCAACCGTCTGCTGGCATTCGGATATCATTAAAAACAGTGTAACGAAAATCTCGCCCCGTTACTTCTCCATTGTTTACGGTAATAGTCGTTTCCCATGCCGCACCTGCCCATGTAGCTCCACTTACCACATATCTATAAGAATTATTACTCGATTCCTTAAAATCCAACCAAGCTTTATAGCTCTGCTCATAGTCATTTTCATATTCCATATCGCTTTTATCACAAGCTATGCAAATAACGGACAACAGGAAAACAAAAAGGTAAATCTTTCTTTTCATAATGAAGTGTTTATACGTTTTATATCTTAACGTAATGAGCTAAAAAAGAGCTACAACAACTTTCAGAAATCGGCTTTCTGCCAACAAACACATCTAAAAACAATCGTTTTCAATATTACAATGAGCTATTTCACTAGCAAAACACCATGTTTCAGTAGTAGGATGTTAAACTTCGATAGCACAATAAGACATTTTGATAGCACAATAACCCATTCCGCTAGCGAAATGGCGTGTTTTAATAGCAGGATGCTGAATTTCGATAGCACTATAAGACATTTTGATAACACAATAGGGTATTCCGCTAGCGAAATAGGGCGTTTCAATAGCAGGATGTTAAACTTCGATAGCACAGTAAGACATTTTGATAGTACAATAATCTACTTCACTAACGGAACGTTGCATATAGGTAGTAGAATTATCGACTTCTTTCTTTGTTGGTGAATGAATTTCTTCATGCGACCGTCAGAAATTGGCTTTCTACTAATGAATACTGTACTTTAAATCCGCTACAGGTGAATTAAATTGGAAAACAGCGCATATATACTATATGCTTATTACTTACAACTTAACACTTAAAACTACCGCTACCAACACCTAAAAATAACCTTCAGCTAACATTTAAGTCAAGTAAAATACCTATAATCGCGTCATGGTAACAAGAGTTTTTTCTTATTTGCTAGGTGTCGCATTAGCTGTTTTTTTGGTGTCACCTACGCATGCCCAAGACACCACGCAAAAATCAGTTCCAAATCGTCAAAATGTAGCCAAGCAACAAGACAAACCCTATGTAATCCTGATCTCTGCCGATGGCTTTCGGTATGATTACGCAGAAAAATTCCAGGCAACTCATTTACAACAACTATCGTCAAGTGGCGTAAGTGCCAAAGCACTGATTCCGTCATTTCCTTCCATTACCTTTCCCAACCACTATACAATCGTAACGGGCATGTACCCATCGCATCATGGCTTGGTTGGAAATAATATCTACGACCCAAACATGCAAGCAAGATATAGCATGTCAAATGCGAAGGCCGTCAAGAATCCGGCTTGGTATGGCGGTATCCCCATTTGGACACTTGCCGAGCAACAGGGTTTACTGAGTGCTAGCTTTTATTGGCCGGGATCGGAAGCAGCTATTGGTGGAATGTTGCCGTCTTATTATTATGCTTACAATGAAAAGATTCCAATAGCAAAACGCATACAGACTGTTGTGAACTGGCTATCATTACCATCAGAAAAACGTCCGCATCTCATTAATTTTTACTTCCCCGAAGTCGATCATGCAGGACACCTCTATGGCCCCGATGCACCCGAGACGAAAAAAGCGGTGCACTTCATTGATTCTGCCGTTAATGCCCTCAACATCGCCGTACAACAAACGGGACTTCCTGTCAGTTTTATTTTCGTTTCTGATCATGGTATGAAGGCCATCAATCGAGACGAACCCTTGCCATTACCTTTTAAAGTCGATACAACGCAAGTGGTCATTGCTTCAAATGGCACACTTGTAAATATACATGTGAAAGACAAAAAGAACCTTCAGTCGATTTACCAATCCATTCAAAAGTCTGATAAGTTTGATGCCTATCTAAGTGATCAAGTACCAAGCAATTATCATTACGGAAAAAAAGAGGACAAATATCACCGAATAGGCGATATCGTATTGGTTGCGAAAGCACCTTATTATTTTTCCAATAAGAAACCACATCCCGGAGCACATGGATTTGACCCCTATGAAACACCGGAAATGCGAGCTACTTTCATCGCTTGGGGACCCGCCTTTAAAGAAGGTTTAACGATCGGTGCCTTTGAGAATATTCATATCTATCCACTATTGGCGAAGATATTAGGTTTGAAATACAAACATCGTATCGATGGAGATGATAAAGTAGCTAAAGAAGTCTTGAAGTGATACAGCCAGCACCGGACGCATTACCATTCCTGTAAATTTTGCCTGCCTGCGGTAGGCAGGAAGCGGTGAACTTTATTTTATTAGTAATATCATCGATCTTTATAGTAGGTACTACTATCATTTTCTGTCAATTTCTCTACTAAAACCTGAAGTAGCTCCTTAATATTAATCAACTCATTTTTAAGTTCCTCTAAAGTGGGTGAATGTCCTTGCCTCACGTTATCATCAGTCACCAAACTCTGCCAGCTTACTTCTTCATCCAGATCGAGGTGCGGCCCCATTAGCTCATCACTAGTCATCGAATAAAGTATACCAACCAATTTAGCTTGTTCTATTGTTAGGTTTTTTTCACCCGACTCCAGCTGCTCATACTCTTCTTTAGTAAGCTTCAACTTGTAAGCCACATAGGCCATACTGTAATCATTGGCGTAACGTAGAAATCTTAGTTTTTCATGTAATTCCATATGTTTAGGTTTTATTTTTAGTTGTGAGCTGCGAGTTGTGAGTTGCGGGCTTTCTTCCTGTCTTATGTCCATGTTAGGCTATAGGCTGTAAGCTGTAGGCTTTATTCTACACTTTAAACTTTCTCGCTACGCAAAAATTCATCGTTCATCATTCCTGCCTACCGGCAGGCAGGCAACACTCATCACTTAAGACCCTACTCAACCATTTAACCAGCTCAAAGTATTTGTTTTTTCTCTACAAAAATAGGCAAAATACATCCATTTACAAATATTTTAACTAGCTAAACGTTCTTAAACTAATTTTATGGAAAATAAAGGAGAACATAGAACTTGACAGCACTGGGTTTATATTTGGCAAAGCGATCAATTAACAAAGCGGAAGTTTCCAGAAAGACGGGTTTGAGTACTTATCGGTTGAGCCAGCTTTCCATTAATCCAAAATCGCACGTTCGAATCGAGGAATTATATCTTATCGCCTTGGCCATAGGCGTTAAACCGGGTGAAATGTTTGAAGAGCTGTGTGGAAATCTTAAACTCAAACACCAGTCCTGATCCCATAAAAAGAGGCACTTCGCTCGACCCTCCTTCGGGGTCCATACACTGTATATTCACGGTATCTTCACGTTATATCCGCATTTATCCACCATTTAGTGGACTTTTAGCGGTAAAGTAGCGAATAAGTAGCGACCAAAGACCAAGTGGGTGGGAGAGGAAGGAAGATAAAAGAAACCGTATAGTAGTTAGTAACACTACTATACGGTTCATGCACTAAGATTGATTACTTATTCCACCAAAGCGCTGTTGTAATCACGTCATCGCCTTGACGTGCCAAGGCTTGTTGATAATGTTCACGATTAACGTTTTGCTCTTTATTTGGATAATATAAGCGTTTCGGAATGCCGTTTCCGAAAATAGGCTGGAACGTATAGTTGACGATTCCGTTCTCCGTTTGCCTACTCCAAACAACATCTCCAGGTTTCACTAAAAATATAGGATAACCGGTACGACGGATTTCTGACCAAGCCTCCAAGCCTTGAGTGTACAAAGCCAGGTATTTTTGCGTTAAGACATTTTCTTTGTTGGCCGCCGGCAAGGCATCAGCATATGATTTCGCAGTCGCACCATCAATACCCCATTTAGTTAAAGAAGCTTCTACACCTTTTCGGTAGCTTGCATCATCCCAGTTATTGTATTCGGCAATTAAAAAAGCCACCTCGGCATACTCCTGTAAGACTTCCGCAAAGTCGGGCGCATTCACAATGGCTCCTGGTAAGCTAATGGCAGTAGGTCCATTAATACCTCCTGCTTCCAAAGGTAATCCGTAAGGCTGACCTATGTAAATTTGGCGCTCATTGGGTAAAGCGTAACGCGGTAGACGCGGGTCGGCCGTCTTAAAAGGTCCTAATTCTCCTTTTAATACATTTACCAAAACATGCGAAACCGCAAAATCTTTTCTATTCGCAGTAACGGTCGCTCGATAGAGGGGGGCTTCATTTGGTGCACCACTGGAATATTTAAACGCGGCATTATCTGCATTGGACGTAAATACACCTTTTGCCAAGGCATCCGAAAAATGTTCTTCTGAAACAGCCGGAAGTTTCACACGGATACGCGTAGACAAGCGTAACCGAAGTGATTGCGCAAATTTAGCCCATTTTTCATTACTGCCTGCGTATATAATATCCGAGCTGCCGAAAGTATTTTGCCCTTTATACTTCAACAGGGTATCGCCTGCCGCCTTTAATTCATTTAGGATATCAACATATATTTTTTCCTGTGACGCGTACACCGGCGTATAATTGTCGGGATTTTGTTGCAGCGCTTCAAATTCAGGGTCTTTATTTCCATAGGATTCATAGGGCACATCGCCAAAAACATCCGTCAGGGAATGGAAGGTGAAAGCTTTCAATATACGTGCAATCGCAATTTGATTCGCATTACTACCAGCTGTTCCGGCACTTGCCACCGATTTTGTCAGCTCATCGGTATTTAACTTGATAATTTGGTTCAAGTTATTCAGTGCCTTATAAGAGTTAGCCCAAAAGACGTCGGAATAAGAACGTGGAATATCATAACGCGACTGATCGGTGTAGATATTCTGACTATAATATTGGGCGAAAAGCATTGTTCCACGTAACGAAAAATTTTCGTTTCGGATATTGTCCATTATTTGTTTCTCCGCCGTCAACAGAATCGTTGGTGTAGGAACATTTCCCGGGCGATTGGGATCTTCGTTTATCTCCGCCAGCTTCTCGTCAGAGCAGGAGATCAAAGCGCCTGAAAACGCTAGGGGAAGGAGAAATAAGATATTTTTATAAAGATTCATTGTCTTCTCAAATTAAAATTTAACGTTCACATTTAAACCGTAGGTGGCAGGTATTGGTAGATTTCCTCCTTCAATCCCCTGTATATTACCTCCGCTATTGGTAAATTCAGGATCAATGTACTTACTTTTGGTATAAATATTCCAAAGGTTACGGCCATAAGCGTTGATACCCAACGTTTTGATTACTCCGTCCGGTTTCAGCTGAAAATTATACCCGAGTGTAATCTCCCGTAACTTCACGAATGTGGCGTCAAAAACACTAAAGGTGGTGGGCCCGTTATATTCATTACGTGCCCAGGTTTGTGCACTAATCCGCGTATCATTTGGCCTTGTATTCGTTACGTTATAACTTCCGTCCGGATTAAACTGTACATCCGCTTTTACACCATCTACTACGATACCCGTTTCTCGGATATTATTAACAGCAGTACGGTCCAGGATTCCTGCGTACATACCTACTTTATAGGTTTGCGAGAAGAAATGCCCTCCAACACGTGCGTCGATTAAAAATCCAAGTGTAAAGTTTTTATACTTAAAGCTGTTTTGAAAGCCTACTAAATAGTCAGGTAGCACAGTTCCTAAATCTGTCATTTGCGAAGTACGTAAGTAAGTACCGTCCTCCTGCACCACGCGTTGCCCGTCAGGAGCATAAACAAAGTCATAACCTCTGATTTGTCCATAGGATTCTCCTTCTTGCGCTACTAATGACACCAGTGTATTGTTTAGCTCGAGCGTACTGATGCCCTCATATAAACGGGCGATTTTATTACGGTTTAACGACCAGTTGACTGAACTATTCCATTCGAAACGATCATTTTTTATCGGTGCTCCGGTTAGGATTACTTCAAATCCTTTATTGGTTATTAGACCTGCATTTAAGAATTTCTGTTGATATCCAAAAGCATCGGAAGTCGGAACTGCAATTGTCTGGTTTCTACTACGGTTATTGTAATAGGTAACGTCTAAGCCTAATCTATTTTTAAACAATTGAAACTCGAATCCCGTTTCCCAAGTACTGGTCAGTTCGGGTTTCAAATTGGGATTGTTCATGATATCAGGCTGCGTATAAGACGGTTGGCCATTAAATGCAGGTAACGAACTATATAATTGTGCTAAGCTATAGGGTGCTGCACCGTTACCGACTTCCGCCCAGCCCAATCTGAATTTGGCGTAGTCAATCCAAGGAATGTTTCTTATTCCTTCCAATTCACTGAAAACAAAACTGCTTGTGAGCGATGGATAGTAAAAAGAATTATTGTTAGTAGGTAGGGTAGACCACCAATCATTCCGTAAGGTACCGTCTAAATAGAGCATATTTTTCCAACCGGCAGAAAAACTGCCAAAGATCGAATACACTTGTTCTCTAAATAAACCATGTCCATTATTGGCTAAGATACCACTTGAATTCCGCAAGTCATAGTAATTCGGAACTACTAAGGGTCCACCCGTTTGGAGATCACTGACGCGACGATTCGCATCCCGAATGTTACCACCAACCAAACCGGATAGCGAGAAGTCGGTCCATTGTTTATTGGCGGTTGCCAGAAATTCATAGTTGAATTCATGGAAATTATTACTATATTCCTGATACATAGACTGTGAGCGGGAATACACTGCGATACGATCTTGATATTGATATTGATAAATATCTGCGTAAACTTTACCACTCAAATTAAGCCACGAATTGATAGGAGCCGACACCCCGACATTACCATATAGCCTGTCGCGGCTCTCTTCCAGGTAACTCTCATAAGCCGACCAATAGGGATTATCAATAAAACGCGTAGCACGATCGCCCGGTGTATCGCGATAGCCGGTTCGATTCCACGGTCTAGGGGTTCCATCGGGTCGTTTGTAATCGCTCAGCTTCTTATAGTCGACTTGCACACCTCCCCATTGAAAAGCCTCTAACATAATATTCCGATTGGAAGCACCGGTCCAAGGTCTACCCGTTGAGTTATTTTTAACGTAGTTAAGATTACTGGAAATCGTTACCTTTCCCAGTCCTGTAGACCCTGAAAAACTCAATGTATTACGTCCTAAGCTTGCATTTGGAACAGTTCCGCGGACATTCTTATTGGTATACGATAGCCGATAGCTCGTTTTTCCACTGCTTCCTGCGATCGCTAGATTATTGGTATTGGCAATACCCGTGCGAAAAAAGTAATTGACATCGTGCTCGGGATACAGCCAAGGCTCAGGATTCAAATATTCGGGGTATCCGGGGTCTAAATTATACCAATGCAAAACGGGTGTGCCATCCAAACGAGGGCCCCAGCTTTCGTCGGCAGCATAATCAACAATATTATACGTTGTGCCATTAATCGTAGCCTGCGGAAACTCGGTACTATAACCTTGTCCGTATAGTTTTTGTCTTTTTGGCAAACGTACTATTTGTTCCAATTCAATTCCTGTATTCAGGCTAATCTCAGTCTTTTCCTTATTATTTCCCTTTTTCGTTGTAATCAAAATAACTCCGTTGGCTGCACGACTTCCGTAAAGCGCTGCGGAAGGACCTTTCAATACCGAAATATTTTCAATATCATCCGGATTTAAATCTTGTATCATATTCCCTACGTCCTTACCGGCACTTCCCCCAATGGTGGAAGCGGTATTTAAATCGGCATTGTCAATAGGGGTTCCATCAATAACGTAAAGCGGTTGATTATTACCGGTAATGGATTTTATACCACGAAGCAAAACACGCGTTGATCCTCCCATATTGCCGCCGGAGGGTATAATCTGTAAACCTGCCACTTTGCCGGAAATCGCGCTCAGGGCATTGGTGGGCCGGGTGTTGAGCACATCGCCGCTCACATCTTGCACGACATATCCCAATGCTTTCTTCTCCCGTTTAATACCTAGGGCAGTAACCACCACCTCAGAAAGCTGGTTATCAGGCACTAAACTCACTTGGATCTTTTGCTCGTCACCAACCACCACTTCTTTTGGTTGATAACCGACGTAAGAGATCACCAAAACGCTGTTGTCAGCTACTTCAAGAGAGAATGTTCCATCGCTCTTTGTTTGGGTTCCTTGCGTGGTATTCTTAACCAGCACGGATGCACCTGCAATGGGCTGTGTGTTTTCATCCAGCACCGTCCCGGTAATTGTACGTTGCCGGGCAAAATTCAATGTAGGCAGCAGTATGAGCAGTATGCCTACGTACCGCAGTAATTGTAAATTCATAAGAAATTGTCAGTTAATTTGATTAATATAGGGTGAGTACCGCCTAATTAGCAGCAGATGACTTGCACATGCATTCGCATGCTGTTTTTTAACAAGGAAGAAATAAACGATGCAATTAATTTCGATTTTTGTAAGTGTTGATCCATATTATTTAAAATAATAAAGTATAGTAATCTAATAGACAAACCTAGACAAAAATGTTTTGATACACAAATTTTTTCTTTTTTTGTGTACTAATTTTTTTAGTATATTTGCTTTTCATGGAATATGCTATTGTTGACATTGAAACTACCGGGGGACATGCCGCCGGTCATGGGATTACCGAAATCGCCATTTGTATCCATGATGGTGCCGGTATATGCCATAGATATGAAACACTGGTCAATCCGCAAGCGCATATTCCACTTCATATTTCGGCATTAACAGGCATCAGTAATGAAATGGTTGCAGATGCACCCACCTTCGCAGAAATAGCCGCCACTGTTTACCAACTACTGGAAGGCCGGATATTTGTTGCACACAATGTAAACTTTGATTACTCCTTTATAAAGCATCACCTGGCCTTTTGTGGCTATAGTTGGAATGCCCCAAAATTGTGCACGGTCCGGTTAAGTCGCAAAGTATTACCGGGATTCGCGTCTTATAGTCTTGGCAAACTTTGTCAGCAATTGAATATCTCCATAACCAATCGTCACCGCGCAGGTGGAGACGCTACTGCCACCGGGATTTTGTTCTCCCTATTGCTCGAGAAAGGCTCGGACGCTATACAGGCTATGCTTAAAAAAGCGTCGAAGGAACAGGCCTTGCCACCTAACTTACCCAAGGAAAATTTTGAACGCTTACCTCAAACACCCGGCGTCTATTACTTTAAAGACCAAAAGGGAAAAGTGGTATATGTTGGAAAAGCAAAAAACATCAAAAAACGAGTATCTGCTCATTTTTCAGGCCAAAATCCTAACCCGCAGCGTCAGAATTTCATGCGAAGCATTTATGATATTGACTTTGTTAGCTGCGGAACAGAATTGATAGCTTTTTTGCTCGAGGCAGTCGAAATCAAAAGATTATGGCCTGAAAACAACCGGGCCCTTAAACGCTTTGAACCCAAGTATGGGCTATATAGCTATGAGGATCAAAAAGGCTACATACGTCTGGCTATTGATAAGCATCAACGCTTTCAACAGGCTATTTGCAGTTTTGGAAATGTGATTGAAGCTTACAACCTCGTTAACAGACTGATCCAGGAGCATCGGCTCTGCCCCAAATTGAATGGAATACAAAAGGTGCAAGGTGCTTGTTTGAACCACATAAATGGTGGCTGTTTGGGAGCCTGCATAGGAGAGGAGAATAAGGATAATTATAACGAGCGTATGTATACCGCTTTAGATAATTTAGCGAAAATGCTACCCTCCTTCATAATTCTTGATAAAGGTCGCACAGAAGACGAACAAAGTTGTATTTGGGTAGAAAAAGGCAAGCTCTTTGGCATCGGATACATTGCTTATGAAAGTGATATCAACCATCCTGAAGAGATAAAAGACACCTTAACCCGCTATCCATCCAACGATTATATGATGCACCTCATCATGAGCTATGCCAATCAACATCCCAAGCTAATCCATCGATTAATGGAAGGGGAAGTAGTTGAGTAGAGAATTAGTTGAGTAGTCGGGTAGGGAAATAGTTGAGTAGGAAAATAGTTGAAATAGTCGGTAGAAATTCAACGGCTTAACCACTCAACAACTTAACCACTCAACAAATCAACTACTCAACAACTTAACTACTCAACAACTTAACTACCCCCTCAACTTCACCCCAAAATAGGATTATCCTGAATGGGCAGTTTGGCAAATTTCTCCACCTCAATGCTTGGCACGCCAAAGTCTTCCACCACTTTACCTAATAGGAGATAACAACCATGCCCTCTAAAAGGATAAATGGGCGTACGACTTGGAAAATGGGTGGTATCGAAAAAGTTTCCATGGACATCTAAAAATGTACCAAACCACATTTTCTTTTGGTTCTTCATGCGTACCGTTTTTTCACACACATATAAACCGACCATTTTGACCGTTTGGCCGACATGTGTCAGCAAATCCTTTGCCATTACGTCGCCTCGATAGCTGGTTTTAAGCATATCAAACATCGTAAGCGTCAAGGGATAGCCTAGTAAATCAAGCTCTTGGTAGGCATCTTCCAAACGTTCATCCGGAAGTACCGGCATTGTGTATTGCTTATTAACGATGGCAAACAACTCCTTATCCCTTTTTGGTTTGACTGATCCGCCCATGTATAAATGACTATCCCATAGCAACTCTTTTTTCGTGCGCCCGGTAAAACGTAACGCGCCAACTTTAATCAGTATAGCAAGTTGCTCTAAACCAATATCCGTTCGCCTAATAAAGTCGGTTAAATCTTGAAAAGGCCCGTTTGTTACCCGTTCGCAGGGAATCAATTTTATGAAATGTTCATTAAGTCCCTGTATACCTATTAAGCCCAAATAAACGTCGCGTCCGTTAATGGTCACTTTTTCTTCGCTGTTATTAACACAGGGCAAATGAACGGTTGCACCGGTTTTTTTTAGCTCGTGCACATATAACCAGCGCGCATAGAACCCCCCATAATTATTCAATACCGCAACCATGAACTCCTGAGGAAAGTAGGTCTTAAGGTATAAACTTTGATAGCTCTCTATGGCGAAGCTAGCGGAATGGGCCTTGGAAAAACTGTAGCCGGCAAAGCTGGAAATTTGGCGCCACACTTCTTCGGTGGTTGCTTCGTCTCGACCGATAGTCTTGGCACTGAGAAAAAATTTATCTACTAATTTTTGAAAGGCATCTCGACTCCTATATTTACCACTCATCGCCCGTCTGAGCACATCGGCGTCAGCTAAATCCAATCCGGCGTAATGATAGCATACCTTAATAACGTCTTCCTGGTACACCATCACGCCATAGGTTTCTTTTAACTGTTCTTTCATAACAGGGTGTAAATAGATTACTTCATCCGGATGATGAAAATAATAAATATAGTTTCGCATCATACCGGACGAGGCCACGCCAGGCCTGATGATCGAGCTGGCAGCGACTAAAGTCAGGTAATCCCGACATTGGAGCTTTTGTAAAAGCTGGCGCATCGCTGGTGATTCAATATAAAAACAGCCAATACTATCGCTCGCGCCTAAACGCCGATTGATCTGCTCATCGATCAGAAAAGACTTGACAGCGTGAATATCAACGGATTTTCCCTTGTTTTGTCGGATCAGTTCAACGGCTTCCTTGATATGGCCAATGCCGCGTTGACTCAAGATATCGAATTTATCTAAACCGATGGCTTCGGCTGCATACATGTCCCATTGTACTGTCGGCATGGCTTTAGGCGGCAAGTCCAAAGCCGTATAAAAGGTGATCGGCTCTTCACTTACCAATACCCCTCCGGCATGAATGGATCGTTGATTTGGCATCCCATCCATTAGCTCGTAAACCGCCATGATTTTCCGGAAGGTCTGGTTGTCTTGATTGACTGCATCTTGTGTAGGATCGGTAAAGCTATCGATTTCGCTCTTTGGCAACCCAAGTACTTTACCAATTTCCCGTATGACGGAGCGTCCTTTGAAGGTGCTGATGGTGCCCAGCAGCCCGGTATAAGCAATACCGTAACGCTTTAACAGATATGCTTGTATTTCTTCCCGTTGATGCCAGCTATAATCGATATCGAAATCGGGCGGACTGCTTCGTTTTGAATTTAAGAAGCGCTCAAAATATAGATCCAGGGCAATGGGGTCAACATCGGTGATACCTAAACAATAAGCCACCGTGCTATTTGCCCCGGATCCGCGTCCTACGTGATAAAAACCACGACTTCTGGAATAATTGATAACGTCCCAGGTGATGAGAAAGTAGGCACAGAAATCCATCTGTTTAACCACTGCAAGCTCGGCTTCAATTTTTTGCTTTGCCTGCATATTTCCGGAGCCATAACGATCATGCATACCTGCTAAGGTCAGTTTCTCCAGCAAAATGGCATCATTGGCTTTGCTATCGGTAAATGTTTGTTTGTTTAATCGACCAAAGTGGTAGTCATCGGTAGAGCAGTTTGCTAAAAGTTGATGGGCATTGTCCAAAAGATATTCATAACCGCTGTATAATCGCTGTAACTCTTCTAAGGGGCGTAAAGACTCCGTCTCTTGACAAATGGCGATTTCGTTCACCTTAGTCAATAATGTATTCTGATCAATCGCTCTTAAATACTGATGGAGCCGGTAATGTTTTTTATCCTGAAATGTAACCGAATAAAGCGCCACTAGTTTCCGTTGAATAAGGGCCATATCCAATCGGAAAAGCTGGTTAATATCTTGCGGTCGTACACCAACATATTCGTGTTCCGCCAGCATAAGGGACACTGCCTTGAAGGGATAAATCACATAGGCCTGTTCGAATACAGGCGCTCGCTCCGGCAATACCAAATTGCAGAGCTGGTGATAGGTTAAAAAATCGTTCAGCTCTTTCATACCCTTCCTGTTCCGGGCGATGCCTATGTACAGTAACTGATCCTCCTTTCTGAATTCTATTCCCACCAAGGCACGTATTCCGGCAACTCGTGCCTTCAGGATAAAGTCCATACACGCTGAAGAGTTATTGATATCGGTTAAGACCATCTCAGAAATGCCGAGCTTACGCGTCTCTTCAATAAGTACATCTAAATCAATTGTACCGTAACGCAAACTGTAAGAGCTATGAACATTCAAATACATACTACCAATCCAACTGTAAAGAAGAAGCTAAGCCGATAGCCTCTTCACCGTACCGATTGCGTACCTTGTCCATCACCTGATACAAACTATAATGCTTTTCGGAGGCTGAATAAAGCTGAATCTGCTCGTGCCCACCTACCAAATGGGATAATTTGACGCCGATCAATCGAAGTAACATACGGCGATTGTATACGGCTTCAAAAAGTTCTTTGGCTTTCGATATCAATATATGATCCAACGAGGTATACGCAATTTTTGCCTGCTTTGTAACCGTTTCGAAATTGGCATAACGGATGGTAACGGTAATACAAGCAGTTAACTTATGTTTTTGTCGAAGCTCATAGGCAATGCTGGTCACCATCGCTACTAAAAGTTCCTTAATCACTTCGATGTTCATACTATCGGCTGCAAAAGTACGCTGTGTTCCGATTGACTGTTGCTCTCGATAAGGTACTACCGGTGTGGGATCGACGCCATTTGCCCGGTGCCAAAGGGTCAGGCCAGCTTGTCCCATCGCTTTAAACATCATCTCGGGTGGAATCTCAATAAGCTTGCGAATATAACGAACTCCCATTTCACTCAACTTGATGTAGGTAGCGGATCCTAATCCCGGGATTTTTTTTATAGATAGGGGATCCATAAAAGAGCGTATATCCCGAGATTGCACTTCTTGTTCTCCATTCGGTTTGCATTCATTCGTCGCCATCTTCGATACCGTTTTGTTAATGGATAAGCCGAAAGATATCGGTAAACCCGTTTCTTTTATAATCAACTGTCGCAATTCGTGCGCGTATTTCATGCAACCAAAGAAGCGATCCATGCCCGTTAAATCAATGTAATGTTCATCAATGCTCGCCTTTTCGAACAAGGGAACTTTCTCTGCCAAAATTGCCGTAATCTCCTGTGATGCTTTGGTGTAATCGTCCATATTGCCCTTTATGAAGATAGCATGTGGACAAAGCTGTTTTGCCATACGGGAGGGCATGGCTGCGTGTACCCCAAATTTACGGGCTTCATAGCTGCAGGAAGTAACCACTCCTCTATCAGACGTACCACCAATAATAACAGGCTTTCCCGTCAAGCTGCTGTTTTTACGCATCTCAACAGATACAAAAAAGGCGTCCTGATCCATGTGGATGATATGCTTATTTTGCTCCATCTCGTTCATTTTACATCACAAATATATACTAATATTTTTAGTATTTTAAATTCGACCGGAATCAAAAAACTAACATATTCACTATAAAATCATCTTTTTGATGAAAAAACGACGATAATTTCAATGATTGCTTTGCTTTTGACAAAATTTCCTTACATTTCAGCTGCAATCATTTAAAACTATATTAACGCAAATTTTTATATGGATCTATCAAAAGAGCAGTTTATTGAAGATATCAAAAAGCGAAATGCAGGGGAAGCTGAATTTTTACAGGCAGTTGAGGAAGTCGCTGAAACCATTATTCCCTTTTTGCAAAAACATCCAAAATATCGAAACGCTAAGATATTGGAGCGCATAGCCGAACCGGAACGCGTCATTATCTTTCGGGTTCCTTGGTTAAACGATCGGGGCGAAGTGGAAATAAATCGTGGTTTTCGCGTACAAATGAATAGTGCCATCGGCCCCTATAAGGGTGGTTTGCGCTTTCATGGTTCAGTTAACTTAAGTGTTTTGAAATTTCTTGCTTTTGAACAGGTCTTTAAAAATAGTCTCACGGGTTTGCCAATGGGAGGCGGAAAAGGGGGATCGGATTTCGATCCAAAAGGAAAATCAGATAATGAAGTAATGAAATTTTGTCAGAGTTTCATGACAGAACTTTATCGGCATGTCGGAGCCGATATTGACATTCCTGCGGGCGACATCGGTGTCGGTTCAAGAGAGATCGGTTATCTTTTTGGTCAATATAAACGCATTAAGGGTGAGTTTACCGGTGTACTTACGGGTAAAGGCTTTGAATGGGGCGGAAGTCAAATTCGACCGGAAGCTACCGGTTATGGCTTGGTTTACTTTGTAGAGGAGATTCTGAAACAACAGAAACAGGAGATCAAGGGCAAAACCGTCGTCATTTCCGGCTCGGGCAATGTGGCGCAATTCGCCGCTGAAAAGTGTATTGAGGAAGGGGCAAAGGTACTAACCTTATCGGACTCGGATGGTTTCATTTACAATAAAAAAGGTATTGACTTGGAAGGTTTAGCCTATATTAAGGACCTAAAGAACAAGGAGCGGGGAAGAATTAGTGAATACGCTGAAAAATTCGGGTGCGAATACTATCCGAATGAGAAACCCTGGCGTATAAAGTGTGACATCGCTTTACCTAATGCAACGCAAAATGAATTGGATGAGCAGGATGCAAAACAATTGGCAAAAAATGGCTGTATTTGCGTAGCCGAGGGGGCGAATATGCCTTGTACGCCAGCAGCCATCGCCGTTTTTAATAAAGAACATATTTATTTTGCCCCTGGCAAGGCGGCTAACGCCGGAGGTGTGGCCGTATCGGGACTGGAAATGTCTCAGAATTCCTTACGTTATGCCTGGACTCGTAAAGAAGTAGATCAACGTCTAAAGCAAATTATGCATGATATACACAGTATATGCGTCAAATACGGTAAAGAAAAGGATGGTTATGTCAATTATGAAAAGGGAGCGAATATTGGTGGTTTTGTAAAAATTGCAGATGCGATGTTAGCCCAGGGGTTAGTTTGATCGATACTGACAAAATGACCTGAAATAAGAGGCGCCGATCCAAAATTACAAATCTCGGCGCCCTATAAAACCTTAGTATTCATCTTCATTGAAAAGGAAATCGTCTTTAGTAGGATAATCAGGCCATACTTCTTCGATACTCTCGTATGCCTCACCATCATCTTCCATTTCATTCAGATTCTCCAATACGCCTTCTGGTGCACCGGAACGAATAGCATAATCAATTAATTCATCCTTTGTTGCCGGCCATGGTGCATCTTCTAGATGCGAAGCCAATTCTAATGTCCAATACATAATTCTTCCTTAATACTTTTATACAAAAATTTTTGTCATAAAATCAAAACGCATTAAACAAAAACTGAACCAAATGGAAATATAATTGCGTTTTTTTGATATACTCCAAAAATATTGGCCCGAATATAAGATTTTGCAAACAATTTTAAAAGCATTATTAATAACAAACTTAACACAATCTCGACTGTTATTTTCCTGTAATAAGATTGTAATAAATTAGCATATGAGAGCAATTTGGACAGGCGCTATCGGCTTTGGTTTAGTAAATATACCGGTTAAATTATTTAGTGCTACAGAACAAAGTCGACTGGACTTCGACATGTTGGACAGAAAGGATCATTCCAGAGTCCGCTATCAACGGGTAAATGAAAACACCGGAAAGGAAGTAGCTTGGGAAAATATCGTCAAAGGCTATATGTTGAATGACAATTATATCATACTGGAAGATACGGATTTCGAGGAGGCAAGTCCTGAAAAAAATAAAATGATCAATATCCAATCCTTCGTAAAGGAAAAAGAGGTGGATAGCATGTATTTTGAAACTCCCTATTACATTGAGCCGCAAAAGGGTGGACAAAAGGCTTACCATCTATTGGTAAAAGCACTCGAGAAGGCAGGCATGGTAGGGCTTGCGACCTTTGTTATGCGTGCGGGCGAAAATCTCTGTATGATTCGGGCAAAAGAAAATATGCTGATCCTTAATAAGCTTCGCTTTGAACAGGAAATACGCTCACCCGAGGAACTAAACATCCCTCAAAATGTAAAATTGACGAAAGCGGAAATCGATATGGCTCTCGAGCTCGTGAATAGGCATAGCACCTCTTTCGATGTTTCTGCTTACAAAGACGAATACACAGACGAACTGCTTAAGATTATCAAGGAAAGAGCAAAAGGTAAACGACCAAAAGTACGTAAGATGAAAGTGAAGGCCACGCGTACCAACGATTTATTGGAACAATTGAAAGCAAGTTTGGGGTAGGTTGAGTATATGAATGAGTGATGAGTGTCTGCCGGTAGGCAGGAATGATGAACGATGAATTTTTTGCATAGTGTTGCTTAAAGCCTATTGCCTATAGCTTAATATTGATATAGGACATAAGACAGGAAAAAACCTGATACCTGATACGTATGTCTAACACCTTATACCTTATACCTTACACCTAAAACCTCACACCTGATCTCCTTAACTACAGCAACAACGTATCAATACGATGCGCGTGAACCATTTGCAGTGTTTCGGACCAAACAAAAACCGTAAAAAGTCCATCCTGCGAAGCGACTAAGGCCATAGCCTCTTTTTGATCGTGCACAAATTGCGCAGCTGCCAAATGGCGCGTACCGCCGATCTTTACCGGATCGACAATCTCAGCTTCCTGCCCCGCCACCGGCTCGGTGATCAGTACTTTGGGAACCGGCGCGTTTCTCGCTGCTCGGGCTACTTTCGCTCCGAAGGCCAATAATTCATAATTTTTAGTAATAATGGTGGCACCGTCTATCGCGGTAAATCCACCGATCACATCAATCGTTCTTAGAATATCCTCTCGCCAAACACCTCCCGATTCGTCCTCCGCTTGTTTTGAGATTAATTCACCGAGGGCACAATACACCGGATCAATGGAGTAACCGATGGGATGTACAATGGATTCTTTCCATTCATCTTGATGAGTGGGTACCACCAGTAATAGTCCACCTCGATTATGTCTGCGCATCGCAACAGCCAACTCCACCAAAATATTGACGGAATCGTCAATAGCATCGGGTAACGGCATACCTAATAGCGAGGCTAGCAAATCGGGATAACCGTTTAAGGTTAAATTACGCTCATCTACCATTTTAATTTGATCACCTTTTAGCACGGCAATGTTGACAAACTTTCCATACCCTTCGTGCCTTTTATGTTTCACCACTAAAAGTCCCGGTTCTATGACCTCCAAAACCAAACACCATTCGGAAATATCATGAGTGGTTCCCCAAATAAACAGATTGTCTTCTTCATGCCAAACGCCCAAATGAATGCTTGGTTGAATAACTGCAGGGGAGAGCTTCACCAAATTATGGGGGGTAAATCGTACCGGATTAGCAAAACGTAATGGCTGTACGACATTATCCGAAGCCATTAGCGCAATCGAAATTTTTGGTGAATACCCCTCTTCTCGTCGTAGGCTGGCCCAAAACGCTGCATCAATGACGGCTTCAATGATATTAGCCTTCGGAAGGTAGCGCTTTTCCGACGCTCCCATTTGATATTCAGCCTGTTCAGCAAAATACTTTTCCAATGTCGCGGAAATCATTTTTGCAGCGAGATAGGTAGTTTCAGAAATCATAGTTCAAACTTAGCTAATTTTTACTGAGTATCGAATAGTAGCTTGTTACTTAAGTTAATAAAAAAGGTTCTTTTTAAATCGTCAAACCAAATATATATGATCCCATCATTCCCTTACCCTTTATTCAAATAAACAACACCTTCACACAATTTCACAAAATGGCTGTTACTTAATTAAACAAATTAAAATGAGTATGACAAAACACGTTCATTGGATACTTGTAACCCTTTCTATGGGACTACTAATAGCCTGCAGCGAAAATAGACAAACAAACGATCAAACTGATGTAGGTAAACCTGAACGTAAAACACCTAAAATTAACCTTTATTCAGGAGGGTATAAAACTTTCGTTATCAAGGATAATGACACCGCATTCAAAAGTTTTAAAAAACGGTACACTGCGCAGCAACAGCACGTTATTTTAGCACTGAACCGTATTGATTTCAATAATTTTAATAATGTCGATTCCTTGCTTATTCCTGATTCTGTACAAACTGATATCAATAGCTATACGCCTTTTCCCTTAACGGTAAAAGAGCTAAAGCCTGTTGATAAAATGGTGTTTTTTTCTTATCCGATTCAGGCTTTTGCCGCTTATGAAAACGGACAGCTTATCCGTTGGGGTCCTAGTAGCATGGGCAGTAAGAAATACCCAACTAAAACAGGACTTTCTTTTACCAACTGGAAGGCGGAGGAGCATGTAAGTACGGCGGACGACGAATGGCTCCTTCGATGGAACTTCAATATCCGGAATAAGGAAGGAATTGGCTGGCATCAGTACACCATGCCGGGTTATCCTGCTTCACATTCTTGTTTACGTTTATTGGAAAATGATGCCAAGTGGCTCTATGATTGGGCCGAACAGTGGGTCGTAGAGAAAGACCAGCATGTATTGGCAGAAGGAACGCCTGTTATTGTTTTTGGGTCGTACGACTATGAAGGAGATAAACCTTGGTTTAAGTTATTGCAAGATCCGAAAGCCACTAACATCACAGAGGAACAACTGGTCAAGGAATTTAAACCGCATCTGGAACGAATACTGCAAGAGCAGGAAAAAAGGAAACAAGTGATGGCTTCGCGACGCGACTCGATCTAAACAAGCCTCGGGCCGTGTAATTTTTATGCTAATTTTATTATGAGCAATTTCACGACATCATTTCTATAAAACAAATGATATATTAGCCTTCCATAACAAGCATAAAATATACGAAAATGAATTGGACTCCAAATCCCGATCGATACAAACAGATGGTGTACAACACCTGTGGACGCAGCGGCTTAAAGCTTCCCGCCATCTCGCTAGGTCTTTGGCATAACTTCGGCGATGACACGCCACATAACATAAAAAGAACCATTTGCCAAACCGCCTTTGATCTAGGTATTACGCATTTTGATCTGGCGAATAATTATGGACCGCCTCCCGGAAGTGCAGAACTTGCTTTCGGACGGATTCTGAAAGAAGATTTTGCCGGTCTTCGTGACGAGCTGATCATATCTTCTAAGGCGGGTTATGATATGTGGCCAGGTCCTTACGGCGAATGGGGTAGTCGGAAGTACCTCATTGCAAGCTGTGATCAGAGTTTAAAACGTATGGGTTTGGACTACGTCGATATTTTTTATTCGCACCGCTTCGATCCAAATACGCCGTTGGAGGAAACAATGATGGCTCTTGATCACATTGTACGTTCCGGCAGGGCGCTGTACGTTGGAATTTCTTCCTATAATGCCCAAAGGACGCGAGAGGCTGCAGCTATATTGCGCGAATTGGGAACGCCGTGTCTAATCCACCAACCAAGTTATTCGCTGCTAAATCGCTGGATTGAGGAGGATGGTTTATTGGAAGCGTTAGAAGACACCGGAATGGGCTCCATCGTATTTTCGCCTTTGGCACAAGGGATGCTGACAACAAAATACTTAAAGGATATTCCAAAGGATAGTCGCGCCAGCCAGCATAAGTCTTTAAATCCCGATTTCCTAAGTGAACGTAATCTGGCTAATATACGCTCATTGAATGACATTGCTGCCGCCCGCGGACAAACATTGGCTCAAATGGCTATTGCCTGGGTGTTGAGAAAAGATGAAGTGACGTCAGCCTTAATTGGCGCCAGTAAACCGGAACAAGTGATTGATTGCGCCGGCGCTATTGAAAATCTAGCGTTTACGGAAGAAGAGCTGAGTGCCATCGACCGCTATGCACAAGACGGCGACATCAATATTTGGGCAAAATCAGCAGAATTGGAGTAAGATATGGGTTGAGTGGTTAAGTAGTCATAACGGTAAATAGTACTGGTAGTCAACCACCGAACTATTCAACTACTCAACCATTCAACCACTCAACTCTAACTAATTCGGATGCTTCACCAAATCGGGAGTGAATTTCCATATATCATCAAATGGTGTACTTCCGCTTCTTCCACCGACAACATACCCCACACCACCCGATGAAAATCCGACTGCCTGCTGCCGGGAAGACGCACCATCTATGGTGAAATCGTCATGTTCAATCCAGTAATCAACCGACGGATCATATCGCCAGGTTGAACTTAGTATAGAGCTATTAGTTCCTCCCGTTATAAATCCGTAGCTACCGATGACAAAAACCGCCGGAAAGTTTCGCCGCAAATCATATGTATAGTCGTCCGTTCTGCCGCTGAGCGGTTCTTTTGCTATCCAGTTTTGTCCATCAAAGGCATAAAAGCTGGAAACATACGCTTTATTATTGGTCCCACCTCCGAGGTAGGCGACATTATTGATCACAAAGCTGAAGGCAAAACTTCTTTTTTCCGGCGCACTGTTTACTTTCGTCCAACTGTTGCTACTCGGCGAATACGTATAGAAATCGTTATAATCCTGTGCATCAACATCCTGTCCGCAACCAACATAGGGGATATTATTGACTACAAAGCTTACCGCGCCATATCGAGCTGTACCGGGAAAAGGTGCGATGGGGGTCCAGGTGTCCTGCTGAGGGTCATACTCATAAAAGTCATTGAACATTTTTGTTCCATTCGTACCCAATCCCACATAACCTTTTCCATTAATGGCAAAGGCAACGGCGTTATTACGGGCCTCTCCCGGAAAACTGGCCCGATCCGTCCAGGTAGCCGTTCCCACATCATAAACCCAAGTATCATTGAAACGAGTACTGCTGGTTCCGTAGCCTGTTGTAATATAAACATCGTCGTTAATGATAAAACTGGCTGCACCACTTCTAGGGAGTCCGTCAAAATCAACACCCCGTACCCATTCTTCATCGTCATCATCTTCCTGATCCTTGCTGCATGCAGCAGCGGTAATCAGCACGAGAAACATCATGGTCAATTTAATAAATCTAGTCTTCATTTTTTATTAGTATTTAGTATATAATATGCGAAGCTTAATCGGCGAATTACCATCGCCTTTGCCAATCAATAGCCGGTCAACTTTCGTAAGCAGATCACTTACAGGTATCGTTAAATACAAGGAGCTTTTCTTGTCTTCCATTGCCCCTCGATAATTACTTACATATTCGGTTAAGTTGAAGGTGTATTTTGAATTACCAACACCACCACTTAAGTCGTTTGCCAAATAGGCAACTTGTGTAGTGGTTTCATAACTGGAGGTTAGTAAGGATTTGGGCACACCATGCTCGTCAGCCAGCATCATATTTAAGCTAGGAGGAGGTGTGTAAGGTATATGTGAATTGGGCGGCGTTTCAATGGTGAGCTCGGCTTTATTGATAATGACGTCATTCCGGTTAACAAATTCATAGAGATAAGGAAACTGAATTTTGGTAACCAAACCGGTCAGTCCTTGCAACATAACCTGCTGTTTTGTTTCAGTGCCGGGCAGCTCAGCTTCGGTGTCGGCTTTTAATGCGCTGATAAGACTTTGACTGCGATCAACCTTAATGCTATTGAATTGATAGCTGCCATCGTCCACTTTCATATTTAAGCTATCTTGCACTTTTTTACCATCTGTATTCCGCGTATAGGAATAATAGACTTTCATTAAAATTGAATCGGTGGCGAAAGCCGTTAACATAGAAGTCTTACTAGTGGGCACTAATACAAAGCCCTTTATATATTCCAAAAATTCTTCGGAATTGCTAACCTGACTACTGCCACTTTTTATTTTTGCCCATAAATCTTCCCCAAATGATTGATTCGCTTTGACAAACACCGTATCCGACTTGGAATAAGTTTTAGTCTTAGGCCGATGTTTAAAGCTGACAGATCCCAAAGGGATAGCATCGTAGCTAAATGCACTGTTCGTAAATAGCGTAGAACCGCTGGCAAATACGGGTTTTTCATCTTCCTCCCAAGCATTGGATTCGTCAATAAGTTCGATCTCTTCCGTGACCCGATGAAGATTAAAAGATTGAGTTAAAGTAGTGTCGCCATAATAATAACCTTGATACGGCAAGGCAAGTGACAATGAATCGAAAGCCGCGTCATCAGGTAAAGTTACATTACTAATGGCCGAATTGCCGATTCGGAAATAACTGGAGACCGTTAGATTACCCATTACTTCATCATTCATATGACCGACCAATAGGACTCCCTGCCCGTTGGAGGGTAGCGGATCTAGCTGATAGGTAGCCGTGCGAACGGTAATGCTATCCACGATTTCTGCGCCGATATTATCATTGGTATTGCTCAAGCTAATGGTACCATCTTTCGTACAGGAAACCAGAAGAAAAATCAAAGAGGAATAAACAAAAAGCTTCGTTCCTAAAAGTCCGGGTTTTATTATCGTCATAAATCAAGTGATTATCAAATTAAGAGGGCGAGATGAACTTAAAACATAAACTCGCTTGCTCAACTGAGGCAAAGGTGTGCAGGAATAGTGTTAAATACTGTTACATATTGTTAAAAATAGTTAAGCTTAACCCATTGACACTGAGTTACTCTTAATTTTGCCTCATTCTTATTTTAAAATGCATGTCTAAACAACACCGTTATCTGTTGGGATTAATTACCTTGGCCAGTTTAGTAACCATTGTGTTTCAGTGTTTTTGGCTTGTTGGAAATTACCAACACGAGCAAGAGAACTTCATTGCTTATGCCGAGCGCCTACTCTTCGAAAGCATGCAGGAGGAACGCGAGCTACAGTTTCGATCCGCTTATCCAGAGGCTTATACCTCTTTAAAACAAGGCGGCTTTCCCGCGGCTAGGCAGCTGTTTTATCAACAGGCAGACGAAAAGAATCGAGTTGCTGCACTGGCTATAAGCGGTGTGCCCGCAACCGCGATAGCCGCAAACGATACGCTTGCACATGATTCACTACCGATGCAAGGGGTATTTCCTGTTGCTCTCATGCATATGGATTTTCATGCACTGCAAAAAAGGTATCGCAACAAATTAGGTCCGGATTTACAGAATGTATTTTTTCTTGATACGCTGAAAGCGAAGAGAGTGGATGATAAAGGCATTGACGCCGGTATGGTTGGGCCAACGCCTCGCTTATTTAAAATGAGCGGTTCCTCAAAGACCACCATAAGCGTAACGAGATCGCTACCGGCGAGACCTGCTGAACCGATTAGGCTACACACCCTCACCAGACCGGTTTTTGGCATAGCTATGCGTTCCGGATCAGATCGAAATGGCTCACTGCGAGGTCATCACTTCTCCGTACCTTTTGGGAAAACCAATTCAAAAGTGATCGTTGATTTTCCGATACAGGCGACAACGATGATGCTTGATCCCTCCAAAGACCTTTTTCTGTCCTTATACCTAAAAACGCCTACTTGGTGGATTTTTAGGCACCTGGCATGGGCACTCCTTTCATCGTTTGCACTTACAAGCCTTACGATTGGATGTCTTGTGTATTTGCTTTACACCATTTTTAAGCAAAAGAAACTGGCGGATATAAAAAACGACTTTGTAAACAATATGACGCATGAGCTGAAAACGCCTCTAGCGACTGTCTTAGCGGCAACTGAGACATTGCAACAGCTGAGGTTAAAAGATAATCAGCAAAAAGCCGATCTATATTTGCAAATGACGCATCGATCGGCGACGCACCTTACGAACCTTATCGATCAAATTTTGCATTTAGCGGTAGGAGAGAAGAAGGGAATGCATTTACACCCGGAACCGGTGGACACCAACAAACTACTACTACAATTGGTGGAGACACATCAACTCATCAATCAACATCAAGTCACCTTATCGATAGAGGAAGAGGTACCCTTAATAAATGTTGATAAGATGCATATTGTTAATGCCGTTAACAACTTATTAGATAATGCGATTAAGTATACCGTCGAACCGATCAATATTCGGGTAATCAGCAAAATGGAGAATGGGCAATGGGTATTGAGTATTGCTGATAACGGCATTGGTATTGCTTCTGCCGATATTAAACATATTTTTCAGCCATTTTATCGAGTGCCAACGGGTAATATCCACCGCGTGAAGGGTTTTGGCTTGGGATTACACTATGTAAAACAAGTAATCACCCAACACAAAGGACAAATTGAGGTTATTAGCACGCCGGGCAAGGGCACCACCTTTACTATTTATTTACCCCTGAACATATGATACCACTTTTATTAATCGAAGACGAAACTGATTTGGGACTTATTATTGCTGATAATTTGCGATCTGCTGAATTTGACGTGAACCATTGTTCAGATGGGGAGCAAGGTCTTTTATTATTTTATCAGATGAAGCCGGAGATCGTCATTCTCGATGTGATGCTCCCCGGTTTGGATGGCTTTGCGATCGCAAAAAAAATACGGGAAGTGGATACAGAAACTCCTATTTTATTTCTAACGGCCCGAACGCAAACAGCAGATGTTGTTAACGCTTTTGAATTAGGGGCAAACGACTACCTACGTAAGCCCTTTAGTCTGGAAGAACTGAAAGTCCGTATCAATGCCTTGGTACAACGTAATCAATGGCAAAATCAAAAACGCTTTTTACATATCGGTGATTATGCCATGGATAGTATGCGACAAACATTGAAGCATCGGGAAGGGAAGGAAATTAATTTGTCTTTCAGGGAGTGTGAACTGATCAAAATGCTCTACGAAAACAAAAATAAAGTCATTCACCGCCAAGATATTATCCATGCCGTATGGCCTCATGATCGTTTCTTCACTGGCAGAAGCTTAGACGTATTTATTAGTCGAATTCGGACCTATTTACAAAAGGATGATCGTATTTCTATCGTAAATGTTCGTGCAGTAGGTTATAAAATGATTGTATAATGGAGAATTAAGCCCATTGGTTCAATAATTTTTTAAACGACTCTCTGTACAGATCGCCAACGGGTATTTCTGCTGAGCCAACATATACACTATTTCTTCCCAACGCATCTATTTTGTTAACGGCAATAATAAAGGAACGATGTATGCGGATAAAATCCGCTTCAGGAAGCCGTTCTTCGATACTCTTTAAAGTTGTTAACGAACTGATAGCTTGTTCTTTATTGAGCAGATGGATCTTTACATAATCTTTGATAGATTCGATATAGGCGATATCATTCAAATCAATCCGAATCAGTTTATAATCCGACTTAATGTATAGATAACGCTCTTTTTTACCTTTATCTTGGTCGACTGGTAACGTTTCCATTGATTCAAAGTAACTTTTCGCCTTGTTAGCCGCCTGTAAAAACTCATTATAATTGAACGGCTTTAATAGATAATAAAGCGCATCAACTTGATAACCTTCGATAGCGAATTGATTGAAAGCAGTTGTAAATACAATTCGACAGGTACTTTTTTGATTTGATTGTGCCATTAACTTCGAGAATTCCATTCCTGTTAGTTCAGGCATATAAATATCTAAGAATATCAGTTGGACGGAAAGTTTATCTAATACATCCAAAGCCTCTATTGCACTACCATAAGAGCCTACCAGCGTTAAAAAAGGCGTTTTCTCAATATAGTTGCTAATTAGCCCCAATGCTAGCGGCTCATCATCGATTGCAATGCAATTCAAGTTCATGATAATATAAGCGTTAAATCGACTTGATAAATGGTATCGTTGGCAATTTTGTTAATCGTTAAAAGATGCCTGCCCGGATACAACAAATTAAGACGTCTTTTTGTGTTCTGTAAACCGATACCGCTTTCTTCTAAAGGATTGCTTGTTTTCTCTTGTAAGGTATTGCTTACCTTTAAGTGTAAAGTTTGGTCCTTTACCGAGACTTCAATCCGTATTTCGCTTGCTTTCGTTGCACTAATACCATGCTTGAACGCATTTTCAACAAAGGGTAATAACAGCATCGGTGCTATCTTGTAATCATGGGACAAAACAGGCTCCTTATAGATTACCTGATTATTGACATGCAACCGTAATTGCATCAACTCAATATGATCTTTCAAAAACTTTAACTCCTCTACTAAGCTAGTTTCGTTTTGCGCTGTTTCGTATAGCAAATAACGCATCATTCTCGATAATTTATGCAAGGCCTCTCGGGAGAGCTCCACATCGGAAAACGATAAAGCGTAAATATTGTTAAGTGTATTGAAGAAAAAATGTGGGTTGATCTGTGCTTTAAGAAAAGAAAGTTCGGATGCTATCTGCTGTTTCTGCAACTCGTCTTTTAAACGTGCCTCTTGCTGCCATTGTCTTACGGCTGCCACTGTTGTACTTATTCCCAGTACCAGTAAACTGAACATCAAAGTGAAACCATCGATAAGTTCTTCATGTTTTGGCGGCCGCTGTCTTGCATTCGCCATCACTACCTGAAAATCCAGCCATCTTTCAAGTAAAAGGGCAAGCCCTTGCCCAAAGAAAAGTGCAATCAATAACCATATAAGAAAAAGCAATCGCTTGTTCCTAAAAAGGAGTCTAGGGGTAAAGAGCAGGTAATTACTGTAAAAAATAATAACGAAAAAAAAGATAATGCTGACATGCTTTATCCAAAATGCAGCAGGTAACTTAATTCCCCAGCTAAGTGGAGGATAAACGAGTAGGGTAAACCCTAACAGTACCCACAACAAAATATGCGTAAAAATAATACCAAGTGTTCTTCTATTTGCTTTCTCCATTATTTCGCATTTGACTTACAATGTTAAGGGATATCCCAAACTCTGTAAAGATTAACCGATAGAGAGTCAGATTTTCTCGTCCAAACCGACAAAATCATCTTTTAACGCCTTTTTAGACAACACAATTTAACAATGCTGGTTTTATCTGCAAAATAACACTTTCTGTCGAGCATACCGTCCTTTCAATCTAGAAAGCTTTTTTATATCTCGTAAAGCTTGTCTTTTTGTGCCGTTCCAAAACATGAAATATGGCAATTAGATGGTTAAAATATATGAGTTTTTTCGCGCTCATATCGTGCACATTGGCTGGTAATGCCCAGCAAGAACAAACACATATCAAACAATGGTCTTTAAAAGAATGCTTGGCTTATGCCCAACAACATAATATAACCCTCAATAATTTACGTTTGGCCAAACAAAGTGCGGATCAAAACCTCATCAGTGCCAAAGCTTCTGTATTGCCCGATTTAAATGCCTCAGCTTCACAGAATGCGACTCACTACGGGACAGCCCAGGGGGATGCCGGTAAATCGATCAATTTAAATGGAAGTGCGGGTTTAAACTCTTCCGTAACGCTTTTTAATGGGGGAACCCTAAGAGCCGATATTCGCCAATCACAATTAGCTACTGAAATGGCTGATTTGGACGTTTCTGAGGCAGGTAACGACTTATACTTACAGATTATTCAAGCTTATACCAACATTATGCTTGATAAAGAAACCATTGTTTATGCGCAGGACCTGGTACAAACATCCCAAGCGCAAACTGAACAAATGGATCAACAGTATAAGGCCGGTGCGGCAGCGAAAAAAGATTTAATTCAATTGCAGGCGCAACTAGCTTCTGATCAATATACATTAACCAGTGCTAAGAATGCGGAAAGACAAGATAAAATTACCCTGAAACAATTGCTTCAGCTTCCGGTGGACAGCGCTTTCGATATTGTAAAAGCCGATACGACTTTTGCCCTTGCAGCCATTCCTTCGTTACATGAAGTGATCCAGGACGCAATAAACAAGCGGCCCGAGATAAAAAATAGCTTACTCAATATCGAAAATTCAAAGCTCGATCTCAAAAAGGCAAAAGCGGGTTATTTGCCGGTTATATCTCTGAATGGCGGGATAGGCACCAATTACAACAACGGCACCAATATAGGTACCTTTAGGCAATTTGACAATAATTTCTATCAACAAATCGGCATTACTGCGACCATCCCCTTGTTCAGCAGAAAGGTTAATCAAACCAATGTAGCAAAGTACAATATTGCCATTAAACAAGCAGAGCTTGATCTGTTGAATACAAAAACTATTCTTTCACAAACAGTGGAAAAGGCTTACATCAACACGCAGAATGCATATAGTCAATACGATGCCTCCGCCGAACAGTTAAATTATAATAAGGAAGCATACCGGATAGCAGGTGAAGAATTACGTGTAGGATCGGCTAATACAGTAGAATATATACAGCAAAAAAATCTATACATACAAGCATTACAAGCATATACGCAAGCAAAATATAGTGCCATGCTTTCGCTCAATGTATTCAATTTCTACAAGGGCGATTTTTTGGAAAATCAACAATAAGTGCAAACTCTTGAATTATATATATGAATCGTAAAAAAATAATCATTATTGGTATCCTGATTTTGATGCTCGCTGTTTTACTTTATTTCTTTTTCGGCAGGAAAAAGGAAAACGGAGTAGCTTTTGAAACAACAGTGCCTGAAAAAGGCCCCATTGCATCCATCATTACCTCAACGGGTACTATTCAGCCGGTTGACACGGTAGCCGTGGGAACGCAGGTTTCCGGTATTATAGCCAGCATCTATACCGACTACAACGCGCAGGTAAAAAAAGGTCAACTATTAGCGGAGCTAGATCCGACCTTAATGCAGGCAACGGTTGATCAAATCAAGGGACAGCTGGCGCAGGCGCAAAGTAATTTTAATTATCAGCAAATCAATTTCAATCGCCAACAGGAGCTTTTCCAAGTAGGGGCGATCAGCAAGGCCACTTACGATCTGGCAACTAATTCGTATGAAACGGCGCAGGCAAGTGTCAACAGCATTAAGGCACAGTTGCGATCGGCGCAGCAGAATTTATCTTTTACTAAAATCTATTCACCAATTGATGGGGTTGTGCTTAATCGAAGTGTCAGCGTTGGGCAAACAGTGGCCGCCAGTTTTAATACGCCTACTTTATTCAGTTTAGCCAAAGATATTACCAAAATGCAAGTACAGGCCAAAGTAGACGAAGCCGATATTGGTGATGTCCAAATGGGTGATCGTGTTACTTTTACGGTGGATGCCTATATCGATCAAACTTTTGAAGGCAAAGTTTCTGAAATTCGTTTACAACCCAGTACCTCCAATAATGTTGTCACGTACACAACGATTATTGAAACCAGTAATGCTGATATGAAGTTAAAACCAGGTATGACCGCTACAGTAACGATCTACACAAAAGAAGCTAGCAACGTACTTACAGTTCCTGTCAGTGCCCTGAAACTCACCATCGAACCAGGGCAGGTTACACCACCGTATCGACTCATCGAAAACCAAGCCGCCGATACGGCCCAGAATGCCGTATGGGTACTGAAAGGAAATCAAGTGTTTAGGCAGGCCATCAAAGTAGGCATTAATGATAATACAAAGGTTCAGGTAGAAGGAGGGGTAGGCGCCAAAGATAGCATTATAACAGCTATTGTGAGTACCGGACAAGGTACACCGGAAAATATGGGGTCAAACCCTTTCTTGCCGACACCAAGGAGAAGACGATAATGGCAGCGATATTAAATATTAAGGATCTGAAAAGAGAGTTTCTCGTCGGATCGCAGGTGGTACGTGCCTTGAAAGGTGTAAACTTCGATGTAAATACGGGTGAATTTGTTACGATCATGGGAAGTAGTGGTTCGGGTAAATCCACCATGCTTAATATCTTAGGCTGCCTGGACAAAGCGAGTTCGGGTGAGTATTTTTTAGATGGAATTAATGTTAAAAGTTTAAATCGGGATGAATTAGCCAAATTGAGAAACAATAAAATTGGTTTCGTTTTTCAGGCCTACAATTTATTGCCTAGAACGTCGGCATTGGAAAATGTGGAACTACCCTTATTGTACCAATCCGGCATTTCTCATAAAGAGCGGCAGGAAAAAGCGATGCATGCACTGGAAATGGTAAAACTGCAAGACCGGTATGATCATACGCCGAGCCAGCTTTCAGGTGGGCAGCAACAGCGTGTGGCTATTGCCCGAGCTTTAGTGAATGAGCCTGTGATGATCTTAGCAGATGAAGCAACGGGAAATCTCGATACGAGGACCTCGTACGAAATTATGACCTTAATGCAAGAGTTGAATCAAGAGCAACAAAAGACCATTGTATTCGTCACACATGAACCTGACATTGCATCGTTCAGCAGCCGAACCATCCTATTGCGGGATGGAAAGATTCAACGCGATACGCCAAATACAGCGATTCGTTCCGCTAAAGAGGCCTTGGCTGCCTTACCGACAAATGATGATTATTAACGCATTTGCAGAAAATTCAATTTATGAATTACGTCAATTTATTACGCATAGCGCTCCGGGCGATTCAAAGGAATAAACTGAGAGCCTTTCTTACCATGCTGGGCATTATCATTGGTGTCGCCGCTGTGATTACCATGATGTCTATTGGCGAAGGGTCCAAACAAAGTATACAGAATACCTTCTCAAGCATGGGTTCTAATATGATTACGATTATGCCTTACAACAACAGTCCGATGCCGGGCGGTGTTCGTCTAGGCGCAGCCAGTGTGCAATCGCTCACCCTTAGCGACGTTAACAAGATCAAGCAGGAGGTAAGTGAAATTAACGCGCTTTCACCTGGTGTTTCCAGTAGCGGACAGGCAATTCGGGGAGCCAATAACTGGCCAACATCGCTACAAGGTGTTTCCAGCGACTACCTACAGATACGCCAATTAAGTATAAAGGATGGATCAAACTTTACGGAAGAACAAGTGAAGGCTTCTGCCAAGGTCTGTTTAATAGGCCAAACCGTTGTTGATAATTTGTTCAAAGAAAACGAGAATCCTGTGGGCCAGATTATCCGTTTTGGAAAAATTCCTTTTCAGATTATTGGTGTACTTAATGCAAAAGGGCAAAATACTTTCGGACAGGACCAGGATGATATCATCATTGCTCCTTATACAACCGTCATGAAACGTATCTTGGCTACAACCTATCTTCAAAATATTTATGCAGCAACACCGAACGAAGCTTTGTCAAATCAAGCAATGGAACATATCACAACCGTCTTAAGAGAAAATCACCGTATTCGGGAAGGTACTGAAAATGATTTTGAAGTACGCACCATGGCCGAACTTATACAAATGCTCAGTTCAACAAGCGGCATGATGACCTCCTTATTGACTGCAGTAGCCGGTATCTCACTTCTCATTGGCGGAATTGGTATCATGAACATTATGTATGTATCGGTTACAGAACGTACACGGGAAATTGGATTACGGCTGTCAATAGGGGCTCGTGGCCGGGATATTTTGTGGCAGTTTTTAACGGAAGCCGTCGTTATTAGCATGACAGGCGGTGTAATGGGAGCAATACTTGGAATTATAGCCTCCTTCACGATATCCAGTCTCGTTCATTGGCCGATCTTGATTTCCGAATCATCAATCGTCATTTCATTCTTTGTCTGTGTTATTACCGGTGTCTTTTTTGGTTATTATCCTGCGGTAAAAGCCGCAGCACTGGACCCTATAGAAGCTTTGAGATATGAGTAGTATCGTAGGGTTTTTAGTGGTGGATGAGCTGTTGAATCGTTGGTACTACATAAGATAAAAGACATCGGATATAAGACATAAGACACGGGATAGGAAATCCTGATACTTGCCTGCCTGCCGGTAGGCAGGCCTTGTACCAATGCCCTTATAGTCGACACTGCCTAAAGCTTATAGCCTAATGCTTAAAACAAAAAAGCCCGATTTCCTCGGGCTCCGGTATTTCATAGGTAATAATTTTTTAATGATTATTTACCCGAATTTTTGATAGAGGTAACATCATTGCGAATCTCTTGGGCAAGATTCTTTAACTCTTGCATTGCTTTACGTACCCGTGTACCGGCAGCTGCATTTCCTTTGTTGTAGAATTTGTCGGCATCAACTTCAACTGAGCTAATAAGCTCTTTTAACTTTCCAAATTTGTCCATTGTAGTAATTTTTTATTTAAGTGATAATTTGACGACAAGATGATCTTGCCCTAATGGGCTACAAACCACATTTTTCGTACCAAATCGCTTTAAATGAGCTAAAAACACAGTTTTTTTTAAAAAAAGTGGTAAAAAGCAATAAAAATGCATTGATTTATCTAAAATAGGCCATAAAACGTCATGGAATCAATTCGGCATGACCGATCCCAAAAGAGTCTTCATTACATTTATTGTAGCGTTTTATATACGCTATCGGTTCTACTGTATAGAAACGCCTTCATCTTTAAACGCGGCTTGCAGTGTGGCGTCGAGTTCTGCATCGGTCAAAATCAAATCGATCGAATGAACCGGTCCTACGAAAAAAGGTTCGGCCGTAGCAATTTTATTAACGGTTGACAAGGCTATTACATATTTCGCATTGGCTACAATATTTCGCTTGATAATACAATCATCATAATCACGCGTAGTGATCCCGGCTACTAAATCAATGCTGCAAATTCCCAAAAAAGCCAGATCTGATTTAATCGTACGAATCGCATCTACGGTATCAGCACCGACAGTCGTAAAGGCACCTTTATTTAAACGCCCCCCTAAAAATATAACTTCTGCTAAGGGGTGATCCTCCAATGCGTTGACAATGGGAAAACTGTTTGTAACAACAACAATGTTCCGCTCGGGGGGGAGGGCAGCGGCCACCGCCAAACTTGATGTTCCCCCGTCAAAAAACACTACTTGTCCATCCTCAATAAAATTTAACGCTTTTTCAGCAATTAATCGCTTTTGTTCCAGTTGTAAATGTTCCCGATCGCGATAGTGATGGGGAACCGGCGAGTGAGCAATGGCACCTCCCCGCACAGCTTTCACAATCCCTAGGTCGGACAACTCCTTGATATCTCTCCGCACGGTATCTTCCGAAACATTTAGTAACTCACTTAACTCCTTCAGTTGCGCCGACTGTTTGTTCTTTATGTGCTCCGTTAATCGCTGTTGCCTTTCTGCTTTGATCATCTTTTTGCAATTTAATGCAAAGTTAATAAAAATATATTGCAATAAATTGCAAACATTATGTATTTTTGTTGCATTAAATTGCAATATATGAAAAAACAATCAATTGCTATTGACATGGATGGCGTCTTAGCCGACACGGAAAGTCAGTATTTACATTATTATGAGCAGGAATATGGAAAGCGTTTAACGAAGGACATCTTCCATAATGTCCCCGAGGCGGAAGCTTTGCCAAACGGATCTATATTTAAATACCTTTATACACCGGGTTTTTTTAGAACGATACCGGTAATGGCGGGAGCAGTGGAAGCTGTAAGGAGGCTTCAGAAGCGATATGAAGTTTACATTGTTTCTGCCGCGATGGAATTTCCACTTTCTCTATTTGAAAAGAAGGAATGGCTTGCTGAACATTTTCCATTTATTCACTGGCACAACATCATTTTTTGCGGAGACAAAAGTATTATTGATACCGACTTTATGATTGATGACTATTGTAAGAATCTGGATTTCTGCAAAGGAAAACCCATTTTGTTTAGCGCTGGTCATAATGCCGGTATAACCCATCATCTTCGCGCTAATAATTGGCAGGAAATACTTGATATACTGGACGTAGTCCCTACAAATTAACGAGACAAGGTCTTTTTATCTAGCCAAGCTGAAAAAGCGTCCTTAAAGATGTTTCCAATAGGAATACTTCTTTGAGGATAATAAGCTAACCTAATTTGGTTTCCCTCTATCGCACGAACATGCTTTAGTGCGATAATATAGGACTTATGAATTCTCATAAAAGCCGTTTTGCTTAAATGCCTTTCTATTTCCTTCATGGTAATGAATGCAATGATTCGTTCGCCATGATCTAAATAGATAGAAATATAGTTTTTAAGTCCTTCAATGATGACAATCTTACTTACGTCTATTTTAAATAGTTTTCCTTTGCGATCTGTTTTTATAAAGAGGTACGGACTACCTGGTAGTTCAACTTCGTTTTTGTTATCTTGATGATTTTGAACTTTATTAACAGCCTGCAAAAATCGGTCAAAGGAAATAGGTTTAAGCAAATAATCAACAACCGCAAATTCATAGCCCGCGAGTGCATACTCCGTGTAAGCTGTTGTGAGAACAACTTGTACATCCATATTTAGGACGTTAAGTAACTCTATTCCGGTAAGGTAGGGCATCTGCACATCCAAAAAAAGTAGATCAACCGGCTTTGCTTTGATTGCCGACAAAGCGCTCACTGGCTCCGTAGACGAGCCAACTAGCTCCAGAAATGGAACTTTTCCGATATGATGTGTTAAAAGATCAATCGCGTGTTCTTCATCGTCAATTATAAAGCAGCTCATCCTTTGGCGGGTCTCTTCTTTTATCATGGCTAAAACTATTGTTCGATCGGAATTTGCAATAATACGGAAAATGTCGCTTTATCTTCCTGCACTACAAATCGATGTTTATCTCCATAGATTAAATGTAACCGCTGCCGGATATTACTTAAGCCTATACCATTCGAAAGTTCCTTGCGTCCTTCTCCCTTTTTATTTTTTATGGAGAAAAAGAAATGTTGGTCTTGCTCTAACAAGTTGATTTCCAGTGGATATTTAACATCCAACAAATCGCCATGTTTAAACGCATTTTCTACCAAGGTTATCAAAACTAACGGGATAACCTTGAGTTGCTTATTCTTCACCTGATCGTCATACTTAATATTCAGTCGATTATTGAGTCTTTTCTGGTTAATTTCAATAATGTTCTGCAAGTGTACAATCTCTTTTTCGAGCACCACCTTTCCTTCCTTATCTTCCTCTACGGTTAAAGCATAGCGCATAATATCAGACAACAACAATACAGCCTTGGCCAGATCTTCATCGAGTCGAATACTCTTTGAATAAATAAAACTTAAGGAATTGAATAAAAAATGAGGATTAATCTGATGTTTAAGAGCGCTCAATTCGGCCTGTGCCCTTTGCTTTTCTAAAACTATTTGCTGCCTTTTCCGATGCCACCACTCGATGGTTAAAGACGCGCCAATGCAAATGAGTATATCAAAAATGGAAAACACAATGAACCATAGCATAAACCATGCAAAGCTATCTTCCGGAATGAGTGTTTTGGAGTCTTGTATATGACGAACCGAATGCATGGAGTTGGTTTCCAAAGAATCAAAATATCCATAGCTAAATTTAATAAGGTAGAGGATAATAAAACAGAGGATTGGTTTTTTCCATTTTCCTTCGCGAATAACCGGAAGTATAATATAAAAAATTAGAAAAAAGTACGACAATACATTTTCTGTTATAAAAAGGATGGCATTTATAACAAAACCGTAGCGTCTACCAAAGTAAAATACCGCCTCCTGCGGATTAGACACATAAGAAATAAAAAAAACAAAACAGTATAAAAATACACCAAACAGGGAAAGAACAGCAAAACGTTTCCACTGCTTGTGAATCAATATTTTAAGTTGCTGCATCATCCTTTCCTTAAAATTTCGTTTTAGAACGCAACACCGGTGCCCGCAAAAGCGCCAAAATCGCCCTTACTTGTTAAACCGAAATCGACACGGGTATACAATCGATATCTTGGAATAAGCTGTTGCCTAAAGCCAACACCATAGAATGCCTTAATGGAGGCTTTGTAATCTTTAAAGAAATTTTTTGCACCATCTCCCAAACCGGCGAAAATGGCATATCCAAAGCGACGGTCGGCGCTCGAAAAGTAAGATCGATACTCCGCTTGCACACTAAACACCTGCTCTGCGATATATAAATTTCGCCAAACGCCCCTAAATGCTCTATCGGCGGTTATATAAGGCAGCTGATAAAAAGGAGCTTCACCTCCCCACGTTGCGTTAAACATTCCTTGGAAAGCTAATACATCGCCTTGTACAAGCCAATCTACAGGTATAAATTTCCGATAATCAAATTTCAATTCCTGATACTGATAATCGCTGATAATTTCTTGATTAAACCAGTAATAATTAATCTCTAACCTACTTCCCTTTGTGGGAAATAGAACATCATTTCGCTTGTCCATGCGTAGGGTAGGACCGATACCAAAAAGCCAACCTCCTTGGCCGCCGTGAAAATTGGACGAGGGCTTTTCCTCAAAATCCAATTCATTATCTTTTCTCAATTTATAGTTAATTCCTACAAAGAACTGATCGGATAAAATCCTGCTCACCGATCCTTCTAACACAAAATTGTCCGAAACATAGGCCGTTTTATGACGATCGTTGCTTTCTCTTCCAATGCCGAAAAAATAGTTTTTTGCATTGTTTGTAAACAAGAAATTGTTCGTAAAATACCACTTTTCTTTATAGTAAGCTTCCATATAAGCGCCCACTGCTAATTGCTTTCCATTGAAGCCGTAAGTGACAATTGGAGCAAAGATGGTTGGTTGTGAAAATCGGGAAGCATGACCGGTCTTTGGGTACCAAATCATCGTAGCGCCCGCACCTACAATAAAACCTGCTTCTCGCTTGAACCCAATGATGGGTTGTGGCAAAAATTTCAGCCTTTTCCCTTCATGGTTTTTAGAAGAAGACAAGCGATCATGTATTTCCTGTGAAGCTTCTATGTCTATGGGAACTGTTGTCCAACCTTGTTCTTTTTTTATGAGTATATTATTATCTTTAGTAAAACCTGGAGGAGTAAAAATATTTGATAGTTCTTGCTCCTTGTTTTTTTGAACGGGATTCCAAATGGATAGGCGACCGTCCACATCAACGCTAACTATATTTTCGCCGACACGATCGTAACCCAACCAAGTAATTTTTGATGAGCCTGTTTTGATTTCCCGAATTAAGGTATCTTGAAAATCGCGAATCTGTATGTTATTTTCTGCCGTTACACTTGCTATTTCTTGCTTGTTGGGATGGAAGATCAATAAGCGTTGCTTTTCTTTTTCCCAGTTAACGTTTATTTTGGTTAGCGACTCGTAATCTAATAACTGGATAAGCCGATTGTTTGTAAATCCAATCAACTTACCATCGTAACTGATACCGACCGCATTAATGTCGGATGCAATATTCCTAGTCGCAATCGCTTTCCATGTGTTTGTATCATACTTGGTCATTTTTGCATTAAAAGTTTTCACGGAATGAACAAATACGCATTCTTTTTTTACAGGGCTAAAAGCAGCCAATTTCGTTTTAAAAGGAAGCCGCGCAAGCCGGCGTATGGTATCTCTACTTAGTGCGTAAATTGTGGTTAGTCCGTCATTCCCCGAGGCTACCAAAAACTGTCCGTCCGGCGAAAAGGTCAACAAACCGCCTACACCTCTTCCAGGCACCAATAATTCATTCACTATAGCCTTTGTACGCATGTCCTGAAATAAGATCCGGTCGGGTAGTTCGCTCACGGAAAGGGACAACGTAGGATTGACACGCTCTTGCAAGGTGATTGCCTTTTGGCCATGTACCGTAAAGACACTGATGAGTGCGAGTAGGAAACAAGCAATCTGTTTTATAACTTCTTTTTTTAAACTCAACGAAAAAATCATGTAAAATATGTTAATTCACAGCATGGAAACCGGACTAAAATAAAAGACATTTACCGAATTGCGAAATAGAATACACCAACTTAAGCACTAATTCTACCAACAGCTATTTATTCGGGACCAGTTTTGGATTTCTTATAAACAATACCCTTTATAAAACCGGCATAGTGTAGGGAAGAGAAAAGCATCTGATACCGGTTGCGCTGAAAATAGGGGCTCATATCGATGAGATTGCGTGCTTCAACTTGGCACAGATACCCAAAAAATTTATACATAAGTTTGAGCATTCCCTTTTTCCAGCCGTTTTTCTTATTCGGATCAAGATAAAAATCAGCATAAAGCCAGAGGCCTTCGCTTGCCAGTAATCTCGTCAAATGACCAAATACTTTTTCCGCTTTTGGTCGCAAAAAATTATCGAACAAAAAGGAAGTGATGATCACATCATAAGAATTTTGAAGTGCCTCAAAATCTTCAATGGCTTGCTCAACAAATACAACCTTGTTATTAGCACAATTACGATCTCGGGCCATTCGCAACATTTTTTCTGAAATTTCCACATAGGTTATCGTTAAACCTTCGGGATGTAACTTGGCCAGCGCCTCCAGTATCCATCCCGATCCACCTCCAACAATCAAAATACGACTATCCGCTGCAATGCTGTGTATCAGATCTAATTGAACGTTGACCTGCGCCCGCCCGAACACCAATCGGCTTAACCTATCATATAAGGGCGCAATATTATCATAGTTATTCTTCATTGTATTGTTACACAAATTGCATGGCAAATATTCCGCAAATTGCTTTCACCAGTAACAAACCGTCAATAACAATTAGGTAATAAAGTATCCGATGCCGCTTATGCATAGAATAAGCCACTACCAAAGATAAGGCGAAAGGGAAAATATTGATCACTAAAGGAATGAAGCTAAAATGCCTATAATAGCCGAAAATGACCATGGATAGGACACCTACGGATAGCAATGGAATTAATAGCTGAAAGATTGTATTTCGAAGGCCAAATCTCACGACAAACGTTTTTAATTGCTTATTGGCATCCTCTGCATAATCTTTAATATCGAACATAATGGCATTTACCGTACAGAACATAAAGGTTTTAACAAAAAGCCATAGCACAAGAAAGGGATCGACCGAATTTAGCGGGTGCTGTATTTTCAACATAATAATAGGAAAAAGGTTGACGCAACATGCCCAGACGAATCCGATGATAAAGGCCTTCAATAAACCCGAATTTCGAATATTCAGCGCCATAAATGATCGCGGTAAAAGTCCGTAATATAAAATAATTGCAACGAGTACAATAATAAGGATCAACCAATAAATCCAATGTAGGGAGCTCAACGACTGTATGTTTTGCCAAATCAGCCCTAAAGCAAGCAGTAGGCTGATCAAAATGGAAAATCCTAAGTTTCCTTTAGCAAATCGGATATTTTGTTGATACCATTGGGTGCGCGGATTGTTATGTCTACTGCTTACTGTTACATTGATATAAGCATATGTATAGTATGCCATCGTTGCAAAAAACAAAAGCAGATAATAAGCTGTATTATTAAAAGGAATGGCAAGTTGAACGGTGGTTTCCAGCGACAAGGCGATGGCCAGAATACCGACAAAAATGTTTCCAAAAAACACAAATTTAATAAAGCGATCTATCATGCCCTCAACGGATATGGAAGCTAAAATACAGTTTTTGTATCTGATTGACCGGAGTTTTTCATCATACTTTTGCGGAAATTTAATCGGATGACTTGCATATTAACTTAGCTTATTAGTATATTGCTTTAAGTGTTAGCGCTTGAGTTTAAATTTAATTTTATGAAGACGCTTTTAGTACTAACGGATTTTTCTGACGCAGCCACACATGCTGCGAAATACGCTGCTATCTTAGCGAAGCAGTTGAAAATCGCACGTATATTATTATTCAATAAGTTGCCGAGTATTACATCAATTCCCAGCAGTCCGTTGGTAGTAAATAAAACACACGAAACCAAAGAGGAATCGATGACGCATTTAAAGCGATTGGTTAATGAACTGAAATTTTTAAAACATACGGACACCGAATTGACCTACTTAGCAAAAGAAGGTGATTTGGATGAGCTTACCAATGATTTAATCAACAAATATCAGGTGGACTACGTGGTGATGGGTTTAACCGGTAAAAGTAAACTTGAGCAAACCCTAATAGGAAGCAATACCATAAAGATCGCTAAAACTGTCAACCGGCCCCTATTAATTGTGCCCGAGTCTGCAAAGCTTACACCTATCACTAAAATCGCATCGGTGATCGATCTGCAAGATCCTAAACAGGCGCAAACAATAACCAATTTATTGAATCCTTTGCATTTCCATAACCACCTCGAACTCTACGTGCTCAGTCATGAAAGCGAAGGCATACCGCTACAAACCTTGCACAATCATAATTTTACCGCTGTAAAGGAAAAAATTAGTCGATACAATCCCAAGTACTATGCCATCAGCGAAATTGATATTGTAAGGGAAATATTGGAGTTCTCCAAGTCGCATGACATCTCGTTAATCGTCCATATTGAGAAGAAAAGAAACTTTTTTGAAAGCCTCTTCTTAACAGACATTACCGAGCGGATGGCTTATGTAACCCATATACCATTACTTTTAGCAAAGCAGGCGTGAATTAGGCTTTAGGCGATAAGCTATAGGCATTAGGCTTTTAGGCATTAGGCTATAAGCAGTAAGCTTTAAGCCCACAAAAGCCCATCATCACATCAGCTAACCGACCGTAGGGAGCTCATGAATGCCTTTAAAGTGAACACGAATGAATAATTATCACATTGGCTAATTGGCTCATCATCACATTGGCTAATAAACTACTTTTCTACTCAACCACTCAACTATTTCCCTAATAAAAAAATAATTGAAGCCATAGGGGTAGATGAAGGAACGGTTGTCATAGTAGCAAAGAAGGGAAGCGGAATGAGGAAGGTTATCGGTATTTCATAAAAAAATAGAGGAAGAAAATGATAAACGTGCTAGGATACGCGCAAGAATTGTATATGACAGCGAGTTTATCTAAGTTTGACTTGATATAGCTTATATGCTAACACAATTAAATATGCAGAGCGACAACGTCACGCTTAACCTGTTGCAACAGGGGAATGAAGAAATTTTCGAAAATGTTTTTAAACAGCACTTCAATAGTCTACATGCTTACGCTTTTACAATTTTAAAAGATGCCGTTGCAGCAGAGGAGATCGTACAATCACTTTTTTTAAAACTCTGGGAAAAAAGAGAGAATCTGGACATACGAAGCTCACTAAAATCGTACCTATATCGAGCTACTTACAATGATTGCATGAACACCATTAAGCATTGGCAGGTAAAACAAAGACACCAAGATCATATTACTTATGTAAATGATTTCACCTACGAACATACTGCTAATCAGCTGCATGAAAACGAACTAAAAAGGGAACTTCAAAAGGCCTTAAACGTATTACCGGAAAAATGTCGAACAGTTTTTCAGATGAGTCGCTTTGAGGAGTTAAAGTATCAGGAGATCGCAGACAGACTAGAGATATCGATTAAGACCGTGGAGAATCAAATGGGAAAGGCACTGAAAATATTACGGACGGAATTGGCTGATTATTTGCCGCTTATGGTTTATTGTTTACTAAAATTATTTCTCGGGCAATGAAAGATGAATTACTTATAAAATTCCTTCTTAAGGAAGCATCTCCTGAGGAAGATCAAGATGTACAAGCTTGGCTTGCAGAGGACCAGGCCAACCGGAAAAAGTTTGAACAATTCAAATTGATTTGGGATACCAGCAAGCAGCTTGCGTTGCAGCAACCTATGGACGAAGATATAGCATGGAAAAGGTTTCAACTGCTGAGAGATCAACGCTTTGAAAGACCCCCAGAAGATGTCGACGAGGGCGATTCAATACCACATCTTCAAGAATATCAAGGTAAGGGTACGGGATGGTTAAGGGTAGCGGCAAGCATCCTAGCGGTTATGGGTTTAATGACAGGTATTTACCTTTACATTATAGCACCAAAGCATCCGTATTTGCATAGCATTGAGGTGACGGCTAATGAAACGCCCCTAACCGATACTTTACCGGACGGAACCGTTGTAACACTTAACAGTCATGCTAAACTCAGCTATACCGAAGATTTATTTAACGGCCAACGCAAAGTACATATGTCGGGGGAGGCTTTTTTTGATGTGGCCAGCGACAAGAAACGCCCTTTCAATGTAGCCGTAAAAGATTTGACGATCAACGTACTGGGCACTTCGTTTAATGTAAAAAGCAACAGAAAATTGACGGAGGTTATTGTGGAGACCGGAGCTGTTCAAGTAAGTCGAGAAGATGTAATTATCAAATTAAAGCCAGACGAAAAAGCCATTGCAATGGTAGAACAAAAGGGCCTTAAACAGGAAAAGCAACACGATAAACTGTATGACTACTACAGAAGTAGGATGTTTAAATTAGACGGGACCCCTTTGTGGCGATTTGTAGAAGTACTCAACGAAGTTTATCAAGTGCGGATTGTACCGGAGAATATAGCCACAGGCAATTTGCCAATAACTACTACCTTTGACAATGATTCTTTACCCGGCATCTTGCATACGTTATGTAAAACATTACGATTGGAAATGGAAAAAAATGGTAAAACAATTATATTAAAAAAAGAAACGTTATAATATAACATAATCGCTATCCCCTTGGAGAACCAATTATTGCATTCTTGTAAAAGCCTGCTATTGACATTCGTATTGTCTTTAGCGGGTTTCACCGCTTTTAGTCAAAACTATCTTTTTAAGCCGGTTAAACTTCATGTGAGCCAACAAAAACTTGTAACCGTACTGGAAGATATCGGAAGGCAAGGTGGCTTTCATTTTTCTTATAGCAGCGGCATTATCCGAAGTGACAGTTTGGTTAGCATCCAGCATTTCAATGGCGACGTAAAGACGGCACTCAATACATTACTGGGTGATAGTTACGAATATCAAGAGAGTCCGAATCATTTAATTATCCGTCCGGCTCCATTTCGTTTAACGCTCATGCCTGAAGAATTGGGCGAAGGAAAAAAAATATATACCATTAAAGGCTATGTAGTGGATGAAAAAACCGGAGCAGGAATCCATAATGCCAGCGTTTATGAAAAACGGCTACTCGTGGGAACGATGACCGATAGAAAGGGTTATTTTAAATTAAAGCTGAAAACCAAGGACGGAAATCCCATGATTTTAACGGTTAGCAAAGAACTTTACAAAGATACCACCACCGTTTTCTTGCCTACCGTCAACCTAGGAAAAAACATCAATAGTAGTGGGCATTATGGATATATGGGAGATGGGGAAGAATCTGTCTCCAATACCGCGCTCGCTCGTTTATTTTTAAGTTCTAAACAAAAGCTAAATGCATTAAATCTGGGAAACTTTTTCGCCTATACCCCCGTACAGGTTTCGCTAACTCCCGGCTTAAGCTCACATGGCATGATGAGTGGTCAGGTCGTCAACAAGTTATCGGCTAATCTCATTGGTGGTTACACCGCGGGAGTCAATGGCGTAGAGTTGGCTGGAATATTCAATATCGATCGCTATCACGTGAAATATGTTCAGGCGGCGGGTGCTGTCAATATGGTAGGGGGTAATATGTCGGGGGTTCAACTCTCCGGAATTTATAATACGGTTATTGATAGCTTAAAGGGTTTTCAAGCCGCCGGCGTCTTTAACTTTGTTAAAAAACATGCAAATGGCGTTCAATTGGCCGGCATAATGAACTATGCTGAGGAACTAAGGGGCGTACAAATTGCCGGAATTCTCAATAGGACGAAAACGAACCACGGCTTACAATTTGGTTTAATAAATATGGCTGATACCTCTTCGGGAATCAGCATTGGATTGGTTAATATTTCAAAAAACGGAATGAAACGACTGAGTGTATCAAGTAATGAGGTCCTGTATACCAATCTGGCATTTAAAAGTGGAAACGCAAATTTATACAGCATTCTTTCTGCGGGCTACGGAAGCTGGAATGGTGAGCAAACTTTTGCTACGGGCTTCGGATTGGGGCATGAGTTTAGAAGAAGAAATCAAGATAATTATTTTGCGGTAGAACTTTTGAGCCAGCAATTACACCGATCAGTCTATGAAAACGTGAGCAGTTGGACTAAGATGAATATCCTTTACAATTATTCTTTAGGTCAAAAAACAAAATTGTACGTTGCGCCAACGATTAATTTCCTTAGCAAGAATAAACAGGTTATTGAAAACGCACAAGACATTCCTTCGGCCGGATATCCATACCTTCTAAACAAAGAACGCTTTAAATGGTGGGTAGGACTTGAATTGGGTGTTGCTTTTTTCTAAAAAGAATAGGGGGGAAGTCTAGCTAGCTTGTCATTAGTTAAACGAAGATAATGACAAGATTTATGGAAAGAAAACTATTTAGCTACAAACAGACCCTGCTGGCACTTACTTTATTAATAGTAGGATCTTTTAACCTCTCTGCTCAAGAAGATAGCCCTGCTCACGTAGGCATCATATATCCATTAAGTACCCATGGTGGCAAAGCAGCCAATTATAGCAACACCATTAGCTTACATGCTATAGCAGGTCTATCTGGTGGAGAGAAAGCGTTCGCATTATATGGTGTTGCCGGAATTGTTAAGGGCAATGCTTCCGGATTGCAAGCTTCCGGTGTATTCAACCAGGTTTCCGGCACGCTCCATGGCGTACAGTTAGCCGGTGCCGTCAATTTAGCAGGCGATGCAGCTAAGGGTTATCAATTTGCGGGCTTGTTCAACCAAAGTAGGGGAAATGTTCATCTACAATTGGGCGGTGTGCTCAATACAGCGATTTCTACCAAGGGCTTGCAAGCAAGTGGTGTAAGCAACAGGAGCAAGCAAATGGATGGTGTGCAGATGGCAGGACTTTACAATCAGGCTGACAACGTAAAGGGTGTCCAAATAGCTGGGGTCATCAACAAAGCAAAAAACGTAAGGGGCATACAATTCGGGGTGCTGAATATCGCGGATAGCAGCGATTATACCCTCGGCTTGGTGAATATCGTGAAAAATGGGGAAAAGAGTATCCGCATTGGAACAGATGAAGATCTGTCGACTTTTGCCAGCTTCCGCTCCGGTGGCCAAATTTTATATGGAATCCTCGGAATTGGGTTCAATCCGCAATATGAGGCCATTCGCTACGGCGTAGAAGGAGGTATCGGTGCGAATCTGTTAAATCGAACCAACTTTAGGCTCGCTGCTGAAATCTCATCCATCACGCTAACTGATTTTGATGGCAATTACTTTAATAAAAATGGTTTACGTATTCTACCTTCCATCAAAATAGGACCTAATATATATCTATATGGCGGTCCATCGATTAATTACATCAATACTGATAATGAGGATGGCAAAAAGCTGGTTAAAATGAAAATTTGGGACAAGCAGAACAGCAAAGATTATCAAGCGCTGAATGTAGGCTTTACCGCAGGTCTACAGCTGGTACTGTAAATCGTTTTCCTTTTGGTGGTATGGCCGGCCTGCTTTTTCGCTTCCGGCCATACCATATAATAAAGCCTGTGACCGGTAAAGAAGCGGCAATTAGGCTAGCGATAAAAGCGAGGATTTTCCCGGGTAAACCTAAAATGGCGCCTACATGAATATCGTAATTCATAGCAATAAGCTTCTCACCATTGTTTTTCTCTGCGTAATTACGACGATAAAGTCTTTTCCCTGTATACTGATCTAGTTGTATTTCGTCTGTGTTATAATAGAGCTCTGCGCCTCGATAACCAGCTGCATAGATTACACCTTCTTTGCCGAAAGCCGGTGATAAACCAATACGATCATACCCTTTATCAAATTCCTTATTGGCCGTAGCGAATGCAACATCCAATGGGGAAAGTACGGCGACTGCTGTGGTATCCGACTGTTTCGTAACAAAGGGCGGTGGTGTGGTTGATTGCGAAGCGGTTACATAAACCGCCGTTTCGAACCACTTCATGGCCCAAACCATTCCTGTTAATGCCAAAATCAGTGTAATTAGCAAGGCATAAAAACCGGGCACATTATGTAAATCGTAATTCAGGCGCTTAAATCCTGCTTTCCATTTGATCTTGAAGCTCTTATTGACATTCGATTTTTTTAGATTTTTAGGCCACCATAATACTAAACCTGTTATTAAAAGAATGACGAATAGGAGTGTAGCATATCCTACGATTGGCTGACCATAGGGTGTATTCAGCAGCAAACTCCAATGGATATATTTCACAATGGTAAAAAATTCCCTGGTGTAATCAATACGACCGGTAATCTCACCGGTGTAGGGATTGATAAATACGGATTCGTAACAGTTAATGGCGCCGAAAAAGGTGAGGGCTTGTTGGTTGCCCGCCTCATAACACATGAACTCCCATGCTTTCTCCGGTGCGCGATAGCTTGTGATATAGGTTGCCGACTTGCCCAGCGCTTTGTCAGCAGTTGCTTGTAAACTACTTAAGGGCAGCACCTTTGCGTTTTCCGGCACTTCAACATAAAACTTGTCGCGATGAATCAGGTTGCTAATTTCATGTTGGAAGACAAAAAGACAACCCGTAATGGCTACAATAAAAACAATGATGCCTGAAATCAAACCGAGCCATAAATGCAGAAATGCAGCGATTTTTTTGATCGCTCCTTTTTTCTTCTTTGCTTTCGTCTTACCATGTGCCATTAACCCGATATTTAGAATTTATACGTTAAATTAGCCAAAAAGCTTCTCGGCATCTGCGGTTCGATCGTTGTCCACCCTTTAAAGTATTCCTTATCAGTCAAGTTATCCATCTTTAATCCGATCCTAAATTTAGGATGATCATAAAAAACAGAGGCATTCAACACCGTATATCCCGGCAAAGTAAAAGTACCGGTCCGCAAATCGTTGGTAATAATATTCTCGCTGGCAGAATTGCCGCCGAAACCTAAACCAATCCCTTTAATTGCTCCTTGATGAAAACGATAACTAACCCAGTAATTAAGCAAATGTTTGGGGCCTGCCGAAACAGGTCGGCGATCATTAACATTCACATCGGCATTGGTAATTTTACTGGTATTATTACTATAGCCGAAAATAATATTCAAGCCCTCTACCGGACGTGCAGTTAAGTCCAATTCAAAGCCTCGTGACAACTGTGTACCATTCTGAACGGTGATGTTGTATGTAGTGTCATCTCTGATGATTGATTCAGTTCGCGTAATATTTTTAACGGATATATCATAGTAACTGGCAGTAAAGCTCAATCGATTATCCAGTACATCCAATTTAACGCCGCCTTCCCATTGATTAGCTTGCTGCGGTTTAAACGTATTGGGTATATCCGGGAGCGGTTGCGTAACCGGAGCCACATTCCGAAAGCCATTCATATAATTGGCAAAAATCGATATTTGGTTAGGGATCACTTGGTACACGACACCAAATTTCGGTGAAACAGCCGTCTGTCCATAGTCGCCCGTTACCACACCTGTATTTAAGTTCTCCGTTCCACCGCTCTGAAAGCGATCGACGCGCACACTCGCCATGGCGATCAACTGATCGGTTATATTAAGTACGTTAGACAAGTAAGCTCCGTATACATTACTGCTGGCGCGATTGTAGGTATAAGAACCGGTACTGGCGGCCAGTCGCTCATCAATTGCCTCCTTATTGTAATTGTAGTAATTTGGATCATCAATACTCGAATTCAGTCGATCAAAAACAATATAAGGAGCATTATTATTTTTATTCACCTGTCTTAGGTAGTCTAAACCAAAAACCAAACGATTCCGTAAACCACCAATCTTAAAGTCGCCCGTAAAATTCTGCTGAATATTAATCACTTCACTTACTGCGTTTTGTTTGGTAACATAACGGCTCAATATCGTGTCGTTTGCAATGGTGCCTAACCGTTCATTATCAACATCCGTATACATCACATACTGATAATAACCATCGGTTTTTCTTCGGTTATAATTGACTTGGGTTCTAGATGTCCATTGATCGGATATCTTATACAAAGCTTGTCCTCTTAGATTAATTGTAGGGGTTTTAAACGTTACATCATCATGTGTATATGACCGATTATAATCAAATTGTAATTCGTCCGGTGTATTTGCATGGAGAGGTCGTGTTCTATTCAGAAAAATCATTAGCGGGTTTGTTCCTTCATAATGATATAATTCAGCATCTAAGTTCAAAGTCAATCGACTAGTAGCTCGATATTCCAGTGAAGGTGCGATGAAAAATGATTTCCTGAACCCCGCATCCTGAAAACTGTTTTGCTTATGATATGCCGCATTTACACGTCCTAATAGATTCTTTTTTTGATTGAGCGGACCGTACAAATCTAAGGTTGCCCGATGTTGAGCATAATTGCCTATGGTGTAAGAAACTTCTCCACCTACCGTATCCAAGGGTCTTTTAGTAACGATATTGATCAGACCTCCAAAATTAACCAGTGCTCCACCATATAACGTGCCCGACGGCCCTTTGACCACCTCTATTTGCTCGATATTAGCGGGGTCTAAATCGCCATTGGTCAGTGCAGCAACTCCATTAATCAAATTTGGCTGTGTAGAAAAGCCCCTTAAGGTGAAGTACGCGGCCCCATCGCCGCTTCTACCGGTCGAACTCCATAGCTTATCTAATCCTGAGCTATTTTTTAACGCATCGTTAAAGTTTGTGACTATTTGATCTCTCAGCACTTCTTTGGTAATCGTCGTATAAACTTGGGGGTTTTCGAGGTTGTTAAGCGGTAGTTTGGAGACAAAATTGCTTTTTCTTCTCGTATACGGATTAGCGCCTACACCATTAACCACCACCTCGCTGAGCGTGGCGGCACTTTCTGTTAAGATGATCGTCTGTACATCCACTTCAAGGTCGTCCACCTTAATTTGCAACTCTTGGGTATTCAATCCTAAGGCCGTTACGCGAAGTGTGTAAGAGCCGAAAGGGACTTGCTTGATCTCATAGTGTCCATCAACATCGGTCGATGCGCCACGATTTAAACCTTTTAAGGTAACGGAAACGCCTTCAGCACCTTTACCGTCAGCGGTCAACACCACCCCCTTTAGGTTAGCAATCTGTTGTGCTTGAATAATTGATGGTAGAAATAAGGATTGAATAGTGACAAATAAAACAGTTAGGTAGGAGAGCGGTCTCATTCTTATTTGGACTTTATCTAAATTTCTGCAAAGAAAAGAACTAAAACCTGAAAATACAATTCTTATTAAAAATTATTCTAAAGAAGAGTTGGGGAGGGGGAAGTGGAGTAGGGAAGTAGTTTATTAGCCAATGGGGATAATTATTCATTCGTGTTCACTTTAAAGGCATTCATGAGCTCCCTACGGTCGGTTAGCCGATGGGATGATTAGCCAATGAATGATTAGCCGATGTGATGATTAGCCAATTAGCCAATGAATGATTAGCCGATGTGATGATTAGCCAATTAGCCAATGAATGATTAGCCGATGTGATGATTAGCCAATTAGCCAATGGGATGATTAGCTAACGTTATCATGGGCTGATTGCTGATTTCCGATAGCTTAAAGCTTACTGCTTATAGCTTATACCTTAAAACTTACTATAAAGCTTACTGCTTATAGCCTAAAACCTAATGCCTAATGCCTAATGCCTAATGCCTAAACCGTCATAGCAATTTCACAATAAATGTTTAAACATTAATTTAATATTAAAGTATTTATCTTTGATTCATCAAGACAGAAATGTATTAAAAATTTAAAAATATGGCAACAACATGGGTAGTAGATCCTGTACATTCGGATGTACAGTTCAAGATCAAACATTTGGTAATCTCCACCGTTACCGGTGCGTTTAATCAATTTGACGGTCAAGCGACAGCAACAGATGGTTTTGAAGAGGTAACAGCGAATTTTAGAATTGATGTAAAAAGCATAGACACTAAAAATGCTGATCGCGATAACCATTTAAGAACCGGTGATTTTTTTGATGCAGATAGCCATCCTGAAATTTCGTTTAACTCCACTTCTTGGAGAAAGATTGGGGATGATGAATTTGAATTAACGGGTGACTTAACGATGAAAGGAATAACTAAACCTGTTACGCTTAAAGCTGAATTTGGCGGGATTGAAAAAGATGCTTACGGCAATACCAAAGCGGGCTTTGAAATTACCGGAAAAATTAACCGTAAGGACTTCGGTCTTACTTACAATGCACTAACTGAAACAGGAGGCCTTGCTCTTGGTGAAGACATCAAATTAGTGAGCAATATACAGCTTGCAAAACAAGCATAATTGGTGACGCTAAAACAATGTAAGAAAGTGTTTAAAAGGTAGTTAACACCTAAAAAAAGTGTCATTGCGAGCGGTCAGTTTTTAAACAAAAACAAAGGAGCCCAAAGGACGATTTAGTTATATCCTCGCTCTGTAGGACTCGAAGGTCATTGCGAGGAACGATGGTGATGGACTTTTTAGACACTTTTTTTATATTATTAAACATTTCCCCATTCCATACTTAAGATGGGATAGGGTTTTCCTGCATCATCTACAGCGGTACGGCCGACAACCACAAAACCCATATGCTTGTAAAAGCCGACCGCTTGCTGATTCTGCTCATTGACATCAACGGTTCTTGCATCCTTTTCATCCAAGGCATACTGCACTAATTTTTTACCTATTCCGATCCCGCGTTTGGTTGCATCTATAAATAGCATTTGGATGGCTTGGCCGGAGATCCCAATGAAGCCGGTTAGTATGCCATCTTGCCTGATGTGACCGTATAAATCTACTGAGTCGAGGTATTTATTATAAATCAGTTCTTTATAATACAAAATATCTTCTTCTTTAAGAAAATGATGAGTCGCTCTTACCGCACTTTCCCAAATCTCCATGACACGTTCATAGTCGTGCCGGGTTAAACTTTTAATCATCGCTATTGGCTAAATTTCAAAGATAAACTTTTACTTATCTTAAATGACTTTTTTCTATACTTGTCAATCTTTTTCTAGAATTAGGTTCTCGAACTCACATGAATAGAATTGACAGACTTTTTGGTATTGTAACGTTACTTCAGTCACGCAGATATGTCGGAGTAGAGGCGATCGCGGAAAAATTTGAAATTAGCACCCGAACAGTTTACCGAGATATCCGAGCAATTAATGAGCAAGGTATTCCTATCAGTTTTGAAGCGAACAAAGGTTATTATATTGTTCAAGGCTACTTTCTGCCACCGATATCTTTCACAAATGACGAAGCCAATGCACTGATCCTTATGGAACGTTTTCTAGCGGGTTTCGCTGATCGTTCTATACAAAAACATTATACCGCAGCATTAAACAAAGTCAAAAATGTAATGCGAGGTCAACAAAAAGAGCAATTGGAGTTCCTGAACGAGCATATTAAATTACAAATTCCATCCCGCCTCCAAAATGATTTTGAATATTTATCCACCATTCAGCATGCCATCACCAATAAATCAATCTTGCGTATCGATTATGAAAAGGAAAATGGTGAGCGAAGTTGTCGTGAAGTGGAAGCAATCGGACTTATTTTTTACGCCTTTAGCTGGCATCTCATCGCTTGGTGCCACCTTCGCCATGAGTATCGCGACTTCAGGGTATCAAGAATTAAAAAGTTGTTTGATCTAAAATGTCCTTTCAGAAAATCAGATCACATGCCAGTGGCTGACTTTATGAAGAAGCTACCTGTGGATTATTAGCTAAAAGTCGTATCCGGGACTTAGAAATGCGCTAATACTAAACGTATTGCCTTTTCAACGGTCTTCTGCGGTTCTTTGCTAAAGACGGCCTCTAAGCGACTTGCCAATATCGCATTTACGGAAATCGCTTGATGCCCCAACGATTTAGCTAAGCCATATATACCCGCTGTTTCCATCTCTAAGTTGGCGATGCGCATTCCCTTATAACGGAAGGAACAAAGCTTGTTTAACAAATTCGTTTGGTGTTGTTCTGCACGTGTAACTCGCCCCTGCGGTGCATAGAACCCCGGAGCCGTCAAAGTGATTCCTTGCGGAAGGCCTTTGGCCAGTTGATGCAACAAATTGTCGGAACAAGCAGCCACATAGGGATGTATATATTGGGTTGATAAATGCGTTTGAAAGGCCGTCTGCAATTCCAATTCAACCGCAGCTTCTTCTTTTCGATAATAATGCAACAGCGGATCGAGCCCGATACCGAAAGTGGATATCAAAATGGAATCTAAAGGAATATCATTGTGTAGGGCACCTGATGTGCCAATCCTTATGATATTCAATGATCGTAACTGCGATTTAACTGTACGACTACGCAGATCGATATTTACCAAAGCGTCGAGCTCATTTAATACAATATCGATATTATCTGTGCCGATTCCTGTTGAGATAACACTCAGCCTATTTTGTCCCACATAACCGGTATGTGTAATAAATTCTCGCTTACCTTTCTTCACTTCAATCCGATCAAAGTACTTGCTTACTTGACCAACACGGTCAGGATCGCCTACGGTAATAATGGTATCGCCCAAATCTTCAGGCAATAAATTCAAGTGGTAAACGCTGCCATCGGCATTCAATATAAGATCGGTATCCGTCATCTTCATATGCTAGTTGGTCCGCAGGTATTTTACTTTTACGTTCGTTAAATGTTGTAATTTACTTAAGGTATGATTGACTTGTGTTTGGCGGATCTCAAAAGTCAGTGAACAGTTATTATCGAAAGCCTGCTGCTGCACAATTAGATCGTCTTCTTTAACAATGCGCATCACATCATTCATCTGCATGTAATCGAAACTCACCTCATATACGTCATTGACTGTTTTTTCTATTATCCGGGCCTGACTGACGGCGTCTTGTGTAGCGCTTTTATAAGCATTGATCAATCCTGGAACGCCTAACAGTGTACCACCGAAATAACGTACTACCACTACCATTAGGTTCGTCAAATCATGTGATAGAAGTACATTTAATATGGGGCGACCGGCCGTACCGGAAGGCTCCCCATCATCGTTTAAGCGGAATACGGAACGATCTGTTGTTAAACGGTAAGCCCAGCAGTGATGTCGTGCTTTCGGATGGAGATCTTTCACTTCGGTTATCACATTTTTGAGATCTTCCGGATCACTAAAAGGGTAGGCATAGGCAATAAATTTACTTCCTTTGTCCTTGAACAGACCTTCAGCCGGTTTTTCAATCGTTTTATAGGTATCTTCAAATAAATTCATGAATAATAATTCGCTTAAAGCTTATAATAGGCCAATGATAATTACTGAGATCACTGCCAATACCAATCCAACTTTGTTTAAAGTACTTAATTTCTCCTTAAACAGGAATAAACCAACAACTGCACCTACAACAATGACACCTATATTCATTCCTGAAAACACAACAGAAGGATTGTTTGGTAAAGCCTGATGAGCTTTCATATAAAAGAGGATATTTCCAAAGTTAAAAAGTCCCAGCCCCAATCCCCAAAGGGTTCCTGAAAGCGAAAATTTTTCCTTTTTGGTACTTGCTAAAAAGCCGAGGTACAAAAACGACACTAAGGTACAGAGTACGAAAACCAAAAAAATCGAAGTTCTATACGAAACTGCTTGGTATTGGGCAATATGTTTAAAAAGAATATCGATTATTCCCATACCGAAAAATACCATCAGCGGATACTGCCAGGCATTTCTGCTTGTAAGGCTGTGTTGATTGCGTGTCTGCCATTTAATAGAGCATACGATGGCCGCTAATCCGATGGCTACGCCAAAAAGTTTGGTAGCACTTGGATGTTCATTAAAGATAAAGAATGCAGCCAGGAGTGGAATAAAAAGAGACAGACGTTGAGCCACTTCCGTTCGCACAATGCCCGAATAGCGTATAGATCCCGCAATGATAATAAAGAGGGAGGGTAGTAATAATCCCAATGCTAAATAGCTTATTAATGGCGCCTCTGCGATGGAAAAATTACTTAGATCGGGCTTCAGGTAATGGTAGCTCAATAAGACAGTCATCGGATAATTCCATGCAATCATTTGCGGGGTGTTAACCGAATAGCGCCTAGCCAATTTGATAATCACCGATACCGTGACGCTGCACAAAACACTTAAAAGGACTAAGAGCATCTCTATTTGTTAAAATAAACGGTAAGTGAATCATTCCCTATGTTTTCCTTGATTTGAGGTATAACCTGCAAACGGGGAGCGTCTAAACCATCCTTCCAATAAGCCTGTCCTCTAAACACACGCGCTTCATCCCACAAACCCGCCTTTATAAATAGATTGAGCGTTTTTATACCGCCTTCAACAATAAGTGATTGAACATCCATCAAGTGAAGCTGATATAGAATATTTTGTGGCAAATACCAGTCGAAATTTTCCAACGCAATCAACTTTAGTCTGTCTTGCCAATCGGTTTTTTTCGCGTTGAATACAATTGTTTCCGCTTCTTTATCAAACAAATGAAGATGAGGTGGGAGCGAAAGCTCTTTATCAATAACGATCCGTTTGGGATTTCTTCCAAACCAGTGGCGGACAGTCAATTGTGGATTATCGATCAACGCCGTATTGGCTCCTACTAAAACCGCATCTTCTTCGCTACGCCACCGATGGTTGACCACCTGTGCAGCGCAGCCCGTGATCCATTGCTGTTTTTCACCTTTAGGAGCAAAATAACCATTTGCTGTTTCTGCCCATTTTAGTATAACATAAGGTCGTTGGTGCTGCACCCGAGTAAAGAAACGACGGTTTACAAATTTTGCTTCTTCTTCCAGCACACCTTCAAGTACGTCAATTCCCGCTTCACGCAATTTGGCAATACCACGACCGTTTACTTGTTCAAACGGATCGTTACAAGCAACAACCACTTGTTTTACTTGATGCTTGACGAGCAGATCGGCACAAGGGGGCGTTTTCCCATGATGGGAGCAAGGCTCTAAAGTAACGTAGACGGTCGATTCTCTCAATAGATCAGCAGCGTTTGGATAACGGTTAAAAACATCGGCAATAGCATTCGGTTCGGCATGGGCCTCTCCGTATTTTCGATGCCATCCCTCGCCAATGATGGTATCATGATGTACAACCAAAGCCCCAACGATCGGATTTGGACTGACACTACCCTGACCGAGCTCAGCGAGTTCCAGACAACGCCGCATATAGATTTCGTGATTAGGCATGCACAAACCTAATGAATTTTAGTAGCTGTCGATCAATAGGCCGATTTTTTTTACAGTTTTATGTTATGTTGAGTGGAGTTTTAAATGATGAATGTTGCCTGCCTGTCGATAGGCAGGAATGATGAGTGATGAATAAGTTTTTTTTGTGCGTTGCTAGGAAGTTTAAAGTGCGGATAGTTGAGTAGTAGAACAGGGAAATAGCAAGAAGACAAAGAAAACTCGCAACGCACAACTAAAAAAGTCTTGATATCTACCTGCCTGCCGGTAGGCAGGTGTCTTGATACCTGATACCTCACGGCAGGCTTTTTACTTTTGAATTTTTACTTTTGAATTTTTACTTTTGAATGCCATGCAACTCGAAACCGTCAAAAAACGATTCATAGAAAAATTAGCTGTTTTATACGAAGCTACCGAAGCGGAAAGCATCTTTCTCGTTGTGTTGGAGGATCTGTTAGGGTATAGCAGAAGAGACTTACTCCTTCACAAATCCATGAACTTGAACGACGAGCAACTGGACCAGCTAGAAGATGCCGCCAGCCGTATAAGTGCCGGTGAACCGGTTCAGTATATCATAGGGCACACACCTTTTATGGGATTATCCCTCCATGTGAATCAACATGTCTTGATTCCTCGTCCCGAGACCGAAGAACTTGTAGATCTTATCATTCAGGATTTAAAACTGTCCAATAGCTCGGAATCTAAACTAATAGACATAGGCACGGGTTCGGGCTGTATTCCAATTGCTATTAAAAAGTATGTTAATCAAGCACAGGTTTACGCCTTGGATGTATCGGTTGAAGCACTGGCCGTAGCAAAGCAGAATGCAGCGGACAACCAATGCCCTGTTCACTTTATGCTGGCCGATATCCTGGAATGGGATATTATCTTTGCAGAAGAGGTTAAATTCGACGTGATTGTCAGTAATCCGCCTTACATCACCAATAGCGAGCAGAAGGGAATGCATCCGAATGTATTACAATTTGAACCACATTTGGCTCTCTTTGTGGAAGATCAGGCACCGTTACTCTTTTATGAGACGATTGCCGCATTCGCCTTAGCGCATCTGGAAAAAGGGGGGAAGCTCTATTTTGAGATCAATCGAAATTTCGGGCAGGAAGTAAAAGATTTACTAACAAAAAAGGGATTCAAAAATATCCTACTTAAACAGGATATACATGGCGCAGATAGAATGGTGAGGGCCAGCTTATAAATGAGTGCGACTAGAAGAAAGAGAAGAAAAGGAAAGAAAAAGAGTAGCGAAAGACCCACTCGCTGGAAATGGATATTAGCCCTGTGCTGTGGGTTGGCATTAGCCTGCATTGCAGTCGTTAACCATTTTCTATTCCATAAATGCACGCATTACGGCATTAAAATACCCGCAGGATACCATACACACGGCATCGATATATCCCAATATCAAGGTAAAATTGATTGGGATGCTTTATCTATGCCTCAGGATAGCGATATTCATATCTCCTTCGTTTATATGCGCGCCTCGATGGGGATGCGTACTGATAAAAAATTTAAAACCAACTGGCAAGAAGCAAAGGCACACGGTATAAAACGAGGTGCCTATCTCTTTTTTCATCCGAATAAAGACGGTGTAAAACAAGCAGAACTTTTTATTAAACGAGTGGGAAGGTTGGAAGGCTGTTTGCCTCCCGTTGTTGATATCGAAAAAACTTATCGTACCGATAAAACAGTTTTGAAAAAGCGTTTACAAGACTGTCTGAATACCCTGCACAACCACTACGGTATCCGTCCCGTTATTTATACCTATATCACTTTTTACCGCGATTACCTGGGTGAAAAGTTTGATAAATACCCCTTATGGATTGCACATTACGAGCGTGAGGATAAACCTGATTATATCAATCGCCCGTGGGATATCTGGCAACATAGTGAACGCGGAAAAATCGCCGGCATCACTGAGTTCGTCGACTTCAATGTCTTAAACTGCAATAATAATATTATGCCTTGTGAGGTTTGTGGTTATTAGTTATTGGTTATTAGTTATTAGTTATTGGTTATTGGTTGTTAGTTATTGGTTATTCGTTGGTTTGCGCTTTATCACTATTACTGAACCATCATTAGCCGTATAAAAACTACTCGATTAATTGACGATTTACAAGGTATAAATCATGGTAAATACGCTTAAAACGCGAAACTACCTATCGCGATAGTAAGCCGACATTATCACATTGGCTAATTGGCTAATTTCTGACTCAACGATTCACCAAAAATAAACTTTCCCAAATCCGGCTTCACCTTCTTTTCCCGTTTTAGCTCATGTTCATAAACCAACCTACCTAGGTTTTTCAGAAAAGGGTAGGTGACCTCTTCGTATTCATAAACACTGTCATTATAGATTTCGTTATTGTTGGATTGCACAACAGCTGTTAGCAGGAATTCGACACCGTTTTTAAAATCTATGATATAAGCGTTGTCGATATTGTAGCCGTAGGAATCACCATACTTATTGAAACTGCGGATACCACCATCCGGATGGACACCTTTTTCCCGACCGAAAAACAACAACTTACTATAGGTAGGCCAGAATTCAGTGCTGTCATATTTAGGAAAATCGGATTCCTGTGGAAAACGCGACATATAGTAGTAGATGAAGCGATAGTCTTCATCCCTCAGATGAAATCGTTCTTTCTTCGGGAAGGCTTCGGGAAAAAGCAGTTTTTTCATGATCAGCTGCTGATCGGCTAGCGCATATGCATTGAGCCCTTCAAAGCTGTAGGGCTTATGAATGAGACTGTCATTGGCATCCCTATAAGCTTTACCACGAATTAGATTTTGTAGATCTAAGGGGTAATCTTGCGGATCGTATTGGGCCGCTTGTTGATAGATAAGCTGATCATCTTTATAAAAAGTAATTGGGTTCGTATGTTTCGCCCATTCACCCTTATCGCCAATCGCTAGGCGATTGATAATGCGACTATGACTGGCCCCATATTTCTTCAAGCGGCGATTGATATCAGCCCGTCCCAAGAATTCGTAAAGACGATTGAAGGCATCGTTATCACTGGTCAGTAAGATTTTTTTGATATAATGCCCGATACTGGGCAGTCCATTGGCGGAGGAAGAGTCGATCTCAACCGTTGTTTGTCTTTCCCAAGCGCTATCGATTTTCAGCGGGGTATTTTTATCCAGTCCTTTAATTTTCAGCTCATTGATTTTCTCCAAGGCGAAGATAGATGCCGGGAGCTTAACCGTACTGGCGGGATAGAAATACCAGTTAGGATTTAATCGGTAGCTAAAAGAAGTAAAATGTGGTTTATTATGTTTATCGCGATCTATTTGGGTATAAAGAATTTGCACCTGCTTTCGTTGCGGATCATCGAGAACAGCTTTAAAAAGTTCGGGATGACTTTCAATTAAATTCTTTAAAAATAGGGTATCCATCGGTTGGGCATAGATTTTATAAGAAATAAACAATAGGCAGAAAGAGAGCAGTATTTTCATCCGTATTCAGGTTTGTGCAACTAAGGTAACAAAAAACTCATAAACTTGCATACAAAATCAAAGCCTGGCAAGTATTACTTTTGGATAATCATCCCGAATGGCTATTTTTGTCAACAGAAGGAAAATATCAGCTTATAGATCTAAGACAATATACACACCAATTAAATTTCAGCTTAAGAGTAGCAATTTTACTTGTTAAGCCGTTATAACAAGCATACAATAAAAATTCACCTTATAAACAACAAATGAAGACAAAAATCAACTCTCTTTACCTAAGCTTATTAGCCGGAACCTTACTTACACTGGGAGCGTGTAGTAAAAACGATGATCCTCAACCGTTGCCGACTGGCCCTGAAGAGATAGGTTATTACTTTTTGAACGAAGGTTCTAATTTAAACTCTTCGTTGGATTTCCTCGGGTTTTACAATGGTAGCTACACGGAAAATGCTTATTCTGGAACTATTGGAAAGGGTGGTAATGATATGATCATTTATGGATCGAAGTTATATATCACCGCAACTGACGCTAACAAAGTAATTGTATTAGATGCGGCATCGAAGGAAGAACTAGAAGTAATCAACATCGCTTTACCCCGTTATCTGCTAGGTTATCGCGGAAAAGTATATGTAACTGCTCATGGCGAAAATAAGGTTACCGTATTGGATACTACAAGCTTTTCTACTAACGATATTCCTGTTGGACGGTCCCCTGAACAATTAACGGCAACTGGTGGCAAAGTTTATGTAACCAACTCGGGCTGGAGAGACGCTGCAACGCAAGGTTATGACAATCGCATCTCTGTAATCAATCCAACAACATTGACAGTCGAGGACAACATTAACGTGGCCGAAAATGTTCAAAAGATTGCGGCGGACACTGTCAAAAATGTTCTGTACATCGGAGCTTCCGAAACATTTTACGGTGAAAAGAAACCTGCCAAACTTTATGTATATAATACAGCCAATAGGCAGCTTTCTCCAATGGAATTTGGAATAGAGGATATTGCAATTGTCCGCATATCGTCATCGATGACTCAAGCTTATATGATCAGTTCTAACTATAATGGTGCAACGAAGCCAACTTGTTTAGTTATGAATTTGTCCAATCAAACGGTTCAGGAACTTACAACAGGTACTTCAATACAAACACCTTATAGTATTGACTTTCTTCCGCAATTGGGTTTTATAGTCGTTGGAGATGCAAAGGATTATCAGAGTAAAGGCACTATGCACTTCTATCAATTATATAATGACGGTAGAGCTACGTTTTCGGCCAGTCAAGCTGTAGGGGTAAGTCCTAAAGCTGTAGCCTTTAACGTAAATTTGAAGAAATAAGTTATATCAATCAGTATAGCAGAAAGTCCCGATCGAATAATCGGGACTTTTAATTTTACACCCTTGCCCATCTCTCCTCAATTCCCTATCTTCGTCTCCCATGCAACTCAATGTAGGATTGATCGGTTTTGGCATGGCAGGACAAGTGCTTCATGCCCCTCTTATAAGCTCCGTAGTAGGTTTAAGATTAACAAAAGTCTATGCCCGTCGGGAAGAACAGCAACATATATTACGGACTAAATATCCGGACGTAAACATCGTAACCGATGTACAGGATATCTTTAATGATGAACAGATTGACTTAGTTGTTATTGCGACTTCCAACGATGTACATTTTAGTCTTTGCAAAGCTGCCTTATTGGGGGGCAAACATGTGGTAGTAGAAAAACCTTTTACCAATACATTGGAAGAAGCAAACGAACTGATTGCAATAGCAAAAAGTCAAGGTAAAGTATTATCCGTCTTCCACAGCGCTCGTTGGCATAGCGATTACCTGACCGTAAAAGACGTGATCGCTAGTGGCGAACTCGGGCGATTGGTAACGATGGAAATTCGCTATGACCGTTTCCGCAACTACCTCCGGCCGAATGCCTGGCGTGAGGATGACCTACCCGGTTCGGGGATTTGGTTCGACCTTGGAGCACACCTCATCGATCAGACCTTACAATTATTCGGCAAACCGCAAGCACTCTTTGCGTCACTACGTAAAATGCGGGAAGGAGTAGGGGCGGTGGATGATTTCGAAGTCTTATTATATTATCCACAATTAAAAGTTTCCCTCAAAGGAAGTATGTTGGTGAAAGAACCGACGCCACGTTTTGCTTTATATGGTACGGAAGGTGCCTTTGTAAAACCGGGTGTCGATCCACAGGAAGCGGCACTTCGGGAAGGAAAAACACCGGCCGATCTACCGAATTGGGGCGAAGAACCGGAAGAAACATGGGGCATCCTCAATACAACGGCTGAAGAACCGGAAAATCGGAGAAAGATTCGCAGCCAAAAGGGAAATTATCCGGGTTATTACGAAAATGTGCGTGATGCCATCCTCGGAAAAACAGAATTAGCCGTAACGGCTGAACAGGCTCGGGATGTGATTTATCTATTACAATTGGCGGAACGAAGCTGGGACGAGAAACGTGTGTTATCTGTTGACTAAAATTATTTTCCATGGAATATGATGTCCTAATCATAGGTGGAGGTGCCTGCGGTCTCATGTGTGCGGTGCAGGCTGGTTACTTAGGCAAAAGGGTAGCAGTGCTGGAACGAAACGACAAGTTAGGCGCCAAAATATTGATTTCAGGAGGGGGCCGTTGTAATTACACCAATTTATACACAGCTCCCACTAATTTCATCTCTGAAAATGAACACTTTTGTGTTGCCGCACTCCATCAATGGAGCGTCGATGATACCATCCATTTTTTTGAGCAACAGGGTATTGCAGGGCAGGAGAAGACCTTAGGACAGTTGTTTCCGAATTCCAACAAGGCTAAGGATGTGGTGGCTGTATTTGAACGCTTACTTAAGGAACTGGGGCAACGGGTGATTTTAGAGGCTGAGGTTAAATCTATCGAAAAGAATCCGGCAACCGGATCTTTTCAGGTCATGTTCCATCATAAAGGCCGTTTGGAAAGCTTGGAGGCTCCCAAGGTGGTTATGGCCAGCGGTGGACTCCCTATTGCTAAATTGGGGGCTAGTGATTTTTCGCTTCGTATAGCAAAGCAATTCGGCTTGGCCGTGACCGCCACAGCACCGGCACTGGTTCCGCTGACAATCACCGGAAAGGATACCGAATGGTTCAGTGCTTTGGCGGGCAATTCGATTTTCAGTAAAGTCTGGAACAATCGAGCAAGCTTTGAAGAAAATATTTTATTCACGCATTGGGGCCTTAGCGGCCCTGCCATTTTACAGATTTCCTCCTATTGGAATCCGGGCGAGCTGATTTGGATCGACTTACTGCCGAAACAACGCATTGCCCAACTAATTCAGCTAGAACGCGAAAAAGGGGGGAAGCGACTCCTTGCACAGCTATTGCAAGATCACTTTACTAAGAAGTTTACTGAAGCATTAGGCAAATTTCTACCTATCGATAAGAAAATCGCATCCGTCGGCAAACAAGACGTGAAACTAATGGAACAGGTGATTCACCGCTTTGAAGTGAAACCGGCAGGTAGCAAAGGCTACGACAAAGCTGAAGTAATGCGTGGAGGTGTCAGCACGGAAGAACTATCTTCGAAAAGTCTGGAAGCAAAAAAATGCAAAGGACTCTTTTTCGGTGGCGAATGTGTTGACGTTACCGGCTGGCTAGGCGGCTATAACTTCCAATGGGCCTGGGCAAGCGGCTATGTAATTGCGCAGCATTTGTAATCGTTATTTGTTGCTCGTTATTAGTTATTAGTGATAACTAACAACCAATAACCAATAACCAACAACTAAAAACCAATAACTAACAACTAAAAACCAATAACTAACAACTAATAACTAACAACTAATAACTAAAAACGAATAACTAACAACTAACCTAAGGTACCTCAACCACAAATCCCTTATCGGCGGCCAATAAGTCCTTATTGGCGATCAAAGACTCCAGATTAATGTCACCGATAATGTATTTGAATTCGCGGGCATAGTGTCTTTCTGATACCTTTAGAAAGTTTAGCTTTTCCAAAATAGATTCATCATTATACCGTAGGTATACGGTGATCTTATGGTTATTACTATGATTCAACTGGGTTGCTTCCAGGTGCTTTTTATATTCATAGCGGTAGTCATACCGTAAAGCAGCGATATCTGACAGCACAGCTGAACCGGTTGGATGCCCTCCGGCACCTTTTCCATAGAAAAACTGTTGATCGGCAAACGCAGCCTGTACCACTACACCATTATATTCGTTCTCTACAGAATAAAGAATGCTTTTCTCATTCACAAACTTAGGGATTACGTAGAGTATTACTTTTTCATTTCCAATTTCCTTAGCCGTCGGCACTAATTTAATTTTGTAGTTTTTCTCCCGTGCAAAACGAATGTCGTAATCGGATAATTGATCGATACCAATGTTAAGAATTTCTTCCGGTTTCACATATAATCCGTACGCATGAGAAGCAACAATAGCAAGTTTAAATTTTGCATCAAAACCACCCACGTCCAAGATGGGATCCGTTTCAGCAAAACCTAGATGCTGTGCTTGTTTTAACGCGGTGTCATAGTCCATATGCTCGTTAAAGATCTTGGACAATATGTAATTGGACGACCCATTAAAAATACCGGAAACGGAATGGAGTAGCTCATTGTCGTAGTACTCCTCTAAGTTACGGATAATAGGAATACTACCACATACCGCCCCTTCATATAAAAGACTCGTTCCATACGCCTGCTGAATATCTACCAGCTCTTCCAAATGTGTGGCGATCATTTTTTTATTAGCTGAAACGACGTTTTTGCCGTTCTTTAGGGCTTTCGATACGATATGGAAAGCGGCATCGGCGTCGTCTATGAGCTCTACAATGGTATTGATCTCCACGTCATCCAATAGTTCATCTGCTTGGGTAGTAAATAATTCCAGGGGTAGTGTTCTTTTTTTGTCGGGGTTTTTAATAGCAAAACGTTTGATTTCCAGGTTTAGCTTTTTGGTTTTAATGATATCGTATAAGCCTTGGCCTACCACGCCAAAGCCAAACAATCCTAGTGTAAGCTTTTTACTCATTGTTCTGTTAGATCTTCTTCTCTATATATTATTAAATAAGTGGTTGCAAGGTTCTATCCAAGCGATTGGGATAACTTTGTTTCAAAAAAGCAGCGATTTCTTTACTGATCTGCTTGGTTTCGATCAGAAATCCGTCATGTCCATAAAAGGAGTTGATGGCCGCAAATTTGGCGTTTCTAATATGTTTGGCCAAATACTTTTGTTCATCCAAAGGAAATAATATATCGCTTGTAATACCAATAACCAACGTTTTTGCACGGATATGCTGCAAAGCCTTCTCTGCGCCATCACGACCCCTTCCCACGTTGTGGGCATCCATGGCCTTACTCAGAAACCAATAACTGTAGGCATTGAAGCGCTTCACTAATTTCTCTCCCTGATAATTTTGGTAGGAAGAGGCACGGAAATCATCTATTTTCTCATCCGAGCTTTCCAGTTGCGTGGCGCCGTATGTTTCGTAAGTCCTGTAAGAAAGTAAGGCGATACTCCTAGCTACTTTCAAACCTTTCGCTCCGCCATTAGGTTTATTCGCATAAAAGGTCCGGTCGGCACTGATCGCCAACCGCTGGCTTTCATTGAAGGCAACGCCCCAAGGCGAATGTTGGGCATTCGTAGCCAATAAGACAAGATTCTCAATCCGATCAGGATGGATAATAGCCCATTCCATGGCTTGTTGCCCGCCCAACGAGCCTCCAATTAGTACTTTAATCTTATCAATGCCCAGGTGCTGCGCTAAAAGCTCATGTGCCGCCACCAGATCCCGAATGGAGAACTGCGGAAAAGATAAATAATAAGGTTGATCGGTACTTGGGTTGGTTGTCAACGGATTGGTTGTCCCATAATGAGATCCGATAATATTAGCACAAATAATAAAATGTTCCTGCGGATTGAACAGATCTCTTTCCCCAAACAAACCGGGCCACCAGTCGAACACATCCGAATTTGCAGTCAGCGCGTGACAAACCCATACCACATTATCTTTACGTGTATTTAATCGACCATAGGTATGGTAGGCTATCTGTAAACCCCTCAATCGCTTCCCGTTTTCAAGCCGGAAGGTTTTATTATAATTGAATTTATGGATACTCATATATAATAGGCGCCAAATGCGCTGTTAAATTTTTCTATTTAATCTTCTCGAAAGCTTGCTGTAAATCAGCTATTATATCATCTATATGTTCAATACCAACGGCCAAGCGCAAGGCTGTTGGCGTAACACCGGCAGCCAGTTGTTCCTCATCCGAAAGTTGTTGATGGGTTGTAGCCGAAGGCTGAATAATCAGCGTCTTTGTATCACCCACATTGGCTAAATGGCTGATTAACTGCAAACTATCCACAAAAGCTGTTGCACTTTCCTTTTCGCCTTTCAGTTCAAAAGACAATACTGCTCCAAAACCATGCTGTAGATACTTCTTAGCACGAGCATGCGCCGGATGTGATTCCAAACCCGGATAATTAACCGATTGGACCAAGGGATGCTGCTCCAACCATTTAGCTACACTTAGTGCGTTGTCAACGTGTCGTTGTACACGCAACGAAAGCGTTTCTAATCCCTGAAGCAATAAGAATGAATTAAAAGGGGAGAGGGCCGGACCGAAATCCCGCAGTCCTTCTACACGGGCGCGGATTGCAAACTGTATATTACCAAAAGGCCCATTTACACCGAACACATCCTTAAATACCAGGCCATGGTATCCCTCGGAAGGTTCGCTGAACTGCTTAAATTTACCATTGCCCCAATCATAATTGCCACCATCAACGATTACACCACCAATGCTAGTTCCATGACCACCGATCCATTTTGTTGCCGATTCGACCACCACGTGTGCCCCATGTTCCAGGGGTTTAAATAGGTAACCTCCGGCACCGAAGGTGTTATCAACAATCAGCGGAAGCTCAAATTTTCGCGCCACTGCGGCAACCGCCTCAAAATCGGGGATGTTGAAACTTGGATTACCGATTGTTTCAATATAAATAGCCTTTGTTTTATCGTCAATAAGCGCTTCAATAGCGGCTGCCTCATCATTTTTTGCAAAACGCGCCTCAATACCCAAACGTTTGAGAGACACCTTAAATTGGTTATAGGTGCCGCCGTATAAATTGGAACCGGTCACAAAGTTCTCACCACTTTCCAAAATATTTGTTAAGGCCAAAAATTGTGCTGCCTGTCCGGAGGCCACCGCAACCGCTGCTACCCCTCCCTCAAGCGCCGCAATACGCTTTTCAAAAACATCCGTTGTCGGATTCATGATTCGCGTATATATATTCCCGAACTCTTTTAAAGCGAATAAATTCGCACCGTGCTCAGAATTGTTAAAGACATAGGAAGTCGTTTGATAAATAGGAACCGCCCGTGCATTAGTAGCAGGGTCTACTTCTTGTCCCGCATGGACTTGTAAAGTATCAAATTTTAGATTTTTAGTTGACATTGGATTCTTCTTTAAAATGTTTAATCGTTTGTTTATTAGTGTAGACGTATGCGCATACAATACATCAAAACGATGTATGTTTAGCATCGGTTAAAAAGAGTGTTCTTTTTAACAACAGCACATACACATGCAAGAGCAATGTATATAAGAAAAAGACTGCTTTTTGCCAGTGAAGGTATGATCGAATGATTGCCGGTAAAGTACTGCACCGGACTTGAATGTGCTGATAGTTGAATACGATTTCATTGTCTTATTCATTTATATGCTCCCATTTATCTGGGACAGGATTTGGCACCTTTTCCGAACGCTTCGGATGGTTGCCAGTGGGTCTTAGAGCCGGTCTCTCGCCACTTCTTTATAAATCAAGACTCTTTTAAAGAGGAATTGATCAATACATTGTTGAATGTATGGCGCAAATATACATTTTATTTTAAAATTCAAAAGTAAAAAGTAAAAATTCAAAAGCCTGACTGCCGTAGGGATGGTAAAAATTCAAAAGCCTGCCTGTCGGTAGGTGCTACCGCCACTACTCGTTCATCATTCAAAATTCCTGCCTACAGGAAGGCAGGCATCACTCACATTAAATTGCTTGCTGAAATCCCTTATCCTTATGAATCAACTTAGCCGTAGAGGCCGGTAGATCGATGGGACGGGTATAGGTTACAAATTCTTCCTCTTTTAATGCGTTAAAAAAACCTAGCTTCTCTACCATTCGAGTAGCCGGCTGATTATCCTCATTAATGCATATTTTTATAAAGGAAGCGCCCAAACAATATTTCGCCATCTCGATCATTTGATTGAAAGCAGCTGGCATAATTCCTTTTCCCCAATATTCCGGTAATAGAGAACCTCCGAAAAAAATGTCTTTTTTCTTTTTATTCCAGTTATACAACACACAACAGCCGATTACCTTTTCCGGTTCATTTTTCAACCGAATCGTATAAATGTACTTACATAACCAAAGCATTCTTTTAGTAAACTCTTCGACCGTCTCATCACCAACTTCATCATTGATATTGATTTTCCAGAACAGGTCCGGTCTCGTATAGACATTGTCGAAGATTTCCGCGTCTTCAATGGTTAGTTTACGCAAAACAATGGGCTCTACCTTTAATGTATCCATAACTCAAGAAATTAGAACAAAAAACGGAGGTTGTTATTTGTTGATTTAAAGCTACCTCAATCTTTCCAATAAAACAAACAAGTGAGTTTTAAAATTGTTTGAGGCGAGTTTTAAGTCGTAAGTTATACGTAATACGTGCCTACCGCTTACCGCGGAAACCCTACAGCCCGTAAATCTTACTTTAACGAGACGGTTACATGTTTGCATATCCAGCCAAGTTTATCTAAGTTTGTCGGTAAGATATTTGTGTATGGAAGCAGATAATAGGTTACAGCTGGTCATCGATGATCCCCATTTAGATGCAGAATTAAAAGAAATAGCATTAAAAGTTCTTAACAATGAGCGCATAAGCTTCGAAGAAGGGGTAGTACTTTACGAGAAAGGCGAATTAGGCTATTTAGGCGTATTAGCAAACTATATTCGGGAGAAAAAAAATGGCAACTACACCTATTTCAACCGGAATTTCCATATAGAACCGACCAACTTATGCGTGTATGACTGTAAGTTCTGTTCCTATTCGCGTTTAATTAAAGAGCGGTCAGAAGGATGGGAAGCAAGCATGGAAGATATGCTGTCAACCATCAAAAAATATGATAATGAACCGGTTACAGAAGTCCATATAGTAGGAGGGGTGCTCCCGCAATACAATATGCAGTTTTATATGGATTTGTTTTCTGCTATAAAAAAACATCGTCCACAACTTCACGTCAAGGCATTGACACCGGTTGAATATCATTATATTTTTAAGAAGGCAAAAGTAGATTACGCTACGGGTATGCGCATGATGAAGGAAGCGGGATTGGAGTCCATGCCGGGCGGCGGAGCGGAAATTTTCCATCCGGAGATACGAGACCAGATCGCTAAGGATAAATGTAATGCAGAACAATGGTTGGCCATTCATGAGGAGTGGCACAAACTGGGCATGTATTCAAACGCAACGATGCTTTATGGCCATATAGAAGCATTTCATCACCGCGTTGATCATATGGAGCAACTGCGTCAGTTGCAAGACAAAACAGGCGGATTTCAAACATTTATCCCCCTCAAGTTTAGAAACAAAGACAATCAAATGTCGCACATTCCTGAATCTTCGGTCATCGAAGATTTGAGAAATTATGCGATAGCACGCATTTACCTCGACAACTTTCAGCATATAAAGGCATACTGGGCTATGATCAGTAGAGATACAGCGCAGCTGTCTTTGAGCTTTGGTGTGGACGACATAGATGGCACCTTAGATGATACTACCAAAATCTATTCAATGGCAGGAGCTGAAGAGCAAAATCCAGCCATGAGTACGCAGCAACTGGTTGAGCTGATCAAGCAGGTAGGACGGCATCCGATTGAACGTGACACCTTATATAATGTGGTTACGGATTATCAGGATTATCAGTTCGAAGAAAGCAATCCTAAAAAAAGCTATTACAGCTTGCCGGTGTTGAATTAGGGAAGAGGAAACTAGTGAATAGGGAGTAAGGCAATGGGGTGCTAGACTTGTTCACTGTTAACCGGTTCCCAAGATCACTGGACTTAGGGAGTAAGGGAATGGGGTGCTAAACTTGTTCACTGTTAACTGGTTCCCAAGATCACTGGACTTGGGGAGTAAGGCAATGGGGTGCTAGACTTGTTCACTGTTAACCGGTTCCCAAGATCACTGGACTTAGGGAGTAAGGGAATGGGGTGCTAAACTTGTCCACTGTTAACTGGTTCCCAAGATCACTGGACTTGGGGAGTAAGGCAATGGGGTGCTAGACTTGTTCACTGTTAACCGGTTCCCAAGATCACTGGACTTGGGGAGTAAGGGAATGGGACGCTAGACTTGCTCACTACTCCATAATCAGGCTTGGATGATGTCTTGATACTTTTGTCTTGATACTTTTATCCCGAACTACTAAAGAACAAATTACTTGAATGAAACCTGCATAAATTGCCATATACCGAAGAAAAATGAATAATTTATGCAAGCTTCATCACCGATAAAGAACAAATTACTTGAATGAAAAAATTATTCTATATAATCAGACACGGAGAAACCGATTTAAACAAACAAGGAATAGTACAGGGCAGGGGTGTCAACACACCGTTAAATGACCTGGGAAATCAACAGGCGCAGGCTTTCTATGAAGCTTACCAAGCAATAAAATTTGATAAAATATATACCTCTACCTTAATCCGAACCCATCAAACAGTCGCTAATTTTATTAATCAAGGTATTCCTTGGGAACAGCTCGAAGGACTGGATGAAATTAGTTGGGGAATTTACGAAGGTAAAGAGCAATCCACTAACATTATCACAGGTTTCAACTCGATTACGCAGCAATGGAGCGAAGGGAAATTAGATATCGCCATAGAAGGAGGCGAAAGTCCTAATCAAGTACAGGAAAGGCAAAAAAAGGCTATGGATTATATCACCTCCCAACCCGATGAACGCAATGTGCTTATCTGTATGCACGGTCGCGCAATGCGTATTCTACTTTGCTTACTGATAAACAAACCTTTATCTCAAATGGACGACTTTCCTCATATGAATACGGCTCTATATTTAGTTTCCTATAATGAGGGTACCTTTACGATTGAAGATCATTACAACATAAACCATTTAGCACAGCTTCAGGACGTCGAATAGCATTTTATATTAACACATGAACAAAATTAAAGTATCAGCCGTATCCTATACAAATACGACTCCATTTATCTATGGTATAAAAAACACCCCACTGATTGATGAAATAGAATTAAGCTTGGATATACCAAGTACCTGCGCACAAAAGCTAATTGATTGTCAGGTGGACGTAGGCTTGGTACCGGTAGCCGCTCTATTGCAGATACCGAAATATGAAATTATTTCAGACTATTGTATCGGCGCTACCGGCGCAGTTAATTCAGTATTTATTTTTAGCAACAAACCGGTTCACGAAATAAAAACGCTACGACTTGATAAGCAGTCACGCACTTCTAACAACCTTGCTCGCGTACTGTTAAAAAATTACTGGAAACAACCGGTTGAACTTACGGAAGACCAAAATGCCGATGCATTCGTCGAAATAGGTGATCGGACGTTTGGAAAAAAGGAAAGCTTTCCTTTTGTTTATGATATGGGAGCTGAGTGGATGAACTTTACGGGTTTACCTTTTGCTTTCGCCGTATGGGCCGCTAACAAATCTTTACCGAGCAGTTTTATTGAACTTTTCAATAAATCAATGAAATTCGGATTGGATAATCGAGATAAGGTTATCGACAACTTGCCTAAAAGGGACGATTTTGATATCGCTCATTACCTTAATCACGCTATCGACTTTGCGCTTACTGATAAAAAAAGAGAAGCGATTCAATTGTTTCATCAGTACATTCAAGCACTTTAAGGGAACAGTGAACCGGTTAATAGGGAACAAGGGAACAGTGAGTAGGGAACAGTGAACCGGTGAGTTGGAGCTAGGGAACTAGTTAAAGGCTAGGTAACAGATAAGAAAAAAGTTCTCCCTATTAACTATTTCCCTAATAACTACTCCCTATTAACTACTCCCTAATAACTACTCCCTATTAACTACTCCCTAATAACTACTCCCTGCTAACTACTCCCTAATAACTACTCCCTGCTAACTGCTCCCTAATAACTACTTGCGTTATCCAATATTTTTATTTCCTCCGAACTCAGTGCGATGTCTGCCGACGTAATTAAATCATGCAGCTGTTTCTCATTGGTTGCGCTGGCAATAGGCGCGGTAATAAAAGGTTTATGGAGCAACCAGGCAATGGCTATTTGCGCCTTCGTTGCACTTTTATTGGCGGCGATTTCTTCCAAGGCAACCAGAATTCTTTCACCGCGTTCATTCAAGTATTGTTTTACCGTTTCACCTCGCTGGCTTTTGCCTAAATCAGCTTCCGTTCGATACTTGCCGGTAAGAAAGCCACTGGCCAATGCATAATAATTTAGCACGGCCAGATTTTGATCTTGTACCAACGAAAGATACTCCGTCTCAAACGTCTGCCGGTCGTATAGATTATAAAGGGGTTGGATGCTGACATAAGGCTGCAAATTGTTTTTTCTTGCAAATTCGTTCGAAGCAGCAATACGTGCAGCCTTGAAATTAGAGGCGCCGATATAGCGTACTTTACCCTCCTCAATAAGGGTATTTAGCGCCTCCATAGTTTCTTCAATCGGCGTCGCCTCATCGTCATAATGGGTTTGATAGAGATCAATATAATCCGTTTTTAGTCTTTTCAACGAAGCCTCTACCGCTTCTTTTACATAAGCGGCTTTTAGCCCCTTTCTGTCTTTATCCATCTCAGCACCTAACTTGGTAGCAATCACTACATCATCGCGTTTTCCCCGTTTCGATAACCAATTCCCAATAATCGTCTCTGATTCGCCACCTTTATTTCCCGGAACCCATTTGGAATATACATCGGCAGTGTCTATAAAATTATAGCCGCCATCTATCAATGCATCCAATAACTGAAAAGATGCTGTTTCATCTAAAGTCCATCCAAAAACATTACCTCCAAAAGCAATAGGGGAAACCTCTAACGCTGTTAAACCTAACTTCCTTTTATGTGCCATTTACGTAAATTTATTTGTTACTAACAATAAACGGTAACTGACGGGATAAGTTTTAAATCTTGTCTATACGACGCCAAATATGACATCCCATTTACTCAATCTAACAGATTCTCTATTTTTTGCTTTCGTGTTCGCTTGGGGATCTTCATATAACTACCTTCTTCACTGCTTTCGTCTCCTAACAACATGCCCCAAGGCTTAAGCTCCGGTATTCTATCAAAAACCACTTTCATAATGGCAATGATGGGTATTGATAAAAACATCCCGGTAATTCCCCAAAGCATTTCGCCCAGCACGAGACCAATTAGGGCAATCAAGGTATTAATTTGCACTTTCGAGCCAACGATTTTCGGCATAATGTAATTTCCATCTACTGCATGAATAACGACCAATGCGATCACAACAAAAAGGACATTCGTTGCTGTCGAGGTAGCAAAAGTGATTAGAACCGTGATCACTAAGGCAGTAAAAATCCCCACGTAGGGAATAATATTGAAAATGCCTGTAATCAACCCTAGGAGGAAGCTGTACTTTACGCCAATAAAGTAAAATGCCAAGCACGCCAGAATAGTGACTATCAGCATTTGTAAAAAAAGTCCCACGACATAACGTTTTATAATATATTGGATCTGGTAGACAATTTCATACACAACAGGGCTATGATTTTCTTTAAATGAATTCACTAAAAACCTAACAATCAACCTTCTATGAAAAAGAATAAAAAATGTATAAAGAAAAGAGAATAGCAACAGTAAAAACAGTGACGATAAGGACATCAATGTTTTGCTCAACAAGGTAGTCCCGGTACTAAGTGATTTTGAAGCAGCTTGATTGATATAGTCAATCTGTGCTTTGTTGTTTACATGAAAGGTATCGGAAATCCAAAACTGCAGGTCAGCTGCTGATTTCAAGAGCTGTTGCTTAAAAGCCGGCCAATCATTTGCCAAAGACGAAAGCTGAGTACCTAACAAGGTGAACACCGCACCAATGAGTATGACCAGCGCAATGGATGATAACAACGAAGATACGGAACGAGGCATTTGAAAATTGCGTTCCAGAAGATTAGCCAGCGGCAACAGCAAAACCGAGCATAAAAATCCAAAGATCAATGGAGCCAAAATGGTATGTCCTAAAATCGCCAGGTAGCCCAATAATAGGATACTCAATAAGACGCAGGCCAGTTTAACATAAAAAGGGAGTACAACTGTTTTCATATAATGTACATAGGAGTAAATAAAAATAAAGTTAACGTATTTTTAAATCCGTGGTACAATTTCTTTGCCTAAAATGATAAATAGATTATCTTTATCAAAAAAATTAAAATCTAACCACAACTTATGCCAATAAAATATATAGTCGTTAAGCTTTTAGCGTGCTTTCTTTTTCTTTCCACATCTGCGCAGAAAAAGCAAACAACCAATCAGCAAAAAATGGAATGGTTTAAGGATGCCAAATTGGGTATATTTATCCATTGGGGAATCTATTCGGTAAATGGTATTTCCGAATCATGGTCTTTTTTCAATAATTATTTAAATCATGAAGCCTATATGCGGCAATTGCAGGGCTTTACGGCATCAAACTACAAGCCGGAAGAGTGGGTAGATCTCATTTCTCTCAGCGGTGCTAAGTATGCCGTTATCACTTCTAAACATCACGATGGTGTAGCATTATGGGACAGTAAGGTTGATAAGGCTATTACGATTGAGAAGCACGGTGCGGCTAAACGTGACGTGCTCAGTCCTTTTTTTAAGGCGCTGAAAAGAAAAGGGATCAAATCAGGAATTTATTTTTCTTTGCCCGACTGGAGCCAAGACGATTATGATGTCTTCACTCGCCTCAGAAAGCGATACAATTTAAAAGATGACCCAAACCGATGGCAACGATATCAAAACTACATGATGGGCCAACTGGAAGAGCTTTCCGATCGCTTCGACCCGGATTTATTATGGTTTGATGGCGATTGGGAGCATAGTGCCGGCGAATGGCAAGCTGAAAGTATATTAGCAAATCTTCGAAGACACAATCCAAATATTATAGTCAATGCACGATTAACAGGCCATGGCGATTATGACACCCCCGAACAAGGCGTACCCGTGCTTAAACCATCCAATCCGTATTGGGAATTATGCTATACCATGAACGATTCTTGGGGTTATCAGCCGTACGACCGGCATTATAAATCATCGAATATGATTATCCGAACCTTGATTGATTGTATTAGTATGGGAGGGAACCTACTCTTGGATATCGGCCCACAGGCGGATGGCCGTATCCCGACTGAACAAATTGCCATTTTGAAAGATCTTGGTCGGTGGACACAAAAAAACGAGGAAGCCATTTACGGAACCCGAGAAGGGCTGCCGCACGGTCATTTCATAGGAAAATCCGCTTTATCGAAAGACAATAAAACAATTTACTTATTTCTCGAGAAAAAGGACAATAAAACAATATATATCAATGGCTTAATAGCTAAAGTAAACACCGTGCGCATTTTAGGCCACCAAGGAAATATTTCGTTCCAAGAACAGGGGCAACAACTAGCTATTGACATCCCGGCCGCCGCGGAAGACAAGGATGCTACAGTTGTAGCCGTTCAACTTGCTGAAACATTAAAGCTAAGTACGCCGCAACTGAACAAAATCGCTCACGAGAATTTACAACGCCCTGAAACAAGTTTAGGCCAGCAGATTCACACAATTATCAACAACATCAATGCAGGCAATAATATTTTCGATAACAGCCAGTTAGCAGCAGATGGATACAATTATCGTTTATCTGAAAACCCTTCTTTGCAAGCTTGGATAACGAAGCATGCCGAAGCGCTGTATCATGCGAAGAGCGGCCTTCCGGAAGGGCACTATACCGGACTTAGTGCTTTATCGGAAGATAAACAAACCTTATTTTTGTTTATTGAAGGCAAACCAACCGGCCCTATAGCTATTAAAGGACTTAGAAACACAATACAACGTGCGCGAATTGTGGGTGAGGGTACTTTATTAACACCACTGATTTACAACAAATTATATTGGAGCAAAGTACCGGGGATAACCTATATACCCGTACCGGAAGATCGTCTAGATCCGCAAATGACAGTTATTGCGCTGTTGTTGGACGGACCTTTAGATCTTTACCGAGAAAATGTTGGTGCTATTGAAAATAACTTGTAATATCATATAATATGAAAAAATTTTTAGTGGGGTTACTGAGTTTATACTTCGGAACCCAGGCTATCGGCCAGGAACATAACACATCGGCCAATTATATTAAGCCGAAAGATCCATTGGTCGTGAAAAACCTGTCTGAATGGCAAGAATTGAAATTCGGCCTTTTTATGCATTGGGGCACTTATAGTCAATGGGGAATTGTTGAAAGTTGGAGCCTTTGTCCCGAAGACGAAGGGTGGACGCAACGTCGGGGCCCACATGCAGCCAATTATTATGAATATGTTAAGGCCTACGAAGATTTACAGAAACAGTTTAATCCGATTGACTTCAATCCCGGAAAATGGGCTCTGGCGGCGAAGGAAGCTGGCATGAAGTACGTGGTATTCACCACCAAGCATCATGATGGTTTTGCCATGTTTGACACAAAGCAAAGTGATTATAAGATTACCGATAGCAAATCACCTTTTTCAGGTAACCCTCGTGCCAATGTAGCCAAAGAGATTTTTAACGCTTTTCGACAAGATCAGTTCAAAATAGGAGCCTACTTTTCCAAACCTGATTGGCATACACCGTATTATTGGTGGCCTTATTTCCCGCCAAAAGATAGAAATGTCAACTATGACCCAAAAAAGTATCCGGATCGCTGGCAGCAATTCAAAGACTTTACTTACAACCAGATTAGCGAATTAATGACTGACTATGGTAAAATTGACATCCTATGGTTAGACGGGGGGTGGGTGCGACCATTAGCGACTGTAGATACTACCGTCGAATGGCAACGAGGCATTAAAACAGAACAGGACATAGACATGCCAAGAATCGCTAACATGGCGCGCAAAAAACAACCGGGCATTATTATCGTAGATAGAACTGTCCCTGGTGAATATGAAAATTATGTCACACCGGAACAGTCGATCCCCAACAAGCCGCTCGGTATTCCCTGGGAATCATGCATGACCATGGGCAACTCATTCAGCTATGTTCCGAACGATCAATATAAGCCGGCGAGAGAAATCGTGCACAATCTAATAAAAATAGTATCAAGAGGGGGGAACTACCTACTCAACATAGCTCCCGGGCCCAAAGGAGACTGGGATCCTATAGCCTATCAGCGTTTAAAGGAGATCGGAAAATGGATAAATAAATACGGAGAAGGCATTTATGCTTCGCATAGTATTGCTCCTTATTCAATCGGCAATATTTTTTTTACACAAAATAGGGAGGAAAATACCGTTTATGCTTTTGTTTTACACAAAGAGGGAGGGGAGAACTTACCCGCTAAATTGGAATTGCCATTAAAAGAGGACGCCAAACTACATGATATAAGCCTGGTAGGTTCAAAAGTCAAGCTTCGCTGGAAGATTGTTGATAAGCATATTCAAATTGAGATTCCACAAACAGCGAGAAATTTGCAGTCGGACGACTATGCGAGCATGATTAAGATCGGATATGTTTATTTGTGATAAGAGACATAGGACATGGGACATAAGATGAGAGACACAAGAGCTAAGATTTCCTATGTCTGATACTTGATACTTACATCTTGACACCTACATCCTGGTACTTGACACCTACGTCTTGATCAACTAAATTAGTAAATAACACGCATTTTAGTTAAGTTTGTAGACAAATAATTCAAGTATGAACACAAGCGAAACCGGCAGAGTCAACACACGGAATGCCATGCTCATTTTAATCATCGTTAGCACCGCGCTTTTGCGGATTCTTAATGTAGGTAAATTTGGAGACTGGGCCAATTTCACACCCGTTGGAGCTACCGCCTTGTTTGCAGGAACTTATTTTCGCAATAGGTGGGCTGCTTATTTTACACCCCTGTTAACACTTTTTATTTCCGATATCATCGTTAATTATGGTTATTACGGAAAAATCACTTTATTTTATGAGGGCATTGTGTACGTGTATATTGCTTTCGCACTTATGGTATTTATTGGTAGCCTAATAAAAAAAGTGACGACCTTGCGTGTTTTCGGAGCGGCCATAGCTTCGGTGTTAATCCATTGGATTGTCACTAATTTTGGTGTCTGGATAAGTGGTCAAATATATCCCTTAAACGCCCAGGGCTTTATCGATTGTTACATTAAAGCCATTCCATTTGAAAAGAATCTCTTGCTGGGCAATTTAGCTTATGGAATTATTCTCTACGGAGGATTTGAATGGGCGAAAAAACATTTCCCTCTTCTTGCCGTACCTCATGAACTAAGCATAAGCAAGCCAAACTACAAATAATCAGGCATGAAGGTTGTCGTATTCACGGGAGCAGGTATATCGGCGGAAAGTGGATTGAAGACCTTTCGCGGTGAGGATGGTTTATGGGAAGGATATAAAGTAGAAGACGTCGCTACTCCCGAAGCTTGGCGAAAAGACCCCGAATTAGTACAACATTTTTATAATATCAGGAGAAAAGCCGTGCTGGATGCAAAACCCAATGCGGCTCATCAAGCCCTTGTCAAATTAGAAAGCAAATTTCAGGTCACCATAATTACCCAGAACATTGATGACCTGCATGAGCGGGCAGGATCAAAACATGTTATCCATCTCCATGGAATAATCACAAAAGCACAATCTTCTCTTGATCCATCATTGATTTATGACATACAGGGAACAGAGATAAAAATGGGGGATCGTTGCGCCAGGGGTTCCCAACTAAGACCTCATGTCGTTTGGTTTGGCGAACCCGTTCCAATGATGCAAACGGCTATTGATGAATGCCGAAAGGCTGATATCCTCCTGATTGTAGGTACATCGCTACAAGTATACCCGGCGGCAGGTCTGATAAATTTCCCTCCTCATTATGCACAAAAGATTTTAATCGATCCCGAGGCTCAACAACTTAATCGAGTGGATTCAGAAATTCAAAGTGTTGCAGCGAAAGCTAGTATCGGCGTCCCGAAGGTGGTCGATCAATTGCTCAGTGTGGTTAAATAGTTGAGTAGTAGAATAGTTGAGTAGACCATAAGCTTACGGCTTAGAGCATATGGCTTATAGCTTATAAATAGGCCTACAAAATTAGTATTAGATCTATTTGATCACCAAATAATATTTTATTTACAACTATATTTACCTGAAAATAATATATTTAACGTCTTTTATATAAAGAGTTGATACCGTAAAGATCGAAGATGTTAGCCCTTGATCGCAAAAGAAGCAAAATATAATTCGGTTTCGATCAAAAACAAATCATAACAAGCTGCTTATTAATGAATTTGACATAGTAAAGAAAAGAATAAATTGAGGAAGGATAGAAGCAAAAAGGATGATCTGGGACGATCAAGAAGAAATCCTACAGAGAGTCACAAAATATAGCTTATCGTTTATAGCTAATATTCATGACGTTCATAAGCCTTTTTAAAATCTGCACGCATAGTAGCAAAGCGTGCAACGATAGCCTGCACAAATTCTTCATCCAGTATTTGAAAAACACCGTTTACGCCGTCCGTGACATCCATTTCAGTAATCTTGTAAACTTGTTCAAGAGAACCTTGCTCAAATTTAATAATAAACTTTTGGTTCATGGAAAAGATGCTGATTTTGCATTCTTTATGCGGAAGTTCGGCAATTGCTCTCATAAGAATCCGTGAAAATATAGAAGCTTAGTTTAACTAGGCCAAAGTTACAAAATACCAACCATATGTTAATATGGGGAGAGGGGAAAACTTTCTATTTAACATAATATAAATTATAAGATAAAATAGTTTGCCTTTTAATGTTTACTCTGATAAAGAGAAATGGCTAAATATGTGCTAACAAATAAAGCTGTTGATAACCTTACAAAAATCTGTGATTACTTATGAAGTGTGGTCGGAAAATCAGGCCGATAAATATATCATAAATTGCAGGCAGTTACTATTCCTCACATACCAGATACAACTAAAATTCCTACTATAAAAGCATTTTTATTATTTTGTGCATATTTTATATTGCTTAAATAAAATGTATAACTGCTTTTATGCCAAAATAATGTGATACAGTAGAAATATTTTATTATTATCTATTATGTTTTAATGATTTTAATAAGTAAAACAATACAATATCAATTCTGTATGTGTATTTGCTTTTTTCACATATTTTTTAGTTTAATTTTTAAATGAAAAACGTAAGAAAAATGATATTTTGAAATTATTTCAATTTTTTTCGGCTTATATTGATATATTTTTATTGCAAATGCGATTTTATTTGCTTAAAATTAGCAAAAAATAAGAATATATGTCAAATGATCATTTTCTGAACGAATATGTGTATCATGAAAATACTTGGGATGAGATGTATGACTCTAAAAACATCCGTCATCAATATAGTCATGTTTTCTCGATGCTTAAAAACCTTGACGTGGATAGCATGAGCAATCGGCATCGTTTAGCGGGAGAATTGTTCTTAAATCAAGGCATTACTTTTACAGTTTACAACAATAATGAAGGAATTGAGCGCATCTTTCCTTTTGATATTATCCCCAGGATTATCACGGGTGCTGAATGGGAAGAAATTGAAAAGGGCATTATTCAGCGTTTAAAAGTGCTAAATCTATTTCTAAAGGATATTTATCATGAACAACAGATATTACGTGACGGTATCGTTCCTGCGGAGCTAATTGCCAGTTGCCCACATTATACCAGAGAAGCTTACGGTATCAGGGTCCCTTACGATATCTATGTTCACATTTCCGGGATCGATTTGATACGCGGAAGCGATGGCAAATTTTATGTATTGGAAGACAATCTTCGTACGCCTTCCGGGGTGAGCTACATGTTAGAAAACCGTGAAGTAACGAAGCGAATTTTTCCTGATATTTTATCCTCATCGAATGTTCGGAGCGTTACCCACTACCCTACGCTCTTACATGAAGTTTTACTTAACTTGATTTCTTCTCAAGTATCTGATCCATATATAGTTATATTAACACCTGGGATTTTTAATTCGGCTTATTACGAACACACCTTCCTGGCAAAACAAATGGGCGTTGATCTTGTAGAAGGCCGGGATTTGGTAGTCGATAATCATAAAGTATACACGAAAACGACCAAAGGTCTTAAACAGGTAAATGTCATCTATCGAAGAGTGGATGACGAGTTTTTGGACCCACTCGTATTCAAGCAAGACAGCTTACTTGGCGTGCCTGGTTTACTGAGTACTTACCGGAAAGGCAATGTGGCTATCGTCAATGCAGTGGGAAACGGCGTAGCCGACGACAAAGCAGTATATGCTTATGTCCCCGAAATGATTAAATATTACCTGAATGAAGAGCCGATATTAAACAACATTCCTACCTATCAGCTCAGTGATCCGGAAGTGCTTAAATATGCTATTTCAAATATAGATAACCTCGTTATAAAAAACACCAATCAATCGGGCGGCTATGGTATGATTATGGGAAACGCGATCAGCGAACGAGAATGGCTAAAAGCCAAAAGCGAGATTGAAAAAAATCCCCGCAATTATGTTGCCCAGCCCATTATTCAATTAAGTACGGTTCCATGTTTTATTAATGGCAAGATTCAACCTCGCCATGTCGACCTTCGCCCTTATGCCTTATACGGTCCACAGGGAATCAAATTAGTTCCCGGAGGCTTGACTCGCGTTGCCTTAACGGAAGGGTCGCTTGTTGTAAATTCGTCGCAAGGTGGAGGTAGTAAAGACACGTGGATTATTGACTAATTAATCATCCGATATGTTAAGTCGCATTGCAGATTCATTATTCTGGTTAAGTAGATATATGGAGCGCGTTGAAGAAATGCTTCGTGTTGCCAGAACTCATTATATCTATTCTTTAGATAAGAACATCAACAGTGGAACATGGAAACCGATTTTGCAGGTATATACTGATTTACCGGAGGATAAGGCTCAGGTATTTGAAAACGACACCTATGCGGCACTTCATTATTTGCTGTTAGATAACAACAACGAAAATTCCGCGAAGAACATCATTCAAAAAGCACGTGAAAATGCCCGTGGTATACAAGACCATATTACTCGAGAAGTTTGGGAAGAAGTTAATTCCATTTATCATCTTATCAACCGGCCTTTCGTAAAACTAAAACTTGCTAGTGCAGACGCGTTGGAGATTATCGATTTATTTTTAAAGCACAGCATGATGTATGCAGGTGTTGCAGATGTAACGATGCAAAGAGGAATCGGATGGAACGTCATGAAGCTCGGCAAATTTGTTGAAAGAGGAATCGAAACTCTTATATTAACCGATAAACAATGTGCGCTTCATAACTACGATTTATACAAGGAACTTGATATCACCAGTTGGAGATTTCTCCTCTTATCTCTTGCGGGTTATGAAGCATATCTAAAAACCTATCGAAGCACCAAACACAATCAACAAATTCTCCATCAGGTCATCTTTAATGCGGATTTTCCACATTCGGTATTGTATTGCCTAAATCAGATTGAACGATCGTTAGCCGTACTTGTGAAGGAAAACACCAATCCTGAAGTACCTGAACTGTTACGAAGTTTCGGGCGAATTCACAGTCGCATACGCTTTATGGATCCCGCATCGCTACCATCCACGGATATCCAATCTTTCTTCTTAGAGCTTAAACGTAAGCTACAAGACTTCAACGCCAAACTCAAACTGTTATTTTTTTCCTATTAAAAGATTCATCATGGCAATATACACCATTTCCCATATCACCAGGTACACCTACGAAAATCCGGTTATTGAGAGCATTAATGAGATACGGATCTTTCCTTTCATCTGCAAAGAGCAAGAGCTGTTGAATCAGGAACTCAACATCAGCTTCTCCCCGATCCTTCATATTTATACAGATTATTGGAAAAATAAAGTCGCTACTTTTTCAATCCTACATCCGCATCAGGAGCTTATTATCGAAAATCAGTTAACAGTTCGCACCACTTCATCGAATCTAATTCAGGTAAATTTTCATAGCGGTTTTGAACAACTCCATCATGAAACAACTAACAATTTGAATTTAATTGAACTGACAAAACCGGAAAAAATACGGAATCAACACCTTATCGACGGGATTGTAATTAAATTGACAAACGAAGGTTTAAGTGTTGCTGAAACCATCGAACGATGCAGCAGTTACATTTTTAAACATTTCAAATATGTTCAGGGTATTACGGACATTGAGACGACTGTAGACGAAATATTACAGCACAAAGCAGGCGTTTGTCAAGATTTTGCGCACGTAATGCTTCAAATCTTAAGAACTTTAAAGATCCCTTCCCGATATGTAAGTGGTTACATCTGTCCAAACAAAACCGGGATGCGCGGTGAAGGTGCAACCCATGCTTGGGTTGAAGCTTATATACCACAGTTTGGATGGGCCGGTATTGACCCAACCAATAACACATGGGTAACCAATTATCACGTTAAATTAGCAATAGGAAGAAACTTCAAAGATTGCTCACCGGTTAAAGGTACTTTCCGTGGTAATTGCCATCAATCGCTTTCCGTTCGTGTATCCATTCACTATGAAGACGGAAAGCTATTCGAGCAAACGAACGCAGTAAAAAGACGCGATCCCCTGTTTATAGCCGGCTATGAAGATACCAACTTGATGGGAAACCAGCAACAACAATAGCTACCGAATCGCCTCCCTGATTCGGGTCAGTTGTATTAACAAATCTTCCAGATAATTCAGGTGCAGCATATTAGCTCCATCCGACTTAGCGTTAGCAGGATCGGGATGCGTTTCAATAAACAAGCCATCGGCGCCTACCGCTACGGCCGCTTTGGCTATGGTGCCAATCAGTTCCGGCTTTCCTCCCGTTACGCCGGATGCTTGATTCGGCTGTTGCAATGAATGCGTACAATCCATCACTACGGGAACGTTAAACGATCGCATTGTAGGGATTCCTCTGAAATCTACAATCAAATCCTGATAGCCAAAGGTATTCCCTCTATCAGTTAATATTACTTGTTGATTACCGGTTTCGATAACCTTGTCAACCGCAAACCGCATGGAATCAGCTGATAAAAACTGTCCTTTTTTAATATTAACCGCTTTACCCGTTTTTCCGGCAGCGACTAACAATTCCGTTTGTCTACATAGAAAAGCAGGAATTTGCAAGACATCCACATACTCGGCGGCCATCGCGGCCTCATGTGTTTCATGAATATCAGTAACAACCGGAACGCCAAACGTATCCCGTACCTTTTTTAGGATTTTTAATGCCTTTTCATCACCTATTCCTGTGAAAGAATCAGATTTGGAACGGTTTGCCTTTCTATAGGAACCTTTGAAAATATAAGGAATTTTCAGTTTGTCAGTAATGCCTACAATTTTGTCTGCTATCGACAAAGCCATGTCTTCTCCTTCGATGGCGCATGGGCCTGCCATTAGAAAAAAATTGCCGGAATCCGTATGCTTGATCCCAGCTATTGTGTTTATTGTCATTTCTTTCGTTTTAAGTTTTAAGTTGTCAGTTGCACAAGACGCAAGCTAGCTGTAGGCTATAAGCTGTAAGCTCGCACGAGGCTAATCCTTACTCGCTAACTATATCAATCTACTATTCAACCACTCGACTTTTAACTATCGGCTAATTCCCCAACTCAGACATAAATTTAATTCGCATGAGTTGTATTTCCTCAAAAGTATAGTCTTCGGTTCCCAAATCCTTTAGTGCCACGTCAATAGAGTCGACTTCAGCTGTACGGAAATAGTCGAAAACCTCATCTTGACGGTCAAGATCAATCATTTCATCGATAAAGTAGTTTAAATTCAATTTGGTACCCGAATTAACAATGGATTCCACCTCCTTTAATACATCTTCGTATGACAGCCCTTTAGCAGAAGCAATATCATCCAAACCGATCTTTCTATCAATATTTTGAATAATTGAAACCTTTAAAGCCGACTTATTAGCCGTTCCTTTAATAACCAGGTCTACCGGACGATCAATATCATTCTCCTCAACATAGCTTTTGATTAGCGAAACAAACTGACTCCCGAATTTAGCAGCCTTTCCCGCCCCTACTCCATGGATCTGTTTCAATTCGTCTAAAGTTATCGGATAATGCGTACACATTTCTTCCAGCGATGGATCTTGAAAAATAACGAATGGAGGAAGTCCCTTACTTTTTGCAATTTTCTTTCGCAGGTCCTTAAGCATCTGCAAGAGCTGTGTATCCAAAGCACCTCCACTCTGTGCCGGTGTCTCATCCCCTTCTTCGTCTGCTTTCTCCATTGGATTATTCAAGTAAAACTTAACACTATAGGGGTTTTCAATATAGTCTGCCCCCGTTTTGGTTAACTTTAGCAATCCATAATTGTCAATATCCTTGTATAAATAGTTATTCAATACCGCCTGCCTAAGCAAAGACTTCCAATAGATCACCCCTTGCTCTTTTCCGGTACCAAAAAAAGGATGAATATCATGTTTGTAAGAAGACACAGGCTGGTTATTTTGACCGATCATCACATTCGTAATATGAAAGTCATCAAATTTTTCTCCCTGTTCTTTGATAAAGGATAAAGTCTTATGCAACGATTCTTCAGCATCAAATTGCGTACGATGGCTATTACAATTATCGCACATGTTATTGCAGCCGGCCTCATTGAAGTTCTCGCCAAAGTAATGTAATATCTGCTTTCTCCTACACACAGAGGATTCGGAGTAATCGATCACCTCCTTCAATATTTGGGTACCGATTTCCCTTTCAGAAACCGGTTTATCCTTCATGAATTTAGTTAATTTTTCGATATCCTTTTCCGAATAAAAGGCAATACAAACGCCTTCCCCTCCGTCGCGTCCGGCACGGCCTGTCTCTTGGTAATAACCTTCCATGCTTTTTGGAATATCATGGTGAATAACATAACGGACATCCGGCTTGTCAATTCCCATACCAAAAGCAATGGTTGCTACAATAACTTCGACATCCTCCATCAGGAATTTATCTTGTGTCTCAGCTCTTGTCTTTGCATCCAAACCCGCGTGATAAGGAAGAGCGGAAATACCATTAATATTAAGCACTTCGGCGATCTCTTCCACCTTTTTGCGACTTAAACAATAGATGATACCGGATTTGGAAGGGTTATTTTTTATAAATTTTACAATTTCCTTAACGACATTTTTCTTAGGTCGTACCTCGTAATATAAATTAGGCCGATTGAATGAGGACTTGAATAAGGTCGCATCATTCATTTGCAAATTTTTCCGTATATCAGATTGTACCTTTGGGGTGGCTGTAGCCGTCAAAGCAATAATCGGGATATTCTCCCCTATCCCGTTGATTACCTGCCTTATCTTGCGATACTCAGGTCTGAAATCATGTCCCCACTCCGAAATACAGTGTGCCTCGTCGACAGCAACAAACGAAACGGTAATTAATTTCAGGAATTCAATATTGTCTGTTTTTGCGAGGGATTCAGGTGCTACGTATAGAAGTTTTGTCTTCCCATCCAGTACATCCTGTTTAACCCTTGTAATTTCACTTTTATTGAGCGATGAATTTAGAAAATGAGCAATGCTATCTGCACCTCCAAATGCCCTTAATTGATCTACTTGATTCTTCATCAGTGCAATCAATGGGGATATAACAACAGCGGTTCCCTCACTCATTAACGCCGGTAACTGATAACATATTGATTTTCCGCCACCGGTTGGCATTATTACAAACGTGTCCTTCTTTTGCAGAATATTGGTTATTATCGCCTCTTGATCTCCCTTGAAAGTATCAAAACCAAAAAAATTCTGCAAATTGTCAAATAATGTTTTTTCTATCTCCATTGTCCTTCCGAAAAATTAAAGAAAGGCTTATGTCTATTAATGTTTAAAATAACATAAATTTGCCTTAATTCTTACTAAAATTAATAAAAAATATCCGTGAAAACCAAATCCGACATTGAAAATATTGCCATTTCCGCACTTACATTAGAAGCCGAAGCGATCAGTAAACTGACAAAAAATATCAACGAAGATTTTATCAACACTGTACATGCCATACTCGATATAAAGGGCCGCGTAATTATTACAGGAATAGGTAAAAGTGCTATCATCGCACAGAAAATTGTTGCCACCATGAACTCTACAGGAACACCGGCAATTTTCATGCATGCGGCAGACGCCATTCACGGAGATTTAGGGATGCTACAACAAGAAGATATTGTAATAGCCATCTCTAAGAGCGGAAATACTCCGGAAATTAAAGTGCTTGTACCACTGCTTAAAAATTCCAACGCAAAGATAATCGCAATGGTTGGAAATACAAAATCATATTTGGCTGAACAAGCCGATTTTATACTGGACACGACCGTGTCCAGAGAGGCTTGTCCCTTGAACCTGGCACCAACTACCAGCACAACGGCCCAGCTGGCTATGGGCGATGCGCTCGCTATTTGTCTTCTGGAATGTCGATCTTTCACAAATGACGACTTTGCTAAGTATCATCCGGGGGGTGCGCTAGGGAAACGCTTATATCTCAAAGTAACCGATTTAGCGCGCCAGAATGCAAAGCCCGAGGTGAAAAGTGATACGCCTATTAAAGCTGTCCTGGTGGAAATAACCAAAAATCGATTAGGTGCTGTTGCCGTCGTGAACGATAAAAAAATAAGTGGGATTATCACCGATGGCGATATCCGTAGAATGCTCGAGTCGAATCAGGATATCGGGAAATTAAAGGCCGAAGATATCATGGGCAATAACCCCAAGGTGATTCAATACGATGAGCTGGCCGTTCATGCACTCAATATGATGCGAAACAATCATATCACCCAATTACTGGTAGTCCGCAATAATCAATATGATGGTATTGTCCATTTACATGATCTTTTGAATGAGGGGATTATTTAGTTTGTAGATGAGTGATGAATTACGCGATGTTAGACATCGGACGTAAAACATAAGATAGGAAGTCCTGATACCTGATACTTACCTGCCCGCCGGTAGGCAGGTGTCCTGATACTTGATACTTTAATCACAAAAAAAGCTGTTCCTGATGGGGAACAGCTTTTTTTGTGATTAATGCAGCTTCTTAAAGCGCATTTAATTTATCCGTAATTTCCTTCGTTTTAGCCTCATCACCTTTTAACTGGTAATAAAAACGCATATTTTCCCAATAACCTTTCGTTTTTGGATCTAGCGTAGTAGCCTTTTCCAAATAAGGTACCGCTGTATCAGCTAAAGTATAGGCTTCTTGTAATTTGGCTTTGTATTCCGCCTCTTTATTTGTTGGAATGCTGCTGGCTGCGTTGTATATATCACGTGCCTTATTTAAAATAATAGCTGCCGCTGCACCATAGTTACGCGCGTCATCCGGTTTCGCTTCAATACCTTTCTTATACGCTTCCAATGCTTTATCAGGCTGTTTTGTGGATTCGTATGCATAACCTAAGAAGAAAGGAAGCTCCCCATTGGACGGATCCGCAGCCATTTGAGATTCAATATCCTTAATTACTTTCTCGCTATTGCCGGTAGTGATATTCAACACAATTTTCTGATTGATAATCTTTGCACTATCCGGAAACTTCGTAGCTGCCTCATCGATGTATTTAACCGCCGATGCTGTATCGCCTTTCTTTAGGTATGCATCTGATAAATTGAGGTAAGCATCCGAGCTTTTTGGAATTAACGTCTTAAATTTACTGATCGCATCATCGTATTGTTGATTATTTTGAGCAGCAATACCGGCATATAAAGTTAAAATAGAATCCCCCGGCATATATTTCAATCCATTGTTAAAGGCTGTGTAAGCAGAAGCAAAATCATTTGTTTCAAATGCTTTTACACCGTTACCTATTTCGTAATTGGCCAATAAGCTTCCAGCTCTGTCCATATTTCCCTTCAATTCCTTATCATCACTTCCTTCGTTTAAACTCTTTGCTTTTAAGAAAGCATCACCCGCTGCCTTATAAGAGGCCTCCCCTTCTGCCGCCTTTCCTGACTTTTGATTGATCATGGCATACTCTGAGTTGATCAAAGCCAAGTAAGTCCATGTTTCCGGCAAATCCTTCGTCTTTTCATGCGTGGCGGCTTTATCAATAGCTTCCTTAGCTTCACCCAGTTCTTTCATTGCCAATTCCGGCACATTCTCCACAGCACCACCGGTAAGGGTAGCAAATGAACTGTATTTACTTTTTGCTTTATTAAGCTCTCCTTTCTGCGCAAAGGCAACGGTTGAGCCCAATAAAAGTGTAGCTAATAAAATTGATTTAATTTTCATTTTTCTATAATTTGTGTTCTTAGTGATTATTATTTGTTAAGCTTCAAAGCCTCTTCCCAGGTCAGCTTATTTTAGGCGCTTCATTAGGCAATAAGCTTTAGTTCATATTCATTTGATTCAACTGACTGTTCACCCGTTCGAGCTGAACACTGTTTCCTGATTTATCAAATAGCACAGCTAAAGACTTTAAAGCATTAACAGCATTCGGGTCTATTTCGTTTGCTTTTAATAAATATTGTTGCGCTTCATACTGCTTTTCCAAATCGGAGGGGTCTTTTACAAAATCTCTTAAATACAGCAAACCGAGCTCATAATTGCTATTATAATCATCGGGGTCAAGCTCTAAAGTCCGCTTATAATAACTTTCGGCCTTCTCGCGGTCGCCCGTAATTTCATAAGCATACCCGATCAGATAGTTCAGATTAACGCTTTCGGGCTCCATAGCAATCGCCTCATCGGCTAATACTACAATGGCATCATAAGCACCGTTACCGGCATAAAGATTCAATAAAGCAAAAAGAATATCCTTATTGGTAGGAAAATATTCCCGTCCTTTCAGTAATACATTTTGTGCGGCATTATTATCGCCTTTATTTAGATGTATTTTAGCCAAAGTCAGAATATAGCTAGGTTTAGCAGATGACTTATTCTCAATAAAATCACTGTATAACTTAACAGCGTCATCCGGCCGATCCAAACGCTCACTTAATAAAGCCAAATTATGTCTTGTATTCGGCGTACTGTTATAGGCATTGACCTTTTCAAAAAGATCATAAGCCTCTTCGTAATTATTATTCGTCAGCGCACGGTTGGCTCGGATCAAATAAGCCGCCGCCAACCGTTTTTTCAAATAATTGATCTGTGCCTCATTTTCGTAATTCAGCTGTTCATCATTCAACCTGCTTAGCATGAACTCGGCTTCTTCAATGGGGTCTTTCACATACTTCTGTGTTCGGTTTGAATCAGCTACCGCCAAGCTGCTGTAAACAAGGCCCCTTAGCAAGGTGTTATTATAAGAAGCAGAATCTCTACGTTCTTTATAAGCAAGATCAGCAAACTTTCTGGCCTCTAACAAATCCTTAATATCGCCCGATTTCGTATACCGGGCAAAATTATTGTTCCCCTCTTTAAGGTTAGACTGAGCCCAGCTCAGTTGCGTACAGAAGAGAACAAGTAGCACAGTACTAGTGATGATATGTTTATATAGATCACTTTTCATTAATATGTTCTTTTTTAAGGCTCGCATCGCTTGTCAATCAGGATGTTTGCCGCTACTCAAATTTAAGGTTTACATTTGCCTTGGTTATCCTTTCTCACTTATCCGTCACTAAACACTTCAATTTCAGGCAATATGTTATTCCATATTACCTGAAACCTCGCTAAACAGGCCTATTCGTTTGTCTCGTCTTGGCCTTTATCGCTTGTAGAATTATCGACTTCTCCCTCGTTTTCTGTCGACGCATCATTCCCTACACTAGTTTCTGTGACATCAAGACCTTCTACTTCATCGTGGTCAACTTTTGTAATGGATGCAATCTGATCATTCTCTTTCAAATTAATCAAGCGAACACCTTGCGTAGCTCTTCCCATCACGCGAAGCTGACTAACTGCAATACGAATTACAATTCCAGACCGATTAATAATCATTAAGTCGTCATTATCGGTCACATCCTTGATCGCCACCAGCAGCCCTGTCTTTTCAGTTACATTAAGGGTCTTAACCCCCTTACCGCCTCTATTTGTTACGCGATAATCGTCAATATCCGTCCGCTTTCCGTAACCCTTTTCAGAAACAACCAATATCGTCGCATCATTTGTATTAACACTAATCATGCCAACAACTTCATCATCCAGCCCCGCAAGCGTTACGCCACGCACGCCCGTAGCTGTTCTTCCCATTGGACGCACCGTCGACTCATTAAAGCGAATAGCTCGGCCTGATTTTAACGCCATTACGATTTCACTGTTACCGTTTGTCAAACATGCCTCCAAAAGTTGATCACCCTCATTAATATTGATAGCGTTAATACCATTTGCTCTTGGCCGCGAGTACGCTTCTAATGATGTCTTTTTAATAGTGCCGCCTTTTGTACACATAATGATGAAATTATTCTCCAGATAATCCTGATCTTTCAAATTTTTCACCTTGATATAGGCTTTAATTTTCTCTTCTTTCGGGATATTGATGATATTCTGTATCGCTCTTCCTCTAGACGTACGGGTACCTTCCGGGATTTCGAATGCCCGCAACCAGAAACAACGACCTGCCTCAGTAAAAAAGAGCATGTAGTTATGGGCAGAAGCAGTAATGATATGCTCCGTAAAATCCTCTTCCTTCGTTGTAGACCCCAAAGAGCCCTTTCCTCCCCTCGCCTGCAAGCGGTATTCCGTTAATGGTGTACGCTTCACGTACCCCTCATGTGATATGGTGATCACGATTTCCTCATCATCGATAAAATCTTCCATCCGCATATCTTCTGCGGAGTGTACAATCTGCGAACGACGTTCGTCACCAAATTTCTCTTTGACTTCCAGCAATTCGTCCTTGATGATTTTCATTCTCAGTCCTTCATCCGCCAGTACGGATTTCAAATACTCAATGGTTTTCATCAATTCAGCATATTCCTCTTTGATTTTGTCACGTTCCAGTCCGGTTAACCTTCTGAGCGTCATATCAAGGATTGCTCGCGCTTGGATATCAGATAAACCGAATTTTTCCATTAAACCAACGCGTGCATCTTCCGGTGTTTCGGAAGAACGTATCAATTGGATAACTTCGTCCAAATGGTCAAGAGCAATCAATAAACCCTCTAATATATGTGCCCGTTTCTCGGCTTCAGCCAGCTCGAATTTGGTACGCCGTATAATCACTTCATGACGATGCTCCACGAAATGATGAATCATATCTTTAAGATTCAACAACATCGGTCGCCCGTGCACCAGTGCTATATTGTTTACACTAAAGGAAGTCTGTAAGGCAGTATATTTGAAAAGATTATTTAATACAATAGAGGCATTTGCATCTCTTTTTATATCATACACGATGCGCATACCATCTCTATCCGATTCATCCCGGATAGCAGATATTCCTTCAATTTTTTTCTCGTTAACAAGATCTGCGGTCCGTTTAATCATTTCCGCTTTGTTAACCTGGTAAGGAATTTCGGTTACGATAATGGTTTCTTTATCGTTCTTGGAAACCTCTATCTCCGCCTTAGCGCGCATGACAACTCGTCCTCTCCCCGTTTCGAAGGCATCTTGTACTCCTGCATAGCCGTATATAACGCCTCCCGTAGGAAAATCAGGCGCTTTAATATGCTGCATAAGCTCGGCAACGGTAATGTCACGATTGTCAATGTAAGCGACTGTCCCATCAATTACCTCGCTCAGATTGTGAGGTGCCATATTGGTTGCCATACCAACGGCAATACCTGATGCACCATTCACCAATAGATTCGGAATTTTGGTCGGCAGAACCGTTGGTTCCTGAAGCGAATCGTCAAAGTTTAATTGGTAATCAATGGTATCTTTATTTATATCAGCCAGCATTTCCTCGGCAATCCGCTTTAACTTGGCTTCCGTATAACGCATCGCTGCGGGGCTATCTCCGTCAATGGATCCAAAGTTTCCCTGGCCGTCTACCAGTGGATAACGGAGACTCCACTCCTGGGCCATCCGTACCATTGTATCATAAACAGACGAGTCGCCATGTGGGTGATACTTACCCAATACATCCCCTACAATACGAGCTGATTTTTTATAAGGTTTTCCACTGGTAACCCCTAAGTCCAACATCCCATATAAAACCCTTCTATGGACGGGCTTCAAGCCGTCCCGAACATCTGGTAGGGCTCTTGAAACAATAACCGACATCGAGTAATCGATGTAGGCAGATTTCATTTCCTCTTCTATACTAATAGGTATGATCCGGTCGTTAGCCGGCACCAAATTATCGTCATTTTCTGTTTCGTCAGCCATACTTGTTTAGTCCGTTAAAAAAAAGTTTCGCTTTAGTGCTTGCGAAAATAATAAAAATCTTTGAGAATTGACCACCGTGACACGGGGGTGTCAATAACGAAGATTGCCGTTTTTCCGTTTATTCCGTCTCGCCTTGTATTGGTAAGTGGCATTCCTTTCTTTCCTATTGCCATGCTACTAATGGCTTCCTACCCAGTCAATATCCTTTTTTAAAAGCCGTAGTGTTTTCTCCTCTTCGGAACCTGTCTTTGGCTGGAAATTGTAAACCCAATTTGCCTGAGGCGGTAAACTCATAAGAATAGATTCAATCCGTCCATTGGTCTCCAAACCAAACTTGGTACCGGAATCATACACTAAGTTAAACTCAACATACCTGCTTCTCCGGATAAACTGCCAATCTTTTTCGTTTGGGGTAAAGGCTTTGTTTTGATTTCGTTTGATCAGTTCCGCATAAATAGGTACGAAACCTTCGCCGAGTCTTTTGGAAAATTCGAAGAGTTGGTCATAGCTTAGCTTGCTATTATCGGGTTGCAAACGATCATAGAAAATGCCGCCAATACCACGTGTTTCATTGCGGTGCTTTATAAAGAAATAATCATCTGCCCATTTTTTGAACCGAGCATAAAAATCCGTTTGAAATTGATCACAGATATCTTTTAATCGTTTATGAAAAAACGCAGCATCTTCGGAAATCACATAATGCGGTGTTAGGTCTATCCCCCCTCCAAACCACCTTGTTTGCTCATTTAGTTCGAAGTAACGGATATTCATATGGATAATAGGAACCCAAGGATTTTTGGGATGAATGACAATAGAAACACCCGTTGCAAAAAAATCGTCTTCCTGCACATCAAAAGCAGCCTTTATTTTCTCCGGCAACTTACCGTGCACCGCGGAGAAATTCACTCCTCCCCGTTCGATTACGTTTCCATCCTGTATGATGCGGGTGCGTCCGCCACCCCCACCCTCTCGTGTCCAACGTTCTTCTTCAAAAAACGCTTTCCCATCCGCTTCCTCTAAGCCCTTACAGATAGTATCTTGAATCTGTTGGTAGGAAGCGACAATTTCTTCTTTACTAAACATGCGGCAAAGATAAGGATTTAGCTTTCTATTACGCCACAATAAACGCTATTGGATATGGCATCGTTCATCACATTTATAAATGCGATATACGAATGAATTCTTACCGCATTCGGATAATTTGATTCAGATAAGTCAAACTCCAACAAGTCTTCTCCTGAATCGCCATAAACAAGACCATAGCTGGCATTCATATATTCCCGATCTTCTGTGAAGGCAAATAAAAGTGTACGTACTTTAGTAGGCGCAGCCACCGCATCCCACTTAAAATGAAGCGTACCTTCGACGTAGGCAACGGATGGATTGGTTGGGGTAATTAATAGACCCTTTGAAACAAGAAGTTTCTCATAATCGATCTTGAGATCAGGATAGCTACCTGTTATTGCGTACTTTTTATTATAACTCATCGCGGCATTAAATGCAGACATATTCCTTGCTTTCGCTTCAAGTTGAAAACCTAAATCAATAAAATTTTTGCTATCCTGAAGGAATTTCTGCATGATACGCATGCGCTCACGATTCGCTAATTCCTTTTCTGAGGGAGGCGATGTACGCTTTTTGGGCAAACCTCGCATTACGGGTATCCCTCTCCATTCGTAACCAATAACACTGCCTACTTTACCAAAAAAAGAACCGTTTATGCCATTTTTTATAATCGCCATAATCATTTGATTTATAGTTGTTCCTACGAATATACCTGTTTTTACCCAGTGTTTATCATAAAAAAATAAATAGCTATTATTTCATAGGTATATTTTAAGGAATTTTCCCTATAAAGTCCCTATTATGTCCCTATTATTTTCTTATTATGTTATAGTTAATATGGATTCAAAATTTACCCCTTAAGATCCCCTTGTGGAGTCGTTAAAGAATGATTTCACTATACATTGATATTACGTTTATCATTTCCAGTCAAAGTTTATCACCGATATGTAGCAAATGACTGAAAATCAAGATATAACTAATTCAAGAAACAAAAGACGATCGGCACGACTTGTAATTCATTATGAATCAGTTTACCTTTGTGTCATCATAATTTAGGTTTATAATTGGTTAGTAAAAGTCCCTCAATCTCCCCGATTGAGGGCTTTTTTGTTAATAAGCAGTAAGTCATAGACCCTGAGCTTTTAGCTCCCACGACATTATTATTTACTCTCTGTTTATTTCGGAGGTATTCTGAACTCTCTTTGTTCGGTTATCAAATTGGCTAATTGTCAAGCTATAAGCCATAGGCAATAAGCCTTAAGCTGTCAGCAATCAGCTTTCGGATATCAGCTTTGGTTAGTGCCAACGCAAAACTACTGTTATTAATATGGCCGTACACTATAAGCAGCGGGCATTAGGTCGCGCCAGCCCATCATCACATCGGTTCGTCATCACATTGGCTAATTGATAACTCCCCTACTCAACTACTCCTCTACTCGCCCATTTAACCAATCTCACAGACACAACCCAAAATTCATCATTCAACACGAATAAAACCTACTCAACGATTCAGCAACTCAACTATTCACAAATCCAAATTTTAGTTAAGTTTGTAACGAATAAACCCCGGGATAATGCATATTCTTATCATTGAAGACGAATCGCGTATTGCTCAATTACTTCAACGCGGGTTGGAGGAACTGGGATACAAAACTACCGTGGCCTATGATGGTATACTGGGTAAAAAGCTGGTATGGCAACAGGCTTATGACCTGATTATTATGGACATTATCCTTCCTAAAATCAACGGCATAGATCTATGCCGCGAGATTAAAGAAAGCTACCCGGATTTGCCTATTATTATGCTCACAGCCTTAGGAACAACAGACGATAAATTGGAAGGTTTTGATGCAGGGGCTGACGATTACCTGGTTAAGCCGTTTGATTTTAGAGAATTGGAGGCCAGAATCAGGGTTTTGCTTAAAAGGGGCTCCGCTAGCAATTCAGCAAGTACTGCTATATTAAAGGCGGGCGAACTGGAAATGAATTTACATACGCGGATCGTAAAACGGGGCAACGTTGAGATCAATCTCACGCCGAAAGAGTTCAAACTGTTAGAGTATATGATCCGCAACAAAGGAAGAGTTCTCCCGCGCGTTGAAATAGCAGAAAAAGTATGGGATACCACTTTTGACACGGGGACTAATTTTATTGATGTATACATCAACTATTTGCGTAACAAAATTGACAAAGCTTTTGAAGAAAAATATATACATACCAAACCGGGAATGGGGTTTATTTTCAAGACTGAATAAGCATCGAGATGAAAATCAGGAATAAATTAACCCTCTTATATTCGCTTCTGTCGGCCGGCGTCCTTTTAGTCTTCGCTTTGTTCTTTTACCTTTCCTTTGCAAATGATCAAAAAGACGAGTTTTACAATCAGATCAAACAGCACGCCATTACAAAAGTTTATTTTCTGTTCGATCTGAATATCAAACCGGAAGTGCTGCAAACGATATATGCTAATAATACCCGAAGGGTAATTAACGAAGAGGTGGCTATTTATGATGAATCGTATCGACTCATCTATCACGATGCCGAGAACAAAGACATTGTAAAAGAAACACCCCAATTGCTCGACTCAATTGTTAAAAATAGCGAAATCAGGTACAAATACAATAACTACTATGTTACGGCTTTTACACTTAAACACAGCAATAAAACCTATATCATTACAGCGGCCGCAATCGATCGTTATGGCGAAGAAAAGCTGAACACGATACTGGAATATTTAGCTATTGCCTTCTGCCTCTCCCTGTTGTTGATCGTCGTTGCCGGTCGCTTTTCAGCAGAACAAGCGTTAAAACCCGTTTCAGATATGGTGGAGAATGTGGAGGAAATTACAGCCAGCAATTTAGATTCCAGAATCAACGTTGGCAGCGGCAAAGATGAATTGGCAGAATTAGCGATCACTTTTAACGAAATGCTTAATCGATTGGAGAAATCCTTCAACGCCCAGAAAGAGTTTGTATCCAATATTGCTCATGAAGTGAGAACGCCCTTATCAACGATCATCACAGAACTGGAACTATCCTCCAACAAACCAAGAAGCATTGAACAATATCAACAGACTATTCGACTAACTCTTAAAGATGCACAAACACTAGCTAAGCTGACAACAAGCTTACTGGATCTTGCAAAAGCAAGTTACGATCCCACCCAAATATCCTTCAAAGCCCTTCGGATCGACGAGATTCTATTGGACGCAAAGCATCAATTGGAAAAACAGGCTCCTTCCTATCATATTACAATTGATTTCACGGAGATTCCGGACGGCGAAGACGAAATCACCATTAGTGGAAACAACTATCTTCTACAGGTCGCTTTTACGAATGTCATGGAAAATGCATGTAAATTTTCGGAAGATCAAAGTTGCGAGGTGAAGATCTCCTACCAAAATAATCATGCAATCATTGATTTTATTGATCACGGCACCGGTATTTCCGACGAAGACCTGCATAAAATTTTTATCCCTTTTTATAGAGGGCAGAATAAAAATCACTCCAGCGGTCATGGTATTGGCATGGCGCTCTCTCAACGGATTATTAATCTTCACCATGGAGAAATAAGTGTATTTTCAATCTTAGGTAGCGGCACTCGGTTCGAGGTTAGGTTACCGCATGTTTAATAGGCTATAGGCTTTAAGCAGTACGCTTGAGGCATGAGCCAGTGCCACTACAACTTTTTAGCCATCGGAAATCAAAATCAGCTTTCGACTTTATAGTAAGCATTAAGCTATACGCAGTATGCTTTAAGCCCGCACGGGACTTTTCCTATTCAACTACTCAACTATTTGACTGCTTAACCCCTTCTAATATTTTTCTAATAAAAATATAAAAGCTTTCTAACCGCTCGTCAGACACACGTTTTCCAACTTTGCATGGAAATAATATCATGATTATGCAAAGATTTTTTTGGATGATTGGAGTTTTGTGCTTTTATGGTTTAGGTGCGGCCAATGCGCAAAGCATTAGCTTAAGGGAGGCACTTTATATTGCGAAAACGCAAAACCCAAATTTAAAAACCGAGCTTTATCAAATTAAGGCAGCGCAGGCAGACAGCACCACTGCCGCATTACGGCCTAATCCATCCTTTCACAATGAAACCATTCAGCTCACGCAAGGCAAAAACTTTGCACCCCGTACCTCGTGGTCTGATCCGTTGAATCGTCAATCGCTTTTTACACTTACCAAACCCTTTCAGTTGGCAGGTCAGCGCCAAAAAAAAATTGATTTAGCAAAAGAGCAAATTGATTTATCGAATAAGAATTATCAGGAAACAGAACGAGGGGTATTTGCGGAGGTTGCTTCCAAATGGATGGAAGTTTACACCGCTCATAAGCAATTAGATATTCTGAAAATAGCCAAAAGTAATATCGATTCGCTCAGTGATATTAACAAGGTGCGACTTAAAAACCAGGTGATAACGCAAACCGATTTTATGCGTACGCAACTCTTGGCAAAAGAATATGAACTAAAGGTTAAAAGCGCTGAACAGGACCTGAGCAACCGACTGATGGAACTCAGTTATTTAATCGGATCGCAAGTTAATGATATCGATATTTCAGATCAATTTGCTTTAAAGGGCGATCTAGGCTTGGACTCACTACTGCAAGAGGCACTTGCTAATCGATCCGACATAAGAGCCGCGCAGTCATTGATTAATGTGTCTAATAAGAACATTTCCCTGCAACGAAGCCTCGCGGTACCCGTTCCTGAATTTGGATTTATGTGGAACCCACAAAACACGATTAATTATGCAGGCTTTACCGTAACCTTTGACCTTCCCTTGTTTTCCCGAAATCAGGGTGAAATCAAAAAGGCATATATCCTTAAGGATCAGTCAGAACAACAATATGCAGCGATAAAAAGTAAAGCGCAAACAGAATTGATGACAGCCTATGCCAGTTATCAAACACAACGACAAAACACGCATAAATTTACGGATGGACTGCTTAAACAAGCAGAGCATATATTAGCCAACGTTAAATATGCCTATCTCCGAGGAGGTACCACGCTGATCGACTTTTTAGAAGCACAACGTAGCTGGCTCGAAACACAACAACAATATTATGATGCCTTGCAACTCTACAGGCAAAGTTACATTCAATTACTGTATGCAAGTGGCTTAATCGGTCAGTTGGCTGGCTGATTTGATCATTCAACGAAAAAACAAGCCGAAATAAAATAAACAAACGAATTATTTAGCGATGAAACCGATTTTATATGTAATAGTATCCACCTTCTTGTGGACAGCATGCGCTTCGCATGAAGACAGTAAACAGGAACGTATTGAAGCACCCATTTTAAGTAATAATGGGCAAACGATCAGCTTTAAGGATAGTACAATGAGGCACTTCTTTCAAACAGAGCCGGTTTATGATGGTTCTGTAACCGCCTCTTATACTGCTCCGGGAAAAATTGCCGCCACCGTCGTAGCTTCTGTAGCCGGTGCATCCCAAAATGTGGTACTTTTTGACAATCCCGACTTAGCCGCCAGTTATACGGCGTTAGCACAACACCAAACCAATATTCATCAGATTCAGCAAATTAATCTGAAACAGAAAGAAATCGAATTGGACCGAGCTTCAGATTTATTGAACCACGGGGCAGCAACGGGCCGTGATGTATTGGAAGCGCAGACAGCACTTTCCCTCGAAAAAAGCAACCTTGCTAATGAAAAAGCATCACTCATTCAGTATGAAGCAAACTTGAAACAAGGCGGTTTTGATCCGACTGCGCTTCGAAAAGCACCGGCCGGTAAAGCATACGTGATATGCGATATCCCGGAAAATCAAATTAGCAATATTCATGAGGGAGCCGCTTGCGAGGTGTTGTTTTCTGCCTATCCGGATAAAACTTTCAAAGGACAGGTAGAAGACATTGCAGATGTGGTTGATAACGCCACGCGAATGGTTAAGCTGCGCATAAGCTTGCTTGATAATAGTAGCTTACTGAAAGCTGGCATGTTTGCACAGGTGCTGTTCGATCTGAAGAATGTTGGAAACCATATGACCGTCAGCAAAGAATCCTTAGTAACAGTAGATGGCAAAGATTATGTTTTTATCGCTACAGGTAATGGTGTATTCAAAAGGCAAACTATAACTACAGGACAACAGATAGGCGAACGCCTGGTCGTCTTGCAAGGCTTAGAAAAAAATGACCAGGTAGTAACAAAAGGAGCGATCCAACTTAAGGGGCTTTCCTTCGGATATTAATGGTTATTCCTGACAACCGTAACAATGAATAACTAATAACAAAAGCATGGTACAGGCACAGATTTTCATTAACAAAAACGAATTTTTAGGAGGTCAACCTCTTTATGAATTCATTATGCAATTTCTAATCAAACATCAGGTAAAAAGCGCTACTGCTTTTAACGGAAGTTTGGGTTATCTACAGGGCAGTCACCTAAGTAGGCCTAACGATCTTTTCAGTTTTGACGAGGTGCCCTTGCTCATCACTTTTATTGACAGAGAAGAAAAGATTAAAGAAGTACTTAAGTCATTGCGCACCGTTACTCAATCGGGCTATGTGATCATTCATGATGTGAAAGAATGGTCAGAATAATAGTTTATGATCTAGCTATCAACACCATGAAAGTAATTGAGCAATCAGGTTGCAACTAAAGGCCAACAAAGACAGAAAAATGATCAGGAATTTATTAATATTCTCATTAAAAAACCGTTGGACCGTAGTCGCCATCGGTATCATACTCATGGCAGTAGGATACTACTGCTTTACGCAACTTAAAATAGAAGCGTACCCAGATATTGCTGATACCAACGTAATTGTGGTTGCCCCATTCCCGGGAAGAGCGGCGGAGGAGGTAGAACAGCAAGTAACCGTTCCAATTGAACGCGCTTTGCAAAACACTCCCAATGTGCTGGATCGGAGAAGTAGAACTATCTTCGGATTGAGTGTAGTACAGCTCACCTTTAAAGATGGTACGGACGACTACTTCGCCCGTCAACAGGTGATGGAACGCTTGGGTTCTATTGAGTTACCTGATGGCGTCACCCCCGAGCTGGCACCACTCTCCACTGCCGTTGGTGAGATCATGCGCTACGTTGTAGAAGCGCCGCCGAGTTTTACGCCAACGCAACTACGCGACTTACAGGATTGGGTTATTAAACCGGCTTTATTACAAACGCCAGGCATTGCTGATGTCACCACTTTCGGTGGTCCGATGAAACAGTTCCATATTTTTGCTTCTCCTGAAAAACTGCGTAAATACGATCTAAGTATAGCAGACATTGAAACAGCCGTTGATAATAATAATCAAAACACCGGCGGAAATATTATAAACCGTGGTGGCCAAGGTTTTGCCGTACGAGGCCTAGGGGCTATCAAATCGGAGAATGACATCTTAAACATCGTATTGAAATCAGTAAATGGTATGCCCATTTTTGTACGGGATGTCGCCAATGTTGAGGTTGGTCCTCCTCCCCCCAATGGTGTTTTAGGTTATACCGTCACAACAGACAGTTTAGATGTAAACAATGGCGTAGAAGGTGTTGTGCTTTTACGTCGCTATGAAAATCCAAGTGATGCTTTGGCGCTTTTGAAGCAAAAAATGGCGGAGGTACAGGCGCATGATCTACCCGAGGGCGTCCGTATTAGGCCGCTCTATGACCGAAGTTTTCTCATCAATCACTCGCTGGAGACGGTAGCACATACACTTTTTGAAGGGATAAGCATTGTAATCATCCTCCTCATCTTTTTTCTTGGGAGTGTGCGTAGCGCGTTGGTAGTAGCCTTAACAATTCCTTTTTCTCTTTTGTTCGCCTTCATTCTGATGCGCCTAACCGGTATTCCTGCGAACTTACTTTCGCTCGGAGCGATTGATTTTGGAATTATTGTGGATGGAGCTTGCGTCATGGTGGAGCATCTCATTCGAAAGTATCGAACCGCCACAGCAGAAGAAAAGAAGGAAGGAATCATTAAAATCACCCTTTCTTCGGCACAGGAAGTAGGTAGGGAAATTTTCTTTTCGGTTACCATTATTATTTTGGCTTACATGCCCATCCTATTAATGACAAGGGTTGAAGGAAAGCTGTTTTCACCAATGGCCCTAACCTTGGCGTTTGCAGTAATAGGCTCCATGTTGGCAGCGCTCACAATTATCCCAGTGTTGATTTCCTTTGTCTACCACAAAGCGCTGAACAACAAAGAGAAACCATTGAAAGAACATCGTAACAAACTATTGGAGTTTCTGGAGAAGTTATATGGCAAAACCTTGCAAAAGTTTATTTCGCAATATAAGCGCACCGTAATCGTAGGCTTTTTCCTGGTTGCTATTTGTATTCTAGCTGGTGCTAAATTAGGCTCAGAATTTCTACCTTCGTTAGACGAAGGCTCCATCTTTTTAAGAGGTAATTTTCCATCCGGTATTAATATTCAGGAAAATGCGAAATATGCACCACTCATTAGAAAGGTAATTTCCAGGTATCCGCAAGTTGCTTTTGTTATTACGCAAACAGGGCGCAACGACGACGGAACCGATCCGTTCCCCGCTAATAGAAATGAAATTCTGGTCGGGCTCAAAGACTATAAGCTTTGGAGTGATACCATAGCGAAGTCGACCTTGGTTAACAACATCAAGGCTGATCTATCCAAAGCTTTGCCAAGCGTTAGTTTTTCCAGCGGCCAACCCATTATTGATCAGGTAATGGAAATTGTTACCGGCTCGGCGGCTGATCTCGCGGTATCCATCGTTGGAAACGATCTGCATCTTATGCGGCAAAAGGCGGATAGTATCGCAAATATTGCAAGAAATATGCAAGGCAGCGAATCCGTTAATATCGAACAAGAGGGACCGCAGGAGCAAATTGCTGTTAATATAAACCGCGAGAATGCTGCAAGGTTTGGCATTAATATTTCCGATATCCAAAACATGATCGAGGCCGCAATCGGCGGCAAAACCATTTCTGAAATATACGATGGTACGAAACGCTATGACATTGTTGTTCGCTATTTACCCCAGTATAGAGATAACATTGATGGGTTAAAAAATCTATTGGTCACTTCAGCAACCGGTAACCTGGTCCCGATGAGCCAGCTTGCTGAAATCGGTTTTATCGAAGGGCAAACCAATATTTATCATTATGGAAGCAAACGCATGATCACCGTTAGAACGAATATTGAAGGAAGAGACCAGGTGAGTTTTGTAAAAGAACTACAGAAAAAAATTGGTGCACAAGTGCATATTCCAAAAGGATACGACCTTATTTATGGAGGACAATACGAGAATCTGGAAAGAGCCGGTAAACAGTTGTTGTTTACCATTCCGTTGACCATTGGACTCGTATTTGCCTTTCTATATCTGCTTTACAGAAACTTCAAGGATACCTTGCTCACGATGAGTTGTATTCTGTTTGCCTTAGGCGGTGGCATTGTAGCGCTATTGCTGAGGGGTTACTACTTTAATGTCTCGGCAGGTGTAGGCTTTGTCAGTATCTTCGGAATCTCTGTAATGGCAGGCGTATTGATCGTGTCGGCACTCAATAGAAACTTTAGTAACCTCTCTACTTATGCGTTGCCTATTGAAGAACAAAAGGCCGTCATATTGACTACTTCAAAGGGACAGCTGCGGGCGGTATTGACCATTCTGGTGGTCGCAATCATTGGCTTGTTTCCGGCAGCCACTTCCAGCGGCATTGGATCGGACGTTCAACGTCCATTGGCAACTGTCATCATTGGTGGCTTAACCAGTACCCTTGTATTTGCTCCACTCTTGATTCCTCCCTTATTTTGGTGGACAAGCCGTAGGAAGTTTGGTTCAAAGTACAAGTTGGAAAATAATTGAATAGTTAAGTGGTTGAGTCGTTGAGTTGTTGAATAATAGCAGTTGCAATGAGAGTGGGCACTGGCCTAAGTCTAACACACCCTAAACCTTACACCTTAAAACCTGTCGATAGGCTGATACCTGATAGCTGACAGCCTATCGGCTATAAGCTATTCTTCTAAATAATTCAAATCCTTATCGAAGCTCTCTTTCAATTGGCTTAGTGCGAACATGGCAATGGCGCTCAATAAAACAACCATAATGGTTGCCGCAATGATAATATCGAAGCGATGGACAAACCATTCAAATAAAAAAGTGCTTGGAACGAGTGCGCCACGGACAAAGTTAGGTGCCGTGGTAGCAACCGTTGCTCTTAAATTAGTGCCAAACTGTTCGGAGGCTATCGTAACAAAAGTAGCCCAATATCCGACCGAGAAACCCATAAAAAAGGCTAACCAAACGAATTTTTGAGCGGTAATACCACTGCTCATTAAATACCACAGCGAACTGATGATGATCAACAGTTGGAAGAAAAATACCGCCTTCTTTCTCGACTTTGTCAGCTGGGCATATAACCCGGCGAAGATGTCACCGAGCGAAATACCAATGTAAGCGTACATAATTCCCTTACCCGCACTAAGTGTTTCCGTAGCACCCAAGGCAACGCCAAATTCGGGCGCCTGCGTAATCAGTATACCTACTACAAACCAAATAGGTAACCCGATAAGCATGCAATAAAGATACCGCAAGAAGCGCTCTCTATTCTCAAAAAGCATGAAGAATTTTCCCTTTAAAACATTTTTTTGTGCGGTATCGGTAAACATTCCTGATTCGAAAGTTCCAACACGCATCAGCAATAGCAATAGCCCCATACCACCACCAACCAAATAAGCATTTCGCCAGTTGAAATGTTCAGCAACATAAAAGGCTGCTATGGCTCCTAATACACCGATACCGGCTATAAGCATCGTCCCATATCCCCTTTTGTCCCTTGGCATACTCTCACTAACTAAGGTGACTCCGGCTCCCAGCTCACCTGCCAAGCCAATGCCTGCGATAAAACGAATCCAGGCGTAGCTATGTATATCGTTCACAAAGCTATTGGCCATATTGGCCAGTGAATAAAGCAAAATTGACCCGAACAATACCCTTACTCTGCCAAATTTATCACCGATAATTCCCCACAGTAATCCTCCCAGCAATAATCCGATCATTTGCATATTAAGAACGTATTCACCGTCTGTACGCATATTTTCCAATGGCACCCCTATATCCTTAAAACTTTGTACTCTAACGATTGAAAAAATAACTAGATCGTAGATGTCTACAAAATAACCCAGGGAAGCTACCAAAACCAACAACCAAACTTTAGTGGTTTGTTGTTTATTATGCTGTTCTATCATCAAGAATGGTCTATTGAAAATACGGGGCTAAAATATAAATTTTATTGAATTAAAATTTGCTTAGACTTTTATTTACCCCCGATTTCACTTTGCCGGAGACAGAACGAAAACCCTCATTTTATACAACTCCTCCTAGATAGTTTATTTAAAATTATGGCTAATGTAAAATTCTTTTTATCTTAGCCTCAAGCTACTTCCGCTAGCGATGTCAAACACGCATTTAGCTAATACATGAAGGTCTCAGAGCGTACATTAAAATGGGTAATGCGTTTATATCCCCCCCTCCTTTTTCAACGAATTTGGGTTCAGAGATTTCATAGAGATTTTAAAGGTGTTGATGTAAAGATTCTATATAGCATACTGAACAAAAATTATAATTCCTCTATATTTGGGGGAACGATTTATGCGGCCGCCGATCCTTTTTTTGCGTTGTTGTTCGATCAGATTTTTCGACGTAAAGGGTACAAAACACGGGTATGGCTAAAGAGTGCTTCTATTGATTACATAAAACCCGGTCGCGGAACGCTTTATTTCCAAATCCGGCTAACTGATGATGCAATCGAAGAGGCGCAGCAAACACTGGATATGACCGGTAAATTTATACAGAAATTTATGCTGGATATCGTCGATAAAAATGGGGAGCTTTGTGCAAAGGTGATGAATGAAGTTTATGTGAGAAATCTAAAATATAATGAGGAACAACCTACGGTTGCATACTAATGCCTATGTTTTAGCATCTGAAAATCCTATATGAGCATTGAAATTCCGTTTTTTAATCAATTTACATTACTAAAATGAGGCTAAAGGCAACAATACTACAAGGTGAAGGTGAACAACTCGATTTTAAGAATAAAATCAGCAATGAAAACAAAATCGCAAAGACATTGGTTGCTTTTGCTAATAATAAAGGTGGAAAATTGCTTATCGGCGTTGCTGATGACGGCCATATAATCGGTGTAAAAAACGAAGACGAAGAGCGATTTATCTTAGAGCGCGCAGCTTATCGATATTGTAAACCGGCGGTCGAAATCAAATTTGATGAAACATTTGTTGACGACAAGCTGGTTCTTATCGCCGAAATACCTGAAAGCGACGTAAAACCACATTACGCCTTGGGAGATGATGGCAAATGGTGGGTTTACATACGTGTAAAAGATAAAAGTATACTAGCAGGAAAAGTAGTAGTGGATGTATTGAAAAGACATGGAGAATCAGAAGGGGTACTGATTACGTATACCGATAAAGAAAAACAGTTACTCACTTTTCTGAATGAAAAACAAAAGGTTGCACTGATAGATATTTGTAAACATCTAAAATTATCGCGAAGAAAAACGCAACGACTGTTAGTGAACATGATATTGGCAGGCATTGTCAAGGTTGATACCACAAAAGAAGCGGAATTCTATATGCCCACAGCTATTTAATAGGAAACTTAATTCACGGATTTGTCAGAACTAAACAACATATAACAAATGAAATTATATATATTCCTTTCACTAACATTAGGTGTTGTCACGTCGTCATGCAATAACGCCGGCAACAAAAATTTACAGTTACAAGAAGAAGTGATCGCTGTTCATGATTCAATTATGCCAAAAATGGGCGCATTAGTGCGCGACAATTTAAAAGTAGGCATTCTACTCACAAAAATGGATAGTCTAAAACAGGTAAATCCAGCACTTGATACTGCACAAGAGAAAGATAAATTGCTTAAGTTACAATCAAAACTGACCGAAGCAAACGAAGAAATGACCGATTGGATGCATAATTTTGAGCCCGCTCAGGAGGACAAAAAAGCCGAAGAGATGGCATCCTATTTACAAAACGAACTGGCAAAAATAAAGGCGCTTAAAGAGAAGTTTGCAACGGCCGAAAGTGAAAGCCGTGAGATTCTTTCCAAGTACAAACCTTAACAACAAGTAGGCAATAAACCTACCATGAAGCGGTAGGCTATCCATTGCCTAAAAATAATCATAACAGTATGAACAAGTATTTAATTTTTGTCCTTAGTTTACTCGTATGGGGGTGTGGTCAAAAAGGACAGCAACGTTTACCTATTCTTGGTGAACGGGAACCGGTGACGAAAGAAGTAGATGGAAAAACTGTAACGGATACGCTATATCAAACCATTCCTACATTTTCTTTTATTAATCAAGACAGTACGATCGTAACAGATAAAGATTTTGACAACAGCATATATGTAGCTGATTTCTTTTTCACCTCATGCCCCAGCATTTGTCCGGTGATGAGCAAAAACTTATTAAAGGTACTGAATAAGTATCAAGGAAATGAGGAAGTAAAAATTCTCTCACATAGTATTGACACAAAATATGATACGCCTTGGGTTTTAAAAAGATATGCCAATAAACTCGGTGTAAAAGGAAATCAATGGCAATTTGTGCATGGTACTCAGCGAGACATTTATGGCATTGCCGATAAGTATATGGTTTATGCAAAGGAAGACGCGCAAGCTCCGGGAGGCTTTGAACACCAGGGATGGCTTATTTTGGTTGACAAAGAAAAGCGAATACGTGGAGCTTATGACGGAACGGACGATAATCAAGTGGCCCAATTGATGCAGGACATGGATATATTACTAGGCGAGTATAAAGGTGGGCATGAGAAATAGCTTTTTATGGGCGGGCTTCTTGGTGGCCTTGATCGCTTCCGTCATGAATGCTTGTCAGGGGGAGCAAGAAATAAAAAAGGCGCAATTTTTCACGAATGGGAAATCCCTATTTGCCACAAAATGTGCAAATTGTCACGGATCAGAAGGTGAAGGTCTCGGCAATCTATATCCGCCCCTAACAGATACCACCTTCTTACATACGATGCGAAAGGAATTACCTTGTATCGTGAAATACGGTTTACACGAAGAACTAACCATTGAGAATCGGAAATTTGACACAGAAATGCCGGCCAACCCTACTTTAACAGATCAGGAAATCGCTTATATACTAACCTATGTTGGAAATTCTTTTGGCAATGACTTGGGATTTGTAAGCACGGAAGAAGTGGCTGTTCATTTAAAAAATTGCGCTGCGACAAATTAGGCATCACACCGGAGGAAGTACGAAAGAAATAGGCTGGATAGGTTCAAGATCGTAAATACAGCATGATTTTGTACTAAATACTGGTCAATCGATTTCTTATTTTGAGATTTTTATAGTAGGTTTGCATGATGCAAGCCGTTCTATCGCCGCACTTTGTGAGGAGGAAAGTCCGGGCAATATAGAGCATCTCGCTTCCTAACGGGAAGGTCCCGGTTAAACCCGGGAACGGAAAGTGCCACAGAAAATAAACCGTCTCGATTGCTATCGAGATAAGGGTGAAAACGTGAGGTAAGAGCTCACGGCCTTGTATGGCGACATACATTGCGGTAAACCCCGGGAATTGAAAGACCAAATAGGTTCTGAACGTAGGGTTGCTCGCTCTCTTCGCCTTTTAGGCGGATTCAGAATGGGTAGGTCGTTAGACCTTACAAGTGATTGTAAGGCTAGATAAATGATAGAAGCTCAACTTCGGTTGAGGACAGAACCCGGCTTATAGGCTTGCTTTTTTTTAGAACTTAAACAGCATAAAATTGCGATTTTGACGCAATAGACACTTATGGCTAAAATATTAATCATTGATGATGAACGGGCGATTAGAAGCACGTTGCGGGAGATTTTAGAATACGAAGATTATCAGGTCACCGATGTTGATAATGGCCTCGATGGTCTCGAAATCATCAAAAGAGACAACATCAACCTGGTATTATGTGATATCAAAATGGGGAGAATGGACGGAATGGAAGTGCTTACAGAAGCACAATCTATTAAACCGGACCTTCCGTTTATTATGATATCGGGGCATGGTACGGTTGAAACAGCCGTTGAAGCGAGCAAAAAAGGGGCTTATGACTTTATATCGAAACCACCCGATTTAAACAGGCTGCTTATCACAGTAAGGAATGCACTGGAACGTGGAACGCTGGTCACCGAAACAAAAGTATTAAAACGCAGGGTAAGTAAAACCAGGGAGATACTTGGTGAATCAGAGGCTATTACGAAGATAAAAGAAACGATCGATCGTGTGGCACCAACAGATGCCCGAGTTCTGATTACCGGTGCCAATGGAAGCGGTAAAGAACTGGTGGCTAGATGGCTTCATGAAAAATCAAATCGAGCCAACTCTCCCCTGATTGAAGTGAATTGTGCGGCAATCCCCTCGGAATTAATCGAAAGTGAGTTATTCGGACATGAAAAAGGATCGTTTACATCTGCTGTTAAGCAACGGATCGGTAAATTTGAGCAAGCGGATCGAGGTACATTATTTTTGGATGAGATTGGTGATATGAGTTTATCTGCTCAGGCAAAAGTATTGCGAGCCTTGCAGGAAAATAAAATAACACGGGTGGGTGGCGATAAGGAAATCGAAGTAAATGTCCGTGTAATAGCGGCAACAAATAAAGATCTATTAAGGGAAATCGAATCAGGTAATTTCCGTATGGACCTTTACCACCGCCTAAGTGTCATCCTAATACACGTCCCTCCTCTTTCAGAGAGACGATCGGATATCCCCATCATTGCGGAACAGTTTTGTGAAGAAATCTGTACAGATTATGGCATGCCTATTAAAAAGATAACGAGCAGTGCTATTGATGCGTTAAAATCGCTTCCTTGGACCGGGAATATTCGTGAATTGAGAAATATGGTAGAGCGACTTATCATTTTAAGCGATAAATCGATTACCGACAAAGACGTGTATGCTTATGCCAATCCCGGCGGGCCTGTTTTGGAAAGCGCGGAAGTAACCACCAGCATAGGTAACGGTGCAACTATTTCGTCGCCGGAACCAAACCATCACGGAAGTATTAATGGATTAAATCATTTTGATCAATTCTCTTCTTTTCAAGAATATAAGGACTATGCGGAAAGAGAATATATCAAATACAAACTAGAAAATAATGCCTGGAATGTATCGAAAACAGCCGATGATATTGAAATTCAGCGCAGCCATCTCTATAGCAAAATCGAAAAATATGGCTTGAAGCGGGAGAATTGATTAGAGACGTAGGTAGCAGGACGTAGGTATAAAGTATCAAGACACCTGCCAACCGGCAGGCAGGTAAGTATCAGATTTCCTTTCCTGTGTCTCATGTCTTATGTCTTACTATCCTATGTCTTATAAAAACTAATTCCACATGGGGTTCTGAGGGAAACCTGCTACATGGGCATACCTTGGTCCTAAACTAATAACAGCCTCTTTCCATAAATTTTCTTCATCATTAACAAACACAATGTCGGGATCAAAGCTATTCCCTATCATCCACGTGTTTTCCTTCAGCTCTTTATTTAACTGACCACCTGACCAACCGGAGTATCCAATAAAAAACTTTATCTCGTCCAATCCTATGGCACGATCGTTTATCAGTAGCTTCAACGCCTCAAAATTTCCACCCCAAAATAAATTTTCTTTTATTTCGATGCCACTGTTTAAACGATCATAACATTTGTGAATGAATTGTATACTATCTTGCCCCACAGGCCCACCTACGAACAGTTGATATTCAGCGTTTGGCATATCGGACATTACATCCTTCAATAAAAGCGAGCTGGGTTGGTTTAATACCAAACCTACCGATCCGTCTTCGTCACTATGTTCACACAATAAAACAACAGAGCGCTGAAAATTTGGATCTAGCATGAAAGGTTCGGAAAGTAATAAACTACCTTGTTGCGGATTGAAATTGCTAAGCATGAGAAATAAATTTCTATTCGTAAAATCAATATAATCCTATCAAATATAGGGCCGAAATTTAGCTTTGAGGTATTAGATGTTAGCTGTTAGATTTTAGGTGTTAGCTTTTAGGTATTAGGTGTCTATTGGTGTCCGATGTCTTACGAGTTGCCTGCCAGTAGGCAGGTGTCTCTTATCCCCTGGTTTGATACATATCTTATATTGGCATTCCATTTTCCCTCATCTAATTCTCATATAAAAGAAAGTTTATGTATGTTTAGGTGAATAAATGGCTACGTTTTTTTTAAGTTTGTAAAAGAACTATAAGCTATGGATAAGGAATTACATATTGAAGATATTAGAACGGATTATAGACTGGCATCCTTAACTGAAGATAGCATTGACAAAGACCCCATTCGCCAATTTGAGCAATGGTTTGAACAGGCTATCAACGCCCAAGTAATAGAGGTCAATGCTATGACACTAGCAACAGTAGATGCTGATGGTTCACCTAGCGCTCGTATCGTATTGCTGAAAGATATTGAAGATGGTGCCTTCGTTTTCTACACCAACTATAATAGTCAAAAAGCCAAAGAGATCGCCACTCATCCGATGGTCTCCCTTGTGTTTTTTTGGCCGGATCTACAAAGACAGGTGCGTATCAAGGGAACCGTAGAAAAAGTGGATAAAGCCAGTTCGGAAGCTTATTTCCATAGTAGACCGGTCGGCAGTCAATTGGGAGCCTGGGCTTCGCCTCAAAGCGATGTTATTCCGAGCAGAGTATTCCTGGAAGAAAATCTTAAAGAGGTTTCCGAAAAATATAAAAACCAGGTTGTACCAAAACCTCCACACTGGGGCGGCTATAAGGTAACACCTTCTACAATAGAATTCTGGCAAGGTAGAACAAACCGGTTACACGACCGAATTCTATACAGCAAAAATACCTCGAGTGCGGGATGGGCGATTAATCGTTTAGCACCTTGATAAACAAATGGATCTTACGAAAATAAAAAACATACTCACGTCCCGCTTCGGCAATGAATGTATTGTGGACGAAGAATTGCAAGGATTACAACCTGCTTTGGTGATTCATCGGGACTTTCTGCGGGCTGTCTGTAAAGAACTCAAAGAGAACCAGGACACTTGGTTCGACTTTCTATCCTGCATTTCAGGAGTCGACTATGGCGTTAATGAGGGCTTCGGTGTTGTATATCATCTTGCGTCAATTCCTTATAAAACGCAGTTAACGCTAAAGGTAAAATTGGATAACCTTCGTGAAAGATCGACATTGCCTTCGATTGACAGCGTTAGCACAATTTGGCGTACAGCTGATTGGCACGAAAGAGAAGCATATGACTTGGTAGGTATTTTCTTTAATGACCATCCCGATTTAAGACGTATTCTACTGCCTGACGATTGGGGTGGGTATCCGCTACGGAAAGATTACCAAGACGCGGAAAGCTACCATGGCATTCCAATAAATTGAATCAAAAAATTTAACCTTCTTTCGAAACAACAAATTAGTGAATAATACGGATACACAAGCTGCTTTAAACGCTTACGAAAAAAGAATGTCTGAATTAGGCCCGGAGGAAATGATTATTAACATCGGCCCCCAACACCCGTCTACACATGGCGTTCTACGTTTGGAAGTTATTTCAGATGGTGAAATTGTTAAGGAGGTTGTTCCCCACATGGGTTACCTTCATCGTTGCTTTGAAAAACATGCCGAGTCGATGAATTATGGAAAAACCATTCCTTTTACCGATCGCATGGACTACTTAGCTTCTATGAATAATAGTCATGCTTTTGTAATGGGCGTCGAAAGGATGCTTGGTTTAGACAAGGAGATTCCTAAACGAATTGAATATATCCGTGTTTTGGTCTGCGAATTAAACAGGATTGCATCGCACCTGATTGCAATTGGCACCTATGGCATTGACATTGGCGCCTTCACTCCTTTTATGTGGTGTTTTAGAGACCGCGAGCATATTATGAATATGCTGGAATGGGCATCAGGATCAAGGATGCTCTACAATTATATTTGGATCGGCGGGTTGTTTTACGACTTACCTGTCGGTTTTGAAGAAAGATGCAAAGAATTTGTTCACTATTTTAAACCAAAATTAGTTGAACTGGATGAGCTTTTAACAAACAATCAGATCTTTATCTCACGCACCGCTAATATTGGCGCTTTGCCGCTGGAAGTAGCAATCAATTATGGTTGCTCAGGACCAATGCTCCGTGCTTCAGGCTTAAAATGGGATCTTAGGAGAGTAGACGAGTATTCGGTATATCCGGAGATCGATTTTGATATTCCCATTGGAAAAGGTGAAATGGGCAAGAAAGGCGACTGCTGGGATCGATATAAAGTGAGGGTTGATGAAATCGTTGAGTCGGTTAAGATTATTGAACAATGTCTGGAAAGATTACAGAAAGATTTAAAAAGAACACCTGATTTTGATCCCCGTGGCTTAGTCCCTAAAAAAGTATCTCCAAAAGCGCAAGACTATTATGTAAGGGCTGAAAATCCCAAGGGAGAGCTCGGCTTCTATTTTATAACCGATGGCAAGTTGGACATTCCGAGACGTGTAAAAGCCAGGGGGCCTAGTTTTAATAACTTATCTGTTCTACCGGAGCTATCAAAAAACATTCTCATCGCCGACCTTATTGCCATATTAGGATCTATTGACATCGTTTTGGGCGAAGTTGATCGATAGCAGTTGGAAACAAGAATCAGGGCAAAGGTATGAGGTATCAGGATTTATATCCTATGTCTAACTTCTATGTCCTATGTCAAGTATCAAGTATCAAGACTTTCTATCCTATGTCTTACTTCCTATGTCCTATGTCTTATATCCTATATCCTAAATTAACGACTTGATTATACTAAAAATATTAGTATATTTGTCAATCATAAATAGTTTTTTTAGCATCGAAAAAATGGAAGTGATTGACAAAATCTATGGGAATATCAAGGTATCGCCGCTTAAAGAGGAATTATTGAAAACAGACGTTTTGCAACGGTTGAACTTCATTCATCAAAGTGGTGCCATCTTCCTTATAAATCCCCAAGCACACCATAAACGGTTGGAACATTCCATTGGTGTTATGTATCTGATTCAATTATTGGGAGGATCGGAATTGGAGCAAGTGGCAGGTTTGTTACATGATTTATCTCATACGGCCTTTTCCCATGTGGGCGATTATGTTATGGAAGATGATACGGAAAGTTACCATGAACGTTTATTCGAAACTGTTTTAACACAATCGGATATCCCTCAAATTCTGAAGAAACATGGCTATCAAGTGGAAGACCTATTAGATACTAAATTTGATATTTTAGAACAGCCCCTTCCCTATCTATGTGCTGATCGCATAGACTATACACTACGAGATGCCCATCAGTATGGCATGATAAAACGTCAGGAAGCCATCCACTTTATCAAACATTTACAAGTAAGAGATAATAAGATTATTGTTATCGGTGATGAACAAGCACTATGGATCAACAGCTTGTCAAAAAAGGTCAATGAAGAAATTTACAATTATCCTTTATACGTTTATACGAATCAGCAACTCGCAAACCTTATAAAAAAATATTTACAAGATGGCCGTTTAATCCTAAGCGATTTACTCCAAAACGACACTTTTTTATTGAATAAGATTAGAAGCCATTATGACGGAGTAGAAGCTATTAAGGCAATAAAAACAGCAATAGGCTACAAAAACTTTCTAAAGAAACCGGAGTCCGTTAAAATTAAAAAACGTTATATTGATGCTTTTTTGTAAGAAAAGTAAAAAGTCAAAATTAAAAAGTCAAAAGCCTGCCGTAAGCTTTAAGCAGTAGGCTTTAAGCTTGACGATTCAACTACTCCATCACTCAATCTACACTTCAAGTTCCTTGCAACCGGCAACGCAAAAAAATTATTCATCGCTCATCATCACATTGGCTCATCCGCTAATTGTCACATTGGCTAATTTAAAATCTTCCTTACTCAACAACTCCACCACTCAACTACTCCTCTACTCCACAATTAAACTTCCATTTTAGCCCGTTATTCCATTGTTATATACAATATAAAATACTATTTTTACAGCAAAATTCTTTAAATAATGAACATTCACGAATATCAAGGTAAAGCTATACTGAAGAGTTTCGGAGTTCGCATTCAGGAAGGTATCGTTGCCGATAACCCTGAACAAGCGGTAGAAGCTGCGAAAAAGTTAAAACAAGATTATAATTCTGATTGGGTTGTGGTAAAAGCACAGATCCACGCAGGAGGCCGCGGAAAGGGCGGCGGTGTTAAACTTGCAAAGAATATTGATGAGGTTAGAGAAAAAGCTAAAGAAATCATCGGTATGCAACTAGTAACTCCTCAAACTGGTCCTGCCGGAAAAAAGGTAAATAAAGTACTTATCGCACAAGATGTTTACTATCCGGGAGCTAGCGAAACCAAGGAATTCTATATGAGTGTTTTGTTGGATAGATCACGCGGACGCAACATTATCATGTATTCTACTGAAGGTGGTATGGATATTGAGGAAGTAGCTGAAAAGACACCTCATCTTATTCAAAAAGAAGAAATAGACCCTTCCATTGGACTTCAAGGATTTCAAGCAAGAAAAATTGCTTTCAATCTGGGACTAAGCGGTGCGGCTTTTAAAGATATGACTAAATTTGTAGCAGCTCTTTACAAAGCTTACGAAGCGACAGACTCTTCTCAATTCGAAATCAACCCGGTTTTAAAAACTTCCGATGACAAAATATTAGCAGTTGATGCTAAAGTCAATTTGGATGAAAATGCATTATACCGTCACGCTGATTATGCTGAATTGCGTGATTTATCAGAAGAAGATCCGACAGAAGTAGAAGCCGGACGCTCCAATTTGAATTACGTTAAACTTGATGGAAATGTCGGTTGTATGGTAAACGGTGCCGGTTTGGCAATGGCTACCATGGATATTATTAAAATTGCCGGTGGAGAACCTGCGAACTTTTTAGATGTTGGTGGTACTGCCAACGCTGAAACAGTCAAAGCCGGATTCAATATTATTTTAAAAGATCCTAATGTAAAGGCTATTCTCATCAATATTTTCGGAGGCATCGTTCGTTGCGATCGTGTAGCTCAGGGCGTCATTGATGCTTATCAGGAAATTGGCAATATTCCTGTGCCTATTATTGTTCGTTTACAGGGCACGAATGCAGAAGAAGCTAAAAAACTTATTGACGAATCAGGACTTGAGGTATTCTCAGCAATTCAGCTGAAGGAAGCGGCTGATTTAGTAACTAAAGTACTTTCTTAGTGCTTGGTTACTGACAACGTATTTCATATGATAAACCTCCGGAAGCGATTTCGGAGGTTTATTGTTAAAGTACCTATTATTTGAATTAGAAACATGATACACACAAGGATAAAAGAACTTTTAAACAGCACAGATTTTGGAAAAACGGTTATTGTAAAGGGATGGATTAAAACCTTTAGAAACAATCAATTTTTGGCTATTAACGATGGTTCTTGTTTAGGTAATATTCAGGTTGTTATAGATTATGAAAACACGGACGAGCGTACATTAAAGCGTCTTACGACAGGGGCGGCCGTCTCAGTAGAAGGTGTTTTGATCGAATCGCTTGGAAAAGGACAACGCGTAGAAGTGAAAGCAAGCCAAATAAGCATCCTAGGTGATAGCGATCCCGAAAAGTTTCCGCTACAGCCTAAAAAACACAGTTTAGAGTTTCTTCGGGAAATCGCTCATCTCCGTTTCAGAACCAATACCTTTAATGCTGTTTTTAAGGTCAGAAATGCCCTGTCCTTTGCTGTTCATCGTTTTTTTAACGAGCGAGGTTTTGTCTATATTCATACCCCTATTATTACCGGATCAGATGCTGAAGGGGCCGGTGAGATGTTCAAAGTTACTACCTTAGATCTTGATAATCCACCACGTAACGACGATGGATCAATCAATTTCAAAGAAGATTTCTTCGGAAAGTCGACCAATCTTACCGTCTCCGGACAATTGGAAGGTGAACTAGCTGCCTTGGCTTTCGGAAACATTTACACCTTTGGTCCTACTTTTCGGGCAGAAAATTCAAACACAACAAGACACCTTGCTGAATTTTGGATGATAGAACCGGAGATGGCCTTTTATGAGCTTAAAGACAACATGGATTTGGCAGAAGAATTACTAAAGCATGTAATTCGTTATGCTTTAGACACTTGCAGCGAAGAGTTGGATTTTTTGAAAAATCGTCTGCAGGAAGAAGAAAAATCAAAACCACAGACGGAGCGTTCCGAGCTCGATTTACTTGCTAAATTGAACTTCTGTTTAGATAATGATTTTGAGCGACTTACATATACAGAGGCAATTGATATATTGAGACGCTCCAAACCCAATCAGAAAAAACAATTTAAGTATTTAATAGAAGAATGGGGAGCTGACCTTCAATCAGAGCACGAGAGGTATTTAGTGGAAAAGCATTTCAAGAAACCGGTTATTCTCACTGATTATCCGGCAGACATCAAAGCTTTCTATATGCGAATGAACGAGCCGGACGAACAAGGAAGGAAGACCGTAAGAGCTATGGACATTCTATTCCCTGGAATTGGAGAAATTGTTGGCGGTTCACAACGGGAGGAAAGATACGATCTGCTGGTAAACAGAATGAAAGAAATGCATATCCCAATAGAGGATATGAATTGGTTTTTGGATACCCGCCGATTCGGATCTGTACCTCATTCCGGTTTTGGTTTAGGCTTTGAAAGGCTGGTGCTGTTTGTAACAGGCATGACCAATATACGGGATGTAATTCCTTTCCCAAGAACACCAAATAACGCAGAATTTTAGACAGTTAGTTATTTACACGTTATAAGTTACTGCGAAATCCAACTTATAACGTGTATTTTAATTTTCCTGGGCCCCGACATTAAAACTTTTTTCTTCAACGGAGGTTATATATTCATGTTGAGTAGTTAAGTAGTTGAATGGTTGAGTCGTTGATTAGCCAATGTGACAATGGCATAGACTGTGTAGGCTTAAAGCTTATGCTTATAGCTTAAAGCTTACTGCCTATAGCTTATGGCTGAAAGTGACGGTAGTAGTAGCAGTAGCACCTACTGGCAGGTACGCTTTCGACTTTTTAATTTTGAATTTTTACTTTTTAACATGCTTATAAGAATATATCCCGAAAACCCGAACGAACGTGCGATAGAGCAAGTTGTTGCCGTGCTTAAAAAAGGTGGGATTATTATTTATCCTACAGATACCGTCTATGGTATTGGATGCGATATAACGAATCAAAAGGCGATTGAAACGCTCTGTCGGATTAGAGGAATCAAGCCGGAAAAAGCAAATCTATCTTTCATCTGTTATGATTTAACGGATATCGCTCAATACACCAAGCCCATCGATACAGCGACCTTTCGATTGCTTAAGAAATCCTTACCCGGTCCTTTTACCTATATCTTCAATGCAAGTAATCAAGTTCCTAAATTGATGAGTTCAAACAAGAAAACCGTCGGTATACGGGTACCCGACAATAACATCGCCAGGGAAATTGTAAGGCAATTGGGAAATCCAATCGTTTCGGCTTCTATTCATGATGAGGATGAAATTTTAGAATATTCAACTGATCCTGAACTTATCCATGAAAAATTCCAAAATTTAGTAGATTTGGTCATTGATGGCGGTTATGGCGGCAACGAAGCTTCAACTGTGGTTGATTGTACTTCGGGCGAGTTTGATGTCATCCGGCAGGGAAAGGGCGATTTAAGCGTCTATTTATAGTATAAGTACCTGCTTTCTTCTTCCGCTTTACTATTACTTTGCAAGAAATTCTATTAAAGGATCAATAAACCGATCGTAAGCTTCTATATGCGGTAAATGTCCTATCCCCTCTAGTTCAACTAAAGTTGCGTTTTTAATAACTTTTGAGGTTTTTTTGCCAAGTTCGGGATAGTTGCCGAGATTTTGTTGGGCCTCCTTCGGTGCTTTTGCTTTTCCAAGAGCTGTGCGATCTCTTTGTCCGATAATCAGAAGAGTAGATGCTTTTATATTTGCAAATTCATAACATACCGGTTGGGTAAAAATCATATCGTACAGTAAGGCAGAATTCCAAGCTAAACGTGGATAATCGATGTTGTTTGTAACGCCTGCAAGCATGTCAACCCAAGGGTCGTATTCCTTCTTCCATTTGTTATCATAATAAAATTGTAATTGATAAGCTTTTATGCGCTCATAATTTTGCTTTAATTCGTCGTGGTACCATTCTTCTATACTTATATATGGAACAACCGTTTTCCAGTCTTCTAAACCAATTGGATTCTCCAATATCAGCTTGTCAACCAAATCGGGATACATAAGTGTAAACCTAGTAGCCAACATTCCTCCCATGGAATGACCCAATAAAAAGATTTTAGAGATGCCAAGACTATCTAAAAGAGCCTTGGTGTTTTTTGCAAGTAGTTGGAAACTGTATTGTATCCGTTGAGGCTTGGATGACTTTCCAAAGCCTGTTTGATCCGGAATCACTACACGATATCCATTATCGGCCAACGTCTTTGCTGTTTGTTCCCAATACGCACCGTTAAAGTTCTTTCCGTGTAGCAGTACTACAACTTTGCCATTAGCCTGTGCAGGTTTTACATCCATATACTCCATACGCAGTTGCTCCCCCTGATTAACAAGCGAAATGTAGTGCTCAGCAAAGGGGTAAGTAATCCCTTCTAAATTTAGCCCTACGTCCACTTGTCTATGCTGGGCATGGACAGAGCTAGTGCCTATCAATAAAAAAAGAAGGGTAATACGATAGAAATTATTTACAGTCATTTTAGAGTTTCTTTTTTCTTATGCGTTCCCACAAACCTTTTTTCACCGGCTTTTATCGGAATTAAAAGCGCATTTTCTGACGGTGGAATCGGACAATTATACCCTTCACTATAAGCACAATAAGGGTTATAAGCTAAATTAAAATCGATCGTTAGCTGATTGCCCTTAATGTCACTTCGCTTTAAATCCAGATACCTTCCGCCTCCGTATGTCTCCTCATCATTTGTAGGATCGGTAAATGGGAGAAAAAGGTAATCGGCATACTTCGGATTATCCATTAAAGCCACACTTTTAAACAACGTGAGTTTTACTGGCGTACCATTGATTTTAAAATGAGCTTCAGCAAAACGTAAATACTTTTTCTCCTTACCGCTATAGGTGGGTATAATAAACGGTTGGTCATCATAGATAAAAGTAAGCACCGCAGTCACTTTGTATAAACTGTCCGGTCCAAAAAAACGGAGATCCTTCAAATCCTTCTCCTTCAAAGGGGCATGTTCATCTGTCAGAAAAGCTTGTTTATAAACTTCTCTTTGCGCCAAGGTCTGTTCAGTGTAGTTCTGCGCTAAAGCATTCGTTACAAAGAAAGATAAAACCACTGCAAAAAAATAGGTAGCAAAGCCTTTATTCATTTTTCAATTTATGTATCACAAACCTAGTCAAAATCTTTTTATTAACCAGCGATTATGTTGGCATTAGCCATAGGGCTTTAGGCTATAAGCGGTAAGCCGTAAGCTTTAGGCTATAAGCAGTAAGCTTTAAGCTTGTGCTACTGCGACTGCTAATGCAACTAGCTCACTTTGCCGGTTATTACATCGGCAAATTAGCTCATCGGCTAATTTAAAATATTCCCTACCCAACTACTCTACTACTCCCGTATCTGCAAAGCGATAGGTAATTGATATCGAACACGCACAGGTCGTCCATTTTGAATCCCAGGTTTCCATTTAGGTGCTTGTTCCAATAGTCTAACCGCTTCCGGTCCAGTGCCAAATCCTAAGTCCTTCAATACCTGTATATCAGTAAGGGAACCATCCTTCTCTACAATAAAACTTAAAAATAATTTTCCATTAATACCGTGAGATTTAGCCTCTTCAGGAAATTTGTAATTTCTAGCCACGTATTCCATAAATGCTTTTATCCCACCCGGAAATGTAGGGCTTACTTCTACATTTACAAAAACTGCTTGCGTCTCCCCTCCTTCTGTGATGGCGGTCATTTCATCTATAGCTCCTACTTTTGTATCGATAGTTATTGCTGCAGTTGGATCGCCAGTAATCGTTGTCGGTCCGGGATTGGCGCTTTTTAACATTTCCATAGTGGGAGGTTCTTCCGCCGCTTGCGTATGTGGTACCACTTTAGGTGCCGTCATTTTTACCTGGTCTGTCCGCGAACGCCGTTGGGATTCTCTCGGCAACAGAGGTACAACTTCCACCTTTTTTTCGAGCGGTACCTCCTGTAAAACCAATTCGTCATTATCTGAAATCAATTGAAAGGTGGCGTCCTTTTTAAAATGAGCAATTCCGACAACAACGCCTACTGTTATTAAGAAAGATAAGATGCCAAATAGCAGCGCTTTCGACAGATCGTGATGTGCCTTCTTACGAATTACGTAAGCACCATATAACTTATTTCTGCCTTCAAAAACAAGATCTAACCAAGAACCTGTCAGGATACTTAATTTAGGGTTTAACATAGCTTGAGCGATTAAATTCGACAATTTACATTTATCTATAAGATCACTGTAATGACAGTTTTCCATAAGTAGTTTTAAGCAGACAAACACTTATACCTGAAAATCAATAGATTATATTTACTATTTTTTTATACCTTTGTCAAAATTTTTAATAAAACTCTTTTTGCATTTGCTTAAGGCGCATACCAAAAGAACGAAAGATAACGTTTAAGGTATAGTGAAAAGACAAGACAAGAAGTAGCATAAATGAACTATATATTATTTTTATATCTTCTATCGATTTCGGCAGGAGCAATTGAGACTGCAAATCAGCCAAGAGCGAACAAGATATCAACCACCACCATTCATAATTTAGTTTTAAAAAGGTTACCAACCCAACGATATAATGAATCCTTTAATTTCATCAACCCTGCAAAGGATACCATTACAAATGTCGAAGGTTTATCTTCGTTTTATCAGAAACTCCTAGCCTTGAGGGCTGGCCAAAGACATCGTGTCAATATTGTACAAATCGGCGATTCCCATATACAGCCGGATATTATTTCTCGAGAAGTACGGGCGGGGCTACAGGATTTTTTTGGTGATGCCGGACGAGGTTTGGTTTTTCCTTATCAAGTCGCTCGGACCAACGGTCCACTGGATATTACCAGTTCAACTTCTACCCGGTGGTTACCAAGTAAAATAAGTCATCAACGTACACCGGCGGCTAGTGGCATCTCCGGATTTGGCTTAAGAAAAATCCATAGTCAGGGCTTGATTAGGTTGTCACTAAAACCTGACTTACAGGCAAAACAACAATCTTTTGACTATATTAAACTCTTCGTGAGTCAAGGATCATGGAATATTCGTGCCATAGGTAACGATGCGAATACCTACACCATTGATCAATCGACGCCAGACGGCTTAGAAACCAAGGAAATCTTACTGAAGGACTTTGCTACGGGCTTTAATATAAGCCCCTTAGCATCGACTCCCAGCTTCTTCGGTGCTTCACTGGAGAAGCGAAATAATCCGGGTGTGCTATTTCATACCATCGGTGTAAATGGCGCACGCTACGAGCAATACAATAAGGAACCTTTATTTTGGAAGCAGCTTCCTGCGCTAAATGCCGATCTATATATCTTATCCATGGGAACGAATGAGGCTTTTTACAATGGAATGACGGAAGAAATTTACATTAATCAAGTTGCTGAAACCGTAGCCAAAATACAAACGATCGACCCACGCGCGTCCATACTTATTACAACAACGGCTGAATCATTCAAGAATGGCCGTAGTAATCCCATGATTGAACGACTCAATTTGGCCTTAAAATTTTATTGTAACAAAATGGGCATTCCCCTTTGGGATTTGTTTGACATTACCGGGGGGGCAGGTTCTTCCCTTGCTTGGTTGAAAAATAATTTATTGCAAGCTGATAAAATTCATTATCAGCAAAAAGCATATAGCATGCAAGGAGCTCTTCTGTTCGATGCAATGGCCAAAGGTTATAATGAGTACCTTTCGACCGCATCGGAACCTTCTCTGTCTAAATTAGCGACTAAAACTGCAGATAGATAGGCATAACCGGTTCTGCGGATTTGAAGAGGCCATACAATATTAAAAAGCAAAAGAAAACGATCAGGTAGGTTACCAATGAGATAGGGCCGAATCCCTCCACAACCTCATCTGCAAAATTATCAGGGATAAAGTGAATACTTAAGGCCAGCAACATCATCGCCAAAACGGTTTTATAGTTAGCGTAAAAGCCTTGCCAGACGTCGAAACTAACTTCATTAGCGATTTTTGAAATCATAACTACTGATGTGTCATAATCAGGAGTCTTAAAGAATATCCAGCAAAAGCATACCAAATGAAAGGTAACAAGTACTGCCAGCGTTTGATAGAGCCAAGTATTCTTTAGCCCGTCCATCCATTTTCCCGTTATCAGCATCCAAATCTTATGTAAAGCCAAAGCTAAGCCATGTAAGGCTCCCCAAATTAAGAAGTTAAAGCTTGCTCCATGCCAGAATCCGCCCAACAACATCGTGGTTAATAAGTTCATATTGGCTGCTACACCAGACATTTTCCATTTTATTAAGCCAGGAATCAGTAATACGATTGAAATACCTGCACATAAAATGCCGGCGTACTGATTGTTTAGGCCTAATAGATGTTTGCTACCAAAAAATACAGCAACGAAAAACAACAGACAGAATAAATAGGTGCTAAAAGTGCTTTTCCTGTTGCCACCCAAAGGAATATACAAATAATCGCGTAACCAGGACGAGAGTGAAATATGCCATCGTCTCCAGAACTCTGTTATATCGCTACTTTGGTAAGGAGACAGAAAATTAGGTGGAATACTGAAGCCAAGCCACTTAGCAATTCCAATTGCAATATCGCTATAGCCGCTGAAATCACAATAAATAACGATAGCATATCCATAAACGGCAAAGAGATTCTCCAGTCCGGTATAACGGGACGGGTCATCAAAGACATAGTCGACAAAATTCAGGGTAATATAATCCGAAATGATTAACTTTTTTATTAAGCCCGAAATGATCAAATAAAAACCTTTAGCAAAATCTTCATCCCGTAAAAAATAAGGCTTATTTATTTGTGGCACAAAATCGTGCGCCCTTACGATCGGGCCCATCATTAACTTTGGAAAAAAAGACAAAAACAACAGATATTCACTGAATTTCTTTGCAGGCTTAAAATCCCTTCGATATACATCGATGTTATAACTGAGGTTCTCAAAAGTATAGAAAGAGATTCCAATAGGCAATAAAATATTCAATGCACTAAAGTCAGTATGAAAGAATTGGTTGCTAATGGATAAGAAAAAATTCGTATACTTAAAGTAAAACAACAATCCTAAATTGAAAAAAATGCAGCAGACAAGCAAGGAAAGCCGATACCGGCGACTTCGGCGTTTATAAATCGCATGTGAAAGCCAATAATTGACAATTGCAGAAATGACAACTAAGCTAACGAAATAGCCACTTGCTTTATAAAAGAAGTAAAGCGAGAAGCCACAAAAAATATAACGGCGAATGGCATAATGATTTCTAAAAATGTAATATAGTATAATAAATAGCGCAAAGAAAAAAACAAAGAAACCATTGTTAAAGAGCAAGGGATTTTTCGGATCATACAGAAACGATTTTGCAAGCGCAGAAAAATCAATTTCAATGGGCGCTAATTTCCAATCCATATTAATCAGTTCCATTTAAATTTGTGTTTTCAGATTTCTTCACTTGCTTATTAATTGCCTCAAATAGATGCTTCGCCAACAATTTAGCGCCCAACGCATTGGGATGCACGTAATCTTTATTCGCTAAACTGGGATTTTGCGTAGCCCAATTTACCATCGAATTTTTGCCTCCCATTGCTGCATATAGACTAAAGAAAGCACAATCCGTTTGTTTCGCCAGTGCGGCCTGTTCCTTGATAAGTGCTTCAATACCTACCGCTGACTGATAGCCCTCGGGATACCTAAAAGCACGGTCGCCAGTTCCTACGATAAGCACATCGGCCTTAGAAAAACATGCCTTCATTTTTTTAACAACTGGAATCGCTGCTCGCTTGTACCAAGTAAAATTGGTGTCATCCGGCTTATATAAGACGTTTACACCGTACTGAAAAATAATTAAATCATAAGGGTTTTGCTCGTTGATTTCCTTGAGCAAATCTGCATTAATCTTCCCTAATTCCAAACCTGAAATGCCTCTAAATGAAAAGTTGTCTACGATAACACCTTGATCTGATTCGAAGCTCAAGCCAAATAGTGGGAGTTTCCGGTCAGCAGAGGAAACAACAATGGATTTATCTTTATTATGGGCTACGAGTGTACGGTTAAATAGTGATGTCCGTTCCAGCATCATCGTTTTTTTATTAACAACCACCGATGCGCTGTCTGTTGCCGGTCCGTGTAACAGATACTTACCTAGCACTATTGAGGTATCTTTACTGGTATTATCTTTGATTTTAACCCAATCGTTTCCAGATGAAAAAAACACATGGCCGGAAATAAATAAATCTTGCTTTTTAGTATTTTTAAAGTTGAAATCCCTCCAGTTAGCGGAAGACGACGCGATAGCCGTGCGTCTAAATTGGGCAACCTGCGATGCTATAGGAACAAAACCGACACCACTTCCCCCATAAGCCTGTTGCAGTAAACTTCTCAACGTTTGGGATAACAAGTCGCCTTCAATCATACTGTCACCTAAATAAGCGATTCTCACCTTCGTCTTTTTGCCATTTTTCAAGGCAATGAGTTTTTTTATAAATCGTGATAAGGCAACACTTTCGGAGTCTATGTTAAAGGAAATAATGTCAGATTGATTCAAGTTTAGGGGAAGTGCTTCGGCAGACACAATTACCTTTTCCTTGGAGCTATCACTTGCGGTCATAAATGCTTCATCTATTGAAGCATTTGAATGCATTGTAAGGGAGTCATTCTTTTTCTCGTCGTTGTTTTGCTTCACCTTCTTGCTTCCTGACGTGTATCTATTTTGGTGAAGCGCATCATTCTCTCGTGGCTTTACAATTACATCGGAAATTAAATTAATACGATCAAAGGGTTCCCACTTTTTACGATAGGCAATATTGATATATGAAAATACTAGATAAAGAAGTAGGCTAAAGAAAATAAACTGAAATACACGTTTATTAGCATTCATAAAGACATCTAATATATCATAAGTTATATCTTGAGATGGTCTTTAGAATACGTGTTTTCCATGTTTGAGGATGGGTGGAATATCCTGATTTACTTATAGCATCGACCCACTTGGAGGCATCGTCCGTACCTTTTAATCGGGAATAAAAATACTTACCGGAAATCAGTTTACAAAAATGTATAAATGACCCCATTGCCGAACTATATTGTCTGTATCGACTTTTGATACCGTGCGTTTGCTTTAGTTTATTAGAGCCTACGATACCAAAATGATTATGCAATAATTTAGAATTCCTACTTTGCCCGTTTCCGGACTCCAGGATAGCAATACCTAAAATTACCGACGAAGGTATCCCGTAAGCTTTTGAAAGCGAATCTGCTATCGATTTATGATTGTTTATATATTTTGTTTGCGCAAAACTTATATTTACACAACCTAAGTACAAAAGTGCCAGAAATAAAACTTTAGATCCGACTGAACGTATTGTTCGAATGTTTTTTCCTATCATATTTCTATTTTAAGAATACACAATCGTTCTTTACATTTACAATGCGACTAAGTTAGTTCAGCATTTTCCCCCGCTAGTAAGAACATTCCACTCTAATTCAGCTACCTTTCTCAGAGATTGTGCGAAAATAAGTGTTTAATTTTTCTTTTGAAACACAAATCAACTAACTCACTGATTATAAGACATAAAAAAAAAACAAACCAGTTGTAGTTATTAAACACTAACATATCATTAACTCTATTTTTTTGATTTTATTATATTCGTTCGAAAAAATCTCATCAAGACGAGTGGATTAGGGGTCAGTCGTATCATCCTTATGTTTAATAGATACCCCATATAGAAGATTAATTGAAAATAAAAAAATATATGAAACCTAGGATAATCATCGAATATTGCCCTAAATGTGGGTGGCTTTTGCGTGCGGCTTATATGGCTCAGGAAATTCTTACCACCTTCACCGAAGACCTCGAGGGTGTACTTCTAAAACCGAGTGATGTCAGTGGACGCTATACAATACGAATTGACGATCAGGAAATTTTCGACCGCAAGCGGGCAGGTGGTTTCCCTGAGGTGAAATCGCTGAAACAAGTCATTCGGGATCATGTTAATCCGGGTAAAGATCTAGGGCATTCAGATCGTTGAGAATGTTGAGTGGTTAAATTGTTGATTAGCCAATGAGCCGATTAGCCAATGTGACAATGAGCCGATTAGCCAATGTGACAATGTGACAATGGCGTGGACCCTGCGAGCTTAAAGCATACCGCGTATAGCTTAAGGCTTACTATAAAACCGAAAGCTGGTTGCTGAAAACTGACCATTGCACACCGATTTAAATTTTACTAAGTTTGTTAAACGATTACCAACAATAAATTGTGATGATAAAGACCTTATTTAGCTTCGTATACTTTCTTTCAGTCAGTTCTTACTTACTAGCTCAACCTGCTTTAAAGAAACTATGGCAAACAGATCATCTGGACGTTCCTGAATCTGTTTTGATTGCAGAAGAAAGTAACACCCTGTATGCAAGCTTAATAGGCCCCGGCAATCACACAGCAACAGACGGCAATGGGTCCATCGCAAAATTAGATCGTAACGGAAAAATTATAAATGCGCAATGGATTACCGGCCTCAATTCACCTAAAGGATTAGGCGAATTTAAAGACAAACTTTATGTGGCAGATTTAAAAGAACTGGTAATTATCGACATACCCGACAATAAAGTGTTAAAAAAAATTGAAATCCCCCAAGTTGGTATGCTAAACGATATTACAATCGATCCACACGGAATCGTCTATGTATCCGATTCAAAGGGTGGAAAAATTTACTGCTATAAGAATGGCAAAGTTGAAGTTTTTCTGGACGGTCTCGTAAACCCCAATGGCCTCTTTGCGGCAGACAACGGTTTATATTTTTTAGATAGCGGTTCGCTTTTCTATTTAAATAAAAACAAACAAGCCGATAAAATTGCAGAGGGAATGGAAAAATCTACTGACGGCTTGCAAAAAGACGGCGACAACTTTTTGGTGAGCGCATGGATTGGTGTCCTCTACTATGTCACGAAAGATGGAAAAGTAACTACACTTCTTGATACTAAAGCCGAAAAAATGAATACAGCAGACTTCGCTTTTGATCGCGCGTCGCGCCAGCTGTATCTTCCTACTTTCTTTAAGAATCACATTATCGCCTACCAGGTTCAATAAATTGACGGGGCCGGTGAAGGTAGCACGTAAAGCTTCGGCCTAAAGCTAAATTTAGTACCTTTGCGATCTAAAGGCTAAAGAATTGGACATGATCAAGGTTGGAAAACTAAATACGCTTAAAATTGTAGGCTCTGACAATTTACAATATACACTTTCGGATGACGAATCGAACATCGTCTCCTTACCCCACACAAACACCTTATCACCGATTTCCAAAGATGCGGAGGAAATTACGGTATTTGTATATACCAATAAACAAGGGGCATTAACCGCAACTACCAAGAAACCTTATGCAGAAGTAGGCGATTATGCCTTATTAAAGGTCGTCGCCGAAGCTCCAAATGGTGTATTTATGGATCTGGGCATTGAAAAGGACCTCTTCGTCCCAAAAAAAGAACAAAGATGGCCTATGGTTAAGGGAAAAAGTTATCTTATTCACATTTATCTAGATCCATTGAACAACCACATGGTGGGTTCTTCAAGATTGAACAAATACATTGATAGAGATGAACTTAGTGTCGAAGTTGGAGATGAGGTGGAGTTGATTATCTCAGAAGAAACAGATTTGGGATATAATGCAATTATAAATAATCGGCATATAGGGCTCTTATATGCGAATGAAGTGTTTGAAAATCTCCGTATCGGAAATAAACGAAAGGGCTGGATTAAAAAAATATACCCCGATGGAAAAATAGACTTATCCTTACAACCTTTGGGGTATGAACATATTCTTAATAGCAGAGAGATGATTATCGATTTGCTGAAAAAACGAAATGGACGTATACCGCTAGGAGACAAAAGTTCGCCGGAAGAAGTATATAAGATTCTTAAGATAAGTAAAAAAACCTTCAAAAAAGCTATTGGTGCTCTTTATAAAGAACGGCTGATCGAGATCAGTGATGAGGAAATAAAAGAAACAAAACAATAATGGTATTCGGACTGGAGAAAAAAGAAATCAAGCACGTTTATAAAACCTCAATCATTCAGCAGACAGCATTTTGGTCAGAAGTAAAACAACAACAAGGGATCGCTAGTTTAGCTATTAACTTCAAAGTGAATAAACCATCTATTTTCAATGGTTCACCCACCGGAAAATCAGCCTATATAGAAACAGACGTCCTTATTTTACTTCAACATATCGATAATGAGCATACAATTGCTTATATTCCCTATGGGCCTGAAATTGAGCCTCACGAAGAAAACCAAGGAAAATTTCTGGAAGAATTTTCTGAATCATTACGTTCTTATTTGCCGAAGAATTGCATTACGATACGTTACGATCTTGCCTGGCAATCGCAATGGGCAACAGACCCGGAACATTTCGATAAGTATGGTAATTGGAATGGTCCTCCGGAAAAGAGATATCAAGAATTTAGGTTAAACATTAGTACACAACACTGGAATCTCAAAAAGTCTAATTCAGACATTTTGCCATCAAATACAATATTTCTTGACCTCAGAAAAGAACCGAAGGCGCTGCTGGCGGCCATGAAGCCAAAAACCCGTTACAATATTAATCTGTCTGGTAGAAAGGGTGTGCATATTCGAGAAGTAGGTTTAGATAAACTTGATGTATGGTATGCTTTATATCGGGAAACTGCAATCAGAAATAATATTCATCTGAACAGTATTGAATATTTTCGTTCTGTGTTGAAGGCTAGGGCCGAAAATAGTGCATCCCCTGCCGAAGTGCAACTTTTGGTAGCAGAAGTAGATGGGATACCCCTAGCGGCCATGTTTTTAGTTCTTAGTAACAAGCGCGGAACTTATCTGTATGGTGCGTCATCGTCTATCAAACGGAACTATATGGCCACCTATGCACTACAATGGAGGGCTATGCAAATTGCCAAAAGCAGGGGTTGTGAAGAATATGACTTTTTCGGTGTATCACCACGACCCGATCCCGCGCATCCGATGTATGGCCTCTTCAAGTTCAAATCGGGTTTTGGAGGTAACCTACATCACCGAATGGGGTGCTGGGATTATCCACTGGATCAAGATAGGTATATACTGTTTAAAGCATCCGAAATGAAGAGCCAGGGATACCACCTTTAAGCTGTACCTTATAATTGGCTCGGTAGGTAACCAAAATATCGCTTAAACGCTTTTGTAAAGTTATAAGGATCGGCGTATCCTAAGGTGTAAGCAACTTCTGCAATGGTGCTATGGGTGTCTAATAGGATTTGCCTTGCATATTCCATTCTGCATTGCATTAAATAATCAAAAACGGTACATCCGAAAAGCTGCTTGAATCCCTTTTTTAGTTTGAAATCGTTCAAGCCTATTTCCCGAGCTATTTGTTTTAATGTCAGCGGATCAAATATATGTTGCTGAACGAATAGCTTGGCTGCATGCAGGCGTTCTATATCAGCAGGCTTTATAAACAAAAAAGGCTGTTCAGGCATTGACTCGGCTTGCTGTGCCTGTAAAAAAAATAGCTCCGTCACTTTGGATTCCAAGTACAGTCTACGCATTTGACCGACATAAGGACATGCTAGAATCTCGTTAATGACCGTGTGTTGTTGATGGGTTATTGGCATGGGCCCACGGGAGATATCCGCTTCCCTCCCTGCGTGCACCTCGTTCCAAAAACGCTCAAGGCATGGCAAGTCCGTTGCTATCAAACGCTCGAAATAAGGTTCTTGCATACAAATCCCAAATGTTTCCACCCGATTTCCGCGTAACGAATAATCCCCCTCAAAGTTAGGCATATAACCCAATATATGCCGATTCGGCTCGACGTGATATTCCTGTCCGGAAGATATGGGTTTGGCAGAAGAGATTCCTTGCAGCGAAAAATACATATTAAGGCTAGGTTCCTCTTGGCAGTCGCTGATAGTAAGCTCCAATTCTTTCAATCCCTTCAGCGAAAAAATCTCAATGCCCGCTGACTTAAATAGAATATTTTCCGACAATTCATCCGCGCTTATGAGGTAATTGTCTTTTAGTGAAAAGGAGGATGGTGCTACTATTTCTTCCATAAAAAACGCGTCTCGAAAGACTTGAAAAGGGTAATACCATTACCACAAGATACCATCAAACTTAGAAAATTTAAATTTGAAATCCAACCTATTTAGCAAGGAAAACGTTATTGCTACCCTGACTAATAAATCCGTTTTGAAGGGATAAAAATCCGTTTAGGAAGGGTTGTCCAGGATTATTTCAAGCAATTTTGAAATTAAATGAAATAGGTGGGATTCAATTGTTAAAATCGGGTCTCGACCTTATAACAGAAAAGCTAAGGCATTCCATTTAACAACATTTTATAATGAAAGCATTTACACTAGGAAAATTTAAACCCGTCATTAATCTTCCTTCATCGGCAACGCCTCACAACTTAATTTCTGTATTTAGAACGGATGTAACCAATAAAAAAGATGCTGACCATATTATTAAGCTTCTTAAAAAGCAATACCCTGATGGCAGATTTAATTTTGATCTCGAAGACAGCGATAAGGTGTTCCGGATTGAATATAAACGTGATATTATTGTTGACGTCATAAGAATGTTCAGAATAAAACGATTCACCTGCGAAACGCTCATCTAAATAGCGGGATTAGCTCAGAAAATCCAATATTTGCGGACGGGCCTCCACGAGGAGGTCTGTTTTGTCTTTTAATTGAACATATTCATCATCTACGTGTATCCACGTTCCATCCCATTGTATTTGAATATCTCGCCCCCTTATAATTTTCCAGGGCCCTTTTTTTGTCTTTCCCAATGCCACATTTTTTACATATTCGATAAAAACGTCTCGTTGGCCCTCCTCCAGTAAGACGACTTCAAACAGGCCGTCGGTCATATCCGCCTCAGGTGCCAGCTTCAAATTGGGGCCTATTGAACAAATGTTGAGCACTTCTATAAGTAAGTATTTCCCTGTTATTTTTTTTCCGTCAATAGTGATATGAGCTTGTCTTGCTTCGTAACTTAAACTAATCGTCAACAGCGTATGTAATGCCAGACTAATTTCATCTTCTTTGCTTTCCAGATTATCAGTTTTTATCTTTTCCATTTCTCGCATGAGTTTAGGTAGCAAACCAACACCGAAGCTTTCCAAAAAGAAATTTTGCTCAACGCCTAAATCAACCGCGCCCACATCTACTTTTTTGATATTCTTTTTTGCCAGACGGTTTAGTAATTTTTTTATGTTATCCGGACTACCTAATGTTAAGGCGACATTATTAGCTGTACCCATTGGCAAAAGACTTAATAATAGCTTCTTATCCAACCATGTTCGTTTAAGTAAAACACTAGCCACTTTCCGCACCGTTCCATCACCCCCCACGATTAGGATGATATCAATAGCCTTATCGATTTTCTGCCATTTTTTTTGTCGTATCGAGCTATAAATCGCATTATATCCCGCTTCTTTTATTGCATTTACCAATTCATTTTTTTGGTGGTCTTTATCACCCGCTTTAGGGTTATGCAAAATCAATATGGTTTCCTTCATATAGTATTAGTGCATCAATGGCACATTTTAAAAACATTAAAGAGCCTTAGATGTTTGCTAATTAAGAATAAGAGGAATTAGCTATGAGAATATTGGTAACGAACGACGATGGGATATACAGTCCGGGCATTGCGGCCCTAGCGAAAATTGCAGCCAACTTTGGAGAAGTAACCGTAGTAGCCCCTGATGTGGAACAATCCTCCATGGGACATGCAGTAACTCACTCAAGACCCTTATCTTACAAAAAATCACCTGTTGAATTCCCTGGGATTAACGCCTATCGCGTCAATGGAACACCGGCAGACTGTGTTGCACTTGGAACACATTTATATCACCACATTGATGTTGTTTTATCAGGCATTAATATGGGGACCAATTTGGGAAATGCGATGTGGCATTCAGGGACCCTTGCAGCGGCTAAGCAAGCTGTCTTATTAGGCATTAAAGGAATTGCCTTAAGTACACCGGTAGGCAAATCAGAACCTGATTTTGATTTATTAGCTCCTCATGTACACCAAGTGCTTGAGCAGTTGTTACAACGTACAACCTTAAGCCTTTATAATGTTAACTTTCCGAGTAATCCCCAAGGGATCGCCTGGACAAAACAATCAGTGCGGCTTTACGACGGAACGATTATACCCGGGACGGATCCTTTGGGAAGAAAACACTACTGGTTTACCGTTACCCCCTTAGAACCTGCGGAAAAAGGAACGGATCGCTGGGCTGTCGAAAATAATTATACCTCTGTCACTCCGCTGAGGCTCGACTTAACAGACGAAATAAAGTTGCGGCAACTCGAAGAGACTTGTCCATGGCAAGTATCGGCTTCTTCCTGAATATTTCTTAATATTCACTTAACATAAAATTTACAGCATTACTGTATTTTTGATACATGATCATTTTTTGGATTGCTGCACCGATTTACATATTAGCACTTATTGTATCAGTAAGTATGGGCATAAAACGAGGTGCTCTTTTTATTGGGTTTCTCTTATTAATTACGCTCCTATTGTATCTCATGTTTTTCCATTCGACAGAGTCGGCGTTAGGGGTTGTAATAATTGGTGTCATTACTTATTTAATGAGTAGTAAGCGCTAGTTAAGTCCCCGCTTCCAGTCGATCTATTTGCTTAAAGTAACTCAGTCGATAACTGTTCATAGCCACTGTCATCAGTTGCTCGGTTAATTTATTGTTAGCAACAGCTCCTACAACAGCCCCTATAATAGGAATTAGCTGTGCTAATTTTGCCAAATCAAGATAATCTCTATATTCCTGCTGAAAATCCCGCCAGTCGAAATGATCCACATCGGATGGAAGTGTTTGTATAAATGTTGTCCAATTCTCCATTCTTGATAAGATCTCTTTTCGTTTCTGCTGGCTGCAGAAAGTAATTTTGAAAACATATAAGATAAATAAGCGCTCCTTGTAGTCTTTTACATTGAATCCGTAAATAGATGCGATCTCAAACAACAGCTTTATTTTGATTGCCAGAAAAGCGGGAAAATCTGCAAGTCCCATTAAAATCCCCCCTGCTCCCGTCACGGCACCTTCGATGGTCGCCGCATTTTTATAATGTCTACCTACCCGTTTTACATATGCTTCCTGCAACTGCAATGACCTTCCCTTTTTTATGGTAGAGCTTGTATACTGTGAGCCGAACAATACCGCTTTCACCATTTTCTCGATTGTTACCGTGATAACTTGATGGATCTTTTCGGGAATGAGCGCATTCATTTTTGTCTGAATCCCTTTTGTCAGTTTGCTGCTAACCGAAGGGGCTTTTAACATACGCTGCTTCCAATCCTGCATTTCCCGATAGGCTTTTTCTTCATAGCTGTTTAACATTGCATCGCGTGTTTAATCAAACATTTTATCTTTTCAAAGGTTAATATAAAAAAACCTTATGAATCCTACACTTAGGAACAGCAATATAGAGATTCGTGAAGGTTATTGAAGATGAATATACATATTTTCAAAAAAAACCGATTATGGAACAGTTACTTAGCATAGATTTACTCAGAAGGCTGAAGCTCAACGGGTATACCGCATTGATACCAAAAGCTAAGAGGAATAACACCCAGGTTTTTGCTATTTCAAACTATCCTGTTGAAGAACTAAAAAGTAATGCAAAAGAAGCTCCTTTGCATGAAGATAACGTATTGGCAATTGAAGATTTGCTACTGCACGAAGATGAATTAACACTTGAGGGAATTGTTGTATTACCGGATGAAGACTTATCCTCCGCTTTATAAAAGGAATCAGGATAGCATACTTAATTTGCATCAAACAAGCGGACGGTTTGAGTAATCAAAACTTAAGCCCCTTCACTTTCATATGCCGAACCCTATACCTGATCTAAAGGTTTTCTTTTCCGGTCCTTAATTTGCTTAAAATGAGAGGGTGTTAACCCGGTGATTTTTTTAAACTGCGTAGATAGATGTTGAACGCTACTATAACCCAGTTTATACGCGATCTCACTCAATGTCAGCTCATTATATACAAGTAGTTCTTTAGCTCTTTCAATACGTTGCAAAATAATAAATTGCTCAATCGTAAGCCCTTCTGTCTGCGAGAATAAAGTACTAAGATAGTTATAGTCAATCGTTAGCTGTTGCTGGAGAAAAACGGAGAAGTTCACTTTCATGTTAATTTCGTCAACGTTGTGTATCCGTTCGATCAACAAGGTCTTCACCTTTTCAACCAATTTTTGCCTCTTATCATCAAGAAGTTCGAATCCAACCGCAGTCAATTCCTCTCTCAACATGTGATACCGTTCTTTAGGTAGGGCCTCCTTTAATGCGATCTCGCCTAAACTTACCGATACGGGTTGAATGCCCATCGTGTCCAAAATTTGTCTGACCACCATCACACAGCGATTGCATACCATATTTTTAACGAATAATCTCATGTCAGCGATATCCATTGTTATTAGCGATTTCACACAAAGTTCGGTAAAGAAAATGAAGAAGACATTATATAATTTCTTAAATTTTTTACAAGTTCCACGCCTCTACCCTACCTCTTCCAGCGCCAAGCGAATCGTAGCATAAATATAATCAAGTTCTTCATCCTTTATGCAATATGGGGGTAATAGATAAATCACATTGCCCAATGGTCGCATTAAGATCCCTTTTTGCAAAAAGTAATCGTAGAGTTGATCTCTTAAGGGGTTAAAATAGTTCGTTACATCGTCCGAACGCCATTCAATAGCCAGAATTGTTCCTAAAAAGCGGGTTGTCTGTACGTTGCGATGCCCTCTAATGGATCGCGCAAAATCGATATGGCGTGTTGTTATCCTTTGTATACAAAGCCGGGTTTCCTCTTTAAGCAGCAGGTCTAAACTTGCCAATGCAGCAACACATGCTAGTGGGTTCGCTGTATAAGAATGACCATGGAACAACGTTTTCGTTCGATCATTTGATAAAAAAGCGTGATAAATCGGTTCCGTGCACGATGTGACACCTAAGGGAAGTGTACCGCCGGTTAAGCCTTTCGATAAACACATGATATCCGGTTGTGTGTGCAAATAATCAGCAGCAAAGAGCTTTCCGGTTCGTCCGAAGCCCGTAAATACTTCATCTTGTATAAGTAAAATACCGAGTTCTTTGCAGAAACACAACAGCTCACTCAAGTGACTAGCTTCATACATTTTCATGCCTGCCGATCCTTGCACAAGCGGTTCATAAATAAAACAAGCAACCTCCTGCCGAATAGCATACAATTTTTCTTTAATTGTTTTTAGACTGAGTTCGTTTGGTACTTCCAGGAAGATAACTTCAAAGAGATAATTTTCAAAGGGTTTTGTCCAATTACTTCTTGCACTCACCGACATGGTGCCAAAGGTATCACCGTGGTAAGCGTCTTTCAGCGCAATAATTTTCTTTTTACATTGTCCAGTGTTATGCCAATACTGCAAGCACATTTTTAATGCTATTTCAACCGCAGTAGACCCATTATCGGAATAAAATATCTTACGCTGGTTGTCCGGTAAAATGCTCAATAAGCGCTCGGCTAGCGCGATAGCAGGCGAATGCGTAAAACCGGCGAATATCACATGCTCCAACTTGTGCAATTGCTTATAAAGTTGCTCCGCAATATAAGGATGCGCATGTCCATGTAAATTAACCCACCAAGAAGATATCGCATCGATATAGGAACGCCCATCTTCTGCATAAAGGTAGACGCCCTTTCCTTCAACAATAGCGATGGGAGGCCCATCTATCGGCAGCTGTGAATAGGGATGCCAAACAGCCGCTACATCACGCTGTGAGAGTGTTGTCTCGTGATTCATAAGTTAACCTAAATCTAATTTTTGATTTTCTTTTAAGGAGAATGGATGAAGCCCCAGCAACTCAAACATTGCTCTATCCTCCGTCAGCTTCGGGTTCGGTGTTACTAACAATTCCTCGCTTTCACTTGTAAAAATAGAATTAGCACCTGCCAGAAAGCACCAGGCTTGTTCGATTGTAGACATTTCGGATCGACCTGCACTGAGCCGTACCATCGCTTTTGGCATTAAAATACGAGCTGTTCCAATCATTCGTACCATTTCCCATATCTGCACCTTTGGCAAATCTGCCAATGGCGTACCACTGACGCGAGCTAAGGCATTAATCGGCACCGATTCTGGATGGCTCGGCATAGTGGCCAGTTTGTGAAGCATGGCGATCCGATCCTCTGCTGATTCTCCTAGACCAATAATTCCACCACAACAGACCGATATGCCAGCTCGCCTGACATACTCCAAGGTATTCAATCGGTCGTTAAAATTACGCGTGCTTATGATCTCCTGATAATAATTTTCTGAAGAATCGAGGTTGTGATTATAAGCCGACAAGCCAGCTTCCCGCAAGCGTTTTGCTTGATCAGCCGTTAGCATCCCCAAGGTACAGCAGACTTCCAGCCCTAAGGCGTACACACCTTTAACCATTTCCAATACGTTATCAAAATCACGGTTATTCCGTACTTCACGCCATGCCGCCGCCATACAGAAGCGTGTTGATCCAGACTCTTTTGCCCTTTTAGCACAAGCTATCACTTCGCCTACGTCCATTAATGGTTTAACCTTAATATTGGTGTGGTACCTGGCGGCCTGTCCGCAATATGCACAATCTTCCGGGCACCCTCCTGTTTTTATTGATAGTAAGGTGCAAACCTGAACTGTAGACGGATCATGCCACTGGCGATGAATGTGTGCCGCCTCGTAAGTTAAAGTCAACAAACTCATATGGTAGATACGGCGTACTTCTTCGATCGACCAATCGTTGCGAATTTTATTTTGCTGATTCATTTTTTTTTATTTTACTATTTATCGATAAGTGTAAGCTACTGTAGCGGATCACTTCGTTATTTATTAAACTCAATTCAGGAACATGGATGATAGGAATCTCCTCGGAAACGTGACTCTCTATCGCCTCTTGGGAAGCTTTATTCATATTGCCATTAAATACCAGCGCCCCTATACGAACTTCTTTTCTACGTAAAATTTCATAGGAAAGAAGACTGTGGTTAATGCAGCCCAAGTAGTCTCTTATCACCAATATGGCTGTTGCACCAAGTTGCTTTATTAAATCAATCATAAAGAAATCACCTGATAAAGGCACGAGCAAGCCACCTGCCCCTTCAATAATCAACCGATTGGCAGTAAAAGGTGGTTGAAAATCATCTGGGTGAATAGCAATGTTCTCCGCAGCAGCCGCCTCATGTGGCGAAGCCGCCAATTGCAGCCGAAATCGCTCTTGATGAATGTGTGTCGATTCCGCATTTACCAAATGCTTGACTCGTTCACTGTCTGTATTGTCTAAGTCTCCGCACTGAATTGGCTTCCAATAGTCGGCTTTCCAATAAGATGCCAATACCGCTGAGACAATCGTTTTTCCCACCCCGGTGCCGATTCCCGTGATGAAGATATTTTTTTCATTCATTTTCTTAAAATAGGTTATTGTGTATACCATACTTTAACCGCATTAAATGCCGTTATTCATTTTTAATTAGCTGTTTCAGACGGAAGACAAGGCGTATGATATCCTCATCTTTATTATAACTGTGGAGGCAAACCCGTAAGCATTCGCGGCCTGGTTTCACGGTAGGGCTTTTTATTGCAGAAACATCGAAACCATGATGCTGCAGTATTTCGCTCCATTGCTCTACTTCCTGGTTACTTTTACCATAGATAATTTGTATTGGACTGAGAAAAGGGCCTCGCACTTCCCTTCCCAATGCTTGGTTAAAAAGCAAGCATTTTGCTTGAAGTAAAGCTTGATCGCATTCTGCCCTCGCCAAACGCTGATAAGCTAGTCGCACGGCTAATAATTGCCAATAGGATGCGGCCGTACTATAAATGAAGGGACGGCAGTAATTAATAAGATAGTCCTGCAATATCTTGCTTCCCAAAATAGCAGCTCCCTGTACTCCCAGTGCTTTCCCGAACGTAACGACGCGTGCAAAAACACGTTTTTCCAATCCCAGCAATTGTATCAATCCGCCTCCAAATACACCAATTGCATGCGCTTCGTCAACGATCAGCAACGCATTGTACCGATCACATACGTCAATTAAATCGCTAAGAGGTGCAAAGTCGCCGTTCATGGAGTAAAGGCTCTCCACTAACACAAAACACTTTCCACTGCGATATTTTTCCAACTTCCTGCGTAGATCGCTTATCTGGTTGTGCTTGAAATGAAGGGTGGTTGCCAAACTGAGACGACAACCATCAACAGCAGATGCATGTACACATTCATCTCTAACAATGAAGTCGCCTCGTTTAGCGAGCGCTGATATAAGTCCTAGATTAGCCAAGTAGCCTGTGTTTAAGAGAAGAGCCGATTCTGCTTGATGAAACCGGGCAATCTGGCCCTCTACCTCTTCTGCCAGCAAACTATTACCGGAGATTAGGCGTGAGCCGGTGGATCCTATAATAAATGATCCATCGCATTGTAAGCAGTCGACAAACGCTCTATTAGCCAGCGATCTCGACCAGCCAAAATAATCATTGGAGCAAAAGTCAATCAAACCATTGGGAACCCTTAGTTGCCGGAGACAACCTTCGTCCTTCCTTTTTGATAAAGCTTTAAGCATGTACAGATCCATCGCTTTCATACAAATCTTGCTTTATCCGGTTGATCCAATCTGAAAAAATACGCCGCTCCTTTATGATGAGGTAAGATGCATGTTGTCGCCATTCTCCATCGTATTCGGTAAGCTGGTTGACCATTTCTTCTAAATGCCCCTTTTCTTCCTGTATAATCGCCTTGACATTAACTTTGCTTCCATGACGCAGGAGCACTTCCTGATAGAGTGGGTACAACTCATCCGCCCGTAACTCAATGATGTAAGTCACCATTAGGTAGGCATAAAAGCGTAAACGATCAGGAGAAACGGCTAAGACGTCCTTAAAGTATCGATATACGTCTAAATTTAGCCTATCAAGATATTGTTTGCTCACTATGGGCGCCAACAGTTCATGTGTCTGATAAGTATTGCAATAAGTCCCTAACTTACGACTCTGCCTTTTTAGATGATAAGCGTGCCTATGCTCTTCGGCTGCATGTTTGAGTAGGGTTAAATTGAGTAACGCGTTGTCCTTAATTGCTGATATTTTGCAGGCGCCACTGTTTTCCATTAGCGATAACGTGTTTAGAAATTTGGCATGAGCGCAATCGTCTGCTACGATATCGTATAATAAATCTTTCATTGCTATTGAATTTTAGCCAAAAGTAGTATCTTGCCGGACGATACATATAGTCCAGTTTTAACTTCATGAGTAGTCCGGTTAAAATTCCTTTTAAAAGTCTTATTGTGTTGAGCAAGCAAGGCAATACACCCATATACCTACAGATTGCACGGCAACTTATCAATGCTATTCAACGCGGCGTTTTAATTACCGACACACAACTACCTGGAAGTCGGGCGCTTAGCGAAGATCTTGGTGTGCATAGAAAAACGGTTATTGCAGCTTATGACGAACTGTATACGCAAGGTTGGACGCAGAGCATTCCGAATAAAGGCACCTTTATTCGAAACCGTCTTAACAACGACTTGCCTGATCCTATAAAATATGACAGTGATTATTTAGCCAGCTATCCAAAAAAAACCGGCTTCTCGTTTAAACAGCGCATCCTGTTGGATCGACCGATCGCATTATCGACTTGCCACTTAGCCTTCAGCGATGGTCTACCTGATACGCGAATAGCTCCTTTAGATCGTTTGGCGAAAATTTACGGAGGTGTACTAAGAAGAAAAACGAGTGTAAGACATTTAGGGTATTCTCATTTGGAAGGCAACGAATATTATCGCGATAGTTTGGCATACTATCTGAACAATTCACGCGGCCTTCCCATAAAAAAAGAGAATATATTGACGACACGCGGTATACACATGGGCATTTATTTGGCATCCAGCGTCCTCATTAATACCGGTGAGCGGGTTGTTGTAGGAAACCTCAGCTATTATATCGCCAATATGATTTTTCAACAGGCTGGTGCAAAACTACATGCTGTGCCGGTAGACAAGGAGGGTATCTCTGTAGAAGCCATCCGAGCGCTTTGTGAAAAAGAAACTATACGGATGGTATATATAACACCACACCATCATTATCCGACTACGGTTACGTTAAGTGCTGAACGACGAATCGAATTGCTCAATTTGGCGAGTAAATATGGCTTTATCATTCTTGAAGACGATTACGATTACGATTTTCATTATACGAGCAGTCCGGTATTACCCCTCGCCAGTGCAGACAGTCAAGGCATGGTTGTATATATCGGCTCGTTTTGCAAAACGCTCGCACCGGGTTTGCGAACCGGTTACATCATTGCCCCGCAAAACCTGATAGAAGAAATCGGACGTTTCAGACGAATCGTTGACAGACAAAGCGATATGTTAATGGAACAAGCACTGGGCGAGTTATTAACGGAAGGAGAAATTCATAGACACCTAAAAAAAGCGATTAAAGTTTACGAACAGCGTTGTACCCATCTGTCTACCTTATTAAAGAATGAACTGAGTGATTACACCTCCTTCAAATCTCCACCGGGGGGATTAGCATTATGGTCTTTGTGGAAAAAAGAATTGAATCTGATGCGAATTAGCAAAAACTGTGCAAAATACGGCCTTCATTTGCCGCAAACCTTACTTTACCAAAATGAATTGACAACGGCTATGCGATTAGGCTTTGGAGACCTCAACACGAATGAGCTCACAGAAGCAGTTCACATACTAAAGCAGTCGGTGACGGAATCGCTATGATAACAAAAGTCTGTTCATTTGTTCAAGCAGTTCGTTAATTAGGGCTTCGCTCTTAACCATATGATGGTGACCGGTCCCATCATAGGCTTTATGTTTGATATCGCCATGTTTTTGCAGAAATCCCTGCATAAAGCTAAATGGTGAGATTTCGTCAAGACGATCGTAAAAAAGCAAGTGGTTTTCACAGGCGTAATTGTAAAGGTTATTCAGGTTGAAATAACTAACCTCAATATCAAACGACTTTTTAAAATCGCGGAAAAATTGTCGCTGCACATCAATTGGCACATTAGCTGTTGTCATTTGGGTGATAAAGTAGCTTTCGAGATCAATTAACGGAGCTAGGCTGACCAACAATGTTGGTTTTACGACGAAATCTTTGTAAGCGATGATATTGGCCATTGCACCTAGAGAGTGACCAATTAAAACGCTTGGGATACCAAAATGCCTGGTTATTTTTCGAATACTTTCAACATATAATAAGAGATTAGTCAACCTTCCTTGCGAAGAACCATTACCAGGAGCATCAAATGCGATTACTGTAAAGCGTGAACTGGACAAAAGACGTTCAATTAGATAATAGAAATCAGCTGCTTTAGAAGCCCAACCATGCGTTAGTAGTACAAGTTGATCACCATTTCCCCAAGCAAATGCATTAACCAAAAGCTCCTGATGATCAAAATAGGAATCGAAAACCGAAAACTCGATTTGTCTGGAACGTGCCAATAGCTCCTGCTGACTTGAACGTAAGGGAAATTTCGGAGAATAAAACAAGTAATCAAACATATATTGACAAACTGCATCAAATACTTGCTCTTTCACCAATGCTTGTATTTCCGAGGTCATCTGTTTAACCTTCCTCATAGTGTGTTTATTAAACAAAGATAAACTTTAACGGTTAGCGTATGTAATATCTGTGTCAAACAAAAGGCGCATTACAGCAGTAAGATATCAAAGGCATTTTATATCTTTATTTTCAGAATTCAGTAAAATCAATATATGAAAACATTAATTACGCAACTGGGCTTAGGCATCATTTCAGTAAGCATCTTTTTAACCGCATGTAACCAGGCACCTGAAGGAAAAAAACATGCTAATTGGGCCGACAGCAGTTTTCGGAGCGATACAACGGTTGTAGATACAAGTCATAGACCGACAGAACTATGTTTCTTCCGGTTAGAAGGGACATCCTCAAAAGACTCAACGTTTATCAATCTGTCCATTTTAGGTAATAGGGTAACCGGAAAATACAGTTGGATTCCTTTTGAAAAAGACAGTAGAACGGGCACCCTCACCGGTATAAAACGTGGAGACACCGTAGATGTGGTCTGGCACTTTGCACAAGAAGGAATAAAGGACACGCTGCGTACGGTGTTTCTTTTGCAGGGTGAACAACTTAAACAGAAGCCATTTAGTGTAAACCAGCAAACAGGAAGGCAATTCACCGACGACAAGTCTGCTTTTTCAATTTCTTATCAGAAAACCGATTGCTCCCTGCAACGATAAATGGTCCCGATATTACCCTTTTGAGCAAATTTTTCATTGCCTATGCGTGAATGACAAGCATTTTATCTATGTTTGCGTTTTGTTATAAACTTAGATAAGTTACATTTAGACACAATTATTCCGAAGAATAAATGAATCCTATCACTAAAGATATGACGGTTCCGGACTTGCTCAGAAATGTAGTGGAGCATATTCATCCCGACACACAGACTTTTCTAATTCATCATGAAGACAATCAGTGGAAAGAAATCTCTTATCGAGCAGCTCTTGATCATATTCAGGCGGTATCAGCATACTTACTCTCTATCGGTCTTAAAAAGGGCGATCGGGCGGCTCTCTTACTTGAAAATGGTCCTGACTATGTCTATTTTGATCAAGGATTACAACAAATTGGTGTTGTCAACGTATCGATATACCCCACGCTTCCCGAATCGGACACAGAATATATTTTGAATGACTCCGGCGCGCGTACGATTATTGTAAATACACCCTTTCTACTGAGAAAGATACTTAAGATTGCGAACAACTGTGAGGCATTAATTCGCATTATACCCACATTCGATGGCTACGAAAAGTATACCGAAAACCTGACGCTCCAAGCAGGCGTAGTGCCTTTCGCCAAGATCCTTCACGACGGAGCACTTTTACGTACAGCTTATGAAAAAGATATTGCGAGTGCAAGAGAAGGTATTTTAATGTCGGACATCTCCACCTTGATTTATACCAGCGGCACCACGGGCACACCTAAAGGTGTGATGCTCACCCACTCAAACCTAACTAATAACGTGAGGGCTTGTTTGGATCAAATTTTGGAAGTAGACCAACATGATACATTTCTTTCTTTTCTTCCTTTATCTCATGTCTTTGAACGTACAGCTACCTATCACGTGTGTCTAGCACTTGGAGCAAAAATAGCGTATGCCCAAAGCATTGATCTGTTGGCCAAAAACATGTATGAAGTAAAGCCGACAGTAATATGCGCCGTACCGAGGCTCTTGGAAAAAATACATGACAAAGCGATGAAAAATGGCACCCAAAGCGGAGGTGCTAAAGCAGCCATCTTTAAATGGGCATTGGGTACAGGTAAGCAATATCGAGAAAAAAAAGAGTTAGGCAAAAAACCCGGACCGATTTTAACCACACAATATAATTTGGCCGAGCGGCTTGTCTTTAACAAAATAAAAGAAAAAACAGGCGGAAGGCTAAAATTCATGATTTCCGGCGGAGGTGCATTGCCCCAGAATGTGGGCGAGTTCTTCGGAAACATAGGAATTAAGATTCTAGAGGGATATGGTCTTACCGAAACCTCGCCGGTGGTAGCCGTCACGGAATTCCACAGGCAAGTTTACGGAACAGTTGGACGGGTACTGCCCGGAATAGAAATCGCCATTCAGGACATTGAAAGCCTAAAGATACATACCGTACAAAGTCACGCTAGCTTTGATCCGAATCTTGAGACCGAAGAAGGCGAAATCATTATTCGTGGTCATTGCATTATGAAAGGTTATTGGAATAAACCGGAAGAAACCAAACATGTTATCGATAGCGACGGATGGTTCCATACAGGTGATATTGGAAAATTCTATAAAGGAAATTTAAAAATCACTGATAGGCTCAAGAATATGATTGTTAATGCCTACGGAAAAAATGTATATCCCACCCCGGTAGAGAATACGTACCTGAAAAGTAAACGAATCGAGCAAATCTTTCTTATTGGTGACAACAGGGAATATTTAACCGCACTCATTGTTCCCAATCAAGAGTTATTGAAAGAGACCTTTAATCTTCGCGAAAGTTTTTTTAATCAAGAGGATCCATTCATTGAAGATATTGCTATTATCGATTGGATAGAACAGGATATCAAAAGACTATCCAATGAACTGGCCAAATTTGAGCGTATTCGGTCATTTAAAGTAAAGAGAAAGCCTTTTAGTATTGATGCCGGTGAGCTTACACCAACACTGAAAGCTAAGCGAAAGGTCATTGAAAAAATATACGCAAAAAGTATTAATGAGCTGTATCAGACGAGCTAAGTTATTAATCGATACGAAAATTTTCACCCCATTTTTTGTTAGTATTGGCTTTTCATTTAAAAAAAAGTAGTAATAGGCACCTATTACTACTTTTTTTTAAATGAATCTTACGATAAGCTGTTAAACAGCCGCCTTTTCTTTGTCATAACTTTCGTTATGTACGCTTGACACCGCCCTACCCGATGGATCGTTCAAGTTTTGGAATGAGGCATCCCAAGCCAACGCCTCCGGCGTACTACAAGCTACCGACTTCACCGATGGCACGCATGCGGCCGCCGAATCGGAAGGAAAATGCTCACTGAAAATACTTCTATAAAAATATTCTTCTTTAGACATCGGTGGGTTTATTGGAAAACGATATTTAGCATTCGCTAATTCTTCGTCAGACACCGCATTCATTGCTTGTTCTTTCAACGTATCAATCCAGCTATATCCCACCCCATCAGAGAATTGCTCTTTTTGGCGCCATGCAATACTTTCCGGCAAATAATCCTCGAAAGCTTTTCGCAATATCCATTTCTCCATCTTGCCATTTCCTGCCATTTTATCCGCTGGATTTAGGCGCATAGCAATGTCCATAAACTCTTTGTCAAGGAAAGGTACACGTCCTTCAATTCCCCATGCCGCTAGTGATTTATTGGCGCGAAGGCAATCGTATAAATGAAGTTTACCTAACTTACGGACTGTTTCCTCGTGAAATTCTTTTGCATTCGGTGCTTTATGAAAATACAAATAACCTCCAAAAAGCTCGTCAGATCCCTCTCCACTTAACACCATTTTAATGCCCATTGACTTGATCACCCGTGCCAATAAGTACATGGGAGTAGACGCCCTGATCGTGGTTACATCATAAGTTTCCAGATGATAGATAACGTCTCTTATGGCATCCAAGCCTTCTTGTATAGTAAAATGAATTTCGTGATGAATTGTACCGATATGCTCAGCCGCTTTTTGTGCAGCCGCTAGATCCGGAGAACCTTTTAATCCCACCGCAAAGGAATGCAACGAAGGATACCAGGCATTCTCCTTGTCGTCCGACTCAATTCGCTTGGACGCAAATTTTTTAGTGATAGCCGCTATAATGGATGAATCTAAACCGCCAGACAATAAGACGCCATAAGGTACGTCGGACATCATCTGCCGATGAACGGCATCTTCCAATCCTTTTCGCAACGCGGCGATATCCGATTCATTATTTGCAACGCTTTCATAACTTTCCCAATCCCTTCTATACCAACGTTGTAATTCTTGTCCCTGCGCACTGTAAATATAATGACCAGGTTTAAACTCCTGTATGCGGTTACAAATACCTTCTAAGGCCTTCAGCTCGGAAGACACGTAGAAATTGCCGCTTTTATCCCAACCCATATAAAACGGGATGATACCGATATGATCTCGTGCTATCAAATAGACGTCTTTCTCTGTATCATACAAAGCAAAGGCAAAAATACCATTTAGATCTTCTAAGAAATCAACACCCTTTTCTTTATAAAGCGCTAAGATAACTTCACAGTCAGAATTTGTGGAAAAATTGTAATTTGGAAGCTGATCGCGAAGTAAACGGTGATTATAGATTTCACCATTAACGGCAAGAACAACTGTTCCGTCTTCACTATACAAAGGCTGCGTTCCTGATTTTGGATCTACGATGGCTAATCGCTCATGGGCTAATATCGCTTTGTCTGAGCTGAATATGCCTGACCAATCAGGCCCCCTATGGCGAATCTTCTTCGACATCTCCAACACTTGGGCACGCAAGTCCTGAGACTTTACTTTTAGGTCAAATGCACCAATAATTCCACACATAAATTTATTTTTTAATAGCTAAAATTAACAATTATAAATGTTTACAAATTAAAGAAAAATTATTCAATATTTGCAACATTTTATACTTTTTTCGATAATTTTATCAACATATATTACATTTCATTGAAAAAACACACAAACCAAGCTGAAAAAATCCAAAAACAAAAGATACAAACACCTGTCGCTCAGCAACTAATAAAATCGTTTTAAGTACATTTAATACGGATAAGTTAAGATTTTGCAGGTATAAAAGCGGTTAGGCCTGCGGTCTTTTCGGTTAATAACAAAAGTTTTACAAAAGTGGAAGACCCCTTTTGAAGGCTTCACTTTAACAGACAGATCAAAAAAAAAGCCGCAAGTATATTTTACCTGCGGCTTTGTATATTTTAAAGCTAAAAGCGCAATGGCTTAAGCTTCTGCTTTAACTTCAGCTGGAATTACCGATACGTAAGATTTGTTATTTGCTTTTTTGGTAAAAACAACTTTACCATCTACTAAAGCAAATAAAGTGTGATCTTTACCCATTCCTACGTTCTTATCCGGATGGTGTTTGGTTCCTCTTTGACGAACAATAATATTTCCTGCGATCGCAGCTTGACCGCCAAAAATCTTTACACCTAATCTTTTGCTATGTGATTCGCGACCGTTCTTCGAACTACCCGCACCTTTTTTATGAGCCATATCTTATCTTTATTTATGACGGCCAAGCCGTCTATTTAAAAATCAATTAAAGAGTAATATCTGTTATCTGGATTTTCGTAAATTGCTGACGGTGTCCGTTTTTCTTCTTGTATCCTTTACGGCGTTTCTTTTTGAAGACAATCACTTTATCTCCTTTTAAATGCGACAAAATCTTAGCCGAAACTTTAGCACCAGCTACACTTGGAGTTCCAATTGTAAACTTGCCACCGTCTTCTGCTAACAATACATTGTCAAATTCAATACTAGCGCCTTCATCCCCTTGTAAACGGTTTACAAAAAGATGCTGGTCTTTTGCAACCTTGAATTGCTGTCCGGCTATATTTACTATTGCGTACATTGTTAATTGTTTAGATATTAATATTTGTTTTAAATTTTGAAGCGCAAAGATATGCTTTATATTTCAAACTCGCAAGAGATTGTTGGTTATTAGTTATTAGTTATTAGTTATTAGTTGTTAGTTGCTAGTTGTTAGTTGTTGGTTATTGGTTGTTGGTTATTGGTTGTGGGTTGCGAGCCGTATCGAGTATGAAGTATCAAGACACCTGCCTACCGGCAGGCAGGCAAGTGTCAAAACCTATGTCTTATGTCCTATGTCTTATATCCTATGTTCAACACTTTAAGCTTCCTGTCAACTTTCCACGCACAAAAAAAAATTATTCATCGCTCATCACTCCTGCCTATCGGCGGGCAGGCAACATTCATCACTAAAACTCTATTCAACAACCCGACTACCTATCCCCTCTCCTCTTGCTTTTTATCATACAATATTGTATAATTGTATAAGTACTTATACAAATCAATTATGGACTTTTACCGAACCCCTGGCTATCTCATATTTGGCAGCCGCTTACGAAGATTGAGTGAATATTATATCAGCGAATTAAACAGCGTTTATCAGCAGCTGGGAATTCCTTTTGACACAAGCTGGTTTTCTTTCTTTTATATTCTTTCGAAAACGGAAGACATTTCGTTGGTTGACCTCTCCAATCGTCTACAGATTTCGCATTCATCCGTTAGTCAGATGATCCACAATCTTCGCCGGAAAAAGTTGGTAAAAAGCGTACGTGACAAACAGGATGGGCGGAAACAGGTTGTCACTTTAACCAAACTCGGCCGGAAAATGTTAGACGACATAAAACCGGTCTGGAAAAGCATCGAATCTGTTATGTCGGCATTTGAAGCCGAAGAGGAAAGTCTTACCGGCTTTCTTGAACGCCTAAGCAAATTGGAAAACGCGTTGAAAGCGAAACCGCTTGGTGAATGCATACTGGCTGACATGCAACTTGCACATTAAATTTTATGTTTATGGTATTTAAGTATGGAATTGATCGACTAACCGTTGCAAAAGCGTTAGCACTGGCTAATGGTGATCTAAAAGGTATTCTTACAAACGAGGCTATATTCAATATTACGCAAAGCTGCTCCTATGTAGACGAAATCGTAGATAAGAATAAAGTAGTGTATGGCATTAACACCGGTTTCGGTCCTTTGTGCGACACGTTAATATCAGCCTCAGACACGGCCAAACTGCAACACAATCTATTGATGAGCCACGCTGTAGGTGTTGGCGAGTTCGTATCTACCGAAATTTCAAAGATCATGCTTATCATTAAATTACATGCGCTTTGTTTAGGCTATTCCGGTATCAGGTTGTCGACCATCGAACGGATACATTGGTTCATCGAAAAAGATATACTCCCTTGCGTACCCGCTCAGGGTTCTGTTGGCGCTTCCGGTGATCTGGCGCCACTTTCTCATTTATTTTTACCACTTATTGGTTTAGGTAACGTTTACTACAAGGGACGCATGAGCGATACAGGCGATGTATTAAGGCAAGAAAACATCGAACCGCTCCAGTTGGGCCCAAAGGAAGGTTTGGCACTTATCAATGGCACTCAATTTATTGCAGCCCATGCGGTTCATGCCTTAGCGCGTTTTCACAATGCCTTAGATGCCGCTGATCTTATCGGTGCTATGTCTTTAGAAGGGTTGATGGGTTCTTCGAAACCATTCGATCCGCGTCTTCATGAGCTCAGGCCCTTTCCGGGTAACCGGTTTGTCGCAAGTAGAATATGGGCTTTATTAGCGGAATCGGAAATTATTCAATCACATGTCAATTGTGACCGAATACAGGACCCTTATTCGCTCCGTTGTATCCCTCAGGTGCATGGGGCATCGCGTACTGCTTGGCTTCACTTAAAACAATTAACAGAAATCGAATTAAATTCAGTTACAGACAATCCGGTAATTTTAGGTTCGTTGGATACAATAAGTGGTGGAAATTTTCACGGACAGCCATTAGCAATTCCCTTAGATTATGCTACTGTAGCAGCAGCGGAATTGGGGAACATCTCGGATAGGAGAAGTTACCTGATTATCGAAGGTCGTTATGGACTGCCGAAGTTATTGATAAAGAATGCCGGGCTGAACTCAGGCTTCATGATTCCACAGTACACAACCGCTGCCCTGGTTTCCGAAAATAAAGGCTTGTGCTTTCCCGCCAGTGCCGACAGTATTCCCACTTCTTTAGGACAGGAAGACCATGTTTCAATGGGATCCATTAGCGGCAGAAAACTAAATAAGGTTATCGAGAATTTAGAATACATCTTGGCCATCGAACTGTTATATGCTACCCAAGCTTTGGATTTTAGGCATCCTATTCGCTCAACCTCCGTGTTGGAAGCATGTCATAGCTTCGTGCGATCGCAGGTTGCTTATGCGGAGGAAGACCGGATCTTCTCAACGGATATACAACACTTAAAAAACTTAATTGCCAGTGGCAAGTTTGTTGCTCGAGCGAACGAAGTGGCATTAAAATACCAAATAAACTTAAATGATAAAGACTATGAACAGTTCCAGCTTTCTTGAAAAATATGCACAACATCCCTTTTACAAGGCCCCTGTTGGAAATCAGCTGCATGCCAAAAATTGGCAAGCCGAGGCGGCCTTACGCATGTTGTTAAATAATCTAGACGCGGAAGTAGCCGAAAACCCTGAAGAACTCGTGGTATATGGAGGCATTGGACAAGCTGCCAGAAATAAAGAATCACTTCGCCAAATAATTACCCTTCTATTAGAGCTGGATGAACATCACTCGCTGCTTATTCAATCAGGCAAACCTGTTGGGGTCGTACGTACACATCCCGAAGCACCAAGAGTTTTAATTGCTAATAGCAATTTAGTTCCTGCTTGGGCGACCTGGGACCATTTCAATGAACTTCGGAGCCGGGGACTAATGATGTATGGTCAAATGACGGCGGGTAGTTGGATTTATATAGGTACACAGGGCATTCTACAGGGCACTTACGAAACCTTTGTTTCCTGTGCTGCGCAATATTTCAATGCCAACCTATCGGGAAAATTATTAGTAAGCGCAGGACTTGGCGGTATGGGTGGAGCCCAACCTTTAGCAGCCACCATGGCGGGGGCTGTTTTCCTAGGAGCTGATGTAGATCCTTCTCGGATTAAGAAAAGGATCGAGACCGGGTATATAGACCGAATGACGGATTCTTTTGAGGAGGCGGTTCATTGGACCCGAGCGGCTCAATCATCCAAAACACCGTTATCTGTAGGCTTAGTGAGTGACGCGGGAGATCTACTCCAACAACTATTGGATCACGGAATAATACCGGACATATTAACCGATCAAACCTCTGCCCACGATCCCATCAATGGCTATATTCCTCACAGCCTTTCACTTTCAGAAGCACTTAAATTAAGAAAGGCTAACCCATCACATTACAAGGAGTTGTCAATTAAAAGTATGGTCAGACATGTAAGACTTATGCTGGCCTTGAAGGCAAAGGGGGCGATCACGTTCGATTATGGAAATAATTTACGTGAATTTGCTAGACAAGGCGGGCTCACCAATGCGTTCGACTTCCCAGGCTTCACACCTGCTTTTATACGTCCTTTATTCTGTGAAGGCAAAGGCCCTTTCAGGTGGGTTGCCCTATCGGGAGATCCGGAGGATATTTATACCACAGACGACGCCCTGATAAAAACGTTTCCTGCAAATAAAGGTTTACGTAATTGGTTGTTGAAAGCCCGTGAAAAAGTAAAGTTTCAAGGTCTGCCTGCTCGTATTTGTTGGCTGGGAATGGGTGAACGCGAGAAAGCGGGCTTGCTGTTTAACGACTTGGTACGTAGTGGTAAAGTAAAGGGGCCGATTGTTATTGGCCGGGACCATTTAGACTGTGGTTCAGTGGCGTCGCCAAATCGTGAGACAGAGGCAATGCTCGACGGATCGGACGCCGTGTCTGATTGGCCTTTATTAAACCTTATGAGCAACACCGCCAGTGGGGCTACCTGGGTTTCCTTTCATCATGGAGGAGGTGTGGGAATGGGCTACTCACAGCACGCCGGTATGGTTGTTTTGGCGGACGGTACGGATCGGGCTGACGCTTGTTTAAGACGGGTATTGTTCAACGATCCGGCAATGGGCATATTCAGGCACGTAGACGCAGGCTATGAGCGAGCTGAATTGTGCAATAGGAAGTTTAACTTGAAAAATTGGTGAGACAAAATATATTCATGAAAATCATAGGTCCTTTCGCACAAATCGTAACAATGGCAGGTCTTCCAATTAAGGGTAGCTTAAAGGATGAACAACTGCAAATTCTGGAACAAGGAGGCGTTCTAATTAAAGGCGAATACATCGTTGCTGTTGACACCTTCAACAACCTTCGCCGCGCTTATCCCGATGTAGTGATAGAAGAAACGGATTCAGTGCTAACGCTTATACCGGGGTTCGTCGATTGTCACACCCATATCTGCTATGCAGGCAACAGGGCTCGCGACTATGCCATGCGCGTTGCAGGGAAAAGCTACCTTGAGATAGCGCAGGCAGGAGGTGGTATATGGGAAAGCGTCCAACATTGTCGATCATCTACCGAGCAGGTGCTGGTTGACGGTATAGTACGGCGATCGACGGAAGCTTTAAGCCGTGGAACAACAACCATGGAAGTCAAAAGCGGATACGGCCTGAATAATGAAAACGAACTGAAGATGTTGAGGGCCATCAAGCAAGCAGATAAACTTATTCCGGTAGATTTAATACCAACCTGTTTGGCAGCACATACCCTCCCCCTTGATTTTGATGGCAGTCGGGACGAATATCTCAACAATATAGTAACGCAACTCCTTCCAATCATTGAGCAAGAGAAACTTAGTGCGCGCTTCGATATTTTTATTGAGCAATCTGCCTTTTCCCCTTTGGAAGCAAAAGAGTTCTTAAAGAAAGTAAAAGCTAAAGGTTTTGAGATTACGATTCATGCGGACCAATTCACCCCCGGGGGGGTACCGATAGCCGTTATGCTCGGGGCTCGATCAGCTGATCACTTGGAGCACAGTGGTGAAAAGGAAATAAGTTTGCTTGCTCAGTCGAACACTGTTGCCGTCTGTTTACCGGGAGCCTCGTTAGGACTTGGGATTCCTTTTAGCCCTGCCCGCAAACTTTTGGATGAGGGGGCAGGTTTAGCGATCGCAAGCGACTGGAATCCCGGTTCAGCTCCGATGGGACAATTGCTGACGCAGGCCTCCATTTTAGGAACCTTTGAAAAGCTGACCATGGCAGAAACCCTAGCGGGGCTTACCTATCGCGCTGCTTATGCGCTGAACTTACTAAACCGGGGCAGGATTGCTGATCAACAGCTTGCCGATATGCAAGCTTATTCTACCTCAGATTATCGGGAGATATTGTATTATCAAGGAAGTATGAAATCGTCAAAAGTTTGGAAAAATGGAAAACTTATATTACAATAACACAATGTATGACGAACCGCAACACAACTGGTGGCATGGACGCGTAGATGGTCTCGGTCCTAATCATTTAAGATGGCACCAATGTGTGAGACTTCAATCGCTAAAGCAGGAAATACCCTTGACACCAAATGGTATCGCCCTGTTAGGTTTTGCTTGCGACGAAGGGGTAAGGAGGAACCGAGGCCGACAAGGTGCCGCTAAAGGCCCGGAGCATATAAGAAGGGCGCTTAGCAACCTGCCTTTGCAACCATCGATGCGCACTTTATATGATTTTGGTGACATAAAATGCCCGAATGGGGCACTGGAGACTACGCAAGATCTTTTAGCACACGCTGTCACCTCCCTTCTCGCATCCGGAAATTTTCCGATTCTTCTAGGTGGGGGGCATGAGCTGGCGCAACCACACTATCGTGGTATCAAAAAATTCGTGAACAACCCTTCCAAATCTATCGGAATTATCAATTTCGACGCACATTTTGATCTCCGAGAACCGGACGAAAATGGTGTAAGCTCCGGTACCGGATTTTGGGAGATCGCACAAACCAACCGGATCGAAAACCAACCATTCCACTACTTGGCATTAGGCATTCAGAAGACGAGTAATACTGTGCATCTATTCAATATAGCGGAGCGGTTGGGAGTCCGGTATATAGAAGCTTCCGATTTTCATTATATGAATTATGGTTTTCTACAAGAAATGCTGAACACGTTTATAGCGGAAAACGACTTCCTGTATTTAAGTATAGACATGGATGTGTTTGCTTCTGCATTTGCTCCAGGGGTGAGTGCGACTTCCTATAATGGGATATACCCCGACTTCGTCTTTTCATCCTGTGTACAGCAGATAATAAATAGCAAAAAAGTATTAAGCATAGGTATAGCAGAGACAAATCCGCTATACGATATAGATGATCGCACAGCCAAGCTGGCAGCCTCGATTCTCATGCAAGCTACAGAAACACTGAGCAACATTTAATTTCTGTCTTCTGCATCCGTTAGGATACGCCGCACTTCGCTGACCATAGTTTTGGCGGCCTCAGTAAGTTTAGGGTCCCCATCAAAATTAGAATCAAAAAGCATTTGCTTACTTTTCTCTTTGTAATTGAATTTCAGAAAAAATCGCACCACATTTTTGGTGGTATCCACACCTGCAGCTTTATTGGTCATGTCGTCCGGAAAGTTCCAAAAGCCATATTCCGTTGCCTTTCGATGTAAATAAAGTAAATCATCTTTTCGTAGTTTCAGCGTACTCTTAACTAAAGAATCCCTCCGATTCATATATTGATATTCTTGGGTTTTGGAGTTGTACTTGTTTAGCATATGATCAGGTGTCCCATAATTGAATTCAACAGACTCAAAATCGGAAAATCGGAACGGGGCGTTTTTTATCATATTACTATAATAGAAAATACAATAACCTAAAAAAGGCACAATAATACAGATATAAAGGAAGATTTTTTTAGAGCGTTCACTCATGGTATATAGTTTTTAAAAGTATTGTTTTGTTCCTGATGTATAAAATTGACTAGGGCTTTATTTCGTCGTGTGGTGAGATTTTGGTATCCATGATATCTTCATTTACGGCATTCGGATTAAATTCGTTTTCCCATTTAGCTACTACCACAGCTGCTAAACAATTTCCGAGCACGTTAACTGAAGTTCGGGCCATATCCATTAATTCATCGATGCCCAGAATAATAAAAATGGGCCAAACAGGTAAACCAAAAGAGGCGGCCGTTCCCATCAAAATCACTAAAGACGCGCGAGGAATACCCGCAACACCTTTGCTGGTGATCATCAAAGTAAAAACCATCAGCAATTGTTCTCCAAAGGATAAATGAATCCCGGCAGCCTGGGCGACGAAGACGCTAGCCAAGGAAAGGTATAACGTAGTACCATCTAGATTAAAACTATACCCCGTAGGCATTACAAAGGCCACTATCTTACGCGGTACACCGATGCTTTCCATAGCTTCCATGGCCCTTGGCAAGGCCGCCTCTGAACTGGTAGTAGCAAAGGCAATAGATACCGGTTCGCCAACGGCTTTGATAAAACGTTTAATTGGTAAACCGATTATTAAACCAATAGGCAATAATACCAACAAAATGAATGCGATAAGCGAAACATAGAGCGTGGCTAGTAATTGAAAAAGGTTGACCAGAACGCCAAGCCCCATGTGCCCCACCGTATAGGCCATAGCCGCCCCCACGCCGATGGGAGCAAAATACATGACAATATTGGTGAATTTGAACATGACTTCTGATAAACTTTCGGTAAAATTTACCATAGGCATCCTCTTTTTTTCGGGTACCATAATTAAGGCTAAACCAAAAATCACACTGAAAATTACCACTTGCAATACTTCACCTTCCGCTACTGATTTTGCAATATTTTCGGGAAAAATATGAAGAATAATATCGTTTACGGTTTGTGGCTTGACATCCGGCAACTCCTCATGCTGATTTGCGGGAGGAATAATTCCCATACCCGCTTTACTGATATTAATAGCAGCCAAGCCGATAAACAAAGCGATGGTGGTAACCAACTCAAAATACAACAAGGACTTCCAACCCATCCGACCAACTTGCTTTATGTCAGAGTGTCCTGCGATACCATAAACCAAAGTTGCGAAGATCAAAGGCGACACAATGGTTTTAATTAACTTAAGAAATGCTTTACTTGCCACTTGTAAAGCCATCCCTACCTGCGGCCAATCATGTCCGATACTTGCGCCAATGACCAATGAAATCAAAATCCATGTCGTTAGCGTTCTCTTCCTAAATCCGTATAGTATTAAACCGATTATAGCAAGCCATCTAAAAAAAAACAATACCTGAGGGGGAATTACGTTAAAAATAAAATCGACAGCATATAATAAAGCGGCAATACTTACAGTGATTAGGGTAAAAAATACGGCTGATTTTGACTTCATATAATACATTAAGCAGTTCGCAATTCCACAAAAATAACCATTTAGCTTAAGCTTCCAATAAATAGATGTAATTTTACCAACGATAAAAAATGATTGCCTAAAAAATCCAAGGTAAAAAAGACAAAAAATTGTAACACGGACTAATTCCATTAGTCTAAACCTTAGTTGCTAAGAAAATGACGCGAAAAGAGGCCCTATTTAAGGATATTTTTGACAAAAATAACAGAAAGGTGTATCACCTCTGTTATGGTTATACCGGAGATAGCGAGGCTGCAAATGATCTTATGCAAGAAACCTTTATCAAGGTTTGGCAAAATCTTGATAGATTTAGAAACCAATCTCAAATATCAACCTGGATTTATCGAATTGCCGTAAACACCTGCTTATCCTATCTGCGTGTTGAAAAGCGAAAAGCCACCGACGAAATTAACGAACGGATTATCGAAACCAAAGCCGATGATGTTTCCGATAAGCAAGAGCAGGTAAATCAACTATACAAGTGTATATCACAACTAGAAGAAAATGAGAGAATTATTATCACAATGGTTTTAGATGAAATACCTTATCAGGAAATCGCCGAAATATCAGGTATCTCGGAGGGAAATCTGCGGGTAAAAATACATCGGATTAAGAGCAAGCTAACAGAAATATATAATCGCCATGAAAGATTTTAATGAATTAAAACAGCTTTGGCACGTGCAGCAGGAACATGATGGTGTTAGCTACGATGCTATCCTAAATACAGTTAAACAGACGAAAAACAAGTATACTGCTAAACTTTTAAGCCATGTTATTAGCATTGCGGTCATCGTTCTGATAACAATCTATATTTTTATTTCTTTCCGGTTCCACACGTGGACGACTTTACTATCAATGTTCATTGTCATTACCTGTTTAGTATACTATATGTTAATCCAAATAAAGGATTATCGATCTATCAGCAGCAGCGAGAGTTTACTGAACAAGCCGGAAGCCTATATCGCTTATTTGCAAGCGTATAAACAGCACCGTTACCGATTGAACACCCGAAATTACACGATTTATACCATTAGTTTATCCATTGCATTGATTCTATACTTAATCGAAATGTCTTTTTACGTATCAACCTTTGCCCTCGTCTTATTTGTTATTGGTACCATTATCTGGTTTTTGATATGTTATTTTGTGCTAATGAAAGTTTACATAAAAAAGGAAAGTGAGCGGCTGGAAGAGCTGATCAACAAGCTTAAAAAACTAGAGGAGCAGTTCAGGGATTAATTCTTTGTTTTTTTGTTTGAACGCCATTTCTTCCGACGGCCAAACAAAACAGCGGTAAATTGCGTATCTTGATAAGCTTATTGCGATAAACAAGGACGCACATGTATAAGACAGCGTTAAACGAAGACGAACTCGTAAAATTACTAACCGGCGTTACTTATACTGCTTTAGCACGTCGCCTGCTAAAGAACTTTAAAAAGGCCGGTCTCCAAATTACCATAGAGCAATGGGCCATTTTAGATGTACTTTGGCGTGCTGATGGCTTAACGCAACAAGAACTAGCTTCTCAATCTTTCCGGGATAAACCAAGTATAACACGACTGATTGACAATTTAGAGAAGCTCAACCTAGTAGTTCGTATTCCTGATAAATTTGACAAGAGGGTTAACCGTATTTTTCTTACTCACAAAGGACAAATACTTCAAAATAAAACGAAGCAACAAGCGGAAAAAACCATGGACGAGGCACTGGTGAATATTACGCCTGACCAACTTGCCCTGTGCAATCAAGTATTAACGACTATTTTTAAGAACTTAGCTGAATGATATCCCCGATTCTATCCTTATCTTTGCCTCAATGATTGAAATATTTACGGATGGGGCTTCCAGTGGAAATCCGGGACCGGGAGGTTATGGGGTAATTCTCAGGGCCGGACAATACTATAAAGAATTATCTGAAGGATTTAGAAAGACCACGAACAACCGAATGGAATTGCTGGCGGTTATTGTTGGACTAGAAGCACTAAAGAAGCCGGGGCATCATGTCACCATTTATTCAGATTCAAAATACGTTATTGATGCTGTTGAAAAAAAATGGGTGTTTGGCTGGTTGAAAAAAGGCTTTGCGGGAAAAAAAAATATGGATTTGTGGTTACGGTTTCTACAGGTGTACAAACTTCATCAAATCAAATTCGTATGGGTAAAAGGACATGCCGGCCATCCCGAAAACGAACGCTGTGATCAATTGGCGGTGCAGGCAGGAAAAGACAAACAAAATCTTAAGATTGACCGCGTTTTCGAAATGGAAAACGGACCGAATTAATGTTCTAATCGATTAGGATGCGAAATGAAGCTTGCCAAAAAAGGCCGGTAGATGAAAGTTTGGCTTAGGATTATCAATGGGCGCCCAAGACAAGAAATGCGGAATAGGCAGATCATCTCCACATTTATAGAAATTCGCTAGGCATTCGCGTGCCTTTAATGAGTTAATGCTATCTTCCTTAAAAACACTAAAAGGAATATTCGCCACTAGATCCCATTGCACGCCATTAGGTGTTGCATGGATATTGGTGTCTCGATAAATACTACCAATGCGATCTTGAGAAGCCAGTTGTCTTTTTTCCATGATTTGACTACCGTATGCCGACAACATCGTGCCAATACAATTGAATTCGAAATTATAATAATTACTGCCATCAAAAGAAATAAAGAATTCGACACAGCTATCCCGATATACCGGTTCGTTATTATGGAGGTAGGCTGCACGGATATGTTTTTCGAACACTTCATAATATAATAAAATGCTTTCATCCGTATAGGCAATTTTGAAGCTTACCTTTGGTACATAGTAATATTCTTTCCAGTTTAGGGATGCAATGGCATGTGCTTCCATCATTGAAAATACGGAACGAATGGCCTTTCCTGTAGCGGTGCTATCCAATGAAGGTATATAGGGAACTTCTAGACTCATGGCAGTTTTTAATTTAGCTAAGGTAAACGTTTGCCTCTCTTTTCACAAGATCTCGCAACAATTCTTCATGCTTTTCGATCTCAATTACCAATCTCATCTGAGCCTTTGTCCGTTGCAAATTATGTGTAGGATGGCTTATTTTATAATAGGTATCTCCGTTAAGGTAATCCGTTAAAAACCGGATCATCTGCATATAAGGAAGCAATAACACACCATCCACCAAAGACTTAATTTCCATTGGATATAAAAAGTGGTGCGCTGTTTCCAGGTATCCCTTCGTATAAGCTTCAAACAAAGGAATGTTCAGTTTTATCCTATCAAGATCAGCCTCATCTTCCGCGGCTGAATTAATAATCGTTCGGATCGCGTCACCAAAGTCATACGCTACATAACCGGGCATAACGGTGTCCAAATCGATTACGCATTGTGCTTTGTCCTCTTTATTCAAAAGCACATTGTTAAATTTAGTATCATTATGGGTAATTCTAAGCGGAATTTGGGATTTTGCTGCCATATTTAAAATGGTATTCATCTTATTTTCCCGCTCCTGTATAAAATCGATTTCTGATCGAACTTCATCTACCCTACTAGCCATATTCTTGTTAATAGCGTCTCTAAAATCTCTTAACCTGCTGGCTATATTTAGAAAATTCGGTATAACCTCATGAACATCAAGCGGATTCAAATCAGACAACATTGCTTGAAAGTTCCCAAATGCACGTCCGCCTTCTCTCGCTTGCTGTATCGTTTCTACAATATCATACGATTTCGTGTTTTCTATAAGAATAAATATACGCCAGTAGTTATTCCTTTCATCTTTAAAAAAAAGATCGCCATTTTTTGTAGGAACAGGGGTAAGTACTTTTCCCTCGGCATCTTTCTCGTTTTGTCCGATCAATTTATGTTTGATATGATTACATACCAACGCTATGTTCTGCATCAGGTGTTCAACGTTTTTAAAAACATGATTATTAATACGCTGTAGCATATAATTAGGTCCCTCTTCCAAGTCTGTGCATATTCTATAAGTATCGTTAATATGGCCCGAACCGAAAGGTTCTATATCAACGGCTTTACCTTTAATCGCAAAAAAATTCACAATAGGCAAAAATTCAGCGGCCTTGTTGTTTGGCATGTCTATCATTAAGTGTATAAAAACTTGAAGTTGAAAATTAATATCGTCTTAAAACTAGTTTCTCTATAATTTGATGCAATATGCGAAAATGAAAAACAACTTCATACATAATTAAAAACACAACCGATTGCGCAATTTTTTTGAAAATAGAGCAATCGGTTGCATAGGATTTTATTAAAAATGTTTTTCTATGTTTGTTCAAGAGAGCGCATTCTAATTTATGAAGACGCCGAACAATATCCTAATAATCAAAAGAACACCTAATGGATAGAAGAAATTTCATAAAGTCAGGCTCCATTGCAGCGGCTGCAACAAGTATACTACCTGATACTCCGCTTTTTGCTCAAAATAATAAAAAAATACGCCTGGCCTTTATTGGCGTTGGATTAAGAGGAAGAAACCATGTGGCCCTGGCCTTAAGAAGGGAGGATATCGATGTAGTTGCCATCTGTGACATTCAAGAAGAATCACTGGCAAGTTGCAGAAAGCAATTCCAAAAGGCAAATAAAAAATTGCCGAAAGAATATACCGGTGGCGTGGATGCTTATAAAAAATTGCTTGAAAAAGAGAAATTAGATGCCGTTGTGATAGCCACCCCTTGGCAATTTCATAAAGATCAGGCAGTGGACTCGATGAAGGCTGGGCTTTATGTAGGTTGTGAGGTTATTGCCGGCCTAACTGTTGACGACCATTGGGAAGTTGTAAAAACGTCGGAACAGACCGGAAAGCCTTATATGACCTTGGAAAATGTTTGTTATCGACGAGATGTCATGGCGGTTCTTAATATGGTAAGGCAAAACCTTTTTGGTGAATTGATTCATTTAGAAGGTGGTTATCAGCATGACTTAAGGGAGGTCCTTTTTAACAATGGCAAGCAACCCTATGGTGGAGGTGTGGAATATGGGGCCAAGGCAATGAGTGAGGCGCAATGGCGTACACAATTCAACATTGATCAAGATGGGGATCTCTATCCAACACATGGCTTGGGTCCTCTGATGCACTACGTCAACATTAACCACGGAAATCGAATGACCAATATGGTTTCCTTTTCGAGCAAGGCAAGAGGATTAGCAAATTACGTACAAAAAACATCTCCCGGACATCCTAATGCAAAAATTCAATATAAAAATGGGGATGTAACGACAACGTTGATCAATTGTGCCAATGGCGAGACGCTGTTATTATCGCACGATGTTCATTTACCTCGCCCCTATTCAATTGGTTTTAGGGTTCAGGGTACGGAAGGTTTGTGGATGGATTTAAATAATGGCATATACATCGAAGGTAAATCGGCAAAGGGACATGCGTGGGATGCAGCCGACGAGTGGTTAAAGAAATATGATCACCCTTTATGGGCTAAATATGCAAATGATGCTGCCGGCGCGGGGCATGGTGGAATGGACTGGTTTGTTTTTAATGCTTTTATTGAGTCGGTAAAACAAAACAGACAAACACCAATTGATGTCTACGATTCTGTTAGCATGAGTGTTATTACACCATTATCGACATTATCCTTAGCCGAAGGGAACAAATCAGTCGAAATACCTGATTTTACGAATGGAAAATGGAAAGAACGCAAAGTGGTGTTCGCTCTTGATGATAGTGGCTTTTAAGCCATCGTGTTTGGATAATTGGTTGAGCTGTGGAGGGGACTCCACAGCTTTTTTATTTACAGTTGGGCGTTTATATTAAGGAACGTTTTTCTTATTCAACCTTTTTCATCACTTGTTAATTCTTAATGGCATTCAAAATTCCCTAGGGGAAGATTTCTTGATAAAATTTAGCAAACCAAAGAACATAGTGGCAAAAAACGTCCTTACAATGTGCTTTCCGTATAGATTACTAGGGGTTGACAAGCAACATGAAAAAAATAGTTACCTTTGCACCATTATGTCAAAACAGGTTCCAGCAGACGGTACGCTTCTTCCGCTCATGGAAGAATTTTATACGATTCAGGGCGAGGGTTATCACACAGGAAAGGCAGCTTATTTTATTCGTTTAGGGGGCTGTGATGTGGGTTGTCATTGGTGCGATGTCAAAGAAAGCTGGGATGCTGAACTACATCCTTTAACAAAAGCAGATGATATCATAAGAAACGCAGCGCGATATCCTGCCAAAACCGTGGTGATTACCGGGGGCGAACCGTTGATTTACAATTTGGACTACTTAACCAGGGGATTACAAGATGCGGGCATTAAAACCTTCATTGAAACCTCCGGTGCTTACCCATTAAGTGGTCATTGGGACTGGGTTTGTTTATCTCCCAAGAAATTTAAGGCACCACTCCCCGACGTTATTGAGGCTGCCGGCGAGCTAAAAGTAATCGTTTTTAACAAAAGTGATTTTGAATGGGCTGAACGATATGCTGCCCAAATTCCCGTCGGCAGGAAGTTATACCTACAGCCTGAGTGGTCTAAAGCGGCTCAGATGACGCCCCTTATTATTGACTATGTAAAGGAAAACCCCAAGTGGGAAATTTCTTTGCAAACCCATAAGTATCTTAATATCCCCTAGCAAAAAACAAAAAAGGCATAAAATATTATATCTTAGTGTAAGATTTGGAGCCTATGCTAAGATATCTTCACTGTATGCGCCTATTTTTTTTATTTTGCCTATTTTATAACAGCTTATCCTTTTTTTGCTCCAAACTGGGTGCCCAGCAGCTGAATCCTTCAACAAGCAAGTCAAAAAAACTTTTTGAAGAAGCCGCGAGATTTTTGAGCAGAAATGATTTTACCAATGCCACTATACGTTTGGAACAGCTTCTGAACGACGATAGTCTTTTCATTACTGCACGCCAGCAATTAGCGGATATATATCTGCGTCAAAAAGAGTTTGAACAAGCTGCCAAACATTATGAGATGGTTTCCAAACTAGCTTCGGATTTAACACCCTCCACTTGGTTTGGACTAGGCGAAAGTTTGCTGAACTTAGGCGCTTATGCGGCATCCAAACAAGCTTTGACAACTTACCTCAGCAAGGTATCAACACAGACTAATCAACGGAAGGCTATTGCGCAAAAATATTTAGCGGATTGCAATTTCAGTTTAAGCGAGCGCAAAAACACTCAGCTGCTAAATATTCACAACATGGGTGCTTCAATTAATTCAGCGGATGATGAATATTTTCCTATGCTGACGGCCGACCGCTCTTCTATTATTTTTACGCGTCAAAAAAAGGGCGGTTTAGAATATATTTATGTCAGTCAATATCAAGATAGCGCATGGAAACAGGCCCTTCCCATTCCGGGAAAAGTTAATACCGAGTCATACAGTGAAGGAGCGCATTGTATTTCTCCCGACGGACGGTATTTGTTTTTTACGGGCTGCAATAAACCCGACGGTAAGGGAAGTTGTGACATTTACATATCCCATTGGGAAGGCAGTGCCTGGGGCATCCCTCATAATTTAGGTTCACCAATTAATACCGGTTCTTGGGAGGCACAGCCAGCAATTAGTCCGGACGGAAACACACTGTATTTCGTTAGCAACCGCAAAGGAGGATTTGGAGGAAACGATATCTGGTATAGCACCCTTCAGCAAGATGGCTCTTGGGGAGTACCGCAAAACATGGGTGACAAGGTCAATACATCGTTTGACGAAAGCACACCCTTTATCCATGCTGATAACGAAACACTTTATTTTGCCTCTAACGGATGGCCGGGCTTCGGTAATAAAGACCTTTTTATCAGTAAGCTTGATCATGAAGGGAATAGACTATCTCCGGTCAATATGGGTACACCTATTAATGATCACCTGGAGCAACGTGCGCTCACTGTTAGTTTAGATGGCTCAACCGCTTACTTCGCAGCTGAAAGACCGGGTGGCAAAGGCGGACTTGACATATATACATGCCTCCTGACTGAGCATCTAAGACCTACTGCTGTTGCCTATGTTAAAGGACGCGTATTTGATAAAACAACCGGTAATGCCGTAAAAGCAGCGGTCAAGCTGACCGATTTAAAGAACAAGAAGCGAACATTCTATTCAGAAGTGGATTACCTCGATGGTACTTTTCTAGTACCGCTCCCGGTAGGAAGTGAATATGCGTTGCACGTATTGCATCCTGAATATCTATTTTACAGTCAACATTTCGCTTTAGCAGACACGCTCACAGAAAAAGACATTTATGCTGTCAAAGTCGGTCTAGAACGAATTAGTTCAGGACGATCCGCCATTTTAAATAATATTTTCTTTCCTACCAACGGTTATGAGCTTCTTCCTACATCAGAAAGCGACCTAATGGAGTTATTTCAGTTACTACAACATAACAAACATATACGGATAGAGATAACAGGTCATACCGATAATACAGGCTCCGCACAAGCCAATCAGGTACTTTCGGAAAAACGGGCGCTTGCTGTTTACGCTTATTTACTGAGTAAAGGTATAGACAAAACCCGGTTGGCGTATAAAGGCTACGGACAGAATAATCCGATTGCCGACAACACGACGGAAAAGGGTAAACAGCAAAACAGAAGAACAGAATTTAAGATTATCGCAACCGATTATGGCAAATGATCAAGCATTAAGAGAAAAGATGATGCATTTAGGATTGCTTGAACCCTCTTTAAGCTTATTTTGCAACGAGTTGGAAGAAGTAGATTATGAGAAAGGTTCGAGCATCATAAAAGCTGGCCGCACAGCACCGTATCTATATTTTATTTTGCAAGGGATAGCACGTGTATATATACAAACCGAAGAGAAAGAAACCGTGTTCTGCTTTTGCTTAGAAACCGATGTGCTGTTGTCTTATAACAGCTTTTTTAATGAAAGTCCGGGATACGAAACCATCGAGCTATTAGAAAACAGCACACTATTAAGAATAAGCCATCGTAAAGTAAAAACACTTTGCGAAAATAATTTAGATATCGCCAATTTTTTTAATCGGCTGATTGGCTCAGAACTGGTAAAAACGGAAGAGCGGCTGATAGGCACCCAATCGAAAACCGCAACCGAGCGCTATAATGAACTGATTACGTTATCTCCTTCTATTGTTCAACGGGTACAATTGGGCTATATTGCGTCTTACTTAGGCGTCAGTCAGGTTACATTGAGCAGAATCAGGCGTAAAATGAATCGGTAACTTTCGATTGAATTATTTTTTAACATATGTAAAAAAAGCGCTGTATCCTATTACGGATATTTGCCAACACAAAAAACAAAATACTATGGCTTGGTTTTATCTAATTATTGCGGGTCTATTTGAAGTAGGCTTTACTTCCTGTTTAAAGTTATCAAATAACTTTACCAACATTAAATGGTCCATCGGTTTTTTCATTTGTATCACGCTGAGCTTTCTTCTTCTTAACAAAGCGATTCAGGATATTCCGATTGGCACGGGTTATGCCGTATGGACGGGTATTGGAGCTGTAGGAACGGTTATTATGGGGATCATCCTATATAAAGAACCCTCTGATTTTTGGCGTCTATTTTTTATTTTCACCCTAATCGCTTCAATTATCGGTTTAAAAATGGTGTCTAAATAGAACAAAATATAGATATATGACAAAAGGCGCCTGAGCGCCTTTTGTCTATAGCAAAATAAACTTTATTAATCAGCAGTTTCTATAATGGCATGCTCTTTAGCTGCTAAATATCGCTCGGCTTCCAACGCAGCCATACAGCCACTACCTGCAGCCGTTACCGCTTGCCGATAGATATGGTCTTGAACATCACCTGCGGCAAAAACTCCCTCAACATTCGTTTGGGCACTATCAGCTTTTGTAATTAAATAACCCGATTCATCCATATCCAGCCATCCTTTGAAAATATCAGTGTTCGGTTTGTGGCCTATTGCTACGAAGAAACCTGTTATATCCAATACTTGATGTTCCTTTGTTTGATTATTGATGATTCGCAATCCATTAACAGTTTTACCGTCTCCCAAAATCTCTTCTGCCTCTGTATTATAATGTATCTCTATATTTGGCGTATTGAAAACGCGATGTTGCATTGCTTTAGAAGCCCGAAACTCGTCTCTTCTAACCAACATATGTACTTTTCTACACAATTTAGCAAGGTAAGTAGCCTCTTCTGCTGCCGTATCTCCTGCTCCGACAATAGCCACATCTTGACCTTTAAAGAAAAATCCGTCACATACCGCACAAGCTGAAACACCAAATCCGTTGTACTTTTGCTCGCTATCTAAACCTAACCATTTTGCCGTAGCACCGGTTGCTATAATTACCGTATCAGCCGTTATTGTTTTGATTTCATCAATGACAACTTTATGAACCGGCCCTGAAAAATCTACACCGGTAGCATAACCAAACCGTATATCGGTACCAAAACGTTCCGCTTGCTTTCTAAAATCTTCCATCATTTCCGGACCCATGATACCCGCCGGATAACCTGGAAAATTTTCAACATCCGTAGTTTGCGTTAGCTGTCCACCCGGAACAATACCTGTATACATAACGGGTTTTAAGTCAGCGCGCGCTGCATAAATAGCGGCCGTATATCCTGCTGGTCCCGAACCTATAATTAAGCACTTAACGTGTTCTATTTCTTCAGTCATGTAAATTCTATTTTTTCTCGACACAAAGATACTGATTACATCAAAGCAATCCGTTTTCCTTTTGTAAATTTCTTATCTGCTGTTATCCGTAGACGTTAAGCGTCATTGCTTACACCCTACACCTCAAACCTCAACCTTCCATCTCCCACCTAAACCCGATACCTCACACCTGCATAACCCCCACGTTAAAAGCTTTCGTAATTGGACTCTGATTAGCGGCCTCGATCCCCATCGATATAACTTTTCTTGTGTCTAGCGGATCAATAATCCCATCTATCCATAGACGCGCGGCTGCGTAGTAGGGAGTAGTCTGTCGATTATATCTAGCCGTAATTTCACCTAGGAGATCAGCCTCCGCTTGGTCACTTAAATTTTGCCCTTTTGCTTTCAGTGTTGCTTTTTGAATTTGCAACAAGGTTTTTGCTGCCTGCTCACCTCCCATCACAGCAATTTTTGCCGATGGCCAGGCGTATATTAAGCGGGGATCGTAAGCTTTACCACACATGGCGTAATTTCCGGCCCCATAGGAATTTCCAATCACAACGGTAAATTTTGGCACGACCGAATTTGCGACTGCATTCACCATTTTTGCTCCATCCTTAATGATTCCACCTTGTTCGGATTTACTGCCAACCATAAATCCGGTTACATCCTGTAAAAAAACAAGTGGTATTTTCTTCTGATTACAATTCATAATAAACCGTGCCGCTTTATCAGCCGCGTCTGAATAAATAACCCCTCCTATCTGCATTTCGCCCTTCTTATTTTTTATTACTTTCCGTTGATTGGCCACAATCCCTACTGCCCAGCCGTCAACCCTAGCCAAACCACATAAAATACTTTTTCCATATAAAGCCTTATATTCATCAAATTCCGAATTGTCTACCAAGCGCTGTATGATTTCGGCCATGTCATAAGGTTTTTCTCGCAAGTTCGGAAGTAAACCATAAATTTCTTTTGAATCAAGTGCAGGAAGTACGGGCTTTATCCGGTTAAATCCGCTATTTAAAGGAGCGCTTAGTTTTTCAATAATACGTCGGATACTGTCCAAACAGCTTTTATCGTCCGGATGCTTATAGTCCGTCACCCCGGATATTTCACAGTGTGTCGTTGCACCGCCAAGTGTTTCGTTGTCCACCTCTTCACCGATAGCCGATTTTACCAAATAGGATCCCGCAAGAAAAACGGAGCCGGTACCATCTACAATCATCGCTTCGTCGCTCATCACCGGCAAATAAGCTCCACCGGCTACGCAAGATCCCATAATAGCCGCTATTTGTACAATACCCTCGCTACTCATGCGCGCGTTGTTTCGAAAAATGCGTCCAAAGTGTTCTTTATCGGGAAATATTTCATCCTGCATGGGTAAGTAAACGCCCGCTGAGTCTACCAGGTAAATAATGGGCAATCGATTTTCCATAGCAATCTCCTGTGCGCGAAGATTTTTCTTGGCAGTTAAAGGGAACCAGGCACCAGCCTTGACGGTAGCATCGTTTGCTACCACGACACACTGCCTATTGGCAATATAACCCACCACTACCACTACACCGGCTGAGGGGCAGCCTCCCTGTTCCTCATAGAGGTTGTCTGCCGCCAGCGCCCCTATTTCCAACGAAGGTCGATCCTTATCGAGCAAATATTCAATCCGCTCTCTAGCCAACATTTTACCCTTTTCATGCTGCTTTTTGCTTGCCGTCTCTCCGCCACCTAAAAAAACTTTTTTTAATCGACTTTTCAGTTCGTAAACAGCCTGCTTGTTAACATCTTCGTTTATATTAAAATCGAGGTTCATAAGTTTAGCGTTTATGGTTAGCAATTAGCTATAGCTTTCTTTCATTCGAAGATAATTCATTCTCGAATATCAACGTTTTGGCTCTGATTATACAATAACCCGGAACGTAGCGCTATACATGCTGGTTTACCAGCTTTGATTCCAATACTATTTTCCGACCCTGTTTAATGCCTGAATCATCGGCGTTCTCTTCGGTATCTCTGTCTATCAATTCGAATAACATTTCAGCTGCAAGCGCTCCCTGTTTTCCCGGTAATTGCTCAATGGAAGCCATGGGTGGGTTTTCCATATATTTCCATATGGGGTAGTTCGCATAACTGATAAAAAATATATCTTGGTTAACCGTCAATCCTTTGCTACGCACCGCATTCATCGCATCCAAGGTAACATAGTCGTTAAACGAAACGACAGCGGAGGGTCTCTCACTTAAGTTAATCAATTGCAGTGTTGCATCGGTATTTCCCTTTTCCGACAAATCGGTATAAACAATATAATCGCGATTTAAGGGAATACCGTTATTAACCAACGCATCAATAAATGCCTCCTCTCTTTCTTTGCTTGCGGGTAAATGGGCCGGTCCATTGATAAAGGCGATCCCCCGATGCCCACAGGAGGCAAATGTATCAATGGCCTCCTTCATTCCTGTTTTCAGATTACTAACAATAGCGTTAATCTGCACCAAATCGGGTACGCAATCGAAAAAAACAACCGGAATGCCTGCATTTCTCAATATTTCAATATACTCAAATTCGCGTGTGTTTTTGGCGGAAGAAAGGATAATTCCGTCTACACGATGCACTTTCATGGTATTGATAATTTTCAGCTCTCTTTCGGGATCATCCAATGATTGGCCAAGAATGACTGTGTAATTGCGGCTATTCGCAAAATTCTCAATTTCACTTATGGCCGCAGAAAAGAAAGCTTCGGATAAACTTGGCAAAATAACGCCTATAGTGAATGTTTTTCGCTGTTTGAAAAATATTGCGGTTCTGTTCGGCTCGTAGTTCAATTCCTCAGCTAATTTCTTTACTCGCATCGTGGTAATTAACCCGATGCTGGGATGATCATTAAGCGCACGGGAAACAGTTGAGGTGGATATCTTTAACCGTTTGGCGATTTCCTTAATCGTTGGTTGTTTGCCTTTATTCATAAAATACCAGAATTAAAAGCCTTCTTGTAGGCGGATCAGTAATCGTTTAGACGATTACCTGAAATTAGCTGCAATGTACAAAATCTTTTGATCATTAGTGCCGGTCGGTCTTCAACAATGACTCGACCGGAAGATAATCAATTCCTGCTTTAAGAATCTCTTCAGTAGGCTCCCGGTTCCGACTAATGATAAGCACGTCCTCCAAACGAAGATGATTATCACGAAGAAGATGCTCAAGCGGATCGGTAACTCCCTGTAAGGCAAGCTCATCATAAAAGTACATCTTTATATAGCTACTTAAAGGGCCCCAATCAATTTGCTTTAATTTATTCAGTTGCATCAACGGATTTCCCTTCGTTAAAACAAAAATTCTCTTTTCGTCCTTCGTGATTTCCAATAGTAAATGTTTTACCTCTTCGAAGAGTAATAATTTTAGCGGCAATTGAGCATTTACGTGGATTCTTTTAAAATTTTCAAGATACTTTGCGTCGATTCCAAACACAGCTGCTGCCCGTTGAAAAATTTCTTCTTTCCCGTGATGCTCATATACTTTTTTCATGAAAGCAGTTAAATCGTTCGCCGGTGGCACTGTTTCCGTATATTCCAATAAATGAGCGAACAGATAATATACCTGCAAGAGATAATCCTTTTCCGGATAGAGCACATCATCTACCTCGAAAATAAAGGCCTTTTTGTTCTGATCTAGATCTTTATACGTAAGCATTTTTCAGTTACAGAATAAGCCATCCCTGGCTATGCCAAACAACAAAAAAAGAGTTCCTCCCCACCATCTGAGACTACGCATACGCCCGACTCGTTTTCCAAGCTTTCAATCGGTTCTCCTTGACCTGCTATTTTGCCTTTGAGTAAAACCGTTGTGTTCAGATCTTTGCCCGGGTTGACAATAAATTCAACGATCTCTAAAAGTCGGTGCGACGGTACTGCCAATTGTATTCCGTATTCTGCAAACAAATCTCTACATGCAGCAAGCTGTACGATTTCGTCCTTTCTCAAAGGAATTATAAGGTCTGATTCGTTGCTGATACCCACCTTTAATAGTTCGTGATTAAATGATGCGCTGCTGCCGGATGGTATTACTACATACCTTCCTCCTGCAATTAACAAATCAGGGATAGCTACATTATCACCGAATATCACCTTATCCTCCGCAGAAAATACACGTGCAAGTTTCTGTGCGAGCGCACTCATCCCTCCAGTAATCAAAATATTCATCAAAATCAGTTTAGCATAAATTTAAGGATACCTTCGTCCGTCTATAACTTTAAACAATCAAACCATCCTTCATGTGCACAGTACGATCCGAAATATCAGCCAGGTGTTCATTATGCGTTACTATAACGAAAGTTTGTTGCAATTCATTCCTCAATTGTACGAAAAGATGGTGCAAGGCCTCGGCGTTTTCCGAATCCAAATTGCCCGACGGCTCATCGGCTAAAATAATGGATGGATTATTCATCAGGGCGCGTGCTACGGATACGCGCTGTTGTTCGCCACCAGATAAAGCATTGGGTTTATGGTCTGCTCGGGCTCCTACCTGAAGAATATCTAACAATTGTTTTGCTCTTTTTTCACTCTCAGATTTTCCTTTCCCGGCAATGAATGCAGGTATGCAAATGTTCTCCAAGGCAGTAAACTCAGGAAGCAAATGATGAAATTGAAAAATAAAACCTATATGTTTATTCCGAAAGGCGCTTAATTTATTGGGAGAAAGTTTGGGCAACTCAGTTCCATTCAGCACCACCTCACCCCCATCCGGCATATCTAATGATCCAAGAATATGCAGGAAAGTACTCTTGCCCGCTCCGGAGGCTCCTACGATGCTAACAATCTCACCCTTTCTGACCTCCAGGTCAACGCCTTTTAAAATTTGGAGGTTACCGTATGCCTTTTTTATACCTCGAGCGCTCAACATAGGGCGAATATACAAGTTTTATTCAATCCTCATTAAACCATTCATATAAATCTTGCGGCTTTAACCGGTGTTTCTCCTCGTTCGACAAATCTCGCTTGATTCGACCATGCGATAGCTGTACCAAGCGATTGCCATAGCTAAGAGCTTCTCTCATGTTATGGGTTATAAATAGTACTGCAAGTTGATAATCTGCGATTAGCTTGCTCGCCAACTCCATAACGCGAGCGGCAGATCGTGGGTCGAGCGCAGCGGTGGGTTCATCCAAAAGCAGCAATTTAACATCGCTCATAACTGTCATCAGCAAAGTTAAAGCCTGCCGCTGCCCACCACTTAGTAAACCCATTGGTTGATGTATTTTGTTTTCCAAGCCCATATCGAGTAACCGCACCTGCTCCCTCACCCGCTCCTTAAAAGCGGTATTGACGCCAATAGTAAGTTTTTTCGCTTTTCCACGCAGGGAAGCCAATCTAAAATTGTCCAAGATGCTCAATTCCGGAGCAGTACCTTGCAATGGGTTCTGAAAAACCCGTGCTATCCATCGGCTCCGCCGGTAATCTGCCATTTGATTTAGCAATTCATCATTTAATCTAATTTCGCCATTGTCAGCCCAGATCGTACCGGCAATTAGATTTTGCAGCGTACTTTTACCAGATCCATTTGCGCCTACTACGGACACAAATTCCCCCGAGGACACGGTAAAAGACAAACGGTCCAGCGCACGGATCTCATTCGGCCGATTAGGGAAAAAAGTTTTACTTACATTATTGAGAACCAGCATAATCAACGTTTTAGCGAACCTTTCAGAAAATTACCTTGAGGCAAAGCAACAATTAGTAACACAAAACAAGAGGTAAACAGTTTGAGAAGAGAAGAATCTATACCCAGACTTAATGTAAAGGCTAGTACTAACTGAAAAATAACCACACCAATGACGACCATGCCGAGATTAATCCATACTTTATCTGTGGGCAGCAATTTGATAATAGTTTCCGCAATCATTACGGAACCTAAACCACTGATAACAATCCCAATGCCCATGTTGATGTCAGTAAAACCCTGAAACTGGGCAATCAAAGAACCGCTAAAAGCAACCAATGCATTCGTAATCGCCAAGCCAATCCATTTTATTTTGAAGGTGTTTACCCCCAGCGATCTCACCATGATTTCATTATTCCCTGTGGCTCGCATCGCAATGCCGAAGTCAGTCCGCAATAAATAGTTGAGTATAACGACTAGTATGACAACCACCGTACCGGCAATCAGGAACGTATTGGAATTAGTATCTTGCACCAGTGTGATGGAAAAAAGATTCTTGTAGCTTAAGAGCGGAATGTTGGAACGTCCCAACAGGGTAAGATTAACAGAATATAAAGCGGTCATTACCAAAATACCCGCCAATAAGGCATTAATTTTTAGCTTCGTATGAATAAGTGCCGTGCAACTACCCGCAATGGCACCTGCCAGTAGAATAAGCGGGACTAGTATAAAAAGGGATAGCTGATGGCTTATACCCAGCGCGCATATTACTGCGCCCAGCGTATAACTCCCATCGGTAGTGATATCAGGAAAATTGAAAATCTTCATCGTTAGATAGATCCCCAAACCCATGGGTACAAAACATAGACCTTGTAGTATAGCAGCGAAATAAAAATCCATGCAGTTGAAGAAAATTTATAGCTTTTCGAAATTTTCCGAGAATGTTAGTCCGAATCGAGTCGCTGCGGCTCCATTATATACCCTTCTTCTTATCTTGACTTTTTCAACCGTTAACTTATCTGTTTTCTTTGACTTCAGAAATTTAGCGGCTTCTTGCCCTGCCTGGTATCCCCATTGATAGATATCGGCACCATAAGCAGCTACAGCCCCTCTTTTTACCAGTCCGACTTCACTTGTAAAAACCGGAATTCCACGCTCATTACAATTATTTAAGATAGTTTCGAAAGCTGCGAAAACAGTATTGTCGGGGTTAGCGAAAAAAGCATCTATTTTTCTTTTCAAGAGTGCACGCACGACTAGCTGAGCATCAGCGGAAGTGTTTAGCGGTAAGGCGATTAGTTCAACCTGCTTTTGCTTGGCCAACTTATCCAGTCGGTTAAAGGCGTCAACTGACTGCTGTTCAGCTTGGTTATAGATCATACCAATGCGTAGATTATCCCTTTTTTTGGGTTTGACGACTTGTTGAATAATAGCAAAGGATGTGTCGATATAATTCAGATCTTCGCCGACACCAAAAAGATTATCAGGCCCTTTTTTCTTTTCATTTATCAGTCCCAATATTTGCGGCATAGCGGTAACGCACATGAATATCGGGATGTTTTTTATTCGCTGCACAGTAGCCAAGGTTGACATGGTTGTACTGGTTCCAATACAATCCACCTCTTCCGACTGCATATAGCTTACTATTTGGTTCATGGCTCCCATATCGCCCTGCGCGTTCTTTGCGATGATTTCTACTGTCTTATTTTGTTCGCTAAAACCACTTGCTGCCAGGGCTTCTATAAAACCTTTGCGGGCATCGCCAATAGTAGCATCTTCGAAGGCTTCGATAAATCCAACTCGGGGAACACCTCCTTGCTTTTTTGGATTATTACAAGAAATGAACCCGATGGCAAACAATAATAAGATCAAAAATCTGTTATATTTCATATGTAAATAATCTGTTTTTTATGGCCATATGGAATATCCACTTTATTTTTATTTGCATCCGTGTTTGAATAGCCTGTAATACATGGATATTTTATTCGTATATAAAATTTGTTCCTTTGTGTTACTACAACAATGAGCTTACACAGTTTCCGCCATAAACGTTACATGGCATACTTAGGACGTTGCAATTTACAAGAATATACTGTACACTTGACTTATTTTGTTGAGAAAATAGCGTTCTCGGATAAACAATGTCATCTTTAACCAGTAACAACTAATTTAAAAAAAAGTTAAACAAAACAAACAAACTTGAATCACATCCTTATGATCAACGTTCTATCTAAACTTCCTAACGTAAGCAATTCTATTTTCAGCACGATGACTGCCTTAGCCAATAAGCATGGAGCAATCAATCTCTCGCAGGGTTTTCCTGATTTTGACTGCTCCCCTAAGCTTATTGATTTAACCCAAACTTATATGAAAAAGGGACTGAATCAATACGCTCCTATGCCAGGGGTTTTGCAGCTACGTGAAAAAATAGCCGAGATGGTGGAAAAGCAACAGCATGCGATTTATCATCCAGACAAGGAAATCACCATTACAGCCGGCGCAACGCAAGCCATTTTTACTGCTATTGCCAGTATTATTCGACCGGATGACGAGGTGATTTGTTTTGATCCCTGTTACGATAGTTACGCGCCTGCAATCGATTTATGTGGAGGAATGGTAAAAACTGTTTCTTTATTGCCTAACAGCTTTAATATCAATTGGGACGATGTCAAGAAGGTCTTTTCACATAAGACAAAGCTTATTATTATCAATACACCGCATAATCCTACCTCGGCTACGCTAACTGACGCCGATATGAAACAATTGATAAAACTTACACAGGGAACGGATATATTTATCATTAGCGATGAAGTTTATGACAAGGTTGTATTTGATGGCAAGAAACATATTAGTGTAGCAAGTTATCCCGAACTCCGGGAACGCAGCTTCGTAATCTCTTCTTTTGGAAAAATGTTTCACATAACCGGCTGGAAAATTGGGTATTGTCTTGCTCCTGAAAAACTGACCGTTGAATTTCGGAAGGTTCACCAATATTTGGTATTCAGCGTAAATACCCCCGTTCAATATGCCTTGGCCGATTTCTTGATGGACGAAAGTGAATACCTCTTACTTAGCAAATTCTTCCAGGAGAAGAGGGACTTTTTCGTCAATGCGCTCCGTTCAACGCCTTTTGAGATACTTCCTGCATCGGGATCTTACTTTTTGTTAGCCAATTACGATAAAATAAGCGACAAAGGTGATCTTGACTTTACAAAGGAACTGACGGTCAACTATGGCGTCGCAACTATTCCATTATCCGTGTTTTACAAAAACCGATTGGACAGACACTATATAAGATTTTGTTTTGCAAAAAAACACGAAACCTTGGAAAAAGCCGTTGAAAATTTAGCACGAATTAAATAACACGCCTTTTTTGGCTTTGATGGCGTTTCAGTATCATACACTAAATAGTGAACAAAAAGATTAATTGAGAAATTAAGATATTTACAAACTTTCGTTAATTTAGTATACTACGGTGCATCGTTAGTACTAAAGACATCCGACTATCACTAACCTATTCATTAGACGATAAAGGATATCCTTAACGAAAAATGAATAATTACTTTAAATGAAACCATTAAAAATAACAATATTTCAGGCCTATCTTTTTTGGGAGAACACAGAGAAAAACCTATCCAATTTGGCATTACGTCTTTCCTCATTGAAGGAAAAAACCGACTTGATTATTTTGCCGGAGATGTTCAATACCGGATTCACCATGAATGTTGAGAAATGTGCGGAAAGAATGGACGGCCAAACAATCTATTGGATGTTAGAACAGGCAAAAAAGTACAATTGCGTTGTGGCAGGTAGCCTCATTATAGAAGACGGCGGCAAATATTATAATCGTTTTATTTGGATGAAGCCCGATGGTTCATTCCATAAATATGATAAAAGACATTTATTTTCGATGGCTGGTGAAGAAAAGGTTTTCACAGCGGGCAAAAAGCGCGTCATTGTAGAAATAAATGGTTGGCGTGTATGTTTGCAAACCTGTTATGATCTCCGTTTTCCGGCATTTAGCAGAAATCTTAACAACGTATATGATATCCTACTATATATAGCAAGTTGGCCGGACATGCGGATAGGACATTGGAGAGCCCTTATTCCTGCTCGTGCGATTGAAAACCAATGCTACGTAATTGGCGTAAATCGTGTAGGTTACGATGGAAATCAGGTTTATCATTCAGGAGCCTCTACCTGTGTTGCACCTGACGGTGGGGTTGTTTATTATAAACCGGAGGACGAGGACCTCTATACCTTCACGCTTTATCCGGACGATTTAAAACGGATTAGAGAGAAACTACCTTTTTTACAAGACGCTGATCAGTTTGTTTTAGTGGATCCATAGGTTTTTGAGTTGTAAGTTCTAAGAACTAAGTTTTAAGTTTTTAACTATCTTCATTAGAACAAAAACTTATTGCTGGCGCACGAAGATTTATTCGTGTGCCTTTAGTATGTCACTAATACCTCGGTCTATTCAAAATAGCGGATTTAATAACGGCATCCCTTAAATCGAAATCCCCATAGGGATTGGTTTCCTCGCTGCCGGCATCTATTTTATAAGGTTCCAAACGCTTGTATGCATGTTCGTGTTTCTTATGAATTTCTTTCGCCCTTTTCACTTCTTCTACCTCTAAAACCCCGGAGTAATCCTCAAAAGTGATGTGTTTTTCAGATTTGGGATGGATCAGCTCCGGCTCCGACAGTGGCTCACGTTGAAGTATTTCACGCTGCAATGGTTTATACGGTGTTTCATCTACTTGTGGACGATGCGACGGTTTTCGTTTTTTGGCCTTCTCCTGCTCTTTTTTGAAATTAGCATATATTTGATAGCCAAAAACAATTGCAGCGATGATAAAGGGTAGAATGGTTTCCATGGATTAAAGATAGAAAATAATTTTCGTCTACTTTCTTCACTTTGAAAGAAAGTAGACGAAAACACTTAAATAGACAGAAAAAATCGAAAGCGAATAGAAAAGATAGCAGAAAATTAGATAAATTGGTTCAATTCATTAAATTCGCAGCCTCAAATTTTGGACAAAATACATGCAACTTACGCGTTTAGAGATTAAAGGATTTAAAAGCTTTGGCGATAAAATCACTATCAATTTCAATGAAGGTGTTACGGCAATTGTCGGTCCGAACGGCTGTGGAAAATCCAATGTGGTTGATGCGATTCGTTGGGTACTGGGCGAACAACGCACCAAGAACCTCCGTTCTGAAAAAATGGAAAACATCATCTTCAATGGCACTAAAACGCGCAAAGCGGCTAATTTAGCTGAAGTTTCACTTTCTTTTGACAATACCAAAAACATCCTTCCAACAGAGTTCTCTCAGGTTACCATTACCCGTAAATTATATCGGACAGGCGAGAGTGAATATCGTTTAAATGATGTACAATGCCGATTAAAAGATATCACTGACTTGTTTTTGGATACCGGAATTGGAAACGACTCTTACTCCATCATTGAACTGAAAATGATCGATGAGATTATTAACAACAAAGAGAATTCCAGAAGGGCACTTTTTGAAGAGGCTTCCGGTATATCGAAATATAAGGTTAGGAAAAAACAAACACTTAATAAACTAAAGGACACCGAAGCAGATCTAAGTCGTGTAGAAGATCTCCTTTTTGAGATTGAAAAAAACTTAAAAACCTTAGAAAATCAGGCAAAAAAAGCAGAACGCTATTATAAACTCAAAGACCAATATAAAGAACTGAGCGTATCGTTGGCATCATTTAGGATCAGTAACTTTCGCGAAGCACTTGAGCGCCTAGATGAACAACACAGTGCTCAAGAAGACGAACGGAACCTTATTGTCACGCAATTGGACACACTTGAGGCCGAACTCCAAAAACTCAAACAGGAAAGCTTAGTGGAAGAGAAAAATCTTTCGGTTCAACAAAAAGCGGCCAATGAGTACACCTCCAAGATAAGAGCTTATGAAAGCGAAAAGAAGGTCAAAAATGAACAGCTAAAGAACTTAAACGATAAGGAGCAACGTTTGAGTAAAGAGTTGGCCAACGACAGACAGCAAATCAATCACGTTCTTTATAATATTAAGCGTTTAAACGAAGAGCAGCTACTTGAGCAACAAAAATTAGATGAAATCAAGATTTCACTTGATGAACAGAAACAGGAAGTGGACGAGCTGAGGGGGCAACAGCAAACCGCCAAGACTAAACTAGATGCTTTTGTACATGAAAACAATCAACTTCAGAACAACATCTATAAATTAGAAAAAGAAATTGCCGTTCTGCACATCCAAAAAGACGCGCTAAGCCAGGAAAGCGAACGAAATATCGTTGATACAGAAGCTAAAGAAAGTGAGCTAAACGAATTTTCTAAGGTAGTTGATGAACTAGAGGGACGTGTTGACGCTTTGCAGGAGGAATATGATGGTACATTAGCCTATGAAGAAGAGCTGCAACAGCAAATAGCTAATAAAGAAGTCCTTATCCAATCCTATAAAGAGGCCGTAATAAAGGATAACCGCACATTAGATGCGAAACAAAATGAGTACAACCTAACCAAATCACTAGTCGATAATTTGGAAGGTTTTCCGGAGTCTATCCGATTCTTAAGAAAGAATGCGGGCTGGGCAAAACCTTACCCACTCCTATCTGATGTGCTCTTCTGTAAAGAAGAATATCGAGTGGCTATTGAAAACTTTCTCGAACCTGTAATGAACCATTATGTGGTTAATGAACGTCAAGAGGCCGTTAAAGCTATTAAATTATTAGGGAGCGCATCACGCGGTCGTGCCGGCTTTTTCGTTTTGGAAGCTATTACACAGCCGGACATTCGCAATGGATTAGACCTCCTATCAGATGAACGGTTTATCCCTGCTTTATCTGTTGTTGATACAGAAGAGCGCTATCTTCCACTGATCAAGTTACTATTACACGATGTATATATTCTAAAAACGGAAGATGAAAGCGATTTAGAGACACCGTTACCCGATACGCAATTAACCATCCTGCACAAAACCGGTAAGTTTGCAAAATTTCGACTGGGGATGAGTGGTGGATCGGTAGGGTTGTTTGAGGGCAAGCGTATCGGTAGAGCGAAGAACCTCGATAACTTAAGTAAGGAAATCAAGCAGCTCACGACGCATCTCGAAAAAATCCAATTGGATATTGTTAATGAGACGGCTTTATTGAACGATCTGAAGGCAAACACCAAAAAAAGTCAGCTTGAAGAGACCAAGCTACAACTCAACCGCCTGAGCAATGAATTAATCTCTGTAAAAACGAAGCAAGAGCAGTACCTCTCTTTCATACAAAATAGCCAGAATAGAAAACAGGATATCGAAGAAAAAATCCGCACGATCCAAGCTGAACTTGCACAAGCAGAGCCGGCTTTGGCATCCTTAACAGCGAGCAAAATAGATAAGGCAAACGAGCTAACTGCATTTCAGGAAAATTTTAATGAAATTTCAGAACGACTTACCACCATATCGTCAGCCTATAATCAAGAAAATATACGCTACCATCAACAACAAAATAAAGTTGCCGGTATCAATAAAGATTTAGAATACCGAGAGAGCCAGCATGAAAATCTAGAAAAGCGTATTACCCAATATAGTACGGAATACGAAGCGGTAAAGGAGGCCATTAAAGATACTTTACAGCATGTGGATCATTCTGATGAGGATCTAATCGCCATGTATGCGCAGAAAGAGGCTTTGGAAAAGGGCTTACAAGAAGCGGAACAGCAGTACTATACCATGCGCGCCAATATCAATAAAAAAGAAGAAGAAATTGGGGGGTTCCGTAAACGGAAAGATCAAATAGAGCTGCTAACCAACGAATTAAAAGACAAGAAGAACAGTCTAAAGCTCGATTTGAACGCACTAAAGGAACGATTGGCCGTTGAATTTGAAATCGATATCAACGAGTTACTGGATAACGAGCTGCCCGATCATATTGAAAGCGAAGAAGAGTTGAGGAATCGGACCGAAAAACTGAAAAAACAGCTGGAAGAATTTGGCGCCATTAACTCGATGGCTATGGAAGCCTATCAAGAGATGAACGAGCGGTATACGTTTATTCAAAAAGAGCGTAAAGATCTCTTCGATGCTAAAACATCTTTATTGGATACCATTAAGGAAATAGATGATACCGCTCGTGATAAATTTATGGAGTCTTTCACTCAGGTGCGTGAACATTTTATTACCGTCTTCCGCTCCTTATTTAATGAAGAAGATTCCTGTGATTTAGTGTTGAGTAATCCTGATTTACCCCTTGAATCCGATATAGAAATTATGGCACGTCCAAAAGGGAAACGTCCTTTATCCATCAACCAGCTTTCAGGTGGTGAAAAAACGCTTACCTCGACGGCCCTTCTATTTTCCTTATATCTGCTCAAGCCAGCTCCTTTTTGCATTTTCGACGAGGTAGATGCTCCTTTGGATGACACGAACATCGATAAGTTCAATAATATTATCCGGAAATTCTCCAATCAGTCGCAGTTTATTATTGTATCACATAACAAGCGGACTATTGCCAGTACGGATATTATATATGGAGTAACCATGGTGGAACAAGGCGTATCCCGTGTGGTAGCAGTGGACATGCGAGAAGTGTGATAAGCACTAAGTTTAAGCGGCGATTTTATTATTCACTACTTCATTATTTTCAAAGGTGTTCATGAACTCCCTACGGTCGGCTCTTTGCTTCTTTTCTTTCGCGGAGAAAGAAGTTAAAATAAACCTTCCTTTTATACTTTGGGTGTCCCTTAAGAACTATTTCGTATGTTTGTAATAAAACATGCATCAATATGCTTACTATTCTTCATCGATTTTCCTTTTTGATACTATTTTTTTGTGTTAGCTGCTGTGCAAGTGTTAAAGAAAATGCAGAACGACAAGATTCACAAGTATTGAAAGACCTAAAAGTATTGTCGTCCGACGAATATGAGGGCAGAAAAACGGGGACAGCAGGTGCGGAAAAGGCGGCGGCTTTTATTGCCGACCGATTTAAAAGCCTAGATTTGGAACATTTCCCACAAGGTGAAGATTATATACAAACTTTTCAATTTGATGATAAAGAGGGGACGTCTTATAGCGGGAAAAATATAATAGGTTATATTCCAGGCAAACTGAAAGAGGTTCTTGTCATATCAGCACATTACGACCATTTGGGTAAAGTAGGTGATTCCATTTATAATGGCGCAGACGACAATGCATCGGGTATAGCCGCCTTATTACAGTTCGCTGCTTATTTCAGTGAAAATAAACCCAATTTTACGATTGTGTTTGCAGCCTTTGATGCAGAGGAAATGGGCTTACGCGGGGCCAAGGCTTTTGTTGAAAACCCACCTATTCGGTTAGATCAAATAAAGCTCAATATCAACATGGATATGATTTCGCATAATGATAAAAACGAGCTATATGTCTGCGGTACATACAAATATCCTCAATTGAGGAGATATGTAGAAGATATAAAGGATGAAGTAAAAGTAAAGCTTCTGCTAGGACATGACGATCCTAACACCGGGCACGACGATTGGACTAACCAAAGCGATCAAGGGGCTTTTAACGCCAAAGATATCCCTTTCTTATATTTCGGTGTAGAAGATCATAAAGATTATCATCAACCGAGCGATACGTATGAAAACATTAATCCGACATTTTATGTAGAGGCGGTAGATGCTATATTGAATGTGATACGAAATATTGATAATAAGTTCTCAAGCCAGATTCAGATAGATAAAAATAAAGTTATGTAAACGCCTATTTTATTTAGAACAAAGAGCTCCTCCAATTTTATCTCACACGCGTCTCTATCATACCTTTAAATTCTTTACTAGAACGTTTATTTTTCATCAGGTTCTGAGCGGTATTATTCGATTGTTTGGAGCGAATATTCATTAAAGGACCATTACTAGTCGTGCTTGCAGTTACTCCCAATTGATTTAGAGCCTCTGCCAGGTAAAGCTCTTTAGGATCCCCAAAGTCATACTCACTAAAGCTATCTAAATCCTGTCCAAGATTATCAAGCATTTCCTTTCCGGGTATATCGGTTCCTGGTTTGAAGCCATTATAATAATCCCCTTCCCCCTTTGCATTCTTTGAAGAAAAACTTGGCAGATATAGATCATACACACTCTCTAGCCGGACCGGGAAGAATCCTACAGGCTTTCCATAAGTTGTTGTTCCAACCAGCTTTATATTTAAAGAGCTTAAACCACGCAGCGAATTAATCAATAACTCACTGGCGGAAGCAGTATTGTTAGTAACAAGAAAAACAATATTTTTCACGTTACTAAGATTTCCCGCTTTTTTAAAGTTAACAGTGTTGCCCGTTGCTTCCGGCTTATAACTGTAACTAGCATAGGTATCTGTCCCTATTATTTCTCCATTAGAATTACGTACGCGTTGATTTTTGAGTATAGTCGCTTTCCCTTCTTGCATCAATTGATTATAATACTCAACAAACATAACCCCCGTTGTACCACTAGGGGCTATTAGATTAGCCAAATGTTCGGCAGTAGCAACATAACCGCCTCCGTTGTAACGTAAGTCGATGACTAAGTCTTCAACATTCTTTGTTGCAAAATCCGAAAAAACATTATCAAGAACATCAAAGGAATTTTCCTCATCCGAAAAGCGAGCATAAGCAACATAGCCTATGTTTTTATTGTTGATAGTGAGTACCGTGTCTTTATAGACGGGACTACTATTATAAGTCTGCTTACTCAATGAAATGGAATAAGAGCTACCGCCCAGTTTTTGTCCCTCTAAGCGAATAGAAAAAGGATCACCCAGTAACCGCGATATGTAACTATAATCACGATCCCAATCATCCCCGATTGTTTCTCCATCAATTTTAGTGATAGAAGCGCCTCTAGTCAAGCCACTTCTGGCGGCAGGAGATCCGGGATAAACAGCGCGGATGAACACTTTAAAATCCGTATCACTCCCATAGGCTGCAATATCATAAATACCGACATCGTTTCCTTGTCCTGTTAAATTAACACTATTGGTTAAGTTTCTCACACCAGCGGTGACGCCACTGTTACCTGATACATCTTCGATATAAGAGAATTTTGTATAGTCTGTATTGTTGACCGTAAGTATGTCGTATTTTGACGTGGAATATTGAGCTATTGACAACAAATTAGCTTCGTAATTTTTTAATTTATCAGCATTGGAAGTATATTGCCTTGGGTTAAAAACATCATAGGTTGGCAAATTTTGATTCCAATAATAAATTTCCTTCGCATACAGAAAAATAGAGTCGTTGGTTAGCGCGACGCGATCATCTGTGGGTGTCTGTGTAGAATTACCTTGATTTGTATCCGGATTATCCTTTTTGCAGGCGCTTATAAATAATGACAATCCGATAAAAAGCCCTAAAAATCTATGAAGTACGTGTGTGTCCATCTTCTACCGCCAATATTTGGTCGCAATATACGACAAGTCTCTCTCTTTTTTTTCGAAGAAGAAAATTTTAACACTAATTGACAATCTTACTGAGAAACTATGTGATAAAGGTAGGAATATAAAAAACACGGGTTAGCTAGCGTAGCGATATATAAGAAACAAACCGAAAGACCATTTGTTTCTTATATATATTTATTAACCGTACTAATAATCGAGGTCTAATAAGCTACTGAGTGGGATCATGATTCCGTTTTTCAATTGCAAATAACTATCAGTTAACATCCATACGGTAGTTTCTACTCTTTTTGGCCCACTAGTAGTATTAAAAGTAATGACCGATTTCGATTTAAATTCATTTCCTAATCTTACAGCACTTTGCAATTTATAACGCAATTCACTTACGTGGCTCTCGGGTGCATCGATTATTTTATAGTTCCGAATATCCTCCTTATTGATTAACTCTGCAATAACGGTACTCATAGCAATTTGTTTTAGTTTGGTTTGGTATAACAATATTAGTCAAATGGCTGCACAAGTTCAAAAAATGTGAGAAATAAAGACGTTACATTGACTTTTGTTACACTAAACTACCTAAAACGGATTAAAAATGGATTAAAGTAACATTAGAATAGCTAAATTACCTTTACTATTTGCGAAAATCGACTTAAGCTTTCATGTTTAGGATCCAAATCGGTCACTAAGTAATCGATGGCATTCACATTGCAGACTTTCATTTTCTGTACTGAATTCAATTTTTCAGCAATGCTTAGAATACCTGTTTTTTGTGAACAGCGGAGCATCGCTTTCTTGATTTGAACAACTTCCCAATCCGAATCCGTCACACCATCTTCAACCGATAGGCTGTTAGTTCCCAATAAACAAAGATCAACCCTGATTTCCGATAGCTGATTAATCACTTGAGAACCAATCGTTACATTGGTGCTTCTGGCTAGCTTACCTCCTATTAATATCACATCATCGCCGGACCGTTCTGCCAGCTCCAAAGCGACGAGGGGGCTGATCGTAAAAAAGGTGCATTGCATTTTTTCGGGTAATGTTCTCGCTAGTTCCAACATCGTAGTCCCCCCTCCCAGCAGTACGGCCATGCCATCCTGAATAAGGGTTATTGCTTTTTGAGCAATTGTCTTTTTTGACTCCCGCGCATAAACCTCGTTATCCTGAAACGGATACTGAAAGGACTTAGATAGGGCTCCGCCATATACTTTTAGTACTTTCCCATTTTCTGCCAATTCATTTAAGTCTCTTCTTATGGTATCCTCTGATACATTCAGTTGAACGCTGAGGTCGGATGATAGAACCTTATTGTGCAGGTTTACTTCGCGCATTATAAAAGCCTGTCTTTCTTCTTTTAGCATGTTGGTTAATTTTTTCCTTAAGACTTGTAAATATATATTTTTATCACAAAATAATAATGGAATGTTATTAATCGGCAGGGTTTCAATTTAAAACAGTAACCAACTATTTTGTAGTAAGATTCAGCTATCGGCAGCAAGCTATCGGTTTCGTTCCTGTTTCAGCGGTCAAAAAATTCGATCTCCGAAGGCTAATTTTCTGAGAGCGGGATATCTTTTTCCATTTAGTGTACCATTTTGCATCCTTATCAGTCGACAGACACCTTATTCCCAAAATATCCAAAAAGAACGCCTCCACATTTCATTGAGATAGAATGCCAATAACACTTCGATCTCAATGATGGCAATCGGGTACCTCTAAAGCCTGAATGCATGTTTATACATATAAATATTAAAAAAACGCAAAATATTGCATAACTATTTTTTTTTCTTATACTTGTATATCCAATAAGCTTAAATACAGCTAGTAACACCTAATAAACTGCGGGATAAAATTCAAGAACATAACTATGCAAGCAACAATCCCAATCAACCGATTCACAAACATTTAATGATTCATTTTATGACCAAATCAATCAAATTACTGTTTTTTATCTACCTTTTTTTCATCCAAGCCATTTATGCACAGCAATCCGTTATAGCTGGGCGTGTAGTGGATGAAGCAAGCCAGCAACCGTTAGCAGGGGTTTCTGTCAAAATCAGAAATTCAACTGTAGGAACTTCTACGGATGCGGAAGGTAAGTATTCTTTGAACGTTGACAATCTGAACGGTCAACAATCTATTGTTTTTAGTTATACAGGATACAAGAGTGAAACAAAGACAATAGCGTTAAAAACCGGCAAAAACCTGTTAAATTGCGGCTTATCTTCTGATCTTGTTGGGCTAGACGAAGTCATTATCACCGGTACCTCAGCGGGAACGACACGAAAACAATTGGGAAGTTACATCAGTTCCGTAAAAGGCGATGATCTTACGAAGGGCAGAAGCGGAAATGTCTTATCGTCGCTGCAGGGAAAAACGGCAGGCGCTCAGATTTCTCAGAACTCCGGCGACCCTGCAGGCGGAATCTCGGTACGACTAAGAGGAATCAGCTCTGTCAATTCCTCATCTGAACCACTTTATATTGTTGATGGTATTATTGTCAATAATAATACGACCCGTGTAACCAATACGCAAACCGGTTACGATGGCGGCAATTTTGTCGGAACGATCGGTCAAAATCGACTAGTAGATATTAACCCAGCCGATATTGAGCGAATCGAGGTACTGAACGGTGCTGCGGCTGCAGCAATCTATGGTTCGAGAGCGAATGCAGGCGTTGTACAAATCTTCACCAAAAGAGGTTCGCTAGGTAAGCCCGTGGTGACTTTTTCTTCCAGCTATTCCAACAGTAACTTACGAAAAAAAGTCCCTGTAAATCAGTCATCCGTCAAATTTGGCGGATCCGTCGATACGGAAACTCAAGACGTTCTGAATACCGCACTTATAACCACTTCTCCGGTTAACCGTTATGATTATCAGGACTACATTTTCAGAAATGCAAGCGGTACCGACAACAACCTTTCTGTAGCCGGTGGGAAAGACGACACGAAATATTATGTATCAGCCTCCTACTTTAATAACCAAGGCATTGTTAAGAACACAAACTTTAGACGGTTCAGTCTGCGAACTAACATCGATCAAAAGTTAGCCGATTGGATTTCCTTTAGTGCAGGATTAAACTATATAAATAGTGGAGCGGACGAAAAACCAGATGGAAATTCGTTTTACTCCCCTTTGAACTCTATCAACATTATTGCCAACTACCACGATCTATTCACAAGAGATGTTGATGGAAACTTAAAGTCGGTTGGAGAAAGAGGTCGAATAAATCCCGTTTCAGTTATTGAGGACATTAAGCAACGTCAGGAAGTGAACCGCATTTTAGGCAATTTAAACCTAAAACTTACGCCCGTCGAAGGTCTTTCGATCGACTACACCCTAGGCGTGGACCACACCGGACAAAATGGAAAAACATATATACCACCGTATACATACAACGTTAATCCCGATTATTGGGGAGGTGGAAGCAACTTGAACCCAACTCAGAACGGCTATGCCAGTGTCGCTAGCATTTCAGCTTTTTTGATCAATCAGGAACTTAATGCGACTTATAACGCCACGTTTTCTGATGTACTAACATCAACTTCTCAATTGGGCTTTTCTTATCAATATGAAAAATCCAACTATAACATGCTTAATGGGCGAGGTTTAGCACCGTTTATCGAAACGGTTAACGCCGCCAGCACAATTTTGCCCGGCATGGATATTAGAAGCGAATACTCCGTAAGCGGGGCTTACTTTCAACAAAATTTCAAATATAAAGATCATCTATTTTTAACCGGTGCCGTCCGCGTAGATGAATCTTCCGTGTTTGGTGAGGACAATCGCAGGCAAGTATACATAAAAGGTAGTGGCAGCTATGTGTTATCGTCTGCAGATTATTGGAAAAACACATCGCTAAGCAATTGGTGGAATTTATTCAAGTTGCGTGCGGCTTACGGCCAATCAGGAAATCTAACCGGCATTGGGGCCTACGACCGATACAATGCCTATTCCTCTCAAACTTTTTTAAGCAGGGTTTCCCTCTTTTCGAGCGCCACTCTCGCAAATGAGAACATTAAACCCGAGCGTCAGGCTGAATTGGAATTAGGTGCCGATCTATCCTTCTTTAACAATCGATTGGGTGCTAGCTTTAACTGGTACAACAAAAAGGTGACGGATTTATTAATATCCCGAGTGGAAGCTCCGACCACCGGATTTTCAAGTTTTCTCGATAATGTTGGTTCCTTACAAAATCGAGGGATCGAATTGGTACTGAATGGCGCGCCCATTAAAAACACCAACTTTGAATGGAATACTTCTGTCATTTACAACCGGAACCGAAACAAAGCACTGGATGTTGGCGGCCTACGGTTATTCAGCACTAACCCCGGAGCACCTGTAGCCATTATTGACGGTCAACCTATCGGTGTCTTTTACGGCACCTTTTTCGCTAGAAATCCTGATGGCAGTCTATTATTGAACGACAAAGGGATTCCGCTAATTGAACGAGGCATCCAAAATGGAACAGAATATACGCCCCAACGCGACGCGAACGGCTTACCTATGGGCACTCCTTTACGTAAAGTTATAGGTGATCCGAACCCGGATTATACACTTACTTTTGTAAACGATTTTACCTACAAGAAGCTATCCTTACATATGCAATTTGATGCCGTACAGGGTGTAGATGTCTGGAATGCTGATTGGCGAACCAGACAAGGTGTAGGCAGCGGCGAAATAGCAGAACAGGAACAAATGGGTGAGCTACCAAGAGGTTATATAGCCGGTGTTTATGCAGTCGAAGAATGGAGAATTGACAACGGTAATTACATCAAATTGAGAGAAATTTCACTAAGCTACAATTTGGGTAAAGTAAAGTTTTTTAAGGATTTTACTATTAGTGCGAGCGGTAGAAACTTGTTCTCTATTGACAAATACAAAGGTTATGATCCAGAGGTCAATGCCGGTGGGCAATCCACCATATTACGTGGTATCGATTTCGGAGCTATTCCGATCCCCCGAACGTTTACGTTAGGTGTACAGGTAAAATTATAAACTCCATCAATAGCAGTATTTAATCAGTATGAATATCGACATGAAAAAAAACAACAGCATATGCATGCGTCTTTTCTATTATGGATATGGATTAGCGCTAATTTTCACACTCTCATCGTGTACCAAAGATTATATCGATCCCTCGAGAGCATTAAACGAAGAAGCCCTATCGTCATCCCAAGCTTTAACAGATATCAGTATCGGCTTGCAACGTACTTACAGTTACCTAAGGACAAGCAATATCTATAATAAAGTAACAGCTAACGGCTTCGTTACAAACGAACTTTTACTTAGAAATGAAGGAAACATTCCTGAATTGCAGTTAAGCACCGGGGGTTCTACAGTAGATGGAACGAACACCGTGCTTGCAGGTCTATGGACAAGCAGTAATAAAATCATATATGATGCCAATCTCGTCATACAAAACGCGAGAAAGTTAGCTGATAAAAATCGAGCTAGTGGCATCATCGCTTACACAACGGTTTTGAAGGCCCTCTCATTAGGGGACTTGGCGATGAATTGGGAACAGGTACCGGCAACTGTGGGACGCAACGCTTCGTTTGTCGACCGAATGGAAGGTTATAGAATGGCAATTAGCAGTGTTGATAGCGCCTTGCTTTTCACAGAGACGGACTCGATCAGTAATGCATTTTTGCAGGACATTCCCGCAGCGAGTATCGATATAAAAAATACACTTTATGCACTAAAAGCTCGTTATTCATTGTATATAGGTGATTATGAAGAAGCATTGAGCGCGGCCAGTCAGGTGGACCTAAAAAAGGTGTCGGTATTTGCCTATGACAATGTTTCTCCGAACCCGATTTACACATTTGCTACGTCCACAAACAATGTCTTTCAACCAAAGGACGAACATTTAGGGCTACCGGAGGCTCTCTATCCAGATCCCAACGATCAGCGCGTATTATTTTATATTGAAAACGCCAATCCCGCACCGCCGGCTGTACGCATTAAAGGATTTTGGTTCACCAATGAATCACCAATACCGGTCTATTTACCGGGCGAAATGCTTTTGATTAAGGCCGAAGCCTATGCCCGGACTTCTAGGCTTGATTTAGCTTTGATAGAGCTAAACAAGGTGATCACAAAAAGGCCAAACGATGATGTTTATGGACTTGGCGCCGCGATGCCTGGCTTAACAGGCCCTTATAGTGAAGAAGAGCTCTTGACACTAATCTATAAGCATCGATGTATCGAGCTTTTTATATCAGGTTTAAAATTGGAAGATATGAGAAGGTTTAACCGTCCACAAACAGAAATGAAAAGAAACTTCTTTCCCTATCCGTTTGTTGAACGGGACAACAACGCTAATACCCCCGCAGACCCAGCATTTTAGAATAAAGTGCCCATGGTAATGGGCACCGTATTTTTTGTCACCTATTCCATACATCCCAACGCACTAAATACCGCTTTACTTTACAAAGTACTTATAAAGTAGTAGCTATTTGCAAACAACCGAATCATACATGCTCTTTTTTTGCGCTTTTATATAAGTAATAAAAAAAATAACGCATAAATTTGCATTACATAGAAATTCTCAATATTCTTGTACTGAAAACGGCTTTCATCCGCAACATTTATAAAACCAATAAACTGTAAGGGAATAATAGAGATATAGCGTGCAAGCTGGGACTTGCTTCGTAAGTGCACTATTTACCGGTAACTAGATTATTATTAATCCATATATCGACCACTAATTATCAAAACATGAAAAGAAAACTACTCCTCTTTATGCTGGGATTGTTTTTTGTTTCTGCCCACCTACTGGCGCAACAAAAAACCATTACCGGAAAGGTAACAGACTCTCAAGGGCAACCACTTCCAGGGGTTACTGTGAGCGTAAAAGGTACGAGCACGAGAACTCAAACGAATAGTGAAGGATTATATAGTATTGAAACAAGTTTGGGTCAAATTTTGCATTTCACTTATATCGGTTTCCAAGCACAGGAGACAGCAGTAGGCACAAGCAATGTAATCAGTGTATCGCTACAATCAACCAGTTCTGATCTTAATGAAGTGGTTGTGACGGCTATGGGAATCAAACGTGAAGTCCGAAGTTTAGGTTATGCCGCACAAGACATCAAATCCGAAGAGTTGCTTAAAAATAAAGATCCCAACATCATAAACTCACTCAACGGTAAAATTGCTGGTGTGAACATCACCAATTCAAGCGGAGCACCCGGAGCTTCCTCATCCATTGTATTAAGAGGCGGAACTTCGCTAGAACGGGATAATCAGCCATTATTTGTTATTGATGGAATGCCTATGGACAATTCGACAGGACAGGGAGACAATAGTGCATTTGATGGATCTGTAAATATCTCAACTACAAATAGTAATCGGGCAATGGACATCAATCCGGAAGATATTGAATCTATCTCTGTATTAAAAGGTCCGGCCGCAGCGGCACTGTATGGATTAAGAGCTGCGGCAGGCGCCATCATCATCACGACAAAAAAAGGACAAGAAGGTTCTACTACCGCTTCCGTCACTTCACGATTTATGACGAACTGGGTTAATCGTTTACCCGAGCAGCAAAAACTGTACAAACAGGGTTCGTATTATAGCGGTGAATTTTCAGACCAAACGGCCTTGTCTTGGGGCGATAAGTTTACAACCGGTGAAACAATCTATGATAATCTTGGCAATTTCTTCGAAACGGCTAGAGCGTATGATAACAGCTTTAATGTTTCCGGAGGCAGCGCTAAAGGAAATTTCTTTCTTTCCGCTTCTAATTTAGACCAATCAGGGGTTGTTCCAACTACCAACTTCAAGCGTTCTACCGTACGTTTTAATGGCGAACAAAAGTTAGGCATTTTCACTTTTGGTATTAACGCCTCTTACGCCGTAAGTAAGTCACAGAAAACGCTTACGGGGAGTGGTCTTTGGGGATCCAGTGGTGGTGGGTATATGGAAAGTGTGCTATCATGGCCATTAAATGCCAACATGAAAGACTGGATAAATCCGGATGGCTCTAATAAATTGCTTCTTCCTGACGTGAAGCTTGAAGATAACACGGACAACCCATATTGGATTATCAATAAGAATCCACAAAATGACCGTAACAACCGTCTTATTGCCACTGCCTATACACAGGTTAAAATCACTGACTGGTTCGACGCAACTTATCGATTGGGGATTGACAATTACACTACTAACTTTAGAAGCCTTATTGCTCCCGGATCTAGTGTAAAACTTGCTTGGCAAGACGGGATGCTGTCGGAAACAGATCGGGCTTATAATTACATCAACTCAAATTTAATGTTGAATTTTCATAGAACGTTTTTTGAGAATTGGGACGCGAGTTTGGTTTTAGGAACGACTACAGAAGACACCAAGCTTACCTCCAATTCAAGGAGAGCGGAACAATTCGAAATTCCAAGCTTCGTGGATATCAATAACGCTTCCAACGAAAACAAATATTATACTCAAAGTATCAATCGAAAGCGATTGGTTGGTGTTTATGGTGATTTCAGGCTGTCTTATAAGAATATGGTTTATTTGGGCTTCACAGGCAGGAACGATTGGTCATCAACTCTTCCTTTACAAAACAGATCATTCTTTTATCCTGCTATAAGTGGAAGCTTTGTTTTCACAGAGCTACTCCCACAAAATCGTTTTTTATCTTTTGGAAAAGTACGTGCTTCTTATGCACAAGTGGGCAAAGACGCTGCTGCTTATCAAACCGCAACGTATCTCTTCGGACCTGAATTAACAATAGGAGGTGGTTATAGAAATTATTGGTCTCGAGGAAACGATTTGTTAAAACCAGAAACAACCAAGTCGGTCGAATTTGGGACAGATTTACGATTTCTGGGCGATCGACTCGGCTTCGACTTCACGTATTATAAAAACAAAAGTGTTGATCAGATCTTAACGCCGCGTGTGAGTAATGCAACCGGGTATATCTTAAGTTCAGTGAATACCGGTATTTTAGAAAATAAGGGGATCGAAATCACGTTAAACGCTACACCAATAAAGCGAGAAAACTTCAAATGGGATGCTACCATTAACTTCTCACACAACAATGGTGTTGTAAAAGAACTACCCGGTTCGCTACCTATTTTATATGTAACTGATGTACAGGTAGGAAACGGCAAAGCGGCTTCTTTCGGAAATGGTGATTTCATGGGGATAAGTGGTTCTAAATGGCAAACAGACGCTAACGGCAACCTATTACTCGACTGGAACACAGGATATCCACTAACTAGTAATTCTACCACTACATATATCGGCAATCGTGAACCCGATTTTATTGGAGGTTTTAATAATAGTTTTACCTTCAGAAACTGGAGCTTCTCTTTCCTATTTGATTTCCGTAGAGGTGGGGACATTTACAATGCTACCGAGTACTTATTAACAGTAAACGGCATGAGCAAACTGACCGAAAATCGTGGTAATACGGTCACTTTTACCGGTCAATCGCTAAATCCGCAAACCGGGCAATATGAAGCCGTAACGCGCGAAGTTGTTGCAAACGAAAAATATTACCGCGACATTTATGCCAATAACGTACCCTTTTTCATAGAAAACGTGAACTGGCTTCGTCTCCGCTCTATTGCGCTGGCATATTCTTTACCTGCAACCCTTTTGAAAAAAGCATCATGGATAAAAGGTGCAACAATTACAGCTACAGGAACGAATCTCTTATTATTTACCAATTATTCAGGTATGGACCCGGAAACAAGCGCTGCAGGCGCAGGAGTGGTAGGCTCGGGCTCGGTAGGAATTGATTATGCCGGAGTTCCTGCCACCGCGGGATTTGCACTCGGTTTGAACGTAAGATTTTAAAATCAAAAAAAATGAAAAAGTCTGTATATATTCTGCTTTTGTCAATCGTTTTTACCTCCTGTAAGAAATGGTTGGATATAAATGAAAATCCAAGTAGCCCTAATTCCACCGTACCCGCTCCGGAACAACGGTTACCACCCATCATTGCACAATTCGCTGATGGTTACGAGAGCGCCGGTACACGGGTTGCATTTTTAGCACAGCAGATGGCTGTTACCTACGCAAACAACAATAACTGGAATCTGACGAGATGGTACTCGAACGTCTCCAGTGCTAATTGGCCTTGGCAATCGTGGTACGTAAACACAGCGGTAAATATACAACCGCTCATTGAAGCATCAGAGAAAGTAGGCGCTTATCATTATATAGGTGCCGCCAAAATCATGAAAGCTTGGGGCTTTGGATACTTAGCCGATTTTTACGGCATGTTACCCTATGATGAATTCGACATACCAGGCAATTTAACCCCGAGGTTTGATGATGGTGCCTATGTGCAAGGGAAAGTAATCGCTCTGCTAGACGAAGCGATAGCAGATCTTCAAAAATCGCAGGAAATTACGGCTCCTGATTTAGCCGAAGGAGATATATTAAATGGCGGCAAAGTGGAGAATTGGATTCGCTTAGCTTATGGCTTGAAAGCTCGCTTTTTAAACCACCTCACAAAAAAAGCGGACTACAATCCGCAAGCAGTTCTAGATGCTTTAGCCTCCGCTCCCCAGTCGGATGAGCAGAGTTCTATTATGCAGTATGTAGACGAAGAGGGTGTTGCAGACAATAGCAAAGCAGCTTTACAATATGTAAATATTGGTTCTACCGGCCGCATAACAAAGCTTTACTATGACTATCTTTCAAATAACTATACAGGAGCACCTACAGGCAACAATAACATGGAGGATCCGCGAATGGATCTGCTCATCCCTCGAATGGAAAATCGAGAAGGCCAATTAGTACGTACTCAATTCGTCGACATGTCATCTGATCTGCCAAAAGCCGGTCCTTCGAGCTATAATTACTCCGCATCAAGTGACAGGTTTTCCAACAAAGATTCAGTATACGTTCAACTTCGGATGGATCCTGCTAAGCCGCAGGCGGGACAACGTATACTGTCAACTGGTTCATGGTATACCCAACGAGGAGGTAAAGGGCTTCTTTTGACTAATGCTGAAATGCGTTTCATTGAAGCCGAAGTACGACTTCGGCTAGGCCAATCGACGGAAGCCCTTACGGCTTACAAAGCAGGTATTCGTTCCCACATGTCAATCATGGGAATTACGCCAACAGTTATTGAACAATTTTTAAGTAGTTCATCAGTTATCCAAAATGCCGGCGACCTTACCATGAGCCACATTATGATTCAAAAATATATTGCCTTATCTTACTCTCCGGAGGTATGGTGTGATTTGAGACGAATGAATTATTGTACAGATGCATCAGGAAGTTATAACGAAACAGTTGGTATCTATAAAGGCTTCAAAAGACCTTCCCATGTATTTATAGAAGCCTACCCTAGTCCTACCGACTGGCCGCGACGATTTGCCGTGCCAAGTTATGAGATCAACTTTAACATTGAGCAAGTAAGAAAAGCAAATCCAAATGCGGAAAGCCCCACTTATCTAAACGAACCGGTTTGGTGGGATCAACCATAGGTTGTTTCAAATAATGATAAAGGGCATGCAATAGCATGCCTTTTTTGTTGATATGCTTCCTGTCTTTCTATTATTGAAAAGCTTTTTGGAACCTCTCTATTCTGCCAATTCCAAAATAATGCACAAATCCGCAAATGTTAACACTTCAATAACCTTAAAGACACATAAACAAAATAAAAAAAGCTCATCATTGCATGAGACACGTATATAAATGCACTTTTATGTACAAATTATTAAAGAATACGCATAATGTTGCATATGTTATTTTTATTTTGTAATCTTGTAATGTTAACCAAAAGGGAGGACGAACTTATTACTCCTTAGCAGAACCAATTAAGCTGAATCGGAAGATTGAAATAATGTGTAAACCAAACCAGTATAGCTTGAAAAAACTCAAATAATCAACATAATTGACCATTAAAAACAACCAAAATGAAACGAAAACTACTTTTATTTTTCGTAGGGCTATTCTTTGTGCCAGCCCTCCTCTTGGCACAGGAAAAAACCATCACGGGTCGAGTTACAGCGGAGACCGACAAGTCGCCTCTGCCGGGAGTATCCGTCAAGATCAAAGAAACGAACCAAGGAGTGACTACAAATGATATCGGCTCCTACTCCATTAGCGCGCAAATAGGACAAACACTCGTTTTCTCTTATATTGGGTCGAATACGAAAGAGTTGATTGTTGGGCAAGAAAACGTTATCAATGTTCAGCTGGAATTAAACGAGACCACCTTGAATGAGGTAGTAGTAGTTGGTTTCGGAAAACAAAAGAGGGCGAATCTAACAGGAGCGGTTTCGACTGTAGATGTGCAAAAAACTTTTGAGACGCGTCCTATAACAGATCCCGTTAGAGCTTTACAAGGCACTGTCCCGGGATTAACGATCACAACTCCGAGTGGAGATTTAGGGACTAATCCAACCATTCGTTTACGAGGAGCCCGGGGATCAATTAATACCGGATCAACCGGAGCGCAACCGCTTATACTTGTAGATAACGTAGAAGTGCCCTCTCTTCAGATGATTAATCCAAACGATATTGCAAGTGTATCTGTTCTTAAAGACGCAGCCTCAACATCGATTTATGGAACTAGAGCGGCATGGGGAGTGATATTAATCACAACCAAATCAGGAAGTAGAGATACACCTAGCCGTATCACCTATACCAACAATATTGCCTTGCAGAAACCGACAAAAACTCCGAAAATTGCCGACGCAGCAGCTGGCGCTCGAATGGCTCTTGATGCGGCACTACGTAGAAATCCTTCGCAACCCTTCTATTCAAGTTTGGGAGTACGCTTCGATGAGTTGGCGATTCAAAAAATGCAAGAATGGGAAAATCAATATGGCGGACAAGATTTAGGGCCTGAAATGGTTGAAGGTCGCGATTTTGAGGTGAGGGACGGTGCCTTATTTTTTTATAGACCCTGGGATGCCCCCGGTATGTATATGAAAGATTTTACGCCCCAACAAAACCATAATTTAAGTATCAATGGTGGGAGCGACAAAATTAACTATAACATGGGATTCGGGTATTTAAACCAGGATGGAATACTTAAAGTCAATCCGGATCAATACGACCGATACAATTTGAATTTAGCAGTAAATGCCTCTGTGAACAAGTGGCTTGACGTTCGTACAAAAGTACTTTATTCAAACTCTACGTTAACAAAGCCTTATTCCTATAATGGAGACACCTACGATCCATGGTTCTATCTCTATCGATGGCCTAAAACATTTCCGTATGGCACCTATCAGGGGCAGCCATTTCGGAATGCCATAACCGATGTAGAGCAGGCAAATATGACAAGTACCAAGTCAAATATGACACGATTGACGATCGGTGGTACCGCAAAAATCCTTCCCGGATTAACAATGGATGCAGATTACACCTACACTAAATTAAATGATTTAGAACATATTGTCGGTGGCTCGGCAAAGGGATGGAACTATTGGAACGGAAATCCCATGACTCTCGAAACTTATACGACTCCAGCCCATGACCGGGTTAGAAAGAACTCAAGCTGGGAAGATCGACATGTTTTTAATGCGTATGGAAACTACGCTAAAGAGTATGGGGATCATGCATTTAAGGCCTTGCTGGGGACAAACTTGGAAGTATTTCAAAACGGAAACCATTTCTCCCAGCAAATGGGTTTAATGGATCCGTCGAAAGGAGAATTCGGATTGGCTACCGGTGCGCAAACCGTAGGCGGAAGGGTTAGACATTGGTCAACATTAGGTTATTTCGGACGCATCAATTATTCTTTTCAAAACAAATTCTTATTAGAACTAAATGGTAGATATGACGGTTCTTCCAGATTTCCGGTAAACGACAAATGGGCTTTCTTCTCTTCGTTATCTGCCGGATATATTCTATCTCAGGAGAAATTCATGGAATTTGCCAAACCTTATTTAAGTTTCTTAAAGATAAGAGGATCTTATGGAAGTGTTGGAAACCAAAATGTAGGAGAAAATGTCTTTTTACCGGTTATGCCCGCTTATTCAACCGGCGATCTTGCCGGCCAGTGGCTAATAGGTGATGCATTTATGCCAACTTTTCAGAATCCAAGAGCCGTCTCTGAAACCTTAACTTGGGAACGAGTTACTACAACGGATTTTGGGCTTGATGCCAATTTTTTCAATGATAAAGTTAATTTAAGCTTTGATTGGTATAACCGTACGGTTAGCGACATGTTAAGCGCAGGCCTTACCCTTCCTTCTTCTTTTGGAGCGACGGCACCGGTGCTAAACGCGGGAAAAATGCAAACCAAAGGTTGGGAACTCACAATCGGCTATAACCATACTTTCAGTAATGGACTGAATATAAGTGCTACGGGTCAACTGAGCGATTTTACAGAAAAAGTTACCGAATTTCCAGGCAACTCAACCAAAATTTTCACACAGACAATTGCCTCCTCACCGGTTTATAAAGGACAAGTAAGTGGTGAAATCTGGGGTTATGTTACTGACCGTTTCTTCACGAGAAACGATTTTCAGCAAGATGCAAATGGCAATTTATTAACAGATGAACGGGGCCGCTATATACTAATTGATGGCATCCCCTCTCAAAGGAGATTCGAAGGAACCAGTCCTTGGTTCTTCTATGGTCCGGGCGACATCAAATACAAAGATCTAAATGGTGATGGAGTTATCACTGATGGCGAAAACACAGTAGGCAATCCAGGCGATCAGAAAGTCATAGGAAATTCCACCCCGAGGTGGCAATATGGATATCGAATGGACTTTAGTTACAAAGGCTTTGATTTTGGATTTTTCTTACAAGGCGTAGGAAAAAGGGATCTTTGGGCCGCTGGCACAATGGGAATCCCTGGTTTTAGGGCAGCCGAAGGATGGTACCAGCATCAACTAGATTATTGGACACCTGAAAACCCGAATGCATTTTATCCGCGTCCAACGGATCATGAGCAGAATAGAAGCAATAAAAACTTCCTTGTTCAAACGAAGTATCTTCTCGACATGTCTTATTTAAGAGTTAAAAATCTAACTTTTGGATATTCATTGCCTCAAAAATTAATTAGCAAAGCAAAAATTCAAAATCTCCGAATCTTTTTCAGCGGTGAAAACTTATTCGAATTGATAGATAATGTCGACATCCCAATCGACCCCGAAACAGATTATACCTCATTGGGATTAAATGATCCTAACTCTTTCGGAAGAGTCTATCCGTATCGGAGAACTTATTCATTAGGTGTTCAACTAACCCTATAAAAAATATTCTTATGAAACGCACAGCTTTAATATATGTACTAACCGTCCTCCTACTAGCAGGTTGTAAAAAAGATTTTCTCGAACGAGACCCGTTGGACGAACTTACTAACAACGATTATTGGACTAGTGAAAACAATGTTAGAACCTTTTCATATGGTTTTTATGAGCGTTATTTCCGCGGATATGGAAGAGGTAATACATGGGGAGACTATTTTTCGGGTGAGAGTTTGAACGATGATTTCGCTAATACAGCCCCAGCTCAATTCGTTCAGATTGTCCCTTCCTCAGCCGCAGATGCTCTTTGGACATTTGAATGGGTTAGACGAGCCAATGTGATGCTTGCCGGTATACCTCAGGTGCCGATGGATGAGGAGGCAAAAAATCATTGGACAGGTATTGCCCGTTTTTTTAGAGCCATGGAATATCATCGTCTCGTGAGTCGTTTTGGCGATATGCCATGGTACGATCAGGTTATTGACGATCAAGATACCGAGCTACTTTATAAAAAAAGAGATCCAAGACAATTTGTTACAGACAAAATGCTCGAGGATTTTCAATTCGCAGCAGAACATGTACGTCTTCAGAATGGTGAAAAAGGATTGACTGTTAACAAAGATGTTGTTTTGGCTTTTATGTCACGTGTATTTTTATTTCAGGGAACATGGCTTAAATATCATGACATTGATCAGGAAAAAGCAAAAACGTATTTGGAAGCAGCGAAATGGGCAGCCAATGAGCTTATTATTTCAGGACGGTATAGTCTTGGCCAAGACTACCGATCCCTCTTCAACTCACTGGATTTAAGCTCGAACCCGGAAATGATTATGTATAGAAAATATGCAATAGGAATTTTAACACATGCGTTGCATAGCAATAATAACAAAGAATCTCAAGCGGGTATCTCTAAAAATGCGATTGAAAACTACCTATGCACCGATGGGTTTCCTATAACCTTATCCAAAGTATACAAAGGAGATCACTCAATTGGTGACGTACTTGCTAACAGGGATCCACGAATGGCAGGCACGGTTATACCCGAGTTGAGGCTTCAAGGAATTGTAACGAACTATTCGACTTCAGGATATTCTGTGCATAAGTTCCTTAATGAATCTATTAAAGATCTTCCCGAAGGGAACTTAAGTGGAAATCCTACTGACGCTCCTATTATTAGATACGGTGAGGTACTAATCAATTATGCAGAAGCCTGCGCAGAACTCGGTACCATTAGCCAAGAGGATCTGGACAAGTCTATTAACGCACTCCGCAAAAGAGGAGGGCTTGCCAATAGACTACCTGATTTGCAAGTTTCCGGTTCTTCAGCTATGGTTAATAATGTTACCTACTCCGATCCGACAAAAGATCCGGACGTATCCTCTATTGTATGGGAAATAAGAAGGGAACGTCGAGCTGAGCTAATGATGGAGGGCTTTCGGCTTAACGACCTGAGGCGTTGGAAGAAACTCGCCTATACAGATACGAGAAACAACATGAGTATCAATCGTGGTGCTTGGATTAATAAAAATGACTATTTAGATGATGACGGAAAAAGTCGTGTAGCGAATTTGGTACTGGAAGGCGGTGGCGATATCGGATACATTATACCTGCCTTTAGAGCTGAATCTCAGCGAGTATTTGACAATGAGCGGGTTTATTTATGGCCCTTACCGATTGATCAAATTACCTTATATCGTGAAAACGGATCGGAGCTTAAACAAAATCCCGGCTGGTAATCGTTAAGCCGATTCCATTTATATAGGCACCATTTCGGCAAAAGATAAAATATTTATATCTTTTGCCGAAATACCATAAACAGTCCTTAATTAAGAAAAACGTCTATGAAACGCATACAACTTCTCCCCTTTATATTCTCCTTCCTCGCTCTTTTACATGCATCTTGCACGCAAGGTTCGCAAGGCAAGCGGGATACTAGACAAAAAGAAAGTCGCCAAGCCATTACGAAGGATAAAATTCTTACCGGCGCTGATCAGCTTGGAGCTTATTTACCATTGCTAAAAGGAAAAAAAGTCGGACTAATGGGCAATCAAACCTCAGTGGTTGGGCCGGATAAAAAACATCTGGTAGATGTGCTATTAGAAAACAAGATCGACCTTCGATTTGCATTTGCACCGGAACATGGTTTTAGGGGCAGTATTGAACGTGGTGAGAAGGTCTCCAATGAGATAGACGAAAAAACAGGTTTGCCATTATACAGTTTATACGGAAAAAACAAAAAAGCTGACTCCATCGTTAACTCCATCGATATCATGTTATTCGATCTACAAGATGTGGGGGCTCGGTTCTATACCTATATTGCATCTATGCATCAGGTTATGCAATTGTGTGCAAACCATGGAAAGAAAATAATCATTTTGGATCGTCCAAATCCAAATGGAGATCAAGTAGACGGCCCGGTAAGAAAGGATGATAAATTTAAGTCTAATATCAGTTTTCACAAAATAGCAATGATTCATGGCTTGACGATCGGTGAATTGGCTCAAATGATCAATGGCGAAGGATGGTTGGACAAAGGAAAAAAATGCGATTTGACCGTTATATCCTTGAAAAACTGGGATCATAAAACACCTTACTCATTACCCATAATCCCCTCCCCCAGTCTACCGAACGATGTCTCGGTTCGTTTGTATATGTCTCTTTGCCTCTTTGAGGCTACAGACGTGAGTGTAGGAAGAGGCACAGATTGGCCCTTTCAGGTATTGGGTTACCCGGATCCTTCCTTCGGCAAATTCACTTTCACTCCGGGCTCCAAGCCTGGTATGAGTGCCCACGTTGAACAGCAGGATAAAACATGCTATGGACTTGATTTGCGCGATATAGACCCCAAAAGTTCAACTTTTACGCTTAAATACGTATTGGATTTTTACAAGCTATTTAAAAAAGCAGGTATTGCTGACCAATTTTTCGCTCGCCCCGAATTCTTCAATAAACTGGCAGGCAATGATAAACTCATACAACAAATTAAGGCCGGTATGACGGAAGATGAGATCAAGGAAAGCTGGAAACCGGAGCTTGAAATCTATAAAAAAATGAGAAAGAAATATCTGCTATATCCGGATTTCGAATAGCCCCTGTATTAATCGCTCATCATACCCGATGACGTCATCCGGGTGCAAAAACAACTATAAGTGATGAAAAAAATACTCATCCTTCTTTTACTCCTTTTTGTTGAAAAGACCTATGCACAGGATTTTCATTTTGCACATGTTACCGACACACATGTTGGGAGCGAAACCGGTGCGGAAGATTTAAGAAAAACTGTTGCAGATATCAATAAAAATAAAGACTTAAAATTTGTAATTGTTTCGGGTGATATTACCGAATTCGGAGCGGATCATGAACTTAAGCTTGCCAAACAGATACTGGACAGCATAGATATTCCTTATTACGTTGTTCCCGGCAATCACGATGCGAACTGGTCAGAAAGTGGCGGCAATAGCTTCAGGCAGGTTTTCGGTTCAGAAACCTTTTATTTCACCCATGGAGGTTATCGATTTGCCGGCACCAATTCGGGACCAAATATGCGCATGGGACCCGGGCAGATACCTAGAGAAAACCTAGTCTGGCTAGATTCCGTATTAAAACTGAATGACGATTTACCACTGATCTACGTCAATCATTATCCACAGGATTCTTCCCTCAATAACTGGTACGAGGCGATAGACCGTATCAAAAAACATAATGTACAACTTTTTCTTTGTGGGCACGGCCACGTCAATAAAGCTTATGATTTCGAAGGTATTCCAGGTGTAATGGGACGTTCGAACCTACGGGCAAAAAGAAGCACCGGTGGTTATAATATAGTACGCATATCATCCGGCAAAGCTATTTACCAAGAACGAAATCCAGACAGTCTTACTCAATCACCCTGGTTAACTATCCTCTTGAAAAACCACCACTTTGAAAGGGACATTGATGTATATCCTCGACCTTCCTATGCTGTGAATGAGAAATTTAAACAGATACAGGAAGTATGGGGTTTCCAAGACCGGAGCGATATAGGCTCAGGGCTTGCCTTGGCTAAAAAAAAGCTGATTACCGGGAATACATCTGGCGAAATATATGCCTTAGACGTAAACAGTGGAAAGAAGCTCTGGTCTTTTCAAACGCAGGGAAAAATATACGCCACACCGACCATTTGGAAAGACATGGTAATTGCTGCCTCATCCGACAGTTATATTTACGGTATCGACTTACGAAACGGGGTGCAAAAATGGAAAATCAAAACAGGTAAAGCCGTGCTAGGATCTCCCGTGGTCCACAAAGGCATTGCTTATATCGGTGGGTCGGACGGCACTTTCAGAGCCATCAATATCCGCTCGGGTAAAATAAAGTGGTCATTTGAAGGATTAAAAGGCTATATATCTGCTAAACCGCTGATTTATCAAAACAAAATTTATTTCGGCACTTGGGGAAATGAGTTTTATGCATTGGATCTAAAAACGGGAAAAACGTGCTGGCATTGGAGCAATGGAGCCTCAAACAGAATGCTGTCGCCAGCTGCCTGCTATCCCGTAGGAGCCAATAACCGCATCTTTATTGTCGCTCCCGATCGTTATATGACAGCGCTCGACGCAGCCAAGGGAACAGTAATCTGGAGAAAGAAAATGGATAATTACCGTGTCCGTGAAAGCATTGGACTTTCGGCAGATCGTTCAATGGTATATGCCAAGACAATGGACGGGCAGCTCATCGGTGTATCGACAAAGGCTAATGATATGCGAATCGTTTGGCAATCGTCCCTTCAATTACCTTACGAGTTGGCCCCTACAGCTATTGAGGAGTCGAGTAATATCGTCTGGGTTCCAAGCAACTCCGGATTGTTAACGGCCATTAAACGCCAAGATGGAAAACTTATTTGGCAGCATAAAATTTCCAATTGTTTGATAAATCCTTTGTTGCCGTTAGACAAAAAACATATCGTAGTCAGTACAATGGACGGAAAAATTGTAAAATTAAGCGTTAGAAGATGAAAAAGCTTATCTTTTATTGCGCCATCTTTAGCTTTTGCTTTGCTTGCGCATCAAAAAAAATACGGCAAAATCAGCATACCGTGATTCGCATCAATCAATTGGGATATGGTCCAGAAAGTATAAAAGTAGCCGTTTGGGGCTCTTTAAATCAAGAAAGTATTGATTCTTTTAGTTTGATAGACGCCCGCAGTAAACGAAGCGTATTCACATCCGATGTAGGCAGAGACTATGGCGCATACGGTCCATTTAAGCAGAGCTATCGGCTAAACTTCTCTAACTTTGCGGATACGGGAAGCTTTTACATTGTAGCAGGTTCAGGAAAGTCACCGGTCTTTCGGGTAGCGCCCGATGTATATAAAGGAACGGCTGATTTTGTGCTTCGCTATATGCGTCAGCAGCGGACGCTATTCAATCCATTTCTAAAAGACAGTTGCCACACACATGACGGCTTTACCTTATATGCCGCCAAAGCGGGTCTACCTGATAGCACGAAGATTGACGTTGGAGGGGGCTGGCACGACGCGTCAGACTACCTACAATACTCCACTACGTCAGCTAATGCGATCTATCACTTGTTAGCTGCATATCGGGATTTTCCGGGTGTTTTTATCGATGAAAAACGAGCGAACGGGCTCAGCGGTCCCAATGGCATTGCAGATGTATTGGATGAAGCAAAATGGGGATTAGATTGGTTGCTCAAAATGCATCCCGAACCACATCTCATGTTCAACCAAATTGCAGATGATCGCGACCATGCCGGTATGCGGATGCCGGCTGAAGATCCTTTTTACGGCCGTGGCTATGAGCGACCCGTTTATTTCATTGATGGACAAGCCCAACAAAGAGGAAAATTTCTAAACAATACAACCGGCACCAGCTCGACGGCTGCTAAATTTACGAGTGCTTTCAATCTCGGCAGTTTATTATTTACACATGTAGATGAAAGCTACGCTTATAAATTAAGAAATAAAGCCGAAAGCGCATATGATTTCGCAAAAATAAAGCCGGGAGTAACACAGACCGTTTCTGTAAAATCACCCTATATTTATGCCGAAGACAATTGGGTAGATGATATGGAATTAGCTGCGGCAAGTAATTTACAAGTAACAGGTGATATTAAATTTAAGAACGAAGCGCTACAATACGCGAGGCAAGAGAAAATAACGCCATGGCTTGAAACCGACACAGCTTCACATTACCAATGGTATCCATTTATCAATCTAGGCCATTATGAACTGGCAAAACAATTGAATGGAAAAGATCGGGAAGAGCTAATTTCCTATTATCGGCAAGGTATCGAGAAAGTTTGGACGAGAGCAAAACAAAACGCTTTTTTTCGAGGAGTCCCTTTTATATGGTGTAGTAATAACTTAACGGTTTCTTTTGCTATCCAATGTTTATGGTATCGAAACTTGACAGATGACGAATCTTATACAGAACTTGAACAGTCAAATATCGACTGGCTATTCGGATGCAATCCCTGGGGAACAAGTATGGTATATGGTTTACCCCGCAATGGCGATAGTCCAACAGATCCACACTCGGCATTTACTCACTTAAAAAATTTCCCTATCGATGGCGGACTGGTAGATGGCCCGGTATATAGCAACATATTCAATAACCTAATCGGTATTGAATTGGTAGACCCGGATGAATACGAAGCGTTCCAATCCGACTTAGCAGTCTACCACGACGATTATGGTGATTATAGTACAAATGAGCCCACCATGGACGGAAGTGCGTCACTCATTTATTTATTGGCAGCCAAAGAACATGAGTTACAGGGAGGAACTCCGGGAAAAAAGTAGTTTTGGATCGCTATGGTGCTATAGTCAGAGGTGATTGTAGTCGCAAAGAGATAGCTTTAATATTCTCGGCCGACGAATTCTCAGAAGGGGCAACAACTATCCTTCGCCAATTGCAACAGCAGAACATTAAAGCTTCTTTTTTTTTAACGGGCAGATTTTTGGACAATCCAATAAACGAGCCATTGATTTTGAAAATGCTGGAAGATCAACATTATATCGGTGCCCATTCAGACCAACATTTGCTTTATTGCGACTGGACAAACAGAGACAGCTTATTAATTGATCGGCGCACTTTCGATCAAGATCTTTCTAAGGTTTATTACAAATTAAAAAGATTTGGCATCGATAAAACCAAAGCCCCCCTATTCTTACCCCCATACGAATGGTACAATAAAGAAATAAGTGAATGGACTAGTAATCATGGATTACAATTAATTAACTTTACGCCCGGAACGCTGACAACAGCTGACTATACAACGCCCGATATGGGTAAAAGATATCGCTCGTCAGAAGTCATATATGAGTCCGTTCTTTCTTTTATGAAACAAGACATACATGAACTGAAGGGATTTATTATGTTAATTCATTTAGGCGTAGGGCCACATAGGAAGGACAAATTTTACAATAGATTACCTAGCTTAATAAACACATTATTAGATAACGGATATCGTTTCGAAAGAATAGATGAACTGTTGAAATAGCTGTATGCACGTTTTTTAGTTTTGTACACATAAAAACGCATAAAAATGCATATATTAGCTGTGTGGATTTTTGACTGTAATAGTTAATAATAACGATGGAGAATACAACTGAAAAAGAATCTTACTACAACGACCTGGAAAAGATGTCGGTTAACGAGTTATTAACCAATATTAATCAAGAGGATCAAACCGTACCGGAAGCGGTAAAAAAATCGATCCCTCAGATCGAAGCACTCGTAAAAATTACGGTTGAAAGAATGGAAGAAGGTGGCCGTCTTTTTTACATCGGTGCAGGCACCAGTGGACGTTTAGGTATATTAGACGCATCTGAATGCCCGCCTACTTTCGGTGTTCCTTTTGATTGGATTGTAGGATTAATAGCTGGCGGTGATACCGCTATCAGAAAGGCGGTAGAATTTGCAGAAGATGACAAACGACAGGCATGGAAAGATTTGAGCGAACATGGCATTAATAATAAAGATGTAGTGCTTGGCATCGCAGCATCCGGTTCGACACCTTACGTAATTGGAGGGTTAGAGGCTGCCAATGAAGCTGGAGTTACGACCGGTTGCTTAGTCTGCAACGCAAATACACCAATGGCAGAAATTGCCAAATTTCCGATTGAAGTAATAACAGGCCCTGAATTTGTTACGGGCTCAACGCGCATGAAAGCCGGAACGGCACAGAAGCTCGTGCTAAACATGTTAAGTACTTCGGTGATGATTAAGCTGGGCAGAGTAAAGGGAAACAAAATGGTGGATATGCAGCTAACCAACACCAAACTATTCAATAGAGGCACTCGCATTATAATGGAAGAAACAGGCGTTAACCAGGAAAAAGCGAATGAATTACTGGAGAAATACGGTAGTGTAAGGAAAGCTATAGAATACATGCTTCACCTATAAAACCAGTTCAAGCGATTCAAAATCACATAATATAAATTGCAAAAACGTCTATTGAATTATGTCGCCTATTACCTTACTTAGTTTTCTTCTGATTTATTTTGGGGTTTTAATCTTAATTGCTTATTTAACTTCCAGAAAGTCATCAGACAATGCCACCTTTTTTATCGCCAACAAGAGCTCTAAATGGTATGTAGTAGCTTTCGGAATGATAGGTACAGCTTTGTCAGGTGTTACATTCATATCCGTCCCGGGAGCTGTTGGAAACGGTAGTTTCGGTTATTTCCAATTTGTATTGGGCAATGCGGTCGGCTTTATCATGATAGCGTTCGTGCTTTTGCCACTTTATTATAAGATGCACCTCGTTTCGATTTATTCATACTTGGAACACCGACTTGGATTTTATAGCTATAAAACGGGTGCCATGATTTTTTTGATTTCGAGAACGATCAGTTCGGCTTTTAGGCTTTATCTCGTAGCAATCGTATTACAACGCTTTATTTTTGACGCTTGGCATGTTCCTTTCGCCCTTACCATAATCATATGCCTACTGCTCATCTGGCTGTACACCCATAAGGGGGGGCTAAAAACCATTATCATCACAGATTTATTGCAAACCTTCTTTTTACTGCTTTCCGTAGTTTTATCGATTTATTTTATTGCCGACAGTTTAAATCTGAATTTTTTCGAAACGATCGAAACAGTAAAGGATAGCAGTTATTCAAAGATTTTCTTTTGGGAAGACTTTATGGAAAGTAAAGCGAATTTTTGGAAGCAATTTTTGGGCGGTGTTTTTGTTACCATCGCTATGACCGGTCTAGATCAGGATTTAATGCAGAAGAACTTAAGTATGAAAACCATAGGCGAAGCGCAAAAAAATATGCTCACCTTCACAACAATTTTCATATTTATTAACCTGTTTTTTTTGTCTGTTGGTGCATTACTATACATCTATGCAGCCAAAAACAACATTGATATCGCCCAATTGAGGACACCGGACCATCTATATCCGGAAATAGCCCTTAATCACCTCGCTATTGTACCTGGTATTATCTTTATGCTCGGACTAACAGCAGCTACCTTTGCTACAACCGACTCGGCCCTTACAGCACTCACTACGTCCTTTTGTGTCGATTTTTTAAACTTTAATAAAAAAGAAGATCCCAACGACCATAAACTGGTTAAAACAAGGAACATCGTTCACTTTGTGTTTTCTTTTCTCATGCTCGTGGTGATTCTCTTCTTTCGACTAATCAACAATGACTCCGTTGTAAACGCAATTTTCATTGCAGCAGGATATACCTATGGTCCTTTGTTAGGACTTTTTGCTTTTGGCATGCTATCTAAACGATCGGTACAAGATAAATTAGTTCCCTATATCTGCCTCATCTCCCCTGTATTTTCCTACCTCATTGAGTCTTGGCTAAAAAAATCACTTGGTTATACCGTTGGATTTGAGCTGATTTTACTAAATGGATGCCTAACCGCACTGATGCTGTTAATTACCAGCAAAAAAAGAAAGGCATAAGGCTGAGGGTGTGAGACTAATACACTATACCTTCACATAAATTCCTTTCTTGTCCATCACGTAACAAACAGCCCATAGTAAGGAAAGAAAACAAATAGCATACACAAAAGATCCAATCTCCGGAGGCCCGGGAAATTTCGCGCAGATTTCTGTATAAAACCACCGTAATGGCGAGGTATAAATGGGATTACCTGTTTCGTCAAACCCATTTTCAATTCGCATTAACGACAGTGTTTTAGGTATTAGCGCACTCATTACAAAAATGAACAATGGATTTTTGCCAAACACATCAAAGAATTTCGTAACGAAATTTTTATGCCCTTTAATTTCTACAAACCAGATTAATACGCCCAAAGCTGTAATCGCCAATCCGCTACTATAAAGAACATAGGAACTCGTCCATATTTTTTTATTAATAGGGAAAGCCAATCCCCATGTCATTCCTCCAAGTGTTAACAAGGCAGCCGTAACCATCAAGGTGCTGACTGTACGATAGATAGGCATTGGTCCTTCAATGGCTTTCGTGCCGGTTTGTATATATTGTCCCACTAAAAATCCGATAACAACCTGGATAACCGCCGTAAACGTGCTGGCAATACCTTCGGGCTCAAACGGAACGCCCTCCCCTTTGTACATATGAGCAATCTGCAATATAGACACATCGATTTTTGTACCAAACCAGCCCTGCAAACTATAAGGGTCTGAATCGCCCAAAAGTATACATATCAACCAATAAGTAAGCAGTATAAAAATACTTATGAGAACGACTGTTTTAGTTTTAAAGAAATACACTAAGATAGATGCGAAGCAATAGCAAAGTGCTATTCGCTGCAATACACCTAGTATTCGTATACCACTATCGGATTTTATCGGGTTTATCCAATATTTAAACAAAAGAGTGTCGTTACTCCACTGTACAAAAGGATACCAATTAAGTAAAAGACCTATTAGAAAAATAAGAATGGTTCGCTTTAATACCTTTTTCCAAAACACCTTGCCTGCCTGCGTTCGTAACCTTGGGATCACAAAAGACATCGCATTACCTACTGCGAATAAAAAAAAAGGAAATACCAGGTCTGTTGGTGTACAACCATGCCAAGGTGCGTGTTTTAAGGGCGAGAAAGCGTAGCTCCAACTTCCGGGGTTATTAACAAGAATCATGAGGGCGACCGTTGCTCCTCTAAAAACATCCAGCGAATAGTAGCGTTGGTTCATTTAATTTGAGTTTGTTCAGGCTATACAATATGGCGACAATTACATGCGAAATAAAAATACAGATAAGTAATCGAATATGCAATATTATTATAAAAACAAGCATAAAAACGCAGACAAAAACAACACTACTTGCTATTTACGATCGAGCAGATGCATATAATAATTTTTTGCCTTCGACGGCATGAGCGCTATGATTTATGTAACGACTTAGTTAATTAAAAGCTATTTTGTCACAGCTGATTCATAATATCTAAGCAGCGCTCTTAACCTTCGTGACAAAGACTGCCAGACGTTTGATTTGGCTCGTTTTTTGCTATAGAAATACTGCAAAAAAAACTGGATAAAACCCTAAAAATCAGACAACTTTTTTGCTTTTCATTCGTTAATAAGAAAAATAATTTTTGTACTTTTGCACACTTTATTAAAGAAAGGGGCATATAAATAATTAATGAGACAGCTCAAAATAACCCAGTCGATTACTAACCGTGAATCGCAATCGTTAGATAAGTATTTGCATGAAATTGGTAAAGTTGACCTAATTACAGCAGAAGAAGAAGTAATACTTGCCCAAAAAATCAGGGAGGGCGATCAAGCTGCTTTAGAGCGTTTAACTAAGACCAATTTACGTTTCGTGGTTTCGGTAGCTAAACAATACCAAAATCAGGGACTAACACTTGGAGATCTTATCAACGAAGGAAACTTAGGATTGATTAAGGCAGCTAAACGCTTTGATGAAACCAAAGGTTTTAAATTTATTTCTTACGCTGTTTGGTGGATCCGTCAGTCTATCTTACAAGCAATTGCAGAGCAATCACGTATCGTTCGTTTACCGTTAAATCAGGTAGGTTCATTAAGTAAAATCAGCAAGGCTTTTTCGCGCCTCGAACAAGAATATGAACGCGAGCCTTCACCTGAAGAGTTAGCGGATATTTTAGAAACTACGGTGGACAAAATCTCTGATACCTTAAGCAATTCCGGTCGCCATGTGTCCATGGACGCACCTTTTGTTCAGGGAGAAGAAAACACTTTATTGGATGTATTGGAGAATCATGATCCAAATACAGACAGCAATTTGATAGACGAATCACTTTCTGAGGAAATCAAACGCTCATTAGCAACCTTAACGGAACGTGAGCGCGAAATCATCGTGTTATTCTTTGGTTTAGGATCCAATCATCCACTTTCTCTTGAGGAAATTGGTGAGACCTTTAACCTTACAAGAGAACGCGTAAGACAAATCAAAGATAAAGCCTTACAACGTTTACGCCATACCTCACGGAGTAAAATATTGAAGTCTTATCTAGGATAAGTACTTCAATTTAATTCGTAAAAAATATGAAAAGCAGCCGTTTTGGCTGCTTTTTTTTGTTTACAATTGAAAGATGTTCAAAGATCATACCTCCGGTCTTACGGAAAATTAACTCCGCCTACCCGACAATATTTACAAAATTGACAAAAACAATGAATGTAAATCATAATAATTTATAGATTTGTCAAAAATAAACCTTATTAAATTTCAAAATGACAAATCAAAACCAAACGGAATTTCAAAATTGGATTGAAAAAGAAAAAGCAGCTTTACAGCTAATCACTACTGTAGGACAACTTTCGTTTGAACGTTCTATTGAACTCATGCTTTTTAGAAGGCCATTATTCGACATTGGAAGCAGTGAAGCGCTTGCGATTCATCAATACGCGCGCGACATAACAGAAAAAGACATTTCCGTTTATGAGACATTAGAGCTCGCAAAGGCCATTAAAACGAGCAATTTGGCTCCTAGTCGAATCGATTTGGGTATATTGACGCTTAAGTGGATCGAACAACATCAACGATACACTTCCATACACGATTTCATTACCAAGGAACTGGCAAAGCACATAGGTTCAAATAAAGCAAAACTAACACCAAAAGACGTGATTTTATTTGGCTTCGGACGGATAGGTCGGGTGTTAGCCAGAGAGATCATATCACAAACCGGGAAGGGCGAACAACTACGTCTTCGCGCAATCGTTGTACGCGGCCTTCAAGATGGCGATTTGCAGAAAAGGGCTGATTTGTTTAAATACGACTCCATTTATAAAGATTTTAAAGGAACTGTCAGTATTAATCGCGAAAAAAAAGCCCTAATCATCAACGGCCAATTTATTCAACTGATTACCGGCACCGAACCGGAAACCATTGATTACACGCAATATGGAATCGATAATGCATTATTAATCGATAATACAGGCGCTTTTCGGGACCGGAAAGGGCTTGAAAAACATCTCCGTGCCAAAGGGGTTTCCAAAGTGCTCTTGACAGCGCCGGGGAAAGACGACATACCGAATATCGTTGCCGGCATCAATGAGCACCTAATTGACTTTAAAAAAGAAAGCGTTTTTTCATGCGCTTCCTGCACCACAAATGCTGTTGCGCCGGTCCTGCTCATGATAAACAAGCATTTCATGATCAAAAAGGCACATATTGAAACGATTCATGCCTACACAAACGATCAAAACCTCTTGGACAATTTCCATAAGAAAGAACGACGCGGACGAGCTGCAGCTAGCAACCTGGTAATTACAGAAACAGGATCTGCGAAAGCGATTTCCAAAGTAATTCCAACGCTGAACGGAAAGCTGACCGGCAATGCGGTTCGCGTACCTGTACCAAGCGGCTCTTTGGCCATCTTACATTTACAGTTATCAAAAAGTGTGGTAAAAGAAACGATTGAAAGCATCTTAAAAACGGAAGCTTTATTTGGTCCTTTATCGGAGCAAGTTGATTATTCCATATCGAGAGAGCAGGTAAGTAGTGATGTCATAGGAAATAACCACACCTGTGTTATTGATGGTCCGGCTACTATCGTTTCGGACGATGGCAAAACGTTGGTCATCTATGTTTGGTACGACAACGAATATGGATATTGCAGACAAGTTATCCGATTAGCAAAAAAAATTGCAGAGGTAGTTCGTTTAACTTATTATTAATTCCAACATAAAAAAGGCGCCATTTTACCGGCGCCCTTCCTAGTATTTAAATAAGACTGTCAAGCTAATCAATTAAACTCACGCTTCTTTTCACAAAATTTGTCAATTCAGGCCCTGTCAACAAACCATTAGATAATAGTGCTAAATCAAAAGCTTGTTTTGCCAAATTCTCCTTCTCTTCGTCGTTTGAAGACGTTAAAATGCGCTTGATTAGCGGATGATTACCGTTAACCGAAACCTTATAGTTGTCAGGTAAATTGCCATAGAAGCTCATACCGCCGCCATTCTGTGCCATATCCTTCATTCTTCGCATAAATTCATCCATCGTAACCGTTACAGGCATCTCATCGGCGCTTAGGGCAGTAACCTCAACCTGCATGTTATCTTTCTTAATTGCTTTTTCAAAAAGACTTTTGACCGTTGTGCTTTCTTCTTCACTTAAGGCGAGTTCTTTTGTTTCATCCTTCTGGATTAGTTTATCCAATACATCTGAGTCGACGCGTTTTAACTGTGTTTTTTCTGTTTTTTGCTCCAAATAACTTACAAAGTGTCCATCGATCGGAGAATCCAATAGTAATACGTCATAGCCTTTCGTTTTAGCTCCTGAAATAAAACTATCTTGTTTAGCGGCATCATTTGCATACAAGTAAATTACCTGATCATTTTTATCCTTTTGAATATCCTTTACCTTTTCGGCATATTCCTTTAAGGTATAGAATTCCTTGTCTACATTTTGAACCAATGCAAAATCATTAGCCTTCTCCGCAAATTTATCTTCGCTAACCATACCATATTTTACGAAAAGGCCAATATCTTTCCATTTTTCCTCAAAGCCCTTGCGATCAGTCTTAAATAATTCGCTCAGTTTATCAGCAACCTTCTTGGTGATGTAATTACTGATACGCTTTACATTACTATCAGCCTGTAAGAAACTTCGCGAAACATTCAGTGGGATATCAGGCGAATCAATAACACCGTGCAAAAGCATTAAAAATTCAGGAACGATATCTTTCACCTCATCCGTGATAAAGACTTGACGCGAAAATAATTTGATTTTATTTCGCTGTAAGTCGAAATCGTTCTTAATCTTTGGAAAATACAAGATTCCGGTAAGATTAAAAGGATAGTCTACATTAAGATGAATCCAAAATAAAGGCTCTTCGGAGAATGGGTATAGTTCGCGATAGAAATTTAGGTAATCTTCATCCTTTAACTCAGAAGGGGCTTTAGTCCACGCCGGATTTGTGTTATTGATAATATTATCAACTTCAACAGATTTATATTTCGGTTTGCCCTCTTCGTCCTCACCGTCCGGTTCCGACGTTGTTTTTGTTCCGAACTTGATGGCAACCGGTAAAAATCTACAATACTTATTTAAAATGCCGTCTAGCTTCGCCTTGTTTAAAAACTCTTCAGATTCCTTATTAATATATAAGATTACGTCAGTGCCGCGGGTCGTTCTTTCGCCCTCGCTAATTTCATAAGAAGTACTACCATCACAGACCCATTTAGCAGCCTGTGCGCCATCCTGATATGAAAGGGTCTGAATTTCTACTTTATCAGCCACCATAAAGGCTGAATAAAAGCCAAGACCAAAGCGACCTATAATTTCATTAGCATCCTTAGCCTCCTTGAACTTTTCCATGAATTCGGTAGCACCGGAGAAGGCGATCTGATTAATATATTTCTTCACCTCTTCGGCTGTCATACCGATTCCCTTATCAGAAATCGTAATCGTTTTCGCCGTTTCGTCAAATGAAATTTCGATCGTCGTATCGCCTACTTCGCCGGCATATTGGCCCAAAGAAGCCAATCTTTTCAATTTTTGTGTAGCATCAACAGCATTTGACACCAGCTCCCGCAAAAATATTTCATTATCGGAGTATAAAAACTTCTTAATCACCGGAAATATATTCTCGGTATGAATTGAGATGTTTCCTTTTTCTTGCATAATATATCTGAATTAATAATTTCTGAATGGTGAACGAAAAGTCATCAACAAGCAATGTTCCAAAAAGCATACACGGTCAGTATGACAGTCTATACTGACAAAAAAGCCAGATTCGTACGCTGAATCTGGCTTTTCAATTATTTGAAAATATAATACTTGCTGCTACTGCGGAATATTCACAACGGTAGGCTGATCAATCCGATTTAAATGTTTATTAAAATTCTCAGCTAATGTGCTTATGGTTTGATAAGCATATTCACGTTGTTTGTTCCAGCTTCCCTGATTAATGTCTGTCATATCTTTCTCTAACGGAATTGGTTTCACTTTGGCAGGAACCACTTTGCCATAACGATCTTTGATATAGGGTTGGTAAGATAAATCGGTAAACCAATACCGATAGCCATCCCCTGTTTTCTCAAAAACCAGCTTATAATTTACCGCTCCTGCCACATAGTTTCCAATTGTAGCATGTCTCTTTAAAGCCGTTTTGCCTTCCACCGTTACACGTTCCTGACCCTCTGCGTTCAACTTTACTGCTTTCTTGTCAAAAAATTCACTAACATACGATTGAAAATCCTGCTTATCGTCAAGTTTTATTGCTTTCTCTTGATGATAAACGACGTACTTTCCATTTTGATCGGTTATGAATCCCCCGGTATTTTCTTGTCCTTTCACATCGGCAAAAAGCCCTGCAAATAAGAGCATAACAAAATTTACCATCTCAATTTAATTTAGCGTTATCAAATGTTTCTGTATCTTACATAGGGCAGCTCCCACCCTGCCACTACTTATCAAATATAGCAATTTTTACACCAAAAACCTATTTAAAACATTAAAATCCAATTAGAATCGAAATTATGTTCTGTTTGTTAAATTTTTCACTTCAAGTAATTTATAAGAAAACACCTCATTTGTTTTGAATTTCCGTTCAAAACAAATGCGTATTTCATAATGATTACTCACGAAACGAGCCGCAAGCGCACAAATCGAAGAAAACTTAAAATAAAGCGAAATTTCTCTTGATAACATAAGCTGTTTTTTTCCAAAAAAATATCGATATTTATACGCAATCCTAAATAAAAAACAAATCAAGCAATCTTGACTTAAAAAAACACAAAAGACACTCACTAAACTCTGTATTTTCACTGTAAAAATGCTCCAACTAGCTTACAAACCTTATTTTTTAAAAATGGAATATCCTTTCCGAATTGCGGATAACATCCGGACAGGAACTCCGATTATGCTTGTCAAAATTTCCTATAATGGCATAGATGGTTTCGGAGAAGCATCCATGCCTCCCCGTTACGGTGAAAATTTAGACACCGCCACTTCTTTCATAGAACGGCTGGAATTGACGCAATTTCGCTCTCCCTTACCAATCGACCCGATTTTATCCTATATAGACAATAGGCAAACAGGCAATCCTGCCGTTAAGGCAGCATTGGATATGGCGTTGCATGACTTGTGGGGAAAAATAACAGGTAAGTCCATTCATGAATTATACGGGTTATCCAACAGTAAGCTCCATACGGCAAAAACAATTAGTATTGAAACCCCTGAAATTATGGCGAGGCGAGTTACCGAGGCGAAAGATTTTCATTATTTAAAAATCAAGCTAGGCACAACTGACGACCAAGCAATTATCCGAGCCATACGAAATGTAACTGATAAACCTTTATATATTGACGCAAATCAGGGATGGGCAAATAAAGAAGAAGCGGCCAAATTAATTGACTGGTTGAGTACACAGGGCGTCATCTTTGTGGAGCAACCCATGCCTAAAAATAACTTTGACGCAATGGAATGGCTAAAAGGACGAAGCGCCCTACCAATTATTGGAGACGAGGGGATTCAGCGCTTAAAGGACATAGACAATGCCGAGTTATTTTACCATGGTGTAAATGTAAAACTCATGAAATCGGCCGGAATCCGGGAGGCGTATACCATGTTAACAACCGCTAGGAAAAAAGGGCTTCGTACGATGATTGGCTGCATGTCTGAAACATCATGTGCAACCGCTGCCGGCGCACAATTAGGAAGTTTGGCTGAATTTATTGATCTTGACGGAAATTTAGGTGTCACGAACGATCCATTTGTTGCTTTTCCATGCATTAATGGAGAAATCCAGGTTGATAATAGTCCAGGTTTAGGATTAAAAAGTCCGGCATGGGACACCATAGAACCATATATTGAAAACTAGTAAAGCTTATTCCCATTGATGGAAACAACACAGAGTACAAGCCCCTTAATAACAAACGATGCCGTCGTATTTGGTCTATTAATGACTGTATTGGCTTTGGTTTTTTACACTTCAAAACTACAAGCACCTTTTTGGAAACGCTTTTATAGTATTATACCCACAGTGCTACTATGCTACTTTGTTCCTGCTTTATTCAATACATTTAATTTAATTTCAGGAGAAAAGTCTGCTTTATATAGTGTTGCATCTCGTTATTTACTGCCAGCCAGTTTAGTTTTATTTACCATTGGCATCGACATAAAAGGTCTCAAACGCTTAGGCTCCAAAGCGGTTATTATGTTTTTTGCCGGCACTTTGGGCGTTATGCTAGGCGGCCCATTAGCCTTCATGGTAGTGGGATTTATTTTTCCGGACATATTACATTTCGGAGAAGAAGAAACCTGGCGCGGTTTAGCTACTATTGCCGGCAGCTGGATAGGTGGCGGTGCCAATCAAGCAGCTATGCTTGAAGTTTTCGGGGCCAGCAAGACTCTTTTTGCACAAATGATCGCTGTAGATGTACTGGTGGCCAATATTTGGATGGGGCTATTGTTATATGGTGCTCAAAAGAAAGAAAAGATCGATCGCTGGCTACGGGCCGATAACTCAGCCATCACCGATTTAGAAGAAAAAATGGAAGAGTTACACGCTAGCCAACCAAACTCATCTTCGGGGATATCAAGTTGGATCATCGTATTAGGAGTAGCCTTCGGTGCCACCGGCCTTTCCCATTTATTTGCCGATTATATTGCTCCATGGTTTGAAGTCCATTATCCACAAACTGCTCAATATTCGCTAACCAGCAGCTTTTTTTGGCTCGTAATTATCGCTACTACCTTCGGTATGGGTTTATCTTTTACAAAAGCACGTAAATTAGAACAGGATGGTGCTTCCAACATCGCTTCGCTATTTCTATATATTCTAGTTGCTACTATCGGAATGAGCATGGACTTAAAAGCACTGCTTGATAACCCAAAGTTTTTTCTAGTTGGAGTTATCTGGATTTTGAGTCACATCACCATTATGTTGCTGGTTGCTCGTCTTATCCGTGCTCCTTTCTTTTTTGTAGCCGTAGGAAGCCAGGCCAATATTGGTGGTGCCGCATCCGCCCCCATTGTCGCTGCGGCTTTTAGTCGCTATTTGACTCCGGTAGGTGTTTTATTAGCGGTTTTAGGCTATGCGGTCGGAACTTATGGAGCCTATATATGCGGAATTATACTCCAGGCGATCTCAAATTCAATATCCTAACCAAACGTGGCATGCGTTCTGAAATAAACCAATGTTAGTTCTGTTCGACTTTATAATCTTTTAAGATTAAAATAGCGGCATTTGTTTCATGATGAAAGATTTCATTTGTAACGCCGCCAACAAAAAGATTGGTCAGGCTTGAACTTCCTTTTACACCCATAATTATCATATCCATCTTGTAGTTTTGAGCGTGGACAAGGATGGCTGAAGCTATGTGTTTGCCATCTGCCCGCACAGTCTCTATCTTGCCTTCTATCTGATACTGCCTTAACCATTTTGACTTTTTCGCTTCGGTTTCTTCTTGCAAGAGCCTATTAATTTCGGATTGATTCAATCCAAGGAAAAAGTGAACGGGCGCTTTTGCTACGTGAATACAGGAAAACCGACCGTCCGGTATTCCTTTACTAAATGCCTCTCCTAAGGTATAAACTCTATTACTATATTTCGAGAAATCGATTGTACCCAAAATACGCTTTGGTTGAATAAATACGGTCTCTGGAACTAAAAGAATATCGCTAGATAATAACCGTGTGAGTTTTTGTGAAAGTGCCCCACTTCCCTCTAAATGTTGCTTGTTTCCTAAAATCACCAAATCGATCCGCTCATGTTTAGCTATTTGGTCAAAAGCATTTTCACTGAACTCCGCAGTTTCTACACGTATCTCATGGCTAATTGAAGCTAGCCTTACATCTTTCAACTGACGCATTATTCGCTCCTTTACGCGCTCCTTTATTTTGGACAAAGTAGATGGGTGTTTAAATTCGCTCGGTAATTCACGAAGACGGATATTATGTAAAAAAAATAACTTATTTATAGATAACACATCCAAAAGGCCGGAGAGATAATTGACGAGCACTTGGTCCATCCCGGACATATCCATTGCGATCAACACATTGTTTTTGTCTTTTGTTATCATTATTCTCTATCATGAATTGGATCGTTGCTGTCCAACAATCCCTGTACAATTTCCTTATAGCTTTTTTCTTGATGCAATCTTTGTTTTTTCAACTGTTTTCTATGCGCTTCACTTAAGCCTTTAAGTAAACTATAACACATCAACAAAATAATCATAGCGAAAGGCAACCCTGCTATGATTACCGCAGTTTGTAAGGCATTCAATCCTCCACCCCAGAGTAGTACAATAGCGATACCTCCTTGCAAGAAGGCCCAAAACACTCTTTGCAAAGCTGGTGTATGCTCCTTTCCTCCAGATGTTATATTATCTACAACTAAAGACCCCGAGTCTGAGGAAGTAATAAAGAAAAAAGCAACTAAACAAACAGCAATAGTTGACAAAATAGCCGTTAGCGGTATTTTTTGCAGGAAAACAAATAGGGCTGTTGAAATATTATCATTTACGGCCGTTATCATGGATAGGTCTCCATGCAAGATCATATGAAGTGCGGTACCTCCAAAGATAGTCATCCATAAAAGTGTTAATAACGCGGGGATTAGTAAAACACCTAAAACGAACTCCTTAATCGTACGTCCTTTTGATATACGCGCTATAAAACTTCCGACGAATGGTGACCAGGCAATCCACCACGCCCAGTAGAAAACTGTCCATTTATTTTGCCATCCACTTTCCTGATAAGCGTCATTCCAAGTACTTATCTCCACGAGATTTGCCAAATAAGTACCTACATTTTGAACAAAGCTCTTCAGTATAGATAAAGTTGGTCCTAAACAAAAAATGAGCAACATAAGTAAAAAAGCGAGAACCATATTTCCATTACTCAAGAGTTTAACCCCTTTGTCAAGGCCCGAAACAACCGATAATGTAGCAATTGATGTCACGGCAAAAATTAGTATCCCTTGCGTGGATATCGCCATATTCCAATCAAATAAATAATGCAGGCCGGCATTCATTTGTTGAACGCCCAAACCCAGTGAAGTAGAAAGGCCGAACAAAGTTGCAATGGCAGAAAAGATATCGATTGCATGTCCCCACCAACCGTGAATTTTTTCGCCTAAAAAGGGATAAAATAAGGATCTAAACGTTAACGGCAACCCGTGATTGAATGAAAAAAAAGCGAGGGCCAAACCAACAATTGAATAGATTGCCCATGCATGTAAACCCCAGTGCAAGCTTGTGTATTCCATCGCCTGTATAGCCTTTCTAGAACTGTCTAGTACTTCCCTGGGAGGGTTTGCAAAGTGAGAAACCGGTTCAGCAACACTAAAGAACATAATTCCGATCCCCATACCTGCGCTGAAAAGCATGGCAAACCATGAAACCGTGCTAAATTCAGGCTCTGCCTCTTCACCACCAAGTCTTATATTTCCAAACTTACTGAAGGCCAAGTACAAACAGAAACCTAAAATAGTATTCACCGTGATAATAAAAAACCATCCCAGGTTGTCCGTTATAATATACTGCGTTCTAGTGAACCATTCGTCCACCGAATCTTTAAAAATAAGACAAAGTAAGATGCTTAAGAACACGAACCCGATGGTGCAGTAAAAAACCGGCGGATTGATCTTAAAATTCAATATGCTTTTTTTCACCATAGTACATTCCTTCAGCAGGAAGTATAACTAAAAACAAGAACTTATCAAAGAAAAAAGGTTACTAATCAGAACATATTGCTCCTATATACAAAAATCGTCCACCGAAGTAAACAATTTTTTAAGGAAGACGTTTCCCTTCTGCACATAGTTTTCCAAATAGTTGGCATAACACCTCCATTTTATGAATGCTTATTGCGACTGATTTCTCTTATCCTCGTCAATTCTGAAGGAGACTTTACAAACGGCGCCATATGTTGTTATCTGATCATCCTTCACATGCACCTTGAAATCCTTTACATATACAGAGTCAACATTTTTTATTGTTTTTGTGACTTCTTTCACTGCATTTTTTATAGCATCATCAAAACTCACTTCTGATGAAGCAATCACTTCTATTACTTTTACTAAAGCCATAACTTACTCCATTTATATAGTTAAACATCTATTTATAATATTTTCCTGAATCATCTTGGATAATTTGTTCTATTTCCGCTGAGGTAAGGGCTACTACACTTCCATACTTCTTTGCTTCGCGGTCGTCTAAGTAAGGTTCCAATAAGATAAAAGGTTTCTCGGAGCCCTCTGTTAAACCGACATTTTCTGACCGAGTTAAATGCACATGCTTATATCCTGTATCTCTCCACTCCTTTAAGGCATATCGATCAAATCTATGCAGTTTCATACGGTTATATATTAACACATTAATACATCACTATTGATTAGAGCAAATATGTTTCCTTTTAACCGATTTAGGGATTTTTATTATGTTCTGAATTTGAGGATAAGGGTATCGCGCTATTATGGACAACAAGTAAAAAACGTTATAATTTGGCAAATTTTTGCAGGTGTCCTAAAAATAGCATAAAATGTTTACTATTGTAATCGCCTTGGAAAATAAACCGTAAGATATTAGAGTAGACGGGGCTGGCTACCAAGATGGTTCACATATGACTTTCTATAAGAATTTTGGCATAGCCTTTGTTTCTAAAAGAGTAGGTTTAGGTTGATTAAAAAATGAAAAGTCCGGTATCCCCAAAAGCCGGGCTTTTCTATTTAAAATTCCTTCCTTCAGGAAAGATCTTTTTCTGTGAAATATTCTGAATTTGACTTTCTTTATCATGGATGGGGCCCAATTCTTTATTAGTTTCATGAGCTGTTAGTAGACCCAAAAATCTTGAAAGATCAAAACAACGTCTTACAATAACGTGTACCACCTCGCCCTCGCGTTGAAGCTTTCCTTCTACCATCAGTAATTTAGCTCTGAGGATTTCCTTTCTATATTTCTCAAATAATTTTTGAAAGACCACTAGGTTGCTGCATCCAGTCTCGTCTTCCAATGTTATAAAGCAGATCCCACTTGCTGTTCCCGGGCGTTGCCGTACTAACACCAAACCCGCAACCTTTACCGTAACACCATCATTCCTCTCAGCTAAATCTTGAGCCGGCAACACATGAAGCAGGCGTAGTTTTTCCCTCACAAAACTTACAGGATGCGCTTTTAAAGACAAAGACATGGAAGCATAGTCTTGTAATACATGCTCGCCTGCGGTCATTTTTGGCAATTCAATCTGTACTTTAGATTCGTATTCAAGACCTTGATCTATAAACAATCCCTTTGGCCTTTGACGCAGCAGCGATATCTGCCACAAAGCTTGCCGACGGTCCAAGCCAAGCGACTGAAAGGCATCAGCATCCGCCAGTTTCTCCAAAGTTACCTGCAACACACCAATTTTCCATATAGAGTGAATACAAGTATAAGTCGTTTTTTTCCGAGCGTCAATTAGAACAGCGACTTCATCCTCCCGCAAACCTTTCACCTGACGGAAACCGAGCCGCATTGCATGAAACTCGCCTATTTTTTCCTCTAAGCTATTATCCCAATAAGAATAGTTCACATCAACCGGTAATACAGTAACGCCATGCTTTTCTGCGTCTATTACAATTTGAGCGGGTTGATAAAACCCCATAGGCATGCTATTAAGCAGTGCACAAGCAAAAACTTCCGGATGGTAACATTTTATCCAGGCAGAAACATAGACAAGCAGGGCAAAACTGGCGGCATGGCTCTCAGGAAAACCATAGCTTCCAAAGCCTTCCAATTGTTTAAAAATCCGCTTAGCAAAATCCAAGGTATATCCGTTTCTTACCATACCTTGGATCAGCTTTTCTTCAAAATTTGTGACAGTTCCCTTAGCCTTGAATGTAGCCATACTGCGACGTAATTCATCGGCCTCTGCCGCCGTAAAACCCGCTGCCACCATGGCTATTTTCATGGCTTGCTCCTGAAAGAGCGGGACACCTAACGTTCTTTTTAAAATTTCTTCAAGCGCCGGAGAAGGATACTCCACCGCTTCTTCTTCTCTACGGCGCCGCAAAAAGGGATGTACCATATCTCCCTGGATAGGCCCCGGTCGTACAATCGCCACCTCTATTACTAAATCATAGAAATTTTCAGGTCTGAGACGTGGCAACATGGATTGTTGTGCACGGCTTTCTATCTGAAATACACCAATTGTATCCGCACGACTGATCATCGCATAGACTTTAGGATTTTTCTCGTCAATTGAAATATTCGCCAATGAAAGATCGATACCTTTGTGCTGCTTAACTAAATTAAAAGCCTTCCGGATACAGGTAAGCATTCCTAAGGCCAGAACATCGATCTTAAGAAAACCCAACGCTTCTATATCGTCCTTATTCCATTCGATGCAAGTACGATCTTCCATACGGGCATTCAAGATTGGACATAAGTGGGAAAGTTTTCCCTGGGTAATGACAAAGCCGCCCGTATGCTGCCCAAGTTGACGAGGAAAACCAACGTATTGTTGCGTAAGCTGTAAAACTTTTCGAAGATGGGGATCCCTGGCATCAAACCCGTATTCGGTTATATGTCTTTCATCAAACCATTCAGGTGTAAATTCCCAAATCGACTTCGCGAGACGGTTAATGGTATCAACTGACAGCCCCATGGCCTTACCAACGTCTCTGATTGCACCTTTTTCATGTACTTGGGTGACTGTAGCCACAATGGCCGCACGATCTCTTCCATATTTGCGATAAATATATTGTATAATTTCTTCTCTGCGTTCATGTTCAAAATCGACATCGATATCCGGAGGCTCATTTCGAGCCGAAGAAATAAAGCGTTCGAATAATAAATCGAATTTTTCAGGATTAATTGCCGTAATTCCCAAACAATAACAAATGGTAGAATTAGCAGCTGAACCACGTCCTTGACACAAAATTCCTTGCTTATTCGCATAACGGACTAAATCATATACAGTTAAAAAATAAGCAGCATAATTCATCTCTTCAATAAACCCCAATTCATGCGCTATATTTCTTTTAATCTTGTCAGGAATTGTTTCACCATAGCGCTTTTTAGCGCCTAGCCATGCAAGATGGGTTAATTCTTCAAGTGGGCTACGTCCTTCCTCTGTAATTTCTTCCGGATAAACATATTTTAATGTATCCAATGAAAATTGGCAAGCCTCAACTATTTCCTGAGTCCGTAAAATAGCATCTGGGTATTGCCTAAAAATACGTTCCATTTCTTCCGAGGATTTGAGATGACGCTCCGCATTCTGGTGTAAACGAAATCCTGCGTTATAAATAGTACATTTCTCCCGTATGCAAGTCAAAATATCTTGCAGCTCACGGCGATCGGGGCTATGATAATACACGTCATTAGTTGCAATCAGGGGAATGTCATATCGGTTTGCAAGTTGAGAAAGGCGATATATTTTTTTCATATCATCACCTGTATAAGATCTGGTTATGGTCAAATAAAGATCCTTGCCTAATTTTATACGGTACTCTTCCACGTTTTGTATAAATAGCCGTTCAAAATTCAGATCATCATTTAACGTATCAGGCGGTACAATGACGAATTTTATACCTTCTTTAAATGCATATACGTCCATTTTACACAAATGACACGCTCCCTTTTCTGCTCTTAAATTGCCTGTACTGAGCAATGTTGACAAACGGCCGTAAGCAGCCATATCGGTGGGATAGGCCAATAAGCTCGGACCATCCAATAAATCCAACCGACAAGCCGGAATGATCCGTATACCTTTTGCCTTTGCTGCCACATGCCCTCGCACAATACCTGCCAAACTATTTCTGTCTGTAATTGCTAAGGTCTTATAACCATAAAGCGCTGCCTGCTCAATCAGCTCTTCCGGATGCGATGCGCCACGTAAAAAGCTGAAATTTGTAGTAACCTGTAATTCTGTATAATCAGCCATTTGCTTATGCACTTAAGCGAAGAAACCATGAAGGTACCAGATGTTCAATTTACCTTCATTATAATGTCCAACCCTAAAGAGCCAATAACGTTGCCCCTCTGCGTCTTCAACACAATAATAATCCCGATGTTCGTTGTCTTCCAGCCACCATTCATGAGCGATACGTTCAGGGCCATCAGCCTTTTTAACAGTATGTACTTTTCCTCGATAGCGAAAAAGCATGGGCGGATAATCAGGAACGGGGGCAGTCACTTCAATCTTTTCCGGTTTAGTGAGTATTCTGATGGGGCGTGGCCGTATTAGACTCCATTCCATCCCTGGCATTTCCTGTAAGGAACTTGTTGTTTTGAACGAACGCTCCGGCCAATAATGCGCTTCCGGTATATAACGCTTTACGCAATGATCACCCCACTTAGTCTTTATTTTATCAAGTAACTCTGCCACTTCTACATGCCCAACCCCGGCCCGTTCTATCCATAACACTTCTTGCTCGGCTACTAGATGTTCTACTTTTTTAGCTTCCAAAGTAAACAACTCAATGCCAAGCGCAGGCTCCATTGTAGCTATTTTAAGTTCAAACAACTTAAAAAGATGCTGACTATGACGAGAGGCTGCACTAGTTTCTATCTCAATTTTTTCGATTTTACCATCGACACGATATCCCATAAAACATGCGGTACGTAATCCTTTTTCCTCTCGCTCCAAGCGATCACATAATCCGTCCAATAGCTTTTTCAAGGCTATCTCAATCCCTCTAACGTTTATAATGGGTTCTAAGCAAGGTAAACGCTCCTGATAAGGTTGAATAGGCTGTATTGCCTGCACATTTTCTAATGCATGACCCAACGCTTGGTCAAGACGAATGCCTATTTCATTTCCAAAGCGTCTTCTTAAAGAAGCAGAGGGGAAATGGATAATATCGGCAATTTTATATAGTCCAAGCTTTTGAAGGAGAATAAGCAAATCTGAAGATAAACGAAGGGCTGAAAGAGGTAACCTAAGCAAAGCTGTATTCTGCTCCCCGGGAGGTATAATTGCATTTTCCCAACCAAAATGAGCTATGGCCCATGCCGCACCTATTGTGTCTGCCATTGCCATCCGTGTGTGATAACCCTGTTTTTTAAAGCTCATCTTAATGGCTTTGAGATAGGTACTCTCACCTCCCCATAGATGTGCACAACCACTAATATCCAAAACTAAACCATCAGGTGAATCAATAGCAACTACAGGCGTGTAACGAAGGCACCATTCACCCAAGCTTTTCAATAACTTTTCAGATAAATCAGGCCGGTCGTCCAACACTTGTAAAGTGGGGCAGATAGCTCTTGCGTCTGCCACTACCATCCCCACTTTGATTCCCTGTGTCATCGCCTCACGATTAACAGCTGTGATAGCCATACGTCCTCGTTGAGGCGTTGCTAGCACAAATGCTTTTCCACTCAATTCCGGTTTGTGAATGCTAAACCAATCTGTTTTTAAATACTTAAGCCATATGAAAACAAAACGTTGTTGCATATCACCCCCTTTTCAATAATCGCTCATGCACAGAATATTTCGGTTTTGTTATTAATTTAAAGGAATTAGCGCTCCATTCCATCTGCCAACTTCCCGGTCGTCCGTTCCGTATTTTAAGCAGCTCGACCTTCCAACGGGGAAATCCAATTCCCGGTATACCGTCCTCCTCCATCCCACTAGCCAGCGGAGAAATACTCCATCGGGAAATGCAACTTGTATTATTTAAATTTTTAGGCTTATGACGAAAAACAAACCCTGTGACCTGACTTTGTTCTACCGCAAGTTGCAAACGCCTGGAGGCCACCAGATTAATCTCTTGTAGTTCTGCTACAACAGCAATTAGTCGGTTACATTTTAAAGCTTCCTCCATCGCCCATAAAATGTCACGTTCTCGCTTCAGGTGAATAAATATAAGATGATGAGGTAGGATGTCGAATAGTTTACATGCCGGAGGGAAAAGTGTTGGTGAAGAGCTAATCCAAACACAAAGGCCTCTTTGCTGCATAAGTTTTCCTAAAATCCCACATATAAATCCACTGGTTGCGGCAGCCTGCTCATCGGACATACTGATGAACTCATGTATCGCTCCCGTGGGAAAACGAGCGTTGGGAAAGGCCTCTTTTATGGGTTCAAGCCCGGCATGAAAACCTGACTCGTCTAATGCCGGCTTGAACCCTTCTAAAAGAAGGATATCCTTTTGCAATTGGGCAATAATAGCTGCTCTATTTGATAATGTACGCATCAGGATTCTAAACCATAAAACCAAAAACTTTAGCAAAGTTACTAATATTATTAGTAAAACCAAATTTGATTTTATTTGGAATCCGAGTCCATTGCAACAGCTAAAAGGCTGTTCTAAAAGTTGAAAGATTCTTAAATAGATGAATGCGTCCTATTGCTTAAATAAATTTATGGTATAATCGAGCAATTCCTGACCTCCCGATTTTCCGTGCCCCGGAATGATTAGCTCTGCTTCAGGATATTTTTGTTTAATCTTCATAACCGTTTCAGACCAGCTCTCCACGTTTGAATCTCCCAGATATCCCTTTGAAGCATTCATTTCTTTAATCAAACAACCTCCAAACATAACTCTTCGACTTGGGAAATAACCTATTATATTATCCTTCGTATGTCCTTCACCATTGAATTCAGCAATAATTTTTCTTTCACCTACTTTTAGTTCGAGTTTTTTATGAAAACCATGTTGAGGCATGATCAGGTTTTTTGCTTTGGCAAAAGCTATTGTTTTATTGCTAGCATAAGAAGGAATTCGATTCTTATGAAAGGCCGCCAGACCGCCTAAGCAATCATCATGAAAATGGGTTGGAATAACTGCTACTATTGTGCAATCCAAACTATCTTTAACCCAATCAATCAAAATGTCGGCTATAGAATCATTGGTTGGTGTATCAAAAACAATGGCCTCTCCTCCATCATAAACAATCATACCATTGCAGGGCACTTTCCCAAAATCGTCTGTTAACAAATAACTGGTGTGCTCATAAACATTATCTTTTACCTTTTTAATGGTAAAGTCGTCGGAGACGTAACTTTTGTCAGTTTGCGCGCTCAATTTGCAGCTAAGTAAAAGAAAGGCTAATCCGTAAAAAAAACAGTGTTTCATGCAGCTTTATATTAGTAAAATGGTTAAATATCACCTGTAATTCCCCATGTAGCGTATTGCCCAGGAGAACAAAGATAGATTATTATGCTCCAAATCTATTCGATAAGCCTTTAAAAAATCACCGTAAGTGTTGATTGTAATGATTGATTCAGGGACTGCTTTTCCACAGTTATTTCACTCATCTTCACATACATATACATTTTTACGCAAAAAAAACACAAATACAAAATGCCATTTTAGGTTTCTCATCCTAAAGCTTTACCTTTGAAACGTACCAAATAGATTTTGTTATGGTAAGTTCAACAATAGGATCTGTTATAACCAACAACAGTGTACATCCCGCTCATCCTTTCATCAAAACACTAATGGCTATTGCCAGAGGAATGAAAAAAGACGGCTTTTCCGATGCTGAAATCGCAAAGGAGACTAATTTATCCCTTACATTGATCACTAAACTTAAGCAGAAACAACCAACAACACCATAAGTTGGATCGATAAGAACGGTGTAGACATACGAATCAAATTAGCCTAAAATGTTCCTAACTGTGTGATTGCAATTGTTTGGAAGATTCTACTGAACACGCACATATCGCTCGATAATCTCACGATTAATGCCTTCGCTTTCCACCTTTTCCGTTCCTTTCTGCACGAGTGTATCATTAAGAATAGTAACTTGAAAATTAAAGGTATTCCCCTCCCAATTTCGATTAGCATAAAAGTCTAAATATTCGGTATAAGCATTTCCTTTCAGCGTATATCTACCACCGCCGGCGTCAAAATGATGGGACGAATCTTTAGGTGTATTTTCATCATGTCTTAAAAAGGCGAAGTGAGAATCGTTAATAATTTTTATCATACTTGTCCCTTTGCTATAATCGGTCGTAACGCTGTCTTTGTCTGTAACGACGGTGGCAGACAGCAATTTCCAAGTACCCTTTATAGGTACGAGCGAATGATCAGATCCTGTGCAGGAGCATATTCCTACAAAAAGCGTTATAATTGGCCAGTTTAGTTTTTCCATTTGATAAAATTATAAATAAGAACGGATGAACGCAACATAAACATTATCAGATATTAGCCGTTCCACATGTCAAATTGTCCTTCAACGTAATTGCCTTACTACCTAAAGCCGCCAAATTGACCTAAGATCGCCTATACAACGATTTGGTATATTACTTGATAGCTTTAGGTAGAAATAGTTTCATTTTCTTGGTAAATAAATAATTAAATTTAAAAAAGGAGGTTATTTATGTCACTGATTAAAAGAAACGGAAGTAATTTTCCATCATTTCCAGCATTTTTTGATGATCTTTTTGCCAGCAATCTCTTTGACTGGAACAATAGCAATTATTCATCCACGCAAACAACAATCCCATCGGTAAACATCCGGGAAACCCATGACAATTTTGAAGTTGAAATGGCAGCTCCCGGCATGAGCAAGGATGACTTTAAGGTAGAGCTTGATGGCAATACCCTGACCATTTCTTCAAGTAAAAAGCATGAGCAAGAAGATAAGCAGGACGGCTACAGCCGAAGGGAGTTCAGTTATCAGTCATTCCAACGCAGTTTTACTTTACCCAAAGACGTCGTTGATGAAGATAAAATAGGTGCTCAATACGAAAATGGTTTGTTACGTTTAACCATTCCAAAAAAAGAGGAAGCAAAGAAAAAAGCACCTCGCCTTATTGAAATTTCTTAGTAAGAAAGGCTTGTAAATACAAGCCTTTCTTATATCTGCACTTCTTACAAAGAGTAAACACACGCATTCTTGTCATTATTAATTTATTAATTTCATATGTTCTATGAAGATTGCACAAGTATCCCCATTGTTTGAGTCTGTGCCTCCTAAACTATATGGCGGTACGGAACGGGTTGTCTCCTATCTTACAGAAGCCCTGGTAGATCATGGCCATGAGGTCACTTTATTTGCATCCGGTGATTCGGTAACTCGTGCGAAACTTGTCAGTCATACGCAAGAAGCACTGCGTTTAAACCCGAAAGTAATCGATCCCTTAGCCTTTCATATCTTACAGCTACAAGAAGTGATTGAACGCGCACATGAATTTGATATTATACATTTTCACACAGATTATCTTCACTTTCCCGCTTCACAACTTTTACAAAGGCCCTGTATTACGACACTACATGGCCGCTTAGATATACCTGAGTTAAAACCACTATACGATAAATTCGACACGCAAGCTATCATCTCCATTTCAAACAGTCAGCGGAACCCTTTACCGCAGGCAGCATGGATGGATACTGTGTATCACGGTCTTCCCAAAGATTTGTATCAAGCAATTGAAACAAAAGACGACTACGTGGCATTCATTGGCAGAATATCGCCGGAGAAAAGGCCTGATAGAGCTATCGAAATTGCAGAAAAAGCGGGCTGCAAAATAAAAATAGCAGCAAAAATCGATAAAGCGGATCTATCCTATTTTCATGATCATATAAAGCATTTGATCCAAAAGCCTTTTGTAGAATATATCGGCGAGATCGGGGAATCTGAGAAGAATGATTTCCTTGGAAAAGCCAAAGCGTTATTATTCCCGATCGACTGGCCGGAACCTTTCGGAATGGTTATGATTGAGGCAATGGCTTGCGGCACTCCGGTCATAGCGTATGCCCATGGGTCTGTTCCTGAAATTATTGAGCATGGAAAAAATGGCTATCTTGTTTCCTCGGTCGAAGAGGCTGCACATGCCATTGGAAAAGCGTCTGCTTTAGATCCACGAATCATTAGACGTTTGTTTGAAGAACGCTTTAGTTCAGATAGAATGGCCCAGGATTATGTCCGTAATTACGAACTATTATGTAATAGACATCGTATATCTGTAAGTCATCATTCAAAAAAATTCGATTCAATAGACAGCAAATTAACAGCGTAATATTGGAACTATGGAAAGTTACGAGGAGAAGTTTAACGTTTTAAATCATTGCGATACCTTTGCTATACTTAACCGTTGGGGCAATATAGATTCCGGCGGCAACCAAATTCAAGGAATATATAATCGGGATACACGCTTCATTAACCACTTACATCTGTTACTTAACGGAATGCCCCTTGATTTACTCAGCTCAAGCATTACCGAAGAGAACGGGACACTGTCTACCGACTTGAGCAATCCCGGGTTTACATCTTTAAATGGTATCAAGGTCGCCGCTGCTTCGCTACATATTCATCGAAGCCAATTTTTAAAAGATGAGGTTTTTCATGAAAAACTGGATATTCAAAACTATCTGGATCATCCCTGTTCTGTTAAGTTGTCTTTAGTTATTAAGGGCGACTTTGCTGATATTTTTGAAGTACGGGGTGTAAAACGCAAAGCAAGAGGACGACTTATGCCCTTGACCAAAAGTGAGGATGGGCAGTTAGTGATCAGCTATGAGGGACTGGACCATATTAGGCGGAAGGCGATTATATACTTTTCGCAGCCATTTGAAGCAGATTTAGCGCATCAATTGCTTCATTTTCCACTCGACTTAGCAGCCAAAGGTCTCGGTCAACTGGAATACGCCATTCATTTTGAGCAAACAGGACGAGCATCGCAACCGAAAATTGCCTATGAAATGGCAAAAGACGAACTGATACCTAGGTTAAAGCATAAAAATGCATACTTCCCTATTATTGAAACGAGCAACGAGCAATTTACACATTGGCTGAATCGTTCACAGGCTGATTTAGTCTCCTTAATGGCAGAAACACCTTACGGTAAATATCCTTACGCCGGTGTCCCTTGGTACAATACAGCTTTCGGACGGGATGGCATCATCACCGCTTGGCAGACATTGTGGCTCGCCCCACAATTGTCTAAAGAGGTATTGCTCTTTCTTGCCGCACATCAGGCCGAACAAGAAGACAAAGCTTCAGATGCTGAACCAGGCAAAATACTGCATGAGATGAGAAATGGCGAAATGGTTGCGTTAAACGAATTACCTTTTAAAAAATATTACGGAACAATTGATGCTACCCCGCTTTTCATTATGTTAGCTGGCGCTTACTATCAGCGCACAGGCGATCTTTCTACAATGAAGCAATTATGGCCCCACATTGAAGCTGCTTTAAATTGGATCGACAACTATGGTGATTTTGACGGTGATGGTTTTGTAGAGTATCAACATAAAGCGGAAAAAGGATTGACTAATCAAGGATGGAAGGATAGCTTTGATGCCATATCACATGCTGATGGTACACTGGCCAAAAGCCCTATTGCCTTATGTGAAGTTCAGGGGTATGTATATGCTGCCAAGAAATCCGCATCCTATATAGCCTACGACTTAGGTAAAACAGCCGTTGCACAAAAACTGAAAAAGAGTGCCCTTGACTTGAGAAAAAAATTCAACGAACAGTTTTGGATCGAAGAGAAGCAGTGCTTTGCTTTAGCGCTGGATGGCGACAAAAAACCATGTATGATAAACACTTCGAATGCGGGGCATGCGCTGTTTACGGGGATTGCCTATGAACATTTGGCATCAAAACTTGTAAAAACCTTACTCCATCCCGATCTATTTGCTGGTTGGGGTATCCGCACATTAGCAGCAAATGAAGCGAGATACAATCCGATGTCTTATCATAATGGCTCTATTTGGCCTCACGATGTAGCGCTGATAGCCAGTGGATTTGCAAAATACGGTTTTGTTGCTGAAGCAGCCCGATTAACAACTGCGTTGTTTGACGCTTCGCTCTTTATTCCTCTTCAACGATTACCTGAACTTTTTTGTGGTTTTGAAAGACGTCAGGGTGAAGGGCCAACGGCTTATCCGGTAGCCTGCTCCCCGCAGGCGTGGTCCGTGTCTTCGGTATTCTTGTTGCTACAATCATTGCTTGGTTTAGAAATTATTCCTGACAAAAAAGTTATTCATTTTAATAAACCTTACCTGCCGAGCTTTCTAAGCTGGATAAAACTAAGTGGTATCCAAGTAGACAGTTTACGAATCAACTTGGAGGTTCTAAGGCATAAAAGCAACGAGCACGTAAGCATACACTGGAGCAACCAACCCAAAGATTGGAAAATGGAAGTAAGCATGGAATAATGATCGATATATCCGGTATTAGTTCGATTAATAGTGAGGGTTTAGACGTCGTTTCGCTAAAGGCATTCGTAGGGTATAATCGAAAGACGTACAAAAATTGTAAATTAGCTGAGGTAATGATTAACGATGGCTTCAAAAGACGATATAATATTTTTAAAGAAGGCAATTGATTTAGCGGTAACAGGCGTTAAACAGAACAAAGGAGGGCCTTTTGGGTGTATCATTGTAAAGGACGGCAAAATAATCGGCAAAGGATGCAATTCAGTGACGTCTACTATAGATCCTACTGCACACGCGGAGATGGTAGCTATACGAGATGCCTGCAAACACCTTGGTGAATATCAATTGGATGACTGCACACTCTATGCTTCTTGTGAACCATGCCCTATGTGCCTAGGCGCGATCTATTGGGCGCGGCCATCGCGTGTAGTCTATGCGGCGACAAGATTTGTAGCAGCACAAGCTGGCTTTGATGATGCCTTTATTTATGAAGAAATAAATTTAACAGGAACAGAAAGAAGAATTCCCTTCGAATTTCGACAAATTAACGAATCACAGGCGCCTTTCTTAAGCTGGGAGCAAAAAGAAACGAAAGACCTTTATTAATCTACTCGTTAATCCTCAGCTAGTTCACTGTGTTAAAATATTAAAAGCGTTATTAATTAAGTAAGCGTTGCCAGCTCTATACAATATCGATCGATGCACTTGAGTTAGGCGTAGACATGTTGGCGATCTGTGAAATAAGTAGTTCTGCCACCTATCTTTTCCGTTCGGATCGGATTACCTTGTGGATCTTCTTTGGCCTTCACACGATGAACCTTCATAAAATCGCGAATTTCACCGCTTATGATATCGGGGTGTTCTTTTAATATCATTTTTTCCGCCTGCAATAAAACTTCTTTAATACTTTCCACTAATTCGCTTACTTTTTCTTTTGGTATTTTATTGGCGATAGATTGCGGTGCAATCTTTGCCTCCCAAAGAATTTCATCCGCATAGGCATTTCCAATACCACCGATTATATGTTGATCCATTAGAAGTGTTTTTATGATTGCCTTGCTGTTTTGAAGGATCATATACAGTCGTTCAACATGCAGATCATCCGACAAAGCATCTACCGACGCTGTCCGCTTCGGATTTAGCTGAATATGGGCCATCTTTTGAAAGTCTGTTATGAAGAGCGTTTGAGCCTTTTCGAATTTCAAGGATAATAGGGCATACTTAGGGTTTTCTTCGTTGGTATATACCAGTTTACCGTGAAGCATTAAATGAAGAGATAATAACGTATTTTTTCCGAAATCGAAATAAAGTTGTTTTCCTAAGCGATATACTTTCTTTAATTCACGTTTTTCCAAAGCTTCTTTGAGCTCTTTTTCCGGAACACTGACTTTTTTATGCTCATGAACATGTATCCGTTCCAGTTTTTTCCCCTTAAGGATTCTCGTAAGGTTTCTACTAAAAACCTCTAAATCGGGTAATTCCGGCATAACTCCTCCCTACTATAAATCAACGATAACTGTATCTAGGAACAGTTATAAATACAAAAAGTTGTATTTTTTTACAATCTTAATCGGAAAAGCAACTTATCGAACATGATTTGGTCGTCTACGATTAGCGATAAATTTAAGCCCTCTTCTTCGGAGTGAAATGTTAATTGTCCGTCGTTCACTTTTAGCCGATATTTCTTGAAAAGAGTTGAGCAATCGATCATAGGTAATAAGCCCAGCTATTTCACGCTTTCTATCGATGACCGGAAGGCAGTGCTTATTTTCTGTTAACATAACGTTCAATGCAGCTCGTAGGCTGTTATCTGTATAAAGGGGCTTAACCGATTTTTCAATTAGCGTACTTACTTGTGTTTTGTCATTGCCGGTAAATTTATATAGCTCTTTTGTAGCGATAAGCCCCACATATTGTTGTTCCTCATTAACAATGATCAAATAATCGGGTCTTTCCGTCGATTTATTGAACCAATCTTGTGCTTCCAGGATACTTACTGTCTCCAACACGGTCACAGCTACCTGCTGCATGATTTGGCCAACATTAACCATTTCCAATAAATTCGGTTCATATTCATCAGGGGTTAAAACACCGCGTCGACTAATTTTTTCAGTCATGATTGTATTGCGCATAAATAGATAGGATACCGTATAAGAAGCAACACAGGCAGCAAGCAAGGGAATAAGGGCGTTAAAATGACCGGTCGTTTCCAATGCGAATAAGATAGAAGTAAGCAAGGCTCTTGATGCACCTGCAAACATGGCTGACATGCCAATCAGAGCAGCCAGGGCCAGGTTAATATCCAAATCGGGCATTAAATGTTTAAAGACCATGGCAATTAGCACGCCTAAAGCAGCTCCAATCGTTAACAACGGAGCTAATGTCCCGCCTGACGTACCGCTACCTAAGGCTAAAACCCAGGAAAGATATTTAAAAACACACAACGTCAGAACAAAATACAGCGGCATCTTACCCGAAAGGAGATCCGTAATATTTTCATAACCAACGCCCAGTGTGCGAGGAAAAAAATAGCCAATCAGTCCTACAGCAATTCCACCGATTGCAGGCCACCATACCCAATGTATTGGCAATTTTTCAAACAAATCTTCAACCGCATAAACCGACTTGGTCACTAAAATTGCCAAAAAACCGATCAGCAATCCCATTAAACTATAAAGGAAAATCGATACGTTCGAAACCACATCGATGCTGGCACCGCTGAAAAACACAGGAACGGCGCTGAATAATAAGTGATGTCCTGCCGCACCCGTTATACAGGCCAGTGCTACAGGAATAATGGAACGAGGTGTAAATTCGAAAAGGAGTAACTCAATCGCTAGAAAAATGGCCGCTATCGGTGTCCCGAATATGGCTGTCATTCCTGCCACGGCTCCTGCTGAAAGCAAAATTTTCCGTTCCGTATGCGTGATGCGTAATAACTGACCTAAAGTCGAACCTAAAGCCCCACCGGTAGCAATAATCGGCCCTTCAGCACCAAAAGGCCCACCGGTTCCTATCGCTATTGCTGAGGAAATTGGCTTTAGGTAAGTGATAGTAGGACGTATCTTGCTCTCATTCGTCAGAATTTGCTCCATGGCTTCGGGAATACCATGACCTCGAATTGCCTTTGACCCATATTTAGCCATTAATCCTACAATAATGCCGCCCAACGCAGGTATAGCGATGACGATCATTCCCAATTGATTATGGGCAGGAGAAACCTCATGAAATGATAAGTTTTGATAGAACGATAAGTTGGTTATTAGACTGATTAAATAGACTAAAAAACGAGCAATTAAACTGATGGCTGCTCCTACAGCTACGGCATAACAAGATATCATGATTAATCTTTTCTTGTTCCTTACTTGCTGAGGATAAATGGCCTCCGACTCCAAAGTGGATGACAAGGAAACGGAAATAGGAATTCCGGACTTCTTAGTTGACATGTTATAAATTTGATGCAAAAATATGACTTATATCATATTTTAAAAAATCTTTCCATCAATTTTTGTTACATCACAGTCCGAATCACCTTTGAATCAATCTGATAGTGTTTAATTGGCACAATAGGCTTGTAATAGCTTCTTATCTAAAATCTTAATTTTCTTTCCATTTAATTCGAGCGTATTCTCTTCCTCCAGCTGTTTGAGCATTCTGAAGAAGGTTTCATAGACCGTTCCTGCATAATAAGCCAAATCTTGCCTCTTTAGTTCAATTGCAATAAATCCAAGGCTATCGCAGCCAAATTGTGCTTCCAGGGTAATAACCGTATTCGCTACCCTTCCCTTCACTTCCATTAATGCTAAATCACGCATTCTTTTTTCGGCGTCGCGTAATTCATTAATATGAAAGTTCAAAAATTTTCTGGCGAAAGCCGAGTCGGCATCTAACAAGCGGTCAAAGGAATCGAGGCTAAGCGAACATACGTAGCTTTTTTGGAGGGCAGTTGCGGAAATTGGGTATTTCAAGTCGCCTCCCATTCCCCGATATCCCAGAACTTCGCCTGGCCGATTAAAATGGAGTATAAATTCCCGATCTTCGCTCCATTTCATATGGGTCTTGATACAACCTTCTGTAATAAAATAAATGGTATCAGCTTTATCGCCTTCTTTAAAAAGTATTTGGCCTTTAGCTATTTGACCTTGGGTGCCTTTGGCCTTAATCGCTCTAAATATTTCATCGCTAACTTGATTACAGAGAAAACAGGTTGACGCACCGCATAGTCGTTTAATTGAATCCATATCTGCAAATGTAAAGGGAATAAGCCTATAAAGAAATAGTCGACTCAACCAATAGGCAGCTATTGATGAATTTTGCTTGGCTAGCATCATTCTCACGCATGAAATTTAAGGCATTTACAACATTATCTATCGTCATTTGTTCTTTTAGGGATAAGCGATCAGTTGACGGTAGCTGGTCATAATGCATCGAAGATAAAAGAGAAAACGATATGAAGTTCGCAATTAACATGTTAGGGGGGTTAGCAGGAGCCCTTATTTTAAATATCATTCACGAAAGTGCTAAAAAACTGTTTAAAGAAGCGCCGGAAATCGACAAGGTCGGGCAGGAAGCTATCAAGAAAACCAGTCGGACTGTTGGCATAACACCTCCAACCGGAAAAAAATTGTATGCAACTACGCTTTTAAGCGATCTTGCCAGTAATACCATGTATTACAGTGCTATTGGGAAAGGCGATTCACAGGGCTTGTTCTGGAGAGGCGCAGGTTACGGATTAACCGCTGGACTTGGAGCAATCGGTCTTACAAAACCTTTGGGATTAAACGACGCACCAATCAATAAAAGTATGGTTAGTAAAATTCTCACGGTAGCTTGGTACACCCTAGGTGGAATCGTTGCAGCATCAGCTATTAAGCTGTTGGATATGAAGAACGATCATGTAGTTGGCCGGAATAATTAAAATTAACGATTTTATCACTTAGCCATCTGAGATTCAAGGTTTATAAGAAGCATTGAATATCTGTTGTGATGATGAATATTTGCAATCGCACAGAGATGAAAGGATTCATAAAATGAAGTTAATTAGGCGTAACAACACAGCACTTTCACCGTCTATACTATAATAAACATTAATTCCGATTCCACATGCTGGCTTGTCCTCCCGTCCGATTTGAAATAGGCACTTATGTCGGTGAAAAAGTGAAACAATTGATATTTGACGGCATTATAGCAAGTGAAACAACGTTTAAGCCAGGCATGTCATCCGAATGGCATTACCATAGTAACCCACATTTCTCACATATTTTGTCGGGAGGCAGCAGGGAATTGAGAGAAAAGGGGACACAAATACAAATGGCTGGTACTAGTCTGTACTATTATCCCGGAATACCACATCAAAACCTGAACTATGTGCAGGGAACGCGGATATTTAATATGGAACTAACCGCTGACTTTTTCAAGAATTATGATATCTCGATACCGGATGAATCATTTATGTTCGAAGCGCAGCCATCAATCAATACCGCTTGCCTCATGCAGATTATGCGTGAAATTTACTTAAATGATGCGGATACTCCCCTGTCGCTTCAACAGCTTTGTTTAACACTAAACGGTAAATCCAACAAAAGGGAACATCTTTTTCCTGAATGGACAAAAAAAATTAAATCGATCCTGTATGACGAATGGGATAAGCCATTATCCCTTCATACATTGGCTCACTATCTACAAGTACATCCGGTAACAATTTCTCGGTATTTCGCTCGTTATTTTGGCTGTACAGCCGGTGAATATCTGCGCCAGATCAAAGTCGAAAAAGCGCTTATCCTACTGAAATCGCAGCACGCCACACTTACTGAAGTTGCTTACCGCTGCGGCTTTTCCGATCAAGCCCATTTCACGAAAATTTTTAAAAAGCTAACAGGATTCACTCCCAATCAATACAGAAAATTATAAGCAATACGGGAGGCTAATTTCATACAATTTTATATTGGAAAAGCTTTGTACCTTCGTTTACACCTTAATATCAAGCGATTTGTAATTTTTTACTTGTTGGTTTAAACAATGGAACAAAACATACAACAGCATCCTAATAGTTGGTGGAAACGAACCCGCAATTGGTTCCAAAAAGCAATTGCATTTTTCACGCCAAATAATCGAACGCTCAAAGCCAGCGGGATAGGAATTTTCCTTGTCTCATCGCTCTTTTTTGCTTTCAATACAATTGATGGTTTCCTATCGGCTGTCGGATTCGGTTATTATCTGCTCACTCTATTTTGTTACGTTATCGCATCTTATGTCATTGCTGTTATCATCAGTTTTGCCATAGGTCTTGCCGCAAAAACCCCACGCTATTTTCGACAATCCATCGCCTTTGTTATTTTCTTTATTTTATTTTTTGATCGACTGAGTTGGCCATACAATTGGATCGTTATCGGCTTCGTTATTATTTTCCCTGCCTTGATTTTTGGTGCCTTATCTTATTGGAGGCAACATAAAGAAAGCCAACATACAAGAAAAAGGCAATTACCGGCTATTATGATCTTTGGTCTGGGACTTGTTGGTTTGGGACTTGGTTTATTTCTTTTTCTATATCCCGGAAGAAGGGTCGAGTCCATCAAAAATTACAAGTTACTGGCAAAACTTCCCCCAACCATAAAGGCAGCCAATCCAGCGCAGAGAGGTAAATGGCAGGTTTCCTTTTTAAGCTATGGATCGGGGAACGATAAACATCGTACAATATATGGCAAAGATGCTACCATAAAATCCCCCACTGTAGACGCATCCTTTTTGTTAAAATCTTGGACCGGTATTTCAGGTAAATTGCGTACTTGGTATTTCGGTTTTAATGAAACGGCACTTCCATTAAACGCGATGGTCTGGTATCCAAACAACTTACAAGGGCCTGCTCCCCTTGTTTTGATTGTACATGGAAATCATCTGGCGCAAGACTGGTCAGAAAGTGGCTATGATTACTTAGGCGAACTACTTGCCAGCAAAGGCTATATCGTTGCATCCGTTGACGAGAATTTTCTGAATGGGAGTTTTACTGATATGCCCCGAGGTGGTTTGGAAAAAGAAAATGGCACACGCGGATGGTTAATGTTAAAACACTTGGAACTGTGGAAAAAATGGAATGAAGATCCATCAAATCCATTTTATCGGCGCGTTGATATGAATAACATCGCCTTAGTGGGCCACTCACGTGGCGGTGAAGCGATGTCTCATGCCGCCTTGTTCAATAGTCTACCCAGCTTTCCAGATAATGCAAATGAGAAGTTCGACTTTAACTTCTCCATCAAAGCTTATGTAGCGATAGCGCCCGTAGATGGTCAATACAAACCTGCATCCATCTTAGCCCCCCTTCAAGACATCAACTATCTTGTAATACAGGGAACACACGATATGGATATGCAGTCGTATGGAGGACTAAGTACATATAAGCGTATTCAATACAATCCCTCTTATCAAGGTTTTAAGGCAGGCCTGTATGTTCATCATGCCAACCATGGGCAGTTCAATACAAGCTGGGGTAAATATGACGCTAGTCGACCTTTCATCAACCAGTTTAACATGACCAACGTCATGGAGGCAAAAGATCAGGAACAAATAGCCAAGGTTTATATTAGCGCCTTCCTTGACGTACATCTAAGAGGTATGACAGCCTATACACCTTTATTTATGGACTACCGATCTGGTCGTGATTGGCTTCCCGAACAAATCTATTTTAACCAGTATGAATCAAGCAAGTCCATATTCCTGGCACGCTATGAAGAAGACTTGAATCTGACGACAGCTACCATACCTGGTGTAAATATAAATGCAACGAATTTAAGTGTGTGGAGAGAAGCACAACATAAGCTAATGTGGGGAGATCATCTCTCACGTGTAGCCTATATAGGGTGGAATTTGGAAGATGACAAGAAGCTAATTGGTAGATATACATTTAACTTTAATGACAGCATCCATTTGGCAACAGAAGATAAGGCGCTTGTCTTCAACCTTACAACAAGCGACGAAAGTTCGCTTCACCTAACAAAGGGGAAAAAGAGTAACCGAGAGAAAAGACAAGAAAAGGATGCAAGTAGGAAAGAGAAAAAACAAAAGCAAAATATCGAAGAAATGCCGCCCATTGATTTCACAATAGAATTGGTAGACCGTTCAGGAAATCGGCTTAATTTTTTGTTGAGCAACTGTTTCCCTTTACAACCGCAGATACAGAAAAAATTGACAAAATATGCTTTTCTCAATGCAAACGAAGATGCCGAAGCGATCCCCGACTTCTTCTACTTTGATCTAAGCAGGTTGAAAAAAAACAGCGCTTCATTCGATTTAAATAATCTGCAAAGCATCTCCTTTATTTTTGATCAGTCGCCCTCCGGTGTGATTGCTTTGGATGATATTGGCTTTATACCCTCTTTCTAAATTTCTTTTTCTTTACAAATCGCATTACCAACAATAAGCCAAAAAGGAAACCACCAATATGGGCGGCATAGGCAACGCCGCCCGCTTGCTGCCCACCTAGCGCACCAAGACCATTTGATACTTGGAAAAGAAACCATAGTCCCACCGCCAGAAAAGCCGGCACGGAGATCACAACGAATAAAATCCATACGTAAACGCTTCTTCGCGGGAACAAAACCATATATCCTGCTAATACAGCGGAAATGGCGCCCGACGCACCTAAACTGGGAATCAGTAGATCTTGTCCAAGAATAAAAGTACTGAACACATGACTCAAACCGGCTAATGCTCCTGTTAGCAGATAAAAGAGCAAATAGTTGATATGTCCCATACGGTCTTCCAGGTTATCGCCGAAAATACCGAGATACAGCATATTCCCTCCCAAGTGGGCCCAGCCGCCATGCATAAACATGGAAGTTATCAATGTTAAAAAAACCGGTACAGGTGTTTTTTGTAATCCCGGCAGCTCGAAAACATCTCCAGTAAAGGGGTCAGCAATCAGTTGACTCTCAGTGATAATATCCCTACCTGTTAATATTTCCGCGGGGATCGTTGCATAAGCAAAAGTGAAATAAATATTATTACCGAAATGTTGCCAAAAAACGAACACGAATATATTAATAGCGATAAGTGTATAATTTACAAAGGGGATCGTCTTCCGATCCCGATTATCGTCTCCAATTGGAAGAAGCATTTTTTTCTTTTTTTAGCCGTCTTTAAGAGAATCTTTTTAAAGACATTGCAAATCAAAGAAAAAACCCGCTATTATTATAATTGTTTGCATTGTTCCGTGCATATCGCCTCCAGATCCGATCTTACATACAACATTAATAGCATGTAGTTATGTCCTTTATTATTATTATAAACGCGTTCATTATGTATTACCGCCATTCAAAAAGATCGTCACCAAATCTTTTTGTTTGAAGCCTTTAATGCATCTACAACATAATTAGCTACTTCATCATTGTCGGAATGGTTCTTTATCCGTTCGTCTAAGTTACGTTGCCAATTCTTCAACGCCTCCTGCGGCGATAAACCACATGCAAAAATGCCTTTTTTCATATCAGGTCCCAACACACAACAAAAATCATTTCCGTCCTGGAATATGATGGGACGTAGTTCCCGCACCGTTTGCGGTACATCTTTCGCTTCATAATTGAAATGAACTAGCATTTCCTCAGGGATCCTCATTTGCTCCATATACAGTTTATTATCGGATGTATAAAGAAAACAGCCCGGAAATTCGTTTTGTTTACCCGCATGAAAAAAAATCCTAAAAAGCCTCTCCATTGAAAATATAGAAACCCGCGCCTTCTTGTGTGAAACCGATGTCCAAGCGGATATAAATATCCTTTTTTGGAAAGAGTAAATAACGAAGGCCAAAACCACCTGACCATTTTAGATTGGAAAAGCTAAGCGCGTCAATGCTCGGACCTACCGTTGCCATTGATCCAAATACAACCGCTCCTACCCTTTTACTGAACGCTAACGGCAACATTCTAAACTCAACCTGTGAGGCTAACATATTCTTATCTCGATACCGACCTTGGTAATAGCCACGCATCAGCATATCGCCCCCCATCAGGGCTAACAGGTTGAAGGGTACATCTCCACGGACAAAGTTGCCAAAAAGCTGCCAAGCAAGGGTATTGCGCTTGTTTAGCACATGAAAAGACCGTATATCTAAATTAACACTATTAAAGCGGTAATCACTGGCCAACGAGGGGCTGTAGTTCAAAAAAGAAAGCTCCCCAAAGAACCCTTTCCTTACATTTAACACATTATGCCTATTGTCATAAACCAAAGCCGCACCCAGTCCGAGGTTTAACGAACCATCCGCTCCCAAGGGAAGCATCGGCCCCCCTGAAGCAGGTCGATTAAAAGACACATCGGTGAGTTGTTGAAAATCAACCTCAGGGCCAACAAAAAAATCCTTACTGATTTTCCTTAAAACACGTTGCTTAAAGGCAATGCTAAAAGCGTCCACCACCGCATGATTAGATTCTCCGGTACGAGGCCCGATACCATAATAAAACAGAGGAAAACGCTGGATACGCGTTCTTCCCAGCAAAAACCACTTGTCTTTGTCGCCGTATATCGCATTATCAAGCCATAAGCCATACTGAGCCTTAAAAGTAAAGAAAGCGAACGCCTGCAGCTCGCTCAACCTGTTCAATGAATCGTTCTTAGCACGAAATAGCTGAAGGGCCGAAGCCCCCAGCTCTATCCCCGTTTCGGGCGCATAGCCAAAAGTGGGATAAACCGTAAAGCTTTTTTCCGCGGCAGAAGCTGTGTCATTAAAAATCCGGTGGACCTGGCGTCCCACCCAGCTATCTTTTAGACCTTGTGCCCGTAGGTTAGGATTTAGCAATAAGCATATGATTATAGGAGACCCAAAAATTTTTGCACCAGCTTTCATAGTAGATCGATCGCAGCACATGCGATTAAAAGCAAGGATACGCTACAAGTATTAGAATGCCATTATAAACTTCGGAGCAAGGATAAATGGCAACAGATGCAAGTCAATAGTGAATTCGGCTTTCTTGCTAGATTTATCCAAAACAAACAATCTAATCTTAAAAAAAAAGGCAAATAAGCAAAAAACATTAAAAAACAACGAACACTTCAGCACAAAAGCAACAAAAATCAAAAAGAAGTAAAAAAATATTTCCATACAATTACATTTAAAGAATAAAATACCTCACAAAAACCGCCATAAAACCAATAAAAACATCATCATATTATTTTTTTATCAAAAAAAGTCATTTTTTTTTGGAAATAACCAACAACAATTATAGATTTGACAAAAAATTAAAGATATATATATCAAAAAAATAACCTAAAACTAATTTATATAAAAAAAATAGAATAAAATTCCAGTTAAACAACAATTTTAAAAACCATAACAAAACAATTGCATGAAATAAAAAAGACTAAACAGTAAAAAAACCGTTATCAAATTATCCAAACACCGTAAACCAAACGAAAAAAATGAAATCGATTACCAAAATTTCTTCAACATTTATGTTTTGCGCCCTTGCCCTAGGTGCAAATGCTCAAGAGAATGAAACAAGTCCATTAGTCATAACCGGTTCGGCTGACATGTACTATAAGTACGATTTTTCCGGGTATAGAACGGAAAATGGGTATTCCAATATCCCTACCAGCTTTGCTAATGAGCAAAATTCTATTTCACTAGGTATGTTAGACCTAGCTGTCAGCAAAAAGGTGAATAAAGCTTCTTTTGTTGGAGAAATTTCTTTTGGCCCTCGCGGACAAGGTCAATCCATTGTTCCCGGCAAAGATGGCGATTCCTTCCATTTGCAAAACCTGTATGTTAGCTATGATTTTACCGACAAGTTTTCAATGACTGCAGGTTTCATGGGAACCTTTATAGGATATGAAATTATTTCACCTACGGGTAACTTTAACTACTCTACTTCCTATCTTTTTTCGACAGGCCCTTTTCAAAATGCCGGAATAAAGGGCACGTACACCTTTTCAGAGAAGGTAAGTTTAATGGTTGGTCTTTTCAATGACTGGAATCAATACCAGGATCTCAATGGCGTATCACATGTGGGGGCCCAACTTCACGTTTCGCCTGTAGAAGGCTGGGATGCATACCTCAATTTTCTTAATGGCCATTCGGCACCTGACGTAAGTGGTACCGGCACCATCTTCGACTTAACCACTTCTTACCAAATAACCGACGCATTCAAACTCGGTCTGAACGGTGCAAATTATAAGATTTCCGATGACGAAGGTGGTTATCACGGCGGTGCCTTGTACGCCCAGTACGCCTTTTCTGATGCCTTTGCCTTAGGTGCACGAGGCGAGTATTTCAAAAACAAGGACACAACGGTAGATAATGTAAAAACGGAAGGCACTTCGATTAAGGCTATCACTCTTAGCGGGAATGTAAAAGCGGGTCCTTTAACGATCATACCCGAACTCCGGCTCGACTCCGGTTCGGAGGAAATATTCTTCAAAAAGAATTTAAATACGACAAAAACAGCGTCACAGTTTTTAATTGCAGCTGTGTACGCATTCTAAAGAAAATAGTAGAAATCAACTTTAAGTACAATTATGGAAACAAATTCAATCAAACAATCGACACCCTTTCTGGTCTTGATTGCGGTGGCTATTGCCTCAATTTTTATTCAACCCGTCACAGCATTTAATGGTGAGGGCGTTTACAGTGGAGCTGACATTGCATGGGTAATTACGGCAGCAGCCTTGGTTTTCCTGATGACTCCCGGTTTGGCTTTTTTTTATGGAGGTATGGTGCATCGAAAAAATGTAATCTCCACGATGATCAAAAGTGTAGTTGCGGCCGGAATCGTAAGTGTAATCTGGGTTATTGTTGGGTTTAGCCTCTGTTTCGGTGATTCGATAGGCGGTTTCATTGGTGATCCAAAAACATTTCTGTTCTTTAATAACGTAATTTCCGGTGAACCTTGGGGCGGTGGACCTACGATTCCACTTTCCTTATTTGCACTTTTTCAGCTAATGTTCGCCATCATTACTCCCGGATTAGTAGTCGGTGCCGTTGCCGAACGCATCCGATTTACATCCTACATCCTTTTCATCGTATTGTTCTGTCTGTTTGTCTATGCTCCCTTGGCACACTGGAGCTGGCACCCCGAAGGCTTTTTAGCTAAGATGGGCGTGCTTGATTTCGCTGGTGGAACCGTGGTACATATATCTGCAGGCTGCGCTGCACTAGCAGGAGCATTGGTACTAAAACGCAGAAAATCGCACCTTGAACACCAAGAAGTACCACCGGCAAACATTCCCTATGTATTAATAGGCACCGGTTTGCTTTGGTTCGGTTGGTTTGGCTTTAACGCAGGGTCGGCACTGGCTGCAAATGATTTAGCGGTATCCGCGTTCGGCACGACGAATACAGCCGCCGCTGCAGCAGGCCTGTCCTGGATGTTTTTTGATGTCATTAAAGGAAAAAAACCATCTGTACTAGGTTTTTGTATCGGAGCGGTTGTCGGCCTGGTAGCCATTACCCCCGCAGCGGGCTTCGTAGCAATTCCGCAAAGCATTTTCATCGGCGTGGTTGCGGCCATCATTTCTAATCTTGTCGTTCAATGGAAATCTAAGTCAGCTTTGGATGATACGTTGGATGTATTCCCTTGTCATGGCGTAGGCGGTATGGTTGGCATGTTGTTGACGGGTGTTTTTGCCAGCAAAAAGGTGAATCCAATAGGTAACGACGGCCTCTTCTATGGCAATCCAGAGTTCTTTTTCACCCAATTGAAAGCGATGCTTATCGTTGTAGCCTTCAGCTTTGCAGTATCTTTCGTCATCTTTAAGCTGGTTAATTTGATTCAGCCACTTCGTGTTACTTCCGAGGAAGAAGAGCAAGGTTTAGATTTATCGCAACACAACGAAAACTATACACAGGGCACTTTGATTTCATCGCCAAGTGCCTAAACAACGATGCCTGATGCAGCCATTTTCTTTTGAAGAGAACTGCATCAGGAAAGAATATTTACATTTTTTTATTTTTTTTCTTGTTTCATAATAATTCTTACATATATTTGCGGTATCAAAAAGAAAAAATGAAATACACAGCTGCATATTGGTTCTTTGGTTACTTTTACTTTAGCAGTAAGGGCCGGGATTAATATGCATGTATAAAGAAATAAAATGTATAAGAAAGTCCCGGTTGTTCACCGGGACTTTTTTTTTTGAGATTTAAAATGAGCAAAATAAGAGTAGCTATTCAAGGAACACGTGCTTCTTTCCACGAAGAAGCAGCTTTCAAATATTTCGGTCAAGACATCCAGACGGTGGAGTGCGAAACTTTTAAACATACATGCGAGGCTTTAAAGAAGAATGAGGCAGACTATGTTGTGATGGCCATCGAAAACTCCATTGCCGGAAGTTTGCTTCCTAACTACACACTACTGCACGATTATCACTTCCCGATTGTAGGTGAGGTCTATTTAAGCATTCAGCTTAACCTGCTAGCTTTACCAGGAACTAAACTAGAACAGATCAAAAAGGTAGAATCTCATCCTATTGCCTTACGGCAGTGTGCTGATTACTTGGAGGAACACCCTCAATTTAAAATAACGGAAGGTACCGATACGGCCTCCTGCGCAAAAAAAATCGCCGAAAATAAATTAACTGACACGGCAGCTGTAGCGAATCAGTTAGCGGCAAAATTATATGGTTTGGAAATCATTGATCGGAGGATTGAAACAAACAAAAAGAACTATACGCGCTTCCTGATTCTCTCCAAAGAAAAAACAGAAAATCCCAAAGCCAACAAAGCAACGCTGCTCTTTCAAACAGACAATAGCATCGGATCCTTAGCTCGTGTACTCACTTTTTTTGCTGAAGAGCAAATAAACATGAGTAAAATCCAATCGATGCCCGTATTGGGAAAGCGCAATGAATATGATTTTTATGTGGACATTGAGTGGAAAAAACAAAACAACTACGATGCAGCGATTCGGAAAACGCTCAAACATACCATTAATTTTAACATTTTAGGCGAGTATATAAAAAACGATAAGGTATAATAAACTAGGAATTATTAACAGCAATACAAAATATAATACAATAGAACAATGAAGCTAAATTTAGACATCTTGCCCTTAAGCTCATGGTTAGCTACCGGCAAAGAACCCTTAGTAATTGCGGGACCCTGCAGTGCCGAAACAGAAGAACAAGTAGTTGCTACGGCTCATTTGCTGGCTGCCACCGGCAAGATCTCTGTGTTACGCGCAGGCATCTGGAAACCCCGTACTCGTCCGGGCGAATTTGAAGGCATTGGAAGCATCGGCCTGGAATGGTTAAAACGAGCTAAAGAAGAGACCGGCTTATTGACCGCAACAGAAGTGGCTACCGCCAAACATGTAGAGGAGGCGTTAGCTGCCGGTGTGGATATACTATGGGTAGGTGCCCGCTCAACTGCCAATCCTTTTACCGTTCAGGAAATTGCTGATGCCCTACAGGGCGTCGATGTTCCAGTCTTAGTAAAAAACCCGGTTAATCCCGACCTATCGTTGTGGATTGGCGCTTTAGAGCGTATCAATCGCGCAGGAATCAAGAAATTGGGCGCAATACATCGTGGTTTTTCTTCCTATGAAAAAACAGCTTTCCGTAACGAGCCTATGTGGGATCTAGCTATTCAATTAAAAACGGTGGCCCCCGAACTTCCTATCATCAATGATCCTAGCCATATTTGCGGCACAAGAGAATTAATACCTTACGTAGCGCAAAAAGCAGTGGATTTGGACATGCAAGGCTTTATCATTGAGTCGCACATCGATCCATCGGTAGCTTGGACAGACGCAAAGCAACAAGTAACTCCGGCAGCATTAGCAGATCTCATTAACAACCTTTCCCTTCGAAAAGCAGAATCAAATGACCCCGTATTCGAAGATAAACTTGCTGCCTTGCGGAAGGAGATTGATGCTATTGATGATCAGATCATCAAAAAAGTTGCAGATAGAATGAAAATCGTTGAAAAAATCGGTGAATACAAAAGAGACAATAAAGTAACGATTTTACAGGTAAATCGCTGGGAGGAAATCATCGAGAAACGCAGCAAATTTGCAAAGGCCTTAAACCTGGAGGAAGACTTTACTGTTAAATTATTAGAATTGATTCACGGTGAATCTATTCGCAAACAGAATCAAATCATGAACGCCAAACCAGCAGTGGAGGCCTAATGAACACGAAAACACTCAGCGTATCGTATCCGAACGGGGCCATACAAGGCACCGTTCAATTAACCGGATCTAAAAGTGAAAGTAATCGCGCGCTTATTTTAAGCGCGCTCAGCAAAGGAAAAGTTCGCATCGAGAATCTATCCAATGCAGATGATACTGTAACCCTGAAAGCTGTTTTGGACTCGCTGCATACACCGCAGGAAAACCGAACAATTGATGTCGGACCTGCGGGAACGGCTATGCGTTTCCTTACCGCCTACCTTTCAACCATTCCGGGCTCCTTCGTATTAACGGGGTCTGAACGGATGAAACAACGTCCCATAGGTATCTTAGTTGATGCGCTTCAAACCATTGGCGCGCATATAAATTACATTGAACAACCAGGCTTCCCTCCTTTGCAAATACATGGTAATTTCACGCAACAGCAGGAAGAAGTCTTTATAAAAGGTGATGTCAGCAGTCAATACCTATCCGCTTTATTACTTGTTGCTTCGTTTCTTCCTAAGGGGCTTCGTCTAAATATCCTAGGCACCTTAACATCCAAACCCTACGTCGATATGACCTTGGATATGTTAAGAGAAACAGGAATTACTCATGAGTGGAATGAAAATAGCATTACAATCCGCAAGCAACCCGTACAAGATTCGATCCTACACGTAGAGCCTGATTGGAGTGCCGCATCTTACTGGTATGCCTTAGTAGCACTTGCGCCACTGGGTAGTTGCTTATTTTTACCCGGACTTAAAGATCGCAGTCTACAAGGCGATCGTGCAATTGCTGGAATTATGGCAAACTTTGGTGTTCGTTCCACCTTTGAAAATAAAGGTGTTAAAATTGAGAAAACGACTACATCGGACAGCAAACGGTTTTTTGATTTAAAAGAATGCCCTGATTTAGCACAAACCATTATTGCTTGTTGTGCAGCTCTGGGATACGATGCAAGCTTTACCGGTTTAGAAACCCTTAAGATCAAAGAGACAGACCGTATTTTAGCGCTTCAAAATGAATTAGCTAAATTTGGAGTGCAATTGCTTGAAGACAATCAAATTTATCACTTGAGGACATCAAACAAAGCGATGCCAAAAAGCACCGTAATAAAAACCTACGAAGACCATCGTATGGCAATGGCCTTTGCTCCGTTGGCTCTTGCTTTTGACGAGATTGTAATCGAAGATCCTGCGGTGGTGGGTAAATCATACCCCGCTTTCTGGGAGCATTTGGCAAGCGTAGGTTTTATATTAGATTAAGCAAGCGTCCTTCGAAAACATACAATTACTTTAACAAAAATTATTACCTATGGCAGGAAATTCATTCGGACAGAGCTTTCGTATTACTACTTTTGGAGAATCTCATGGAGATGCTATTGGTGTAATCATTGATGGCTGTCCTCCAAATATAAGTGTCGACCTTGATTTTATACAGGCTGAGCTCGATAAACGCAAACCTGGTCAGTCAAAAATCACCACCCAACGAAAGGAAAGCGACACCGTTAAAATTCTTTCCGGCATTTTCGAAGGAAAAACTACCGGCACTCCGTTGGCAATGCTCATTCCAAACGAAGACCAACGCTCGAAGGATTATTCTCATATTCAGGATAAGTATCGTCCTTCTCATGCCGATTATACTTATCAAACGAAGTACGGCATACGTGATTATCGTGGAGGTGGACGTTCTTCGGCTAGAGAAACTGCGGCAAGAGTAGCAGCAGGGGCTGTGGCCAAACTTTTTCTTAAAGAACTTGGTATAAGCATTTTTGCCCACGTGTCAGCCGTTGGAAATATAGAAGCCCCTAATTTGGGAGATCTGGATGTAAATCAATTAGTGGCTATTCGGGAAGCAAACATTGTTCGATGTGCCGATCCTGCTACGGCCAACCAAATGATTACTTTTATTGATTCCGTCAGAAAAGAGGGAGATACCGTTGGTGGCGTGGTGAGTGCGGTTATAAAGGGAGTTCCGGTCGGTTTAGGTGAGCCGGTATTTGACAAATTGCATGCCGATTTAGGCAAAGCTATGTTAAGTATCAATGCGGTTCATGGTTTCGAATACGGATCAGGCTTTAGCGGTGCAAGCATGCGCGGTTCAGAACATAACGATATTTTCGTTAATCCTATTAAGCAGGCGACTTCGCTTAAAACCTTAACGAACTTTTCAGGTGGTATTCAAGGCGGTATCTCAAATGGTATGGACATCAATTTCAGGGTCGCGTTTAAACCTGTCGCAACGATTATGCGTTCACAATCTACGATTAACCAGCAAGGAGAAGAAACAGAGATTTCAGGAAAAGGTCGGCACGACCCCTGTGTTGTTCCCAGGGCGGTAGCGATTGTAGAAGCGATGGCTGCCTTAGTAATTGTTGATCACTATTTACGCAATTTGAATTTAGGTCGCGCGTAACGATCTCTATCTATCGTCGTCATTTCAGTTGAGACCAGTGCGATGAATATAAACTAGAAAATTTCCAGCTTCGCACTGCCTAATCGAAATGACGACTTTTAACTTCTTTTTTAGATAATTTCCGGAAATTTATCAGGATTGGATTCATGCATCATCGAGTAAATCATCTCGATGATATCATCTACAGATGGTTTCGTAAAGTAATCCCCATCCGAACCATAAGGTGGCCGATGTGCTTTAGCGGATAGAGTACGAGGTTTACAATCGAGATGGAAATATCCGTTTTGCTCTTCCAACACTTGTTGCAATATAAAGGCAGAAGCTCCGCCAGGAACGTCTTCATCTACTACCAACAGTTTGCTGGTTTTTGAGAGCGATTGCCCACAAGTATGTAGTTTATCAAAAGGCTGTAAGGTTTGTGCATCTACAATTTCAACCGAAATTCCCATTTCACTTAGTTCACCCGCAGCCTCCTGTACCAAGCGAAGTGTAGATCCATAAGAAACAACCGTAATATCGCTACCCACTCTCACCACCTCAGCGATTCCTAAAGGAACCGTGAAATCGCCCACATTGGCAGGCATTCGTTCTTTCAAGCGATAACCATTCAGACTCTCAATCATCAGCGCCGGTTCGTCCGACCGCAACAAGGTATTGTACATACCGGCAGCTTGCGTCATATTACGTGGTACACATACATGAAGTCCTCTCAAGCAGCCTAAGATCATCGACATAGGCGAACCTGAATGCCATATTCCTTCCAAGCGATGTCCCCTGGTACGAATAATTAAAGGTGCCTTTTGCCCACCCTTGGTACGATAACTTAAAGACGCCAAATCGTCACTCATTACCGTGAGTCCATATAGTAGATAATCTACATACTGAATTTCAGCAATTGGCTTCAGTCCTCTTAGTGCCATACCCAAGCCTTGTCCGATGATAGCCGTTTCCCGAATACCGGTATCAAAAATACGATGTTCGCCAAATTTAGCTTGCAAGCCTGCGAAACCCTGATTCACATCGCCGATAGCTCCTACATCTTCACCGAAAGCCAATAACCGCGGTTCACGACTAAAATTGGCAGCGAAGCAAGCGTTAAGCACCTCGCGCCCGTCTACCATTCTTGCATCTTCATCGTAAGCCACAGGTACCATCTCTACCTTATCCGGCGCCTCCGGCGTATCAGTAAATAGCTTTGAATTATAACGTTCGTAATTGACATTTTGCTGCTTTCTATACCATCGGATTAAAGCATCCTTTCCTTGGCTTTCTTGCCCCCTCAATTCTCTTAAAGCCTTTCTAATGGTACCGTAAATTTGCTTTAAATTCGGTTCTTTGATTGCATTTAGTCGATTAGCTAAAATTTTTGCCGACTTATGCTCAATCGCATTCAGCAATTCAATAGCCTTTGCTTTTTCTTCGGCAAAAGCGCCTATATAATCTTTCCAAGCTCTCACTTGCTCTTCCTTCACAAATTCTTTCGCCTGCTGCTCAATCATGACCAGTTCGTCTTCCGTTGCGATGGCCGATTCGAGCATCCATTTTCTCATCTGCACCAGGCAGTCATATTCAGCTTCCCAGTCGAGCCGGTCTTTTGATTTATATCGCTCGTGAGATCCGGAAGTGGAATGCCCTTGTGGTTGCGTCATCTCTATCACATGGATAAATACCGGAACATGTTCCTCCCTACACATACGAATAGCACGTTCGTAGGTTTCACAAAGGCCTGGATAATCCCACCCGCGCACTTTGAATATCTCATACCCTTCCCCCTTTTCATCTCGTTGAAAACCTCGCAATACTTCCGAAATGTCTTCTTTCGTCGTTTGGTACTTATTGGGGACCGAAATGCCGTAACCATCATCCCAAACAGAAATAGCTAAGGGAATCTGTAACACGCCGGCAGCGTTGAATGCTTCGAAGAAAACCCCCTCCGAAGTGGAAGCATTACCGATCGTGCCAAAAGCCACCTCGTTCCCATTGTTTGAAAAATGCGTTAAATAAGCAAGCTCCTTATTTTCTCGATATACTTTCGACGCCTGCGCTAAGCCAAGCAATCGCGGGATTTGTCCGCCGGTGGTAGAAACATCTGCCGAAGAGTTTTTAAGTTGCGTTTGATTGACCCAACTTCCATCGGCATTTAGCTCGCGTGTAGCAAAATGGCCATTCATCATGCGACCTCCTGATGCAGGCTCCGCCTCAATATCCGGATGTGCATACATCTGAGAAAAAAATTCATACACATTTGATATACCGGTAGCAAAAGCAAAAGTCTGATCTCGATAATAACCCGAACGCCAATCTCCCTCTTTAAAGACCTTTGCCATTGCAATCTGTGCCACCTCCTTGCCATCACCGAAAATGCCGAACTTGGCTTTTCCCGTTAATACCTCTTTCCGTCCTAACAAGCTAGCTTCCCTACTCTCGCATATAATGCGATAATCATTCAATACTGTAGCTTTAAAATCTTCAAAGCTAAGTTTCGAGGTATCAATCGGATCCGTATATTTCAAGTGAGTATCTGACATATCAAGAAATCATGCTTAAAATTCAAAAGTAATAAAAATTATATAAAATTCTGCGTTATGCCTACAAACCCCAAAGCTATTTTAAAATTTCACATAAAGAACAAACAAAATTTCAGCTGTGCACATAAAGCATTATATCATAAATTAAATTGGTTCATTCTTCCGTAAAAGTAACATTATTAGTCGACTATAAAAAAACGGAATTGTTTCGCACTAGTTGGCACCATAAAATGAAGCGCTTCACTATCAAATAGAAACAAATATATTACTTACTTTATTGGCATTATAATTGCCTTTTATCATATTTTTGTTATAAATTTATGCGAAGAATTGAAGTTTGCTTGCTTTTGGACAGCACCGGCAAAGGTGCTGTAAAGCATAGGAAATAGATTCTTATACAAAAACAAAAAGATGAGACTGTCTCAGATAACGGCAGATTACTTCATCGCTAAAAAATGTATGCAAATGAAAAAACTATTAACCATTTTTACGCTTTTAGTGGCTTTCACAGCCTTCACGGCTTGGAAAGTAGATGGCAATGCGGAGTTTAAGTTCGAAAAAGAGACTTATGATTTTGGCAAGATTCCCCAAGGTAAACCCGTTTCGTATGAATTTAAGTTTACGAATGTAGGAACTGAACCTTTGATTATTACCAAAGTCGAGTCTTCTTGTGGTTGTACCGTTCCTAAGTACACAAATGCGCCGATAAAGCCGGGTGAAGCGGGATCCATCAGTGTAACCTTCAACGCAGCCCAGGCGGCACCTTTCAGCAAGTCGGTAACCATCCGTTCAAATGCAAAGACGCCGCTAAAGTCCCTTTATATAAAAGGAGAAGTAGTAAAATAAAGCATTTAATAAGAACAACAGGAAGCCGCTTCATAAACTAAGCGGCTTTTTTTGTTGATTTACTTTAGTAAGTTTGTATCAAAATTGCCAACAATATATTATGCCAACAATATCCAACAAGGGTAAGCGCATGCCCGCTTCCCCTATTAGAAAATTGACACCCTATGCCGACGAAGCAAAAAAAATGGGCAAAAAAGTTTTCCATCTCAATATCGGACAACCTGACATTGAAACGCCGGAAACCATGCTCAATGCCGTTAAAAACATTAACTTCAAGGTGTGGGCCTATACTCCCTCACAAGGAAATGCCAGCTATCGCGAAAAGTTAAGCACTTATTATAATAACATTGGTTATAATATTTCAGCAGATAACATTCTCGTAACCACCGGCGGATCGGAGGCAATTACAATTGCCATGGAATCCTGTTTCGATCCCGGAGATGAAGTGATTATACCGGAGCCTTTTTACGCCAATTATAACGGCTTCGCATGTATGGCCGGTGTGGAAGTAAAGCCAATTCCTTCCAGTATAGATAATGGCTTTGCTTTACCCAATATTGCCGAATTTGAAAAGTTGATTGGTCCGAAGACGAAAGGCGTTATCATTTGCAACCCCAACAATCCTACGGGATACCTCTATTCGCAGGAAGAGATGGAGGCACTGAAAGGACTCTGCCTTAAACACGATCTTTACCTTTTTTCTGATGAGGCTTACCGAGAATTCTGTTACGATGGTAATACTTTCATTTCTCCGATGCATATGGAAGGATTGGAAAATCATGTCGTCGTTTTTGATACCGTATCCAAGAGATATAGCGCATGTGGTGCTCGACTAGGCTGTTTAATCACCAAAAACCGAGAGATACTGGAAGCCGGTTTAAAATTTGCACAGGCAAGATTAAGCCCTCCCGCAGTTGCCCAGATAGCAGGCGAAGCTGCTATTGACACGCCACAAAGTTACTTTGATAATGTAATCAGTGAATATACAAAAAGACGAGATTTACTGGTAGAAGGACTGAATAAAATCCCAGGTGTCTACTGCCCTACTCCGGGTGGTGCATTTTATGTAGTTGCGAAACTACCAATCGATAATGCGGATAAGTTCTGCCAATGGATGCTGGAAGAATTTGACTATAATAACCAGACGGTTATGATGGCACCGGCAACCGGATTCTATTCAGATACCCGTTTAGGTGAACAGCAAGTTAGGCTTGCTTATGTTTTATGCCTGGAAGACTTGGCCAGCGCCATAAGTTGCATTGAAAAAGGACTGGAAAACTATCCGGGTCGTACACAGTAAGTTAAACTATCTCATTTTAATAAAGGCCGGATAACCATTCGGCCTTTGCCTTCAAATAAGACCAACATCTGTTGAACATTGCAGGCCTAAGCAATCACTTCCTTTCGCCCTCGCATTTTTTTTGATTCCGCAACTTCAGTAGCACTTACTTCAATGTAAATCGAGGTGCCTTTATTCGGCGTTGATTGAATTTCGCATACACCCTTTAAAAGTTGTGTACGGGAGAGCAGGTTTTTCAGGCCGAGCCCCTTTGACTTCGATCCCCCGACATCAAATCCCACACCATTATCTTCTATAGTAATTGCTAGTCTATTTTCTGTGGCTACCAACTGTACAATCCCTTCCGTGGCCTCCGAATGTTTTACCATATTGGCAACGGCTTCTTGTATCATGCGATACAATAAAAGTTCGTCGTCTTTTTTGAATTTTGGCAATGTACCAATAACATAGCAATTCAGTTCAAGTGAGGAGCTTCGAACCCGACGGCAGAACTCTTCTATAGCATAGGCAAAGCCTTCCTCAAGTACAGCCTCCGGTGCAAGGTTATGAGAAATATTCCTGATCTCCTTTAGAGCCGATTCGAGCAGGCGATTGACATCATTCCCTTCGGTCTTCGGCTCATTGACGAGCTCCATACCTAAGTGAAGTTTTGCTGCTGAGAGTATGCTTGCTACCCCATCATGCAATTCACGTGCAGTCCGAGCGCGTTCTTCCTCTTCGCCTCTCAACTTCGCTTCCAACAAACGACTTTCTTGCCGTGACGCTTCTGCCTTCCGTTTCAATTTGTTGATAAATCTGCTAAAAATAAAGAAGACGCCGAGTATCACCATTGCCAATATAGAAAGGATTATCCACTTATTTTTGCGTTCGAGTTCACGTTGCTGCTTGCTGATCTTGAGGTCTCTTTCTACCAAAGCTTTTTGTTTCTCCGACGCTTGGTACTTCACTTCCAACTCCTGAATAGTATGATGTGTTTCGCTATTAAGCAGCGAATCACTGAGTTGCTCATACTGTTTACGTAGGTCAAGTGCCTCTCGATATGATCCGGTGGCTTCTTTAATCTCCGCTCCGGAAAGTAGCAGTTCCATTTGCTGCGGCTTAGCAAGCTCATTTTCGGCAAGGGCCAACGCCTTGCTAAAATAAGTATCCGCCTCTCCATATCGCTTCATGTTTTTATAAACTGTCGACAGTCCGGCAAGTATGTACACCTCATTGCCTGGCGGCGCTTTTGCAAGTAGAGCTTGCGCCTTATCGTAGGTTAAAAGTGCCACTTCATACCTTTTTTGTCGACAATAAATGTCAGCGAGATTAATAAGCGCCCTTAGTTGCATAGGCGGATCAGTTAAAGACCGACCAAGCGCCAATAGCTCTAGGCAGTGTTTTTCAGCATCAGCCAGCTTACCACTCATAGCCTCCGCAACCAGCATATTGACTAAACTACTCCCAATGCCGGCCGAATCCTGTAATTCTTCAGCGATTTGATACGATTTTATGGCATAGCGCAAGCCCTTCGCTAAATCGTTCATATCAAGTAGCAATGAACTGAGGTTGTTATAGTATTTTCGTAAAAACGAGCTATCCTGTCGCGTAGGACGATCGATGTCCGATAAAATATTCAGGGCACTCATCAACATTTCAGAGGCTCGTTGCATTTCCCCCAAAGCCTGATATTGCAAAGCCATGTTATTATACGCCGCAGCAGCCCGTGGTAAATCCTTAAGTTTAAGGCTGATTGCTAATTGCTTTTTAGCCATAGCTAATGCTTCATTATATCGAACCTCCTGGTACAAAAAGACACAATAATGACCAGCATACTGCAGCATTCCTTTATCAAATGCCAGACGCTGAGCCAGTTTACCTGCCTCTTTAAAATAGAATTCGGCGGAATCCGCTGATCCCTGCTGCTGTTTCTCTTTCGCCAGATTAACCAGCATATATACGCGGCTCGTATCAGCTTGGCTGATTTGTCCTAGCGCCTTGACCATCATGATACTTAATACAAATAGCAAAAAAAAGCGCTTTAACGTACAGATTCTTTTATAGGTAGGCAACAAAGGAATAACCGCCCGATTACCTGATACAGTTTCATTTTTGGTTTCCATTTAGGTGATTAAATTTCAAAACTAATTTAGAAAATTATTATGATAAAGGCGTATGTATCTGCTAAATACTCTATTCGTTCATGGCATCAATTTAACGCTTATCGCCATTTTTTGATACTTCATCGAATCCTATAAAAAGAGCTTGTTTAAAGGGTCATATTTGTTAAGCCCTTACGGGGGAAAACCAACTCAACTTAATTTAAATGGATACTTTAATCAGTAAAATATGGTATTATACCATACCCCTCTTTTCCCCGGCTATGCTCAAATTACTATTCTTCGGCTCCGTCGCAATTATATCAAACAGTCATTGCCTTTATGAATTACCGGGAAAAACGATTAAAATCCAGCAACGTATATATGGTAAACCAAAATTAAATTTCTTGATATTACACGATGACGAGAACACCGGAAAAGAAGCGGCAGAGATCTATTGCAGTTTAATTGGCGGCTCAATTACCGAACTCTGTTATGGCGAGGTACGCAATATTACGTTTAGGAACAAAAAGGGCAATTACGCTTTTGATCCGAATCAAATGTTTGAATCAACGGGATTATATAAAAGCATGCGGTTTTATAGCAAACAGGCCCCTACTGCCAAAGAAATACAACCAGTACGGTCCTTAGCTGATTCTTTACTCCAACGCTACAAAAACCTCCACACAAACTGTTTTATTACTTTGCATAATAACACCGAGGGCAATTTCAATATTAACTCTTACCTAAGCGGAAAGCTTAAAACTGTAGCGGATAGCGTTTATGTCAACCCACTTATGGACGCTGACGATCTGATATTCGTCACCGAAGCTAGCTACTATACTTATCTGCGGCGGATGGGAATAAACGTGGTGCTACAAAGTACCCAGGCAATAGACGGTTCGCTTTCGGTCTATGCGCAGCAACGTCGCATCCCTTATATAAATATTGAAATTCAGCACGGGCACCTTACCGAAAATCTTCGCTTAATATTGGTAGTAGAGCAGATGCTAAAACAATTAAAAATGATTTAACCTCTGCCAAACTTTAGTAAGGCATGAGCTATTTATTAATGCAAAAAAATGAGAAAGAAATCTTCAAAAAACAACTATGCAGAAATGTTCGGATTGCTGGGCCAGGTTAGACAAAAACGTGCGCTAAGAATTAAAGCCAACGATATGAGTTTGCAGCAGCGATTGCGTATTATTCAAATGATATTCCAACTGAGTGAAGAGCAGGTTGAAGATCGTAGCTTAGCCGAATAAACTGCTAGGCTACGATCCAAAAAATCGATTAGGTTAATTTCGTATTACACGCACCCTTTATTGAATACGGATAAATTCGACCCTCCGATTACGTGTCCTTCCCTTGACCGTTTGATTGTCAGCAACAGGCTCTGATTCACCTTTTCCACTCGTTTGCAAGCTGATTTCTGCGATACCATATCGCGTTGTTAATGCCCGCTTTACCGCTTCCGCCCTGCGCTCACTAAGGATCTGGTTGCTTTTATCATCCCCTACCGCATCCGTATGTCCTACCACCTGTATTTTGGCAGCCTGATCTTCGGCCAATATAGAGGCAATAAATTTCAAAACACCTTCAGACTCCGGAAGAATAGTTGCTTGCCCCGTGCTAAAAAGAATGCCGGTAGTGCTAAATTTTCCTTCTTTCTGTAACTTAGTCCGACCATCCGGCATACCTTTTGCAATTTTAACATTGCTTATATATACACCAACCTGTTCATCCTTATAAGGACTGCTCGACAGGCTGAAGAACACTTGATTAAATTCATTTTCGCCGGGTATTCCTTTTGGTACATCGTACAGCTTCTCGCCATTAAGCCAGATACGCAAGCGTTCCTTTTGGCCCTGGATCGCTATATGTACCGGCTTCCCGTACCATTGAGCTAGCTCAGTATGTTTTTTCGGCATACTATGAAAGTAGCGAGTATAAGCCTGATAGCTTTCCAAGGCGATATTGGCGCAATCAGCAAGCGGTGCCAGTTCAGTATAGAAAGATTTAACACCTTTCGGATCATTCAACAACGTATTGTCTGTAGAAGAAACATTACCCGAGGCCAATAGGCCAAACCGGAAAGATGGCGGCAACCAACCTTTTAAATCAAATTGCATAAGCAAATCAAATTCTACCGTAAAATCGGGTCCGAGTAGCTGATCATTACTACTGAGGCATACGCTGCGCTGGGCTAGTCGCAACCAATTACCCGGAATTTGATTGAGCTTTACAAGCACTGAACCCGCGTTGCTGTTCCAGCCTGAGGGCAGTTCACCATTCACATCGTCCGCAAAATCAGCTGCATAAATAATCGAATCTCCTGGCACAAAATCATATTTTGCAAAAGCCTTGATAAACGTGGTGCTGTCAGGCGTAACCTGTGTCAAAGATGCTTCCGGTTTTTCAGCAAGAACTTTCGTGTTTCCTTTCACGCTAGTGCCATCAATTGCTTTATCGACACCCTCTCCTACCACCTTATCGGCTTTGTTCAGTACTTTTTCTGTGGCCGTTTGTTCCACTCTGTTTTTGATTTTTTTAAAAAGGGACTGAGCTTGCGCGCTTGATCCTACGCCAAGACCTACGAGGTAAATACTCATCCCCAAACTTAGCCTTATTATTCCAAATGCATTCATGTTATTTAATTTATAGCTATCAAATTTACAGGCGTTTAAGAGTTTAGGTTATTATTTTCGACCAACTGCAGCATAAATGGATAAGCGCCTAATAACGTCGACTAAACAATCAAAATCCACACATCCTTTTATACGCATCTTCATCGCTTATAACAGCCATTCGTCGAAAAACTCCATTAACGAGCTGAGTGGATGGCTATACTTGCTCAAAAAAACATGAATCGCAATCAACTTTTCCATGTAGTCCTATTATTAATAGGCATCGTTTCAATTTCATCTTGTAGGAAAGATAAACTACCTGTAGATGAAGAAGTACAACCCGTTTTCGGGCAGCCGACTGCAAAACCAAAGGGTGAAGTGTTAGCTATAGGGGTATCCAAATCAATAGGTCCAGAAGGCGGTGTTTTGTCGCTCAACGATATAATCACCGTGCATGTTCCCGCAGGCGCAGTCGACAAGTCAACTTTATTTCAGATTCAACCTATACGGAATACATTAGACGATGAATCCATACATACGGGTTTCCGATTATTGCCCGAAGGCGTCCATTTCAAACAAGCTGTTCGCATTGCCTTTCCTTATGATACGGCAGATATATCAAATCCGGATACGCGTATGGTGGCCTACCAACGAAGTGATGGTGTATGGTGCGGAGTCCCTACGGTACTTGATAAAGAACGCCGACAGCTTACCGTAGAGACCACCCATTTTAGCGATTGGGTCTGGTTCGATTTCATTTCCTTACGAAAGGATAAAGAGCAGATCGGGGCCAATCAAGCGGTTAACCTGCAGTTACTGGAAATGGTTCTAGGATCACTTATGCCAGTAAACAGCATTGACAGCGTCCCTCTTGCGGCTTTCGATCCCATTGGGTATTCGAAGAGCATGAGCGTGAAAAACTGGAAAATCATCTCCGGCCCCGGCAGCCTGAAAGCAGAAAAAAATTCGCACGGCTTGATGGGAAATGCTTTATATACCGCTCCTGCTACAGTCACAAAAACCACCGATGTGGAGATTCAAGTAGAAATCGAAAGCAAAAACGGCTATATCAGCGACCCACTCGCACCCAACGGCCGGCGAAAGATGGAGAAACTCATTCTTATCACCAAAATCCGTTTAGAACCTAACAATTTTTTTTCTCTTAAAATGAATGGGGTAAGCTATGACATGTCTCATTTAGCGATAGCCGCCGTTCAAGAGAATCAGATCGTCATCAGAGGCACGAATCAAGCGCAATCGCTCGTGATAAACCTGCAATGCTTTGGTACGGCGCTCGGATCGTACGTTGGCGGTATGGAAAAGGGAAAATCCTTTATTGCACTCACACTTCCACGAAACGCAGGAGGCCTGAACAGTTATGTAAATGGGTATGACAAATGTCCCGGTTTTCAGTATAGCGGTACAACCAACATCACCTCTGTAGAGGGCTTCATTGAAGGGACATTTAAGGGGACCGCGTATTACAGAGAACAGATTTGTGGGTTTAGCGATGCCAGAGAACTGGAAATTTCCTTTAAACTAAAACGCAACTGAAACTGATGAATTTTTAATTTAAATCACCATGAAATATAAACTGAATTACCGCAAGCTTTGCGCCGCCCTTTTACTGCTAACTGTTATACCGAGCCTAGCAATTGGATGTACGAAAGAAAATAATTTAGGGTCATTAGACGATAGTGACTCGAAGGCACCTGAAACGGGTTATGTTAGTGGAACTATAAAAAATGATAGGGGTATTCCGATGGAAGGCGTTCGCGTGCTAATTGATCACAGTATCTTTTTTAATTCGGATCTCAGTACAATTACCGATGACGAGGGAAAATACAAAATAAAAGTACCAGCCGGATCTTGGTACGCGTTTGCACAACACACAGCTAAATATAATGGTAAAAATTTTACTTTTTATCTCCATCCTGAAAACGCAGGTGGTTTCGGGAATGAAGGAGCCGTTCGTAATTTTGTTTGGAAATTATCGGGCGACATGCCACAGCCACTATCTGGTTATTATGGAGGATTAGTAACAATTGACAGCTTCCCAGGAGTCTACATCAATGTAAAGGAGATCGATTTCATATTTACACCACTCGCGCCGCTCATTGACGGAAGTGAAGGTAAAATCCTTCATCGCATAAGTAAAGATAACCATCGCATTTTAGATGTTCCTATTGGCAAGTACCAATTAACAGCCCGCTATCAGGGAAAATCGTTGAAGTTCAGAACGTGGAACTCCGAGCAGGAATTTCAAGAGACCTACCACCTCGATTTCCTTCCTCAAGTGACCTCACAATGTGACAATTGTGCTAAAATAGAATATTATTGGGAGCCTTGATGATTGGCTCCCAAACAATAGCCATAGTAGTCTTCGTTATCCACAAAATATTCCATGGTTATTATAAAATAAGTTGTTTCATATTTTCCTGATAATGTTTGCCCACGTTTATCTGCCGGCCGTCTTCCATTGTTAAATACCATCTACCAATATCCCGATAGCAAGCATCAAGGTGTTCAATATTAATTATAAATGAACGATGTACGCGGATAAACAACGACGGATCCAACCTTTTTTCAATCGCACCAATACCAGAAGAGCTTAAATATTGTTTCATCGCGCAATGAATCACGGTGTAATCGCCAGCTGCTTTTAAATAGCAGACATCACCTAAGGAAACTCTTTTCAATCTTCCCCCTTCTTCAGCCAAAATGCTTTTCGGACGATCAGCCCAAAGCACCGCTTGGTGTGTTAGGCCTTCAAAAGCAGGTACCGTGCTAACGATCTGCAAGGCCGTATCGAGTTGTTTGTCATTATAAGGTTTTAAAAGAAACGTCGAATCTCTCCTATTTGCTAGCTGACTGACTCCACTATCGATAGCCGCTGTGTAAATTACCTTTGGCAGATGAGACGTAGTTTGCAAAAAATCAGTATCGTTAGCCTCACTCAACTGAATATCCAAGAAGAGCACGTCAGGTTCCAAGGCATTTACATATCGTATAGTTTCACATCGATTGCGACATTCTCCTACCACGCGGAATCCCGGACGACTGTTGATGTGTTGACGGATCAATTCCCGGTAACGAGACTCTCCGTCAGCGATTAAAATCGTTTTATTCATATTTAATATTATTTCTATGCAAAAACTAAAGGGAATAACCTTTCGACAGCCTATATGTCGTTGCCCAAAACTAGTACAAGGAGTTGGTGAATTTTAGCGCACTATTGCGGAGAAGAAGAATTCAGTAGTACTACTTAAATCCGTTAATCGGTAATGCACCCGAAAATTCAAGCTACCATTACCATTAATTTTGTGGAAGAAAAAAGAACAGAAATGAACCATAAAAACACTTTACGATCAATATCATTGGCGGCGGCCATCATGGTATGTTCAGCGGCTGGTAGACCGGCAGCCACAACAACAATAGTCGAGGAATCACCCTTTGGTAATCAGCACTGGACCATGCAGGCCGCAAGCATTCAGCCAGCCATCGACCTGAATGCTGATGGCAAGTTGGATACAGACTTAATGATCTTAATAAGGCCTTGCGAGCGCGATGATGCGGATCTATTTCGTGCAGATGGATTTATCATCACCCACAGAGGCGCTACCTCCTGCGAAGAAGACGAAGGCAAGGTCGAAGAAACCGGGACCTGGGCTTATAACCCGTCCACGAAAACACTGATTATGGAGCGATATGACGGCAGCAAACCCATTGAGGGCAAACTTGAAACTATTACTCCCAATAAAATCACCTTTGTTTCCACTCACCAATCGAGCAAGGGAAAGCATACTATACGAACCACCTATGTTGCTAAGAAGGTTTAAATACTAAGGTACATTCGCCAATACAACGACTAACATCAACAATACGCTAGTCGTTGTTTAAACGAAGGCGGCCGCGCTAAACCTATATACTCCGCTTTTTTTGTTATTTTGCCTACAAGAAAATACTATAAGATGATTAACGTTGGAATTGTGGATGATCATGCCCTTATCATCAGTGGCTTGGCTCATATGTTAAGCGAACAGAAAGACTGTCAACTAATTTTTACGGCCGGAACGGCTCAAGAATTAATGGAAGCCTTAACGCAGCAAGTACCACATGTACTCTTATTAGATATTGAACTGCCCGATGTTAACGGACTTGATTTATGCACGTTGCTGCAAAAGCAATTTCCAAGTATCCGAATTATAGCACTTACCAACCACGATGAAGTCGTTTATATAAAGAAAATGATGCGTAATGGTGCGCAAGGATATCTATTAAAGGGGACCGACAAAAACACGCTGATCACAGCTATCAAAATGGTATCTCAGGGCCAACAATTTATTGACAAACAGGTTGAAATAGCTGTTGTAAATCAAACAATCTCAGGCAAGCGAACAACCGTAGCGGTAAAACTGACAAGCCGAGAGCAAGAAATTCTCGCTTTGATAGCGAATGAGTATTCTAACCAGGAGATCGCCGATAAACTTTTTTTAAGCATCCGAACCGTTGAATCACATCGCCATAGTCTTAATCAGAAACTCAATGTAAAAACAATGGCGGGCCTCATTAAAGAGGCCTATTTACGTGGACTGATCTAACTGTCGGCTAAAGTCGATCGCAGCGCATTTATCCGTAGTGACACTCTTTTCTACCTTTACTACTTACGATGTCTAGGTATTATTGTATTATGCGTATTAAGGCAGTTTTCTGTAATCTCTTTTTGCCAGACATAGAATAGATAATTTATTCATAATATCGGCTTAACATACTACTTCTATATTTGGAATGATTTGACAACATAATAATAGAGTTCCAAGAAAAGGCTGGTTTGCATTGCAAAATCAGCCTTTTATTATTTTGGTTTTTCCGTGTACCACAATTTAGGAGAAGGGTAACAAGCATTAGGATAGATCACTTTTTCTCATCCATTGGGAAATCGGGTAACAATTAACGGAATGCCTAGAACGTTTCTTGCAATCATCTAATTCATCTAGTACTTTTATGATAAATAGGTTTAGGTTGAGCCCCTCCGCACTTCCCATAAGTGTTTTGGAGGGGCTATCTTTTTCTATTATTTGCGGTGCTGTCAAAAAAGCGTCTCACAAAAGTTGATTGCCGATGCCGGCATTTCTTTTAATATTCGTCCTAATCATAGTGGACGTTGAATTAATCTTTTGTATCTTTGTAACTTATGCAAAAACAGCTATTCACATATTATAATTTGGTGGTTGGAATGATTGCCTAATTCCGAGGGCTTGTTTCTAAAATCGCTGACTTGGTAATTCCTATATTACCAAGGGTGATTTATATGTTGCAAACCGTTCGGATGATAGAGAATTAAGCAATTTTATTTCATCATTTTAAATTATTAAGGCAGTGAATAACTTATCATTATATGGTTGGAACGACAGTTTATTCCAACTAAAACAAAATTCAGCATATAAACATCTTTTTCATGGCCGCGTTTCGGCAGTAAACAAGACCAATTACGAAGTTATCGCCGAGCATGGTGTACTATTATGCGAACTAAGCGGTAATGTGCTTTATGGAAGGTCATCATTTGAACTTCCCTGTACGGGCGATTGGATTATTTTTCAACCCTTTGACGATAACAAAGGAATAATCGTTGATATTTTACCACGTAAACATACCCTGTACCGAAGAAAGAGCGGAACCGTATCTGAAAGACAGGCCATTGCATCCCATATCGATAAGGCATTTATTGTACAAAGCCTTGATGCCAATTTCAGCGTTCGCCGAATGGAGCGCTTTATGTTTCAGGTATTAGAAGAAAACATACAGCCGATATTAATACTCACTAAATCTGATTTGGAATTCAATCGTCACCAAGTCAATGAGTCGCTGAAACATATTGATCGCCAGATACCGGTATTTTTCACGAGTATTCTTTCTCCCGAAACAATCCTTCCTATACGAAAATTTGTCAGCCAGGGAGAGTCGATTGTATTGGTAGGATCGTCGGGCGTTGGAAAAAGTTCATTAATTAATGCACTGTGTGAACGGACGGTATTTTTAACATCTGAAATAAGCAAGTCCTCAGGTAAAGGGAGACATACCTCAACACGAAGAGAGATGGTCTTGATGGATGATAGTGGCATTCTAATAGACACACCCGGTATAAGAGAATTCGGCTTAGCCTCAGACAATGCTGAGGCATTAGCAGATATGCTCGATGTTTCTGCTTTTGCAGAATCCTGCCGTTTTAAGAATTGTATGCATATCAATGAACCCGGGTGCGCCGTTGTTGAAGCTGTAAACAGTGGCATTTTAGAACCGGAAGTATACAATAGTTATCTCAAATTGCGAAAAGAATCTTGGCATTTTTCGACTTCTGAATATGAAAAGCGTAAAAGAGCCAAATCTTTTGCTAGAATTTCAGATGAGGCTAAGAGGATAAAAAAACGTTGATTTTCTGATGATTAAATCCAGGTGTTTCACTGTAAATACAACACCTGGATTAGCCAAGCTTCCTTATGTGTAAAACCATGAACATCAAAGCGAATATTGATATATTCAATTGGTAATGACGGAAATCCGTGTCCTGCGTTCCGCACACTCAAGGCACAGCCATCTCATTAAAGTGGAGTAAAATGTAAAAGACCCGGCAAAAGCCGGGCCTTTTAGGGTTTGGTGGAGCCGGAGGGATTCGAACCTTTATTCATCACAGAACAAGCCATTTCATTAAAAAGCTTTAAATATAGCTTTTACGCATGTTTAAACGAAAAATTTAGAAATAATTTGAAACGCAGATAAAGAAAAATATGCTACCATTTTTGCTACCCTATTGTTTTTAGGTAGCAATTTACGTACCTTTGAATTGAGTTTTAATTGCAGTAAAAATGAAAGGTACTACACGGTTAAACTTGCGGCTTGATAAAGCTAGCAAGAACGGAAAATGCCCTATTGAAATAATCTATTCGGTACGCGGCCAACGTAAATACATCTATCCTGGTGTTAGCGTTTTTCCTGAACAATGGGATGAGGAAAATCAGAAGTTCGTTTATTTTGCTAAAAAATCCCTGTACAAGATCGCTGCTCGCTTTAAGGCGTATAGGATCGCCAACAGTATCAGCATTAAGCAACTATCGAAAGAACTACACATTGACAAAAACGTTATCACCCAAATTGAAAAGGGTATGATAAAGCCTAGCAGCGATATATTAAAAGCACTTTATCAGAAGTACAAGATTGATCCCAATATTATAACTAAAGGAACCACCAGTGACGGTATAGCAATACTTCCGGACCGACAATTTGACAGCCTTGCAGATACTGATGATATTTCCACCTTTGAACGTATTATATCAGAAGCTTTGCTACAACTGGAAAGGATCGAAAAGAAATTCGAAGTCAATGACATACCATTTAGTGCGGAAATGGTTGCGGGCGCCTTCAAGGAGAGTAAAACCGGCCCAACAAAGAAAGAATCATCATCTAAGTTGGTTTACGAGTTTATTGATAGATATATTATAGAAAACGCTCCAAGTCGGGCAAAAGGCAGTTTGGGCGTATATAAGTCACTGCGAACACACCTACAGGCTTTTGAAGCTCACACCAAAAGAAAGGTCAGATTCGACGAAATCAATTATGCGTTCTTCCAATCATTTCACAATTTCCTTATCGAACATAAGACTGAAAAAGGAAAAACACTCAACAACATCACTATAGCAAAACAGTTAAGCACACTAAAAACATTTCTCGGCTACGCCAGAAAACATGGCATAGTTACTAATGATAGCTATCGGGACTACAGGGTCTCAAGACAAGACCTTGAAGTCATTGCACTTACAGAGAGGGAGTTTTTGACGCTTTACCACCTTGATCTATCAGATAACAGCAAAAAAGCTCCCTTATCATTTGATGAACAGGGGAACGTTATAAAATGGATTTCCTATGAATCACTTGCTAAGGTGCGTGACGTCTTTTGTTTCAGCTGTACAATGGGCCTAAGATACTCCGATTTAGCTCAACTTAGATGGAACCATATAAAAACCACCGAAATCAAGATAACCGTCAAGAAGACTAAAAAGCCTCTTATAGTTCCGATTAATGGTTATGCTGAGGAAATATTGTCTCGATACAAAGATTGCGTCTATCCCCTTCCCGTAATCAGCAATCAGAAATACAACGACTATATTAAAGCTTTATGTCGACTTGCAGAAATCAATGGAATGGAGCAGATCATAAGACTTAAAGGAGCTAAAGAAATATCTACATTTCATCCAAAATATGAATTAATCTCCGCCCATACAGGCCGGAAAACCTTCTGTACGCTATCTTTGGAAAGAGGTGTGCCTGCGGAAACCGTCATGGCTACCAGTGGGCACCATGATTATAAGTCATTTAAGCGCTATGTTAAGATTACTGAAGAGCGTAAGCGAAACGAAATGCAGAAAGCATGGGGCGCACCTAAAATATTGAAAATTGTTAATAAATAAAATGCGATGAAAAATCCCATAGAAGGTAAATATTCAACCAAACCGCCAATTAAAGGAGACAGAAAACACGACGCAGAGGCCGCTGCTAGATTCGTCGCTTTCCGGCTGTCAGTTGGCCGGACACAGGCTGAACTATCCGATGAAATTGGAATAAGCAGAAAGACGATAAGCCAAATCGAACGGGCTGTAAGTTCGATAAATAAAAAAGTTCGTGATCACATGCGGTTAAGGTACGGCATGAATTTGAATTGGCTAGACACTGGGTTAGGAGAAGATAGAACGGTAGATAATCGTATTAAAAACGATAACACGACCTTACTTGCTAAAATTTCCAGAATGGAAGTTGAGTTGAATGATTTGAAAAATCTAGTGGTAGACCTAATATCTAAACTTGACGGTTTGGATACGACAAATAAAAAATAAAGGGGGCTATTCAGCCCCCTTAAAAAACACTCTTGAAATCTTTAAATCGGAGGCCCTTGCAACTTCAAGTTCTGCCCTATCTAGCCTCCACTTCGTATTCTTTCCTGCTTGCCGTTTAGTCACCTTCTTTTTCTCAATCCATCTATCCACATTTGAACGGCCATATATCCTGTAAGCTTCGTTTTTACTTAAATCTGGCTTAATCGCGCCAGTTCTTCCAAGAACCTCCGTAACAGCTATTGTTACAGCAGATTGCAACAGGTGCATTGTCTCACGCTCTGAAAAAATCTTCTGTTCCATAATATCTTATTTTAAGTGGTACACAGTGAAATACCGTATATCTTTAAACGTGCACTTAAGTTAATTTAGTTTGCTATGTACGACTGATCCATTATATCCTTAGCCTTTAATATGGGAGCTAACACTAAACATTCTTCTCCCTCGTCATCGATTCTGTATTCCCACTGACGAAAATCATCGTATGGCCACGTGCCACCATGTACCATACAAAATTTCATAATAGCGCGCTCCTTATCTTTAAACGTCTTGCAATGTCTCATAGCCATTATAAACAGCTCGTTCCTAACTCCCACGCAAGCCTGTATACATCTATCGAAAGCGGACACAATGCTTCTTAAAGATTCTAGTGTTTCGGCACGTTTCCTATCTGATAGGTTAACATCCATTGTAGTGGTCCGTTTCATTGCTATAAAGAGGTTGTTTGTTTCTTACCTATTTCAGTATAGTGCGCGACTAGTTCAAACGATTTTTCCTCGCATTCAGAGGTCGACATTTGTTTACCTAAGTAAATCTGATTATATACTGCATAAATATCCATAAGTTTGTGGAAACATTCATTATCAAGAGCATCAAAGAAGCTATGAAGGTTTTTAAGCACATTCCCGGCATCATTGTAGAAGTTGCCCATAACCTCGTTTGCACCTTCAAGTATTAGACACCTGAAAAGTGATACCACCACCTGTTTATAGATCTGTGGGGACAGGTCACTACAGTCAAAGTTTAGAAGTTTAATTGCGTAATCGGTAGCGTCATTAACACTGACACTATCATAAATTTTAAGCAAATTATTTTTAGTGCTATCAGACAGCCAATCGGCATTTTTTACATCGATATTAATATTTTTAAACATAATCTTATGGATTAAAAGTTAAAGAATTTAGTCTTAGTTGCTTTAAGACATAGTGCCGTCCAAGTGTTTCCATACATATTCCCTGGTTGGAGCTACCCACTCACCGTAATTTCCGCTTACGAATATCTGTTCCGTTGGAATAATGAAGTCACGGTATTTTACGGTTGTTATAAATCCCTTCTTTTTATCAATGGATCCGAACTCGATACTGAAATGACTTATTTTAACCCAGTATCGGGTCAACCTATTGACATACTCAATCATAAGATTCGCCGCAATTTCGATTGGATCCATCCACCCATCGAATCGAGGGATTAATTGAACGATCTCTTTAATTTCTCCATCAAGACAGTACAGCGTAGCTTTAACGTACCGATCATTGGGCTTAACAGGAAGATTGTTGTTTGTTCCATTGCAGGTTTCGCTAGCCTGCGGTCTTAATTGGGTAGTTCCCATGGTAATTTTTATTAAACAGCCCGGTCGCTGCGAAACCACTCCAAAGCATGGAAAGTTTCGGTACTTGCAACCGATCGCCGGGCATTATTGTTAATAAATTTTTTTCTGAATTTCTTCAGAGTAGTTTCGCATTACAAACATGCGAACAATGACACAATATTACCAAATTTATTTTCAATTAACCTTAAGTGTTAAAAAATTGCTTACTGTGAGTATTTATTTGGTTAAAGTTGGACAATATTTACATATTAGTTACAAATATTTCACAATATACGCTAACTTCAGATTCCGTATATTTGAGTAAAAGTTCACGTTTGTTAATGATTTAGACAAAATGACTCAGCGGCTTAACTTATTACATAGTTTTACCATTCAGGATGTCCGGTGTTTGATGCCCTATTCGAAGATCCCTGCATCAGGAACACATGAATTTAGTTTAACGCTATGCAACAGAGCAGGTTTATTTATAGAGGTATCAGGTGATATTACAATAAAAGGGGACAGAGGTGTTGCGAACCTTTTGTACTCATTTAGCGGCTCTCAGATGCATCAAAGGATCGGTATAGTGTCGACACCCTCAAATATTGGGAACGGCCGAGTATGGTTCTTTTTTTGCCCTTTTAAAGGGAACAGATGTAGAAGGCTGTACCTATTCAAAGGATATTTCATGGATCGGCATAATTTTGATCATCTATATAAATCTCAAACCCTAACCCCGAACCAAAAGAATTACCTAAAGATTTCAAAAGCTGTAGAAAAACATCGGTTGCTTAATATAGTGGCAGTGGAACGGGATGGCCGCAAATTCTACTATAAAGACAAACCTACTAAGTGGTTTACTCCCCTCCTGTCCGCTCGAAAATTTATTGAAGGTATAGACGTGGAAGCCTACAAAAAAAGCGCATTGAAATACGATTGGGTACGCTATTTCTAAAGATTGACTATGTCACAATCGATAAACAGTTAAAATGTTTAAAATCAGCATATTAAAATGTGATTAATACTACGCAATTGCTAAAATTTGATAAGTATAATGAGCTATCAAATTTTGAGTTTAATACCCACCAAGAGTTTTGCACCTCCATAAAAAAAGGTGATAAAAATCAACTTCACTAATTTAACTCTACTAAAACTAATCAACTCCCCTAGTAGACTTAAAAAACCAGTGGAGTTAATGAAACTTAACTTACCTAACGGAACTTCCCTATAGGGGGTTCCAGGTTAGTAGAGTTGAACTCTGAAAAAACATCAACTCAACTAAACTAAAATTGCTAGGCTAGTAGGTTAACTTAAGACAATCAGCCGTCGGTAATGCCTACATCCAAAGGTGAATCAAAAACACACCTTGACGGAAAAATATCATAAAATTGCCACCATAAACGCTACCAATTAATTCAATGATCTATAATTCAATAATTTACATGTCTAAAATTGGATAAATGTGGATTATAACCTAAAATGGAGAATATCACAAAAAGTTACACGTATAAACCATATATTCCCATATTTTTCAGAAATGTTACATCGTTTTTCAATACATTATATACCTATAAATCAATAATTTATTCACGAATTTGTGCTGCATTTTATTATTTTTTGGTTTATACATGTAACCTACGTAAATTTGTAATACAAAATAGTCAAACTATGTTAGTAGTAAACAACAAAGAAGAATTCAAACATTTGCTTATTGAATCACTACTTGAAGCTGGACTGATTCATGAAGCAAAGCCGGTAAGTACTGAATCTAAACAGCAGGAAATTATCGATAATCTAACACTTATGAGTCGATTAAATATTTCCCAGCCTACTTTGAGGCAATGGCGAAATAAGGGAAAGATAAGATTCATGAAGATAGGCGGATGCTATCGGTACAATTGGAAGCATGTGTTGGAAGATTTAGAAAGAAAGGGGGCTTAGATGGACAAACGAACAACCCCCACTCTACATTCAGAACAACACAAAGATAGCGAGGAAAAGCTTATCTACCAAGCTCTATCTCAAAAACAACCACGAAGTCGAAGGGATCTGTCTAATGCGACCAATCTTGAGATTGCATCACTTTGTAGGGCTTTACACGGTCTAGTCTACTTTACAGGAACCGTAAAAATTGCCTATTACAAAAAATGTCCATTAACAGGGCGATCAGTGATGCACTTTGCTCTAAAAGATTGGGAGGACAAATAATGAAGATCCTTGAAGGTAAGCAACCAATAGCTGACTTTGGCGCTCATATTAGTGATGATGGCTTAGATTGCTCTATTGAGGCGCTGAAAAGCTCATTTCAGATCAATACAGCGGGTGACCTTCTTGCTAGAAACATTAGAGAAATACCAACTCTACTAGACGGTTTTTTCCCCTCCGTGGGGTTAGTTCTTTTAGCCGGTAGTTCAGATGCAGGAAAATCAATGTTTACCAGAAATCTCGCTATCAACCTTTGCGCAGGCAGAGATGAATATATAGGTTTCAAGTTTAATCCTATCCATAGAAAAGCAATAGTAGTGTGCTCAGAAGATGATGACTTAGCGATAAGCTATGTACTGAACAGGCAAACGAAAAACTTTACACCAGACGAAAAGAAGAATTTAAACGACTCCCTGCAGTTCATATTTGACAGCGAAGAGTTGATAGAGAATATTGAAGCCATCCTTAAACGCCAACCAGTGGACCTAATAGTGATAGACACGTTGGGAGACCTTATAAACGATATAAAGGACAATAGTGAGATGCGTAAGTATCTTACTAAATTCAGAAAGCTCACATTGGATCATCGGTGTTTAATTTTATTAATGCACCACACAAATAAAAAGACCGAACACCTGGCTCCAAGCAAGAGTAACATAATGGGTGCAGCCGGTCTAGAGCAAAAAGTAAGACTGGCTCTTGAGTTAAGGTCAGATAGCAACAATCCCGATTACAAACACCTTTCAGTTCTTAAAGGAAACTACCTAAGCAAGGAATATAAAAATGCCAGTTACGTCCTAGCATTCAATGAGGAAGATTTCACATTTTCCAACACAGGAGACAGAGTCGATTTTGACAACCTTGTAACCCAAGAGCCAAACGCTAAGAAGCCTGACCAAAGGAAGTTACCTGATTACTCTGAGATAGATATAGAAGAGTTAAAAGGAATTCTCAGGCCTACGTTCAATGTACGGAAAGAAGGCTATTTGACTACTCAACTTATCCCAATATTCGCATCCAACCTGAAGGCCCATTTTAACTTACCTAAAGCTCCTGGAAGAGATAAGGTAACTGAATTCATAGAGCGACTAAAGAACGACGGAGTACTTGACCAGCGCGCCAAGAGTGGAAGATACGCACAAATAACCTTTAACGATGTAAGAGATGAATAAGACTTTACTACAATCTCAGTGCTCTTTATTCAGGCCTTATGAGATACAAGGACAATGGGCTATGGGTACGACGCCAAACGTGGTAAACTTTGTTGATGTTTTAACAAAACCTGCTCAAACTGAGTTGATAGCGAAGATAAGGTCATTACCGTACAAATCGGATGAGCAAAAAGCACTAAAAAAACAACTTCTAGCTATAACACCTTCAAGTATACAGGTAGGCGGAAGAGGATCGGATTTTCACGAATCACACACGGGCTTTATGGCTTTCGACATCGACAACATTGAAGGTAAAATAATCTCGACTTTTGATCTTATCTCAAGAATACCCTACGTCCAATATTTAGCCAGATCAGCAAGCGGTAACGGTTTGTGGGGGCTGATGAAAATTTCCGATACAGATAAGCATAAAGAGCATTTTGATGCCATGGAGTCATCATTCTTGCGTATGGGCATAAAAATAGATCCTGCCCCAAGCAATGTTGCCTCCATTCGCTTCTTAGCGTTCGATGAAGATGCTTATTTCAACGAATCGGCATTGACATTTGATAAATTAATCAAAGCGCCTGAGACGTCTAAAAAAAGCCTTAAAACAAATGGGTCAAAATCGTTCAGTACATCAGATGGAAGGATGCTTATAGAATGGTTTAATCGTAACGTAGATGAAAGCACGATCGACACCATTTTGGTTAACTACGGATTCACCTTTCATAGCAGGAAAGGTGATAGGATAAGATACACTAGACCTGATAAAGCGGTAAGAGCTGGACTAAGCGTAGATTATCATGTAGATCGCCGCACGCTCTTCGCTTTTAGTAGCGAGACACCGTGCATAGAACACTTTAAAAAAGATAACGGAGGCTGGAGCGCATCGCCTATAACCTTGCTCTTGCATTATTACTGCGGAGGCAACGGTAAAGACGGCTGGCGAAAAGCTTTCGAAACAATTAAATCACTTCAATAAACAATTAAATTCAGAACAAAATGAGTAAAAGAAAAAAATCAGAAAACAGGGTCAAAAGACGATCTAAACTCAAGAAAAAACCGGACAGTGGATATATTATGGTATCGGTGGGCAGCCCGTATTTCTCTCAAGCTATAGCCAGACTTTATGAAGACATCCAGGCTAATTTGGAGTTTGGGATGACTTCTAAGGTTTATGGTGGGATCATGTTTATCAGGCTTTTGACCAACGGTAAAGAGGATATATTCATAGGGGTAAGAAACGGTTATTTAATTACCGTTGTGCAGGAGATAAAAACCAGACACTTTTCAGCAACGATTGATCTTCCCTTTGTGAAGTCTTTGGGTTACAACTCGGTAGAGGAGTTCGTTGGCAGTGACGAGTTCTTAGATGACGTAAATGCGCACAAGGAGGCAAGAGGATTCTTCCCGTTACAGCAAACCGCAAGTGACTTATTTAGGGTTATCAGGGAGGCAAGGTTATGAGCAAAATAGAAAAAATATCAATCCTCGATTACGGAAAGGCTGTAACAGCGTTGAAAAACACTGCCCTCGACAACTATCATGTTCCATTCGTAAAACGTGTCTTCGCCGGTATCATTTTTCTTGAAGTGTACACTGACGGTAAACAATACATCTTCGAGTGCGATAGAAATGACCATGAAGTGTGGTTGTTACATGATATTGAGACGAAAGAGAATTCCTTTTATCTGAGCAAGCCACTTGCATTGTCTCTGGACTACGAATCACTTGAAGCTATGCTCGCTAGCGACGAATTCTTGGACAGTTTAAACGACGTGAAAAGAGATAAAGGGGTGATGCCGATTCAAGAGGATAGCGCCTGCGTGATAAAATCTATAATAAATCAAATTAAAAACCAAAAACAATAAATATGAAAACAGGAAACAAAACCTTTGAACCTATTTTAATCCACGACGGAACCAAAGAGGCTGATAATTTTATACTGAAAATTCAGCGTTTAGCATCTGAGTTAAAGAAATTAAAAGCCGATTTCATTGAATTCGCTGAGCCTTTAGGGGGCGTATGGAATAAACAAACAGCCAAAACCGCTATCAATGGTGTAATGGTTACCTTGATAGATAACCTATGTATCGATTTCATTGGGAAGCAGAATAAATATCTTAGGAACGCTGTGGATAAAGAGCTGGCTAGGTCACGAGGGGGCTTCGATAGCAAATTATACGCTTTTAATAACGCCGTTGAGAGATCAAGAACGGATAGCATATATGGCTACTACCCTAGCGAATTAATCAGCTCAGATTTTCTACCTATCAACGATGTAGGTGAAATTGTTGTTACAGATGAATACAAAGCATTAGTAAAGGAGCAATTCAATAAATACATAACAAATGAAGAAGATGCTATAATTCTATCATCGGTGAAATCACTATTAAAGGAATGGGAGGAGATGAAGTCTAAGCTCGGGAACTTATCTCTCAAGCTATTGGCCAGCATGAAAAAGGATGGTATCGATGGGTCAGATCTAAAGATGCCATCAGGTAAAACCCTAGCGTGGGCAGTTGAACAAAATAAAGAAAAATTAAACAAATAAGGAGGTAATATGAATTTAAGTGAAATAGCTCAACAGGTTGCGGCTGACGTAGAAAAACAAGAAGAAGCAGCCAAAAAATCGGATGCAAACGGAATGCCTGAATGGGCGAAGCAGATGGCGTCGGACATAAAAGCTTTAAAGGGTTACTCGGAAGGTGTAGCACAAAATGAAAACAATAATAGAGTAGCTGAATTATTGATGGCCTTAGCAGAGTCCACCCAATCTCATAAAGAAAAAGCAATTAAGAACATGAAACGTATGAGATTTGAATCAGACGATGATTTTAAGGCGTTTCTAGAAGATGAAAAATCTTATGCTCAATTCTTAGAGCAGGAGTCTACAAATTCAAAATTAGGCAAAGATTTCCCTAAGCCGGGAGTGCCTGGCTTTCGAGAATACGACGGCGGTAATGTGATTGATGAGGTATTTAAACTTTTAAATATTTAAGTATGTACACCCCTCCTTACCAGGGGTGATTTTACATTAAATGCAAATGATAAAATTCAAACTAAAAGCCAAGTTCACGAACGCCGACATAAAAAAACGGGCAAAAGAAATAATAGAGGCAAACCACCGGTACATACACACTTCACTCGATGCGGTTGGACTTCAGTTCATCATAGACGCTAGATCGAAAACCCCTGATCAAGGCGGATTTAATGATGATACAGGTAATCTTAGATCTTCAATAGGCTACCTTATCGCTTTCAACGGGAAGGTTATAGGTAGCAAATTTGACGGTCAAAAATCGGAGGGAAGAACAAAAGGTAAGGAAGCTGCTGAGAAAGTTACAAACGAACATCCCGTTGGGTGGGCAATAATTTTCGTAGCCGGTATGGAATACGCATCGTATGTGGAGGGCTATGGTTACGACGTAATAACAGGATCCGCTATTAAAATAAGTGCAAATGTAAAAGACATGCTGGACCGTCTTGCCTCCAGTGTGTTCGAAAAAATATAGGTTATAATCCTCCTGACTCTTTTAAAATAATCCAAAATTCACTATCAGGCCGATATACAACGGAATTATTGAGGTTTGGTAGTGAAATTGGTAGTAATCCCCCCCTACCCCACAACATTAAATTACTTTTTTGACGGTCTACTTTCCCGTCTCTTCTGGAAAACACGACCGATTTACCACGCTGTATTTAAGGGTTAATTTTATGTGTTTCCTATTGTGTCATTTGGAAACACGAGTGTTTCGTTCGGTTTCATTTAGAACCGAAATTTACATCAAATACAAGCGACATGAATAAAGAGTATTTACGCACACCACAGGCAGCAGAATTTCTTAGCATTTCTGAATTAGCGTTACGCCTTAGAGTGTCAAGAGGATCGATAAGAGCTCACAAAGTCGGTAACAAGCTTTACTTTAAGACTGATGATTTGAGGAATTTTATAGAGAATGGAGGTAAAAGTTGCCATCGCTAAAATATGTGTTAGAGGTTGACGATAGTGCGTTAGAAAGGGCTATAAGAAACGCAGAGAGACGTTTGCATGGTCTTGAGGGGTCAACTACGCAAGCAGCGAACCAGTCTGCCAATGCCATGACCAGGCTAGAGAAAGCCATCATAGGCGCATTCTCTGTTCATACAATCCAAAGTTTTGTATCAGAGCTAGTTAAGGTTCGTGGTGAGTTTCAGCAACTAGATATAGCATTCACCACGATGTTAAAGAGCAAAGAGAAATCAGATAAGCTAATGGCCGAGCTGATCCAGTTTGCTTCTCAAACTCCTTTTGGGCTTAAAGATTCGGCTAAAGCAGCAAAACAACTACTCGCGTACGGATCATCCGCTGAGACTGTCGTAGATGAGCTAAGAATGCTCGGTGACGTTGCCGCCGGTGTATCTGCCAACATCGGCGACATTGTATATCTTTACGGCACATTGAGAACACAGGGACGCGCATATGCGGTGGATATAAGACAATTTGCGGGCAGAGGAATCCCTATTTACGAGGAACTTAGCAAGGTCCTTAAAATAAACACAGAAGACGTTGCGTCATTTGTGGAAGCGGGCAAAGTTGGCTTTAAGGAGGTGGAGCAGGCCTTCAGGAACATGACTGCCGTAGGGAGTATGTTTGGCGGATTAATGGAAAAACAGAGCGCATCTCTCACAGGTCAGATAGAAAAACTCGGTGACGCATGGGACGTAATGTTGAACAAGATTGGCCAATCTAATGAGGGCACTATCGGTAAGTCAATAGAATTGCTTGCGGATCTTGTAGAGAACTATGAAAAGGTGGTGGAAGTTATTTCGCTACTGATAGGCGCATACGGATCCTATAGGGCTGCTTTACTTGTTACAATTGCCCTTGAGAAGTTAGCTATCGCCAATCGCGCAGGTGTAACGGCTTCTTTCGCGCTTCAATATGCTCAATTAGCATTGTTACAAAAAGCTCAAGCCGCTTACAACGCAATACTGGCAGCATCTCCGGTGGCCGCTTATACTGCTATCATAGGTGCTTTAGGGCTAGCTATTTATTCGCTCACTCAGACAGTAACCGCGGCGGAAGAAGCCCATCAGGCGTTAAATAAGGTTCAGGAGGAGAGCGCAAAAACTGTATCATCGGAAATACGCTCCATTGAGAACCAAATTTCAGTCCTTAAGTCCAGCACCGCATCGGCGGAGCAGAAGGCATCTGCTTACGACCGCTTGAACGGTATGACGAAAGGTGCAGTCAAGGGATATTCCCAAGAAGAAATAGCGGCTGGAAAAGCAAAAACAGCAATTGATGAATATATTAAAAGTGTTCAACGTGCTGCTGACGCAAGATTGGCCTTCGCTGAATTTAACAGATTAGGTGATGAGATTGATGAACTGGAAAGAAAGGGTATCGACGCACTTTCTTGGTCGCAAAAGTTAGGCCAGTCTTTGAAGAACACCTTTGCTCCAACTTCCCAAGGTCTTAGTGCCGGCGAATGGTGGGACGGACTGTTTGGTAGCGATTCAGCAAATAAACGGATTGTAGATCAAGTAAGGAACGCCAAAAAGACCGCACAGGAAGAGATAAAGAAACAGTTCGCGGATATTTGGAACGAGGCCGTAACCGGTACTCCTGATGACCAACCTAAGACGAGGTACACCCGACCTCGCACTGTTGATGTTATAGAGGCAGAGATTAAATCCTTGAAGGAAAAACAGGCAGCAGAATCAACAACACAGGAGCAATATAAAAAATTCCAGAAAGAGATAATAGCCCTTGAGAAAGAATTGCAGGCCATTACAGGGAAAGCAAGTAAAGAGAGCAAGAAAGAGTTGAGTGATCGAAAAAGGTTCCTTCTAGAGTTAGCTAAAATTGAGGACGAAGTATCCCGCAAATCCCTGACCGCAACGGAGGAAAAAATCCAGGCAGAACGCGATAGGTTTGCGCAATTACGCAGGGAAGCACAAGAGCTTGGCCTCGGTGATGGAGTCGAAGTGCGTATAGATCGGGCTGAGGCCAAGGCAACTAATGATATTACCTATTCAGAAAATACGGGCATACTGACCAAACAACTTGAACGCCAAAAGCAAATGTGGGAAGATTATTACACCGCATTAGATGGTATCAGCGAGGAATATGCAAAACGAAAATACAATATTGACCTGGACTATGAGAAAAAATTACAGGACGCTATTGCGCCGCTAATGGTGAGAAAACTAGATGGGACTATCACTGGTGTTGAGGAAGAACGGTTAAAAAAGTTCGTAGACCTACAAGAGGACTTCGGGCGTTTACAGGAGCAACGAGAACAAGAAAGGTATGCGAGAGCTTACGATGCAGCCAAGACTTACGGGCAACGTATTGAGGAAATCGAACGCCAGTACCAGGAAAATATAACGGCACTTGGTGATTCTGCCAGTAAAGAGCAGTTAAATCAATTGAAACGTAACAGGGACGAACAGATCAGCCAAGAAACATCCGCCGCAATACGTCTTGAAACTAGTTGGGAGGATACCTTCATGAATATGTTCCGTATGGGACAAAAAGCTACTCGTCAATGGCTGAAGCAAGCTCGTGATAGAATCGAAGTAGCAAAACTTGAAGGCAAGATTACAGCGCAGGAGTACAGCCGGATAGTTAATGAGATCGAGGATAAAACTCATGAGCTAAATCTTCAAAATCCTTTCAAGGGGATTGGCGATTCACTGGACAATTATCGTAAAAAAGTAAAGCAATTCGGGAAAGGAAGCGACGAGTCAAAACTTGCTTTCAAAGATCTTGCGGACGTTGCAAGCGAGTCGTTTAATATTGCTGCTCAATCACTATCGGAATTAGGACAGGGATTGCAGACACTTGGGATAGGCAGCGAAGGATTGCACGAGACTTTAGGCAAGGTCACTAACCTGTTGGGTGGTATTGGCGAATTAGGTAAAAGTATCGCCAATGGAAATGTTGGCGGAATTGTTACCGGTACAATAAAAACGTTAACCTCTGTAATTGACTTGTTCAATACCAAAGATAAGCGACTACAGAAGCAGATAGAAGGATATAAGGTTGCCTTAAAGGCGCTTGAGGTTCAATATGATTCATTACAGAGAAAAATAGATCAAAGTGTTGGTAAGAGCTATTATGATGATAGTGAGGCGGCAATAAGAAACCTTCAAGAACAGATACGCAATCTTGCCGCTCAAAGGGATGCCGAAAGCAAGAAGAAGAAAAAAGATAAAGATGCTATTGAAGCATACAACGACGCAATACGTAATGCTGAATTCGCTATTGAAGACATACAGCGGGCGATAAGTGAAAATCTATTGCAGACAAACTTTAAACAATTATCTGATAACCTCGCCAATGCCTTACTAAGTGCGTTTGAGGCAGGAGAAAACGGTATACAGGCGTTGAATAAGACATTTGATCAGTTCATTAAAAATGCGCTCGCTAACAGTCTTAAGCTAAAGCTTATTGAGCCTCTAATAAAAAATATGACTGATGATCTCACGGAGTATATGTTAGATCACAACAAATCACTTTCAAGTTATGATTTTACTGGATGGAGAGAGCAGCTAAACAAAGCCGGTAAGGATTTCAATCAGGCTCTAGAAGAAGCTTACAAAGGTTTGGGATTGAAAAAAGAAGGTAATACCTCGGCAAGCTCAGGCTTGGCCGGCACAATAGGACGTTCAATCACCGAAGACACGGCCAATAAATGGATGGGAGTTCAGCTAAACATCTATTCGATCAACAAGAACCTTCTTTCGGAAGCACAGACACAGACTAAAATCATGCAATCACACATGGGCTTTGCGCAGCGCAATTTGGATGCAGCACTTAACATTGAAAGAAACACTGCCGGTACGTGGGATGAGATGAAAAACGCTGTGTATGAGCTGAAAGCAATAAATAAAAACACATCTTCTCAACCCTCCTTAAGAGGATATACGGCTTAATTTATGGAATTCATACAAGTTTATAGAGAAGGCAAAGAAACGATCAAGCTTAAACCCACAAGGGACATCTCCTTTCAGCATGGATTAATGGCGGAGCATGCAATAAGTGTAAATAACTATCGGGTTCCTAAACCTATCAATATTCAAATAGGCGATTATATTGAATATAAGGGGATAAGATATACCGTCAACACTGTGCCTGATTATTCAAAGGTAGAACATACCATCCAGCATCAATATAATATTGTTTTTGAGGCACCTATTTTTAGACTTTATGATAAATTCTTTCGACATCTGGGGAATTCCGAATTTGCATTTTTCGGTACCGCTGAGGATCACGTAAGTCTTTTGATCGGCTCAATAAACGAAATTGACGATGGATGGACAATGGGAGATGTCTCTCCTACTGGTGAACAGCATACATATTTCGACGGCGTTTCCTGTAAAGTTGCTCTAACCCAAATCGCCGAAACTTTCGGGTTGGAATGGTCAGTAAACGGAAAGGAAATCACGATGATCAAACAGATCGGTGTGGATCGAAACATAACATTACAGTACGGACGCGGTAATGGCCTTTATAACATTTCCAGAGAGTACGTGCAGGAAAAAAATGTAATAACCAGAGTATACGGCGTTGGTGGGTCTCGCAATTTACCTCAAGCCTATCCATTTAGTAGGTTACAACTTCCCAATGCATTAGAAGCAAACATCGATTTATATGGAATTAAAGAAGGCGAATATAGAAACGATGATCTTTTTCCAACCAGAACGGGAATGGTAACAAATGTTGAGACGTTTGATCCGCAAAGTAAATTTCATTCTCTTCAAGACATTGACCTCGATTTTAACATTAATGATTATCTGGCTCCGGGATTAACTGCAAAAATAGGTTTTCAAAGTGGCGAACTAGCAGGTTATGAATTCGAAATTACCAAATACGACCACACAACCAAAACCATCTCATATTTGAGCAACACCGATACAAGTACCGGATTGACTTTGCCGAATGAGAATTTCAAAGCTGCGGTTGGCGATAAATACAAATTGCTGGACATCTATCTACCTCAATCTTACGTTGATTTTGCATTGACAAGACTTGAAGATGAAACCAGATTATTTTTAGATGAGAATAAAGCTCCTCAAGTTAGATACGGATTAAGTATTGACGTTTTGCATTTCAAGCGCAACGGTTATGACCTTAATCCAGGTGATAGGATAAGGATAATAGATCCAGATATAAAAATAGATACAACAGTTCGCGTCACGTCTGTCAGCTATCCCCTCTCATTATACATAACCGATAGTCTGTGGAACGGAATACAGTACAGTGCAGAGTTGGCTAACTTCGTTCCGTATACTGTGCAAGAGCGAATTCTGAAAGATACAGCGAAAAACAAAAGAGAAATTCGCCAGGTGTCTCGCGCTTCCGAACAAGCTAAACGGGCCTCGGACGAAATATCCCGAGCTGCTGCAATCAACCAGTTCCTACGTACGTATGTAGGTGAATTGGCTGTTTTATCGGGTGCTTTTGTTGCAGGTAATCCCGACCTAGGTGCGGTTGCAGGCATTAGTGGGCTGGAAGACACTTTGGACGCAATAAGAATATGGTCTGGAAGTGATTTCGATAGCCGCGATAGTGCCCCCTATCGTGTAAATCAGGCAGGACAATTTTGGGCTACAGACGCGTTCATAAAAGGAGTTATCGAGGCGTTAAGCGGTAAAATAGGCAATTGGAATATTACTGATGGAGGAATTATTAACGAAGACGGATCGGCATACATTATTGCCCGTGAAAATTTAGGGGTAGACCAAGAAGCGACTGCCATGATCGGGGCAAATGTCCTGTCTGCTGTTACCGGACTGAGAGCAGTAGGATTATTTCGTAATACAGAAAACGCGCCTTTATTTACAAACTATGGCCTTATACTTGAAGTTAATGGAGGTGGCGATAATATCGCATTAGACATTCTATCAGGACAACTTGCATCACTTAACCTTAGATCAAGACAGATAAATTCAACATCTACATTGATGCGTACAGATGTATGGATTTCATCATACAATACTGATCCAATTACAATTTCACTTCCGTCATCACCTAATAATGGAAAGATTGTATACGTACGACAAATGAACAGCTCATCGATTACGTTCAATGGCAACGGAATAAACATCCATGTTGCGGGAAATGTCGGAACAATTTATACTAACATGAATGCAAATATAGGAGATTGTCACCAGTTTGTTTACGACGGCCAATTCTGGTGCTACAATCAACTTTATAGGGAGGTACCTGCTTAATGAAAACAGATCAACTGGCCGAAATGGCCAAATCACATGGTATTTGCGATCCAGGGTTGCAGAGAATACTATCAAGTAAAGACGAAGAATCCTTACTCGAATACTACATTGAAGGGATAGATTTTTGCTTGGAAAATGACTTTCCCTCTAAAGATTATTTAAAAGCCAATGGAGCTGATTTACTGGCCCGTTACGGCGTTTTTATCGACGAGGCCGTACAATTAACCAACCAAAGCATTTGTGTGCTTCTGGGAGCTTGCAGAGCGTCGATTGAATTAACAGAATATTCAGTGAGCCGTATGTACATCAAGCATAAATCAGAAGCTGTTATAACGCTGACTGGTAACAGTTTTGCGATCATTGACATTTTTGACGGCAGTAAATTGAACATTGATGCTTCAGGTAACAGTAAAGCCGTTGTCAACGTATACGGTGATGCGGTTGCCGCAATCCGATTTAAAGAAAATGCACAGGTAAGGGAAATACGAAAGAATAAAGTTACATACTGAAAAAAATAGCCCGACATAGATCGGGCCGTTTTGTTTACTTGGGGAGCTGAACTGCTATTTGTGAGAGCTTCCTATTGAAGCTCGAATTTAATTCAGAGCTACGTTGGTTATACGACATTAACGATCCTTCAGGAGCTTTAGCTAGTCGGATGAATTCGCTTAGGTCGCCGTAGCATTCGGAAATATCCTTGCTTAGTTTCTCATACTTCTTAGGTGGCTCATTTAAAGTCCTCATTATACTGTCTACGACAGCAAAAGAACTATCTAGGCTACCCTCCAATCCTGAATGTTCCATTTCTGATTTAACCAGCACTAATGCATCGTTAAAATCAATGTACGACTTAACTTCCTTCCCATCTATTTTATAATAGACTTCTTTACTAATGGCATCCCTCCATACTTTGGAATACCTGCCTGTAATTGCCTCAGCATAAGTCTGCGCATAAACCATACTTGCAAGTAACTCTCCGGAAGATTTTTCATATTTCTTTTCACTGTTGCATGAAAAAAGTACCAAAACGGCCGTCAAGGAAAGTAAAGATTTTTTCATCTCTAATAAGTTTAAGTTAATAATGAGTGAAGTTAGCGAGAAAAAATGAGAAATGATACGGGAAACCTTATTTGAAAATATTATTTTAGCACCAATAAGTTTAGGTTGATAAAAGCCCCTCCGATCTCCCAAAGTGACGAGGGGTTATTGTTTCTTTTTGTCTTCAACTTTCTTTAATATAAAGACAGTCAATAGCGTTCCTAAGGCAGATACTACGCCTATCATTCCTGCGATACTATGCCCGAGGAACATAAGCCATCCGCACATTCCTGCTATAAAAATAACGATAAAGAATCCTAGCCATTGTCCAGTTGAGCTTTGATTCAATTCCCTTCTAGATATAGTATTGTTCAGATCGTGGCGGTGGTTTTGCTCTTTCTCAGCCATAGCCATTATTCTTTCCGCTCCGTTTGGAATTATGTTGGCATACTCAGCCAAATCTTCAGGAGAAGGCAATGGGCCTGACCTAGATTTTTGTATTGATACTGCAGCCTGACTAAATACCTGAATAATTTCCGCCTTCTTTTTCTGAGAAACCCCTTCTAACACTTTTGGATTTATAGACTTAACAGCCTTAATTAAATCTACCTTTTCCTCGTGGATTTCTTTTTTATCGTCTGACTTTTGGTTTTCGGTATTGTCGGCAGTCATTGATAATTAAAAAGAAAAGTTATTCTTCGATTTTTTAAAGTCGTCAGCTATGTTTTGCCAATCTCCATTTAAAGATTCTTTATCACTTTTGATAAGTGACATAATCTCCTTATGGTAGTAACCGCCAAAAATACCTAACAGGCTTCCTGCCCCTTTAAGATAACTGTTGGTTTTATGTCTTTTAGATGCTCTAAGCTTTTTTGACATATTCCCTCCTTTCTTGATTTTAGGATGTGTGGTACTCATTTGTATGATACAAACATAATACTTTTCGTAAAGTTTTCAACATTGTGTAATAATATTTTTGTTATTATTTTGTAAAACAATAGTAAACCAATAGTAATCTTGTAGTAATGCGCTACCTTGCACCCCATTACCCCTACTTGCGACTAAGCCGCAGCCATCAGCGTAACAATATAACCCCTAGTCTCAAAGGGCGCCCGGCACCAGCGTTATGGTGCCACTCTACAGCTCCCACCAAGACTTGTACTCCCACATGCGTTTGCCTGCATTCGTCGTAACCTCCTTTGGCTGTAGCTTTTCAAATTCAGAGAACAGTATGTCCTTAAACTCCCTGTCCCATTTTTCGGTATCTTTACCGTGCCATTCTCCCGGTACGTACATACCTTTATAAAACACGTGCTCGTCTCCGTTCTTATCGAGTATGAATATTCGCTGCAATCCATATTCCGGGTAGTAGTAAGGTATCTCAATATTACGTCCCTTGTACTGAAATCTGATTTTAGGGAGGTCGGGATTGATTTGTTTCATTGCCAATATTTTTAGCAAAACTAAGCAGAAACGGGTGATTTGTAAAGATTTTACTTGATAAAAAAGCCCTCATGCAAATGCAAAAGGGCTGATGAGTTTTAACCTTACAGTTGAAAGTTGTTACAAATATAGTAAATTATATTCGTGGATAGCTTCTTGTTGTTCGATTTACCACCATTCTTACCACCTATCACTAAAAACAAAAAGCAACTAACTCATTTATAGCCAGTTGCCTTTTATATCAGTGGAGCCGGAGGGATTCGAACCCTCGTCCAAACATGGTACTGTATATGCTTTCTACATGCTTAGCTTCCGTTTAATTGTCGGGAAGTGGAAGGTCGGTCGCTTACCTATACCAGTTTCCGTAGGCACTTAATTTTGCCAACTCATCGTGCCGCTAAGTCAGCTAGCTTCGTTGATCGATGCTCCCGATGTTACAGCACGAAGCAGACTGCAACGGAACAAAAGCTATGCTAATTCTAAATTAGGCAGCTAAGGCGTAGTTATTTTCGCCATTTATAAGGTTGAAAGTTCAGATTATAGTGCTAGACTAACAACGCACTGCATGCTTACATAACCGTCTCCATCCTGTCAATTCCGGTCGACCCCATGTAATATATAGCCTACAAAGATATAAAAAATTTTGCTTTCTATCAAGCCTTCGTGCGTCCCCCCTCCCCGTCTATTTACATTAAATCAACCATAAAGACCCAAGCTATATTTTAACTGAACGATTCTATATTTCACAAGTTTATTTTGCAATTTTTCTTAGATTTATCCATTTTTTTATTAGATTAGTAGTTATATTAACTAATATACAATGGCAACATTCTCCGAAATCATCAAAGGAAAAACCCCCGTACTGGTTGACTTTTTTGCAGAATGGTGTGGTCCCTGCAAGATAATGGCCCCGATATTAGATGAAGTCAAATCGCAATTTGGTGATAAAGTCACCATACTAAAAGTTGATGTAGATAAAAATCCGAAAGCCGCGTCTAATTATCAAGTTCGAGGCGTTCCCACACTGATTCTTTTTAAAGAAGGGGAGATTAAATGGCGACAAAGCGGCGTAGTGCCACAAAATCAACTAGCACAAATCATCGACAGCTACGCGTCATAAGCACATAAAATAATGAGGAACAGGATATTAATTCTCGACGACGATGAGGATATATTATATTTTTGCTCTGTCGTATTTGAGGGCCTGAACTTTGAGGTAATATCGTCTCCTCACAGTAAGGATATTATCACACAAGTAGAACAGGCAGCTCCGGATATAGTCTTAATTGATAATTGGATACCGGGTATGGGGGGCGTAAAAGCGACACAAATACTAAAAAATACACCCCATTTAAAGAATATACCGGTTATTTTATTCTCTGCTAGCAGTAACCTACCTAGTTTGGCGGAAGAGGCGGGAGCAAACAACTATTTGAAAAAGCCATTTGACTTAAGCGAACTGGAAGACTTAGCTTTATCGCTCTTGCAAAAAAAAGCATAAAACCTTTAAGTCTTACGAAACAAAGCCTATAATGCTTTATAAGCATTTCATGAAATCAATCTTGCAAAGTAATAAAGAATGTTCTATATGACGACAAACAAACCTGTAATTAGCAGAAGCGAAAGTGAAATGATGGAATTAATTTTGCGCGTTGCGGCAAAAGACACAAAGATCCTCGGCGTTTTACAAGATGGTTCTCGATCAAATCCCAATGTAAGCAAGGATATATTTCAGGATTACGACATTATTTACGTAGTTGAAAGTCTTGAACCACGTTACCTAAATGCAGATTGGTTGGAGGTATTTGGCGAGCTTATGATTATGCAAATACCGGAAGACATGGAATTATACCCACCAACGCCTGAGATGGCTGGCGCATTTTCTTATTTATTGCAATTTAAAGATGGTAATCGCATTGATTTAACCATCGTGCCGCTCGAACGTTTGCACCATTTTACGAACGATAGTCTTTGTAAGGTAATTTGGGACAAAAACGGCCTTTTCAAAGAAAGGCCACTCCCTCCTGCTAGTGATGCTAGCTATATAGTAAAAAAGCCTTCGGCACGTTCGTTTGAAGATTGCTGCAATGAATTTTGGTACACCACTGCCGGCTTAGCTAAAGGCTTATGGCGTGGTGAATTGGTACTGGTTAAAGAATTATTCAGCCAAGTGATCCATGCTGCTTTGATGCAGATGATGGACTGGTATATTGGATGTCGTCACGATTTCACGGTTAATCCGGGTAAATTTGGCAAATTCTATGAGCGATACCTAGAAAGGGAAGTATATAAAAAGTTCTTAGCCACTTACTCAGATGCACATTTAGATAATACTTGGATTGCCCTCTATAAGACAATCGAGCTATTTAGGGAAGTTGCAACGTATGTAGCTCAACAATTAGGATATAACTACCGTAGGGATTGGGATCAAAATGTAACCAAATATTTACTGCATGTGCAACAGTTGCCAAAAAATGCCATGCGTATTTACAGTGAGCATCAAGACTAGAGAAATATAAATTCAACTCAAAGAAAGGCGCCTTGTCTAGGTTGCAGCATTGTAAGCCAGACAGATGTTTCTGTCATAAAAAGTAGGTATTTACTTCTGATTTGGATGCACACCCATTCAAACCCTATGGGATGTTGCGTAAAATATTAGTAGAAAATTTAGGTGCTTAACATGAAAAAAGTATTTTTGTAAAAAGCAATAAGAAAAGAGAATGCGGAACAAGATACTGATTCTTGATGATGACGAGGATATCCTTTACTTCTGCTCTGTGGTATTCGAGAACTTAGATTTTGAGGTTATATCATCTCCTCACAGCAAGGATATTATCGAACAGGTAGAAAAGGCTAATCCGGACATCATCTTAATAGACAACTGGATACCTGGACTGGGCGGTGTAAAAGGAACGCAAACTTTAAAAGCCACCTCCCATTTAAAAGATATTCCGGTTATTATATTTTCGGCTAATAGCAATTTACCTACTTTGGCGGAAGAAGCAGGTGCCGACAGTTATCTTAGAAAACCGTTTGATCTGGACGAATTAGAAAACTTAGCCCTTTCATTGTTGCAGAAAAAGGCATAACACTTCACTTGTATTTATGTCGTTCCGTAAGATTATTCATGTAGATATGGATGCATTTTATGCATCGGTAGAACAACGGGATAATCCAACATATAGAGGCATTCCCATTGTTGTTGGCGGACAACCGGACCAGCGCGGTGTGGTAGCTACCGCCAGCTACGAAGCGAGGGCCTATGGTATACACTCGGCTATGTCTTCCCGAAAGGCGCAACAACTCTGTCCACAGGTCTTGTTTGTACGCCCGAGATTCGAAGTCTATAAATCTGTTTCCAATCAAATACGATCAATATTTCATCGCTATACCGATATTATTGAACCTTTATCCCTTGACGAGGCTTATTTAGATGTCAGCGAAGATAAACTGGGAATTGGCTCTGCAATAGAAATTGCGAAGGAGATAAAGAATGTTATTCGAACCGAACTTCATCTTACAGCTTCGGCAGGTGTATCCACGAATAAATTTGTTGCTAAAATAGCGTCGGATATGAATAAACCCGACGGGCTTACTTTTATCGGTCCGTCAAGAATCGAAGCGTTTATAGAAGCCTTGCCAATTCAAAAATTTTACGGAATCGGTAAAGTGACGGCAAAAAAGATGAATAGTTTGCAAATCTATAAAGGAGCCGATTTAAAAAAGTTATCAAAGGACCATCTACTGAATCTCTTTGGTAAAGTAGGAAATTTCTACTACAATATTGTCCGCGGAATAGATGAACGTCCCGTTCAAACTTTTCGGGAGCTTAAATCAATTGGTGCCGAGGATACCTTTACAAGCGACTTAATGGAAGAACAGGAACTCATAACGGAACTAAAACTGATCGCGCAACGGGTGGTTAAGAGATTGGAGGCAAAACAAGTACTGGGCAGCACCTTGACACTTAAAATTAAATTTGCTGATTTCAAACAAATTACCCGCAATTACACCCATTCCAATCTCATCCATCTGGACCAAGTGGAAGCCTTTGGAATTGACCTTTTAAAAGCAGCACCCATAGACGGCAAACCTATAAGGCTGCTGGGGCTAACTGTATCCAATTTTAACATTGCTAAATCGGAAGACAATCAGCTCTCATTGTTCTAAAAGCTCGTCAGATTTTTCTAACATTAAGATCACTGTCTAAAAATAAGTACAGCTGTCCAAAAAATTAAATAAAATTTAAAAAGCTTATTTACAGATAGTTGCATTTTTTGGCTTAGCTATTGTAATTTGACTAACAACAATAAAAAGTTAAAAAATAAGAAAATCATGAAAAAGTTATTATTATCGATTACAGCTTTACTTTTTGCAACAGGAGCATTTGCTCAACAGGAAATGGGCTTTGGTTTAAAAGCAGGTGTTAACTTTCCTAAGTACAATTTCTCCAACAATGGAGAAAGCGTATCATCTACCGGTTCAACGACCAATTTCCATATAACTGCTTTTTTGGATGCGCCTATTGCGACTGATTGGTTTTATGTACAGCCTGGTATCTCTTTACAAGGAAAAGGCGGAAAACTTGAAGAAAATCAATTTGGCTCTTACAAACAGAATACTATGTGGATAGAAGTGCCAGTAAACTTTGTGGCTAAATTTCCAACTGCTGATGCAGGTAGCTTCTTCCTTGGGGCTGGTCCTTACATCGCTTTTGGTATTTCAGGTAAGAACAAATGGGAATCTAACAATGGCGGCTCTTCGGAAACAGACATTCCTGATTTTGAATTCGGAGGCGACGGTGCATTGAAATCAACTGATTTTGGTTTGAACTTCATCGGCGGGTTTGAGTTTACCAACGGCTTAATGATCCATGGTGGTTATGGCTTAGGATTGACTAACTTAAACGCACGATTCGAAGGAACAGATATGAAGCAAACCAATCGCGTTTGGACTGTTGGTTTAGGATTTAGAATCTAAACCGAACATTCTCTTCTAAAGAAAACGCTATCGAAGTTCGATAGCGTTTTCTTTTTATATTAAATAAACATAAGATTGTTTAATAGTCAAGCGCCACGCGGAACATAAGCGCTCCGACCGTCAAGTTGGTTCGACTATCAATCAATATGGCTGCTCCATTTGCTTTGTTGTCATCATATAAATCAAATGGAAGTACATCAGCGGTTTTCAACCGTACCCGACCAATATCGTTCAACTTAAATTCGTCAGCACTATGTTTTTCCAGTGTGTTAATATCTACATTGTAGACGATTTCTTGAACTTTACAACGAGATAATTTACTATTGTGTTGTATAAGATAGGTTAACGACAGGTCTAAAGGTCTTGTATCCATCCAACATAAATCGGCTTCTACGGTCTGTGATTGATAAGGTAAACTGTCGCTGTTTACAATGACATCCCCTCTGCTGATATCAATATCATCTTTTAAATGAATGGTTACCGATTGACCGGCAAAGGCCTCGTTTAGGTTTTTATCAAGCTGTTCGATTTTAGTGATTGTCGACTTCGATCCCGAGGGCAACACTGTTACTTCATCATGCACTTTAAAGGTCCCGCTGGCAACTTTACCGGCATAGCCACGGTAATCATGAAGCTCTTCTGTTTGTGGCCTAATAACCCATTGTACGGGCAGACGCGCGTATTCTACATCTAAATCATGGCTGACATCTACGTTTTCCAAATAATTTAACAAACTTTCTCCTTGATACCAAGGCATGTGTTCAGACTTTTGCACGATATTATCTCCTTTAAGCGCGCTCACGGGAATGTAATTGACCTGTTGCAAATTTAATTGATGAGCCAGTGCCTTGTATTTTGAAATAATGGCATCGAAAACCGTTTCACTATAGTCAACCATATCCATCTTATTGATACAAACAATTAAATGTTTGATACCCAATAAAGACGCAAGGTAAGAGTGGCGAATGGTCTGCTCCACAACGCCATTACGTGCATCAATTAGAATAATTGCTAAGTCGGCGGTAGATGCCCCCGTCACCATATTGCGAGTATACTGTATATGGCCCGGCGTATCGGCTATAATAAATTTACGTTTTTCTGTCTGAAAGTATTTATAGGCAACATCAATCGTAATACCCTGCTCCCGCTCTGCCCGTAAGCCATCGGTCAATATGGCTAGATCGATACTGCCATCGTCATTTTTACGTTTAGAATTCTGCAATGCTTCCAGTTGGTCAGCCAAAATGGAGCCTGTATCATAAAGCATCCGTCCAATAAGCGTACTCTTGCCGTCATCCACGCTACCAGCCGTAAAGAATTTCAATATATTCATTTCTCTCTTTGTATTTTAGTACCTTTTGGCACCTTTTTTTATTTCCTTTATCTGCTATACTTACAATTGGCAACCATTAAAAATAACCGCCTTTTTTACGATCTTCCATAGCGGCTTCCGAAACTTTATCATCCATCCGGGCGCCACGCTCACTGATTTTCGATTGACTGATCTCGTCGATGATATCGTCAATTAAGGTTGCGCTCGACTCCACTGCCGCCGTGCAAGTCATATCTCCTACCGTACGAAAACGCACTTGTTTTCTGACGACCTTGTCTTCCTCGTCCATATTGAGAAAGGGTGAAGCAGCCATCAACTGTCCATTGCGTGTAATACAATCCCGCTCATGAGCGAAATATATAGAAGGAAGCTCAATCCCTTCCCTTCGGATGTAATTCCAGACATCCAATTCAGTCCAGTTACTAATGGGAAATACGCGGACGTTTTCGCCTTTGTGAATTTTCCCATTGTAAATATTCCATAATTCAGGGCGTTGTCGTTTAGGGTCCCATTGTCCGAACTCATCCCTAACCGAAAATATACGCTCCTTGGCACGTGCTTTTTCCTCATCTCTCCGAGCACCACCAATACAGGCATCAAAACCATTTTTCGCTATGGTATCTAGCAGTGTTACAGTTTGAAGCGCATTACGGCTGGCATTTTTTCCTTTTTGTTCGATGACCTTTCCTTCATCGATCGAATCTTGTACATAGCCGACGATTAGCTTTTCGCCAATTCGCTCAATCATTTTATCGCGATAAATAATAGTCTCTTCAAAATTATGGCCCGTGTCTATATGTACCAATGGGAAAGGAAACTTCCCCGGTCTAAACGCCTTTTCAGCCAGACGAACCAACGTAATAGAATCTTTCCCACCGGAAAAAAGGAGAGCAGGCTTTTCAAATTGACCAGCCACTTCTCTCAGAATATGTATAGCCTCTGCTTCTAGCTGATCTAAATAATCTAAACTGTTTTTACTCATTTTAATTACATTATGATTGAGCGGCATGTAGGCCGCATTCTTTCTTTGATTGATCTTCCCACCACCATCGTCCCGCACGGAAATCTTCTCCTTCTCTAACTGCTCGGGTACACGGGGCACATCCAATGCTAGGAAAACCCTTATCATGCAAGGTGTTGTAAACGATGTGATTTTCTTTTATATAAGCCTTTACATCAGCCAAAGTCCAATCGAAAATAGGATGAAATTTAATGATCTGATTTCCTTCATCCCATTCGATGTTATCCATTCCTTGTCGATTAGCTGATTGCTCAGCCCGAATACCGGTAATCCAACAAGCATTACCTGCTAAAGCGCGCTTCAACGGTTCAATTTTGCGAATATAGCAGCATTCTTTCCGATTTTCAACCGACTCATAAAAACTGCTGGGCCCTTTCGTGCTCACCATCTCTTCCAGCAAGTTTTTGTCAGGATAGAAGGCGTGAATGGGTTTATTATAAATTTCCAATGTTCGATTCCAAACATAATAGGTCTCTGGAAATAACCTCCCTGTTTCCAGCGTAAATACTTTTATAGGTATATTATTACTGAAGATGATATGCGTTAAAGCCTGGTCTTCCCAACCGAAGCTGGTAGAAAAAACAATTTTGTCATTAAATTCTTTTGCCAAAAATGTTAACGACCCAACTATGTCTAGTCCCCTCAGCTTCTCTTTCAAATCGTGTAAGTCCATTTTGATTTATTTTTGTTCAGCTATTTTTTCTGAACCTCCTTAAAACTTTATCCAACAAATAAATGCGTCAGAAATAGTACAATATTTCTTAAGCTTACGATCAGGACAATGACACCAACTAATACCATAATTGTTTTTGCCGATATCCTATTAGAAACCTTAGCCGCAATAGGTGCTGCCAGTGCGCTTCCCAGAATCAATCCCAAAACAGCTTCCCAATGAGCACCCCCAAGCATGGAAATAAAGGTAAGGGAGCTTAATATAGCGATAAAAAATCGCGTGATCTTAACCGTTCCTAAAGAAAATAATGGATGTCGGCCACCTGCAATTAAGTTGGATAGTACGATGGATCCCCACCCTCCGCCAAATGCCGCATCAATAAAGCCTCCAAAGAAACCCAGTAAGCCAATACGCTCAATTTTTTTTCTTTTTTTATTTTTCTTGATATTAAAGGCCTTCATTAGAATAACTACTCCTAAAATACCGGTATACAAAGCTACTAAAGGTTTTGTATATGCGCTGTAATGCTCTAAGGATGAAAGTAGATAAGCCCCAATCACGGCTCCAACCACACCGGGAATGAGCAGCAACTTAAAAAGCTTCCAATTTACATTGCCCATGCGGTAATGCATCCATCCGGCAATACCATTACTAAGCACTTCTGATAAGTGTATTCCCATACTCGCCGGTGCAGGCGGTATGCCCATTGCCAGGGAAAAAGATGAGGAAGTAACTCCATAGGACATTCCTATTGCACCATCCACCATAGCAAAGACAAAGCCTGCTCCTAAAAAGTAATAGAATACAGGGTCAAGCTCCATTAAAAATGATTGGAATTCCGGCTCTTTATGCCAAAAAACCAAGACACCAATCGTCATCGAAAAAATTATAGCCAACCAGATAAGCCACTTAAAATTCCGACGAACACTTTCCGTTGGTTCCGATGTAACAAGCGTCGCAGTTACTGCATTTAATTTTTTGACTTTGTCAGAAAAATCCCCTTTCAGTTTCCCCCGTAAAGCACTCATTTGCTGAAGCGTTTGGTCAATTTCATCCGGTATGCTTTCAGCTAGTACTTCTTTTAATCGTTTAGCAATTGTGGGTGATTTACCGTTCGTTGATATTGCTATTTTGAGATCTCCCTTTTTAACGACAGATCCAAGATAAAAATCACAAAGCGATGGTTTATCGGCTATGTTGACCAGAAGCTTCCGTTCGTGCGCAGCTTTTCTGATCTCTGCGTTTAATTCATTGTTGTTTGTGGCCGCCACGATTAACTGAACGGCATCCATATCGGTCGGCTCAAATGCCTTTTGGAAGATTTGAAGTTGTGTGTGCGTTTCAGCAAATTGATATACTTCCGGAATGATTTCTTTCGCTACAAGCTTGACTTTTACCTGAGGACTGTTTCCAAGAAGTGCCTGTAATTTCTCCAATGCAACAGGGCCACCCCCGATTACGAGGGTGTGCAAATCGTTTAATTTTAAAAAAACGGGAAACAATTGATTTCCTATAGCGTTTTCATTGCTTGCAGCTAAAAGGGCTGCATCATTCTCCAATAACTGAGGCATACTCCTTTACAATCGATTTATATGATGGGTGCAAAGAAACCACCTCTCCGAATACCAATATAGCTGGAGCTGTAATCGTTTCCTGTTGCGCTTTATCTACGATGTTATGCACGTTTCCTACCACCAACTTTTCGTCCTGCGTTGAGCCTTTCTGTATAATAGCCACCGGTAATTTGTCCTTACCCGCTGCTTTAAAAATTTCTACGATTTCCTTGAGCTTCTTCAATCCCATGAGTACAACTACCGTCGCCTTTGTTTGTGCCGCTTGATAGACATCATGCGAAACCTCTCCTGAAGACGTGGTACCGGTAATCACCCAAAAGCTTTCACTCAGTCCGCGATGCGTAACAGGAATATGTTGCAGACCCGGAACACCGATAGAGCTGGATATACCAGGGATAACAGTTACCGGTATACGGTAAGCGGCAGCAAATTCAAGCTCTTCGTAACCTCGTCCGAAAACAAAAGAATCACCTCCCTTTAGTCGTACCACGTGCCCGAAATTCAAGGCATAGTCCACCATCAATCTATTTACTACCTCTTGTGAGTAGCTGTGATCACCTGAGCGTTTCCCTACATATACCTTTGTAGCGTTTGGTGGAATAAATTGCAAAAGTTCTTCACCAACCAGTGCATCATACAGTACAACATCCGCCCCTTGCAAAGCCTTTAAACCTTTTAAGGTGATCAGTTCGGGATCGCCGGGCCCCGCACCCACCAAGGTTATTCTAGGTGCGTTATTCTTTTTTATATCATTCATGATTGTAATACCGTCTCTCGTTTAGTTCTCGTTAGTTTTAAAAATTCCTCGGCCTGTTTAAAATAGGCCTGAGCAAAATTGGCAGAAGGTTCTTCTTTATTAATTTTCAACACCATTTCCGCGAAGCTTGTTGGAAGATCGATTTCACCACTGTCCACATATTTTGCATCAAAATCGTTGATAACACCGATATGCGTACTGCTATTCACTCCTTTATCCAACAACATCGCTTTTGCACTACTTATCAAGGTGCTATAGGCATGGTAAATGGCGTCTGACCAAGCGCCATTATCCAAGGCTTGGTTAGCCCAGCTAAGTTTCTCTTCTGCTTCCAAAAGTAGGGTCGCTACTAAATCTATCACCACGCCCGCACATTCGCCTACCCCAATAGCCGTCTTGAAGGTTTCCTCATGCCCCCAGTCTACAAATTCCTCCTCGTTCAGGCTGGAAAGATCTGCCAGCGGTTTCAACAATTGATAAAAGTAATCCTTCCCTTGGCGATCGTAATATTGCTGAAATCGCTCCCCCTTTTCCGCATTTGCCTTATAATCATCCAGTAAAGATCTTAAAACGTCTGTAGCGCGCTTTGACGGCGTCTTTATAACGCGCTCAGCTGCACGGCCGACACCATCCCCTACCGTTCCCCCACCAAGCATTACCTGTACAGCAGGCACCACCTTTCCAGCTGCCTTTAACGAACTACCGTGAAATCCTATTTCGGCAAGTCCGTGCTGTCCGCAGGAGTTCATACAGCCACTGATTTTGATCTTGATGTCCTTGTTGAAGACAAACTCGGGGTATTCCTCATACACGAGGTCTTCCAACACCGTTGCCAAGGTCATACTATTGGAAATTCCCAAATTACAGGTATCCGTACCCGGACAAGTAGTAACATCCGCTACCGAATCAAAACCAATTTTAGCAAAGCCGATTTTATTCAATGCGTGAAATAAAGCTGGTAAATGCGCTTCAGGTACGTATTTCAGCAATAAGCCTTGATTTTGGGTGATACGGATTTCATCGGCTACCAAGGGCTGAATCAAGGAAATGAATTCCCTTGCCAGATCCGTTTTTATATCTCCAATAAGCACTTTGATGTATACGCCATAGTACCCCTTCTGTTTCTGTTCAAATACATTGGTTTTTAACCAGTATTCATATTGAAGACGCTCTGCGTCCGATACATCCTCTAAAACTGTATTCACCGGAATATTCGGTGCTTTTACCGCATCAATATCTATTGGAAGTTGTTTAGCTTTGATGGCAATTTTTTCTTTTTCTATAAGCTGTAAGACTTCATCCAAGCCTAATTTTTGAATCAGGTATTTCATTCTCGCCTTATTACGGTTATTGCGTTCACCATACCGATCGAACACGCGTATAACAGCTTCAATGAAAGGAATCAACTGATCCTCAGGCAAGAACTCATAAATAAGATGCGCCAAAATAGGTTGTGCACCTAAGCCACCGCCTATAACGACTTTAAAGCCCCGTTTGCCACTTGGATCAATTTTAGGTATCAACCCGACATCATGCACATAACTGTATGCAGTATCTTTTTCACTGGATGAAAAGGCAATTTTAAACTTGCGCCCCATTTCCTGACAAATTGGGTTTCTCAAAAAATAATCGAAAGTAGCGTAAGCGTAAGGAGAAACATCAAAAGGTTCGTCCGGATCGATACCAGCTGTAGGAGAGGCTGTAACATTTCGCACGGTATTACCACAAGCCTCACGGATAGTCACATCATCGGCTGCCAATTTGGACCAAAGCTCCGGCGTCCGATCCAAACTCACGTAGTGTATCTGTATATCTTGACGCGTAGTTAAATGCAAATTACCACTTCCATATTCGTCGGCGATATCAGCTATTCTCAAAAATTGCTTAAAAGTCACTTTTCCAAACGGAAGCTTTATGCGTACCATTTGTACACCGGGTTGGCGTTGTCCATAAATCCCTCTAGCAAGCCGGAGACTTCTAAACTTTTCGTCATGAATAGAACCTTGTCTAAAGGCATGGATTTTCTTTTCAAGATCTATAATATCTTGCTCCACTACTGGATTCTCTAATTCCGTTCTGAAACTTTGCATCGTTTACCCCTTATTAAATGTTGATGTCGAGTTCATTTGTCAAATGCTCAACCTAATCGATTGCTAAAAACACAAAAAAACTTAAATAACATTAAAAAATCGTTAAGCCAAAAAACAGTATCGAAACGACTTGATAATATTTCCATTTAGCAAATATATAAAGTATACCGTATTAGTAGTATTAATTTTCGACTTTTTTTTAATTTTTACATTCAGCGCACTTATTGCGTGCCCTGAACACGTTATTCAGCATCGCTAATTTACGTAGCCCTAAACTAAACATTTCCCGGAGAAGAACCTAACAAAGAGCGCATCATTATATTATACGACCTTTCACAAAAAAATGGCCATAACCTCAACATACTTAGATTCATCGTTGCAAATAAAGCGCATTTTATCTAAGTTTGAGCGCCTAATCCTGTATGTAGAATGCGGTGGGTGGTATCAAATGAAACAGATGAAACAAAAGAGCTCGATTTTATTGCTATGTGCTATCTATTTCTTTTCCTTTACAAATTTGGTATCGGCAAAGCAACGATATCATTTAGATAATTTTATTGTTAAGGAGAATCTGATCAAAAATAACAAATTAGCCATTATCGCCTGCGATTCGCTGGATGAACCAACAGATAAGCTTAACGGTACGTTCCTATTTGTTATTAATGGATTTAAACAGCAGCTTAATTTTTCCGGAGGGGTCGCCATTTCTCCACAAGAGATTGATAAATCTTCTTTTGTCTTTCTTAAGCATCAAAATGAGCATGGTACGCATAGTAAGTTGTATTATGTCATGAAGAATGATGACGGGCTAAAGCCAATTAAAATCAGTTGGGTCTTCTTATTGTTGATTCCGCTTGTCATAATATTTATAGCAACTATTTATAAAAGGCTTATTTTGTTGGCCATCGTCGCGCTGCTGGCTTTTGCTTATTTCAATTATAACAAAGGACTGAGTTTCGAAGGTCTTTTTGAGACGGTATCTGCGGGGATAAGGAGTTTTTTCTAATATAACTGTTACTTTGTAACGTTGCTGTCAAGGCACAGTATCTATGTCTCTTTATTGTTATGTGCTGGACTTCAAAAGCAACGTTCCGTCGCCGATAGCTAACGCCTAACAACTTACTACTAATACCTAAAAAGGCATACCAATACCAAAATTATATTGAATGAAATTATAAGGATCCGGCCAGTTGGTTAGTTTATAGTTTCGTTTAAATTCGCGACTATTGAATAAATCCGTGATAACCCATTGATCAGCGCCTTCGAATTGTGGGTCTTTGACTTTAATACCTGCGTCAAAACGGAAAACAAAGTACTGCAGGTCAAACCGTAAGCCGGCTCCCGCCCCAATGGCCATTTGCCCCAAGAACTTATTAAACTTAAATTCACCGCCGGGGTTTTCAGCGCTCTCCTTTAATCGCCAAATATTACCGATATCTGTAAAGGTTGCTCCTTTCAATTTAGCGCCGAAGAAATCATTCAACAACTTAAACCGATATTCAAAATTGCTGAAAATCTTAATCTCTCCCAGTTGATCAAGATTTCGGAGTCGATTTCTCAAATCTTCTGTTAAAATCGATCGATTATAGTTGCCGGGACCTAAAGTTCTCGCCTGCCAGGCACGCTGATCATTCATCCCGCCCCCGAAAAACTGCTTTTCGAAAATCAGGAACTCTGAATTATTGCCAAAAGGAACGCCTATACCGGCGTTTATGCGGGCCACAAACTGGCGTTCTCCCCCTAGATGCCTATATATTCTGAAATCAACCTCCGTTTTAACATATTGCAAATACGGAACATTCAATATGGTATTTTGGCCGATATCATTCTTCTTAAAATTAATGATCTTACTGAGTAAGTTAAGCGTATTACCACTTAAATCCAATGCACCCCGGAAATATAAAAAGTTATCGTAAGTATTCAACCGCAAAGTATTGAACGTATAAGTATATTGGCTGCCAATACCAAAATAGGCACGGTCATTACTCTTTACATAAAGTTCGTAGCCATTATTCTGCAGGGAATCCTTGAACGCGTTGTCTAATCGTCCCAGTCGATATTCGAGGGATATTGGCGTAACACTGTGCAATTTATATTTCGTATCATACCAGTTATAGGAGATCGAATTAATAATATAGCGATTGCTATAGGTATTCAACTGATCAAATATCTGCCAGTTGGTTGAAAAAATCGTATGAGGCATACCATTTTTACCTACTAACGGGATACGAAAAGGAACGATCAATCGTGGAATGGATAAATTAGCGCCAAACTGTAAGTCGCGGTTCCAGATCCTGCTCCACAAAGGACCTCCGAGTTGCGAATCGAACAAAGCGCCAAAACGTGCCTTGATCTCAAGCTGCTCAGAACCGCCGAATAAATTTCGATTCGTATAAGTATTACCAATATTGAAACCACTCCGACCCGAGGTGAATACATATTCACCTTCCACACGGTTAGACATCCGCTTCAAGGGCGTCAACTCATAATGAACAGTGAGATGCGTGGAGTCTTTTTTCTTATAGCTGGTTCTTATTCCCCTAAAGCTATTTAATTCATATAATCGATCATAAGTCAGGTTCTCCTTTTCGATGTCGAAGATATCGCCAATTTTGGGATAAATGTACCGCGCAAGTGGCTTTGGCCGAAAACGTTGTGTATAATCCTTTACCTCTAAGCCATGAGCTAACTGAGTGCTATCCGGTTTGTTTATTCCGACTTCGCCATCACTGTTTTTTATGACGACATAACTACTATCGATTTTAAAAACAGTGTGCCCACTCTTGCCCTCGGGATTATCGATGAAAAGCCTAAGATCAGCCTGGCTACTGTTCATATTGGTATCCACTTCAAACCGAACATATTGACGTAGATAATCGTAATATCCATTATGTTTCATAAGGTTATAGATTGACTCACGCTCCTTTACCAGAGTATCTGCATCGAAGCGCATACCCGGTCGCAATACGGGAAAGCGTGCAATATGTTGTTTGTACAATTTATCAGCCTGTGGATCACCAATCTCATGCTCAATATAACGGATCTTAAAAACGCCTCCCTGCTTCACGTCGAAGTCAATTTCCGCCTTTTTACGTCTCACGTAAATATGGCTTTTGACTTCTGCATTAAAATAACCCTTGGATACCAGGAACCTTTCGATTTGGTTTCGGGAAATCTCAACTAAGGAACTGTCTAGTATACTGGGAGGTTCGCCGACATTCCTAATTTTATCCGTTCGATATTTTCCACCTTTACTGTTTGCAAAATTATAAATGAAGAGATTTATCTTGGAGTTCGGACGGATTTCCCGTTGAACATAAGCTTCAGCACCCTCTTTAAATTCTTTATTTATCCCATTTAACTTTACCTTTGTAACCAATGCCTGGTCATCATTCAACAATCTCGTGGATCTGCAAGACGAGAAAAATAGTGATGTGAGCACTATGAATACAAAAAAATACAAGTAAGATAATTGCGATGCTCTCAAAGTCTCAGCTTCAATTTGTTAAATCCTTACATCAAAAAAAGTTCAGAAAAGAACATGGTCTCTTTATTGTAGAGGGTTTTAAATCCATAACGGATTTTTTTCACTCAGATTATGTAATACATAGTATTTACTATACTCCAAAAGTAGGGCCAAAGATCGATATTTTCGGAGAGAAAATAAAACATTATCCCATATCGGAACGTGATTTGGAGGCAATTAGCACACTGAAAACGCCACAGGGAATCGTGGCACTAATAGAAACGCCAAGTGAAGTTGCCATTCAGGAGGATGAATTACGAGATCAATTTTCTCTAGTATTAGATACTATTCAAGACCCCGGCAATCTGGGCACGATTATCCGAACGGCAGATTGGTTCGGCATCAAACATATTATCTGTTCGGAAGAAACTGTAGAATGTTTCAATCCAAAGGTGGTACAGGCTACCATGGGTTCTTTAGCACATGTTTCTATACACTACACAGACCTGCATGCTTTTCTTAAGGATGTCACGCTGCCGAGTTTTGCGACGGTGTTGGACGGCCAATCCATTTACGAAACCGATTTCGGCAGTGAGGGATTCATTATTTTAGGCAATGAAGGGAATGGTATTGCGCCTGATCTGATCAGCAATAAAACACAACGTATCACGATTCCAAGTTTCGGAAACGCTGAATCGCTCAATGTAGCAGTTTCAGCCGCTATATGTTGTTCGGAAATAAGCAGAAAAGATAATTTGCATAAAAGTTGAAAAAAATTAGTAAAGAAAGATAATTTTACTATTTTTGCAAGCCTAAACGGAAAGGGTCGGATGGCCGAGTGGCTAGGCTGAGCTCTGCAAAAGCTCCTACAGCGGTTCGAATCCGCTTCCGACCTCATTAAAAGATTTATTAAAGAATAAAAGCCATGGGAGTTACACGCTTAAAAAGAAAAGATAGAAGAAATAAAACTGTATCACGTTTAGAGGTACAATTCTTAAAGCTTGGCCGCAATATTGAAGTTGGAAGTAGATCGAAAGAGCCAAAAAATAGCCAAGTCGCCAAAAATAATGCTGTTTTAGATAAACTTACTGCAGAAAGCAAATAAGAGGCTAATAACAAAATATTAAAAAAGACCTGAATAAAAATTCAGGTCTTTTTTCTTTATAAGACCAAAGGATGCGTAAATTATCAATGGACGAACTGGGGCGCCCCAGTGTTGACGAATTCAAACAATTAGATAAGTTGCCGGTAACGGTTGTACTTGATAGTGTGCGAAGCCTACATAATGTAGGATCTGTTTTTAGAACATCTGATGGCTTTGCGGTGGAACGCATTCTTCTCTGTGGAATTACCGGTACCCCTCCCCATCGGGATATAGAAAAGACAGCTTTAGGAGCTACACAATCTGTGGCCTGGCAATACAAAAAGAATATTGAGGAAGCGATAATTAATTTAAAACAGGAAGGAAAAAAAATAATCGCCATAGAGCAGGCGGAAGGCAGCACTATGCTGCATCGTTTCACCCCGGTGCTAGGCGAAAGCTATGCGTTAATCTTCGGCAATGAAGTAAATGGTGTTTCAGAAGAAGCAATGAAGCTGATCGATTATTGCGTTGAAATCCCCCAATTCGGGACCAAACACTCCTTTAATGTTGTCATTTCGGCGGGAATCGTTTTATGGGATTTCTATCGGAAACTAAAACTAAAAAGCGGCGACTCCTAGGAGTACCGCCGCTTTTACAATTAGAAAAATCTTATGCGTATGACGCAATCGAATCTTTACTTTCGAGTACCGATTTCCCCATAAGAAATTCATCTACTTTCCTAGCACATTCGCGTCCTTCAGAAATTGCCCATACGACCAATGATTGCCCTCTGCGCATATCACCCGCTACAAACACTTTATCAACAGTTGTCTTATAGCTGCCTTCAGCTGCATTGACATTGCCGCGTGCATCTAAAGAAACACCAAGCTGTTTTAACAAGCCTTCATGTTGTGGATGTAAGAATCCCATAGCCAATAAAGCCAGCTCGCAAGGTATTTCACGTTCCGATCCAGGCACTTCTGCAAATTTAACCGGTCTGCCCAGGGTATCAGTTTCCCATTCCAAATCAACCACCAGTGCACCTTTTAAGTTACCATGCTCATCACCTAAAAACGCCTTGGTATTGATGCTCCAAAACCGCTCACAGCCTTCCTCATGTGATGTGGTATTTTTAAGAAGCATTGGATAAGTAGGCCAAGGCATCGCGGACGTGCGCTGAGCAGGCGGCTTAGGCATTAGTTCAAACTGCGTAACCGTTTTTGCTCCATGACGATTTGAAGTACCTACACAGTCAGATCCGGTATCACCGCCACCGATCACCAATACATTCTTATTGTTTGCTAAGATATCCTCTTCCTGATAGGCAGACTCACCAACACGCTTATTCTGCTGTTTCAAAAATTCCATTGCAAAATAAACGCCTTTCAGTTCTCTTCCGGGAATATTCAAATTTCTTGGAATGGTAGAGCCCCCTGCCAACACGATGGCATCAAAGGCTTTCAATTCATCGGCCGGCACATTGACGCCCACCTCCGCATTACATCTGAAAACAACGCCTTCTTGTTTCATCAGCTCAATACGCCGGTCGATTACCCACTTGTCCAGTTTAAAGTCTGGTATGCCATATCGTAATAAACCGCCCGGTTTATCATCTCTTTCAAACACCGTTACCTCATGACCCGCCTTAATCAGTTGGGCTGCCGCGGCCAAACCGGCAGGGCCTGAACCAACAACCGCAACGCTTTTACCCGATTTAATAGCCACCGGTTTTGCTTTGGCAAAACCTTTTTGATAAGCTATTTCCGCTATGTGTTTTTCAATTTCTTCAATTGCCACCGGTGAGCGATTGATACCCAATACACAAGCCGATTCGCACGGTGCCGGACAAATACGCCCGGTAAACTCAGGAAAATTATTGGTTGAGGATAGTATTTCAAAAGCCTCTTCCCATTTACCGTCGTACACAGCGTCATTAAATTCAGGTATAACGTTTCCGAGCGGACAACCTGAATGGCAAAAAGGGATGCCACAGTTCATACAACGGGCAGCCTGTGTATTTAATTCTTCCTCACTGTACGTATGAACAAATTCTTTATAATTTTTAAGTCTCTCTTCAGGAGTATCTTTTGTGGGGAGCTGTCTTTCAAACTCTTTAAACCCGGTTACTTTTCCCATTTCTCTTACCTAATAATATTATGCTTCAACCAATTTCGTCTGTAAAACACGCTTGTATTCTTTCGGGAATACTTTTACAAATAGACTACGCTCGTTCTTCCAGTTACTTAGAATACTTGAGGCCAGTTTACTATTTGTCAAATTAATGTGCCGTTTCAACAAATTAATAATTTGTGTTTCATCTTCTTCATCCAGCGGATCTAGATCAACCATCTCAAGATTGCAACGATCTTTAAAGGTACCGTTGATATCATATACCCAAGCAATACCACCGCTCATACCGGCAGCAAAATTACGACCTGTTTCGCCTAATATCAGTGCCCGTCCACCGGTCATATATTCACAGCCATGATCACCGACTCCCTCTACAACGGTTGTTGCTCCTGAGTTACGTACTGCAAAACGTTCACCTGCCTGGCCGCATACAAACAAGTGCCCGGAGGTAGCGCCGTAAAGTGCTACGTTACCAATAATAATGTTCTCATGTGGAACCAGCTGACTGCTGCTTGCAGGATAAATTGCCAATTGTGCACCGGACAAGCCCTTACCTACATAGTCATTTGCTTCGCCCTCTAACTCAAAAGATAAACCTTTTGCGGCAAAAGCACCGAAGCTCTGCCCTGCCGATCCAACAAATTTGAAGTTAATGGTATTATCGGGCAGTCCTTCTGAACCATATATTTTTGAAACCTCGTTAGATAATAACGTTCCGATGGTACGATCTGTATTTTTTACATTGAATGTACCGAATACAGGTGTCTTACTTTCTAAGGCTTTAGCAGCCTGTTTCAACATACCCCAATCCAAAATCATATCCATGCCGTGATCTTGTGATTCGGTTTGGTATAGACTCTTACCGGATGGGTTTTGGGGTGCATATAGAATGCCGGACAAATCGAGCTTATTGACCTTCCAGTGATTAATATCTTCACGGACTTTAAGGAACTGTGCCTTTCCAACCATTTCATTAATGGTTTTGAAACCTAAGCTTGCCATGATTTCGCGCAATTCCTCTGCTAAAAATTTGAACAGGTTAACAATATCTTCCGCCTTGCCTGTAAACAACTTACGCAATTCCGGATCCTGCGTTGCAACGCCAACCGGGCAGGTATTCAAATGACATTTACGCATCATGATACAGCCTCCCGCAACCAAAGCAGCGGTAGCTACGCCCCATTCCTCAGCGCCCAATAAAGCGGCAATTGCTAAGTCTCTTCCCGTTTTAAGTTGTCCATCGGTTTGCAATACCACACGGCTACGGAGCTGGTTTTTGACCAAGGTTTGTTGCGCCTCGGCTAAACCAAGTTCCCAAGGTAATCCTGCATGCTTAATTGAGCTAATCGGAGAAGCACCCGTACCCCCATCGTAACCGGCAATGAGAATAACATCGGCATGCGCCTTCGCTACGCCCGCAGCGATAGTTCCTACACCCGCTTTTGACACCAGTTTCACATTGATACGGGCTGCGCGGTTTGCATTTTTCAAATCGAAAATCAGTTGTTTTAAATCCTCAATAGAATAAATGTCGTGATGCGGAGGAGGCGAAATCAGACCTACACCCGGCGTTGCGTGACGAACTCGGGCAATCCACTCGTCCACTTTATGTCCCGGAAGCTGACCACCTTCACCCGGCTTCGCCCCTTGTGCCATTTTAATTTGTAATTCATCGGCTTGCGTTAAGTAATTTGACGTTACACCAAAACGAGCAGAAGCAATTTGTTTGATTGCCGAACGCATTGAATCACCATTAGGCAATGGCTTATAACGGATCTCATCTTCACCACCTTCGCCTGTATTACTTTTCCCTCCTATTCGGTTCATGGCAATAGCCAGCGTGCTATGCGCCTCATGAGAGATAGAGCCGAAAGACATGGCGCCGGTAGCAAAGCGTTTCATAATATTTTCTGCCGGCTCTACTTCGTCTAACGAAATGGGAGCACGGTGTTTAGCAAAATCAAAGAGACCGCGTAAGGTGTACATACGCTCCTTCTGGTTATTGATATGCGCTGCATACTGCTTGTAAATTTCATAGTTACCGGTTCTACAAGCCTGCTGAAGTAAGTGTACCGTCGTGGGGTTAAACAAATGTGCCTCCCCTCTTCTACGCCAAGCATAAATTCCCCCTTCGGGTAACAGATTGGTTTTCTTTTCACTACGGAATCCACGATCATGCTTACTTAAAACTTCTCGCGCAATATCGTCCAATCCTAAGCCACCGATTCGGGATACCGCACCGCAGAAGTATCGATCCACAACATCTTTATGTATTCCCAATACTTCGAAAATTTGCGCACCATTATATGATTGCAAAGTAGAGATTCCCATTTTTGAGAATATCTTAAGTAATCCGCTACAAACAGCTTTAACGTAATTCTTAGACAGCTCAGGCCAAGTGAGGGATGTTTCGATCACACCTTCCTCTTTCAATGTCCTTATAGATGCAAGAGCCATGTACGGGTTAATAGCCGTAGCACCAAAAGCAAGTAAACAAGCAAAATGATGAACTTCCCATACATCACCTGCTTCAACCACTAAACCTACTGCGCCCCGATAGCCCGTTTTTATTAAATGGTGATGAACCGCCGATACCGCCAATAACGAAGGGATCGCTGCGTGTTGCGAATCAATTGCTCTGTCAGACAATATCAACACTTCAAATCCGTCGCGGACGGCGTCCTCGGCGTAACGACATAGACGTGCCAGGCCCTCTTCCAGTGAACCTTCTTTTCCGTCCGCCTTAAAATAGGTTTGCAATGTTTTTGCCTGAAAGATTCCGGTATCGATACTACGCAATTTTTCCAGATCCCTGCTAGTAACAATAGGATGCTCCAAAGCAACGCAATGGCAATGCATTTTATCTTCATCCAAAATATTTCCGGAGTTTCCGATAAAGGTAGATAAGCTCATCACCAAACGTTCCCGAATCGGATCGATCGGTGGGTTGGTTACTTGCGCAAAATATTGTTTAAAATAACTGCTAAGATGTTGTGGATGTTCAGACAGTACAGCCAGGGGCACGTCTGTTCCCATAGAACCTACCGGCTCTTTTCCATCTAGTGCCATCGGAATCAAGATACCCTCGATATCCTCTCTTGAGTAGCCGAATATTTGTTGATATTTAAATACAGATTCTTTCGAAAGATAGGTGAAGGTAACACGCGGTTCTGCCAAATCTTTAATATGGATTTTATACTTGTCAAGCCATTCGCCATAAGGTTGTTTAGTGGCTAATTCATGCTTGATATCCGCATCACTCAAAATTTCCCCTTTTTCCATATCAACCAAGAATATCTTTCCCGGTTGTTGGCGGCCCTTTTTTATAATAATGCTCTCATCTATTGGCAAGGCGCCCGCCTCCGATGCTACCACTACCCGATCATCATTCGTTACCGCATAACGAAGGGGTCGTAATCCATTTCGATCGAGCGTAGCACCAATGGTTTTTCCGTCTGTGAAACATAATGCCGCCGGGCCGTCCCAAGGCTCCATAATAGTGGCATGGTATTCGTAAAAGGCTTTGCGCAACGGATCCATTGAAGTGTTTCCATCCCATGCTTCAGGTACCAACATAAGCATCACGTGCGGCAGAGAACGCCCACTATGTAAAAGCAATTCTACCACATTATCCAAGGAAGCAGAATCCGATAATCCCGGATCTACTACAGGAAGTAAAATATCAAGCTCTTCATCCGAAAAATAAGGTGAAGAAATAGACCTTAAACCAGCGTAGAAGCGATTCAAGTTTCCTGTAAGCGTATTTATTTCTCCATTATGAGCAACAATACGGAATGGTTGCGCCAATTTCCAGGAAGGAAAAGTATTAGTTGAAAAACGCGAGTGCACCAGGCCAAAGGCAGAAACCACCCGCTCATCCGACAAATCATTGTAATAAGAACGCACCTGATAAGTGGTTAGCTGTCCTTTATAAATAAGTGTTTTACTGGATAGGGACGGCATATAGAATTGCTCCTTTGCTTCTGCCAGCTCTTCTTTTATTCTTTTTACAAGTAATCGCCGAAGCACAAACAGTTTTCGGTCGAAATCTTCCGTATTACGAACCTCTTTAGGACGCTCAACGAAAAATTGAATAATGTTAGGCTCAGCACTTAAGGCGGTCACTCCCACTCCTTCCGGCGTTACAGGCACTTCGCGTACGCCGAGAAAATTAAGCCTCAATTGGGCACAGGAGTCCTTAATAAGTTCTCTGCAACCTTCGTTCAGTGATTCCTCCTTGGGTAAAAACGTCATCCCCACGCCGTAGTAACCCGGTTCTCCCAGTCTTATATCCAGCTTACTACATTCTTCCCAAAGAAACTCATGCGGTATCTGAATCATAATACCGGCTCCATCGCCGCTTTCCTCATCACAACCACAGGCCCCTCGGTGCTCCATGTTCTCCAACATCGTCAACGCGTCCTGAACCTGACGGTGACTTTTTAATCCTTTTAAATGAGCCACAAAACCAACCCCGCACGCATCATGCTCAAAATCAGAACGATACAATCCCTGTTCTTCCATATCTTCAACTGTCATTGTTATTGCTTAGTTTAAATAGATTGCTAAAATAACATTAATATTCGACAATATTAAATTTTTATTATTTTTTGTGATAAAAACTTGATGAAATATCTAGAATAACACAATAAACTTAAAAAAATCGTAAACCATGTTTTCGCAAGCGCTTCAAATATGAAAATGCATACAGCATAAAAAAAAACAGTCTGATCTCCAATGATCTAGCACTATTTCAATAAAAAAACTTAGTAAATTAAGTTTTTTTCCTATTTTTGCGATGGGTAAGTCTTTTACGACCAGCTCCCTTTGAACTCCCCCAGGGTGGGAACACAGCAAGGGTAAAAGGTTGAGCGGTGCGATAAAAGGGGCTTGCCCTTTTTTTATTTCCTCTTTTTACACTTATCTTTTACTAAAATAGCAAATATTGGTTACTTTTGTTGCAATCAAAACCAAGTTTTAACAATAATATCTTATGAAATTTTTTATAGATACCGCCAATCTTCAGCAAATCAAAGAAGCGCAAGATTTAGGGGTTTTAGACGGAGTTACAACAAATCCAAGCCTAATGGCTAAAGAAGGCATTAGCGGTGAAGAAAATGTGATCAATCATTACAAAGCTATATGCGATATTGTAGATGGCGACGTAAGTGCGGAGGTGATTAGCACTGATTATGAAAATATTATTAAAGAAGGGCTTGCACTAGCAAAACTGGACGACAAAATAGTCGTTAAAGTACCTATGATAAAAGAAGGGGTAAAGGCGATCAAATACTTCAGCAGTGAAGGTATCAAAACGAATTGCACCCTTGTTTTCTCTGCCGGACAAGCACTCTTGGCTGCAAAAGCCGGAGCCACTTATGTTTCTCCGTTCATTGGCCGTTTAGACGATATCTCTACCGATGGCTTAAGCTTGATTGAAGATATTCGCCTGATATATGACAACTACGGCTATGAAACGCAAATCCTAGCAGCTTCCGTACGTCATGCCATGCATATTATTGAGTGCGCCAAAATAGGAGCAGACGTAATGACAGGACCGCTTTCAGCTATTTTAACATTGTTGAAGCACCCGCTTACTGATAGTGGTCTGGCTCAGTTTTTGGCTGATCATGCAAAAGCCGCCGGTAAATAGGCTATCAAGTATTTCCTCCGGATAGTCTTCCGCATAGGCTGTTCGTCCTAATTTTGCTCTGTACAAGCAAATTGTTTATAGTTACTTAAAGGACCTTCATTGATCGTTCCCTTAAGTAACTTCTTAGTTTAGATACTATGGATATTTTCGACATCGTCATTGTAGGCGGCGGCCCCATTGGTTTGGCTTGCGGAATTGAAGCCGAAAAAGCCGGGCTACGTTATGTGATTTTAGAGAAGGGTTGTTTAGTGAATTCACTCTTCAATTATCCACAGCACATGACCTTTTTTTCGACCTCTGAAAAGCTGGAAATCGGGGGCGTGCCCTTTGTATCCACTAATCCAAAACCAAAGAGACTGGAGGCATTGGAATACTACCGGAGAGTACAGCAAAAATTTTCGCTAAACGTTCGCTTGTTCGAAGAGGTAATAAACGTCACGAAAAAGGATGATCTGTTTACCGTCCAAACCATAAAGAATGTCTTTGGGGCAAAGAATGTGATTCTTGCTACAGGCTTTTACGACAAACCTAACTTGATGCAAATACCGGGAGAGAATTTACCGAAAGTAAAACACTATTATAATGATCCCCATTACTATGCAAATCAGCAGGTAGTGGTAGTAGGTAGTAGCAATTCATCTGTAGATGCCGCGTTGGAAACGTATCGCAAAGGTGCCAAGGTGACTATGGTGATAAGAAGAAATGAAATCAGTCATCGTGTAAAATATTGGGTGCGTCCGGATATCGACAACCGTATAGCAGAGGGTTCAATCAAGGCCTACTTTAATAGTTGTTTAACAGCCATTGAAGAACATGTGGTTCATATCGCTACGCCTGAAGGTCCGATTACTATTAAAAATGACTTTGTGTTAGCTTTAACCGGCTATCAGCCTAATTTTGACTTTCTGAAAAAACTGGGCATTAGGTTATCTCCTGATGATTTATTGATTCCGGAGCATGACGAATTAACAATGGAAACTAATATTCCACATTTGTACCTCGCAGGCGTAGTTTGCGGAGGCATGAATACACACCTCTGGTTTATCGAGAACTCACGCGTTCACGCAGAACAAATCATAAGACATATTAGCGGATAAAGCTTGAACTGTAAACAGGGAAAAGAAATTCGACATCTTTTTGAGCAATTTTTTTATTATTTTTGAACCTATGGAAGATGGTTCTCAAATAACGGAATTTGGCAAGGTCTTTATTTATCTGATCGTTGGAACGTTCTTGGTTCTCTTCACTTTATTGTTAGGAAAACTATTGTCTCCCCGTAAACCTAGTTCGGCAAAAAGCAGCACCTATGAATGTGGCGAAGTGGCGCGGGGAAGTTCGTGGGTTCAGTTTAACTCACGGTTCTATGTTATAGCCCTCGTATTCCTTTTATTCGATGTGGAAATGGTGTTTATTTTTCCATGGACAACCATTTTTGGTGCTGCTGATTTAATCCATGCAGATGGTAGATGGGGCTGGTATACCTTGGCGGAAATGTTCATATTCATTGGAATTCTATTGGTTGGTTTACTTTATGTTTGGAAAAAAGGCGATTTGGAATGGATAAAACCTAACCCGAGCCTCCCTTCCTTACCGGGTACAATCCCACTCGAAGTTTATGAGAACATTAACAGAGCGACTTATAACCTAAGGCCATTTCAAGCAACGAATAAGACGGAGGATATACAGTCGGATAAACCGTCTGCTCTCGCTAAACCTGCTTTTAAACCTAAATTTGTAAAGAAGGATTCGTAATGAGTACAAGCACGCAAACAGATAGTGGTATTGTTGTAGCAAAGTTGGACGACCTCCTTAATTGGGCACGGTTATCGTCCATGTGGCCCGTGAGTTTCGGTATCGCTTGCTGTGCCATCGAAATGATGGGCGCAATGGCCGCTACTTACGACTTGGATCGATACGGTGTTTTTCCGCGGGCTTCTCCAAGGCAGGCAGATGTTATTATTATAGCGGGTACCGTTACATTTAAGATGGCTGATAGAATACGGCTTTTATATGAACAAATGCCCGAACCAAAGTACGTTATATCCATGGGGTCCTGCTCCAATTGCGGGGGCCCGTACTGGCAACACGGTTATCATGTAGTAAAAGGAGTAGACAAGATAATTCCGGTTGATATATACGTGCAAGGGTGCCCTCCCCGACCTGAGGCGCTGATTGGTGCATTTTTAGAACTTCAAAAGAAAATAGGATCGGAACACATTATTAACGAAAAAATAAACTCTTAAAAAATACAATTATTAGTTAAGCTACTCCTTAACTAAACACATCTATGGAAAAAGATTTTTATGGCGATTTACGCTTGGGCATCCTTGGTGGCGGACAGCTCGGACGCATGCTTATCCAAGAAGCGATCAATCTGAACATAAGTGTTTCAGTATTGGATCCAGACCGGGATGCCCCATGTAAAAAATTATGCGATCGGTTTGAAGCAGGATCACTAATCGATTTTGACACAGTTTATAAGTTTGGTAAGCAAGTAGATATGCTTACGATTGAAATCGAAAAAGTAAATGTAGATGCGCTGGAAAAACTAGAGGAAGAGGGTGTTGTCGTTTTTCCTCAGGCGCGTGTCATCCGCTTAATTCAGGACAAAGGACTTCAAAAACAGTTTTTTAAACAAAACGATATTCCAACAGCACCATTTCAGTTGATTTCTTCAAAAGATGCATTAAAAGATTTAACCATCCCTTTTCCTTATATACAAAAATTGAGAAAAGATGGCTATGATGGAAAAGGAGTGCATAAAATTGCAGATGAAGCTGATTTAGCAAATGCCTTTGAGGCACCGAGCTTGATTGAACAATGGGTGGCTTTCGAAAAGGAAATCGCCGTCATCGTAGCGCGAAATGATAAAGGTGATGTATCGACCTTTCCAATGGTTGAAATGGAATTTAACGCAGAGGTTAATTTGGTTGAGTTTTTAATTTCCCCATCCATTTTACCTTTCGAAATACAGGAAAGAGCCGAACAGTTAGCCATAAAGATTGCAGAGGATCTTCAAATCGTAGGACTTCTTGCAGTGGAAATGTTCTTAACGCCGGATGGAAATATTCTGGTAAATGAACTCGCCCCCCGACCGCACAATAGCGGACATCATACAATTGAAGGAAACTATACATCGCAATTTGCACAGCATTTGCGCGCAATCTTCAATTTGCCGCTAGGCAACACCGCTGCACGTAGCAATGCGGTGATGATTAATTTGCTCGGTGAAGCCAATTATGAAGGACTGGCGATTTATGAGGGGCTTGAAGAGGTATTGGCGGAAGAAGGGGTTTATATACACCTCTACGGTAAGAAATTCACGAAACCTTTTCGTAAAATGGGACATGTAACTATTGTGAACGAAGATCGTGAAAAGGCGGTTACCTTAGCTAGAAAAGTACAGGCTACCATTAAAGTAAAGGCCTAAATAAAAATCAAATCCATTATTATGCAAACAAGTCAACTTCCTTCAGTAGGAATCATTATGGGCAGCAAATCCGACCTCCCCGTAATGGAAGACGCGATTAAAATATTAAAAGAACTGGGTGTTCAAATAGAGGTTTCTATCGTATCGGCGCATAGGACTCCGGAACGTATGTTCGACTATGCGCAAACGGCTGCGTCGCGCGGACTGAAAGTAATCATTGCAGGAGCCGGAGGGGCCGCTCATTTGCCGGGTATGGTAGCATCGATTACGCACCTGCCGGTGATCGGGGTACCCGTCAAATCTTCCAATTCTATTGACGGATGGGATTCCATTTTGTCTATATTACAAATGCCTAATGGCATTCCCGTTGCTACGGTAGCATTGAATGCAGCAAAGAATGCAGGCCTTTTGGCTGCGCAGATTTTAGCTACTGCTGATCAGCAATTGGCACAGAATCTTATCCATTTCAAACAAGAGTTGAAGAAAAAAATAGAAGAGACCGCACAAGAAGTGGAAAACATGAACTTCTAGACCGGAAAACAGCCATAACGATAATCGTAATGGCTGTTTTTCATTATTCAAAAAATTAAACCATCCAGCCTATCTTTTTGTGCTAGCTCCGGCACCAACAATTTGCGCTTTCTATTGTTCCATCATAGTATAAAAAAGAACAATCAATTCATTTAAGATTTATGAGTAAATTGAAAGACAAAGTGGCTCTAATAACCGGATCTGATTCCGGCATTGGTCGTGCAATCGCCGAAGCGTATGCTTCCGAAGGCGCTCAGGTTATTATCACCTACCATTCTGACCGGGAAAGTGCTAAAGAGGCTGAACAAAAGATAAAGAAATTAAAAACAAAAGTTTCAACCTATCAATTGGATGTGAGTGATGAGACCAGTGTTCAATCGGTTTTCGGAAAGGCTGTAAAGGAATTTGGTCAAATCGATATACTGGTCAGCAATGCAGGCGTTAACGGCAGTAATATCCCCGTAGTGGAAATGGACACAGAAACTTTCGATACGTGTATCAAAACGAATCTGTATGGTGCATTCTATTGCTGTAGAGAATTTTTGAGGCTGCGAAAAAACAAACTTAAGGGAACTAAAATAATCATTGTCAGTTCTATCCACGAAGAAGTGTGTACAGCAGGCAATGCCGATTATAACGCATCTAAGGGTGGGGTTAGAAACTTCAGCAAAAGCCTCGCTTTGGAGCTGGCACCTAAAGGTGTGTGTGTTAATAACATCGCCCCGGGGATGATACTAACTCCTATGAACCAGCAAGCCATGGATAACAAAAAGGTACGGGAGGAGAAGGAGCAGCACATTCCCATCAAGCGTGCCGGCAAACCCGAAGAGATTGGCCCTTTAGCGGTATACCTTGCGTCGTCAGATAGTGATTATGTTACGGGAACGACTTTTACTATTGATGGCGCCTTAAGTATAAATTTGGGACAGGGAGCATAAAAGGCCTATATTACATTTAACTGACTGCCAAAGAGCTGGCTTTACAAAAATTTAGACTTATCTTTGCGCTTTATTTTTAAGATATGAGCAAGCACGGACGAATTTTAGTAGCTATGAGTGGCGGGGTAGACAGTTCAGTGGCCGCAGTGATGCTTCATGAGCAAGGTTATGAGGTTATTGGGTTGACGATGAAAACCTGGGATTATGCATCTTCCGGAGGAAGCACCAAAGAAACCGGTTGCTGTAGTTTGGATAGCATTAACGATGCCCGTGCTTTAGCAGTTGGTTATGGTTTTCCTCATTATATCTTAGATATTCGAAATGAATTTGGCGACTTTGTGATCAATAATTTTGTGGATGAATACCTGGCGGGAAGAACGCCTAATCCCTGTGTTCTTTGCAATACCCATATCAAATGGGAGGCTTTATTAAAAAGAGCGGACAAACTGGATTGCGAATTTATTGCAACGGGTCATTATGCAAATATTCGCTTACAGGACAGCGGTCGGTATGTCATATCCAAAGGCCGAGATGAGCATAAAGATCAGTCGTATGTGTTGTGGGGCGTTTCCCAAAAAAATCTGGCTAGAACAAAATTTCCCTTGGGAAGCTTTACCAAAGCTGAAATCAGACAGATGGCGCTTGAAATGGGACAAGTAGAATTGGCCAATAAATCGGAAAGCTATGAAATCTGCTTCGTTCCGGACAACGATTATCGATCTTTTTTACGCCATCGCGTAGAGGACATTGATGAGCGTATAGGTGCTGGTAACTTTATCTTATCGGACGGTACGGTAGTGGGCAAACACGCGGGATATCCCTATTATACCATCGGACAGAGAAAAGGCTTGGGGATTGCTCTGGGACGTCCTGTTTTTGTTATTCAAATACTACCTGAAAGCAATACAGTAGTGTTGGGTTCAGAAGAGGAACTCCAAAAAGATACGGCATACGTCAGAAATATCAATCTGATCAAATACGAGCATATACCTGAACCGATGGAAGCAGTAACCAAAATACGCTATAAGGATGCCGGTGCTATTAGTCGGATTGTTGAAGAAAACGGAAGTATGAAAGTGGACTTCGAACATTATGTAAAAGGAATAGCTCCGGGCCAATCGGCGGTTTTTTACGAAGGGAATGATTTGTTGGGCGGTGGATTCCTCATGTAAATTTTAATGCAATTTTAATTAAAAAAATTTGGTGATCTTTATTTCCAATATTTAATTTGATCCATAAATTGATTAGACTGGCAACGAAAACGAAAGATAAAATCAACTAACTATTATACAAATAACGAACAATTTTATCTATGTTTGAGCGATAAAACAAAAAGCCGAAGCGTGTATACTTCGGCTTTTTGATCAAAAAGGCGAAGGCAGTTTGCTAAAACATGAATAAATCCCTTTATTTGCAAAAATCAAGATACTGAATGGCAAAGAACTTATTAATTGTAGAATCACCGGCAAAAGCAAAAACAATAGAAGGATATTTAGGAAAAGATTTTTTAGTTAAATCAAGTTATGGACATATTCGTGATCTGGTAAAAACGGATGATGCCATTGATACTGCAAATAATTTCGAGCAGAAATATGAAGTCCCGGCGGATAAAAAAGCGGTTGTAAGCGAGTTAAAAAAGCTGGCCAAATCTGCTGAAACTGTTTGGCTCGCGTCCGATGAAGACCGGGAAGGAGAAGCGATTTCCTGGCACTTATACGAAACGTTAAACCTAAAAGAATCCAGCACAAAACGGATTGTTTTTCACGAAATTACCAAGCCTGCCATTCTTAAAGCCATTGAACAGCCGCGAAAAATTGATTTTAACTTAGTAAATGCCCAGCAAGCCAGACGCGTATTGGATCGTCTAGTTGGTTTTGAATTATCTCCCGTATTATGGAAAAAGGTTAAACCCTCCCTCTCGGCCGGTCGCGTACAGTCGGTAGCAGTACGGCTGTTAGTTGATAGAGAACGGGAAATAAACAAATTTGAGCCCGAAGCAGCCTTTCGGGTTGTTGCAATCTTCTTTACGGAAGAAAATAAAAAAGAACTTTTCAAAGCGGAATTATCGAAACGATTCGCAACTATAAATGAAGCCGAAAAATTTCTTAATGACTGTATTCCGGCATCATATCATGTCAAAAGCCTAGAAACAAAGCCAAGCAAGCGAAATCCTGCTGCACCTTTTACAACTTCGACCTTGCAACAGGAAGCCAGTAGAAAACTTGGCTTTTCAGTAGCTAGAACCATGACAGTGGCGCAACGTTTGTATGAATCGGGAAAAATTACGTATATGCGTACCGATTCTGTCAATCTAAGTGATACGGCCTTACAGGCAGCCGAACAAGAGATCCGTTCTGCCTATGGCGATAAATATCATAAGAGAAGGCAATATAAAACTAAATCAGCCGGTGCCCAAGAAGCACACGAAGCGATCCGTCCTACCTATTTTAACCAACACACCATAGAGGGGGATCATTCAGAAAAGAGACTCTACGAGCTTATATGGAAACGAGCGATCGCTTCGCAAATGAGCGAAGCTGAATTTGAAAAAACCACCGCAAAAATTAATATTTCAACGCGTAACGAAGAGTTTACGGCTAGTGGCGAGGTCATGAAATTCGATGGTTTCTTAAAAGTCTACTTTGAGTCGACTGATGAGGAAAGCGAAGTCAATTTAGAAGAATCTGATGACAATGCACTTCTACCTCCTCTTAGAAACGGTCAGCAGCTCGGTTTAAAGGAAATGACCGCTACAGAACGTTTTAGTAGGCCACCTGCCCGCTATACTGAAGCAAGTTTGGTAAAAAAACTAGAAGAGCTCGGTATTGGCCGACCCTCAACCTATGCTCCTACGATATCGACTATCCAGAATAGAGGCTATGTGGTAAAAGAAGATAGGGAGGGAAAACAACGCGAATACAATGTACTGACATTAGGCCATGGTAAAGTAAATACTACTAAGAAAACCGAAATCACAGGAGCCGAAAAATCAAAACTATTTCCTACCGATATTGGGATTTTGGTTAATGATTTTCTAGTAGAACACTTTAAGGATATCGTCGATTTTAATTTTACGGCTACGGTTGAAAAAGAATTTGACGAAATCGCTAATGGACTGAAAGAATGGACCGCTATGCTCCACAATTTCTATGGCCCTTTTCATAAAGAAGTAACCGATACCATTGAAAACGCCGACCGAGCAAGCAGTGAACGGATTTTAGGGACGGATCCACAAACGGGTAAACAGGTAAGTGTACGAATAGGCCGTTTTGGCCCTTTGGTACAGATTGGTTCGGCAGATGATGAAGAAAAACCGGTATTTGCCAGTCTGCGCAGCGGACAAATGATCGAGACCATCACTTTAGAGGAAGCCTTGGAATTATTTAAGTTGCCAAAAAAAGTTGGAAAGTACGAGGATAAGGAGATGACGGTAGCAATTGGCCGATTTGGACCATATATCCGCCACAACAATGCTTTTTACTCCTTACCCAAAGGAATAGATCCAATGGATGTAAACGAGACCCAAGCGATAGAAATCATTGAATTGAAACGAAAAAAGGACATTGAGAAAGTGATCAAGACCTTTGATGAAAATCCGGAGGCACGAATTGAACAAGGCCGCTGGGGACCTTTCATCCGTTTCGGAAAACAAAACATTAAGATTCCTAAAGATAAGGACGTAGACAAAATAACATATAATGATATTTTGCAATTAGCGGAAAGTGATAAGTCTAACACCGGCACCAAAAAGAAGGTACCTGCGAAAGGCAAAAGTAAAACGGCAAAGAAAAAATAGCGGAAGATATATGAAGAAGGACCTTCCTCCAAACGTTGTAGAAGATATATATGTAGCTGTTGTATTGGAAAGTGATTCGCCTACCAGCAGACACTGGAATGTTTACTTAATCAACCAAAAGGAAGAACCCATAAAGAATGTGCTTATCAGCAGCAAGGGCTATGGTTTGAAGGATGAGCGCGAAGTAAAAACTTCCGTATTACGCCATTTTATCGGAGATATAGAGGCAAAAGAGTTTGCATTAGTAGAAGCAATTGACGAACAGGTTTTCGGTTTAACCAATGAATATTTGCTGAGTTATTATATTGGTGGAACTATTTATGATAAGAAATTTATTTTCTTACCGGAAAGTATTGTTGACACCAACCTGATCCGTATTCCAATCATTAATAAACCGGGCATTTTAATTGGGATATAAAAATAAAGAGCGGATTTATACAATCTGCTCTTTATTTTTATAGACCCGCAAGCAAGCCTATACTTATACTATTTCATCACTATAAACATAACGAATTTCGTCTCGTAGGTTGTATTTTGAAGCCATTACCTCACCATATGCACCCGTTGTGCGAATGGCAATCAAATCCCCGCGCTTAGACTCCGGAAGCTCGACTTCCTTCCCGAAACAATCGGTACTCTCGCAAATAGGCCCTACAACATCATAGTTAACCGATCTGTCCCTCCTCTCTTCACTTAGCTGCTTAGCAGATAAATGCTCTATTTTGTGATAAGCTTGATATAAAGCGGGTCTCATTAATTCTGTCATACCTGCATCGAGAATCAAAAAATGTTTTTTAATACCATTCTTGACATACAAGACCTTACTAATTAAGCTTCCGCTTTGCGCAACCAGAGCTCTTCCGAGCTCAAAATGCACCTCTTGCTCTCCCTTGCGCTCCAAAAATTGATCAAAGATTTCAAAGTAACGTTTAAAATCAACAATAGGTTCACCATCGGGATCGGTATAGTTAACCCCCAATCCTCCGCCTACATTAAGTACTTTTAAACGATATCCACGCTCGTCAAACCAATTGTTAAACTCATTTACTTTTACACACAGGCTTTTGAAAACATTGAGATCGACTACTTGTGAGCCCACATGAAAATGTAGTCCGATTAATTCCAGCGAATCAAAGTTCCTGATAACATCCAAGCATTCATTTAGTTCCCAGGTTTTAATACCAAACTTGTTCTCGTCTAAACCGGTTGTAATATACTTGTGTGTCTTCGCATCCACGTTTGGGTTGATTCTAAGTGCAACTTTCGCCACCTTGCCTTCCTTCTTCGCTAAATCGCCGATGACGCACAACTCCTGTACCGATTCAACATTAAAAGCAAATATATCGTGATGAAGTGCAGCTATGATTTCTTTATCAGCTTTACCAACACCTGCAAAAACAATTTTATCAGGGGAAAAACCCGTTTCTACCGCCTTTAGTACTTCATTACCACTTACACAATCGGCTCCAATACCGGATTCTTGGATAATTTGTAAAACGCGTTCATTAAAATTCGCCTTAAGCGCATAATGTATGTGAAACTTGTACTTATCAGCCTCAGTAAGCGCATTATCTATTGTTGCTTGGAGTAGCTGTAAATCGTAATAAAAAAAGGGGGTTTCCTTCTGCTCAAAAGCAGCTATAATATCTCTGTTAAACATGTAATTCTGTAGCGTAAATCGCCATTATAATTAAAATAAACGATTGTGTAAAGAACGAAGCACTTCAACCTTATCTTCAGCGTTAATCAGCAATGAGATGTTAAAATTGCTGCCACCATACGAAATCATGCGCACAGGGATGTGTTTCACAGCGTCCAATACACGGGAAGCGTAACCATGCGTATTTAAACTGAAATCGCCGACGACGCAAACGATGGTTTGATTAACGTCAATTTCAACTGAACCAAAATCCTTTAATTCCCTTTCAATATCACTGAGAAAACGGGTATCATCAATGGTCAACGATACCGCGACTTCCGAAGTGGTAATCATATCGATAGGTGTTTTGTAACGCTCAAAAACTTCGAAAACTCTTCTTAGAAAACCAAAAGCTAAAAGCATACGCGAAGAATGAATTCGAATTGCGGTAATACCATCCTTAGCCGCAATAGACCGAACTTCTCCCCTCACGGCCCCCTCTTTACTGATCAAAGTGCCCGAGGCATCGGGATCCATGGTATTCAGTAGCCTTACGGGAATGTTATATCGTTGAGCTGGAAATACACTTTGAGGATGTAAAATTTTTGCTCCGAAATAAGCTAGCTCCGCAGCTTCATCAAATGTTAAATGGGCAATGGGCTTTGTACCCTTTACGATACGCGGATCGTTATTATGCATACCATCAATATCTGTCCAAATTTGGACCTCTTCCGCACGTATGGCTGCACCTATTAACGAGGCGGTATAATCGCTTCCACCTCGTCTTAGGTTATCAATCTCACCAAAAGCATTTCTGCAGATGTAACCTTGCGTAATAAACAACTGGTGGTCATTTGAAGCTGCTAATAAAGTCGACAAATGCTCGCCGATAAAATCAATAGTAGGTTCATTATCTTCATCGATCTTCATGAAGTCTAAAGCCGGTAGCAGCTTAGAGCGCACGCCAATTTCCGTAAGATAAAAATGATAAAGGGTCGTTGACAATAACTCCCCTTGCGCCAAAATAATCTTTTCTTCTATAGGTGTAAAAAGGTCATGGGCAAAAGATTCTATAAAGTTAAAATGATAATCGATCAGTTCCTTTCCATTTTCTTTACCTTCTTGACTTGTAAATAGCTCTTCAATAAATTCCTCATACTTCTCGTGCAAACCCTTAATTAGTGCTTCGGCCTTTCGCTTATCACCCGCCGCAAAAGCTTGTGATATTTCAACTAATGCATTGGTTGTACCTGCTACTGCAGATAAAACAACGATCTGTTTCTCTTCACCGGGTTGGATGATGTCCAGTAATTTCTTCATACGCTCGGGACTACCAACCGATGTTCCACCGAATTTTAAGATTTTCATTGAATGTTTAATTTGTTTTTATCGATACTATTCACTGTTTTTAGGTATCAATGAGCTCGCAAGCTCGGTTAACGGCGACGAAGCTTGTCTGAGCTAAAGTACCCCTCTGGCAGCTCAGCCATTTTTCGTCAGAATAAGTTATTTTTTAGTCGACCTAACCGCTATAAGGGCGACTTTCTTGACCATGCGCAAAAATAGCAACAAAAAACCCGTATAAAAAGTCTTTTCATACGGGCGCCAAAGATACTCAATTTTATTATATCTATAATATATTTTCAGTTATATTTAAAAAAAAACACCATAACGCCCGATAGGTTTAATTTTTTTTATTCAAAATCGGTATTATCGAGCTTTTTCTTATTTATTTTCCATGTTCGTCGATGAGCGTTTGGATAATTCCATCGACAAGACCTACCCTAGGCACAACAATATTTTTTACACTTCCCCATTTCATAACATTCAGGAAGATTTCACAAGCCGGAATAATCACATCGGCACGGTCGTTATTTAATCCGAGAACATTGATACGTTCTTTTAGGGAAAAAGAATTTAAATATTCGTATAGCGACTTAAGTTTATTGAAAGATAAGGGCTTAGTTCCCTTTTCGTCGGCTAGACGATGCAACTTATTAATATTACCGCCGGTTCCAATGCCTATAATTCCTTTATAATTCTTGGTGTTTTCTTTTATCCATTCCTTCATTTCAGTCCAGGTTTCCTCGCTATCCTGATTATCTAGGATCCGAATAGTTCCTATATTAAATGACCTCGATGCGCTTAAAGCTCCATTATTAAATACCGATAACTCGGTGCTACCACCACCAACATCAATGTATAAATAGCTTTTCCGTCTTTCCAATTGCTGTTCAACATGGCTATTATAGATGATACTAGCTTCTTTTACGCCATCAATGATTTCCAGGTTGATACCGACTTTTTTTATTTCTTGCACCAACTCGGAACCATTGACAGCTTCTCGCATGGCAGAAGTTGCACAAGCCATGTATTCACTAACCTTATAGACGTCCATCAGTGATTTAAACGCCGACATAGTTTTTATTAAATCTTCTGATTTTCTCTTAGAGATGTTCTTATCAATAAAAGCGTCGTCACCTAAACGTAAGGGTACTCGAATGAGTGTATTCTTCTTAAAAGAAACTACTTGGCCATTCTCGATTATATCAGCAATTAATAATCTGATAGCGTTTGAACCAATATCAATAGCTCCATATCTCATATCTTTATTTATTCTTTTGTTTCAAATAATGGTAAGTATCCAGTTGGGCCCGATAACTCATTTCGTTTTTTCTCTTCTTTACGTATCTGTTATCGTTTGCCGCATTAATTACCCTTGCTTTAGTATTATCGCGAAGTTGGAGATCAAGAATATCTTTTATTTCCTTAACCAATAAGGGATCTACTACGGGAAAGCTAACTTCCAATCGTCTATCTATGTTTCTGGTCATCCAATCAGCGGACGATAAATATATTTTTTCATTGCCATCGTTCCCGAAGATCCACACACGAGCATGCTCCAAAAATCTGTCTACAATACTAATAACCGTTATATTTTCGCTGAAACCTGGTTGTTGCGGAACCAGACAGCACATACCGCGCACAATTAGTCGGATCTTGACTCCCGCGTTACTAGCTTCATACAATTTCAAAATCATACCTTCATCAGAAAGGCTGTTCATCTTTAAAATCATATATGCATCCTTGCCCGCTTTAGCAAGCTCTATTTCCTTATCGATTAATTGATAAACTGCATTGCGCATTTCCAAAGGCGAAGTGATAAGGTATTTATAGCCTTTGTAAAAAGATTTTTTTTCCAGTCCTTTAAAAAGCCTTTTTAGATCTGCCGTTATACCTTTATGAACGGTGAACATACTATGGTCGCAATAACTTCGCGCGCTCTTTTCATTATAATTTCCTGTTGCCAGATTCGCATAATACGTAAGTCTCCCCTTTTCCCTCCTGCTTATCAAACATATTTTGGAATGTACCTTATAAGCCAAAAGACCATAATGTACATGCACTCCACCCTCTTCCAATTTATTACTCCAGAAAATATTGGCTTCTTCATCAAATCGCGCTTTTAATTCAATCAGGCAGTTTACTTTTTTTCCGTTCTTTGCTGCGTTGATTAAGGCATTGATAATCTTTGAATTTTCGGCCAAACGATAGAGGGTAATATTAATTTCCACCACTTTTGGATCAATGGCAGCCTCTCGCAAAAAATGAATGATATAGTCAAATGACTGGTATGGCAAACTGATCAGATAATCTCTTTTTGCAATCTGGTTAAAAATGCTATTACTCAAGTCGAGCTCTTTTACTTCGAGCGCAGGAAGCGTCTCATACTCCAAGGATGGTCCTCCTACATTTGGAAAGGCTATGAAGTCTTTGAAATTGTGGTAACGATTGCCTGGAATAAGTACACCATTGCTCAAATTCATTCTCGAAACCAAAAAATTCAGCATGTCCAATGGGATCTCACTGTCATAAAGCAAGCGCATTGGCTTTCCCTTCGATCGCCTTTGAAGGCTCTTACTTAAGGCTTCGATAAATTTCTCACTTACATTGGGATCGATATCGAGTTCCGCATCACGGGTCAGTTGAATCGTGAAGGCTTCAATGGTATCGTATTTAAAAATAAAAAACAATTCATCAAGACAATATCGAATGATATCATCCAAAAGTATAATGAATTTCAATTGATTACTATGAGGAAGCACCAAAAAACGGTTAATGCTTTTGCTGGGCACCTCCAATAGGGCATATCTGATTTTCTTATGATATGTTAACTTAATAAGGAAATAAATTCGGCGATCTTTTAATTCAGGGAATGGTTTGGTATTGTCCACATCCAACATAATCGGAACCAGATTAGGAAGTACTTTCTCTTGAAAATACTTCCTAACAAATTCTCCTCGACTAACGTTCAGTTGTTTTTCATTAATAATAAAAATCTTCTCTTCCGCCAGCTCTTTAATTATTTCGTGCTCATAAAGGTATTCAAACCGCTTTTCCTGTTTAACAACGATATTCTTAATTTCATTTAATACTTTCCGAGGGTTAAAGCCCAAGAGCTCCTTCGCTTTCGTATTTACGTTTGCCAACCTATTAAGTGTAGCCACTCTTACGCGATAGAACTCATCTAAATTGGAAGAGAATATCGAAAGAAAGCGAAGACGCTCTAGTAGAGGCACTGATTTATCCGCCGCTTCCTGTAATACGCGCTCATTGAAATATAACCAACTTATCTCTCTATTAATTAAAGGAGCTTTGCTCTTAAAAGATGCAGACATTTATCAGAATACCATTTATAGACAGCAAATTTTGCATAAAAATGTTAAGTACATGTTAAGTAAACATTACCTTTTATGAATCAAAATTAGGAAATTGCTGGTTTATCTGACGGTTCTGATGGTTTACTTGCTGTTTTGCTCGCGGTTGCAGGCGTCGCTTTTTTGGGAGCAATTTTTGGCTGACTATTAACATTCGTTGCCGGCTTTGCTCTTGTTTTATTACCCGTAACAACTGCCTTCTTTTCCTCTTTAACAGCGGGTTTTAATTCTGCTTCTTTTTTCGCTTGGTTTGCAATTTGATTAGGAGTAACAACTTTTTTTGGTTGCGATACTGCTTTAGTGGCTGCTGATGCTACCGCCGATTGCTTACTATCTGTTTTAGCGCTGCCAGTTGATGAAGAAGCGCTTCGCTGCGGAACAGCTTTTTTTACCGTTGTTGTTGCTGACGGGTTCTTTTGCGGGCTTGTCTTCTTGCTTGTGCTTGCAGGTGGCGTGGCGGCGGCTACCGGTTTGGTTGGAGTAGCCTTTGGAATGGGTAATTTTGCAGGAGCTACCGATTGAGTTTTGCCACTAACTTTGCTAACCTCTGTCTTTCCAACCTTGTCATCCTTCACAGGCTCCTTTTTCGAAGTGTTGCTGGTTTTAGTTGCAATTTTTACTTTCTGCTCTACTGCTTTTGCACTTTTTTCGGCCTTCTCTTTTGATTTCTTTTCTACCTTTTCTCCGACAGTTTTGACTTTCTTTTTGGAAGCCTCTGCTTTTTTCTTCGTTTGACCTTTAGCACCTTCTATTTTATCCGACAGCTTTTCCGCGAGTTTCTTACTGGCTTTCTTAATATCTTTTGCCAAATCTTTCGTTTCATGCCCTAAATCATTTAATAGAGCCGTAACACGTTTAGTTAGCGATTTGGTAACTTTTTGCTTATCCGCTTTCTTTTGTTTTTTTGTGATTTTCTTAGCCATAACCGTTTATTTAAGTTATATAAAGCTAAGCAAATTAAATACCGGAAACAAAGGATTATTTATTCCACGATTTTTTCTCAAGTAGCTCCATTTGCCATATAATCTGTTCCTCTGTGATGGGATAAGGTTTGTCTTTCCGGATTTGTTCATATACAGCATTAAACAAGCCCTTATAATTCCCTTTAAGCGCCTCTTTATAAAAAATCTGTTTTTGATTAGTTTTATTGATAATAGTTAATAAGCCCTCTTGACCAACGGCTTCCAGTCCGAATTTTTCGTCAGTCGGCCACATCCCTTTGTCCAATTGTTCCTCTTGCACATCTGCTCGGCTTTTTTGAAAAGAGCCTTTTGTGCCATGTATCACATACGCGGGCAAGGGCTGTGCAACTAACAAACTTGCATGTGCAAAAACAGTAAGTCCGTGTTCATAAGTTAATACAAAGGTGAAAAAATCATCTACCTCTGAATTTTCTCTGTGAATGCTTGTCAGCTTGATGCTATCTTTAGGCTTACCGAACAGCGAGATTACCTGGTCAAGCAAGTGCGGACCTAAATCATAGGTTAAACCAGCGGCTGCCTGATTGATTTCTTTAAATGTTTTAGGACTCTTTTCTTTCCTATAACGATCGAAACGAATATGAAATTCAATTATATCTCCAAGCGCACCACTTTCAATAATTCTTTTAACAAGTTTGAAATCACTGTCCCATCTCCTGTTCTGGAACACCATTACATGCTTACCTTGTTCTCTGCCAAGATCAAAAAGCTCTTTTACTTCCTGACTTGTGGCAGCACAGGGCTTTTCGATTAGCACATGCTTTCCTTTCAGCAAAGCCTTTTTAGCATAGTCGAAATGTGTCTGGTTAGGGGTGTTTACCACAACCAGTTCTATGTCCTTATCATCTAATAACTCATCAACGCTATCATAACTGATAATATTGGGGTATCGTTGCTGTGCCGTTTTTTTACTTCTTTCTACAACCGCTTTGAACTTAAACCGCGTATTTGTTTCAAGAAAAGGCGCATGAAATATTCTACCAGACATACCATAGGAAAGTATGCCTGCTATTACCGGATATTTTGACATATACTTATAAGTTTTATTGTTTAATAAAACGCTAAATCCCGTAAATAGTTTTGTTAGTCTGATTAGCTTTTATCTCAACAAAATTTTATCCTATTTCTAGGTTCTGGTAATAATACCGAGCCGAATCCAAGGAAATACAAAAGAAAAAGGTGTCTTTAAAAGTTACTTTTTATCGTTATCCCGACTTGTACCTTTTAAGACACCTTCCTAAGGCACTCTGAAAAAGCCTACAGTAAAGTTTTTGTCTCTTCTATGCTTTTTTCAAGAACAGGAAGTGCCTCTTTTGCATATTTTCTCACACTGACATCTGTGGTGCGGGCTGCGCCCTCAAATTGGTGAAGAATAGCTTCCTGATTATGTAGCGAGTGTTTTAGAAATTCTTTATCCAATATGCTTGCCTGAGCAGAATCCAAGCCGGCAGGTAATTCCAATGAGTGCATAGCCGGGAAAGGAATCAGTACATCAGATTTGGTAGCCAATTCCTGAACTTTTGCTAACACATCTTTATATTGGGTGCTTAAATTTGTAGCTAAGGATTTTACACTCGCATTGCTTCCTCGCTGTGAAATGATATTAGCAAACTCAATTTCCTCATTCGCCAATTGATATACCGTACGATAAAATCTATATTCTTCGGTATCTGCTTTCGTGATGTTTGTGTAGTATAACTCTGCGCTGGCCTTATGTTCACCAACACTTGTACAGGAGCTCATCGATAAAACACATGCAAAAGTTGACAAGCCAAATAAAGCTATCTTCCTATTCATTTTTAATTTCTATTTATGTATGTACAGTTTTGTCCAGCAAACCTAACATAAAATTTTCCTATTATCAATTTTTATGTACAAATCCACTGTGAATACCACTCAATTATACCAAATTCCTTCCGGCGTTGACAATACCATATACCGTGCGGGTGAGTAATTTACCATAAATCTCATAATTCGGATCATCCGTACTCAAATTATGCATTTTTTTAATCGCATAATGTTGAATAATGACAAGAGGTAGAACAATTTTCTCTCTCGTAGCAATCGATTTCCTTTCTACGGGATATCGTTCCATAAGCATCGTGGTACCCGTTAATTTTAAAAAGTATTGCTTAGTTAACTCAAACTCTTCGCGAAGCATATTCCAAAATGTCCCAAACTTTTCGTCGTCTTTTAAATAGGCAGTGATATTAAAATTTGATTTCGTCATAGACATAATACTATTGTCAATGATTGTTTTGAACATACCGGAAGTATTATAAAGTTCTTGCACTTTATCCCACTCGCCCGAATCGTCTGCATTTTTAAGCGCCGTTCCCACGCCGTAACAACCAGGGACACTTTGCTTCAGTTGGCTCCAAGCGGTTACAAAACTGATTGCCCGTAGGTCCTCCAATCGTAATTCAGAATTTGAATTTCTTTTTACCGGTCTACTGCTGATGTTAAGAGATGACAGGAACTTCAATGGACTAAGTTCTTCCAGATATTTTAGGAATAAGGGGTGTTTCCTTAGCTCCATAAATTTATTATAGCTCGCTCCAGCCATACGATCAATCAACATTTTCTTCTCCTGACTGAGGGTATCGCCAGGTTTGGTTTTTATTCCTGAAGTTATACCGGCATTCAACAATTGCTCAATATTGTAATGTGCAGTATCAAAAGAGCCATACTGACTACTTATCGTTTGCCCCTGAATCGTTAATTGTATATGATCATTCGCTATTTCATCACCCATAGAAGCATAAAACCGCTGGGTTTTCCCTCCTCCTCTAGCCGGAGGCCCGCCCCGTCCATCAAAGAAGGTTAAATCGACATCGTATTTACGCGCCATCGCAGTAAGCTCCATTTTTGCTTTGTAAATAGACCAATTGGCCATTAGGTATCCACCATCTTTTGTGCTATCTGAAAACCCGAGCATAATTGTTTGCTTATTCCCACGGTGTTTAAGATGGGATTGATAAGCCTTATTGTTATAGAGGATTTCCATCACTTTAGCCGCACGCTTCAGATCATCTACCGTCTCAAACAATGGTACAAAATCAATTGAAAGCGTCTCTTTCTTCCAACCGTTCCATAGGAAAAGTTCCATAAGAGACAGAATATCTGACGCTTGTTGACAATTACTGATAATAAATCGATGGCAGGCCTTCGGTCCTCCCGACTGCTGGATTTTTTGAACAAAACGAATCGTTTCTACCATATCCAGAATTAAAGGATCCTTAATATTGTCTGTTGGTAAATCAGCCTCACGGAAGCGAGCGGACATAATCTTGTCTGCCTCCTCCAACGTTTCAAAATCTGCATCAATTCCTGTCTCTTCCGGATGAGCTTTGTAGAGGTATTGATATGTTTTGCGGAGAATGCTGCTATCCTGGCGAATATCCAAGCTCGAGAAGTAGGTCCCGAAAATTTTAACCTTCCGCAAAAGATCGTCCACAAGGTTCACAAAAAGACCGTCGTGATAGTCGGTAAGCACTCGTTTTACTTCACTTAAATTGAAGATGATAGCGTCTTTTACATTCTTTTGATTTTCCTGTGGGTTAAAGCTATTCTCGTAGAAAATTTCCTGCAAAGCTGCCATATACTTTTCCACTCCTCTGAAAGTAATACGGCGTTTCATCACTCTAAAATCCCGGTAGTAACACCTGAACAAGATGGTTCTCAACAAAGCAGAAACCTCTTTTGTACTTTCTGTAGTCACATTAGGATTTCCATCGCGATCCCCCCCCGGCCAGAAGCCCAACTCAACGATTTGTTTTTCCGCTTCCCTAATAGAACCATTGGCATCAAAGTCATTATCCACCATACATTGTATATCCGAAACAACCAGGTAAAACACATGCTCCAAAAACCAGGCTAAGCTCCTGGCTTCGTCAACGGGAGTTGGCTTATTTTTCTGTAGGAACGGTGTCTTGCCTAACTGCTGTAACAATAAATGGATATCGTTAATGTCATTCTTTTTTAGAGCCCCTGTTAAGTCGGTGATAATACCCAACACTTCGCCCGGATAGAACTGTGTAGGATGGGCGGTAAGAACCAATCGCAGCGAAAAATCTTTCAACCGATTAACGATCTTATCACGTAATACGTTATTATTTTCAGCACGTTTAAATAAAGATTCCAAAGATCCGGCATCATCGGCCCTACCGGTCTTCGAGAAAGCGGCATCTTCTATCGCATCAAATAAAACGACCTGTCTTTCGATATATTGGATGATCCGGAAGAGTAAATCGAAGCGATCGGCCTTGTGAATATATTGTTCGTATTGTCCAAAAAAACTTTCAATTATTGCTTCGGGATCCATTTTATCATTTACTCCCTTTTCGATATGCGTTGAAAAGAAAGGTAATAAGGTCCCGGTATGCTTGACTTGATAAAATGGTAATGTTAAAAAAAGACTGTTATAGAGTTCAAAGCGTGTCAAGACCTCATTCTCATAAACAGCTTCTTTCTGACTTAGTTTCATAAATACCTCAAAGATTAATACGTGGTTAAAAACAAAAATTTATTGTTTTTTCAACAAAACGGCACAAAATACAAATAAATATCAAAACAATCTAAACTTAACTACAATTCACCAAGCAATTACCCTCGTTATGATAACATTTTTCAATTTAATTACTCAAACAATAAACAGCATAATGCGGTTAGTGTCTATGCAATAACAGGTACGATACTGATAAGTTTTGCTTGACGCTTTTTTATTACGGTTCTCAATAATATGGATAAAAATGCTTTACGCCGTTTAGAAAAAATAAAATGACTTTAATCAGTCAAAATATCTAAAGCAAAAAATAAGTCGGCCGGATTTTTGTATATTCGTCAGTAAATCCCAAAATGGCAAGGGGAAAGTCATTCATACATTATTACTGATTTTTTCTAGTGAAACAAACACAAGCTATTAAGACATTTTTATATAGTCAGTATTTTGCCGATGGTTTGCGAATTGCTTTTGGGGCCCTGGTTCCTGCTTTAATCTTTTCCTATTTAGGGGACATAAGAACGGGGATAGCTGTCTCTTTAGGGGCGGTAATTACCAGTATTGTAGATACCCCTGGCCCTACAAAAGACCGAAGAAATGCGATGCTGGTGTTAGTAGGCTTTATCTTTGTGATATCGTTTATCACCAAATTGATTAACCCTTTCGATGTAGCTGTTATTATCTTTCTGTCTGTCCTCAATTTTTCTATGTGTATGATAGCGGTTTACGGAACGCGGGCAGCTTCTTTGGGCACGGCCGCAATTCTAGTGATGATCCTTAATATGGATGATTTAAAGATGACTGCTGACAGCTCGCTTATGCATGCTGTCTATGCAACGATTGGAGGAGCTTGGTACATGCTTTTGAGTCTTACCTTAACTCAATTTCGTCCATTCAGACTTTCCCAGCAGGCCCTAGCTGAATGTATTCAAGATACCGCTGCTTATGTACGATTAAAGGCCAATTTTTATGATATAACCGTTGATAACGACAAAAACTACCAAAAATTGATTGACCAGCAAGTGATCGTTCATCAACATCAGGATGTCGTGAGGGAGTTACTTTTTAAAAGCAAGGCGATTGTAAAAGACTCTACGCGCTTAGGGCGCGTATTGGTCATTATATTTACCGACATGGTAGATATTTTTGAACGAACGATGGCTACACATTACGATTATGAGGCCATTCGCCATAACTTCGGAGATACAGATGCTTTAAGGGCTATTAGAATAACGGTTAACAGATTAGCCAATGAGATGGACAATCTGGCTTATCATATCAATGCGAATCATCGACCAAAGAAATTATACGATTTCAAATCGGACTTAGAACATATAAAAGGGGCAATAGATCGCGTAGAAAACACAGGCAAAAACACGGTAATCTTAAAAAAGATATTAGTCAATATCCGGGATTTAATTAACAAGCTCAACAACATTTATCAATACTTTGATACGCAGACCGCTCAATTTAACAATCAGGAAACAGATTTAACTAAGTTTTTATCACATCAGTCATTCAATCCGAAGGTTCTAAAAGACAATTTAAGTTTAAAATCGTCTACTTTCAGACATGCCTTAAGAATGGTGATTGTGATGATTGCAGCTTTTTTTATTTCGAAACTAATCCCTTTTGGCAATCATAGTTATTGGATTTTAATGACCGTCCTGGTTATTCTTAAACCGGGTTGGAGCTTGACAAAGCAACGCAATTATCAACGTATGTCAGGCACTATAATCGGCGGACTGGCGGGTATTGCGATTCTACTTGGCATTGAGCAAGAGATTGCCAGATTCATTTTTTTAATGATTTTTATGGTATTAGCTTACAGCTTCATTCGCATTAACTACATTCTAGGTGTCATGTTTTTAACACCTTACCTTTTACTTTTATATAGCTTTCTCGGCGTAAGCACCTTTGAAATTCTTCAGGAACGTGTGATAGACACCATAACCGGTAGTTTATTGGCTTTTACTTCCAGTTACATCATTTTCCCGAGTTGGGAAAGTAAAAATGTACAAACCAGTATGCGAAAGCTCCTTATTGCTAATTACAATTACTTAGTCAAAGCACTGGAGTATATTATTGGTATAGAGGTAAGTGAGACTGAATACAAATTGGTTAGGAAAGATGTCTATGTTAATATGGCCAATATGACCTCGATTTTTCAGCGAATGATTACCGAGCCAAAAAGCAAACAAAAAAACGCTAAAGAACTAAATAAGTTCTTAATATATAATCACATATTATCCTCTTACTCAGTTGCATTGGTAGCTGTTGTCAAAAATGCTGCTCAGCAGTCACTCACCGCTGAACACGTTAGATTGACACGAAAATCGCTTAAACAACTTTCTCAAACGATTTTGCAGTTTAAAATGACTGAAGACGATGAACCTTTTATCGAAACAGATATCAAAGTGGTTACTGCTTTGCCGGAGGATACGGGAGAAAACGAAGAAACAAAGTTAATAACAGAGCAAATTTCCTTTGTAAGCAAAATTACTCAAGATTTGAATAAAATATGTGAGCGCATGGATTTGCTAAAAGAAGCAGCCTAGCCCGATATTTTGTTGTTTTATCGATTCGGCATCCAAACCAACGACTGAGCAATAGTTTCGAAAGATTAGATTGTTCGCAATTATAAAAAATTTAAACTATTAGGGCCTTGGTTAAACAGTAAGTCAACAATACTTAGATTTGGAAGGAATCCATGCTTAGGTTCAAACACCTGAAAATACGGCTTGAATTCCTTGGCTTGATAGGTCTGTTTTGGGTGAATGCGGTTTCTAAAATCGTGAATACCGGCATCATTATCCTGATATGAGGTCGTAAACGTTAACGCCTTTCGTATTTTTAACAACCGAAGCAGCATACTTGTCAGATCGGTATTGAAATCAAATAAAAATTCATATTTTTTTTCGTAAAATGGCGCGAAGTCATCCTCATAAAATTCAAAATAAGCTGACCGTCTGTAGGAAGTTTGCAAACTCATCCAATGTAGGCGTTGCCAGTCACTCTCATAACTTATCCGTACATCCTTCATCACCGTGTGTACTTTTGCACCCTTCCTAACAGGAATGATCAAGTCCAATTTACCATTTGGAGAGTAGATACTCGCCCTATTTCGATAGGTTTGCTTGGGGAAGTGTTCGAATTTTTCGACTAGAATTTCATCTCCGTCGGCGCTTAACATCTCGCTCACCGCAGCAATCGGAGCCAAATAAAAGCAGGGAAATAGTTTGTCTGTTTTCTCCATGATTTTGGAATTAAACCGCGAAAATACATATTAGCCGATAAATAAACTGCAATCTTCTGAAAAAGAAAAGACATGCTTTAATCAGAACTGCTTATAAGTTTGTAAAAAATTTCCTTTTCAAAATAAAGAAATCGGATATTTGCAAATTCTTTAGTAATTCGGTCTGGCTAAAATTAAGATGAACTTAGGGAATCGCATTGTATCTTTTTTTGTATTTATAATCTCTTTACTTCCCTTTTGGGTATTATATTGCTTGAGCGATTTTCTTTTTTTTATCCTATATTATGTAGTAGGTTACCGAAAAAAGGTGGTATACGAAAATCTATCAAACTCGTTTCCCTCAAAATCAGATGAAGAGATAAAGCAAATTGCCAAAAATTTTTTTGTTTTCCTCTCGGATATGATCATTGAAACGATTAAAATGAGGACGATTACGGCAAAAGAAGTGGAAAAGAGAATGGTGGTTCACGCCACACACGAAATTTACCGCCATTTAGAACAAGGAAAGCCTGTAATCGGTACAACCGCACACTACAGTAACTGGGAGCTGGGTATTCATCGATTGTCTTTGATGCTGAAAGACCCTTTATTGATCATTTATAAACCTCTCTCAAACAAGGGATTTGAACAAACATTTAACAATATACGATCGAGATTCAATGCCCAGATGGTACCGATGAAACAGACACTCCGGCAGATCCTTGCCTATAAAAACACGCCACATATGAGTATGTTTCTCTCAGACCAAACACCTGCGCGTTCGGAATCTAGCTTTTTTACGCCTTTTCTGGGACAAGATACGCTAATGTTTCTGGGGATGGAAAAAATAGCCAAGCGTACTGATTTTCCTGTTGTTTATTGCCATATTAACCGGATAAGGCGTGGATATTACGAATGCACCTTTTCTACTTTATTTGAAACACCGAAGGCTACGGATAACCACGAAATCACGTTGGCATATAACAAGTACCTCGAAAAACTGATACATGATAAGCCCGAACAGTGGCTATGGTCTCACCGTAGATGGAAACATAAACCCAGTGCATGAATAAAAAAGTAGCCGTCGTAATACTGAATTGGAATGGAAGGAGTTATTTGGAAAAATTCCTTCCCTCGGTTTGCGCAAGCACCTACCCAAATCTAGAAATAGTAATAGGCGATAATGGTTCAACAGATGATTCCGTTTCATTTATACAGACCCAATATCCGTCTTTAACGCTCATAAACAACAAGGAAAATTTTGGTTTCGCCGAAGGATACAATCGTGTCCTTGAACAGGTTGAGGCCGATTATTTCGTCCTCCTTAATTCCGATGTACAGGTCGATCCTTATTGGATAGAGCCTGTCATCGAACTGATGGAAGCAGACAGTAAAATAGGAGCTGCTCAACCGAAAATACTTTCTTTTTACGACAAAAAGAAGTTTGAACACGCTGGCGCAGCAGGTGGATTTATCGATTATTTAGGTTATCCTTTTTGTGCAGGAAGAATACTTGAGAAAACGGAAGTCGATCAAGGGCAGTACAATCATCCAAAAGAGATATTTTGGGCAAGCGGTGCAGCTTTTTTTATAAAAAGGGATGCCTGGAGAAAGGCGAAAGGCTTTGACAAAGATTTCTTTGCTCACATGGAGGAGATTGACCTGTGTTGGCGGCTGAAGCTCTTTGGGTATAGCATATATTATTGTCCGAAATCAGCGGTTTATCACGTTGGTGGTGGTACGCTGAGTAAGGAAAATCCATTCAAGACATACCTCAATTTTAGGAATAACCTCGTTATGTTGCAAAAAAATCTGCCCTTAATGCAAGCAATATTCGTTATATTTATTCGTTTTTGGCTAGATTTCATTGCCCTGCTCCGTTTCATATCGGAAGGAAAACGAAAAGATGCACTTGCAGTCAGCAAAGCACATGTGAATTTTTTCAGGAATTTTAGAAAAAACGCTCGTAAAAGAAAACGAACCAAATCAAAAAAAGTATCGTCTGGCATCTATCGCGCGAGCATTATTTGGGCTTACTTTATACTTCAAAAGCAGAAGTTTACTGAATTGAATAATAAAAAATTCTAGAAAGGCAAACAAAAAGAGCGGATCGTAGTTTATAAATAAACCTTTTATAACAACCCATGAAGATACTTTTTTATATTCTATTGTTTTTACCATGCTTGTCGACGGCTTATGGACAAACAAGTTCGCTCGCAGGAGCTTGGCAGCTTAAAAAAGACGACCTTCACCATACATTGGTTTTTGTAGACAACTACCTGTCTTATGCCTTATATGACTTAAATGGTAAAAAATTTATTAATACCTGGGGTGGCCCCTATAAGCAACAAAATAAACAGATCGTGGTATCTATTGAGTACAACGCTACAAAGCCCGAAGAAGTACAAAAATCACATACCTTTCAGTTCGATTTAACTAAAGACCTTTCTATTAATGTAACCGGCAACAAAGAAAATTGGCAACGAATAGATAGTAATGATGCGCCTTTGGCAGGCGTGTGGCGAATTACCAACCGAAAAGTAGACAACCAAATGAATGAAATGCCATTGAGGGATCGGAGAACATTGAAGATACTCAGTGGCACTCGGTTTCAATGGGTAGCAATTAATGTGAAAACCGGCGAATTTTCAGGTACGGGAGGTGGGACCTATAGTTTCAAAGATGGTAAGTATATTGAGAATATCGACTTTTTTTCCCGGGATGACAGCCGTGTTGGAGCGAACCTGACTTTCAATGGGAAATTAGACAATGGTCAATGGCATCACAGCGGGTTGAGCTCAAAAGGAGCACCCATTTATGAAATATGGAGTCGCATGTATCAGTAGCGAATAGCGTTAGTAGATAAAGCTATGCACCGCCAAGCGATAACTATCTAATCCAAAGCCACATAGAACCCCTTTACAATATTTAGCCAAATACGAATGATGTCTGAACGCTTCCCGCGCATGAACGTTCGAAATATGCACCTCGATAACCGGTGTTTTTATAGCAGCGATTGCGTCACCTATTGCCGCTGAAGTATGCGTATATGCTCCGGCATTTAAAACGATACCATCATAAGAAAAACCCACTTCATGCAATTTGTCGATAATTTCACCTTCATGATTACTTTGAAAATAAGACAGATCGATTGAATCAAAGTACCCTTTCAGTTCTTCGAAATAGCTCTCAAACCCTTTATTTCCGTATATTGATGGTTCCCGCACGCCAAGTAAATTGAGGTTTGGGCCGTTAATGATTTGAATTTTCATCTTTATAATCGTTTTGCGCAACGCTTTTTAAGCGGTAATCCATGCAGGTTTCATTAATTAATAATAGCTTTGCATGAAATGTTATGGCGGTATGCTTTACGGCAAAGATAATATTTTCATTAAAAGTTTATTCGTCTTTTCCTATTAAAACGCGGCCCGCTTATGGGAGTAATATCGTTTGATGCCATCGTTGATTTGAGCAAGGTAAATGATTACCTCAAATAGGCGGGCTAATTAATAAATTAATACTGATGAAAAACACGTTTCTCTTCATCTCCTTTTTCCTATTAGCAGGGATTATTATCACAGGCATTTGGTGGACGCCAATATATTGGTCGTTCATCATCGTTATACCCTTGTTCTTTCTCGGTCTCTTCGATGTTTATCAGTCAAAACGAGCCATCAGACGCAACTTCCCTGTTTTCGGTAGACTCCGTTATGTGATGGAAGGCCTCCGCCCCAAGGTACAGCAATATTTCATCGAAAGTGACACGGACGGACGACCTTTTAGCCGAATTCATCGTAGTGTGATCTATCAACGTGCAAAAAAAGAAATGGATACTACTCCTTTTGGCACCCAACTAAATGTGTATGAAAACAATTATGAATGGCTTAATCATAGCATCAATGCTTTACATATGGATGCGTCATGTGAAGATCCAAGGGTTATTATAGGTGGTCCCTCTTGTTCACAACCGTACTCAGCGAGCATATTGAATATATCGGCAATGAGCTACGGTGCCTTAAGTAAAAATGCCATCATGGCACTAAACAAAGGTGCTAAAATCGGCAATTTTGCTCATAATACCGGAGAAGGTGGCATAAGTGATTATCATTTGGAAGGTGGTGGTGATTTAATTTGGCAGATAGGAACAGGCTATTTTGGATGCCGCTACCCGGATGGAAATTTCAATCCGGAAGCATTTGAACAAAAGGTGAATCTCCCGCAGGTTAAGATGGTTGAAATCAAACTATCACAAGGTGCTAAACCAGGGCATGGAGGCATATTGCCTGCGGCAAAGCTAACGGAAGAAATTGCGCGTATACGGTTAGTTGAAATGGGCAAAGACGTTGACTCTCCCCCCTATCATCGCGCATTTAAAACACCGATTGAGCTATTAAATTTCATCCAACAGTTACGTGAGCTATCTAATGGGAAACCCATTGGTTTCAAGCTATGTATAGGACATCGAAGTGAATTTGTAGCCATCTGCAAGGCGATGACTGAAACGAAGATTTGCCCTGATTTTATTACCGTCGATGGTGGTGAAGGAGGAACAGGCGCCGCTCCCTTGGAGTTTTCCAACAATGTTGGGATGCCTCTAAGAGATGCCTTAGCCTTTGTTTACGACACACTTACAGGCTTTGACCTGAAGCAACACATTAAGATTATAGCTTCCGGGAAGATCGCCACGGGTTTCGATCTTGTTAAGAATTTCGCGCTTGGTGCAGATATCTGCAATAGCGCGCGGGGGATGATGATGGCCCTTGGCTGCATACAGGCTTTAGAGTGTAATAGCAACAAGTGTCCTACCGGCGTAGCTACACAAAACGCTCATCTGGTACGTGGCCTCGTAGTAGAAGATAAAAAAACAAGAGTTGCCAATTTTCATCAGCAAACAATAAAAAGTGCCATTGAGCTTATGGCAGCGGCGGGCATCAGACACCCCGATGACATTCATAGAGCTTATATCCATCGAAGAATTTCTCCGGATAAAATTTTGACTTATTTAGACAGCTATCCCTATATACCCAAAGGTTCATTACTCAAAAAGCCATATGCTAAACAATTTGAGCTGTTGATGACAATAAGTGATCCACATTCTTTCACACCAAACTTCAGCAATCTTAACTGGGACGAATTAGAGTGGGCAAGAAAACCGATGACAAACTGATAATATTGACATAAAGATAATATGGGCCCAATAGGTATTTTCGACTCCGGTTATGGAGGATTAACAGTTTTTAAAGAAATCAGCCATACGCTTCCTCAATACGACTACATTTATTTTGGCGATAATGCTCGAGTTCCCTATGGTACACGCTCGTACGACACTGTGTATCACTATACGATGGAATGTGTAAACCATTTATTTGATTTGGGTTGCCATTTAGTTATATTGGCTTGCAATACGGCTTCTGCAAAAGCCTTAAGGACTATTCAACAAAAAGATTTACCGAAACGCACAGACTTACGAAATGTTTTAGGTGTTATCAGACCAACGACCGAAATTATCGATCGCTTCACTATAAGCAATCACGTCGGTATTTTGGCTACTTCGGGAACGGTCAATTCAGCGTCCTACGTGCTGGAAATCCATAAGTTTTTCCCTCAAATTAAGGTGTATCAGGAAGCATGCCCCATGTGGGTTCCTTTAGTCGAGAATAATGAAATGGGTTCGCCTGGCGCCCGTTATTTCGTAAAACAACATATCGATCGCCTCTTGCAACAGTCTACCGAAATTGATGCCGTCATTTTAGCTTGCACACACTATCCCCTATTGTTACCTACAATTAAGGAATTTATGCCAAAAGGTGTACAAGTGATTTCACAAGGAAGCATCGTAGCGAAAAGTTTAGCGGATTATCTGTATAGACATAAGGAAATAGAAGCTCTTTGTACAAAAAATGGCGCACGGCAGTTTTTTACAACGGAAAGTGTTGAGAATTTCAAGGAAAAGGCCAGCATTTTTTATGGTTTACCGGTTGAGGCAGCACAATTTGACCTGACCCATAAAATACCTTAGCAATACAGTGTTCAGCAAGTTGGCGATTAATCGGCAAAAAATTTATCATGAAAATTCACAAAAAACAGTTCCTTTGTGGCTCTCGTGCAAGCGGTATAGAGCCAACGAAGGAAATCCATATTAAGCATTTCATCCGTTAAAAAGCCTTGATCAATAAAAACGGCGTCCCATTGCCCACCTTGTGCCTTATGGCAAGTAACTGCCATAGAAAATTTGATTTGCAATGCGTTATAATATGAGTCGTTTTTAATAGCCGTTATTTGCTCTTTCTTACTTCCCAATTCTTGATAGTCTTCCATCACCGAGTCGAACAATTTTCGCTGACTTTCTGTAGGTAAATTAGGAGAGTCTGTGTATAAAGAATCTAGTAGGACTCTACAGGATAAAGGCTCCAAATTATCTTGGTCGACGAAAGCCAAACTTACATCGGCAAACCGAAAACCATGTTGTTCATGTACATTACGAACCCGTTTTACAATTGCCATATCTCCATTAGCAATAAACTGCTGCGCATTGCTTTCTCCACTTGTCCAATAATAATTGTTTCGCACCACCATTACATGATCTCCTCCGGTCAATTCCTCTTCTCGATAGAGTATCCGGTTACGTATTTGCTGATTATATAAATTGGCACTTTTATTTGATCTACAAATAACCAATGTATTTTCGATTCCATATTTGTCATAAGCATAATGAAGCCCTTCGATAAAACGCTCACCCCTCATCCGATAGACATCGGCGAAGTTTCTTACCTTTAGTTTCGGAAAGTGGAGCTTTTTATTGCTACCGTCTAGCCTAATTTGTTCGCGAATAGCGGTGGCATTACGCAAAATACCGGAGTTACTCGTTTGTCGCACCACCTCGGTCAATTCGCAGCTCATTACGTGATAGCCAAAATGGTCTCTTATATACCTCGGGTTTAAGGCGGGACTTTCCAATAATCCCACCGGGGGGAGCTGGGCGGTATCTCCTACAAACATAAGTTTGCAATTATCACCGCTTTCAACATAAGTTATCAGGTCTTCCAACAAGCCGGTCTTTCCGAAACCACTCTGCTCATTTGAAATCATAGAAGACTCATCTATAATAAATAACGTATTTTTATGTAAATTATCAGACAAAGTAAAAGACATATCCGGTGTGCCGGCGACTTTCTTTCGATAGATTTTTTTATGGATAGTAAATGCCGGTCTTTCTGCATAAGCACTCATTACTTTAGCTGCTCTTCCCGTAGGTGACAATAGGATCGACCGCATATTTAGGGCCGGCAATACACGTACCAAGGTGCTAATAAGCGTAGTTTTACCCGTACCGGCATAGCCCTTTAAAATAAAACAAGTCGCCTGTTGTTTAAAACTTAAAAAAGTGGCCAGTTCTTTAAATGCTTCCTTTTGCTGCGGAGTGGGTGTAGCGGGAAACGATTGCTCGAATTTGTTAATTATTTCCACATTCAAACCTAACACAAAAAAATGCTTTTTGCAATATCGTTTGTAAAGGGTACTTTTGCTAGCCATGAGTGAATTATTGCAAATAGAATTTATTGACGACAACTTCACCGTAGATAAAAGTGAGGATTACCAATTATTAGTAAGACAAGGCAACCATCGATCACAAATGGCCATTTTTAGTCAGCAAAATCGCCTATTATTACTGCTCTCTTGGCAAAAAGATGTCAGGGAAGAGCGTGTCGACCAATTGTTGCACTTGGCTTATCAATCCAAAGTTCTATCAATTGACACGAATTACAAGATGTTAATACCTAATGAATTATACAATCCATCTCAAGAAGTATATTACTTAAATGCTTTTTTTTTAGACAAGGAAAATCATTCGTTATTAAGCAATTATATAAAGCCATTCGCCGCGCAGTGCATCTACGGCATATCAAAAGAAGAGCAAAGGCAATTACTTTTGAATTTTCCGGATTTCATGATTCAATCCGGTAGTACAGCCATATTAAGTGCACTCGCAGCTATTGCTTCAGATCACAAAAACTATCTCTCTATTAACTTTGGCGAAGGGTATGCAGACTTCTCTTACATCTCAGACGGGAAACTGATATACCACCATATGCAGCCAAGTCAGGATGCAGACGAATTTAACTACTTTCTATTGGCTATTGCCCAAGAATACAACATCAACCTTTCTAGTATATCAATAATAATTTCAGGTCAAATAGAAGTTGACGATCCAACCTATCAACGCCTGAAAAAATACAGTAATCAATTGTCTTTTTTGGATTTGTCCGGTGTAATGGAATGTAGCAATTTCAATGTACTGAAAAAGGGGTATCAAAAGTTATCATTATTCGGATTATTATGCGCATAATTGGTGGACGTATTAAGGGGGTAAAACTTTCACCCCCCACAAATTTACCGGTTCGTCCAACAACCGATCTAGCAAAAGAGGCCTTATTCAATATATTGGAAAATCGACTTGTATGGAGCGAAACGGACGCATTGGATTTATTTAGTGGCACAGGCAATATTTCAATTGAATTGGCCTCACGAGGCGTCAAAAGTCTTTTATCCGTAGACATTCACGGTAAATGTTGCACATATATAGATACTCAAAAGAGCAAATATCAATTGGAGCAGATGAAGATTCTTAAAGCAGATGTGCTGAAGTTTATAACCGGATGCAAACAATCTTTTGACTTCATTTTTGCTGACCCCCCTTATGATTTGCCACAACTCCCTTTGTTACCTAACATGCTCTTCGAGCATAAACTATTGAATCCAAAAGGATTGTTCGTTTTAGAGCATCCCACTACTAGAAAGGTGGATCAGCATGTTAGCTTTGTGGAGCAACGCGTGTACGGTTATTCATCATTTAGCTTTTTTGAACTTTCCTAGCGCGCTTTATATTCGAATTATTTTCGATAAGTTTGAGCTTAAATTGATAGCAATAAACATACACCACCATGAAGAAGCGAGTTGCTGTATTTCCCGGGTCTTTCGACCCTATTACTAATGCACACATGGATATCATATTAAGAGCCATTCCTTTGTTCGACGAGATCCATATCGCAATTGGATTAAATAGTTCAAAAACGCCTCTTCTAAGTAGTGATATGAGAAAAACAATTCTTGAAGCTATTTTCAAGGGTAAACCTTCAGTTCATGTTTCAAGCTACACCGGTTTAACCGTAAATTATTGCAAAGAGGTGGGCGCTTCCTATATTCTTAGAGGGCTTCGGAATGCAGCAGATTTTGATTTTGAGAATGCAATAGCGCAGAATAATCGACAACTTGAACCGACTATTGAAACTGTTTTATTATTTGCAAGCCCCGGCTTTGGGCATATCAGCTCCACCATTGTAAGAGATATACTTAAGCACCGAGGCTCTATCAAACATCTTGTACCAAAGGAAGTGCTAAATTATATATAGGCTTTTTTCTCAAGCACATCCTTAATAATGCCGTAGGTATTTGACAAAACATCGCCTACACGATCAGGATGGACCCATTGCGCATCCGTAATATCTTCACTTGTCTGAGGAATCAGTTTTGGCTTTTTGTTCACCCCCATTTCATACCAATTTGTCTTTTTAAGCACTACACTGCCTTTCATCTCATAAGCATGGTAAGATGATATAATTTTTGGCCCCAAATAGTCGACATGTATACCACATTCTTCTTCAACCTCACGAAGAGCAGCGCGCTTACTTTTTTCTCCCGGATCTATCTTTCCTTTTGGTAAATCCCATTTTCCCAATCGATGTATAAAAAGGATATCTCCATCTCCGTTCCGCACCAAGCCGCCGGCTGCACCGATTAACCTTACCGACCTTTTGATCATTTTAAGCATCGCTTTCGGATCTTCTACTAAAAGTAAAAATTTAGTGGCACTTTCAAGTGATAAACTTTTCTTAAAAAGTTTTACAAAATCAAAAGACTGTAAATCAATTTGTTGAAAAGCATCCAAGTAGCTAGGCGTAAAATCGGTCAAGAGAAGGACCGATTCGTTCATATAAATTTTATAAATTTGCATCATGAATCACAAGAGTGAGATTGAACAAAAAGTTGCTGAATTTTTATTGCAAATTAAAGCAATTAAATTACAACCTTCCAAACCTTTTACTTGGGCATCGGGTTGGAAGTCCCCAATTTATTGCGACAATCGCATATCATTATCACATCCTACCGTAAGAACGTACATCAGACAAAAGCTTTCTGAAGTTATCCAAGAAGAGTTTGGTTCTATCGGAATGATAGCCGGTGTAGCGACGGCGGGTATCCCACAAGGTGTACTGGTGGCACAAGATCTCGGCCTGCCTTTTGCCTATGTACGATCAAGTGCAAAAGAGCATGGACGACAAAACATGATTGAAGGAGAAATTATAGAAGGGCAACGGGTAGTAGTTATTGAAGATTTAATATCTACAGGAAAAAGTAGTTTGAAAGCGGTAGAGGCATTGAGAGAAGCCGGATGCGATGTAGTGGGATTAGTAGCTATTTTCAGTTATGGATTTGATGTAGCGGATGAAAATTTCAAAGCGGCTAAATGTAGGTATACTACGTTGTCAAACTACAATGCTTTAATAAAATATGCTTCCGAGAATGGCTTCGTCCATCATGAAGAAGAAGATTTGCTACGTGAATGGCGAAGAGATCCGGCAAATTGGGAACCTAAAACTGTATAGATTTTCGTAAAGAAGCATATCGATGACTGTTATAGAAAGCAAAAGCATTATCAATCAACCCGTAGAGAAGGTATATAACTTTCTTGCCGATTGCAATAATCATGAAAAACTGATGCCCGAAAATGTTTACAATTGGTCATCTACTAAAGACGAGGCAAGTTTTACTGTTCAGAATATGGCTAAACTTGCCTTAAGAGTTAGTGAGCGTAAAGAAAATCAAGAAATATCCATTGTACCTTCGGAAAAGGCCCCCTTTGATCTCACATTAAGTTGGAAGGTTAAATCAATTGACCCTAGCACCAGCGAGGCTGTTTTCACTATTCAGGCAGATCTAAACATGATGATGAAGATGCTTGCCAGCGGGCCTTTAAAGAAATTGACGGATTACCAGACAACGAAATTAAAAGAAGAATTGGAATCCTAGCTTGGGACACTCCTTTAGTAAAAAAACCTGTCTATTTTAGGCAGGTTTTTTTATATAGAGACAGGGATTTACTCCGCCATTTTTTCATATAAAACTTTAAAGAACAGACAGTTAGTCATTGAAACCAAATCACGTAGCGACAAAATGTCTGTTTTCGTCAAACTACTTTTGATGGTATTCGTTTTGATATAGTCTAGCAAATCTTTATAAGACTATTAATAAAACGAAAATGAATTTAAACAACTTTACAATCAAGGCGCAGGAAGCTATTCAAAAAGCTTCGGAGATTGCGGGTGGAAACCAACACCAAGCTATTGAAAATGCGCACTTATTGAAGGCTCTTCTTTTAGTTGATGAAAACGTTGTAAGTCATTTATTAAAAAAACTCAATGTCAATATAAATCGCTTGAACGAAGCCTTGGATCAACAAATCAGCGGTTTCCCTAAAGTAAGCGGAAGCAATATATATTTATCTTCTTCTACTAATACAGCTTTACAAAAAGCACAGGGATACCTGAAAGATTTCAAAGATGACTTTGTATCGGTAGAGCACTTATTATTGGGCATCCTAAACGCGGGTGATAAAACCGCTGCTGCATTAAAAGATCAGGGTGTCACGGAAAAGGACTTAAAGAAAGCCATCATTGAATTAAGAGGTAACACACGGGTAACCGATCAGAATGCGGAGGCTACTTATAATGCCTTGAACAAATATGCACGTAATCTGAATGAATTTGCCGAATCGGGAAAGCTCGATCCGGTGATAGGACGAGACGAAGAAATTCGACGGGTTATCCAAATACTCTCCCGCCGGACCAAGAATAATCCAATCTTAGTTGGGGAGCCAGGTGTCGGTAAAACAGCGATAGCAGAGGGTATTGCCCATCGTATTATCAAGGGTGATGTGCCGGAGAACTTGAAAAGTAAAACGGTCTTTTCTCTAGATATGGGGGCCCTAATCGCCGGTGCCAAGTATAAGGGTGAGTTTGAAGAACGGTTAAAAGCTGTTGTAAAGGAAGTAACTGATAGCGATGGAGAGATCATTCTCTTTATCGACGAGATCCACACGCTCGTAGGTGCAGGAGGTGGTGAAGGGGCCATGGATGCCGCCAATATTTTAAAACCGGCTCTGGCGAGAGGAGAGCTACGTGCCATAGGGGCCACTACACTCAATGAATTCCAGAAATATTTTGAAAAAGACAAGGCTTTGGAACGCCGATTCCAGAAAGTCATGGTAGACGAGCCCGACACACAAGATGCAATCTCTATTCTAAGAGGTATTAAGGAGCGGTATGAGACGCACCATAAGGTGCGAATAAAAGACGAAGCGATTATCGCTGCCGTTGAACTTTCACAACGCTATATTGCAGATCGTTTCCTACCGGACAAGGCCATTGACTTGATGGATGAGGCTGCATCTAAACTTCGATTAGAAATGGATTCCGTTCCGGAAGCAGTTGATGAAATCGAACGCAAAATCATGCAACTTGAGATTGAGCGCGAAGCAATCAAGCGGGAAAACGACACCCATAAAGTAGAAGAGTTAAGTCGCGAAATAGCAAACCTAGCCTCGGATAGAGACTCCTTGCGCGCCGCTTGGCAAAGTGAAAAATCACTTGTCGACAATTTGAACCATCACGTACAGCAAATTGAAGATTTTAAGCTGGAAGCCGAGCAGGCTGAAAGGGCGGGCGACTACGGAAAAGTTGCTGAAATTAGATACGGTAGAATAAAGCAGGCACAAGATGAGCTTGAAAAGTTAAAAAAAGAACTTGAAGAAAAACAAGGCACTGGTCGTATGCTTAAGGAGGAAGTTACCGCCGAAGATATAGCTGATGTGGTTTCGCGTTGGACGGGGATTCCCGTAAGCAAAATGGTGCAGAGCGAAAGGGAAAAGTTGCTTCATTTGGAAGAAGAACTTCATAAACGAGTTGCAGGACAAAGTGAAGCCATAGAAGCCATCTCGGATGCCATTAGAAGGTCGCGTGCAGGTTTAAGCGATAAAAGAAGACCGATCGGATCTTTTATATTTTTGGGAACAACAGGGGTTGGTAAAACAGAATTGGCAAAAGCGCTCGCCGAATTTTTGTTCAACGATGAACATTCAATGGTCCGGATTGATATGAGCGAATACCAAGAGCGGCACGCCGTTTCACGATTAATCGGTGCGCCTCCCGGTTATATTGGTTATGATGAAGGTGGCCAGCTAACCGAAGCTATCCGCCGCCGCCCTTATTCGGTTGTGTTATTGGACGAAATCGAAAAGGCGCATCCTGACGTATTCAATATTCTTTTACAAGTTTTAGATGATGGACATTTAACCGACAACAAAGGACGTGTGGTGAATTTTAAAAACACCATTATCATTATGACCTCAAATATTGGTTCTCATCTGATCCAGGAAAATTTCAGTGAATTGAATGAAATAAACCGAGATGAGATTATAGCCAAGACAAAAAATGAAGTATTCGAGCTATTGAAGAAATCGATTAGACCAGAATTTTTGAATCGGATCGATGAGGTTATCATGTTTACTCCACTAAATCGTGATGAAATCGGTGAGATCGTTCGTCTTCAATTTAATGGGGTACAAAAACAATTGGCTGAAATGGGTATACAGCTGGAAGCCTCGGATGAAGCGCTCGATTGGTTAGCTCAATTGGGTTATGACCCTCAATTTGGCGCACGACCGTTGAAGCGCGTCATACAAAAACGAATTTTGAATGAGCTGTCAAAAGAAATCCTTGCCGGAAAAATTGACAAAGACAGTAAAATCAAATTAGATATGTTTGATCACAAATTCGTTTTCTTACAGGAGAATAGCTAATATTCATTTTTCAGGAAAAGAGGGTGTCTCCGCTTTGTCAAAGACAAATATTGCGAGACACTCTTCTTTTTTATGTTATATATAGTATACGACTTACTGTTTCTTCCAAAAGCATCGGAGTACTACCAAAATGACTTTGCTGCAACGACTCTTGTCACTATCTCTTTCCAACCACTACCCTACTTACCATTATCCTACTTAACTAATTACAAAATTCGTAACTTTACATTAATGGTTGATCAAAAGCTATCAAATAAAGGAGTCAGACGAAAGGTTCTTTTTGTCTTTATCTGTTGTTGTATTGCCCTTGCTCTGGCATGGACCATCAGCAAGGATGCTTTTAATCAAGTGCTATCGGCTGTAGATAATATTGCGAAGCCAAACGAAAAGATGCGCTTGGTTAGTAAAGTATCGCGAGACATTATGCAGCTCGATCAGTTGCAACGGTCTCAAGTATTGACAGATGGAGATAATTCATATGAACAGCTACAAAAAGAATCAAAATTAGTTTCTGCCTCCCTCGATTCGTTAAAGAATCTATATTCGCAAGACAGCAATCAAACCAAAAGGATCGATTCCATTAAAACGCTGTTGAAAGAACGTGACAAGCTTTTTAAGGCTTATGTTCAAGTTCGTGAAAAAATGGTTGACAGTCATGAGTTTTCTAAACAATTACAAAGCATTGGAGAGATTGTTCAAAACACCCCGAATAGCGATAGTACTGTTGTAACGAGAAGGAAAATTACGGAAACAACCACCATCGAACCGGGGGAGATAGTGAAGGCTGATTCGATGCAAGATGACCGCTCTTTCTTCGGAAAGATATTCGGATCGAAACGAAAAAACCCGCCCCGCCCGAATACGATTACGCAATCGAGACGGATCGTTAAAGAAGGTATTGAGGAACTGATAGATACAATTGCAACTTCAAAACAAGACAGTGCCATTAAATTAATTGATAGCGTCTTGAGAACCATTGAAGAAACCCAACGAGCACAAAGCGATTCATTTATAGACAGAGAAGTGGAGCTGACTTATGCAGGGAATCTATTGATCAGCAAGATGCTTAGTATACTGAATGCAGTGGAAAAAGAGGGAATGCTGCAGATGGAAAACGAGAATATGGGAGCCAGAACGGTGATGAACCATAGTTTGAGTCGGATTAATTTGGTGGTATTAAGCTTTTTAGGCGTTACAATTATTCTCGTCTTACTGATCTTGTCGGATATTAGAAAAAGTAATCGCTATAGGCGAGAGCTCGAAATTGCCAAAGAAGAAGCCGAATACCATAGTGCAGCCAAGCAGCGGTTCCTTTCCAACATGAGTCATGAGCTTCGTACACCTCTACAATCGATCATTGGTTATGCCGAACAATTACGGGACGAACACCCCGAGGATAGCCGTAAGGTGAACGTAATATATCAGTCTTCAGAACACCTATTGCAGATAGTAAATGAAGTATTGGATTACAATCGTATCAATTCCGGTAAATTTCATTTTAATAACCAGGATTTTTACTTGTCACAATTAATTGAAGAGGTAGTTGCAGCTATGCAGCTACAGGCCGAAGAAAAATCACTGTCCTTAAATTTGAGCAAAGAGATTGAAGGGACGGGTTATCTATTTGGCGATCCTTTTCGGATCAAACAAATCCTTTATAACTTGCTTAGTAACGCCATTAAATTCACCGATCAGGGATCGGTTACCTTGATGGTTAGTACCGCCATAAAAAATGAGCTAACCGAATTAAGAATAACGGTTGAAGACACCGGAAAAGGTATTCCTGAAAGTGATATTCATCGAATTTTCAACGAGTTTGAACAAGCGGAAAACTCAAATTCCGGCACCCATTTTGGCAGTGGCTTGGGGCTGAGCATTGTAAAGACGCTATGCGAAGCCATGGGAGGAAATATTAGGATAAAAAGTCAGCTGGGTAAGGGATCCACATTTGACGTATTTATCCCTTTAAAAACGTCTACGTTAATCGAAACAAGTAGAGAGGAAAACAACCTGATCCCTATAAAAGATTTCACAGGAACTATTTGGGTGATAGACGATGATAGTTTTATCCTCGAGCTCTGTCACAATATTTTCAATAAATATAAAATCAACCATCGTACCTTCTCCGATCCGAATGATTTATTGAATACACCATGGGACCCAAGTGTTAGCATTGTCTTAATGGACATGCGTATGCCGGGAAAAACGGGCGTAGAATTAAACCATGAGTTACGACCAAGAATCGAAGAGGATGTGAAAATATATGCCTTCACAGCCCAGGCACTACCGGAAGAGCGTGAAAAAATAATTTCTCAGGGTTTTGATGGTTTATTGCTGAAGCCATTTAAGGAAACCGATCTTTTGCATCTGCTTGGTTTACGTAAAACAAACGAAGAGCCCCTTAAAATAAAAAACCGGAACGATTTGAGAGATTTTGATTTTTCTAATCTGAAGAAATTGACCTACAATGACAGTAATCAGGTTACCAAAATACTAAACATTTTCATTAAAGATACGGGAAAAGATCTTATTAATCTACGCAATGCTTTGCAGGCTAACGAGAGAGAACAACTCGCGTTGATTTGTCATAAACTAGCGGGAAGAACATCCCAGATCGGCGGACAGAAGATAGCTATTAAACTTCGAAAGCTTGAGATTGACATCAGAAATAATGAATTCGACATTCTGGAAATTCAAGGGATTATAGATCAATTATACCGCCTATTGGATTATCTGAAAGAAGAGTTGCATAGCCGATCCTTCATCAATGGAACGGTTCTATAACCTTGAGAAATAAATTACGCGGATTAGGAAATACCGTACTTATCTAATTTATTATAGAGGGTTTTTCGATCTATATTTAAGACCTGTGCCGCCTTACTTTTATTATATTTCACCTGCTGTAAGACATCCATTATAAGCTGTCGCTCATGTGCCTCACTTTGGGATTTAAGATCAGCAGCCACATGCTCGGAATTCGGATGGCTTTCATGATGTTTATGCTGATTGATCGACAATACCATCTCATCCGGTAACGCGCTCGATTCCGCTGTATCACCCGGTGTCAATAGCACCATCCTCTTTATTACATTTTTAAGTTCCCGTAGGTTGCCGGGCCAATCATAAGCTTTGAAAATATCTTTTACCTCTTTAGAAAGGTGAACAACCTGTCGATTCAATTCTTTATTAGCTTTAGCTACAAAAAACTCAATAAACGTATCCATGTCACTTCCCCGGTCTCTTAGAGCCGGTACAATAATTTCGAATTCATTGATCCGATGATATAGATCTTCTCTAAAATTTCCCGATGCTGAACTACCCAATAAATCATCGTTCGTTGCGGCTATGACACGAACATCAACTTTAATTTGCTTATTAGCACCAATAGGCTGTATTACTCTTTCTTGTAAAGCTCTTAATAATTTCACCTGCACATCATACGACAAATTCCCTATTTCATCTAAAAACAGCGTACCGCCATCAGCCTCCTCAAATTGTCCTTTTTTATCCGTAAGTGCTCCTGTAAACGACCCCTTAATATGTCCAAACAGTTCGCTGGCTGCCAGCTCTTTGGAAAGGGTTCCACAATCAATGGATACAAAAGGTTTATTGGCTCGGTTGCTTTTTAAATGAATGGACCTTGCCACGTACTCCTTTCCCGTACCGCTTTCCCCCCTTACCAACACAGACATGTCGGTCGGTGCAACTAAATTGATGTATTCTTGAAGCTTTTTAGATTGGGTACTAACGCCTTTTACAAAGTCTGACGACTCTTCTTCTGGTAATTTTTTGGTGGTCGAAGGGATTTGTTCTTCACTATTATGGTTTAATGCATCTTTTAAAACCATTAATAATTCATCGGGGTTTACCGGTTTCGTAATATAATCAAACACCCCCAAACGCATGGCCCTTACTGCAGTGCGTACGTCATTGAAACTGGTCATGATAATAACAGGGATATTTAGGCCCCTGTTCCGAACTTCTTCCAATACATCCAAACCCGTTCCATCCCCCAGACGATAATCCAGCAACATAAGGTCAATAGATTCGTCCAATGATTTGACACTACTTTTGACATTGTACCTCATTTCAACTTGATGACCATTTTTTTTCAAAAAGCCTTCGAGAATAGTCGAAAAGGTAGTATCATCTTCTACAAGCAGGATTTTGGCCATATTTATTTGTCTTTATCCTCCAACGGAAACAATTCGTTTTTTAGTATATTACGTTAATCTACAAAACTACTATTTTTTCGCCGATTAGCACTTAATTATTATGAATTAGTTACCCATATATCGAATAATCGCATCTGCAAATTGACTCGTTTTAAGTAAGGTAGCCCCTTCCATCTGATTATAAAAGTCTATGGTAACTTGTTTTGAACGAATGGTTTTAGCCAGTCCTTTTTTAATGATTGATGATACCTCGTGCCATCCCATATAATCAAACATCATCACGCCGCTCAAGATAACTGATGAAGGGTTCATACTATCTGTATTTGCAAAACGAGGGGCTGTTCCATGCGTTGCTTCAAACACCGCATGCCCTTTAAGGTAATTAATGTTCGCTCCCGGAGCTATGCCGATTCCGCCAACAATGGCCGCCAATGCATCTGAAATGTAATCACCGTTGAGATTTAATGTAGCAATCACTGCATAGTCTCTTGGGTTTAGCAAAATCTGTTGCAGAAAATTATCAGCAATTACGTCTTTTATAATAACTTTCCCTTGCTGTTGTGCTTTTTGTAACGCATTGTTTGCAGCTTGTTCACCGTCGGTAGCCTTTAATCTTTCCCATTGAGTCCAGGTAAACACGTATTCGGCGTATTCATTTTCCGCTAATTCATAACCCCAGTTCTTAAAGGCACCTTCTGTAAACTTCATAATATTCCCCTTATGAACTAAACTCACGGATGGAAGTTTCTCCTTTATTGCATATTCTATAGCTGCCCGTATTAAACGAACGGACCCTTCCTTCGATACCGGTTTTATGCCAAGAGCCGTCTCTTCTTTGAAGGGATAGTCCACACCAAACTGATTTGTTAGGTACTCTTTTAAAACTTGGGCTTCCTTACTGTCAGCTTCGAATTCAATGCCGGCATAAATATCCTCTGTATTTTCACGAAATATGACCATATCTACATTTTCCGGGTGTTTAACCGGTGAGGGGACTCCCTCAATCCAGGATAACGGGCGCTGGCAAACAAATAGATCGAGCAACTGCCGAATAGCCACATTTAACGATCGGATACCACCTCCAACGGGTGTAGTTAGTGGTCCTTTTATCGAAACAACGTACTCCCTCATGGCCTCAATTGTTTCCTCAGGAAGCCAGCTGCCAGTTTGGTCATAGGCTTTTTGCCCTGCCAAAATCTCTTTCCATTCGATCTGCCGCTTCGCTGCATAAGCCTTTCGTACACCTTCATCAAAAACACGAACGGCTGCATTCCAGATATCAGGCCCTATTCCATCACCGATGATAAAGGGTATGATTGGATTATCAGGAACGGTTAAATGTCCTTTTTCATTTATGGTTATTTTCTGTCCCATAACTTTTTCATTTAGTTGATCCCGGTAAGTTTCTGTTTCTTATATTCAATATGCTTCCTAAACCTTTGCCCATCCTCTGTAGACGAGTATAGCCCCGGTTTGTCGACATGGCACTCACCTCATCATAATTATCAAACACGCTAGTTGGTCGCCTACTCGGATAAATTAGTATTCTATTATTATTTTCATATTTCCGAGCGAGTTTTTTCGGTATACCGTCGAATTCTCGATTATAAGAGACTTCACCCGCTCTCGCCGAAACGAACACCAGTAGGTCGGTATCGCTTATATAGCCTCTAAGAGATGCCAGGTCGTCCCAATCAGTATGGTTAACAAACCGGATATTGCAATTGATTTTGCTTTTCTTGAGAAAGGACGTAACCGCCGACTCTGATCGGGCATTCGCAATGCAAACGACCGGTAACGTAAGCTCAATCGCCAATTGACCAACTTTTGTCAGCCAATAGGAGAACCCTTTTTCGTCTTCCGCCATTGGCGGGCAAACCAATGTGATTTTATCATTACTTACAAAAGGCTTACCGAAATGACACATAAAGATATTGATATCTGTACGGTTAAGAATACTTTCCGTTTTTTCTCCAACCATCTTTTCAATAATGCCAACCTGGCTGGGCCATCCAAGTAAAATACTATCCGCTATAATCTCTCGCGATGCCCTGCTAATCCCGCCGGCAATATTATAGTCGATCGTAGCCATCATATTCACTTCTATCTCACTACCCGAAGCATATTTAGCTGTAGAATCCAGATTTTTCCTTGCTTTCTTTAAATTAGCCTCAGCTAGTTCGTTATTAGGCACAACAGATAATATAGTAACCGGATGAGGTGATTTTTTGTTTTTAATCATTGTAGCGAAATCCAAAAGGATTTCCATATTATTCAGGTTGGCTATTGGCACTAAAATATGTTCATCCCGAAGCATATCCTTATCCTCTTCAACTACATCTTGCTCCCCCGCCAGGACCACTTTCTTTGAGGCCGATTCCGTGGCAATAGAAGCAACTATACAGGTGATGAGTATCAGTACGATGGTTCCGTTTAATACATTTTCGTCAATTATATTATTGGCATAGCCCACCATAATGATAGCAAGTGTGGCAGCGGCATGTGCGCTACTCAATCCAAAGATCACCTGACGCTGCGCGCCACTATATTTAAAAGTGAGCTGAGTGAACCAAGCAGCTATCCATTTGCCACAAACTGCCACCACAGTCAGCGTGCCCGCCACGATAAGTGCTTCCGGACCTTTGAAAAGAACTTTGATGTCGACAATCATACCAACGCTAATCAGGAAGAACGGTATGAAAATCGCATTGCCAATAAACTCAATCCTGTTCATAAGTGCCGACGAGTGCGGAATGAACTTGTTCAAGGCCAACCCCGCAACAAAAGCACCAATAATCGGTTCGAGTCCGGATACCTCAGCAATAAAGGCGGCAAAAAAAACAATGAACAGAACAAATATATAATGAGATGTTTTTTCACTCTCTACTTTCTGGAAAAACCATTTGGCAATCCTCGGTACGATTCCAAACATAATGGCCAAAAACACGGCAAAAGAAAAAGTCAGCCTCATCCAAAATTGCTGATCAAGCTGTCCTTGTGATGAACCAACGATAACCGCCAAAATGATTAGAACAGCCGTGTCCGTTAAAATGGTTCCGCCGATGGTTATAGCAACTGCTTGATTTTTAGCAATTCCATAGCTATTTACCACCGGATAAGCCACCAGCGTGTGCGTAGCAAACATACTGGAAACCAATATACTGGCACCTACATCAAATCCCAGGATATAGTAACAAACCGGATATCCGATGGCAATGGGAATAAAAAAAGTATAAACACCAAAAACAATACTTTTATGCCTGGTTTTACGAAACTCATTCATATCCAACTCGAGCCCCGCAATAAACATAATATAAAGCAAACCTATTGTTGAAAATAGCTTGACCGCATCTGTTTGCGCTAATATATTCAATCCGTGAGGCCCAATAATAACCCCGGAAAGAATCAATCCTATAATACCTGGAATTTTAATTTTCCGCAATAAGATAGGAGCCAAAAGTATGATCAGCAAAATCAGGGAAAAGATCAGTACGGAATTCGTTAAAGGTGTTTCAAAGGCGTGGGAAATATGTTCTATAAAACTCTTGTTCATAAACTAACACTAACGACAATCATTTGCACTTTTTAAACAGTATGCCTTAAATATAGTTTTTTTCTTCCGAAGATAAAGGCCCCCGCAGGAATCTTGACTTGAAATACACATAAAGAATATTTAGTGAACCCTTTTTAATAAAAAAATCTATTTTGATTATTTGGGTATTTTCTTTTTTTTTGAGATCGAATTAAGCAGTGGATCAACAAGAAACTTTTTTGTAAATTCACCTGCAAATATCCATAAAATATGCCTTATAAAGAACGAGAAATCAACAAGCTCTATTATACCATGGGAGAGGTTACGGAGATGTTTGAGGTGAACGCATCGCAAATAAGATTTTACGAGCGCGAGTTTGATATTATCCAGCCAAAGAAAAACAAAAAAGGTAATAGACTCTTTACACCGGAAGATATCGAAAATCTCAAGATCATATTTAATTTGGTAAAGAACAAAGGATATACCTTACAAGGAGCGCGTGATTATTTAAAGGCGAATAAAAACCAAGCGAAAGAGAACCAACGGGTGATTGATTCTCTTGAAAAGTTAAAGCAATTTTTAATTGAGGTTAAGGAGCGCTTATAGCACTATCAGCCTTATAGGTCATCAAATTACTGCCGCTTAAAAACTCCATAAGCTTGTTAACCATGTTTTCTGAACCGAGAAAAATAGCCGAACGTTGATGAAGATGATCGGGAACGATATCTAAAATGCGGTTGGAACCATCGATGGCAATTCCCCCAGCCTGCTCTAATATAAAGGCCATCGGATTACATTCATAAACAAGCCTTAATTTCCCTTTCGGATAAGCTGATGATACCGGGTAGAGAAAGATTCCCCCTTTAATGAGATTTCGGTGAATATCAGCTACCATCGATCCAATATATCGGGATGTATAAGGACGTCCCGAATTTATATCTTCCTCCTGACAATATTTGATGTAATCTTTTACTCCTTGCGGAAAGTGAACGTAATTGCCTTCGTTTATTGAATAGATTTTACCCTCCTTTGGAATTCTCATATTAGGATGAGACAAACAGAATTCTCCGATTGACGGATCTAATGTAAAGCCATTCACACCTTTACCTGTGGTATACACTAGCATGGTTGATGAACCATAAATCACATAACCGGCCGCAACCTGCTCACTACCTTTTTGCAGCACATCACTTATTAGCGGCTTGCCGTCCAAACTTTGCCGGCGATAAATAGAAAAGATCGTCCCTATCGCTACATTTACATCGATATTTGAAGATCCATCCAAGGGATCTATGGCTACTATATATTTGGCATTTTTTGATATTTCGGATTCAATATAGATGCACTCATCGTTTTCTTCAGAAGCAACTACGCAGCACTCTCCTCCGCTCCTTAAAGCCGCGATGAATTGCTCATTAGCATATACGTCCAATTTCTTCTGCCCCTCTCCTTGCACATTCGTTGTCCCTGCGTCTCCAAGTATATCAACCAATCCAGCCTTATTGACCTCTCTGTTTACTATTTTTGCGGCTATACCAATATCTCTTAATAATCTGCTTAATTCACCTTTTGCATACGGAAAGTCAGCTTGCTTTTCAATAATAAATTGACCCAGGGTCTTTACGGCTGTCATAATTTAGTCTTTAAAATTTACAATAAGAAACGATTTTTATTTTTAACAACAACAAAAAATTGCGCTGTAAAAATACTAAAAAAACAACACTTAGTGTAAAACACCCTAATCAAAATATGTGTACAAACTACACAAATTGTACACATACTGCATTGATAAAAAACAATTTACAAATAAAAAAACATCATCAAATAAATTTAAATTAGTGTAACTAAGAACCTGAAAGTTCAATCACTTCAAGATCTTTAATAAGGTTTTTGTCGATGCTAAAACGCATAAGTGTTCTAACTTTATGCCAACCTTGTTTGCCTGCGGCACCCGGATTTAAGTGTAAGCAATTAATTTTTTTGTCATATATCACTTTCAATATATGAGAATGTCCCGAAATAAATAGTTGGGGAGGATTTGAGTAAATAGTTGCTTTTACGCGAGGTGCATATTTATTAGGATAGCCGCCAATATGTGTCATCCACACATCAACCTCTTCACATCTGAAGCGTAAATCCTCCGGGTAACGTATCCTGACATCTTTATTGTCAATATTTCCATATACGCCCCTTAAGGGTTTAAAATCAGCTAATTTATCAACTAATGTAATGTCCCCGAAATCACCCGCATGCCAAACTTCATCACATGATGCGAAGTGTTTAAATATGGCATCGTCCAGATAGCTATGTGTGTCGGCAAGCAAGCCTATTTTTGTCATCCTTTTCCCTTTAGCGTTATAATTTCACCAGTTCTTTATAAAGTTTTGCCGTAGGCAATCCCATTACATTCGTATAGGAGCCTTCTATATGATCAACAGCAACCGCACCGATCCACTCCTGGATACCGTAAGCCCCGGCCTTATCATAGGGTTCAAAAGTCTTAATATAATAGTTTATTTGCTCATCGCTCAGTTCATTAAAATAAACCGCCGTCACCTCATAAAAGGATCGAACTTTTTCTATTGTTTTTAGCGCAACGCCCGTGATTACCTCATGTCTTCGCCCCGACAGCAACTTGAGCATCTTAAACGCATCATCATAATCAACCGGTTTCCCGAGAATCCGATCATCAATACTAACAATGGTATCAGCAGTGATTAAAATATCTTTATCCGATTTTAAACCGAACGCCTCCGCCTTCTTGGTAGCGATATACAGTGCAACGGCTGCCCCTCTCATGGTATCGGGATATGTTTCTTCAATTTCCTTTATTTCCACCTTGAAATCAAGTCCCAATGAGGTCAACAACTCTTTGCGTCTGGGTGATTGCGAGGCTAGAATAATATTCTTTTGATCCAAATTTTCCATAACTTAAAAAATTTCAGGCAATCGTTTTTGCCTTATACGCTTTTTATATATTGATCTGCATCCCAAGCTCCCTGTAGCTTTAAAACCTTCTCCATAATTTCTCTGACAACCCCTTCCCCACCGTTTTTGGTACCGATGTAGTGAGCGATTGCTTTAATTTCTTCTGCAGCATCATTCGGGCATGCAGCAAGACCTACTATTTTCATCACTTCAAGATCAGGAATATCGTCACCTATATATAAAACATCTTCAGGATGTAACTCCAACTTGGTCAACCAGTTTTTAAATACAGCGACTTTATCGCTAACACCCAGCTCAATATCCTTTATTCCCAAACCTGCTAAACGCTTTCTAACGCCCTCAGACTGGCCACCGGTTATCACTAGCAATGGAAAACCTTTCTTAACCGCAAGCTGCAAGGCGTAGCCATCGCGAATATTAAACCTTCTCAGTTGATGCCCTTCTTCATTAACCAATACAAGCCCATCAGTAAGCACGCCGTCTACATCTAACGCAAAGGCTTTAACCGACTTCAATTTTTCAAATAACATTCTTTCTTTTTACTTGGTTTCGTTCTGTTTGTCTTCCTTCCAATATTTGCGCACGATATCTTCACTAATCAGCTCATAAACTTGCTGCCAGTTGGGATGGGCTTTCAATAAATCCAGATGCTTACGAATAATATTCCCGTCATTCCTTACTGCCGGCCCTGTTTGCACTGCATTCGGATCATGACTTTGTATTTTATGAGCTGTCTCGCTAATTAGCGGTTTTAACAAATCAAAATCCACTTTCTTTTCTGTTAAAAAATCGTGAGCAATGGCATATAAATAATTACTAAAATTACAAGCAATAACGGCTGCAAGATGTAAGCATCGTCTTTGTTCCGAGTTATATTCGTGAATAATCGGCGACAATTTAAAGGCCATGTTCAATATCTCCTCCTTTGTTCTTTGATCGGAAAATTCCAAAATCAACGGCACTTTTGAGAAATCTAACGCTACTTCTTTCGAGATGGTCTGTAAGGGGTACAATACGCCGTACGATGACGAAAAGGGCTTTAGCACATCCATATCAGTACTCCCCGAAGTGTGCAATAAAATCTTGTTCCGTAAACGCAGCTCGGAAGCTACTTCAAGAATCGCTTCATCTTTAACAGCGATAACATATACATCTGCTTCGGTAGTAATGTATAGTAAGTTGTCGATGGGCTCAGCACCTATACCGTCTGCCAAATGTTTTGCATGATCGATATCGCGACTATATACTTGTTTAATATGGTACTCCGCTTTTTTCAGGGCAAAAGCTAAATGGGTCGCCACGTTTCCACTACCTAGAATAACTATCTCCATAAATTAAAGAATAACGGGGACTGAGATTTTCACTGCAGTCCCCGTGGGATAAAATTAACAATAAAAGGAAATAAATGTTTACACTATTTTTCCTTTTAATTCCTTGTTTCGCCTAAAGATTGAAAGCACAAAACCAATGGTCATAATGATTGTTCCACACCAGAAGAAGTTTATATAGGGAAACTCGATGGCTTTCATAACGATCCATTTTTTTTCCGGCAATGGCTTTTGGTAAATCATCAATTCCATACCTTTATTGGGAGCAATCTTTGTAAACCGCAAACGTAAACCCTGTTCCTCTACATCTTTAGCAAAATCAAAGCTATTCCCGTTTTTTATCAAATATTTTGGATCTGCTTGATATACTTCACCGGTAACTGCATGCACTTCTAATTGCAATGCAAAGAGCAAATCACCATTGGCTAAAGGCATATTTTGCAAAGTCGCATTTCTATTTACACCTTTGACTACAATAAAGCCGTTCTTATAACGCAGTGTATCTCCGATATTGACCAATTGCGTTGTTGGCTCTTCATATCCCTCATTCGGATCATGCCCTTCATGATTATGTTCCTGCTCTTGCGGATCATCTAACTTAGGAGCAGAAGTTACAATTGTATAAATGTCTTTTGTTATATAATGCCTTGTGCTCGGCGTTCCTATTAATCCCATTTTCGGATTTTGCTGCGCGTTGGGTGTTAACTGAAACTTTTCGATGACCTTACCGGTCTTCTCATCCTTGCGTTCGTAATTTACTTTATAATAAATATTAGGCATCGCAATACTATCGCCAATATAGGTGATTGTATAACCACCCATCTCAACCGGCTGGTTGATATATAAAAACAGATTTTCACCGGGTTTTTCGCGCTCCTCAAAACCTGCTATAGGAATGGAACCTCCGGCATTTAAAGAAACGACCTTATTTGTTGCAGCCGCAACCAATGCACCGATAATCAATAGTGCAAATCCGATGTGCGCTACTGAAGAGCCCGCCAACTTCCATTTTCCTTTAAAAGCATCTCCTAGTATTCTTGCATTGGCAACCAGCGCAAATACAGCTCCGAAAGACAACAACACGTAAATAAAATTGGTATAAACCTTTGTGAAATAGAGTAAAATACCGGTAACAACAAGCGAAACGACGAATGAAGCCAGCAAATTAGCATAAAAGATCTTCGGGGTAGTTTTTTTATATTTTAGAAACTGTGCGATGGCCGACAGAATAAGTACCAGGATCGCAAAAGCAGCTTGCCACTTATTGTAATGCGCTATCGCATCAACGGGCGGCGCTATCTTTGTTCCAAACATTGCATTAAAGACCGGAATTGATGTCGTAGCGATAATTTGGACACACGCCACTACCAAAATTAAAGCGCCAATAAACAACCAGAATTCCCTTGAATACGTTTCCTCATCCTTTTTAGTGATCGGTAGTTCTTTCCATCTACTAGCAAGGAAATAAACCATAAGGGCGAAAAAGATCAGGTTAAAAACAACAAGCTGCCAGTACATGCCCAGATCGGTAAAGGAGTGAACAGATGTTTCGCCCAATACGCCGCTACGGGTTAAGAACGATGCGTAAATAACCAATACGAAGCTTATTAACACTAAAAAAGTAGCCGTAAAATAAGAATGCCCCGAGTTTTTATAGGCGACAATAACATGCACTGCAGCAATTAATGTAAACCAAGGTATAATGGAAGCATTTTCAACCGGGTCCCAAGCCCAAAATCCACCAAAATTAAGTGCTTCATAAGCCCAAAATGACCCCATAATAATACCGGCACCTAATACCATTACAGCGAAGAGAGACCATGGCAAGGCCGGCCGCAGCCATTCCTTATATTTCCGTTGCCATAAGCCGGCTATCCCGTAAGCAAAAGGAACCACCATAGAAGCAAAGCCTAAAAATAACGTTGGTGGGTGGATTACCATCCAGTAATTCTGCAATAAGGGGTTCAAACCGTTACCGTCGGCAATCATGCTAAGATAATTCGGATTAGAGAAAATAGGCGCTTCTAACGCTTGTCTCAACAAAATAAAGGGCGAGCTCCCCACTCGCTCACCTAAAACTTCGATTCCTATAAGCATGGAGGCCAAAACAGTTTGGCATAACATAATTGTCGTCATAACAGGACTTTCCCAACTTTTACCTCGAGCCACTACTACGAGCGCTAAGACAGCCTGCCAAAACATCCAAAGCCAAAAACTACCTTCCTGTCCTTCCCAAAAACTTGAGATTATGTAATATACCGGCAAGGTTCGTGAAGAGTGAGACCAAGCATAGTGATATTCAAATAAATGATTATAAATAATATAGAAAAGGCTACTTCCAATGCCAATTACCGCTATTATATTAATAAAAAAAGCAATACGACCTATTTTATGCCAAGATGCATCATCTTTATATCGGGTAGCGAAGCAGTAACTAATGCACGATAAAAGCGCTGCGCCAAAAGAAAGAATGATAAAAAACTGGCCGAGCTGGCCGGGAAGGAGGTTTTCACCTTGATACTGAATATCCATTAAATTTTATAAAAGTTACGATTAGGATTGGAAATACAACAATATTTTAAACATTAGTAGAAGCAGACTCCGTAACTTCTACCTGATCTTTGTTATACTTGGAAGGACACTTCATCAAAATTTTGGATGCATGAAACTCTTTTCCTACCATTTTTCCTGTCAAAACAATTTGCTCCGAACGTTCGAAGTCCTGCGGCTTGGATCCATTAAAAACAACTTTACATTCCGTACCATTATTATCAAGCATATAAAAAGCGAAATAATTGGCATTCTCCGTCGGGTTGTAGTATAAGGCTTTTGTTTTATTCAATTCTCCTACCACATGTATTTCTGATTCTGTCTTCTGCGCATCGGTAAATGTCGCATATGTACTGGAATCCGTGTAAATACTAATGATCATCGCTATCGCTACTGCAATAATTATAATACCTAAAATAGCTCCCTTCTTCATGTAATATTTCAGTTTTTTAGTGTTGTCTCTTGCGTCTTTGCCGGTTTATCATTCCGATATACCACTTCTCCTTGCACTAAAAACAGTGCAGATTTCTGATACAGATTTTGCGCAAAAATACTAAATACTAAATACATACAGGCAACATAGCAAGGGCAAGGCTTTATTAAGAATCATTCTAATCTACATTTCCGCTTCTTTTCATTTTTATCAGTGCCCGATATCGTTTATCAGCCAACCTTTTCTCGACCGAAGCTTTACTTCTTTTAGTAGGCTTCCGCAATTTTTGCACACTTGATGCAGCAGCGAGTATATGCAAAAGTTTTTCTTGTGCTGAGGCTTTGTTCTTAAATTGGGATCGATCCTTTTGGCTAATAATTTGCAACTTACCTTCGGATGACAATCGATTACTCAATTTTTGCCGTAGGTGCGTTTTTTCTTCTTCATTCCATAATTTACAAGCTTCGAAATCAAATTGTAACTCAACCTTCGAAGAAACCTTGTTCACATGCTGGCCACCGCTTCCTCCGCTTCTTGAAGTTTTATATTGAATATAAGGACTTAATTCATCTATACTGTACATAATTACCCATTAAACCACAAAGATAAGCATGTAATAAATAATCTAGTGGTTTTACTACCATAGAGTTAAGTAATAACAGACATTAAACTACTTATTACTGTTCGTGAATACCAAGCATTTTCTCTAGTTTTGTGCACCCATGACAAAGAAGAATATTATTATAGCGATTGATGGTTATTCATCCTGCGGGAAAAGCACGGTCGCAAAGGCTTTAGCAAATAAACTTCATTATGTATATGTAGACAGTGGTGCCATGTACCGAGCTGTAACCTTATACTTTTTGCGAAACAACATTGATGTGACTAATGAAGAGCAGGTGCAAAATGCGCTTGAACACATCCACATCGATTTTCATAAAGAAGAAGGGGTAACCCATGTCCTTTTAAATGAGGAGGACGTCTCCGACGAAATCAGACAAATGCCTGTTTCTGAAAATGTGAGTACCGTAAGCGCTATAAAATCGGTCCGACAGGCAATGGTAAAACAGCAGCAGAAAATGGGTGCACGAAAAAATGTGGTGATGGACGGACGAGATATAGGAACTGCTGTTTTTCCACATGCGCAGGTTAAAATTTTCATGACCGCTGACCCTAAAATACGAGCTGAACGCCGGTACTTGGAACTAAAGAACAAAGGTGAAAACATCACACTGGAAGAGGTTTTCGAAAATATCGCCCATCGTGATTATCAAGATACTACGCGAAAAGAAAGCCCGCTGGTACGAGCCGAAGATGCTATTATTTTAGATAATACCGATATGACTGAGGAACAACAGCTCGACTTTGTACTAGATAAAGTGGGGAAAGCGAAAAGTTAGTTATAAGTTAAACGTTATGCGTTGTGGGTAGTTAAATTACTGATCGTTAGCGAACGCAAGATAGCCTGATCAACTTCTAACTAAATGCTGCGTTCTATTTGCTTTTTACTTACTCCTGATCGGCTTTTTATCGGCAATTTCCCGATCAGGCCACGATACCGCCCCGATAAAATCCCGATAACGTTTAGAAGAAAGAGCAGAGTTGGTTGCTCGTTTCGGAGACGTTACGCAGGGAAGCACTTAAGTGGTTAACCAGTGGCAGCACCATTAGTGCTAAGACGAAAAACCTAAAAACACCGAGCAGTAATACAGACTTTCTTATGAATCGCCTTTGCAACGCATAATGGACAAACTCTCTTGGTTAAGTTACCTGATAATCACCACTTTTTGCTAATAAAACTCATAATTTTTGCTTTATTTAGAAATAATTTTTGCACCTTTGCAGTCCTGATGAATTTCAGGAAAAGGAGACAAAATAATTAATGGCAAAAAAACAAGAAGCAGAAAAAGAATTAAAAGCTAAACAAGCTGAAATCCAAGATGCTGATTTAAAATCAGTTAAGGAAAGAGAAAACATTGAATCAGAAGCTGATTCGACGTTCATCGACGAAATCAAATCCAATACTTGGATCACACCTGAAGGCGACTTCGACTGGGATCAAGACGAAAAAGGTTTCGGAAATTACAGCGCAGACGAGCGTGCTAAATTAGAAGAGCAATACGCTGGTACTTTTAACTCCGTCAATAAAGGAGAAATTGTTGAAGGAACCGTGGTTTCCATTAACAACAAAGACGTGGTACTTAACATCGGTTTTAAATCAGATGGCTTGGTATCTCTTTCTGAATTCCGCGATCTACCTGACCTGAAAGTAGGTGATAAGGTAGACGTGTTCGTTGAATCACGCGAAGACGAGAACGGACAATTAGTTCTTTCCCGCAAGCGTGCTAAAACACAAAAATCTTGGGAAGCAATCAATGAAGCTTTAGAAAACGACACCATCATCAACGGTTACGTAAAAAGCCGTACAAAAGGTGGTTTGATCGTGGATATCAAAGGTGTTGAAGCTTTCTTACCGGGTTCTCAAATTGACATCAAACCCATTCGTGATTATGACATCTATGTGGGTAAGACAATGGAATTCAAGGTAGTTAAAATTAACCATGAGTTCAAGAACGTGGTGGTTTCACACAAAGTGCTGATCGAGGATGATTTAGAAAACCAAAAATCAGAAATCGTTGCAAAACTTGAAAAAGGACAAGTACTGGAAGGTACTGTTAAAAACATCACAGATTTCGGTGTATTCATCGATCTTGGTGGTGTTGATGGTTTATTGCACATCACAGATATTTCTTGGGGCCGTATCGAGCATCCAAAAGAAGTATTGTCATTAGACGAAAAGATCAACGTGGTTGTTCTTGATTTTGATGACGAGAAAAAACGTATTGCATTAGGTTTAAAACAATTGACTCCTCATCCTTGGGAATCCTTAGATCCGGCATTAGCGGTAGGTTCTAAAGTAAAGGGTAAAATTGTTACTGTTGCAGATTATGGTGCATTCTTAGAAATCACTCCCGGTGTTGAGGGCTTGATTCACGTATCTGAAATGTCATGGTCTCAAAATTTACGCAGCCCGCAGGAATTCCTGAAAGTAGGTGACGAAATCGAGGCAGAGGTGTTAACCTTGGATCGCGAAGAGCGTAAAATGAGCTTAGGTATTAAACAATTAACTCCAGACCCTTGGAAAAACATTGCTGAACGCTATCCTATCGGAAGCAAGCATAAAGCAGTGGTTAAAAACATGACTAATTTTGGTGTGTTTGTTGAAATTGAAGAGGGAGTTGATGGTTTAATTCACATTTCTGACTTATCATGGTCTAAGAAAATCAACCATCCAAATGAATTCACAAAAGTAGGTGAAGAACTAGATGTAGTTGTATTGGAACTTGATGAAGAAAATCGTAAATTAAGTTTAGGACACAAACAATTAGAAGAAAATCCTTGGGATACTTTTGAAACGATCTTTACGGTTGATTCTATTCACGAAGGTACCGTATTAAAAGTAACTGATAAAGGTGACATCGTAGCACTTCCTTATGGAGTTGAAGGCTTCTGCCCTAGTAAGCACAGCATCAAAGAAGATGGTAAAGCTTTAAAAGCAGAAGAATCCGCTCAATTTAAAATTATCGAATTCAATAAAGAAGCGAAGCGTATTGTAATTTCACATTCTCGTATTTGGGAAGATGAAAGAGCAGAAGCCCGTATTGAAGAATTCAATAATCGTAAGAAAGAAGCGAAAGCTGCATCAAATGCCGTTAAAAAGGTAAAAGATTCTGTTGAAAAATCTACCTTAGGTGATTTAGATGTATTGGCTCAGTTAAAAGAGCAAATGGAAGACGAAGAAGGTTCTAAGAAATCTAAATAAGCTTCCCTTCAATAAAAGTATGTGCCGCCCCATAAAAAGGGCGGCATTTTTTTTATAAATTCTTTAATGGTCATACCTACACTTTCTGGTACTTTTGGTAAATTAGAATCAAATTATCAGCACAATACCTTATGATAAAAAGACAGATCAACTTAGTTTTAATACTCATTATTATTTGCCCACTCCTCTCTTTTAAGTATGTTAAACCGCAACCCATCTATAAAGATCCTCGAAAGCCGATCAGCGAACGCGTCAAAGATTTGCTTAATAAAATGACAGTGGAAGAGAAAGTAGGACAACTTGCTACTTTATTAGGTTGGGAAATGTATACAAAGAGCGGTAAAGGCGTTACTGTCAGTACTAAATTTAAAGAAGCCGTGCAAAGAGAGCACATCGGCATGCTTTGGGCTACCCTACGTGCTGATCCATGGACTAAAAAGACATTAGAAACAGGATTGTCGCCTCAAGAAGCGGCGATGGCTACCAATGCTTTGCAAAAATATATGGTCGATAGTACACGTTTGGGAATACCACTTTTACTATCCGAAGAATGTCCTCATGGTCATATGGCAATCGGAACCACTGTTTTCCCAACTGCTATCGGACAAGCTAGCACATGGAATCCGACGCTAATACAAGAGATGGCGCAGGCAATCGCGGCGGAAACTCGCGCTGTTGGTGGACATGTGGGTTATGGGCCTATCCTCGATTTGGCGCGAGAGCCACGCTGGTCACGCCTGGAAGAAACTTACGGGGAAGATCCTGTTTTGAATGCAAAAATGGGAAGGGCAATGGTTACCGGTTTCCAAGGAACCGATTTGAGCAGTGGAAAAAATATAATCTCAACGCTAAAACATTTTACTGCCTATGGAGTACCCGAAGGCGGCCACAATGGCGGTAGTGTTACCGTAGGTCAAAGAGAACTTTATCAAAGCTACCTCCCTCCTTTCGGGGAAGCAGTTAAAGCGGGTGCTTTATCCGTTATGACCGCCTATAACTCGATAGATGGTATTCCTTGTTCTGCCAACCCCTGGTTATTAAAAGATTTATTAAGAAATCAGTGGAATTTCAAAGGTTTTGTCGTATCCGACCTCGGAAGTATCTCCGGTTTAGTAGGCAGTCATCATGTAGCAGCCAATGCCGCAGAAGCTGCAAGCCAAGCTATCAACGCCGGGCTCGACGCTGATTTGAGTGGTTACGGCTATGGCCGGGCCCTTTTGGCAGCAATTAAGGAAGGAAAAGTTACGGAGGCAACCTTAGACACCGCTGTGAGCAGGGTTTTATATCAGAAATTCGCTTTAGGTCTTTTTGAAAACCCTTACGTAGACATAAAACAAGTAAGTAGAACAGTACGAATTCCCAACCATATTGAGTTGGCGCGAAAAGTGGCGCAACAATCAATTATTCTATTAAAAAATAATGGAAATCTTTTACCCCTGAGCAAGTCTATAAAAAAATTGGCCCTTATCGGTCCTAATGCCGACAATATATATAATCAACTAGGAGATTATACGGCTCCGCAAGCGGAAGAAAACATTGTGACGGTATTAGAAGGCCTACAAGCTAAATTAGGAGCCGGCACCAGGATTGATTATGTAAAAGGCTGTGATATTCGAGATACATCGGAAATAGCTATCAGTACAGCAGTTCAAGCTGCCGAAGCTGCCGAAGTAGTCGTTATTGTCTTAGGGGGCTCCAGTGCACGTGATTTTAAAACTTCTTATCAGGAAACAGGGGCGGCGCAGGTAACTGCCACACAAGGAAAAATAAGTGACATGGAAAGCGGTGAAGGTTTTGATCGTGCGACGCTAGATTTGTTAGGAAAGCAATTAGAATTACTAAAAGCAGTTAAAGCGACGGGCAAACCGGTGGTGCTGGTTACCATTAAAGGACGTCCGCTAAATTTAAATTGGCCACAAGAGCATGTAGATGCCATTATAGATGCATGGTATCCGGGACAAGAAGGTGGAAACGCCATTGCAGATGTGCTGTTTGGCGATTACAATCCTGCGGGCCGCCTCTCCGTTTCTGTTCCTAAATCTGTTGGTCAGCTACCGGTTTATTACAATTATAAAAACCCCACAAAACACGATTATGTAGAAGTAGACGCTAAGCCCCTTTATTCGTTTGGTTACGGATTAAGTTATACCACTTTTGCTTACACCGATATTAGACATCAATTAACAGAAACACCGGATGATTTTAATTTAAGCATATCCTTTAAAGTAAAAAATACAGGCAAATACGCTGGTGATGAAGTGGTTCAACTTTACGTGCGCGATGAGATCTCAAGCGTAGTAACGCCTATTTTACAACTGAAAAACTTTCAACGGATTCATCTGAAGGCAGGAGAAGAAAAAAAGATGGAATTTGTTCTTCATGCGGAAGATTTAAAGTTATTAAATGCGCAGATGAAATGGGTTACCGAAAAAGGTAGATTTAAGATTATGATCGGTTCTTCTTCGGACAATATCCTATTGACAACGGATGTTGAATTGAATAAGGATTATAACTTGTAGTCCTTTCTATAAAAAGAGAGGGTGGACTGATGTGTCCACCCCTCAAACATTTATAGACCAATTTTAATATTTTCTGCTAATGGTTCGCATTAATTTACGTCCCAAAACAGTTTAGTGTTAACATTGTCTTGTCCTGCAACAGCTTGGTAATTCGTCGAATTATATACTTGCTCTGATGAGGGTAAATTAAATTTAACAGGAACAGTTTTCTGAATATCCGAATTTTGCACTCGAAATAAAAACGTTGGATAATCCAAGCGTCTTACTTCAGCCCAATTCTCAACGGGTTGCATCATATTGAAGTGCAACCATTTTTGATAGGCTATGAGCTCAATTTTATTTGTATTGCCATCCCAATTAACATTATTAATATATGTATTAATTTGTGTCGCAGTTGGAGCTGCCGCTGCAGGAACAAGAATATCATTACTTACTGCCCTAATTTGTTGAAAAAGCGCGATAGACTCTTTAATACCGTTTTCAAAAAAGGTCTTGGCGGAAGCCATATTGCCCGCTTTCAAGAAGTATTCTGCCAAAAGAAAGTTCACTTCTGAAGCTGAAATCAGCATACCAGGGAAATAATCGTTTCTTGAAAATGTTGACCGGTTATAGATGGCTATCGTTCCACCCCCGCTAGCAGCTGGTCCAGTAATCAAATTTGATTGAACGGATCCAGTCAATGACTGATCCAATCCAATATATCTTCCATCAGCCTCAGCTCCAGGTTCAAAAATAAAGGGAAGTCGAGGATCAAGATTGGCCAGCATATGGTCTATCATTACTTTTCCAGCAATATTTCCATTCCAACTTTCTAGTGCATCTTGAAAACCAGTAGCATTAATTCCAGTCGACGCATCAAAGACGTCTAGCTGTGCATTATCGGCATTGGTTAAGATCAATGATGAAAGATCATTCGCAATTTCTGCGATTTCCGATTGTGCTCTAGAGCTAAATTGCGAAGATGCCGAAACTCTAGTTAACATTCTCAAACGTAAAGAATTACAATATTTTTTCCAAAGTTCTACATCTCCATTATTGACCAGATCTTGAGAAGAAAAGTTTGAAGTACTCGGGACTGTGAGACTATTCAACTCTTCTTCAATGGTCGCAAGATCATCCAACATGGCAGTGTAGATGTCTATCGCCGTGTCGTATGGCGCATAAGAAATCGAATAATCACCTCCGTTTGAACTTAGCTTACCTGCTTGGCTCCATGGGATGTCACCATGCAAATCAACAATTTGTTGCGTCTGATCATAGAACAAGATCTTAGCTGTTAAATAGAAAATTCGTGTTTCTCCCTGTATTAAAGGATCTGAATTATTGTAGGTTGTTTCCAGTTCTCTAAATTGTGCAAGACCTTCATAGTATCTTGACCATCGGTCGTCAATAGCTGCCGCGCCAGGTGTTAATTGATTTGCCTCATTTGCCCAACCATCTATTTGGATATACCGTGCTATAGTAGGAAGTATGGTTACAAAATAATTACGGTAATCCGGAACTATAAGCTGTCGGTAACCATATATCATGCCCGCAAATTGTTTATCTACCGTTGTTTCTGTTACTTTTGAAGGATCTCTGTAAAATTCATCGAAAGATGACTTTTTGCATGAAGAGATCGATAATGTGGCTGTACATAGCCCTATGATAAAATATTTTTTCATTTTCTGTTAGTTTAAAAACTTGCACGTAACATTAAACCATAAGTTCTGGTAGCTGGACTTGTTCCCGCATTGGTTACCTGATCCATCCAAAAGGATCCTCCAGTCATTTGTTCAGGGTCCAGATCTTTAATAGATCTATAGATGAAAAACAAATTTCTACCGAATACTGAAAGCTGGAGATTTTTTGCTTTCAATTTAGATGCAATAGACGCTGGTAGCCTATAACCTAACGATAGCTCTCGCATTTTGATATAATTGTTTTTCTGTACATATAATTCATAGCGAGAATTCGAATATTGTGGACCGCCCCAGTTGTACGTATTTGCATAGTAAGTAACTTGCGAAATCACATTGCTATTAGGTGTACCATCAGCCAGTACACCTTCCATTAGCATTCCGTCGTGGTATATCTTTTGACCATTAGGACCAACAGTCCCTTCGAAGGCAACTCCTCTTTCACCATCTATGTAATAGCTAAGACCTCCATGTTCGGCATCCATATAATTTAAGCTTTCTTCCAATAAGCCACGACTGATCATCCAATTGATACCTGTTGGCATTACATGCCCTCCCCAACGAAAATCAATCAGGGCGTCTAATGTGAAGTTTTTATACGTAAACGTATTGGTTAAACCTCCTACGACCTTTGGCATAGCGTTCCCTGCTTTAACCCAGGTGTCGGCGTCTAATTGATACAGACCGTTATCCTGAACAATCTTATTCCCATTAGCATCCGTTGCAACAGGATGCACCATAATATCGCCAATAGGTTGTCCTACGTTGGCTACCAATTGAGCTGCGGCACCGTCATAGTCTCTCAGCGTTAACCTATCAGCACCCCCAGGCAGGGCCTCGACCTTATTTTTATTCATCGAAAAATTCAATACCGAATTCCAACGGAAGTTATCCGTTTGCACAGGAACTCCTGTGATTGCGAATTCCCAGCCTGAATTACGCAACGTACCTACGTTGGCTAAAATGGAAGAAGCCCCCGAAGTTATAGGTAAAGTATAATTCAAGATTTGATCGCGAACCTGACCATTGTAGTAAGTAATGTCAAATCCTAATCGGTTACTTAGTAAGCGAGTTTCTAATCCAAACTCAAATTCATATTTTGTTTCTGGCTTTATTCCTTCATTACCAAATGCTGAGGTAGGCACTAAAGTATATGTTACAGGTCGCCCCCCCTCTGCCTGAATGCCCAAACTTGTTTGCGTTAAACTAAGAGCACTTTGATAGATGTCAGGATAATTACCTACTATACCCCATGATCCCCTTAATTTGGCATAGTCAAAAACCTCAGGCAACTTAAAGGCCTCGTTTAGAATTAGACTCGAATTTACTGACGGATAATATAATACATTATCATCCGGATGCATTGTAGAAATGCGTTCCCTGCGTAATGTTCCTTCCACGAACCAGTAATCCTTTAAGTTAAAATTTAAGGTTCCAAATAACGCATCTCTCAACATATTTCTTCTATAGTTATATCGATCATCCCATCTAGCTAGATTTACCGAAGCGTTCAAGTCGAACCAATCTCTTACACTTAAACCGCCATCTGTTCTCCTTTGTACATAGGTATCCTCCGTTTTAGAAGCGGTATAGCCGAGCATAGCTCCTAATTTTACGTCACTCGTTATTTGCTTGTTATAGCTCGCTAATAAATCGGTATAGTATACATTGGCGTTTTGGTTTCCTAAGAAATAGGAACCTGTATTTGGATCTATTGAAATTGGCCTTTCTGTCGGATTTTTATCTTCTCGTTTCATAGAGGTCATGTCCGCTGAAATTCGTGCTCTAAGAGATAAATCAGGTGTTACTTGCCATGTATTAGTAAACGATCCGATTACCCTATTGGAATACTCATCCGACTGATTGGCCAAAGTGTTCCACATATAATCCAATACATCGGTTTTATAACCATTATAAGTAAGGTTTTCCTCTGGTGTCAGGCTTGGATTGGTCCCTGTCACATACTTATAACCTTGACTAGTTCTGTACTTATTCATATACCACTCAGGATTATCGAAAGTGGAAATCATTCCTGTAAAATTGTTAATTAAACGATCTGTCAAGAATGGCCGATTATGCGTATGTTGATTGACATAGTTGATTACCACGTCGGTGGTTAATTTATCCCAAAGTTTGAAGGATGTATTAAGACTGGCAATATTCCGTTTATTATAGGATTCCAAAGATGTCATCTGATTGTCTTGGCGCGTTAAGGAAAAACGCGTATTTGAGCTTTTTCCTGTATGTCCCAAAGCAAGGTTGAAGATGGTATTATTTGGATTATTAAAGAATTTACTATAAGCATTTTGGGCATTATAGGGGCGAATCTCGCCATCCCAAGAACGAATAGGCTGACCATCAAATTTAGGTCCAAAGTTTAAACTAGTATTAGCGACACCTCTTACACCATCAGGATAATAAAAAAACATATCCTCTGCTTGTCCAATATCTGCGTAGGAAACATCATATCCTGGCCCGCGCACATCCTGAAATCTAGGCAAATAGGCGATTCTATCCGCAGTATAGGTAGCATTGAAATCAACAGTGAAACCTTCAGCTCCTTTTCCTGATTTGGTCGTAACTAGCACAACACCATTCATCGCCTCCGAACCGTAAAGCGCTGCAGCCGAAGCGCCTTTCAAGATGGTGATCGATTCAATATCTTCTGGATTTAAATCTTCCAATCCGTTACCTCTCGCTCGCTGATCGCCCCAATAATCGGAGTTGTTAAAAGCTGTTTGGCGCATTGGGACACCATTAATGATCACTAAGGGCTGTGAACTTTTTGTGATTGAATTAATACCCCGAATATTAATATTAATACCTGAAGTCGCTCCACCTGGTGCCGCTGAAATTCGCACGCCTGGTGCTTTTCCGTATAATGCGCCAGCAAAGTTGGGAGAACCTGTCTTTGTTAGTTCCTGCGCACCTACAGTACTTGTCGCATATCCCAGTGATTTGGCTTCTTTTTTAATACCGAGTGATGTTACGACCACTTCTTCCAGTGCATTTTCATCATTCTGCATGGAAACGGTTAAACTACTTTGATTGGTAATCGCTATTTCTTGCGTGATATAACCGATCATCGAAAAGGTTAATGTTTCGCCTGAAGTCGCCTGAATGGAAAAATTACCTTTTGCGTCTGTAGAGGCTGCCTTACTGGTTCCTTTTACACGTACGGTGACCCCCGGCAAGGGGCCTTGAGCATCCGAAACGGTTCCTGTGACCGCTTTCTGTGCAAAGCTGCTGATAGTTATCATACAAAATAACACTGCAGCTAGTGCTCTTAAATAGATTTCTTTCATGATTTGATTGGTTTGTTAAAATTCGACTTAGTTGATTGATTCTTGATTAATTTTAAATTTAGATTTGGTTTTGACTTTATATCATAGGCAATTATTTAGCTTTTTAAAATCGATCGGTTCTTTCCATTACCAAGGTGGCTGCTCCCAATAACTCGGCTTCTTTATTTAGCGATGAAGACAAAATCGTACATTGCTCTGCTAACATGGGTATGCTAAACTCATTTACTGCTTGCTGTATCGGCGCCATCAGAATCCGGGATGCAACGGCTCCTCTACCACTTACCACGACGCCTTGGGGGTTCATGATGTGTATCAACGTAGCGATCCCTTTTCCAATAAGAAATCCTGCTTTCGAAAGTAAATTAACGGCTAATTGATCCCCTGCGTTAGCGGCATTTAAAATAACATCCACATCGGAAGCACCATCACCGGAAAACATGCCTTCCATTTTCGATGCATACCCATTTTGTATTTCTTTTCGGGCTTTTCCGGTCAGCACTAACAGCGAAGCATCAACTTCTAAGCAGCCTCTTTTCCCGCATACGCAAAGATTATTACTATCTGCTAAAGGGATATGGCTAAATTCGCCGGCAAAGCCACTATGTCCTCTAAATAACTTCCCATTCACAATCATACCCAAGCCAATCCCCCAGCCAACGTTTACCACCATCACGTCCTGCATTCCTCGGGCCACGCCGAAATTTAATTCCGCCAGTGCAATAGCGCTTGAATCATTGTCAATAAAGACTTCACAACCGATCCGTCTTGCTATATAATCGGCTAAGCTCTTGTCGTCCAAACCGAAGTGCGTATTATTAATTCCCCTCTCTGCGTTTACAAAACCAGGCATTGCAATTCCAATCCCCAGGATATCAACCAGAGATAAGGGAAGTCCTTCTATATATTCTTTGATAAAATTGATGAGATCATTCAACGATTCACTGGCATTTTCAAGATTGATTACCCTCTCGTCAGGCTCTTTAATCTTTTCATTATGCAAGTTGAATACGGCTATTTTAGTGATGAGCTGATCCACAGAAACCGCTATTATGTATTTTCCTGAATCTCTATTAAGCTGATATTCATGAGCCCTCCTACCACCTGTCGACTGTGCATATTGGCTATTTATTATCAATCCTTGTTCCTTCAGGAGGTTGACATTGCTTGTAATCAGAGGTAAGCTTTTACCCGCAAGCTTACTGAGCTCATTGATAGCCATCGGTCCCCGATAATACAGATACCGCACAATATCTAGCTTTAATGCATTTTGCTTTTTAGGCTTTTCTTCCACAACAATTTAGATTGATGTAGCAAACATAAGTAAGTATATATCAAAAAGCAATAGACTTATTAATTTTTTTATCAAAGTTTAATATACTTATATAGGTAATAGAATAAAAATGGCTTTTTTTGTAACAAAAACGAAGATATTTTAAAACGCTTTTTATTTCCTATCTTTGCCGCAATTGTAACAAAAAAGAAAAAAGCACTTATCAAATGGCACTTCAATGTGGTATTGTTGGTTTACCCAACGTCGGAAAATCTACTTTATTTAATTGTTTATCAAATGCAAAAGCACAAGCCGCTAACTTTCCGTTCTGCACGATTGAACCGAACGTCGGTGTTATTTCTGTTCCTGATGAACGTTTGAATAAACTAGCTGAATTGGTTAATCCCCAACGCGTGGTTCCCAATACAATCGAAATAGTTGATATAGCAGGCTTGGTGAAAGGAGCGAGTAAAGGCGAGGGATTAGGAAATCAGTTTTTAGGTAACATCCGAACAACCAATGCCATTATACACGTATTACGCTGTTTTGATAACGGTAATGTGATTCACGTAGACGGATCCGTCGATCCGATTCGCGACAAGGAAATTATCGACACTGAATTGCAACTTAAAGATTTAGAAACGGTATTAAAGCGCATTCAGAAAGTGGAGAAAATGGCTAAAACCGGTGGTGATAAGGACGCAAAAAAAACCTTTGATATTTTATCCATCGTAAAAGTGCATCTCGAATCCGGTAAATCAGCTCGGACCGCTCCCATAACGGAAGACGATTTTGAGTATATCGGTGATTTAAGTCTCCTCACCGTAAAACCTGTTTTATACGTATGTAACGTAGATGAAGCGTCGGTAGTTAACGGCAATGCTTATGTAGATCGAGTAAGAGAGGCAGTAAAAGACGAGAAAGCAGAAGTTTTGGTTATATCAGCGCAAATCGAATCAGAGATCAGCCAGTTGGAAAGTTACGAGGAACGTCAATTGTTTTTGGAAGATTTGGGCCTTACAGAATCGGGCGTACATAAGCTTATACGGGCTGCTTATAAACTATTGAACTTAGCTACTTATTTTACGGCAGGCGTGCAGGAAGTTCGCGCTTGGACAATCAATAAGGGATTTACTGCTCCGCAAGCTGCCGGTGTGATTCATACCGATTTTGAGAAAGGTTTTATCCGAGCCGAGGTCATCAAGTATGACGATTTTGTTAAGTACGGTTCAGAGAATGCCTGTAAAGAGGCCGGAAAGCTAAGTGTAGAAGGAAAAACTTATATAGTGGAAGATGGTGATATCATGCACTTTAGGTTTAATGTATAAGAATTGAAGACCGGACCCTCCCAATAAAAAAGGCTATCCCCATTTGCGAGATAGCCTTTTTTGCTCACCCGAAGACATTGTTGGCGTCGCACCTTCCCCGCACCTAAGGCCGCCAAGAGAGTGTTCGAACCCTGCCTGCCCTACTGTTCTCATCCCTTCTTATACACGAAAAGCCTCTCTCTCGAAAGGCTTTCTTTGTTCACCCGAAGGGATTGTTGGCGTCGCACCCTCCCCGCACTTAAGGCCGCCAAGAGAGCGTTCGAACCCTGCCTGCCCTACTGTTCTCATCCCTTCTTATACACAAAAAGCCTCTCTCTCGAAAGGCTTTCTTTGTTCACCCGAAGGGATTGTTGGCGTCGCACCCTCCCCGCACTTAAGGCCGCCAAGAGAGCGTTCGAACCCTGCCTGCCCTACTGTTCTCATCCCTTCTTATACACAAAAAGCCTCTCTTTCGAAAGGCTTTCTTTGTTCACCCGAAGGGATTCGAACCCCCATCATCAGAACCGGAATCTGACATTCTATCCATTGAACTACGGGTGAAAAAATATTCGGCAAACATAGATAAAATTGTTATCATATGCAATCATAAAAACACCTCTTATTTAAATATTGAGATAGTAAACTGACAGTTAATCGATTAATATCATTTATCATCCAATTGGAGAAAAACTTTATTTTTTCTATGTTTGAATAGCTAAATCAGGACGGTAACCTCTATTATGTTATACGACAGGCCTAATCTTCTTTTTAAAAAACATGGACAATGGGCTCCTCTGTTTATAAGACTGGTTGCCGGGTATCACTTAGTACAGGGCGTAATTGATAATATACTCAGCCAGGCGCGGATGCAGGAGTTTATTTCCTTTCTAAATGCGCATCAGTTTCCCTATCCATGGGCAGCATATGTATCAGTATATGCTCAGTTTATCAGTGGGTGCTTGTTCGTGCTCGGATATTATCAACGCTTTGCCGCTGCTTTTATGGTCGTTAACTTTATTTCAGCCATCTTGATTGCACATATAGGGGATGCTTATTCCGATACTTTTCCCGCGCTATTTATGCTCGCTGCCTCGCTTTCTCTCTTCTTTAGTGGCGCGGGGAGACTGTCCGTTGATTATTATCGACACAGAATGGGCAAACACAGAAAACGCTCATTGTTTTGATTGATTGTTATAGTTAAGCATCTTGTTCCCGTATATAAAAGATATAATCGGTGCTTGGCAAGTTATGTCCGCATAATTTCAAATGCTGTCCAATTTGGGCACGATGATGTGTGCCATGATTAATGACATGGGCAAGAACATCCTCCAGTCGATTGGCAAAGGCCGTGCCTCTTGAATTTTTGTAGCTAACGGATTTAACAAAATCCTGCTCGTTCAATGTATTTAAAAAGTTTACCCAATCGGTATTATTCCTAAGCACAATGGCCTCCATCTCCATGATGTCCCAGTCTGGCCATAAACTCCCTCCAACGGTATTTTCCCCCTTACATCTTTTTAACCAAATTTGCTGTGCAACCAGTAAATGTGCCATTAGTCCGATAGCTTCATCACATTCCTTCGCTATTTTCAGCAATTCAATAAGTTTTAAATTGGTAGCCTTGTCATAACCAAAAAGTTTGATAAAATAGGCTGACATTTTCATCATATATTATTTTTTTACAGATAACAAAAATGAACATTCTAATACGATCAACCAATTTATTTCGAAGTTTCCGTCAATTGTAATTTTAAACTGCTACAAATAGGTAGACCGTATTTTCCTTACATCCTTGCATTTTAGGATGCGAAGGATTAATTTTATGTCCAAAGCGCATGACGAATATGCTACAAGGCCCTAAGACATATTGCTTTAAACCGATTCAACCGAGCAGTTTACATGAATGGGCTGACATTTCTTATAAGGAATATATGCCGGCCCCGAGCTTACGGGGGTATATATATTGCTATTGGGAATTAAAAAGCCTTGAAAGATTGTCGACACCTCTTCCCTACTATGTTGTTTCAGATGGATGTATTGACATCTTCATTGATGTACATACCCTGTCGGACATAGATATTATGGGACTTTCCAACAAATACCATGCTTTTTCGCTCTCCCACGATTTCCATTACATTGGCATCCGGTTTTTACCCGCAGCTTTCTCATCCCTATTTAAGTTCAACGCGAGCGAATTAACCGATTATTGCGAGCCGTTAAATTTTGTAAACCGAGAACTGCATAAGCGTCTGAACAATTTGATCGCTCGGCATTGGGAGGCAGCTTATCGCCAACCCGACATGGTTTTTAATCTCCATCAACTTATCGAACCATTTAACGCCTTTTTCAATCAAATAGCAAGGCAAGCGACTGAAGTCGACTTTCGGTTTAAACTGGCTTTCGATAAAATAGTAAATACAAGAGGTATCATTGATATTGAACACCTAAATGTACCGGTAAGCTCAAGACATTTACGGCGCTTATTCAAGTTCTATGTTGGCGAATCGCCTAAAGCGTTTAGTAAAATAGTGCGTTTTCAAAGTTTATTGAGCCTCAATCCTACTGTGGAGACACTAAAGACGGAAAAGTTTTTCTATGAGTTGGGGTATTACGACCAGGCCCATTTCATTAAAGAATTTAAAAGAATGTGTGGTTTCACACCGGCTAAAGCATTCAAATAAATGTCCGTTAAATGTCCGTTTTTTACAATGACTATATGAAGACAGTTCGCATCTTTGTTAAAAAGAGACGATATGAAATTCTTTATGACAGCTATTTTCATAAGCCTAAGCGGTTTATCTTCAATTAATGGTCAAACAAAAGAAACCAATCTGAAAACAATGAAACTGAACGCCGGTATTATTACAGACAAGATTCAAGAGAGCAAAACGTTCTACACTGAAATTCTTCAATTTGGAATTACTTTTGAAAACGATTTTTATCTTTTGTTGCATACCCCAAATGAATCAGCAGAAATAAGCTTTTTAAAACCTTATCACGCCAGTCAACAACCGTTATTTCATGATCCATTTAATGGCAAAGGCCTTTACCTGACGATAGAAGTAGATAATGTTGAGGAGATGTATCGACAATTGAAGAGCAAGGGGGTAGAAATAAAAATAGACTTGCGTGAAGAGCCGTGGGGTGATCGACATTTTGCAATTCAGGATCCCAATGGTATCGGAGTCGATATAGTACAGTATACCGAACAAAAAAACTAACCCGCATTTTTATCTGTCTGTCCGTTTTCAACACATTTTATGCAAACCAATATATTTTCTATTTTAGCTGAAAATTTGGCATTGCTAAAGATGCCCTTAAATTTTAAGGATAGGAAAACCCTTTTTAGGTAATACAAGTTAGCGTTTGTTATTGCGATCACCACTATGGAAAGCATACAGATAAATCGAGAGGCTTTAATTGAACGGTTTCCCGGCAAAGGAGGATGGTCATATATTTTGATTCCGGAGATATCGCCCGATTATCGTAATCATTTCGGACAAGTAAAAGTAAGCGGATCTATTGACAGTTACATGCTTGACAAAGTGATCCTCATGCCTATGGGCGACGGCAAATTATTTCTACCACTTAATGCCGGTATTCGCAAACAGCTGCAGAAGCAAGTAGGCGACACCGTACAGCTCAAAATCTATTTGAACAAATCCGCTCGGATAACAGAAACGGATTTCATAGAAATTTTAGCGGATGAGCCGGCTGCATTCCGGTTTTATGCTGCACTAGCGGACACGGAAAAGCAGTCATATCTCGATTGGATCAATGAAACAAAAAACGAAGAGGCGCAAATTGCTCGCATAGCCGATTCTGTAAACGCGCTTTATGAACGGAGCCGGTACGATAGGTCCGGCAAATAATTAGGCCGCCCATTTTTTATTCAAAAAATGAATGGACAACAAATTGCTCATAGCGTCCTATTGGCGTTACACCTGCATTCCCCTGTAAATTGAAAATATAAACTTCTAAAAGATATTTCAGAACTAGCAGCAGCGGCTATAACATACTGAAATCCCGTGCTTCCTCTCGTTTGTAATCCCTGTCTTTCCCAACGAATCTTCTTTCAACAAATCAGTGCAACACACGATAAAGGGAAAATGTGCGTTGAAAAAAGATGATATTTCGTAGAATGTACTAACTTTGGCGTACCATGTATATCATTAAGGTAAAAGGTGTAGCAAAAATTCCGGACTATGTACAGCTGCGAGATGAAAATTTTACGCTCTTAGCATATTTTCGTGTAGACCGACCGGATAAGTCGTTAGAAAAAATAGGACTGGGAGATAAAGCATCGTACATAATGAAAATAGTTGAGGAGTTACCTTTTGGAAAAATAAAAGAAATAGAACTGTAACATGATTCCAAGTACCGTTATCAAACTTAAAAATATAGATATCTATCAACAGAAGCATCTTGTACTGTCAAATGTAAATTTACAGATTGATTCGGGCGAGTTTGTTTTTATGATCGGTCAAACCGGCTCGGGAAAGAGTAGCCTACTGAAAGTTATTTATGGCGATCTTCCCATATCGACAGGAGACGGATTAGTTGCCGGCTTCGACCTTGGTCGATTACATGACAGAGACATTCCATTCTTACGAAGAAAACTAGGGATTGTTTTTCAGGATTTTCATTTACTGACTGACCGCACAGTTGAAAAGAATCTGGAATTTGTAATGCGAGCCACTGGTTGGAAAGACAAGAACTTAATAAGAGAACGTATGTTTGATGTCTTAGATAAAGTTGGTTTACGTTCAAAGTTGAAGAAGATGCCCCATGAATTATCCGGCGGTGAACAGCAACGGGTAGTAATCGCCCGTGCGTTACTGAACGATCCGGAAATCATTCTTGCCGACGAACCTACAGGTAATTTAGATCCTAATACATCAGAAGAAATTGTCTTATTGCTAAAAGAAATCAGTCGGGCAGGTACAGCCGTTTTAATGGCTACCCATGATTATCAGATTATCCGCAACATGCCTTCCCGCATTGTTAAAACAGAATCCGGTATACTACATGATAACGTAACCATTTCCTAGCGACATTTTGCTTTAGCTGCCTACTGACAATCGTTGACATAATGCGTCATTATGTTCGTATTGAGTAACAAAGACTGACAGACTGGCTGTCTGCTATGCATTGGCAGAGGTTTTGTGCTGAAAAAAATATTTTTGAACTGCTTTTTAGAATTATGGAAGAACAACGCAAAAAGGAAAATATTGAGGAAAATCAAAATCTCGAGAACAAGGATATCGCGGAAGAGTTGGAATCAGTGAATGAAGCGCGCCAACATACGAAAGCAGGTCTTAACGATGATGTAGAAGAGGCCGAAGCGGATGTAGAAGTGGAGCAAGAGGAAAAACTTCAGCAAGAATTGACAGAAGCCAACAATAAATATCTTCGTTTGTACGCAGAGTTTGATAATTATAAGCGCCGGACCTCCAAGGAGCGAGTGGAGCTATTGCAAACAGCGGGTAAAGAAGTTATCGGCGACTTATTGACGGTATTGGACGATTTCGAGCGTGCACGTAAATCAATGGAAAATGCGCAGGACATCCCTTCTGTAAAAGAAGGTGTCGAACTCGTTTATCAAAAGCTTAAGTCTATCCTTAACAGAAAAGGATTAAAAGAAATGGAGTCAGTTGGACAAGAATTTAATGCTGATCTACATGAAGCAATAACGCGAATTCCTGCCCCAACACCCGAGCTGGTTGGAAAGATAATCGATGAGGTAGAGAAAGGTTATTTCCTTAACGATAAAGTTCTGCGCTACGCCAAAGTAGTAGTAGGTAGCGAATCATTATAAAGATGGCAAAGAGAGATTATTACGACGTATTAGGTGTATCAAAAAATGCAGAACAAGCTGAAATAAAATCAGCTTATAGAAAACTGGCAATAAAATATCACCCTGATAAAAACCCAAACAACAAGGAAGCGGAAGAGAAATTTAAAGAAGCTGCCGAGGCCTATGAAGTGTTAAGTAATCCGGAGAAACGTCAACGCTATGATCGTTTTGGTCATGCCGGGAACAGTGCGAGCGGCGGTTATGGAGGAGGTATGAATATGGAAGATATCTTCAGTAATTTTGGGGATATCTTTGGAGGAGGCAACCCCTTTGAAAGTTTCTTTGGAGGGGGGCAATCACGCGGAGGAAGGCGAGCTGTAAAAGGAACGAATCTTCGCATAAAGGTAAAGCTTACCTTGGAGGAAATCGCAAAAGGCGTTGAGAAGAAAATCAAGGTAAACAAGCAAGTTGTTTGTAAAACTTGCGATGGCAGCGGTGCTAAAGATAGGTCTTCAACTTCTACTTGCCGCACATGCGGCGGTACGGGGAGTGTAAGACGGGTGACTAACACCATATTAGGGCAAATGCAAACAACAAGTACTTGCCCTACCTGTAACGGTGAAGGAGTTGAGATCACAGCTAAGTGTACTACCTGCCACGGCGAAGGATTGGTACGTGGAGAAGAAACCATCAGCATCAATATCCCTGCAGGTGTAAGCGAAGGCATGCAGTTATCGATGAGCGGTAAAGGAAATGCCGCTCCTCGCGGAGGTGTACCGGGCGATCTCATCATATTGATAGAGGAAATTCCGCATGAGATTTTGAAACGTGACGGAAATAATGTTATATATGATCTTTATATAAGTTTCGTAGATGCCGCGCTTGGCGCCAGTATAGAAGTACCAACTATCGACGGTAAAGCGAAAATAAAAATAGATCCTGGCACGCAGGGAGGTAAAATTCTTCGTCTAAAAGGCAAAGGCATTCCAGAGGTAAATTCTTATCACAAAGGAGATCAGCTAATATACGTAAATGTGTGGACGCCAAAAGCGCTTTCCCAAACAGAGAGAGAGCAATTAGAAAAATTAAGAGAATCGCCGAATTTCAAGCCCCAACCCGGGAAAAATGAAAAAAGCTTTTTCGAACGTGTAAAAGAATTCTTCGAATAAGATGTTAGCATAAAATAAAAAAACGCCGAACGCAATGGTTCGACGTTTTTTTTTGCTTCTTGGTAACCACCTATTTTAACTTATGCCTGCCAATCTCTATACTGTCATTGTCAATGTTGACAAAAATAGACAAATAGTCAGTTTATACCGCATAATCGATTTTGTCATTTAAAAAACATACGATCAGTAAACGAGTAAGTTATATAATTATTGTAAAAAGCAAATAAAATTGCACTTTCTTTTAATTGTCATAGAAGTTTAAGATTGGTTGCTTATACAACTTTATACAAGCTCTACGTCATATTTGGCACATAAGTTGACTAATGCACGGTGAAAGTCAGTCGAAGCACTGACTATAACGTTAACAAATTTATATTAAACATGAAAAAATTATTTTTAACTCTAACTGCCGCTGTAGCACTAGCTTTTACAGCCAACGCACAAACTGAAAAAGGTAAACTCTTCCTAGGAGGATCTGTTGGTTATAATTACAACAAAGTGAATGGCACGGACCATTCAAACCAGAGTTTCAACATTGTTCCTAATGTAGGATACTTTATCAGCGATAATTTCGCAATTGGTACCGGTGTCGGTTATCGCTATGGTCAGTACTACACTGACGGTGCAAATGATGTGGATTTGAAAGTTAAGCAAGGAGCTTTTGTAGTCGCACCTTTTGCTCGTGCCTATAAAGGAAATGAAATGTTCAAATTCTTTGGTCAACTTTCTGTTCCCATGGCTTTTGGAAGCACAAAAGTAGATGGCACAAAAGTGTCTAGCACAACTAGTTTCGGAGCACAGCTTTCTCCCGGTTTAGCATTCTTTCCACATAAAAATGTAGGTATTGAATTAAGTGTACGTGGTCTTTACTACGGTAATGACAGGATTAAAGATGAGGCGACCGGATCTAAACAAATTACCAATTCTTTTGGTTTAGCTAGTGATTTCTTTGCACCTCAATTAGGAGTACAATTTTATTTCTAAACTTTTACGCAGCGAAACCAAAAGGGATGTGCTTTGCACATCCCTTTTTTTATATATCATATGTTGTAACAAATAAGCACCTCGCCTATCTAAACGGTACAAGATAAAATGCTCATGCTGTCAATCAACAACATCGTAAAGCAATATGCGGAGCATCGAGCCTTAGATGACGTGTCCATGCATATTGAAAAGGGCACCATCTTTGGATTACTCGGTCCGAACGGTGCAGGAAAAACTTCTCTTATTCGAATTATCACACAGATTACCGCTCCTGATAGTGGATATATAATGTTCAATGGTGATGTGCTCCAACCGGAACACATTAGCAAGATAGGTTATTTACCGGAAGAACGCGGACTCTATAAAAAAATGCAGATCGGTGATCAATTGCTTTACTTAGCTCAACTAAAAGGTTTGTCAAAAGAAGAGGCGAAAAAGCGAATCAAACATTGGTTCGAGAAGATGGAAATGCAGTCTTGGTGGAGTAAGAAAGTGGAAGACCTAAGCAAAGGAATGCAACAAAAGGTACAATTTGTTGCAACGGTACTTCATCAACCGGAGCTACTGATTTTGGATGAGCCTTTTTCCGGTTTCGACCCGGTAAATGCTGAAATTATAAAAAAAGAAATACTGGAACTACATAGCAATGGCACCACCATTATTTTTTCTACTCATCGTATGGAATCAGTAGAAGAACTTTGCGATAATATTGCGCTCATTAATAAGTCCAGAAAAATCTTGGATGGCCCGGTTATTGACATAAAAAACAGTTATCGGGAAAACAAATATAAAATAACATATATAGGCGCGCAGGTTATCGATCCAAATGATACGCTATTTACCGTGGAAAAACGACTTACGGATAATCATGTAACCACACTGTATCTAAAAATAGCAGAGGGAAAAACGATCAATCATATGCTCTCCTACCTAATCCCCCAGGTTGAAATACAACATGTAGAAGAAATCATTCCTACCATCCATGAGATTTTTATAAAAGAAGTAACGTCTATCAACGCCAACTAGCAGCATAATGAATAAAATAGTTCTTATTATACAACGAGAGTATTTAAGCCGTGTAAAAAAGAAATCATTTTTAGTGACGACCTTCCTTGTTCCCTTCTTGTTTATCGCTATGTACGCGCTTATTTTTTATGTCGCATTAAACAATCGAGAACCTATTACAACGGTTTATGTAGTAGATCAGTCAGGCTTTGTGGCGAACAAATTAGAAGACACGGAACATCTGTTATTTCTAAGCACAGATGAATCAATTGCTAGCTTGAAAAAGAAAATGGAACGTGGTGAAACAAGCTCGCTACTCCTGGTTGTCCCGGCCGGTGTGGCGACCTCCCAAACTGTTGAGCTATACGACACCGAAAAAAAAGGTATAGGTACCATCAACACGCTTGAGTCAAAATTAAATGACATACTAAGAGCGAAAGCTCTAGCTGACGCAGGAATTGACATAAATACCTTAAACGGTATAAAGCCGGCTGTGTCCATCAAATCAAAAGAACTTACGGTGGATGGAGAAAAGGACAGCCATGTTGGGACGGCCATCGGAATTAGCTTTGGCTTATCAATCCTAATCTACATATCCCTGTTTTTATATGGAAATCAGGTAATGCGTGGCATTATAGAAGAAAAGAGTAACCGGATTATCGAAGTAGTTATTTCCTCAGTAAAACCTTTTCAGCTGATGATGGGTAAAATTATCGGCGTTGGCCTGGTCGGAGTTACCCAATTTGTTCTTTGGATTATTCTCTCTGTAAGCTTCATGGCCGCAACCTCTGCCGTAATGATCAATTCTAAACCCGAAATGCATACGTCCGTTAAGATGCAAGATGGGGTTGGTAACGGTGAGGTAAAGCAGAACAATCAAGAAAGGCAGTCAAAAATGGAGGCTATTGTACAACAGATCAAAGCCATTGATTATCCTTACGTATTAGGTTGTTTTTTGATCTATTTCATTGGCGGTTATCTGCTATACAGTGCCCTATTCGCCATGGTAGGATCAGCGGTAGATAGCGAAACGGAAACCCAACAATTTATGCTGCCCATTATCATGCCGCTATTGTTTACCTATATGCTTTCTTTTTCCGTACTAATCAATAATCCACATGGTTCCTTGGCCTTTTGGTTAAGCATGGTTCCCTTCACCTCACCTATCGGTATGTTGGTTAGAATTCCATTTGGAGTCCCCGTTTGGCAACTATTGCTGTCAATCGCCTTGTTGGTTATTGGCTTTTTGTTAACAACTTATGCAGCCGCGAGGGTTTACCGCGTTGGAATTTTAATGTATGGTAAAAAGGCAAGCTATAAAGAACTATTCAAATGGTTTAGGTACAAAGGTTGAACGCTTTTTCGAACGCTAGTTTTGTCATTTTTGCAATTCCATTAGGAAACAAAATAAATAAAGGACAACTTTGCGCTATTTATTTTGAACACTATATAGATGAATCAAGAAACGCTCGATAAGCTAAACATACTTAATGAAAAAACAAGCGGTAAATATAAAGCGCTCCTTTATGATTGCGATGGAACTTTAGCAGACAATATGCTTGCTCATAAATTGTCATACAAAGAGGCCGCAGCTAAATATGGAATAAATTTGGACACCGACATTATCGATGAACTGGCCGGCTGGCCAACCAGACTTGTTGCCGATGAAATCAGTAGACGTTATAATGTGATGTTGCCGGATACGTTCTCCAAAGAAAAGACGGCAGTATTCTTCGAAAAATACATTGATACAACCGAACCTATCGCTTACGTTACTGAGCACTTAAAAGCAAATGCAGGCAATGTACACATCGGTGTTGTATCAGGAGGTACGCGCACTACCGTACAGCGGACGCTATCAGTACTCGGTTTGACAGACTACATAGAAGTGCTTGTTTGTGCCGGCGAAACGCCTAATGGAAAACCCTTTCCGGATCCTTTTCTCGCCGCCGCCGAAAAATTAGGAGTGGCGCCTAAAGACTGCATTGTTTTCGAAGATGGTGATCCTGGAGTAGCCGCTGCAGAAGCTGCCGGCATGGATTGGGTCCGAATTGACAAAATTTGATGTAAAGAATTCCCTGTTTAGCATCTGTTTTAATGTTAATAAAGTTTACGCTGCCACAATAAAACTTCAGATTTTTTATAGAGATTTGCTTGACAGGTCTAGTATTAACGCTCGACACGCTAACCGGAAAAGCTATTTAACATTTTTTTACATTTATTTTAACTATTCATTTTAGATATTTACCGCATGTTTAGAAGAATTAAGAGTAGGTTTCTTCGTTACTTATTGATTTTCATCTATTTCGTCATAATCTTCTTATGTGCGATCGAGTTAAATTTTTTAGGTCTCTTCGGCTATTCCCCTACTGCACAAGATATTAAAGCACCTACGCTTCACGTAGCCTCCGAATTATATACAGCGGATGGTAAGTTAATCGGTCGTTATTTTAAAGAAAACCGATCCCCCGTAGTTTATGATAGTATTTCAAAAAGCATTACACAAGCTTTAGTCGCCACAGAGGATATACGATTTTTTAAACATAACGGTGTCGACTTTATTGCAGTAGCATCCAGTCTATTATCTACTGCACAAGGAGATAAACGCGGAGGCAGTACCATTACCCAGCAGTTGGCAAAGAATCTCTTTCGGACTCGTTATAATCAATCGGCCGGTTTATTAGGTAATATTCCGGGTGTTCGAATGCTAATCATTAAAATAAAAGAATGGTTTACAGCTATCAAATTGGAGCGTCGCTACAGCAAAGAGGAAATCCTGACAATGTATTTAAATACGGTGTCATTTGGCAATAATACGTATGGTATCAAAACGGCGGCAAAACGATACTTCAATCAAAACACCAATGATGTTACGCCGCCCCAGGCAGCCCTTTTAATAGGCATGCTCAAAGCAACCACTCTTTATAATCCGGTACGAAATCCCAAACGCTCTTTAGAAAGACGGAATATCGTCCTATCTCAAATGCAAAAGGCAGGCTTCATTTCACCTTCACAACTTAAACAATACAGGCAATCACCTATTGATCTAAGCTTAGGTACAGTAGATGAAGTGGGGAAGGAAGATTCTTATCTGCGTGGTGCGGTAGAGCGGTTTATCGAAAAATGGTGCGATGAGAACGGTTATGACCTTTACGAAGATGGGCTTAAGATTTATACAACCATTGATTCCAGATTGCAGCGCTATGCGGAGGAAGCAGCCTACGATCAAATGGCTGTTCTACAAAAAAGGTTGGAAAATACTTGGGGGAAAGAGCTACCATGGCGCGATTCCAAAGGAGAAGTAATTGAAAACTTTTTGGAAAATTTGGCAAAAAGGCTTCCAATTTACTCTTTTCTTGACAAGAAATTCAAGCACAACCAAGACAGTATTCTTTTTTACCTGAATCAACCAAAACCGATGAAAGTTTTCACTTGGGACGGTATGAACGAAGTTGAGTATTCCACGATGGATTCGCTTGCACATTATGCGAAAATGCTTAACACCGGCATGATGGTAATGGACCCTTATAGTTCGGAGATAAAAGTATGGGTGGGTGGTATTAACCATCAATTTTATAAATATGACCATGTTAATCAAGCGAAGCGCCAAGCGGGGTCGACATTTAAACCATTTGCCTATTTAACCGCCCTGGAACAGGGGATGTCACCTTGCGATAAATTTCAGGACAAGGCGGTAAAAATCAATTATGTTGAGAACGGTGAAGCAAAAACATGGGAACCGAAAAACGCCGATTGGACCTTTTCGGGCATCAATATGTCTTTACGCTGGGCTATGGGTAGGTCCATTAATTCCGTAACGGCCCAAATAACAGAAAAAGTTGGCTGGGATAATGTGGTAAAGACTGCCCACAAATGCGGCATAACCAGCCATTTAGAATCGGTGCCGTCGGTAAGTTTAGGATCAAATGACGTAACGGTTTATGAGATGGTAAGCGCCTATGCTACCTTTTTGAATAAAGGGAATCATGCAGAACCCATTTTGGTCAAGCGTATCACAGACCAAGATGGTCATTCTTTAGCAGAATTTAAACCAAAGACAAAAAGGGTCATTAGTGAAGAAATCGCTTGGTTGATGACTTATATGCTTCGCGGGACGATGGAAGAACCGGGAGGGACATCGCAAGCCTTATGGGAATGGGATCTGTGGAAAAAGGGTAATCAAATAGGCGGAAAAACGGGAACCTCTTCCGACTATGTGGATGGATGGTATATGGGTATCACGAAAGACTTAGTGGCCGGTGTTTGGGTTGGAAATGATGAACGCAGCATACACTTCCGAAATTCGGCAACCGGAGAAGGTTCGCGCACGGCCCTTCCAATCTTTGCTAAGTTTATGGAAAAATTATACCACGACCCGGAAAGCGGCTATACTTACGGCCCTCTTCCCGAGCCAACTGTGGCGATTACACGCGAATATAAGTGCCCAAGCCCGCGGATACGGATTCCGGACAGCACACGAGCAGATAGCCTCCCTCCCATTCTGAGTCCGATTTTGGAACCGCACAGTGAAGATGAGCTTCAACGAATCAATGAACAGCTTAAACAACAGCCGAATGAATAGAAGAAACCGAGTTTAAGTTGCGCAAATAAATTCTAAACGCTAAATTAGTATCCCAAATTGTACCTAAGCATCATATGAAGCACCTTATTCCGGCAAAAAAGAGATTTTACAAAACTATTTGGGCAATAGCCTTTACATTTTGTTTCATACCTACCGTTTTTGGACAATATTTTGGCCAAAATAAGATGCGATATAAAGCATTGGATTTTAAAGTAAAGCAATCACCCCATTTCGATTTCTATACTTATCTAAAAAACGATAGTCTATTAACTCGTTTCATGCAAGAAAGTGAGCTTTGGTACGAACTGCATCAGCAAGTTTTTAGAGATACATTTCTTCGGAAGAATCCCCTCATACTTTATAATAACCATCCGGACTTTCAACAAACTACTGCTATTGGCGGAGAAATAAGTATAGGTACGGGAGGTGTTACAGAAGGGCTCAAGAATCGCGTAGTAATGCCGATTATGCAAATCAATAACCAGACACGCCATGTTCTGGGGCACGAGTTGGTCCACGCCTTTCAATATCATTCCCTTATTGAAGGCGATTCAACCAAGCTGGAAAATATAGGAAATCTCCCTCTTTGGATGGTGGAAGGAATGGCCGAATATTTATCCGTCGGAAAAAAGGATGCTTTTACCGCCATGTGGATGCGAGATGCTTATTTAAATAAGGATATTCCGAGCCTTAGAGACTTAACAGAAAGCAATAAGTATTTCCCTTACCGCTATGGTCAAGCATTCTGGGCTTACATCGGTTCTACTTACGGGGATACAGTGATTGTGCCTTTCTTCAAAAACACCGCTAAGTACGGATATCAAGCGGCGATTAAATACACCTTTGGATATGACGAACCTACGCTGTCAAATTTATGGCGTACAAGTATCGAAAATGCCTATAAACCGCTTCTAATCGATACGGCTCAAGTACCAAGGGGGCAAATGATCATTAATAATAAAAACGGGGGTAATATGAATGTTTCCCCAACCATTTCCCCCGACGGTAAATACGTCGCTTTCTTATCAGAAAAAGATCTCTTCAGTATTGATTTATTCTTAGCAGATGCCGGAACAGGTAAAATCATACGAAAGCTGAGTAGTCGACAGAATAATTCGCACATTGATGAGTTCAGTTATATAGAAAGTGCAGGATCCTTTTCCCATGACAGCAAGAAATTTGCGTTTAGTGTGTTTAGCCAAGGGCGCACGAAATTGTTGATAGTCGACGTGGAGACCGGTAAAACACTTGCTACAGAAAGTATGGGAGATATCGGTGAGTTTGCTAACATAACCTGGTCGCCCGATGGAAACCTCGTGGCATTCTCGGGACTTAAAAACGGATATAGTGATATCTACTTATATGATTTGTCAAATAAGAGCTCGACCCAACTTACCAACGACTGGTATTCCGATTACCATCCTAGTTTTTCAAGAGATGGTAAAAAAATTGTTTTCAGTACCGATCGTTTAAGCTTAGAAAGTGGTTACGAAGGAGTTGATATTCCATTGGGCTTAGCCATTATCGATATAAGTACAAAAGAAATCCGGAAGATCGATATCTTTCCGGGCGCCAATAACCTGAACCCCCAGTTCTCGGCAGATGATAAGCAACTTTATTTCCTGTCAAACCGTGATGGTTTCAGGAATCTATACCGTTACACGTTTTCGTCCGGAAAAACTGAACAGCTTACCGATTATTTTACAGGAATTAGCGGAATCACCGAATATTCACCTGCTTTAAGTGTATCTGCAAACGATGATATTCTCTACTCATATTACCGTTCGCAAAAATATACCATCTACAATGCTAAACCAAGCGACTTTACGGCGAAGGAGGTACCAAATAACGAAGTAAATTTTAACGCAGCGCTACTGCCACCTCCTCAATCACTGGGTGTAGATGTAGTTAATAGTAACCTTCGAAACTACAATATTTTTCAGCGTATTGGTAAGTCGCTCATAAAACCGGTACCATACAAACCAAAATTTCAATTAGACTATTTACAGGGAAGTGGTGTCGGCGTAGCCGTTGGCAGTAGATATGGCGCGGGCTTATCCAGTGGGATCCAAGGTATTTTCTCCGATATTTTAGGACGAAATCAATTATTTGCCGGGGTTGCTATTAATGGGGAGGTATATGATTTTGGCGGTCAATTTGCCTATATCAATCAAAAGGGAAGAATCAGTTGGGGAGGGTCTATTTCTCATATTCCTTTTATGTCCGGATTGATGAGCTATGGGAATGAGGAAATTAACGGAAACACCTATTTTACGGAGAATACGGATATTATACGTACTTTCCAAACACAGATAGACGCTTTTGCCGCTTACCCCCTATCGAGAACAACTAGATTTGAACTGGGGGGCGCAGTAGCCCGCTACAGCTATCGGATTGATCGATTCTCTAATTATTACGACCCCAATACATTCTATTTCTTAGGCAGTGACAGAAGAAAATTATCAAAAGAAGAAGCGAGCAGAACCTATGGAGGTAATTTTAATTCTTTTACCTTGCAGCAACTAAATGCGGCCTTTGTTGGTGATAATTCTTATTTTGGTGTAGCTGCCCCTTTAAGTGGTTATCGGTATAGATTAGCTGCCGAAAAGTATTTCGGCGATTTTAATTTTACCGCCTACACCGCTGACCTGCGCAAGTATCACCGTATTAAGCCTATCTCCCTGGCTGCGCGTGCTTACACATACATGCGTGTTGGTAGTGGTGAGGATCAATTATATCCGCTCTATATAGGCTATCCATTTCTCATCAGGGGCTATGAATCTGCGTCATTCTACAATAATAACGGCAACGTTTATCAAGGGTACAATGTGAATCAATTGATGGGTTCCAGAATAGCGGTAGTGAATCTAGAAGCAAGGTTACCATTTACAGGCCCGGAAAAGCTGGCAGCCATTAAATCCGGGCTACTATTCTCTGATTTAAATGTATTTTTTGATATGGGACTCGCTTGGAGTGCCGGAGATAAGATTGCTTTCAAAAGTAATCCGGATAAAATTGGCGAACAGGTTAACCCAGATGGATCAACTGTTGACATCTACGAACGAGTTCCTGCTATGAGTGCCGGAGTCTCTTTACGGGTTAACATCTTTGGTTACTTTGTTTTAGAACCGTATTATGCTGTTCCTTTTAACAGAAAGGATCTAAAATTTGGTACTTTTGGTCTTAACTTCGCGCCGGGATGGTAAATTGTTTTAATTGATTTGACCTTACACCGGCTTCATGCACACCCATCATCACCAAGCTCTCATCGAGGAAAAGCGAAGAGGTTGTTGTGGATTAGCAACTAAATTATCTATGCCTAAACATAAACTTAGATCCTGCCAATCTTTATTTTTTGCTCTAATAAGACGTTCTTTTTGAGAACGCGTAAAAGCAGATAACACATTGAAGCGAGCAATACCTAACTCCTCTGTATCAATTTCCTCAAAATAAACCAATCTGGAAACCTTGGCAGCTGTATCAAAAAAAAGTTGCCTATGCTCCTTATAAAATGTCATTGTTTTAAACAAATCATCGGTTAATCCTACATGTAAATATTGTCGGTTACAGTCTGTCAATATATATACAAATCGCTTCATAACAAAATACACTAATATTTTTCGCTAATTGAATTTTATTTACTAACTTTATTGGCACAATGATACTAACAATTTTAGTAAAAACAAAATTATTTTAAAAATGAGCAATATCGCATCAAATCTTAAATACCTCAGAAGAAAAAAGGGGCATACACAACAGCAATTCGCTGATTTAATGGAAATTAAGCGTTCTCTTGTTGGCGCTTATGAGGAAGATCGTGCGGAACCGAAATACGAGTTGCTAAAAAAATTCGCATCCTATTATGAGTTAACTATGGACGAACTTGTCAATGAAAAAATTGACGATAAATGGAAGCCTACTCCGAAGGGTGATTCATCCAGTGTCCGTGTTTTAAGTATTACGGTCAATGAGGATGATCGTGAAAATATTGAGCTTGTACCGGTTAAAGCGAGCGCAGGTTATCTAAATGGCTATGCCGATCCGGACTATATTAGTGAATTGCCAAAATTCAGATTGCCTTTCTTTAAACAAGGAACTTACCGCGCATTTGAATTGAAGGGAGATTCCATGCTTCCTTTACAACCTGGTACGGTTGTTATTTGCGAGTACGTTGAAGATTGGTTTGATGTTAAACCCAATCAGACTTACGTCATTATTTCGAAATCCGATGGAATTGTTTATAAAAGGATAGCGCATAAATTTAAGGAAGAGAAAGGATTGAAATTGCTTTCGGACAACAAAGTATATGAACCTTACTGGGTAGAAACACCGGATATTTTAGAAATATGGAAAGCCAAAGCATTTATTAGTACAGAATTTCCAGAACCGACGGCAGAGCCAAGCTTAGAAACTCTTACCACCATGATGGCACAAATGCAAAAAACAATAAGTGGTATGAAAACCGAATAAAATACTGTTCATCAAACCGAAAAAACAATATAACAGATGAAAAACATAACGGTAATTGGTTCAGGAACCATGGGTAACGGTATTGCGCACACCTTTGCTCTTCATGGCTATTCGGTATCTCTTGTAGACCTAAATGAGCAGGCCTTAACAAAAGCCATAGATATTATACAAAGAAATTTAGATAGGCAGATTAGTAAAAGTAAACTAACTGAAAATGAAAAAATCGCTACTTTAAATAATATAACGACGTTTACAGATTTAAAAGGAGCCGTTGCCGAGGCGGATCTGGTCATTGAAGCGGCAACAGAAAATGAGGCTGTCAAATCGCGCCTCTTTAATGAATTGGACGACCTTTGTGCTGATGCTACCATTTTAGCTTCTAATACTTCGTCTATTTCCATTACACAACTCGCTTCTAACACAAAAAGACCGGATAAAGTCATTGGTATGCATTTTATGAATCCGGTTCCAATGATGCAATTGGTTGAAGTGATAAGGGGTTATCGTACGAGTGAAGCAGTTACCAATACAATTTTTACTTTGGCAGCCAAACTTCAAAAAACACCTGTCATTGTACAAGACTACCCTGGTTTTATAGCCAATAGAATCCTCATGCCGATGATTAATGAAGCAATTTACAGCCTATATGAAGGCGTTGCCGGTGTGATGGAAATTGATACGGTTATGAAGCTCGGTATGGCGCATCCAATGGGCCCACTGCAATTAGCAGATTTTATAGGTTTGGATGTGTGTTTAGCTATTCTAAAGGTATTACACGAAGGTTTCGGAAATTCTAAATATGCGCCATGTCCGCTATTGACCAATATGGTAGCTGCGGGCCATCTGGGAAAAAAATCAACTATTGGATTTTATGATTATCGACAATCTGATGCCAAGGAACTTATAGTTGCTAGCAGGTTTTCGAATTCGAGATTCTAATATTTTCCTGATTCACTGACTTATAAATTCTTCACTCCTTTAGATTGTTGAAAGGTAGTGCGTTCTGTCAACGGCTGGCTCATCAGTTTAGCTATCAAATCGCTCCAACTGTTTTAATAAAGTTGCGAAATCTTTAGGGTACGGGGCCTCAAAACTATAGTCTTTTCCATTTATAGAGAAACTCAATGCTCTAGCATGTAAAGCAAATCGTTTCATAATTGGGAGTTCTTCTTGTCCTTTACTTAATGTATAGCCCCGTTTAATCTGTGAGAGATAAACGGGTTTGCCTTTATAAAGACTATCTCCTACAATAGATGCATGTTGCGTAGCGAGGTGAATTCTAATTTGGTGCATGCGACCCGTTATTGGCCTACACTCCACCAAAGTATAATGCTTAAAATAAGCAAGCGACTTAAACCACGTTTCGGCTAATTTGCCATTCGCTTTATCAATGGTAACGTTTTTATTACCCAGATTCAGAATTGGAAGGTCCACCTTTAGGTCCTCAAAGATGTGAGTTCCCCCAATAATAGCATGATAAATCTTTTTCACTCTTCTCTTCTCGAACTCGATAGAAACAGAGCGATAGGTATCAGGATTTTTAGCAATTAATAATAAACCGGAAGTTTCTTTGTCGATACGATGACAAACTTGCGCGTCCGCATGGTATGACTTCGCCATTCGAAGTATGTTAATTTCTCGCCCCTCTCTTTCATCCAGCGATGCAATAAATGGTGGTTTATTTACGACGATTAGATTATCATCTTCGAAAATGATGAGCTGATTGAACTTCGGAAATTTAAAATTAAGCGCTTTTTCTTCCATAGAAGTGCAAAGGTATAAAAAGAGGACGACATGTTCGTCAAAGAGCGATCATTTACTTTAGGCTTAAAGTTCCGCCAAAGGTAAAGCAATGAAAAAAGAGGATCCTTTTTCCTTCCCTTGACTTTCTGCCCAAATCTTTCCACTATGAAGTTCCACCAAGGTTTTAACGATCGATAGTCCTAAGCCATTACTTCCTTCTTTGCCCGTTGGCACAGAACTTAGACGGGCAAATTTTTTGAACAGTTTCTTCATATCCTGTTCAGAAAGGCCTTGCCCTTGATCTCGAATTTCAATTAAAGCCTTGTTATCTACCTCCTTAGCTATCAAATTAATCGTTGTATCAGCATATGCGTATTTGGAAGCATTACTTAACAGGTTTTCAAATATCTCGCGTAATCGTGCTTTATCACCGGCGACAGGCCGTTGAATAGTATTTTCGAAAACTACCCGCTGTTTTTTTTGGTTGGCAATAATCTCAAAATCCGTCAAAAGATCTTTAAGCAATGAATCAAGCACACACGGCTCTATCTTAAGCTTCATTTCGCCATCTTCTATCTGCGATAAATTTAACAGATCGTTCAAGCTCGAAAGGATAAAATCGGATGATTTGATAATTCGCTCGGTCATTGCCTGCGTCCCTTTATTCTCCTTTGCCTCTCGCTGAATCAACTGCGCGTAAAGCTTGATGGATGTTAGCGGATTTTTAAGGTCATGAACGGCTGCGTTCATTAAATCAGTTTGTACCCGTACCGCATTGCGTGTAGCTAAACGAAATTTCAACTCATCCATTACTATGGACGCAAGACTCTTCAACATTTCCAACTGCTTCTCTGACGGATATTTAGCTGTAGGATGACTAACACAAAGTGCGCCGATTTTATACCCATCAGGCGTCTGAAGTGGCGCAGCAGCATAGAATCCGATACCAAGCGCTTTTAAATGTTCCGGATTTTCAAGTATCTCCGAAGCCTCTTCTATATTATTAATCACGGCTACTGTGTCCTGTAAAATCGCCCAAGAACAAAGACTATCAGTACGGTTAGTATAGCGTTCAAAATGGCCTGTAGTATCTGATTTTAAGAATACCGTTTTTTCGTCGACAAAGGATATAAATGCGCCCGCAACTTCAAAAAACTCCATAGCCAACTTCGCAATCTTATCGAACGCGTCTTCCGGCGGCGTATTCAGAATATCATACTTATACAGCTTCCGCAAACGGTCCTGCTCGTTCGGAGGAATTATATTGAGCCACTGACGATAGATTCCCATAGGTAGCAATTATGTCGTAAAACTATAATTATAATTTCAACTATCTTCTTTGAGATCATTGATATCCCTTAAGATGATTTTTTATTGACACAATTGCAAGATACAAAAAATGGGCGACCTCTTTTCGGTAAAGGAAAAATTTGTAAGGCTTGGATGACTTTACTTCCTATATATCCCGAAAATGAAAAGGATCAGGTAAAATTCGAAATCTCAAAGGGCGCCACAGAAAGATTAAATGGAAAAGGGGCTAAGCACCCCCTTTAGAAATATAATGAATTAGGCATCAAATTTATACCCAACTCCCTTTACGGTAGAAACATAATCATCCCCTATCTTCTCTCGCAGCTTTCGAATGTGCACATCAATGGTTCTGTTAGTTACCACAACAGAATCTTCCCAAATACTCTTCAATATTGTTTCTCTAGTATAAACTTTTCCAGGTTTAGAAGCTAATAAGTATAACAATTCAAATTCTTTTTTTGCAAGAACAATTTTCTCATCGTTCTTATATACCAAAAAGGTTTCCCTATCGATTACAAGGTCGGCGATTTCAACTTTATTTTCTAAAGTCTCTTCTCCTTTGCTGTTTCTTCTCAAAATTGCATTAATCCTGCTAATCAACGCCCTTGGTTTAATAGGCTTCGCGATATAGTCGTCAGCACCAACATTAAAGCCTGCAATTTCGGAATACTCTTCACTTCTTGCTGTAAGAAATACCATAAAAGTGTTTTTAAACTCCGGCATGCTTCTCATAATCCGACAAGCTTCAATACCATCCATTTTCGGCATCATGATGTCAAGTATGATGAGATCCGGGTTTATCTTCCGTGCCGTTGATACAGCTTCCTGTCCGTTAGTGGCCGTAAAAACCGAATATCCTTCACGCTTTAAGTTATATTCAATTAGTTCGACTATATCGGGCTCATCGTCAACGACTAATATCTTGTATTTAGCACTGCTCATGTTCAATAATTTTAGGTCTAAATTATGTACTTAATTGCAAATAAAAGTTAAGACAGTATTAACAAATTGTTAATGATCACCCATTGCTTGACATCTAGTTAAAATTATAGCGTTTTTTCCAAAAAATCTGCCAGTTTTTGTCCTCTTAGATTTTTAGCAACAATAATACCCTCCGGATTAAGCAGAAAAGACGCAGGAATACTTGAAATTTTGTATAATTCTGCAGCTTTACTATTCCACGCCTGCAAATCTGATACATGTGTCCAAGTTAACTGATCATCTTTTATTGCTTTCAGCCAAGCAGCTTGATTATTATCCAAGGACACCCCTAATATCGTAAAATTTCTATCTTTATAAGTATTGTATTGTTTTACAATATTGGGGTTTTCCTCTCTGCAAGGCACGCACCAGGATGCCCAAAAATCGACAAGGGTATATTTACCACGGAAGTCCGACAGCTTGACTGTCTTCCCTTTTTGATCCATTAATTCAAAATCGGGCGCTTTCTGCCCCACCATTAGCGGTTTCAATTCAGCCATATGGGTAACAAAATCTCGCACGGCAGCATTTTTAGGAAATTTATCCTTTATAGTGTCGGCATAGGCCATCATTTCCGCTTCGTACTCTGCGGGATCTAATGAACTTATTGCATAGAAGCCCGCTAAATTGTTAACATTTCGATTAGCGAAGGCCAATACCTCTTTTGAAAATTGGTCCAGGTTGTTTTTATATTTCACAAACAGTTCATCCCTAATCTCTTTTTCTTTTGACGGCTCCCTTTTTAATCGCATTTGAAATTCGCCTTCTATTTCCCTGGATATGGCAGAATAACGGGTATTAATTTCACTAAACTCCTTTATTTTGCTAGAAATTTCGGAACCAATAACTTCGTAATTTCCACTCGGATCTTTGATATTGGCCTTAAAGCTCACCTCTTCGCCGTTGGAAAGAACAAAAAAGTAATTATTTTCTCCAACTTTTAAATTGTAAAACTGCGGGATAGGTGCCGTTCTCCGAAAGCGAAACTTATTATCGTCATTCAAAAAAGCTGAATCTACAACCTCCCCTCCTTCATATAAAAAAACTTTTTTGACCTGATCGTTGTTGATAAGCTCGCCGTTCAAGACAAACTGATCCTTATTACTGCAAGCAGCCAAAACAAAAATACTTAGAGCTCCTAATATCTTCTTCATCCGTAAATATTTAGTTCAAATTCATTTAACCAACAAAAGATTTCGCTTTTTCAAGAGCAACGGTTAAACCTGAAGAATCCTTTCCTCCTGCTGTTGCATAAAAAGGTTGACCACCACCACCGCCTTTTATTTCTTTTGCCAGCTCCCTAACAATTTTTCCCGCATCCAGCCCACGGCTCACTAAATCATCCGATAATACTACAGTTAAATTAGGTTTACCATCAAAATCAGCGGCTAATACTAAAAACAGACCATTATCGATTGCCTTTTTTATAGCAAAGGCTAAATTTTTAACAGCATCTGCATTTGGTAACTCCACTTGCTCACCGATAAAACGCACTCCATTAATGTCAATTGCCTTTTCTACAAGCACCTGCCTTAACTGTTGGGCCTTTTCCACCAATGATTTTTCTACCTCTTTTTTCAGTTTACTGTTTTCCTGTAAAAGACCGGTAATAGCGGCACTCAGATCTTTAGGATGTTTAAGTAAGTTTTTCAACTCATTGATCAACTCATCCTGCCTATCAATAATTTCTTCTGCCCGTCTACCGGTAATAGCTTCAATGCGTCTTACACCTGCGGCAACGGCACCCTCGCTCAAAATTTTGAAGAAGCCGATATTTCCGGTATATTGGACATGCGTTCCGCCGCATAATTCTTTTGAAAAGTTTTCATCGAAAATTATCACCCGTACAAAGTCACCGTATTTCTCACCGAATAAGGCTGTCACTCCCATATCAATAGCATCATTATACGGTACATTCCTTCGTTCATCCAAGGCTAAATTTTCTCTGATTTTTGCATTGACAACTTGTTCAACTCTTCTTAATTCTTCATCGGAAACTTTAGCAAAATGGGAAAAATCAAAACGGAGCACCTCTTCGCTTACTAAAGATCCTTTTTGATTTACATGTTCTCCCAAAACTTGCTTTAGTGCTGCGTGTAACAGATGGGTCGCTGAATGATTACTTTGGATATCCCGACGCCGATCTTCAGCTACCTTCGCAAAAAAAACACCTTCAAGATGCGAAGGGATTTCATCAGAAAAATGGATAATCAATCCATTTTCCTTTTTCGTATCAACAATCTGAATCGTTTCTTTCGATGTTTCATGTATTAAAATTCCGGTATCTCCCACCTGTCCACCACCTTCCGCATAAAATGGTGTTTGCGACAACACTAATTGGTATTGAATCTTTCCCTTAGCTGAAACTTTACGATATTTAAGTATCTTCGTTTCGGTTGCTAAGTTATCATATCCTACAAAGTGTGTTTCTCCATCTTCACTTACGGTAACCCAGTCGCCCGTATCAATCGCAGTCGCAGCTCGTGAGCGCTCTTTTTGTTTATTCAACGCATTTTCGAATCCCGGCATATCTACTTTCCATCCCTTTTCCCGAGCCATCAAATCAGTCAAGTCGATCGGAAATCCATAAGTATCATATAATTCAAAAGCGAAATCCCCACTAACCAGCCCCTGATCAGTGTGATAGCTTTCAAAGCGCTGGATACCGGTTACTAAAGTTCGTAAAAAAGATAACTCTTCTTCCAAAACAACTTTTTGTACGAAATCCTGCTGTTTGTAAAGTTCATCAAATACGCCTTCAAACTGCTGAGCCAGCGGAATCACTAATGTATTTAAGAAGGGCTCTTTGAAATTTAAAAATGTATAAGCATAACGAACGGCTCTCCGCAAGATCCTTCTAATTACGTATCCCGCTTTGTTGTTAGACGGAAGCTGTCCATCTGCAATAGCAAACGAAATGGCACGAATATGGTCAGCCATTACGCGCATCGCAATGTCCTGCTGCTCGTTTTCGCCATATTGTACCTTCGCCGCTTTCGCAATTAACTGGATAAGCGGCTGAAAGATGTCCGTATCATAATTGGAAGTTTTGCCCTGCAATACACGTACCAGGCGTTCAAAGCCCATACCCGTATCCACATGCTTTGCAGGAAGAGGTTGCAAGGAACCATCTTTTAAACGATTAAACTGCATAAAGACATTATTCCATATTTCAATTACTTGCGGATGATCAGCATTGACCAAGGTGCTCCCATCAATCATCCGACGCTCTTCGTCGCTTCTACAATCCACATGTATTTCAGAGCAAGGCCCACACGGCCCGGTCTCCCCCATTTCCCAGAAATTATCCTTTTTGTTTCCCTTCAGGATGCGGGTTGAATCAATATGTTCTTTCCAATAACCATAGGCTTCGGTATCTTCCGGTAAACCTTCCTCGCTGTCTCCTTCAAATACAGTAACATATAATCGGTCTTTATCTATTTTGTAAACATTGGTTAAGAGCTCCCAACTCCAGGCTATTGCCTCTTTTTTGAAATAATCACCAAAGCTCCAATTGCCCAGCATTTCAAACATAGTATGATGGTACGTATCGATACCAACCTCTTCTAAATCATTATGTTTCCCCGACACCCTCAAACAACGTTGCGTATCTACAACCCTTGAATACTTAATGGGAGCCTCACCCAAAAACAGTTCTTTAAACTGGTTCATCCCGGCATTGGCAAACATCAGGGTTGGATCATTCTTTACTACGATCGGTGCAGAAGGTACTATTTCATGTCCCTTGCTTTTAAAAAAAAATAAAAATGCTTGTCTTATTTCTCTACTAGTCATTCACTAGAATAATTAAATATGTTCCAACGGCTATCTTAAAGATGCACAAAGTTAAGCTATTTCAAGCACGATCGCTAACAGAATCGGCTCTTATTAAAAAAGCTGTCCAAAAACCACTTACCATGTGCTTCCAGACAGCTTACTAGACAAAATCAAAATTGATTATTTGCTTAATTCCGCATAATACTTATGAAACAAAGGAATGGTTTCAATACCTTTAAAATAGTTAGCGATATCATACTTTTCATTTGGTGAATGAAGATTATCACTATCTAGTCCAAAGCCCATTAAAACCGTCTTCAATCCTAATTCCTTTTCGAATAAGGCAACAATTGGAATACTGCCACCACCTCTACATGGAATCGGTGCCTTTCCAAAAGCCTCCTCAATTGCTTTTTCGGCAGCTTTGTAGGCCGTACTATCTGTTGGTGTTACAGCCGGTTCTCCACCGTGATGAGGTGTCACTTTCACTTTTACATATTTCGGAGCTAAGCTTTCGAAATGCTTTTGAAATAAACTCGTAATAACAGCAGACTGCTGATTGGGTACCAGTCGCATCGAAATTTTTGCTGATGCCTTTGATGGAAGAACTGTTTTTGCCCCTTCGCCGATATAACCACCCCAGATTCCATTAACTTCCAAAGTAGGGCGAATCCCCGTGCGTTCAATACTTGTATAACCTTTTTCACCCCATAGCTCCTCAACTCCAAGATCTTTTTTATATTCATCTTCATTAAAAGGAGCTTGGTTTAGTGCTTCTCGTTCTTCCGCACTTAATTCAATGACATCGTCATAAAACCCGGGAATGGTAATATGGTTATTCTCGTCATGAAGTGAAGCGATCATTTTTGCTAAGATGGTCGCCGGATTTGCCACAGCTCCACCATAAACGCCGGAATGAAGATCTCTATTGGGACCTACCACTTCTACTTCTAAATAGGAAAGTCCTCTTAAGCCGGTTTCGAGTGATGGGGTTTCCAAACTGATCATGGCGGTATCCGATATTAGGATAACATCAGCGGCTAATTTTTCTCTATTTGCTTTAACAAAAACGTCTAAATTTTCAGATCCTACCTCTTCTTCTCCTTCGATCATAAACTTGATATTACAAGGCAGTCCACTCGTTTGTTGCATAACTTCGAAAGCCTTTATATGCATATACATTTGTCCTTTATCATCACAAGCACCACGGGCAAAAATTTTGCCGTCGCGCACGGTAGGTTCAAACGGTGGCGTGTGCCACAATTCCAGTGGTTCCGGTGGTTGCACATCATAATGTCCATATACGAGAACAGTAGGTTTAGTTGGGTCTATAATTTTCTCCCCATAAACAATTGGATTGCCAGCTGTCGGGCAAACTTCTACATTGTCCGCACCGGCAACCTTTAGTTTTTCAGCAATATAATCGGCCGTTTTTAAGACATCGCTTTTATACTTTGAATCGGCACTAACAGATGGAAAGCGTAGCAATTCAAACAATTCATCCAAAAATCGTTGCTTGTTTGCTTCAATATAGTCTTTAATGTGTGACATAATTTATTGTGTTTGTTGCAAACCTACATAAAATCGGTTAAAATCCCATGTAAGCTCACGATGTCTCCATATTAGTTCCGTACTATATTCACACTATATCGGCTATATAGAAATGCAGGAAAACAAGAAGCGAAAGCGGATACATACTAAATGACAGGTGGGCCTGACGTGGAAATAAGGTGGACTTCACGTGGACTTGACGTGGATTCGAAAATTGAGATAGAAGATTTAAGATTAGATCAGGGAGACTAATACGAATCTAAGCCAATTCTATCAATTTACAAAATTCAAAGGATTGGATTTAAAGTATAAATATTTCGTAAACTCATCTTGCTTTTAATTAAGTTTGCATTGTCGCTTCCCAACCCTTAAAAGGGCTAACTCCGAATATTCTTAAGCGTTTTTTATCACAACATATACATATTGTAATGATTCGTTTCTTACAAATTTATTTAGATGCCTACCGTGGTTTATCCCGCCCGGCCTGGATGCTGGCACTTGTCATGTTTATCAATAGAAGTGGAGCCATGGTACTCCCTTTTTTAGGTGTCTATATGACAAACAAGCTCAACTATTCTATAGAAGATGCAGGAATCATTTTAAGTTGTTTTGGTATTGGCGCGGTTAGTGGCTCTTGGCTTGGCGGGTGGCTAACCGATCGTTTTGGGCATTTCAGGATACAAACGTGCAGCTTATTCTTAACCGCTCCACTTTTTTTCATTTTGCCTCAATTACAATCCATGGAATCACTGGCTTTTGGAATTTTCTCATTGAGTCTGATATCAGAGACTTTCCGACCTGCCAATTCAGTATCCATTACCCATTATGCGAAGTCCGAAAACATTACAAAAGCCTTTTCCCTCAATAGAATGGCTATTAATTTAGGTTTTTCAATTGGTCCTGCCCTAGGTGGTTTCCTGGCTTCCGTTTCTTATGATCTTCTATTTTATGGAAATGGCATCACCTGTTTAGTGGCCGGTATTTTGTTTTTCTTTTATTTCAAAGGAAAAAAGGGCCACCAAAAGAAAAGAGAAAATAACATTGAGCATACTTTTCCTCGACGCTCACCTTATCGTGACACACCTTTTATGCTATTTAGCATTCTATGCACGCTTTACGCAATCTGTTTCTTTCAATTGCTTAATACGCTTCCCTTATTCTACCGTTCTGTCTATCAATTGAGCGAATCACAAATTGGACGGATACTCGCTTTTAGCGGTTTAGTGGTTTTTTCCCTGGAAATGCTGGTAGTACATATTGCCGAAAAAAAGCTATCGACCGCAAGCGTTATTATAGTTGGCACATTATTATGCGGCGTATCCTACGTGCTTTTAAATCACCACACCGGCCAGTGGATATTATATTTTTCCATTTTCATTCTTTGCTTATCTGAAATTTTGGCTATTCCTTTTATGGCAACGGTTACTGCCAATAGAAGTGGCAAAAATAATCAGGGAGCGTATATGGGATTAAATGCTTTGGCGTTTTCCGGAGCGCATATTATATCTCCTTACATTGGAACGCATATCGCTGCTACTTATGGTTTCACTGCCTTGTGGTGGGGAACCGGAGCAATGACAGTAATCACAGCTATTGGGTTTTTATGGGTATTCCGGTTAATGAAGCGTTGAAAAGCACAACGCTTCATTGATGTTTGCTACCTCCGCGCTTGACTATACAGCAACATTTCCCTTTATACCTCCTATAAATGAAGAAATCTGTTCTAAATAATCCTTTTGACTGAGCAAACGAACAAAAGCACTGCCCACGATGGCCGCGTCTGCATACTGTAATGCATGATCAAAACTTGCCTGATCAGTAATGCCAAAGCCAACAACCAAGGGATTGCGAAGATTCAAGGCGTCGACGCGTTGAAAATAATGCGCCGTTTGTTCAGATACTACAAGATTTTTACCTGTAGTGGCATATGAAGATACCATGTAGATGAAGCCCGTGCTTAATTCATCGATTTTTCTAATACGCTCTTCCGAGGTTTGTGGTGTAATCAAGAAGATATTACTAATATTATATTTCTTAAAAACTTCTTGATAAAGCTCTTCGTATTCATACATTGGTAAATCGGGAACAATAACCCCATCGACACCCGCTTCCGCGCAAGCCCGACAAAACCTCTCCACTCCATACTGCAACATTGGATTTACATATCCCATTAACAATACCGGAATCTGTACCTCTTTCCTTAACTCTTTTAATTGGTTGAACAAAAGATCAAGTGACATACCATTCTTTAAAGCTTCTTCCGAACTGTGCTGAATTACGGGACCATCAGCCACCGGATCAGAATACGGGAAACCGATCTCTAAAAAATCAACACCGGATGCTTCCAATATTTTAGCTAACGCAATGGTACTATCTATATGCGGATAACCGGCAGTATAATAAATAGAAAGCAATTTTTTATCGCCCTTGTTATCAAATAATTGTTTTATTCTGTTCATTCTAGTGCTTTTTCTATGCTTATCTAAAAATTGAAATATTTCATATAATTGTCCAAATCTTTATCTCCGCGACCCGACAGGCATACAACTACATTATCCGAAGGTTTAAATGACATTTTTTCCAACTGTGCCAAAGCATGAGCACTTTCAATGGCTGGAATAATCCCTTCTAATCTGGTTAATAAGAGTCCCGCTTGCATCGCTTCATCATCCGTTATGCTCACATATTTTGCACGGCCGATTTTATGTAAAAATGCATGCTGAGGACCAATACCCGGATAGTCTAAGCCAGCGGAAATAGAGTAAGGTTCAATCACTTGCCCATCACTAGTCTGCATCAAAATAGTTCGACTACCGTGTAAAACTCCTTCTTTTCCAAGCACGGAAGTTGCTGCCGAGTGGCCGCTATTTACCCCTTTCCCGGCAGCCTCTGCGGCAATCAACTGTACCTGCTCATCGTCTAAAAAATGGTAGAACATTCCCATTGCATTACTTCCTCCACCTACACAGGCAATCGCATAATCAGGTGTTTCCCGACCGGTTTTTTCTAAGAGTTGGCTACGAGTTTCGGCAGAGATGACCGCTTGAAATCTTGCAACCATATCAGGATAAGGATGTGGGCCTACTACAGAGCCAATGATATAGTGCGTGTCTACCGGGTTATTAATCCAATCGCGCATAGCTTCATTTGTAGCGTCCTTCAAGGTTTTACTTCCTGACGTTGCGGGACGGACTTCTGCTCCCATCATTTTCATGCGGGCTACATTAGGCGCTTGCCTATTGATATCTATTTCGCCCATATAAACCACGCACTCAATTCCCATCAGTGCACATACCGTGGCGGTGGCAACACCATGCTGACCCGCTCCGGTTTCAGCGATGATGCGTTTCTTTCCTAAACGCTTTGCCAGCAAAATCTGTCCGATGGTATTATTTACTTTATGAGCACCTGTATGGTTCAAATCTTCTCTCTTCAAAAAGATATTGGCACTGTATTTTTCAGAAAGCCGCTGAGCCAAATAAAGCGGAGAAGGTCTTCCAACGTAATCTTTCAGCAGCTGCTCGAATTCTTTTTTGAAGCCATCTTCGTTCATAATTTCCAAATAACGAAGCCGTAGCTCCTCTATATTCGGGAACATCATTTCCGGGATGTACGCCCCCCCGAAATCCCCATAATATCCTTTTTCATTGACCTGATAACTACTCATTTTATTCTTTCAATTTACATTCTTTTTATACTGTATCCTCTATAAAAATAAGCCCACAATGGTAGAGGGGAACCAATTTGGATTTGTTGGAAGCACTCATCGTAATAAACAACAAGTCTGGTTAAGGTGCATGTACTGCAACATTTTAACAGCGGCTACTAGAGAATATTGATCGCAGTAGCGTTAAATCCTTGAGTCCCGGACTTTCTTCAAATTTTGAATTTACATCAAGGGCATAAAGGCGCGGATCGTTTAAAGATAAGGCGCTCGCGATGTTTTCCGGACCAAGACCACCACTCAAAAAGAAAGGTTTTTCCAGTTTATATTGTTCGATTAGCGACCAGTCGAAAAGTTGTCCTGTTCCTCCGTATCCCTGGCTTTTCGTGTCGAAAAGAAAAAAATCAACTAAAGCTTCGTATGCGTCCAATTGTTGCCAATCAAAATCCTGCGAAATACCGAAGGCCTTAATAATCGGCACGTTTAAATCTTTTAAGGTCTTCACAAAAGCAGGGTTTTCATTTCCATGTAACTGTATAGCCTGCAAGTTGTAACTATTTTTTGCTGCCCTTATCCGATCGGTCGAATCATTGACAAATACACCTACCTTTTTGACCGATGATAAAGCGCTCAAAAATTCAGGTGATAGATCAGCAATATAACGTTTCGATTGCTCATAAAATATAAAACCTAGGTAATCCGGCTTTAACAAAAGGACTTCCTCTATGTTTGCAGGATATTTCATGCCGCAAATTTTCAGCTTAGCTTGCATATTAATAAATTGCTTTTTCTTTTTTAACCAATCGATTAAAGCTAAGGAGCGCCTTTTTTGACAATAAAGATGCCTCTGCTTCATAATAGCAATCGGCAAAAGACTTACTTGGACAAATGGTTTGTATCGCTATAGCCGCATTGCACAACACTACATTTTTTTGCGCAAACGATGCCGTACCATTTAAAACATCCATAAAAATGCGTGCGGCCTCTTCAATCGTTTCTCCTCCATTTATTTCATTGGCTCGTACCTTATCAAATCCAATAGATTCCAAAGACACATACTGTTCTCCCTTGTTTCCAATCACCTTAAAATCGCCCGTCAATGATATCTCGTCGTAACCATCAAAAGCGTGCAGTATTGAATATCTCTTGTTGGTCTTCTGATAAAGATACCCGTAAAGCCTAGCTAATTCCAAGCTAAATACACCAACCGATTGGTAAATTGGTTCTGCTGGATTAACTAGCGGCCCAAGCATATTAAAAAAGGTCTTCACGCCTAGCTCTTTTCGTATAGGAGCCACAGTTTTCATTGCCGGATGAAATAAGGGGGCATGTAAAAAGCAAATGCCGGCTTCGTCCAAGCTTCGATAAATTTCGCCAGGTTCATTTGTAAAACGATAGCCCAAAAATTCCATGACATTAGAGGAGCCGCATCCCGAAGATACTCCATAGTTGCCGTGTTTTGCAACCTGATACCCAGCTCCGGCCACTACGAAGGAAGCAAGCGTTGAAATATTAAAAGTGTTTTTTCCATCTCCCCCCGTTCCGCATAAGTCAATCAGTTTATAGTCTTTAAAATCTATTTTTAGACATAAGTCAAGCATGGCATCCCGGAAACCGGCTAATTCCTCTACCGTAATATTGCGCATACAATATGCCGTCATAAATGCTGCCATTTGTGATGAATTGTATTTACCGGAAGTAATATTGGTTAGTATTTCGTAAGCCTCTTCCTTTGTAAAAGTTTTACTTTCAAACAAATGTGTTAATATTCTTTTCATCTAATGTTAATTTTTATATACTGCACGCCATTTTGACCTTTTTAAAAGATAGTTTCGCGCAATTTTATCTGTGAAGAAACTAATCCAAATCAGTTTGCTTTAAGCCATAAAAAAAGGCTTGCGATATGGCAAGCCTTTTTGTTATTTCTTATTTAGATGCACTACAAAATGGTTTTGCCACGATTATCCCTCGTGCCACCACCAATTTATATGAGCAAATGTTGTATTCATACTTTCTAAAGCAAATATGAATAATTAGATTAATATTTGCAAATATTTTTGGCATTACCCTTTAAGCTTTGATTAGAGGATTCTTTTCTTTTGCAAAAAGAGTAAACACTTTTTTATCCACCCAAGCAGGGAAAAATTTATTCATCCATACAGCAAGCTTTCCTTGAGTTGTCATAATCAAGGTGCGTTTTCTTGCGGCAATTCCATTTGCAATAAGTGTAGCCACTTCCTCGGCGGTCATCATCTTTTCTTCCTCCATACTTGTTTCTCCGAATTGCACGCCATCTTTATTAAGCGCCGTATTTCTAATGTTGGAGGCTGTAAAACCCGGACAAGCAAGCATTACGTGCAACCCGGTTTTTAAATTTTCTACGCGTAACGACTCCATAAAGCCATTCATCGCAAATTTAGAAGCTGAGTAACCCGTGCGTCCCGGTAAACCCCGATAACCGGCTATTGAAGAGACTGCTACAACTGAACCTTTAGATTCTAGCAATGCAGGCAATGCATATTTCGTACAATAAACCGTACCCCAGAAATTTACATTCATTAGATTATGTAACACGGATAAATCCAGGTCCTTGAACAAAGCCCTCATGCTCAATCCGGCATTATTGATCAGGACATCTATTTTTTTAAAGGTTAATAAGGCTTGCGCGACGAGTTGTTTACAAGACTCCTCATTAGCCACATCGCATTGAATAGCAACTACCTGAACATGAAATTCTTTCTCAAGATCTTGCGCAATCTGACATAAGGCAACATATTTTCGAGCAGCCAGCACCAGGTTAGCACCTCGTTTGGCCATTTCTCTCGCTAAAGCCAGTCCAATACCAGATGAGGCGCCGGTTATAATAATCGTTTTATTTGTCATCATTATCGTTATACGGCAGTAGGCACTTTTTTGTAAACTCAGTTTATAATCACGGAAATGACATTATTTTACGCTATACTGCGTTCATAGGGTACTCTGGTAACGATGGATCGACCCAGTGTAACTTCATCAACATATTCCAATTCACCGCCGAAGGATATTCCCCGTGCTATTGTGCTAATTTGAACATTAAAATCCTTCAACTTTTTATAGAGGTAAAAAATCGTCGTGTCCCCTTCCATTGTTGCACTCAGCGCTAGGATGATTTCATGGACATCATTTTCACGTAAACGGTTTATCAGACTATCAATACTCAAATCGGAAGGCCCAACTCCATCCATTGGTGAGATTAGCCCTCCCAAAACATGATACACTCCGTTAAATTGATTCGTATTTTCGATTGCCATTACGTCTCGCGTATCTTCAACCACGCAAATCAATCCCTTATCCCTTTTGGGGGCGTTGCAAATTTCACAGATCGCTTCGTCAGCGATATTATGACAAACAGCGCAATAGCATATTTCTGATTTCAATTTAGTTAACGCGTCACTAAATTTAGTAACATCATCGGCAGGTTGATTTAGCAGGTGCAATACCAAACGCAAAGCTGTCTTTTGTCCTATACCAGGTAAACGACTGAATTCATTAACCGCGTTCTCTAATAGCTTAGAAGAAAAGTTCATAACACAAAGGTAAGCGAAAACTGACAGAAAAGTTCATAGATAAAAAGGTAAAAAATTTCATTACATTAGCAGAAAACAGTTTCTAGCGTATGAAGAGACTATTTATTACTGAAATATAAGCGTATGATAACAAGTGAAGACAAGATAAGAAAAGCGTTTGAGAATAAAACCTGGCAAGAAATTAAGGTAAAAGATTCTTGGCAGATTTTTAAGATTATGGCCGAATTTGTAGAAGGTTTTGAAAAATTAGCAAAAATAGGCCCCTGTGTTTCGATTTTCGGATCCGCTCGCACTTCGAGGGATCATAATGACTATAAAATTGCCGAAGCGTGTGCCCGTTTACTTACAGAAAGAGGTTACGGTGTAATATCCGGTGGTGGCCCAGGTATCATGGAAGCGGCCAACAAAGGTGCTTACGAAGCTGGCGGAAAGTCTGTAGGCCTGAACATTGAACTTCCTTTTGAGCAATTCCACAACAAGTACATTGACCGAGATAAGTTACTGGAATTCAATTATTTTTTTGTAAGGAAAGTTATGTTTATGAAATATTCCCAAGGCTATATTGTGCTACCTGGAGGCTTTGGAACCATGGACGAGTTATTTGAAGCCATTACGTTGATACAAACAGGCAAAATTGCTCGCTTCCCGATTGTTTTGGTTGGTAAATCATACTATGGCGGCTTGTTCAATTGGATAAAAGATAGAATGTTGGAAGAGGGGAAAATCAGTGCGGAAGACCTTAATTTATATCGGTTGGTGGATACGGCTGAAGAAGCTGCGGGCCATATATTCAAATTCTACGACAAGTATTTACTTAAACCTAACTTCTAACGAGCAGCTTATAAGCTTTATATTCGTTGCCTGCCATAATCGGTAACGAATATTGAGTTTCCAAACAAGGAAACAAGGTTGCATATTGAACAATTTTATCTATGTTTGTACATCACATAAACACACAGATCCCTATGTTCGGTTTTTTATCAAGCATACATTGGAATATCGAACCCGAGATTTTCCGCATCGGTGGATTCGGTCTTCGTTATTACACGTTATGCTTTATGTTGGCGTTTTTTTTTAGTTATGTAATATTACTAAGGATTTTCAAAAAAGAGGGAAAGCCACAAGACTTGTTAGATCAGCTGACCATTTATGTGTTTATAGGAACGGTATTAGGAGCTCGTTTAGGCCATTGCTTATTTTATGAATTCGATTACTACAAAAACCATCTACTGGAAATGATACTCCCTATTAGGAATGTAAACGGGCATATTACTTTTACAGGTTTCCAGGGTCTAGCAAGCCATGGCGGGGCTATTGGTATCATAATAGCTTTATTGCTTTATTGCCGCAAAACAAAAATAAATTTCTGGTGGATAGCCGATCGCCTGGTAATCGTTGCTGCGCTTTCGGGCGCCTTTATTCGAACCGGCAATTTTTTCAACTCCGAAATTATTGGAAAACCAAGTCAACTCCCTTGGTCAGTTATTTTTTCGCAGGTCGACAACATTCCTAGACATCCTGCGCAACTTTACGAAGCAATAGGTTATTTAATAATATTTATTTTATTATTAAACTTGTATAAACAAGGGAAACATGTCAAACCTGCTTTTTTGTTTGGCTGTTTCATGGTCTTGGTGTTTGGGCTCCGCTTTATAGTTGAATTCGTCAAAGAAAATCAAGAAGCCTTTGAAAACAGCATGGCATTCAATATGGGACAATTGTTAAGCTTACCTTTTGTGGCTATTGGTTTATATCTCATTTTTAGAAAAAGAGACCAAACAGGCTTAAAGACTAAATAGGTGTTGTTTTTTCTATTATTCAATACAAGCAGTGATGAGAGAAGATAAAATAAAGACGTTTGAAAATATCTTGCGAAAACATGGCCTGAAAGTTACCCACCCGCGGCTATCAGTATTGGAGAAGATTTTCAACAAAGACACCGCGACCTCCCAACCCGATTTGGAAAGATCAATTGGAGAGGATATTGATCGGGTTACGCTTTATCGGGTTTTAAGCGCGTTTGAAGAAAAAGGTATTATTCACAAAATTTTCGATTTACATGGCACAGCCACCTATGCCCTTTGTTCAACACAGTGTAAGAGTCACGAGCATCACGATGAACACGTACATTTCACTTGTTCGAATTGCAATAGTGTGTACTGCTTAGAGGAAATCACGTTGCCAAACATCAGTACGCCATCAGGTTTTACGATAGAGCAGGTGTCGGTTAATGCCATCGGCATATGCAATAAATGCAAAACGTTAAAGGACGCTTCTGACGCCTGAATTTGATATAATTTTAGAACTATCGAGTAGTTCGAATGTTATTGTAATTAATAAGCATAGATTTTACCTTAAGCTAAGGCAATCCTATTTAAAAGCTGTTATATGTCTACAAAAAAAGCAAATGCAATTAAGCAGGTACTTTCCCAACTGATAGCCGATGTGTTCGAAAAGTCAGGAAATAAAGCCTTAAATTATAAACAAGTGTCTGCTAAACTAAATATTGCAGACCCAACTTCAAAAAACACTATATTATCGATCCTTCAAGAAGAGTCGAAATCAAAATCAGGTCTATTTAAAGAAGTTGAAACAGGCAAATTTACCTTGCGGGAGTTGCATACCTTCATCGTTGGCAAAGTAGATATGACAGCCGATGGTTCTGCTTATATTGTTACCGAAGATGAATTCGAAGAGGACATTTTTGTAGCGCCTAGAAAGCTTCGGAATGCACTGCATGGGGATACCGTAAAAGTTTACGTTTATGAAAAAAGTAGAGGCCGCAAAAAAGAAGGCGAAGTTGTAGAAATAATTGAACGATTTAGAAGTGATTTTACCGGTATACTGAGCATATCCAAACGATTTGCTTTCCTAATTGCCGATGACCGAAAAATGCTTCATGATATCTACATTCCTATTGAGGATTTAAATGGAGCGAAAGATCAGGATAAAGTCGTTGTTACTATTACTGATTGGCCGCAGGGCAGCAAAAATCCCGTTGGCCGTGTAAAGCATGTACTAGGGAAGCAAGGGGAAAACAACACTGAAATGAATGCTATCCTTGCTGATTTTGGTTTCCCTTTAGCATTTCCAACAGCGGTAGAGCAAGAAGCAGACAAAATAGAAGAGGTTATTAGTCCAATCGAAATAAGTAGAAGGAAAGATTTCCGAAGCGTTCTAACCTTTACGATCGACCCAGCCGACGCAAAGGATTTTGATGATGCCATTTCTTTCCGAAAAATGCCAGATGGCAATTACGAAGTAGGTGTGCACATTGCCGACGTAACACACTATGTTCAGCCGGACAGCGCCTTAGACAAGGAAGCATACGAAAGAGGAACGTCAGTTTATTTGGTAGATCGTGTGATTCCTATGTTACCCGAAAGGTTATCAAATAATTTGTGTTCATTAAGACCTAACGAAGATAAACTCTGTTTTTCTGCCGTATTTATCATCGATGATCAAGCTCACGTGAAAGAGCAATGGTTCGGAAGAACCATCATTCATTCGGACAGACGCTTTACCTATGAAGAGGCACAAGAGATTATTGAGAACAAGGAAGGCCAGTTTAGCGAAGAGCTTCTGATTCTCAACAAGCTCGCATATATTCTTCGTGATCGTAAATTTAAACAGGGGGCGATCAATTTTGAATCAACTGAAGTTAAATTTAAACTCGATGAAAACGGCAAACCACTAGGTGTTTATACCAAAGAGCGAAAAGACGCCCATAAATTGATTGAGGATTTTATGCTTCTAGCCAACAGAAAAGTGGCGGAATTCATAGGCAAACAAGGCAAAGGAAAGAATAAATTGCCTTTTGTTTATCGGAGTCACGATGCGCCCAATGAAGAAAGTTTGGCATCGTTTGCACAGTTTGCCGCTCGCTTTGGATACAAAGTCAGTACTAAATCAGAAAAAGAGATTGCAAAATCTTTAAATGCGTTAATGCACGACGTTGAAGGTACCAAAGAACAAAATGTCCTTACTACGTTGGCCATCCGATCAATGGCAAAAGCCATTTACACTACAAAAAAGCATAGTCATTACGGACTGGCTTTTGACTATTACACACATTTCACTTCACCTATCAGACGGTATCCGGATGTGATGGTACATCGCTTATTAGCGCACTATCTGGCAGATGGAAAGGCTGTAAATGAAGAAATGTACGAGAAGATGTGTACCCACGCATCACAAATGGAAAAGAAAGCGGCAGATGCAGAGCGCACTTCCGTAAAATATAAACAAGCAGAATTTTTACAGGATCAGATCGGCAGTGTTTATTCCGGCATTATTTCAGGCGTCACAGAGTGGGGAATGTATGTTGAAATCGAAGAAAACAAATGTGAAGGGATGGTGCGACTGCGGGATATTACAGATGATTTTTATTCGCTTGACGAGAAGAATTATGCTATTATTGGCCAGCGCAAAAAGAAACGCTATCAGCTAGGCGATGAGGTACAGATAAAAGTGAAAACGGTCAACTTAGCAAAACGTCAGATTGACTTTACACTCATGAGTTAAGCACAAGTTTCGCTTTTAAGGCAAGGATTTCTTTAATAGTAACACATGAAAGGTGATGTGAACTAATTTTTCTATCTTCGTGTCATGCATTCTATAGCAGCATTACAGACTATTATTGGCGAGGCCTTAACAGAAAGAAATTTTCCAGACAATCCAAATACCCTATACGAACCGATCAAATATTTTTTGGCAATCGGAGGCAAGCGTTTAAGACCGGTTCTCACTTTATTGGCAGCTGAATTATTTGGGGCAACAATAAAAGAAGGCCTTCCAGCGGCCTTGGCTATCGAAATGTTCCATAATTTCACCTTAATGCATGACGACATTATGGATGAAGCCCCACTGCGACGAGGACGGGAGACCATCCACAAAAAGTGGGATATCAATACCGCTATCTTATCCGGGGATGCAACCTTGATTCGGGCATATCAATTGCTTGCTGAGTGCAAACCTGAGTTGCTTGCTGAATTGCTGAAAGTTTTTAACAAAATGGCTCAAGAGGTATGTGAAGGCCAGCAACTGGATATGGATTTTGAAAAACTGGCGACGGTAACCGAAGAAGAATACCTCCATATGATTCGTCTAAAAACGTCCGTATTATTGGGTGCGGCTTTAGAAATTGGGGCCATTCTGGGAGGAGCAGACAAGCAGGATCGATCGAACCTTTACACCTTTGGCGTTAATATAGGAATCGCTTTCCAGCTACAGGACGACATATTGGATGTATATGGAGATCCTAGTAAATTTGGGAAACAGGTTGGGGGTGATATCATTGAAAATAAAAAAACTTATTTACTTATCAATGCGCTACAATTAGCTAAAGGATCAGATAAACAAGAGTTAATCCATTGGACTGAGATTAACGAATTTGATCAGCAACAAAAAATAGATCGTGTAACGGCCATATACAACGATCTTGGCATAGAAAAGTTAGCTCATAAGAAAAAAATGAGTTTTGCTGAGCAAGCCTATCAAGCCTTAGAAGTAATGGCGGTCGCACGTGAGAAAAAACTTTCTTTAATTGAATTTACCGAAACCCTGTTGATTAGGGAGCACTAATAATTTACTTAGAAATTCGTTAAAAATAGGTTAAGCGACCTTTTTGTGAGGTCGTTTCTTTATAAAAAAACGGTAAAAAGATCGGATTTAGACAATCATAGGCCTTATATCAATCTTCCTTTATATGGTTTACTTTTAGGCACGATTTGTTTACATAAAATTAATTTACAAGAAATGAAGGAGTTACTTTAAATGAACGAAAAAAGGTAAAATTAAATTTGTTAAAACGGATGGAGTTTGTACTTTTGTCCCGGAAAGTTGGCAGAGTGGTCGAATGCGGCGGTCTTGAAAACCGTTGTCTGTAACAGGACCGGGGGTTCGAATCCCTCACTTTCCGCCAAAGCAACATCAACCCGGCAACAGCCGGGTTTTGTTGTTAATAGGCTTTTGTGAGCTTGCTCAAACAAAAGCCTATTAACAACAAAGTGTGACGAACGCAGTGAGTCGTTGATGTTGCTTTGAAGCCCTCCTCCCGGGGATCACCGAGCAAAGCGAGGTAATCCCTTTTGTGAGCTTGCTCAAACAAAAGCCTATTAACAACAAAGTGTGACGAACGCAGTGAGTCGTTGATGTTGCTTTGAAGCCCTCCTCCCGGGGATCACCGAGCAAAGCGAGGTAATCCCTTTTGTGAGCTTGCTCAAACAAAAGCCTATTAACAACAAAGTGTGACGAACGCAGTGAGTCGTTGATGTTGCTTTGAATCCCCCCTCCCGGGGATCACCGAGCAAAGCGAGGTAATCCCTTTTGTGAGCTTGCTCAAACAAAAGCCTATTAACAACAAAGTGTGACGAACGCAGTGAGTCGTTGATGTTGCTTTGAATCCCCCCTCCCGGGGATCACCGAGCAAAGCGAGGTAATCCTGGAAGGAAGGCTTCAAACAAAAAAAGGGAAACGTTTTTAGTTTCCCTTCTCATAATTAAGAATGAATGGTTGTTTAAACTACCCTTTAAAATATCCAATTATGATATTGGCCAATTCTTCTCCGATTCTTTCTTGCGCCTCGTTTGTTGCAGCACCAATATGAGGTGTTAGCGATACTCTTGGATGAGTAAGTATTTCTTTTCTTGGCGTCGGCTCGCTATCAAAAACGTCAAGACCTGCAAACGAAACCGTCCCATTATTCAATGCTTCGATTAAAGCTAATTCATCAATCGTACCACCTCTAGAGGCATTAACAATACCTACCCCATTTTTCATCAGGGCAAATTCAGCTGTACCTAAAACCGGCTTATCTAAGAAAGGCACATGCAAGCTAATAAAATCTGCTTGTTTGATCAGTTCATCAGTACTTACCTGTTTTACCGGCACATCAACAGAAATACCACCTGATAACGTTAAAGTTAACGCCTTGGGTATAGCCACAAAATCACTGGCAATAACATTCATACCAACGCCCAGTGCTACTTTTGCAGTTTCCTGACCAATACGGCCAAAACCAATTACACCTAGCGTTTTCCCCTTCAGTTCAACCCCCTTTGCATAAGCCTTTTTTAATCCGGCAAAATTCGTATCTCCTTCTACAGGCATTTTGCGATTAGCATCATACAGAAATCGAACACCATTATAAAGATGTGCGAAGACAAGCTCCGCTACTGATTGTGAAGACGCTGCAGGAGTATTGACAACGGCAATCCCTTTTGATTTTGCATATTCGACATCAATATTATCCATGCCTACACCTCCCCTACCAATCAATCTTAGATTTGGGCAAGCGTCGATTAAATCCTTTCTGACTTTGGTTGCACTTCTAACCGTTATGGCATCATAAGCCTGTAATTTCACAGCTAACTCATCCTGAGGGATATGGTTAGTATCAACAGTAAATCCAGCTTTTTCTAACAATTCCTTTCCTAGTGGATCTATACCGTCGTTTGCTAATAGTTTCATACTATGATATTCTATCTATAAAAATTCATAAAACTCCTGCTGTCCATGTTGACAAACAAGGAAATAATTTAAACATAGCATAGAGAATTCGGCAGCAATTTTATCAAAAAACCTTTATCTATATGCCATTCATCATTAATTCGGGCAGTTATGTTCACTAAGCATTTTTCTCAGCAAACTCTTGCATCAAATCAACTAATGTATTAATACTAGTAATAGTAAGCGCGTTGTAAATAGATGCCCGGAAACCACCTACGCTTCTATGTCCTTTCAACCCGACTAACCCGCGCTCTTCCGTTAGGGCAAGGAATGATTTTTCCAGTTCAGCGTTTTCCATAACAAAAGTAACATTCATTCTTGAGCGATCTTCTAGCTTGGCTGTTCCCTTAAACAATGGATTACGATCGATTTCATCGTACAATGTTCTTGCTTTGATAATATTCTCACGTTCGATTTCCTCTATACCCCCCTTCGCCTTCAGCCAACGGAGATTTAATAAGGAGACATAAATAGCATAAACCGGCGGTGTATTATACATAGATCCGGCTTCTGCATGTTTACGATAATCGAATATTGATGGGATATCCCTACCGGTTTTTCCTAAAATATCGTTTTTAACAATAACGAGCGTCACTCCCGCAGGCCCCATATTCTTCTGTGCCCCTGCATAAATGAGTCCGTAATCAGCAACGTTAATCTTACGACTTAAGATATCGGACGACATGTCACAGACTAATGGAATAGGCGACTGTGGTGCTTCGAAGAGCTCAGTTCCATAAATTGTATTATTAGAAGTATAATGAAAATAAGCCGCATCCGCCGGTATCGTATACTCCTTAGGAACGTAGGTATAATTCGCATCTTTGGACGAAGCGACCACCTCAATAGCTCCGAATTTCTGAGCTTCTTTATAAGCTTTTGACGCCCAGGTTCCTGAGTCTAAATAAGCTGCTTTTCCATTTTGAGGAAGTAAATTCATCGGCACCATTGCGAACTGTTGGCTAGCCCCCCCCTGCAAAAACAACACCGAATACCCATCGGGGACAGATAATAAATCCTTTACTAACGCCTCAGTTTCTTCTATAACGGCTTCAAAGGCTTTGGAACGATGGGAAATTTCTAAAATGGATAAACCGGAATTATTAAAATCAATTATTGCTTGAGAAGCTTCTTGGAAGACCTCTGAAGGAAGTATGCATGGCCCCGCACCAAAATTGTGTTTCATTATTCTTTCTATAGATTTAAAAAATGAGCATTAATTAACAATTTCACTTAAAATAGCTTTTTATACTGGTATAGCAATAAATCATTTTATTCCTCTATAAAAATGCCTTCAATGGCAGAGGAGAATTAAACAGATTCATTTTACATGTCAATGCAGTAGATACTGCATATAAACGAATTCATCTATGTTTGGCAAATGTAAACTTTTTATAAAAAAAATTCAAAGTTTTTGAGGTTTTATTGTCAAAATAATGACAATCTTTTCGTTGGCTTAAATAGATAACAAAATTAAATTCTGTATTTTATCCAAAAACTAAAAAGGGGCCATCGGCCCCCTTTACATTTTGTATTGTCTTTAAACGGCTTTTCTTGTTATCGACACGTCTTTAAGTTGTTTTATGGACGCCATTTGATCATCTGCGCCAAAAACAGTATTACCAGCCACCAATACATTGGCCCCCGCTTGCAATAAAGATAACGAATTTTGATGGTTTACACCGCCATCAATTTCTATTAACAGATTTGGATTTCTATCCTGAGCAAGCAAACGCAATTCGCGAATGCGCCGGTAGGTGCTCTCTATAAATTTTTGCCCCCCGAAACCCGGGTTCACGGACATCATACAGACTAAATCAATATCTTCAACAATATCGCTCAATTGGGCGATCGGTGTGTGAGGATTAATCGCTACCCCTGCCCGACATCCCAATTCTTTAATCTTTTGTATAGTGCGATGCAAATGGATACAGGCTTCAAAATGAACGGAAATGTTGTTCGCGCCAGCCTCCTTAAATTCGTTTAAGTAACGATCCGGATCTACGATCATCAAATGCACATCCAAAGGTTTAAGGGCGTGTTGCTTTACGGCTTTTACAACAGGAAACCCAAAAGAAATATTGGGAACAAATACACCATCCATAATATCTACATGGATCCAATCAGCGTCGCTTTTATTGAGCATTTCAATATCGCGTTGAAGATTAGCAAAATCGGCAGACAAAATTGAAGGAGCTACTAAATGTTTCATTGGTAAAATCTTTTGTGAAGGACCAAAACGGTAGAAAAGCAAAAGCCATTGCTAAATGCTCAAACGCAAAGAAAGCAATGGCTTCTAGTATTTAACTATTGTTCTTGTTTATTTTCCGGTTCCTGCTTTTTTTCGGGACGAGGCAAAAGTGCTTTTCTGGAAAGCTTCAATTTACCTTGTTTATCGATATCTAACAGTTTAACCTTAACAATTTCACCGACTTGAAAAATTCCTTCCATGGTTTCATAACGTTTCCAATCGATCTCAGAAATGTGCAACAATCCATCTTTACCCGGTAAGATTTCGACAAAGGCACCGAAAGGCATAATAGATTTCACTTTGCCTTCGTAAACATCGCCTACTTCCGGTTTTGCTGCAATCGCTTTAATGCGCCTAACAGCGTCATCGATAGAAGTTTTATTGTCTGCAAAGACTTGTACGATGCCCTTACCTTCAATCTCCTCGATCGAAATGGTAGTACCGGTTTCCCTTTGCATTTCCTGGATGATTTTGCCTCCGGGGCCGATAATAGCACCAATAAACTCTTTATCAATTGTTAAGCTCACAATGCGCGGAGCGTGTGGTTTAAAATCTTCACGAGGAGCTTCGATCGTTTTGAGCATCTCGTTTAAGATATGTAAACGTGACTCCTTAGCTTGATATAGTGCTTCTTTTAGAACCTCCCATTTCAGCCCATTGATTTTCAAGTCCATTTGACAAGCAACGATACCTTTGCTAGTTCCAGTGACTTTAAAGTCCATATCTCCCAAATGATCCTCATCACCAAGAATATCACTTAATACCGCATACTTACCTGTTTTTTCATCCGTAATAAGTCCCATCGCGATTCCTGATACAGGCGCTGTGATTTTTACACCTGCATCCATAAGTGCCAATGTTCCGGCGCAAACGGTAGCCATAGAGGACGAACCATTGGATTCCAAAATATCAGAAACAACTCGTATCGTATAAGGATTTTCCTCTTGACTGGGCAGCACTTGTTTTAATGAACGCATCGCCAAGTTACCATGTCCAACCTCTCTACGACCCGGGCCACGATTTGGTCTCACTTCACCGGTGGAAAAACCAGGAAAATTATAGTGTAAAATAAATCGGCTATAGCCATTAATAAATGCACCATCGATCATTTGCTCATCTTCCTTCGCTCCTAGTGTGACTGAAGTAAGCGACTGCGTTTCACCCCGGGTGAAAATTGCCGATCCGTGTGCGGCAGGTAAATAATCGACTTCACTCCAAATAGGTCTCACGGTACGCACATCACGTCCGTCGAGCCGTATACCTTCATTAAGAATGAGGTTTCGCACAGCATCATATTGTACGTCATGGAAATATTTCTTTGCTAAGAATACGGTTTCTTCATCCACATCTTCGCCCAATGTAAGGGCAAAAGCCTCTGCAATGTCAGCAAATTTGGCTGATCGCTCTTTTTTAGACAAACCGGATTTAGCAACGGCATACACACTGTCGTAAGTAGCTGCGTAAACACGTTCTTTTAATTCCGGGTTACTAGGTTCGTGGTTGTAAACCCTTTTCTCAAGTTTACCAACCATTTCTGCCAATTCGAGTTGTGCTTGTACCTGCACTTTAATAGCCTCATGGGCAAAAGCAATGGCTTCCACCATTTCTTCTTCGGAAATCTCCTTAGCCTCGCCTTCTACCATCACAATATCGTTGGCCGAACCTGCAACAATAAACTCAAGCGTAGCTCTCTCCAAGTCACTTAATAATGGATTAATTACGAATTTACCGTCAATTTTTGCTACGCGAACTTCCGAAATGGGCCCGTTAAAAGGAATATCGGAAACAGCTAAAGCTGCGGATGCTGCTAATCCAGCTAATGCATCCGGCATAATATCTTTATCAGCTGATATCAGTGTTATCATAACCTGTGTATCTGCATGATAATCATCAGGGAATAAAGGGCGTAGCGCTCGGTCAACCAAGCGTGAAATTAAAATTTCATAGTCGGATAAGCGTGCTTCTCTTCGCAAAAATCCGCCGGGAATGCGACCGGTTGCCGCATATTTTTCTTGATAATCAACAGATAGAGGAAGAAAATCAGTTCCTGGTTTTGCTTCTTGAGCGGATACCACGGTGGCTAAAAGCATGGTGTTCCCCATCTTAACCACAACAGAACCGTCAGCCTGTTTCGCTAATTTACCGGTTTCAATTTCGATCTGACGGCCATCGCCAATATCGAATGTTTTTTTAATTGCGTTATAACTCATGTTTTCGTTCAGTGATGCGTTGGTCGTCTTAAAAAACGCATCCATTTTTAATTATTAGACTCTTATTTTGCCACAAAGGTAAATAAAAAAAGCCATCACTTTATAGTGTGGCTTCTGTAAAATGTATAGGGATTTGACCAATCGGACCCTCATTATAACTATGGGCTCGATCGGCCATAAAAGCTTCTTAATATTTGTATTTGCAATTAAAATCCATAACGTACACCTAATTGGAATTGGTAAGGATTTCCTGAAGGATTCACAATGCCTGTATTGTTTACACGGTAGTTATACTGTTGCGTTGCTGCATCAAAACCAGTCAAGGCATACAAAGCTTGATTTCCTAAAGATTCGTTTGCTCCCCAAGTCTTTTTAAACAGATTAGCGACATTAAAAATATCACATGATAATTCCAAAGAGTGTGTTTTGTAGAGCATAAACTTTTTTGTTACCCTTAAATCAATCACTCCATAGAACCCATTAACACCACCATTTCGCTCCGCAATCTTACCCGAATACTTGTTGATATAATCCTTTAAACTTTGGCTTGCTTCCGGATTATCCAATAAAGCTTGTAAACCCGTACGTATCTGTTCGGCAGTGCTCGGGTCGTTCCGATCGAAAACGAACGCTAAGTCATTGTCATTGGTAACAAAGTCACCATTGGTATTACCACCAGCCAGAAGACTGTAGCGGGTACCTGCAACACCGGAATAACGAATGCCGATATTGAAACCATGGAAACTAGGTGAGGTACCATAGAAAACCACCTTATGCCTAAACTGACTGTTCGAATAACTCATCACGCTAAGATCACGCGGATCATCTTTCACCGGAAGGGATAAGGTCGCTGAATTTGCCACATTTCCATTATAAGATGTATTATCCTTGGTATCATTCCATGTATAGCTTACCGATATCTCTCCATCTTTAAAGTATTGATAGGTACCGTCAACCACCACCGCAAATTGATTTACTTTCCCTTCGCTATTCAATTCGAGCACGCGGCCAAAGCGTTCACTAATTCGCCCGGCTTTCCAATCGGCAGCTCCATTAACGATGGCCCTCGCTGGTACATACACGCCACGGTTATCTTCGTTACTTAAGCGAAAAACCGGATCAGCCACCATATTACGATCTACATACATATAGTTATTTCTTCCTAATGTAGCATAGCCTGTCACACCTACTTTCAGTTTATCGGTAATAAAACGGGTGTAAGAGATGTTCCCCTTGTAAACAATTGGAATTTTTGCATCTGACGAATAGGTATTAATGGTTGGCACCTGGTAGTCTGCATAAGTCGGAATAGTAGACGGGTCATTTCTATAGGCAATGAAATCGGGCCTTAATATAGAAGCATCCCTTACATCCACCGTAGCAAAATGTCGACCATCAAATGTTAAATTATTAATGGTCATGTAATTATTGATATCCGAAGCAAAGACACCTGCTCCTAGGCGAATATAATCCCTATGTTCCTCATTAACATCCCAGGTAAACTGGAAGCGTGGCTGTATTACAAAAGATTTCAACTTATGATCGGTACGTACGCCTAAGGCATCGTATAATTCCTGGTTTAAAGGTGATTTTGGATAATGCCCGTAATCCACACGCAAACCGGCCATCATTTCCAGACCTGTGGCTAACTTTGTTTGCATTTGTCCGTATATACCTGCATTAAAAATCTTTCCAACAACAGTTGGGTCTGCTACCAAAGGGACTTCACGATAGAACGCATAAGGAGCGAGATTATTAAAATTCTCTAAAGCCGTAGCTCCGGGGGTAGTCTCCGTTGCCGCTGTTGGCCTAAATTGGAAACGTCCATTCACCTCACTACCATATAATGATTTGGCATGCGTATACATCAAGTCGACGCCAAATGTATAATTGATTTTATCGGTATTATAATAAATGTTATCGATCAATTGAATCACATTATTTGTAAACCCTTCTTGCGCAAAGCGATGGCCACCTAATTGAATGTTGGTGAACAAGTTGTCTTCGCCAACCTGGGAAGCCACGTTTTCAACAATAGCACGTGGAATATTGGCTTCCGGTAATTGACTACCCGGACTACTTTTTTGATGCGTATATAAATGCTGTACCTTCAACTCATTTGTAAGTCGAGGACTTAGTGTTGTACGTAAAGTAGCCAAAAAGCTATTGTCAATATTCTTATCATCTCCATAAGACTCATACAAATTAATTCGCGTGTTATCGGCTAAACCTAATTTATTTCGGTCGTTGGTATAGTTATCACGGATTGTTAATAAGTTACGATCATTCAACTGCCAATCAATACGAGCAAAAACAGCGTCGGATCCTCTTTTTTTACCGAAAGAACCGTATTGCGGACCAGCACCTAAACCGTATTTTGAACGACCGATTTCGACAAATTCATCCAATGTCGATTGTGTAACATTAAAACGTCTTTCATCTGTAGGGGAATTGATATCTGCAATAATTAAAGGTCTTGCGTCCCGCTGATGATCCCAAGCTACAAAGAAGTGAACCTTATCTTTAACAATGGGCCCTCCCAAGGTAAAACCATATTGATAAGTAGAAAAATCATCGTTGCGTTTATTGCCACGGATGTCATAAGGACTCGATAACCAGTCGGCACGCATGTAATTCCAGGCACTACCACTCAGTGTATTCGTACCAGCTTTGGTTACAGCGCTGATAGTACCACCTCCAGCGCGCCCCAATGTAACATCATATTGATTGGTCACAACTTTAAATTCGCGTACCGCTTCAATGGAAATTGAAAAGGGTGCACCGCTTCGACTGGTTGTAGATCCCGCCGAGGTGGGATTCTTCGAATTCATCCCATCAATTGTAAAGTTGGTTGATGAGCCCAATTGCCCGGCGATGCTTCCTCCACTTGCCAAGGGCGATAAATCGGTAAGGGAAGTAAAATTCCTCCCATTAACCGGCAAGCGGGTCACATCCTTAGCACTAACCGCGGTTGCCGCTCCCAGATTCTCAATCTTATCCTTCAAACCGGTGGCAGCAGTTATTTCTACCGCATCTAAGTTTTGGGAAGATTCAGCCATTTTTACACTAATACGAACCACATCTCCCTGATTGAGGGTATACCCTGTACGGATTTGCTCGCCATAACCTATAAATTGTACACGTACCGTATAGGGTCCTCCCAGTGGCAGTTCTTTAAAATTGAAATCACCGCTTGTGCTGGTAGACGTTTTTGTCGTAAATCCGGTTGATTCATTTCGCACCTGAACCGAGGCACCCGCTATGGGTTGATCGGTTTCGTCACTGACTTTTCCGGCGATAGAGGCTTGCGTAGTCTGTGAAAGGATCGGCTGTTTAGCAATTAAAAAAATAAATAGTAGAAGAATTAGCTGTTTCATCTCAATTTTTTGCGATATAGTATTCGACAAAACTATTCTCTCTGTGTTAATTCTTTAATGCTTTTATATTAACAAATCATCAGCGCGATTTAGACGAGTCAGCTCTTTTGGCTGTTTACATCAGTATAACCGCTCAAGCACTCAGCAGGATCCGCTGCTAGTTTCTCAACCGATAACCTCTTACTTTCGCTAATTCGTATCAGAAAAATTAGCGACTTATGCAACCTTTTAGGGTATTTCTACGTCTTAAGGCAATTAGTTCAAAACATCGATTCAAGGCAATGAAAACACAATGGCTCTCAGTTTTTTTTCTCTCCCTTAGTAACTATGCACTCGCTCAACAGACGGGAACGTCAATTCTTGAAAAATTTCTTCAGGAGAAAGACTTTTTAAAACTAGAAGCAAGCTACAGACAACAAAAGGACACGCTTTCTGAACTCAACAGCCTATATTACGGAGCATTTATTGACAATGCTTCAAACCGCTGTACACAATCTGCGAAAAAAATTGAAAGTCTACTAAAATACCATAAAAGTGAACTGACACCGCAGACTGCACCTCCATTATTAAACGTACAGATGGACAATTTCGTTAAATTGAATGCGTATCGCAAAGCGGCAAAAGTGGGCGAGCAAATCCTTGCCTCTTATAGCACTTTTTTAGACTCAGCCAAAGTTGCCGATTTGAAAAATACAATAAAACTATGGCGTGCACTGGAGAATGTCCCCCCTCAGCAGATTACGAAAGTAGAAAGTCGTGTAAAATGGACGAGAGACAAAATAGGGTTAATGAATATTCCAATCCGCATAGGAAATCAAGTGAGCGATTTCGTGTTTGATACAGGCGCGAACTTATCTACTATTAGTTTAAGTTATGCGCAAAAGCTGAAATTGAAAATCATAGCAACAAGCATCGATTTGGGAAGTAGCACTTCCATACAAAACCAAGCTATGCTCGCCATTGCACCAAGTATTTTTATTGATAAAACTGAGTTAAAAAATGTGGTTTTTTTAGTTCTTCCTGATAAAAACTTGCAATTCCCTCAACTCGACTTTGCTATTCACGGGATTATCGGATTTCCGGTAATGAACCTTTTACGGGAAGTACAAATTGCACGAGATGGCCAATTTTATATCCCTCCATCTGTTTCTAACAATGTTGGTCAAAACCTATTCTTAGACGAGCTAACTCCGGTTATTCAATTGCAAGTAGGAGATGACACCTTACTTTGCCACTTCGACACCGGAGCAATGAAAACAGAGCTCTTTAAAAAATATTATGATGCTAACAAATCAAAAGTGGAAAGCGAAGGCAAGATCGACAGTATCGGTAGAGGCGGCGCAGGCGGTGTGCATAAAATTGAGGTCTACAAAATACCTTTGTCAACTTTTACTATCCAGGGCAAAAAAGCGGCACTTGCTAATTTGCCGGTGTTAACCGAATCTGTTGGCGACTTTGATGCGCATTTTTATGGCAACATCGGTCAAGACATTATAAATCAATTTAATAAAATGACTATCAATTTTCAATCTATGTATATAGACTTCAATTAACCAAGTCCCCAAAAAAACAATAGCTTTATAGCCCTCCAATTGCTTATTAACAACCCTTTTGTTAAGTTTGAAAAAGATGAAAGCAGATAACTATTTAGTTGACTTTGGTGACCTTGATCCCATCACTTATATTCACCTACGAACCGCAAGCGGCTTAAGTGCCAAGACATTGGAAGCAGCTCAAATAGGATTGGCAAACTCAATTTGTTCGGTAATCGCGTTAGATATCGATAATAATCAACCGGTGGGTATGGGACGTATTATTGGCGATAAAGGATGCCATTGCCAAATCGTTGATATTTGTGTACTTCCCTCCCATCAGAAAAACGGATTAGGTAAGCGGATTATGAAGAAACTAAAAGAATATATAGACAATGCATTGCCTGCTTCTTGTTATATTAGCTTAGTGGCAGATGGCGACGCTTATAAGTTATACGCTCAATATGGTTTCGAGGAGGTTTGGCCTACATCACGAGGAATGGCCCTCTTAAAAAAATAAGTATTTCCGCATAGTATGAAAAGAATCCTGATTTTATTATTGTTATTAAATGGCTTAATTGCTCGATCACAAACAAAAGACATTCTTCCTTTTACGTTGACTTCTTCCGGACACCTTGTGATCGAGGCAACGGTGAATGGCATTAAAGGAAAATTCATCTTCGATACCGGTGCCGGCCTTCATCTGTTTTTTAAAGATTTCGCCAAAAAGCTGCAAGTAAAAGATTCTTATAATATCTTCGTCGCTCATCGGGCAACCGGCGAAGCTATAACAACACCAATTTATTATGCCAAAGATTTAAGGATTGGCAATCAACTATTCGAAAATCAAATTTACAGTACGTTCGACTTAACGCTGGATGGGATTGATGGTTTGATTTCACTTCAAGCTTTTCAGAATACTCCCATTACCATTGACTATAAAAATAAGACAATCTCTTTAGGCGAGCTGGATATAAAGGATAAAAAAAAGTATATTGATATTCAAATAGCAAACCATGCAGATAAGGCTTTAGATATTTTCACATATGTAACATTGAACAATAAGATAACGATCCAAGTGGCGCTGGATGCGGGAGCGGGTCAAAACTCATTTTGGATTCACTCAAAATTCATGAAAACACTTGCGTTAGATAGCAATCAGTTTGAGAGCTATGCTAAAAAAAGTGAATTTGATTCACTTAAAACCAATCGATTTTTTATCGGTTCCATTGAGTCAATCAAAACAGCAAATAATACCGCCCATATAAAAGCACCGAAGGTATCTTTTGTAGAAGGTCTGATTTATGAAGGTAAGACCAGCATTGACTGGTTGGGCAAAAAAATAGCCATTAGTCTTCCTGAAAAGAAGATTTTTATTCTAGAGTAAATGCCGCAATATTCATAGCTATCATCAATGTATCAACTCCATTCAACCGATTACGTTTTGGTGGTATACAATATAGATTATTAACTACGTGACGGACGCGACGGGAACAAGGAGCATATTAAGGCAACAAACACCAATAGCAATATATTCGCTATTGTCGTTATGCTGTATGCCTGAAAGTAGGACGCTTCGGCCTCCCTGTTGTCTAACACGCTGAAAAACAATCCGCCAACAACACCTACACCTAGAGCAATCGAAATTTGTTGAACGGTTAAATAGAGTCCTGATGCTGCGCCTGCAAATTGCGAAGCAATGCTCTTAAGTGACATGGTGAACATGGTTGGTAGCACCGAACCACAACCCAGCCCATAAACAAACAACACGGGGAGAACTTTCATCGTCTGCAGATTACCGTCTCGTAGCACCAAGAGATGCAAGAAAAGAGAACCAATCATACAGGAAATCCCTCCTATTAACACCCATTTACCAAAACGTTGTACCAGTTTTATTGAAAGAAAGGAAGCAATGACATATCCGAGGCCTTGGAATACGAAATAAAGCCCGGTCATCGAAGAACTTACATGAAGGCCCTTTTGAAGATGCATCGCGTTGATAAGAAAGTAAGAATCTTGCACCATATAATAAAAAATCGCAGCAAATAACCCAATAGTAAAATACTTGTTACTAAATAAATCGAAACGGATCAGTGGCTCCTTCTTTATTCTCATACAATGACGTTGATCATAAACAAAAATCAAGAATATCGGTATGGACAGAATCAATAAAAAGATGCTCCATTTGGGCCAATTTAGTTCGCGCCCTTGGATAAGCGGGTAAATAAAAGCGATCAAAGCCAACATAAGAAGCACAACCCCGGAAAAGTTAAAGGTTGTTTTCTTGTGCGTTTGAGCAGTCTTATCTATTGATGGCCTCTCTTTGTCGTTATACAGAAAACGATAAGCCATATAAGAGGCAACAAGACCAATTGGAAGATTAATCAAGAATATAAGACGCCAGCCAGCAACAAAGAAATGGGTATCTGGTAATACACCGCCCAAAAATTGTCCGATGACGGATGCCGTGCCCGCAATACTGCCATAAATACCTAGAGCTTTCTCTCGCTCTTTGGGATCCGGAAAAAGCACCGGTATAAAAGCGACACCCTGAGGGACCATAAAAGCAGCACTTATTCCTTGCACCAATCTACTTAGATTTAACTGCCAGGCACTTTGAGCAAAGCCGCAAGCACAGGAAGCGATGGTAAAAATTAAGATACCCGCAATGAATACACGCTTCTTTCCAAAATAATCACCAGCCCTACCTCCCGTTATAAGAAACGACGCATAACCAATAACATACAATACGATTACCAATTGAATATCACCGTCCGATCCTCGAATCCCCTCTTTAATGGAGGGTACGGCAACGTTTACGATAAAAAGGTCGATGACAGATAAAAAAATCGCTGAGGAAACAATGAGAAGAAGAAACCACTTATTAATCATTCTATTCATATAACAGTTTTTTGAAGCTTTCTATTTTGTATGTTAAGCCTATTAGATTGCTCTTATTTACTTATCTTTAGAAATCGAAAGTGAGGGATTTCAGCGTATTACACAAGTAGTTTGGTAAGCGATACTAAGTATGGAAAAGAATACTATTATTAATAATGAGCATCTTGAAAATGAGAAAAAAACAAGTTCGAAAGAAAATAACTGTGCCGTGACAAATGTTTTTAAGGTAATTGGAGGAAAATGGAAGGTTTTGCTTATTAATGCTATTTATAGTAACTGCCCTAAAAGATTTGGAGAATTGAGACGGGAAATGGAGGAGGTTACGCAAGCAACATTAACCACCCAGTTACGCGAATTGGAGCGTGATGGCATTATTTGCAGAAAGGCTTACGCTGAATCACCTCCACGTGTCGAATATAAGTTAACAGATCTTGGAAAAACACTTATGCCTGTTATCCGGTCGTTGGAAGATTGGTGGCATGCTTACACCAACTGTAGGGACATACACAATGAATAACATCTCAACCTTTATCGGCTTAAGTAAAAAACGATGCACCTAAAACTGAATCAATGCGATTATATATGAAAAGATTTCTGACTCTTTTGATGGTGTTTACTATCTATTCTTCCTTTACAAAAAAAGAAACGGTATGGTTAGCCTTGGGCGATTCCATTACCTATTTGAACGATCATTTAAACGAGACGGGCAATAGGGTCCATAAAGGCTATATGACTTATGTTACCGAAAAAAAGCCGTCTCTTCGTTATATTAACCAGGGGCATAATGGATGGACTACTGTACGTATAGCCCAGGAGATTGAAAACCTCGGATTGGTGAAAGCAGATGTCTATACTATTTTTTTAGGCACGAATGATTGGTGGGCGGGGCTCACACTTGGTTCATTAAAGGACTATCAGCAAGGAACAGGAAATTCGACTGTATTTGGAGCATTTAAAACAATAACCGATAAAATCAAACAGTTAAATCGCAAAGCGGATATTATTCTAATTACTCCCATGCAACGAACAGATTTCGTCTACATTAACGATATGCATAATAATGCCTGGGGCTCTTACAAAGAGAAAAACGGACAGCATTTAGAGCAATTTGCCAACGCGATCATTAGCATCGGTAAACTGGAAGGATTCAAGGTAATAGATTTATTTCATAATAAGCAACTTGATTTAGCAAATTTAGTCCATTATAAAAGACTTAGGGATAAAACTAACGGCGCCTATAAAAATTTCAAATATCCTGATTATATTAACATTCCTTTTAATGCTGACGAAGATGAATACCCTTATCCGCCCCAGTCTATTAACATGACCTACGATGGGTTACACCCTTCGGACCGAGGCAATCAGCTTATTGCGGAGCAGTTATTAAGTATATTTAATGATCTATAATAATCTCTAGCACAGAGCATAGCAGCTGTTTTCACGTTGTATTTTTTAAAAAAGAATCAACATTACCAGCCGAAAATTGTTCATAAGCTAACAACATCAATCAAAATAGTATGGACCAAGTATATAGTAAAGAACAAATTCAGGAAATTGCCGATGCAAGGCTCAATCAGCATAAGCCTGAACTTTCAAAAGGTAAACCATTTTCTTTCGAAATAGAAATCGGTAAAAGAAAATACAACGTCTCTTATCAACAGGATGACGAAGGTATTTGGAAATTTACAGACTTTAAAGAGGCTTAACGTATAAGGTCGGGGTTAATTGTTGCACAAACTCCGTAATGAAATATTTTGTTGGCAGTTTAGCAAAGGCGTTAAAATGCTTTATAAAGCATTTTGCTTGAATTCGACAGTTTGATGCCTTTGACTGAACCGGTACCCATAAAGGTATAAGCCATGCCAACAATTTTTGCATTCTTTGAAATTAAGGGCGCCTCAAAGGCTTTTTCATTATTTACATGAAACTGTAATACTTTTCCGTCCGATCTGCAAGCTACTTTAACCCAATTTGAAAGATCAGCACCAAATTTGGATAGATCTGTATATTTGCCCGAGATCACGGAATCGACTGTCATTAAATTCAAGTCTGATACACATCCTTTTATAGAAAGTGGAATGGCAATGGGCATTGCATCAGTGATAAGAAGAATATGAGAAAATTGACAGGCAGAACTGCCGTCATTAAAAGCATTTTTAACTTGAACTTCAAAAGAAAAATCACTCACTGAAGTAGGTTCAAAGTTTCCTACATTAAAAAATTTGACGACAGGTGGATTCGGGAGTAAACTTATTTTAGATTGTTCGACAATCCTAGCAGGTATACTTAGCTGGTTTTTATTGAGGTACCACTCCTTCTTTAAATAGATAGGTATCGGTTTACGGTCAATCGTGGCTAGCCAGCCATCAGTAGCAACTAGCAAAGGATGTTCCTTAACAACTTGGCCTCCAATGCTCAGCTTCGCGGTGTAATAACCCGGCTCATAATAAACTGCGGTGTGTGTATTTCCGTCCTTAGGGACCTGAACTCGTCGGTTTGCATCCCAAGTCTGCTGTATAAAGACCGAATCAACGATTGCCTTAGAAGCATCGTAAGTAAAAATGACCGAATTGGGAATACTTCTTGTGAGTGGTTTGCTACTAAAGGAAAAATCTTTTTCAGATAATGTAAAATGACTGGTTTTTGCCTTTTCTTCTTTTCTGTTCAAAAACGAAAAAATCACAAATAAACCAACTAATACCATTAACGACGAAAATATCAGCCTTGTTCTGAACTTTGAGGCATTCCTTTCTTTAGGCGGTGATGTTGGTGTCTCCTGCTTTGTTTGTTCATCATATTGTACCACAAAGGCTCGCCAATTTTCATAATCAATAAAATTCACAAGTGCATCTAACGTCGATATTGCCGGCTTTCCGTCATAACGGACCCTTCCCCAAACGCGTTTTAGGGTACTTGCGCTTAATAATACATTTGTTTTCTCGTAGATTAGATTGCTCAGTTTTTCGAAATCAGCGTTAGACCAATGTGAGCCATCACCCCAACCGACTTTCTTTTCGATCAAACGTAAACAAGCCAGCCTATATCTATCTTTATTTTCTATCATTTATGAAAAATGGCCGTATTTGAACAAGGTTGAACGAACTTGAATCGATCTTGGTTCATTCGTCCAATTTTAATCTTAATAAATTGGCCTTCATAAGACAAAGTTATTGAAAGATACCAATTTATGCGTAATATGATTAGAAGTTATTTTAAAACCGCTTGGCGAAATATCATCAAACACAAAGTGCAGAGCGCCATCAACATTTTGAGCCTTTCTTTGGGCATTACTTGTTACCTACTCATTTCGCTATGGCTATCGGATGAACAGGGCAAAGACAATTTTCACGAACAGCAAAGCAAACTTTACACTACCTACATAACTTCAACCGCTGCATTGCTTACCATTCCATTCAGGTAATTCAAGCGGCTAGCGCTAAACCGGTGACGTCTCTGCGTGAAGAATAAGATTCCGATCGGTTAAAATGAACACATTAGCAAGTGTATCCACAATCTGTTTAAACAAAGAAGCCATTACGTTACACGTAATGGCTTCCTCGTTCTTTTTACCAAAAGTTATTTTATAATATCTCTCAGTTCCAAAGCTTTGATAATTGCACGGTATCTTTCGATATCTTTCTTATACAAATAAGACAATAAGGAACGACGTTTACCTACCAACTTCTGCAAAGCTAACTGAGTGGAAAAATCTTTACGATTCTTTTTCAAATGTTCAGTTAAATGAGCAATACGTTTAGTAAATAATGCTACCTGTCCTTCGGTAGAACCCGTGTTCTTAGCATTTCCTGCAAATTCTGCGAAAATCCCTTCTTTGTACTCTTTACTTAAATACATTACCTGAATAATATTAAAGCGTTAATAAAAAAATTAATTGGCTGCAAAGGTAGTACAAATACGCCTGCTTTCCAAATAAAGCAGTAAATAATTAGAAATCATTTACTGCACAGTTCTACCTAAATTGTCCCTTAAGACTGAGAAATGCTTGATTAAGCCAAAATTTTCGCTATATTAGCGGGAATGATTAATAACTATGCTCGCTTTGAGAGCGAATTTAAAGTGCGGCCCGATGATATAGACATGTTTCAGCATGTGCATAACAGCAAGTATTTTGACTATGTATTAGCGGCGAGGTATGAGCAAATGGAACTATTTTATGGTATGACCATGGAAGAGTTTATGGAACAAGGCTTTGGGTGGGTAGTGCGTACGGCTCATGTTAACTACAAACGTCCGCTAAAATTAGGGCAATACTTCATTGTTGAAACAGGTGTAGATGAAATGAAAGACAAAGGATGTGTGGTAACTTTTGCTATAAAATTTAAAGATTCAGGAAAAGTTTCCTGCGATGGCTGGTTCGATTATGCGCTGATTGATCTCAAATCAGGGAAATCAGCCTTCATAACGGAGGAAATGCTGGAGAAATATTCGATTTAGCTATCTTGAAATTGGCTAATTAATAATTAGCCAATTGTTGTTTTTCCATCTATTCTACCAAAGCCTGTTCGATCAGTTCTGTATAAAAATCGGTTTCCTGAAGACCTGCAGCCCTAACTTGCTGTGGTATAAAACTTGTTTCGGTTTGCCCTGGAATCGTGTTGATTTCAATGAAATAAAACTTATCGGTTTCTCTTTCAAGAAAAAAATCAATGCGAACCAATCCTTTACAGTTTAATCTAATATAAACTTCCTTCACCAATTGCTCTACCCGACCTTGCTGCTCATTCGTTAAATCAGCCGGTGTAATTTCCTTTGTAAGCCCAGGGATGTATTTAGCTTCAAAATCAAAGAACTCCCGTGTAGTGATGACTTCTGTTGCCGGTAGTACTTTTAACCCTGCTTTACTATTATAAATACCTACAGAAAACTCCCTCCCGGAAACAAATTCTTCTACTAGAACCTGCTTCCCCGCATTCTCGGTACCCAATGCCCGATCAATAGCTGACGAAAGTTCGTCAAGTTGCTTTACTTTCGTCATACCGATGCTACTTCCTCCTCCATTTGGCTTTACGAAATAGGGCAGCTTCAGCTCATTCTTAACATTTATTTCAATAACCGCTCTCGTGGCAGGGGAAAGGCAAACTGATGGAGCTAAATATAAACCGTCAATTCCCTGCAATAAAGACTTAGTATAAGCTTTATTCATTGTCAAAGCCGACGTTAGTGTATCACAAGAAGTATACTTTAGTCCGATCATATCCAAATAACCTTGTAACCTTCCATCTTCACCCGGTGACCCATGGATCATAATAAATGCCAGGTCAAACTTAACGAGGCCGTCTTTAAGGGATAAGGTAAAATCATTTCGGTTTACTTCATGTTTAATCCCCGCATCATCTACATGGTACCAGCTTTCAGGAGTTAATATTATTTTATAAACATCAAATCGACTCGTCTGCAGCTTCTGCTCAACGAAAGCGGCACTTTTTAAGGAAATTTCTATCTCACCCGTAAATCCACCGGTAATTAATGCTATTTTTGCGCTCATATATCAGTAAAGTATTACCAGCAAAGATAATTGAATATTGTTATCTTTATTCATCGTCTTACAAGAATTGGCATACTTTTTACGTATTAGAATTAGGCTAAAATTCAACGAGGACATCTTAGATGAGCAAACTTTTTCAGTACTTAAGAACCCAAACATTTAGAAAGAATCTAATCATCGCCATTATATCCGGTGTGATTTTCCTTCTTTTACTTTTTTACAGCTTAAGGTTTTATACACGTCACGGAGAATCAATAGAAGTTCCAGCGCTAAAAGGGATAAGCATAGAAAATGCTATAGAAAAGCTGGAAGCCCAAGGCTTCCGATATCAAGTTGATTCTGTTTACCAAGCAGACAAGCAACCAGGATTAGTAATAGAACAGGATCCAGACCCAGGGACGAAAGTTAAATTAAACCGGACACTTTATTTAACAATTATTACAAAAAACGCTCCCGAGGTCCAGTTACCTAATTTGACAGAAATGGCACTCCTGGAAGCCATTTCTACGTTGAATAATTACGGCTTAAAATTGGGAGATACTATTTATATACCGGATATAGCTCGTGATCGCGTATTAGATGTTAAATATGCAGGACAAAAAATAAATGCCGGTCAACCAATTCCAAAGGGTAGCAAAATTGACTTGGTTCTTGGGAACGGAATGGGTGATAGCGAAGTAGCCGTGCCTAATCTGGTTGGATACACCCTTGATGAAGCTATATTCTCGCTAAAAGGGGCATCGTTAACGTTAGGAACTGTAAAATATATGGGGCCCGTTGTAGACAGTGCTAGCGCGCGCGTCGTTAGCCAAACACCGGAAGCAGATACTTCTAACATGAAAAAAGTGAGCATTGGCACACCCGTAAACTTAGCTTTGAGCAATTAAATCTTTACAATTGTTAAATATCGCAGCATGGAGACAGTTCCTACACCAAAGAAAAGGTCAATAGGCAAAAGGATTATTAGCGTCATCATACTAATTGCTTTGTTGGCAGGTAGTGTTATTGCATATACTTACTATAAGAGATATTTTGCACCTAATGTAACGGAATCAGAAGAATATCTATATGTTAGAACCGGGGCTTCCTTCGATAATTTAATGGAAGAGCTGGGAGAGAAAAACATCTTGGTGGATACCGCCAGCTTCCGGTGGGCTGCAGAGAAAATGGAATATCCATCTCGCATCAAACCGGGAAAATACAAGTTAAAAGGAGGCATGAACAACCGATCGCTAATTAATATGCTGGGTGGTGGATTCCAAGAACCTGTAAAATTACGTTTTCAAAACATTCGATTAAAAGATCAGTTTGCCGGCTACATCGGCACCCAAATAGAGCCCGATTCCTCTATCCTTATCACCTTGTTGAACAGCGACACACTAGCCGCTAAGTACGGATTCAATACCGATAACTTCTTCACGATGTTTATTCCAAATACATACGAAATGTATTGGAATATCTCGGCCAATGACTTTTTTGACAGAATGAATAAGGAGTATAATAACTTTTGGACTGAGGAACGCAGGAAAAAAGCTGAGTCTATTAACTTAACTCCCATCCAAGTCAGTATACTGGCATCCATTGTAAAAGGCGAGGCGTTACATACGGACGAAATGCCTAAAATAGCAGGCTTATATTTGAACAGATTACAAAAAGGCATATTACTCCAAGCTGATCCCACGGTGATTTTTGCTACAAATGATTTTACTATTCGGAGGGTACTAAATAGACATTTACGCACAGACTCTCCTTATAACACTTACATTTATAAAGGTTTGCCGCCCGGGCCGATAATGATGCCAAGTATTGCCTCAATTGATGCAGTTCTTAATTATCAAAAGCACAATTACATTTACATGTGTGCAAAAGAAGATTTTTCGGGTTATCACAATTTTTCAACTAATCAGGCCGAGCATTTGATTAATGCAAGGAAATTTCAACAAGCTTTAAACGAACGAAACATCAAAAGATAAACATGTTAACCTTCGAAACCCAAGTAAGAGTGAGATATGGTGAAACCGATCAAATGGGCTACGTCTACTATGGCAATTATGCCGAATACTATGAAGTAGCGCGGGTAGAAATGCTTCGTAGCTTAGGCACTTCCTACAAAGAAATGGAAGCGAGGAGGGTTATGATGCCTGTTTTAGATTTAACATGTAAATATATTAAACCGGCAACATACGACGAATTGCTAACTATAAAAGTGTCTATTCGAAGTAAACCGTCTTTACGGATTAAATTCGACTATGAGCTTTTTAATGAAAGCATGGAGTTAATCAACACAGGAGCCACGACACTTGTGTTTATTGATATGGATAAGAATAAACCGTGCCCGCCTCCGCAAGACTTTCTGAACCGATTAGCGCCACATTTCGAGGAGGGTAAATGAGTTGGTTACACCAAAAATTGCTAAACCTAAGGCCCTACTATCTTTTTATTGAGTGGACGAAGGTCGTCGTGCTCCCTGGTTTTGGCAAATTACCTCTTTATACAGTAGGCCTTTTCTTTTTTCAGGAAATTGCCAGGGAATCACTTCTAAACAAAGCTTCCTCCCTGGCCTACTCTTTTATGCTGGCCATTTTTCCGGGTATCATTTTTCTGTTTACACTTATTCCTTATATCAAGGTATTCATCGACGATTTTCAGGAGCAATTATTAGAATTTATGCAGATGATTTTACCTGAAAATGCATACAAAACAATTGAATCTACTTTACTGGATATCGTTACTAATCAAAATAGCGGATTGCTCTCATTTGGTTTCCTTATGGCTATGATTTTTGCCACTAATGGTATTCATAGCTTGATGCGAGCTTTCAATAAGTCTTCCTTGGTATTGGAAAGTAGGAGCTTCGTAAAACAGCGACTGGTTGCACTCGCATTGGCCATTATGATTATTATGGCATTGACTATAGGGATGGGTATCGTTACGCTGGCATCCTTTATTATCAACCATTTAAAAAACACCATTGAAATTACCGGTGGTTTTTGGACTTGGCTTATCGGAATTACACGCTGGATTATATTATTGGGCATCTACTTTTTCACACTCAGTATTCTTTACAAATATGGCCCCTCTTCCTCAAGAAAGTGGAGCTTTTTTAGCCCCGGAGCTACTTTAGCTACTGTCTTAGCCGCTCTTACATTTTGGGGCTTTGCCTTCTACATCAATAACTTTAACACGTATAATAAACTCTACGGTTCAATAGGGACGCTGATCGTCATCATGATCTGGTTATACCTAAATTCGCTTATCTTGCTAATCGGTTTTGAACTCAATGCGAGTATCGCGTTGTCCAAGCAGAGTATAAAAATAGTAAAACCTCGATTTAACAGCTTTAAAACCGAGGTAAAAGGTGAAAACAAATTTAAATAACGCACGTAAAGGCGTCGTAAACTATACCGTAGATTAATTCGTTTTCTCCAGCGCGGCCTTTGCCTCTTTTTCTCTTTCCTTTGCTTGCTTTTTGAAGAAGCCTCTGAACAAGAAATTATGTTGAAGTGCTTCCATGTTTTGATTTAACTTATCAGTACTTTCCTCCAAATTACACATGGTCTGCTTCATGGTAACCGCCATTTCCTGATCATTTAAAAGCGCTCCTAACGTGTTATCTTTACTGTTCATCTTTTCGCTTGCCTTGGTAAGATTTGCGGTCAAAGCTGCTGCACTCTGCGTAACTCCTTGTAACTGCGCGGCTGAGCTGCGTAGGCTTTGGTAAACACTGGTATCCGTTAAAATCTCATTAGCTAAAGAACCTTCCGTATTCAATTTGGTAGTAAAAGCATTTAAAGCACTAGATACTTTAGCTGTATTCGCAGCGGTCTGTGTCAGACTCGCCATGATCGCCCTTACCTGAAGAGCCATGGTTGAATCCGTGAGGATAGCACCAATTGTTCCTTCCCCGTTAGCTATTTTTTCGCTTAACTTCTTTACATCGCTGGTAATGGCAACCAGATTTTGATTGTTCACCTGTAAAGTAGCCATCATTTCTTCTGTGTCAATACTTTTTACCGATTGCAGTAAATCTCCTTCTTCAACTACTGCAACGTTCGGGCTCCCCCCTTGTATAACAATAATCTTATTCCCGATAAAACCTTCAGAACTTACACGAACTTCTGCGTCTTTACGGATATAATCCTGTGATTTTTGCTCGATATTGAAATCAATCTCTACATGCGAGTTCTCAATTAACTTGATATTCTTGATGGTTCCGATTTTGACACCGGAGAAATAGACGTTGTTCCCTGCTTTTAATCCTCCGGCGTTAGTTAATATTGTTCTGAGCCCAATAGTTTTTGTAAAACGCTTTTGATTTCCGCCAAGAACGAAGATTGCCGTAACAAAAAATATAATCCCTAATAAGGTAAACAAACCTACAATAACCGACTTTTTACTATCTGAATTATTAGCCATATACTATGCAATAAAATTATAATCATAAAATGCTTTGACACGTGCGTCATCCGAATCAAAAATATCATTGAATCGGCCTTGTCGTTCAAACTTTCCGTCCAATAACATAACAATACGATCACCAACCTCTTTTGCACAGGTAAGATCGTGTGTAATAATAATGGACGATGTTTTATATATCTGTTGTACTTCGTTGATCAGATTATTGATCTCTGTACAGGTTATCGGATCTAAACCAGCTGTCGGTTCATCATACAACATAATATCCGGTCGCAAGATTAAGGTCCGAGCTATACCTATTCGCTTGCGCTGCCCGCCTGATAATTCGGACGGCATTTGATTCAACGCCGGCAATAAACCAACGGAGTCCAGCACTTCACGTACCTCTCTATCAATCTCCGCTCTCGTTAACGAACGTTTATTTCTAACAAGAGGAAATTCAAGGTTCTCACGCACGGTCATGCTGTCGTACAGCGCGCTGTTTTGAAAAGAAAAACCGATGCGTAACCGCAAAGCCATTAGTTCTTTTTCATCCAGATCTCCTACTTCTTGTCCTAAAACGTTGACTGTTCCTTCATCTGCCGAAAGCAAGCCCGATACAATTTTTATCAATACTGATTTACCGGTACCTGACCGCCCTAAAACCACCAGATTCTCCCCTTCAAACAACTGTAAGTCTACACCTCGCAACACATGTAGATCTCCGAACGATTTACGAAGTCCTGAGATATTGATTACGGGATTCTGGTAATTAATATGAGATAGCTGCTTTTCCATTCTTATCCACGTATACTTTGAACGATCATTACAACTAATTGCTCCTCAATAAAAATGAGAAACATGGAAGCGACTACCGCTGCGTTGGCTGCTTTCCCTACACCTTCTGTTCCCTTGGAAGAGTTATACCCTTGGTAACAACCGACAATGCCAATAGTAAAACCAAAAAAAGCAGCTTTTATAATTGCCTGAAAAATATCCAGAAAAGTTACCGTTTCAAACACTTGATCGAAGAAGCTTATAAAGCTAACGGATTCATGCTGATAGACATTCAGAAAGGATCCCATAAGACCAACAAACCCTGTATAGCAGCTTAAAATAGGAATCATAATAGTGGTAGCCAGCACCCTACTCACGACTAGGAATTTAAATGGATTAGTTCCCGAAACTTCCATCGCATCGATTTGTTCTGTCACCTTCATGGACCCCAGCTCTGCGCCAATGTTAGATCCTACTTTCCCTGCAGCGATTAAGGCCGTTACCAAAGGCGCCAATGCACGTACAATGGCAATAGCGATCAGTGACGGTAGCATGGCCGTCGCACCGAAGTCTTCTAAAGATGGTCTCGATTGATTTGTAAATACAATACCGGTAATAAAACCAGTCAAAGAGATCAGTGGTAAAGATTTTACACCAACTTCATAACATTGATTTATGATCTCCTTAAATTCATAAGGTGGCATAACTAACTCTTTGAAGAATCGCATGATAAAGTGATGTACATTACCCAGCTGAATAAGCTTTTGGTCTATTTTCTTAGAAATCATTAGTTCTATTTATCAGCTATGGGCACAAAGGATGCCAAGTGCCTTTTTTTGCAAAAGTAGTTTTTTATTGAATAAATTCCTGATTTAGTAACATAAAAGTTAATCCTCTTTTGTCTTTTTTCCTTTTATGATATTTTCGTGAATTTTTTAATCTTTGTTCCTTCGTGTTAATTCTAAAAGACTTACTTTTAAACATTCGTTTGATATCTTTTGAATTCAACTGTTACATTTTTTTTACTTTTTAACCATTACTTAACTAAATTTAAATCTATGACCAATAGAAGGAAATTTATTCAAAATTTGGCTCTTGGCACCTCCGTAGCACTAAGCTTTCCTAAAATCGTCGCTGCTGCCGGTATAAAGGGAACATCGATTAACTTAAACGTAAATGATGTCATTTTGTTTCAAGGAGATTCCATAACAGATGCCGGTAGAGACAAAAAGAAGGAGCAAGCCAATGATCCTGCAACGCTTGGAAACGGCTATTCCTTTGTTGCTGCCTCACAGCTATTGTTAAAAAGAGCTTCGCTTAATCTTCAGATTTTTAATAAAGGCATTAGTGGCAACAAAGTTTATCAATTAGCAGATCGATGGGACGATGATTGCTTAAGGTTAAAACCGAACGTATTGAGTATTTTAATAGGAGTAAACGATTATTGGCACACCCTTGCTAAAGAAAATCCCTATCAAGGGACAATTGACACCTACAAAAAAGATTTAAAAAGTTTATTAGTGCGAACAAAAAAAGAATTACCTGAAGTGCAACTGATCATAGGCGAACCTTTTGCTGTAAAGGATGTTCGGGCAGTAACAGATGAATGGTATCCTAAATTCAATGAATATAGAATGGCGGCAAAGGAAATCGCCAATGAATTCAATGCTGTTTTTATTCCCTATCAACAAATATTTGATGAAGCGATCAAACAGGCTCCAGCAAATTACTGGACGGGCGACGGTGTACATCCCAGCTTGGCAGGTGCGGCTCTAATGGCTCAAGCATGGCTTAAAGCAGTCGGCCTCTAGTTACTTTGGATGAATAGCCATTGATCAACGGATTTACCTAATTTTACCGATTAATGACTATTCCCGATTTTAGATAAACTCGTTTGATTTAAACCATTGGCCGTATGGCTTAGCATATAAAATGACACCTTCTCACATCACGTTAAACTCTGTGTTGGATAATGATTTTTACAAATTCACTATGCAACATGCCGTGTTTAAATTATTTCCAAAAGCTAAGGCAAAGTACGAATTCATCAATCGTGGAAATCACCACTTCCCTTCCGGCTTTGCAGATGCACTTAGAGCCTCCGTTAACAGCATGGCAGGTCTACACTTAACTCGCGAGGAGAAAAAATACCTAAGAGATACCTGTCCTTACCTCGACCCCACCTACCTCGACTTTTTACAAGGCTATCGTTATGACCCTGATGAAGTAATAATATCGCAGGAAGGTCCCAATCTGTTGGTTAAAATTACCGGGTATTGGTATCGAACCATCTTATGGGAAGTGCCTATCATGTCGCTGATATCCGAGCTCTACTATAAACTTAACCACCTTCAAGGCGATCAAGATGAGCAAATTATTACAACAGCAAAAAATAAGATTGAACAATACAATAAGTTGGGGGTAACCATTGCCGAATTCGGCACGCGTAGGCGTCATGCTTATCATACACATCGTTTAGTTGTACAAACTTTAAAACAATACGGTAATACCAGCTTCATCGGAACCAGCAATGTGCATATGGCTATGCTTAACCAAACCAAACCAATAGGTACGCATGCACATGAGTGGTTTATGTTCCATGCAGCTAAATATGGCTTTAAGATGGCTAATGGCTTAGGGTTAGAGCATTGGGTTAATGTGTATAGAGGTGATTTAGGAATAGCGCTTTCAGATACTTATACCACCGATGTATTTTTTTCTCAGTTTGATAAAATGTTCACTAAGCTTTTTGATGGTGTAAGACATGATAGTGGCGATCCCCTTGATTTTGCCGACAAAACTATTGCGCACTATAAAAGTAAAGGGATAAATCCCATATCCAAAACCATCATTTTTTCTGATGGACTTAACTATGAAAAGGTCGAACGAATTGCTAAACATTGCCAGGGAAAAATCGGAATATCTTTTGGTATAGGTACAAATTTCACAAATGATGTAGGGCTAACGCCCATGAATATTGTTGTTAAAATGACCGAAGCGTACCCGGAAGAAGCATACTGGACACCGGTAGTAAAGCTTTCCGACGTAAAAGGCAAATATACGGGAGACCCAGATATGATTGAATTGAGCAAAACTATCCTCGGCATCAATGACTAACTAGGTCCTAAGTTTATTATAATGAATCAAGATGTTTACGGAGCTGCCCTGTTTGACTTTTATAAAACAGGAAAAACTGCACCATTGATATTACATAATAATTACGGTGAAGATGAGGAAATGCCGGTAGATCTATTCTTTAGAGAAGAAGAGGAGTTTCCTGAGCTGGAATTCATCGCACTTTCATTGTGCGATGGTGTTGTATTAGATGTAGGAGCCGGAGCCGGCAGCCATTGTCTCTACTTACAAAATAGAGGTTTTGAGGTCACCGCCTTGGAGATTTCGAAGACTGCATGCGAAATCATGAAGGATCGGGGAGTAAAACAAGTGGTGAACGCTAATATTTTCCATTATAGAAAGAAAAAATTCGATACGATACTTTTTCTAATGAATGGCATCGGTCTGGTGGAAACCATACATGGCTTAAAACAACTTCTTATTCATTGTAAACAGATTTTAAAGAAAGGCGGCCAATTATTATTCGACTCATCTGACATTGCTTACTTGTACGAGGGCCATATCCCAGCCGCTGGGGCTTATTATGGAGAGGTGAAATTTCAATATGAATATAAAGGCCAAAGAGGCGCTTCATTTGGATGGTTGTATATCGACCAAGATACGCTCATCAAAATTGCCCGGCAAGATGGCTGGGTGGTTCAAATACTATACGAAGATGAAAACGACCAATATCTTGTCCGATTGTCGCTCCGCGATTAATTTTTCAATAGACGCTGAATTTCATCGAGTTTCATTAAGGCCTCAACAGGAGTTAATGCATTGACATCCAAGTTATTTAACATATCACGGATTTTGACTAAAATCGGGTCGTCAATTGAAAACATTTGCAGCTGGTAAGCCTGCTTCTGTATCTTCTTCATGCTATCCTTAATATGTTCGCCACCTGTTCGTTCCTGTTCAAGCCTTTTTAGTATTTCGTTAGCCCTCACAACAAGCTTGGCAGGCATGCCCGCCATCTTAGCAACATGGATTCCGAAACTATGTTCGCTACCACCGGGAACGAGTTTACGAAGAAAAATAATTTTATTATTTACTTCTTTTACCGAAACGTTGAAGTTCTTTATCCGATTAAAAGTATTTGTCAGTTCATTCAGCTCATGATAGTGCGTCGCAAACAAAGTTTTTGCCTTGGCAGAAGGGTGGTTATGCAAGTATTCGGCAATGGCCCAAGCGATTGATATCCCATCATAAGTACTTGTTCCACGGCCAATCTCATCTAGTAAAATAAGGCTTCTATCGGATAAATTATTAAGAATGCTGGCCGTTTCATTCATTTCGACCATAAATGTAGATTCACCTGATGACAGATTATCAGAGGCTCCAACCCGAGTAAAAATCTTATCTACCAAACCAATTTCGGCATGTTTTGCCGGAACGAAACATCCCATCTGTGCCATTAGTACAATTAAGCCTGTTTGTCGTAATAGAGCAGATTTACCCGCCATGTTGGGTCCTGTTATGATAATGATTTGTTGACTGTCACTATCTAAAAACACGTCATTGGTAATATATTCTTCACCAATCGGCAAATTTTTTTCGATCACCGGATGACGCCCGCCCTTGATATCAATGAGTTTACCATCGTTGATGATAGGCTTCACATAATGGTTCTTATGAGCAATTGTTGCAAAGTTCAACAGTACGTCCAGTTGAGAAATTAAATTGGCATTCAGTTGAACGGGCTTTATATAGTCAAGCAGCGAAGCGAGAAGTTCGTTATATAAACGATTTTCTATGACTTGTATCTTATCTTCCGCTCCAAGAATCTGTTCTTCATATTCTTTTAACTCATTGGTAATATAACGTTCTGCATTCACCAGGGTTTGCTTTCTTACCCAATCAGCGGGTACCTTGTCTTTATGGGCATTGGTCACCTCAAGATAGTACCCAAACACATTATTAAAAGAAATCTTTAAAGACGGGATACCGGTAATTTCCGACTCGCGCTTCTGAATTTCAAGTAAATAATCTTTTCCTCCGAATGCAACCTTACGTAAGCGATCAAGCTCTGCATCCACTCCATCAGCAATTACATTCCCTTTAATCAATAACACAGGAGGCTCCGATTTCAACTCCTTTTCTATCCGATCGCAAATTATTTTACAGGGGTTTAATTGCTCTGCAATCACATTTAAGGCCTGAGCGTCCGCAGTAGCCGTCAGCTCTTTAAGTCGTCCGATAGCTTGCAAAGCTCTTTTTAACTGAACCAGTTCCCTCGGATTTGCTTTTTGCAGTCCGATTTTACTTATCAATCGCTCCAAATCACCGATCTGTTTAATCTCTTGCGTCAGTTGTTCCCGTAGATCGGCTCGTTTTAAAAGGTACTCCACAACCTCTAATCGCTCCGTAATTGGTCGTTTGTCTTTTAAAGGCATAACCATCCAACGTTTCAACAACCGGGCGCCCATTGGAGATGAAGTACTGTCCAATACGTCGGCTAATGTAATGGCATTTTCATTAGCTGAACCGATCAATTCTAAATTACGGACGGTAAATCGATCCAACCACATGTAACGATCTTCCTCAATCCGTGCAATGTTAGAGATATGCTGTAAGTTCCGATGTTCCGCTTCGTTCAAATAGTGCAAAGCAACCCCCGCAGCTACAATAGCAAGATGCATACGGTCAATTCCAAACCCCTTTAGGGAATTAACTTCGAAGTGCTTCAGAAGCGTTTCTTTCGCATAATCGCCGCTATAGGGCCATTCATCTAATGTATAAGTGTAAAATCGATCGCTGAACTGATCTACAAAATCGCTATAAGAACGTTTCGGCAGGATAATTTCACTTGGCTTAAACCCTTGCAACAATTTATCAATATAGTCACCACTTCCTTGCGCAACTAAAAACTCACCTGTTGAAATGTCTAAAAAGGAAACACCTATTGCATTCTTATCAAGATACAAGGAAGCTAAATAATTATTAGCCTTTTGTTGAATGATATTATCATTGTAAGATACACCCGGAGTTACCAATTCTGTCACTCCCCTTTTTACAATCGTTTTTACAGATTTAGGATCTTCCAGTTGATCGCAGATTGCAACTCGCTGTCCCGCCCTCACCAGTTTCGGCAGATAAGTTTCTAATGAGTGATGAGGAAATCCGGCCAATTCGGTTTCAGAAGCACTGCCATTACCACGCTTAGTTAAAACGATGCCCAATATTTCCGCTGCTTTAACGGCATCGGAACCAAAGGTTTCATAAAAGTCACCGACTCTAAATAATAACAAAGCACCGGGATATTTTGCTTTGATACTATTGTATTGCTGCATTAATGGAGTTTCTTTCTTTGCTGTCTTTGCCAAAATCAACTTTCTTTAGGGGCGTAAAAATAAAATAAAATTGGGAATTAGCGGCCGCACTTCGCCGCTATATTTGTTTTGTTACTTATTTACCAGTCCTCTTCGTCCGGCTCTATTCCTAGGATGTTATTATAAACCGCTTGAAGTTCGGAGAAAGCATGCATATCATTCGCTTGCTTCGCTACGTCCATACCTCTTTGATAGGTGGCTATCGCATCATTTTCCCTTCCCAATGACTCATATAGTTTACCAAAATGGTAATAAGTACCGACATAATCCGGCCGCTTATCTACAAGTTCCTGAAAATAACGTAAGGCTTTAGTCGAATTCTCCCTTTTAACGTACTCTGTAGCAATTGCATATAAAATAAAAGGTTCATCAGGACTTGCCTCTAGAAATTTAAAAAGTTGCTCCAAACGGTCATTGCTCATAGATTCAGCGGTTAAAATTTAATTATTATGTGATTTTTCCTATCTTTAGAACTTTAGAAGCCAAAGATAAAAAAGTACGGTTCTTTTCACAAAGACAGAAGATAACTTCCTCTATCATTGGTTCAAGCGGGGAATCAATTTATTATTTAAATGCAGCAATTATGAAAATACTCGTGTGTATCAGTCATGTTCCGGACACTACGTCAAAAATCACATTTTCTGAAGATAAAACTTCTTTCAACAATACAGGTATTCAATTTATCATCAATCCCTATGACGAAATAGCGCTCGCCAGAGCGATCGAATTAGCAGAAGGAGGTAAAGGGACTGTTACGGTAATAAACATAGGCGAGGTAAGCACTGAGCCAACCATTAGAAAAGCACTAGCCACAGGAGCAGACGATGCTGTGCGAGTTAATGCCGCACCACGCGATGCCTGGTTTGTAGCCAAACAGATTGCAAACTATGCAAATGGAAAGCAATTTGATTTGATTTTGACAGGTCGTGAATCTATTGACTACAACGGAGTACAGGTAGCTGGTTTTTTAGGAGAGTTTCTTAACATTCCGTCCATTTCTATCGCAAAAAAAATTGATATTCATGAGAAAACGGCATTGGTAGAACGTGAGATCGAGGGCGGTAAGGAAATTATTTCCAGTCCCCTACCCTTGGTTGTCGGGACTGCAGAAGGCGTGGCAGAACCGCGCATACCGAATATGCGAGGCATTATGTCTGCTCGCACAAAACCGTTGGAGGTTATTGAAGCCATTGAAGTGGAAACACTAACCAAAATAGTGCAATATGAAAGTCCTGCTCCAAGGGGAGCAGTTACGCTAATAGATGCGGCCGAACCTGAAAAATTAATTGAACTATTACATACAAAAGCACGTGTAATCTAGTATGGCATTAAAAAGACCCATACTTTGAGGTAAAACCATATACAATAATTTAAATCGAAAAAAGATGTCGGTATTAGTATTTGTAGAGAATATAGAAGGTGTCTTTAAGAAATCCGCACATGAAGTGGTTTCTTATGCTAAAGCCATCGCGAACACCATTAATCAGCCCTTAGTTGCACTTTCTATTGGCGATGTAAAGGATGAAAACCTTAAAGGACTAAGCAAATACGGCGCAAATAGAATATTAACTGCTAATTCAGATAAACTTAAATCTTTCGTAAATCAAGCTTATGCATCCATTATAGAAGCAGCCGCGAGGCAAGAAAATTCGTCCATTGTTGTGCTATCCAATTCGTTCAGTGGCAAGGGATTGGCCCCGCGGCTGGCAGCAAAACTCGTTGCTGGTTTAGCAAATGGTGTGGTGGAGTTACCAACGATTGAAGGCAGTATATTACGTGTTAAAAAAACTGCATTTTCAGGCAAGGCATTCGCGGTCACCGAATTGAATTCAGCTGTTAAAGTTATTGCCTTAAATGCAAACGCCTTTGAATTAAGGGAGAGCCCTGTGGACGCAGAAATTGTTGCATTTGAAAACCAGCCTTCTCCCGATGATTTTGCCACTGTTGTAAAAGAAATTATTCGTGCCACCGACAAGGTTTCTTTACCCGAAGCAGAAATTGTGGTATCAGGAGGCAGAGGATTAAAAGGGCCGGAAAATTGGGGTATCATAGAAGAATTGGCCGAAGCGCTCGGGGCTGCAACTGCTTGTTCGAAACCCGTATCGGATGCAGGCTGGCGTCCCCATGCCGAACATGTCGGCCAAACCGGCATTGCGGTAAGTCCCAATCTGTATATCGCTATCGGAATTTCAGGCGCCATTCAGCATCTAGCAGGGATAAGTTCTTCAAAAACAATAGTAGTTATCAACAAAGATCCGGAAGCTCCTTTCTTTAAAGTGGCAGATTACGGTATCGTAGGAGATGCCTTTGAGATCGTTCCAAAAATTACAGCAGCAGTCAGATCATATAAAAATGGCTGAAATTTTCGATATTAGCTACTTCTTTTGATAAGGAGGTATCGTACTCTTTTGGACATGAGGAGACTGAATTTTATTATAAAGAAAAAAATTTATATTCATAAAGCGCTATTATAAAAAAAATAGCGCCGCTATGAAATGCTTTTTGCATATTTGCCTGCGAGAAATGAATAAGATCAAGTTAGAAATAGTAGGATTATCTTACAGCCAGACACAATCCGGGGCTTATGCTTTAGTATTAGGTGAAGTTAATGGCCGCAGAAGACTTCCTATAATTATCGGAGGGTTTGAGGCGCAAGCGATTGCCATTGAAATCGAGAAACTTACTCCCAGCAGACCTCTTACGCATGATTTGTTCAAAACTTTTGCTTCTACATTCGGAATTTCCATTCATGAAGTCATTATTTACAATCTAGTTGACGGAATTTTTTATGCAAAGTTAGTTTGCAATAATGGAAAAAAAGATATCGAAATAGATGCCAGGACCTCCGACGCTATCGCTCTGGCCATACGATTTGATTGCCCAATCTATACTTATGAGTTTATTCTTGCATCCGCAGGAATCGTTATTGAGGGAAATGATTTTGTGTTTTTAGAAAACCTGGAAACCCCTAGAGAGGAACAATCTACTGTGGCAGAAAGCTCGAAAACTGCCTATGCATCCTACACCGACGATGAACTAAAAGCAGCACTTCAACAAGCACTTCAAGAAGAAGCTTATGAAAAAGCGGCTAAAATACGTGATGAAATATCTCGAAGAAAGTCGTCATAATTCGAAAAGAAATGCAACATAAGCTGAGCTTTACATAAATATGTCTATAAAACTTAGATTGACGCTCATGAGCTTTCTACAGTTCTTTGTATGGGGAGCTTGGATGATTACAGTTGGCGTATATTGGTTTCAGCATAAACAATGGTCCGGCAGTGAATTTGGGGCTATTTTTTCTACACTAGGAATCTCTTCTTTATTTATGCCGGCGTTAACCGGCATCATCGCCGACAAATGGATTAATGTAGAGTTTCTTTATGGCATTTTGCACATTCTATTCGGGTGCACGTTTCTGTACCTACCTCATGTACAAGATCCTCAAACATTCTTTTGGGTGATTTTGATGGCCATGTTATTTTATATGCCAACAATAGCCCTATCTAATTCAATTGCATACATTCTGTTAAAAAAACATAAGTACAATGTAATTAAGGACTTTCCTCCTATTCGTGTATGGGGTACCATTGGTTTTATTGCAGCTATGTGGATGACGGATCTTACCGGCAACAAGGCCTTAGGGGGGCAGTTCTATATTTCCGCCATCGCTGCAATTACGTTGGGAATTTATTCTTTCACCCTCCCTCCTTGCCCTCCATTAAAATCGAAATCTGAAAATGCGTCTCTTAGTGGGCGCTTGGGATTAAATGCCTTTAAGCTGTTTCGTAATCCAAAAATGGCGCTTTTTTTCACCTTCTCCATGTTTCTAGGCGGAGCATTACAGCTGACAAATATGTACGGAGACGCTTATCTATCCGATTTTGGTAAAAATCCAATCTATACTGATTCTTTTGTAGTAAGACATTCCACTATCATATTATCCATTTCTCAAATTTCCGAAACAATCTTCATTCTAGCCATTCCCTTCTTTCTACGACGTTTTGGTATCAAGCAGGTTATGCTGATCAGTATGTTGGCTTGGGTATTGCGTTTTGGTTTATTGGCCTATGCTGATCCGATAAGCGGACTTTGGATGATCATTCTGTCCTGCATAGTGTATGGAATGGCTTTTGATTTTTTCAATATATCGGGATCTCTTTTCGTCGAAACAAGTACGGGAGCTAATATCCGTTCATCTGCTCAAGGTTTGTTCATGATGATGACGAACGGTTTTGGCGCTATCCTCGGAAGTTCAATCAGTGGCTACGTGATTGAACATTATTTTACCGAAATGGGTGGACAGATGATGTGGCAAGAGATCTGGATTTGTTTCGCTGCTTACGCGCTTGTGATCGCGTTCTTATTTTCATTCCTCTTTAAGCACAAACATGACCCCTCGGCCCTGGAAGAAATGAAAGAAATGACAGGTTAATCCTTATTGGTTAACCCGTTGCCGAATTGCTTCATAAATAATTACACCCGCACTTACAGACACATTTAAGGATGCAATGTCGCCAAACATGGGAATCTTGGCTAAATAGTCGGCATTCCGTATGATACTGTCAGATATACCCGTATCTTCTGCTCCCATTACAATTGCTGTTGGTGACTTAAAATCGGGTTTATAAATAGTGTCTCCCGTTTTTTCAGTACATGCTACAACTTGTAAACCGCTCTCTTGAAGGAACTTTATTACTTGCGTTAAGCTTTCGTGACGGCAAACGGCGATTTTATATAGAGCTCCTGCGGATGTTTTAATAGCGTCCGGATTAATCTCAGCCGATCCCTTAGTCGGAACTACCAGCGCATCCACCCCGGCACAAGCAGCAGTACGTGCTATCGCGCCAAAGTTACGGACATCGGTAATACCATCCAATATTAATATCAATGGCACCTTCCCTTCTTCGTATATAGTTGGAATAACGTCTTCTATTTTTTGATAGGTAATCGGCGAGATAACGGCGATGACCCCCTGGTGATTTTTCCGGGTTATACGATCGAGCTTCTCTATCGGAACTTGCTGATAACTGATATTTCTATTACGTAAAACATCTTTCAACTCTTTAAATAACTCGCCGGTCAATCCTCGCTGTATAAATAAAGATTCGATTTCCTTTCCACTATCAATAGCTTCAATTACCGCTCTAATACCAAAAACCATTTGATTGCTTTCCCTTTTTATGGGTTTCGAAAATTGACGCATGCTTATGTAAATTAGGCGTGCAAGTTACCAAATATATTCTCAATATCCTTTTTTCATTTTTATGATATATTTAATTCATTTTAGCCGCAATTTTCATACCGTAGATTCATGAGAAATCTCTTGTTTCTTTCTTTCCTAAAATTGTTAAGCACATCTAAACTAACATATAAAAAGTTATTCACATTAGTTTTAAGCAATTGATTTTAAAATACTTTACGCAATGATTAACATTTTATTCACATCATTTGTGAATATCTAACAGGCTAACGAGAACAGATTCAATGCTTAACATTTTTCGTTATTCACTATTGTGAGAAACTCAAGCTCAGAAGGGATTATAAATTAAGTACATTTGTGCTATGAACTCCGAAAACGAAAATTATTCATCAAGAAATACCGCTAAGAAAGGAACTTTTGCCGAGCGCAAAAATCGACTAGGGAATATGGTTAGTGGCCTTGGTAAGCTACCTCCTCAGGCAGTGGATTTAGAGGAAGCTGTTTTAGGAGCACTTATGGTTGAAAAAGATGCGCTATCAACAGTTATTGATATTCTGAAAGTAGACACTTTCTATAAAGATGCGCACCAGAAAATCTTCGAAGCCATCGTCAACTTATTTCAAAAATCTTCACCAATTGACTTATTGACGGTTACCGCTGAACTCCGAAAAATGGGTGCACTGGAAATGGTCGGGGGAGCTTACTATATAACACAGCTGACGGACAGAGTTGTCTCTGCCGCTAACATTGAATATCATGCTCGTATTATATCTCAGAAGTATATACAACGAGAATTGATTAAAATTTCAACCGAAATTATAAACAATGCTTATGAAGATACTGCGGATATTTTTGATTTGCTCGACACCGCAGAAAAAAGTTTGTTTGATATAGCTCAAAACAATTTAAGGCGAGATACCCGCAAGATGGACGATATCATGCGGGAAGCGGTTAATAACTTAGAACAGTTACGCGACAGAACGGATTCGCTTACTGGAGTTCCCTCAGGCTTTACAGCATTAGATCGTATTACTTCGGGTTGGCAGCCATCCGATTTGATTATTATAGCTGCCCGTCCAGCTATGGGTAAAACGGCATTTGTTCTAACCTGTGCACGCAATGCGGCTGTGCTGCATGATAAACCTGTCGCCGTTTTTTCATTGGAGATGTCCTCTGTACAGTTGGTCAATCGCCTTATTTCCGGTGAAACCGAAATAGAACAGGAAAAACTCAAAAAAGGAACCTTAGCAGATCATGAATGGACTCAGCTCCACTCACGGATCGGAAAATTAACAGAGGCCCCTTTACTGATTGATGACACGCCGGCACTGAATGTATTTGAATTTCGAGCCAAATGCAGGCGTTTAAAAGCACAATACGATATACAGATGGTGATTGTGGATTATTTGCAATTAATGCATGGAAAAGCTGAAGGGAAAGGCGGTGGAAATCGTGAGCAAGAAATCGGTAGTATATCACGTGCGCTAAAATCGGTGGCGAAAGAGCTTAATATTCCGGTACTGGCCCTTTCCCAATTGAGTCGTGCAGTTGAAAGTCGTCCGGGAGCCTCAAAAAGGCCTATGCTATCTGATTTACGGGAGTCTGGGTCTATCGAACAGGACGCCGATATGGTACTGTTTTTATACCGACCGGAGTATTATGGCATGACGGAAGATGAAGAGGGCCGACCAACTGCCGGTGTAGGGGAAGTCATTATTGCTAAAAACAGACATGGTGAAACGACCATTGTACCGCTGAAGTTTGTCGGTAAATATGTTAAATTCCAAGATCTAGAGGAAGATTTCGGTGGCGGGTCATTTGCGGACTCAGGAACTATGACTGATGATAATCCTTTTTCTGCCGGTATGATGCCATCGTCAGAATTTGGGAATATGGGCGGAATCATTACGCGTCCCTCCAGAATGAACGACATGGATGACGAAGCTCCCTTCTAGTTGTCAAATAAGTAGTAGTTTAGTTGTTAAGTAGTCGGTTGCTATTTCCAACTTAACTACTTCCTTACCTAACTATTTTTCAGTTTAACTATTTCCTAAACTTATCTTGTAAACTCTTCAGCATATCTTCTGTGATAGGGCCACTTTTCTTCTCTTTAGCCTTATCTAAATGTTGATTACCGCTATAGGGTTTATTTCCCCCATAGGGCTTTGTTTTCGGCTGTATCGCTACATCTGAGGCATTTGAAGGTTTAACGTTAGCGCCTCTATTATGTTGTATATTGCGGAAATCGGTCCATATTTTTTCTATACAGCGCTTGGTATATAACGGAAAGTCACCTTGCATCATCCAGGAATAATAGCTTGGCTCTATCTTGAACACTTCCACTACGCTTTTGCCTTTATGCTTACCAAAACTGAAAACCTCAACGCCATTCTCATCGTAAATGATACGGCCCGCAAAATCAACCGGTCTATTTAAATTGGTAAATCGGTGAAGCGCGTCTACATCGTTCTTTACAGGTATCGATTTATTGCCGCTTTTGTCTTCCCATTCAACGCCGTCATAACGCTGCACTTGGGCTAACAACACTTCATAGGTAGCACGAACATCAGCTTCAGCACTATGGGCATTTTCCAAAGTTCTATCACAATAAAACTTATAAGCTGCTTTCAATGTACGCTGCTCCATTTGATGAAAGATATTCTGAACATCGACGAATTTTCTGTTTTCAATGTCAAAATTAATTCCCGCTCTTAGAAACTCTTCCATCAGAACAGGGATATCAAACTTATTGGAGTTATAACCGGCCAAATCCGTATCCTCCAAGAAATCAGCAATTTCTTGTGCAACTTGCTTGAAGGTTGGAGCGTCTTTGATGTCCTCGTCGTATACTCCGTGTAAAAGTGAAGAGCTTAATGGAATGGGCATCTCCGGATTTATACGCATGGTTTTTACCTGTTCACTTCCGTCTGGCATCGCTTTAAGGATTGAAATTTCTACAATTCTATCCGAAGCAACGTTTACGCCTGTTGTTTCTAAATCAAAAAATGCCAATGGGCGTTTTAGGTTTAAGATCATTTCTTCTTTTTTTATGAATTCCTAATTTACTTTATTGGTTGGTAGAAAGGTATCATGCCTGGTATATCTATTAGCAAGAACATCCATTTATCCAAAAAAAATGATGCCTAATACAATTCCTATAACCATGATCGCATATAGCAGTAATTCGTTTTTTGCAAACTGCTTATATTGCGTCCAAAAACCAAAATTCTCTTCGTCTTTCTCTTTCATTTATTTGACCGCTCCTGCTCTTTTGAAAGATTTGTAATACCAACCGTCCTTTAAATTGCTTATAATAACTCCCTTTGAGGTTGAAGCATGAACGAATCTGCCATTATGCAAATAGACTCCTACATGATTGATGCTCGAACCTCCAAAACTAAAGAAAACCAAGTCTCCTTCTTTCAGCTGCCTTTCATATTTTCTTTTAACGGCATTTGCTTGATCCTCCGAACTTCGCGGAAGACTTTTACCATAAATCTCACTTATCAGCATCGCCGCAAATCCCGAACAATCTATACCGTTTTTTGTTGTTCCTCCATAAGCGTAAGGAGTACCAATCCAATCGTTTATAAAGCGATAAAGCTTTTCATTTTTCAGTTCACTGGTTTCAACCCCCAATAAACCGGCATAGTCAGTAAGCAGGTTCCCTGAGCTAACATAAAATCCGGAAGTTCCTGAAACATCTGTTAAAATATCTCCCTTCTTTCGATGATAGTTTTCACGTTTTAGAACGGACGATGTAGCTCGCCGTCTGCTCAAACAGCTTGTCAACATTCCCATCAGTATAATCGCTAGCAAAATAAAGGTGATATTTTGAATCGGAAGCCGCATGTATTGTTGTTAATGTTCAACAAAAGATTCTACTTCTTCCACATCTACTTCTCCTTCATTGCTTATATTCAACAGCCGAACGGTTTTTATTTCGTTTACGAGTAAAGGGTCGTATTTAGCCCGTACTTTAACATAATTCTTCGAAAAGCCGTGCATATATCCTTCTTTTACGTCACTTTCGAAAAGCACTTCCATCTCATTGCCTAACTGACTAACATAAAATGCCCGTCTTTTCTTTTCAGAAAGGATATGTAACATTTTGCTTCTGTCCGATCTGGCACTCCCCGGCACTGCCCCTTCCATTTGTGAAGCTATCGTATTTTCCCTTTCTGAGTAGGTAAAGACATGTAGATAGGAAATGTCTAGATCATTAAGAAATTCATAGGTTTGTAAAAAATCTTCCCGTGTTTCGCCGGGAAATCCAACAATGACGTCTACTCCTATACAACAATCCGGCATTAAACTTTTAATTCTTTTTACCCTTTCAGCATAGAGTTCTCGTTTATATCGTCTACGCATCAGCCCTAAGATCTTATTAGATCCTGATTGTAAGGGCATATGAAAATGGGGCACGAATCGCTTGGACGAGGCTACAAAATCGATGATTTCATTACTCAGTAAGTTGGGTTCAATGGACGAAATCCGAAAACGGTCAATCCCATCGACCGCATCCAACGCTTTCACTAAATCCAAAAAACGATCTTCCCGCTGGCCTTGCCTCATACCGAAGTCACCGATATTAACCCCTGTCAATACAATTTCCTTTACACCCGATGCAGCAATATCTTTGGCTTGTTTAACCAACGATTCAATGGTTCCACTTCTACTGGCTCCGCGTGCAAGCGGTATGGTACAAAATGTGCAAGAATAATCGCAACCGTCTTGTACTTTAAGAAAAGTTCTTGTTCTATCACCAAACGAAAAAGCCGGAACAAACACATTGGTTTCCTCAATAGGTGCATTATGTATAATTGCCTTTTTCTGTTTGGTTAAGTCGTTAATATGCTCAATGATATTGAACTTTTCTGCTGCGCCAAGCACCATATCAACTCCGGGAATTTCGGCTATTTCCCGGGGCTTTAATTGCGCATAGCAACCCACAATAGTAATATAAGCCTGAGGAGAATATTTCAAAGCCTCTTTTACCACTTTTCTGCACTTTTTATCAGCATTATCCGTCACCGAACAGGTATTGATAACATAAACATCCGCCCTTTCGTTAAAAGGCACAGTTTGATAACCTGCATCCTGAAAAATCCGTCCGATAGAAGAAGTTTCAGAGAAGTTAAGTTTGCAGCCAAGGGTATAAAATGCTACTCTCTTATCCATTTAATTAGTTTTTGCGTTCAAAATGCAAGATGAATGCTCCGTCAAATGCGCCATGAAAGTAAGGTCCATATCAATTCAATCTTACATTAAACAACTTTGTTGTGCACCTTAAACAAGGTTTTAAATTGTCAGCGGCAAAAATACGTTTTTCTTTAGGCTTATTATAGGAACTGTCTCAGTTTTTATATAAATGCAACTAGTTTCGATACAGTTATGACAAATATGAACAGCTATTTACAAGTAGTGCTATCGTTCTTCAAGACAACCATACAGGCCGTCCTATAGCTTGCAAACAACGCACCGTAAACCTCGTGACTTGATTGGATATCCTCGCAAAAATAGCTAAGTTTGCAAGGTCTACAATGCATCTCTACAGGAAGTAACGTTGCAATGTATAATCAGGCATTTTCAATGGATACTACACAAATACTTCGAAGGGCGCTTAATTTTGAATTCTTATCGAAAGAAGAAGGTATATATTTGCATCAGTACGCCTCAACTGCTGAACTAAGTTATGTAGCCAACGAGCTTCGAAAAATACAAGTACCTCACGGAAAGGTTACGTGGCAAATTGACAGAAACGTAAATACAACCAATGTTTGTATTGCTAACTGCAAATTTTGTAATTTTTTCAGGCGACCCGGGCACGAAGAAAGCTATATTACGGATATAGATACCTACAAGCGAAAAATCGAGGAAACGATACGATACGGTGGAGATCAGCTGCTGTTACAGGGCGGGCACCATCCCGATCTTGGCTTGAATTTCTACACCAATTTGTTTAAGCAGCTAAAAGAACTATACCCGACCATAAAACTGCACTCGCTTGGGCCTCCGGAAATCGCTCATATTGCTAAATTAGAGAATATGAGTCATATCGAAGTTCTCCGCGCCTTAAAAGAAGCCGGTTTAGACTCGCTCCCGGGAGCCGGAGCAGAAATATTAAATGATCGTGTTAGACGTCTGATTTCAAAAGGCAAATGTGGCGGAAAAGAGTGGTTAGATGTAATGCGGGCCGCCCATCAAATTAATCTCCCAACTTCAGCCACTATGATGTTTGGACATATTGAGACCGTCGAGGAGCGTTTTGAACACCTTGTATGGATCAGAGAAGTCCAAAGCGAAAAACCGGAAGGAGCCTATGGCTTTATTGCCTTCATTCCATGGCCTTTCCAGGACGACGGCACGCTATTAAAGAAAGTAAGGGGAATCACCAATAATGTAAGTGGTGAAGAATACATCCGTATGATTGCACTGAGCAGGATTATGCTTCCCAACATAAAAAACGTTCAAGCCTCCTGGCTGACCGTTGGCAAACGCGTGGCGCAGCTCTGTTTACATGCCGGAGCTAATGATTTTGGATCTATTATGATCGAAGAGAATGTCGTTTCAGCTGCCGGCGCTCCGCATCGATTCACGTCGCGCTCGATACAAGATGCGATCAAAGAAGCTGGCTTCGAACCGCAATTGCGTACACAAAAGTATGACTTCAGGGAAATCCCATCAGGTATTCAAGAACAAATCATCGACTATTAATTAATAGGTTAACGTTTCATGGAGAACATCGTACAGCATATTGAGGCATTAATTTTTGCTTCTGAACAGAGCGTGGAATTTTTTGACATTAAGCAAATTATTCGAGATGCCTTAGACTTGGAGCTATCAAACGAGGACGTAGAAAATGCAATTAAGCTTATTGAATCAAAATACGCTGACAGCGCATTTGCCATTCAACTGTATCATATTAATAACGGCTATCAATTTTTAACGAAGAAAGAGTACAATAAAATTGTTAATCAACTTCAGATCCATCGATCTAAAAAGAAATTGAGTCAAGCTGCGCTTGAAACGCTGGCTATAATAGCTTATCGGCAGCCTATAACCAAGCTTGAAATAGAACAAATAAGGGGAGTGAGCTGCGACTATTCCATACAGAAACTATTGGAAAAAGACCTGATACAGATCAGTGGAAAATCTGAAGCTATTGGGAAGCCGCTCTTATATTCGACAAGCAAACTATTTATGGACTATTTTGGGATCAATTCAACGGCGGATTTACCGAAATTGAAAGACATCTTAACTGAAGAACAAAGTATAGGAGAATCAACGGAATAGCTTCCATTTTTTTGTATTATTTTTTCAATAAATTACTTGACTGTTTTAAAATCTTTGTAATTTTATCAGCACAAAACCAAACAATATAAAACAAGCGTAACTAGTAGAATTGGAAATGAAAACGCCAAAAAAGACAGACAAAAAAATTGGATCAAATAATCCAGCAAAAAAAGCGGGTAAATCAGGTATCAAACCTAATGATTCAAAACCAACAAGACGTTTTGACGATGAAGATGAAGATGACTTCGATTTTAATGATTTGGATAACTTTGACAATTTCGACAATTTTGACGATGATGACGACTATTAGTCTTGTAATCACCGTATTATAAAATATAAAGCACTTAGTATTTATGCTGAGTGCTTTTTTATTAATGTTTTGGGGAAAGAATGATAATCCAAGTAAACGACAAAAGGCAGGAAAAGCAGTTTCTAGATGTTCCTAAAAAAATATATAAAGATGATAGCAACTGGATTTGTCCATTAGATAACGACATACGCCAAATTTTCGATCCTCAAAAGAACAATTTTCATAAGCACGGAGAATGTGCGCGATGGTTATTGCTTAAAGATAATCAACCCATTGGAAGAATTGCGGCTTTCATCAACCATGAGAAGGCCTATAAATCAGAATGTCCCATAGGCGGTATCGGCTTTTTCGAATGTATTGATAACCAAGATGCAGCTGGTAAATTATTTGATACTGCAAAGAAGTGGCTAGCAGACAGAGGGATGAGGGGCATGGATGGTCCGATTAATTTTGGCGAGAATGATAACTTTTGGGGCTTATTAGTAGAAGGATTTACCCAGCCTTCCTATGGCATGAATTATCATAAGCCCTATTATCTAAACCTTTTTCTCAGTTATGGCTTCAAAACCATATATGAACAGATTACAAACTATTTAGAAGTTAATAAGCCATTTCCTGAACGTTTTACTCGGATTGCTAATTGGGTGATGGAAAAACCGGGTTATACCTTTAAACATTTCGAGAAAAACAACCTACAAGTTTTCGCAAAAGACTTCATGGAAATTTACAATGATGCTTGGGAAAACTTCGAAAATTTTCAGCCTATTAAAATGGAAACGATCCTCGAATCGTTCAAGAAAATGAAACTGATTCTAGACGAACGTTTAATTTGGTTTGCCTACATCAATAATGAACCTGTCTCATTTATTTTGATATTACCGGATGCCAACCAATTGATTAAAGACTTCAAAGGTAAAATGAATTGGCTAAACGGCATTCGATTTTTATTGAACAGACGTAAAGTAAACAGGATGAGAGCAATTGTGATGGGAACGAAAAAAAATTATCAAAAGCATGGACTTGAATCCGCTCTTTTCATAAAGCTGAAGGAATATGTCCTTCCTCTCAAGAAGTATAAAGAACTGGAACTTTCATGGGTTGGCGATTTCAACAAGGAAATGCTGGCTATCCATAAAGCTACCGGAGCCCAATTTGGAAAGAAACACGCTACATTACGATATGTGTTTTAACATAAGCACGTTTTCCATCACTTAGCATAAAGCTTTCTTAATTCCTCGTAAAGTTCGATTACCTTCTTTTGTAATTCGATTACTTCGTTATTTCTTTCCTGCAACTTCTTATTGGCTGCTTCTAAGTCAGAGTTATATTTCTTTTGCTCATCAGCATCATTGAAATTCAAAAGCTGCACCACTGTCATGTCAAAAAGTTTGGCAATTTGTTGAAGCCTTGAAAGATTAATATCGGTTATACCGGTTTCAATTTTAGAAAAAGCAGGAATAGATATGTCTAATCTTTTAGCAACATCCTCTTGGCTCCACCCATTTTGATGTCTTAATAACCTTATTTTTTTTCCTAAAGATTTCATTCGTAAAAAATTTGTTTTTTAATGGCCTCATGACTGTCCCGGTAGGTAGAGTTCCGCACATGATCAAAATGAGTTATTATCACCATCTTTTTAATTTTCATTAATCATGTAGACATTTCATTCGACTATTATTTTCACGTGTGTTAGCTTGACCCATAGACAAAGAGTATACAAGAAGAAGTAGGTATTAACCAATTGTAGCACTTACTATATCAAATATATATATAATTTTTAAAAATTAAAAAACTTATCTGATAAGTTAACTAGATTTATACCGCCAAAATTCCCTGAACTCATGAATAGCACATTTTTACCTTGAGGATCCAATTGGCTGATATACCCTTCTAGATTCTGTGCATCGTTAAAATATATTATATCGTCTCTATTAAAGGCTTTCTTTATAGTTAACGCTTCGATTGGCTTAATATTTTTTTGTCTGAAAGAATTTTGATCAATAAATACAACGGCTTCATCAGCCTGTTTCATTGTATCAAAATATTCTTGTAAAAACTCCTCATTTAGGCTACTAAACGTATGTAGCTCGATAATCGCTACTAACTTACTATTCGGATATTGTTCTTTTACTGCATCTATGGACGCTCTAACTTTTGAAGGCGAATGTGCAAAGTCTTTGTAAACAACGCTTCCGGCATAATCCGCAACATACTCCAGTCTCCTTGCTGCACCCTTAAAACTACCAATCGCCTGATAAAAATCTTCTCTACTGATTCCTAACCACTCACAAACAGTAAAAGCGCCTGCCAAATTAGAAAGATTATGCTTTCCAAATATTTGTAAAGCGATCTCCCCTTTGGAAGTTTTAAGATAACTTACTCCCTTATTAATGGTAAACTCAGGCAGCTTATACCCATGTTTATTGATATTAGAATTGTTATTAGAAACCAGATTCTGCACTTCCTTATCATCTTTATTATATACGAGCGTACCCTTTTCTTCTATGCTTTCGATAAAGAGCTTAAATTGTTCGACATATTCCTGATAAGTTGGGAATACATTAATGTGGTCCCAAGCTATACCACTTATCAGAGCTATATTTGCGTGATAAAGTAAGAACTTAGGTCTTCTATCAATAGCTGATGCCAAGTATTCGTCTCCCTCAATAATGATTAACGGCGCATCCTTTGTGATCTTAACCATCGTTTCGAAGCCCTCCAGTTTAGCCCCAACGACATAATCAAACGATCTTCCTAACTCCTTGAGAACGTGCATAATCATCGAGGTGATCGTAGTTTTTCCGTGGCTACCTCCTACAACGACCCGTGTCTTGTCTTTAGCCTGTTCGTAAATGTATGCAGGGTAGGAATAAATTTGTAAACCTAATTCCTGAGCCCTGACAAGCTCCGGGTTATCTGCTTTAGCGTGCATACCCAACACTACAGCATTAATGTCTTCCGTAATCCTTTCAGGATGCCAGCCTAATTGCTCAGGCATTAACCCATTCTTTGTCAGATTAGTTCTTGAGGGCTCGTATATAAAGTCGTCGGAACCACTCACCAGATAGCCTTTATTTGCTAATGCTATGGCCAAATTATGCATAACACTTCCGCCAATAGCTATAAAATGGACACGCATGTTATTTTCTTTTATGGTTTTGTTCAAATTTTGCGGCAACCCAATGATCTTTCACTTTTTTCTCCAAAAATTTCAGATTCAGTTTAATAGCAGCTTCTTCCAGTTGTCGTAGATCGTCTCCTTCGTAAAAACCACTAAGAAGAAGCTGACCATGGGGTTTTAAAACCGCAGAATAGGTCGGCAACTGATCGAGCAATATATTTCTATTGATATTGGCAAGAATCAAATCATATGGTTCTTGCGGAATTACTTCCTTTGATCCACAGTATATCTTTATAGCGGGGACCTGATTTAGCTCAATATTTTCTTTTACACTTTCATAGCAAACGGGATCGTAATCAATTGCCACCACCTCCTCTGCACCTATTTTGGCAGCCAAAATCGCGAGTATACCGGTACCACATCCCATATCAAGTACACGCTTTCCTGCTACATGGCTATCCAATAAATACTCCATCATGAGTGATGTCGTTTGGTGATGCCCTGTACCAAAAGCCATCTTCGGATCTATAATAATCTCATATTCAAAATCGGGTTTAGGTGCGTGAAAGGTAGCACGAACATAACAGCGCTTATCAACCGTGATTGGCTCAAAGTTGCTTTCCCAAACTGCATTCCAATTTTTCGGACTAATCTCCTGAACGCTATAAGATACTTGAAAGTTTTCCGGCAAGGTAAGTAGTAAATGCTCAATAGCAGCCAGGTCCAATGAAGCACTAGCGATATACGCTTTAAATCCTGAGGGCGTATCCTCAAATGTATCAAATCCAAGAGCGGCTAGGTCATTAATAAACAGGTCCTGTTGCCACTCTTCACCTCCCACACAAACAAAAGTAAGTTCACTATAGTCCATATTATCGAAAAAAAAAGGTCTCCACATTTGATCAATCGGAAACCTCTTTGAAATGATAGAATTAGTTAAAAACCTTTACTATATCAGTAAAGTCTCTTGATTTTAATGAGGCACCGCCAATTAAGCCACCATCGATGTCAGGTTGTGAAAATAAATCCGGAGCATTTTTGGGATTACAGCTTCCCCCGTATAGCACACTGGTTTCATCCGCTACAGCTGCACCATATTTTGCTTCAATCTGCTTTCTAATGAAAGCGTGTACTTCCTGTGCTTGCTCCGGGCTTGCAGTCAATCCGGTACCAATTGCCCAAACCGGCTCATAAGCTAGGATTATTTTAGAAAAGTCGCTTGCCGACAGATGGAAAACACCTTTCTCTAATTGCGTTTTGATAACATCAAAAAAATCACCGGCTTCGCGCTCTTCTCTTGTTTCGCCTATACAAAAAATCGGGATCAGGCCATGTGTAAGTGCTATATTTACTTTCTGTGCCAGTAACTCGTCAGATTCGCCGAAATAAGCCCTTCTTTCAGAATGCCCTAATATTACATACTCCGCGCCCGTCGAGCGTACTTGCTTTGCTGATATTTCCCCTGTGTATGCACCTGCATCTTCCTGATGTATATTCTGAGCACCCACAGACACATTTTCACTCTCTTTTGCTAAAGAAGCAATACTATGTAAATGGATAAAAGGACTGCAAACAATTATTTGCTGATTACCAATAACCTCATCTTTTACCATGTTAGCCACTTCTGAAAACAGGCTTATTCCTTCTTGGTAATCCATGTTCATCTTCCAATTACCGGCAACAATTTTTTTTCGCATGATTGATTAAATTTTGTTATTTCTTTGTTTTATTGTTATCTCAAAAACCTTACGTAAGATGGATGCTTCAATAGGGTCAAATTTACAATTACGCCTAGCAAAAACCAACTCTGCGGTCTCAAACATTTTCTCTAATTCATAAACACCTGCATTTTCTCCCACGCCCCAAGAGAAATCGGGCACAAAGGTAGGTGGCACTTCGCCTCCAAAAATACTTGCAGCAACGCCAACTACTGTTCCGGTATTGAAAGCTGTATTAATAGCGCACTTTGCATGATCCGCCATTATCAATCCACAAAACTGCAAACCCGTGTTGCGGTAAGCATCCGTTCCGTAATGATATAGTTTTACGTTCTTATAGTTATTTTTTAAGTTTGAATTATTGGTATCTGCGCCCCAATTACACCACTCGCCCATAACACCACTGCCAAAGTATCCTTCATGTCCTTTGGATGAATTTCCCCAAATCAAACACGTATTTAATTCTCCCCCAACACGGCAACCCGGGCCAACAGTTACATTGCTGTATATCTTGGTACCTAATTTAACCTGCGAATTTTCTCCTAAAGAAAAAGGTCCACGAATCAAAGCCCCTTCCCATATCTCACTATTTCTCCCGATATAGACGGGTCCTTTCAGCGTGTTTATGGTACAACATTCAGCCGATGCACCTTCCTCCAGGAAAATGGCGTCACCCAGCAACTTAACTGTTGAACTTATATTTGCAGAAGTTCTTCCCTTGGTTAATAGGTTAAAATCTTTTATTATTTCCGCTCCATTTTGTAAAAAGATATCCTCCGGATAACGGATAGCAGTATAAGCCTGCCTATAAACAACCGGTTTATAAGCAGCAAAGTCATTGACGCAAGCTTCAGCTAAAGCTCTTATATCTGTTTTCGCGGCTATAAATTGTTTGTTTTCAATTAACTTTTCACCTACTTTAAGCCCATCAAGTGCGGCACATAACGTTGCATCGGGGCAAATACCTCCATTAATGATCAAGACATCTCCCACTGTTATTGATAAAGGATATTTCAGTTGCAGATAGTCGGCGCTGAGATACGAAACCGATACGTTCATCCACCTCGTCCATTTTTCAGCAATAGTTAACGTTCCGACTCGGAAATCACCTATAGGTCTGGTTAAGCTTAAAGGATAGAGATTAACGCGTTGTTCAGGATTATCATATAAAACAATGTGCATAAATTCAAAAATTAGTGGTTTGGTGCTCCGCTAGTATAGGGCTAAAAATAAAAAAAGTCCCGATAAAATACCGAGACTCTGTTTTATTATTAAACCGATTTTACTTTTTATTGTAACGGTTACGGAACTTATCAATACGTCCTGCAGTATCGACCAATTTCATCTTACCAGTATAAAATGGGTGCGAAGTGTGGGAGATTTCTAGTTTTACCAAAGGATATTCCTGACCATCTTCCCATTGGATAGTCTCTTTCGTGTCGATACAAGACTTAGTTATAAAGGCATAGTCGTTTGACATGTCCTTAAACACCACTAGTCTGTAGTTTGATGGATGCAAATCTTTCTTCATTATGATAACCGTTTACTAACATCTTGCCCCTTTGTCATTTTACAGTCGTGGTAAATAATATCAAGGGTTAACGATGTATATATTTTTAATTGTTAATTTCGTTTAAGGCTGCAAAGATAGTTATTAAAACAAATCAAACAAAATATATCGACTAATTTTTCCACATTACTAAAAATCAGCCGCTATTTTTCTTTTCCACGCAATGAGCAGTTTGGTCATCCTACTGTATCGTTTTAAGCCCTCAGGCTGATTGTTTAGCTGCAGATATTCATTATAAAACTTGGAACTGGCATGGGTTAAAACACCATCGAACCGCCGCCAGTAAGCTTCTTCTTCCTTTGCATCATTCAATACAGCGGGATCAATCAATTTCAACATATTGAAATATGCATCTCTATCCTGAAAGGCGAGCTGGTTAAGCAACATAAAGACGGCATTATAATAGGCTGCGTATTGAAATAGCAGATCCTTGCTTTCAGTACACAATATAAATCCGATTAAATTAGCTTCGTCTTCAAAGCCAATACCGGCCTGATGACCAAGCTCATGGCAGGCTGTAAAGGGTTTTGAAAAGATCGGCATTGAGGTGTTTACTTGTGCTTCCTGAGTAAAAGGATTGAAATATCCCGCCACACCGGTATAATTTACTTGAAGATTTGTAATGGGACTTTTAATTGTTGGCAGATAACTAAAAATGTAGGGTTGGAGCGTACTATTGCTTGCTATAAGATTTTGAGCTTTTAGAAAAATTGCTTCGTTTGATATTTGCAGATCGGTTTCTTTCAATTGTTTCCTAAAAGAATTGGCCCTTTCGATACATAAAGCAGTAACTTCTAAAAGCTCACAAGATTCTCCGATTTCCATTTGCAGTCCCATCCTTTTTTCAAGCGGTAATCTGAAATAATTCATTCCCCAGAAAAGATAAAAGCAGACCATTAAAACAAAAACCATGTTTAGAGCCTTTAAAGCACGTACAAGAGCTGTCGAATAATTTTTTCGAAAAAGGTTGACAACTATTGTGATCAAAAAGACGAGAAAGACCAAAATGCCGAGAAGGTACAAGCAATCGCCTAAGCTAAAAGGAATCCATGCCGTTATAGATTGTCCGACAATAGCAAATACCGGGAACAGCTTCCCACTGTAGAATCGCTCTACGAGGCTATTATACGTTGATAGCCACCAAAAAAGAACCAGCACGGCAACGAGCACTGTACTTCGCCGAATTTGCTGAACGACTTTTTCCCCCATTCTTAAAACGCGCTAATTAGCTCTCTTGGTCAAAGTAGAGCTTATAAAAATGCTTGCCTCTTTCTTCATCAAAACCTTTCTCAATATATTCCCGTTTGCCGTGGATATAGACATGAAAATTTTTATCTAACTTTAAGATAGATTTGAAAATCTTCGATTCCTTTTTAACTGCTTGACCGGAAATTTCGAAACCGTCTCCTATTGTTAGGTCGTGCATCTCTTCAAAGTTTGCTTTATAATCTCTGAACATTGTGATAGCTGCCGGATTACCTAGTACTTCTTCTGTAAACTCATCTAGCTGAAAGACTTCCTTTTCTTTAAAATACGCGGCCGAACGGTTTAACAGATCAATCTTGTCTGCCTTTTCCATTTCAAAGGCTTCTTCTAATTTCTCGTTTACAAAAGCTTTACAAACTTGCATTAGATTACCTGTCTGATGAAAACTGTCATTTCTGACAGTTACTTGCATGAAGTCATCTTTCCAATAGACCGCCTCATTTTGTCGATTCGTTTGGTCTACCGCCAACACTTTGTAACCTTCTTCTTTTTCTGTATCAACAATTAAACAACCTTTATCCAATTTGTGTATGTTGATGGCTTCTTCTTCGTAATCTACTTTAAAAGCGCCATGCTCCGGATACACTTTTAAATAGGTTTCTTTCGTCTCCGATTTAAAGATGCCAACACCTCGAAGTCTCTCTCCTTCCAGCTGTACTTCTTCGAACTGCACGACATAGACCTCTCCTGCTTTTATTTTCGGATGGCTGGAAGACTCGTACAGATGCTTGGTAACCTGCTGGCTCATTGAATGAAAGTCGAGCTCCCCTTCAAAGAATAGGTGCACAAAATGATAAAGTTCATTCAGCTCTCGTTCACCGCTATTATGGCTCAATCGATACACTTCATTCACTTTCTCGAAAGGCGTTAGAAAATATTGCATTAACAGTTTCTGCAATAGCTCGTCCTGAAGAGTTAACGGTTGTTCCGAAAGAATGTAATGCTCATCTAAGGCCTTATTTCCTACACGATGGATAGATAGTTGCGTTAAAGAAGCTTCAAAGAATGATAACATAGTTTTTTGATAAGACGAGGACAAAAATAGTATTATTCTTTTTTCAAGAAGAAACGATGCATAAATAACAGCTGATAAGCTATGCTGTTCGACCAATATTCCCAATTATGGGCACCAGGTCTCGTTATATAGTCGTGTTCTATATTTCTATCCATCATTTTCTTATGAAGCTGTTCATTAACGGTATAAAAAAAATCAGCCGTTCCACAGTCGATAATAATAGCCAACTTATCAGGCATTAGCAGATGTAGTAAATTAGTAACGGTATGTTCTTCCCACGATTCGGGATGTTCCGACAGAGCCCCTAATCGTTTTGATAAATCCCAATTAGCAGGAAACGGCCGAATGTCAACGCCACCTGACATACTTCCTGCCGCACCAAATAAATCTTGGTGTCTGAATGCTAAATAAAGCGCCCCGTGCCCGCCCATGCTTAGCCCTGTAATTGCTCTGCCATTACGAGATCTTACCGTCTTATACTTCTGATCGATAAAGGGTATTAATTCCTTCACGATATAAGTTTCATACTTGAATTGCGGGTCAATTGGACTATCTAGGTACCAGCTGCTGAAACCACCATCCGGGCAAACAATGATGTATTGATAATTATCCGCTAGTTCTTGAATAGCCGGTACTTTTGTCACCCAGTCAGCGTAATTGCCACTGTATCCATGAAGCAAGTAGACAACGGGCAGCGCCTTTTCTCCATTATATACTCGTGGTGTTATAACAACTGCTTTGATCGTTTTCTTCATTGATTCACTTGTAGTAAGAACCGTATCAACTTTCGCAGCATAGGCTGTGAAGACAAGAAAACAAAAACTTAAGGATAAGAATATTCTATGCATAGGTGATAATTTTAATATAATTTATCGATAGCCGCTTTAAAGGTATTGCAATGAGCGTCAACAATATCTTTAATATGTGTGGAGTATCCACCTCCCATACTGACCTGTACAGGTACTCCGAAACGCCTACAATATTCAAAAACGATTTCATCTCTTGTCTTGCATCCCGGTTTACTTAGCGATAGCCAACCTAATTTGTCTGTCTCCAGAACGTCCACCCCTGCCAAATAAAATACGAACTCAGGCTTCACCTGATTAAATAAGGCTTCTAAGTTCTTTTCAAGAATCCCTAAGTACTCTTCATCTCCCACACCCTCCGGTAAACCGATATCCAAATCGGAATGCTCTTTTCTAAACGGAAAATTACGTTGACAATGCATTGAAAAAGTAAAAACGCGTTGCTCACTTTTAAATATATCAGCCGTTCCATTTCCTTGATGCACGTCCAAATCTATTATCAATATTTTTTTCGCCTTCTTTTGCGATAAAAGATAATGAGCTCCAATAGCCTGATCGTTCAATAAGCAAAAGCCTTCTCCCCAATTGCTTCCGGCATGATGAGTACCACCGGCTATATTGAACGCAATTCCATCTTGTAACGCATGGTCGCAACACTCAATAGTCCCCTGAACAATACTGATTTCCCTATATACCAGCAGCTTACTTAAAGAAAAACCTGTTCGCCTTATCTCTTTTGTGGAGAGATTGAGGTTTTTAAGTTTCTCCCAATAAGTGATTTGATGGGCCAACGTAATATAATGTTCGTCTACCTCATGAGGCCTAAAAAAAGCGTTTGGAAGTACGGTCCCCTCATATACAAGCTGTTCAGGTATTAATTCATATTTCAACATCGGAAAACGATGTCCGACAGGCACAGGATGAACATACAGTGGATCAAATGCAATCTTCAGCACTTTAATTTAATTGACAAACTTAAAAAGCACTAAAATAGTAAAATCGGTGAACTACAAAATAATTGGATCAGAATCTTACTTTCTGCTTAAAAAAGTACGCTTCTGTGTGTTGGAATAATTTAGAATGCTTCGTATAATAGCCAATAGTATAAGAATAATCCCGAACGCGCCTACATAAATTAACGAATGAAAATAAGGATCTGCCTCTTCAAATCGTTTCATTAAAATCCCGTATATGCCCCATATAATAATCAGCCCGTAAAATATGTTGTGCTTAAAATAGACAGTAACCGTTCCTAATACAGCTGCTGTCAGCAATAGAGCATAACTTACGTAAAGATCTACTGCCGGATTTGCTAGCCATCCTAAAGAAACCAACCATGCCGCAAAATTGGCTAAACAAGCAATCGTTATCCAGCCAAAATAGATACTCAAGGGTAATTGGGTAATAAAAAGTGAAAGTTTTCCCTTTTGGGGAATCAGCAATTGAAGGCGTTTGGCCATATAGTATAAAGTAAAAAGCTGAACCAGTAATAATACAAGTGATAACCCTGGTATATCGTTTAACCAAGTATATACCCAGGTTGCAATAGCCAGTTGATTGATGCTAAAAGAAAAGCCAATTTGGAAAACCTCTTGATTCGTTACAAATTGTTGCTGTTCCGAAAAAGCTTTTATCAAATGAACGATCAACATGAGGAACAGAGCGGTATAAATGACAGACCAAATAGAGAAAGTGAACGCGGCCGGTGTTATTCCGGATTCATATTTAGCAGACATTTCGCCCATCGTGTATCCACCGATGTCTCGTGTTTGGCCTAACATGGATATTAGAAATGCGAAGCAATAACTAATGAAATTAATAATCGCCAACTGCCTAATGTAACGCATAACAAAGAGTCTTTTATACGCTAACAAACAGACCCGTAGAAAGTTCAAATGGCTTACGGTAAAAGGGCAAGTAATTGTATCAGGTATCTCTCGTCTATTTCATCAAAATCAGCCAATCGTTCACTATCAATATCAAGCACACCGATAACATCCCCACCCTGTCGCCTTACAGGCAATACAATTTCTGATTTTGAATAGGAACTACAGGCGATATGGCCGGGAAACTGATCTACGTCAGGTACAATCAATACACGGTTCTCTTTCCAAGCTGTGCCGCAAACACCCTTACCCATTTGTATACGTGTGCACGCTACCGGCCCTTGAAATGGTCCCAACACTAATTCATTATTTTTAATTAGGTAAAAGCCGACCCAAAAAAAATTGAATTGTGCTTTAAGTGCCGCGGCCATATTTGCCAAATTGGCTATTAAATCTTGTTCGCCTTCTAGCAAGGCCTCTACCTGTGGTAACAAAGATTGATATTGACTCTCTTTTGTGCCTTTCGCTATAACTAAATCTTCTGCCATGTTTGTTTTTGCTTTCTTTTCGGCACGAAATTATTTATTTTATGCTGCTTTCCCTAGAGAGGACTGCTATCTAAAAGCAATATTTATCTTAGCCCCCGTTATATTCTCAATCATTGGTTTAAAAATAATAGAAGCATTTTCTTTCGTCTTACCTAAAACATTCATCTCCTGCGCATTTTTCAGCAAGCGCTGCTCCGCCAATTGATAAATACCTTCAACTAGATTCTGCGTATCACCCGGTAACCACGCTCCCGAGATATCATAAACTTTGGATCGCTTATGATCCAAACGCACATAACAGATCTCGGGTTCAGGCAAATAGATAGTTACCGAATCCGAGCCATTTCTAATAATATCTTCTTTCTTTACTTTTCTCAAGTCTATACAACCGGCCACCTCTCCTACCGCTATGAAAAGCACACGCTGATCGGGAAAAAAATAACGTAATTCTTTTCGTTCAAGGACATCCTTCATTGAATATTTAACCAGCTCTAATTTGCCAATATCGGTAATGCGCTCAACCATTACATCGTCCGCCACCTGTACTTTTGAAGGTCCCAGATCAAATTTGTAATAGATAAACCACCCCGATACTAAAAGTACCGCAATTAGCAACAAAATAACGATAGTAGAAATTGTTTTCCTCAACATACTTTTTAATGCTTGAACAATTGTTAACCTAAAAGGTTTAATAACGCATTAGCAATCATATCTCTTGTGACTATAGGATTGCATTATCCCGCCGCCATACGGTTTATAACTTATCTAGCTCTGTAAAACCGTTTTAGTAAAAAAGAAAAATGAATAAATCTACAAGCGCAATTTCTTTCTTAGCATATTTATCACTAATATTGAATTCTATATAACTTCAGAAAGCTAAACAAGACTACACTATAAATCGGATGAAAAGAAGAGCAGCAATCAAAAGCCTTTTTATCATAGCAGGAGGTATTGCTATTTTACCGTCCTGTTCGGGAGAGGCTGGAAAAGCATCCATTCAGTTGAACAACTTGGATATCAATGCTAAGCAAGAGGATCTGTTAGCTGAGATTACAGAAACAATACTTCCTAAAACAGAAACTTTCGGATCCAAAGAGCTGAATTTACATCTCTTTGTGTTAAAGATGGTGGATGATTGCCACAATAAAGTGGATCGAGATAGCTTTGTCAAAGGACTTGATCGCATAGATATCCTGGCAAAAGAAAAATTTTCAAAAGAATTTACAGTATTATCAGCTCAACAACGCACACAGTTATTACAATACATAGCAAGTAGTGAAAAGGAAACCGATGAACAACGTTTTTACGATATTACAAAAAAACGAACAATTCAGGGTTTCTTAAACTCTCAATATGTAATGAAAGATCTGAAGCAATATGAACTGATTCCCGGGAGATATAATGGGTATGCCAAAGTAGAAGAATCAACTGATAAATTAAGCTAAAGGAAGTACAAATGTCAAACATAAATATTGATAGCATAAAGGAACGTACATTTGATGCTATTGTTATCGGCTCCGGAATCAGCGGGGGCTGGTCAGCCAAAGAATTAACGGAAAAAGGGTTAAAAACGCTGGTGTTAGAACGTGGAAAAGATGTCAAACATGTGGTAGATTACCCCACCACCAACATGTATCCTTATGAATTTGAACACCGGGGCGAGGTTCCTTTAGCAATCCAAGAAGCGGCACCTATCGTAAATAGATGTTATGCTTTTCGAGAGGATGCTATGCATTTTTTCGTAAAAGATAACGAGCACCCATATGTACAGGAAAAACCTTTTGATTGGATTCGAGGCTATCAGGTGGGCGGAAAATCTCTTTTGTGGGCACGACAAACGCAACGGTGGTCCGACTATGATTTTGAAGGCCCTGCTAGAGACGGTTTCGCAGTAGACTGGCCAATCCGATACAAAGATCTAGCGCCATGGTATAGCTATGTCGAAAAATTTGCCGGCATTTCCGGAAATCGAGATGGTCTAAAAGAGCTACCGGATGGTGAATTTCTTCCTGCCTATCCACTAAATGCCGTTGAGGATTATTTTAAGGGTGTCTTACAAAAGAAATATCGCGGCCGACATGTTATCAGTGCACGTTGTGCGCACTTGTCTAAACCCAACCCCATCCATATAGAACAAGGTCGGGTACAATGCCAAAACCGGGTTCTTTGCCAACGTGGATGTCCGTTCGGCGGTTATTTTAGCAGTAATGCTTCCACGCTTCCATGGGCACAAAAAACTGGGAACCTAACATTACGGCCATTCTCAGTCGCCCATTCCATCATTTATGATGAAGAGAAAGGTAAAGCAATAGGGGTCAAAGTTATCGATGCGAACACAAAAGAGGAAATAGATTATTTTGCAAAGATCATTTTTGTGAATGCAGCCGCCCTAAATACAAACCTTATTCTCCTAAATTCGACGTCAAACCGCTTTCCAAATGGTTTAGGTAATGACAGTGGCCTATTGGGAAAATATGTAGCCTTTCATAACTACAGCGCAAGGATCAGTGCCGAATACGATGGAATGAAAGAATATAAAACAGATGGGAGAAATCCAGCCGGTGGTGGCTATATTCCTAGATTTAGGAATGTTCATAAGCAGGAAACGGATTTTATTAGAGGATATGCAGCAGGATTTTCCGCTTACCGGTCACCTAACCGCGATATGTCGGGTTTAGGAGTAGATCTTAAGGAACAACTATTAAACGCTAAACCGGGCCCTTGGCGTGTTGGGTCTCATATGATGGCTGAAACCATTCCGAAAGAATCAAATTATGTAGCTTTAGACAGTGATAAAAAGGACGCGTGGGGCATTCCGCTGCTTAAAATAGCTGTTGATTATGATGAAAATGATGCAAAAATGAAAGCGGATTACATTGAGCAAATGACCGAAATGTTTACTACCGCCGGTTTCACCAATATACAAGCAAATACAGCCGGACAAGCGCCTGGCTTAGATATCCATGAAATGGGTGGAGTACGGATGGGAAGAGACCCCAAGACTTCTTTGCTCAATAAATGGAATCAGCTTCACCATTGCAAAAATGTTTTTGTTACAGATGGAGCGTGCATGACTTCCACATCTACTCAGAACCCATCGCTTACCTACATGGCTTTCTCAGCTAGAGCGGTTGATTTTGCTGTTAATGAAATGAAAAAAAATAACCTGTAAAAAAATTTGTTGGGGCACGTCGCCTTATATTGCAGCGCTTCTGCCCTAACAGATCATCTCTCCTCCATTGGCTACTTTTAAACCTTCCTGAAAACTTTCTGTCATAGTACTAAAGAAAATAATTTCGTAAGGTTAAAAAAGCAGACGATGAAAACACTGAATAATATACGCATATTACTTTTTTCCCTTAGCTTTATATTTATTGTTGGCTTTGGTAAAAAAGTAAATGCACAACCTGGAATAACTGTATCATTCCAGCAGTTTTACGACGAACTTTCGCCCTATGGAGAATGGATCGATGATCCTGACTACGGATATATATGGGTACCGAATGTCGATCCCGATTTCCAACCTTATGCAACCAACGGCAGATGGGTAATGACGGATTATGGTAATACCTGGGTATCTAATTATGATTGGGGCTGGGCACCATTTCACTATGGAAGATGGAACTATAATAGACGATTTGGATGGTGCTGGGTACCTGGTTATGAATGGGGGCCCGCATGGGTAAGTTGGCGATCAGGAGGTGGTTACTATGGCTGGGCTCCCTTAGGCCCCGGTGTAAGCATCGGTATAAACATTAACATTCCCTCTTCATACTGGATTTTTGTTCCGCAACGCTATATCTTAAGTACTTCCATACACCGCTATTACGCCCCGAGAAGAACCGTTGTAAACGTTTATAACAGAACAACGATCATTAACAATACCTATGTATATAATAATCACCGATATTATTCCGGTCCAAGAAGAAGTGATATTCAACGCATCACGCGATCTTCTGTACCGGTACATCGTATAAGTAACGCAAGTAGACCAGGGTCAGGAAGAATAACAGGTCGGTCGCTGGAAATCTATCGACCAAATGTAAGTAGAAGCAATCAGGCAAGACCAGCTAGGATAACTTCCGCTGACAACATTCGGTCGAGTGCAAATAGATCGAATGATAGAAAGACCGATAACTTTAGGGGCGGATCAACGACTAGGCCATCTAGTCGAAACGGAAATATAGCAAATCGGGCATCGGGTCGTATAGAGAGAAGTCCATATATTAACGGAAATGAGAAGACCGAAAGACCAAATCGTTCGAGCGTTGGGCCGTCAAGAAATCCTAGTAGCGAAACTCGGATAAGGGAAAATCGCTCGCGCATACAAGAGGCGCCAAATAACATAGAACGACCTGGAAGAGTGAGAAGCAGTGCCGGCAGTGCCCGATCTAACGGAGACAATGCACCAGGTGTAAGGCGTTCTGAAAGACAACAGCACACACGACCAAGTGGTCCTTCCAGAATGCCAAGAAATGAGCAACCACGGATCCAGAGGAGTGAACAACCGCGATCGAACGCTCCCTCAAGGAGTGAAAGGCCTTCTAGAGGCCAAGATCGCCCGGAAAGAATTTCAAGAAATATCAGAGGATAAAAAACAGAAGGCCCGAATACCGGGCCTTCCTATTTAGGGTTTAAATCGTTCAAGTATACGTTTGCCGGTTTTAACCTCAATACCTTTTAGCTCAATATATTTAACGTCAGGCTTCCAAAAAGTTCCGCCATCACCGATTCGGATAAATATTCTCTCAAGTACGGATTCCTTACCATCAATATTTGCGTAGACACGATAGCTTCCTTTTGCGTCCTTCTTTAATTTCAGTGGTAACTTGCTATATGCAACGGAACGAACGTCATAACTACCATCGTTCAATTTTTTCGTATTAATACCGTAAGCAAATTTTCGCTGAATAAAATTTAATTCCTTTCGTATGCCCCCTTCCGGATAACGGATCCAAAAAGCATGAATCGGGCTACCTAAATCGAGTCGACCACCTTTATCCACATTTAACGCATAACAAATGGTATTTGTGTTGGGGTCCCGCTGTATATAAAACAGCAAATGTTCCACATCCTTAGGTATAGGAAATGAATCGATATAAGCATGCGTATCTTCATATGCTGCCGTAGAAGCATAAGTATTGGGCGAGTATGTTGCCAGCCCAACACCCAAAAGAAGTGCATAAAACAATGATTTAACTATATTTATATTCATAAAGACATTTATCTGATCTGGTTATTAGGAGGCATTTTTTTAAAAATCCAATAACGCTGCAATGTGTAGTTAAAACCAATCGACACTAAGATATCTACTAACACCCGGCTCATCCTATAATCAATTTGCCCAATCTCGGTAACCAAAAAGGTGCCGGATGATTTCAACAGAATACTTCCACCTACCATCGAAGCAAACTTTAACAGTTGGATAAGTATTCCCTCATTTCTTGCCCTTGTTTCTTTTCCACTAAATGTCCAGTTTCGGTTGACTGTAAAATTAACAAGAGCGCCTATTATCCCACCAATAACAATCGAAATAGTATAATGTATGTACAATAATTCCGTACATAAAATCATCGCTCCATAATCGACCAAACCACCTAAAAAAGCCGAAAACTGAGCCTTAGCAAAGGTACAGAGACTACTTTTCCTTAACATTAGGGGAAGTGCTTTTTACCGCCCGTTCTGCTATATCACGGGTATCACCCAAACGCAGTAATTTTCTGGTATCAACGAGGTTAACAATAAATAAAATGACAACCACGAGAGCCGAAAACACGTTAACAGCTCCTGCATACAACACTTCCAAAAGAAAGATTAGGCTAATAATTCCTCTAATTTCCGTGGGCCCAACGGTACCTGCATCGATGGTATATTTATCCGTAATTTTATAGCGCAGTTGTGTTATAATCATCGCCCACCCATATAAGGCTACGAAAAAATAGGATAAAAGCTCATAGCCTTCTCCTAAATAAATAATAAAACCAAGCCCCATAATAACGGTATTGATCCAATCCATTATAATATCCAACGAGAATCCATACCATTTTCTCGGAATGTTACGATAATAAGCAATTCGGCCATCGAGTGAATCTCCAAACCAATTGACGAACAAACCGAGAACTCCTAATAAAAGATAAGAACGATCGAGGTAACTTGCAAGTACAAAACCTCCCAAAACCATTACCCCTCCAAGGAACCCAATACCAGTCAGTATATTAGGTGTTATAAAATTCGGGATCTTCGTAACTAAATAAGAGATCGCACGTTGCTCAACACTTCTTAGAAGGTTAGTACGCTTTCTATCTTTAAAAAGACTCGCTTTTTTTCGATTTTCTTCTTGCACCTGATCATGCTTTTTTCCAAGCATGTCATCAGTCGTTTTATTTCCTTTCATAAGTTCATATCAATCACACAATGCTCAAAAGCATTCATGAACGGCTGTTTTTAACAGTTGCAGGAAGTCGCTTAGCTATTTCGCCTTTTTTCTTTTTTCAAAATTAGAACCGAAAATGAAATCCCATAACGGAGAACTTACGCCATATCCTTTGTCGGCATCCTGGTAATGGTGCAGCATGTGGTGCTGTTTTATTCGTTTCATAATGCCGCTTTTGAAATTATAATGATGCATGGCATAGTGACCAATATCATAAAAAAGATATCCGACAATAAACCCGGGAAAAAACGCAGCCATCTGAATATTACTAAAGAACAACGTAAACAAGTAATATAGGGCCAAAGCAAGCGGAATACTAACGGATGGTGGCATTACCAATCTTAATTTATCCATCGGATAGTCATGATGCACACCATGAAAGATGAAATGCAGCCGTTCCATGATTTTTCCCTTAGGGGGCAAATGAAAAACGAAGCGGTGCATGACATACTCTGTAAATGTCCAAACAAATAGGCCGATAGCAAAATATCCTAAGTAAAATCCAATAGATACATTATAAGTCGCAAATGCTTTCCAAGAGAAATAAACAATAACCGGCACAAATAATATCAAAGGCACCGTAAAATGCACCTTTGTTAGCGGTTCAAGCAAGTTGCTCTTAAACATCCTTACTGATTCCTGCGAGTTAGAAACATAATTCTTTGCCATGATAATTCGCTTGATAATATAACTTATCGGTTCGTGTAAGAGCCGACAAGAATAGACAAAAATAAACAAAAAAGCGTCGTAAAACGATTAAAAATCAAATTTAACCCGCGCTCGTATACCCCATTCGGAAACATTTGGGTTTTCCAAATATGTAAATCTTCTAATTAAATCGACTCGAACCAATTTAAAGATATTAGCGATGCCGACACTTCCTTCAATATAAGGTTTACTTCCTAAGGTATACGTAATAGGTAAGCCGTTTTCATCCATTGAAAATTTATACACTGAATTGTTATAGTTCGGATTGTTTTCATTTCTTAAACCGCCCCACAACCCTTTAAAGCTGACTACCTCGCGCCACTTCAAGCGCTTAAGTAACGGAATCTTATTGAAAATAAAACCATTAAGATAATACTGTACATTAACAGCCGCATAATGATCACTCACAAACTCAAGGAAATTCATTAAGTTATAAGAATTCAATTGGTACGCATACGTCTGATTCGCCCGATGAATAGCTAAGAGCGGAAAAGGAATGTTCTCACCAAAAATATATCCACCTTCCAATGTGACATCAGAATAACCAAATTGCGATAAATAAACTCGTTTAAAGATATTGGCACTAAAGTTATGATAGTCATTAGTACTATTGAAAACGTTCTTTAAGCCCATATTATATCGCAGTGTGAATATTGGATATTTATTGAATATAGGGATACGATAAACCTTACCTTGATAGAATTGTTCGTTTGGAGCATAACGAAGCTCGACATTTACTTCCGATGATGTCAGTTCATTCACATTAACTAGATTGCCATTAGCATCTTCGCGCTGATAAATCAACACGCCCGCGGGGCGTTGACGCCAATGTGTAAAGCCGACTTTATAGGAAAATCTGCTTGGCAGCTCATGTACATATTCGAACTTTGCAATATCATTATAAAGCCATCTATTATTATCACCCCGTTTGAATGAGAGTAAGAAATTGTCTTCCTGGACAAATTGCAACTCCTGTCCCGGAATTTTGGTATCGTGTTGATAGCTCGCTTTGAAATAATGTAATGGAAAGGAATATACCGACTTGTTATTAAGTGAGTAAGTGGCACTCAAAAAATATTTCCATTTTTTATCCCGGAAACCGTAAGCGCCGTAAGTTTCAAAGAACATCCTTTTACTAAGATCCGTGGTAGTCCGACCGCCCAAGCGTAAACGGAACCCTTCCACCGGATTAAAGCTATAAAAGGTGCTTGCCGGTCCCATTTCAAACTTACCAAATGACTTATACCCTGCTAATAGCACGGTTCCCCAATCCATAATACGCCGAAACGACTTAATCGTTTGAAGGGTATCCACATTCTTGTATATACCGACTTCACGTAATTCAAGAGGCATATGGCGTACGCCTTTCCAATACTCTTCTGTAGTTTTCACCTCCGGATTATAGGCAATTTCTTCATCCGGGCCTTTGTAAATACTATCCGGTTGTGACTGCCCGATTAAATATTTTTGAAAAGATACAGTTCGCTCCCCTAATATACCACCTCCTTTATCTCCCAAAGCGAATTCCATTGTAAGTGTGCTTTTACTTAAATGATACCGACCGTCAGGATTTTTGCTATATTCAAGTTTTGCCTGTAAATCCCGCATAAAGTTTAGATTGATATCTTTATTTACCGTCAGGTAGGCATTCTGTACGGCATAATTACCATCTAACGTGATAAATAATTTCCCTTCAAACAACATATCTGCTTTATTGCGGGGCACGAAACTCAACTCGACTAACCATGGCTTTTCCGTTTTTACAGTATCGCTGATAAAGAACTTATAAAAAGTAGGGGAATTATTTGCGATAGGACTCAAAAACAAATTGGTTGTGATAGAAATATCGTTATCGTAAATATTGATATCCTCGTACAATCGATGCAGATAATTACTTACCCCATCATTATCAATAAAATGTGGGTCGAACTCTGCTTTCTTATCGGCAAGAATATACCGCTTTTTCTTATAAGGATTTTTACGGAAATAAATGTTTGACAATTTCTCTTCCATATAAGCAGGAAGCACGTTTTTCCCCCCAATGGCGTTAGAATCTTGCTCTGCGAATAAAAATTGATAATTTCTAAATATACGTTTTTCTTTAAATTTATCAGACAGATTACTTAATGCCATTGATAGTTTGCTGTATTCCTCAAATTGAACGAAATCATAATTTTCCATTTGATTCTCCTTCTTATGAGCGATTACCTGTCTTATCAGTTCAACTGCCGGATTATTTTTATTTCTATACCTACCTTTCTTGCCGGTAACAACCACTTCATTTAGCATTCTGGCATCCACTTTCATCTGGACATTTACGACTTGGTCCTCTCCTGGTTTAATATCTTTCTCTACCGTAACGTATCCTATATACGCAAATCTAAGTTTCGAATAATTACCGTCTATCTTGATACTAAAATGGCCTTCATCGTCAGCTGAAGTTCCAATCGTGGTTCCAGGTATTAAAATACTTACATAAGGAAGTGTTTCTTTTGTTGCAGCATCAGTTATCACACCGCGTACGATAGTCGTTTGCGCATGAACCTGCCAGCCAAGTAACACGAAAAAAAACAATAAACAAAAACGGGTATATTTTTTGTGGATCTTTGCGATATTTACTTTCACTTCTTAATTCAATTAGTTTAGATGTGTAACACCTAATTTACACTGCAAAATAAAGGATTTCATTTAAGACTATTGTGGTCAAAAAGTCAAAAATTGGAGCCTTCACAACAGAGATTCACTTATTTAACAAGAAAATAAAATACTATTTCTACATCTCTGTAAATCAGAACAAGCTTATGCAGAAAGATAAATTACCATCAAAGATGATAAAAGAATCAACGCTAAATTACTTTTTCAAATAAGCGATATCGCTTGTATTGTTGACCGTTTATTTGCTCAATAGCATGATTCATTAGGTAATTGTCTTCCAACATCCAGGAACATTCGGCGTACTCAACTTTCGTACCTTCGGCGTTCTTGATTAATGTTCCGTATAGGCAAGCTTCAATACCCATTTTGCGATAGCCGTCGATAACACCCAGTAATAATACACGTACACCTGTTACCTTTTTCAGCCCAAATAATAATTTAAAAATTCCTGTGGGAAAAAGCCGGCCACGTTTTATCTTAATCAATATTTGGTTGATATCCGGAATGCCTAGCGCAAATCCTACCATTTTATCTCCCTGCTCCGCAATAATGCAATATTTGGGGTCTAGAATTAATGACAAATCTTTTGCTAAAAAGTTGAACTCTTCATCAGTCATAGGCACAAAGCCGAGGTTCTTATCCCAAGCACTATTATAAAGCGCTTTAATCTTAGGAATTTCTCGCTTCAGATTTTTCTTGTCAATCTGTCTGATCTTTATATCGCTTCTTTTCAATCGGTTTTCCAACGCACCCAGCAATCGCACAGATCGGTCGTTCAAATTATTCCGAATAACAAGATAAGCTAATAAGTCCGTAAACTTTTTCAAGCCAGATGCCAGTAATAACTTTTCGTAGTATGACTTATTATAAGGCATCATAGCCACCGGTGGTCGATCAAACCCTTGCACCAAAAGTCCACAAGAGTCGTTGGTTGATAAGTTTATCGGCCCAATTAACCGGTTAGCTCCCTTTTCTTTAAGCCAAGCGATACTGTGTGATAACAGGGTGTCTACAACAACCTGATCATCTATGGCATCAAAAAAACCAAAGAAGCCATCATTCGCTTGTGTAAAGGCGTTATGATTTGTATTATAAATGGCAGCAATCCGCCCTACAATTCGCTCACCTTCGTAAGCCAAGAACAATTGGATAAATGAATGATCATGAAATGGGTGTTTCCCCGGCGTGAGCATGTCACGCTGGGCGATAAACAGTTCCGGCACATAGTTCTTGTCATTCTTGTATAAATCGTGAGGAAAATCTATAAAGGATTTTAATTGACTCTTGGACGAAACGTTAACTACCTTCATGTAAAATAAATGCTATACCTATCTTTTTGGTTTTATGCTATTTTAACGAACTCGCTGGTTAAAGTCTCACGATATGCCTTTGTTAACTTGCTAACTGCCTCATCGATTTGGTTGAAGGTATGTGAAGCCATCAAGGAAAATCGAATCAAAGAGTCTTGTGAAGCCACGGCAGGAGATACTACAGGATTAACAAAAACACCTGCTTCCTGCAATTTTTTCGTTATTAAGAATGTAGCATCATTGTCACGAATGTAAACCGGTAGAATGGGACTTTCTGTTTTCCCCAAGTCAAACCCGTTTTCCAACAATTGTCTTTTGGCATATTCGGTATTTTTCCAAAGGTTCTCAATATGTTCGGGTTCGGATTGAATGATTTCAAGAGCTGCTAAAACACTGGCTGCTGACGCTGGTGTCATACTAGCACTAAACATTAAGGACCGTGCTCGATGCTTCAAATACTCTATCGTGTTCGCATCACTTGCTAAAAAACCACCTAATGACGCTAGCGACTTACTGAAAGTTCCCATAATGACATCGACATCATCTGTCAGGCCAAAATGCGAAGCCGTTCCGGCGCCCGCTTCACCGATTACGCCTAAACCATGTGCATCATCTACCATTACTGCTGCATCGAATTCTTTTGCAATGGAAATCAATTCGGGAAGCTTGACGAAATCGCCCTCCATACTAAACACACCGTCAACAGCAATTAATTTAACAGCCTCTTCAGGTAATTGGCTTAATTTATTGCGTAAATCGGACATGTTATTATGTTTATACTTAATAACTTTAGAGAATGATAAACGGCTTCCATCTATAATAGAGGCATGATTACAATCATCTAAAATCAAATAATCGTTTCTTCCGGTTAAACACGAAAGAGCGCCAAGATTAGCCTGAAATCCAGTACTAAATAAAACAGCCCCTTCTTTACCTACGTAAGCAGCAAGTTTCGCTTCTAATTCCTCATGAATATCAAGCGTTCCGTTCAAAAAACGTGAGCCGGCACAGCCCGTGCCATATTTTGCGGTAGCCTTTTGAGCAGCTTCAATAATTTTTGGGTGGTTGGTTAATCCCAAATAAGAATTTGAGCCAAACATGAGTACTTTCTTCCCGTTGATGACGACTTCCGTGTCCTGTCCAGACTCGATCGGTCTGAAATAAGGATAGAGGCCTTTCTCTTTTATCACCGCCGCATCTTTAAAATCTGCTATACGCTTGTCAAAATTTCTGCTCATTTAATTGAAAATTTAAAACCCGAGGGTTCATCTACTTTTTAACACAGTTATATTATATGTATATTTTGCAGGTTATTCCCAATCGATTTAATTACCTGCATAAATCGATCATGCTCCGGGCTCTTCAAGCTATTGAACAAAACTTTTTCAAGATTCACTATTTTGTCTTTGATAAGTCTTGCCAAAGCACGCCCCTTGGGTGTAAGCATGACGCAATTTTTTCTTTTATCAGCTACATCTGTAGTTACTCGGACCAAATCTTCCTTTTCTAAATTGGAAATAGTCCGAAGTACCGACGATTTATCTCTCCCGATCTCATCTGCAATTTGCTGCTGCGGAAGCCCCTCCTCCGGTATACTAAACAAAACAGGCAGCTGTTCTATCCTCACTTCGATTCCTTGAGCTGACAAATATTGATTGGCTTTGTTTCGCAACAACTTACTCAGGTTATCGAGGTGGAATATGGCTAAATCATCATTATTTTTCACCTGATTCATCTATTATAAAAATCGTTTGTATGTCAACTAATAACGCCACAAATATCAATTCAATATTAAATTTAAAAAAGGTACATATGTCGCCAAAATTGGTCATTTTTTCTGTATAAAATCTGCTCTCATCTCAATCTTAAAGATGAAATTTATTTAAAAATCCTGCCTATTTTTAGGTTAAACCAACATTTTACAGCTATTCTTCATACAGCAACACGTCTAAAATTCTGTATTTTATTTCGCTGTAAGATTAGGTTATGTACATTGTTTTGTTAATATAAAATTAACAAAATCTTCGAAACTGCATAAAAATTTATTTTATATCAACGAAATATTCCTTAAACGTTAATATAATACACACTATTATTCGCTTATTTTCAACCAATTACAGACCAAAGCAATATAAAAGACTAAGATAAAGAGTATAGAGATAGGAAAAAGTTATCAACAAAAATAATCGTTGCGTTACCAACAAATTTGACATTAACATGAGTATTCTACATTAAGCGATCGTCTTCCTGTAGCTTGTTGGATTGACACCTGTGTACCTTTTAAAATATTTTCCGAAAAAAGACATATCACTGAAATTCAGAAAATCAGCTACTTCTATGACAGTTAGAGAGGGTATGCTCAATAAGCTCTTCGCTTCCATGATTACCATTTCCGCGATAATAGCGCTGGCAGTTTTGCCCGAAACATCTTTAGTAACTTCCGATAGGTACTTGGGTGTTATAAAAAGCTTTTTTGCATAAAAATCAACACTTCGTTCTTCCTTAAAGTTATCGGCTACCAACTTGGTAAAGCGAAGCATAATGTCTTCCTTTCGTGACACCTTTCGGTTCTTCTCTCTTATGTATTTCCTGTACAAAAAAGCATACTCATACATAAAGGTTAAAAAACTGTGCTTCACGACGGCATCGTTCATATTCGCATCTTCCGCATGATTGCGCAATAACATAACTTCAATTAAGTTATTTAGGATTTTGATCTCATGTAATGCCAGGTTATATAAGGGCATACCTGAAACGGATAGGTCGTATACATCCTGATGGAACTCTCTAATATTTGCATTAACCAAAAAAGACGATTTATACAGAATAGCATAAAATTTGCAGTCATCACTAATAGAAATCAACCGTTTGATCATATTGGGAGCAAATGCCAACAGATTGTTTTTTTCCAATCGAAAGTGCTGCAAGTTCAAATTAATATCTATAGATCCTTCATGGACCATTAATACAGCAAAGAAATCAGACTTAAAAGGATTAAAAATATCATAAGGCTTAAACTCCTTTGAACTTAACAGGCGTTTATTGATATGAAAAACAATAAATTCTCTAGAATCATCTTCAGAAAGATGGTGCGAAGTGATCTGAGGCGATTTCTTTTTCATATATACAGCGTAAGTCAGGCATCTCGTCTTTTCCGAAAAAAACTACAACAACAAGCTGCGGGTAACTTTTCTATCGAACGTTATCCAACCGGGATAATTTATTGTTTTATTCCCAATAGCAATAGTTGGTTTTAATTTTATGGTTAACACGCTTTCTTGCTTGGCATTTTTCCCTGAAATGAAATCTGATATTTCCTGCAATACCGATCCGTTGGAAAGCAAGCCATAAACATTGGCATCAATTAAAACCGGAACCTCCACTGATTCACCGGGTTTCACTTTTATTTGTTGATTAACCAGTCCGGTAGCTAATTCTTTGTCCTTCATAAGGAGTTGATATTGAAACTGATTAATCCCGGCTAAATTAGTGGTAGGATTAGTGATTTTCAAATGCAATATTCCCTTCAAAGGTATTTCTTTCCGTAACATACCCATCGCCACGCCGCCCATACTGCGGGTATCAATATTTCCCGACTGAAGCATTTTAACTATATCTGCACCTGCCAGAAAGACACTATCTACGCTTTTCACTTCATATTTACATTTTTCCAAAGCCTTAATTTGCTTGGCCTGTTGATTAATACCACATGAAACGAATATTGGAAGCAGTATCGCTAAAAATAACTTGTTCATTATAAAATTTCTTGTGTCACCTAACAGCAAAAGTAAGTTATTGGGATGACAATTAAGGTTAATATTTGTTAAACGGGATCGTAGAAAGACTTAAAGGGCTAATCTAAATAGGCTCCTTGCCTCACCAGCAAAGCTCTGTACTTATTAAAAATAGCAGATTTAGAAACAAATCCCATATAACGATCATTATCATCCAAGACAGGTAGGATCCAAATATCCTCCCGGTCCATTTTCCTCATAACATCATACATATTGGCGTTCATTCTTACCACATCTAGAGGAGCTTGAGCCAGCTCTTTCATCGTTTTATCCGTTACCTCCTCTCCCATCAGGATGCTAAATAAGCGTTCGCTGTATATGACGCCCAGTAATTTCCGATTTTCATCTACTACAGGAAAAATATTTCTTTTGGTATGAATGATATCTGACCGCCGATCTACCGGTTTTTCATCGGGATGTAATACAGTGAAGTTCGTTTCCAAGACATAGCGTAGTTTCATCATTCTCAAAACCGTTTTATCTTTATCTTCATGAGAAAGCCAATCACCGTGTATGGCTAAATTTTTTGTATAGATCGAATACTTAACTGTGGCACGATTAATAAAATAAGAAATAGCCGATACAATCATAAGAGGTACCATTAATGTATAGCCTCCCGTTATTTCAGCGATCAAGAAGATAGCCGTCAACGGTGCATGCATAATGCCACTTAAGGCGGCGGCCATACCGGCAACAATAAAATTGGCCTCTGTAAGATAAGTTAACCCCGTAAGATTGATACCGTGGGCAAAAACAAAACCCAGAAGTCCTCCCATAACCAAACTAGGTCCAAAAGTTCCGCCATTTCCTCCACTATTTAGCGTAATAAGTGTACCGAAAGATTTAGCAAAAACAGTTATAAGACTATAAACAATTACCATCCAGCCCACATGCTTATAATCAGAAAAGATACTGTTGGCCAGCAATGAATTGGCTTTACCAAGTAAAAGCTGCTGAATGGCGATGTATCCTTCTCCATATAAAGCGGGGAAGACAAATATTAACACCCCTAAACTAAGTCCTCCCAACCAAACTTTATGATAGGGATTCTTTACAGCGGAGAACCAAGTTTTAACCCAACCATCAACTTTGGTAAAATAAATGGAAAACAATCCAACCAGCCCGCCTAAAACTACATAAAAAAATAAGGCAGGCAGAACCCACTCATCGGATACCAAGTAAAATAATGGCTCACTATATAACACTCTCGATACTACCGATGCTGTTGCGGCAGCCATAAGTAAGGGGATAAAGGCGGGAATTGAAAACTCAGGCAATAGAATTTCTATTGCGAACACCATACCTGCAACAGGACTGTTAAAAGCCCCGGCTATACCTGCTGCAGCACCGCAGGCCAACAACATCGTTACTTCACGATAATTAAGTCCAAAAAACCGTGCAACATTGGATCCAATGGCCGAACCACTATAAGCAATAGGAGCCTCCAATCCTGCCGATCCGCCAAATCCCACGGTAAGAGCAGATGTGATGATTTGAGAGTACACATTATGGTTTTCAATCCGACTCGATTTTCTGGAAATGGCATACAGGATCGGTGTAATGCCATGCTCAAATTTTCCTCTACGAATAAAGCGACGAACGTAAATAACGGTTAGTAATATCCCAATGAGGGGGAAAAACAGGTATAGATAGTATTTATATTCCGACTGTACATCATTCTGTAGAAATGCAGCAATTCCGTGAGTGAGCGCTTTCAAACCAGAGGCGGCTAAACCACCAATTAGGCCGACAACGACCGCTAAAATCACCAAAAAATTCCGATTGGAAATTTTTTGAATACGCCATTGGTTGATTTTGTAAATAATACCCTTCCTTGCTTCCAAAATACTACTTTGTTTTTATTACTCTAATATAGTCAATGAATGCACTTCTTTTATGTATTCTTTTAACATTAGCAGCGTCATTGCTTGGCACAATAAGTTTTAGCGGCTGTTCTCCTTTATTTAACCTGGCAATCACTTTATTGCTAAAACCCCAATCAGACCACTCTCCACCTCCCCTTTGGGGGAAAACCACCCCTCCTAACGACTGTTTTACACTCTCCAGACTTGCTAGCGCACACGCTTCACCTGTTCCTATGTCTCCATTTCCATTCGCATAACGAAAGTCAATAGCGTAAAGGCCGGTATCCGCAACATTAACGATAAAGGTTAACGAATCGTTTGCAGGGAGCGCCAAATCGATGAAGCCTTTACCCGAATATCCCTTTACCTTTTTTTCTTTTGATATTTTTCCAAAACTTTCTATTTCAATTATTTGTGCTGCTTCAGGTGAATATACGGTATAGGGAGCGCTTGCAAATGATTCAACACCTGCGGAATCGACTGCGATTATTTGATATTCTGCAAACTCGTTTTGGTTGATGTTAATCTCGTTTTGATCAATTAATGTTTGTACTCTTCCGTTTTTGAGCACTTTATAATTGACAGCATCTTCAACGATACGCCATTTTAGCCTACCGTTATCATAACGAAGGGCAGGCATATCTATTGCAAAGTAATTGGGTGTTGTATGAATTTTTCCCTGCGGTATTTGATTGTCTCCCAATACAATTGTTAGCTTATGTTTTCCTTTGATATTTCCTGGAAGAAAGGCTTCTTTTAATTCATCGTCATCAAGTTTGATAGACGTAATGACATTACCGTAACCACTTAATGTAATATCTAAGCTTGCATTCCGATATTTAAATCCTGTTAGCTTTCTTTCTCCCCGTAGCTTTTTAGGTATATACGGACGTAATCGAAGTCCGTCGGGTTCAAATTGAAATCCGAAGAAGACTTGATAGATCAATCCCAGATTTCCCGCTAGACTACTTAAGGCTCCGTCCTCGTTGGCTAAAGTCGGTTCATAATTCCCGTTATCAGCTCTGAAGTTTGCCTTATTCGTAAGATACATCGCTGCCGCTCTATATATAGCCGCTAAACTGGCTAAGGCGGATTGTTCATTGTATATCTTCGCAGCAGCCATAGCGACATAACTTTGTACAAATGGCCAAATAGCATTATTCTGATAAGTTGGGATAAAAGTTGTCTGCGGATAAATGCAAGCTGCCCCAAATGGCAGAATAGGCATATTTTCCACCAGGACTTTCTGTCGTTCAACATCAGCAACATTGAATAAAATAGCCAAGGCATTCCCTAATGCATCCGATCGTTCCGAAGGGAGTTTGTTTACGCTGCCATACAGGTATTGTGCATAACGCGATTTATCATCTATCCAAAGGTGCCTATTTATATTGGTTTTTAAGCTGTCCGCCCAAATTTTATATTTACTACCCTCTTTGTTTTTCGACATCTGTCTAGCCATAGCAGAAAGACTACTTAAAGCGCCGTAGTGTATTGCATTCGTGCTTATGGCCATAGACTCATAAATATCGGTCGGTTGCATCCATTTCGGATAACTCTGCTCGCGCTGGTTTAAAAAACTAGACTCGCCGTGCATAAGTCCGCTATTGGCGTCGAAAACCAACAAACGGTCTTCTTCAACGATATTTTTTGCAATTCGATAGCAATTTTTCAACCAGCTTATATCACCGGTGACTTTGTAAACTTCCCAAGCCGCAATTACCCACAAAGCTCGGTCTGTTGAAATAGGGTATGCACCGCCCGTTCCCTCACTTTGTGCTAACTGCCCATCATGAATCTGTTGCATTAAATTCTTCTTTGCCAGTTCCGGTGCAATTGCTGCCAATGAAAGAATGATGCTATAATTAACATGATTCCAATTATTTGTGCTCCCCTTCTTTTTCAGTTGCAAAGTGCTATCTCCTTGCACTTTCTCCAGAAGCTCTTCTATCGCCATATTATGGAGCGCATCTAACAGTGGGTAAGGCGATGAGTAAATCGGAAATGAGCTGATATCTCGAGTTAATTTCCAAGTATTCTGATTACTTTTTCTATTAGAGTGGTTAAAGGTCAAAGTGATTTCATAGATATGATCTCCGTCATGGTCTTTCATTTCCAATTCAGGATGATTGACCAAATTATCAAAATCCCATAGAAGAGGTTTGATATTGCCAGCAACATAAACGCGGTTGAAATCTTCTTCATAAATTTTTAGCCCGTTAAAATTTGTATAAAATCCCTCTTTTTCAAATGCTGCAAAAATTTCCGTTAGGTCGAGCTTGATTTTCACTTTTGTCCCCGGAGCAAGGTAGGTTCGTGGAGGTATACTCGTTTCATCCTTATAGGGTTTACCAAATTTAACTGAAACAATCTTCTCTCCTGTTTCTTCAGGTAGAACAACAACGGAATGATAAATCCCCGAAGGAAGCTCATTATCTTTTCCGTTTATACTAAACTTAAAATTTATGCGCGGACTAAGCGTATCGTAGTACAGGCTTTTGTAGTTACTTACCAGTTCTGTCGGAGATATCGCCTTCGCTTCAAACGAACCCTGGACAACTCGATCTCCATACAGTGCAAAAGCCTCCGATTGGAAAATTTCGTTTTTATTGAAATTTTTACCACATGATAGTAAGGCAGATACGGTGGCAACAATAAAGGTAAGATACTTAGATCTTCTATTCATTTTATTATAATAGCTTGATTACCCAAGAGATGATGGCTCTAACGAAGAATGCCAGCGTAGGTAAGCAGATCTCAAAAATTTGCTGCAAACCTAAGTAAAATTCATGTACAATCAAACCCATCAAAATTTGTTAACTTTGTTTAGCATTGATTTCAATGTAGCGTTGAATAGCATTATTGAGACTAGCAAGCGCTCGTATTGAAAATCTGCTCTACAAATCAAAGAGCTTCTATCAATACAAGTCCTTATAAAAAAAGTTTTAAGAATATTCGATTACAGTACCTTACTTATGTTTAATATAAGCTCGGATTTCATCTACCTTGACTATTGCGCAACCACACCGGTTGACCCCTCTGTCCTACAGTTAATGCTGCCTTATTTCAGTGAAACCTACGGGAATGCCTCCAGCATATATCATCGCCTAGGAAGAAGATCTGCCGAAGCGGTTGAAATTGCCCGAGAACAGGTTGCAAAGCTGATCCACGCATCTCCTAAAGAAATCGTTTTCACATCGGGCGCTACGGAAGCAATTAATCAGGCGCTTAAGGGAATCTTATATTATTATCAACACATTGGTAAGCATATTATTACATGTTCCACGGAACATCCTGCCGTTTTAGATACCTGTACTTTTTTAAGCAATCAAGGTGCCGAAATTACGAAGTTGAAAACCGATCATCTTGGTAACATTTCAATAGATGAGCTGCATCAAGCCATAAGACGAGATACGATCTTAATATGCCTAATGTTTGCAAACAATGAAACAGGCGTAATTCACCCGATAGAACAGATTGGTACCATTGCAAGAAAACATAACATTCTATTTTTTTGCGACGCCACGCAAGCAGTGGGCAAAGTGCCGGTTAACGTTGTGGATCAAGGTATAGATATGTTGGCACTAAGTGCACACAAAATCTACGGCCCTAAAGGGGTCGGGGCTTTGTATATTAAGCGGCGAAATAACCCGATCCAAGTAGGGGCTCTTCTCCAGGGCGGAAAGCAGGAGAACAATCTCCGTGCGGGCACCTTAAATGTTCCAGGCATCGTTGGATTGGGTGCCGCAGCCGAAATGGCAGACCGCACCCAAAGAGAGGAATCTGAAAAATTAAAACAACTTCGGGATTACTTGGAAACTTCCTTGCTTACACTACCGGAAACATCAATAAATGGTGATAGCTTGAACCGGTTGCCCCATGTCTCTAATATCTGCTTTCGCTATATAAAAGGCACCGAAATCATGGCGCAACTACCGCAGCTCGCATTGTCGGCAGGCGCCGCTTGTGCCAGCGGAAGTAGAGAACCTTCTCATGTACTCCTGTCCATGGGACTGAAGAAAGAAGAAGCGGAAAGTGCTCTCCGTTTCAGCTTGGGAAGATTCACAACAAAACAACAGATCGATTATACGATCGACTCTGTACGAAGCACTGTAAGCAAATTGAGAACTGCTTCGCCGATTTGGAATATGCATGAAGCAGGTTTAATATAAGAAAATATATTATCAATTAGACTGAAAAGCTCTCACCACAAGCACAGGTGCGCGAGGCATTCGGATTAATAAAATTAAAACCTTTACCTGTTAACCCATCGCTATAGTCCAACTTTGTACCGGCCAGATAAAGAAAAGACTTAATATCCAATACAATTTTAACGCCCTTATCCTCGAAAGCTTGATCGCCCGTGCGTTCCTCATTATCAAAATCAAGCTTATAGGTAAGTCCTGAACAACCACCACTTTCCACAGCAACCCGCACAAAATATGATGCATCATACTTTTCCTCACGAAGAATCTCATTGATCCTATCTTTTGCCTTATCTGTAACAGTTATCATATCATTAAAATAAATATTTCATCAAATATCGCGAATCCCCCATAAAATAAAAAACCGATTGCCCAAGGCGAACGGAAAATGACAGGGATTAGACATCAGCTAAGCCTTTGTTAATAAACTAATACGATCATCGGCAATGTAAAATAATGGTGATTTCTCGATGGAATTTTATATTTTTCGGATATTTACCGACAAATCAATCCAACATGGTGTATAGAGTGTATTTAACAATTATCCTAAACTTTATCTGTCTTTGCTCATTCGCCCAGAAAAGACCGTTAGACCATAGTGTCTATGATAGCTGGCAAAGTATAAAATCACCAAAAGTAAGCCTTGACGGACAGTATGTCTTATATAGTGTTACTCCTCAAGAAGGAGATGCTCATCTTTTTATCACAACCCCATCAGGAGAAGTAATTTTGAATGTGCCAAGGGGCGAAAATGGGGTATTCACTAATAATTCGCAATATGCGGTTGCAGCGATCAAACCATCGTTTGCCGAAACGAGACAAGCTAAAATAAAGAAGAAAAAGGAAAAAGAAATGCCTAAAGATTCGTTGGCAATTATCTCCCTTCTTGACAAAAGCATCTACAAAACCGGTAATGTGAAATCTTTTAAATTAGCGGATGAGTCATCTGAATATATAGCGTATTTGGAAGAAAAAGAAGCTTTAAAAGCAGATAGCGCAGAGAAAGACAATAAAAGCAAAGACAAAAAGGCTGACGAAGCAGGAATATTGCATTTGCGCAACATGGTTACCGGGCAGGAAGAAATTTTTGAACAAGTAACTGATTATTTTTTTGATAACATTGCTAATTTCTTAGTTTTTGTTCGATCAGAAAAAAAAGAAGCTCCGGTAAATAATGCCGGTCTATTTCTTTACGAGATCAAAGAGAAAAAGCTCAAACAAATAAGCAAAGGACGGGGGACTTATCGGCAAATAACCTTTGACCAAAGCGGTACGCAACTAGCCTTTGCTGCAGAAAAAAGTCCTGAAAAAGCGCTTCAGAAACCATACAGTCTTTATTATTACACATCTGAGCGGGATACTGCCAATGTAATTGCCAGTATCAATAGTGCTGGGATGCCCACCAACTGGAATGTCAGCGGAGATGGCAATTTACGCTTTAGCAATAACGGCGAGAAGCTCTTCTTTGGTATTGCGCCAATCCCCCGAGTAAAAGATACCACAATTGTCGATTTTGAAGTAGCCAACGTGGACATTTGGAACTGGAAAGATGATTACCTGCAACCGCAGCAATTGGTAAATCTAAAGAAAGATTTAGCTAAAAGCTATTTGAGTGTAATCTATCCAAAAAGAAACAATATTGTAATACCCCTTGCGTCTTTAGACATCCCCGATATAGATTTAACGGATGACGCCGACAATATTTATGCCTTTGGAAGTACCAACGCCGGAAAAAGGATTGCTGCGCAATGGGAGGGCAATACGAAGCAGGATTTTTATTTAATCTCTACAGTAGACGGAAGCAAGGTAAAAATCGCATCCGATATATACGGACAAGCCCATTTATCGCCGCTGGGAAAATATGTCGTTTGGTACGATATGGCCACCCAGCAATGGAACGCATACGATGTGGGTACGCGTTTTTTGAAGATATTGAATACCGATTTACCGGTAAGCTTTGCAGACGAAGATAATGACTCACCTACTTTTGCCCGACCTTATGGTATCGCCGGCTGGACAGCAGAAGATAAAGAGGTATTGATTTACGATAAGTATGACATCTGGAGCTTCGATCCGCAGGGAGATGATAGACGACTATTGACAAATGGTGCAGGAAGAAGCACGAAAACTACGTTTAGATATGAAGATATTGTTCCAAAAACCGGAGCAAGAAAACACGATAAATCTATTATCATCAATACAAAGGAAGCGTTCTTGGTAAGTGCCTTCAATCACATCAATAAAAATGGAGGCTGGTTTGAAACTAACCCTCGCAACAAAAGGGATCCAAAAGAGCTCATTATGGCTCCTTACACATATAAAAATATATTGGCGGCTACCGATAAAAAACTGATTATCTATACGAAGGAAAATTACGAAGAGTCGCCCGATCTATACGCGACCGCTTCGCTATTTAAAAATGAAACGAAGTTAAGTGCAATCAATCTGCAACAAAAACAATACAATTGGGGCACTGCCGAATTGGTAAAGTGGACAACGCCTGGGGGGCATGAAGCGACCGGCATTCTATATAAACCGGAAGATTTCAGCGAAGCGAAAAAATACCCAATGATTACCTATTTCTATGAGAAATTATCAGATGGTTTACACACCTACATCCCTCCAGCTCCGACTCCTTCACGGCTAAATATAAGCTATTTTGTGAGCAATGGGTATCTAGTGTTTGCTCCGGATATTAGCTATGAAATTGGGCATCCCGGAAAATCCGCCGAGGAGTATATTAACTCCGGCGTCAAAGAACTGGCTAAATTCTCCTGGGTAGATGAAAAGCATTTGGGAATACAAGGACAAAGTTGGGGTGGTTATCAGGTAGCGCATTTGATTACACGCACCGATATGTACGCTGCAGCTTGGGCAGGCGCTCCTGTAGTTAATATGACGTCCGCTTATGGGGGTATCCGATGGTCTACTGGCCTTAACAGGCAATTTCAATACGAAAAAACGCAAAGTCGCATAGGAAAAGATTTGTGGGAGGGTTATGATCTCTACATAGAAAATTCGCCACTCTTTCATCTTAAGGCCGTTAAAACCCCCGTTGTAATTATGGCTAATGATAACGACGGTGCCGTTCCATGGTATCAGGGAATAGAAATGTTCACTGCGCTTCGCCGTCTCAATAAACCGGTTTGGCTACTTAATTATAACGGAGAAGAACATAATTTGGTTAAAAGACAAAACAGAAAGGATATTCAAATCAGAGAACAACAGTTTTTTGATCATTTCCTGAAAGGAAAACCAGCACCTGTTTGGTTGGAAAAGGGAATACCTGCTACCTTAAAGGGTATTGATTGGGGCTTTGATCTGGTCGATTAAGCTAAACAGCAACTCTCTCCAACGTCATCGAGTCATTCTCCAAGAGGTAAGGTTAAGGTGGGACGCTATTACACAGCGCCCCACTTTCTTATAAACTAACAATTTGTACCTTGGGGGCAGCTTCGAGAATCTTTATATCCATCTCTGCTTCATACTGTTTAAAATTTTCTGCAAAAGCTTCTGCTAACTTATTGGCTTGAGCAAAATAAGCCTCCTTATCCCTCCAACTGTCTCTTGGGCTTAATATATCACTCGGTATATTCGGACAGCTTCTTGGATAGGCAAGTCCAAAAATCAAATGCGTTTGGTAATCAACCTCATCCAAGTCACCCCGTAGAGCTGCCTGAATCAAATTACGTGTGTGAACCAAAGGAATACGTTTACCGACGCCATAGGCGCCTCCTATCCATCCCGTATTAACTAGCCAAACTTGAACTTGATGCGTTTTTAGTTTTTTGCCAAGTATAGCTGCGTATTTTGCAGGATGTAGGGGTAAAAAGGCCTTTCCAAAACAGGCGGAAAACGTAGCGGTTGGTTCAATGATGCCAGACTCAGTACCGGCCACTTTAGCGGTATAACCGGAAATAAAGTGATACATCGCTTGCTCAACGCTCAATTTCGAGATTGGTGGCAAAACGCCAAAGGCATCCGCCGTGAGGAAGAATATATGTTTTGGGTGTTCAGCTATTGCCGGTTCAACGGCCCCTTTAATAAAATGAACCGGATAAGCCGCCCGCGTATTTTCCGTTTTGCTAATGTTGTTATAATCGGGTATGCGCGACTCCCCTAGCATGCAAACATTCTCCAGCAATGTGCCAAATCTTATGGCATTAAAAATTTGTGGTTCTTTTTCTTCGGCAAGTCCAACACATTTGGCATAACAGCCACCCTCAAAGTTGAACACCCCCTCTTCACTCCATCCATGTTCATCATCTCCGACTAACATTCGCGCCTCATCAGCAGACAAGGTTGTTTTACCGGTTCCTGATAAACCAAAAAACAAGGCAGTGTCGCCTCTTTCCTTACCTACATTTGCCGAACAATGCATAGACAAAATACCCTTTTCTGTTGGCAGCAAATAATTTAGGACTGAAAAGATACTTTTTTTAATTTCTCCGGTATAACCTGTTCCACCGATGAGCACCACTTGCTCCGTAAAATTAATAATAACAAAATTCGCACTTCTTACACCATCCACCAGTGGAATTGCTTCAAAACCGGGAATTGCCAAGATGGTCCAGTTAATGGATGATAATGGTTCATTTCGAGATGGCCGCATAAACAAATGGTGAGCAAAAATATTCTGGTAAGCCGACTCCGTAATCACTCGCAGTGTTAAACGATGGTTTTTCTCTGCGCAGACATATCCGTCGCGCACGTAAAGGTCGATGTCCTTCATATAATGCATCATTTTAGTTAATAACTGCCCGTAATACTTCGCCTCCAACGGTTGATTGATATCTCCCCACCAAACGGTGCTCTTCGTTTTATCATCATGCACAATGTAACGGTCTTTAGGTGATCTACCTGTAAATTTCCCCGTGTCCGCAACCAGAGCACCGCATTCTGTCAGCACACCTTCGCGATTCAATATAGCATGTTCAACTAAAGCAGGAACAGATAATTGATAAAATATTTTTCCTTTCGGATAAAATTTTTGATTCCCTAAATCTAGTGGTTCAGAAATAGTAGAGTTCATATAAATTTGTTTTGTTGAAATTCCAGGTCAAAACTAAGCATTAAAAAAGATTAAAAAAATTCAAAAATAGCTAATAATCAACACATTGTACAAAATACACTTTCAATTCAAGTACTATAGCTCCTTAATACATAAGCACTTATACAAAAAGAACACCTATTTATTTTTTTTATCATTTTATTAAAAATATCAGCTAAACAAACAATGTATTTAATAAATCCTAAAAATTATACAACAATAAATGTCATTAAAACAAATAATGCCATATGAACCAAATACACCAAAACATGCTTTTAACTTTTCATTTAATTTTTTTTATTATATTCAGCAATTAAAGAAACAAGTTGAAAGATCATGAATCTATATACCATCGAAGCCAGACTATTTAAATTGGATGGTGGAGCTATGTTCGGAGTAGTACCGAAAAGTATATGGCAACGTACTAATCCACCGGATGAAAACAATTTGTGTACTTGGGCTGCTCGACTTTTATTGATAGAAACCGGTGACCGGTTAATCTTGATAGATACAGGTTTAGGTGATAAGCAAGATGCCAAGTTCTTTGGTCATTATCAACCGCATGGGAGCAAACTCGATGACTCATTGGCAAAATACGGATTTCAAAAAAGTGATATTACCGACGTACTGCTAACTCATCTTCATTTTGATCATGTCGGAGGCGCTGTCGAAAGACGAGCTGATAGATTAATCCCGGCCTTTGAAAACGCTACTTACTGGACAAACCAAAAACACTGGCAATGGGCAATTTATCCCAACGATAGAGAACGAGCGTCGTTTTTAAAGGAAAATATTTTGCCTCTTCAGGACAGCGGCAAACTACAATTTATCGAAGAAAATGAAAAAACTTTTTTCACAAAAGAAATCCAAATTCGATTCACCTATGGCCATACGGAAGCCATGATGTTACCACAAATTAGCTATAATGGAAAAACCATTCTCTATATGGCTGATTTATTGCCTTCCATTGGACATATTCCGTTGCCTTATATCATGTCATATGACATGTTTCCCTTAAAAACACTGGAAGAGAAAAAAACGATACTAGAAGAAGCCTTTGTAAATAACTATATTCTGTTTTTAGAACACGATCCGTTGATTGAATGCTGTACACTTAAACAAACAGAAAAAGGATTAAGGCTCGATAAAACCTTTAAATTGCAAGACATTTGGCGATGAACTTTTAATGGTTGTCATTTAAATTTTCCTTTTTACGATCATCCTGAAAGTCTTTTAGATTCGTTTTATACCAGAATGGAACATTTATATGGATAGCCGCTTTCGCTATTACATAAGCAGCAGTTGGTGAGGTTAGGCATATGAAAAACATGATGCCGAGCCCTTTTAATAGTACCTCAATGTTATTGAAATAAAATACAGCCGCAGCGATAATCAAGAGCACGCCTAAAGTTGAGTTTTTCGTAACAGCGGACAGTCTACTATAAAAATCGGGCAACCGTAATAAACCGATTGCCGAAACGAACATGGTAAAAGAACCAAGCGCGGCTAAAATGGCGCTGATAATTAAGGTTAAATTGTTCATTACTTTCTTTGGTTTACAAGATAATAGGCGAATGATATGGCCCCCAAAAATGCGATCAGGGAAAAAACCAAGGCAACGTCAAAAAAAATGAGTTTGTCCGTAAACATTACATATATGACCAGTAACCCGATTAAATAGGCAGATATTAAATCGAGAGCAGATAATCGGTCTGCTATGCTCGGCCCTACAATAAATCTATATAAAGCGAGTAAAACTGAAAGAGCAAGTAAGCAGACACAAAACAACAAAATATATGAAAAAATAGTCATTGCTTCTTCGTTTTGTTTATTTTCTTCATGACTTCATTGTCGCCCTTTCCTGACGTTTGGATCGTGTTAACGCCTTTCGAAAGGGCTGCAATCTGAAGCAGTCTCTTTTCAAATCCTTCCTGCATATATTGCTTGAAGCTTGGCAACGATCCTCCCTCCAGATAAATGGTGTGCACAAAAAAGTAACGCTTATCGTCCGAAATTCCAACGATCAAAGTGCCGGGCGTGAGATTTGAAATATTAGTGAGAATCATTATTTCCATATCGGAATGAAGCGATAAAGGTACCTTTACTACCGCTGGTCGTAAATTGATCCTTGGCGTAATAATCTCTTTTGTTAAACGCACATTGGAACGAATAAATTCTTTAATGAAGTATTTTAAAAGATACATTAGCTGGATTACCAGTTTAAAATAGCGCCGTTGAAAAACGGATAACAGTCCCCAAAAAACGGTATAAGAAAAAAGAAAAGCTAACAAGGCGCCACCCGCCGTTTCCGGAACAAAGGTTATTTTCTCAAGTATCCAATAACTTGCGTAAAAGCTTACCAATAAATGTATAATAAATAAAATGAACATAATTTCTCTTAGCAAAGTATGAATGCGTACTCAGATTAAAAATTCATTATCGCTGCATAACCGCGTTAATATAGCCACTCGGTGTCAATACCTGCTCGGCGGCTCTTTGTGTATACTCAATCAGCCATGATGGACTGAAGCTGATCCATAGCGTTACAAGAAACAAAAAAACGCTTGCGATATATACTTGGTAATATTCTTTCATAAAAACACGTTCCGTGATCAATTGTTCCAATCGCGTATCGAATTTTGTTAAAAAACATTTTCCCCAGATACGCATCATCGAGTATAAGGTTAATAAACTGACTATTAATAGCAGTGCGACAGAACGATAATCGTATACAGAGAGGCCGGCATCCACTAACATAAACTTACCCCAAAAACCCGAAAATGGCGGTATACCTACCAAGGTTAGTGCGAGTACAAAAAAAAGAAAAGACAAGCGCGGAAAGTGATCGTATAAACCATTAATATCTTTCACGCGATAAGAACCTCTGGCCTTTCCTATGATACCAACCACAAAAAAAAGGTTGGTCTTAACCAGCATATGATGCAGTGTGTAAAAAATAGCCCCGGCAACCGCGGCGGGTGTATATACCGCTAAACCATAAACTATAAATCCAATTTTGCTTATTAAATTATAAGCCAGCACTTTTCTTATATCGCGCTGAGCAATAGCTCCGAACACGCCCATCAACATAGTAAGACTAGAAATAATAAGTATAAAAACCTGCAAATAATGATATTGTTGTAGAGGAAACAATAAAGTAAACGTTCGGATCATCGTATAAACGCCTACTTTCGTTAGTAAACCCGCTACAATAGCCATAACAGCGATAGGCGACGTGTGATAAGAAGCCGGTAACCAAAAATAAAAAGGAAACAGCGCTGCCTTAATCCCAAAGCTTGCTAATAACAAAACCGCTGCTAATTGCGTCACAGTTTGAAGAGCAGGGTCCCGTAAGCTTTCTGCTAAGGCTGCAAGGTTGGTATTACCGGTTGTACCATAGAGTATACCGATAGCTAACAACAAGAACGATGAAGCAATAAAATTGATGATTACATATTTAATTCCTCCTTGTAATTGATCCTTTTTACTACCTAGTGTAATAAGCACGAACGATGATATCAACATAACCTCGAACCAAACATATAGATTGAACAAATCGCCCGTTAAAAAAGCCCCTGATATACCTGCCAACATAAACATAAAAGCGGGGTAAAAACCGATTTGCTTTTTTCTCGTAGGCATTACGGAATCGGAAAAGGAAAAGAGTGATGCACTAACGGCGAGTAAAGCAGTCATAGCGATCATTAGTCCTGCAAAACGATCGACAAAGAGTGTGATACCAAACGGAGCCTCCCAACCACCAACTTGCATGGTTAAAAACTCCTCACGGGCCAATACCTTTACCAATTTTACGCCGCTGATTAGTGCAATCACCGTCGAAATCAAAACAACCGCCCGTTGAATGTTGACACGCTTATAAAACAACAAGCATAATATTCCACCCAACATAAAAATTAAGAGCGGCGTTATCGTAAGGTAAATTGAATTGACATTAAACATCATCCGTATCTGTTAAAGCATCTAAATTATTGGTATGACTGGTTTGGTAGATTCTTTTAAGTAAAACGATTACAAATGCCTGAACACCTAGGCTAATAACAATAGCCGTTAGAATAAAAGCTTGAGGAACCGGATCCGCCATATTATCTAAGGGCACCGCTCCATCATTTCCTGAAACAAATGCAGGATGGCTGTCTACCAAACCGCCGGTAATTAATAAAAACAGATTACAGGCATTCCCAAACAAAATAACCCCGGCAATCAGTTTCATAAAACTTTTGTGTAATAACAGGTAAACTCCGGCCGCAAATAAAAAACCCGTCAAAACTGAGATTCCTATGATCATAAACCTATCTGTTAAAAATGGCAAAAGCAATTTTTAATATCGCCCCGGTGACAGCCATATAAACGCCAATATCAAATAAAAGAACTGAACTTATTGTGCCTATCCCCTTTACAGTGATATCGCTCCATAGCGCATAAAAAAAACCTTCACCGAAAATCATTGACAAAATGGCGGACGAAAAGCTAAGCAACAACCCTATTCCCGTTAAAATCATTGTATCAATCTTATAGGTTTGTTGCGTTTCCGGCACGCCAAAAGCAATCATATGAAAAATTAATCCGATCGATAATACCAAAGCCGCAATAAAGCCACCTCCCGGACTGTCATGCCCTCGGAATAGAAGATATAGCGAATACACGAGAAAGATGGGCATAAGTACTTTAACGGCAGCTTGCAATATCGCAGTCTTCATAACTTGTCCTCCTTCGATTTTAAATTAATTAGTGCAACAACACCAAGCGCAGTCATACTCAATACAACCATTTCTCCAAACGTATCAAAAGCCCTAAAATCAACCAGCATGACATTTACAACATTTTCTCCATGGCCTCTGGGAACACTATGCTGAATATAAAAATCTTTAAGTGCAGGATTTAACGGGTATTGCTGTACGCTGATGAGTATACATGTTATGATAATGCCAAAAGCAATGGAAACACCCGCAATCAATACTTTTCTTGGCTCTAAGGGAAAGCTGGCACTTTTCGGCATTCGGTTCAATACGATCGTAAAAATCACCAACGTGATCGTCTCAACTAAAAATTGCGTCATGGAGACATCAGGAGCACTAAAAACAGCATAAAATAAAGCGATTCCATATCCCACGAGGCTCAAACAAACCAGGATACGCAAACGGGAAGAGGTTCTTAAAATAAACAACGTGCCTGTAAAAATAAGAAGTAAAGGAAAAAAGGCATAAACCTCTGAGAATGAACTTTTCCAATTGTCGAAATGAATTTCCGAAAAAAGTTTCCCCTCCATGTAGATCCAACTCAGCATGACAATAGGGACAACGAATATCACCTTTAAATACCGCGTCAAAAAGCCATGCTGAAAAAAACGAGTTACTACATAGGTGAAGGATTGCAAATGATGTAAAATAGATCGGTATGCATGATCCAAAGAAAACAATTTTGTTATCTCCGCCAATCTCCTAAACTTGCTCTCTCCTACATAAAAGGCCAATCCTATTAACCAGGTTATACCACTCAATATAAAAGCGGTATTAAATCCGTGCCATAATGACAAATCGATTTCCCGAGCGCCACGCTTGTTCATGGTTGTCTCAGCGGCAACTGTAAAAAACGACTCAAAATGAGCGCCCCCTATACCAAACAAGAGTCCCATCAGCGACAGGAACACAGGAGGACCCCACATTATAACAGATACTTCTTTAACAGCTTGCGATAAAACCGACTTACCGAAAAAAAGATCATAGGTTAATTTCACTGCTAACATAAAATAAATCGCATTGGTAATAATAAAAACGATAAGAAACCAATACAGATACTCTTCACCTCCCAATAAAGCTTCATATAGCTTCTCCTTTACAACAAAACCCAAGACCGGTGGCAAACCGGCGAAAGCTAAGCCGGCCAACAAGGCAGCACATGTGGTAAAAGGCATATTTCGATATAAACCGGACAGCTTTCTCAAATCTCTTGTTCCCGTTTGCCTATCTACGTTGCCGGCAACGAGGAATAAAGCGGCTTTGTAAAGTGCATGTACTGCCAGGTAAAGTAAAGCCCCTTGCAAGGCTAAGTCACTACCAACACCAATCAAGGCCATCAATACCCCAAGGGCACTGATGGTTATAGATGCCAAGATGCTTTTTAGGTCAAAGGCTTTCACTGCCTTGATCGCTCCCAATACCATAGTAATTGATCCAATGGCCAGCAAACTGACTTGCCACATGATATCGGTTGAAAAAACCGGATTCAGACGCATTACAAGAAAAACCCCAGCCTTAACCATGGTCGCCGAATGAAGATATGCACTAACAGGGCTCGGCGCTGCCATGGCATTAGGGAGCCAAAAATGAAAGGGAAATTGGGCCGACTTAGTAAAACACCCTATTAGAATAAGCAGTATGATCGTACTCATTCCTGCCAAAGTCTGTCCATTTTGGATAATCGCCGATAAATGAAAACTTCCGCATTGATGACCGAGTAGTAACAACCCGACAAATAGAGCAAGACCACCTAAATTGGTAATCAGTAAGGCTTGTAAAGCGGCTCTTCTTGCTTTTTTTTTATGATTATTATAACTAATTAAAAAATAAGACGATATACTCGTCATCTCCCAAAAAACATAAAGTAGAATAACGTGATCTGCGAGAACCAGCCCTAGCATCGATGCCAGGAATATGAATAGATAAAAGAAGAAACGATTGGCTTTGGGCTTCCCTTTCATATACTCAATGGAATACAAAAGAATAAAAGCACCAAAAAGGCTGATGAGTAAAGCAAAGAATAAGCTTAGGCCATCCAAGTAAAGACCTATATCAACCTTTAATTCAGGCACCCAAGAAACTGCCTCAATTACTTTCTCTCCTTGAATTACAGGTTGGATATACGTGCACAGGTAAATAAATACACCAAAGACACTTAATGTACCTAAAGCACCCGGAATTGCAGGCTGATACTTATAAAAGAATAAGAATATAAAGCTTAAAACAATGATTAATGATAAAATTAGGGCCATATTGTATATAAGGGACTAACATAACAACAGCAGACAAGCCATTTTGTTAGTCCCTAAACACAAATTAGTCCCTACATACGCTCGGGGACCTGAATTCCAAGTAACCTCATCGCTTTTTGTATGACGGTTGCCGTTGCTGCTGATAGGTTGAGCCTAAATTCTTTTAAGCTCTTCTCTTCCGCTTTTAGGATAGACACCTCGTGATAGAATTTATTATAAAGTTTGGCAACTTCATAGACATAATTGGCTATCACTGCAGGGCTATAATCCGCCGCAGCGCCTTTAACAATGTCCGTAAATTTCGCTAATTCTTTAATCAAGTCCCGCTCAGATGCTTCCAAACTCATTGGCTGCACGCTAAAAGGAGTAGTTCCATAGTTGCCCTTTGTTAAAACCGATTTTATACGTGCATGTGTATATTGAATAAAAGGTCCGGTGTGCCCCTGAAAATCGATGGACTCATTGGGATCAAATAGCAAGCGTTTTTTTGGCTCCACCTTTAGAAGAAAGTACTTCAAGGCACCCAAACCAATCATTTCATACAGCCCCCCCTTCTCCTCCTCCGAGAAATCATCCACTTTTCCCAGCTCTTCAGTCCTTAGCTTCGCCGTATCAATCATTTCCGCCATTAAATCATCAGCGTCCACCACGGTCCCTTCTCTCGACTTCATCTTTCCTGAAGGCAAATCTACCATGCCATACGAAAGATGATAAAGACCTTCGGCCCACGATTTACCTAGCTTCTTCAAAATCAAAAAGAGCACTTTAAAATGATAATCTTGCTCGTTGCCAACCACATAAATGGAGTTGTCCATACGATAATCATCGTATTTTAACTGAGCGGTACCCAGATCCTGTGTAATGTAAACGGAGGTACCATCTCCACGCAAAACAAGTTTTTGATCAAGGCCATCGGCCGTTAAATCAATCCAAACAGAATTATCTTCTTTTCTAAAAAATACACCTTTAGATAAACCCTCTTCGATAATATCTTTTCCTAAAAGGTATGTGTTCGATTCATAATAAACTTTATCAAATGTTATCCCCATCTTTTCATAGGTTTCTTCAAACCCATCATAAACCCAGCTGTTCATTCGTTTCCACAAATCTATTACTTCATCATCTCCGGCTTCCCATTGACGAAGCATCTCTTGTGCTTGCAACATTAAGGGAGCTTCTCTCTTTGCCTCTTCTTCACTTTTTCCCGCCGCCTTCAGCAAATCCACTTCCTTTTTGTATTCCTTGTCAAAAAGCACATAATAATTGCCAACCAACTTGTCACCCTTTAGTCCGGCCGATTCAGGTGTTTCTCCTTTGCCGTACTTCTCCCAGGCAAGCATCGACTTGCAGATGTGAATACCCCGATCATTAACCAAATTAGTCTTTATAACCTCATAGCCGGCCGCCTCAAGAATGGCTGCAACCGAAAAACCAAGTAAGTTATTACGCACATGCCCTAAATGAAGCGGCTTATTTGTGTTTGGCGAAGAATACTCTACCATTACACGTTTTCCGTTTTTCGGAATTTCTCCAAAATCCGGTTTTGAAATTTCTGTATCCAGAAGCTGAAGCCAAAAACTATCCGTCAAACTTAAATTCAAGAATCCCTTGATCACGTTATATGAAGCTATTTCAGCAGCGTGGGCAACCAAGTAATCACCGATTTCGCTTCCTGTCTGCTCGGGTGACTTTTTCGAATATTTGGTGAATGGAAAGGTTACAATAGTGACTTGTCCTTCAAATTCTTTTCTGGTTTCCTGTAAGTTAACTGATTTTTCATCAACTTTTACTTGATATAAATCTTTTATAGCTTGAACTGTTAATGATGCAATAAAATTCATGCGCCAAACTTAGAGAAAATATCGGAATTTTATATTTAAAAAATAAACGCTAATTTGCAGCAATGCATAGCATATCCCGATATGCTGATGCATTTTGGAGTCTATCGGTTATGAACACCCACCGGGTCAAACTATAATACCTAGTAATATAAACCACACATGAAACCGCTCATTAACGTCAATTCAGAAATTGGCACGCTTCGCAAATTACTTGTTCATAGTCCCGACAGTGGATTGGGACAAGTCGTGCCCTCTAAAGCCCAAGACTGGCTTTTTGAAGACATTGTCCATTTAAATACTTTAAGAAAAGGAGAATACGACTATTATATAAAGTTATTATTGTACTTTTTAGACGCTCAAAAAATAAAAGGAAAGCTAAAACATATTGATACACCGGAACGAGACCGTGCATTCTTTAAACCGGATGCGGAAGCATTCCATCGCTCCGACAAAGTGATTGAAGTACAATCACTGTTGGCAGACATATTGGAAGATCACAATGTTAGAACTAATCTTGTCGCAGCAGTCTGTGCCATCGAAGGCTGTAATTACCGATTGCAGCAACTCTTGTCAAAAAAAGACCCTATTAAATTAGCCAAAATTATTCTGTCCGGATCACTAGATGACGAACATATGATTTTTGCTCCCATCCCCAATCTTATCTTCACCCGTGATCTAGGCATCGTTATTAACCGTTTTATTTTGCTCAATAAGCCCGCCAAAAAAGCGCGGGGCCGTGAAAGCATGATCATGCGGTATATATTCTTCAACCATCCTATATTTAAAGACTTTCAGGAGACTATCCTTGAAATTCCCGACCCTATACAACATTTTCTTCGTCCCGGTGAAGACGAAGAAAAGCGCGCCACATTGGAGGGCGGCGATGTAATGGTGGTTAGTTCTAATCACGTCCTTATTGGCTGTAGCGAACGGACATCTCCGCATGGCGCCAATGAAGCTATTAAGTTGTTTTTTAAACATAAAGTAGTAGAAAAGGTAACGGTCATTAAGATCCCTGCAAAACGCGACTTTATGCATATTGATACGATTTTCACACAAGTAAAACGTAATGTATGGGCTGTTCTGGCATCCGTGGCTAAACCTACCCCGAGTAAGGACGAAGAGCCACTCGATTTCTTTACGGAACCTGAACAGCAAACAGCGGAAATCATTCAGTTTTATAGCGATAAAACCCTGAAACCAAGACGTTTTTCATCATTGGAAGAACTTTTGGATGATATAAGTAGAAACGACTTAAACAGTACGGAAAAAACGCAATTTATCTATAGTGGAAACAACGTCTTCCCTTTTGACGCGCGCGAACAATGGACAGACTCTTGTAATTTACTTGCTTTGAAGGAAGGTGTGGTATTAGGTTACGACCGAAATGATAAAACTATTCAAGCCTTTTTAGAGAAAGGTTTTCAGGTTAAGGAGGTTGCCAAAGTCATAGAAGAGTTGGAACTTGATATCCTCCATATTAATCAGATAGAAAACACGCTTATCCTCTTACCTTCGGCGGAATTGTCAAGGGCCCGCGGCGGCTTTCATTGCATGAGCCTGCCTTTGCTACGAGATGACATCCACTAAAACACTTTCCTATGAGCCTTACCAGCCAGATTATGATGATTAGACCCGTAAACTTCAATTATAATGAAGAAACGGCCGTAAACAACAAGTTTCAGCAAGCTACACCAAACGCTGATGTACATACGCTTGCCTTAGCTCAATTTGAAAGAATGGTTTCCTTATTGGAGAAAAACGGTGTGGACGTACAGGTAATTGAAGATACACGGGAAACATTTACGCCCGACTCCATCTTTCCAAACAATTGGATATCTTTTCACGAAGATGGCTCTGTTATACTTTATCCAATGTTCGCCGAGAACCGCAGAAAAGAAAGAAGACAGGATATTATTGACATGCTTTCGAATATTTATGAAATAAAGAATACGATTGACCTCACACACTTTGAGCATAAGCACCTCTTTCTTGAGGGCACGGGCAGCATGGTACTTGATCGGCATCATCATATTGCATATATGTGCGCATCTCCAAGAAGTTCGACGGACGCTTTATATGAATTTTGCAAACAAATGCATTACATGCCATTAATATTCGATGCCGTGGATAAACACGGCTTCGCTATCTACCATACCAATGTTATGATGTGTATAGGCAATAACTTCGCAGTAGTTTGTGAAGAAGCGATAAAATCGCTTGATCAAAGGGCTCAGGTGATAAAAAGCTTGGCACAGACGGAGAAAGAAATTATTGGCATATCGCTCGACCAAATGGAGCATTTCGCAGGTAATATGCTGCAAATAAAAAACAAATACAATGAGTTACTGTTAATCATGTCTGAACAAGCTTATTTGTCACTGAATAAAAAACAGTTGAAATGTCTGGAAAAATATGCACAGTTGCTTTATTCCCCCCTTGATGTGATTGAAAAGAATGGTGGGGGAAGCGCTCGATGCATGATGGCCGAAATATTTTTACCTCCTAAAAAAAGCCTTATTTAACAAGCTAATAGACTTCTTATTTTCTTGACATCAATTTTATAAAAATCTGATGCTATATATCGATTTAAAATTACATTTTTGCAAAAATTTTAACTAAGATAAATGCAAAGCTATCAGGAATTTCTTGACCTAAGTGTTGGTTTTCCGCAAGACGGATTTGACATCATTGATGATGAGCTCTATTTTCATGATTTAAACTTGATGGAAATGATAGAGACATATGGTACCCCTCTAAGGTTTACCTACCTTCCCATTATCAGTAAAAAAATCCAACAGGCGAAAATTCTCTTTCAAACTGCTATTCTGAAAAACAACTATCGAGGATCTTATAAGTATTGCTATTGTACAAAGAGCTCGCATTTTAGACACGTTGTGGAAGAAGCCCTTAAAAATGACATTCACCTGGAAACATCTTCTGCTTTCGATATGCCGATGATCGATGCCTTGGAAAAAAAGGGAGTTGTATCGAAAGATATTACAGTGATTTGCAACGGTTTTAAAACTTTCCAGTATAAGCAATATATTGTAGATATGTTGCACGATGGGTTTAAAAACATCATACCCGTGTTGGACAACAAGGAGGAGTTCAACCTTTATGATGACGAAGTTGAATTAGACGAGCCTTGTAACCTTGGTATCCGAATTGCAGCCGAAGAACAGCCCGACTCGCAATTTTATACGTCTAGATTGGGAGTCCGGATGGAGGACATTCTTGATTTTTACAACAATAAAATTGTTCATAACCCGAATTTCAAAGTCAAGTTGTTGCATTTCTTTATCAATTCCGGTATTTCTGACACGCCTTATTATTGGAACGAGCTCGAAAAGTATGTAACACTTTACTGCAAGTTTAAGAAAATAAATCCCGATTTAGATACCTTAGATATTGGAGGCGGTATGCCTTTTAAAGATTCATTGGTACACGACTTTGATTATGAATACATGGTTAACGAAATCGTTAATCGGATCAAAGAAATATGCGCATTGCATGAGGTAATGGAGCCGGATATCATCACTGAATTTGGCAAGTATACGGTGGCCGAAGCCTCAGGCATCCTTTATAAAGTGTTAGGAAGAAAGCAGCAAAATGACCGCGAAAAATGGCTGATGCTCGATGGTTCTTTCATTACAAACTTGCCTGATGTTTGGGCATTAAATCAGAAATACATTCTTTTGCCGATCAATAATTGGGATTCGGAATACGAACGCGTCAATTTAGGTGGTATTACTTGTGACGGACAGGACTATTATAATCAGGAAGCACATATGAATAATGTGTTTATGCCAAGAACCCGAAAAGTACAATATTTGGGCTTCTTTCATACAGGTGCTTACCAAGAGGTATTAAGCGGTTACGGCGGGATACATCATTGTTTGCTCCCTTCTCCCAAACATGTGATCATTCGTCGCAATCGTGATGAAACGTTCAATTTTGAAGTCTTTGGAGAAGAACAAAACTCTAAGCAAGTACTAAAAATATTAGGTTATCATTAATCATTATAAATTAGCTGGAAAATAAGCCGGCTAATTTATAATTCTTTTAACAATTCTGAGTCGATGTGTATACTTGTTTGATTCTCTTGAAAATATCCCGGTATTATCAATCTGATCAATTTTTACTCTTCCGGATGCGTGGATAATCTCAGACTCATTTAATAATATCCCTACGTGGATAATCTTTCCTTCGTCATTATCAAAAAAAGCCAGATCTCCTAATCTTCCTTCCTGAAGGAAGTCGACAGTCTTTCCTTGTTCTGCCTGCTGCCAGGCATCTCTTTTTAGGCGAACACCAAAATGCTTATAAAATAATTGGACATATCCTGAACAATCAATTCCAAAGACGGATCTGCCGCCCCAAAGATAAGGTGCGTTCAGATAAAATCTAAGCACATCTTCTGCTTCTTGTTCAAAATCTTCCAAATCGGGTAATCGAGATAGCCCCAGAAAGAGGTAATCAGTATCATTAATACGGAAGCTATCGTTGTCCAAAAAAGGCAACGTGCTGCCAGGCAACAAGTGAAGGCTTTCCTCCTTACCCAACTTTAGTAGCATCGCATGGGTAGATAAGTCTGCTATCGGCTGTTCTTCATTTTGTATAGCGTTAAAGTCTTCCGCTGACAGCGAAACTTGCTGCCTCCCGTCAATCCACCCTTCGTAATCATCGTATCCCATTTTAACATATAGGTACTCGTCTTTTTTTTCTAAAACTTCAAAGACTTCACCAAACAGTAATTGAGAAACAATTTCGCTTTTATTGCCGCCTTCAGCCCGTACCGGTATGACGGGTAAATTACAAATTCCATACACCATGGTACACACAAATCATTGTATATGCAAACTTAGATAAAATGCCTTTACAATACAATCGGTTTTGCACACATAAACACCAAAACTTTCATCTATCTCAAATGTTATATGTTAACAACACAAAGCGATTATGATAGATTCATCATTAACAATAAGGACACAGCGTATTTTAATCGCTGTTGAAGACAGTAAATACTCTGAAAAAGCGGTTCGCTATGGTTATCACTTAGCCCAAGCTTTCAACGGTGAGGTAGCCTTGGTACATGTCATCGATCCGCCAACAAGCAGTACTTATGGGGCTGTCGATCCAATCATGGGTGTCAACCCGGTTTATATACCTGAAATTAACGAGGTGCAAGAGCAAGCATCAACAGATTTATTAAATAGATTAGCCTCGCTTTGGCCGAATGGCGAACAGCATGTGACAAAAATTAGTAAGTTGGGTCAACCGAGAAAGGAGATATTGGAAGCCGCTAATGAGTGGCAGGCAGACTTAATAGTGCTCGGGACTCATGGAAGAACAGGATTCGATCATTTTATCTCAGGAAGTGTCTCTGAAGGAGTGGCAAGACACGCGATTTGCCCTGTAGTGATCGTTCCTTATAAGGACGACGATCATTAAGAACTCATTTATGAGGAAGAGCAGCTAACAAATGGTTACCTGCTCTTCTTCGCTTGTCACTAGCCTTCGGCGTGCAACCAAGCCTTTTTAGCCAGTAATTCTTCCTGGGTTTCACGAACATCCTCGTCATCTACACAACAATCTACCGGGCACACAGCCGCACATTGCGGCTCATCATGAAAACCCACACATTCCGTACACTTATCTGATACTATATAATAGATTTCATCTGATAAAGCTTCCTGAGCTTCATCAGCATCCAATGTGGTCCCATCTCCAAAATCAATTACTCCGTGCAGCTCGGTACCATCGGAAAAACGCCATGCCATACCTGCATCGTATATCGCATTATTAGGGCATTCCGGTTCACAAGCTCCGCAGTTAATACACTCATCAGTAATTTTAATTGCCATTATCTTCTTAAAAAATCCGTTTATACTTTATTTTTGCAAATATTACTTTTTCAACAATAATCTACAAATTTAGTAGTTTTTTGTCAAACATGGTAGTATTTTTATTGCAAATATAACATTTAAAAAGTTTTTCCACTTTGAAGAATCACAATTTGACAAGCCATCAACGCATCGCCGCCTTTTCTGCACTGGGCAACTATATGGAAACGGCGTCAGATAGCTTACACGCAATCATCGAACAAGCAGGATATCATAACAGTTGGTTTACACCGGCTAATACAAAAAAGGCACTCCATGCTATTGCCAAAACGCTGGTTAAACCGGTCTTAGCCGACTGGATACAACCTTACTTGCCTGACATCGATCCCATGTCCGGAAAAACGGTGGGACTGGTTCTCGCAGGGAATATACCTTTGGTAGGCTTTCATGATATATTAACAGCGTTAATAGCAGGTTTTAAAGTTCAAATAAAACTGTCTTCTGACGATAAGTACTTGATTCCACATCTATTGGACAAGTTAATTGAATTTGAACCGGCATTTAAACAACACATTAGTTTGGTAGACAGACTTCAGCGTTTTGACATGATTATTGCAACAGGAAGTAATAATACCGCTCGCTATTTTGAATACTATTTCAAGAATGTACCTCACATTATTCGAAAAAACAGAAATAGCGTAGCTGTTATTTGGGGTGACGAAACAAAAGCCGAACTGTCAAATATCGGCTACGATCTCTTCGACTATTACGGCTTAGGGTGTAGAAATGTTTCTAAACTTTATTTTCCTAAAAATTATGAAATCAGTTACTTCTTTGAAGCTATCGAAACCTTTAGTACGGTTATCAATCATCATAAATACCATAACAACTACGACTATAATAAGTCAATTTATTTGGTAAATGGCGACAGGCATTACGATAATGGCTTCCTCTTGCTTAAAGAGGATCAACGCTTAGCATCTCCATTAGCTGTAGCTTATTACGAACACTATAATGATATAGAAAGTTTAACCGCACAATTAAATGAAAGAAATGAAGAAATCCAATGTATTGTAACTAACAGAAAATTGACCACCATTGCGCCATCCTTTTCTTTAGGTAAAAGTCAGGAGCCTGCATTGGACGATTATGCTGATGGTGTTAATACTTTAGCTTTTTTATTGAGCAACAAATAGGGATGAAAAAATAAAGCACTATACGAACGCGCTCATTCCGGTAATCGCCCTCCCAACAATAAGGGAGTTAATTTCTTTGGTCCCTTCATATGAGTAGATCGCTTCAGCATCGGCAACGAAACGAGCCACATCATGCTCCAAAAGGATACCGTTCCCGCCCATCACTTCTCGGGCCTGTCCTACGATGTCACGTGTTCGTAACGAGCAAAAAACCTTTGCCAAGGAGGCGTGCTCATCCTTTAATTGCCCGGCATCCTGTAGCTCAGAAAGGCGAAAAACCAGCGTTTGCATAGCTGTTAAATTAGAAAGCATCTCCACTAAATGATTTTGTATTAATTGAAAAGAAGCTATCGGCTTGCCAAACTGCTTTCTTTTCCGGGTGTAATCGAGCGCGCTCTCATAAGCCCCACGTGCACATCCAACCGCCATCCAAGCCACCCCTGCACGGGTCATACGCAATACATTGGCCGTATCTTTAAAAGAATTAGCGTGAGGTAAACGGTCTTTTTCTTCAATTACACAGTCCTTTAAAGTGATTAGCCCATTTTGGACAATTCTTAATGCCATTTTCCCTTTTATTTTTTCGACAGAAAAGCCTGGTGTATCTTTTTTCAAAATAAAGCCCTTCACCTGGCCATCATCCAAATCGCGCGCCCATATAACAATAAGATCAGCAAAAGTTGCATTTCCAATCCATTTCTTCTGCCCGTTCAACACCCATCCCTCCGCCGTTCGCTTACAGGTTGTCGTTAAACCACCGGCGGCACCTGAACCAACTTCCGGCTCTGTTAAGCCGAACGCACCTATCTTCTGCATTTTATTCATCTGCGGCAACCACTCTTGCTTTTGCTCTTCAGAGCCACACAAATAAATCGATCCCATTGCCAAGCCGCTCTGAACCCCGAAAAAAGTTGCTATGGAAGCATCTACCCGAGCCATTTCCATGGCCAATACACCCTCCATTAAAAATGATTTATTCGGACAACCATAACCGTTATAAGTAATGCCCGCCAAACCAAGTTCGCCAAATTTAGGAATCAGCTCAAATGGGAACTCGTCATGCAACCAGTATTTATTCACCAAGGGTTTTACTTCTTGTTCCATAAATTGGCGTATTCGGAGTTGCAAAGCACGATCTTCTGCACTTAATCGGTCGCTTAGCTCATAAAAATCCCCATTAATCGGAGGTAGCTCTTTCTTTTTCCCGTCGCCGTCCATCATTTTCAAAAGTCCCTTCAACTGATTATCATCTAATTTTGAAAAACCATCCATCACTTTAACGAGGTCAACTTTTTGGGAGATTTTTGATAACTGATCAAAATCAATATGCTTGAGCAAACGAAAGGTTTCTTTTATTTTAGTGAACGTATTTGACATATTTTTAGGTTTTAGAATATGATAACAAAATAAAGAAGAAAGTGTTTAACATCTCACTTTTTTCCATTCATAAAGCTTACCGCAGATTAAAGAGGTTATCTACGCCTAATAATCTCTTACAAGTAAAGCCCTCGGCGTATTTAGCTCCGATATACTTGCCATATTCTCTAGCCCGAGCTTCGATTATATTTAAGAAGTCCGGATTAGATATATAGGTTTGCGGCTCTTCAACAGCATAATCTTCATTAAAAAACTGCGATTTGAAAGCACGAATACTTTCAATCTTCTGATCCCAATAATCACTCACATCTACAACAATATCCGGCTTAATATAATGATCTTGGATGAGCTGCAATAGAAGCCTCGGACGATGAGGTTCCTGATAGGTTTCATCTACCTTTGTTTCGATTCGTCGCAGTCCCGATAAAAAGCAAGCATCTGTTATTAATTCACCCGCTCTCCCATGATCAGGGTGCCTGTCATATAAAGCATTTCCAATGATAATCTCAGGTTGATATTTTCTAATGGCTTTTATGAGTTCAAGTTGCTCATACTCTTCATTTTTGAAAAAACCATCTCGCAGGCCCAAATTCTCTCTAGCACTCAGTCCAAGTATAATACTTGAATCCGCAGCTTCCTTCGCTCTGCTCTCAACGGTGCCTCTTGTACCTAATTCGCCTCGCGTCAGATCAACTATACCCACCCTTTTTCCTAGTGCAACATGCTTTAAAATAGTACCCGAACATCCCAGCTCTGCATCATCGGGATGTACAGTAATTACTAATATATCTAATTTCACGTGTTATTATTTTATATTACCTAATGTGCATTTATTACAGAAACCGTTCTATTTTCCGAATCAAGCGTCTCGATAAGGGCTGCGTAAAACTATAAAAATAGTCAACAACACGCCCCTCTCTATCGATTAGATATTTATGAAAGTTCCACAGCGGCTTGCTATTGATTCGGCCATTCAACAATTTATCACCAAGAAACTTGTACAATGGATGGGCTTCAGGGCCCTTCACTTTGATACGATCATAAACTGAAAAACTTAACTTTTGCTCAATACTACAATAATGCTGCAATGCCATACCACTCAAACGCTCCTGACTTCCGAAGTCATTTGAAGGAAAGGCCAATATTTCAAAGCCTCGATCTTTATAGCGTTCATAAAGCTTTTCCAATTGTTGATATTGGGGCGTAAAGCCGCAAGCACTGGCTGTATTTACGACTAATAAAACCTTGCCTTGATAAATGTTAAAATCAACCACGGAGCCATCAGGCTTCATTGCACAAAATTGGTATATAGCATCCATTAATAGAAGTAACGATTGTTGTTGGCGTAGTTCCGGATAATAGTTTCTATTTCGCGGTCTTCGTCAGGGTCATAGGTATTCTTTAAATTATGACCAAATATTTTCGCCACAGATTGATAAAAAAAAGCAGATACTCCACCCCTTAGCTCTTTCACTAGCTCGTAGCTGGAATTACCCGTTTGTCTATTGATAAGTTTTATTAATATTTCCCCTTGAGATACCGACATGTTTTTTATCTCTCGGTTAAACATCGCTTTAATCTCTTTCTCGCAATCTTTGATAAGCCTTTTTTGATCCTTTTTTTTGGGCGTTATCGCTAGATCGCGCTGTAATTTATCATAACGGTCTTCTGCAAATTTGGCATACGGAAGTACTTTTAAGACATTATACTTTAAGCGATTATATCGAGCTCTGTCTGCCGGTGTTTTAAAAATCCGATAATCGGTAATCACGACCTCCCTCAATAAAATCCAAGGTATCCGTTCACCGTCAACAATGGTTGTTGGTAACATAATTGGCGTGATATTTGAGGCATTGTTAGAAGTATTAGCTAAACTATCTTTATTAACCTGCTGTGCCAAGCCCTCTCTACCAAAAAAAAGCAGTAAATAAATTAACATTAAACGTAAAAATTTCATAGATTTAGCTCTTACTAAACTTCCAATAAAGTTAAATAAAAATTGACGACTAATACAATTTTTATTAAACCTTCCGAGACATTTACAATCTCAAAGGTAGGAAATAAATTTTTTGCATATAGAATAGATATTTACGAAATTGAGGACCATGAAGGAATTAGTGATTGATTTAGAGGCTGAGAAAAAAGAGATCTTAAAACGGTATCGGGCGTTATTGCGAGCTTGTAAGCCCACCTTGCAAAAGGGTGACAAGCAGATGATCCGGAGGGCATTTGATATGGCCTTGGAAAACCATAAAGATATGCGCAGGAAATCCGGAGAGCCCTACATTTACCATCCAATCGCTGTTGCCCAAATTGCGGCAGAGGAGATTGGGCTGGGTACTACTTCCATCGTTTGTGCTTTATTACACGACGTGGTGGAAGATACCGATATTACTTTAGATGAAATTGAAAACAAATTCGGCAAAAAAGTAGCTAAAATTATTGATGGCTTAACCAAAATCTCAGGAATCTTTGATCCGAATAGCTCTATACAGGCAGAGAATTTCAGGAAGATGCTCCTTACCCTTGCCGATGATGTACGGGTGATTCTAATTAAATTAGCGGACCGACTGCACAATATGCGAACCATGGAATTCATGGCCCGTGATAAGCAGCTGAAAATCGCTTCTGAAACAAGCTATCTATATGCACCTCTTGCCCATCGTTTAGGTTTGTATGCTATTAAATCGGAGCTGGAAGATCTTTCCATGAAATATACAGATCCTGATACATACAAGTTCATTGCAAGAAAATTAAATGAGAAGAAAGCGGAACGGGAACGTTATATACAGGAATTTATTGGCCCTATTCAGGAAATATTGACGGAGCAGGGAATTAGAGCCAGTGTTTTTGGCCGTCCTAAATCCATTCATTCTATTTGGAACAAGATGCGGAAAAAATCTATACCTTTTGAGGAGGTATACGACTTATTTGCAATCCGTGTTATTATTGACACAACACAGGAAATGGAAAAGGCAGAATGTTGGAAAGCCTATTCCATTGTCACGGATCTATACAGACCTAATCCTGATCGATTGCGTGACTGGATCTCTTCACCTAAAGCAAACGGTTATGAATCTTTGCATACCACCGTTATGGGACCCAAAGGTCAATGGGTTGAAGTACAGATCCGCACCAAACGGATGAATGAAATTGCAGAAAAAGGCTTTGCTGCACATTGGAAGTATAAAGAATCAAACTCCGATAGTGGTCTTGATCAATGGATACAGAAAGTAAGAGATATTTTGAGTAACCCTGAATCCAATGCCTTGGACTTTGTTGATGACTTCAAAATGAATCTCTTTTCAGATGAAATATTCATTTTTACCCCGAAAGGAGCCCTTATTCAGCTTCCTTTAGACGCTACCGCTCTCGACTTTGCTTTTGAAATACATTCCGACTTAGGCGCAAGTTGTATTGGAGCAAAAGTAAACCATAAACTGGTACCCCTTTCACATAAGCTTTCCAATGGTGATCAAGTGGAGATTATCACCTCCAATAAACAAACACCCAAGGAAGATTGGCTGAATTTTGTTGTTACGGCAAAGGCTAAGTCAAAAATAAAATCTGCATTAAAAGAAGAAAAGCGGCGCATAGCGGAAGATGGAAAGGAAATCCTGGAAAGGAAACTTAAATCGATTAAGATTACCTATAACACCGATAATCTCAATAAATTAAGCTCGTTTTTAAAGCTGCCATCTACACAGGAATTGTTCTATAAAGTAGCTAAAGGTGAAATTGACCTAAAACAACTGAAGGAATTTGCAACGGCTGAAAAGTCCGTGGATACTTCAAGCGGAGCCAGTACTAAAATCGAACAACATGTTGACGGCTTACTTAGAAAAGTAGACAAAAAGGATAAAGAAACCTTATTGATTGGCGATGATTTTCAGAAACTCGATTATACACTTTCGGCTTGCTGTAATCCTATTCCAGGAGATGATGTATTCGGTTTTGTAACGGTTAACGATGGTATAAAAATTCACCGCACGAATTGTCCCAACGCGTCTAAATTAATGGCCAATTACGGTTACCGCATCGTGAAAGCCAAATGGACCTCTCAACAGGAATTAGCGTTCCTTACCGGTTTACGCATTGTAGGTATTGATGATGTCGGATTGGTTAACCGGATTACTACGGTTATTTCCCAAGATTTTAAAATCAACATTCGATCGATTACAATCACCAGTAATCAAGGTATTTTTGAAGGATCGATCATGGTGTATGTAAATAATACGGAGCACTTAGATAGCTTGATCAAAAAACTAAAGCAGATTAAAGGCATTACGGGTATTACACGTTTTGATTCAGAGGGATAACGGTAATGGGTTAAATGACCGACAACTGACACCTGGTAACTAAGCACCTAATAGCTCCCGGCTACGAGCTCACATGCTAGCTTTATAAACTGAATGTCAAGGATAACCGCGAAGTTCTTATATACTTTTGGGTTATTTGCATATAACAAGCAATTTAGCTAAGTTTGTACATAATTAAGGATTATTATGTCTACAGCAGAAACAACAAGTATGGTCAGAAAGATTTTCGAGGCATACCTCGAAAATAAAAGCTTGCGCAAAACTCCTGAGCGCTTTGCCATCTTGGAAGAGATATACTCAAGAAACGACCATTTTGATGTGGAATCCCTGTATATCCACATGAAAAATAAAAAATACCGAGTGAGCAGAGCTACCGTTTACAATACATTGGAGCTTTTGGTATCTTGCGATCTGGTGACGAAACACCAATTCGGTAAAAATATGGCCCAATTTGAAAAATCATATGGGTATAAGCAACACGATCATATTATCTGTATCGAATGCGGTAAAGTTGTTGAATTCTGCGACCCCAGAATTCATCAGATACAAAGCATGATGGGAGAGCTTTTAAAGTTTGACATCAAGCATCACTCATTAAATCTATATGGGGTTTGCAGTGAGTGTAACGAAAGCTGCCCTAAAACCGAAGCAAACCAAAGCCGAAATAAAGAGGTTGTTTCAGTTTAGCAATGTACTGTATAATACAATATTTCGAGGTGTTCAAAAAGAAGCATTTCAATTGCTGTCTGTTATCAAAGAAGTGAGCTATTAATTAAACGCTTTATTAGCTCGAAGATAACACTCTTTTTGAGCACCTTTTTTTTGTTTCTCCTATAAATTATTAATTAAACGACATACAATAACAAATCATGATGAAAGTCGATGTGCTTTTGGGCCTACAATGGGGCGACGAAGGTAAGGGTAAAATTGTGGACGTCCTAACGCCACAGTATGATTTAATTGCCCGTTTTCAAGGCGGACCGAATGCCGGACATACACTGGAATTTGACGGGCAAAAATACGTACTGAACACCATTCCCTCCGGCATATTCAATAAAAACACGTTAAATCTAATCGGTAATGGCGTCGTTATCGATCCCATTATTCTCAAAAGAGAGCTTGAAAATTTAAAAAAAAGTGGGTTCGATCCGCTTGCAGAAGGAAAATTAGTGATTGCTCGTAGGGCACACCTTATATTGCCTACGCATCAATTACTCGATGCCGCTTCCGAAAGTAAAATGGGAGCTGGAAAAATTGGATCCACCTTAAAAGGGATTGGACCAACTTACATGGATAAAACCGGGCGCAATGGCATACGTGTGGGTGATACTACCTTACCCGATTTTGAAGAACGCTACCAAAAGCTCGTCGAAAAACACAAAAGTATCCTTTCACATTATGGTGAGATTCCCAACTTTGACGAAAGAGAACAAGCTTTCTTTGAGGCTATTGAATACCTGAAAGCTATTCCTCATGTTGATAGTGATCAATTGGTCAATAATTATCTAAAGGATGGTAAAACGGTATTGGCAGAAGGAGCTCAAGGGACACTATTGGATATTGATTTTGGTTCCTATCCTTTCGTTACGTCTTCTAATACTACAACTGCCGGGGCTTGCACCGGTCTAGGTGTTGCGCCAAAAAATATTGGTCAGGTCATTGGAATTTTCAAAGCCTATTGCACGCGGGTGGGTGGTGGCCCCTTCCCTACGGAATTGGAAAATGAAACCGGCGAAAAGTTGCGTCAAATCGGACATGAATTCGGAGCCACAACAGGCAGATCCCGTCGGACAGGCTGGATTGACCTTCCTGCATTACGCTACGCGATCCAGCTGAATGGTGTAACTGAATTGGTGATGACCAAGGCCGACGTATTAAGTGGATTTGAAGAAGTGAATGTATGTACGCACTATATACATAATGGAGAAAAGATCGATTACATGCCATATGACATCAATACGTTAAAACCTGAACCTGTTTATGAAACCCTAAAAGGGTGGAATGAGGATATTACCGGTATCACTTCGGTTGGTCAAATCCCTACAGCATTAAAGGAATATATTCAATATCTGGAAAAACAATTAGGTGTCAAAATAAAATATTTATCAGTAGGCCCTGATAGAATGCAAACGCTTATTTTGGATTAACCGAGATGACATCCACAGAATATCAGATCGATGATATTGTTAACTTTACAAAGAAAGCCCTTCAATGGGCTTCTTTATTTAATACAGCCTGCTGTTTGGTCAGCCAGGGCGAGCATGATGACGCCTATAGTAAATTTGACGCACTGATCGCCGCAGATGTATTACATGACTTCAAAGATGGTCACGCAGATAGCTTTCAAGCTTTGCAGGCATTCATCAAGGATCATCCCGCGCAATGGGTTCCCGGATTTTTAGCCTATGATCTGAAAAACGAAATAGAGGCCCTACATACCGCCCACCCAAATGAACAGGAAACGCCTAACGCCTATTTTTTCGTACCGAAACATTTGCTACATATTAAAGGCAATACAGTTACAATCCAAAGCGAAACACCATCCGAGATTTATAATGGGGTCGTAAATACCCTATTCGTTCCGCCTTCTTTTGTTTTCACAGGAACTGTACAGGCTAAAATGTCTAAGGAGAATTACATAAATGTATTCCAAAAATTACTGCGGCATATTCATCAAGGAGATATTTACGAGGTGAATCTTTGTCAGGAATTTTTTGCCGAAGATGTGGTCCTTACACCAATAGAGGCTTTTCTTCAATTGAGCGAACTATCCCCCACCCCTTTCTCTGCTTATTTCAAAACGGGGGAGCATCACATTATATCGGCTTCTCCGGAAAGGTTTCTGGCGAAAAGAAACCGTTTGTTAATCTCGCAGCCTATTAAGGGAACGGCACCTCGTGGAAAAACGGAGGAGGAAGACATTGCATTAATCAACAAACTTAAAACTGATGGAAAAGAAATCAGTGAAAATATCATGATCGTAGATTTGGTACGAAATGATTTAACGAGAAGTGCTGAACCGGCTTCTGTCAAAGTAAAGGAGCTGATGGGCGTTTATAGTTTTAAACAGGTACATCAACTTATTTCTACGATCACTGCAGTGGGGAGAGAAAATTTAGAGAATACAACCGGTATTCGGAATACATTTCCCGCAGGTTCAATGACGGGCGCTCCCAAAGTGAGCGCGATGCGATTAATAGACAGGTATGAGTCTAGTCGAAGAGGCCTATATGCTGGCAGTATTGGTTACTTTGCGCCTGATGGAGATTATGACTTCAACGTCGTAATTCGTTCCCTTTTATACAATGCTCATAAGAAAAGGCTTTCCTTCCACGTTGGCGGGGCAATAACTGCCGGAGCAGACGCCTTGACCGAATACGAAGAGTGCCTGCTAAAAGCGCGGGCTATCCTGGAATTGTTAGGTACTCAAATTTAACCTTAATCATAAACATGGCCGCATCCGTCGTCTCTTCATCCCTCCCGGAAGCTAAGACACCTTACTTTTTATAATACCGCATCGCTTCCGGAATCAGTCTTTGAATATCAGCAATACGCCTTTGATCACTAGGGTGTGTACTTAAAAATTCAGGAGGTTTCTGTCCGCCTGCCCGGGAAGACATTCGTTGCCAAAACGCCGTCGCTTCATTCGGATTATATCCTGCCATCGCCATAAAGGTTAATCCCATTCGATCGGCTTCGCTCTCTTGATTTCTCGAGTATTTTAGTAATGCCACTTGGCTACCTACACCATATAACTGGCTGACAAGGACTTGTGTTAATTGAGATTTTTTGGATGTCGCTAATCCCACCCCGACGCCAATACCTTGGGCAGCCATCACGTTAGAGGCCCGTTCAGATGAGTGCCTTGCAATTGCATGCGCAATTTCGTGCCCCATGACAGTAGCTAAACCAGCTTCGTTTTCCGTAACCGGTAAAATTCCTGTGTATACAGCTACTTTACCGCCCGGCATACACCAAGCATTCACTTGTTTGTCGTCAATTAAGTTAAACTCCCAACTAAACTGGTATTGATCAGCATATCCCTGCTGTTGTAAGTAAGTTTCTACGGCCCGTGCTATTTTACGGCCCACATTCTGTACCAATTGTGCATTAGCTGTGCCTTTTATAACTTTGGTTTTCGGGTCGCTTAAAAGCTCGCGATAAGCAAGCGTCGCCTGTTGTTGCATCGTTTTATCGTCTACCAAACTTAATTGCTTTCTTCCCGTTAAGGGTACGGTAGAACATGCTGCAAAAAAAACGAGTAAAAGTAATGAACCAAATAATTTAGTTTTATTCCAATTCATAATGATGATTATATTTGAAAAATACAGCAATTGTTGTGCCGATATGACGACTTTACGTATTCTTCTTTTTAAACAATGTGATTTTTGATTCCTTGCCTTTCAGTAGTCGCTCAATATTCTTTTGGTGTGTAACGAGTATAAGCGCGCAAATACACATACCATATAATAACAACGACTTATAGGGTGTTTGAAAAACAAAAACGATGCTAAAAGGAAAAGTAAAACCAGCTAAAATAGATCCCAAGGAAACGTAACGGGTAAGCATCAGCACACAGATAAAAACACCTACACATAATAAAGCTGCTTGTAAATGCACGGCCAGTACCATTCCAAATAATGTCGCAACCCCTTTCCCGCCCCGAAATCCGGCAAACAGAGGGAATAAGTGTCCCATAACGGCGATTACCCCTAACGCAAGTTGGTAATTAATAAAGAGTACAGAACTTGTAGGTCCGGTAATGGAAACACCGATAAAGTAAGCTAAATTTGTTGCAGTCCACCCCTTCAGAATATCGATAATCATAACAGCAACGCCGGCTTTGGCACCTAGGACCCTGAACGTATTAGTAGCTCCTGCGTTTCCGCTGCCATATTCCCTTACATCTACGCCATAAAAAGATTGTCCGAGCCAAACGGCTGTTGGTATGGATCCAAAAAAATACGCAACCAGAAGTGCAATAATGGCATTAATCGATGTCATCGGGTACAATGATACTAAAAAGGAAAATCTTATTAGTAAAAAATCTTAACTTTAGTTAACAATCTGAGCTTTCAAACTCATATCAAGGCTCTTAACGGAATGCGTTAAAGCGCCTATAGAAATATAGTTAACGCCGCAATCCGCAAATTGTTTAGCATTTTCAAGGGTAATGCCTCCAGATGCCTCTGTTATAAACCTTCCGTCAACTAAATTCACCGCACGCTTTAACGTTTTGAAATCAAAATTATCCAATAAGATCCGATCAACACGACCAAAATCAAGTACAGCTTGAAGTTCCTCCAAATTTCGGACCTCAATCTCTATTTGGATTGCTTTTTTCAAAGATCGTTTATATTCATGTGCAGCCGATAAAGCAGCGGCAATTCCCCCTGCATAGTCCACATGATTGTCTTTGATCAATATCATATCATATAGGCCAAAACGGTGATTAACACCTCCGCCTATACGCACCGCCTCTTTCTCTAAAAAGCGAATTCCCGGTGTCGTTTTTCGTGTATCAAGCACTTTTGTCTCTGTGCCTGCCAACAGCTTCACAACCTTATGAGTTGTTGTTGCAATACCGCTCATCCGCTGCATCACATTAAGTACTAAACGTTCTGCTATTAAAATGGAATGAATACTGCCTGCTACGAATAAGACAATATCACCAACGGCAACTTCACCACCATCGTTCTGTTGAATGGTGATTTGCAAGGAGGGATCTACTTCGCGGAAAATAGCAACAGCTACCTCTACCCCTGCTAAAATCCCGTCTTCCTTAATTATTAACTTGGCAATTCCCTGCTTTCCGGACGGAATGGTAGACAAAGAAGTATGATCGCCATCGCCAACATCCTCCTGCAGCGCCTGCTTTATAAAGTCACTAAGTTGTTTCTTATCTATTGTGCTCATATTGTAAATCGGCTCCAAACCTAGTGAAAATTTCGTGAATAGAAAAAGTTTTATAACGCTCTTTGACTGTCCTATGCAATGATGAATTTGTTTCGATATTATTTTACCACATCAATACGTATGTCCGTAATTAAAAATTTAGAGTTGAAATTTTTGAGAGACAGGGAAACCCTAAACTTCTCGGTGGAGGAGATCAATTCGACGACAGCATAACGGTTACTGGCATTTGTTTCCATTCTATGAAGAATTTTTCCACTTCTAAATGTATGTCTGTCAAAAAAATTGTGAAGTAATATTTCGGCCTGGTTTTTTGAATAGGTGTTACTTTCTTCCAATAAAGAAAGACTTACCGTACTGGACAAATAAAAGGATAACTCCTTACTGTTCCCGGTTCTAAAGCAATTTGTAATATTATCAATCAAATCGTCTATACGGGAATAAACAACATGAGACTTTAGGTTGGTAAAAAAAAGAAGCAATATAATACACGCACTTTTCATCATCCCGACAGATAAGAATTTAGCTCAATTACGTTAACACTTGCAATTATGTACATTTTATAGCACGATACTTTCTGCTGCATATTGCAGCTAAAAGCATGCCATTTTGTCTATTTTTTTGTCAAGGCACACCTATTTACCAATATTTAAAAAAAATTGAGCAAAGGATCATTTTTTGTATTAGGTTTGTGAAAAGAGAAAATAAAATAAAAGAATAGCAAAAATGAAGAAAGCAATGCTCATAATTCTTGACGGTCTTGGTTACGGCAAGAATGATGATTCCAATGCGGTAAAAGCCGCCAATACACCCTTTTTAGATCATTTATTAAGTTCATACCCGCACTCCAAACTGGAGGCGTCCGGTGAAGCTGTTGGTTTACCGAACGGACAGATGGGAAATTCAGAAGTAGGACATATGAACTTAGGTGCTGGCCGTATTGTATATCAAGAGCTTGGCCGTATTCATAAAGCGGTAGAAGATGGCGAACTAAATCAAAATACTATTCTTCAACAGGCATTTGCCTACGCCAACACTGAAGGCAAATCGGTACATTTTATCGGCTTGGTTTCTGACGGCGGAGTTCACGCACATACCAAACATCTTCGCGGTTTATGCGATGCAGCTGAAAACGCAGGCTTAACGGAAAATGTCTTTATCCACGCCTTTTTAGACGGTAGAGATACTGATCCACACTCGGGTGTAAATTATATTGCCGAATTAGAAAAATATTTGGCAGGTCGCCGGGCAAAGCTTGCCTCTGCAATCGGGCGTTATTATGCAATGGATAGAGATAACCGATGGGAAAGGGTGAAAGAAGCCTATGATCTCCTGGTTCACGGACAGGGAACGGCAAGCAAAAATCTGATTGATGCAATTCATGCTTCTTATGCAGACGGCGTGACTGACGAGTTTGTAAAGCCAATTGTCAAAGTCGATGAAACAGGCAAACCATTAGCAACTATTCAAGAGGGAGATGTAGTTATCTGTTTTAATTTCCGAACAGATCGTGGGCGTGAAATTACGATAGCGCTAACTCAAAAGGCCTTTCCTGAGTACAATATGACGCCTTTGAATTTAAAGTATATTACAATGACGTCGTATGATGAGACCTTTAAAAATGTGGATGTGATCTTTCAAAAAGACGATATTACCGAAACTTTGGGAGAAGTACTGGAAAAAAATGGTAAGACGCAAGTACGTATAGCCGAAACAGAAAAGTATCCGCACGTAACTTTCTTTTTTTCAGGCGGCAGAGAAACGGAGTTTGTTGGTGAATCAAGAATATTGATCCCTTCTCCAAAAGTAGCAACCTACGATTTGCAACCGGAGATGAGTGCACAAGGTATTGCGGACGCTATTTGTAAAGAAATGGAAAGCAATCATCCGGATTTCGTTTGCTTAAACTTTGCAAACCCCGATATGGTTGGCCATACGGGTGTCTTTAGTGCGGTTGTAAAAGCTGTTGAAACGGTGGATAATTGCACCAAACAAGTAGTGGAAAAAGGTTTACAAGAAGGTTATTCTTTTATAATCATTGCTGACCATGGAAATTCAGAATATATGATAAATGAAGATGGTTCACCTAATACCGCACATACAACCAACTTAGTACCTTGTATTCTAATTGACAAAGATTACCGGCACATAAAAGATGGTAAATTGGGTGATATAGCTCCGACTATCCTGACGCTGTTAAATATTTCGGTTCCTCAAAAGATGACGGGTGAAGTACTCGTTTCCTAATAAAACTAAAATTGCACAGACGAGCGATGAAAAAGCGAAAGCAGTGACCTCAGCTGTGCAATTTTTTATTAACTTCGCCCCTGTATTGGAGAATCTCAGGTGTTTATCTTTCGCATGAAATATTTCCCTTCCCTCACACTACCTATGCTTGCGCTCTTTATGGGCATATCTTGTTCGTCGGACAATGGAGAAATGAAGGTCACTCATCCCCCCTACTTCGACTTGATTTCCTATTTTAAGCAAGAAGCACAATTTTTGCAGAAAAAAAATCCTTTGATCCTTAAAACCGTAGGTAAAAATGAGCAGCGCGAACAAAAGAAGCTAAGGCTAGGCGACTGGCAAAGAGAATTTGAGCTCTTTTCCTCATCTGATATCAACAAGCCGGATTGGCTGCAAAGTTATCGGATCGATTCGGCAGACGGAAAGTTAAGTTACCGTGCGAAGGCGCCCCGGCTTCGAACAAAGCAAATAACCATTTACAAGGATCCTAAAGGTACGGTTAGACACATTCAAATCCTCAACGGAGAAAAAAATTGGCTGTATGAATCGTCTGAACGACTTGATTATTTTCCAGATTCCCTTTATGAGATAGAGAAAGAACAGTCTATCCGAATAATAGGTCGCAACAATTATATCATTACCGGAAGAATCTTATAATTACCAAAAAGCAAAAGGCCTTAGCACTGTTGTGCTAAGGCCTTTTAAAGCCTGTTAATTAGCTATTTAGACAGGTTACTCTTGTAAATCTTCACCTTCTTAATTTCTTTTGCTAAATCTTCTCTTTTAGCATTTGCGCTCAACACGTGCTGTAAATCGTCTATACTTTTTTGATAAGCTTCAGCAGCTTGATCTTTGTCGTAAACAGCGGTAGAATTAGTTCCTTGCAATATCCCTAAGTCGCGATAGGCCATTCCTCTACTTTGGTAATAAGACAAATCATCCGGATTAAGTCTTATAGCATTGGTAAAATCATCGATACTTGCTTGTAACATTTTGCTGCGCTCAGTTTCATTCAATTTACTCTCACTTTGAACAGCTAAGGTGTTCCGTGCTTTGCCTCTCCAATAATAAGCTGAAAAGTTATTTGGGCTCTGGCTAAGAAGTTTTGTAAAAGAAGTAATGGCCTTATTATAATCAGCACATCTGATCTGCGAATATCCCAACATGTAAGTAACAAGTGTATCCGGATTTTTCACTTTTTCTAAAGCATTTACTGCCGCTTTAAAATCCCCATCCATAATCGCCTTATTTCCCAAACGAACGTAGGGATTACTGGATGACGATTGTGACTGAGCGGCTACAGCGCTTACGGAAAAAATAAAAACTCCCAGTAACACCAACTGTTTCATTGATTTACCAAAATTCATAAATTGATAGCGTCTAATGTTCATTAATTAAATTTCTTTTATTCCTTGGGAGGCTATTATGACACCTTGCATAAAGCCTAAAGGTTTATCCCTCTCTAAGATAGCAATCTCATTGCCATTTCGACACAAAAATAAACTAAAAAATGTGTATTTTATTGTATCGCATTAAATATTATTCATTTACAGGCTTTTAAATTTTATTGTAGTATCATTGCATTTATAAAAGATAACAAAGGGCATGACCTGAAAATATGACACAAATGCTAAAAAAGATTGCATAAATAGATATTGGCATAGCGCTTGCAACAATACCTATTCAGTTGTTTACAGAATAAAATAAGCAGGCAGACTGTCATTTTGACCCAAAACCTGTTACAACATAAATATAAAACATACAAATGAGCAAGTTTGATCTATTTGATTTTAACCAAGCATTACCAATCATAAATGAGGACACGGAATTTTTTCCACTATTTACACAGCAAGATGAGGACGATATGAGTAGTGAAGAGTTACCCGAAGTTCTATCCATATTACCTTTAAGAAACACGGTATTATTTCCGGGAGTGGTTATACCGATAACCGTAGGGCGAGACAAATCCATCAAACTAATAAAAGAAGCCTATAAAGGTGATCGCGCCATTGGTGTAGTTGCCCAAAGGGATATGTCAATTGAAGACCCTTCATTCGATCAATTGCACACGGTTGGAACTGTGGCTATGATCATAAAAATGCTGCAGATGCCTGATGGTAACACGACAGTGATCATTCAAGGTAAGCAACGTTTTAGACTCAAAGAGGAAATACAATCGGAACCGTATATCAAAGCTTCCATCGAGCGTTTTATAGAGGAAAAAGCGAAGAAGGAAAAAGAATTCAATGCACTAATTTCTTCTATTAAGGAATTAGCTTTACAAATCATCAACATCTCGCCGAACATACCAAGCGAAACAGGAATAGCCATTAAAAATATTGAAAGCTCTTCTTTTCTAATCAATTTTATCTCTTCCAATATGAATGCTGATTTAACATTAAAGCAGCAACTATTGGAAATGAAGGATGTTAAGGATCGGGCAAATAAAGTGCTTGAACAGCTTACCGCCGAATTACAATTGTTAGAACTAAAAAATCAGATCCAAAACAAAGTTCGGGTTGACCTCGACAAACAGCAACGTGATTATTTTTTGAATCAACAATTAAAAACGATTCAAGAAGAACTGGGTGGCTCAACGCCTGATTTGGAAATCGAGGAGTTAAGGAAAAAATCCCTGGAGAAAAAGTGGAGTAGAGAAGTCGCAACCCATTTCAAAAAAGAATTGGATAAATTAAGCAGGATCAATCCAGCAGCGGCCGATTATTCCGTTCAGCTCAACTATCTCGAGCTCCTGATCGATTTACCTTGGAATGAGTTCAGTAAAGACAACTTCGATTTAAAACGTGCCGAGAAGATTTTAGATAAAGATCATTACGGGTTAGAAAAAGTAAAAAGACGTATTATTGAGTACTTAGCCGTCTTGAAGCTTAAAAGAGACATGAAAGCGCCAATCCTGTGCCTCGTGGGCCCTCCCGGCGTTGGTAAAACTTCATTAGGGAAATCTATTGCTAAGGCCTTAAACCGAAAATACGTTAGAATGGCGTTGGGGGGTGTTCGTGATGAAGCAGAAATCAGAGGGCATCGAAAAACCTACATAGGAGCAATGCCGGGCCGAGTAATCCAATCACTTAAAAAAGCCGGCACTTCAAATCCCGTTTTCGTCTTGGATGAAATCGATAAAGTCGGAAATGATTTTCGAGGCGATCCCTCTTCGGCACTATTGGAAGTCTTGGATCCGGAACAGAACAGCGCTTTTTACGATCATTATGTAGAGATGGACTTTGATCTTTCCAATGTTATGTTTATTGCTACTGCTAACTCTTTAAGTACTGTTCAGCCAGCTTTATTAGATAGAATGGAAATCATTGAGGTAAATGGTTACACAATTGAAGAAAAGATTGAGATCGCAAAAAAACACCTTTTACCTAAACAACGTGAACAGCATGGCCTAACGGCAAAGGATATTTCTTTGAAAGGTAGTGTAATAGAAAAGGTAATAGATGAATATACCCGTGAGTCCGGCGTGCGCGGCCTTGAGAAAAAAATAGGCGCTCTGGTGCGCGGTGCGGCAACCAATATTGTTATGGAAACGCCTATAGGCCCTAGCATCAGTCAGCAGGAAGTTGTTGATATTTTAGGTGCTCCTATTTATGACAAGGATTTATACGAAAGTAACGATGTAGCAGGCGTTGTAACAGGACTAGCATGGACTCAGGTAGGCGGCGATATTCTTTTCATCGAATCAAGTCTGAGCCCCGGTAAGGGAAAACTTACACTGACTGGAAATCTCGGAGACGTAATGAAGGAGTCAGCAGGCATAGCGATGGCTTATCTACGAGCACATGCGGCAGATTTTAAAATAGACTTTGATCTATTTGATAAATGGGACGTGCATATTCACGTACCTGCCGGAGCGACTCCCAAAGACGGTCCTTCTGCGGGCATAACCATGCTCACTGCTTTGGCTTCGTCCTTTACGCAACGCAAGGTGCGCGCCAACTTAGCGATGACCGGTGAAATTACCTTGCGCGGAAAGGTCTTACCGGTTGGAGGTATCAAGGAAAAGATTTTAGCTGCTAAGAGAGCTAATATTAAAGATATTATACTTTGCAAATCTAACAGAAAGGACATCCTGGAAATTAAAGAAGATTATATAAAGGATCTGAACTTTCATTATGTTAACGAAATGAAGGAGGTGGTAGATCTCGCTCTCTTGAAAGAGAAAGTAAAAAAACCTTTGGATTTTAGTATTAATAGATAAGAGAAGTCAAAAGTCAAAAGTCAAAATTCTATACAGCAAAAAAGCTATCGAATTCAATATCCGATAGCTTTTTTTACTTTTTAATTTTTACTTTCTACGGCCAAATTCCCATATTAAGGTACGAGGTAGCGATTTTATCAATCGAACTTACAAAAGCAGCTGTCCGTAAAGTATCAATTTTATTGTTCGCATTTCGTATTCTTCTTATTTCATGGTATGACCGGATCATGGTATCTTCAAGACCTGAGTTTACCAACTCCAGCTCAGATGCACCTTTTACAATCACACTTCGTTGATCCGCTGTTAGTGTAACGCCTGTAACAGCCTCTACCATATTTACAATATTTCTATTAGCGGTTTCTTCATAACGTTTATCCATACGTCCAAAAGCAACATGCGAAAGGTTCTTCAACCATTCAAAGTAGGAAACGGTCACTCCCCCTGCATTGCAGTACATATCGGGAATAATAATGCCACCGTTTTTTGTAAATATTTCTTCCGCTTTAGGCGTGGTAGGGCCATTAGCCCCTTCAGCAATTATTTTTGCTTTAATTTTGCCGATGTTATCTTCGGTAATCTGCTTTTCTAAAGCAGCCGGCACTAATATGTCACAAGCTTGTTCAAGACCTTCGCTTGGATTAGCAAACTCCTTCTTCGCTTTTTTGTAGCCCAAAACTGTACCAGTATTCCTTCTATGCTCTAATATGGCGTCAACGTCCAATCCATCTTCATTATACAAGGCACCGTCGTACTCACATATTCCAACAATAATAGCACCGTACTCCTCCAACACCTTCGCTGTGTTATATCCTACATTACCAAGTCCCTGCACAATAACTCGTTTACCGGCTATGCCCGGCGTTAAACCCAGCGCCTTCATATCCTCCGCTACATCCACACATTCCCGAATCGCAATGGCAACACCTCTACCGGTTGCCGCTTTTCTACCGTCAATACCGCTCAGGGAAAGAGGTTTACCGGTAACACTTCCCAGTGCGTCCAGCTGCCCGGGATTCATGGTTAAATAAGTATCGGCAATCCAGCTCATTTCACGTTCGCCGGTACCATAATCCGGTGCCGGTACATCAATAGCAGGTCCGATAAAATTCTTCTTTACTAATTCTACCGTGTATCGCCTGGTGATTGTTTCTAACTCGGGTACCGAATAGTCTCTCGGATTGATGCAAATTCCCCCTTTCGCTCCTCCAAAAGGCACGTTAACAATTGCGCATTTATAAGTCATTAACGCCGCGAGCGCCATCACTTCATCTTCGTTCACCATATCACTGTAACGAATCCCTCCTTTGGTAGGAGATTTATGATGAGAATGTTCTACGCGCCAGGCATCAATAACTTCCAATTTACCATTCGCTCTACGGATCGGAAAGCGGAAACGATAAACACTGTTACAGGCTTTAATCTGATCCAACAAGCCTCTATCATGGTTGGTAAATTGAGCGGCATGATCAAAGAATTCGCAAACATCGTTAAAGAAACTAAACTCTCCCTGTGACTTACTTGTAGCCATAATGTAATAATTAATAATTGGTTTCTCCCTTAAGAAGCACCTAAACGTGCTAGCCTATTTTATTTTTCTTATTTTCCAATCGGCTAATTTTACGATCAATCGTGAAGAGATATATAATAAATCCGAAAAATATCACACAAACCACCGCAACCACTACATAAATCTTGCCCGAGCTCCGCATAACATCAGCCATCTCTACGTCGTTTGACGACTGTGCAAAACTATGAAAAAAGGATGTCAACCCTAATAGAAACAAAAGAATTAGCTTCTTCATATCTTTTAATACAAATTATTATTTTATTTTAAATAAAAATATCAAAATCCTATATTCCGTATACTTTTAAACGCTTTTTACCGGCGTCCATAAAACATAAAAAACCTTCTCGTCGAGCACAATACATCAGAATTTTGTCATGTTTCATCAAGAAAAGCTCATTTGTATTACGCCTCGTGTTCAATTAAACGGTAACGATACCTTAACGAGGTAATCCATAGACCAATAAGCATCCAGCCCAAAACAGCGGGGTAGAAAACCGCACGCATCGTACCATCCATATCTAAATTACTAAAGGCGGGGTTCCCCCCATTCCCCGGATGTAATGAATCGGTAAGACGTGGAAGGATAAAAAGCAACACGATCATAACAGGAAAGGCGAAAATATTGTAAATCGCCGAAATCTTTGCGCGCTTCTGTTCCTCATCTAATGCATTTCTCAACACCAGGTAGGCCAGGTACATTAAGGTCGCTATTGCGCTTCCATTTAATTTTGGATCATTCGGCCAGGGTTCGCCCCAAGTAACATTTGCCCAAAACATACCGGTGATCAAGCCAAATCCGCAAAACACAATTCCCACATTCACGCTTTCAACGGCTAACAGGTCATGCTTAACCTTTCCGGATGAGAGGTATTTAATACTGTAGATAACCGAGATGAGATAGAGTAATATCATCGCAAACCACATTGGAATATGAAAATAAGTATTACGGATCGTTTCGTGGAGAATGGGCAGCTTAGGCACCGGAATCAAAAAACCAGCAACAACCGAGTAAAATACAAGTACTGCTCCTAAAATTTTCCACCAATAAGCCTTCATGTTGAATATATATATTTGAATACAAGCGTTGTTTAGTCTTTCCAAATGTAAGGAAATAACAATAAAGATACCGTAATGACGATTAAGTTTATAGCCAATAGCACCCCAATCTCATCATAGCTGACACTTCTTTCCAAGCCATCCATGGCATTTTTCGACAATTTAATCAACACAATAATAACGGGAATTAAAACAGGAAAACTAAGAATAGCCATCAACGTACCGTTACTTCCTGCTTTTGCGCTTATACCCGAAACCATGGTAAGCGTGGTACCGAAACTGATACTTCCGATCAAAATCGTAATGAAATAAAGGGTGGGATCTCCTATTTCATTTTTAAATATGGTACTATAAGAAAAAAATGCTACCGCTGCTAGCAGTAGCATTAATAGCATATTATAAATGATTTTTGATAAAATCACCGCTTGAGCACTTACCAAAGTATAATAGTAGAGGTGCCTTCCTTTGCTTTCTTGGGTAAAACTTTTAGCTATAGCATTGATAGCTGTAAAAAGTAATATGATCCAAAAAAGTGCATTCCAGATAACCGGATGAACTGATTTAAACGCCTGATAACAAACAAATACAGTCGAAACCACATAAAGCAGGATACCATTTAGTGCGTATTTAGATCGCCATTCTAATCTGATTTCCTTTTGCAGAAGTACATTTACTTGCCTGAATAGATTCATTTCGGGCAAAGATACTATTTAGTTGTCAGTTATTAGTTGTTAGCGAATCTTAAAAAGCTCATCGCTCAACTCACAACTATTATGCTTTATCCACTTTCGACCGAGCTTCGTGACTCAATCCCTCGGCATATTTTAAGCCCTTCTTTGTTAATTTCTTCGCCTCTTCTTTATACTTATCAGCTTTCTCCATCGCATCATGTCGAGCGTCGTCCGCCATTGTTAATACTCGTTGATATTCTTCCTTTGCGCGATTTGCCAGGTGGGAAGCCCGATGCAAACCTTCTTCAGCCTGGGCTTTCAATGTTTTACTTAATCCATTTACGCCATCTACGGCCTTGTTTAGCGTTTTACGACCTTCCGTTGTCCCAAACAAATAGTAAACTGCCGCTCCGGCAGCTAATCCTGCTAATGCAAAAGCAACGAACTTAGCTGTTTTGCTTCCTTTTTTTTCTTTCATTTCTTCTTTCATAGTCATATCCCAACAACAACTTGATAAAAAAAAAGTTTGAAGTGCCTACAAATCGTTTATTGTTTTAACCGGTATATCCTTTTGAGCAGTTGGTTCATGTAAAGGCTCCCCGCTTTGAAACTGGTATCCTTTATTACCTAAGTTCCATAACATGGGACTCAGGAAACGGATAGCCGCTTCGTATCCCTGTATGGTGGCAGCGAGATTACCGGTATCTTTGGAATTCTTTGCTTCATTTTCAATTTCGAAAGGTCCCTCGAAGCCCTTTTCGCGTAATATATCAACAAATGCCCGCCAATCCATATGGTCTGTACCGCCAAAACCTGGAAGCATCGCTTCGTAATGATGGCGATCCCAATCACTTACCGGCTGTGATACTCCCGCTCTGGTTGCCAAAGAAGCCTCCACCTGGTGCATAGGATACATGCCGCCCCATTCGATCCGCCCTTTCGTTAAGAGGTTTCTAGTTGTCTTTACATGTATTCTGTGAATACGCGTAATATCGCTCGCTGCAATAACATCAACCGGGTCGGTATGTTGCCAAATATCATGAGAAGGGTCGTAAATTTCGCCGTGCGCTTTACTCGGGATTAAGGTATACATTAATTTACGAGCCGCTAATACCCCCGGTAAATTATTGTAAGTGGAGGTATAGGCTGCCGAACGCCATCCTTCCATCGGGCAATTTTCATATAAAATTGTTACACCTAGGCTTTCTGCATAACGAACAATTGGTTCAAAAACGCGTTTATATTCGTCAAGATTTTTTTGGAAACCATTTTCCTGCACTCCTAATTCATGGTTATAGCCAACAAATGTTCCCACTTTAACATTGTTGGCATTTCCACCTAGTAAATAGGCTATCCGGATCAACTTTAATAGGTGATTCTGGTTCTTTACCCGCTCTGTAGGATCGCCGCCAATCATATTTTCAAAAGCACCCAGTGAAAGTTGTAGACCTGCCGCATTGAATTTATCGATGAGATTCTTTGCTGCGTCTAAATCAAAGGTCTCGTATTCAAGGTGCGTGGCTGTGTGGTCCTTTCGAGTGCCATCTTTTCTGAATACGCATAGGTCGATTCCCTGTGCACCAACGGTCACTGCTTTTTCAATGAGTTCATCTATACCGAGCTTGTCAAAAGCAGAGCTCATCAACCATATCGGGTTATTTAAATTGTTCATCTTGATATATTATTAAAATTAAATATTTTATACAAATTGTCGCTAGTCGGCTGGCGATCGATTTTATTTTGTGAAAAGTGAACCTGTTAGTAGTGATTTTCCAACCCAACAAAACACGACTCAACAACTTAACTACTTCACGACTCAACTACTCCTCCGCTCACCACCATCCATCCAATACACTTCACACCAAGCTTTCAATTCCTTTAGATCAAGCTCCTCTCTAAAAAGACCATAAACAGTGGAACCCGATCCGCTCATGGCAGCGTATATCGCGCCTCTTTCGTATAGCATGGATTTTATCCCTCTTATTTCCGGGTATCGATGAAAGATTCCCGTTTCAAAATCATTGAAAAGGTGCTCTTTCCATTGTTCGACTGGCAATGTAATTCGTTCACGAAGGTTTTTACTTTCCCTTGAGGAGCGTACACTTCCATAGGCTTCTCCTGTAGAAACATGAATAGGAGGCTTAACCAAAACAAGTTTGTATGCTGATAAATCAATTGATATTTCGGTAAACACATCGCCAATCCCAGTCGCAAAAACAGGCTTATTTCTGATAAAAAAGCTACAATCGGCACCCAATGCGCTGGCATAGGACTCCATCTGTTCGATACTTAAATTCAGTCGAAAATACCGGGACAGCAATTTAATCAAGAAAGCGGCATCCGCTGAGCCTCCCCCTAAACCAGCTCCAATGGGTATTTGTTTGTGTAAATAGATACAAACAGGTTCTAAATCAAAATCCACAGCAAGTGCCCTATAGGCACGAATACAAAGATTATCCTCATCGTTATTAGGTATACCGATACCCGAAACCTCCAATTTCAATGAGGAGGAAGGCACTATTTCTAGAATATCAAATAGTTTAACAGGATAAAAAACAGTTTCCAAATTGTGGTAGCCATCAGGTCTTCTGTCCAGCACCTGCAAACCTATATTTATCTTGGCATTTGCAAATGTAATCATGCCACAGAATTAACAATAAAAAAGGGGGATTGCAAATTTTATTAGCTGTAGGCCATAGGCTATAAGCAGTAGGCTATAAGCTTTAAGCTCGCATAGGCCCCAACCATTACCACATTGGCTAATTATAACATTGGCTAATTAATTTACCGTCAACTATTCAACGACTTAACTACCTAACAAATACACTAAAAAAAACGTCGTTGTTTAATAAGGGTAACATAGCCCTTAAAGGTTTCCATTTTACCGGTTTCCATTTTGATGCGGAGGACATAATAATAGGTACCTTCATTCAGCGTTCCACCATTCCAGGTATTACGGTAATTTTTCATTTGATAAACTTCGGCACCCCAGCGGTTAAAAATAAAAAGCTCATTTTCTTCGAAGAGCTCCAAACCGGTAATTTCGAACACATCATTCAGACCGTCTCCATTTGGAGAGAAAGCGTTCGGTATACGAAGTGCCACCACATTAGTTGAAGCAGTAGCTGCATTATTACCGATATCGGGATCCGGTTGTGTGGCCTCCACTTCCGCATAATTTTCCACCGTCCCTTCCCGTTTCGTTTGCGTACGGATACGAAGTTCTGCACTTTTCCCTGAGGATAAACTATCCGGTTTCCAGGTTAGTTCGTGCGTCGAAGGCGAATAGGAAACAGCTCCGCTGTAAGGACCAAGGATTTCATTAAATTCCAGTGAAGGAGGCAGTATATCCCGCACGCTTAGATCCGTCGCTGTATGCGGCCCCTTATTAACAATCACCAATTGATAATCAATGGTAGATCCTAATAAAGCAACGGAACGAGATGCCGATTTAGCGATCTGCATATCGACCTGTTTATCCGGTCCATGGGGTTCAATAATCACTTCCACAGCATCGGATATTTCCGACTCACAACCACCATTAAGTGCAATAACCGTATAAATACCCGCTTCCTGAACGACTAATTTTTCCTCATAAAATCCATTGATCGGCTCATTGTCCTTAAACCAAAGAAAGCTTAGAGCGCCTTCGGCATGTGCATGGAGCGTTACCGACCCACCTTGCACCAAGTGCGCGGTAGGCCGGCTTTGCCCATGACTGTTAAAGGCTAGGTCGACAAATAACAGCAATATGAGAAATGCTTTCTTCATGCAAAAAAGTACCTTATTAAGATCCCCAACTAATCCACTGTAATAGTCGGTTTACCTGGTTTCGGAGTTACCGTAACTACAGCCGGTGTGTTAGAATTGGCAGCCCCCCCCCCCTTAATAGTGATTCCACTTGCTGATTGACTTGGATAGGCTACCGTAGCCGAGAAAGAATATTCGCCAACTCCAGTGGCGTTCATGGTAAAGGTATTTGTTAAGGACAGTCCCCCTGTATTATTAGTTTGGGCGGTGCCTATACTACTAATAGGAGTGACGGCAATGCCGTCTTTGGTGGCGCTCCAATTATAAGCTAATAATACATCAGTAGGTAACACGTGACTCTCTTGGGTGGTTGTCGAGGCTGTAATGACTGATTCTGCTGTGGTACCCGAAGCTTCAGCACAATATGAAGAAATTAAAGGTGTTAAATCTAGAATCAAATCAGGTAATCTATAAATTTCGACTTCATCAGAAAGATCACCACTACAGTTTGCAGGGTTAGCAGATAGCACGTATGCCTTATAAAAGTGCGATCCCAAAGTCGTAATATCACTTGCTGCACTCAAAGTCAAAGCAACATCGGTCAGTGAAGACGTGTAAGTCAATTCAACAGGGCCAGCTCCAATAGGATTATCGGCTCCATCAAATTCCTGCCATATGACACGGTCGCCCGCCACCAACGTATGGCCACCGACGTAGTTCAACGTTGCAGACGCTGTGCTACAGATATAAATGTTAACGTCTGCAATAGATAATAATGGTAATCCACAGATAAGGCCTACGATGACGCTTAACTTTGCAAAAAAATTCGCTTTTTTCATAACTCTATTTATTTAATTTTATTTGATGTTTATTTAGTTTGCTGTTATATGTGGTGGTGATGGTTTAGGGTGTATTTCAACAGAGAAACTTATTTCTGAACTTACACATCCGTTAGCGCTTTTTACTTTCAGTATACCCGAATACGTTCCAATAGCTGCGCTTCCAGGAATGCTCAAATTGATACTATTGGGTGTCAGCATTTGATTAACCACATTGATAAAATCTGTCGGCGAATCAGTCCAAGTGATACTATAACTTGTTGGACTATTAGTGGTGGTAGTATAGGCTATAGACACACTAGTCTCGCCTTGACACATGCTGGCTAGGGGAGATAATGTAATGCTTGGCAAGGAATTAGCTACTACGGCAACCTTTACCCGCTCTGATTCTGCAGGACAAGCACTATTCCAGGCGGCAGCTACATAAAAAAAGGCTGTATCGCCTTCTGCAACCGTTATTGGAGGCGTAATATACGGACTACCTTCTTGTAATAATGTACCATCATTTACTTGGTTATACCACCTTAAAACACTACCTGAGCTTGTTGGCGCAGCAGTTAAAGTCGCTGTCTGCCCATAACATACAGCCTGCGCCTGCGGATAAGCAATCGGTACAGTTGGTTTTGCAGGAGTGCGTTGGATTTCATGAATCCGAAAATCTGTAAGTAAAGATACGCCGGTTGCAACAGCGATTTCAATTCTATCGAAAACAGGAGTTGACGATAAAGACACTGTATATCGCTGTCCGGAACGAAGCAACCCCAAAAGATCTAGCGACAACAGACTACCAATCGTTCCTGTATTGACAAGTGTGTTTCCGCTATATAGATTAATTGTTACATTGTTAAAAAGACTCAATTGTAAAAGGGAGGATGGAAGAGAGAATGTGATGGTCGCGGCATCCCCTGGGTTTGATAAATTCGAAAAGTAGGCAGTTTGTGTAATTGTATAACCCAGCCCCAAGAGCCCTCCAGTCAATGAAGAATATGTTGTTAAGTTGTTGTCAACTGCGTTAAGTGGGTTGCTTACCCCTCCCCCTAAAGAAATTCCAGTACCTCCTACTGAAACACCCAAAACATCAGCGCAACGTTTATTAACAGGTTCATAAAACGCATAGTAAATATCTGCGGTGCTGGACCCAAGAAGTGCAGGTGCGCTCAAGGTAACGCGAACAGCGTTAAACGATATATTTCCAGTAACCGCCAAATAAGTCGTTCCGTCAATAGCAGTAAAAGAATTTGATGATGACGCAACTTCATTTCCATCAGTGTTTGCTGTACTTCCACTGTAAGTTTTAAGAGTAACACTTCCTCCTAATAATGAGCTCGCTACGTTAAGTTTAATATAAATAGTCGTGTTCCCTGCAAACGTCCTATCAAAAATCAATTGTTGCCAAGCTCCACCAGAAGCAAGTACTGCTGACGAAGCCGACAATCGTGTGAAATTTGACAAGTTACTTGCATCAATCGAAAATGTAGGATTTGTGACGGATCCGCTTCCAACCGTTCCAGTAGTTCCATTCCTTTGAGCATCCGCATACACCCTTTGCCCATACCCCTCCCCTCTTACTCCAAATAACAAGAGTAAACACAAAGCAAGTGCTTTAAAAATCGAGGAACGGAAAAGGATTGAGTACATGTGGGCTATAGGCGTTTGTTTAAGTTGAAAATTCTAAAAATCGGTTTAAGTTTCTTTAAGGCAATGTCTCCTACGTGTGACAAAAGACGTAAAAAGACTTTTCACTTAGGTCGTTCAGTTTGTGCAGGATTTGTGATTTAGTTGAATAGTTGAGTAGGGAAATAGTTAAATAGGGAAATAGTGGCAGTGACAGCAGCAGGGGCACACTGAGCGGAGTTCTAGGCAGTGGGTTAGGGAGGCAAGCTTAAAGCTTATTCCTTATAGCCTAAAGCCTTAAGCAACAATGGCACACTGGCCGATTGCTGAAAGCTGACAGCCAATAGCTAATTGAAACAAAAAATCCCTATCTTTACCGCCATAACATTTCATATAAAACAATGCAGCAATATCTCGATTTAATGCGCCATGTATATGAGCATGGTGTCGATAAACAGGACCGTACCGGAACGGGAACACGAAGTGTATTTGGTTATCAAATGCGTTTCAATCTGCAAGAAGGCTTTCCTTTGGTTACCACCAAAAAACTTCATCTTCGGTCCATTATTCATGAGCTGATTTGGTTTTTGAAAGGCGAGACTAATATTTCCTATTTGAAAGAAAATAAAGTGAGCATCTGGGATGAATGGGCAGATGAAAATGGCAACCTCGGCCCGGTGTACGGCTCACAATGGCGCTCTTGGCCTACTCCTGACGGCAAGCATATTGATCAAATTGCGCAAGTTATTCATCAACTGAAAAATAACCCCGATTCGCGTCGAATCATTGTTTCAGCCTGGAATGTTGCAGAAATTGAAAAAATGGCATTGCCTCCTTGCCATGCATTTTTTCAATTCTATGTTGCTCCACCTAATAAGGAAAAGGGTCAAACCAAAGCACAGTTATCCTGTCAGCTTTATCAACGCAGCGCAGATATATTTTTGGGCGTACCTTTTAATATCGCCTCCTATGCCTTATTGACTATGATGGTAGCACAAGTTTGTGATATGGAAGCGGCCGACTTTATACATACTTTAGGTGACGCACACCTTTATAGTAACCACCTTGAGCAAGCAACACTACAATTAACCCGTACCCCTAAAAGTCTACCCAAGTTGAAGATTAATCCTGAGATAAAAAGTATCTTTGACTTTAGGTATGAAGATTTTACATTAGTAGATTATGACCCCCATCCGCATATTAAGGCAGAAGTGGCGGTTTAACCAATTGAACCATGATTACATCCATTATTGTTGCAGCATCAAAAAATAACGCAATCGGAAAAAATAATGAGCTTCTTTGGCACATGCCCGCTGATTTAAAGTTTTTCCGTAAAACTACGTCGGGCCATACCGTCATCATGGGAAGAAAAACCTTCGAATCTGTCGGGGAAGCCCTTCCCAAGCGCCGTAATATTGTTATCACTCGTCAAGCAAACTTCCAGGCTGACAATATCGAAGTAGTAAACTCACTTGAAGAAGCCTTGGCTGCATGCGAACATGAAAAGGAAGAGATATTCATCGTAGGTGGAGCTCAAATATATGAGCAGGCGATGTCGCTAACCGATAGGATTTACCTTACTCGGATTAATCACGATTTTCAAGACGCGGACACTTTTTTTCCTGAAATAAATGATGAAGAATGGCAATTGGAGGAAGTCGAACATCATGAAAGTGATGAAAAGAATCCGTACGATTACAGTTTTTATCTATATTCTAAAGTCAAAAACTAGTTTTAGCCCTCTTTCAAGAAGAGATTACCGCCCTTTTTCTCTAACTCCTAATAGCTAAATGCTAAGAGTTAAGCAGCAAACAATTTTCTCGCAATAAACCCTTTGTTTATTTAAAAATTTCATAGCTTTGCCGTTCTTAAGAAAACTTAGATAAATTGCCTTATTATATGCAAAAAAGAATAGCATATTAAAAAGGTGTTTACCGGTCTTTCATCAGTCAATGAGGATCAGGGTTAACAGATGGGAATGTATACAACAATTATTACATAAATTACAACACTAAACAAAGATGCAAGGTAAAGGCCTAATTAACTTTTTTGTAATACTGATATCGATTGCGTGCCTGTATTCACTTTCATTTACTTTTGTAACCCGCAAGGTTGAGCGCGACGCAGTTGCTTATGCAAAAGGTGACCCCGTAAAGGAACGGGCTTATTTAGATTCAATGGCTACCGTAGATGTATATAACCTCGGTTTTGCCAAGTTCTCTTACCAATACTGCAAAGAGCGTGAATTGGCATTGGGATTGGATTTAAAGGGCGGGATGAATGTTACAATGGAAATCTCTCTGAAGGAATTGATCAGTAATTTAGCGGACAATCCAAAAGACGAGAATTTTAAAAAGGCTTTGGACAACGCCGAAGCTCGGAGCAAAGACAGTCAAAAAGACTTTGTCAGCTTATTTGGAGAAGAGTTTAAAAAGTTAAATCCAAATGGAAAATTAGCTACTTTTTTTGCTAATAAAGACAATGCCGTTAATAACATCACCTCCAATTCAAGTGACGGCGATATCTTGGCTTTCTTGCAAAAAGAGTCCGGTAGCGCAATTGACCGTTCTTTTAATATTTTACGTACACGTATTGATAAGTTTGGGGTTACTTCTCCTAATATTCAAAGGCAGCAAGGCACGAATAGAATTTTAATCGAGCTCCCCGGTGTAAGCGATGAAGATCGCGTACGTAAACTTTTACAAGGATCTGCGAAATTGGAATTCTGGGAAACTTATGACAACTCCGAAATTTTCCCATTATTAGAGAACATTAACCGAACATTGGCGTCAACATTAAAAGCAGACACTAAGTCTAATTCTTCGGTGACTGCGGCTGACACAAGTGCGAAGGATACTACAGGGGGTCGTTTGGCTTCATTAGGCGGCAATAAGGCAGCAGGAAGCGATTCGACCAAAAAAGACAGCAGTACAGTAGCTTTAGAGCAAGCGAAAAACCAAAACCCTTTATTCGCTGTATTGAGTCCAAATATCGGCCAGGGCCCACAAGGGCAACAAATGTTGGGTCAAGGACCTGTAATTGGCTATGTGTTACAGAAAGACACCGCTTTGGTTAATTCTTATTTTAATAGTGCTGAAATAAAAGCGATTATACCAGGTAATGTAAAATTATTGTGGAGTGTGAAACCCGTTTCTAAAGAAACGAAGATGTTTCAGCTTTTTGCAGTGAAACCAACGGGGCTGAATGCCGGTCCGGTACTTACCGGAAACGTGATTGCAGATGCACGCGCCGATGTTGACCAGCGCACCAATAATCCGCAAGTAGAAATGGTGATGAACAGCGAGGGCGCTCGTGAGTGGAGAAAAATCAGTGCAGCAGCAGCCGCAGCAAATCCAAAAAAAGCAATCGCGATTGTATTAGACAATACAGTTTATTCGGCACCTACCGTACAGGATGAAATTCCTAATGGTGTTTCTTCCATTACCGGAAACTTCACCTTCGAAGACACACAGGACTTAGCCAATGTTTTGAAAGCAGGACGTTTACCGGCCCCAGCTAAAATCGTGGAAGAAGCTATTGTTGGCCCTACCTTAGGACAAGCGGCAATTGATGCTGGTATCAATTCGTCTGTTATCGGCTTAGTAGTAGTACTTATCTTTATGATTTTCTATTACAACCGCGCTGGCTTAGTTGCTAACATTGCCGTAATCTTCAACGTATTTTTCATCATGGGAATCCTTGCCTCGTTGGGGGCAGTACTAACGCTTCCCGGTATCGCAGGTATCGTATTGACTATGGGAACTGCCGTAGACGCGAACGTTCTTATCTACGAGCGTATCCGTGAAGAGTACGCATTAGGTAAGGGCGTTAGACAGGCAATTTCCGATGGTTATAAACACGCAATGCCTTCTATCTTAGACTCACAGATAACTACTTTCCTAGTCGGTCTTATTCTATATATCTTTGGAACCGGTCCAATCTTAGGCTTTGCGACCACTTTATTGATCGGTATTATCACTTCTTTATTTACAGCCATCTTCATTACGCGTATCATTTTCGAATGGATGATCAAGAAGGATATGAAAATTTCCGTTTCTTATCCATGGAGTGATCACACATTGAAAAACGTTAACTTCGGCTTTATAAAGAACCGCAAGAAATTCTATGCAATTTCAATTGCTTTAACAATTATCAGCTTAATTTCAATTTTCACTAAAGGCTTTAGTTTAGGTGTTGATTTCTCCGGTGGACGGACTTATACCGTTAAATACGAGAAGGCGGTAAACTTAGAAGAAGTTCGTGATCATGTAAACGGTACCTTCAATGTAACAAGCGAGGTAAAAACATTCGGTGGTGATAATCAATTACGCGTAACAACACCTTACCTGATTGACCAGACAGATGATGCCGCCGATAAGCAGGTTTTAGATAAGTTGAACGAAGGACTTGCAAAAGTGCAGAATAACCCTTACCAAATTGTGAGTTCGCAAAAGGTCGGTCCTACAATAGCGAATGACATTAAGGTATCCGCTATTTATTCGGTGATTTTCTCAATTATCGTAATTGCGCTATACATTCTTATTCGATTCCGCAAGTGGCAATACAGTATAGCTGCCGCCATTTCGCTTGCTCATGATGCGATTATCCTTTTGGGAATCTTTTCGCTCTTTGATGGTATTCTTCCATTTTCGTTGGACTTGGATCAACACTTTATTGCTGCTGTTCTAACGGTGCTCGCTTATTCTATCAACGACACGGTAGTCGTGTTCGACCGTATCCGTGAATACTTACGTGAACATCGTGCCAAAAACGAGCCGATCTCTCATGTAGTAAATACGGCGATTAATAAAACGCTTAGCCGCACCATCATTACTTCTTTAACGGTAATATTTGTTTTGGCAGTGCTATTTGTGTTCGGCGGTGAAGTAATTCGCGGTTTCTCCTTTGCTATCTTGATTGGTATTATTTTTGGAACTTATTCGTCTATCTTTATAGCATCTCCGGTCTTTGCCGATTTGCAGGGAGACGGTGAAGAAAAAAACACAAAAGAAATCGCTTCGACAGAGCGAGGAAACTTAAAGCCAGCGAAAGCATAAGCCAGCTGTATTATAAAAAAAAGGGAGGTGTTTTTATTAAACACCTCCTTTTTTTTTGCTACCATCCCTACCTCCCTCACTCCTACGTCATTTTCGATTTTTTACTTTTTAATTTTAATTTAACACAATATATTTGTCACACTAAATATTGTTATGCAAAAAGAACCATACAACATGTATTCATTTTTACTCGATCGTACAGCGCGCCGGGTAAAGCAATATGCACAGGCAACGTTCAGCAATAAAGGCTTCGATATAACTTTAGATCAATGGATGGTTTTAAAAAATCTCTATGAATATGCAGATCTGACACAGAAAGAATTAGCAGAACGTTGTGGTAAAGATCAACCCACTTTGACCCGCATCGTTGATCTCTTAGCAAAGAAGGAACTGGCAGAACGTAAAGTTCATCCAAATGACAGAAGAAGTTTTATCGTGCATCTAACAGATAAAGGGATTTCGAAAGTGGAAGAATTATCGCCGCAAATTAAAGAAATACGAACTAAAGCATGGGAAAACCTTAACGAAGATGATTTTCGACAGCTAGAGCGGATATTAAATAGCATTTATAATAACTTAGAGCTCAAGTAGCCCTTAAAATTAACAGATATGATTACTACAGATATATGTATAATAGGTGCAGGACCTGTTGGTTTGTTTGCCGTTTTTGAGGCAGGTTTATTGAAAATGCGTTGCCACCTGATAGATGCCTTACCTCAGGTTGGTGGACAGCTGGCTGAAATTTATCCACATAAACCCATTTACGACATTCCCGGTTATCCCGCCATCAATGCGCAAGAGCTTATCGATAAACAGATGGAGCAAATCGCTCCTTTTCATCCAAGTTTTACTTTGGGAGAACGTGTGGAAGCACTTGAAAAACAACACGATGGCTCCTATATGGTCAAAGGCAATGAGGGGACCAACATCCATGCGCAAGTGGTAGTAATTGCGGGAGGGTTGGGTTCTTTTGAACCGCGTAAACCTGAAATAGAAGGTTTGGCCGACTTTGAAGGCAAAGGCATCTATTATATGATTAAAAATCCGGAGCAATTTAGAGATAGAAAGGTTGTTATTGCCGGCGGAGGTGATTCAGCTTTGGATTGGACTATATTTTTAAGTGAAATTGCAGAAAAAGTCACGCTCGTGCATCGGAGCGAAAGTTTTAGAGGTGCACCCGATTCAGCGGAAAAGGTTTTCAATCTTGCTAACAGTGGTAAGATCAACTTGTTATTATCACACAATTTAATTCGGGTAGAAGGAAGGGGCCACTTAACAAAAGTTGCCATGATTAACAAACAAAAGGAAGAGATTTCTTTAGAAACAGATGCACTTATACCACTTTTTGGTTTAAGTCCAAAATTAGGACCAATCGCTCAATGGGGCTTGGCAATCGATAGGTCGGCCATAGAAGTGAATACGACTGATTATTCTACCAGTATAGAACGCATATATGCTATTGGCGATATTAACACGTATCCGGGCAAACTAAAACTGATCCTATGCGGTTATCATGAAGCTGCTTTAATGGCGCAAAGTGCTTTCAAATACGTGTACCCTGATCAAAAGTTGAGCTTTAAATATACGACGGTCAACGGTATTCACGCATTTTAGTTTTGGTTAATGGGTTAACTCAAATAGTACCACAGCAAAAAAAACAAAGCGAATAACAACAACTAATAACTAATAACTAATAACTAATAACCAATAGGGAATAACAAACAACTAAAACAAACAATTAACAATGATTCATATAACTGTAGAAGATAGAACTGGTTCGGTGGAAACTATAGAAATTCCCGAGGATATTAATTTGAGCCTAATGGAAGTGCTAAAGGCCTCAGAATACAATATACTAGCCACCTGTGGAGGTATGGCATTGTGTGCTACCTGCCACGTAGAAGTATTGTCCGGAATGGAACAACTTCATGAAGCATCTGATGATGAATTGAATATGTTGGATACACTTCCTGATGCTGATGAAAACAGTAGACTAGCCTGCCAAATTCGATTAAATGAGCAATTGGATGGCCTTCACATAAAAATCAAGGGGTCGTTGGACTAAGAATCCATTGAAATAAGTCCCAAAAACTTCACCTCGACATATGTTTAGTATTTTTGTATAACTAAACGAGCTAAATTATGGTCAAAATCACCGAATGTCCACGGGACGCGATGCAAGGAATTAAAGAATTTATCCCAACACTCCATAAAGTCGCCTATTTAAATCTATTGTTAAAAGTAGGGTTTGACCGCCTGGATTTCGGTAGCTTTGTCTCTCCAAAAGCAATACCTCAACTACAGGACACCGCGGCCGTTTTATCACAATTAAACCTTTCAGATAGCAGCACTAAATTACTCGCCATTGTTGCGAATGTTAGAGGAGCCAAGGAAGCCAGTGCCTTTTCTCAGATAAGCTTTCTTGGCTTTCCATTTTCTGTTTCTGAAACTTTTCAGCAACGCAACACCAACACGAGTATTCAACAGTCTCTCGCAAATGTGGAAGAGATAATAACGATCTGTAAAGAGTTTGGCAAAGAACCATTGATTTACTTATCAATGGCATTCGGCAATCCATACGGTGATCCTTGGTCTCCCGAAATCGTTACTATTTATGCAGAGTTATTAGTAAAAAAGGGAGTCAAACATTTGATGCTTGCCGATACTATTGGTGTGTCCACTCCGGAAAGTATTCACATGCTTTATCAAAATCTAAATAAGCATTTTCCTCATATTGATCTGGGAGTTCACTTACATAGCACGCCACAAACTATGTTAGCGAAAATACAGGCTGCTTATAATAGTGGATGCCAACGTTTTGATACGGCTATAGGAGGTTATGGTGGATGTCCGATGGCAAGTGACAAATTGACAGGAAATATTGCAACGGAGGTATTGTTATCCTTTTTACAAGAGCGAAATATCAACAGCCAGGTTGATCAAACAGCACTTTTAAAAGCTCAACACTATAGCAGTCAAATCTTTCACGGTCGTAGTAATTGAAATAATAAATCAATAAAAAAGGAGGTCAAGACCTCCTTTTAACTAATAGATTGTGATAAGTTAATATTTATTTAACTGCATCAACTACTGCTTTGAAAGCATCAGGATTGTTTAACGCTAAATCCGCTAAAACCTTACGATTTAAACCGATATTCTTAGCACTTAACTTACCTATCAACTGAGAATAAGAAATCCCATGTTGACGAGCACCTGCATTGATACGTTGAATCCATAATGCTCTAAATTCTCTTTTTTTGGTTTTACGGTCGCGATAAGCATATTGCAAACCTTTTTCTACCGTATTTTTAGCAATGGTATACACCTTGCTACGTGATCCATAATAGCCTTTTGCTAATTTAAGGATCTTCTTTCTTCTTCTTCTCGAAGCTACTGCGTTAACCGAACGTGGCATAATAAATAAATTTAGTTTGGTATAAGGCGCTATGTTTTCTTAAGTATTCAGTCAATAGACTTACAACCCAATACCCGGTTAAAAATTTTGTTAAAATAATTACTATTTACCGATCCCAAGCATACGTTTTACATTGCCTAAATCTGCATCTGATACTAAACCGGAACGTGTTAAATTACGTTTACGTTTAGTGCTCATCTTGGTTAAGATATGGCTTTTGTATGCATGTTTTCTCTTAATCTTACCGGTTCCAGTCAGGCTAAAACGTTTCTTAGCGCTGGAATTGGTTTTCACTTTTGGCATAATCTTATCTGTTATTATCTATCTATTAGTCTCTTGTTAATAGGTCTCCCGGCGCAAAGCCCGGCGACTCTCTACCCTTGGGGTTATTTTGTTTTCGGATTTTTTGGGGCAACAGTGATAAACATCCGCTTTCCCTCTAGTTTAGGCAGTAATTCCACTTTGCCAATTTCCTCCAAAGCCTGTGCAAATTTCAGCAAAAGAATTTCACCACGGTCCTTATATACAATAGCTCTACCTTTAAAATGTACGTAAGCGCGTACCTTTTCTCCAGCTTCCAAGAACTTAATGGCATGCTTAAGTTTGAACTCGAAATCGTGCTCATTCGTATTCGGGCCGAAACGGATTTCTTTAATGACCGTCTGTTTAGCATTGGCCTTAATTTCCTTCAGCTTCTTCTTTTGTTCGTAAACAAATTTACTATAATCGACAACCTTACATACAGGAGGATTTGCATTTGGGGAAATCTCCACCAAATCAAGCTCCAACTCGTCTGCTATGGCTAAAGCCTGTTTAATCGGGTAAACCCCTTGCTCCACATTTTCGCCAACTAAGCGTACTTCCGCAGCTCTAATGTGCTGATTAATTCTATGGTCGGGTTCTTTCTTTTTAAAAGGAGGACGCGGCCCCCTCATTCCTGGTTTTCCTAATGACAAATTTTTTCCTTAATTTAAACTGTTATTTCTTCAATTAATTGCTTACTAAAGGCTTCTATAGTCATGCTACCAAGATCGCCTTCGCCATGTTTTCGAACAGAAATCGTGCCATTTTCAACCTCTTTTTCGCCTACGATGAGCATGTAAGGTATTTTCTTGACTTCCGCATCCCGTATCTTTCTGCCTACTTTTTCGTCTCGCAAATCAATCAACCCGCGAATATCGGTATTATTTAACGATTCCAAAAGTTTTTTTGCATATTCTTCATATTTTTCAGAAACAGGCAATATGATAAACTGTTCCGGGGTAAGCCATAGCGGAAACTCACCGGCGCAATGCTCGATTAAAACGGCGACAAAACGTTCTAGCGAGCCAAAGGGTGCGCGATGAATCATTACCGGCCGATGTTTCTGATTATCACTGCCTGTGTATTCTAACTCGAACCGTTCCGGCAAATTATAATCGACCTGGATTGTACCAAGTTGCCATTTACGCCCCAATGCGTCTTTGACCATAAAATCCAATTTCGGGCCGTAAAAGGCCGCTTCCCCTAACTCGGTCACGGTTTTAAGCCCTTTCTCTTCAGCAGCTTCTACGATAGCCGCTTCAGCAAGTAGCCAATTTTCTTCACTGCCAATGTATTTTCCCTTATTTTCAGGATCTCTTAGTGATATCTGTGCGGTATAATCATCAAAGCCTAAAGCTTTGAATACATAAAGGACAAGATCAATAACTTTTTTGAATTCGTCTTTTACTTGATCCGGACGACAAAACAGGTGCGCATCATCCTGCGTAAAACCTCTTACACGAGTTAACCCATGTAATTCTCCACTCTGCTCATAACGATATACGGTACCAAATTCAGCAAAACGTACCGGAAGATCTTTGTATGATCGGGGTTTTGTTTTGTAAATCTCGCAATGGTGCGGACAGTTCATGGGTTTCAGTAGAAACTCCTCTCCTTCTTGCGGTGTACGAATCGGCTGAAAAGAATCTGCTCCATACTTTTCGTAGTGGCCAGAGGTAACATACAGGTTTTTATGACCAATGTGCGGTGTTACAACCGGTTCATATCCTGCCTTCATTTGTGCACGTTGCAGAAAGTCAACCAGTTTCTGGCGCAATGCGGCTCCCTTGGGAAGCCACAGAGGTAAGCCCATGCCTACTCTTTCTGAGAACGCGAACAATTCCAATTCTTTGCCCAATTTCCGGTGGTCCCTTTTCTTAGCTTCTTCAATCATATGAAGATAATCGGCTAATTCGCTTGCCTTAGGGAAAGTAACGCCGTAAATCCTAGTTAACTGTTTTCTGCTTTCATCACCACGCCAATAGGCTCCTGCCACATTGGTTAGTTTGATGGCTTTTATAAAACCTGTATTTGGGATGTGTGGCCCTCTACAGAGGTCTGTAAAATTGCCCTGGGTATAAAAGGTTATGGATCCGTCCGCTAAATCCTTTATCAAATCCAACTTATATTCATCGCCTTTTTCGGTAAAATACGCTAGCGCATCTGATTTGGATACTTGCTGCCGCACGTAATCAGATTTCGTACGTGCCAATTCCAACATCTTATCCTCAATTTTTTTAAAATCGTCCGAAGAAAAAGGCCGATCACCAAAATCGACATCGTAATAAAAGCCGGTTTCGATAGCTGGTCCAATACCAAATTTAGTCCCGGGATATAGCGCCTCCAACGCTTCTGCCATTAAGTGGGCAGAAGAATGCCAAAATGTCGATTTGCCGTCTTTGTCATTCCAAGTCAGCAATCTTACAGATGCATCTTTTTCAATAGGTCTGGTCGCATCCCATACCTGTCCGTCAACTTCGGCAGCTAAAACGTTACGGGCTAAGCCCTCAGAAATTGATTGGGCAATTTGCAAAGAAGTGATTCCCCTCTCGTACTCGCGAATGGAACCATCAGGAAGTGTGATTTTAATCATCTACAACTATGATTTTAATGTTCTAAAAAATATTGTTTTCTAAATCACCTACAATGTGATTTTTGTGACGACAAAGATATTAAAAAGTAAAAATTAAAAAGTAAAAAGTCAAAATTAAAAAGTAAAAAGTCAAAAGTCAAAAGAGCGAGTTGGTTCATTCTTGTGATTTCTGCCAGCAGTTTAATGCACAGTCAAAAATACGCTTAATAAAAAAAGTCCGGCATTTAAATACCGGACTTTCAACCAAATTATCCTGTTGCTTATGCCCTTTAAGCAACCTCTTTCGACTAAACCGCTGTCGAAAGTTCTTCACGCAGCCGCTTGGCTACCACTTTTTCTTGTCCCGGCTTTAGCATCCAAGCAGTTAAAATCAAAGAAGTATCCTCAGCTCCACCTACTTCTATAGAAGGTGTTCCATTCCGTAAACGTTGCTGTAATTCCTTGCCCGATATTTTCACCTTTTCTGCATTCCAATGGATATATAGCGTTGGTGTCACATTTCCCAAAGGAGGCACCTTCACCTCCGTCGTAACACCTTCAACCGCTTGCGCTGCCGTTGCGATCAGATCAATTTGAGCCTGTTGTAAGTTCCACTCTTGTTGATGATCAAGGTTGATAAACTTCTCTAAGGCAACATACATACCTAAAATTTCTTCCTTATTCACTTTCATCCCTCTGCCAATATTAAACCCACGTGGAGGCATATGTAATCTCGCTGCTTGTATAAAGTTCTTTTTACCCATCAATAAGCCGGCACTCTGCGGTCCGCGGATCGCCTTTCCTCCAGATACGCACACTAAATCAAAGCCCATTTCATGAAATTTCCACAAGTTGGAAACAGGTGGTACGTCAGCCGCGATATCAATCATGGTGGGAACACCATGTTTTTTTGCAATCGAGACCCACTCCTCGTGCATGATGCTACCTTTGTCAGCCTGTACGTTAAGAAAGAACATCAACGCCGTTCGTTCATTAATGGTTTGCTCAAGCTCTTCCCTCGTTTCTACCATCACAATTTTACAACCCGTATTTTTAAGCGCATGGGTATAAACAATTTCATGCCCTTTTTGACAGATCACCTCCGACTTCATATCGGTTCCCATTAGGTGGGGTAACTGAATTGCTTTTTCTTCGTCAAGGCCCGTTAATATTCCGGCCAATCCCAAAGTCATAGCGGAAAAACATCCTGCTGTTACGACGGCAGATTCCGCATGTACCAAACTCGCAATTTTTTCACCTACTTTATCTTGCAATTCATCCAGCATGCAAAAATCCGTTGCACTGTAGTTTATCGCTTCCAGTACTTCCGGTCGCATAAGGGATCCCGTCATAGCGGTATAGGTTCCGGCAGCGTTGATAAAAGTACGTACGCCCAATTCTTTGAATAGCTCTCGACCCCGCCGCTCCTTATCCAGCCATAATAATCTATTCCCGTCTACATAAGGGGTGATGAATCCACCGGCAGGCAGCATCGACAAATATTTTAATAGTTCTCTTCTTCTCATGATAAATTCTTTTTAATTTTTAAGCTCGCTAACCGTTTTAAGCGCAGCGTCAGGAGTAGCTAGTGGTTTATTTTGCCAATAGGAAGCTAACAATGATCCTGTGATATTCATTAAAGGCCCAAAGATGGCAGGTGCTAGTCCCACTGTAGCTAGCTTACCCATTTCCTTTGCAATACCGGAGGCTAGGCCTCCATTCTGCATTCCCACTTCAATTGCCATGGTTCGGCAGTCGCGCTCAGACATACGGAAAAGTCTACCGCAACTATAGCCTAAGAAATAACCTGTTAAATTGTGTATTAAAACGAGCAGGATCAATTGCGGACCAATATGGAGTAAACTATCTCTACCGGCAGCTGTAATGATGGCAATGATAATAGCAATACCTGCCATCGAGATTTTAGGCATAAATGCGTCTAACCACTTTACTTTGCCATGAAATAGTTTATTGAATAACAAACCGGCACCTATGGGTAGTATAACCATCTTCAAAATATCCCACATCATGTCTAATAGGTGGATTTCTACAAATGCACCGGCTAATAGCTTCATCAGCGTCGGAGTTACCAAAGGTGATAGTAATGTTGATACCGCTGTGATCGTAATCGATAATGGTAAATTGGCCTTAGCCATATAAGACATCACATTGGAGGCCATTCCATTGGGCGAACAGCCAATTAGAATAATTCCAGCTGCTATTTCCGGAGAAAAGCCGCTTACATTGGCCAGGAAAAAGCCAACACAGGGCATAATGATGAAATGACTTACTACACCAATAAAAACACCCTTTGGATGCTTAATCACTCCCACAAAATCGTGTACGCTCATGGAAGTCCCCATGCCGAACATGATCAGCTGTATCAAAGGAGTGATCAGCTCAGCCAATGGAAAACCGTTAACACTTACAAAGTGTTGGGGATAGCACAGCGCCGCCGCAACCATTGCAAATATCATCATTGAATAAGCATACCCTTGTAACGACTTAATGGTCCGAAAAGATAAGGCCGTTGCTAGCAAACATATAATAAGGCTCGGGCCCCATACTGATTGCTTCTGGGTCCAGTAAGCCCATATGGCCAGGATTGCCGTCACCATTGCAATCAACAAAGTGACTTTGTAAAATGAAAATTGCCTCATATCAAATATTTAGGTTCATTATGTTTACCAGGTTCTTTTTTCCATTAGTTGATCCAGCTGCTTCTTGGTAAGCCTCACCCGATCTTCTTGTTCCTTTAACCAGTTCAGAAAATCAAGTTTTATCGGATCATCCCACTGGTTATCGATCTGTCCTACACTGTATTTCCCCGCTTGAATTCGATCTTTTCCAAAGGCATCCCTCAATTGGATAAATTCGGCAGTGACGATGACCTCTTCTGCCAGGTGGGCCGGTATAAAAAGCACCCCCTCTTTATTACACAACACTAAATCTCCAGGTAACACAATCGCTTTGCCGATACGTATCGGTGTATTAAGTCCCATTAACATTGATTCCTCTAAAAAAGACGGATGGAAATCACGTACAAAAGCATTGAAACCTTTTATGTCGGCTAAACCATCAAAATCACGTGCTCCGGCATCAAAAACTACTCCCTTACCGGTACGCTGAAAGATGGTGGTTCCCAGGGTTTGTCCAATCAAGGTTCCACCCGCTACTTTCCCGAAGCCATCAGCGACGTACACATCTCCTTTTTGCAGTAGCTCAATGGGCCACGCATTGGTGCTTCCTTTAAGGCCTTTCTCATGCCCGCGCTCTAATATGGCATCTTCTATATCGGGCCTCCTTGGCATATACGCGGCCGTTACAGCGCGCCCTGCAAAGACCTCATTTTCACGAATCGCTTTCCACCCATCCTCAAATTGATTATAATAGCCCGCATTCCTCAGAATGGTCCAAGCATCATCAAAACCAATACGCTCGGCTCTTAAAAGGAGTGAATCAGGAATCTTCGGGCGCCCATCTCTGTAGCGCTCCCCTTTCCAGGAGGAAGTTAGAAAACGAAGTTCTTCTTTTGTTATTTGCTGAGCTGCGCCGGTAGTAACAAAAAAGAGCAGCATCATAAGCATAAAAAAACTTTTCCTAACGTACATTCTGTTCATGTTAAACATAGGCTATGCAATCCATTTCCACGAGCGAATCACCGGGCACCCCGCCATAAGTCGCCACGGTAGTGCGTACGGGCGGTTTACTGCCAAATCGTCCTTGATACACCTCATTCATGGCCTTGTAATCTCCAAGATCTGCCAGATAGACGTTGACTTTCAGCACCTTTTCCATCGATGATCCTGCCTTTTTTAGTTCCGCTTCCAATTCTTTTAATACATGATCTGTATGTGCTTTTATATCACCATCGAAATGTGCCCCTTTACCGGCCACGAACACTAATCCGTTATATTTGGTGGATCCCGAGAATAAAGGCACATTGTCCTGCTTAGTTATATTGAAGGTTTCTTTTGTAGCCGACTTGCTTTCAGCTCGAAGCACGGCATTAGCTCCTAATAGACCTACCATGGAGGCAAACAATCTTTTAATGACTGATCTTCTTTCTGTTTTCATAATGAATAAATTTGATTGTTAAACTGTTATATGGTTTTTGTTAATGTTCCGTTTGCTTTTTAGCAACGACTATAGGGTTAGCGATCCCATTGAGATCGTATACAATCTCTCCACCTCGCACGGTCATTTCACAGGCTAACTTCTGCTTTCCGTTGATCTTGTATCCTGTATAATCAAAGTATCCGAAATTTCCATTAAGTACATTCAGAATAGCAATATCAGCCTCTGCCCCTACACTCAGACTACCTAGTTCCGGTCGTTTTATTATTTGAGCGGGTTGCCAAGTACTGGCGGCAACTACCTGCTGCAAGCTCATTCCCATTACCAAACACTTAGACATCACGCTCAGCATATCCTTCATCGCATTATTCATACTGCCTGTATGGATATCGGTACTAATAGCGTCCGGATAGAAGCCTTCTTTGATAGCTGGAATTGCCTGGCTAAAGGAAAAGCTAATCCCTCCGTAGCCCACATCAAAATACCGCCCCTCCTTTCGCGCCTTCCACGCAAAAGGCTTCACTTTCTTTTCAGTGGGATCGACAATTGATTCGCGCCCTTTGATCTGTGCAAAACAATGGGTTAAAATGTCACCTTTTCTTAAATGGTTCAGGAGCAGGTCTTCCAAAGGTAGTGGGGGTATACTACCACCGAAGTCCACCATAACCGGCAAATTACCCGCTTGCTTCCCCGCTTCTACGGCATGATCAACTATTGTCCAATCCGGGCCTTCAAAATGAGCTACTTTGAAGCCTACGATATAAGGGTGGAATTGCCGAGCAACCAAAGCGGCCATTTTTGGATCGGTATCCTTTAAGTCCTGCTCATAAGCACCGCCACGCATTCCTTCACCAATAATGTTTAAGAAAGCAAGTACACGGGTTTTTGAGTGATCTATTGTCTGATCCTTATAAAGCTGAAAATTTCTCCAACCGGGACTTCCGGCATCCACTACCGTGGTAACGCCATTGCGAAAAGTAAAGCCGTCCGGTGGAATAGCCGTATAACTATTTCTCAGGTAACTATGCGGTTCGGTCCCGAAAAAATGATGCGCGTGAATATCGATTAAACCAGGTGTTACATACAGTTTTTCCGCGAGGACAACTTGTGTAGCCTTTCCTTGAATATTTTTAGCCACCTGGACAATTTTCCCGTCCTTAATGGCAATGTCCATGACTTCATCGATACCATTCTTCGGATCGATGACGTGCCCACCTTTAATAAGTATCGCGTAGTCTTGCGCGCATAATGTTGCGCTAAGAACGGTTAGCGTAATAAAAAATATGATCTTTTTATACATAATGCTTCTGCTGATTAGTTCGCGGGATCCCACCATACACGACTGGTTAAGGCATTTGTTCCTCCTTGCCGTTGTTTTGCTTCATTAAAATTATCGCGATTGTAACTTTCTTCAGTTAGTGGTACCACAAAACGTCGGGGGATGGTTCCTCCTGTCAGGTTTCCCGGATAGTTAGTCGGAGTCAGGCTGGGGTAGCCCGTCCGGCGCCAATTAGCAAAAATTTCATATTCATCTTGTAAGAATAAGGACACCCATAATTGGGTATAAATCTGTTCAAGCTTTTCTTCGAAAGTGCCCTGATTATTAAATGGGTGTTGTGATAAGTAGAAATTAATCCGAGCTTCACTGATTTCCCCATGTTGACCAAATAAACTCCATTGATGCATTGCTGCGCGTACCGCAGCTTCATAAGTTTGCGCGGGATTACCATCATACCATCCGCGGAGAGCGGCTTCCGTGAGTAATAAATTCGTTTCGGCATTTGTTAAAACCAGATGAGGGGCATCGTAACGTAGAATCGTGTTTGGATTCGGTTCAGAATAACTTGCAAAATCGGCAGGAAATGAATTAAAAGCAGCATTGGGCATCCCCTTTTGAATCGCTGAACTGGTGTCCGCTACATAGGTACCTGTTGCGTTACGTACCCAGACGACAGCAATTGCATTTAATCGCGGATCCTGCGTCTCTTTCAGATGATCAATAAAGGTTTTGGCCAGTTTACCCCCTTCTATATTATCCACCGCTTGCGGATTGAGATAATCCGTATTCAAAAGAGCTGTTGCAATGAAATTACGCTGTGCTACTTGCGATCCATCTACATATTGAATGCGTGCCAAATCGTTATCATTCATAACTACCCCTCCCGCGATCGCCTTTCTTACCCAACTTTCTGCAAGCGTCGCATCTATCTTTGTCAAACGCATGCCCAGGCGTAACATCAATGAATATGCAAATTGCCTCCATTTCGTAACGTTTCCGGCATAAATCAAATCGCCATTGCTAAAAGTTGGTAAATCCGGATCCAACGCATTGGCCGACTCTTCCAATTCTTTCAATAAATCGTTATAAATCGTGGCCTGCACATCATATTTCGGTGTGTAATTTTGGTTACTAGCACCAAAACCTGCTTCGGTATATGGAACGTCGCCATATAAGTCAGTAAGCCTGTGAAATATTAAAACCTTCCAAATACGTGCAATAGCCAATTTATTAATGTCTTCGGGATTGGCGCTTACTGCATCGATCACTTTTTTTATTTCAATAACGGCTGTAGAATAAGCCTCCCAACTATTGTATGAATAGGTTTCATTAAAATATTTATCGCCTGCGGCGGGTACTTCTTTATAGGTAGCCGTCTGCTGCATCGATCCGCCAATTGTTAAATAAGCAGCACCGACATAATTGAAACTCACACCATCTAATAGCGCCTTCGTAAACATATATTCAGGCACAACCGTGGTTGAAGCGTTTGGGTTAACATTCATCTCTTCAAAACCTTTATCGCAAGCAGAAAAGAAGCAGAACAACGAAACCGCTAACACATGTAGAAATAGCTTTTTCATATCTTTTGGTCTATTGATTAAAATTTAACAATTAGGTTGATACCGAAGCTCCTCGTTCTGGGAACGCCAAATGCCTCTAATCCCTGTGCATTACTGTTAGTATAGCTAGATTCGGGGTCGAAATACTTATTTCGCTTATCGTGATATAAAGTCAATAGGTTCCGTCCGACCAAGGAAATAGTGGCACCCTGTAATTTCGCCCATCGGAATTTTTCTATCGGAAGATTGTAGGATAAAATAACTTGTCTGAGCTTTACGAAGTCGTTGTCAAACATAAACATGGAGGTATAGAACTTGTCATTATCATAATAGGTATCAATGTCTTGAGGGGCCCACGTTTTACTGAATGGATTACCTTCGGGGTCAACACCGGTCACTGTTAAACCGGTTTCACGTCCCGGTAAGGTTTCTTCCGGCAATCCAAAACGGTAGGCATACTGATACATATTGGAGTACATCATACCACCAAACTTCCCGTCGATCAATACATTCAGCGAAAAGTCCTTATAACGAAACGTATTGTTCAATCCCATAATTAAAGGAGGAACACCCTGACCAATCTCTTCGAGCGGGCCTCTTACTGCATACCCACTTTCCGGATTATATACCACTTGACCATTTTCGTCTGTTAGTTTCCGATAACCCCACAAAGCGCCATAAGGCCTACCTACCACATTGCGTATACTTCCTCCGCCAACACCATCGCCTACTACTATAGCATCTAACCCCTCCGCTAATTGTTGAATTTCACTTTTGTTATAAGAAATGTTATAGGTGGCATCCCAACTGAAATTTTCCTTTTTGATAGGTGCACCACTTAAGAGTACTTCAATACCCCGATTATTTAACTCGCCTACATTTAATAAGGCTCGATTATAACCGGAAGCTTGAGAAATGTTGGATTCAACAATATCATCGGTTGTTTTTCGATTATAAAAAGTAAGATCTGCCCCTAGACGCCCATTGAAAAACTGCGCATCAAGACCAAACTCGTAAGTGGTAGAGGTCAAAGGTCTTAAGCCTGGATTGTTAACTAAATCGGACGTCAATTCCTGTACCGGTCTTCCGTTATGTCCTCCCTGTACCATGGAATAGGATTCGTTCAATATATAAGCGGTCGGTGTCGCACCACCTACCTGTGCCCATGAGCCCCGTAATTTCAAACCACTTATGGATTTGGGAAAGCTCAGTGCTTCTGATAGAACAAAGGTTCCTCCTACCGATGGATAGAAAATACTATTGTTTTGCGGACTTAATGTAGAGAACCAATCTTGTCGACCCGTGAAAGTTAAATACGCTAAGCCCTTATAACCAATGTCCGCTGATCCAAAAATTGAGTTAATACCCGTTTTTTGATATAAAGGGGTGGTTGTTAAAATATTTAAATTTGTATAGCTGTAGAAATTAGGCACCCTGAATTCACTTCCCTCAATCGTTGTCAGATCGTACTCATTCCTTTGTATATTTCCGCCGGCCATCGCGGACAAGCTGAAATCACGGAAACTTGTATTGTAATTCAAGGTAAACATGTAATTTGTTTCGGATGAGGTCGCTCTTAAGCTTTGATAAGCACCTAGGGGTCTAAAAGCGGTTCCTGTGGGCTGTATAGCTTCGAATTCTGAATTATAATAGTCTCTACTCGCGCTTCCCTTGATAAAAAGATTGTCGAGAATATCGTATTGAAGACTTCCCTGCATAATATATCGGTTCTTTTTATCGTGATTCCGGTAACGATTTACGACAAACCAAGAGTTTGGTGCTTCAGCCACCGGATTCCACCTGACTTCATTTCCCTCAGCATCGTAACCCGGTGCCAGCGACATGATGTCAACTGTATTTGCTAACATATATACAGCCCAAGCGGGATTATCATTTGCATAACCAACTTTAGGACGGTTTTTTCCTTGATCATAATTATATTGTGAAACGGCTTCCAAATGAAGCTTCTTGCCGATATTGGCATTGACCGATAAGTTGGTAGTTAGTCGTTTGTAAGTAGAGTTCGGTACAATCGCTTGCGCATCCGTGTTCGAAACACTCGCACGATACCGCAGATCTTCACTCCCTCCGTATAGTGCTAACGAGTTTATATAAGTCTGCCCGGTTTCATAAAATTGTTGTGGATTGTTTTTTTCAGGCGAATAGGGTCGTTCTACGCCATCAAATTGCACATAGGGCTGCCCGTCCATCCTCGCACCATAGGATAAACGGCCGGTTGCAATCGCCTCGTCCTGTGTGGTAGGCTTTCGTCCATCAATCCCCTGTCCGTATTCATACTGCCATTCAGGGTACATGGAAGGACGCTCAAAGGTAGAGGTGCTATTAAACTCAATACCTACACCTTTTTGTGCTACTCCTTTTTTTGTAGTAATCAAAATTACGCCATTTGCGGCTCTCGATCCATATAAAGCAGATGCCGGACCGCCTTTTAAAACGCTGATACTTTCAATATCATCTGGATTGATACCCGCTATTCCATCGCCACGGTCAATATTCCAACCCATTCCTGTCGAACTTGTGCTACCTCCCGGTGTCGAATTATCCATCGGCATTCCATTGATCACATACAGCGGTTGATTGTTTCCGCTCAATGATCCGTTACCCCTAATAATCACCCTACTCGAACCACCTGGGCCGGTAGCCATACCCGAAACATCAACACCTGCCACTTTACCTACCAAAGCATTAGCGACATTCACTTCTTTTGCCTGCGTTAATTGGTCACCGCCAACTTCGGCTACCGAATAGGCCAACGCCTTTTTTTCACGTGAAATCCCTAATGCGGTAACAACTACTTCACTTAAGGCTTGATTATCTTCTACTAATTGTACATTTACTACATGACGACCGCCAATAGCTACGGTTTGCCCCACATAGCCCATATAGCTAAATTCTAATTCACCTGTCCCTTCCACTTTTAATTGGTAAGCACCGTCAGCCCCTGTTACTGTACCCTTGGTACTACCCTTTAGGCGTACACTCACGCCCGGGATCCCCTGCCCTTGCGCATCGGTTACGAGTCCCTTTACCTCTATTTCTTGATTCAGACTAGGGGTGGATTTACCTAAAACAATCCGATTCTCGATAACTTTGTACTGAATGTTTTTGGCTGTAAGAAGCTGATCAAGCACTCGCTGCAAAGACTCTTGCTGCACTTCGATGAATACGCGCTGCGATAAATCTATAATTTGTTTACTGTAAATAAATTTAATGGCTGCTTTCTCTTCAATAAGCTTTAACGCCTGTAATAAAGCCTGCCCTTTTACGCTTAAATTGATACGTTTAGAAAGATCCAATGTGCTCTCAGGTTGCTTTGCAAATGTTTGGACGTGGATGGCCGTAAGTATAATTATTAGTCCAAGCAGACAGGATCGAATGGTTGTGGATGTCCTCGGGTTGATTCTCATATAAATGCTGTTTGATGGTTAAAATGTAGGCAAATAGCGCCCATGACAATTGCATATATCGATATTTTAATAATTTAAAATATCACAACTGTCGTTATGTAACTATATATTAATTATTAGTTAATAATAAGTTGTTAAGTTTTCATATGGATAGTAATTAGGGTCATGAATGATTTACTTTTTTATTAACCTGATGCGATCTCCGGAAATCTCATATTGCAGGTTGAGTGATTGACTGATTATTTCCATAATGGAAATTAAGTTTAGCTGATTAAAGTCGGCAGTCAGTGTATAACTTTCAAGTTTTTTATCCTGAAAATCAATTTGGACATTGAAAGTACTGTCAAGCAAGTGAGCAATATCTTTAAGTGGCTTATCTTCAAAAGACATACTCCTCTTTTTCCACATTTTCACTGACGAACGCGATGTTTCTTTTGTTTTAACTAAATGGGCCTTGTGTTTATTAAAATGTACTTTCTGATCAGCTACGAGCAGAACCTCTCGGCTACCTTGCATCTTTTCAGCGACGCTTATATTTTCATCGACGCGACTGACAGCTACCATACCTGTTACCACAGAGACCTCTTCTTCTGCATCGCCTGCGCTCCTTATGCGAAAACTTGTTCCAAGAACTTTGGTCAACAACGATCCACTATTGATAAGAAAAGGTTTGTTCGGATCTTTGGCTACTTCAAAAAAAACGTCACCCCGCATCGTTACTTCTCTTACCCCTTGTTGAAAAGTGCCGCTATACTGCAGCGACGAATGTGGCGCTAGCCAAATCACACTTCCATCCGGCAAATGATGCTTCAGTATGGTTTTACTTTCATTTTTAACCAGTACCACCGGATCTGTTTTAAAAATTTTGTCCAATTGGCCACCCAACAGTAGCCATATGAACGCGATTAACACAATTGCTGCAGCGGCGGCCCAAACGCCGGTAGAGCGATTTTTACGATGTACTTTCTTAAAAGGCGCGCCCTCACTGCCATTATGGAGAGACAGACCACTTCTCCTTTTGATATTATACAACATCCGTGCTTTCAAAAGGCTATTTTTCCGTATTTGATCGAATTCTTCGGCTGATAACGAGTTACCCATCGCATCGTACCACGCCTCCACTAGTTTCACTTCCTCTGCATTACATTGCTTATTAAGGTATTTTTCTATTAAAGCCTCGGAAATTTCGCTCTTCATTTTATAGTATATCTTTTATTTATAATAGCTTCCATTTGTATAGTCGGCCCAAAGCCTTTTATCCCCTACGCCGTTGTAAAAAAAATTATCTTTTTAAGCTACAAGCCAAAATGGTTGCGATATTAGAATTAAGGAAAGGCTTTCTTTGGTCAGTTTTCTTTAAAAATTCGTGTTACTTCTTCCACAAAACCAACGTCGACTGTAGGGAGCTCATCGCTTCGCTCTTAGGTTTTGGTCACCCTTAGGATCGAAACAAAAGGTGAAGAGTCGTTTAACAACGAAATTCTAAATATATCTAACATAAATAATACAGCAATAAAAGATGAAAAGAATAAAGCTTCATCGCTACTTTCAGCCTACTTAATGCTTTGGTCAACTGGTTTTCAACCGTTTTTTCCGATATGCCAAGCAAATCAGCTATTTCCTTATTACTTTTAAACTCTTTTCTGCTTAGCTCATAAATATAACGACAGCGGTCGGGTAGTAATCGAACATGGTTTTCAATTTGATTTTGTAACTCGTTAAAGGCTAGCCGTGTTTCGGTAGAATTATCGTAATCCCTAAAATTGCCTTTGTAGAATTCTTTGTAATTCTTTCTAACTATTTCCTTTTGTATAGCATTTATTACCAAGTACCTAACAGATGTAAAAAGATAAGCAGCAACGGAACTATGAATCTGTATTCGTTTGCGGTTCAGCCATATACTAGTGAACAGATCCTGTACAATTTCCTCTGCTAACTCAGCCTTTCTTAATCGTCTCAGCGCCTCGGCATATAATTTATACCAATAACGATTGTATAGCTCTTCAAAGGATAATTCGCTCCCGTCTACACAGGCATGGAAAAGTTCTTCATCAGAAAACTTTGTTAAATCTTTCATAATCAAGCTTTAAACCATAAAAAATTCGTTACGTCACCATGCTTCCTTATGAAGTCAATGATATTATTTGCATTATTATTTTTAACCAAACACGAAGGTCCCGCAACGTTTATATGATAAATAATTGGTCAGCGTATTATTTTTGGAAGACTATAAAATGAGTTAAACAAACTTAGATAAATTGCTTTTTAAATGCAAATTACTTTAGCTAGATTAGGGAAATCTCTTTTAATATATACACCTTCATCTATAGGCCAAAGGCGAATTCCCTGTAGCTAGATAAATAATTCTACATTTTTTTGCGAGTCATTAATGACAGAAGATACTACTCCCTGATCTGGCAATACAAAAAATGCAGAAAGCCCAAAGCGCTTGGGAACGCCGGGCTTTCTGCTTTTATCCAACCTAAACCTTGTTGGTAGAACAATAAGTTGCAGAATTTGTTTTACGAATCGTTATTTATATGTCACAGAGGTTAATAGTAACACACAACACTAATAACCAGAAACAAATAACTAACAACTAATAACCAGATAACTACAACCGCTTAACACGGATATTTTTAAAATGTACCTCTGATCCATGACCCAAAAACCCTATATGACCGGATTTTCGTTTAAGTCCCGGATGATCGAGTTTATCTAACGTACCATTTTTTGATGCCTCGGCAATGTCACCTTCTAAAATAACGGTGCCATTTAGCGTGACTTTGATCTTATTTCCTTTTACGTAAATCTCTTCTTCATTCCATTCTCCCACCGGTTTAAGAAAGCCTCTTTTAGCAGGAATTACCCCATAAACCGATCCGTGGTATTGATATTTCTTAAGATCTTTATAAATGTCCGCTTCATTATCCAATACCTGAATTTCCATTCCTTCATACGCCGCGTTGCCTTCTAAAGGGGCCCTGATACCAGTGCCATTATTCGCTCCGGGAGTTAGACGAAAGCTAAAGCGATAGATAAAATCACCAAACTCTTCTTTTGAATACAAATTACCTCCTGAGTCCTTAACGGGATAACAAGCCAGCGTTCCTTCGTCACTGATTGTGTAAGCAGTTGTATTCCCTGTCCAGCTATCTAAGTTCGAACCGTCAAACAGTACTTTGAAACCAGCAGCCTTTTCTTCATTGCCTAAAGTAAAAATCTCTTTTCTAGGTATTTCCTTAATATAGATGTCCCGATAGGCGACTTCAGTTCCATGAGCTTGTAGTTCTATCTGTTCAATAGGAAAAATGGGTTGACTTCGATCCCAGTAATTTTCTAAGGTAACGTTATCAGTTACTAGCTGCCCATTAAGATATACTGTCACCTTATCGCCTTTCATAATAATACGAAAGGTATTCCATTCTCCCAGTGCATTATCCGCTACTTTAAGAGGTTTGCTTTCGTTCTGTTGGTTATTATAAAGACCACCGGAACCTACTTGGGCTCCAACGTTTACGCGGGAGGTATCCCAAATCTGGACCTGAGGTGTTCCCCGAAGATAAATACCTGCATCACCTTCCTTACCAACGGTACTCAACTTCCAATCTACCAGCATTTCGAAGTCACCATATTGTTTAATGGTTGCAATATTATCACCTTTTCCATTAAAGTAAAGCACCCCGTCCTTTACATACCAGCCACGCCGCATCAATTCATCAGCCTTTTGCTGAGCGACAGATAGTTCCTTCGCACTCATTTTGGCTCGCTTAATGGGATTTTCTACTAAACCTTTCCAACCTGTTAAATCTTTGCCATTGAAAAGTGACACAAAACCACGACCCTTGGGTAATTCATTGATATGTTTAATTAAGGCTTGTTTTAAATAATCGCTATCTTGTCCGCTTAACGCGTCTACCGTTTTATTCAAGATGGCGCTCACTTCTTCACCATAGAGGCTAGGATTTGATAATGCGATGTTTAACACCGCCATGGCTGCAGCGGATTTCAACTCCGGGTCGTCTAAATATTTTCCGGCAAAGATGAGTGCATTATAAGTAAAATTATTGCTCAATGCACCCAATATCATTCTTTTTTGCTGCGTATTTTGTGCAACTCCCATAGCATCCCTTAGGAGTAATACTTTTTGCTCTGCCGGGAAGTCGCTTTGTGCGGTCAATCGTACAATACCGTTTAAGATCTGATTCAATTGCTTTGAGTCGCTTGTCGCCCGACTCAACTTGATTAATTCAGGCAACGCGTCATGATCATTCCAATTAGCGAGTGCTTCAACTGCCGCAGCTTTTAAGTTCGCATCATTTCCATCAAGTACTTCAACAACCGGCTGTAGAGCTTTACCTTCACCTATTCCTGAAAAAACGTTCAAATAAAGCGTTTTTCCGTTCGGATTTGCCGATTGATAACTGGCCAATAATGATTGGATATCCTGCTCCTTTTGTGGACTCCCCTGAACGGCAGCAACTATAGCTTGCTGTACTAATTTTATCTCGTTTTCGTTACCTGCTGTAGATAATAAAGAGGTTAATGAGGCAAGATTTTCGGATTTCGAAATGGCGGGCAATGTATTATATGCAGCATCTCTTACCGTCGGATCACTGCTTTTCAGCAAGGCAGTAACTGCGGTGAAACTTTCGTTTGCGCCTCTATTAGCTAGTACTTGCATAATTGTCACCTGATCTGCCGGTACTGCTGTAGCTAAGGAAGTCACTAACTTACCCGTTAAACCTTCGCCTTTCAATGTAAGAAAGGCTTCCTTTACCGCTTCTCGCTCTTCTTGGTTGGATTCTGATAATAACTTCAACAATTCAGGCGTACCCTCTACCCCTTTTAGTTTTCCATAGGCTTTAATAGCCGTAACTTTCACAAGGGTATCATCACTCTTTAGGGCTTTTTCAACAAAAGGAAGTGCACTATCGTCTGTTGTATTTGATAAAGCTTTTATGATAGCTGCTTGCGTTTCGGGATTCGCTTTTTTTACTGCTTTCCCCCATTTTTCGACAGCAGCGCCATTTAAATATGGCTGCGCTAATTTTAAAGCGGCAATGCTGTATGCTTTCTCCTTATCTCTAGATGCTTTTACCAAATCCGGAACATATTCGGCTCCGTAAATGTGCGTTAAAATATTAAGCCCTGCAATGCGCGTAGGTGTATGTTCATCATCTACTTTCAACAAAGTTTTTGCTACTTTTTCAGCTAGCTCCTTATTCCCTTTGAGGAGTAGGTTATTTGCGTAATTAATATAAGAAGCGGTCGCTTTTGATTCATCATAACCGAAGTTAACCTTTTCAGCTGCAGCCCTTAAAACTTCCTCAGAAGATGGGTCAGCCAATTTTGCTAATGCATAGAGCGCTGTTTTCCTAACCGTTAATTCCTCTGCGGTGGCAAATGAAACAATGGTGGGCGCTGCAGGCACATAATCGGCATCGCCAATAGCTTCCAGTATGTAGGTTATATTTCTTCCTTTTGCAGACGGTAACGCAGCCATAAGAGCTTTTCCCGCCTCATCGGAACGAATTCGTGCCAAAGTCCGTGCAGCACGATCCCCTAAATATTCATCTTGTAAATACGTAGAAACGGCAGACACGGCATCGTCTTTTCCTGCATTAGTGAGTAGATTCAGCACGTACCCTTTATTATTTTTATCCTGCATTTTCCCCAAGGCATCCAAAGCGCCCTGGACAAATTTGGAACGCATTGACTCCTTTCCATTCTGCATAACAAAATAGGAATAGCTGTTGGTTGCATATTCGATTTTTGCGTTGTCCCCGCCTTGTGGCTTTAAAGATAAAAGCAGTGCGCTGATATCAGCAGCCGTAAAATTGTCTAATTGGGCCATTGCAGCATTCAGCTTATCGGCATTCTGAGCGGGCTGTGTGGCTAACAAATCTGCTATTTTGGTCGTCGCTGTACGCCTATCATCTTGCTGCGCAAAAGCCGGTGGGTTGGCGAGCATAAAAGCAAGGATAGAAGCATATATATAATTCTTCATATTGGTTTTAATAGTTCGTGATAATTAAATACATTAGATAGTCCATGGGCCACGCATCGGTTGGTCAATTAAACGATTGGCCGCTTCATCATCAACAAATAACTGCTTATCTGGATCAAATTTTAAGGATCTACCTAACCTTACAGATGCTAAACCCATATTTACCAAGGTGCAAGAACGATAACCATTATCCTCGTTTAATGCAAATTTCTGTCTCTTTTTCACTGCTTCAACAAAGTCGACCACTTGCTCTTCCGGTTCGGGGAATGTCGCTAGTTTACGTTCCATGTCCGGGATATCCGATTTAAACCCGGGATATAATTTACCATTAGGCCCATCGATATAAGGCACATCTTTATCTTTCCCTTCACCGTCGAGGATAATTTTACATCCATCAGCATAGGTATATTCAATTCGTCGCCACGTGCCAACTGCGTCGCTGTGTTGCTGTGGAGCGTCTACTTCAACCGAAATCGGGCTTTCATTGTCCTTCCCTAGGAAATACTGTATTGGATCCAGGTAATGTTGTCCCATATCACCTAAACCGCCTCCATCATAGTCCCAATAGCCCCGGAAGGTTTGATGAACACGATGTGCATTATAAGGTTTGTATTGAGCAGGCCCCAGCCACATATCGTAATTCAATTCGCTAGGCACTTGTTCAGGCGTCAAATTCTCTTTTCCGACCCAATAGAATTTCCAATCAAATCCCGTATGTCTACTTACAGTAACTTTCAGTGGCCAGCCGAGCATACCGGAATCCACTAATTTCTTGATCTTCTTTACCGGAACAGCCATTCCGTAGAAATTATCCTTAAATCTAAACCAGGTGTTTAATCTAAAAATCCGCCCATGTTGTTGCACAGCCTCTTTTACACGTTTACCTTCTCCTATTGTACGCGTCATGGGTTTTTCACACCATATATCTTTTCCGGCACGTGCAGCTTCAGCGGCCATGATACCATGCCAATGAGGCGGTGTGGCGATATGAACGATATCCACTTCCGGAAGTTGAATCAATTCACGGAAATCTGACAGTTGCTTAACACCACTATCATTCAGCTGTTTCATGGCTATCGCTAAATGTCTGGTATCAACATCACAAATAGCAACGGTTTTGGTGCCGGCATAGGAAAAATGACCGCGTCCCATAGCTCCAACACCAATAATACCTTTTGTTAGGTGGTCACTCGGAGCCAAATATCCCTGTCCTCCCAGTACAAACCGCGGGACGATGCTAAATGCTGCCGCTGCTAGGGCAGACTTCTTGATAAAATCCCTTCTCGAGGTACTTTTTTCTTTCATTTGTGCTTTAATTTTTGGTTTCAGGATCCTCTCTCAAAAAATAAGTTCGATTTAAGAAAAATCCATTCGATTTGTTGTTTTAAGTATTGACTATGCTTGATGATTTTCTCTGCAATTAAAAGTCTCTTTATTACTCTCTATTTAATTAACCGGACAGACAAAATGACCTTTTTTCTCGGAGATACTATCGTTTATCCGATAAATGAAGGACATGATCAGTGGCACCAATAAATAACCAGATGGCTCATAATACCAAGTTTGATTTAGCTAAATATTGCAGTTTAAGATCGATAAAATGATGATGTTCGACCAAAATGGCTGTTAATTTAATAATAAAATAATAGGATTGCCAATTTATTCATCACGCAAACGGTTGCGTTAGTAAAAAGCTTTCCGCAAAACGGCTAAGCTCTTAGGAACTGCTGTTAATGGGTCTTCTTTTCCTTCCATCTCTAATGAAATATAGCCTTTAAAATTCACTTTACGCAATATGCCGGCGATCCGTTGATAATCTAAATCTAACGTATACCATTCTCCACCTCCGTAATAGGTCTTCGCTTGAACAATGGTAGCATAAGGTGCTAACTGTTCGAACTGACTATACGGGTCGCCGGCAAAATTACCGGTATCCAGATTTAGTCCCATGGCCGGTGAGCTTTTTAAGGCTTCGTATATTCGTAATAAGCCCTCAACCTGTGTCGTAAGTCCCCAATGGTTTTCGATGGCCAAAATCACACCCTCTTGCTCTGCCTTTATCAGGCATTCTCCCGTCGCATCTATTACCCATTTAAAGGCATCATCATCGGTATATCCCGCTAAGGGCGTTTCCTTTCCTTTTACGGCCATCAACTCGTCAAAGGTTCCTGCTGTGTTCCATCGACCTGAGTTCAACCGGACACAAGGGATTCCCATCTGCACAGCCAGATCGATGCAGTGCTTGGTATGTGCGATGTTCTTTTTTCTGTCTTCTTTATCAGGTGATACAAAATCCTGATGAATCGATAGCATAGGTAAGGCCAAACCACTTTCGAAAGCAAGACGCTTTAATTTATTCATATATCCGGTAGTTTCGTTTTCCATTTGACGATGTAGTATTTCTACACCATCAAAACCCAACGTCGCTGCCTGTTCAATTACCTGCTCAATGGGAAACTTTTCCTTTTTAAAATGCCAATACGAATACGTGGATACACTGATCGGATTGCGCTTAACATTTGTCGACTCCCCGATAGTTGATTCAACTTGATTGTATGGGCTAATCAGGGCTCCCAATCCAGCCATCGAAGCTTTCTTCAGAAAACTTCTTCGATGTTCATGCATACTTTTTATCATGATCTTTTAGTTTAAAAATGAGGTGTCTCCTATGTTTGTTGTAAGCACCTGTAGGAGACACCCTTATCGGTTAAAAATAATCTACTGATTCTGTTTCAACACATCTGCACCCATAATATCAATCTGTGCTTGCGGAATCGGAAAATACTCATTCTTTCCAGCCGTAAAACTAGCACCCTGTAGATAGGTTCGTTTTTGCTTCTCTTTTTCAAGATAAGTATTTAATGTTTCAGCAGCAACATGCCAACGTACTAAATCGAAAAAGCGATGTCCTTCCAACGCTAACTCAAGCCTTCTTTCAAATCGAACGGCTTTTCGTGCGTAATCCTGACTTGGAAATGATGGGTACTCTCTTATGACATAAGTGGCGGCCGGTGTGCCATCATCTTTTGTTACCACTTCATTTGCTGCTCTTCGCCTGATTTGATTCACCAAATCCAGCGCGCTAGTGAGGTCGCCATCCTCCACCGCAATTTCTGCACGCATTAACAGGACGTCGGCATATCGTAAGGCGCGATAATTATTTGAATTTGCCCTGGGTGATTCCGCTCCGGCATTATCGCCATTGGCCGCAAAGAATTTTTTGAAAGTATACGGACCGGCAAAACTTTGATCGCGGATCCAATTTCGTCCCGGATGAATCCCCCAGTTAAGGAAAGGAATACCACGTCTACCAACGGTCCAATCTAAACGAGGGTCCAAATTACCTGTGTAGGGTTCAAATGGATCAGAAGAAGCTAAGCCCTCATCATTCTTAACATCGACATCATTAAAATTGTCCAATAACGGCAAGCCACTTTCATCGGTTTTGAAAGCATTTACTAAGTTTTGAGAAGGCTGAAAGAAACCGCAACACCCCCCTGGTCCAGAGCCATAGGGAAAATTCAAATTATCGCCCCAAAAGCCGTTTTGTCCACTTCCTCCGTCGCCAACAGACATTTGGACTTCCAAAATCGATTCAATATTATTTTCGGTTGCCACTTTAAAATTATCATGAAAATTACTTACTAATTCAAAAGGACCGTTATTGATGATATCATCCAATAGCGGTCGAGCCGCTTCATAATCTTGTTGAAACATATGTACTTTAGCAAGCACTGCCTTTGCCGTCCATTGACTTGCCCGCCCTACATCTTTCTTTGTAGCTGATAAATTATCTACGGCGAATTGTAGATCAGCTTCAATCATAGGCCAAATATCTTTGTCATTTGGCAAGTTGATAAAGTCCGTGACGTTATCGTCAACGTAAGGCACCATATTCCACATCTTCTTTGCTTCAAAATGATACCATGCACGTAAGAAGCGTGCTTCCGCTGTTGCCTGTGCGACCTCAGCCTCTGTCATATCGGTCGTTTTCTTGATTAACTTAAGCACATCATTGGCGCGAGAGACGCCATCATATACTGTAATCCATTTTTCATTAAAGGCAGCGATATCCGGTTGACTAACATAGCGTTCAATGGTTGTTATCTGCGCCTGATCGCCCACATCGCTTCCTTTATAGGCGTCATCAGATGCCACCGATCCATAAATCCAATTGCTAGCTGACGACGTGAATGTATAACCGGAACCTACTCCATCCAACAAACTATATGCGCCAATTAAGACGGCATCAACGCCCGACTTCGTAGCCAGCAATTCTTCATTTGCTAAACCTAGTGGTTTCTTTTCCAGAAAACTTTTACCACAGCCCTGCATAACGCAAAAGGCCAACAGTATATATATCGATAAATTTGATCTTTTCATAATATGCTTTTTATTCCTTAGAATCCAACATTTATTCCTAACTGATACATTTTAGCTAATGGATAATTCCCTTGGTCAACACCCAATGTAGTGGTACCCGGCGTTGAACCCACCGACGTGATTTCAGGATCAATACCGGAGTAATCGGTGATAGTAAACAGGTTCTGCCCTTGCACATATATCCTAGCACTTTGCAATCCTAATTTCTGTAAAAGATCAGCCGGCAACGTGTAGCCCAGGGTCAGATTTTTTAAGCGGAAGTAAGAACCATTTTCAATAAAATAGGATGATGGTTGTTGACTTCTACTATCATTGGCATCCAATATCGGTAATACGGCGTCAGGATTTTCAGGAGTCCATGAATCATTAAGCATGCGTAAGCTGCGATTACCGGCTTGGTTATTGAAATCAACCCATCGTTTTACCATGTTTAGAATATCATTTCCCTGAACCCCTTGAAAAAATGCAGAAAGATCAAAATTCTTATAACCTAAATTAATGTTCAATCCATACGTAAAGTCGGGATGCGGATTTCCAATAAAAGTGCGGTCATTATCGGTAATTACGTTATCTCCATCTAAATCTCTATATTTGTATTTCCCCACTGCGGCATAACCGGGATACGCAGGGCCATTCGCTAAATCTTGCTCATTTTGATAAATTCCATCGATTACGTGACCATAAAAGGAATACAAGGGTTGGTCTACGGTTGACCGTGTCCAAACATAACTTCTGATATTCGGACCTAGCAAGATAGCAGATTCATTGTTGTTCAACTTAACGACCTTGTTTTTATAAGCCGAAATATTAGCACTAATACCATAGGTGAAATCTTTGCTTGTATTATTCTGGAAGTTCACTGCGAAATCAATCCCCTTGTTGTTCATTTCGCCTACATTAACAAAGGGCACGGTGGCCGTTCCTTGCGTTGCAGGCAATGCCAATTGGTATAACATATCGGATGTGGTTCGATTATAAACATCCAAATTAAAGCCAAGCATTCCCTTTAAGATCGTCATATCTAAACCGATATTGGTTTGCGTCGTGGTTTCCCATTTTGCATCGGGATTTCCGAAAGCATCCGTATCAAATCCGGGCTTAACTGCATTGTTTGATCCGTTAATGGCATAAGAAGATAAATTAAGCGAGGAGCGATAAGTATTAAACCCGTTATAGTTCCCGATTTCTTGGTTACCGGTTTGTCCCCAGCCTGCGCGAATCATCAAATTATCCAACCATTTTAATCCCGACAAGAAGCTTTCTTGAGAAATCCGCCAACCGCCGCTAAATGCGGGGAACGTACCATAGCGGTTATTACTACCGAATCGACTCGAGCCATCTCTTCTTACAGTCGCTTCCAGCAAATATTTATCCTTAAGGCTGTAATTCACTTTTCCAAATATTGAAAACAGCGCCCATTCGTATCGGCTACCACTATTGTTGATCCCGGCTGTTCCCGAATTAAGATCCATAAAATCCGGATCCTCCGAAAAATAGGTTGTCCTGACTGCTGAGAAGTCTTCACCGAATCCTTTTATTGCTTCCGTACCTGCTAACACATTTAAGCTATGGATTTCATTAAAAACTTTCCTGTAATTTAATGTATTCGTCCACGTTAAATTAATATCATTGATATTCGCTTTAGTCATGGAGTTTGCCGCCTCAATTTCCGCCTCTTCCCGATCCATCAATACATAATTCACTCGGTTGGTGTTCGTATAGTCAAACCCTAAGCTTGTACGACCGGTCAAACCCTCGATAATATCCACTTCCGCGAAAACATTGCCAAATGCTCTCAACGTTTTGGCTTGATTGTCTTTTGTGCGATATAACTGAGCAAGTGGATTAGTCGCTGGTCCTAAGCCTGCAGCTCGCGTTGCTGCAAAATTCCCCATGATATCGTAAACAGGTATAATAGATGGAATCCGATAACCGTTTCCAATGGGATTGCCATCTTGATTGTTGGTTGAACTTGCTGTTCCATTATTGTAATAATACCCTTTATTCTGGGTATAACTTACTTCCAGATTTTCTCCTAAGCGAATGATTTTCTTAATATTAAATTCGGTATTGGAACGAAGTGAATACCGATCGAATGATGTATGTTCCAACACCCCTTCTTGGTTTAAGTAATTGAGTGATAAGGCATAGCGACCCTTATCGGATCCTCCTGTAGCTCCTAGGTTATATTCTTGAACAATGGCTGGTCTTAATATTTCTTTATGCCAGTCAGTGCCTTCCTTATTAGCCCGGACAATTTGATAAAAATTATCCGCGTTATAACTGTACAAGGAAGGATCAACACGGGGATCTCCCTCGAATAAGCCATAACTGGAGCCTGCCAGGATATAATCCGGTACAACCGGATTGGGGCCGTTACCATACTGTTGATGCGATGGATTGCCATTGGTCAGGATGCCTGCATTTCGACGTTGCGTCCATAGCAGTTGGCCAAATTGCAAGGGATCTTTAATTAGGCCTAAATTTACATGACCGGTTTGTACCCCTACCCGTGTGTCAAAAGTTATTCTGGAATCACCGGCACTCCCCTTTTTGGTGGTAATGATAATGACACCGTTGGCTGCACGCGACCCGTAGATGGAGGTAGAGGAAGCATCCTTCAGTACTTGCATCGATTCGATATTATTTGGATTAATGCTATTCAATCCACCTTTCGTTGGCACACCGTCAATAATATAAAGGGGATCGTTATTATTGATGGTGCTAAAGCCACGTACCCGAACAGTAGCTTCACCACCAGGTGTGTTATTGCTGGTTACGGTAACACCTGCCGCCCTACCCTGCAATTGTTGTGCTACGTTAGGCGCCTGAACTTTAGTGAGTTCTTTAACATTAACGACTGAAACGGCACCCGTAATATCTTTTTTAACCTGGGTTGAATACCCGGTTAAAACCACTTCTTCCAAAGTGTTTAAATCTTGATTAAGGGTTACATTTAAGCTAGTTTGATTACTAACGACAAGTTCACGGGCCTGATAACCAACCGAGGTAAATACAAGCACATCACCTTTTTTTACAGACAAGGTAAAGGTACCATTTACATCGGTTGCAGTTGCCTTACTGCTTCCTTTTACGCGAATGCTGACTCCCGGGATGGGATTGGGCGGTTCCGCATTATCATTTACAATTCCTTTGATCACAAAATCTTGCTGTTGATGGAGCGAGTAATTACTCGCAACCACGAATGAAAAGTTAAATAGACAAAAGAGAAATAAAGTTCCCATGTAGGTCCATTTAACGCTACGGGATCTAAAATGTGTTTTGTTCATACGGTTTGAGCTTATAAGTGATAAAATGTTTGAATTGAGTTTTAGTACCGAACTTTCTTGTTGCTTAATTAACCTCCTTTCTTAAAATCAATAAATAACAATGTATTTGTGTTAATTTACACGATTCAAACTCACTCAAATGGTTTTTATGGACATAGCTGTTCATTGGAAAAGTTATTTCCTTTTAACCCATATCATAAAATCCTTGTTGAACAATCAGCAAAACTTCGAATACGACATTTTACTATTGCTTTATCCCGTAGTCAATACCAGGCATAATTGGTTATATCAGTAGAATCTGACGAAAACAAATATAGCGATTTTATCATCGCATGCAAGACAAATCGCTTTTATCCAACATACGGTTATCTTTTCCTATATGTTTATTGGTGGAAACTTAAAAACATAAAGTCTACCGCAGAAAAAAAACAGGTCGGGGCGTTTTAGCGCTGCTCCGACCTGTTTTTAAATTATTACCATCCAGGATTCTGCCCCAACTTGGGATTCCGATCAAGTTGTGGCTGCGGAATCGGCCATAAATAATTTTTCGGATCTTCAAAGCGCCTATTCCATTGCGCTTGCAAATACCCTTCTGGACTGATACGGAAAGAACCGCGTGACAATTCAGGAAACCATGCGGCTTTTACTCCTTCAATGGGTGCAGCCAATCGTTCGCCCTCTTTCCACCTTCTTACATCAAAATAGCGCTGTCCTTCCAATGCCAACTCCACACGCCGTTCGCGCCGGATTTCTGTGCGAACATCCAGGCCGTTAGCGGCCATAAAGCCTAAATCCATATGAACCATACCTACCCTGTCTCGAAGAAGATTTATAGACCTATCTAAATCTTCCTGGGTCAATTTCCCCTGCTCAAAGCGGGCTTCCGCATACGTCAACAGAACCTCAGCATATCGTATTAAATGAATGTCATTGTCGTCCCTTCCAACCAGTCCAACAGCTGAAGGTGTCACATATTTCTTATAATAATAACCTGTCGTAGTCATACAACCACGGCCATCTTGATTGAATTTCGGTCGCATGAAAACACTTGGATTATCGTTCTCATTAATCGGTCTGCCGTCATAACGCCCTCCCCAGGTATCGCCTGGAACCAAAATCGTTTGCGTCATTCGAGGATCGCGATTTCGAAAAATACTTTCGTAGGTACTATCTTGGTACATAGGCGATTTATTGATTGGCAAACCGTCGGTACATAGGTAAGAATCCACCAACGAGCGTGTTGGTACAAAACGTGCCGACTGATCGGGTACTTGGATCTCCCTACTAAGGTTATGCATAATGATATCCATTAGATGTAGCCGTGCAAGGATGGTCTCTTGGTTACGGCCGTTGGCCAATTTACCGGCATTGGTGAACAATTCCCAATAAGATGTGGCTGGATTACCATTGCTATACAAGCGATACACACCTAAATCCATTACAGCTTTCGCCGCCTCTTCAGCTACATCGTATCGCCCTTCCGCCAATGCAATACGTGCCTTTAAAGCAAGTGCGGCTCCTTTATTTATTCTTCCTAAGCGATTACCTGTCGGAATTGTCGGTGATAGAATGGCTGCCGCGGTATCTAAATCTGCCAATATAAAATCCACGACTTCCTCACGGGGCGTACGTTCTCCATACACCTCTTCATCGCCAAGCTCCAAAGGCCTCAAAACTAATGGAACATCGCCCCAGAAAGAAACGACGAAACTATAGGCAAGCGCTCTTAGTACCCTGACCTCCGCTGCCAGCAGCTCGTTCGCGCCAGGGCTTGTCTCTGCCGCAGTTCGATAATTTGCCAGAAAAGTATTAGACTCACGAATGTCTCGATACATATTACGCCATTCATCATTTACTGTCGGTTGTGTAACCGGAAACACTCCCGAACCGATATCCTTATATTGATTTGTAGAAGGCCACATGGTGTTCTCGCCCATATTCTCCATATCAACAGTATTCTTTGCTTTTACCCGTGAAAAAATAGCCGTCATTGCCATTTCGAGCTGCTCTGTATTTTTCCAGTAGCGCTCATTCGGTATTGCATCCAAAGGTTCACGGTCTAAATAATCTTTACATCCGGTTATACTGAAAAAACATACCAGTATCCCTGTATAGTATACGCACTGCCTGATCATTAAGCTCTTCATTTTTTAACTATTTTTTTGCTATCGAAAATTTACGTTCAAGCCTACAACAAACGTTTTTAGTTGTGGATAAAAATTAGCCCCTTGCGCTACCGGTGCTTCAGGATCGTACCCATAAAAGAAATCGGTCAAAGTGAAAAGATTTTCCGCCGACACATAGAAGCGCAACTTACTGGCTCTAAATTTTTCGGTAATCCGACTCGGTAAGGTATAGCCCAACTGGATATTTTTTAGTCGCAGATAAGCTGCATTCTCTATCCAATAAGATGACAACCGGGTGTTATGTTGTCTATTGAATACAAAACGAGGATAACTTGCATCTGGATTTTCAGGTGTCCACCGGTCTAAATGCACTCGCTGAGGCATGGCGCTATTGTTAATGAAAGGATGCCTAGCGGAACCGGTTAACCAACCATCGGCCTTGCCCACTCCTTGTAAGAAAAAACTGAAATCAAATCCTTTCCAAGCTAGATCTCCCCTAAAGCCGTACGTATATCGTGGAATATCACTGCCTAATACATGTCGATCCTTACCGACCGTAATGGCTTCATCTTCCGGGCTAGCTGGGCGATAGATCAGATCTCCAGGAGCTACCAAATCTCCTGCCTGAAACGGAAATTTCGGCACATATTCTCCATCAATCAAGTCGAAATCGTCGATTTGAGCGATACGTTCTGCAATAAAGCCATATAACGCATCGATAGGATATCCCACTAAACGCACGCGGTCACTTAGGTTTTGGGCATAATCGTCTAAGCGCGTAATCTTGTTCCGAACATCCGATAAATTGAGATTAACGCCATACTTGACTTCACCTATTTGATCGCGCCAAGCAAGGTTAATTTCCCAACCCTTATTTTGTACTGCGCCGGCATTTTGGGAAGGATAGTTTGTCCCCATACCAATAACATCCGGCAATGGCGGATTTAACAGAATATCGTTCGTATTATTTATAAAGTAATCCGCAGTCACGTCGAAACGTCCCTTCAGCATGGTTAAATCCAGACCAACATTGAATTTTTCGGCCTGTTCCCAGGTGACAATACGGTTAGCAAACTCCGTTTGACGATAACCAATACGCGGTTGGTTTCCGATAGGATTATTGGATCCAACTTGTGCAGGTTCCAGAATAGACATATAGGGATAATAGAGATCGGTATCCCCTCTTCTTATACGATCATTCCCTTGCGTACCATAAGAAATCCGCAGTTTGGCAGTTTGAAAGGTCGTTCGCCATTTATCAAAAAAATCCTCCTCAGAGAACACCCATCCTGCTGAAACTGATCCAAACCAATTCCAACGTACTTCCGGCGCAAAACGAGAAGACCCGTCATATCGAAAATTTCCTTCAAATAGATATTTGCTGTCATATGCATAGTTTGCCCTTCCAAAAAAAGACTGCAATGCATATTGATAACCACTGCTGTTATTCAATGGATTATCAACGCCAAGATTCAAAGACGGAATATCTACCGGGAGATTCTGTCTACTTGCTGTAAAGCTATTATTGATATTCTCTTCCTGTGAAACTCCCAGTAAACCGTTTACTTCATGTTTTTCGTTAAAAGTTTTCGTATAATTCGCCGTACCAATAAAGGTCTGATAGAGATTCGTATAATCAGTCACATTAATGGAGTTTGGATAGTTCGTTTGATAAATAAGCTCATTATCATCCGGACTATAATAGTTTATAGTCGAACTTAATACAGTTCGTTTGGAATTCGAACGAACCAATCCATATTGTCCCTTAATATCCAAACCATCAGCAATCGTTAACGTCGCGCTTAAATTGGCTGTCACTTCCTGCGAACCGAAGTCATTGTATCCTCCATCATTTGCTATCGCCACTGGGTTAGCCTGACCGCCATGATAGCCCCAGCTACCATTTGTAAAACGAACCGGTACAAGGGGTGTGATACTTGTTGCTGAAGCCAGTAGGGCGCGTCCTCCATCACCTCCGGCGTTGCTTTGTACATCGCGATCAATGTAGCCCACATTAGCATCTAGCTTCAATCGGTCAAGTAACGTCGTATTAATACGGGCGCGAACATTATGCCTATTTGCTTTAAATTGATCGCCAACCACAAGACCTCCTTCACCTAGGTAACCATAAGACAAGAAATAGCTCATATCGTTGCCTCCACCGTTAATATTGACATTATGGCTCTGTTGTGGCGCATTGTCTTTGTAAATTTCTTCTATCCAATTGGTATTGGCGAAATAATTCGGATCGGATCCATTGCGGGCAATTTCAATTTGCTCAGCTGAGTAAACGGGTGTTTGCCCTGCATTTTGCGTAGCTTCGTTATGGAGTTCCATAAATTCAGGAGAGCCTAAAAACTCCGGTAAAGCCGTTGGCGTCTGTATACCATAATAACTATTCAGCGAAATATTGGGTGGCGTGCCTTTCTTTCCGGTTTTGGTAGTGACTAATATCACGCCGTTTGCTCCTCTAACACCGTATATCGAAGATGAAGCAGCATCTTTCAATACCGAAATGCTTTCGATGTCATCCGGATTCAAAATATTAAGATCGCCTCCGGGAATCCCATCTATGACCACTAAGGGTGATGCATCTCCCCAAGTACCAATGCCTCTTACTCGAATGGACGGTGCGTTTCCCCCTGGAACTGTGTTTGTATTCCTAACGGTAACTCCGGGTAGGATGCCCTGCATACCGCGACCAACATTAGTAATTGGCCTACTTTCTAAGTCTTTAGCGGTCATAGCAGTTACCGCTCCCGTTAGATTGATTTTCTTCTGGGTGCCATACCCCACAACAACAACCTCTTCAAGCGATGCTACGTCTTCTTCTAAGAAGACATTGAAATTTGCATCATTTCCCGTAATCCTCCGTTCTACTGCTTGGTACCCCATAGAAGTAAACACCAAAATATCGCCCTGGTTAACGGACAACGAGAAATTTCCATTTTCGTCCGTCGTCGTTCCTCCTTGGCGATGTTTATTACGGACGTAAACCCCAATCAGCGGATTTGCAGGTTCGTTCGTATCAAATACACGCCCATTCACAGTAAGTACGGAATCTTGTGTAGCACCAGTCCGGAGCGGTACGATGGCTCGAGCCTGAATTCTGATCTGATTACCTGAGACCATATAACTTAGGCCGGCGTCTTTCAACACCTGATCCAGTGTTTGTAGTAAATCTTTGTTCTTTGCATTGATATTGATTTTTTTACCAGCGACAAGCTTATCGCTGTAAAAAACAGCGTATTTAGTCTGTGTTTGAATTTCTTTAAAAAAATCGCTTAATGCACCGTTTTTAATTCGAACACTGATTTTACCTTGGGAGTACGAGTTAGCATGCACTACCATGACGTTAATGCAAACTAAAAATGCAGCCAATTTTAACATTCGAAAAATTTTAATGACAGTATTAACCTGCTTGGGTGGTGATTGGCAGGTGTAAAAAAAATTCATACTTTAGTAGATCGATTAATTAATTATTCCAGTTAATTTTTTGTAAACGGGGGGGTGTTGCAGCACCTTCCCTATTTGAATTTTTGGTTGATTATCCTACTTCGTCTGGATGTATACCCTCCTTCCTATTTGATTGACAGTATATTTTGAAACATCAAATACATTTTGCAACACTTCAGGCAATGTTTGAGTCAGATCCAGGCTCCCTGAAAAGGTTTCATCCTCGATGGCTGGCTTGGGCAGCTCAATTTCCGCATTATAGAAACGCTCTAATTTCTTTAGCATCTCCTCTAAGTTCATGCTATTCAAAAGCAATCTCCTATTAGTCCATGAAATCGAGCTTTCAGAGGCCGGTTGAATCAACAGCTTTTGTCGGCTTTTTCCGAAGCGAGCCTCTGTCCCCGGTTTTAGCATCCGGCGTTCAAAAGACTGATTTCCATTTGGTAACAACGCGATATTCCCCGTCAATAAAAGCACCGACACATAATCATCATCGGCATAAGCACTAAGATTGAAACTCGTACCAAGTACCTGTATTTTCATCACCTCTGATAAGACAAAGAAAGGTCTGTTGGCATCTTTAGCAATCTCAAAATAACCCTCACCTTCCAGATAAACGGCTCGGTCTTTTTCGTTAAATTTTTCAGGAAACGTTAATATGGAGCCGGCATTCAGCCAAACTTTTGTTCCGTCTTCCAAAACGATTTCACTCCGTTTTCCGTAAGGTACGCCAATTGAATTATAACCCACCTGCTCGTTTTGTGAAACATGCTCTTGTTTTACAAATTGTTTGTAAACAACCAATGTATCGTGAAGCACCCGTGTTTTTTTTTCAGCGTTGATAAATTGCACATCATCTGATTTCGAAAGGTATCCTTTATTAATAATCGCAACCTTTTGAATATCAACCTCTGGTATATTGACATGATATAAGTAAAGAGCAGCACCGATCAGAAAAAGCACGATAGCGGCCACCAAGCCTTTTCGTAGAGAGGGAGTTGTATTTTTCCGAGGCTCAATCGTATGGTGAATTTCATGCCAAAGCGCTACATTTTCCTCTTCCGAAAAAGATGCATTCTTGACGTTTTTTACTGTATCGACAATCGCGTTGGCCAAAGATGCCTGCTTATCATCGCTAGGCATGTTCACGTCTGGTTTATCCTCATTCAAAATATCTTCGGCCTTTTTCTTTCCCATTTAAGATTGTCTTTTATAGGTAAGAGTAAAGCAGTTAATTTTTATAGACTAAATTTTTAATTTTTTTTCAAAAAAACGATTTAATATTTGACAAATAATGAGACGCATACTATCATAAAAATTTCAAGTTTAGCTTGTAAATCGTTATCTTGTTTGCGTCCTTTCATCGAACTTTAAAGTCAAGAATTTCTTTTGAATTAAACAACCACCAGCCTATTTTAACAAGACACAGGACAAGACATGCTAGGTACTTTCTTCGGGGTGAGTCCAGGGTGAGTCCACATTGGGTCCAGGGTGAGTCCAGGTTTTTAAGGTAAAAACCTGGACTCACCCTGGATGGCACATAGATAGTATTTGTAGTAAATTCGAAGCAATTACCTGAAAAGTACAATTATGGTGTTGGGATGGATTACAGAGGGGAGAAGAGATCTCAGAAGCGATTAAAAACACTTAGACAAATCTAAACAAATTTATTGCTGGATCAATATAACTAAAATCAAGAAGCAGCTAATAACGAACATTAGATAACAGAAGGCAAAATACCTGCACTAGTGGTATGTCTTCTACATGCTCTCGCAATTGCTTGATTGCACGATATATTAAGGTGCGACAGCTCGCGATAGAAATATCAAGGATACTTGCTATTTCCTCATATGACAGCTCTTCATTAAATTTCAGGTAGATGACTTCCCTTTGACGTGCCGGCAGTCGTTTGATCAGCTGCTGAAGCTTAACAACAAGCTGCCTATCTTCTTCCTTTTTGATCCACACCGTTTCGGGGCTCCATTCCAGATCAAAGGGATAATCGATCCGTTCCAAGAGCGCTTGACTTCTATTATCCTTTCTTAATCGAGCTAAAACATTATTCCGCAAAGAAGTAAAAAGATAAGAAAGCGGATTAACGTCTGGATTTAGCTTGCTTCGATAATGAAAAAGATTAACAAATAGATCATGTAGGCAGTCTTTGATAACATCGCGGTCAGCATGATATTTCATGCCGAATGCAAAAAGCCGATCGGCATAAAGCTTGTAAATATTTTCAAAAGCTCGGTCGTTGCCTTTGATAAATGCTTTCCAAAATGCTCGCTCGTTTAGATTATCCATCTCTAGATCGAAATTCGACTATTCATCAAACAGGTTGAAAAAAATATTCGGCCAAAATAGCAAACAAAAAATCCTCAGATATTACGTTAAGGTTATGTTTTTATTAATTGGTTATCTATCGGTCTTCATAAAACGCTCAATCTCATTTTGAGCCCTTATAGCGCGCCGTTTAAAGCTAAAGATACTTTCTGATTTGACAACAGAAAGTATCTTTGTAATTTATGCAATCTTTCAACTAACTTAGAGCAGCTCCCACTTTTTCCAATAGAAGCTTGGTTTTCTTTATCCCTTCGTCTTCACTCAATTTACTTCCTTCGTACTCTATGCCTACATACCCTTTATATCCGGCATCTTTCACAATTTTCATCATACGCAGGTAGTCAATCTGCGTTTCATTACCTTCGTTATCGAAATCATGAGTTTTAGCGCTTACGCCTTTGGCAAATGGCATTAAGTCTGTAACGCCCTGATAACGATCATATTCGTAAAAATTACCAAAGTCCGGTAGACTTCCGCAGTTCTTTTTACCCACTTGTTTCAAAACAGCGCTCAGCCATTGTCCATCTGAAGACATACCACCATGATTCTCTACGATCACATTAATTTTATGTTTAGCCGCAAACTCGCTTAGCCTTCCTAAACCATCAATGGCAGCGCCTTTCACCTCTTCTGCAGAGCCTTTCCCGGCAGCATTTACTCGTATTGCATGGCAGCCTAAAAACTTAGCCGCTTCCACCCATTTATAATGATTCTCCACGGCCGTCTTACGTTCCGCATCGTCAGGCGCCCCCAGGCTTCCTTCTCCATCAACCATAATCAGTACATTCTTCACGCCATTATCTTTCGATCGTTTTAACATGTCTTTAAGGTAAGCTTGATCTTTCGCTTTGTCCTTAAAGAACTGATTTACATATTCTACAGCAAAAATGCCATATTTCTTTGCCGCAGTTTCCGCAAAATCTAAATTATCCATTTGTTTACCAAATAACGTCTTATGCAACGACCATTGTGCCAAGGATATATCAAAAAAATACTTCCCGTTGGTAGATGCGAAAAGGTCTAGTGGTAAATTAGATAAAGCGGTAAGGCCTAAAGCTCCTGCCCCCATTTGCTTTAAGAATTCTCTTCTGTTACTCATGATTTTTTGGTTTGTATAGGCAGGCAATTTAGAAAAAAAAGAGGAAAGATTTCTATTGCCGAAGAATATTTAATGCCAATTACGAACCTTAGGCTTACGTTTACAATCTTTTATTCAGAAATAATGTACGTTAATTTTTACAGATTACTTGCCCCATAAAAAGCACAAAAAACTGATAGGGAGACTTTTCTATTAAAGAGAGCCGACGACGGGGATCGAACCTGCGACCTACGCATTACGAATGCGTTGCTCTACCAGCTGAGCTACGTCGGCTTTTGTAAGACAAAAATAATATGGAACGCCTAATTGTCAAATCATTTTTACAAACTATTTATACGTTTCCCCATCCATTAGCCAACACATCCGCTAAGTGCATCGTTTTTATGGGAAGATTTTGCTTATCAATATAGGCCTGAAGATGCAATAAGCATGAAGCGTCTGTTGAGATGATGTACTCAGCATCCATAGCAAGCGCATTATTTACTTTTTGTTCAGCCATGGCAGAAGATATTCCACTAAATTTAACTGCGAAGGTTCCGCCAAAACCACAACAGGTATCTTGGTCGCGCATCTCAACAAGCTCCAACCCATCTACTTTTGCCAATAGCTGACGCGGTTCTTCTTTTATTCTACACTCCCTCAAGGCTGAGCATGAGTCGTGATAGACCGCTCGCCCTTCCAATTCTGCTCCAAAATAGTCCTTTTTTACTATATTTATTAAGAAGTCTGATAGTTCGTGTATACTTGATTGAATGCTACGGCACTTATTATGCACCATTGAATTGGTAAAAAGATCATTATAAGCATTTTTCACCATACCTGTGCAAGACGCCGAAGGGGATATTATATATTTAGCTTCCGCGAAATCGTCGAGAAATTTATTGCCAATAACCTTAGCCTCATCCCAAAATCCCGCATTGTAGGCCGGCTGCCCACAACAGGTCTGTTCAGGGTTGTATTGTACTTTACACCCTGCCTTCTCCAACACTTTAATTGTGTTAAAAGCGGTTGTTGGATATAGTTGATCAATAAAACAGGGTATAAATAAGCTTACTTCCATAGGTATTCCTTTTGTTTCAAAGGTAATAATTGTTTTTGATAGGTTCTATTCCGGTTGTCAAAGCCGGTGTCCTCCAAGGCCGTTTTCTCCAGCCCTTAAGTCCTTATTGGCTGCTCGCAAAAGCTCTCCGTTCTACTAAAATGCCGCCTCCAAAATTTACAACTAGCACTGGGAGGCACTAACACTCCTGTAAATTTTGCCTGCCTGCGGTAGGCAGGCAGCGGCGAGCTTTCTTTGCTTCTTTCTTTCGCGGAGAAAGAAAGAAGTTAAAATAAACGTTCCTTTAATCTTAATACACTCTAATTCAACGAAACATTCTCTTTATTATTCTGACGGAGAAGTCGAATCAAAAAGAACATACCTATGCCGAAGAACAATGCTAACGATAATGCAGAATATCGAATGTTTTTTGTTTGTTCTTCGATAAAAGCAAAAAAGAAAAGCCCAATGACAATGGCGAGTTTTTCCGTTACATCATAAAAACTAAAAAAAGCCGTTGTATCCTCTTCTTCACGGGGTATTAATTTGGAATAGGTGGACCTAGACAACGACTGGATTCCTCCCATGATAAGTCCTACTAATGCTGCTAAGATGTAAAATTGCATCTCTGTTTGTATCAAATAAGCGCTAAAACAGACAACGATCCATAACAACACGGCTATAATCAAGACCCGTACATTACCCAGTCTTTTGGCCAACGTAGACATAAAAAAAGCGCCTACGATAGCTACCAATTGAATAATCAGGATCGTGACAATTAATTTCGATGCTCCCAAATGCAATACTTTCTCGCCAAAAGCAGCCGCTACCAACATCGTTGTTTGCACGCCCATTGCGTAAAAAAAGAAAGCGCCTAGAAACTTTTTAAGATTTTGCAATCCCTTAATTTTGATCCACACCGCGTTCAGCTCATTAAAACCGCTTCTTAAAATATGTGTATTTATTTTGTTTGGCTTCGCTTTTCCTGATGGTAGCTTCTTGAACGGTATTTGAGAAAAACCCATCCACCAGAGCCCAACCAATAAAAATGAAAGACGAGGGGCAAAAGTAGCATCCTGAATACCGAACCATTCCGGTTTAAGAACAAATACGAAACAAATGATCTGTAATAAAACACTCCCTATATAACCATAAGCAAATCCCTGGGCACTTACCCGATCCTGTTCGTCAATGCTTGCTATCTCCGGCAGGTAGGAGTTATTGAAAAGCACACCCCCTATATAGCCCATCGCAGCAAGCGTACTACAGATAATTCCCCACTCTAAAGTATTTAGTTTAAAGAAAAACAGTCCAATACAGGAAAGGCCTCCCAAATAAGTAAAGACTTTCATGAATGACTTTTTGTTTCCCCTATTGTCGGCAATCGCAGAAAGAACAGGCAGTACGATGGCCATGATCAAATAAGCACAGGCAAGCGAGTAATTTGCTAATGCGGTATTAATAAATTGAAAACCAAAAAAATTAACTTGATCACCCTTATCCTGCGTAGTAGTAATCGCCGTGTAATAGGCTGGAAAAATAGTAGAAGTGATTACCAAATTATAAGCGGAGTTCGACCAATCGAACATGGCCCAGGCCCTAATGGTTGATTTATCGTTTAGTTTCATTCAAGTCGTTTCCTTTACCACAAACCTAATATTTCTTTTCCAAATTAAAGGCAAGCACTAGTCCCATTTAAACAAGAAGAGCCGTTTCATAGATAGAAACGGCCCTCTTGTTCAAGCGAAGTATGAATTAGTAACCTTCATTTTGCTTTAAAGTTCCGCTACTTTGATCGATCTGATCTTGCGGTATTGGGAAATATTCGTTCCGTGAACTAAAGGTAAGATTACGGTAAGATTGTAAAAATCCACCTTCAAATCCCGAATAGCTTTCAAGCACATCCTTGGCAACGCCCCATCGAACTAAGTCAAAGAACCGATGTCCCTCCATAGCTAATTCCAATCGACGTTCAAACCGCACCGCGTTGCGAGCGTATTCTACACTTGGAAAGGAAGGATAAGGTTTTACATCGTATTGAGCAGCTGGTGTATCTCCTATCGAAATCGGCGCTATGGTAGCCGCCCTTGCTCTAACTGAATTTACTAAGCGAAGTGCTTCACTTAAATTTCCCAATTCAATTTGACATTCGGCCGCCATTAAAACAACGTCAGCCAGTCGAATTAGGTTCACGTTCAGATCATTAATGTAGGCTGCACCGGAAACCGTATGTGAAGGGAACTGCGCGACCGGAACCTGATTCTTCTTGCCCACAAAGGGACCTGCATAACTAGCCAAACGAATCCAAGCATCACCAGGCATGGTACCATAATCCAAATAAGGAACTCCTCGCCTACCAACCGTATAATCCAGACGAGGGTCAAAACGTAAATTAACGTCTAATTGGTAATTATCCTTTGCGGCCCCGCTCAAACCAAAGTCCGACTTGTAGGGATTGCTGCGATAAGATCCGTCTAAATACGGCAAGCCTTGTTCATTCACTTTAAAGGCATTAACCAAGTCGAAGGTTGGCTGGAAGAATCCGCAGCAACCTACCGGTGAAGTGCCATACAGGCCACTCAGCATATCACCTACATTGGCGTTATCTCCGGTTCCGTCTGGACTAATAGCATGTTGGACAGCAAAAATAGATTCCGGACCATTTTCTGTTGTTACATCAAAATTATTCTCATAAGGCATGGACGTAATATCTTTTCCTGCCATTACATTTGTAAAGTGCTGCAGAGCTTCTGCATATTGTTTTTGGTACAACAATACTTTCCCCAAATAGGCTTCAGCCGCCATTTTATCTACCCGACCAACCTGTCCGTTTATTTTTTCCACGGGTAGGTTTTCCACCGCAAACTCAAGATCAGCAACAATCATTGGGTATACATCGGTATCATTTGGTTTAGTCTTCGCCTCATCCGGCGGTGTATTTTCGTCCACATACGGGATGTTTTTAAATACTCTTACTAGGAAAAAATAATAATGAGCCCTTAACATACGTGCCTCGCCTTGAATTTGAGCAGCACGATCGGCGCTAATTGTCTTATTTCCAGATTGATCAGCCGCTAACACCCGCAATGTATTGTTACATCTAGCAATTCCCTCATAATAACGGGTCCACATAACAGAAAGGTTATCGTTGGTACTTGTAGGCTGATATACCTCAATAAGATTCATGTTAGGCTGGTCAGTACCATCACTTCCCTTATGCGCGTTATCAGAGGCTACCTCCCCAAATAACCATTGGCTTGGTGCAGAAGCATAATTTCCCCAAGTCCCATCCTGATTACCATTCAAAAGTGCGTAGGCCCCAACTAGTAAGCCTTCCACCCCTTCACTACTTATCACCTGCGGGTCTGACAGCTGCCCCTGGGGAACTTTCTCCAAAAACGACTTACTACAAGAGCCTAGTGCTAAGAGAGAAATACTTATCAATATTGCAATTTTATTCTTTTTCATCGGATACGTTTTTTGTTATTAATCTGATAACTTATAGGCCTCATCAGAAACATTAATTATTAGAAGCCAATATTTAACCCTATCATATATTGACGTGGTACCGGATAAACACCAAAGTCAACTCCCAAAGCTTGAAAGGTGCTATTGGTTTGTGAGACTTCCGGATCAAGGCCAGTATAATTTGTGATGGTAAATAAATTCGTTGCACCGAGATAAACGCGGAATCTACTGATTTCAGTATTGGCTCCAAAAAGCGTCTTCACAGGAAAGTTATAGCCTATCTGAAAATTCTTCATTCGGAAAAAACTTCCATCCTGTACATAATAACTAGAGGAAGCATATTCAAAATCTGAAGCCCCTTGATAAGGCGAAGGTGTCATGCTGCCGGTATTTGTTGGACTCCAAGCGTTTAACAAACGAGTACTGGTTTGCCCAGCGAAAGTCCCGAAATCCGTAAAATAACGCGTCGCTTCATATAAGTCATTTCCTTGTGAACCATTAAAGAACATTTGAACATCAAAATTTTTGTAGGCAGCATTAATACCTAGTGAATAAACAAAATCAGGATGTGGGCTACCAATGACATCACGGTCTTCTGGACCGATGGTTCCGTTTCCACTAATATCTGCATACTTTGGTCCCCCCACACGTGCACCAGAATAAGTCGGGCTATTCGCAAGATCCTCTTCGTCTTGATAAATACCGATCATATTGTAACCATAAAACGAACCAAAAGGCGCGCCGTCTTTCAAAATAGTGGTTTGCAAGCTTCTAAAATTCCCATATACCTGCTGCGTTACGGATGGCGCTAAAGAAACCACCTCGTTTACGTTTCGCGATATATTTGCTGTAACATCCAACGTAAATGGTTTTTGTTGACTTCTGCCATAATGATATCCTAGCGACAATTCTACTCCTTTGTTTTGCATATCACCCACATTCACATAAGGAGAAGTTCCTAAACCGATCGCAATGGCAGGCAAAGGCAATTGATAAAGCATGTCGCTCGTTTTACGGTTATACCAATCAAACGACCCGTCAAAATCACCATTCAATAAAGTAAAATCAAGTCCTAAATTGAGCGATTTCACCTCTTCCCATTTGATACCTTGATTACTGTAAGCATTTTGGTAAATACCCGTTACAAATGAGCTTCCTCCCATCGGATAAGAAGATTGCGCAATAGTGGAAGAAAAGCGATTGAGGTATTGAAAGGTTGGAATCCGCTGGTTACCTGTAACTCCATACCCTGCACGGATTTTCAAATCAGACAACCAAGTAGCGTCTTTCAAAAATTCCTCTTCAGATAGCCGCCAAGCTGCACTAGCTGCAGGAAATACCCCATAAAGATTATCTGGACCGAAGTTAGACGAACCATCACGACGTACAGTTAAACTTAATAAATAACGGTCTTTAAAAGCATAGTCGGCCTTACCAAATAAAGAGAATAGGGAACCTACGTTACCTAAACTGTTATTGCTAATATTAGAGCTTCCTTGACTTAGATAAAGATAATCCAGGCTATTTAAGATAAAGAAGTTATTCCTACCTCCAGTTAATTGTCGACTGCGGCTTTTAAAAGCCTCTGTACCCAACAATACATTCAAACTGTGGTCATCACCAAGTTTCGGTTTATAATTCAAAGTGTTTGTCCAAGTCCACTCGGTATTATATCCTTGGTTTTCTGTCAAGGCGTTGTTAAAACTTCCTTCCTGAAATTCCGGATTAGGATAGACAATATCAATATTGCCCCAGTTTTCATAGCGAATACCAAAACTGGTGCGCAACATCAAACCCTCAATAATGTCGTATTCAGCAAATGCATTACCAAAAAATGTATTACTTTTCGATTTGTCATCCTTAGCTCGATAAGATATGGCCACAGGATTCTCTCCATTTCCCAAAGCACCACCTCGAGACCCGGCAAAATTCCCCATAATATCATATACAGGAATAATATTTTGTATCCTATAGGCAAATCCGAGCACGCTTCCTTCTCCCTGATAATCACCAGAGACATTAACATTAGATCCTATGCCATAATTCTCTGTATAAGAATATTGCGCGTTTTCTCCGATGCGTAATTTTTTATTAAATGCACTAAATTGGGTGTTGGATCTAAAATTAAAACGTTGGAAACCGGTATTAATCACCACGCCTTCTTGTTTAAAATACCCGCCAGACATTGCGTAGGTTGCATCATCCGACCCACCGCTAGCACTAAGTTGATAACTTTGCATAGGAGCAGACTGCGTCAGTTCTTTGAACCAATTGGTTCCCACCTTATTTGCTTGAGTAATCTGGTAAAAGGTGGAGTTATCACGCGAATAATTATATAGAGCAGGATCCACATCTGCAGCAGTAATTTGGGCGCCAACTTTTCCTCCAGCTAATAAATAATCCGGTAATACTGGGTTATCTCCAGAACCATACATCCTACCCCAGGCACTGACTGGATCTAGGCCTGCATTACGATAACCTTGATAAAGATTTTCTGCCCACTGTTGTGGATTTAACATATCTGGAAAAGCGCTACTTCTAGCTTGTTGAACACCGTAATATGCATCTAAACCTATTGTCGCTTTTCCTTTAGTACCCTTTCTTGTAGTGACAATAACAACTCCATTATTTGCACGTGCCCCATATATGGAAGCCGCCGAAGCGTCTTTCAATACCTGCATACTTTCGATATCATTCGAGTTCAACCAACCTAATTTTCCTTCATAAGGAACCCCATCAATTACATATAAAGGGTCGTTATTATTGATTGTACTATAACCGCGGATGCGTATCTGAGGTGTTGCTCCCGGCGCTCCATCAGAAACGATTTGCACGCCAGTGGCTTTACCTTGTAAGGCTTCAACTGGGCTCGCAGCAGGCTGGCTTTTCAATTGTCCAATATCAACCACCGCAACGGCACCTGTCAAGTCTTTCTTACGTTGTGCGGAATAACCGGTAACCACCACTTCGTCCAAATCGCTCGTAGTTGATTGCAAGCTGATGTTATAAGTTGTCTTCCCACTGCTAACGCGAACTTCTTGACTCGTATAACCTACATAGGAGACAACTAATATGTCGTTTGCCTTCACGGTTAAGCTATACTGCCCTTGATTGTCTGTTAAAATACCATTGGTTGACCCTTTTACTAAGACACTGACTCCTGGCAAAGGCGCATTATCCGTTGCATCGGTTACTCTACCTACAATTTTCAGTTCTTGTCGATTCTGAATGAGTAAGATCTTTTCATTTTCTACCTTATAATTAATATCCATCGGAGCCAATACCTCCTCCAACACATCCGCCAAGTTACTTTGCAAGCTTCCCACCTCCACTATTCGATGGCTTTTTAATATAGAAGGACTGTACACGAACTTTACTTGAGATTGGGTTTCCAAATTCTCTAAAAAGTTCTTCAAGGTCATCCTCTTCTTCGTTATGCTAATCGTTTTTTTCAAAGCTCCCTGTGCTTCGGCTGTATGGGCGTAGGCACTTAAGGTTCCCACCGAAATAAGAAGCGCTTGAATAAAGGATATTCTCATCGCCGTTTTTGTTAAAGCAATAATTCGTTCTTTTTTCATAAATTCGAAAAATTTTGGTTTGTGAAGGGCCGGTTTTAAGCACCGACCCTGAATCATGATTTAATCTCCGACCGGCAATACCCCCATATTGCCGGTCTTTGTTTGGTTTAGTCTACGTTGTGTTCATAAGCGATTCATGTTTGGTTTTCGTTTTATTGATTGGATTTATTGGATTTCAATTGTTTTACCGATTATATGGTAATTGGTTTCTGTAACATTGCAAACGAGATTTAGCTGATCAAACAACTCCATACCACTCAAATCTCCTCGAAATGTAATCTTCCTGACAGCTGGTCTTACACGGATATCGATATGATAAACATCACTTAATTTATTGGCTAAGTCTGCTAAACTGATTTCTTTAAATACGACCTCATCAAGTAGCGTTCTTTTCGTCTCAACAGGAATGGGCCTTTCTACCAACGTTTCACTAAAGCTTCCTTTTTGCTCGTCCAATATCGCTCGTTGATTCATCGTTAAATTCAAGGTCTTCGGTGTCTCTATTATTCGTCGTACCAAATTATTTTTAGCACTTCGTATTACTTGTACCTTACCGGTGTACACAATTACTTCGTCTTTACCCGCTCCCTTGCCCGACTGGATTTTAAAACAAGTACCTAATACCCTGGTAATCATTTCTTCATGAAATACCTGAAAAGGATTAGCGGGGTCTCCCTTCACATTAAATAGTGCGTCACCGACTAATGAAACTTCTCGTTTATTAAAACGAGTAGCATATGTTAGCTGCGCTCCTTTGAAAAGCTTAATCCGCGTTGAATCCGGCAAGGAAACTTCCAATGGTTCATCATTCGGATTTATAACTTTCGTAATGAAGCTTTCCTTTTTACTCACAAAGTCCGGTTCAACGGGATTGCACTTTAATCGATTGTAAACCCAAACCGAACCTACAATTAACAGCACCGCGGCTGCGGCTGTTGATATATAAAATCTACCGAATGGCCTAATCACCGTCGATCGACCTTTTTTTTTGTCCTCCCTTGGCTGCGTTTCCTTGTTAATCTTATCCCATAGCCGATCTTCCAGTTCTGCAAATTCGACTTCGCTTAAATTTAAATCGACATCGCTATCTAACAAATCATACCAACGACGAACGGTTTCCTGCTCCTCCTGTGTGCAGTTACCTTTTAAATAGCGCTCCAATAAACTTTGAAAGGCTTTACGGCTCATAATGATGCTGGTTAGTATAGGCCTTATAAAGGCTTTACATATCTATAGTAATACAACTAAGCCATACCCCTAAATTTTTTTAATTTTTTTTTTATTTGGTTGAGACGTGGTGTGGTTGAGTTGTTGAAACGTTGACTGGTTGAGTCGTTAAGTGGTGAATTGTAGAGCAACTATTTCCCTACTCAACTATTTGACTACTTAACGAATTAGCCAATGTGATAATTAGCCAGTATAATCTTGTGGTAAGGATCTGAGCAAGCTTGTTGCAAAGCCAGGGATATGCAATAAAAGCTGATAGACGATTTCCGGAAGTCGTTCTAGCAGCAAAATAAAGCAGAAACAATAAAAGTTATAATAATCATATAATCCTTCAGGGCTAGGCGCATGGCTTTTAACGATTGGGTAATATGGTATTCTACTGCCTTTTCGGAAATTTTTAATTTCTGTGCGATCTCCTTCACCGAGTTATATTCTAGGCGACTTAGCACAAACACTTCCCGGGTTTTACGAGGCAGCATATTAATTCCTTTTTCTATCGAGATAGAAAGCTCCCGAACCGCTAACTGCTCTTCCAAGCTATTCGCACCGATCTCACTATGCGTCTTTTTGTATTCCGCATATTGATCAAATTGCAAAACGTTTTTTAGATAATTAATGAAGCTGAATCGAACAGCCGACATCAAGTAAGCAGATAAATTGTTTATTTCAACTATTTGCCTGCGCTCCCACAGGGATATGAAAATATTTTGGGTTAATTCCTCTGCTAACTCTTTACTGCTTGATTTTTTGAATAATTGTAAAAAACACACTTTCCAATATCTCTTATAAATCTCTTTGAATGCTCGGTGGTCATTTTCCTTTATTTTCGTTAGTAATTCAGCATCCGTAGAGTCGCAGTATTCCATATCGTTTATAAAGTGGTTAGCACAAATATATAAACAACATTCAATTAAGCAAACAAACTCGGTCAATTGTATGCTAATGTGATTATTTCACACTTATTTTGTAACAGTGTGTTTCTGTGTAAAGGGGACTGTACTCTTTATTTATTCCATTAGAGATAATACTTACCGCTGTTAAATTTTATTTTTCCGCCATCAACTAAATTACGGATACAGGTGATCCGATCGCTTTCATCTCCCGTTTTCAATCCATCGACCAAAGCATCTAAGGTCAAATGATTAGTTGATAGCAGGTCTATGATCTCGGCAACGATTAGGTCTTCTATTTCTTCTTCCTTTGCTTTCTTCTGCCTCTTCAGGCAATAATCGCATATCCCACAAAGCTCCATGTTTTTCTCTCCGAAATAAGCTAGCAGTTGTTGTGATCGGCAAGCATCAAGCTGTAAAAAGTTGAGTACGGACTGCAATTGCTCCTCTCCTATTTTCTTTCGTTCATCAATGTGCTTTTTGTCAATATGTAAATGCTGTGAATCGCTTCTTGGCTGCAAGAACTGGATCTGAGGTTTATCTGTCTGCGATAAATAACTGATAATCTGATACTGTTCCAGCTGCTTTAAATGGTTAAGCGTCTCATGGAGTGAGAGTCCCGCTTTACGGGCTAAGTCCGCCTCACGGAATGAAACATAATAATCAAAGGCCCCACCATAAGCACGTAACATGACTTTGATAAATCCATCCAGGTTGGCATGGGCTACTTGAAAACTGTATAAATCTTGCGATCCCACTTCGAAGCGAAACCGGGAAGGTAAGTATACATTTTCTGTTACTGCGAGCCATTCATCGCGTTCCAAAAACTTCAGCGCACTAATTACTTTTAAAGGTTCTAACTGGTACCTTTTGCAAAAAGTGCCTATATCAAAATCAAAGCACAGATATTGTCCCGCACCATACGCCAATTGAAAATAATTTCCCAAGTGATAATAAATTTGGGTGATTTCCTTGGTTGTGGGAAAGCTTAACTCAAAATTTCTTATTAGTCGCTCCTTGTCTTCTTCATTATACAACAACACCGCGTAGGCTTTCTTTCCATCCCGTCCGGCTCGCCCAGCCTCCTGAAAATAAGCTTCCAATGTATCCGGAATATCCATATGGATTACGAAACGAACATCAGGTTTGTCAATACCCATACCAAAAGCATTGGTTGCTACAATTACCTGTGTCTGGTTTTGTTTCCATGCCTCTTGCTTTTTCGATCGTTCCGGGGTCGACAACCCGGCGTGATAGAAATCGGCTTTTATGTTTTCCATCAACAGGAAACGGGTAATTTCCTGCGTTTCCCTTCTGTTTCGGACATAAACGATACCACTTCCTTTTATTTTTTTTATGATTTTGACTAAGCGGCCGGTCTTATGGTTTTCAGCAATCACCATATAGGCCAAATTTTCCCGTGAGAAACTTTTGACGAATACGGCTTGGTCGGTCGTTTTTCTAAATTTAAGTTTCTCCTGGATGTCATTTACTACTTTAGGTGTGGCAGTAGCCGTTAATGCTAAAAACGGCACCTGTGGATGTAGCTCACGTAGTTCAGATAAATGAAGATAAGGGGGTCTAAAATCATATCCCCATTGTGAAATACAATGAGCCTCATCAATGGCGAATAAATTGACAGGCATATACCGTAGCCGTTCTTTCACGAGCTCGTTCATTAGGCGTTCAGGCGACAGGTATAAAAATTTTATATCTCCATACACGCAGTTGTCCAATGCAATATCTACTTCACGTTTGGTCATACCCGCAAATATTGCTACCGCTTTTATGTTTCTTGCTTTTAAATTCTCGACTTGATCTTTCATTAAGGCTATCAAAGGAGTTACAACAATGCAAATCCCTTTCATTGCCAGTGCAGGAACTTGAAAGCAGAGCGACTTGCCTCCGCCTGTAGGCATCAACGCTAAGGCATCATGGCCAGCCAAAACATGGTTTATAACCTCTTCCTGAAGAGGTCTAAAACGCGAATAACCCCAATACCGTTCTAGAATTTCGTGTATAGACATAGCGTTTAAGCTATTTAGCGCTCCAAACATAAGCAAAATTATCCTTTAGACAGTAGAATTCGATATTCAATCGCTCTGCATCTGCCCGCCACCTATCAATGGTATGTCGACTATTAGACCCATCTAGTATAAGAAGCGTGCTTTTTTTCAAGGTGTCCAACAAGCTGTCTAACGGTCTTTTCGGATTGTTTCGTACCAACAACCAGTCAGGTGCGGTAGCGATTGGATGGTTCTTTCGACCGTCTAAAATCAGTAACTGTTTCTCCATAAATTGAAGATGATTGTTCGTGATGGAAATATCGTTAAGATGGAACTTCACTGGTTCTTTGATAAAGGATAAATATTGAATCGATGAATAAGCTTCAAGTGCCGGTATTACGGAATATTGGATAAACGCTTGTTGTATCGAATCGGCATTGCTGTAAAGAATTGGTTTTGCACCATTTATAAGCCCTATAGCCATTTGATCATTGACATTGAAGATGATGAGTCGGTTACTGTTATGCTTAGACCATAATTGCTGATTGACAATCAGTCCTAAAACAAGAATACTTATAATTGATACATAAAACAACTGCTTCCGGGAAAATTGAAAAGCTAGTACCAGCGTTATCATAACCAGGTAAAGCATCAGGTATTCATAGCTTGTTAACCAAATCGACTTCACGGTAGCTAAAGGCCATTGTTCTATACGAACCAATACCCGGTTAACAAAAAGAACGAATTGCTCTAATATATCAGCCATACCATAGGTGAATTTGTTTAGCGGCAGCATTAATAATAAGAAACCAGCGTAAATAATGAGGCTAACCGGCAAGGTGATAAACAAGTTTGCCGGCAAAAAATAAACAGGAAAGAGATGAAAATAATAGAGCACCAGTGGGAAATTCGCTAATTGTGCTGCGCAAGACATCGATACATATGACCAGCCTTTATTCGCTAGTTCATATTTAAACCTTACTAGCTCTGATAAAAGAGGCATCAACCAAATGATACCAAGAACCGCCAAATAAGACAATTGGAAACCTACATCTCTCAGAAATCCCGGGTTGTACAATAATAAGAAAAAGGCAGAGGCGGCTAGGTTGTTATATCCATTACCGGCACGTCTCAGCGTATTGCCAATAATGAAGATACTGATCATAAATGCCGCTCGGAGAACAGATGGCGCAAAACCTGTTAGTAATGCGTAAGCCCATATAAAGAGTAATAATAAAAGAAGACGTATATATCGCAACCATCCGCCTTTATTCATCCATTGTAAACAAAAAGCAAACAAAGCGAAGACAATTCCAACATGCATACCGGAAACGGCCAATATGTGTATTGTGCCGGTAGCGGAGAAGACCTTTATCAGTTCCTTCTCCAAGGAAGCACGGTACCCTAAAACTAGCGTAGCGAGAAGTGCCGCAGACTCCTTACTCCTAAAATACCGATTAAACTTCTCGACCATTTTTTTTCTGGTTTCGAGCGCGTAACCGATTAACGGGTTTCCCGTTTTACGACCGGTCTTGCTCAACGCATCTGAAGTAAGAAACGTTTCGTGCCAAATTCCCCGATGAGACATATAAACTGCGTAATCAAATTCATGGGGATTATAAGGTTGCCTGAGTCGTTTAAAGTTGCTAAGAATACGAAGCTCATCACCATAATGGAGTAGTAAGTCTCTCTCCTTTGTTTTAATTTTCAGTAAAAGCTTCCCTCTTACCGGCTTATATTCATCTTTTATCTTCACATAATTGATTGTCATTTCGGTGCTTATAATTTCCCCTTTCACCTTAGGTTCACCGGATACAAAACCAAGCAAATGATCACTCTGATAATGACTGAAATGTCTATGGTCGATAACCGGATTGCTTTCCCAGTTTAGCAAAGCTCCGAAGCAAATAAGTATTGAAAAAAAAATTATAAAAGCAGGTCCATATAAGTATCGAACCTTCCACTTTGTTCCAATGGCAAGACCAAAAAAACAAGCAATTAACAATAGACAAGCAATTAGTATGAGCCGATATGTAAAAATCGAAGCGGGTATGAAATAGGTTATTCCAATTCCGAGGATGAGGGCAAGCAAAAAAGATACGAATGGCGCCTGTGTATGGTAATTGATGAATCTAGACATCTCAGTTTAAAATTGAAAGCGTAGCTGCATTTTGATTTCTGATTTGCGATTGCCTTCAATCTTATCCAAGGTCGAACCGAGTTCTTGGAGCGTCGGATAGTGACTAGCCGCATAACGGCACCAAAAATCCATACCCCTCTTGATTCGACAGCGTAGATTCAAATAATACCGTATCCCTTTATTGCTGTAGAAGGGAAACGATGATGCATACAAGACATCATTCTCAAAAGCGTATATGCGCGAATTATAACCATCTGTTTTAAATAAAGCGATACGGGCATTACCTGAAAACATACCTTGAGGCTTATAAATTACATCCTGATAAAACAGATAGCCTTTTTCGGCATGTGCCGCTTTTTTATAAAACCCGTATTCAAACCGGTTACGGAAAACGATGGTCGAGCTAACCTGATACTGTGCTTCAGCCCTAATTTGTTGTCGCCGAACCCGGTCTAGCACGGCAGTGGGGTGTATCGAATCGCCATTTTCAGCTTTATTCCGAAAACGGTAACGAAGCAGATATCTTAGCTTTTTATTGGGAGTAAGAGTCAATTGTGTAAACAGATCCTGACCATCCGATGGTGCGTCTACTCGGTACCTTATCCAAGGAAATTTAAAAGCATCTGCATAAGCCACCCATAGTACTTTCTTATTGGGTTGAAAGATAAGTCCGGTATAGAATCCTTTTTCATTTACTGCACGGCTCCCTTCCGATAATCCTTGGTTATAGAATGCATGATAGTTCTTTTGGTAATCTCTGTACTGCAAAACCAAGGACAAGTCGTGGGATAAGGACGAGATAATACCATTTGTATACGCTAAACCGCTACCAAAACTATGCGCTACTTCTCCAAAGAGGTACATATTATGAATATAGGTATGGTAGTATATACTGGCATTTGATAAATCGTTTCCGGCAAACGCATATTGATTGTATAAAAGTGTCCGAGGTCTTATTATACCTGACAGCTTGGTATAAAACACATTGCCACCAATAGTAAGTGAATTTCGTTGATACTGAACATTGGTACCAAATAGCAACTGCTTTAAATTGTGCCTGTTCGATACCTCGTTAGGTGTTCTATGTAAGCCGTTTTCAATAATAGCGCTATAATTAGCTTTACCTGCAAGACTATCCACGAAGGTAGCGCTCAATCTTTTATAAGATATAAAAGGCGTAATGCTCCACTTTTTTACTGAATAGGTGGCTGAGATCCCGCGAAAAAAAGAAAACTCGTTAGCTGATGTATAGGGACGTAAACCGATGCCTTGTCGCGCCACATGTTGAACCAGTGCTCCCTTTCCGAAACTAACCCCTGTCCATAAAGCAAGTCCTTGTCCAAACTGTAGAGAATAGTCGCCAATAACAACATGTTTCCATCGTTTGACGCTCTGTAGATAAAGGCTTCCCGAATAAAAGTCAAAGCCAAGGCGCTGTGCCCCGTTAAAGAACTGTTCACCTGCGTCCTTTTTCATGTTTAACGATAGTTGAAGTTTTTGCGGAACCGTGTAACGATATCGGCCAAATAAACGATCGGCACTACCCAGATATCTCGACCTGTTTAGATCCTTTATGGCATAGCCGTTTTGCTTCTCTAGGATGCGTCCATATCGAAACATCAAATCATGTCTTCCGCTGCTTAGAAACTCTTTTGCCGGCATATTCCAATTCGACGATGGCTCTACCCGAACAAAAGGTAGCAGGAGCCGTACCGTCTCCACATCCAGCCCGTCCACCGCTTGCAGTTCATATACCGTCAGATAAGGACCCGCTAGTTTACGATGGTTGATAATAGCAGCTACCTGCAAGGGTGACAAAAAACGAAGTTCGCTTAATTCCTCGTTGCTTGTTTTATTAAGATCGATCGGATGTTTCAAATAGTAGTTCCATCTCTCTGTAAGCTCCATATAATCATAATCTTCTGTGAGATCATCGGCCATGGATTCAACAAGCTGTTCGATAAGATCGGTATTTTCCGTTTGGCAAAAAGTGGCCAGATGGGATAACAGAAATAAGAATACAAAAAAGACCGATTTAGAAAGCATAGGCAAGCAATAATTGAGGGGATAACCCGAGTCGATGATGAATCACCGTGGCTAAATCCAAAATCATTTTATGATATACAAAGCCAAACCCACAAAATTGACTAAACTCATTTAATCCGATTCCACCTCGAAAGCTCATCCAGGAAATGGGTTTATATTCAAGGCCTGTTCGGAAATCTACCTTATCTCGATAAAGAACCTTCTCCGAATCGGCAGTTATAAGTAAATTCGGATGAAATTGATAGCTGGTACCTACGCCGATTATCACCGGAATAACGGAATAAGCGGAATAATCATAAGAAGCATATCCAGGGTTTGCAACGCGGGCACCGATGACCCAGAATGGTTTTACTTGAAATTGTAAACCAACATCCGCCGAAAAAGCTTGATTTCTGCCATATTCCCTCAGCTGCAGTTGATGGTAATTTAAAGCAAGGCCGATGGACAGCTGAGGGCCAAAACGTTTAGCGTAGCTAAGATTTGCCTTCAACTCGCTATAAGCATCCTTAATCCCATAATTTGAAATATGAGAACCAAATACACCCAATTTTGTGGGCACTGCCAATAGCAGCCCCTGCGTGCGTATATCTGTGTTTAAAAAATGTTCTTGGTGATAAATGCCTGCTCTAGATGCAGTCATTGAACCAATGCCGGCCACATTGGATGTCAGCCCTTCAACACCTTGCAATGCATTTCCCGTACCACCCATAGCACAATATCGGGAAGCCGGGTAAACCTGGGCTGAGAGGTTGATAGCGGTTAGTAATAAAATTAGGTTTAAGAAGGTACCAAACATAGCACCTTAAAGATACTTAAACCGAATATTTTAACGTAGTTAGCCTTTGATAATGAACAAACTGAACAAAATTATTTGATAAAATGTTTCTCCTGTTTAAAAAACTCTTCAAGGGCAATGCGATCCGTTTTGAACGTCAAATCCTCTATTTTAATGTCTTCCAACTTAATAAGTCGAAAGGCCTGAAAAACATCCCCTTCTGTCTCATCAAAATCAAAAGCACATGTTTTAAAAGTTAGATTAAAAGGCATTTTATTGCGTACACGATAGTAAACGGAGATAATCTGACTATCATTAAAGTAAGAATGTTCATAAAAGTCGGTTGTATAAATATGATCTAATACCTCCACCTCTACCAAACATTCTTCCATATACTCCCTGCGTAAAGCGTCTCGCAATCCTTCTCCATATTCCAGTCCACCTCCCGGAAATTTACTAAAACGTTTACCATACTCTTGTTCATCACTGATCAGGATTTCGCCCTGCTCTGTCACAAGGATACCATACACCCGCACGTTAAATGGATACAATGCCTGCATGTTCTATTATTATTTCTTATAAATCGATGAAAGATCTTTAATTTCAATATGCTTAAAATCGACGGGCTGTCCCTCGCTTTGGAGTGCAATATAGCCACTTTTCAACAGTTTGCCATCGACTTTAATCGTTGGGTCATAACCATGTGCTACATCACCTCCAATCTGTGGTTTAGCATATTGTAGTACGGTATCCCCTTCAATAATATGGGTCACTAAAGAATCGCCTAAAACGATTAGCTCAGCATGAACCCACTGATCCCCATCGTACGTTTTTGAAGTTGAATTAAGACAATGCGAATCGGCGATTTTCCCTTTATATACGACATGAGTTCCCGGCGAGCACATATTACCGGTTGGCCTGGGCTTTCCATCCCCCAAGCCCCCCAGGAACTGCATCTCTACTGAAATAGGCCAGTCTTGCTCTTTTGGCATAGTACGAGGGTCTTGCGAATGGAACATTACTCCACTATTACGTAGCGTATAAGACGGAGCCCCTTTTTGTAACTCACCAACAAAACGATATGCTAATTTAAAGTGGTAGTAGGCATAAGGGATTTTATAATATAAATGCCCGAATTGATCATTGAAATCGCCATATTGATCATATCGTACTTGTATGGTACTATCCCTTACCCGAAATGTATTCCCATAATTTTCGCCGAACTCATGATGATGAATTTTCACCATCCAATCATTGATATCCTTTCCGTTGAAAAGGGAGACCCATTCTTCTTTTTTTTGTTCATCTTCGCTTTCGGTTGCCGTATTCGATCTGCATCCCGCTGTTACCAAAATCCCCAAAAAAAGCAATGGAGCAATTATTTTTTTCATCCTGTTATTTTCTTTTTGATGGTTGATGAGAGCTCGGGTAAATAACCGAAGCGACAGCGAAGCTCATTGACACCTAAAAATGTAAATACTTGTCAATTGCCCTGTGTGTCCATTATTATTTACATCTCGGTTTCATCTGTATATAATTTTCTTTTTAAAAGTGATGAAGCTATCAGATTTATTCATCCCCTATGTGGTTTGAATAAACTATGATGAGCTCATAATTCAAATTTGATGGGCTGAAAATACGAAATTTAAAATATTCTATAGTATGCTAATCCCAATTCTCCAATTGCCGTATTAATTGAACATCAAAAGCAACCAAATTATTTTAATACAAAATCATCCCTCACCTTATGAAGCTCATATCTATTTCGTATCTTTATGCCCTTAAATATTTCATGTGCAAATAATTTGTCCTTTAAAGGCCATATGGAATATCCAGGTTATTTCATCTGTGTTTGTATTTGGCAAACATAGATATTCATGGGATTTTATATATTAACCTATGATAGCTTGCAATCTGGTAAAACACTATTGAATAGCACATTATCCAATAAAAAAATAGCGAGGAGATTTTGGATTACTTACAAGGATTGAACCCTTCACAACGGGCAGCAGTAGAACAAACAGATGGCCCTGTTATGATTGTAGCAGGAGCTGGATCGGGCAAAACGAGAGTCATAACCTATCGAGTAGCCCATCTAATACAAAAAGGCATTGATCCATTTAACATTTTAGTATTAACGTTTACCAATAAAGCCGCCAAGGAAATGCGCGAGCGGATCATGAAAGTAGTTGGAAATGAAGCTAAAAACATTTGGATGGGTACTTTTCACTCCGTATTCGCTAAAATCCTTCGTGTGGAGGCTCATCATATTGGCTATCCTGCCAATTTCACTATTTATGACACGGACGACAGTAAGAGCTTGATCCGATCGATTCTCAAGGAAATGCAGTTAGATGATAAACTGTACAATGCAAACTTTGTATATAATCGGATATCCGCGGCGAAAAACAACCTGATATCCGCTGCAGAGTATCAAAAGAATGCACAAATACAGGCTGAGGATCAATCGGGCGGAAGGGGTAATCTAGGTCAAATTTATCAAACCTATAGTCAACGCTGCTACAAAGCAGGTGCAATGGATTTTGACGATTTGCTTTTTAAAACCAATGTCCTGCTGAACCAACATCCGGAAGTACTTTATAAATATCAAACAAAGTTCAAGTATTTAATGGTTGATGAGTACCAAGACACCAACTTCTCACAATATCTGATTGTTAAAAGGCTAGCGGCAATCAACGAGAACATCTGCGTAGTGGGTGATGATGCTCAAAGTATTTATGCTTTCCGGGGCGCGAATATCCAGAATATTTTAAATTTTGAAAAAGACTATCCGGACTTAAAAGTTTTTAAGTTGGAGCAGAATTATCGTTCTACCCAAAATATTGTAAATGCCGCCAATAGTATTATCTCGAATAATAAAAATCAGTTAAAAAAGAACGTTTTCTCCGAAAACGAAACGGGCGACAAGATAAAAGTTGTACGGGCTTTCAGCGACAATGAAGAAGGAAAAATGGTAGCAGAAAATATTTTGCAAGACCGTTCCTTGCAATCGCTGCGTTTTAAGGATTTCGCCATTCTCTACCGTACCAACGCACAGTCGCGCGCCATGGAAGAGGCCTTACGAAAACTTAATATACCGTACAAGATATACGGAGGCACCTCCTTCTATCAAAGGAAAGAGATCAAAGATTTAATAGCCTACTTTCGACTTACTTTTAACCCCAACGATGAAGAAGCACTTAAGCGTGTCATTAATTATCCCAGACGGGGCATAGGTGACACCTCGGTAGAACGCATCTTTATTGCTGCAGATCAACATCAAAAAAGTATTTGGGAAGTCATTACCACCCCACAACAGTATTTGGACGGACGTACGGCAGCTGTTGTATATCCGTTTGGTTCCCTCATCCAAAGTTTCCAAGTGCTGGCGAAGAACAACAGTGCCTATGATACCGCTCTACATATCGCACAACATTCCGGTATATTGAAAGATCTCTATGAGGATAAATCCGTTGAAGGCCTAAACCGGTATGAAAACATTCAGGAATTATTAAATGGTATTAAAGAATTCAGTGAGCGTGAAGATATAGCAGAAAAAGGCCTAGATGTATTTATGCAGGATATTGCGTTATTGACAAATGACGACAATGATAAGAATCCGAATGCTGATACAGTATCACTGATGACAATTCACTCTTCGAAAGGGCTGGAATTTCCGCAGGTTTTTATCGTTGGACTTGAAGAAAACCTCTTCCCTTCGCAACTTGCCCTGAATTCACGTACGGAATTGGAAGAGGAGCGTCGGCTATTCTATGTGGCGATTACACGTGCTGAGAAGAAGCTGACCTTATCCTATGCAACATCGCGTTATCGTTGGGGAACGCTCAATAATTGTGAACCGAGTCGGTTTATAGATGAAATAGACCCCAGATACCTGGCACTGGATTTCAGTGCTCCTACAGCCTCTAAATCCAGCGGTGATGATGTTTTTGGTAAAGCAAGGACAGCTTGGTCGCAACCGCAATCACAAGACATCTTTACCAAACCCAAACCGAAAGTCGTACCCAAAACCACTTCCATTTTACCAAAAGCGCATCAACCCAGTGCCGGTTTCGCACCGTCTGATACCAGTAATTTGCAGGTGGGGATGGAAGTAGAGCATGAACGCTTTGGATTTGGGAAGGTAATTAATTTAGAAGGTAATAAACCGGACATAAAAGCAACTATTTTTTTTAAAGAATTAGGACAAAAGCAATTGTTGCTTAAATTTGCAAAACTTAGAATTGTTAATTAGCCAATTGGCTAATTAGCTCATTAGCTAATTGAAATATGGAATTTGACTATAATAGCACACGAAAGAGATTAATATTGGCAGAATATGGCCGTAATGTTCAAAACATGGTGGCTTATATCTGCACCCTCCCCACGAAGGAAGAACGCAACCGGCACGCGCAGGTTGTCATCGACCTAATGGGCTTTTTAAATCCGCATTTAAGGGATGTATCGGATTTTAAACATAAACTTTGGGATCACTTGCACATTATCTCCGATTTCCAAATTGACGTAGATTCGCCTTATCCCAAGCCTACGCCAGGTGCTATACATGCAAAGCCGGAAACGTTGAATTATCCGCAGCATCGCATTAAATACAAGCATTACGGTTATATCATTGAGTTAATGATTGAAAAGGCCAAGAAGATTGAAGATCCGGAACGTAAAAAAACAATGGTACAGGCAATGGCCAATTTCATGAAAATGGCCTATGTAACCTGGAATAAAGATTCTGTCAGTGACGACCACATCGTTGACGATTTGAAAGAAATGTCAAATGGTCAATTAGTGCTCGATGAAGATGTGAACTTAACTAAACTGGAATTCAAAACACCGCCTCCAGGTAATCGCACAAAAAGTAATACTAGCAGTAACCAGCAAAGTGGTGGCGGCCAGAAAAACCGGCAGCAGCAGCATAAAAATCAGAATAATGGCGGTAACAAGAAGCGTAAACGTTTCTAAATCGCTATCCACATATTTTTAACAACCGGCCTGTATCTAACGATGTCAAGATAAAGGCCGGTTTAATTTTTATCGATTAGGATAGTTGAATGAATGCATTTGAAATTTACGGTGGAAAACCGCTGAAAGGAGAAATCACTCCGCAGGGAGCAAAAAATGAGGCGCTCCAAATATTATCAGCTGTATTGCTTACGCCCGAGAAAATGACGATCAGCAATATACCTGACATTAAAGATGTTAACAAACTCATCGAGCTTTTAGGTGATCTTGGAGTAGCTATCGAACGGATCAGTGATGACACCTATACATTTGAAGCAAAGAACATTAATATTGATTACTTCCAGTCAGAAGAGTTTAAAACTAAGGGAGGAAGCCTGCGCGGTTCTATTATGATCGTTGGCCCTCTACTCGCTCGTTTCGGCAAAGCTGCCATTCCTAAACCAGGTGGAGACAAAATAGGACGAAGGCGGTTGGACACGCATTTTTTAGGTTTTGAAAAACTCGGAGCTCGGTTTCATTATGATCAGGACAACCATTTTTTTAATATCGATGCGACTAATTTGCACGGAACTTATATCCTCTTGGATGAGGCATCCGTAACCGGCACGGCAAATATTGTGATGGCCGCTGTTTTGGCAAAAGGTACAACTACGATTTATAATGCCGCCTGTGAGCCCTATTTGCAACAGCTGTGCAAAATGCTCAATCGTATGGGCGCTAAGATTTCCGGTATAGGCTCCAATCTGTTGAGCATTGAGGGGGTCGACTATTTGACAGGAACGGAACACCGTATGCTTCCCGATATGATTGAAATAGGTTCCTTTATTGGTTTAGCCGCGATGACCGGGTCAGAAATCACCATTAAGGATGTTCATTTTGATGAGCTAGGGATTATTCCGACGGTTTTTGGTCGACTAGGGATAAAACTGGAAAGACGGGGCGACGACATCTATATTCCGGCCCAAGATTCGTACGAAATTGAGACCTTCATAGACGGTTCCATCCTCACCATCGCAGATGCACCTTGGCCAGGTTTTACGCCTGACTTGTTAAGCATTGTACTTGTCGTAGCTACACAAGCCAAAGGGAATGTGTTAATTCACCAGAAAATGTTTGAAAGCCGCTTGTTCTTTGTCGATAAGTTAATCGACATGGGCGCACAGATTATTTTATGTGATCCTCATCGCGCAACGGTCATCGGCTTGAATAAAGCATTCAAATTACGGGGAATCGAAATGACTTCACCCGATATACGTGCGGGAGTTTCCTTGCTGATCGCCGCCCTATCCGCTCAAGGAAGATCCGTTATTTATAATATTGAGCAAATTGAACGTGGTTATCAACACATTGATAAACGGCTCCTGGCGCTCGGCGCTCAAATCAAACGAATTGAAGGAAAACCACTGCATTGAACGATGTAAGGTATAAGGCGTAGGGCTTAAGGTAACCTTATACCCTCTACCTTATACCTTATACCCTATACCTCATACCCGCTTAAGCCTGACACCTCCTCTCATCTAACCAGCCGAAATAGCATTGATAATATCATATTGGGTTATGATCTCGAGCTTACCGCCCTCATCTTCCACCAATACGGCGTTATTATCTTTATTGATAAGTGATGAAAGTCGGTCAATTGAGGTATTGAGATCAACAAAAGGAAAAGGTGCCGTCATAATCTGTTGTACCTTTCCGGACTTCACACTTGGATTTTCCAAGAGTGCGTTCAATATATCCGATTCAGTGACTTTGCCGACCACCATTCCTTGTTGCGTGATAGGGATTTGTGATATATTGAGCGTCTTCATTGTATTAAACGTCTCGATTACAGACTGTTCTCCATCTACTGTTATAATCTCCTGTTGTCCCCTTTTCTTTAAAATGCGTTCCGCTGTCAATTTCTTGTCTTTAAGGAATCCTCGCTCCCGCAGCCAATCTTCATTAAACATTTTTCCCATATAACGGGAGCCATGATCATGAAAAATGACAACTACTAAATCCCCTTCCTTTAAGCTATCTTTTAACTGCAATAAGCCAGCAATGGCCGCGCCAGCGGAATTTCCAACGAAAATACCTTCCTGCCGTGCAATTTCGCGCGTCATCAACGCTGCATCCTTATCCGTCACTTTTTCAAAATGATCGATAACATCGAAATCAACATTTCGAGGTAAAAAATCTTCCCCTATCCCTTCGGTAATGTAGGGATAGATCTCGCTCTTATCGAAGACGCCTGTTTCCTTATATTTCTTAAACACCGATCCATAGGTATCAATGCCCCATATCTTGACGGCTGGATTTTTCTCCTTTAGATATTTCCCAGCGCCACTTATTGTGCCGCCTGTTCCAACACCAACCAATAGATGGGTAATTTTTCCGTCTGTCTGTTCCCATATTTCAGGGCCGGTCTGCTCATAATGCGCGTGGCTGTTGGAAAGATTGTCATATTGGTTTGGTTTCCATGCATTGGGGATTTCTCTCTCAAGTCTGCTCGAAACGGAATAATAAGAACGGGGATCTTCAGGCTCGACATTGGTCGGACACACAATCACCTCTGCCCCAAAAGCGCGCAGTGCATCTATTTTTTCCTTCGACTGCTTATCGGTCGTCGTAAAAACACACTTATAACCCTTAATAACTGCCGCAATTGCCAAACCCATTCCGGTATTACCCGATGTGCCTTCGATAATCGTTCCACCTGGCTTTAACAACCCGGCGCGTTCCGCATCCTCAATCATTTTGATAGCCATTCGATCTTTGATCGAATTACCTGGATTAGTTGTCTCTATCTTAGCTAATACAGTTGCCTTAACATCTTTGGTTAGCTTGTTTAACTTTACCAAGGGTGTATTACCGATTGTCTCCAGAATATTATTGTACCACATTCTCTACAAGTTTAATAGATTATATACAAACATAGCAATTTATAATAGCTAACAGAAATCGGCTTTCAGCTATCGGATTAATGCCGACGCTTGCTGCGCGCTGGCAACGGGACTAAAACTTCAAATGTTTCACTGTCAACCCGTTATTGATCAACTGTTTTAAAGAATCGATACCAATTTTTAAGTGGGTTTCAACAAAGTTTGCCGTTACGGACGAGTCACTTTCCTGCGTCTTTACACCTTCCGGAATCATTGGTTGATCAGACACCAACAACAATGCACCCGTCGGTATTTTATTAGCGAATCCAACTGTAAATATGGTAGCAGTTTCCATATCTACCGCCATTGCCCTTAAAGATTTTAGGTATTTCTTAAAATCCTTGTCATGTTCCCAAACTCTCCTATTGGTTGTATAGACAGTGCCGGTCCAATAGTCTAAACTATTATCCCGAATAGTAGTGGATATCGCTTTCTGAAGTGCGAAAGCAGGTAGAGCGGGCACTTCCGGAGGTAAGTAATCATTAGAAGTCCCCTCTCCACGAATCGCGGCGATCGGCAAAATCAAATCTCCAATACTATTCTTCTTTTTCAAGCCACCGGCCTTTCCTAAAAACAAGGCTGCTTTCGGTTGTATAGCGGAGAGTAAGTCCATAATGGTGGCTGCAACCGGACTTCCCATACCGAAATTGATAATTGTGATACCAGCGGCCGAGACACTCTGCATAGGCTTATCCAGGCCATAAATCGGTGCGTTATCATGCCATTCCGAAAACAATTTTACATAATGTGAGAAATTCGTCAATAAGATATATTCTCCAAATTCATTTAAGGGGCGCCCCGTGTACCGTGGCAACCAATTCTTTACGATATCTTCTTTATTCTTTAAACCGGGTTTTACCGCCGATTCAACTTCTTTTACTGTTTTAGTCATCGTTTTCTTTTTAGGAACCAGTTGAGTAGGGTGATAGTTGAGTGGTAACTTAACGACTCAACAACTTAACGACTCAACCCTCATAACAATATACAAAAAATCCCCCGTTTTGTGCGGGGGATTTTTTTAAGCTACGTGCAGCTTTTTCAAATCTGACTTCTCGAATTTTTGTTTTGCGTAATCGAGATTAATATAAAGCTCTCCACCGTCATCTTTTTCCCGCGAAGGGATTTCAAACATCGCGTCTAGCATAATGGCTTCGCATATCGCTCGAAGTCCTCTAGCCCCCAGTTTGAATTCGTTGGCTTTATCAACAATGAACTCGAATACCTCCGTATCAAATTGAAGATCGATATGTTCATAGTCAAACAATTTCTTGTACTGCTTGACCAGGGCATTCTTTGGTTCAGTGAGAATATTCAACAACGCTTCCCGATCCAACGGATTCAAATAGGTAATTACCGGTAAACGACCGATTAGCTCCGGTATTAATCCAAAAGCCTTTAAATCTTGAGGTGTAATGTATTTATAAAGATTATTTAGATCAATCTCGGCATGCTCGCTATTCATTTTATAGCCAACTGTTTGCGTACGCATACGGTTAGCAATTTTTTTCTGAATTCCATCAAAGGCACCGCCACAAATAAACAAAATATTGCTAGTATTCACGGCGATCATTTTTTGATCCGGATGTTTACGACCACCTTGTGGGGGTACATTTACAACCGTTCCTTCCAAGATTTTCAGAAGAGCTTGCTGAACTCCTTCGCCCGACACGTCTCGCGTAATCGACGGATTATCACTTTTACGGGCAATTTTATCAATTTCGTCTATATAGATAATCCCTCGTTCAGCGGAAGCTACATCGTAATCAGCAGCTTGAAGAAGTCGGGTCAGAATGCTCTCAACGTCCTCACCCACATAGCCAGCTTCTGTTAGAACGGTCGCATCACAAATACAAAAAGGCACATTTAATACTTTTGCAATTGTCTTTGCTAAAAGTGTTTTGCCGGTACCTGTTTCGCCAACCATAATGATATTGGATTTTTCAATCTCAATTTCATCCTTTTCCACCTTCTGATTCAATCGTTTATAGTGGTTATAGACCGCAACTGATAGCACTTTCTTGGCATCATCCTGGCCGATAACGTATTGATCGAGATGCGACTTTATTTCTGCTGGCTTTAATAACTTAAGTGCGGCCTGCACACTCTTATTTTTACGCAATGTCAGCTCCTCAGCTAAGATCTCGTTCGCTTGGGCGACACACCGATCACAGATGTGTGCATCATTGCCTGCAATAAGCATCAAGGTCTCTGACTTGCGTAAACCACAGAATGAACAAGTAACTTCTCTCGGGTTCTTTGCCATTTTATTTATCTTTCTTTCCTAATAACACTTCATCGATCATTCCGTTTTCCTTTGCTTCGCCCGACGTCATCCAAAAGTCGCGGTCTGATGCCTTTTCTACCCAATCATAAGACTGTCCGGAATGATCAGCAATTATCTGATATAATTCTTTTTTAAGCTTTAACATCTCACGTAGATTGATTTCCATATCAGCAGCAACACCTTGTGCACCACCTGAAGGTTGATGAATCATTACACGTGAATGTTTTAGCGCAGCGCGTTTTCCTTTTGCACCTGCAACTAGCAATACAGCACCCATAGAAGCAGCCATGCCGGTACAGATAGTAGCTACATCCGGTGAAATATATTGCATGGTATCATAGATACCCAAACCTGCATAAACGCTACCACCTGGTGAGTTGATATAGATTTGTATGTCTCTATGTGCATCAGCAGATTGTAAAAACAATAACTGAGCTTGAATTATATTAGCCACCTGATCGGTTACAGCATCTCCTAAAAAGATAATTCTATCCATCATCAAACGCGAGAAGACGTCCATTTGGGCGACGTTTAGCTGGCGTTCTTCAATAATATAAGGAGTCAGCGACACCGGCATTTGTTGCTCTACCCGATTGATAAAACTATCCACATGTTGACTTCCTATACCGTGGTGTTTAACAGCGTATTTTCTAAATTCATTTTTATCTATACTCATGATTTTTGCCTTTTGCCTAGCTAATATATAAGATTAATTCTAGAATCTCGAATGATAGCTTGCGTGAATACTATTTTTTTACTTTCAGGTATCAAAGAATGCGCCAAGCATTCTTAACACGACATTGAACGATCAAAACTGACAGAATGCCTTATCCGAAATAAAAAACTGACAAAATATAACTTAGCGACAATAGAAAAAGCCACCCATTTTTCAAACGGATGGCTTTCTAAAAAATTATGCGACTTACTTTAATTCCAGGAACTTATTATAGTCTATTTCTTTTTTATTCAGCTTCACGACACCTTTTAAGAAATCAAAAACCTTCAAGGCTTTTACCTCTTCGAACAGTCTGTTCGCCTGTTCCTTATCCTGCAGAAATTGAACCGTATACTGCGCTAGTTGTTCTTCGCTGATTGGCTCGGGACTGTACATTTTAAATTGGGCCGCGATACGCTCCTTAGCTAATTTAAAAACTTCTTCGTATTTGATTTCAAGCTTATTTTCCGTAATGATTTTATTTTCAATCAAGGTCCACTTTAAATTTTTAACAAAATCGTCGTAGCCTTCTGAAAGTTCTTCATCGGTCAATTTCTCGTTAGTCGCTTTTAACCATTTTCTCAGGAACTCATCAGGAAATTGTACATTCACTTTTTCCATTCCCAAGTTGTAAAGGTCTTGTTGTAAACGTTGATCAGAATTTTGAACAAGCATCGACTCAACCTCTGAAGTGACACGAGCCTTAAACTCTTCTTCGGTTTTCACTTCATCTTTACCAAAAAGTTTATCAAAAAGCTCTTGGTTTAAATCAGCTTCCTCCAAGCGGTTTACATTTTTCACAACCAACTTGAAAGTTCCTTCGGTTAAAGCTGCTGCCTCCTCTTCCGTTATATTCAAGATGCGCGCTATCGTATCGTCTTTGAATGCTTTTTTTAAGTCGATTTTAACCTCATCGTCTTTTTTAAGCCCGATCAAAGACTTTTTTATCTTTTTATCATCTACAAGATCCGTACGCACGGAAGCTGTATTCGATATTCCGCCTTCTAAAGCATTTCCGCTAGCATCTAATTGCGTTAATGTGCTATATAAAACATCTCCATCTTCTGACACTTCCGGATTCGTCATTTTTCCATAGCTCTTACGAAGATTTTTGATACGCGAAGCCAAGGTTTCATCATCTACCTTAATATCATATTGGGTCACCTTGTCTTTTTCACTAAATGGCACTTCAAAAGCCGGTGCCAAACCAATTTCGTATTGAAATTTGAACTCATCATTGAAATCCCAATTATAAGAAGACTCAGAGCCCTCTTTTGGAAGCGGTTGACCAAGCACCTCTACTTTATTCTCCGTAAGATAGTTATTTAAACTATCGCTTACCAGCCGGTTAATTTCATCAAAAAGAATCGCTTTACCATAAGTCTTTTTGATGTGGGAAGCCGGCACCATGCCAGGACGGAACCCCGGGAGCTTAGCCTTTTTTGCTTGTTCCTTTATTGCTTTGTTTACACGATCCGTGTAATCTGCAGGGGTAATTTCTACATTGATAACTGCATTCAGGTCGTCTACTCTCTCCTGTGAAATGTTCATTAGTTGCGTTTTAATATGCTTAATACAAAAATTCCTCCCGATATTGTCGGGAGGAATCAAGTGCGGAAGAAGGGACTCGAACCCCCACGCCTCTCGGCGCCAGATCCTAAGTCTGGTGCGGCTACCAATTACGCCACTTCCGCAGTACTTAGTGTTATTTTGGACTGCAAAACTAACACATTAAGGCATTCCCTCCAAATATTTTTTAAACAAAATATTCAAAAAAAGTTAACACATTGATAATAGGAGCATTAATTTTCTTCAACTAAGCTCTTACAATATGCTTTCAATTGTCCGTCCAAAAGAACTGCGGTAACAGCACCTGTTTCAATGGCCGCCCGCGGCATTACATCAACCAATGCGGCACTCGGATCCTGTACAAGGGTCTTGCCGCCATACTTGTAAACAGCTCGTAGGCCTTCGGCGCCGTCCCTATTGGCTCCTGACAATAGGATTGCCACCAGTGATTTTTTATAAACTTCGGCGGCACTTTGCATGCTGACATCAATAGACGGCCTACAGTAATGGACTGGTTCTGATGCGTCTAAAGATATACTGCGATCTTTTTCAATTAATAGGTGATATCCTGCTGGCGCAAAATAAACTGTACCTGCTTGTAATGTTTCTTTTTCTTCTGCCGATTTCACCCGAAGTACACATTTATGCTGTGCCATTTGTTCCAACGAGCTTGCATACTTTTCGTTTCGGTGAACAATGACCAACACCGCAAAGCCGACATCTTCCTTCAAGCTAGACAACAAATCCATTAAAAGCATCATTCCTCCCGCTGAACAAGCGATGATTAACAATTCAATGCTAACGTCTTTATTTTGCATACCCCACGATAAAAATAAAAATAGTTAGTCAAAATAGGTAAATTCTCAAGGATCCTACATTAAAAATGAAGGTTTTTCTTAATCAACTTTTCTGGCGTTGTAGACTATTACACCTGATTGCAAAAGGGCGAGCATAATGTAACGGATGCCTCCTATTTAATGGGTTACAAGTATGTTCATCATTTCAGTAAAGCTTTCAAGAAAAAATACGGCTTCACGCCAAAAAATATCGGGAAATAGACATTTCGTACCACCAAAAAACCTTTTAGTGTAAGAAAAACACCTTTCTGTGTAAAAATTTCTTTATCCTGAAAAAAAACGATTTACTTCGTATCAGTTTTTATATCAAAAGGCACTTACTTTCATTTTACACATTAGGTTAGGTTGATTAAAAAACAGTAGTTTTACCTCACTTCCCCAAAGTGAGGTTTTTTTATGCCCGATAATGTCGACCAATACGGCTTCATATTAAACCTCAGGGAGAAAAGCGGGGTTATAAACAATCTCCCAAAGATGACCGTCCGGGTCTTGGAAATATCCTGCATAACCGCCCCAAAAAGTATCGGAAGCAGGCTTAATGACTCTTGCACCCGCATTATCAGCATGCTCCATAATGAAATCCACTTCTTCTTTACTGCTAACATTATGTCCGATTGTAAATTCGGTAGCGGAAGAATGTTGCAACCGGATACCCGTGTCATGCGCTATACTCTTCCTTGGCCAAATTGCCAGCTTTACACCGCTTTGAAGATCAAAGAACGCTACTGCGCCATGCTCAAACTCTTGCCCTATAATTCCGTCCGAAGGTAAGCCCAGGCCTTCATGATAAAATTGGTACGATCTCTCGAGATCGTCCACACCAATGGTTAATACAGAAATTCTTGGTTTCATTTTTTCTATGTTATAAAACGTCTTCTTCGCTTTTATCCGTTAATTGACTAAACAGAAGGCTCGCTTATTATCAATTTTACATGATGCCTTATACAGTTCCAAACAATTGTCTTGCGGATATGTGCGTGGAATAAAAATAATAATCTTTAATAACTTGTCGTAGGACTTGTCTCCTTAACCAATTAAAGGATCTCAATAAATGGTGTCATTTAAATGAGGTAAGTTAGCTCATAACTGGCTGAAAAGAATTCTTTTGAAGTTTACCATGAATTAACGAATCGTCCGAAACAGCTATTTGGGGATATGAAAAAGGCAGCAAGTTAAAAACTTGCTGCCTTTCGGTTTTAGTACCCAGGGCCGATGTCTATTAATTATTGATTATTAGATAGTTACAAACTTTGTTACTAGCAATGTTGGAAAACGGACTATGTTAGATGCAATCCTCTCTTCTCCGCTTCGGCTTTCATTAGATCCAGGAACCCGATAAATTCCGACTGTACATTCTCAAATGCACCGCTAATGTTAACTTGTAAGGTGAGTTCCGAGATCCTGGCTTTTGGTTTACGTCCGTTTGTTTTATAAGGTTCTCCATTTTCCGAAGCCACTCCCATGAACGACAGATCATCCTCCCGGATTATCTTGTCTTTATAAATCTGAATAAAATCCTTCTGCAAAATTTTGGAAAAGGCTTTGATTTGGCTCAAAGTCATATCGTCACGTTTGAGTAACTCTGTGATACCTTTACGTGACATTCCCATCTGTTGTGCAACGTAGGTTACAGACAGGCCATTTTCGCGTATTGCGTTTCCTATAATTTCTCCAATTGATAAATCCATGTTACAAAAATGCAAATTTTATTTCCCTAACAGTCAGATTCTTACGGCTATTTAGGTTGCAAAAGTGTCACCTTAACTTGCCAATTACAGTTTTTAGTTACACATTTGTAACGCAAAGGTACCAAAGTTGTAACTTATAGCATATACTCTAAATACAGTAGACAATTATGGGTGATAAAGAAATCGCAGAAATCAAAAAGGCGCTGCCTTACGGTGGAGTCGCCAAGATAGCCGAAAAGCTTACTATCCCGCATAGTACGGTATCACAAATTCTCAACTGCGAGCGAAAAAATGAGAAATGGCGAGGCGCGGTTATCGACACCGCGTTGGAGATAATTGAAGAGCATCGGATTGAGGAACAAGCCAGGGACGAAAAGAATAAGGAGCGGATTCAAAAACTTAGAAACCTCGTACAATGATTAAAACATTGGAAATCCCTCACTTTCCTGCAGGACTGGTATGCAATAAGGTTGAAATATTCGCTAACGGAGATGAGCCTCATTGCTTAACCGGTGGTCAAACATATTCATTTGAAGATTTTTCTGACCGTACAAAAGAGATCCTGCAAGAATCGCTCGATAATAGCGACGATGATGTTCACGAAGGGTTAACCCTAATGGGTAAAATTGACCAAGAAGATCGCCTCAAGCAGTTTACATATTGCATGTTTGGCGGGTTCGATCACTTCCATGACATTGACGAGAACGGGAAACTAGGGGACATAGAATACTTTGATTGCGGAAAGCGCGGTAATTGTCCAGGAGAATTTCTTGTATGCAAGTTACCTCAAACCGACAATGGATCCTTAACGAAAAGCGAGACTCAGGTACTTAAACTTATCCGCTATGGAAAAACCGTTAAAGAAATCGCTTATGAAACCCATACATCTGAGCTAACAATTAAAACTCATATCCAAAACATAAAGAAAAAAGTTGGCTACGGTCGCATGGCCGAGCTGGCTGTATTTGCTTTTGCTAAACAATTAAACTGAATGCCATGATAACAATAGATCGCACATTCAACATTTCTAAAGAAGCAATCGACATTGCACTTAAGTACCCAAAAAGGGCACACCGTAAGGTGGACGCGATAACTGCAACCACTGATCACCAGATCAACAATTTCATAAACAAAAAGGTAAAAGCCTTTTTGTTAGAAACGCTTAGCAAGTATGTAAAGCAGCGCCAATTCATATTAACTCACTTTGCTCCGGACGATAAGTCAAAATACACCCAGCTGTATGAGTTAGATCGGATAATGCGAGAGGTCGACAGATTGCAATCCGCTCGTGTTGTTGTAGTAATGGCTGCTATCTATTGGATGGAGGGTGCACTTAAGACTACCTCCCCCCTGCCCAATTCTAAATATTATAAACATTACGAAGAACTGATTTTACCAATGATTGAGTTTTGCCGGGTATACTCCTTTGAGCATAGACGCAAGGCTAGGACATAAAGAGCGTGGATAGGGAAGCGTCGCAACGTAGTTCTTTGAGCCCCTTGTGTATGATCGATTTGGAGATTTGGATAATGACGCAACATTATTTTGGAACATAGCCCCGTAAGTTGCATCGGGGCTTTAAAATCAACTTTAAAAATTTTAAACAATGGAATCTCTTTTGGAAGTACTTAGACAAGAAATTGAAGCCGAAAAACGCTTTTTAAAGCACCTTCCTGTGAACAGTGCTGCTTTCACCTCTCTCTCTAAAATGATCTATGAAAAAACGGCTATTTATAATGCAGCAAAGCAGATTGATGATTCGGAGAATAGAGCTAGCGAAAAAAGCCATTCCTGCCTCTGCTTCTCAAAGGCACTAGAAAAAGTGAGTAAGTCTATACCGGAAGATTACTGGATATCGGATGTAAACATCCCAATGAAAGTTGTCCGTCCAGGTGTATTACAAATAGGAACATTCAAATCCTCGCTTAGCCAAAAGAAAATGGCTATAACTCTAAAAATCAAATATTGCCCTTTTTGCGGTAATTCTATTAACAATCAAAACTGAAATATTATGAATAACACAACCGAAAAATTTGACCTATGGTGCATTGTTGAACTGTTCGGACATAGCAAGATTGCAGGGCGCTGCACTGAGCAAAATGTAGCCGGTACAAATATGCTCCGAGTAGATGTTCCGGAAACAAGTGTAAATCCGGCTTTCACACGATTTTTTAACCATGCAGCCATCTATGCCATCAACCCCGTGAGCGAGGATGTTGCAATATTTATGGCCGACAAACTGAATACTAAGCCTATCGATTCGTGGGATATACGGCAGTTTCAGGAGAAAGCATTGCAACAGAAAGTCATCGGGCAACCTGTAGATCGGGATGATGACGATGAAGATATCGAAGAAGGCATTGATTATATATAAAATGGTTATGGCACTTTTTGCAACATCAACAATCATTATCTCAATGCTTACCTGGTTGCTAATAGGATACAGCATTGGACGTATTCACCAACGTAGAATTTACAGGAGAAGGAGGCGCGGGTTATGAGGTACATGAAACGAAAATGGACAGATGAGCGCAAGCTCGAACTGATTGAAAAGTTCAATCCCAACTTCATCTCCTCAATAGCTTCGTACTTCCGAGTTTCGGAGGAGGATTTGTGCAATCAGGCTAGGAAGTTGAGGCTTTATAACAACTTCAAAAGACCAGATACCGTAGCGAAACCAAAAATCGGTCGACCTACATTAACCGCCGAACAAAAAGAAGCTTCAAAAAGGCGTCAGGAGGAACTAGCCAAGCAGAAAAAAGCAGAAAAGAAAAAGCGAAAGCCGGATATGAACAAGGAGCCGGAAAAAAAGCAAGAATATGTCCGTAAACCTTTCACGCCGTATATGAGTTCGAAAGACGGTCGTGTACTTCAACTTGACAACAAAACCCAAATCACCCTTAGGCCCGGTGCAGATCCGGCACAAGTAATTGCCCGGTTCCAAGCACGCAATTCAAGTTTTTAATTTCTATGAGAGACACTAATATCAAAGCGTTGGCTGATTCAATTGCCGAATCTATAATGGACGAGAGGTGCTTCAACAAGGAAAATATTTCGGCTCTGATAGCCGCAAAGATTGGACCTCCCTTTAGGGCTCTTTCAAATATTGTGAATGCAAACAACACGATTTTGCGAGCTGATCATGAAAAGTGCGTCAGCGAAAAGGAATTGATGATTAAGAGTCTCCGTAAAAAACTACGGCTTTATCAAGGCCAACTTCGTCAGCATGTGCCTGATAAATACCGAAAAATAAAAGAGTTTATTGGGGCAAGGATGCACATATGGTATCTGAAAGTGAACGACTATAACCCAAACTGGTATAAGAAAAACTAAAATATGAAACGCATTTATCAACTAACGAATACCGATTTCGACTGGCAATGTACGATCGCCATCGATGAAGATCATCTGATAAGTCAATCAGGGTCAGAATCTTTTTACGCTAAGGACATAATTAAATATATGGTAGAGTTTTGGGTAGGATGGGAAACCAGGCTAGAAGAAAATGAGGGCGATTACATCAAAACATTTCTACAACAGTTGGCAAGACAAGTTTTATATCTAGCTATTGAAAACCCTAGATACAACATCTCGGGCATCATTGCTTCGTTTCGGGATTTAGAAGGTTGGTCTATCCCTGATGGATCTGACGGGATCGAACTTGTTTCCTTTGATAGGATAGAGATTGAACACGAACGGTTTCAAGTGGAGGAGGTTGAAAATGGATAATGTCACGTATACACACGTCGAGCACGAAGAGGAAGAACCGGCATCAAATCTTGTGACGCTTGCTTATATAGTCGGAACTCCTGTTGCGTCTGCAGCAGTAATAACAATTGCAGTTTACTTCTTTAAATGGATCGGAGGTTTAATATGAAAAAAATATCAATTGAAAATCTACAGTACGTAAAAAGCCCGGTATCTAATGGCGGATGGATAACCAAAGACAAGGTTTACAAGTTGCTGAATCCGGTAGATCCTACAAGATACGGTCGGATTACGAACGATAGGGGTAAATTATCTCTCATTTTGTTAAACGACTTCTGTCTACATTTAAATAAAGTAGGCGAAAAAACACAACATAAGTGGATCCCATGCGACGAACATGGTGAGGAGGTGGAGCTATTTTATAAAGACGGACGTAATGAATTTATCAGCGGGCAATATGTTGATGCTATTAATGCTAACGGGGATATCACAATAGAGGCTTTTATACCCAACATTGAAGATCCTCAAATACGGTCAACCATTGCGCACATCGGTAATATAAGTAGCGCTAGCGGAATGGAACTATTAAACACCGCTAAATTATTCGCAGCCTCTAAAGATCTGTTGGAATGCCTGGAATGGCTAATGTCAAAGGTATCGGATCTCAATGGCGACATTTCAATGTTCGGTATGGCAAAATGTTATGAAGCCATAAAAAAAGCCCGCGGAAACTTTGACAACCTTTCTAACAAAAAACCCTTTGAATAATGAACGCAGAAAGAATATTAGCAACTATTACGCTATTTGCGGAAATAGAGGAAGCCGCCAGTAAAGCAAAAATGGCCATTATGTGGGATAATGGCGACGGAGACAATCCAACCTTCGTTCGAGCAATGAAAATTGCCGATAAAAAATTGGTGGAGATATCCCATAAAGTAAATCAAGCTGCACACCTAATTCAACCTTTGCCATGATTGATTATTCTAAGTACTTAGTAAAAGGACAGCGAGTTTTAGCAAGTGATCCTGAGGAGATATCCTTTGGTGATGGCGAACCTGGGACCATTGTAAAAATAGCAGACGCCTTTACAGACAGACCGAATTTTATGTCAGGAAGCGACATAGCTACCGTGAAATTAGACAAGGGCGACATTGTAGAAAACAGAGTTAAAGATTTAAGTCTTCTATTCGAAAAAACCGCCAAATTCACCTATGACAAAGTAAAAGAAGGAGTCCTTTTCACAACTAAGACAGATTTCAAGGCCTATACATATGCATCCCATAGGGACTTCATTTACCAAATTTCATCTTATCGGGATGAGTTATATATCACAAACGATTCGAAAACAATTTTCAAAATCGGGATCCCCACAGAATGGTGTAAAAGCCTGACGGTATCTAAATGGTGTCTCAACAAATTAATGATGGTAAAAATTCCATTCAAAGACCTAATCGTATTAATGCCCCATAAACAAACTCGCAATGATAACGCAAAAGTCAATAGATGAAGTTAAAGACACTACGGATCTGTTATCGATCGTAAAGGAGTACGTCCCGGATCTACACAAAAGAGGTAGCAGCTATATCGGCTGTTGCCCTTTCCATGATGAGAGCACCCCAAGCTTTCACGTCAACGCAGGCAAGGGTTATTATAAGTGCTTTGGTTGCGGCGTTTCGGGAGGTGCAGTTGATATCGTAATGGAAAAGGAACGCTATGATTTTCCGAATGCCATTAGACATTTAGCCAAGAAAGCGAACATCACATTGGAAGAAACGTCCGGGTTCGGCGAGGATAAAGATCTGCAGGAAAAGAAAGCCTCGCTGTATGAGCTTAACCGTGGCGCTGCAGTACATTTTTCCAAACAACTTGCTGATTTACCACATAACCATTGGGCCAATATAGAATTGATAGCGAGCCGTCGGCTAACGATCGAAAGCTTGCTTTCTTTTCAAGTAGGATATGCTCCGGATGATTGGCGATTTATTACCGAAAAGATGATGAAGCAGGGGCATTACCAGGCGGGAGAGGAATTAGGATTGATAACGAGAAAAGATGAAAAGACCTTTGATACTTTCCGTAACCGAATCATCTTCCCCATTCAAGATGAAAACGGTAGAATCGTCGGATTCGGCGGAAGGAAGCCAAACGATGGCGATAGCAAAAACCCGAAGTACCTAAACAGTAAAGCATCTGTTGTTTACAGGAAAGAATCAACTTTTTACGGACTTAACCAAGCTTACAAAGCGATTCGTAAAATGGATACTGCCATTTTGGTAGAGGGTTATTACGACGTGATCATGATGCATCAATCAGGCATCGAAAACACCGTTGCCACGTGTGGCACCGCCCTAACTGAATCGCATGCGCAAAAACTTAAGCGTATCTGCAGCAAGGTGATACTTTTTGCCGACGGCGATGACGCCGGGATTAGATCGATGCTAAAATCAATTGACATTTTAGTGCAAGCAGGATTGAGCGTTGATGTATGCGAGCTCCCGGAGGATGAAGATCCCGACTCTTTTGCTCGCAGTTACCTACCTATGGAAACCAGTGTGATTTATGATAAAGAAAAGGACAAGCTTCTTTTAATGAAGGGCTACTAAATATATACAACCTAACATGGATAACCCTGTATTTGAATATATACAAGAGAACAAGCAGAACGGCATTATGTATAAAGCAGACTATCTGCTTTTCAATGCTGAGGACGATATTGAAGCTTTAGACAATGCTATTGCGGAGATAGCTGAGGTCATTTCCTTTTTACCATCCGAAAGCCTACAGGAAGATTACGCAAGCAGGATATCCAAAAACCACAAAATAAAAATTGGTCGGATTACGAAACGGATCAAGGAATTGATCAACGTAAGGGAAGAAAAGGAAAAGGAGTTACGAGAGAAGGAGAACGGCCTCCCCTCTTGGATAGAGGCAAAACGCTTTTATCAACTTGGTTTTGATAGTAAAGTTGACGGGTACGAGCATACCGGGATATATTTTCATATGGGATCCGACGGCTGCAGACAGCTAACGAATTTTACTATGAAACCGCTGATCCACGTCTACAGTGAAGATGATAATGAAAATAGGCGTTTGACGGAAGTTAACAACGGTGTTTCGAAAACCGTGATGGAACTCCCCTCGAAAGCGTTTACATCCGTTGACCAATTCGAATCAATTCTAATGAATAAAGGTGTCTTTTTTCTTAAGGACGGATTCACAAAAAGCAATCTCAATAAACTCAAAGCAGTATATCTAAAGGAATATCCAAAATGCTATGAGCTTAAGACGTTGGGATGGCAACAGGAAGGATTTTGGGCGTACAGCAACAAAGTGTTTACCGACAGCTTGCAAAGCTTCAACGAGTATGGTTTTGTCGCCGTCGGCGAAACGAACTATCTAAGTATGGCAGCCAGTAACATCCAACGCGAAGTTAGGAAAGAAGACGATGCGCTTAAGAATGATCGGTATCTAACCTGGCAACAAGCGCCGATTGATTTTTCGGAATGGGCTACTTTAATGTGTAAGGTATATGATATTCATGGTTGGTATGCCGTTGCCTGTTCGTTCGTTGCACTATTTCGCGATATCGTTTACGAGGTCGATAATTATTGTCCGCACTTATATCCTTACGGAGCCGTACAAGCCGGTAAATCTAAATTTGGCGAATCGTTTAGCAATTTATTCTTCAACAATATGCCCGCATTCAACCTCAACCAGGGCACCGATTTTGCATTTTGGAATCGACTAGGACGCTTTCGTAATTGCCCCGTTGTTCTAAACGAGTTTGATGAGAATGCTATTAAGGAGGAATGGTTTAGAGGAATAAAAGCTGCAGCAGATGGTGAAGGTCGAGAAAAAGGTACGGGACGAAAAAACAGAACAACTTCAATGGAGGTCAATTGCTTTATTGTTTTGATCGGCCAGTATCTATCAACCAAAGATGATGCATCCGTATTGTCTAGATCGATTCCGAGAGCATTCAAAGAAAACAACAACCGAACCCAGGAACAAGTAGCTAATTACGAGAAATTAAAGCGTTACGAAAAAAATGGTTTATCAGGGATCTTAACTGAAATGCTTGCGTTCAGAAAAGAGGTTAGTGACAACTACGCATCATCATTCTCCGAAGTAATGAAAGAGATGACGAAATCCATCAACAAGGATGGAATCCACGTAAAGACCAGGATACAAAAAAACTTCTGCACGTTATTAGGCATGGTCAAGATCCTGATTGATAAGATGCATTTTCCGTTTACTTATGATCAGTTTTTCGAAGACTGTAAAAGTGAGATCATCAAACTAAGTTCAATGATAAGTGAAAGCGATTCGTTGGCCAACTTCTGGAAGATGCTCGAATTTATGGTAGGTCAGGAAATGATAGAACCTGGATTCGACTTTAAAATTGAAACCGTACAAGAGGTTTCCTTACTGATCAGTCGCGCCGATGTTGGCCCCGATGGTACTAACACTAAGAAGCAAGTGTTTGATGAACCGAAACGTCTGTTATTCCTCCGGTTGAATAGCGTACACCCATTATACTTAAAAGAGTTCCGCACCCAAACCGGTAAAACCGGGCTTAACTACGACACGATCCTTACCTACATGAAAGATCAACCTTACTATTTAGGTAATAACAAAAGCAGTTCCTTCCGATCGAAAAACGGAAAGAGCACCATCACTTCCAGTTTCGTTTTCGACTACGATGCAATGAATGTGAACTTAATAATCGATGAAGATATTCCTGGTCGGGAAGAAACATTTACCGGGGAGATAACTGGAAAGGCAGCAGAAGTGAAGGAAATCACATCAGGTGTATTAAAATCCCATTTCAAAATAAAGATCGATCGATCCTATAAAAAGGATGGGTTCGATGTGATGAAGGTTGATTACATCGACGTATGGACGAATCAGTTGGATATGAATGACAGATTGAAAGTCGGCACTACGGTTAAGGTCAAAGGCCTCTACAATGAGAGGGGTTCCGGGGAGAGGGTCTACCGAGATATACAAGCAAGTAAAATAGACATCATCAACGTAGAGGCACTATTAGCCAATGCTGTTGAAGGCGATTGGACGGAGGCATAAATGAAGGCAACATCACCATCTTACTATCTAGGTCAACGATTTACCGACGCACAGGCGAGAACATTCACGATAGCCGGTTTGCATTACGAAGGTGCATCGGGAATCGTTTTGGAGTACAAAACTCAAGAGGGTTACAGGCTCTTTGCAGATGCCGATGTTCAATCTAATGTCCTGGTCACTGTAGATATCCTAGATGAAAAGGATTTCAGGGTATTTCAGAAACCCGCCAGTAAGATGGATGAGTTATTTAAGAATAAACAATTAATTACCATAACATGAACCTCATACTAAAAAAATTGACCTGCTCAATTCGTGGCCATCAGCCAACAATTGTAGAATATCCTCATCCTATTCCTATGTACCCAGGAGAAACCTTTAGGGAGACTCGCTGTAAGAGATGCGATTGCCTACTTGGTTTAAGAAGTTTTGAGAGATATAAACAACATATAGAAAAGTTTAAACCAATTATTAAAGACAGAAAACGATCATGATCAAACCTTCTAAAAAGAAAATCTATGTACTTATGATCAGCAAAACGTTTATGCGTGATCATCCCAAATGTGGTAAGCCGACAAACTTTAAAGAAAAGATATTGTCTGGTCAAAAAATTCACACGATCCGACTAGGAATAGGTTGGAAAAAAATTACTGGAGAGGTTAATGCAGGTATAGCAGTATTGTCCGTCAGAGAATGGTCAGGAGAGCCTTATAAATCTAAACAAGTTGAAATCGTCCAGTTTGAAAAAGCGGGTTGGCAATCGTTAGAAATTACAGAGCCAAGATTACCCAAACTTTTTATTGACGGATGTGACTACGGCATATCTCATATCGACACTATTGCTCACAACGATGGTCTAGATAAGTACGACTTTTACGACTGGTTTGATTTCCCATCCCCATTTATCGGAGGAATCATTCACTTCACAGATTTTAGATATTAACATTTGAAATACAAAAGAAAAGAAACTATACAATGGCGGTTTTAAAAAAGAATCGGATACTCGTAACATCCCCTATCGACAAGAGTATAAGCATTCAGGTTGAATTTGATGTGCACGTTTCGTCGGAGGGATGGTTTTCAACAACTATCCCTTTTGATACAGTTGAAAAGTTTAAATGGGCCGAAATTCCCTTGAATACGAATAGGCTAAGTAAGCCTGGTTATTACAAATCAAAAACAATGGATGGGATATATGATCAGATCAAAAACGATTGTGAAATGTATGTCAGTTCAGAACTTATCGATGAGAAAATTGTAATAAAATACTCTATAATAACCAATTGTAGTTATTGCATCGATGATAATGGTGGCATTGTTCCCAACGGTCGATGGGTTGGAGAGAACTACCAGTGGAAAGAAGGAACTGAAAGACAAAATGCAACTGAGCGAAGTCCTTTTGGAATTAAAATATTTGCAAAGCCTTATTTTAAAAAGACCTACCGTTTCAAAAATGGAAAGACTATCGATAAGTATGAAGCGTTTTCCGAATTTGGTAGCGGTACGATCTCAAGTGACGATAGCAGGTACTACCTTAGATGGCTACAAGGCCTAACCTCTATTGCCCACGAAAATGGGAAATTGAACGAAATTGAATACAATGAAAACATTGCTAAATTTTTTGTTGATGCTATTAAGGGTATCTGCTCCATTAATGAAAAAATCAAAGACCTTATTAATCCCGAATCGATAAAGGAATTATCTGAAAACAACATAAGACTATTAAAATAAATGGTGGCCATCCGTGCCTCCCCGATATCTATAAAAAAGATATTACACCAATTAAATTCATACGCAATGAGACTTAGACTACTAATGTATGGAGCTTGTTTAATAGCCGGGCTGTTAATGAAAGCATGTGATGATGATAGATTCGAACCTGAAATTTTAAAGGATCGAGATCGGCATCAAATTGACACTTCTAGAAAAGTGATCAGAGATACTAGCGAGTTACGACGACCGATAGCAAAATATAAAAGAGAGTAGAAAAGCCGGACTATGATCCGGCTTTTTTGTTTTCTCATTTTTTCGCTTAATTTGTGAAAAATCTAAACTTATATGATGCCAACTATTCCCGATAACGTTTACAAAATATTAGTTGCGATAGGTCTTTTTATCGTTGGATACTCACAAATACAATCCGATAAATTAGATGAAAAGTTTGCCGTGACAAATTCTGAATACAGTAAGTATCTTGATAGTCTACATGAAGAAAGCAGAAAAGCGGACGATATGAAAGACGAATTGTTGTATGAGTCAGATATCTTGTCTACTAGAAACGGTGTTAAAAATCCAATAAAGGAGACTGATTCGTTACTTTTATTTACAAGGGTCATTTCAAAAAACAAAAATGAAACAGCGGTTAGTGACTCTTTAGCACCTAAATTCAGGGTATACAAACGAGTAAATAAGCATCTAGGCGCTTCATTGAAAGACCATGAGTTTAAAAAAAAATTTTTCGAGCTAGAAAGACAAAGTAGAGACATTCGGAAGGATATATACCTATACTTGCAGTTTATTGGATTATCTGTTGCACTCATAGGATTCATACAACTTTTATATATACAAATGACGAACGATAGGAAATTGATGTATGAAGTAAGAAATACCATTGGTCCCATCAGGTGTCAATCATGTGCTAGGCGTTTTACAGCCGTAAGACCAAAAGGCAAGAATAAAGATGGATCCTATAATCAAAATTTTTGCATGGATTGTTATACGGAAGGTGAATTTACGGAACCTAATTTAACATTTAAGGAGGTTTATACAAGAACTAAAAACGGACTTTCCATCTCCTATAGAATACTTTTTTCCGCGTATTTATACTTTATTATCAAAAATTTAGATAGATGGTCTGGAAGGAATAAATATTAAGCTAGTACTAAAATAAAACAACGAATTTTTTCCTCTTTTGCATTTTGTTTGTGAATTAAAATCTAAACCGATATGTCAGAAAAACAATCATTCATTTCTCAAGTCAATGAACGCTTAGGCAGTCCATTGTTTTTTTCATTCATTGTCTCTTGGCTATTTTGGAACTGGGAGATCGTTATTGGACTTGTTTGGTATAATGCAGATAATATAGAGAAATACGGATTTAAGTCTTACCGGACTTTGATTGATAGTTATGCAAATGCATGGTACAACTATGTTATTCCGATGGGATTTGCATTACTCTATACATTCGGATGGCCTTTCGTAAGGAACAAAATCGACGAGTTCTTAGCAAAGAAAAAAAAGGAAAATGAATTAGCAATCCGTGAAATTGACAAAGGGAGGTATGTACCTATTGAAATGCTTGTCGAGCTCCAAAAATATAATGATGAAACTCAGAGCACAATCATTTCGCTATCTGAAAACATAAAGAAGAACAACGAAGAATCCGGAAAATATTTAAAAATGTATAACGACGAACATGAAAAATATAAAAAAGCATTTGCTCGTATTTCTGAATGGATCGATCTGAACGACCTCGACTTTTTAAAGGGATCTTGGCAACTTACCTATAGTGAACGAACAGACCCGAACGAAACCGGGACGTTTACTCCCATTGAAGAAATAACCGTTGGGATAGACAAAAATCGCATCACCGTCACGACATGGCATACATATGAGATTAGGTTCGGAGCGTACAACCTAACCGAAGGAATATTTTTCGTCTATTTGGATAAAGTTAATTATGCAAATATTCCGCAAGAGGCTCAACGAAGCCATTTTGACCTCACTGGGTTCTATGTCTTCAAACCAAATAGTGAACGAACGAGTATGTCTAGTGAGCGAACTAATGGGAATAAAATGATCACATTAATTAAACAATAGATTTTCGATTTGACATCCGTTCCAAACATTCCAAAGCAAAACGCTTAATTTCCCGCACCGTTCCTTTCCATTCCTAATCCGATCCAAAATCGGGTAAAAAACAAAATCAAAATTATTATTAAGAAAAATAACGCACATAGCCTGCAATAGGCTATGTTTTGAACTTATTTTTTAATCGGTTCAAGTACATTCTTGCTAATAGAAAGAAAATTATTCCTATTGTTCCAATGTTCCAAATAACGAACATAATATATGTCTATTGTATTTAAACTTATATAAATACTTTTTAAGCTATTAGGAACACTTTGGAACGCTTGGAACACTTTGGAGCTTTGGAACACGTTCCGTAAAAAATAGAGTATCCTAGAGCTAGTATTAAAGTTTACAAGGCATTTCCATATGGCACATAACATTCTCACATGTGAGAAAAAATCGTTACTTTTATATCATGATTGTAACCTTACCTATAGCTGTTAGTCAAGAAGTTAAGCTATATCTTAGTTCCAAATTACCAGTGGATCCGTTCGTCCTTACTCGCAAAAATAAATTCGGCTTGTTCCTGGACAATTGCTTAAGCCGATATAATGCGGAAACCGATAAACTATTAGATAAGAAAGTAGACCTCAGTGCTTATAATGATGTGCTAAGGATCCAGTTAACCGAAAGCAAGTTTCGATTAAAGGGTTTTTACTTTTCGAACGAAAAGCAACGAGACTTTAATTACTTTGTCACTCGCATAATGTACGATGACTTTTACGACTATATGTTGTTTCATCATCAGCTTAACCAGGAGAAAGTACAACAGGCTATTTTGGACTGGCGAGAAAAAAGAAACCTAAATGAGGACGTTTTAAGCTACAAAACTTTGGCAAAATCTTACGAACGTCACAGAAAAGAGCGCAACGAATTGATTATCAGTTAGTAAAAAAATGTATGCAAATTGTCGCTTTACTTGCATGAGTATCTTTTATACACTTGTCGTTTAGATAAGGCTATGTCCTCCCCTCTTTTGTTCGTATGATCACGAACTTTCCCACTAATCCGAAGATGAACTTAGCAGGTTTGTCCACCTTTCTGTTTATACCTAGATATCAGGTAAAAACAGTACCTGATATTGATTTGAAAATTATCAATACGCCGATTGAATTAAAGAGTGGATATGAATGGCTAAAAGGCTATTCTACGCTTGAAACGCTACAATTCACAGAGAAAGGCAACTCCGACGATCCAGGAACTAGTTGCGAACCTTCATTAAAAGGATTCATGCCTGGAGATCTTCCGGAAATCACCCTTCTGTTTGAAGAAATGGAGCAATTAAGACATGTTATAATTACTAAAGACATGATGGGTAAGCTCCGAATAGTAGGATTACATGAGCCATTAGAATTTACATCGAGTTTTAATTCAGGTCAAAATGTAGGCGACTCCAGGGGATATTCATTCGAATTCTTTGGCGAAAGCTTAAAGAAGGCACCATATTATATGCGATAGCTGTTTTTTTGGTCGTTTTTAAGCCCTCCACTGGCCTCTAATATTGCAGAGATGAGCGAATTTAAAGTCATATCTGCAATCATGCGTGGCCGTTGGCTGCTTGATGATACGTTTATAGAATCCCACATCCCTCTAATAGCTAATGTGTTGAAGGGCGGTCGATACTCCTATAAAGATGATGAAGAGTACTCTCAAAAGTCTGCGATAAGCGCTGACGGTACCGTGAGATACGATCGATACCGGGGATTTTCGGAAGCACCAAGCGGATCCATCGCGAAGATACTTCTTAGAGGCCCGGTAATGCACTATGGTTGGTGTGACGATGGAACGAACGAACTAAATGAGCAATTCAATGCAGCCTATAACAGCCCTAATATCATAGGTGTTCTCCTTGACACCGATAGTCCAGGCGGGCAGGTGGACGGAACGGAATCTTTGGCCGAAACGATCTATACTGCTCCTAAACCTGTAGTTGGCTTTGGAAATAATGGTTATATCGCTAGTGCCGCTCTTTGGATCGCAACGGCCTGTAAAGAGCTCTACGTAGACGGTCCATTAACAATGATCGGATCTAAAGGCGTTTACCAAAGGCTCTATGATTTTAGAGAAGCGTTTAAAATGGCCGGAGTTGACATTATAGACGTGTATGCTCGTCAGTCAACCGATAAGAATAAGGTTTATATCGATGCTCTTAATAAGAAAACCGACGCTCTAAAGGATGAGCTTGACTATATCAATGACAAGTTTACTGCCGTAATAAAAAAACATCGCAACGGTAAGCTAACATCGGATGACTGGTTGACCGGTAAGCTTTACTACGCTGATGAAGCACACAAGATCGGTTTAATAGATGGCTATAAGACCAAAGCTCAAGCTATCGAAAGAATAAGAGAACTCTCTAAGACGAAGGGTTCTATTTCTCCTAAAACAATTTCTTCTCAAAAATCAATAAGTATGAATTTTCCAAACATCGAAGCCTTAGCGGGCAAAACAGAGATCTCACAGGAAGATCTAGACAAAGCTAATGGCGATTTAACAGTCGCCGGCATAACGGGACATACCATTGTAGCCGAAAGTTTTATTTCGGATGCTGCACAAGCGACTGCAGATCTTAAAGAAGCTAATACAAAACTTGCGGACTTGCAGAATCAATTAACCGCTTCTCAATCGAAGGTAACCAAATTGGAAACTAGCAACGCAACATTAAAAGATGTGATTGCCGGTCGCGCAAAAGAGCCAAGTGGTGCGATGACTGATAAAGAAAGTGGAAAAAAATCTGAGATCGAAGATCAGAACAATGAGCCACTCCCGGTATCAGCACATCAAAAATGGGCTAATGAGGTGGTATAAATAACAAGAATGTAAACCCTTATTTATAATCAAAATGACAGTTAATATTGATGAACTGATTGCCGAATTCGGCGCTCACTATCGCGATGGTGGTCAGGGAATGAAAGATTTACAGGTGAAACTCAGACATAGATCTGTAACACCTTCTCTATTTGCGTATCAGCCTACATCGGATACGATTCTTTATAAGGCTACCACCTCAATCAAACGGGTGATCCAGTCTTTTCAAAAGCAGTTTACACCTATTAGTGGTGGCGAATTAAAATTTGAATTGGAAAGTATTCCGCTTAACCACATTAAAATAGACGAGTCCATTTGGCCTGACGATGTGGCTCCATCATGGGCAGGCTTTTTAGCCGGTATTGATGAGTTAGACAGATCAAAATGGCCTCTATGTCGTTGGCTGATTGAGCAACATATTTTACCACAAGCGGATGAAGATTTGGAGCTTTTGGAATACTTTAAAGGTGAAGCCGTTATTCCAACCGAAGGCACCGCCGGTGCTGCCGGAAAATCGTTGAATGGTGTTCGCATCAAAATTCGAAACGGCTATGCTGCAGGAAAGACTCAAGCCATTACAATGGGTGCCATGCCAACGGATCCTGTTCTGTTGGTTGAGTATGTTGAGGATTTCATCAATCAAGTTCCTACGCTTGTTCGAAGAAATATCAAAACGATATCCCTTTCCGAAACCAAGGAGTTAGCATTTAGAATCGGCATGGATACTAAATACAACGATAAGTATGATCGAAAGCCGAATCTTTCTACGTTAAAGTATCATCCTATAACGGTTGTAGGTGTTCCGTCTCAAGAAGGAAGCGACCTGCTTTACGTGTCGCCTGAATTCAATAAAGTTCATGCCAAGCGTGGGGCTGGAAATAAAGGAAAATTCGATATCCAAAAAGATGGCAGAAATGTAAAGCTACTTTCCGACTGGTGGGAAGGCCTTGGATTTTGGTATTTGCCTTATGTCTATCATAACGATCAAGATCTTGTTGCAACACCTTAGTCACTACTTGATTTAGATCTGCGATTAATTAATACGATTATTAACGGAGCGAAATGCCCCACTAGTAAGTAAATAATGTCAAAGCAAGAAAAAAATGCAGTAAATGAGACTGCTAACATGGAGCAAACTACTCAGGATAACACAAATCCTGTCGATAACGGGCTAAGTTCTAAACTAGAATCATTAGAATCGGAAAACGCGCAACTAAAAAGCGAGAATGATTCTTTGAAAAGTGAGAATGAGAACTATCAGAACCTAATTACGGAACTGGAAGAGCAACTCTCTACTTTGCAATCAGAAAAAGAGGAGCTCATCCGTTCTTCTACCGAAGAAATAAGCCGACTATCAACGGAGTTGTCGGGTGCGCAAAAAGATGCGAAAGAAGGTCGCATTACGGCTAAAGTAGACGGCGTAAAGTATCAGATAGTGGGTAAGCGATTTAACTATAAAGGCAAAGAGATTACTCCTGAAACATTACAATCAGACGAAAAGCTGCTGCGTGAGTTAATTGAATTGAAGGTTGGATTTATTACGGAAGTAAAGGAGGATTAGTCAATGTATCTATTATCAAATAAAATAGTAAAGACCCTATTCATCGTATTGATGAATTTGGTTATTAGTGCGTTCTTCTGTAATGCTGCCGGATCGCCGGAATTCGCCCTACCTGGAGCGGCTCTGTTAACGGGCTTGTCCTTTGTCCCAAATGGCATGCCTCTTGGTTCCCTTGCTATTTCAATCAACGCAAAGGATATTTTATTTCCTCAAGGTAGGTTTAACCCAGGGGGAATAAAGCCGGGCGTATATTATGCTTTCGAAGAGGATATACAGAAATGGCCGGACGCTATGTTAAATGTAAACACAGAAACTGCCACTACCTTCTCGGAGCTTATAAACATACCAGCTACAGATCCATTCGTGTTTGTCGCGGGCAAGTCATTTAAAAAACTTTATTGCACGTTGGAAACGGGGGAAGTCAAGTATAGTAAAATAGGTGTCAGAGACGGCGCTGCCTGGCAACAAGGTGTCGAGATATCTTATCCTAGCAATGACGCAGAGATCGAGGGGTTTTTAGCATCAGCAGGAAACAGACAGATGGTGATTTTGGTGCCGGAACAAAGCGGACGAGTGAAAGTTGTCGGAATGCCCGGATATCCTGCAGTACTTGATACTACTGAGGGAACCAGTGGAAAAGCCGTAGAGGAAGGCAATGCTGCCGTGATCAATTTGATGAGTAAAGCCTCAGTTCCACCAATGATATATCTACCTCCCATCGAGCTAGGAGAAGAGGCTCCTGCTGGTGGTGCATAACATTTATTGTTCATTGTTTTAGTTTATAGTTGGTTACCCGGCTGCAGAGATGCATCCGGGTTTTTTCTTAAATCAATATGGAAGATAAAGCTTTTAGATTAGTGCATATACTTCAAGAGAAGTTTGTAGCACCTGAAAAAACGAACGGAGAAAATATATTGTTCACCTTTAAAGAGATTCTCGACGAGATAAAATTAATATGGAATCCTGATGGTGGCGAAGATGGTCAAAAGAAATGGGAGCACACCGATTTAATAGAAGCATTAGAGTATTTGAATTTTGATCATATTCGAAAACTGGATGGTGAAAGAGCTTACTTATTTGCCCGTAAATGAAAGCAATGTGTTTGTCGTTTCATAAAAGGCAATTGCCGATCATATTTGAATATGGCAATTGCAAGAATCGATAACTACCTAGCTAAAGAAAATCGAACATTCGAGGAAGGCCGAATGCTATATGAACAATATGGCACTAACATCTTCATTTTGGCGTTGATCCGATCGGGCACCGGTGCTTATCAATTCAAAAGGTTAATTGAGGCGCTCACTGAATTATCTACCAAAGGGTTGACCGATTCGCCTGCAAAGCCAGTCAGTCGCAATATTCCTATTCAGCCGAAAAAAAAGGAAATACCCGCGCTAGAAACATTTCACACAGAAGTTATAAGGGGGGTAATTCAACATGTACCAATTTAAGTAAATAAAAAAAGAGCAAAAAATGCGCAAACAGCCCAAAAAACGCAGATTTTAAAAAATGGCTAATAATTCCAGTTGTACAAGCAGCTTGAATTTGGTTGAATTTCGCTTGAATAAAAAGCGCAAATTTTAAAAAGGTTTTAAAAGGTGGTTTAATGCGTTATAAAAAGGTTTATTCTCCTAGCTTTTTCTTAACCATTTCTAGACCTGCTTCCAGATCATTCAGCCTTTGCCACATATCGGACGGCGCTTTAAACTCGGCACTAATATAAAGCCTAGCGTACCATATTTCTATGATATCTTCTGGCATTATTTTCAAATTCGGATAATCCTGTCTATTGTTAACTGCATCAGACTTTGCAACAATAAAGCCATACTCAAAAATCCTGTTTAAAACCCTTTTAACAACTATTCCACTAGTTTTAGTTACTACAATATAAACCCTATCATCTTTGATGTAGTCTAGGTTTTCAACCCACTCACCTACTACAATATCATGATTTTTTAATGTAGGTGTCATAGAATGACCTTCAACTTCAAACGCTCTATATGTGCCGTTTCTAAGTGTCGGCAAATTGTATGAGGGAAGTTCTTTTATATATTCTGGGTCACCATATCCTGATAGATAACCGGCTCTAGCTCGAACAGGAACTAAAGGAACATTATCACGTCCTAAATTATCAACTGTTACGACTTGAGGAACACCCATATTTAACGTAGGGGTTAGTGCAGGGGTTAGTTTTTTACCCTGTTTAGGGGTTAGGGTACTGGCTGATTTTGTGTAATTCTGGTCACTTTCTGTATATACTGGGTTGGGGGTATTGCTGTTTATACGACCGTTTAAAACAGGGGTGTTAAACATTTCGCCATTTCCAGTGAGTAGCCAAACTGCGTTAATTTCTACAAACATTTCAGTAATTGCTACAAGAATGTCAGTAGTTGGTGTAGGGTATTTACCTGTTCGGCTATCAATATTGAATAGTCTATTTAATCTTTGTTGCGAGATGCTAACTAATTTATCAGCAAAATTATTAACGTTACCATCTGAATAATAGTCAATTAACTGCTTTATTCTAAGGTTCAATGACGGCAACTGTTCTAAGGGCATAAAATATTTACTGAAATGTTTGTATTTTACTTACATGTTTGTATTTTTGTGTCAGCAAAGAGACACAAACATGAGCGAATTTACAAATATTAATTCCACTTGTACCAAAAATGCAGCAAAAAAGTATTTGATGACTGCTGAACAAGTAGCGGCACTAGTTCCATGTAGTGTAAGCTATGTTAACAAGATAAGGCAAGGAGTTAGGGTAGATAATAGTCCGAAAGCGAAGCTAGTTCGAGAAATAGACCTAATAACCTATGAGGGTACAAACAAACTTATTGAAGCGGTTAAGAAAATTGTAAAACTCTAGGGAACGCTATGCAGTACCACAATAACAATAGAATATGCCTTACTTACGAAGAGTTTGTACCCGCCATTATGACGGAATCAAACTATAAGTACCATAAGGCTAATAAGAAGATCACTGTACATGGGTACGGAGGTGTTGGCCGTGTGGTATTGATCGAGTTTGAAAGTTTACCGGATAAATATCGTAGATCAGTAATTGAAACGTACGGTAATCCCTACGAGTACATTGCCAAAGAACCTATTCTAAAGCTAATAGATTGGGACTATAAAGCAGAAAGCTACTACAGGGAATACGTATTGCCAAGCGGGGGGAAATTACCCGCTGTTGATACTGATAGTAACGGCAAACCTATAATTAACTACGTTAAAAGGTATACCCAAGCGGCCAACTGGCTGAACATGCTAGCTAGAATTACAGAGGACAAGCGCGCGTTGAAACGTGAACTTAATATAAGTATGGCGGCTTTTTGGCAAACGGCTACGGAGCTAATTGTTATTAAGAAGATCAATCTGCCAACTAACGAAAGACGGCTAAAAGATAAGCTTGAAAAGTATAAGGGTAACGGCTATGAGACGCTTATAGAAAAGCACAAATTTGGCAATAGCTATAGGGCTAAAATCAATGACGAACTATCGGAAGCGGTTCTAAAGGCCATGCTAGAAGTTAGAAATAAGCATGACGATACCGTAATAGCTGATGATTATAACAAGTGGGCTAAAGAAAACAATTATCAACCTATCAGCCCCGAAACCGTAGGATATAGGCGGAGGATGTGGGCATCAGAATTGATGCTAAGCCGTGAGGGTATAGCCAAAACTTACAATAAACTAAGCAAACATATACACCGTGATCGTGCAAGTGCCCCGCTTCTGTTAATCAACAGTGATGATAATAACCTAGATGCTTACTTTATTAATGGCAAAAACAAGTATTACAGACCCGTATTATATGTGGTTATTGATGCTTTTAACGATTATATACTAGGTTATGCCGTTGGTGATGTCGTTACTAAGGAATTAATTTACGAAGCGTACCGCAATGCATTCGCGCATGTATGTGAAATGACAGGGGGGCAATACTTATGGAGGCAAATACAAACCGATCATTGGGGGATAAGTGGTAAAAATACTACTGAATTAGAACAGTTTTATAATAGCATGGGTACGTTTACCCCCGCGGGACATAAAAACGCGCGCACCAAGTACGTTGAAGCTTCATTTGGTACAATTTGGCATCAAGAGCTTAAAAAGGTATTTACCGACAATTATAGCGGACCAAACATACAAAGTAAGGAAAAGCTTAATCCAGATACCTTAATCACTTCTAATTTTCCAGACGTTAGCGAAGCCCCTTCCATGATCGCTAAGCTAATAGACAACCTTCGAAATACGAAACGCAAAGGGTCGGAAATGACAAGGCAACAAGAATGGATAAACGCCTTTATCAATTCGGAAAAGAGCAAGAAAAAGGCTATCAGCAGCGAAACAAGGCTTTCACTATTCGGAAAGCAAACTAAGTTACCAATAGCTGTAAGTGCCGCGGGTATCGTCTTTGAACTGAATAAAACTAAACGTACATATGAATTAAGCCAAAGGGCTATATTCGATAATATTGGTAAAAAAGTACAGGTAACCTATGACCCGTACAACTTTGACGAAATTCTTATTACTGACGGAAATACTTACCGTGAAGTTATACCCCTATTCCAGAACACTAAAGCGGCTCTAGCCGATCAACAAGAAGGCGATAGAGCTAGATATAACAATTTAATGGCTGAAAAAGCAACTTTAATGGATATGATTAAAGAACCTTTAGAAGCACGTAAGGCAGCTTTAGAACGTGCTAAAATAGATACTGAAAGTCGCATAAATGCAGGGGTTTTGATAAAAGAAATTAGCCATAAAGATACTAAGGTGATGGGAGCTATTGAGGCGGGTGCTAGTGATGCCGATTTAGAAAATTCAATATTCGATTTATACTAACAAAGAACGGTTACCGTGCAGGGTAACCGCTCACAAATTAATTATCTCATGGAATTAGATAACACAACAAAGCAACAAATTACCGCTGACTTACGCAAATATGTGGATAACATGGCGGGCGGAAGTGCCAACAAAGCAAGCAAGCTATTAAAGGGTGTAAGCAATGCGTACATAAGCATGATGCTATCAGGTAAATGGGAGGCTATGAGTGATGCAGCATGGAGAAATGTACAAAAACAAGTGTCTGTTATGGGGGCTGAATGGGTTGCAGTGAATACAAAAGCAACTGATATGCTTAATTTTTTGCTTACTGACGCTAAGGCACACTCATTAACCATTGCTATAATAGGCGATGCAGGTACAGGCAAGACATTTACCGCAAAACAGTTCGTAAAGGAGCATGAAAATGCCTTTCTAGTGTGCTGTAATGAATATTTTAATCGTAAAACATTCCTTGCTGAATTACTACATGAATTGGGTAAAGACGGTGGAGGCTATACGGTTAACGAAATGATGCAAAACGTAGTTTCAACAGCACGGAAACTTGATAAGGTCATTTTTATACTAGATGAAGCCGATAAGTTAAGTGATCAGGTATTGTACTTTTTTATCTCGCTTTACAACCTTCTGGAAGGAAAGGCGGCTTTAGTTCTAATGGCAACAGATCACTTACAAAAGCGCATTGAAAAAGGGGTTAATATTAACAGAAAAGGCTACAAAGAGATTTTTAGCCGTGTTGGTAGAAAGTTTATACCGCTTCCAAAGCCCTCAACAACAGATCAACTAAATGTTATTTCCGCTAATGGTATTAAGGACGAACAAAAAGCCCTAAAGATCATAGAACAAAGTGAAGGTGATTTAAGGCGCGTTGAAAGGCTTGTACATAGCAATAAAAGAAAGGCTTCATAATGAAAAAGCTAAGCTATATCGAACAAATAAGAAGGGTTACCCGCACTAATCAAGAGCGGGTAATGTCTCTTCTTGGTTGGGATGATTTACAATATGCCCAATATCAAGAAGAAATGGGATATCTGTATTTATCACATGAATACGGTGATACACCATTCATTAACGAATTGCCCTATACTTCCGCTTTTTGGAAGTGGTTTAAGAACCAATGGGCTAAGCGTGAACAGATTTTTTTGCTAGCTGCTGACACCATGTCTTATAGAGATAGGTTAAAGGCCTATAAAGCTTTACATAACCCCGAAAGCTTTGAATTTCATCCACACCGTAAGATCATGGAGAAAAGCTATGCTAATATGATATCTAATGTTATTAAGGAGGTGGTACGATGAATATTGATGCAGTAATACAAGTTGTAGCGGATGAATATGGCGTAGCTATAGAAGATATGCGTAGTAGTTCAAGAAACCGAAAAGTTTCCGAGGCTAGACATGTAGTGTGCTATTTACTTAGAAAAGAAAGGTATTCAAAACTAGGTGTGCTACTGAATAGGCATAGGACAACTATACTCAATTCCATAAATGTAATAAGTGACATATTAACTTATGATAAGAAGCTAGAAAACAGACTCCAAACTCTAATAAAAGACATAAATAACAATCGTTTAACAACCCAAACATATATACAGGAAGAAATGACAATAAAACTTAACATCGACCAATTAGAAGGGGTAACCCTGCTTGTAACCGCTGCTTTGAACGCCTACAAGCCAGATAATCTAGGAGAAAGTTTGCTTTACGAAATTGTAGATAAGGTTAACGATAGGCTTAAAGCTAAGATCAAAAAACGCCAATTTGAAAACAGGGTAGGCACAAGTATTACATTGTCGTCTATTGAAGCTAAGGCGTTTCACTGTTGGTATAATCAAATTGTAACCATTTTTCAAGAAGACAGCTATCGGTACGAGCGTAGCGTAGCCGCTTCCATTTTAAATCAAATAGATAAGGTATATGCATAAGATTCAGCAAGAAATTGCGGAGGTAGAAGATTGGCTTCGCAATAATCCTAACAGCAATTGGGAGCACCGCTTTGACATGATAAAGAAGCTCTCTGACTTAAACGAACAATTAAACTCTTTAAAATCTACTACAAATGACAATTAAACAGCAACAGGCAAAAGACAAAGTTTGGCGTGATGAAGCGGGTACACAGATACCTTACAACCGGACTACGATGTACGAACGAAATGCAGAACGTTCAACCTTCAAATTAGCTACAGAAGCCCTTAAAATTCACGAACAGTTAGCCGCTTATAAGGAGAAGGTAAGGAACGAAGCCGAAGAGCTTTATAGGCTTTTTTGCGTTGAGAATGGCGGTAAAATCGGTAAAGGTAAGGGTAATGCTACTTTTTACAACTTTGATCGTAGTATCAAAGTAGAGGTTAGTATTTCGGAGGCTATAACCTTTGACGAAAACACCATACAGCTAGCCAAAGAAAAGCTTGACGAGGTGTTAAGCGATGGGTTAAGCGGGGCTAAAGACTTCGTAAAGCCTCTTGTTATGGAAGCTTTCCAAACCTCAAACGGAAAACTAGACACAAAACGGGTGTTAGGACTTCGTAGGTATTCAGATAGGGTGCGTGATAATCGCTATAGTGAAGCCATGCAGCTAATAGATAAATCCGTTAGGCGGCCAGATAGCAAAACATACTTTAGGGTATGGGTACGTGATTCAAATGGTCAGTATAAAGACATTCAATTAAATTTTGCAAGTATATAGTTATGAAAAAACAAATTCAATTAGAAACCGTCCTTACGGACTTTGGCAATTACCTACTTTCGGATGATCGTAGGGAGTTGTACGCCTCTCACCCTTCGCTAGGCAACAGAAACCTAGACGAAAGGCTAAGTGCAGTCAATGACGCTGATTTAACCAATGCGTTCAGCAATTCAAAACAGAATTAACCCGACTTGGAGCATGGCAGGGGGTCGTTTCCCCTGTCGGGTTCAGATAAATTAAATATCTCATGGAAAATCAAACTAAAATGATCGGCTACGAAGGCGGTGCAGAAGCCTACGAGCTAACAGCAAAGGAAAATTTGCTTATCTGGGGGCTAGTGATAGCGGGTGCTATCGGCCTACTTTTAATTTACCTGTTCTGGGAAACCGTAAGCGATTCTATTAAGATCGGTGTAGGTTTAGGTCTAGTCGCTTTTGTTGACGCACTTATATCTATTAAAAGGAGGGTTAGAAATGCAAAGAAATGAAGTATCAACAATGGAAAAGCTAACGCTAGGCGACCGATTTTACTTTGCGAATGATAAAAAGCGTTTGGTATGGCAAAAGGTTGAACATGCGGCTACCCAGACTAAGTACCGGACGTACAAGCATTTCGCTTTACTTGCTTCTGTGGTGGATAATCCCTGCATGAAGGAAGAGTACAAAAAGAACCTTGTTAAGGCGGTTAATAAAGATACTAGTGTGGTTTATTTAAGGAGGGCTATAGTATGAAATATCTACATCTTAGAACAGTTGAGTTAATTGACTTGGAATTAAAGTCAATACCAGAAAAATACCATAAAGATTTCAATTCAGCTCATGAAGGGTATGCAGTGTTATTAGAGGAAGTAAGAGAGCTTGAAAATGAAGTTTTCTTTGGTGAAAAAAGAAACGGAGAAAACCACAAGCAAAGACTTAGAGAAGAGGCGGTACAAATAGCTGCAATGGCTGCACGTATAATTCAAGAGTTGACATGAAAAAGATCGCTATACACATGGTTGGTGAGGATAATATAGCTAAGCTAGCTAAGCATTTCAACAAGCCTCTCACCGTAAAAAACTGTGAGTTTTACAAATATCTTCCTGATATAGATCAGGTAATGCCAACTCTACAGGTAGACATGTGGTATCCAGAATACGAACAAATATCATCGGATGAATTTATTAAACAGAATATTAAATGAAGACACTAGGTATAGTACAATTTCACCAGAAAAAATTTGAATTATTGGATTTAGGGAATACCCTGTATAAAACGCATTTAGGTAACATACCTCGAAGTTTTACGTGTGTTGTAGGAGGTTTCAGCGGCAACGGTAAAACAGAATATTGCGTTCGGCTGGCTAAGTTTCTTTGTGGGTTTGGTAAAGTCGGTTGGTTCTCTTTTGAACAGCGTCACGGCTTTGATTTGCAGCTAGCCACGAGGCGTAATAAGATGGAAGAGCAAAACGGGCTTTTTATCCCTATAGACCCTATTTCCAACCTTCCTCAAGGTAAAACATACCTTGAGGATATTTGCGAGTATTTAGACAAGAGAAACAGCCCTTTATCGGTATTTATTGATAGTATTGACTATACTGGATGGAAGAAAGAAGACTACCTTTTTCTAAAGGAGCGGTACGATGGTAAAAAGATACTCATTTTTATATGCCATACAGATCAAGCGGGAAACCCGCGTAAGACAATAGCTAAGGATATCATTTTTGATGGAGGTATGTTTATCTTGGTTAGTAAGTATATAGCTACTCCCATAAAAAATAGGTTTGGCGGCTTTGATTCTTATGTGATCTGGGAGGAAAAAGCGAGAGAACTAAACCCTGCCTTCTTTTCCAAAGAGTTTAAAAAACCTGTTAAGGTAACTGCTAAAAAGAAAGATCAACAACCCCAACTATTTGACAATTCTAACATCGAAAATGAAGGGATAGAAGAAAATATTGTAAACGAAAGTAAGGGGGTATGTGCAAACGATCTAATAGAAAGTGAGGGGTAAATGCAATTGTATTTTACAGAAATGGAAAAAATGGTATTTCTTGGCAAACGTGGATTTTCCATTATTTACAAGTCATCTGAAACGCATATACACGGTAGTAGGTTTGTTGACGAAGGAAAAAAAGAAGCTTTTGCAATCAAGCAAGGCAAAGAATTGCCAGTAGATATAGCCTTTCACGAGGAACTTAAAAAAGCATTGATATCGCTATGAAAAAATTTGTTTTAACTAGCCATAAGTTTACTGGTAGTATTCAGTTTTGGTTTAATGAGATTGGTATTCTTATTAACTATATGAATGAAACCGATTTAGACGAAAAGGGGCATAAATGGATGCTTGCTAACCTTCCAGAACATGAATATATGTTATCAGAGTTGGGTACAAAAATCAAGGGTAAAATTGAGGAATTACCACCTGATTTAAATTTCGAATCGTTCTACGAGCCTTATAATCACAAGGTACAAAAGAAACGGGCATTAGCACTTTGGAACAAAATGAATGATGAATCTAAATTAGCTGCTATTTTTTCTGTCAAGCCTTATTTAGCGTATTTGCAGCGAGTAAAATGGCGTAACCAAGCTGACCCGGACACGTATCTACGTAATGCAATGTATGAAACAGATTGGAACAAACAACACAAATAAGATGATAGAATTTGTATTAGCATGGATAGCATTAACGTTAGCTATTGGTCTTGATAATATTGCGTCAGAAATTAAAAAATTGAAAAGTGACATCAATACAAACAATGAGGATGAAGAAACTAAAAATAGAAGAAGTTGAATATTTGAAAAGCCCAATTAATGCGTATTGGAGCTTGGACAAGAAAAGTATTTCTGTGATTAAGGATAAGCCATATAGATACGATTATCGAAGAGGTGTTATTGATAAACTTGAAAATGATGTAATACCCTTTGGTTTTGAAGACCCTTTTATTAAGGGTCTTGATAATGCTAATTGCGCCTTCTTGAATTTTTCCGCCCAATGGATTCCGTGTACAGAAGAGGGTGAAGAGGTTTTTATTATTTCAGAAAGATGACGCCGAAACAAATACGATACGTAAGAGGTTTGCTAGCTAAAGCAGGCCTCTTAGACATGAAAGACGAGATAGTCTTTAATTTTACAAACGGGCGAACCCAAAGCCTTAAGGAAATGACCTATCACGAAACCAACGCATTAATATCTTCACTAACGGGTAAGCTTAACCCCGACCTACAGAAGCGAAACAAAATGATTGCTAAGATATTTTCATTAGCTCATGAAATGCATTGGGAATTGCCTAACGGTAATGTTGATATAGCACATATTGATAGCTTTTGCCTTACCAAAACCAAGCATAAAAAGAAGCTAAGTAAATTCACAACCGATGAATTACCTGAATTGGTAACGGTATTGGAAAGGGTTCATTATTCATTTTTAAAAGGTATTTAAAAGTAGCATTAGGTTTTTAAACTATATTTGAAGTATGAAACATTTAATTACACTGATTATCGTTTTATCTCTTTTTTCCTGTTCTAAGGAAGATAAAAATGTCAATCCCTCTATTAACCTAGCTGAAACTAGTTTTTACGCTGATGCAAACAAAACGTCCGGTAACTTGCCTTATTACCTTAAGTTGTCCTTTGTTAATGAAAATACAGTAGAGTTTTCAGAGATTTTAGGTCATCCCAATGAGGGTGTAATAAGTGGTGACGGTGTGCTACAATTGGTTTATACAATTGAAAATCCTGAAACAAACAGTCCAGTTATTAGGATAACGGGTATATCAAATGGAGATTATGCGTTTTTGAAAAATGGTGATGCTGTTAATTGGTCGATCAGTTATAACAGAGGTGCGGAAAATGAACCGCCTTACTTTTATCTCAAGCAGAAAGAGAATTACAGATTTAATAAATTATAACCCGCTAAATGCGGGTTTTTTTATGCCTAAAATGTAGGATAACTTTTTTAGCCAACAAAGCCGTTACTTTGTATTTTTGTATCAATGAGAGGCCGCCAAAAGCTTTATGATGATTTGATACAACCTAGACCAGAACCCGCAGGAAATGGTAAGCGTCTTTATATGGCGAAGCGTGACGAGGCGTTAACCTATCGATACTATTTTTACACCGTCCTTATAGGTTATTCCTACGAAAAAACACTTAATATTCTGGAAGATGAGTTTTATTTGAGTGAGCGGGCTATAATAGCCCGCCTAGACGCAAATTACGATGTATTGAAGGGTTTGTTAACTGAAAAGCCAAAAGTGTCTCAAATCAAACAAAAATACCCTTATTACAGTTGGGCGGGTTAGCCCTCTGCTGTATGATCTTCAAAAGAAACAGCAAATTTCATATTAGTTACTTTGTACCCGTCTACTCTCTTTTCCTGTGTTTGACTAATCCTATCAAAATACCCTGTTTCATCGTCTGTAAAGGACTGCATTAGCTTATACACCTCTTTGTTTAACGAGAATCTTTCTAGAGCCTTATTACGCCTTAAAATGGGTGTTCTGGTTGATGATTCATCAATAACCTGTAATGCAATTCTAAGTGTTATAATTGCGTTGACATGTTGAATGGTTTTATCAAAGCTCATTGATTGTGTGTTTGGAAAATCAATTTCCACCAATATAGCAGGAAAGTTCAAATCTGGACGAGTGTCATAATATTCCAATTGTCCGTAATCAAAATCAATTTCCTTTATATTATTGCTGTCAATTAAAGGTTGTAATACTGTAGTAACCTTATTTAATAGTACTTCTTCCATGTTAAAATGCTTTTCTTAAATGATTTATTGCGGTTGTTTTAAGCCGCGTTAATAATACTGGTGATCTCCCAATAAATTGCCGTTGTGGTATGTGGATTTTATAAGATTTAAACGTAAAACCTTGGCCTTTTGTAGTGCCTTTAGCAAATGCCCCTTTTCCTCCAAACATTTTACCTAACCTTCCTTTTTGGTGGCGGTTTCTGATAAATGTTTCGCTACGTGCTGCACGACTTATTACACCCCCGAAATTGTGAATGGAAGCGTAAGGTGTGTCATTTATGTATCGTACACCGTTTGCGATAGTTGTGAACCTGTTACCCCTTATAAGGCGTCTTGTCCTGCCAACTAGTATTTTTTGTTGTGACTTACCTTTTTGCTTCTTTTTTCTGGGTTTCCATTTGTTACCGTCATAGGCTTCATTCTTGAAGTTTTCCAGCGCGTAATTGACCATTTCATTACCGATCAGCACAGGTAATGAATTTAATTGCTTGGATAGCTTAGATTTCAGTATTCTAAAACTTATATCGGTGCTCATATTTGTGCCGATTGTTTTGCTTTTTCCAGCACATCTTTTGGTGTGCCTTCAAAATACGGGTGATCTGTAGGAAATGCTAAGCCACGTTTACCCATGTTCGTTCTAAATATTTTAGGTATTTCAGGATATGGCAGCTTGTCTTTAGGGGTCGGTGTAGCGTCAGCTAAACGCCTAACTGTTAAACGGCAATTATAATGATTTAAAGGGTAATAAACATCTAAATAAGGGTCATCTACATGCACTATAACGCCATCTAGTAAAAGGCAAATTTCCTTTGTGGTATGATCGTCAATAATAGCAACAAGCTCAATCCATGGCAATACCTCTTTTTCCTGTTGGATTTGTACCCATAATCCCGCCATTTGTGCCCCGCCTACTGCTGTTGTATATTCGGTTTCCAAATGCCTAACGTGATCAATATTGATTCGTAAGGCAGCGTCTCTAAAATCGGAAAAACTTCTAAGTTTACCATTAGCATCTATCAGTTCCCTGTTGATAGCCGCCAACTGTTGATAGTTCTTGGCGGCACTGAATTGCCAAATATTTTCACGCAGTTTTAAAAGCATGTTATAATCTGGTGTATCAAAGTCGATAGCTGTTAAATCTTCACCGTATCCATCTACAACACCCTCCCAAAGTTTTTCCACATATTGTGTTACGATTTCTTCGTCAATCCCTCCTTTCGGAGTGCCTTTGTTTTTCCATACTTTTAGAACCATGTTTAAAAGCTTTTCAAACAAGTTGTTTTCTTCTTGATCAGTAAGAGAAAGTTTTACATTGTGATCGGAACAACAAGAAGAGTATAACTTATCAATATTTGACATTAATTCAGTATGTGGCAATGTTTCAAGCCCCGCAATAGCATTGATTAGCTTTGCGGGGCTAGGCCGAAAAAATACTTAGCTTTTTCCCATAATGTTTTTGTTTCAGCGGATAAGTTTTTGTTCTCTTCCTGCTTAGGTGTAATGGCTTTTTTAAAAGCTTCTTTTTCCTCTTTTTTGGCTTTTACTTGAGCGTCAAAATCTTTGGGTTTGGTTAGCCCGTATTGCTCGTATAGACTATCAACATCATAAGGCAAACCAAGTTCTTTTATCATTCTTATATGAATTTCAAACCGTTCTTTTAAACTTAGTTTTTCTTCACCTTCACCTTTTACAATGAAATAGCCGCCTTCTGTATCTATACCGTTCGCTTGAAGTATAGGCACAAACTTTCGGTTTAGTATTCTTCTTACGTAATCACGCAAACCTTTAAAAATATCGTCCTGTTGATCACCATGCTCTTTACTTTGGGCGTAACCGCTGCTTGAGCTGCTTGTAGTGGTTTCGGTAACGGTTAATAGTGCTACACTCATTTCTTGGTTACAGGCGTTCTTAAGCAAGTTATATAGTTGTCCATCACCAGTACTGGGGTTTTTTTCAAACCGCAATGAAGAGCCTTTAGGTATTACAGCGTAGGCCGCGCTACCTGCTTCGTCCAAAGCCTTTTCTAATTGAGCCTTTTGCGTTTCGTCATAGCTGTCATATTCGCCAATTCTAAAAGGCATCCCGAATATTTCAGCAAATTGCGCCCAATCGCCAAAATTACCGCGCTTATAAACTACGTATTGCACTACGTCAAAATAAGCTCCCAGATCGTCCGGCTCTCCAATCTCCATACAGGTTTTTGCATAAATACCTTCTCTTATGTTAAGCACCGGTTCAAAACCGTTTTGCTCTCTAACTAGATCGCCTGTTTCAGGACGGCAATGTTTACGGGGCATCACCCAAAGATTAAAACCCTCTTTTGTGAAATTGCTAAACTCTATCCATGTAAGCCCCCATAAAATAGAGTTTACAATCTCTTTTAAAGTCTTATCAAATTCTACTGTATCAATAAGATCGTTAACACGAGGTATCACTTTACCCATTTTACTGAATTCCCATTCTGCACCAGTAACTGCGTTAAACAGTTTCTTTCTAAGACCCGTAAGGTGTCCATCTGACTTTATGTTTCCATAAATATCATACAATAGGCTTCTATTTGGGTTTGTGGTGCTTTCTGCTGACTGAATAGCCAGTTTTACTTTTTGTATGTCAATAGGTTGCCTGTTGATCGGTCTAATATTGATTTCCTGCTTAACAATATTGATTTGTTTGGAAAGATCTTCTTTGCTTTTTATGTTTATTCCTTTAGTTCTCCTAGCCATTTTTTTAAAGTTTTAAAAGGGTTTTAAAAGTGGTTTTCCCGTTTTGGGTTACTGCCATAAGTGATAGTTTGGGCGGGGTTGCTGCCTGTTACGGGGTCGGCAGGTTTAAAAGGCCAATTGCGTGGCGTTATCTTTCCTGCTTGAATCTTAGTTAGTGTGTCTATGGCTTTTTCGTATCTGTCCTGTATTACCGCGTAGTCTACTCCAACATTGGCAACGCCAATAAAATACCATGAGGCACACACTACACATAATCCTTTCAAAAGAGGGTCGCGATTATCCGTAATTATAGGTTCTTCGTCTTCATCGTCTAGAAGCTCGTTTTCAAAATCTTCTGGATTTAATACTTCGTCAAAACCTCCAATGATGTGAGCCGCGGCAAAAAGCGTAGCGGTGTCAAACCTGTTCATATATCCCGCTACCTCTTCTATCCCGTAAGTGATGGCGTCATTAAGGTTTTTTTCATCATCCCGTGAAATAGCGTCAATCTTTTCCCCATAAATAAGGGTCATTATGTCTGTTCTGTTTATAAACATATCTTTAAAATTTACATTCGTTTTGAGTTTGGTTTTCTTTTACCCCACTTTGTGGCGTTGGTGTCTGTTGATGCAGATTTTGTGTTAACAGCAAATACAGCTCCTTCTACTGCGTCTGGACCGTCATCGTGCGCCCTGCTTGTTGGTGATAAAGCTTTAAATTGTGCCTCCATCGCTTCTTGGTGCTGCGAAGTTTTCAGACTGATATCGAACCAAAGCTTTTCATTTCTATTTAATGGTTCTAAAAGGCTTTCTATTCTGTAAAACTTTTCGGGCTTAACTCTTTCATCGGCTTTAAGTGGTAAAGTGATGCCATGACGTTTATTGGCGGCTGTTATTTCTAATTTAATTGGGTCATCAATACTAGGCCACTCTATAAGACAATAAACGGGGGTTACACCGTTCACGTCTTTCAGTATTTCATAATACCAATCAAGCATATTGGCTGTTGTAGTTTGCGCACAATATGTTTTCTTTACGTGATATTCATCTTTCCATTTGCCAACCAAAGCAAGTGCTTTAAAGTCGTTTTTTTTACCGCTTTTATAGCTAGGGTCACAATAAGCTACTAGAAACTTAAATGCTTTATATGGAGCAGTAGACTTGTAGTTAAGCTTTTTGAACACCTTACCGTTAACAATCGGATTGTTGAAGTATTCGCCTTGTCCAGAAGCGTAACTGATCTTAGATAAAACACGATCAATCATTTCTTCTGTATTCTTTTGCGGCCAAGTAGATTTGCCGTGCTTATTTCTGATGTTTACTATTTCATAATCATCAGCCATTGCCATTGCTTTGAGCATACAGCAATTTTCAGCAATGATATTACCGCAAAATATAACTAGTAATGGGTTACTAATACTACGTGTACCTAGAAACGCTCTTTCTATCCAATTCCAATCATTGTCTACTGTATCTGGGTTTCTGCAATCTTCATCGGTGTCAAAGTCATCTATCAATAAAACGTCCGGTCTTATTTCTTCATTCCTAGTTCCTCTAGGGGACTGACCTTTACCAATAGCTCTAAATGCGACCCCTTTTCTAGTAATAAACTCATCTGCTGACCAAGAACCGTATTGTTCCTGTACGCCATAATCCGCAATTATTCTAGGGTTTTTCTCCAGGTTCTTTTTGTAGGGCGCAAGTAGGCGTTCAGCGTTGTCTTTGCTGTTGGATGTAAGTACAATATTCTTTTTTTTTTCTGTTAGTGTTAGGTAAAGCACCTCCATCATTGTTAAGCCTGACTTAGATAGCTCACGGCTCCAAGGTCTTGCTACATACCATTCGGGGTTGTTGATTACACCCTTTGAACTTCTGATATGAAAGTCAGCGGGTTCACTTGTGCAGTATTGAGAAAAATAATACTTTTTCCATTCTTCAAAATTACCTTCAAGCTTTTCAATGCGTTTTCTTTTGTCTTCTGGACTTTCGCTAAGGTCTACAGGAGTTTGCCTTTGCATGTTTATTACAAACTCGTCCCAATCGAAAATAGCCCGCTTTTCTGCTGTACTTATCATTTTAGGAGAGTTTTAATAAAGATGTCAGCCCACTTGGTTATAAGTTTGGCCTCGTTTAGGTTTTCTTTGCTTACAAGTCCTATGAACTTCTTTAGCACTTGCATCGTTTCGCCTAGCGATACATCTTGCTCTAGGTTTTTGATTGCACCGGAAAGTTTAACTAATGTATCGGCCTCTTTACTGTTTGCAAATCTCTTTCCCTCTTCGCGTTTCATAATGAAGTCATTAAGCTCGGTTACTTGCATGTAGAACCGCCTTAATTCTGATTCAGCCGTAACTATGAGCGATTGTCTTTGCCGCTCCCAGTTTTCGGAGTTGACCCATTTGTTAATAGTTTGTTTGCTTACTCCAACTCGTTCGGCTAACGTCTTTTGTTCCGTCACACCTTCTTTGGTGTAGAGGATATAAGCGTGCTCTTTTTTTTGTTGGATAGAGTTGCTTTTTACTGCCATATTTTACCGTTTGTGAAGCAAAAATGACCTATTAAAAGGGGCTAAAAAACTCGACAAACAGAGAGTGTACAAATAGAGTACATTGCATGTACAATATGCGTACACGCTCTTTAAACGCGGTTTTTTAAGTCAAATTACCGCCTTTTCTTTGCCTCAACAAACGACAAAAAATGTTAAGAGGTAGCAAAAGAATAGTCATTACTACAGAAGCGTTAAACCGTTTTAAATTTTGGGTTTTAACGTCCGGTATAAACCTTTCGCAATACGAAAAAAATCCACTGTTAATCTTTAAGCATGAACGCACCACACGTGACAGTTTGCCAATTGGTCAAATGGTGGACTTACAAATAGAAGAGGATAATAGTATTACCGGTGTGCCGCTTTTCGATCCAGACGATGAGTTTGCCGTTAAGCTTCACGGTAAATACGAAAAGGGTATTATCAAAATGGCTAGTGCCGGATTGATACCTGTAGAATGGAGTGATGCCCCACAATTTTTAAAAGAGGGTCAAGAGTTGCCAACTCTTGTCAAATCGGTTTTAGACGAGGTTAGTTTGGTTGATCGTGGCGCAAATGACGAAGCCTTAACCCTAACTGATGCCAACGGTAAAAAGATTGAACTATCTGCCAATGGTGGAAACCCACTTATCCCAAAACTTAAAACCAAAATAGAAAATACAATGAAAATTATCGAACTGAAAAACCCAGACAGTTTATTGTCTGTTCTGTGCCTTTCTGCTGATGCTGATGAAACCGCTATCGTGGCTGCTGTTAAGAAGATTGCAGATAGCAATGTACAATTATCAGCAAAAGTTTCTACGCTAACTGATGATCTGGCAGCTAAGACAAAGGAGCTTGAAAGAGTTGAACTAGCAGCTAAGAATGCCAAAATTGAAACGCTTGTACAAAGTGCTGTAGATGCCCGCAAAATTACTGCGGATGAGAAAGCCGGATATGTGGCTTTAGCCGCTAAGGACTACGAAAGTGTAGAAAGTATCTTGTCTAAAAAACAAGGTCAACCAACCGCCCAACAAGCGTTTAACCAAGCCGCTACTATCGGTGGCACCAATACAAATCTTTCATGGGATGATCTGGATAAATCCGGAAAGCTAGTAGAGCTTAAAGCCTCGAATCCTGACCAGTTTAAAGCGCTCTTCAAACAGAAGTACGGTAAAGATTATAACGGTTAATCACTTATCACAATCTGTTAAAAACCCATTTAAAACACTTTTAAAACTTAAAAAAAACGAACAATGAAGAAAATTGAAATTAAATGGACTAGCCTTTTTTACAATGTTGTTATTGCGGCTTTAGTCTTGGTGTCCTTTTTTGGACTTAGTGTTGAAACCTTAGCAAGTTCCGTTGCAGTCGGTGTAACATCGGGTGTAGCTCTTGGTTTTGTTTCTTCCAAAGGTTTGGCTTTTATGGCTGTTCAGGTTGAAATTTGGCGGAGTCATATTGAAGAATCCTTATTTGCTGACAACACATTTCTAAACCATATAAGTGACGTTGATCAGGACAATATACTAAACGGTAAAATTGTTCATATACCTCAATCTGGTGGAGGTAGTAAGGTTGTCAAGAATAGGACTGTAAAACCCGCTCAAGTAAGAACACGTACCGATGATGAAGTACTTTATCGTATTGACGAATATACATCAGACCCCGTACATATCTCGGATGCAGAAACCAAAGAATTAAGCTATGATAAACGTGATTCGGTAATCCGTGAAGAGTTAGACGCTTTGGCAAATGAAACAGCAGAAGGCGTTTTAGAAAACATCATTAGTAGCCCTGTAGGAGGTTCAAATAGTATTCCGGCAGATAATATTTTATTGACAGAAGGCGAAGCGGTAGCAACTGGTTTGGCGGGTGCAACAGGAAACCGTAAAGCATACGGTTTAAGCGATCTGCAAAAGATGCGAAACTTTATGAAAAAGCAAAACGCATGGCGTGAAGGTCAAATGTATGCCTTGTTAACAGCTGATGCTGAAACGCAGATGTTCCCGGCAAATAGCATGGTGACCGCTACTTATATGGCGCAAGTTACAGAAGAGGAAAGACGTAACGGGGTTATGTATAAGTGTCAAGGATGGAAATTGCTTTCCAGATCAAGTGTATATGTACTTGATGAAAACGGTAATTTCAAAACCTATGGCAGTGAGATTTTACCTACTGATGATGAGGGGTGCTTATTCTGGAATAAGAACATGGTGGAAAAGGCCTTGGGGCAAACGGTGTTCTTTGATGACATGGGTAACCCTGTTTGGTACGGTGATATTTATTCCTTTCTGGTTCGTATTGGTGCTAGAGCTAAACGTAAAAACTACGAAGGTGTAGGTGTATTACGTCAAGTAGTTAGTGTGTAATGAGTTGGTTTGAAAAGCTGTTGAAAACCTATGGGTATGATAGTTTGGCGCATATCGGCGAAAGCCTTGCGCCAAGCTTCAAATACACTGGTTATACAGTTGGCACAACTATGATCAGTGCTATATCGGTGAGTATAGATAGGATATTTGGGCTAGACGCTTATGCTTTCTTTGCTTTCTTGTTGGTTCTCTTCACTGAATTGATAAGCGGTATCACCGCTAGCAGGGTAAGGAAAGAAGAGCTAAGTAGTATGAAGTTAAGCCGATTCTTGTTTAAGGTGTTCTACTACCTCGTTTTGATAGCTGTTCCCTACCTCTTCGCTATATCATTTAAAGATCATAGTAAGGATATGGCGGCGGTTGTGTTTGACTGGATGCATGTGTTTCTAGTCGTTCAAATCGTACTGGAAAACATGATATCAATTCTTGAAAACATGGCAGTAATCAGCGGCAAACCAAAAACACATATCATCAATAAGCTTACCACCAAAATCGAAAATCTTTTAAAATGACGAGACAAGAGTATATAAAACTTATTGCCCCTGTAGCACAAAAAGTTTGTAATGGTACAGGTCTTTTTGCTAGCCTTTTGATAGCTCAAGCAATAGTTGAAAGTCATAACGGGGCAAAGAATACGCTTAGTTTGCTTGCATCTAAGTATCACAATCATTTTGGTATAAAATCGTCTAAGGGTTGGACTGGTGCAGTAGTCAATTTAAGAACACGTGAAGTGTTCAGCAATAAAGATGTATACATAAAAGACGGCTTTCGGGCTTACCCATCCTTAGAGGCTGGATTTGCTGATAGAAACCGCTTTTTGACGGTAAACCAACGCTACACCCGTGCGGGTCTGTTTTCTGCTAAGACACCCGAACAACAGGCTATTGCTTTGCAGGTAGCGGGATACGCTACTGACCCTAATTACGCTAAGGTATTAGGTCAGGTAATTAACGGTTCTGGTAATCTTAAGCAATACGATGTATGAAAACTAGAGAAGTAAAGAATATAGGTTTTCTTCTAGCGTTAATAGCGGGAGCTTTGCTTGCTACCCTCTTTTGTAGCTCATGTGGTAGCCGCAAAATTGAAACATCAAAAAGGGTGGCTATTAGCGAAACCATTGCTGAAACTAAGGGGGTAGATGCAAAAACAATTACTGAAACTAAGGAGTTTGGCGAGCGGTTAAGCGGTTCTATTCCCGTGAAAATACTGCATAGCGATAGTTCTAACGTAGTTATTGAAAGCAAAGGCGGTAAACTTACTCTTTCAAACAAAGGTGGTAATCTCAATTTTGATTTAGAAGCTAAACCGACCAGTACTACTAACACTTACAACGAAACCCATTTAACGGCCGATAGTACGGCTACATCAAATATCAATATAGATCAAGAGGAAAGCGACAACCGTAAAACGTGGTCGCTCCCTCCATGGGTTTGGGCAATAGCTGTTTTGATTGCTGTTGGTATTGTAATCCGTCTTTTAAAAACATTTAAAATCTTTAAAAAATGAGTAATAAAACAAAAGAAACGCTTGCATTTCTTTTTGCAAGAAACAAAGAGGTAAAAACCTATTACAAAACATCGGATGGACAATTCTTTTCGGACAAAGAACGCGCATACACCCATGCAAATGACTTGAAGAATAAAAATGTAGAACCGTATAGCCGATCTACTTACGAAACCGTTGCAGACCTCCGCGCTTTAATTGCGAATAAAGCCGAAAAGGAACAGGCAGAAGTCGAGAAAACCGAAAAAAAACAAGCTTACTTAGCGCTTAAGCAAGAACAAGCTGATAAAGAAGATCAGGAGAAAGCAGAGCAAGAAGCTAAAGTACAGGCTGTAAAAGAGGCAGAAGAAAAATTAGCCATGGAATCCCTAAAACAGGCCGCAAATGAGGTTGATAAAAATGCAGCGAAAGAAGCGGATAAAACGGTAGAACTGGAAGCCGTTACTCCTGTAGAAGTTCAGGAGGAAAAACCAGTAAAAGCAACTAAAGGTAAAACCACTAAAACCACTAAAACGACTAAATAATGGCAGATTTCATTTATAGAGGCTTTAAAGCTTATCGCTTGTACAAATTGTTAGAGGATGGCACGTTTGATAAAACTAAGCCGCTTTCTTATGGTAAACTTTTGGCTGATACTGTCAAAATCACACCCGCTTCACCTACTACCAATGATATATTTGAGGAGGGCGACCCCGTTAACCCTGTTATATCTGACGATACACCAGGTGTTACAAATATTGCTATGACACTCATGCAGCAAGACCCTAAAGTTAGGCGCGATCTGTTAGGTGAAACCTTGACAATGGTTGATAATCGTGTAGTAGCCGCTGATTTTGGTGACGTAAAACAAATCTTTATGGCTATCGAATTAGAGAACCGTAACGGGCTTATTAAGCGTTTTAACCGAATCAAAGTAAATGCGATGGATGAAGGTAACTATCTGGAAACAGCGTTTATGCAATTACCTGTCAACTTTAAAGTAATGAAGCCATTAAATGCTGCATTGCCTGTTAAAGAGACTATTTATCCCGTTGGTGTAATCATGCCAGATGATGAGGAAGTTGCAGGATAGGACACCTGAAATAAAGGCTGTTGATGCTCTACTAAACAGAGGGGTAAGCTTTGATTTGCGCTTACCCGCTCCGTTTAGGTGGTTTAAGAAAACATTATCCCTAACCTTAACACATACCTATTACGGGATAAGCTTGCGGATTAGTAAAAGGTTTATAAAATGTGGCATAAACCCTAAAAAACTGCAAGGTATTACAATAGCGGATGTATTGAACTTATATGCAAATCATGGTGTTAGCCTTAGTAAGATCGTCGCTTTATCTATTATCAATAATGTGTTTTTGCTTTGGTTGGTAACCCCGTTAGCATGGCTGCTTAGAAGTTTTTTGAAAGATAGCGAAATGGCAATGCTGCTCGCTACGATCATGAGTTTTACCGCGAATGAGGATTTCGTAAATATTATCTGTTCAACAGCGGGAATGTTGGTAACGACACCGCCGGAAAAATAGAGCCAAAAAAGGAAAGGGAGTTAAAGACAGTAGGTCTACATAGCCCTTTAGGTCTGGTTTACTTCCTTATGAAAGAACTAGGCAAAAGCAAATGGTATATCCTTAATAGGATGACCACATTTGAGATAAATGAAATGTTGGCAGATCAGCCAAGAACTATTGAAGTTCCCAAAGTAATAGAAATATCTGACGAAGATTTAGACAAGTATTTTTAATGAACGATTTAGAGCCTATAAGACTTGATTTCCTTACCAACACACCTACTTTCTTATCGGAGTTAGAGCGTGCTAGAAACGGAACGAATGACGCCACTAGGGGAATGTCAGCGGCCGTTTCCGCTTTTAATGCGCAAAGTAGTGCTGCATTTGCTTCTGCTGCTGCCAGTGCTAGGGAATACACGCAATCGTTATCCGGGATAAATACCCAAAATTTGAGTTTAGCACAAGGCGTGGCGTTTGTTTCCCGAAACATTGAACAGTTAGAGGCTGATTTGCTTACAATGTACCAAGATGTAAAGAAAGTGTTTGACCCTGCTGTTATTGCGCAATACAATCAAAGAATTAGAGAAACACAAAGCGAGATAGCTAGGATTCGCGGGATTGGTGTTGATAATCCAAGTATAGCAAGCACAACCGTTCAATTTAACGGATTACAGAACAGTATCAACCAGATCACGCGTGAGCTTCCTGCTTTTACGTATTCCGTTCAAACTGGATTTATGGCAATATCAAACAACCTTCCCATACTGTTTGATCAGATTGCCAGAATAAGAGCAGAAAACGCGGCACTTGCGGCACAGGGTCAAGCATCAGTACCCATGTGGAAACAACTTACTACAAGTGTTTTTGGTTGGGGTACAGCATTGAGCTTGGCTATAACTTTAACTACTGTTTACGGTAAAGAGATTGGAAATTTTATAAAATCTCTTTTTGAGGGTAAGAAAGGTCTTGATGCTTCAAAGGAAAGTTTGAACGCTTTGAATGCTACACTTAAGGATACGGATTTTAAGAAGGCTACAACGGGTATGGCTGAACTTAAAACTAATGTTGATCTGGCAAAAAAAGGCTTATTATCTAAAACGGATGTAGTAAAGCAATACAATGAGGGCGTAGGTAAGACAATCGGACAGGTGAAGACTTTAAACGAGGTTGAAGCTAAAATGATCGAAAAGGGTGACGCCTATGTTAAAATGATGCTTTACAAAGCAGCCGCTACTGCTGCATTGGCAGAAGCGGGCAAATCCGCTATGGAACAAATGGTAGAGCTTAACAAGACGGATGAACAAAGTATTGATTATCTATCAAGCGGTTTAGCCAATTCCAATGACCCTAAAGTACAGGAGCTATATCGAAGGAATGCGAAACGAAACAGGGAACAGGCCGCAAAAGAATTTGAAGAGCGGCAAAAAACATATGAACAGATTGCGGCCGACTTCCAGAAAAGAGCGGCCGAAACCGCTAAGGCAAACGGTTTGGATTTTTTTGGCGGTGATAGTAAAGTATCAGCCTCCATTGTTAGACAAAGGCAATCATTGATTGATAAGATCACGGAAATAGATAAAGAGTACGCCCGTAAATCTATGACATCCGATGAGGAGGAATTACAGGCTTTACGGGATAAGTTTCAGAAGATCAGAGAAGAGGTACAAAGGTTCAACGCCAACCCTAAAAACAGTAAGGTTAAAATATCACTTTCAGGATTGGACGAAACGCAAAAGAATGCTGAAAGTGATCTTACCTACAGGCAACAGACTGAAAAGCTAAAAATTGAAATGGATAGGCAAAAAGACCTGTTCGCTCAATTTGAAGATTATAAAAAGTCTGTCAATCTAGATAGTGCAAACGCCCGTTTTAAAAATGATAAGGCGGCCTATGATCGGTATAGCGATTATGTACAAAGCGAAATTGACAAGGTTAATAACGGTGCTTCTGGACGTTCGTTGACCGATGTTGAAAAGAAGCGTATTGAAGAGTTAACCAAGATCAGGAAAGGCGCGTTATCTGACGAGAAAAAGCAACGTGATGACGATTATAAAACTGCTTACGAAGCTGCATTATCATCAGAACAGAAAATTGCAAAGATTAAAGCTGATTATGCAAAGAAGGCCGCTGATCTGGGTGACCCTAATAACGATGAACTTAAAAGACGACGTGATGAAGAAATAGACGCTGTAAACGATGAAGCGGCTAAAAAGCTTGAAGTGTTCAAGCGGATGTATGAAGATATTGACTACTTAAGTAGCGAATCTGCAAAGCAGTCTATTGCCGATGCAAAGAAAATGCTTGCCGATCTGGTAGCTAGTGGTAAAATCAGTAAGGACTTGGCTAAAGAGATAGGCCGTAACCTAGCAAGCGCAACCGATAAAGTAGATAGCCGTATGCCTGACGGTTTGCGTCAAGTGGCTAGTGAACTTGGTAATATCTCTTCAATTGTTGGTGAAGTTGACGAAGGTTTTGGCAATGTTCTGGGTTCAGTAGCTAATATTATTGGCGGTGTGGGTGATATCCAACGCTCTTTGATCGCTTTACGCGCTGCACAACAAACAACTGGTATTGATAAGCTTCTTGGTTTGGCGTCTGGTAGTTTAGGCATATTCGGTGCATTGTCTGGTGGCATGATGTCTATATTCAACCTATTTTCATCGGCCTCACAAAAACGTGAAGAGCAATTTAGGTACTCACAGGAATTTCAGGTAAAGCAGAATGAAGCTATAATTAAGGTGCTTGATAGGCAATTAGACCTTATAAATGAAATTTACGGGACGGAACGTTTAACAAAATACAAAGAAGGTTTAGACGAAATATTGCGTTTAGAAGCACAATATAGGTCGGAGCTTTCAGGTAGTTATCTATTGTCAGGTAATAAAGAGCTTGACCAATATCTAACGCAACTAAATACGGGTCAAAAGACCCTTAAAAATTTTGAAGATCAGGCTAAATCACTTAGGCGTCAATATGAGGTGAGCCGCGAAAATAGCCCTTTGTTAGCACAAGGTTACTTAAATCAAGCAACGGCTTTAGAAAGCATCATTAGACAGATCGGTAAAACAACTCAATTGACGGGACAGGAAACTATTGACGAGTTGTTAGCTCTTTCCGGTTCTTTTGATGAGGCAACACAAAAAGCGTTAGATAATCTGGTAGACCTAGAGCAAAAGAATAAGGACATCATTGATAACCTGAAAGCGGAAATTACAGGCACTAGCTTGCAAAGCTTAATTGATAGTGCCCGCGATGCTTTTGCTAATGGCGGTGAAGATTCAGGAGAAGCTTTTGCAAAAGCTTTTAACAAGGTAATGGAAGAATACCTTTTGACCCGTTTTTCCCGTGAGTTTTTAGAAGATAAAATGAAAGATTGGTATGACGCCTTCTACGATCTTTCTAAGGATGGTTTGACGGATAGCGAGAAAGAGCAACTAAAAAAGCAATGGGAGCAAATACAAAAGAAAGGTAGTAATTATCTGGACGGATTAAAAGACGCTACAGGTATTGACCTTACAAATAATGAAAGTTCATCTACTGGTTTAAAATCGGAGATAGCTCGAGCATCGGAGCAAACCGTATCTGAATTAACTGGTATTACACGTGCTGCATTTGATGTAAATAAGAGAATGAGTGAAGATATCAAAAAAGGGCTCGATGCTACGCTACAGATTGCGCGTAACTCCGCTGCAACCGCTGAAAATACTGCACAAACAGTTGTAGAACTTAAAAATGCTGTAAGTGAATTGAAAGAAATTAAAAATAATACAAAACAAACTTCCAACGGTTACGATAGACCATGAGTATAGTAAATACATACACATTGAATAATAAGAATATCCGTACATCGTACAGGATAATTCCTGCTATGTCTACTGGTAGTTTTATTGCTCTTTCCGGTGCATGGGATATGCCGTCACGTATAGGTACAACGCACCGTGATTGGGGGTATCAAGGGATAGAACCGTATGTTAATTCTGATGAAATACGCTTTGGCGGTCGTGACATAGATTTTTACGGGGTCATAAACTCAATTTCCGAGAATGACGCTTTACGACAATGTTATGCGCTGTATAAAGATATCGATTCTTTTACTGGATTAGTACCTCTTACAAGTTCGCTGTTTGGTACTTGGAATGTTTATGTACGCGGTGAAATTACAGGTACTTATTTGCATAACGGCACATCGTTAATCCATATTCCATTCCGTGAACCTATTGTGGACTTGAGCGGCGAAATGCCTAGAAACATACTTGACTTTAGTCCTATCAATGTTGGTGGGTTGCTTCTAGATGGCAGCGGGTTTACCATAACGGTTGGACAATTGAATAATGACGGATATGGAATAGATGGATATATGTTCAAAAGCTTAGGGCTGTATGTAATTGGGTTGGACGGTCGATATAACCGCCCTGCTCCTAAAACTGGTCAATTCATTTCATACAATACAGAAGGTTATAAGATCACTAAAACAGGATTACGGGAAATAACACTAAGAGCGGCTATAGATCAGCCCAATTATAATGCTTTTAAAAGTGTTTTAAAAGGTTTGTGTGTGCTTTTTAAAAAGGAAGGTCTACGGTACATAACCAAAAAGAATGATGCTTTAAGAGATTTCTTTGTGAAAGACGGTTTTCAGGTTACAAACATAAAATGTTATGGAGGCCGTTTCACTGCTCTTATAAGTATCAAGATGACAGAAGTTAATTCATTCACCGACTGGAATGTTTTAAACACTTCTAAAGGACAATTCGTACAGTCGGATATTGGTAATATCATAATCACTTAACTATAATGACTACAGAAGAAAGATTAAGCTTACTGGAAGGGCAAATATCATCGTTACTAGCCCTCTTTACCCCCCAACAACCAGTGCGATTTTGGCAGGGAATGAGTCGTACAGACGTTGTTAACCTGCTTGACAAGATTATGGTGGGTGTTAATCAGGACGGAACAACTAAATATACGGATGTTAACAAGCTGGTTAATCTAATAAGCTCCGCTACAGGGAGCGGCATTGAAGCTCCGCCGACACCCGGCACTGTACTCCCTGCACCCGAACAGGCGAATAAGATAACGGTATTACCCAGCGGCAACTACACACAGCCCGGTGGAGGGACCTTAACGGTTGATCCGCTAACATTAACCATTGGTTTTTGGGATGGGCAATCATGGACTAAGCCGATTGTCATACCAACGGAGATTGATACAAGTGTGTTGGTTGCCAAATCTGTGATTAATCAGCCTAACGGAGTAGCGGGGCTGGATGAAAATGGGGAGTTACCGGGTTATGTCTCGGTTTCAGAAAAAGGTGCAGCTGGCGGGGTTGCGCCCCTTGACCAAAACTTGAAAACGCCCGTTGAGTACATTCCACCCCTTCCTTATGCCTCTGAATCGGACTTCAATCCTGTCAAATCATATGTTAATGATATTAAACCATTATTAATAGCTACTGATATCGAAGGTTACTTGATTGCCTTCCTTGATTCTGAAAACCATTTATTAGGAGGATGGCGCAGTGATGGTAGCTTCGACGTGCCAAAATTATTGGATGCTAGTGTCTCATTTGCCAAACTGAAGGAAGATGCGACCGAATTAATGTTAAAATCAATTAATCCCGATACAGGATATATAGGCGGCTGGTTCGATTCAGAAAATCGAATCCTCTTAGGAATAAAAAGCAATGGCCAGGTGAATATCCCAAGCCTATCTACGGGAGGAGGCGCAATATTTTCGCAGCTGAATGTGGAGGACACCGGATATATAGCAGGTTGGTTTGATTCAGAAGGAAAGATTCTTTTCGGCATTAAAAGCAACGGGCACGTGGTCTTTATAAATGATGATGTAGAGGATTTAAAGTCAAGGGTTTCCGTATTGGAAAATGGGGATACCGGTATAAAACTTGTCGACTGCGTAGGCGATAGTCTCACAGCCGCCACATATCCAGACAGACTTAGCGCCTTATTGGGAAGCGGATATCAGGTTATGAATAGAGGGGTGGGAGGTGAAAATGTTCCTACCATAGCGGCTCGAGTAGGAGCTGTTCCGGCGGTTTTGAGCTCCGATATAATCTTACCAGCCTCATCTTTGGAACGAGTATTAATTGCTAGCTACGATGTCGTAACCAATAGATTAAAGAATCAGTATGATGGTAGAACTGTTAATTGGATAAGGCCTCCTGCCAACACTCTGAATCCGGTATTTGTAGCAGACATAGAATGTGAACTTATAATAGAGGGAGCCCCTGACCAAGTATCCACACCCGATACAAAAATATACTTACGCAGATTGGTTAATAGCGATAGTCCAACGCAGCTTAAAGCGGGCATGCCTATTTATACAGTTACAGCGGCCAAGTATAAAAAGCCTTATGCCGGTGTTTACTGGATGGGGCAAAACAGAGGTTATGATATTGACGGAGTCGATGATAATTCTGTGTTAATCGACTACTATAGGCGGCTCATTGAATTTTTAGGAACCCCAAACTACATAATAATAGGATTGCACACCAATTCGGCAAATTATAGGGCTGATCTTGAAAGTTTGATGTTAAGGGAATTTGGGTTACGCTACATTAATCTTAGGCAATACATGACACTATATGGATTAAAAGATGCAAATCTTACACCTACCCCAGAAGATATAACCGCAATGGCACAAGGAATGACGCCCCCGCAGTTATTGTCTGATGGTATCCATTTCACAGGTATTGGATACCAACTTATTGCAGAATTGGTATACAAACGAATGAAACAATTAAATATAGCATAAAATGGCGAATGGACTTATGATCAAGTTGCCTGTAGCAGCTACAGACAACACTTTACCCAAATTACCAGTTGCTCTAAACAGCGGCAGTTTGGTTCTTATTGACAACAACAAGGACATGGTAGATATTGATGGATTCAAAGCTTTAGTAGATGCGGCGTCTACAGGCAACCCTTCATTACCATTAATTAACAGAGCGGCAGATAATGCTGCCGCTCTAGGAATATCGGACGCCTCCATATCCGTTGTATGCAGTGCTTCCAACAAGCTTCTTTTGAGCGAAACAACGGCCAAAGGAGGTTTACACATAGCCCATAATTCGGTAAGCACTGTAGGAACAGGTAGCCGGATCGCTATGTCTGCTGGCATTACGTCTTACTTGTCCAACAACAGAGATCATAACATTTTCGCGGCAGTGTGGGCACGGATAACCCGTATTGGTGAAGCTAGACTCCAGTATCTTCTAAATCTTGGGTTCAACGCGAACAACAATTTTGCTACAATTAATCTGAGCAGTACAACAACTATTGGACGTGGGGATATTGGAGTAGAGAGGGTTGGGAATAGTGAAACTCTAGGCTTAATTAAAGCTATTGCTGCTGGGCCATTCAACCAAAGAAACGCGGAACAATCAGCCGCCATCGGTGCGCTATTGATGTCGTGGTTTCAGTCAAACGTAGTTGGCGCCACTGGGGATGGTCTGATACTTTACAGGCTTTATGTCGAAGATTTGACCGTTTCGGGCAGAACATATGAACAAGCTAAATTCGATGACGATGCCTTTTATTCTTCCGCAATAACTGGAAGGCTTGCTGGAGATACTTGGACTAATCCGATCTAATAGTACTAGGTAATGTTTGCTTTGAATATATATCGAAACGATGTCATTATAGCTTCCCCCGAAATAGACGAACAAACCACCTATATCAGTGAGTGGATGGGAGCGGATAAAGTACAAGCTACTTTTGTGCTGGACGCTCCTATATACCTTAATGTTGGCGACTATGTTCTATATAACAATAAGAAATACAAACTAACTGGCGCGGTGTCTGGTGTTGAAATTGACGAAAAGACTTATCGTTATACTCCTGTCTTCTATGGTGAAGTATATGACATGTATAGGCCAATTATTAAACACTTAAGGCGCACTAAATTCAGTTATACAGGTACGCCACTTGCTTTGCTTGGATTGGTGGTAGATAACCTTAACGAGCGGCAAATAGGTTGGAGTATTGGTGATGTGGAATTAATAGACGAGCCGCAAACCTTTAATTTTGATCAACAAAGTTGCCGCGTCGCCTTATCTGAAATAGCTGAAAAATTTGAATTAGAATGGTATGTAGATAACAAGAAGATCTACATGAAAAAGTCATTAGGTACTTTACTACCAGTAACATTAAAATACGGCCGTGGTAAGGGCTTGGTGCAAGCTAGTAGGCAATCAGTTGAACAGGATTGGGCTACGATCTGGTACGGTTACGGGGGTAATAAGAATTTACCGGAAAACTATAGAGACGGATTAGATAGGTTGACGTTTGACCCCGGCTATATCGAGCGCAATGTAAATCTTTATGGAGATCAAGAAGGAAGTGTAACGTTTGAGGATGTTTACCCAAAAAGAACGGGCGTTATATCAGCGGTTGACGGCTTGAATAAAGTGTATGATATTGATATAGACTTTGAAATTAAGCCTATCAGTGACAGTAGTGCTAAAATAGTCTTCTTAACTGGTGATCTGGGAGGCGAAGAGTTTGTTATAACTGGATGGGATAATAATGATAAATCAATTCGGTTTGGATTGAATGAGGATAAAGATAGTGGCTATGTAGTTCCAAATGAAAGCCGTTACGCTGCTGTTGGTGATAAGTATGTACTAGTTGGCATTATAATGCCTCAACAATATGTTATTGATGCAGAAGAGGAAGTTAAAAGGCGTACTGCTGAACATGCTGAAAAAAACAGTCATCCGCGTGTATCCTTTCCGTTGGATATAGACGAAAAGTTTGTTAGGGAAATGGGTTTAATCGGCCAATTTAAGGCGGGCAATAGCGTTCATGTTGTTTCAGAAAGTTTGGGTGTTAATGAGTTTATACGCCTTCAATCTATATCATTTCCGCTTGTAAACCCCGCTAAGCTAACTGGTGTAGTATCAGATAGCCTTTTATCAACATACAGTACACAAGAGCGCATAGCGAAGGAAGTAAGGAGAAATAAGAAAATAACATCCGATGCTCAAGCATCTGCTTTGTTTGCTCGCAAAACAGCCGATGAAATAGCTAATGCAGCTATTATGTACCAGTTCTTAAGAACCTATAACGGTGATCAAGCGGTTTTATCTGGTGCGTTTGTGGCGGGTAATCCTCAAGATGGCGAAGTAGCAGGAATCAATGGCGCGGGTTCAGAACCTACAGAAGTGATTTTCTGGGGCGGTTCAACCTATGCTAATAGGGCTATAGCTCCTTATCGTGTACAACGAAATGGTAAGGCTTACATGACGGATGCAGAAATACAAAACGGCTGTAAAGTTGGGTCATTTACTATTAATGGCGGCTATCTTACTACTTCTGATTATTCGGGGTCTGGAACATCCGGTGTTTTGATATCAGATCAGGGATTGGCTAGCAGGAATGCGGGCGCGTCTTGGATTCCCGCTAGTACTGGTATTGGTATTTGGGGATCATTCTTTGGTGCTGTTACAGAAGAGGGAACAACAGACCCCAGTTTTAACGTGTCGTATTCTCCTATTTGGGCTTCTTTGGTCGGTGTAGAGTTTAATAAGTTAAATTCCCAGATGTTGCGTAATACAGCCTTTTGCCGTGGTGTATACGGTTCTTTCGTCACGTCTGTTAAAAATGTCGGTGCTGACTTTTGGGCGTTACGTTGGTCAGCTTCATCTGAGGGTGATGAGCAAATGACCTATGATGATCGTTTATTGATCGTACAACAATTCAAATCCGGTGTGATTCTTCCAGATACACCAGACTGGGGAATGTATGTCAAAATTAAAAATGCTAGAGGAGTAGACATTACAATAAAGGGCGCGGGTACTAATACTATAATCGACCTAGAAAATAACGTAGTAGCTTCATTTGCGCTCCAAGCAGGCAAAACCGTTGAATTAGTGTTTTATCCTGAATCATCCGCTAAAAGATGGTTAATAATATGATTTTTATTGCTTAAACTTGTTGCTGTAAACCAGTAGCAAGTTTAAGTATGAAAAAAGTTTTTACATTATTATTTCTCTTTGGATTGTTATCATGTAGTAAAGACAACCAAGAACCAAATCAACCGCAAACAGAAGAGCAAAAGCAGGAAGAAAAAGAATCAAACGAAAGCGTTAACAAGGTTAAGCAAGGTTTGATTGTTGAGTTTAGTAAAGGTGATGATAGTATCAGTGCAACGGTTACCGTACTGGATGAATATCCTAACCCAGATGACGTAGATTTTAGTCAAGAAAATCAATTAGCACCATTCTTAGTAGCCAGTAATGTTAAAGCAAGCGAATCCGCTTACAAGCATTATGGCTTTGAATTGCCAGAAGGAAAGTATTTAGTGATGGTAGAAGCTAAGTACCCGCAAAATTGCCCTAGTGGAAGTATTTGCAATTTTCCGAGCTATTACAGCCTAAAAGAAATTGAAGTGACTACAGGGGATAAAACGACCGTTAAATTAGATTTTTCTTCTGTAGATCAAATAAGCAATCCAAAAGACAAAAACTACATTGATTGGAAGTAACTTTAATTGTACTTCATCGGGTTTTTAAACGATTTTATAGTTTATTGGTTTTTGAACCGATTTTAAAGCCGCTTTAAATTTGTTTTAAAGCGGCTTTATTTGCTTACATCTTTTGGTGTATCTCCGATTCTAAATAATAGGCTTTCCCCAATTACTTTAGCGTTTGGGTTTGGCACGTCTTCTTCATGCTCTACAAACACATTTGATTCAAATGTGACGCTTATGCCTTGTTTATGAGCTGCTATAGCTTTCTTCTTTAAAGCGTCAAATAATGATGTTAATTCTTCTTCTGTCATTCTATTTGCTTTGTTTTAATGACTTTTAAAGCCATAAACAAATATACTTCAAAATGGTACAAGTGGAATTAATTTAGGTCGAAAATTTTGGTACATTTGGTTTTGCCGATTTTAGTTAGAGGGGAAACTAACAAACCTGAATATGAATCGTTACCTGATTCCATAAAGCGATTGATTGCAAAAAAAAACCAGCACTATCGTCGGGCGCTGCAATTATTTATTGAGATTCCCTACCTAGAAACAGCGGAGGAACGTGCACAGCATGCAATTACACTTTTAAGAGATCATAGAGCTGTACAGGATTATTGGAGATTGATTGATGAATTTAAAGAAACCGGTAAAGAAATCACTTCTGCAGAACAAACACTGGAAGAGGAGGTAAATGATCTGACGCTTATCGAGCTTGCCAAAGAAAGCAAAAATCTTCCGCCCAATATATCTAAAACGAAGGCAAAGCTAAAGGATCTCCCTGACGGCAAGAAACGATCAAAAGCTCTTGTCAAACTGCAGCTATTCGAAAAGCGCCTTGAATTGGTCAAAATTCGTATTAAACAGTTAAGTGATGAACAGCAAGTTGATAGGTAAGAACACCAATAAGGACGATATTATCGCCTACCTAACAGATCCGGAATCAATCCAGGATCAACTTACCAAAAAACAACAGGAGTTGCTTGATTGGTATATTGATGCTTACACCTTAATGCGTAATTACAATAGTATTCCTGACACCATCGCTGTGATGATCAAGTTATCAGAGAAGCGTGGAGAAAGAATCAGTATGTCCACCGCGAGAAGGTATATATACGATGCGCTTGACATTTTCGGCGGGGTCAATAAGATGAAGCCGGATGCAATAAAACACTTGGCTATCGAGATGTTACTGGACGCTGCCGCTTTAGCTAAAGAGCAAAAGAATCCACTTGCAATAATCGCTGCTTCTAAGGAGCTAAGAGCCGCGGGTGGTGTGGATGACCCTAACGCTATCAATCCGGACGATTTGGAAAGGCATGACGTATACATTAGCCTGGACAAGCGGTCAGCTAAAATGCTAGAAAAACTTGTAGAAAACGGGCCAATTGACCTGGACTCATTAATGAACAACCGTGTTGAAGATATTGAATATGAAGATCTGAACGATGCTGAATCTGAATAGGCCAAAAATTGAGTTAAAGCGGAATCTAATGCAATTAATGGTTAGATTGGCTACGCAAAAAACGAAAGTTATTGAAGGTGGTCGAGGTGTCGGTAAATCAACCGTATTGGCTGACGAAATAGAGGAAACAGTTCATGATATGCCTAGATCGACGAACTTTCTCCAGGGCGTTACATTTCAACAATTACTTACTAGAACTCTTCCCTCTACCATTGCTTCCCTGGAATCATTCGGCTATAAAAAAGACGTGCATTTTGTTATCGGTAAACGAGTTCCGAGATCTTGGAAGTGGGATGAACCTTATGAGGCTTTATTTGATTACAAGCATGTAATTACCTTTTATACCGGTGCATGTTACGTGATGCTTAGTCAAGATGTAAGCAGTCGTGGTATCAACACCGCAAGCGGTATTTCGGACGAGTTTTGCTTATTGGATCTTCCAAAGTTTCAAGCAGAAACGTTAGCTACTTTGCGAAGTCAAAAAAAACGATTCAAGCATAAAAAACGATATTTATCGCAAACATATTGCAGTTCCATTCCTCGTACGATCGAGGGTAAGTTTATCTACACGTTTGAAGAGGAGGCCAAAAAAAATCCAAAAGATGTTTTTTATATAAGAGCTAGTTCCTATGTGAATGCAGAGAACCTACCTGATAATTGGTTTGAGATACAGCGCCGTTCAATGACGGCATATGAATTTGATATTGAAATCAGAAACATTAGGCCAAAAGCAGTTACCGGCGGATTTTATCCACTTTTCAATGAAAAGAATCATACTTACACCAATTATAATACCGATTATCTAAAAGGATTGATCGATAATGATAATGGTTATGAAGCGAAAACATTCGCCGAAATGGATTGCCGTCAAGATGGAGATCTTTACCCTAATCAACCGCTCGACATTGCCCTGGACTATGGAAAATTTTGCTGCATAGTTACGGGCCAAGAAAACTTCTTATACGAGTTCAATTACTTGAGCTCTATTGCAACGGAAAAGCAGGAAATGATAGATAAGACCGTTGAGCGGTGGTGTCGTTATTACCAGTACCATAAGACACGAGAGGTTCATTATTGGTATGATCAGACGGCCGTAGGTAAAGATGCTAGGTCTCCTAAAACTTATCAAGAGATAGTGGTAGAAACACTACGAGCCAATGGTTGGACTGTTATTGAACATTATTACGGTTCGGCCCCTACGCATGACGATAAGTATAAATTTTGGGGTATTGCTATGAGAAACGATCATCCATCGTTGCCAATATTCAAGTGGAATAAGCATAACTGCAAACACCTGATCGAATCTATTCAGAATGCTAAAGCAAGGCAAGGCAGGTTAGGAGTCGAAAAAGATAAATCTGACGAGCGTAAGGATTGGGTAGATCAGCGCACTACTACTCACTTTAGTGATGCCGGCGACATGATTGCTTACTTTAAATATTCCAATAGGCTGGTGTCTAGCGGATTTGCTATACCTGTTCAAATTAGATGATTAATTATATTTGTGTATGAAAAATAAAGTTTATGCAGCTGCAGCGCGTGACATCATTGTGTCGTCTGCCAAGATCAATGAAGCTATCAAGATGGGATTGATCAATATTACCGGATCTACTGTATTTCTTTTTCCTGAAATAATGAAAACGGGAAAAGCTGCAGAGAATTTTGCTTTTCGATTATTTGAATTCTGTTTAAGAGAAAAGTATATCAAAGAAAACGAAACCTTATCATTCAAGCATATGGAGAGTGGGGATTACATAGGGACTTATAATAAAAAGCAAAAGGCTGTATTGTTGGTGTGATCCTCAAATATTCGTCTGCCTCATTGCTCCTCACACAGGTCGTTGCTTAGATACTTATTTAGCCCAAGTACCTTATACTTATAGTATATGTAACGAATCTCTTTATCGAATTCATTATACAGTGCCTCCGTAAACTCCTTTGTCCAACGCTTGGGTCGATCCGAGATCGAACTATATTCCCATATCTGCCCTTTAAAGAACGCATGATGATTGCCTAACTTATCTTTCAAATAAAAGCGAGGATTGCCTGCAAGCATATTAAAACTATAGGGTACAATCATGAGTCTCTTATGATAATAAAACTCTATACTTCCAAAATAATGATTCATTTTTACTAAAAATATTAGCAAATCTAAAACTTTATGTGATATCTTGCAAGCTTGAAGGCTTACCGGGCTCTATAGGATCGGCCATCCCTCCCCCTCCCCCTCATATTTCGGGATATTTTAAAATTGGCAATTGCCGTTTTTTGACAGGGCGCGGCGGGGTTCGCAAGCAAAAAATAAAGTTTTTTTTGGCGGGTGACCCGTGTTAGAGCACTGATTTTCAGTAAATAACACCGTTTTTTAAGCAATTTTTTGAAACTTTTATTGTAATAGCCTCAAAATCAGAATAAACGCGTCATTCACATATTTAGACGAAAAACTTGTCGTTTTAATTTCAGTCTTTAAAAGCCACTTTCGTGGTATGGAAAGCATACATCTTTCAGAGGTATACAAAGAGATGGACAATTGTCGCTACTTGTCTTCTAAAAAAACTTTTTCAATCAAATATCTCACTGCTGACGTGACCAGGGAAACTGGCGGAAAATGGGTATTTGTGGAGCGTGCTCAAATATGTGGTTTACCTTATAATGTGAAAGATAATGATATGCGAGGACTAGTAGACTTATCGACCGGGATAAAAACGGCTATCCATAACCAACTGATCTATGAATTTAATCAGAAAAAAGTTTTCAAATGAGTGTATCACATATTGAGTATACAAAAAGCGGTATACCTTCGGTTGGTTTTATGGAGGGTGGCGCGGTCGTTTTTACCTCCAAACAGCCTAAACAACAAATCAAGTCCTTACCCCCCGACAAGAACGAGGAAGGTTCTCCGCAAAAGTGGGTTCCGTGGGGAGTATCGGATGACTTTCCTAAAGAGGTTTGGAAAGAGGTACGAAAAAGCGGCGTAGCGAGATCAGCACTTCAATTGCTAACTGCAAAACTTTACGGACAATCCTGTATCCCAGTGCTCGAAACGGGCTTTGATCCAAAAACGAAAGAAGCTACTTATGAAACGGTAGATCAAGACCATAAGGTGTGGGAATTTTTAGACAGGAGCAACTTCGACATTTGGAGACTTTGTGTGATTCAAGACTATGTTAGCATGTATAACAGTTTTCCCATGCTGATGATGAATGCCGACCGATCCGAGATTGTTCGCTTAGCGCATGATAAAGTTTTTAAGTTTCGGTATGCTCCGTATAATCGAAAAACCAGGCGAATTGAAACCTGTTTCCGATCGGCAAATTTTCCGAGCCCTGCAGAAGATGAACTTGACGAGTTACCGGTTATTGATCCAAAAGACTGGTATCAGGAGGTGGATCGTATCAAGCACACGGATTCGAGGTTTAATTATGTATTCCCGACATATTATCCTGATCTGCTTAATGACTATTACTCACTTGTTTATTGGGACGGCGTACGCAGCAATGGTTGGTTGGAAATTAGTAATTCTATTCCCGCTTACAAGCGTGCTATATTTAAAAATCAAACCACGATCAAGTATCACGTAAAGATTCCCTACTCCTATTGGACTACCGTCTATCCAAATTGGCATAACATGGATGAAAAAGTCAGATCAAAGATAGTTAACGATAAACTTGAGGAAATGGATAAATATCTAACCGGGAGTGAAAACGCAATGAAAACTTTTATCTCTCATTTCGGTGGTGGTGCGCGCAATGAACTAAAGAAAGAGGATACAGCTTGGGAAATCCAAGCATTAGATGACAAAGTAAAAGGTGACGCATATTTACCTGATTCCGCTGCAGCAAATGCGGAGATCCTTTTCTCCATGCTTGTTAATCCCGCGTTATTCGGAGTTGGTATGCCTGGCGGATCTTACACCGGTGGCGCAAATAATGGTGGATCCAATATAAGAGAAAGTTGGCTTGTGATGAACGCAATAAATGCTGCAGATCGGAATATAATTTATCAAGTCTTCCGTTTCGTTGCCCGTTATAACGGTTGGGATAGACGGATGAGGTTGCTAACCCTCGATAAAGTGTTGACTACTACCGATACAGGCGGAGGAACTAAAATTGTAAGCTAATGAAATCACTGATAACGACTATCGAAGAGATGCAAATGTATCTCTCATTTAACAAATCAATTGGCTTTGGCAAACTAAAACCACACGTTGAACGTACTCAACGGGAAAAGATGCAAAGTTTACTTGGGAAGGATCTTTACGATGAACTTGCAAGTGCGTACGAGTCCGCTAATAACAAAGTAGATGGAATGCCTGAACACATGCAGGAATTGATGCAAAATATTCAGGACGCTATTACCAACATCGTTTTCCTTTCCTTTTTAGCTCAAGGTCAATTGGTTTTGGGGGATAGCGGATTCAGGTTAGCGGTTAATGAAAACGAAAAGACAGCTTTTCAGTGGCAAATTGAAGATTTTAAGTATCAACTAGGTTTGGACGGCTTCAACGCACTTGATAGGGTTCTATCATACCTTGAAAAGAATAAAGATAGTTTTCCTAACTGGAGCATCAGCGAAGCTTATTTTGAACAAAAAAAATACCTTGTCGATACGGCTGTGAAGTTTAATGACCATTACTACATAAACGACTCCCGGATGACTTATTTGTCGGTGAGGTACATCATGAATCGGATTGAACAACACGTCGTAAAACCTCTATACGGAACAAAACTATTTAACAAAATCAAGGAAAAATTTAAGATCGGCACAATGTCTTCTGCTGAGAAGTATCTACTTACGAATCATTTAGAGCCTGGTATAACCTTGTTAACTGTTGCGAAGGGCGTTATTGAACGATCGTTAAATCTTTTGGACGCCGGTGTAAGCGTTAATCTTTATAGCTACTATGCTAATTTGAAGATTTATGACAAAAAGCTAAGGAGCCTCGATGATAAATCGGATATGGTTCAGCAGCTACAAGATGATGGCAACGCCTTTCTCCAGGCGGGTAAAGATTACGTCGAGCAGCACAAAGATGAGTTCCCGGAATACGAAGAATCAGACTTACCAATTTCTATTTTTCAAATAATAAACAATGAAGACCGTAAATTTTTTGGTGTATGAGTAAAAGAAAAGTTTCTCTTTCCGGTATCAAGCATATAAAGCAGTTTGAAGGGCTAAGAATGAATGCCTATTTGGACGGTGATGGCTTGTGGAACATTGGATATGGAAGCCTTTATTTAGGCGACGGTAACAGAACAAAAGAAGGAGATCGGCTTAAGAGCCGCAAACAGGCCGATGACATTCTAGCCTATAATATCGCTCTTTGTGAATCGATCATTGATCAAGTGGCACCGATAATACCGCTAACGCAAAACATGTTTGATGCCCTGGTCAGCTATGTACATTCGAAGGGGCCTTATATCTTTCTATACTCTAAAGTTCGGGAGCTGCTTTCCAGTTATAAAGTGGATGACAACTTAAAGTTGTATCGGAATGATATCGCCTTTGAGATATCTGCAGATCATCAGTGCAGAAAAACAGCTAATTCAAAAACAAAACATCAGATCGTGTCGCGCAGGATACGCGAGAAACAGGTATTTTTAATGTAGATTGCTATGACCGATATCGTTTTTGAAGTCGATGGAAAAAAACACGAGCTATTGCTCCCGGAATGTTGGAATGAAGTTCAAAACGTACATTATCCACATTTAGCTCATTTATTTTTAAAAGAAGCTCACCAAATGAATGAATATGACAAGATGGTTCGAGCTTTTTGTTTGCTAGCTCAATCGGTTTGGCCTGCGATTGAAAAATTAAGTGAAGAGCAGATTTACGATCTTGTACAACTTACATTTTGGGTATTTGAACGGTTAGATCTATCAGTAAATAAAATTCCTGAATTTTCTATCAAAGGAACCACTTATTATGGCCCTGCGGATCGGCTAGACAATCTTCGATTCGGCGAGTTTGTTATGGCAGAAACCTATTTTATCCAATATTTCAACACAAAGGATCCGAACGTATTAAATAAACTGATTGCGGTACTATATCGGCCCAAAGGAAAAGGTAAAGAATACGTAGTTGGATCCGCTACTTATCGCGGTGATGTCCGGGTAAAATTTAACGGTCAGAACGTCGACGATCAGGCAAAAACCTTCGAGTTGCTTAATCCAGTAATTAGAGACGCTATTTATCTCTTTTACGTGTCGGCCAGATGGTTATTGTTTGAGAACTTTCCTCATATCCTTCCAAAAGGCAAAAATAAGAGTAAAGGAGCTTCAAGCAAGCCTAATGAGCCAAATTACGGATGGATTGGCGTCTTCGACGATATATGTGGCGAAAAAGGTCGTACACCGGAGATGTTGGAGGATGAATTCGCGAGCACGATCCTTATGAGCTTAGAGCGTACCCAAATCAAATGGAAAAAGAATAAAAAATGAAACTTAAAGATTACACGGACATTATCACCGAATTCGGCGCACAAGATCCTGTATTAAATCATTCGCAAGGGGATGAATCCGTCTTTTATAGAACACCTGAAAAAGCGCAAAGTATGTTAGCTGACTTTGGTGTTGGTAAGTATATCTGCTTTATTGCTCCTTATGAGAAAAATGGTGGTGTAAATAAGGGTGAAGGAGGTGTATGGAAAAAGCAGGGAATGATTTTATTTCTCTCTCAAGTAGAAATGGATAATCCTGAAAGCGAATTAGAGGTATTGGATCAATGCGAGCAACTTAGCGATCGTCTTTTTTCCTACCTGTACAGACAGCGTGGTGTAGATGAGCGTGTTTTTGGGATAGATCTAAGTCACTGGTCGTGTGATTACATTGGGCCAGTAGGACAAAATCATTATGGTTATGTCTCGTACTTCGAACTAAAGGATCCTATCCAACTTTAATGTCGTTTTATATGATCTACTGACCATGCATTTTTGAGGCATGGCAATAACGATTCTTCAGAAACCTGCAGAACTTTCTTTTTCAGGCAACGGAATGCTTTTTAAGGTAAAGAGCGATCGTGCAATTGCGTCTATGGGAACGAAAGCACAAAATGCCATTGATATCATTCAATTAGCGGTAGGTGACTCAATAAAGTTAGATTACGGCAACGATTACATTGAAATCAAGGTCGTTGATAATCCGAACAACCTAGGTTACGAAGTTCGGCCGGTTGCTATTGGAGAAACGAATAAGGGTTCTGCTATTTTGTCGGCATTGCAAAATAACTTTTATCTCAACAGACACTTCGATTTATCTGCTTCCGGTAATCAAGCAAGGCTATATGCGAAGGAAATCGGAAGCCAATTTAATATTTCGCCTCGTGTCGAAGAAAACAAATATAGTGTTGTCGAGGGTTCAGGTGAAGACGCTGCGTTGCTCCCGAATTTTAAAATTATGGTTGAAATCTATCTTAACAGGATAGACGGGAGTGGTTATGACATAATCTACACAGAACAGTTAAACACCGATAACCTACTAAGCGATGAGCTTACGATCGATGTAAGTAAAGCTTTGAACGCTGCCTTAGAGCATGATATCCCTGACTTTAACGATACTACGATCACCTTTTGTAAGAAATCAAAGCGAACCTACTACGTGCAGTTCACCGAAGTTTACGGCGATAATCCGCTACCTATGCAAACGCTTATATCGGATATCTTTCACGTTGCAAAGGGAGGCCTCTCCTATCACGGAAACAGAACAGCTGATTTAGTGTCCTGGTTGAACCGTGAGCCGGAGCCTGAATACGATCGATTTTTAAAGCAAGGCGATTCCGTAATAAAAGTCCGTACAAATCAACCTGAATATTTGCACTTCATTAATCTGCGATCGCAAACTTCGGCGATCCGTTTAAAAATAGAATTACTGTTTGCCGACGAAAGCATACAGACAATTGTCTTAGAACCTATCAGCGTCTCTTTATATGACAAGCTTTGTATACCTACCGGTTACACTTATTTAGGATTGACAGATCACAATCCTAATCTAACGCTTAGGGAATACAAAGTATCTCTTATTAATCAGAATCAGCAGCCTATCAGTCAGAAAATCACTTACAAGATGGATTACTTCTATCGGGAAATTGTTCGTTATTTCTGCTATAGTACAAGTCTGTCAGGAATAGATACACTAGCAACGCACGGAAGAGTTACAGCAAGCTACGAATTTAGTCAGGAAGAAAGCCGTAAACCACGCTTCGCTGATTATAAACTAACTGATGGGGATTACACGCAGTTTAACCAAAAAATTCGAAGGACTTTTAAAGCAGTAACTAATTACGTCACCAAAAGACAGTTCGATCTGTTGACGGATTTTGTGCTCAGTAAACACAAATTCATCGTCAGAACCTTTAGAGCCCTTCCGATCAGTGTTGACGGAAAGGAATTTGGCAAACATAAGGATCTGCAGAACCTTCATCCATACGAGTTTGAATACATGTACAACTTTGAGGACGATCATTACACTGAGGGTGACTCGGATGATAATGGCGCATACATCGACGAGTTGTATTTACCTGAAAGCGCTAACAATAGTCACTTCACCTATACATTTCCATTTTTACTATCATGAGTATTGAATTAAATATTCCGAACAAATCTACTGGACAAAGTTGGACTGCAGAAGAGATGATGCAGGTCATAAATGCACTTCGACAATTAGGGTTAGCTGTAGACGGAGCAACAACAGGACTTGCAGGCGTTGTAGAATCTGACGCATTTGTTCCGCCGATCCCTCCAGGAGAGCCGCCAATTAAAGTGGCTTATTTCGCTAAGGATGGTACCTATCCAAATTTCCCTACGGGCGAAGGTCCATTGACCCTGACCAAACCTTTTAATGTAATATCTTGGAATGGTATAGAAGCTAAGGCTATCGGGATCGACATAGGCGTTGATTTGAGTGATTATGTTTCAAACGAGCAGAAGAATGCCCCTAATGGTGTTGCTGCTCTGGATGAGAATGCTGAGTTGCCTGATTATGCTAAAAAAGCAGAATTACCCACAATAGAGCTGTCATCGGGTGGAGCTGATTGGTTTGAACTTCCTGATACTGCGACATTTATCGATAAAGGAATTTCGGCATCTTCGGATTTGATCGACGCTGCTTTTAATTTATCTGATTACTACAATGTGGATGGTGGGGACACCATTAATTTAGAACCTACAGGTACAGGTAATTATTCAACCGTTATTGGTCTATACCTGGAAGACGGAACCCCTTTTGGAACCCGTTTGGCCTCCGACCCGTTATTACAGAATGTTCCCGTTAGCTATGTCGTACCACAAGGCGTAAGAAAGGTGCTCTTCTACCATTCTACAAGAGCCGGTTTGAAGTATCCGTTTAGAATCAGAATTTTACCAGCTGTCAAATCATTGAAGGTAGACGAAAGTATTATCGATTTTGAAGGTATAAACAAGTCTGTTGCTTTTGTAACTAAAAACCAAAGTAAGTTGACTTATGCAGACGAATCTGCCAATGTGCAGTTAGATTTTTCGGAGGCAGAACCTACAATGAACGACAAGGCCATCGGAGCTGATAGCTCGATAATTGATAGTAATTTTGGCCTTACCGATTATGTTCCGGTTCCCGAAGGAGCTACGGAAGTAACAATTATATCTAAAACAGGAGCTAACACTTCTAAAATTGTTGGTATTTACGACGCACAAAAGCAACCCGCAGGAAATAGACTAGAAGATCCTGACGGACCATGGACAACAACTTCGTTTACGCATCAAATACCGGAAGGAGTGTCTTTTTTGGTGTTTTACCTGGAAAACCAAAGTTCAACAACCCCGGCGAAATATCCATTGGTCGTTTCGTTTAATGTAGGAGAAATATCCGTTCTTAAAAGCGAAAGTGGCGCAACCTTTCCTTTGGCAGAGGTAAAAACATTGGCTGAATCCAACGCCTCTGAAATAGCTGATCACGAAGCCCGTATTGAATTTTTAGAAGCTAATCAGGACACACCGGTCTATCTTCCTCGTCCCGCGAATGGTGTCGTAAACTTTCAAGTTCCAGTCAATTGTGCATTACCTGATGTGACAAGTCAAACGCTCAATACGCAGGATAGCGTGGAAGAGTTTAACGATTGGGGTATACTGCAACTCCCAACAAACTATCAAAGGGCGGGAAAGCCTACACGTCTGGTTATCGGTTGCCATGGTACCGGAACCTGGATAAGTGGAGCGACTACAACACAGACAGCGGCCAACTTTTGGCTATCTCAAGGTTATGCTTTATTGGACATGAACGGCATTCCCTCGGATTTTGTAAACGGGGATAATACTCGCAGGCACTTTGGTGCACCGTTCGCGCTTCAAAGTTATATTAAAGGCTATGAATGGGCAATCAAAAATTATAATCTTGCGAAAGATGGATGCTTTGTCTATGGTATAAGTATGGGCGGGCTTGCTTCTATGATGCTGGTTCAGTCAGGTAGTATACCGGTGCTTGCACAAGGGGCATTTGCGCCCGTAACAGACCATTTCAAACAGGCATGGTGTAATCCGTGGTTCACAGACACGACACAAAGGAGGGACATCGCATTATATTTTGGATTCGAAGGCACTGCACCGGCTTATACAACTCAAGAACCGCCTACACAGGCCGAAATTGATTATTATTTAAACAACATTTATAAGGTGTTGGGGTATAATCCTATTTTAAAGCATGTTCCGAATGTTGGAGTTGATGTTGCCAACGGCATATACAACACCATTCCGCCAAACACGATAGAGGATCAACCCTCCGAGGCGGCCAACTATGCGCAATATAGCAAAGTACATCCGGTTCCGTTGAAGATATGGCATAATCTCGATGATTCAACCGTAAAGTACAGATACAGCAAGTATTTTGTCGAAATGTGTAAAAGAGCTGGGTGTTTAGCCGAACTACGGACATTCCCAAGCGGCGGGCATAACGCATGGCTTAACGGAGCTAATGTAACTGTCGAAAGCGTAGACGGTGGCACGGTTACGATTCAGTCAAGCATGTACGAATGTATGTTGTGGTTTCAACGATTTGAATAACTAGTATGCTAGAAAAAATCATTAGAAAGATACTGATCGGGCACGCTCAATAATTGTCGTTTCCCTCCCCTCCCGTTCATAGCACTTTAGCTGCATGGACATCCCAAAAATCAAAAAACGATTAAATGAGCTTGGTTATGGGCCGCTTAGTGAAAGTGGCCCTAATGCTCAATATTACGGCCCTTCTACGACAGCTGCAGTGATTGCTTTTCAAACTGATCACGGATTAGAAACAGATGGCGAAGTTGGCCCGGAAACTATAACCGCTCTTTTTCCTAACGAAAAGTTAGTCCAGGACACGGATCCTTATCAGATTAAAGCTTACCCTATAATTGATAACTCGCTTCGAATGCATGCAATGCATATTATGCTATCACAGGTTGGGTTGAAAGAAAAAGGGAATAACGGAGGGCCTGCCGTGAACGCGTTCTTAAAAAGCGTTGGTCTTGGAACCGGCTATGCCTGGTGTATGGCGTTCGTTTACTGGTGTTTTAACGAGGCTTCTAAAGACCTTCAAAAGTTCAATCCTTTGATCAAAACAGGCCATGTACTTACTCAATGGAACAAGGTCGACAAATCATTTAAAATTCTTTCTGATCCGGAACCGGGCGACATTTTTATTATGGATTTTGGAAACGGATCCGGACACACAGGAATGATCACTGGAACTTCCGATAATGTTACGGTGACCACGGTTGAGGGAAACACAAACAGAGAGGGCTCACGCAATGGGGACGGAGTCTATGTGCGCACACGAAAAATGAATAGCATCAAGGGCTATATCCGTATTCCTGGTTAAAAATTAATCAAATGAACCTGTCAGATATATTGAGCAAACTTAGGCTTTCGGAGATTCAAAAGTATGCAGTGGGTTTTGTGCTGATGATAATGGGTTGGCTAGTTGGGTTCTTTGTTCAATCATCTGATAAAAAAGACGAGGTCAGAGTGAGACAATTGGAAGCATCCATTGCTTATTATCGGGCGAGAGATTTGGAACGGGAGCACCATTGTGACTCAGCCGTTAATTTTTGGCAAACTAAGTACATGCAGCAAGTGGAAGCTAACACCGAATACTTTAAAAAATTAGATAGCACAAATAGAGCCGCTCTAATCAAACCGGCACAAAAGATTTTAAACACCCTTGAAAAATGAAAAAGGCAATTCCTTACTTGGTAATATTGCTCCTGGTGGGAGTAATTTACTATTTGTACACACGTCCAAAAGATATCGTGACTGTTCCGGTTAGCACGATTGTTCGTGACACTGTTCTACAAGTTAAATGGAAAGACAGCGAGGGACGAAACCATTCCAAAATTGAAACGGATGGAAATATCATCTCACAAGAAGATTTGAAAGACCCTACCAAGAGAAGTCCTGCGATTGATACTGCAGCAAAAGCACTTAACATTGCAAACAACAAAATACAACAGCTTACCTCCTTATTGGTAGTTAGCGAAGCGAACCGTCTTAAAGCGGAATATAAAATGGATAGCATGAAACGCTCTGTAATTTATTACTCGGGGCCATTTATAGACATTACCTATACACCTCCTGATTCGCTGACCCGATCTGAGTATCCAAATGGCGCTTTTGGTTATCAATATAGAGGTAAATTGGATTGGGTGACTTATAAAGAACAAAAAAAGTTGTTCAACATCATACCGATAACGAAAGAAAAAAGCTACACCGATTTTTTTTTAGCCGATACGAACGCCTATATAGCGCCAGGAATGAAACGGATCACTATTAAGCAAGAAGATCCAAATTTCGGAGTGCGTATACAGGCAAGCAGTTTTGTTAATCCTGAAACATGGAGCGTTGGCGTCGGCCCTGCTCTTCGAGTTGATATTGGTAGGGTAAGTATTCAGGGACAATATTTGCAGTATCCCCGATCCGGAAATTGGCGATGGGGTATTAACACTAACTATGATTTAGTGAGGTTTTAGTGATAGAATTATTTAAGGTAGATAGAGCAAGAAACCTTTTAATAATTTAAAATGTCACGTATTAATTTAAAAACACCAATCAGTTACTATGGAGGTAAACAAAAGTTAGCCTCTAAGATTGTTTCCGTAATCCCAAATCACACACTTTATTGTGAGCCCTTTCTTGGCGGAGCAGCTGTCTTTTTTGCAAAAGAGAAAAGTGAAGTCGAGGTATTGAACGACACCAATCGAGAAATTATGAATTTCTATCGGGTGATCAAGGACGATTTCGTAAGTCTAGATAAAGAAATCAAAATAAGCCTCCATAGCAGAGATCTGCATCGAAAGGCATCCGTGATTTACAATAACCCCGATATGTTTGGTGAAATTAAGAGAGCCTGGGCGTTGTGGCTCTTAAGCACTCAGAGTTTCAGTTCACAACTAGATTCGAGTTGGGGTTTCGATAAAACGAAAAACACTACAACCAAAAAGATTATAAATAACCGTGATCGCTTAGACATAGACATAGCAATTAGGCTTCAAAATGTGCAACTAGAATGCGCTGACGCTTTATATGTAATTAAAAGTAGAGATCACGAAGACGCCTTTTTCTATTGCGATCCACCCTACGTAGGCAGCGATTGCGGTCATTATGATGGTTATGCCGATACCGATTATGAAAACCTACTGATATTGTTAAGTAACATCAAAGGAAGGTTTCTGTTGAGTTCTTACCCGTCCAGTATCCTATCAAAATATGCGAAGGAAAACGGTTGGTCACAATGGAGTTATGAGACAGGTGTGACAGTCAACCAAAAATCGGGGTATCAAAAAAGAAAAATTGAGGTATTGACGGCAAATTATCGATTTGATTAAAAAAGCCCGGACGGGGTAATGAAGTTTTGCGAACATTTATTACAACCAGCAAACCCGCACGGTGGCGGGCCTTCGTCCGGGCAGTATCTAAGGATAGATAGAGCCAAGTTCCATTGCTGGAATAAATAAATGTTCGCGATACAAAGATAGAAAAATGATACAGATTAAAACACTGGAGGGTAAACCCTTTGATCTACTTGATGAGTCGGTAACGATAGAGCTAAACAATTCCTTATTTAATAGCAGCGAAATTCTTCGAGGTAGCAGCTCCTTTCCCATCTCAATGGCAAACACCGACAACAACTTAATGTTGATCAAATTTGCTACAAATCTTTCTTCAACTCCAAAGTCAGCGGAGATCCCCGTTCTTGCGAATATATCCGGCCAAAATTTTCGGAAAGCTATGCTCTCCGTTAACCTTGCCGATGGCAAACTGGAAGGTGTGCTTATTTTGGATTTGGGCATCATCAATGACAAGTTAAAAAACACCAGGCTAAATGAGTTGCCTTTTGATATGTTTACTCTTGGCGTTGATGATAGCGAGGATATGAGTATTGATGCGAATGCCATGAAGGCAGCAGCGATGAATACCGACTGGCGTCAGATCCCGTACACCTTTGCTCCTATTTTGGCACCCGACTTTTCAGGGAATCCAACAAATCCGACAGACTTCTCTCCAACACGACCTCCGTTTAAACGGCTCTTTAATATCTCCGTTCCCTTCGTTAACCTCTTTTCTTTGAACGAAGCGGAAACACAGGCGGCTTTTAAAACACCTGATCAACCGGTGTGGTATAAAGAGGAAGGCGGTACATACAACATTACCTATGTTTCTTTCGGGTATCAGGTAGTGCCGCAATTTTACTTGATGTATGTGTTAGATGTTATCAGTAAGACTTTAGGTTACACAGCCAAAGGAGAATGCTTGAGTGACAAGGATTTTTCAAGGTTGGTAATTGACAACAATGTGCCGCTGATTAGTCGGCGAAGATGGGGAGGTTTGGATGATGCGATCCTAAACTTAAAAGGCGGTGAAGACAATTATGTTCGCTTTACTGCAGCTAACCATTTACCAAAAATTAGTATTGCCGATTTCTTTAAAAAATTGACTGCAGTAGGTATACACATAAGTCTTGATGAAACGCAATCAACAATCAATTTCAACTGGAAAAAGACAAGCTTGGCCAATAGATCCGCACGAGACTGGAGCAACAAGCTGTCTAAAATAGTTCAAACTGAATACAATGATATTGATGGTCTGCAATTCAAAATGGAAACGGACATTATTGATAGTTTGGGTATAAAAAGTAAAAAGACGGAAACGGTTACAATTGGTAATGGAGGAAAGGACGAAAAGGTTGATTTTGGTACTTTGTCTACAGTGGTAAATGCTTTCCCGAAAGACGGTTTTGTTTGGGCTCAAGATCAGGCCGAAACGTGGCCCTACGAATCATCGAAAACTCAAGACCTCGTCTTACCGTACAAAGACTCTAAGGCGATGATCTATGATCGCAGATTCCCTTACTTGGGAAACTATAAAAGTTATACCGACTCGGATTCCTCAACAGATCTAATATTGCTTTTCTATAACGGAATGCAATCATACAACGATAGCGTCTTGTATCCGCAATTAAGCAACGAAAGTGCTACGTTTAGCTTATATCTAAGTGGAGAAAAAGGTTTGTTCAACACCAAATTGAAAGATTGGTATAATCGTGTTTTTGCTTGTAAAGAAATAAAGGCCCGTTTTAATCTCGATATAACCGACATCAATACACTGAAAGAAAGTGATCAAATCTTGATTAAAGATGACAACAACACCGTTGTTAAGTGTCTTTTCAAAAAAATAAAATTTGATACTGGAAAGCCTGGCGATGACAAGTTGCTGGCCGAAGTTGATCTTGTTGCCATGGACACCCAGGTGTTAGCGGACAGCATAGATAGCCGGGTCGTAATGAAGTATGAGTATGTTAAGACCTTTGACGGGCCAAGCCAAAAACGTTGGGATGTTGTCATTAGCTTTTGGGCCGACAGAAACTATAGTAAACCAGTCCAGGTATCGGATGTGATCGTTAAATATATATGGCAAAGAAATTTTCTTACCAGGGGACAAAAATCAGAGATAAAGACCAACTATTCTATGTTGGTGAATGGCCATAGCGTTACGTTATCAAATTTCGTGTTTATAGATTCTAGGTTTGACGGTACAAGTTATTCCAGGGAACAGTTAACATTTATTGACACAAATCAATACAGAATCATCGATCATCCTACAGACTCGCTCGATCTGGTCTAATGTCGTTTCTCTACGCTTTTAGCGCCTCTACTTTCGGTTTTAAATACCACCTACAATGGCATCTAGAACCGAAAATAGAGGCGTTAATATTTATATAAACGGCAAGCAAGCAGAAGGATCCTTGAAGGATCTTAAAAACCAATCTAGGCAGCTTAACAATGAGCTAGGCAAATTAACACCGGGAACGGAGGCCTTCCGAAAAAAGGCGATGGAGTTGAGGTCGGTAAACGAGCGACTTCAATCGATAAAAGACGACATCAAGGGAGTTAATGAGAGTTTCGCCTGGTTAAAGAGTGAAGTCGGAAAGCTTGGCGTATTAGCTGCAGGCGTTCTTGGATTTGACGCCCTTTCTTCCAAGATGGGAGATATTATATCTCAGAACTCTGAAATGAGTGACACCATTGCCGATGTAATGAAGACGACCGGTCTAACCGAAACCGCCGTTAGGCGCTTAAATAGTGAATTTCAGAAAATAGACACCAGGACAAGCCGGCAAGAATTAAACGGCTTAGCTTATGTAGCAGGGAAACTTGGCATATCTGCAGAGAAGGACGTACTTGCTTTTGTTCGTGCAGCCGATCAAATATCCGTGGCGCTGGGTGAAGATCTTGGCGGAGCAGAAGAAGCCATTAACAGTCTCGGTAAGTTAACAGACATCTTTAAGCTTAAAGATGTCTATGGGATCGAAGAAGCTTTATTAAAAGTCGGGTCTGTAATTAATGACCTCGGAGCTGCAGGTACGGCTAATGAAGGCAATATGGTGCGATGGGTACAACGAATGGCGGGGATCGCTCCTGCTGCCAACGTAAGTGCACAGGCAACTTTTGCACTTGCCGCCACTATGGATCAATTTGGACAGGGAATAGAAAGCAGCTCTACTGCAGTAGGCCAATTTTTGGTAAAAATGGGCGCCGATGTACCAAAGTATGCGAAAATAGCAGGGTTAAGTACACAGGAATTTAGTAAGATTCTAAAAAAAGACGCGGCAGAAGCTTTAACACTTGTGCTAGGAAAAGTTTCGAACACCACCGGTGGTATACAGTCGTTGGCAGATGGAATGGGATTGATTGGCGTTGAAAATCAGCAAGCCGTACAGGCACTAGGTGTTCTTGCTTCAAATCTCGATACCTTCAAGACAAACTTGGATCTAGCAAATCAGTCTTTTGCATTAGGAAACAGTGTTACAGCAGAATTTGATGTAAAGAACAACACCCTAGCAGCAAGAATTGATAAACTAAAAAAGAAGTTTACGGACTTCACTACTAATTTCACATTTAATGATTTACTGATCAAAGGGGTGATGATCATAACCTCCTTTGTTGGAGCGCTCGAAAGAAACTTCGACACCATTGTGAATTTAGCCAAAGTGGTTTTAACTGCTACAGTGGCCATAGGATCTTACAGAGCGGCTGTTTTGATTGCAGATCTTGCAACCAAAGGGTTTACATTAACAATTGTTATCGGCGAGAAGGCCATGACCTTAGCAAGAATATCTACTATTGCTCTTGCAGGCGCAAAAGCTCTTCTAAGCGGAAACCTTGTAAAAGCTAGGCAGGCTTGGAATCTTTTGAATTTATCAATGGCGGCTAATCCGATCGGGCTCGTTGTAGCGGGCGTTACAGCTCTAACAGCAGCGTTAATTTTATTTTCCGGCCGACTTTCGCCTGCAGCGCAAGCTATGAAGGATTACAATGATGTAATGGCAGAAGCTGAAAGAACCACTATTGCAGAGCGATTAGCAATAGAAAGAGCGCAAAAAGCTATGCTAAATGAGAAAAAGTCTCGCGAACAACGATTGAAGGCAGTTGCTGATTTGAGACAGATAATGCCAGATGTCCTAAAAGATTATAGTGACGAGGAACTTTTAGCAGGAAAAGCCACTAGAGCGATAGAAAAGCAAACTAAAGCGATCCTTAACAGAGCAAAGATGCGAGCGTACGAAAATCAAATAACCAAGCTTGAGGAAGAGAATATAAAAATAGACCAGGATTTAGGTGAAAATATATCTGATAGATCACTAACGAATCCTCTAAATGCTTTTGCCAATTGGAAATATTTAAACCTTTTGAATAGAAAAATGGCAAACCAAGCGAGGATTAAGGAGCTTGAATCAGGTTTAGAAGGGCTCAACGATGCCCCCGAAACTACAAAGCCTGCGGATATCCCCGTTGACAACAATGGCGTTACTCCGGGATTAACAAAAGAACAGTTAAAGGCTCAAAAAGCAGCAGAGCGGGCAGCAAAGGCAGCGGCAAAAAAGGAGGCGTCTCTCCAGGAGCAAATTGATAACAGCCTTAGCCGCTTCCAAACAAAAGCAGATAAAAGCGAGGATGGTGCCGATTCCAAGTTAGTGCAGATGGAAGCAGAATATAAGCGATTAATGGATTTAGCCAAGGGCAACGAAGAGGCACAAACTCAAATAACCGAAGCTTTCGGCAGAGCAAGGCAGAATCGCGTGTTAGAAATATTAAAAGAAGGAGCTTCCAAGCAACGGGAGCAGATGCGTAAAGACTTAGAATCACAACAACAAGAACAGGCTGCTGCAGACGCTGCTCTTTATAAGCAAAAGCTAGATGCAATCGATCAGATGAACGCATCTGAGCAAGAAAAAGATGTTGCCCGTCAAGTATTGAAGCAGGAGCAGGAAGCAAGTGACTTCGAAAAGCAGCAAGAAAATCTCGTGGCCCGTTGGGCCATGCTCGAGGCGATGGAAGAGCTTGGGGATCTTGAGTTAGAAGAGGCTCGTCGTATTGCTGACGAAAAAGCGAACATTGAAAAGCAAGTAACGGATAACGCTATAGCCGAAAATGAACGATTGGCTAGGCAGCGACTTGATATCGCTACAAAAACTCAACAGGCAGAAACCTCATTAAGAGAAGCTACAACAAGTGCTTACGAGGCTTCCTTTGGATTGTTGCGAGAGCTATTTAAAGAAAATAAGCAGATAGCGATGCTTTTCTTATTAGGTGAAAAGGCAGCTGCCGCAGCGAGTGTAATAATTAAACTTCAACAGGAGATAGCCGGATATTACGCGTCGAACGCGGCCTTAGGGCCTGCTGGTGTTGCGATTGCTACAAAACTTGCTTTAGCAGCAAAAATTCGAGCCGGTGTATCGCTTGCAACCATTGCGACTCAAACGCTTGGACAGTTTGAGGATGGAGGTTATTCCAACACTCCCCAGGATAATGGAAAACCTGTCGGGTGGGTACGACGTCCTACCATTTTTACAAATTCCTCATCGGGCAGACCATTTATTGCGGGAGAAGGTTACAAACCTGAATACATTATCAGTAGCGAGCAGCTGAAAGATCCTGTAATAGCCGACTTCGTAGCTATGATGGAAGCCAATCGGGGTATTAGGCGATTTGAACAAGGAGGGTATAACGCTCCACCTAACGGGCCGTCCAGTGTAACCGTACCGGGAATGGAAGTTCTTACTGCCTTAATGACACAACTTATAAACGCCACTGAACAGGCACAAGATAAAAAGGTAAATCTCCCCTGGTCAGATCTGCAGCTCCAAAATGATAAAATAGTTAAAATTCAAAACCGTGTAAATTCATGATATGGAACAAAACGCGTTAATACGTAATTGGGGTAAAGTTACCCTGCAAAGCGTTAAGAGTAGATATATTTCAATCATTAGAGGCAAGAACAGAAGTGGAGACGGCTTGGAAAGTCTAAAAGTGGGTTACAAATCCAGTTTTGGAGAAATCGATCAAATTAACTTTAAGTTTGCTCGACATCTCGTGTTTGTTCACAAAGGAGCAGGGGCCGGTGTAGGAGGAGCCAAAGGAACAAGTTGGGTGACCTCATCGGGGCAACGGAAAAGAACGGCAATAGAATCTCTTAATAAACTGGGTACAAACTTTACTAAGCGACGCGGAAAGCCCTGGTTAAATCCTGTAATGGATCGAGAGGTTCCGAAGCTTGCCGACTTGTTGTTAGAATTAAATATTGAGCATGCGTTGAAGACTATTCAAATCGAATAGTTATATTAGTTCTTCCAAAATAATGAAATATGAAAAAATATTTATTCACTATCCTGTTACTACCACTTATAAGTAAATCGCAAGTCTTACCACTTGATGAAAAAACGGGAAAAATTTCGTACTCCGAGATTGTTCAGCAAACTGCCACAAAAGACGAATTATATTCAAGGGCAAAAATTTGGCTAGCTAGGACTTTTAATTCTGCACAAGACGTGGTTCAGTCGGAAGATAAAGAAGGAGGTCATATTGTCGCAAAAGGTATAACTACTTACACATTTATATCTAAATACAAAAAAATCGCCACACCAGTCGATATACAAATGCATTTTACTCTGTTTTTAGATTTTAAAGACGGGCGCTACAGATACAACTTTACCGACATGCACACGGAAAGCCGGTTACAGGGTAGAGAAATCAAAGCAGCTGCAGAAGATCTAGCTAAAGAGGTGACTCAGGAAATGATTGATGAACAGATAGCATATCTTAAAAGTGTAACACTTATCGGGAAAAAAGGCATTGAGGAAACGATAGTAATGATGAAAGATGCACAGATCCAACATCGAGAAAATATTGATAAGAATATTAAAAACCTATCAGAGTCGCTTAAGGCAGCTTTAGCTGAAAACACTGCTGACGACTGGTAAGTTTTCCAACGATTCCAAAGCGGTATTTGTCGCGATCCGTGCTTAGCATCACTTAAAGCCGCTTTGGAACGTTGGAACGGAAAAATCAATTTCTAATAGACAGAATAGTTTGAGATCTCTTTAAAGGCCCGTTTACCGCTCGCTGCAATCGTTCGTCAAGACCGCTTTGTATCTTCATTGCTTGTCTTAGTTTGTACTGTTTACTAATGTGCGCATATCGCATAGTTGTTTCAAGCTTCTTATGTCCCAAGATTTTTTTCAAACCATATATATCATTTGTTTGCTCCATATAAAGAAAGCCAAAAGTATGTCTGCCGACATGGCTTGTGAGGTTCTTTTTAATACCGGCACGTTTCGCTAAATCCTTGAGCGTTCTGTTGTACTCCTGCTCGCTTGGTAACTCAAAGAATTTTTCCGTAGTTAAATCGATGAGCTGCTTTGCTATGGGCACCAAAGGTATCTGCAAATACTTGGGATTTCTCTTTCCGTTCTTTTTAGGCGTAAACAACAAGAAGTCATCCAAGTATAACCAATCCGCACCTGCCCGATACAAGTCACTAATTCGGAGGCTAGTGAAGCATGTAAATAGAAATCCCTTCCAAACATTAATTTCTATTTCCGAGAAAGATCCTGGATCATAGATCTGCATGAACCGCTTTAATTCGTCGTGATCTAAATAGACCGTTTCCGTCTCAGGCTCCGGATTTGAAAAGTCCGCAGCCTCCTGATCGACATAAATGGTCTTTTCCTTTGCTGCTAAATTAAGATACGACTTTACATCCCTTATCCTAGTCCATATAGTCAAAACCTTAAGCCCTTCGTCCAGGAGGAACCGCTTATAACGATTCATCCATTTTAGGCTTACCTGATCGAAATTTGAAGACAGGCCACATTTCATGCCGAATTGTACAATACTTTCGACTGTACTTCCGTGGTTTTTGTAAGTCTGTTCCTCAATTTCTTTAGCAACAAACCTCTCCTTTCTCATATAAAGCATATAGCCAACTAAATTCTTACTATAATCAATGACGCGCATTTCGCGCCGAAAGGCGTCCATATTGATTACTTTTCCAGTTAAGCGAAAACGCTTGGCTGCCTCATTATGCTTATTCATTTCCGAGAGGATCATCAAATTATAATCGTTGACGTCCGGATCATCCTTAAAACGAGATTTAAGCCTATTTGCCTTTAAATCTATTTTATGCAATGGCCATCGGATCATTAAAGGAAACGGATGCTTTTCATGGATACCAGGCCTACTTATGTAAACCATCAGATAGAGCGATACCGAGCCATCTGCAGAGATCCGTTGTTTGTTAACGTAGAGTCTCGTATTAAAACTAAACATTGTGGAGACGGTTAAATTTTGATCCATAAAGTGTGTTGTCAAAATGTTGGAAAAATTCTGACATCAACCCTTTGATTAATTAAACCGTGGATAGGAAAAAAGCCCTTTTAAAGCTTTTTAAAGTGGATTTGAAAAAGGCAGCAAATTTTTATTTTGCTGCCTTTCGGTTTTAGTACCCAGGGCCGGGATCGAACCGGCACGGTTTCCCACTAGTGTTTGAGACTAGCGCGTCTACCAATTCCGCCACCTGGGCATTCCCTCGTGAACGGGATGCAAATATATTGCTAAATAGAACAATCACCAAATAAATTTTAAAAATTTATGTATCGTTCAGATTATCAAGGAAGTTTATCCCCCATTGCCTTCATAATATCGTTTCCTAACGCAAAAATCATTAAGGCAACGATAATTACGAATCCTACAATTTGCGCTCGCTCCATGAATTTATCACTTAGCGGCTTACCCTTAATCATCTCTACGATTAAGAATAAAGCATGGCCACCATCCAAAGCTGGAATTGGTAAAATATTCATTAAGGCCAGGGCCATCGATAGCAAGCCCACCAAACTCCAGAATTTCACCCAATCCACCTCTCCGCCAAACATGCGGGCAATACCAACGGGCCCGGATAGGGCCTTATTCGCTTTCACCTGCCCCGTTACCACCTTGCCCAAAGCTTTTGCATTGTCTGTCAAAGACCCCCATGCTTTACCGGCACCAATCGGCAGTGCTTCTAAAAATCCGTATTTAATCTGCTCTTGCGGGATCCGACTAATATCACGACCCGCGGCAATACCCAACTTACCTTCCGGATCTATCGTTGCCTGCACTGTATCAATTTTACCAGCTCTCCAAAACACTATACTGGTTTCTTTATTTTTGTTTGCCAATAAGGCGTCTGACATCTGATCCCAAAACACGATCGGCTGATTATTGATAGCGATTAGACTATCGCCCGGTTTCAACCCTGCTTTTTCGGCGGTTCCACCTTTTTGCAAACTTTCGATATGCGTGACTCTAAACCGAGGTATAACAAATTCGTCTATACCTAAATCTGAAACTTCATTTAAGATATCGCCGGGAACAATAAGGTCAACTGTCTGTCCATCTCTTAATATCGATAATTTGGTATTACCTAACAACACCTTTGGGCTCCTAACATCTTCAAATCGCACGACCTTTTCTCCATCAATTGCCGTAATTAAATCTCCTGCTTTTAAGCCTACTTGCTTTCCGATAATACCGGGCGCCAAACCATCTGTCAGTTTATCATTTGGGATGAAAGTCTCCCCATAACGAAGCGTTAACATCCAGAAAATGAAAATGCCTAAGATGATATTGACAATAATACCTGCCAGCATGACAATAAGTCGCTGCCACGCCGGTTTGGATCGGAATTCCCAAGGTTGCGGCTCACCTTTAAGTTGTTCCGTATCCATCGATTCATCGATCATTCCGGCAATTTTCACATAACCACCCAAAGGCAACCAACCTATACCATACTCGCAACCCTTATAATTGAACTTAAAAAGTTTAACGCCCCAAGCATCAAAAAATAGATAAAATTTTTCAACCTTTATTCCGAAAGCTCGGGCCGCTAAAAAATGCCCCAGCTCATGTAAAACAATCAAAATTGACAAGCCAAGCAATAGTTGGCCCGCCATAACTAATCCACTCATTCTTTATTTTTCTATTTGATATACTTTTTTCTTTTTTGTTACTAAATCACTCGCAATTTTACGGGCTTCCCTATCTATGCTTATATAGTCTACTAAGGACGGAGAAAGAATAAAAGGTATTAGTGTCATCGTCTCTTCAATAATCGCACTCATTTCCAAAAATCCAATTTCGTCGCTCAAAAATGCTGCCACAGCCACTTCATTGGCAGCATTTAGAATACATGGCATATTACCCCCCTGTTGAATTGCATGGTAGGCAAGTCGAAGATTTGCGAAAGTTTCTAAATCCGGTTTCTCAAAACTCAACTGCGGATAGTCCATAAAATCAAATCGCTGAAAAGAATTGGTGGGCCGGCCAGGATGTAAAAGCGCATATTGAATCGGCAACTTCATATCCGGTAATCCCAATTGCGCTTTCAATGATCCATCGTTAAACTGTACGAGAGAGTGTATGATGGATTGGGGATGGACAATAACCTCAATCTGCTCGATAGAAAGATTGAACAGCCATTTGGCTTCAATCACTTCCAGACCTTTATTCATTAGGGATGCAGAATCAATCGTTATTTTCTGCCCCATTATCCAATTTGGATGTTTCAGTGCTTCCCGTTTTGTAATATGGGCTAAAAAGCTTCGATCTTTTCCTCTAAATGGGCCACCGGATGCAGTCAGATAGATTTTTTCAACTGAATCAAGTGACTCACCGGATAAACATTGAAAAATAGCTGAGTGTTCCGAATCTACAGGCAATATTTTGGTTCCATATTGATTGGCCAATGACATAATGTGCTCCCCCGCAACAACCAATGTCTCCTTATTGGCTAATGCGACGTCTTTTCCTGCTTGAATTGCCGACACAGTTGGTTCTAAACCGGCAAACCCAACTAAAGCCGTTAAAACCATGTCTATAGAAGCGCCTTTCACCACATCGTTTAACGCATCACAACCTGTCAACACCTCAATTGTTGTTGCAGATAATGCTTCCTTAACGTGCTGGTATTTGCTTTCTTCTGTTATTACGACTGTTTTTGGCAGGAACTCCAGTGCCTGCTTGATCAGCAATTCAGCATTGTTTGCAGCAGTAAGTACTTCTATTTTAACAAGACTCGAATGCTCCCGAGCTACTTCCAAAGCTTGCGTTCCTATACTTCCCGTCGCACCCAATATTGCTATTCTTTTCATCTGTAAGTAATTTGCTTCCCTTAAATCAGGGATCTGTTATTAAATTACAAGCTTCTCTGAAGAAACCAAATGTTACATTTTGTGCGTTATTATTATTTGTATCAGACAATATAGCCTTCTATTTTTTCCGCTATCGATCGGTCGTTTGCCAAACGAGGCAGTTTATTTTGTCCACCCAATTTCCCCAAAGATCGCATGTAGTCTACAAAAGTATTTTTTTTCATGGTCCTAATGACCAGTGGTTGCAAAACCTTTCCCTCAATAAGATCGAAATAATAGGTGTTCTTTTGCTGTAATGCCTGATCTACCTTTAATCTAAAGCGCTCCATATCAACCGGTGGCTTTCCAAATTCGATGAACCACTCATGATAAGGTAATTCACCTGCCGGTGGATTCACCTGCGGAGCGACCGTAAACTCGATGATTTCAACGCCTTCTTCTTTGGCTACCTGCATGAGTGCAAACTCAACCTCCTCGCCAATCACGTGCTCTCCAAAGGCTGAAATAAAATGTTTGATACGCCCGGTAACGACAATACGATAAGGATTCAATGAAACAAATTTTACTGTGTCCCCTATATTGTAAGCCCATAAGCCTGCATTCGTGCTTAATATCAAGGCATAGTTCTCATTTAACTTGACTTGTCCAAGACTAAGCCGTGTCGGTTTTTCATGGAAGATTTCTTCCACAGGGATAAATTCGTAAAAAATTCCGGCATTACAAAGGAGCAATAAACCTTTTTCTGTTTGAGAGTCTTGGTAGGCAATAAACCCCTCAGAAGCGGGATAGGTTTCAATAGAGTCGATACCTTTACCTACCATGTCCTCCAATCGGGCGCGGTAGGGCTCGAAATTAACCCCTCCATATACGAAAAGGCTGTAGTTTGGAAATACATCCTTAATTTTCTTTCCTCCTGTTTTATCGGAAATTCGTTCGAAATACATTTGAACCCAGGGTGGAATGCCCGAGATCAACCGCATGTCCTGCTTTAACGTTTCATCAACAATTGCATCCACTTTTGTTTCCCAATCATCTATACAGTTAGTTTCGTAAGTGGGTAATCTATTCTTTTGAAGATAGGTAGGTACATAATTGGCAACAATGCCCGAAAGACGTCCGATTTTTATACCGTTCTTTTCTTTCAACTCCGGACTTCCCTGAAGAAAGATCATTTTTCCATCAACAAACGATGTATTTCCTGTTTCATGGATATAAGTTAGCAAGGCATTTCGGGCCGCTGTTATGTGTTCCGGCATCGACTCACGTGTAAGTGGAATATACTTTGTTCCAGAGGTAGTTCCTGAGGTTTTTGCCAAATACAGTGGTTTCCCCGGCCACAATACGGCAGACTCTCCCGCCACCACCCGTTCTATATAGGGTCGTAAACCTTCGTAATCCCGAACAGGCACCTGTTCTTTAAAATCTTCGTATGAATGAATCGTTGAAAAATGATGGTCTCTTCCGAATGTCGTGTTCTTCGCTGCCGATACCAATTGCTCCCGAACTTTTTCTTGTACGGTCGCCGCTTGATATTTCCATCGATCAATTTTCTTAGTCACAAGTGCAGCGAAAGGCTTACTTAGAGCAGCTTTTAATCCCATACTTTCAGTTAACGGTTGATTCCAATCAAATAATATTTTTAATAAACGTTGGGTCGTCTTCCCCTTTGTATTCTCTCATCATCTGCCGATACGCCAAAGCGATAGCAACACTGGAAAGCGGAACAACTAAAAAGGAGTTCACTAAACTCAAAGCTGCCGACAACATGGGATACGACCGATAGTTGAAATAAATCGACAACAAATGCAAAATGGTTAAAAAAGTTAATAGAAGCAATAATTTCAGGAAATTACCCCGCGTAATGGCAAAACTTAGGCGAATAGCCTTAAACGGACGTTCGTGGCGGTCGATAATAAAAAAGGGGTAAAAAGCAACCCGCATCATAAAGCTGATAAGAAAGATTACAGATAAGATTGTAAATAAATCGACCGCATGTTCCGTACTATTAAAAATATAAATAACCGGCAGTATAATAACCGCTAATATGGCGAAAGCGATCAATATCATTGCCACTAAGCTTATCATCGCGATAAAAAAATAGCTAATTTCTTTTGTTGTTGGAATCGTATCCTGTAATGAAACATGTTCCCTTGCATCGTCCACTACATGAAAGATATACTTGAATAATGTAAGTTGGATACCGAAATACAATACCACAAAAACAAATGCCATAAACGAGCTCAATACGCGACTAACATCGCGAAAGTAGAAAGCCAAGATTCCGGAGGCATTGGAAGTTAAAAAAAGCAGTAAACAAAGTCCGGCAATAGAGAAATAGTGTTTTCTTAACACATCCCACGACCGGTTGATGACGTCATTTACGGCAAAGGTACTATCTTTCAGAAACTGAATCATAAATTTTTTATATCAGTACAAACCTAATATAAATTTTTTTTATTAGCCTAATTTCACACGCTAATTTTCTACGGCAATCTATTTAGCGCATAATGGGGTATTTGTATTAAACGAAGGTTTTTCTATCCCAATTACCCTACTTATTTTCATTTATTATCTTAGCAAGAAACTGCGACGCCTAAAAAACAATAGTCCGTTTCCAGTGTTACCCTATTCGATATGGCCACACCTTCAAAGCGCATAGTATTTATACATAATATATGATTGTAGAAACCAACATCCGAGCCGCCCATATGTTTCGGCTTATTGCTAAATGGATCATTATTTACTTATTGTTATCAATTATTGTATGCATTGGCTATATAGAATTCGGATGGCGAATCGCCATTCCGGAAACTGAAATAGCCATCATGGGTACTGCCCTTTCGATTCTGATGGGTTTCCGTGTCGACGCTGCGTATAAAAGGTGGTGGGAAGCAAGAATCATCTGGGGGGCTGTCGTCAACAACTCCCGAACCTTTGCCCGTGAAGTGGTGGGCTTTTTAGGTAAGGAAAATACCGATATTGCGCGCACATTGATTTATAGACAAATTGGTTTTGTCGAATCCATGGGTAAACACCTAAGGAGGCAAGGTGGTGCGGAACATTTAAATCGATTGTTATCACCCGAAGATTATGACACGATCAAGAGCAAAAGACATGTGCCGAATACGCTTTTAATGATGAATCTAAAACAACTAACTGAACTGAATGAGTCGGGAAGGCTTAATACTTACTTACTCGTCCAGTTGGAAACCATTCTGCAAAATTTGACCGACGAGTTAGGAAAAGCAGAGAGGATAAAAAACACCCCCTTTCCTGTACCTTACGGTTATTTTTCGTGGTTGTTGGTGCACACTTTTGCTTGTTTGATACCCTTTGCTATGGTTAAAGAGCTAGGTTACGCTACCCTTATTCTAGCCATCATTATCTCTTTTATCTTTTTAATCATTGAGCAAATCGCAATTCAAATACAGGATCCCTTTGAAGGGCAGCCCAATGATACACCCATGACCACCATTGCCAAAAATATCGAGATTGATTTAAAGGAAATATTAGGAGAATCCCCACTTCCCGAGCCACTCACGCCAAAAGCCGGCGTTAGTATGTAATAATTAAATTCAAAAGTAAAAATTCAAAAGTAAAAAGTAAAAACCTGATCAAAACGAGCTCATGACGCTTCTGAAATAAAGGATCCATCATTCAAAAAAGAAACCTGCTGTAGCAGCGAGGTGTGTGCAAAATAATAAAGGCCCTGCTGATAGACACAGATAGGGCCTTTGCTTTCGTTATAAAATTTTCTTTAAACAAACTCTGCTTTTTCGGGATGTTCATATTCCCTTTCGATCAATCGCTTCACGTCACATGTACCTGTTGCGCCTCGGTATAATAATGCACTGCCGATCGCTACCTGACCAAGAGCTAACAACGGTCTCTTAAAAAGTTCACGAACGCCTTTATAAATCATATAAGTACCCGTTCCTATCGATATCACACGCTCGGAAAATTCAATATTCGTGCAATCACTCTCTGTTAAAAGATATTCTCTATGTGCCATGATGTTTATTTTTTATCTTATAACAAATGTTTTGCCATTCGGTTTTTCCATAGTTAATAGAGACCGGTTAGTTGGGAATAGTAACTACTCCCTCCAATTCTCTAAACAGGTAAAGTTAAATCCGGCGCAAAATCTTCATCGTGCAGGTGGCTGATCTGCGTAGCCTTTTCGTAATTTGTAGATTTTTTTGAAAAGAAATCGTGCTGCGTTGTTTCCAAGTTCAATCCGTTCAACACAATTGGATTGACTTCCTTCACTTCAAAAAGCTCTTCAAAACCTAAGTTCATTAACGCTTTGTTGGCATTATAGCGTACATATTCTTTTACCTCAGCAGTAAGGCCGACATCGGTGTAAATCTCTTCGGTATATTTTAACTCATTCTCGTAGAGCAACATCAATAAGTCGACAACCTTTTTCTTTACTTCTTCCTGATTCGATAATTTTCGGAAGATGTCTTGTGCCAAAAGCCCTACAAAAACACCGTGAATGGATTCATCCGCAACAATCTTTTTAATAATATCCGCACTTGCCACCATTTGTCCCTGCCCCGCTAACCATAGTGGGATAAAAAAGCCACTATAGAACAAAAACGATTCAAGCAAAACAGAAGCGGCAAGTGACATATACAATTCCTCGTTACTTACCTTTTTCTTATCTAATGATCGGTAATATTGATCAATGGTAGCAGCCTTAAACTGGAGATACTTATTGTCTTGCACCCACTCAAATAATTCATTGATTTCCGGTGTACTCGCTACTGTAGTGAAGATCGTCGAATAAGATTTCGCATGGATCGCCTCCATCATACACATATAAGACAAAACAGCCTTACTCTGCAGTCCATCGATATGATCCAATATCTTCGGCATCCCTGTATGGCTTTGCAAGGTATCCAACAAAGTTAAACCTCCAAGCGCTTTTTTATAGGTTTCCTGCATTTCGGGGGTGAGCTTCTTCCACACATCGATATCTTTCGAGGGAATATATTCCGTATCGATCCAAAATTGCCTTATATTTTGCTCCCAAAACATGCCAACATATTCATTTTCAGGCGTGTTCCAATTGACTGCTTTATATTGATTCATTATTTTTTATTTAGACGTAAGATGCAAGTATAAAGACATAAGATACAGGTATCAGGACTCCTAGCTGACGCTTTTATTATGTTGCTATCTGCTACTTGATACCTATTACTTGCTACTCGCTACTTGCTACTTGATACCTATTACTTGATACTAAAAACTAAACCGAACAAGAGATACACTCATCGATAGAAGCTTTTCTCGTACGCGTATAATATAGTGACTTCAATCCCATTTTATGAGCATATATATAGTACTTAGCTAAATCTCTCGTTGTATCTTTCGAATTGGTATGCAAAATAGTTGAAATACCTTGATCCACATGCCTTTGTATAACAGATATCAAACGCAACACATTATTTTGATCCATATCGTAGGCCGATTTATAATAAAAATAGTTGTCGTTATTTAAATAAGGCATAGGATAATAGGTCGTGCTATCGCCGTATTCCCGAACCTCTATTGTATCTACTACCGGCATAACAGAAGCTGTTGCGTTCATAATGTAGGAAGTAGATTGATTAGGAGCAATGGCCATGCGGTAAGCATGGTATACGCCATGTTGCATAACATCCTGCTTTAGTTTCTCCCATGCAGCACGGTCCGGGATTGTTATTCCTTCAAATAATTCTTTAACGCGATCACTTACCGGGAAATAATCATTATTTATGTATTTGTCGAAATAAGCGCCATTGGCATAATCCGAATTCTCAAAACCTTTAAATGTCACGCCCCGCTCTTTGGCGATTTCCATAGAACACTCCAACGAATAGAAATTTACCATCATAAAGAATACGTTACAGAAATCGAGCGCCTCTTTGCTTTCGTAGGTAATAAAGTTCTTAGCAAGGAAACCGTGTAAATTCATGGCTCCCAAACCTACGCTATGTAGTTCGCGATTGGCTTTTTGTATCGTCGGGACCATTTTAATATCTGTCATATCGGATACGACTGTCAACGACCGCATTGCTGTTTTTACGACTTCTTTTATGCGGCGGTTTTCCATTGTGGTAGCAATGTTAAGCGAGCCTAGATTGCAGGAAATACCGTAACGAATGGTATCTTCTTCATGGTATGGGTTGATATCCGAAACCTCTGACAGTTGCATAATTTCCGTACACAAGTTTGAAAACTTCACTGATCCAATCCCATTCAATGCATGCCCTCGATTGGCATTATCTTTAAAGAAGAGGTAGGGATAGCCACTTTCTTTTTGTGTTTGAGCAACTTTAATCAGTAAATGACGTGCATTGATTTTGCGTTTCTTCACTTTCGGATTGCTCACCAGTTCATCATACATTTTGGTCATGTCCATTTCATCTAGGTATTGACCATATTCCTGATAGACCGTATGCGGATAGAAAAGATAGCAAACCTCATCGTGTTCTGCAATTTGCATGAACTTGTCCGGAATGATAACACCGATTGACAAGGATTTGATGCGCGACTTCTCATCCACGTTGATTTTCTTGCAATCCAAAAATTCTTCAATATCGCTATGGAAAACGTTCAGATAAACAGCCCCTGCTCCCGGTCTTTGCCCCAATTGGTTGGCATAAGAAAATGTGTCTTCCATTATTTTCATCACCGGCAAAACACCACTCGAACGTCCTTCCACGCCTTTTATGGCTTCACCGCGGGCTCTCACTTTAGAAATATTAAAAGAGACTCCTCCTCCAATAGAAGACAGCTTCATCGCTTCGTCAATGGCATAACTGATACCACTCAAACTATCGCCTATCTCATCCAAAAAACAAGAAACCAGTTCACCGGAACGTAGCTTGCCGGCATTGAGGAAAGTAGGTGTCGCGGGCTGGTATTCCTGATTAATCAATATCTCAGCATACTCCAACGCGCGATTCAAATCGCCCGATGCCAGATAAAGGGAAACACATACCACGCGGTCTTCATAACGCTCTAAGAATTTTTCACCGCTATCATCTCGTAAAGCATAGCTTTGAAAAAACTTAAAAGCACTCATGAAAGAAGGAAACCTAAACTTTTTCGCATACACAAAGTCGTATACCTCCTTCATTTGCTCGAAAGAATAATGCGCATAGAAATTGATATAATATTTGTTTTCAATCAAATAATCTATCTTTTCCTTCAAGGTATAAAAGAATACCGTATTCTTATTTACATAATCCAAAAAGTATGACCTTACCGCTTCCTTATCCTTATAAAGGCGAAAATCGTCGTCATCTTTCGTCATGATCTCGTTATTCAGGAGTATCCACTTTTTAGCTATGTTCGCATTCTTTGTTACTGTGGTATTCATGGTATTCGTTTATCTTGTTAATAAATTGTTGAACATCATCGGTACTGCCTGAGAGTTCAAACTTAAATAATACGGGGAGTTGGTAGATCGCTGCAACGGTATCTGCCGCTCTGCCATAGTTGAGTCCCCAATTTTTATTTCCACTGGCAGAAACCGTCTTTATCAAATCATGGTTTTGCTGCATGAACTTATCTGTTACCACGGGCACCTCACCCCTTCCGGTAGTAAATGTGATAAGATGGCCCGGCTGAGAAATCGACAGGTTTTCAGAAATTCGTCGGATGGACCAACCTGTTCTGGCCTCTAGCTTATGCACAAATCGATCTACATTTCCGGTTTTACTATCGTAATAGATCCAATGTTGCATAATCGAAGATCTTTATCTACGCTTGCTGCAGACTGCTAATGGCTAATAATTCCTCAGGCTTGAAACCGATGACACGCTTCACTTCCTCGTTCTCTTTGGTTACGATAACGGTTGGCACCGTTCGCACCCTGAATCGCATGGCTACTTCGGGATTCTCAAAAGGGTTTACTTTTTCGTAGTTAATACCCTTATTATCTAGAAATTCTGACACCATATTGCAAGGCGCGCAATTATCTTTTTCGAATTTTATAACTCTTATCATAGCCTTATTATTTTTTGTTGTAAATAGAGGGTAAGTGCAAAGGTGCACCTTAACATTTAGAATCAGTGTAAATAATTTTCAACACAGGGTGGATTAATCCACATTTCTTTATTTGAAGAAAATTGGTATGATTTTTATTTTGAGGGATGGATGTTATTAGTTGTTAGGCTTTAGGCCATAAGCAGTAAGCTTTAAGCTTGCATGGTCCATGGCATTGGCTAATCATCACATTGCCACATTGGCTAATTTGCAGTAAGGCTTTAGGCCATAAGCAGTAAGCTTTAAGCTTGCATGGTCCATGACATTGGCTCATCGGCTAATCATCACATTGGCTAATCGTCACATTGGCTAATTCCCTACTCAACCACTTCCCTACTCAACTATTTAACTATTCTACAATCGTCACCTTCACCCCCCTGCCTTCGAGTTCCTTCAGCATATGGGATGGGATGTTTTTATCTGTAATGATTTCGTCAATTTCATCAAAGCCGCAGATTCTACCAAAACCGCGTCGGCCAAATTTGGTGGAATCGGCCAATACAATTGTCTTTTGGGACACTTCAATCATTTTACGATTCAAATGCGCTTCCAATCCACTGGTAGTAGTCAACCCAAAGTCAGGATCGATACCATCTACTCCCAGAAATAGTTTACTACAGAAAAAATCTTCCAATATTTTTTCGGCATACGGTCCTGCTACGGAAGCTGAACTCGATCGCATCATGCCCCCTAGTTGAAGAATTTCTACGTTCGAATGCCTGTTTAATTCTATTGCAACCTGAAGAGCTGATGTTACGACGGTTAGATTTCCTTGTGGGTGAATATGCCTCGCCATTGCTAACACAGTCGTCCCCGATGCAATAATAATAGAATCGTTGGGTACCACCAGGGATGCTGCCATCTCTGCTATGAGCGCCTTCTCTTCCGACTGCAACTTCTCTTTTTCAACCACGGATCGGTCAATTGTATAGGGATTATTCAGGGTAGCACCTCCGTGGGTACGAAAAAGCATCTGTCTTTCTTCCAGCAATTTTAAATCCTTTCGGATCGTTACAGTCGACACGTCGAGTTCCTTTCCTAGATCCAACACATTGATAGACCCTTTTTCCTGCAGTCGTTTAAGAATAATCTGATGACGCTCTACACTATTCATAGCATTTATTTTGCGCTAATTTAACTTTTTTACCTGAATACACAAGAATAGCAAGTTGTTTCATTTTATTTCGAAATTATTTCGAAAGATTATTTTTGATTTCTTAAAAGGATGATTTAACTTTGTCTATACAAACCAATTGATAAAAAAAGAAAGAATAGCTAAATTGGGCACCCACATGCAAGAAAACACCATTCTCCAACACACATTCAGCCGTAACGTTAGTTTAGGGCAGCTAAGTCAAAACAGTCTTTGGGATATCGCCATCATTGGAGGTGGAGCAACTGGCCTTGGCATAGCAGTCGATGCGGCTAGCCGAGGTTATAAGACGCTACTGGTAGAGCAGGCAGACTTCGCCAAAGGTACTTCCAGTCGAAGCACCAAGTTGGTTCATGGAGGTGTACGATATCTTGCACAAGGTGATATCAAGCTTGTTTACGGTGCGCTCCGGGAAAGGGGAATTATTTTCAAAAATGCGCCTCATTTGGCACATGCGCAAAGTTTCGTCATACCATGCTACACCTGGTTTGCGCAACTGAAATTTTTAATAGGACTCAAGATTTACGATTGGATGGCAGGCAAATATCGCATCGGGAGGTCGTCCCTTCTGTCCAAAAAAGAAGTTACCACTCGTATACAAGGCGTAAAAGTCAAGCACCTGAAAGGTGGTATAGAATATTACGATGGACAATTCGACGATGCTCGTTTAGCGATCAATCTTGCACAAACGGCTTCACAGTTTGGAGCCACGCTGCTGAATTATGCCAAAGTAGTCAGCTTAAATAAAGACGAAAAAGGAAAGACAAATGGTTTTACGGTTCTCGATCAAGAAAGTGGGGAAGCCTATAAAGTAAAAGCTAAAGTGGTTATCAATGCCACCGGTGTTTTTGTAGACGAAATCTTAACGCTTGAACAGCCAGAACATCAAGCGCTAGTTAGGCCCAGCCAAGGTGTTCATATTGTAATAGAACGTTCTTTTCTCCAGGGAAAGAGCGCCCTAATGATTCCTGAAACGAGTGATGGCAGGGTTCTTTTTGGCGTCCCTTGGCATAACAAACTAGTGCTGGGTACAACGGATACCCCACTTAATCAACACAGCCTAGAACCAAGAGCACTTGAACAAGAAATAGATTTTATCTTAAAGACTGCGGGGGAATATCTTGACAACAGGCCAACCAGAAAGGATGCATTAAGTATATTTGCCGGCTTAAGACCATTGGCGGCTCCTAAAGACGGCAAAGAAAGCACAAAGGAAATCTCACGTGACCATAAATTGCTAGTCAGCGATTCCGGACTAATTACCATTACAGGCGGTAAGTGGACCACTTATCGAAAAATGGCGGAAGACACCGTAAATCAAGCCATTAAAACCGCCAATATCGCTTTTCAGCCATGTAAAACAGTCGACATCCGAATTCATGGTGCAGACATAAGCAATCACGAACAAGGTCATTGGACCGTTTATGGCTCAGATGCCGAAAAAATCAAAAGCCTGATATCAGAAGAAAATGGATTGGGAGAAAAGCTGCATGTCAACTATCCACACGTTAAAGCAGAAGTAGTATGGGCTATCCGCGAAGAAATGGCACGTACGATTGAAGATGTGCTGGCTAGGCGAATACGCATGCTTTTTCTCGATGCAAAAGCTGCTATAGAAATGGCCCCAACCGTTGCCCAAATAATGGCCAGTGAGTTAGGGAAAGATGCAAATTGGATAAAGGAACAACTTATGGAATTTGACACGCTTGCCAAAGGTTACCTTATTGGTTTACAATAATAAGTCGATACAAACTAACATTATAAAATAAAATATGAGCCAAAGCAAATATATACTTTCACTTGATCAAGGCACAACAAGTTCTCGTGCTATTATTTTTAACCACCAGGGAGAGATTGTATCCATCGCGCAAAAAGAGTTTACACAATTTTATCCTAAATCCGGGTGGGTAGAACATGATCCGCGAGAAATTTGGTCTTCGCAAATAGCCGTTATCGCCGAGGCCCTGGTAAAGGCAGAAGTTAAATCAGTAGATATAGCGGCCATCGGAATTACTAACCAACGCGAAACAACAATTGTTTGGGATCGTGAAACCGGCAAACCTATCTATAATGCCATTGTCTGGCAAGACAGACGAACCGCTCCCTATTGCGACGAACTTAAAGAACAAGGTTATGAGGAGCTTATCAGAAAGAAAACCGGATTATTAATAGACTCTTACTTCTCCGCAACAAAGATCCGTTGGATCTTGAATAACGTAGATGGAGCGAGAGAAAAGGCCGAAAACGGAAAGCTCCTCTTCGGTACCGTTGATAGCTGGCTTATATACAATTTGACGGATGGCGAAAAGCATGTTACTGATGTAACAAATGCATCCCGTACGATGCTATACAATATTTCAACCATGCAATGGGATAAAGAACTGTTGGATCTTTTTGAAATACCCGCAAGCATGCTTCCAGAAGTTAAGTCATCGAGCGAAATCTATGGACAAACCGCAGGAAAAATACTGACAGATCGCATTCCGATAGCCGGCATTGCAGGCGACCAACAGGCTGCACTCTTCGGACAATTATGTACAAGCGAAGGAATGGTAAAAAACACTTATGGGACAGGTTGCTTTATGCTGATGAATATCGGCAACAAACCAATCGTTTCAAAGAATAATTTGGTGACTACCATAGCATGGAAAATCGGCAGCCAGGTGACTTACGCCTTAGAAGGTAGCATTTTTATTGCCGGGGCCATCGTACAGTGGCTTCGTGATGGTCTGGGCATTATTAAATCGTCTGAAGAAGTGGAGGCCTTAGCCAGTAAGGTGGAAGATACGGACGGTGTATATCTAGTTCCTGCCTTTGCGGGTCTCGGTGCTCCGCATTGGGATTCCTACGCTAGAGGGACAATGGTTGGATTGACAAGAGGTAGCAATGCGTCCCACATTGCTCGCGCCGCGTTGGAAGGAATCGCTTTCCAAACAGTTGACATATTAAAGGCTATGGAAGCAGATGCAGGAAAAGAAATCCACGAATTACGTGTAGACGGTGGCGCTACTAACAACAATCTGCTTATGCAATTCCAGGCAGATATTTTGCAAGCAGCGGTCGTACGACCGAAAATCACCGAGATTACGGCTATCGGAGCAGCTTATCTTGCAGGCTTAGCCGTTGGCTATTGGAAAGACATGGATGATTTGAAAGATCAATGGCAAATCGACAAAACCTTTAAACCCGATGTTAAAATCGATATTGAAAATCGTATGCAAGCTTGGCATCGCGCTGTCGAAGCGGCGAAAGCCTGGGCAAGATTGGAAAATCAATCGGCCAATTAGCCAATGTGATAATTAGTCGATAAATGAGCCGGCGTGACAACCGAAGAGGTGAGTTTATCCTGCCTTTAACACATTCGGAATTAGCTTGTTGGCTGAAAAAGGAACTCGCAATCGGTTACAAATAATTGACGACAAATAACTAACAACCAGCAACTAACAACTACTAACCAATAACGAATAACTTATAACCAATAACGAACAACAAATAACTAATAACCAATAACTAGAAGTTAACAACTAAATTATGACACCTTTTATAGCTGAACTATTAGGCACGATGATACTGATCTTATTAGGTGGAGGCGTCGTCGCTAATGTGGTACTTAAAGGCACCAATGGACACAGTAGCGGCTGGATCGTAATCACAACCGGCTGGGCATTAGCGGTTTTCACAGGCGTAGTTATCGCAGGTCCCTATAGTGGGGCACATTTAAATCCAGCGGTTACATTAGCAATGATTTTAAGCGATAATCTAAGTTGGGCTACCGCCTGCTCTTATGTGCTGGCACAATTTATCGGCGCAATGACCGGCGCTTTTTTAGTATGGCTCATGTATAAGGACCATTTTGATGAAACCGAAGATGCAGGTGCCAAGCAAGCCGTATTCTGTACCTCGCCTGCTCTCAGAAATCTACCTATCAACTTAATCAGCGAAATTATCGGAACATTTGTCCTTATTATCGCTGTGTTTTTCTTTAAAGATGGTGAGATCGCCATTGATGATACCAAAACACCAATAGGTTTAGGATCCATCGGCGCAATACCTGTAGCTTTTGTTGTGTGGGTGATCGGCTTGTCACTTGGAGGAACAACCGGTTATGCGATTAATCCGGCCCGCGACTTAGGCCCTCGGATTATGCATGCCATTCTGCCTATAAAAAATAAAGCAGGATTTAATGCAAGCTATGCTTGGGTGCCCGTTATCGGTCCGCTGATTGGCGCTGCCCTGGCCTATGTTGTTTATATAATCGTCACGTAATATTTTGTTCGTATGCCAGATAGAAGATATACGCGTGCCTTTTTCAATGTTAGCTAACAATTTAATAACATATATATAACATTATAAACCGGCTGTACCACAGCTTCATAAAGTGTCTAGCTTTTAGACACACGTATTTAAATCAATTTACTTAGACTGCCATGACCAACGGTGTAATAGTTTATGCCTTTGCTTTGGCGGAGGGGTAAGTTTCATGGCCATTAAGAACAAATTATTAATGAAAATTATGAAAAGCAACATTTGTCTACTGTTATTTGCATTTATTGTAAGTACAGTAAGTTTTGGGCACCTGATGGCGCAAACAACACAAGGGGCTATCACCGGTACGGTAAAAGGAGAAAACCAAAGTCCAATCGCCGGCGCTTCTGTAATCGTAAAAAATGAATCTACGGGGTTTACCAACACAACAACAACGAACAGCAACGGCCAGTTCAACTTTAAGCAGCTGCCCTTAGGTAAACCTTATACCATTAGAGTTACTTATATTGGCTATTCTGCCTATGAACAAACCGGTTATGCCCTCAATCAGGGAGATATTTTACGTCTCAATATTTCTTTAGCCAGTAAATCCGTCCAAATGGATGAAGTCGAAATCAGTGCATCTAATATTAAGAATACCGTAGGGAACTTTGGTGCTGCAACTTCCGTTACGGGGAATGATATACAAAAACTACCGGTAAATGGCCGAAATTTCACCTCCCTGATAGACCTCTCCCCTATGAGTAATGGTAACAGTATGGCCGGACAATTAGCATCTTCCACCAACTTTACATTGGATGGCATGACGTCTCGTAACCCAACTTCAGGCGGTACCGCCAATCGCCGTGGCGGCTCCTATGCTATTTCCATGGAGGCGATACGCGAATTTAAGATTGTAACCAATCAATATGATGTAACTTATGGTCGTAGTGGCGGTGGTACCATTAATACGGTGACCAAATCCGGAACCAACACCTTTACGGGAAGCGCATTTGGCTTTGCACGGGCCGACTGGTTATCCAGTCCCTACGATATCCGTGGTAATAAGCAAGATAATGAATTCTCTACTTACCAATATGGTTTTTCATTGGGAGGACCGATTGTAAAGGACAAAGCACATTTTTATGTCACCTGGGATCATCAAGCGGATGCCAGACCCTTCCAAGTTGCCGACATCCGTTCACCCGAAGATGAAAAGCGGTATAATGTAACCCAATCAACGCTTGATCAGTTCTTAGATATTGCCAGAAATAAATATGGTGTTGCCAGTTCGCCGCAATTTGGATCTTTCGACCGAAAGCGGAGCACCGATGCCATCTTTGCGCGTGTTGACTGGCAACTTAACAATAAACACTTACTCACCCTGCGAGAAAATTTTGTCTATGACAAGAACAATCATAGTTTGGGTGATAATTCCAAAATCAACCTATATGAAGTGTATGGCTCCGTCAAAACATCCGATAACAGTTTCTTAGCAACGCTGAGATCTGTGTTAAGTCCCAAGATCACCAATGAACTCAAAGCACAGCATTTGTACACTTCCGAATCCTCTGTTCCCAATGAACAGCTTCCCGGCAAAAGTATCCCGAGAGCAATCATTCAAAATATCAGTTCAACCATTGATGGAAAAGAAGTTTTAACCGATATACAATTAGGCGGACAGCGCTATATACCGGAATATTTTTACAACAACGTATTTCAGTTATCTGACAATTTATACTACAATACCGAAAAGATAAACTACACTTTTGGAACAGACATCATGTATACCCATATGAAGTCGCTATACGGCAGTGAAATGAACGGCCGCTTCTATTTCACAGGACTGGAAGAGTTTAATAATTTAGATCCTTATCGTTATGCTCGCGAAATTGCTTTGGAAGACGATCCCAGCGTTAAGCAAAATATTTTGACTGCCGCACTTTACGCCCAGATGCAAACCAAGCTCGGAAAGGGCTTAGACATGATGGCCGGTATCCGGGCAGACTACACATCTTACATCAATAAACCGAATTTCAATCAACTGGTTTATGATGAGCTGGGATTAAATACATCCAATGCCTTAAATAGTTTTATCCTTCAGCCACGGATTCAATTTACCTGGGACATTAACGAGCAACAACGGGATATCCTTAAGTTTGGCGCCGGCATTTTTGGATCCGACATTAACAATTATGCCATGATCAATAACATGGTTTTCGACGGGACAAAGGTGGCAACCATTGATGTTCAGCGTAACGCTCCCGGTGCGCCTCTTGGCATTACGCCCAACTTTCCACAATATAGACAAGATCCAAGTACCGCACCAGGATATGAGTTATTTGAGCAATTAGGCATAAGTCCTACTTCTACTATTAACATGAACGGAAGCGATGCCAAGATACCTACCGTTTATAAAGGAAACATTTCATACAACCGGCTTATTACCAATCGTTTAAAACTAGGATTAAGTCTATATGCCAGTTTAGCGAGAAACAATTATATGTATGTCGATAAAAATATGGTTGACGAACCATTTTTTCGCATTGCCAATGAAGCGAATAGAGGCGTATACGTTCCGGCATCAACAATTAACACCGCGAATGGATCGGCCGACTGGCAGAACGGGCGTAAATCAACTAAACTAGGAAGGGTGTTGGAACTGAATAGCGAAGGAAAGATCAACCAATATGCCGTTGTTCTCGATGGAACTTATCAATACTATAAAGACGGCGTCCTATCGTTCAGCTACACCTGGAACGATAGCAAAGATAACACCTCCTTTAATGGTGATGTTGCCAATACTGCTACCTTAGAATTAATGACGCCGGGCGATCCACGTGATTTAAGTAGAATGGCTTATTCCAATACGCAGTTCCGCCACAAGTTAGTAATATATGGCGCGTTACCCACCTTCTATGGCATCAGTATCGGTTTGCGCTATTCGGGAATAGGCGGAACACGCTATTCATTGGCCGTTAACGGAAACGTAAATGGTGATTTTGTTAACTCAAACGACTTAGCTTATATTTTCGATCCGAATAATAACAACGTGCCCGAAGCCTATCGGAATGCCATTCAACAGATTTTGGATAATCCGGAGGCAGATGCCGGTTTAAAGGAATACATTAAACAGAGCATCGGACAGATCGCCGAGCGGAATGGTGGTACCAATGGATTCTACGGAACCTGGGATTTGCGGATAACCAAGAGATTTACGACTTACAAATCGCAGTATATCGAGCTTTCCGGAGATATCTTCAATTTAGCGAACTTACTCAATAAGGACTGGGGCGTACAAAAAACCTTGGGAAAGCAGAATATTTATAACATCAGAGGCTTTGATCCGACATTAAATGTTTACAACTATAATGTGAATACCAATGTAGGCGTCATTAATCCGTCCGGAAATCCTTATCAAATACAAATAGGTATTCGCTACGGTTTTTGATCGGCGGTAATAAACCGCTCGAAAGCCTTTTTTAGTTATTCAACTATTATATGATTTCGGGAACATCCTTAATCATTTGCTTTCGTTTCAAGGACACACTTTTCATTCAATCAATATTTTACATCAAATGAAACATTATGAAACCTGCGTAATTTTCAGAAAACAAAAGAAGAAATCATTAGTCATGCCTCTCGCTTAGGGTAGAGCCTGCTCATAATAAAAGAAAAAACAAATGAAAAAAATTAAAACCAGACCACTAAAAAAAAGAAGTTTGATCTTTGCCGATTATAGGTTTCGGTGCCTATTAGCGTTCCTATTATACGCAGCCACGGCTTATAGTCAACAAACCTTTACTATTCAAGGTACTGTTAAAGCCATAGACACGAAAGAGTCGTTACCAGGTGTATCTATCGTTGCCAACAATAAAGCTATTGCCATTTCCGACGCGAATGGGAATTTTGCTGTTAAAGTTAATGCTAATACCAGCATAATTTTCAAATATGTCGGTTATCGACCCTATACATTGAATGTGACAAGTAATTTAACAAAGCTTTCAATCAGCTTAGAATCAGCGAACACTTTGTTAGAAGATGTTGTCGTCGTTGGATATGGTACGCAAAAAAAGGAAAATGTAACAGGTTCCGTCAGTACCTTGGATATGAAGGAAAAAGAAGGATCGCCAACTACAAACATCAGTAATGCATTAGCAGGGATGCCTGGAATGTTCGTTCGACTTGGCCAAAGTCAACCGGGAATTGATCGATCGGAAATTAGGATTCGAGGCATGGGTACACTTAGCAATAATAACCCCTCGTTCTGGTTAATGGCATCGAATACTCGATGGACGAACTAAATCCCGATGATATTCAAACCGTAACGGTACTGAAAGATGCATCAGCGGCAATATATGGATCAAGAGCTGCCAACGGTGTTATCTTAATTACGACCAAAAAGGGAACTGGGGTATCACAAGTGAATTATAATTATTACAACGGTATTCAAAATCCTACACGAATGCCCGACGTCATCTGGGATCCGATTCAATACATGCGTTTAAAAAACCAAGCACTCGCCAACCAAGGACAGGCCCCCGTTTATTCGGACAGTCAAATCGAAGAATACCAGGCTGGAATGGCATCAGATCCTCATACCTACCCAGCCAACAATTGGTTTGACATCGCTTTAAAAGATGGCAACATACAAAAGCACAACCTGAGCTTTGGTGGAAGTTCGGACACCTATCAATACCGCTTGTCATTGGGGTATTTAGATAGAGATGGTATCATTATCGGGCCCTCTGATAACGAAAAGCGTTATTCGCTCGGTTTCAATGCATCCATCAATATTTCGCAACGTTTAAAAGTGGGCGCATCCATTGACGGATATTATCGAAACTATGAGCAACCCTTTTATGGAAATAACTTTTTCCAATATTTAAGTCGCACACTACCCATTTTGACAGATCGGCTTGCAGATGGTCGTTACGGCAATTCCTGGTTATCTACGCCTGGCAGAAACAATTGGGAGAATCCGCGAATGATTGCCGAAACCGGTTATTCCAAAAAAATCGTTCAGCGCTTTTTAGCCTCCGTTTTCGGAGAATACAAATTGCCCTGGAACATCACCTACAACATCAAGTTTGGTGCAGACAAATATGATGGTCTCCTTTCTCAATTTACCCCGCAAGTGCAAAGCTTCAATCCAAAGACATTGAAACCAACCAATTGGAACAGCCCCGCTACGGCGCCAAGATCTAATAAAACGGACGACAATGACTTAAATCTCCACTTCTACAACACATTAGACTGGAAACAACAGTTTAAGCAGAAGCACAATGTAGCGATCATGGTAGGCTCTGCTTATGATTACTTCAGCAATGGACAGTTTGCTGCTGAAATGACGGGATACTTGGACGAAACCTTAACGGCACTGAGTGTAGGAAGCATTCGGAACGCAATCTCCGGAAAAACTACCGAAGATGTTTTGATATCCTATTTTGGAAGAGCGAACTACGATTATAAAAACAAATACCTACTGGAGGCGACTTTTCGTTACGATGGTTCTTCCAGGTTCTCCAAAGAAAACCGATGGGGTTTCTTCCCTTCCATTTTAGCCGGGTGGCGTATTGATCAGGAAAATTTCTTTAACTCAAATACCATCAATTTATTAAAGTTACGCGCCTCGGTTGGCCGCTTAGGAAATCAGGCTGTCGAGCTATATAGTTATGAAAACAACATTGAACTTAAGCAAGATTATAGTTTCGGAGGGCCGAGTGGATTATTAGCTCCGGGTGCCGCGGCTTTGGCTTATGCAGATCCAAGGACAACTTGGGAAACAACAACGACCTACAATGGGGGCCTTGATATCGAACTTATGCAAAGCAAGTTAAATCTAACCGCAGATGTTTATAAAAAGCATACGACTGGTATTTTAAGAACAGTTAACTTCCCCTCTCAAGTAGGCTTAACAGGACCTAAGAGAAATGTTGGCACCGTAGATAACACGGGATACGAACTAACGGCGCAATATCGCGATCAAATAGGCGCAGTAAGCTATGGAATACAGGGTAATGTAGCATACAATAAAAATAAAGTGATCGATTTGGACGGCCAAATTCTTTACGATTTCGACACTAATTTATCAACCATAACAAAAGAAGGATTACCCATTAGCGCTCACTACCTATTGCAAGCGGACGGCTTTTTCCAAAATCAGGAGGAAATTGACAACCATGCCTTTCAAAGCAACGCAACTAGGCCAGGCTACATCAAATACAAAGACATCAATGGCGACAATATTATAAACGGTGAAGATCGAGTAGCTTTGGATGAATCGTCTGCTATTCCGAAGTATACTTACGGATTCGGTTTTAACATCGATTATAAAGGTTTATCATTTCGCGCATTTTTTCAAGGCATAGCCGGTCTTAGAATTTACCCGATGGCAAACCTAGCTTATCCTTTCAACAACGGAGCAGGTGCCACAACCGAATGGCTCACTGATGCCTGGACGCCTGAAAACACGCAAGCCCGATTACCCATTGTGACGGAAAGTACGGGCAATAAGGACAATTTTCTCCAATCTGATTTTTGGCTAAAAAGTGGCTCGTATTTGCGTTTAAAAAACGTACAGTTGGCCTACTTGATTCCTCAGAAATGGACATCAAAAATCAATATCGCTAAGGTTAGCGTCTTTGTAAATGCAGAAAATTTCCTGACTTTTTCTAAATACAAAGATTTCGATCCGGAAACGATTATCAATTATAGCTCCTTATATCATTATCCGATGTTAAAAACCTTTAGTGGCGGCATAAATGTAACGTTCTAAAATCATCTTAAGACAAAAAAATGAAAAGTAAAAAATATAAAATAGCCGCCATTTACACGATGCTTGTTTTGGCGGGATGTAACCCGGATCTTCTAGACAGGGAACCCGATTTCAAGTATACCGAAAGCAATTTTTGGCAAACAGAAGCTACTGCAAACGCAGCATTAACCGGCATTTACGCCGTATTAACCGGTAATGGTTTGTTCGGAGGAGATGCCACTCCTTTATGGGAAGAAGGCGCAACTCCTAACGCTTATTGTTATAGTGGCGGTACCTTAGGCTACGATGCGATTGGACGTAGCCAGCAATCCGCCAGTACAGAAGGAATTATTGCCAATCGTTGGGCACAATGCTATCAAGGTATAGGACGTGCTAATACATTCTTCGCACGAGTGGGCGATGTTGGGCTCGATGCTGAAAAACAGAACCTCATGGAGGGGCAAGTTTATTTCTTAAGAGCGCTTTATTATTTTGAACTGGCTACCTATTATGGTGGAGTGCCCCTTATTTTGGAAGCACCAAATCCGGACACACAAGTAAGCATGCCTCGGAATTCCCGAGAAGAGGTGATTGCACAGGTTATAGCTGATCTAAATACGGCCGTTGAGAAACTTCCGGTAAAACATGCAGGTGGAGATTTAGGAAGAGCTACAAAAGGCGCCGCCATGGCACTAAAAGCGCGTGTGCTCCTCTACGAAGCAAGCCCTCTTTTGAATCCGAGCAATAGTTCCGAAAAATGGCAGGCTGCTGCAGATGCAGCAAAAGCTGTATTAGACCTCGCTCCTGCGGCAGGCTATGATTTGTTTGAAGACTATAGGAAATTATTCCTTCCCGAAAACGAAAACAATAAAGAAGTTATTTTCGATGTACAATTTCTATTTCCTGACGAAGGACACTCATTTGATCTGATCAATACACAATATAATTCGAATGCACCACTTCAAGATTTGGTGGATACTTACGACATGAAGAACGGATTGCCTATTACCGACCCTGGCGCCGGCTATGATCCTGCAAAGCCTTATGAAAATCGTGATCCCCGACTAGCCGCAACAGTCGTATACCCTGGGTCCCTTTTTAAGGGAGAAGTTGCAAGTGCCGACTATTATAAACAGACCGGCTACGCGATGAAAAAATATTCCATTTATGACGCAGAAAAACCACCAAAAGATAAATCTGATTTAAAGTCCGGGCAATCAGAAACGAACTTCATTGTCCTACGATATGCGGATATATTGATGATGTATGCAGAGGCACTCAATGAAATAGATCCAGGCAATCCTGCCATTCTCGAAAACCTAAACAAAATTCGAAAACGTGTCGGTATGCCGGAAATTCCATCCAATAAAAGTCAATCAGAAATGCGCGAACTCATCAGGAAAGAAAGACGGATTGAGTTTGCAGGAGAAGCGCTTTATTATAACGACATAAGACGTTGGAAAATTGCCGAAGTTGTTATGAATGCCCCTATAAAAACGTGGCAAAACAACATTATTGAGACGAGAAAATTCAATCCGGCAAGAGATTATTGGTGGCCTATTGCGCAAAAAGAGTTGGATCTGAATTCGAAACTTGAACAAAATCCAAATTATTGAATTAACATAAAGATAGCATTTATATAACACAAAGCAATCCGAGCAAAATCGCCTATTATCATGGATAATTTGTAATTTGCTCAATTGTTTGCAAGCATATTTAACAACACAAAAACAATGAAAAAACAATCTTTTTTAATCACTGCAATTTGTTTATTTACTTTTATGCAAAGCACTTATGCTCAATTTAATAAAAACGTAGTTATTGCGCACAGAGGGGCTTGGAAACAGGCCGGTTTACCGGAAAACTCCCTTGCGTCATTAAATCATGCGGCTGAACTCGGTTGCTACGGTTCCGAATTCGATGTGTACTTAACTAAAGATGATATCCTGGTGGTAAATCACGATAGGGATTTTTACGGTATCGATATAGAGACTGCAACATATCAAGAATTACTAGCCAAAAAGCATCCGAACGGCGAATCTATTCCAACCGTTGAGGCCTATCTTAAAGAGGGTATGAAACAGAAAAAGACAAAACTGATCTTTGAGTTGAAACCTTCCAAATTAGGCAAGGAACGTGTATTGAAGGCTGCGGAAATGTCTGTTGTCCTTGTTAAAAAATTAGGTGCCGAAAAATGGGTAGACTATATTACCTTCGACCGCGACGCAGGCAAACACCTAGCAAAACTGGCCCCAAAAGCTGAAGTGGCCTATCTTAACGGCGACTTAAGTCCGGCCGAAGCAAAAGCTGATGGGTTTAAAGGCATCGATTACCATTACAATGTTTTCAAAAAAAATCCATCATGGATTAAGGATGCCCACAAGATCGGCTTAACAGTTAACGTTTGGACTGTAAACGACGCAGAGGAAATGAAAAGTTTGCTCGATCAAAAAGTAGAATACATCACCACCAATGAACCTGAGCTGCTTTTTGACATTCTCAGCAAAAAGTAAGCCCGATGATGTTAGTAGTAAACAAAATCAAGAAAGCCCTGTTTATCGGAGGCTTTTCTTTCTTATTTACCTTTTCTTTTGCGCAAACCTATCGGCCAATCCACGGTTGGACAGGTCAGGTTAATCAAAAGTTGGAAAGTTTCCTTAACTCGACCTTAATTATCAAGGAGCGAAAAGTTGCTGTTTTCGATTGTGATGGAACACTCTTTGGACAATCTCCTTATTACTTAGCTGACGAAGCAATCTACGCGTTTGCCAAGGAGAATTATGCAAAAAAGGTAGACAGTTTATCTAAAGCGAAAATGGCCATTATCGATGCAATGTTGCATGGAGACAATGTAGGCGTCAACTATGTCAAAAATCGCATTGCTTTTTTAGCGGGCTTGACGCCAGATGCAGTCAAGGCAATTGGAAAAAACTGTTTCTATGAAAAATATCGGTCGAAATTTTACCCGGAAATGCGTGAATTGCTCGCAAATCTACAACACTATGGATTCGAAATCTGGGTGCTTTCGGCATCGCCGGAACTACTCTATCAGCAATTTGTAAAGGAAAACCTTGGCATCCCGGAAGAACGCATACTAGGTGTAAAGTCGGTAGTTAGTCACGGCAGAGTAACTAATCAGTTGGTTTGCCCCATTCCGCAAGACGGGGGTAAAGCGGAAGCCATTCAAACATTTATCAAGGCTCGCCCCCTATTAGTAGGTGGCAACAGTCGCGGGGATCTGGAAATGATGAACGAATCGGTGGGTATCAAACTTATTGTAAATCCCGATGATGAGAAAATAGAAAAAGGCATACACGCGGGTGACATGGATGGGTATACGGTTAAACAATACTGGGAAGCGCATGATGCCTTAACCGTTTATTGCCATGATGCCGACGACACAAAATCTACCTATATCACAAAAGAATGGGGTATCCCCCCTAATAAAAGTCATCCAAAGATTAAGCATTAAATATAACTATGTACAAGCTGAAATCACTTTTAATAGCTTATTTGCTGTTCATGGGCTTTTTAGAATCACAAGCTCAGCAAGGTTGGGATAGCACTTATCGCCCGGCCATTTACCCCCTGCTCGTTGATCAATTTAAATCCTTTCCAAAAGCTAAGTCAGACATCATTTTCCTTGGCAATAGCATTACTGCAGGAACAGACTGGAATGAATTATTGCAAATCCCGCAAGCGCGTAATAGAGGTATTTCCGGGGACATAACGTTTGGCGTCCTTGAACGACTAGATGATGTGATTGCCGGTAGACCGAAAAAGATATTCGTGCTCATCGGTATTAACGACATATCCAGAAATATACCGGACGACGTTATTCTCAATAATTACGAAAAAATAATCGACCGAATACAAAAAGGTTCACCTAAAACCCACATCTACTTCCAAACTCTGTTACCGGTAAACAGTACTTTTGAGAAGTTCAAAAACCACTATGGTAAAGACGAACATATTCTTTACATAAACGAAGGCATCCGAAAGCTAACCACGGAAAAGGGCATTCAATTAATCGATTTATATCCGCATTTTCTTGATGGAGACAATCGTTTGAAGGCCTCCTTGACGCACGATGGTTTACATTTACGTATGGAAGGTTATCAATTATGGGCAAAAATCTTAAAAGATGGAGGTTACTTATGAAATCTATTTTAAAAATTTGGGTATTTAGCTTTATTCTATTCCACCTTGGAACGGAGACTTACGGACAAAACAACTCCTATCAACCCCCTGCGCTAACGGATAGCAATTCATGGTCAATGATCTTATTACCCGACCCGCAAACGTATGTGAAATTTAGTCGTAATCAAGCTATTTTTGACCTGATGACCAGTTGGATAGGCGAACAAATAGATCCCTTACATATTAAAATGGTTCTGTGCACGGGCGACTTGGTTGAACAGAATAATATATGGATCCCCGAAGGCAAAAATGGTAATCAAGTAAGTATTGAACAATGGCGCTCGGTAGCGAAGGGCTTTAATAAACTAGATGGCAAAGTGCCTTATATTGCAGCTACAGGCAATCATGATTACGGCATTAAAAGTGCAGAAAATCGCGAAACCAACTATAATCAGTATTTCCCACTCGATAAAAATCCATTGTCAAAAGCTTTACTGAAGGAAGTTGGTTACGATATTGACGGTAAACCAAGTTTAACAAACGCGGCTTATGAATTTAGCGACCCAAAAGGCATCAAATACTTATTTTTAGTGCTTGAATTTGCACCGCACGATGGTACCCTAGCTTGGGCGAAAGAAATAGTCAATAAACCCGCTTATGCACAACATCGGGTTGTCTTGCTTACACACTCCTATCTAAATGCGAAAAACGAACACATAGAATCAGAAGGTTACAAATTGCAAAATCCAAATTATGGAAAGGCTGTGTGGGAAAAGTTAGTAAAACCTTCAAAAAATATTGTCTTAGTTTTTTCCGGCCATATTGGTGCACCTGATGATGAAAGAGCCCATATCGGCTTCCGAACAGATACCAATGCCGGTGGGAAAAAAGTACAGCAAATGACCTTTAACGCGCAGGCCTTGGGAGGTGGTTGGCATGGCAACGGTGGTGACGGATGGTTACGTATATTGGAATTTTTACCAGATGGAAAGACCATCAAAGTAAAAACCTTCTCTCCTTTATTTGCCATTTCGCCGTCGACACAACATTTAGCTTGGCGCACAAAAGACTACGATGAATTTTCGTTTGAACTGGATTAAATCAGAAAAGAAAAGCCTTCAACCGGGGAGATTGAAGGCTTCCTAACTAACCAATTATAAACCTAAATTATGAATGATACAAAGATAGTGTACAAAATACACTTTGACAAATCTTTTTTTGCTGTTTAACATTTTGATGACAATGATTGTCAGTTTAAAAAACAAGCCCTGTGATTTGGGAACCACAGGGCTTGACAAACCCAATATAAACAAAAACCAACTATAAGACTATGGAAAAGTCAAATGGTTACATTCGCTGTTAAAATTTTAACAAATTTTAACAAAATGGACTATATATTAATTCTTCCAGGGTGGGCGTAAAGAAAATTCGGTTAGAAGTGTGGAAAAGACGTTATGCGAAAAAGCGAAGGGAAGGAATTGTGAATTGGGGCGACTCCGCAGAACAGTGGGTTGAGAAACGATTTTTTAGCGAGAACCGGACAGCCTTGATGTTTGACTCACTTTGCATCAAGGTAAATTGAGATAAATTAAAAAATAAAAGAATCTGATTAAAAAACCTTCGCTTAACATAAAAAAGACATTATTCGTTACCGAAGGTCATCTTGTCAAAAACATCTATGTCAATTCATTATTAGGTTAATGAATTGTTCGTTTTTAGACCATTTTTTGCGTCCCTTAGATTTTTCAAGGTAATCGACGCTATTTCGGCTAGCGCTTCCGTTGTAAAGAAACCCTGATGTGAGGTAATAAGTACGTTGGGGAAGCTCATTAATCGCAAAATATCATCATCGTCAATAATATGCTCCGAAAAATCCCTGAAAAACAACTTTTCTTCCTGTTCGTATACATCAATACCTAAATGTCCCACTTTTCCGGTTTTCAAAGAATTAATAATATCTGTAGTATGAATTAAGGCCCCTCTGCTGGTGTTAATAAGCATAACACCATTTTTCATTAAAGCAAGGCTCTCTTCCTTAATCATATGTTTAGTACTCGGCACTAATGGGCAATGGAGTGAAATAATATCGCTTTTTGACAGGAGTTCCTCAAAATTCACATTTATAATATAGTCGGGATGAGTCGACTCGACCGGATCATACCCTAAGAGCTCACATCCAAAACCAAGCATAATTTTACAAAATGCCAGTCCTATTTTTCCTAAACCTACCACACCTACTTTCTTTCCATGCAGATTAAAGCCGGTTAAACGATTTAAGGAGAAATTACCTTCCCGCACTCGATTATAAGCTTTATGTGTTTTTCGATTTAGCGTCAAGATCATAGCTACCGCATGTTCAGCGACTGCTTCCGGCGAATAGGCGGGGACGCGATATACGCTGATTCCAACGCGCTGAGCGGCCTCTAAATCAACTTGATTAAATCCTGCACAACGTAAAACCACGATTTTAATGTTTAAGCCAGCGAGCCTTTCAAGCACTTTGGCATTTGCATGGTCATTTACAAAAATGCAGACCGCATCACAACCTTCCGCAAGTTTTACCGTTTGCTCATTGAGGTCGATATCAAAAAAAAGAAAACGATAAGCCTTCTCCTTGTTCATTTCTTCAAAAGAAGACTTATCGTATGGTTGTGCACTATAAAAAGCGATCCTCATCTTGTGTATATATTTATCGATACAAGATAAACGATCTCCTTTATATAACAAAATAAAACGCAGTTAGGTTACCTGCTAAACAAAGATTCCCGTAGTTTGTAGCATAAAGTTGTGCAACTCTATATTTTTAACAAAGGGTTTAAGTTGTTCACTTCCAGGACCATACATAGCAAGTTCAACATAGTCGGCAGAATGATCCATTGAACCCCAACCGACGGAAAGGTGTTTCTCCTGAATTTGGGCTAGCTTTCTAAATGGAAGTTTGCGTGGATTATAAAGGCCATCTCCATCAAGCGTCTCATAATGGCTCAACAGTTCCTTTGCTTCGTCGATCGTGATCGAATAGCCTTGCGCAAATTCGATACGCTCAATCAACCTCGATGGCGTATAACTTTTATCCGTTCCGTTTAGAATCCAGTCATTTGTATGTTTGAACGACTGAATGCGGTCGAAATTCCTATTCGCTTGTTCCCCATAAAACAGACCTGGATTCGCGTTACCGTGATCAGTGGTCAAAACCACTAAGGTTTCCTTATCAGCTAAAGCAAAAGCCATTGCTTCTCCTATTGCTTCATCAAAGGCCAATTGGTCATAAATAAGTGCTCCTGCATCATTCGCATGAGCAGCCCAATCTACTTTTCCTCCTTCTATCTGTAATACGAAACCATTCTTATTATTCTTTAACTTCTTAATCGCTGCTTTAGTCATCTCGGCCAAACTTGGCGTTGTTGATGCTAGTGTGGGATCATTCGCTCGATCCAACGCATATGGTAAACCGTCGGCATAAAAGACACCCAATATCGGACGATCTTCCTTATCCGAAAGGGTATTCATTTCATCCCGATTTTGAAATACCATAAATCCAGCTTGTCTATATTTAGCGAAAAGGTCTTGCTTATCTTCCCTTTTATCGGCACTGAAAAATTCAAGCCCGCCGCCCATCATGACGTCAAAACGCAAGTCTAAATATTGAAGTGCAATACCGGGTTGATCTGAGCGCTTATTGCTATTTACGCAGAAACCGGCAGGCGTAGCATGGGTGATGGGGACAGAAGTAACACAACCAACCGATTTACCTGCAGCCTTAAATTTTTGTAGGATAGGTTTATTAAAAGAACCATCAGCATTCACATTTAATGAACCATTCGGAACACGTACCCCTCCTCCCCAAGAAGAGCTCGCGGCAGCTGAGTCAGTCACCAAAGAACTCGCGGACGCTGTGTCCATTAACGCTCGAACCGCCTCATTTCTTTCATATAGTGATAACCAATTACTTTGTCTACCTTCCTTTCTTTGCAACAGTAAGTTAGCCATATTTAAGGTTCCGGTACTCATCCCATCGCTCACCATAAAAATAATATTCTTGGCTTTCCTTACCGACGGGTTTTTCATTGGCCGATTGCCGGCAATTGATTGAAACGGGGATAATACGGAAGCCCCTAATGCGGTAAATGCGGTATTTCTAAAGAAATCTCTACGTTTCATTTATTTTTGTTTTTATATCATTAGCTCCCAAACGTACTCCTATGGGCAGTGTTAGTAAATGACAAATTTAAACGAATAATATTAATAGCAACTTAGTTTCATTTTAATTTTATATTAAGTTAACAAGTTTGCGGTAAGTGTTTTCAAACACTAAAAATAGAGAACATAAAATGCAGATGTATTGCAAAAAACTATTGCCAAGAAGTGGTTCTCCTTACGGCAACCACTTTTATGTTCAATAGATTGTTTAGATTAAACGAAGGTTTAATTTGTCACTTTCTTCCGCAGAAAGTAACCAAAGACTCATCGCTTGGAATTTTGCTAAAACGGTAGTGCATCAACGTGCAAACCGCAAATTTCCTAGGCGATATTTTAGTAGAACGAAGGGACTTTACTTTTAACCGGACGTATTATTTCTTCAGTCCTAAATATAGCCCTGTGTGTTGGAAAAACGGCCTTGGAGGATATCGATGCAACGAGCAGCAAAGCATTTGCACACATGTTCGTCCTGCAATACTCAAGCGGATTGAGGAAGTGAAACGGCTCCAATACGCGCCATGAATGCTTTGCCATCAGTTGCGAGATAGTCTACAAAGCCTTGGGTTTTGCTCAATTTTTTGCCAAGAAAAAGTTGATAAAAAAAATCTTTCCTTTAACACCCTCCCCCGATTAGACTTAAGCCCGTGAGATTAAAAGAAACGGAATTAAGGTGCGACTACTGATTAATAGCCCTTATTTTAGCAACCAACAACGTGATCACCAATCCAAACACGCCAATAACTGCATAAGAATACCTTAAACTGGCTAATTCAGCGATATAACCAATGAGCGGTGGTCCCATAAGAAAACCAAGATAACTCACGCTCGATACCATTGCTAAGGCAATTCCCGGTGATACTTTAGCATTTCTCCCGGCAACACTATAGACCGTAGGAACAACGGTTGCGACTCCTAGTCCTACCAGCATAAAAGCAATTACTGCCGTAATAATATAGGGAAACAACACCGCCAAGAACATACCCGATGATATCAATACGCCACTCACTTGCAAAACCCTTTTTCTACCCAATCGAGCAATGAGCCGATCTCCAATAAAACGCCCTGAAGCCATCATCACCATGAAGGACGCATAGCCAAGGGGTACCAATGCCTGCGGCGCTTTTACGATATCTTTGAAATATACGCCACTCCAATCAAACATCGCCCCTTCAGTAGCCATACTGCAGAAGCCTATCACACCCAATTGTAGCAAAGCCCCCTCAGGTTTGGAGAATAATTTCTTTTTAGTAGTACTGGCCGGTCCTACCCCTGCTACAAGAAACTTATTATTGATTAGGATACTTATCCATACCAGGCCTGCGATAATCCAAAAATGTAGATAAGGAGCAATATGTAGATTGATCATCAGTAGGCCTACCAAAGCACCTGTAAACCCTGCAATACTCCAAGCCCCATGAAAAGAGGACATGATTGGTTTGTCGAAAAGATTCTCTGCGGCAACCCCTTGTGTATTTACTGCTATATTACACATGTTACCGATGATTCCAAATATAAATAAGGAAACACCTAAATGCCAACCCTGAGAAGCTAAACCTAAATTAGTAAGTGCAACCACATATAAAGCGGCAGCTACGGTTAACACTTTTTTACTGCCAAACTTAGTTACTAAGGTACCGGAGAGCGCCATTGTAGCCAATTGGCCTAGCGGTAGTGCAAATAGTAAGCTACCTAATTGCCCGTCAGAAAGATGAAGTTTAGTTTTAATATCCGGAATACGACTTGCCCAAGAGGCAAAAGCCAAGCCTTGACAAAAATAAAAAAGAGATACAGCCAAACGGACACGGTTGCGATTATACGCAGTAGCAGGAAGTATATGAGTTTCCACGTTTATTTAATAAACTTAACGAATCGGTTCAAATTGAGCCAAAGACGATAAGAGCAGGTGTAGTTTGGCTCTCTTTTCAATATCCAATTCTTACGCAAAGTTCATAAAAAGAACATAGATTACATAAATTTTTTTTGGGATTAGTAGAGTTTTTATACTAGTTAAGTAGTTGAGTGGCGATCACATTTAAGAACTGCTCGACAACTCAACTATTCAACCTAGCAACCAATAACTATAAATCCGTAATAGGCGAATATCGAGGTACTAGCGATTTCATAACTACCCAGCCAATGATATAGCAAACCGCGCAAACGGAAAATATAATAAAATAACCAGCTTCAATACCATGAAAACCCATGAAGGACATCTCCGTTTCTTTGCTGTAATCGAAGAGCATTCCGGAACCCTTATTAATAAAGAAAGAACCCACGCCTCCAGCCATACCGCCGATACCCGTAATCGTAGCAATAGCTTTTTTGGGGAACATATCACCTACGGTGGTGAAAATATTGGCAGACCAAGCCTGATGTGCTGCACCAGCTATACCGATAATAATTACAGGAAGCCAATAACTTATATGTCCTAAAGGTTGAGCAAACAGCGCTAACAAAGGGAAAAAGGCAAAAATCAACATCGATCGCATACGGCCCTCATACGGATTCATCCCTTTTTTATCGACGAAGTAAGTTGGAAGCCAACCGCCAATTATAGAAAGCAGGGTAATAAGGTATAAAACAAAAAGAGGTAAGGCACTTTGTGTAGAATCCATACCGTATACGGAACTTAAATAAGCAGGTGTCCAAAAGAGGAAAAACCACCAAACTCCATCAGTCATAAACTTACCAAAGGCAAATGCCCATGTCTGATTATATTTCAAACATTTAACGAAAGAAGCTTTATCGGTTGTTTCTTCTACATAGTCAACCAACTTCCTATCGTTTATTAAATCTTGCTGAATATAGTCGAGTTCCGCTTTTCCAACGCGTGGGTGTACCTCTGGTTTATGGTACATAAACACCCAAAATCCCATCCATATGAACCCTAAAGCGCCTATGATGATAAAGGACATCTCCCATCCATAGGCTTCGGCTATAAACGGTATGGTAACAGGAGCCGCAAGTGCACCTACCGTTGCACCCGCATTAAAAATACTGGTAGCAAAGGCTCTATCTTTTTTCGGAAAATATTCAGCCGTCGCCTTAATTGCCGCCGGAAAATTACCCGCTTCCCCTATCGCTAATACAAGTCGAGCAAAGATAAAAAGCGTGACACTGATTGATATAATTTTTGCAGAATCGCCAACGAGGGCTAGTGCCTCTTTCGCGCCTTCAAACCCTACGAACCATTTGCCGGTTAACAACCCTGACGTTGCAATACCACAAAATGCGTGAAGACAGGCACCGATCGACCAAATTCCTATTGCCCATAGAAAACCTTTTTTTGTATCTAACCAATCTACGAATCTACCAGCGAACAAAAGAGATATCGCGTAAAATATAGAGAACAAAGCTGTTATGTTACCATAATCATTATTGGTCCATTTGAATTCAGGTGCAATGAAATCTTTCCATGTTAAGGAAAGCACCTGACGGTCCATATAGTTGATCGTAGTAGCAAAAAATAGCAGTGTACAAATTGTCCATCTGTACTTACCTATTGTCTCTTTAGAATTCATGATTTATGGCAATAAATGTTAATTAGGTTAAAAGAAAACGTTTGCACATTCATACGTTTTCCTTACGTTAGTTATTCAGCTACAATGATATTAAATTTTGGCTAATAATCCTAGCGTAGAGTCGGCTTTCTGTGGTTAGGATATAGGTGTCAGGATATAGGTGTCAAGACACCTGCCTACCGGCAGGCAGGTAAGTATCAAGAAAAAATCTTATTCTGACACCTCATCTCTTAAACCTTATCCCCTAATATACCTAAAACCGTATACTTATACCCTACACCCTATACCTTATACTCTATACCTTAAACCTCACACCCTACACCTTATCCCTCACCCCTCTGTAGGCCAATTGAAGTAACTAGCGGCATTATGATAGCAAATATCTTCGATAACTTTGCCAATCCAAGGTAAATTCTCAGGTAACTCACCGTTTTCGACTTCTTCGCCGAACAAGTTACAAAGGATTCGTCTAAAGTATTCGTGACGAGGATAAGACAGAAAGCTTCGCGAGTCAGTCAGCATGCCGACAAATTTACTGATCAGTCCCATATTCGACAACGCATTCATCTGTTTGATCATACCGTCTTTCTGATCAAGGAACCACCAACCGGAGCCGAATTGAATCTTTCCGGCCGAAGAACCGTCGTTGAAGTTGCCAATCATGGTCGCTATTAATTCATTATCTGCCGGGTTAAGATTATACAGGATGGTTTTAGCTAATTTATCCTGACTATCCAGTTTGTCAAGGAAACCCGCTAGAGCCCTTCCCTGCGAAAAATCACCGATAGAATCCCAACCCGTATCAGGACCTAATTTTTGCATCATTCTTGAATTATTATTTCGAAGTGCACCCAAATGATACTGTTGCACCCATCCCTTTTCGTGGTCCCATTCAGCGAAATAGGTTAGCATGGCCGATCGAAATTGATTATGCTGTTCATCAGAAATAACTTTACCCTGCAATGCGTTGGAGAAGATGGTTCTAATATCTTCTAATCTGTAGGATTCGTTATAAATTTCCTCTAACCCATGATCTGACACACAGCATCCATTTTCAGCAAAATAATCGTGTCTAACTTTCAGCGCTTGCAAATAGTCATCAAAATTTTGAACAGTTACCCCCGAAACGCGGCTCAATTTTTCTACATACTGCTGGAATTTCGACAGTACAGAAAGGTTCATCGCATTATCTGGCCGGAAGGCAGGTAGTACCCGAATTTCAAAGCCCTCTTTTTTTAGCTGTTGATGATATATTAAACTGTCTGTCGGATCGTCTGTTGTACACACAATCTTTACATTCATCTTCCTTAATAGATTCCTGACACTATATTCCGGCTTCTTAAGTAAATCGCTCGCTTCATCGTATATTTCTTCAGCAGTACTAGCGTCCAGTATTTTATCAATGCCAAAATACCGCTGCAATTCTAAATGCGTCCAATGGTAAAGGGGGTTCCTTAGGGTATATGGTACAGTTTCAGCCCACTTTAAAAACTTATCCCGATCACTGGCATCGCCGGTACAATAGCGTTCATCTACACCATTCGTACGCATTGCCCGCCATTTATAATGATCGCCATATAACCATACTTGTGTAATATTTTCAAATCGGGCATCCTCGGCTATCTGTTGAGGGGACAAATGACAATGGTAATCGATAATGGGCATTTTCGCCGCATATTCATGATATAATGTTTGCGCTGTATTACTTTCTAATAAGAAATTTTTATCTAAGAATTTTTTCATACTCGTGAGCTTTAGGCAGTAGGCGTACGCTTTATGCCTGCTTCTACTAATAACTAACAACCAATAACTAACAACTAATAACCAGCAACTAATAACTAGCAACTACAAAGACACCCCTCTCTTCCAAGGAATAAAGTCATCTTGATTCAATTGCACTGCTTTGGGAATCACCTCACCGCTTGCTGCCCGAATACAATATTCCAGAATATCCTCACCCATTTCTTCGATGGTTTTTTCACCGGAAATAATCGGACCGCAATCAATATCAATAATATCTGCCATACGAGAAGCGAGCGAAGAATTGGTGGCGACTTTAATTACCGGACATACGGGATTTCCTGTGGGCGTTCCTAAACCTGTTGTAAATAAAATCAGTGTTGCTCCGCTGGCTGCTTTACCCGTGGTTGCTTCTACGTCATTACCAGGGGTGCAAACCAAGTTTAAACCCGGTTTAATAGCTGGTTCCGTGTAGTCTAACACATCCTCTACCGGCGCTGTCCCACCCTTTTTAGCGGCACCATTACTTTTAATGGCATCCGTAATCAAGCCATCCTTAATATTTCCGGGAGAAGGATTCATATGAAATCCCGAACCGGCATTTTCGGCCGCTTGGCTATAGGCCCCCATAAGGGTTATAAATTTTTTTGCAGCCTCTTCATTCTTTGTGCGGTCTATCAAATTTTGCTCGGCCCCACATAGTTCCGGAAATTCAGCTAATAAAACTTTCCCCCCCAGTGCTACTAGTAGGTCAGCACAGTAGCCTACAGCAGGGTTGGCAGAGATACCACTGAAACCATCACTGCCTCCGCATTTCACACCGAGTGTAAGCTTGCTGAGCGGTGCAGGTTTCCGTTCCAATTTATCAGCTTCGGCTAAACCTATGAACGTTTGTCTAATCGCTTCCGTAACCATTTGTTCTTCGCTTTTAGACTGCTGCTGTTCGAAAATGTAAAGCGGCTTGTCAAAGTTTGGATTACGGTCTTTTAAGTCATTTAAAAAGTCCTGCACCTGTAAATTTTGACATCCTAAACTGAGCACGGTTACACCGGCCACGTTCGGATGATCGGCATAAGCTGCCAAAAGCTTACTTAATACCGCCGCATCCTGTCGAATACCACCACAACCACCTTGATGGTTCAGAAATTTAATGCCGTCTACATTTTTGAAAACCCGATCGGTTGGGACCCATGCTTCCTGCAAATCTAAATCAACTGAAGCAAGGTCCTTACCTTGTCGGTACCATTCCTTCAGTAAGCGCGCCTTCCTCTTGTATTTATCTGTCACGGCATACCCTAATTCATTATGCAATGCCTCTCTTATGACGTCTAGGTTTCTGTTTTCACAGAAAACGGTAGGTATAAATAACCAGTAATTTGCCGTTCCAACTTCACCATTAGACCGGTGATATCCATTGAAAGTTCTATTAGCAAACTTGGATACATCCGGGGCTTCCCAATGGTAATTGTAGGGTCGGAATGCGTAAGCTGCAGCCGCATGCTTTAGATTATCCGTACTCATACGTTCCCCCACCTTCACGGGATATTGTGTTTTCCCAACGAGCGTTCCGTACATGAGAACCTCCGCTCCTTTTTCCAAATCCTGCGTATAAAACTTATGCTTTGCCGGAATATCTTCCTTCAGCAGATATGTTTCCGACTGATATACGATTTGTTCTCCTTGCTGTAAATCTTGCAGCGCGACCAATACATTGTCTTTCGGATGTATCTTTAAAACCCTTGCTCCCATAACCTAATTAAGCTGATTGTATTTTTTGTTATTAACAGCCTCTTTTATTACTTCTTTAACCTTATTATCCATTAATAAACGTAAATAATGCAGTACCTTCTCCTGAAAACCGGGGAGTGTCAGCTTTTGTTTCCATATGCGTTGATCATTCAAAACTGCTTCAACCACTTGTTCCGGTTCTTTACTCCACAGTCCCTCAAATAAGGCGGCATATTCATCATTAATGGTATAATACCCCTTCTCGTTAGTATAACCTTTATAGGTATTGTCAATACTGCGCTTCGCCTTCATAAAAAGTATATAAGCTGCAAAGCCCATGGCCATAAACTCCGGTGCCTCACCTACTGCATCATAAAATCCTTTTATAAGCGCTACGTTACGCATTTCCATTTTAGACGTGTAATTCAATGTAATGTTAATCCACTTATGGTCGAGTGACTGATTTCTAAAACGATCCAGCACTTTTTCGGCAAAAAGCTTGGCTTCCTCGTTTTCGATACCACCGCGAGACACAACGGTTGGAACAATTTCCTCCATTAGTAGTTTTTTTATAAAGCCTTCTAAAAGAGGATCAGCCATGGCTGCTTTTACAGTTTCGCAACCAGCTAAAACAGCTAGTCCACACGAAAAGGTATGCGTACCATTTAACAGCCGTAACTTTAACTCTTTAAATTTACTTATGTCTGAAGTGATGACCATTCCATCGTCCACGGTACTGAATGATAAAATTTCCGCAACTTTCGGATCCTTCGCCTCTATTGCCCAAAGTCGAAAAGGCTCCGCCATGATCATTAAGTCGTCTTGATATCCTACACGCTCCTGCATTTTTTGATGTTCTTCGAAGGGAAGCTTTCCTGGTACGATCCGGTCCACCAATGTATTGCAAAAATAATTGGCATCTTCAAGCCAATGTAAAAATGCCGCCTCCAACCGATGTTGCTCAGCTAATTTCACTATAATTTCTTTCAGTTTTTTTCCATTGTCTGAGATTAATTCTGTTGGCAATATAACCATTCCCGCCTCCTTATCACCACCGAAGTACTGAAAACGTTTATACAAGAAAGCCAATAATTTAGCTGGATAGCTATGCGGTGGGTTCAATGTAATCTTATCATCTTTATCATACATTATACCTACTTCCGTTGTATTCGATATTACTACCCGCAATTGCGGTTCTTCTGCATAACGTAATATTTCTCCCCAATTTTCCGAAGCGGTTAATACTTCCTTAATGGAAGAATTAATACTGATCTCTTCGATTTCTTTTCCGTTTTCAATTCCTTTTACACAAAGGGTATATAAGCCATCCTGCTCCTCAAAGCTATCTGTTCTGCCACTTGCCGTAGATTTCACCACAACGATTCTTCCATTAAATACCTGCTTTCTGTTTGCCTTGTCAATAAAATATTCAGGCAGACCTCTTAATAATACGCCCGTACCAAACTGTATTACCTTTACCGGCAATTCCTTCCAATTGGCCGCGGGCACTTCAACCTCGACAGGTAACGTACCCTTTTGCAAAAACTTATTGTTTAAACGTTCCATTTTTATTGCTTTATGTTGAGTTGTCGAGTAGTTAAGTTGTTGAGTAGTTCTTAAATACGATTACCAATGGTACTTAACCTGTATGCTATCACTACTTAACTATTTCACTACTTAACTATTTCACTACTTAACTATTTCACTACTTAACTACTTAACTATTTCACTAACCATTTCACCCAATCATGTGTTGCTTGAAAATTTTGGTATTCTGCAGGTAACTTCCTTCCATCTAAATATTCATTGTATATCCATGGGTCTCCTAACACAAACACTTTTCCCTTGCCGTATTTGCTAATGGCCATGATATTTAACCCTTTTGTTCCAACGATTGGTGTGGCAGGAGCAAAAACGCGAAGTGAACTGATTTCCTTGATATACAATTTATAGGGCCTTTTAAATATAGGGTTACTTTTATCGACTTGAACGGCTCCCTGTTCAAATTGATTGTTTTTCACCATCAAATGGTTGTCTTCATTGAATTGAACACCAAAATGGCCTGCAAGCTCATTAAAATGCGTAAACTCAGCATTGCCGGCATCATTTCCAAGCAATACAAGTGTTCCTCCATTTTTAACCCATTTAACAATTACATCGATTTCAGGAGTAGCCAAATAATTTGGATGGGCAGATTCCTTTTCGGTGTCAGGATCTACGATGATATATACATCGGCCTTTCGAAGATTTTCTTCTGTAGGTTTTACTCCCAATGAATCAGTAACTGCACCGTAGGAACGGAAAATGTACCCTAACAGGGAATAACCACCGTTATCCTGCTCTTCCCAGGTATAATGATAACGTTCTTGCTGCCCTAGTAAGCTTTTCCTTGTTTCATGGTTGTAATAATAATCCAACAGCACCTTTTTTCCTTTAGCGAATTTCAAATTAGGGACCATTTCCATTTCAACTGCACATTGTATGAAAGCACCGATCCCCTTCGGGTCGTTTTGAATGACCGGTTCGCTCATGTAATATTCAAAGGAGCCGTCACGATAGGGTTTTCCTCCTAAACCGGAAACTTTCACCGTGCCGTTTAAGTTGACATTGCCCTGTTCATCTTTTTCAATGAACTCTTTCAAAATACCCGTATAACCCTTTTCAGCATTTTTCAAAAATTTAGCAGGTAAATATCCTAAACGCACACCTTTTGCTAAAGTATAGACAATCATCGATGAAGCAGAAGCCTCTGGGTAGTTTCCTTTTCTACTAGGCATATCGGTCACCTGGTACCAAAGACCATTCGCTTGCTGAAACCTGGCAACTGCATCTGCGTAACGATTCAAAATAGCTACAATCGTATCTCTACCGGAATGATTTTTAGGAAAATAATCCAGTACATCTACCAAGGCCATGCCGTACCATCCTAACGCACGGCTCCAAAAATTTGGTGACCGACCCGTTTCCTTATTAGCCCACTGTTGTTCTTTCGATTCGTCCCAACCATGGTATAATAAACCCGTTTTTTCGTCACGCGTATTCTTTTCAATTAAAGCAAATTGACGGCTAATGTCGTCGAAAGCTTTCGGCTCGTTAAACAGCTTTGCATATTCCGCATAAAAAGGTTGTCCCATGTACAAGCCGTCTAACCAGACTTGATGTGTATAGATCTTCTTATGCCAGAAACTACCCTGTTTGGTTCGTGGATGTGTATCAAGTTGTTTTCTTAAATGCCGGACTGCTTTTAAGTACTTTTCTTTTCCAGTTACCTGATATAGAAATAAGAGGATTTTTCCGTTATTAATGAAGTCGATATTATAATCCTCCATTTTATAAGCATTGATGGTACCGTCTTCCTGCACATAATGGTCCATTTTATGCTGGATATAATCGAAATAGCGCTTATTCGCTGTATTCTTCCAAACCCCTTCTACTCCTTTTAGAATTACCCCCAAGTCATAACTCCATTTAGCCGGCTGATTTTTTTCCAGTGTAAAAGCATCAGGCCAAAGTCGCATAGCCGTTTGCGTCATCAACTCACTATATTTTACTTCCTGTGCTTGTACATTAAAATAGCTTATCATGAGCGATAGCAACAAGAGCCGCTTAAAAATCCAATCCATTCCTTATCTTAATTAATGTTTATAACGTTTTTATTGGCACCAAAATCGGCTTTAATAACCGGTTGAGCTCCCGTCAAGCCTTGCACATCAACTGTAGAAGTACGTTCGCCCTGAAGATGAAAGATATTTGCATTTTTCACTTCTAGCTGATGCAGTTTTATATCATTGCTGTTTAAAATATAGGCAATTTGCTTAGAAGCATCTTCAACCTGCAACTTTACGTCGCGCAGGCTTATATTGGATGCTTCCTGTATATCGATGCCCTCTTTAGCAACCATGTCAAGCCTAGTCAATTGAATATTCTTTATGTGCATTTCAGGTAAGCCTCGGATAAAGAGCGCTTTAGCTGCCCCATCGCAAACCACATTATTAATATAAAAATCCTTAAATTGCGGTGTTGCTTCAGTAACAGGCAAAAATTCCACTTTAGGAGGTTCCCAATGTTCTCCACTTAACACGATCGGATCCTTTGCTTCATAATACATATCGAACAGAATAGCCTCTCCGGGAATATCTTTCATGAAAATGTTATTGATATATACATTTTCTACTACGCCTCCCCTTCCACGTGTCGTTTTAAATCGTAAACCGATATCGGTTCCGATAAACGTACAATTGTCAACATATAAATTTTTCGCACCGCCGCTCATTTCGCTTCCCACAACAAAACCACCATGCGCATGATAAACCGTACAATTCCGTACCCACAGATTTTCCGTTGGCATACCACGTTCCCTACCCGCTTCATTTCTGCCGCTTTTAATACAGATAGCATCATCACCTACATCAAAGGTGCTTTGTTCCACCAGTACGTTTTTACAAGACTCAATATCCAAGCCATCTCCATTTTGGGAATACCAAGGATTGCGTACATTAATATTCCGTATGGTTAAATCGGCGCTCATTAAGGGATGGATATTCCAAGCAGCTGAATTTTGAAATGTTACACCCTCCAGTAAAATACGCTCACATTTCTCGAGCAAAATCATATTCGGTCTCAAATAGTCCTTTATTTCCTCATAGAACTGTGCATTTTTCCCCTTCTCCACAAGTCCGGGATCCTTATAAGAAGCTCCTTTCAAAGAACTCTGAGAAGGATACCAAATATCTCCTTTTTCGTTAAGAACGCCTCCGGAGCTTATAAGCTTCTTCCATTGCGTTTCTGTCATTTTCGCCTTTTTCACCATTCGCCAAGCATCACCATTTCCGTCAATAACCCCTTTCCCGGTAATCGCTATATTTTGCTGATTTAAGGCCCATATAGGCGATTGGTTCCGCATCTGCGGGATCCCTTCCCAGCTGGTCTGTACCAAGGAATATTGCGAAAAATCTTTTGTAAACTGCAGCAACGCGTTAGCGGCCAAATGCAAGTTTATATTGCTCTTTAAGGTAATAGGCCCCGATAGCCATACACCTGCAGGAATTAAGACCACGCCTCCACCCTTCTTATGTGTTTGATCAATAGCTTGATTAATCGATTCCGTATTTAAATGACGTCCACCGGAAATCGCTCCGAAAGCAGTGATTGATACCGTATCCTTTTTAAAAGTAGGTAATGAGACAGTTGGTTCAGCAAGTTTTTGGGCGAATGCCCCATGGGTAAAAATTAAGAGTATAACAGTTTTCAGTATCTTATTCATAAAGCATTATCAAGGTATCAATCGGTTATGCCCCTACAATTCTAAGGCTATCCGCTAATCTTTTCAAACATTTAAAGGTCTTTATTTGCGCAATCGTTACCGATAACGATTGCGCTGTTTTTTTATCTGGCTTCGTATCCTGGGTTTTGTTGGATTTCCGCTTCATTGAGATCAATAGCGTCCTGTGGAATCGGTCGCAAAATCTTATCTTGACCGTCTGGTCCTCTAAAGGCGCGATCGACTCCAATCCGTTTGATATCATAGTTATATTTGGCACAAAATTCTTTCAATTTCCCTGTTCTTCTCAACTCCGGCCACCTTAAATATTCGCCCGCAAACTCTTTCGCACTTTCAATCAGATAAGCATCAAGTGCCTGACTTTGGCCAGCGGCTGTGGCGATATCTATGTTCGGACTTAACCGTCCGCCGTCTTTTGCATTACCCGGTCTATCCAACACCGCCTGTACATAAGTTGCTGCACTGGCGAAATCATTCAATCCAATACAAGCTTCTGCATAAAGGAAGTAGGTTTCGGCCAAACGTGCCAATACAATATCTCGCACACTGGCTGTTTGCTGAAATATGGTACGAGTTTGCGGACTATCAAACTTTTTAATAACCGGTGTACTCATATCCGCGTCATAGAAGGCTCTATAAGCCTCTTCATCGTACTTAAACGGGTAATACCGGAAATTACTTGCTATTTGTCCCTGGTGTTGATTTGCCCACGCTAAAGAATCGGCGCTTGTATATTCTCTACCCCAAACGCGCGGATAATAGGCTCTGATCAAGATGCTGGATTTATCTTTGCTGGCATCATAATAATCAAAATATTGATCATAAATGGTTAGCATAAAAGTTGCATCGTATCGAGCGTCATTCTCTCCATAAAAAGTATGTAAATTCCAGGAAGGGTATAATTGAGCACTCATGTATTTATGATTTAGCTCGGATCCACCTAAGTAGGGACCGAAAATACCCTGTTGATTGTTTCCGTCCGTACTGGAAGCAATGGATTCCAAATCATATTGTATCGCAAAAATGATCTCATCATTATTTTCATTATAAGGGCTCCATAATTGCTCAAATGGAATACTAATTGTTTTGCCATTTATCGCAGCCAAGGCATAAGTCTTTGCTTTTTCAAAATCAGCCGCTTGTTTCAGGTCCCATGCGCTGGTGAGATGCACTTTCGCTAAGTAATGGTTAATGACTGTTTTATTTACTCGCGCCTTAGCTGTTCCGACAAGGGGAAGGGCTGCTTCCATTTCGCCAATGATAAAGGTATAGCATTCCTCCAAGCTGTTTCTCGGCATATTTAATCGCGGTTCAAAAGTGGCTTCTGTATTAATATAGATCCCGCCAAACTGCTCCACCAAAAGAAAGTGATAAAAAGCGCGCAAAAAGCGCAATTCAGCTAGGTAAGTTGCTTTTTTCTCCGCTTCAATTTCGGCTATATCATTATAAAAAATAGCCATATTAACAGTTTGAATAGCTTTATAACAGAGTTGGTAATAGTCCTTTACATAGGAATCCGTGGCATAAAGTTGTTCGTATTCCTGAATAGATCGATCACCCGTACCTCTCGCTCGTTGATACATATCAGTACCCGCTACCAGCAACCAGGGAGTTAGTCGGAACGTCTCACGTAAGGATGAATAAGAGGCTGTTACTAAAGTTTCATAACCCGCCTCGGTTCGATAGAACTCTTCGTTCGTGATCCCTCCTTTATTATCTTCCTCTAAAAATTTCTTACAGCCACTGAGTAACAATGTAAGAACTATATATATTAAAATACGCTTCATGATCGTTATATTAAATCGTCAATAATCAAATTAGAACTTAAGATTTACACCCAATTGATAAGTAACTGTACTTGGACCATTACCGTTCTGTAAGGAGGTAGTTGCATATTCCGGATCCCAACCTTCGTATTTGGTAAAAGTGAATGGGTTAAGTATGTTAAGGTATACGCGTAACTGACTTATTTTCGCTTTCGACAACATTTTGCTTGGAAGCGTGTAACCCAAGATAATGTTTCTTATTTTTACAAAAGAGGCGTCAGTATATTGTCCGTTACTGCCATAATATGGTCCGGCGTTATTAATAGCCGGATATTTCCCGTTTTCGTTTCCAGCGGTAGGTGACCAAGTAGCCGAGGGAGATCCGTCTTCTTTTGTACCCCAATTATTCCAATCGTATCTATCGATCCCTTGAGGCACGAAATAATCGAAGCGAATTTTAGGTCTTCCACGCTGCGTATTACCTGGGCCAAATTCTTCCAAAAATCGATCCTGTACAAAAATCCCTTGACGAGTAAACAAATCAACTGATAAATCCCAGCTTTTGTAATTAAAAGTTGAGCGAAGATTGGCAGTCCATTTAGGATTAGGACTACCCAAAATTACCCGGTCGTTAGCCGCTGTAATAATGCCGTCACCGTTAATATCCTCTACTCGTGCCTGACCCGGCTGTTGCCCCCATCGCGCAGCTTCCTCCACTTCATCCGATTTCCAAATTCCTACAACACGATAGTCGTAAATTACCTCAATAGGGTGTCCGATAAACCTTTTTTCGCCCATTACATCTTCCTTTTTACCATAAAGAGATTCGATGGCATTTTTATTATGAGCGAAATTCAGAGAGGTAGTCCATTGGAAATTAGGCGTACGGATATTGGTTGAGTTTAGGGAAATTTCAATTCCGCGATTGCTTACTGAACCAATATTATCTGTCATGGTAGCAACACCCGATTCAATAGCCAACGATCTACTCATTAACAAGCCATCGGACAACTTATCATAGACATCAAGTGATCCATAAAGTCGTTGATTGAAAAAACCAAAGTCCAGTCCGAAGTTCAGCTCCCGTGTCTTCTCCCACGTAATTGCAGGATTGACTGGATAGCCTGGTCGGAGGCCGGAAACTGCATTACCATCGCCAAAATCATACCATATCAATTCATCCGAAATCGGTGTTTGCATTGATCCGTAAGGGCTAATTCCGTTATTGTTTCCCGAGTAACCAAAACTAAATCGAGCCTTTAAATCGGAGAGCCAATCGGCCTTCATAAATTCTTCTTCTGATAAGCGCCAACCTAGTGCAAAGGAAGGAAAAGAGGCCCATTTGTCGGCCAATTTAGAGCTTCCGTCATAACGGATTGTTCCGGTAACTAAGTACTTTCCTTTATAATCATAGTTAACACGTGCGGCATAAGAGATCAAACCAGACTCGTTATATGAAGTTAGTGAATTGTCCCGCATTAAGTTACCTGTAAATAAATTATACCACTGAGAATCGTAAGGTAAATTCTGGGTAGCGGCCTGTATTCTTTCAAATCGAGTTTTATAAAAACTGTTTATAAGGGTGGCATTTAAGTGATGATTATCATTAAAGGTCTTATTATAGGTTATTTGATTATCCCAGGTATATTCCAAACTTTCATCATTTTGTTGATAAGCCTCATTCTGGTTCCTATTACCTGGCACAACGTCATAGTATTGTCCCACTCGCTCACGGGTAAATCGTGGCATGATGGTACTTTTTATAGAGAATCCATCAAACAGGTTTACTTGCGCGTAGGCGCTTGCTAACACGTCATACCGTCTAGTCTCTTGATTACCGCTATTAATCTCTTGCAGTGGATTGGGTGAGCTCGTAAAGTTTCCACTACCTTGAATAGATGCGGCAATACCGGGTTGTTGAATAAGATTACCTTGATCATCATACGCACGCAAGATAACGGGCATTCGCATAATATCGCGATAGCCGTACTGGCTTCCTTGATTAGTAACGGTATGGGATAAATTAATGGTACCTCCTGCCGAAAAAAACTTGGATCCCCGGTGGTCGATACTCAATTTCATATTGTATCGCTTTAGGTTTTCGTTGATAAAATTACCTTCTTCATCTTGATAACCTAAACCGAGATTATAAGCTAGATCACTTGAGCTTCCACCAATATTTACATAATGATTTTGCTGATGCCCATCTTGTGTACCCAAAGCAAGCCAATCTTCATAATCTTCATCAAATAGACGTTGTTCCAATAGCGGGCTTCGCTGTAAAACAGAATTTCTATTAGCGGGCGTTAATTCATACTGACCTAAATTGGTGTTATAAGTATAGTAGGCCGACGTGCGGAAGTCTACCCATTCTCGTCCGCTCATAAAATCCGGTAATCTTGCAATTTTACGAATGCCGTAGAAACCATCGTAAGTCACTGACATTCGCGAACCATGATTACTGCCAGCATTCTTTGTTCGCACAATAACAACGCCGTTCGAGCCGCGCGAACCGTAGATGGCTGTCGAAGAGGCATCACGCAAAACGTCAATTTGCTCAATATCGGCTGGATTTAAAAAATTGATATCGCCCATCACTACGCCATCCACAACATACAAAGGGCTTCCACCCGCTAACGAGTTTTGCCCCCGGATCTGGATATTAAATCCACCGCCGGGTTTTGTTGAGGTGGAGCTGATATCGACCCCCGGAACAGAGCCTTGTAAAGCAGCCATAGCAGAGGTAGTTCCACGAGCTTTTAAAGTCTCGGAAGTGACCGAACCGACGGCACCTGTAAGGTCTCCTTTTTTCATCGTCCCGTAGCCGACTACGACCACCTCGTCTAAACCTGTTGCATCTTCTTCTAGAGTAATTGTGAGGGTTTGTTGTCCGTTAATAGGAATTTCCTGCATTTTGTAACCCAGGTAGGTAACGGTTAACACGGGGTTCTGCGTATTTGGCAGCTGTATGTTAAACGCTCCGACATCATTTGTACTTGTAGTTGTACTTGTTCCTTTTACGGCTACCGTTACACCAGGTAGCGGCTCTTGCGCTGTATTGACGACCTTTCCGGTAATTGATCTTGTTTGGGCAAACGAAGAGCAATAACTGAAAAATAAGAGCCCAAAAAGCGTCCATAATTTTTTAGTCATAATGGTTCTAATAAGTTAATAGAAATTGTGGATTTATTGGTTAATCAAAAAGCTATGATTGGCTCGTTGATAGCTACAAGATACATGGATAAAAAAGAAATCCCCTCAAGAGATCTCGTAAAAAACTACGCAATCGTTGCCGGCAACGATTGCGTAGTTTTAAGCCTTAAGCAATAGGCAATATGCTGGAGGCTAATTTGAGTAATCAAGATATAAGTATCAGGACACCTGCCTGACGGTAAGCAGGTAAGTATAAAGACTAATCATCACATTGGCTAATCATCACATTGGCTAATTCACCACTTCCCTACTTGACAACTCAACTACTTAACTACTTCCCTACTCAACTATTCAACTACTCAACCACCTGCTACTGATATCCCGGATTTTGAGTAAATTCACTTTTATTGGTTACGGCGTCTAATTGGTTTTGAGGGATTGGACGAAGCATATGATAATCTCTGAAATAAGTAATCGCATGTGGGTTGTATTTTTGCAGACTTTCTTTTAATTTTCCGGTACGTTTTAAATCAAACCATCGCATCTGCTCTCCCGCGAACTCTCTTGCCCGTTCCTCTAATATAAAATCGAGCGTTACATCAGCAGCGTTAACATCCATTTCTTCTTTATGTCCTTCTTTTGCAGCACGTTCACGAATAATATTCAAATAAGTCACGGCCTCCTCGTTATTGCCGGTTTTAAAGGCAGCTTCGGCTACGATCAAGTACATTTCGGCTAAGCGAATAACAAAAGCATCCCGAACACTCTGCGCTTCGTTTATACTTCCTCGGGTGTTATCCATGAACTTTTTAAGTGAAATATAACGTAGCCGATTCTTCGATGAGCCATCTGTATTATAAATATCGCCATCATCATAGATGGTGTAATTTTTTGTTGCACGTACCGAGGCCGGAACCGTATACTTTGAAATAAATACGGCTGTGTCGCCAACATTCATCCCTGCAGGTCTTCCCGACGCATTCGGTTGATTACAATACCATACGTTCTGAAAAGAGGCTTCAAATCGGCTATCGATGTTTTCATTAAAAAGATATAATAAATATCTTGATGGCTGATAACGGTTAAAAGGCCGACCATATTCCAAGCTTCTAATCACTCCCGGTTGATCATCATACTTCATCAGGAAAAGCATATGGGCACTATTTGACCCTCTATTATCTCCATCCGGATAAACATTATCGTCCTGTTTGTCATTATCGTTCAGATTAGAAGAATAATTAACGGCATAAACAATTTCACTATTTTGGAGATTGTTCATTCTCCATAAGTCAGCATAATTAGGCAGTAAAGCAAAACCATAATCACTAATTACCTTTTTAGCTAAAGCACCCGCTTCGGCATTCAACCCTCTGGTTAAGTATACACGTGCCAAAAACGCCTCCGCAGCTGGCTTTGTTACGCGCCCATAATCAGCGGTAGTAGGCGCTAAATGATCAACAGCAAAACGTAAATCTTCGATAATTAAGTTGTAAAAATCATCGACACTCGATTTCCTTGCTTCTGTAACGACACCTACTGTTTCCTCGGTTGTCAAATGGACGCCTCCCCAGGTTTCTACAATGTGATAGTAATAGAAGGCGCGCAGAAATCGAAATTCCGCTGTCCGCTGTATTTGCAGTGCCTGATCCATCCCCGAATTTCCGACTCTTGCGATACCGGCATTACATACATTAATGGCCTTGTAAAAATTAGACCATACTTCCTGTAAGGCGCCGTTGGTTGCTTGAAGATTTTGATAGGTCGTAAGATCCGGATATACATCACCCGCACCATTGGTCCATAAGTCGGTACCAGTTTCTCCTATATTATAGCCACGCTCCTTACCATACCACCAACGTTGATAACTATAAGCGGCATTAACCAAGGTCTCAAAACCTTTAGGTGTTGTATACAAAGTCTCGTCGGTAATACCACTGAGGTTCTCCTCATCAAGCATTTTTTTGCATGAAGTTAGTCCAGCTGCCAATAAAAAAGCAGCGATTAAAACTGTTTTATATCTAGTATGTACAATCATTATAATAGCCTTTAAAAGTTAACATTAATACCTGCCACAATTAAGCGCGTTAAGGGAGCTGATTCACCGCCTCCACGCTCCGGATCGTATCCGTTAATGGTTTTGGTCCACATCGCCAAGTTTCTACCCGACACATATACCTTCAATTTAGCTAAGCCCCATTTATCCGTCACGGAAGTGGGTAAAGTATACCCTAGGGTTACATTTCTCAATTTCACAAAAGAGCCGTCCGTATAACCCAAGGTAGAAGTATAGAGCATACTTGTTCTACTTAAATTGGCATTAGGCCGTGGCCATTGATTACTAGGATTTTCGGGTGTCCAGTAACTAATATCAGCTGTGCTATTTTCAACGGCTTGGGGATCGTATCGGGTCAGGTAATTGGCGTTGATCATTTGTCCAATGCGCGCAAAAACATTAATGTTTAAATCGAAATTTTTATAGCTAAAATCGTTGTTCCAACCCAAGCTCCATTTAGGCACTTGCGAGCCTACTACTACGCGATCACCATCTGCGGTAATCACGTTATCGCCGTTCTGATCTTTTACTCGTATGTCACCGGGTCTTTGACCATATTGACCCGCTAGTTCTTCTTCTCCTAGTTGCCAGATACCGAGCTTTTCATAATCGAAATAAGAATTAACGGGATAGCCAACAACTACGTAACGAGCATCCAAGCTGATCACATCTTGGTTATCGATCAGCTCTTTCACCTTTTCAATATTTTTGGTAAATGATACCGTACTGTTCCATTTAAATTGGTTGTTGCTTATTGGAGCCGCATTTAACATAAACTCAATACCTTTATTTTCTGTTTTACCAATATTTTGTGTAACGAAAGAATAGCCGGAAGTAGGTGGCAGGATTCTATCGAGCAATAAGTCGCTCGTACTGGTGTGATAGAGTTCTAAGGTACCGTTTAGTCTTCCTTTGAACAATCCGAAGTCCAACCCGATATTGGTGTTAGCCGATTTTTCCCAACCTAACTGGGGGTTTCGTGAATTGTTTGGAAAACCGTATCCAGGAGCAGACGCGTCACCATAAGCAAAAGGGATTCTGGTGAGCGTACTCTGCGATGAATAAGCAACGACTGAAGAGTTGCCGGAAACACCATAACTTGCTCGCAATTTAAGATCGCTAAACAACGATTGCTCCTTCATAAATCCCTCATCTACGATACGCCAAGCGCCCGCTACAGAAGGAAAAAAGTCCCATTTGTTCCCTACAGCCAGCTGACTAGCACCATCCGTCCGTGCCGTTAGTGTCAACAGGTATTTTCCTTTATAACCATAATTTACCCGAGCGGCATACGATAGTAGTTTTGTTTCGGTATAAGCGCTGGTTATAGCGAGGTTTTGCGTATTCGAACCAAGGTTATAAAAGAAATTATTGTCTAATAATTGATTTTCCCCTTGCGCTGTCGCATTCTCGGTATCATTATAAAGGTATTCACTGATACCTGTTATACTGAAATCATGTTCACCGAAAGTCTTCTGGTAATTCACAATTGCTTGCCAGTTATAGCCTAACCCATTGTTTGTCACATAGGTAGCGCGTGAATTCGCTCCGTTACGACGAATTGAGTAGGAACCCTCATATAAACCATCGCGTAAATTAGAAAGATTTACTGCAAAGTTACCGCGAATACTCAATCCTTCAACGGGTTTAAACTCCGCAAAAACGGTTGGGAATACACGGAGTGTTTTTACATTGTTTTTGTAATTGCCTGGTTGCTCATCTGCCAAGGGGTTGATGGCCCCACCCTGTCCGGGGTAAATAATATAATTACCTTCTGTGTCAAAGGGTGTATTCAGCGGACTAATTTTATTTGCCTGATTAAGCGGATCGGCACGCTTGTTTTGATCGTAATAAGTTAACTGGGTTTGCGTTCCCACTTTAAGTGTACCGGCCACTTGGTAATCAAGATTTAACCGAGCGGTATAGCGTCTGGCATCATCCATTTCGAATAGTCCCTTTTCATTGAAAAAATCAACCGAGAAGTAAGATTTCAGTTTCTCCGTACCCCCGGAAATGTTTAGCTGATAATCCTGTTGATGTCCTGTTCCTAATAACATATCCGCATAATCGGTAGAAACATTGTTTTCGATAAAACTGAGTTGCTCATTACTGAATATTTTGGCATCGTCGGCCGGACTGCTCCAAACACCCGTAGTACGATAAGCTTCCCTACGTAAAGCCACATATTCCTGTCCGTTCATTACGCGCGGATATCCCGCCACGTTTTGTACGCCGTAATAAGCATTAAAGGAAACCTTAGGAGCACCGGATACACCTCGCTTGGTGGTGACAATGATCACACCATTCGCTCCTCTTGAACCATATATGGCAGTGGAAGAGGCATCCTTTAACACTTCCATACTTTCAATGTCATTGGGGTTGATATCCTGAATGCTGGAATATTGCATCCCGTCAACAATAAAGAGTGGTCCATTGCCAGCGGTAATGGAGCGATTACCTCTCACAGTAATGCTTACACCGGATGTGGCAGAACCGCTTTGTCGCACAATATCTACTCCAGGCGCTTTTCCTTGTACTGACTCCATTACATTCGTAGTAGGTAATTTTGTTAGCTCTTCACGCGCGACTGAAGTGACTGCTCCTGTGAGATCCCTTTTTTTAACCGTGCCATAGCCGATTACTACTACCTCATCCAAGTTAGTTGCGTCTTCTTCTAACACGACATTTGATAATCTCTTTGGTGCATCAATTGGTATCTCCCGGGTTTTGTATCCCACATAATTAAAAACCAAGGTAGCTGGCATCGCAGGCAGTGTTAAGCTGAATTCTCCTTGATTATTTGTACTGGTGCCAGTGGTGGTTCCTTTCACCAACACGCTGACAGCAATTAGGGGTAACCCTTCTTTATCGACCACCTTTCCTGTAACGGTCCCATTTTGTCCAACCGCAAAGGATAAGTTAATCCCCGTCAGACAAAAAAACATAATAAAAAAACTGCTGATTCTTTTAGGTAATTGCATCATTTTGATTAGCTAGTATTAATTTTGGCTTGTGATTTTAATTGCTTAGCATCTGATTCGCAAGTATAGAATTATCCCAGTGTATTTCCAACGTTGGCATCACTTGAAATTTACGCAATCGATCCCGGAAACGATTGCGTAAAAATTATCGTTCTGCCCTGCTAGCATTATAAAAATTCTCCCTATTCTTGTTCTACGGACCAATCAGAAAATCCATAACCTTCCTATATATTATGAAGAGGATCGCACTATTGATTATTATATTCGGCTGTATATTTCATCATTCGATTTTTTCCCAAACCGTTTATCCGGATCGCTTTATTGTTAGCCAAGAGGGCGATGGCGACTTCCGTACGATTCAAGAAGCAGTCAATGCCGTGCGCGACTTATCACAGCAACAGGTTCGGATTTATATCCGAAAAGGTGTTTATAGAGAAAAGATAGTTATCCCGTCATGGAAAACGAATATTTCTTTCATTGGAGACGGTACCGGGCAAACAATCATTACTAACGCAGACTATTCCGGGAAGTCCTATACGGATACGGTTGATGCCTTTGGAAAAAAAGCCTTTACAACCTATAATTCATATACGGTTTTGGTGCAGGGAAATGATTTTACCGCTGAAGGACTGACAATACAAAATACAGCGGGTCGCGTTGGCCAAGCAGTGGCTTTGCATGTGGAAGCGGATCGGGTTGTCATAAAAAACTGCAGGCTCTTGGGGAATCAAGACACACTCTATACAGCCACGGAAAACAGTCGACAATACTACGTCAATTGTTATATTGAAGGAACCACCGATTTTATATTTGGACAGGCTACTGCAGTTTTTCAACGGTGTACTATTCATAGTTTAAGTAACTCGTATATTACAGCAGCATCCACAACACCACGGCAAGCCTTCGGCTTTGTCTTTTTAGATTGCAAGCTTACTGCAGATAAAGAAGCAACGAAGGTGTATCTTGGCCGACCTTGGCGCCCTTATGCCAAGACAGTCTTTATACGCTGCCATATGGGTCCACATATCCTTCCGCAAGGATGGGACAACTGGCGTAACCCGGCAAACGAATCAACTGCTTATTATGCAGAATTCCACAGTGAAGGACCGGGAGCTCATGCAGCAGCTCGCGTGAAATGGAGTAAACAGCTGACAGAAAAAGACATAGAGTCTTATACGCTTAAGCAGATATTAAATTACCAGGATCCTTGGAATCCGACAACTAACAAGTAAACATGAAAATGCTACGAAACACAGGCTTATTATCCTTATTGTTAATAGTTTGTTCCCTCATAAAATCGACAGCGCAAGACAAGCCTTATGTCTCGCAGGTTTGGGTGGCCGATCAGGGCAACGGTACCTATAAGAATCCCGTGCTTGACGCCGATTATTCCGATCCCGACGTCATTCGGGTAGGTGATGATTTTTACATGACAGCTTCCAGCTTTGATGCCGTTCCCGGTTTACCAATCTTACATTCGAAGGACTTGGTAAACTGGCAGCTTATTGGACATGCCTTAAAAAGGCAGCCGCCCTTTGATCACTTCTCAAAAACGCAACATGGCAACGGGGTTTGGGCACCATCCATCCGTCATCATAATGGTGAGTTCTATATCTACTATGGTGATCCTGATTTTGGCATCTATATGATCAAAACAAAAGACCCGTGGGGTGATTGGGAGGAGCCGGTGCTTGTTGAAGCAGGTAAAGGAATGATTGATGTTTGCCCTTTGTGGGATGACGATGGCCAAGCTTACATTGCATATGCATATGCCGGTAGTCGCGCCGGTATTAAAAGTATCATAGCCATCAAGAGGTTAAGTGCTGATGGCACAAAAAACCTAGACGAGGGTACGATTGTTTATGATGGGCATGCTTTAGATCCTACGATTGAAGGACCTAAATTTTATAAGCGGAACGGATATTATTATATCATGGCGCCAGCTGGCGGAGTAGCCACGGGCTGGCAGCTCATACTACGTTCAAAAAACATCTACGGCCCTTACGAAAGGCATGTAGCCATGGAACAAGGGAATACAAGCATCAATGGGCCTCATCAAGGTGGATGGGTAGACACGCAGAAAGGTGAAGATTGGTTCCTTCATTTTCAGGATAAAGATGCTTATGGAAGAGTGGTGCATCTTCAACCCATGAAATGGGTAAAGGACTGGCCTGTTATAGGGAAAGATGTGGAAGGAAAAGGAACGGGTGAACCGGTTTTATCCCATCAAAAACCGAATGTGGGAAAAAACTATCCTATACAAACACCTGTCGAAAGTGATGAGTTCAATGATCGAGCCATGGGCAAACAATGGCAATGGCAAGCCAATCCGAAGGCCACTTGGTCGTTCTTTTATCCTGAAAAGGGCGTACTGCGACTTTATACACAGCAGGCTCCGGACAGCGCCCGCAATTTATGGGATGTTCCAAATATATTATTACAAAAATTTCCCACGGAAGTATTTACAGCAACCACAAAGGTCACTTTCTCACCGAATGAGAAAATAAAGGATGAAAAAACCGGTTTAATTATCATGGGGCAAAGTTATGCCCATTTAAGTCTAAAAAACGGGCAAGACGGCATAGCGCTGGTATACGGAGAAGCGAAAGATGCACATAAAGGTGCAACAGAAAAGGAGAGAATTATCTCGAAAATAAAAACAAATACGCTTTACCTTCGTGTCCGTGTAAATGCCGGCGCGCAATGTCAGTTTAGCTATAGCGAAGATGGCAAGACATTTATAGAAATTGATGCCTTATTTAAGGCCACTCCCGGGCAATGGATTGGCGCAAAAGTTGGCCTTTTTAGTACCCGTTCAACCCAAATCAACGATTCCGGATGGGGCGATTACGACTGGTTTAGAATAGAAAAATAAGTATGCTTGCGTTGAAATGTTTTCGGTGGCTTAGTTTAATTTTTTTGCTCTGCTCCTTTGGTTTTGTACAGGAGCAGGAAAAAACGGATCCAACGGCTGAAAACATGTTGTTATTACAAAGAAGCTGCGGTGGCTGGTCCAAATTTTTCAACAAACAAAAAGTGGACTATCAGCATGTATTTACGACATCAGAAATTGCGCTTGCTGAGGAACAAAAAGATTTAACGGATGCTACGATAGATAATAATGCAACCAGTAGCGAAATCCGCTACCTGATCAAGGCGTATGAGAAAACGCAGAATAAATTATATTTAAGTGCGGCAAAAAAAGGCATTAATTATCTTATAGAAGCTCAATATCCCAATGGAGGGTGGCCGCAGTATTATCCCGACACCCATCTTTATCGATCGCAAATCACGTATAATGATCGCGCAATGATCAATGTCTTGCGGATTATGCAAGACATTGTGGCAGCAACAAACAGCTTTGGTATTCTTGGAGAAGACTATAAGCAAAAGGCAAAAAAGGCACTTTATTTGGGTGTCGATTGTATATTGAAAACGCAGGTTATAATAAACGGACAAAAAACAATCTGGGCAGCACAATATGATAAAGATAGGCTACAACCGGCAAAAGCGAGGGTTTATGAATTACCTTCGCTTGCTGCTGCTGAGTCTAGTGATGTTTTGCTTTTCCTAATGGACCAGCCAAAATCACCTCTATTAATAGAAGCAATCGAAACTGGTGTGAAATGGTTTGCCGATCATAAAATTGAGAATAAAGAAGCTGTAATTATTGAAGATTCAACGCAACCTAGTGGAAAAGATCGTGTACTGGTTCACCAACCGGGAATCGACTGCTGGGCTCGCTTTTATGATTTAAAGCAGCAAGAACCTTTGTTTGTCGGACGCGATGGTGTACCTCGTCAGACACTTTCAGCTATTGAAAACGAGCGCCGCATAGGCTATGCTTGGTATGGAAATTGGGGAGATAAAGTAAGGAAGACCTATAAAAAATGGAAGTTGAACCAATTTTAATGGGGTAATTATTCGTATCTTTGTAAATCCTTTCTCATTCACAATTAGTATCTCATTTTTTTAAAAGATATCAAGTTGTCTAAATCCACGTTAAGTCCACATCAAGTCCACCTTTAGTCCACGTTATATCCACCTGTCATTCAGTATATCTCCGCTACCCATTGGGTATTCCTTCGGTTTCTATAGTGCGTACCTATATCGGATATAGCTCGAATGGAACAAGAATGTAAATGGGCTTTCACAAGTATCTTACTTTAAGAGAAAATAAGTCTTTCCCTTTTTAGTTGGTAAATCATATTCCTCGAATTCTTCCGTATAATTTGCCGCTAATTGACCTATGTGACTAATTGGTTCTTTAATTTCGGGTACCTTATATAAGAGATTCGAATTTTCGCCTATTGCTTTCTCTACAGCAAGTTTATCGACCATCTTCGCGCTAGCAATCCGGATTCTGCAATTGCCTCCAAGTCGAGAATGTACCTTCAGCTTTTGTAGCTTACCATCTTTCCATGCTATGTCCACAATAAAGCCACCTCGGGCTTTCAATCCTTTCACCTCACCATTCTGCCACTGATCGGGCAAAGCTGGCAAAATGTGTAAACAACCATCATGCGATTGGATCAGCATTTCAGCTATTCCCGCGGTACAACCAAAATTTCCATCAATTTGAAAAGGTGGATGTGCGTCTAACAGATTAGCGTAAGTACCGCCTGCTTCGCCGTTGCCATCATTAGCAGCAGGACTCAGTTGATCAGCTATTAATTTATAAGCACGATTGCCATCTAGTAACCTTGCCCACCAGTTTACTTTCCAACCCATAGACCAACCAGTTGATTTGTCGCCCCGGAAAACAAGTGACTTCTTAGCGGCTTCAAAAAGAGTAGGGTGCCGAATAGGTGATATCTGTGCAGCGGGGTATAATCCATAGAGATGAGATATGTGCCGATGACGGTCATCTGCGCGATCCCAATCTTCCATCCATTCCTGTAACTGTCCGAGTTTACCGATCTGCATTGGGGGCAATCGTTTTAGTTTACTAGCTACAGTGTCCATAAAATCTTCGTCTACCTGCAAAACATGTGCTGCTTCCAGAAAATTTGAAAAGACATCAAAAACCAGTTGATTATCCATAGTAGTCCCGGCTGAGATACCTACACCCGATTGGTAAGAATTTTCGGGTGACATCGATGGCGCTACGACTAACCATTTATGCTTCGGCTCTTCCTGCAGCACATCTACATAAAACTGCGTTACTCCTTTCAGTATCGGATAATATTTAGCCAAGAAGGCATTGTCTCCGTTAAACAAGTAGTGTTGCCAAATATGTTGCGAAAGCCACGCTCCACCCATTGGCCACATACCATAAAAACCACCATCGATAATCCCCGTAACACGCCATATGTCGGTATTGTGATGCATGTTCCAACCCCGAGCACGGTAATAGTTCCAGGCGCTTTCCTTTCCTGTAACCGATAAATCTTCGAGCATAGCAAACAAAGGTTCATGCATCTCGCTCAGATTGGTTACCTCGGCAGGCCAGTAATTCATCTCGGTATTAATATTAACGGTATACTTACTACTCCAAGGAGGTGATAATTTATCATTCCAGATTCCCTGCAAATTGGCAGGCTGCGTGCCTGGACGGGAAGAAGAGATCAACAGGTACCTGCCAAATTGAAAATAAAGCGACACCAATTGCGGATCATTACCTAAATGAAAATCCGCCACTCGTTGATCAGTGGCTTTATTCATAGCAACTGTTTGGCCCAGGTCTAACGATACACGATCAAAGTATCGCCTATAATCTTCTACATGCTTTGATTTGATTTTTCTGTAGCTTTTTTTCAACGCGGTGTTTAGGTAATCATCAGCCCGTTCGCGAGCATCCCCACCCAAATCATGATAATTATTGAAATTTGTTCCGATAGCTATATACACCGTCAATTCATCCGCTTGACGTACACGCAACATTTCTCCTTCTGCTTGTAGCGCCCCTCCTTTTACTTTCGGTTCTACAGCAATTGAGAATTTAACCTGACCTTTTTTGTTCTGCTTATCTCCCGAGGTGCCGTTTACATAGATTCGATTGCCAATAAAATGTTGTTGATGTATGAGATGCGGCGTATTCAATTTCAAATTGCAGCTTATACTTCCTGCTCTATCAGCGGTCACGCGCATCATTATTACCTGATCATGAGCTGTGGCTAAGTACTCTCTTTTATAGGTTACCTCACCTACTCTATAAGTCACCGTAGACAACGCATCAGCAATATCTAATTCGCGCCGATATGCCACTGTTTCACCCTCATGTAAAAAATCAATCCATAAATCACCCGCAGGTTGATAGGACATACCGTAATTATTGTTTGCTTCCGGTTCCCTTGGCATTTCTTTATTCGAAAGGTCTTGAGCCTCTTTGTATTTTCCTGCAAATAACAGACGCCGTATTTCCTGCATAGTCGAATACAAATCTTTGCTACTATTATTTCCCGGTCCGCCCGACCAAATGGTCTCTTCGTTCAGCTGCAGATGATCTTGCTTTACACCACCAAATAGCATCGCTCCCAACCGACCGTTACCGATAGGCAAGGCCTCGTTCCAATGGGCCGCGGGCTTATCATACCAAAGTTTGTATGAATCCGATCCGGTCGCATTAACTGCTGAGTAAATGAACACAACTAATAAAAGAAGGATATATGCACGTTTCTGTAGAAAGGTTGTTTGCATCATAGGATATAACTTAATGGCATAATCGGTTATCAGGTTCAATATTACTAAAAACCTTCCATTTTTCCAACGTTGGCATTCGGATGTATGCAAAATTATTATTCCCCTGATTGATACGGCCGTATACAACACGGTTTACGCTTATAGGACCATATTAACATTAACGGTTAAAAGGAGCCCAATCACCTAATATCTTTTCTTTAGTATATTCCTCAACGTCTTCCTTATTCAGAATCTTAGCCCAATCGACCCTTTTGTCGGAATTTGCGCCAGCGCCCTGACTATTGTACTCCGCATAAAAAACGGTCCTTTCATTTTCTTCTTTTCCCCAATTGTCCCAACCTTCAGGACGAATATGTTCGCCCATATCACAGTTAATATAAACCACTTTCGAATAAGGACGCCAAGGTCGTCCTAAAGCCGCAGAAATGGCAGCATTTGCCGCTGCTAGTTTGCAGTTGATAAATACATAACCATAGGATTTGCCTTGTGGAGTAGAAGCTGCCGTCACATAGCCATCACCTTTGCTGTGCAATTCACATTCCATGAAAAGAGCGGTTGCTGCGCCAAAAACAAAATCTACCGTTCCTTCGATATAGCAATTTTCAAAGTATTGCAAACTTTCCTTGCTTTTATCATCTTGGGGCCCTTTTGTATAAAGTGTATCTTGGAAGCCTAAGAATCGACAGTTTTTAAATGCTACACGATTACCGGTTATGTTAACAGCAACCGCTTGTCCCACGGGTCCGGAGGAATTCGCAAATGTTAGATTTTCAGCGGTGAAATCATCCGCCTCTATAAAAAAAGAAGAAGATCCGGTAGTGCCATAGTTCTTTCCTGTTTCCGGATTAAGTTTGGCAGCAAAATTATCGTAGGTCAACAAGGTCTTATGAGGATCTTCTCCCAGTAATTTGACACGCCGCTTTGAGGACTTTAAAAGGAGACGTTCTTTGTAGACACCGGGTCTTATCAAAATAGTGGTAACATTTTTGCTGTAATCCGGAACAGCATTGAAAGCCTCCTGAATGCTTTTAAAGTCTCCCGAACCATCCTGTGCTACAACGATTGTCGATTGCTTTACCGATGCTAACCCATAAGCCATACTGATAATTAAGAAAACAATACTGCTTAAAGCTCTTCCCATGATGTATCTTATTTAAACTCTTTGACAAGGCTGAGCTTTAGCTCTTTTATCCCCTCCACAGCTAATTTGGCAACAGTCATCGCTCCTTCCTTATTCAAATGTGTATTATCGACAACCCCTTCCGGATAGTTTTTATTTCCCGGTTTTAAGTGGAGGAAGAGTTTTTCGGACTTCCGTTCACCCAATTTAGTTAACAAGCGATTTGTTTTCTCGGTAAGATCAATTAGGGGCACTTGTAAACTATCCGCCACCTCCCGAGTTGCCGCCGGATAACCTTTATGTGTATCAACCAAAACTCCCTGTTCAAAATTGCGTCGTGCAATAGAAGTCAACAACACCGGCTCAGCCCCTTTTTCGCGGGCTTTTTCGACAAACATACTTAGGTTGGCTTTAAATGTGGCTATATCCGTACCTACCTTTGGCTTATTCACCTTTTCGTCGTTATGTCCGAATTGAATAAAAAGATAATCGCCCGATTTGAGTTGATTGTAGATTTCCTGCCACCGACCTTCATCAATAAACGAGCGCGTGCTTCTCCCATTTTTTGCCATATTTCTCACCCGCACGCTTGGTTTAAATAGAGTGGCAAAAGGGACGCCCCAGCCCGTCTCAGGGTACTTATCGGCATCTTTTATAGCCATCGTTGAATCGCCCATCATCCATAGGGTAGTAGGTTGTCTTTTGGTGAAAGCGTACAACAACAGGCTACAAAACAGCAGAAGCAGTAATTTTTTCTTTTCCATTTCTCAGTTGGTACGTTAAGATTTCTAATTTGGTTGTAAGCGTTTACCGGCAAGTTTACATAATTGTTAAACAAAGATGGAAAAGCCAAACAAGAAAATTAGCGCAAACGATACCGGTATCGTTTGCACCTAACCGTCACGATATCTTCCAATTAACAAAAATCGCGACCAAGCTATTGGAAATCGTTGCATTTAAAGTCATTTTTAGCTAAGTTTGATATTCAAAAAAGCTAAATGTGTTTAAACCAATAACAATAAAAGACATTGCTCAAGCACTCAATCTATCCGCTTCTACCGTTTCCCGGGCTTTAAGTGATAGTTATGAGATCAATCCGGAAACAAAAAAGAGGGTATTGGCCTATGCCGAACAAAACAACTATAAACGAAATCCGATTGCTTTAAGCTTAAAACAACGTAAGAGTTATTCCATCGGGGTGGTGGTTTGCGAGGTAGCAAACAGCTTTTTTTCGCAGGCAATTGACGGTATCGAATCCATTGCGTATAAAAATGGCTATAATATCATTATTACGCAAACGCATGACTCGTACGACCGAGAAGTGATGAATATCAAACATTTAGCAAACCGATCAGTAGATGGTATTCTCATCTCTCTATCCGCTGAAACGACCAATTTTGATCATATTAAGAAACTCCATGATGCCGGTTTACCAATTGTCTTTTTTGATCGCATCTATGATGGGCTAGCCACGCACAAAGTGTCTTCCGATAATCGAAATGGTGCAAAAATGGCGACTCAACACCTGATAGAAAAAGGTTACAGAAAGATCGCTCATTTAGCGAATGCACCCCATCTTTCTATTACAAAGGAACGGTTAGCGGGATATAGAGAGGCGCTAACAGAAAATGGTATTCCTATTGAGGAGGCTAACATTACGTATTGTCATCATGGAGGCAGTAATCAAAAAGAGGTGGATGCTGCCGTTCAATATTTTTTATCGATGGATGAAAAACCCGATTCGATTTTCGTGGCGAGCGATCGCCTCAGTATTGGTTGCTTAACGGCAATCAAAAAATATGGCGACAAGGCTTATATGCCAGCTATAGCCGGTTTTTCAAACAGTGACGTACTGGATTTATTCAGCACCGATTTCTCGAGTATACGCCAACCTGCCTTTGAAATGGGCAGGGTGGCGACTGATCGTTTAATTCAGCTCATTGAAAGTAAATATCCCGTCTATGAGCACGAATCCATCGTATTAGGAACGGAGTTGATCGAACGGATTCCGGGTAAACTGCTGTAGGCTTTAGACAATCGGAAATCAGCTGTCAGCCTCATTTATATCACTTAGCAAAGTTATAGTTGGTGCTACGGCTCCTACTACTTTTCTATTATTTATTGCCGAATCACTAAACAGCTCTACTACTTTACCACTTAACGACTCAACTACTCTACCACTCAACTATTTAACTATTTCCCAATCAAATTATCTTTAATATAATTAAAACTCAATCGGATGCTTTCAAAATGGTTCTCCATGTAAATACCATCCTGCTCAACGAAGAAGTGTTTTAAACCTGCTTCCTCCGACTTTTTGAAGATCGCCTTGTAATCTACTGCTCCTGTTCCAACTTCTGCAAATTTGATGTCCTTTAAGATATCCATCGAAGGGAGTGAGTCTTTTCCCTCGCCAACAATAACATCCGGTTTTGATTTATCGATATCCTTTACATGCCACATTTCAAAACGCTTAGGATACTTGGCAAATAGTTCTATTGGATGAGCGCCGGACTTTATTGCCCAAAACATATCCAATTCAAAAGCAACCAAGTCAGGTTGCGTTTCGCTAACAAGTACGTCATATCCTGTTCTTTTGTCTGGTCCATAGCTTCTAAATTCCCAAAAATGATTATGGTATCCAATTTTAAGTCCCAAGCTTTTACAATATTCACCACCTTTATTCAGCTGTTCTGCCATAAATTTAAAGTCTTCAAGCGTTAACTTATCGATAAGATTAAAGGGTGGTACCGGAACAATTAGATAACGTTGACCAAGCTTAACGGCAATATCTGCTTGTGCTTTCAACTCGTCCTCTTGCCCCTTCCCCATTGTTAGAAAATTATTCAGCTGATAGTGCCCGCTATAGGTCTGCAGATTATTGTCTGCCAACACATTTTTTAGCTCTTCGGTACTTAAGCCCCAATATTTGCCGGAGCCTTTTTCTGTACCGTAATCATAAAAAGTTTCGACATGTCCATAACCGATATTAGCTATTTTCATGATCGTTTGCTTCGCGTCTTTCGCAAGCTCATCACGCATTGTGTATAATTGCAAGCCTATTTCCGCTTCCTGAGGACGCTTGTTACCACATGCGGCTAATACCTGGCTACTTACCATAGCAGAAGCAACGGCTAGGCCGGATTGCTTTATAAATTTTCTTCTAGATACCATATTCAAGTGTTATAGGATAATTTAGCTCGTCTAATTTACACTTATTTATGGTAAAATCAAGTTGATGTTGGCGGTAAGCAACTGGCAGTAAGCACTAAGCTTTTATGACGAAGTTGTCATTTACTTGAAAAAAGTTCATATAGAATCGTACGCGACACGTATTTTTATTCTTATTTTGCTATTTAAGAGGCATATGGCTTACGGCTTAGGGCATATCGCTTTGAAAGGTTTTGCCAAATAGAAACAATATCCTACATTTATAGACGTACTAAATAACAAAAAGAACAAAAACATGGAATTTATAGACGCTGATAAGAATTTTGAAGCACTTGGGTTAAGTTTACCTCCTGCACCGGCACCTTTAGGTGTATATAAGCCTTATTTAATTGATGGAAAGTATCTTTATCTTTCGGGACATGGCCCTGTCCGAGACGATAAAAGTCTCATTATAGGCCGCATCGGGGAAACCATCAATATGGAAGACGGTAAACTGGCGGCGCAACAGGTAGGGTTAACGATGCTCTCGACGATCAAAACGAACTTAGGAAGCCTTAATAAAGTAAAACGTGTTATTAAAGTCTTGGGCATGGTAAACTGTACCGGTAATTTTGAGAAACATCCTTATATTATTAACGGTTGCAGTGAATTATTTGCAAAAGTATGGGGCGAAGAAAACGGTATCGGCGTACGGAGTGCCGTCGGTATGGGAAGTTTACCCGACAATATTCCGGTGGAAGTAGAAGCACTGTTTGAAATAGAATAAGAATCGGCCAATCTACTAATCTGATAATATGGAAACTGAAATAGCCTCTACATATAGAATTAGCAATGTAGAAGATATATCGACACCTGCACTTGTTGTTTTCCCGGAGCTTGTAAAAAATAATATTCAGCTGCTGATGTCGATGGTTAAATCAGTCGACAAGCTTCGCCCGCATATCAAAACATCCAAATCGGCTGACGCCATACAGCTTTTGCAACTAGCAGGTATCAACAAATTCAAATGCGCCACAATTGCGGAAGCAGAGCTGTTAGGCGATTGTGGCGTTCAGGATGTATTACTGGCATACCAACCTGTCGGACCTAATATTAATCGCTTTATCGCGCTTGTAAAGCGATTTCCCAATACGTCTTTCGCCTGCCTGGTTGATCAATTTGATATTGCCAGCCAATTAAATCAGGTGGCCTTTGCTGAAAGCTTCAACCTAAATATTTATTTCGACATCAATGTAGGCATGAACCGTACCGGTATTAAAACCGATAAAGTTTCTGCTCTTGCCGAACAATGTTCATCGCTATCGAATTTAATACTTTTAGGTTTACACTGTTATGATGGCCATATTCATGAAGCATCACTAGAGGCACGTCAAAATCAATGCCATCGCTACTTCACGGAAATCGAGCAACTTATTGTACAATTAAATGCGCTTTACCAACGGCGTCTCATCATTGTTGCAGGCGGGACACCAACCTTTCCGATTCATGCTGCGAGCGAGCGAGACGACGTAGAATGTAGTCCCGGAACCTTTATCTTTTGGGATAAGGGTTATCAAAATCTCTTCACGGAGCAACCCTTTCAAATAGCAGCCCTTGTCCTTAGTAGGGTTATCTCAATTATAGATGATAAAAGGCTCTGTTTAGACTTAGGGCATAAAGCTATTGCTTCCGAAAATGAGTTGGGTAAACGAGTGTTTTTTATAAACGCGCCGGAGGCCCGTGCTATATCGCATAGTGAGGAACATCTTGTTATAGAAGTTTCCGATACCGGCGATTATACAGTTGGCGATGTTCTGTACGGAATACCGTATCACATTTGTCCGACAGTTGCTTTATACGATACCGCATTTGCGGTTACAGATAATCAGTGGAACGGCGAGTGGCAGATCATTGCCAGGAAACGAAAACTTACAATTTAAAGACATACTATGTTTATTATAGATGCCCATCTTGATTTGAGCATGAATGCCTTGGAATGGAACCGAGATTTAACCAAATCTGTTAAGGAAATCAACCAACGAGAAGAAGGGTTGACTGATAAACCCGACCGCGGGAAGGCGGTGGTATCTTTACCCGAATTGCGGAAAGGCCATATAGGCCTTGTAGTAGCCACTCAAATTGCCCGATATGTTGCACCCGATAATCCATTACCCGGATGGCATTCGCCTGAACAGGCCTGGGCACAAACGCAAGGGCAATTGGCGTGGTACAAGGCCATGGAGGCCAAAGGTGAGATGCGTCAAATAAACAATTTAACGTCATTGGAAGCGCATGTCACTTTATGGAAGGATGAAGGCACTCCATCCGAAAAGAAAGTGATTGGCTACATCTTAAGTTTAGAGGGAGCGGACTCTCTAATCACCACTGAGCATTTGCACCTAGCTTGGCAAAGTGGGCTTCGTGCGGTAGGCCCGGCACATTACGGACCTGGTCGTTATGCCCAAGGGACGGATGCAACAGGCTTTATGGGACCCGAAGGGCGTAAATTATTGGAAGAAATGGAGAAGCTCAACATCATATTGGACGCAACACACCTTTGTGATGATAGCTTTTGGGAGGCATTGGATCATTTCAATGGACCTGTTTGGGCGAGCCATAATAATTGCCGAGCGTTGGTTAATCACAATCGGCAATTTAGCGATGAACAAATAAAAGTGCTGATTGAACGAGGGGCCGTTATAGGTGGCGCTTTAGATGCTTGGATGATGGTTCCCAATTGGCAGCGTGGCATTTCCACGCCGAAAGAGATGCAGTGCAATCTGGATGTATTGATAGATCATCTCGATCACATTTGTCAAATAGCCGGAAATTGCAACCACGTCGGTATTGGATCAGATTTGGATGGTGCCTTTGGGAAAGAGCAATGCCCGTATGATTTGGAGACGATTGCCGACCTACAATCATTCAATGAAAAGCTGGCTGACCGGGGCTATACAGCCGACGATATTGTGAAGATATGTCATGGCAATTGGCTACGGTTCTTAAGGAAGGCATGGCAAAACAATTAATTTAGGTTTGAGCAGGTAGATCGATGTCGTTTGTCACCTGCTCATCCTTTTGCTTTGAAAGTCTTTTTCCTATTTGAATTAAGCCAATTACCAGTAATATCATCAAGAAAATATGCAGTTTTCCCCAAACAAAGGCCAGCGTAAGGGCATAGATAGCAAATCCTATCCAATCACGTTTATACTGTAATAATTTCTTTCCGTAAATCAAGTAAAGTCCAATGGGAATTGCCATTAACGTAAAAATCACGAAAGAATGATTTAAATAGGCTGACAATAAATCCCATCGCTTCGACTGTATAGGCGTACCATCAGTTAATTCAAGCCCATAAAACCGATCCCCTCCATTCCTCGATATGTAAGTTACCAGTTGCGATTGCTCTTTAATTTCACTCACTTGCGGGCTTGGAAGATAGTCTTTATTTACATAGCTATGTTTAAGCAGTGGTTGTTGTTTAAATGAAATTAGGATTAACTTTTTATCTCCCTCAGCACTATACTTTTGCTGTATTTCTTGTACCGTCCCGGTCACTTTTTTTAGAAAGGCAGCCGGTATCAAAGCCTTCAGCACCCCTAAACCCAATATACCGATAAGTAAGAATAGGCCTATATGGAGCCACTTTTTTTCGTGGATTATTACGTTCATGCAAATTAGTATATCATGTTTGGTCTTTCAAATCCGCAGCACGGTTATACTAATATACAAACAATATAATATATTAACTGTTTTTCAAATAGGATAGAAAACGATTGTTATGGCAGATACAGCGGACATCTCCTTTAATATAAAGGCTCATATTCAAGGAACGGAAAAAACACTACGCGTGGATCAACTGGAAACAAGTGATGGCGCACCTTATTATAGCTGTTTTGATAAAGACCAGCAGCTAGCAGAAATTCGAAAGGAAGAAAGCAACGAGTGGGTACAGCTTTGGGGTGAACTGGACCAAGCCAGTCTAACTTCGATTGGAAAAGCTATTGAGCAGAAGGAACTAGCTGGTAATTAGCTGTAAGCCGTAGGCTTTGTAGGACTTTCATAAAGATGGGTTGGGCGTGTTATTGCCTAATTGACAAAAGACTATAATCTTCGTATTTTCGTTAGTAATGAGGAACGGAGAACAAATATGATCAATAAAGCAGAGAGCTTACAAGACTTTTATAATAGAAACCCACGGGCTAATCCATTTGGCCTTTCAACCAATAATGCCAATGGTTTGGGCCACTTTAATGTATTTACACGGGAGAATTGTTTTCGATCTACACCATACAATCGGCGGGACTTTTATAAAATCTCACTAATCATTGGTTCCGGACGACTTTACTATGCAGATAAGTGGGTAGATATCGATCGCCCTGCCTTGCTGTTTTCAAATCCTACCGTTCCCTATTCATGGGAAGCAATCAGTGATAAACAGGAAGGTTATTTTTGCCTCTTTACGGCGTCTTTTTTACAAACTGACAGCCCACATTTTCTTTTAAATCAGCTCTCGCTGTTTAAGGTGGGTGGCGACTTCGTTTTCTTTGTAAACGAGGCACAATGTCGGGCTGTGAGTGAGCTTTTCGAAAAGATGATGGAGGAGATTACCACTAACTACGTGCATAAATACGATCTGCTGCGTAATTATCTCCAATTGATTATTCATGAAGCGATGAAAATGCAACCTGTACGAAGTTACTTACCACATTCTTCCGCTTCACGCGTATGCGATTTATTTTTGGATCTTTTAGAACGGCAGTTTCCAATCGATAGTCAAGAAAGGACATTGGGGCTCCGCTCTGCACAAGATTACGCGAACATTCTTTCGGTGCATGTAAATCACTTAAATCGTTCAGTGAAAGAAATCACCGGCAAAACAACCACGCAGCATATTGCCGAACGGTTAGTTAAAGAAGCAAAGGCACTTCTCATTCATTCAGATTGGACCATTTCGGAAATCGCCTATAGTTTAGGTTTTTCCTATCCACCGTACTTCAACAACTTTTTCAGAAAACAAACGCGGATGACACCGGGCATTTTCAGAGAACAGTATGTGCATGTGTGAATTTTATAATAAGTCGTTTGATTAGTATAGGACAGCCTATCTTATACATCCTAAATTTGTTAAAAAAACATAACATATGGAATACAGAAATTTAAGTAACACAACAGCCCAATTATCTGCTATAGGACTTGGTTGCATGGGGATGAGTTTTGCTTATGGCCCAACCGACGATAACGAAAGTATAGCAACCTTACATAAAGCGCTTGATTTAGGTATCAACTTCTGGGATACAGCTGATATGTATGGAAACGGCGCAAACGAAGAGCTTATTTCAAAGGTGCTTGTTCCAAATCGCGATAAAGTTTTTATCGCTACCAAGTTTGGTTTCCGCTTTAAAGATGGTAAAGCAGGCCCTAGCGCCGCCTCGGGCACCTATTTTGACGGCTCTCCAGCTTGGTTAAAAGTAGCAGTAGAAAATAGTCTTCGTAGGCTTAAGATCGATACCATCGATCTCTATTACGCGCATCGTGTCGATCCAAACATTCCCGTAGAGGAAACCGTCGGCGCCATGGCTGAATTGGTGAAAGAAGGAAAGGTACGCTACCTTGGCTTAAGCGAGGCTTCGGCAAGTTCCTTGAAAAAAGCCCATGCTGTACACCCGATCACGGCTTTACAGAGTGAGTATTCGCTATTGACCAGGGATGTAGAAGGTGAAATTTTAGACACAGCACGCGCACTGAATATTAGTTTGATTCCCTATTCACCGCTCGCCAGAGGTTTGGTAACCAATACACTGGATATCAACAGTTTAGACGAAAGCGATTTCAGAAAAACCTTACCTCGATACAGCGGTGAAAACCTCGCCAATAATCAGTCGTTAGCAGCCGAATTTGCTGCAATGGCCAACGACAAGCAAATTACACCTGCTCAATTGGCTTTAGCTTGGGTGCTTGCACAAGGAAAAGACATGATCCCTATTCCAGGCACAAAAAAAAGAAAGTACTTGGAAGAGAATGCAAAAGCCGTAGAGGTTCATCTTAGTCAGTCTGATTTAGACGAGATACAGAAACTCATGGATAAATATCCAAATACGGGCCAACGTTACAGTGAAGGGGCTTTAAAGTTAGTAAATAATTAAATTGATCAGATGAAGATGTAAGGTGTTCGGGAAAGTCTAATAACTTGCTTATAGAACACCTTACATTTAGATCATGTTTAGTTTGCTCTTTTGTTCCATCACGTCTTCTATATACCTTTTTGGCGATTTATGATAAAAAGCTTTAAACGATTTACTGAAATATTTCGGATCAGAAAATCCGACTTTATAGGCGATCTCACTAATAGTTAACCCGCTATTCGTCTCAAGCAACTGTGCTGCTTTCTTAAGACGTACAACCTTAATAAATTCCACTAAATTCAAGCCCGATAGTTGCCTTATTTTACGATACAACACCGTGCGGCTGACTCCCACTTCGCTTGCCAATGCGTGCACACTGAAGTTATCATCGTTTAAATTCTCCTCTACAATTGTGATCACATCGTCCATAAAGCTATTTGTTTCCACAACATCAGTCTTATGTGGTTGCAATAAATACTCCTGAACAAACTTCTCTTTAAGTCGTTTTCTGCTTTCCAACATATTGGCAATTTTCCACGCCAACAATTTAAAGCTAAAAGGCTTCGTAATGTAATCATCCCCACCTTCCTTAAAAGCCTCCATCATATAGGGGTCTGCGGTTCTCGCCGTTAATAAGATGACGGGAATATGATTCGTATTTTTTTCTCCTTTGATCTTACGAAGTAAGCTGATTCCATCGCATGTAGGCATCATTACATCTGTTACCACAATATCCGGCTGTATTGATTCAACAATCGGCCAAGCTTCCAAGCCATCTCCAGCTTCGAGTACTTTAAATTTATCCTGCAAGCTTCCCACAATAAATCGTCGCAATTCTACATTATCTTCTACAATCAGCACGACCGACTGGTTAGTTGAGTTATCAACTACTTCGTCCTCTTTTGCGTCGCAAGAGAGCGCATCGTTTAAATCGTTCACTTTGTGTAGCTCCATTTTGTTTTCATTTGCTAATAATTGCGTTGCTTTGAAGTGTGATTTCCCTAGCGGCAATTCAATTCGGAATACCGTGTTAAAATCATTCAACTCCTTTGCGAGATTACTTCGCACGGAAAGATTTCCATGATGCATTTTCACCAAACCCTGAGCCAATGCTAAACCTACTCCAGAACCGGTGTGGGTTTGATCCTCATAGGATTTCGACTGATAAAATTGAGCAAATATATAAGGAAGATGTTTTTCCGGAATACCGCAACCGGTATCCCAAACCTCGATAATACAGTTTCCGGATGGGTATGTCGGCGTTTCTATTTTTTTTTCGATCTGTACCTTGATCCGCCCTTCACTATCGGTAAACTTAAAGGCGTTATAAAGTAAATTGGTGAGCACCTTCTCCATCTGCTCATGATCTATCCAAACATCGACGCCATCATTTATTTTATTTTCAATAGTAATCTGAACATTTTTTTTTGCCGCAAGGAATAGAAAATTACTTACAATTTCTTCCACAAACCGCACAAGGTTTGTTTTCTGTATCTGTAAATCAAGATGGCCACTCTCCTGCTTTCTAAAATCGAGTAATTGATTTACTAAATTCAGCAATCTATTTGCATTCTTATAAGCATTATGCAAAAGCGGCTTCGCATTTGTTGGCAAATCTTCTTCCTGCAAACGCTCAATAGGCCCTACAATTAAAGAAAGCGGCGTTCTAAATTCATGCGATATGTTCGTGAAAAAGTTAAGCTTTGCCTCGTGTATCTCTTTCTGTTTTTCCAAAGCGAGGTGCTCCAGTAGTAATTCGTGTTTTAATTGATTTCTTCCTTTAAGGAACTGGATTACAAAATAGGCGACTATACTTACGAGTAATAGGTATAGACCATAGGCCCACCAAGTTTTCCAAGGTGGCGGCAAAATATGAATTATAAGGCTTGTTGGTTTGCTCCAAATCCCATCATTATTGGTTCCTTTAACCATCAACTCGTAAGTCCCGGGATCTAAATTAGTATAGGTGGCAATGGGTGTATTTACAAAGTTCCAGTCATTATCAAATCCTTTTAACAAATAAGCATATTTATTTTTATCAGCATGTATATAATTCAAAACACTAAATTCTACGCTGAAGACATATTGCTTGTGATTAAGGACCAACTCATCCAATAAAGAAATATCTTTGTCGATGACACTTTGGCTTCCCGGCACTATTTTCTTATTAAACAGGCGTAAATCCGTAAAAACTACAGGCGGTTCAAAATAATTGATACTGATACTGTCCGGATCGAACAATGTAAACCCTGCCGAACTTCCGAAAGCTAAGGTACCATTGGCCAGCTTATGATACGCCCCGTAAATAAATTCATCACCAATTAATCCGTCGATGGTATTGTAATTTCGAACGCTCTCTGTATTCGGATTAAAACAAGATATGCCCGCATTGGTGCTTAACCATAAATTGTGATGGTCATCACTCAAGATTCCGAAAATATTATTTCCGGGCAGTCCCATATTTGCATTAAAGTGCGTAAAGTTGTTATCATTGGGATGGTATAAATTCAGTCCATTCATATAAGTTCCTACCCAAATGCGATGCAACCCGTCTTCGTGTATACTGATGATGTCGTTTCCGCTAATAGACTTAGGATTATTGGGATCGCAAACAAAAGTCTGAAAATAGTCACTGCCTCGTCGCTTTAGATTTAATCCGTTTTGTGTTCCTACCCATAGATTTCCCTGTGAGTCTTCATAAATGGATCGAACCATGTTAGAGGAGAGCTTTTTATTTTCTAGATTATATTTGTCAAAAGAAAGCGTTCGGTCACCTCTACGCTTAACGTTTAAACCGCCACCGTAAGTCCCTACCCATAAGTCTCCTTTACTATCTTCAGCTAAAGCATATATATTGTCATTGGAAAGTGAACGATCATTGTTTGGGTTATGCTTAATATGTTCAAAATTCGTTGCACCCTTCCGCTTTAAGTTGAGGCCTCCATCGTATGTTCCAATCCATAAGTTACCTTCACGATCAATACATAGCGATTTCACGTTATTGTGACTCAGGCTTCCCGCTTCCCCTGCTTGGTATTTAGCATGTTTGAATTTAAGTTGACGATTATCTAAGTAATTTATCCCGCCACCTTCCGTTCCGATTATTAGGTTGCCCATACCATCTTCGGCGAAAGAGCTTACTACATTATAACTTAGGCTATTGTTATGAGGTTGATGGGCAAAATTTTTAAAAGCCGGTATATCATTATCAATCACATTCAGGCCACCAAAGTAAGTTCCAATCCATATGGATCCCCTTTTATCCTGATATATCGGCCTGATAGAATTGTTGCTTAAGCTGTACTCGTCATTGTCATTAGCGTGAAAACTCTTAAACCGTCCGTGTTCATATAAGCTTAAGCCATTAAATGTTCCTATCCACAGTCTTCCCTTCCGATCTTTGGTAATAGATCGGATATCATTGCTAGGCAGACTGTATGGATCGCCTTCGATATGTTTGTGGTAGCTAATCTCGCCTGTTTTTTCATTCAGCACAGCTATACCGTTGGTTTTTGTTGCAATCCAGAAAACATGAGGACTTATTTCCAAAATGGCTACGGCACGCTGGTCACGCGCTTCCGTTAACCTTGCATAAGTTGGATAAGCGCGGTTAATCCTAAGCTTCTTATAAGGGGGCACATAGCTTGTGGAAACTACACCTTCATCAGTACAAAACCATAGTTTATGTTCACTATCTTCATAAATTGATCGAATATTCTTAAAATATCTTTTTTCGTCACCGATGTCTACAGAGATATTATTAAAAACCAGTTCCGCAACAATTTGCGTATCCTCCTTAATCCGGTAGAGCCCTTGATTGGTTCCCACCCACACCTGATGGTAGTGATCTTCCATAATAAAATGGACCGCGGGTTCGCTTGGAGAACTTGCTGTTTCAACATTAGCTAAGGGAATCCTTCTGAAATTATCAAGTGCACGATCGTACAGATTAAGGCCATTTCCTGTACCGATCCACAATCGTTTCTTGCTATCTTCTGCAATCGACTGGATGAAATTATCACCTAATGAAGTAGTATCTTTTGGATTGTTTCTATAAACAATAAATTTGCGTGCATTATATTTATTCAAACCATCTCGTGTACCGATCCATATGAAACCCTTGTAGTCTTGTACGATCGCAAATACACTTCCTTGAGATAACCCTTCAGTTACGTCGAGATGTAAAAATCGGATATCTTTTGCCTCCAAAATATAGAAGCTTGTTAAAAGACTAATCACTACCAACAAAGGCTTCGCAAAAAAACATTTCATTGATTGAATACTAGGTTAACACTATTTGGTTAGCGTAAAAGTACAGAATATATTAGAAACAATGAGCTTGTTTTGTGATCTGGCCAAAACAAATTGGATGCGTTATTACTTTAGCTTTCTCGCTCTTAATAGCGCTTCCAAAAAATAGTAATCGGCATAGCTTAAAGGCTTATCCACCTCCATTCCTGCCGGTTTAGAACCCGTGCTATGCATGAGAATAAAGCCGCGGTTCCTACCTATGTTAGTGGTATAGTGGTCTATCAAATTGTTTAGAAGGCGTGTAGCTTTTTCTCGGTATGCATTGCGTTCCTGACTAAAACCACTTAGTTCCAATAATGCAGAAGCCATAACTGCAGCGGCTGACACATCTCTGGGTTCATTTGGTATTTGTGGAGCGTTGAAGTCCCAATAGGGTACCAAGTCATTTGGCATATTAGGCTGGCTGAAAAGCCATTTAGCTATATGATCAGCTTGTTTCAAATAACGGCGATCTCTTGTTTCGCGGTAACACATTGTATATCCATACAAAGCCCAAGCCTGACCTCTTGCCCAAGTCGATTCATCGCGATATCCCTGATGGGTATTCTTTTTTCGCACATTACCCGTTTCAGGATTGTAATCAACAACATGGTAGGTGCTATAGTCGGCGCGAAAATGGTTCTTCATGGTTGTATTTGCATGGCTGACCGCAATTTTATAAAAAGAAGAATCGCCCGTGAGCTTGGTAGCTGCAAACAGCAACTCTAGGTTGAGCATATTGTCAATAATAACAGGAAAATCCCACTTATCGTTGTTATGATCCCAAGAGCGTATACAACCCACTTTTGGATTAAAACGGGTTGCCAAGGTTTTTGCGGCTTGAATAAGTACTTCCCGATCATGCGGATCATCTGTTAAGCGATAACCATTACCGACGCTACAATAGATTTTAAAGCCCATATCGTGCGTTCTGCCATTGTATTGTTCGTCTTCTATCATAGTCGTAAGCCTACGGGCTTCCCGTTTCCAATCTTGGTTACCCGTATACTCGTAAAGATACCATAACACACCCGGGAAAAAACCGCTTGTCCAATCGCTTCGCTTTACCACAATTAAATCCCCCTTTTCTGACAGCGACCGGGGAGAAACCAAGGAGGTATCTGATTGGTGAACAGTCGCTAACTCCTTGATCATTAATTTGGATTGTCTTTCAGCCAATTGCCACATTTCTTTTTCTTTTGGGATTACTTGGCTATAAGACAAGTGCGGAAGGAACAAATAGTAAAACAATAGTTGGCATGCAATTGCAACACTGCATTGGGATGCAATTCGCTTCGGTTGTTTCAGGTCTGACTGACGGGTATTGACGAATATAAAAATCATAACTAGTTTTTTAAGGATTAATAGGTATTAACTGAATTTCAAACAGTTTCATAAGTTCATCTCCCACTATTCGATCAGCTTTGAGCTCAAGCATAGACCGTGAATCAGTAAGTGCGATTTCCCCTAAGTCATCTATTACAAAATCTTCGTTCGGTTTATTCTTTTTGGTTTCGCCTTTTAACATCTTTTCACCTATACTGATCTCGTATAAACTACCTAGGGTGTTAGCACTATATTTTATCCTTAACCGGTAAGGTGCAGGTTTGATGACACGAATTGGCCAGTACATTTTTTGTTTGCAAGTTTTCCATCCATCAACATAGTATCGGTTCGACTTCCCATCGCCATACTTAAATTCCTTACCGATCAATATAGCATCAAAGGCAAGTAAACGATTTGGAATATGATCATTCAAAAGTCGGGCGTTATCTACCGACAACACCTTATTTTTCAATTCAATAACGATTACACTATTAACTGGATCCGGCGCCTGAGCAGGAAGCTCAATAGCGAGATCTTCTAAGGTGATCCGCGCTGTAGCGAAGTTTTTTTTCTGATTATTTAAGCAATATGCTCGCCGGATTTCGTTTTTCAGACCTCCAACCAGTAACCTTCCGTCCTTTGGCCAATTGAACACATGTAAGTATAATTTATCTTCGCGCTGCGTAACTACGCCCCAGGATTGAACAGGTAGAGTTGTGGGAGTTGATCCATAGATACTTTCTTTATTCTTGTTAATCCAAATTCCAATGCTATCCAATATCCGCGTATCCTTTGGATCAAAGGCTCCGTCCCCCATTGGTCCGACGTTCATGAGTAGGTTACCTCCTCTTGAAGCGGCTTTTGCCAATAAACGGATAAAGAACGAGGCGGGTTTATGACTATGATCATATTTGGAGTATCCGTAGGATTCATTGGTAGTAGGAATGGCCTCCCAGTCGCCCTTTACCGGATAAAATTCCGCGGGTCTGTCGGCCGTGTTCAAGTAATCGCCAAAATTTCCGCCCGTACTACGCGCGAGGCGGCCGTTAACGACGACCTCAGGATCAGTTTCTCGTATTGCTTTCAAAATACGCAGATTTTCCGAGAAAGGTAATTTGTGCGGCGTATCGAACCATAAAATATCCGGGTGGTAATTAAGCAATAGCTCCCGAATTTGTGGAATGGCCTTTTCATTTACATATCGTTGGGCTTTCGGAAGCCATCCCGGATGCTTATCATACCAATCGGCACCTCCGATCAATTTATCACCACCGGGATTATGGTACTCCCAATCATTACCGGGCGCATCCGGATGTTCCCAATCAAAAGCGTGCGAATAGTAAAAGCCGAATTTCATACCATATTTGCGGCAAGTCTGTGCTATTTCGGCCATGGGGTCACGATGAAAAGGCGTTTGCTTTATACTATTAAAATCGGAATATTGCGTATTATACATTGCAAAGCCGTCATGATGCTTGGCTGTAACGATAAAGTAGTTCATCCCGGCTTTTTTTGCTGCCAGTACCCACTGTTCTGCATTAAAATGTACCGGATTGAATTGCTTTGCCAAAGCTAAGTAATCACGTCGACTGATCTTCTCCTTACGCATCAAATGCTCCGCATAACCGCCCACTTCCTTGCCTTTCCATTCGCCACCTGCATGCGAATAAACTCCCCAATGAATAAACATACCAAATTTGGCTTCCCGCCACCAAGCAATCCGTTGGTTGTGTTTACGCATGGCGGCGGTCCACCACCCCGCTTTCGCCTCTTCAATAGCTGTGATATCCCGCATCTTTGGATCATTGTACATTTTTGTTCCCTCGTCACCCACGTCCTGTGCATACAGCGCAGTGTTCAGCATACAAGCAATACTAAAGACTTGAAAGTATAAAAGGTAATTTCGTTTTCTCATTATTTTATCCGTTATCAGATTTCTGCAATCGTCTTCGACCCACACTAACTATTTTACTATTCTACCATTTAACAACCCAACTATTTAACCACTCAACTATTCAACTATTAATCAGTTAACGACTCAACTACCTAAACCAAATAATAGGGTTTCGAATTGGTAGATTTCGAATTACTTCTTCTACCTTTGGCTCATGATCGAGCTTTTTCCACGTGGCTAACCAAAGCTTCTCGTCGAAGGCTTTCGCACCGAACAATAAAGCGGGCTGTGCAACCGGCCAATAATCCCAATACATCACATCTTTTGCATAGGGCCAAGTGTCCTTTTCTTTTATGTATGGAAACATGAAGGTCATTCCCTTTTTTATCGAACGCCCATCTGCGAATTGAAAATCCCATAAATTATCCGTCGGTATGGAAGCTATTTGACATAACATAACCATGGCGTCCAGATTGAAAAGCGAATAACCATAAGGTTTGGTACGTTTAAGTTCACGTGGAAAGCTACCATCATGTGCCATTTGATTAGGTAACAAAACCGTCTTGTATCGTTCGCGACAAAAATCCAGCAATTGCTCATCACCCACGAGCTTCGCAAAGGAAGCCACTTGCATTGTCCAACAGGTCCCATGGTTATTCTCTGCTCTCATTTCATCCTTACCATAGGGATGATTGATCAGCCACGCTAAATAAGCCGAAAACCATGCTTTAAATTGTTTTAGCCGTCCATTAGAAAAAACCGCAGCATCCTTCATGACTAAAATTCCCTGCGCAACTTCCATGAGATGGATGGTATCAATGATACCAATGCCCCTCCCGGTAAAGCGTCCTTTAATTGCCTGTGCGTACAAAAGATTAGGATTCATCCGCGTTTCAGGATTCACAAACCATGCTTCCAGATGCTTCAAGGCATGCATAACATATTTTTCGTCATTAGTTAGCCGATAAGCGGAAGCCAAGGCACCTACTATCTGACTAAAGCGGATCATTGCCTTGCGGTGAGCGACAAAGTTATCCGGATTTGTCATACCATCACGTTGTATATAAGGACCATTTGGATCCGCGGGATTAGGCCACCAATAATCACCTTCAGAAAAGAAATCGTGCTTTCCCCCGCTGCTTCTTGACGATTGCTCCGCTGTAATCGTTACCGGTTGCTGTTGCATAGCCCATGCTGCTCGCCGTAAAATCTGCTTGCCTAGAATTTGTTCCGCCTCTTTTTCATAAGACGTATCGATCGCCAGGTCTACCCACGATACGCACAAGCTGCCCACCAGCAAGCATACATAGATCATGTAGTCTAAATACCTCATAGCGTCATGAATTTAAACGTTACCTTTTCGATCGTATTTGGCTTCCCTTTTTCGGGCGGTGCTATCCAACCCTCCCAATTGCCCTCCTTCCCACGTTCAACCTTTATCTTTCTAAAACTATATTCTCCATTTTCATAATCATAACTTTCGCCGTCATCGTCGTATAAATCATATTCACCGTTTTTTTTACCATAGTGCCTAACCTCAATAGCGACTTGTTCACCAGCTTTAGGTGCATGTAGCAAAGGAGGCATGAATGGTATTATTCCTCCATCTTTCACATATACCGGTATTTTATCTAAGCCCGGCGTGGCGGTGATGGTTTCGCCATTGCCTACATATGCCCCCGTGTAAAAGTCGTACCAGTTGCCTTTCGGCAATAGCACTTCTCTGCTCGTCTGCCCCGTAAACATGGGTGCCACCAGAAGATATTCACCCGCCATATATTGATCCTTAATTTCTCGATGATATGCTTCTGCGTAAGGATTCTTTTCCAGATCGTTTGTCACTACCTTTTTTGATTCCCCTAGCGTAAAACCCTCTTCTAAATTCATAGCGCGAAATGGCGGCGTTCCTTCAAAATGATATTTAGCAAATTCGCTGTACCAATAAGGCATCATGCGCATTCTCAAAAGTGCTGCTTCTTTTACGTGCGCCTCCACATCGGGAAAAGACCAGGGTTTTGTGCCGCTTGCCCAGGCATTAATCATGGCCATCGGAGAAAAAATAGTGGACTGGAAACGCCGCAACCATTCCTCTTCACTCTTGGAAGCACGAACTTCCGGTGTCCACAGCACGCCGGCGAAACCACTATTTACCAATGCGGTAATAAAATCTTCATGCTTGTAATAGTCGTTATAAATAACATAAGGGAATGATACCGCACCCGCATTGGATCCTCGTATTAAACCATAAGTGCGCTTATTCTCCTTTCTATATAAGCCCGTACTATATCGCTGCATAAGCACGCCATAGGTCTGCCGCATCTGTTCGGCAGCATAACCGGAAGGAAAGGATGCCACATCAGGCCACAAATAGTGATCGCCTCCATCAACTTCATCTATCTTATAACCGCTAATGCCAATATCGACTTGGCTTCGTTGCCATTGAGAAAAGAGGGTGTTTCTAGCTTGCGCCATCATTAAGTCGGGCACCAAGCCTACCCATACCGTATGGGAGGAGGTAAAAGGTTTAATTTCTTTAAAAATCGGCGACGCGGGAGAAACATAGGGGTTCGTCCACAAATTAATTCGGACACCTTTTTTTAGCAATCTTTGCACCAAAGCTTCTGGATTGGGAAAGCGCTTTGGATCCCATTCAAAAGTACAAGGGTATGATTTGCTTTGCCACCCGGGCTCCAAGCCTACAAAATCCAAAGGATATCCCCTTTGTTCAAAAGCTTTCACCTCCTCTTCCACCTCTTCAGCATTGTACAGTCGTTGGACGCGCTGGGTAAAACCTAATCCCCAGCGAGGCGGCAATACACCACCCCCATTAAATAAATTGAATCGACGAACGGCATCCAAGGGTGTCGGTCCACCGAAGACATAAAACTCCACACCCGCAGCAGGGACCAATATTTCAACCGCATCGCTATAAGGTCGTGCTGTCCAGGTTTTATCAACGTTGCGATCCTTTGCTTGAGGGGGGTGTTTACTATCCTTTCGCACTGCAGAACCAGCGTATACATCCAAGTAACGTGCGCTATTGATAAAAACGCCATAACCATTTGAAGAAACATAAAAAGGGGTAGGTGCATGCGTTCGGCCATTATCTACCCCTCCATAATGGTCGACATGTAATCGCAAAATTTTCCCTCGCTGATGCACGGACTGAAAGTGAAGACCGAAACCAAATAGTTGTTCCAACGAATCCAAAGGAAAACGCAGGTAGGTTTTTCCATCCACCGTACCTCCATAAACATCAGCCATTACGAACGGAAATGAAGTATTACTCAACTTTCGAATTGCTTCCGACCGGGGCGTCACACCAGCGGCAGTTAATAAGTTATAAGATTCAGGCTTCCCTACGACGCCTTTCCAAACACCTGGCAATACTTCCGTCCAATTAATTTCCTGCCCGTAACTTTTAAAGCATGTTATGAGCAGAAAAAATAAAAGTTTATAATAACGTATATTATTCATTCAAATGAGTTTTACAAGGGCACAATCGTATATATTCGTCCTTTTTCCGTTGGAAAATCTATTACATAGGTTTCTTTTAAGTTCAGGGATTGCAAAGAAGCCTGCCCATTTTGCTCAAAGCGTGGTTTTTCAGGCTTCATTAATAATTCATTTTGAGAAGCATTTCTCAAAGATTGACCGGTAGTTTCCAACACTTTAACCGGAATAGGTGTTCTTAATCTACAATTCCCCCCCAATTCCGAACGAATAAGCGCACGTGTTAAATTCCTATTTGCCCAATTGATTTCAACTGTAAAATTTCCGCGTGCCTTTATGCCCTTAATACTGCCTGCTGGCCAAGCGTCTGGCAAGGCAGGCAGCAATTGAACTTCTCCGGCATGGCTTTGCAATAACATCTCGGTCATGCCAGCGGTTGCGCCAAAATTCCCGTCAATTTGAAACGGTGGATGTGCATCGAAGAGGTTCGGATATGCACCACCTCCGCTCATCTGTTCCTTTTCTTCATTCGGGTCGATATAACGCAACGCATCCTTCAAAATCTTGTAAGCATGATTTCCGTCCTGTAAGCGAGCCCACCAGTTGGTTTTCCAAGCCATTGACCAGCCAGTACTCACATCGCCTCGGTGAATCAACGACTGTTTGGTTGCTGCTGCCAATTCCGGAGAGCCGAGTACGGTTATTTGATTACCTGGATAAAGACCAAATAGATGAGAGATATGCCGATGTTTATCTGCTGGATCATCCCAATCTTGGTACCACTCCTGTAATTGTCCGTATTGGCCGATATGATACGGATAAAGTTTTGCTTTAGCCATTATCAATTTTTCTTTAAAATCTTTATCACTTCCCAAAATATCGGCAGAACGAATACAGGCATTAAACAATTCCCTTATGATTGCCATATCCATGGTAGAAGCCATTGACAACTGATGCTCCTTTCCAGCGATTTTAACCGTATTTTCAGGTGAAGTTGACGGGTTAGTAATAAGATAATGGCTACCGGGATCTTCAATAAGCCAATGTAGCATAAAAGAAGCGGCTCCCTTCATCAAAGGATAAGCTTCCTCTTTGAGAAACTTTTTATCGCCGGTATAGAGATAATGTTCCCACAAATGCGTACAAAACCAAGCACCTGCCATAGGCCATGCCGACCACCGAGGCATGCCTTTGGGGTCCCAGTCGTAACCGCCGGGAGGCGATGTTTTTGCCCATAAATCGGAGTTATGATGTGTCACCCATCCATCGTCAATGTTATAATTCACTTTAGCTGTCACCGCTCCATTAACTGCCAATTCTTTCATAAAATCAAACAAGGGTTGATGGCATTCGGAGAGATTGGTATTTTCTGCTAACCAATAATTCATTTCGGTGTTGATATTGGTGGTATAATTACTCCCCCAAGGCGGTTGAACCATATCATTCCATATTCCCTGTAAGTTTGCCGGCCTCCCTCCCGGCCTAGAACTAGCGATCAATAGATAGCGGCCATACTGATAATATAAAGCCTGTAGCGCATTATCCGATTTCCCTTCTGCTAAACGTAACATTCTTTCATCAATGGGTAATCGCACAGCTTCCGGATCTTTCCCTAAGTCGATAGACACTCGGCGAAAGAGTGCCGCATAGTCCGCTATATGCCGCGACTTCACTTCCTGATAGCTTGATTTTGAAGCTCGTTCCATACAAGCTGCCGCTTCTACGGCGGGGTCCTTCCCGTTCAAACCCGACGATTTATCAAAACCGTTAAAGCTCGTTGCTTCTGTTAGCCAAAGTATTACCGAATCGGCTCCTGAAACACACAATCTATTGTCGTCCGTTTTTACTTCACCGCCTATTGCTTGCACTTTCACATGTATTTCGAAGTTCATACCTTCGCCATCCCTGTCGTCATAAACAATCTGTTGTGGCTCATATTCACGGTTTGCGACAAATTTGGGCGCTTTCCCTTGAAGTATCAGATAATCATGACAAGTGGCCTTTGTTTGATGTTTCAATTTACTTGTTAACGCGACATCAAAGGCGACTGCACCCGGTTTATTCGCTGTTATTCGTATAGCCATCGTCTTATCAGGTCGGCTGATGAAGGTCTCACGTGTATACATTACCCCACGATAAGTATATTTTATCGTAGACAGGGCCTTATCAAGATCCAAATCGCGTTGATACGAAGTAGTCAATGAATCGGGACGATGAAAATCGAGTAATAAGTCGCCAAGCGGTAAATAGCGAGCCGAGTAGGGACCCTGCATTTGCTTCCATAAACTTGCCGCTTTTTCATAGTCGCCGTCAAAAATGGCCCTTCGTACCCGTGGGAGTATTTTGGGGCCATTTGGATTATTCCCTGGATTAGGAAAGCCCGACCAAAGGGTATTGTCGTTCAGTTGATAGCGTTCTACTTGAACACCCCCAAATACCATGGCCCCTGTTTTGGCGTTGCCCAACGGCAAGGCCTCTTCCCAAACCGATGCCGGTTTCGTATACCATAATTTTAGTAACTTTTCTTGCTCTTGCGTATTACCCATTAATGTGGCAAAGACACAGCTTGCGAACACAAAAAGAGAGATCTTAGGTTTATTCATTTTCTATTTGGTTATTATCCCACGCTCAAACTTGGATTCAAATCGTCATCGACATTCCTTTGTATTTATTAAGTGTTCGATCGCTCCATGCTAAAATGTAGACACCCACTATTCAACCACTAAACTACTCAACCATTTAACTACTTTACTACTCAAGCATTTAACGACCCTACTCCTTTACGATTTAACTATTGCAAGTTCACAAAAGTCGTTTCCATCCCCTCCGACTGCACGCTAGCTACGCATTTCCCCTTTGCTAGGCGCACTTTAATCATCGCCCGACCATTGTAAGCTTGCACCTTCCGCGAGCCATCGGAGGTTCCCTGATTGTCGATCAAACTTCCATCACCCACAGCTGAAAAGTGTAACCAATTTTGGGCATCCAAACACAGGACACCTTTCGCATCCAGCAAATCAGCCTGAAGGGTGACAATGTCGCCCTCACGGTCGACTTCCTGTAGGTTCATTCGTACGGGTTTATCCCATTTTGCTGTTAGATAGTTTTGCCTAAGTTCATCGCTCACCATCTCTTTTCCATTTTTTGCTACGGCTTTAAAATGGTTTTCACCTTCACGAAGCCGCACCATCCATCGTAAACCAGCGGCAGGAAAATCTTGTACATTTCTTTTTTTAATTCCCATACTTTTTCCATTAACAAAAAGCTCCACCTCTTCTGCATTGGAATAGACCTTGATCATTTTTTCTTCATTCGGTTCACCCCAGCGCGTTGGCCAAGTGTGCCCGTAAATATGTACCATTGGCTTTTTAACCCAATAAGATTGGAACACATAATAGGCTTCCTTTTTATTTAAATTACGTTCTACAACACCCTTTTGATTCACATACGGTACTGGATTATCCGGCCTCACCGGTGTAGAAAAGTCCTTAAAAGGCCAATAAGCTGTTCCCGTTAACCAAGGCATATTTTCCTGTTCTTTCAAGTGCCAATCAATCAGATTGCAGATATAACTTTCACTCCAGTCACCATCTTTTGAAACCCTCGCTGCCCCACCATACAGCGACGCATCCCCCGCTCTTTCATCCACCCCATCTCCTGTTGTAATCTTCGCTAAGGCTTTGTCCGGATTTTCGGCATGTCGGCGTGCATGACTATCACCTCCCCATTCGACATGAAGGAAATGGTTGACTTTTTTCATTTCCTCTTCCGAAGCCTGTTTATAATCAGTGTACAAACCTCGGTACCAACCAGCCCAGATAGACGGCGAATAAACATCTACGATATCTTTACAAAAGTCGCAGCGCCGAATAGCTGTTTTTCTTGATGGATCTAAGCGGTGAGACAGATCGTTCAGCTCCTTCATAAAGGCTCTAATTTTCTCCTTATCAAACACTGAGAAATCGCCTGGCCAGTCATTTTCATTTCCCAATCCCCAGATAATAATGGACGGATGATTATAATGCTGCTCGATCATATTAGTCAACATTTGTCGCGCTTGCGCTTGATACTGTTCTCCTCCCAGGCCACCCCTGCACCATGGAATTTCTTCCCAAACCAGCATACCGAGGCTATCGCAGGCATTCAGAACAACCCTCGACTGTTGATAATGTCCCAATCGGATGAAGTTAACCCCCATCTCTTTCATGAGTTGCATTTCTTTAAGGATCATGGAATCCGTCATGGCTGCCCCAACACCGGCATGATCTTCATGCCGATGGGTACCGCGTAGTAACAAACGCTCTCCATTCAGATAAAATGGCCCCTTCTTTTTAAACTCGAAATGTCGAAATCCTATTTTTTCTTCTACCGTACAGCTATCCATTCCTGTTTTTGCAGTCACGATTAACTTGTATAATGACGGCTGGGCAGGACTCCATAAAATCGGCTTCTTAACGTTCAGGCAAGCTAAATCAATTTCTTTTATTTGTGTCGATACCTCTTTTTCAAATTGTGCCACCTGTTCCCCTTGTGGATCTAAAAGACGGATATCTACTTTTAAATTTCGGCTGCCGCCATCACGCAAGAACCGTGTGCTGATGTGCAACGAACCCTCCTTACCTTGAGGATCCACACTCACTTTAGTAAAAACCCTATCAATGGAAGCTTGTGGTATATATTGCAGGTTAAGATGCCGATAGATACCCCCATATAGATTAAAATCGGATAGATCGGAGGGAATCATTTCCAGGTCACGGGAATTATCTGCTCGAACAATGATAGGAACCTGTCCGTGAAATTGTTTTTCACAGATGGGGTTTGCGGTAAAGGTTTTTACCGCATCCGTAATATCCACCACCCATTCGTCGTAGCCACCGATATGTTCAGCTACCTTTGTTGTATAAACATAAACCTCCGTTTTTTGTCCGACGCCTTCAAAATGCAAACGCGTCCGCCCATTTTGATAAGGGTTATCAACCTTTATGTTTTTCCGATACCATCCAGGACCTTGGTAATAATTTACATCCGGATCGACCCCGTCAGTTGCATTGAAGCAGTGCGGTAAGTCAACCTGCTGCCAAATCGGCACCGCTTCCGGATTGCCTTTCCCAACGGGTCTTACGGCTTCCCAAATACCGCCTAAATCACTTTTTAGAAACTCCCAACTTTTATCGATACGACGGGTTTCTTGACTACGAGCGGTTAAAAAGAAACCTATAAAAAAAAGTGTATATAATAAACAATATTTTAACCTAAACATAATGTATTAACTACTCAACCATTTAACCACTTAACTACTCGACCATTTAATCACTTAACTACTTAACTACTCAACCATTTAACCACTTAACTACTCGACCATTTACCACTTAACCACTTAACTACTCAACCATTTACCACTTAACCACTTAACTACTCAACCATTTAACCACTTAACTACTCAACCATTTAACCACTTAACTACTCGACCATTTCACTACTCAACGATCAACCACTTAATCCAATGCACCACTTTTCATCATTTTTGCAGGTAATCCGTGTTTTACAGCCTCCACATGACCTTTTAGCTCCAGTTTAACAACAGTCGCCACCTTATCAGGTGCTTCTAAAGGAAGAGCTATTGAGACCGTATCCCCTTTGTTACCCGCCTTTATGATTTGCCCGTTGGCCAAAAGCATCGCAGATAGCACCTTGTTTCTCAATTTAGGGACAACCAATTTCCCGTCCGAGGGCCAGTCAAATACAGATAAATAAAGAATGGTGTTATTTCCGGTCTCTTTCATGGTGCATCTACCCCAATTCAATGGAGCAAGTGGACTAGCCTTAGTTGCGTAAATAGCTTCCCCATTTACTTTCATCCAATCACCGATTGCTTTCAACCGATCGATGCTTTCTTTGGGGAAAGTACCGTCGGGCTTAGGGCCGATATTCAGCAAGTAGTTTCCTCCCTTAGAGGCAATATCGATTAAGTTTTGGATAAGGGTTTCGCTTGATTTCCAGTTATTGTCAGAAGTTCGATATCCCCAAGTCCCATTCATGGTCATACAAGTTTCCCAATACTTTCCATCCAGTTCACTGAAGTCCGGAATCTTTTGCTCGGGGGTTTTCGTATCTCCCGGAAAGTTGGGTCTTTTCAACCGATCGTTCGTGATAATATGGGGTTGCAGTTTAAGTTGTTCCTGTAATTTAAGCGCCGCTTCATCCGTCATATTCGTTGGTGTATCCCACCACAGTATCGCAATATCGCCGTAATTACTAAGCAGTTCTTTTACCTGCGGCACAGAAACCTTATTGATATACTCATCAAACGAAACCGTTTCCTGAGCAGGATCCCAATGCCCTTTATGAGTTAAGGTATATGCATCTATCCGAGCCGAATCAGGGTTTGGCCATCCTTCTCGCATTAATTTTCTGGCTGCCGATCCACCGGGATTATTCCAATCTTGGGCCTGGGAATAATAAAAGCCTAACTTAATCCCATATTTTCTACAGGCCTCTGCCAAAGGCTTTAACAGATCGCGGCCATAAGGGCTTGCATCCACTACATTCCATTTACTGGCAGCAGTTCTAAATAAGGCAAATCCATCATGGTGTTTAGCGGTAATAATCAAATATTTCATACCGGCTTCTTTCGCCATTCTTACCCATTCATCTGGGTTGTAGTGCACCGGATTGAACTTTTTAGCAGCAGCCTGGTATTCGGCTACCGGAATTTTACAACGGTTCATAATCCACTCAGCGCCACCTCTTGCCTGTTCGTGGCCTTTATAAACACCAGCAAATTGGGCATACACGCCCCAATGGATAAACATGCCAAATCGGGCTTCTGTCCACCATTTCATTCGCTCTTTACCCTTCTCAACCGGTATTTGTGCATTTAAAAGCTGTAGTGGAAGTACCAAGCTCATGGAGAGTAAAATTATCCGTGCCAATTGTCCGAACTTGTTCATCTTACATAAGGTTAACAGTTAAAAACCGGGTGTTTGCTTATAGCCCTCGTTCCCTAAACTTCGGGCGATATCGACCTCGGACTGCGGAACCGGCCATAACGTGTCACGCGCTTGGAATAATCTTGCGGCACCATCGGGATCTTGGATCGTATCCATAACTTCTTTGATAACCCCCCAACGTTTTAAATCGAAATAACGTTGCCCCTCTAAAGCAAGTTCAACCCGCCGTTCCTGCCTGATTACTTCTCGAAGTTCTTCCCGACTATAACTATCATTCAGGTTAAACAAGGGCATGTTCACATCGGAACGAGAACGGACCTGATTCAGTGCGTCGATAATCGTCTGATCGGGTCCACTGTTTTCATTTTTCGCCTCAGCGTACATAAGCAATACATCGGCATAACGTAAAAATACCCAATCTTGATCACTTTGCGTAGCATAGCTGGTTGGCCATTTTGATTCGTTAATATATTTACGCGGCAGGTAACCGCCCAACACATTCTCAAAGACGGGATCAAAGGCCGAGGAAGCATCTGTCCCGCGCCAAACGCCTTCATAAATAATGGATGCTTTCAAACGCGGATCTCGATTTTCATAAGGATTATTCGGATCATACAAAGGAGATTCCGTAATAGGCTTACCGTCCGTGCATGTGTAACTGTCTACCAAATAGTATAAAGGTTGCACGGCCTTCAAGTAAGAATACATCATGTCAGCAGGACTGTACATATTAGGTGGCAGAAACTTTGCTGAAAACATAATCTCGGGATTATTATTTTGGCCGGGTTTTCTAAAGAGATTCCGATAACCTCCCTGATAAATAGAAAATACTTTTTCGTCGATAATTATTTGCGCCGTGTTGGCAGCAGCGTCCCATTGTTTATTGGTGAGCAGTACTTTGACCTTATACCCTAAAGCAGATCCCCGCACCGCATGTCCACTATAAGAAGTGTTAGGTAGGTGTTCAATCGCAAAATCAAGGTCTTCCAAAATGGCAGAAATGATCGCTGCTTTTGGCGTTCGAGCCAACATAGCACTTGCTTCATCTAATCCTAATGGTTGCAGCGTTAAAGGAACGTCGCCATACAAACGAGTAAGTAAAAAATAGTAGTGCGCTCTGATAAACCTTGCTTCGCCTTTATATATATTGCGTTGCTCTTCACTCAGTGTAGCGATCTTATCGATATTGGCAAGTAAGCGGTTACAAGCACCGATCGCTTGATAGGATATCTCATACCCTTCCGTTTGCATTCCGCCGGTTGTAGGCGTTATTCCCGACCGGGAAATCACATTAAAGCTATTGGAACTGCTGGGGACGAAGGCATCGTCAGAAAGCCCATCCCAGAGCATGGAAGCGCCACCCCAACCACCACGAGCTGCAGTGGAGGATGTTGCATTGTATCCTCTACTGAGGAACTCATAACAACCTGCCAACGCTAAATCCGCATCGCTTTTTGTTTTCCAAAAATTCTGCTCCGAAATCTTATCGGTTGGATCCTTCTCCAACAAGTCTTTTGTACAACTATTTAGACTAAGTGCTGCAAGCGTAGCCAAAGTAATATATATTGTTTTTAATGTAAGCTTCATAACATCAGGTTTTAAAAGGTTATACTAGTACCGAATGCAAATACTTTATTCTGCGGGTGCGTTACATATCTTCCTGAAGTAGCTCCCCCGCCGGAAGATACACCACGCTCAGGATCCAAACCAGGGAATTTTGAAAAAGTCAACAAATTATCTCCTGCAAAATAGATTCGTAGACCACTGATTCCGATTTTACTTAGCATGCTTGCCGGTAAGTTGTATCCGAGCTGGACATTCTTCAATCGTAAGAAAGATGCATCCTTAAGAAAAAAGGTCGAAGCAGTTCTAACATTATTGGCGGCTGGCGTGCCCTCGGCTCCCACTATTGGTAAGCTTGCATTCGGGTTTTCAGGCGTCCAGGAATCCTCCATCCAATCGCGGGTGAATACACCGCCTTGCCGAAATGGAACAATCCCCCACTCACTTACGAATATCTTCTGTCCTTGTGACCCAAAAAGAAACACGGTCAAATCAAAATTTTTCCAGGTAGCCGAGGCGTTAAAAGAATAGTCAAAATTTGGAAACGCACCTGGAACCACTACCCGATCATTATTATCCACTTGATGATCACCATTGACATCAGCAAATTGCAAGTAGCCTGGTTTTGCAGGAATTTGTTGAACAGGAGCATTAGTAATATCATCCTGCGAGCGAAAGATACCGATGTTTTGTAGCAAGTAGAAGCTTCCATAGGGCAACCCTTCACGGATAATCGTGTTTCCCTGAATGCGCTCGGCCCCATATTTAATCACTTTATTACGATTGGCTTGAATATTTCCACTCAAGCTCAACGCAACTTCTCCAAAGGTCTCCCTATATTGTAAACCAAGCTCTACGCCTCGGTTCCTCAATTCTCCGTAATTAACCGTTGGCGCCGCCAAGCCAATATAAGCGGGGAAAGCGGTTGAAGAAGATAAGATATCAGAAGTAACCTTATTGTACCAATCAAAATTGGCAATTAATTTATTGTTAAAGAAACCAAGGTCAACACCGAAATCGACAACAGTGGTGCTTTCCCACTTAATGCGATTATTTGCCATGGCTTCCTGACGAGCAGCCTGCTGTAACGATTCTTCAAATGGATAAGCGTAAGACGAATTCAACACCGTTTGATAAGGATAATTACCGATGTTCTGATTCCCCAAGGTACCAATAGATGCCCGCAACTTGAGGTCACTCATAACAGCTTTTAATCCATCTCCGTAAAAAGCCTCTTCAGCTATACGCCAACCTCCTGATACAGAAGGAAAAAACGCCCACTTCAAATCTTTAGGGAAGCGGGAAGAAGCATCGTAACGCGCATTTCCTTCTAATAAATACTTCCCTTTGTAATCGTAATTTATTCTTCCATAATAAGATCTGAGCGACCATTCTTCTGTGACACCTTCATTTGTTTGCTGTCCTGCACCACCGGCATTTAGCTCAGGTACTTCATTGCTGGGGAATTGCAAACGACTACCTAAAAGCATCTGGGTTTTATTATATTCTACTTGCGTGCCGGCTAGCACTTTTAAATGATGATTACCAAAAGATTTATCATAAGTAAGTTGGGTATAACCTACGGGATATACATTATTATCGTCCGTAACCGTCAGACCTTGTCCGCCAACATCGAGAAGTCTACTTGGTGCATCATTCGGCCCCGCAAACCAGAGATATTGTTCAATGACCGGCTTAAAAGTATAGTTTTTAGAAAAGCTATAATTCAAGCCACCACTTGTTCTCCACTCTAATCCTTCCAGCAATTTAACATTCAGAAAAAGATTGCCCTGCATATAATAGTTGTTTAACTTGGTTAAGGCATTTTCCGCCACAGCTACCGGATTTTTGTTAGGTGACTGGAAAGGATAGGCTCGGGAGGTATAACGACCACTGCCATCCGGCAGGTAAGGGCCATAGAGTGGTGACTGACTAATGGTGGATAGAAATTGATCTTCGCTCCCATTCCTCGGATATTTTCGGTCTCCATAGTTCAAGGTGATGCTGGATCCGAAATTAATTCGTTCATTGATCTTCGCGTTCAGGTTTATCTGTAAATTGTACTTTTTGAAAGAAGTCCCAACCATAATATCCGGTTGATCAACGTAGCCAAGAATAACGTTATAAGTTGTTCCACTTCCTCCCCCACTAAGTGATAGGTTATGCGTTTGTACCGGTACTGTTTTAAACACCGCATCTAACCAGTTAAAATCAGGATATAAATTTTTATCCGTGGCATTTGCATAAGCGTCAATCATTTCCTGACTGAACATCGCATTGGAATTCGTGATGCCCGAGTTTATAGCAGCCTGATTATATAACTTCATGTAATCGACTGAATTATATACAAAATCCGGCAGCGACGACGCCTTGGTAATGCCGATATTGTAATCGTAGGTCAGCTTGGCTTTACCTGCCTTCCCCTGCTTAGTAGTAACCAGTATCACCCCATTTGCGGCCCTAGCTCCGTAAATAGCAGCTGAAGCCGCATCTTTTAGTACCGTAACATTTTCGATGGCCTGCGGGTTCAGATTTGTTAGGCTTCCCGGAATACCATCTACAATAATCAGTGGCGAAGCGGAGGCCCCATAGGAACCCAAGCCTCTCACTTGCAGATTCACGTTCTCATTTCCAGCTTCGCCGGAGGCTTGCGTAACGCGCAAACCGGGCATTCGGCCTTGAAGCAACTGTGTCGGATTAGTAGCAATTCGCTTATTCACCACATCGCCATCTACAGAAGCAATGGCACCTGTTAAGTTTACCTTCTTTTGCGTTCCATAACCCACAACGACTACCTCGTCCATTTGATTGCTGAGCTCCTGTAATATAATATTAACTTGCTTTTGTCCGTTGACGGTCGCTTCCTTCGTTGCCATACCAACCTGACTAAAAATCAGCACATCGTGAGACTCCACCTGTAATTGGTAAAGCCCGTTAGCATCTGTTGTTGTACCTTTATTTTTTCCTTTAACCCTGACACTTACTCCCGGAGCAGTTTGTCCATCAGGCGTTGTCACTTTACCAGATACCGTGCTATTTCCCTGTGCCAGCGCACAGAAGCTCAAAACACAAGTTTGAAATAATAATAGTACTATAAATAGTCCTCTTGTAAATTTACCCTTCATCTTTTTTAGTTTATGCGGTTAGCCATCATTAGGTTTGTGCACAAAAGTCTCAATTCGCTCCAATCTCTAAGGGTAATTTTCGTTCTATTTAGGGGTACAAAATGGTTTTTGTCATCTTCTTTAATCTATCGGTTTTATTATCACAGCCTTTAGTTTAAATAATTCGCTTTTACCGCTTAAGGGCCTTATATCCAAAGTATACCGTCCCGGTTTATTTATTGAAATTGTTGCCACGTCATGCCGAACGAAGAGCAATGGTGCTTTTTTATCAAAACTACCCGTGTGTAAAGTTCTAAAGTAAAAGTTTTGTCCATTGATTGATAATGTTCCCTCCTGATTAGCGCTTTCGGGCTCACAGGCATATTCGAGCGTAATCCGGTAGTTGCCGGATTCCATTAATTGCGTGTCAAATTCGATTATATCTTTTTCCCTATCAGCCATTCCAACCACACAGTTGGTATGTTTCCAATCACCATAGTAATGACTGTAGGTTAAGCTTTCGATACGGGCATTGCCCGTCGTTTTTGCAAAGGCTGCTTTTATCTCATTTTCGTCAAACTGGTTGGAAATGGTGATGGGCGCGTTCTTATTATAGGTAGGCGCTTCTCCCGCATATTCCAATACAAATACGGTATTTTTCGCATCAGATAAAGTTATGGGTAAGTCGATCCAAATAGCGTCTCCCCTTTTATGCCATTTTACAGGCTGCCCATCAGCCAAAGCGTATACCTTTTGCACCTGCATATTGGCATTTGGAATCAGCAGCTTCCCGCTACGGGGTCGGGTCCAAACATGTAAGTATTGCTTTCCCGGTTTTGATGTCGTTACACCCCAGGGTTGTTGAGGAATCAAGCCCTGTGTAGTGCCATAAATACTTTCGCCATTAACCTGTAACCATCGCCCTGTTTCCCGTAAAAACTGAGCTGAATAAGCTGGAATACGACCTGAACCATCAGGACCCACGTTCAGCATGAGATTCCCCCCTTTAGATGCAGCTTCGGCCAATAATCGAATAATCGTTTCGGGTGTCTTAAAATTCATATCATGCTTCATGTAACCCCAGGAGTCGTTATGGGTATAAATTGATTCCCAAGCACCATTAATGGGCATGGCAGGCATTTCAGAGTCGCCATAATCCCGATAATCACCCAAACCATGTCCGACTCGGCTACTGAATAAACTTTTCGGTTGCAGCAACCGTAAACTATCGATAAACTGCTGCGTTTGCTCTTTACTCAAACCACCAGGCGTGTCAAACCAAACGATACTTAAATCCCCATAATTAGACATCAGCTCTTTTAGCTGCGGAATCGCCTTTTGCCGATAATACTTTTGGTAGTCCTTTTTAGATTCATCAAAATCCCAGGTATTTTTACCCCCATTTGGATTATGCCAATCCTGAAATTGCGAGTAGTAAAAGCCAAAATGCATGCCCCGTTTACGAACCGCATCAGCCAATAATTTCATTGGATCTTGTTTAAAAGGCGTTGCATCTACAATATCAAAGGTACTGACCTTAGAATCATACATGGCAAAGCCTTCATGGTGTTTTGCCGTAATAACCACATATTTGATTCCTGCATCTTTAGCTAGTTGTGCCCACTCATCCGCATTAAATCGGGAGGGATTAAAAGTTGCAGCAGTGGCTTCATACTCCCTCACAGGAATCTTTGCTTGATTCATAATCCACTCGCCACTCCCATAATATCGTTTCCCTTTCCACTCTCCTCCTAAATGCGAGTAAAGCCCCCAATGGATAAATAAACCGAATTTAGCATCTTTAAACCACTGGATGTTGGCGTGCTCTTTACCGCTCGAACGGCTTTCCCACATTTCATCCATCGTTTGTGCATGTGCGGTCATTCCGAACAGGAATACACAAATTACTATACACCGTTGATATTTGCGACTATATAGTGTAGTCCAATTTTTCATTTTTTAAATGGATTTATTAACTTATAACTTATAATTTCTCATTCAAATACGAATCTTTCGTAAATAAATGTAAATAAAGCAACCGGCTATTCAGTTGGCCACTTCTTCGCGTTAAATAATGTGGGATTCGTACCATCTTTGACCATAACAATTCGGTCATCTTTTTCAGCAGCAAAAATCAATAAATCGCCCCGTTTAATTTTTTCCTTTTTACCATTTCGATAGATAACAATCGCCTGTCCCGGCCAAGGGTTCTGGATACGACAGGTCTGTTTATCTTGCGCCTTGATTTCCACGAAGCGAATAATACCCTTATTCATTGATGCACTTACCAGAAAATTATTTCTTGCCAGCAGCTTAAAAGCACCATTCCATTCCTTCGGCCAGGCATGGAAAACGCGTATTATAGGCTCTTCACCGGGAAGAGGGGGGCCGTTAAAGCACAAAGCAGCATGAAGCGCTTCGGCGCAGCGTCCTAAGCGTTGGATATTAGTGGTATAGAAACCTTCACTCAGATCCATTCTATTGGCCATCACCTCGTGTTTCGAATTCCTTCGTAATTGATTTAGCAACAAATAACGTATCGCATCTTCCCTACCTAAAATCGCTCCCGAGACGGGTAGCTTGGATAATACATGGAGGGAACTATTCTTTTTGTCTTCCGTTTTAAAATAAGCGTCAAGGGTATTATTTGCTATTTCCCAATACTTCTTATTACCTCCCGGGTTACATAGGTCAAAAAACCATACGGGCATCGTATTCCCATCCGGCAGTCTTTTCCCGTTTCCGCGAACCGCACTTGTAGGAGGAAGCGAACCCACCCATACTTCCTTTTCATGGAAACTTTCTGCATAGTCAAAATTGGTGGTTAAGGGTGCTAAATGTTTGAGAAACTCTTGCCATATCGGTCGCATTTCCACATCGACCTGTAATACCTCAGAAGCTTTTATCAGTACAGGAAAAACACCCCTCATCGAAGCGATTTCTTCTACTGTATTATGCCCTCCCCAAATCGATTCATTGTCATTTACATGGTAAATATGATATTTGCCATCCGGCTCTTTCTTTACATTTGGGAAATTCCGATAAAATTCTCCCACTCCTTTCAGCATGGGATAAGCTTTCTCTCTTAACCACTTTTCATCTTTTGTATATTCGTATTTTTGCCAGAATTGGTAAGCTATTTTTGCTCCTCTCGAAAATAAATGGTTTACAGGGCCATATGGGCCATCACCCCGCTCTTGATAGGTCCATTTTCCTTCCCTCCATTCACCTGCATGTTTCCAATTCCATCGACTCAAAAAGGGGATCTTTGTTTCGGCGTAAGCCATAAATCGACCTGAACGTTGCGTCCAAGGTTTTTCCAATAGATATAATGCTTGCATCTCTCGAGCAATATCATCCGGCATAGAAGGCACCCCATCGAATCCCATCGTCTCCGGTATATATATGCCCTTCGATCGCCACTGTTGCTGAGCAGCGACTTCAAACGTTTTGTAATTGTTATAATACAAATTGAACAAGGGATCCATTAGTTCCATATGGTTTGTTGGAAATAACGCATTATATAAGCAGCTTTGATTGGCGCCCCAAAACGCATTTCCCCACTGTCTCAGATCGCCGCCGGTAGACCATAACATTCCGTTGAATTTGGTGGGGTATTTACCTCTTGAACTCGAAGCCATGACATATAAATAATAGGTATAGTTTTGCTCAACATAATCAGCTTCCCTATCGGAGCTGGAAAGATGGATGAAAGATTTTTGCCAAAAATCAGCCCACCACGCCTGATGAGCTTTGAACAGTTTCAAGTAATGCTGTTTTCTTACCGATTTCATGCTAGCTACAGCAGTTGCCTTTACATTTTCTGTTGGATCAAATGTCGCAGCACTCGCTATAAAAACTGTAAATTCGGACGCATCTTGCGCGTTTGATATGCGCATAGTGGACTCATTGGTAAGTTCAATTGAACCGGGATGATCTGATAAACTGATAACTACTGCAGATGCGCAGTAATACTCATCTTCACGAAACTCTTGCGTTAGTATCATATAATCGCCTTCCTGTTCCAATTTGGATATTGCAGTATGGTTTCCCCGTTTTGTAACAGGTTTACGTAGCATACCCAAGTTCGTCATAATAGAACGTGGAAGTGTACGCTCATCTTTTACATGCAGGATAATGACATCCTCTTCAGCCAATGCCATCACTTGAGCATCTATTCCTTTTCCCTTCACCGTTGAAATTCCCGTATAGCATGAAAGATGTTGACGGTATGTAGGCGCAACAAAAACCTGTTCTCCAAAATCTATATCGACTTTGGCCGTAGCTCCAATATATTCCGTATTTCGTTCAAAAAAATTATTGGAAGCGGAGTTGTTACCAAATACATCTGCTCTGTTGATTTGCAACTTCACTTGAGAAGGTGTTGTCCATACCAAGCTACCCATACGGCCGTTTCCAATCGGTTGGCCTTCTTCACTTTTTTCCACTGGCTGCGTATAGTGTAGGTCTGCCCTCGTCACCAAACGTTCATAATCCATTTGTATTAACGGCTCATTCGCTATTTTGGAGGGGGACTGCGCTTTAACTAAATCCGTATGAACGAACAAAACAAACCAAATGTGAGCCGCAACAATCCTATTTATCATGTTTATTTACTTTAAAAATAAAGGACACCTCTTCCAATTATACCGCTTCAATATTTTGTTCAACCGGTCTGCCAAAGCGGAGTCTATCAAACTGATATATTCGCTATTAAAATGGAATCAAAAGCCTTTAAAGATGTTTAATAGGGGATTAAAAGTTTACAATTGAAGCAAATAAACACTTAAAAAAAGAAAAAAAAGAGGAATTTATGATCGATTATGGGGTAAAAATTGGTTAAATACCACAAGGTATAAAAAAGCCACCTGTCGGTGGCTATAGAAATCAAGAAATATTAATTAATCTGGGTCCCTTTCGTTTAGCCTCCTCTTTTTTGGGAATCGTTAATTTCAATAGGCCATTTTCGTATTTTGCTTCAATTTTATCCTCATCCACCACATCTTTAGGAAAATTGAAGCTCCGTTGGAACGATCGATAACTAAACTCTTTACGAGCATATCCGTCATCCCTTTTTTCATCTTCATATTCCTTGGTAGAAGAGATGGTTAACAGATTACCGTCGAGCTCAATTTTAAAATCATCCTTATTCATTCCCGGCGCCGCCATTTCCACCTCATAATTGTCCGCCGTTTCTTTGATATTTACCGAAGGGACGGTAGCGTTCGGTGAAAAATTGCCGCTGTCCCAATTCATTAAATCCCTGTTAAAAAAGTCGTCAAACAGGGAAGGAAAACCACTTCTACTTCTTCTAGTAAGTGACATCACAACCTCCTTTTTTATAGTTTACTCGTTAACTTTATGCAAGTCAATAAAAAAACAAGTAGAAAAATGGAAAGTTTCAAAGAATTCTATTCTAAATAGATTATTGTAGACCGACTCCGTAAAGTATCCGTTATCCTCTGAGCTTTGTTACTTTAAAAATTTACAAAATATTTTGATAAGTAAATTTTAAATTTCTATCTTCGGGTACGTAACCGAAATTATAAACTCTTTCTGCGGGACTATATTGCTCATTAGACTATTACTTATGAATAATTGCTTGCGATATTAACGTGTACGTACACATTACAGATTTAAACCTGTAGGTGTAGGTCGAAAGTGGTGCTTATTAAAACTTAAATTATGGAGAAAAAGACAAATCACCTAACATCAAAAATCTTGGCTTTTTTGTTAATGGCCTGTTCCACCATCGGCGAACTGGCTGCCCAGACCATTCGTATGCAGGGAAAAGTAGTCGATGAAAAAAATGCACCCTTGGCCGGTGTATCCGTTCGGGACACCGTTAACCGTACGGGCGTTACTACCGATCTTGACGGCCATTTCAGTATCATGACGAATAGTGGATCTACGTTAACCTTCTCGTTGATAGGTTACCTCAGTCAAAACCATAAAGTGAATGGAAGGCAACACTTAACCATTACGTTAAAAGAAGACATTTCCGCATTGGACGAAGTGGTGGTTATCGGTTACGGAACGATGAAAAAATCCTCCGTCACAGCGGCCGTGTCAAAACTGGAAAATAAAAATCTCGACCAGATTCCCTTAGCTAGACCCGAAGCCGCTCTCCAGGGTAGGCTAGCGGGCGTTAACGTATCGCAGACGCGCAGTGCTCCCGGTTCGGCGCCGCTGATACGTATTCGTGGTGGTTCAGGGTCCATTGATGCAGGCAATAGTCCTTTAGTGGTAGTCGACGGTTTCCCCGGAGGCTCTTTTGCCAATGTCAATATGAATGATGTGGAGTCGATCGAAGTACTTAAAGATGCCTCTTCTGCTGCCATTTATGGATCGAGAGGTGCGGGAGGAGTAATTATTATTACTACGAAACGTGGAAAAACGGGAAAGCCGGTACTTAACATCAATGCAAGTGGCGGTGTTTCGACAGCCATGGGACACGATGATTGGCTGGATAAAGATGAATATTACGCTTACGCTGTTAGATACCAAAACCGGGAATTTAATTATGTTGGTGGAGATACCAGTATTCCCGTTTGGGGAGACAATCGACGCCCTCCTCAATATCAGGTTAGCGATGCGCTCAGAAACAACGCCAATACCAATTGGCAAGATGCCCTCTTATCCCCTGCCCCTTTCCAGAATTACGATCTATCAGTAAGTGGCGGTACCGAAAACGTAAAATACTATGCATCAGCCATTATAAAAGATGTGCAAGGAACATTGAAAAACACCTGGTTTAAAAGTTACGGTGCGCGAGCAAATGTGGATGTAAAGGTAAACGATCGCGTGAATATGGGGCTGATGCTTAATCCCAATTATACACGTAATCGCTTATCCCCACATGCGATGATCGACTTGGTCAAATATCCGCCATTTGTGCCGGTTCAAAACCCGGATGGCTCCTATCCAAAAGCGCGTGATTATTGGGGGCTCGTCGTATCCGGCCAAACGAATCCCATGGCATTTATGGAAGGTTCTTTCTACTTTGACGATGCCATGACCACCATAGGCGAAGTGTATGCCAGTATCGATCTTGCCAAAGGGCTCAAAATAAAATCTTCCATAGGAACCACCATAAGTTATTCTTCTTCCGATCGGTTCCGAAGCACTTGGGGTTCAACCAATGGCATATCCATTGGTACAGCTAGTGACTCCAGAACCATTAACTTACTGAATGAAAACGTATTAAGTTATAATAAGGATTTTAATAATCATCACTTCGATGCGATTCTGGGAGCATCTTATCAAAGAGCAACCTCCAGATCATCGGCTATGGGGGCCGTACCCGGGTCATTCAATAATGACATTATCCATACCTTAAACAATGCGATTATCGATCCCGCCCAAACCAGGACGTCTAAAACAGAATGGGGACTCGTTTCCTATTTCTCTCGGGTTCATTATGCTTATAAAGACAAATACCTATTATCCGCTTCCATGCGAACGGACGCTTCATCGCGTTTTGGACCAAATAATAAATGGGGATGGTTTCCTTCGGCATCCCTTGCTTGGCGAGTTTCGCAAGAGGAATTTATGAAAAGTCTCTCTGCCATAAGTGATTTAAAGCTACGTGCAAGTTACGGTTCGACCGGAAATTTTAATATTGGCAATTTTGACTATCTGGGCCAAATCGGGAACACTTATTATTCGCCAAACAATGAGCTTTCCAATGCACAGGTACAAACTACCCTGGGTAATCCGTCACTCAGCTGGGAAAAAACGCAGGAATATGATTTCGGTATTGATTTGGGCTTATGGGCAAACCGACTTAATCTTACCGTGGATTATTACCAAAAAACCACCTCTAATTTGTTGTACAATGTATCCATTCCTGCGATTACCGGCTTTACAAGCTGGCTTACGAATATTGGAAAAATCCGCAATCAAGGGATCGAACTGGAATTGACTTCTCGAAATTTTCAAGGAGGATCTTTTTCGTGGTCGACCTCCTTCAATCTTGCTCATAATAAGAACAAGGTTATTGATCTGGGTGGGCTTTCCGAGCGCTTATATACGGATCGTTTTGGTATGAGCTGGCTGCTGCGACTGGGAGAACCCATGTTTTCTTATTATGGTTATCAAGCCATAGGTGTTTTACAAAATCAGGAAGAAGTAGCTAATACCCCTGTTCTTTCAGGATCCAAACCCGGAAATCCGAAATATCAAGATGTCAATGGTGACGGGCGCATTAACCCCGAAGACCGGGTGATATTAGGCAGTTATATGCCGAAAACTATTTTGGGTTTGGTGAACGATTTCTCGTGGAAAAATTTTGATCTCAGCATTGCCATTCAAGCTTCATTGGGTGCTAAGATCTATAACTTCGAGAACCAATATTACCAAGGCAATGTCTTAGGTGCAATGCGCCGCTCCTTAGTAGAAGGGCAGTGGTGGTCGGAACAGGAGCCTGGCGACGGAAAGATGCCTGCAGCGGCGTTAAGTCAATTGGAATTTCAGGCGAATTCCAGTATCTATATCGAAAATGCCTCTTTTCTTGCCGTTCGCAACGTAAACTTCGGTTATACTTTTCCCGAACACCTTGCGAACAAACTAAAAATGAAAAAATTTCGGCTCTACACTTCCATCAACAACCTTTTTATGATTACCGATAAAAATTTTCACGGCTATAACCCGGAAGGTTATACAGCTGGGGAAATCGACGGAATCAATAGTACTCCTGGTTATAATAGTGGTTCAGAACCTGTTAATCGAATTTTCACATTAGGCCTAAATGTTAATTTCTAGTCACATGAAGAAGATTTTCTATACGCTATGTTCTCTTGCATTTTTGCTAAGCGGATGCCACGACAGTCTACTAAACCCTGTTCCTGAATCGGTGTTAACTGAAAAAAACTATTACAATACCGCCAATGATATTGATCTAGCTGTATTAGGTATCTATAATAGATTACAAACAAGAAAACCAACCGATTATCAAATTTTAGAAGTACCAACTGATAACTTATACCTATCGGCGAATACCTTAATCGAAGGGACTCCCGAAATGGATATGTTATCTGTGAATGCTACGAATCCTTTAATCGCTGCTTTTTGGGAAACAACCTATAACGGTATTTTCCGTACAAATGCAGTACTAACTAACTTGGATAAACCGACAGACTATGCTGCGGGTGAAAAAGAACAATTTGAAGGAGAAGCCAAATTTATGCGTGCGCTATTTTATTTTGATCTGGTGAGGCTATTTGGCGACGTGCCCAAAGTTACCGGCATACTGTCTGTTGAAGAAGCAGCTAGTATCGGTAGAAGTGCCGAAGACGAAATTTTCGCCTTGATTATAGAAGACCTTGAACGAGCGATTGAAATACTTCCCCTGAAAAACGCTATTGAGAATGGAAGAGCAAATAAAGCGGCGGCCATCGCTTTACTGATAAAGGTTCATGTTTACCAACAAAATTGGGATCTTGCTAAAGCGCAATTGGATCGTTTCTTTAAGGAAGCAGGCTCTTCTTTTAGCTTGGTAAGTGATTTTAGCTCCTTATGGAAAATTGCATCAGAAAACAATACGGAAGTACTATTTTCATTGAACTACATTGACGGCTCGAATGGCCATAATTTATCCACGGCATTTCTGCCGAATTCAGGCGTTATTGACATTGCCTCGCGCGGAAATGAAATTGCATTGCCTTCCTGGAGCCTACACAAGAATTATGTGGAGGGCGATAGGCGCAAAAGCCCAACCATTACGGAATGGTGGATTCCGCCAAACACACCTAATGTACCTCCTATTTGGTATCCCTATGTCAATAAATACGCCGTGCCACATACCCAAGGGCAATCAGGACTCGATTTACCGATTTTGCGTTATGCCGATATTCTACTCCTGCAGGCCGAAGTGCTATATCATCTCGGGCAACAACAAGAAGCATTGAATGCACTTAATAAAATACGAGAACGGGCCTTTGGAAATAGCGATCACAACTACACAACTGCATCAATTACAAATGAGCAAGACTTTTTCCATGTGTTATTTCTGGAACGGCAGCTCGAATTTGCGTACGAAAATGAGCGATGGTTTGACCTGGTTCGATCTGGAAAATTTGAAGAAGTTATGAAACAAGAAGAGCGATTATTTAATCACGCAAACCAAACACCCGTAAAAGTTACACTTAAGCCACAAGCCTATATGAAGCGTTTTCCCATTCCTCAACGTCAGATTGATCAATCGGCAGCAGGTATTTTGGCACAAAACGAAGGATATTAATTATAAACATAATAAAATGCCAAATCAAGAAATAATCTCCAATTCTACATCTTACCACAAGCCACGTACCCAATATTTCAAGCATTGGTTTGCCTCTTTAGGTCCCGGAGTTATTACAGCAGCGCTTGTATTCGGTCCGAGCAAAATGACAATTACCTCTAAACTAGGTGCAGACTATGGTTTCTCTTTATTATGGATTGTGGTTTTAGCCATTTTTTTTATGGCGATCTTCACTCATATGGGTGCGCGGATCGGCATCGCTGCACAGGAATCGCTATTGGGTGTGATCCGTAAAAAATGGGGTAAAATTTCCGCTATAATTATCGGTTTAGGGCTATTTTTAGTAGCGACGTCCTTCCAAGCCGGAAATGCCATCGGCGTAGGGATTTCCATTGCTGAAATCAATAATAGTTCTATTCCTATGTGGATTATACTTTTTAACATCATTGGAATCGTGCTGTTATTTTTTCGCGGTTTTTATAAAATATTGGAAAGGTTGATGATTCTATTGATTGCGTTAATGCTCTTTTCGTTTATCGTCACTTTGTTCTTTGTTAAGCCTTCTGTTGAGGACATTATTACGGGATTCGTTCCTTCCCTCCCCGCGGGATCAATCGGTCTCGTCATCGCATTTTTTGCTTCGTGCTTCTCTATTGTTGGTGCATTTTACCAATCTTATTTAGTGCAGGAACGTAAAAAAAACACATTGGCTACGGACGGCCATCGAAATGGAAGTATGACAGGCATTATTATGCTGGGACTAATGAGCGCTATGGTCATGATCTGTGCAGCGGCCGTTTTGCATGCGGAAAAATTACCCGTGAATAATGCTTCGGACATGGCGCGGGCGCTTGAGCCGTTATTTGGAAGATACGCATCCAGCTTATTTTTGATGGGACTTTTTGGCGCTTCCTTCTCCTCCTTAATTGGAAACGCGACGCTTGGTGGCACTCTGATAGCAGACGCATTTGGCTTTGATTATCAGTTGGATGCCAAAGCAGTACGTTTTTTTATCGCCTTGGTTATGCTTTTTGGAAGTGCCATTGCCATTGTTTTTGGGAAGCTTCCTTTGGAGCTTATTGTATTTGCTCAAAGTGTAACCATATTCCTCGTGCCCTTCATTGGCATCGCTATGTTTGTTATATCGAATGATACCCACATTATGGGGACGCTTGTCAATACAAAACCTACCAATTTTTTCGCCTCTATAGGTTTGATTGTCTTAATTATGCTGGCTATCAGCAATGCTAATGAATTATTCTTAAAATAAAATGATGATGCAGAATTTAGAATTATTAGAACAAAAGCTATACGAGCCTTCAGCTTCCTTAATCGCAGATATGTCTCAAATAGATGGTGACATTATGATCTTGGGTGCTGGTGGAAAAATGGGACCAAGTATGGCAAAAGCGGCGCATGTAGCCTCCAAACTTGCCGGTAAAGACCGACGAGTGATTGCAGTATCCCGATTTTCAGATGGGGAAAGCAGGGATTTGCTTCAAGCAAGCGGCGTCGAAACCATTACGGCGGACCTCTTAAACGAAGATCACTTACAGTCACTTCCGGACGTTGAGCATATTATTTACCTCGTAGGACAGAAATTCGGAACGACAGGCAAAGAACCGTTTACCTGGATCATGAACACCTATTTACCAGGTAGAATAGCCGAGCGCTTCAAAAATTCGCGAATGGTTATATTCTCTACCGGAAATGTCTACCCCTTATCGTTGGTAACTGCAGGAGGATGCTCAGAAGAGCAAAGTCCGGAACCTATTGGGGAATATGGACAATCGTGCCTCGGACGGGAGCGGATCTTCCAATTCTTTGCTGAGAAATATCAAATTCCCACCTTGATTTATCGCCTCAATTATGCTATTGATTTACGATACGGTGTTCTACTGGAAATTGCCAAAGCAGTGATGGAAGACAAACCTATTGATCTTCGTATGGGAAATGTAAATGTCATCTGGCAAGGAGATGCCAATGAGATTGCGTTGAGATCTTTGCTCCACTGTACCGTACCCGCTAAAATTTTAAACGTCACGGGGCCGGAAACTGTTTCTATTCAATGGTTAGCGAACCAATTCGGTAATTTATTAAACAAAACTCCCCGTTTTATTAACGAAACTCAGCCAACTGCCCTTCTTAGCAACGCATCAGCAGCCCATCAGTTATTCGGTTATCCGAAAGTAACCTTAAGGCAAATGATCGAGATCACCGCTAATTGGTTAAGTCATGGCGGAAAAACCATCGAAAAGCCGACGCACTTTCAAGAAAGACAAGGCCGATTTTAAGACCAAACAACATTATCACATGAGCTTTCAATATTTATCAGCTGAGAAGAAATCGCTTTTACAAACGGGTACCGTTATTCCTGCGCATCCACTAGCGCTGAACGCCGATAGGACTCTAAATGAAGTCTATCAACGTCAATTGACGCGCTATTATATAGCATCCGGCGCAGGTGGAATAGCCATAGGCGTCCATAGCACGCAATTTGCAATACGATCACCCCATGTCAATTTATATGAAAAAGTGCTAGCTATTGCTGCGGACGAAATTGAGCGTAATCGTCCCCCTTATCCTTTTTTAAAAATTGCCGGGATCTGTGGCCGCACCGAACAGGCCATTAAAGAAGCGCAGTTAGCCAATCAATATGGTTACGATTTAGGCTTATTGAGTCTTGGCGGACTAAACGAATGGAGTGAAGATCAAATCCTGTTGCATGCAAAAGAGGTGGCGGAAATAATTCCTATTATCGGCTTTTATTTGCAACCAAGCGTGGGTGGCCGCATATTTAGCTATGATTTTTGGGCAAAATTTGCTGAAATAAAGCACCTCGAGGCCATTAAGGTTGCCCCATTCAATCGTTATCAAACCCTGGATGTCGTGCGCGCGCTATGTCATTCAAGCCGTAAAGATGACATTGCGTTATACACGGGTAACGACGATAATATTGTCGCCGATTTATTAACCACCTACGCTTTTCCCATCAATGGCAAGCTAGTTACCAAAGAATTTGTTGGCGGATTGCTGGGACACTGGGCCGTTTTTACAAGCAAAGCGGTGGCTCTACTGGAAGAAATAAAAACGTGTAAACGAACCAACTTTACCGGTGTTCAGGCATTACTTACCAAAGGTGTGCAAGTAACAGACATGAATGCGGTAATATTCGATTCAGCCCATCAATTTAAAGGTTGTATCCCGGGAATACACGAAGTACTACGAAGACAGGGCCTTTTACCCGGTCGTTGGTGCTTGGATCCTGAAGAAGACCTTTCAGCCGGACAAATGGAAGAAATTGATCGCATTTTTAATGCCTATCCGGATTTAGTGGATCACACATTTCTCCAAGATTTCTTAATTAAAGATTTGTCAAATGGAAAAAGATAGAACGATACAAATTATTGAAACCGATAGTGCTTTTGAAATTGAGAAGCTGATTCGTCCCTTTGGCTTTAAGGGGGCCTACCTCACCGAATTATGGCAAATTGTCACCAAACTAAGAGCTTCTTCCAGTTTAGAAAGTATCGGCCTGTCTAATCAAAGTATTTTATATGGAGACGCCGATTTATTTGTTAAGTATGGCGAAACAAAAGGTAATGCTTTGATGTATGCATTGACTAATAGCACTTTAAATCTGATTAAGGAAACGCCTTTTACACATCCCATTTCTTTACAGGAGAAAATATTCCCTGATTTGATTTCAAGTGGAAAATCCATCACGAACAAAGCCGATCTGCATATTAATTTTATACTAAACTCTTATGTGGGCATTGACCATGCAGCTTGGCTATTATTTGCTGCCGAACATGGTCTAGAAACTTTCGATGCGCTTATTCCGGCACCGTATCAGTCGGCACTATCCAGTAAAAGTGATCGGCTGGCAGTCATGTTCCAAATTCCTTATGGTATGCCCTTGGAACAGATTAAAGAAGCCGCCCAATCGGGTTATTTTGTTTTCAAAATCAAAACCGGTTATCCAGGCGATCAACAAACGATGTTACAACATGATCAAGAACGGTTAACACAAGTTCATCAGGCACTTCAAGCTTATCGAACTCCCCATACCAAGGACGGTAAAGTACTTTATACCATGGATGCCAATGGACGATATGAAAAAAAAGAAACGTTTTTAAAGTATTTGCAACATGCTGAATCTATTGGCGCTGCCAAGCAAATATTATTGTACGAAGAACCGCTTATGGAATCAAATGAAGAAGACATTTCCGATGTGCCCATACGGATTGGTGCTGACGAAAGCGTTCATGATGAACAGGGGGCAATTGTTGCTATACAGAAAGGATATCGGGCTATTATACTAAAAGGAATTGCAAAAACGCTTAGCATGTCGATAAAAATTGCAAAAGCTGCTTGGGAAAAAGGAATCCCCTGTGCTTGTTCTGATTTAACGGTTAATCCTATTCTGGTAGACTGGCATAAAAATCTAGCGTGTAGGGTGCTTCCTTTCCCTGATATCGGCATGGGGCTGATCGAGACCAATGGTGATGTGAATTATATTAATTGGGAAAAGATGTGCACTTATCATCCTAAGAATAACGCGAACTGGACGAAAATCAAGCAGGGCGTGTTTTATTTAAATGAAGATTTCTATGCAACAAGTGGTGGTATTTTTGAAAGCGCTGAACATTATAGTTCTCTGCTTTAAACGCACGCTTTATGTATACATCTCACTAAACGTTCAAATAACAACTTGACATATGGAAAAGCAAACATCCAGAAGATCTTTCCTAAAAGACACAGCTACCTTAGCAACCGTAGCCGGGTTGATGAATCTATCAATCCCCTCGCTGGCTAATACCAAAAAAGTAAAAATGGGCTTTATTGGCGTTGGAAATAGAGGGACACAATTACTGCGTAGCTTTATGAAGCAAGCAAATTGTGAAGTTGTAGCCCTGTGCGATATTTATGAACCCTACTTAACCCGAGATGATAGTCGAGTTAATCAGCGATTTAAAGAAGAGAATGGGGCAAGAATACCGCAAATGGGCGAACAATTCCCTACGCAGGTGAAACGCTATAAAAATTATAAGGATCTATTGGCAGACAAAAATGTGGATGCTGTATGTATTGCTACACCGGATCATTGGCATGCCCTGCAAACCATCGACGCGATCAAAGCAGGAAAAGATGTTTATATTGAAAAGCCCTTAGGTATGACGGTTTATGAAGGACAGAAAATGCTGGAGGCCCAAAGACAGAGCGATCGTATTGTCAGTGTTGGTCTGCATCGGAGAGCCTCTATCGTACATCAAAAAGCGGCTGAGATTGTGCAATCGGGTCGCTTGGGAAAAATTACCTTAACACGTTCCTACACCTTTAATAATTTATTCCCCCGAGGCATCGGGAAGCAAAAACCGGAAATCCCACCATCCGATTTTGACTGGGATTTATGGCTTGGTCCCCGGGCCTATCGGCCCTACCAATATAATATTGCACCCTATAAATTTAGGTGGTGGAGCGACTATTCGAGTCAAATGGCCAATTGGGGTGTGCATTATGCAGACTTGATGCGTTGGATGTTAGGGGAAACCGCCCCCATCGCCGTCTCAGCCATGGGAGGTAATTTTGTTGTTGATGACGACCGTACCATTCCGGATACCATGCAAATCTGCTTTGAGTTATCAAAAGGCACATTAGCTGTCTTAGGTATTTACGAAGGATCAAGTGGCAAACCTTTTCCTTATGGCGAACTGGAATTCAGAGGTACGAATGGAACGATGTACGTTAGTGATCGGGGTTATCGAATTTACCATACTACCGAAGGACAATTTCAGAAATGGGATCATTACCTAGAAGATGAGTCATTTGACTTAACACAAGCAAATCTTCCGAAAGGGTATTCATTAGATATTACCGAAAACATGGTAAGCGATTTTCTACATAGTGTACAAACAAGAAAGGAGCCTTGTTGTCCACTACAGGAAGGGCACTACTCTACGGTATTTGCACATTTGGCTAATATCGCATTGGAAAAGAAGCAACAATTAACCTGGGATCCGCAAAAGGAAGTCTTCACGAATCACGAAGAAGCGAATAAACACCTGCACTACGCTTATAGGAAACCCTATCATCTTTAAGTTTATACTCATCAACCATCGCGATCATGAAAAAAGAAATTACAGCTTCCCGACGTTCATTCCTAAAGAAAGCATCACTTAGTTTACTTACGACACTGCCGATAGCCGATGCCTTATGCAAAGCTAACCAATTAATCGATAATTCCTCCAGCATTCAGCTTCAAAGAGATGATATCATACTTTTTCAGGGAGATTCGATTACCGATGCCGGAAGAAAAAGAAATGATCATTCGATGAATAATCCCCTGGCACTCGGTTCGGGATATGCATTCTTGGTTACTTCTCAACTTCAATTTGATCATCCTGATAAACCAATGGTCTTTTACAACCGCGGTATAAGTGGCAATAAGGTGTATCAGTTAGCTGAAAGGTGGGAAGAAGACTGCCTAAAATTAAAACCAAACGTATTAAGCATATTGGTTGGTGTTAATGATTTCTGGCATACAAAAACCAAGGGCTACCAAGGAACCACTCGCGACTTCCGCCAATCCTATGAGCAACTTTTGAAAGCAACTAAAGCCCGCTTACCGCAAGTCAAGTTAATTATCGGCGAGCCATGGTATCAGCCTGGCTTCAAAGGAAGTCCGTATGAGGCACTGCATCCTGAGTTTGCCAGCTACCAATCAATTGTCAAAGAATTAGCACAACAATTTAAGGCTGCTTTTATACCCTATCAAGCGATATTTAATGAGGCGCGTAAGATTGCTCCTGATAATCATTGGTCATGGGATGGTGTTCATCCGACGGCAGCAGGTGCCTGGTTAATTGCGCATTCCTGGCAAAAAGCTATCGAAATTTAAATTATGAACAGATAAGATGAAAAAAAAATGCATTGCGTGGCTACTCATTATTTACGGTATATTTCTTTTTTTTACCTGTAAGCATACAGATAAACAAGAGGAAGAAGCACCTATTTTCCTGCTGGATTCAACCTATGTGCGTGTAAATATTGTAGCGAGTCACTTAGATGTACCGTGGGAAATTACCAGCGGACCCGACGATGAAATTTGGTTTACAGAGCAATCAGGAAAAGTGAACAAGATAGATGCTAAATCAGGTCATATCAAAACACTTCTTACGCTACCTAACCTTTACCGTGAACGGACCGCTGGATTATTGGGAATGGTAACACATCCAAATATGTCCGAAACTCCTTATGTTTTTATTGCCTATTCTGCGCGTAAAAGTGATCAAGTTCATGTTTCAAGGGTGGTTCGCTACACCTATGAAGCAGATACATTGGTTCACCCCTTAACGATATTGGAATATCCGGCATGGAAAGGCCATTTTGGGGCCCGAGTAGCTATAGCTCCGGACGGTAAATTGATCATAGCCACGGGCGACGGCGCACAAAATGAGAATGCGCAAAATTTAGCCTCTCCAAATGGGAAGATACTGCGCTTTAATATAGATGGAAGCATTCCTTCAGATAATCCCTTTCCAAACAACGCAGTATGGGCTTGGGGTTTACGAAACCCACAGGGACTTGTTTTTAGTCCCAAGGGGATCTTATATAATTCCGACCATGGTGATGCCACAGACGATGAGGTCAATATCATCCAAAGGGGTGGCAACTATGGCTGGCCTAAAATAGCCGGATACGTCGACAGCCAAGAAGAACGATTATTTGCCCAGGATTCTATATTAGCACCGCCCTTACATGCTTGGACACCGACCATCGCACCCGCAGGTTTAGCTTATTACGCATCAGCTGAAATTCCCGAATGGAAAAATACATTGCTATTGGCAACCCTAAAGGGTAATAGCCTATATGCGCTTCCGTTAAACAAAGAAGGGACGAAGGCCGATACGGTTTATCATTTTTTTGAACGCACCTTCGGTCGCATCCGCGCCGTATACGCGTCCCCTGACGGAACAGTGTATATGGCCACCAGTAATCGTGATTGGAATCCCAATGGATTTGCCGAAGAAAATGATGATCGCATTTTACAAATCAAGAAAGTAGACAAAAGCATATCAACTGCCAACCTTGTATTAAAAGCAAAAATCGCAAGTAATACTAAAGAGATGCGAAGTGAGGGAGAAATACTCTATACGAATTACTGCGCATCATGCCATAAACCCAATGGTCGTGGTCTTACGGGGACCTACCCTTCGCTTCTGCATAACAAAATAGTTGAAGGAGAAACAGCCGAATTCATTCGCTTGATATTACACGGAAAAAATGAAATGCCGAGCTTTTCCTTTCTTAATGACAAGGATTTAGCGATTGTATTAAGTTATGTACGAAAGAAGTTTGCGTCTAAAGGAAGGCAAATAAGCAAAGACGATATTAAAAAGGAGAGAGTGAACCGTTAACATGGATACACGTATGGATACAGGAGAATACACATTCGATGCCATCGTAATAGGCTCCGGTATAAGCGGAGGCTGGGCAGCCAAGGAACTTTGTGAAAAAGGACTAAAGACATTGGTAATAGAAAGGGGGCGGATGGTTAAACACGTAAAGGATTATCCAACGGCTATGCTGGATCCGTGGCAATTTAAGCACCATAATAACAAAACGCGACAAATGGTTGAAGATAATCCGATTATCAGCAAACATTATGCTTTTGATGAGTCGACCGAACATTTTTACATTCGTGACTACCTCCACCCTTACATTCAAGAAAAGCCATTTGATTGGATTAGAGGTTATCAGGTGGGCGGTAAATCTTTGTTATGGGCAAGGCAAACGCAGCGCTGGAGCGATTACGAATTTGAGGCGCCCAAACGGGATGGTTTTGCAACGGATTGGCCTATTCGGTACGCTGACCTTGCGCCTTGGTACAGTTATGTCGAAAAATTTATTGGCGTTTCGGGCAATAGAGACGGCTTGGAGAACTTGCCTGACAGCGAGGTCCTTCCGCCTTTCGAAATGAATGCAGTGGAACTGCATATTAAGGATAAAATTAAACAAGAATTTCCGGATCGACCCGTAATTATAGGACGATGTGCCCATATTACAAAACCGGAAGACATCCATCTACGACAGGGAAGAGCAACCTGTATGGCCCGATCACTTTGTCAAAGGGGGTGTCCATTCGGTGCCTATTTCAGCTCCAATGCCTCTACCCTTCCCTGGGCTGAGAAAACGGGAAATTTGACCATCCAGCCAAATACCGTTGTCCATTCCATTATTTACGACGAAAAGCTGGGAAGAGCTACCGGCGTAAGAACCGTTGATACGATTACGAAGAAGGAAACGATCTATAATGCCCATATAATATTTGTGAATGGATCTACCTTGAACAGCAATCTTATTTTATTGAATTCCAAATCAAGTAAATTCCCGAAAGGTTTAGGAAATCTTAATAGTCTCATGGGTAGGTATATCGCCTTCCATAACTACCGAGGAAGAATAACGGCGACGATGGAGGGCTTTGAAGACCGTTATTATTATGGTAGAAGGCCAACACAGGTTTTTATGCCCTCTTTTAGAAACGTTTACCAACAGGAAACTGATTTTTTAAGAGGCTATATGATTGCCTTCAATGCCAGTCGATCAAGTTGGAATAAGTCGGCAAATGGGATTGGTCAGCACTTAAAAGATAGCCTCACCGAAGCTGGCCAATGGACGATATCTATGATGATGCAGGGAGAAACGGTGCCGATTTACGACAATCATATTCGATTAAGTACAACAACGAAAGATCAGTGGGGTGTACCATTGTTAATCACTTCCATTGATTATACAGAAAATGATGAAAAGTTGATGCGCGACTTTCTGCGAGAGGGTGCTGCTATGTTAGAAAAAGCTGGCTGTAAAAATATAAAGACAGCAGACCAAAAAGAGGTTGGTAATCGCAATCCGGGACTTGAAGTGCATGAAATGGGAGGTGTACGCATGGGGAGCGACCCGGACACATCCTTGTTAAATAAATGGAATCAATTACATCATTGCAAAAACGTATTCGTTACGGACGGTGCCTGTATGACTTCCACAGGCAATCAAAATCCATCATTGACTTATATGGCGCTTACCGCACGTGCCGCTAATTATGCTGTTGAAGAATGGCAAAAAGGCAATCTTTGATCGCCTTTTTGCTAAACAAGATAGATTAGGTTCTTTCATAAAGAACCACGCCGTTAACAAGGGTACAATGAATATTAAAATCGGCATCAAAAATTACCAGGTCTGCATCTTTCCCTACGCTGATCGATCCCTTTCGATCCAACACATTCATAATGCGTGCAGGTGTATAGCTGAGCATTTTTACCGCTTCCACTAAAGGCACCTCCGCTACGTTCACCATGGTTCGGAGTAAGCGATCAGCAGTTGCGACGCTACCTGCGAATGAACTTCTATCCGGCAACTTAGCCACATCATCTTCAACAATAACCGCTAAACCATTTTCTTTACTACCTAAAATACTAGGGCCGGGAGGCATAGCAGCTCCACGCATTGCATCCGTGATCAAAGCAATCCTGTCGGGACCCTTAATCTTGTAAACTAATTTCAACAAAGGTGCGGGAAGATGTACACCGTCGGCGATGATCTCGACATCCATTTCATCAATCAGAAAGGCAGCTTCTATTACACCTGCATAGCGAAAGGCATTCTTCCGTGTCACACTTGACATTGCAGAGTATAGATGGGTCGCCAAGGTGTATCCATTTTCAAAGGCTTCCACTACCTCTTCATAAATCGCATCTGTATGGGCAACCGATGGAATAATATTATGTTGCCGAAGATAACGGCCGAATTCGATGGCTCCTTTTCTTTCAGGTGCGGCACTCCAGCGGACGATCGCATTAGATGATTGCACAATTTCGCGATACTCATCGGGATCAGGATCTCGAATGTACCGCGGATCTTGGGCTCCCCGCTGATTCATCGAAAAATAAGGGCCTTCAATATGTAAACCTAAAAATGCCGCACCACGTTTATTTTTGAGATGTGCTTCTTCATAAACCTTCAATGTATTCAGGAGATTTGCCTTATCACTTGTCAAGCTTGTCGCAACCATCGCCGTCGTACCAAATTTCACGTGCGTTTCTGCTACTTTGAGAAAGGCTTCTACTTCACCGTCCATAAAATCTGCACCACCACCACCATGAATATGCAAGTCGATAAACCCTGGCGAAAGATATTTGCCTTTTGCATCTATATGAATCGCATTCGGTATTTCTATATCTTCCTCCAATATATCCGCAATTTTCCCATTTTTAATAAGCACAATCGCTTGGTCTATCACTCGTTGCGGGCTAATCAATTTTGCATTATAAATTTTTATTATTTTTTCTGTCATATAAAATTATGCCGATACACCGGCCTTTAAGTTAAAACCACTTTCTAATTTTATGGCCATATGCTGCGTAATAAATAAGATATAAATAACAAGGAAATAAGACCCAATAAGCCATTCGAAGATTAAAAGCATCGGCAAAATAACCGTAAGCTAAGGGCAAAATAGCGTTACCACAGAGGCCCATAATCAATAAAGAACCGCCTAATTTAGTGAATCGCCCTAATCCATCGAGTGCCAATGGCCATATCCCGGCCCATATCAAGGAATTGCCGAAGCCTAATAGCACGACAAACCATATCGATATGTCGGTATGATGGCCTAATATAGACACATTTCCCCGAGCAAAAATTATTAAGAGTGTTAAGGCAGCTCCAAGAAGGGTGCAAATGCGTAATGCATTCACCTGGCTGATCCACCGGGGAATACAGATGATGCCTAAGCAATAACCACAGATGGTGACAAATAAGGTATAAGATGGGAAAACTTTCGCCTCCAACAAGGGAATATCCATAGAGCCTGCATAATTAATGATCGTATCTATTGCAATTACCTGCGTGCCGACATGGATAAATATAGCCACAGCGCCCAAAATTAGATGCGGAAATTGAAAAATGCTATGTTTATCACTATTCGCCGCTGCTACCTGCTCATCCTCTTCTTCCGTATTGATTTCAGGAAGTGGCGAGTACCGCACGCCCAAACCAATTAAAACAAGCGTTATTCCAAGAACCGTGTACGGGGCAATAACCCTTCGTATCAGCTCATCCAGCTCTTGCGCTCGTTCGGCAACTCCCATATGTGTTAACTGTTCAAATAAGGCCTGATCTGTTGGTTTCAAAATAACGGCAGCAAATAAAATCGGCGCTAATATTCCGGCGCCTTTGTTACAAATCCCCATGATACTGATGCGTTGAGCGGCCCGTTCTTTTGGCCCCAAGATCGTGATGTAAGGATTCGCTGCCGTTTGCAAAATGGCCAGGCCGATACCGATCGTAAATAAGCCTAACAAGAAGATGCCATAGGTTCTACTGAGGGCTGCAGGCACAAATATCAGCGCTCCCAAAGCCATCGCAAAAAAGCCGACCATCATGCCTTTTTTGAAACCCAGGGCTTTCAATAAATAGGAAGCGGGTACCGACATGACAAAATAGGCGATGTAAAACGCGAAGGCTACTAAATACGATTGAAAATGCGTAAGCTCGCAGGCAATCTTAAAATAAGGAATAAGGATCGCATTTACCCAGGAAACGAAACCAAATATAAAAAACATTAAACCAATAATCAGAATGGAAATCGTGGTATCTTTCTTGGTCAACGTACTTACAGTTACTGTTTTCATTGTTTGTCTTTATAATCTTTCTGCAATAGGCAATATATCTGCCGGTCCTTAAATATTTAATCCAGCGTAGGCTCCCAGCCTGCTTCATAGCTTCGTTTCCAGAATTGAAGCGCTTCTTCATTCGCTAAAATATGCCCATTGGTAGGGTCCGTTTTTAACAGGCCACCTGCACGCTGCGCGATATTTCCCAGTTGCACCAGCAGGGTACTTTTGTGTCCACTTACTATATCTGCATTTAAATCCGTTCCCTTCTTTATTGCATCAAAAAAATTCTGAATGTGCAGTGCATCGAGAGCCTGCGAAGGATTTGTAAGATTTCTCGTATCGATTTCCTTGCTGTTTTTTACTTCCTTTACTAACTTATTCTGAAGATCATAAACGGCATAACCATTATCACCATTGATTTGTAAAGCACCATTTTCACCATAAAAAATGACACCCACGCTTGCTCCTTCTATGGTGCGTCCATTACAGCTCCTTCCCTCCCATGTAATGGTACCTTGTTCGCCAAATTCCAAGGCTATCACTTGCGTGTCAGGCGTTTCCCAATCGTCTTGATAACGATATCTTCCTCCAGCGGAAGTCACTTTGGTTGGATAATCAACTTTCAGTCCCCAACGCGCCAAATCAACCATATGCGTACCATTATTTAGTGCTTCTCCGGTACCCCAGTGCCAAAACCAATGCCAATTATAGTGCAATATATTGTCCTTATATTCTTTCCGAGGTGCCGGGCCCTGCCAAAGATCAAAATTCAGCCATTCGGGTACGGCAACTTTCTTACCGATACCAATCGAGGGTCGATTATTGGTATACCAAGTTTTTGCAAAATAAGGTTTTCCGATAATGCCGTTATGTAAGTCTGCAATTCCCGCAGCTACATTTGGCCACGATCGGCGTTGATTCCCCATCTGAACCACATTTTTATACTTTTCCGCAACTTTCACCAATAATTCACCCTCGTATGGATTATGGCTACATGGCTTTTCCAAATACACATGTTTTCCTGCTTTAGAAGCTAAAATAGCAGCAGGCGCATGCCAATGATCGGGTGTTGCAATGACCATCGCATCTACCTCTTTCCGATCTAAAACCTTTCGGAAATCTTCTTGGCTTTTCGGCTCTCGGGATTGGTTTTTAGCTACTTGACTGATACACTTAGCCGCTGCCCTTCGATCAACATCGCAGATGTAAACTACTTCACAATTTGGTTGACTAGAAAAATTGTTTGCTAATGCCAGCCCTCTTGCATTTACCCCCATCATCGCGACATGGACCTTCTCATTTGCACCTACGATATTCGCATAACTCTTCGCAGAAAAGCCGGGCAAGATGCCGCCAAAGGTAATAGCCGAGGTTCCGATTGCGGCCGACTTCAGGAAAGATCGGCGGGATTTGTTGAATTGATTCATCATAATTTCGCTCTCCGTTATTGATTAACTCAAAATGTATAATTTGGGTTTTGTTCTAATGCTTTATTGCGATCCCATGCTTCTCTGGGAATCGGGAATACAATGGGTCGGGTATGTAACCAAGGTTTCTGATCAACATTTAAGTCGTTAATATTCGGTCTTTCCTTCCTTATAAAGTCGATGAAACGACCTCTTCGATTGAGATCTGAAAATCCACCCGTCGATTCCCATATAAATTCCACCCGTCTTTCTTTAAAGATTGCATCTAGGGTTTCTTCCTTTCCTAGACCAGCCGAAAGTTGGTCCAACCCCGCTCGTTCGCGGACTTTATTAATTTGTACTATGGCATCCGACGTTCTTCCAATTTCGTTGAGAGCCTCGGCATAATTCAATAAAGCTTCCGAAAAACGCATGATCGGTGCGTTAATCCCCGAATTGTTGATAGTAGGTTTTTCCCAATACTTCGTTACAATATATCCCGTTTTCGACCAACCTGTCGGCACTTCATTTGGCATCACAAAAGCAGGCATATTTTGATGAGGTTCTCCCGGACCGATAATTACGTCCCAATACCGTTTATCTTTTATCTTGCCTTGATCATCCTTTTCAAATGTATTTACCCAGTGTTGCTGTGGTACAAAATTGCTCCAGGCAGCTCCTCCGGTAAATTCAGAAGGCGCACCGCGGGGTGCTGTTCTCTTCACTAAATTGTTCCCTTCACTATCTTGCGAAGGTCTGAACTGCGTAGAAAATAGGATCTCTTCATTATTTTCATTTTCCTCGCTAAATACATCTCTAAACTTGGGTACCAAGCCGTGAACACCTAACTGTATCAGCTCTTCCCCATAGCCAACCGCATCTTCATACTTTTCTTGCCACAAAGCGGCTTTAATAAGCAAAGCCAGGGCCGATCCTGTTGTTGCTTTTCCAACATTATTACCTGTCCAGGTCTTCGGCAAAGCGGTCTTTGCCGCCAAAAGATCCGATTCAATTAATGCCCAAACCTCTTCGGCACTTGCACGAGATACTTCCAAATTAAAAGAAGCATCTAGGATTTCAGTAATTAGCGGTACACCTCCCCAATAAGTAACCAGCCGATAATAAAATAAAGCTCGTAAAAACTTTGCTTGCCCCAAGATAAGTTGTTTGGACTCTTCAGCGATATTTTCCATAGCGCTAACCTTATTAATTACTATATTTGCTCTACTTACACCAAGGTAAGCTCCCATATACATATCTCTTAGAATTGTATTGGTTGCGGGAAAAGCCAAGGTGTGTAGTTCGATTCGGTTAGCACTTCCATCCATCTCGTACATATCACCTGCAATTGCCCATTCAACATCCGCTGCATCTCTTACATTGCTAAAGGTTTCCTCTCGCTGTAACATACCATATGCGCCATTTAAACCGGCCTGTGCATCCGATTCGTTAAGGTAAAAGTTTTCCTCTGTTAATGTATCTTTTGGTGATAGGGATAGAAATTTATCGCCACAAGACATCAAAATGAAAAAGGTTAAAAAACCGAGTATATAGGTTGTTTTCATTTTTTTATTTTTAGTATGTAACTCCATGTCATTCATTAAAGTCCGACTCTTAGTCCTAACATATACGTTCTTGGTATAGGATATACCCCGTCGTCAACACCCGAAGCCAATGGACTCGTACTACCGATTTCCGGGTCGAAGCCCGAATATTGTGTAAAGGTTAGTAGGTTTTGAGCGCTCACATAAACGCGAATCCGTTTGATCAAACCCTCATCGGCGAATAAACCGCTAGGCAAGCTGTAACCCAAGGTCACATTGCGTAGGCGAAGAAAATCTCCTTTTTCAATGTAAAAGGAAGAAACGTTGGCATAATTTCCGTTGGCATCGGTATAAGTCAATCTTGGAACCGTATTACCGCCATTCTCGGGTGTCCATCGATTTAGAACCTCCGCCGATGCATTAATGACACCACTCCCTCCAAAGTATTTAATCGGGTAGGTCGAAAATTTGTTTACATGAAAAATCTCATTCCCTGCAACTCCCTGAAACAAAATATTCAAATCGAATCCTTTATAAGAAAAATCCATATTTGCACCATATGTTAATGACGGCCAAGGACTTCCAAGCTTGACACGATCCGCATCAGACAATACACCATCCCCATTTACATCTCTAAATCTAAAATCGCCTGCCTGTGCATTCGGCTGCAGTGCTTTATTCACTTCCTCATCCTGTTGATAGATTCCATCTACTATATATCCTCTAAAATATCCGATAGGCTCGCCAACTTCGGTGTATGATGAGCTCATACTCGTAAAACCGACTGTTGGTCCAGTGATAGGACGACCCGTCCCCAATGATAATACTTCATTTTTCAGTGTTGCCAAATTGAAGCTCAGATCGTATTTAAATTCGCCGCTGTTACCATTATATCCCAGTAGTAATTCCAATCCCTTATTCCTAACCTTTCCACCATTTACGGATGGTGCGCTCTCAAAACCTGCCTCCATCGACACCGGTAAACTTACCAACATATCCTTCGTATCTTTAATATAATACTCTGCGGTCAGATACGCGTGATCATTTAAAAAGGAGGCATCAAGTCCGATATTAATCTGCTCACTCGTTTCCCATTTTAGGTTTTGATTTCCCGGGCGGATCATACTTGCGCCAATCGCTAAGCCTTGATCCGGACCTAGCACATAATTATCGCCCACTCTTCCCAATCCGATTGTACTCGCATAGCTAAAGGCGCCAATAGCGTCGTTTCCTAACTGTCCCCAACTGGCCCTTAATTTCAATGAGTTGATCGCTTTGATCTGCTTAAAGAACGTTTCTTCCGAAATATTCCATCCTGCCGAGAAAGAAGGAAAGTTTCCCCATTTATGATTCGGACCAAAATTAGAAGAGCCATCCCGGCGAATACTTGCCGAGAAGAGATATTTATTTCGGTAAGTATAATTAATGCGGCCCAGGTAAGAGGCCAAGGAATATACGGATCCCGTGCCATTGGCTCTGCGTTCTAATTCGGCACTACCATTGATAATCTGAAGATTCTCGTTCTGGAAATCTCTAGCCGTTACACCGATCCAATCGTTCGTGTTTTTTTGTGCCGTTTGACCAATAACCGCTGAAATATTATGCTCATTAAAGGCCTTATTAAATGACAAGGTATTTTCTATCAACCAATTCAATCCCTGCGTATACGTCTCTCCCAAAATAGCTTGTAAGTTGCGATAATGACCTCTTTCAACTTTAGGTTCCCAAGTGGTGCTTCTATTATTATTGGCGTCAATGCCAATGCTCGTCCGCCATTTCAGGCCATTGACGATTTCATATTCTCCATAGGCATTTCCATACATCCGCATATTTTTCAGAAAGTTTTCCATCGACTCTGCGCGGAGAATGGGGTTGTCACCTTGGGTAGAATAATAGGCTGAAGAACCGTTAACGACGTCTCTTAAACCCAGTGTGGGGTAAAATTGTTGTGCAAGGTTAAAGATACCCAGCCGAAAATCTTCATTGCGCTGCCCTTTACTATGGGTATAAGCAAAAGCCAAGGTTCCTCCAAATTTTAGTTTATTGCTCACATTGACATCCACATTGGCTCTACCCGTATATCGCTTACTCCATGTTTCGATTAAAGTCCCTTGTTGATCCCGATAGCCTAAAGAAAGAGCCGCCTGCACTTTTTGAGATCCGCCACTTACATTCACATCGTAATTCTGTAAAGGAGCAGTGCGGAACACCTCTTCAATCCAATCGGTTCCCTTACCGAACGAAGCAGGATTAGCCCACTCGGGATTAGGGGTCATATTCGAGTTACTATATAATTCGTTAGCCAAGGTGGCAAATTCTTCCGCATTTAAAAACCGTGGCTTCTTCCACAGTTGCTGCAAACCACCATATGCATTTAGTTCAGCTGTCGTTACCCCTTCCTTTCCTCTTTTGGTCGTAATTAATATTACTCCATTTGCTGCTCTAGCGCCATATATAGAAGCAGCCGCCGCGTCTTTTAAAATCTCAATCGATTCGATATCGTTTGGATTTACGATTGACATTCCATCAACTCGATCGGTACTTCCACCGACGGTCATACCGCCACCGCCAACTGGGAATCCATCAATTACGTATAAAGGTTCATTCCCACCAGTCGTACCAACACCACGAATGCGGACGGAAGTTGCACCACCCGGGGCACCCGTTGTTTGACTAATCGTAACCCCGGGGACTTTGCCTTGGATAGCGCCTGTAAAAGAAGCAGATGCCACTTTCTGCAATTCAGTAGCCTTAACAGAAGATACGGAACCGGTAAGTTCTTTCCGCGATTGCGTACCATAACCAATCACTACGATCTCCTCTAAGCTGGTAAAGTCCTCTTCCAAACGAACTTGTAAAGATCGCCGTCCCAGCAGACTAACTTCTTGTGGCTTATATCCTACAAAAGTAAATAGGAGTGTCTCCTTCCCTGTCAAACGCCTGAGTTGGAATTTGCCGTCTAAATCGGTTGAAGTACCTGCCACCCCACCTTTAACCTTGACACTGACCCCGGGCAGCGGAGATCCATCGGAAGCGGTTACGTTACCGACTACATCAATAAAATCTTGCCTATTCAACCTGTTGGTTTGCTGAGTACGTGCCATTACTTCTTCTCCAAGAAGTAACATCCATACTACGCTAAGAAAGAGAGCGTAATTTTTTCTTCTCATAAGTTTTAAGGTTAAGTTTGTGAGTTTGTGGTTTACATATAAGATTTTATTTATTTCAAGAAATATTCAAAGAACAAGTAAGCAATTTCATTTGCCTCGTTATTCGGCTCATGTGTAGGCCTATTGTGCATAGCGACACGATTATCATAGCCAAACCTGTGGTTTAGTGCTATGATCCGATTTAATGTGTGCCATCGGTCCGGCGGATCCTCGGCACCTCCTAGTACTAAGAAAGGTCTCGGTACCATAAGTGCATGCAACTCATGCAGATTATATCCATTCTTAATAAGCCAGGGATATAATCCAAAAGCCGGATTTTCCTTACTTATCAAGCCGCGTTTTCGCCATGGTTTTGGATGATAACCCAGGTACCAAGGCTCCCAATAATTGATCGATTCACGATCATGCTGAAATAAAATTCCCGGATCTGACCATACGGCGCAAGCAAAACGATCGAACAAGCAAGAAGCGAACATGGCCCATTTACCACCAAAGGAATGTCCCATAATACCTATCTTATCGGATGAAACCTCCGGAAAGTTTGCCAATGCATAATAGGCATTAGCGGCTGCGTAAGCCAACATGGATAAAGGTTGTACCTGCGCATGCTTTATATTCGGATAAAACAGGGAAAATTCTTTTCTTTCTGAAGTGGCTGAAGTTCCAATAGATAACGTTATAAAGCCTCTTTTTGTTAACTGCAGAGCGAAATCACGATTTGGTTTTCCTTTACCTATAGCCGTTTCCGGTTCATAAAATACGGTGATAACTGCCGGCTTCTTTCCCTTGGTTTTTGGCACCAATAAATAGCCGGTTGTTTCCTCCGTTGGCGTCCAGTAAAATTTCACTTCACACTCAAAGTAGCTTTCTTTTTCATTGGTATCGATAATTGACAGTTGTTGCTTCTTGAGTAAGGCCGGCCAATTTCCCATCAGACTATCCCAGCGCTTTTTTATTTCCAGTTGGCGCTTTGAGAAGTCTTGCACGGTGGATACACTATCGCCATTGTAAAAGATGTTGAGTGGTCGAAGTGAATCTTGTTTATCCTTAAACTCTTGTGGTGGGCTAAAATAGGGAGCAATTTTTTTCCATATCTTTTCTTTTTGGCTATTAAACAATGTTGTTTCCTGCGCATTTAACGAAAATGCGAAGCCTAGATATAGTCCCACCAGTATCCATCTCTTATAGTCACGTTTTACCATTGCCTTCATTTTATTGCATAATCTCATGCAGAAAGACGGCGGCCCCTGCCCTGCTTTTACTTAGATCAGCAGCTTCCATAAAGGCCAATATTTCCAGTGTCTCTTCTTCTTGAACAGGGGGCCGTTTTGTTTCAAAGAACTGCACGATTTCTTCCAATAAGGGTTGATAACCTTTGTATGGGCCAATTAACTGGATTCCGGTTGTGCCAAAAGCAGTCCCCCCAAAATCACGTTTTCCCTTTCGGATCCCTCTGAAAGTTCCCAAACGTCCATCGCTCCAAGTACCTACCACGATGTCAGTGTCCGGTGTAGAAGTTCTGGTAACTGATTTACATCCCCTTCCCATCACGGCATAAAGCGTTTCCACGCCATGTATGCCATACCAAAACAGGTCAGGATGTGTGGCTTCCAAGGTAGCAGGGCTATAGGTATCTGCGCCCGTGACATCGCCAATCGACTTCACTTCCGTTATTTCTTTAATATGCTCGGCATAACGCAAAGAAGAAGCGGAAAATACCGGAATTCGCTTTTTCCTCGCGTATTCGAATATTTTCTTTGCATCACGATAGGAAGCGGCCATGGGTTTATCAATAAAAAGAGTTTTTCCGGCATCGATGACGGGAATAGCTTGCTCGAAATGCAGGCGACCATCATTAGTTTCCAATAATACGTGGTCAACCTTCGTCAATAAATCAGCAATAGAATCTACAATTTCTATTCCTAATGTGCTGATCTCTTGCGTATAACCGGCTATTCTTTTGGTGCTACTTTCAATATCTCTACTACCATAAGGATAGGCAGCAATAATTCGATAGCCCTTTAATGCTGCATCCGGTGTAGCCGCATTTAAGGCTTTGGCAAAGGCAATACTATGCGATGTATCTAAACCAATGATTCCTACCCGTTTTCCATTCACATTTTTGAAACTTGCTTTGCCAGTCAGCGGAAGATTGAGCAGGCTGATTGACAAGCTCGAAATAGTTGCCTTTTTGATGAAGTCTCTTCTTGGAATACTATTCATAATTTATTTTTATACAACGTGTACGTACACGAATACTTTTAATGATAAAATAAGCTGTCTTATAACTTCTATTCTATTCCCAGTAAATACACTCAGCTAAAGTTTACAATAACGGTTACGTTACCGCAATTTACGAAAAGATATTTCAAATGCAAATTGTTTTTAAAAATTTCAAGGTTATTAATTATGGTAGAAGCGATAATTCTCTTTGGTTACAATATCAATGGGCATAAATTGATCTTCAATTCGCCGTTCGTGCAGATCTGTATAGCGATGGAGTGTCATAATACCTCTATAACCTTGTTCCTCAGGCTTCTGACAGATTAAAAATTGAATGATACCTAATTCGAGGTATTTAATATTTTCTTTTAAGAAATCATATCCGATGAGCACCTTAACAATGCTCTTCCGTTCGAAATAATGGGCAACAGCAGAGACTCTGGAGTTTGTTACAAAAACGCCTTCTATCCCCTTCTGCTCGCTAAAAACTTTATCTAAAGCATCTTCTATGGAAGAAGAATCTGTTTGTTTAATATCCAGCTTTAAGATTTGAAGCTTTTTGTTATTTTTTTCAAAATAAGCGCGGAATCCCTCCTCTTTCCGAAGGAGGTGGTGGTATTGATCGAGTTCCTTTGATACGTTTATCAATAATACTTTGCCCGTTTTGACGGCAAAATCCATCAATTGCGCTGCCTGATAGCCACTACAAAAGAGATGCGGCCCGATATAACAGACACTGTTCTGCCCGGGTACATCCGAATTGATAAAAACATAGGGAATTTTGCGTTCATTGCAGCGTGTGGTTAATTGTATTGCTTCTTCGACAAATGATGGTGCCACTAATAGCCCGTCGACAGCTTCCTCGAGAATTAAATCGACCTGCTTTAGGAACGATTGTTTATCATTAAGGTCAAAAAAAAATTTCAATACCACAATGCCGTATTGTTTCAATGCTTTGGCGGCTCTATCAATACCGGATAGCGGAGCCTCCCAGAAATCCGTTTCTGTAGAACTAGGAATTAACACGGCATATTTTGAAACTTTCTTTGATGCTAATCGACTTGCAATAATATTTGGCTTATAATCGAACTCTTTAATGATATCGTTTATCCGCTTCTTGGTTGCTTCCGATACACCCTTGCGATTGTGCAAAACACGATCAACAGTAGCGATTGAAACATTAGCCAAACGTGCAATCTGCTTGACACCAAATTCTTTATTTTCTAACGATTTGCTCATAGTATCAACGAAAGTATCTTTTTATTAAAATTAAAACAAATTATCTGGCTGTATTTAATAAAGAAATGCCGGCGCCACTTACGTTGTATCGTCTAAAAGCAACCTATCCCATACTAACTTTTATTTAAAGTGTTTCAATCTCCTTCTCTGCCAGTTGCTGATAGATAGCCTCACTGATCGTACTCTTGGGAGCGTCTGTATTATTGAGATTACACCAAAAGAATATTTTGACTGTTGACCATTTTCCATTCAACGGATTAATAATAACGCTCGGTGCTTTCCGCTTAAACACGTGTTCATTATCCAGAATGATGGTTTTGATCATCTCTACAATTTCCTCTTTATTAAATGGTTTGGCAATAGTTACCGTTAGGCTAACGCGAATATTATTATTACTTAGGGTCCAGTTGATGATATTATTAGAAAGTATATCACCGTTTGGTATGATAATTTCGGCGCCATCATCGCTTAACAAAGTGCTTGAACGAATACCTATTTCTTTTACCTTTCCTTTTCGATTTCCTAATTCAACAACGTCGCCAATGCGGATCGTACGATCAAAAATCAAAATAATCCCGGAAACAAAATTGCTTACTATGCTCTGTAAGCCTAAGCCGATACCCACACCTAAAGCACCTAACACTACGGTGATTTTATCGACTGGCAAACCCGATGCTGCAACTGCTAATAAAAAACCGGCAATAAGCAATACCAATCTGGTAATCAGCAACCTGGAGTGTTCTGCGTTGGCATTTTCGATGGTATCATCCCCTGTTTCGCCAAAAAAGTAGGCAACATATTTCTGCAAAAAGTTAGCCGTCCAAATAATTCCAAGAAATAGTAAAACACCGCCAAAGGTAAAAGAGAAGCTCCCTATTTTGCGTGGTGTGCTTAAAAACGAACCAATAACTTCGCTAAAGAATTCCAGAATATCTAAGTGAGCTGTCAGCAATACAAACCAAATGAAAACCGCAAGGTAAGATATAATGGTTGAAAACTCTTTGGCAATCCCCTCCCATTCGAAGTGATCGGCGTAACGTTTACGCATCCTACTTGCTTTAATTTGCAAAAGAAAGGCTTCGGTAATTAGACGTACGACTACAATGAGGGCAACCGTATATAATAGCGCATATACACCGGTTGTATAAAAAATCTGCATAAGGGTGGTTCTTCCGAACATATTGGCTATAATAGCTAAGCCATTAAATAGCATATACAATGTTCCGGCTATAACCAATATGCGATAATTCCCCGCAATAGGCTTTAATTTACGCAACGCTATCACACCAAAGGCAGTAGACATTAAGTTGATCAATAAAATCATCCATCGTTGTGCCTGAGAAGAAACACCCAATAACCTCACTAAAGACAGCGCAATGAACAAGATGACAAATATGCCCCATGATAGCAAAGTCTCTCGAGGTAATCTTTTTAAAAATACTGTTGTAAGTATAATCAGTAATAAAAATTGGGTAAATTCTAAATACAAGGCCGGTGCCTGTAAATCAAAAACAGGTGCAAGGGCAAATATCAAGGTAAAGGCAGACAATATAGGAATTGGGGTTAATAACCTTAAATTAAGATCTTCCAAAATATCCATTTTCCCATGATTCTTAACGCTTTTGAAGTTATAAAACACCCATACAAAGAATAATAAACCCGTAAAGAGTAGGAGCACCCGGTTACTTCTTGTGTTTTTGAAATAATACGTATTTATTTTCTTTTCACTATCAAACATTTGATTAAACTCCGGATACTTCGCATCCGTTGTACTCGATCGCTTTTCCCACAAATAACGTTTCTCTTTGAGAAAGGCCTTTGGACCAATTGACTTTAGTTGCACATTGGTTTGGTATAAGAGCTCTTGGATTGCCAGTTCGTTGGTGGCTACATGCGCGCGCAGGCCGTTTAGCGTGTTTGTGGCCGCTCGAATGATGCTATCAGTTCCCACCCTTTTTAATCTTAGCGCCTTTATTTGAACGCTAAAAGAATCGCGAAGCGCCTTCGTTCTAAAAATCTGGCGAATGACTGTATCTTTTCTAAGCGCCGCTATTTCTTTTTTAATGCCATCTAAATCTTTATCATACGAAAGGATAATGTCATTGTATCCGTTTGCATTATCGGTCATCTCATCCAATAGCGTTCTGAACATCTGCAAATTTTGCAGATTGAATGTTCTAACATTTAAAGACAAACGTTGTTTCAATAAACTGATGGTGGAGTCATCCGCAGCCAGCTTACTTATTATTTCCGGAATACGACCAAAAGAAGCGGTTACGGTAGGCACCTTGTTTAAGGTTTCATACACACGTTCCAAGCCCTCCAAATAATCGCCGGTAGAAAGCATATTAGTATCTGCTAACAACGACGAGTCGTTTCTGGAACGCTCGGTTCTCAAACTGCTCTGCGCACTTACCGTAACCGCTAAGAAGATAAATAGTATAAAAAAACAAGCTTTAAAGGCCTCATGGAAACCATTAATAGCTAATTGATTAGCTTTGTTCATATGGGAAATAGACAATCATATTTACTCAAGATAAAGATAGAACTTAAATAAATACAATCAAGCATATCATACTGCCCGCCAAAGACTAAATTTATTCCTTTGGAACAAACAGGACACTATTGGCTGCTATTTTTCCACTGGCTTTTTCATTGCTGATCTCCACGTAGCTGGCTTCGCTGTTTTTTATTGAATAATTACCCAGCCAAACCCACTCGCCGGAAGTCTGTCCTTCAATTTTGATATCCGCTAAATTCAGTGTTTTCGCTGTTTTTTGCTTACCATCAAACACGGTATACAAGAGCTGTGCACTGGAATTTTCGATTTTCGGAAAATAAGTATAAATGTCGTAGTTTCCGGGGCTAAGGTCGGAAGACTTAAAGCGAGCCGTACTTCGTTGACTATGATCCGTCGAAATCAAATAGCTCGATCCAAAACCACCTCGCTTTTCCTCTTCCCATTTGCCGGTTAGCTGCACATCTTTCCGCTCCATGCTATTGATCCAGATGTCCGGTTTACGGCCATCACCCTTAGGATTATTCTTCCATAAGGCCTTTATTTCGTGAGCAGAAACGTCCTGTATAGCTTTTTTTCCGTCGATTGCCAAGCAGGCGGCAAAAGCGGCTGACTGACTTAGTACCATAAAAACAGGTTCCATTCGGATGGACCCGTAGGCGATATGGCTAGCAGAAAGGCAAACAGGTACCAGGAGGTTAGATACTTCTGTCTTTTTCGGAACAATTGAGCGATAGGAAATTGGGAAGGGGGGAAAACCACCTACTTCTACATTTCCCTCGTTTTTAACCATACCATTAACCACCAGTCGATCACAGTTATGAGAATCCATCGTGTAAGCCGCATAGCCGATATCATCCTTTACCACCTCCCTCCCCTGGCAGTGATGTTGTGTCATCACTACTTCACCGATCATTCTTCTTGCTTCCCGTATATAAAGTTGCGGACTCCAGTTCCCGTGCTCCGTATACTCGTCTTTCGGATAGCCCCAAGCTAGCATTTCATTCCGAATGAATTCAGGAACCGATGGGTCATGCCCGACAAAATACAGAAGCCCTTTGGTATAATCTTCATGGGCCTGAATGATTTCCTGCCGTCTCGCGTAATCGGCTTCCGGATAATCCCAATTCATCCCGATCATGTCTGTAGAAAAACCGTTCCGATTATTTATATCGGTTTTGTTATTAGGCATTCTACTCCAAATAAATACGTCATTTAAAGACTTCCAAGGATATTTCTCTTTCCACCTTTTCAATAATTCATATCGTTTGGGATCATAATTACGTGGTTTTTCAATGGTTATCCGATTGGCAGGATTGTTAGTTAAACAAATTCGAAAATTATAGGCTTGTACTTTTCTATCACCGGTTCCATTCGCTTTTAATACTTCGTCATTGATTCCCCACAGGAGTCCACTACTTTTATCACCGGGAATTTGATAAGGATCAATCCCATCGGGAAACTGATGGCCGTCCATCAGCTGTACTCCATTAAGCGTTTCGCCATAAACCTGGTTATCTTCTCGACCTACATGATAAGAAACTCCGGATTTTGCCATTAAATCACCTTCGTAGGAACAATCAATAAACACATGGGCGCTTATAGCGCGCTCCTGACCATCAGTGCCTTTTATTGGTGCTACCAAAATTTGCGCGATATGGGTTCCTTTCTTTTCGACCGCTGATAAAACGTGCTCGTAAACAATGTCAATTGAAGCCTTTCGCATGTAATCCCTAAAAATACTATCAGCTACTTTGGGTTCAAAAATCCACTGCTCGAATTTCCCATAGTGTTGTCCGATCTTGCGATAAAAATCGAGCGCTAAACCTTTTACAACATATTTATTACCGATATCGGTATAACCTAAACCACCGGAACTCATTCCCCCCAGTCGCGTTCCCGGTTCAACGAGCACCACCGATTTCCCGGCTTTAGCTGCTGTGTAGGCTGCGATGACACCGGCAGAAGTGCCGCCGTAAATGCAAATATCATAATCCTTAGCTTGCGCCTGCAATTGAATGCAAGCAATCAGCAATACCAAGAGGTAGTAAGAACTTCTATTTCTTATCATTTTCATATAATTTATTACTATCAATAACCGGGATTTTGGTCACTCGGATTTAGGGCATTATTATTATCCATTTCCACTTTAGGAATTGGCCATAAAAAGTGGCTGTCGCTAACCGCTTTTCCTTTTGCCGATTGGATTACTGCACGAACCTGGTCTCTACCCAATCGTTTTAAGTCGTTCCATCGCTTGCCTTCTACCATAAATTCATATGCCCTTTCCTGAAAAACAGCATCGCGGAAAGATTGTTGATTTAATCCTGCCCAATCAACCTGCGGATTGGGTGTATTGACGTCTACCCCATACGCACGTCTTTTAACTTTATTCAACGCTTCATAAGCTTCAGCAGAGGGACCTCCCTCCAATTGATTTGCGGCTTCGGCATAAATTAATAGTACATCGGCATAGCGTAGCACGGGCATATCGTTTGCACTAGCGTCAACGGCCACCGAAGCTAAGTCCTTAAACTTTCTAAACTGATAGGGCTCATTGCCAGGCAACTGGACTAATGCTCCTGTTGATCGGTGAATATACGAATCATACAGGTTAAATTCTTTTCGCAAATCACGATCCGACCAATTGGCAATCAGCGGAAAGGTTTCGCGCGCATAGATGGTGCGGAAACCAAATGGCGCGTAAAGTGTGTTCTCACCATGTATATACACGAGGTATTGGAAACCCAGGCCTCCGGAAGAAGAGTATTTGAAAGAAAAGATGTCTTCAGCACTCGTTACTACATCAGCACCGAAAACTTTTTCAAAGTCGTTGACTGTAGAAACCGGTACCAATTGGTATGTTCCCTCATCCATTACTTCCTTAGCAAGGTTACGTGCCTGTTCCCAATTCGCTAACGTTAAATAGACATAGGCCAACAGCGTTTTTGCCGCCCCTACGGTCGGTCTTCCAGGAATTGTTGCTACAGCAGGCAGATTCGCAATTCCTGTATTTAAATCTGCTATAATGAAGTCGTAGACTTCTTGTTCGGTACTCCGAGGCAGATCTGTTGGGTCATTGGAAGATTGCCTTAACGGTACCCCGCCCCAATTCCTAACTAAATCAAAATAAGCCAAGGCCCGAAGGAATCGCGCTTCTGCCAGTATCTGATTTTTCTTGTTTTCATCCATATTAATAGCCGGCACTCTTTCCAATACAATATTTGCTCTTAAGATGGATTGATAAGCAAATCGCCAAATAGTCTCTGCACGACCGATATTGGCACCGTCCAAACCATTGTACTCACTGACAGGTCCAAAAGAACCTCTTCCGTTCGCGTAATCCGAGCAAGCTTCGGTTAGTAACATATAAAAGCCTCCATAATAGCCCAATTCTCGAAATGGCGCATAAATTGCATTAACGGCAGTTTCAGCATCTTGGGCCGTCTGATAAAAATTTTCTTCTGAAAGTCGATCTATCGGAACTTCTTCCAAAGTTTTACTGCAGGCAGCAAATAAAATGATCGAAAATATATATAAGAGCTTTTTCATTTTTTCCATAATTTTTGTTGGAACCTTAATATTTTGTTATTTAAAAACTTACTTTCACCCCCATGGTATAGGTTTTTGCCACAGGGTAACTGGTTTGGTCTATACCCAATGTAGTGGGCGAATTAGCTGTTCGGCTACTTACTTCGGGATCATACCAGGAATAGTCGGTGATGGTAATTAAGTTTTGTCCGCTTACATATAATTGTAAAGATTTAATCTTGCTACTTTTCAACGGGACATCATAAGCCAACCGGATATTTTTAAACCGAATAAAGGAACCATCTTCTATAAAGCGGTTTGACTCCCGGAAGCTGGAACCAACGCTAATAGCTGGATATGGTGCATTTGGATTTGGATTTTCAGGTGTCCAGCGATTTAATATATCCGCGATCTGGTTTTCTCCGAAATTGAAAGAATTGGCCTGGTTTGACAGATTAAAGTTGAACAAATCGGCTCCTTGCACTCCCTGAATAAAGATATTCAATGAAAAATTTTTATAGCTTAGGTTGTTATTGAAGCCAAAAATAAAATCGGGATTGGGATCGCCTAGGATTGTTCTATCCTCATTGTTAATTACACCATTGCCATCCAAGTCCTTATATTGTATACGCCCCTGTTCATTCAAGCCATCTTCCAAGAACCCATAAAAAACACCCACCGGATAACCTTCCCGGATAAGATTGGGACTAATACTAAGTGGAATAGATAAACCGGATCCAAATACATCCGCATGATTAGCTAGTTCGATTACCTTATTTCGATTAGCTGAAAAATTAACAGAGGCGTCCCATTTAAAGGTTCCTCGGGATATATCGCCTCCCAACTCGAATTCAAGACCCTTGTTTCGAATACGACCAATGTTTTGCATTTGATTTTGATAACCCGTGGAGGTTGCTTGTGGGACGTTGGCTAACAAGTCTTTTGTGTTTTTTATATAGTAATCAACCGTTAGGCGCAAACGCTCGTCAAATAAGCCCAAATCAAAGCCAATATTACTTTGTGTGGTAGTTTCCCATTTTAAGTCCGGATTCGGCCGGGTATTTCCTGGTGCAAAGCCTGTGTTCAACGCATCTCCAAGAATAATATTAAAACCGGAAAGCACATTCAACGAGCCATAGGGAGAGATTGCGGTATTTCCCGACTGTCCCCAGCTGGCCCGTAGTTTTAAGTTGGAAATACTGTTGACATCGCTAAGAAATTCCTCTTCTTTCAATCGCCATCCAAAAGCCGCTGAAGGAAAATAACCCCATTGACTACCGGCCCCAAAACGAGAGGATCCGTCTGCCCTTATACTCGCAGTTAAAAGATACTTATTTTTATAAACATAATTTGCCCGAAATAAACCGGAAATCAACTTCCATTCGTCAATACCGGATGTTGGGGTAGCAATGACTGTTCCTGATCCAAGGTTATTATTTTGCAATATATCGGAAATAAAGCCACTAGCTCCCGATGAGTTCGTACTTGCCACCTCTGATTGATAAGTAACACCCGCCATTAAATCCAAGGAATGATCGTTAAATGTCTTTGCATAATTCAAAATATTCTCATTTAAGAAGTTTGTCCTTGTGAAATAATTGGTAGAAGCATTACCTGCCGGTGTTGACCTGATTAAGCGGGAAGAGTAATAGTCTCTTTTGGAATTGGCATAATCTACACCAGCAGAAACTTTTAGTGTCAACCCTTCCATAAAGGTATATTGTAGCCCGAGATTGGCTAACACGCCGCTTCCCGTTGTTCTGTCTACGCGTTCTTTGGCTAAAGCTACCGGATTCTCCGCCGCATTAGAGCTAAATGAATAAGGCACCACGTTGGAATAATTGCCATTTTCGTCATAAACAGGCACAGTAGGTGGCGCGACCAAAGCAGCGGAAACTACTCCGGACCCTCTTGATTGATTATCATTTGTGATGGCATTGTTAATGGTACGACTCAATATGGTACTTAAGTTTACTTTAAATTTGTCAGACACCTCCTGCTCTAAATTGGAACGCAGCGACCCTCTTTTATATCCTGAGTTGATAACAATACCATCCTGACCGAAATAACTTCCCGATACTGAATAGCGGGTCCTATCATTTCCGCCCGCGATATTGAGACTGTGATTTTGAATTGGAGCCGTACGAAAGATGGCATCCTGCCAATCGGTCCCTTCACCAAAACTATTGATTTGCTCTTGTGTAAAATATGGAGCAGCATTATCATTACGGGCCCGTTCGTTAGCGATTTCGGCAAACTGTCGGGCATTTAAAAGGTCTATTTTTTTTACCACATTTTGAAATCCGACATAACTGTTGAGTGTAACCTGATTAACATCTCTCTTTCCACTTTTAGTTGTAATAATAACCACCCCATTTGCTCCTCGAGAACCATAAATGGCCGTTGCAGACGCATCTTTCAATACTTCCATCGATTCAATATCCGATGGATCAAGAATAGTAGGACTACCTGAAAGTGCAAAACCGTCCACCACGTAAAGCGGTTCATTACTACCCAATAAGGAATTGCCTCCACGGATGCGTATATTCATACTGGCACCAGGTGCTCCTGAACTTTGCACTACTTGCACACCTGCACTTCTTCCTGTTAAGCTTTGCATGGCATTGGTTGACGGTAAGGCGGTAATGTCTTCTGACTTTACCGATGAAACGGATCCGGTTAAATCGCCTTTACGAACAGTGCCATATCCGACTACCACTACCTCATCCAAAGCTGCCTCTCGCGGTGTCATGGTAACCCGTATAGTTGATTTACCGGCGACGTTGATTTCCTGTGTGGCGTAACCCGTATACGAAAAAATCAGGGTCGCGTTCGAAGCAGCGCTGATCACAAAGTTGCCATCACTATCCGTAGAAGTACCTGTCGACGGGCTACCTTTTGTTCGGACAGAAACACCTGGTAAAGCTTGTCCTTTTTCATCAAGCACTTTTCCTTTTACGGTATTCTGTTCTTGTTTGGAAGTGGCCATAAGCCCATTTGCTGAACTTTGCTTTTCCAATACAATCACCTTATTCCTTCTGATCTCATATTGAATTCCTCTGTCTTTAAAAAGGTTCTCTAACACCGCATCTAATGGTAGATTGTTAAAATTAACCGATACTCGTTCTTTGTCGTTGAGTACTTCCTCACTGTAAAATACGGTTAAACCCGTCTGTTTTCTGATCGTGTTAAAGAGATCGGTTAGACTGATGCTCTCCTTTTTAATGCTTACCCTGTATTGAGCCAATAAAGGAGTCGCAAATAGTTCCATCTGAAATAGCAGGCCTGCAATCAACAAGCCTTTTGCTATAGATCGACAAAATCGGTTAAATTGATTTTTCTTTTGATACATGGTTTGATGTCTATAATGGTTTTTAGCTAATTCACTATAAACACACCAAGCATTTTAAAATGGGTGAAAGAAAATTAATTTTTTGTGTTAATGGGGAATAGGCAGTAGGAATAGTGATCAGAAAATAAGAGCTATTCTCTATTAACAAACTCCCGTTTCTCATCGGAGATCATTAAGTAGCGAAGTAGTTGAATGTAATAAAGTAATCTATCCTACTGCTTATCGCGTAAAGCCTATTGTTTAAAGTCTAAAATGTAAGGTACCATCTATTACCATAGCACGCACACCCGCTGTCGTATTCAAATCATGCAAAAAGCCCTTTAGATCTTTCTTATCAAGTAAACCACTAATACGAATATGTTTCAGTTCACCATTCTCAAAATTTACCGGCAAATCAAACCAACGATTGATCATTTCACTGATTTCCAACAAGGTGGTTCCATGAAAATAATAAACACCTTCTTTCCAACTCAGTACAGTAAGGGGATCAAATTTTTCCTGTGAAAAACCGCTCTTCTTACTATAGCGTCCGCTCAGTCCGGGAGAAAGTAATAAACTAGTACCATTTGGGCTTTCCATTTGCACTTTACCCTGGAGAAGAGCCGTTATGACATGATCTTCAGCATAGGCATTTAAATTGAATTTGGTGCCCAACACATTCACCTTTGCTTTATCTGTATGCACAATAAACGGCTGATCGGCCTTTTCGGCGATTTCGAAGTAAGCCTCACCTTTTAAATAGACTTCCCTGGAATTTCCGGAGAACGTCATTGGAAACTTTAACTCGGATGAAGAATTTAGCCAAACTTTTGTACCATCAGCCAGTACAAGTTTATAGTCTTTTGTTGGTGGTACCACTAAAGTATTTGTTTTACTGCCTGCGATATCTTTATTGTAAATCAACATTTCGCCTTCTTTCCGCACTTGTTGCCCAGCTACATTCAAGATGGTGTGACCATCATCCAACGTTACCACTTCTTCTTGGTCGCCCACCAATAACTGTACCTGATTCGTGTCCGCTTTCTGTTGTCCGCCATTTACTAACAAAGCGGCATCCATCTTGTCCTTATTAACTAGATATAAAGAGAAAAAAATACCACCAGCCAGCAGTAAAATGGCAGTCGCGGCATACGACAACCTTCTTCTTTTTGAAATCGAGATTGATTGCTCACTTAAATGACTTCTTACTGTAGCTAAGTCTTTCGAAATATCTATTTTATCCGTAAATAGCCTCAGGCCATTCGTATCCAAATCATTTTCTAGCTTTTTCCATAATTCCAGGCTCTCCGGATGTTGCAATAGCTCCTCCTGTAACCAACGGTCGTCATCATCACTGATTACTCCCATTGTTTTCTCCACATAGAGCCTTCGTATATATTCTTCGCTTACCATTTTTTACTAATACACGGATAAAACAAATTCAGGTTAATATTTAGTAGTTTTTTTTAGTTTTTCACGCAAATTTTTTAAGCCGATTTTTAAATGAGTTTTCAACGAATTAATACTTATTCCCATTGTTTCGGCAACATCTTGGTATTTCTTATCGTGCAAATAAACCAAGCTGATGGCCTCTTTTCTTTGCCTTGGTAAGTCGTTCAGATTAGCTTCCAATTTTTTATAAATCTGCTCGAACATTTCCTTATCTTGCATCTGGTAATTATCTTCACTCAGTTTCTCATAGTCTGATTGTTTTCGAGCTCTTGTTTTTGTATTCCGTAAATAGTTCAAACACCTATTATGTACTGCACGATAGAGATAGCTTTTAACATCGCCATTAAGCTTATCAAAACGCTTCTTTTCCCATAGTTCTATAAATAAATTCTGTACAATATCCTTCGACTCCTCTTCTTCCTTCAGGTACAAATAAGCATAGCCACAAAGTAGTTTGTAATACTTATGGAACAATTCGTCAAATGCCGTTGAATTCCGATTTCGAATCCCAACAAGCAGCTGCATGTCACTTTTTGCTTCCATCAAATTTGATTCGTTAGGCTTGGATTTAAGGAAGACCATCAAAATGGTTTATAACCTTGGCTTTATCTAGGACGAAACTAATGTTTTTTTTCCAATAAACAAACCGGAAATCGGTCGTTCGTTTATGGCTACACCCATCCGCTGTATTTACGTGTCAACTTATTTACCAAAAAAATAGCTGATTATTTTAGCGAATAATTACCTTTGTCAGCATTTGGAATTTGTCGAATGCTATTCCATACGAATAATTTGAGTGTAAACATGTTTGATATTTGTTGTATAGGGCATATTACTTTAGACAAGGTTGTTACGAGCAATGCTGCCAAAAATATGCCAGGAGGAACTTCCTTTTACTTTTCAAATGCCATTAGGAACATGGATATTGCCTTTTCATTGGTTACTGCCGTGGCTGATTCAGAGAAGTATATCGTCGATGCGCTACAAGACAAAGGTTTGTCGATAAAAACCGTTCCGACGAAAAAGACTGTTTACTTTGAAAATATATACAATGAAAATCAGGATCATCGTACGCAACGAGTCTTACAGGAGGCCGATCCATTCACGGTTGAGCACTTAGTAGATGTAGAGGCTAAGATTTTCCACTTAGGCCCCTTACTAACGAATGATATCCCTGTAGAAGTCATCAAATTTCTTTCAAAAAAGGGAATGGTTTCCTTGGACGTTCAGGGTTATCTGCGCATCGTAAGAAATTACCAAGTTTACTATGCCGACTGGCGTGATAAGAAAGAAGCTCTTCCATACATAGATATTTTAAAAGCCAATGAATTTGAAATGGAAGCGCTTACAGGTACCTCAGATATCTATAGTGGCACAAAAATTTTGGCCGACCATGGTGTAAAAGAGGTGGTTATTACCTTAGGCAGTTTGGGATCGGTTCTTTACAAAGAAAATACATTTTATACCATTCCTGCATATGTTCCTTCTCAAGTAACGGATGCTACCGGATGTGGAGACACCTATATGGCCGGTTATTTATCCAAGAAAATTAAGGGAGGCACGTTGGAAGAATCCGGAAAATTTGCTGCGGCTATGTCGACAATCAAAATTCAAGGTTCAGGACCTTTTATGGGAACTAGCGAAGAAATACAGCACGTGTTGACAAATAACAGACAGGTTTTTTATGACAGGCTACAATTTAGCTAGTTATTATGAACAAGCCTCTTTGTCTAACCATATTGCTAAGTTTCTCTTTGTGCCTTCCTTCTGAAGCAAGGCGAGGTGATAAAAAACAATCGGTCTACTCCTTTTACACCACACGCCAAGAAATAACACCCGCAGCTATCGTAGCTTTTGCCAAACAGTTTTTGGGCGTGCCTTATAGATTTGGCGGTAGCAGCCCACAAAAAGGTTTTGATTGTTCAGGTTTTGTCAATTATGTTTTTAGTAATTTCCACTTTCTTGTTCCTCGTAGCTCAGCTGCTTTTAACAGCAAGGGAAGACAAGTACCACTCACTGAAGCGCAAGCCGGTGATGTCATTTTATTTAGAGGTACTAATCCAAAGGTAAAGTCAATAGGTCACATAGGTATTGTCATATCCGATAAAGGGGAACCTCTACGTTTTATTCATGCCTCTTCAGGCAAGATACGTTGTGTAACGGAAACACTACTTGACAATCGCTATCAAAAACGATTTGTAAAAATTGTTCGTTTAATATTATAAAAATATGCTAAAATACTCTACAAATCAACACGTTATAATTAATGACAATTTCATGTCATTAAAATTCACAAATAATATCGAAGTTTGCCTAACACTGTTAAATAACTTTAGGGGGTTAAGATATGGGAAGTAAAGAGCGTATTCAGCGGTTGAAAGATGAAAATAGAGTAAAAATTCTTGACGCATCGCTCCAAATAGTTAAAGAAGAAGGATGGCAAGCGTTGAGTATGCGTAAAATCGCTGATATAATAGAGTATACAGCCCCAATGATATATGAATATTTTGCTAATAAAGAAGCTATCTTAACAGAACTTGCCGGTAGAGGGTATTTTATGTTAGCAAAAAGGGTAAGAGAAGCAAGGGATCAAGAAGTTGACTTAGAGAAACAGATTGAAGCCATGTGGCTAACATACTGGGATTTTGCTTTTGAGGAGAAAGAGCTTTATCAGCTTATGTACGGGGTTGGAACCCAATGTTGCGAAATGGAAAAGACGTTTCGATGTTTCGACTCACATGCGGTTCTCATCAGTGATGTTATCAAAGAGATCATGAAAGCGAAACAACCTGATGACGACATGGTTTGCAGAAAATATTTTACCTATTGGTCTATTATACATGGTTTGATTTCTATTAATATGGTAAATAAAGGAAATGGAGAAGAAACAAATCAACAAGTTCTTAAAGATGCCATATATGGCATAACCCGATCGTTAGTCGATTAATTTTTTTACTCATTAAATAACAATCGTAAATCATTTAACACTGTTAAAAAGGAGAAAGCACTCTCCGGACATTTGTAAATATTATACATATATAAATAAAATGAAACATCTATTTTCCACCATGACGTTTGAAACCTTTAACCCGTTATTTAACGTTGTTAAGTTATTTAATAACGTAAATAGACTTGCCATCATAGCATCATCTATTTTTTTATATAGTTGTTCTTCCGGACAGCAACAACAAGGGGCTCCGCCTCCTCCATCGTTGCCTGTAATTACTATTAATTCTGGTGAAGAGACCGTTTTTCAGGAATATCCTGCTTCTATTGAAGGAACCGTCAACGTAGAGGTACGGCCTCAAGTAGAAGGAACGCTTGACGCGATTTATGTAGATGAAGGTGCAAAAGTGAAGAAGGGGCAACCGCTATTTAAGATCAACGATCGCCCTTATCGTGAACAATTGAATCAGGCCATAGCTAATCTTCATGCCGCAGAAGCCGCTTTGGAAAATGCAGAACTCGAGGTTGAGAAAAAAACCAGATTAGTCAACAACAAAGTATTAGCAGATTTTCAATTGAAAACAGCCATTGCTGCCAGAAATGGTGCTAAAGCCAATTTACAGCAAGCAAAGGCCGGGGTAGAAAGCGCAAAAATTAATTTGGGATATACGCTTATTACCGCTCCTGTTGAAGGTTACATCGGACGTTTGTTAAAAAAACAAGGAAGCTTGGTAAGTCCGGCGGATGCACAGGCGCTTACTGAATTATCCGATATCCACGAGCTTCATGTATATTTCGCTTTAGGCGAGAACGATTTTGTAGACTTTAAAAACAATTTCGAAGGTGTTACATTGGAAGAAAAGATAAAGAACTTGCCTCCTGTAACCCTTGTATTATCTGATCAGACAGCCTATGGGCAGCCAGGAAAAATCGATATGGTAGACGGCCAGTTCGATAAAAACACGGGAGCTATTACCTTAAGGGCGACCTTCCCAAATAAAGAAGGATTACTTCGTTCAGGAAATACCGGTAAAATTCGATTAGGTAAACAGCATTCCAAAGTATTGCTGGTGCCACAAATGGCGACCTTGGAAATGCAGGATAAAATTTTCGTCTACACCGTGAACGATAGTAACAAAGTGAACAAACAGGCCATTCAGGTGGTAGGTAAGAGCGGTGCCAACTATCTCGTAAAAAGCGGCCTTAAAAACGGCCAAAACATTGTATACAAAGGCATGGACTTATTACAGGAGGGACAAGTGATCGCCCCTCAGAAATTGAGTGCAGACAGTCTTAAGTTAACAGCATATAACAAATAATCATGTTAAAGAGATTTATTGAAAGACCGGTATTAGCTACGGTTATATCCATACTACTCGTAATTCTTGGAATAATCGGGATTGTGAAACTCCCTTTGCAACAGTTTCCCGATATTGCTCCACCTGCCGTACAGGTAACGGCCCTTTATCCCGGCGCCAATGCCGAAACAGTTCTTCGGGCAGTGGCCCCTTCGTTGGAAGAATCGATCAATGGTGTCGAAAATATGAGCTACATGAGCTCAACTGCCAGCAATGACGGATCGTTAATGATTACCGTATATTTTAAACTAGGTACTGATCCGGATCAAGCAGCCGTCAATGTTCAAAACAGGGTTGCACAGGCCACCAGTCAATTACCGGCTGAAGTTGTTCAAGCAGGTATTACCACGGCGAAGCAGCAGAACAGTTTAATCATGGTGTTAGACCTTTATACAGAGGATGAAGGGACCTATGACCAAACGTTTATGACGAACTATGCGCAGATCAATATTATCCCGGAATTAAAACGTATACCTGGCGTAGGTCAGGCCTTAGTATTCGGTGGTAGTAAAGATTATTCGATGCGTGTTTGGCTGAATCCAAATCAAATGGCCAGTTACAAGCTGACGCCCGCTGAAGTGATGGCTGCTATACAGGATAAGAACGTGGAAGCTGCACCGGGAAAATTTGGTGAAAGTAGCAGCGAAGCCTTTGAATTCGTTATAAAATATAAAGGTAAGCTCAATCAACCTAGCGATTATGAGAATATCATTATACGCGCTAATGCAGATGGTTCTGTGCTCAGACTTAAAGATGTAGCACGAATTGAACTAGGTGCATATACTTATGCCAGCCATACACGTATTAACGGAAAAGCAGGCCTCAATATCGGTGTGATGCAATTGGCAGGCTCTAATGCCAACGAAATACAGATCGCCATTCAAGAATTTATGGAGAAAGCGGCAAAAGATTTTCCTAAAGGCGTGAAGTATTTGGTACTGTACAACACAAAGGATTCATTGGATCAATCCATCGATCAGGTGAAACATACACTGATCGAAGCGTTTGTTTTGGTGTTCTTAGTGGTTTTTATCTTCTTACAGGATTTTAGATCGACGCTTATTCCTGCTATTGCAGTACCGGTAGCTATTATCGGAACGTTCTTCTTCATGCAGTTATTCGGCTTCTCCATTAATCTACTGACACTCTTTGCGCTGGTGCTTGCAATCGGGATTGTGGTGGATGATGCGATTGTAGTGGTAGAAGCTGTCCATGCAAAAATGGAGCACCAGCATTTACCACCCAAAATAGCCACCACCTCCGCGATGAGTGAGATTACGGGAGCCATCATATCGATTACATTAGTAATGTCTGCGGTATTTTTACCTATTGGTTTTATGGAGGGGTCAACCGGCGTATTCTATAGGCAATTTGCCTTCACATTAGCGATTGCTATCGTGCTATCCGCAATTAATGCCTTAACACTTAGCCCTGCTTTATGTGCGCTTTTCTTGAAGGATACACCTCATCACGGAGAGAAGAAACAACAACTAAGCTTCAAAGATAAATTCTTTGTAGGCTTCAATACTAGCTTTGACAGACTAACGAAAAATTACGTTGGTAGTTTACGTTTTTTGGTGCGTTATAAATGGTTCAGTATGGCGGGTTTAGCAGCGCTTTTGGTAGTAACCATTTTCATGATTAGAAGAACACCTACAGGATTTATACCTTCAGAAGATCAAGGATTTATAGCCATCTCCCTTTCTATGCCTGTAGGTGCTTCTTTAGAACGTACTACAAATGCTTTGAAAGAAGCTGAGCAGCACTTGCAAAATACACCCTTTACAAAGACGCTTAATATCATTTCAGGATTTAATATCTTAACCCAAGCAACAAGTCCGTCTTCAGGAGTTGCTTTTATTTTGTTAAAGCCCCATGAAGAGCGCGGAGAAGTAAAGGATATCAATGACATTATGGGCGTAGTTAGTCAAAAATTAGCTGCTATAAAAGGTGCTAACTTCTTCGTATTTACTTTTCCTACCGTTCCCGGTTTCAGTAATGTTGACGGTTTGGACATGGTACTACAAGACCGGACAGGAGGCAAATTAGACAAATTCGGTCAAGTAGGACAAACCTTTATCGGAGAGTTGATGAAACGTCCGGAAATCATGGTTGCCTTTACTACTTTCCGCGCCGATTACCCACAATATGAACTGCAAGTGGACGATGTAAAGGCCGAACAGTTAAGCGTGAGCACGCGAGATATCTTGCAAACCATGCAGGCCTATTTCGGAAGCTCACAGGCATCCGACTTCAATCGATTTGGAAAATATTACCGTGTTATGGTTCAGGCCGATAAAACTGAAAGAGCAGAACCTTCATCTATGGACGGAATTTTTGTAAAGAACAGAATGGGTGAAATGGTGCCGATTAATACCTTGGTTAAATTGAACAGGGTATACGGACCGGAAACTGCTTCTCGTTACAACTTATTTAATTCCATCGGTATTAATGCTATGCCGAATCCCGGCTTCAGTTCCGGTGATGCTATTAGAGCAGTAGAAGAAGTGGCTAAACAGTATCTTCCTTCCGGTTTTTCCTATGAGTTTTCAGGGATGACCAAAGAGGAAATAACATCCGGAGGACAGTCTACCATTATTTTCCTTTTATGTTTGGTGTTTGTATATTTCTTACTTGCCGCCCAATATGAAAGTTATATCCTTCCTCTAGCTGTTATTTTATCGATTCCTACAGGTATTTTTGGTGTATTTGCAGCGATTGGTATGACTGGTATCGCTAACAATATTTATGTACAGGTAGCTTTGGTAATGCTTATCGGTTTATTGGCCAAAAACGCCATATTGATTGTGGAGTTCGCCGTACAAGGCCGTAAAACAGGTAAACCAATCGGCCAGGCAGCTTTAGAAGCTGCTCAATTAAGGTTGAGGCCTATTATCATGACCTCGCTAGCCTTCGTAGTCGGTATGATACCGATGATGAGTGCGAATGGGCCTTCAGCTCAGGGAAATCACTCAATCAGTATTGGCGCGGCCGGCGGGATGTTGTCAGGCGTTATCTTGGGACTCTTTATTATTCCCGTCCTCTTCATTGTCTTCCAAGCTTTGCAAGAGCGAGTATCGGGCAAGCCAAGCGTCATACCACGTGACTCGAATGATCAGCAGAATAAGGAAGCAGTAGCCGATACCATTCCTTTAAGTTAATAATCATAAAGGATAACAATATTCTAAACAATGAACAGTAAATCAAATCTCCTTATAATTCTTGTTTTGCAGGCATTCTTCTTCGCCTGCAAAACAACGGACAAGGCCATTCAAACCGAAGCCCCCGTCCCTGCCAACTTCCGAAATGCCGAAGTGCTATCGGATGATTCAACCAGTATAGCTTTCATTCCATGGCGTGATTTTTTTAATGATGTGACTTTGCAGACGTTAATTGATACGGCTATCGCCCACAATATGGACTTGCAGTTGGCCATAAAAAATATCGATGCCGCGCAGGCTACGTTGAAGCAAGCAAAAGCTGGATATATACCGAATGTTAATCTACAGGTGGGTGCCAACAGTACCAATCCATCTAACAACAGCTTAAATGGCGTCAGCTTGAATCAGTTTCTGAAAACTAACCATATAGAGGATTATAATGCGACGCTAGCACTCTCATGGGAAGCTGATATATGGGGCAAAATAAAGAACCAAAAAGCGGAAGCCCTTGCATCTTATCTGCAAACAGAGGAGGCGAAAAAAGCGGTTCAAACACAAATTGTTTCTTATGTAGCACAGGGCTATTATAACTTGCTTATGTTGCAGGAACAATTAAAAATTGCACGGCAAAATCTTGCCTTGAACGATAGTACCTTAAATATTATCAAACAGCAATACGATGTAGGCGAGATTACGCTTTTAGGCTTAGAACAGGCAGAAGCACAGCGCTTAGCGGCAGCGTCATTGATTCCCGATTTTGAACAACAGATTAATATACAGGAAAACGCGCTGAGCATTTTAAGTGGTAAACTACCGGAAGGTATAGCTACGCAAAGTACCTTGGACGATATCCGAATTCCGGAAAAAATCAATACCGGCGTCCCTTCCCTATTGCTAAGTAGACGGCCAGATGTGAAGCAAGCAGAATTGGCCGTTATGGCCGCACGTGCCAACCAACGGTATGCAAGAGCAAGTATGTATCCCTCGTTAACGATTAGTGCACAAGCGGGTGTTAACTCCTTTAAAGCGAGTAACTGGTTTAATATTCCAGCATCTGTTTTTGGAACAGTTGCCGGTGGAATTGCGCAACCAATCTTACAACGGCGACAGCTAAAAACAAATTACGAGTTGGCCGCTATTAATCATGAGAAAAGCGTTATCCAGTTTAGACAATCAGTGATTACCGCAGTAGGAGAAGTTTCCGATGCACTGATTGCACTCAACAAGCTGCAAGAAAAGCAATCCATTGCCTTGAATCGTACTAATAAACTACAAAGCGCCATTCACAATGCAGATTTATTATTCAATACAGGCATGGCAAACTATCTTGAGGTTATTACCGCTCAAAGTAATGTGCTACAAAGCGAACTTGAACTAGCACAAATAAAAAAGGCTCAATTAGTTGCGATGGTAGAGCTATATCGATCTTTAGGTGGTGGATGGTAATTAGCCAAACAAAACATCAATTCGGATTGTTTATCTGCTAAAACGTTGATTATGTGGAAAGAAGAAAACAATAGTTTATATAAACGATTTGAGTTTAAAGACTTTTCGGATGCCTTTGCTTTTATGACAAAGGTAGCTTTGCTTGCAGAATCGTCCAACCATCATCCGAAATGGACCAACGAATGGAATAAAGTTGAAATTTGGCTTTCAACACATGATCAAGGAAATGTTATAACTGAAAAAGATCGAAAATTGGCCGCAGCAATTGATAAGGTTGTTTAGATAAAGGATGCCTACGCTATTGTAGGCATCCTTTATAGCGTTAAACGCAGTATTAACATATCCTTATGTTGTAGCCCATCTTCAAAAATTGGTTCACTATAGTTATCTAAGAAAAAGTTTGTTTTAATTTGGTCTACCCTAAAACCAAATTTTTGATAGAATTTCAGTTGATATCCAAAAGACCCTGTCCCTACTTCCAATACATTGGCCTGCTTATTTTTTAAAATTTCTATAAGCGAGTTTAAAATTTGGCTCCCATATCCCCTATTTTGGTACGCAGGAAAAACTGCTATATTCATAAGTTCATAAACTTCCAAATCTTGTGATTTTATGACCGCTACACCTATGACAACTTCATTACACCGGGCAATATAACAATCGCTGTCGTATAGATACTTTTCAATTGCTGACTTACTTGGATCTGCCAGCATTAGCAGGTCCCAAGGATAATTGCCATTTACAACAGTCAATTCTACAAACATATTGGTATCCATAAAGCAAACTTACTGAATCTTGCGAAGTTCCACCAAGGAAAAGCTCGTTAACGTCTTTTCCCTTGTTTTGTGATTGAGAAAACCCCATTTCAATTTCGTGATATGATAATCGCTGAAATTCTTGAGTATCTTAACCTGGTATTTTGATGTCAAATCGGGTACATTAGTAGTAGGAAGAAAAACGATTTGCTTATTGTCGCTTTTCGATTTAAGCTGGGAAATATCGTCTACATATTCCACTTTAGTAGGTGCATAAAAATCGAAGGAAAAGCGATGTCCAAGGTAACTTTTCACTGGCCCATTTGGATGATGATTTTGCAACCATCTACCAGCGACCATACCCGCCTGATAACGCAATAAAGTTGGATAAAAAAAAGCATAAGCAAATAGCATAAAGATGACCGCTGACACGGCACTTAGACAAACTAAGTTCCGTACACTAACCCGAAAAAACAGGATATAGGCAATCGTTCCGGTAAGCAGAGCTAAAACAACAAATAAGAACTTAAATGGCACGTCGAACACGAATGCAATCATGATTAAAAGCACTAATACTAAGACAAAAATGACCTGTTGTACGATAGAAATTGCTTTCAGTTTCTTGTGCTTCAAGGAAGATAAATAAGAAGCAGTAAAGAGTGCGAAATGAGGAAAAACAATAATGATATAATGCGGCAATTGAAACTCAGAAAAAGAAAAAAGAAGAAAAGCTACGAGCGCATTGCTGTTAATTATTAAAGTAGTCGCTTTCTTTTTTCCTATAATTGACCGCTTCTTCAGCTTATTAAACACCGCTATATAAAAGATCACGCTCCAAGGTAAAAAGGCCCATAAAGTAGTATGGAGAAAAAAACTGACATCCCCCTTCCCTTTTATAGGCCCTGTATTAAAAAACCGTCCAAACTGACTATCCCAAAAGAAAAAGCGGATACCTGAAACATTTTGTTGATTAAAGATCACTTTCTCAGGATGCATGTCGAATTGAATGTACAGCGCGTATAGTTCGGGTAGGATGAAAATGCCAACTAAAAGAAGCGCGAGCCACCATTTTAGTTTGATGAATTCTCGATATTGTTTGGTAATTATCCAATAACATATAAAACCTGATAAAACAGGAATGATTACAAAAATGCCCTTTACCATAATACCGCAAGCCAAAAAGAACGAACCGGGAATGACATGATAAGATAACGAGCGATAAGCTATGTAATAATGAAAAACTGCCGCTAAGGTAAACGTAGTTAAGTAAATCTCTGCTCTTACATCAAAATTTGATATGACAACGTGAAAGGCGGTCATGAACATAACGACTGCAATTAGGGCAATCCTTCTCTTATAAAGTTTTGACCCCAGTAAATATAGGTAATAAGAACCAAGCCACCCGAAGAGCAAAGAAGGAAGCTTATAAGCAAATCCACTTATTCCCAGCAGTTTAAAAGAGCTGGCAGCTAGCCAAAAAGTAAGATGTGGTTTATCGAGCCAATCCTGTCCCCTAACATATAAATTCAACCAATCATTATAAAGAAGCATATTTTTGGCAATGGATGCATAAAGCGCTCCATCCGGTTCCATCACACCTCCAAATAAACTAAAAATGCTTATAAATGCGATAATCCATATTACAATATAGTAGGCTTTTTCTTCCAGATTAGTCGATCCACGCTGATATATATGCATCATTGACACTATTTAAAAGTCTATTGATCTTTGAATGTTATGAAATTATTTACCAAAAAATTCCATATAAATACCAACCCGATAGCTAGGCACTTGCTGAGATAGAAGTTGAGCTTGCAGTAATGAACAAAACAGAATAGAAGAAACGTGTTTAAAGCTAATCCCACCAAGCTGAAAAAAATAAAATAGCCGAATTGCAAGCTCACACTGCTTTTATTATTAAATGTCCAAAATTTATTAAGGTAAAAATTATTCAGCACAGCCATCGAAAAACCAATACCGTTGGCCGCATACTGATTCAATCCGATCTGTTCTCTAAAGAACCAAGTAAATAAAAAGTCTATAGTGAACCCAACACCACCTGCTATGGCAAACTTTGTAACTTTCCACATCTTATTATCTTATAAAAGAAAGAATTATGGATTAAAAAGTATTAAGAAAAACGGTTAAAGTACAAAACATAATGAAATGATAACGTGCATTTAACATTCGGATTACTTTCGACCAGGTGTTTCTTTAAGATATGACTATTAACCGCATTTTACTTATTTTTGCGGGGCGAAAAAGACTCACATGTTACATATTACGAAAGCAAAAATCGACGATATCCATATAATTCAAGAGATCGCTCATAAAACTTGGCCGATAACCTTCGGTAGCATTCTTTCTTTTGAGCAAATAAGTTACATGCTCGAAATGATGTATAGTACAACATCGTTATTACGGCAAATGACTGAACTGAATCATCATTTTTTATTAGCAGCTGAAGAAAACGAGTGTCTAGGTTTTATTTCTTATGAATCAGCTTACAAAAATGCGCTACAAACCAAAATCCATAAGATCTACATCTTACCGGAAGCACAAGGCAAAGGTGTTGGAAAAAAACTAATGAGGGCTGTAGAAGAAATAGCGCTAAACAAGGGCGATAAAAGATTATTACTTAATGTCAACAAGCACAATGAAGCGGAAAAATTTTATGCACGATTAGGTTTTGAACTAATTGGGACGGAAGACATAGACATCGGTTCCGGATATTTAATGGAAGACAAAATCATGAGCAAAAAATTAAAGGGGGATAACGAAACTTTTAAAGAAAATCTTCCCTCAATGGCGTAAAGACATCCAGTAACTCACCTTCTTCCAAACATTTGCAGCCGTGTAAAACATTTGATGGCATTAGACAAGTATCACCTGCTTCGATGACTTTCTTTTCATTTCCGATATTAAACTCAAATTTCCCGCTGATAACAAAAGTAGATTGTGTGTGGATATGCTCGTGAACGGTACCAATAGCTCCTTTTGCAAAACGTACGCGAACCATCATCATTTTGCTATTATAGGACAGAATTTTCCGGAAGATTCCGTCTCCTACGTCCTTCCAATCATTTTTTTTATTAAAATCGAACATTACAGTTAACAATGGGATATGCCAAAATAAGTAATTTAATTGTATACTAAAAATGTTTTAGTTGTTACAGAAACAACTAAAACATTTTAGTTACAACAAAAAAAGAGAGTTGAACCTTAGCTCAACAAGCTTTTTTTACGCTCAAAGGTTTCCCATAACAATTCGCCAAACAAAGTGTTTGTCCAAGCGAACCACGAGCGGGTGAATTTTTTAGGGTCATCTTTGTGGTATGACTCGTGCATGAAACCAGTGCCTCCATGGCACTTTTGTAGTGTTTGGATGCAGGCTTTAATCTCTTTGTCATCAGAGCTCGTCAACGCACGCATCACAATACTCATTGGCCAGATCATATCTTTACCGATGTGTGGTCCTCCCACTCCTTCTCCTGCACTTCCTTTATAAAAGAAAGGGTTATCAGAAGACAGAATAAACTTACGCGTATTCACATAACGTGGGTCATCCGCTTTCACCGCACCCAAATAAGGTAAGGACAAAAGGCTCGGAATATTAGAATCATCCATTAATAAATGTCCTCCGTAACCATCTGTTTCAAACACGAATATTTCGCCATATTTTGGATGCTTCGTAGTTGCATGTTTAGCTAAAGCGTCTTCTACTTCCTGTGCAAGCGTTGTCAGCTCTTTGGCTAAAATGTTATCGTTATGAATCGCCTTTAACATCTCTGCCGCCTGACGCAAAGAGACCACAGCGAAGAAATTAGACGGGATTAAAAAGGAAAGTACAGTTGCATCGTCACTCGGACGAAACGATGAACAGATTAGTCCAACAGGATTTACCGGATATCCATAGCCGTCCATAGGTAGGGTGTCTGTAGCACGGCCGGTTACCCTTTCAAAATGATAAGGACTTGTTCCATCTTTTCGTTGTTGTTCTTTAAAGGTTTTTAGAATATTCTGTATAGCCTGTTTCCACGTATCATTAAACGGTTTGGTGTCTTTTGTAGCTTTCCAGTAGTGATACGCTAAACGAATGGGATAGCAAAGCGAATCGATTTCCCACTTACGTTCATGTACCCCTGGCTTCATATCAGTTTTATCCTTTGCCCACTCGCCAACTTTTTCGGGATCGTCGTAAAACGCATTAGCGTATGGATCTTTTAAAATGTAGTGACTTTGTCTGTTGATCACGCCGGCGATAAGATCAGCCAATGGCTTATCATCTTTCACCAGTGCTAAATATGGCCATACTTGGGCACTGCTATCCCTAAGCCACATCGCGTCGATATCCCCGGTTATAACGTATGTATCAGGTATTCCGTCGATCGACTGAAAAAACACTGTGGTATCCAAGGTGTTAGGAAAACAGTTTCCGAAAAGCCAAGCAAGCTCCTTGTTTTTCACTTTATTCTGAAAAGTTTTTATCACCTTTTCAACAGCTTCACTGGTAAAATTGCGCATATTTTCTGCCACCCTTACTTCCGGAAAATTCTCGGACTGCGCAAAAGCAAGGTTATTACTTAAGTAGTAACCAGCACCAAGGGCCATGGTACTTTTGATAAAACTTCTTCTTTCCATTGTATATGATAGAATTTATAAATTATTTCGATCCACACATTTGCTGAATATTACGCTTCTATTCAACCGTAAATCGGCTTCGAACCGATTCTGCCTTTGTTCTATATCGCTTAGCAGCCGTAAACATATTATAAATTCCGCTATAAAGCAAACCCTTATGCCGCTGGGATTCGTTAAGACAGGAAAGTCGTACCGTTAGCATTCACCGAGTCATTCAATGACTTGTTAGTGCTACTGTTACCACGTTTCTCGTCCAACAACTTCATGAACAGCTAAGTGACCGCTAAAAACTTACTGCACTCTTTAAAGCTCTCCAACGCGGGGTGTTCCGTTCGGCGATGATAAGCCATAACAATTTCTGTATACACAGCGATACCTTTTAACTCAATAAACTTTACATGAAGAAAAGGGTACTGACCTCTAATGGACGCAGGAACTAAAGCGATACCAAGTCCATGCTCCACCAGTCTCAGCATGGAGTGCATATTATTACATTCATGAACGACTTGCGGTTCGAAGCCCATCCGGTGGCAACAAGCTACAAACTGTTGATGATAGTGCGGAGCATAACGACTATTATAAGAGATGAAATCAATCTTTGCTAAATCTTCCGTTTGTGTACCAAAATGATCATCAGCACATACAAGTACAAAGGGATCTTGCCACAATGATTTTACCGCTAGATGAATGGAGTCAATGGGTGCACGAAGAATTCCGACGTCCAGCTTCCCTTCTTCTAGTGCTTTTATCTGTTTTGCCGTAGAAAGTTCGTATAGACGCGTTTTTAACAATGGATATTCGACTCGTAATTGTTGCAGTATTTTAGCAAGGCCGCTTAATGGGGTTGAACTGATATAACCGATCTGAAACTCGCCGCTTACCGATTCGTGTATTTGTTTCACCAGCTGCTTACTTCGCTCAAGCCGCTGCATAAGTTCTCCACATTCATTTAAAAAGTAACGTCCCGCTTCAGTTAAGGTAACTCGTTTATTATTTCGATGAAACAGTAGCACACCCAATTCTGTCTCTAGTTCTTTTATTTGCCTCGTTAGCGGTGGTTGAGAAATGTGTAAACGTTCCGCTGCTTTACTGAAATGTAAAAGTTCAGCGACTGTTTTAAAGTATACAAGATGCCTTAGCTCCATAATACCTCAAAGGTATCAATAATTATAAAAAATAGTATTTTTAAAGCATAAAACAGATTGATAGATTTGCCTTACTAAACAACATTATATGAATAACTTCTCAGGCAAATCCACGGTACAAGAAATCAAAGCACGTTTCGACCAAGACGTTGAACGCTTTTCCAATTTAGAGACTGGTCAAGCCACTACCATTGACGCTACCTTTAGCATGGAGCTTATTGTTGATAGCATAATCGCCCATTCTCCCAATTTAAAAACAGTTTTAGATATTGGTTGTGGTGCCGGAAACTACACCTTAAAGCTTTTATCTAAAAAGACGCCTCTCGATTGCACTTTGTTGGATTTAAGTCGTCCGATGCTAGACCGAGCATATGCGCGTGTTACAGCAATTAACACAGGAAATACAACGCTCGTTCAGGGTGATGTCCGCACTGTTGCACTAGAAGAGAACCATTATTGTACAATAATAGCTGCCGCTGTACTCCATCATTTACGTGACGATAAAGATTGGGAAAAGGTATTTACAAAGTTATATCAACTATTGAAACCAGGTGGTAGCTTGTGGATTTCGGATCTTGTTGTTCAGGAAACAACCGCCATTCAACAACTTGTATACAATGAACGTTTTGGTAATTACTTGGTTAATATGGGCGGTGAAAACTATAGGGATAACGTACTCGACTATATTGAAAAAGAAGACAGTCCTCGTTCTCTCAATTTTCAACTTGATCTCTTGAAAAAAGTGGGATTTCGCCATGTTGAGGTTCTTCACAAAAACTTATGCTTTGCCGCCTATGGTGCAATTAAGTAAGGTCAACTGTTAGTTCAATCGATAAAAAAGATCTTCCCATTCCTCATCTAAGCTTTTTTGGGGCATTACTTGTTTCGCACGATTGTACCAATACGCAGCGTTCCATAAGTCTCCCTCTTTTCGATGGAGATAAGCATGTACGTGGGCGGAGTTGGCGTCATTCAGATGGTCAATTAAACCATGAGCTAAGTTCCATTCTCCTTTTGCATCGTACCATAATGCTTGAAGGTGAACAGAAAGCTCTTTTGGTGGATAATCCAAAATCAATGTATCTTTAAAAGCTTCCAGTGTCAAAACAATTCGGGTTTAGTGAGGGGTAAAGGTATAAAATTAAATTGGAAAACAAATACCCCAAGATTTGCTTGTTAAACTATACAAACCGTATAAACACCTTCATTATCCTAATAAGATATACTATTGATTTAATGTTATTTAGCGTAAATTATTATGCTTACATAAAGTTTTGGCATAATTTTTTCTATGCTATTCATGTTATAAGAAACACTGAACAAATAAAGTATTATGAATAAGATCATCGCTTTATGCTTAATGGCCAGTATCGGCTTTACAGCATGTAACAATAATAGTGCGAAGGAAGAAGCCTTAGCGAAAGCGGCGGCTCTTAAACAAGTGAAAGACAGTTTGGCATTGGACAGCTTTCGAAGAGCAGAAATCGCTGAAAAAGAACAACTAGAGCAAGAGAAATTGCAAGCACAAGAGATGGAGACCCAGGCAGCGAGGAATACAAGTTATAGCGAGCCGGAACAGGGGAGCCAGTATTACGAAGCTAGTGAATCAAATACGGCTCCTGTGGCAGCCAGTACCCAAAAGAAAGGGTGGAGTGACGCCGCCAAAGGGACTGCAATTGGCGCAGGAGCAGGAGCCGTTATGGGAGCGCTAATAGATAAGGATAAACGCCTACGAGGCGCGGCAATTGGCGCTGCTATCGGCGGGGCCGGTGGTTATGCCATTGGTCGAAAGAAAGACCGTCAAAGCGGTCGAGTTCAATAGAATATATATTAAACCATATATATTAAACTGAGATCCTGCTAGGTTAACCGCTAGCAGGATTTTTTATTTGCGTACTCCTTCCGATGGCCAGGCAAGCTTGCTCATAAACATTAGCTTCTGTATCAGGACATCACCTTTCCTAACACTTCATCAATCATTCCATATCCTTTGGCCTCTTCCGCCGTCATCCAATAGTCGCGATTTGAAGAGGTATGTACCCATTCATAAGACTGGCCACTATGGTCGGCAATAATTTGATAAAGCTCTTTTTGAAGTTTGAGTATTTCGCGTGCATTAATTTCCAAATCAGCTGCCGTTCCTTGCATACCTCCCGAAGGTTGGTGAATCATTACCCGAGCATGCTTCAACGCCGCCCTCTTTTTATCAGTTCCGGCACATAAAAGAACAGCGCCAAACGAAAGGGCTATACCTGTACAGATTGTAGCGACATCCGGAGTTATATACTGCATGGTATCGTAAATCCCTAGCCCCGCATAGACAGAACCTCCCGGGCAGTTGATATACAGCTGAATATCTTTATGAGGGTCGGTTGATTGCAGAAAAAGCAATTGGGCCTGAATAATGTTAGCCACTCGATCATCTACGGCTTCACCTAAAAAGATAATACGGTCAATCATTAACCTGGAAAATACATCCATCTGTGCTACATTCAGCTGCCGTTCCTCCGTTATATACGGTGTCATGGAAGCATAGACATTCCGGTTAAACCACCTTTCATATTGGTCAAAGGTATTCCCACTCATCCCGTAGTGGGATACAGCAAATTTTCTAAAATCCATATTTTATCTGTTATTAGTCTTTAGTTGTGTAATTAGCAATCGGCAGAACGTCCTCCATATGGGCTAATTCTTTCTCTCCTGTTTTTCAATCCGGCCAACCCCTATCAACCTATTGGAAATAGCGTTTAATCCGCTGAATTAAGGTTTTATGTTTAGGATTATGAAAAAAATCGTGCTCTACCGTTTTTAGTTGTTTACGCAATTCCTGTTGCCCATATTTTTTTATAAGCTTATACGTTTTCTCTTGCCAAAAGAAATCATCTTTTAGCGCTGAATCTATTATTAGTCGCGCGTCCAACAGCAACCGTGCTTCTGTATCCAGCTCATTATGTGAATAAGCATCGAGTAAATACACATTATTCAAGGAAGTCTTCATAGTGTAGCGATTTTTCTTTAATGAAAGCCCTAACTTTTTCCAGACATTTGAATTTCTGGACAGTTGCCGAACGTTCGCTGCTAAAGCCAAATTGTTTGGCTAATTTTCCCATGGAGATTTTATCATAGTAGAAAGTTTTTAGCAAATTTAGACAACGGTTTCCGACTTTTGTCAGCAAGGCCAGCAAACGTTCATCAGACATTTGTCTATTTGTATCTTCATCCATCATTTCTACATCAGCCGATAGTGGTTCATGGTTAAGTCCAAGCTTATATTGATGGTTCCAAAGATGTTTAACAACACCGAAAATATAGGCTGGAGCGGTAGTTTTGATAAGGTGTCTATTACATACGATTTGCTCATAGTATATTACGAGCGCATCCTGAAATATATCTTTTGCCTGCTCCAATGTTCCACCTTTTTTACTGATGTACTTAGCAACCGAGGGAAAAGTCTCACGGTAGAATGTTGTAAACAAATCCTTTGAAAAAATTACGTGCTCTTCACACGCCTCTGATATTTCCATATTCTTCGTTTTTATTGAGATGTGTATAAAAAAATCAATATATCACCCTCTAAATTAAAAAAATTTAATCTACTGTTTGTTATTAACAACCTGCGTCAATGGGCCCCTGTTTCTGCAAGCAAGATCTAGGCTATTTATTAGCATTAAGTTTTAAGTTATAGATTTGAAGTATTACGTTGCTACTTAGACAACTGTTTTGATACTGGACACCCGTGTTTTGACACTAATGATAAGCAATAACGACCCAAATTAATAGCACCCCTGAAATCAGGGATTTTTGCTTTTTTTAAGTCAAAATAAACAATAAATCCAGTTTCCTTACGCTAATTATTAGCATATTCGCAACACCTATTTAAATTAATTTCATTCATAATATGACATTAGAACAGCAATATTCAACTATTCTAAATAACATCAGCCAAAACTCGCTCAATCCAAAAGTTTATGATCGTTCGTCACTACACCATCAAAAAACCTGGTTTGAAGGACTGGCCACCTTGGAAATAGCTGTCCATAATTTACCCCAACAAAAACAGGAAGTCGTTGACTTATATGAAGAGCTCTTTTCAGAAGGTTTGGACTTTAAAGCCTCATATGAGTTAGACGAGATGGACTACGCATTTTATTGGGATAAGATATTGGCGATTTTAAGTGCACTCGCTATCCATCATACAGAGGTTTATGCGCAAATTGCTTTCCAATACAATGAGACCCGTCGTATGTATCGCAACAATGCTAAATTCCATTATTATCTCAACTTAGCTATTGAAACAAATGTTCCCGTGGCCAAAGCGGTTGCAGCTTATTTTTATTACTATGGAATCAATACAGAAAAAGACAAAGAAAGAGCCAGTCAGCTCTTCCGTGAAGATAGTGGTGACTGGAGTGTACTTTATCAAGCCTATATCCAACTGAACGAGAAGCAGTTTGAATTTCTGCCTGCTGTTATTGAGCAATTAAAAAGCAGCAGTGACAAAAAGATAAAAAAGAATGCATTGATTTTAGAAGGTAGTTACTTAGAGGCGATTGGGAAGCCGGAAGAAGCGCTATCGGTTTTTGAACAATCATATAAGAGCGATTATTCTGCGTTTTCATTAACTAGAGTCGCCTTTATAAAACACATGCTAGACAATACGCATAAAGAAGCATCCATGAAGCTCTGGAAAGAAGCTGCCAGCCTAGGTTCTATAGAAGCGATGAATTATCTTGGCGTCAACACCTTTCCGGAAGTTTATACCCAAGAAGCCTATACTGAAACCGTTCGTTGGTTTTCTCTTGGATATTTGTACAACAATGCTTACGCTGCTTACCGTTTAGCTCTTATCAGGCTTTATGTTGAAGGTTGGGAAGAGAAGGCTATTGGCTTTCGTCTGCTAGAAGAAGCCATAGAAGGAGGGTCGCTAGATGCACTTATTGAGAAAGCAGAGATCTATACAGAAGGTCGAATAATTGAGCGGGATGAAAAAACGGCCTTTGAGCTTTTTCAAAAAGCTGCTAAAGAAAAAGATGCTCCTTATGCTTACGTACGATTAGGCTATCTTTATGAAATCGGTGCCGGCCCGGACGGTGAAAAAGACGCTATAACAGCTTTAGATATGTATGAAAAGGCCGTCGAAAAAGACCATCCATACGGTTATAGTAACGCGGGACGCATCTATCGTTATGGTATAGCCGGAGAAATAAATATAGAAAAAGCAAAGGCTTACTTTGAAAAGGGAGTCGAGCAAAACATCCCCTTTTCAATAACAGAATTGGCGTTCATGTATGAAGATGGTACCTTAGCTCAAGATTATAAAAAAGCTTTTGAACTATTTGGCAAAGCAGCCGAAGGGAATAGTGCTTACGCGATGTACTGTTACGGCCAATATCTACAAAATGGCTATAATGATGGAGAAAAAGCTCCCGAACAAGCCTTCTATTGGTTTCAAAAGGGGGCTGAGCTTCAGGAAGTCAATTGCATTTATGAAACCGGTCGCTGCTATCGTTATGGTCTCGGCGTAGAAGAAAACCCCGATCAAGCACTGTATTATTATCAACAGGCAGCCGATGCCGGTTATCCCCGTGGGTTGGTAGAATTAGCGCTTTGTTACGAATATGAATATGGTGTAAATTTCGATGCTGAGAAGGTCTTAAACCTTATGATAAAAGCTGCCGAACAAGGCTACGCTTTCGCGCAATATAAAGTGGGGGTATATTATATGCATGGCAGCTTGGGCGAACAGGTTCCTATCAATTCTGAACAAGCAATTATGTGGCTTAACAAAGCGGCAGATGCGGGTTATCCATATGCCTATGTAGAACTCGGAGATTATTATTTATGGGATTATGATAATCTAAATGAAGCGGATAGAGCTTTTGCATTCTATGAAAAAGCTTCCGAACAGGATGTAATAGCAGAAGGATTAGGCGTTTGTTATGAGTACGGTATAGGCATCGATTATAGTATGAGCGAAGCTTTCAAGTATTACGAGATGGCAGCGAACAAGAACGTCATTGGTGCCATGTACCGATTGGGAAATTGTTACTTAAATGGTAATGGAGTAAGTGAACAACCGGAAGAAGCATACAAATGGTTTTTTAATGCGGCACAACAGGGTAATGTTCCTTCTCAATATCTATTAGGAAAGCTTTTGCTGAAAGGGAAAGGTGTAGCCATGAATAAGGAAGAAGGTATTGAATGGTTACAAAAAGCAGCAGAGCAGCAGTATGCTGCTGCACAATATGAATTAGGTAATTGCTACTTGATGGGTGACGGCCTAGAAGAAAATGAAGATAATGCGATGTATTGGTTTGAGCAAGCAGCAGAAAAGGGACATGAACGCGCCATCAAAATTGTGGGTGGTAATAGAAGATGATGTCAAATGAAGGATAAACAACAATCATATTTATTCCAAGTGAATTTGAAGGGAATGATTTCCCTATTGTCTGAACACCTATATAGCAACCCTAATACCTTTGTCCGCGAACTTTTACAGAATGGTGTAGACGCCATTACGGCGATCAAAACTTTGGACGAACAACATATTGGCAGTATACAGGTTCACCTGAACGAAAAGCGCAATGAAGCAATATTTGAAGATAATGGCATTGGTCTGAAAGAGGATGAAATCCATAAATTCATTGCAGTTATCGGTGAAAGCTCCAAGCGAGAAGCATTTGAAGCGAATGATTTTATCGGTAAGTTCGGTATAGGTCTGTTGTCCTGCTTTGTTGTCAGTAACGAAATTATATTAGAGACACGGTCAGCCTTGGCAGACAAAGTGCTTCGATGGACAGGCAAAGCCGATGGAACCTATCAATTGGAAAGGATTACAGAAGAACGACCGATTGGTACGCGTATCATTCTACAGGCAAAAAAAGAATGGGCACATCTATTTACAACTTCGGCCTTTGAAAAGAATCTTCGTTTTTATGGAGATCTACTCCCCATACCGATTACACTTAGGAATGGCCATGAGGCTATTTTAATTAATGAGCATACAGGAAAGTGGTTAAACGATGATTACACGAAAGACGAGCTACTTGAGTTGGGTAAAAGTACTTTTCATACTAATTTTATCGATGCCTTTCGCATAGATGCTCCAAGTGGAAAATTAAAGGCCGTCGCTTACGTGCTGCCATACAAAACACAATTCAGCGGTAAGCAGCAACACAAATTATACCTAAAACGTATGTTTTTGAGCGAGGATGACTGTAGACTGCTTCCGAAATGGGCATTCTTCATCCGCTGTATTATTAATACCGATGGATTAAGTGCCACTGCATCACGAGAGTCTCTTATGGCGAACAGCGAACTAAAAGCGACACAGAAGGAAATTGCAGAAGGTATTAAATCCTATCTAAAAACGATCGGGGTGGTTGATCCTGCTATCTATCATAAGCTGATCAGCACGCATTACCTTCACTTAAAAGCGATTGCGGCGGAAGACGTTGATTTACTGAAAGCATTCATGGATGATTTACCTTTTGAAACTAGTAAAGGGATAAGAAGCTTTAAAAGCATTAGAACCTACCAAAAAGACATTTACTACACGGCCAATATTGACGATTTTAAGCAATTAAGACGAATTGCCGAGTCGCAGGGATTGATGGTCCTCAACGCGGCTTATACATTTGAAGAAGAATTATTAAAAAAAATGCAACGATTGGACAGCGCTTTGTCCATTGAAGAGATCTCTCCTGTTCATTTGTTGAAGAGTTTCCGGGATTTGGACGAGGTGTCAGCAAACGCCTATATGGACTTCACCGAAAAAGCGCGGAAAATTCTAGAGACTCTAAATTGTGAAGTCACCGTTAAACGTTTTCAACCAACCGATATTCCGGCAATCTACATCGCCTCGAATGTGAACCATACAGGAAAAAGCAGCCATATCAAAGCATCTGCAAACAATCCCCTGGCAGCCACATTAGGAGCATTTACACGGACGAATGAAACAAAACCACAATTATGTTTCAATGCCGACAATAGCTTGATTCAGGCTGTGTTTCCGATTAAAGATTCGTATGTAGTTAATTCGATTGTTCATATTTTATATGTCCAATCACTTCTTTTAGGCAAATATCCGGTAAGTGATAAAGAAATGAATCTTTTCAATGAAGGACTTCATAATATGCTGATTATGGGGATTGATAATTTTATAAACATTTAATTGACAGAAATGCGTTACACGTTACAGATACAAAAGTTACTAAATTTAGCGGAGGAACTCCCTCCACATTCCAAAGATCGGATTAAACATTATTTACAGGCAATCCGTTTAGCCGATCAAAACGACGACGTGGAATGGGCTTTCGAACTGAGAATCGACTTGTTAGATGCAGAATGGGGACTAGCTGATCGGCAACACTTTATTCCCACATTTACATGGCTGTTAGATGCTTATGATCATAATCCGGATTTATTCGATGCAGAAGAACTCCTTTGGAAATATAAATGGATTATTGACGAAGTGTATTCTAACCCCGACGTCAGTCTCGAACAAACAGAGCAAATACTTGCTGATTTCAAAAGACGTATAGAAGCAGAAGGTTACGGGTTGAGAGCATATTATACTAAACAATTGCACGAAGCTTTAGACCAGAAGGATGTAGAGCGAACACGTTACTACCTCGATTTAGTAAATAGCGTCCCGCGGGATAACTTAAGTGATTGTCAAGCCTGTGAAATGGATACCGAAGTGTTAGCACTGTTAAATGCAGGCGATTTTAGGGCAGCTTACGATAAGGCGCAACCTCTATTGGCAAAGCAGTATTCCTGCGCACATGTGCCACTTGTCACCCATTGCAGTTTGGCTTATTACGGCATAAAATACGGTGCAAAAGAGATTGCCTTGGAACAATTTAAATTGGCGGAAGAATCTTTAGTATCAATCAGCGATACCAGTTTAGTACGACCTACCGGCCAACTTATTACCTACCTGTTCCATGTAGATGAATCGCTGGCATGGCAATATGTAGAAAAATATCTACCATGGAGTTTAGAAAGCGACAGAAACCGTACTTTCTTTTTTGCAAAGTATATGACAGAAGGCTTAAAACAACTCTCCTCCGACCAAACCGCTCCCATCGAGCTTCCTGTTGAGCATCCTCTATACAACGAAAAACAACATTATTTAGTGAACGACTTGCTTCAGTATTACTATCAACAGGCTAGCGATTTAGCAGAGCAATTTGATAGCCGAAACAGAAATAAGAATTTCGCAAAACAGCTTACAGAATAAAAACTGAAGTAGGTGTCTCCTATATTTGTTTCAAGCAAATGGTAGGAGACCCTCTTTTTCTTATAATACACCGACTGTAATACTGGAAGGATGCTTTTCGTCATGATAAATCCGATGAGTGGCTTTCTGAAAATCCTTGTTCTCTGCCTCTTTATAAATATCTATAAATTTCTGCGGATTACGATCGACCAAAGGAAACCACGAGTTTTGGATTTGGATCATGATACGATGCCCTTTTTTAAATGTATGTGCCACATCAGGCAGCGTATAGTTGACCGCCGTAACCGCTCCCGGTATAAAAGGTTCGGGCTTCTCAAAACTATTACGGAATTTTCCTCTCAGAACTTCGCCCCTAACTAGCATTTGATAACCACCTAGTAAGGTTCCTTTCGGATTAGGTTCCGGATTTGGCGTATCATCCGGATAAACATCGATTAATTTCACCACGTAATCTGCATCGGTTCCGGAGGTAGAGACTTTTAATTTCGCCATTAAAGGGCCTACCAACGTGATGTCTTCGGTCAAAATATCGCTTTGATAAACCATGACATCAGGCCTTTTGGAAGCAAAACGCTGGTCGTCGATCATGTATTCTCTACTCCTTGATTGGTTAACTCCGTCCTGATAAGGAACCGGAGCATTTGGATCACTTACATACTCGTCAAAACTATGCTGCTCTGTTGGTTTATGGAAACTTAATTTACCGTTAGATTGCAGATAAAGTTCTCTATTGGTACTTTCTTTCGGAGGCCAAGTATTAAAATGTTTCCATTTATTAGTTCCTGTCACAAAAACAGTTGCTTCTGCTGCATCAAACGAACCTACTCCCTTCAAATAATAAGTAAAAAAGGGTAATTCCAAATTCTTTTGGTACCAAGTACTAGTTTCCTGTCCAAAATGGATATCGCCGAAAAAGTCACCTTTGGACCGCACCCAACCTCCATGAAACCAAGGCCCCATGACGAGCCGGTTATTTGCCTTCGGACTGCGTTTTTCGATCGCTTTATAGGTATGAAGGGCACCATATGTATCCTCCGCATCAAAAAAACCGCCTACAACCATAACCGCTGGCTTGATATTGTCTAAGTGGTTAACAATCTCGCGTGCTTGCCAAAATGTATCCAGCGTTCCATGTTCCATAAGATCATTCCAGAATCGAATGCTATCTCCAAAATAACGCTCTTTAACATGTTTCAGAGCACCTATTTGCATAAAAAAACCGTAGTTATCATTCATATTAAATTTAACTCGCTGTGGAGCATTCGCCGGTGTAACCGGTTTTGGTCTTGGAACACCAAAACTACTGTAGAAATTAAAGGCGTCTGCCAGAAACAACGCGCCGTTATGATGAAAATCGTCTCCCCTAAACCAATCGGTTACCGGTGCTTGTGGAGAAACGGCCTTCAATGCCGGATGTGCACCAGGTAAGGCCGCAGTTGAATAAAAACCAGGATAAGAAATTCCATAGAGGCCGGCTTTCCCGTTGTTATGGTCAATATTCTTCAATAGCCAGTCGATCGTATCAAAGGTATCACTGCTTTCATCTATTTGATGCTTTTGTTTCTTTTCTTTGATATGCGGTCGGATATCCTCATAAACGCCTTCGCTCATCCATTTTCCCCTTACATCTTGATAAACAAATATAAAACCCTCTTTAATAAACAAGGGATCTGGCCCTAAGGTATTTTTGTAATTATCTTCCCCATAAGGCGCAACTGTATAGGGTGTACGATTAATCAAAAAAGGGTACTTTTTGGTTGTGTCTTTTGGAGTATAGATTGATGTGAACAGCTTCACGCCATCTCTCATAGGAATATAACGCTCAATTTTAGTATAATGCGCCCGAATATAAAGCGAGTCCTCATGCTGCTGCGCAAAAACGCTATTGAACAGAAAAAAAACAATAAAAAAGAAAGGGAGTCCTAATTTTATCATACGAAAAGCTTTTAAAAAGGTAAATATAGACAGCAATATACTTTAAACAAAGCAAAAAAGCACACAATTACTCTTTTACAAGAATTGGTTGCCTAAGCAATAGATCATTTTAAGTACGCTGTTTCCAGCCTTCGTATCCAAGCGTTTTAAAAAATTATATAAATCCATTCTTTCGTAATATAAAACATCCAATATTTTTTTTCTTAGCTTTGCAGAAGTGAAAAAGTTATTTGCTTTCATATTAACCTTTGTGTACCTCGGCATTGCCACAGGTTTCAGCACATACAGCCATTATTGCATGGATCGTTATGTGGAAACTTCTTTATGGAAAAAGGATATGAGCAAATGCGGTGTTTGCGGCATGAATAAAAGCAAACAAGCTTCCGAGAAAAACTGCTGCAAAGAAGAACACAAGCAGGTTAAACTCGAGAAAAAACACCAAGCTTCTCAAGTTGTTTATAAACAATTTAAACTTTTTCAAGCGATTGTACCAGCGCCTGCTTATGACGTTTCGATGCACAAACCTGTGATTAATGTAATCACAGGACATCCCGTTAGCCATGCCCCACCCAATAAGGCTTATACTAGGCTGTATAGGCTGAATTGCACATACCTAATTTAAACCTTCCATTCGATAAGCTGTTGGCATTAGTTCTGCAAACGGCTATTTTTCCCTTATAACTCATCATTTATAATTCATAACTATATTGCCATGGTCCATCGCATTATCGACTGGTCGTTACGCAACCGTTTTATTGTATTAATTCTAAGCTTGGGTCTATTTGTTTGGGGTGTTTTTGCCGTAAAGAAGAACCCCATCGATGCCATCCCTGATTTGTCTGAAAATCAAGTAATAGTGTTCACCGAATGGATGGGGCGCTCACCTCAATTGATCGAGGATCAAATTACCTATCCGTTAGTGACTAACCTTCAAGGCTTACCACAAATCAAATACGTTCGAGGAAGTTCGATGTTCGGCATGAGTTTTATCTATGTCATTTTTGAAGACGACGTGGATATATATTGGGCACGCGAGCGAGTACTGGAGCGGCTCAGCACAGTAGGCAATACCCTTCCTGACGGTGTTACGCCCGGTTTAGGCCCAGATGGTACGGGGGTGGGACATGTGCTTTGGTACACCTTAGAGGCCCCCAATATCGACTTAGGGGAACAACGTGCCATTCAGGATTGGTATGTAAAATTTGCCTTGCAGAATGTTCCCGGTGTAAGTGAAATTGCATCTTTCGGAGGCTTTCAAAAGCAGTATCAAGTAACAATCGACCCTAATAAGCTTCTGTATTATAAGCTTTCTGCTGCTCAAGTGATTAATGCGATCAGGGCAAACAATAACGAAAGCGGGGGACGAAAATTTGAAATGAGTGACGTCGGTTATATAATCAAGACCAACGGATACCTTCAGTCTGTAAAAGATATTGAACGTATACCTATAGGTAACCAGCAAGGCAACCCCATTTACTTATCAGACGTCGGTGTCGTACAAATGACCGGCGAAGCGCGTTTGGGCATATTTGATCAAGATGGAGAGGGTGAGCGCGTAGGTGGTATTGTAGTGATGCGCTATGGTGAAAACGCGGCTGTTGTGACCGAAGGTATAAAAGAAAAAATGAAAGAGGTAGCTAAGGGGTTACCCGAGGGTGTAAAATTTGATATTATATATGATCGTGGCGAATTAATTCAGGAATCGGTAGATTCAATCAAGCATACACTTATTGAAGAGATGGCGGTTGTTTCACTGGTTGTCATACTCTTTTTATTTCATTGGCGAAGTGCGTTGAGTATTATCATTCAAATCCCCATTACTATAGCTATCAGCTTTATCCTGTTGAATGCTTTCGATATCTCCTCTAACATCATGTCTTTGACAGGCATTGCCTTAGCCATCGGTGTCATAGTCGACAATGGGATCATTATGAGTGAAAATGCTTACAAACACCTCGCAGAGGAATACGCTATGAAAAACAAGAAAAGATAATAACATGAGCTGGATAAAAAATTTATTTAAACGTACGCCGCAATGGATATCGGAGCAGAAACGCATTGAAATTATCGCTAAAAGCAGCAAGCAAGTCAGTCGAGGTGTGTTCTTTGCAACTATCATCATCATTACCTCATTCCTGCCCGTCTTTATGCTTACGGGGCAAGAAGGCAAACTCTTCCATCCTTTAGCTTTCACCAAAACCTTCATCATGTTGGTAGATGCTTTATTGGTTATCACGTTAGCGCCAGTTTTGATTTCCTTCTTTATGAAGGGAAAGTTCAAACCCGACCAGGCAAACCCTGTCAACCGGTTTCTGGAGAAAATATACGAGCCGATCATAGAAAAAGTACTCACTTGGCGTAAGACCACCTTGGCCATTAATATGATAGCATTGCTAATTACCATTCCTCTTTTGAAGAAATTAGGTACCGAGTTTATGCCCCCGCTCGACGAGCAGAGTATTCTTTTCATGCCGGTTACACTTCCCGATGTCAGCAACAGCGAAGCAAAACGTCTCCTCCAAGTGCAAGATAAAATAATAAAAAGCATCCCCGAAGTTGACAAAGTACTCGGTAAGGCAGGGAGGGCTAATACAGCAACGGACAATGCACCTATAAGTATGATTGAAACGATTATCATGCTAAAGCCAAAGGACCAATGGCGCGAAGGGATGACAAAAGATCGACTAATTCAGGAACTGGACAAGAAATTGCAGATTCCCGGCGTAGTAAATGGTTGGACTCAACCTATCATCAACCGCATCAATATGCTGTCCACCGGGATCCGCACGGATGTCGGCATCAAAGTTTTCGGACAAAACCTAGACACCATTGCAGCGGTTTCCGAGCGAGTTAAAGCCGCACTGGAAGGCACTTCGGGCATTCAGGATCTATATGTGGAACCGGTGACGGGCGGCAAATACCTCACCATTGACATCAAACGTGATGCCTTAGCTCGTTACGGACTCACTGTTGACGATGTAAATCAAACGATAGAAAGTGTGATCGGCGGGGAAACTATTGGCCAAACCATCGAAGGGAGAAGGCGGTTCAGTATCAATATTCGATTGGCGCAAGATTATCGAAATAGTTTAGCCCAACTTAATAGAGTGCCTTTGCAAAGTAGTTCTTTCGGCAACGTACCGTTAGGTTCGGTGGCCAATCTTCGTTTCGAAAATGGCCCTCCGATGATTACTTCTGATAATGCTTTACTTCGTGGAGCTGTTATGTTTAATGTACGCGACCGCGACTTAGGAAGCACGGTTAAAGAAGCTGTTGAAAAACTAAATGCTTCCGGAGGTATTCTGCCAACGGGATACTTTTTGGAATGGAGCGGACAATACGAGAATTTGATACGCGGACAGCAAACATTATTATGGATTGCACCAATTGTACTCATTATTATCTTTTTCGCTCTGTATTTCGCTTTTCACTCTTTAAGAGAGGCTTTTCTAAGTCTAATAACTATACCTTTTGCCCTCATAGGTGGCGCCTATATGATTTATTTCTGGGGAGTTCATCTTTCTGTGGCCGTAGCTGTGGGGTTTATTGCTTTATTTGGTATTGCTGTAGAAACGGGAATTGTGATGGTCATTTATCTCAATGATGCTATGCAACAATTGGTAAAAGAAAAAGGCAATAGCCGTGATACTATCACAAACAAGGACTTAAGAACATATGTCATACAGGGTGCAGCAAAACGACTTCGTCCGAAAATCATGACAGTATGCGTTTCGCTTTTCGGACTTTTACCCGTGTTGTGGGCAACGGGGGTGGGCACGGACGTCATGCGACCGATTGTACTACCAATGATTGGCGGCGTACTTACCTCTTCGACACATATTTTATTGGTTACACCACTCATATTTTTAATGACCAAAGAATACGAGTTACGCAAATATGGAAAATTGGAAATTTATGATGCGAAGCATTAAAATATCGACATACCAAAAGCGAGTCATACTGTTAAGTATGATAATTTGCTTTCTCATTAATAAAACTCGTGGGCAAACGGCACAAGCTGAAATATTGTCTTTAGACACTATTTTAACACGTATCGAGCAACAGAACATCAAACTGAGAGCTTACGACTTAAGAAGTAAGGGCTTTTCCTATCGTGCCAAGGCATCAACTGGATGGATGGCACCTATGGTAGGCGCAGGAACCTTTATGACACCTTATCCCGGGCAGCAAATCATGGAAGATAGTGACAAAGGTTCGATTATGTTTAACATTGAACAGGAGATCCCTAATCCAAGCAAGCAAAAGGCAAATAGTAGATATATTGCCTCACAAGGCGCTTCAGAGACAGCCAAACGGGCAGTCAATCTCAACGATTTGAGAGCGCAAGCAAAAAGCCTCTACTATACGTGGCTAATTGCCGAAAAACGCATACAGTTGCTCAACGATAACGAGAAGATCATTCAAAGCATGAAACAACTGGAAGCGATACGCTATGAATATAACCAATCGCAATTGGGCAATGTATTTAAAACGGATGCGCAACTGGAAGAGAACCGGAATATGTTGCGCATGCAAGAAGCAGAAATTGCACGTTCTAGGGCTTGGCTTAATAGCTTGATGAACGTTCCAGGAGATATCAAATTCAAAATTGATACCAACTCGACTCCCACTTTTGAGCCTGTAGCACTCCTCGACACCTTACTACTAGCGACACGTCGACAGGACATACAAAAGATGAATGCCGATATGCAAACCATGCGGTATGGGATTGATGCGATGAAACAAGAAAGAAAACCTGATTTCAAAATCCGTTTTGATCACATGAGCCCTTTAGGAAAAATGATGCCCAACGCATATAGTGTAATGGGAATGATAAGCATACCGATTGCACCTTGGAGCAGTAAAATGTATAAGAACGAAACGAAGGCTATGCAATTTGAACTTAACGCGATGCAAGCAGAGCGAAAAAGCATGTTGTTGGAGAGCCAAGGGATGTTATATGGCATGCAGGCAGAGATCAAAACAATGAAGGAACGAATTGATCGAATTGCGAAAAAGATAATCCCGGCACTTGAACGATCCATGGAAGCTAACTTTCAGTCCTATCGCGAAAACAAACAAGATCTTCCGGTAGTACTGGCAGACTGGGAAGCACTGAACATGATGAAAAACACCCTGTTAGATGAGCAACTAAAGCTGTATTTAATGATTGCAAACTATGAAAAGGAACTCTTTAATTAACTTATACAGTTTGGGCCTGTTTCTGCTTACTTTAGGTTGTTCGTCAGCACAACGAGAAACAGGTCACGCAGCTTCGCATGGCCATTCACAAATAGACTCGGGTATCCGTGAGCTGACAAGGCCCACTAATCAAGCAATAGTGACCCATGCAGCAACCGTGGAAGCAGAAGCGGGCATGAAAGTTTTCCCGGTACACATAACAGGGCGGGTGAACTATGATAGCAAAAATAATACTGCTGTCAGCAGCCGGGTAGCTGGTCGGCTGGAACATATATATGTGAAATATAACTTTCAGCCAGTTAAAAAAGGGCAGCTACTCTTTGAAATATATTCTCCTGAACTGGTAGCCGCGCAACGGGAGCTTTTGTTATTGCAGAAATCGGAAGAGCAGAAACTACAATCTTCTGCTATTCAAAAGCTTCAATATCTAGGAATGACTTTTGGGCAGATACAGCAGCTCATTAAAAGCAAACAGGTAGCCTATCGCGTGCCGATTTACAGTCCTGCCAGCGGTTATATTGTCGAAAAAAATGGAACGGTGCCCATTACGAATGCGGGCAGTCTGACTTCTGTAACGAAGGAGGAAAGCGCCATGGCCAATATGGGATCCACTCCTACTCCCAGCGCTCCTACCAATACAGGTCAGCAGCAGGCATCGAATTCCTTACTGATGCGCGAAGGGCAATATGTCACCGCCGGACAAGCTATTTTTACCATTTATAAAAACAATGAACTGCTAGCTGAATTTGCTATTCCGCCTTTTTGGGCGCTCAAAGTTAATAAAGGCAAAAAAATATTATTCAAAAGTATAGACAACCCTGATCTATTATATCAAGCGACTATTGGTCTTATCCAGCCAACTTTCAATAATGGCGAAAATTTTACTGTGGCAAGAACTTACTTAAAAAACAGCAAATTCCCAGTAGGTCAACTTCTGACGGGAACCATTGCCGTTACGGAAAACCATGGTTATTGGCTGCCTAAAACGGCCGTAGTATCCTTGGGAAACAAAAGTATTATTTTTAAACAAGAAGCAAACACATTCCTTCCTGTCCCGGTAGAAGTGGGAGTTCGTACGGAGGAAAAGGTGCAGATACTCACGCATATCGCGTCTTGGCAAATTGCCAAACACGGTGCTTATTTAGTAGACAGCGAAGATTTTATTATAGCAAATAAAACACCTGGCAATGAGTTATCCAAGGGTGAATAAATACAGTAAGACGAAAGGAGTAGTATTCATGGATATCTATGCGGCCATTAACAAGGACTAATCATTCACATATGAATAGAAAAAAATTTATACAGGTCTTATTGTTGACATCAGCAATGCCTTCACTCTTATGGGTGGCATGCAACAAGCAAAAGGGGCAACAGACAACAGCAGTCGAAGCTACTTTTACATGCCCCATGCACCCGCAGATTGTACAGGACCATCCTGGCACCTGCCCCGTTTGCGGAATGGATTTAGTACCATTTGATAAAAACAATAAAGATAAATTTCTCACTTTAAGTGCTGATCAACAAGCACTAGCGAATATAACCTCCATGGCTGTTGGTATCGGTAGTTTAAATAATTACACGGCTATAAGTGGAAGGCTTACCGTTAATCCAGAACAAACAAACTATATCAGCAGCCGAAACGCAGGCAGGATTGAGGATTTATACATTAAAGAAACCGGTATTCCCGTTAAACGAGGTCAGGCAATTTTCCGATTATATAGTGAGCAACTGCTAGCTTTACAAGAAGAATTCCTAATGACCCATAAGCAAACAATCGAGTTTTCCAACGATCAACGATTCGCCGATATCTTTAAAGCTGCAAAACAAAAGCTGCTATTATATGGACAAACTGAATCACAATTAGCCTCCCTGCTTAAGGATGGGAAATCATCGCCTTATATAACGTTCTATGCGCCAAGCAGTGGCATTGTAGCGGAGCTCTTCGTTACCGAAGGCCAATACCTAGACGAAGGCAGCTCTATACTCCGCTTAGAGGGCTACGACACGATGTGGGTGGAAGCTGATATTTATCCAAGAGAAGCAGCATATATTAAGGAAGGAGAGGAATTGAAAGTGCTTGCAAACGGTGACCCAAATAATTTACTGACAACGAAAGTGCAGTTTATTACCCCAAATTATCAGAGCAACACCCAAATTATGCAACTACGAGGCTCAATATCAAACAAAGGTCATCTATTGCAAGTTGGTATGCCGGCCACCATCTTGTTACCAAAGGGGGAACAAAACAAAGTTCTAATGGTGCCCAGCAAGGCAATCATCCGCGAAGAGAATCAAAGCCATGTGTGGATAGCTAGTGGTGGCGGGAAATTCGAACCACGATTTGTCGAAACGGGCACTGAATCTTTTGACGACACTGAAATTATTGCCGGTCTTACCCCTGGAGAAAAGGTTGTAGTGAGTGGAGCTTACCTTTTGTATAGCGAGTACGTATTAAAGAAAGGAGCGCTTGTTAATTAGTCAGTAAAAACGAATTTTATTAACTTCACTTCAATGGTATTTATGCGCTCACTATGTTCGATTATCCATGTTTTTCTGCATTAAAAAATGGATCTATTTTAATAACTAATAAAATAACAAAACAATATGAAAACAACAGATTTTAAAATTGGTATAGCGGCGCTAGCTGCTTTATTTATACTGGCTTCCTGCAACGGGGAAAGTCAGTCATCAAAAACCGAGAATGATCATAGTCAGCATCAAACAGTAGCAGAAAGAGACAATCCCCAAGCTCCTAAAACAAAAAATGAGGCATTGGATGCGCTTTATCCTCATTATCTTGCTTTGCAGGAGGCACTCGTTGCCGGCGACATAAGTAAAGCAAAGGAAGCTGGCTTATTAGTAGAAGAAGCCGGTAAACATGTCGACGGCGCTAAGGATCTTCAAGAAGCTGCCTCACAAGTTTTATCAGCAGAAAATATTGACAGCCAGCGAGACGCTTTCTCTTCACTGAGTAATGCACTTATAGAACTTATTAAAACACATGGTGTAGCAACAGGCGAGTTTTATGTAGCACATTGTCCCATGGCCTTCAATGACAAAGGTGCCAACTGGTTAAGTCCGACAAAAAGTATTAAAAACCCATACTTTGGAGACAAAATGCTTAACTGCGGAAGCGTAGAAGAGACACTGAGAAAGCTCTAAGAAGTTTTTAAGAATTAGCATATTTCAGGGGCAATTGAAGAGTATGCTACTTTCTTTTGGTCAGAAATTTGGCTAGTTTTGTCATCATTAAAACAGTGTGTCAACTATCGGGTAGAACGTTTCTCGCTTTATCCGATAGTTGTTAACCAATTTTGCCTTATGATTAAAAAAAAGCTACTGTTATCCATATTGATTTTTTGTTTCTACATTTCATATGGCCAGTCATCCCTGCAAAAACCATTTCAAGATTGTCATATTAACGGCAGTATCACCATATACGACTATAATCAAAAAAAGTGGATAAGTAGCGACATTGAAGATAGTTATCAACCTTCATTACCGGCATCGACCTTTAAAATCTTGAATACACTTATTTTACTGGAATCCGGTGTTGTAAAAAGCGAAAAAGAAATCGTCGCATGGCCCGGTTCAACTGACACGGTTAAATATGGTTATAGGCCGGATATTTACCATAACATGGATATGGAAGAAGCTTTCAAAGTATCCGCAGGCTGGGTATATCGGGAATTAGCGAAAAAAGTAGGAAAAGCGAAATACAAAGATTACCTCATCAAATGCCATTATGGAAATGCTGACGTGTCGATCAATGATCCTGACTTTTGAAATTACGGAGCTTTTGCTATCTCTCCGGCGAATCAGGTTGAGATGTTAATCAATCTTTACGAGGAGAAACTACCATTCTCAAGACGATCTTACCGGATTCTGAAAAAAATGATGGTCGAAGAAGAGACAGCAAATTATCTATTAAGAGCAAAGACAGGTTGGACAATAGACGGTGCTAAGGATACCGGTTGGTGGATTGGTTATGTAGAGCAAAAACGACAAAAAAATGTCTATTTTTTCGCTACTCGTCTCATCAAAGACCGAAAAACCATAAATAAGCAGTTTGCTAAATGCCGGAAAGAGATAACCAAGAGAATTTTGACAGAACTGAAAATGCTTCAATAAAAAATCCACCTACTGACGAATCAGCAGGTGGTTCTCTACACTTAAAAGTATCCAACCGTAACTGTAGAAGATCTTATGTCATGGTATCGCAGCGCAATACAGAACGTCCAATTACTTTTCTACGAACCCATCCGGATCTTTGGGATGGAGTGTACAAAAGTATATAATAGTTTCTACTTTTTTATGTTATAATTATATAAATGATAATTTAATGATGATTCTATACGGTTTCTGTGTGAAAAATTGTGAAAAAAAACAATAAAGCCCTATATGTATTAAGTTTTGGATCTATATATTTTTTGTTTTAAAGAGAAGCGCCCGTTATATATAACGGGCGTACACTTCTCTAAAATAGGTATTTAAATACCTACTTTGGGCTACGGTTGGATTAAAATCTCTCCGACAATGGTATTAACAATACTAAAAAATCAGTATTACAGTTATTTACAGCAAAAAGTTTTTTCATCACAAAGATAGAGATACACCTCCTATCATTTGACAGCTAAAGTACAATTGTATATCGCCTACTTCCAAAACGAGAAAAAGTGAGAAAAATATTCACACATTATAAATTATTCTTTCAATCTTACTGCCCTTTTTATTATTTCATAGTTATGCTATCCGTCATCAATGCCGCAGCTGAAATATGTACCTGCTTTTATAATTCGGCCGAATCATTGTCGTTTAACGCGCTTTAACTACATTTGCTTAATACGCAAATTGATCTCTTTTTTATGTTGAAGAATCTCGTATATATCTGCTCACTTTCACTCTTATTATTTGCAACCGTTTTATCCAGTTGCAATAAAGCAAACGCCCAAGGATATCGTCAATTGACGATTTCTGATTTTAAAGGCAAAGCGGATCCAAAAAGTCCCTTTATATCGCATGTGAAATTACGTATCGGCTATCAATCAACCACACTTAAACGCGTAGATTCTTATCAAGTCACGTTTCACGTTTTCTTAGATATAAACCCAAGAGAGTCTTGGATAAAATTCGACAAAATCAAAACACCTGAAGTACTCGCCGAAGTATTAAACCATGAACAGGGCCATTTTAAAATAGGTTTACTCATGCAGCATGAATTAATTAGCCGGCTCAATGCACGAAAATACACCTCACATTATAAGCAGGAGGCTGCTACTCTTTTTAATAAAGTCTCCAATAAATACCAGGCAATGCAGCTCCGGTATGACGCGGAGACTGAGCATATGATGAATAGAGCGCAACAGGCCATTTGGGATAAAAAACTGAACCGATCTATAGAAGGCCTGAATTTGCTAATGGATTGACACTTGATATTCGGGATAGCTAACAGGCACATAGAAACGTTCAAATAATGTGGCTTCATCCCCATGTGCGTCCTGCCGGAAGGTAAAATATTCGCATGAAATCAGTATACCTACTTCTTGCTTGCTAAGTGTAATCTTTAAAAAACCGTGATGGGTATCACAATAATTTTCAAGTTGCACCTGTCTCATAATAGGTAAATTATCTACTACTAAAGGATTACCCGGTTCAGCTATGCGGTGCAGATCAGCGTATCCCCCTGCCCCAGATACTACATAAGGAATCACAGAACCATCGGCGTATCGTTTACTAAATCGCTGATAATTATGCACATGACCACTAAGCACCAGATCCGGTTTGACTCCCGCTGCATGAAATGCGCGTTCTAAAAAAGTTATCATATTTAAACTGGAGCCATGATTCGTATCAGCCGAGTAGGGAGCTTGATGAATACAAACAATGATGGCTTTTTTAGGACGCTCTGTGTGTGTCGACAATAATTCTTGGATAAACCATGCTTCTTGCTGCTCTGTGATAAAGCCGTATTTGGTAGCATTCCCATATAAACAAATGATATTAGCCAGCGGCGTAACCAAAGTCCAGTAGACATTAGGTTGTATCATACTGAAACGATTACTTCCACCGGAGAAAGCAATTTTGTCACTTGTCTTCGCGCAGAAAACCTGTGTAAAAGCTTCTAAACTATCGTATCCCTCCGAAGATTCCGGATTAATATCCGCGTCATGATTACCCGCCAAGGCAAATATGGGTGCCGGGTACTGTTCGTATGGTCTAAAAAACTGCGCCGGATACTCGCTTGCCTCACCGTAATTGTATACGACGTCGCCCATGTGCAACATAAAAACGGGTGTACACGAGTTATTTTTTGCAAGAAGCTGCTTAGTCATTTCTCGGGCCACTTTATGCTGAAATGTCCTTTCTTTCATACTTCCGGTATCTCCAACCACATGAAAGCTCATGGTGGCTGTCTGTTCATCGATTTCCGGGAGAATTTGTTTTAACTTCAATCTATATGGCCATTTCCCACTTGGAGCAGGTAAAGGTCTAATTTTAAAAGCATCATCTATCAAACTTCCCAGTAGTACTGGCTGCCTCCTAACATTTGTCATAACACATCAACTTATAAATTCCATTCCGACTAATGCAAATGTACACAGCAAGTATTATACCTTTATTAAGATATCGCGTTGTTAATATTAAGAAAAGCATGCATGTTTAGTTGCGTATACCATGTATTTTTTCTAGTTTAGAATAAATTAAAGCTAATCCAAAATGATTAAATATATCTTTTTTATATGCATCTGCTTCTCAGCACTCAGATCGGTCAAAGCCCAAGATAAAATTGACGATATTACCATTTACCCTATCGAACACGCAACTTTTGCAATAACTTGGAAGGAAAAAACGCTTCTATTTGATCCAAGCACAGAAAAAGAAAAGTTAAATAAAGTAAAGAGCCCTGATCTTATTTTTATAACAGATATACATGGTGATCATTTCAATATTTCCAGTCTAAAAAATCTTGATCTTTCGAGATCAATACTCATTGTTCCCCCTGTTGTTGCCGAGCAATTGCCAGACGACTTAAGAAAACAATCGCATCTGATCAAGAACGGTGAAACCGTCGACCTAAATGATATAAAAATCGAGGCCGTACCTATGTATAATCTCCCTGAATCCGCTGACGCATTTCATACAAAAGGAAGGGGAAATGGTTATATTATTACGCTGGGCAACAAACGTATTTATATAAGCGGAGATACTGAAGATATTCCGGAAATGCGTGAGTTAAAGGATATCGACATTGCTTTCCTCTGCATGAACTTACCTTACACCATGACCGTTAAGCAAGCTGCCGAAGCCACCCTTGCATTTAAACCGAAAATGGTCTATCCTTATCACTATAGAGGTCAAAATGGAAAAAGCGACATATTCAGTTATAAGCAGCTCGTAAACGAAAAAGATTCATCTATTAAAGTGATTATACGTGACTGGTATCTTCGTAATCCGTAATTTCATTGCGCTAACCTATCGGTAATGAATAGCTTAGCGCCTTTTTGTCAAAGGCCCTTAAATATTTGCATCAATTGATGGTTATGTCGCTGGGTATGGAACTGTATAAACATCAACCATTCGTAACGTGTAAGAAAGCCATAAGTTGGAAATTCAAAATCTAAACATACGACCCTCAGGTCTTCATTCTGAATAATATCAACGTATCGCTGCTTGTTAAGTTCAAGATCGGTTATCAATTCATCTCTATTAAAAGGTCCATTTTCCGGGTAAATAAAATCCGGCGACTCCATTTTTATCTCAAAGTTTAGGAAAATATCTTGTAAGGATTCCACATATAAGTCCACTTCGCGTACTGACTTCTCTACATGGCTATCAGGTAAACCGCCAGTAGCCTTAATGACATGATCGGCCACTTGTCCCGCTGTCCATTCACCCATATTCTGTTGGTGATTGATTTCCTGACGATCGAACTTTGAGATCGATTCTATAAACGTGTCGAACGTTTTCTTTAATGAATTCGACAACTTCTTTTTGTCAACTAACATAATCCAATGTGTTTATTACAAAGGTAGAAGGTAACCGGCTAGCTAACCGGGTAGAAAAGCGACATTCTAAGGGTAAAAAACGAATATATAGATCGTCTGTTATTACATTGCATCCGGCAAAACAAAAATAATCAGTAAAAAAGTAAAAAACATTTGGTAACCATTTGGTTTCTTTTTAAATTTGAAACCAAATGGTTACATATAAATGAACACATGGAAACTAGACGAGATGTATTTCAGGCAATAGCCGATCCTACGAGACGTGCAATTATTCAATTGATAGCTAAACAGCCACTTAATTTGAATACGGTGGCTGACCGTTTTGACATTAGCCGGCCGGCCGTCTCAAAGCATATCCGCATTCTTAGGGAATGTGGCTTGATAACAATTCATCAGAAAGGCAGGGAGCGCTTTTGTAACGCAAATTTGCGTTCATTAAAAGAGGTATCGGAGTGGGTAGAGAAGTATCGTACGTTCTGGAATGATCGCTTGGATACATTAGAGGATCTTTTAAACAACGAGTAGATTATCTGGAAAAAATGAACACGAGCAACGCTCATTAGTCTATGATTTGGATCTAGCTGTCTTCTTATCTAGAACCTATGATATCAAGTTAGGCAGGATGCTCAATTTGTAAAAAAAGAATTAAAACAAAAATGATACGAATATGGAAAATTATGGAAAAATCATTGCGCCAGGCACTATTCGCTTTGAGCGTTTACTGCCAGGCCCCATTGAACGTGTATGGGCTTACATTACTGAATCTGATAAAAGAGAAAAGTGGCTGGACAGCGGCGAAATGGACTTAAAAGTTGGCGGTAAGGTCAATTTAAATTTTGTTCACGCCAATCTATCATCCTATCAAGAGACACCTCCCGACAAATATAAGTGTTATGAACACGGCAATAGCTTCAGTGGCACGGTAATTCAGTGTACACCACCCTATCTATTGACTTTTACATGGGGAGATGGTTCGGAAGTGACGTTCGAACTTCACAAACAAGAAGAAAAGATATTATTAGTATTAACCCATCGTCACTTAGAAGCTGTTGAGGCACGCATCAGCGTAGCTAGCGGTTGGCATACCCATCTTGGCATTCTTGTTGCTCGATTGGAAAGACGCGAACCAGCAGGTTTTTGGGGTGTACATAACCAAATGGAAAAGGAGTATACTGAAATATTAACCGAATTATAGATAAAAACGTTATGGAAAATCAAAGAGCGCAAGTTGAAGTCCAGATGCTTATAAGAAGACCTGTTTCAGCAGTTTACCAAGCTTTCATTGATCCGGCTATCACTAAGAACTTTTGGTTTACGAAAGCGAGCGGACCGTTAGAAGTGGGAAAGACTGTTACTTGGGAATGGGAAATGTACAACGTTTCAAGCGATGTTACGGTAAAAGAATTAATTAAAAACGAGAAAATATCCATTGTATGGAACGAGCCCGCAACAACCGTAGATTTTCTTTTTACGGCGATCGATGAAAACAGGACTTACGTTGTTATTAAAAACAACGGATTCCCGCAGACAGGGAACGAATTGGTACAGGCGGTGAATGACAATACAGGCGGTTTCACCACCGTTTTAGATGGACTAAAAGCTTACTTAGAGCACAATATCAATTTAAATTTAACTGCCGATAAATTTCCGAAAGAAATAAGCTCGCATTAAGAAGATACGTATATTGGCGTAAGTGAATTTCTTGCGCCAATATAAATCCGATTGCGGCATCATGCCGATCAACGGTTCTTACATCATCCCCTACCTTCCTTGAAATTTCTTTTTATTTTTACTACATGATTCATGAGAAACTGCTTTTAGTATTGGCTTTATTTTTCGCCATGGCCATGTTGTACTTGTTAAGTCAACGCCTAAAAATTTCCTATCCTATCTTATTAGTTATCGGTGGCTTGGGAATTTGTTTTATTCCCGGCGTACGGGCGATAAGCATCAACCCGGATTTGGTATTTCTGATTTTCTTACCACCTTTGCTTTTCGAAGCAGCATGGTATACCTCTTGGAATGAGTTTTGGAAGTGGAGACGTTCCATTGGTTTACTTGGCTTTGGTTTAGTACTATTCACCTCTCTGGCCGTCGCCTACATTTCTGTTATGACTATCCCTGGCTTCACACTTGCTATGGGTTTTTTATTAGGGGGCATCATTTCACCTCCTGATGCTGTAGCTGCTACCTCCGTATTAAAAGGAGTTACCATGCCTAAAAGAGGTCTTGCTATTCTTGAAGGAGAAAGCCTTGTAAATGATGCAGCATCATTAACGGTATTTCGCTTTGCCTTAGCGGCTGTTCTAACCGGACATTTTATATTGCAGGAAGCCCTTCTGGAATTTGCTACGTTATCGATAATGGGTGTTGTTGTTGGTTTAGCCATTGCTCATATCTTGTACTTCGTGCTTCGCTACTTAGCAAAATCGTCCAATATAACTACACCAATCACATTAATAGCTCCTTACCTCATGTACCTTGTGGCCGAATCCTTTGAGTGGTCGGGCGTCCTAGCCGTGGTAAGTGGCGGTCTGTTCTTGTCTTTTCGATCTAAAGACTTCCTAAACTATCATACGCGGATACAAGCCACCGAAGTATGGGCTACTGTCGGATTTCTCTTAAATGGGTTTGTTTTTATTCTAATTGGCTTAGAACTTCCCGTGATCGTAAATGGATTAGAAGGTTATTCTAAGAAAGAGGCGATTCAATATGCGCTAATTATTAGTGCCGTCGTAATTTTACTCCGTCTTACACTCGTTTATTTAGCTGCTTTTATACCCCGCCTTGTCAGCAAAAGAATACGCGATAAAGAAACAAGCCCCGGCTTTAAATTGCCCTTTGCCATCGGATGGGCAGGCATGCGTGGCGTAGTATCGTTGGCTTCTGCATTAGCTATACCACTTACACTTGAAAATGGTGAAGCTTTTCCTCATCGCAACCTCATTTTATTCATTACTTTTGTAGTCATCCTTATCACCTTGGTTTTCCAAGGACTTACTTTGCCCTTTTTTCTAAAACTTTTAAAGATTGAAGAGATAGATGAATATGTTCCAACGGAAGATCAGTTGGAAGCCATTCGTCTTCAATTGGCCAAATCAAGTATCAAATATCTTGACAGGAAGTATGATCGTGAGATGGAAGAACATCCCACCATCGCACGAATCAAGGAACAGCTACAGCGTAGTATCGACGCCACCGAAAGCTCGTTGCAAGAACAGGAGAAGAAAGAAAAACTGATTTCTGTTCGGATGTTATACAGACGGATCATGTTGGAACTAATCACCCATCGAAGAGAAGGACTTAATAAATTACGTAAAGAGAAAAAGTATGATGATCATGTCATTAGGCAATTGGAACACAATCTAGATTTAGAGGAGTCAAGGCTTATAAAACAATAAGCCTGCAATTTAGTATAGAAAAAAACACAATAATAATGATTACGATCACCACACCCGCCCTGCTGTTTCCAGCTATCAGCCTGATTATGTTAGCGTACACAAATCGCTTTTTAGCGCTCGCCAGCTTAGTGAGAAGTTTACATGCCAAATATCTCGAAAACAATCGAAGTGGTGTCATTCATGGTCAAATAAAAAATCTACGCTACCGATTACGCTTGATTAAATATATGCAGGCCTATGGTGTTTTAAGCTTTGTAGCCTGTGTTGTATGTATGCTATTCATATTTTTGAAATGGTTGTTTTGGGCCGAACTGCTTTTCGGACTCAGTTTAATTTTCTTTACTATATCACTTATTATTTCCTTGATTGAAATACAGAAAAGTACAACAGCCCTTGAGCTGGAGTTAAGTAATATGGAAGAAGATAAAGTAAGCCCTTCCTTTGTTGACTATTTGAAGAAAAAATTAGACACAAAAACTAAAGATGTCTGATTACATGAAGCTGTTTACGAGTAGGCGTTCCCGTTCTACAATAACGTCCATCACAAACACTGTTTGAATATTACCAACTCCCGGTATTTCGCTTAATGCATCAACATGAAAACGGTGATAGTCCGCCATATTTGATGCAATGACTTTCAGCATAAAATCGAACTCGCCTGAGATATTATAACACTCGATGACCCTTTCTAAGCCAGCAATGGCCTGAACGAAAAGAGCGCCAGCCTTTTTGGTGTGCTCTTTTAACGAAACGTAGCAAATGGCTGTTAAACTTTCTCCCAGAGCACGATGATTTAACAAAGCAGTATACCGTTTAATAATCCCGTTCTGTTCCAGGCGTTTTATCCGCTCATGAACGGGCGTAGCACTCAAATGAATCTTATGTGCTATCTCTCGAATTGTCAACTTTGCATTTTCCTGCAAAAGTTTCAATATCTCATAATCCTTTGCATCCAAATTTACCGATGCTTTCGCGCCTTGTTCTTTTTCCATTAAGTAAACGACATATTAAAAGATCAATATTCTATATATAGCAAATAAAACAGAAAATTTACCCAAAAGTAACAATTAAAACAACTTAAAATTTAAAACACATACTTTTGCATCAGAACACCGCTTATGAAAAACAAAAATTCGATTATATTATTTATTGCCTGTTCAGCAGTTTTTCTAGAAGCTTTGGACCTTGCCATCATGAATCTTGCGCTCCCTCTAATACAAAAACACTTTCATCTAAAAGAAGAGCAATCACAATGGCTGCAAACCATTTATGTTCTTCTATACGGCGGATTTCTAATTATAGGCGGTAAGCTCGCGGATATTTGGGGAAGAAAGAAAGTTTTTATGTCCGGTGCTTTGTTATTTCTAATAACCTCTATTGGCGCGGGCAAAGCAAACTCCTTCGAATTCTTGTTTTTTTTTCGGGCCATCCAAGGCTTAGGTGCGGCCCTTCTCATGCCGTCCGCCATGGCAATCATTACAAATACATTTGTAACTGAGGCTGCTAGAAGCAAAGCGCTGGGTATATTCAGTTCGTTCGCTGCCATTGGATCGGGCTGTGGGCTGTCGTTAGGTGGCATCATTGCTTCTTCCTTAGGGTGGCAATGGATCTTTTTTATAAACGTTCCCATTATAAGTATGAGCTTGATCCTAGCCTTTATCATATTGGAATCGGACACCCAAACAACCGATACGATCCCACCGGATTTTTTATCGGGTATCATACTATCTTTTTGCATTATTCTTCTTTCGTATTTTATACACGCGATTCCAACGCTTATCTACAAACCAATTCAGGTTATTGTATTGCTAAGCTTAATAACTTTAAGCCTAGTGTATTTTATAAAAAGATCCGGACATCACAAAAATCCCTTAATAAACTTTGCACTACTTAAGGGCCGCAATGTACAAATAGGCAATAAAGCAATTTTTCTATTGGGATCTTTTTTTCTCAGCTATTTACTTGTTCTTTCCTTTTATCTACAGGAAATTTTGGGATTTTCAGCTGCCAAGGCGGGCTTACTACTCTTTCCTTTTAGCGTCGGTTCCGCTTTGATATCCAGGTTTCTATTGCCCTGTTTAATCAAACGTTTTAAAATTATTCGTATCGCCAGATTAGGAATGTCATTGATGTTTTTTGGAGCATTACTGTTAATCGTCAGCATGCATTATCAATTATTTGTTTATTTGGTATTTTCGATTGCCTGCGTAACAGGTGCGGGCATGGCCATATCAATCCCCAGCTTAACCGTTATGGCATTAAATCAAATCCCTGTTGACCACCAGGGCGTGGCCTCAGGCGTCAACACTACGTCTTATTTTTTTGGGTCGGGCATTGGTTTATCATTGATATCGTTGATTATGCAATTAAATACGATATTTCCAAGTACAAAGAAGCAGTTGATTGCCTCAATGACACTCCTCTTGCTGCTAGCAGCCCTTGCGGTATTATATCTGCTGAAAAAAGACTTCGCGCAAGATAGAGAGACGGATAGGCTGCGAAAGGTTTAATTTAATTACCCCGAAGCAATTGTACCAGGCCATTGACTGAGCTATTTTCAAAATGCAATTTTCCGTCTAGATGAATATGCTCATCAGCCAACTTTTGAGCACTAAATTCCATTTTTTCAAGACGCTTAAAAGATGGGGGTAACAACGGATAGTCTCCTTGATTCCTCAAACCTTTACTATCTATATATAAATAAAAAAAATCATTAGAAAGATGATCACGATTACTTTGTTGGTATTTTCTGCCCGTGCCAAAGAACAAACGATCAGCTCGGCTTTCGTGCTGAAACTTATAAAAAAGTTGTTTCGGGAGATAATTTGCTAAATGGGGTGATGCTTGAAACGAAAGATAGATTTCGGGGACACGTTCTTTGCGAACTACTCGCTGCTCTACCCTTTCGAAATTGTCATTATAGTCGTAAGTAATAATCGTATCCTGCTGAAGAGTAAGATTCTTTTTCCATTCCAGATCCATATAAGTTCCGTAATAGCGTAATAAGGTATCGACAGGGATGTGATGTTTTTCAAAAAATTTTCGTTGCCGCGCCAATAGCGGCGTAATGTCTGCTGCTAGCCAGAATTTGATTAAGCTATTCGATTCAAATTGCTTTGGATATAAGCGCTTTACACCTTTAACCAAAGCCGTTTTGATATCTCCACTAAGTGATAAGGATCCCCGTCCAAAATCCGCATCTATAATCGAAGCGCCGTTTGTATAGACCAGCTCATGTTGTGTTTTAATTGCTTCGTAAAAAGGCGACTGCTCAACAGTTGTCATGCTCCCCTCCTGCCGGATAAGGCTCCGAAGCAGGTTGAATTTCTCTACCTTGGAAGCCGAGACACAAAGTGCTAATCGGTCTTTTGTGAACATCAAGCATAATTTTCCGTTAAATGCAGTTCCTTGGAAAACAAGTGAATCCACAGTCTGAAGTTTCGAAATACCTAATATGTTTTTCGTATAACATTGAAGTTCATCGAAGTCATCGATACTGAATACCGAGAAAAATGTGGCGTCATCAGGCTCTATCGTAAAGAAAAAGATATTAGCCGGAATATGGAGTCCCGAATCTCCTAAATCAAAAGATTTCTTGTGCTTTTTCTTATCTGAGTCAAAATAATATCCGGGATTTAAAACCGCATTCCAAGCTATTGACCGTAATAATGCATCCACATTTACACGAAACAAAGTGGACGCATTTTTTGGGATGTACTGTTGGTAAGATTGCTTTTGACGATATACCAAATAACCGCAACATGTTAATCCCACGCCAAGAATAGCCAACACACCGATCAGTACTTTTTTCTTCATACCCAAACTTACTAATAAATTAAGGTCTAAAAGCCGTACTTTCGACTACATCCAATATATATTGTAAGGCATTTCTCTTCGAGCCTGGAAGTTCGGCCCGGAAGCTGCCAACCATTTTTTTACCTTTAACACCCTTTGAAGTAAAATAAAAGTCGCCTAAGCCCTGAATTTTGTCTTGTAGCGCCAAGGCTTGTTTGGTGGCGGGTATCTCCAACGAATTAATTGCCTTCACCATTTTTTTACTATTGAAAATAAGAGTAAACTTATTATCGTTCAGCAATTTTTTGTGTTTGGAAGATAAGTCACTTTCATATCGATTGTATTGAATGTTCCGTAAATCATCTAGTGCCGTACCAAAGAATATGATACCGTCCTTTAATAAAACATGAACTTCCAGCGGCCCTTTTAGTCCGCTAATTGTATAAATACCCTCATTCTCCGTCAGTTTGGCCCTAGCAACCCCAAGGGCAAGTGCTTTTTTGAACAGGTTCATATCAGTAGAAGAAAACATAGCCAAAAATGCGGGTATACTCTCTTTTTTAGTCTTTTCAACCTCAACGGAATTATAATCCTCGTCATACTCGTAGGTCGTATATTTCACTTCCTGTTCTTTTATAGCAGTTAAAGCGAAGATACCATCACCCTTAATTGCTTTGCCAATCGCTTTTTCGTCTAGTAAAAGTGAAAATATAGAAGACCCTAGATCTATTTCCTTTTCATATCGACCAAGCAAATTACCGTAATATTGTTGCATTAATATTGGCAGCTCTTTTAAGTAATTCTCTGTATTAATTGCGACTGATGTATAGGCAATGGCATCTTTGCTCAAATATTTAAAGAACCTTTTATTCAGTTTCCGATTATATATCCTACGGTAGGCTTCGGCAAGGTTATTCGAAAGCCCTATGGAGCCATCAAGTGTTGCAGTGTTCTTATCAAAGGTTAAATAAACATTAGCGCTTTCAAAGCCAGTGCCAACTTTTTCAGTCTTTACCCCCAGAAGAGAAGCATAAGCGCTATGCACACCAGGCAGCAAATCTTGATAGAGTTCATTGATATCCCTAAGCCAAAGACTTGCCATTGCATTTTTCCGATACGATTTTTTAAAAGACGGATTACCGAATGCTTCTTGCGATTCGACCAATCGTACAGCCTCCTTATACAGCCATTCTTTCAACAATCTGCTTTTTATCGAATCATCTGCCGCAATACTTGCATAGTAAGCATCGTACATTGAGTCGCGAGCCGCATCAGCTATTTCATGTTCTGCCACAGGTGGGGCCAAATTATAACTGTCTACAGCAGTTGAATCCAAGGGGAAGTCATCTTTATTCAAAGAATCAACAGCGTCCCACTCGACATCCACTGAGTCCATTAAGGGTGCCGGATCAAGCGCAGCTTCATCATATTCATCACTTAATTTTTTATTTACTATTCCGTATTTTTCAGCAGTCTTTTCATCTTCAAAAAAACTGTTTCGCAACTCTCCGCTAAGTAAATAAAGAGTTTGCTCATTCCAGATCAACAATTGTTTTTTTTCGTTAAGATCTAAAATCCACTGACCATTCTGAAGCTTTTGGGGCTGACCAAGAGTTTTCAGGAAGTCTCCCACCTTAGTACTACTCCTAAGGGGGATTGACATACCGTAGTAACGTATACTATCTGTTTTGGTGCTATAAATATATACCTGCGCATTTAGGTTAAAACCTAAATCTTCCAATCCCTGTAGATTGCCATTATTTGTTTTATTCAATTTGGCAATCAGTGCCTGTCCTATTTTCGACCGATTAAATTGATCGATACCTATCAAATCAAAAAAATTGCGCCCATTAATAGTCGCCACTGCGAAAGCGTCTTTCGGAATCCTCGGAGCAAGCCGTTGTGCTATTATATTATGTGAAAAGAATAGGCTTAGAAAGCTCAATAAAAGTTTAGTTCTCTGCATATTTTTGTTCTCAATTATTAACTAATTGTATTTGATTGGTGATATTGGCCCTGCCGTTGATCAAGTCCAATATAGAAGTGTGAAGCATAACCGCTTTCTTTGTACCTGATAGTTTTGCTTGTTTGTTGGTTGATTGCTTAACAACGCTATCAAAACGATAAATACAGGTATATGAAGCATTCTTAAACACCTGCTTATCAGTTTCTTTAAGCTTCATATAAGCACTTTTGGCCTCCTGTGCATAAGTATAGTTGCGGGAAAATAATTGTGTTCTCGTATCGAAATTGTATAAAGACTTTCCAGTGGGTTTTATCTTTAATTTCTCATAAATGATTTTACTGAGATGATTCAGATTATCTACTTTTTCAAAAGAAAAACTGACAAAGGCAATAAAATTCTCAAAATCTACCCGATGCTTAACACTACTTATTCCCGGCGTTTTTTTCAGTATCGCAACGGCTTCGTTTAGATTTCGTTGGATTTGAACCTTATCCGGAACTTTATAACCGTTTATGCTATCCAATAGCATCACAGACGAAAGCTTTGTCTTGCTTTGACTCAAATTTAATGTGACCGTCATATTTCCCGAACCATTTTTATGAACGTTGATCTCTTCAATCACTTCAAAACAAGCACTCAAACTAATTGTGCTAAAAAAAAGCAGCACATATAGGCATCGATTTTTTAAGGTCATTTCTCTTTTTACTATGCAGAACAAAAGTAGAGAAAGGATATGGTTAATAACTAACTGATTTCAGGGATTTCTAAGGTAATTAGGCGTAAAGCGACCTAATTCTCTTGCCTAACTTTATTCACCACACCTCAACGCCTACCCGCTTTAATCACAATTTTCGTAACTTTATAGGATAAAAAGGAGGGCTCATGGCAAAAGTGAAAAATATAATGATCAGAGGTAGTAATAATAGGCCTATTGTTCTTGATATTTTTTTCAACGAATCAAGGCCTTATCAACCCGCCATTATATATGCACATGGTTTCAACGGCTTCAAAGACTGGGGCAACTTCGATCTGATCGCTGAACAATTCCTTGCTTCCGGCTTTACCTTTATAAAGTTTAATTTTTCTCACAATGGCACCTCGCCGGATCAACCGGAAAATTTTGTTGATTTAACTGCTTTTAGTGAAAACAACTACACCAAGCAATTGCATGATCTTGAACAGGTAATAGATTGGGTCCAAAATAACTGCAATCCATATGGACGTTGCATCGACAAAAAAAGCATTGGCTTAATCGGCCATAGTATGGGCGGTGGCATCAGTGTGATCAAGGCGGCAGAAGACGCTCGGATCAAAGCACTCGTAACCTGGTCGGCAATTGCCTTCTGTAAAACACCCTGGGGCGATTGGCCAAAAGAAAAAATAAGCGATTGGAAACAAACGGGTGTTGCTTATTATGTAAATGGTCGTACAAGACAAAAAATGCCACTAAATTACCAACTGTATGAGGATTATTTAAATAATGGCACACGATTGGATATTATAAAAGCTGCCTCCTCTATCAATATCCCCTGGATGATTTGTCATGGTACCGAAGATATAAACGTACCTTTAAATCATGCATACAACTTAAAAGAAGCCAATGGCAGAGCGGTTATGGTAACCGTTTCATCCGATCATGTTTTTGGACGAAAACACCCTTGGTATGAAACTATTCAACCAACCCCCATGCAGGACGTGTTGAACCGAAATATTTTATTCTTCAAGCAACACCTTGATAAATAACATCGCATTATGCGCTGAATTTTCTGATTTTCTAGTCTTGAATTTCTACTTTTGAATTTATTAAACGCGCAAGATTCGGGTTTCGTCACCGGTTGGCTTTGACTACTTTTGAAGAAAATAGATTGTTTATGGAAACGCAACAGCAAATAGATTTTAATAGGATCGCAGCATCCATTGCTTTTATCAAGGAACACTTCAAAAGCCAACCTAGTTTGGAACAAATCGCCGAACATGTCCACTTGAGTCCATTCCATTTTCAGCGAATGTTTCAGGATTGGGCAGGAGTTTCGCCTAAAAAATTCATACAATATCTTACGATTGAGCATGCCAAAAATATGCTTAAGGAAAATTGCTCGACGCTATTCGACACTGCATACGAAAGCGGACTTTCAGGTACTGGCCGATTACATGATCTTTTTATAAACATCGAAGGGATGACACCTGGCGAGTATAAAAATGGTGGTGCTTCGCTAACGATCAATTATAGTTTTGCCGAGAGTCCATTTGGTAATATCATCGTGGCTTCTACGCATAAAGGAATCTGTTATATGGCATTTGCAGATGAAGGAAGGGGTATCGGATTTGATACCTTGAGATCTACCTTTCCAAATGCACGCTATCAGCAGCTGGTTGACAATTTCCAGCAGCATGCACTCTTTATTTTTGATCAAGATTGGAGCAAAATAAAAGAGATTAAATTACATTTAAAAGGCACCCCATTCCAGATTAAAGTTTGGGAAACACTTTTGCAAGTTCCCACAGGCACGCTTACTACTTATGCCCAATTGGCTGAACGAACTGGCAACAAGCTAGCTTCACGAGCAGTAGGAAGTGCCGTTGGGGCGAATCCGGTAGCCTTGTTGATACCTTGTCATCGTGTAATTAAATCAACCGGAGACACCGGCAATTATCATTGGGGGAGTTCGAGAAAGCAAGCGATTATTGGTTGGGAAGCTGTTCGGGCGGAACTTCAGGTAGAGAAATAAACCATAGACTATGCATGGAAATTTATTGCCAAAGGATGGAGAAGTTTATTTCTATGAAAATTTCTTCACGCGATCAGAAGAGCATCATCTATTTGATGTACTTAAACAAAAAACAACTTGGCGTCAGGAGCCTGTTAAAATTATGGGTAAAGAGATCTTGCAACCGCGTCTAACGGCTCTTTACGGCGATACCCACAAACCGTATAGTTATTCGGGCATAACGATGAAACCGCAGCAATGGTTTCCTGAACTATTACTTGTGAAAGAGAAGGTGGAAACCTTTTTGAATATTAAATTTAGCACGGTATTGCTTAATTATTATCGAAATGGAACCGATAGCATGGGCTGGCATCGAGATAACGAAAAGTCATTGGGCAAGAATCCAACCATTGCATCCTTAAGCTTTGGAGCATCGCGACCTTTTCTGTTCCGGCATTATCGAGATCGAAAACTACGTGTTAAAATCCATTTATTGCCGGGAAGTCTTCTGGTCATGAAAGGTACCATACAAGATCATTGGCAACATAGCTTACCCAAGGTGCCAAAATTAGTTGAAGCAAGGATTAACCTAACTTTTAGGGCAATTGTAGACAAATGACTTTCGCGTTAACAAGCTAAGGGGAGGGATTTTCCTCCCCTTCGTCTTAATTCCTTAACAAATTTCGGTATCTAAGCAAGGCCTCTACATAATAGTAATCTGCGTAGGTTAAGGGCACATCGATCTCACTCTTATGAGGTATAGAGCCGACACTGTGCATCAAAATAAAACCGCCGTTGCTTCCAATAGGAGCTTTATAGGAATCCGATGAAAGACTGACGAGCATCTTCTCAGCTGCATTTACATACTCCTTCGCCTTGGTATTCTTGACATAAGTGCTCAGCTCCAGTAAGGCTGAAGCGATAATAGCTGCGGCAGAAGCATCACGATACTGCTTATATTGACTGGCATATGGGCTGCTTGCCGGCAAATCAGGCGCATTAAAATCCCAAAAAGGTACGCCATCATCCGGCATATTTGGATGATTTAGGATATATGTTGCGATTTTCTTCGCAAATTGCAAGTATTCCTTCCGTTTGGTTTCCCGATACATCATTGTATAACCATACAAACCCCAAGCTTGCCCACGTGCCCATGCTGATTCATCAAAGGCACCTTGCGCTGTTTTTTTTGCCACGATGTCGCCTGTTTGCGGATTGTAATCTACTACATGATAACAACTCATATCGTTACGATAATGATTTTTCATTGTGGTATTGGCATGGGTAATGGCAATATCTTGATATTTTTTCTCACCGCTAATTTTACTGGCTTGCGTCAGAAATTCGAGGTTCATCATATTATCGATGATTACCGGATAAGTCCACCCCTCCCACGAACGGATTGTTTTAGTAACAGGATTGAAGCGGCTAATTAACGAATTGGCTCCGGTCAAAAGAACGTCCTTGTAAGCACTACGATCCCCGGTAAGGCGTAAAATATTACCAAAACTGCAATAGAGCATAAAGCCTAAATCATGGGTAGTCGTGTTGTTTTTTTCCTTTTCCAGTAATTTCAACTTCTGTTTTGCTCTATTCAGGAGTTCCTCGTTACCGCTGTACTCATATAAATACAAAAGTGTACCTGGATAAAATCCCGAGGTCCACCATCCCGTACCGGATGATATTGATTTCCCTGCTTCATAAGTTCGTGGAAGTTTTTCGCTTGGAGTGTTAGAACCTAAATAGTCTATTTGCTTTATCGCTTCATTTAGATTCTTTTCGATAAAGTCTTTTTTAAGAGTGTATTGTGCCTTCGCGACGCTTACCGAAACCGTCACGCAAAACAACAGCATATATCCATTTAAACGATTTTTCATTTTCGCTTTCGTCTTATATTAATAACCTTCATTTTGCGGTAAGAGATTTGCATTTCTACCAATCTCTTCCTGTGGAATAGGCAATAGTTTATGAGATGGTTTTATGTTTTCTCTTTTTTCATAAGCGCCTTCTTTTGTAAAGGCCTCCACAACGATATCCCAACGCTTCAAGTCGTACCAGCGCTTCCATTCAAAGGCTAGCTCTACTCTTCTCTCCTCTCTTACTGCGTCCCTAAATGCTGCTTGATTTAACCCAACCGGGATATCCGTTGGGAAGGTTCTTACCCCGTTAGGTGTGTTACGGGCGCGTTGTCTAACCGCATTCAAGTATTCATAAGCCTTTGCGGTGGGCCCACCGTTACTCTCGTTGAGTGACTCTGCAGCCATTAAGAGAATTTCGGCATAACGGAAAATCACATGTTTTATATCTGAGTCGGCCCCCTCTGCATTGGCATTAGCTCCTGGGTATAAACACCATTTAGCCGTATGTATGCGTGGCCATCGCCATTGTTGATAAGGGGTCATCACTCCTTTTATAGGCGTTTCTGTCAAATAGCTCACTTCTTTCCTGTAGTCATTATTATCAAAACTTCCATACATACCTGGAGATGGAACTAAGACGCTCCAACCCAGCATATCCGCGTCGCGAACCCCGGTCATAGGAGCTGTATAATCCTGATTTGTACCATTTTCTCCGGTGATCCCCCCCATAAAATCCACGACCCAGACATGCTCCAATTGATGACCAAGATCGGCTTTCCATAAATCTTGATAGTCATTTACCAAACCATAATGGTATTTACCGGCATCATTAATAACCGCTTCCGCGTGCTCCGCTGCTTTGTCCCATTGCTGCAAAACCATATATACGGAAGATAACAGCGTATGGGCAACCCCTTTAGTAGCTCTTGACTTAATGTTACCCGGAAAGGCATCGGGTAAATAACTTATACCAAATTCGCAATCGTCTATAATATGCTGATATACTTCACTGGCAGGAGTTTTATTAATATCTTTAATCGTATTCGGATCTGTAACAAATTGCCCTATATAAGGGATATCACCAAACAATTGCACTAAATGATAATAATTTAGGGCTCGCACCATGCGCGCTTCGGCGATAAGTGCATTTTTCTTTCCTTCATCCATCGGAACATTCGGGATGCCGTCGATTGCGGCATTAGCGGCTCCTATACCCAAATAAGCCAAGCGCCAGACCGCAAGTATATCTTGGTTGCTGGCATCGTGCGTAAAACCATTCAGCTGTATGCGACTGGATTGTGTTCCGATATCCGCAATGTCAATATCATCTCCCAGTAGCTGTAACACCATGGTTAACCGTCTACCATAGAAATTATCGCTACTCAGCAAGGCATAAGATCCCATCACAGCTGCTTCTGCATCCGCTTCGGTGTTAAAATATTGCCCTGGAACTAAAATGCTTACCGGTTCTTCTTCCAACTTAGTGCAAGCGGAAGCAATAAACAATACGAACAAAAAAATATATTTCGAAAACTCTTTCATTGTCTGTTTCTCCATTAACTTAAAATCCAACATTTATCCCCAAGGTAACGGATTTGACATTTGGATATCCCATATAGTCAAGTCCGACATTTCGGTTTGAGTCCTGAAAGCTCACTTCCGGATCATAACCTTTATAGTTTGTGACCGTCAATATATTTTGTGCACTAGCATAGATCCTTAGTTTACTCACCTGTAGCTTACCTAGCATAAACTTCGGAAAGTTATAACCCAAGGCTACATTTTTTAACCGCAAGTATGAGCCATCTTCAACCCATCGCGATGAGACCTCTGGATTATTCGAAGCACTTGCCCGAGGAATGTCTGTATTTGTATTGGTAGGTGTCCATCTATTCAATGCATCTTTGGTAGCATTTCCCTTTCCGGCCATCCAATCGAGTTCCATTCGAGTGATGTTTAACATATCATTACCCTGGCTTCCTTGAAAAAAGATATTCAGGTCAAAGTTTTTGTAACGCAGATCGTTATTAAAACCGTAGATGAAATCCGGATGGGGATTACCAATAATGGTACGATCATCCGCATTAATAACACCATTCGGACCTTCGGTTAAGTTATTATTAGCATCACGTCCATAGATATCGCGGTACTTGACATCTCCTGGCTTTTTATTAGGAGCCGCAGAAAAATCATCGCCTTCTTGATACAATCCATCAAATAGCCATCCATAGAAAGCGCCCACTACCTCGCCCACACGAAGAATTTGGGATTCAGTTGACAACATATGACCTGGGATCGTATTATAGCGAATATCTCCTCCAGGCAATTGAAGAATCTTATTGCGATTAAAAGTGATGTTAAAATCACTTGTCCAAGTGAAGTTTTCGCCCTTAACATTGGTTGTATTGAGCGCGAATTCCCAACCTTTATTCTCTACACTTCCAATATTCTGCAGAGAAACCGTATAACCGGAATATATCGGCAGGGGTACTTCGTAAAGCAGATCAACCGTTTTCTTATAATAGTAATCTACAGAGAGATTGATCCGACCATTCAGAAAGCCAATATCTAAACCTGCATCTGTTTGCTTGGTAGTTTCCCATGTAAGATTAGGATTCGCGACATTGGTTGGCCGCACCGCCTTAATTGGTGTTCCATTAATAGTCGCAAGCGTTGGAGAAAATCGGGCCAATGACATATAAGAGCCTATTTCGGTGTTTCCGGTTTCTCCATAGCTGGTTCGAATTTTAAGATTTGAAATTGCCTTCACCGATTGCATAAACGGTTCTTGGCTGATATTCCATGCCAAGGCACCGGAAGGGAAAAATGCCCATTTGTTATTGTCACCAAATCGAGATGAGCCGTCGTACCGGCCCGTAACTGTCAGCAAATATTTACCTTTGAAGTTATAATTTATCCTTCCGTAAAAAGAGGACATCACCCAGTCTATTAGCTCTGAAGCCGCATTTTGGTAGTTCGAACCCGCTCCTAAATTCCAAAATGAGAAATTGTCAGACACAAAATTCCGATTGCGTGATTCCCACATTTCATTTCTGGAAGATTGATATGAATAACCGCCCATTGCCTCAAGGTTATGGACATCTTGGAAGCTCTTGGTATAGGTTAAGAAGTTTTCGTTGATTACATTTGTGTTCTTGCGGCCTATAATACTTCCAGAACCACCATAGTTACGTCCCTCTACCAAATTTTGCGTCACATAGCTCCCATTCCGTTGATTACTGATCTGGACCCCCAGCGTGCTTCGAAACTTTAATCCCTGTAATAACTCAAGTTCTCCATAGGCATTTCCCTGAAACAAATCGTTTATTTGCTCATTCTTTCTTTCGCGTGCAACTGCTACCGGATTGTCATGAGGGTCGCCCACTTGTTTCAACGTATATTTTCCATTTGCATCGTATACTCCTTGCAGTGGATCAAAGCGTAACGCGCCTGAAATTACACCTGCTCCGGATGTTCCACTACTTGTTTCCTGTGTTCGCACACCGTCAAGGTCATTTCTAATAAAAAAAAGTTTAGTGCCTAAACGAACCCGATCAGATACCTTTATGTCTAAATTAGAAGTTCCCGAAAGCCTTCTAAAGTCAGAATTGATCACTGTACCTTTTTGCCCGTAATGACTAAGTGAGGTATAATAACGGATATTTTCGCTTCCTCCTGAAACCGATAATTGATTATTGATCAATCCTCCGGTTCTAAAAATCAGGTCTTGCCAGTCCGTACCTTCACCATATGACGAAGGGTCTGAATATGGAACATTTGAGTTACCACTGTTTCTGTAAACGTCATTAATGTATTCGGCAAATTCCTGTCCATTCAAAAGGTCGAGTCGTTTACCGATCTTTTGAATGGAGTAAGAATTATTAAAGTCGATAATAGGACGCCCAACCTTTCCCTTTTTGGTCGTTACCATTATAACACCATTAGCCCCTCTAGATCCATAGATAGCGGTTGCTGATGCATCCTTTAGTACTTCGACAGATTCTACATCTTCGGGAGGGGGCGGCGTTCCTCCGGCAAAACCATCCACTACGTAAAGAGGATCACTACTGGCATTGATCGAAGTTCCCCCTCTAATTCGCACGCGTGGCGCTTTACCAGGCTCTCCATTGACGCTGGATACAGCCACACCGGGCGATCGCCCTTGGAGTGCTTGAGCTGTACCTGCTACGGGAAAAGCCGCTATTTTCTCGGCGGAAACCGAGGAAACCGATCCGGTTAAATCGCTTTTTCGTTGCGTACCATACCCTACTACAACAACTTCATCCAATGCCGCATCTTCAGCTTCGAGTTGGACGTTCACGGTAGTTTGCCCGCTTACAAGCTTTAATTCTTGGCGTTGAAATCCAATATAGGTAACTACCAACGTCGTGTTCGGAGGCGTTTTTAAAGTAAAAAAACCCTGTTCATCTGTTTGAGTTCCTCTTTTATTAAGCCCTTTTATGCTTATAGAAACACCGGCGAGCGCCTTCCCGTTATTGTCGGTGACTTTTCCGGTCAAAGTTACCTCTTCCTGGGCGACAACAGCCCAATTCTTTTTAGAGATAACAATATTCTTCTCGACAATTTTATAGCTCAGGCCCTGATTGGCCAAACAAGCGTCTATTGCATGGGTCACCGATACGTTTTCCAAATCGATATTCACTGGCGTTGTATTCTTCAAAACGCTTGCTGTATATAGTACATTATAGCCCGACTGTTTACGTATTTCGTCAAAAACCTCTTGAAGTGAAACATTTTTCTTATGCAGCGTTAGCTTTTGAGCAAAGGCCGTTGCCTTTGCTTCCAATAGACCAATTAAGATCAAGATAAGTGATAACTTCATGATCAATATAGGTTTAAATTTGGCATAGGTCTGTCCTTTATGCCATATTACAGCATTTATTTTATACATTTGATTAGGTTAAAGAATTGGTAATTTGATTCTATCTTTAATCTGGCATTATGCCTGTACTATCAAAGGCGTTGCACCGCCTTTGATAGCTTCTTTTTCCTTTTTATACTTTTGGCTACTTCATTACAATAACTTTCCTCCCTTCTGTTTTAAAATGAACACCTCCGGTTAGCTCGATCGTTTGTAATAATTTTTCTATTCGATCGAATTTGGATACAGTACCAATAAATGTCTCACCTGTCAGGTCACCCTGGTATGTGACATCAACATCATACCATCTGGCAATTGTTTTCATCACTTGTTGGATATCATCACCGTGAAAGACAAAATAACCGTTCTTCCAGGCTAAAGCATCTTCTAGGTTGACATTTTTTAGTGAAATTGCCTTGGTCTGTTTATTTATACGCGCCTGCTGACCAGGGTTGAGAATTTTAGCGGTGGGGGTCCGAGACGAATTATCTTTTGCCGACACCCGTACTTTTCCTTCAACAAGTGTAGTGGTTATTTCTTCCATATCTTCATAAGCACTGATCAGAAAGTTCGTTCCCATCACATGAATAGTAGCATCTACTGTCTGTACTTCGAATGGCATTTCCTTATTTTTAGCAATTTCTAAATAGGCCTCTCCTTCGAGGCGAACTTCCCTTTTTGCACCCTCAAACCGGGTTGGGTAGCTCAAAGAAGAGCTTGGACCTAACCAAACATGTGTACCATCGGGCAACTGAACTTGGAACTGTCCGCCCCGTGGCGTACTAAGTATGTTTTGTTTAATCTCCCCTGTGGCATTCGCTTTTGCCGCATGATAAACTAATTGTCCATCCTTCGTCTTACTAATGGTAATATCCCCCTCTTTAACCGTTTTATTGTCAATGGCCTCCAGATCAACTAGACTACCATCACCCAAAAGCAAAGTCGCTTGGTTGCGTACGGACTTGATTGCATCTTTTTCTGCATAAGTCACAGGTTGTATATGACTCGGTTTTCGGTCATAATAAAAAAGAGCTCCGACACTAAATGTGATTAGAACAATGGCGGCAACTAACCACTTTAATACATCAACCCTCCTCGTGTTATTTGTTGGTTGTTCTTTACCTCCAAGCACTTTATGAATCATTTGGGATGATTCTTCTTCATTAAAGAAAGTTTTTCCATGCTCGAAGCTTAGGCGTGCCTGTAAAAAGAGGTCTTCAACTACCTTTTTAGATGAGTTGTCACTTAGCAACTCATATAATTCCAAGCGTTCTTCTTGCGTAATTTCTTTACGCATCGCCTTATCAAATAAAAAGGTAATTCGTGCTCGACTCATATAGGCGTCTTAAAACGGATATCCGTTTTATTAGTTAGTTTTCTTATAAAGACACCGGCAACATCCATTTATGGATGTCTTATTTAAAAAAAATTAAAAAATAATACAGAACAGTAAATGAAGGTCTTTATAGACTATGAAACCCCAAATCTATGATGTTAAAAAGCATGTATAATAAAGGCAAAATAAAGTGATGTACCTTCACCAACTCGCTGAGCGACTGCATAGCCAATTGCTGATACTTAGCAACTGATGCTGTAGAAATATTGAGAACACTTGCAATTTCAGGATTTTTTAGTCCTTGCTGTCTTAAGGCAAAAACACGCTGTTGCTGAGGTGGCAATTTACTCAACGCTTTATCGAGCGCTTCGTATGGGTCGTTCGGGCTCTCAGATTCAGATAAAATCTCGCTTTCCAACGCGTTTAAGTATTGTTTGTGTTTCTCTTGTGTCTGCGTAAGTTGTCTTATTTTGTTAAGGGTATGATTTCTGGCAATAATAAATAAATAAGATGTAAAGTTGGTAATCTCTGGAAGTTTAGCTCTGTGAAGCCATATTTTCAAAAAAACATCCTGGACGACTTCTAAGGTGCTTTCTCGATCATTTAATAGGGAGTGTACAAAGGCACCCAGTTCATGATGATACACGGAGAACAGATACTTAAAAGCTTGTTCATCACTTTTTGCAATCCTTTGCAATAAAACACGCTCATTCTGCAGTTTTGGTAACAACATGAATTAGGTTTATCGTTAGCTTAATCTATAGAGCTAAATTATGGCTTTTTCAATCAAAATCTAAATATTAGACAATAAAAAATTACAAAAGCAAAAAGCTTTGCGTCTAAAATTTGCTAAAATCCTGAATTTAAATGTTAAGAACCTTTAATAAAATACGATTAAAATGCAGCTAATTTGTAAACGTATACATTACATTTATTTTTTTAGTTATGATAAAATTGCCACGTCTTATTTACGGTACAAGCAGTTTAGGCAACCTATATGAAGCATTAGATATTGAAACTAAGCATGAAATTGTCAAGGCATGTGTGCAAAACGCTAAAGAAATCCCCGTATTTGACTGTGCGGGAAAGTATGGAGCCGGCTTAGCTTTGGAAACACTTGGAACGAGTTTAAAAAAGCTTGGCTTAACGAATGAAAAAGTACTGATTAGCAATAAACTTGGATGGTATCGTATTCCTTTAGCTAAAGGTGAGCAACCAAGTTTTGAGAAAGACGTGTGGAAAGATATTCGGCACGATGCCGTACAAAGGATAAGCTACCAGGGTATATTGGAGTGCTTTTATCAGGGTAACGAGCTGCTTAACGGTTTTATACCTCAGATGGTTTCTGTGCATGATCCTGACGAATATTTGGCAGCAGCGGACGGGATCAAAGAAGAAGAGCAGCGTTTTAAGAAAATATTACAAGCATACGAGGCACTTAATGAGTTGAAAGCAAAAGGCGAAGTTCATTCGGTAGGCATTGGTGCAAAAAACTGGAGGATTATCCAACGAATCAGTCCTTTAATCAAACTGGACTGGGTGATGATTGCAAATAGCTTAACCGTGCATCATCATCCGAAAGAGTTAGTGGATTTTATTATTGAGTTATCAAACAAAGGAGTTACCGTTATTAACTCGGCTGTATTCAACGGCGGCTTTTTAGTGGGAAGTAATTATTATAATTACTGTTACGTGAACAGGGAGTCAGAAGGAGGACAGAAACTGCATCAATGGCGTACGCTTTTTTTCGAAATCTGTAAAAGACACCAACTTCAACCTGCCGTTGTTTGTGTTCAGTTTGGCCTGCAGCTACCTGGCATTAACAGCATTGCGCTAAACACTTCCAAACCACACCATGTTGAACGAAATAGAGCAATGATTGATCAACGCGTAGATATGTGTGTTTGGAACGAATTAAAGGATGCGGGCCTGATTGCCTATTCAATTTAATATAGAGGTGTCTTCTATCTTGAAAGCAATAGAAGACACCTGCTGACTTATTTTACTTCGAAGGAAAAAGTTGATCCAACCCAAGCTGCATCAAAATCTTTACCGTTGTGATTTCCGGTTACTTTTTCAAAATTCTGCGCTTCAGCCACGTAGCGACCTGGCCACAAAGGGAGAAAACTTAACATACCATTTTCGTCTGTCATCACTTCCTTCGACCATCCTTCCGGAGAGGCCACGTTTACAGGCTTGTTAGCAAGGGGTTTCCCATTCAAGTAAGCAAATAATTTAACCGGTTTGTTTTTGGCAAAAATTTCATGATTATCAGCATATAGCTTTAATCCATTTTCATTTAAACCAGCGTCTACTTTACTGGATTTGCCAATACTTACATAGGCAGAAGAAACGAAGTGATATTTGGTTGTACCCCCCAGTTCTGCCGCCTCGTGACTTACCATTAACGTATATACGCCCTCGTTTTCAGGGGTAAAGCTGCTACTGTAATACGCTTGCCCCGGAATCGTTTTTAACTCGCTCTTTTTTCCATCAGGAGCGACAAGCCAAAGCGTAAAATCCTTTACATCCGAGTACCATTTTTCGGGAGCATCCCGTTCATTGAGGGCAAATTCCCCGTAAAAAACCTTCACGTCATGGGCCGTTCCCAATTTGCCATAGGTCGCAGTTTCAATCCATAAAGCATGCGCTTGCACTTGTATATAAGTGAAGAAGCATAAACATACTAATAAGGTAGCTTTTAAAATTCTCATGAATCTAATTCGTTTAATGTAGTGAACATAGCCTTGCTTAAGTGAGGCTAAGGTTTCAACAAATATACATCTATTTAGATTTAGTACAAATAAAAGACATAAAAACATTTTTTAGAAAAACGTATGAACCGGAATCCAAAGGCAGCTTTACTTCGGTAGAATCTCTATCATAATACGTTGGAGGTCTTTTTTTCGAAGAAAACCATTATATCGGAACAGTAATTCATTTTTTTCATTCAGTATGCAAATGGTTGGAAAGGAAATCTTTCCTGCTTCATCAGCACCGAGATAACTCGCCAGCGAATGTAAGCCTGTCGAGGCTCCATTTGGATTATAGTGAAAGGTCTTCTTATTGAATTTTATAGGCTCTTTCTGTTCCGCATTCAATTGAAGGAAATAATACCCTTGTTTAATACCGATTGGCCAATCATCCCCGAGATAGTGCTCCATCGCTCTGCAGTACCTACACCAATCCGTACCAATTAATATAAGGACCAATCTTTTTTGCTTTTGTTGTAGATAGGGCAATCGATCAAAAGACACCGTATCTAAGGGTACTGCAAATAATGCGGTTACCCTTAGCACGATGGTACAAACCAGCAAACATAAAACTGTTCCTTTTTTCATTCTTTAGCTATCAGAGATCAACCGTCGCCCTTCAGTTGCACTGAACCTTCTTCTCTGCTAACGTGAGTTGGGCGACTCATTCACGATTTCCATACTCAACCATTTAACTATTCAACGACTTCGTTAAATACGGATTCTGACACCAAGAAATCCTCTAATCCCTTGGTTTGGTCCATACGCGTAACCATCAGGATCAAACTGTAAACCATATGGATTATCTGAAGTTGGCACAATCCGGCCATCACTGCCGTAAACCACCCCTCTATTAAATGGATCAAAAGATCGCGCAATCGGTGATTTTATACCTGCCCCCTCCCCTTCGGCTATGGCAGGCACACTTTTCGAAATCGTCCAATCTAATAAATTTTTAATTCCTCCGTATATTTCCCATTTGTCGCCTCCATGCCAAGTAAACTGAATATTCTGAATGCTCCATACCGGAGAATACTCCGGTCTAGGATCTAATTCACTCAGCAAAGCTAGGCGCATCGGGCCGTATATATTTCCTGTATAGTCTATTCCCAGATTCAGCGTCTTAATATGGTAAGACAAAGCCCAGGTAGCCGTCCAATTTTCGGTCAAGATGGGACGGAATTTCTCCATTGCCCCAGCCTCATTTCTTTCTTTATTGAAAACATTCATCCAAGTACCACCGGCGGTTAATTTCAGACCATTATACATCGCTAAATCTGCATTTAGACTAATACCTCGTGTAACACCATGGCCATCCAGGTTTCTGTAGATGATCTTTCTCGGATCCAAGTCATAATTCGGTAAGATCCGATTGTTGAAGTAGGTATACCATGCGGATGATTCAAAACTCAATAGATTTCCATCCCCAAGTTGTAATTTCTTAATATAATTCAAATTCACATTAACACTCCGCTCGGGCTTTAAATCCCCTTCAATTTCTACATCGCGAGCGCCCGTTAAGGCGGCATGATCTTCTGTAAAGAGATTAACAACCCGGAAGCCTGTTCCGGCATTTAATCGAAGGATATCATTGTCCGTTATACTCCACTTATAAGCCATTCGCGGCGTAAAAATATCCCCATGATCCGAGTTATAATCATAGCGCATGCCGAGTAATAAACTGTGTTTATCGGCCAATTTTATTTCGTCCTGCAGAAAGACACCTGGCATAGTCATTTTACTGGCGTCATTAATGATTTCGCCGTCGTCTCCAACTAGTTCTGTCGCCGCAGTATTGTCATTGTAGTAGGTATATCGCAAGGCGGCACCTATTAATAAATCATGTTTACCCAGTCGCTTATCCCAAGTCAGTTGTCCAAAAGCAATGCGCTGTTTAGCCAAATACCATTCATCACCGTAAACTGAGTTCTGATCATGGTTATTATAAGAAAACATAAAAAACATTTTTTCCTTTACGGGTAATTGATAGTTCCCCAAAACTTCCCATCTTTTAGTATAGATACTCTCGCCATACACTTTGTCACTTCCTCTTAACGATTTATTCCAAGTTGTTTGCCCTCCCCAACGATCTTCATATAAATATCTTCCTGCCAGCGAGAGCAAGCGATTCTCCTTTCGGTTAAAATTCCATTTCTGAAAAACGGATATTCGATTCTGCAGCGTCATATCCGTGAAACCATCGTGGTTATGGTCTACTTTATCGGTAAAGTTAAAATAGTTTACTCCGGTCAATACATTCGCCTTCTTACCTATAGATTGGTTAAGACCAAGATCTGCATTGTATTCCCGCCAGCTTGTTCCGAAGATATCCGCAGATAATCTTGAAGCCTGTTGAGGCTTTTTGGTAATGATATTAATCAGCCCTCCAACTGCCTCCGAACCGTACAAGGAAGAAGCCGGACCCTTTACTACTTCCACCCGCTCTATAAGAGAGGAAGGTATCCCCGACAAACCATAAACGGTTGATAAACCACTTACAATAGGCATACCATCGATCAGAACCATAGTATAAGGACCTTCTAATCCGTTAATATGAATATCACCTGTATTGCACACATTGCAATTTATTTGTGGACGGACACCGTTTACCATTTGCAACGCATCGAATACCGTTGCCGTTGGATTTTTTTTAAAAAAGTTATGATTATATACTTCTACAGGAACGGGAGTTTCCAATCTATTCACTTCTTTCATCGTACCGGTAATCACCACTTCTTCCAATCCACCTTCTTCTTCCTCCATATTGAAATCCAACCTAATATCCTGTTGACCCGCAACCTGAACAACTTTCAACTGGCTCACAAAGCCTAAACGGCTAACCAAAAGCCGATATGTTCCATCAGGTAACCCCTCAAAAATATATTGGCCGGTACTGTCACTTACAGTCCCCCTTTTTGTATTCTCTATTTTAATTGTAGCACCCTCTAATGGTGCGCCAAGATGGAAAATACGACCTTCTATTGCAGTATCCGTTTGCGCTATAATAACTGTTCTCGTCAAGAGAAGAAAGAGAAAAAGGGTTATGTGCTTCATATATACCTATTGTTTGTAATTTGAATCACAAAACTATAAAAGTTAGATTAATCTAACAAATAAAATAAAAATATTTACAATAGAAGTAAGGCCTGCCTTTATTTACAGGTCACCTCAATTTAACTTGCCTTTTTTCTAATTCTTACTATTGTGCCTTTTAGATACTTTTGACGGGTTTTATGACTATTAGTGTCAAGATAGAAGATAACAACAATGTACCTGCCATCAGAATATAAGAAGCCCCAAAACCATGTGTAACTCCATTTAGATATCCAACAATGTAAGCGCCAACAAAAGAACCTAAGGCTCCCATGCTATTGATCAGACCAAGCGCCCCCCCTGATACATTTCTGGGTAAAATTTCGGTGATTACCGCAAAAAAAGGTCCGTAAGGAGCATACATAGATCCACCCGCAATTACCAGCAAAGAAAACGAAAGCCAAAAGTTAGTGGTGCCTATAAGGAAAGAACCATAAAAAGCTAAAGCGCTGATTAATAGAAAAGGCCAAACGTAGAGTCTTCGATTCATGCTTTTATCAGAAGCATAGGAGGCTGCAAGCATGGCCACAATCGCTAACAGATATGGCACCGACGATAACCATCCCGTTGTCACAATATCCATGTCCGGAGCTGCTTTAATAATAGAAGGCAACCACATGACAAAGCCATATAAGCCCATACTCCAAAGGAAATATTGAAGGCATAATAAGATAACGGTCTTTGATCTAAATGCTTCTAAATAGTTTTTTACCGGCTTTATAGCTCGCTGTTCCTCCTGCAAACGACTCTCAATACTCTTTTTCTCTTCAGTATTTAGCCAGTTTGCCTCGTTTGGCTTTTCGTCAATCATTTTCCACCAAACAAAAGCCCAAACTATGGCGGGTGCGCCTTGTAGAATAAACATCCACCGCCAACCCAAGGCATGGATAAGGTAACCTGAAAGTACCGACATCCAAAGAACTGTTGCCGGATTTCCGAGTATCAAGAAGGTATTTGCCCTTGAACGTTCTTCTTTTGTAAACCATTGGCTTAGTAAAATAAGCATAGCGGGCATTACCGCACTTTCTACCACACCTAACATAAATCTTATAACAATGAGTAAGTTTACATTGTTAACCATGCCTGTGGCTGTTGCCAGAATACCCCATAGGATAAGCGACCAAAAAATTAATTTCTTTGCACTTTTATGTGCTGCATAATGTGCTCCCGGTATCTGAAAGAAAAAATAACCGAGAAAGAAAAGCGACCCTAACAAGGATGATATACTAGGTGTAATTTTCAGATCCTCTGCCATACCACCGGCGGCGGCAAAGCCAAAGTTAGCACGGTCGAGATAAGCTAAACTGTAGGTGATAAAGACAATCGGAATAATTCGATACCAGCGGGAGGGAGCTAATGTGTTAATCATTAGAGTAGAATTTATAATTGAATACTATAGATACGGGAATTCGCCCGATTGTGTATATACGTTCTGACAGAGGCCATTATATTCGCACAGCCTGTCTGGCCAGTAAACGCCAGTGCCCCTCATGCAAATGCCAGACCTGGAGTACTTTCAGATTAACTGTTCCGGGCGACTTACCCGCGTCATGCGTACGGGCAAAGAAATGGTGCCTTACAATCGCTGTTTTATCTTCTATGTCAATTTTTTCCTCCGTTAAATCAATCTGCAAGAATTTGAATTTTCCATTCACCATAGAAGCAATACAAGTTTCTCTGTCCTCAATTAAACCACTCGAATGTCCATAAGTTAGCAGTGGCGATGTTAATGCCTCAAACTTCGATTGATCGGGATGAAGCATGGTTTGACGAAAATCCTCTACAGCTTCCTTAACGGCTAACTGATTAGATTGCCTAGCCTTATTTGAACAACTCATCAAAACCATAGCCGATATTATCAGATATTTATACATTTTTTTCCTTTAACTTGTCCGAAAGCAGTTTAGTAAAAATCCCGATTTTTTAAATAGGCATCCAATTCTTCTCTAGACATTGGCAGTTCATCACCTGATAAGTTTTTCAACCAATTGATAAAGTCGTTTTTAATATCGTCTGTCCACTTACTATCGATCTGTCCGGAGAGGTATTTTTTCTCTCTTAATCGTTGGGCTCCGAAAGCGTCTCTTAGCATGGTAAATTCAGAACTGATTACTAAATCCTCTACAAGATGCGAAGGAATAAATATAGTTCCATATTTATTCGCCAAAACGGCATCTCCCGGAAGTACCGTTGCTCTGCCAATCCGAATGGGTGCGTTAATAGTTGTTAAGGTCATTTCCATGATATACGAGGGATCTTGTCCTTTTGCCCATACGTTGAAACCTTTTATTTGACTTAACCCGTCCATATCTCGTACGGCACCCCAGAATATAACACCATTTTTTGAATTGGTATAAATGGTATTCCCAAGCATATCCCCAATCAATGTTCCATCGATAATTTTACCATAACTATCGGCAACGTACACATCACCCGGTACGAGTACATCAATGGGCCAAGTATTTGTACCTCCTTGAGTAGATCGTTTTTCTTTCAATCCCTGCTGCTTAATCTGTTCGACAAGGTCGGGTCTGGCAGGCATATATTGCGCCGTAACAGCCCTTCCGACCATTACCTGATCAGGGTACATAATCAGCTCCCAATTGGCTTCAAACTGGTTATTATATTTCTGGCTTCTTAAATATCCCCAAGCTTGCTCCATGGATATTTTTTTTAATCTTTCTAAAAGATTATCAGGAATCTTTGGACGTCCATCGGGATACCGCTCGCCCTTCCACTGTGAAGTTAATGCGGTGATATATTCAGGAGACGATCCAACTTGTTGAGCGAATACCGTTGAAACAAAAAAAACAAATGCTAAATAGCTTAAGATAATTTTTTTCATAAAAAGGATTTGTTTGTTTAAATTATTGTATTTAATAGTAAAACGATGTGAGCCTTTTTGCGAGTAGCTGTTAAAGAATTATAAACCTGGCACTAAAGCATCTATAGAAAACTATTTTCATAGCGCCTTTTATTTTTTATAACATAGGACATTGTGGTTAAAAATCCCAGTGTATCGGCTAACGAAGGCCTAGACATACATGGAGGAATAAGTTAGAAGTGTGTACACTTCCCGTCATTCCATATATTAATAGATTATTATTTCATCATCTTCTATTTTATATTGAAATGGTTTAATCAACTGCATTGCATTTAACAACTGGGTAATATTTTCTCCGGCAATGTTCGCTGTATAACGATAACTCTTTACTTTTTGAGCACTGACCTGGATATTCACATTATACCATCTTTCCAATTTTGGAATTAACTCCTCCATCGTTTCATTTTTAAAGATCAGCTTGTTATCAATCCAAGAAGTTTCCTGAATATACTCCTTATCCTCCACGTGTACTTTTGATAAATTTCCTATTGTCACAATTACGGAATTCGGTTGCTTATCCCTTGCCCCCATTGCCTGCTTAGAATTTATTACAGCTATTTTCTCTGACGGTTTTAACACTATTCGTTCTTTCGGCCTCTTATTGACAGATAACTCTATCGCACCTTTAATCAATGTAGCTTCCGTTTTCTGTTCATTTGGATAAGCCTTTACATTAAACGCCGTGCCTAATACCCGGATAGATATTTCTTCGGTTCTGATTATAAACGGTTTATTTCTATCTTTAGCAACATCGAAGTACGCTTCTCCTTCCAAACTTACCAAACGACGCCTCGCATCCTTAAAATCATTATAAGATAAACGACTATCTGCATTTAACCATACTTTAGTACCATCAGGCAAAATCCACTGCTTACGTACGCCCTTTTCCGCTACAATTTCGATTCGATTACCCAAGGCATCTTGGTCAGAATATCGACGCCAAAAAAAACCAATCAGCAAGACACTTATTACAGAAGCTGCAGCACTATAAAAAAACCATTTTCTCCTAAGTGACCATCGTTTTTCCAGCTTGGTATTAAATGAATTTTCATCATCTTTTTCCGCAACAAAATCGAATTTGTGCTGGTGCTTTGCCTTATGCCTTTGATAAAATGCTTGCGGATCGCTATTTTGAACGGTATCTTGCGACCATAACTCTTTTACAAATTCGTCATAGTATATTGCTTCAGGACTCTCACTTAACAACTTCGTTAGCTCTTCCTGCTCTAATTCGTTAATCTCGCCCGCCATCTTACGGGTCAATAGCACAATGATTCTATTGTCATTCATAAAATTCGGGAGTATCTTTACGCATACCAATTGACGCTCTCAATTATAAAGACAATGGTTTCGTTAAAACTCCCTAAGGCGTATTTATTTTTTTCTTAATGTAAAGACATTGTATAGTATAGTTGTTGAGTGGTATTGTATAACCACCCAACGATTCTACTATTCAACAACAAACAAATTAACTAACTCCAAGTGCGGTCATGGGACCTTCGGTCATCCCATTGTGGCGTTGGTTCAAAATAAGATTTATCCTTTTCGATTAAATGCTCTTTTACTACCTCGTCGTTTAACTCAATCCCGAGTCCAGGTGCATTTAAAGGCACATTAGCGTAACCTTTTTCAATTAATTTTCTTCCATCCGTTGTCTTTACCAAATCTTCCCACCAAGGCACATCGACCGAGTGATGCTCGAGCGACAAAAAGTTTTCTGTAGCGGCGGCACAATGTACGTTAGCCATGAAAGAAATAGGCGTACCCGCCTGGTGCATGGCCATACCTATTCCGAATTCCTGCGCGTAATCACCTATCCTTTTTGTCTCTAAAAGACCTCCCGAAGAGGCTAAATCCGGGTGTATTAAGTCTACGGCTCGATTGTGGATTAGGTTTTTAAAATTACTTAGCAAATAGATATCCTCCCCCGTTATGGTCGGGGTCTCTATTGCCTCCGTGATTGACTTCCATTGTTCAGTATATTGCCACGGCACCACGTCTTCCAACCAAGCCAATCGGTATTTCTCCAATGCCCTGCCTAAACGAATACCATTATTTAAATCAAAATGGCCGTAATGGTCCGTCGATATGGGAACATCATAACCAACCATACCGCGCACGTTTTCTACAATCCTTGCAAGTTCTTCCAGGCCTTTATCTGTTATCTGAATCTGAGTAAAGGGATGCATGCGATTAGCATACGCCATGTAATTATTATCTCCCCATTGCGCTAATCGTCCTTGGTTATTTTCCCAGAATTTACTGTTTACTACGGTGCCGGGTTTGCCCCTAAGTTCTCCTATGGATACATCCATCTTTAGCCAGGTATAACCCTGTTCCTCAATCCTATACTGGATGAGTTTCTTCTGTTCTTCCACTGAGCTGGCTTCCGGTGTATCAGCATACAACCGCACTTTATCTCGGTATAAACCACCCAACAACTGCCAGGCTGGAACATTATAGGCCTTCCCACAAATATCCCATAGGGCCATTTCTACGGCACAAACGCCTCCTGCTTGTCGTGAATCTCCTCCAAACTGCTTAATCATTCTGAATATCTTTTCTACATTGCATGGGTTTTCGCCTATTATCCTGCTTTTTAAAAATAAAGCATAGCGCTCATCTGCACCGTCACGCACTTCGCCCAAACCATAGATGCCTTGGTTGGTATCAATACGAATGATGGCTGTACGTCCCATTACACGGGTTACGCAGTAACGCATGTCAGTTATCTTTAAATCTGAAGGTGCCGAATTTCTATTTACCCGTGAGGTTGTATGCGCCAAGGTTTCTTCTATTGGCAAACTCACTAAACCACCTAGAGTTAGGCCACCCAATGCCATTTTTTTTAAAAAATCCCGTCTAGGTTCTTCCTTTGGGAGTGATTTACTTTCTACCAATGCTTTTTGTCGTTGTGTGCATTCAGCAATACGTGTTTGTTCTTTGATTTCTTGAATGATATTTTTCATAATTCCAGTTATTACTTTATCCTAGATTTTGTGATTTCTTTAATTACCTTGATCCCAAAAAATGTGTGTTCCCAAACTATTACCCCCCATTCTGTTAATTGCTTCCTGTATATTCACTGCATTGACAGAAATTTCCCGCAGTGGATATACAAGCCTCCTAATAAATCCTCCGGCACCTGGGATCGATGGGTCTTGGGAAGGAAAGTTTACAGGGTTAAGCCGAGGATAGCCACTTCGTCTAAAATTCGCCCAGGCTTCTGACCAATTTCGGAAGGAACTGACCCAATATTGTTCATTAATCTGTTCAAGCGCTCTTTCTGATGTAAAAGCGATATTCGGACTATGAAGATAAACTTCCTTTTCTTCTGCGGTAATACTAGGCATATTCCCAAATAAAGGCGCCTGCTCCATGTGCGCACTAATACCGGTTTCGTAATATTGTTGCGCATTACCGGAAGGAAGGTATCCCCTAGTAGCCGCCTCCGCTAATAACAACTGTGTTTGTGAAAAAGAGATCAAGAATTCAGGTGCGTCTATACGCATTACCGTGGAACGGTTAAACTGAGAATACTTCCATGCTGATCCTATTTTGCCTGGATAATCCGGTGCCGTTTCAATGGAACTTTCATCATAACCATAAGGCATGCCCTGTTGATCTGCCGGATTTGTATTAGCAGCACCGGCAGTTGCCAGCGGATTCGCAGGTAATTCATATTTCACCGCTATATACCGAAGTCGCGGGTCGTTATTATTTTTTAAAAAATCCACAAACGGCTTGCCGATGTAATAATTGGCACGCTCTCCTCCTAATAAAGCGTTTGATGTACCATTTGTATACATGGCATTAAATTGAATAAGCGCATTGTCCTCATTCGACTGCATAACACCTCCCCTCACAGGATCAGTTGCTGTAGCAACGATCGATCTCGCTTTTTCTTCGTCTATTTTTGTATAACGCATTCCTAGGCGAAGCAAAAGAGAATTTCCCAATCGCTTCCAACGATCTATTGTACCTCCGTAAAACAAATCAGCAGAACCAATACTCGATCTGGTCGGATCCAAGGCATCTGTTGCCTCGATATATTCTTTCATAATCGCATCATATATCGCTTCCGCCGGATCATATCTAGGCAAATAATCGGCTTGTGTATACCCCAGCCCGGCTTCCGTGTAAGGCACATCGCCATAAGTATCCACAAGTAGCTGAAAACAATACGCTTTCCAAATACGTGCCATGTGATACAAGTTGTGTTGCTCTTCTTTTCCTTCTGTTTTATTGGTCACCTCAATTAAGTATCTAATTGGCCCTGTGTAAATGGCATTAAAGGCTTCACTAGCGTGTTGATCATTTATAATATTCCGATTCCCTGCTGCTAAAAGTCCCCCGTAAGGTGTATTAATTTGTTGCACGATTTCGCCCTGGTAGTGATAAGATGCAATAGCCGATAAACGTTGTGCATTTGAGAAAAGATAAGCTGGCTCTAAATCACTCGCCAGCGAAGGATTTGCATTGATCTCTTCAAAATTCTTATCACATCCGCTACTGGCATACAAAACGGCCGTCATTAGAAGATGTACTAAAATCTTTTTCATAAAATGAATTCATTTAAAAATTAACATTGAGATTCAGTCCATAAGTACGCGTGGTTGGCAAGGCATGTGTTTCTAATCCGGAATTCAGATCTGATGCCGAATACTGTGTTTCCGGATCCAAATTATCCACTGCCTTGTGGATAATAAAAGGATTGTTGATAAATACGTTGGCATTAATCGACTTAATAAAGGTATGTTTCAAAAACTTACTAAAATCGTATCCAACGGAAAGTGTGCGCGCACGTATAAAACCTGCGTCATAAACAAAGGGGGTTGCTATGTTTCCGGAGCGATATTGGCTATAGAACAATTCCGCTTCCACAGCAGTAGTATTAGGTGAACCATCGTTATTTACACCGTCAAAAACAACACCTCCTTCACGGCCGACTAAACTATTTTTGTGCAGGCCATGGCGCGTCCAGTTGAAGTTTGAATTCGAGATCATTTTATGGCCCGCCTTGAAATCGATTTGCATAAAAAAGCGGATACCCTTATAGGTTACTGTATTTAGCCATCCGCCGGTATGAGGTGGTATAGCGCTTCCATAAGTTACAATGCTTCCGGGTAAAAAGAGACCGTTCGATGTGATAATTTCTCCCTGGGCATTCCGCAAATAGTCTACCCCGCGTAAAGAGGCCATTGGCATGCCAACCTCATGGGAAACGATACCAATATACTCACCGGTACCTACGTCAAAACGAGTTTGGTTATCCGCTAATTGCAATACTTTACTCTTATTGTACGCATAATTTACGATGGATTCCCACTTAATATGCTCCTTTCGAACCGGAGTTACAGTAATAGACGCTTCAAGTCCCCGATTTCGCAGTTTACCAACATTGACAAGTGTCTGCCCATATCCCGATGCGTTGGAGATATCGACATTTAAGATTTCATCCTCGGTTAACTTGTTGTAAGCGGCGATGTCTACCGCCAAACGATTGTCAAAAAGCTTAAAATCAATACCAAATTCTGTCTCCTTGACGGTAAGAGGACGTAGATTGGCATTGGGACTTATGGCTGATGTGATAATACCTAAAGGAACGCCATTAAAGAGATTATTCTCAATATTGTAGTAAAGACTATTGGTGTATGGATTGGTGTCGCCGCCTACTTCAGCATATGACGCTCTAAGCTTTCCAAAATCCAGCCAAGTAGGTTTAGATGACCAAATTTGACTAAAAACAAAACTAGTACTGGCAGAAGGATAAAATGCGCTGTTGGAGGCGGGATTTAACGTAGAAAACCAGTCGTTTCTACCGGTCAGATTCAAAAACAAAAACTCATCAAAAGAAAAGTCTATCGTACCGAAAACGGAGTTGACTCTTTTGTGTGATAGTGAGTAAACCGGATTCTTTATTTGCCCATTATCGATTGTGTAAAGATCGCGAATAAAGAAATTGGTGACAGATGTTCCCATTCCCTCCGATTTCTGATCCATTGAATTCATACCAAAAGTAGCATCGACTCCCCACTGGCCTATCTGGTGGTTCAAGCCGACCAAAAAGTCGATATTCCGTTCGCGAAAGGTACTGGTGTTTTGAAAATAATTGCCGTTAAACCCGGTGGGTGCTACCGGAAGCATAGCCGTTCCCGTTGGCCGATTAGCATGCCGCACATTGGTAAAATAGTCTTGTCCCACCCGTCCCTGAGCCCACAACCAAGGCCTAAACTGATAACGCAAAGAAATATTACCGAATAAACGATCGCGCTTTTGCGTCTCAAAACGCTCGTTAATAGACCAATAAGGGTTGGTTCTATCCGTAAATCGTGCGGGATTGATTTCATTCCCGGTGACAGGATCTTTATAAGCATTTTCCAACCATTTCATATCAATGCTGTTTGCAAGCGTATAAACGGTTTGGTTAACATTAAAAGCCTGCTGATTAACTACAGGAGGATTGTTGTTAAATTCATTGGAGTAATTGGCATTTACCTGAACAGAAAGCTCTTTATTAAGGTTATAGTTAAGGCCAATATTAAATATTTTTTTATTATAATCAGAATTAGGAACAATGCTATTCGCTTCGGTATTAGCAAAAGAAACTCGAAAATTACCTTTCTCATTGGCTCCCGAAACGGCTAACGAATTGGTGAAAGTCCTACCCATATCGTAAAAATCTTTAATCCTGTTTTTGTAAGGAAGATAGGGGCGTTCGATCCCGTCATGTTGCATCATAGGGAGCCCATCAAATCGAGGACCGAAGCTCCAGACACCGGTTCGTCTAGCGTCCGCTAAGGTTACGTTGCGAATGCCATACTCACCTTGACCATATTCATATTGAAAATCCGTATAATCTAACGGTTGGTCTGCCTGAAAGCTTGAGGTGTAACTGATCCCGATTCCGGCTTGTTGATCGCTCCCGGATTTTGTCGTAATAATTATCGCTCCATCTTTTGCCCTGAACCCATATAACGCGGCCGCAGCCGCTCCTTTCAATACCGTAAGCGAGGCAATATCATCCGGATTAATACTCTGTAGGCCGTCTCCTAAATCGGTATTCATTTCACCGGTATTACCGCCACTTGCTCCATTTGCTCCGCCTTGCGGTGCATTATTAATCGGTACTCCATTTACAACGATCAAAGGCGAGTTATTGCCTCCAAATGAGGATTGTCCTCTTAAACGAATTTTGGAAGAGCCTCCAGGTCCGGTTGGAGAAGGAGAGACATTTAATCCAGCTACTTTTCCCGACAAGCTGTTTCCAAAATTAGTTGTCCGATTTTCAGTTAACTGTTCAGGATCAACAGCAGAAGCCGAGTAGCCCAATTTTTTGTTTTCGCGCTTAATTCCCAAGGCGGTCACAATAACTTCACCCAGTTGTTGCGCATCTTCCTGCAATATAACGTCCAATCTATTTTTCGCGGTCGTACTGATTTCCTGTGAGACATAACCCAGATAGGTAAATACAAGGACGGCATTAGCTGGGACGACAAGTGTGTAAGAGCCATCAGCAGCAGTCCGTGTCCCTTTCCCTTGCGCCCCTTTTACTAACACACTTACACCTGCAAGCGGTTGGCCGGAAGCACTTTTGACCAACCCACTGATTGTTTTTTGCTGATGCAACTTATTCCTCACCACGACAAGGTTGTCTTTCAACTCCATATATTCTAAATCAGTATTAAGCAGCAGACGAGCCAGCACCTCCATAACAGGCGTATCTTTTGCACTGATAGAAACCGGCTTTTCGAAAACGCCGTTCTCTTCGCTGTACATAAGCCGTATTTTACCCTTTTTTTCAAGTAATGGAAACACATTTTTGAGCTTTACATTTTGCACCACCAGATCAATTTTTTCTCCTTGATGATCAGTGTTGGCTATACTGTTTAGAGAAAAAAGCAAGAGAAGAAAAAAACAGTAAAAACGTAATAAACATTTGGTTTTTGTAAAAAAGTAAACAAAAAGTCTTCCAGGAAGAACTCTTTCGTTTAGTTCTTTTTTTTTCATAGCTTTGGTCATAATTGTTAAAAAATCTGAAGAATAGTGTTAAGCTAGTTCTAGGAGTCAAATGAGAGGTGTTGGCGCACTTCTCATTTTTTTATCATTCCGATCTTGTCATAGTTATTAATTTATAATAGTTAACAATACATTTATTCATCCTGTTGCATGCCATTTTTTAAAGCTTGCGGTTTTATGATTAGTTCTTTAGTTCTGTTTATTGGTTCTTACTATTAAAGACAATAAATTTTTAAAAATTCCCTAATAACTTTTGATATTAAAAAGCAGGGGCTATCAATTTCTATAACTACCTAACTATTTGTCAACTTAATAGCTAACGTTTGCATCGCTACTACAACTTTGGCGACTATGTATATACCTAACAGCAAAGAAATTAATCGGGAAGCGCAAATGCAATATATGAGCCACCTGGTTTTTTTCCATATTTTGTACCGCCGGCAGCAATTACAACATATTGCTTTCCGTTAACTTCATAGGTAGCCGGAGTAGCAAAACCACCGGCGGGCAATTTAAACTCCCAAAGAATCTTTCCGGACTTTTTGTCAAAGGCGCGAAAGAGCTCGTCTTGTGCTGCTCCAATAAAAAGCAAGTCACCTGCTGTGACAATGGGGCCTCCATGATTCTCTGTGCCGGTTGGAGCCACTCCTTTTCTCTTTAATTCAGGATATTCACCCAGTGGAACCTGCCATAAAAATTCTCCTGAATTGAGATCAATTGCGCTTAAAGTTCCCCAAGGAGGTTTTACAGCCGGATACCCGTCAGGTGTACGAAACTGGACCTGTCCGTTATTAACGTAAGGGGCGACATACGGAAATACGCTTTTTTCGTCAGCTTGCTTATTTGTTAAATTTGACTGTTGATGTAAGTCTTCTGATTGGGCAGCTATATTGTCTTTCAGTAAAAAGCTGACGATGGCCGCTTGTTTCGACGCATTGATATGTCGAAACGAAGGCATCATTCCTTTACCGGTATTCATAATATCAAATATGTCTTTTTTATTAGCACGTTCGCTTATATTTAATAAGCTTGGGTAGCTTTTATTCCCGCTGCCTTTCAGGTCTGCACCATGGCATACGGCGCAATTGGCCAGATACAACGCTTTGCCTCTGCTTACTTTCTCTTCTTTTTGTTGCGCCATACCGGTTGCCAGATCCATCATTTTTAAGTCCCACGGCATATCGTTTGCGTTAACATACAATATGCCTTCGGTATCGGCAGCTGTTCCACCCCATTCCGCACCTCCTCCTATATGAAAAATTATTGAACCTGCACTGTTTGGTGGTATAAATTTATTTCCTGATCGCGTTTCTTCAAATCTCTTTTTAACAAATTGGTAGCCTTCCATTGTCATATCATTGAAATCTTCTTTGGTAAAAAATTGCCTGGAAAAGGGCTTAGGCTTTACAGGATATGGTTGTGTAGGCCAAGGCTGCTCACCTGGCATGGCCCCATTGGTAGGTACAGGCCTTTCTTCTACCGGAAAAAGTGGTTTCCCACTATCACGATCTAACACATAAATCACTCCGTCTTTTGTTGCTTGTGCAACAGCGTCTATTAATTTACCTTGATGTTTAACCCTTACCAAATTAGGAGGGTTCGATAAGTCACGATCCCAAAGGTCATGATGGATTGTTTGAAAATGCCAAATACGACGCCCGGTTTCCGCGTCCAAAGCCAAAATACAATTAGCAAAGAGGTTGGTGCCATGTCTATCTCCTCCATAAAAATCAACGGACGGAGATCCCGTTCCCAAATACACAACCCCTCTTTTGCTATCCAACACCATACCCGACCAGCAGTTTGCCCCACCTATTTTTTTATAGGCATCTTTCGGCCAGGTATCATAACCGAACTCTCCCGGCTGGGGTATTGTATGGAAAATCCATTTAATTTTTCCCGATAATACATCATACGCACGTATATGTCCAGGAGCGGCATCGCCAAATTCTGAAACGCGCGATCCCATAACAATGGTATTTTTGTAGATAATACCAGGTGATGTGGCAATTACAAATAGGTTACTTATATCATGTGATAAATTTTCTTCTAAGCCTTTATGTAGGTCTACCTTCCCAGCCTCGCCGAATTCAGTAACAGGTAGACCTGTATAGGCATCTATCGCATAAAGAAAGGAGCCGGCAGTAAAAAGAATGCGCTTCGCCCCCTTTCCTTCCCAAAAACTCAAACCTCGATTGGCATGATATTGCGGTTCGCTTGTTTTAAAGGGGTCAAAAACCCATATTTCTTTTCCTGTTGCAGCATCTAGTGCAAAAACCTTCAATTGAGGCGTGGTTCCGTATAAAACGCCATTTACTATGATAGGTTGGCATTGGATTTCGAATGGTCGTTCACCTGATTTGTTTTCTCCCGTTTGATACTCCCACGCTACATTGAGGTATTGCACGTTTTCTGTATTGATTTGATTAAGTGGCGAATACCGATTCCCAAAATTGTTCCCCCCATATACCGGCCAGTCAACGCCGGTTTGGTCGTTTCTGTCTTCGTTGTTACAACTGAATGCTAGTACAGTTATAGTCATCCATAATAGTTGGATACAAGGTTTCAAAATTGACATGAAAATGATTTAATCGTATACGGTTTATAACTTATATATTCACTATAGACAAGAAATCTTTGAATAATCCCTAATGAAACTATGACTTTTGCGTATAAATGATCTGGAAATTGTTGGATTGTTGCATCACGAATAGTGACAGTAGCAATAATATTAACATACTCCAACTCGTTATTGCATGCTTGACTTATGGATAGGCCAACCGAAGGGATGGGACCACAATGCGAGGCGATCTCCGGTTTGTTAACGTCAAATGATTAAATAGTACAAAAGCAGGGCAAGTAAATGCTTAAAGCGTAACCCTATTGCTTAACGCGGATAGTAGATTAGTGACGAAATGGTTGAAGGTTATAACGGATTACGCCAACTTAAATTCGGCCTTAAGAATATGAGCTAATTTTTTCATGGCATTTACCAAATGTGCATCCACCGTCTTTGTGGACAACCCTAGAATATCAGCTACTTCTTTGTAGGAAAACCCCTCCTCTTTCACAAGTTGAAAAACTAATTTACATTGCTTTGGTAAGGAAGCAATAGCTTGTTCTAGTTTTGCTTTCATCTCTCCCTGAATAAATATAGCTTCAGGACTTGGCGTATTTATTTGAATATCAAAATCCACCTCATCGAGTGACAGGAGCTCGCGACCCGTATGTTGCTTCAATACATTCAGTGATTTATTTCTTGCAGCTACAAAAGCGTAATGCTTCACATTCTTTATCTCCAATAGTTGCTGGCGCTTCTCCCACAGCATGAATAAAACATCACTTGCCACTTCTTCTGATAATTCCCATGATTTCAGAAAACCGAAAGAAAATTTTCTAATCGGTTCAAATAAAATATTAAATACCTCAATATAGACACCTTCGGTATTAGTAATCGCCATTTGGTGAACCAAAGACGTTAAATCACGTATTTTTTTGGTCATGGTTATATAATTGGAGAAACCAAATATACTATTTTTTGATCCGCCACAAAATAATCCTCAGAAAAAAGCGAAACAACGGACCGATTTCACGAATTACTTTATGTTAAATCCTATTTTCTTTTTTTTAAAACGAGATTAAAATAAGAGTTTGTTGAAGCAAGGTATACATTTTTATAATTGATTAAAGCAAAACGATTTTTGAACACTTACGCGCACTACTTATACAACCCATTAAACAATAATTTGAAAGTACCATGTGCCTGCCCTCTGTTGGTAATTTCCGGCCCAAAAGCGTAAAAAGAGCCCTTTCCTACTGTGGTGTAAAACGCAGCAATACCTCCTTTAAGATATGCCTGTCCCCAAGCCCACCCACTTTTAAGTATTTTATCGGTATCAAACCACATCAAAGGTTTTATTTGACTCAAGCCCTCATTTTTGATCCGAAATGTTTCGCTATTGTTGAAAACCACATCAGCATAAGCGTGCATGCCAAAATTGGGTGTCTGCGTGGTATCAACACGAACCGTTAAAATGCTGCTGGGTATATAGAATTTATCACCTGATAAGGTCATCGATTCCCCGTTATCGTTTTTTACACTTAAGGCATTTTCTACGGGCAGTTTAAAATGGTAGGCTAAATTAGTTGCATTGCCGACGGTAACAATCCTACCTCCTTCCTTCAGGAAGGTTCTAAGTTGAGGAATAGATTTATCTACACTTAAGCTTCCCAACATATGGTGATAAGCCACGGGTACCTCCTCTTTTGATGGCATTCGTAGATATCGACTGCTATTCTTTATAGTTGGTAAAGGAGGCATTCCACCTCCGATGAACAAAATAACATCAAATCTTCTGTGCAGCTGACCTTTGTCTATATCTTTCGGATAAACAAGCTGGAAATCAAAATGAAATTGTTCCAGGATCCAACGCACCCAACCGGAAGGTATGGAGCCACCGTAATAATCGAACAGAGCGATTCGACCGGGTTTGATATTCAAAAGATCTTTTGGCTTTGTAGAAACTGCTTTAGCCATGACACCATACTTACTCACCACTTTCTGTAATAAAGCACTTTCTTTTGTTTCTACATAGAAAGAACCGGCAGGCATTCCCTCCGTGACGGCCTGTGTTCTGTAAACTTTTATATTTTCTTTCAGCAAATCATTAACGGCGGTAAAGGAGTCATTTACGTTAGCATCCAACAAATACCCCTGTTTGGAAGAAGCAAGCTCTTTGACAGGTGGATCTTGTAACAAACCGTAAGCAATATGTTCAAATGGCCCATCAAAAGCATCCGTTATTCGGTCGAAGCGTACTCCCATCTGAAACGCTAAAGTCCATCCAGCTGCATCATATGGTTTTACCGGTGGACCACCGGGATATTGAAAATCGTTCGGATGATCTTGCGGTTCAAACATATCCAACACATGCGCGCGGAAGGCTTGTGCCGTTTTTACGATATAAGACCCTGCAGGGTAGCGCTTTGACCCCACAGAAAAATCTGCCTTTGCCTTATGTATTAGTACACCTGATTTGATTAACGCATTAACAAATTTCACCGCTGTAGGAAAGTCTGATTGATCAGCTGGAATAATATAACCCCGTGCATCTCGAAAGGCAGGATTTTTCAGAACAGCGTCATAGTAGTGCCTAGGAATTGTATCGCCTTTTAATTGCTTCTCGCCTTTGTCTCTTTTATAAGCCATAGCAATAGAATCTGCGTAACGTGGCAAGAGTGTCCAATTATCTCTACTTCCCTTCTCTATGGCATTTTTCCCCATCAGGTATATATTATAAAGCAGTTCATCTCCATGCCGCTGCGCATAATTCAAGATGGCGTAGTTTAACGAAAGTGAATAGTCGATTGACTGCCTAAAATGCCAGGTTTGTGGGGTAACCGGATTGGGAGTTGCATTATTCGGTATCAGACGTGTTGGTATTACCGGCACCTCTTCGGGTGTCGGATTGCCAATAATCTCGGTCAATATCCCGATCATATTATGAAAGTAAGGAGCTGTTCTTAGTCCACCGTTCCACCAAGTAGAAAATACAGAGCCGCTTAGACGTGTATAACCAGGTTTGTTCTCCGCATTTAACCGATTGTTCATAGCCGCCGCGACACCGTCTATGCTGGTTATGATCAATGGGTCGAATACGTGATTAAAAGGATCACGGTAAGGAGGACCCGCTAAAACCGAACCTTCGGGTCCGCGTTGGTGATGGTTATAAACGATTTGAGGCATCCACTCAATGTACTGCTGGCGCGCAATATGCGTACTTTCTTTCATGTTCATCATGAAAAAATCACGGTTATTATCGTGCCCGATATATTTTTGATATAATCGGGGGATATGCATGTTACGCTTTTTGGGATCCTGCTCTTGCATATACCAGGTACTCATCAATTCTTGTCCATCCGGATTTACCTGCGAAAGTAGAATAATAACGCCGTCCAATATGGCTTTATTTTCAGCATCATTGCGACTAACTAACTGATAGAAAGTCTCGATCAGCTGATGAGTGCCAACCGTCTCATTGGCATGCAGCCCACCGTCTATCCATACCACCGGCTTACCTTCCATGGCTAGTTTTTTTGCCTCTTCACAGGAAAGGTCTTCGGCGCGTGCCATTTTTTGTGAAATTTCCTTATATCGGCTGAGTTTTTTTAAATTTTCAGGAGATGAAATCACCCAGATATACTGCCTTCGCCCTTCTTCGGTTTTCCCGATTTCCAACGTTTGTACCCGATCCGAAAGTTTGTCGATCAGCTGAAAATATTTTTCCAATTGTTGATAAGTTGCCAGTTGATAATCATCACCGATTGAAAATCCAAAGTGTGATTTTGGCACAGGAATCGCTTGTGCCAACACCTTCCCCGTTACGGTTAAGAATAGCAGGAAAAGGAAACATCTTTTTTTACCGTAATTCATTATATCTTACTCAATTTACGCTGATTTGAAAAGTTACCTGATTTTCAATGTCCATCTATGCTTGAGGAGCAATTATATTTATGTATCATTATCCAGTAACTGCCTAAATAAAAACGACCAGTTCTTAAAACAGCTTCTAAACACTAGTTCATCGCTCGCTAACCCTGACAGATGGCAGAAATAAAAAATTCTCATCTCTTTTTTATACCCAACAGTCAGTTTAATACAGATTTTTAGGCTTGATACAATTTTAAAATAATTAACCATAAAAAACAAACTTAACATTATTTACATTTAACTTAAGTAAGCAAATACAAAAGAGACATGGATTTGTATGATAACACCATAACTTCATTACCGTTTAGAATATTCAATGAAAAACGTTTATATTCTTGAATGTCCTTCTAATTTAGGGCTCAAAGAACCTTATCCGGGGCACGAGCCGGGGGTAAGGATGTTACCCAATTGGTTAAAACAATGGGGTTTATACGACAGCATTCCCAGCATACGGGTTACTAGGCTTGAGGCTCCGGCCTACACGATGAATTTAGATAAGGAAAGCGGGGTTCGCAATGCCGATGCTATCGTCGATTATGCACTTACTCAAAAGCGTTTTTTTGAAAAGGAAATTAAAGATTCCGTATTCCCTTTCGTTCTAGGTGGAGATTGCAGCGTTTTACTGGGGCCGTTATTAGCTTTGGCTGAACGGGGCCGCCATGCATTATTTTATTTAGATGGCCATACTGACTTTATTTGGCCTTCTTTATCGCAAACTGGCGGTGCAGGTGGCATGGCGGCAGCTTTCGCTGCGGGTCGTGGGCCCGAAAAGATGACCAATATATCAAGTTTGAAACCCTACATCGACGAGCAACATGTTTGGTGCGTGGGAAATAGAGAATACGTAGATTGGTATGAGCAGGCCATTATTGAATCAAAGGCGACTTATATTCCATTGTACCAACTAAGGTCAAGGGGCATTCAATCTTGTGTTGCCTCCTTTTTAAATCATGTCGAAAAAGAAGAATTGTCCGGTTTTTGGATTCATTTTGATGTCGATGTACTGAACGACAAGTTGATGCCGGCAGTAGACAGTAGAAGCCCTGATGGTTTGGCTTACGAAGAATTAGTGGAATTACTTGTTCCTTTGCTCGATAGTCCAAAAGTTGCCGGAATGACACTTACTATTTTGGATCCGGACCTAGATCCCTCGGGTTTGCATACCAAAAAATTTGTAGAGCAAATAAGCTACATTTTCAAGGAAATCTGCGGTTAAAACACCTAAATTAAGTAAACGTCTGTAGGGGTCTTTACTACAGACGTTATTAACATCATTAAACGGCTAGCTGTAACTGACTCAATTTCTCCGTAATAAATGCAAGTTCATCGGTTGAAATCGTGCTATCGACAGCCTTTGCATTTTGAACCGCTTGCTGCGTATCTCTAGCCCCGACCAGGGTAATGGTAATGCCTGGCTGTTCTAATGTCCAAAGGAGAACAAGCTGCCCTAAAGAAATGTGTTTATCATCTGCCAAGGGTTTGATACTTTCTAGAAACGCATTTGTTCTTTTTAAATTCTCCTCTTGAAAATAATGAAGTCCTGCACGATGATCCCCTTCACCAAAAATATGACCTGGCTTCATCTTACCGGTTAACAAGCCACGTTCTAGTGGACTATAAGCAATAATGGACTTATGATGCTGCTGGCAGTACGGAATAATCTCTTGCTCAATATCCCGCTTCACCATGCTATACGGAACTTGATTAGAAGCAAGTTTCAATGTACGTTCGGCTTCTTCCATTTGCGGAACATTGTAATTACAAACACCGGCATGCCGAACCTTCCCATCTTTTATCAATTGGGCAACAGCCTCCATCGTTTCCTCGATGGCTGTGGTTTTATCAGGCCAATGAATTTGGTAAAGATCAATGTAATCGGTTCGTAACCGACGCAAGCTGTCTTCACATTCTTTCACAATGCTCTCTTTACCTGCATATTTATAAATATCGATATCTTTCCCACTATTGTCCTTGCTTTTGAAGGCAAAGTCGCCCTGTATCGAATCCCATCGCATGCCAAATTTCGTAAGAATTAAGACCTTATCCCGCGGTAATCCCTGAATGGCTTCGCCTACGATTTCTTCGCTTGTTCCCTGCCCGTAAATCGGTGCCGTATCAATCGTGTTTACACCTAACTCGTAGGAAGCCTTGATGGCATCTATTGCATCTTTTCTTTCCGTTCCTCCCCACATCCATCCCCCGGCGGCCCAAGCACCGAAAGTTATAACTGAAGGGTTTAAATCTGTCTCTCCAAGTTTTCTGTACTTCATTTTTTGTCTACTATTTTATATGTGTGTTATAAAGAAAATAAATACTCTTAGCGGTTTTGTTACAGCTACTATCATAGCCACTTCTACCAAAAACCCTATATTAGCTTTCAAAAATAATTTTATGAGAAAACTGAGCTCAACAAATTATTACAACCAGACCTATCTAGAGGAAAAATGCGCCTTGAATGAACTTTTACATTTATTAAGTAAACGATGGCTGACTGATGTTCTGTTCAGCATCGAAGAAGGAAACACTCGGTTTTCGAGCATAAAAGAAGATTTAAAGCACATAAGCGATAATATTTTAGCAGATCGATTAAAACATCTTGAACATTACAAATTGATTCGCCGTCGTAATAACATACACGAAGTTCCGCAATGTGTTGAGTATTCACTAACAGAATCCGGTACAAAACTAAGCGACATGCTTGATCAGTTATGTAAGTTTGCCGAAGGCGAAATCGACTTTCCGGAATAACCCGGAATCCGTAACATTTTGACTACATTCTAAATCCGTTTTTTGTTTGATTGCTTTACAAAAAAAAGCATTCTAGATAAAATTGCAAGTACTTAGTAAATTGTGAGTAACGATTTGCCATCAGATGATTCTTTACAAAACGAGTGTGAACCGTCATTAACCTTACATTAACTATTAACCAGCTACTGCCTGGCACCGTGTGCAAGTACGACGATTATTAGACAGTTCTATTCACGCATACAAACATAATCTCATAAAGTATTGTTATATTCGCAGCGTATAAAATTTGCGTTAGAAAGGAATGTTGCTCCAGAGAGAAAAAATTGTTTGCAAAAGGGAACTTTATTTAATCCTTATTTGCGTATCCAGTTTCTTATTAAGCTCTTTTTTCTTTTATAATAAAACACCTGTTCAAAGCGTAAATCAGTTTAGCGGATTCGTTATACAGGACTATGCCCTTGATGACGTAATAACACCCTCCCGGCAGACAAAAAAACAAGCCCACAAAGAATATAGAAATACCATACTGAATTGTTTAAGTTCTTTTCAGGAATCTATACTAACTCCTATACATCCGCTTTCGATTTTTTATACATCAATATGGTATAAACCATTCTATTACGATTTTCTCTCTCTATATAAATTATTTTAACAAGCGAAACTTTTAACGCTCAGAGAAAACGTAAAACTACTTCTCTTGACCCATGGTGCTTATTTGAAAACTGATTTTTAGAAGTTACGTTCATGACAGAAATTTTTGATTTTTTCCAAAACCTCACAAATCCTGAGTGGATCATGGAGAACGGAGGCTTATATCTTTTATTATTTATTGTATTTGCAGAAACAGGGATTTTACTCGGATTTTTTCTTCCCGGCGATCCGCTCCTTTTTATAACCGGGATGATTTTAGCAAACAATACACTTCCGGATGTAGATTCCATATGGAGTCTTTTATATTGGATTTTATTAATATCCATCGCAGGCATTTTAGGTAATTTCTTAGGCTATTGGACAGGCAAACGCTCGGGAAGTGTACTTCTTAAACGAAAGGACAGCTTTTTATTTAAAAAGAAGTATATCGTACAGGCGCAAGAATTCTATGAGAAGAAAGGCGGCGGCGCCATCATTTTAGCTCGATTTATGCCTATTGTGAGGACTTTTGCTCCAATTGTGGCCGGTATAGTTAAGATGGACCTACGAAAATTTTCAATTTTCAACATTGCCGGTAGTTTTATCTGGGTGGGTGTTTTAGTAACAGCAGGTTACCTGTTGGGCGAAAATGAATGGATAAAAAACAATTTGGAGAAAATCATTTTCTTAATTGTCCTTATCGCTACCGCTCCGGTTTTAATCAAAATGTTAAAAGGTTTAAGAAGTAAAGGTTTAGAAAAGAATGCTTCGTAAATTAATGCAGTGTTGACTAAAAAATAAAGGTCTCCAACCGGGGAAATTGGAGACCTTAGCTAACCAATTATAAACCTAAATTATGATGAGACAAAGATAGTGTACAAAATACACTTTGTCAAGTTTTTTTATATTATTTCGCTATTTGATAGTGAAAAACCCCTCTCGCCAGTTGCCCATTAGCACCAATTCCCTCTATTACTATTCGATATTTACCCTCGTTACCGGTGTTAAAGTAGCTTACACTTGCTTTACCTTCTTTATTAACCGATACTACCGGACTCCAATACACGGTACTACGTTGATCAGCTAAGATATCCGCTCTTTCTGACACACCGTATTTAGGGGAATAGAACTCACGCGTTGATGTAAAACCTTTCGGTGCATAGAGCTTCGTACTATAATCGGTACGTTCCGTTGGTGACCATCCCTTAGTATTGATTAAGATGACTCCGGTAGCAGCCCCGCCTCCATATATATTAGTGAGCGAGGGTGATCGCAGTACTTCCAAGCTTAAAATTTGAGTAGGATCTATTAAATTTTGTTCAAAAATACCTACCAAGTCCTGTAAATCTCCGTCGCTATGAAGATCAAGTATGCGCCCATCAATAATAACCTGCATTTTTCCACCCCGCGTAGAGGTAGGAAAAGTGACAGGCCCGATGCTAGTTTGTTCTGTTCTAAACACAACGCCTCGTAGGCGTCCTTCCAAACAGGCCCTTAGCGTTGGACAAGTCCCTAGCTCGCTCGCTGATATTATCTGATCAGCTCTACCCGGACCGTTAAGATTATAAGATCGCGGCAATGATTTAGCCGTTTTGGCGTTTACAATGACCTCATTTAATTTAATGAGCCTACTTTCAAGTCCCACCTTGGCTAATGCATCATCATGTTTTTTTGTACTCGAAAAGTATGTATCAAGTTGTTGATTAATATTTAGTGATAGATCGGCTGTATTCTTATTATAGGTTACGCCTAAACTTGGAATCCCTTCCAAAACGAGTTCGACTTTATCACTCCCTTTCTCGGAACGCCCTTGTATGGTAAATTTTATATTATCGGCTAAAAATAGACTGTCAAACACAAACACACCTTCTGTATCTGTAATAGTTTCGAGTGTAATATTTGCAGCCACGGAAAGCAACGTTATTTTACCATTAACAACCGGTTTACCTTGGAGTGTAAGCAATTTCCCGCTAATGGAGGATACCATTTTTTCGGGAGGATAAATCGGTTTTTTCAACTTGTCGTCCAGCAAATCCGACCAAAGAAAACGTCGGTACCCCTGCGTCATCAGCAACAGGTCCAAATGATCGCGCTTTTCATCAGTTATATTGGTAAAATAGTAATTTGGTTGTTCGATATATCCTCTTAAATTACTTTGTAATAATAATTGAGAGAGAATGGTGGTTTCTTGCTCTTCTTTAACAGGAACTTGGCTTTCATCGATAACAGCTAAGGAAAAATTTCCTGAAACCGGCAGTCCTTCATTGTCGAGCACGCTTAAGTTAAAGTTTTGCTCGCTTCTTGGCTTATAACTATCTTTTAAATTCGTTATGGATATATTTAAATTATCGCCACGCTCTATGAAAGCAATCCGTTCATTCAAAGCTTGCCCTTGACTAAACAAAGTGAATTGGACAATTCCTGAAACACCTTGTGTCAACGGCACATATAAATTGTTTAGTGGACGATTAGGGCTTAAATCGGTTGCATAAAACACTTCTCCATCTGCTTGTGCAACAATACTTATCGGTTGTTTCAATCGATCGTTACTGCACATAATACGTAAAAGCACTGTATCCGTTGCAGCCTGCGAATACACCGACAGCACATATCCGGAAGTCTTTACCTTGGGAAGCGAAAGCTGCTTTGTGCTACCATCCTGAAATACAACTTGAGCCTTGTATTGCTTTCCACTTTCGGGAGTAAACATAAACTGCCCCATACCCGCATGCACGCTATTAAATGTTGTTAAAATTTGCTGATTTTCATCCAACACTTCACCTTTTATCTCGACACCCAGGCCATTCACACTTACTGCCTTAAAAGCGATCCGATTGGGAACACCCGCCACTAGATCACCACTTTCAGGAAAAAACTGGACATCGGCCCGATCATATTGTAAATTTATCGGAAAAATGCTTGTCGTTACTTTCTCTTTATCTAGCCGAATTTCACTTACAATAAAAGCCGTAATTGAATCACGTAAACTTCTTTCACTCAATGGCACCATTAATCGTCCCTCTTCATCCGTTTTACCCTTTCGCTGGCTCAATAACTCAGCCTCCGTCCGTATGAAGTATTCGATTGATTTATCGACCAGAGGTCTCCCTTCTCCATCTAAAAACCGGATATGCATCCCATTAATTTTTTTTTCTTCCGTTTCATCAAATTGCAAAGTTGCTTGGGTTTGAATTCCATAAGGGCTTATGGCACCGATGTATAAGATCCGGTCATAAAAGTAATCGCTGTCAGTGTTCCGCATCCACTGCGTATATGCTCTTAAACGATAGTTTCCTGCTTTTAATTCTACAGGCAAACTAATATTGCCCTTAGCCATACCGGCAATGAGTGGTAACTTAAGTGAAGAAACTACCGAATCAGTTGAAGAAATAAGATCGACATAAACGGCTCCACTTAACGAAGAGAGTTGATGATATGCTCCTACGACGGTATACGTCTTAAACCAAATCGTGTCACCGGCCATATAATAAGGCTTGTCTATATGTACGTATACTTTTTCTGACGGGTATTCTTTGGCCCAAGCCTCAAGTGGTTTTAAAATTTGTTCCACGCTATCCTGCGCGTTTGCAATAATAGCGCTCTGGCTAAAAAGCAATAAATACAGCAAAACGCGGGAAACGAAATTTTTAATCATATCAAGATTGTTTAGGAATCTGAAGCATTAACTTTTAAGTTTGCGGCAACGATAATACCCGCCATTCGGATAGTTGGAAGAGGGAACCTGAATTCACCGCCGTCACATATATACGATAAAAATTATAAGCGGTTGAATTAGCAAAAGTAAAGGTCCTTGTTTCTCTCCTTCCGGGGAAATCTTCGTTTTCACGTCTATCTAAAACGGTCCAATTGCTACCGTCTTTTGATCCTTCTAAACGCCAATTAAGCGGATCGCGACCATCTGCATCATTGCCTGATGTAAAGGTATAACCACCTAGCACAACAGGATTATAGAATTCCAGCTGAAACCACAGATCACCCGAGAAATCCGACTGCAAAAATTTAGTCGTGATATCATTGTCCACCAATTTCTTCGATCCCTCTCCCCCATCGGGCCCGCCATTATTATCTCTTGAAACAGAAAGCACGCCATCTGCCGTTACGTCTCTAACAATGCCCAAATCAGTTAACAAGCGCGTAATTTGCAAAACCGATCCTTTAGGTGTTTTTCCTTGTAGTGTATAATAATCAAACCTTCCTGTCTCCACAGGGATGCTGACTTCGCGTTCAGTTGAAATAGGAGTACCTGTAGCCGTTGCTCCGTTATACCAGCTGACTTCGCTTAAATTTACTCCGGTATTAACTGCCAAATCCAAGGTTCCGGTTCCCGTAGGACGGGTGTCCATTTCCATCAATCGGTTTGGGTTTATTTGGATAATTTTCTCCCGTTGAGCCCAGTATTTTTCTTCATTCTCTACACGCATTAAAACGGTAAATGTTCCCGTTTTTAAAAAAGTGTGTACCGGTGAGGTTTCGACAGAGCTACTGTCGTCTCCGAACTCCCAACGAACGACTGAAAAATTCGTTGACTCATTTTCAAAATCAAAAGTAAACGGATCATCATCTGCTACCTGCGAAGCTGTAAAGCTTGCGGTAGGCTTAGGTCCCTCTGGTTCAGGTGCAATCTCTTTCTCATCCTTTTTACAACCCGCACACAGTGTTACAGCGAGGAAAATTGTCCCCAGCAAATTCCTGAATTGTATTTCCATAATCAATAGCTATTCCTTTGTTTTTTTATATTAGTCGATAACATGAACACGCGTCCGCTATGGAACTCGAATAAGCCGCCATTCAGCCAACTGAATAACGCCGCTGCCATTGTTATTGGTAACATTCAATCGATAATATTTATACGCTTTTGCTGTTTCGAAATCGTAACGCTTGGTTAAGAAGCGATTCGCAAAGGTCTCCCCTGCTCTCGTATCTAAAGTGATCCAGATCGACCCATCGTCCGAGCCTTGCAGATTCCAATCTTTTAAGTCTCGATCCGCAGCATCGTTAGCTGAGGTAATCGTATATGCACCGATAAGCTGTGGTTCCGAAAAAGTTAGCTGAAACCAACTGCTACCCACAAAACCTGGCTGTAAAAATTTCGTATTAATGTTGTTGTCAATCAGTTTTGCCGCGTTCTCATTGGCATTTGAATTATCGTGGTCTACACTTAAGGTACCCGTAGCAGTTACATCTACTTCTCTTACATATTGCGGATGGACAAGCACAACAACATGACTTTTCGTTGGATCTAAGAGATGCCTAGATGTTGCCGCTAACTTAACAACTAATGCCAAAGTACGATCGGCATTTTCTTCAATGGTAGACCATGGAACAATTAAATCCATAGCAGCGCGGCTGAGGTTACTACCCACCTGATAGGTCTCATTAAGTGTATATTGATCCGGACGAAGGGCAATGGTATTTTCCGGTAAAATACCCTGGCCAACTAAGCTTGCTATACTATCTGTATTGACACCGGTTGTTACCGTAAAGAAATTCCCGGGTGTCCCTGCTAAACTAACTCCCAGTGGAATATTTATCCCGGCAGAGGTAACATTATAATTCCTTCGATTGCGCACCTCCAACACCGTGCCACCTCCGTTTGTAATAGACACGTAATGGATATCCTCTTCCTTTAGAATATCGTTGGTATTAAAAACAATTATTCCTGATTTATCTGAACCAATCGTATTTCCTTTACCGGGATTAACCAAGTCGTAAGCTAATGCTACTTTATGACCAAAAAAGCGCTCGAGGCCGGAAAGGCCGATTTTCACCTCAAAAGTAGCTTCCTTAGCTCCATAAGCGATATCTACCGCGTTCGGTAAGGTAATCGCATTTGAAGGTAATACGTAGACATCGGTCAGGTTACCGCTCTCTACTAATTGGATCACTGTATCTGCATTTAACTGCAGACCAACCTGAAAAGCTTTTGTCGCCGGGGATGATAAAGTAACTTTTATCGGGATAGTCACTTCATCACTATTTTTCACGATTTCACCTGCGATTTCACCCGCAGATACTGTCGTAGCAACATTGCGGTTTAATGCAAAACTATCCAGTCCCTCCTTTTTACAGGAAATTGACATCGTGCAAAGCAAAGCAATAAACACAAGTGGTTTAGTAAGTTTGTATCTTTTGTTCATATCTTTCCATCGTTAAAATCGTTCTATTGAAAAGGTTCAGTCTATTGATCTAACCAAGTTCTACCATCTAGCTGCCAATTCTCTTGCCGTGATATTTTAAGCCATGTATAGATTTGTGTCGGTACATCAAAAGTTCTTGGTACCTGAGAACCTAAGTCGGCTGTAGTTGGCGCACACAGATACTCATTTAACCGATCATAACTAAAATCGTCTGATGTCATTGTTAAATGATTGCCAAAAGGCCCTTCATCACGGACGGTACCATCTGTGTCATTGGCTACGGGCCAATAACCGGCCAGGTAATCATAATAAGGATGATTTTCGTCGACGCCTATTTCACAGGCATAGCGTGCAATCACGTCATCCGGCAAAGCCGCTTTCCAAACTCGCACATCGGCTACGTAAACGTCCGGTTCTCCGTGGCCATTACCGTTAATATAACCTATCTTTAGGGGTGCATTCGTATCTAGGTTACCCCAACCCTGTATGCTAGCTTCGGTATTAAAAGCTCCATTAGTGTAAGTACGGACAAAGCGTTCTCCATCGCGCACAACTCCCACTACCGCCACACTGCTCCAACTGGCATCAGCTAGTGTGCCTCCTTTCACTTGGTCACCGCCCCCTGTACCCCGGGCGTTGAACATCCAGTAATCGTTCTCCAAGAAAACGACCCAACCATTGGAGGCCCATCCCGATGACCATTCCGGGCGCTTACCGAGTACACTTGGGTAAATGTTTTTGATCGCTTTGTTCTTTTTAACTTTCAACTCAATAGTAAAAGCGCCAGTATCCAAATTGTACACTGTATTATCACCTGTTTCCAATTCCGCATAACGTTGTCCTTGAAAACGAGCAAAGTCACCCTGAAATCGGTTACCGATAAAAGGTTTGCTAACAAACCGTCGATTATAGCGAGATGCGCTGAATATGGTAAATGTATTCGCTACAGGGTTACTAAATACAGTATTATCATTTTCCGATATTGGATATTCCCCCCCGATACTTGATGTGACAACAATAAGCCAGTTTTCTTCTTGATAGGTTGGCCTTTCTTTTAACGCATTTAACATATCTCCCAATGCAGTGTCAAAAGCTATAAGAGCATCTCTGTAAGCTGGTTTTGATACATCATATCCGACCGCCGAACCAACTTTATCAGGATTGCTGAAGTGCGCAGTAATAAACCCTACATTTTCCGCTTGCAGAGCGGTAACGACCGCAGATTTGACCGCATCGTCGTCGGCAACTAGCTGACTTTCATCCGTATCAGTGGTTAAGTTATCTTTAAACACGCTTGAGGTAGTGAATACGCGAATATTCGTGGTTGAATCGGCTTGTTTTATTCGCTCATAAATTAAGGGATAAGTATCAAAGTTATTGGTACTGAAATCATTATCTATCACCCCATGTTTCTCTTTTGCCACCCCTGTAAACAAACTAGCCCAGTTAGTTCCCGGCTGTGTTGCTTGTTCATCAGCCAAAGAAACCCAAGAGTAGATAGCGTGGTTTAATAACCCATTGATATTAGGGGCCTCGATCGCCTGTATTGATTGTCCTCTTATACCATCTGCTATGATGTATAAAACTTTGGGCTTACCATAAGTTACATCAACGGAGTCATTATGCATCTTGTCTGGAATTGTCTTCTCAAATTCCTGCTGGCAAGAGCTAGTTAACAAAATAGCTAATACGCTCCATACAGATAAGGGCCAGAGCACCTTTTTTATCCCTGAAAGTATCTTTTTTAATTCCATCATAATGTTTTCAAATTTGACTTCGTATGTTGGCACTAATTATTCAATAAGCACCCTAATTATGTTAGCAGCATCTTTACTATCAAACTGCCAAAAACTACCAATTAACAATAAGGCTCGTTTTTTGTCGGCCGACTCCGTTTCAAATACATTGTATAGGTCGCCACTAAAGGTTCCGACGGCATTATAACCAGCAGCCAAACTACCATCGGGATTCAGCACCATGAAACTATTTCTCGTTTTACCATCGTATTTAACAAATGTGCCGCTTACTACGATCAGCCCATCACTAAGCTGTTTAGCAAAGCGAGGTAAACCGTTTTCGAATACCCTCGGAACAAAGGCTTCATCTAATGTACCATCATCGTTTAGCATGGCCATGGCTACCCTCGGCTGCCCGTTATAGGTTCTGAAATTGCCACATACCACATATTTATGGGTTATGTTATTATAGCTGGCATAATAGGTCTGAAAATCAAAACCTGCACCGCCTGCATTGAATGTTCGATCAATGGTACCATCAGCATTTAAGCGAAGGATATAGTTAGCAGGTTCGCCATCAAACTGGTTAAAATTGCCAAAGACTAACATTTTACCTTTCAATAGACCTTCCTGATGATAGTAGGTATCTATAGATCCGTTACCACCTGTTAAACTTTTGTTGGTACCGATATCAAAACGATAGGTTTTGTCCAATGTGCCGTCTAAATTCAATCGGGCAAACTGTCTCACTTCTGTGCTATCAACGATAATGGTATCTCGGGTCTCTAAGAAATTCGGTTTATCATATTGCCGACTGACATAATAACGAAAACTACCGGTCACTAACAACTTGCCATTTTCACTATAGATACGATTAACTCCACCTTCGTCAAAACCTGCATTAAATCGGGGGAAGTATTGTATGGTATCATTTTGATCAGGCCTTCTCCATGTATGCACGCCCATCGTATCAACGCTTCCATTACTATTAAGCATCGTTAAATTGCTAATGTTACTGGTTCGCTGTGCATAACCGGAGAAACTGCCACCAATAAAATATTTATCGTTAACTTGTGTAATGGCACTGATATAGCCGTTGGCACCGGTACCTGATTTTAAGCCTGCATCGTAAGTGCCGTCTAAAAAGGCCTGTGCAATGCGGTTAATGGGACGGATAATCCCTTTATTATTGTAGTTAGTGAAACCGCCTACGATCACCATTTTCTCATTATTTGTAAATAAAATATCACCAACCGCACCATTTGCCCCTTGTGTCGCAACAAAGGTCGGATCAATCTTAATTTTACCTTCCACGGTAAATTCAGGCCCAAAGACAACCACATCGCCCACGGAAATGGTGGTAATGCCCGTACTGGCATAATCAGGCACCACTACTGAAATTCCGGCATCCGTCACTTCTTTAATCTCGGCCTGCTCACCATTAAATCGGAAAACCAGTTGATCCTTATGAGGAAGCAAACCTTTAGCCTCAATATTCACTTCTATGCCCGGTAATCCGGAAGCTGGTGAGGGCGTTTTAGCACGATCGACAGTAATTCCTAAAGCAGCTTTTCCATCGGGATAAGGTTCACTGAACTGTTCTGCCTCCTTTGTGCAAGCGAGAGCGAAAAAGCAGAAAAAGAATGTATACCAAACTTTAAACTTGTAGATAGTTGAACTCATGATCATGTTATTTTTTAATTTAATCTACTCTTCATCTATCGCTTGCTTTCAACGATATCGTTTATTACCTCAAGTGAATTAAAACCGAATAGCGAAGAAGTATAGTCCAGCGCATGTACTACACCATTTGTTGGCTGTATATCAGACGAAGCTACTTTAGCAACTATCCAAACATCCGGATAAGACAAATTCGGAATATAGCAGATATGTAATTGCCGGTAGCCCATATATTTTAACACCGACTTTCCATCGCTGCTCGCAGCGTCGTTAAACACAACTCCTATATTACATACGGAATTATCATAGGCATAATAATTTTGTCCCGGATAAATATTGAGGACATTAAAATCAATTTGCGGATAGTCTGCCAGCAGATTTTTTCCTTTGAACATATAACGGAGCATGTATTTGCGCCAAATCAAAGAATCGACATCGCTTAAGGTTTTTATCGTGTCACGATTTAACGTATAGAGCTCTGTATTCGCTCCGCCGTTGCGGTAATCGCCAATCAGCTCCTTGACATCGCGGTCTCTAGGACAAAAGAATGTGAACTCTTCTGTATTAAAAGTTTCTTCCAATCCCGCTAAACGGACAATCTGCGCGATGGTATCAAATTCCATGGGTTTAGAATCAAGATACTGCATAATCGTGCCATTAAAATGGGGATTAGCCAAGCCTCCATCTGTATAATAATCATCTTTATTACAGGCTGTGACAATTAAGAGTGTCAACAAGAAGTAAGCAATATGCTTGATTGATCTTATGCAAGAATTTTTCATTTTAAAGACAGCTTTATTACAACATATGATTAATTTCCACCACCACCTGGCAGCCAATATTCATTCAAGACCATATAAGGATTGTTTACCAGTGCGTTTGTGCTAACAGGCCAGGTCCAAGCTCTCCGCGTAAATTGATCTTGGTTAAGCGGCCATGCAAGCCATGCAGAGCTCATAATACGTCGTGTACGCACCAAATCAAAGTAGCGGTGCCCTTCGCCAAAGAGCTCCCTATTACGTTCCATAAAAATGGCGTCTTTCAATGCAGTGCCACTCATGCCGGCATAGGAAGAGGCTCCGGCCCGCGTACGGATCATATTCACCGCCTCAATCGCTTGGCCTTCATTACCTAAGTTGGCTAAAGCTTCCGCCCATAACAATATGGCGTCGGCATAGCGGAAAATCAAAAAAGTATTATCCGGGTTTTCATCTTCATTACCGGAAGCATAAACATTCAAACCGAACTTTCTTGCTACAAATTGTCCATTATCCGCCAACATGTCTTCAAACCAAATATCTTTACGTTTATCTGCATCGCTTGTAGGAAACAGCTTTTGCATGTAGGTTGATAGATAGTAACAATGACTTAACTGATTATTAAATCGGGGGAATTTATAAGGCCAGCGCAAAAAATGATCGCCAAAAGGTGCTAAATTAGAGACGTTATCGCCGTAATTTATACTTCGGTAAAATTCAAATAAGCTCTCTTCCGAACGCCCCTTCGTTACAGCGGCCCAACCATCATCATCCATGTCAAGCAAGCGATAAGCACCGCTATTTACCAACTCTTGACCTAAAGCAGTCACTTTTTGATAGTAAGCTGTGGCACGCCCTGGATCAAACCCTGCATTCCACATATTCATATGCATAAGGAGTGCAACGATACTTCCTTTGCTGGCTCGTGCTCCGCGTTGTGCCGCATCAGGAAACACCCAGGGCATATTATCTTTATGCGGCTCTAGATCGGCAATACATTTATTTAGGACAGACACCATATCCTCTCTCGGAAGGGGATCCGCCTGATAAGGAGCGGTATAATAAACAACGTCACCGTATAGCCGTACCATCCAGAAATAAGTAAAACAGCGGATAAAAGTTGCTTCGGCCAAATACCGTTGCGTATCCGAAGTACTTAGCGCGGCGATGCCCTCATTTAATTTGTCTATTAATATATTAGCGCTTTGAATAACACGATAATAACCCGACCAATCCGTAATGCGATAATAGTTATAAAAACCTGCATAGGGAGCATTATTGATTGCCGTAAGCAATTGATTTCTACCCAACACTTCTACTACTCTTCTTTCATTGTAACTGTTGCCTCCCGGACTGGCTACAATTTCGCCTGTTCGCGCCTCACCAATCGCTCCGATAACCCAGCTTTCGTTGATTTTATCAAAAAATGTGCTGTACATATTCGCAATATTTGCCTCAACGTCCTCTTTTGTTTGGTAAAAATTATTACCTGTAAGCCGATCTAAGGGCTGCACATTTAAATAGTCTTTGCATGCTGAAGCCGTTATAATCAGCATTGTCAACAAACCTATTTTACTCATCTTTACTATATTAAGCATTCTCATAACGATCGGTTTAGAATTCTAGATTACATCCAATATTATAGGTACGGGGTACAGGATAACCTTCGGAGATATCGCGCCCCATGGTCGTTACATTTTCGGGGTTCGGACCTGAATAACCACTAAAAGTGTAAACATTATCCATTGATACGTATACTCTTAAATTGTTAATGCCCCAACTCCGAACCAGTTTCTTATCAAACATATAGGACAACACAACATTATTGATCTTTAAATAGGAGCCATCTTCTGCCCAAAGGGTTTGGTCATAGCGATAAGGGTTAACAATTTCAATACGGCTATAGTCATAGGCATAAGGATACTTCGCTATATCACCAGGTTGACGCCACATATCGAATTCATCTAACGGAATAACTGCCTTTAATCCAAATGGATTTTTCATCAAGTTAAAACGATCGGCTAAGGCATTATTTAAAATCGTACGTTTTGCTGTAAAAGAAGCATTGATATTCAAACCAAAACCTTTGTAGGTAATATTGGTTGCCAAACCGCCGGTAAACAAGGGAGAGGCGTTGCCTGTACGTGCATAATCATTTGCATCTAACACATAATCTCCATTCAGATCTTTGATAATGGGATCCCCCGCACGAAAAGGTTGTCCGTTAACGCTATAGCGTAGTCCGGTAGCCGGATTAATAGGCACATCATCATCTGTAGCATATACCCCCTCATTAATCAACAAATAATTGGAAAGGGATGGCGTGCCTACACGAAATACATTGTGTTGTAAATAAGTCTCTCGATTGCCACTATTGGTTTCGAACCGTATAAACTGTCCGCCATAATGTGCAGGCAATTTGAGCAGCACATCCCGATTATAGGCTCCGTTGACCGTAACCATTAAGTTAAAGGGACTACTGGGCGATAAGGGGCGGATAGTAAACGATAGTTCGTGTCCGTAGTTCACAATACCGGCGTCATTACTAATTAATTTACCAAAAGCAACAGTATTCGAAAGATTTTCTTCAAACAATAAGTTATCTACCTTCTTATAATAGGTGTCATAAATTACATCTACTTTATTATTGAATAAAGAAAAATCAAGCCCGGCATTATACTGTGTAGTGGTGGTTGGTTTTAGATTTGGGTTGGGAATCTGATCAAAATTTAACCCAATCCCTTGCTGCCCGTTATAATTACCCGTAATATCATACTTTCCATAAATTCTTTCGAGTGTGCCATTCGGAATCACATTAATACCCCAGCTTAAGCGTAAAGCCCCCATATTTAGCCAATCCCAATTGTCTAAAAATTCCTCCTTATCAAAATTCCACCGTAGACCAATAGCTGGGTTTCTGGAGTATAGGTTGTCAAAACCATTCCCTGACGATCCATCCAATCGGTAAGATAGGTCCACGACATATTTCTTTTGATAATCATAAGAAGTAGCTAAAGCAAAAGACACCGCACGTTCGTCTAAGAAATTAGTCAAAATTCCTCCTCCTCGTGAGTAATAGCCATCAAAACCCAATGGCCCCTGAAATTGATCGTTGGGAGTACGTTCTTGTTGCGTGATGGAGTTTTGACGATCGCCTTTGCGAATCTCATTGAAAGCATTGATGAAAATATTATGGTTATCCCCGAAGGTTTTGGCATAAGTTAAATTGGTACGACTATAAAGGTTTGATTCACGGCCATTAAAAGCATAGACTTTAGCAAACTGATTATTAGCGGCCGCTGGTGTAAAGGTATCTTCATTAGACGACTTAAACTCGTAGCTAAAAAAAGTGGTTGCACGAAAGCCGGGAAAAATGCTATAACTCACTTCGGCGACGGGTCGGATCACACGAACGTCATTATTATTTTTTGTTCGTAAAGACCCAACATAATCGGCGTTTGCTTGATAGAAGGAAGGCCCGGGCATTAAAGTGGACGTTGCTCCCCCATCGGCGACACCTGTTTGTAATAGTCCGGCCCCATCTCCTTTATTTTGCTTACCTATTTGCGCATTGATCTGTCCAGTGAATTTAAATTTCTCATTCGGTGCATACTCCATACGGAGGTTGGCGCTATAGCGATCGAATCCGGTATTTCTGATAACGCCCTTTTCTGTAAAATAACCAAGGTTCGCTTTATAGTTGAAGGTTGGATTTCCACCATCTATCGCTATATTGTGGCTTTGATTATAAGTAGTACGGTAATAAAGCGACTGCCAATCTGTTGAATTATTATAATAAGCATTTAAGCTGTCTGACAAAAACGGCGTTTTTATTAAGTCGTCAAGATTAATTTCGCCTCTTGCATTAGCCAAGATTTGCTGAATCTTCAACTGCCTTTCCAAATTTCCTCCCAATGTAGCTCTTAAGGCAGGTGGCGCTTTCATAAAGGTATTATTCGTATACCGTACTCGAGGGATTTCTGAATTACCACGCTTCGTTGTGATGATAATTACTCCATAAGCGGCCATGGAACCGTAAAGGGAAGTAGCCTGCGCATCTTTCAGGATCTCTATACTGGCAATATCTTCTTGTGGAATCATGGATAAAGGACTTACCCCAGGCCCTTGTTGTTGAAAACCAAATTCAGAAGCACCATCTGCATCTAAGGGTACACCATCAATTACATATAAGGGTGAGGTAGGCTGAAGGAAAGATTCATTGCCACTCCCCGATACCGTTAACGTAGAAAGACCCCGAATTTGCGTCGATCCGCGAAAACCAGGGGCTCCCGTGTTTACCTGAATATTAAGTCCCGGCACCTTTCCTTGTAGTAGTTGCTCCACATTGGCTACAGGAACATCTTTTACTTCGTCTCCGCTAATGGTGACAGATGACCCTGTACTTAGCTGCTTCGAACGGGAGACAAATCCCCTGACCACTACTTCCTCAAGAGCACTTTGATCTTCTTCCATCACCACACTTACCGTTGTTTGTCCCGGTTTAAGCGTTACCCTCTTTTCTATGTATCCCATGAATTTGAATACCAGGGTTGAACCATTCGGAACACTTATTCTAAATTCTCCTCTTCCATTTGTGGACGCCAAGGGCTTAGGTGGATTTCCAGCTATAACAGTTACTCCCGGAATGGTAATTTTTTTCTGGTCGTAAACTACTCCGGACACGACTGTTTGGGCATAGAGTTGATAAAATAACCCGCTTACCAAGAATAGGGTTACCGTCAAAAAAGTTTGCTTAGCTACCGATAACATTTTACCGGTAATATAGCGTATAAGATAATGCGTAAAACTTTTCATATGATTCCTATTCTGATTTATTCGTCTTCGAATTTTGGAAGCTCGCGTCTGAAGTGGAAGATGATCTCCCAGTCACCTTCTCTAAAAATTTTAAAATTAAGTCCGATGTAAGCAGTTGTACGGACGTTATTAAAACCTAATCTTGAATAAGCAAATTCCAATTTTGCACTACCACCTGTAGTGTATTTTGTAGCCACTGTTGTCAAGGGAATAGGGTATGCCACGTCGTACTGCACATATTCAGTTGTGTTAACCCGATTAAAGCCATGTACCAAATCGTTCCAACGCGTTTCATTAAACTTAGCAGGATTGATTGCCGTAGAGTCGGGGCCCCAAAATGAGAAACGCAGGTTATGCCCATTGCCACCTTCAAAAGGACGGATATAAACAACCACATCTTTTTGATCATCATTAGTTACCAGATTACGGTTGCTCTCTGCGCCGATGACATTTGTAAGTGAAGGACGGATGTAGTCCCTTTTATTAGGGTTCCTGGGATCTTTTGGATCAGGTGCTACACCTCCGGTATACCGATTGATGTCATTATTTGGTTCATATGGTAGCTCCCGCCAAGGAATCAATTGAAAATCGCGGATAATTCGCTCTCCACCTACATTCGTTATTTTTAAATCAAAGTAACGTCTGTCTTGCACGAGATTACTGCTATCTGCTGGCCTAGGAGTGATCAACTCGTTAGTCGATGCCCCCCAAAGCACGAATTTCCCGGATTCCTGAACCTCAAATAAGGGTCTTTCTTCTATTTTTCGCTTTGCTTCAATTTCTTCCAGAGAAGTTTCAATACCTGTGTACTCCCCCGTCCACACATAGGTAGGCCGTAGTTGAAAAATATCCGTTACCGGACGCCCATCACCATATCGGGCGTTAACGATTTCAAACTTTAATGGTTTGGTAGAGTTATCTGTATTTGGAGCTCCCAGTTCGCTGGTACGTCCAATTATCGGCTCAAAAATCTGACTGGGATAGTTGATGTTCGGACTCAGAAACTCTTGCTCTTCCGGTAAATCATATAACTTTTCGCAACCCTGCAAACCAAAGGCTACTATCATGATTCCCAACACAGAATACAGGGGATTGCCCCATTGTAATTTTACTTTTTTAACCAAATTATCCATGTATGGTATCTTTATTTGTTGATTACTTGACTTCTTCTCTATTGACACTCCAATCTGCCATCTGCATCGTACCGCCACTTCTAACACGGGTAATATCCAATTGATAGAACTTATAAGCCACTTTATTGGAAATCCTAAATACACGTAGTTGGAATCGCTGATCAAATAATTCGCCCGCTCGTGAATCTAAGATGGTCCAATTTGTACCATCGTTTGAACCTTTCAAGCTCCAGTCGATTGGATCTCGTTCCGAGAAGTCGTTTGCCGATGTAATGGTGTAGGCATTTGCTGCAGCAGCTTCGTTTAATTCAAAACGCAACCATACGCTTCCCATATCACCAATTAGGTATTTAGTCTCGGGATTGCCATCAAACGCATATTTCGATGCTTCCACAGCATTGGGTCCTCCACTATTTTCCCTTGAAACAGTGTCTTTACCTCCAATGGTTTTAAATAAGTTTGGAGGTGGGGGGACGTAGGTTAAACGGCTAACGAAATCGTCAAACCCAAAAACATGATCGGCACTCACTACATGCACAATACCGTTTTTGGTCTTTAAATTAATTGAACCTGTTGTGGTGGATACCCAGTTACGCTCAAATTGGCTTCTTTTTGTGTCACTTATTTGAATGACAGTAGGGCCACCATTTACATAACCGGACGATGTGGTCTTAATTAATCGCCCATGCATAGGGTAACCGTATTTTACGCCATATAGTCGTAATCCATCCTGCGTAGCGAGTGAATCAGAAATATATTTACCTCGAATGATATATTGGCTAAGCATTGTATCCAACTGATTGCCATCGACGCTTGATAAATATTCACTCGGGCGGTCATTTAGTTTACGGAGGTTATTCAAATTGGTTAGGGCCAATTGAAAGCTTGCGTTGGATAAAGCGAAAAGTGTAATATCGCTATCGCGCAACGTACGCTCCAATTGTAAACGATCTACCGCTTTTAACAGCGAATCATAAACACCTGGTTTACTTTTTAAATAATCGTAAACATCCCCATCGTACCCTTTATCGGCAATAATCGGATCGTAATAGCCGTCTTCTTGCTTACAAGCCCACATAAGGCTCATAATACCTAATGCCAATATGAAAAAATAAGCTTTCTTAACGTTATTCATATGATTATACTTATTTCCAGTAAGCGTTCTGTTCCAGTTGATCGTTCTGTGATAGTAGCGACCTGTTAATAGGCCAATAAATCCCCCCTTCATTAATAAGCTTCGCGAATGCAGGATCGTTATTGCGAATGCGGTTATAGCGAATTAAATCGTACCATCGATGCCCCTCGCCTATCAACTCCCGCTTTCGCTCCTTAAAAATGGCGTCGATCAGACTGCCATTGGCTGTTTCATTATACAGATCAAGTCCACGTAATTCACGGATTACATTTAACTGTTCAACGGCTTCATTTCTTTCGCCTAACACCGCCAGTGCTTCAGCTCTTAACAGCGTAATATCTTCCAATCGAGTTAAAACAATGGCACTTGAAAAGATTCGGAAACTAGGATCAGCCGTTGAACCGCCCATGATGCATTTTACTTTACTGAAAATGGGGTATTTACCATTGAAGTTGGTAAAATAGTTTTCAGTAAGGGGATTGCCTAAGGTATCTAAACTAAATCGTTCGTCTCCAATTTCGTTAAAAACAGATAAGATGGAATCTTTTGTTAAGTAGATATCCGGTACACTTTTGTTTACAACCGGGGCAGCAAGCGTAAGTTCTTCTAAATGCCCGGTAAACGAGGCGTCTACATGCCCCCAGTCAAAATTAAAACCGAAAAGATGATTATCTCTTTTTCCGAAGAAAAAACCGTTTGCATTGGTCAAATCGCCTGTGCTTGTATATCCCATACGCCCTTTGGAATAATTATCCATAATAAACTTGGTATAGGTGGCCACATCGGGATAATTTCCCTGCCAAGCCGCTAAATGCGCAAGCAAAGCATAAGCTGTAAGTTTACGCGCGAGTGCGCCGGACCAGCGACCAGCACTTTCATTGTAATAGTCGCCTAATTGTTGTTCATCGCTTAAGCTATAGAGATAGGGTAGGTCTGCAGCTGCAGCTAACATTTCCTGTTCTGCCCAAGTGAGTACTTTGTCCTGATTATCACGGGCTTTGTTTTGGAAGTCACCGTCATGAGATGAAATAATTAAGGGCACATCCCCCCAAATACGAACCATATAGAAATACGCGAAGGCCCTTAGAAATCTAATTTGCGCAATATCGACAGTCATATTATTATCGGAATAACGCTCGTCATTCTCTTTGACCTCATGAATACGTTCCAAAAAAACATTGGCAGCATTAACAACAGCATACCATCTTCTCCAATTTGACATGGCTTCAATTGCAGGATATGAAGCCGTCAGTTGGTTCGCGATAATTGCTTTTAGATCCTGCCGCGTTGGTGCAACAAAATCACCGGCACGAACGTCACCGTAAATCCAATAAGCGTTATAATCAGCCAAGGCAGCCCGAACCAAACCGTAAACACCAATCAGAGCTGCTCTGGAATCTTCCATATTCCTCCACATATTCTCTTCATTTACCACACGCGTCGAATCCACATCTAACATCTTTTTGCAGCCAGATGCCAGTAAAATCGTTAGGAAGAGCGGCGTTAGCACGTTTCTATATATTCTATTTCTCCAAATCATATCACTATTTAGCTAGGTTATAAATCTACTTTGAGTCCAATGGTGTAAGTTAAGGGGATAGCCATACCATACCCTGAGTCGTATCCTGTGTAATTGATCAGTTCCGGATCGCGCCCACTGTATGGGGTGATGGTGAAGATATTATTCACAGTCCCATAGATATATAAATGATCAATCTTTGAAGATCTCCGCTTTAACCAATCACTCAGGTCATATCCTATCGACACCGTTCTCAATTTTAAGAATGAAGCGTTTTCGAGGAAAAGATCTTGATTACTGTGGTATGGAATGACCGTACTCCAGGGATTATAAAGCGGATATTTACTATAATCACCTCGCTTTTCCCAAAAGGTAATCTCCTTTATAGAAGTGACACCAACAACGCCTTCTCTATTAATAAAGTTAAAACGGTTAGCCATTTCTTCGTTAACTACCTTTCTTCCTAAATTGAAATAGAAATTAACACCGAGCGACCAGTTTCCATAGCTGAATTGGTTATTAAATCCACCAACTACTTTCGGAAAGATATTCCCCATCAGTGATTTATCTTCGTCATTTATTCGGTTATCGCCATTTAAATCCCGCCAGTTCGGATCGCCTCCCTGAAGGGTAATCCCGTTGTACGTGCGCGTAATACCGTCTACTTGTGGTACGTCTTGATTGGCAGCATATATACCATCATTGATGAACAACCAATATTGATCTACAGGAGCCCCAACTTGAAGTAATCGATTACCGATAATCAGCTTGTCCAAACCTCTCGGCAGAGCCTTCAGCTTATTTTGGTTGAAATTAAAGTTGAGGGAAGATGACCAACCTAATTTCTGTTTCGCCTTCGTTAGAATTTCACCACTCAAAAGAACATCGACTCCTGTATTTCGTACGGTCATTCCCGGTTCGTACGACAGATTATAACCGTATTCTGCATAGGCGGGAATACCTAAAAGTTGATTCTTATCTTCCTTAATATAACCATCGATTGACGCGGTAATCCGATCCTTAAACAAACCGATATCAAGCCCTAGGTTCAACTGATCTGTATAGGCCCAGGGTATGCCATAGCCTACCCAGCCAAAATTATACGGTCTCGTTAAAACCGCAAAAGCATTATATCCAGGTGTAGTTACATTGCCGGTAAAAGTCACGTCAGCCGTATACGATGGCCCTTGTGAAAAATTGTCAAAGGCATTCAGTCGCCCTAAACGGCCTGCATTTAGACGCATGTTGAAAGTTGACCACCGTAGATCGTTCTCCAGCAAAGCTTCTTTGATATTCCATCCCAATGAAAGTGCGGGTGTAAACAACCAGCGATTAGTAGGTTGTGCATTCGATGAGCCATCGGTTCGTAGTAATAAAGACAGGGTATAAGCATCGTATTTGTAGGAAGCTTTTCCATAAAAAGAAACCAGATTCTGCTTGGTACGATCTAGAAATTTATAAACTAATTGTCGCGGAAAGGCTGTTGGCAACAAATAGTCGTCGCTATTAGGATCGGAATTGAGTAAATTTAGCTTGATAAAATCATTTACCCCTTTATAGGCATAGGCGTAATTATACTTATAGGTATCCCATTGCAAGACGTTTCCTGCCTGCAGAAAAAGTTGCTGATGATCATCTATTTGCCAGTCAAAACTCGCGAAATTGTCATAAATCAACCGCTGGTTGAAACCATAGTAATTAGAGGCATAACTGTTTCCCTCTAACAAAGGTCGTGGATAAAATATATCACGATAACCTTCGTTGTAATCCACTACTAAGCGGGTGGTGTACTTGAATTTATTAAAGTCGAATACCAATTTGGCGTTACCCTGAATGATATTAGTATAATTATTATCAAAACCTTTATCATACTGACTTGTATACTGACTATAGACGTCATTATTGGGTGCCAAAGGTGCCTGCAAATCGGGCATGTACCCGATTTCAGCAAAACGATCCCGCATGTTGTGATTACGCTGTCTATCCAAACGATTCCCATTAATCATGGCAGAAAACAATAACCATTTCAACGGCTTCATATTCAGATGAAACATAGCGCTATAGCGGTCCAAGCCAGTTCCATCTGCAATTCCCTCATTCCGCAAATTGCCTAGCGAAAATCTAAAATTTGCGCGATCCGATCCTCCTGAGATATCGGCTGTAATCGCATGTTGCAAGCCATTTTGATAGTAGGTGTCTGTCCAATTGGAAGGACCATAGTAATCCATATTCAATGAATCGCTGAGATATAGCGGATAGACGTCATCGGCGGAATATTTACCTGTTGTCGTATATAGATCGTAAAATTGCTGCCGAAACGCATTCTCATACTCTCCATTGATCGTCGTCACATTCGGCCTTTGTGCAAATCCGAAGTAAGCATTGGCGCTTATCTTACGTTTACTCCCTACTTGTTTAGTAGTCAGCAAAATTACTCCGTTTGCAGCCATTGGACCATATAAGGCCATGCCGGCCATATCTTTTAATACCTGTACAGAAGCAATATTATTCATATCAATATTGGTGAGCAGGTTAGTTGCCGGACCAATTCGATTGAAATCATATTGTTTGATATCATAAGCGAAAGGATGCTCTCCAATTAGTGGAATACCGTCCAATACAATCAAAGGTTGTGATTGATAAATTTCCTTTGCCGACAGTATGGGCATAGGAACACCTCGTACATACATTTGCTGAAGACTTCCAGGCTCTCCGCTCGTCTCTTGAATGTATAGTCCCGGTGCCTGTCCCTTCAAAGATTGCTGAAGCGACACAGCAGGATATACGGTAAGTTCTTTCATAGTAGATCCAACGGTTTTCACTGCACGATCGGTAAATTCGACAGATGTTTCTCGATGCACCGTGTCAATAGAGGCCTTAACGCTATCCACGGCTAGACTATCCTGAATAGTCATTGCAGATCCCTCGCTTAGGGTGAAAAGAATGCTATAACAGAAAATGGCTACTTTATAATACCATCTCACATGCATTGTTTTTGGCATAATGTATTATTTAGGTTATATCACTTAAATATTGGCCATATGGTTCCTTTTCTGCTTTGGAAAAACCATAGCAGACCCAGTGAACTGAATTTTCAATTTTAATTTTCGGTGGTGAATTAATAATCAGTCAGTATGATGACAACATCCATACGATTCCAGCAAGGTTGATAAGCTTCACAAATTAGGTCAATACAATAACTGATAATTAAAACGATTTAGCTTTAGTATAAAATGTATGTTTTTTTCATAATATAATTTTTAGGTTACATGTTATTTATTTTAGGTTCTTTACAAATCTCAAAACTATTGCGCCTTGACATTCACACCACAAACAACTGTAATAATTTTGTGATTTACAAGGCTTGCAAGTGGCTCCCACGAAAAAATAAAAGTAATCATTTGATAAACAACACTTTAAACATTGTTAACGGATTGTTAACAAGCCGAAAGAACGACAAAAGCAACGAAAAATTTCTCACATTCGGGAAAAAGGAACACAGGTCGATAAAAAATGGAGGCGCTTGTCCGTTTGTATTATTCAATAGGAACAAGAATAATCACAGCTATTCATTTAATGTAAACAACTATGATTATTCTTTAACTACCATCAAATTTAAATCGTAGCGGCGCTCTATCAGTTTTTTACCAAAGGTCTCTGAAGAAAATTCTTCAGTTAATACAAAGCCATAACGCATATAGAGTGAGATCGCAGATAATTGTTCATCGGTTGTCCATAGATAGGCCTTTTTATAATTGTTATTCATCATAAATTCTATAAACAAATCCATCAATTTTTGACCTAATCCCAAACCCCGATAGGCGGGCGCTAAGATAAAATAGCGCAATTGCACCTTATCTTGTCGGACGAAGGCCATCAGAAATCCTACTATTTTACCGGCATCTTCACAAATCCAAATACCATCTTTTTCAGGATTATATTGTTTAGCAAATTCGCTCAGGCCCTCCAAAACATATGCTTCAAAATTTAATCCGTAGCCCATTTCATGAGCATATAGCTGTCCATGCATATAAGCTATATATCCTAAATCACCTGGCAATAAGTTGGTTCTGATCGTTATGTTTCTATTCATTTATACGATTACTATGAATGTACTTTCAGGATTTTCACAATCGCTTTCATATGAAAAGCTAAGGCCTCAGCCTCTGTACTTTTAAGTGGAGTTAGCAGCTTTTCTACCTGCTCGTTCGAAGCCCGGTTTAAGTGCTCAAAAACTTGTCTTCCTTTTTTCGAAAGTGTGATCGTTATCCCTCGAGCATCCTGTATTGATTTCCTCTTTTCAATAATCCCCTCCTTTTCCAATCGTTTCAAGATCCGACTTAAATAGCTTTTATCAATATGCATGATCTCCATAATCTGCGATGCCTGTATATTTCCTGCTGTAAATATTTCGTATATTATCCTTGCTTCTGTCAAAGAATAAGCACTGTCAAGTAAGTACTGATTCAATAAGCCTATAAAATCTGTATAGAAACGATTAAATACACGAACTTCTTCTATAATGCTTGTTTGCATGAGCTTTTTTTACAAATATAGCCAAATATAGTTGACTTTGTCAACTATACAGATAACATAAATCAATGGCTTTCGATTTTCTGATCGAAAGCCATTGATTTATGTTATGACTTCAACTATGATTGCGGGATTTCTTCTGCAGACTTCCCCATGCCCCTATGTGATTCACGATGTTTCCTTTTCTGAAATCTTTCCTTTTTAAGCTTCTGATAGGTTGATCTTTGTGCCTCCGTTAAGAGCTCACTTATTTTTTCATCTCGCTCTTTCATACTTTTTTGCATAAGTTCTTTATGCTCGGCATCAACCTTCTTCATATTATCCAAATTGATGGCATAGATCTCTTTTTTCTGTTCCTCTGATAGAGAAAGTTCTTGAGCAAGTCGCTCGGTTTGCCTTTTTGCTCTCTCTTCTGCCGTTTTAAATTCCCTCTTACGATGATTTTGCTGGGCAAATGCGATGGTTCCCATACTGAGGAATAGTAGGGAAGCTAGAATCATTCTTTTCATACTCAATAAATTTTAATAATCACTTTATTTATACGTATAGAGTCAAACGGAAAAGAATGGTTTAGCATGGTACTTGTTAAAAATTGTTAATAGGAGTCGGATCTACTGTTGGAAGAAACGCTACACTTATATCCATAAGAGCCAAGCTGTAAATCCGATCTAAGTATTTCGTTTTATGCCGGTCGTTCGCCTACTTACTTATTTTTGAGATGCTCTAACCAAGCAAAATGCGGCTCAAGATGGAGACGCATTCCCTTTCTAAAATCTTCCACAGTGCCCTCCCGTAGAATTTGTAACAGATCGGCATGAGACACTCCTCCAGGTTTATAGTGATCTTTCTCAAAGGCAACCACATAGTCAAATAACGGCAAAAGCAGGCTCTGAAAACGCATAAGCGTATGATTGTTCGTCATGGCATAAAGCTTACCATGAAAAGCTATCTCATTTTTTATTCTGAATTTTTCACTGTCAGGCTTTTCCTTTGTTACAATTTTCTCAAGCTCTTGTATATCCTGATCTGTTTTATACATGTATAGAACATCAGCTAATCCCATTTCTAAAACCAGCCGTAGTCCAAAAATGTCGTAAAGGGTGCTATCGGGCATAATCAATGGATCAAGCACTTTTTCAAAAGACCCCAAAATATCGGGTTCAGCCAGTACCATCCCGCGCTTCTTTTTTGTTTCAATTAGGCCAAGCGCCTTCAATCTGCTGAGTGCTTCTCTAACAATGTTTCTGCTAACACCTAATGAAGCAGCGATTTCCAACTCCTTAGGCAATAAGTCGCCTGGTTTAAAGGCCTTTTTCTTAAAATATTCTCTCAGCTTAAGTTCTACTTGATCTGCCATGGTTAAGTTATGGAGTTTTGGCAAATCAAATGCAAGGTGCTTAGTATTTGGTTTCGACTTTTCCATTATGCAAGATGCAAAATTTAATCAAAATATGTAGTACAAAAAAGAACAGTGTATGGCTATTCGCTCCCTTTCAGCATTATTTCGCGCCGTTTGCGTATCAAATCGAGGCAAGTCTTCGCTGAACAAGACAAGTGTAGAGATCTGAATATCCAATTTTCTTAATGACTACAGATAGACAAAAAGAAAACCTTCAGCCGGGGAGACTGAAGGTTTCATTAACCAATTATAAACCTAAATTATGATTCAACAAAAATAGTGTTTAAACACCTTAATCCCAAATTGTCATACTTTTTTTACACACAAGCTGACTTAGAGACTTAGAAGAATTCGGTGCCAAACAAAGTCGTGATCTTTGCTTAATCCCCCGGTAATATGAACGATATCGTTTGCGTAGATTTTTCACACGGAATATTCTTTTTAAAGAGAACAGGTTATTATACTTGTATTGAAGACTACTGAATCGCTATACTTAGGCGGCTTTCGTTAGGTATACCAAAAATTATGAACCATTACAGCGCATTTATTAGTCTACGAAAGGAAAATAAAAGAGCGAATGCTCTTGTCTGAGAATTGATCAATATTAATTATTACTAACCAATAAACTTATGGTACAAAAAAATGAAAATTCCCGGCGTGAATTTATTAAGAAGGCCTCAATCGGTGCGGGGATAATAGGCCTTTCATCAATGGGACTCAGCACAAAAAGCTATGGGCGGATCTTGGGAGCAAACGACCGCGTTCGCGTTGCCATTGTAGGGTTTTCAAATCGTTTTAAAAGCTCCTTATTTCCGAGTTTTATGAATCATTCTAAAAAACTAAATTTCGAATTTGTAGGGGTATCCGATATTTGGAATAGAAGGAGAGATGAGGCCGTTGCTTTTATAAAGGAAAAAGCGGGCACGTCGATCGCAACTTATCGAAACAATGACGAAATGTACGCACAAAAAGATATCGATGCCGTCATTATTAGTACCGCGGATTTTCAGCATGCGCTGATGGCAGCCGAGGCTGTACGTAATGGAAAAGACGTATATGTAGAGAAACCGATGGCTGAAACTTTGGAAGATGCAAAAGTTGTGCTACAGGCCGTCAATGAAACCGGAAAAATCTTACAAGTGGGTTCGCAAAGAAGAAGCGCTCCTAACTATATTTCAGCCAATGAATACATCCGATCAGGTAAATTTGGCGATATAAAAATGGTAGAAATGACCTGGAATGTAAATCAACCGGGACGGTGGAGGTTGCCACAGCTAATTAAAGAAATTCGCGAACAGGATACGGACTGGAACCGATTCTTAATGAACAGACCCAAGGTTGCTTGGGATCCCCGAAAATATTTAGAGTATCGGTTGTTTTGGCCATATTCATCGGGTATCTTTGGCCAGTGGATGTCTCACCAAATTGACACGGTCCATTGGTTTACCGGGCTCGAACATCCGCGTAGCGTATCAGCCAACGGGGGGATCTACATGTGGAACGATGGCAGGACAAATCCGGATACGGTTACAGCTGTCATGGATTACGGCCCGGCGAACGATCCAACGAAAGGTTTCCAGGTGCTCTATTCCTCGCGTTTTACAAATTCGGCGGGCGGCATTAAAGAGCTTTATTACTCTAATGCAGGCATGTTAAATCTTGACACCAATCAAGTGACTGATGAGGGAGGATTAACGGCTAAAATGGCTGCAGAAATGGGCATGCAAGCGAATTTGCTTCAACCATTTACCTTGTCCAACGCAACCAAGATAGAAACAGCTGCCAATACCGGAAGCGACCCAATGACTTCGCTTCATATGCTCAACTGGATGGAGTGTGTACGTAGCAGAAAAACACCAAATGCATCTGTTAAAGCCGGTTACAATCACAGTGTGGCCAATATTATGGCGCGAATAGCATTGGAGACAGGCAAAAGAGTTTCCTTTGATGACGCTAAACAAGAAGTCGTGGTCGGTTAAATTCTTAATCATGAATAAACAAATCAGCATTTTAGCGTTTATTGGCATTGCCTTAGTTAGCAGCTTCAAAGTTGAAAAAAAAGGCTTTTCTATTGTTGAGAACAAAAAGGAAAAAAGAATAGATATTAGCATTGATGGTCGGATTTTCACCTCGTATATTTATCCGGATGAATTGATGAAGCCGGTACTCTATCCTATAAGATCGTCAGAAGGTACTTTTATCACAAGAGGATGGCCATTCGATCCTAGACCCGGGGAGCGGGTGGATCATCCGCACCATGTCGGTTTATGGTTTAATTACGGCGACGTAAATGGTCTCGATTTCTGGAACAATTCGACCGCTATACCTTCGGATAAAAAGAATCAATACGGGACCATTAAGCATGCCAAAGTTAATAAGATTCAGACTGCGAACGACCATGCTTTAATGGAAGTAACGAAATATTGGCAAGAACCTACCGGCAGCCCCATCTTACAAGAGAACACACAGTATTTATTTTCTACTGACAGTGGTAGACGTACGATCGAGCTCACTACAACATTAACAGCACTGAAAAAAAATGTTTTATTTACAGACAACAAAGAAGGGTTATTAGGAATTCGCTTGGCACGGGAGTTGGAACATCCTTCAGATGAGTCAGCCAAATTCACAGATGCTAACGGCAACATCACAGAAGTTGCGCAGCTAGATAATAACCAAGTCACCGGAAAGTACCGTAGTAGTGAGGGAAAAGAGGGTGATCAGGTATGGGGTACACGTGGTAGGTGGGTCAATTTGGATGGAAAAATAGGACGTGAAGCGATATCAATAGTGATCATTGACCATCCGAAAAACGTAGGCTATCCCACCTATTGGCACGCTAGGGGTTATGGTTTATTTGCAGCTAATCCATTGGGGCAGAAAGCCATGAGTAACGGAAAAGAAGAATTGAACTTTTCTTTGGATGCAGGAAAATCCGTCACTTTCAAATACCAAATCATTATACAATCCGGAAAACACTTAAGTGACAAGGAAATCAACAATATAGCACAAATCTTCGCGTCCTCACTATAGCTTTTAATATAAAAAAGTCTTCAACCGGGGAGATTGAAGACTTTTAACTAACCAATTATAAACCTAAATTATGATAGCGCAAAGATAGTGTATAAAATACACATAAGCAATTTTTTCTCAGATTTAGAAAAAGTGATAAAAGTCCGAAATCGGACACAAAGTGTCCGATTTCGAACACTCATTCAATAAATAAAAAATCATAAATTGCTGAAAATTAGAAAGATAATAAAAAGGCATTATATTTATGATTACTACTGGAAATATTGTATATTATGCTTCGCAACAACGCTCGCATCAAAATTGTAACCAGTACAAGGAATTATAACACTCTTTCACTCCGCACAACGCCTATAATGATTGCGCTCGGGCTATTACTCTCTTTTCCGATGCGGAATAAACCTACTACCGAATCAAACCTCCACGAGCGTGAAACTTGTCAAACAACCATTGCTAGTCACTGTTCTAAAACCGGTAATCAGTTCATAAACATACGACATCTTTTTACGCGTTTGGGAATATTCTTTTAAGAACTTTTGTCAATTTTAGAATCGACTTCTCTAATATTTATTTCACTCTTTTGCCGAAAGCTTGCCTTTATATAAGTATAATAGGCGAATAATTCTCTTAAATTTCTTAGCCTCTATTTTAATGGATTCGCATTCCTTTCTATTTCTTTAGCCTCGAAAAACAGAAAGTCCTTCCTTTAAATTTTAAACACAGCAAACTTATCAATAAGAATCTGTTCATAGACATATACCCTAAGACACGGAAGGAGCATTTAAATAACGGTTTTACGGGATTTTTCAAAAAGTGCTTCTTTATCGTAATCTACACCCCCTCTCCTATTAATTCGTGATTTATAAACGCTCCTGCAATCGAGCCGGCAGCTACAGCTGCAGAAACACTTCTAAACATGGTAGCATTATCGCCTGCAGCATAAATTCCGGGGATAGAAGTCTGCTGGAAGTTATTGACTTCAATATGACCGGTACTTGTTATTGCGCAACCTATATTTTTCGGAATTTGACTTTGTTGTTCAAAGCGAGGAGGTGCGTAAAGCGCTTTAACAGAAATTTCAGTACCATCTTCAAATATAATATGGTCAAGCTGACCCTCGTAGTGTTTCAACAAAGCTATCGGCTTTTCTATCAACTGTATGTTATTTCTGGAAAGTGTTTCTTTGTCCGCATTATCAAAAGTAGATGGCCCGTTAGTAAGTACCGCAAGGTCTGAAGCCCAGTTACGAATTAGCCTTGCCTTCTCCAAAACAGATTCGCCGTTTAGCAACAGTCCCGTCGACTGATTTCTATATTCGTATCCATGACAATAAGGACAATGAATCACGCTGATTCCCCAACATTCTGCTATTCCACTCACGGTTGGAAGTATATCCTTTAACCCGGTAGCAAACAAAAGTTTGCTTGCTTCGAACTGCTTGCCGGAAGCGGTTCTAACAAAAAAAGCCCCATTCTTCCCGGCGGCAAATAGTACTTCATCCGTCAAGAAATTCACGGTATCATACGCAAGCACTTGCTCCAAAGCGATAGATGAAATTACTTTCGGCGGCTTACCGTCCTGCGTTAAAAAATTATGGGAATGGGGTGTTTGGCGGTTACAGGGTTTACCACTATCAATGATCAGTACATTTCTTATCGCTCTAGCTAAGGACATAGCGGCCGAAAGGCCGGCATAGCTACCACCGACTATTATAACGTCGTGTTTGTTGTTCTTCTCCATATCATTTATTTATATTTTCACTTATTATGTCTATTGAGATTAATCATCAATAAAAATGTCTCAAAATCGAGACATATATAGGCAAATTTTTTTATACCCCTATTCCTTTGCTGAATGAAAACCAAGCACATTCTTTTAAATTTATCTTCGTCTGATTACCCAAAAGCCCGGTATTTATTGTCGTGGCTACTACACTAGTCAAAAAAGCCAAAACCCAATCCACTGTCAGTCTTTTGCTAATATAACCATCCTCCTGTAACTGCAAAATCAATTGCCGGCAACGGTTGTTAATCGCTTCGTAAGTCGCACAGTTTCGATCATTCTGATTGTGTCTGTGACCATCACGGTGATGAAGTTTGTGGAAAAAGGCGTATTTCGCGCCACAGTCGATAGCAGCATAAAGCATTTCTTCCAGTTTTTTTAACGGCACATCTGAACTTTCCATAGCATCGTTCATCGCTTTTTTACAGTTTTGCTGCATGTCTTTCTCACAATAGGTCAATAACGCCTCCCTATCTTTGAAATAGCGATGAAGTGTTCTCCTAGTTATCGAAGACTTTTCTGCAACCCGCTCTAAGGGAGCAGAAAAGTCTTCATTAAATACTATAATGGCGGCATCAACAATCTTTTGTTGCGTTTCTTTCGTAATTCCCATCATACAAATTTGAAGAATTTTTCTCAGTTATGAGACATTGAATTGTCATATTGCAACAACGAGGCATTACAAAAGCAAGACTCGCAGCCTTGCTGCCGGCATCCTCTCGGAATCGCACTTGATTCCGTAAAAGGTTAGAAACGATTTTATTTCATTTTTTTTGCATCACGTAAAACACGTAGTTATAAAACTCCCGGTATCTTTGGTAAATGATAAGTTCATCGATGATCGTTTCCATGAACGATTTTTTTGTCGAATCATTTATTGGTTGAGCTATCGATAAAGCAACCTGTTTGATAATTGGATGGTAATAGTTGTCCCATCCGGCATTGGGTAGTGTAAAACATCCAACGGGAATATAGCCGCAATCTTCGATTAATTTCATTTTATTCGAAATCAAATCGATTTCGGGATAGCTTGCCATCCAATAATCGGTAAGATACTGAGGCCTTTCGTTACTTGTCCATGAAATCTCGGACGCCACTAAGTACCCCCTTCTTTTTAACAACGTGCCCCACTGTTTCAATCCTCTTTCGAATCCAATATGATAAATTGCGCCCTCACTCCAAATCATATCAAAAAAATTCCTTGGAAATGGGAGATCGTCCATAGATGTTTTGTGTACAGCTATTCGATCTTGCAAGCCCCATCGCGTGGCACGTTCCGTCAACACATCTAAAAATTCAGCCAATAAATCAACGGCAAAAATTTGTGCATTTGTTTTTCGTGCGAGTGTCATCGTCTGTGCTCCTGTTCCACAGCCAATATCCAGTATATGTTCAAAATAATGGCTCTCGCTTACCAAACCTAATGCTTTTAGCGTAGCTTCCTCGCATCCGGGTCCTTGCCTCTCATTATTTTTAAAAAAATCAACAATTGTTTGAATTAATTCCTGTTCCATTTCAAGATTGCAAAAAAATTTATCAATCATTTAATTTGCCTAGTGCAGCTACCGAAGATATCAGCACCTCACAGGCTTTCTACATATTCTCAATACATGCAAGATGTATTGAGAACAATTATTCTGGTTTACGCTCAACAGCAATTATAGACTTTATTAGACACCCCGAAAATCAACTCCGCTTACAAGATTATTTGATAAAGCCGTCGATAAGGATTAAGGTGAGGTTTAATACCTTTCTCGTACGTGTATAAGCAAAAAAGAATAAAAAGTATGCAATATAGGCTACACGAAACGGTAGCGCTAACAATAGCGTCCTTGAAAGTTTACGCTATAACAATGGTAAAATATTTGACACTCTCTTGTCTCATAATGTGGTAAAGGTAGCAATTTTCTTTAATAAACAAATATTATTTATCAAAAACTCTATTATCACAATGCCTTTTCTCATTTTGAAGGCGATATGGGCCAAAACATCCCTACGCTTTGACCTACTTGCCAATATTTATTCTGATTCACAGCATTTTTTATCTCAGTTCAACTTTTTTACTTTTACACTCCTCTTTTTGATTAAATTACTTATCTATGCAAGTAAAATCCACCATTTTATTTAATATCAAAAGATGGATAGTGAAAACTTCAAACGATTTGATAGGCTCGTAGCCATTTTTATTCAGCTGCAGTCTAAACGAGTGGTCAAAGCACAGGAATTAGCTGACCGGTTTCAGGTAAGCTTACGGACCATTTATCGGGATATAAAAGCACTGGAAATTTCCGGTGTTCCGATTTATAGTGAAGCCGGTGTTGGTTACTCTTTAATTGAAAGTTATCGTCTCCCTCCTTTATCGTTGAATAAGGAAGAAGCGACCAGCTTAGTAGCGGCTGAAAAACTGATGCAGAAATTCAGCGATAAAAGCATCCGTGACTATTTCTCTTCGGCGATGTACAAAATAAAAACCGCATTAAAGACTGTTGATAAGGAATGGGTATCAAGTATCGAATCGCAAGTGGTTATGCAACCTTTGCAAATTAAATTCAGTGAAAAAGCGCCACATGCATTAGCCACTCTTTTTGAAAGTATAGCTCGGAAAACGCAAGTTGAGCTTCTTTATCGGGCACTTGATGCGCCCGAAGCGATGCGCAGATTCATAGAACCGGTTGGTGTTTTTCATCAGCATCATTCATGGCACGTAATCGGCTTTTGCCACTTAAGAAAAGATTATAGGCAATTTAGGACGGATCGAATAGAAGAAATCAAAAACACCGAGTTACCTTTTGAACGAAAGCACCAACCATTGGACTTTTACCTGGCACCGAAGGAGCAACAACCGGTCACGAAGGTCCAACTTGCTGTTGAGAAAGATATGGCCAGATATCTCCAATGGGACCGCAATTTTTATGGTTTTATTTCGGAAGAACGACATGCTGACAAAGTAATCATGAATTTTGAAGTGCGCGATGTTGAAGAAGCTTTTGTACGCTGGTTCCTAATGTTCGCGGATAAAGCCACCATACTGGAACCTTCAACATTAAAAGAAAAAGCTCGGCTTCTGCTGACTAAACATCTGGCAAAGATCAACGAGGAAGGCAAAGCCCTTCAAATCAAAGATGATTGCTGAAGGGCTTAATACTTAGTCACGTTCCCAAAACATCGGAGGTTCTATACCTAAAGCTCTTAAGTATACATAACCTTGACCTCGATGGTGAATCTCATTATCAATAAAATAAAAGATGTTATCAATAATGGGAAATTCATATTGGCCAAACAAATTGAAAGTTTCCGAAAACCGTTCTAAAGGAAGTTGATTAAAGTACCTGGTAATAACGTCGGTTTGTTCGTCCCATTTTGCCAGTATTTGCTCTTTTGTGATTAATCTGAGTGCCTCTTCGTTATAGGGAAGTGGCTCGTCCTTTACAATGGATTCCATTGCCGGGCCGCCTATAGACAATAATTCGATAGCCAATTGGGAAAATGGACGCATTCCGCCTATAGAAAAACCGAAAAGTTCTTTCTCGGGAAAAGCTTCAATGACGCGTCGAGTTAGATTACGATGCCCGAGCCAATGCCTTAATAAAGCATCCTTATTAATTACCTGTGCTGATGTTACTGTATCCATAATATATTGCTTTTAGTTACTTGAGCAAAAGTATTTTGACCATGTGACAACAGTATGTCAGCTGAAAAAAAAATCTTAAATTCTGTATCGCGTTTGAGCGTCGGCCAGTCAACAAAGAACACATCACTTCTCTTATTTGCACATATATTCACATACGATCACACCTAGAAAAAGAGAAAACTAATCCTTTGTTGAGACAAAAGAATCTTAACTGTAATTTTACTGTGCAACCAGTTTTCCACTATGAACCACAAAACGGCTACATCAAGTAAGAATTTGGGCAAAATAAGTCTATATGGGCTAATAGCCTGTTCTCTGCTATTTGTTCTTATGATCTATAATTCTAAAGATTGTCATTGCGGTGATTTAATCATAGACCCCAAATTACAAGCAATGGCAAAAAATGGCGACACATTGGTCATTTCCTTTCTACACAAAAAGGGTAGCATTTTTTTATGCGTAGCTAAAAGAAGAGAATTATTAAAAGCACTTAAAATTCGCGATAGAGCTCCCAAAAAACATCATAAGAACACCCAAGGTCAATAGAGTAAAAAAACCTTATTGTACACTCAATATCTCAAATAGTTATCAGGCATTGAAGGCAAAATCGTTCATGTTATCTTTTGTTATTGTACCTTTTATCGGATCAAATCGTAAAGTCTAAAAACAGCAAAACCACGCTATGGCCTGGTTTTGCTGTTTAGCGGAAAGTGAGGGATTCGAACCCCCGACACTTTTTCCAATTTTTGTAACTCCCTTTTGTACAGAACTTTAAGATTGCTTAATTCATAGGTTTGATCAAGTTTTTGTGCATTTTCTTTCATTTTTTTGGCATTTATAGGGTTCTGTTAGCGTTCGCCTAACCTAGTTAAATAACATGCGGCGAGCATCTTTATTCTGTTTTGGTTATCTTCGAATATTTTAATACCAGCTAGACTGTCGATAGAATTTTCAGATATCAATTTCAGATCATTAACTGACACATCAAAGTAAACACCATTTAGGTTTTCTACGTCCTTTGGAATTATCCGAAGGGAATCGGCCTTTTGAGTGAACACTAATATGGGATCACCCACTTTTAGGTTAGAAAACGGCCCATTCAGATAAAGCGTTGGCTTTCCCTCATTATAGTCCCATCTAACAATATTGTCAGACACATCTATACCGACATACGTTTGTGGTATACCGTCCAATCCGTTGTTGCATTCCTGGATTGGGTCCTCCATTTTTCCTTCCTCGCATGATACAAAAAACACCAAGGAGGCAAGTAATCCTGTTAATAGTAAATTTCTGTACATCATCTTTTTTTTATAGGGTTAAAAATTAAAGTTTTTTCTTAAGCCACTTCACGTTAGTCTTTTCTAAACGAAACCAATGTTAGTTTTTTCTTACAAATGTAAGATTTAATTTAGTTTAATCAAATTTATTTTTGATGTGTACAATTTTTAGGTGTTTAGGCTTAGCCAACGCTTTTATCTCTTGAGTTTGTTAGCATATTGATCTGCTGTTGCAACAGTTCAATGATCTTTTGTTTTTCTCGGATTATAGTATCCTTATCGGATATCGTTCTTTCTAACAACTGAATAATCTTGTCTTTACTGCTTTCTGTGTCAATTTTGTGTAGGGAAGGGGATGGCTCTTCTGTTTTAAATACGTCTCCAATGTTATCTTCAAGAAAATCCATACTTACATTATAAGTATTTTCTAACACCCTCTTAATCTTCGACGATACTCCTACGCCTGGTTTTCCTCTCAATATATCGGACATAGTGCCTGATTTTATGCCTAATGCGGCAGCAAAGGAGGCCTGTGTCTTAAATCCAAGCTTATCCATTATAATTTTTAGTCTCTGATTTTCAGTGCTTTCCATTAACAAGTAGACAATAAATAGAATTTTCTTATTTTTTGCTTGCAAATGTTAGAAAATTCTTACAACTTTGCTTTAGTTAAATCAAAGGTAATACAAAAAAATGACAGAAGTTATTTAGCATATCACGAATGAGAAATATTACACAGTATCATCAACAGATAAGTACTGTAAAGACTTAAGGTTTAGGTTGATTATCAGGTTTAGGAAAGCAGTGATGCTCCCGAAAACCTAACAGACAGGTAGCTCAACGGTAGAGCATCCGGTTCCCATAACGGGAGGGTAGAGGTTCGAATCCTTTCCTGTCTGCCACCCAAAATGCACAATGAATATGGAAATAGTAAGAATAAAAAAACAACCCTCTGTAGAGGATCTGGTACTGTCCATCGGGGTAGATGACAGCAAACCCTTCGACTTAAAGACCGGTGCAAGCGCAAGGGTTGTGATCAGTAGGCTGAGAAAGAGTAAAGACTACAACCATCTCCGTTTTGAAACCTGGACGGATACGGTAGGCGGAGAGGATGTGATCATGATACACCGACTGGAGGACGAAAAAGAAGAGGTAACAGCATGAAAGTAATCAGAAACGATCAAGTCTTAAATGATCCCGATGCCAATGAGGTAGATCTGTTCATTCAGCAGTTCGCTATCTGGCACAACAAAAGGATAAAGAGGATCAAGGATAAGCGTCCGGAGCTGGTAAGGTTCGTACCGGGAAAGACAGAGGTGATAATGCGGAACAAAAGATCTTCAGGTGCGAGATAATTAATTAAAGTTTAACAATACGCAAAGATTTGTAGGGGTATAGGTCAGAGCGAATCCGGTGGCACCTGCCGGGAAACTAAATGCCCGGGGAGAACCACCTCCCCGGACTAACCCAATAAATGCCCCAATGAAAGGACACAAATTATGGCAAATATAGCGACAACATCCAATAAGCCAAAAATTAAAATCTTAGGATACACATCCTACGGTACCAACCTTGAAATCGAATACTCGATAGGGGACGAGGATTTTCGTGAATGTACGTTAACAGAAAGTGAAATAGAAAGACTGATACCAAGATGTAACCGCATCGCTGATATGCCGTCTTCGTTCAATCCGTTCTCTGGGGATATCGGTTGGAGCACATCCATGATAGATATTGCAGATTACCTGGACATGCATGCGGATGAAGTTGTTGAAGCATGGCGCGAATCTGAGGAAAACCTTTTAATCATTCAATAAACCTGTTATGAAAAGGAAACCGCAAGTCAAAACTATTCCCGCTCCCGAAAACAGGGGAGATTTTGCAGAGTGGTTCTGCATGGTACACAGGATATCCAAGCCATCGGACTATCTGAGATTTCAACTGAATATGCTAGCGGATCTGAGGAAGATCGGCATAGATTATTCCATTTATACCATACTGGAGGATGATATGACAGAGCCTAAAATAAAACCGGACTGGTTCAGGAATATACCCGACTGGTTCATACTGATTGTTTGCGTGTCCACACTAATAGGTCTGGTAGCATTTCTACAGTATATAACAAGCATTTTTTAACCCTTAATAAATATCCCAATGAAAGAAAAAACAACAGCTGGCAATGTCCAGAAAAACGACCGGAACCAGGCAACAGAAGTGTCGGTTGTGAACAAAACAGAAACAGGTATATCCATCGTGGACCTTAACGGTCAACTGCCGGATCTTACCACCGCCGACACATTTCCATTTGATCTCATGGCTGACTATTGGACACCTGAAACACCGGGGGAGAGCAAACGGGTTTTCTTCGATAAGATAGACACCAGAAAAGTACTTGATCAGGAAACTCAGGAAGCAATCGACCTTGAGTGTGCATTTTTTATTGAAGTTACCGATGGTAATGCCAGAACTATATCCAACGGTAGCAAACGGCTAGTTGGCGCGCTGGAAGCGTATGGAATTCAGAAAGGAACTCCCCTACTCATAACCTATATGGGTAAGAAAAAGAACAGGACAAACTCCCGCCAGTCTGATAACTGGAGCATAAAACCACTTAAGATAAACATTTAACCCATTGGCCGGGCAACCGGCCATAACCCAAAAACCCCAATGAAAATGGACATAAATAATTTTGACCTTAGCAATGCTGAGGTGATCGATCAGGAGATCAATCCGCTAAGTTATAACCCAGATGATTATCCGGGTATTGATGAATTCGTGGAGCGTGTGCTTAACGGCAACAACAGGCCGGTATACACACCCGATCTAAAGGCTCTTTCCTTAAATGGCCGGGTAGTGGCCGATAAAATGGATAGATACCTGGCAGCTCCTTACAACTCCTCCTCCGCGCTGAAAGAGATTCACAAGAACCCTGCTGCCTACTACTTTTATGTGAACGACAAGAGCAACTTCGAAGAGACAGAATCCAAGTCGTTTGAATTGGGCACGTTTTGCCATAGTGCATTCTTAGAACCTGACAAATTCGATAAAGTAATTGTCGAACCAAATTATCCACGTAACAGCTGGGACGGTGTCAACAAATTGGTTGCCTTCTGGGAAGGTACTATCTGGAATAAATATACTTACAAAGGTGTAGCCGAAAAAAAACTACAGAAGGCCTTGCTAATGGTTACAGAGAAAGGTCTTGATGTTAAAAAACTGGATGGTGCAAAGTGCTACATCGATTGTCTTCAGGAAGTTTCCGAGTACACCGCGATATCGGAAAAACACAAATTGATTATCGAACTCATTAAACGGTATTATTACTCTTACGGAGGAGGTATAATACCGGCCATCCTGCGGGGTGCTCAATTCGAAACATCGTTTTACACAGAGGATCCTAATACAGGCCTGAAGGTTAAGGTTAGGCCTGATGCATTCAACATTGAGGAGAACATAGGTTTTAACACGATCATTTCTTTCAAAACCACGTCTGCCCCCGATATGGGAAAATTTCTTTACGACAGCGCCAAATACAAATATGAGCTATCTGAAGGTATGTACCAGGAAGTCACTAGCCACGTGACCGGCAGGAAATTCAACGTGACGATCATGATTGTGTTGCAGACCGTCCCCCCCTACCTACCTGCGGTTTTCTTCTGGGCTCCTGAAGATCTCGAAAACGGTAAGTATAAATATCGATACGCTCTCGACACCATAAGGGAGTGTGTCGACAAGGGACTTTACCCGGGATTTGAAGCGCTTGCCGAAAGTGGTCACTACGGTATCATTCAGATGCACCAACCTGAATGGGCAACCAAGTTGTTGCACCCCGTAGATCTGGAGGATTAATCATGGTAGACGTCAATTTAAAGGTAGTAAGGGCCACTATGCGGCCCTGCTCCACTAAACTTGTTTTGGTAGAACTAATAGACGTGGAGGAGTGTGACTTATTGGTGCAAGTCGACATAAGCAAGGCCGTAAGCTTTTACGGTGTCCACGAACTTCTATCCCATATCGGTAAAGATAAAGTGATCGAATATCTGGAATTTATTGAGAGCGACGAGGAGAGATAAGCTATGGATGCGAACAAAGAGATCATTAATCCCGGAACGGGAATACTGGCACGGAATATTTACAAACAGAATGAAAGATCTCCAGACTATGTAGGTCAGATCGTCACACTGGACGGTGCCAAATTCGAAGTATCGGGATGGGTACAGAAAACGAACGCCGGATCACAGTACCTGAGCCTTTCGGTAAAAGAGGAAGGACCATTATATCCACCAAAATTATGAAGACTTATTATTTCACTTTCAGGTTTGGTCATCTGTCAAAATCGAATATTCCAATGCGGAAGTATTGGGTCAGGGTGATAGCTCAGGATTATAATATAGCCCGTGAGCTCTTTATCGAACGATTCACTAAAGTCTACATGCCCAGACCGGATCAGTTTGCTTTCCAGTACGAAGAAAGCAAATTCAACAAGGACTACTATCCAAACGGCGAATTCGCCGTGATTCAACAGGAAAAAATATTAAAGTATGAGAGAGGATATAAATACGGTAAACGCAACTACAGGTAGAATATACAGATTTATCAATCCAAGTGATCTGATAACGTTTATCGCTGAAGAAAATAAAATAGCATATGCTGCTACAATAATAGTAAGTAATGGCCAGGCCGGTTGCGAAACTGAGAGCGGAGACAGCCTGGAATGTCTGTTCATGTTCCATCCGGATCCGATGCCTGATATCAAGAAATACCTAGGAGAAGAGCTGGACACCTACATTCAATCTAACAAACGGCAGATAGCCGATGCACTGGATTCATTCGCCTATATGGATGTAACCAACAGGAAACTATATGATCGTTGCTTGTCAGCGATTACGGACCCTATTAAGCTGAAGGAGTTCAAAGATAAGCACGAAGACGACAAGAGGACGTCAATGAACAGATATGTTGCCCGTGCCTGGCAAATGGCCGAATATTTAAGAAAGGATTTGGAAAGATGAAATCGGAAAAGCTGATGTGGATTACTTTCGGAGCCTATAAAGGTGAGAAAGGCATAGTAGTGGATGAAAAAGAAGGAGTTATAACGGTAGAGGTCCAAAAAAGAGATGGAAGTCGACCAAAGGCGTCGGTTCTGAAAAGTTGGCTCGATGAGGTGCAGCCTGAAAAATTCGAACCAGGCACTTCGGTATTGATCTCAACGGGAACATGGAAGAGTGGTGATTTTAAAGGAATGCTAGGAACTGTTATCGGATTAACGGAAGGCACTAATTCCATCTATGACATTGAGGTGTCTGATAAAGGAGAAAAGAAAACAGTCCCATGTTACAAAAGTTGGTTAAAAGTCACCGAGCTTCCTGAAGAAACGGAAACGGATCACCATCAATGTCCTTTCGATATCGGAGACCTGGTGGCGATCACCAAAGGGCTCAACAAGGACAAAACCGCAGTGGTAAGCGACATATCATCTTATAGGCTTACAACGGGCTTTATTTATATCGATATTTTCTCCGATGACCTTGAAACGATAATAAAATCAAACAGGATGACATCAGTCGACAAGTTAAAAAAGATAAATGATTCGATCGACTTCCCGGGAATCACCGGTACCGACTTTTCAGGGGAAGAGACATCGGTCGGAGATACCGTCAAGATCATGGACGGTAAGTTTAAAGGATCTTTCGGTAAGGCTGTCGAGTTTCTTGGCAAGGTAATGACCAAAGTGGAAATAGACGATCCGAAGGATGGCCTGATAACAACTGCCTGCTTCAATTCGTGGCTAATAAAAAGCAATGTAAGCGTCGAAATATCTTCCACCCTCGAAAGGGATTTTAGGCCGATCGGGGAAGCACTGACAGAACTCCTTAAACCATCGGAAAAAGTAAAACAGAAAAGGCCAAAGAGCAATGTTAAGGCTATCGAACAGGAGTCTCCCCTATCCTATCAGCCGACCTCGGAACCGGGCACGGTTGAACTGAAAAACATTCCATTACGCCAGCTAGTTGCCAGCCCAACTAATCCACGCAAGACGTTCCATGAAAATGATCTCCAGGAGTTGTCGGATTCGATAAGGGAAAAGGGAGTGGTTCAGCCGATCGTAGTAAGAAAATCGGAGCAATTCGCGGATACATATGAGGTAGTATGCGGTGAGAGACGCTTCCGTGCCTCCAAGATTGCCGGCGTTGACTCTATTCCGGCAGTGGTTAGATCCCTGACGGATACCGAAGCGCTGGATCTACAGATCGTCGAAAACCTTCAGCGCAAGAATGTACACCCGATGGAGGAAGCCAGCGCATTCAAAGTGCTTAACGAAAACAATGGCATATCAATTCAGGATATGGCCATAAAAGTAGGAAAGTCCGAAAGTTATGTGGCAAAGAGACTAAAGCTTAATGACCTTATACCAGATATCCAAGAAATGTTTCTCGACAACAAGGTTAGCCTTTCTTTGGCGCTAAAATTAAGCAGGACAGACGGAGCCATACAGAATGATGTTATAAAGCCATATGAAAACTGGAGGGAGAAAAGCAACTGGAAGTTGGATAACTATAATGTAAGCAATATTTTGGAACGTCATGAAGTAGATCTTGATGACGCACCATTCGACCTTGCTGACAAGACCCTAAAACAGGAGTCTGGGCCGTGCCTGTCATGCCAGTATAATTCATCTAATCAGCCACTTTTGTTCGGCGACGAAAAAAGTATATGCCGTAACCCTGCATGTTACGCAAGCAAGATAATGTTAAATCTAGAGATTCAGATCGGTAAGTCTGTAAACGAGAATATTGTCTTTCTCAACGAAACATACCATCCCAGTGAACAGGATAAAACAAGAATCAAAGAACTAAGGGATCTTGGGATGCCGGTCCTGAACATTTACGATGACTATAGGTCTGCAAACTCCGACGAGGAAGGACCTGATATCATGAAGGGACTGATCATATCATCATATCATCAACATTCACTTGGCTCATACAAAAATGTTAGGCTGCTGGGTAAATTGCTATCCAAACCGGATAGTAGTACTCCTAACATAGAGGCAAAGAATAATATCCTATCAAAGGAAGCGCGGGCAAAAGAACTGGATATATGTAAAAACATCAATGCCGTAATTGAAGGTATTAAAAGCGTTGAGGTAGAGAAGTTGTCAGAAAATAAGATGCAGTTGAGCACAGCTGAACGTATCGCTATCACCTACGCTTTGTACGATGAAAACAGATATGGTTTTGGTTCTTGGCTGAGATCTCAGATCGGCATCAAACAAGATTACCCTAACGGCAACGATGTGTTCAACGCTATCAAAGAAAAGTTTGAATCTCTTTCATGTGCTCTTCTAGACAACCATCAACAGTTGTTCCTTGATCTGGTCATCCGAAAATACATTATGTCCTATATAGTCGGAACCACAGAATTCAGTCATAATCCGTTCAGAACAGGTCCGGGTCACACCATTGACATGATGGCTACCGAATGGTACGGGAACGAGTATCAATCCATAAAGATTAAGCAGCAGGAGATAGCAGATAAAAGGGCAAATCGTGTTGAACAGAAACTAAAGCAACTGGAGAATGAAAAAGAAGGGTAAGTATGGGTATCATGTTGGACAGCGACTGGAGCTTCGTCCATTTATGATCGGGCGGGAGGATATCAGAACATTTCACCATTATGAAACTTACGTTGAGCTATTCGTAGAGCAGGTTACATATAGGGGATATAACGACCGGACCGATAACGCAATTATAGAGGACCTCAGCGGAAACGTTCGCCTCTGCAACATTGAGCATCTGAAGTTGAGTATTGATTAAGAGGGAGAGCTTTAATGGCCAGACCTACCAAACAGGGATTAGATTATTTTACTATTGACGTGGACTTCTTTCAGAACCGGAAAGTAAGAAAGATAAACCGTGCCTGCGGTGCAGCATCAACGGCCATACTAATCTGCCTGCTGTGTAATAGCTACCGTGATAAAGGTTATTACATCGAGTGGGACGAAGATCTGCCTTTTGATATTTCTGACGAAGTTGGGGTATCCGAGGGCGCAGTAAAGGAAGTTATCGCAAAGGCCGTACAGGTAGGTTTCTTTGATGAAGAGCTGTATAAAAGGTACAGCATTCTTACATCCGAAGAGATCCAGCGCCGTTTCAAATCGTCGACTCTCAAACGGTCTGAAATCATAATTAATTCGGATTACTGGATTATTGACGGAAGAAACGGAGTTATTGACGTCAAAAACTCGGTTAATACCGACGGAAGTACACAAAGTAAAGTAAAGAAGAGTAAAGTAAAGGAAAGTAAAGAAGAGGGAACGGCCGTTCCGTCCGGGATGACGGACGAGGAGATTATTGTTGCCGCAGACTACATTGAGAATGTTGAAAAAGAAAAAAGTTGCGCCAAAAAAGAAAAAGTATCCATTGAGCTTCCGTTCGCTGAAGAAGAGTTTGCGGACCTGTGGAAACGATGGAAAGAGTACAAGAAACGGGAACATAGGTTCCAGTACAAAACGGCCGATTCCGAGCAATCGGCGCTCAAAGACCTTTTCAACAAATCGGGCCGACAACTTAAATATGCGGTGATGATCATCAATAAGTCTATCTCCAACGGATGGAAAGGCTTTTTCCCATTAAAGAAGGAGGATTATGCAGAAGTCAGTACAGGAAGAGGTCAAGGTAATTCAACAGGAAAAAGCGACCTCAGCAATCTCAAAAACCTCGCCGAAAATGTTATGGCAGGGATTGAATCCGATAACGTACCGGAGTATCTACGAAAGCGGGAATAAATCGCTTTCCGGTATCGTCAGGGAGCTGGGCAAAGAAGCGGGCGAAATATATGTCAGGGCGATGCTTACAGTCGGTATAATAGAACTATCTGAGTTTTTCAATATCCAGCAGAACATGAGTGAGCAACAGGTGGTCTTGACTGTAAATCTCATCCGGGAAAAGTACTGGATGCTTAAGCCTGATGATTTCAAACTTTGCTTCAAACGCATCATGATGGGTGGTTTCGGGAAGGTTTACGGACGGCTAGACGGCAACGTAATCATGTTGTGGCTAGATCAATACCTAGATGAACGTACACTATGGTTTGAAGAATACAATATGCAGGATCACCGTAAAATAAAGGATTCGGAAATCACGGCCATGGAACAGCGTGAGCGTGACCGTAGCAGCGAGGCCTGTCACTTTTCAAAATACGCATCAGATTATATCACATCAAAAACAAAAAAATGAAATTGGAAGAAGTACCTGAAGAAATCATTGAAGGTATCCGTAAGCAATACGGGTACCGTACCAGAGCCGCTCTCATGAGACAATACGGTCTTAGTGAATATATGTTCGATTCAATCATAAAGAAACACGGGATCGAACGGATAGATCCATCAAGGGTAAAGGTAAAAGCGCCTAAAGTCGATTATTCAACTATGCAACATATACCGGTACCTGGGCTTACAGGTAACGTTGTTGTGTTTTCCAAAAAGGGTAAGGATCCTGAAGCGATCAGATCAAAGTATAAACGGTAATGGCAAAGGCAAGGTTCAAACTTTCCGAGTTGACGAAGATGGGATTTGTGGAGGAGAACGGAACGTTTGTTCGCAAAAGTGTAACCAAAGTTTCCAAAAGTGATAGAAAAGTTTCCGGAACTGTGAATAAAAATACCAAAAGTGATCTTTTCATCCTTACCGTCAGCCAATCGATGAGCATAGATATAGTACCTGAATACCGGTTCGATCTTGAACGAAGATGGCGATTTGATTATGCCATTCCCTCTCATAAAATTGCGATCGAAGTGGAGGGCGGTGTATGGACCAATGGCCGTCATACAAGGGGGAAAGGCTATATCCGAGATATGGAAAAATATAATAGGGCCAATGCTCTTGGATGGCGGCTTATAAGGGTAGTTCCGGACGAACTCGTCACGGGATCTACACTGGATAAAATAAAGGACTATTTAGAAAAATAAATATGAACCAAGAAAACAAACAAACGGGGTCACGATATCGGCTATTTGAGCATATGGTCGATGAATATGGATTGCATCTATTAGACAGCCAAATTGATGATATAGCATTGATCGCGGCCGAAATAAACGGGATAAACTCCCTCCGCGAAGAGCTAGAGAAGTGGAAGTATGACAAAAAAGAAGTTGCCGACAGGATGTTCGAGTTAAAACTTCATGTTTCACGGCTCAAAGCGGAAAACCAAAAGCTTAGGGAGGCTTTGGAATATCTGATAGAAAACAATATGTGTTCGATTAAAGGCGATGAGATAGCCAAAGAAGCACTGAAAGGAGTAAACAATGAATAAACTTGAAAACACGTCTGAGAACAAAGCTAGGTTCTTTGCTCTTTATTGGGGGCAACCTGTTTTTATCGGACATAAATTAGAGGTTGTCAACGAAAACTACATTTCTCCAATTTATGATAGTTCAATATTAGAACTAAGTCCATTATCACAGATCAGTGATGAGGATGCCGAACAAACAGTACAAAGTGGATTAACTGTGGAGTTTTTTGAAAATGGATGGAAAACAAAAGGTACTAAGGTGATTTTCGCATATAAGCCACATATGGTTGACTATCTCCGCTCAAAAGGTTATGCATTACCATGGATGGGATTAAGCGTTGATGACCTTGTTTCGTATGGGTGGGTTAAATTGAGGGAGGTCAGCCATGGATAAGTTACTAATTGCAATGGATAGTTTCGAAAAGAGAAACAACGTGTCGATAGGCGTCGAACTGTTTAGTGATGGGTCTTGGTCTACTAATGAATTTTGGGAGGATGATTCAATTGAAAGTGGTAATAACATTGAAAGTTTAATTGATTTTCTCAATTCGGCACAATTTAAATTAACAGATGATGGAAGATGTATTAGACCTATGGTAAGGATTGATAAAAAAGAAAGTAAAGGAGGATAAATACTATGGCACATACATGCCCAAATTGCGGAATGCCATGTCATTGTAACGGTGATATCGATGACATATGTTTCGGTGAAAGACTCGATTGCAGATGCGACTGTGATGATTAGGATCATTGTGATGACGATGATTGGGAGGATGACCTGGAAGTTGAATGTTAATTATAATGAAATGAAGGACATTAAAGAGTACGCAAAACTGGTCAAGGATATGAGGGACGCTCAGAACAATTATTTTTCTAACAGAACTCCTTTTTTCCTCAACCAGGCTAAAGCAATGGAACGGGTGGTTGATAAAGCCACAAAGGATCTGCTCGAGGAAAAGAGACCGGATCCGCAGGGAACATTATTCTAATTTTTTAACCCAATAAAATAACTCAATGAAAAAGACAAATGATTATTCACTTTTCGGTATGATCGGAAGTAATCGGGAAGTCGATCAAAAACATGTTAACAAACTTAAAGCCGCCATCAAGAAGAATAACCTCTTGGCGTTGAACCCCATCGTTGTCGATAAGTATAAGCGGATCATAGACGGTCAGCACCGTCTCGAGGCCGCCAAACAATTGGGAATTGAAGTTTACTATATCCAGGGAAATGACCTGAAGAAACAGGATATAGCGGACCTTAACTCTGTTAAAAAGAACTGGAGCATGATGGACTATGTAAACTACTATACTGTTGAAAAAGCTCCTGGCTTCAATGTGTTAAGTAAGTTCCTTAATGATCACCCCGAAATAAATGTTTCCTCAGCTGTTAAAATGATCTCGATGGACGGTCATTCAAACTCAAAAGGTGTCCGTGACGGCAAGATAGATGTCCGTAACATAGAGCATGCCTATCGTGTGGCCAGGTTCCTGAAGTGGCTCCGTAATTATTATGATTATGCATACAATTCTTCGGTGATGGATATCATCTCTACCCTTTTCGAAAAAGAAGGCTTCGATGAAGAGTATTTCAAGAGTAAGATACTGGATCAACCTCGCTCACTTACCAAATGCATTAACCGTCACCAGTATAAGGAAATGTTCCTGGAAGTGTATAACTATAAACTATCAAAAAACAGGTTGGATATTAAATAAATAAAAAAACATAGGAGGCTATTATTATCATGGGAAAAGTTGATTTGGAAAAGCAGTATCAGGATTACCTGAAGCGTATGGAGCTATCGGAGGATCGTATGCACCCGGCACAGCGCGTGGAAACGAGACGGGCTTTTATGGGTGGATATGGACAATCACTTGCTGTTATGAGGGATCAGGTAGGTGCAATGCCTGATAACGAAGCGATAGAATGCATGGAGGATATGTGGAGCCAGATAGGTAAGTTCTGGTTAAAAGAAGCAGGGAGGGAAAAATAGATGCATCTAAATAAGTTTAGCGGACACGGGAAAGATTCCATTGTTCCAGATCCGGATTTGATCGGCAAAGACTGGCTGACGGTTGAAGAGTCCAATGGAAGAACATTCACCATCGAAAAGACCAAGACAAACGGTAAAGAATGGATTGGTAATGGTTGGCACTTTTATGTCGTAAGAATCAAATATGGCAAAGGCTGGGGAAAAGCGGTTAAAAGGATAAAGGATACAACACCGGAGGAAGAAGTAAGATCCGTAATCGAGCAGATAAAGAAGGAGCTTGTGATCAGAACACTGAAATACGGTAAAGGACTCTAGACGTTATCAAGTTCGAACTTTGAAGAAAGCGATTCTATCAGAGCTATCTTGAGATCATCAGGAGGGGATCCGTAAACCAATTGCCAGGTCCCCTCTATTTTCCGGAACAGGTAAATGGCAGAGGATTTATTTGCAAACACCGTGTATGTGATTGGGCCGATAATAGCCTTCTTTATTTCAAGCCTGGCTATGATCTGTCTACCCCTCCAGGTAAAACCTATTCTCGAATGAATAACCTGTTCCATTTAGCAAAATTAAATCAAACTAAAAATATTAGCAATGAAAAATCGAAATATGTTCAGCCTCTTTTATTTGTTCTGCAAACGGTTCGGACATTGGGAAAAGGACATGTTGTATCTTCCCTCATTTAAACGGGTTAAAGTCTGTCGGTTATGCGGATCGGAACGGAATCACCCCGAGGGCTTTCGTATACCAAGAGTCCCACCTCCTCCAGCTCCACCCATCAGGACAGAGGATAAAAAGAAACAGGCCCGGCTTTATAGAGAGTACGTTGACAGGCTTGAGGAATACAATAAGAAGTATGGGACCAATTACAAGCCAATAGGCTTAAACATACACTAATCAGAGAGAGTTGATCCTTTCGGCTAGCTGCTTCAATACCTTTTTAGCGTCTTCGTAGTCTTTTTCCGTGATCCGTTGTTTGCCGGTACCCACAATGTTCTCCGCTAGCTTATTGGCTAGTTTAGATCGCGCCGATTTATTGGTAGGCCACATTTCCCGCGCAAGAACCGCCTGATTGATGATGGGATTCTCTTCTAAAAATTTTTTCAAGTCCATACGCAAAAGTAATGAAAAAATATAAAACAAAAAGTTTATATTCATTTGAATATATAAAACATTTGTATTATATTTGTTTATCAAATAACAATAAACGATATAACAATGAGTTACATTAAAACAAAATCAGAAACTAGCAGCCTAATCATCGTAGACGAGCAATTGTACATAAGTAACAATCCAAACATCGAAGATGGTGAAACGGCAGACGGAGAGATAGTCTTACAGTTAATTGACAACGGAAGGAAGCTATTCATCAATGCAGGGGGTAAGAATGACGGGATCGAATTAAATGAAATACAGTTGTCAATTTTGAAGAACTTCCTTAGCGGAGTATTTAACTAACAAGAAGGGCGGTGTAATACCCGCCCATTAAAAAACAACATTATGAAAACATTGCCAAACGAACCAGCCTATCCTATTGAAACCATACATGAAGAGTTTCTAGGAATGAGCAAACGCGAATACTTCGCATCTATGGCTTTGCAGGGCCTTGTGTCAAACGATTCATGTAAAGCTGATATAGTCATAAGCAAAGAAATGGCAGACACCTACGCACAAGATGCTGTAACGTTGGCCGACGCCTTAATCAAAGCATTAAACAAGTAATTACCGCCTTCGGGCAATTTTTTAACCTCAAATAAATAATACAAATGAAAAAAGCAAAATTAATCTTCTCGGCAGTAGCGGTTGTTATTGTTTCGTCTTTTTCCTATGCAATGGCAAACCGAGGCAATGGTGGTTGTCCACTTCCAAGTGATCGACCTAATTGCCATATTATCCCTCCGCCAAAACCAAAGCCAAGATAATTAGTGGAATGTTTAATCCAGCCCCGTTAGGGGCTTTTTTATTCCCCTTCCACACCAAAACTTGCTTAAATCAATAAAAATAGTTAATAATTGTACTGGAGGGTATGGAAATGAGTGAAGACAGTACAAAAACAAAAAAGCTCACCGCAAAGGAACAACGCTTCGTTGATTACTACATAGTTCGGTTCAACGCTTCCCAAGCAGCGAGAGACGCAGGATACAGCCCCAAATCGGCAACTGAGATCGGACATGAGAACCTCAGAAAACCTCATATTCAGGAAGCGATCCAAAAACGTCTTAAGGAAGAGAATTTAGGAAAGTCAGAAACGGAGAAAATGATCACCGACATCGCAAAGGCAGACCTTAACCGTTACTTCAAGAAGATAAAGCGTAAACGGGAAAAAGAAATCAAAGTTCCTCTTCCACAGGTTATAGCCAGGATTAAACGGGAAATCGAAATTGAGGAAGAATTTTCGAGGCGGGTCAAGATGGATGGTAAGCGCAGAGCGCAGCACAAAAATAGGATCGATGGCATGAAAGAGAATATCATCCGCATGGAGATCCTACTGGAACGCGATCCCGATGCGTACAGAACCGAAACAGAAATGGAAGAGGTTGATGATGTGGTTCTTGATTTAGTGGCTCTTACGCAGGATAAGGAAGCAGGGCGTATTAAGAAGTTCGGATACGATAAGTATGGTAATCCCGAAATTGAACTTTATTCAGCGGACAGCGCTCTTATCAACATTGCTAAAATTAATGGTTTACTTGTGGATAAAAAACAGATCACCGGCAATGTACAGATAAACAAGGCCCCTGATCTGTCACAGCTAACGGATGAAGAACTGGAAGTGTATGCATCTATTGCCGAAAAGTTAGGGATGGTTGAAGATGAAGACTAAGGGATTTCCCAACATATCGCTTCACCACGTGAGAGCTGAGCAGTGCAACCGCAAGCTCTCTTTTTTTGTAAAGGAGTTCTGGAATGTGATCATCCATGATGATCTCGTATGGAACTGGCACATGGAAGCGTTGTGTAACGAGATTCAGGCTGCATCTGAACGGGTATTTAAGAGACTTCCAAAGCTTCACGATATCATTGTTAATATTCCTCCCGGCACATCTAAAACAACTATTATATCCGTCATGGGTACAGCATGGGACTTTTCCCGCGCGCCCTGGATCCGTGAGTTCGTTGGATCCTATTCTGACTCGGCGGTAATGGGAATATCCGATAATATACGTCTGATTATGCGGTCCGAAAAATACAGGACCTACTTTCCGAAGACCATAATTAGAAGGGATAAGGATGCAGGCCACAACTTTAAGACTACTGAAAATGGTGAGTTTTATGCGTTCACTGTTGGCGGTACCTTAACATCTAAGCATGCGGATATCCTGAAAATAGATGACCCACTAAACCCAAAGCAGGCAGCTTCTGCTGCTGAGCTGCTTAAGACGAATGATTTTTTCGATAAGACTTTGCCATCCAGAAAAACCAATAAAGATGTTACCGTAACGGAGCTCGTTATGCAGCGGCTTGATTACAACGACCCAACTGGACACCTTCTGAAGAAGAAAGGTGAGAAGATTCACCACATATGTTTACCTGGCACGTTGTCCGATCACGTAAAACCCGAAAAATATAAGCAGTGTTATATAAACGGATTATTAGATCCATACAGATTAGGTACTACCGTTTTGGCTGACCTGAAACTTGATTTAGGGTCTGAAGCTTATGCCGGCCAGATCGATCAGGTTCCGTCTCCCCCAGGCGGAATAATTTGGCAAAAATGGCTTATCGAAATACCAGATGCGCAGTTCCCGAGTCCAAGTGAACTCGACAACTATGGCAGCCATTGGGATACCGCGCTGACTAAAGACGAGGAGAATGCAGCCAGTGCCCATGTCACCGGAGGTAAGAAGGGGGTAAACTCTTATATAGATTGGGTTGATTGGCGTTATCTCGAATTCCCTGAGCTGATTGCCTGGATGAAGACCATACCTCCCACCCATTACATAGAAGCAAAAGCTTCCGGAAAGAGCGCTAAGCAGACACTTAAGAATATGGGCATTCCGGCCGTTGAAATAAAAGTCGATGGTGGAGCGGATAAGATTGCCCGGAACAAGATGGCTACGCCTTTTGCTGAGGCTGGGCTTGTCTTTATTCGGAAAAGTCAGGCCGATAAACTTTATCACGATGCAGACCAGGGAATCCTTAAGTTTCCAAAGGTTAAAAAAGATGTCGCCGATGCACTGGCTCAGTTTATCTTATTTCATCATGGAAAGAAAAAACCCGGTAAATCACGTGCATCGTTTTGATTTCTCATTTTTTTTCGTTAAGAATTGTACTAGAAGTTTATACCCAATAAATGTCAATTCAAACTAAAATAGGAAACGTAACGCTGAACATACCGACCGATGTCAGTGAAATTACACTAGGTCAGTTCCTGGACCTTAGGAACTGGGAACGCGATCACGATGAACCGATGGGAGCCTTTGAGATAATAGAGGTTTTAACCGGACAGAATCAGCCAGAGCTCCGTTCAATTAAGTATACCAAAAAGAAAGCAAAGCAATTACAGGATGTAATGGCTTTAACCAATTTGCTTAATGCATCGATACAAAAGTTTAACACATCTCCTGCGAAAGTAGCCATTCCTAAATCTGTTAGTATTCTGGGCAGCGAGGTAAAAGTAAGTAAAGAATTGGAGTCGCTTCCCTTTTGGCCAACCCGTATCGTGAAGGATCTAATTATCTTAAAAAAGAAAGAGGATCCACAGTATTCCGAAGTCAACGACTTTGACCGAATTATCGCTCACTTTCTCTATGCTGCTTACACCGGTTCAAAATATAATGAAACGAGAGCTGAGGAATTTGCTGAGATAGTGAGGTCGGAGTTGAAGTTTGTGGAAGGTATCCAGCTAGGTAATTTTTTTTTGGGAAAACTATCGAAATGGTTAATGCCGAAGCCAAAGTATTGGCTTCTCACTATACAGCTGAAGAAATACAGGCTGGTATACAGGATCTCGAAGTTTTTGGGGACATCAACACACTAGATGCCCTATCCGGTGGAGATATCCTGAAATGGGATGATATTAAGGCCCTACCCTATTCCGATGTGTTTGTCAAGATGCTGAAGAATAAAAAGCAAAGAGAGTTCGAAAAGGCTTACGCCGAAATAATGAGGAGGAAGAAGTGAGTATAAGGACAGAAATGGAAGGCTTTGCAATTAGGCTACCAACACAACCGGCATTCTATTACATGGATGTGTTCGAAGCAAATGCCAACGATAATATGGCATATCCCCAGGTTCAAATGTTGGAAGTTGAATCTGGGGAATTTTATTTCCACCCTACTTCATCGGGCGTGTTCGATAGGCCTAATATGTTTATCCGCTTCTTGGACAAACATGATTTAGATCACACCGGGGTGCAACGTGATGCCGTAATTGACGAGATGAAACAGTTAGCCAGAATGTTTGTCAATATGCTGAATCAATCCGGTAATTATGACTGGATTGATAGGGCATCATACATCACAGTTATCAATGCATATGATACTAATGTTAGTGGTGTTGAGTTGCGGTTTAGATTATCGCCAGTGGTTCCCGGTGGCTTCTGCACATAAACTAAAATGAAAAGGACTCGAGGGGATGATGACTGCTGCTGAAATAAAGACCGACATTGAGCTTATCACTGAGTTTCTTACACAGGTGCGTGATGAGTTGATAGAAGATCTTGACACACATAACCGAAATGCTACCGGTCGAACAAAGAGATCTATTAAGGTCGTAGACGTAACTCATACAGGTGGTAAGCTCATTGGAGCTGAGCATATCAGTTTCACCTTTGGCGGCCGTGGCCCTGGCAAGTTACCTCCTATATCGAATATTATTGACTGGTGTTCTGCAAGGGGTATTCCCCGTGATCGTGCCTACAGAATAGCGATGAAGATCAAAAAGGAAGGAACCCAGCTTTACAGGTTAGGTGCTCGTAATGATAACGCGTTATTGAGGGCTACAGCGCCAGATAAGATAGAAGCTTTCAAGAAAGAGCTGGAGCAGTATTTTCTTAACCAGATAAAATCAGATTTTGACTTTTTAATCAATAGGTAACATGCAATCCGTATTACTAGAAACTCCGGAACGTCAGGTATCATTAAACAATTTCAGCCGTTTCAATGCAGGGTTTAATCCGATCGTGTTTAAGTATCAAAGGAATCCAGAACCCATCATTTTTCCCGTGGCGACTAAAGGTCAAGCTGAAGACATGAATGGCGATCCGATCCCCAATACAACGCGAATTGGTGCTTATATGTCGGTGTCTGCTTATAGGTTGGGGCTTGCTAATGGGATACGGCATTTATCTGATCAGTTAAATTGGTCTGGTATTCCTAAACCAGGCGGATACTTTACGCCTACTGATCCTCAATTTAATATAGGTATATTCTTAATACCAGTAGCTCCAGAGTCTGGTGATAGCTTTGGAACAATTGAAATATTCGGATACCCAGATGATTACACTATTGTAACAGAAGTCACCTCCGGTGGTAAGGTTATTACGTTTAGGCATTCACCAGGTGCCAACAATGTGATTCGGGCTGATATATCTTCATTCCTTCGCTCTCTAGTATCTCCAGAAGAAACATCCTCATTTGATAGGCTGGCATATAACGACCCTAATTTATGCACGTCTTATACTGTTCGATTTGCTGAAGCTTGGGGAACGTATCAGTCAGATTGGGAAGTGATACCAGGTACATTCTATGTAACATATTCTGCAATGCAACTGTTGGAAAAAGGCGGTGGCAATATGATGGAATATGTGACTTTTCTGAATGAGCCTAACCCGGATAAATTGGCTAAATGGCTTACTGACTTCTATGAGCCGATTTATTGGCTGGGGCTTCCTTATGACATTTCTTTTATCCTCAATGATGAGCTTGGCAGTAAACAGATATATGTGGAATATACTGCGTTGGATATAAACAAAGCTGAAGTGAATTTGGGTATTGTCGGAAGTTATATATTAATTGATAACGGAAGCTATCTTATTACGGGCGACGGAAAATTTATTCTGGATCTTAAGGGTAATATACAACACCTAACGGCGGCAGTAGGAGTCAATAGAATTTTACTGCCTTCTGGACTAGCCAATAATGTAAAATACCTAACGGTACAGGTATATTATCTCGAAAGTGGGGTTAAACATTATATAACACAAAAGAAAACTATCAGGATTGGAAGGCCTTGCCCTGGAGAGCAAATGGTATATCTAAAATGGATTAATCATCTTGGCGCCTGGGACTACTTTAGGTTTGGATATAATATTCAGCATTCCCTTAGTATATCGAATGACGTTACAATTACCAGGGCAGTACTTGATTGGGAGAACACGGATACCTTTGATTACGTAACTCAAAAAACAGCTTCTAGATCTGTTGATGTCGGTGCCGATTTTATCTTGCCGGAAAATATCAAAGCACTTGAGTGGCTATTATCGGGGATTAAACCACAAATGTTAGTTGATACCGACCCGTATAAATGGCAAACCGTGACTATCCAACCCGGGACTTTCCCATTATATAACAGCCAAAATAAAACCGCTTCAATATCTCTTTCTATTGATCTCCCTAAAAATAACATTCAACATTACTAGATTATGAAAGAGCTATACCTTAACAATATGCTGGTTGACCTTCCGCAAAATGATGAACCCATTGCCTTGCAATCAGCTGTCTTCATGCTTGGGGAAGTGGAAAACCGGAAAGCATCGATAAGTAACACAATAGTATTGCCTTGGAGCGAACGAAATAGACGCATTTTAGAATTCATTGATATTACCGCCATCAATACTAATAACCCATATATAAAGCTAAGAGCTAAGCTGTTGCAAAACGGAAAAGAACTGATCTCATTTGGGAGTGCAGAGATAGTCCAAGCTGACGAAAAGGGAATAAAGGTGATAGTGTACAATACCATCATAGACTTTTTTGAATACATTGGTCAAAAAAGTCTTTCAGCTCTGGACCTGTCGATTTACAATCACCCTTATACCATAGAAAGTATTAGATCATCCCAATTAAATACGGAAGGTTATAAGTATCCATTTATAGCTTACGGGCAATTGCCTTTGTTCGCTGAGGATGTCAGTACAAAATATCTATCTGTTAAATTATTCAGGCCAGCTTTTTTCGTAAAAACGCTTTTTCATCAAATAATTACACAAGCGGGATACACTTACGAAGGCAATTTTTTAGAAGAGCAAACCTTTGTCAGAGAAATAATACCGTTTTCCAATGACACATTTTCGCTCCCAAAGGATTATGATTTCGATCATTTTGCCGGACTTGCCAGAAGTAACCAAGCTGTTTCATTTAGTGATTGGCTATGGGATTCTAGACCGGCTCTAAATTTACAGGTAATAGATGTCGATAATGCAAACAGTTTTTTAGCAAATGTAGATGGCACCCAATATGTAGCTCAAGCAAATATTCAGGTTAAAGTAACTTTTCGGTTTAATATCGTTTACAAAGGTAATGATTGGGGTGATTTTGGAGCTCCAACGATCAGACTTGGTATCCAGAAAAGTGATCCCAATTATACCGGTATGGGACCTGGGGGTAGAGTCGGAGATCCAGGATGGCCATTTATAGCAACAAAGGGTTATTTTCCAAAAGATAAAGGAGTTGAATATAGGGAGAATGAGCAAACAATTACTGCTGATGTTTTCCTGAAAGAAGGTGACGCAGTGAGATTAAGAATTAACGGAAAGCAAACAGGTTTTGCCTTAGATGTGACTATCGACAGCGGCTATAGTATGGAAGTTATAGCTGTAGAACGAGAACTCATTTATGGAGAAACCGTTGATATTGCGGCTAATCTACCTGAGATTAACCAAAAAGATTTTATCAAGGATATCCTGCAACGCTATTGCTTAGCTCCAATTGTACAGACTAGCGAAAAACACATTGTTTTTAAAGATTTTAATGAATTGTACGCCAGGAAGACAGACCCTTATATATGGGATAATAAAAAAGTAAATGATCGACCTCAAATATCATTCAAAATTTCCGATAAATATGGACAAACAAGTAAAGCTGTATTCAAAGATGATGATGCGGTACAAGAAGGTTTAGGTGCCGGAACCTTAATCATACGAAATGAAAATCTCATTCCGGAAGCAACCATTATTACAAGTGTATTCGCAGCGAGTGAAACCGTCCTTGCGTATGGTAACTCGATTTCATCAATTAACAAAATTGAGAATCCAGATCACGAAAACGACGAATATAAGTTTTCGATAAAAACTCAACCACGCATACTGCTTGATAGATTGGTTTTCGATCCAACCCTTTTGCTTAGAAATGGTGATCAGCTTGAGAATCCCGAAAGTGGAGGCTTGTTCAGTATGCCACTATTTTCTTCGTCCGATGATTTCGATATGACGCTTTCTTATGAATACTTTCTTAACAACTATTATTTCCAATTTAAAAGAATGCTCGTCGATAGTAGGATAGTAAGACAATATTACCTTTTAAATGAATCCGATATCGCGGACCTGGATCATTTCCGACCATTGTATGATACGGAGTCTGGTCAAAACTTCTACATAAATAGCGTTGATGAATATATTGAAGGAGAACCGTGTCAGGTCCAATTAATAAGAATGTAAGATGGCAGAGGAAAGAAGTAGAATAATATTGGAGGTTGGTCTTGATCCGGCACAGTACGCGCAGCGGGCAAATGAGATCGCTAAAACAATAGATAACCTTAAAAAGCAACAGGCTGACCTTCGTAAAGAAGGACAGCTGGGAAGTGTTCAGTATACCCAAAACGCTCAACAGTTAAGAGCATTACAGAGCGAATTAAAGGCTAACGTTACCTTGATGGATCAAGCAGCGAATAGCAACAATGCTTTACGCGCCCAGCTATCCATATTGACAGCTGAGTATAACGCTATGTCTATAGAGCAGAAGCGTAATACCGAGGAAGGCCAACGACTTCAAAAACAGATAAAGGCTATTTCTGACACCTTGAAGGAAGAGGAAAGTGCCATAGGAGACAACAGGCGTAATGTAGGTAATTACAGGGATGCTGTAAAGGGATTAGAAGGTCAGTTGGGTGCACTTATCCTTCAATACGAAAGTCTGGATAAGACGGAAAGGAAGAGCGCTCAGGGAAAAGAACTTCAGGACAAGATTGAAAGCGTTACCGAAGCACTAAAAAACGAAACCGAAGCTTTAAAAGCGGCTGAAGAAGCCCAAAAGAAAGCAGAAGCGGTTACCGTTGAGCATACTAAAGTTAATGCAACTTTCAGTGAATCTCTTAAAGATATTATATCAGAATATATTCCGTTCAATGGTGAGTTATTATCTGGAGTCAAAAACTTCTTAAAGCTAACTGGTAGTATAGATGCTTCCAGTAAATCATTGCGAGTACTAAAAGTTGCATTAATATCGACTGGTATCGGTGCAATATTAGTATTGATAGGGTCTTTAATAGCTTACCTTTCAAAAAGTCAAACAGCCATTGATAAAGTTAAACAGGTTCTATCAGGTTTAGGTGCGGTACTGGACGTCGTGTTTGATAGATTTGCAGACTTCGGATCCGGGATTGTCAAACTATTTACTGGAGATCTGAAGGGCGCATTAGAAGATTTCAGAAAGTCTGTTAAAGGTATCGGTGAAGAGATGGCCATAGAGTTTAAGCAAGCAATGGCCATTGCTAAAGGCTTACAGGATATCGAGAAAGCTGAATCAAGATTGAATGTAGAGCGAGCAAAATCAAAAGCGCGTATTAGTGAGCTTAAGTTTATTTCCGAAGATGTTACCAAATCAGAGAAAACCAGATTGGATGCTACCAAACAGGCTTTGGGTATTGAGCAGAATCAATTGAACGAGAGCATTCGCCTTCAAAAGGAAAAGATCCGACTGATGAAGGAACAGCTATCTATGACAAAAGCAACGGAGGCTGATTATGAAGAAGTAAGACAGGCGGAGATCGAGCTTTACGGAATGCAGGAAGAGAGCACTGAAAAGCAGATCGAACTAAACAATAAGATTAATTCTATCAGACAAGAAACTGCACAGAAGGCGCAGGAAACTCTTGAAAAACAAAAAGAGCTGGAGAAGGAGTATGCTGATTCCGTTGCGCGTACTGCCCAAATTACGATGACCGCCAGGCAACGAGAAGTAGATGATTTGATCAGATCTTTCCAAGAGCAGATCGAACTCCATAAAAATAACCATCGGCTAGTTGAGCAATTGGTAAGAGAGCGAGATGCTAGGTTGGTTGCTCTACGGAAACAATTTCAGGAAGAAGATCTAGTTGCTTTACGTGACAATCTTCGAACACTGGAAGACATTCAGATTTCATCTATTAAAAATCAAGGTGAACGTGAGCTTGCGGAGCTGAAAGTTAACCACCAACGTCGGTTAGAGCAACAGGATGAAACGATCACGGACCTAGCCGAACGAATACAGGCCGGTGAAGAAGGTTTAACTGAAGTATGGGAAAGCGCGCTTAAGGTTCGGGATGCGTTGGAGTCAGAATATGAACGCCAGCGTACAGAAAAATTAAAAGAGCAGGCTGATGAAAGAGTTTTAAAAGCCAAAGAGGAAGCTCTACGGATACTGGAAGCAAGAGCTTCCACAGCGGGAACGGATCAGGAAAGACTGTTGGCCGAGCAGGCTTATTTAGATGCTTCATACCAACTGCAGATTGATGCTGCGCTTAGAGCCGGTCAGGACACGACAGCTATTAAGATGGAGTACGAAGCGCAAAAAAGGGCTCTAGATAAAGAGACAAATGATTTAGCTCTTCAAAATTTCAACTCATTCTCAACAAGTTTCCAAACCGCACTAGGTAAAAATTCGAGGGCTGCAAAAATTGCCGCCGATGTTCAAACGAGGGCTAATGCGGCACTCCAATTACAGAACAATATACTGATCATTCAAGAACAGGTAAAAGCCGTTGCTTCACAAGGCAAATTGCTATGGCCGTTAAACCTTGTTGCCATCACAAGTACATTAGCAGCACTTGGTGCTGGAATTGTAGCAGCTAGAAACTTATTTAAGCCAATGACAACCGAAGTACCTGGTTACAGCGGTGGTGGGCAATTTATAAGCGACGGCAAGGGGACGGTATTGCCCGGTTATAGCAAAACGGACAATATCAATGCAAAACTAAGATCCGGAGAAGGAATTATAGTATCTGAAGCGATGAGGGTTCCATCTATCAGGAATCTACTAAGCACGATCAACACGTCGTTTGGAGGTAGAGATTTCTCAGTGCCCGGTCCAACACCTCACTTTGCCAGTGGCGGTATATTCGACGGAGGACTAACGAGGGCGTTTGCAACACAAAATGCAGACAATACCCTTGCTTCAGCCAGGATGATTATGTCTATTATCAGAGGTCTTCCTACTCCAGTAGTGAGTGTCAAGGAAATTATAAGTGCAAGTGAACAAGTAAACAACATTGAAGTTAAGAGAACCATATGAGAAAAGTAATTGACGTGATAGAGGATTTAGAAAAGAGCGGAGACCTACAATTGCTTCATAAGAACGGATTTATCCCATCCAAAATATTGTTCTACCGAGAAATTTATAACTACGTAACGTCAAAAACGTCTAGCGGTGTACCTAGAATGACAGCTATAACATGGGCCGAAGAGACGTTTCAATGTGCTCAAAAAACAATTTATAATGCATTGCGGATCTTTAAATAGCCTAGAATTGATCATTGGGTCTTGTCATTCTCATTGCTATTTGCTTATAGTAATTTTTATATGCAAAGACCCTAATCCCTTGTGCGTATCTATTACCTAAGGTGTCGCTATATCCAAAGTAATAATCAAAATAGGGCCGATTATCTTCAAAATATATAGAGTCGTATTTATTATTATATTCAAATTTATCGAATGAGCACATGAAGCGAATCGTTTGTCCAGGCACGAAGGGTCTATCTGTTGGAATTTTAAGCTGTTCATTATCATATTCGATTATATCAAAATTACTTTTAATCAATTCAACTCGAACATCATGCACCATGTTTTTTTTTAAGAGAATCTGTAGAGAGATACTAACTGTGTTTTCCATTAAATCTGGATCTACAGTGTGCTGCGATATTGTTATCTCAAATTCAGGAAAAAGATTTGCAGTATGGCTTTTAGCTTCCATTCTCTGAACTTCCATCTGACTTTTTAGTGTTTGACGTTGAAGTATCAATGTCCATAACAGTCCACATATTCCTAAAAACCCAATAACAACCTGTAACCACTCAGTAGGACTTGAAAGTTCAAAGTAAAAATTAAACATATTTATTTTTTTTCGAAAGTAGCTATTTGTAAAATCTATTACAATATCCGTGTCATTTATTACTGCTCCTTTGATACGTGACGACAATCAAAATACACGACGGAGTTGACGATTGGGGATGGCCATACTACATAGGCTATTACCCATTGGATGCTGCAACTATAATCAAACAGATTGAAGCAGCTGCTGGTGATGATCTTAAAATCCGCATCAGTTCGGGAGGTGGGTTTGTGTCTGCCGGGTGGGAGATTTACAACGCCATTATGCTTTACAAGGAAGAACATAGTGCACGCGTCACCGTGGTAATCGATGGTATCGCTGCCAGTATAGCTTCGGTTATAGCAATGGCTGGAGATATTGTAATCATGATGCGGGGATCCCTTCTGATGGTACATAAGCCTACAAATGGAATTTGTGGAATGCTCGATGCCGACGAGCTGAAAAAAGAAGCGGAAATGTTGGATAAAATCCAGGATGTCATAGTTGACATATACGCATTCAAGTCGGGTCTGGACGAAGACCTTATCCACGAAATGATGAACGAAGAGACATGGCTAAAACCAAGCGAAGCGCTTTCTCTAGGTTTCTGTGATGAGATAGCTTCGGGATCTGCTATCAAGGTTATAACCAACTCCCTACAGCCTTACATGAACAATATGCCTCGAGATATGAGGACATACTGCAATAGACTTCTTATTAACAATAATTCTAAAATGGCTACAAAAAAAACTAGCAAAACCCTTATCAAGGAGAACAAGAGCATTGTCAACCGGGTTGTACGTGCTTTCAAGGACATTTTCAAGTTTGAAAACGCTGAAGCTGAAACAGCCGACGGCGGAACCATCTATTTTGATGGTGAACTCAATGTAGGTACAGCGGTGTATGATGATCCCGAAATGACTGAAGTAACAGCCGATGGAGAGATCGAACTTGCAGATGGTAGAATCATCACGGTTACCGATGGTGAAGTTTCTGCCGTGGAAGAGGACGAAGAAGATGACGCTGCAAATGGTGGCAATGATGACCAGGTTCAGAATAAAGGCCGTCTGCGTCAACTTCAGAATAAAGTGAAAGACCTGGAGACCGAAAACACTGAGCTTCGTGAGCAGCTGGAGGAGGCCAACTCGATCCTTAACAAGATCAAGAACGTAAAAAGCGCGGGCAAACCAGCCAACCGCCAACAGAACTTTTCAAAGGGAAAGGAAACCAACCAGGCGGATAATTTTCGCGAGGAGATGCGGAAAAGACGGGAGTCCTACAAAAATAAAAAGTAGGCCAACGGGTGTATAAACTTATTCATTGACTTTTAACAACTACTTATAATGGCAAGTACTTTAGATCTAACCAATGTTGAATTTACCTTTGAGCAGGTCAAAGGCATAAAGGAGGCAATCTGGGAGAAAGTTTTCAACAATCCTGCGCTTGAGCAGTTCCACACAGTGGTTCCCGGCATCGTTGCCAAACGTCAGATCGTTATATTGGGTCTTCTTGGACTCTCTGGTAAAAAATCAGCTGGATGTGCTCCTGATGAAAATCCAAACCGTATACCAAGTTCCGAAAAATTCTGGGACCCTCAATATATAGAGGATCGATTTGTTGAATGTTTTAAGGACTTACTAGATAAGTTCACCGTCTACGGCTTAAAGAGTGGAGTTGAAAAAGCGGATTTAACGGATACCGACTTCGCTAACTTTCTCGAAAGTCGAGTTGGAGTAGCTATGCTCGAGGCGATTCTGCGCCTTATCTGGTTCGGAGATATTACTGCTGAAAACGTCGCTGATGGCGGAGTGATTACCGACGGTGTGGATGTGGAATACTTCACTCCTATTGATGGTTTCTTTAAGCAAATATTCGCCATTGTAGCAGCCAACCCTGAGCAAAGAGTCACTATTGCTAAGAATGCAGGCGCTACCTATGCTGCTCAACGATTTGACACAACAGATACTACCAATAGGGTAGCAACAAACATTCTTCAAGGATTACTGGACAACGCAGATGAACGCTTAGTTGATACAAATGTAGAGGGCGAGCCTGAAGCAGATGTATTCATCGTCGCAACAAAATCATTAGTTGACCAGTACAAACGCGAAAGACGTGCGAACGATAACGTAGATATCGCTTACGAGCGTACAGAAACAGGTTTCAAGTACATTGAGATCGACGGCGTTCGTGTGTTTGCGTTCAATTTCTGGGATCGCACTATTAAGGCGTACCAAGATAACGGCACCAAATACAATCTACCACACCGCGCAGTCCTTTTAGACAGACGTAATATGCAAGTAGGTGTAGAAGAGGAGAACGATCTTGCTCAGCTTGATATCTTTTATGACAAGCGCAATAAGGAAATGGTAATGGATTACGGATTTAACCTTGACGCGGTCCTTGTTGAGGACTACAGGGTGATGGCCGCTTACTAAGGAGGGATTGATTATGGCTACAACTTGCGGAAAAATAGCGAAAGACCAATTGTACGATTGCAACAATCCCATATTTGGCGGTGCTGAATCTACAATTTACATTTTTAACCGGGATGATATAGATACGATCACCCGTGATGCGACCAATCCTTTACTTGTTACCGCCATTGCACTTAAGGCCAATGCACGTGGCTATAAGTACGAAGGTATGAACAAGTCAACTGCTCCCCAGGTGGATCTTGTTAAGGGAGACTATTCGACTCGTTTTAATCATATTGTTAATTTCTTAGTGTTCAAGAACACTTCTGAAACAAAACAGGAGATCATGAAGATGGCGGTAGGTGCCTTTTTCGTGATCATAGAGAATAAAATGAAGTCAGGGGACAGTGTATTTGAAATTTACGGTTTGGACCAGGGATTAGAGCTGGCTGCTCAGACCATAAGAAACATAAATGATGCTGCATCAGGCGGAGCTTGGACGCTCCAGCTTGCCAGTGTCACCGATCAGGAAGAGCCAAGACCACCTGCATCATTCTTCGTGACTGATTTAGCAGCTACGAGAGCGGCAATTGCAGCATTGACTACAGAGCCTACACCCTAATCGGTCAAAATCTTTCATTTAAGGGATGTTTTTATTGGGTTGGGGCGGCTCTCATGAGTGTCGCCCCTTTTTTACTTAAAATCATGAACAAAAAATCATATTTCGAAAGAATCCAGGAACTGAAGGGCAAGGCCCGTTTGATCCAAAATCGTGACGAAGCAACTATTTCTGAACTTGAGAGCCTTTACAAGGCTGTTTTCAAAGATTCGATCAAGAAGGGATGCGGAGATTGCGCAGTAGCCGCTTACGGTAAGCTGATACGACTTACTGAAGACCAGGTTAACACTATGTCGACCAAAAAATTCGTGCTCAAAAAAAATGTAGCCATACAGCTTGAGTTTGGAAGTGCGGAAATGATCTCGAACGAGACATTAACAGATGATTTGGCAATCCGGTTGTTGAGCAAGCGTCCGAAATTGATTTCTGAATTCGAAAAATATCCGGTTGGAGAGGATGGAAAGGTTTTACTGGAGCTACCTACATCAGAGATTAATGCGGCTGAGGACGACGAACCGGTAGCAGATCCTAACGCTAACAGTAATGATCCAGAAGGCAAAACTGATCCGCTCAAAACTGGTGAGGTACCTGATGATTCGGAAGATGGTGAGCCAAAAGAAGATTCGACAGTACATAAGCTCGAAGAACCAGAAGCCAAAGATTCCGATAGCGGAACTGATAGCGGAGAGCCTGGTTCTTCTGAACATGAAGACCAGGACAAATCCAGAGAGGTTAACCAAGCATCAACCGGAGAGCAGCCAGTTATGGAGACGGATAGTGACGGTAGGGCGGCTTTAGTAGAGCAGCTATCAAAAGCTGAAGAGATCTACAACGCTCTTCCCAAAAACCAAAAGCTAACCAAAGAAGGACAGGAAGTCAAAAAGCAAATCGACGAATTCAAGAAACAACTGGAGGGATAATAGATGATTGCCAGTATTCCAAAAAATCAGGTACGTAAAACTTATGCGAAGGTTAAGCAGTATGATATCCAGGCATATGATGAGGACAATTTATATCCTCAACGAATGGACGATATCCTAAAGGCTTCTTCTACTACATTTTCGTGTGTCAGGGTATATGCCAAGTTTATCAGGGGAAAGGGATTCAAAGACACTACCTTTTACAAGTCGGTCATTAATGATGAAGGGCTTACCTGTGATAAGCTGCTGAGAAAGTTATCGGAAGATTTTGCGGAATATCAGGGCTTTGTTATCCTGGTCAATTACAATGCACTTTATCAGATCTCTGAACTTTATTTCGGGCCGTTTGAAAATTATCGTCTGGGGCTCGACGAAACTGATCATGCAGGCCTTATAGCTGAATATTTCGACTGGCCGAGAAAAATAAAGAACAGCATTAAAAAGGATGATATCAAATGGTATCATCCTTTTAATCCTGATCCGGTAATTATCGAAAAGCAAGTTCTCGCTGCCGGTGGTTGGGAGAATTATAACGGGCAGATTTTTTACTACTCTGTAGACCAAAATGGCTATCCTTTATGTTCTTTTGATCCCGTTCTGGAAAGTGTTCTTGCAGAAGTGGATTCCGATAGGACTACAAGGAACAACTTAAAGAACAATTTTTCGGCCAAAACAGTGTATATCCGCAAAGGCAAATTCGAGGACGAGGACGAAAGGCAGGAATTTCTCGGTAACCTGAAGACGTTTGTTGGTCCGGATGGAAGCCAGATTATGATGATCGAGACTGAAGGTGAGACGGGAAGCGGTGGAGAAGATATTGACGCGCCTGAAATCAAGGAAATACCTTCAGCTCTGAACGATAAGCTGTTCGAATATACAGACAATAAGGTAATGAGAAAGATTATGCGCAATTATCTCATTCCGGCAATCCTTCTATCCATCACAGACGGTGGTTACTTCAACCAGCAGCAGCTTCAGGATGCAACCAGGTACTTCAACACAATAACAGTTGACGAAAGGATTCTTTTCGAAGAGGTCTTCAGAAGACTTGGGCAATTGTTCCACACAACTATTAACCCATCCGGCGATTACAGCATGATGGAATTGGACGACTTTAATTTAATAGAAGATGGATCTGCTAATAACGCTTAGTGATTTTACAGGGCTTGTTGACGTTTCTTCAAATATAAACGCTGAAAGAAGGGTGAATACCCACATTAAAAATGCACAAAAGTTTGACCTTGGGCTGATGCTTGGAGAGGCTCTTCTATATGAATTCATAAAATATATAAAATCATATAACGACGAAATCGCCTCGAATCCTGCACACACCGCAACACCAACCGAACAAAAATACCTGGATCTGCTTAATGGTAAAATTTATAAACTGAACGGTAATGACGTTGCTTTCGAAGGTGTAAAACCGGCATTAGTCTATTATTCTCATGCTCGAATCCTGGTTAATCAGAACATCCACACTACCGCAACAAACATTGCCAAAAAACTTAACCAATATTCGGAAACGGCCGAAGAGAAAGAGATCATCAGACTCAAGACCGATGCCGAAAGTGTAGCCTGGGGCTACATGAATGATGTAAAAACTTTTCTTAACGCAAACAAAAGCCTATATCCGCTATGGCTCAAATCATGCCATTGCGAATCTAAAATAAAAAGAAGTGGTGCACGCATAACTGCTGTTTACAATGGATAAGAGAATAAAGGATTTAACAGTTGCTACTTCTGTAGCACTCAACTATCTAATTGCTGTAGATGCAGAGGGTCTCGTCGAATCCAAACGGATTTCATTGGACCAGCTGAAGATGATTTTGGGGATCATCGCTACAAGTGGAATAGAAGGAGTAGTACCTTCTGAAAGTTTCGATCCTCCAGCTCCTCCTGGAGGGTCTACTGTTGTATATTTTGCAAAGCCAGGAACGTATCCAGGTTTTACCGGATTGGATACATTGACTGATCCATTAAACTTAATCACCTGGGATGGAACTACGGCCCAGGGCTTGGGAATTGATATCGGCGTTGATTTGAGCGATTATGCGACAAAAACTGACTTAGGGGTATCTTTTGATTTTATAATTTCTAAAGATGGATTTTATCAGGCAAACAACACTTATAATAACAGCACTAATTGGAAAACAATAGAAATATATGCAAGTACCGGATCTGTTGATTATAGTCTATATGGGACTATTTCTGACACAGGTAGCAATCTAATTACCTTCTTAGATAAAAGTAGAAACGTCGTGGGCAGTGTACCAGCTACTCTTATTAATAGCATCCATACCGGTAGCGCAAATATTCCAGCCAATACCCATATAGTTGCGGCCTCCACCAATAATACAAATCAGTCTTCCTCTTTTGTAAAAATAACCAGTTCGTCCGATTCAGTTCCGTCAATAAACGCTGAATTATTGAGAAAGGCCGATTCTGGATATCTTCCTTCAGAATCACCTAAAACTTTAAAACAAGTAGAAGCGCTGACGAAAATAGTTGATCTGGTTAGCACATTATTCCCAGATAATGGGTTCTATACGCCTTCGGGAGATTATAATCCCGCGGAAACTTGGAAGAGCGCTACACTTAATGATATTTCAGAGGGCACCCTGATAACATATAGGGTTTATTCAACAGGTAGTTCAGGCGGTGCGGCAATAATAACATACTTTGATTCTGACGGGGAAAAGATATCAAGTGTAGACGCTACGGGGGCGGGAGTTACTTTAAAGACAGGCTCTTCAACTGCGCCTTCAGGTACCGTAAAAGCAGTTATATCAACGTTTGCTGCAAACGTATCTGATTCCAATTATAGTTATACAGCGCAGACATCATCGGTCATCAATGACATCTACGGCGAACTTGCCAAGAAGGAGAACATATCTCAGACCAGAATATTAACTGTATCAAAGTCATTACCTCCAGGGACATTGACATTTAATTCAATAGCAGAGGCGCTAGCGGCCTGGGAAAGAGGAGACGTTATAGAGGTTTATTCGGGTATTTATGTAGAAAATTCCCTTGCACTTCCTAACGGAGTGGATATAAGAGGGATTGGTAACGTAGAGATAAGAGGTTATTTACCGGTAACAAGTACTACAGCGGACGTTGATGCCAAGTCCACAATTGATTTTCTGAACAGCGGTACTCTTTCAGGCCTTACGATTACCGCTAAGAATATGAGATATCCCATACATTCTGATTTCGGAGACCCTAAAGCCGTTCAGGTCCTAAATAATTGCAGGATAATCCACTATGGAAATAAGGAGATATACGATTATAGGGTTGCTAACAATATACCTTCACCAAATAATGCAGCTAATGTATGGCTTGCTCAATCAGCTTGGGGGTGCGGTACCCAGGCGGGCAGTCGGATACAACTCAATAACTGCTATATCGAAAGCTATCTTAGAGCATTTAGCACACACAACAATGCGTCTTATGATGTGACAAGTGGATACAGCTACATTGAATGCAATAACTGTCAGATAGTGTCTAAAGGATTGAAATTGGATGGTTCAAAACTTCCGTTCAGTCCTTCGGTATTCGTCCAGTCACTGGCTAGTAATACCGATGATGTAGTTGTTCTCAACAATTGCACGGTAAACGGATTTATCGTCCTGCAATATACTTCCTCTGATTGGAGGGAGTTTACCCAACGTATCGAAGGAAATGGAAACGGGCACCTCATGCAGATAAGACATACCGCAGGCGGTAACAAGACAATGACTTATCAGACAACGTCACAGAATAGTTTTGTCATCAAAGTTACGTCAGCAACAAATAATCCTGTTGTCCCGAGCGGAAACCTTGTTCAAACCATGTTCGGTTCTACTTACGATTCCATAGTTGGATCAAACCTGATTAAAGGGTACGTTAAGGGTCGAAAAAAACATTCTAACGTATGGCAAGATATAAACTCATATTCAGCGACAAAATCGATCACCTTTACAAGTGGATCTGATACTAAGACGGTGACAATAAGTACCACATTAACAAGTGCAGGACAATTGGTTACATTGATGAACAATGCGTTCGGCACAGGGTCGTTTGTCGCTGAACTATATTGGACCGGTTTTGACTGGTGGCCTAATTTATCTGATGAAGTAGGTGTTTATTACAATTCAGGAACACAGGACATACTACGAGGAAGAGCAGTAAAGCCAAATGGATTTAGTGACATAGCATCTATGACTTCATCGGATCAAGCAGGTGATTTCTTTGGTATTGCATTACAGGACATTCCTGCCGGGTCTATGGGTTATGTGAAATTTAAAGGCTACATGCTGCGAATATGGGCTGATGGGCTTTTTGGCATTTCGTTAAGTAACGGAGACCAAATTGGTGTACAAGCTGACGGCTCGTTCGCTGTGGGAACGGGTTTGATTGTATCCGAGTGTGTGAGCAATGAAAACATTTCAATTAACATATAACATGCTAGAAAAAATACTTTCAGATATATGGCCATTCCTACTTTCTTCAGCAACGGCTCTGATCGGATGGTGGACAGGTCGCCCAAAGCAAAAGGTTGAGATTGAATCAGGAGAAGTTGACAATGCAAGTAAAGTCTTAGAAATGTCCGGACGTATTGCTGATCGTCTGGAAGCTCAGTTAGCCAAGAGTGATGAGGTTATTGCCGCCCTTAAAAAGACGATCATACAGATGAGCAACGAAGGCGAAGCTTGTCGTAGGCGGGCGGCACAACTCCAAGCGGACTGTGATCGCCTCCAGCTGCTCAATTATGAGCTACAGCAGGAAAAGGATAAGCTGAAAGCTGACCACGATAATTTAAAAAGTCTTTTATCCAAAAATTAAATATCATGTCTACATTAAAATCAGAAACACCAGGAACATCGTTCTTTCTTGATGGATTATCCAGACAGGTTGCAGATCTTTCCTACAACATTGAAAACAATCGTTTGACCCTAAGCGATAATGCGCAAAAACCGATTATTCTAAAGACTCATTACGGCAGTATCAACAATGGTGATACCGGTGAAAAATTTAAGTCGCTGAATGAACTCAAGTCATTTATGGCGACAGCGTTCGGCGAAGCCAGTCCAGAGGACATAACTGCAGCCCTTGCGAATAAAGTGGATAAGGTTGCGGGTAAACAACTTTCGACGAACGATTATACCGCAGCCGAGAAAACGAAACTAGCCGGTATTGCAGCAGGAGCAACTGTCAACGCTACGGACGCTCAGCTACGTGACCGAGCAACGCACACCGGAACCCAGGCCATTGCCACTGTTTCCGGACTTCAGGAAGCACTTGACTCTAAAGCAAATGCGTAATGAAAGAGACAATTAAAAAATCAATTAAAGAATATAGCGCTCTCATTGTGGCGCTTATTCTGTTCTTCGCTGCACCTTATGTGCTGAGACTGATCGATCCAACAACGGCGGCCTTTGATCCCGGTATTCTTCACACCATTTTCATTGTGGTGGTAGCGTATGCTATCTATCAGGCCATCACCTGGAGTATCACAAAAAATCTTTGGTCAGAAATCGGACTATTTATCAAGCAAGATTTCAATACCGCGTTTAGGGCGCTGGACAACAAAACCAAGGTCCTCATCAGTTTAGGGCTTTACTTTATCATCTTACTTATGTTGGTCCTTTTAACTATTGCCGTCCTATGAAAGTCATTGCTTGCTTTTTACTATTAATTACGATCGGATGCAACTCATCCGATCGTAATATGTTTCCGGCGCCGAAGGATTCCGTTCCGCAAGTATTAACAGAACCTGATACGATTATGGTAATTCAGGTTCCTTTAGAATCAGTTGAGGATACCATCAAATTCGACACATTGACAGTAGAACCTGAAATAGCTATACCAGTCATAACGAAAAGGGAGCTAGTCAAATCGATTTATGACTCACAGGTTGGTGTAAGGGAACTTTCAGGAAAAAACGACGGCATAGAGGTTGAAAAGTACCTTAAATACGTCGGTCTTGGAAGGGGTTATGCCTGGTGTGCTGCATTTACATGTTGGGTTTATGGTCAGGCTGAAGTGATCAATCCTAGATCTGCCTGGTCTCCTTCTATGTTTCCCGATGGCAATGTGGTTTATCAAAAAAATCTCAAAAACAAGCAAGCTATTCCTCAAACAGGTGATACGTTTGGGATATGGTTCAACAATCTAAAGCGTGTTGCTCATGTCGGATTCATCGATGATTGGCAGCAAGGATCCTATATTGTAACCGTGGAGGGTAATACAAATGATATCGGATCCAGGGACGGAGATGGTGTGTACAGGAAGCGTAGGTTAAAATCACAGATATATCAGGTTAGCAGTTTTATAGAATGAGCAAGGTAGTGTTGGTGGATGAAGAAACTGGCGAGTACTGGTTCTATTGTCCCGGTTGCGAATGCAACCATAGATTTTGGGCGGGTAACAAAAGTAGTTGTGTTCCCAATTGGGACTTTAATGGAGATGCAGATAAGCCAACCATTTCCCCAAGTCATAGAGTTATTGGCGGAAATGAGCATGGACGAACAGTATGCCATTCCTTTATTAAGGATGGCCAAATACAGTACCTAAACGATTGCACTCACCAACTCACGGGACAAACAGTTAGAATGGAAGATTTCAATATATAATTTTCAATGAAAGTTGTACATAATTTTATAGCAATAGTTGTATTCTTAACGCTGCTGGCCAGTTGCTCAGTTTTTAAGAAAAAGGACGTTATCAAAAGCTCCCTATCAACTGAAGTATCTTACGAACAACAAACTTCCGAAGAATCACAAAGCGATACTGAAACTGTCACAGAATCAAATGAACAAACTATTTCAACGGATAGTTATGATATCACCGTCACCAATGGCAAAATCAATATTACACAGGACGGATCCATTACTGCTGAGGGTAAAAATGTAAAGGCCAAAGGCAATAAAAACAGGAAATCCAATAAGCAGGATTCGACAAGCACAAACACAAAACAGAATACTGCAAAAACGACTGAAGCAAAAGCCAACCAGCAGGAAGAAAAGAAAACGGTTGAAAAACACAAGGAGATAGAAAAAGACAGCAGCATTAATGGATGGGTTGGAGCTGCTGTCTTTGTGCTGATAATACTTATCGGTGTAATATTGTACCGGCGCCTTAGATCGTAAATGTCCCTCTAAGGTGCAGTTTTACTTTTGATGGTACGGTATATTTTATCATATAGTTTTCCCGATCTAATATCAGAAGATTATTCTCATCGATGATTTTAATACAGCTGATATCGTCAGGCAAATTTATCCTGAACTCTATAAGAAAATGTTCGAGGTCTCTTTCCTGTTCGATATCCGTAATTTTTAACTGTAGGTCTTTGTAATAGTAGTCAGTTAATGCTGCACAAAAGGCCTTCCTAATTTCTAGGTCAGTCTCCAATTCTGCGATAATAAAATCCTTTGAAAAGCTACCATACCTCTGTCTGGATGCAACAATCACGTTATAAAGGATAGAAGGAACTACGCCGGTATCATTTACGTTAACGGCTATCTGATCTATATATAATCTGCCAAAAGTCATTATTTCCATATTGTTTGTTTTTTAGCGAAGTTACTAAATAGCCCTCGATTTTATTGGGGCTTTCTTCTCCAATGTAACCCCCATATCCTTCAAATAATCCATAAGAGCGGCCAATGTCTTATGCCTGGTTATCTCCTTAATACGGTAAAGCGGAGTTCCGTCTTCAGCGAGATGACAGGCACGTGTGTGCTTAAAGCAGTAAAGTGTATTGTCTGGATGTAATGTTATTCGCTTCTTAATTTCCAGAAAACGCTTACTGTATGCCTGTCTGTGAATCGGCTCGGAGCCGGGTCTGAATCCTTTACCAAATATATAATACTCACCGGGCAAGTCAGATATACACAGTTCATTCACCAGCAATTTATAAAATTCGTCATCGATCGGCACGTATTGCGTGTAATCGTTTTTGGAAATTTCTCCAGGCACCATCATCGTCCTAGTCTCAAGGTTGAAGTGACGGCACTGCATGAATCTGGCTTCCGTGTCGGGTCTACAGCATGCATAGTAAAGAAATTTCTGAAACAGATACAATTGAGGATCACTCTCTTTAGCTTCCGCTAAAATCCTTCTAAAGTCTTCGGGAGTGAATGGTCTGTTACCCTTCTTTACAACTTTAAGCTTACGGATACCATTCGCTGGATTTTTTTCGAGATACCCCTCCTTTTCGTTGACAAAGTAGTTGAAGAACGTTCTGATATCGGTAAGGTAATGATTACGGGTCTTGTTACTCCATTCGTTTACCTTTTGGTTCTCGATAAGGAAGTTGGTAACATCGGTCTTGGTAATCTCATGTATATAACATCCTCCCTTTTGTTGAGAGAAGAGCCAGGACTCGAAAAGTTTAATGCGTTCTGAATACTTTCTAATAGTATTGTCTTCGAGTGATACTGACTTTTCATTTATATATTGCTCTATGCAATAGTTTAAGGTGTAGCCGGTCATTTCGAATGACTCTTTAAAATGGAATTCCTGCGTAGGATCAAACTGCAGTTGTCCCAATAATTTGACAAGGCCTTTCTTCATTATCCGCGCTCGTTTATATCTGGCCGTTTTCGATTTGAACGAGTTCAGATCCTGTATAAGTTTAAAGCGTTCGTAGGTGCCGGAGGATTTAACGAAGAAATAATAAGAGATGTACCAATCCTTGGAGACATCCCCGCCGGCATCATAAAGTTCGATTTTTTTCCAAAGCGTTTTTGGCATCTGTCTGGCATCTGCATTTGTAACGCTCTGATTTGTAGGGGTATTACAGTGCGGAAAGTGAGGGATTCGAACCCCCGGTCCTGTTACAGACAACGGTTTTCAAGACCGCCGCATTCGACCACTCTGCCAACTTTCCAGCGGCAAAGATAGAAATTATATCGAAATAGCATAGACCGATTTTATTGTTCTTAACATCTTTTCACCCATAACTCGTCGCAACCAATAAGGCTTTCTATTAGGCAATTTCCACGATCAACTTCTTTAGACTACCCGTTCGTTAAAACCTTTATCCATATTGTTTTACTTTGTTTCGATAATCATTGACAAACAAAAGAATTACCTTTATGGTTATGTAAATGTTAAAACGGGTATGAATACGATTCTTATTCCATTAGATTACGCTTCGGGGACACAAAATGCGCTGCGGTATGTATCTGCTGCTCATCAAAACCTCTCTTTTATTCGGCTAATCTTGCTAAAAAGCACTTATACGTCAGTTTTTCAACCCATTATATCTACCGCAGAATATCTCTGTCTAGACGGCGATACGTTGGAAGCTGGCCGAAAGGAATCTGTTGAGTACCTAGATAAAGTGACCAAAGAGCTAGCCAATAGTGTATTAAAAGAAGTCACTATAGATCATGCGATAAGCGAGTTACCACTCGCTAGAGCCCTTGTGCAACTTATCAGGCAAGAATCACCCGACTTACTCATATTAGGTAATAGCCAGGAAAGCAAAGAAGGATATATCAACGATAATCTTATCGAGTTGGTAACAATTAGTAAAATCCCTGTACTTGTCGTTCCTTCCAACGCAACCTATAGAAAAATCCGTAAAGTATTATTACCTATGGATTTCGAAGAACTGAACCGTCTTGAAGCCTTCCTGCATCCGCTATTTTCAACTTATAAAGATGAGTTGATATTGCATGTATTCAGCATAAAAAAACAGCAACGCGATTTAATGGAAGACCGTAATAAACTTTCTGTATTACTACCGGATTTAAACTTCTCGGTCGATTATACGGACAATGATGATATATTGGATGGGATATTAGAGTTTGCAGAAAAAAAAGATGTCGACTTAATAGTCTCTCTACCGGGAAAGTACAATTTTTTCAAGAAAATAACGCATCGCAGTATTACGCATGCAATAGCTCACAATTCGAATCGTCCGGTTCTTATATTAAAGCAAACATAAAAGGTCTAATCAAATTGAATCAAAAAAGCCCTACCACAGGGGTAGAGCTTTCATTTCTAATAATAAAATTGAAGTTGAAAAAAATTCATTACAAATGAATAAAAACTTTTTTATTTTTTAATTCACAATAATTGCACAGTTTCAACGATTAAAACGCACGACTCCTATTTTCTTAAATGCTCAGCTACTCGTTTTATATAGAGGTAGTTTGCGGTGCCCCCGATAATCCCTCCCACAACAGGCACCAGTCTTTTGGAAGCTCTTGTCCCCATGTTGATCATCAATTTTTGAGCAACTTCTTCCATTGCTGTTTTAGTAACCACTATACTTGCTTCTCCTTTTATCGATCTGGCAAGTAACTTAAAAAAATCATCGAATCGAAATTCATAATTTCCTGTTTTCTGATAAGCTATTGCTAATGTAACGCGAAATTGTTGAGCCAAAACATTAATCGTATCCAAGGGTACCCCAATAACCATAACGCCCACACCGCCTATTCCGCTAATAACGCCTGAGCCTGCGGCGAAAATGGCGCATTGATTTATAAACTTTTCAAGCCCGAGTTGATCAACACCTTTCCTTACGCTTAACTGGTCAATTTTGTTAAATAATTGCTCTAAACCTTCTTTGGATAGGGCGTATACCTTTCCTTTCAGCTTTTTCTTGGTTGCCTCTACATTAATGTTATGCAGTTTAAATTTACCCATATCGCCAACTTTTTTATCCCACTTTACAACAACAAAGATACCACAAATACTTGGTTTACACGCACGTAAAGCAGCACACCCTAAGGAGTTATTGGTAGACATTAAAGATTAACGCGAAAGGAACTCTGTCCACATACAATCTTGATAATCTGTTAGCATATGAAAAAGTAAACCAACCGCCACAATTCTAGTTCTCGGAAAAAAAAGTAGCATCATGTAAAACGCAATAGCATAATTAGTATGCAACGGATGATACCCGATACTGCATCTATTCGCATCAAATATCGGCTTTGAAAGTAAATGATCTAGATCAACGAGCATTGTAGCTACCATAATTGCCCAAGCCTTTTTCCACTCTTTCTTGAAAAACAACCTCGCAAGTAATCCGGGAAAGAGAAAATGTAAGCTATAATGTACAAGCGTTTGCAAAACATTTAAGGTAATCATAATGTTAACCTTCAATTATTAAGGATTGGCGAAATTTGGAAAACTTCGCAAGATAGCCAATGCAACTAGATAAAACTACCCAAGTATTGAAAAATTATTATTATTTAAGTCCGTCGACTGACTTCATTAACAAACATAACACCATATATCGAAAATAATCGGACAATCCTTATATTGCTTTATATTAGGAGAAATAATGTCTTTCTTACGGCCAAAACATTTAAAAGGAAGTAAATTGATTATAAACATTTTCACGGCTTTTGTTGTGTTTTCGGCCTATACGCTAATTTTCGGCTATAGAAAGGCATTCACGGTTGCGACATTTGAAGGAATAACCGTTGGCGGTTATAACTATAAAACTGTGCTCGTGATTAGTCAAGTATTAGGGTATATGCTGGCTAAATTTTATGGTGTGCAATATATTGCTGAATTAAAACGAGCGATAAGAAGCAAACTTATTCTTTCACTAACAGGTATTGCTTGGTTAAGTTGGCTTGGTTTCGCGCTTACACCCGTCCCGTATAATGCCATTTTTCTCTTTGTAAACGGTTTCCCTTTGGGACTTTTATGGGGAATTGTGTTCTCGTTTGTTGAGGGAAGACAAGGAACCGATTTCATTGGCGCCGCTTTGGCAGTCAGTTTTATCTTTGCTTCAGGATTCGCCCGCTCTGCCGGCGGATGGATTATGTTAACGCTTGGTTTATCTGAGTTTTGGGTTCCCTTTTTTACCGGACTTCTTTTTGCCCTGCCTCTTGTTTTTCTGGTACACTTAATGGAAAAGATACCTTTACCAGATCAGGATGACATACTACAAAGAACTGAAAGAAGACCTATGGATAGACAGCAACGGCATCTATTTTTGGCAAAGTTTTTACCCGGCCTGGCAACATGTTTGCTGATATATACCTTCGCGACGATTTTCCGTGATATTCGGGACAACTTCGGCGCTGAAATGTGGAAGGAAATGGGTTTTTATAATCAACCGATCATTTTTTCACAGACCGAAGTACCTATTACATTAATTGTTTTGGCTTCTATCGGCAGTATGGTTTTTATAAAAAACAATTATCGGGCATTTATCCTTGTGCATGGGTTTGTGGCATTGGGCTTTTTGCTAGCCGGTATTTCAACCATTTGCTTTTTATTCCAACAAGTTTCCCCCTTTATTTGGATGCTTTTGACGGGCCTAGGTCTCTATATGGTCTATATTCCATTTAATGCAATTTTTTTTGAACGAATGATTGCTACTTTTAAGCATACCGGAAATGTCGGTTTTCTTATATACTTAGCAGATACCTTCGGTTATGTTGGCAGTGTCGGCATACTCTTCGCCAAAGAAATTTTAAAAATCAAGTTAAGTTGGGTGTCGTTCTTCTCTAACAGCGTGCTAGTCCTTTCAGCTCTAGGCTTATTGCTTACCATGTTTTCTGCCTACTACTTTAGGATCAAATATCTAAAAAACGAAAACTTTAATGAAGTGCGCACATAAGCTGGAATCAGGCATTGTTTTTACACGCTACAAAAGGATTTAGTTCTGTTGCGGCAGTTAATACAACTCCTTTTGATTGTAGCTCGTCCTTTAAAGCCTCTTTATCAAAGTCCAATTTATCCAACAAGTATTTATGCCTTGTATAAAAAACGCGAAATATGTCATCCCAGGTCATGGCAAAGATCTCCAGATTACCCCAAGACTTAACTAAAAATCGCTTGCCCCTATTCTTAAATTCTTCATACTGTTTCAATATATATGCGTCAACCCGATTACTTACCACAAAGAACTTCCATTGCCTCATTTGCGAATTGAACGCATCCTGTCGGCTAACAAAATCCATATAGTCTTCAATTTGCCTTAGCTGTTGCTTACCTATCACAACTGCAGGTCTTTTGAGCTCAACCATGATATTTTCCTCCAATTCTTCCTCCTGATAAAAAGGATCGGGAATGCTTCGCTGTCTGCAAATAAATACATCAGGCCGCCTGTTCTTCTCCCGGTCCTTCATTGTCATCGCATTCATTTTTCCTGATCCTTCACCATCAAGAATATAAAGGTATTTGGAAAGTAGTTTTTCAAAACTCTCGTTCGCCGTCACTAAATGAAACTGCTCACCAAACAACCAATAATTTTCAGCAATCGCATGCTGAATATGATCTCGCTCTGTAGTGAACTGCTTTAAATCAAAAACCATCCTCTTTAATAACTCGATAGTAACAAACCTATTTTCAATCAAATTAATCGTTCTTGTAATACGGTTTAGAGAGGTTTTTCCTAGCAATATAGCCAAGTTTTCTCTTTCTTCTCGGGTAAGATTGACGATATCATCTAAAATAGACAGAATATGTTCCCGCTCGTCGGACTCAAGCAACAAATTGATAAAAGCAACGCTCGTTCGTTCTTGGGTTTCATTTAAGCCTTTAAAAATTTTGGGTTGTATACAGTATATTTCCTTAATAACTGCCATTAAATCTTTTCTTTTTTCTTGCTCATACTTATTGTTTCTGTAATTTGGAAGAACACCTTTACGATCGAAGTGCTCAATTAGTTTATCAGCCCCTTTTGATCTAACAAAACTTTTTTGCTTATCGGCAACAATTTGTTGCAGTTCTTTTATAAGTACTTTGAATACTCTGCTATTTAAATTTGCTCCAAATAAGCGTTCTGCATTCACTCCGTCACTGGGTGTAAAGTCATCAAAGAATGACGATTCGACATAAACGCTATGATAAAAGCCAATGGCATTATTGTTAAATGATGTTAGCTGTTTAAAAAGTTCCTTTTGTGCGGTGTTTAAGAAATAGTAATAAAATTTATCGCCGATCTTTTCATACCACCGGACATACGTAATTCTAAATGTGTACTCAATATTCTGTGTGTCGGTAATTATCCGATGAAACACTTCATTGTCGGCGATTATATCGTCATATTCGACAGGGCTGTCATTCAGGCATAATTTGAAATCTTTACTTCGATTAAGAAGTAAAAACCACCCAAACTCGTTTTTCAAATAGCTCAAAAATGCAGAACAGCTGAAGGAATAACCGGAAACCCCAAATAAATTAGACAGGGTCACGATGGTACCCGTTTTGTTCCTTTTTGAGATTCTTCTGTTACTATCTTTATAAATATCCTTATTAGCCGCATTTATTATTATATCATAATCAAGCATCTTTTTAGATTGCTCATCAAAAAAAGTAGTGGACCATACAGCTTGCATGGCTAAAGCCATAAAGGAGAATCGCCCCTTTCCTTTTTTGCCACGTATATAGGAGGATCGGCTGAACGATTCTCTTTTTACAGAGTCCAGAAATGAACCAAAAGTCTGATGCAATGTGGCAAAAGGGATCCCTGTGCCATTATCGATAATCTGTATCTCGTTTATATAGTCGATGTTGTTTGGTTTAAAAACAATATTGATTAGGGATGCGTTTGCGTCGAATCCATTCCAAATCAACTCACATATTGCCTCCCTATAACTTTTCGTAATGCCAGCTGACTCTACACTATAGTTATTGATACTTACCTTGTTATTCATAGCAACTATTATATTCTTCGAGGTAAATATACTAATATTTTTAGCATAAAAAACAGAAAAGCACATTATAATCACTATGTTACACGAATATCACGTAAAAACTTATTAATTAACATTCGTTTTAAAATACTAATAAATTTAGTAATTTTGTTATACGATGAATCTGGACGTCAAAGAATGTTCTTAGGCAGGCAGTTTTTGTTGACTTTTTTACTAGAACATTGTTATTCTAAATAAAAAAATGGCTACGGCGTACGTTAAAAAGTTAGTTACAATTGCCGAAGAGCAATATAACAGCTATCATCTCGAGAGCGAGAGTGATGTAGAATTATCGAAGCAGATACGTAAGTATTGGACAGACCTAGGCTTTTCCTTTCCTGGTGTGACAACGGCTTGGTCGGCTATATTTATTTCTTGGTGTATTAAGAAGGCTGGCGCAACAGGAGAAGAATTTTTGTTTAACCCGGCGCATGCGAGATTTGTTCACGCCGCCATCCAAAATGCGATTCAAGATACCGGAGTTTTCCGTGCTTACCCTTATCAAGCTATTGAACCTGGTCTTGGTGATATCATTCATCATAATCGTGGTAACAAGCGTTATGATTTTGAATTTGCAAAAAAGAACAAGGCTTATGAATCGCACTCTGCTATTGTCGTTGAAAGGGGAACCGATGCCAAAGGCAATTACGTGTTAACGGTTGGAGGGAACGAGAGTGATTCTATCAGGAAGAAGTTAATTCGACTCGATAAGCAATGGAAGATCATTGCGAGAGAAATTAACCCCTATATATGTATTATTCGAAACCTGAAATAAAAAAACATGCCAAATGCGTTAAACACAACTAGCAAGAAAGATGAGGTGCCGATGATTAGCGAAACTCCTTTTGATCATATAGCCTTAGCCTTTTCGGGAGGTGGTTTTCGGGCTGCGTCTTTTAGTTTAGGAGTTTTGAGTTACCTGAATGTTATTCATACGCTTAACGATCAAGTACTACTTGACAATGTAACCTTTATTTCTTCTGCATCTGGGGGCTCGATAACCAATGCCTTCTATGCATTACACGTAGCACAAGGTCGATCGTTTAAAGAATTTTATAAAAATTTAACCGAGCATTTGTCCGGAATGGCTTTAATGAATGTTGTTTTTGAAAAATTAAATAACGATAAGGAGTGGACAGATAACCCGTATAAGCGAAGAAATATTATCAATGCTTTTGCACTTACGTACGACGATCTATTATTCAAACGTGCACTATTGTCAGATTTACATCCTAACGATCATAATAAACATTTAGAAGAGGTTTGTTTTAATGCAACTGAGTTTTATCGAGGTTTGGTTTTTAGGCAACAGGTTAAAATGAAAATGGATGTTAAATCACATGAGGATATCCAATTTAGATTTGGGAATTTTAATATAAAGTTGGGACAAACAACGGCAGGCAAGTTAAAGATAGCAGACTTGCTCGCCGCATCATCTTGTTTTCCCGCTGGCTTCGAACCTGTCATCTTTCCTGACGACTTTACCTATGTAGATTTGCCCATCGCTGCTACAGGCGAACTCACAAGCTTAAATAAACGTAATTTACTTGATGGCTTATCTATAGCGTTACAAGAAATAAGCCGGAGTGAATTGGTAAAGTTATTTGGTCAAGCTAAAGTGGACGACGTACTTGCCGATTTCACAAAAACACCTTCTATTATGGAATTAAGACAGGCTTTTTCCAAGGAAAAATTAGCCGATGATTTCAAAATCGGAATGATGGATGGAGGAATAACCGATAACCAAGCCTTGGAAAGTATGCTGGATGCACAAAAGAGAAGAATCAAAAAGAAAACGGCCTTTTCACCTTTTGATCTAATGTTAATTAATGATGTGGGCAGCCATTACATGGAACCGTATAAATTACCCAAAGAGAATAAAAACTATAAAGGAATCGGAGCTATTTCCATAAATAACTTAATTGTTATACTGTGTCTATTTTTCCTTTTCGGACTAATAATGATTAGTAAAACGCTAGGTTTCCAATTAGGTGGTATACAGTTGAATGTCGTGATAGGAACAACTATATGTGTATTATCATTATGTTTTCTATTGATTTTGGCTATACTACGGAAATTCATTGAAGGCGATACGAACCGCCTAGGGGGCTTAAATCTAAACAAGAACTTCTCGCCTGATATTGTTACCAATCTTTTCGAACATTTTGGCTCTACCCCTATTGTAGTTATTTATAGAATGATCAAAGAACGTTTCGCTTCTGTATTGATATTGAACAATGATGTTTTTCTTAAACGGATACGTTATCTTCTATACAACAAAACTTATGAAAGCGGTAAGTATCGGTTCAAAATCAAAACCAATCATGTGTATGACTTATCTTTTTCGAACGATTTTAATCGAAACAGAAAAAATCTCCCTTTTTTAACTCCATCACGAGCTCAACAGATCGTCGCTCAGGCAGCTTTTGAAATGCCAACAACTTTATGGTTTGATGCAAAATCACAAGAAGAAGAAACCCTTGCCGCTCTAATTGCATGTGGTCAATATACTACCTGCTATAATTTACTCGAATATATATACCGCTTAAAAAACACAGTAAGCAAATCCGGATCCACCTATTATCAACAATTAACGAAAAGCTATCAAGAGAAAATTGATTTCATAGAAAAGCAATTATTACAGCATTGGCATCAATTCCGTGCCGATCCTTTTTTCCTTTATAATCAACTGGGAAAGGATTTTCAGGTTAATAGATTCAAGTCCTGCGGCATGGGAAGTTTCTCCGCGGCCGACGGTAACTTTGACGGCTTACGATAAGCTGCTCCGACATGATTACAAACCGATGGACATCAAAACAGGAAAGGCCGCCGTGCAATGCACGGCGGCCTTCTGTAAAGATCGGCACCGACCTACTCTCCCACATGTTACTGCAGTACCATCGGCTCTGGCGGGCTTAACTTCTCTGTTCGGGATGGGAAGAGGTGGACACCGCCGATATAGGCACCTGAATATCTTATCTGAGTTTTACGTTTTAAGTTATTCGTTTTAAGTTCCCATAACCTGCAACTTATAACCTATAACCTACAACTTATAACCCGGTCGACATATATAACGGAAGAAAAAAAACAGGAAGACAACAGCCTGCTGCGCTTGAGAAAGCTTCGGGCTATTAGTACGGCTCGGCTGTGGTATCTCTACCTTTACACCTGCCGCCTATCGACGTGGTAGTCTCCCACGGCCCTGTAAGGAAGTCTCATCTCGTGGCTAGTTTCGCACTTAGATGCTTTCAGCGCTTATCTATTCCCGGCATAGCTACTCTGCCGTACACCTGGCGGCATAACAGATTCACCAGCGGCCGGTCCAACCCGGTCCTCTCGTACTAAGGTCAGCCCCACTCAGACTTCCTGCGCCCACAACAGATAGGGACCGAACTGTCTCGCGACGTTCTGAACCCAGCTCGCGTGCCACTTTAATCGGCGAACAGCCGAACCCTTGGGACCTTCTCCAGCCCCAGGATGTGACGAGCCGACATCGAGGTGCCAAACCTCCCCGTCGATATGAGCTCTTGGGGGAGATCAGCCTGTTATCCCCAGAGTACCTTTTATCCTTTGAGCGATGGCCCTTCCATGCAGAACCACCGGATCACTATGTCCGTCTTTCGACCCTGTCCGACTTGTATGTCTCACAGTCAAGCAAGCTTTTGCCATTGCACTCCGCGTACGGTTACCAAGCGTACTGAGCTTACCTTTGAAAGCCTCCGTTACCTTTTTGGAGGCGACCACCCCAGTCAAACTACCCACCAAACAATGTCCCCCCCAAAGGGGGGTTAGGAACCGGATACAGAAAGGGCGGTATTTCAAGGACGATTCCGCGGATCCTGGCGAACCCGCTTCACAATCTCCCGCCTATCCTACACATCCTGCACCCAGTCCCAATGTTAAGCTATAGTGAAGGTTCATGGGGTCTTTCCGTCCCGTTGCGGGTAACCGGCGTCTTCACCGGTACCACAATTTCACCGAGCTCATGGCCGAGACAGCGCCCAGATCGTTACACCATTCGTGCAGGTCGGAACTTACCCGACAAGGAATTTCGCTACCTTAGGACCGTTATAGTTACGGCCGCCGTTTACCGGGGCTTCGATTCAATGCTTCACCCGAAGGTTGACATCCCCTCTTAACCTTCCGGCACCGGGCAGGTGTCAGGCCTTATACGTCATCTTTCGATTTGGCAAAGCCATATGTTTTTGTTAAACAGTCGCCTGGGCCTTTTCACTGCGGCTTCTCCGTCGCCGGAGGAAGCGCCCCTTCTCCCGAAGTTACAGGGCCATTTTGCCGAGTTCCTTAGCCATGATTCACTCGAGCACCTTGGGATTCTCTCCCCGACCACCTGTGTCGGTTTGCGGTACGGGTCTTATATGCCTGGAGCTTAGCGGCTTTTCTCGGGAGTATGGTTACCCGCGCTATCGGCGCCCCCGGAGGTTTGCCGTACTTTCGGCCTTCGGCACACGACCCGGATTTGCCTGGGTCACGTTTACCTACGGCCTTCAACGCACTATTCCGTCAGTGCGCGGCGGTGTCACTCCTCCGTCCCCGCTTCGCAGCATACAAGAGTACGGGAATCTTTACCCGTTGGCCATCCGCTGCCCCTTTCGGGTCCGCGTTAGGTCCCGACTTACCCTGATCCGATTAGCGTTGATCAGGAAACCTTGGTCTTTCGGTGGGCGGGTTTCTCGCCCGCCTTATCGTTACTTATGCCTACATTTGCTTTTCCGGAACGTCCACGGATACTCACGTAACCGCTTCTCCCGTGCCGGAATGCTCCCCTACCGATATTTCTATCCCACGGCTTCGGTGGTACACTTTATGCCCGTTTATTATCCACGCCCGGCCGCTCGACTAGTGAGCTGTTACGCACTCTTTAAATGAATGGCTGCTTCCAAGCCAACATCCTAGCTGTCTGGGCAACCGGACCTCGTTAGTTCAACTTAGCGTACACTCGGGGACCTTAGCCGGTGGTCTGGGTTCTTTCCCTCTCGGCGCAGGACCTTAGCACCCTGCGCCTCACTGCGGACCATATCTCCCGGTATTCGGAGTTCGTCTGGATTTGGTAGGATGTGACTCCCCCGCACCCAATCGGTAGCTCTACCTCCGGAAGACTCAATGTCCACGCTGTTCCTAAAAACATTTCGGGGAGTACGAGCTATTTCCCAGTTTGATTGGCCTTTCACCCCTACCCACAGGTCATCCGGAAACTTTTCAACGTTTATCGGTTCGGTCCTCCAGTACGTGTTACCGCACCTTCAACCTGCCCATGGGTAGATCACAAGGTTTCGCGTCTACCTCCACTGACTGTACGCCCTGTTCAGACTCGCTTTCGCTTCGGCTGCGCGGCTTAACCGCTTAACCTCGCCAGTGAAGTGTAACTCGTAGGCTCATTATGCAAAAGGCACGCCGTCACCCCCATTGGGGCTCCGACAGTTTGTAAGCACACGGTTTCAGGTTCTCTTTCACTCCCCTGTTCGGGGTTCTTTTCACCTTTCCCTCACGGTACTGGTCCACTATCGGTCTCTCGGTAGTATTTAGCCTTGGCGGATGGTGCCGCCGGATTCCCACAGGGCGTCTCCGACCCCGCGGTACTCAGGAACTCACTAGGCCGGTCTTCATTGCGTGTACGCAGCTCTCATGCTCTACGGCGGGCCTTCCCAGACCCTTCCACTTCTTCCGACTGTACCACATTGTGGTCCTACAACCCCGCATATGCCGTAACATATCCGGTTTGGGCTCTTTCCCTTTCGCTCGCCACTACTCAGGAAATCATTCTTATTTTCTTTTCCTGCGCCTACTTAGATGTTTCAGTTCGGCGCGTTCGCGTTGTTAAACGGCATGTCTTCAACATGCCGGGTTTCCCCATTCGGAAATCGCCGGATCTCATCTCATTTGCAGATCCCCGGCGCTTATCGCAGCTTATCACGTCCTTCATCGCCTCCGAGAGCCTAGGCATCCCCCGTGTGCCCTTTCTTACTTTCTTCTCCCCGTACCCTTTTGCCGTACGGGGATGCTTTTGTGTCATGTCCCTTCCCCGTAGGAAAGAAACGTCTCTGCTGTTGTCTTCTCTTGTGTTTTTTCTTCCGATATGTCAAAGAACTTTTTTTTCAGATTAAAAAGTCAAAATCAAAAAGTAAAAACGACCGGCGTACCGCGTTTTTGAATTTTGAATTTTTACTTTTGAATTTGAAAAGCGTGGAGAATAACGGATTCGAACCGTTGACCCCCTGCGTGCAAGGCAGGTGCTCTAGCCAGCTGAGCTAATTCCCCCCGTTACGTGGACAGGACCGCCCGCCTCCGGTTTCCCGGACGGCCTCCCTCTTTCAGGTAGTCCCGAGCAGATTTGAACTGCTGACCCCTACATTATCAGTGTAGTGCTCTGACCAACTGAGCTACGGGACTGCTTCGCTTCCGCACCGGTGACCCCGAAGGGGCACTGTGGCACTTTCCTCTTTTTTCTCTTTCTCTTTTTTCAAGAAATCTTCATGGCGTAACCGAACGGCCCGAGGGCCCTCTAGAAAGGAGGTATTCCAGCCGCACCTTCCGGTACGGCTACCTTGTTACGACTTAGCCCCAATTACCGGTTTTACCCTGACACGCTCCTTGCGGTTACATGCTTTAGGTACCCCCGGCTTTCATGGCTTGACGGGCGGTGTGTACAAGGCCCGGGAACGTATTCACCGCGTCATTGCTGATACGCGATTACTAGCGAATCCAACTTCACGGGGTCGAGTTGCAGACCCCGATCCGAACTGTGAGGGGCTTTCTGAGATTGGCTTCACCTCGCGGTGTCGCTGCCCTCTGTACCCCCCATTGTAGCACGTGTGTAGCCCCGGACGTAAGGGCCATGATGACTTGACGTCGTCCCCGCCTTCCTCTCTGTTTGCACAGGCAGTCTGTTTAGAGTCCCCACCTTGACGTGCTGGCAACTAAACATAGGGGTTGCGCTCGTTGCGGGACTTAACCCAACACCTCACGGCACGAGCTGACGACAGCCATGCAGCACCTAGTTTCCTGTCCCGAAGGACCTGTCCATCTCTGGACAATTCAGTAACTTTCAAGCCCGGGTAAGGTTCCTCGCGTATCATCGAATTAAACCACATGCTCCTCCGCTTGTGCGGGCCCCCGTCAATTCCTTTGAGTTTCACCCTTGCGGGCGTACTCCCCAGGTGGAACACTTAACGCTTTCGCTTGGACGCCGACCGTCTATCGCCGACATCGAGTGTTCATCGTTTAGGGCGTGGACTACCAGGGTATCTAATCCTGTTCGATCCCCACGCTTTCGTGCCTCAGCGTCAATCGTACTTTGGTAAGCTGCCTTCGCAATCGGTGTTCTGTGGCATATCTATGCATTTCACCGCTACTTGCCACATTCCGCCTACCTCAGGTACATTCAAGCGCGCCAGTATCAAAGGCACTGCGATGGTTGAGCCACCGTCTTTCACCCCTGACTTAGCGCGCCGCCTACGCACCCTTTAAACCCAATAATTCCGGATAACGCTCGGATCCTCCGTATTACCGCGGCTGCTGGCACGGAGTTAGCCGATCCTTATTCTCACGGTACATTCAGCCCGGTATACATACCGGGGGTTATTCCCGTGCAAAAGCAGTTTACAACCCGTAGGGCCGTCTTCCTGCACGCGGCATGGCTGGTTCAGGGTTCCCCCCATTGACCAATATTCCTTACTGCTGCCTCCCGTAGGAGTCTGGTCCGTGTCTCAGTACCAGTGTGGGGGTTTCTCCTCTCAGAGCCCCTAGACATCGTCGCCTTGGTGGGCCGTTACCCCGCCAACCAGCTAATGTCACGCGAGCCCATCCGTCCCCTATGAATATTTAAATGAAGGCCCATGCGGACCTGCATTCTCATGCGGTATTAATCCGGATTTCTCCGGGCTATCCCCCTGGGACGGGCAGGTTGCTCACGCGTTACGCACCCGTGCGCCACTCTCACGGGGACCGAAGCCCCCGATCCCGTTCGACTTGCATGTATTAGGCCTGCCGCTAGCGTTCATCCTGAGCCAGGATCAAACTCTCCATTGTATAATGTTAAGTTTCCGATCTCGGCATTCGCACTTCTTTCAGTGCAGCCTTCCGATCTTTTTGTATCTTCCGGCCGACGGACCGTTCAGGCCTGTCCTTTTGACTCTCGCCAAAAAACAGGCCGCCCGTTACGCTACATGAATCTGATTTCTTAAAGAACTTTAAACGCCTCCGCTCACGCTTCGGCCTCCGCCGTATCCATCGGGTCTCCCCTCCGGTACTTCCTGTTTTTCCTTTCACCTTCCCGGGCATTGCGCCCGTTCCGTCGTCCCCTCTCTCCCGATTGGGAGTGCAAAGGTAACAGCTTTTTTCTTTTCTCCAAAATATTTTTTTAAAATATTTTTTCCTCCCCCGCCGTTCACCTCCGTACTTCAAAAAACAACCGCATCCCTTCGTTTGCGGAGCGCCCGCCTTCCGAACGGGATGGCAAAGGTACGAATTTCCCCCGTTCCCCCAAATGTTTCACGCCCCGGACCACAGCTTTTTTTACAACAAACTGGAAATCAAATCGTTTTTTTTCACTCCCACACACAGGCAACACTAATCTACCTATTTTATTACTTATGCATACATAACTACGCAGCCATCTCATCCTTATAACAAAAAAATTTTAATTAAAATGCTTCTTATCTTTGCCGCATGGATTATTTTGGCAATTTGTTAGCGTTATTAAAATTAGAACAAATAGAAGATAGGAATTCCTTTCAAACCTCGCTAACTACCCTGTCCATTACACAGCGAAAAAAAAATGGGAACACTTGGTTCCCGGTACATATAAAAAAAACAACTATCGAAAGAGGCGACTACATCTCTGTTGAAATTGAACGTTCAAACGATCAAGAAGCAATACATCATTTTAAATCCGGGGCGTCAGTTGCTCTTTTCTCTAATCTTGATTCGGTTAATCACCGCATTGTGGGACAAGTGTCCTATCTTGTTGAAAACAGAATGAAAGTTATGCTGCGTCTTGATGAGCTTCCCGACTGGATTCACGATGGTAAACTTGGCATCGATTTATTATTTGATGAGTATAGCTATAAGCAAATGCAAAATGCACTGCTAGAAGCTTCAAAAGCAAGCAAAAACCCTCTTATTCAGGTGTTAACAGGAGAAAGGCAACCTGTGTTCTTTTCTTCTGCTACCCCTATTTTATTAGATAGGTTGAATGCCAATCAGCAGCTAGCCATCGAAAAAATTCGATCTGCGAATGATATAGCCATCATTCATGGTCCCCCAGGCACTGGCAAAACTACAACCATCATCGAAGCTTGCAAGGTTTTACTGAAAGAAAGAAACTGTCAGTTACTGGTGGTTGCACCGAGCAACACTGCAGTAGATCTTCTTACAGATCAACTTCTCAAAGCACAAATCAATGTTACACGAATCGGAAGCCCCTCTCGTGTAACACCTGAGTTACTACATGCGACATTAGATGAGCAGATCAGCCAAACTTCGTCAATAAAAGAAGTTAAAAAAATCAGAAAGCGAGCAAATCAATTTCGTGAAATGGCACGAAGGTATAAACGTAACTTCGGCAAAGAAGAGCGAATCCAGCGACAAACATTATTTGCCGAAGCAGCAAAGCTTATAAAGGAAGCCGATGCTTTAGAGCAGTATGCTACAGAATCTGTCATCAAAAATGCGCAGGTAATTACAGCAACATTGGTGGGAGCCGGCCATTACTCAATAAAAAACATTTGCTTTGAGGCAGTCATAATCGATGAAGCCGCACAGGCTCTAGAACCCGCATGTTGGATTCCCATATTAAAAGCAAAGAAATTAATATTAGCAGGCGATCATCAGCAGTTGCCTCCAACGATCAAATCCGTTTCTGCTGCTAATCAGGGACTTAAGGAAACATTACTGGAAAAATGCATTCATTTATATCCGCAATCAGGTGTTATGCTTCAGGAACAGTATCGAATGCATACATCCATCATGTCCTTTTCCTCCCAAAAATTTTACCAAAGCTCGCTAATTGCACACAGTTCCGTTGCAAATACCCTGTTGTTTCCTAATGATCAGCCCTTGCAATTTATCGATACGGTGGGGTGTGGGTTTGATGAAAGAGACGATGAAGGCAGCATATACAATTTAGAAGAAGCTTCCTTTGTTTTACATTACCTTTCAATGTTGAGTACATCGCTTAGCCAACACTATTCACCCGAAAATTATCCTCGCATCGCTATTATTTCTCCTTATGCTTCGCAAGTCGATAAGTTCAAAGCGTTGTTGGAAGCCGACCCTCTTTCCATATATAAAGATAAAGTTACGATCAATACCATCGACGGCTTTCAAGGTCAAGAAAGAGACATTGTTATTATCAGCCTTACACGAAGTAACCAAGAAAGAAAAATTGGTTTCTTAAGCGATATTAGGCGCATGAATGTCGCGATGACAAGGGCAAAAAAGAAATTAGTGATGGTAGGTGATAGCCTTACCCTATCAAAGCTACCTTTCTATGCCGATTTAATTACCTATTCAGAAAAAGAACATGCTTACTACAGCGCTTGGGAATATTTGAACAATTAACATAGCAGGCTTGCTATGTTTTCACTTTCGACTTACAAAACGATTTCCCTTTATATAATAGCGCCAGGGCAATAAAGCATCTTCCTTTGCATATTCTACACCAATCCTTGTCGAAACAACAATATCTTGCTCATCCAACGAGATCCCCACGTCCTCTATCCAAATATCGTCACCGGATAAGCTTTTTCCGTTGAAATTTCCTGCAATGCCTAAAGCTTGCGTCAGCGTTCCCGGGCCTGCAGAAAGCCGTGGAGTCAGTACCTCCATATTACGTCTCTTTAACATATAATCGAGCCCAACAATTGGCTCAATACCTCTCACTAAAACAGCTTGTGGAACATCGATTGGACCGGTTACAACATTAAAGAGATAATGGATCCCATAACAAAGATATACATACGATACACCTCCCTCCCCATACATTACTTTTGTTCTTTCGGTAAAACGTCTGCCATAAGCATGGGAGGCCTTATCTGTTATACCATTATAGGCTTCTGTCTCTACGATAATCCCACCGGTTACAAGGCCATTAATACTAGTGTAGATAACCTTTCCCAAGAGTTGCTGCGCAACCCACTGCACGTCGTCTTGCAGATAAAAATATTTTGGTAATTGCTTATTGTTCTTCACCCAAAGTCAATATCGATCGAAAAATGGAAGATAAAATTATACATTTGTCCGCGCGTTACCAAATTTTGATTTCTATGCATAGCCGAGCTTTTTTATTTCACTCCATCATACGAGCTAGTCTGGCGATCCTATTATTGATAGTTATTAGTTTCACCTTTTTCAGTTGCGAAAAAGATAATTACAATCCTGAAAACTATTGGCCCCAGGTAGGGCACCGAATAGATATGGTTGAGCGATATTGGGGACCACCCGACGATCGGGATTCATATTACAATGGGGATGTATTTATTGTATCCTATTATTATTACAACGAAGGCATTTTCATCGAGTTTTTTCAGGATCGGGTTGATTTTATTGGCGACCTATAGTATTAATACGCGCATACAACTTGCTAAACATTAGTTTGCTATCCACTTTTTGTTATATTTTTTGTAGCTTGCCCTCTAAATATTCCGCTCATCATTGAGTATATACGATGAAATTCAAGGAGTTAATCCGACAGGAACAAGATATCGCCTTTGTAATTGGCAACGGCATCAATCGATATCCTAACAATCCAAAAGCGTTATCTTGGGAGGAATTACTTCTTAAGCTATGGCATAAGTTTTCTCCAGACGTCTTTAACTTCGTCCCGAAAGGCATTACAACCACTGAATTTTATGATTTGCTGGACTTAGCTAGCATAGAAACCGCTAACAGCCCATTTCAAATTCAGAAAGAAGTAAGTCGTCTACTGAGCGGTTGGCAGCCGTTCGATCATCATGTTTCATTCGTACAGTGGGCCAGGCAGCATGAAGCACCTATTCTTACCACCAATTTTGATCTTACATTTTCTTCACTGCCCTTCATGCAGCAATACCGTTTTAAAACGACGTCTTTCACTGACTTTTATCCTTGGTCAACCTATTTCTCGGATCACGAGTTAAAAGATCCGTTGAAAGGTTTCGGAATATGGTTTATTAATGGACTTGTCAGCTACCATAGAAGCATTCGTCTAGGTCTTTCTCATTATATGGGATCCATTGAAAAAGCAAGAAATTACATCTATAAAAGTCGCACAGGCAGTCTCTTTAACAATAACAGTCAAAAGATTTGGAGTGGAGGTAATACATGGCTCCAAGTCTTCTTTAATAAGCAGTTATGTATTTTCGGTTTAGGGTTGGAAGAAAATGAAATTTTCATCCGATGGCTTTTAATAGAACGCGCAAAATACTACCGAAAATTTCCCGGCAGAAGAAAAAAGGCCTGGTATATTGCTCCTAAAAACGAAAAACCGGACGACCGAAATCTTGGTAAGATTCAATTTTTACGAGGAATCGGTATCAACTTGATTGAAACCAACAACTATGGAGAAATTTATAGCGAGCCATGGCTCTAGGTCAATCACTATTCTTTTTTTACAAAAAAATTATATTGGTTTTACTTTTCTCCCTCTAAAAAGCAAGATATTTGCCGCAAATCCCCATAAGGAATTATTTTTTAGTGTCTGCTACTCACCTATAAATATTTGTTAATGAATTTCGTCGGAAAGATACTTTTTTCTACCCGAACCATGGGTTTTATGTTGTTGTTATACGCTTTCTCGATGGCGGTGGCTACATTTGTTGAAAATGATTACGGCACGCCTGTGGCAAAAGCCCTCATTTACAACAGTTGGTGGTTCGAGTTGATTATGGTCATACTCGTGCTTAATTTCATCGGAAACATAAAACGCTATCAATTAATCCAGCGGAAAAAGTGGCCATTATTAGTTTTCCACCTGGCATTCATATTAATCTTCGTCGGCGGAGCGATTACCCGTTATATCAGCTTTGAAGGTTCTATGCATATCCGTGAGGGGGAGTCCAATAATGAAATTATTTCCGATGCTTCATTTTTTAAGGTACAAATTACAAATGGTGAAGAAGCCTTAGCCTATAAAGACGTACCGGTCATTCTAACATCTCGTCAGGTTCCCTTTTACTTAAAGCCTTTTCAAAAGGAATATGCTGCAGAGTACGATTTTATGGGACAACGTTTAAAAATGCGTGTCTTGGATTACATACCGAGAGCCCAAGATTCGCTGGTAGCGTCGTCAACAGGCAAGAACATACTACATCTCGTGACCTTGATCGAAGGTAAAAGAGAGAACAAATATATCCCTTCGGGTAGTGTACAACTGATCCAGAATATGCTAGTCAGTTATAACAAGGAAACACCAGGGGCAGTAAACATTCAAGAAGAAGCTGGAAATCTAGTTATCAATTCGCCGGTAGGTGGTGGCTATATGATTATGGCGTCACAGGAAAAGGGTGAACTCCAAGCAGAACAGAAACAACCTTTTCATCTTCGTAGTTTGTACACGCTAGGAAGTTTAACTTTTGTTATACCTCAAGCACCATCCAAAGGTGAGATTATCCATTTTGAGGGCGATAAGCGTACGCATGAAAACGAGGCTGACCTGGTTAAGCTGGAACTCTCAACCAATAATACCACCGATACCGTATCATTTTATGGAGGAAAAGGTATTACCAGTTTTCAACATCAGTCCGAAATAGGTGGTCTAACCGTGTCCATAGGCTACGGCTCAAAAATATATTACACACCCTTTGAACTTAAACTTCGCAAATTCAAAATGGAAAAATACCCCGGAAGTAATAGTCCTGCCTCCTATTCCTCCGATTTAGCAATTGTAGAAAAACAGTCAGAGACACCATATACCATCTATATGAACCATGTGTTGGATCACCAAGGTTACCGTTTCTTTCAATCAAGTTTTGACCCGGACGAAAAAGGCACCGTTTTGTCAGTTAATCATGATTTTTGGGGCACTACCACCACCTATATAGGTTACACATTTCTATTTCTAGCCATGTTTGTTACTTTGTTTTGGAAGGGAACTCGCTTCTCTAAGCTAAATGAGCAGTTAAGCGCTTTATCGAAGCAAAAGGCGTCGCTTTTACTCCTTTTGTTTATGCCATTTGGCGCAAGTTATGCACAGGAAATAGACATGCATGGTCCGTCCAGGGGAGATCAGCTATTGAAAAGCGACGAACAGGGGCATCAACATCAGCATAACCATGTACATACGCATGATTCGGCTGTCCAATCAGAAAACCGGCCCGATCTTTCAATGCCTGTACCTAGCAAAATACAAGACCCTGCTCAATTCGCAGCGTCGGTAAAACTAAGCAAATCACATGCAGCTAATTTCGGAAGCCTTCTAGTACAAAATTTTGACGGAAGAATAGAACCCATCAATACCTTGGCACTGGAAATCTTGCGGAAACTTCATCACAAAGATCAGTTTTACGAATTAGATGCCAATCAATTCCTTTTGTCTGTATCAACACAGCCTTTTGATTGGGCACAAGTCCCGTTAATTAAAGTAAATGCAAAAGGTGGGCCGGAGCTGTTAAATCGTGTAAAAGCAGACCCTAAGGGGTATACATCGCTACTTAACTTAATCACGCTCAAGGATAATAAAGCGACCTTCGTTCTAGAAGATGAATACCAACAAGCATTCGCGAAAAAGCCTGCTGACCAAAACAGCTATGACAAAGAGCTTATTGAACTGAATGATAAATTACAGGTTATGCAGTACCTGATCAGTGGGCAATATCTACGGGTATTACCTATCCCGAATGATCCGAACAATACTTGGGTTGCTTGGGGTAGTGAACATGCAAATCATAATACCGATGTTAAAAATCCTTTCGCGGCCTATCTTAAAGAAGTCATCTATGCACAAACCACACAAAATTGGCAGCAAGCCGATCAACAGTTAGAAAAATTAAAGTCGTTGCAAAAAGAAATAGGCAAAGAAATTATTCCATCGGAAGCAAAAATTAACTGGGAAATCCGATACAATTCATGGAATATCTTCTTTAAGCTTATGATTGCTTACGCTTTATTGGGAAGTCTAATTCTTGCGTTAGCCTTTGTTAAGCTTTTCTCGGAGGCCAGATTTGTGAGTCGATTAATTTCTTTTCTACTCGTTGTTGTAACAATTGCGGCCAGTTTACAGGCACTTGGCCTAGGCATCCGATGGTACATCTCCGGTCATGAGCCCTGGAGTAATGGCTACGAGGCGGTTATGTTTATTAGTTGGATTGGGATACTTTCCGGCCTTATCTTATATCGCAATAGTAATGCCTTTATCCCGGCAGCGGGATGTCTTATAGCTGTGATATTAATGGGCTTTGCACACGGGGGTTCACAGATGAATCCTCAGATTACACCGTTAGTACCCGTTTTAAAATCCTATTGGCTAATGATACATGTCGCTATCATTACTTCCAGTTATGGATTTTTCGGCCTAAGCGCGCTAATTGGTCTTGTGACGCTCATTTTGCATATTATAAAAAACAAAAAAATAGCTTTGAAGGTCAGTGCATCCCTAAACGAACTAACAATTGTAAACGAAATGTCCCTCACTGTTGGACTGTTCTTATTAACTATAGGTACATTTCTGGGCGGCATATGGGCAAATGAAAGTTGGGGCCGCTATTGGAGCTGGGACCCGAAGGAAACTTGGGCTTTTATTTCCATAATATTATATGCTTTTGTTTTGCATGTTCGTTTAATTCCTGGATTGAAAAGTAAATTTTTGTTTAATTTGCTCTCTTTGCTAAGCTTTTCGAGCGTGATCATGACCTATTTTGGGGTTAACTATTACCTTTCGGGCTTACATTCGTATGCAAAAGGAGATCCCGTTCCCATCCCATCGTGGGTATACATCACGGTAACATCAATTTTTGCGATTGCCTTCATTTCTTATTTTCGATATAAACAATTTGGAAAAAGCAGCAACGAAAGTCACCCTGTTGGAAGGAAAACGACGTTTGAACATGCCTGACAAGAGCAATATTCACATGTCGTATTTAGTTGTTATAACGTTAGTTGGTCTCTTTATTGTTAAAAATAGTTAGCTTTACCGTATGCTTACAGATGAAATAAAACGCTATATTGATAAAAGCGTCCTATGTTGGCTTGCCACGGCCTCACGAGAAGGACTTCCTAATGTTTCTCCGAAAGAGATCTTTACTCATTATGGGCAAAACCTGCTAATTGCTGATATTGCATCTCCCCAATCTATTAAAAACATTATGGAAAACGATAATGTCTGCATCAGCTTTATTGACATTTTGATACAGAAGGGATGGCAATTAAAGGGAAAGGCCACAATTATTGATTCAGGTCATCTACATTTTAATTTGTTGCTGCAACCCTTAATTCAAATGACCAAAGGAAAGTTCCCAATAAACAATATTATCTCTGTCCAAATAGAAAAGACTAAGCCGATATTTGCTCCCAGCTACATCCTATATCCTGACACAACAGAGGAAGAGCAAATAAAAAGCGCCATAAAAGCATACAAGCTTTAAAATTCAACCTTGATAAGAAATAATACAAGGGTATTCATTTTCTCTATCTGGCATTAGCGCGATCTTATTTCCCTTCTCATAAATAAATAATAGGAACCTGCAAAACATAATATAGTGACAGCTACTAAACCGGTAAGTTGTGGCCACACAATGGCGAGGCTTTCACCGATCGGCAAGGGACTTGGTATTGCACCGTAAACCTGTTCCATTGTTAATGGACCCAAACTCCGAACAGAGGGCATCAAAAGCGTCGTTGTTGCATCGCTGTAGAGTTGGCTAGGTACTATGCGCAGTAAATCGCTGATCAGCTTTTGATAGCTTAGGCTTTGATAAGTGTCGGCTGCCGCGGTAGGTATAATTGCCTTAGCGATAAGACTAATAATTATTTGATAAAAAACAGTGAAGAATAACCAAACGGCAATGGCGGTCAATGCAGATGTTGCAGCTTGTCTAAATCGTATGGAAAAAAATATGGCCAGATTTAGCCAAAAAGCCACATAAAGTATACTGAGAAAAAGAAAAAGAAAGATTCTGAGGAGTTCCTGAGGAGTTGGCGGAATACCAATAATAATGATCCCTAACCCCATAACTCCCAGACCCAATGCAAAAAAAAGTGTACTGATTACGATCAAAGCCCCTGCAAACTTCGCGTTAATTAGATAATCGCGATGAATAGGCTGCGCCATAACTCGACTCAAAGTGCCGGCATTCTGTTCAGAATTAATGGCGTCAAAACCCAGACTAATCCCCAAAAGAGGGCCCAAAAAACCAACAAATACATGAAAGGGAGGTAAAGATCCATCAGAAAGTGTGAACAATTTTAAAAACAGAAAGGCGCTTTCCGGGTCACCCGGTTTAGCAATAGCCTTACTGATACCGCTCATAGATGTATATAACGAACTAACACAGGTTAATAGAATAAGCGAAAGTAAAATGATAAAGCGCCAACTTCTAATATGGTCACTGACCTCTTTGGCTACCAAAACTCTGAAAGGGTGAGCAGGTCTTCTCTCTTCCCGATTCGAAGAAATAAGGTTCAAATTCAATAATTTATACATACTTCTGTTCTCCTTCAAAATAACGCTGATAAATTTCGTCTAAACCATATTGTCGCTGATACAAGTGTGTCAGATCAATATCTGAACGGACAATTGTACGTGCTATAGCAGCCGTTTTATCCGTTGAGCACCCAATCAATAATCGATTTTGCTCATACTTAACGCTATTAATTCCATCGATCTTCCCCAGGTCGTTTATCAATTGATGTGGTTTTTCCAACTCGTGCCAAGCGATACCTGCCTCCACCGTAAACACTTCGCTACTAAAAAGTTGTTTCGAAAGTTCGGGTATAGTGCCATTGGCAATCAATTTGCCATTAACAAAGATCCCTACCCGATCACATACCTGTTGTACTTGATGTAAGTGATGAGATGAGAGCAAAACAGTAAGCCCCTGTTCTCTACTTAACTGAACAATCAAGTCTAAAAATGCTTTGACACCACTCGGATCAATACCGAGTGTCGGTTCATCCAAAATAATTACTTCCGGTCTTTTAATCAAAACATCTGCCAAGCCAAGTCGCTGGCGCATTCCTCTAGAATAGGTTCCAACTTTTTTATTAGCCGCATCTATCAACCCTACTCGATTCAACAGATCTAAAGCTCTGTCTCTTGCTTCAGTCCACGTTGCGCGATTAAGTTTAGCGGTGAAAATCAGATTCTCCAATCCGGTTTGATTATCATAAAACCCGACATTATCCGGTAGATAACCGACTCGTCTTTTTACCTCGATGGGATTGACAGTGGAATCGATATTGCAAACTTTAATCGTTCCTGTCTTTGGCTCAGTCAGTCCCAGCATCATTAAAATTGTCGTCGACTTACCGGCACCATTTGGTCCTAAAAGGCCATATATTTCTCCCTTTCGAACCGCGAGATCCAAGTTATCAACGGCCTTCAATGAACCGTAACATTTTGTAACGCCTTTTAATTCGATAACTTCTTCCACCGCCTATCTCCTTCCGTACTTACGAATTAGGTAATATACACAAGCAATAGCCGCTAAAATGATCATAATGCCTAACCATCCCCACAGTAAAGAAGTTTCGACGGATATACGAAACGAGGCTTTCGAAGATATCTCCGGTGTTTTTGCTTCCAATTCCGTCACATAATCACCCGCAATGGCCTTCTTATCCGCTTTAATCGTTGCGAAGACGTCTACGGTTGCCCCAGGTCTTAGCAAAGGAATTTTTGCGGGTTCGAAAACGACATCCCAGTTTGCCGGAGCAGAAAACTTCATTTCGACATTTTTTAAATCAGCCGAACCGCTGTTTTTTAGTGCGAGCTGCACCCTTTTACTTTCACCGGCTGTAACATCAGTGCTTAGTAAGCCGGTCGGTGTGGTCAGTTCCATTTTATAAGATCCCTTGATCACTACTTCGAATTCCAAATTAGCTGATGTATTCGCTGTAGTCGCCAAAACAGGTACTCTGTAGGAACCTGCCTTCGTTTCATCAGGCGGATCTATTTCAACCGTAATGTTTTGGGTTTGGTTAGCTACCATATCTACTGAAGAAACCTGTTTGCCATTCGCCTTAAAGGACACATTCCATCCCGGAAGTGCTTGCGCCGTTAAGGCATAAACTTGATTATCTGCGGTTTGATTTCTTAAGGTCGCATTAAAGGTAAACATTGAATTGGCTGCCCCCTCCATATTTCTTTGATCAGACGAAAACCCGGTCTTATAGCCTCCCTGCTCCGATACCAGCACAGTCAATGGCAAAGAAGCATATCCTTTAGCTTGCACCCGAAATTGGAAAGCGCCTTTGTTAACCTTCACCGGAACATTAACCTTTAAGTTAAAGCTTTTCTTTTCCTTCGGAAGAACAGAAAGTTGCGCCACATCCCAATTTCCGGATTTCAGTTCATAGCTCCAATCTTTTGGCAAGCCGACAACTGAAATATCACTGGTTTTTATTGCATTGCTGTTGTTAATTAAATCAATCGAATAATCGATCGATTCTCCGGGTGGTACTGAAATTTTCGGATACGGCGTATACAATGAAAGACCTTGGGCGAGGCAATTTTCATAAAAACTATAAGGCAATAGCCCCAACAGGAAAAATAAAATGGTAAAAAATGAATACAATCGTTTTGCACGCGCTAACATAAAAAAAAATTTATAATTTTTAACACTAACAGTACAAAGTGGTTAGGCTTTCAAATCGTGGGCTCCGAGCTAGACCAACCATTTAGCCGAGCTTGCCAAATGAGTCAGATTTGAAATGCGGCAGCTAATTTATTAAAAAGATACATTTTTCATAAATTGAAATAAAAAAATTATAATGCTGCAGAAAATAGTACCAATGACACTACAAATATTGCAAGATGGGCTGATCAGCAGCCGCCCAAGCTAACGTCTTTAGTTTTTCTTTTGGTAACCATACTGCATGCAGGTGTTCCACCAACGTAACGTCACGTGAAGTTGAATTACAGTGAAAGGCAGTTAATGTGATCATAAAATCGGGATATTGATGATTAACAACAGCTATTTTTCTATTTACCCTAATACATAATGCCAACTCCTCATCTATTTCTCTAATCAGCGCATCTTCGTCCCGCTCACCATGCTCTACTTTTCCACCGGGAAATTCATATTTATAGCTTAGATAAGGGTAATTGTGTTCACCTTTTTGCGTGCAAAGAATAGCTCCTTCATGCTCTATGACCGCCGCAACAACTTTGTAATGTTTCATCTCCCTATTTCAACCATTGTAAAACTTAAGGCATTTTATTTAGACACCGAAAGTAAAAGAAAAATCGGACGCCTCAATTCGTGACCCATATCTGGATAATTTTTTAACACGGATGCTGATGGTTTTGGTTCGCAAAGTCTATTAATTGTAAAACCAGCATCCAATAAATTTGATAAATAGGTCTCAACAGTCCGATGGTATTTTATAACATCTTCATTTAAAAACCTAGTCTTCCTGAGCCCTTCACTAAAGTAATGATCGATGGGCCAGTGCATCCGATTTTTCTGCTCATCGTAAAACCAATCTTGAGAAGCCATGGCAGTAAAAACAGGATGTTCGACAGAGAAAACAAAAGTACCGCTAGGTACTAAACAATGATAAACATGCTCGCAAACCTGTTGAAAATCACTCACATAATGAAGTGCGAGCGAACTAATGACGACATCAAAGGTAGCCTCGCTAAATGTTATGTCCTCAATGGCTACGCACTCGTATTGGATATTCTGATCTTGCGTCAGTTCTTTCGCTTTTTCCAACATTTTCTTAGACAGATCTATTCCGGTGACCCGCTTCGCTTTCTGTTCCATTGCATAGCGGCAGTGCCATCCATAACCACAACCTAAGTCTAGCACAGTTTTGTCAGCCAAATCCGGCAACAAGGCTCGGAAAGCAGGCCACTCACCCGCAGCTTCAAGACCGGCTGTAGAACGTGGCATCAAACCGTAGCTCGCAAAGAAGTTAGGATCATCATACCTATTTTCTTTCATGGTGAATCGTCCGTATTGTAAAGTAAAAATGAGCGCTTACGTTTGCAATTATAACCATTCTAAAATACATTTATGCGATTTAAGATATTAGACGAAATGCAAGCGATCGCATCCGCTCAGCTAAAAGCTGACACTTGAGTTAAGAGGAAAGCGTTGTAATAATTTTGTCAGACGCTTTTTAAAAATCAACTTTGAATAACCAGGCAATCTGTTTTTTTGTAACAATCTTAGGCACAGACCGTAATACACCATTACGAAACCTACACCAAAATGGGCTTTCCCAATGCGCCATCCAGCCAAGTAGCCTCGATTGCCATATGATGCGTTTAGTTCTTTTAACTCTTCGTTTTTCATAATGCTTAAGTGCTGTGGGGCGGTCGCTTTGCGTGGCAAGACATTGGGCTAAAACCACCGCGTCCTCAATCGCCTGACAGGCGCCCTGCCCCATATTAGGCGTTGTCGCATGTGCTGCGTCTCCCAAAAGAACGATATTATCCTCGTAGACGAAATGCTGAAGCGGCTTAATATCAAATACATCACTCCAAATAAGTTGTTCCGGAGCTGTACTGCGAATAATTTCAGCTATTGGAGTATGCGCGTTTAAAAAACTGTCTGCCAAATCTTTGGGTTTCATTTCTCTCATGCAAGAATCGTTTTCTTTCGCATTTATACAGCAATACCAATAAATACGATTGTGAGACAAAGGAGACATACCAACTCTTCCCGCAGCCGTCCAGGTTTCCACAGATGCCATTTTATTTAAGGGAATGTTCGGATTTTCAATAACCGCACGCCAACAGGTATAACCTGCATATCTCGGCTTACTATCAGGTATAAGCTGTTGCCTTACGACTGAGCGGATACCATCTGCTGCGATCAACAGGTTGGTAACCGAGCTAGAACCGTCCGAGAAATAAAGAATGAGGTTTTCTTTTTTCCGCCTGAACGAAAGCAATTTTTTATTTAAATGTAATGAGTTGGGCAACAATCTACTTAAAAGCACTTCATGCAACTCCGAACGGTGAATCACCAAGTTTGCATTTGCAAAGTCCGGTCCTAATAATTCCGTATCCTGATTACTTATAATTTTTCCCTTCGTATCAAGCATACGAAGGGAAGTGACTTGATGTCCTTTACTAACAACCGCTTGTTCTATTCCCAATCTCTTCAATCCCAATATAGCATTGGCTGCGAGTCCTATACCAGCTCCAACGGGCTTAATCACTGGCGCAGCTTCATAAATACTAACATCTAAGCCTAGGTTTTGCAGCGCCACGGCTGTGCATAAGCCGCCAATTCCTGCTCCTACAATAGCAATCCTCATTATACACCAAAGGTACTGAATGACTAGAATAAAAATTGCCTAACCATGAATCTTTATAAGTTTCTCGTCTACCTTTGAGTCTTGTTTACTCGTAAAACCTGTCACATTTGAAAGGACGTATTTAATAACCTCCAATCGGGCCTGCTTTTTATCATCTGTAACTACTTCCACCCAAGGGGACTTCTTGGTACCGGATCGTTTCAACATTTTATTTATATAATGGGTATAATCATCCCACTTTTCTTGTGCCTTTTCATCCAGATCCCCAACCTTCCATTGTTTCATCGGATCCTTTTGTCTATCTTCCAGTCGCTCCAGTTGCTCGTTCTTTGAAATCGTAAGAAAAATTTTCATCATAATGATTCCATCATCGATGAGTAGGTGTTCCAACGAACTTACTTGTTCCATAAACGAGGTGTATTGTAAGTCAGAGCAAAAACCAAATACAGGTTCCACAACGGCTCGATTATACCAGCTACGATCAAAAAACACGATTTCTCCGCTGGTTGGCAACTGTTTTACGTATCGTTGGAAATACCATTGGCCTTTCTCCTCTTCTGTCGGTTTTGGAAGTGCAACTACACGTATTTTTTTCGGATTCAGTTTAGCGATCATTCTGCTGATTGTTCCTCCTTTTCCTGCGGCATCTCGTCCTTCAAAAATTAGCAGTAATCGTTTTTTATTTTCGATAACATATTGCTGCAAGCGAAGCAACTCAAACTGTAAAGCAGAAAGTTCTTTTTCGTAGGCGAGTTGCTTCCTGAACTTCTTCTCCTTGATGATATCGTTTGCGACTAGAAAATCCAGTATTTCCTCGCTTTTATTGATTTTTTCTAAATCACTAAGATCAAATTCGGCCATAATTTATTGCGGTAGTTTATGTTAGCTGTTATTCGTTCTGTTATCAATAAGTTTTAACAAAACGATTCTTGCTAATATACATTTTCTTCTTTATAAATTTGGTTTAGTACCTTCGCTTGAGCGATGAATTAAAAACTTACACATGAGAGTACCATTTGGCAGGCCCGGCCATTCATCTACACCTTCTTTCAATATTCATTTTTTATCAGAAAGTGCCGTTACCATTGAGTTTGGGCAAGAAATTGATGAAATAACCTTTAACCGAGTTCACCAACTCGATGAGCTAGTAAATCGTTTACCATTCGAAGGTTTTATTGCCACCGTCCCTGCCTATACTTCATTAGCTATTTTCTATGATACTATACAGGTTGTCCAAGCAAAACAGCTTTACGGCCTGAATAGTTTCGAACGAATTTCCAATTACTTAATTGAGTTGCAGCAACAGGCAATTCCGATAAATGAAATAAAAAAGGAACCTATTCATTTACCCATATGTTATGAGGAAGAACTTGGACCGGACTTAGCATATGTAGCTTCGTATCACAATATATCGACTCAGGAGCTTATCAAGTTACATAGTAGTACAACCTATAAGGTTTATATGATCGGCTTTGTTCCCGGCTTCGCTTATTTAGGCGGCACCCCCTCACTATTGGAAACACCAAGAAAGAAGATTCCGCGCAAGCAAGTACCGGCAGGCTCAGTCGGCATAGCAGGGAAGCAGACGGGCATCTATCCTCTGGAAATTTCCGGAGGTTGGCAAATCATTGGTTGCACCCCCCTGCGTCTCTTCGATATTAACCGATCTTCCCCGAGCCTATTGCGAGCCGGCGACGAGGTTATTTTCGATACAATTGATTTACGCGAATTTAAACGCCTGAGGAGAAGCAATGAAAGTTAAGATTTTAAAACCCGGCATACTCAGCACTGTACAAGATTTGGGGAGAAACTTTTATCGTGCCCAAGGAATTCCCTCTGCCGGAGCGATGGACTCACTTTCTATGCGGCTAGCAAATCTTAGCTTAGCTAATGCGATTGATGCGGCTGTGATAGAAATAACGTACGCGGATGTATTGTTAGAAGCCGAAACCGATCTTTTAATCGCATATTCCGGCGGGGGTTCCATTCTTTATGCATCGGATCAAGTTTTACCTGATAATCGCCCTCTTTTTGTCCCAGCCGGACAAAATTTAGCATTTCGACATCACAGTTCGGGTGCAAGGACCTACTTAGCCATCGCGGGAGGTTGGGATGTTCCGATTGTTTTGGGAAGCAAAAGCACTTATATAACCGGCAGATTCGGAGGCTTGATGGGACGTGCTTTAAAAAAGCAAGATTCGCTTAAAAACGCAAACAACTTAACTACATCGACTTTGCGCCTATTATCGCACTTAAAAAGCACGAAAATCAGTTTTCCTAACTGGAGCATTGATAAAGAGCACTTCATGCCGCTTGACAAAAGAATGATCAGGATTGTTCCGGGCAAAGAGTTTACTTGGTTTCGAGCCGATTCTTTGCTAAATTTTTTGTCTGCTAGTTATACCTTGAGTCGTGATTGCAACCGCATGGGATATCGTTTTGAGGGGCCTCTATTGCAGCGTTCCAGCCAAATTGAACTACTTTCCACAGCGGTTGCACCGGGCACTGTACAGGTAACACACGACGGCTCCCTCGTTCTATTAATGTCAGACGGGCAAACAACGGGTGGCTACCCGCGTATTGCACAGATAGCACAAGTTGATTTACCACTTTGCGGACAATTAAAGCCCGGAGATTCTATTCAGTTTTCGGCCATTAGTCATATAGAAGCTGAAAAGCTATACATGAATAGAGAAAACGAACTTAAAAAGCTTGCTGTTGCGCTAAATATGATCATTTAGAAACACAAACTAAAATCCATATGTCTATTTCGTAAATTGCCGAGATCTACAATATTTAACACGTGAAGGAAACTATATATGTATTATATTGATATCAATTGTGATGTTGGAGAGAGTTTTGGTGCTTATACACTCCCGGAACAGGATATGCTATTCGATTATATCAGCTCGGCGAACATTGCCTGTGGGTTTCATGCCGGTGATCCAGATGTAATGCAGCGTACGGTAGCAAGAGCAGTCGAAAAACGTGTAGCAATAGGCGCACATCCCGGCTTCAACGATGTACAGGGCTTTGGAAGACGAGAAATTCACATGAGTCCGAAGGAAATATACAATATGGTGCTTTATCAGATTGGCGCTCTTTATGGATTTGTAAAAACCGCTGGGGGAAAACTACATCATGTTAAACCCCATGGCGCTTTGTATAATATGGCGGCTCGAGATGAAAATTTGGCAACAGCGATTGTACAGGCAGTTTATGATTTTGATAAGCGACTCTATTTATATGGACTGGCTGGTAGCAAACTAATTTTGTCAGCGCACAAAATAGGCCTTCCTGTTGCATCTGAAGTCTTTGCTGATCGAAACTATCAAGATGATGGTAAACTCACACCCCGAAGTCAGGATGATGCCATTATTGCCGATACAACACAGGCAGTGAAGCGCGCTTTAGTTATGATCACCCAACAACAAGTATTATCAACAAATCAAAGATCTATCGCTATCAAAGCAGATACTTTATGTATACACGGTGATCATGAGAAAGCCCTGCTGCTGGCAAAAACTATTTACAATCAACTGATTCAACAAGGTGTTAAGATCAAAGCGCCCTAACATGAAGCAACCCGTAACAGTTATCTTAAATAGTTTTTGCAAGTTGGTGCGAACACATTCTTTCTCGAATTACATCTTTTAGTTACAAGATGGCTGAAGTTTAGATTACATCCTTTTTATTATCGAGATTTGCTACACTTAAAATACGGTGTAAATAAATCGACGGAAAGTCTAAATCAACATAGTTAATAACTATACTCATGAAATATCAGGAGGTTGCCGAAGCCTTGTATAGCAAAAATCGTAACGAGATTCGACACATTATAAACCATTCACTGGAAGCCAAGCATTTCGAACAAAAAATAAGTTCCATGGTAATCCATACCGGCTTCATTTTCACTTCCAAAAATGATATACAGTCTGTCTTATTGTATGACCTTAGTACAGAACAGGTGATACGACAATCGAACAATGAGCACTTGCCGCAATTAAATGGTTTATTGGTGATCAAGGTAAACACCGGTAATTTCAATATACCGATCCCCTTGTTTTTTTCACACATCAAAAATAACAATGAAGTTTACCGATACCATCATGTTGAGATCAATCGCAAATTGGAAGCTGATTGTATTACTATATATGACAAAGACACAATAATCGCTATCCGTTCGATAACCCTTTTAGATGGTCATTTAGGTACCCTTAAAGAGTATCCTTTGCGAGAAACCTTACGGTTGCATAGCCGTTAGCTACACATCACCATGTTCCGAATTGCCACGCAATTCGAGCAATACCGGCAAACGTACCTTTTCTCGTTGAAAGACTCCATTCAATGTAGGGGTAAAGTGACGCAAGGATAAATGGGAGCTTGCTGAAACCAGTCAGTACAACGGAAAAGAGCGCTTCACATTTTTATAAAAATTTGCAAAAAAATTAGATTTTCAATTAACAACTTTGTGTATCTTTATCGCAATTAATTGCACTTTTTTCATGCTTCAAGAGATATTTACACAGTTCCGCCCGAAGGCATTTCAAAAACCGTTTTATAATAAACGATTGTAGTCGACTCTCCGATTTTTACTGTTCTCTTGAGAACAAGCGATTTATTCTTGGCCTACAACCTATTAATATGCAATTTGAAATGCATAAAGCAGTATCATATAAAACATTCTATACTTTAGTACTTATTATCACTCTTATCACCTCTTGTAGAAAAAAGGATAATACGGTGCAACAGAAAATACTTGGTTCTTGGAGAAGTACCAATACGATTACCCAGTTGTATGAAGATGGAGATATGAAAGAATCATATATGCATGCTTCCGACGAATATAATGGTAGCATGATGGAATTCCATGCCGATGGAAGTTTTAAGTCGTCCGGCAAATATGCAACAACAGACGCTGATTCTATCACCGTGGTAAGACTTGAAGATCAAAAAGGCCAGTATCAGATAGTAGACAACAAACTTATAACGAAAATAGAAAATATTGACAAAGAAGCGGAAATGACCTTGGAATTTAAGGGAAATGATGTCTTAACCATCATTTCCGGCCCCTTAGCATTACCGGATTTAGATGAATTTAGTCACAACAAATATTTCACTTCAATCGTTACCTATGTAAGAAATAATTAGCATATTTATATCACATTGTGAATGAAAATCTTACTTATATCGTTGTAAAGAAAACGGAGGGGACCTATCTCCGTCGGGCCGATCTCGTTGATCAACATCACCTATATATCGGTAACTTAACGCTAGATGAGGGTGATATAGTGGCTTCAGATCAGGTTATAAAAGTCCTTCAAGCGGAATTAAATACTGAATGGGTAAATGTCGACGCATTCACCCCCTTCCTCCCCCATTCTTTACCGTATAGAACCCGGTACATTTTTCTTGACAAACGAGATGCAGCATCTAAAGAAATAGCAAAGCCATGGATATCCCTTAGCAAACAGATTCCCGACGAAATGCAGGAATGTCTATTCACCAAATTCGAAAACACGGAACGCACGTCCGTGTCCTCCCCCATCCTACACGGGGTACATGTTAAGAACGGCCTATTTCGTCCATTGCATGCTAAAGCCACCCATCTTTTTAAGCCCACTCATTGGATGCCAATTCCTGGATTTTAGGGCTTTCATAAGCGTCATGCTATTCGTCGTATTCCTTTACAGAATTCTATAAAGGCGGTGAGCTTCCACTTCAGTTAAATGCATCACCCACAATAAATTGCTCAAACAACATAACAAATTCCTAAAATCAATTCGCTTTTTCATATCTTTAAAGATGGATTTTGTAACAGTGAAAGTTTTCGACAATCCTGTAGAAGCTCATTTACTCAAAACAAAGCTTGAAAGTGAGGGCATTCCTTGTTTCCTTCAGGATGAGCATATTGTTTCGCTCAACCCCTTATATAACTATGCTGTTGGAGGAATAAAGCTCGTTATCCATGCTTCCGACGCAGAGGCAGCTTCTTCAATTATCAAGGAAATTGACAACAGGCCTTTATTAACCGAAGACAACAGGCAGCTTGTTTGCCCACAGTGTGGCTCAGTTGAATTATACGCCAATTATAAATCCATGAAGGGAGCCAAAGGGTTTCTGTCCGCCATATTATCTTTCCTAATGGGCGTCTTTCCAATATACTACAGAAATGTTTATAAGTGCAAGGCTTGCGAAAACGAATTTAAAGCAGACATGTAAAACTACTGCTCAAGTACCTGTTTTAAGTTGCTTAGTCCTGTTTCCAAATCACTCCCAATTATTGTTTCCATATCCATGAACAGACACATAAGATTCATTGGATAGGGCATCTTTCCTTTCATACCCCACTTGACTTTCGTTTGTCCATCGCTTACCTGTTCCGTAGTCATATAAACAGGTGAAGTTGATTCGAATGGTTCTTTAAACCGCACTTCAAAATCGATTCGTTCACCTTTTACTATGTTTTTGATTTCCTGCTCCCCCTTACCGACATTGTCTTGTTCGCTTTCCCAACTATAGATAAACCCAGGTGTACCGTCTGTTCCGTGATAACTTTTCTTCATCCCGGGATCCAGTTGATTCCATTTACTATAATTGTCCTGATTTTTCAAATACTTTATATATTCGAAAACTTCTTGTTTCGGTTTGTTAATGACTACTTCCCGTTCTACTGAATATTCCTTTTTAACAAACAAAGCTGTAATGAGTGCAATACCTATGAGCACCAGTACAATAAGTAATAAACCCTTGATAACTTTCATAACGATATTTATAATTGGTAAATAATATCTTTGAAATTCTGATTAAAAATACAACAATTATGTTACAATAAAACATAAAACCACGTGCTTTTTGTTGCGCCAAAATAGTTGATAGCTTGGCCAATTTTGTATACAAATCATCAGCTTAAATTTACTTTCTTGCAGTTATCATCCAAAATAAGAGGGGCTTTATAGTCCATTCAAAAGATGTTAACCAAAAACAATCCATATGAAGAAAATAACTGCACTAATTCTTGTAACTACGACCTATTTAAACGTAGCTTATGCCCAGACAGATTTAGACCAATGGCCTTTGAAGAAATCACCGGAAGAAATAGGTCGCAAGATTGCTTGGCATTTTATCGAGACACCTCATCCAAACTTTGGAAAAGATACGCCCCCAAAAGTAATTACCTACCCGGAAAGCTGTACTTGGTACGGGGCATTAATGTTTGCAGGGGAAAGCGGTGATGAGAAACTGATAAAAGCCTTAGCAGAAAGGTTCGAACCGCTTTTCTCTTCTAAAACGTCTATGATTCCTGTTCCTGATCATGTAGACTATGCGGTATTCGGCTCCGTTCCGTTAGAGCTTTATCGTCTTACAGACCAACAACGTTATTACGATTTAGGTATCCGGATTGCCGATAAGCAATGGGGACCCCCTGAAGGACCGAGGGTTACACCGGAATCGCATAAATTTTATGAGATGGGATTAACCTGGCAAACCCGGCTGTGGATTGATGATATGTACATGATTACAGCCCTCCAGGCACAGGCTTACCGCGTTACAGCAGACGAAACGTACATTAATCGAGCGGCGAAAGAAATGGTTTTTTATTTAGATGAGCTTCAAAAACCGAACGGACTCTTCTATCACGCTCCTGACGTGCCCTTTTTTTGGGGTCGGGGAAATGGTTGGATGGCCGCAGGGATGGCTGAACTGCTACGCTCTTTACCGAAAAAGAACCCTTACTATAAGAGAATCATGGAAGGTTATCAATTGATGATGAGTTCTTTACTAAAACATCAAAGTGAAGAAGGTACCTGGCGACAATTAATTAACGATGACGCATCCTGGCCGGAAACTTCTTCAACAGGTATGTTTGCTTATGCGATGATAACGGGTGTAAAAAACGGCTGGTTGGATAAAACCATCTATGGCCCTGCGGCGCGTAAAGCATGGTTAGCACTTATCAGTTACATCGATGACAACGATGACATTCAGAACGTTTGCGAAGGTACAAACAAGAAAAATGATCGTCAATACTACTTAGATAGAAAGCGAATTACAGGAGATATGCACGGACAAGCACCTATATTATGGTGTGCAGCTGCTTTTTTGAGGGATTAGCTGTTAATAGTGTAATGGCTTACCGATTTCATGGTAAGCCATTACACTCCATTCGTATAAAGATAAATTAATAACCTTCGTTTTGTTGCCAAACGCCGTTCATTCTATCCATTTCCGCAAGCGGAATTGGAAAGAGGTAAGCCTTAAAGCGACGCTTATTTCCCTGTTTATCGTAGGTAATCTGCGGAATCACTTCATGCGCTATTCCCCATCTAATTAAATCGTTGTATCGCAAGCCTTCGAAAGCCAGTTCTACCCTTCTCTCATTTCTGATAACTGCTTGCGTTAACATTGTTTGAGGCGCCATGTTAACACCGGGTCTAGTCCTAACATCATTTAACGCTTTTAATGCTCGTGGGTCAGTACCTTGTCCACTTTCAAACATAGCTTCTGCATACATCAGCAAGAGGTCGGCATAGCGAATTTTAACAAAATGCTGATCACTCAAGGTTGCTCCGGAAGCATTATTTACAGCGGTATCCACATATTTTTTAAAAGCCATACTATTAAATGGAATCTGCCCTTCAGCTGTACTTCCCGCTTGCATAAATCCTTTTGGATTATACGCCCAAGAGTCCCCTTCCTCAAAGATGGTCATTTTTCTTCGCGGATCATTGGATTCATAAGCGTCTTTCAAATCTGTTGTAGGAAATACAGACATCCGTCCGCCAATTACCTGATCCATGGAATGATAATCGGTAGGTGCCGCAAATAAAACCGAAAACATGATTTCTTTATTATTATTTTGTTCACCAAAGAAAATCCCGGCATAGTTTGGATGCAAACTAAACGGGTTGCTCGCATCGCCTATTAAGCTCCAAGCGGTCTCCGCTGCTTCCTGATATCTTTTGTTATTGAGTAAAACACGCGTCTTCAATCCAATTGCAGAACCTTTAACGGCCCGGCCGTCACTATAGGCCATCTGAGGCAGATTAGCAATTGCAAAATCCAGATCCTGCAATATTTGCGCTACTACCGTTGCCTTCGTCGTACGTGGCCGGCGTTGAAAATCTCCATCTAATGCCTCCGGTTTTAGATTTAGCGGCACGTCTCCGAACAGTTGAACAAGATCATTGTAATAGTAGGCCCTTAAAAACGATGCCTCGCCTTTCATGCGCTTATTTTCAGCCTCAGACAAAGCGCTTACTCTGTCTATATTCGCCAAAAAGTAATTACAGTTCGCAATTCCCTGAAAAGCAAACTGCCACGTCTTGGTTACTACACCTGCTGTTGTGCTGGGATCAAAGTCGCCCCGCATAATAACATCAAAACCTTCCCATCCGGACGTATTCAGCGCATTATCTGAAAGGGCTTCCCAGTATAAACTATTTCCGCTCTGATTCGGGCCACCGGAATACAGCGGTTCCTTAAGCTTTGCATAACAGGCGATCAATGCTTTTTGTGCTTCTATCGCCGTATTCCAATAATTAGTAGTACTTGGGTTGGTGAGTGGATCTTTGTCTAATACACTGGAGCACGATATCAGCATATTCGTGAGTACCAATAACCCATATATTGTTTTGTTAGCTTTCATCTTCGATATTTTTTATAAAATAGCCTTAATTCCCATGGTATAAATCTTTGCCTGCGGGTAAATAGCCATCCGCGAATTGGCCGCCAACCGTTCGGGATCGCCTCCATCAAAAAATTTCGTAAACGTAAACAGATTATCCCCCGAAAGATAGATGCGTAGCCGTTGGAAACCAATTTTGTTTACCAACTGGTTGGGCAAGGTGTATCCTACCTGTATATTCTTTATTCTTAAGTAAGACGCGTCTTGCAACCACCAGGTAGAAACTTGCGTATTGGGTGCGTAATTTTCATTAAATATATGAGGGATCGTGTTTGATGTTCCCGGTCCATCCCAAGCATTCAACCAAAATTTTGGTGGCGGACTGGACTGCCTAAAAGGAGCGATTCCCCATTCCCTCACATAGATTTTTCGTCCTTCCACCCCCTGTACGAAAAAACTAAAGTCGAAATCCTTATAATCGGCGCTAAAAGTAAGACCATAATTAAAGTCAGGAAAAGCTCCATCTACTACTGTGCGGTCGTTGGCATCAATTTTACCGTCGGGTACGCCACCCGGACCACTGATATCCTTGTAACGCATATCGCCCGGTTTGGTCAAGGCGCTGATAGGGGTTGGGCCATTCGCTATTTCTTCCTGTGTCTGATAGATACCGTCAAAAACATACATAAAGTAAGAATTATACGGCAATCCCTCTTGCCGTATTAATCCACTTCCATTATCTATTTCACGTGCACCAAATTTTACCAATTCATTTTTATACGTTTCGAAGTTTGCCTGAATTTTGTAATTAAGTGCATTTAACCTGTTCTGATATCCCAGTAAGACTTCCAAACCGCTATTCTTCATTTCACCGCGATTTACCGTTGGCCCATTCAATCCTATAAAATCTGGAACTTGTAGCGTACGTAGTATATCCGTCGTACGTTTGGTATACCAGTCTACTGAACCAAATACACTTGATTTAAATAAGTCAAAATCCAGCCCAATATTCGTTGCCGTCGTGGTCTCCCATTTTAGATTCGTATTGTTAAGATCCTCCAAGCTCATCCCCTGCTGTAGTGCGCCACCTATATTATATTCAACTGGGCTTAGAATTGCCTGATAGGGATAATTTCCGATATTTTGATTGCCGAGTTGTCCCCATGAAAAACGTATCTTTAGATTATTGACCCATTCGGAACCCTTTAAAAAGCTTTCCTCTGACAACCGCCACCCGATTGATGCAGACGGAAAAAATCCCCATCTTCGTCCAGTCGGTAACCTAGAGGTACCGTCGTATCTGAAATTTGCTTCAAAGAGGTATCGCTCTTTATAATTGTAATTCAATCGACCATACACCGACTTGATAGCCCACTCATAAGCCTGCCCTTCTGCGATCTGTCCAGCCGACGAATAGGCATCCAGCTCCGTCAAATTATCAGTAGGCGCGTTTCTTCTAAATCCCTGTAAACGATCATATTTAAAGGTTTCTTGATTATAGCCGAGCAATGCACTTATATTATGAACGTTATCAAAGCTTTTGGTATAATTAAAATTCAAGTAGTAAGTTAGCTGCAATTCTCTTTCGCCCCGAACGGTTAAGTTGTTCTCCCCTACTGTGCCGTTATATTGGGTGTTATAAATGTACTCCCCATTTTCATCGGGTTGATATAAATAGGCGGGTATTCCAACAACATGCACTTTTGATTGTCCATCTTGATACCTCACGGCTCCCTTTAACTCCCCCTTTAGCCCAGGGAGGATATCCACATTAATATAAGAGGAGGCTAAAGCATAATAATTGTCAGTGGTCTTTCCACCGTTTTCTGCAATAGCAATCGGATTTTTATTACCCGATTCAAAGATATAAGCCTTCGAGGCATAGCGCCCACTCCCATCCGGCAATTTAGGCTTAAAGGTCGGGTTTGCTGCCAATGCACTCAAAATTTGGTCTTCCGTGGTATTACCATCAAAATTACCATTGAGTGCAGTTTCATATCGACCGCCTTTGGAAAGCGAAATATTGGTACCAAAGGTAACTCGACCACCCAAATTTGTTTTAAAGTTCAGTTGTGCATCATATCGCTTATAACCCGTTGCTATCAACATTCCTTCCTGACTGAGATAGCCCAATCCAAAATTATAGGTTGTCCCATCCTGTCCTCCATTGACACTTAAAAAATGTTGTTGCATGGGTGCTGTTCTGAAAACCGCATCCATCCAATCATAATTGGGATATCGGTCCGGATCGATTGACGAACCTTGTCGATAGGCCTCTATCTGCTCGTCCGAATAGAGCTGATTGCTACTTGTACCTGTATGATTAATGGCCTTGTTTAACAATTCCATAAATTGAACTGAATTCGTAACGCGATCATACATGGAAGTTGCTTTTTGTCGACTGTAGTTATAACTATAATCGATATTTAACCTGCCTGCCCTGCCGCTTTTAGTGGTTACCAGTATAACTCCATTGGCCGCTCTTGATCCGTAAATGGAAGCGGACGCAGCATCTTTTAGAACCGATATATTTTCGATTACATTGGGATTTAAATTATTGAGGTTCCCTTCTACGCCATCGATAAGAATCAGCGGATTATTACCAGCCCCACTAAACGTGCCCATTCCACGAATCTGAATATTAGCGTTCTCTGCGCCTGGTTGCCCGGAATTCTGTGTTATCTGCACTCCCGGTGCCCTACCTTGAAGTAATGAAGTGGTATTGGGTGCCTGCCGGGTTGTCAGTTCTTCCGATGAGATTGCTGCTACCGCGCCGGTTAAATTAACCTTTTTTTGTGTCCCATATCCTACGACGACAACTTCATCCAATGCAGCTGCATCCGGTACCAATGTAATCTCAAACAAGGTCTCATTGTGAACCGGGATTTCTTGCGTTACATAACCCAAATAAGACACCATTAAAGTTTGATTGGCGGCTGCTTTAATGGTAAACATACCGTTTGCATCTGTAACAACGCCTCTCTTTGTGCCGACTATTTTAATACTCACACCCCCTAGTGGTCCATCACTATCCGATACCCTCCCTTTTCGCACACTCTCCTCCTGTCTATCCGTTTTTTTGGCAACCGTACTTTCTCGTGCCAATACATTGGCACTTAGCAAGGCACCAATGATCATTACTAAACAAGTTGTTTTTAGATAAAAGATTCTCATTTTTCGTCCTTAGGTTTTTTAATCAAAACATTACACACGATTATATCCTGGCTTACATTGGTTAGGATAAAATTGGCTTTGCAAGAAAGGAAGAAAATAGCACCTTTTTGTGAACGAAATTGGCTTAATATTAAGCCTCATTTACATGGCACGCATCAACTAGTCTGCATTGAAATAAATGTACGCTTATAGGTTAAGGGACTTTTCCCTGTTACTTTACGGAAGCATTTAAAGAAACTTGTAAAATTATTAAACCCGCTGTCGTCACAGACTTGCTTTATATCTAACTTGTCTTCTATTAATAGTTTACAGGCATGGCCGATTCTTATTTCAGTCAAAAATTGAGAATATGTTTTTCTTGTTTGTGTTTTAAAGTACCTGCAAAAAGAATGTGGGCTTATCTTAGCCACTTCAGCAATTTCATCCAATTGAATTTTATCTTTAAAATTAGCGCAAGAATAGTCGTATATTTTCTTTATTCTGTCGTTCTTAAACTCTTCGTAGGCAATACCATTGAAACCAATGGATGAAAGCGGTTCGAGTTTGCAGTATTTTGCGATTTGAACCAAGATCTGCATCAGGATAATGATCCTTTCTGATCCATCGGCACCCAACATCTCTTCCAGTAGTTCGGCAACATAGTCTTTATGTTTACCGAGAATCGTCACCCCTCGTCCTGCTTTTTCCATAATGGATTTTAGCATCTTATTTTCGGGAAGATCTAAAAATCCATTCCCCCAAATTTCCTTTTCAAAATGAGCAACCCGCACATCTATACCTTCTACAGCTATCTTACTTTCGAAAGCATTATCGAATTTTACATAGTGCGGCAACCCGGATCCGACAAGCACCATATCGCCCGACTTAAACCGCTGGATACTGTCGCCAATGAAGCTCGTCCCCTCGCCCCTGCAGAAATGTAGCAGCTCTAACTCCGAATGATAATGCCATTTGGTATTACGAGGCTCCATATCGCGTCTTACGCTAAATGACTGAGCAGGGCCCTTCATGAGCTTAAGAAGTTGTGGTTTCATGTTTTTTTAATTGGTCAGGAATAAAGTTCAGCAGAAAGGATAGATCAAAACGGGTAATAACCGGTTATTTTAAGGGTAAAAATTGACTTTTGATCACAAGAAATCTATTAGATGTTAGAACATTGTTATGGCTAAGTAATATTATACACAATACCATCCAGATTCTTATCATCAACCGGTTTAAACTGTAAATTTAGCATTCAAACAATGTAATATATGAGAACAATTATTGTTGCTACTGACTTTTCAGACATAGCAGAAAATGCTGTTGAATATGCGGCTACGGGGGCAAGTATCATAGATGCCAAGATTGTATTATTCAATGCTTTCAAATTACCGTTGCATGCTTCAAATACCATCCTTTCTGTGGAAAATGTGCAAAGTATGATCGATAAAAACAAGCTTAAGTTAGAAACGAGGGCTAACGATTTAATCAAACGATACGATATTGAAGTAGCGGTCGACTCGAGTTTATTGAATGTTGAGGACGAGGTAGAACGCCTAATGAAGCAATATGACGCCGAAATGGTTATCATGGGCATGGCCAAACGGTCGCTTGAGCAGGATCTGTTAGGAAATACGACAACTAATGTTATTCAAAAGCTTAAATTTCCTGTGCTGGCAGTACCTGAGGGTGTAACCTTTAAACCGGTAAAACGAATTTTATATGCTTGCGATGTTGTTCGTGGCATACATAAAACAATATTGGAACGTATCAAGGATATCGCTCGGTCTTGGAATGCGGAAATAGAAGTATTTAATGTACAGGAGAAAATAGAGGAACTACATGAAGATCCGTCTTTCACAAAGGACCCCTTAAAAGATGAAATGACCGGGATTCAATACTTTTATAAAAACGTCGCTTCCAATACAATCATTAAAGAAATAAGAAATGAGGTCGAAAATTTTCAGCCCGACTTATTAATTATGGTACCCAATCGGTATGGTTTTTGGTCATCGATTGTACATAGGAGTAAAACAAGGATGATGGCAGCCGGATTGGATGTTCCCCTGCTATCAATCCCAATTTAGCTAATGGTATTATGGATATTTCGTTGAAAGGTAAAACCGCTTTAATTTGTGGCAGTAGTGACGGTATAGGCCTATCTACAGCGCAGGTTCTGGCCCGCTTGGGAGCCAGCTGCATTCTCTTTGCAAGAAATGAAGTCAAATTAAAGACCGCATTAACGAGTCTTCAAACCGAGCCCGGTCAACAACATCGTTATGCCGTGGCTGACTTCAACAAATTGGAAGAAGTGGAAATTGCCGTCGACCGTCTCACAGAAGAGGTTAACATACATATCCTAATTAATAATAGTGGCGGGCCACCTCCCGGCCCACTTCTGAAAGCGTCTTCAATGAACTTTCGCGATGCATTCAACAGGCATGTCCTCTGTAACCAGCTCATAACACAAGCTGTAGTTCCAGGCATGAAGCGCGCAGAATATGGGCGTATTATCAATATTATTTCCACTTCAGTTAAAGCACCGCTTGCTAATTTAGGTGTTTCCAATACCATTCGCGCAGCCGTTGCTTCTTGGGCAAAAACTTTGTCGAATGAATTGGGTATGTTTAATATCACGGTAAACAACGTGCTGCCGGGAGCCACTAGAACCGCGAGATTATCAAGTCTTATAAAAGAAAGTGCGAAGGTAGAACAAAAGACTGCCTTAGAGGTAGAAGAAGAGATGCTAAAAAATATTCCGATGAAGAGGTTTGGTGTGGCCGAAGAGGTGGCCCACGCGATTGCTTTCCTTGCTTCTCCGGCAGCCTCCTATATAACCGGAATTAATATACCCGTCGATGGAGGCCGAACACCTTCATTATAACACTAACTATCGGTTACAAAATAGCTAACGAACAGGCTGGCAAACCACCACCAGTGCTGTTCGCTTTTGGTTTCTTTATCGGCTCTTGTTTTACTTTCGTATAGCTAAAATTGATCAGAGGGCACGCGGTATGTAGGATCTTCCAGAATATTGACTTCAATTACATCGGCTGCGTTTTTTAAAAGCATTCTGCAATCTTCGCTCAAATGCTTAAGATGCAGCGTCTTTCCTGCCAGCTTATACTTTTCTGTCAATTTATTAAGCGCATTAATACCCGACATATCTGCTACGCGACTTTCCCGAAAATCAATGATCACTTCTTTAGGGTCGTTACTTATATCGAATTTCTCCATAAAGGCCATGGTAGAACCGAAGAATAAGGGACCATACAATTCATAGTGTTTCACCCCCTGCTCGTCTACATATTTTCTTGCCCGAATACGTTTAGCACTTTCCCAAGCAAATACCAACGCAGCTATAATAACGCCCACTAAAACCGCCAAAGCCAAATTGTGAAGTACCACGGTAATTATAGCCACTAATACGCCTATCAGGATATCCGATTTCGGCATTTTATTCACTATTCGCAGGCTTACCCATTCAAAGGTTCCGATGGCTACCATCATCATCACGCCCACAAGAGCAGCCATGGGTACACGTTCGATAACAGGGGCACCAAAAAGGACAACTACAAGAATAGTAAGTGATGCAATAATACCCGACAGGCGAGCTCGGGAACCCGCAGAAAGATTAACGAAGGTTTGGGCAATCATTGCACAGCCACCCATACCCGAGAAGAACCCATTCAGAACATTGGCAGTACCTTGTGCGACGCTTTCCTTATTCCCTTTCCCTCTGTTTCCGACAATTTCATCAACCACATTCAAAGTAAGCAAGGTCTCGATAAGTCCAACACCTGCCATCACCAACGAGTAGGGAAAGATTATTTTTAATGTCTCCAAATTTATGGGCACGGCAGGGATATGAAATGGAGGGAATCCGCCGCTGATAGAAGCGATATCCTTCACTGTTTTCGTATCTATCTGAAGACCTAACACCAACAGATATACGACGATAATCGCAACCAAGGATGCAGGAACAGCCTTTGTTAATTTAGGCAAGAGCCAAACAATGGCAATGGTAAGTAGCACCAATCCAAGCATAATATATAACTCGGTTCCACCGAGCCAAGCACTTTCTTCACCCGCACCTATTTTGAATTGCTCCAGCTGTGCCAAAAAAATGATAACGGCCAAGCCATTTACAAATCCATACATAACCGGTTGCGGCACCAGACGTATAAACTTCCCTAACCTAAAAACACCCACTAATAATTGCAGTACGCCTGCCAACGCGACCGCAGCAAAGACATATTCCATACCATGTGATTGCATCAGGGCGATTAATACAACCACGGTCGCACCGGCTCCTCCCGATACCATTCCGGGTCTCCCCCCAAAAATAGCAGTCACAAACCCCATAATAAAAGCCGCGTACAATCCCGTTAATGGCGAAAAACCAGCTAGAATAGCGAAAGAAAGCGACTCGGGAATCATCGTCATGGCAACGGTTAAACCTGCCAATATTTCATTTTTATAGTTAACCTTTTGGTTAAAATCGAATAAGCGTAAGAACATAAGGAAATTAAAAAGAAAAAATCACAAATTATATGAATTGAAGCTTATGCTTTCTTAAAAGAAAGCACCATATACCTTTAGAAGCCTAAAGAAGTGAATCAAGGTGGTGTAATAAGGCTGTTTGTGATTCTGATCATTGATGACAAAGGTACATTTTTAGCAACTCTTATAAAAAGATGCAGTTGCATTTAAAGTACTAATTGCTCAAATAGCTGGCTCAACGTGGCTTCGGGATCTTCACATAAACCTAAGTGAACCTTTGAGGTTTGTAAAATGGTACTTCGAGTGGCTGTCAACCATCTGAATCGATCGGGTCGATCCAATCGACCGATCGTACCTCCGGCTTGCCCACCCATACATATTTCCTTAAAAGATTTTAGATGAGCAATAACCTCATCAACTTCCACCTGTTTATCCATCATGTACCACTTTTCAATTTCCACATGATACCGCATTTCCAAGAATTTATGTTTAGCACAATAGAGAACTACACCAATATTCAGAAACTCCTCGCGCTCTACGCGTGGCACCAAGCGTATCACCGCATACTCAAACACGTGCCGCTCTTGCTTCATTAGCTTCATTGATAAAAATTTCAGAATTTGCTATCCGTGCATTCAAAAAGTAAGCATAAGCTTGACGATGCTCTGCAGTTGATTGGAAATTCGGCTCATTTCCTAACCAGTCGTCTGGAATCAGCGATACGATTTCTTGTATAAAATCCTCATTCAACAATTCCTTCGCAAAACGATCAACATCATTTAACTGCGTCGCCTGTCTTAACAATACATGATCTTTAATCTGAACGAAAGGTTTTAGCGCTTGCTCCTTCCAGTTATGCCAACTATGATGGAAATATAAAGAAGCCCCCTGATCAATCAGCCATAGTTCTTTATGCCACATGAGCATATTCGTATTTTTAGCAGTCCGGTCAACATTCATCAACAAAGCATCCAGCCAAACAATTTTTGAAGCTAACAAGGGATCTACTGTATTAATCACCGGATCAAAGGTAATAGCACCGGACAAATAATGCACACCGAGGTTTAATCCTACACTAAATTTCAACAAATCCTGAATTTCTTCATCTGGTTCCAGGCGGCCAAAATCAGCTTCCAAATGGGCAAATACCAATTCCGGAACTTTCAAACCAAGTACGCGGGCTATTTCGCTTCCAATCAGTTCTGCTATTAAAGCTCTTGTCCCTTGACCGGCACCCCTAAATTTCAATACATATAAAAAATCGTCATCCGCTTCTACAATTGCAGGCATAGAGCCCCCCTCTCTTAAGGGCGTTACATAGCGAACCACATCGACATTTCTCAATTGCAGTTTCTTCATTGTTTTACGACCTGATCGATTGCATTTAACATGCCGTCGTTAAAGGTATCCAAAGTAAGCTCCCAAAACATGATTCCTCCCAATTTATTGTCCAAAGCGTATTTGGTTTTAGCTTTTACAGAAGTAAGGTTATCACCGGTGGCAAATAGCTTTTGTTTTTTATTATACCAATAAGGAGCCTGTGCTTTCTCATCCCAAAAATAGGCCCATCCATTCTGAGTAGTTAAATTCGTGGCGTACGATTTAAAATCATAACCACTCCTATGTTTTCCAGCTTGGTATAGTCCATTGTTTACATCATTAACATGCTCCCAAACACGCGTATAGAAAGCCGCTCCGATTACCAATTTATTAGCTGGAATACCTTTCTTCAATAAGAATTGTACGGCCCTATCGGTTGATTCTTCCTTGTCGTGCGTGCTAAAGATAGGTGTATGATGTCCTGTAACAGTTGCATAACCATTTACTAAATCGTAGCTCATAATATTCACCCGATCAACCAGTGGCATAATTTTTTCCCATTCTACCGACTCATCTAAGTATTTTTGAAAACCTCCTGCAGCAAAACTTAATTCGTTGGCGCTACCCAATACTTGCCGCAGTTCTTGAATCAAAGCGGTAAAATTTTGTTTGTCCTGTGCTTGATATAAATGGCCGGGATGCCCTTCAATGGTTGGATACTCCCAATCAAGATCAATACCGTCTGTATCAAAGTAGTCATTCACTTTCTTTACGGAACGAGCAAATTTCGTTCGCCCATTTGACGTGGAAAAAGCTTCCGAGCACGGTTCACAGCCGCCCCACCCCCCTAAAGACAACATTATTTTCAGTTTAGGGTGATTTTTCTTTAAAGAAACGAGATACTGAATCGTGGTAGAGTCCTTTGCATTATCCACATGCAATTCTCCGTCTTTAAGATGACAAAAGCTGAAAATAATATGACTTAGTTTGTTGATCTCAAACTGATCTATTTGTTTATCATTCCCCGTATAATAAGCGATAACCGAGAAATCTCTACGCTGTTGAGCAGATAAGTTGGTAAGTGATATAAGAGATACCAACGCAATGAGTAATCCTTTGTACATGCAAATGGTTTTAAGAGTCAATCAAACAAACTTAGGTAAAATGCGCCGCATTCCAAAACAATCGCTTTCTGCGGGACAGAACGTAGCATAGCTTACTACAGAATGTAAGCCAGTCGATTGTAATATTTATCGCCATAGAGCGAAAATAATTATAAAAACAATTGCCAAAATTGTAGATTTGTTTAGGAAGTTGAAAGGTGTGGTGTTAAGTGAAGCTAAGCCCATTTGTAGGCAAAACAAGGGCTGAAAGGAAAAAGGTTATTTTGCCAAAAATCAGTCCACGACGTAATACCCAAACGAATGAAAGAAGAATTCAGCCCCCTTAAACTGGCCAAAAACACAGCAAATAGTCGCTTTGAACTTCTTGTAGAAAATCAAACAGCTTTCATTGACTACAAGGAGCGTAATAAAAAAATCTACTTAATACATACTGAAGTGCCTTCAGCGTTGGAAGGAAAGGGCGTTTCTTCAGCGCTTATAGAAAAAACGCTCACTTACATAGAGCAATATGGTTATAAATTAGTGGCTCTATGCCCCGCAGTAGTTGCATTCATAAGAAGGCACCCGGAATGGAAACGTTTACTTGATCTGGAACAAAGCGACATCGTTTAACGGCTCCTTACGAATTATTATTTTTCTTTCTATCGGTCGGCTTCAACGGATCCGGTAAATAACGCAATAGCAGGAAAGATGCTATGGCCAGCAAAAGCGAACCAACGAAGGTGGTAATGGCAAAGTAGATATTATCTTGAAGCGCATTATTAAGCGCACCGAATAGAAACCAAATCTGTATGCTTACAAAAAGAACCAATAGTAAGATGATCCCTAGCATTAAGGTGTTCGTTTTATTAGGATGCGCCTCGTTCTGTGAAGTTCTAAAATCACTCATATTTATTAAATTAACTAGCATCTTGTTTCACATACACCTTTCCGTCTCGCACTAACACTTCTAACTGGGGGAGCGGCCTTGGTGGCGGCCCTTGCAGTACTTCTCCGGTATCACCACTGAAAAAGCCATGATGGCAGGGGCATTCGATCTTCTGTAAGTCGTCTCTATAACGCACTGCACAAGTAAGATGGGTGCATTTCTGCTCAAAAGCTCTCCACTCACCCTCTGCCAAGTGAATCAGTATATAGGGAACGACACGGCTCCCTTCAATTTCAAACTGAAACATTTTCCCCAATGGTACATCTTCTTCCCGGCAAACTAAATGCTCACCTTCCAGGGGTTTGGACGGAAAAAGCAAAGATCGTATAACAATGATGCCATTAGCCAAAGCAAGTGTGCCCGAAAATAAGGCTAAAAATTTCGCGAATTCCCGACGACTTACATGTGTCGCCTTTTTTTGTTGAATTGGAAAATCCCTTTTCCAATTGGGCATATTTTCGGAGTCATGAAGTGTGTTTTTTTGCGTCATAGTTATTTGATCAACTAACTACTAATTGAGTCGTTCCTTTCGGCATCATCACGAACACCTTTGTGGTTACTTCTTGATTTCCAAATTTAAAGGAATTCACCGGTACACTATTAGGTCTCATCCGTTCAATCTCTTCTCGTGTACCATAGAAGAGTGCTTGACTAGGACAAACTGTTGCACACATCGGCTTTTTACCTGCACTGGTTCGATCATAACACATGTTACATTTCATCATTAACTCGGCCTCCTCCATCTTTTTGGGAACACCGAAGGGACAGGCCAGTACACAATTCGAGCATCCGATACACCTTGGGGTATTTGCCGAATGAACAACGCCAAAGTCATCTTGATGAATGGCATCTGCTGGACAAACATTAGCGCAGGCTGGATTTTCACAGTGCATGCAAACCTGCACCGTGGTCTGTACACTTACTGCTCGATCGACGTAATTGACATGAATCATACTCTCCTGTCCGTTGGTTTCACATTCTGCACAAGCCATTTCGCAAGCATGGCAGCCAATACAGCGTTGCATATCTACAAAGAACGCCATATCCATATTGTAATTTGTTTCCGGCATAATATTCAGTTTATTGACCTTTAATTGTTAACATCATAAATGACTCTGATAAGCCGTTTCTTTTACTTTTTCAGATGCTACCTCACCGGTTGGAATAAGCTGACAGGCACAAACCTTAAACTCCGGTATCTTCGAAATGGGGTCAAGATTTCCAATCGTTAGCTGATTTGCAGCGTGCTTGCCTCCCCAATGGTAGGGAATAAATACAGTATCTTCCCGAATCGTCTCTACCACTTGAGCCGGAAATTCGGCCTCACCCCTTCGTGTTTTTACGCGAATAATATCTCCACTCCTAATATTATAGCGGCGCGCCAGTTCGGGATGTATTTCCAAAAGTGGCTCGGGATATTGATCTACCAACTTCCCGATCCGTCGAGTAGAGGTACCGCTTAAGTATTGCGACACTACCCGACCGGTTGTCAACACCACCGGGTAATCCGTATCGATCACTTCTGATGGCGGTTTAAAACTAACTGCATTGAAATGGGCCTTTCCGTCCGGTGTTTTAAATTTCCTATCTTCCCATAATCTTGGTGTTCCCGGATGGTCTAACGAAGGGCACGGCCAAAATACCCCCATGTTATTCACTACTTTCTCGTAAGTAATGCCAAAATAGTCAGCAGTCCCTCCCTTTGAAGCCACCCTTAATTCATTAAAAATTGCCTCACTGGAGTCAAAACTAAATTTATCTCCTTCATTCAGTCTCCCCGCTAATTCCATTAAAATCTCGCCATCTTTTCTAGCATTTTTTGGAGGAGTCACCGCTGCATTAATCTTTACCACCCGTCCTTCCGCAGTTGTAACGGTTCCTTCTTCTTCTTCATGCAGAGACCCCGCCATAATAATATCGGCATATCGGGCTGTTTCACTCAGAAAACTATCGATACACATATAGAACTCCAGTTTCTCCAAAGCTTCTCGCACGTAATTATTATTAGGCAACGACACCAATGGATTAAAACAAATAGAAATCAGTCCCTTAATTTCGCCACGATGAATAGCTTCTATTTGCTCATAGGCGGTTAACCCCTTACCAGGCAACTCCTGTTCGCTGATTCCCCACACGTTAGCTATGTATTGACGATGTTCCGGGTTGGTAATATCACGGTTGCCTGGCAGCTGATCACATTTATGTCCGTGTTCCCGTCCACCTTGACCGTTACCCTGGCCAGTAATCGTGCCATAACCGCAATAAGGCTTACCTATACGTCCCGTTGCCAATACCAGGTTAATACAACTCAATACATTATCTACCCCCTTTGTGTGATGTTCAATTCCGCGAGCATGAAGCAAAAAGCTAGTCTTCGCCTTCCCCCAAAGGCGTGCCGCTTCAAAGATTTTCTCTTTAGCTACGCCCGTATACTTTTCCGCCCAGTCCAAGTCATAATCCCTTACGGCATTTATTGCTTCTTGAAAACCGCTTGTATAATTGGCAATAAATTCGTGATCGAGCCAATCATTGTCAACCAATATCTTAAGCATTGCTCCAAAAAGAGCAGAGTCTCCTCCTGGTATTACATTTAAATGTAAATCGGCTGTACGTGCCAAGGGTATAATACGCGGATCTACAACGATCAATTTGGCACCATTATCCCGCGCACGCCAAATATAATGGGTCAATGTAGGAAAGGTTTCGCTGATATTGGCCCCCGCCACAATGATAACTTCCGCATGTGCTAGGTCAGCCCAGCTATTGGAGCTTCGATCCAATCCGAACGCTTTTTTATTGCCGGCTCCCGCGCTCACCATACAAAGCCTACCGTTATAATCCAAATTAGCAGTTTTTAGAGCTACCCGGGCAAATTTGCCAATCATATAGCTTTTTTCGTTTGTCAGCGAAACACCGCTTAACATAGCGAATGCGTTGTTACCATAGGCTTCCTGTATGCGTTTGATTTCTCCCACGGTTTTATCCATCGCATAGTCCCAAGACACCTGTTGAAAGCCCTTTCCCTCCACTCGTTTTAAAGGGGCTAGTAATCTATCCGGATGGTTATTCTGAAGATAACGCTCTACCCCTTTTGGACACAAACGTCCTTCGTTAAACGGGAACTCCATCCAAGGTTCAAATCCAACTACTTTATTTTCTTTCACTTTTAATTGAATACCACATTGCATGCCGCAATAACAGCAATGGGTCTTCACCAGGCTGTCAGGCTCGTGAGAGCCGTAAAAACCGGCTTGGGGAGCATATGCTTTGTGCGGGCCGAATTGGGCGATTATCTCATCAATTGTTGTAGGGAGTGTTGCCATTTACCTTATCTCTTAATTAACCAAAGAAGCTTCCTGATTCCTTTCTCACTTGAAAATGCGCTCTTGCTAAAGCGGCGCGTTTACCTTCAGGACTCAAATCAAGATGACTTGAACCATCGGGCTTGCTGAAGTCAAATCCGAGCTCTTGTGTTACCTTTTTCAAATCTTCGATATGTGTTTTCGATGCGAATTCTTTTTTAGTATGTGGGCATACAGCCATTCCTCGCCGCCTCCCTTCAATTTTATATAAGTTAGCGCCCAATTGCGCGAAACGCTGATAAATGTGAAAGAATTTTCCAAAAGGTAGCCACAGCAAAAATAATATTACCGTTATCGCATGTGTAACGGCCATAAACTGGTATGTTTTACCCTCTAAAAACGTATAATCATAAGAAATTCCTAATCCCGTAACCGAAATGGCGATCAACAAAATCAACGGCAATAAATCATCATCAAAAGTTTGCGTAGCAATTAATCCACCATTTGTAAATCGGCGCTTCATCATAATCACTGCACCAATAGTAACCAAGACAGAGCACCACACCAAACAGTGAAAGGCGATAAAAGCTAAGGGAGATCCCAGGCTGAACGTTCCTGCCTCAAAACCGAACAGCATCGCATGATAGGTCGTGTCATCGCCTGGCTTTAGTTCAAAATGTATCCACCCAAAGGTAAGTGGTATTGTAATGGCAAAGGCCATCAAACAGCCACTCGACAGTAGAAAATGACCAAACCATCTAGTTTTACTCCGATAAGCTATAAATCGTTGAAAAAGAATATTTCGAAAAAACAATCGGATGGAGTTCCATAAGTAAGGAAAAAAATGTACGCTGAAGAGAAATCCAACACTTCTACGCCAATAAAGTTTTGTAGGTGGCCGCTGAGTCCAGACCGCATACCGATAGGTCGTTCCAAAAACAGCAAAGATGGTACCCGTTAAATAAGCTATTAGTGCCGGATCAAAATTTTGAAGCTTGCGCGACCCGACCCAAACGAAAACGATCACTAAAATCGTCATTAATAACGCTTTAACAAAAGCACGACGATTTAAGGTTTGGAAGAGTTTATACATAATTTAAGTAAATATGAAATGATTCGCTTCACTCAAACGTCACCTCCCGTTTAACAATCCTTTCCGGTAATTGTTTGCTTTGTGACTGATTTAAACCACTTTATGTTTGTGTTTCTTTTTGAACAAGAGACAATAGATACCTGATAAATCCTAATGCGACGGCAACCCAAGCAAATAATGCTACATATATAAAGGCAGCTGGAATGAATTTAAGAAATGTAATAGATAAGGCCTCACTTAATCGATACGTACAAACCGTATACATACCCAATGGAAAAACCATAGCCCAATAGGTAGGATCATAACCCTTTGCACTGGTCGGAACGGGCACGCGCTTGATCGCATGTCGCCAAAAACCCAATAACAATAATAAGGGTATCCACCAAGTACCTGCAGCCCAATAGAATAACGTAAAGCCTTTTAAAAAGGGAAGAATCTGAGACAGAAAGGCAAAATCACCTGCGTGCAGAATAAGCATGGATCCTGCCAGCGTCGAAATGGCTGTTGCCCCCATGTTGATCCAGTATGGAGCACCAAATTCAGTGGCATGTAAAGAAAAGAAAGACAGACGATATATAATGAGAGACATGATGTAGAGATAAAAGACACATCCCAACAAAAAGAAACATAAAGCTATAAACAAACCAACATAGCTTAGTTCTCCTAATTCCTTGGCAATAAAAGAAATAAGTACGGATAAGGCTTGTATAGCCACAATGAATACGAGCCATGTACCATTAATTCCTTCTTTTAGCGGCTTTTTCTCTTCCGTTACTGTTATATGGAAAAAGAATCCATAACCTATCAATAGCCAAATGAGTAAGGCCAATAAAAGTACTATGCCAGCGAGCGTAAAAGCTTGATAAAACAAGATAAGCTGATTTCCCATAATACACAAGGCTGCTATGATAGTAAAAAAGCCGGGGCCTCTTTGATAGCTCTTAAAGTCTTGCCACACTTCAGCACGATAATATAGAATCCGATAAATGAATAACCAAAATAAAGCGAAAAAAAAACAAATGTTGAAATAGAATAGTAACCAAGCTAAGACGCCGAAACCAACTAAAAGCGAAGCAATTGAAATGATACCCGTCGCCATAACCATTGCAAAATAGCCTGGCAATAAATTTCTAATCTTTTGCTTAATCAAGCTTTCTATCATAATCGGTATGTGGTTTAGATCGTAACTTATATATCACAATCTATTTATTCATAATTAGATAGCAATTTACCATTTTTATGCGGCAAACCTATTCCAGCTATCAAATTTAATAAATAAATGTTTTAGTTACTTTACCGTATATATGATAAATGGCAATGTTACGGCTCTCTCCGTGGGAGAACACAGAGGTTAAGCTATTTATATAACAAATTGTGTATTTATGTTTTGAAGAGCCTCGGGAAGCTGAGCAAAATCGGTAATTTGCACATCAGCAAACTCATTTCCAACAACCGAGAGGTCCTCTTGAATGCCGTCGACATTAAGCCAAATGGTTTTACAGCCAACTTCCTTAGCAGGAATAATATCCTTTTTGAAAGAATCGCCTATAACAACACATTCTGCTGAATTTAAACCGATTCGGTCCACTCCGAGCTGATAAATCGCCGGATTAGGTTTGCGTACCCCAACTATAGCTGATTCCACAATGTCACTAAAATAGTCAGCTAACCCAAAATCGGCCAATACCGACTGGATGTTTCCATAAAAGTTAGACACCAACACCATCGGATATGTTTCAGCTAATAAGTCGAGTGTTCTCTTAGCCTCTGTTACCGTCGTAAGAACTAACTTCATGCAGTGGCTAACGATTTTTTCTATTTTTGAGTACTCACCCTCTGCCAATTTAAGGTAAGAAAATTGTTGCTGAGTTTTTAAATGTAACACCTCACTGAAAATATGGTGCGGCTTAATAATCGGATGAATAGCCAACGATTTTTCGCCAAAGGTATAAGCCTCCATAAATTGTTCAAAGCTTGTTTCAACACCCGCGGCCTGATACGCCCCCCAAATCACATTTGCCCAATGCCGACCGTTCGTATCGATTGTTCCACCGTAATCAAATAATAAGCCTTTAATCATATTTACTGAATATTGATGTTATTGTTAATCTCTTCCAATGTTTCGTTCGCTTCGGTGTTGGTTTTAGATATACGCATGAGTGCCAATCCGATAATAATCCAAACGACTTCGCGGATACGCATAATAATACCAATGAAAATCCCGGCCGATGCAGGCATCCCCACACTTTTCAGTGCTAAGGCCAGCCCTCCCTCTCTAGTACCCAATTGCATCGGAAAGAAGAAGATAAGGTTGGCAAATAAAGATGAACCTGAACTAATAATAAGGGACTGCACTATACTCATATTCAAGCCTATCGCTTTCGCTGTACAAAAAATCTCGAGACAACCGACTACTCTGGCGATAAATTCAAAGGCTAATGATTTGAAAAAACGTTCTCTTCTCTGTGCGTATAATTCTGTAATCTGGTTATCAATTTCTTTAAGGCTATCGTGTTTTTCGGCAACAAAGTCGCCCACCTTACGCTTCAAGCCAGGGACTTTGGCTAATACCTTAAAAGTACTTAAGGTAAATCCTTTTTTATAAACCCGTCCGAACCAATAACACAAAACAACGCCCGTGATGAACATGACGGAACATCCGATTACCATAATGGCATTGATAGGAACATAAATCAGGATTAATATAATGGACGCCAGCCAGAACAACACATGAGAGAACATGTGCATTAAACTATATAACAAAACAGACGAGCTCGCTTTTTGAATTCCCAGTCGCGGTTTCAATTCCATAATACGATAAGGTTCACCACCCAACGCAACAAAAGGTGTAATATAGTTAATGGCATAGCCACTAATTGTCAGCTTTAGTACTGATGCAAAGGAAAGATTACTTGCCGGGATTCGGGGTTCTTGAATAATCGCTTTAAAAGCGATGGCATTCAATATGTATATAAGAAGCCAACTACCGATGACGGGTAAAAACCACCAGCCTGTCTTTTTTATATTATCCCAAATGACATCCACCCCCAGTGCGTATACCATGTAGCATAGGGTTGCAATACCTATAACAAAGAAAAGTATCTTGTAAACTTTGCTAGCCATTTACGCTTTATATTCATTAATGCGCTCATAAAAATGTGCACTTACTTTTTCCTGCCGGTTGCACATATAGATCAAAATAGGATTCAGGACAAACAAATCGAAAAAGAAGTAAATCCAAGCATAATCAATAAAGAGCCACAAGAAAAGAAAAATAACACGGGTATTGAATTGTACAATGTTCGTGTACTTCATCAGTGGCTTATTCATTTGCCGAAAATCATGAATTAGTTTTGCAGGTAAGCCCTCTTTAAAGTCGCTACGGATAATACCTAACAGCTTTTGTAAGTTGGGAGAGAAACGTTCCTGCATTTTGGTATAGTTCAAATACCCTCTGGAAACAAACTTAGTCCATGCCTGTTTAGACCAGCTCATCTGATCATACTCTTCCTGCAAATCTTTGCTGTTATCTAATTCACTTCCGTTAGTCCCTTTTATAAAAAAAAGATGCACATTTCTATAATAATCTGCCATGGCCGATTGAACCAAGTGAGATACACCCGCGAGGATACCGAAAATCCAAACAGCAGCAGACCAACCTTCATTCATAGCCCGGAGGCATATCGCGATATGGATAGAAGCAAACCAGAAATCGCCTGCGAAACCGTCAAGAATCCTGCCAAATCTACTCTTATTGTTCGTGAGACGCGCCAACTGTCCGTCGGCGCTATCCAGTGAGTTTGCGAACATTAAAAGTAACATGCCAACCACATTAATAGTTAGCGAAGGATAATAGAAAAGGATACCCGCCGCTACCCCAAAAAAGATACTGATAATAGTTACAGCATTTGGTGTTAAACCTACTTTTTGGCAGAAAAAAGCGATTTGAAGTCCTATAGGCCGATAAAAATAGATATCTATTTTTTCTTCGGTATCATTAGATTTTAATGAACTCTCAAAAATGTCTTTATTCTCTTGCTTTTTATTTTTCACTTGCAATGATTCCATCTAACTGTTTCTGGAAGATATTTGTTAAAAGTTGGGCTATAGCAGACGCAGCCTGTTCCCGGCAAGGAGCAAAACTGGGCCAATCATTTAAATCGATGACTATGATATTTCCCTGTGGATCAATGATTGCATCTCCACCAAAGATGTGTACATTAAGAACGGCCGCTGCATCCAGCGCTATTTGTTTCAACTTATTCTCATCAAAGGGGTTATATACCAGTTTACTATTTATCTGTTCGTAATGCGCGTATTTATGGTGATTATGTTCATAGGGGTAAAACCAAAAGAAAAAGTCGGTTCCTCTAACGCCATAAAATTTCACTAAATCACCGGCCAAATGTTTCGAGATAACAGCATCGGGAATTCCTCTTAATGCATATTCCCTCAAAATTTCCAAACCTTCTTCCCTTGAGGAAACAAAAGTAACATCTTCTTTATGGATGGCATGAAAATCGCCACGTTTGATCCAGACCCCCGGTTGTGGGAACTCGTTAAATAAGCGCTCATCGCGACAATCAGTCGACACAATAATACTCTTCGGGTAGGGAATCTTATTTTCTAACAGTAGGTTAGTCATATTCGTCCGAAAACAATGCTCCACTCCAAAAGCTGAATTGACTACACAAGCTCCTTTCTCTTCTAAATCTTGTAGCTTCTTTACAACAGCTTTCTCACGAGCCATCGAAACGATATATGTATCAGCAGCAATCGTCTCATCCTGAAGAAACTCTTCCTCGGTGTAGATATGAACATCGTATCCTTCTTTTTTTAATGCCTCTACACTTAACAAAAAAATAGCTTCGTCATTTCCTATGTGGTTTGGAGAAAAGGTCCTTCCTCGTCGAACGCCTAATATTTTAATATTTTTCACTTCTTATTTATTGAGATATTTTTAATCATTTAACCATGTTTCAGCCAATTGTAAATCCGCTAAATGATCAATATCTATTATTTTATCAAAGGTAAATGCCTTCACGTTTAAGTGCTCTTCTAATAGTAGGCGCTGAAAATTGCGCATACGTTCAATATTATTGTCAATTGCCTTAGGCACACAAGCTAAAGCCTTTCGCCGCAAGGCATAAATCCCGCCAGATACAAGTATCTTCGTGCTGTCCTCGTTTTTGTCAGTAAAGGCCATTACATCACCACTTGCATTCGTTCTCACATATAAAGGACTCTCATCCTCTACAAATGGGGTAACTGCCATTAAAGCATCCAATGAGGTATTGCGCCTAAATTCCTCTAAATAAGCGCCAAATTCTTCCTCTTTAAAGATCGTATCTACCGTAGTTGCGCATAACTCTTCTATATTCGGTACTTCCTTTAGTAATTCGTAAAAGCTGTGCAGCGAGCTTGGCGTGCTTTTCTGCACAACCCGTATTTGCGTATTCTCGCGATTTGAATGCAACGATTCAGCCAGCTCCGTTGATTCTTCGTTAACGATGATATGGATTGTATCGGCGCCATGAGCTACAAAAGTAGTGATCAAGCGCTCTATCAAGGGTATGCCATTTAACCTAGCCAAAGGCTTTGGATAAGGATAACCGCTTTTCGCTAAACGAGAGCCCTCACCTGCAGCAATTATTGCAAAATCCATATGTTCTTATTATTTTTTAGCGCACAAACTTAGATAAACTTTCGTTTAATTGAAAACTTAGCCACGCATCCGTTTTAAGATTTATTTTTCCGATTAAGCACAAAAAACATGATCATCACCATAAACCGAATCGCAAAACTTGCCGCAAAGCATTCAGCACTACACATTCACCTAAATAATAACAGCTCAACTACGTTTATGTCGACTCTTTTTTATTTTTCACAATAAAAGTCAAGCAGTCAAATTCCTTATTTTTTTACATAAAAAAAACAAAGAACTGTAGCGCCTACGCTTATCAAAATTTCAGGATATCAAGTTTTGCTTTCTCCCAATTTGTTTCTAACGCAAGCAGCGCTGCTTTATCGTTTATATTTTGAAAACACCCACTCATGTGTCCAGGAAAAGTTTTACATAGGGTTGTTTTATTATTTAGGATGAAATCGGTCATCTTCAATTGATCCGCCATAACATGTTCTCTGACCACAGTTTTTAAACTACTCGGATATAATGAAAATAAGGGATTGGGTTTATTATTAATCATGGAAACAATTAAATGCTCACGATCAATGGATGAGATTAAGTATGCTATTGCTTCAACTGATATAAGCGGCATATCGCACCCTACTAAAAGTACCAAATCTGCCGAGGTATTCTCCAAAGCGGTTAGCAAACCACCCATCGGCCCCTTATTAATGACCACGTCACCATATACAGGAAGGCTGAAATTTCGATAAGCAGCATGATTAGCGATTAACTTTACCGATAGCCTTGCTTTTTGCAGCGTTTGGATAATATAGGACACCATAGCTTTGCCATTCAGCGGTATCAACCCCTTATCTTCTCCCATTCTGGAGCTCTGCCCGCCCGCTAATACGAAAGCATCTATGGTAACATGTTTAGGTAAATTAGAAGTCATTTGTCATGCTCGAGGGTCAAATATATTAGGATCTATATGGTAGTTCTTTAAAAAATTCTTCAACAAATTCTAAAACTTTCACTAATTTAGGAAAAAAACCACTGAAACTTGCATGAATTTTTCGCTCCGCATCCAACTGTCCTTTATGATGTTTTTAGAGTATTTCATCAAAGGCGCTTGGTTTGTCACATTAGGCACTTACCTAACAAGCAACTTAAAAGCCACCGGGTTTGAAATGGCCAATATATTTTCCACACACTCGTTAGGTGCCGTTATTGCCCCCTTCTTTATCGGACTGATTGCCGATAAGTATTTTCGAGCGGAGCGACTGCTCGGTATATTGCACTTTTTTGGGGCCTTTTTGTTATTTTTAATGTACCAAGCCACTCAAGCAAGTGATTTTTATCCTTATGTTTTGGCTTATTTTATTGCTTATATGTCTTCGCTAGCACTCAGCAATGCCATTTCCTTTAGGCATTTACCCAATCCACGCCAACAATTTCCTTCAATCCGCGTATGGGGAACTATTGGGTGGATTATTGCGGGGATAACCATCAGTTATATTTTCCATTGGGATAAAAGTGAGGCTATTGCCTCAGGCGCCCTTAAATACACCTTTCTTTTAGGCTGTTTCTCATCCCTACTCCTGGGCTTATTTAGTTTTACCTTACCGGCTACGCCGCCTGTTAAGACTGAAAAAAACAAGAGCATGGCATCACTTTTAGGTTTAGATGCGCTACAGTTGCTAAAACAGAAAGATTTTTTAATTTTCTTTACTTCAGCCATCCTCATTTGTATACCGCTAGCTTTTTACTACCAGAATGCTAATCCCTTTTTAACCGCTATCGGTCTACCGAATCCAACCGCCAAAATGGCTTTAGGACAATTTTCAGAAGCTATTTGCTTATTATTTATCCCTTTCTTTTTTTCCAGATTAGGTTATAAAAAAACAATCCTTATAGGTATTGCGGCATGGATTATACGCTACCTCCTCTTCGCTTATGGAAACGCTGATAATTTATCCTTCATGTTGATAACGGCTATTTTATTGCATGGAGTCTGTTATGATTTTTTATTTGTTGTTGGACAAATTTATACCGATACCATTGCCGGTGATCGCTTTAAATCATCTGCCCAAGGGCTGGTTACCATCGCTATGTACGGTGTGGGTATGCTAATCGGTTTTTGGGTTGCAGGATATATTACCGAATATTTGAAAGAACAACAAGTGGTTAATTTTTGGAAGCAATTATGGATTTCTCCCGCAATCATTGCTTCGCTCGTATTCGTTTTATTTCTTTTCCTTTTTAAAGATCAAAAGATTAAAGACAAGCGATGAACACCGGTAAACACTGATGCTCATCGTTTGGTAAAGGCGTTCAGCCAGGTTACAATATCCGTATCATCAACTGAAAAAATTGCGACCAATAGTACAATAATGAAAGAAAACAGTAAAATGCTTGAAAAATCAAGTGTACTTTGTTTTTCAATGAATGTAATTCCATGCCTAGGTCTTCGTTTACTGTTTCGTTGATTATGGTTTATCCTTCTACTGTGCATAATAGGTTTTTTAATCTGACAAACTAAATTACCAAATTATTAGACTGAAAAATCCATTGGAACGCGAATGATACGCTTTTGTCGCATTTGCTCACTATTACACAATGAAGAGCGAGTTGACCCGCTCTTCTAAAACCATTTATTGCACTAATTGCTTTTACAATCAGAAGGTATAACCAATTGACACCAAATGATTCCGAGGTGCTCCAGGAAAAAGTCGATTGAAGTCGAAACCACCCACCCAATACGTTTTATCGAGAAGATTATTAAAATTCGCTTGTATTTTGAATTTATCAATACGGTAGTACAACGCAGCGTTAACAACCCAGTAAGAGGGTAACTGCAAGATATCACTGTTTGTATTTCTACGCGTCGCATAATTTGCGCCAAGAGCTACACCGATTCCATTGAGCGCACCCCTCATAAAATTATACTTCATCCAAATATTTCCCTGGCTCTTCGGCGCATTCGGCATCATTTCACCAATCTCACTCACATCATCACTCTCGGTTATCTTTGCTATGTTATAGGAGAAATTACCGGTTATACTAAAGTTAGACGTTATGCTTCCATACGCTTCCACCTCCACCCCCTTGGCTTGCTGTTGCCCTATTTGCCGAAGTAGGTCCGGATTTCCCTCCGCTCCTGCATTAACTAAGATATTGTTTTGTTCAATGCGATAGACCGCCGTAGTAACTGATAGATCTTTATGAAAGAATTCCATTTTTGCACCAGCTTCCACCATATTACTGATCAGCGGGTCAAACGGACCACCATAGGTTTCCGGATCGCCTATAGTACTGGCTGTTTGGGGTTGATAGCCCTCCGTATAGGTTGCATAAAAGCTTACAGGTTCAATTGGTGTATACACGATGCCAAGCCTTGGAATGAAGGCCTTCTGTTGCACATGCCTTTCATCAGCCTTTGTATAATTGAGTATATCTGTATAGAATTCCTGTCTAAAGCCCAATAAAATTTGCAACCTATTCCATTTCAATTGTTCTTGTACATATACCCCGTTTACGAAATACTTAGTCGGCGTTTCCTCGCGCGATACATTCATATATTGCGAAATCTCTGAAATAGAATAATCCGGATTCGCCAAATCGAAATAAGGCACATTAGGTTTAGGAATCCCATTTTCAAACTGATATCGTTCCGGATGCTGCGGATCATAAGTACTATAGGTTCGCGTTCCATCGCTGCTTAAAAAGCCACTGGCATTATAGGTAGAGTTTCCTTTTGGAAAGGTTTCCTGGATATGATCATAACCGATCAGGAGTTTATGTTCAAAAGGCCCGGTGTTGAAATCAAAATTAAAATAAGTGCTCAGATTATCAATATAATTTTTCCGCAGACGTCGTATCGTTTGCATGCCCATTAAAGTAGGGATTTGATTTCCCAATGAATCTACTGCATATTGATTCGATGTACGATGTTCCAATAAGTCTTCATCATAAAAAGATTTAAGATAAGATGCGTTAAAAGTGATATGGTCAGAAAACCGATGTTGCAGCGAAATGGTTGAAAATAGATTCAACTCATTTTGGTAATCATTTTTCCGTCCAATGGCAAAGGATATCGGTGTCGAATACAGATCCGTACCGGAAGAGGCCCCAAAAATCGGTTGCCCTCGATCGAGTCGACCTTTATTATATTGATATACCAAATCGAAGTTAACACGTGTTCGATCGTTTGGTATAAACGAAAAAGAAGGGGCCAATACCAGTGCTGAACCATCTTGCAGTATACGAAAGGATTCCGCATTCTGATAAGCCAAGTTAAGCCGATACAATAGCGTTTTACTATCGTTCATCGGACCTGTAAAATCCATCGTGGTTCGATAAGTGTTATAACTCCCGGTTGTAAAATTGATTGATTTACGCGCCTCATCTAAGGGTTTTTTAGTGACCGTGTTAATAGTACCTCCCGGATCGGTATTGGCAAAAAGTGCAGAAGCAGGTCCTTTAATTACTTCAATGCGCTCGACATAAGGTAGCAGGTTCTGGGCCCAACCACGGGTTGAAATACGCAGGCCGTTTATTAGGGTGTTACTTGCACGGAAGCCCCTCAATACAAAATCATTATTATTATACGAATACTGGTTCACACCGCTCACATTCTTGATAGCATCACTGGTTTTAAAGGCCAGCTGATCGTCCAAGGTTTCTTTGGTTACATAACTGATGGATTGCGGAGTCTCCTTAATGGGAGTCGCTGTTTTCGTTCCGCTAAAACTATTGGTGTTTTTGTACCCGCTTTCTTTGCGCCCTATCACCTCTACCGATTGCAATGCTTCTTGACTTGATTCAAGTACTATATCCAATGAAAGGCCTTCCCCCTCTTTAACAGACACTTTTGCTTGATAATGTTTGTAGCCAACAAAACTTAGGTGCAATATATATTCGCCAGGTCTTGCCATGAATTGAAAGTATCCTTCACTATCCGTTTTAGTTAACGTCATCTTATCGTTTAGCCAAACGGTCACACCCGCCAATGAATTACCATTGGGATCTTTTACAACACCTTGAAGTTTGTTTTGCGTATGATTGGATTGGGCCCTAGTGCTAAGGGACAAAGAAAGGAAACTGAATAAAAGGAAAAGTTGATATTTCATTTGATATTATTTAAACTAATTCTAAAGAGAGGCAAATATAAAAATATCTTCCTCTTATTTAGAATCAATAAAAATAAATCTTTGGGATTTCCGCCGAAGGTCAGAACAGTCGGGTCATTTTTGCGGATATTTCTTTTTCAAATCACGCATCAGTTTCTTCACCACAGCCTTTCCTGCATTGAAGCCATTCATTCCATTAGGACTGGCTTTATAGGTAGTGGATTCCCAAAGTACCTCTCCTTTTTGGTCAATTATTTTTGCACTCAATGCGTATGATGTACCTCCCCATGAAGTTGCTGTGATTCCCTTAGAAGCTTCTATATGAACGCGCATCTGCAAATCCGACTGTTCCGGTGCAGAGACCAGATGCCAGTAATTCCATTCTTTCAATCGCTCCGACAATTCGTCGGCTGTTTTTAGCACTTGCTCATTTTTGGAATTTACTTCAATGAACATGTTTTCTTTTTGTTCCTGCACTTCATTTCCTTGTGCAAATAAGAATCCCGCAATGAGCAGAAAACACAAACTGCTTAATATTAATTTCATATGTTTTATTATTGATAGAGTTTTCGCTAAGCTAAAATCTTATCCGTTGTTTTTCAATCGCAGAAAACCATTAATTTTTAATCAGGCAGGTTAGATTTATCCGACGCTATCAATATCAATTTTCCGCTAAAACAATTTATTGTAGCGAAAGTCAGTATATAAACGTTAAAAGGTCGACAAGGATTATTCAGATGTTATCAATCAACCTGAACAATACCAAGGAAAAAATTAACGTATATACAAATGAAACACACAAACAAAATTCTATTTCTACTTTTTGGGGTGCTAATTGCTTTTTCAGCCTGTAATAAAACTGATTTCGATGAAATAAGAAGGGAACAGGAAAGACAGGATTCCATCCGACAAGCACGCATACGGAAAGTACTTGCCGAACAAGAACCGATCTTGAGAGCCTATGTTCAAGACCCTGACAATGGATGGACCAATCCAAGGCGTAGTGATAGTACGGGTATTTGGTACGAGGTATTGGAGCCAGGTCAATCTGATTCTTATACCTACAAATTGAATTCAATAGGTCAAATTGTAGCGCCTACTATTGAAGTAAAGTACAAAGGGCAGTTACTGAATGGAACTGTATTTGATCAAACAAGTGATTCTTTAGCCAACAAAAAAACGTTTAAAACCAATTTAGGTTCTAACATTATCCCTGCCTGGGTATATGCTTTCATACCAAGCTCATTTACTTATAATGGTCAGAACATGCCGACCTTTGGATTGACAAGCTCAGGATTGAAAAAAGGATCTAAGATCCGTTTTGTAACCCCATCACCTTGGGGCTACGATGATAAAGCTAATGAAAAAATACCCGCCAACTCTCCACTAGTATTTGAAATAGAAGTTGTTGACATTAACGACAATCTATAGCATTTCGTCACACAACAACAATTCGCAGGGCCTGGAATTTAGAACATAAATTTCAGGCCCTGTCATTACTAAGCCTTTCTGCCTCGCAATCGTATTTTAATTTGTAGGTGTTTAGCCCCATCCATCTGGGGCTCAAACCGTATCAACAGCGAATCAGATGGGACTTCTATCCGACCGCGAACCCTTTAAACTCCTAGGTGATTCGCTGTTGATTCCCAATAGATCCTTATCTACGCGAACAACGTACGAAGCTTGTACGAACATAGGTGCTTTATCTATCTTTTATCTGTCGTGCAAAACTATATCTCATCATTTCTCGTCTGTCACTTAAAATTGGCACTAAATAATCCACTATTTTTATAGAGAATAATTGCAGAAATTAAGTGGACCCTTCTTATTTTTATAGACGAATCATATAGCGATGAAGAATGCAGGCATTTAAGATAAAAGAGAAAATAGGTTTAGACAAAACATTTAAAATAGCACCTTTTCGAAAGCATATACGGAATACCGAACCCCACAAGCATAAAAACTATTTCGAAGTCATCTTTCTATGGAAGGGTGACGGTGTGCATCTGATAGATAGTACCGCCTATCCTATCGCTGCACCCGCTATCTTCATCCTAAAAAAGAACCAAATCCACGCTTGGGATATCGTCAGCGAACCCGAAGGCTTTGTTCTGATTATAAAGGATGAATTTATAAACCATAGTAAAGACACCGAACTAAAAGCCCTGTTTCATTTGTTCTGGAGAATTGAACATCTGCCCCTCCAGCACGATATTCAACCGATTCGAAACCTTTTCGAAAGCCTCTACCATGTATATTCGCAAGAGCAGCATTTTCAGGATTTAATTATCGAGGGATTATTGAAGAGTATTTTAGGCACCCTACTACAAGAGGGGCTCAAGCAGGATATTGACAATAGATACCTAGACCTATATGCATTATTTATTGATCTGATTTCGACAACCGAGGGAACCAATAGAAATCTAAGCTTTTATGCTGAAAAGCTAAACATTCCGTCGAAAGTGCTTAATGACATTTGTTATAAGGTGGCTGGAACATCAGCAAAGAAGATTGTCGAAGCCTTTACCCTTTCTGAAGCCAAACGTTATTTACAGTTCAGCAACCTTACCATTAGCGAAATTGCTTTCCGACTGCAATTCAACGATCCGTCCTATTTTGTAAAGTTTTTCAAAAAGCACACGAACATAACACCGCATCAGTTTCGTGCTTTATCATAAATTACCAAAGATAGATCGATTTTCACCATTTTTATCGCGATAACTATCCTAGCTTAGCGCAAGTATGAAAAATCTGTACGTACTTTCTTTTTTATTATTTTTTCTTTCATCTTCCGCTTTGGCTCAAGAAGCTCAAGTTTCCGGCCAAGTATATGATTCGTTAAGCCATAGCCCAATAAGCTACGCAAGTGTAAGCATACATCAAAACAATCATGATTCAGCTTTTGTAGATGGCGTTATGACAAATGAAAGCGGCGCTTTCTCACTCGCAAAATTAAAAGCAGGACAATACCTGCTTAAAATACGATTTTTAGGTTATGAAACGCAGGTAATCAAACTGACACCGCTCCATGCAGGCGAACATTTAGCTATAAAAGCAATAGAATTGAAACCATCCGCTACCTTTTTAAACGAGGTGGTTGTTTCAGCTCAACCCAATCTAAATTATCATAAGATAGATAAGCAAGTGTACAAAGCAAACCAGTTTGAGACGGCAAAGGGTGGAACTGCTATCGATATTATCAAAAATATGCCATCAATAGCGATCAATGGGCTGGGAGAAATTACATTACGAGGGTCTAGTGGCTTTTTGGTATTGATAAACGGTAAAGCAGTACAAACGGATGTGCAGACGATATTAAGTCAACTTCCCGCTAATGTCGTGGAAAATATTGAACTGATTACCGCCCCATCAGCAAAATACGATCCGGATGGTAAAGGTGGTATTATCAATATCACTACAAAAACAGGAGTGGATAACGGTTCTTTTCTTGCGATAAACCTACAAACTGGCTTTCCCAGTTTTAACGATTACAATAATAAAGAAAGTCAAAAACGTTATGGCACTGATATTTCCTTCAACTATAAAAATAACCGATGGGATTTAACGGCAAGTGCTAACTACCTTCGCAATGATAACGCCGGGTTCAGAGAGGGCGACGTTTATACGATTATCAATCAAATTAAAACTACCTTTCCGTCGAATGGTGAGCGCAGCTTTGATAAGTACAATTACGGCGGACGCTTTAATATCGAATTTAAAGCAGATGAGAAGAACACGTTCTCAATCGGATTTTTTGCAGGACACAAATTTCAGGATCGTGTGGCTGATATTTACTATAACAATACCAAAATAGATTTGGAAAATCAGCAAGTTATAGGAAGGACTTCCTATTTTAATGCTAATCTCCAAACAAAACAAGGTAACTTTGTACTCGGAAATTTTGGTTATACCCATCAATTTAATGATCGATCCAACCTGTCTCTTTCGCTACTCTACGAATATGCCGACTTATACGGTTCTACAGATAATAAAAATATAGAAGGGAATACGACCGTTCAACATACTCTTAACACTTATAAAAACCCGCTCAAAGGATTACGAGCTAAATTGGATTATTCGGTAAAAATTGGCGAAGGAAGCTGGGAAAGTGGCTATCAATTCAGGGAAGACAAGCAAAACGGAGATTTTATTTACTCAACAAAACAGGGAGATACTTTCGTCGTTGATCCGGAATTTTCTGGTCTAATAGACGCTCGGAATTCCATTCATTCGCTTTATAGCCAATACGCCGGTAAGCATAAAAAGTTCGAATATACGGGAGGCTTACGCTACGAACATGCAAATCGTAATGTAAACTTGCGAGGGGAAGAGGCACCTCATGTACTTACTTTGGACAATTTATTCCCTTCAGCCAATATACTTTATACACTTAGCAGCGGGTGGCAAACAAAAGCCGGCGTCAGTAGAAGAGTGCAGCGAACCAATAATTTTGAATTGAACCCTATACCTGAGCGTGAACATTCAGAAACCTTGGAGCAGGGAGATGCTGATTTATTACCCGAGTTTATATACCTGGCAGAGCTAGGGCTTATCAAAACTTTCAAAAAGGGGTCATTTTTCTCCACCTTATACTATCAAGATATTAAAAACCCCATTCAACGGGTAAATAGCGTATATACGGATACGATTTTAAATCGTATCTATACGAATGCGGGCAAGGCCTATAGCTATGGTCTGGAAACGGGTATCAATACACAGATAACCAAGCAATGGCAAATTTATTTAGGCGCCAATCTATATAAGTACCATATAAAAGGGACGTTATTCGATGAACAGATCGATGTAGCCAATAGCGATTGGGTCTATGCCATAAATTTTAACACAGACTATAAAATAAATTCCACACTTAACGTTCAAGGAAATCTTAACTATTTGTCGGCTCGTCCAACAGCTCAAGGAAGAGATTCTCGTTTTATATCACCTAACCTCGCACTGAAAAAAACTTTCATGAACGGCCGGTTCAGTGCGCAACTACAGTGGCAAAATATCGATCTGGGATTCATCCAAGCTAATGAGCAACGGATTACAACCTTTGGTTCCGATTTCTATACCACTACAAACTATATTTACGAAAAAGATATCCTACTCTTAAACCTCAGTTTTCAGCTAAATAAATTGAAGAATAAACTCAAACTTCCGGAGAGCGAATTTGGGAACAAAGAATTTTAGCCCCGATTCTGTCATATTATTGTCATCCCGTAATTTGCTATTTTTAATAGGTCTAAATAACTATACATTTGTGCCGATTAAATTCAGCCATCTTACAAAAGACGTCAATGAAGCAACTTCTACTTTTCGCAAGCTTATGCCTACTTACTCTATCCCTCTCTTTTGCACAATCGCAAAAGGTCATATTAAAAGGATTAATTATTGATGATAAAGGTGCGCCGCTACAAGATGTAACCATTAAGGTCCTTGACAGCATTGGTGTTCGAAAAACCATCTTAAAAACGGATCAACGGGGCCAGTTTGTTACAAATACGCTACCAGAAGGAAATTACAAGCTGATAGCCAGCTACATAGGCTATAAAGAAACAACCAAAGAAGTCCAGCTCACAACGAACACCGCGACACAGATTGAGTTTATACTCAGTCAGGATATCGCCCTTAATGAGGTGGTTATTACCGCTGGCCGCAAGCCGGAGAGTATCGACGAAGTACCCTCATCTATTAGTATTCTCAATGCTCAAGAGGTTAAAGAACAAACCAACGTCAACCCCTCTATAGCTACTATTTTAGGAAATACGATTCCGGGACTAGGTACAGGAACAAACAAGGCCACCAATAGCGGACAAACCCTACGTGGTCGGCAGGTATTGGTGCTTATCGATGGGATTCCACAATCGACACCCTTGATGAATGGGGCCCGGGATATACGTACGCTTGACCCAGCTGTCATCGAACGTGTGGAAGTGATCAAGGGAGCAACTTCAATTTACGGCAATGGCTCCGGGGGAGGTATCATTAACTTCATTACCAAAACACCGGCAGTGGGAAAACGTTTTGGAGGAACGACCAGTATCGGAACGAGCGGAAATCTAGTGCACCCATCCAATACGATTGGCTATCGGATTTCACAGCTCTTCGAAGGCTCGATTGATAAATTCTCTTATGTTGTAAGTGGAACATACAATTACACCGGTGTATTAAAAGATGCTAAAGGCGAAGTGAACGCACAGGCTGACGGTCTTGGGGAAAATAATCTCTACAACACCTTTATTAAGCTTGCTTATAAGCCGAATGAGCATAGCGCCCTTACAGCATCCTACAATCTGTTTAGAAGTGTTCAGCACAGTGATTATGTCAATGTTGTTGGAAAATACCGTGAGAGGCCTTCCATTGGGGTCAAAGGAGATGATCCAGGTGAACCGGCGGGTACACCTTATAACCATAACGTTTTCCTTTCTTATCACCACGATGCATTGCCATACCGTACATCACTCGATATAACGGCTTATTATAATCGCTTCGTTTCCATGAATCGTTATGTTGAACAAGGAACCGCGTGGTACGGGCCCGGACAAACAAAAATTCAATCTTTTAAAAAGGGTTTGCGTTTAAACCTCAATACACCTTGGGCTATACATGACGACCTCCAAGCAGAGCTTACCTATGGGCTCTATCTGCTAAACGACCGAACAAATCAAATTCTAACCGATGGCCGTGTTTACATCCCGGATATGGACATGGTTAATCTGGCACCTTATGCACAGCTTAAGTTAGACCTATGGAATCATTTGGTGCTGAAAGGAGGTGTGCGTTACGAGAATGCCAATGTAAAAGTAAAGGATTTCAATACCATCGCGACAGGTCCTAATGGTGAGGGAAGCATAGCCGTATCGGGGGGTAAAATCCCGTATCACGCCACCATGTTCAATGTTGGTTTGCGCTATAACAAATACGATTTCTTAAATCCATTCATTAGCTTTTCGCAGGGCTTCGCCATCAATGAGTTGGGACGTATTCTACGTAGGGCTACGCAAAGTACGCTTGAAAGTATCGAGACGGATCCGATTATTACGAACAATTATGAGCTGGGTATCAGCAGTCGTTTCGATATTTTTCACCTTACGGCTGCTTACTATATTAGCACTTCCAAGTTTGGCGCGAACTTAGTTGATGTTGGCGGATACCTGGTACCGCAGCGTGAGCCGGAACGCGTATATGGTTATGAAGTAACAGCTGACGCTTTTCTTAGTCCGCAATGGACGGTTGGAGCAAGTTACTCCTTTGTAGAAGGCAAATCAGAGCAGGAAGACGGTACAAAAGTATATATGAATGGTATTCGCATCGCCCCGCCTAAAGCGACGGCTTATATTGCTTTCTGTCCTTCCTCTGAGTTCGATCTTAAGCTAAATTGGGTATATACGGGCGATAGAAATCGCTTTGAGCCACGCTCAAACGGGTTATATGCTAACAGTGAAGGACCGGTAGACGCTGTCAGCTTGCTTAATCTCTCTGCTTTATACCGAATCAACAACAAGTTTTCCCTAGGGATGGGCGTAGAGAATCTGTTAAACAGCTCCTACTATCCAGTGGTTAGCCAATATCGCGCAATTGATGCCGAATACGTTCGTGGAAACGGGGCCACCCTAACGATGAATCTCTCTTACAACTTTTAAAAGCAGCTTGTCTTTCAGTATAAGTAATCTTCGGTTTTTAAACGAAGGTTACTTATACTCACCGGATGTTCGATGTTTAAGTTCCCGTTCCATATCGTCTTTGAAACGCATTATTTTCTCTTTCCATGCCGGTGCCTTCTCTTTAATATCATCCACCATCGATCGGCCATTTGCATCTTTCTTCGTCGCATATTTATAGGCACCATAAGCGGCTGCGCCTAGTAGTATTGTTCTAAATAATCCCATTTTTCAGTGATTTTACTAATGTAACTACCTTTTAACAAACCGCCTACTGAAATGTTTCAGCGAAAATAAAATATGGTTATTTTACACCTTTCCACCATGCTGTAAAGGTCTGGGCAGGATCATCGAGGCGGACTACCTCCCCTATCATGGGCGTAATAAAAGGCAACTTCTCCGATGCAGCGAGTATGCTTATTCTTTTTAAGGGTTCGTCCCAGGCATGCAGAGAAAGCGCAAATTTTGATGAGTGTACCGGAAAAAGACGTTTGGTTCCTAAGTCTTTCGAAGCGTTTATAACTTCTTCCGGAAGCATATGAATCGCTTGCCAGGCGGGGTTGTATTGTCCATTGTCAAGAATCGCCAAATCAATCGGACCAAATTGCTTGCCTATCGTCGCAAAATGGGTATCATAACCGCTATCACCGCCCAAATAGATTTTTTTGGTTGGGGTTTCCAACAAAAATGAGAGCCAAAGTGTATTGTTTCTGCTGAAACTTCTACCTGCGAAATGGCGGGTAGGCAAGGTATGCAAGGTTGTTTGGGTATTAACGACAACCTTTTCATTCCAATCTTTTTCAATAATGTTATCGGCTTCATATCCCCAATGTTCAAAATGGGCACCTACCCCTAAACCACAAATTATCCGAGTCACCTTATCCTTCAACGCCACAATCGTTTCATAGTCAAGATGATCATAGTGATCGTGTGTAATCAAGAGATAGTCAACCGATGGCATATCCGCTGCGGTATAGATATCGGTTCCTTTAAAACTTCTATTCGATCCCGGAACGGGTGATGCATTCCCACAAAATACCGGATCCACCAAATAGCGTACGCCGTCTAGCTGTAATAAATAGGAAGAATGCCCAAACCAAACCAGAAGATTAGCATTCGGGTCCAGTTGCTGTAAGTTTGTTTTAACAGTAGGAAGTGGATCAGTCGGTCGGTTTCTCGGATCCTTACCGAAAAAGAACTTATAAAGTACACCGATAAAAGAGTATCCTTCGGTGATCGTTGGTGTAAAATGTAGATTCTGAAACTGTCCATCTCGGTAGTTGGGTGATTGCTTTATCCGCTCTAGTCGCTTACCCGAAGGTGCTTGACCAAATTTATCTTGTCGAATATAAAAAAAAACCGTAATCGCTAACAAAACGGCTACACTGAGAATAACGACCATCATATATTTTAATATCCTTAATAGCTTCTTCATTGCATGATTTTCTACTTGCAACCGGAGAGTACGCTGCATTTTTCCGACACTACTTCATCTAGATGGGCGGATAAAAAGCATGGCAAGATAGCAATTAATCTCTTTGAATGCTTAGTCTACCCCACTCATCCGAATCTTTTTCAATACTTGCAATAGTGAAAATGTCACAACGGCCATTGCAAAATAACAGATGGCAAGCGTACTTTGGCTACTCACTTTTACCAGACTAATCGTGCTATAGCTTAGCACCGAGGTTATGAGATAAGAACCTCCGCTGGTAATACCACTGGATATACCCGCGTTTTGCGGAAAACGTGTTAAACAAAAAGTGAAATAGACGTTGTACATAAAGCCCGCACAAACATGCATACTGAATACAAATAACATTAATACGTATAGGTTCGTAAACAACGTACCAACGAAAAACATCAATAGCGCAATCATGCATTCAGAAAAATTAGCGATTCGTAACTTCATTAGCAGCGGACGACTGGTTAATTGCTTAGCCAACATACCTCCTACAAAAAGGCCTAAACCGGAAATGAGCGCACAATAACCGGTTACCACCGATGATAAATGGAATTGTTCTTCGATAATAAAAGGAGCCGTCATACCAAAAATCAGGACCATCGAATAACTTGCTGCCAACACGAAGAGCCCTAGTGAAAACTCCTTCGTTCCCAACACCTTGCGATAACTTGCAATAATAGTAGGCATACGGAAGGCCTGGGCCTGACGCATTGCTTCCCCACAGAATATATATTCCAAGGTAAAAGAAAACAAAGCATAAACACCTAGGAAAATAAAATTAGATGTCCAACCCCAATAAGATTGCAGGTACCCACCCAAGAAGGGAGCTGTAATGGGGCCGAGCGACCAGACCACCGACAGCAACCCCATATAATGTTTGAGCTTTTCGCCGGTATAGATATCAACTAAAAAGGCACGCTTGGCCACCACGATCAGCGCGGTCAATATTCCCTGTAAAACGCGTATAGCATAAAGGAAGTAAAGATTATGCACATAAGCAATCGAAAAATTACTCAATGCAAATAACAATAAGGCGCCTAATATAATTCGATATCTTCCAAAACTATCAACTACACTCCCGGCCACAAACATGGTAATCCCGTAACTGATCAAAAAGCAAGAAAGCGTCAACTGAATACCTGCCGCGCTTGTTTGAAAAACCGATTGCATCTCTGGGAAAGATGGAATATAAACATCGGTTACAAGTCCTGATAGAGGAATTAAAATAAAGGTAGAAATCGTACTGATCTTCTCAAATTTGCTATTGTATAGCTTCATAATACCCTGTTTTTTAGCATTACAAAACTAGCGGACTATTCGCTATCGAAAAATAAGCAAATCAAATATTAGTTAATGAAATCAAATATCACTTAACAGCAGACTCCGATATTCTCTTGGACTTTTACCGGTTTTCCGTTTAAAGAAATTATTAAAATGCTGAGGATACTCAAAACCTAGGCTGAATGCGATTTCGGTAATACGCCAATGACTGTATTGTAACAAATCGAGCGCTTCTTGTAAGATTCGTTCTTGAATAAGATCGCTGGTAGTTTTACCAAAATAGGAACGCAAACTGTAGTTTAAGTGATTCACGTGAACCTGCAGCTGTAGTGCATAATCAGCCGGGCTTTTAAGAACCAGCGCATTATCGGGAGACTCGATAGGGAATTGCTTTTCCAGTAGATCACAAAATCGATTTACTAGGTCGCTATCCGGAATTCGCTTCTCTGACGCACCCCGTTCCATCCGTAATTTAACTGTCGTATAAGTAATCAATCGTAAAAAGTCTTCAATGATCTGCTTTTTGTAAACAAATTCACTATTATACTCCTTAAGCATCCATTCAAAATATTGAGATAGTAAATCGTATTGCTCTTCACTCAGAAAGATAAAGGAGTATACGTCATTTCGAAACAGGTTAAATAGATTAGACAGGGCCTTCCGCAATTCATTACCAATAAACAAATCGTTAAACAAGCAAACATAGCCTTTCTGAGCCGGGGATGTGTTTTCCCAACCAAATCTCACATTGGTATTAGAAAAGAAAATCGCCGGTTTATCAATGGAAATTGTGCCTTTATCAGTATGCAATATGGCGCTTCCCAGCGTTAAACAGATTTTGTAATAATCCTTGCGGGAAAAATGTAAGCTTGCATAACAATTGTTTCGTTTTAAGACATTGAAGTGGGCATTATTACCACCACCTTCTATCAAATCCGGCGGCATTTTTCTACACGTTCTTCTATAGTATTCCTGTAAAGTCTCCGCTTTCTCCATTGCATATAAGTTAATTAATTCAAAGATACAAAATTATGAATTTCGATTTAATCATTTTGCTCGACAATGGAACAAACGTATTCGAAAAAGGAAGGTACGACTGGATAGGTGGATAAGACAAAGTAGCGTTTTGACAGGGTCTTTCTTCGAGGTGAGTCCAGGGTGAGTCCACGTTGTCTCCAGGGTGAGTCCAGGTTTTTAAGGAAAAACCTGGACTCACCCTGGAGACAACCTACTTGTTGAATGCTTACACAGCAAAGATGCTACGAATCTGGTCCAAAGATGATGTTATGCGGGTAATGGTAAAATTAAAAAACAATGAAGTCTTACAAAAGTAGTTTACAAGTGTAATAAAAATTGACTAGACATCCCTCTTTAATATCAATAGTTTCATTATATGAAAATACGATCAAGCGCGGTTTTAAGTTTTCGGATCGTACCGATCAGTAATTGTAGCTGCTCTTCAAACTCTTGATAATGCCCTTCTTCCAGGGCTTCTCGGATGCCGGGCAATGTTTTGACTCCATAACCGGTATAAAATCCCGGTGCATAAATACTATGCTTATACCATGGACGCCTAGGTAATCCCTTTTCCAGTAACAACGATTTCTCCGCTTGAAAAAGCTGCTTGTTTACCAATGCTAAAGCTTTTTTGTTTCCCTTAAATGTTTGCCGCCGCTCTTTAAGCGCTTGAATGGATTTGCTTAAGCTATCAACACCTTCTTGCAATCCCGCAAATGAAAAATTGGGTACTGATTTTTTTGGTATCGGTTGTACATAGGGCTCTTTCGGATCGGCTGCCAAGGCATATAAAGAATCTTTTATCAGTTGGTTTTCAACAGCATGGAACAGACGAAGATCCTCACCAAGCTTTTGCACCTCATTTGCGTACGTATTGATTGCTTCTTGCAGGCCATCAAAGCTAAAAGGTAAAATCTCAGCCTCGGATAATCGTAAAACAGCTCTACCGGCAACTTGTGCCAGCGCAAGCCCATAACTGAAATCGGGGTCTTTGAATCGGACATAATGATTATACGAATCATAAATACTATGATAATCCCCCCCTTCACTTTCTCCTCCAAAAGAAAAATTAAGACTAGGTATTCCTAAATGCTGTAAGAAGGCCGAATAATCAGAACCTGTTCCCAACGCTTGTAAAGCAAACTCTTTTTTTGCGAGCAACTTTTGCTTCTGCTGCGGAGAGGTCGCCGATATAACGGTGTTGGCCAATTTTCGATCGAGTATCGACTTACCTGTTAATGGATCCTGTACATCACCTGCTATGTCGGTTACCAAATCCTTTAATGCGTGTGATCCGCCGGCACTCAAAAAACCCCGCCCGTTTCCATCCGTATTAATATAGGTTACCGCCTTTTGTTTCAATTCTTTTGCATGATGTTCTACCCATTCGGTTGAGCCGAGCAGCGACTGTTCTTCTCCATCCCAAGCACAGTAAACCAAGGTTCGTTTCGGTTTGAAGCCGTTTTTAACCATGGTTCCAATTGCTTTTGCCTCCTCTAATAAAACGGATAGTCCCGCTACCGGATCATCGGCTCCATTGACCCAAGCATCATGATGATTTCCTCGAATAATCCACTCGTCAGGAAATTCATTGCCTTTGATCTTGGCGATTACATTATAAGCAGGCACAATATCCCAGTTTTGCTTAATTTTTAAATGCACTTTGCTCTGATTCCCACCGCCGATCCGATAAGTTATAGGAAGTGCACCTCGCCAAGCGTTTGGAGCTACCGGACCGTCGAGGACTTCCAATAAAGGCTTCGCATCGTGATAACTGATCGGTAACACCGGTATCTTTAAAATGGTAGCAGCTTCTTCTTTCGTCAAGCGCTTTGCATCCTTCGTTGCACCAATCCAGGGAGTTAAAGGATCCCCTGGATAAACCACCATATCCATTACCGAACCCCGTTGCACCATATACTCGTTCTTGAAAGGCCCTTCAGGATAAACCGCGCCTTGAAAATAGCCGTCCTCTTTCGGGTCGGAGTAAATAATGCAACCAACAGCACCGTGCTCATAAGCAATCTTGGGTTTTATTCCACGCCAGCTATTACCATATTTTGCTATCACGATTTTTCCTTTTACATCCACCCCTAATCGTTCCAGTTGTTCATAATCGGCTGGTAAGCCATAGTTGACAAAAACCAGCGGTGCGGTCACATCTCCATCCGCACCCCACGCATTATAGGTTGGCAGCTGCCCCTCTTGATGCGCTACTGGATCACCTTCTACCGGCATTTCTTTTAATATGGCTTGATAATGGCTTGGCGCCAATAGTTCAAGCTGTCGCTCAATCGGCGTAGGAAATAATACGTGATAAACTTCCAGTTGAGCATCCCATCCATATTGTTTAAACCAATTTAAAATTTCGTTGGCAACCTCTTTCCCTCTTGGGGAACCAAGATGATGGGGATACGCCGACAAATTCTTGATATTCCGTCCAATACTCTCTTTCTGCAAAAGAGCGTCAAAGCGATTTTCCAGTAGTTCTTCCTGTTGCGCTTTAAGTATGGTAAATCCGAAAGTAAGAGAAAGGATGAGAATAGGCAATACTTTGTTGAAGTGTACTTGCATAGCTGACTCGGTAACGGTTTCTGATTAATGTTGTTCTTTTGTTAAATTATCCACTGCCTGAACCAGTTGAGCAAACTCGGCCTCATCGTATAAACGTGTTAAAAACCGTATTTTTCCGGTACGATCAATAAGAACGTTACGGGTCACGCCTGCCTTTTTATCAGCAAATTGTTGAAAAATACCAGCTCCAGGATCTAGTGCTAAAGGATAGGTAATGTTCATATCCCGATGAAACTTTAGCACCGTTTCTAAGGGCTCGTCGCGATCCACGCCAATCAATACCACATCTTTATCCTTATAAGCTTGCCAAATATCGCGTTCGAGATAAGGCATTTCTTTTCGGCAAACAACACACCAGGAGGCCGTAAATTGCAAAAGAACAATTTTTCCCCGTAATTCTTTTAAAGAAGTCTTACTGCCGTCATGCAACACCAACTCAAAATTATCCGGTGCCTGATCTCCTACCTGAACGATATAGCCGCGATCAGCATCTTTAGTTTGAGATGTATCTTGTTCGCTCCTGGCAGCCACGTTAAATGTGAAGCCTATTAAAAACCCAATTAACGTCAATCGTATTGTTTTCATCCAGTTATTTTCTTTTACTAAATCAATCATAGGCAAATATATATAAAATCTACCATTTTTATAGATTACACACAAAACCTAAAGAAAATCGCTTTATTCATTAGAATACCATTAAAATTACATCACGTTAGTTGCGAAAGGTTAACAATTTGCTGACATCTTCGTATAATAGTGCCGCTAATTTTGTAACATGTTGCAACACCTTAGAAGTGCCTTTTTACGTTATACTATCGGATTCTTCTTAATTAGCTTATTTACGCTAAAAATGGCTGGGACCGTCACTGCGATTGTAAAAGATAAACATCTTTCAAACTTTAAGATTTGCAACGATTCAGAGAAGTCGGAAAAAGAAGAAAAGAAAGATCCTGAAAAACAGCAGAAAAAAAACGTTGAATTCTTTGCGAAGAACGATGAGTGCGATTCCCGAATCTTAAAAAAGAGAGACGGAAATGCAGAAGGTGCTCACCGCTTTGCTTACTGTATTCCGCATTTCGGTACGGTTCCATCCCCCCCTCCGGACCGCATCTATTAATGCCATTTCACAGAGAAAATCACCCTAACATTTTATTTTAATTACTTCTTATGAAAAAAAAACACGCAGGTTCGGCGCCAACGCCCTTGCAGCGGCTTGTCGGCATGCTGCATCCGGAACGTAAAACCATAAACTACATATTTTTATACGCTATTATCATCGGAATCTTTAGTCTTAGTATTCCGATAGGCATTACAGCCATTTTCAATTTGCTCAGTAATGGAGCCATGTACAGCTCTACCTATATTCTTATTACCGCAGTTATTGCAGGCGTTGTACTTGGAGGCACTTTACTCATAGGCCAATTGAGCTTGGTAGAATACCTTGAACAGAAAATCTTTCTAAAGTCGTCACTCGAGTTTGCATACCGTCTTCCACGAATCAAGCGCTCGGAACTGGATGGCGAGAATCTGCCTGAACTTGTAAATCGCTTTTTTGATGTCATCATTATTCAAAAAGGTATTATAAAATTACTGATCGATATTATGGCAGCTGTTGTTACCATTTTCTTTAGTGTTATACTTTTATCGTTCTACCATCCGGTCTTCTTAAGTTTCGGTCTCGTGGTAATAGTGGCGGTAGCGGTTGTTCTCGCTATCTACTACAAACGTGGACTTAACACGAGTATTGAAGAATCTGCTCACAAATATGAAACCGTCGCCTATTTGGAAGATGTGGCGAATCATATCGATGAATACCGAGGCAATCGGGAAATGATGAAAAAAGTAATTGCTGACACAGATTACATTACAAGCAAATACCTTGCTTCCCGGAATGAGCATTTCAAAGTGTTAAAACGCTTTTTTGCAGGCTCTGTATTAATCCGAACAATTCTTTTCGGTGCCATGCTATTACTCGGCTCTTATTTTGTAGTTGAACGGGAGATGACTTTCGGTCAGTTCGTAGCAGCAGAGGTTGTAATTGTCCAGATTGGCTATGCTGTAGAAAAGTTACTGACAAATCTGGATACCATTTTCGATATGTTAACGGGTAGTGTTAAGTTAGCCAGTGTAACAGACCTTGAATTGGAGGAGGAGGCCATTGATTATGGGAAATAAAGCACATAGTTTGTTGTCAACGATCAAATGGGAAGACCTTTCCGTCGCAGGTCGTGATCAATTGTTAAAAAAGCGAGGTGTGATGGCCCTAGGTAGGATATTGCTTTTTGCTGCCATCCTATTTATTGTAATTTTATTTTTACCTTGGCGGCAAACTATCCCCGGCCGCGGAACCGTCACTGCCTTAAAACCGGAAGAACGCCCACAAACCATTCAAAATCAAATAGGTGGCCGTATTGAACACTGGGCAGTACAAGATGGCGATGAAGTTCAGGCAGGCGACACTATTTTGGTGATTTCCGAAACAGCCCCCTCCTACTTTGATCCCGAATTGCCCCAACGGTTAAACGAGCAATTAACTGCAAAAAAGAGTAGCGAGCAGGCTGCCGATCAGAAAATGCTTGCAACAAAAGCCCAAATTGACGCGCTGACTGCCGGTTTACGTTATCAGCTGGAGGCCGCACGCAATAAGGTTGTACAAGCTAGAAACGTAGTAAAAATAGACAGTGCCGATCTGGTTGCGATGCAAAGCTTCTACGAAACCAGCAAGGCACGATTGCTGCGTTACGAGCAGGGATACAAAAACGGACTTTTTTCGCTTACTGATATTGAAACTCGCCGCTTAAATCTGCAAAATGACGAGGCAAAGGTAGTAAGTGCTCAAAATAAATTGACTAACGCACGGCAAACATTGATCAATGCAACTATTGATCTCGACAATATCCAAGCTAAGTACAATGAATCGTTAGCCAAAGCACAGTCCGATCTAGGTTCAGCGCTTTCCAGCAAAGCCTCGGCACAGGGGGACATCGCCAAGTTAAGAAATGAAATTGCCAATATTGAGGTACGTCGAGATCACTACGTTGTCAGGGCTCCCCAAAGTGGATATATCGTAAAGACACTGAAGGCCGGCATAGGTGAGAATATTAAAGAGGGCGAATCGATCGCTACGTTACAGCCCAAGGTAACGGTGATGGCTGTTGAATTGTATGTAGATGCCATGGATGTACCTTTGATTCTTAGTGAAAGCGATACACGTCTGCAATTTGAAGGCTGGCCGTCTGTACAGTTCTCGGGATGGCCTTCGGTAGCTGTTGGTACCTTTGCCGGCAAGGTAGCGGTCATCGACAAGGTTAGCAGTGCCGATGGCAAATACCGCTTACTCATAAAACCCACTACACCCGTTCCTGATAAGGACGAACCATGGCCGGAACAATTGCGTTTAGGCTCAGGAGCATTCGGACGTGTTATTTTAAATGCGGTACCACTCTGGTATGAAATATGGCGCCAACTTAACGGTTTCCCGCCGAGTTTAGAAAAAGAACCAAAAACCGAAGGAAAGTAGTGATTTATGACAAGTAAAAAGATATTCGTTTTACTGGCCATCTGCTTCGGATTGTCAATAAGCCGAGCACAGGAGAACAGGAGTGGTTCTGAACTGAAGGAATTTACATTGGAGGACTTAGAAGACCTTTTAATGGCTCATCATCCGGTAGTGAAACAAGCCAAACTCTTAAGTGAAACAGCAAAAGCACAAGTTGCACAGGCGCGCGGAAAATTTGACCCGGCCTTGAAAGCGGCTTTCAATAACAAATATTTCGGTAATACCGATTATTATAATCACTGGAACAGCGAGCTGAAAATACCCTTATGGTTAGCAGGAGCTGATTTAAAACTAGCTTACGATCGGAACGTCGGAACCTATACGAATCCGGAAACTACCACGTCTACAGCGGGTTTGTCGGGGCTAGGCATCAGCATTCCCCTTGGTCAAGGCCTCATCATTGATAACAGACGCAGTACACTACAACAAGCCAAGGTAATGGTTGCCTACGCGGAAGCTGAACAGTTGAAACAAATAAATGCTATCTGGTTCACGGCCGTAAAAGATTATTGGGATTGGTATTATGCCTTTCGGCAGTATACACTACTGAAAGAGGGTGTCCAACTTGCTGAAGAGCGATTTAAAGCGATTAGTATGCAAACGCGTCTGGGCGACAAGCCGCCCATTGATTCTGTGGAAGCGGCCATTACTGTCCAGGAAAGAAAAATGCAATTGGCCAAATATGAAATCGCCTTAAAAAACAGTCGGTTGATTTTGTCTAACCACTTATGGAATGAATATGAGCAGCCAATGGAATTACCCGATAATGCAGTACCTACGACTATAGACAGCGTAAAGCTGTCACCATCCCCAACGATGCTCGGGAATCTATTAGAGCAAGCGAGTGATATACATCCTGAACTATCGAAACTTTGGAGCAAAGAGCAGCAACTACGCATCGAGGAACGCTATCGAAAAGAAATGTTGAAACCGAAATTAAACATTTCAGGTACGTTGATATCCAGTCGCAGAAACTTCAATGAATATATCCCGCACTATTATGACTTCAATTGGAGCAACTACAAGTTTGGACTTGAATTTGCCTTTCCCCTCTTCCTTCGCGCGGAACGAGGGAAACTGAAGGAAGTGAAGTTGAAACAAGAACAGCTACAATATGATTTGCTCATAACCGGTCGTAATATTAAAAACGACATTACTACTAAGTACAACGATCTTACTGCCTATAGCGCTCAACTTAAGTTACAAGTAGCGAGTATTGACAATCAGGAAGTGCTCTTATCCGGGGAATTACAAAAATTCGATCTGGGCGAAAGCACGCTGTTCATTATTAATAGTCGGGAGAGTAAACTGATTGACATGAAAATAAAAAAAGAGGATCTGATTACAACCTATAATAAGGCATTGGCTGAATTGTATTATAAAGCAGGTGCGAGGCTTTTAGCCAATTAAGTTTATTCGTTACTACTTAAAACGTGATCGCTAATAAAGATCGCTTACAATAAAACCACCGAATATCATCATTTTTATTATAGGTAAACAAAACTTATATTATTTTTATAATGAATAATTGAACCCTACTTTTGTGCTGTTAATAAAGAAAGCGAACATGAAAAAAATATTCATCATTAATGCAGCACAACATTTTGGCCACTCCGGTGGACGTTTTAATAACACCCTTGCGTCAGAAACCGTCGAATTTTTCCGTAATCGTGGCGCAGAGGTACAACTTACTAACATCGCAGATGGTTATAATCTTCAAGAAGAAGTGGATAAATATGTATGGGCAGATCTTGTTGTTTATCACACGCCGATTTGGTGGTTCCAGGTACCTTTCGGATTTAAGAGATATATAGATGAAGTCTTCACTCAAGGGCATCAGCGTGGAATCTACCGCAGTGATGGTCGTAAGGCAGACAATCCCCAAATCAATTATGGTACAGGTGGAACGCTTCATGGCAGAAAGTACATGCTAACTACCAGCTGGAATGCACCGGAAACGGCGTTTACACTTCCTAACGAATTCTTTAAACAACATAGTGTCGACGATGGCCCACTCTTTGGTTTTCATCGTATGAATGCTTTCACCGGTATGGAACCTCTAAAAAGTTTTCATTTTCATGACGTGGAAAAGAATGCACAAATTGATCGCGACATGGCGCGCTATCGCTCTCATCTTCAGGACGTGTTTGGATCAGCTACGTGGGGGTTAAAGGCTTCCTAATTTTTATTAATTTGACAGATCATTAAAAAACTATTTATCCCAATGAAAATTCATTTAATAGCTATTATCAGAAGCAAGCCTGCACATATAGATGAGGTAAAAAAACAATTGCAAACCATGGTTGTCCGTACACGTGAGGAAAAAGCTTGCCTTCAATATGATTTACATCAAGATCTTGAAGATCCTTCGCGGTTTATTTTTTATGAAATCTGGCAAGATGAAAGCAGCTTGGATTTGCACAACGAGCAGCCTTATATTCAGGACTTTCAACTGCTGGCAGAAAAAGCGCTTCAAGAGACACCACTCATTTATAAAACAAAATTAATATAAGAATGGAATATCGTAAATTAGGAAATACCGATTTAAAATTACCCGTTATAACACATGGTGCCTTCGCTATTGGTGGAAATATGTGGGGTGGGAATGATAAGCAAGACTCAATCAGTTCGATTTTAGCATCACTTGATCATGGTGTAAGCGCTATTGATACCGCTCCTTTTTACGGCTTTGGTTTGAGCGAAGAATTAGTAGGAGAAGCGATCAAGGGACGAGACCGTACAAGCATTCAACTGCTAAGCAAATTTGGTTTGGTATGGGATGGTAGCAATAAGGGAAAAGGTGTCTTCTTTTTCGATGCCGAGGAAAGCGGGAAAAAAATTCCGGTTTACAGATACGCTGGAAAAGAGAATATTATTAAAGAAGTTGAAGAAAGTTTAAAAAGGTTGGGTACCGATTACATTGACCTTCTCCAGCTACATTGGCCAGATCAAACGACGCCCATTGAAGAAACAATGGAAACCTTGGAAATATTGATAAAACAAGGCAAAATCCGTGCAGCTGGCGTAAGTAACTACAACACTGCGCAATTAAAGGAAGCGTCAGAAACCTTATTACCTGCCAGTAACCAGGTTTCGTATAGTATGCTGAATCGCGAAATTGAAGAAGAATTAGTTCCCTATACGCTTGCAAACAACATCGGCATCATCGCTTACAGTCCGATGGAACGAGGATTACTAAGTGGCAAGTATTTTCGTGGTGGTAAGCTAAAAGAAAATGATCATCGACAGGGTTACTTTACGCAATTCAATTTAGACAAGGTTCAGGATTTAATTCAAACACTTGAGCCTATTGCAATTGATAAACAAGTGACCCTATCTCAGCTGGTTTTACGGTGGACTAGTTTGCAACCAGGTATTACCGCAGTATTGGCCGGTGCTCGCAATGCACAACAAGCAAAGGAAAATGCGCAATCTGCACAAGTCAGTTTATCTGCAGAAGATTTAGAAACGATAAACAAAGCGCTGGAAAAATTGTAGCAATAATAATCAGCTGCTCCAAAGTCAGACAGCTGATTAAAATTTTGTTTAGCTATGAATACCATTAAATTACTCATCATACTTCCGCTGATTGGCTGCTTAACCATTATCAGCAATCGATTACCGGCACAAGAAAAAGATTCCACTATAAGGTACACCAGGGTATCCAATGGTTATTTAATGGTATTACGCCAAGGAGACGAGATCATACCCCTGCTTGAGCATTTTGCGCTTGCTGAACAAATTCCTTCCGCCAATTTTACCGGTATGGGCTTCGTCAATGTGACTTTTGGTTTTTTCGATTCAGCCAAAAAGAAGTTTAATCCGAAGCACTTTAAAGATGTCGAATTGGCCAGCATGCATGGAAGCATAGCTTGGCAAGATGACAAACCCAGTATCCATTTACATGGTGTAGTAGCCGGGAAAGATTTTGTGGCTTATGGCGGACACATCCTTGATGGTACTGTGGGTACAGGGTCCTTAGAAATCATGATTATTACACACCATAAAAAATTGGAACGGGTATTTGAAAAAGATTTAGGAGCAAATGTGTTACATTTAAAACGCTGAACAGACTTATATTATAACAAAAAGTACTTTCAGCTGTTTATCATAGGACTAATACCCATATTATGAAAACGATCGTCCTATTTAAAACGATGCTGCTTTATATCTTGTTATTCAGTTTGTTCACGAAAGCGAATGCACAAACCACAAAGCAAGAAGAACTAGATAAGCAAGTACAGCAATTTCTAAAAAAGAAACAGCAGCAATGGCATAATCTAAACGTACCGTATGAAGACGGCCAAATATTGCATGATCTCATTATAAAAAACAATTATCAGTCTGCCTTGGAAATCGGTACGTCCACAGGGCATTCTACTATTTGGATTGCATGGGCGCTTAGCAAAACCGGCGGTAAACTGACAACGATCGAGCTAAATAAGGAACGCCAAAAGGAAGCCATCGAAAACCTAAAGACAGTAGGCCTATCTCATATCGTTGATTTTAAACTTGGTAATGCCCATCAACTTGTCAAGGAGTTGAAAGGCCCCTTTGACTTTGTTTTCTCCGATGCCGACAAAGATTGGTACATTCAGTATTTTAAGGATATAGATCCTAAACTTAAAAAAGGAGGAACCTTTACGGCCCATAATGTACTTCAAGATATGTCCGGTATCAGCGAATACTTAGATTTTCTCGAAAAGCAACCCGGTTATGAAACAACTATCGACAAAACGAGCAGCTCGGGTATTGCTGTCAGTCGCAAAAAACAATAAACAGTCCATAAAAAAACTCCCGGAGACCAAACCGGGAGTATAACCAATATAAACCAACAACCAACCTCGCGTACTAAATGAAGCTAGGACAACTCACATGTACTACGATATGGAAGTAACCTTTATCAGATTCAGCAACAATCCAAGAATAACAATATCGATCTAAACTCTCTAGACGGAATTCCATATTATGCGCTTTCATCAATTTCCTTCAAGTGAATGAGCACAAATTTACCGTAGTACATCAATCGCTATGGTGTCATAATCGCAAAAAAAACAACAAATATGTTTAAACCGACCGCCACATCATAAGTCGTGTTGCCTATAGACATTATTGCTAACATTTTCAACATTCTTACTACCCCTATAAATCATTCCAGACTTAGCTTTGACATAAGTGACTTTATATCGGGTGAATGATTTATCGAAACGATCCCAATCGTCCTTAAGCAAATCAAAACCACAAAAACCATATAATAAACTAAAATTCACGCAGATGAAGAAACACATTGTACAAATAGTGCATTATACCGTCGCAGTTTATGCGCTTGGTATTGGGTTGCCGGTAAAAACAATTGCCTCGATAACAGGGGAAGCAATGACCGTTAGCTCGACGTCGAGTCAATTTTTATCCTCAGCTGCGACCGTAGCGCAATCCGTCCAAAAAACAATCACAGGAAAGGTAAGTGATGAAAACGGACAAGCGCTTGCCGGTGTTAGTGTTACACTGAAAGGAACTAACAACAGTACAAGCACCGATCAAAATGGATCTTTCAGTATCAGCGCATCCAATGATCAGGCCGTTTTGATATTTAGCTATGTAGGTTTTTTAACTCAGGAGGTGCAGATAGCAGGAAAAACAAGTCTAGAGGTTGTACTAACGAGTGACTCACAGGCCTTAAGTGAAGTTGTCGTGGTTGGTTACGGTACCCAACGGCGATCAAGCATTACCGGTGCGGTATCTTCTGTAAGTGCCAAAACACTCACCGAGTTACCGGTAGCCAGCACAGACCAGGCTTTACAAGGACGGGTTGCCGGTTTAACGGTCACCAATAATGGTTCGCCCGGAACCTCTCCTATTGTTGCGATAAGAGGTATTAGTTCAATTAGTTTTGCTTCCGATCCACTTTACGTAGTGGATGGTTTCCCCACTGCTATCTCCAACATCGACGCCCGGGATATCGAATCAGTTGACGTCCTTAAGGACGCTAGTTCCGCTGCAATATATGGTTCTCGTGCAACCAATGGTGTAGTGATGATTACAACCAAAAAAGGCGCAGCACGCGATCGATTACAGGTAAACTTCGACTCGTATTTCGGTATACAAAGTCCCAGTAAAAAATTCAACTTATTAAATACCGCACAGTATTTACAATATGAACGGGCGTTGAACGGAGCCGATGCACCACTTCCCCCCCGTTTGGAACCCGAAAATTTTAATCAACCAATCTATGATGGCGCTACACAAACTTTTGCGCAAACAAATACGGATTGGCAGGATGCTTATTTCCGCAACAATCAACCGCTTCAGCAGTATAACCTTTCACTGAATGGTGGGAATGAGCAGTCGCATTTCTACACAGGTGCCGGTTATTTCGATCAACAGGGTATTGCGGAAGGCCTCTATTATAAACGGCTTAATTATCGGCTTAATTCCGAACATGTGATCAGCAAGTTTTTCTCTTTTGGTGAGAACTTCTATGTGAGTCAATCCAAGCAACGTTTTGATGTACCTGCCGGCAATCGTACCCCCATCGTGAACATGATCCGTATGCAACCGTACCTACCGGTGTATAATCCACACAATCTCGGCGGTTTCATGGGCCCCCAAAACAGCTTCGATGCATCCGATCCGATCAATCCCGTAGAAATAGCCAATCTGGTTGAAAACATCAACAATACCACTCGTATCCTGGGAACGGCTTATATAAGATTGACGCTCACACCTTGGTTGAAATTTACGTCTACTTATGGCGTGGATCATTCTAACATTGCTATACAAAATTACACCCCTATACATAACGACGGAGGTACCTCCATTGTCAATATCGCTACGATTGAAAATCAACGACAATTATATACTACGCATCTTTTCACTCAACAGCTGAGTTTCGACAAATCTTTCAATAACCATAACCTAGGTGCTACTCTTGTTTACGAAAGCCAAGGACAACGTTATCGCAACGAAACAGCCAGCGGCAACCAAAGCACCAATCTCGTCAAAACACTTAACGGAGCTACCAATGTTACGGCAAATAGTTTATACGAAACCAATTTGATCCGCTCTATGTTGGCCCGCGTAACTTACGACTATGATGGAAGATACCTATTCACCGCTTCCATCCGACGGGATGGACTATCTGTTTTCGCTCCCGGAAACAAATATGAAAACTTCCCGGCCGTTTCCGCCGGCTGGAAGGTAGATCGCGAATCCTTCATGGAGAACACACCTTGGATTTCCGAATTTAAAGTGCGCGGAGGTTATGGTATCACCGGCATCAACGGCGTCTTACTCGGCAATTACCCTTACTTACAACCTATTCAACGCAATCAGGCTACTTATCCGTTCAATGGAACCATTGTAAATGGCAATGGATCATTCTATAACGGTTTGAGTAATCCGGATTTAGCTTGGGAAAAAACAAAACAAACCAATATTGGCTTAGATTTAGGTTTCTTAGACAACAAAATCACCTTAGTAGCCGAGTATTTTAAACGGAAAACGGACAACCTGATTCTGACCGTGCCCACCCCCACCAGCTTTGGTTTTAACGGTACAGGCACCTTAGCAAATGTAGCGGCCATGCAAAATCAAGGATTTGAATTTCAATTGGGATACCATAAAACCAGCGGTGACTTCACCTGGAATATAACCTGCTTAATGAGCATCATCCGTAATAAAGTTCTACGGCTAAATAGCGAAAATGCGTCGATCACAGCAGGTGGGGATGCCGACTTTGGAGGGGGTGGTCCGCTTACCAATACCGTTGTTGGCCAGCCTGTCCAATCATTTTACGGATATATTGTAGACGGTATCTTTCAAAACGAAGCAGAAATTGAAGCACATGCCAGGCAGAATGGGGCGGCACCTGGCGACCTGAAGTTCAGAGATTTAGACGGCAATGGCGTTATCAATGATGGAGACCGAACCTTTATTGGCAGCTTTATGCCTAAATTCAGTTATTCATTGAATTTTTCGGCCAACTATAAACAATTTGATCTTGCCTTATTTTTTCAAGGTGTACAAGGCAACGACATTTTTAATGCCGCCCGCATTATTCGTGAAGGTATGCCGCGACTTTTCAACGCAGATCAATCGGTCTTGAACGCTTGGACTCCGCAAAACACCAACACTTCCATTCCGCGTGCCGTAAACGGAGATCCTAATCAAAACGTACGGCCTTCTACCCGCTGGATTGAAGATGGATCTTATTTGCGATTAAAGAATATTATGCTTGGTTACACTGCACCTGAACAATGGATAAAAGGACTCGGTTGGACAAGCATCAGCCAACTTCGTTTTTACGTATCCGCCCAAAACCTGTTCACGATAACAGACTATACCGGCTTGGATCCGGAAATCGGTTCCAAAAACGGTACGCTGACCAACGGTGTCGACTATGGACAATATCCAAGTCCGCGCTCATTTCAATTAGGCATTCAGGCATCATTTTAATTATAATCCGATGAAGACGAAAAAACGAATCATACAATTCCTTGCAATTTCAATAGGGTTCAGTTTATATGCGTGTAAAAAAGACGCATTGAACACTAACAATGAAAATGTGGTATCAACCGATCAATACTTTAAAACAGCCGGCGAGTTGCAAGCAGGCACCAATGCGATCTATGCCACCGTAAGAGGTATCAATTTGGTTGCCCGCGAATGGTATTTTCTTCATGATCTACGTAGTGATGACGTTGCTGCCGGCGGCAGTCAACTTGAAGTTCCCAGAGCGCAGATACTAAACGGAAACGTCGACCCCACCAATAGTGTGATGAATGCTGTTTGGAATGGACTTTATACCGTTATTCATCGAGCCAATACCGTTATTGAAAACGGACCTAATGTAAGCGATGATCCGACATTGCGCGATCGCTGTTTAGCAGAAGCTAAATTTTTACGCGCCTGGGCCTATTTTGAACTAGTATCGAAGTGGGGGGCTGTGCCCATGTACACCGAAACCGTTAAGTCGCCTTCTGATTATCAACCACGAGCGGAAGCTGGCGCCGTGTATCAATTTATCGTGCAAGACCTACAAGAGGCTGCGAATATATTACCAGGTAAATCCGGTACAGAAAACGGCAGAATAACCCATGCAGCAGCCAATGCCTTACTCGGACGCGTGCTGATGCAACAGGGCGACTATACTGGTGCTAAAGAAGCTCTTCTCAAAATTCCAACTGCCGGTGCAGATGGTTATCGTTTAACCGATCGTTATCTAGATAATTTTGAAGAGGAAACGGAATTTAACAGTGAATCGATTTTCGAAATTGTTTATGTCGATAAAGGCGACAATGATTTTAATTGGAGTACTGATGACACACCAAATGCGGCTCAATCAACCATACGGAATCAAGAGTATAACCCCGTTGCGTGGCGCAACTTAATTCCTTCGAACAAGCTGTTAAATGAATTTGAAAATGCGGAAACTGGTGCCGAAAAAACGGATCCGCGATTCTCTTACAGCTTCTATCAAACAGGTGATCGATATAATAACGGAGCCGATATACTTACCGATGCCGATCAAAACAACAATTCGTCCATTGTAAACGGCGTCCGGAAAAAGGTTAGCTTTCGAAAGTTCATGATTATCTACAAGGAAAGTAAAAGCAGAGCTAGTTATCATCCGGGCGGCAATAACCAGCGAATTATTCGCTACGCCGAAGTATTGATCAATTTAGCAGAATGCGAAGCAGAACTGGGCAACTTGACTGCAGCAGTGAGCTATTTAAATCAAGTGCGCGCCAGAGCAAGTGTTGCAATGCCTCCCTACCCTACCGCTCAATTCCCGGTCGCTACCAAGGAGGATGTAATCAAAGCCATTATACACGAAAAGTCCGTTGAATTATCAAACGAATCGTTACGCAATATCGATATCTTACGTTGGCGGCCAAAGGGATACTTTAGTGTCGAGCCCATCACTTATTTCCGTCCAGGCAGAGATGAGTTATTGCCCATCCCTCAAGCCGAGCTTGACAACAACCCACAAATCAGTGGAAATCAAAACCCAGGTTACTAATATCCGTTTAAACAAAAATAAGAAATCAATAAATATGAGAAAAAAGATGTCCGTTTGGCTACTAGCCGTTCCATTTATCTATGCTTGCTCCGGAAATCATCAACAACAGCAATCACAACAAAGCGACGAAGCAGAACAGAAGAAGCAAAGCTTCTTATCCCCACCGTTGATTCATTCTATTTACACGGCCGATCCATCTGCCCATGTTTTTGATGGTAAAATTTATATTTATCCTTCACATGATATTGATGCGGGAACGACTGAAAATGATAATGGAGACCACTTTGCCATGCGTGATTATCATATCTTATCGATGGATAGTATCAATGGATCGGTAACCGATCATGGTGTTGCCCTATCGGTTGAAGATATTCCCTGGGCAAAGCGACAGCTATGGGCTCCGGATGCCGCTTATAAAGACGGCACCTATTACCTATATTTCCCCGCAAAGGATAAAGAAGATATTTTCCGGATCGGTGTAGCAACAGCCATCAAGCCGACGGGCCCTTTCAAAGCTTTCAAAGAACCGATAGCAGGAAGTTGTAGTATCGATCCAGCCGTATTTGTAGACGATGACGGCACCGCCTATATGTACTTTGGCGGTATTTGGGGAGGACAACTGCAGCGTTGGGAAACCGGCACCTACCAAGCAAACGGCTCATTGACCGACTTAAAGCAGGATGATGCACCCGCTATTAGCTGCCGCGTAGCAAAACTGAAATCAAATATGACAGAATTTGACGGCCCCGTTGGGAAAGCAATGCTTATCGACAGTGCCGGGAAGCCTATTTTAGGAGGCGATCATGATCGACGTTTCTTCGAAGGTGCCTGGATGCATAAATATAAAGGCCGATATTACTTCACTTATTCTACCGGCGACACCCATTTTTTAGCCTATGCGATAGGCGATTCTCCTATGGGCCCTTTTACTTATGCCGGTCATTTTATGAAGCCTGTTCAAGGTTGGACGACGCACCACTCCATTATAGAATTCAAAGGAAAATGGTATATATTTTATCATGACACGGAGTTGTCGGGAAAAACACATTTACGGAATATAAAAGTAACGGAGCTTAAGCACAATCCAGACGGAACATTGGGAATGATCGATCCATTTAAAGCCAATACAGCCCTGAATCAATAAAAACATATCGTGAATCACATCTTAGTACATGAAGCGCACAACCGTCGTATATCAAGCAAATACCGGCTCCTTTTAAGCTTATTTAGCTTCTTGACGTTCATATCCTTAACATCAGAGGCGGCAATTAAACTACCGAGGCTCATTGGTAATAGCATGGTGCTTCAGCGCGATCATCCCATTCATCTTTGGGGATGGGCAGATCCTGGAGAATTGATAGAAATAAACTTCCGAGGTCATCAACGCACAACAAAAGCCAACTCAATGGGTGATTGGCAGGTCTACCTGCCCGCAATGCCGGCAGGTGGACCTTATGACATGGTTATTCAGGGCAAGAATACCATCCGATTGAAAAACATCTTATTGGGCGACGTATGGTTCTGCTCTGGCCAGTCGAATATGGAACTACCGATTTCAAGGGTAGCGCCAAAATATCAGCGGGAAATCGATACGGCCGAGTCATTTACTATTCGCCAGTTCAAAGTGCCTTTACGTTATGATTTTAATATTACCGCAACTGACGTTGCGTCAGGGAACTGGAAATCAGTTACGCCGGATGAAGTACTCAACTTCTCAGCTGTTGGCTACTTCTTTGCTAAACATTTGCAAGAAAAACTACGAGTTCCCATTGGCATCATTCACTGTGCTGTGGGAGGCTCTCCGATTGAGGCTTGGTTATCGGAAGAGGCTATACAGAAATATCCTGATTTATTGGCCAAAACACAACGATATCAAGACAGCTTATTAGTCGATAGTATAAAAAAAATCGATAAACGAAAAACCGAAATTTGGCATGCGACTTTGGATGCAAAAGATAAAGGATTAACGGGAGTTCCAAAATGGTATGAAAGTTCCTATACGTTTCAAACAGATCAGGTTATTCAAATACCAGGGAAATGGGATGAGTGTGGAAGCGTTTGGTTGAAAAAAGATTTTAGCGTGCCATCTTCTCTTCTTACGAAAGAAGCAATGCTCCACTTAGGAAGAATTGTAGATAGCGACCAAGCTTATATCAATGGTGTTTTAGTTGGCTCTACCGGATATCAATACCCACCACGGCGCTATAAGATCCCGCCCGGGCTTTTAAAGCCGGGAAAAAACACCTTGGTGGTTCGTGTAGTAACTCAAAGCAAGCATGGTGAATTTATACCGGATAAAGATTATGCGCTAACAACCTATTCTGACACCATCAGCCTAAAAGGAGATTGGAGCTTTCAAGTCGGTGCCCTTACACAAGCCTTCCCAATAGATCTTGTCACCTTTCAATACCAACCAACCGGGCTATCTAATGCAATGGCAGCCCCTCTTTTTCCGTATAGCATCAAAGGCATATTATGGTACCAGGGTGAATCGAATATCGCAACTTATCAAAGTTATACTGCTTTGCTTAGGGATTTAATCAATGAGTGGAGAAAAAAATGGAACGATCAGAACTTGCCTTTTCTATATGTGCAACTACCAAACTATAATCCCAAACAGCAACAACCTACCGAGAGCGCTTGGGCAAATTTACGCGAAGCGCAACGACTTGGCTTAAAAACTGCTCATACCAACATGGCTGTGGCCATTGATTTGGGAGAATGGAATGACATACATCCCCTGGACAAGAAAAATATAGGGAAGCGGCTGGCCTTATTAGCCTTGAAAAATGTATATCATCAGAAAGGAATGGTGGCTTCAGGCCCTATACTAAAATCATGGAAAGTAAAGGGCAATCGAGTCGAACTTAACTTTGATGACCAAGGAGCTGCCTTGGATTTGCGACCTGAAAACAATCTATTAGGTTTTACATTAGCCGGTACGGATGGTAAATTTGTTTGGGCTAAAACCGAAGTTCGTGGCAACACAATCATTCTTTCCGCTCCAGCGATACAACAACCAGCAAAAGTTCGATATGCTTGGGCAGACAATCCCATCGCGGGACTTTACAATACTGCTGGTTTACCTGCTTCGCCATTTGAGATCGATTTAAGTAAACAAGCTCCTTGACAGGGTTTAGCCATTTCTATCACAATGAAGGTATACAATGAATACAATTGATCCTTGACGATAGCTTCGCATATGGTTTAAATGCGTATGATAAATATCGATTTACAAACTAGTTTTTGAAATCAACTACTTTATAGTAAGCTTTTTTACGTTCAAGATTGCGATCAAATAGCAAGGGATAATTCTTCCTACCCTGTACAGGATAATGATCTAACCACGAATAACGGTCCGATAAATTCCAGAAGGTCACACTGGTAATATGACTTTTATATTTTCTGAAAACGGAAAAGATCATTTCATACTGTGCTATTTGCTTTTCTTCAAGCGCTGGGGTTAAAGCATCGATCTCACCCGGGCGCTTCCTTCTTCTTTCTTTTTCCCAAGGATACACGGACACATCCAGTTCGGTAAAATGCAGCTGCAAACCAAGTGAAGCGTAACGTTCAAGGGCTTGTTCCAGATCAGAAGTAGAAGGCTCGAAAATTGACCAATGCCCCTGTAACCCGATCCCATGAATAGGGACACCGTCATCCACTAGTTTTTTCACCAAACGATATATCCGCTCTCTCTTCTCCGGACGTTCGCTGTTATAATCGTTATAAAATAAGAGCGCATCCGGATCAACTTCATGCGCATACTCAAACGCCTTCGCCAGTATCTCTTCACCGGCAATCTCCAACCACTTAGACTGACGCAGAAACTGCTTCGGATTGTCATCGATAGCTTCATTCAGCACATCCCAAGCATAAACTTTCCCTTTGTAACGCCCAACCACCGTAGTAATATGATCTTTCAGCCTTTTTAATAAAGTATCTTTTGTCACAGGAGCTCCTTGATCATCAAGGAAAAACCAATCAGGGACCTGCTCATGCCAAAGCAGTGTATGTCCTCTAACACGCAATCGATTTTTCTGCGCAAAGGCAACGATACTATCAGCAAGAGCCCAATTATATTCCAGTTTTCGGGGGTGTATCACTTCCATTTTCATGGCGTTCTCTGGCGTAATACTATTAAACTCCTGTAGTAATAAATGGGCCTCTTGTCCTGCAAGCGACCGCCCATTGACCGCTACGCCTATAGGAAAAAATTCTTGATAATAGTCTTTCAATCCTTTTGTATTATTTTGGGCCATCAGCGACTGCACACATAAAAGCACGAATAAGAATAAACAAATGGCGTTTGTAGGAGATGAATTGATTGCGTTTGTTTTTGATTTCCGATATAACATATGGCTATAATATTTCAGTTATGGATCTATTGACAAGAAGTATTTATCAAAAATATCCGTTAACCGAATGATTACGCCGATGCTAATCGAGAAAAAAGAGATAAAAATGTTTAAATCCAGCGATCGCTTCGTCGTCCCTCCTTGAAAAGACGAAAATAGGGAGCGTCCCTTTCCTTTATTTCTCCTCCTGCATCATCACATTCCTGCCCTTTGAAACTGCCTGAATAAATTCTGAAGGTGTCAGCTGATACTTTGCTTTAAAAACTTTGGTAAAATAATTGGGATTGGCAAAGCCCGTTTCATAAGCAACTTCAGCAACGTTCATATCGCTTTTCTCCAGTAAATAGGCTGCTCTTTCTAGTTTTGCGGCACGTATAAATTCTACAGGGGTCATACCGGTAAACTCCAATAATCGATTGTATAGAGATGCTCGGCTAATAAAAAGGTGTGCGCTCACACTTTCGACTGATAATTGGCTATTGCCCATATTTTCGTGGATATAGGCAACCACTTTCTGCAAGAATTTTTCTCTTTCGGATACCACTTCGTCTTCAGGAACCGTTATACTGATTTGTTTAGAATAGGCATCTTTAAATGCCTGGTTTAAAGACAACAAATTAGCTATCTTAGTCTGCAAGACAGCAAAGTCAAAAGGTTTAGTCATGTAATCGGTTGCTCCGGATTCCAAACCAAGCAACAATCCTTTTTCTTCATTTGATGCCGTTAGCAAAACAACCGGAATATGTTTCGTTCGCTTATCTGACTTCAATTTCCGAACTAAATCCAGCCCATTCATCACCGGCATTTGAATGTCACAAACGATAATATCCGGGTGGTGAAAAAGAGCCCGTTGCCATCCTTCCTTTCCATCTGCGGCTTCAAACACTCTATAGTAGGATTTTAAGTTATCTTTAATATAAAAGCGGAAATCATCGTCATCCTCTATAATCAAAACGGAAGCATGCGACGTAAGCAGCTCACTTTCCATGGGCGTCTTGTCATAAGGTGTGGTTGGCTTTGTTTCATATGCTGCCGACACTGTTTCGTCTAAATCTGACGTTACGCGTTTAAGGTTTACATCAAAAGAAAAAATGCTTCCCTTACCAGGCTCGCTTATTACTTGCAATTTACCACCATGCATATCTACAAAAGTCCGCGCGATAGATAAGCCAATACCGGTACCTTGATTCAGTATCATTGCACCTGAATCATATTGAAAAAAACTATCAAATATCCGTTGCTGAGCTTCTTTGGGAATACCAATGCCGGAATCTTTCACGGCAACATGTAATGATACGAATTCATTGTTCGCACCACTTTCAATTTTTTCTAAATTTAAAGATATGGCCCCTCCCTCTGGTGTAAACTTGAAAGCATTGGATAGTAAATTGAATAAGATCCGCTCAATCTTATCATGGTCGAACCAAGCGAAAACCGACGATAAGGAGGTATAAAATGCGTAATCGATTTTTTTTCGACTGGCCAGATCGTTAAAAGAATCACTAATCTCCTCTATAAAAGAAACGAAATTGCCCGGTGTACATTGCAGCCGTAATTCCTTCTCTTCCATTTTTCTGAAATCAAGCAGTTGATTCACCAGATTCAGTAATCGACGAGCATTTCGCTTAATCAAATTCAACTGGCTAGATTGCCCTGGTTCCTGTGTCTGTGCTATCAAATTATCAACGGGCCCCATAATGAGCGAAATTGGCGTGCGAAATTCGTGGCTCAGATTGGTCAAAAATTTAATCTTCATCCGATCCAATTGATGTAGATGCTCAGCTTCCTTACGCTCTTGTTCTAATAGCTGTTTAGCCTGCAGACGCTCCTGCTCCAAGGCAAATTTTGCCTCCAGTTTTTTAATGCCCCGATGACGTATATACAATAAAACACCTCCAATCACTATCATATACACCATATAAGCATATATAGTACGCCAGAAAGGTGGTGCGACAGTCACGCGTATGGACCTACCTTCTTTATTCCAAACCCCATCGTTATTACTCGCTTGCACGTGAAATGTATACGCTCCCGGATCCAAATTTGTATAGTAAGCACTATGTTCCCTACCCGCAATAATCCAATTTTTGTCAAATCCTTCCAGTTTGTATCGATATCGATTCTCTTCTGCTACTGTAAAATTCAATGCTTCAAAGGAGATCAAAAAGTTCTGTTTGTATTTTAATTGAATTTCCTTCGCCATTAATAAGGAACTGCGAATGGGGCCCTCCTTTGAAGGTGAAATGCGCTGGTTATCGATCTTTAAGTCTGTTAAAATTACCGGTGGCACATTCTTATTTATCTTTAGTTGGGAAGGATTAAAGTGGTTGAATCCTTTTTGTCCGCCAAAGAAAATTTCACCATCACTAAGACACAAACCGGAGCCCAATACAAAAGATCCCGTCTGTAAACCGGCATGATAAGAATAATTTTTGAAACTATTTTCTTTTATATCGTATGAACTTAATCCTTTGTTAGTACTGAACCACAATTTACCCGAGTGGTCCTCAAGAATTTTCTGAACCACGCCATTGATCAAGCCATCATTTTCTGACAAGGTGATAAATTTCCCGGTTCCTTTCTTTAGATATCCGATTCCGTTGCCCGCTGTACCAACCCAAATGTTTCCTTCTCGATCCTCCTTAATGGTTAACACGTAATTACTCGGCAACCCACTATTGGCTTTATTATAAAATGAAAACCTCTTATTTTCAGGATTAAAGATGGAGATGCCGGAGCCAAAGGTACCGATCCAAATGCGACCACCTCGATCCTCTTCAATGGATCGAATGTAATTACTGGCAGGCTGTGTCGGGTCATCTTCGCGTATAGCTGTGTGGACGAATTTCTCAATACGCTCCTCGTCGACATGTAGCAAATTAAGCCCTCCTCCATTTGTTCCAATCCAGAGATTGCCTTTTCTGTCTTCCTTTAAACAAAAAATATCGGCATGGTTTAAATGCTTCGCTCCCTTGCCCTTTATGTATTGCTTGCTGCGTTTACTCTCGGGGTTGTATGAAAATAAGCCATCCATATAGGTTCCCAACCACAAACGATTGTTATGTCCCATTTCCATGGCCAAGACACTCAGATCGTGCGCACAATCACGTTTTGGCTTGGGTATTTCTATATGTTGCAACAAATTCGAGGAACGGTCATATAGATGCAGACCACCTCCATCGGTGCCTACAAATACATTTTGGCCATATTCGGCAAAAGCCGTTACAATCGGCGAACGTAATCCATAAGGGTCGAAGATATTGCATTCCTTTAAATTAAATTGACTCAGGTTTTTGTCATATTTATTGAGTCCGCCCTGATAAGTGCCCACCCAATATATTCCTGCTTTATCAATAAGGATGGAACGGATTGATCGGCTGCTTAAACTCTGCATATTCCGTTTATCCGGTCTAAAGCTCCGGATTTTTAAAGAGGCCACATCTAATACATCTAAACCTTCATCCGTACCTACCCAAAGACCATTTACGCCGTCAGGCGCCAAAGCGTATACTTTATCGCTACTGATTTTCAATGGAGCCGAGGTTGAATAATAATTTCTGAACGTCCATTTTCCTTTCTCTAGCATACCGAGCCCTCCCATTGTTCCAACCCAGAGTTGTCCCATCCCATCCTCTGTTATGGCAGTTACATAATCGTCTGCCAGGCTTCCCTTGTCGGATTCCCGATGTTTAAAAGTCGCTAATAATTCGAGTTTATGGTTATAAACGTACAGACCACTATCGGTGCCAATCCACATTTGTTGCTTTTTATCTCTAAAAATCACCAATGTATTCTTTCCCGAAAAAGTGTCCATCAATTTAGCATAGTCGTCATGATCAACGAGGTGTTTCGTATGGGGATTAAAGATATATAAAGCCCCATACGAAGCAACCCAAATATTCCCTCGACTATCGTCTCCGATGCTCGTAATAGCTGTACTGAATTTTTTACGGAGCGGTTGTCCCCTATAGTTAATGATGGCATCTTTGCTACGATCGTAAAAGCTTAATGCCCCGCCATTGGTTCCAATCCAAAGACATCCATTCGAAGCTTCGTATAAAGCCGTAATGTGGTTTGCTCGAAGACTTTCTTCTTCCTGGGGGTTATGTCGATATACTTTGAAATTTGTTCCATCAAAGCGATTAAGGCCATCCTCGGTAGCCAGCCATAACAAACCAAAACTATCCTTCCAAATACCATATACCGTATTAGATGAAAGACCGTCTTTGGTGGAGTAGCTTTTAAACCCTGTAGGTAGTTCATGACCGCCTACAACACAAAAACAACATAGGCAAAAAAAGACCAGTATAACGTAATGACCAGTAATACTTCGCATCATAACAGGCTCCTTTCAGAAAAACTGAATTAATTAGTTAGTTGATGCTAAAGTAAGCAAATAGAATTGGATTTTCACATAAAAATATGCGATAAACGTTTTAGCGACACTAAAAATAACTGTTTCATTACTAATAGATTACAAAAATAACCAACGTTGGCAATTTTAACAGGTATTCACAAGAGATAAGTATTATAATTTATATATGTGACCATCGGCTTTTTGCACTTAAACAAGGGTTTCGCTTCAATATACAGAAGAAGGTGTTTATATAAATAAGGTTTTCTTAATCAAATCTATCGTGTTCTTTTTGTCTTAACACAAAAAGAACCAAAAAAGTCAAGGCATGTGTAGGCTACCTTGCAACCGATGGCAAAGCATCACTGGCGCGTATTGGAGCCGTTTCACTTCCTCAATCCGCTTGGGGATTGCAATATGAGCGAGGGTGCAAATGCTTTACTGCTCGTTGCGTCGATATCCTCCAAGGCCGTTTTTCCTAGCGCGGGACTGTATTTAAGACTAAAGATAATACGTTCGGTTAAAAGTAAAAACCCACCGTTCTGCAATATGTCGCCTCTAAAATTTACAAGTAGTACTGGGAGGCACTGTCGTTCCTGTAAATTTTAAAGCGACGAGTTTTTGCGTCACTTTTTGCGGAAAAAAGTGACTAAAGAAAATGTTTCTTTTTAAAAGCTATATCCCCGATAGCTTTCCGATAATCATTTTTATTTAAACTCAACAACTTTCTGCGAGACACAATGGTCATTTAAATATTTTTTGACTGAACCAATAGAGATCGTTCTTCCATACGTTAAAATCGTGCCCACCGGATTCAACATAATAAAGATGGGGCACTTGGTGTTTTTTTAAGTAATCGTGCAGTCGGCGACTAAAGGTGATTAAACGATCTTCATCTCCACAGGAAATCCACAAAAGTTTCAGTTTGCTTTTAGCGTAAGCGGCATCAGGAACCAGCTCTTCAGGTGTTTTAGTATTAGGAGCCGACGAAAAACCACCTATCCAAGCAAAGCTTTCGAGATTGCCAAGGCCGAAATTTAAAGACTGCCCGCCTCCCATTGAAAGCCCTGCTAATGCACGATGCTCCCGATCGGTATACACCGGATAATTCTGCTCGATAAAAGGAATCAAATCCTGGAGCAAGTCTTGTTCAAATCGAGCAAATGCCTGTACCTTTACACTATCGAAAACGTTGCCAATAGCACGATCATCTTCCATAGCTCTACCGTTCGGAAGTACAACCAACATTGGCTCTATTTTCCCCTCTGCGTATAGATTATCCAAGATGATATGCGGTTGCCCATTAACAAACCATTCTTTTTCATCACCACCAATGCCATGCAAAAGATATAAAACCGGATACTTTTTCTTGACGGAAAAGCCAGGGGGTGTATAGATGAGTGCTTTGCGATCTTTACCAACCACGGCAGACGGATAAGATAAGGTATCAATTTTACCATGTGGAATATTGGTCTGCGGTTTATCGAAGTCCACTGGGGCAGCTCCAAGCTTATCCTGTGCTAAACAACTGCATGTCAATGCAATTAGCCCAATTAAAAGAGTACAACTTGTTGTTTTCATCCAATTATTTTCTTTTATTCATTTTTTGCTTGCTTTTATAAGCATCATGCCGCCTTCAGCGGTCAATCGCTCTTAGGGCTTATATCATTTGCCTTCGTCGCATATAGTCCGATGAGTGCACCGGTAAAACCACCGGCTACATCTGTTGACAGGATATCCCCCGAAACAGCTCCACCCAAATTTTTAAAATTCTTTCCATCAAAAGCATAGCTGAATTGGTAGCGATCTCCTTGCGCCGAAACTTGCAGTTCAATTGGTTTACTTATGTCAATTCGTTCTTGCGCGATAAGCTCGGACTGGCCATTCCTTGTACGCTGTAAAACCAGGTAATGTTGTTGTCCTTTTTTCGTAATACCAAAAACATAATGAAACGTTTCCTTTTGTAAACAAGTAATCCCTGCCAAATGCTTTTCGGACATCGGTTGATAGGTCATACGAACTGTTGCCGAAAAATCCTTATGTTGTTGTCTATAAAACAAGGCCGATGTGGGCTTTATTTCATTAATGTTGGTTTCCAAAGGCGTTATTCGTAGTCCTTCCTTACCCGTTTGGACGAAGTTTTCCCGAGGGCCTCTTACGCCGATCCATCGCATATCCAAGGTCTTTCCCTTAAAATCATCAATGAACGCGAAATTCCCATTAGGTAGAAAGCCATTTTTTCCGGTCTTGTTGACCACACCTGATGGCATTTTCAATTTCACAGGCATCGGTTCGAGCCCCCCTTCAAACACCGGGAACACACCTGACCAATCTACCGGCAATATAAAAGTCTCACGTCCCGTATTCACACGGTTTGCCTCATTAGGCCTAACACCCAAAAAAACGCCGTAATATTTCCCATCAGGACCCTCCACCAAATCGGCATGTCCAGCCCAGTCGACCTTATTTTTCCTATCCTTTGGCAGATGCCGTTGACTCAGAATCGGATTTTTAGGTGCTGGTTCGAAAGGTCCTTTAGGGTTATCGCTAACAAAAACAACTTCACTGTGTTGATCACCGGTACCACCTTCTGCACACATCAAATAATACCGCCCATTTCTTTTATAGAGATGCGGGCCTTCTATCCAGATCGGCTTCTTACTGATATCTACACCTCCGTCAACAATCACCTTATCTGAACCCGGTATGATCTGATCACGTTCCAGATCATAATCCCATATTTTTATAACCCGATGACCATTATATTGCTCCTTACCCTTCTCGGGTGCATCGTTATGAACCACGTAAGCTTTTCCGTTATCGTCAAAAAACAGCGCTGGATCAATTCCTTCAAAATCGAGTTTGATCGGGTCGCTCCACCCTTTCAGAGGATCTTTCGTTTTTACCACCATGTTTCCTATCCCCCCCGCAAATTGTGTTGTGATCATGTAAAAGGTCTCGTTATGAGGATTGTAGCTAATATCCGGCGCATATATTCCCTCGCTCATACCCGCATTTGTTACCTTCAGCTGCGAAGGCCGATCAAGAACGTGCCCAATTTGTTTCCAGTTAACCAAATCCTTGGAATGAAAAATAGGAACACCCGGAAAAAATGCGAAAGACGAATTCACTAAGTAATAATCATCACCTTTACGCGTAATGCTCGGATCTGGATAACACCCCTGTAATATTGGTGTATAGAATTCATTTGCCTTCAGCGGATTTTTTTGATAAACTTCATCCTTTCCCTCATACTTAAAATAGGTGAAAAGCGGAGCGGAATCGAACGGATCCGCTGAACTATTGGTTACCTGTGCTTGTGAAGGCCAAGGTAAAAGCGCAAAAAATACTATTAAAAAAATAGGACTGATCGGAAAGCGTAACGGTGTGCCTTTAATTTTCTTCATCATATAATTCTATTATTGTTTCGTCTTCTGTCTGTATGATCCTTTGTTCTCATCTTCAGGTGCTAAGCGTTAATCATCTCTTTTGTACTCACTTTGTGGGGGACCTAAATATGATGGTTTTAATCCCCCTACATCCAAAATAATCTTCTGAAACACAATACCTGGTTCCAACGGACGGACGCGAATCGTATGAAGCCCCGCCTTTTCGATAAGGTGTGTAGTAGCGGTTTCTATGATCCGTTTCGCCTGCCATTCACCGAGCTCTCCCCGATAATGCCCATTGATATTCACCTCCTGCTCAGCCCCTCCGTCCATAGACACGGCATAACGTAAACCTTTATTCGCATTGAAATTTAAAGTTGGCGAAGTTAAAACAATCAATTTTGCTTTTCCTGTCGCCCGGAGATCTATCTTATACTCAAGGTATACCTGTTCATTGGGGGTATTGGTCACCGGAGCGGTTGTTACACCGGAAAGCGTTTTTCCTAGATCCGGTATGATCGTCCATGCAACCTTGTCGCTCCCACTAGCGATATGGTAATTTTCAGCCTCCATCGATACATAACCGTCGGCCTCTATAAAAATTTTATGTTTCGGCTTCGTCATAGGCAAATAACTTACATCAGGCATCGTGCTTTTGTGAGGCTCTTGCCAAATCTTATAGCCAATCCGAATCTGATCCATCATATGCGACCACTTGCCATTCGCTATATCTTTATTATAATGTACGGTTAATATTGAATCGCGTTCGAAACAGCGCTTAACCTGATCGGCCCAATAATTAGCTCGCTCATTATTTTTGTTCGCGAAAAATCGGTTTTTGGCTACTGCATAATACATTTCGTATAAATTAGAACATGCATTGATAGGAAACAGGACCAATTCGTCAAAAGCGTACCGATACTGTTGAGGCAATATGTAGTAAAGTCGCATGGCATCGATCAATAAATTACGATAGTCTTCAACCACGCGTTCAAACTCACCATAGTTTTCCAAACTGTAGGTGTTTTCGTCCAACAATTCAGGTGTAATCCGATGATTATATTTTGTATAAGTATTGATCAAACGGGCCGATTCTTTTGCATACTTTTCACCGAATTGTTGTGCACACCAGCTTTCAGTATGCTGTAGCAAATTGGACGCGTTAAACTGATTTGGGTTCCATGCCATGTCCAGGAAAAATGAAATCGGGTATTCCATCGGTTTTAAATCACCTACATTCACAATCCATATCTGGTCCACTCCATATTGATAAGCCAGGTTCATCTGTTCCCAAACGCGTTGCACCTGACTGACATTAATCCACTTGGAATTGCGGGGACCGCCCACGTAATCGAAATGATAGTAAATCCCATAACCGCCGCTCCTTTTTTTTGCAGCCGGATCCGGTAGCTTCCGTATATTTCCCCAGTTGTCGTCGCAAAGCAATAGGGTTACATCATCGGGTACGCGCATTCCTTTATCATAATAATCCTGCACCTCCTTATATAAGGCCCAAAGTTGAGGTGTTTCTTTCGCAACTTTGCTGGTCTCATCGGCAATAATTTTGCGCTGGTCGTTCACAATTTGCTCCAGCAGCTGGATGTTACTCTCCTCGCTCATCGGCTCATCACCGTCGCCACGCATACCGATGGTGACAACACTTTCTCTAGCTCCCATCCTACGAATGCCACTTCGCCAGAAATCCCGAAGGTTCTCGGCATTCTGCTGATAATCCCAAGGTCCTTTACCATAACGGCGCCATTCATCATGAGCTCGGGTCAGTGGTTCATGATGCGATGTTCCCATAACTATTCCCATTCTGTCGGCCCAAATTGCATTTTCGGGGTCATCATCATAGAAAGCGCTTCCCCACATAGCCGGCCAGAGGTAATTGCCTTTTAGACGCAGAATAAGCTCAAAAACATGCTCATAAAATTCATGGTTAAAGCCACCAAACTTTTCTTTAGCCCAACCGGATAATGCAGGAGCTTCGTCATTTAAAAAAATACCACGGTACTTAACCTTCGGTTGGCTGATTGTCTTTATCGAGCGGGCATACACCGCGGAATGCCGCTGAATAGGAACATCCGCCCACCAATACCAAGGCGATACGCCCATCTGTTTAGATAACTCATAAATGCCATAGATCGTTCCACGCCGATCACTTCCCACAATAAGTAATGCTTTTTCTACACCAGGTAATGGATTGTCTATCGTTTGTGTCAGCGATGCTTCCCACTGCCCACGGATTGCAGATACATCAAGCTTCTTCTGTTTTACTAATTGATCGATCAATGGATTCCGGCCCAAGGTACCTATTAAAAGCAGCGTTTTACTCCCTGCCGACACGTGATCGGGTGTCACTATGGGTTCAACACCGGTTACCTTTTCAAAATCTTGCCGCAACTGATCTATTGCCCGGACAACCGCGTCGTCTTCGTTTCCTCCCCCTATAATGGGAATTGCGTTGCCGCCTTTTACCAGAGGCAAGTAGCCCGGTTGTTCAGTGAAGTCAATATATGCAGGTATATCAACGCTTGCAGCAATCAACGAAAAACTTATCTGCAGTGCTAAAATCGTAAGTAACAAAGCTCTAAAAATAGACCGAATCGCTATCATGTTATTTGTCTTTATCATTTATCCTTATAGTCAAAAAAATCAATGTCTACATATCCTCCGGTATTTTTAGTTGCGTAATTGAACAATCCAAACCGATAACCCATAAAGTGGGGCAAGGTATAAGACATTTTCAAAGATGTTCCAATCGATATCCATTTTTCCCCGTCTAGACTAAAAAAGAAATTGGCAACGTCCCTCTTATCCCTGAAATCGCATGCAGCTTTCAGATATACGCGTTGTTGATCCAAGGGAATTTTTGCAAACTCCTTAAGACTACCGGTCGAAGCATTAACCATGACCAAATATTTTTGATTACCCACTGATTGGACGCCAACTATTCCATAATTTTTTTGTAAAAGAGATAAGCCGGCAAAATCGCCATCTTTCATTTTGGCCACTTCTATGGCAATGCTCGCACTACAAGCAGGACCTATTGTCCGCTGTGTTAATGTATTTCTTGCTTGTAAGAAGTTGGTATCAATGCGACCGGTTTTCAACCGGAGGTATCCCTCACGCTCGGTCACGGACCAAAGCGTATCCACCGGGTTATGATTCCACTGCCATACTAGAGGTAATTTTATTTCTCCTTTTTTGCGACTGAAATTGTCCGAATTAACGATGCCTGGAACCAAGCCTTTACTTGCAGGTAAATTTAGCTCTTGGGGTACCTTACCATCAATGCCCAATATTGGCCAATCATCTTTCCATTGAACGGGTACTAAAAACGGAATACGACCAACCGCACCATGATCTTGAAACAGATAAGCGTACCATTCGCCATGAGTGCTCTCAATCAAGCCCCCTTGTGCTACGCCTTTATCTTGCAACATCACCCGCCCTTCATAAGGTCCCATCAACTGATCAGCGCGATGAACAATGACCGTACGCATGCCTCCCGGAGGCCAGGATATATTAAAAAGATAGTATTTCCCGTTTACCTTAAATAGCTGAGAACCTTCTGCCGGCAATCCGCCCCGCGTTCCATTCGGTGTACTTGGCAACGTTGCATTGTCGATCAACACATGTTGGGTTTCAGGCTTTATGCCGGAAAAATCCGGCAATAACTCAACAATATGCAGTTGGCCACTGCCCCAAATCATATAAGCCTTATCATCTTCAAAAAAGAGGGTATGATCGTGCATCATCGGCTTGAACTCTTTTACCTCCCAAGGACCTTTTTCTATATCTTTAGTCATATAGATATAGGTTTTACCGGTAGTCTGCGCGAATGTACTTACATAATAAACCCCCTTGTGGTATCGAAGACTACTGGCCCAAGAACCTCTACCATAAGTATTTTTGCCATGATTCAGATTGAGTTCATCCATATCGGCCAAAGCCTTATGAGCATAGCCAATCAGCTCCCAATTGATGAGGTCTTTGGATTTCATCAAAGGTAGCCCGGGATTCATGTGCATGGTAGTACTACTCATATAATAAGTATCTTCAACACGAATCATTGACATATCCGGCACATCCGAAAAAATAACAGGATTTCGAGCTTTTGCATTTTGGGCTATGCTACTTAAAGGCATCAATATCATCAATACCGCCCCACTTAAAAGGAACAATCTTTTCATGGTCTATTTTAATTGACAACCCACCATGAGCTGTCTCTCATTATTCTACTCCTAGTTATATCCCGGATTTTGATACGCAGCTTTTTCCGCTTCCGTCATTTGCATACCATCTAATTGACCTTGCGGTATAGGACGCAAATAATGGAAAGGTTGGATACTCCGTGTCACGGTCATCGGCGTATGATCGCCAATACCATTGCCTCCTATACGATAGTTAGCCGACAATTCAGCCCATTTCTGAGTCCGCACCAAATCGTACCAACGGTAACCTTCTCCATAGTACTCCCGGGAACGTTCGGCCAAAATATAGTTAATATCAATCGTAGTAGGCGTAGCTGCAGTCATCTGCGCACTGTAATCGGCTATCTTCTCCATATTTCCCGCATTATCGAATGTCCATTTTCCTGCACGCGCCCGTATTACGTTAATCAGTTCTCTGGCCGATTTACCACCCTGTACGGCAGCCCCCTTAACAGCTGCCTCAGCAGCAATAAAGTAAAGTTCAGAAAATTTAGCGATATTAAAAGGCCGAGTACTTCCCGCATTAGGTTGACCTAAACCGTCGCCGTTATCTGTGCGGTAGGTTCCTAACTTCCAAAGGCCCGGATACCTTAGCCTACTGACCCCTTCGGGAGAAATAACGAAATCTGCCCGTCCCGGTAATGCACCGGCTCCTACATTACTTTTTGAGGCCCAGTTAGCATAATCAATTGGCGTTTCAGGTTCTTCCGTCAAAAAAGTCAATATCGGATCCCCCGGATTAACAGGCAAGTTATTCGCATTGTATAACACCGCTTGGGAAACACCGGCCTTTGGCCAGTTCCCACGATAAACGGTCACGAAAGTACCATCATACCGCGAATCATTGGTTTTATCCGCAAAGGTATTTTTTATGACGTCAATGGTTGGCGCCATCCGCGTCCATGGGCGGCCCAACGACTGCACGGCCTCGCGTTGCACGGAGCTCACGGCATTCGACCACGAAGCATCGCTACCACTTCTAAGGAGGGTATAATTCCAGGTAAACATCCAAACAGCGAAATTATCAGGTGCACCGCCGCTTCCATATTCTAAGCTTCCTCCATTGTAAAATGCACTCTTCTCCGTATGATCCGCATACAATAAAATTTCACTATTGCGATCGTTTGATCCGATATGTATGTCATAATAGCTTGGTTGTAAACTAAAGGGTCCCGGGTTGTCAATTGCTTCTACGGCTATATTATAAGCCTGCTGAAAATACCATTGAGCGTCGTGTCCATCGGGGTCTGTCCTACCAACTTCGGGATATGTAGGGATATTATTTGGGTTTTCGAGCCACCACGCATAGGTAAGGTAGGCTTTCGCTAAATAAAGTCGAGCAAGCGTTTTCGTTACACCACCCGTTACCCGTCCGGCATTCGGTAGATTTTCCACCGCTAAGAGTAAATCGGGAAAAATCGCTTTCGTATACACTTCCGGCACGGTATTACGAACCGAAAAACGAACGGGATTGGTATTAAATTTCAATTCACCGGCTCCTAAGTCTAACGGCACTCCCCCATAGGTTTGCACCAGCAAGAAATAATCAAATGCACGAAAGAACCGAGCCTCTGCCACAATTGATTCAGCCACCCCTACATTAGCTGCATTTTCAATAATTCCACTTGCCGTGTTTATATTTGGAAAGCTTACATTCCAAACAAAACTCGTAGGATGGCTTGTGGCACTAATCTGACCGACACCCGACAGGTCCATATCTCTAAAGTTCCCATCTGCACTCTGCGCATAGGTCGCTTCATCCGTACCGGTAATACAAGAGTTATAATAGTAGGCCTCGCCATATAAATAGCGTAAATGTGCATACATAGACGTTATGCCACCCAAAACACCTTTTTCGGTAGAAAAGTAATCGGGAGTAAAAATACTGCGCGGCTGCTCGTCTAAAATTTTTGAGCAACCAGTCATTAATAATACCGCCAAGGCAGTACCGAGAAAACTTTTTATATTTATAATCGCTTTCATTTTTTATTTCTTTAATGGTTAACCGTCAAGGCATTAAAAAACAAGATTGAGCCCTACCACATAATTGCGGGTTGCAGGTGCATTCGTTCCAATTGTCAAAATCCGGTTCGGATAAGACGATACAGCTGAATTTTCGTCACCGAATGAGTTCGTTTCCGGATCCATGCCTGATTCACGATGATAAGGTGAAAACATAACAAAGGGATTTTGAACGGTAAAGTATCCACGTAAGCGCATGTTCGGGCTTTTAATTAAACTTCGATTAAAGTCGTACCCCAAAGAAATAGTACGTAGCTTCAAAAATGAAGCGTCAAAATAACCCAATGTGCTACCATACTTCGGATTATCGCCGCTAAGCGGTCCAGCTGGATTAGGATATTTCGCATCCGTATTCTCCGGAGTCCAATAGTCGACTTTCACATTATTATTACGCGTAGTAAGTGTATTCAAATACCCTCCTGACCCATATAAAGTACTCACCAGTAGTCCGCCGCTTTTGAAAAAGCCCACCACACTTAAATCGAATCCTTTGTACGCCAATCGTGTATTAAAACCGCCTTCAAAATCCGGATCAACATTCATCACTTGTCGATCGTCCGCATTAATAGGCCTAACAGGCGTACCATCATCATTGTAGCCGCCGGTATACTTCACCTTAATCATCCCGACCTTACCACCCGGTTCCAAAATATCCAAGTGAGGATCGCCCTCTTGCCACAGACCTATTTTTTCATAATCATAGATTGCATTGATGTTATAGCCAACAAACCAGGAATTGCCCACATCCTGTGTGGCACCTGATGCAAGCGCGGTCAATTTATTTCGGTTCGCATAAAGGTTGACCCCAAGATCCCAAGTTAAACCATCTCGTCCGCCGGCTAAGATAGTCCCATTCAATGTCAACTCGATCCCTTTATTCTGTGTCTGTCCGATGTTAGCCGTATAACTCTGCACGCCGGATGTTGGCGGTAAACCGACACCAAGCAGTAAGTCTTTCGTATGCGTTGTATAATATTCAATTGTTCCTGATAAACGATTACTCAGCAGCGAAAAATCAAGTCCGTAGTTCCACGTTTCCGAAAATTCCCAGCCCAAGTTGCTATTCGGCAATTGAGTCACATAATATCCAACGGCATAATTTTCCTCACCGAAATTGTAAGGCCGCGTACTTAGACGCCCCAATGTAGCATAAGGAGCAATGGCTTGGTTGGATGTTTGTCCATAGCCCACCCGTAACTTCAACATATTTATCCAATCAATCCCTTTCATAAACGATTCATTGGCAACATTCCATCCAGCAGATACCGCCGGATATGTATGCCAGCGATGTTCGGGGGCTAACCTTGAAGAAGCATCCGAGCGCAGGGTAGCTGATAGCATATAGCGATTATCATAGTCATACATGACTCTTCCCATCCAGGACATCAAGCCCCATAAGGTATAATTCTGTTGATCCGGATTGATGGTAATTTCTCCGGTGGCGTGCCCCAAATTATAAAACTGGAAAGCTTCAGAAGGAATATCCCTCGCGGACATTGCCGAAGAATTATACTTTTGCCGTTCCGCAGAATAAAGTCCGGTGAAATTCAAATGATGTTTTTCTGCTATTGTTTTATCGTAAGTAATCAGGTTTTCCACGGTCCAATGATAAGTATGCGCGTTACTGATTCCCGCAGTAGATATTGTTTGCGGGTTTACGTTATTGACTCCTTCCCCCGTGTAATTACCATTATTACTTTGAATAAAATCCAGACCAAGGTTAACACGGTATTTCAATCCCTCCACCCAAGGGATATTCACCTCACCATACATCGAATTATAGGTTGCAAAGCCTCTGGTTTCGTTGATCCACATTCCGTCGTCATGTAGCCCCTCTACCACCTTTCTGGTCAACACATAATTATCGCCTAAAGAGGCGTTCACGGTTCTTTTTAGCGTGCCATCTTCATTATAAGGGTTGAGGATCGGCGAGGCAGCCAATACACCAAATAAGCCAAGTTGATTACCAGCGCTGATGTTATAATTGCTATTCGTTGTGAATCCCACGCGAAAATGTTTACCAATCCCTTGGTCAATTGAGCTACGTAACGAATATCTTTTATATTGTTGCGTAGGAATCAAGCCTTGGTTCTGATAAAATGCAGCCCCAACATTATAGCTCCCCTTTTCCGTACCACCGGAAATTCCGATGTCGTGGCTATTTACTGCTCCGGTCCGGTAATTCAGATCCTGCCAATCGGTGTTCACGTTATCGGCCTCATCTACACCATTTGAAAAGATACCGGCAGCTTTACGTAAGGCTACAAATTCTTCCCCATTCATCATGGGGTATCTGGCAAATAAGGTTTGCGCGCCATAGTAAGCGTTATAGCTAAACTTTGCCTGCTCACCTTGCTGCCCTTTATTAGTGGTAACCAAAATCACCCCATTTGCACCTCGCGAACCATATATAGCCGTCGCAGAGGCATCTTTTAACACGTCTATACTTTTAATATCATTTGGATTAATATCTCCAAGTGAGCCCGGAAACGGGATACCATCCAAAACAACCAGTGGATTATTATCTGCTGTCAAAGAACGGGTACCGCGGATACGGATCTGCATTGTTGCCCCTGGCCGGGTGGATGTTTGTGCTAATTGGACGCCTGGCAAACGGCCTTGCAAGGCTTGTGAAATATTCGGCGTAGGTACCTGGTTTAGATCGCTTCCGCTAATTGATGCCACGGAACCTGTCACTGACTCTTTTCGTTGCGTACCATAGCCTACCACTACGACTTCAGAAAGCGCTTCGGCATTTGGAGAAAGGTCTACGTTTAGTGAGCTTTGTCCAGCTGCTTTTACTTCTTTCGACACATAACCGATATAAGAGAAAACCAAAACGGCATTTATATCGGGTACATTCAGGGAATAATACCCATCTTCGTTGGTTTTAGTTCCGATAGAAGTGCCTTTTACTTGAATACTAGCACCGGGAAAGCCTTTTCCGGATTCATCAACTACCCTTCCTTTTATCGCATGCTGCGCTTGTGCATTCATGATTGGTAGCATACAAAGGGCGACTATAAAAGCAAGACCGTAATGCTTCAGTCCGCGCCATTGCCCCATAACATAAGTTTGTAAAATTGGATGTTCCATAAAATAATTGTTAGCTTATAACATAGGTTAAATTGTGAACAGCGTTTTTAAAGCCCGACTAATAAAATTCAACGATCGGTAAAAATATTCTGCAAAAAAATCGACGACTTATTAGGCTGACTTATACTAAATTTGATGATCACAGCAAGACAAAAATATTTATACAGGCTCAGGAACAACCTATAAAAATGTTGACATTCCTAGCAAAAATGTTTAATCAGATGTCAAAAAACATCATTTTTCAACAAAAGCAGTCGATTCAGGCATTATTTAACGCCAACGTTAGCATTAATGCGTTTTCTTGACGGGAATAGGTCTGATCATTGACGGACTCCTTTTCACACAGAACAAACGAGAGCGCTTTATAATACAGGCATCGATTTTGATTATCTTAAAACAAAAGATGCCCCTTACGGGGCACACTTTCACCAATAACCAATAATTTATATAGAACTTTTTACGATATATTAAGTGATCTTAAGTACATAAGCCGGTTCGTCCTTTTCGGCGATCTCAGGCAATGTCACTGCTAGCCCAGCTATAGTTTGTTCGAATTTTAGTTCATTGCTTCTACCTAGAAGGGTTACTTTCTTTACCTTATGGCTATCTGCCCTCAAATTGTTAATCAAAACGTTGCCGGTTTCAGACCATCCCATTAAAATGGCATATATTACCCCGTTCTTCGTTGTGAAGCGGATATCGGCGGCGGTTAACGGTTTGTTCTTATCCTCATTGAAACCAGGGCCGGACAGTGGAGCAACGCCTTCCATGGCCGGGCCTTCCCCGAAAACCTTCCAAGGCCTTGTCCCAATGATAGCCTCACTGTTAACGCCCATCCAGGAAGCAATTCCTTCCACTGTGTTCCGTGCCTCCGAATCGATGGAACCATCACCACGAAGCGGCACACTCAGCAAGAGATTACCGTTCTTACTAACGACATCTGCCAGCATATGGATTACCGTTTTGGCACTTTTATAGCTTTTATTATCATAGATTCGTCTATCATAATGCCAAGCACCTATACAGGTGCAGGTTTGCCAGGGCTCTTTTTCGATTTTGTCGCTTTGTCCTCGCTCAATATCCCATACCATACATTTCCGTTGCTGTTCATTCAAGATTTTACCATTGATAACCGCCTCCAGCTTTCCTTTATTTTTTTGCTGATTGACATTGTAGTAATGAGCTGCAATACGCAGTCCGGCATCATCAATTGGCCAGAGCGGAAGTACCGTATCATCAAAATAAACCAGGTCAGGATCATAATTATTGATTAGCTCAACCGTCCGATCATGAAAGTTTTCACAATAAGCTTTGGAAGGAACACTCACTCCCGAGCTCACGTCCCAGCTCCATTGGCGGTGGATCATGTTGTGGTCTTCGCTGTTTTCGCTCAAAGGGTGGTTCTGCGCATACAGCTCTTGCGGATCAAGACCATCCCACCATTTTCCGTTTCCGTCAGACTTCGTGAGTTTTCCATCATAAGGGATGTCTTTGAGCGGGCCATTTTTATCGGCTCTTTGGGAAGTTTCATACCAGGTCCAGGCATGCGCGGCATGCACACTTACGCCGAAGCACAATCCACGTTTTTTGGCAGCCTTAGCCCAACCCGCAACCAAATCTTTTTTTGGACCAATTTTGGTAGAATTCCACGGCTGATGGCTGCTATCGTAAAGGTCCATATTATCATGGTGATTAGCTAGCGCCACAAAATATTGTGCTCCGGCACGTTTATATAGGTCCAATAACATTTCAGGATCCCATTTATCCGCTTTCCATTCGTTTATTACATCTTTAAAGCCGAACTTAGAAGGATGACCGTACTTCTCCACATGGTAGTTATATTGATCACTCCCTTCCTGATACATACCTCTTGCATACCAGTCGCCTCTTTCGGGTTGACATTGAGGGCCCCAATGTGCCCAAATACCGAATTTCGCGTCACGGAACCAATCGGGAACCTGATACTGTTCCAACGACTTCCATTCCGGTTTAAAATCGACTTTCGCAATCGGTGCATGGGGATGCAAGGTGTTAAAGGTCGACCTAGCAATTGATTTACTCAACCAAAGCGAGGGAATGGCCATTCCAAGGGCTTTTATTACGGTTCTTCTTTCCATTAATTTCTTGTCTTAAGTATTTTTATTGGTATGAAGGTGAATGTTAAAAATTTGTTTCGATGGTTTTACAATATGGTGTCACAACGCTTTTCAAAGTTAAGGATATCGAGGCTATCCACAATGTCTATTATCGACAAATTATTTCACTTTATCGATTTTTGCTTTACGTTAAGCTTTGCCCTAGTTCCCATATTTTATCCTTTATTCATATTGGAAGCTGTACTTTATCGACTTTTCTTATTATATTTAGAAAACATAAGGATCGTATGGATGAAAAGAAGATTAAACGAGAATTTATCTTATTGAATGTCGGGCGGGCCGTCCATCATGCGGATTGGAACTGGAAAAATATACATAGTCCTTTTACCCGTATTCATTTCATCGAAAGCGGGTCAGCCAAAATCGTACGTGAAGATCATTCATATACACTAAAAGAAGGACATTTGTACCTAACACCACCTCATACCAAACATAGTTATAGCTGCACCGGTAAGCTGTCACTTTATTACATTCACATCTATGAAACTTTAGGTAAACAGCTGAGTATTTTCGACATCCTCGATTTTCCTGTCGAAATCAAAGCTGATGAGTTAATTATTTTCCTTATCAAACGTTTAGCAGCTATCAATCCCAAGCTTGAACTACAAGCTTATGATCCGAAAGATTATGATAATTCGCCAACGTTGATAAAGAATATTAGCCAACAAACGCATACACCCCCTGCCTTAGAGATGGAAACCGAAGGCATCTTAAAACAAATCCTATCACGCTTTTTAACAGGGGCCGCCGATAGGAACTTAGATCTGGACGAACGCATTTTGAAAGCTATTCACTACATTCATAGTAACATGGATAAACCAATAAAAATCGAGGAGCTTGCACAGGCCTCCTGTTTAACGACAGATCACTTTATTCGCCTTTTCAGAAAACAAATGCATTGTACTCCTAGAAAATATATTAATCAAAAAAAAATAGAACAAGCACAACTGATGCTGCTGGTGAAGCACATTAGCATTAAAGAACTTGCTTATCAACTGGGCTTTGAAAACATATCCTATTTTAACCGCCTCTTCAAAAAAATAGCGGGTGAAAACCCGGGAAAAATGCAACATAATAGATCCCCCTTACGGTTAAAATAAGCGTTAAATGGTGTGCTATTGAAAAGATAATTGTAGGCTATAATCTAGTAATCTAACGGTACGGAAGCGGTATCAAAACCTCTATTTTGTATTTCCGTTATGGTCAATCGCCATGCAACTTCGAGACATTCTTTTTATACTCATTGGGTGTAACACCAAATTCATCCTTAAAATATTTTCTAAAATATTTGGCTTCATTAAATCCTACCAAAAGGGAAATTTCGCTTACATATAGCTGGCTTTTTGCGAGTAAATCTGCGGCTCGTTTTAAGCGAATAAATCGAATAAATTCGGATGGGGTCTTATCGGTCAATGCCACTATCTTTTTATAGAAATTAACCCTACTCATTCCCATTTCTTTGCATAAATCCTCCACTAAAAAGTTGGGATTTCCTATATTCTCTTCCGCTATAGATACAGCCTTCTTTACGAATTTCTCATCCATTGAGACAATTTCGATTTTGCCAGGGGATATATCAACCTTTGCTTTGAACCTGCTTTGCAATAGTTTTTGCTTCTCAATAATCTTTACGATCTTCAGTTTAAGAATCTCAATGTTGAATGGTTTAGAAATATAGTCGTCTGCTCCCGCTTCAATGCCGGAATATCTGTTTTCGTCGGATGATTTTGCGGTAAGCAATATAACGGGGATGTGTGAAGTACGCATATCCTCTTTTATTTTTTTGCAAAACTCATATCCGTCCATTTTCGGCATCATTAGGTCACATAGAATCATTTCAGGCCATTGATCAAGCACTATACCATAGCCTTCTTCCCCATCGTTAGCTGTAACAATACGATAATCGTTACAAAACAGACCGGTTAAGAAGCTACAGAAATCCTGATTATCGTCAATAATCAAAAGTAATGGCAAGCCGTTATTTTGTGGCAATTTATTCAAATCAGCCATAGCATCCAAGGATGTTTCATTTTTTACGCTTCCGGGATAGATGACATCTTGGTTTTTCAAGATGTCCAATGTGGTATTTGTCATAGGAATTAATACCGTAAATACGGACCCTTTTCCTACAACGCTTTCAACATATATTTCACCGTCATGAAGCTTTACGAATTCGCTAACGAGATGCAATCCTACTCCCGTACCCGGAATACCATGTACCTCAGCACTCTCGATACGAAAAAAACGCTCAAAAATTTTACCGAGATATTCCGGTTTGATGCCCGTCCCAGTATCTGACACCTGAAAGCAGAGCTGCTTTTCTATCGCTTTATTACTAACTTTTTCGGAAAGAAAAATGCTGACATCGATATGTCCTTCACGTGTATATTTAAACGCATTGGAAATTAGGTTTACAATGATCATATACATTTTTTCCCTATCAAACTGCATCGACAAATCTTTCTGAAAAGTTGTAAAGGTGAGTTTAATAGATTTTTCGGCAGCCAGTGGAGAAAAAGACGCGCAAATATCTTTAGCAAATTCTATAATATTTCCTTTAGATAAATTCAAGGCCAATTGATTTTGATCAAGCTTTCTAAAATCAAGTATTTCATTTACCATATCTAAAAGCCTTCGCGCATTCTTATACATCATGTTTAATGTCGACTTTTCATCTGGACTTATAGGAGACGTTAGGAGCTTTTCCAACGGGCTGATTATTAATGAAAGCGGTGTTTTAAACTCATGGCTAATGTTTGTAAAAAATTTAAGTTTCAGTTGATCGACCTCATGTAATTTTTCTGCTTCCAACAGCCTTTGTGCGTGCTCGAATTTTTCTTTTTGCTTGTTCAGCTTATGTTTTATGAATAATGTAATTAAAAGGCCGGCGGTAGCGACATAAATAGTCCACGCCCACCAGGAAAACCAAAAGGGCGGTCTAACAATGATCTTTAGGATTATTGGTTTTTCTGACCAAATATTGTCTTCGTTACCTGCGTATACTTTAAGCTTATAGGTACCTGCATTGAGATTGGAGTATGACGCTACGCCAACACCATTCGTTATCTCTCTCCATTGCTTTTCTAAGCCCTCCAACATGTATTTATATTTATTTTTTTCAGGATGGATAAAGCTGAGGCCGGAGAACTGAACAGTGAAATTGGTTTCATCATGTTTAAGAATGATCTCATCTAGATCGACTATTGATTTATTAATAATGATGCGCCCGTTATAATTCACATGGGGCTTGATCACTTGACCGGCTATTAAAAGATCCGTGAATCTAGGTGTAGGAACAAAATTGTTTACCGGGATATCTTGTGGGTTAAATGCTATATAACCCTGGGTAGTACCCATGTAAATTATGCCCTTCTTATCTTTAAAGACAGCATTGGGATTAAAACTAGAGCTTGGCAACCCATCATTGATGTCAAAAGAAATAATAGCTGGTTTAAGCTCCGGCATTTTACGGTTGAAATAGATACGATTCAGTCCATTACTTGTTCCGGCCCAAATATTTCCATCACCATCTTCCACCAAGGATCGCACGTCGTTGCTTGACAAACCATTGTTAGTGGTTATGCGATGAAACGTCTTTACCTTGGGATCATAAATGTTAATTCCATTTTTAGTTGCCGTCCATATCAAACCCTCGGAATCAGTCATTAATTGAGGTACAGGCGTTCTCGAAACCGAGTCTTGAAGCTTAGAATCGGCAAAAAAAGGAACAATTTCATTTTTCTTGTAAATCCGATAGATGCCTATGTCTGAACAGAAGTAAATCTTTTTAGAAGCGTCGGTAAAAGTTGACAGGATGAAATCTGAACGTAGTGGGCTATTCTCCCTATTATAATGTGTGAACACCTTTCGCTCAGGATTCAAACGATTGATTCCCCCGCCAAGTGTAGCTATCCATAAATTATGATCATGGTCTTCCGCTATACCATACACACTTTGGTTGGATAAAGAATTGGGATTGTTTTTATCAAATCGGTATTGTTTAAAACCTCGATTCTTATATGCGTTTAAGCCGCCTAAAAATGTACCAATCCAAATTGTTCTTTGACTGTCCTCGAAAATCGAGGTGATAATGTCAGACGATATACTTTGTTCATCGTTCGAGTTGGCACGAAAACGTTGCATACTTCCGGATTGTTCGTTATATTTTATCAAGCCTTTACCATTGGTACCAACCCATAAATTGTCTTGCTGATCTTTATAAAGGCTGCTACAATCAAAAACTTCCGCATTTCGAATAAATAGGTAATATAGAGGCGATTTCCAAAATTTAAACATGCTGGGATGATAGTAAGACACACCATTTTTGTAGGTGCCTGCCCATACGATACCGTCATTATCACAATAAAGACTGATAATCGAATTTTGATTCAGCGAATATTTATTATAAACATTATTTTCAACGATACGGATTGTCTTACGTTTTTTATCATAAATATTTATCCCCCCATGATCAGTGCCTATCCAAATCATACCCTTCGAGTCTTGTATAATACATCTTGTGAAGCTATGAGAGAGTGCAGGGTTGGTGTCCACGCCTAATAATGTCCAATTATTTTGTTTCAAATTGAAGAATAGGGCTCCTTTATCATTAATTCCAGGGTATACCCAAATGTCTTTATCTGCGTCTATGAAAATATTTTTGGGTATGATAGAACTTTTTAACTTTTCTTTTATATAGGTATTTCGGATCTCAACTGCCGCCGTCTTTGTGTTGACCCGCTCTAAGACACCATCCTTGTGCAATACCCACATAAAATAATCTTGAATTTTCATATCAGTAATGGGAGATGGAACAAGATCTTTTGCATAGGGTGATTGTTTAAAAAGCGATATCTTCTTTGCTCCTACGTCATATTTGTAAATTCCTTTTCCGAAGTAGGCTACATAAAAATTTTTGTCTTTATCCACTTGTACGGAAATAGGATATGGAGGTAATCCCATCTTGTTTAAAACAGAATCGATATTGCTCGTAAATGATTCCGTACGCCAATTATAGAATAGGAAAGTGTTTCCCTGTAGCCATAAATTGCCATTCGCGTCTTCGACAATCTTTCTCAGATTCTCATATAGATAGCTATTAGTGCCGTTTACATCACTATTAAATGTCTTAAATGCGATACCGTCAAAGCGATTTAAACCGGTACTTGTGCCGAACCAAACGAAGCCTCTACTATCTTTAAATATACTAAGCACTTCGTTACCAGACAGCCCATTTCTGTTATCAAAGTGAGCGAACTCATAAGGTTGAGCATAGGTGAGTACAAATCCAAATAAAAATATTATTAAAAAAAATGTCGGTTTCCTCATCGGTTAGCTGATTCGGTAAATAGCGTACGCAAAATAAACAAATAGTATCAAGTAAATTGGCAGCTAATCATTTTATCCTGTAATTAGAAACATATGATCCCCTTGCAGAGAAATACTGATCCCCTATTGCATACATTTCATCATCTGCTCGTGGTTATCTCCCACTATTTTTGTTTCAAAGGAGCCTTGATGGTTTTAAAGCGATTGCTATACACAGTATCGTGAAGCTCCCAATTATAAACATTCTTTAATCTAATTTCTTAACTTATGAAGAGAAAAATTCTATGCGGAATTATTCCGGTATTCTTAATGCTTTCTTGCGCCAAAATTCATGAAACCGCTTCTCCAAGCAATAAAGCGGCGATAGGATCTAAACTTGCGTCAACGCGTCAGCAGCAAATACCGCCAGATATGAGCGGAATGAGTAGTAATGCCTTTCAACTAGTTTCCAAGATGCATGTGGGATGGAATCTCGGTAATACATTGGAAGCGATTGGCGGAGAAACCTATTGGGGAAATCCACTCACTACGGAAGCCATGATTAGGGCCGTTAAAAGTGCGGGAATTAACGCTGTCCGCCTTCCCTGTTCCTGGAATCAATACTTAGAGGATCAAACAACTTATAAAATAAAAGAAAGTTGGTTAGCGCGTGTAAAGGAGGTAGTCGATTATTGTGTAAACAACGATATGTATGCCATATTAAACATCCATTGGGATGAGGGATGGTTAGAAAAAAATTGTACGCCCGAAATGCAAGAATCGGTCAATAAAAAACAAAAAGCCTTATGGGAGCAGATTGCCATTTATTTCCGTGATTATGATGAGCATTTACTATTTGCAAGCAGTAACGAGCCCGATGTAAAAAACAGTCAAGAGATGGCCGTCCTTCATTCCTATTATCAAACATTTGTTGACGCGGTACGCAATAGCGGAGGCCGAAATACCTATAGAAATTTAATTGTCCAAGGCCCTGCCACAAACATTGATTTATCGGACGAACTGATGACTTTGCCACATGATCCAACAGGAGCAGGTAGAATGATCATGGAAGTACATTATTATGCTCCTTATAATTTCTGTCTGATGCCGAAGGATGAAGATTGGGGTAAAATGTTCTATTTCTGGGGCGAGGAATTTAAAAATTACGCGGTGGGTGAGTATGAGGGCCGTTGGGCAAACTGGGGCGGAGAAGATTATGTACGCGAACAATTCAGTAAAATGAAGCGCAGATTTACCGATCAGGGCATCCCGGGAATTGTTGGCGAATTTTGTTCTGTTAGAAGGACCTTTAGCGATCCGACTATCCAGAAAGCGCACGATGAATCCAGAAACCGTTTTCATGCGTGCGTGGCTCAAGAGGCGAAAAATGCCGGATTTACACCGTTCTTGTGGGATGTAGGGGGAGTTTTAGATCGTCGCAACAATATGGCGGTAATTGATCCGTATATCTTCTATGGTTTGATGTGGGGTGCCAATATGGGTAAATATCCATTTTAACATCCATTAAATGTTAAAATTTATCAGCGCCCAAGGAAAAACCTTGGGCGTTATGCGCTTAAAGGACTTTAGAAAATTGATTAATAGTACACGCTTATTGTACTGAACCCGATTTGAAAATTTGGCATCCAACCAGTGTATGCAAGAGCTGATAAAATTTAAAATTAACATTTCCGCATCATATCTATAACATTCTATACCCTTCTGTATTTGATCCTGTATTTAACTTTACCGACCCAACTTGGGTAACAATAAAACCAAAACTGTTATAAACTTAATTAACCATGAACTTAAACAAATTACCTGAAAAAGGTCTTTTGCCTGTAATCAGGCATTGGAAACAGACGATCCTGTATCTGTTTTTTTATTTGAGCCTAACGCCCCTGTTAGCGCAAAATACAAACAACCTGCGTGTCACAGGAATTGTAACCAATCGAAGCAATGGAGCGAAACTTGCTGGTGTATCCGTGCTTGTTAAGGGTACTACTAATCGTGCACGTTCCGATGAAAATGGCAAATATGCTATTGAAATCACTCAAGGTAAAACATTGGTATTTTCTTATTTAGGTTATGTTACACAAGAATTAGTGGTAACGAACCCTGTTCTTGATGTGTCTTTAGAAGAGAACACACAAGCATTAAGTGAGGTTGTTGTTGTCGGATACGGAACGATGAAACGTAGCGATCTCACTGGATCTGTGATTACCGTTACTGCCGACGATATAAGCAAATCCGTCAATACTTCCTTAGACCAGGCCTTGCAGGGAAGAGTTGCCGGAGTTGCCGTTACACAAAACTCGGGTGCTCCGGGCGGAGGTATATCGGTAAGCATTCGCGGAACAAACTCATTTAGTGGCAATGAACCCTTATACGTCATTGATGGTGTGCTTATTGATGGTAACACGCGCGACAATTCCAGCGCATTATCTTCAATTAACCCCGCAGATATCATGTCAATGGAAATTCTCAAAGACGCTTCAGCTACAGCCATTTATGGAACAAGGGCTGCAAACGGTGTTGTGATGATAACGACCAAACGCGGGCAAGCAGGAAAAACAAAAGTTGCTTATGAAGGATACCTGGGATTACAACAATTACCAAAGACCTTAGACGTATTAAACTTAAGGGAATACGCCACCTATCAGAATTTACGCAGTAGCGTCATCGGATTTGGCGAAAGGGAAGAGTTCATGGATCCCTCTCTTTTGGGAGAAGGAACGAATTGGCAAAAAGAAATTTTCCGTACTTCACTGATGCACAACCATCAATTAAGCACTAGCGGTGGCACAGAAAATAATCGCTTTGCTATTACCGGAGGATACTTCAATCAAGAAGGTATTGCATTAGGATCAAATTTCACACGCTATTCGCTAAGGATGAACTTCGACTCCAAGATAAACAAATGGTTGAGCACCGGCGTGAGTGCCTATACTGCTCGACTTGAAAATGTAAATACGATTGACAACTGGGGAATTATATCATTGGCTATTAGGCAACTACCTGAAGTACCTGCCAGAAATCCGGACGGGAGTTGGGGTTCGCAACAAGAGAACATGTATGGAACTTATTTTGCAAATCCGGTAGAAGAAGCCCTTACACGAGAAAACTACACGAAGGGTACACAGACCAATATAAGCGCTTTTGCTGATATTACCCCATTGAAAGATTTAGTTCTTAGAATAGAAGGAAATACCAGCTTCAATTACAATAATTCCTATCAATTTACACCTTCATATGACTATGGGACTTTTAAGCAGCAATCTTCAGGTTCCCGGTCTGCTAGTAACTCGTCCTTTACCAACCTCAAAACCTATTTAACCTACTCGAAAAATTTCAATGACTGGCATAACCTTTCAATAATGGCGGGGCATGAAACACAAGAGAACAGATGGGAGTCGCTATCCGGGAGCCGCGTCAATTACTTTCTAAACTCTGTGCATGAGTTAGACGCGGGGGATGCAAAAACGGCTAGAAATAGCAGTTCGCGATCGTCTGGAGCCATTGAATCCTATTTTGGAAGGTTAAACTACGGATTCCGCGATCGTTACTTAGTAACAGCTACCGTCCGTAGAGACGGATCCGATAAATTTGGCCGGAACAACCGATGGGGAACTTTTCCTTCTCTAGCCGCTGCTTGGAAAATGAAAAATGAATCATTTTTAAAGAATGCCAATGCGGTTGATAACTTAAAATTAAGGCTCGGTTGGGGTTTAGTGGGAAATCAAGCGGCAAGCGCCTATGCCTATGGTGTAACGATGGCGACTGCGGCGTCTATATGGGGAACGGGTTTTTATCCGGGAAACTTTGCTAATCCTGACTTAAAATGGGAAAAAACTAACGCTTATAACATCGGTTTAGATCTTAATCTTTTCAAAAACAGGATCGAATTCATTGCCGATGGTTATTTGAAGAAGATCGATAACTTACTTATGCAAGCAGTTCTTCCCGATTACATCAGCGGGCTGATTGCTGCCCCTTGGGTGAATGCAGGATCAATGACCAACAAGGGGTTGGAATTTACGTTGAATACCATCAATATCAATAAAAAAGGCTTCTTCTGGAAATCGGGGCTTAACTTCTCACTGAATAGAAATAAAGTAACCGATTTATATACGGAAACTGCGACCATATTGGGAAAGATTGGTGCTGAAACTTTTACCTATACCAAGGTGGGTGGCCCTGTTGGTCAGTTTTATGGCTACAAGGTAATCGGCATGTTTCAGGACGAAAGCGATTTTTATAAGAAAGATCAATACAACAATTTTGTGTTAGATGAAAGTGGCAACAGAATACCTATCGCACTCCCTAAAGACAAAAACATCGATGTAAACGGTATTTGGATAGGCGACTTCATCTTCGAAGACCTGAACGGAGATGGGAAGATTGATGAGCAAGACCGCGATTTTATTGGAAACCCCCAGCCTAAATTTTTATTCGGCGTCAATAATTACTTCTCTTATAAAGGGTTTGATCTAAACATCTTTATTAACGGTGTATTTGGAAATAAAATATACAATCAACTTCGTAAAGATTTCACCAATCCAATGAATAATTCGGGCATGCTGAAAGAAACGACGGGCATTGCGATTATTGAACGAATAAATCCGGACGGATCTGATCAGGATATCGCAAATGTCAGAATTGCAAATCCAGATGCTACGATACAACGCATAACAGTGAGTGACGCAAATGACAACAGTCGCATGAGTGATCGTTTTGTTGAGGATGGTTCCTATCTACGAATTAGAAATGTCTCTTTGGGTTATACAATACCGAATAAACTACTATCTAAGTTACAGGTTGAAAATCTAAGAGTATACATGAATATCCAAAACCTATACACTTTTACCAAGTATAAAGGATATGATCCGGAAATCGGATCGTATAACCAAAGTGTATTACTCAGTGGTATTGATTATGCACGTTACCCCGCTCAAAGAATTTACACATTTGGATTGAACCTAACCTTCTAGCAAATACACTTAGTATCACAAAATCGAGCGACGTAATAATAGGATAATTATTTATACCGAATACTCGTCAGTCATAAAAAAATAAAGAGATGAAAAGATTATATGTACTTACAACGTTTATGTCAGCGCTGTTAATTGTCTCATGCAGTAAAAGCTTTCTTGATCGGGAACCGGAAGGTTCTTACGTTGACGCAACTTTTTACACATCGCCTGAAGCCCTCAAAGCTGCAACCGCCCCTTTATACAATCGGGCCTGGTTTGATTATAATAAACGGCCTGCAGTTGCTATTGGCAGCCTACGGGCAAACGATGCTTATAACCCTTGGATGAATCCTTCCTATACGTTGTTTACTGTAACATCCTTAGATGATGGGCTGTCCGACTCGTGGAAATCTTTCTACGGAGTCATTACGATGGCCAATGCAACCATCGAAGCCATTAACAATAAGGCCAAGAATGTCACGGACGCTCAAAAAAATCTAGCAATAGCAGAAGCTCGTCTGATGAGAGGTATCTCTTATTTCTATTTACTTCGTACTTGGGGGCCGGTTATTCTGATTGAAAGCAATGAAGAAGTGATCAAGAACCCCTTATTGCCCCGCCATCGTGAAGAGGATGTCTTCCAATTTATCATTAATGACCTCTCATATGCCGTGGAGAACCTGCCACCGACATGGGATAAAGGGCGTGCGAACAGCTGGGGAGCTAAAGGAATGTTAGCAAAAGTATACTTAGCCCGTTCCGGTTGGAAAAAAGGAGGAACACGAGACGAAGCAGATCTGGCAAAGGCACGCGAATACGCAGGTGATGTATGCATGAATAGCGGGTTGGTCTTGTATCCGAAATATGAAGATTTGTTTAAATACAAACACAATAACAATCCCGAATCATTAATTGCTATGCAATGGGTACCATTAGGAGACTGGGGCGTATGTAATACGCTCTTGGCCGATTTAGCCTTTTCATCAGATGTAACCGGGGGCGTAAATGTTTGGGGAGGGGGATTAAATGGAACCATTGATATGTTGAAATTATACGAACGTTCTGATTCTTTGCGGAGAAATGCCACCTATTTCACACAGTACGCTCATTATCCATACATAAGTATCGACAAGGGGGGCTACACCTACACGGGAACAGGATCGTCTATTAAGAAAGGTGTCGTGGGAGGTCCTAATGACGATAATGATGGATATGTTCAATCGATGAACTCCCCTCTTAACACATATATACTGCGCTTAGCAGATGTATACTTAACGTTTGCCGAGGCAAGTCTCGGCAATAATAATAGCCTGGACGGCGGGGAGGGTTTAACATACTTCAACAAAGTACGCGAGCGCGCTAAAATCGGACGAAAGACTGCAATTACGTTGGACGATATCATAACCGAAAGACGCATTGAATTCGCGATGGAATATAACAATTGGTACGACATGGTGAGCTGGTATTGTTATAAACCGGAAAAAATGCTGAAATATTTTAACAATCAGCAACGAGGGTGGACCACGACTTCTATAACAAAGGATGAAGACGGGAACCTTGTTTTTGAAGAACCAACACCCCCTGCTACTCCGGTAGTCGTTACCAAAGATAATATTTTCTTTCCCTACCCGGAGAATGATCTGATACAGAACCCACGATTAAAAGAAGAACCTCAACCTTATACCTTTAACGAATAAAATGCTAAAAGATGAAAACGTTCAATTTTTTCCATCAACATATATTACTATGGATCGCTTTGATTGGGATAGCGGCATTTATAGCTTGCAGTAAAAAAGACGCCCCAGGTGGAACGCCTGAAATTTATAGCGTAAGGCTTACTGATCCAACAAAAGCAGACAGCACATTTACGGGCGCTTTCCCGGGAAAAATGATCGCCGTTATCGGAAACAACTTGGGAGGTATACAAAAGATATATATTAATGACCAAGAAGTTAGTTTCAATACTAACTATTGTACCGCTACCAGTGCAATCTTTACCATTCCTGGCGATTTAATATTGACAGGCACCAATCCGGAACTTTCCAATGAAATCCGTATCGAAACCAATCGGGGTGTAGCTAAGTATGCGTTTCATATATATTCACCGGCACCCGAAATTCATCGCATAACGTTGAAATATCCGGCAACACCTGGCGAAAATTTAAAAATTTTCGGAGCTAATTTTTATGAAATACAGAAAGTAGTTTTCGAAAGTACAACGGGAACCAGTGTTGGGGTATTGGATTACACCGTTAGCAACGATTACGATATCATTGATTTGGCCATACCGCCAGGAGTGCAGGACGGCCGCTTAGTGGTATATTGTTATACCGACTCGGTGAGTATTCCGTTTTCAACCAATGTTGCTCCCCCGACGATTAAAACATTTAGTAGCGATATGCCCATCATAGGCGATCTCGCTTATATTACAGGGGATTACTTTATTGATGTAACAAGTCTCAATATCAATGGTGAATTTACAATACCGGCATCTGATCTCCTAGTTTCAAATAGTAATGATACACTATATTTCCGATTACCTAAAGCACCTAGCAAAGGAGGTGTCGTTACGATAACAGCTGCTGGAGGAAATTCGAATTCACCCAAAGCATTTTATCCCGTTGAAAATGTGGTGCTCAACTGGGACAATATAGGTGCGTATAGCTGGGGCGACAATAATGAAGCGGTAGTTGCCGACGGGTCTAAGATCCCCTACGTTTCAACCGGGACCTGCTACCGGATATTCGGTAAGCCCGGCGCTTGGCAATATTGGTGGGGCAACCTTTCCAATGATGCCGTATATCCAACAACCAATATAATACCTGCCAACACACCCATAGAGAATCTTGTCCTTCGTTTTGAATGTTATATGAGTGAATCTTTAGCTCCCGCCTCATTCGAAATTCAATTGAAAGGCAACGGGGATCAGATGGTAGTGGATTACCTACCCAGAGATAAAAATTCAAACAAAGCAGTAACGGGTAAATGGATAACCTGTGATATCGCTTTATCAAAATTCACAGCAGCAACAGACTATGCGGGTTTTGCAGCAATTACTAATACCGGCCTAGGCATTTTCACCAAAAATAAGTCGGACAATGCCGATGTAAATGTTGATGTGTACTTTGATAATTTTAGAATTGTTGATATCACCAAATAAAAATTAGTTGATCACCTTTAAATAAAATGCTTTAGACTCAAGAAGAAATTATGAAACAACCGCTAATAGACGTATTTATATTGTGCACTTTATGTGCCTGTAGTCAGGAAGTTCCCTCAAAAATGTCGTTATCCGAACTGGATAACGACAGAAACCACGAAATACGTCTCCGAATAAAAAAATTATGACTATCGGCTTTTCTCTCTAAAACAGGGATTACCTTCGATGAACTTCCGTTGGTAGGTTTCGCCTTTAACATACAGATAAAGAGGTTTATATTAAAAGAACATTTTCTTTAGTCAAATTTGTCGTGTTCTTTTTGTCTTAACACAAAAAGAACCAAAAAAGTCAAGGCAGCACATCCTTCGCTAAAGATTTAGGTCCGTCGCTCAAATCATGTGGAGCCGCCCCTCCCTTCAATCTATGCTTCGCTTTTCACATGATTTTTCTGCCCCGGCTATCCTAAATCTTCTTAACGCTCACGCTGTGAGGCCGTTCTTTCCGGCCCACGGTGGCTCTTTGCAAAACCGTTCCGAAGGACGTCAATGGCCTAGTCTATGGAGGCGGCAACCGGCAGTCAAAGATGGCCCATCTCTATTATTAAGCGAAGCATCCGGTAATCAGTGAATCGACGAACGAAGGGCTTAGCATTGCGCGAGAGGGTGACTCCGATTCACGGATGGACATCTGACCACGGGTTGCAACGGAATAGACAAGCCAAGCACCTTGCCCCAATGGGCGCAGCAAGTGGGATGTATAAAATAAACGTTCCATTTTTAAAAGCAACCACCTGTTGCTTTTAGGAGTTATATCCGACAATCATAAAAAAATTAAACGAAGTCAAAGTTTGGGCTAAAGCTTATGTGGATGGGAATACAATAGTTGTTTACTCCGATAAAGTGTCAAATCCTACCGCGGTTCGTTATTCTTGGAGCGATAACCCGGATGTAAACCTATTTAATAAAGAGGGGCTTCCTGCGGTGCCCTTCAAAACAGATGATTGGAAATGGATCACAGAAAAATAATGACTTTAAACAATCATATCAGTAAAAATGAAGCGCTCCCTTAAATGGTAATTATCCTCTTAATATGAGCAGTTGAGACAAACTCAGGAGGTGCGCAGGAATATCTGAAAAGAACTATGGATAGGGTAACGGGTTAACCCTATCCAATAGTTTATCGCCGGAAGCTTGTAACGAACTATTTTTTTCGTATAATGTTCCGTTTACTCACTGATAACTTTCACATCCCATGCATCGAGTGCAATTTCCTTACCAGTTTGATGGCCAGAAAGGAGCTCGCTTCCACCGGGATAAGGATTATTTACCATTTGACTTTTATTGCTGTAATTGAATATATAATGAATCGTTTTGCCTGATTGATTTTTCCCGGAACGGACAATAATGGGAAAGCGGTAATTATTTGCGACCGTGGTGACGCCTGCATCCTTTGCCGTTTGTAAGACAATTTTTTCCAGCAGTTCCTGTGAAGGATAGGTGCCGATATATACCAATTTTCCTTTTCCGTAATTGTTTTCGGTAATAACAGGCCATTTGCCATAGAAAGGATGATCGGCATAGGCCAAGGGCTTTGCCGTTTCGGGTATTAAAAACTCATACCATTCGCTTATCTCCTTTCCACTTAATCCAAAAGCGCTCTTTTTTAGAGATAAAGCGGGAATATTGGCATATTCCTGATAATAAAAGCCTGCGGCCTTTCGCAATGGTCCCGGAGCAAGTGTTGCGCGAACGGCGGAATGCTCATTGGTATATCCGCTTTTATAGAGCATAACCACATAGCCGCCATTTTTTACAAATTCATCGATTTTCTCCAATAAACGATCGCTCGCTACATATAATGGAGGAATAACCAGCATTTTATATTTGCTAAAATCCGCCTGCTCATCACAGGGAACAATATCCGATTCAATATTCTGATTGTATAATGCACGATGAACGAATCCTGACGGATAATGGTCCTTATCGGTGTAGGGCATAAAACTCAAGGCGTGATAAGAATCATGACTGAACAGAATGGCTACCTTGTTTTCCTTTTTCAGATTGACCAGGTCTTTACCAATATGCTTGAGTTCTTTGGCCGTAGCAGCGAACTCCTTATAAATTCGATTAGGCTGTAGGTCTTGCCCTAATATTCCGCGCCAATAAGTTTCCTGTCCATAATGCAGGGTATGCCAATGCCAGTATTCAACCATGTTGGCACCTGAGGCCAGATGGGCAAATACGTTTTGCCTTAGTTGTCCGTCATATGGAGGTTTTTGGTTTTTGGCATCCCATCCCGTAGCCTGTGCATTGGTTTCAGTTATTAGATAATTCCCTTTCGCAACCGTACGCATGTAATCGCCTGAATAGGCAATGAATTGCCCATTTTGTCCATCTTGTACGTCGTGGTAAACATTGATTGCTGGATATTGCATTTGCCTGAAGCTCTCCGGTTGATCTATGTTTTGGAAAGACGGCATAAAACAATGAGTAACAAATTGATCTTTTCTTTTATACTCGTTTACGATATCAACCTGCCAGTTCAGAAACTCCGCAACGCGATACCGATTGTATCGTTCCCATTCGTTTTTATACGACGGGTTGGTCACCCCATCACGTGGGTAAAATTCGTCCCAGGTATTGATGTTCATTCCCCAGTAATTCAATCCCCATTCCTTGTTCAGCAATTTAAGGTCTCCGTTGAATTTCTTTTTTATATAATCAACAAAACCCTGAAAATACCCGGGGTTGTTGATCCCTCTTGCTTCTACTTCATTGTCTACCTGAAAGCCGATAACAGCCGGATGTTTGGCAAAATGTTCCATCATTTTACGGATCACTCTTTCAGATAATTTGCGATATATGGGATTGGTAATATCCATGTTTTGGCGGATACCGTAATAGGCCTTTCTTCCCCCGGTATGTGCTGCTAACACCTCGGGGTATTTATGGGCCATCCACGCGGGAATGGAATAAGTGGGTGTGCCTAGAATAACCTTGATACCGGCAGCATGCATTTTATTGAGGATGGTATCCATCCAGGCGAACTCAAAAATACCTTCCTGCGGTTCAAACAACGACCAAGTCGATTCACCTACTCGCACGACTGTTAAATCGGCTTCCTTCATCATGCGTATGTCTTCATCCAAACGGGAAGATGGCATATATTCGTGATAATAAGCGGCACCATAAAGTACATTATCAAAACGATATTGTGCTTTCGCCTGAAAAATGAGCAGACAGGTCAGTATTGCCGGTAGACCGCATTTGCTGAGATTAAATACTACAGTACGATAGTTTACTAATTTTTGTTTCATCTGTAAATAATTACTCGTTTGTGTTTTACATTTAAGGTACTCATGAACCGCAAAGCGGTCTTTTTATCCATCGGTCAGATGGAGCTTATCATGTTAAAACCCCGACGGGCTTATGAACACAATTGAATATTTAAAATCCGTGAATAAATTTACATTTCCCTGTGTGATAAAAATGAATTTAAACATGGACGGTTCATAACCGTGTTTATGGAATGGTTAATTTAATCATAAATTGCGAGCAAAGGATTATGTAATAACTGATTTTTGATCATTTCACGGTTTTGAAACACGGTAATCAAAATAATCAAAATAAGCCTTTGATGAAGTTTTCTGTCCATTAGCGGACGCGTAAAGTCCGATCATAACACCCGTAAAACCACCTGCAACTTCCGTACTTAAATACCTCGTATCCAAATTTTTTAATTCCACAAACTTACCGGCCTTTGTATTGAAGTAGCTAAAGGTATAATTCAAAGGTTTTCCTACTACTTGAAGACGAACCGTCGGTTCATCGATCAACTCTTCTGCGGCGAGATAGGAAAGCGAGCCAACTACAACGCGAAGCTGTACAGCAAATCTTTTTCCTTTACGTTTAAGCAGAAGATCGTAATGATGCGTATTGTTTTGTATAAGGGTTAAACCGGCCTCCTCTTCTTCTTTGGTGGACACTATTTCCAAACTAGTTTCTGCCGTAAAATCGTGTTCAGTTTGTCGTCGGCCAATAAAACTAACCGACTCCAGCTCATTAAGCTTAAAAGGCGAAGCATTTATCCGTAAAAATCCTTTTCGTTCGGTGAGTGAATAATTTGCTGAAACAGGGTTTCTAAGGTATTGCCATTCGTAGCCTAATTTAGGTTCGTCAAATTCGGTTCGACTTACCGGTTCTTCAAACGGTTGGAGCGGCAAAGTTGGCACTTGCATATCAATATTTATGGTGCCGTTTCCATTAACCTGTGGCCATCCGTTTTTAGGCCAGTCTACCGGAGCAAGAAATGTTTCTCTACCCAATATATGATAATATGAATAAGGTTTCGTAACCCTAAAGCCCAAAAAAACTGCCCACCATGAACTGTCGGCTGCCTGAATAAGATCAGCATGCCCTACTCCTTGTATTTGGTTACCTTGTCCCAGTCGATTGCTATGCGATAAGATAGGATTAAACGGGCAGTTTTCGTAAGGACCAAAGAGATATTTACTGCGCCCTATGGTTGCGCTGTGAGCGTACTCTGTCCCACCCTCGCCAAGTAACAGGTAATAATAACCATCTTTTTTATAGACGTGGGGGGCCTCAGGGAAACGTCCCCCTGTACCACCCCAAACTAAGTGTTCGGGTGAAAGCGTTTTCCCGGTCTGAATATCGATTTCCGTAATCCGTATTCCCTCATTACCCTGCGTCACAAAGTATGTTTTGCCATCATCATCCCAAAAAATATCCGGATCAATACTCTTTATATCCACCCATATCGGGTCGCTCCAAGGACCGGCAGGATTATCAGCTGTGCAATAAAAATTGCCACCACCTGATACATTGGTGCAGATTACATAAAATTTGCCATTATGGTACCTTAAAGATGGAGCGAAAAGCCCACCGGAAGAAAATGCCTTATGTAAAGGAAGCTGAGATTCGCGTGTTAGACAGTGTCCTATCTGCTGCCAGTTTATTAAATCCTTGCTGTGATAGATCGGTAATCCGGGAAAATATTCGAATGATGACGTAACCAAATAGAAATCATCATTAACCCGGCAAATGCTTGGATCTGGATTAAAGCCACGTAATATCGGGTTTTTATAACCGAACTGGGCAATAAGGGCTTTGGGCAAAACGAAAAGAAGTGTGCAGACAAAATAGAAACTGAATTTTCGAGTCATAGTGATTTGGTCTATTATTTACGTTGAAAATAAATTACATGTTGTAACGGGTGATTTATAAAGTAGCAAGTGACACAAAGCTAGCAGAAAGCCTCTATAAGCAGGGAACGCTTTTGTTAATATTTTAGGCCTATTTTGTTAACTATTACAAATAGTGTTCGAAAGATGGCTATATGGCAATAAGCTGTTGTTTAATACATTCGACATGAACTGATTCCCTCTCCTGACCTACCAATTTAACCGTCTTAGGCCTTTATGTAAGGGCAGATAATCACATCTATGCGGGAACGGAAGGCTATGGAATAAAAATCATCAGCCGGAAACAAACACCTTGATTGATCTAAATCCGGCGTTCACGACGTTTAGTCTTTCTACTACAAAAACAACCGCTATCTTGGAAGACCAGGCCGGCAATCTATGGATAGGGGTCTCTCAGAAAGCTGTATTTTACATGAACATAAAATCCGATTCAGCTAGAAAAGCCCTTTACTCATTCCAAACCAATACCTCTGCAGGTTTCAATGTTTTCTCGCCAACAAAAACGGTAGAGGTTTCCGGAATAGGCATGGTATAATCGGTAGAAGAATAATTTACAGCCAAATAAAAACCATCTCTCCAATAGACATACACACCGGGAGGATAATCTTCAGTAGTTGCTCCTGCCTGCGTATAAATGTTACGCAACAAATCCTTTTCGAGCTTAAAATCGTCCGTAGCTACACCTATGTAAGTAACAGATCCTTTACCAATTTTCTGTTTTACAACAGCCGCTGCTCCCTTATAAAACTGGTTTTCATAGCTTGCAAGCACTTCCGTATTTTGATAGGGCTTTAGCAGATCCGCCCAGTTATTCCAAGCATAGTGGGTGGATCCCATTTGAATGTCTCCTTTGCCATAAGCCGAAAGCATGTCTGTTGCCGTAACCTGCGCTCCTATAAGACCCGAAATAGGCGCTGCCAACTTACCCTCCCAGAAGTGTCCCATTCGATTTTTAGTTGCTGTACGGCAGGTAATAATCAACTGTCCGCCATTGGTTACATAATTATTCCATTTCTTTACTAAAGCCGAATCTACCATTTCGTATGCAGGAATAATGACCACCTTATATTTCGACAAATCGCTGGTCTCCGGTATCACATCAACCGGGGCTCCTAAAGACTTGGCCGTCTCCATGAACTTAACCGGGTAATTCCATGTTTCCCATTGGGCGGTCTGCTTTTGCCTGTCTATCGTCCAGTAATTTTCGAGGTTCCAGAGAATGGCCGTTGAACGCGCCGCCAATTTTTCCGGCATCTTAACGCCCTGTTTATACTGCTTCCGCAGCTCCTTTATTTCTTTCATGAACTGCGTATAGTCTTCACCACCGGGCGAAGGTGTTATCCCATCTGTTTGTATAATGCCCGCATGGTACTGTTCTGAGCTATATATAATTTGCCTGAACCGATAAGAACAGGCCAATTTTCCGCCCGCAGCAAATGTATGGTACAACCACATGCGCACTGTTCCTGGTAATAGAAGTGGGTTGTAGCTGCCCCAGTTTACCGGACCTGGCTGAATTTCCATTACGCCAGATACGCCTCCCAAATGTTTAAAATATGCTGACGCAAAAAGGATTACTCTGCTATCGCCCAACCTGAATCCAAGTTCGCCAATATTATCGCTGCCTCCATTAGGATAGGCCGTATAAGCCGCAAAATCGAGTTTTTGGGTTCGCTGCGGGTCAGCCCCGGGAGAAACAGCTGTATAATTCGTGGTGATATATTGATCCTTTGAAATATGACTCCGCAAAATGCCGGCCTGAAAGTCAAGGAATTCTGCCTGCGCATCTGCACAATAGCGTTTAAAATCAAGCAAAGCATGTGGATTATTTCCCCACCAACCTACCAGATTGGTGTTATGGATCGTAATCTGGTTGAAATCGTTATACCATTGGCTCCAGAAAGCAGTACCCCAGGCCTCATTTAACGCTTCAACCGTTTTGTATTTGTTTTTTAGCCATTGCCTGAAGGCATCTTGAGAGGATGGACTATAATCGGGTTTAGCATCGGGCTCATTATCTAGCTGCCATCCAATCACATTTTTATTTTGCCCATAGCGCCTGGCCATTTCGGTTACAATCTTTTCAACGAACAGGCGATATTTGGAATTAGCGATTGAACCGAGCCCCCGTGTTCCGTGTTCGGCACGGATATAATGCCCATCCATTATAAAGGTTTCGGGATAATTTACCCGCATCCAGGCAGGTGTAGTTGCCGAAGGTGTGCACATAAGCACTTTAAGTTTGTGTTTAACGCAAAGAGCCACCACCTTGTCAAGCCAGGCAAAATCAAATTTCCCTTCTTCTGGCTCCATCTTAAACCAGGCAAATTCAGCCAGATGAACAAACTCATACCCCATATCAGCAATCTTCTTGATATCTCGTTCCCATTGGCTTTCCTTCCAGTGTTCGGGATAGTAGTATATTCCAGTGGTGATCAAATCCTTTTCAGGAAAAAAACGATTGACTTCCTGCGATTTTACATTTAATGTCGATACAAATATTGTTAATATGACTAGTGTTATAGTCTTCTTTACCATAGTAAGTTTGTTTTTTGTTTTGAAATCCTTATTATTAAACCACGCGGCCGCACCATTCAATTTTATAACCCGTGATGGGCAATATTACTGAATTGATCTCCTTTTTTTCTTTTAAAGAATGCCTCCCTAAAGAAGACGCACCATAACTTAGGTTAGATGCTTTCATACCTGTTTTGCCGATTTCTCTGTATTTCCATGGTTTATTAGATGGTTTAACTTACGTGAAAACAAATGTACTCATTGGATAGTAGGCAATGTGTGTTCATTTTCGATAAAAAATTGCACTTTATCGACATTTCCTTGGCCGTTTACTTAAAAAGGAAACTATCTGAATGGAAGAAGGATTAAACGGATTTTATTTTACTTAACATGGGTTATGCTGCACAAATATTCCAAAGGCTAGTACGTATATGCAACACCCCCTATAATAGATCACCATTCCTATTCAACATACTTACTATCATTTTAAACAAATTTACTCGCCCTTTAAATCTATCTTTATTAGCTTTGTTAGTACGATAATAGGAAGAATAGAAAACAAACCGGAGAAACTACCTTCCCACAAACTAGCGAATAAATAACCAATTATATAAATTTTCGGATCACACCTTGCTGACCGTTGGCGACAGCTTTCCGGGAAGTGCTAATAACCCTTTATTGTGATGAAAATCAAAAATTTAATTCTGCTTATATATATACTGATTACAGCGATAAACAATGTTGGAGCGCAATCGGGCAAATTATTTACAGTTGAATCCGGTTTATCCAGCAGCATGGTAACTGACATCCATCAATCCCGTAATGGATTTGTGTGGGTAGCTACAGAGGATGGATTAAATCGTTTCGATGGTGCTAAGAACACGTTGTACAGGGTCGACAAAAACGTACCCGGTTCGGTCTTAAGTGATATGGTAACGACATTAGGAGCAGACGCTACGGGTGTTATGTATGTGGGATACTTGAACGGACTGCAGTACTATCATGAAGCAAGTGATTCTTTCTTTACTGTACCACTTTGGACCGATAAAGGGAAACTTTCGGAGCCTCATGTAACATGTATTTTGCAACGGAAAAACGGACAATTATTGGTTGGTACCTCTGGTTACGGAATCTTTGAAATACATCGTAGTAAAAACGGTCAACCCTATGGTTTACGATTGATAAATTTTGAACCCAGCAATTTCATTGTCCGTCTTTTTGAAAACAACCGACAAGAGCTTTGGATTGCAACGGAAAATCGTGGACTATTCAAATTTTCCGGTCAGGAAAGACAATGTTATTTCGCCAACAAAAAAGGTCAAAAAAATGTAGTTATGAGCATTTGTGAGGATAAATACGGTACACTATTGGTGGGTAAATTAAATGGTGGTCTACACCGCTACAATGAGTCAACCAATACATTTGATCAGATTCCTTCATCCGACCTATCAAACTCGACCGTTTTAGATCTTTATGTGGGAGTAGATAATCACATCTATGTAGGAACAGAGGGCTATGGAATGAAAATCTATCATCCGGAAACAAATACCTTGATTGATCTAAATCCGGCGTTCACAACGTTTAGTCTTTCTACTACTAAGACGAATGCTATCTTGGAAGACCAGGCAGGCAATCTATGGATAGGCGTCTCTCAGAAAGGTGTGTTTTTTTTACATAGATATAAAAACCGATTCAGCTACATAGGAAGCCGTTCCAGCAAACAAGATTTCATTGGCGATCATGCGGTCACATCCATGCTTGAGGAACGATCAGGACGATTATGGGTAGGAACCGATCGCGATGGTTTATATCTATTAGACCGCAACCGTACGAAAAGTACACGGTATAAAGCCATCAGCCAGTGCCAACCTCCTTCGTCTATTATGGCGATATTTGAAGACAGCGACGGTGATTTTTGGTTAGGTGGAAGTAAGGAAGGGCTTATCAATTTAAATCGCCGAACCGGTATTTGCCGAGCGATACCCGGATTAACGGATAAAAATGGCGATCATGTGGAACTAATTCACAGCATTTGTGAAGATAAACGGCGCCGATTGTGGATCGGAAGTATGGGTGCAGGATTGTTTTGCCTGGAAAAAAAATCCGGTGCTATAAAAAACCTCTGCTTCGTCAAGTCTAAAACTCCCTATCTAGGAAAAGGTTATCTGCCCAACAACTGGATCAATTGCTTACTTATTGCGCCATCAGACAAGTTATATATTGGTACCTATGACGGATTGGCCTGTTTAGATCTCAGTGATGAAAGTTTTATTTCCACTTTCGGCACCGACAAACTCTTTGCCGGTAGTGTCGTATATTCATTGTTGGATGATCAACGAGGTAATTTATGGGTCGGAACTTCAAAGGGCCTAATGCGTTTAGATATGGAGACCGGAAAAACTCGCCACTATCAGATTGATCATGGACTCCCCAGCAATACCGTTTATGCGATTGAGATAGATGCACAAGCTAATCTCTGGTTAAGCACAAATCGTGGATTAGCCAAAATGGACATCCACGATAACCGTTTCATCAATTTCTATTCAGATGACGGGCTGCAAGGCAATGAATTTACAAGAGGGGCCTCCTTGCGTTCTACAGCTGGAGAGTTATATTTTGGTGGAATAAACGGTATATCTTATTTCAATCCGTTGGAAATTGAGGTGCGCCCAAAATCACTGTCTGTCAACATTGTAGATTTTTATATCCATGACAAAGCGGTAAAGAAAGGGATGAAATCGGGTAGATACCAAATAATTGATACGGTGATTACAAAGGCTACGGTATTTAATTTAGCACATAACGACAACTCTTTCACCGTTGAGTTTTCAACCATGGATTTCAGCCAATCCGAACGTGTACAATTTGAATATCAGATAAATGATAATGATTGGATCACACTGAGACCAGGCTTGAACCGTGTTACTTTTGACCACTTAGAAACAGGTAAACATCTCTTCCGCTATCGAGCAAAAGTTAATGAAACTTATTCACCTATACAGCAAGCTCAAATTATAATAAATCCGGTATGGTTTCTATCTTTTCCTGCTAAAATCCTGTACGCATTGTTCACCATACTTAGTGCCTTGTGGATTTTTAAAACGTTGCAAAATCGGCAACGGTTTAAAAAACAAATGTTGACCCATCGTCATGCCGAAGAAATCAATGAGGCAAAACTTCAGTTTTTCATACATATTGCACACGAAATCAGAACTCCTTTAACATTAGTTATAAACCCGCTAAAGAAACTTTTAGCCCGAACAGAGGTGAGCAATCACGATGGTCTGTATCGGATTATCGACCATAATATTCAAAGGATGTTGGACCTGGTTAACCAATTAATGGATATTCGAAAAATTGAAAACGGTCAAATGAATTTAAACATTACCCGTGTGGAAATGGTCGGTTTTGTTAAATCTGTATCTTCCTTATTCAATGAGGAATTTACAATTAAAGGGATAAAATTTCAAGTATTCAATCAGTCTAATAAGATATATGCGCAAGTTGACACACGCAATTTTGATAAAGTGTTGATTAACCTCCTATCAAATGCTTGTAAATTTACACCGAATGATGGCAAAATCCGAATGACTATGACAAAAAAACATAGCGCTGTGCCGGGTAGACCATCAATGCTTCGCATTGAAATCGCTGACTCAGGTCAGCTATTAAACGATGATGAATTTGAACGTATCTTCAACTGCTTCTATCAAGCGGAAAATTCAAAAACTTATCAGGGATATAGTACGGGCATCGGATTGCACTTAACACGGCAGCTGGTGGAAATGCACAAAGGGAGTATCCGTGTAGAAAACATAGCGGATTGGGGTTATGCCTTTGTCATTGAAATCCCACTCGATTCGGATCAAGAAAGTACCGTACATATTAAAGAACATACGCCTGGCAATCGCCCACAACCATTTGTATTAACTTCGCCCTTCGGAAAAAGAAGAAAGATAGCTAAAACTGCTAAACGGATCCTTGTTGTAGATGATGATATTGATATCCGTGAGTTTTTGAGACGAGAGCTTTCTCCGGCTTATTTGGTTAACACCTATGCCAATGGCGAAGACGCTTATAAAAGTATGTTAAATGCGGTTCCGGACTTGGTAATCAGCGATGTTATGATGCCTATTATGGATGGAATGATCCTTTGCAAAAAAATACGTGAAAATCCGCTGACGCATCATGTACCGATTGTACTTCTGACAGCGAAAGGCGAAGACAATCACCAATTACAGGGTTTGGGACTGGGGGCAGACCTCTATATCGTTAAACCATTTAATATGGATGTTCTGACTGAAAACATTAAGAGTTTACTTAGAAACCGGGAGATTGTTCGTGTTAATGAACGTGAGGCACATTTGCAAGGCACCTATATTTCAAAAGTCAATCTGAAGAGCTCGGATGAGAAATTATTAGAGAAAGTGCACCAACTAATTGAAGAGCACATCGCTAATCCTTCTTTAAGTGTGGAAATGATTGCATCTGAAATTGGCATTAGCCGAGTGCACCTACATCGAAAATTGAAAGAACTTACACATTTAACAACCAAAGACCTGATAAAAAGCATCCGTCTGAAACAGGCAGCCGCTTTACTAAGCTCTAAAAAACTAACGGTATCTGAAGTAGCCTATGCCGTTGGATACAACGATGTTAATAGTTTCTCGCTTGCCTTTAAGACGCTTTATGGCCTCGTACCCAAGGAGTTTGCCATGCAGAAAAATACGTAATATGTAACGTCATCAGACTTGCAGCGTTTATGCGAAGTCTGATGACGTATATTTTTATTCGATGTCCCAGAATACGCGAACCGATAAATTATCGCCTCCCATGGCAGCAACCGCAGCTTGATAATTCGTTGGATTCTCTGACATTTCATCGTCTGGATAAGCCATCCGCCTTACAAAACCACCGTTAAGGTTATTATTATATCGATTAGGTGTCAATGCTGGAAAACCACTCCTTCGAAAGTTTGCAAAGGATTCGGTTCCATTTCCTATATTGGAGATCCAATATTGCGTATTGATAAGCTCCAATGCATTAGCTGTGTTAAATACAACTTGCGGATGATTAATATAGCTCTCCTTTTCCTGCTCGCTAATCGCGTTATCAGGTGTGTTTGGATAGAGCGACCACTGATCCATGCTGGCACGAATCCCTTCTTCATAATAGGCTTGGGCCGAACCATTTATCCAATTACGATGGGCCGCTTCGGCCATCAACAATTTTGTTTGCGAATGCGTGATATAAAAAAGAGGCGCGAATGGATTGCCGATAATAGCATAATTAAGCTGTGAATAATTAAAGCCTGTACCTGCCCGACCACGGAAATTTGGATGTTGAGCCACGTTATTTTGATCATAACCGACAGGAAATCCGAACTGGTTAGCAAGCGTTACGTCGGGTACCGAACTAAGTACGGCATTCGGGTCCGCATATTTACCCGCAATATACTTAGCGCGGGGATCTTCGGTGGACTTTAATTGATTGACGAAGGGTTCCGCCAAGTAATAATAGTAGGCATTCACAACCGGCCCATCGTTAAGTGTACTGTTGTAGGCATTTGTAAAGACCATATAGGCATCATCCTCATTCGATTGCATCACACCACCATCTACCGCCTCTTGCACGATTGAGCGGGCTTTTTCCGGATCAACTTTTGTATAGCGCATTCCAAGTCGCAACAATAACGAGTTTCCCAAACGTTGCCATTTTGCAACTTGTGCTGCAGCTGAGCCCGTGGCTCCATAGAAAAAATCTTCAGTAACGTAATCAGCTGCCGGGTCCATACTCGCAATAGCGGATTTCAATTCATTATAAAGGTCTTCATAGATTGCCCTGTCGTCATCGTAAATTGGGTAAAAAATAATCTGCTGATAGGCTTTTCCGGCCTCGCTATATGGTACATCCCCATAAGTATCCACCAAGGTCATAAATACATAAGCTTTCCATATGCGCATCATGCTCATCAAATTGACTCGCGCTGGCATCTCTTGCGCTATTTGAATGGCTTCAACTAACAATTTAACCGCATTCTCATAACAACTATTCCACTTTGGGATATTGAAATTGTTATTGTCTTCATTGAAATTGAAACCTGCTGTGGCGCCCAGGTTATATGCATTCACAAACTGTTGAACAATGGTTTGCTCGCCTTCCCAAGCGCCAACATGAGTTAACCTTTCGGCATTGGAAAACAATAGGGCCGGATCGATATTGGTTACTCCATATTCATTGGTATTTACTGTTTCAAAATTCTTATCGCACCCGCTTAACGCCCAACATATCGTTCCTAAAAGGGTTAAATATTTTATCTTTTTCATAATGGTTAGAATATAATGTTTAAGTTGAAAGCATAATTTCGTGTCGTGGGTACGGTTGCTTGCTCATACCCCACTCGATTGTCGCCCGAAGAGGCGAATGCCTCCGGATCATAATCTGGTAAGTCCTTATATAAAAGTGCGACATTTCGACACGAAGCCGTCAACGTAAGACCTTTGATAAAACCGAATTTATTTTTCACATAGTCACTTAAGTTATAGGTTAGCGCAATGTTTCTGAACTTAATAAAGTCAGATTTGAAAATAAAAGGATCTGCAATCTGTAGGTTGCGATAATCCGTATAAAAGTCTTGAGGGTTAACTGCAATTGTATTTTTTTCGCCATTCCGGTATACACCATCAAATACAACACCATTTTCGCCTTCGCGACGACCAATCAGTGATGCCTTGGTGTGCCCTTGTCGCAAGCCGTTCAAGGCGCTTGAGGACAATACCTTTCCTCCCGCTTTGAAATCGAAGTGCATGGAAAGACTCAGGTTCTTATAGGTAAAGGTGTTGGTCCAACCACCAACCCATTTTGGAAGGGCGCTTCCAAAATTTACAACCGGTCCCTGAAGCAGGCGTCCGTTATCATTCAAAAGTATTTCGCCATTTTCGTTTCTTAGATAGGTATTAGCTGATAGCTGATTCAAGGGTAATCCTACCTCATACACCAAGGCTCCAATAAATTCATTTCCTTCAAAACGTTGAGCTACAAATCGGTCGGTACCGGGAGCGATAGACAGCACCTTCGTAGTATTTAATGATGCGTTGAAGGAACTTGTCCATCGGAAATTATCCCGCTTCACAGGGATTACTTCTAACATAAACTCCATACCCCGATTTTGCAGCGAACCGACATTTTGCTGCGTATCTGTATAACCTGAGGCATTCGAAATTTGTACGGGTAAAATCTGATCGGTTGTCACTTTTTCATAAGCAGCGATATCAAAACTTAACCGGCTATCAAAGAACCTCAACTCAAGACCAAGTTCTCGTTCTTCGACACTGAAAGGTCTCAATAACGCATTCGGCGAGCGCGTACCTAATATGGTACCCAATGTCCTTCCATGTAACTGATTAGGTAATATATCATAAAAAAGATGGTTGGAAAAAGGAGGGATTCCATTAGCACTACCTACTTGGGCCCATGATCCTCTTAGCTTACCATAAGAAAGCCACGACTGCTCCTTCATTAGTTCAGAAAAAATGAAACTACCGGATACCGATGGATAAAACTCGCTGTTCGCCTCTGGGTTCAACACGGAAAACCAATCCTGCCGACCTGTCAAATTAACGTATAGCATGCCTTTATACCCGAATTCTGCAAATGCGTAGAGCGAATTGGTTTGATCACGAAAGATGGTATAGTTATTAATCGTTTTATTAATGCCGTTTTGAATAGAATAGAGGTCTCTAACCGTAAAATCCTCTACTTCATCAATAAAAGTTCCGACATCGCGTTTAAAAATATTTCCCCCGACGCTTAAATCAATTGAAAAATCGCCGAATTCCTTACTTGCACCTACAAGAAAGTCTGTATTTATTTCGGTACCTTTCGCCTGCTCAATATGATACATCCCATTAAAACCCGGTCCTTGCCCGTTATTGTTAAATGGTGTAGAAGTTCCTCTTCCGGTAGGCGTATTAAATTCAAGCTTAGAAACGGAATAATCGTAATTATATCTTCCTTGCACATATAACCAATCCATAACATCATATCTCAAGGTTGCTGTTCCGAGAAAGCGATCCCGATCGTTTAGGATAAACTCCCTGCCTTTGGCAAAATAGGGGTTCAATAAGGTGCCTTGAAATCCGGACGTCTGTCGCTCGGTTCCATTTTCGGCAACTGCGCTCTCCCGAAAAGCTGCAAGCGGGATAGATGTAGACATTCGGGTGAGAAAGTTGGGTGCTCCCGGCCCCTGTGCCCCTACTTGTGGTGGATTCTCATTATTCTCTTTTGTGTAATTCGCGTTGAAGGAGAAATGCAGCTTTTTAGTTAGATCGTGATTTAGACCCAAATTGAAGATGCGTTTCGTATACCGATTATCGGGTGCGGGGGTAATGCCTTTTGCGCCTGAATTGGAAAAAGATGCTCTGAAATTACCTTTATCACTCCCCCCTGACAACGCAACGGTATTAGTGAACACTGTACCATCCCTGTAGAACTCTTTGATGCGATTTGGGTTTGGTGCGTACGGACGCATAACCCCATCAAAATTGACAATTGGCTCTCCGTCCATCCTACTCCCCCAGCCTAACATACCTGTTGAAATAGCGCTACCCACATCCGTAGGTCGCTGTCCACCCTGTCCCTGGCCGAATTCCTGTTGAAAATCAGTAAAGTCCAACACGCTATTAACCGTGAAATTTGACGTATATTCGATACCTATCCCTTGATCACGTTGACCATTTTTCGTGGTAATAATAATTGCACCGTTAGCAGCTCGAGAGCCGTATATCGCTGCAGCCGTAGCACCTTTCAAGACAGTCATACTTTCAATATCGTCCGGGTTAATCTGCTGCATGTTATCGCCGAGATCGTAAGCTGGTTGCCATCCGTTCGAACTACGGGCTCCCTGATCCATCGGTAGTCCATTGATCACAATGAGAGGAGAGTTTGCAGCACCCGCAAACGCTGATTGCCCCCGTAAGCGTATTTTAGTACTGGATCCGGCACCGGCAGCTGGCGGAGATATATCCAATCCAGCAACCTTGCCTTCCAAAGACTCCATTACATTGACTGTTTTGTTCTGTAGCAAATCCTGGCGTTTAACCGTCTCCGCCGAATAACCCAGTTTCTTTGATTCTTTCTTAATCCCAAGCGCTGTAACGACAACCTCCTCCATGCTCCTTGATTCGGCGGTTAATTGTATGTTAACTACCATTTGGTTCTGCAGCGTTAATTCCCGTGGCTGGTATCCGATCAATGAAAACACCAAAATATCGCCATTGGATGCGTTGATACTGAAATTGCCATTTGCATTGGTCGCCGTTGCGGTTCGGGTGCCCTTAACCTGTACGGTAACTCCTTCCAAGGGTGTACTTTCAGAATCCCTTACCTGACCGCGTACCGGTTTTTCTTGTCCCTGCAAAAAGGCAGGAATAATTCCCATCATGCCCACCATGGTGAGCACCTTGAGAAAAACCGACACCCTATCCCCTATAGGAAGTCGGTTTCTTTGTTTAATGTTACTGTTATTCATCATTTTTAAATTGGTTTATAATATTGTGGAGGTTTAACCTAGAAGGACAAACAAAAAGAGGAGATCCTTTAAGATTGATTCAATGAGGTTTATGCTTTGCTAATTACGGAGGCAGGTGGTCGTTTTATTAAGTATCGTTTTGACACTTATAAAATCAGAAACCACGAATTGCCTAAGTAAAACAATAAGATACTACGTGCTAAACGGATGGGTTATACGCAACCGTATTACGCAACGTTCCAATCGGTTCAATTGTAATAAGAATTTCGTCTTCCGGAAGTAGTGTAAAATCACTTGGGGGCACTAAACAGGTACCTGTCATGAGAAAACTGCCGTCCTTGAATGTAGATTCCCTGTAAAGATAGGACACGAGCTCCGTCAAGGGACGTTTTATTCGGCTTATTGCCACCGAATCGCGGAACATCAGTTTTCCTTCCCTTAAGATATCCATTTCGATTAATGTACCGGGGTCTAACGGTGAAGCAGGAACATACAGACAAGGCCCCAGTGCAGCACTTCGGTCATAAACCTTTGCCTGTGGCAGGTACAGAGCATTTTCTCCCTCAATGCTACGCGAGCTCATATCATTCCCAACAGTGTAACCTTCTATAGTTCCATATGAATTAATGAACAAGGTCAGTTCGGGTTCGGGAACGTTCCATACGGAGTCCTTCCTGATGCTGACAGCTCCCTTATGTCCGGAGACTTTGTGTGGGAAGGCTTTAAAAAACAGCTCAGGTCGTTCGGCATGATATACCCGATCATACAGGTCGGCCCCACCGGAATCCTTCGCTTCTTCCATCCGTGCTTCCATACTTCTTAAATAAGTGACACCCGCTGCCCAGACTTCCTGCGAACCTATTGGCGGCAAAACACCTTCCTCCAATAAGTTTTTAGCCTTTCCTTCTGCTATTGCGGGTGCGGTGTTAAGCTGTGATTTCAAATAGCCATAGAGATTCTGTCTATTGATCAACTGATCCCAGTTGCCAGGTATGACATGATAACTATTGTCTACCTTCAATATGTTTTCTGTTTTCGTTTTATAGAGGTTCATATGTAAATATTTATCTTTTAAAGGCCATACCTGCCTACCGACAGGCAAGTGGAATATCCACTTTATTTTCACCGGTATTTGAGTGAGCTGTGCCACATGGATATTTCATAAGCAATACGTGTTATCAACATTAAATATCGGCTTTCGTTAGCTGTCCGTTTACATGGCGCCAAATAGACTCCAGGTTTTTGTTTTGCAACGCTGTCGGCAACAAAGATTGGGGATAATTTTGATAGGAAACAGGCCGTGTAAACCGGTAAATTGCCTGTGTGCCAACCGAGGTACTCCGACCGTCCGTGGTGGCTGGAAATGGCCCCCCGTGTACCATAGCATGGCACACTTCTACACCCGTTGGAGCACCATTGATAATCAATCGGCCAGCCTTTTGTTCCAATACCTGAAAAAGTCTATTAAAGTTTTTGGTATCCTCCTCCGTGCACCATACGCTAACCGTTAGCTGTCCGCTTAACGAAGCGGCAATTTGTAGAAATTCTTCTTCGTTTGCTGCAATTACCAATATGGATGCCGGGCCAAAGTACTCCTTGCTGAATAAAGCCTGTGAAAGGAAATTGCTACCACTGACTTGGACCGCAGTTGGCACCGGTTGTTCGATATCCGTTACTTCTGCGTTTCCACCAGCTAGTACAAAAGCTCCTTTTGCAGCTTTCAACTGTGCTATACCCTCGCAATAAGCTTGATAAATACCGGCACTCAACATACGATGCAACGATTGTCCTTGAAGCTCCTCAGCATAAAATTTCAAAAATTTCGCCGTATCTTCCGAATCAATCAGCACGAGCAATCCGGGATTCGTACAAAATTGCCCAGCTCCAAGCAGATTGGATGCGGCCAGCATCGCCGCTGTTTTTTCACCCTGTTCGGCTAATCGACCCGGTAATAGAAACACAGGATTAATACTACTCATTTCTGCGTAAACAGGGATCGGAGCAGCGCGGCGCGTAGCAGTTTCGTATAAAGCCATACCACCTGTATAAGAACCCGTGAAACCGACTGCTTTGACTGAAGGATGGCTCACGATCTTTATTCCAATAGCTTGCGATGTAAGCCATAAAGAGGCAAAAACACCGTCAGGCATTCCTGTCTTATGTGCTGCTTTTGCGATACATGCAGCGGTTAGCTGCGCGGTTTGCGGTTGATTTGGATGAACTTTATAGAGCACCGGGCAACCTGCAGCAAGTGACGAGATCGTGTCGCCACCTGCTACTGAGAATGCGAAAGGAAAATTACTTGCCCCGTAAACGCAAACCGGTCCTAGCGGAACCTGCATCTGTCGAATATCCGGTTTTGCAACAGGCGTCCTATCGGGAATAGCCGTATCGATAATAGCATTGACCCAAGATCCTTCTTTTAGCAGATCTGCAAACAGCTGAATTTGAAATAAGGTCCGATCCAATTCACCGTGGAGCCTAACCTCAGGAAGATGAGATTCCCGACTACAGGTTTCTATTAACTTCTCGCGGTCATTAGCAAGTTCTATGGCGATCTGTCGAAGGAAACCCTCTCTCGACTGATTTGACAAACATCGGTAAACCTCAAATGCGGAAGCCGCTTTTTCGATATCCTGTTCTACTGCTGCCCAGTCCTTTGGTCTGTAATGATTAACAGCATCTAATGTATCCATAATACAATCGGTTTTTTTATACTAAGTAAAAAAGGGATAATCGGGCGTGGCATATTTTTTCATCCCTTCCTCGTTGATATCTACACCGATACCGGGAACCTCCCGAAGTTTGATAAAGCCATCTTCTACCATCGATCCGTCAAAAGTGACAATATCCTTAAACATTGGGTCGGTATGAAAGTAGCTCTGCCATTCCAAAATCATAAAATTCGGTACCGATGCGCAGACATGGCATGAGGCCATTGCCCCCAAGAAAGACGCCACCATATGCGGAGCAAATGGAACGTAATAAAGATTGGCCAAGTTGGCAATTCGTTGACCTTCTCCAAGCCCCCCTGCTTTTTGAAGGTCCGGCATAATGATATCCGCTGCACCCAGCTCAAGTAAGCGCCTAAAACCATAAGCCAGATAGAGATTTTCACCCGCACAGATAGGAGTCGATGTACTATCGGCAATAAGCTTATAAGCCTCCGCATTTTCGGCAGGTATAGGCTCTTCCAGCCACATGAGATTTAAATGTTCCAAACGTTTTGCCACTTGCTGCCCGGTAACCAAATCGTAACGTCCATGCATATCACAGCAGATATCAATATCCGGACCAACAGCTTCACGAGCCGCGGTCACCTGATCGACCATACGTTGTAACTCTTTAGGACTAGCTGTCCAGTTATACTGATCGTATTTATTGGGATCGTTTCCTTGATCAAGATCAAATTTAATCGCTGTGAAACCCATTTCTTTAGCTTTGGAAGCCGCGTTCGCAAAATCTTGCGGTGTTGGTAAATTTTGCTGGTAAAGCGCCGTATCACAATACACACGTATTTTATCTCGGAATTTGCCACCAAGCAATTGATATACCGGCACACCGAGCGCCTTTCCAGTAATGTCCCAGAGTGCCGTTTCAATGGCAGATAAAACAGCGATGTACATCCCTGCCTGAGCTCCCTGAAAGATGCCTGATTTCCGCAGATCCTCAAAAATCCTGTGTACATTAAGTGGGTTTTTCCCAACGAGTCTGCGCTCGAGCAATTTTACGAAATGATAGGTCCCTGGCACCGCATCAACCCCTTCTCCGCAACCATAAATACCTTGATCCGTCTTTATTTTGACAAAAAGCCCGGAACCATACCTTATAAAGGCGCATGCTACTCCGGTAATTTTAAGGGAGGAGGGCGCCGATTCTCTTGACGATCGTTCCGCCGATTGCAGGAGTGCACTTCCGAAAGTATCCGATAAAGGGCTTAAGGCAGCTCCCATTACCATGGCTTTTTTAAAAAAAGCTCTTCTTGTTTTATTTGACATCGTTATTTAAAATTAAGGTGAATAAGGCGCCTACCAAGTGCGCTGTTTGAGTAGTTCATTTATCTGTTCTTTAGGTACGGGAAGTTTATCAGCATTCGCATCAAGCCACTGCCAAAAATCCTTTTCTATTTCGTCCGACCAACGCGTATCAATCTCACCGGGGGTATATTTCTGCTCGCGTAAGCGTTGATGACCAAACATATCACGTAAACGAACCACTTCTGAAGTACGGACAACCTTCTCGGCCAAGTGGGGTGGAATAAATATAACTCCTCCATCCCTACCCAGCACCACATCTCCAGGCATAACGGTTGCTTTACCAATCCGAGTAGGTATGTTTATTCCCACTAAGGTGGTATTTAATCGCCCCTTTGGATCATTAAGGTGATGAGAAGGGTGATATGATCGGTAGAATGAGGTAAAAGCACCGATCTCTTTTAAACCTCCGATATCACGTAGCGCGCCATCATACACTACACCATTTCCGGTTTTTGCATAAATGGAGTTACCTAAGTTGTCTCCTACTGTTGGGCCATCAATATGGGCACCAAATTGATCAACCACATACACATCTCGCTTAGTAAGTAGATCTATTGTCCAGGAGTTTTGCGATTTTATCCGACCATCCTGATTATGTCCACGTTCATCAATTGCACGATGGATATCCGGTCGTCCCGGAACAAAAACGGCAGTCACCGCTCTACCAACCAACACGCTATCCGGATTGATGCTCAACCAACCGTCCTCGTACTGGTAGTTATAGTTTTCATTGCGTAATACAGCCCAAGCTTCTTCTAGGGTAACCAATTTCATGCGATCTAAAAGTTCGTCGGAAACTTTTGGACGTCCGTCCTCAAAACGCTCGCCTTGCCATTCCGGTGTTAAAAAGATTAGTTCCCCTTTGCTGATTTGCTGTCCAAAGATGGAATGTCCCTGAAAGATGCTCACACAAACTGTCAGTATTAATATGCTAAAGTGCTTCATAAACTGTTTTGTTTAAAGGTTTGTTATTGATTGTCAATTTCGGTACGCCGATTCTTCAGGGGGCGTGAACGCCACCATAAGGCAAGTGACGAGCCCGTAATATTCATAATTGGTGAGAATACGGCAGATGCTAAGCCAACCGTAGATAACTTACCCATTGCCAAGGCTAAACTCGACCCTAAGCCCGCATTTTGCAAACCAACTTCGATTGCAATTGTGCGACAATCCTTTTCATCCATCCGCAACAAACGCGCAAGCCAATAACCAAGCACATACCCGCTCGTGTTATGCAAGAGCATCGCCAACACCAAGGCAGGCCCGACAATCAACAGGTCCTTTTGGCCAGCAGCGGTAATCACAATGATGATCAGTGCAATACCAGCCATGGATAATACAGGCATAATATCATCTAACCACTTCGCTTTCCCGTGTAGAAATCGATTAAATAACAATCCAGCCAATACAGGTATGATGACAATTTTGGTAATATCCCAAGCCATATCCCAAAAATCAATCGATACATACTGCCCCGCAAGCAACTGCATAAATAAGGGTGTCATTAGGGGCGCCAACAGCGTCGAGACAGCGGTGAGCGTCACGGAAAGCGCGAGGTTTGCGCGCGCTAAATAGGTCATCACATTAGAAGCTAATCCGTTTGGACAGCTGCCAATCAAAATGATTCCGGCCGCTATTTCTGCTGGGAAATTGAAGATACGGGTAATGGCAAAAGCTACCGGGGGCATTACTATGTAATGACATAGTACTCCTACAATTACACCTTTAGGCATTTTAACAACACCGACAAAGTCTTTTACACTCAACCCTGTCCCCATTCCAAACATAATAATCTGCATGAGTGGCACGATAAGCGCTGAAAGACGAAAATCTCCTACACGGATAAAAAATTGCGGATAATACATCGATACGCTCACTGCAGCAAATATCATTACGGTAAAGGAATAGCCTTTTAACAAGGAATAATAACGCAGTCCAAAAGCGACTGAGAGAAAAAAACCCATCAGCAGCCAGCCGCCGAAGCTATGAGACCCTTTCAGGGTTGCAATAAGAAATGCTGATAGGAAGAGACATCCTATAATAAAGAACACGATGGGTATGCCTTTTTTTGTCATGTGATTTTAATTGATTGTCATGATAAATAGCTAATTAAGGCACACGAGCATTATTCATATCGGTGCACCTTCTTAAATGAAAGCGTTACTTATGGTCCCATAGTACCTCCTTGATATTGGTTTATAATTAGGAAAAGAATACCCTTGCTGTAATTTATGGCATTCAGCTATAATTGTTAGGCAATTGTACTTAAGAAAAAAGAAAAGGCTGAAAATTTATGTTACAAAAAGGCCTTTAAATGTTACATAAAAATCAAATAATTGTAAATCAAACAATTAAAATAAAAGAATCGCTTAAACAGGCTTAAAAGGCACGATTAAAACCATTGTATTCAAATTGCAAGAAATTGTTTTGTTGTAAAAGAAGGAAACAAAATTATTCCTTAACAATTAAGGCATATTCTTCTTGTCTATTGTCCAGGCAGGTGATTTAGAAAGCCCTGATGGATTGCCCGTAAATAACCTGGCTGCTTCACGATCGTCTTTTAACTGCCATTTGAACCAATTGGTTGCCACCCGTGCGAATTCGCCGCCATGAGGTCGGCTATACGTTCCGCCATGTCCGACGTCCATGTTTGCAACAAAAACAGGTACATGATTGATTTGCTTAAAATCATCCATTCCGTTCTGATAAGCGATGTCTGATTCACCACCTAACAAGTAGAGGGTGGGCGTATGTATTTTCTTAAGCTGATCTTTACTTAACAGCGGAAGCACGGGCATCCCTTTCTTCGGATCGTCAAAAATACCGCTATTGCAGACAACTAGTGTAGTAACACGCGGATCGTCAGCAACCTCCAATGCTTGCAGACCTCCACACGACATACCACTTACAGCTATTTCGGTTGTATCCAATTTATTATAATAAGGGCTCTTCTCCTTATCGTTTTGCGTAATGGCCCAGTCAATCGCATCCAATAGTTTTGATGATTGTGAACTACGCTTTACCTGTTCCCCTGTTTCTTTGGGCATGGTACCAATGGCAATAACTAAAAAGCCATGGGAAGCGATTTCATTTAAAAAGTTTATATGTTCCCAAGGAGAATCGTAACAGGCACCGTTACCCCAAACAATGATCGGCAATTTATTCCTTTCATTAAATATACGCATATCTTTCGGTCTAAAGATGGTATGCGTTGGCAACGACGCTTCTGTAATCATCACTGCGCTGTATTGTCCTGTCCCCCCCTGTTCGACAGTCCTTATATTGATTACTTGACAAAAAGATGTTTTCGCCGTGCTAAAGATGGCTAACACCACGATCATTGTCCACATTTTTTTTAATTGTTTCATACTTTAGTTTATTTATATTATAATGGTAATTGTTGCTTGCTCAACTTAAAATTTCATCCTATACAAAGGCCTCTTTATCAAGGTCACGTATTAGCTAGCTAAAGATAACAATGGTGATTGAGCACTTTGGCGAGTATTGTTTAAACCTTTAGCAAAAATGTTTAATTTAAGATCAATAAGCGGTCTTTTTTAACGAATTGTCAAATCGCTTTAATATGCAAGGCTATATTGCATATTTGAGCAATTTATCTAAGTTTGTTTATATTTAAACGCGGCAGAGCTCGATTTCAATTAATGGCAATGCCAATTTGTTTCAAAAACTCAGTTATTCTAATAGAGAAGATAGCCCTAAATGATAAAACGATGCATTTTTTTGTGGACATTGCTTTGCAGCTTTTTACTTAGTCTATCCGCGCAGGAAAATTCGCTCGCCGAGTATTTAAAAAAAGCGTATACAGCTCGTTTAAAGGCCAATTACGATCTGAATCTTAGCACCTTAAAAGAAGCCGAACAACTGAAAGGACATCCACAGGATCCGGTTCTGTTAGCTAAACTTAATACAGAACTTAGCAAGCAATATCTTGTGAATGCCGACTATAGTAAGGCTAAGGAGTATGCAAATAAATGCTTACAGCTCGGCCAACGCATCAAGAATAGAACGGTAGAAGCTTACGGGTATCTTGCAATTGCAACCTATTATAATTACCTCGACATCGGGGACTTGGCCGTAAGTAATGCCCAAATAGCCCTAAAACTAGCTAAAAATTGGGATTACTCGCTAAAATCCCGAGCTTATTACATCTTATATGGTGTTTATTCCAGTTGGGATGATGAGGTATTGAGTAAAAAGTATGCACAACTTACCATTCTTACGGCAAGGGAAAATGCCGACAATGAGATGCTTGCCAATGCATATACTGCCTATGCTACAGCGATGCAATTTCATTATGAAAAGACAAAGAAGCGCCAATATTTGGATAGCATGAAGTTGTATCTTCATAAATCGGCAAGCGTTTATAAAAAATCGCCGGAGCAGGTAGGTGTCCGTACTTATTCGATAGCTAATATTAATCTGGCTAATTATTTCTTTGAATACCAGCCGCTCCATAAGCAATCTACTCAGGACAGTATTCTTTTTTATGCAGATATTGCCAAAAAGCTTGCAAAAGCTTCTGATAAAAACTACACGATTACCGGCAATGTAAACGGTCTTTTGGCAGAAATAGCCAGTTTACAAGGTAAAAGCCGACTCGCTGAGACTTATTTAATGGATTCTTATACCCAGCTCACAAAAGCGGCAACTCCTTCGTATTATACGTTTTCCAATGTAGCACAAGGACTCAGTGATTTATACGCTAAAAGAGGAGATTTCAAAAAAGCCTTATTCTATCAAAAGAAAAAAGAAGTTTTTACTAACAAAATCTTTGATGAGCGAAAGATGCTCCAAGCAAAAAAACTGGAGGCGCAGTATGAGAACAGTAAACTATCAGAGGATATAAAAATAGCCGCTCAGAAGGCGGACAGTCAGAGGACACAAAACCTTTTATTAACTGGTATTTGTCTTCTTTTAGTGATTAGTATCTGCTTATTGGTAAACTCCTTTAAAAGCAAAACAAAACTACAGGAAGAAAAATCTCGACGTCTACAACAAGAAAAACAGGAGGCCGAGCGTAATGCCGAGCTCGGATTGAAAATGCAGGCAGAAGAGCAAGCGCGTTTACAAGCCGAACAGCAACTCTTATTATTACAAAAAGACCAGATGCAGAAAGAAGCCATGGCTGATGCATTGCAAATCGAGCGTAAAAACCGCCTCCTCCTTCAAATGAAAGATAAGCTACAAAAACTGGAAACGGAACAAAACAGGGGTTATGTAGAAAAAATCATCAAGGAAGAGATGCGCTTGGAGGAAACTGTTGAGCGATCTGCCAAAGAGTTTAAAAGCATCAACCCTGCGTTTTTTAGTAAACTAAAAGAAATGTCCAATGATAAGCTCACCCCTCTTGAACTGGAACATTGCGCATACTTACGGCTCCAACTAAACACGAAAGAAATTGCCGCGGCTTTTTATATTGAACCTAAAAGCGTACGCGTGAGCAAATACCGCATCAAACAAAAAATCGGATTGGACAAAGACACCGATCTAGATCGCTTCTTACAAGAATTGAGCTAGGTGCTATTGTTTGGCAAGAAACAAACACATCATCCTTATTACCAATCATTTAACGCAAAGACAATTAACCTTGTAGTCACTTTGTAGTCGCTACTTTTGCAACATGTAGTTACTTTGCAACGTTCTTAACTTTTGAAATAGGGTTGTCAGCGGTAGCTTTGGTATCGCCCCGTTAAAAAACACTGGATTAAAATGGTGAAAACCAATAGACCTTTTAAACAAAACAGAAAATGAGCAATCCAACGTCGAAATTACCCTTCTTAGAAATCGTTGAATGGGCCGAACAGGATCCCAATATGATGATGTGGAAGATTGCTGATGGAGACAAAGAAATAAAAAATGGCGCTAAGCTACTTGTACGCGAAAGTCAGTCAGTTTTATTCATAAACGAGGGAACTATTGCTGATGTTTTTATGCCGGGCACTTATACACTCCATACGCAAAACGTTCCTGTGTTATCACGCCTTAAAGGGTGGAAATATGGATTCGAGAGCCCCTTCAAAGCGGATGTTTATTATTTCTCTGTCAAACAATTTGTGAATCTAAAATGGGGTACTCCAGCGCCTATCATGCTACGCGATGCGCAGTTCGGGCAGGTACGAATTCGCGCCTTTGGCACATATAATGTACGTATTACAGACATTACAAGATTCTTTAAAGAATATGCAGGTACTTATCACCAGCTTACGGTCTTTGAGTTTGAGCGACAACTCCGTGATTTTATTGCTCCCCAGTTTGGTGAAGCTTTAGCACTTTCTAATATTTCTGTATTAGACATTGCTGGCAATATTTCCTTACTCAATAAAAAAATCGCCCCACTGATTCAGCCATATTTTGAAACTTTTGGTATAGAAATCACTCAATTTACCGTTACGTCCGCTACCTTGCCCGATGAAGTTACCCAATATTATGATAAAGTAACGGGTATGAATATGGTAAGCGGTGACGTAGATCGATTCCAAAAATTCAATACCGCGATTGCTATTAGCCAAGAAAGCAGCCCTGCTCAGCAAGGGGCACAACAGGGAATTGCAATGGGCATATTAATGGGACAAATGCAGGCAACGCAGCAAAATCAAACAAATTCGAAAATAAACTCACAAGACAACACCGTAAACTCTTCCGAAACGCAAGATGAATCGGTCGTGCAATTGAAAAAGATTAAAACTCTTTTCGAAAGTGGCTTAATTGACGAAGACGAGTATAAAGCAAAAAAAGCAGAAATACTATCCAAGTTGTAAACAACAATTCTATATGGAGAAACCGCTATCAATTGTTGAACGCATGGAACAACTTGCCCTTCAACAGAAACGGGAAAAATTTACTGAAAAAGAGGCAGGCGTAACAATTATTATCTGCCCGAATTGTGGAAGCGGAAGGGCCAAAGAGGATGGTCTTACCCGATGTGCCTACTGTGGATTTGAATTTTTAACGCAAAAACTAAGTAATGGGATTCATCTAAAGGATCACGACAATTCAAAATAAACAAGACTGTGATGAACTTTTTCAATCTTTATAAAAAGAACAAAAGTAGTACTACCAACACAAATACCGCAAATGACGTTGACGCCGATACATCCTTAGTTCAAAGGTTACAAACATTTTTGGGTAAACTATACCAAAGAGCAGAAGAAATGCATTCGGAAATACAGGTATCCGGACAACGCATTGCTGATGCAGACAAAGATCCTTTTAAAAGAAGCTTTTTACAATTTAAGGCGGGTATGATAGCCCAATTCACCGCCATTATACAAAAAGGGTCTAATACCTATCAAGAGGAGGTTATACCCAAAGTGTCAACTATGGAATTGGTCAAAATCTCCCAGATTTTTAACGACTGGCACGTTGGCGTTCTGAACATGATGACTTCCGCCTTTGACCAGATAAGCGAACGCGATCTGGAAAAAGAGTATGCTGATATCATGAAAACATATACACATTATAAAGATCATTTTCATTGCAAACAATGCGGAGGTAAATTGGAAATTTCAACATTCTATTTTACAGCAACCTATATCGCTTGCCCCTATTGTCGAACACAAAACACCTTTGATCCAGGCACCCAAGTTCGTTTGGTGGAACATTTAGCGCGCCCATTAGCTGAGCTGCGTTGCAATGAGCTCTATGAGCGTTATCAAGAGCATCGTCGTGCATTTGGTACAGACAGCGCCAAAGAGAAGTATCAACTATATCTTCAGGCGCTTATAGATGAAATGAATCGTATACTACCCGGCCTAACTGCTCAACATCAGAATTTTTATGATCGCCTATTAAGCGATTATGAGCGCTTCGAGCAATTTAGATAACAGTAGATAATCAAACAATTTTTAATTATCAAAATTCAATAACCATGTTTAAGAAACTTTTCAAAGGACTCACCGACAATCTGGAAGATATGGCGAAGAAAGCGGTGACAGAACAGCAAAATTCAAACACCAATAATAACAAAGACTTGTTTGATGCGTATATGCAAGGCAATTATCAGAAAGCTTTTGACACAGGCGCGGCTTCGGCGGGTTATTCAACCATGAACACCGCAACAGAAGACCCGAATGATCCGCAACTACAACCCGTGCATGGCGTTACGATATTCGATTATGCCGTAGGTGCCGCAAAGCTCGGAGAGGGTTGTACCGAAGAACAGATTTGTCGTGCCCTTGGCATAGAAAGACCCATGTGGGATGAGGCACAAGTCACTTGGAATAATCGGATGCGAGATGACAAATCCTTTAACGTAGTTAGTGTTTATTCCAAATATTTTGGTATGGTAAAAGAACATGAGAAACTTGGCGTACTTCAGCCTGATAACGCGCCCGCTACACAAGTGGAATCAGAAACTGCGAAGGCTAATCTTCAACGTCTGGAAACTGACAAGTATTATTTTTTTGAAATTCAAGGGGCTATGCAGGCAGCCTACGACAATGGAATAGACGGTGCCCAATGGCTCATTGATGAACTCGGTCTAACGGTATCACAAGTTAACAGTGCAGGTACACAATGGATGAACGATTTTAATATTATGGCTCAAATGATAGATTATCAAGACCAAAAAAAGAAGGAATACAGTGAACGATTTTCGAGTGAATCAGGCGCAAACGGTATTGTAGACGACATTAAGTTCTAGAATTTCTATCTTCGGGATCTAACAAAAAGTTAGATCCCGAAGATAAATTATAGCCTTCAACCTACCTAGTTTTTTACTTCTTGCCAGGGCATTCATTTAAACCGCTACTTTTTATCTGCTTATTTTTTACGATAACGTTATCGTAAAAAAACAGGCCGTTTTGCCCTTCATTCAAAACATATTCACCGTATTTTGCCGTTGATTATCAATAAGTAGTTCTGATGAAGCCAGGCTTCGCTCAGATTATAACTGATTACTACCAATCTTAAATGTAACTTAAATAGATTAATTATGAGCCGTAAAGTCGTTGAATCGATTATTGAAGATGTATCTTGCTCTGTATTGTTCGATATCACTCCAAAGAACCACGCTAACAGGTCTTACCTGTTATAGAACCGATCACAGAAGAGTTAAGTTTCTTTCCGAGGAGTTTATTCTCTATATAGTGCACATGTAAAGGTTATTCGATCACCTGCCTGTATTGCTATGCCTGTCAGGCAACTGAAGAAGCCAAACGATTATAAACAAAAACAAATGATTCAATGAAAAACAGTTTAGCTAAAACACAACTGAGGCGGGGAGTTTTACTCATGTCTCTGCTGTATTCCCCGTGGTTACTGCCGAGTTCGATCACAGTAGCCAAAACATCGGAAATACTCGCCCTTTCGAAAGACTTCCAAGAACGGGAAATTAAGGGCCGTGTGCTCGATGAAAACAAGAAACCGCTTCCAGGCGCTACTGTTGCCATCAAAGGAAGTACCAAAAAAGTCTCTACGAATGAAAACGGTGCATTTGTTATCCAATCCAGTGCAGCGTCTGATGTATTGGTGGTCTCCTTTATAGGTTATGAACCGACAGAACAAATGCTTCGGGAGGGACAAGCAGAACAAATTATAATTACACTCAAGCCAGATGACGACACAGCCTTGGACGAAGTGGTCGTAGTTGGATATGGTAGCCAACGAAAACAGGACGTAACCGGAGCGGTGTCTTCAGTCAGTGCACAGTCCATTGCCGAAGTGCCCGTAACACAACCGTCACAGGCTTTGCAAGGAAGGGCTGCAGGTGTTTTTGTAACCAATACAAACAATAAGCCTGGGGGTGCTGCTACGGTTCGTATCCGTGGAAACCGTTCATTTTCTGCCGGTAACGATCCGCTATATGTCATCGATGGAATTCCCATTACCGGAGGTTTGGAGGATATTCCACCCCAGGATATCGCTTCGATGGAAGTGCTAAAGGATGCCTCTGCTACTGCTATCTACGGTTCCCGGGGAGCCAATGGTGTGGTAATTATAACCACAAAGCGGGGAACAGTGGGAAAAACGACAGTAAGCTACGATAATTGGTTTGGCTTTTCCAGTGCGTATAAGCAGATCGACATGATGAACGGCGAACAGTTTGCTGAATTTAAAAGAGAATCACGACGGGCAACCGGGAACTACGATGACAGTGATCCAAACGCCGATCAAAATACACCCGGTTTATTCGACGCCGTGGAGCTGGCGTCTATTGCACAGGGACGGAGCACCGATTATCAAGATCTCATGTTGCAGACAGGCCATAGCATGAATCATTCTTTAAGTATTCTAGGAGGCTCGGAGAAGACGCGCTTCAATGTCAGCTTCAATTACATGAAAGACAAGGGAATTATACCTATACAAGATTTTAACCGCTATGCGATGCGGGTGAACTTAGATCACCAGATCAGTGATAGGATACGTATTGGTACTTCGATGCTCGGTAACTACAGTATTACCAACGGACAAGATTTAAATCCGTATGACGATGCGTTACTGGAAAACCCCTTAGGTGTTCCCTATGATGATCAAGGCAACCTGATCTTTCGGCCAACAACAGATGGATTACGGAGTAATCCTTTGAGTGAATTGGTACCGGGGGCCCTACTCAACAAAAACAAACGCATGCGTCTTTTTAGCAGCATTTACGGAGAAGCAACCTTAGCTGAAGGACTTACTTTCCGTTTGAACTTTGGCCCGGATCTTATTCAAAATCGGGTCGGCGATTTTCAAGGAAGGTATACGAATGCCCGTCTGGGAGGTACTGCTGCCGCACAAGGAAATGAGGACCTGGTTTTCAACTATACGCTGGAGAACATTTTGAAATACAATAAAACATTTGCCGAAAAACACGCACTGGAACTTACAGGCTTATTTGGCTTGCAACATCGGCAATTCGAAGCAACCGATATCAGTGTAAGAGGTATTCCGGTGGAGGAAATGCAATATTTTAATTTCGGTGCAGCGGAAGAAATCTTGGGTACGGGAAGTGATTTCCAACGCTGGGACATTGTATCCTACATGGGACGCGTCAATTATATATTCGATGATCGATTTTTGGCCACTGTAACCGCTCGTATAGATGGGTCGTCTCGTTTCGGAAGAAATCACCGTTACGGTTTCTTCCCTTCTGTCGCTTTGGGTTGGACAATAAGCAATGAGTCCTTCATGGAAGGTAATAACGTTTTCGATTTACTAAAACTTAGGACCTCCTATGGCGAAACAGGTAATACAGGTATAGATCCGTATGGAACACAAGGGCTCTTGCAACGGACGACTTACGCTTTTGATGAGACGGCCGGTTTTGGTTTCAGACCAAACCAATTGAGAAATGACAACCTGAAATGGGAGACCACCCGTCAGTTCAATATTGGTTTAGATTATGCCGTGCTGGGTGGCCGTATCACCGGAGCAGCTGAATTCTATACGCAGCAGACGCGTGATCTATTGATGGAAAGACAGCTTCCCTTTACATCCGGCTATGGATCCATTATGGAAAATGTCGGGTCAACAAAAAACACCGGTTTCGAATTTAGTATATCTTCCGTGAACATCAAACCCAAGGATGAGAAAGGTTTTAGCTGGAACACCGACCTGAACTTCGCTACGAATAAAGAAAGTATCACCGAACTGTACGGCGGGAAGCAAGATGATGTTGGAAACCGTTGGTTTATTGGCCATCCTATACAAGTTTACTATGATTTTGAAAAAATTGGCATTTGGCAAAGCAATGAAGTGGATGAGGCCGCCCGATACGGAAGGGTACCGGGAGAGATTAAAGTCAAGGATCAAAATGGGGATGGCGTGATCAATGATTCAGACCGTATTATCTTAGGGAATAATAGACCCACGCTTACAGGCGGCTTGACCAATCGTTTCGCCTACCACGGTTTTGATCTATCCGTCTTCCTTTATTTTAATTTAGGTAATATGATCTATAGTACCTTTCATGAAGTACATAACACGTTGTTTGGCAGGTATAACAACTTAAACGTAGATTATTGGACGCCTAATAATCCGACAAATGCTTATCCAAGGCCCAACCAAAACCAAGAGCGACCCGTTTATAATACAAGTATGGCCTACTTTAGCGGTTCATTTCTCAAAATAAGGAATATCAATCTTGGTTATAACTTTCCAAAAAGCTGGGCGTCTAAAATTGGTGCCGAATCACTTCGCCTTTATGTAAGTGCTCAGCAACCTTTGATTTTCTCTTCTTATATCAATAAACATCAAGGGGTTGATCCGGAAGGAATCGATTTCAATGCAGATACTGAAAATCTACCCGTTGACACCCCCCCTACTCGTACTTGGCTTTTTGGTTTAAACGTTAAATTTTAACAACATGAGAACAATATTAATGCTATCTATATTGACGCTTGCCCTATGTACCTCTTGCAAGCGCATGCTGGATGAGGAAATCCGTTCGCAAGTTAGCGATGAATACCTTTCAACACCCGAAGGGCTTGAAGACGGCGTTAAAGCGGCTTATTCTACCCTTCGGACTTTCCACGCTAATGAGCTGGGCATGACAATGACTGTTTTCGGAACGGATACCTATACGATGGGTTCTGACGGCTCTTACAAATTCATCAATGAGTATACATCCCAATTTGACCCCCGTACGACCTACGTGCGCGACTTATGGAACAATTTATATGTCGGTATCAATACCTGTAATGCCGTAATTGATCGCGCCCCCGATGTTGCGGATATGCCGGAAGAACAACGTAATATCCGCAGGAGTGAAGCACAATTTCTCAGGGCCTACTATTATTTCACATTGGTGCAACAGTACGGTTCGGTCCATCTTACAACCAGCGAAACGAAAGAAGCAACAACAACGGCATCACGTGCTCCGCTCACGGATATTTATCAATTGATAGAAGATGATCTAAGAGCTGCTATTCAAAATCTGCCGGCCGAACAAACCGATTATGGTCGAGCTACAAAACCCGCTGCCGAACATTTGCTTGCTCGGGTATTACTTACCCGAGCAAGCTCTGAAGCAGCAAAAGACAGTGATTACCGAGATGCGGCCGTCCTGGCTGAACAAGTAATTACCGGCTATAATTTTCACTTACTGGAAGATTTTGCTGCTGTTTTTGAGCAAGGAGCCGGCGAGCGAAATGAGGAAGTCATATGGGCGGTTCAATATACTAAAAATGCCATCACGAATGGTGCAGATGCGGACGCCGACGGAACAGGAAATTCCGCACACCGGTATTTCCTCATGGAATATGACGTTTTACCGGGAATGAACAGGAATATACAGGATGGGCAACCTTGGAAACGCTTTATGCCAACTAATTACACACTTGATGTTTTGTTTGCCGATCGCGTGAATGACACACGCTATAAAAAAAGCTTTAAGGATGTATTCTATTGCAGTAAACCAGGCACCTATAATGTAAACGGGAAACAAGTAACTTACGCCTTGGGAGATACCGCTATCTGGCTACCGGGCTACCAGCTGGATCCTGTGGTAAAGGCCTCGAAAAACTTCATGGTTATCGAGCCACAGTCGTATACCAAGAAACTATACCCGACATTAACTAAATTTTTAGATCCACAACGCCCGGATATTAATTATGAGTTCGGCTCTCGCGACTTTCTAGCATTTCGGCTTGCTGAAACCTGCTTGATCGCGGCGGAAGCTTTTATGTACAGTGGAGACATGGATAAGGCGGTTACTTACATGAATATGGTCCGAGCAAGGGCCGCGTACAATGGCACGGATGAAGCCGAGGATGCAACCCATCGTCAAGCAATGCTAATTACCGCCGCCGACCTGAATATTGATTTCATACTGGAAGAACGTGGCAGAGAATTGCTGGGTGAGCAACTTCGCTGGTATGATTTGGTAAGAACGCATCAATTGGTAACACGGGTACAAGCTTACAACCCCGACGGCGGAAAAAACATCAAGGACTATCATGTTTTACGCCCCATTCCACAAGATCAGATAGATCGAACAGAAGGTGGATCATCCAGTTTTCCTCAAAACCCCGGCTATAATTAAAAAAAAGGGCAATACGGACCTTATGGGTCTGTATTGCCCTTTTTTTACATCAATCCCGTCTATTGCTTTCATTATCCTAATCTCAAAACAACCAAAATAAAATTTATAAATAAATGAATATTCACTTATATTTGCAGCCATTATGTATACCACATGAGAAATAGGGATATAGAAAAAGAGCAACTGGTAAAGCAAAAAGCAATAGAACTGATCGGAAAGGGCGGATTGGATTACTTTAGTATAAATAAGCTGGCGAAGGAGTGTAAGATTTCTGTCGCTACTATTTACATCTACTATAAGGATAAAGATGATCTGATCAGCAGACTAGCGGCGGAACAGGGCGAGACAATGGCCGACGATCTTGTACGGGGCTTGGATCCGGACGCTCCTTTTGAGCAAGGCTTGAGGACACAATGGGCGAATCGCTATCGGCAAATGCTCAATAATCAGACCCTTAGCTTATTTTTCGAACAAATTAGAAGTACTTTATATTATAACCGTTTCATGGGAGCTTTCACAGAGAAAGCCGAGCCTATTTTGGGCGCCTTCGTTCAGCATGCTGTCGATCGAGGAGACATTCCAAATCTTCCGCTGGAAGTCTATTGGTCGGTCGCCTTTGGTCCTTTATATGGGCTCGTGAAATTCCATAATGATGGTGTAAGTTTAAACGGTCGTCCCTTTACTTTAAAAGAGGAAATGCTCTGGCAAGCTTTTGAATTGGTAGTGAAGGCATTTAAAAAATAGACTTCCCAAATATGAGTGATATCATTATGCAAAAATTTGAACACGTACTTATATTCAAAACAAGCATTGAAGATAGCAACTGCAAGCATAAAGTTGCTCGAGTGCTTGATCAGCTAGGAACCATAGAAACTTGGTCGGTTGATTTAAGCGACGAAGATTATGTCTTACGGGTAGTGAGTCCTACCCTTTCCTCCGACGATATTATGGAGTTGGTACATGGATGTGGTTTTGAATGCGAAATACTAAGCTAGCACAAATGCAAACGGAAAAAAAAGCACCCTTTACACCCTACGAACGATTGGTAATCTTAATACTGGCTTTTACACAGTTCACCATTATACTCGATTTTATGGTCATGTCGCCTCTAGGCGATATGTTGATCAAAGCCATGGACATTAGAGCCAATTCCTTTGCACTGGCTGTCTCGGCCTATGCTTTTAGCGCAGGCGCATCAGGCCTTCTCACGGCAGGATTTGCTGATAAATACGATCGTAAAAAGCTACTGCTGTTTTTCTACATTGGTTTTGTCATCGGAACACTCCTTTGTGGTTTAGCCAATACACTCTTCACCTTAGTAGCCGCGCGTGTTATTACCGGTTTATTTGGCGGTGTTATTGGTGCCATTTCCATGGCTATTATTACGGACCTTTTTACCTTGGAGAAACGTGGTCGTGTCATGGGAGTTGTACAAATGGGTTTCGGTGCCAGTCAAGTGTTGGGTATTCCCATCGGCCTGTTCATAGCAAATAGGTGGGGCTGGGAAATGCCTTTCTTTATGATCTCCGTATTGGCCATACTTATCGTTATTGCCATTGCCTGCTGGCTGCGGCCGGTTACTGAACACCTTGCCTTGCAGAGCAAGGAAAACTCACTCGTGCACCTTTACCGAACAATTGCCAATGGAGATTATCGTATTGGCATGGCAGCTACGGCACTGCTGTCGATAGGTGGCTTTATGCTGATGCCCTACGCCACTGTTTTTGCAGTTAATAATCTAGGTATTTCGCACGAACAACTTCCTGTCCTTTTCATGGTTTCGGGCTGCTTTTCGCTGGTGATGATGCCTGCTTTAGGAAAATTAAGTGACCGGATTGATAAATACAAGTTATTTGCGATCGCCAGTATTGGTCTGATGTTCATGAGTATCTTTTATACGCAACTTGGCCCCACACCATTTTGGGTGGTGCTTGTCTTCAACGTGCTCATCACTACTACCGTAATAGGCCGTATGGTACCCTCTACCGCACTTGTTAGTGCCGTACCTGAGCAGAAAGATCGCGGTGCCTTTATGAGCATAAACTCTTCCTTGCAGCAGATCGCAGGTGGCGTTGGCGCCACCATCGCAGGCATGTTGGTAAGCCAGGCAGGTAAAGATAGTGTATTGGCAGGATACAATTATGTAGGAATCGTCGTTGCCTGTGTTAGTTGCATATCGTTGCTATTGCTTTATCTAGTTAAACGCATCGTGATGCGTAAAAGCAGCTAGACGCTCTTATTCGATTGCATGAGCTTTCTTTTATTTTGTATGTATTCCCTGTGCTGTTTACCCCAAATAGCTAGGGAGTTAATTACTTCTTTCAATGAATCACTGTGTGATGTCAACTCGTAGTGGATTTGCACAGGTACGGTATTCAGCACCTTTCTTTCTATAAACTCATTCAGTTCCAGCTCTCTTAATTCTTTCGAAAGTACCTTTGGCGTAATTTCACCGATTGACTTTTCGATTTCTGTAAAGCGTGTAGCCCCCTCCGTCAGCGCAATAATCACCAACAATTTCCACTTTCCATTCAGTACATATAAAGCATCTCTAACTGCCTGAATATTTTCAGTGCACGTTTGTTTAGTGTATACGTGATCTTCCATAAAACAAAGATAGCAATTGCGACTATACCAAAGGATAGCACTATCCTTTGGTATAGTCATATCTTTTTGAAAGTACCACTGCTTACTTTTGAAAAAATTTAAAACGATGAATATATTACATATTATCTCTAGTCCTAGAGGCAAGGACTCTTTCAGTATCAAACTTGGAAATGAAATTGTGACAAGGCTTTCTGCTAAGTATCCGGGCAGCAATGTAAAAGTACATAACTTAACAGAGACGCACTTTCCACATTTAGAAGAGGCGCATCTCCATGCCTTCATGACCGAGCCGTCCAAAAGGACCGAAGCACAGGCCACTGCAATCAAACATTCGGATGAGGCCATTGCCGAGCTGCAAAAAGCCGACATCATCGTTATAGGCGCTCCTATGTATAATTTTGGTATACATTCCACTTTAAAAGCTTGGCTCGACCATGTTATGCGCGCAGGTGTTACCTTCAAATACGGAGCTGAAGGGCCTGAAGGATTGCTAATAGGTAAAAAAGTCTATTTAGCCATTTCTTCCGGTGGCATATATGCTGAAGGACCGATGCGGTCTTTTGATTTTACCGAGCCCTACCTCACGAAGGCGCTCAATTTTATTGGCCTAGATGACATCACCACTTATCGTGTTGAGGGTGTTGCTATTCCTGGTATACAAGAAAATGCTTTTGAAAAGGCCGTAGATACATTAGCAATCTGAGTTATTTTTTCGAGGTTCAAAAACCCAAAAAACAAAGCCAGCTGTTTCATCAAAGAAATGGCCGGCTTTACTTTGTCATTATTTTAATGGTGTGACAATTTTTTCATTTCTCATCTAAATCAAAACGCGCTGCTTGTGAAATATGACCGTTCCGGAGGTTTTGCACAAATCCAACCAGTTCCCATCCTTTTTCATTGAAATCGTCAGGTAAATAAAATACAATCTCTTTTTTTCCATTTAAGCTTTTACGTGCTAATTTCCTTACTACCTGTACATGTGTCAGGTTTCGACCTGCATTCTCGCCAGCTTTTACACTACTGGCTGTTGATTGTTGAACAAGTGTAAGTACCAATTCGGCCTCTTCTTGGTCAGCGACACCTTGATAATGTATTACCGCCTTTTTATTTTGTATTTTGCAACTTAAACGAAGGGACGATGAAGCCTTTTGTGCTAATTGCCGTTTGATTGCATTGAATACGGCACCTGCTTCCGAGCCGATCATTTCCTCTGAGCCATTCACAATCACCTGTGGGGTATAAATAGTTTGGAGCTTCATCCAATTGGCATATTGCTTTTGCCTAAGTGAAAATTCATGATCGCTAAATCGGTCTTTCCAACCTTGATGATCCCAATAATCCACATGAAAAGCTAAAATGTATAGCTGTTTGTTTTCATTTTCCGCTTGGATTTTTTCCATCAATTCATCGGCGGGAGGGCAACTTGAACAACCTTCAGAAGTAAATAGCTCAACAACGGCAAAACCTCCTTCATTTTTGGGCGATTGTATTTTTTTTATTTCCTTTTCATACCTGAAGTCGATAAATGCGGCAGTTGTCACCAATAAAACTGCCAAGCCCGCGGCAGAAGCAATTATTTTTAATGTGTTCATAACCTATATTTTTGATATAGGTTAAAAGTAGATAATGTTAGCAACTGAGATAAGAACGAATCTCGTGAATTGGACAAAGTCAACGATGAACTAGACAAAATCAGGACTTTGTCGCATGTATAAATCGTTGCCATCCACGATAAGCTTCGGCTACCTTTGCTACTTGCGTAGTCTTCGCAATAGGATGCCGATGATAAAGAGATTGAACGCTATCCAGGTCAGGAAAAATGTTCGCCTTGAGGCCTGCCAGAAAACCGGCACCGAAAGCGGATACATTTTTATTTTCGTTCCTGATGACTTTTGCCTCCAGTAAATCACTTAAAAACTGCACAACGAAGTTATTGCTACTTGCACCTCCGTTCACCATAAGTTCTTGAATAGGAATACCCGTGTCTTGTTTCATGGCAGATAACACATCTTGTATTTGGTAGGCAATGGACTCCAACGCTGCACGCACGATATGGTTCTTATTGCTCGAAAACGTTAAACCTTCCAAAGAGGCTTTTCTGTTCATATCCCAGAAAGGAGCGCCTAAACCGCTAAAAGCGGGTATTAGGTAAACGCCATTGTTGTCAGTTACCGATGTTGCCATGTTTTCCGCCTCCGCGAAATCAGTAAGCAACCCAAGTTCCGTTTTTAACCATGCCAAAGGTGAGGCGCAGGATACGATAATACCCTCCAACGCATAGTCCACCCGATCCTCCGTACTCCAGCAGATGGTTGAAACCATTCCGGAATTAGAATTTCGGCGCTCGGTTCCTACGTTGAATAGAATCGAACAACCTGTACCTAAAGTGGCTTTGGCGGTACCCGGATAGATGCATGCCTCTCCAAAAGCGGCGGCATGCGAATCACCAATCATTGCCTGGACAGGAAGTGCTCGTTTGAACAATCCTTCAAAATGACTCGATCCGAATGCATAGGACGAAGGTTTAACCTCTGGCAATCGGATGCCCTCCAAGCCAAAAAGAGCGATTAATTCCCGATCCCAGCTCAGTGTATTTAAGTTAAATAACAAGGTACGCGAAGCATTGGTATAATCGGTAAGATAAGCCTCTCCTTTAGTTAAACGATAGAGCAACCATGTATCAACCGTCCCAAAATAAGCTTTACCCGCCTTAATAGCCTTTTGGATTTCGGGATTATTACGGTATAACCAAATCAGTTTAGTGCCTGAAAAATAAGGATCAATGAATAAACCCGTTTTATCATGTATAACATTACCTAAATCCAGACTTTGCATCTCATAACAAACATCAACCGATCGCTTACATTGCCATACCACCGCGTTGCACAAAGGTGAACCAAATTCGTCCCAAAGAAGAAAGGTTTCGCGTTGATTGGAAATGCCACAGGAAACGATCGCCGACAAAGAGGCACCGGTAGATTGATACTGCTGCAAACAAGCACGAACAGACTGTAAAACATTTTTATAAATATCTTCCGGATGCTGCTCTACAAAGCCCTCGCCAAAATAACTTGTTTTTAAGGGGATTGTTGCTTCTGCACAAATGTTCCCTTTACTGTCAAAAACAAGCGACTTCGTACCGCTAGTGCCTTGATCGATCGCTAAAATACAAGAACTTGCTGTCATGTTATTCTTCTTTATGATTTGCTTTGTCAATCATAACTGCTAAGAGGATAACTGCGCCTTTTACGACTTGTTGCCAAAAGGGCGAAACATCCATCAGTACCAAGCCATTATTCAATATACCGATTATCATCGCTCCCAGTACCGTCCCTGCGATCGTGCCCCTTCCTCCGGCGAGCGAAGTACCACCAATGACTACAGCTGCAATGGAATCCAGCTCATAACTTAAGCCGGCATTCGGTTGGGCCGAATTTAAACGCGACGTCACCATAATACCTCCTATCGCTGCTAAAATTCCAGCCAAGGTGTACACCCAAATTTTCACCCTGTTGATATTAATTCCCGATAACCTCGCAGCATTCTCATTACCGCCAATGGCATAAATGTATTTACCAAAGGCCGTTCGGTTCGTCAATATGATCGCTCCAATCACAATCAGTGCTGCAATCCAAACAAGAACGGGCACACCTAAAAACCAACCGGTACCGATATAGGCAAATTCCTTACCCAAAGAAGAAATTGGATACCCCTTGGTCCAAAGCATGGTAAAGCCCCTTGCAATAGTTAACATAGCCAAGGTCGCTACAAAAGGTGGTACTTTGAATTTCGTAATTACCAAGCCGTTAAAAGCCCCTAAGGCAGCTCCCACCAACAACCCGGATAATACGCCACCTAAAAGTGTAAATCCCACATAGAGATCATAAGAAGGCATTTCTATTCCAAACTTCAACAGACCGGCTACAACTGCGCCGCTAAAAGCTAAAATTGAACCCACGGATAGATCAATACCGGCTGTTAAAATTATCAGGGTCATTCCTACAGAAATACAAATATTAACTGAAATTTGTCGCAGCACATTCCATCCATTGGCAGGTGTAAGAAATTTATCGGAGAGGAAAGACAATATTACACACATTAGTACCAGTGCAATAAGCGATTGAAATTTGGCGATTTTGATACGCTGGTGAATCATTTTTCTCTTTTTAATTAGATAGTTTTCGGAATGGCTGCCTTTAATATATTATCTTCATTAGCTTCCGCGGCTTGAAAAGTGGCAGTTAATCGGCCTTCGCTCATTACCATCACTCGATCTGATAGACACAGAATTTCCGGTAGTTCAGAGGAGACAACCACAATGGCCATCCCTTGTTCGGCTAAACTTAAGATCAGTTTATATATTTCGTTTTTAGCGTGGGGGTCAATACCTCGTGTGGGCTCATCTAATAACAATACACGGGGTTTAGTTACAAGGCATCGGGCTAGCACCACTTTTTGTTGATTCCCTCCGCTGAGATTTTTTGTTTGTTGGGTGGGCGAAGAACACTTGATCTTTAAGGAATCGACATAGTGCTGTGCCAGACTTAAGTCCTTTCTCTTATTGATAAAGCCGAACTCGCTCACTTCCTGCAGTCGACTGAGACTGACATTTGTTTTAATGTCAAGACCTAAAACCAAACCATTTTTCTTCCGATCTTCGGGTACTAAAACGATCCCTGCCTGTATGGCTTGCTGAGGAGATTTTAAACGAAGCGTCTGCCCGTCCATCAGAATCTCGCCGCTTTTACGGGTGTCATGCATACCGATGATAGTTTCCAGCAGTTCCGTTCTACCTGCTCCCATTAAACCGAACAGACCTAATATTTCACCCCGATGAACTTGAAAAGAAGCATGATCGACGACGAGGCGTTGTTTCGAATGGACATCATACAAACACAGATTATCAACTTTTAACACTACCTCTTCAGCCAGGGCCCTGGTTCCTACTTTCAATAATTGAATATCCCTACCCACCATTTTACTGATCAATACATCATGATTCACGTTACATATATCGCCACTTTCAACCACACAACCGTCACGTAACACGATGTAAGCATCTGCTATTTTGAACAATTCATCCAATTTATGAGAGATATAGACAATCGTTTTACCTTCACTTCGAAGTCTTTCAATAATATCAAAAAGCACGTCCACTTCCTGTTCACTGATAGCCGAGGTTGGTTCATCCATAATCAAGACATCGGCATCTGTCAGTAAAGCTTTGGCAATTTCTACCACTTGTTGTTGTCCAACCTTCAAATCGCGTATGAGGCAATCCACACTAAGATCAAGTTTCAATCTTTGCAGTAGACTTTGGGTTTGCTTACGCATGGTCTTCCGATCAACAAACCCCCAAGTGTCGATAAGCTCTCTTCCCAAATAAATATTTTCGAAAATCGAAAGGTCCGGAATCAAATTAAGTTCTTGATGAATGATAGCGATGCCGCTATTCTGCGCTTCCTTTGGATTTGCAAAATGCATTTCACGCCCCTTGTATACAACCTGCCCCTCGTAGGAGGTATATACACCTGACAGTATTTTCATAAGCGTCGACTTCCCAGCTCCATTTTCACCGATAAGTGCAGTAACTTTCCCCGGCATCAACTGAAGGTTAACATTATTAAGCGCAGTTACTCCTGCAAATCTCTTGGTAATATTAACGGTCTCTAACATCTTGATCCTTTTTATCGTTAGTTTCCAATCGTTCCAGCTGTAGAGGAATAATAGTTGCTTCTGTTAGTTGCGGAGCTTTTGTGCTTAAACCAAGGGCACCTGTAAATCGAAGGCTATCGCCGGGCTTGAAGTTCTCCGAGATAGGCACTATCTCCTTACGAACTAACTCATTAATCTTTTCAGAGAGCTCATTGAACACCATCGTATTATCAAAAGAGTCTACCGCTATCAAGCCAGCTGCGTCTCTTGCTGCCGTTCCGTATATGTATTTTGTCGCTAGCTTAATGGCTGGCTTTGTGTCACTTCGGCTCCATATATAATCGGAGTCCGTTTGCACAACCACACCGGCGCCTGTCACCATAAAATAGCGAAGGTCTCCATCGCTTACTGCATGAGAATAGCTTGCAAAGGCTTGCGAAGCATTTTCCACCAGCGCCCTACGAAGCAGAGTAATATCCACAAATTCAGACTTGGCGTTAGGAATAAGCTTAAACAAGTAATTCTTAGCATAACTATCAATATTAAGATCCTTGACACTTGCCTTAACCCTCTGAAGGCTTTTGAAGTAAACAGAATGGTAAATCAAAGTGGCACCTATAAGGGCCATGAATACATATTTAAGTCCGCGCTTCATCATATTACTTAGTTTTTTTGCCATAAGCAATATATTGGTTGATATTTTCCTGCGTCACAACATCCACTGCAATCGGTAGCTTCTTACGAAATGTCCGCTCTCCTTTGAAGTAAGCATCTGCAAACTTAGCCGCTTTCTCAGCGATTACTTTAGGAAATTGCATGGCGGTAGCCTGTATACGGCCATCTGCAACTGCATGTACGGCATCTTCGGCACCGTCGAAGCCATATATTTTTATCTGATCTTGCTTTCCCGCTGCGACCGTTGCTTGATAAGCGCCCATTGCCATGGCATCATTTCCACAAAAAACACCCTTAATATCCGGATGTCCCTGTAAAATAGATTCCATTACTTCCATGGCTTTATTGCGATCAAAATCAGCGCTCTGTTGAGCTACCATTTTCAAATTGGGGAAATTATCCACTACGCTATGGAAACCTTTGGAGCGATTCCAGGTATTGTTATCCGAAACAATACCCAATATTTCCGCATAATTCCCCCGTCGCTCCAAATCGTTGGCAAATAATTCACCCAATTGTACACAGGCCGCATAGCTATCCGATAGGATCTGTGAAGTGGCTGCAGATCGCGAGTTAATCTCCCGGTCCATGCAAAAAACCGGGATGTTGGCTTCCATTGCCTTTGTTGCATTTACGACAGAGCCTTCCGCATCCGTGGGATTAAACAAAATAGCATCAAAGCCGGCGGCTATTGCATTTTCAAAATGATCCGTTTCTAAAGCTGTATTATTTTGAGAATCGAAAATCTTAGTGGTATAACCCAAAGCTTGTGCTTTTTCCGCGGCAGATTCTGCCAAAAAGACAAACCATGGATTATTGAGCGTAGAAACTACGATCGCGATTTGCTTCTTTTGGCTATCTTTATTCCTACCACCGCAACCAAAACATAGCAGCAGCAATAAGGCCCATACTTTTAGATGGTTCATAAAATGGTTTGTGTTAGTTTATAAATGCCGATGTATAAGGTGTTTCTTATGTCATCGTGTTCAGTAGGGTTAAAGCGGCATCCGCTAAACCTACTTCTGAAATACCGTAATGATTAAAAATCTCAATTTGTGATCCGGTAACGGTATATTCATCCGGTATCCCAACAATTTTAAAAGGTTTTCGATAATCGTGTTGTAGAAGAAAAGATGCGCAGGCTTCCCCAAGTCCTCCGTTTATACTATGCTCTTCTACCGTCACAATCGCCTTTGCATTTGCTGCAAAGTATTGCAGCAATTCGGTATCTAATGGCTTTATGGTATGCATACTTACCACGGCAATATCCAAGTTCCGCTCGCTCTTCAGTTTTTGCGCGGCCATTAAAGCCGGATAAACAGTTTCCCCCGTAGCGATAAAAGCCAAATCTTGTCCCCTTCTAACAACCCTACCCTTTCCTAAAGTGAAGCTGTCAGTTGAATCCTCTGTCAGCAAAGGCATAGGTTTCTTTCCAAAACGCAGATAGATGGGCTGATCCAGGTGATAAGCTTGCAAAATAGCTTGTTCCGTTTCATAATTATCAGCCGGTGCCACAATTTTCAAGTTGTTAATGGCTCTAAGTGCTGCAAAATCGTGTAAGCTGTGGTGAGTGGAGCCCAAAGCTCCATAACTGACACCCGCACTGATACCGATGAGGCGCACCGGATTATCCGAATATGCGACATCATTTTTAATCTGTTCCAAGGCTCTTGCCGTTAGAAAGCAGGCGGGAGACACCGCAAAAGCCTTTTTACCCGTAGAAGCCAAACCTGCAGCTACCCCAACCAAATTCTGTTCAGCAATGCCGACCTCTACCATTTGGGTCGGATATTTTTTACCGAAAGGCACAAGCTTACCTGACCCCCTGGAATCGCTGGTAATCACTACGACATTGCGGTCGCCCGTTGCCAAATGCTGCAAAGTCGCAGAAAACACTTCCAAATTCGGTTTGGTAACCTGCAAATCGTCTGTTAATACATTTCCCATAATGTTTATGCACTTAGTTCCGCTACTGCTTGCGCATATTGCTCCTCATTCGGAACACCATGATGCCAGCTAATATTATGCTCCATGAAACTCACACCTTTGCCTTTCACCGTATGAGCGATAAGCATACTAGGCTTTCCTACCTCAAAAGGTACACTTTCCAATGCATCTTTTATTGCCGCTAAATCGTGGCCATCCACATGTTTAACCGCCCAACCGAAGCTTTCGAATTTCAGATCCACGGGATCGGTGTTACAAACGTCCGCTGTCGATCCGGTAATTTGTAAATTATTCTTATCTAGAATGGCACATAGATTATCAAGCTTATAGTGTGCTGCCGTCAGGGCTGCTTCCCAATTGGATCCCTCAGGCAATTCGCCATCACCCAATAAGGTAAATACCCGGTAATTTTTTTCATCCATTTTTGCTGCCAATGCAGTGCCGACACTAATCGGCAAACCGTGTCCAAGTGCCCCCGTATTTTGTTCTACGCCATTTACCTTACGGGTAGGATGTCCTATATAGTGTGATTGGTAACGGCATAGTGTATTTAAATCGCCTTCCGAAAAAAAACCTTTATCGGCCAATACTACAAATAGGGCTTCTACACAATGCCCTTTACTCTGAATATAGCGATCTCGATCAGGCGATTCAAAGTTGTCCGGACTAACATTTAACACCACGTTATACAGTACATTTAGAATATCAATGCATGATAGGCTCCCTCCCGTATGACCGGCATTTGCGCCCACTATATATTTTAAAATCTTTTGACGATACTCCTTTGACTTCGCAATTAATTCACTTACTATCATAACTTTACGATTTAATTTTCGGGACAGTGTTGATAAACTTCCCAGCCCATATAATTCCCCAAGGCTTCTTTCAAGATGCCCGCCGTGTTGGAGGCATTCATAACCACATGATGCTCAAAACCGTTACGACACACGTATTGCATCAAACGCTGTAAGTCCGGAATCTGTGCTACCGCACGATTTCCAAAAGTATTCAAAGGGTCGTCTGTAAGCGTTCCTTCTCCAATATATGCTTTGATGATGCCTTTAGGATCATCCGTACTAATACGTCCATACGTCAAAGGAGAAGCCGGCGTGCGACCGTCGAGCGCTCCATACGTATTTTCGACACCAACGGAAGTACCTAAAATGGGGGCATTGCTAATTTCAACGTCAGGCAGGAATGACTTTGCCCAATTACCACAATGGAAAAGCACACATTTATTGGCATCATCGGCATAGTTATTATTCCAGTCGACCAAAGCACTCGGCGAGCTCGAAGCCAACTGCATCGCATACATGCTTAATGTTCCCGTCACGTCCACCTCACAGGCACTTGGTAGCATGTTTTCACTCATGATGCTCATGCTGGTACATACATTACAGCCATAGTTTGTTTGAAGCGACGTCCAACACTGGATTGCTGTAGCGTCCAAATCATGTTCTACCATAAACTGATTTAATACCACATCCAGCTTGGCAATCTGTATCATTGCTTCATCAGGGGTTTTCCCTTGTGAAGCGTAAGCGTTAATTCTGTCGAGATGCTCTTTTACCGATGCATCCTCTTTAGTCAAACGATTGGCTCTACCTAAGATCTCGGATAAGTCGACGGTAATGACTGAAATACCATGGCGCTGTAAAAGCTTTTCGCTATACCGAACCGTATTGAACCCGCCAGGCCTAGCTCCCACAGCACCAATCCTTAAACGTTTCAATCCACCTACCACACGACAGACGGCTAAAAAATCAAGCACTTCCTGAGCAAAAGCGGGATCCTTTGGATGCAACACATGTTGATTCGTAAGGGTGTATTTTATTCCATATTGATATAGATTATTGCATACCGAAATCTTCCCACACCATGAATCACGTCGCCTGGCAAGGTCCAATTTGTTCAATTCATCCGGATAGGCCTGTACTAAAACAGGGACATCCAAACCAGCCAATTTTAGGGTTTCGGCCACACCACGTTCATCACCAAAATTAGGCAATACCATTAATATGCCCACTATTTCCGAAGCATGTCTCCTAAACAGTTCGGCGCATCGTTGGGCATCTTTAAAAGTTTCCACGCCTCCTAATTTTGTCTGAAATTCGTCCAGCACGACGTAATTTATGTGCAACCTTTCGAGCTGTTCCATAATCTCAAGGCGTGCTTCCGAAACCAATTTATCCGGAAAAAAATCGCGGTTTCCGATAATAACGCCTAAAGTCCCCTTATTATTCATATCGAATGTTTATATGTTAGTTTAGTTTATGCTTTAAGCAAGTAGAATTTCGATATCATTTTCTTCAAACACCTTCTTGTCACGCTCATTGATATCAGAGTCTGTAATGACATAATCCACTAAGGATAATGCACCAAGGCTGGCAAAAGAGCTTTTTCCGATTTTTGTTGAATCTGCCACCAAATACGTTATTTCCGCGGCATCAATCATTGCTTTTTTCACTACAATATCGCTGATACTGGGATAGGTCAAACCAGCCTTCAACGAGAGTCCGGCTGTAGCAAGAAAAAGTTTCTGCACATAAATACCCTGAAAAAAATCAGCCGCCTTTTGTCCGGTAAGCGACAAGGTAGGTGGTTTAAATTCACCTCCTGTAACAATTAAGTCAATACCCGGTTCGGTCCCGAGCATCATGGCTATGTTCAGGGCATTGGTAATAACGGTAAGGTTCTTAAAACCCTTCAACTTCTTGGCAATTTCCGTTGTGGTTGAACCGGAATCAAGAATAATGCTGTCACCACTCTCAATATATTCAATACATTTACTCGCTATCTTTTCCTTTTTATCTAGGTTGTCTTGGTTACTAAGTGATAAGGTTCTTACTTTATCTTCTATATTTTTCAAATAAGCCCCTCCATGTTCCCGAACCAGAGCGCCCTCTTTTTCAAGCTTCTCCAAATCCTGCCGAATCGTAACTTCGGTTACTTTGAAGATTTTTGCCAGATTAATCACTTTGGCAAAACCGTCTTCCTTAAGCAACTCGATTATCTTTTCCCTTCGTTGGTTAGGCATTACCGTTTCTGACATATGCTTTCGTTTATTTTTGTTTTATTTTCGAAATCAAAAATAAACAAAGATTATAAAAAATCATAATAAAAATTGAAAGGCTTTTATTTTCGAAAACGAAAGATTGCTTGAGTTGTAGGCTTTCAGTTATAGGTTATAGGTCATGGCCAATACTAGTGCAGCAATTGGACAACTACACTTCATTAATAACAATAAAACCTTGCCTGCTTGTAGCAAGCAAAGTTTATCTTACCTTGTAATAAGCGATTTATGTTTTCCGCTTCCTTAGTTATGCATTCTTTTTTTTGCTTCGATAAACCACAGCAATTCGCTCACGAAAGTATGCGCTCTTTTATCTGTTTGCGCTTTGTCCAACGGTTCACCCTGTTCATTAAAAGCTTCCTGCACTTTGGCAACCGGAAACATAGCTGGTACAAGTATGGAGCCGATCTTCCATAGACTGAACACCAGGGATGTCATGACCTGTGCACCGCCGAAATTACCGGCCGATGCCGTAGCTAGCGCAATAGGTTTTTTACGCCATTCATCATATAGCAGATCGATTACGTTCTTTAGACTAGCCGGATATCCTCCATTATACTCCGGAGTAACCAGCAAAACGCCCTCTGCTTCCCTTATTTTTGCTGCAAAATCCAAAATCTTTTCGGACGGATTCTTTAAGAAGCGTAAACGCTCTTCAAACAGCGGAAAATCATAAATATCAAGATCGACCATCTCTACATCTGCCAACTGATTGCTTTCGATATAATTTTTAAAATAGAGGGCAACCCGGTGACTATTTCGACCTTGTCTGATACTGGCTGAGAGGAGAACAATTTTTGCCATGGCTTTTTTCGATGATGTATAAAATTACTAAATTGGCACATGCAAGCTTTCGAAAATTATCTCAAACGCCATACGCCTCTAACAGGAGAACAAATTAGCGTTTTGAAGCAGGAATTAAAAGAAAAAACCTATCAAAAAGGAAAAATTCTTTTAAGGGAAGGGGAATCAACAGGCCTTGGCTATTTTGTATGCAGTGGATTGCTTCGGGCCTACACGCTCGACAGCCAGGGCAAGGAACATACGATCCAATTTGCTCCTGAAGATTGGTGGCTTGGTGATCGCAATAGTTTTTATTTTCATGAGCCGGCAGCATTCAACATTGATGTGTTGGAAGAGACACAGGTAGTGATTGTTACCAAAAATTTCATGGAGCATGCTACTGAAATTTGTCCCGAATTCGGAAAATATCATATTTATCTTCTGCACAATAGCATTCGTTATATGCAACGTCGCATCAACCAGCTTTTAGCTGCAACCGCCGAAGAAAGATACCTGGACTTTATACGGCTCTATCCCAAATTGACTTTGCGCATATCGCAAATCATGATTGCCTCCTACCTTGGCATCACACCCGAATCATTAAGCCGGGTACGCAAAGAGTTGGCCAGGCGTAATAGTCGTGTTTAAACCAAAGCGATCTTTCTTACCATAGGTCAATTTTTTCGCCTCAAGACACCTGTACCTTTGTAGAAAGGAAAAGAAATCATGAAAAAGCTAATTGAGAACATTGTGTCTAAGCCAACTAGACCCGGAATGGTGGGCGATGGTTTTAGGGTGTTTAATTATTTTCCGAAGGGTGTTATTACGCAAAGGCGAATGAGTCCTTTTTTGATGTTAGATTTTAATGCCGCTTATGATTTTGGCCCTTCCGATCATGTGCGCGGTGTTGACGTACATCCTCACAAAGGATTTGAGACGGTTACCATTGCTTACAAAGGTAGCGTAGCCCATTATGATAGTGCCGGTAATAGTGGCGTTATTAACCCGGGCGATGTGCAGTGGATGACTGCCGGAGACGGGATATTGCATAAAGAATTCCATGAAGAAGCATTTTCGAAAAAAGGAGGATTATTTGAAATGGTACAATTGTGGGTGAACCTTCCCCAAAAAGACAAATCCGCAACACCTCATTACCAAGCTCTTCTTGCCGAAAATATGGGTAAACTCGTGCTCGAAAACAATCAGGGCATTGTCAACGTCATTGCAGGTAGCGCACAGGGCGTGCATGGGCCGGCGTCGACCTACACACCGCTCAATCTTTTTGACATACGGTTGAACAGTGGAGGAACCTTTCACACCTCAACGCCCAGTTCACACAACACAGCTGTCTTATCCATAAATGGGGAGATCGAAGTAAATGGTCAAAAAGTGGCTGAACACGGCTTTGTATTATTTAAAAATGAGGGTGAAGAAATAAGTATACATGCGCCGGAAAAGAGCATCGCGCTTTTATTAAGCGGTGAGCCCATCCACGAACCGATTGCCAGCTATGGCCCCTTTGTTATGAATACAGACGCAGAAATCAGGCAGGCAATTACGGACTTTAATATGGGTAAATTCGGTTATCTTGAGTAAGGTTTTTCGCAATGCACCGCATTTGGCTACAGACAAGAGCACACTTTCAGTCACTTTTCTTAGTCTAGATTAACAGCCCTAGTGGAAATACGCCGTAATTTTGCGACTAAATAAACAAAAAATACAATAGAAAGTACTTAAACTAATAAAGGCAACTTATGGAACAGTTAAAAGTAGCACTAGCAAACAATCGGGGCCAAATCCAGCTCCTCGTCGATGACCAACAGGTAGGTGAAATGGAAATTTCCGTTCATAACGGACAACTGACGGTCTATCACACGGAGGTTAATCCCGCATATGAAGGCAAGGGTTATGCAAAATTGCTGTTAAGCAAGCTAGTCGAGTACGCCCGTGAGAACAATTTAAAAATTGTGCCTCTGTGCCCCTATGTGCACGGCCAATTTAAACGTTATCCTGAGCTTTATCAAGACATTTGGTATACACAGAAAAACGATTAGAATCCCTGCCGTCTTATTATCCAGTTGGCAAGCTCTATATCGGAACAGTCGTTGTGGCGCGTAATCTATTAAACAGATGCTGCGCTCTGTAGATATCGCTTTTAATCATCGGAAGATTGATTTACATCAAGACAAACCCACTTCCTAAGAATAAACAAAGGAAGTGGGACCTCTGCATCACCATCCAGGGTTATTCACCATACCAGGATTTGAATTGATCTCCTCTTCGGGGATAGGAAAAAGTAAATGTGCGTTATTCCGACGCTTGATGATATTATTTGCATCCACGCCAATGGCGTTCATCACCGGCAAATAAATCCCCCATCTGCGTAAATCCCAAGCGCGTACACCTTCCAAATGGAGTTCACGACGCCGTTCTTCCAAAACAAAAGACCTGAATTGTTGCTGATCCATATTACCTACCGATTGCAAAGAGGCGTTGCTTCTCCGACGAATAGCGTTAAGTGCTTCATAGGCTTCTGATGTAGGACCATTCACCTCATTTTCCGCCTCTGCAAAAATCAGTAAGGTTTCAGCATAACGCAAAAAGGGATAAGGCATATCGGCTCGATAGAGCGTACGATCGGTAACCTGGGCATATTTGGCTGCCATAGCAACGTGCCAGTTATCCGGAGCATAATTATCTGTTGGTTGATAACCTTCTTCCGTTGGCACCGTTGCACTGTTCTTTACCTTTAAACTATCTTTCCCGGGATAATATTGCCAAGCTGCGTTAGCGAAAAGCTGATAACGATGTATGACCCCTTTTCGGATACGTTCATCCTGTTCTTCAAATAGATCATACCAATGATCAGACAACGCCCAATGCCCTCCGTCGATTGAACCATGTGGTAAGATCACACCGACATATTGATACGAAAGAAAATTCCCAAATTCCTCACTATTGGTGGCATTCATTTGCCAGAAGTGCTCGCCTCTGTTTCGGTTGGCAATGGACCACACATCCATGTAGCTTGGAAATAAATTAAAATTCCCTCCCGCTTTGGCAACGTCAATCACTTCTTTAGCTTTGTCCCGCGCTAACTTAAAATAGGCTGCGGCATCAAAAGACTCATAACCCGCCACAACTTGCTTTGTATGCGTTAGCGGAACGGGTGGGATACGAGTAAGCACTCCATCTATCGTTGCCGTTTGCGCACCGCCCATTACCGTTAGCTGTGCACCTGCAAGTGCTCCTGATGCCATGGTGGTATAAACCTTCGCCAACATGGTTTTGGCCGCTTCTTGGCTAATACGACCGATCTCGTGCTTGCTATTCTGTTTCGAATACAGCTGTGTTTCCGCCAATTGCAATTCTTCAATAATATAAGCGTAAACGTCGCTCACGGGAGATCTTGGCAAAGCGACATTCCCTACCCCCACATCGACGATCGATTCTTTATGAATAGGCACCGGACCAAAAGCTTGTACCAGCACAAAATAAGCCCAGGCTTTTAGAAAATGTAGTTGCCCAAGCGCGTTGTTTTTGGCAGCCTCATCAAAAGTCATCTCTTCTATCCTTTTGATGGCCACATTACAACGTTGTATCAGTGCGTAAGGTCCTGACCAATACGTCCGTAAATCGTTCTTAGCAGAAGTACCCAAGAAGTTGCCGGCGCCTAAGTTCGAAAACGCCCAATCTTTACCGGTGATATCATCGCAATCCATTTCGTGTGGACGATTCCATACAGCGTAGGCAAAAAAATTGCCGCTGTTTAAAGTATTCAGGGCGCCATTTACCCATAAATTAGCATCCTGTTCAGAGCTCTTACCCAATTGATCAGGCGAAACAAAGTCATAAGGTGTTTCCTCCAAGGCTTTTTCGCACGCCCCGTTTAAAATGAATATTGTGCTGAGCAATAAGATATATTTTGTAGCGTTCATTATTTTTAGTTTTATAAGTTATCCATTGCTAGTTAAAGTGATGCCTTTAGTCCTAAAGTAAACATACGGCTATTAGGATAGGAGTTCATATCTACACCTCTACGCGAGGCGTCTCCACCAAAAGAGTTTACATCCGGATCAAACCAGCTATAATCGGATATAGTGAATACATTGCTAACGGAGAAATAAAGGTTTAAAGCAGAAAGGTATTTTGATCGCGGTGTAAAGGTATAACCCAGGTTAATATTCTTCAGGCGTACAAAGGTTCCATCCTCAATGAAACGGTCTGAGAATAAGTAAGCTCGTGAGGCTGACGCGTTTGCTTTCGGCCATTTTGCATTTTCTGTATTATCTGGCGTCCAACGTGTATCGTAAGCAAACTGCGGAATGTTACCCAATTGGCTCATGGTTACCTTTAATAGGTTAGAATTAAGAATATCCCCTCCAACTGAACCTTGGACAAAAACCGACAAGGTAAACTTTTTATAACTGAAATTATTAGTTAGGCCAAAAATATAATTGGGATTGGTGTTTCCTATAATTGCACGGTCGGTCGTTTGAGAAATACCGGAAGGATCATCATCTACATTTTGGTATTTGATCTCACCAACTTTAGCGAGTTGTTCCGCAGCAGAAAGCGATGCATATTGCGGGTCGGCCTTCACTTCTTCGATTGAATCGTAGAAGCCGTCTTCTTTCAAGCCAAAAATCGTTCCGATCGCATGGCCATTCCGCTGTAAAAATATCTGATCAAATGGATACCATAGCCTGTTTGCGTATTGATCTGCAGGTAAATCTAAAATCTTATTTCGGTTAAAGGCAATATTGCCCGAAACGTCCCACTTAAAGGTCGCACCCTGAATCAGCGAAGCATCTGCGGTGATTTCCAACCCCTTATTTTCAACGGTCCCAAAATTGGTTAACATCGTACGGAAGCCTGAGCTCATCGGAATTTGTATAGATTGCAACAGGTCTTTTGTCCTTTTTAAATATACATCAACCGTTACATTCACTCTGTTTTTCCAAAACCCCATATCCATTCCTGCATCATACTGAGTGGTTGTTTCCCACTTAATATTTTCATCGACAAAGCCCTTGTTTTCATCAATTGAAAAACCACTGAGAATAGAGCCGTTAATAGGCACGTTACTTACTACGGTGCTATATACACTTCCATAGGGGCCAATACCCTGATTTCCCGTTTGTCCATAACTGGCGCGCAGCTTCAAGTTCGAAAAAACATTCAGTTCTTTTACGAAACTTTCTTCCCCCGCATTCCACGCTAAAGCAAAAGAAGAGAAGTTGGCCCATTTGTTGTTTTCCGCAAATTTGCTCGATCCGTCCCGCCGAAAAGAAGCGGTAAATAGATATTTACCCAGATAGCTGTAATTAACACGGCCAAGAAAAGACATCAGCGAGTTTTCCTGCCGACCATTCTGCAAGGGAGAAGGCACCAAACCGGCACGTAAGTTAAAGTTTTTGGTGATATCCGTCGGAAAATTCGTGGCACTCATGGTTTGGTAATCCGCGTCACCTTGCTCGTAAGTAAATGCCCCCATGGCATTAATGCTGTGTTTCTCATCATATACTTTATTGAAACTCAATATGGCCTCCGAGGTAAACTGTTTATAGTTATTGTCACCGATAGAACCTCTTCCATAAATAGGCGCCCTCCCTTCGTTGATATCTCTACCATAATAAGTTTCCCTTTTATTGGTATTGTAATTATAACCAATACGCTCACGGAGATTCAAAAACGGTGTAAAGTTGAGCTGAATGTAAGCACCTGTATACACACGGGTAGAATAGGTCATATCTCGCGAAGAATGTAAGGTTTTATAGGGGTTAGCGAGATTACTATTATTGATTGCGTTTTCCCGAAGATCCGAATTCGGATCATCCAAAGGATAGGTAGGTGGAAAATACAACGCAGAGCTGATTAAACTTGGCTGTGCACCTGAGGTATTTGTTTTGCCAAATTGAAAGGTTGTATAAGAAACATTGTTGTTAGTTCCTACCAATAAGAAATCATTGATCTTCCTTTCTACATTTAGTTGCGCATTATACCGCTTAAAACCCGAATTAATGATAATTCCTTTCTGATTCAAGTAATTTCCTGAAAGGGAATAAGTACCCTTATCATTTCCTCCTGAAAACCGTAATGTGTAATCTTGTGATACGGCATGATGGAAAATCTGATCCTGCCAATTGGTACCACGAAATCCCGTCGGATAAGCGGTCCCTTCCGGTAAACCGGTTAAATAATCCTCCGGTTTAGGTGTATAAACCTCTCTACCCGTTACCTGATCTAACGTAACTTCCCCGGGGAAGGGAACCGTCAACGCGGTACCTTCATAAGTACTATAATTTGCATACGCTTCATTTTGGAAAAGCGCATAGTGATAAGCATCCAACATGTCTACACGTTTGGAAACACTAGCTAATGAGGTATTGGAAATAAACTCTACCTTATCTACACCGGCGGCTCCCTTTTTCGTTGTAATCAACACCACCCCATTGGCACCTCTTGAGCCATAAATCGCCGTCGCCGATGCATCTTTAAGCACCTCAATACTTTCTATATCCTGCGGGTTAAGAAAAGACAACGGATTGATAGTTTGGAAATTATCTTCTGCTCCTGCTGGTGTCTGGGCCGAAGTAAAAGGAATACCGTCTACAACATACAACGGTTCACTGCCCGTAAATGAGTTGGTGCCTCGAATGGTAATGCTAATGCCGGCACCCGGGGCTCCATCGTTCCGATTGACATTAACCCCTGCAATACGCCCTTGTAAGCTCTCATTTACGCTAAAAGGAATTGCTTTCGTTAACTCATCACCTTTTACAGAAGCTACCGCGCCCGTAAGGTCCCTTCTGTTAATGGTACCATAACCAATGGCCACCACCTCATCAAGCATGGTGCTCGCAAGGGAAAGGCTGATGTTCATAGTAGCGCTATTTCCGACAACCTGTTCCACCGAAGTGTAGCCCACAAAACTGAACATTAATATTCCACCTTGACTAGGAATTGGCATGCGAAAGCTACCTTTTGCGTCTGTTTGAACGACTGTACCGGTATTTTTCAACCGGACACTTACCCCAGGTAAGGTCTCCCCGTTGGTATCCGTTACAGTACCACTTATTACCCTTGTAGCTTGCTGTGCCACAGCGGTTGCTGCCCATATCATGAAGAATAGACAGAAGAAGAAAACCTTCTTAGCGCAGCAGGACGACTTGCGTCCACTTTTTAGGCAAAGCGGTCCCCGGCTGACATCATTTAATTGTGTCTTCATACATTTAGATTTGTTTAGTAAATGGTTAGTTAGGCTTTAATAGTAAATATCTATGGCCTATGTGTTGATTTTTTTAATTGTGTTTTTATACGCTCCAATCCTTCGAGATTTTTCTTTAACGCCACTTCGGGATCTTGTTCCAAACCGTCATTGATAATACCGATGGGACCCCTATAGGGGCTCGACGCAATCAGCTTTAGTAATTCCAGTTCCCTGTTGCCCCAACCTACGGGCACCAATTTTAAATCATCCTCTTGTTTCAGCCCAACCACATTGATAGCCATAAGATAGGGGAGGATTTTCGGAAAAAAATCGGGGAATCGTTCCAGGTGCTTCTGTGCATGGTGAAAATTGTATACAATCCCGATATTCGGCATTTTGAGATAGTTGATAACTGCTAGTTGGTTCTCCGGCTCACTAAACCAGCCATCGTAATGATATAAACCGACCTTACAGCCTACCTTCCGGGCTTCTTCGGCAATATAGCGCACCGACTTTGCCACTCTCTTCACTTTTTCGTCCTGATTTAAGCTATCGAGTCCTTCAATACCATTCACCCATACCCAGATCTCTGTTTTAGCCCGATTCCTTTTTAAAGCTTCGGTGATCAATTTCAAGTCGCCTTCTCCCTCAGGGTCGCCCCCTGCATACAACCAAAAAGCTTGTAACTTGATACCATGTTGCTTTAGGGTTTGTATTTCTTCATCAAAAGTAGCCACATGCTCTTTTCGCCAATCATAAGCTAGGCGTTTCAAGCCCAGCTGGTCTAACATGGATGCCCGCTCTTCAGGTTTACGCTTTTTACTATCGAAAGGCACAATACACCAGGCAACCAGGTTATCTTTCTCAAAAAGCGACAAATTAAGCTCGCCTTTCGATTTGCCAACCTGCTGCGCCCAACTCGGCGTAAAAACAGCAAATATCAAGCAGCTCAACAGCACAATATTGTTTAGTTTAATCATCGTTTAGTTTTTTTAGTTAAGGAAGTGTGTAAGCTATATAAACGTCTCCGGTTTTCCCCCCCAGTTTTCCACCGCCGGTAGCTGGAATCAATACATATTGCTTTCCTTTTACTTCGTAGGTACTTGGCGTTGTGTACCCACCAAAAGGCAATTTCGTTTCCCATAGTAGTTTACCGGTATCTCGATCGAAAGCTCTCAGTTTTTCGTCACCGGTAGCGGCCACGAACACCAGCCCACCGGCGGTTGCAATGCAGCCTCCAAAATTCTCTCTTCCTGTAATCGGGAAACCGGCCGCCGTTAACTCCGGATATTCACCCAAAGGTACTTTCCATTTAATCTTTCCGCTTCGCAAGTCAACAGCATTTAAAGTTCCCCAGGGCGGCTTAACGGCGGGATACCCATTCGGATCCAAAAATTTAACATATCCTAAAGAGCGAAAGATCAGCTGTTTCTTGTCAGACAGTAGATTTTGCTGCTGCCGGTCGAGCAAAAAGCTGGTTAAATCCTGCATATCCTTCTCCTCTATCTGTGCAAAAGCCGGCATGGCGTTCTTACCGGATCGGATAATTTCACTAAGCCCTTTTTGATCGTATTTCTTTGATAAATTAGTGAGTGCCGGAATGCCACCTTGACCTTTTCTTTCCCCACCGTGGCAGCTTTGGCATCCCATCTTCAGATACACTGCATTACCCGCGCTGATAGGCCTATCGCTTTCGGTATTGTTTAGTTGATTCACATTCTGCATATGAATAACCCAAGGCAGTTCATTTGCATTCACAAAAAGCAACTGGTTCGACTCATCTACCGCTCCCCCACCCCATTCAGCTCCCCCATGGATTCCGTAATAAATGATGCCTTTTTCAGAAGGAGGAACAAACCAACCCGCATCAGCGTTTTTAAATATCCTTTGCGCATACTCCCTAGCCTCTTTCGTACGGTCCGTAAGATCTTCTGCCGTCACTATCTGCCTACTAAAAGGCTCCGGCCAGGAAACGTAGGGTTGCGTCGGGTAGGCATGCTCTCCCGGTAAGCTACTGCCTGGAACCGGGCGCTCCTCTACCTTGGATAGGATTTCGCCGGTCAATCGATTAAATAAAAGTACATGACCGGTTTTTGTGAGCTGAATAAGACCAGGCACTTTTTCCCCTTTCACCTCAAGCATACAAAGAATCGGTGCACAGGGTAAATCAAGGTCCCAAAGATCATGATGTATCGCCTGATAATGCCATTTGTAATTTCCCTTTCCAGCGTCTAGAGCCACAACAGAGTTTCCGAATAGCTGCTGCCCCCCGTTATTCCCACGATAAAAATCGTCCTTAGGTTGACCGGTAGCAAAATAAACCATACCGTTTTCAACATCCAAGGCAAGACCACCCCACGCATTAACCCCGGCACCCTTACGATAAAAAGAAGAATCACCCCAAGTCTCATACCCTCGCTCACCGGGATGTGGAATGGTATTAAACAACCATTGTCTTTTACCGCTATATACATCATAAGCGCTAACGTTAGCCGGCGAGCTCCAGCTCATGGTACCTACGATCACAAGGTCCTTAAAAATTATGGGGGCTGCCGGAGCGGTAATAGCCATCTGTTCTTTCGGCTTTACCAGTCCATCATTCAAATCAATTCGTCCCTGATCGCCAAAACTGAGCACTGGCTTTCCGGTTTCTTTAGCTACAGCATACAGAAAACCGCCTGCTGTGTAAAATAGGCGCTCATCATCACCATTTTTTGAGCGCCAACAGGCCAGACCGCGATTGATTCCGCCAAATTTCTCCCCTCTACGAGCTGGATTGAAGCGCCAGATTTCTTTTCCATTTTCCGCATTCACTGCTATTAAGTGCTGCGCTGGTGTCGTAGCGTACATAACGCCCTCTATAACGAGCGGATTACATTGCACATTTCCGGAAGAATCGCCCGAATGATATGCCCACGCCTCCCGAAGCAAATGCACATTGGAACGGTTGATACTGCTCAACTTTTTAAATTTCTGCTGTCCTGCGTCCCCTCCTGCAAAGGCCCAATCAGTAGAGAATTCCTTCCTTGATTCCTTCTTCCCACAATGAGTAAGAAATAAACAGGAGAAGAGCAAAATATAATAATACAGAGCAACATCTTTATGATTGGGTAGCGGTATCATGTTTGCGCAAGGATAAAGGATTAAATAGTTGGTTGATATGTTAAAGGGCTGTCTGGAAAATTATACTCCCATTTCCAGGTGTCTTCCATATTAGGGTAACGTTGGCGACAATCCAGATATTCTTGCATCATCTCTCTCATAGTTGGGGTCAGGCGTTTCAGATAATCAGGCGTTAACAAATTGGCATTTAAGAGATAAAAATGCCAGGTAGGTGGGTAATTTGCACTGTGATATCCCATGTGCAGAGTTCTGCGTGGCACGTTCATTTTTTCGGTATAACCACGATGTATCAGATTATTATTGTATAGTACTGCTTGTCCGGCTTTGAGGGTTACCGGAATACCGCCCGGCATCTCCGCTCCAACGGGTGCGTAGTGCTTTGACCCTCCAAAAGCTACCTTCTCTGCTTCGGTATTGGGTCTATTGTGGCTACCAGGAACGATCCATAGAGAATTTTCCGCTACCAATGGCAAGTTAATCTGTACACTGTTATGAAAACGTTGTGGAGAGAACAGCCAGTCTTCTATTTCATTCTGCGGAATCTGAATCACATCCCGATGCCATCCCAATGAGTAAGAGGTGCCCTCATTGGCGGCCAATATGGAAGCATTGTTAATGATTAAGTTCGGCCCGATTAGCTTCTCGACTGTGTCAAGAATAACCGGATGATGAAAGGCATGGTGGATAGATTCAGTACCTGGCTTCGTGAGCAAATGGAAATAGTACTGTCGCGCCTCTTTGCCGAAATCGCTCAATTCGTCTCCCAAGTGTTGAAAAGCAGCAGTACGCGCCGGACTGTCGTCGGCTTTAATTTTTGGACTAATTAATTCATCCATCAGCATACGAAAATCGTCAATTTCCTGCTGGCTCAATACATCGATGATAAGATAACCATCCTGTTCAAATTGTTCTTTAGCTGTCATTCCTATAAATATGTTAAAGTAATACCTGCTGTTTAGTCTTTGCAGACTCCAGTCCCGCTTCTAACACGCGAAGGGTTTGCCAACCATCCCTGAAATTTGGTTCAATAGATCCCTTACTGACGATTGCTTCCATAAAGTCGGCCACCGCATGGACAAAAGTGTGTTCATAGCCGATGATATGTCCAGCCGGCCACCAATGATCGGTATAAGGATGAACAGGTTCAGTGGCTAGAATTCTCCGAAAGCCTTGCTGTACAAGTTCCTCTTGGCGCGAGAAGAACTGTAGTTCGTTCATGCGTTCCAAGTTAAAGGTCAGGCTCCCGTCGCTACCGTATATTTCAAAGGTCAGGCTGTTTTTTCTTCCGGTTGCAAAACGTGTCGCTTCGAACGATCCAATCGCTCCATTTACAAATTGTACCTGCATAAGCGCGGCATCCTCCACCGAGACCTTGCCCATTTGATTCCCCCGTGCTTTGCCCTGTAGGTTGCCTGTAGATGACTCATCTGCCAATGGACGTTCCTTGACAAAGTTTGCTGTAAGGGCCATTACCGATTTTATCTCCCCCACCAGATAATGGGCTAAGTCGACCGCATGTGAATTTAAATCCCATTGCGGCCCCGCCTGTGCCACGTTTTTATCGAGTTGCCAAGTTAACGGAAACATAGGATCTACAATCCAGTCCTGCTGGTAAGCACAGCGCCAATGAAAAATTCGCCCAATTTTTCCGTCATTGATCAGCCGTTTCGCCAATGCAATTGCGGGCACCCGTCTATAGTTATGATTCAGATAATGCACCACGCCCCGATTCTCGCATACCTGCCACATCTCTTCCGCCTGCCTGCTGCTCATGGCTAGGGGTTTTTCACAAAATATATGCTTCCCTTCTTTTGCTGCTGCTATTACCACTTCATGATGAAGGTGCTGCGGTAGCGCAATATCTATAACATCGATAGTGGGATCATTAACCAGCTTTCGCCAATCGGTTTCCGTTTGCTCCCAGCCCCACTGTTTGGCAAACGCTCCAAGGGCTTCTGCATGCCGTCCGCACACCGTTTTTAACACGGGGTTACAGGGCAGATCAAAAAACAAAGGAGCTTTTTTCCATGCGTTACTATGTGCACGACCCATAAACTTGTAACCAATCAACCCAATACAAAGTGCTTTATCCATAAATGATTTGTTTAGTAATATGCTTTAACGTTTCGATACTTTGGTTCACCACTTCTCTTTCCCTATTGGTATATTTTGGATGCAAGCAATCAATTTCGACTGCTAAAAATCCTTGATAATCCTGAGCCTGTAGTATACGTGCGAGAGCAGCGTTATCTATTAGTCCTTCTCCCGTCGGCACGCAAGAGAAAAAATACCACTCATTAACCGGCACACCCTTTACCGGTAACAGGTCTTTAATATGGGTAGCATAAACATATGGAGCCAATTTCTGCATTGCTTGTATCGGGTCGTCCAGCACACGAAGAAAATTTCCTGTATCGAAGTTTACGCCGAAATACTTGGAATCAATCCGCTTAACCAGTTCCAGTATTTCTTCGGCATTGAAATCAATATGGTTTTCAACAGCAAGTTTTATATCATATTTTTTCGCCACCTTTACTGCCTGTTCGAATTGTTCGGTGAGTAAGTCTAGCTGCTTCCGATGGTCTTCAAATCTGAATTGAAGGCTACTCCCCACTACGCGCATCACGGACGCGCCTATCTGATGTGCATACTCAATATGTTCTATTAGCTCGTCCAATGCCTTCAAATTCTTACCGCCCTCTAAACCATCCGGATGTCCCCAGGCATACACCCTATCCAATCCTAAATTGTCCAATTGCTGCTTCACCGCTTTTAGGTATTCCGGGTTAAACCGAGGAATAAAACAGGATTCTAAGGAAACCCCATCAATTTCGAACTCATCCAATTGCGCTAAAAAAGTTTCAAAAGACAAACGTTGATCCGGCTCATCCTGCATAGGATATACTTCTCCAAACAGCCTATGGAAACAGTAACTATCAATACCGATCTTCATAATACGCATTATTTTAGGTTTACAAATTTATAATGGTGTACGTTAACTTTTTTCTTTATAGAAATAGTTAACGTTAACTATAGAGACAAAACTATAAGATTATTAAAAACATTGCAAATTTTTTTAATATTTTTTTGTTTTATTCCTTCAGCTTTCTATACATTTGAAAAAAAAACGCAAAGCCATTAAAACCAAGAATAAAGTCATCGGAATCAAAGATATTGCAGAACATGCCCAGGTATCCATTGGGCCGGTAGATCGTGTACTGCATAATCGAGGAGGCGTATCCGAAGCTACTCGGCAACGCATTTTAAAAGCGATTGAGGAATTAGGATATAAACCGAACATCCTGGCCAGTCGTTTAAAATCGGGCAAGGTGTACACATTCGCCGTCCTAATACCGAAGGCGACCAAAAAAATACCCTTTTGGCAGCAACACCAAGAAGGTTTTGACCGCGCACTTAAAGAGCTAGAGCAATATGGCATTCAAATAGAGGTTTTCCATTTTTATCAGAATAAGGAGCAGTCGTTCAAACAAGCTGTTGACAAAGCGATTGCCGGTAATTTCGACGGCTTTTTGATCGTTCCGATCTTTCGTAAAGAAAGTGATCGTTTGATTCTGCATTGCAAGGACCAGGGAATACCGGTTATTTTCTTCGATAGCAATTTACAAGAGGTAGATGCTCTCAGCTTCATCGGTCAACATTCGCATGACAGTGGCAAACTAGCAGCTGATATACTACATCATTGCCTAGACCCCGAAGAGGAACTCCTTGTAGTACGCATTGTCGAAAAAGAGGACAACCATTCTCATTTTTTAGCAAGAGAACGAGGCTTTAATAATTTTTTTCGACGTCAAAACCGCATCATCCACCATTATGCGGCAGAGAACCTAAACGACAAAGCGTTAAAGGCCGCTTTAGTACACTTTATAAATACGCATAACCGTGTAAAGGGCATATTCGTCAGCAATGCTATACATAAAGTGGCCTCAATCTTTGAAGAGGAAGGTATACATAATGTTAAATTGATTGGCTACGATCTCATCGAAGAAAATGTTGCTTATTTAAAAAAAGGTGTGATCAATTTCCTTATTAATCAGAAACCTCAATATCAAGCATATTTGGGAATCAAACTTTTATATGAGTATCTCGTATTGAAACGACCCATCGAAAAGGCTTATTTTATGCCCTTGGATATACTAATGAAAACTAATATAGACTATTATCGGTAGCGCGACTTAACTACAGGCAGTATTTTCATCATGTTTATGCTATGATCGGTCAACACAAAAATAATCCGAAAACAATTATACGAACAAGTGTACCTTTTCGCCAACACGATTGTTTCCGGATTATTTCCACAGACACATATCATTTGAACGAACCCATACATTATCATGAAAATTTCGAATTGGTCTTTCTTAGCAATGCGCGTGGAGTCACGCGACGGGTGGGCGATCATGTCAGCGAATTGAGAACTGACCACGAGCTTGTCCTTATTGGGCCTAATCTACCGCATGGATGGGATCGTGTGCGGGGCGGTGAAAAAACCATCAAAGAGTTTGCCATCCAATGGCCTAACGATTTATTCGATGACAAGCTGCTTCGTCGACACCAATTCTCCGATTTGCGGCATTTACTGGATCGCTCTAATCGAGGACTTGCCTTTAGTCAACCTACCATACAAGCTGTTCGGCTACGAATCGAAAGCATTCAATGGTCTGATAATTTTGACACCTTCCTCGAGCTCATCGGTTTATTACATCAACTGGCGTTAGATCGCGAGAACACTACCTTATCACGTCGATTGTATCAGGAACATATCGCAATAAAAGCGAACTGCCTACGTACTGAGAAAGCTCTGGCTTATATGAAACAGCACTATGGGCAAAACATTAGTCTTGCGAATTTGGCTGATTTGGTTAATATGACAGAAGGTGCTTTCAGTCGTTTCATCAAAAAGAAGACTGGTCAAAGCTTCATAGAAACACTCACTAATATACGAATTAATCGCGCCGTACGTTTGCTCGTCGAAACTTCTTTAAGCGTAAACGAGATCGCCTTTCAGTGTGGCTTCCAGAACCTTTCAAATTTTAATCGGCTTTTCAAAAAGGCGGAGGGGTTGACACCGACTCAGTTCAGGGCTAAATTCATGCCCTGAAACCTCTCCTAGTAATGCAGACTCCCTTCTAATATCTTATCCGTTGCCGCTTTTTTTTCACTGCCATCCATTAAAAAAGTAAAGCAGGAATCCGGCACCTGCCTGTTATTTCGTTCGTTCATTTGCTTCCAAGTAACGAGCCAGGATTTTTAGTTGAGGTTTATCTTTTCCGTTAATAGGTTCAACCGCCAGTTTATAGTTTCCCCACCTGGGTCCTGCCGCCCAGTAGGTGCCGTACACGCCGTTTTGCTGCATATAGGCTAATACCTTATCAAGTACTTCCAACCATCTTTCATCATCGTCAGGCACACCATATTCACCTACGAAACCCCTTTTTTTATGTTTCGCAAGCCAATCTATAAAAGGCTTCACTCTATTTACACCTATTTGTTCAGTGGCCTCTTCTTCCTCAAACGAATATTTATAAGCACCACTACCATCCTTGTCAAAGTAAACATGGGCTTCGTAAATGATTTTATTCGCAGGATCCTGCAGATCTTTGAGATGAGTGCTAAATTGCAACCACTTCGCGGCCGAACTCCATGCGTCGCCCCCTACTATGATAGGTGTTTCACTATCGACTATCCGAATCGCCGTTATTAATTGTTGTGCTATTTGAAACCAAGAATCAGTTGATGGCATGTCATGTGGTTCGTTCATCAATCCGTAACCCCAAATGTTCTTTTTATACCGCAACGCTTTCGCGATTTTCACCCATGCATCTACAAGAGAATTTGTTGAGATCTTGCTTGTCCCCACAAGTTCATAAACTTCCCCCACTTTTCTCCTGCAATAGTTATGCATATCCGGAATAATCCACAAATTTCTTTGAGCAGCATGATCAATAAAATCAATTATTCTTTTCAGTTCTGCCGTATCAAGAGGCCCGCCCATTACCGGTTGAATACGCTCCCATTTAAAAGGTAATCGAAATAATTTAAACCCTTTTGCTGCAAAGTAATCCAATTCCATTTCTGTTGGATAGTAATAATCTTCTCCGTAAACGCCAGGAAAATTTTCTCCGAAGTCGGCCCCTGCCAAGTTAAGTCCAAATGGTGCCGTCGGCCGAGTCTGTGAAAAACATACAGAACACAAAAGAAAAAGGCTAAACAAAAAAGTAATTTTTTTCATCATTTTTAACATGGTGATTCAAGCAATTATGAATGGATGATTTCAAAGCTACTGCTTTAATTGCCTGTCAAATAATACTTTTTAGGCCAATGTTGGTGTTTTCTTAACCCTTTTTTTATTCTCCGCTTGCGTGCGTTATATTAGCCAAATAAACTGAACAAAAATGCGTCAACCAACCATCTATCTATTTATTGTTCTCTTTCACTTAGGCTATCATACTAGCGTAGGTCAATTGCATATTAGTCCGGGAAAGCACTATATTGAAGAAGCCGGACGCCCTTTTCTTTGGATCGGCGACACTGCTTGGGAACTTTTCCATAAGCTGAGCCGTGAAGACGCCAAGTATTATTTGAAAACTCGAGCTAAACAAGGGTTCACGGTAATCCAAGCTGTTTTATTAGCGGAACAGGACGGCTTGCGAACACCAAACTATTACGGTGATCTCCCCTTATACGACTTCGACCCAAAAAAACCAAATGAAGCGTACTTTGAACATGTAGACACCATTATCAATATGGCAAGGGAGTTAGGCCTCTATCTCGCCATTTTACCAACTTGGGCCGACAAAGTTAAATCTGACAGACCTGGCAAAGGCCCCGTTGTTTTCAATACCGATAATGCATACGTATACGGTCGTTTTTTAGGCACACGTTACGCCAATAGCCCTGTCGTTTGGATGCTTGGAGGCGACAGAAACGTGTTGAATGACAGCGTAAAAGCGATTTGGGCACAAATGGCCAAAGGCTTACAGGCGGAAGGTAAACACGCGAAACTTATAACCTATCATCCGGCGGGAGAATCTTCATCATCTCAATGGTTTCATCAGGCATCTTGGCTTGGTTTCAACAGTTATCAAACCGGCCATGCATATCCCTATTTCCCTGTTTATAAATTTGCGGCTCGAGACTATGCCTTACAACCGATAAAACCCGTGATCGACGCGGAGCCCGCCTACGAAGATATTCCAATCCGTTTTTGGGAATTTATTGACTGGACCGGTAAAGAACGTGTGCCACCACATATACTAGATGACAAGAAACTGATCAAGGATAAAAATTTTTTTAAATATGGCTATTTTTCGGATTACGACGTTCGGGTACACGCCTACTGGAATTTTTTGTCAGGTGCGTGCGGATATACGTATGGTCATCATGCAATTTGGCAATTTTTCTCAGCAAACGATACGTTCGACATCCCCTGCCTCCAAGAGTGGAAAGCATCCCTTAAACGACCAGGTGCAGCTTCCATGCTACCATTGAAAAAGATCCTGACAGCACGAAACTTCGCACAGCTCATTCCCGATAACAGTTTAATTCTAGGCAAAAATAACAACGATAGCACCTATCTCTGCGCTGCGCGTGCAGAAGGCAACAGTTTTGCGTTAGTCTATGCTGCCCGTGGCCAACAATTTACTATCAATTCGACAATATTTAGCGGCAAACTCATTGCCCATTGGTATAGACCCAAAGATGGCTATATCATTCCGATTCCTTTATCTAAAGGATCACAACTACTTACATTTGTTCCGCCAACAAGCGGAAAAAATCACGATTGGCTCTTGGTTTTAGATGTCGAAGAAGCTAATTTGCCTAGTTTGTCATCTTCTTTCCCTTGATACACAAAGTGGCTACTTAGGCTTTTGAAAATATCGAAAGTCTCTTCTAGTATACTTTTAGACGAAGTTCATGCTTTTATTACTTATTTCGGACGATAGTCGAAGGGAAACTCACTAGTCCGCTCTTCAGTTCGTAATAATAAAATAATGACAAGACGCTATCGTGACATCCAGACCGGTATTTTATTTCGAAAAGCCAAATTAAATGGTTAAACTTGTATTAATTTAACAGCATTATTTTGTTAAATAATATGAAGAAAATAAGCAATATACAAATACCGGTTTTTGTCATTCATGAGCTCATCATCCGTCTGCAAGAAATCGACCCTTTAGTTGGCGAATACAAAAGCCATTACTTCTCAACAGAAGACGCTGTTGTTGAGACTAGTTATTTACAGCTGAGATTTCCTATGTATTTACTTCGAAAGCAATTTCAGGATCCGGAATTAATCAGTCAGGATGAACTACGACAGCAATTGCCTTTTTACTTAGGGGCTTAATACCAGTGGAGAGCTTGTTACACAGTACCATCGCAACTGCCACTATTTTACAACTTAACCACTTTCCTACTCAACGTTTCAACTATTCAACTACCTAACTGCTCTCCAAGCCACAATAAACATTAGAAAAATCTGCTTTAGCTAAATCACTTTTGTGAATAACGAAATAAATCTCACCCGCATCCCAGAAACAAAATCCAGGTAATCTATCTGAGCTGACCTTGAGTAACACCGTAAAGTCGTTAGCATTTCCTCGTAGCTGATTGGCTGCCTCAATTTGCGGAGAATCATGTTGTTTGAATACATAACTATTCATGCTATGTACCGGTTTTACAGATAAGGTGTGCTCCTCCAATTGTCTTCTCAAATTCTCTGTTTGTTCGTACTCTTCTTCCAGGGCCGATAAGCTGGCGGCTTTCCCTTTATACAGACTGTCATCATTATAAAAATGAGGCACACTTACATATTTACCAACCTTTACACGATAGGGAGCAAAAACACCGTGGTCATCATAAATAAAATCATCTTCTATCTCTAATTCGGCAGCCGAAATTAATACATCCGTTTCCTGAGCATAAATCACCTTGGCGTTAAAATCTTCCTGATCCGTAATGAAGAAATAGAGTAACCCTTGCCGAGGAAGGTAATTTTGATATGAGGCAAGTTCTTCACAATTTATTTGTGCAATGAACTGATATCCCATTACACGATTATCATAGGTTGTAAAAACGGGATAGGTAATGCCACATGGCAAATCAGGCAATCCTCCAAATCTCGTATTCCCTCGATCGGAATAATCATCCGGATCTGTGGTTTCTAATGCCACAGATGCAAAGGCTAATGATCTGATCCCCTCCCTATAAGGCTCCCAATATTCCTCCATGAGCGCGTAGCTCAACTGCTTTTCTAACTCGGTATCATAAAGGCCAGAAAAAACCGTCTCTTGAATCGGAACTGTCCCTTTCCCATCGGCCCCTTTATAGGTATAGTCAAGTAAATCTTGCTTTTTTTCCAGTTCCAAGGTCAACTTTTCGATATTTTCAATTCCATTTGGAAGAAACTCCAAGGGATTACGTGAAATGTCCAGACGGCACAATTTTGGTAAATCACACAATGCGGAAGGTACCGTGCGAAGTTGATTCCCTTCAAGCGAAAGCGATTTCAGCGAGGGGGAAAAGACTCCGGGTAATACTTCTAGTTTGTTATTAGATAAATTACAATATTCCAGCAGCGGAAGCGCCAGCAAATTTGGCGGAACGGACGTTGCCTGTGTTCCTGTTATAAATAACAAACGCAAATTATATAGAGCCGAAATCTCCTCAGGTATATTTTCTACCATATGCCATCCTCCTAATACTAGTTCTTTCAGCCTAGTGAAGCTACCTAATCTGGCGGGTAAATTCACTGGCATCGGTTCAATAGTACTATTCAGATCGTATGTGATACTCAACGTTTCCAGCGACGTATAATTATAAAATTCATCCGGCAAGCTGGATGCGTTGAAATTTCGTAGTCGTAAATGACGTGGTAAGTTAACCGGCGCTGAAAAAAGCTCTTCTAAGGAGGAAAAATGATAATGTTCCCAAGAAAGCACTTCTAAGGGAATTTTCTTCGCAAAAGAAACCTGATAACGAGTATCTTCCGTGATCGTTTGAAAATAACCGTTCATACCAATCCAACCGTCCTTTAACACCAGCTGTCCAAATAGTTCAAGGTTATAAGTAAAACCTCCTTTCCATAAATAAGCTTCCCGCTTTACATCATAGTCTTTTTCGAAGCTTATTGCACCCTTCGGCACCCCTTCCTGATAGATATTATTTAGCGAAAAGGTAAAGTATACCTCTCCATTTTGATAATCGTTCAGGATATGTGCATGAGCTATTTCATCATAATGATCAATACGGGCCTTTAGCGTTACGACAAGATCGCTTCCTGTGTTCCCATGAAGCGGAATGTGAGTTTCAGAGGTATCGAGATAGGAAAAATGCTTGCCATCAACCTGAAAGTATTCTTTATTATCTTGCGGTATATCAAAAAAAGTAGGTTCAGCATAAGTGTACTGTATTTCTTCGTCCTTCTTAAACCCACCAAACACTTGACTGATTCCTTGCCTCTGTAATTCGGCCGCTTCCTTAATAGCACCAAAAATGCGAATGCTCGAAAAAGACGTTTCAAATAATGGTAAAAAACTTTCCCAAAGATGGGATTCACAATCTCCAACGAAATCAACACTATAGGCTTCGTCAACCGCTATCGTTCCAAAATAGAAAAAATAACCCGCCTGGGTTATCACACGACAGATAGAAGCGGTATGACCATTAATTTCAAGGGTTTGCTCCGCCTGTAATTTACCCGGGCCACGTCGATTCAAACAGAAGTTAATGAATTTCTCCTTGAGTGATTGTCCTTTTTGTCTTGTGTAGTATGAATTTTCAATAGGACTCACGCCGATCGTCACCCATTCATCACCCTTGTTATACGTTGCACGAATACTTTCCAGCACAACTCCAGGGTTCTCGAAAATATCCGGCACTGTCATTTCAAATAAACTTGTCCTAATTGTTTGCATAGCCTATTAATCGGTTGAAAAATCATTATTAATCTCTACGGATATTAATGATATGGTTGTTTTTCATTAATTCGTTTAAGTCTGTTTTTGATAGGAAAACGATACTTTTGCCATAGTCCTTCGCATGATGTCGGCGAATGACACTCAATTTAGATGCACCAGGCACTTCATAATCATTGACGCGAAACCCAAGGGAGTCTCCTTTAAATTGGCTAAGCAGATACAAGGTATAGAACCCATTTGATTGTTTAATACCGTATACATCACCAACTTGTGGTCGCTGCAAATAGTTGGCTGTCTGCCTATCTTCGTTCACAATGGCAATAGATATGAACACTATCAAGATTACACCGAGTAAAAGTCCACTAAAATATTTCCAGGGTATACTCGGCTTCTCGCCTGGGATAGATTGTGCTAAACTTAACGGCATCTCCTTTCGGCTCAAGGTTTGACGGCAGTGTGTGCAATGACTAAGCGACTCTGTTCGATAACTAAACATCGGTATCCAAAAAATATGAAAATAGCGTACATAAAAATGGAGTCCTACTGATTGTTCAGAACCGCAATAGGTGCAATCGAACTTAGGCTTACCGGCCCGTATTAATCTTTTCCCTGTTCCAAAAATGATCATATCATAAAAATTAGTTTCTACCGACTTCCATTTGTTTTAGTCGCCGTATAACGAATCGGAACATTATCGATTGTTAGATTATCAATATATACAGAAACCTGTGTACTGGCATAGCCATAGCCGTCACCAGATGCGAAACTTTCCGAGGTTGCTCCTACCGAGGCATCTTTAAAAGCAATAGTTCTTAAAGTTTTCTTTTCCCCGGTCGCCTCCACAGTGATCACACCATCCGCTTTATCCATTTGTCCACCGATCCATTTTAATAGAAATTCATCGGTATTTTGTTGAAAATCAATACTCACGATATAAGCATCATAAGCAGAATATCCCATTGAGGGGCCGTCGCCCCTAGGTTTCGTACACGAGTAAGCAAAACTATTCAATAAATAACTCTGAGATTTCTTGCTTTTCGAATCCGTTAATTTCAGTCGAATTGTACGATCTCCCTGTTGTCCAAATGCGGAAAGCACTAAGACAAGGCAAAAAAAAGTATTAAAAAAAATTTGTTTCATTTTTCTGTTTTTATAAAGCGACATCCTATTCATAGGATGGATAATCTTCGTTGTTTAAAAATTAAATTTTCCTTCAAACAGCTTTCCTATGAATGGCACAGGCTTCTTTACTTCATTAAAAGCCGTAATGATACCTAACAGTAATAAAATCAATGGAATCAAAAGGATCAGGTAGCATAAGGTAGCTAAGCTAGGTAAGAGAGTTAACACCACTGTGGTGAGTATGCTCAATATAATATGAAAAATAAATATACCGAGCGCTTGACTTAGATGATAGCCCACCAAACTGCTTTTTTCTTCCGATTTTTGATAATTCAGGTAAGCAATAACCCATCCGATGATTGTCAGATAGGCTATAATTGACATATTTTTGTTCGTCATGATAATAATAATTGTCTAAAAATGAACAGGGCAAAACTAGCTTGAATTGACAATAATGCCTGAAATCAGAGACCTATACACCGTCTACAAGAAAAAAACCTTCGACTACAAAGCGTCTACAAAAACCTCAAAAGAAACTGCCTGTCAATATTTTAGCCAATTATTCCCATTTTTTGAACCCCATCTTTTTTCTATTTTTGAACATGCATTGGTTAAACAAGTCCCTACTTCTTATCTGCATTTCGCTTTTTACTATCCTTTATCACTCAAAAGGGCAGGAAATTTATATCGACTCATTAGCGCATCTTTTAGCGCAACCAAGCACGACGCTGCAGGAAAAACCGCTCCTTTTATGTAAGCTGGCGAAAGCCAATACCGAAAAGGATCTAAAAAAATCGTTTAAACAAGCGCGGGAAGCGATTCATATCGGACATAAGCTAAACACTTATGAAGGGCCCGCCATTGGTTTTGCGACGCTCATTTATCTCTATATACAAGCCAACGATATAAAACAAGCCTATGAGAGCCTCGATAGCGCTTTGTATTATGCCTCACGAACGAGTGACCCGGTCGCAAAAGGCTTTGTTGAATTCAGAAATGGGTGGCTTGACTTAGTGAACGGGGAAAGTGACAAATCCATCACTAAGTTATTGAAGGCGCTCGATTTATTCAAAACAGTGAATTTTTATGAATACGAAGCCACTATTTATCACTATCTCGCCAGTATCTATGGGTATGGCAACGATGTCAATAAACAATTGGCCTATGCGCGTCTTAGCTTTGAAAGTGCTAAAAAAAGTGGACAAGTGGACGCCTTAAACACAGCTTACTTCACGGTAGGACATAGTTTCTATGACCGCTTTAAACTGGATACAACCAAGCATGATCTGCTCGACTCTGCCTTGATTTATAACAAGCGGTCTATTCGACTGTCTACCATTCAACGCGGACGTCTAATCGCACAAAGTAATACCGCGGCAGCGGCGTTGAACATTGCAAATAGCTATTTCAAACATTTTCCCAATACTTATAAAGACAGTGCAGACAAGTACATCGATTTCGCTATTGAAATCGCAAAGCGGACAAACTTACATGAAGTGCTTATGAATTGCTATGGTATTCGTAGTGAGTACGCGCTGCGCGAGGGAAGATACGACGAAGCAGAGAAGACGCTGCTTAACGGTTTAGCTGCACTTGAAGGTAATGTCCTTAAAATGCCGGTAACGAAAGCACGCATATTTCTTGCTTTGTCCCGAATCGCCGAAAAAAAAGGTTCAGAGAAGACTGCCTTAAGCTACCTAAAACAGCATATTGCATACAATCAAGAGGCTTTTGATGAAGAAAAAATAACCAATATCCAGAAAATGGAAGCCCGGTACAGTATGGCCAAAAAAGAACAGGAAATAAGTTATCTAAAGAAGCGGAACTTTCTATACTTGATCATTGGTCTATCCTGTATCCTTACACTATTGTTTCTACTTAGTTCTTATAATTACAAACTAAAAGCTTCAACAAGAAAGCAAGCCCTTATTGATCGGGAAAAAGAAGAAGCTCAGTTAAAAGCGCAATTAAAGGAGGCAGAGGCCAATAGACTGCATGCCGAACAAGTGCTGTTAAAAGAACGCGAGGAGCGCTTACAGAAAGAGATTCTTGCAGGAACGCTGCAGATTGAAGAAAAAAATGGTTTACTGGAAATGCTATCTGATAAAATCGCGGAAAAAGGTCATCTTTCTGTTGATGAACAGATTAAGCGAATCGTCCAGCAGCAGAAAAGAATGGATAAGGAATTTGAAGGTCATAAGACCGATTTTTTTGAAAGCGAATCGCAGTTCTTTGAGAAGTTACAGGAAAAAGCGAATCATACCCTTACCCGATTAGACCTCAAATATTGTTCTTATATTTTAATGGGGCTCTCGAATAAGGAAATATCGACCCGTTTAAGTATCGAACCAAAGAGCATCCGCATGGCAAGATACCGCCTTAAACAAAAACTTGGCCTTGACAAGAATGATCAGCTGGACCAGTTTATACAACAGGTAGGACGCCTAACATAAGAAGCTTAATTTTAATACCTTATAACCAAAACAAAAGTAAAACTTAACCAATAGTTGTTTATTTTTCCAAAAATTTGTACGTTTGTGCTCCGATTTGGCTATACGACTACTTAGCCACTTTTTCTGTAATCTAAAAATCAATTGTTTTGATTGAATTTGGTGTTTTTGGCGGTGGCAGCTGGGCTACTGCTCTAGTAAAAATTTTAACAGACAATAAACTAATAGTTAATTGGTATTTAAGACGGACAGAGCAAGCAGAGGCAATACAAAATGCAGGCAGTAATCCTGATTACCTAAACTTTGTTACTTTAAATACGGAATATTTACAGTGCAGCTCTCAGAAGCAGTTTGTAGCACAAAAGAGTACTATTATTCTATTCGCCGTTCCCAGTGATGGTCTCTCTGATTTATTGATTGGTTTTGATAGAAAATGGATCCATAACAAAGCTGTATTGAGCGCCGTCAAAGGAACTGTCGGAGAAGAGCACGAGCTACCAAGCGCCTATATATCGAGGCAATTAATTATACCGAATAACCTTCAAGGTATTTTGGCAGGCCCCTGTCATGCTGAAGAAATCGGCCATAGAAAAAAAACTTACTTGACAATCGGCGCGGTTGATCCCCATTGGCAGCAAATGTTACAAACCTGCTTTTCAGCAGATTATCTTGACGTTCGTATAAATGCAGATATTACGGGAATCGAATGGGCCGCGATCTACAAGAATGTAGTTGGTCTGGTATCCGGAATGGCTAAGGGTTTACGTTACGGTGATAATTTTATTGCTGTTTTAGTGGCCAACGCTTTGGCGGAATTGGGAGAAGTTCTCCGGCATATGGGCAGTAATGCCGAAATCCTCAGTTCTTCCTATGCAGGCGATCTTTTAGTGACCGCGTATTCGACTCACAGTCGTAACCGTCTTTTTGGTGAGATGATCGGCCGCGGCTATAGCGTCGATAAAGCAAAAGATTCCATGAACATGGTAGCTGAAGGTTATGGAGCAACACGCGGGCTCTATCAGACTACCCGGAATTTTCCCTTGAAGCTACCGATCTTACAAACGGCTTATCGCGTATTATTTAAGTATATGCCTGTATTAACTGAGTTTAAACTTTTGGAACAAAAATTAACATAGCATGATACTAGCAACAGACTTAGACGGAACTTTCTTAGGCGGTGAAATGAACCAGCGAATGGAGCTCTATCGCCTTATTAAAGAGGCGAAAGACTTTACGCTGGTTTTCGTCACAGGTCGAGGCCTCGAAACAGTCATTCCCCTATTAAACGACCCGCTAATTCCTACACCCGATTATATCATCGCTGATGTAGGAGCTACCATCGTCAATGGACACACGTTGGATAAGATTGAACCGATCCAATCGGAAATAGAACGTAACTGGACGGAAGTCTTTGATTTACGGCAAGCACTTGCAACAATTGAAGGCATTGAGCCGCAAGAAGTACCACAGCAGCGACGGAGCTCTTTTTATTATTCAAACGGAGTTGATCTAACGAAAGTGATGGATATAGCCGAAAAGAAAAATCTGGACGTCATTACATCCGTCGATAAATATTTGGATTTGCTTCCTAAAGGCGTAAATAAAGGTTCTACACTTCGCAAACTTATTGATATGTTAGGTGTAGCAGATGAAAGAGTGCTCGTGGCAGGCGACACAATGAACGATCTCGCCATGTTTCAAATTGGTTGTAAAGGTGTTGTCGTCGGAGCATCAGAGGCTGCTTTATTCGATACCACTGCTAAAAACCAAGATGTTTACCACGCCAAACAGCCAGGGGCCGGAGGCGTCTTGGAAGCCATGCAGCGACTCGACTCTTTTCGTAAGCTATTCCCGGCAAACAAGACCGCAAAAGTAAAGCGAAAAGCCACTAAAAATCAATTGGTTATTGTCTATCACCGACTCCCTTATGAAAAATCGATGATCAAGGGCCAAAGCGTACGTCACGCACCAAAAAGCCCCAACGGTATTATTCCCTCTTTGCTCGGACTTTTTGAAAATGGTCGTGCCGGTATCTGGATAGGCGAAGAAGCGCAACAAAAAGACGGAAAAGAAGTAGGTAATCAATTGATCGACGCGCAGAAATATCCAAAGCTATGGAGTTCTACCATTTCTTTATCCAAAAAAGATATTGATCAGTTTTACCGGGTGTTTTCCAAGGAGGCCTTTTGGCCAACTATTTTTTCCTTTGTAGATAAAGCAAGATTCAATCACGAAGATTGGAACCATTACCTTCGTATCAATAAAATTTTTGCCGATCGTGTAGCAAAAGAAGCCGATCACGGTGCTTTTGTTTGGATTCACGAATACAATCTCTGGATGGTACCTGCCTATTTGAAGCCTTTACGACCTGACTTGAAAATTGGCTTTTTTCATCACACCTCCTTCCCAGGTGCTGATGTTTTTAATATCCTTCCCTGGAGGAGGGAAATCATCGGTTCGCTGCTGTTGTGCGATTTCATTAGTTTTCATATCCCGCGTTATGTGGAAAATTTTGTTGACGTACTCCGAAGTCACGTGCCGTTTCGGGTGGTTAAAACAATCAATGCTGCCAAACAATTTCTTACTTATAGCTGTGCCTTGGGTGTGGAAAGCATGACAAAAATTATCGAGGTGGAAGGTCGCAAAATTCGCTTAGGAGCCCAACCCGTTGGGGTAAATATGGCAAGCATCAAGCGCGCACTAACCTTTCCAAAAGTAAAACAGCATATTCAACGCATGCAAGTAGCGAAGCATAAGAAAGATATCAAAACGATTCTTTCGATAGAGCGTTTGGATTATGTAAAAGGGCCCTTGGAAAAGATAAAAGCTTTTGGTGAGTTCCTGGAAGATTACCCGGAATACCGGGAAAAGGTAGCGTTGATCAATATCTGCACGCCCCCTTCGCAGGGAATGAAGATTTACGATCAAGTTCGAGATGAACTGAATCAAGCCATTGGTGAGATTAACGGTAAATATGCTACCATGGATTGGCTTCCAATCCAATATTTCTACCGTTCACTACCTTTTGATGAAGTAGTTACTTATTATGGTATAAGTGATATAGCTTGGATTACACCGCTCCGAGATGGGTTAAATCTAGTTGCGAAAGAATATATTGCAACGAAAGGACTATTAAACGACTTCAGTGGAGCATTGGTGTTATCTGAGTTCGCAGGAGCTTCTGTGGAGCTACCTTATGCTATTTTAACGAATCCTTACGATCGAAAAAGTATGATTGAATCGCTGCTAAAAGCACTGATGATGGATGAACAGGAACAAGCGATCCGTATTCAACGCTCCTTTGAAGCGGTTTCTCATTTCGACGTGGAATACTGGGGCAAGGATTTTGTACAAGAACTCGAGAAGTCGTAACAGACAGTGTTTATATAAATCAACAGATCCCCGCAACTTCTTTGCGGGGATTTTAAACAAGTACCAAGTCAATATTTTTGTGCGCAGCTACAATGGATTTGAGCATCTCAAAATAGGTTTCCCCGGTGCCGTTTTCAAGCGCTATTAATTTCTCCCTAAAATATTCTTTATTAAAGAGAGCACCTTGTTGAAGCTTATCTTCATAGTAGGCCTTAGTCGCCTTATAACCTAAAGCTTCTTGCATTCGTTCAACGTTTTTCCACACAAACCTTACTTTTTCGCAATCTTTCATAGCCCCAAAGCCACCATATAACAGATCGTTAAACGCATCAAGGCTGTTCCCTATCTTCCAATCTTCATCCGACATAAAGACCCGATTGATTTCCTCATAAAACGAAGCAATGTCATGAATATGCAAACCGTCAATAGCTATTTCCTTGATCATCAAAGTAAATTAATGATTTTTTTGATTATTTACAAAGCGCTCGGTATCATCATAATCCTGCGAACCTCCCCCCACTGCACGATAAAGTGCTATAACTGCTTGCCATTGTTGCAATTGATCATCAATTCTGTCCATCTGTGCATTCAAAAGGTTCTGTTCAGATAATAGCACATCCGTATAATTCGTTGCAGAACTATACCGAAGCAACTCTTTGGTAAAATCAACTGCTTTTTCGAGCGATCTTAATTCGTTACGTCTGCTCGTTTCTTTTAACGAAGCGCTTTCCAAAGAAAACAAGGCATCCGAAACTTCCTTCCCCGCCGTCAACAATGTTTTATTAAAGTTGTAAAAAGCCTCCTGCTGCTGAGCCTCGGCCGTCTTTAGACGGGCCTTATTTACACCACGATTAAAGACAGGCTGTGTTAAGCCGCCCATAATATTAGCAAACAGACCTGCTTTAGTAAACCATTCAGAAATGTCAAAACTGGTAAACCCTCCGGCGGCAGTGATATTAAAACCGGGATAAAAAGCGGTTTTCGCAACATTGACCTGTTCAAAGGCCGTTCTGAATACCAACTCCGCCTCGGCAACATCCGGACGAAAACGTAATAATTGAACGGGAATACCGGCCGATAGGTCAAGCGGTAGCTTTTGATTTGAAAGAGTCGTTCGCTCAATAGCTCCAGAAGGTCGACCAAGGAGCAGACATAGAACATTTTCAGTTTCCCTAATTTGTCGTTTAATATCTGGGATGAGCACTTCTACTGCATATTGATTCGCTTCGCTTTGCACTACTGCTGCGCCGTTAACCACCGCCGAAGCTTTAAGTTCCCGCATCGTCAGGACGTCCTTCTTGCGGTTTTCAAGAGTCAATTCCAACACCTTCAGTTTCTGGTCTAACGCAAGAAGTGCATAATAATTAGCTGCAATGTCAGCTACCAACTTACTTCGTATTGCCCGCTGTGCTGCCTCCGTGGCCAACAGATTGGCTAGTGCAGCTTTTTTACTACTCTTGAGACGTCCCCAGATATCTGCTTCCCATGCCATGGTAAGGCCCGCGTCATATTGGGTAGCATTATTGATTAAACCATAACCCTGCGGAAAAGCCAATCTCGACCGTTTAATAGACGCCGTACCATTTATCTCGGGAAAAAAGGCTTGTCGACTTTGACTAAAGGCTGCCTCAGCGGCAACAATGCGTTGTATTCCCATTTTAAGGTCTAAGTTCTCTTCCAACCCATCGGCTATTATTTTTCGAAGAGCAGTATCTGTAAAAAAATCCGACCAATTTTTCGAAGCAACCGTATTGCTATCAGCTTGCGTTTGGCTTCGGTAATTCGATATTATTTTCGCATCGGGTGCATCATATTTTTGAGTCACCTTACAAGACGCTACTATTGACAAAATCACAACAATTAGCCCTTTATTTCTGTATTTCATGATTTTCCTATTATCAATTCCCTAAACTTATAACGATGGCGCTTCCATCACTTTTTTCTCCCAATTGTCTTCTTTTTGTTCCCTGATCGTTCGTCCGCTAAGGCGCTCATGCAACGCCTGGAACATAACAAACAGTGCCGGGATCACGAAAATACCGAACACGGTACCTATCAACATACCTCCCACCGCGGCAGTGCCAATGGACCGATTGCTTAAAGCCCCCACCCCCGAAGCCAGCATTAAAGGCAATAATCCAAAAACAAAGGCAAAAGACGTCATCAGAATAGGCCGTAGCCTAGCCGAAGCACCCGATATCGCTGCACGCACTAAACTTAAACCACTGTTACGACGCTGGACGGAAAACTCCACGATCAAAATGGCATTCTTAGCCAACAATCCAATAAGCATAATTAGACTGATCTGAAGAAAAATATTATTATCAAGCCCTCCTAGGCGTGCAAACAAAAAGGCTCCTGCCAGACCTATTGGTAGGGATAACAGTACAGCAAATGGAAGGATATAGCTTTTGTACTGGGCGCTGAGCAGAAAGTAGACAAAAATGAGACAAAGCCCAAATATCATCAGTGTCTGATTACCACTATTAATCTCTTCCCTCGTCAAGGCACTATAATCAAAATCAGTCCCCCTCGGCAGTGTTTCCTGAGCGACCTCTTGTATGGCGCGAATAGCGTCACCTGAACTATAACCGGGATTGGGAGCTCCATTTACGGTAGCCGAAGTGTATAAGTTGAAACGATTAATGAACTCCGGGCCACTGGTACGTTCTAGCGTTACAAACGTGGAAATAGGCGCCATTTCTCCGTTATCATTTCGCACGTAGATTTTTTCCAGATCTGCTTCCTCTGCACGGTAACTGGGGTTGGATTGAACGAGTACTTTGTATTGTTTACCAAAACGATTAAAATCGGATGCATAGATTCCGCCCAAATATCCCTGCAAAGTCCTTAATAAACCGCCAACATCTACCCCTGCCTCCTTAGCCAAAGGAACATTAACCTTCACCTGATATTGCGGTAAATTGGTATTAAAGGGTGTGGCAGCATACATAATCTCCGGGCGCTTGCTCAGGCCTGCCATAAATTTACCAGCAGCAGCTCCAAAATGTTCGTAGGTACCGCCGGTTTTATCCAGTAACTGAATTTCAAAACCGCTATTATTACCGAAACCCTGTAGGGTGGGAGCCGCAAAGAAAATGATATTTGCTCCACGAATATGCCTTGTCTTAGCGAATAACTTTTCTACCAAGCTGTTGATGTCTTGGCCTTCACCGGTCCGTTCTTTCCAAGGTTTAAGTGCGATAAACATTGCACCATAAGAGCCTCCAGTCCCACTTATTAGGTTCATGCCTACCAAACGGGAGCTAAGTTCCACTTCGGGCATACTTCGTGCGATGCTATCGACCTCGTTGGCTATCCTAGTTGTCTGCTCCAGTGTCGATGCAGGCGGTAAGATAATATCGCCGTAGATTGCACCCGAATCTTCGTTAGGAACAAATCCTGTTGGCGTGGTTTTCAAAAAAAAGATGAGCAGCGTAGAGAATAACACGATACCGCCTATGGCAAGCCACTTATGCTTGATAAGCAGCTTTACAGAACGAATATATCGATCGCTTAACGCCGCAAAAGCAGTATTGAACATGATAAAGAAACGCCGCAACCAATTTTTTTTTGTATGCGCTTCATCTGTTACTTCATGAGATTTTAGAAACAAGGCACAAAGTGCCGGACTTAAAGTCAGTGCATTCACTGCGGAAATGATGATGGCGACAGCCAAGGTAATTCCAAATTGTTTATAAAATACGCCCGCAGATCCTTGAATGAAAGTAACCGGGACAAAAACGGCTGCCATAATCAGTGTAATGGAGATAATGGCCGAGCTAATTTCGTTCATCGCATGTAAGGTGGCCTTTCGTGCCGACTTTGCTCCCTGACTAATCTTGGCATGAACCGCCTCCACAACAACTATCGCATCATCCACGACAATACCAATGGCTAACACCAATGCGAATAAAGTAAGCAAGTTCAGGGTGAAGCCAAATATTTTTAAGAAAAAGAACGTTCCTATAATCGCTACAGGCACGGCAATTGCGGGGATCAATGTTGAACGAAAATCCTGTAGAAAAATAAAAACAATAATAAACACCAAGATAAAGGCTTCTACGAGTGTTTGAACCAACTTAGCAATCGAGGCATCCAGAAAACTGTTCACATTAATAAAAGTCGTCCACTTAACCCCCGAAGGGAAATCAGCTTCCGCTTTTTTGAGCATCTCAACAATCCGCTCATTGATCTCGTGCGCATTCGCACCTGCAGACTGGCTAATAGCTCCACCTGACGAAGGGAAACCGTGGGCAGTAAGATCGGTATTATAACTAAAGGCACCGAGCTCGACGGTAGCAACATCTTTCAGGCGAAGCAGCTGTCCATCCCGAGTTGCTCGCAGTACAATATCTTCAAATTGTTCCGGTTTTTCCAATCGCCCGGTATATTTGAGTACATATTCAAAGGTTTTACTACTGTTTTCACCTAACTTTCCGGGAGCTGCCTCTAAGTTCTGTTCAGCGAGGGCTGCTAATACATCATCCGGTACCAATCCGTAAGAAGCCATGACATCCGGCTTTAACCAAATACGCATCGAGTAAGTTTGATCGCTCCATACTTGCACATCGGCGACGCCCGGTATACGTTTCAGCTCCGGTACAATATTGATACGCATATAGTTATCAAGAAAATTGACATCGTACGAGTTGTTTTCGCTGTAAATCAAAAAACCGAAGATCTCCGCATTCAGTTTTTTGGTGGTCGTAATTCCCGTTTTGATCACCTCCGCCGGCATTACACCCGTTGCCTTTGCCACCCGATTCTGTACATTCACGGCCGCTAGGTCGGGATCCGTGCCCTGTTCAAAATTAACGGTAATAACGGCCGTTCCATCGTTACTCGCTTTGGAAGTCATATAGGTCATATGTTCTACGCCATTGATCTGTTCTTCCAAAGGAATGATAACACTTTTCATAACCACGTCGGCATTGGCGCCCTGATAAGAAGCCGTTACCTGCACCGTTGGCGGCGCAATCTCGGGATATTGTGAAATTGGAAGCGTAGTTAATCCCAACAGTCCGAGTATAACTATGATAATGGATATAACGGTCGATAGCACCGGATTGTCCACAAATTTCTTTAACATGATTTCAAAATTTAAAGGTAAAGCAGTGGCTAGGGCATGCTGTTAAGGATGCCGTTACCCAAAAAAGCGACATTTTTTTATCGCTTGGTTGTAATAGCTACTTGATTTCTAGGTTTTATTTTATCACCGTCTTTAATTGCCCCTACATCTTTCATTACGATGCGGTCTCCACTATGCAAACCACTGTTTACAACAAAAGCATCACCAACAGGCAGTGCATTCACGGTGATTTCAACCGAATGTGCCGTATTGGCGCTATCAACGGTCATTACAAACTTTTTCCCCTGTACCTCAAAGGTGGCCTTTGCCGGTACAATAAGTGCATCCTCTATTGGGCGGGCAATACGAAGCGTAGCGCTGCTCCCGCTACGGATCATTCCGGCCTTATTGGGAAAAAGTGCACGCATGGCAATGGCACCTGTGCCCGTATTGATCAAACCGCCGGTGGTCTCTATACTACCCCTTTCTGTGTAAACGCGTCCGTTTGCTAATATTAATTGCGCAGGAGGTATTCGTTTTAACACATCATGAATAATAGGTTGATCTTTAGGATTATCGATTAGTTCAAGAAACTGTTTTTCGGAGAAGGAAAAGTAAACATGAATATTGGAAATATCTGACAGTACCGTCAACGCTTCTTCACTGGTACTGCTTACCAAACTTCCGATTTTGTACGGAAGTGTGCCGATAACACCATCGGCAGGGCTGCGGATAATTGTATAATCGAGGTTGGTTTGTGCATTTTGCAGCGATGCTTTTGCTTGGGCCAATTCTGCCTGCCTCGCTTCCAATTCTAAGTGAGCTGATTGCAGCTCGTATTCGCTGATTATCTCCTTTTTCACTAAAGGCTCCGTTTTTGCAATCTGCATCTTCGCGGTATTAACGGCAGCGTCGGCTCGTTTAACAGCGGCCTGGGCAGTAAGCACTTCCTGCTCATATTGCGGGTTGCTGATACGGAATAATAGCTGGCCTTTCTTTACTTGCGCACCCTCATCTACCAGTATCTCCGCAATATAACCATCTATTTTAGGACGAATCTCCACATTTTGCTGGCCTCGCACCGTAGCCGGGTGGTCAAAATACAACTCAGCATCACGCGGTGCAACGGTCATCACATCAAATTCCTGTAATGTGGCAGAGGTAGTAGATTGGCTGCCCTGCCCGCAGCCACTTAGCAAGGCAAGCACTATTCCGGCCATGCCAATATGGTAAGTGTACTCCATGTTATTTCATTTTTTTCCCTTATTCAATATGACCTCAAAGGTATAGACAAAAGAATAATAAACAAAGTAAATACTTTGTTTATTATGTAAAATGAAAATCATTTTAGATACTACAAAGCAAGTATTATTGAGCGGAAATGAAATACTTAAGCCATCGTATCGCATTCGTTATTTTTACATTGCTTGTTTTTCCGCTCAAGAAAATAACTACACGGCGATGCAGAGCTATTAATTTTAAAAAATCTTTCTTTATATTTGCATAACTGGTTATGTAATTAGTTATTCAAAATGGATTTATTCGAAAAAACGGGAAAGATGGCACTAGGAAGCCGTCTGCGATTATTAACAGCAAAAGTTACTGAAGATGCCGCTCGCATTTATAAGTTATATGACGTCGATTTGGCACCGAAGTGGTTTCCGGTATTTTTCATCTTAGCAGAAGAAGGTGAAAATACCATTAGTGAGATCGCTAACAAAATCGGCCACTCTCAACCATCGGTCAGCAAAATTATCCGCGAGATGACAGCTGCAGGTTTGATATTGGAAAACCGTAAAACAGACGACAAAAGAAGAAATGTAGTCGCGCTGACAAAAAAAGGAAGAATGCTAGGCGTCAAAATAAAAGATCAGTATGCGGATGTCAATGCTGCTATTGACGCGCTGATTTCAACTGCACAGCATAATTTATGGGAAGCCATGGAAGAGTGGGAATTTCTGCTAGATCAGCAGCCACTCTACAAACGGGTGATAGAGCAAAAAAAAATCCGTGAAAGCAAAGATGTAACGATTGTAAAATATAATCCCGTTTATCATACTGCCTTCAAAACACTCAATGAAGAGTGGATTTCCACTTATTTTGAACTTGAAGAAGCGGATCGCCAAGCGCTGGAAAATCCGGATCAATACATCCTGAACCCGGGAGGTAAGATTTTCGTAGCTTTATATCGTGGCGAGCCGGTGGGTGTTTGCGCACTGATTAAAATGAACGATCCAGACTATGATTATGAACTCGCAAAAATGGCGGTATCTCCCAAAGCCCAAGGGAAGAACATTGGCTATCTACTCGGCCAATCGGCAATAAACGAAGCGCGTAAAATAGGCGCAAAAGCTCTTTATTTAGAAAGCAATACGATCCTTAAGCCTGCTATTAATCTATATTATAAGTTAGGTTTCCAAAAAATTAGCGGTCACGTCTCACCCTATAAGCGCTGTAATATTCAGATGTCCTTAATATGTGCCTAGCTAGTCGGACTTTATCTAGATTGTTCTTATGGATCAAGCTGAATTCTTGGGGGGAGTATTAAAAATTTCTTAGTTTAGCATCTTTAAACTAGATATCCCTTGCAAGACGCCGAACGTAAATTATTATCCCTATTGATGCCCGAAGGGCTTTTAGAATATTTTCAAATTTTAGAAGTCGATCAGGTTGACAATCAACTCCATATTTATTTAGATGAGCTCAATATTGCTCCCGCCGGCTATGAGAACAGCAAGTTGGAGTCAAAAGGCTTTATACCTTCTACCGAGATTTCCGACTTTCCCATTCGAGGTCAGAAAGTTACGCTACATATCCGTCGCCGTCGCTGGACGGTTCCGGATACCGGACAGATCATCACAAGAGATTGGAACCTAGTGCGTGAGGGTGCTCGAATGACTACGGAATTCGGGCTTTTTTTAAAGAAGATATTTGGATGACCACCCTGTAAGTGCCCATTTGGTAGGATTATTCTTTCAAATGGATGGCAAGCAGCTACAGGATCAGTACAAGAATCATCTCAGTGACTTTCATGATTGGAACCAAAAGTCACATGCAGAGAGCTGGACATTGTTTCCTGAAAACATCTCCGAACACCTGAGCATCGACGAGACCAGCTTTAGCAACGGGGAACTATATACGATCGTAAGCAGTAAATCAGCGAAATGCCGTAAAGGAACTATTCTGGCCACCATAAGGGGCACAAAAGCCGAAGATATCATGGCGGTTCTTGAACGGATCCCCTTGCGTTCAAGGAATAAGGTAAAGGAGGTGACCATGGATATGGCTCCGAACATGGCTAAGGCTATCCGTAGATGTTTCAGGAATGCCAGGCGTGTGATCGATCGGTTCCATGTCCAAAAGTTAGCATACGATGCAGTGCAGGAACTCCGCATCAAATACCGTTGGGAAGTATTGGATGCAGAAAGCAAGAAGATAATGGAATCGCGAAAGCGGGGAATTCCATATGAACCGGAGTTGCTATCCAATGGAGATACGCTAAAACAGTTGTTGGCCAGGTCGAGACACCTGTTGTTCAAGCATCCATGCAGATGGTCCGAAAGCCAGAAACACCGGGGCGAACTGTTGTTCATGCGCTTTCCCAAACTAAAACAGGCTTATGACCTGGGTATTGCCTTAGGTGACATCTTCAATAAATGCAAGGACAAAAAAGTTGCTTTTACTAAGTTGGGACTGTGGCACAATCAGGTAGAGAATACGGGCATTGCTTCATTTGAGAGTGTCGCAAGATCCATTGCAGCACATCACCAATACATCCTGCATTACTTTGACAACAGAAGCACCAATGCTTCAGCAGAATCTTTCAATGCAAAGCTCAAAGCTTTCAGGAGCGTCTTTCGTGGCGTAAGGGACACAACCTTCTTCCTGTACAGAGTTATGAAACTGTATGCTTAAAAATAATTACCCCCCAAACTTTCGGTATGATCCGTTCTTATTTCGATAGTAACTCGGGCAAATTGATACTACAAAAAAAGTCTTCAACCGGGGAGATTGAAGACTTTTAACTAACCAATTATAAACCTAAATTATGATGACACAAAGATAGTGTAAAAAGTACACATTACAAACTATTTTCACCGAAACTTTAGACCCGGCAATCGATTCGACATTTTCATGACAATATTGGCTGCTACTAGCAATTGGATTTCGGCATGTGGCTATTCGTATCTCCATCTCAACAAGTGATTTGAGAAACCAGAGGCTACTAGTCGCCACACAACGTTTCAACAACTCAAAAAACCAAAGACACACTTGCTACTTTAAATATTTATTCGCAACTTAATTAAAAATTTTGTTAGCGCTACAGCGAAAACGACACGTACTTTATTAGCCAATTACATAAACAAGCCACAAGAAACCAGTAGCTGTAGTCCGTTTGTACGAGTACTTAAGTGATAAATAATTATTTTCTCAACGCAAAATCTCTAACATGGAATCAAAAGACATCAGTAAATGTCCATTTCACGGCGAAAAATTATTAAAACAAGCAGTTGGTGGCGGTGGCACCAGAAATCAAGATTGGTGGCCTAATCAATTAAAACTAAACATTCTACGTCAACACTCTTCCCTATCCGATCCGATGGATCCCGATTTCAATTATGCCGAAGCATTTAAAAGTCTGGACCTCGAAGCGGTAAAGCAGGATCTACATGCTCTCATGGCCGACTCACAGGACTGGTGGCCAGCTGATTTTGGCCACTATGGGCCCTTATTTATTCGCATGGCTTGGCACAGCGCCGGCACTTACCGTGTAGGTGATGGCCGCGGTGGCGCGGGGGGTGGACAACAGCGCTTCGCGCCACTGAATAGTTGGCCTGATAATGTGAGCTTAGATAAAGCCCGTCGATTGCTTTGGCCAATTAAACAAAAATATGGTCGTAACATTTCATGGGCCGATTTATTGATCCTTGCCGGAAATATTGCCTTGGAATCAATGGGTTTTAAAACTTTTGGATTTGCGGGTGGGCGCGAAGATATGTGGGAAGCCGAAGAAGATGTATATTGGGGAGCGGAAACGACGTGGCTGGGTGGTGACGTACGTTATACACACGGGTCAGAAGGTGTCGTGGAAGGTCATGGCGTACTGGTTTCAGATGATGATGCGGATGGTGACATCCACTCGCGCGACTTAGAAAAACCGCTGGCAGCGGTACAGATGGGACTGATCTATGTAAATCCTGAAGGTCCAGATGGCAATCCGGATCCTATTGCCGCCGCAAAAGACATACGAGACACTTTTAGCCGTATGGCCATGGATGACGAAGAAACTGTTGCGCTGATTGCCGGAGGCCACAGCTTTGGAAAAACGCATGGGGCAGCACCTGCAACCCATGTAGGAAAAGAACCCGAAGCTGCAGGATTGGAATCGCAAGGTTTAGGTTGGCACAACAGCTATGGTAGCGGTAAAGGGCCAGACACCATTACCAGTGGATTGGAAGTGATATGGACAACCACACCAACGCAGTGGAGCAATAATTTTTTCGAAAATCTTTTTGCCTTTGAATGGGAATTAACGAAAAGCCCCGCCGGTGCGCATCAATGGGTAGCGAAAGATGCGGGCGACATTATTCCTGACCCCTTTGATCCAACAAAAAAGCGGAAGCCCACCATGCTTACTACAGATCTTGCACTACGGCTTGATCCCGGTTTTGAAAAGATATCAAGACGTTTTCTGGAAAATCCGGATGCTTTTGCAGATGCCTTCGCTCGTGCCTGGTTTAAATTGACTCATCGTGATATGGGACCCCGTAGTCGTTACCTTGGCCCGGATGTACCTAAAGAAGAATTAATCTGGCAGGATCCGATCCCCGCTGTTGACCATCCGTTGGTAGACGCCAATGATATCGTTATGTTAAAAGCAAAAATTCTTGCTACCGGCTTAAGTGTATCGGAATTAATTTCCACCGCGTGGGCTTCCGCCGCTACTTTCCGCAATTCAGATAAACGCGGGGGTGCCAACGGCGCTCGCATTCGCCTAGCACCACAAAAAGATTGGCCGGTAAATAATCCTCCTCAGCTCACAAAGGTATTACACGCTTTGGAAAATATTCAAAGGGAATTCAACAACGTGCAACCGGGAGGAAGAAGAGTATCACTCGCTGACCTGATTGTGTTGGCAGGATGCGCCGCCATCGAAAAGGCAGCGAAGGATGGGGGGCATGCCATCACGGTTCCATTTAACCCGGGGCGAATGGATGCTTCGCAAGAGCAAACTGATGTCGAATCCATTGCCTTTTTAGAACCTGCCGCTGATGGATTCCGTAATTATCGCAAGAATAAATCCTCCATACCTACCGAAGCACTGCTAATCGATAAAGCACAATTGTTAGGACTTACGGCTCCGGAGCTAACGGTACTGGTAGGCGGTATGCGTGTACTGAACACAAACTTCGACGGATCCGCACACGGCGTTTTTACAAGTACACCCGGTGTATTAACGAACGATTTCTTTATAAATTTGCTCGATATGCGTACAGCATGGAAAGCGTCATCACCGGACCAGGAACTGTATGAAGGCTACGACCGCGCAACGCGGCAGCCCAAATGGACTGCCACGCGCGCCGACCTGGTATTTGGTTCAAACGCGGAACTAAGAGCCATTGCCGAAGTCTATGGAAGTTCGGATGGGAAAGACAAGTTTGTGAAAGATTTCGTTGCCGCCTGGACCAAAGTGATGAATGCAGATCGCTTTGATCTCAAGTAATAACTATAGTTTAAACAAAGCGATGGATGTTTCATCGCTTTGTTTTGCAGCTTCACGAACAACAACCGTGTATCATTTAACTTAGTAACCTAACTACCGATGAATTGACTCGTTGACCCAACCATCACATTGTCGTAATCCCCCCTTCACATTGCCAATTTCACCCCTCATCTCATAAGGCAATGGCCCGTACCTTTGTTTTATAAAGCGCTATATAAAACACAACAAGTTATTTTTCTATTTGCAACTATTATCTAAAACAAAGAATATGAAATCGTTAAGAACATGTATCATCCTTGCACTAATTGTCGTCTCACAAGGATTCCAAGTAAAACTTTATGCCCAGCCATCTCAGAACAAAACGGGTTATGCGCCAATAAATGGTTTAAAGATGTATTATGAAGTGCACGGCGAGGGAGCACCGCTTGTACTGATTCACGGTTCGTTTATGACCATTCCGATGAACTGGGAACAAATTATTCCTCTTTTCAAAAACAGAAAAATTGTGGTAGCAGAGATGCAGGGGCACGGCCGTACAGCTGACATTCCCCGTGCGCTCAGTTACGAAAATATGGCGGATGATATTAGCGAGTTACTTAAACACCTTCACATCGATAGCGCTGACATACTCGGTTATAGCATGGGTGGCGGAGTTGCTTTCCAAATGGGTATCCGCCATCCGGAACAAGTGAAAAAACTAGTGATTGTATCTGGTGCGTATAAACACGATGGTTGGTGGCCCGAAACGGAAAAAACGTTCGCAACGATGACTGCAGATATGTTTAAAGGCTCGCCATTAGAAGATGCTTATAAAGCCCTTTCTCCTCATCCAGAGAAATTTAATGAGTTTTTCACCAAGACAATGAGCATTGATTTAAAACCTTACGATTGGACAGAAGACGTTCGTAAAATGGATATTCCTATCCTCATGTTATTAGGTGATGCGGACGGTATTCGCTATGAACATGCCAATGAGCTGATGCGCATGAAGGGTGGTGCTAAAATGGGCGACTTCGGCGAAATGTCTACTTCTCGCATGGCTATCTTACCAGGTACTACACATATCGGTATGATGGCAAGGTCCAGCTGGTGGATACCTATGGCTGAAGAGTTTTTAGACAATAAAAAAGAACCCGGTGTATTTATGGAATAGTCGGTAATATCGAAGCCTGTTTTGTACTTGCTAACGTATCGCTATATTGCTAAACATGAAATAAAAAAAATCTTCAACCGGGGAGATTGAAGACTTTTAACTAACCAATTATAAACCTAAATTATGATGACACAAAGATAGTGTAAAAAGTACACACATCAAAATATTTTTGCCAACAATTTAACTTATTAAGTCGATTCGACATTTGGATGACAATAGTAGGGGCTGAATGGCTTCCGAATGATTGGTTATTGTTCCTCAAGCTTAGTCCTGTTCAACAACTTCGGCATCCAAAATCTGTATTTCCGCACCTTTCTCGAGATTGGTATTTAAATACACCTTTCCCCTTATTTTTAACGGATTGTTGGAAAACCTTGCCTTTCCACTTTTCATGGTCACCTGCACCAGTGGCGGGATCCCATTCTGACCGCAAAACATGCACTGCATCACGGGAAGAACCGATAGCATAAACATATGATGATCTCGTCCCAATTCAAAAGGCACCATATAACCGGGTAATGTTACCGTCGTATGATCCAAATCTTTCAATACCTTGGGAAAGTGAGGCGTATAAACGGTAGTACCGTCATCTTCTGTTGTAACTTTGTACATCAACTGATCAAAGGCCTCCCAAACCTCATTCATCATCAGCTGATGATCGGGCGTTTGAGCCTGTGCGGTGAAAGCCAACAAAAAAATCGATGCAAACAGTCGTCGAAATAACATATATTATTTAGCTAAGGTTTCCGAAATTGGAGTAGAATAGGCCTTGGCTGCAGGTATCAAGGCCGCGCTGAATCCCAGCAATAAAGCCGCCAGCACAACGGAAATTTCTTCGATCCCGAAACCATAGGCATCGACAAAATATCCACCTTCCTCTACAGCGATGGCAAGGGCGGCAATGTGAGCCAATAGAACACCGGATATAGCGCCCATTGCTGTAATCAGCATCCCCTCTAGTAGCATCAGCTTAAATAAGACGCTTTTAGCGGCACCCATAGACCGCATGATCGCCAGCTCATATTTCCTGTTTTTAAACGAGTTATAAAGACTGGCAAAGACACTTATAGCAGCCATTAGCATAAGTACCATAGCTAAAACGCGCGCCGCATCCAAACCGACTCCCATCATTGAAAACAAGCGAGCACTTTCTATCGCCGGCGAAGCAGCCTGCATGTTGGTAGTCTGATTAACCAGTCGTGGGAACATAGCGACGGCCGTAGGATTCTTATAACGAATCAACATACTTGTAATCTCTCTTCCTTGTACATTCATATTCAACAAGTCATGCACCTCTTCCTTTTCTTGATGTTGACGCTGATGTTCCTGATGCTGATGCTCATGTTCATGCATATGCCAAACGCTTGACAAATTCGTCAGTACCAAACGATCCGCTATACTACGACTCTCCTCCAAGATCCCTACGATAGTATAAGGATGATCACCGTGAAGATCTCCACTATCGGCCAGACCATGCGCTCCGACAATTTTATCCCCACATTTAAGTCCTTCTGATTTGGCTACTTCATGACCTATCACCGCCTCAAAGTCGCCCGCCCCCCATTTACCCGAAACTAAATGAAGACCATACAGGTCGAGAAAGCTGTTGTCAGTCCCGACAATCCGGAATCCTTGGTAATTATCTCCTATAGATAGTGGCACGGCCGACTTAACCAATGGATGAGCCGCTATTTTGCGCGCATCATCTAGCAGAATATTTCCCGTAGGATAATCGACGTGAAAAATACTGCTTAAAATCAACTGCAAAGGACTTCCCTTAGCACCAACTACCAGATCAACGTGGCTGCCATTCAAGCTGATCTGCCGATTGATCTGCGACGACAGCAGCAAAACCAGACACAAAATCGCCGTTCCCAATGCAGACAGCAGTATGCAAAGTGCCGACGAGGAAAAATTATAAATAATAGTCTTCCAGACAATGCGGAATAGCTTCATTCTTTACAATATATAGGTGCTAGAAAATTTGTCCTTTAGTCTTTTATCATGCGTGGCAATCAGCAAAGTTGCACCGTAACTTTGTGCCTGCTCTAATAAAAGTGCAATCACGGCCTCCGCATTACGGTCGTCCAGCGCAGAAGTGGGTTCGTCGGCTATCAGCAGCCGAGGTCGGTTCACGAGAGCCCTAGCAATGGCAGCACGCTGTAGCTGTCCCTGACTTAGCTCATGGGGATAACTTTTAATTTTGTCGCCCATATTTAATCTCTCCAATATCACAGATAACTCACTCGTATTTTCCCCTAACCCAGCCAACCAACGAGCCATTTTGAGATTTTCAAGGACCGTTAGGCTTTTGATAAGATGGGCCTGTTGAAAAATCAGCCCAACATGCTGTCCGCGGAATTGGTCCATTCGCTTCGGAGATAATCCATAAATATCGACACCTGCTACGGTTACAATGCCCGACGACGGCTTCATAAGACCACATAAGACATGCAGCAAGGTGGTTTTTCCAGTGCCCGAATCTCCAAGAATCAAGCAATGCGTCCCTTTGTCGACTTCAAATCCCGGAAATGATAAACCAATGCCATTCTTATACCGCACCTCGAGATCGCTATAAGATATAAGCACACTCATCTAGATTCATTTTTATTTTCGGCGATGCAAGCAGCGCAATGATAAGGCTTGTTGAATTTCCAATTTAAAAAATGGGCACCCGCGATGGTGAACCCTCCTAAGGGCACAAGGACCGGTTCCATTTCGTGAAAACCAAGTAAGTGGGCTCCAAAAATCAGTATAAAGCCTATGGTTAACATCAAAAGCGGTAACATCTTACGGTGATACTTGAGATAAGAAGGAATCAACGAAGCCATACCGACAAGCACCGATAAAGCAATTACAGCAACTTCCACCCAGGGATTGGACAGAAATTCGAGCCCAACTAGAGGCAGCAAGGTTATTACAAATGGCATCAATGCACAGTGGATAGCACATAAAGCGGAAGCCGTCATACCAACCCTGTCCATTTTTCCCAGTAACGTTACTTTCATGACTTTCATTATTTAATAATTAACAAATGCAATTAAGTTGCAAAATAACAAAACAGTATTTACATTTGCAACTTAATTGCATCAAAATGATACCACAAGATTTCGAAGCCTGGCATTACTGTATCACTAAAATGTGCGGCATACCTCTTTGCGCCGATTTTGCCAAAAGACGGTTGGCTATTTACAAACAAGACAAGCATCCCGAAACCATTGAATTTATCCGGTTGTATGGTCTTGATCATTATCGAAAAATTGTATCCTGGCTCGAAATAGTCGAAAAACAACGGTAACCCCTTAAACAAAGTGTATACCCCAAATTGGGACACGTAAAGAACAATTAGATATGACAATAAAAAAACTTCCTGTAACGGTATTAAGCGGCTTCCTAGGTGCCGGAAAAACGACCCTGTTAAATCATGTATTGCACAACAAGGAGAACCTAAAAGTTGCTGTGATTGTGAACGATATGAGCGAAGTCAATATCGATGCTCAAATGGTAAGTCGCGAAAATGTACTATCACGAACGGAGGAAAAACTCGTGGAGATGAGCAATGGCTGTATCTGTTGTACACTGCGAGAAGATTTGGTTGTCGAAGTGGAAAAGCTTGCCAGAGAGAATCGATTCGATTATTTACTTATCGAGAGTACAGGTATTTCGGAGCCGATACCCGTAGCGCAAACCTGGAGCTATGTAGATCAACAGCAAGGTATCGACCTCAGCTCGTTCAGTTACATTGATACCATGGTAACCGTAGTAGACTGTTTTAATTTCTTTCAGGATTTTAGCACACAGGAAACACTGCTTGACCGCTCGCTCACTGACGACGTATATGACAGCCGTGCCATTGTTAATCTACTTACAGATCAATTAGAATTCGCAAACGTCATCATCCTCAACAAGACGGATCTTGTCTCAGAAAATACAATAGGTACATTGGAAGCGGCAATCAAACAACTAAATCCCGATGCACGCATCATTCGATCCGCTTTTGGCAGGGTCGATCCGGCGACTATTATAAATACCGGTCTCTTTAATTTTGAAGAAGCTTCAAATGCGGCTGGCTGGAAGAAAGAACTGGAAGATGAACACATACCGGAAACGGAAGAATATGGCATTTCTTCCTTCGTGTTCAGATCGCCGAAGCCTTTTCATCCGATGAGATGGTATAACTATCTTAATCAAGACTACCCCAATTCGATCATCCGGGCTAAAGGACTGTTTTGGCTGGCTTCCAGACCTGACAAAGCGATTAACTTCAGTCAGGCCGGCGGCAGCCTTCGCATAGAAAGTGCGGGCCACTGGTGGTGCAGCATGCCCTATGAAGAAAGAATTCGATACGCAGCCTATCATGAATACAAAGGAGAAATTGAGAAGAGATGGAATATAAGGTGGGGAGATCGTCAGAACGAGCTGGTATTTATTGGCCAGTACCTTAATAAGGAAAAATGTTTGAAAGAAATCGAAGGTTGCCTGCTCACAGATGCCGAAGCGCAAAATTGGCAAGACACATCATGGGAAGATGTATTTCCACAATCGATATAATATGGTGTTTGGTTTGAGTGCCGGGCTACGGTTCGGCGCTCTTTGCTTCACCCTCTCTTTAACCGCTACCTACTCGCTACTTTACCGCTAAAAGCTCACGTTTGCTACCCTAAAGGCGAATATACCGTGGATATGTGGCGAATATACCCCGAAAGAGGCCCCTACATACAGACCTTTTGAACCGAAGATTGTGTTGCAGAAACCGTCCCTTTCTAATGCCATTTTAATGAAAAACACCTATTATGCAACAGATTATGGCAAAATAATAAGAACGGAAAAATGCTGACGAATACCAAGATTCCAATTGCATATATATTTAGAAAAATTCGCGTACAAATAGTATATGTTATTATCATCGGCCTGATTGTGAAATCTATTGCTATTTATTTCATTGATTTCATTCCTCAAATGCCGATAGCTATACCGGCCTTTATAGGCACCGCGATTTCGGTTCTACTATCTTTTAATCTAAACCAATCGTACGACCGCTGGTGGGAAGCCCGGAAAATTTGGGGCGCGATTGTTAACGACAGTCGAAGTTTGGTTCTTCAATTACAATCCTTCGTAAGCGAAGAAAAGCAAGCCATTATCCGGCAGATAGCGCTTCGGCATGTTGCATGGTGCTATAGTTTAGGGCAGAATTTACGGGGTTTGGATCCGAAAAAAAACATAGAGGATCTAATCAATACAGAGGATATGCGAGAAATGGATAACCATAGTAACAAACCGCTAGCGCTGTTGCAAATGAATGCGTTACAAATTGCGAGTTTAAAGAAAGATGGACATTTAACCGAATTCTATCATGTTCAATTAAACACAACTTTAGTTAAGTTCTCGGATGCGATGGGCATGGCAGAGCGTATAAAAAACACGGTCTTCCCGGTTACTTATCGCTTGTTTCTGCATTTTATGATTTACGTTTTTGTAGTTACTTTATCCATTTCGCTGGGTGAAATTGATAGTATATATGAAATACCGCTACTGGTGGTCATATCCGGATGTTTTCTACTGCTCGAAAGAACAGCCACTCATCTCCAGGATCCTTTTGATAATCGTCCAACGGATACACCGGTTACTGCCGTTGCACGAACCATCCATATTAATACCTGTAATTTACTGAAAGAAAGTAAAACACCGGCGCCGCTGAATCCGGAATCTTTTTACATTCTCTAACCTCCGGGTTCAAAAGAATTACACTAGGACAGGCTGCGGCAAGAAGCTATGAAGTATTGTATGTTTCATTTTAGCCTTTCCAGTTTGCCTTTACGTTTTACAATATTTTTATAATCCCATTGAATGGCTCTTGATTTTGCGAGCCAGCGTTGCAAATCGTCTGTATCAATTTCATCAACTGAATGATAGAAGATAGAGGCGTCTCTGAATTTACCTCCTCGTTGATTTAACCCCTCTTCTCCGAAATCGGCCCCGCTCCAAAACATGAGTCGCACACCGGCTTTGAGTTTATTATAGCCGGCAATAGGATTGCCTTCCAAAAACCAAACGGGATGACGGTGCCATATCTTATTCTCCGCTTCAGGTAAGTTGCTACTGATTTCTTTGGCAAGTAATTCACAGATAGCTTGGTCTTCACCTTTAAGAAAACTGTTGTAGTCGAGAATTTCTTTAGCAATAATATTCTTCATTCTTTTAATTTCTTTAAAAATAAAACATTTTTCTTACTTCATTTTTTTCTATCCGTTTTTTCCTTACGAGGTACAAAGCATTTTTAAGTGTATGATCCTTCCCACTTTCTTTTGAAACAAATGAAGGGGGCCTTGTGTTGCTTTTAAAAGATAAATCTGCTGATTATGGTAAACATAACTTCTGTATGGAAAGATAACTCGAAGCAAGGCTCCTTTCCTATTCTCGATCAGGACCTTACCGTAGACGTTGCAATCATTGGCGGCGGAATTACGGGTATTACCGCTGCCTATTTATTGGCAAAGCAAGGAAAAAAAGTAACCGTACTAGAAGCCCGTGCTATTGGCGAAGGCTCCACAGGATTTTCTACCGGGAATCTTTATGCCATACCGGGTAGTGAAGGACTGCATACCATTGAAAAGAAGTGGGGGAAGGAGCATGCGAAGCAAATTGTTGAGTCGCGGGCAGCTGCCGTTGATTTTATCGAAGCGCTTATACAGGAGTTCAATATCAATTGCGGCTTTGTACATGTCCCTTGGTGTTTATTCTCCGAACAAGGGGAAAGTGCCTCTTACATCCAAAAAGAAAGAGAAGCAGTGGAAAGAGCTGGACTAACAACATCGGATTTTATTCCATTTGATATAAAGCCAAGTGTCGGTTTCAGCATCGCCAATCAAGCTCAATTTAACCCTTTGCAATATACGGTTGCACTAGCTCAACATATTCAGTCAGATTCTTGTTTAATCTTTGAACACACCAAAATGATGAGTTATGAAGAAGGTGAACCCTGTATCGTCATAACTGATCGAGGTAAGATAACGGCAACAGAAGTAATTATGGCAACACACACACCCAAAGGCCTCTATTTCGTCCATTCTTCTATGGAGCCTTACAGGGAGTATGCCGTTGCAGCCACACTAAATGACAACTACCCTCCTAATGGAACTTATTGGGATATGATATCGAAACAGCATTATTCTATACGAACCTACGATACGGCCCATGGCAAAGTGCTGATGGTATTGGGAGAGAAGCATAAGGTTGGTACAGAGGAACACAACGAGTCGCGCTTCCGGAATCTAGAGAATTTCCTCCGCGAACGTTTTAATGTTAATTCCGTTGTTTACAGTTGGGCCGCTCAACAATATAAGCCGGCGGATGGTATCCCGTACATTGGCAAGAGCTCCGGTAGTAAGAAAACCTATATCGCTACGGGCTTCTCGGCCGATGGCTTAGTTTATGGGACCCTCGCTGCTATCATTATCAGTGCTGAAATCATCGGCAATCCTAACCCATGGAATAAGCTGTATGATGCTTCGCGCATTACGCCCATTGCGTCGGCCGCCAATTATATAAAAGCCAACGCTTCTGTTACCTATGAGTTAATTAAAGATTATTTATTTAAAGAAAATGTGGACCACTTCTCCGAAATAAAGCCAACGGAAGGTAAGATTATGGAGATTAATGGGCAAAAATGTGCCGTATCCCGAAATCGAACAGGAGACCTATTCATTGTCTCAGCGGTCTGCCCCCATATGGGCTGTATTGTCCATTGGAATAGTGGTGAACAGTCTTGGGATTGCCCCTGCCATGGCAGTCGCTTTACGACAGATGGGGAGGTGATTGAGGGACCTGCAATAAGCGCTTTAGCCCCCATTCATCATGAACCGTCTAAATCGTAATACTGTCTTTTTGTATGCGCAAGATACATAATAAACGTATCTTTATTAAAGACGTGAACCAAGTATTTAATCCGACAACATGCTGTCGGCATCTTTATTGTACTTATTTTTATAGTCTAAAGGCGATAGTCCCGTTATCTTTCTAAAAACTTCACGGAAAGCTTTTACATCTGAATAACCTACTTCGTACATCACTTCATTGATGGTCTTACGCGTTGTTTCAAACGCTTTTTTGGCCGATTCGATCTTTACCCGCTGCAAATATTCAATAGGCGTATTACCGGTCGCTTTTATAAATCGCCGGTCAAAATTTCGCCTACCTATAGCAAGTTTTCTCGAAAGATCTTCTACGGAAATTTTCTCATTGAAATTATCTTCTATATATTGCTGCGCTTTTATTATAACTTCATCGCCATGCGACTTTTGTCCGGTGAATATCGTGAAAGCAGATTGCGTTTGACGGTCAATCTCTACTTGAAAGATTTTGGAACAATAAATGGCCGTTTCCCGATCATAATACTTCTCAACCAAATACAAAAGTAGATTCAGAAATGAGTAACCACCCCCATTAGTGTAAATACCGTTTTCATCCGTAATTAATTTTTCGGTTTTTAACTGTACTTCCGGAAATAAGGACCTAAAATTGTCTGCTGAATTCCAATGAATAGAACAACTCCTTTTATCCAGTAATCCCGAGGAGGCTAACATAAACGCACCCGTGCACATACTAGCCACTTCTGCGCCATTTTTATATTGCTCGCGAAACCAGTTTATCAACACCATATTATCTTCCATTGCTTGTTTGAATTCAGGGTTTAAAGAAGGAATTAACACAAGATCGGTCTTCTTTAACGCCGATATATTGATCTGTGGCTTTATAGTCAGCAGTCCATTGATAAATGCAGATTCTTCTGCTACGCCCGCCGTCTCGATTTTAAATAATGGTTTATTCCCTTTTTTCTCCCAATAGCTGTTGGCACCGGTAAAAATTTGGTACGCGCCAACAATGCAAGCGATGGTACTGTTGGCCGTTTGTATATTGGGTACTAATATGGTAAGGTGTTTCATCTGCTTCGGATTTACGACGGTTATATGCAAAGTTAACCAATTCATATGTCCAAATCAACCCGCCATAAAGTCTATTTGACACCCCCGGTTGATGTACTTGGATCGCTAACTTTGACTTAAGACAGTACGAAAAAGAATAAAATCAAAATAAAATGAAAAGTGAAAATAAGAGTTTTAGCACCACGCTGGTGGTCAACGCGAAACCACAGGAAGTTTTTAAGGCGGTTAACAACGTTCGTGGTTGGTGGTCAGAAAATATTGACGGCGATACAGACAAGCTCCATAGTGAATTTTCTTACCATTATCAAGATGTGCACCGGGCGAAAATGAAAATCACTGAAATGGTGCCGAATGAAAAAGTAGTTTGGCATGTGCTTGATAATTATTTCAAGTTCGCGCAAGAAAAAACGGAATGGAAAGATACCTATGTGATTTTTGAGTTATCCGAAAAAGACGGTAAAACAACTTTGAGATTTACACATCAGGGCTTGGTTCCGGCCTATGAGTGCTTCCAAATTTGCCACGACGCATGGACACATTACATCCAGAACAGCTTAAAGGATTTAATCTTAACCGGAAAAGGGAGTGCGACACCCAAAGATGATGAAACCGAAGATTTGGAGAAAGAGTCGCCGGATAACAGCGACACAACAAGAAACAAAAGCATTCGTCATCGATTGCTTATTGAAGCACCTGTTGAAAAAGTTTTTGAGGCCCTAACTACCCAAGAAGGTTTAGCGGGGTGGTGGACGCCGGATACCCTGGCAAAACCAACCATTGGAAGTATCTTACGCTTTTCTTTCGGTCCTGACTATTTCAAAGAAATGAAAGTAGAGCAGCTTAAACCCTACAGTAAGATAAAATGGCTTTGTGTTAGCGCTTATGAAGAATGGATAGGCACAAGGCTTACTTTTGAGCTCGAACCGCATAAAAAAGGATGTATACTGTTCTTCCATCACGATGGATGGAAAGACTACACGCCCGAGTTTGCCTCTTGCAGTTATGATTGGGCGCTTTTCTTCAGAAGTCTGAAGCGCCTTTGCGAAACCGGTAAGGGCGCCCCCTATCCGGATTACAATAAATAAGTGGTAAAAATACGTATTCCCTAGTCCCGAGGACGCTCTTGGGATTAGGGAATATATAAAAATGCAATGATCACTTTTCCTCTTCTACCGCGACTTGCCCGTCAAACTTTTTATCAACGACCAATAATAAAAATGGCTGTATCTTCATGCTTAGTTTAGCACCAATATCTTGTTTATAACGCAGGAGGAGATGACCTTCCTTTTTTTGCAGGGAGACCGCCTTCATCTTCACGGCCAGTTCATCTGCAGGTGAAATAACGGCAATAGCAAATTGCTTTGTAAAATCAATCGGGGTCGGTTTCCCCTGATCCCCCATAACTGTGGCCATTCCAAAAATTTTATCAAACTCTTCACGACTTGATATTTTAGGTGTTGATAAACTGGTTTCATCAAAATCGTTTCGGACAAAATAGTTTTCAGCTAATACATAAGGAACTTCTAGCTCATCACTATTTGTGGTATGGGCATTCACCATGTCTTCGCTATTCATTCGTTTTTGCTGATTACTACAGGACAAAAATGCGATGACGTTCATTGCCATGAATGGGATGATGATTATTGGAAATTTCCTGACAAGGCCTTTTTTCATAGGTTTCTATTCATAAAATGATATCTGCTGATAGAACAGTTCGCTTCATCAAATGGTTTCAGAAATCGACTAATAGCTTAGACGATTCCGCCCAATTTCTGCAAAGTGCTTGCTAATGAATGACTAAACTATTCGAATAAGCACATTCAGTGTATGAAATTTCCTAGAAAACATCCTAAAAGTTGATTAAAGACGATGAAGGTTGATTTACAACCCGAGAGAAAATCCGAAAAATTGGCTGGGCTTGGAACGCAATTGAACGATTTTGAACTGCATTGAATTTGTTAGATCCGACTGATTTTTTTTCATTTGTTCAATAAGTCAACCCAGTTATACGTCTATAATCATTTAAAATCGCATGAAAACAATTTTAGAAAACAACAAGAAGGTAACCAAGCTTATCGCGCTATTTATGAGCATTTTCGGCTTATCCATAGCCTATGCACAGGATTCGATCACGCTGGATGCTAAAGTAATACAAACCCGGTCCGTGGCGATAAATCGGACGGTTAAGTTTGAAAGGAACGATATTTATCTGACAGCAAAAGAGGGTGATGGTTATTTACGGATAAATGGTGTAAACTTTCGGCAAGGGGTCATAGAAGCTGACATAAAAGGAAGTAATACCCCGCAGCGAAGCTTTGTAGGTATCGCCTTCCATGGAAGTAATGATCAAACCTTTGAGGCAGTCTATTTTCGTCCTTTTAATTTCGAAAATCAGGAACGGAAATCGCACAGTGTCCAATACATTGCTCATCCTACCTATACATGGAATAAGCTCCGCAGTGACAGTCCCGGAAAATATGAAGCAGCGTTGAATATGGATATCAAACCAGATGACTGGTTCCATGTTCGGATACACGTTAAAGAATCAACGGTTGATGTTTATATTAATGACAGTAACGTGCCAACACTATCTGTGGATAGACTTAGTAAAACTGATACCGGATGGGTGGGCTTTTGGACCGGAAATTCTTCTGATGGATGGTTCAGGAATATAAAATTGAGGTCAATAAACAACTAGGAAGCCGAAATTCGCAGTACATCGCTAAAATAGCGAATCGACCTAGCCTTGTCAATGTAAACTTAGTTGTTATGCCAGTGTTCTTGCGGATTAAATACAGGAGATAAAACTGATCGATGTTTCTTTTGTTAATAAAAAACATGCAAGGGATGCGATGGCGCTACAGAGGCTGGCCAGGCAATGGAACGAGTGATAGAAGGAATCAAAAACATGTTGAAAGGACGAAGAATCAATATTTTTCAGTAAAAATGGAGGGCCCTTTAGGGCTAGGTTAGCTATGCCGCTTGATCAATACCGTAACAAACGAGATTTTAAAAAGACCAGTGAACCGAAGTCAGGTAAGAGTCCGAACCGGAAACAACTCACTTTTGTGGTGCAAAAACACAAAGCATCGCGATTACATTACGACTTTCGCTTAGAAATGGATGGGGTGCTGAAAAGCTGGGCTGTGCCTAAAGGCCCATCCACTGATCCGCAGAACAAGCGTTTGGCGATGATGGTGGAAGATCATCCCATGGACTATCGGCAGTTTGAGGGGATTATCCCTAAAGGACAATATGGCGGCGGTACGGTAATTGTTTGGGACGAAGGCACCTATGAACCAATAGAAGGACTGAAGAGTAAGAAGGCACAAGAAAAACATTTATTGGAGCAGCTTCATAAAGGGTCACTCAAAATCCGGCTACATGGACATAAACTAAAAGGCGAATATGCGCTGGTAAAAACACAAGGGATGGGTGAAAACGGCTGGCTCCTTATCAAACATAAAGACGAATTTGCCAGTAAATCTGATATCACTAAAAAAGACAAGTCGGTACTTTCTGACAGAGCATTGGAAGAGATTGAAAAAAGCAGCAATAAGGTATGGCAAAACGGCCGTGAGAAAACCGTTGAAAAGTCTAGAAAGAACACACGAACAAAAAAAAGCCAAAATGCTGATGAACACTTGGCGGATGATGTAAATGAAGCCGGAGAGCCGCAGAAGATGGATGTACCCAGCTTGCTAAAAAAAGCACCGGAGTCCACTATTCCGAAATCAATCAAACCGATGAAGGCTACCCTTATTGACGAACCTTTTGATGATCCGGATTGGCTATACGAAGTAAAATGGGATGGTTATCGTGCCATTGCCAAGGTCAGTAAGACAGATGTTAAACTAATTTCTCGGAATAATATTCCTTTCGATAAATACTATCCGCTTGTCGACCTTTTGAAAGGATGGCGTATCAATGCCGTAATTGATGGAGAAATTGTTGTGCTAGATGAAAAAGGGCTGTCCGACTTTGGGGCCTTACAGAATTGGCGAAGCGAAGCCGATGGCAACTTGGTTTATTACGTTTTTGACATTTTATGGTATGAGGGCAAAAACCTGATGGGATTGCCATTGGTAGAACGGCAGGCAATCCTTCAGGACATATTACCTACTGATGATGACCGTATCCGCCAAAGTAAGGTTTTCGCCGCAAGGGGGATCGACTTTTTTGACGCGGCAGAGCAGGTCGGGCTTGAAGGTATTATAGCAAAAAAAGCTGATAGTAAGTACACCTCTGACCTCCGATCGAAAGAGTGGCTTAAGATCAAAGTGCAACGGCGACAAGAAGTAGTGATCGCTGGATTTACGCGTAATGAGGGAACGTCCAAAGCGTTCAGTGCCCTCGTCATGGGGGTGTATGACGGAAAGAAACTTCGATATGCGGGTAAAGTGGGCACCGGTTTTTCGGACAGCAAGCAGAAGGAAATGATGAAGCTATTCAAACCGCTGATTACCGACAGAAGTCCCTTCGATGTAGAACCTGACGTGGACAAGCCATCCCGTTTTCGTCCACAACGACTCGGCGCAAAACCTACATGGCTGAAACCGGAACTGGTATGCGAAGTGAATTACGCCGAAGTTACCAGCGAAGGAATTTTCAGGCAGGCATCTTTCAAAGGTATGCGGGAGGACAAAGAAGCCGATGATGTCGTATTGGAGAAAGCGGCTGACACAGAATCCACCGTGGCCGAGGTGGAAGAAGAAGACAAGGGGACTAAACATGCAATCAAGCCCGCTAAAACCGAAAGGCGTACCCTCTTGAACCCACGTGAAGAGACGCAAACACGTAAAGTTAATGGTAAAGAATTGAAATTTACGCATCTCAGCAAGGTCTATTGGCCGGATGACGGCATTACCAAACGAGACATGTTCAACTATTATTATAGAATAGCCGAATTTATCTTACCCTACTTGAAAGATCGTCCGATGTCTCTGAACCGCTTCCCAAATGGCATTAAAGGTCCAAGCTTTTATCAAAAAGATGTGAAGGGAAAAGCGCCGGAATGGGTAAGCAAAACTTACCCATACACCACCAGCGAGGGCGAACATAAAGAATATCTGGTTGGCGACGATGAAGCAACCTTGCTATGGATGGCGTCATTAGGCTGTATTGAGATGAATCCTTGGTTTAGCAGAGTGCAGTCGCCCGATAATCCGGATTATTGCGTGATCGATCTGGATCCTGATAAAAACACCTTCGAGCAGGTCATCGAAGCCGCTCAGGAAGTGAGGAAGGTATTGGACGCTTTAGGCGTATCGAGCTATCCTAAAACATCAGGGTCCACCGGTATTCATATTTACATCCCATTGGGAGCGAAATACTCTTATGAGCAATCGCAGCTTTTTGCAAAGGTCATCGTCAGTCTGGTACACGAGCAACTACCCGATTTCACATCCTTAAAACGAAAAGTAAGTGATCGAAAAGGAAAGATGTATCTAGACTTCTTGCAAAACCGGCCCGGAGCTACTATAGCTGGCCCCTACTCCCTACGACCAAAGCCGGGAGCAACCGTCTCGATGCCACTTGCCTGGGACGAAGTGAAACGTGGTTTAAAAATGAGCGACTTTACTATTCACAATGCTTATGATCGGTTGAAAGAGACTGGTGATCTCTTCAAAGGAGTACTTGGAAAGGGAATAGAACTTAATAAAATCATAAAAAAGGCGCAGAACGATTTGTAATCGTTTATTCCATTCTTTTGTTAGATGGTATCCTCAAGGAAAGTGTCAAATTTGCCTTGCTTCTAATTCAATTAGGTACCTTTGACACACGACCACTTCGTCTTAATTGTTTGGCGCGAACAAATAACAATAGATATTGAGATATGAACACCAATCAAAGTCAAACCGGCTCAAAAATGCGCATTGAAATATGCAACTGAGCTGACGATGGCAGTTAACCCTATTCATAACGGACCCTGATTCAGGGCTTATCTCGTCCGATAAACCGACTTTTTCCCAGCAAAAAGTCGATCGCTCTTATTACATTTCTATCGATGCTTGTTTCCGTTTTTAAATTGGCAATGTATCGAATAATTTCATTCTGTAGCGACGGACTTAGTTTATCAAAGACATCTTTGGCATCTTGGTTTTCGCCAAGTGCGGCCACTAACTTTTGGTGGGGTTTAATCGTTCGATCACCGGGGTCGAATTCAAGCGTCAATTCAACGACCTCTCCTATTCTTTTCGGAGAGTTTTTAAGCATCAATGTGTTAACGTACAGACGCCAGTCCCCCTGATACTTCACTAATGTTTGTTTATAAGGATTCCCATTTATCGATCCTCGAATCGGAATTTTTCCCTTTTCCTTTCCTGCTTCTTTAAAAATATCTTGTAAGATTTTTTCAGGCACAAATACAAAAGGATTAATACCAATGATATTTATTTCAGCAACAAATTTATGCATCGTCTTTTCCAGCTTGGCATCTTAATTTTCTAACCATCTACTTAAAAATATAGGTTTTCTTTTAAATAGCCAAAAACAACAAAAGCCCTGCTTTGGGTAGCATGGGCCTCTGTATGTTATAATCAACCTAAACCTTATTATATAAACGCATATTTTGCTTTTTTGTTTTGCTAGCTTTATTTTTTTGTTTACAAGAAGAAATCTACCGAGTATCGGCGATCGAATACTTATTGCGTACGTTAAAAAAATGAATGTTATATTCGTAATCATTATTCTTTTTATGGCTGGAATTGAAAATTATATCCTGTTTTTAGCAACCACAATAATCTTTGTTATGACACCCGGGATTGACACCGTGTTTGTGTTAAACAAATCCATTGCGGAGGGAAGAGCGGCGGGTGTGCATTCGATGTTAGGTATTACTTGTGGAATATTAGCACACACCTTGTTTGCCTCGCTTGGCCTTTCCATGATTATTGCACAGTCGGCCATGGCGTTCTCTGTTGTTAAATACGTAGGTGCACTGTATTTAATCTTTCTTGGGCTTTCCTCACTTCGCTCAAAAAAGGAATTGCAATTTGATATAGAGATAACCAAAGGTAAAAGTGGCTTTCAGAACTTTTATGCCGGTTTTATTACCAATATTCTCAATCCAAAAGTAGCATTGTTCTTCCTTTCCTTTTTTCCCCAATTTATTAACAAAGCGTATATGGATGATCCTAGTCCTTTTATAGCCCTTGGCGCAAGTTTCGCGCTATTGGGTAGTATTTGGCTTTCACTTATTGCTTATTGTTCTTCACTGTTCTCTGCCAAATTAAAGAAAAATTTGAAACTGAGTAGCTGGCTCAACAAAATAACGGGCTGTGTGTATCTTTTAATGGGCATTAAAATGGCCTTTACAAAAAGATAACGATCACGTCCATCCGGTATCCAAATAAATAGCAGGTGAGCATGCTCCGTACGGCTAATTTAGCATTAAATTTGATCCTATATTTGTACTCCAAAAAACCTTAAGATGTTCGACCACTTTCCTTTCTACATAGGCTTACTGATTGTGATCTTGCTTCTGATCATGCTTGCAAAAAAATTGCGTATTGCTTATCCAATTGTACTAGTTATTGCCGGCCTGCTTATCAGTTTTATTCCGGGTCTACCTCGTGTCCATATAGAGCCCGAGCTTATCTTTGTGATTTTCCTTCCGCCTTTGTTGTACGAAGCCGCATGGGCAACTTCCTGGAAAGAACTTTGGCGGTGGCGGCGCATTATCGTAAGCTTTGCTTTTGTCGTAGTATTTCTAACAGCCCTCTCGGTAGCCTTGGTAGCCAATCATTTTATACCCGGATTCTCGCTGGCGCTAGGTTTTGTCCTAGGTGGTATTGTTTCGCCACCGGATGCAGTTAGCGCCACTGCAATCCTAAAATTTGTAAAAGTACCACGTAGAATGGTTTCCATTCTGGAGGGCGAAAGTTTAATGAACGACGCCTCTTCGTTGATCATCTTCCGATTTGCTCTCGTTGCGGTTGCTACCGGGCAATTTGTGTGGCATGAAGCGGCGCTCAGTTTTGGATGGATGGTTACTGGCGGCGTAGGAATAGGCCTGGCCATTGGGTGGATTTTTATGAAGGCTCATAAGTTACTACCCACCGATCCACAGATCGATATTGTACTGACCATTGTAACACCCTACGTGATGTATATTGCAGCAGAGGAAGCCCATTGTTCAGGCGTGTTGGCGGTAGTTTGCGGTGGTCTGTTATTAGCCAATAAGCGCCATAATTTTTTAAGTAGCCAATCGCGACTAAGAGGTTTCAACGTATGGCAAAGCTTGGTGTTTGTGCTAAATGGCCTGGTATTTATGCTAATTGGTTTGGAATTGCCCGAAATCACTGCCGAGCTAGGTGGTATGAGCTTATCATCCGCTATAGGCTATGGCTTACTAATAAGTGCTGTGCTTATTATCGACCGGATACTTGCAGCTTATGGAGCCGTGCTCGTTACGTTAATCGCCCGAAACTTTATCACCGTAGCCGACAAAAGAAACCCTGGAGCAAGAACGCCTTTTTTACTCGGTTGGTCGGGTATGCGGGGTGTAGTATCACTTGCTGCTGCCTTATCGATTCCGGCGCAGCTTGATAATGGAACAATATTTCCGCAACGCAATCTTATCTTATTTATTACGTTTGTAGTCATTCTCGTAACCTTGCTGGTGCAAGGATTAACCCTTCCCTATTTAATTAAGAAGATAGGCTTTCCTAACTTTGGCGACACCTTACCGGAGGAGGAAGCCGACAAATGGATTAAACGGCAATTGGCAACGCAGGCTCTGCGACATCTACAAACCTCCTATAAAGATCATTTGGAAAGTGATGGAATGTTAAAGCAACTCGTTTACAAATGGGAACATAAGACCCGTACAGATGCTCCGGAAGAAAATATAAGCGGCCGACATAAAGAGATTTATTTAGCGATTATACAAGAACAACGGACCTGGCTGCTAATACATAGTAATAAAGAACAAAATCTTGACGAGGAGATTGTGCGGAAACATCTCTATTACCTTGACCTAGAGGAGGAACGTTTAGCCTTGCTGAAGGGTTAATCGATCTCCCGGTCGTTAAACATGCATCGTACCACCTCCCGTCCCTAGTTAATTTAAGGAACGGGAGGTAGAGCTCTACATCATGTTCAAACCTTCTATTATCGTTTCTTATAATATTTTAGGAACCACACTATTTATAAATTCTTCAATATTGGTATATCCATCACCGTCCCGATCCAAGCTCGCATCGCCTGCATCTTTTGGATTCAAACCATGTGCAGTTTCCCACTCGTCCGGCATACCGTCTTGATCTGCATCCTGATAAGGAGTTCCCTTGTAGGTAGGGTAGCCACCAACCTGTTCCGGATCAGCGATTATGCCCATTTTATAGGAGTCTGCGGGTAGACGGCGTTTAACATAAGGGCTGCTTACGTCAGCTTTACTGTTTTTGTTATAAATAATCTTACCCGTTGCGACCTGTTTAATGACCCGTTCATCTACTGCATCGCGTTTCGGCAAGTTTGCTCCGACGTTCTTTAATACATGGTCATAAGCTTCTTTTGCGGACATCAAGGTAACTTTAGCCATCGGGAATGGTTTGTCGACACGAATCTGTGCGGTGTAAGGCTCCGCATTGGGCTTGTTTCCAATCTGTACACCCCCGGCCCAATTATCCGCTGTTACTGTTGCATTTCCTTCCACGATATTACCGGAGACATAAGCTTTTCCATATTCATTTTCATGCCCGCGATCTCTATTTCCTTCCGGCTTCAGTATACGATGCCCAATAGGTTTATCAATCGGCGTGATCGGCCCCGGTTTGTAATAGTTATTAATAAAATTGAAAAGCGAACGATGATCGCCCCCATCAGCGCTTCGATTCCACCAATTGAAGATAACATTATTAACAAAGCCAAAATCACCGTACATACCTATAGAAGGATTCCGACTAATGTTAGACGCCCAAAGATTTCGCAGAAACGTGCTGTTGAGTCCGCCAATGGTACTTCCAAAAGCGTGGTTATAACGGTCTAAGGCTTCTGAAAAGATTGAATTCTGTATAGTTACATTGACTGTTGGCAGTTTTTCCTGTTTCGTGCTATCTCCCCTATTATATACGTGACGATACATTGACATATTCTCATCGAGGCCCCAGCTCGCTGATACATGATCAATAATAATATTGCCGATACCATTTCCTCCCAAGGCATCGTCTCGTCTGTTAACATCGGTACTTCCCCGTCTGAAACGCATGTAGCGAATCACGACATCATGCGTATCAATCCATACCGATTCACCCGCAATACAAATACCGTCGCCAGGGGCAGTTTGCCCGGCAATGGTAATATAGGGCGCTCGGATACTAACGGGGCTTTTCAGATGAATAATACCAGCTACATTAAATACGACAATACGTGCCCCCCCTTGTTCACAGGCTTCGCGAAAGGTCCCCGGGCCGTTGTCTGCCAAACTCGTAACCACATATACTTTACCACCACGCCCCCCAAAAGAAAACGCACCACCACCTTCAGCGCCGGGAAAGGCAGGTATTTTTGCCTGTGGAAGATCTTCGGGTTTACTTGCCCAAGGGATATAGGGCTTCCCATTTTTCGCTTCTTTCTCGATAACCGGAAGTGCTTTAGCCCAAGCTGCCTCCTCATGGGCTTGAAATTTGGCCATCTCCGCATTTGCGGAATCTTCTATTGCTTTCGGTATAACCGGATATTGCGCCTTTGTGACACCTATTGAGCATGCCAACATACCCAGTGTGATTGCTGTGATTGATGCTTTCATCATAAATTAAAATTGATTCGCAATTAATGTAGAGGTATTACGCTCTTGTCCCATCTAATATTGGTTAGTTAAACAAATATCTACGCAATCGCATCATTTTTTTTGACCTTTATTATCTTCTTTCTATAACATCTTAGCTATCCTTGTAAAAAATTAGGAAAGCTAATTTATCTATAGAGAAAAACAAGAAGAATTTCTTTTGCATTACACTTTTTTTTAGCTTTGCAGCACCCATGTGTACGATGAAATCAAAACTTACTGTTTGCTTCTTGATACTGGTTGTATTAATGCAGCCTTTCGGCAGATTTTGGTTATTCGTATCTTTTAAATTAAATCAGCAGTATATAGCGACGGAGCTCTGTATTAATCGAGATCGGCCCGAATTACAGTGTAACGGGCAATGTGTTTTGATGAAAAAAATGAAAGAGCTCGAAAAAAGAGAACATGAACAGCAGCAGGAAATGATAAAGCAGCTGGCTGAAATCATCTATTTACAAACGCCCCAACTTGCTCAACTTAATACAATTCCTACTTACAACATTAAGCAATCTTTTCTGATTGCCTATACCCAAGGAAGGCCAACTAATTACCATACTTCTTTATTGAAACCACCCAGGGTGTAATTTAAAATCTTTTTCAGACATAGGCATCAACCGTTTTAGCAAGATTCGGCATGCATTCTTTTTTGATTTTAAATTATGCTTTAACAATGAGATTCATAAGTAGTCTCTTTGTGTTATTGCTTCTTTCTATAGCAGTAACGCAAGGACAAACCATTTCTATCGATACGAACACCACGCGTAAACTCGACGAGGTATTGATCAGTGCACGACAAAAGCGCTATCAGATTGATAGTGTAACCAATGTTACGCGCACACCCAGTTCGTTGCAGCAAACACCGCAATCCATACAAGTGATTAGCCAACAGGTCATTCGCGACAAGCAGGCATTTACGCTAAACGATTTAACGAATACCTTAACAGGCGTAAAGGCCAATAACGGTATGGGATATTACAGCCTAAGAGGCTTTACTTTTTACAATCCTTTTGACGCAGGCATCATCACCTTCAACGGCATACGGGGAAATTTGTATTTATGGAGCCAACAACCGCTACTTTACAATATAGAACAGGTTGAAGTATTAAGGGGACCTTCTTCGGTTCTTTTCAGTAATAATGCACCGGGGGGCACCATAAATTTTACCACTAAAAAACCATTATCGCTGCCGCAGCTGGAATTAAGTGCATTTTATGGCAGCTGGAATGCTAAACGATTTTCTTTGGATGCTACGGGCCCCTTAACTAAGAATAAAAAACTGCTTTATCGTAGTATTGTCGGGTACGACCAAGGAAATAGTTTTCGCGACTATCAGGATGTTCGTAACTTGTTAATTGCTCCTTCCCTTTCTTATGAATTTAATTGCACCGGCAAACTGCTGCTGGAAGTAAACTACGCCTACGAGAAAGCCGTGCAGCAATATGACCGAGGTTCTTATGTTTTCACTCGCCCTGATGGTACCTTTGATTTTGATTATTATCCGAATAACCTAACGGCACAGAGCCCGAGTGACTATGGAAAAACGCATAACACATCCGTCAATCTGCGTTACGATCAACAATTGGGCAATAAGCTCCGACTTACCTTGGTGCAACGTTATGTGCGAAGTCGTTTCGATTATACCGACCATATTGTAACCGGTTTGATTCAGCATGACTCGATCAGTAGATCGTATCAAGACTGGCTATACGACCAATTTAACTGGCAAACAACGGCCTTTCTCAACTATGTTTTAAAAACAGGGCCATTAACTCATAATATCTTAACCGGTATCGATTATAATAATTATGGTTGGCATAAAAATGACTACCGAAATTCACCGGCGCAACGCATTAGCATTTTTAATCCCGATTATAGCCTTGACCCCCCAGCCCCTAACCCGGAAGTCGATTATTACGACGACAATAAAGAGCGTATTCATTTAATTGGCACTTATGTGCAGGATCAGATAAAATATAAAGATTTAATTTTGTTGCTATCCTTGCGCTATGACGATTACAGCTTGAGACGCGTCCCTTTATCAGCGCGTGATAATGAGCAAGGAAACGAATCGGATGCTTCGGCCTGGATTCCGCGAGTAGGATTAGTCTATTCGCCTATTGATGCGCTTTCCTTTTACGGCAGCTACACCACATCCTTCAATCCACAAACTTCCAATTCAGTACGAAACGGAGGGCCATTCCCGCCAAGAACAGCCAAGCAGGTTGAAGTGGGCAGCAAATCGTCTTGGTTCGAGAATCAATTTTCATTGACATTGGCGGCTTATCAGATCGATTACACCAATATATTAGCTGCTGCGCCGACAGATGAAAACCCAAATAGACAAGTCGCCATCGATGGAACACGTAGCAAAGGTTTTGAGGCCACTACCCAAGGGAACATTCATCATTTCAATCTGATAGTTGGATATGCGTACAACGATCATGTACTATTATCCGATAATACCTTAGGCGCTAAAGGTAGTCGCTTTGCAAATGCTCCCAAGCATATGGCCAATGCCTGGATCAAATACAATTTATCAACTGGTTTTGCAAAGGGGCTTGGTATCGGTATCGGTGGCAGGTACACCAGCAACCAGGTAGGTTTTGTAAGTGCACAAAATTTTTTGATACCAGCTTCCACTGTACTTGACGCTATGCTTAATTATGAACGTAACCGCTATAACATTCAATTCAATGTATATAATATTACAGATGAACGCTATTTTTTAGGCGGCAATTCGCGTACGGTTACGGCCTCGTTGGGTAATCCTTTTAATTTTAGAATAGGCATTAATTACCTGATTCGATAGTGACGTCAATAAAGAACAGATTACTACGCTGGGTATTTAGAATGCACGGCGTAACAGGGCTGATAACAGGTATTTTTCTAATCTTACTGGGATTGAGCGGATCAGCATTGGTTTTTATGGAAGAGTTGGACCATTATACCAATAGGCATCTTTTTCAAGTAAAAGAAACCGCGGCCAAAATGTCGCTTGATACGATCTATCATCGCATTACCGCTCAATATCCTCGGCTTAGCGGCATCGCCTGGTTAAATCCGCAAGCAGCTCCCACCGAAGCTTACAATTATCGTTTATACCTAAATGATAGTAAAATCCATACCTACGATCTAGCTGTATTGACCATTGATCCCTATACGGGTCGTATTATACGCGAAGGACGTTATGATCAATGGCAATCCGGCTTTATGCAGTGGTTATTTCAATTTCATTTCTCCTTTCATTTTGGTATGCCGGGTACCTTATTAACCGCTGTACTCGGAATAACTATGCTTATTTCTATTCTTACGGGCGTGCTGATTTATCGAAAACAGGTATGGAAAGTTTTGTGCTTTAAAAAACCGATTCGATGGCACAATAGAAGGATGCTAAGTTCCGATCTGCATCGTATCGTCGGTATTTGGTCTTTGTTGTTTAATGCGGTTATCTTTTTCACTGGCTTTTGGCTGAATCTTTTTGCCTTTGACTCGAGTGCATGGCACAGTAAAATGCAAGTAAATCCGCCCAATCGAGCAGATGTCCTCTCAATTGACAGCCTTTATAAGAAAGCTTCCCATGCATTGCCGCAGCTTAAAGTCCATTCCGTATATATGCCCACTCAACCCGGTCGCGGCTTCGCCATTCGCGGTAGCTTACCGGGTGATAATCCATTTTTTGGACAGGCAAGTAGCGTTACGTTAGACGTCAAAAGCGGAGCGGTCGAAGCTATAAAAGAATCCGATAAACTTGATTTCTCCGAAAAACTGCGCACACTGGTTCTACCCCTTCATGCCGGTAGTTTTGGTGGTCTGCCCATTCGGATATTATATGTATTCATTGGTTTAACGCCTGGTTTATTAAGCATCACCGGTTTTTTATTATATCTAAAAAGAACGAATAAACAACGTAAAAGCTAGTAAGCAACAAAAATCCAACTACACCGCCAAATACTTTTTCCCGCAAAAAAGTATTCAAAAAAGCTCGTCGCCGGAATCTTGCTATAATGGTATGCATCAACATGCAAACAGCAAATTTCCTAGGCGACATTTCCGAAAGCCAACGGTTCATACTTTTAACCGAACGTATTAGCTTTAGCCTTTAAATATAGCCCTGTGTATGGGATCCCTACTATACAAGCGATTAATTCGGTTTGGCCCTTTCATACTGAATCGGCCATTCAATCGAATCCCGCAACTCATCAGCAGCCTGTAGCGGAAAATAAGGATTGCGCAAAAGTTCACGCGCCATGGCAATTAAGTCGGCATCGCCATTAACAAGAATGGTTTCGGCTTGCGTAGCATTGGTTATCAGCCCAACGGTTGCTGTTAGAATACCCGCTTCTTTCTTTATTTTTGAAGAAAAAGGCAATTGGTAAGCAGGACCTACAGGGATTTTTTGATAAGGAACAAGTCCGCCACTAGATACATCCAGTAGATCGACACCTCTGGTTTTGAGAATGGACGCTAACTGGATTGATTGATCCAAATCCCATCCACCTTCCGCCCAATCGCTAGCTGAAATTCTTACAAATAAAGGCAATTCTTTCGGTGCCACGCTTCGCACCGCATCAATAACTTCCAGTAACAACCGGATGCGATTCTCGAAACTGCCTCCATATTCATCTTGCCTGTGATTACTCAAAGGCGATAGAAATTGGTGCAACAAGTACCCATGTGCCGCATGTATTTCGATAAGCTCGAATCCGGCACGCAATGCACGCTCGGCCGCTGACTTAAAATTACTTACGATGGCACGAATCCCCTCTATATTCAATTCGACAGGTACGGCATAATTATCGGAGAAAGCAATTGAAGAAGGGGCCACCGGCACCCAGCCACCATCTTCAATACTAACTTTCCCTCTACCCTTCCAAGGCGCAGCCGTGCTGGCCTTACGCCCCGCATGGGATAACTGAATCCCAGGCACGGATTGTTGATTTTTAATAAATTGGGTAATCTGCAATAGCTTCTCAATATGGGCATCATTCCAAATACCTAAGTCGTCAGGTGAGATTCTGCCGTCGGGCGATACAGCGGTAGCTTCAGCGATGATTAGCGAAGCACCCCCAATAGCCCTACTTCCCAAATGCACTAAATGCCAATCATTGGCAAATCCGTCTACGGCGGAATATTGACACATCGGAGAAACTATTATTCTATTTTTTAAGGTAATTCCATTCAACGGGAGTGGACTGAAAAGCTTCGACATAGTAAAGAAATAAATTAAAACACAAGTTTAAGGAAGGAATCTGAAATGTCCATCATCGTCGTCATTGCGAGGAAGAATGACGAAGCAATCTGCGTTTTTTTAGGTGATCATCACCTTTTAGAAACCTTCCTTTACATCAAATGTAGGGAAATTGTGTTAGATAGATGTCAGAGAAAATTAAAAGTGAACCCCGTTCACAAACCATTTAAGTGCTTTCTTGTTAGGAATTAAGGTGCTTGCGGACCTTCGAACACCTAGAAACCAATATATATGAAGATTAGACAATATGATGCCATTGTTATTGGCTCCGGACAGGCGGGCGTTCCCTTAGCGAAAAAACTTGCGAACCATGGAAAAAAAGTAGCCATCATTGAGAAGCGATGGATTGGCGGAACTTGCGTGAACGACGGTTGCACGCCTACTAAAACATGGATAGCTTCTGCAAAAGCAGCTTATGATGCCCACAAAAGTACTGAGCTCGGCGTTTTTGTAGAAGACGCTAAAATTGACATGACCATTATAAAAAAGCGTAAGGACAAAATCGTCGAAAATGCACGGAGCGGAAATCAAAAAGCATTGGAGAGTACTAAAAACTTAGATGTCATCTTTGGTGAAGCCGCTTTTACGGATTTCAAAACGATCGGTGTGACTTCCGATACCGGGTCTCAACAGATACTGAAGGCAGATTTATTTTTCTTGAATACAGGTACTGTCCCATTTATCCCCGAAATTGAGGGCCTCAACGCCATTAATTTCCTTACCTCGACCAGCATACTCGAATTGGATCAAGTGCCTGAGCATTTGCTAATTATAGGCGGCAATTATATTGGCCTGGAGTACGGCCAAATGTTCCGTCGCTTTGGCAGCAGAGTCACGATTGTGGAAAAATCGCCAAGAATTATGGCTCGCGAGGATCCGGACGTATCCGAAGAAATGCACAAATTACTGAAACCGGAAGGAATCGACATCCTGCTCAATGCGGAAACCACCTTTTTCGACAAGCAGGGACCTGAAAAAGTTGTAGCGACCATCCATACCAACGGAAAAAAGCAAAAAATTAGTTGTAGTCACGTGTTGGTCGCTACAGGCCGTGTTCCACAGACTGGACCGCTTAAGCTAAACAACACCGGTGTAAAACTCGACAATAAAGGATACATAAAGGTAAACAGCAAACTCGAAACCAATGTAAAAGGCATTTATGCCTTAGGTGATGTGAAGGGCGGACCTGCATTTACCCATATTTCATATAATGATTATACAATTGTTTATCGTAATCTTTTGGAAAACACGAACTATACAACACGTAACCGATCGATACCCTATTGTGTATTTACCGACCCGCAGCTCGGACGCATCGGCCTGAGTGAGACAGAAGCGAAAAAGCAGGGCTTAACTATAAAAGTAGCGAAGCTGCCGATGACCGCTGTGGCCCGCGCAGTTGAAACAGGCGATACCCGTGGTTTTATGAAAGCCATTGTAGATGCCAAAAGTAAACGAATACTAGGGGCCTCTATTCTTGCAGCGCAAGGCGGCGAAATCATGACCATCTTACAAATGGCTATGGAAGGTAAAATCACTTACGACCGCATACGCTATGGCGTGTTTGCACATCCGCTTTATGCCGAATCATTAAATAATCTTTTTATGACATTGGAAGATTAAAATTTATGATCAAAGTACAAGGGGTAAGTAAATCGTTCAACGGCCTAAAAGCAGTGAATGAGCTGTCTTTGGAAATAAAGGAAGAAGAAAATTTGATCCTTCTCGGTGCGAGTGGTTGCGGTAAAACGACAACGCTTAAAATGATTAACTGCCTGATTAAACCAGATCAAGGACAAATTTTCATTAATGGCAAGAACATTCAGGACCAGTCGCCGATCGACCTGCGACGGAATATCGGTTATGTTTTACAAAATAATGGCCTGTTCCCCCACTATTCAGTCGCTCAAAACATTGCTATCGTTCCACACTTATTGAAATGGGATAAAAAACGGATAGAAACGAGAGTAGATGAGCTATTGGAAAAACTACACCTTCCCAACTCCTATCGAAGCAGGTATCCGCACGAATTAAGCGGTGGGCAACAACAACGCGTAGGAATTGCCAGAGCATTGGCAGCTCATCCTCCGATTTTGCTCATGGATGAACCTTTTGGGGCCTTGGATAACGTTACTCGGACAAAAATACAGGAAGAATTTAAAGCTTTAGATGAATTAAAAAGAAAGACCATCGTTATGGTTACGCATGATGTCCAAGAAGCGTTTACACTGGGTAACCAAATCTGCTTAATGGATAAGGGAGCAGTTGTCCAAATAGGCAAGCCTTGGGATCTATTATTTAAACCGTCCCATTCGCTGGTAACAAGCTTTCTACAGGAGCAACGTTTACAACTCGAGTTCAAGACAATTCTATTGGCAGCGTTATGGCCTTGGCTACCCACAGCGGACCAAACAGATAATCATATCACTCTTTCGTCCCAATCCACACTATGGGATGCACTGGAACGCCTTCAGCAGAATAAAACCGAAACACTTCAAATCGTCGACCATAAAAAAGAAGCAAAAACAGCAGGATTTGAGCAGTTAATGTCAGCTATTTACCGCTATAAAAAAACCATCGTTACATGAACGAACAACAGCAAACGCTCTGGCACTTTATGTGGCAACAGGCAGATAAGCTGTTGGTCCAAACCTTACAGCATATAGGCCTGACCTTCATTTCCTTGTTGATAGCGGTATTGTTGGGACTACCGCTGGGTATTTTAATTGCACGAAATCGAAATTTATCCGGAATTGTTTTAGGTACTGTTGGTATCTTGCAAACTATACCAAGCATCGCCCTACTAGGATTTCTAATTCCCGTACTTGGTATAGGTGCTAAACCAGCTATTGTAGCCTTATTTCTCTATGCTCTTCTTCCGATCATCCGCAATACCTATACGGGTATTACGGGCATTAACCCAACTGTCAAGGAAGCCGCTATTGCGCTTGGTCTTAACAAACAACAACTACTTCTACAGGTTGAATTACCACTCGCAATGCCCGTAATATTAGCGGGTATACGCACGGCTACCGTCATTAACGTCGGAGTGGCTACTTTGGCTTCTTATATTGCCGCCGGCGGCTTAGGCGAGTTCATCTTCGGCGGAATTTCTTTAAACAATACAAACATGATACTTGGCGGCGCTATACCGGCCGCATTACTCGCTTTGCTCTTTGATTTTTTACTTTCCCGTTTACAAAAATTGAATATTAAAACGCTTAACCGAACTACCCTTGCTATACCGGTATTACTTATTTTATTAAGTCTGCTTTATTTTGTTCCCACGGCCTACGGAACAAAGCTCGTTGCCGGCTTTACGCCGGAATTTATGGGACGACAGGATGGGAATGTGGGGCTTGAAAGAATCTATGGCTTAAAAATTCATACGGTGGTCATCAATGACGCGGTCATGTATAAAGCCGCCTATGAAAAGCAATTGGACGTCATTAGCGGCTATTCGACCGATGGTCGTTTAAAAGCATATGACCTGGTTGTTTTAAAGGATGATAAGGGTATTTTCCCACCTTACTATGCAGCGCCCATTGTTCGAAATCAAGCGCTGGAAAAATTCCCTTCGCTCGAAAAAACATTGAATCTGCTGGTCGGAAAAATAAACGATAGCGTGATGACCGATCTAAATTACCGCGTTGATCATCTCCATCAATCACCTGAGCGTGTGGCACATGACTTTCTGAAAGCACACGGCCTGTGGAGAGAAAGAGGAGGAAAAAAGAAGGGAACAGTACGCTTGGGTTCTAAAATCTTTGGCGAACAATACATCTTGGCCAGCCTGTACAGTCAGTTAATAAAAGGTTTCACGGATTATGATGTAGTTGCCAAAACCGGCCTAGGCGGCACTAAAATTTGTTTCGATGCGTTGATGAATGATCAGATCGATCTTTACCCGGAATATACAGGAACAGGCCTCCTAGCCATTCTGAAGCCACCTCAGCAAACGATTGATTCATTAGGTGGCGATAAAGATAAAACCTTCGCCTATGTCAAGGACCAATTCGAAAAAAAATACGGAATTAGCTGGCTGAAGCCTATCGGCTTTAATAACGCCTATGCACTCATGATGCGGAAACAGCAGGCAGAAACCTTTCATATTGAAACCATATCAAATCTCAAAGAGTATTTAAAAAATCAATAGTCATATGGATATATACACTCGTTATAAAAGTCTTCGTCAACGAACAGAAGATATTTGCCGTCCGCTAGCGATTGAAGATTATGTCGTCCAACCGATCGTAGACGTGAGTCCACCTAAATGGCATCTTGGACATACCACCTGGTTTTTTGAAACCTTTATTTTAACCCCTCATGTTCAGGGATATCAGCCATTTAATCCGGATTACAATTACGTTTTTAACAGCTACTACGAAACCATCGGCAATCGGGTCATCCGTACAGATAGAGGTAATCTTAGCAGACCAACCGTTGATGATATCTATCGCTACCGCCAACATGTAGACGAAGCCATGTTAAAAATACTTTCGGCTCCTCTCGAGCCGGAAGTAAGCGATCTAATTGTATTGGGCATTCATCACGAGGAACAACATCAGGAACTTTTATATACGGACATTAAGTATATATTGGGCCACAATCCCCTATTTCCAGCCTATGATGTCACGTATCAACCACCTACTTTGAAATCAACATCAACTAATGATTTTATTCGCATTAAGGAAGGACTTTACGAAATTGGGTTTAAAGGGGATGGCTTTTGCTTTGATAACGAACTTGGTAGACATAAGGTTTATCTTAACGAATTTGAAATAAGTAACCGTTTAGTAAGTAATGCCGAATATCTTGAATTTATAAATGATGATGGTTACAGCGATTTTCGCCATTGGCATGCCGAGGGCTGGGACTGGGTCAGAAACGAAAAAATAACGGCACCCCTCTATTGGCATTTCATTGACAATAGTTGGTATCATTATACGTTTCGGGGTCTGGAACCTATTGATTTAGAAGCATCTGTACGACATGTAAGTTACTTCGAGGCTTATGCTTATGCGGCTTGGAAGGGTTTAAGATTGCCTACTGAATTTGAATGGGAGGTGGCTGCGCCAAATTTTACCTGGGGAGAAAACTGGGAATGGACAGAAAGTGCCTACTTACCTTACCCTGGATTTAAAAAGGCCCCTGGCGCGATTGGTGAATACAATGGTAAATTTATGGTTAACCAAAAAGTATTACGTGGAGCTTCTGCGATTACCTCGCCCGGGCACAGTCGTCTCACGTATCGAAATTTTTTCCAGACCAATCTACGCTGGCAGTTTACGGGCATTCGGTTAGCAAAATAATTGACAAAGAGCATGAACAAAAATATTTCAGATTTAATGGATGACCTATTCGAAGCCGCTAATACAAAAACAGCACTTTTTTATAACGATGTTATAAAAGGCCTTCGGGAGAACCCGAAGCACTTGGATTCTAAATATTTCTACGATGCGGCGGGCGACAAGCTATTCCGCGAAATCATGAACTGCCCTGAATATTATCTTACCCGGGCCGAACTCGAAATTTTTTCAGAGAAGACTGTCGAGCTTGCAGCGGCACTTAGCCGTGACCGGGATAGTTTTGATCTGATTGAATTAGGTGCCGGTGATGCAACAAAATCGACCTACCTTCTAAAAGAATTGTCAGGGCAGCAGATGGATTTTCGCTACATCCCCATTGATATATCGGCAAATGTAATTGAGAATCTTAACGAAAGTTTACCTAAAGTACTACCTCGACTTAAACTGACGGGTCTGAACGGTGAGTATTTTGAGATGCTGGAAAAAGCGACCTCGTTATCAAATAGGCCTAAAGTTGTTTTATTCTTAGGATCAAATATCGGCAATATGCCCGTAGACAGGGTGACCGAATTTTGCAAAAAACTCCGCAAGCATTTATCTAAGGGCGACCGCCTACTTATGGGGATGGATATAAAGAAAAATCCCAAGACGATCTTGGCGGCTTATAATGATAAAAGCGGTATCACAAAACGTTTTAACCTGAACCTACTCGAGCGAATTAATCGCGAGCTCAATAGCAATTTTATTATAAGCCGTTTTGACCATTACGCTACCTATGATCCGGAAAGCGGGGCTTGCAAAAGTTATCTTATCAGCCTTGACAATCAGACCGTACAAATAGGTGAAGAGGTCTTTCACTTCGCTGAGAATGAGCCGATTTTTATGGAGATCTCACAAAAATTCAGCTTCGAGCAGATTCAAGACTTAGCCGATAAATCCGGGTTTAAATTTATTGATCAACTGTTTGACAGTAAAAAATGGTTCACTGATGTTATTTGGTCAGCTGAATGATATTTGGTATTTTCTCCCGTCATAAAAATAAGAAAGCAAAATCCCGCGGCATTTCAGGCTCACGGGATTTTGATCAATTCTCCCGTTTTATAACTGCGTATCGTTTAGTTTAATGGTTCGTTTTTTTCGAAGTCGGATATTCAATAATTCGACAATCAACGAAAAACCCAAACAAGAATAAATAATGCTTTTACTTACCTCCTGATGGAAACCTCCGGCAATTAACACTACGCCTATGACAACCAGAAACGTTAAAGCAAGCATCTGCAAGGTAGGCTGTTTGTTAATAATCCGTAATACAGGGCCGGCAAAAGCCATCATTACACCGATGGATATAATAACCGCTATAATCATGATCAGTACATAATCAACTAAACCTACTGCAGTTAAAATTGAATCGAAGGAAAAAACAGCATCAACCAAAACTATTTGTACTAAGACCGCACCGAAGCCAACCGGACTTTTTTTCTGGTGTAGGTCTTCATCCTGTTCTTGCAATTTATGATGGATTTCTAAGGTGCTTTTCACAATCAGAAAGAGTCCACCAGCTATCAGAATGAGATCCTTGTAGCTAAGCGGGATGTCCTCCTTACCAAATAAACTTAAGGTCATAACCGGGTCCTTCAGTCCGATAATCCAGTTTATGCAAAGCAATAAGGCAATTCGGAAAACCATCGCCAAGGTCAAGCCAAGATTACGTGCTTTGCGCTGTAATTTCTCCGGCAACTTTCCTGCAACAATGGAGATGAAAATGATATTATCGATACCTAATACAATCTCAAGAAAGCATAAAGTAATCAGGCTGATCCAAACTCCGGGATCGGCAAAATTAGGGATTTCAAATTCCATAGGGCGTCAGGGATTAATCGAAGTCAAATAAATCACCTAAAAACGATTTCTTTTTATGTGGTCGTTGTTGATAACGCTTATCACGATAGTCGGATTTGTCTTTATAGTCGTTCCACGGATTTGAGCTGTTATATGATTCAGAAGGCTCATCGTTTTGCCCATTATCAACGTAATTGATAATTTTGTCAAGCTCTCCTTTGTCGAGCCAAATCCCACGACATTTTGGACAATAATCTATTTCCACTTGGTATCTTTCGGACATCAGTAAAGTTTCATTACAATTCGGACATTTCATTTTACTACTTTTTTTTAGGATTCAACTCAGTATCTATTAATTAAAATTGAACAGGTTTAACGACATAGCAAACCTACACTCGCTTTTCCATGTTCATTCGTCACCCGCTTGTCGGGGAACCTACAATTAGAAGTTATATGAAATATGGTCCGTCAGAACAAGGTATAGATGTGTAAAAAAGTATAATAGGAAGGCTTTAGCCAGCACCCATGGATAAGGAAAAAGGTCGTAATGCTTTGATTAACCGATACTACCGACTCTGCATCAATTCGCTTGTACTTTTCGAGTCCCTTCTTTTCTTTTTCGGCATGGATGTATTTTCCCGGCCCAATTTCCAAATCGTCCAACAGCGTCTCTTGGACGAGTACGCTCTGCACTTCCTTTCCTGTATTTAAAAGCAAGTTTTGATAAAGCAGAAAAAAAGGAAAGAGTATGCTCAACCACAGTAGTAGTAGAGAAAAACGCTTTCTGATTATTATGTTGTCGCGTAAGAGGGAAGACACAAACTATTACTTTTTATTCAAAAATAAACATTATAGACTTTCATTAGATACTATAACAGACAATATCAGCGAAAAGTTACAAAAAACGAAAAGGTATTGACTCATTTAGTTCCCCTGCTTATGTCTTAGCAAACCAAAGGGATTATTATAGATTACATCCAGTGCTAGGTAGTGTGCAGAAAAAGGCGACTGGGATCCCACCAAATTGTTCATATAGCCAAGATCAATGGTGAACGGTAACTCCTGTGGTGATATCGAATAATAAAAAGTGAATCTGCTTTCCCGATATTTGAAGCTCGACCACCTTTCAGACAAGGCACTTCTGCTTGTTGAAAATAAGGATTCGTATCCACCAATAAGCTTATGAATTTTGTGTTTATCTAAATTGATTGCAAGTTGTAATTTTAAACGTGACCGAAGTTGAAGATCTTCCGAAGATGCTTCTTCAAAAGGTTGAGCAAAAGTTCGAAGCTCTTGCCGAAAAGTAGGGGTGAATTTTAGCCTTTCATTTTTAATTGTATAGGCCATTCGTCCGTACAATCTCCACTCCCGTTCAAAACCCGCAACTGTTCGTCTATAAGGAGCAAAATCGTTATACTCCTCTTGCTTCCGATAACTCAAAGCGATTGAGTATTGCCAATGCGGGTGAAACCGATGATAAAATTCCTGATTTATCACCAGAATAGCAGGCTTAAAAAATAGGGCGTAATTGTCCGGATTACTTTTACGCCCTAAACCGATATAAGACATCGATTGCCATTTTTTTGAGACACCTAAATCTTGCCTTAATCCAAACGCAAACCAACCGGCGGTGTTTGCTTCCCCTAAGCCAGGGGGACTAATCTGAGCATAAGTTGCGCTTGATAAACAAAAAGCGGTAAAGCAAAGAAGCAAAAGGAGCTTTTTCATGTTAATCCAACGCGCTGCTCAACACCTTCCCATTCGTATCAAAAGCCGCCTTTAGTTCTTCGGCAGCACTTTTCAGTTCAAGTGTATAGACAACTTGTTGCGCTTTCGTAATCTTCTTCACATCTTCTATACGATATTTATTAAAGTCTTTTTTGATCGTTGCTAACACCGTTGAAGGCAAATCCTTTTTGGAAATTTCTTCTTTATGTTCGATCAACTTCCCTCCTTTATCGTACCATACATCATGATCTACAGACAAGAGACCTGTCTCAAACTCAACCTTGTATAGATCGCCCTGCATCTCCCATTCTACGTCCGAAGCTTTTGGAAATGCTTTATTGAAACTGTTTACCACGACGGACGGAACCTGGCTTGGTTGGATATCCTGTCCAAGCGAAACACCGGCATTGATCAGCAATGCGAAAAAACCGGTTAACATACTCTTTTCCATGTTCTTTTAATTATTGATTTAATACAAAGAAATGGGTCAATTCTGGAAAAAATCTGGAATACAAAACGCAAAGACACAAATGTAATATTCGCCTATTATGCATTAGTTTCTTCATCCGTTTATCATACTAAAGTTCTACCCTTTCCCTAAACAGGGGGTAAAGAAAGGGTAAACAAAAGGTATAGTCAGAGGTAAAGAAAAGGTAAACGAAGGGTATAGAAACAGTAAGGAAAAGGTATTGCAAGTATAAGCGTTTGTTTGGTGTGATCCTGCGACTAGTTCTTGTCTCAGAATAGACGGCATTTTCACTTTACATTATTAAATCGAATCTCGAAGCAATGTTTGCTGTCAAAAAAATAATACGAAACATTAAAATCATACAGATTACAGATAGCTTTCATAATGGCTAAGCCTAGGCCGGTTCCCTCCGATTTTTTGTCGGTCGATTTATAAAAACGATTAAATATTTTATCAACTTCGAGTGGCCCGCTTTTCGCTGTATTGCTTACGGTTAGCGCATCAGTCTTTATTTCAACACGAACCTGCCCGTGGGGCATGTTATGAAAAATCGCATTCCTAATGAGGTTAGAAACAATAATATTAGCCAATGCGGGGTCCATTTCCACGGTTAAATCCGCCTCTTCATGTACTTCTATTGCTATATTTTTAAATGTTGCAAACTCCTCTAAATCTAGTAAGGTTTGTTTTATCACTTCATTCAAGGATATATTTTGCTGATCAAAAAATTGCTTGTTTTCGATTTTTGTTAAAAGTAATAGGGATTTGTTCAGACGAACTAAGCGTTCGATTATTTGCAGTACTTGCGCAATATTTTCCGCTTGCTCATTTTCTATATTTCCCTTCTCAAGCAGTAACTCCAATTTACTCGTAGCTATCGCTAAGGGTGTTTGTAACTCATGCGAAGCGTTTTCAATGAATTGTTTTTGCTGTTGGTAAGTTTCCATACTATGCTGCAGCAACGTATTAACGGCATCCTTCAGCATACTGAATTCTTTCACATCGGTATTTATATCAGGTAGCTCCCTACTACGTCCTAACCTGAATCTAGTAACCTGGTTTAAGAAGTTATAGAAAGGCTGCCATAATTTTCGTAAAACAATGTTGTTGATAAGAATAATACTCACGACCAAAATGACATAGAGCCAGAACACCGACCAAAAAAGATCTTCAATTAAATCATCTTCTTCTACCATTGAATTGATGACTCTCAACTCATAAAAATGTCCTTGGTGTTCGAATGCAGTTGTAAGCATGCGCACGGGCTCTAAATCGTCTTCATCCAGCATATACATAAGCGTGTCCGAATACCGATCTTTCATTTTAATCGCAAGTTTTTCCCCCACTTCCCGAATGGCATAGTTACTTTCATCAAAATAGTTTTTCTTCAATATGGTAGAGTCTGTATCTGCTTTTTGAAGAATCAGCACTTTATAATTTTCCAAGCCATCGTCAATGCTATCATGAATTTCATCGAGCATATTGATGTAAAAAATGATTGACCAGATGGTTACAATGAGTAAAATCGAAACGGAAAGATATTTCAGTGATTTATTGAGCAGCTTCATTTCTCTACCATTTTATAACCGACTCCGTAAACCGATTCGATTTCAATCGCTGCATTAGCTTGCTGTAATTTTTTTCGAAGGTTTTTAATTTGATAGTAAATGAAGTCGAGGTTGTCTGCCTGATCAATGTTATCGCCCCAAACATGTTCGGCCAAAGCCGATTTGGTAACCAGACGATTGGTATTTAGTAGAAAATAATTGAGTATGTCAAACTCCTTTCGATTGAGTGCAACCGCTTCCCCATTCACTAAAAGTTGTCGCTCATTTAAGTCTAACACAACATTTCGTGTTTCGATCGTATGTTTACCGTCCAGCTTCTTTCTTCTTAAAACTGCTTTGATACGTGCATTGAGTTCCGCAATATGAAAAGGTTTAGTTAAATAATCGTCCGCTCCCAGTTCAAGTCCTTTTAGTTTATCATCCAACGAATCTTTTGCCGAAATAATGATAACGTTCTCTGACTTTTCGGATTGTTTCAGCTGTTCCAACAATTGAAGTCCGCTACCACCAGGCAACATAATGTCCAGCAGAATACAATCATAATCATACATCTGGATCTTGTCCATGGCCGTATGATAGTCGCTAGCTGACTCAATTAAAAAGTATTCTTTAAGCAACGAAGAAGTAATAGCGTCCAATAGATCTTCCTCGTCCTCAACAATCAAGATTTTCATCTAGTTATCATTTGTTCGTCATCAACTTCGGGACCACTGAAAAGCTGTCCTTACCCACCTATACGTAATTTTTCATTACGGCAAGTATAGGGTTAAATTCTGGAAAGAAGTTGGAATACCCGCTTTTATTTATAGGTATCCTTTTACAAACTTTTACCTTACTTTAACTTTTGAGAAAAGAAGTCGATGGTACGTTTCCATGCCAACTGCGCAGCTTCTTTGTCGTACCGGGGCGTGGTATCATTGTGAAACCCGTGATTGGCATTCTCGTATATAAAAGCCTTATAATCTTTATGATTTTCCTTTAATGCTTTTTCATAAGCTGACCATCCTTCATTTACGCGGGTATCGAGTGCTGCATAATGCAACAGCAAAGGCGCTTTTATTTGCGGCACTTCATCCAAAGGAGCTTGGCCACCATAAAAAGGAACCGCCGCAGCCAAGTTTGGAATTCGGACTGCCATCATGTTGGCAATCCAGCCCCCAAAACAAAAACCAACTACCCCGACCTTACCGTTGCAGAACTTGTCCTTTTCTAGATAATTAAAGGCTGCGATAAAATCTTCGAGCATTTCATTTCTATCCCGTTTACTCTGCAATTCGCGGCCTTCATCATCATTACCTGGATAACCACCGAGCGGACTTAAGGCATCAGGAGCCAAACTTACAAAGCCTGCTAATGCAGCACGTCTCGCAACATCTTCTATGTGTGGGTTAAGCCCTCTGTTCTCATGCACTACAACGATACCGCCCAATTTTTCTACATCGTTTTTAGGCATGCTTAAAAGCGCTTTTATAGTACCGCCACCCTTGGGTGATGGGTAATCGATGTAGCTTGAAGTGATTCTAGGATCATCGGCTCGCACCTGAATAGCATCCTGATAATCAGGCATTAGAAAACTCATTAGCGACGTAACGGTAACTCCACCAACCGCATAAACCGAAAGCTTTTGCATAAAATCGCGCCGAGTGATACGATTGTGCGCATAATCATCATATAGATCAAAAACTTCCTGTTTTACATCTTCTTTTTTTAGGCTTTTCATAATTATGAATTTTTATAAAATTAAGAATGAACGGAACAAATACACGGATTAGTCATGTAAAATTTAAATGACTATCGATAGCCGTCGGCTGGCTAATGTTTAGAAGAAATGACAAAGGCCTTGCCTGGGAAGCAATGGCCTTTGCATATTATAATCAACCTAAACCTTATCTAGTTAACAGCATTCTTAATATTTTGTTTTGTCAAATAAAAACATCAACACGAAATACGTTTAGGGGCGCCAATTTATACCTTCCAGCCGTAAGGAATGTACACATTATCAAAAGTACCATCTTCGTATAAATCGACTATGGCATATCCGTTTTTTGTAGCGTAGCGATCACCTTTCCACCAATTACCACTTACCGCGCCATTACTAATATAGGTAACACCTTGGTACTTTACTTCATCATTAAGGTGAATATGTCCACTTAAAGCTAATTTAACCTGTGGATGCTTGGTGAACAAAGTGACAACGCGCTCTGCATCATTTAAAATAGCACCACCACCCAACTGATAACCGGTATCCACTTTGCCTAAATGACCAACAACCAAAGGCGCTGCTGATAAGATAGGTGCGTGCGATAAGATCACCGTATGTTTATCTTTATTCGCCTCGAGGTCTCGCCCTAGCCATTCAAACTGCTCATCATCTAGCTGGCAAGCATACCATTGCCCGTCCGTTGCCCTAACTTGTATACTATCCAATACGACAAAATGCCATCCAGCTTGATCGAAACTACGATAGGGCCTTTCTAGATGCATCATTTCTAAAGCATAATTCTTACCATAAAGTGGATCGTTTTTTTCAGCGGCCCCCCAGCAGTCGTGGTTCCCAATACAGTATGCGATAGGTAAACTGTTTTCATCTTTCATTAACTGGTGCCAAAGATTCCACTGTGTAACAACCCGATCTTTCGGCTGCTTTAGGGCGTCCATAATACAATCGCCCGTATTAACGATTAAAGTAGGCTTATCTGCTTGCGACTACACGTGGTGTAAACAGCTAGCCAGACCTTTAGGCGCATCTAATTCGGGTTGCATGTGAACATCTGTTAAATGTGCAAAACGCAAAGAACGCTTGGCTATTTTTCCATTACTCAAATGGGTACTTGGTGTTTCGGCAAAAACAGATTTGCCCAAGACTAAACTGGACAGCGTGCCAATTCCCAAACTCTTTAATAATGATCTACGGTTCATTGTTGTTTTTTTATCAGCAAAAGTAAAACCGACAATATTAGCTTAGTGTTAAGAAATGGTTGTCTTTAACGCACTGTATAATCATCTGTATTGTATAAATTCCGGACAAACAGTACGCTAAAAAGATGTAAGGGCCCCGCATTTGAGTATACGACGCCCTTGCTATTTTTAATCCAACTGACTATATAACGAAATGATTAGCGAAAACGCGACAAGAACATGTGTTTTAGCCAACCGATTTAGGTCTATGGAATTTCCAATCCCTGCGCTCTTGCCTTACTTAACCATTCTTTGGCTTGCTCTTCATCTTTTAGTTCTTCATCCGATCTTAAAATGTTATATATTTCCAGTATAGAATTGATATCGCCCATCTCGTTCGCTTTTTTAAAAGTTGACAAGGCCTTTCGATTATCGGCCCGACAGCCCAAGCCGTCTTGGTACATGATAGCTAAGAGATAGGTGCAATAAGCGCTCCCCTCCTTACTACCTTGCCTAAGATAAGATAAGGCCTCATCGTAATATCCCGTTTCTTTTGCCACATAGCCCAGGTAATCATAGGCGGGTCTTCCAAGATTCTCGGCTCGCTTTAGGTATTGATATGCCTTCTTCATATCCTGCTCCACCACAATTCCATCGGTATAAGCCATGCCTAGGTTAACATAAGCATAAACAACACCTGCCTCGGCCGCTTGTTTAAAATAAGCAAAGGCTTTTGCGTAATCCTGATCGGTGCCATAACCATGCTGATAACATAATCCCAAACCATTAAGTGCATACGCTGAGCCTAGTTCTGCCCCTTTAAGATACCAATGAAACCCCTTTTCATCATCCAGAAACTCCTCAAAAGCCGTATGTATGTACCCTAAATCACTCATTGCATCCGCGTAACCTTGATCTGCCGCTTGCTTCAGTAATACATAAGCTTCATCCACCTTGCCCTGTTCAAGCAATCGCGATCCCTTATCGAAAAGTTGTTCCACGGGTAATTCCGCTCCGCATTGATGTTCCAATATGTCTTTTTGTTGTTCGGTGATAACATAAGACCAATCATGACCAAGATAATCAATGCATTGCGCTGCCGTTAATGGTTCTATCGTTCCATCCGCAATGATAGAGACCGCCTCACCCTGCTTAAAGGCCAATAGTTCCCATCCTTTATCTGTTTCGTGTTTAGCATAGGGGACAATTGAATCAAATTGCTCCTTAAGCAGTAAGCCTTCACGGGTACAAAGGCCGTAGGCTCCATTCTTGAAAAAGCGATAAATCCCAAAATTATAATCCACTACATCGATTTGTAAGCAGCCATCTACGAGGACGTTGGTATTTAGTAAAAATAACGCTTTGTTTTTCTTACTGCTTAATAAAAAAGCATCATCAGTGAAAGCTTCCAACCTTGAATAAACCGGCGCTACCGTCTCTTTTCCGGTAACAGCTAACAAACCTTTTTTCGTAGCCTGCCGAATTTCATATAGTGGTGGTGCATAACTTAGTATGTTGATTTCATCATATTCGGCCGAGCATTTTTCCCCTGATAGGATATCGATCAGGAAATATCGCCCCCCCTCCTGTACCGTGCCTATGTTTCCCAAGGCATCCAAAGCATTATCGTAAATCAGCGGAAGCGGCTGCCTGCCCTGTCTGTCGATATAGCCCCACTTTTGGCCTTTACAAACCACAGCGTAAGATGCACCGTCGGGAAACTCATAGGCTTCATCATAGATACAAGCTATGCATTCCCCTCCGTTTTCATCGATCATTCCCCATTTACCATCACGCTGTACCAAAGCTACATTCGTTTCATCTCGCTTAAAGCCATATGCCAAATCATAGATTGCCGGGGTAATTTCATGCCCATTCCGATGAACAAAACCGAATTTATTATCGCGCTGATAAACGCGTATATCCAGACCTTCTGGAAACTCCTCGATTTCCGGCATATCTTCATCAATCGGAAAAATAACCTCCCAGCCGTAAGCATATACAGGTTCGTTAAAATATTGTCTGAAAGTATTATAACCATAGATGCTATCTTGAATATCCGGGCATTGATTAAGTAGCGAAGGATCGTTCGTTGTGATTGCTTTTCGTATAATTTCATTAGTCTTCTTAATCTGCGAAAGCAACGCTTGCCCCTGTTCATAATGTGAGCTTTCGTTCATATTAAAGACGTCGGATGCATCTAAATGAAAATAAGCATATCTAACATACCGTTCAAAATAATCAAACAGCCTCTTTTTGGCTTCCAAGAAAGAGGGAACGTCCTCTACTAACTTATCAGCATGTAATTCAATAAAGTTATAGAGCGCTTTAAACAGTTCAACCCCCGTCTTCGCAGGTGCGAAAATACCGCCTTCGGGATTATTGTAGCGTGTTGCTCCTAAAAATGGATGATCGGTAAACAAGGGATAAAAAAAGACGGGCAATTCGTATCCCCATTCGATCATCATCAAATTACCATCCTCATTTCCGCCATAAACGGAAAGCAAATCTAAAGGGTTTTTCAACAAGCCGCTTTGCCGACTTGGTTCAATGCGGCTGCCATCATTAAAATTATAAAGATAAATACGATGCGACATAACAGATTATATTCTTTCGTAGTATTTTAGATCAGTAATTTTTCCGGTACTTATATCCCATTGGTATTCAATCAACGTTTGATAGCCGCAGGCCTGTACCTGCCAAATATGATGGTTTGTTGTGGGCTTTACCCGGTGTAAATACCCCATCATAGCCTTCAATGAAAGCGCTTTATAATCAGGGCGTCCACTCCAACTTAATTGCCCTGCGATTGAATTAGCAAGCTGAGTTGTAATGGTTTCGACGGAAAAGACAGTTGGATTCAGGAAAGAAATACTTTGTAAAAAAGTGTCACCAAGCTCTTCTCCCGATATTTTAAGCCTGTATTCAGTTGGTAACACGCCTGTTGCCGGAAATCTAGACAACAGCGTTTTTCTCACTTGTGTATACTGATCAAGGTGTTCCAAAAAGAACTGTTGTTTTTTCACTGCCAAGGTCTGCAGTATCTCGGTATGCGATGCGCGAAGGTACGCTGTATCAGCCAATATACTCCAACCTATTTTCTGAAGACCTTGACTTAGCGAATCGACTGTTGTTTTCGGGTTTCCCGATACAGCCAAATTGGATAAATCAGGACTGCTATCTGAAAATGTAGCAAATCGCACATTATCTATGTCTTGTGTAGTGAGATTAAAATCAACGGCAATGCAATAATGGCGAGTGATCATAAAAAGCTGCCATTTATCCCGCAAAACCGGTAGCCCGTATATTAAAGGCCCAATTTGTGAATCGAGCATCAAATCATCATAAATGTTAGACGAAGTTTCTACAATGACCGGTAGCATCGTATTCGCGATTAATCCCATAATTGCCTCAGCAGTAAAAGATTGAAAAGTTAATAATCGGGCGTAATCGGCCTCCTTCCAAAGGATAGTAAGTGATGAGTCTACTATCGGAGTAAGGCGTAAGGCTTTTTCCAAATCTATAGGCGGAGGCGTTAACTTTTCAAAGCTCTGTCTACGAACGCTCTCATAAGCAAACCGATTTTCATCCAAATATTTACTTATCTCGCGAAAAAAAACACTCTTTTGCAATAATGTATTTCTTTCCTCCATGCTAGCATTAGAAACACTATCGGCTTGCTCAACGAAAGTTATCAACTCCTTCTCTAATCGATGCATAAAAGATACCGTTTTATCTTGCAAGGCGTAAGGTTCAGTAGAAACAAGCTGTCCATAAACAAAACCTGGAGTGACGGTAAAAAAAAGAAAGATTATTTTCCGGAAACGCATAATGCCGGATAAAGTAAACAAGATAAATTGCGTTTTCATCGATTGCTGCTTTATTAATAAAAAACTCTTTGAGCTTGGAAAGATCAATATTAGATCATTGAATTCAAATAGCGTTTTTCAGGTATCTTTTAGTTGTCACTATGAATAAGTCGGTATAACCCCTTGGGTTCTATATTCATCGAAAAGTTTGAGAAACATCTTTTCAGTATCTACATATTCATACTCTACAGCTTGGGAACCTTCTGTTTTACTTTATTCTGTAATTTCAAAAAGAGCTGATTGATTGACTTAATTTGATCTGTAGTTTACTTGGAGGATCTCCCAACAGCTTTTAGGATAGACAGTCCGATAAAAGCCAGCTTACGCACCTGATCAAAATCCACCATGCTGACTAAGCGATTTTCGCTCTTTCACCTTCCAGCGTAGTCGGACGGATGCAGCCACAGACAGCCATCTCTTCGGCATTATGATGATACTGAAGGAATGGATATGGTTATTTCAGTGCCTTTTGAGTCGGAATGTATTTTGATTTCGCCGTCCAAGGACTGAACCCGTTGGCGAATGGATCGTAAGCCCATAGTTGATTTCCCATTTCCATTGCCAGGTTTATTTTCACCGAGTCCTACACCATCGTCATTGATGGTCAATATAAGGTTGTTTTCTTCTTCGTAAATCAGGATTGCTACATTTTTAGCTTTGGCGTGTTTGATAATATTGGTAATTGCCTCCTGTATGATCCGAAGGAGTGTAATCCGCCTATCAGTACCGACATTCACCAAAGAGTTGTCATCAATGTGAATAGTTTTGTTATAGCGGCTATCGGGCAGGGAACGGTCAGTAAGAAGTTTGATCTGCTTTTCAAAGGACTGTTCTGGCAGTCTACCAGCGTCACTGAACCATTCGTGACTTTTGTTGCGAGCTACTTTGTATGCGTTTTCCGTTTCCACCTGAAGCGCATCCAATCTCTTTTTCAACAAAATATCATTCGTATCCATCGACAATGACTCTAGTTGATGCCTGATAGCGGCAATAGATGATGAAAGCCCATCATGAAGATCCTGTCCAAGCCGTTTTTGTTCTTCTCTTACTGCCTGATGTTTAGCCTCTTCCATGGCAATAATCTCCATATTGGCAGCATTGTTCAGAGCTTCTATCTGTTTTCTCGCTTTCCTGCTTCGATAAACCATTATTAGGTAGATCACCAGAATGAGAATAGATGATGCAGCTGAAATGAACACCAACCAAAATGTTCTTTGCTGCTTTATTTTCTCTGCCCTTTGGAGGGCGATGGCGCTGTGCTCTGCCTGCGTATAGGCATAAAGTAAGTCGCTCGATTCTGTCATTAGGCTTGCCTGCAGATCCCTTTCATGTTCCAGTGCAATGGCAAGGTAAGTATATGCCTCTTGGTAATTCCCCTGTAAGGCCTGTAGCTTGGCTTTGAACTCAGCGAGATCTGCACTTTGGCTTTTGCCAAAATTCGGAGAGGTTTCATACTTACTTATGTAAGAGCGAAGGCTGTCGGATTTTTGTAGGTTGAGGTAATTTTCTATACGTAAACGAATCAGGTTGATATCAATGAAGTTTGTTGCCTGATCTTTGTAGGTTACTTTTAAAGCTTCCATTTGGTTCAACAAATTTTTTGCATCATTATATCTGCCATCGAAATTGGCCACTGAATGCTCAATATCAATCATTAAAAGATCGGTGTACAGCAACTGACTCCTCGTAACCAGGTGTTTACGTTGAATTGCAGTGCCGATTTGCCTAGCCAAACGCGCAGTCTGGTGTACCGCTGTCGTGTCATTCCCTTTGGCATACCCCATTAGGGTTGGGGAAAGGATATATAAAGCATTCAACCCCACAGATTCGTCAACACGGTTCTGTTGTAACAGTCTAGGTAAGGTTTCCAGGTATTTTTTTTCGCCGTTAAACAGGTCAATAACTTTGCTATAAAGCCTTTGCTCCTGATAGATTTTACATTTCTGTAACTGCTCTACTAAAGGATGTTCCTCACCGTATTTTTTATATTCCGCAGTGATCTTTTCAGCATAATACATAGAGGCGCCTTTCTTCTTAAACATACGTGCATTGTTAAAAAAAAGAAAGTAATAGCTGATACGTGCCCGTTGATACTCGGTTTTGCTCCAAGCAATTTCTTCATAAAGAGAAAGAATATCTACCAATTCCCTGACTTCGAAATGCTTTCCTTCCGAAAATAGTTGATGGATTACCGAATCGGCCTTTACAAAATACTGCAGTGCGGGTAAGTGACCGGAATGGTAGGCGCCATTCAATTTATTGAATTCGATTTGTACATTTGTTTTCGATTGACCGATGGCCGTTTGACTGGCAATAAGCAGAAAAAACAGGCAAAGGATATATAAATCACTAAAAAACAGCTGAAATTTGCTTTTCATTTGGTTCGATAATAATTTAGATTAATTCATGTTTGCGTGCGTACAATAACAACTCGGTAATAGAATTCACGTTTGCCTTCGACATCATATTACGCCTATGTGCTACTACCGTATGCCGGCTAAGATGTGCCTTCTCGGCAGTATCGGCTATGGATAATCCTCGTGAAAAATACTGCAAGATTTCCAATTCCCGGTCTGTAAATGGTATCTTCTCTACATTTTTGGCATGCGCTACAATTTCGCTGATTACTGGGCAGATATATTGGCTGCCATCAGCTATGGCAGTAAGACATTGCAATACCGTATCAAATCCCGATGATTTAGAGATGAATCCATGAGGCTTATTGTCTAGAATATTTTTTATTGCTGTGGGACTTATGGTTGAACTCATTACAATGATCATGATCCGTCGATTTAAGCGTTTTACTTCATTGATAAATGTAAGACTGTTCTCATTTTTTAGGTAATAATCCAAAAATAAGCAAATGCGCATTTTTGAGTGTTTTATGAGAAAATGTGTTAACTCTCTTTTATCATCAAAAGTGTGGACAGCGCTAAAGATTTCGAACCGTTCTACCAGTGCCGAAAAAGAGTCGGCAAATAAAAGATGGTCATCAAAAATAATGGCGATCGTGTTGTTTTTGTCCATAAATCTATCTAATGTAGTAAAAATACAGCATCAGGTTCATACATAACAACTGATTATGAACATTTCTATGGGTGCGTCAGACTAAAGTAGTATATATCAGTTCGTTTCAATTAACACTGTTGACAATTCTAAATCTTTTGTTTTCGAAACTTCTCCATCTTTCTTTGAATGGATTTTTTCTCACATTTACTCGCTGGCTACGCATAGCAAATTATTGCTATTTGCTTAAATGCTATAGCATAATATTGCTATAATGCCAGCATCCGATTTTACCGCTCTATCGGCAGTCCCATTTTTTTATAACTTCAACCCATGATAAAGTTAAAAAGCACCAACGCACAGCATCGTTTATGAAAAATATTAACTGAACCAAACACTAAAACTTACCTAACCTTATCGTCACTTCCGTGCTCTTGTCCGATCTACAGATCTGTCGCGGGTCTGGTTTAAATGTAGTGGGCATGTGCTACCTGCTGAGGTAAAGAAAGGTCCGTTATACAAATAGGAGTAGGTGTAGGGAAGTTTTAGCCATTGCTTTGAATTCGATCCAATATATCATTAATTCTATACGGGATCTCCGTCATTTTATTAGATGTATATTTATGAACATAAAAATCAGTTCCTTAATAGATCGGAATTACCGTTCTATTGGCATTAAGGAAGAATTATCTGTCGTATCAAAACTACTTAAAGGAATAAAATATTTGGTGCCTATTGATGAAAACTTAAAGCCCATAGGTATCCTTACCATTGAAGACATCCACGAACGCTCCAATGGAAAAATTATAGATATCGATATAAGCAAACCTAGGGTCAGCCCGGAGGATACGCTTATAGCTGTCATGGGACTTATGCAGAAAAACGACCTGCATTATTTACCTGTATTTGACCGGGATAAATTCATAGGGGTTGTATCTCTTACAAAGATCGCTAATGAAATGGCTGGACAGTTAACAGAAAATAACATGCACTATCATAAGGTGATTCACGATGTTAAAAATCCTATTTCCAATATTAAAGGTTTAACAACTTTGCTCAGTTATGCGAAAACCGAGGAGGAACATCGGGAGATACTGTATCATCTCGATGTGTCGTATCAACAGGCAATTGAAATTCTCGACGATCTTCTATATATTGAGCAAAATGAAATGGTTTTAAAGTATGTTGAATTAAACGATTTTTACAGGCAATGCAGTTTTGAGCAACGGGGGCTGGCCCTGTTAAAAAACATTGAGATTGTTGAGAACTTTTCCTCTGACCGGGTACTAAAAAAAATTGACGAAAGAAAGTTGAAAAGGGCAGTGCAAAATGTTATTTCAAATGCAATTAAATTTTCTTATCCATTCAGCAAAATCAAAATATCCACCAAATTTGACGGGAAAAATCTAGTCTTTAAAATAACAGATTGCGGTGTCGGTATTGCAATAAACGCTCAACCCCATATATTCGGCAAATTTTCATCTGCTCAACGCCCCGGAACAAATGGCGAAACTTCAACAGGGCTCGGCTTATATTTTACCAAACAATGTGTTGAGGCTCATAATGGCAAAATAGCTTTTAAAAGTATAGAAGGGAAAGGCACTAAATTCTATATTACCATTTAATATCGCCACCAATGATAAAGATAAGTCAAAAAAAAACAACTATTTGCTTTCCTTCTTGAATTGCCCAAAAGGCTTGTGCCGATCTCGCTAAAAAGAAGAAAAAACAATGATTTAACACCAACGTATTAGGTAACAAAAAATCAAACAGCAAAAAATAAGGCAAAAGATCTTAAAAAATCTTTTGCCCTGTGAAGGGTGGAATATGGGGCTCGAACCCACGACCTCCTGAACCACAATCAGGCGCTCTAACCAACTGAGCTAAAACCACCGTTTTTTAGTGAGGCAAAGATATATAATAAACCAACACAGCGCAAATATTTTTATCATTTTTTGTGCTTTTGTTTTTCTTAACTTAGCCCGAAATCGTTCTATTGAATAGAGGAAAAACAAAATGGATTGGGAATCAGCAATTAAGGATTTTAAGCAATATCTAAGGTTAGAGCGTTCACTCGCAAAAAATTCGATAGAAGCTTATTTGCATGATGTAGAGAAGTTACGCCAGCACGCACTTTATAGTCATAAAAAGGATCCCAATGCGATCCTCACGCAAGATATTCGTGATTTCCTGGAATGGATTTATTCGCTTGGAATGTCTGCACACTCGCAGGCACGGGTCTTATCCGGCATCAAAACCTTTTATCATTATTTAACGTTGGAAGGAGCTATGGAGCACAACCCAGCAGCCTTAATAGAAGCACCGCGCTTGGGCAGGAAACTGCCCGATACATTGAGTATTGTGGAAATTGATGCGCTTATAGGTGCTATCGACCTTTCGACACCGGAAGGGCTACGCAATAAGGCGATGTTAGAGGTGCTCTACAGCTGCGGATTACGGGTTAGCGAGCTTGTCAATTTAAAGATTTCTAATCTGTTCTTGGAGATTGAGTTTATTCGCGTAACCGGAAAAGGCAACAAAGAACGGCTCATCCCCATTGGACATTCAGCTATCAAACATTTACAGATTTATCTGCAACATACAAGGAAAGAGGGGCCGCAAAAACCAGGAATGGAAGATTATGTGTTTTTAAACAGAAGAGGCTCTCCCCTTTCCCGTGTAATGGTGTTCCTTATTATCAAAGAATTGGCGATAAAAGTTGGCTTGAAAAAAACCATCAGCCCACATACCTTCCGTCATTCTTTCGCAACACATCTCATAGAGGGTGGAGCTGATTTACGTGCTGTACAGGATATGCTTGGACATGAAAGCATCAGTACTACGGAAATTTACACCCATTTAGATCGGGACTACCTTCGCTCGGTAATGATCGAATTTCACCCTCGTGCCTAGATAATGTTATTCGAACTTGCAATATAGCTGCATTTATGCTACTTTTGCAGTAAATGGTAGAAGGATTGTCAATAAAAAGCATCTATAGGCTGATTGCGCTTTGCTTGCTTGTAACAATAGGTTACATACAAGGCGTGCAATTAATACATGCTTACCATCATAATGACAATACAAAGCAAACAAGCCATACCTCCTTTCAAGTTAAAAAGGAAATCAATTGTAAGATATGTGATTACCTACATGTCAAACAAGGCCAACAGTTGCCAGGTCAGCTATTCACGTTAAGTGAAGTATATAGGAGCAAACCTATACTGATTCAACGTTTGGATCTAGCTATACCATTTGAGATTCCCCTATCCAGCTATTTCAATAAAGGGCCACCATTGGCCTAATCAGCTCTTCTCTTAGCAAAAGCAAAGCCATTATGCTGATTTTTCCTGTAAAAAGAAGCAAATGCGTTTGTATAAGCTAAATGTATTGGAGCAATTCTTTGTCTCTTGCTTTTGATCACATCAAAACAAGCTAAAACCTTTCATATTCATGTTTATTAAAAAGCAGTTTACCTGGTTGCTTTTGCTTTTATGTAGTCATGTAGGCTACGCGCAAAACAATGATTGCAATTTTATGATTAACGGACGTCTCATCGATTCGGACACACAATTACCACTTGCTGGCGCTACGGTTCGCATCATGCCGGCCAATAGAACCGTAAAGACCGATGGTCATGGCTTTTATAGGCTTTCTTCGCTTTGTGAAGGCACCTATACACTTAGCTTCGAAAGCTTAGGCTTTGAAGAGACAAGTAGGACGCTGAACATAACAAAGAATGAAACCCTTCACATCGCCTTAAAGCATGGTGACATAGTACTCCACGACGTCGAGGTTGTTGGGCACCAAAACAACCTGAAAACTACATCCGTCGTAAATTCGCTTACTCAGCAGCAGTTAAGGGAAAGCAAAGGCGGTGTGCTTGCGGAAGTGCTCAAGGAGATCCCAGGTGTGACTATGTTGCAAACCGGAGCTACGATAGCCAAACCCGTTATCCATGGGATGCATAGCAACCGCATCCTGATGCTTAATAACGGCATCAGGCAAGAGGGACAGCAATGGGGAAATGAGCATGCACCCGAAATAGATCCTTTTGTTGCCAAGAATATCCGCGTTATCAAGGGAGCCGAATCAGTTCGTTATGGTGCAGAGGCTATTGGAGGCGTTATCATTGTTGAGCCTCCAACCTTACCGATAAATCCGGAAATTCATGGAGAAATTGATGTGGTAGGACAAAGTAACGGTCGCGGTGGCATCACATCGGCTATGTTAAATGGTGGTCTAAAAAAAATACCGGGCTTTAGCTGGCGCGCACAGGGTAGTTTTAAGAGACTTGGTGACATCAAATCGGCTGATTATTATCTTAATAATACCGGTGTTAAAGAAATTAACTATTCAGCGTCTCTAGGATATAAGACAAGTTCGGCACAGTTCGAGGCTTATTATAGTCATTTCGAGACAGAATTAGGTATTTTCAACGGTTCACATATAGGAAGCGTGGAAGATCTGCAATCGCGTATTGAAAATGGCAAACCGTTCATTACCTATCCTTTCTCGCACACCATAGAGGCTCCGCGGCAAGAGATTAAGCACGACCTACTGAAGCTAAAAGCCCACCGGGATTTCACAAACGGTGCCCAAATGGACATCCAATATGGATTGCAAAGGAACTTGCGTAAAGAGTACGACATTCGGCGAGGCGGACGCACGGGCATTCCGTCGCTCGATCTGGAACTTACTTCTCAGAATTTGGATATCACCTACGACCACCTAAAAGAAAACGGCTTGCGAAGTATTATCGGTGTTAATCTGGCGATGCAAGTAAACAACAACATCCCGGGCACTTTTGCCACCCCCTTGATTCCGAATTATGATAGTTATAATGCAGGGCTATTTATAATAGAAAGGTGGGTAAAGCCAACGTACGAAATAGAAGCGGGCATACGCTATGATTACAAATATTTCGATGCGGCGGGTTATCGTCTAGACTCAATCTACTACGCCGGTACGCGAACCTTCCATAATTTTTCAGGCTCACTGGGAGCTACCTGGCATGCTCATAAGAGCCTAGATGTACAATCCAATATCGGCCTAGCCTGGCGGCCACCATCGGTAAGTGAACTGTTTAGCTATGGATTACATCATGGAACTGCAGCGGTTGAAATTGGCAACGATCAATTCAAGAGTGAACAGGGTTTAAAATGGATGAATGCCGTAAAATTTCAATTACCAGACTTTGATCTTGAATTAGACGCTTATGCCCATTATATAAAAAATTACATCTACTTACAGTCTACCGGCGAATTTTGGGAGAGCTTAAGAGGGGCTTTCCCTGTTTTTCACTACAAACAAACGAATGCCCTCTTTTGGGGGCTTGATTTAACTGGCAGCTATCAGTTGACCGAAAACTTCCGCTATACAATCAAGGGCTCGCTTGTCAGAGCAAAAGACACTCGTCGGAAGAACTATTTACCCTGGATACCTTCTGACCGAGTAGAAAATGCCCTGCGATGGACGAAATCCCGCCAAAAGCGACATCTCAATAATACATTTATACAAGTGCAACATCAATTTGTGACTCGGCAAAGTCGGTACGAACCAAATACTGATTTTGCACCGCCACCTCCTGCTTATGGTTTATTGAATGTAATGGGAGGCCTTGGCTTTCGCTTCAACCAACAGGGTTTGAATTTTCAACTAGGTATAAACAATTTGCTCAATAAGGAATACAAAGAATACATGAACCGATTTCGGTACTACGCACATGATATGGGACGGAATGTCACCTTGAAGCTAAACTACATTTTTTAATTTTTAATTTTTAATCTCTACAAACATGTACATTTTACGTAACTATTTTATGATTGCTGCTGTAAGTTTAGCAGCGGTTTCTTTCAGTTCCTGTTCGAAAGACGATCCTGTTCCGGAAATAGACCAGGAAGAATATGATGGCACGATCTTAACATTTACCGAGGGCCATTATCATGATGATGAATTCCATGCCGAAGGCGACACCCTGCAGGTACGTTTTATAAGAGGTAGCGACCGGCCTTACCCGTCACATGTGCATCTACATGCCGGCGAGCAATACCAATTGGATATTGCCATGTTCAAAAATGGGCAAAATACAACGGCTGAATTCGGCGAAAATGAACATCAGTGGTTTTTCCTCGGAGCACCCGCTGACGTGCTCGACTATACCTACACTGATAACCGAGTAGGATTTAAAGGTGTTTTCACGGTTAACAAGGCATCAGAGGGCTTTGATTTGCAACTTGTTTTGCGACATGGCTTGGACAAGTCGCAGCCTGCCGCACAAAGCTGGAACAGTCCCAACTATCGTGAAGCGGGTGGATCGGACGATTTCAATAAGAGCTTTGAATTGCATCCGGTGGATGAAGGACACGACCATGAGTAAATAAACCGGTTGAACTAAAAAGATTGAAAACAAGATAGCCCTTTTTAAAGGGAGGGCTATTTTATGCACTCTATATTTCTTTTTCACTAATATTTTAAAATAAAAAAACAATTTATGAACAAATTAAGAAACTTATCGTATTTGCTCGTCGCCTTTGCACTTATTTTCAATGCCTGTAGTAAAGATGATGACCCCGTGATTCCGGAAGATCCCAACGCGATTGTATCCGCTCGTCTGGATTTCATTGAAGTTAGTGGACATGCTCATGGTGATCACTTTCATGATCTCGCAGAAATCACCGGGGAAAAAGATAGTGTTGCCATCGAGTTTGATCAGTTTGGTGTTGCCAAAAGTGGCCATATTCATTTAGACCCCCACAAAGTCTATCGTTTGCAACTTTATGCCTATAATCGCGAAGGCAAGGAAGTACAGGAGGAATTTCTTACAAGCAAAACAGTAGCCGACTTTTACAAAGCTTTTATAGTCGGTGGTAATTTCACCTTAAATCCGGAAACGGGTGAGGCCGAAAATGGGGCACTTTTTCAACCAAGGGAACAAACGTACGGTGACGGCACCAAGGTAAACGGTAAATACGAAACAACCGGTATTCTTGCCTATTTTACTTTGGGCGAAGCGAATGAAGGCGCAGATACCGATGTATCTTATGTACTGCGAAAACTCTCAGACAATACAACTAAAGGAAAGATTGAACGCATTGACTGGAATCATGACGATTATGCTAGCAGATTTGCCGGAGAGGATGTGTTAAAATTGACGTTTGAGCTTCATGCTGTGGGGCACGATCATTAATTGATTTTCATAGAAGGAGCTCGTATAAAGCTCTCGAGCTCCTTCTATCCCATCTATCCATTTGATCGTTAATTACTACGTTTAAGCACAAAAGGCAGATACACGCCAAATGTAATATTTCTGCCCGGATTATAAACACCTAAGTTCAAATCACTTTGATCTAATCGCCCTGGTTTATACCTGCTTAAAGCATCATAATACCTCTTATTCAGCAAATTATTAGCCGATACATAAAATTTGATTGGCTGCTTTCCGGCAAAAAAGGTGGCTCCTACACTTGCATTTACCAAGGTATAACCTGCTGTAGGTGTCTCAAACTCTTCATCTACGCGATTCTGTGCAAAATAGTTAGCCATGCCAACCGAAAGAAAAGGTTCCTGCAAATGCTTAATCTCCGGTTCATATCGTAACTCATTTCGCAATACTCCAGCGGGAATAAATGGCAAGGGCCTGTTCATGCTTGTATTCTGCGCATGTGTATAGCCAAAAGTATTCTCAAAATGGATGAAATGAACGGGATGCAAGATCAAACTTGCTTCCGCTCCATACAAATTAGCATTGACCTGTCCATATTGATAAACAGGCAAATTATCAATGAATTCGCCATGGTGGGCAGCATAAATAAAGTCGTGTATATAATTATTGTATAGCGTGGCGCTGGCATTCACAAAATCCCCGTCGTAAGATAATTCTGCGTCTACCTGGTAGCTCCTCTCCGGTTGCAAATCCGGATTTCCAATTTCGTAACGGAAAGTGCCCTCATGTTCGCCATTTGATCCCAATTCGGCTGGATTAGGCGCTCTAAAAGCAGAACCCGCATTGGCTTTGAAATTGAGTCTCTCTGTAAATTGATGCGTAAAGCCGATGGCTCCGCTCACATTAGAAAATTGATTACTGAAACGTTGAAACAGCGATTCTCCATCCTGCTCTAACGGCTTTCCTATATTTTTACGGAAATCGTAACGAACGCCTACATTAAAAGTACTATTTTCCCAGTTCTTTTTAATATAGGCAAAGGTTCCTACGCCATACGTGTCATAAGCAGGGATTAAAAATTCCTCCCCTCGGTTTTCGCTATGTCCAATTTCCGTACTGAAGCCAAAAACCGGTTCCCAACCATTTTTCTGCCCAATATAATAGCGCGCGTCACCGGTATAGGTGTCCAAATTAAAATAAAGGGAAGGGTCGGGCCCGTCCTCTAACTCCCGTCGTTGGTTTCGTTGAAAACCTAGATTCAGTTTTAGGTTACCTGTTCCGATGAGTAAGTTATTATTCAGTGATATTTTGTAATGGCGAATATCTTGTTTAGGATACTGTAAAGTCCTACTCTTAAAGTCGTCATGAAAGAAGCGGTTTCCTTCTTCGCCCACATAATTACCTTCTGAATCGAACGCAGGCTCATAAAAACCTATATTATTCCGGAAACTCGAAAAGTTGAGGTGGGTATATCCCCACGACTTATTCAGGCCCAGCATACCGCTGAAATCTGTCTCATTAAAACCGGAGTTGGGAAAATAGCCCACAGGTGTTTTAAATGAATAAGCATTTTTATAAGTGCCTCTACCTCTCCAAACGAAACCGTTCTGATTACCCGTCAACATAACTGATGATCCGACAAGACCATTGTTTGTGGAGTAGTTTGTCAGAAATTCTCCACTTATTTCTCCTTCAGGAACAGGAATGGGCTCCAAAAGATTAATAACCCCTCCTAAGGCATCTGAACCGTAAATCAAAGAGGCTGCCCCTTTTAATACTTCCACCCGATTTGCTTTGAATTGGTCAATCTCGATTCCGTGTTCATCGCCCCATTGCTGTCCTTCCTGTTTGATACCGTTGTCAATGGTCACTACGCGATTATAACTTAAACCCCTTATGACCGGTTTTGAAATCGAGGGGCCGGTGCTTACCTGCGATACACCCGGACTTTTGGCAATTGCATCGATAATGTTGCTCGATGGAAGCAGCAACTTATCTTTATTGAGGATGTTCACTGTTGTACTATTTCTTTTATTGCTACCGGAAGAAAGGGTACCGGTAACAACCACTTCCTGCGTTTCTATAAGTGTTGGCTTTAACTCAAATTGCCAATCGTTTTCTTTAGAAAGGTCCATAACACGCGTAAGCGTCTCATAGCCAACAAATCTAAGCTCTATTAAAAAACTACCCCTCGCCGGAACATTTCGTAAACGGAACCTACCGGATTGATCAGTGAGCACAGAAATTCGTAAATCGGGAATCGTAATAGTCGCCCCCGACAAAGGCTGTTTGCTTGTCTCATCTATTACTTTTCCACCAACGGCTATTGTTTCCGTCGAATAACTTTTATAACTGCTGAGCATTAAACATGCAAACAGCATGGTGATGAACTTATACATAAAAATGGAATGCATGACAATAGTCATGATAATGAAAAAATTAACCTATAGAGAAAGTACTCTTTTATATTGCACCTGTTAAGTAAGCAAAGGAGGCCCTCTTGAGGTAATGTCCTGAATGGACTGTTGATGAGAAAAATGTATAAGACCGAATGACTGATAAGTCAACTTAGCAAAGAGTATGAATCTAAAACTAAATATCGGCACATCGTACTTTTGATTGATATGTAAGTTACATATCAAACAATAAGAAGAAAGACTCGCCGTGTGCTCCGTATGATGGTTAATCCTAAAAGTTGCGCTTTTTGGCTTTGGCGACAGCGATAAGTCGTGGTGATGATAGAAATCTAAAGGAACAACAGCTAGTACAAAGTACAAAAGCATGAACTTTGCAATGACTGAAAGCAGAATTCCTTTTCGATTAAACATATCGGAATGTAAGGTAAAAATCCGTGTAAGTCTTAAAAAGGGCCGGATACAAGTATCCGACCCTACATCTACCTATGAAAAACATGCCTTAAGCAAGGCAGTACAAAAATAACGCATTATATTTACATCACAAACAAAAACTTACGTTCTAGCGAAAATAATTTTAGCTTTTTGAAGTTTTGTAATAATGATTTTTATATTAGGTTTGCAAAATAGAATAATTTAAGGGGAACAAGATGAGCCTAACGCTATTAGAAGAATATATAGAATCAGGAAACGCTGCAGCTATAGATAATTTACTGCATACCAATCCGGCCCTATGTCAACAAAAAACCAGCCATGAGATATCGCCCCTCCTATTGGCCTGCTATTACAATAAAAGCCAGATTGTAAAAATTATCTTGCAGCATATTCAAGAAATCACGATCTGGGAAGCTGCTGCCGCCGGTTTAACGGAGGTGGTAAATGAGTTATTGGAGGAATCTCCCGGCTTGTTAGACGCATTTTCCGAACACGGTTTTACGGCTTTAGGTATGGCTACGCATTTCGGTAACATAGAAATTGTTCGTTATTTGCTCTTAAAGGGAGCTGACCCAAATCTAGCATCGCAAAACGGTTATCAAGTTTATCCGCTTCATGCTGCCATAAGTGCTAATTTTGATGACATTGCCAAAATGCTGGTGGAAGCCGGCGCAGAGGTAAATGTATTACAGGCAGCCAGAACTACACCATTGCATATTGCCGCTCAGAACGGAAATATTGAAATGCTCATCTTACTGCTGGAGAACGGTGCTTTGGTGGATATCAAAAACGACTTTGGAAAAACGGCAGCTGACCTAGCCGCTGATAAGGGTTATATAGAAATAGCGAAGATACTAAGCTAAGAAGAGGAAAAAGCGGAACGAAAACGGTCTTTTAAAAATCCCACAGCCGATGCCTCATGCGCTTAACAAAATTGCGCACATCCAGTACAACTCCTGCTAGAAAGTAAAAGATGATAGGAAATCCCACGGCTAAAAATGAAGAGTAAATAAAGAAAAGGCGAATTTTCGAGATAGAAACACCTAACTTCTCTCCCAGGTATGCACATACCCCAAAAGAGCGTTGTTCAAAAAAAACCATTATGCGCTGTATCATAACGTCCTGTTTTGTTTAAATACTTGTAACCCGATTCCACAATCCAAACATCTATATCGATCGCAGTATTTATGCTTCAATTGCAGCAAAGCTTGCGAAACCGCTGCGGTTTTAACTTGAAGTCCTAACTCTTCAAATTGGTTCATGACACTATTTCTTTCACCTGCAAGCTGCTCCAATAAACCAATTGCTCGGTAAAGATACGTCTCTTTTCCAACATATTTGCCATAGCCGACCAAAATTGTTACGACTGTGTTCACAATAATATTATCAACAGAATTCAATCCGAGGCTTGGATTATGCTTCTTGGTTATCTTATCGAAGATATAATGTTCGCACCAGTAATCGTGAATAGGCAACTCCTGAAAAAGACACCGAAACTGCTCAACACTTTTCAATGTAAGGATTTTTGAAAATAAGTGCTTCTCGCGAGCACACCATGCGGCAAATTGAGCTAAGCGAATCGTCGGAAAATTAGCAGGCCGCATACGGAGAAATTTCCATACAGAAACAGGAAGGGGAGTTAATGAATACTGACGTTGTAAATAGCTATAATTTTGTTTTAAAGCATTGGGATAAGGATCATTAAAATGGTCTTTTTCTAATAAACCGGCTTGACCAAATAAAAGTGCTTCAATCATTTTTGGCTGGTGCCGGTTTTTATTAATAAGCTTATAAGGGGTGTTTTTTGCTAAAAGTTCAAAAGGCATTGCGTTCACTTTGAAACCAAAGTTCCGTGCCAATAAAACATAAGTTACTTCTTCCCAATCGTCTTTCTTCTCTATCAAAAGTTTACGCAGATCATCGGATTTTTCTTGCAAACGTTCGGTCAGCAATCGTTCCAGCCACTGTTCTATTATGAAAGAGTCAATGTTGGGCATATATTGCTGACAGGGGATCCAAGCTTTACTCTGCATGAGTGCGTTGTATTTGGCCAATAGTTCATTATTTATAATGGGTTTTAATTCCAAAGTCTCAGGAATGGTGCCATCCGGTAGCCTGATTTCTTTATCATGTTCGTATACAACGTGCAAAATAACATTATTATAAGCACCGTCCTGTTGGTGTTGATGCACATACCAATCAGACGATCTTCGATGCAACTCTATGGTGCCGGCCCATTCGGTTTTGTCGATAATCAATCGACTATGTTCGAAATCGGGTCCTGCATTTTTATTGAGTATTCCGGGAGATAGAACAATCAACGGCTTACCACTTTTTGTTGTTAGGTTAATGTGTTTATACAAACGATACTTCCAGATATAGTGAAGCACATCTTCTGAAAATTCCATCTTCAAAAATCATTTAGGTCTACTTAAAAATAGAGATTAAACTACCAGCAACAACAAAAAGACTGAAAATGAACAAAGTGAACAGATTTTAATACAGGGCTAAGGTATAGGACGTAAGTATCATCGTCCTAAGTCAACAGCCTATTGTTTGACCCATCGATCTACGATCATCGCCGCGACGGTATCCCCCGTAGCATTCAGCAAGGTAGCCATTGGGTCAACTAATGTGCCAATAATCATTACGGCCGGCACTGCCTCGATCGGTAAATGATAGGCTGAAATCATGAGCATCTCTCCAATATATCCGCCATTGGGGATGCCGCCGGCAACGATGCTGACCAAAACCGTTAGGCCAATCGCTAACAATAAAGTTCCCGGTTCCATAAAAGGCTTACCCATCAACGCAAAAGCTACCGCAATTTTAATAATGGAGGACATGGACGAGCCATTTTTATGCAATGACGCCCCGAGCGGTATCACTACATTTGCCACAGGCTCTTGTATGCCAATCCGTTTGGCTGCATCCAAATTCGGTGGAATCACAGCAATACTGCTGCAGGTGCTAATTGCAGTAAGCGATGGCAAAATATTATTCCGCCAGAAAAGTTTAATACCGCGGCCTCCTCCTCCTATAAATGCATAAATGCTAAAGAAAACGAAGAAATAAACCAGTCCGCCGGCATAATAAACAGCCATAGGCTTCGCATACAGTCCGAACAGTTGCGGCCCAACAGTACCTACTTGATAAGCAAAATAGGCACCCAAACCCACAGGAGCCAATTTCATCACATAAACCAACAGGTTTTTCATTACTTCATTGCCGGAAGAAAGGAACCGACGAAACGGCTCGCCCGGGGCTCCCGATCGCAATGCAGCTATACCCACTAAAAAAGAGAAGATGATAAACGCGAGCATATGCTCACGCGAAAGTAATTGGTTAAATTCGTTTACCGTCACAAAAGAAACGGCGCGTTCTCCCCAACTTTCTTGGTCTCCCTTGTTGAGGGATACATTGGCATGTGTTGTATCAGCAAGTTGGTTGCCTAGGGGGAACAGCCAGACACAAAAGATAGTGAAAACCGCTGCAATGATAATCGTCATCAAAAAGACAAGCATCATGGTCGACAAAATACGTCCGAGTTTTTGCCCTTGATCGATACTCGCCACGGCCGATGCAATCGCAAAAAAGATAAGCGGAATGACTGCTGTAAAAAGTAGGTTAAGAAAAATATCACCGATAGGTTTTAGGTGAACAACAAAGTCGGGAGAAAAAAGCCCAACCAGGCTTCCTATAATGATGCCTAATAGCAATAAAAGGATATTGCTATAGTTTTTAAAAAAACCACTACTTTGTATGTTCATGCAACACGAAAGTAGTGGTTTTTCCAAACATTATTAAGAAAATTTACTTTTCAGTGCAGCTAGCTTAGCAGCCATATCCGTTTCAGGCGACTGACGTTTTTCCGGCTTGACGCCCTTGCGGTCGTGTTTTTTAGCTTGTGGTGCTTTTTCTTCGGTCTTCATACTTAAAGAAATCCGATTTCTATTTGCATCCACTTCGATAACCGTCACTTCTACCTGCTGATGTACTTTTACTACTTCATTTGGATCCTTGATAAAGCGATTAGCCATTTGACTTAAATGCACTAAGCCGTCTTGATGCACACCGATATCGACAAAAGCCCCGAAGTTGGTAATATTGGTAACGATGCCCGGAAGTTTCATCCCTACTTTTAAGTCATTTACCGTATTAACGCCTTCTGTAAAGGAGAACGTTTCAAACTTTTCACGCGGATCGAGGCCCGGTTTAGAAAGCTCAGCTAAAATATCATTCAACGTTGGTAGACCGACTTCTTCTGACACGTATTTATTCAGGGGAATACTTTTCCTCAGCTTCTCGTCCTTTAATAAGCTGTTCACCTCATGCCCCAAGTCTTTAGCCATCTCTTCTACCAATGCATAACGTTCGGGGTGAACTGCACTTGCATCCAAGGGATTCTCTGCTCCTCTGATACGTAAAAACCCAGCTGCTTGTTCGAAGGCTTTTTCACCCAGTCGCGGCACTTTTTTCAAATCAGCGCGCCTTCTAAAAGCGCCATGTTGATTCCGGTATTCAACAATGCTCTGGGCCAGTGCCGGACCTAATCCGGAAACATAAGCTAAGATTTGCTTTGAAGCGGTATTCAGTTCCACTCCAACCGCATTTACACAGCTTATAACGGTATCTGCAAGCGATTCCTGTAATTTATTTTGATCAACGTCGTGTTGGTATTGACCAACGCCAATTGATTTGGGGTCGATTTTCACTAATTCTGCCAAAGGATCCATCAATCGGCGGCCAATGGAGACGGCTCCCCTAACGGTAATGTCATAATCCGGAAACTCTTCTCGCGCTACTTCGGAGGCTGAGTAAATGGACGCTCCGCTTTCATTGACCATCACGACGATCACATCCGGTATTTGCAATTTTCGAACAAAATCTTCCGTCTCCCTACCAGCCGTACCATTTCCAATAGCAATCGCTTCAATTTGATATTGTTTTACGAGCAGCTGGATTTGGTGAGCAGCTTCAGCTTCTTTTGCAGTGCCATTATGCGGATAAACCGTAGTATTGGTAAGCAATTTCCCTTGTTCGTCCAGGCAGACGACTTTACAACCCGTCCGAAAACCAGGGTCGATAGCTAATGTCCGTTTACTTCCCATAGGGGCCGCTAACAATAATTGGCGGGCGTTTTCGGCGAAAACACGAATCGCTTCCTCATCTGCTCGCTTGCGGGTAATTAAACGAACTTCTGTTTCCATAGATGGTTTAAGCAAACGCTTAAAGCTATCTTGAACGGCTAAACGGATTTGCAAAGCGGCAGGACTTGCATTCTTAACGAAACGATTATCGATAAGCGCGATTGCCTCATCATCCGGTACTTCAACATCCAAATACAGCATTTGTTCCTTCTCTCCACGTCGCATAGCCAATATGCGATGAGAAGGGGCCGCTTTTAAAGGTTCTGTCCACTCGTAATAGTCTTTATATTTGATGGCCTCTTCCTCCTTACCGGGCACTACTCTAGAAGCAAAAGAGCCGTTTTCCATAAAAAAATCACGCATTTGAGCGCGCGTTTCCGCATGTTCGGCAATTGTTTCCGCCAATATATCACGTGCCCCCGCTAAAGCTTCCTCTACAGAGCTTACGCCTTTCTCGTCATTAACAAAAGTTGCAGCAAAATCTTCGACGCTACTTTGTTCCTGTTTCAGCAACCAATCCGCCAATGGTTCTAAGCCTTTCTCTCTAGCGACAGAAGCTCTGGTTTTTCGTTTTGGCTTGTACGGCAAATAGATATCTTCCAATACAGCCATCGTTTCTGCTTCTTCCAGCTTGCTTTGCAGCTCGGGGCTTAGCTTGCCTAATTCGGTAAGTGATTTGATAATCGCTTCACGTCTCTTATCAAGATCGCGTAGCTGCCCTATTCGATCTCTTATGGCTGCCACCTGTATTTCGTCCAAGCTACCTGTCAATTCCTTCCGATAACGCGAAATAAACGGAACGGTAGCCCCTTCGTCCAAAAGTTGAATGGTAGTCCGCACCTGTCTATCATTTAAAGACAGATCGCCGGCAATACGCTGTTCGTGTGTTAGCATGATTAATAGATATTTTGTTTTACCTTACCTTTATTAGGCTCGGTTTTTTACTGCTGCGAAATTGAGGTATTTTACTTTAAGAAGCAAGGGAGGTGGAAAGAAAGAGGATATAAAAAAAGCCCTTATGTAGGGCTTTATGCTTGTTCATCCTTATTTTTATTTTCATTTTCTTCAGGCTTTGCTGAAGTATCCTCTGAAGGGGAAGCTATGGGACTATAATTTCCCGATGGACTTGGATCGGCAGAGGTACCGCCGTAATAATTGGTTTGACTACCATAGTATTCGGGTTGACGATGCCCCCCATCACTATAATCATCCACTTGCTCCGTTGGCGCCTTCGTCCGGGTAGTTTCCTGTTGGCTACCGGTATCCGAAACATCCAGATCTTTTCCGAAATTATTAATCTGATCGTTAATATCTTTTTTGATAGATTCGGAAGCATCTTTAAACTCTCGAATCCCTCTGCCTAAGCCTCTTGCCAATTCCGGAAGTTTTCTACCTCCAAACAGAAACAATGCCACCAATAAAATCAGCATCATTTCAGATCCACCTATATTGAGAAATAATAAAATTGAACTTAACATCATAGTCTCTATTTCAGCCAAACAAACCTAATAAAATTTAAGTCCGTTTGCACAAATCAATTATCAAAGCTATTAAAATTTTGTCGGAATGAATAAAATATTAGAAAAATCTAATGCTTTATTTAGTTATTCGTTACTAGTTATTCGTTACTAGTTATTCGTTACTAGTTATTCGTTACTAGTTATTCGTTACTAGTTATTCGTTACTAGTTATTCGTTACTAGTTATTCGTTACTAGTTATTCGTTACTAGTTATTCGTTACTAGTTATTCGTTACTAGTTGTTAATTACCGGTTACTCGTTATTGGTTACTGGTTGTTCCTGCTAGAACGAACAACCAACAACGAGTAACAAGCAACGAATCAAACCGTTCTACTCATATCCCATTTCTCCAGATAGTCCGCTACACGGCGTACAAACATGCCGCCCAGGGCACCATCTACGACACGATGATCATAGGACAAGGATAAAAACATCATATGTCGAATGCCTATGACATCTCCGAATTCAGTTTCAATAACTGCCGGCTTTTTCGTGATCGTCCCTACAGCTAAAATAGCGACTTGTGGCTGATTAATAATAGGCGTTCCCATTACATTTCCGAAAGAACCTATGTTAGTTAAGGTGAAAGTACCTCCTTGGGTCTCGTCAGGTTTTAATTTATTATTTCTAGCACGAAAAGCCAGATCATTAACCGATTTCGTGATTCCCACCAAACTTAAATCCTTCGCATTTTTAATGACAGGTACAATCAGGTTGCCATTTGGCAGGGCTGTCGCCATACCGATATTGATATCATGCTTTTTAATAATCTGAGTACCTTTCACCGAAATATTAATCATGGGAAAATCTTTAATTGCTTTTACGACAGCTTCGATAAAGATAGGCGTAAAAGTGAGCTTTTCATTTTCTCTCTGTTGAAAACTATCTTTGATCTTATTTCGCCAATTCACCAAATTGGTAACGTCTGCTTCTACAAATGAGCAAACATGCGGAGCTGTTTGTACGCTATGAACCATATGCTCGGCAATAAGCCGCCTCATTCTATCCATTTCAATAATCTCATCCTTTCCCGAAACGCTCACCGCTGCCGGTTCGATATTTTTCACAGGCTCGGGCGGATTAGGAGAACCTACTCCCTCATCGGAAACCTGCCCCTCTTGATCAGTTTGACTAGCCCGTTTGGCCAGATAATCCAGTAAATCTTGCTTAGTGACACGACCATCCAATCCCGTACCTTGAATACGCTCAAGTTCGTCTGTTGGTATGCCTTCCTCGTGGGCAATATTGCGAACTAAGGGTGAGTAAAAACGGCCCGCATCCCCTACCGGTTCCTCTTCCTTCACCCGATCATCCGTTACTAATTGCTGCATCCCTGGAATTTCCGTGCTAATAGAAGGAATTTTTTCTTCTATCAAAGGCTCATTTAATGTGGCTGCACTCATCGCCGATTCTTCATCATCCCCCTCGATCTCCAAAACGGCAAGGACATCTCCAACTTGAACCACTTCGTCATGTTGAAAGCGCTGCTCAATCAATTTCCCGGCTACGGGTGATGGCACTTCAGAGTCGACCTTGTCTGTTGCAATTTCTACGATGATATCGTCGACATTTACTATATCACCAGGTTGTTTTACCCAATTTATTATAGTTGCTTCAGACACACTTTCGCCCATCGCCGGAAGGAGTAAATTATATCTAGCCATAACGTGATATCTAATTAATTTGCATTAAGCGTCGTAAGTTACAACAATATCTAAAAAAATAAAACAGAACAGAATAAAATTCGTTAAAAACAGCCATTAGTTACTCGTTATTTGTTTTTAAGCTATTGGGCTTCAGAAATCAACTATCAGTTGCACCGGTTCCCATTGCGCTGAGTTGCCGTTGCGAGCACAGGACACCTGCCTGCCGGCTGCGGGTACCGGTCTCAATGCTTATTCACTAGCTGCTTATTTCCAAAGTGTTCATGAACTCACTTTGTTCGGTTATCATACTGGTATCAACAACTTACCTATTTAACTACTCAACCAAATAACTAGTCAACAAGTTCTTCTTTCAGCAGATAAAAAAGCATAACCAGGGCATTTGCGGCTGAACGTTCAATATTAGGCAACCGTATTTTCCCAAAGTTAAATAATTTTGCTTTGGCCCCTTCTTTGCCTGCAACGGCAATCCAAACAGTCCCAACCGGCTTATCATCCGTTCCACCGTCCGGCCCTGCAATTCCGGTAATAGCCATACTATAATCGGTTTTGAAGTTTTTTTGAGCTCCTAACGCCATTTCCAAAGCTACTTGCTCACTTACAGCGCCATAGGCAGCTAAGGTGCTAGCCCGTACTCCAAGAACCTGTTCCTTTAACTCATTGCTATAAGATACCACGCCTCCTTTAAAAACCGCACTACTCCCGGGCAGGCTAGTAATCAGGTGACTTAAGTAGCCACCGGTGCAACTTTCCGCGGTAGATAAGCTTAATTGATGATTTTTTAAACGCGTTAATAGCTGTTGTTCCAATAAGACATCGCCTTCTCCAACGAAATAAGGCTTTACAAGCTCCATCAGTGTACTGCTATAAGCCTCCATTTCTTTTTCGAGAGCCTGCTCTATTAAGCTACTGCCCGTTAGCCGTAAACGCACCTGTCCGAATTTAGGTAAGTATGCCAAATGGATATGTGGTGGTAAATCTTCTTCAAATGAATGCAATTTCTCCGCAAGAAAAGATTCGCCGATTCCCGCAGTTAATATAGAGCGATGGGAAATAGCATACTGGTTAGGTAATCCTTGCAACTTGGGTAGCACCTCGTTTTGCATCAGGTACTTCATTTCGGTAGGCACCCCTGGCATAATGATGTATATTTTTTCGTTCTCCTCAATCCACATACCCGGAGCCGTGCCCGTTTCATTATGCAAAACCCGGGCGTTGGCCAAAACATCTGCTTGCCTGTTATTGACTTCCAGCATTGGCCTATTGAACTTCTTAAATATAGATTCGACATGGGCAAGAACGTCAACATCGCGAACCAAGGTAGTATTAAAATAAGTCGCCAACGTTTGCTTGGTAACATCGTCCTTTGTGGGGCCTAAACCGCCTGTACATAGTATAATATCGGCACGTGAGGTAGCCGAACTTAACGCTTGCCTAATCGCATCCCCTTGATCTGCAATGGAAGTGATTTGCACCAGTGCGATTCCGATACGGTTTAATTGTTGGGCAATCCAGGCGGAATTGGTATCCACGATTTGACCAATCAGTATTTCATCGCCTATGGTTATAATCTCTGCTGTCATGACGTAATTCGAAAATTAAAAATTAAAAAGTCAAAATTAAAAAAAGGGGACTGGCAACTGACAACTTTCACTCCCTACTAACCAATATTTACTTCCAGCTAACTAACACCTAATTAGCCGCCTATCGCTTACAGCCTAGAGCTTATTGCCTAAATCCTAACAGCTAACACCTAAAAGCTATTATAATAGTCGTTACGTTTGGTCAATTTTAGATCTTGTAAAATAGATGCTTTTACCCGAATATTAAAAGTATAGCTTCGATAAGTACCGAATGGCACCCAGCCAAAAGACATATCCCAACAGTGCAAATCCCGGTAAATATTAAATTGGGTTAAAGCAAGTTTTTTCATTTGAAAATCATAGCCGGTATTATATTGCACCTTCCATTTCGGAGTAATGGAAAAATCACCATGCAGATTGATGGTACTGGTTATACGCGATTCCGCAAAAGGCTTGCTGTATTGGAAACTAAAAGAAGCCGCAATATTCCAGGGAATGTTAAAATCGACGAAAGCGTTTGGATCAGAACTGATTCGGGCCAACTCCTGTTGTTGTTCAGGCGTCATATTGGTTTTATTTTTATTCATTTCATCCAAGTTGTTATTTCTGCTTTTCGCAGCTGCCGGATTAAAACTAAAGTCCATCGATAAACCAAACTGAGTAAGCCTTGCCAGCTGTCCACCTTTAATGGCATATTCATTTATCCTTCGATAACTCACTGTTGAGCTCCCAGGCGTTGTGTATGTTTCATAGCGATAAGGATCAAAACTACCGTTAAAATTCAGCCCCAGTTTATCATCAAAAAGTGCAGTTCTACCCGAAAAACTGATATTAGACAACTTAAATGAATCGGCCACAAAATTGTAATTTCCACTAAAGGTCAAACCTTGTAAAATCCGGATCTTTTTAAACCCCGTCCCGGTGGTGTCATCTTCACTACGTACTTTAGCTTCGATATTATTGTCCACTGAAAAACCAATACCCATTGATCGACCCGCACTGGGAGTTCCGTAAATTGCATTCTGGAAAATAGAATATTTTTGAATTCTACCTTGATTATCCAAGACGGGTGTACCATCAGCATAACGCTGTTCACGATAGAAGCCATATTTCGATTCAGAAAAGTCGGGACGATAGTTAAAATTGATCGAAGGTGTAATTACATGGCGAATGGCTGCCAGCTTTCCTTTAAAATTCTTTTGGCCGTATACCTTGGTAGAAAATCCACTGGAAAAGCTATAATCATAAGCTCTGTTGAAGCCCTGCACCGTATCGGTAACTTCTTCATAACCTTGTGGCGTATTATCATAGAACTTACGGATGGATTGGAAATACCAACGTTCAGTATAGTTCACGCTGGTGTTAAATTGAAAGTACTTGGCGACATTGAGCGACATGCTGATAGGAATATTATGCTGTATTCCGTTTTGCATTTTTTTCAAGGTTTCTTTTGTGAACAGAACACTATCCCCCGCATTAATCGAGTTTTTTCCCTGCATACTATAGCCCATGGTAATACGCTGATACCACTTCTGTTCTCCCACTCGATCCTTTGAATCAAAAGGATTAAAGGTAGCCACATTTAAGTTGAAAGTTGGCAGTTCGAGATTGACAGCACCGGTACTGATATCCTGTCGATGGCTTAAGGACGAAGTGAAATTCACTTTTCCATCGGCGAAAGTCTTTCCGTAAGCGATACTGGAAGACATGTTATTCCGCGTGATCTGATTGTAATCATATGATCCGCCGGCAGCCGTATTCGAAAAGTAACTACCGGTTCCGGCATTTACACTGGCACTGAAAGTTGTACCCGGATTAGCTTCCTGCCTTTGCGAGTGGTTCCAGGTGATATTGAAGTCTTTAGCACGAGAAAAGCCAGGCGTATTTTCTTCCCCGTTTTTTGTGTAAGCGTAGCGCAGTGAAAATCCCCCATCGTATTTATAGTTTTTCTTATAGCGCACACGGGCGTTAGCTTCCCAGGATCCCTTTGAGTACAGGTTCCCTCGTAGCTCAGCATCCCAATAATCATTTATTCCTATATAATATCCGGCATCGCGCATAAAAAAACCCCTGCTGAAATCCTCTCCAAAAGTTGGGAACAAAATGCCCGACTGTCTTTTATTGGTTTTTGGAAAAAAGCCGAAAGGGATCATGATAAAACGTAGTGGGACCTGCTCTACCACCATATAGGCACTTTTTGAGACTACCTGGTTCTCCGTGAGGATAACCTTACTCATTTGAATACCGAAGTGCGTGTGTGGAAAGGGCAAATTACAGGTACTATAAAAGCCATGTCTGATAAACTGCTCATTATATTCATTCTTCTTTATTTCTTTTGCCTGAATGGACGCGCCGTCCATTTCGGTAAAGACCCCATACGTTTTACCTTTTTTACTATCGAAATTAAAGATTAACGAATCGACGGTAACGGGTGGATCCGTAGCCGTTTTAAAAATAGGCCGTCCTTTATATTTTCCATTATGATCGATCATACCACTGGCAAACATCGTACGCGTATTATTGTCTATCCGGATGTAGTCAGCCGTAAGCTCCATGTCTTCATACTTTATTTTCGCATTGCCATATAAATGAAGTTGGTTATTTTTTCGATCGGTTCGAGTGGAATCCTCGGCGTTACTCAAAACCACGGAAGTGAGTCCGCCTGCTTCACCATCTTTTTTTACCGTATCTTGGCGGACTGAGTCTTGTTTTATGCTGTCTTGGCGAACAGAATCTTGCGTTAAATTTAGCGGTCTGCCTAAGCTGTCCTGCACAATAAATTGCTGTCCGGATGCCCATAATGGCATCGCTGTGCCTGCGAGGAATAAAATAACTTTAAAAAAGATGCTAACAGACTTCAAATTTGACAACGAATATTATTTTTGCAGTATAAAAAAATTAAGGCGCCCAAAATTAGTGAAAGCAATAGCAGCTTGCAATAGCTATTCCTTCACTTAACAGTTTTTTATTTACGATTGCTACAATTCTTTTCAATAAAAGCATTTATTAGCAATTTAATACAATAAGATTAACTTTATAGCATTATATATTTTAAACAAGATTACGGATTTGGATGATTACGTTTGTAACAAGATTTGCGGCAACCATTTGTTTAATACTCTCATTACACATACCAACGCAAAGTTCGACAAATAAGTATGATAACACCTATAAAATAAAAACAATTGTCATTGATGCCGGTCATGGAGGGAGGGATGGAAACACACATGGTTCCTTTTCAAAGGAAAAGGATATCACCTTAGCCGTTGCCCTGAAATTGGGAAAAGCGATAGAAAAAGAGATTGAGGGTGTAAAGGTCGTTTATACCCGAACGGATGATAGTTTTATAGAATTATATGAACGCATCGGTATTGCCAATCGTAATAAGGCGGACCTTTTTATTTCACTTCATTGTAATTCCATGCCACATACCAGCAGACGGGTGGTTTCCCGATATGTTAGAAATAAGCGGGGCAGACGTGTACCGGTATATAAGACGATTAGTTCGCAAAACACTTCCGTGAGCGGTGTAGAAACCTTTGTTTCCGGTTACGGACGATTGGACGAACAGGATGTTGCCATGCGGGAGAATGCCTCCATGTTATTGGAGGAAAACTACCAGGAAAACTACGACGGATTTGACCCAAAAGATCCTGAAAGTTATATTATATTTTCCTTAATGAAAAATCAGTACCGAGATTTGAGTATAAAACTGGCAACTTTCATTCAAAATGAGTACATTAAGGCCGGGCGATTGGATCGCGGTGTTAAGGAGCAAAGTTTGGCAGTGCTTGCCCGTGCAGGAATGCCTGCGGTTTTAACGGAAATGGGCTTTATAAGTAATCCGGAAGAAGAACACTATATGAATTCGGCTGAAGGGCAAGCCGAAATTGTCGAAAACCTAGTTAACGCAATAAAAAACTATAAAAAACAGATTGAAAACTAATGTATAGAAAGCTATTATCCATTATCCTTTTCACATTTTTTATCGTCTTCAACGTGCGGTCTGCTGAATTTTATCTTGGCGACCTACAGCAAAACACGGAAAATCAAGATTTTCGGATCAAGACCATTGTCATTGATGCGGGTCATGGAGCACACGATATAGGCGCACGAGGCAGAACCTCGGTGGAAAAGGATATTGCACTCCAGATTGCGCTAAAACTAGGACGTTCCATTCAAAGCGAGCTAAAAGATGTGAAAGTGATCTATACCCGTACTTCGGACGTTTTTATCCCTCTCTATGAGCGAATCGGATTAGCCAATGAGAAAAAGGCCGACTTGTTCATTTCCATTCATTGCAATTCCATGCCTTCGATTAAAAAACGAATCGTGACGGGTTATCGTAGAAGGAACGGTAAAAGGGTGCCTATTTACAAAACCGTGAGTACCCCTAATACAACTACCCGCGGGACGGAAACCTTTGTATCGGGATCCGGTCGATTGGCTGAGCAAGACGCCGCAATTCGTGAAAATGCATCTATGTTGTTGGAAGAAAACTATCAGGAAAATTATGACGGCTTCGACCCGAAGGATCCGGAGAGCTATATTATTTTTTCACTTATGAAGAATGCTTATCGGGATCAAAGTATTAAATTAGCTTCATTTATCGAAGGAGAATATGTGAAATCAGGTAGGGGCAGCAGAGGCGTAAAAGAATTAAGCTTGGCCGTTTTAGCAAGAGCTGGTATGCCGGCGGTCTTAACCGAAGTAGGTTTTATCAGTAATCCGGATGAAGAGCGCTATTTAAATTCTGCGCAAGGTCAATCGGAAATCGTAGCGAATTTACTAAACGCTATAAAAAGCTATAAGAGGCAGGCAGAAAACTAAACAAATTGGTAGGGATTGTTGTTCATGGTAGAGTGTGTACAATTTTCGTCGCTTTAAGCCTGGCCGGTTAAACATGATTGAGCGGCACGAAATATAAAACGAAAAAGACCATTACCCAATGAAAACTGCATGAGCTACCGTAAAAAATCAAAAGCTCATCTCAGCTTCATTGCCTTAAAAAGATTATTTGAATGAAAATATCTAACGAAACCAAAGTAGGCATTTTAGCTACCGTAGCCATTGCTGTATTAATTATTGGATACAGTTTTCTAAAAGGCAATGATGTTTTTACCAGTGAAAATAAATTTTATGCTTCCTATGACCGAGTAGACGGATTGAGCGTTTCCAAACCGGTTATGGTAAATGGATATCAAATCGGCCGGGTGTCAAAGATGAGTCTCCAACCTAACGGAGAGATCTTGACTGAATTTAAGATCAATCAAGATTACGCCATTCCGGCCAATACGATAGCTAGGATTGCCAGCACGGACCTTTTGGGAGGTAAAGCCATTGTGTTTGAACTCGGAGACAGTAAGGATTACGCCCAAGACGGGGATACGCTCCGGGCAAACATTCAGCGTAATATTTTGGAACAGGTGGAACCGGTACAAAAAAAGGCAGAGGCAGTGGTTGCCGTTTTGGATTCGGTATTGAGTTCGATAAACAACACAATAAATGCGGATTTCCAACGCAACTTTAACAGAAGCATTGCTAGTATCGCTAACACCTTGAATACGTTAGAACATACAACTGCACAAGTAGATGCGATCGTTGGCACGCAGCGTACCAAACTCTCGAATATTTTAAGCAATGTGGAATCCATCTCCGCTAATTTTAAAAATAATGGAGAGCGCATAACTTCTATTCTAACGAATATGGAAAGTGTCACGGATCAAGTGGCTAAAGCAAATTTTCAACAAACTATCCAAAATGCAAATGCAGCAGTGGCTGATTTACAACATATTGTTGACAATATCAATAACGGCAAAGGATCCGTTGGTTTGCTGTTGAATGACGAGGAGCTTTACAACAATCTAAATAATGCATCCAAAAATCTGGATTGTTTGATGATTGACCTGCGGGAGCATCCCAGTAGGTATGTTCATTTTTCTGTGTTCGGAAAAAAGGACAAAGACGGTAAGGAAGAATCAAAAAAGAAATAAGGGCTAAATTTCAAAAGTTTCACCTTCTATAGCCAATTCTGTATTGGAAAATACGGTACGGCTTTCATCTAAAAGCGGTTGTAAATCTTTATACCTTGCGGAAAAATGTCCAATAACCAGCTTTCGTGCACCTACGGCTTTTGCAATTTCTGCGGCCTGTAAGGCGGTAGTATGAAAGGTCTCTACAGCTCTTTCTAGCATATCATGCAAAAAGGTAGCTTCATGATATAAAAGATCAACTTTTTCGATATAAGGCCAATAGCTTTTTATATTCACCGTATCTGAACAGAATGCGTAACTACGCGGTACAGGAGCAGGCGTGGTAAGGTCTGCGGCGCGGTGAACCTTACCTTCATTATCGGTATAATCAATACCTCGTTTTAACAAGGGATAATAAGGAGTAGGGATGTTCAATGCGGCAATGGCGTCTTTGTTTATACGTGGAAGCCGCTGTTTTTCACGAAATAAAAATCCAGTGCAATTAATTCGATGACTCAGAGGAAAAGTCATCACTTCAAAATTCGCATCAGACAGAATCGTTTCCGCCGTATGCGGACTGGTCGTCTGAACAACGAGCTTGTATCGCAGAGAAGTCTCAGAATAATGAAGTTGGAGATCAATTATCTCTTTAAGCCCCTCCGGGCCGAAAACATGCAAATCTTCCTTTCTTCCATTTAAATGCATGGAAGATATCAAACCTACAAGCCCCAGATAATGATCCCCGTGTAGATGGGAAATAAAAATATACTTGATACGGTTGGCTTTGATCCCATATCGCTGGAGCTGCAATTGGGTACCTTCACCGCAATCGATTAAACTGACAATCTCGTTGCAGTTCAGAATCTGTGCCGTGTGATGGCGCCCAAACAGAGGTGTAGCTGAATTGCTTCCAAGAATTGTTACCTCAAATCTCATTCTTCATCGGTCGCCACTTGTCCCCTAAACTCTCTTTCCAATTCTTCCATAAAGATGAGATCTTCTGCTTCATTAGAAGAAGGCACCACATTTAGCACTTCTTTCAAGTTAGACAGTTCGATAAGCTGCATAATTTCCTTATTCGCGCAGCAGATTACAAAAACACCCCCCGCGGCATGACACAGCCTATGTGCTGTCAGCGCACAACGTAAGCCAGATGTATCAGCGCTTTTCGCATGGGTTAAATCCAACACAATATTCCGTTGTCCGTCAGTATTCAACAATACAAATTCCGACTTAATTTTAGGTGCCGTAACACCATCCAACACTTCCTCATGAGGGGTAATTACTACATAACGCTCATGTTTATCAATTGTAAACTTCATACCTATTGGTTTTATCCCCTTTCCAATAACCTGTCGAGGGCTTTATTAATATTATTTTCTACACGTTCTTCGATATGCTGTATCTCGTATCGAATAAATTTTTCACCGGTAATATGTTCGTACAATTCGATATACCGTTCGGATATCGATGCCACGAGTTCATCATCCATCATGGGAACAGATTGCCCTTCTTTCCCTTGAAAGCCATTTTCAATAAGCCACTTCCTTACAAATTCTTTCGAAAGTTGGCGTTGGGGCTTTCCTTCCTTCTGCAGCTCATCATAGCCTTCTTTATAAAAATACCGTGAGGAATCAGGTGTGTGGATTTCATCAATTAAAATGATTTGATCTCCGATTTTCCCGAATTCATATTTAGTGTCTACTAAAATCAGTCCTTGAGCAGCTGCAATTTCTGTGCCTCTTTCGAAAAGAGCGTGGGTATATTTCTCCAATTTCACGTAATCCCCCTCACTTACAATGCCTTGCTTTAAAATTTCGGTCCGAGAAATATCTTCATCGTGCCCTACGGTCGCCTTGGTGGTTGGCGTAATAATTGGCTTCGGAAGTTTATCATTCTCTTTCAATCCTTCCGGCAATGATTCCCCGCAAACAGATCGTCTCCCCGCCGCATACTCACGCCAAGCATGCCCGGATAAATAACCACGAATAACCATCTCCACTTTAAAGGGTTCCGCGATTTTTCCAATGGTAACACTCGGATCCGGTACGTCAATTACCCAGTTCGGCAAAATATCCTCGGTGGCTTTCAGAAATTTAGCGGCAATCTGATTGAGCACTTGCCCTTTATACGGAATCGCTCTCGGTAATACAACGTCAAAGGCAGATATCCGATCGGATACTACCATGGCTAAATATTGATTATCTATCGTATAAACGTCCCTAACTTTCCCTTTGTAGAAAGCCGTTTGTTTTGGAAAAGTAAAATGAGTTTCCTTTATCGCATTCACTGTTATTCAATTAAAAAGTAAAAATTCAAAAGTAAAAAATCAAAACCCCGACGGGCAGACAAAAGTATCAAGACATAAGTATCAAGACTTCCCGTCTTGTGTCTTGTGTCTTAGGTTCTATGTATTTACAGCCTATAGCTTACCGCTTACAGCTCACAACCCGCAACTGGCAACTGGCAACTAACAACTGGCAACTCTGCCCTAAATATCTCCGTAAGCTTCCAGAATACGTTTCACCAGTTTATGCCTAACCACGTCTCCCCCACTTAAATGGATGATATCAATACCTTCTATATCATCTAAAAGCTTTAGGGCATTATGCAAACCCGACTGTTGCTTTTTTGGTAAATCGATTTGCGTCACATCGCCCGTTACGATGAATTTAGCCGTCGGGCCCATTCGGGTCAAGAACATTTTCAATTGCATTTCCGTTGTGTTTTGAGCTTCATCCAAAATCACAAAGCAATTGTCCAAGGTTCTTCCACGCATAAATGCCAATGGCGCAACTTCTATTGTTCGATTTTCCAAGTACATCTTGAGTTTTTCGGCCGGGATCATATCATCTAACGCATCGTAAAGCGGCCGCAAATAAGGATCCACCTTTTCTTTTAGATCGCCCGGCAAGAAGCCCAGATTTTCGCCGGCTTCAACGGCAGGACGTGTTAATATAATGCGCTTCACCTCTTTATTTCTCAACGCCCGCACAGCCAAGGCCACTGCGGTGTAGGTCTTTCCCGTTCCGGCAGGACCAATGGCAAAAAGGATGTCGTTTTTGAGGATACTATCTACCATTTTACGCTGATTGGCGGTCCGAGCTTTGACAACAATACCGTTGGGACCGAATACAATGGGTTCTCCTCCAAAAGGAGCAGCTGCTTTCTCTACGATACTCTCCTTCTCTACCACAGCCGGCGTCGCACCCAACACCGTCTCGATATCGTTGTAATTGATATGGTTATATTTTTCCAGATGTCCGATGATCGCTTCAAACTTATTTTTAAAGATATTAATCTCTTCCGGATCGCCAAGAACCTTCAGTTCAGTGCCACGAGCTATCAATTTCAATTTCGGAAAGTACTTGCGTATCAATTCAAAATGCTCGTTCTGGGGGCCCCATAACAATGCTGGATCCACCTGTTCCAATGTAATTCGTAATTCGTTCAAATTTTGCCTTATTTGTTTTTTATGCTTTTTCCTAAGCGCTCTTTCTTTTTATGCTAGCGGATAACTGCTTACCGGATTTTTTATATTTTTGGAAATATTCACAACTAAATATGAAAAATTCATGCTAGGTTTGCACCTTAAAATCCCTACGCAAGATTACTAATTATAGTGCATAAAAAAAAGTATTTGCATCAATAGTAATCGTACTAAAATACTCCCTTCCGGAGCAAAATGGGATTTTATCAGCGGACTGAGATTTAGATATGGGCATCATTACGTTAACCACAGATTTAGGACATAAAGACTTTTACCAAGCTGCACTAAAAGGGAGTATTATCAGTTTATACCCCACTGTCAGGTTGGTAGATGTGTCCCATGATATCGCTCCCTTCAATATACAACAAGCCGCCTTTGTTTTAAAAAATGCATACCGATATTTCCCAAAAGACACCGTTCACTTAATCGGTATTGACTCCGTCTTTAATAAAGATACACGATATTTAGCCGTCAAGTATAAAGGCCACTACTTTGTGGGGGCTGATAACGGTATATTTTCTTTGCTACTCGACGGTGATCCGGAGAAGGCCGTTGAACTTAATATCATGCAGGATTTAAAGTTTCTACATTTTCCTCTTACCGATATCTTCGCCAAAGCGGCAACCCATTTAGCCAAGGGCGGAACTATGGAAGACATCGGAGATCCTGTGAATTCGCTTGTCAAAAGAGTTATTATTCAACCCATTATAGACGGCGACACCATTAGAGGAAGTGTTATTTATGTCGATTCTTTTCAAAATGTTATTACCAATATCAGTAAAGAGCTTTTCAACCAAATACAGCAAAATCGGGATTTTGAGCTATTTTTTCGTCGCAATGAATCCATAAAACACTTAAGCTGGCATTATAACGAGGTACCGGAGGGTGAAAAATTATGTCTTTTTGGAATTAGCAATCATCTTGAAATCGCAATTAATAAAGGAAATGCTAGCGGCCTTCTCGGTCTACAGGTGGGAGACATTATTCGCATAGAGTTTAAGCCGGTAAGGCAATAGGCTTTACGTGATAAGCTAAAAGACATATAGATTAATCTGGTATGAGTTTATTCCGACTTCCTGATATACTTTAACGAAAATGAAATACAAATTAATCACAATTTTAGTATTTACGCTCAGCATGAACGATTGCTTTGCGTCCTTTCAAGAAGATAGCACAGCCTATGAAAGACAAAGGGCAAAGGTAAATCGATTATTGGATCAACGAAGCCAACGCTTTGGTGAATTTGATGCTAGCCTACGGGCCCGATCAGGCATTTTTGGATTGAAAACCAAGAAAGATATGCAAGCATCCATTGATATACTCAAAGAAATTGTAAAGACGGATAACAATATATTTAAAGAAACCAAAGCATTACTGGATTTCAAAGATATTGAAAAGCAAACAGTAGAAAATAAAGCATTGGAATCCGGCTCTCGCATTACCGGCTATATCAATACCATCAGTAAACTCCGGAAAAGCCAAGAACAGCTCCTGGAAGAAGTAAATGTTTTAAAAAGACAGAACAGTGTCTATCTCAATGTGCTCATCATTGCTTTTTTAGCACTGGCAACGGTATCATTTTTATTAGTTAAGCGAAAAAAAAATTGACTTTACAGTGATAGGCATGCCCTTTTATGTCACTACCTTTGCATGTTAAGTTATTTTAAAACCGATAATTCGATTAATGGCACGTGCTCGATTAAATAGTGGAAACGGAATTACCGATGAACTACCTAAAACAAAAATCAACAAAACATCACTCCGCAACGTAAAGAAACTTTTAAGATACCTTAGACCTTATCGTTTGAAGTTTATTCTGGGTTTGTTTTTTCTATTTTTGTCCAGCATCTCCTTGTTGGCATTCCCGGCGCTCATGGGCGGTATGGTAGATGCGGCTCAGGGAAAACAGGGTTTAGCCTTTATTCCTGCAAGTATTAAAGTGATCGGTCTTATTGCATTCGCCATTTTGTTCTTTCAATCTTTTGTGTCTTTCTTTCGTATCCGGCTCTTTGTAGAAGTTGCCGAAAAGACCTTGGCCGATATCAGGCGTGATACTTATTTTAATCTGATTACGCTTCCGATGGATTTTTTTGCCAATAGAAGAGTAGGCGAATTGAATAGTCGATTATCAGCTGATCTGTCACAGATACAGGATACCATGACCACCACCTTTGCAGAGATGATCCGACAAAGCATTCTCTTGGTTGGCGGCGTAAGCTTTTTATTTATTGTATCGGTCAAGCTCACCTTGCTCAACCTATCCATTTTACCTGTTATCGTCATCATCGCAGTTTTTTTCGGTAAATTTATCCGTAATTTATCACGGAAGGCACAAGACAAGCTGGCCGAATCGAACACCATCGTTCAAGAAACACTCCAGGGTATCAGCAATGTAAAAGCTTTTGTCAATGAGGCTTATGAAGCGAATCGTTATCAGAATTCGCTGAAAGCCGTTGTGCAATTAGCCCTACGAGGAGCAAGTTATCGCGGTTTATTTGCCTCCTTTATTCTTTTTTGTATTTTCGGTGCAGTCGTAAGTGTTATCTGGTATGGCTCTTCGCTCATCGCTACCGGCGAACTCTCGGTTGGAAACCTTACTACCTATATTATCTCTTCTTTATTTGTAGCAGGTTCTATGGGCAGCTTTCCTGAATTGTACGCCAATGTACAAAAAGCCGTAGGCAGCACAGAGCGCGTTATCGAATTGTTAGAAGAAAAGAGGGAAAACGTTTCTATAATTCCAGAGGAAAACGAGATAAAACAACGTATAAAAGGTGATCTCGCGTTTCACCATGTACAGTTCGCCTACCCCTCAAGAAGCGAAATTACGGTTCTAAAAGATATATCTTTCAGCGCCCATGCCGGTGAAAAAATAGCCATAGTGGGCCCAAGCGGTACCGGTAAATCTACGTTGGCATCACTTATCCTTGGATTTTACCAACCACAGGAAGGCGATATTTTGTTTGATGGAAAAAAAGCAGAAAGTTATCGGTTAACCGATATAAGAAATCAAGTAGCCATTGTACCACAAGATGTTTTGCTTTTTGGAGGATCTATACGTGAAAATATTGCCTATGGTAAGTTAGAGGCTGACGCAGAAGAAGTAATCGCCGCCGCCAAACGTGCTAATGCACACGATTTTATTATGGGTTTCCCGGAAGGTTATGATACCTTGGTGGGAGAAAGGGGTGTGAAGCTATCCGGTGGGCAGCGCCAGCGTATAGCCATTGCGCGGGCACTGTTGAAAGATCCCGCCATTCTTATATTGGATGAAGCCACTTCATCGCTCGATTCCGAATCAGAACGCTTAGTTCAGAACGCCTTAGAAGAACTGATGAAAAACCGTACCTCGATCATTATTGCTCACCGTCTTTCCACCATACGGGAAGCGAACAAGATTATTGTTATCGAAAAGGGCCGGGTAATTGAATGCGGTACGCACAGCGAACTTATTCAACGTGAAACAGGATTATATCGTTATCTTAGCCATCTTCAACAAGAAAAAGTGAACGGATAGTCTGAACTGCTAAAAATATGAATTTAACGTTTTGGGGTGCGGCTCAACAAGTAACGGGAAGCATGCACCTCTTAGAAATAGAAGGTTATAAAATACTGATTGATTGCGGTTTGAATTACGAACCTTCTGTCAGTTTGGAAGATAACGAGCACTTTCCTTTCCATCCGTCCGAAATTGATGTCCTTATATTAACACATGCGCACATTGATCATTCGGGAAATATTCCTACACTTATCCGTTCGGGATTTCAAGGACAGATTCTAAGCACCTCTCCTACCGCAGCACTAAGCGAATTACTTATGCTGGATTCCGTAAATATCTTTCTTAAACAAGAAAAGAGAAAAGTAAAACGAGGAAAGAAAACCTTTACAAGGTATAATAAGCCGTTGTATTTACAAAAGCATGTAATGGATGCTGTCGAACGTTTTGTGACGATTCCTTTTCATAAACCGTTTCGAATAACAGGCAACATTACATTAACCCTGATTCCTGTGGGGCACCTATTAGGCGCGGCGGCGGCAATTCTAGAGATTGAGGAAAACGGGCAGACAAAGAAAATAGCTTTTTCAGGAGACTTGGGTCGAAAAAACTATCCCATATTGCCGGATCCCCAGCCTCTTCCGCCAGTTGATTATTTAGTGTGCGAGTCTACCTATGGCGGACGCTACCATACCGATCAGGATTTCACAGAAGTTTTAATCAATACAATAAAAGAGACCTGTATTAAAACACCCGGTAAATTGATTATACCCGCATTCAGTGTAGGTCGGACGCAAGCATTGGTATATAGTCTTAATCGCATTTTTTCAGAAGGACTTTTACCTCCCGTACAGATCTTTGTGGATAGTCCGCTTGCCAATTATGCGACAGAAGTTTATCGAAAATACTACCACCTTTTAAATGAAGAGGCACAGCGTTTTTATGCAAGAGAAGGCGACCAATTCTCTTTTGAAAATCTAAAATATGTTGAAAACCTGGATGAAAGCAAGGATATCTCGAATTATTACGATCCTTGTATTATCGTTTCATCTGCGGGTATGCTGGAAGGAGGAAGAATACAGGATCACCTATACGAAAATATTCAAAATTTTTATTGTACTATCCTTTTTATAGGATACTGCGCCAAAGGGACCTTAGGACATCGCTTGCTTCGAGGTGATTCCATTGTAAAGATAAGAAGTCGGGAACTTTCCGTTTTTGCATCGATCAAACAAACAGATTGTTTAAGCGGACATGCGGATCATCATGATCTGGTGAATACGATTTCAGCACACGATAATCAGAGTTTGAAGAAGATTTTTTTGGTACACGGCGATTTGAGCAGTATGCAAGCACTGGAGGCGGATCTCGTTGGAAAAGGCTATCAGGTTGAGATACCGTCAAAAGGAGATTCCTTTGCACTTTAAGCATATCCAAGTAAAGTGTTGATCTGGAAACAATGTACCAGTCAACTTGTTTATTCAGTATGGGACTCAGAAAAAGAATATTTAAAGTACTGGTTGGTGTCAATAAATTGATCTTACCGAGTTTGGTTCATAAAGATCCCGGTCAATTGAATAAGATTCAAAAGGCCATTTTAGGTTGGCGTTATTGGACGCTGATTAATTCATTGTAAAACGTTCTTATCAGACTAGGGAGTTCTATACATCTTTCCCGGCAAAGCGATTAAGACCCCTTTCATTTCCAGTTCTAATAGAAGAATCGCCAGCTTACTCTGGGTAAGATTTGTTTTATAGGCTAGCGCATCAATCCCTATAGCCCCACTTTCTTTCACAATATCGAATACGTGTTTTTCTTCCGGGTTCAGGATTATTTCAAGACTTAGCTGCTTCTCTTCTTTTTTTTCGCTAGTGAGGTCCCAATTCATTAAATAAGCTAAATCTTTCGCCGAACTGATGAGATGGGCACGATGGGTTTTGATGAGATGGTTACAACCCGAGGAAGATTGCCGTTTGATATCTCCTGGAAATGCACATACGTCACGATTATAGGCATTCGCAATCTCCGCAGTAATCAATGCCCCTCCCTTAATGGTTGCCTCGACAACCACCGTGACGTCTGCCAATCCCGCGATAATTCGATTGCGCGAGGGAAAGTTTTGTCTATCCGGATTGGTGCCTGAAGGATATTCTGTTAATAATCCTCCATTTTTTAACATGTCAGTAGCTAAGGCCCGATTAATTGCAGGGTAGATACGATCCAAGCCATGCCCAAGTACCCCAACAGTGGCAATCTGGTTTTTTAGACAAGCTTCATGAGCGAAGCTATCAATGCCGTGCGCTAGGCCACTTACGACAAGTACCTCTTCTTGTCTAAAGGATGCCACAAATTCTTCACAGATGCTTTTGCCATACTCGCTTGCATTACGGGTACCTACCATGCTTATTACTTTTTTGGTTTGAAGATTGGCATTCCCCTTAAAATATAGTAAGACCGGTGCATCAATGCATTGCTTTAGTTTGACCGGGTATTCCGGTTCTGACCAAAACAAAACCTTGATTTTATGTTTATCAATGAAAGCAACTTCCTTCTCTACTGCGTTCATCACCTCTTTATGAAGAATATTCCCGGCGACTCGCTCTCCGATCCCGGGAATAAGCATCAGCTGTTTTTTAGATGATCGGAACACTTCCTCTGCACTTCCACAATGATCGATTAATTGCTTAGCTAGGGTATTTCCAACCCCTTTAATTTGGGTCAGTGCCAACTGATAAACGAGTTTCATGAATTGATAGGTTTTTAGTAAAAGCCTAAAATAGAAAAAAAGGCTTGAACATCAAACATTTCACGTGAAACTCTTAAAAATCAACCTTCTATATAAACCACATATTTCGTTTCAAAAAATTCCTCATCAAAAAAGTCAGCGATTGGGAACAATTCAGTATGTAATTTTGACTCGGCAATTTCTTCTGTTAAATCTCCTCCTTTTAGATACAGAATTCCATTGGGAAAGGCATGTAATGAGTCCTTCTTAAATTTATTCCGCACCCACGGATAAAATTCGCCTAAGCGGGTAACTGCCCTCGAAATGACAAAGTCGAACTTACCCGGAGTTTGCTCAGCGCGTGAATGACTCGTTTGTATATTCGTAAGTCCCAAAGCATTCGCCACTTCTTTCACCACCTTAATTTTTTTCCCAATCGAATCCACTAGAAGAAACTGTGTTTGCGGAAACAGTATAGCCAAAGGTATACCCGGAAAGCCTCCTCCCGTGCCTACATCTAGAACGGTTGCTCCAGCCTTGAAAGAAACCAATTTCGCAATAGCTAGGGAATGTAGCACATGTCGTTCATACAAACTATCGATGTCTTTTCTGGAAATTACATTAATCTGCGCATTCCAAAAGGCATATAAATCCTGTAAACGATCAATTTGCTCTTTTTGAATAGCTGTTAGTTCTTTGAAGTATTTATAGATGATTGCGGGAGATGTATTTTCCATATTCGTCTTTTTTAGAGCCTTATTTCCACTGAACATTTTTCCTGAATAGAGCAAAAACGCCCATGACAGAGATGTATATAAAATGTAAAAGATCCATTAGCGGATACCACCATATGAGGTCTTTTACCTGCAAACGTTTCATGATTGGGATATTAACGAGCAATTGGCATAGTAAGCGGAAACAATAGACGCTTACGGCAAGAGGCCAAAAGCGAGGCTGTAAAACCAATATAAGGATTATAAGCAAATAAAACGCTACCGCGTTGAAAGCTTGGAAAGTAAGCATCAATTTATGTTTGCCCTTATAAGCTTTTCCAGCACCGAAATGTCTGTTTTTCTGACGCTGGTAGTCTTTGTAAGTGCTCTTAGGTGTGCTCCAAACATGCGCCTCCTGTGCTACGCAGATGGCCACGTTACTTTTCGTAGCATTTTGATTCACAAAGAGGTCATCATCTCCTGAAGGAATATGCATATGAGAAGCGAAGCCTTTCTTTTTAAAAAACAGGGATTTTGTATAGGCAAGGTTTCTTCCAACTCCCATATAAGCATTCTTTCTTAACGCGTTCGACAAATAATTCAAAGCCGTTTGGTAAGTTTCAAATCGGACGTACTTATTTAAAAAACCGGAAGCACGTGTATAGGGTGAATATCCCAACACAATCTCTACACTGGGCCTAAACTGCCGGGCCATACATTTTAGCCATTGATCAGTTTGCGGGAAACAATCGGCATCCGTCAAGACCAAGTGTTCATACTGAGCACCCTTGACGCCTAAGGTGACGGCAAATTTCTTTCCTTGTCGATTTCGACCTTGGTCGCGGATCTCCACGGTACGTAGGTATGGGTAACGGGCCTGAAATTCTTTTAAAACCCAGTTAGAATCATCACTTGATCCATCATTTACAACAATTACTTCGAATTGCGGATAATCTTGCTCCAATACTTCCGAAAGATATAGACGCAGATTACTTTCCTCATTCCGCGCGCAAATGATAACGGACAAAGGGGGATATATTGTATCTCTCTTTAAATCATCCACGGGATAACGCCCTAAAAGTCCCTGAACAAAGAATGTGTGGTACAGTTGAATAATCAAGGAAGCGCTCAACAACGCCGGTAAAACAAGGTGTAAATATTGTTCCAAAGTATCTGATTATAGTAGTATGTGGCTGCAAACTTAGATAAAATTGGCAGCATACGCAATCAAATGAACTCAAGCAAAAAATGACCTGCGCGAAGAGATTGCATAATCATTGCATTTTGTCTAAGTTTGCAAACTAAATATTTTTTGCTAAGGGCAATTCCTTAAATGAAATTTACACTACAATCCACTGATAAAAATTCGAAGGCTCGCGCCGGCGAATTAGTCACCGCACATGGTACGATTCAAACACCTATCTTCATGCCCGTTGGCACGGCCGGTTCAGTAAAAGGTGTCCATCAACACGAACTGAAACAAGATATACAAGCGCAAATAATTTTGGGCAACACCTATCATTTGTATTTGAGGCCAGGTCTTGATGTCATACAGGCTGCCCGTGGATTACATAAATTTAATGGTTGGGACAAGCCCATATTAACCGACAGTGGAGGTTATCAGGTATATTCCCTTACCGAGGTGCGGAAAATCAAAGAAGAAGGCGTCACGTTTCGTTCTCATATTGACGGATCGAAACACCTCTTTACACCTGAAAATGTAATGGATACGCAACGCATTATCGGCGCTGACATCATCATGGCTTTCGACGAATGCACTCCTTACCCTTGTGACTATCGCTATGCAAAAAGATCGCTTGATATGACACATCGCTGGTTAAAAAGATGCTGCGATCGATTTGATAACACTGATCCCTTATATGGTTACGAGCAAACACTTTTTCCAATTGTGCAAGGATCGGTATATAGAGATCTTCGGGAAAAATCGGCGGAAACGATCGCTTCATTCGGTCGTGACGGAAATGCTATTGGAGGATTATCCGTAGGTGAACCAGCCGAGGAAATGTATGCGATGACAGAGGTGGTAAACGCAATCTTACCTCTTGACAAACCACGCTATCTAATGGGAGTGGGTACACCTATTAACATTTTAGAAAATATCGCTTTGGGTATTGACATGTTTGATTGTGTTATGCCTACACGCAACGCCCGAAATGGCATGTTATTTACAAGAAATGGCATTATCAATATCAAAAACAAGAAATGGGAGGCGGATTTCTCGCCAATAGATCCGGATAGCGATTTGCATACCGACCTGTTCTATAGTAAGGCCTATTTACGCCATTTAATTCACTCGAAGGAACTTTTAGGCGCTCAGATAGCTACTTTACATAACCTGCATTTCTACCTTTGGTTAGTACAGGAGGCCCGTACTAAAATTCTGGAAGGAACGTTTTACGAATGGAAAAACAAAATGGTTAAACAGTTGGGAGAACGGTTATAGTAGTTGTTAGTTATTGGTTGTTGGTTATTGGTTATTGGTTGTTGGTTGTTGGTTGTCCGTTATTGGCTTGGTTACGAGTAGCGCAAACCCCATCTAGCTAATTAGCCAATGAGCTTTTTAATTTTTAATTTTGATTTTTCAATTTTCAAGTGAACATCATCGATAAATACATAATAAAAAAATACCTTGGCACTTTTGTGTTTACGATGGCTATTTTCACTGTTGTGGCTGTTATCTTTGATATCTCGGAACGCATGGATGACTTTCTCAAAAACCATGCGCCGCTTTCTAAGATTGTTTTCGAATACTATGCCGGCTTCATTCCATTTTATCTCAATTTCCTCAGTCCGTTGATCAATTTTATTGCTGTTATTTTCTTTACCGCTAAAATGGCTGATCAAACCGAAATCGTGCCAATTTTAAATGGTGGTATGAGTTTCCGGCGTTTTTTGAGACCTTATTTTATAGCAGCCTCGATAATCTGCCTAGTCACACTGATTTTTAACATCTATATTATTCCGCGAACCAACAAACTGAAAATAGGTTTTGAGAATATTTATGTAAAACCTATCGACAATAACAGTAAGAGTTCCACCCATATGCAGATAGACAAAAACAGCTTTGTTTATATCGACAATTTTGACAACGACCGCAAAGTAGGTTACAATTTTATTTTGGAAACCTTTAAGGGGCAAGAATTACAGGAAAAATTGATTGCCGACCGGATTACCTGGGACTCCGTCAAAAACAATTGGAAGATTGAGAACTATACAATTCGTATAGTAAATGGCTTAAACGAAAAAATGATAAAGGGTACATCCAAGGACACCACCTTGGATATGTCACCGAGAGATTTTGAAATTCGCGACAACGTATTTATGGCCATGACCACCCAGGAGTTAAATGAAAATATTGAGAAAGAGAAAATACGAGGTACCGGTAGAATGACCGACCTCAAGCTGGAGAAGTACAAGCGTTTTATTTATCCGTTCTCTGCTTACATTCTTACTTTGATGGGAGTCTCCTTATCATCCAAAAAGGTACGTGGTGGAATCGGTTTAAGTCTCGGCGTCGGAATAGCGCTTAGTTTTACCTATATTCTGTTTATTCAGTTTGCCAATATGTTCTCACTAAAGGGAGGCCTCCCTCCTCTTTTGGCGGCTTTTATCCCCAGTCTGATCTTTCTCGGTGTGGGCCTTTATCTTCTTTATAAAGCACCTAAATAGGTTCTATTTTCATTGATGGCGATTTTGATCTAAAACAGACGTCAATTTATGGCTTATTTCCTTTTACGAAGATCCAAGGTATAACCGGTGGTCCACTCGATAAAATCTGCCTTACCTGCGTGTGCCTTAATAGATACACCAGCAAAGAAGTCTTTATAAACATAATATCGGCCACCTATCCGCAGATACATCGGCTTTGTTTCCCGGTTAAATTCATTTCGATGCAAATAGTAACCTACGTTCCCATTCAAATACAACTTGGATGTCAACAAATGGTCGATATAGAATGCCGGCCCTCCCGAAAACAAGGCATTAAAAGAGCTTTCTTTATCGCCTGCCACTTCCGGATCGTTGGCAGAGGCAGAATAAAAAATATTAGCGCCGAGTCCTAGACGCCATTTATATCCTAAATAGCGACTCCAAAAGACACCGATAGTCGATTTAAAGTATTTTCGCTCATTATCCTCATCCAATTGTTTAAAACCAAATGCATAGCTAAACTGAAGTTCGTCTTCTTTCGGGTTCGGGGCAATATATTGCTTGCGAAAATCGAAGGTTTTCGCATTGGGCACATAAGTCACAGCAGCTGTGAAAGGAAGCAGATTAATACCTGTGTTAGGTAGTTTTAATGCCCCATTGGAAAAATGATGGAAGGCCAAACCGGCTCCGATCTGAAAATGCCGACTCAATGTATAGTTAACCTGACCGCCGAAATCAATAAAAACATTGTTCTTTGTACCAATAATTAAATTGAAGGGATTCTCGTCCTCGCTATAGGGATTAAATCTACCGGAAAGACCAAGGGAAATGCGATAATTGAAGTTCCACCGACGGTTTACGCGCGGTTTAATGGGGATGGAAACAAAGCCATAAACAGCATAGGGATCTCCAACATGATCAAGTCCAAAAGTACTGGAATACAACCCTACACCATATACGGGGTAATTGTAAAGCTGGTGGTAAACATCGCCTCCGTGCTTGGTTTGCCAACCGATTTTCAAATTAAAAGCATTATAATAGGCATCCCTTAAGGATTCCTTCGCTCGTTCATTACCCGTTAATACGCCTCCATTTTCGTGTTCCAGTTGAATCACGAAATGCTTCTTTTCACTAATATTTATTGATGAAGAATCTGATAGAGACAAATACCGGGGGTGAAATTGGGCCCATGATTTGTGGGTAGCTACCGTAAAAAGTAATAGAAAAGAGAAAACGATTTTCGACAATTTCAACATATTTAATTGCAAAATGGGGGAGCGCAAAGGTAACATTTTTATGCCTTTTTGAAAGTATAAAAAAGGAAAAGACCTTAGCCGAAAAATACAGACTCGATTTTAAGCCCTTTTCAGACCTTTTAAGAAAACAAAACCCAAAGCGGCCACCAAGAAGGTTAAAATCTTATTCGGCCCTTAAAAGCGTTAAAAAGCAGTCTCTTTATTGCAAAGCGCGCTAACTATTGAAAGTCAAGTATGCATTTTAAGGCAACAAGGCGACGGATATAAGATCAGCATCGACAGATTTTTACTCCATGTGCCATCTGTGCCGGACAAGGCTTAGTGTATTTTATTGGCTTGCTAAAATTTTCGCAATGCCATCCTAAAACGACCACTAAACCTAGCCCGCGTACGTCTTTATTATTGCTCGAAAATAAAAATGGAGAAATTAGATAATACCGCTTAGCGCTCATAGACAAATGGATCCAAAGAGAAAATTGATTTGGGTTCCTATTACGGGAGGCAGAGCTATTTAAAATGGCTAACCGAATTAAAAAATCATATAGACCAAGCAATTTGAATAGGCAACAAAAGCTCCGCTAAAAAGAGATGACTTTGTATTTACTAGTTAAGGTTATAGCTGGCTTATTATCTTGCTGAGGATTCTTGAAGCTGCCAGTATATTCAAGCAATGTGAATACGAATAAAACACTCAAAAAAATAAGACATAAATTACACTAAGTATTAGAAAAAGAAAGAAAAAACGATTACAATTCACACTCGGGTCAATAGCTATATTTTAAAAAAACGATCCTCCTGCACCTACATTACAAACTTCTGTAACTTTAAAACAAGCTGAAAAGAGCGAGAAAAAAAGGAACCGATCTTCTCGAAAAAAAAACAGCACTCGATATGAACTTCTTAACAGGCAATTAACCCTATTGATCACTCCACAAAAAGAAGGCCCACCCACACCATAAGATCTTTTTTTGTTTCGATATAGGAGCGTTTTTTCCAGCTTACCATGCCTCTAAACAAATAGTACTTTTCAAAGATTATGAAAGAAACTACACGTAACAAATGGACGCCTACAACTCGATGATGTAAAAACCCGGAATGGTCGAGATCAAACATTTGAAGAGAAGCCACGCAAAAAAAAACTATAGATAGTGTAGCGTTGTAAAAAAAATTAAATACATTTACGAAATACACACAAAGAGGCTACTGTTCGCTAAAATTCGTAAAAAAACACAAGACATAAAGCACTTATTCAAACATCTTAATAAATAATAAAAAATTAAAAATCAATTAGTTTTAAACTTTATATTAACAAAAAATAAATATATCAAACAATTAACCAACCAATAAAAAACTAATATTTTTAGCAATCTGTTGTAATGACTCAAAAAAATAAATATAAAACACTTATTATCAATATATTATCATTAACAATATCACTTTTTTATTCATCATTGGCATTTTCACAGATTTTCGACGACTACCAAAACCCTCCAAGTGTAAAGTGGAGAGAAATACAAACACCCGAATTCCAAGTTATTTTTCCTGCTGAATTTGAGAATCAGGCCCAGCGTCTAACCTATGTCTTAGAATCAGTCCTAACCAAAGTCAGCAAATCAATTGGTAAAAAACCAAGAAAAATTTCGATTATTTTGCAAAATCGAGACGTGGTTTCCAATGGTTTTGTACAGCTCGGGCCGCGCCGTTCTGAATTCAGCACTACCCCACCGCAGCAAATGGATTACCAGGATTGGCTCAATAGTTTGGCCGTGCATGAGCTTCGTCATGTGGTGCAATTCGATAAGATTTCCGGGTATTTAAAAGCGCCACTTTTTGAACAACTAGCCCTAGCTATTTTCGGCATCACACTCCCACCTTGGTTCTATGAGGGCGACGCTGTAGGAATCGAGACAACCCTCAGCACCGCCGGTCGAGGTCGCTTGCCTTCATGGGAACTTCCATTTAGAACAAATACACTAAGTGGTAAAAAATATAGCTATCAAAAAGACTTCTTAGGATCGCTAAAACATATCACTCCGGGTTATTATCAACTTGGGTATTTTATGACGACGAAGATGCGAAGAGACTATGGTGAAAATTTTCTAGAAGACCTGATGACACGGATTGCCAAGAACCCAATTAGACCTTACAATTTCAGTAGCAGCTTAAAGACATTAACGGGTTACAACACGGAATCCTGGCATAAGAAAACGGTGGAAGAGCTTGATAGCTTATGGCGGGATCAGTTGAAAAAAACCAACCCATTAACCTACACATCTTTTCCGGAAAGTCGGTCTGAAATAATTGATTTTTTGTTTCCAAAAGCACTTCCAAATGGTAACACACTAGCCTTACAAAGAAGCAACCATAGTGTACCAAAGATCGTTTCGATCACAGCAGATAACCGGATAGAAGAGGTCATAAAAACCGGAATACAAACCGAGCCGCATTTTTCTTATGGTGGCAACAAGATTACCTGGGACGAGCTTCGCTATGATAAGCGGTATTTGAAAAGAAATTTTCATGTCATTAATGTATATGACCTAGCCAGTAAAAAATACAAACAACTGACCTTTAAAACACGCCTGTTCTCCCCTGCTTTGAGCGCCGATGGGATGCATATTGCCACAATAGAAATCAATCTCGAAAACAGGGCATCGCTACTTATCTTAAACAGCACGACCGGCGCAGAAGAAAGGCGGATTGCTCTGCCTGCAAACCTCAATGTCCAAACTCCTTCTTTTGACAGCAGCGGAAAAAAGGTCATTACTACCGCCGTTCAACAACAGGGTGCCACGTTGCTTGAAGTTAACCTCCAAACGGGCGAAAGCCGACTATTGATGGGGTGGCAGAAGCAACAGTTAGAAAGACCGATCTATATTCCGCAAGGCATCTTATTCAAAGCTCATTACAATGGTATCGACAACCTTTATCTGTTACCTTATTCAGGAGACCCCCCCCAACAAATCACCAATATCAAATTTGGCGCAACCAACCCTTACTTTGATGAATCTTCAGGAAGCATTTATTTCAATAATTATCAGGTAAATGGCTATATGATTAGCAAGCTAAATTTGGGGCAAGCCTTAAGTCGGTCCATTACCCCTAGCGGAGATTCCTTTATAAGCTATTTTAAGCCGCTTATACAGCAAGAAAATATAACAGACACATCTACCTTCACTCCAACGAAAACTTTTGCCTCAAGGCCTTATAAAGATATTCAGCACCTTTTTAATTTTCACAGCATTTCTCCCGTGGGCGATGACATCTCCAGTATAGACAATTTTGATCTAGGCTTGCAACTGATGTCTGACAACTTACTGAACACGCTTTCCACTCGAATTGGATTTAATTATGACCAGAATACCAGTCGTACCGACTACTACGTCAGTGCTTCCTTGAAACGCTGGTTTCCCAAATTCACCGTTGAGTATCGCAATCAAGCGCAGTTAAGCAGTGTTAGGCTTCAGAACAACCCCAATGAGCGCGTCCCTCTCCGATGGAGAGAACACCATACCGAGCTTAAAACCACCATCCCTTTAACTTTTAACCGACTGAACACGCTTTATAACACCGGTGTATCCATTGGGACCAGTTATACTTGGCGTTATGACATCAGTTTAAAGAACATTTCTTTACCGAATTTTTCCCAGGTACGATTTCCGCTTCTTCTGCAGTACTATTTCAACAGAAACAGCAGAAGGAGTTTGCTGGATCTTGCGCCAAAATGGGGACAGAACCTGAATTTCATCTATAGAAGTATGGTTTTTGATCGACGTTTATCGGGAAACCTTTTTTCCATGAAATCTACTTTTTACTTTCCCGGTTTAGTAAACAACCATTCGCTTCAGGCACGTTTTAATTTTCAGGAAAGGAACGGTGATTACCGTTTATCTAACGATATTCCGATGGTTAGCGGATATGATCAACTTCTCACTACCGACGTACATAATACTTTATTTTTGGACTATCGATTTCCTATTGCTTATCCTGATTGGGACATTAGTCCACTTGCTTTTATTAAGCGACTTAAAGCAGGAGTATTTGCCGATTTCGAAAATTTTGGGCGACAAAATCAATTCTCTCCCCGCACCTTAGGTATAGAATTACGTGCCGACCTAAATATTCTCCGGTTCTATTTACCAAATTTCGATGCCGGTGTACGCGCTATTTATGTTAATGATGCAAGCCCAAAAAATATTGTATTCACGTACGGGGTAAGCTATACCTATTGAAAAACAAACAAATAGAACACTTACATGTTCCATAAGTTGGCATATTAGTTGATCTTATTATGAAAAGAGTTATTTTAGTTCAAAAAATAAGCTTATGAGCGCAAAAACTATCTTCATTATTATTTTAACGGTTTTGGTTACCATTATTTTAATGAAAAACACAGATGAAGTAATCTTTTGGATTTTCGGTGACCGTTACATCCCTAAACTTGCTATCTTGGGTAGTATGTTTGCTTTTGGCGTTATTGTTGGCTTCCTTTTAGGACGACCAAGGAGAAAAACTGAAAAATTGAATCCCCCATCACAAAACTTTCAAACAAGCACGAATACAAAATCAGAAGAGTTAACTGACCCTTACCGTTCCAATCTTTCAGAAGATGATCGGAAGTATCTTGATTAAAAGCTAGTTTAAATTAAACGGTTGTTTTTTCTTTATCACACTTTTGGATGCTAACACAAGTACCACCACCATTATTCCGATTACGATAGATAAGATAATCTGCAATGTGGAAAAGAAACGGGTACCTGATATGACAAACTGTGCATCCGCCATTAATTCGCGACCTACCTGAGTTTGGAGCCTTTCTAGCGAGGAAAGCCCTGCAATGGTTCTATCAAGCGCATCCTCGCCGCCTTCCCGGTATTTTGTTACACGTTGTTGCAAACCGATCTCAGAAACTCCCAATAAATGATTTTCTAAGGACATATAGTGTGCAAGCTGCTTTTTGAATCCCTCTAGATACATTTTTTCCTTATCAACCAAGTAGGTTTTTTCGTATTTATTTAGCAGTGAGTCGATAAATTGATTATGGTACTTCATCCGTCCCGCTAACTGCTCTATACTGACAGCGGAAGGTGTTGTATCATTAAGGAATTGAAGCATCAGGAATTTCTTGGCATAAAGATGTTCCGTCATATAAAAAATATCGGATGCAGGCACCAATCGGTCATCATACATCGACAAAAGCGCATTGCTAATACTTTTCACATTCTTGTCCTCTAATACCCTGATTAACACCGAACATGCCATAATACAGAACAACAAAAAAGCAACTTTAAGCTTTTGCCGAATAAAGTAAGTCCACCTCATACTGTCTACAATTGATAGGCCGTGGTAAAAAACAAACATAAGGAAAAATACTTCCTATAACAAAAAACTCGTGGAGTCCGGATAGTAATCAGCTAAACTAATTACGTTTCAATTGAAATATTTCTCTTTCCAGCTGCTCATATTGAATCGCCGCTTCCTCCATCGGCAAGCCAATGGGCATCCCGGGCCGTTCGTGCCCTGTATAGGTAAGCCATGCGTCTTTCATAAACGACTGCCGTTTACCTATCAATGTATATAAATTAACAATATAAGGCTGACTTTCCAGAAAATCGTTTAATGTTTTAACTAATCCTCCTTGTAAATGAAAATATTGTAACAGGGCTTTTGCTATTAGCCAGTGTCCTTCTTTGCCCGGATGCACGCCGTCTTCAGCAAGTTTGAAGTCAGCATCTTTCTGACGCTTTTTTTCCAAATAAGCACGCATTGGAAAATGTACATCAATTACCTCCCATCCTCTCGCTTTCCGCTGAGCTAACAACCATTCTGCATATTTATCCAAAACAAGATTATAGCCTCCTAAACCCTTATCTTTATCATCATGTATGGGCGGTGTCATAAAAATGATACGTTTAACCCCCGCCGCTTCTAACGAATCACGTAATCTAATCATACCTCGTTTATACGCTTCAAAGCGATTCATGTCAAAAGGCAAGTATATCCCATCGTTCATTCCATAACAGGCAAAAGCAATATCGATCGGTTTGCTCTTCTGAAGCACGCTGGTTACTCGGCTAAAAAGGCAGGGCCTCGGAAATTTTCCATCAGCATGATCAGGCTCGCTAAGACCAGAAACCGTTTCACTTGGTAAAGCCAGATTGATAACTTCGGGATTATTAGCTGGGTAGCTAACGCTTAATGATGTTTCAAATATTGAAACATAATCTCCACCATAAGTTATACTATTGCCGAGAAACAATATTCGCTTAGCATGTTCTAATGGATAGGGAGCATCTTGGGCACGTATTACACCCATCCCCGCCATCCAAACGTATATAGTGACGAAAAGTGTAGACAATATACATCCTGATTTTTGCATAACTGGCCTATTTGATGAAACTCAAAGGTAATCACCATTCGGCATTTATTAGTCAGTCATCTTTGCTTTTTATGCTGATCTTTATTCATCAACCTATACGCCTACAGGTAATGCAGAAAACAACAATCTTACAAAACGGGTTGGAACTTATATTAAAAGTTAGCGGAATAATAAAAGATATTTTTGTCTTTTATTTTACATGCATTATATTTGTCACAGGATAACTGTAAGAACACGAAAGCTATGGGAATTTTTTCTAAAACGGCAGAATATGCAATGCGTGCTGTGTTCTACATTGCACAACGATCACACGAAGGGCAGCGTACAGGTATCAAGGAGATAGCTGATGCTGTAAATTCCCCGGAAGCTTTTTTAGCGAAAATACTGCAAAAATTAAGCAAAGTAGGGCTAATTCAATCGGTTAAAGGCCCTAATGGGGGCTTTTATATTGATACCTCAGGCTTTAGTCGCCCTTTAGCAGACATTGTAATAGCGGTGGAAGGTGACACGATTTTTAAAGGTTGTGGAATGGGTCTATCTTATTGTTCGGAAGAATATCCTTGTCCCTTACATGGCGAATTTAAAAAAGTTCGAAATCAGATCACGCTGATGTTACGCAACACGACCATTGGTCAGTTCAATGCAGAACTTATCAAAGGGCAGCTTACATTAAATAAATAGTTTTTTTACCCAAATAAAAGACTTTAAAGTCTTTTATTAACAACTGAAATAAAAATGAATGAACAACAGAAAGCACTTGTAAAAGGTACCGTACCGGTACTTAAAGAGAATGGAGTACTACTAGCTACTCACTTTTACGAAAGGATGTTTAAGCACAATCCCGAGTTGAAACACGTATTCAATATGGGGAATCAGCAAAATAAAAAACAACAAACGGCTCTTGCGATGGCTGTGCTCGCCTATGCCGAGCATATCGATAATCCCGGTATACTGATGCCAGTCGTTGATAGCATTGGACAGAAACACACCAGTCTCGACATAAGGCCGGAACAATATGCCATTGTGGGTGGACACCTCATTGCATCTATTTCAGAAGTGCTGGGAGATGCAGCTTCAGAAGATTTATTGAAAGCTTGGGAGCAGGCATATCATGAACTTGCACAGCTCATGTCCGGACACGAACAGAAACTATATAAAGAAAAATCAACAAAAAGCGGTGGCTGGGTTGGCTGGCGTCCCTTCCGAGTGGAGAAAAAAATAAAGGAATCTGCAGAAATCACCTCCTTTTATCTTTACCCAACTGACAACGGACCAGTGGCAGATTTTCTTCCAGGCCAATACGTCAGTTTACGTTTATTCCTTCCTGAACTTGGGTTATTGCAGCCCAGACAATATAGTATATCCTGCAAACCAAACGGTATCTATTATCGAATATCTGTTAAAAAAGAAATTGGAGCGAAACAACCGGATGGCATGATCAGTAATCGTCTGCATCAACATATTGAAGAAGGTGCTATTATTGATCTTTCAGCACCCTCGGGGAATTTTATTTTGAAGCAAGGAGAAACGTCTCCACAAGTGTTTATTAGTGGCGGAATTGGTCAAACACCCCTCCTATCCATGCTAGAACATTTAGTCGACCGGAAGTCTCCAGTACCAATCACGTGGATTCATGGATGTCGTAACGAGCAAGTACACGCTTTTAAACAACATCTACATCATATCTCATCACAACACGGTAAGCTACAACAGCATATCTTTTACGACGTTGTTAGCGACTCGAAAACAGGAGATATCCTGCCAGGATGGGTTTCCCTTAATAAGATTCCGGAGGAGTTCTTGTATCGGCAGGCCCAATATTATATCTGCGGTCCTGGCCCATTCATAAAAACACACTATAATTACCTTTTGTCTATCGGAATCTCAAAAGATTCGATACACTTCGAGGAATTTGGACCTGCTTCAATTTCAGCAGCCTAATGCTAAAATTAGCGATGCACTTCTTAACAAACAGTAGTGCATCGTTACCTGACTGCATTGTCATTAGACCATCATTCCCGCTAACCCATAACTTTGTTTACGTATTAGTTCAGGAACTTGTAGTTAATTTAAAAAACTTACCTTTGTGGTATATGATGAAGAAATTTAGTATTTGTTATTCCCTATTAGTGACCGGCTTACTGCTCACCTTCACTCAGTGCCAACAAAATGCAACTAAGCAGGGCGAAGAACCTGAAAGCCTTCGGGCCAAACAAGCGGAATCGATGATGGATGGAGACACTACGCTGGTTGCCGTATTGGAAATCGATAGCGTTGTCCGTTTATCGGATAGCCTTCCCATCGTGTTCAAAGTATACAACCCCACAAAGGATACCTTGCGTTTTACGCAATACCATACACCGTTTGAAGGCTTTATAAGCAATTTTCTCACCATTACCAATACACAAGGAACAGAAGTGCCTTATCTCGGTGCTATGGCGAAAAGAGTGATGCCCCCTCCCGCCGAGAGCTATTGTACGGTGGCGCCTTCCACATCGGACAGTATACGCTTTTCGATCATGAAAGGATATGGCATTACTCAACCAGGCACCTATACGATTCAATATAATGCAGGTAATGTAAGTGGTATGGCTAACGGGGAACCGGTAATTGTACGCGTAGTTGAATAAACGTTTTTCAAAAGAATCCGTTTTTTATCAACCAAGAATTAACATAGTCTTAAATCTTAGCTCATATTGACCAACTATTTTTATAGCAAATCAATATTGAAGACTATGCTAAACATAAACGCTAAATATGCTTTACGATTAGGTATAACATCCTTTGTACTTTCAACCGTATTGATAGGGGGATGTAGTAAAGACGACGACAAAAACGACAATGAAACAAATCCGGAATTGGAAATTGTTGATCAGTCGGTTAATCCTTCCTTAATAAAAACCCTTGCGGGTTTCGACAATCTAAAAATCACTACGCTCATTAGCAGCGATGACGTGTTACCGGAATCACCGGACTTTATCTTTGGTGCGCAACCTGATGGTGCAGGCATGCTTAAAAATCCGGATGGAAGTGGCTACATTCTTATCAATAATCATGAGATACTGCAATCGGTTTCAAGAGTATACTTAAACAACGAATTAAAACCGGTCAAAGGCGAATACATTGTAGACTCGGATGGGGGCATGACCCGTTTATGTTCGGCAACCTTGGCAACACCGGAAGAGCACGGCTTTTCAAAACCGTTATTCCTCACTGCGGGGGAAAGCGGCGCTGAATCTTTAATCCATGTGATTGACCCATTAGGGCCGATTGATAAAAAAAACACGCAACGTACAAATCTTGCCTTTGGTCGTTGGAGCGCTGAGAATGCTGTACCATTACCTAAAGATGCCTATTCAGGAAAAACCGTGATCCTCATTGGCGAAGATGAAGGGGATGGACAGGTGGCCATGTACGTATCGAATAATCAGGGCAACCTGGAAGATGGCAAACTATATGTACTAAAGAGAAGTGACAATAACACTGTTGAAACGGATATCGAGAAAGGGAACAGCTATGATGTAGAGTTTGTTGAACTCGATAACGTAAAATCCAGCACCGGTGCGCAGTTACAACAACAAACCGTGGAAAAAAACGCCATTATGTTTGCCCGCGTAGAGGATATCGACTATAAAAAAGGTGGAGGAGCCAATGGCAGGGAGGTTTACTTTACCGCTACCGGCGTAAGTCAGTCTGATAAATTGACACCTGTAACAGGGAAAACCATGTGGGGCCGCGTTTATAAACTGGTTTTAGACGCAGACAACCCGCTGAAAGGAAAATTGGAAATAGCCGTTGACGGCATCGATAACCCAGGTGAGAGCATTGTAAATCCAGATAACCTGTGCGTAACGGAGAATTTCGTATACATTCAGGAGGACGGCGACTCTTTCTATAAAGAAAACAAACATGATGGAACGATTTGGCAATACGCCATAGCAACAAAAGAGTTGAAACCGATGCTTCAAATGAACCACCGAAGAAATGAAGCAGCTTTTAACGCAAAATACAATCCGGATAACGTTCAAACGTTGAGCACTTGGGAGTATGGGGCTATGTATGATATATCTGATCTAATCGGTAAACCCAATACCTTTGTCGTCAATATTCACCCGCACACGTGGAAAGATGACAAATACTTAAATGCAGATGGGGGCGATGCCCGATTGACAGATAACAAAGAAGGCGGACAAGTGGTCATTGTACAAGGAATTGCTAAATAACCAATTCATCACATCTACCTATTTTCCCCTTGTAGCAAGGCTACAAGGGTATTTTAGTTTTTATATCGCTTATGGCGCATCGGCATTTTATTCTATCGACTTTGCTTGTCGCACTCATTTTTTTGGCAACGCTTTGTTCGCCCAATGCAACAGATACAGCTGCAAATAGTAAGGATTATGCATCAATAGAGATACAAAAGCTTACCGTTCTTGTAAATGATTCATTGATGCCCTTAGCTCAACAAGGCAAGGACATAACAGCTGTTAAAAGATCTTTTTTGGCATGTAGAAGGCAATTCAAGAAAATTGAATATTACTTGGAGTATTTTTTTCCCACGACGGTGAAAGCCTTGAATGGTCCTCCCATAGCGGAGATTGAACTTGGTGAAAATTTAATAGAGCCTCCAGGAGGATTTCAGGTCATTGAAGATTATCTCTATAATGAATTAGATACCGCCGCTCGTGCCGAAATGATTAATGAAATCAAAAAATTAAGTGTAGCGCTGAAACGGATACAGCAATATCAGTTAGATTATACCATTACTAGTGCGCAAGTATTTGATGCGATGCGCTTGGAGATTTTCCGGATCACCGCATTAGGCATTACCGGATTTGACGCTCCCTTATCTTTAGAGTCTCTCCCCGAAGCCGCAGCCTCTCTGGAAGGTTTACGAAACACCCTCTCCCTTTATACAAAACATGATGACGTGTTAACAGCTATCGACCGGTCAATCTCCTATTTAGAAGACCATAATAGTTTTAATGGCTTTGATCGTCTGACCTTTATTACGGACTACTTGAACCCACTCAATGCGTCTCTACAAAAATTACGCAAACAATTAAGCTTGCCTACCGTACCGAGTCTTTCTGCGCTGAATGACGATGCCAACAGTCTTTTCGGAAGCTCAGCTTTAAACGTAAACAAGTTTGTCAGCAATAAAAACGACTATTTTTCAAACGAAAAGGCGACACTTGGTAAAGCTCTCTTTAACGATGTCCGTCTATCAAACGGAAACCGGAAAAGTTGCGCCAGTTGCCATCATGCTGATAAGGCCTTTACAGATGGACTGGTAAAAGCAAGGGGAATTGACACTAAAAAGAGCTTACTTCGCAATACACCCACCCTTACCTATGCCGGTTTTCAACGAGCATTTTTTTACGATCATAAAGCAGGCACACTGGAGGACCAAGCGTTAGATGTAGTACACAATGAAATGGAAATGAAAGGTGAATTGACCATGACCGCTGAGGAACTGCAGAAAGACAGCACGTTTGTAGCATTTTTTGACCGAGCTTACGGTACTAGTTCCGGAAAGATCAATCCATGGAAGATTCAACATGCACTTGCTGCGTATATTCGCTCTTTGGCGCCTTTCACCTCAAAGTTTGATCGATATATGGAAGGCGACCTTAAACAATTAAATGAATCAGAAAAAATAGGCGCCAACTTGTTTATGGGAAAAGCCAAATGTGCTACTTGCCATTTTATACCACTTTTCAACGGAAGCCCGGCACCTCTATTCGATAAGACAGAGGCAGAAGTGTTGGGTGTCCCGGAAAAACCGGATACACTGCATGCAACCTTAGATAAGGATATGGGTCGGTATTTGTTAAATCCATACGAACAGTACGCTTACGCTTTCAAGACACCGACACTGAGAAATATTGCGAAAACGGCTCCGTATATGCATAACGGGGTTTATAAAACGTTAGAAGAAGTAGTGGACTTTTATAACCGCGGAGGCGGTGCCGGGATTGGTATTCATTTAGACAACCAAACACTTTCGGATCAAAAATTGAATTTATCCGAGCAGGAAATTCGGGATATCGTCGCTTTTATGCAAGCCTTAAGCGATGAGTAGCCAGCAAGTCACTTATAGAGATTTAAAGACAATAACCAATATTGTTGCTTCGCTAAGCCCCTTAGTGGATCGGAACCGTAATTGAAAGAACCACCCAAGCTCACTCTAATCGGTTTATCAACCAGAAACCACTCAACCCCACTTTGCAATAACTGTGTATAACCCTCGTCAATATTCGTTGAATTAACTAAATCGGTACGCCCGGTATAGTCAACGGCAATACGCAGCAAAGGATCCGGTGTAAGCGTTTTCTTTCGGATAATATCGAAGTAAGCGGAAAGGGTAAATAAAGGACGCAAAAGTAACCCTTGACTAGCCTCATCAAAGGCTTGCATAGTTTCCTGTATCTGGAATCCTAAAAATGGGGAAATATAAAAACGACTGCCGGTATCAGCGGCAAATTTATAGGTGTTGATTGGGCCACGATCACCCATAAACGTAAACAGAAAATTACCCATCAATGAATGACTACGACTTATCTCATCATAGGTGTAACCGGCATTGCCGTTGAGAAACCATGATTTTTTTGCTCCCCGTTTTATTAATCCCGAGAAGCCATAAGCAGCTTGCATATTGTGTTGTTCGACCGCTGTGAGTGTATTTTTGTGGTATTCGGCAATCAACGAGGAAATCCAACGGGTACTTTTGCTGCTGAGGTTCATCGATACACCTACGTTCACCAACCAAGAGCTGCTATCACTTTTTGGCAAAGTTATCTGAAACTGCGCGGGTACTTCCCGAAATTCGGCGGTTTCCATCGACTGCCTAATTTTGATATTCCTTTCAAACCAGTTTGACCGGTCTAGAGGTTGTGAAAAGGCCACGTTACTTCCAAATAGTAAGAAGTAATATAAGATTGTTTTCCTCATCGTATTCAAAGTTTGATTAAGCAATTGCTGCATACACTAAATCAATACAATCTTTTATACTGCCACACGCCTGTACTTCGCTGACGGTAATTTTACGAGGCTTGGCGCGATACCTGACGGCTATATCGTTAAATGACGCGGTGAGCATCAAATATTGATTATCACTGAATTCAAAATCGGTCATTGCCTTCGTGTCTTCTACAACGGAGGGATCCGGATTGGCGTAACCATAACGCATTAGAACCGCTCGTTTGACATCCGCCGCCAAGTTCCTACTTTTTACCTCTCTCGCAGTGTGAGGCACTGCCGCTAGTATTTTTTCAGACACTTGAAAGTCTATAGAATCTATCAGCTCCGGAAAGTCAATAAAAGGATTCCTATTGCCTTGCAACAAAAATATCTCCCGATTACGATGTTTCTCGTAAAGCGTAACGGCTTGTTCTTTTGCCCATCGCTTCAATAGCACAATATCGTCGTCTTTATAAACACTTATTGCATTCGGATACCGCAACAGGAAGTATAAAGTAGCCCGGGCCACAATTCCTTTGTTATTTTCGGGTTCAAATTGATCATCTTCCATATAGCCGCAAGTAGCCATTTCTTTTTCCATTTGCGATGGTATTGGTTTGTATCCCTCAAAATCATAATAGGGATGATTGTTTCGAAAACTATTGCACCGAGGTTCGCAGGCAAACAGATGATGTAAATCGCCCCGCATTGGTTCACGTGCATCAAACCAAGATTGGCAAACAACATGTTCGCAATTATAGGGCAGGGCCTTCTCGATTGTCTTAAGCTCGCTCCGATAATCCTCACGGTTCATTGTGCCGGCTTTTTTACTCCATTCTATAAACCGAAGCTTACGTTCGATATCAATACGTTGATCAGCCAATTGCAACTCCTCTATGGTGAAGGATTTGCCCGAATAGATACTTCTTAACAGCCCATCAGGGTATATATCTACTTTTGGATACACATATTTAGACGGTTGATAAGATAAGGGATTCGTATGACTACTTTCCAACAGTCGTTGTAATCGGTTATAATCCGCCTTCCCCACATCGCCAACTTCTCGATAATATCTCTTTTTGTCTTCTTCATCGTCAGCCTGTGGATAATAAAGCTCGTCGGTCAACTCGACCGGTTGGGTTCCCGACTCTTTTTCTATAATAGACAGATCAGAAAGCGGCGCAAAAAATTCAGCTAAAAAGGAAAATTGCTTAATAGCATGACTTCTGATGTCATATATAATACTACTGACGCGTACGCCTTCGTTCTCTTGCCAATTGATCTGCATTTCTCCTTCCGCGCTGTCCCATACCGTTCCGGCAAGGTTTAAAATCTGACCTGCTGTATTATAACGGGGAACACCCGCATGATGAAGGGCTACCACTTCCCAATCGTCGTTAAAAACCGGGGCTCCGGAAGAACCACTTTTTGTGTCGGCAACATAGCGAACAAATTGAGTGAGCGATAAATCCGTCACACTGTTTTCACGTAACACGACTTGTTTTGGAGAACCGTCAGCATGTTGAATAATGGATACGTAATCACCCTCCTTAATTTTGCCTAAATCACTGCGTAAAGGTAGAAAACCGAATTGCTGTAAAAGGACTACTCCCTGTCTATCGTTGTGATCCACCCATACAATTGTAAAATCGAGGACTTCATTGGTATAGAACAGCTTATCAGCATCAAAACGATACTGACTTGTTCGTAAAACTGCACCTGTTTCGTTTTCCTCATAGTTAAACTCGGCACTGGAATATCGCGCCCATTCGGTTGTAGGCAAAACATGATGATTAGTTAGCAGAATTTGCGGAGCAATTAAAAACCCGGTTCCAAAACCTGCAGGTCCGACGTCCGATGTAATATGAATTCGACAAACCGACTGCGCTGCTTTCGCTCCCTTGCGTAAATAATGGACATTCAATAAATCGTTCCGTCCGATGATCCGCTCCTGAAAATTCGGATCATTGATAAATTGTTCGACGGAAAGATCATGCTGTTTTAAATAGTTGCTTAGATCTAATGGATTGACCGCTGTTAACGGCCTATTTTTTATCTCGGAAGATTTCTCAACCGATGAGATCTTTTTATCTTTTTGCCGATCACGAACGCGTTGAATTTGGTCTAGGAACAGAGAAAGCATTTTCATACATAAGATATTGGCTCATTGCATTTAACAAAAATTTAAACCTATTGTTGAAACTAAAACGAGAAAAAAAAGTTTTATAAAAAAAGACCTAAAATGAAGCAAGACAAAAAAAGACGGCACTGCGCCACGATGGAAGTTTTTCATCGCCAAGCTGATATTTTTCCCGAGTATATGCGGGCGCAAGCACTTATTGAAAGTGATATCGACAAGGTTTTAGAGGGACGCAAGACCTTACGGTTTGCTGCTCCCGCTAAGATTCAGGTGGTTGTGCATATCGTCTATCATACACCAACGGAAAATATTTCGGATGAGCAAGTAAGAAGTCAAATAGACGTGTTAAACGCCGATTTTCGCCGACAGAATACGGATAAGGGAAAAGTGCCCTCCGTATGGGAAGAATTGGCCGCGGATTGTTTTATTGATTTTGAACTGGCTCCTGACGGCATTACGAGAACACAGACCGAAGTGGCCTCTTTTGGCACCGACAATGCAGTGAAAAGCACCGAGATGGGTGGCATTGACGCCTGGCCGACCGACAAATACTTAAATATTTGGGTTTGCAACCTACAGGAAGGTCTCCTAGGTTATGCACAATTTCCTGGCGGTCCAAGCGATACAGATGGCGTTGTCATTAATTTCAGGGCCTTTGGTACCATGGGTACAGCCGAAGCACCTTTCAATTTGGGGCGGACTACCACGCATGAGGTAGGGCACTACCTGAATCTTTCCCATATCTTCGGCGACGGAAGAAGCAATTCCTGTGAAGATACCGATTATGTAGAAGATACGCCAAACCAATTGGGACCTAATTATGAAAAGCCTACTTTTCCGAAAATTTCCTGTAACAATGCTCCCCATGGCGACATGTTTATGAACTACATGGATTATGTGGATGACGACAGTATGTTTATGTTCACAAAGGGACAAGCCGCTAGGATGAAAGCCACTTTGCTCGGCCCGCGCGCCTCGTTACTCGCGACAAAACCAGCCATTGAAGACAATGAATAAAGAATATTTAAAAGGGAAATGGGTTCACTCTTTTGAGGAGGACAGCGGCGATGAAATGGTTTATCGACCTGAGGGGTTTTCATTGCCCCTGGCTAGAGGACGTGATAAAATCAACCTGGAAGAAGACGGGAAGTTGGTCAATTCACATCCCGGCCGCGATGATGTACCCCGATCTAACACGGGATCGTGGCAGCTGGAGCAAGATAAACTCATTTTACGTTTTGATACCGATAATAAAGAGCAATACACCATCTGCGAAATCAGTACGGAAAAGCTAGTACTAAAAAGAGAGGTTTAAAGATAATCGATCATGAAAAAAATTGATAACCGGATTTTATTAATATTTCCTATATTCATTTTCGTCTATGCCCTTATTCGCGATGATAAGCACACAGAGGGACAGACCTACGCTTACTTCATTTTAGCTTCTGTATTTACCTTATTGATTGCCTTATTGCCCCGTTTAACAGAACTTACGCTAAGTGAAAAAGGACTATCGGTTAAAATGCTTGATCAGATATCCAAGCGGGTTGCAGAATTGGAAACTTTAACAGACCCAACCCATAGAGCCCAGTTGGGACGCGATAAAGATTTTGATCAAGAATTAAATGAAAAAATCGGCGCGCTAAAAGAAAGTATTGCCAACTATAAAATGATATCGGAAAGAAAGCCTGAAAATCGTTAATACCTTTCTCGAATCTATACCGCCTTGAATCTTTAACCTCGTACCGGATATAGGTAACAGGGTCTTATGTTATTTCACCCACTGTAACCAGTCCTTTACCATAACTTAGGTTATAAAGACATAGAAAAAAGAATATGAAAATGGTTAAATATCCAAAATAATCGTAATATCATCGTTTTTTCATCGTAAATTTACTATAAAAAATACGATGATTTTACGATAAAAAAACGGTTAATAAACGATAAAATTGAATCTTTATATAAGATCTGTTTCATGTTTATTATAGTTTATTTTATATTTTGTTTATAACATGGAAATAACTCGTTGAAAGCTTGCACGTCAGGTGCTTTAAAAACGGGGTAAGAATCAAAAACAAAAGGTAACTTGCAACGTTTCTAAAAATAGAATAAAACCTTTCTAAACGCTTATATAATGAATACATATAACAAATTGGGTTGGCCCCTTGTGATGCTCTCGGCAATTACTTTGCTTACTTCCTGCAACAATAAGCCTAAAAGCGCAGACGCGACTAAAACTGAAACCGTTAGATTGTTTCCAATAGCCAGCAATCCAGATAATCCGTCTGTAATCTATCTCAGCTTAACAGACAAAAAAGATAGTGATACGTCCATTGCGTATACCGCCAAAGGGCTTTATCAAAACGACACCGTCAGTTTTTTAGTTGAGATTAGTAAAAACATTCCTGCCGGCATTAACAAAGATGGTTCTGTTAATCAGAAAGATGGCTTTAAAAAAGGAAGCATCACCTTTAAAAGTGCCGGAGCGCCGAGTGACGCATTTGTAACTGCGCTAGCGAGCTTATGGAAAGTAGATGGCATTCGGAAAATGAAAGCAGCCCCTATTCAGCCCTTGGCGTTTTCGTCGAATAAGAAGTCTTTTGATCCCAACAAACCTTCAACGAACAGTTTTAAATTGTTTTTTGATGATGACACAGCGAGCCCCGGTGAGGTTTTTTTCACCTTTGATACGTATAAACGTAGTATACAATTTCAAGAAAAAGACACCGTACAAAGGAATGCCATTGTACACGCGCTTGGAGAATAACGATTTAGAAGAAATCGAGAAATCACAAAGGCTGCGTTTTGAGTAACGACAGCCTTTGTGTATTATAATTAACCTAAACCTTATCTCAATAACGCATTTTTATCAAATTTGTTTTACTAACCGATTTTTTTTCACTCGTCGACTTTCATATTTTCGTTGACATCAAACTTCAATGATACAGGAACAGTTTGTATGCAAAAATTCAAAAAATTACCGGTACAGACACTTATTCGAGAACATTACCTGAGGATCGAACGCTTACAGAAAGACTATCAAAATCTATCTGCCACACCGCATCGCCATGATCATTACGAACTGGTTTGGGCCCTAGGGGATGGTGAACACTTTATTAATTTTAAGCCCTATCCGCTTCAACGGAATCGTATATATTTCCTTCAGCTCGGGCAGGTGCACCAATTCCCGGAATTTGAACGCTCAGGGTGGATATTTCTGATCAGTGAAGAATTAATGCAATACTTTTTCAGCTTACATCCACAGGAAGAAGGCAAAGGCCTTTTTGATACATTTAGTACGCAGCCTTTTGTTGATATGGATGAAGATACAATACGCTTTCTTAGACATATTATTCAGCTTCTTTTGTTAGAGCAGAATCAAAAACCGCTAGGTAAGAATATGCTTTTTCATTTAACAGCTAGCCTCTTATTACTATTGAACACCAAACATGCTTCTGAGAAAAAGTCGGTGATTTTATCGAATCCGGAGCGTAAAGTCCTCTTGGATTTGCGGAAATTGATCCAAAAGCACTACCGCGATGCACATGGAATTAATTTTTACCTTAATATGCTTCATGTGCCAGCGAAAACACTCAATAGGATTTGTCGGAAAGCAACCGGGAAAACGGTTCATGAACTTTTCGAAGATAAGCTCTTAACAGAAGCAAAAATGGCGCTGTTGAGCACTTCGAACAGCGTAAAAGAGATTGCTTTTGATCTAGGATTCAATGACCCCGCTTATTTCGGCCGCTTTTTTAAGCGTGTCACCGGATTCACACCACTTAAGTATAGAGCGATACACAGTGCCTAAAAGTACCGGACATTAACAGGAAATCACTATAGCCCTGTTCGCATGACTTGTATTTTTGCCTTCCTATGAAGGCACAACGGAATACAATTTTGGCAATAATAATAGGCATTATCTCCGCGCTATTTTTATCCTCTACATTTACCATCAATAGTTTATTAGCCCATACCGGTAGTCATTGGGCATGGACAGCTTGCTTAAGAAGCTTATTTATGATTCCTGTAATGCTTCTCCCGTTATTGGTTACAAAGAAATTCAAAACTTTCTGGCAGGCCATAAAGCGTTATCCTCTTTTATTTTTTAAATGGGGGAGCATCGGATTTGGGGGATTATATACCTGTATGGCATTGGCTTCTTTGCTTATTCCCGGTTGGCTAGTTGCAGCAACCTTTCAGATTAACATCTTAGCAGGCGTGCTTTTAGCACCCTTTCTTTATAACGATCATCGAAAGAAAATTCCAGTTAGAGCTTTGGCACTTTCCTTATTAGTTGTATTCGGCGTGCTGATCATGCAACTTGATAAACTTATACAATTGCATGACGGACGCTCCTTGATGATCAGCTTCGTTTTGGTGCTCGTAGGAGCCATTGTCTGGCCGCTTGCCAATCGCAAATTATTAATAGAACTGGATAGCCGACAGGTGCCGCTAAATGCCATGCAAAGAGTGCTGGGTTTAACGGTAGGTTCTCTTCCCTTGTGGTTAGTACTTGCCACCTATGCCTTTTCGCAAGTAGGTATGGCTCCCGGACCCCAATTGCAGGCATCTTTTTACTCAGCCATATTCTCCGGTTTTCTGGGTGGAGTAGGTTTTTATAAAGCTACTCAGATGGTGAAGCACGATCCGATAGCATTAGCGACTGTAGAAGCTACGCAGGTCTTCGAAATATTTTTCACATTAATCGGTGAAATTTGGTTAATCAACGCTTCTCTACCAAATCTCTACGGTTTTAGTGGTATGCTCGTGATTATCCTTGGTATGATCTTCCAAATTTCGCTTTCTATTCAGCACGCAAAAAAGAATAAATTACGATCTGCTTAGGCTAAAAACAGGTCGGTTGACTCATAACAGACCCAACCGACCTGACCGACTGTTAATTATCCAATAACTTAGTGGCCTCTTCTCCTTCTATTTCTTCTAACTGTGTTTCTTTTGTCATTAAAAAGCTGCCTTGGCTACGTGCTTTAGTCCACCTACCAAGGGCGAGATTATACTTGCCACCTAACATATAAAAGTAACCCGCATCCGATGGCGTATGGTAGGTAAGTGCTTTTGTGTTCGTGCCGGCTCGATAAAAAGCTTGTACTGCCATATCAAGCGGATTGATAATATCATACCAATCGGTATTTGTAATAGGATAGCCTACATTGCTTCCGTTAAACAAGCTACCTCCGGTACCAACAAAGATAACATCAACCGGGACTGATTCCTTTGTAACCTCGGTACCCTCAAAAACGGCAATTCCAGATGCATTTCCGGAGTTGGCCAGCAGATTAGTTGTGGGATTACCAAAATCAAAACCTGGATTGCTATTATAGGCGTAGGCTGTAATCCAGTTTGCACTCGATATATCGGTGGAGTTTGTGCTGTTAATCCGCTTATTGGTTCCACCTACATAAAAATAGGTTCCTTTAGGAGCAAATCCTGAACTTAAGTTAAATTTATAAGTCCGTACTCCTCCCGTGGCCCAACCATTGGCGGGAAAACCTGTTGGTGTAGAAGCATTGGCATTATTGGTGGTGACCAAAGAAAAAGGTGTCTTCGAGAAATCGATATCCTGCGTAGCCATTAACTGGATGTATTCATTGTTAGCGTCCGTACCTCGAGGGTCGCTCGCAAACCCGGTGATGATAACCTTCGGAATCGCATAGTCTGAATTTAAAGCGACAATATCTGCACCGCGTCGAGGACGATGATAAGGCACTAAAGTACCGCTATCTGTAATATGGTTGAAAATGATTCCATAATAATTGGCCATTTTATAAACTTCTTGATTTGCAAAGGCCGCTTGATTAGCCGTCTCCAATGTTAAGTTACCGAAACCGTCGTTGATCGTTTTTGAGCCGCCAACTGTTTCTCCCGTCTTTGGTATCGGGTTAAAACCACCCTTAACAATGGCGACAAGTGTACTTTCATAATCATTCGGTTTTAGCAAAATCTGGTCAATAGTCACGACATTAGCAGGTAACGTCAAACCACTGGCTACACGGGTAACCTTCTCCGTACTGATACCACTTAGTTGAAGGATGCCATCCACGCGATTCATCTCAGCCCCCACCACGTCGATCACCACGGAATCCCCTGGAAGGTAATCCGCAGCTTCAGCCCCCAGAGCGATACTGATACCCCTTTGGAAGTTTAAACGGCGCTTATCTTGAATGATTAATAATCCTTCAGGCAAGTTCCCTTCCCGATGATCGGAAATAACCCATCCTGCAATTTTGCTTGAACCGCCCAATGATTCGACGGTCAGCGTCACCGGACTATCCTTATAGAGACTCCGGAGGTCATAAATACCGATGTAAGGACTTACCTCACCCCCGGGGTAATTTGTCTTGGTACACGCAGACAACAGCGTACCAACCACTAATAGTATAAGTAAATATAAACTCGTTTTCTTCATTGCATTTATGGTTTTTGCCACCAAACTTTTGTATTGATTTCATCAGGCCCCTGCTGCGCAATAGCCAGTTTGTAATTAGTAGGATTTGACGACTGAACGTACACCGGATAAAATAAGCGGGCCGGCATTTCGCCATTATTTGCTAATCCCTCACCTTTAGGTAGCACTGGGTAACCGGTTCGCCTGTATTCAAACCACTGCTGAAGATCTACCAAAAACAAAGCATAATATTTTTGTTGGTGAATACGTGCCATCTTTTCCTCGAAACCGGCCGATTCGTCCCATTGTACATCTGATGCAGCCAAATGTGCACGTATTGACACGTCCCAATTGGGTAACCAAAGTTTAATACTACTTTCCGCACCGCTATAGAAGTACTCTTCGGCAGAACCCGCCACCCAACCTCTAAGCACGACTTCTGCCTTGATAAGCTGCAGCTCAGCAAAATTCATAATTATACCGGTCAGTGGCTCTGTCTGCAAACTGTTAACCCCACTATTTTGGTCATAAGAATAGAAATAGGACATCCGGGTATATTCTTCAGTCCCTGCTGCATAGCCCGATGGCACCCCCACAAAATTTCCCGAAACCGGAGCGATTCCCCAACGATTAATGCCTGAAGTTCCGTATTCCGGGATATTAATGCGTGGATCATTCGTATCACGCAAGAAATCAATAAAAAAACTACAGATTCCTACTCCCCTAAAATCTTGTGCCCTGGTGTTCATATAGGGTGAGCGATAGGCACCTTCGCCTGTCCATCGCAAAATGGCAGAATCATCGTTATTTGTAAATACAGGATATTTTGAACTATTGGTTAAGATTTCCTGTATTTTTGAGATCACCATATCCTGCACATCCGCCTTGTGCGACGCACGCAACAACAACCTTAAGTAGAGCGAATTACACAATTTACGCCATTTACTAACATCTCCACCGTACACAGGGTCATGTATGGCTTCAATAATATCGTTACTGCTTAGCAATGTATTAGCAGAATCTAGCTTCTGATACATATCTAAATAAATGTCCTTTTGCGCATCGAAACGAGGTTCCAAGATCAGGGAGTCGCGTCCCAAGTTCGATTGCGAATAAGGAATATCTCCATAGGTGTCTGTCAGAATAGAGTAAGTCCACGTTTGAAAAAGCAGCGAAATTCCTTGATACGAACGATTAAAGTTTATCCCTTCGAGTGCTTTGAGATAGAGATCTTTGTAGTTAGTAAGCTCCGTATAGTGGCTATTCCATAAATAGTCGGCCCAGTTTCGCCGAAAGTCATAACGAAACACTTTTCCATCCCCGTCACCAAGTGATACTGTTACTTGCATCAGTTCATTATTGAAGGTGCGGTTGCGCGCCATGTTATAGCTCACCGAATTGATGAGCGCATTAGCCATAAACTGATAAGGATAAGCTTCCGTTGTTTTAGTAGGATCTGTATTTAATTCCTCAAAGCCTTTATCGCAGCTGCTGAGTAATGCAGCGACAAGGAGCAAAAGACCATAAATAATATTTCTCTTCATTTTTTAATATTTTAGAAGCTAACAATCAAATTAAGTCCGTATGTTCTGGTAGAGGGGAACTGAGCAATTTCAAAGCCTTTTACGATATCGCCCTGATCCAAGGTACCGAACTCAGGATCAAATGCCGGCCATTTTGTCCATACAAAGAGATTCCGTCCGTATACTCCAAGCGTAACACGCTCTACCCCCCAACGGGATATTAATTTGGCAGGTAATGTGTAATCAAGCCTTGCCTCTCGAAATTTGATAAAATCGGTCGGATAAGTGCTTCCCTCCGCATTATCAGCGCCGTAGTGCGATCGGTAATATTCATCAATATTGGTTGCGATCACATCGTTAGGCCGATAGCTACCATCGGGATTCTGTATCACACCATTGCCAATGATGCCACTATACCGCCCAGGCAAGGTATTCTTGGTTTTCCCCTGTTCTGCCAGCTTATAATGCGTGAGGGAGTGTGCTACGGCGCCCCATTGCGCATCAAAAAGCACATTTAACCGAAGATTTCGATATGAAAAGGTATTACCAAAACTGATTTTCCCCTTAGGAATGGTGTTACCCAGATAAACAACATCATTGGTTAATCGAGCGTAGCCAGTTTTTTCATCGTAAATTACTTGACCATCTGGTGCGCGTAGATATCCGATCCCATAAAGATCGCCCATACTGCCACCTACATGGGCTACCAGTTGACCCGAACCGACTGAACGTTGTTGCAAAACCAACGAACTATCAGCCAATTCTTCGATACGATTCCGGTTCGCACTAAATGTAATCATTGACGACCAGCTAAACCCATCTTTGTTCTTGATCTGATCGGTATTGACGGCCACTTCTATTCCACGGTTGCTTACTTCGCCAATATTCATCAGGTAATTTCGATACCCCGAGGCGGCATCGATAACGCGATAAAGATGTTGGTTAAACGTATTCCCTTTGTAGACCGCCACATCTACATTAAATCGGCTGTCAAACAATCGAACGTCTGTACCCAATTCAATGGAACGCGTACGTAACGGCTCTATAAAAGGGTTAGTTAAGGTTGTAGGATTCGCTAATGAACCACCGATAAGGCTATTAGGTGAGGTGTAAACAAATTGCGTTTGATAAGGGCGTTGTACACCCGATCCAACTTCAGCATAAGAAGCACGAAGCTTAGCAAAGCTGATGACATGCGGTAAACTGAAAAACTCCGACAGGATAAAACTTCCATTAACAGATGGGTAAAAGAAGCCTTTACTTTTATTAGGATATTGTGGGGTGGCGAGTGTGCTTGTCCAGTCAATACGCCCCGTAACATCCAGGAACAAATAATCACGATACCCGCTGGTCAGTAATCCGTAAAAGCTGTTAATTTCAAAGCGATCGATTACCTGATTAGTGGCCACCCCATATTTCGAATTATTATGATTGTAAACCCCGGGATAGCTCAAGCCATCTGAAGTAAGCGATTCACGGCGATATTCGTTTTGCAGCGTACTTCCACCAAGTGTTGCTCCGAAATCAACGATCCCTTTTGAAATTGTGTTGTAACGTAATAAGAAATCAGCTGAAGATTCTTTCGAAAAAATATGCTGCGTGCGATGACTTCCTTCAGGTAATTTTGAACCCGCGTCATACGGACGATTTTGGGTCCTGTTTTCATTTGAAAAATCCAACGTTGTACGAAGCTGCACACTGAAACGCTTGTCGAATTGATAGGAAGCCTGTGCATTACCGGTAAAAGTATGTCGATTATTGCTATTAATAAATTCATACGATATCGCATAAGGGTTTTCCGGATAGGTGCTAAAAGGATACTTAATAGCCAATCCTTCTTGGCCATTTACCCAATAGTTTCTCAGCCAATTTAAATCAGCACTCGGTTGCCAGAAAATAAACCAATACATGAGCGATTGGTTTCCATAACCAGCTCCCGGCAAATTATCGCTCCAACGGTTGTTGTAATTAATTTTTGAGCTGATGCTTAGTTTTTCGCTCACTTTAGAATTTACCGATAAAGCAAAGGTGTTCCGTTTATACCCTGTATTGGGCGTTATCCATGAATTATTTACATTGGTTGCCGAGAAGCGTGCTGTGGTATTATCAGTGCCCCCATCGATAGTAACGCTGTTTGTAAATGTTTTACCTGTTTCGAAGAAATCGGTTATATTGTTATAAGGAACCCAAGGCGTTCGTTGATCTCCCACCGCCTGTTTAATAGGATCATATTGGAAAAAGGATTGCCCGTCAAATTTAGGTCCATACGCGGAACTTGTTCCACTGGTACTTGATCCATCTACCGATGCTCCGTAAGAATAGTAAGCCGCCCCTCCAAGACCTTGCCCATATTCGTATTGTAGATCCGGCCAGCGATTCACACTTTCCATTGAAAAATTAGAATTAACCGTAACACCCAATCCCTTCGATTTACGTCTACCCGACTTTGTGGTGATGATTACCGCGCCATTTGCTGCTCTTTGGCCGTATAGTGCGGCCGCTCCCGGTCCCTTGAGTACCGTGACGCTTTCGATATCTTCCGGATTAATATCGTCCAAGCCAGAACCATAGTCTGCCGGCATATTATCGCTTCCTGTACCATATATTGCATCGGAGCTGTTTCCCGAACGGCGGCCGGATCCATTGTTGATGACAACTCCATCTACAACGATCAGTGCTTCGTTTTCGCCGGTAAGGTTGTTTTCGCCGCGAAGAATAATTTTAGTTGACCCTACCGGACCAGCGTTAGAGCGCATTAAATTTAAACCTGCCACTTTGCCTGATAAGGCGTCCATCCAATTACTCGATAAGGCTTCTGTTAGCTGCTGACCTTTGACAGTTGTCGTGGAATAGCCTAAAGCCTTTTCTTCGCGCTTGATCCCTAAAGCTGTTACAATCACTTCATTTAATTCGCCCACTTTTGCTGTAAGCGCGATGCTGATCGGAATATTTTTCTCCGGCTCAACAACCATATTTTGTCGCTCGGTTTCAAAGGCTAGGTGACTAACTTCCAAGCGATAGTTACCGGGTACTAAGGATAGGCTAAAACGTCCTTCCGTATCGGTAAGCACAGCGCGATTAGCTTCCATCGCACGAACTGTTGCGTCAGCCAAGGGCATACCATCTTTATCGGTTACCTGTCCGATAACTTTGACTGCTTGTTGTCTCTTGTTTAAGATGATATAGCCATTTGCCTCTGTATATTTAACCGGTGAATCATGAAAGAGATATTGTAAAATATGTGCTACCGTTTCCCCCTCAAATGTCTGATCGGGCACGCGTATTTTACCCAATCCAAGTTGTTCTGCGTGATAAGCAAATCGGATCGATTGCTTTTCCAGTTTTTGTATGGCCGACCAAGCATTGTCGCCCGTTAATGTCAGGTTTACTTCCCTCTCCAATAATTGTGCAAGTGCTCCATTGGCCCATAGGCTCTGAGCGATCAGTAGTACATTAAGTAGAATTATGTAAGATATTCTCATTACTTGTTTAAAGTACTCGTTATTGATTTTCATTAATTACAATCTGTGCTACGACTCCCGAATAAAAAAGAATAACAAAAGATTAGTAATTCGTATTTTTATCACGTAAAGTAGCTTTGTTTAGATATCATTGCTATTTATAAGGACAGCAACGGTTCGAAGGTATGCTGTCTTTTATCACGCGGTTGACGACTTGCCTTGTCAACCGCTATTTATCAATAAATTATAATTGCATTTTCCTCCTTTCTATATCGGTTTTTATGAATGGCACAAAGTGCTTTTACAAAGTCATCATATCTGGTATGTCTATCCAATTGGATGCTGTATCGTTGATTAAATATGGCCTCATTATGGGCTTTCAAATGCAAGCCATAGGTATGACGAAAAGCGAGCGCTAATTCGGCAAAGGATGCTTCACTTAAATAGGTAGTACCTGATGTCCAAGCGGAGCGGACCTCGGGGTCGGCCTCTCGTGTAAAATTGGTACCTTCAACTTTGTTATACACGACTTCCTCTCCCCTGCTTAGCGTTCCCAATGAATACCCGTCAACACGCCTTACCTGAACCATCCCTGTTGAAACTGATACACGTAGTTCGTCCAGCTCCTTATAGGCATGTACGGTAAACGATGTTCCTAATACACGTGTTTCTATGCCCTGAGCGTGAACAATAAAAGGTTTGGTCTTGTCCGGGCTCACAGAAAAGAACGCTTCACCTTCCAAAAGTGTTACTTCTCGCGTCTCCCCATGCTCAAAGGGATTAAAGAACCCGATCTTGGTATCGGTATTCAACCATACCTCGGTGCTATCAGGTAAGGTCACCTTTTTTAATCTTCCCGCAGCAGCCGCTACCTCTACCCATTCCCGTTTTTCGGAAGGCAATTTCTCCCCGTTTCGGACAATGAAGAGCCATGCAATCATTCCGGTTGTGCATAATAGAATTGAGGCAGCAATTAGCTTGCGGAATGGTAGCCATCGCATTTTTCTAACGATTGGATCTTCATGGAGGAATAGCTGCTTTTGTATATTGGTGTGTAACTCATTACGGAGTATCTTCCGCTGTGTGTGAGTTAAGCGTGGGGAGTCATCAAAAGAATTATACCAATCGTCTACCAACCGGCGCTCTTCGGGAGTAGCCCTTTTTGTATGGTATTTCCGTAATAGTCTTCTAAATCGATTTGCGTACACGTATTCGTCTTTTATCGATACGTCTACAAAAAGGGCTCAAATTACTTCTATAAATTGTTATTTATTTATTAACAAATCGTTAAGCGCCTGAAGAAAAACAATGGTTGTGGGCAATGCAGCGCCTTTTAATCGAAGCAGCATTTTTTTTCGTAAGCGTTTACCTGCTTCTGTATGCAAATTGCTTACTGTTTGTTCGGCAAGGTTCAGCTGCTTAGCAATATCTGAAATACTCTGATTTTCCAAACGCAAAAGAAGTGATTTCCGCATGTTTTCCGGCATAGCATTTAATGTTTCATCAAAAGCGTCCTCTACCTCCTGGTAGGCGGCAGCATTGTCGGATTGCCATATCACCTTACCCATCTGTTGCAGCACATATTCAAAGACCCGCCGTTTAACCTGTTCCGATTGGAAGTAGTCAATAAGGCGATTTTTTAAAGCACCCGTTAGATATTGAATCACGCTGGTACGAATGACAATGTGTTTACGTCGCTCCCAAAAGTTAATAAAGACGTCCTGTACAATATCTTTCGCTACGTCCTCATCTTTGGTTCGGTTCCACGCAATAATGTAAAGCGCCTCCCAGTGTTTGAGGTACAATCTATTAAACAGTGATCGGTCGTCCTGTTTTTGAACAGCCTCCCACCATCGAAGTTCGAGCGTTTGATACACCATAGTTTAAGATTGACATGGCAAAGGTATGTTTACAAGGTTAAGCTATTGTTAATTTTAAAAACGGTGAAAAATGGTAGCAGGAAAGGGGGGATCTCCCCCTTTAAGTTTATTAATCAAATTCGATAATAAATTCATTCCGACTATCAGTTTTCCAGGCAAATTGCTGTGTGGTTGGTGAAGCGGCAAAAAATGGCGAGAAGGTCTTCACTTTTACGGTTTTATTATCAGGAAAAAATTCCAATATACGTAACCAGCCATCTCCACCATTTCCATTACGATGACCTCCTCCCATTGACTGGGCATCAAACAACATCTGATGCACCTTCTTACCGGCGTCGTTCTTATCAGCTCGATAACCTTCGCCCGAAATATGGCCACATAAAACAAGCTCAATATTTGATGCCGGCTGTACCAGTTTCTCCCATATATGCTTTCCATTATTGGCAGAAGGCAGCTCAATGGTTGGTGATTTTTGTATGCGATTATGGATAGAATAAGGCTCATAGACAAACCATTTTGGTTTGCCCGTTGTTCGCTCATCTTTGTTGTTCAGGTAAGCATGCGTCATCAATACAATACGATGATTCTTATATTGTTCCATATTGGCAATCGTTTTGGCCCATGTCAGCACGGTATCCCGTGGCGCAAACTCGATAGTTAGGAATAAATAGTCTTTCCCATTCAGTGAACGCATCTCGTAAGCTGAATTTTCCAAAGTCGGTTCGCCTATTTCATTTGTACCATTTTGTGCTATGATCTTTCTGTTCATCCAATTCTTATCAATTTTAAAAAACTTATTGAACTGTGATGAACGTTTGCCTTCCCGGTCAATGCTGTAGTCATGATTTCCTGTTGCTGTAATATATGGAACTTTGCCATCCAATTTACCGAATGATCTTGCGATTGCTTCCCACTGCCGTTCCGCAGATTGATTACCGTCTTCACCTCTATTGATAATATCGTTCTGTTCGACTAAATCGCCAACGCACATCACCATTTTAATGTTTAGGGTATCGATATTTTCTTCGATCCAGGCCATCATTAAATCCAGTATGGGTTGATTTCTGCTCCATTTCACATAGTTTTGCGGATCGGGGATCATAATCATAGACCAGGAATCCTTCTGTTCCGAGGCAGGTTTACGGTAAGCTTCTTGCGCTGTAGCAATCTTTATGAAAAAAAACAGATTTAGGGCTAGCAGTATAGAAAAAATTCTTTTCATTTTATTTGTTTTAAAATTAGTAATCGTTTAATAACCGGGATTTTGGGTCAAACTCTTATTCGCATCCCTTTCAGCTTGTGGAATGGGCCATAGTTCATCTTTATTTTCGCGATAAACAAGTTCCTGGGTATTAAAATACCGGGAGGCCTTACCATGGTTATATATGGGTGAGTAATTTTCGTCAATATCCACAAGAACATCTTTCGTCCACGTATTGGCGGATCGATTTAGATAAAGATAACCGTTCATGATTTGAGGAGCCAAGTTCCAACGTCGGATGTCATACCAGCGAAGACCGTCGTTACACAATTCAATTTTACGTTCGTAACGAAGTGCCGTACGCAATTGAGACTGTGATAAATTTGACGCAATCGGCGGCATGTGTGCCCTTGAACGGATCTTATTGATAGCCTCATAAACGGATTCGTCTATGTCATTCGCTTCTATTTTAGCTTCTGCATAAATCAACAGCAATTCAGCGTAGCGAAAAATACCAACATTCAAATCAGACACGCCGGATGCTGAGTTGATCGCATAATCCGCGTTATCTGTATGCTTTCTCCACAAATAACCGCTAAAGGAACGATAAGCATTCGTTGCATCGGTATTGTTCACCACCGCAGGTGTATTGCTTTGCCCCTCTATAACGGGCCAATAGTTATTCACTTTCGCGAAGTTTGCGTTCGGTTCATACTGTATTCCCATTAAGCGCGCATGAGGGCGAGCGCAGTACATATCCAGTCGCGGATCTCGATTGACAAACGGATTGGCCGGATCATACAAAGGAGATTCATCAATGGGAAGCCCATCGATTGCCTGAAAAGAGTCGATCAGGTTTTGTGTAGGCCCCCAATAACTTGCGCCTTTCCCTAATCGCGAAGCCATATAATACCCTTGATTATGGGTATTACCGCTGATGGTTTGGTTATACTCGGCCACCCAAATCCATTCTTTACTGGATTGATAGCCTGCATATCCAAAAATATTGGAGCAAGCCGGTTCACCTTCCGCATGGGTTTTGTTACAATAATCCAAAGAAGCATCAAATGCCGTGAGCTCATAAACACCTTCTGCCAGTTCCAAGGCCTTGGCCGCAGCCTCAGCAGCAACCGTATACTGGCCGCTATACAAGGCCACGCGTGCTTTTAACATATAAGCGGCTACCCTTCCAACCCGTACATTTCCATATTGCGTTTGCGCTATTGGAAGACGATCAGCCACCGCTGTCATTTCGTCGATAATCCATTGCTGAATTTCCATTTTAGCGGTGCGGGGCAGATTGGTATCGTTTAAGCCAAGTGCATGTAATACAAGTGGCACATCCCCATATAATTCAATTAGTTGTGAATAACAATAAGCGCGGATCACCCTTAACTCTGCATCCAGTTGATAGTAGCTATCTTCCGGCATTTCCACTTTTATATTTTCTAAGTTGTCAAGTACCGAATGGCATCGGGCAATCGTTTTATAATGCGCCTCCCAAGGTTTGATGGCTAAGGCATTATCAGTAGTCAATGAACTGGTTATCGGCGACGTATAGTTATTCCCCGGACGCGCATAGCCGATATCGGTTATATTATCCATCACATGCCAGATGGGCGTACTGGCTGCATCCAACAAGGTCAACCCTTTATAGGCACCATATAAGCCCATTGTTGCTTCTTCTTCCGTCGCCGGAAAAGTGCCTGTTGTTGGGCCATTTAAGGGGAACTTATCCAGTTCGCAGCCCGAAAAAAGTACAACACTTATTAATGTCGCGGTCGATAATATTTTTTTAATAGCAATCATTTTTTTAGAATTTGACATCAATACCAAATGAATAAACTTTAACCTGAGGATAATAGGCTGCCCCTCCTAGGGATACACCATCGGCCGCACCGGCATCATATGCAATCTCCGGATCATATCCTTGCCAAAAATTTGTTGAAGTAAACAGGTTTTGTCCATTTACATAGATATACAAGTCGCTCACGCCTATGCTTTTTAGCCAATTTTTAGGCACCGTATAACCGAGTTGTATGTTTTTCAACCGCAAATAGGAGGCGCTTCGCATCCAAAAAGATGAATTCTGCGTATTATTAGCCGATGTAATTGACAAGCGCGGAAAAGCCGCATCTCGATTATCTTCCGTCCAATAATCCAATTGCCAAGGTTTAATGGCACTTGAATTAACAGTAGGTATAACATAGTGCGAATTGAGGTACCCATCTACCTTAGCTACCCCTTGAAAAAAGGCATTCAATCGGAGGCCTTTCCAACCGAAATCCAAGTTGAATCCATAGGTATAGCGAGGAATAGTACTACCGATAACGACCTTATCATCATCGGTTATTTTGCCATCAGGAATGGGATTCCCTTGCTCGTCGAATGCACCGGCAAGGTCCTTGTACCGGATATCACCGGGATGTAAGGTTCCGAACTGTGTGGGGCCTGCATCAATCTCTTCCTGCGACTGGTAAAGGCCATCAGCGACATATCCGTAGATGGAGTTAACGGCATAACCTTCCTGCTGACGTAGCAAAGTTCCAGAGGTTTGACCTTTCATATCTATGATCTCATTTTTAACATCGGAGATATTTAAACCGACCCCCAAGCTGAAATCTCCCCATTGATTATCGTAGCGGCTACTGAATTCCCAACCCGTATTGCGTACCTTCGCCGCATTTTGATAAGGAGCGTTTAATCCGGTTAACTGAGAAGTATACAAAGTGAGCAGAATGCCGTCCGTATTTTTTTTGTACCAATCGGCAGTAAATGAAAAGCGTTTCCACAAAGTTGCATCCAAACCGACACCTGTCATCGTTGTTTCTTCCCATCTTAAGTCTGGGTTCGACATGGTATTCAAAGTGACAAGCTGATAAATCTTATCCGCCATGGAAATACTGCCCACGGCTAGTGTTTCGGTAAAAGGGTAATAGGAGCTGCCTATGTTTTGGTTGCCCAGTTTCCCCCAGGAGGCCCGTAGTTTCAGTTGATCAAGGAAACTTTTTGTATCTCCCATAAATGACTCCTCTGAAACCCTCCATCCCGCTGAAAATGACGGGAAGAAAGCCCAGCGATTCCGCTTTATAAAGCGTGAAGTCCCGTCGTAACGGAAATCCGCCTCAAAAAGATAACGATCTTTATAATCATAGTTGAACCTTCCGAAGGTAGAAACCAACAACCACTGGTCATGGGTACCATTATTATCTTTTGTTTCGTTATCAGCACCGGCCGTTAAAACTTCGTAGGTATCATAAGTAAAATCTCGCCGATAGCCCATCAGATATTTCTCATCATAAGTTTCACGAGATGCTCCCATCAGGAGTTTAAAGTTATGATTGTTCCAAGAACGATTTGCTGAGGCAAGAAATTGATAATTTCCGAAGAAGTAGCGATAAGCAGTTTCTGTCAAGGAAGTAAAGGTATTGGCAGCACCCGCTTCCGTACCGTCGTCATTGTAGGTCATCACGCTCTTTACAAACACATGCGAATTTCTTGTTCGATAACGCGGGGCTGCGATCCCCGTTAAAGAGAGCCATTTTACAGGTCGGTAGCTGATATTGAAATTTCCGATAAGCTCCAACGTGTTTCCCTTTCTATTTCCTCCTTCTTCGATAAAAGCAACGGGATTTTTGTTTACCCAACCTTCTGACCACAACCCGTTTCTCCTGATTGGAATATTGGTCGGCATTCGACCAAGGTAGTTCCATATATCTCCTTCATCTGCAATTTGGAGTCTATTACTATTGGTGAGCGAGATATCGAATTTAACAGATAATTTATCATTAGGCTCAATGTCCATATTATTCCGTAGCACATAACGTTTAAACCCGGTGTTCTTAATAATCCCATCTTGGCTTACATAAGCTATCGAAGGCATAACCCTAATTTTACCGGCGTTAGCCGATAATGACACAAAATGATTATTTGTAAAACCGGAACCATTAAGAATAGCTTTTTGCCAATTAAAATTATCAGGGTCAGCCGCATATTGTTCTTTAAACGCCGCAATGGCCTCTTCACTATACAATTCGTAGCCATTATCATTCATGTTAGCTTCATTAAAAACGTTCATAAATGTTAATCCATCCGTCACTTCCGGTATGCGTGTAGCCTTTTGCCACCCGCCATATCCTTTATAATTAAGTGAGAATTTGCCGTCAGCAGCCCTCTTGGTAGTTATTAAGATGACACCATTTGCAGCGCGAGAACCATAAATAGCGGCTGATGCGGCGTCTTTCAATACAGAAATAGATTCAATTAAATTGACGTCTACCATATCAATGGAACCGGCTATACCATCGATTAAAACCAAGGGGGAGCTATCAGATCCGCCGAATGAGTTGACACCACGTATGCGTATCTGTCCGCCATCTCCTCCCGGCGAGCCTGTTTGTGAAGTGACGGTGACACCAGGTGCCAAGCCCTGTAATGCGGTAGAAGTTGAAACAATTGGCCGTCTCTCCAACTGTTCGCTGTCAATAGTCGATACAGAACCCGTTAGATTTGCTTTTCGTTGCTTTCCATATCCAACCACGACCACCTCATTCAACGCAGCCACATCTTCTGCTAAGGTAAAATTTACCAGCACGTTAGTTGCCGCCACAATTGTTTGTGCTTTTTGCTGTGGCCGATAGGCTATATAGGATGCCTGGATGGTGTAGGTTCCCGGAGGTACATGGAGGGAGAAATGCCCCTCTTCATTTGTGCTCACACTTTTATTCAATTCCAAGATTCGAATATTGGCGCCCGCCAAAGGCAATCCCTCACCGTCGATTACGCGACCGCTGACAGTGCCATTTTGTTGTTTTTTGCGTAAGACTACCGTATGAGAGCCTCGCTCCTCGTAAGTAATGGGTGTACCTTCTAATAACACGTCCAATACATGCGCTACAGACCGGACCTGAAAATGCTTCGCTTTAACATCGATTTTTTCCAGTTTTAACAATTTCTCATCGAAGGCAAATTCGACTTGACTTTGCATTTGAAGGTGCTGAATCGCCGCATATAATGTGCTATTCTTAAAGGTGATATTTACCGACCTCTCCAGGGCCTGCCCATTAGAAGGTTCCGCAAGCAAAAGTTGCGAAAACGAGATGATAACGGTATAAATTAAAATGGTAATGCGCATAACTTCCCGTATGAACAGTGCGTTTTTATTCATAAGTTTGTATTTCTTAGTTAAAAAATAGGGCTAAGGAGCTATGCGTAGGGTCTCAAGCTAGTGCATAGCGTAGATCATTAAACAGGCGCCACTTTGACGCCTGTTTTCTTCAAGGATATATCGTTACTACATTATCTTTCCTCCTATATTTGGTGTTATGGATACCACAGATGATGGCCATGGTTTCCTCTAAAGATCGGTCTGCATGTATGGTTAAATTGTAATGATGATTCGCGGTTCTTCCCTCCCCGTGTTCCAAATGCACACCGTAAAGATTGTATAAGGTCTGTGCAAGTTCATTAAAGTCCGCTTTTTGTAAGGCAACAATCCCTCTTGTCCATGCATTAACCTCATCGTTATTTAAGCTGATACGTTCTGTCTGTCCATTCGCCTTTCGGTAATTAAGCCCCTTAAAAGCAGTAAGTTCATCAAGAACTCGCTGCGAATCACTTACACGTACTTTTCCATGCTGCACTTCTATCGTCACGTCGTCCAAGGTCTTATATGACTTCACATTAAAGGCTGTGCCAAGAACCTCCATCTTTAAACTTGGTGTATGAACAATGAAGGGCCTGAGACTGTCTCGTGCAACTTCGAAGTAAACTTCACCTTCGTCAAGAAATATTTCTCGCTTATTCGCCAACAAAGGTTCACGAATCCGAATTGTAGAATTCGCGTTGACATAGAGCATACTTCCATCCGGTAAATCGACTTTCTTTATTTGCTTGATTCCTGTTCTGATTTGATGGTATGCACTTACAACATGAGTGGAAGTTTCGCCGAATTTATCGTTTTGGTGGCTATAAAGCCAAACCATAGTTCCCAATGCCAGTACGAACAGCGCTGCGATGGCCGCCCAGCGAAAAACAGTTATTTTCCGGAGGGGCGTCTTTTTCGGTTGAATAGCTCCATGAATACGTCCGTAGAGTTCCTCTTTTAACGCAGTCATGCCCTCCTGATCTTCCATACCGGGCACCCCCACTTCCGACTCTCCAAAAGAGTCATACCAGCGTTGCAGGAGTTCACGCTTCTCGGTAGACAGCTTACCCTGAATATAACCATCCATTAACCGTTTGAATTCATTTTTATCCATGCGAAAATAAGAGCAGGGTAAATCCCGTGTTCTACCAGTAAGTAGCACTTAGGGCTCATCCGTCCCGATAAAATCGATTAATAAATAATTAGCTTTAGGTTAATAAAATGTAAAGAACCAAACAAATAGCGGATAGGTCTTCCGGAAAGTCCTTGGCAAGTGCTTTTCGTAATTGATGGAGGCCTTTGCTGATATTGTTTCTGACTGTTTTTTCGGCGAGGTTGAGTGAGTTTGCAATCTCGTCAACACTATAATCCTGAATACGAAGCTTAAAAATTTCGCGCATGGTATCCGGCATTTGATGCAATTCACGATTCAAGGCTGCTTGTAGATCGTGTTGCGTTAAAAGGTCCGGCATTTGACCATGTACTTCTACCATCCTTTGATAAAGATAGCTGAATGCACGATCCTGAATATCCATTTTCCTGAAATGAGCAATCAGTTGATATTGCAATGCCGTTCGCAAATAGGTATCAATACTGGTATTTATTTGGATAGTTGCACGTTGTTGCCAGCAATAAACAAATACTTCCTGCACCATATCCTTAGCCAGCGCTACATCTTGTAATCTTCTGTAAGCAATAATATAGAGCTTTTTCCAATGTGCATTGAAAATAGAGGTATAATTTTCCTCTGAGATTTGAAGCTTTTTGTCCTCCTGAAACGGTGGGTTGACCATGGTATTAATGCCATATTGCACTCGGGCAACAAAACTAAAAAATAACTAGGCTTTGGCTGACGCAAAGCGTATTAAGTTTACATTAATTTATTTACTATTCCTTCAGTTATAGGCTCTAGTTATACGTTCCAAGCAAAGGCTGCACTACTTGTCTTGATACTTATGTCTTGATACCTACCTGCCGGCAGGCAGGTGTCTTTATAAAGGAATAAATTGCAACCCAACTTCTTCTTTGCTATCTTTGAATTTTGCAAATCCCTTCTTATGGCAAAGAACATTAAAAGCACATCGCTCGATGAATTTTATCGGGAGGCTGCCAAGTTTACCGGCAGGGAAATACAAACGCTTTTACCTCGAGGCATTAATAAAGAAATAGGCCATTTTAATGTGTTTGATATCGCCGAAACAATTCAACAGGTAAAACAAAAACAAGTTATGCCCTATAATCGACGGGCTTATTATAAAATCAGCTTTATTAAAGGTAAGAATCGGGCCGAATATGCAGATAAAGTAATTAAGGTCGAGAAAAATGCTTTACTGTTTGCGACGCCCAAAGTACCTTATCACTGGATTCCATTGGATGAAAAACAGGGAGGATCTTTTTGCGTATTTACAGACGAGTTCCTTATAAAAAACAAATCGGGTGTTGTGCTAGACGAATTACCCATTTTTCAAGTGGGAGGTTATCCCGTTTTTGAAATAACGGACGAAGAGGCTGAAGAGATAGCTTATATATTTAAAAAAATACAAAAAGAAATTGCGTCTGATTACGCATATAAGTATGACTTAATCCGCAATTATGTATTGGAATTGATTCATTACGGACAGAAATTACAACCTGCTACTATCCTCCACGCTCATCAAAACGCTGCCACGCGCATTATTTCTTTGTTTATTGAATTATTGGAACGCCAATTTCCTATTGATTCGACCCATCAGCGTTTGATGTTGCGCACCGCGAAAGAATATGCAGAGAGGCTGGCCATTCATGTAAATCACTTAAATAAGGTGCTGAAAGAACATACAGGTAGAACAACAACCGACATTATAAGCAGTCGTATAGCACAAGAGGCAAAAATACTACTCAAACAAACAGACTGGAACATTTCAGAAATTGCATACAGCTTAGGTTTTGAAGAGGTGGCGCATTTTTCCAACTTTTTTAAGAAGCAAACTTCCTTAGCGCCATTGACGTTCCGATCGTAATTATCTTATTTGATTTTTGCAAAGAGCCGATTGATGTTTGCAAACATCTCCTCACGTTTTGATAGATCTTTGTGTTATCAAATAAAAAGAGATAAACAATGACAACAAAAAGTAAAATTGCCTTGGTAACCGGCGGCAGTCGCGGACTAGGCAAAAATATGGCCATTAATCTTGCTAAAAAAGGAATTGATGTGATTCTTACTTATAACAGCAATCAAAGCGAGGCAAACAATGTGGTAGCAGAAATTCAATCGCTTGGCCAAAAGGCAATCGCTTTTCAATTGGACACCAGTAACATCAAATCCTTTGACGATTTTCTGCTGCGTGTAAGCAATTATTTGACAGAACAGAATGGGAACAAACATTTCGATTTTCTTATTAATAATGCCGGAACCGCACTTTATGCTCCCTTTGCAGAAACAACAGAAGAGCAATTTGATGAGGTGTTGAATATCCACTATAAAGGGGTCTTTTTTTTAACGCAAAAGGCTTTACCATTTATTAACGATGGCGGCCGTATTATTAATATTTCATCCGGTTTGGCCCGGGTTTCTTTTCCCGGTTCTTCGGCTTACGGCTCTATGAAAGGAGCAATTGAAGTGCTTACGAGGTACTTGGCGAAAGAGCTGGGTCCTCGCCGTATTGCCGCCAATATTGTGGCACCGGGCGCCATCGAAACGGATTTCGGTGGCGGTCGTGTACGGGATAATAAAGAAATCAATGACCATGTCGCTAGTGTTACTGCCTTAGGACGAGTCGGTTTACCTGACGATATCGGCGGTGTAGTGGCCTTTTTATGTACTGAGGATGCTAAATGGATCAATGGTCAACGCATTGAGGTTTCAGGAGGAATGATGTTGTAAGATACCCAAAGAATAAATTGCTCCAATTTTAAGTTCAGGTTGACAGGATTAAACTACGTTTATTCCTGCCAACCTTTTTTTTGATTTTTCCCGAATGATAAAAGCGTAAATTTATTATATTTAGGAAGTTAAAGAAGATATTCTGATGAAAAACGAGCTTTATTATATATCAACGGATAAATCACTCATAAATATGGAGATCGTTTTTAACTTTTTACATAACGATTCATATTGGGCACAGGGCCGGTCTCGGGAGACTGTCGAACGATCCGTGGCGAACTCACTCTGCTTCACGCTTCTGGACTCGACAGATAAGCAAGTTGGCTTTGCACGTGTCATAACAGATTATGCCGTCTTCGCCTGGCTATTAGATGTTTTCATTCTCGACAATTATCGAGGCCTCGGTTTAGGTAAAAAACTGATTACTACGATTATGGAACATCCGGATCTTCAGCAAATAAAACGATGGGCTTTGGGAACCAAGGATGCTCACGGTTTATATAAAAAGTACGGTTTTAAACCACTAGCTCATCCTGAAAACATGATGGAACGGCGTCTATATTAATTTGTAATTTTATCGACATATGAACCAACGACTACTTTTCGAAGGGCGTGCATTATGGATACATGATTTTGAGATCCAACAAATGGGCTACAACGAACGATTTATCATACGACATTTTTATTTACTCCTCCGCTTGCCAAACATGAAGGACATATCATCCTAACTGAAGCAGATATAATTTTAGATGGGAGTGAATACAAGCGCATTCCATTAAGCAATATTGAAGAACTGTATTACGGTTTTGATGAGCATTATACACCTGCATCAGTAAAGAATTTTGGCGCTTTTTGGAAGCCGATTCGGATCAGATATGGTTATGCCGGCATTCTTTATCTCATTATTAATTATCGATATTTTTATACTGCCAATGAACATTTTCTATCTTTACTTAAGGGTCTATTAATTTCTGAACAGGGTTAGCTTACCAATTTGTCCTAACTTAACCAAAACGAGTCCATGAACTCGCCTTGGTTGAAATTAGCAACGTATTCTCTTTACAAAGCATCAATAAAAGCAAGATAGTCGAGGGCACTCTGTTCCACTCGTTGGGGGATGGCTCGATGTTCTGCTCCATAAAAGGCAAAGAAAGATCGGTAATCGGCCCGTACATATTCAAACGTTATCTCAAACGGGGCGACTAACTGTTCCAGTGTATATTTATACCTTCCGGCAGGATGATAGTCTTCCGCCTCAATACCTGCCGTAATGCCCATGGCCAGCTTCTTCCCTTGTAATTTATAACTACTACCTTTGCCGTATGCCCATCCATGAGTTAACACTTCGTCTAACCATTTCTTAAAAAGGGGAGGACAGTTGAACCAATAAAACGGAAATTGGAATACGATTTTATCATAGGCCTCCACTAACTGCTGCTCATTTATAATATCCAGTTTTTCATCCGGATAGACCTGGTGTAAGTCATGCACAACATACCGATCGGGATACTTTGCTAATTCTTCCAACCAGCGTTTGTTGATAACCGAATGTTTAAGATCTGAATGAATTACGATTATTAATGTTTTCATATCGCTTGTATATCTTTCACACAAAAATAGCGTGGTAACTATCGATTTGGTATATTAGCATCCCATTGTTTGGTACCAACAAAAATGTAAGTATGACGAAAATAAAGGAAAGCTCAACTAATTTCGAAAATAAACAAGCACTAAGCTCCGAATGCATGGAAGTATATGCAGCAAACCTTATTGGTGGGCAATGGACATTAGCGATATGCTGCTATCTGATTAATGGAAAACTACGCTTCGGTGAGCTAAAAAAGAAACTTCCGAACATAACCGAGCGTATGATGACTTTACAATTACGAAAGCTGGAAGAAAATAAGTTGGTGAAACGTACCGTCTACGCGGAGGTCCCTCCTCGTGTTGAATATGAATTAACCGAAAGCGGACAGCGGTTGAAGCCAATACTTGGAATGTTAGAAAAATGGGGAAAAGAACACCAGCTGTTGATGGCGACTGATTAAAGATTTTATTTATTTTTAATTATTCTAAATAAGATGCTATCTTTGGCAAAAATAAAGGCCATACAGTTCGCACCTGTATAGCCTCCTAACATTTTGTCAGGTAACTTTTAACACTTAGTCAATATTAAAAGCAATGCAAATTAAGAAAATTTTGCTAATGGGAAGCTTATGCCTCCTGTTTTTCTCAACCTATTCCCAACAAAAAAAGGCACCTTCCATTTCGGGAAAAATCACGGATGAACACGGGGCTCCTGTTGTAGGCGCCTCCATTCAAATCACTAATGGTCCAGCTGCACATACCGACGGACAGGGTATTTACCTGCTTCAACGAGTAGCAAATGGAAAACATCGTTTAATTGTATCGGTAGTTGGTTTCAAAAAGGCAGAAAAAACAATACAACTTAATAATAGCGATCTAGTTGTCGATTTTAGCTTAACTCCAGACATTAATCAAATGGAAGAAGTTACGGTAATCGGTCGCACCTCCAATCAAGAGATCAATCGACAGGCTTACAATGTGACATCTTTGGATGCTAGCAAATTACACAATACTACGTTAGATTTATCTCATGCATTGGATCGGGTATCCGGTGTGCGTGTACGGGAAAACGGCGGTGTAGGATCGACCTTTAATTTTTCACTTAACGGCTTCACCGGAAGACAAGTAAAGTTTTTTATTGATGGCATACCGATGGATAATTTCGGGTCGTCCTTTCAGATAAACAATATCCCGATCAACCTTGCTGAACGCGTGGAAGTTTATAAAGGGGTCGTGCCTGTTTGGTTGGGATCTGATGCTTTAGGAGGAGCCGTAAACATCGTGACCGACAACAGTAAGCAGAACTACCTAGACGCCTCCTATTCGTATGGCTCTTTCAATACGCATCGATCTGCCGTTAATTTGGCATATACGTCACCTAAAGGTTTTACTTTTCGCTTAAATGCATTTCAGAACTATTCAGATAACGACTACAAAGTAACCGTGACCGAAACGGATTTGTATACCCAACAAATTTACCAAAACATTAAAGTAAGACGTTTTCATGATAATTATCACAATGAGACAGTCATTGCCAATGCAGGTGTGGTAAACAAGTCATTCGCTGATCAATTATTATTAGGCGTGACGCTAGGTAAAAACTTCTCCGAAGTGCAGACGGGGGCCCGCATGGAAAGTGTTTTCGGTGCTTGGCATCGGCGAGGAAACATTGTAATGCCAAGCGTTAAATACATAAAAAAGGATCTGTTTCTTAAAGGTTTGGATTTACGAATTACCGGAAATATTAATCTCGGAGAAGAACAGAACATTGATACGGCATATCGTCGTTATAACTGGTTTGGGCAGTTTAAAGAATACCCTGGGGAGGGCAGCGAAAGGCAACGGTCCATGTATAAATATAAAAACAACAATGGGATCGTAACGGCGAATCTAGCCTACAGACTGAACGAGCAACATTCTTTCAACCTAAACAATGTAGTAACCACCTTTAATCGCAAAGGCTCGGATGAATTATTTCCGGAAGATGAGAATTATGATCAACCACGGAAGACACGAAAGAATGTACTTGGCTTGGGGTATCGGTTTGCTGCTAACGAAAAATGGAATACTTCTGTATTTGCTAAGCACTTTTACCAACGTACTGATTATTCTCAGAGTTATAATCCAAGTGGTGGTTGGGGAGATGTGGCCTATAATCAATTGAGCAACAGTATCAATAAAATAGGATATGGCATTGCCAGCACCTATTTTATTCTTCCAAATCTACAATTGAAGGCGTCTTACGAACGCAGTTATCGACTACCTGAAGCAGAAGAGTTATTCGGTGATTTACTGAATTTAGAGGGTAATATTGACTTGAAACCCGAGAAAAGTGATAATTTCAACGTTGGTTTCAGCTACCAAACGCATATCAACCAAGTTCATCGTTTTAGTTTCGACGGAAATCTACTTTATCGCAATGCGAAAGATTTTATCAGACCACGTTTAAATCCGAACGAAACGAAGCAACTCTTAGGAAACCTGGCAGATGTCACCAATTTGGGCGTTGATGGTGAAGTACGTTATTCATTTAAGAATATTTTTACGGCGGGCGTAAATATGACTTATCAGAATTTACGCAATAATACAAAATATGAAGACGGATACACCATGGAAAGTCCGCTATACCGTGATAGAATTCCCAATATGCCTTATCTTTTTGGCAATGGCGACGCCTCCTTATTCTTTAATAATGTGGGAAAACAAGGCAATACGCTTAGTTTAGGGTATAATATCCTTTATGTACACGCTTATTATTTATCCTGGCCAAGCCAAGGGGATACCCAGACAAAACGTGATATTCCGCGGCAATGGAATCAGGATGTAAATGTAACCTACACCTTAGCGAATGGAAAATATAATATCGGTTTAGAATGCAAAAACATCGTTAACAACCGATTATACGACAACTTCTCGCTACAGAAACCAGGCCGGGCCTTCTATGTTAAACTGCGTTATTTTATTAATAAATATTAAAACTGATCAAACGATGAAAACACGCTATAAATCTTTACTTTTCTTTTTTGCTGCATTGCAATTGGCGGCATGTGATGAACCGCTCGAATATTTTAATGTAAATGACGGGGACGATGTGCTGACAGGCAAGTCTAAATATGTCGTGACTGCTACCCCGGTAGGCACGCAAGGTGTCGCTGATTACCTATTGCTGGCAGATGACTTAGAGAACGGCATGATAACCACGCAGGGAAATGGTATAGAGCAGGATGGGTCGTATCGTTATTATGTAACTCATCGAAACCGATTCTTTAGCTTGTTATACGGACAAGGGAATCCAGGTGCCGTAACAACGTACCGCCTCGACTCATTGGGCAAATTAGTTAAGGTCTCCGACTTTAAATCGGAAACCGTACAGGTTTTTGCACCGGCACAAAACGACATTCTCCTCATGAAAGTGCCTCGATCCGGTAATGAATTTTCGCAAATGTATCGCGTAGATGCCAGACAATATCGTGTAGTTGGTGAAGAGCAGGTAAACATTGTTCAACTGGCTGGAAATGGCGAACGGGCACATTTTACCTGGGCAACCCAAGTTGGTAATAAAATATACGCGCCGTATATGAGTATCAAGGGTTGTTGCGGTGATGCTTTCGGAACAGCTTTTCCCGACAGTAGTTGGGTAGCCGTATTGTCTTACCCGGAGTTAAAGGTGGAAAAAGTTATCCGAGATAATCGCACCAGCTACATTGGCGATTACTTTCTAAATGGTTTGGTTGAAACCGAGTTAGGTGAAGTGTATGCGTTTTCCCCTGCCGCTGCTACAAACAATTCGCAGCTTACAACAACGAATCCTTCTGCGATTGTACGAATTAACCGTACCACGGAGGAGTTCGACCAAAATTACTTTTTCAATGTGGAGGAAGTTTCAGGTGGCTACCACATTGCCGCTTGGACCTATTTAGGCGAAAATAAATTCATACTTACCCTATATGCCGAACCCAATAGCACAGACGGACAAGCCAGAAAATTTGCCATTGCAGATGTCAGCAATAAATCCTTTAAATGGGTTACAGGGACACCGGAGGACATTACCAGTGTAACTACCATTAACAATTTTGTCCCTTTAGACGGTATACGGGGTTATATTGGCATTACTACAGCGAGTGAAGGCAGCTTCGTATATGTGTTTGACGCAAATCTGGCAACGGCTAAAAAAGGTTTAAAAGTAGAGGGCGGGACCATTACGGCAATTCATAAGCTTAACTATTAAAAGGGCTAAAACGTCATCTTCTTTCATATCATCCCGCGATTGCTAGCTTACGGAATGGGGTTGAAAAACATAGTGCCTGCCTACCTTTAGCAGACAGGCACTATGATCGAAATGAACGGTTCGATGGTACCTTTAGACACCGCTAATCATTATTTTCCCAAGAAATCTTGGAGGAAGCATACATGAGCATGGCTATTACAATAAATAAGCCAATGCTTCCTACTAACAAAGCCATTTCCTGCAGTTGAATTATAACATATATGAAAATATAAAAAACTGCAAGAATACCGGTTAACAGCATAGCAGATTTCCCCTTTTTAAGAATAGTGGAAATAAAAGAACCAATTAATATAATAGTAGCCAAAGAGGCAATGATATAGGCCCATGTAAAACCAAGCTGCTCGCTAAAAGATAAAAGCAATGTATAATAAACCACCATCGCCAAGCCAATCAACACATATTGCACAATATTCACAAAGCTTTTTGTTATAAACTCGGTAAATAGCAGTGATACAAACGTAAGCAGAATAATTAACATGGCATATTTTGCAGAACGCATGTTTTTCTGATACTGGTCTACCGGTAACAGGAAATTTACCCCGCAGCTATTTCCGGATTCAGCGTCGCTTAAGCGAGCGCCATCATTATCCACCCATTGCTGAGGGAAAGGACGATTAAAATGAGGAATGTTCCATTGGGAAGCAAAAGAAGAGTCAGAAATATTCCGTGTTTCGGGCAAATAGCTACCGATAAAGCTAGGGTCTTTCCATTTCCCGGTTAATTCAAAATGGGTATTCTTTCCAATAGGTGTTAAAGAAAACCCTTCGCTTCCTCTAAGCTGGAGTTCAAAGCTAAAAGAACGTTGGGTACTTCTCTTTTTACTTAAATCGATAGCGCTGGCGAGACTATTTTTGAAGACACGTACATCAGAAAAGCTGGGTTCCATTGCAACCGTTGTATCGCCCAAATTAATCTTTGGAATCTCTTTAAGCCCTTTAACATCTCGTATATTTACCAGAAGCTGGGCTTTATCCCATAATAAATGTTGCGGATCAATACCTAATTTTTTTAAGTCCAATTCTTCAAAGTCGCCTTTAATCGATACTTTCGCATTATAAACGACCGCGTCAAATATTCCGCGATGTAGAAGCTGCGGTAGAGCGTCTGCGTGGACGTGGAGATTATTAGGCATTAGAAATACATGTTGTTTAACTTCTTCAATAGTAATATTGCCTTTATCATCTTTGATCCGTTGAAATGCCGTATATGGTATAACCAAAATAGGACCGATTACATTTTGGTTGCCTGACCAGCTTTTTGCTATTTCGTCCATGACTTCCTTCTGCCTCCCTTGCCGTTCACGGATAAGATCAGTTACCCATGAAGAAGGGATAAGTAATAGCAAACTGAGGAAACCAACCATTGCTAATTTTGCTGTTGCAGACCTCCTTAACCAAGTTAGTAAGCCATTTTTTTCTTTTTGATTTTCCATTTTTTTAGATTAAAAGTACTTTGTATTTCAAAGTACATAGATAAAAAAAATTATTTTTGTTGTTTAATAAGCTTTTCCAGTGATTCCAAATGCTTTTTAAAGGCTTCTATCCCTCTTTGCGTTGCCTCATAACGAGTATTGGGTTTGCGCCCAATAAAGCTTTTATTAACGGATATGTATTCTTCCTTTTCCAACGCCTTTAAATGCGAAGCAAGATTACCATCTGTTACTTCTAATAAGTCTTTGAGCGAACTAAAGTCGTAACTTTCATTTGCTGCTAATACGCTCATGATCTGCAAGCGTATACGACTTTCAAATGCTTTATTAAATTGTTCTAACACTATTTTGCCCTATCGTATTTAGCATACATTACCGAACCATAAATTATATGAAGGACCCCAAAGCCACCTGCCCAGAATAATAACCCATATCCAGGCATCATTGCTGCAAAAAGACCTAAAATCACTTGCAGTATACCCAACCATTTCACATCGTTAAATGTATAATGGCTACCGGAAATCAATGCCAAGCCGTAGAAAATAAGACAAGCTGGCGCGATCACTCCGAAATAGCCTCGATATAATAAAATCAGAATTAATAGCCCCCCCGTTAATAAAGGTATGCCTGCGTTGAGCAATAAGGCCTTACTTGCTGTATTCCAGATCTTCTGATGACGTTGTTGCGCTTTTCGTGCGCTCAATACGACCGCGGTGGTAATTGACAGTATGAGTACCAAGACGGCGACTACCACAAGCTTGCTAATAGTTTCCTGATCGTGCAGGGAATAATTGTCATAAGTCATGCCGTTATCGGTCCGATAAACTAATCGGTATCCGATATATGCACCGATAAGCGCGTAAATGCCCGCTAGCACACCGGATAAACCATGGAGCGATATAAATTTGGCAGAACGTTCCATTAAGCTGCGGATGGAGCTTAATTCCGCCATCAGGTCTTTTTCCTTCATAAAAGTACTTTGAATTACAAAGTTACAAAAGTCTTTGAAATATCCAATATAAATAGGCATTAATTAGCAGGGATTTTCCTTTACTGCTCGTTATGGTGTTTGTATTAAAATACATTCCACTTGGACGCACCTAAGTCCGCGGCATTATTAGCACAAGGTTGAATTTCTCTACTATCTATTAACGTATCGTCAGCTCGTTTACTTTCACATCGATTAAGGAAAGATCTTGAACCAAGCCCTTGTTATAGCTCGCATTCTTAGCTGTGATATTGAGATGTTCAAAGGTAAATTTTGATAATTTATCGTATTCATTTACGTCTATATCAAAAAAGACCTCACAAGTCAAATTTATATTCCGTAAGGTAATATTTTCCGAATATGACAGCGGTACATCCTTTCTACCTTGCAGATCGAAGAACTGCGTCCAAGGCTTTACATAAATCAGACTATAAGCATTTCCCTTTATATTCTCCACTGTCACAAATTCGTATTTTTGCGGTGTATCCGGTCGCATTTTCAACCATAACAGTCTTTTAGCATCGTTCACGCTACAATTCCGCATCAGGATATTTTTATTGTGAATAGCTTCACTTCCACAAGTTAAAGCAGCGTGGCAAAAACCGAATTCGCAATCTTCAATAAGGATATTGTAGTTTCCGCCATTACCGGGATCGCGATCAGCCCAAGGCCCCTTCCCTCCTTTCAGCGCAATGGCATCATCGTTAACCGACAAATAACACCCTTTGACTAGCACATTGGTACAGACATCTAAATCAATGGCATCCGTACTTGGTGCTTTGACCGGCGCATGCGGAGAAGTAATACGTACATTTAAAATTTTAACATTATGGCATTGATAATAATGGCTGCTCCAAAAACCGGCGTTTCTCAGTTTGACATCTTGTACCTGCACATCATTGCACTTCCAAATAAACACCAATCTAGGCCGTGAAACTTCTAAATTAGTACATTTTGGATTTTCTTCCCTTCTTTTCCAAAATGCTTTCCAATACCTAAGTCCATTCCCATCAATCACCCCATTTCCGGATATAGTAAAGCCGTTTACTCCATAAGCGTTGATCAACGCTGCGAAATAGTCGAGGTTTTGTCCTTCCATTCTTGAGGGAATCTTAGGGTAATCGGCAATATTATCAGAGCCTTTTAAAACAGCACGATCAGCAACATACAGATGGGTCTTAGGCTTAAAGAACAAAGCACCGCTCATGAACGTTCCTTTAGGGACTATAATAACACCGCCACCGTTTTCTGCTGCTCGATCTATCACCTGCTGAATAGCTTTCGTTTGTACAATCGTGCTATCCGCAGAAACACCAAAATCTGTGATCACGTAGGGCTTTCCTAACTTTTCTAACGGAACCTTGGAAGTATCAGAAAACCATTTAGGAATTTTTGTTCCATCAGGAAAGAGATTCCCTTCTGTATCTTGGGCCAAAGCGATAAAGGGAGCTAATAAAAATAAAACGAACGAAAGGCTTTTATAAATTGGGGAAAGGCTTATATCCATATGCATTCTCTTGATTAGTTGCCACAAAGGTAGGCTAAATTTATAGAAACGACTATTTTTGATGTCTATTTAACATTTATTAAAGCACTTTTTCTAGTCTATCGCAAAAAACATATTCATGCATAGCGGCAGTCAAAAAATGTGTTCAATAACTTTCAGTGAAAGGAGGATACAAAGAAGAGAACGATAAATAATAATAAGTGGGAAATACAGGGCTCGAACCTGTGACCCCTGCCTTGTCGAGGCAGTGCTCTGAACCAACTGAGCTAATTTCCCTGAATGTGCCACAAAAATAATTTATTTACTGATGATACCAAATCATTTTGTACAATAATGAAGAAAATAGCCCATTCAACCTTTAAATAAAATCGTGTATCGAAGAATAGTTTGGCGTCCATCCCAATAAGTGTCTAGCTGTATCGGAACTGCATCTACTATTTGATCCTAACGCGAAGTAAGCGCCTTCTGATCCAAAGTGGGATACAGCTTCATCCATACTAATAGAACTCAGCTGCCCCTCCCTACCTATTCTCTTACTAATAGAAAGCGCAATATCTCGCAATGAGGACTCTCCATTTTCTGCATAGAAGTAAGAGCCTGCTTTTGCTTTTTCAAGCACTTTCAGATAAAGTTCTGCCAAATCCTCAATATGTACATTAGACCAAATATTCTCGCCACTTTCAATGTGAACGCCGGCACCTCTTTCTTTAGATAACTTTAGCAACATGGGGATCTGTATACTTTCTTTCTTTAGCCCCAACCCCTCTCCATAGATCATAGTTGGTACAATCACAATACTACGAATTCTTTGTTGTGCCGATTTAATAATATGATTGTTGATAATTACGCGATGTACCTTTTCAAAGCGCGCATCCAACGGAATATCTTCTGTGTATATGAAGTTACTTTTTTCTCCATTTTCCTTATTTCCCAATATACTGGATCCAGAAGTATGGATAAATGTTTTATCCGTTCCTTTAAGCGCCTGTAAAAAAGTATCGATGACATAAGGATCATCAGCATCGGCAGCATGGATAATTGCATCTGCTTTTTTACTCTCTTCTCTCAACAGCGGTGCATCTTGTAGCGTGCCCAATACGGGATTTATGCCAAGCTCTTTTAGCTTCTCTGTGTCGCTTTCCTTTCTTACCAACCCCGAAACCTTATATCCCTTATCTACTAATAACTTAGCTATTGATCCTCCAATATAGCCTGTAGCACCTGTAATAAATATTTTCTTTATTGACATAATAACTTTATTAATACAAACAAATTTACTGCGAAACGTTCTATCAATATAATTAGTTAACTAATAGAATTGTATTATAAATTTTATACCGAAATGTAGGTTAAGTAAACAAGTTGGTTGTCGGATATGATCAACAGACGATAGTAAAGTGCTTTCCCCCTGACTTTGAAAGCACGGCGCCATTCCTTTTTCCTTTTTTATCAGCTTGACCTCCAAAATGATAGCATATTGATAAAAAAAATGTTTGGATTTGGTATTCAGAAAATTTGAAATAATAATTTTTTGTATTAGGTTTGCAATCCCAAAAGGGAGGTGAGGTGCCTGAGAGGCCGAAAGGAACAGTTTGCTAAACTGTCGTACTGGAAACGGTACCGCGGGTTCGAATCCCGCCCTCACCGCCAAACAATAGCAAACCCGATGAAGTCGGGTTTTTGTGTTTAATGGCTATTACCAAGTTTGCTTGCGAGCGACTTATTCAACTTCTCTCGTCTTTTTCACATCGTAATCTACCCGCACATGGTAAATACTCATCAGCATTCGCTTAAATATGGCTCGAATGGCTTCTACCTCCTGTAGCGTTATATTACTGTTTCGCAACTGTCCTTGCGCTAATTTACCATCAATAATTTTATCGACCAAGTTACTTATATTTTCTGCATCAGGCTCCTTAATACTCCGGGAAGCCGCCTCTACCGAATCGGCCATCATTAAAACGGCAGTTTCTTTTGAAAAAGGAATGGGCCCGGGATAACGGAAAACTTGCTCGTCAACGATTTTATCAGGATGCGCTTTAATAAAAGCATTATAGAAATAATCGGTACGGGTAGTTCCATGATGTGTCCGAATGAAGCTAATGATCGACTCCGGCAGTTGGTGTTTATGCGCCATATCGATGCCCTTACTTACGTGTGAAATAATGATCTGAGCACTTTGCTCAAAGGTTAGCCCATCGTGTGGATTATATCCCTTTGTCTGATTTTCAATGAAATATTGCGGATTTTGCATTTTACCTATGTCGTGATAGAGGGCACCTGCTCTTACCAATAAGGCGTTTCCGCCAATTTTATAAATGGCCGCTTCGGCTAAATTGGCAACTTGTAATGAATGTTGAAAAGTACCCGGTGCCTTATAGGATAATTCACGCAATAGGGAAGAATTGGTATTGGTGAGCTCCATAAGGGTTACGTCCGATGTGATACCAAATAGTCGCTCAAATGCATAAATAAGCGGATACGCTAACAAGGTCAAGCCAACGCTGACAATAAATGGAACAAACGAAGCATAACCTACATCTTCGATCGAACCATCCCGGATTAAGATTATACCAAGATACGCCACAAAATAGGTAAGCAAAATAATCACCGATGAAATCAGAAATTGCTCTCTTTTAATCAATGTCTTAATGCTATATATACTTACCATCCCGGCAGTTACTTGTAAAAAGGCAAATTCAAAACTGTTAGGCACAAAGAAACCCGATACCAACACCATGAGAAGATGAATATTGAGCGCCAAACGCGTGTCAAATAAAATGCGAACGATGATCGGCACGATGCAGAACGGAATGTAGTATAAACTTGACAGCTTTAATTTAAGGGACCATGATAAAACGATCAACATTCCGGTAACCACCAATAAAATTAAGGACAATAGACGATTATTGGAAAATACGTCAATCCTAAAGAGATAAAGAAAAACCATTAGCAAGGTGACAACCAATCCTACTACTAGAAATTGCCCGATCACCACCACATTTCTATCCCCACCTATCTTTGCTTCTTCTTCATAAGCCATTCGCAAAGATTCGACCTTCTGAAAAACTTCGTTATTCACCATACTGCCGTTTGCTACTATCAACTCTCCGCGTTGAACCATCCCCCGAGTAGTAGATATATTATTAATAGCCTCGGCAATCAGTTTATCCGTAAGACGCTCATTGTAAACGTAATTGGGCTGTATATAATCGCCTACTAAGCTTTTTAACCAATCTTTTTCAGTTATACTGCTTTTAGAATCGATGATACTGTTGGCATAGGCTAAGGCAGTTTCTCTGGTATATACTTCCGCTGTGTTCTTTTTTTCCGTTATATTATTCGTTACCAGATTAAAATTATAATGCTCTCCTTTTGTTTGGAACTTTTTAGTCAGTCCAATAACTCCACGATCATAAATATGTGCTAAAATTTGCGTAACTGTTTGACTATAGAGCCCCATCTCCCGATCTTCCTGCCCACTTCCCTTCCACTTTCCTTCAAATTCAGCTAAAAAGCGTTCAGTCTCCTCCCCCTTGGTTTCTGTATGGTTATCGTAAACGGGATATACAGATTCAAGCACTTGTTCTCGATCTGCCCTTATCTCGTTCGGCGTTTTAAGGATGGCAAAATTATAGGGTGCGATTAAATCTTCGTGCATCCATATTTTACCCTTTTCGTACTCAAACCTAAACCGCGGTTGTTTTGGTAAAAATATGCAGATAACGATGACGCTGAGCACCATCATCCCATATTTAAAAACGGCCGGATTATTTGAATATACAGATGGAGTCCTTCTATTTTTTGACACTTTTTTGATTTGATTTCTTTAAAACCTAATACAAACTTATAGAAAATTGTTTTATATAGGGCGATGCCCATAAAATTTTGCGCGCCAAACACAAGACATTTAACAAGAGACTTATATTAACGAAGGTTTTTTTTGGTCTATTCTTATGAATATTTTATCCTGTTAACGCGAGCTCTTTTTTTGATTTTTTCATTTTATTTTGATATCATTGTGATATCATTATAAAACATGAAAATCATGAAAGAAGAAAAATCTACTACTGCGGTATCAGGCTATATAGCTATTGTTGTGCTTTTGATTGTTGCAATTGCGATCTTTGCCGGCGCCATGTACAATAACACTTGGATGGTTGCTCTTGGCATTCCGATTTCGTTGGCGATCCTTAAAGGTCTTACGGTTATTAATCCGAACGACTCAAACGTGCTGATTCTCTTCGGAGATTATATCGGAACAGTGAAAAAGGAAGGCTTCTTTTGGATCAATCCGTTTGCGGTCAGGAAGAGAGTATCACTAAAAGCGCGCAACCTAAACGGGCATAAAATGAAAGTAAATGATAAATTGGGAAATCCGATAGAAATAGCAGCCGTTACGGTATGGATGGTAAAAGATACCGCAAAAGCGTTATTTGCAGTTGACGATTACATTCAGTACGTTCAAGTGCAAAGCGAAGCTGCAGTACGACATTTGGCCAATTTATTTGCATATGATAACTTTGAAGACGAAGAAGCAACTATCACGCTAAAAGATGGCGCACAACAGGTTAGCCAAATGCTCGAAAGAGAACTTAACGAACGACTGGAAAGGGCCGGTATAGACGTTATCGAAGCAAGGATAACACACTTGGCTTATGCGCCCGAAATAGCCAGTGCCATGCTACAAAGACAACAGGCTACCGCAGTGGTAGCTGCTCGAAAGCAAATCGTAGAGGGCGCTGTAGGAATGGTTGAAATGGCATTGGAAAGATTATCTGCTAAAGATATCGTGCAACTTGATGAGGAACGTAAAGCAGCCATGGTGAGCAATCTATTGGTTGTATTATGTGGAGAGAAGAGCGTTTCTCCGGTAGTCAATACCGGAACACTTTATAATTAAAAGTAGCGAGACATTCGCCAGCTGATGTATTATGGGAGATAAAAAGGCATTTGCTTTACGAATCAATTCGGATATGCTGAAAGAATTAGAAGCTTGGGCCGCCGACGAATTTCGAAGCACCAATGGTCAAATCGAGTATATATTACACGAAGCACTCCGCACGCGGAAAAAGATGCGGCGAAAAACCGATGATACCAATAAAAGTTCGGATGACTAGCAAAAAATTTAGATTTTGACTATCTTGTCTTCATAACCAATACATTCCACATGACAAACGAAGTATACATTGTTTCTGCTGCTCGAACGCCTATTGGTAGTTTCGGAGGCAGTCTTGCCGGCTTTACAGCTACACAATTGGGGGGACTTGCCGTAAAAGAAGCGGTAAAAAGAGCCTCCCTATTAGCCGACGACATACAGGAAGCTTATATCGGTAATGTATTATCAGCCAATCTAGGGCAGGCTCCGGCTACCCAGGTCATTAAATTGGCTGGACTGGGAAATATTCCTGCAACAACGGTCAACAAAGTCTGTGCATCCGGAACAAAAGCAGTAATGCTCGCTGCTCAGAGCATAGCTTTAGGTCATCAAGATATCATCATTGCCGGCGGCACAGAGAGCATGAGCAATGTACCCTATTATCTAGATAAAGCTCGAACAGGGTATCGATTAGGCCATCAACAGGCAATTGATGGCTTGATCAGAGATGGTCTGTGGGATGTGTATAATGATTACCATATGGGGTCAGCGGCCGAATTATGTGCTTCTTCTTGTAAAATTTCCCGAGAAGAACAGGATCAATATGCTATTAGTTCTTATAAACGAGCTCAAAAAGCTGAACGGAATGGCAAGTTCAAACAGGAGATCATACCTCTTGAGGTAACCGATAAAAAAGGAAATTCAACAACTATTGACACCGATGAAGAAATAAACAATGTTTTTTTCGACAAGATTCCTTCATTAAAACCCGTTTTTCAGAAGGAAGGCACCGTTACGGCAGCCAATGCCTCTACACTAAACGATGGCGCTGCAGCACTGGTGCTCATGAGCAAAACAAAGGCCGAACAGCTTGGTGTTAAACCGCTGGCCCGTATTTTAGGCTATGCGGACGCACAGCAAGATCCGGAATGGTTTACTACCGCCCCGGCACAGGCAATTCCACTAGCTTTAGAACGAGCCGGGGTATCGGCAAAGGAAGTTGATTATTATGAGATTAATGAAGCCTTTTCTGTGGTATCGATCGCAAATAATCAGCTTCTTCAACTTGATCCCGAAAAGGTTAATATTTATGGAGGTGCTGTGTCGCTCGGGCACCCACTGGGTGCCTCCGGTGCCCGTATTTTGGTAACACTGCTATCAGTTCTGCGACAGGAAGACGGAAACCTCGGCGTTGTAGGAATTTGTAATGGCGGAGGCGGTGCGAGTGCACTCGTAATTGAACGATTGTCATAATAGTAAAGCTTGAAATTGAAAATATGCAACTAAATGCTAAACGGGCACCGCTACTTTTATTTTTTATATCAATCATTTACATATCAGGTTTAAGGGCTCAAACGATCGAAGTCAATCATGTGTTACTCGATAGCTTGAACCACTTGGGTTACAAAATGTATAACGAAACCAACGAACCGGAGCGTTTGCAAGCCAATTACATATTCATTAAAACCTTAGTCCAATACTTAAAAAGTCCGCATTCGATCGACGATACCAACCTGGATACCTTAAAGATGATAGCCATTCGAAGAGAGCCGAAAAACAATTTCCGCATTTTTTCATGGCATATCCGATTAAATGACGGCTCCTATAGATATTACGGAGCAATCCAATGGCGAACAAAAGATGGATCGCTCAGTTTAAAGGCACTGGTTGACAAATCTCCTCTTATAGATAAACCGGAGGAAGCCTCTCTAGACAATAACAATTGGTACGGGGCCCAATATTATGATATAATTCCCATGAAGGGTTTACCTCAGCATTACCTACTATTGGGTTGGCGCGGCACAACACCTAAGGTGACACAGAAAGTAATTGATGTACTTCATCTTACTGAATCTTCCGTTGCATTTGGTAAGAAAATTTTCAAAGACCCTGCATTTGCTACGGCCTCCCGGTTGATTTATAGTTATAATGCCCGTGCTACGATGTTAATGAAGTACGAAAAGGACAAAGATCGGATCGTAATGGATCACCTAGCACCAGCCACACCATCCTTGAAGGGGCAATTTGAGCACTATGGCCCTGACATGAGCTACGATGCATGGAAGATCAAAACCGATTACCTGATATTGGAAGAGGACTTACCACTGAAGAATGAAAACTAAGCGTTCTTTAAGCGCTTTGCATTGGTATAAATTCAACAATGCTATTACAATAATTAGATTTCCTATGATATTTTGTAATTTAGACGCCATGTTTGCTGTCTCATTAAAACAATATCTATTAATAACACCGCTATAGCAAAGAACTCAGAATAGCATACTAAACCTTGCAAAGACAAATTACATATTTATAATACCATAAAATGAAACTACCTTTAATCATATTGATGCTTATGGGAAGTACAGCGCTTGCCCAACCTCCTAAAAACATAACACTTGAGGATATTTTTCAGAAGGGCACCTTTGATACCAAAACGGTGAGCGGCTTACGTTCACTTCGAGACGGAAAAACTTATGTATCGATAGAAAGCAATCCGGAAACTAAAATCGCTTATGTAGCCAAAAGCAACTACCGCGACGGTAAAATTGTCGAAGCGATCTATACCGAAAAGGATATTATATTTAAAGGCAAAAAGCTGCCACTCAGTACAGATTTTAATCAGGATGAAACGAAAGTGCTTATTGCTGCCGATAGTGAACCGATTTATCGCCGATCATCAAAAGCCAATTACTATGTTTTTGATCTAGCTTCAAAGAAAATTACGGAAGTGTCTTCAAAAGGAAAACAGCAGTTTGCCACTTTTTCACCGGATGGTAGTAAAGTAGCCTTTGTACGTGATAATAATATTTTTATTAAAGACCTGCTTAACCTACAAGAAGTGCAAATCACCCAAGATGGGGCTTCCAACAAGATAATAAACGGTGGGGCTGACTGGGTGTATGAAGAAGAGTTTGCTTTTGCAAAGGCCTTTTTCTGGAGTTCTGACAGCAAAAAAATTGCTTATTATAAATTCAATGAAACCGAGGTGCCGGTATACTCGATGACGATATTCGAGCAATTGTATCCACACGAGTATCAATATAAATATCCAAAAGCAGGAGAGAAAAATTCGATTGTAAGCATACATTGTTATCAATTGGCAGATGGGAAGACAACACGCATTGATGTTGGGAATGAGCAAAACCAGTATATTCCTCGCATAAAATGGACGCAAAACCCAAATTTGCTTTGCGTGTTGCGCATGAATCGGCACCAAAATAAGCTCGACTACCTATTTGCGGATGTAACCACCGGCACTTCGAAAGTGGTACTCACGGAGGAAAACAAATACTATATTAACGTCAATGACGACCTCACTTTCCTACAAAATGGCAAGCAATTCTTATTGACAAGCGAACACGACGGGTACAACCATCTTTATCTTTATGATATGGACGGAAACAAGATACGTCAAATAACGGCAGGCGCATGGCTTGTTACCAAATTATATGGTGTCAACGAAAAAACCGGAACCGCTTATTATCAATCGACCGAAAAATCACCTCTTCAGCGTGATATTTACGCCATTGATGTAACCGGTAAAAACAAAAAACAACTTAGTAACTCCCCAGGCACCAATAGTGCCACCTTTAGTACCGATTTTAGTTATTACATTCTAAATCATTCCGATACCCATTCGCCCGCCTATATCACATTAAATGACAAGGATGGCCGTCTTGTACGTGTGTTGGAAGATAATAAGAAAGCCAAACAAATCGCTGACCAATACGGCATAAAAGGTTCGGAGTTCTTTCAATTTTCAACCGCAAATGGCATCAACTTAAATGGCTATCTCGTTAAGCCGGTTGATTTTGATCCAAGTAAAAAATATCCGGTCCTAATGTATGTCTATGGCGGCCCGGGGAGCCAAAATGTAACCGATTCCTGGACCGGATCCAGAAGTTTATGGTTCTATTACTTAGCACAAAAAGGCTACATTGTGGCCTGTATAGATAATCGGGGAACCGGTTTCAGAGGTGAAGAATTTCAGAAATCAACCTATCTCAATTTAGGCAGACTTGAAACGGAAGACCAAATTGAAGGGGCGAAATGGTTATCCAAACAGCCTTATGTTGATCCTGAAAGAATCGGTATTTGGGGTTGGAGCTATGGTGGTTATATGGCATCGCTCTGTATTACCAGAGGTGCCGATATTTTCAAGCTCGCTATTGCGGTTGCCCCCGTCACTACCTGGCGCTATTATGACAGCATTTATACCGAACGATACCTACGTACCCCACAAGAAAATCCGCAAGGATATGACGACAACTCTCCTATCAATTACGCAGATCGTTTAAAGGGCAAATTCCTTTTGATCCACGGTACCGGTGATGACAATGTGCATTTTCAAAACAGCATTATGTTCTCCGAAGCGCTAATACAAGCTAATAAGCCCTTTGAACAAGCTTATTATCCTAATAAAAACCATGGAATTCACGGTGGCAACACCAGCATTCACTTATATGGTAAAATGACTGATTTTATAATGAAAAACTTATAAATATAAGATCGAGATGGCGCAGGGTCGAAAGAATTTCTATTCTGTTTTTTTCCATTATTAGCAGATAAATTTTGTTATAATGAGGCGGTCTAGCTATCTTGCGCCATTTATTAAATACACTAAGGTCACACAAAAAACAAAAAACCAACATTGTAATAAGTTTAAAATCAACCTTTAAACAAATCAACAACATGAATCAAACGAAAACATTATCACAAGAACCACAATCAAACCAGCAAAGTCATCCCAAAGGACTTTATGTACTGTTCACCACGGAAATGTGGGAGCGCTTTAATTTTTACGGGATGCGGGCGTTACTTACATTATTTCTCGTTAACGCGCTTGCTTTTTCAGACAAAGATGCCTCAATTGTTTATGGCGGTTTTCTCGGTCTAAGTTATTTGACTCCCATGATTGGAGGCTATATTGCAGATCGTTATCTGGGAAACAGAAACTGTATCCTACTAGGTGGAGCAATTATGGGTATTGGCCAGTTGTGCCTATTCTTTAGCGGATCAGTCTATGCATCTAATCTCGATCTTGCAAAATTTGTGATGTGGACTGCTTTAGCTATTATTATCGTTGGAAATGGTTTTTTTAAACCCAATATTTCCTCGATGGTAGGCCAACTCTACAATAAAGGAGATAACAGGCTCGACTCCGCTTTCACCATTTTTTACATGGGTATCAATGTAGGCGCATTTCTCGGGATGTCTGTATGCCCTTTCCTGGGTGACGTTAAGGTGGGTGACGTGCGTGTGGTCGAAGCCTTTAAATGGGGATTTCTGGCGGCCGGCTTAGCGATGTTTTTGGGTACCGTTATGTTTTTTTTCCTGAAGAACAAATACGTAACGTCACCCGATGGAAAGCCTGTTGGTGCCAAACCTTCTTTTCATCCCGATCATAAGCAAGCGGAAGAAGAATCGGAAAAGGCAAAATTTACGACAGGCTCAATTGTGGCATCCCTGTTGGTATTGGTAGTTCTGTATATTATTTTTCACTTCCTTTCACTCGATCCAAATCCCATTAAAAGCTGGGTCTACCCTTTTATATACGCTTCGGCCTTAAGCTTAGCTTTTCTGATATTAACGGATAAAACCATTACCAAAATAGAGCGCGATCGTATTGTAGTGATGTACATCATCGCATTCTTCGTCATTTTCTTTTGGTCAGCTTTCGAACAAGCGGGCTCATCGCTAACCTTCGTTGCCGATAAACAGACTGATTTAAACTTCTTGGGCTATCAGCTTCCGCCTAGTTTTATTCAAAACGCCAATTCCATATTCATCATCATATTTGCCCTTCCTTTCAGCTGGCTTTGGCTAAAGTTGCAAAAACGTAATCTGGAGCCAATTTCTCCTGTTAAACAGGCTATCGGACTCTTGTTACTAGCCATTGGTTACTACATCATTGCCGTTCAAGTTGCCAAGATTGGATTGACCGGCAAGCTGGCTGTTCATTGGCTATTCATTATGTATTTATTCCATACACTAGGTGAATTGTGCCTCTCTCCAATCGGGTTATCGCTGGTTTCCAAGCTCGCACCTAAACGTTTCTCATCCCTACTGATGGGCGTGTGGTTTATAGGCAATGCAGCAGGTTACGCCCTAGCAGGTACTTTGGGAGCGTTGATTCCTCCTACAGGGGATAAATTCGAATTTGCCGCGTCTAAAGGGATTGACCTACAGGGAATATTGGACGGAGCCGTAAAACCGACGGCAGAGCAAGTGGCTATATTAGCGCAAGAGAAAATTGATATTGTTTACCCAACTTTTGTAGGCTTCACCGTTCATAATCTATATGAATTTTTCATGGTTTTCGTAACGCTTTCCGGCACAGCTGCACTTATACTGTTTCTTATTTCAGGAATTCTAAAAAAGATGATGCACGGTGTAAAATAATTGGAATGAGCTATCGGAAATAGGCTATCAGCAACAGAAACGAGACATTACTGAAATCTAATAGCCGAAAACTGATAGCTCATAATATTTCCTTATTTTCGTAATTTGAAAACCAAAACTGGAAAGAAGCCGTGTCAGACAGCATCGTTATCATACCCACTTACAACGAAAAGGAGAATATAGAAAGGATTATCCGCAAAGTGTTTTCGCTTTCTTTTCCTTATCACATTTTAGTTATTGACGATGGATCGCCTGATGGAACGGCTGATATTGTAAGGGGTTTACAAGCAGTGTTTAACGGTTCCCTACATTTAGAAGAGCGGAGAGGAAAGCTCGGGCTGGGTACGGCTTACATCCATGGATTTAATTGGTGTCTAGAAAGAGATTATCTGTATATATTCGAGATGGACGCTGATTTTTCACACAATCCGGATGACCTTATCCGCCTACGGGGGGCATGTATCGAAGGAGCCGACCTGGCCATTGGATCACGTTACATCAAAGGGGTAAACGTGGTAAACTGGCCTATGAAAAGGGTGTTAATATCTTATTTTGCTTCGGGGTACGTACGATTGATTACCGGGACCGACATTCGTGATGCCACCGCCGGTTTTGTTTGTTACAAACGCAAGGTACTCGAAACTATACCGCTCGACAAGATCAAATTTGTGGGCTATGCCTTCCAGATAGAAATGAAATTCACCACCTTGAAGTATGGGTTTAAAGTAGTGGAAGTTCCGATCATTTTTACGGATAGAACGGAAGGTACATCAAAAATGAGTACCAAAATCTTTCGGGAGGCCTTCTTCGGTGTTATACAGATGAAAGTTAACAGTTGGTTTAGAAAATACAACAGGCCCTAAAACCTCTAATTTTTTTAGTATTTTTGTTATCAGCAATCAGCTGTCAGTTATCGGCCACCGGCTTAAAGCAGACAGCTGATAACTAAAAACTGACGGCTAAAAGCTTCCAACATGAACGAACATTTAAATCCCAATGCAGAGCACCTTAGCAAGACGGAGAAAGAGGTAGAAAAGGTGTTGCGCCCCCAGGCATTTGAAGATTTTACCGGGCAACACAAAATATTGGAAAATTTACGGATTTTCGTTCAAGCAGCTAAACTTCGTGGCGAGGCGTTAGACCATGTACTCCTTCACGGCCCTCCCGGATTAGGAAAGACAACACTTTCACATATTATTGCGAATGAAATGGGCGTGGGCATTAAGATTACTTCCGGACCGGTATTAGATAAACCCGGTGATCTAGCTGGCCTACTTACCAATTTAGAAGTGGGTGATATCCTGTTCATTGATGAAATCCATCGCCTGAGCCCCTTAGTAGAAGAGTATCTTTATTCGGCGATGGAAGATTTCAAAATTGACATCATGCTCGAAACCGGACCGAATGCCCGGTCAGTGCAATTATCCCTCAGTCCTTTTACCCTTGTGGGGGCCACAACCCGATCAGGTTTGTTAACAGCGCCACTTCGCGCCCGCTTTGGCATTAATGCGCGTTTGCAATATTATGATGCCAAACTCTTAACAACCATCGTACTTCGGTCTGCCGGGATATTACGGACACCAATCAGCGAAGAAGGTGCCTATGAAATCGCCAGGAGAAGCCGTGGCACCCCACGGATTGCCAATGCCTTGCTACGAAGAACCCGTGACTTCGCCCAAATCAAGGGAAATGGCAATATCGATACGGAAATTGCCCAATACGCGCTCAACGCGCTCAATGTTGATGAGCATGGATTGGACGAAATGGATAATCGGATTTTATTGACCATAATCGATAAATTTAAAGGAGGGCCGGTAGGACTGAAAACCATCGCTACTGCAGTAGGAGAAGATGAAGGGACGATCGAAGAGGTATATGAACCTTTTCTTATTCAGGAGGGCTATATTATGCGAACTTCAAGAGGCCGCGAATGTACCGAACTAGCCTACAAGCATCTGGGAAAAACAAACTATCCCAAAGGAAATACGTTATTTTAGCTAGTTGGAATGCAAGATATAAGTATCAAGACATAAGATAGCTATCAATGAGCCCTTCGGGGTTTTTACCATCCCTCCGGGAGGCAGGCTTTTGAATTTTTATTTTTTACTTTTCTAATGAACATCATCATAAGACCACTTGGACTTTCAGATTATAATGATTTAAAAACCTCTATGGTTGAAGCCTATCACGGCACAGCGGGCGGTATATGGCCCAAATCAAGCATCAAACATTTGTTGAGCATCTTTCCCGAAGGGCAATTGTGTGTCGAAGTGGACGACCATGTGGTTGCATGCGCTTTATCGATTATTGTCGATTCTAAAAAAACAGATAGAACGCATTCGTACGAAGAAATTACGGGCAAATACACGTTTAACACCCATGATCCTGAAGGCGATGTTTTATATGGTATCGAATTGTTTGTTCACCCGGACTATAGGGATTTACGCCTGGGCAGGCGCCTATATGATGCGAGAAAAGAACTTTGTGAACAGCTCAACCTGAAAAGCATCATTGCCGGCGGACGGATTCCCAAATATCATGAGCATGCGGATACACTTACACCCAAACAGTATATTGAAAAGGTTAAACAAAAAGAACTCTATGACCCTACCCTAACCTTTCAGTTATCTAATGATTTTCACGTAAAAAAGATCCTAAAAAACTATCTTCCCGAAGACCGTGAATCATTGGAATATGCTACTTTACTTGAATGGAATAATATCTATTACGAACCGAAAACCAGTTCGATTTCACCTACCAAGCAAACCATTCGCTTAGGTCTTATCCAGTGGCAAATGCGCCTTTTTAATAATGTTGAGGCCTTTTACGATCAGATTGAATTTTTCGTGGATGTCGTTAGCGGATATGGTGCGGACTTTGCGCTTTTTCCGGAGTTTTTCAACACTCCCCTAATGGAGCCTTATAACCACTTACCCGAACGGGAGGCGATGCGCATGTTGGCCAAACACACTGAAGAAATCAAAGAGAAAATTCAGCGCTTGGCGGTTTCCTATAACGTAAATATTATCGCAGGATCTATGCCTTCTCTTTCGGCCAATGATCGTCTGTATAATACAACCTACTTATGTCATCGAAGCGGTAAAGTCGACGCCTACAACAAAGTCCATATTACACCTAACGAGCTCAAATATTACGGCATGTACGGTGGAGACAAAGTACAAGTATTTGATACAGACTGCGGTAAAATAGGCATTCAGATATGCTATGACGTCGAATTTCCTGAACTAAGCAGGATCATGGCCGATCAGGGGATGAAAATCCTATTTGTTCCGTTTTTAACCGACACACAAAATGGCTATACACGGGTACGGAACTGCGCACAAGCACGGGCGATCGAAAACGAATGTTATGTGGCCATTGCCGGATCCGTTGGCAATTTACCAAAAGTGAACAATATGGACATACAATATGCGCAGTCGGCCGTCTTCACTCCGTCGGATTTTGCCTTCCCTACCAATGGCGTAAAAGCCGAAGCGACACCAAATGCAGAGATGGTTTTATTAACCGACGTGGATCTCTATGCACTAAAAGAACTGCACGAATACGGTACGGTAAAAACCATGAAGGATAGACGAACAGATTTATATAAAGTCAATCTACTGAAATAAGGATATCGAAAAAAGATCTTAGTTTTTTCAAGATGCTTCCAGCAATTTCATCAGTAATTTTTTTCCTCTACTCTGCATCGCAGCGCTACCATCTTTTAAATAAAAAGTAATTTGCGCGTTTAGCTCATCTTTAATCCACGGAAATAAAGGAACGAGGTTATAAAGTATTTCGATGCAGTTGACCCTTACCGCAACCGGTGTTTCAGATTTGATCAGCCACTCGAATACACGCTCTACCACTTGTTCTTTATGTGTTGTTGTCAAGTGACTGAAAGCTTCTTTACGAATCGTTTTAGCTTTTCTATTGGTATAATTCATCAAAATCTTCGTAAAATGCCGCTGACAACTTGCATTATGTTGATGCGTAAGTTGCTCAATAAACTCGACTAATAAAGGGATAAATCGGTCAGGCGATTTGTTTTCGACAAATTCCAGTATCCAGGCCGCTCGAAAAGCAATGGCTTTCTGCGGATGATAACAAAGCGACAAGAGGTCGGACATGGTATAATGATCTGATATGGCGAGCTGTGCCAGTACTGTGGCTTTCATCTTCGACACATTTTTGGATATTTCCAACAGAAATTGTTCTTTCGTCATTCCGTGCAGCGATAATATTATCATAGAGTGCACCTTTAAGCTAATCCTCTTCACATTACGCTTTCAATTCGCTATCTTTGCCCCCTATGATTAGTGTTTCAAATCTTTCTTTACGCTTTGGTAAACGCGTTTTATTTGACGAAGTTAATTTAAAATTTACACAGGGCAACTGTTACGGTATAATCGGCGCAAATGGTGCCGGCAAATCGACCTTTTTAAAAATTATTACCGGTGATGTAGATCCAACAACCGGATCTGTCAGTATCACGCCGGGAGAGCGTATGGCCGTTCTTAGTCAGAACCACTATGCTTTTGATGAATATTCCGTTATAGAGACGGTTATGATGGGGCATAAAGAGCTCTACAACATCATGAAGGAAAAGGACGCCATTTATGCCAAGGAAGATTTTACCGATGCAGACGGAGAAAGAGCAGGCGAGCTGGAGAACTTATTTGCTGAAATGGATGGCTGGAGTGCCGAAAATAATGCCGCTACCCTACTTAGCAATCTAGGTATTTCAGAAGATCTACATTATAAACTGGTAAAGGATTTAGATGGTAACCAAAAAGTAAGGGTGCTATTGGCGCAAGCACTATTTGGAAATCCGGACATACTGGTATTGGACGAACCTACCAACGACTTAGATATCGATACAATCGCTTGGTTAGAAAACTTTTTGGCAGATTATCAAGGTTTAGTTTTAGTCGTATCGCACGACCGTCACTTTTTGGATGCAGTATGTACGCATATTGTCGATATTGATTTTAGTAAAATGACGATCTATACCGGTAACTATACTTTCTGGTATGAATCAAGTCAGCTGGCCTTAAAACAACGCGCAGAACAGAATAAAAAGCTGGAGGATAAAGTTAAAGAACTGCAGGAATTTATTCGCAGATTTAGTGCAAATGCTTCTAAATCAAAACAGGCAACAAGTAGAAAAAAGGCCTTGGATAAGATCAATTTAGATGAAATCAAGCCTTCTAGTCGAAAATACCCAGCCATTATGTTCAATGAAATGAACAGAGAACCAGGCGATCAAATTCTACAGGTAGAAAACTTAGGCAAGGTATCGAATGGTGAAGTCTTATTCGATAAGGTATCTTTTATGATGAACAAAGGTGATAAGATTGCCATATTATCCGAAAACAGCTTAGCAACTACCGCCTTCTACGAAGTACTTACCGGAAGGGATAAAGATTATAAAGGCGCGTTTAAATGGGGGGTCACCATCAGTATAGCTGATATTCCTATGGATAACGCTGCCTATTTTGAAGGGAAAAATGAAAACCTTATTGATTGGCTGAGGGAATACTCTTCAACAGATCAGGATGACCAATTTGTACGGGGCTTCCTTGGTAAAATGTTATTTAGTGGAGAAGAAGTGCTGAAAAAATGCTCCGTACTATCCGGAGGAGAAAAAATGCGTTGCATGTTCTCGCGAATGATGCTACAAAAGGCAAATTTTTTACTTTTTGACGAACCCACTAATCACCTCGACTTGGAGTCTATTACAGCTTTGAATAATGGGATGAAAGATTTCAGAGGACCGATACTATTTACTTCGCGCGACCATGAGTTAACACAAACGGTAGCCAACAGAATTATTGAACTGACCCCAAAAGGTGTTATTGATAAACTTATGTCCTATGATGAGTATATCAATAGTGAGGAAATAAAGAAGCAACGCGAAAGCATGTTGAAATAAATAAATAGGGTGTCCGAAAAACTTTCAGACACCCTTCTGTTTATTTTCTGTTTTTACATTTCTTAGCTTCGTCAAATGCCCAGCTACTAATTTTAGTCACAGCCTGTTTTATACGTTCCCGTCCTTCTAACGTATTCACATCAATTTCGCAAAAGGTGCTTCCGTTGTTTTTCGCATGTAGTACCAAATAATAAATACCGGCAACCTGTAGCGCAACAATCCCCCTTAAATCTACCGTTGTGTCACTGAATAATGGATCCGTTAACCGAAAAAGGTCACTGCCCAACTCTTCTCTGGCATTAGCGATTTCGCGCATTAACGAGCTTTGTTTACTGATTTCCCAAAGTACAATATTTTGCAGTTCGTCTGCTCCGAAAAAAAAATCGAGTTGCTGGGTCAGCAAATTTGGCAAAGCCACTTGCCCAAAATCTTGCTGGAACGAATCTGCAACATTTATTTTATCAACAAAACTGACCCAATAATCTTTTTCCCGAACATATTTCTCCACCAAGTTGTCGACACTATCAAAATACCTATAAATCAATTTTTTGTTTACACCGGCTATTTGAGCGATCTTATTAACGCCCAAGCCTTGGTAGCCTTCCGTCCGTATTATTTGACCCACTGCACTTAAGAGCTTTAATTTAGTCCGCTCTCTATCCCTAATTTCTCCTTGCGGTCGTTTTCTTTCTTTTTTCATCTATTTATTTCTTGATGGAGCCTTATTAATGTAAAACCTTAAACATCATTTCCTTCAGCAAATCTTCGGCTTCGAGATTAAAGGCATCTACTCCCTTCGACTTTAAATCGTACTCCCGAAGATAGCCAATAATATGAAACAGTTTCATAATCGGATAGTTCCGGGCGGCCAACTCATAATCTTTCACAAAAAAGGGATGAACCCCTAATTCTTTGGCAGCGCTTTGCTGGCTTTTATCAGGCAAATAATGAAATTTCAAGATTTTTGAAAAATAACCGTATAGCGATCCCATCACGACGGGAATCGGATTGGATTTCGGATTAGCAGAAAAATAATCGATGATCTGATTTACCTTTAAGACATCCTTTTTTCCCAGGGCGGTATTCAGTTCGAAAATATTAAAATCTTTACTTATCCCGATATTATTTTGAACGTCTGTAACACCTATTTCCCTATCCTTTGGCACATTGAGCATCATCTTGTCTAACTCATTTGCTACTTTCGAAAGCTCTGTACCTAAATATTCACCCATCATCGCTGCAGCTTGTGGATGGATCTTCATCCCACGCTCCTTTACATACTCATCAATCCAGGGTGCTAATTTATTATCATAAATCTTAGCGGATTCAAGCACAACCCCGCTCTTTTCAATGGCCTTGTATATTTTTTTCCGCTTATCAAACTTGCTATATTTGTACGCAAAAGCTAATACGGTAGTTGTTAAAGGTTTCTCCACATAAGCTTGAAAAAACTCATCTGCCTTATCCCATTTTAAATTCTGAGCCTCTTTTATAATGACAACTTGATAGTCGCTCATCATCGGATATCGTTTAGCTGTATTCAAGATCGTGACCCAGTCTGTATCCTTTCCATATAGAATCGTTTGATTAAAACCCTTTTCAGCTTCACTCAGCACCTTATTCTCTAAAGCATGGACTATCAAGTCAATGTAGTATGCTTCTTCTCCATGCAAAAGATAAATCGGTTTCAGCTTTCTCTTATTGATATCGGCTAAAATGTTAGATGCACTCATATTCTTTTATTAATCTAATGGGCTAACAGGGAACTATCAATTAGCCTAGGTATAGGCTAGACCACGCTGCAAAATAACAATAATTTTTAAGGTTTGACAACTGTCAGCGGTAAGCTTTAAGCGGTAAGCTATAAGCAGTAAGCTTTAAGTATAGGCCTTTGCTACGGTCGCTGAGACTGCTATTTGTGAACAAGGGAACCTGTTAGCAGTGAACCTGTCATACTTCCTACTAACTACTCCCTACTAACTACTCCCTACTAACTACTAACTCCCTTATTAGTGAACAAGGGAACCTGTTAGCAGTGAACCTGTCATACTTCCTACTAACTACTCCCTACTAACTACTCCCTACTAACTACTAACTCCCTTATTAGTGAACAAGGGAACCTGTTAGTAGTGAACCTGTCATACTTCCTACTTCCTACTAACTACTCCCTACTAACTACTAACTCCCTTATTAGTGAACAAGGGAACCTGTTAGTAGTGAACCTGTCCTACTTCCTACTAACTACTCCCTACTAACTACTAACTACTAACTACTAACTACTCCCTACTAACTACTAACTCCCTTATTAGTGAACAAGGGAACCTGTTAGTAGTGAACCTGTCATACTTCCTACTTCCTACTAACTACTCCCTACTAACTACTAACTACTAACTACTCCCTACTAACTACTAACTACTAACTACTAACTATATAACGTACAACTTATAACTAATTAAAAAAATCTCCCTAGCTTTGTATCTTTAAGACATCCGCAAACACGGTCATTATGTTAAGCCCCATTCCACTTAATTTACCCTCCTATCCGCTAAAACTCAGCAAAGATGAACATCGCCTGTTCATTTATGATGAGTTAAGAAAAAAACATCTCTTATTAACGCCCGAAGAATGGGTGCGGCAACATTGGATTCAACATCTTATACAAGCTAAGGGTTTCCCTAAAGCATTGATTCAAAGTGAAGGCGGACTAAAATTAAACTCACTGCAGAAACGCACCGATATCGTAGTTTTTAATCCCTCGGGTAAACGCCTATTAATAGCAGAACTAAAGGCTCCTTCAATAAAAATCACGCAGGCCGTATTCGAACAGATCGCACGATACAATATGGTTCATAAAGTTCCTTACCTGGTTGTGAGCAACGGCTTAGAACACTATTACTGTCTCATTGACCATGAAAAGGAAAGTTACCGGTTCTTGGAAGACATTCCTTTCTACCACGAAATAAAATAAGCCGTTGTTTTTGTAAACAAACGGCTTAACAAAGATATGTCTATTATATATCGTGATCTATCTATTTGGCAGAAACACTTAATTCTACCACATTAGCATAGATAAAGTTCATGGCCTTATGATTAGATTTGACCGGATTCTCCTTTTTAAATTCATCCAGCAATGTAACTTCCAGGTTATCGGTTCTATCTATATCCAATACACCCCCTAAACAAGGATACTTCTGACCTAAATCACCGTCATTGAAGCTCTCAATATGAGCAAAACCATCCACATTAGCATAAAAGTTAGTAAACGTAACCGGCAAAAAGTTATTTGCTTTTACCATATCTTTTAATGTGGAACCTACTCGAATACCTTCTTCCAATTGATAGGGTCCCATTTCATCCGATACGCTCAATTTCACCGCCTTGGTAAAAGGAGCGGTCGTTTCTGCCCAAAATACTGTTACTTCTTCAGGTGTATCTTTGAATACTTTAGTAACGCTCACTTTCTTACCTTCTACTTCCTTCGTTGTATCAGCCAATTTATCGGCGCCAAATTCCTTTTCAAGATCCGCATGGCTATAGCTTAATTTTACTTTACCTATGCCCTCGCAAGTGATTAAATTCGGGTCCTGATCGGCCGCTTTCTCTTCCTTTTTGGAAGCACCACCGCAAGATGCTAGAACAAAGCCGATAAGTGCTAGACTGAGAATTCTTTTCATGTTAATAACTTTAAGTTTTTATAATTTAATATCCTCACGAAGATAATAAAAGCTTTGAGCTATCGAAAACGGAATAGTAACATTAAAGTGACGCCAAACTTTCTTCTAAAATTTTAATCTTCGCAAGTGCATCTGCTTGCTTATTACGCTCATTCTGCACGATCTCCGGCTTCGCGTTTTGTACAAATCGCTCGTTTGATAGTTTTGCGTTCACCGATTTCAGGAAACCTTGTAAATACGTGATTTCATTTGTTATTCGCTCACGCTCGGCCTTCACATCAATATTTTGAGCTATGCTTACAAAAAACTCATCTTTGCCTGCTATAAATGCTGCCGTCCCCACTTGTTGCTCCAAAACGAAGCTTACGTCGCTGATGTTCGCCAATTTTCTGATACTATCTAAATAGTTTTCGTAAGCAATATCGGTATTCACTTTGATAGCAAGTGGAAGTGTCTCTTTAGGAGAAATTTGTTTCGTGTTTCGCACGTTACGTATTTCAGAAACAACTTGCTGAACCACCTGAAAGTCATTTAGAAGCTCCCGATCGATCTTTGAAGCCTTAGGATAGGCTGCCACAATACAGCAATCCAACGCACTCCGACTTCCAAACAATTCATCGTGCCATAGCTCCTCCGTGATAAATGGCATAAAAGGATGAGCAAGGGCCAATACCTGCTCAAAAAAGTCGATCGTAAAGGTCAATAGATCTTTAGCAATAGGCTGTTGATAAGCCGGCTTTACCAGTTCAAGATACCAGGAGCAGAAATCATCCCATATAAGCTTGTAAATGGTCATGAGCGCATCAGAAAGTCTATAGGCGGCGAAATGCTCCTCTACTTCGATCACAGCTTCACTAAAGCGGCTCTCAAACCATTCCACGGTTTTAAGCTCTGCTTTTGTTGCCGGTTTGTTAACCGTTTCCCAGCCTTTAACTAATCGGAAGGCATTCCAAATCTTGTTGGCAAAATTTCGGCCCTGCTCGCAGTAGGCCACATCAAACATGAGGTCATTGCCTGCAGGAGACGACAACAACATTCCAACACGCACGCCATCCGTACCATATTGATCCATCAACTCAATCGGATCCGGCGAATTCCCCAATGATTTAGACATTTTTCGTCCAAGTTTGTCGCGCACGATACCGGTAAGGTAGACATTTTTAAATGGTGCCTTTCCTCGAAATTCGTGCCCTGCAATCATCATACGCGCTACCCAGAAAAACAATATTTCAGGCGCTGTTACCAAATCATTTGTAGGATAATAATAATTGATATCGGCTCCGTTTGGCTCTTTAAATCCGTCAAAAACGGATATAGGCCATAAGCCTGACGAAAACCAAGTATCTAGCACGTCCTCCTCCTGATAAATACCCTTTGTGCTTTTTCCCAAGCGCTCAAACTCGACTATCGCTTCCTCTTCAGTTTTAGCTACAACCCAATCTTGATTTTCATTGTACCAAGCCGGGATTCGTTGGCCCCACCAGAGTTGCCTCGATATATTCCAATCTTTAACATGCTCCATCCAATGGCGATAGCTATTGATAAATTTGTCAGGAATTAGTTTAACCTCGCCACTAAGCACGTAATCCAGTGCCGGCTTTGCAAGGTGCTCCATCTTACAAAACCATTGCATAGATAGCTTTGGTTCAATAGCTGCATCGGTCCGCTCTGAAAAGCCAACCTGCGACTTATAATCTTCAACCTTTTCCAATTGCCCTGCTTCTTCCAGCATTTTAGCAATTTTTTTACGGGCGATAAAGCGATCCTCTCCTACTAATATCTGCGCTTTTTCATTTAGCGTTCCATCGTCATTTAAGATGTCGACAACCTCTAATTTATGCTTCTGGCCCAGTTCATAGTCGTTCAGATCATGTGCCGGCGTTACTTTTAAACAACCTGTACCAAATTCCATCTCAACATACTCATCCTCAATGATGGGTATTTCCCTGTTTATTATAGGAACCAGTACTTTCTTTCCTTTTAAATGCTGATAGCGTTCGTCATTCGGATTGATACAAACGGCCGTGTCAGCCATAATCGTTTCCGGCCGGGTTGTTGCGATGGTGATGTACCATCGTTGTTGGTTATTCGTTGTTCGTTCTTCGTTGGTGTCTACAACTTGATACCTGATATAATACAGCTTCTGGTTTACTTCTTTGCGAATTACTTCTTCATCTGAGACAGCGGTTTTACCCTGTGGATCCCAGTTAATCATGCGGATACCTCGGTAGATATACCCCTTCTTATAAAGGTGAATAAATGTATCAATTACCGCATCGCTCAAGTCGGGTTCCATAGTGAAGCGCGTCCGGTCCCAATCGCACGAGGCTCCCAGCTTTCGCAATTGATCGAGAATAATTCCGCCGTATTTTTCCTTCCATTCCCAAGCGTATTTCAAGAATTCTTCACGTGTGATATCGCTTTTATTGATTCCGCGCTCTTTAAGCATAGCGACTACCTTTGCCTCGGTTGCGATAGACGCATGATCGGTACCGGGCACCCAACAGGCATTTTTACCTTGCATCCGGGCACGGCGAATTAATACATCCTGAATCGTATTATTTAGCATATGTCCCATGTGCAATACGCCCGTGACGTTAGGAGGAGGCATGACAATCGTATAGGGTTCTCTACCATCCGGTATAGAACGGAAAAACTTCTTTTCCAGCCAATAGGCATACCATTTATCTTCGGTTTCTTTGGGGTTGTATGTCTTCGCTATGCTCATGGTATAAATAACATTTAGTATACTATTGTATACATATAAAGAGGTGCAAACCTACTATAAAATTCGCTTATTTGGAAATGGAGATCGGCTTTCAGCAATGAGCTATTTTCGCTAGCAAGTACCATATAATTTTTATAACTGTCGGATATAACTCCTAAAAGCAACAGGTGTTTGCTTTTAGAAAAGGAAGGATTTTTTAGTCAGTTTTTTTATAAAATATTTGTTCTTTTCTCTTTGAAAGAAAAGAACCAAAAGTTCAAGGCTGCACATCCTTCGCTAAAGATTTAGGTCCATCGCTCAAATCATGTGGAGCCGCTCCTCCCTCCAAGCCACGCTTCACTTTTTCACATGATTTTTTTGCCTTGGCTATCCTAAATCTTTTTAACGCTCACGCTGTGAGGCCGTTCTTCCCAACCCCTTGCAAAACCGTCCCGAAGTACTTACATGGCCTTGGAGGATACCGACGCAACGAGCAGCAAAGCATTTGCTCCTCTGCTCATATTGTAGTATCCAAGCGGATTGAGGAAGTGAAACGGCTCCAATACGCGCCAGTGATGCTTTGCCATCAGGTGCAAGGTAGTCTACAAAGCCTTGATGTTTGCCTCTCTTTGCATCAAGGTAAAGAGAGATCAAATTAATATAAACACCTTCATCTGTATGTTAAAGGCGAAACCGACCAAAGGGAGTTCACTGAAGGTAATCCCTATTTTAGGGAGAAAAGCCGATAGTCGTATAATTTTTATATCTTAAGGAAAATTTTTCATTTTATGCGTTACCTTTTTATTCTCTTTACCTTATTATTCTTGAGCATTTATAGCGGAAAAGCGCAAAACACAAACGGCAATAAGGCGGCAAAATTCATCTCGCTCATGGTTGATTCCAATTACAAGGAAGCACTTGATCTTACTTCAGCTGATTTTAAAGCGAAGGTTAACCCAGCGACATTATCAAAGATATGGAAGGGTATTAACCAGCAATTTGGTGCTTTTGAGCAGGTAGAACCACTCGATAGCATTACTAACAATAACAACTCGTTGATACTGCAAGCCACTTTTAAAGATTATATTGTTCCCTTAACATTCCATTTTAACACGAGCGGAGATATTTCGGCATTTTTAATGCAACAACAACCCAAAATCAGGGCCAACACCAATAGGAGTCCGGCTAATTTCCCCGAAGAGGCGTTAAAAATCAAAGTAAATGGAGGTATTATCAGCGGAACTCTTATGACTCCAAAAAATCCGCAAGCGGGTACTCCCGTCGCTTTAATCATTGCGGGTAGCGGTCCTACGGATCGCAATGGCAACAACCTTTATGGCGTGAAAGCCAACAGTTACTTATTATTAGCGGAAGCGTTAGCGGATAACGGCATCGCCAGTTTCCGATACGATAAGCGTTTGATCGGCGAAAGTGTAAACTTTCAGACAAGCCAAAATAACTTGGTGTTTAACGACTTTGTAGATGACGCGGTGATTCTTGGAACATTTCTCAAAAATCAAAAAAAATTTCAAAAGCTGTTTATTATTGGTCATAGCGAAGGTTCAAACATCGGCATTATTGCATCTGAGCAGCTGAATCCGGACGCCGTTGTTTCTTTATGCGGCCCGGGAGAAAATCTTGCTACTGTGTTAGAAAATCAATTATTAACACAACCTTCCTTAGTTAAAGAAGCTACGTCAATTATCAACCTGCTGAAACAGGGAAAAATGACAAATAATGTTCCGGCCGAGCTCAATAGTTTATTTGCCCCGGCTATACAACCCTTCCTTATTTCGTCTTTCAAAATCAATCCCGAAGAAGAAATCACGAAGTTAAAAATACCAATCCTGATTGTGGGAGGCACTACGGATTTGCAAGTACCGACCAGCCACGCCGAAAAGTTAAAAGCAGCGAATCCCAAAGCCACGCTCTTACTTATAAAAAACATGAACCATACACTAAAAACAGCACCTGCAAATAAAGAAGCTAACTTGAAGACTTATTCAAATCCAAATCTCCCGTTAAACAGCGATTTAGTAATAGGCTTGGTTAATTTCCTTCGATGAGGGAGAAGGTAGAAAGGTATAAGGTTTAAGGAAAGCCTTACACCCTATACCCTATCACCTTATGCCCTTTATTACACGTCTATCTTCGCATATTTAGCGTTACGCTCAATAAACTCCCGGCGAGGTGCCACTTCATCGCCCATTAACATGGAAAAGACACGGTCGCACTCCGCCGCATTTTCTATACTTACTTGACGTAAGGTGCGGGTTTCGGGGTTCATGGTAGTATCCCACAACTGCTCTGCGTTCATCTCTCCCAAACCTTTATACCGCTGAACATGTACGCTATCCTCTTTACCGGCACCTTTCAACCGTTGAATAGCTGCCAGTCGTTGATTTTCATTCCAAGCGTACTCATGTTCTTTACCTTTTTTTACTAAGTACAACGGAGGAGTAGCAATATAGACGTAACCTCGCTCTATTAATTCCTTCATATAACGGAAATAGAAGGTCAAGATCAACGTTGTAATATGCGAACCGTCCACATCGGCATCCGTCATAATAATGATTCGATGATAACGAAGTTTTTCCAGATTCAGCGCCTTCGCATCTTCAGGAGTACCGATACTCACCCCTAGGGCGGTAAACATATTCTTAATTTCCTCGTTCTCGTAGATTTTATGCTCCATCGCTTTTTCTACGTTGAGGATTTTACCACGCAAAGGCAGGATTGCCTGAAATTCCCGGTTTCTCCCCTGTTTTGCGGTTCCTCCCGCCGAGTCTCCCTCTACGAGGTATATTTCACATTTAGCAGGATCATTGTTTGCACAATCGGCCAACTTACCCGGCAAACCGCTACCTCCCATTACCGTTTTGCGCTGCACCATATCACGGGCTTTGCGTGCAGCAGCGCGAGCTTGAGCCGCGATGATAACCTTCTGTACAATTGCCTTTGCTTCGCGTGGATTTTCTTCCAGGTAAGTACCCAAAATCTCGCCTACAGCGACATCTACGGCGCCCATTACTTCGTTGTTCCCGAGTTTGGTTTTTGTTTGTCCTTCAAACTGCGGCTCAGCGACCTTTACAGAAATAACAGCCGTTAAGCCTTCTCGAAAATCATCACCTGTAATTTCTACCTTTAGGTTCTTTAACAGGCCCGATTTATCTGCATAAGCTTTCAAAGTACGGGTTAAGCCTCTCCTAAATCCGGCAACATGAGTACCCCCTTCAATGGTATTGATATTGTTCACGTAGGAGTGCACGTTTTCGGAATAGGTATCATTATATTGCAAAGCTAACTCTACCGGTATACCCTGTTTTATTCCTTCCACATGAATGGGGTCAGGAATTAGAGGCTGACGGTTACCATCCAAAAATTTAACAAACTCGCTTAGGCCACCTTCAGAATAAAACTCTTCATGACGTAATGCTCCATCTTCTTGCTCCTCGCGTTCGTCAAGTAGGGTAAGTCTGATTCCTTTGTTTAAATAAGCCAACTCACGCAATCTACCGGCAAGCGTATCATAGCTATACGTGGTAGTCATGGTAAAAATACTTGGATCCGGATGGAAAGTAACATTCGTTCCGGTACGATCGGTTTCACCAATTACTTTTACATCATACAGAGGTTTTCCCTGCGCATACTCTTGTTTAAATATTTTACCTTCCCGATGTACTTCAGCTATCAACAAGGTAGAGAGTGCATTCACACAGGAAACACCAACACCATGTAAACCACCGGAAACCTTATAGGTGTCCTTATCGAACTTACCACCGGCATGGAGCATAGTCATGACCATTTCCAAGGCTGATTTGTTCTCTTTTTTATTGATTCCGGTTGGGATACCCCGTCCGTTATCCTCCACTGTTATGGAGTTATCTTTATGAATGATTACATGAATGTCTGTACAGTAACCGGCTAGCGCTTCATCAATGGAGTTATCAACTACTTCATACACCAAGTGGTGCAAACCTTTCACGCCAACGTCTCCGATATACATTGACGGTCTTTTTCTTACGGCTTCTAAGCCCTCTAATACCTGTATATTATCTGCGGAATAGTTGGATTTGTTTTTGTTTTCTTCGCTCATGTATAGTTTAGTTCCAAAAACACAAAAATACGAAATTTTACCGACTTTGAGTAATTTACTCCTTATATAATAGCTATTTAATGTTCTTTTTTTCTAGATAAAAAAACACAGAGAATAGGATTGGAACGCCTACAATTCCTTTCCTATCCAGTCAATTTTTTGCTGACATACACCTCATAAAATCGGTTTCTCAATATGCATGATTCCCTGGCGCATTTAAAAAAAAATTGCTTAGTATATGATTTTTATGTTAGGTTTGCGTTTTGATTGCATGGAAATTAAACAATAAAGACATAAGATGAACAAACCATTCGCTTCTATAGCAAAAATTTCATTAGGCTTGATGCTGGCTGTGGCGGCAGTATCATGTAATAACAATGCAAATAAACCGGCGGCTAAGTCCGGCAAAGACAGCACTGCTGCCGCAGCCACTGAAGGACAGATCGTATATGTAAACTCTGATTCGCTATTAGCCAATTATGAGTACTTTAAAGATATGCAAGCCAAGCTTCAGGAAAAAGCAAAAAAGACACAGAGCGAGCTACAAGCGAAAGGCAATGCTTTTCAACGTGAAGTGGCTGAGTACCAAAAAAACGCTGCTACCATGAGTGCAGAACAGCGCCAAAGTACAGAAGAACGTTTGGCACGTAAGCAGGAAGAGCTCGGCAAATTCAACCAGAATGCGAATCAGTCATTTGCCAATGATGAAGCCCAAGAACAAGAAAAGTTATACAACAAGGTAGCCGATTACCTTAAATCGCATGCGAAAGAGAAAGGCTATAAATTTGTATTAACTTATGCCAAAGGAAACCCAGGTGTACTGTTCGCAGATGAGAGCCTTGAAATCACCAAAGAAGTGGTAGACGGCTTAAATGCTGCTTATAAAAAGGAAAAGAAATAATTAACGTTTAAATAGGTTATAAGGAAGGGTTGATGAATATCAACCCTTTTTATTTTTAGCACTTACTGTGGCCTTTTCTTCTACAACCGCCGTTGCTGCTGCGATTTTTTTTTGCTTATGAGGTCTCGTTTTTCCGAATGAACCCATCGTGATCTTCCCTCTTTTGGTTTTTTTATCTCCTTTTCCCATACTGAATCGTTTATTTTTTTAATAAAAACTTAGTTAATAAAAGTGATAGTCCAAAGTACAAAATTTCAGGGTAAGAAACAAACCTTTAACAGAGGTCCGATTTCAGCATTTAGTCAATCCGCCTGAACCGCATCATAGCAATATCTCCCATAATAAAATGAAGCGTTTTACCTTCATCGGTAATATCATAACGATTTACCTTTTCGAGCGTACTGATGAAGGTCGGCTCTCCCTGCCCTTCGCAAAACATTTTCGTCATTCCTAAACCTTCTTTAAAGCTTATATTATGACCATCACGATTCAGTTTTCCGAAAAAGTTATTGCAACTGGTATTGCCACTCACGCGGTTACTGTCTACTTCAATTTTTATAAAGGGTTTTTTATTGGGATACAAGCCTTCAAATGCAATGCGAGGACCGCTGATATAGTCCAATTCCCATGTTCCGTTCAATGCATCTTTTTTGGACGTCATCCCCTTTTTCGCTGTACAGGCAGCAACGACGATGGTTAACATCGTGATTAGTATAAAAACTTTTCTCATATAATCATTATTTACAACCGATAAGACTATTTTCAGCACAACAGGTTTAACTATAAAAAGTTTTTTCAACATATGATCCAATCGAGCGTAACAATAAAAAGAACGTTTATTTTATACATCCCACTTGCTGCGCCCATTGGGGCAAGGTGCTTTGGCTTGTCTATTCCGTTGCAACCCGTGGTCAGATGCCCATCCGTGAATCGGAGCCACCCTCTTGCGCAATGGCGTGCCCTTCGTTCGTCGATTCACTGATTACCGTCTGCTTCGCATAATAATGGTGAGGGGCATCTTTGACTGCCGGTTGCTGCCTCCATAGACTAGGCCATTATCGTCCTTTGGAACGATTTTGCAACGGGCTATAGCGCAGGGCATAACGGCCTTCCAGGGTGAGCGTAAAGAAAATTCGGTTAGCAGGGCGTGCTAAAGTGTTATGCGAAAAAGCGAAGGGAAGGAGTTGTGAATAGGGGCGGCTCCGCAGAACAGAGGGATAGGAACCGAATTTTTAGTGAGCACTGGATAGCCTTGATTGTTTGGTTCTTTATGATCAAGCATAAAGAACATATATTAAAAAAGTTGAATAAAATAAACGTTCTTTTAAAATGAGCATTACTCCATGTAAAGTGCAATAAGTCTAACCCATACCACCTATTTCATTTACTGTAATAGAAATTCCTTAACTTTGTAACAAAAGATGACTATGCAAACGAAAGAGCCTTTTGATATTACTCTCAATGAGATTGATTATGCGATCTTCCCGGAAGAAGAGGACATCTATACCGTTTATAAAGATGGTGTCGAATATATGAAAATCATGAAAGACACGGAGAATAGCTGGATTAAATTGGATTCGGAAACCGAGCTACCTCGTTTTGAAGCGGACGATGAAATTAACGCTATTGGAAGAGAAATTATAGCTTACGAAGCTCAGTAGTCACCACACGCACACCCACTTTTTCTTTTGCTAAAGCTAAATGGGCTGCCTTATACCATCCGCTTAATGCGATTTCGCGTCCCAACCAAAAACAACACCAGGTAAATAAAGGAGCCGCCAGCACATCGATACTGTAATGCACATGCTGAATCAGCACCATGCTTCCGACCAATAGCGTGGCTATTAAAGCCAATAGCTTATCCACTCGATTTGGTAAACATAAAAAGATAAGAAACATCGTGGAGGTGTGACCGGAGAAAAAAAGATCTTTGGTAATAAAACCGGCCTTTCCATAGGCAATATTGCTTAACGGATCCACTAGAGGAATTAATCCGGTGGGAGGGTCTAATGCGACCAACGAAATGGTCAGCATCCGCATAAATACAACCAGCAAGAAGCCATATAATGCGGTAATCATAATGGCAGGGCTAGAAAAACACCGATACAAAAGCAACGCTGCCATCCCCCATATACATACAAATATGGGCGTTGATAAATCCATGGTAGGTAAGAGGTTCAGCAACGGATCATATAAAGGCACTCCATCTCTCAGCTCGATATGATCAAAGAATTGGGGCAGCACAAATAAAAGTACAATAAACAAAAGATGGCCAGCGATCAGCCAGCTTTTAAAAGCCCAACTTTGCATCGCCTGTTTCCAGGTAATGGTTGCCGGGTATTCCATTTGAATTAAAGGTTGCATCTCCTCTCAAAAAAACATTTGCAAATTTGGCTTAACATTTTGATAATATGAAATTAATTTTTTCTAATCTATATTTTTTATGCTCAGACGAATAAAGAACAGATTAAATGTAAGCTTCTTTGTAACGTAAAAGTGAGATAAAGCGCTACTATTTCGTATTGCTGTCACCGTTTTTTAACAACAATGACACATTTACTTTTTTAATCTAATTTCCGAAGAATCTTTCGATCGATATAGAACGTCCCAAAGGGCACGATACAAGCCAGTAGAACCTGCCATGTGGTGGTTCTAAATTTCCATTTTTGCTCTATTCCTACACTAAGCGCATTAAAAACAAATAGCAAAAAAAGCGCACCATGAATAGGGCCCATTAATTTAGTTAAAGAAGGGTTATCGAAATAGTATTTCATCGGTACCGCGACAAAAACGAGTATTAATAACGATATTCCCTCGGCTACACCTATCAGACGGAGCGTAGCAACTTTTGATTGTTTCAAGTGTATCATATTATCTAAAATAAGGTCTGCTAGATAAAGGTGAAAATGGCCATGGAATGGCTATAAAAATAATAAACAAGGCTATTGAAAACCATATCAGCATGGTCCTAAACTTTTCTCCATCTTCCGATTTACGCTTAGCTAAAGAAGAGCCAACAGTAAGGACAACCACCGCGCTAAACATCAAGAAGGCATGGAACAGGGCAAAAAATGCTACGTCCCAATTCGACGAGGTCTCCTCGGTTTCCTTCCAGAAATATTTTATAATAGGGCTTTTGGTATAAAGGATAATTCCAAGCACCAGTTGTATGTGTGCAATGGTGGCCGTCCAATGCCTAATTGCATTATCCGTTTTTGAAAAGGGCTTAAGCTGATTAACACCTAGATAGGCACGAACAATAGCGACGACTAGGCTGACTAGCACCAACCACCTGAAAAGAGAATGAAGAAAAATAAGTGTAACGTACATCGTTTTTTAATTAACGAAGCAAAGATATAACAAAACATACTACTCAGTATGTTTTTAGATAAAAAAATTATCTCAGCGAGTTCAAGTAATTCTTAAGTTCCTTTAAATAAGGAACATATACCGATCGATTGTTTTCAAGTTTGCCGAAATTACGGATACCCCAATAACCCGACATAACAAAAAAAGTAACCTGTTTTGCGTCCACGTTCTGTCGTATACGTCCGTCTTTCTTTCCTTTTTCGATCGTTGCGATTAAAGACTTATTCCATTGATTGACGAGTTCGTCAAGTGCTTTCGCAAAACGCTCATTCCAAGGGGCCATTTCTTGCGTTAGATTAGCGGCAGGGCAACCATATTCTACTTTTAGAAATTCGTTTTCCATCAATAGGTGGTACATCATATTATATATGCGTTCTATAGGGTCCTGATCGTTTTTTAAAGGATCAATGAAATTTTTGGCAAAATTAGGTTTAAGAATTTCATTGATAATGGCCAGTCCCATTTCATCTTTATTCTTGAAATGGTAATAGAAGGCTCCTTTCGTTACTTTTGTTGTTGCAAGAATATCATCAATGCTCGTTGTTTGATATCCCTTCGTGTATATGAGTTCAAAGGCTTTTCGTAGAATACTGAATCGAGTTGCTTCCGCCTTTTTCATGCCGGTTTCTTTTGCACAAAGGAAAAAAATTTATTGATAGCAACAAAATGTGAGCTCTTTTCACAAGCAGCGAATTCGGCTCATTTTAAAAGATCCTGCATTTCTCGCCAATGATAAATTTTTACTTTTTCCTTTTGATTTTGTGCAGCCTTTATCATGGCATTAGCCACACGCTCTCCGGCAATACCTCGATATTTTTCAAGCCCCTTCCCTATTAACAGCGGTCCAATAAACCACCATATGGCCATAAAAAATTTTTCCAATGGCCTATTCTCGTCCCGATTTCCCATTAACATGGAAGGTCTGAAAATATGTGTATGATCGAACCCTTGTGCTATGAGATCCCTTTCCACTTCCCCCTTCGTCCTTAAATAAAACACACCGGAGCTAGGATTCGCACCGACGGCCGTCACTAAAAAAACGGCTGTTGCACCTTGTTCTTTGGCTATTTTTGCAGCCAGCACCGGATAGTCGTGGTCTATCTCGTAATATGCCCTTTGATCAGGTGTTTTATTTTTCGTAGTTCCCAAGGTTATATAAACTTCATCGGCTTTAATATCTTCTTTCAGACTAGGTAAGCTATGATAGTCGCCTATTAACAGTTTCAACTTAGGATGATGAATAGTCAATTTTCTCCGAACAACAACCGTTACGACTTCATAATCTGTACTATTGAGTAATTCCTTTAAAAGATACGAGCCTATGAGGCCGGTGGCACCAAATACAACTGCTTTCTTCATCAGCGTAAAATAATTAATGAATTAGACTTATGCTTCCCTGCCATATTAGTGGAAGGTTTCATTCGCAAGACAAATTACTTCTTTTACAGAAGTAATAACGTGCCAAAAAAGTTTTCATTATCGTCGTTTTTGTGAAGTAGCTCGGGCAACTACCGAAAGCTTAAAAATACTTTTCAAAAGCAACTCCATAGGTAAATAATAGGTTTTCTCGATCTGTACGATTAATACGGTTATATACCAAAGAGCCTTTTAAACTAAGCCATTTATTTAGTTTAAATGCAATATCGTTGTTTAATTTAATATTAAAGTCTGCCGCATCGGTGAGCGAAGGTTGGTAGAAATTACTGCCCTGAATAATGATAAGCTCTTTAAAGACAAATTTGTAAAGGAGTCTAAAAGAGTTTCGTACCGTTTGATAATCTATAGGTAACTCATTTTCAAGAATACTGCTTGCGTCATAGAGAAAGCCGTCGCTTATGTTAAGAAAAACTTCGTTTTTGTCAATCAGGTTATAAGCAACGCCGGCTCCCGCCAATAGTTGGTTTCTAATCTTTAAAGAAAAGCTCGTATTGTAATTCACTAAACCCCAATAGAAAAACCGAAGATCTTTCCGATAAATATTAAAATCAAGTGAGCTTGAAAAATCGTTATTTGACTGGCTCCCATCCTGGCGTCCATAGAGCCAGTTATTGTTGAAATTTAGTTTAATCCGCTCTTTTGCGATGGAAAAACGGAGTGCGTTGTTCAATAGAAATGCGCTTTTGTCATTTGTTTTATTAATCGAATTCGTGGACGAGAACTGGACGTAATAATTTGTGCTATCCTGCGTCTGACCGTGTGCGAGGCTAATGAAAACAACAAAGAGAACAGAAAACCATAGCTGTTTGACCATTACTAGACAAACTTAGCCAAATTGACAATAAAACACAAGCTAACCTATTGCTTGGTAAACTCACTTACAAAAGACCTTTTCCGAGTAAAAACCCAAACGCAACAGTGATCCAAACGATTCCCCAAACAAATAAAGGAATAAAATATAAATCGTGCTTTCTACCTTTACGTTTAAGATAAAGCCCCAAGGGAACGATTATAATACCGGAAACTAACAAACTGTAAAGAAACCCACGTAAAGTCGAATTTCCTGCTTCGCCAAAAAGCGATATGCCAATCATTATACATACAATGGGTATTAAAATGGCTAAGATTCCCCAACCTCGATAAATCAACATAGTTATCTTATTTTATATTTCAACAAGTTCAGGATTGTAGAATTTTATTTTTCTCGGCATCAAATTCCTCTTGATTGATTATACCTGCATCTAATAAATCCTTCAAATCAAAAAGTGCCTGTTTCTTTTGTGCCATATCCATACCCGCCTGTACGGCTACCTTTGGCATTTCTGCCTGCATCGGCCCGTCAACTATATCATTTGATTGAGCACCAAAATCGATTAATAGGGCGGTTATCTCGTTGAAACCTTGCATATTAGCATAATCGATAGGCTTTTGCTCCAACGCGTTGGCTAAATCTGTGGTTGCGCCATGCGTTAACAAAAACCGGACAACATCTTTCTTACCATAAGCCGCTGCATAATGCAACGCGGTATTGCCTGCGGCGTCTTGCTTATCAATCGCTGCTCCCGCCTCTAACAGTTGTTTTACTAAAGAAAGATAACCGGATTTCGCGGCCGTCTGTAACAAAGTCTCGCCTGCATAATGCGGTTCAAAGCCTAATATAAAAGTACGCGTACCGGTTCGCGCAATCAATTTCCGAATATAATCCCCGTCTCGGCCATCGAAAGAATCGACCGGCCTTGCATAATCGGGAGACAATCCTTTAGATAGAAATAGCGCCAATAGCTCCTTTTGATTATTGCCACACACGTACCACACCGGTGATATACCTTCGGCCGATTCAGCAAAAATATCAGCACCCTGTTCTACTAAACGTTGCGCAATTAAACGGTTACCTAATTTGGTTGCTAAAAGCAGTGGACCTTCACTATGATCATTCAATATATTGACAGCCGCTCCATTGTCTAAAAGCTTATTAACGATCGGTACCGAGTTCTGTTCAACAGCCAAATTTAACGCCGTATTTCCCTGCTTATCACTCACATTTGCTTCAGCTCCATTATCTAATAGTAATTGCACCATCGGCGGGTACTTATATTGCACAGCAATCAATAAAGGTGATTCCGCCTCATTGTTTAAAGCGTTAATATCGAGTCCGTCAGCGATCAATTTTTCGGCCACCTCCTGTTGTCCGGTTCTTGCGGCAATATGCAATAAACTGTTACCCAGAAAGTCGTTTATTCGTATATCAGCTCCCTGGTTCATTAAAAACAAGGCCGTTTGTTTCTGTTTTTGCAACAAGGCAAAGTACAGGGGCGTTTCTCCCTGATGGTCTTCATAATTCAGATCCGCACCTGATTCAACTAATTGCTTCACTAGATCCAAATAACCGCGATGCGCCGCATAATGTAATGCTGTACGGCCTTTTTCGTCAGTATAACCCACATCAACTTGTTGTTTTTCCAAAAGGATTTCAGCAATCTTCCTTTTACCTCCTTCACAGGCAATGATAAATGATTGAGACATAATACAACTTATTCTTGTGCTAATAATAATTCTACTGTTTTTGATTTCAGATTGTCACCCATCGCATAATCTATCGCTTTTTTATCGGCTATATTTTCTAATTTGGCATCTACACCTTGTTGTAATAGAAATTTCACCTTTCGGTACAGTTCTTTTGCCTTTGGTTCATCATAGTTCAAATCAATCATGCATACCTTATGCAATAACGTGTTGCCTTCATTATCGCGATAGTCGAGATCGAGAGCACCTCTGTGTACCAAGCGCTCCAGTAAGTTGTATGACTTCTCTAAAGCCCAGTCAATTCCTGTTTTTGGCCGATGGTAATAGTCCGACGGCTCCTTAAGGTAACCTCCATGATCTAATAACATATCCAATATTTTATAATTATCATCATTCTCATATACCATGGCGCGCAAAAAACCATTTAAGAGATTCTCTTTTTGTTTGGTTAAAGCATAAAAATCCGGGGTCTGATAATGTAAAAACAACTCCATTATTTTTGCGTCGAATTGTAAAACAGCGGCATGAAAAAAGGCGCTCTCTCCCTGCTTATTTTCAACATTGGGGTCGGCACCGGCTTCCAACAACGCTTTTATCACCTCTATATTCCGCAAACGAACAGCAACATGAAGGGGTGTATTCCCCTCAACATTGGCAGCATTTATATCTAGGCCTTCTGCTATCAACCATGTTACAAGCTCACTTCGATAGGCTTCGGGTTTCATCCCGTAATTACATATCTTGTAAAGAAGCGTTTGGTCGTATTTATCTTTCCGATGAATGTCTGCCCCTTGATCCACTAATATTTTCAATAAGGAGACGGGCGCATTCACCTCAATCGCATAGTTGAGTAAAGTAATCCCCCCTACTTCTTCGTCAATTTCATCGATCCGGGTGGCAAAAGTTTCAAACCAAGCTAAATAACCAGCTAAGTCCTGCAATTGCAGACTATCGATGCGTAAGAATGTGTTAATAATACTATTGTCAAATTTGTCGTATAGATAAAGATCCGTTTCGATCAAACCTTTCCGAATAAAAAGGTCGATTATTTCGTATTGACTCGATTTAATCAACTGAGTGACGGCAGATCCAAGTGCATAATCTTGAAAATCTTTAGCACTTGTAGCCTGTTCGGTTATCGCCTTGAGTTGTTCCGAATCTTTAGCCCTTGCGGCGGATTCTATTGCTCTTAATTCGTCGTTTGTCATATTTCTAATGGGATGTGAACAAAACTAGCGAATTTGCCACTATCGGCTGCCCCTGAAATCAGCTATTTTTTGAAGAGCCGGATAGGGCGTGTTTTCTGTCTACACAGCAAACTTGAAGCTTAAGTTAGGTGGGCACGAGCTGCTAAACTTCTATTTTATTTCACAAAAGTATGTTTCATTTTATATTTGGTATAAATAAGAACCCATCGAAAACTTTTTTTTTGAAATACTATTGCTTTCTTAAAAATATTATCTATATTCACAGAAATGTTACAATTATGAGAGACTAAATTCAATTAAAGTCAGACTAATACAAACACAAGAACAATACAAGCAACCGATCAATACATTTTATTGATAGCAACAGAGAACAGAATTTAAGCCATCAACCAGCTTAATCCCTCGTTTATTAAACATTATTGTGCAATAGATCCTTAGAGGTTTTCTGTTATTCTCAATAACTTAATCGTGTAATCGATCGTAAAGCACTTACCCTATCAATTTATTTACGGACTCGATGCTGTGAAGCAGGCGATCACATTTGTGAAACAAAAAAATGTGCGCTGGGATATTATTGTGCTTTTTGAAAGCATTTGCAGGCCAACCTAATGTAACACAACCCGTTCTTAAACAACAATTTATAACCAAAATCACTTAACATGAAGAAAGTTTTGCTATGCTTAATGTTCTTTAGTCAATGGCTCTTATTGGGAGCGCAGACAAGAAGTATCATCGGAAAAGTATCCGATCAGACGGATGGCCAACCGTTACCTGGCGTATCCATCAAAGTAAAAGGAACGAATACCGGCACTTCCACCGACGAAGAGGGCCGATTCAATTTACAAACCAGTTTAAACAACTTATCGCTTGAAGTTTCATTTTTGGGTTACGAATCGCAAACTGTTACCGTCGCAGCCAATAACAACACCCCTCTTAATATACGTTTGGTTGCGTCAGACAATAAACTGAACGAGGTGGTAGTTACCGCTTTGGGGATTGAACGCAAAGCTAAAAGCTTGACTTACTCTACCCAGACTGTGAAGGGCGATGAACTGACGCGTGTTAAAGATGTAAACCCGATGAATAACTTAACCGGTAGAATTTCGGGACTTCAGATTAACCGCAGCTCGTCCGGGATGGGCGGCTCTGTTAATATTGTCTTAAGAGGTATGAAATCGAACCGCAGTAATCAACCGCTTTATGTAGTAGACGGTTTGCCGATTACCAATACTGCGGGCAGTGGTTCTGAGGGGCCTTTTGGTGGCGGAACAGACAAAGGCGACATCCTCAGCACCCTGAATGCAGATGATATCGCTAGTATCAACGTGTTAAAAGGCGCCTCTGCTTCTGCACTCTATGGCAGTCAGGGAGCCAACGGAGCCATTATGATTACCACTAAAAAAGGAGCGGCCGGGCGTATGCGACTGGATATATCCTCTGGCGTGACAATTGATAAACCTTTTTACTTACCCAAGCTACAATATAAATATGGCCAGTCGACGCCCGATAGTGAAGAAAGTTGGGGTGAAGCAGGCTCCTTTTCAGACCCTGTAAAAGATTTCTTCGATACAGGGACCACCTTTATTAATTCAGTTAGTTTTAGTGGCGGCACGGAAAAGATGCAGAATTATTTCTCTTATGGCAACACCACGAATAAAGGGGTACTTCCAACCAACACATTCGATCAGCATACCGTATCGCTTCGCAATACATCCAACTTCTTCGACAATAAATTGTCCTTCGATGGCAGCTTAATGTACTCCTATCAGAAGATACATAATCGCCCTGCCTCCGGTTTGTATTTCAGTCCCTTAAGTGGCCTATATATGTTTCCTCGCGGGCAGGATTTCGAAAAATATAAAACCTTCGAATACTTTTCGTCGTCAAGAAATCTATATTTACAGGACTGGTGGAATATCAATGCCGATGCTGGTCTTACGGGCACGCACCATCAGCAGAACCCGTTCTGGGTATTGCATCGAAATCCGACTGATCAGAACCGCAACAACATTATCGGCCAGGCGCAACTGCGTTACAATATAACCGATTGGCTGAATGTCACGGCACGAGGGACCCTTAACAAGCGTTGGGATAAGTGGCAACGCCGAACCTATGCCGGTACCCAAGGCGTCATTTCCGGAGAAACCATCGCGGGTGTGCTGAATGATAATGGTCGATATCAACGCGAAGAAGGAGAAAGTACCGCCTTATATGGAGATTTATTAGTCAACGGAAACAAGCAGTTCGACGATTGGAATCTGACATTTACGGCAGGTACGTCCATTAATGATGTACGCGAAAGCGGTTGGATATTGGATCAGCGCCGATTAGCTATTGCCAATGTTTTCCTATTAAGTAATATCTACCGAAATTCGCCCATCACCAGTCTAACAGAAACTGCCAACAAAAGACAGGTTCAGTCGTTATTTGGCTCAGCCAACATCGGTTACAAAGAGAAGGTTTATGTCGATCTCACCGCACGGAACGACTGGTCCTCAACATTGGCTTTCACGCCCAACAAAAGCAAAGGGTATTTTTACTGGTCGGCCGGGTTAACCACCATCCTGTCCGAACTGATGACACTTCCAACTTTTATCAATTATAGTAAATTACGCTTCTCTTACGCACAGGTAGGTAACGATGTAGCCGCCTTTTCAACATTTCCGGTAAATACGTTAGCCACCGGAACACTGACGGCTAATGTTTCTGGCCCGTATAAAGGGCTTCCGCTTAAACCCGAAATTAGCAGAAGTTTTGAACTTGGTTATGAAGGTCGCTTCTTTAACGACCGCGTTAACATAGATTTAGCACTATATAAGACCAATACAAAGAATCAATATTTCTCTTATGACGGCCCCGTCGGCGCGGTATATACTACCGTGTTTCTCAATGCCGGAAATGTCGAAAACAAAGGGATTGAGCTTGCCTTAGGTGTTGACGCGATCAAAACCGAGCGTTTCACATGGAATACGGGCGTGAACTTTACGGCAAACCGCAACAAAATATTAGAGTTGGCGCCCGGCCTTGGCGAACGCTATAGTATTGGTGGCAATTTCAATGTTCTGCGCCTGGGTGGATCTTTCGGTGACTTTTGGGGACGCACATTCTTACGTGATGCGAATGGTACTCTTATCGTGGACGAAAACGGAAGACCTCAAGGCGGGCCCGATGGCTACCTTGGCAATAATAATCCCAAATCTATCATTGGATGGAACAATACGGTAAGCTATGGAGACTTCTCGCTGAGCCTTACCATCGATGGCCGTTTTGGTGGCCAGGTTATCAGCATTACTCAAGGTTATTTAAATTCTTTCGGTGTGAGCCAAGAAAGCGCCGATGCCCGTGATCGGGGCGGTGTAGATGTTCCGGCGGTACAAGCCGATGGCACGCCGTGGCAAGGTCTATTACCAGCACAGGCTTATTATGGTGCAATCGGTAACCGGGATGGAATTATTGAAGGGCAAATTTACGATGCCACCAATATTCGCCTACGCGAGCTTTCTATCAGTTATAAATTGCCGATCAAATGGCGCGCGGTTCAACAAGCTTCGCTCAGTCTTTCCGGAAGGAACCTGTTTTTCTTTAAAAACGATGCTCCCTACGATCCGGAGCTTAACACAACCACCGGTGTCGGAGGCCAGGGTTATGATATTTTTGGCTTACCCACTACCAGAAGTTTCGGTTTAACATTAAAAGCATCTTTCTAATTGACAACATTATGGACACGATCAATAAATTTAAAAAATACAGCATACTTTTCATTGCGTTCATCGGATTAGCCGTCGGTCAGAGTTGTACGGACAAGTTCGAAGAGATCAATACCAGCCCTGTGGGCGTTACAGATGATCAGGCAAACGCCGATTATGCTTTAATAGCATCCTTCCTAGCACAGGCACAACGCGACATTATTCCGGAGGATGTGGGCGAATACCAATTAGCCAATAATTTGTGCAGCGACGCCTATGGCGGTTACTTTGGTGCGCAGGCGCCTTTTGTGGGTAATGCCAATAATCTAACCTATAGCCTAGTGCAAGGTTGGTATCAGGCTATTTGGGTGCAGCGTTATATTAAAGCGATGAATCCGTTATATCGTGTGATCGAATTGACGAAAGAAGATCAAAATTTACAGGATATTTACGCTTTTTCCCTTGTGCTAAAGGTAGCGGCCATGCATCGTACTAGCGATAAGGTCGGCCCGATTATTTATAGTAAGTATAATGTGATCAACGATGATGGCGGAGTCTCTTATGACTCGCAGGAACAAGCCTATACCCTATTTTTTGAGGACTTAAATAAAGCGATTGACATCCTTAAAACGATTCAAAACAAGGAGGATTCTCCGGCCATGCAGAAGGCCGACCTTGCCTATACCTCGAAACGGTATAGCCATTGGCTTAAATTTGCCAATACATTGCGTTTGCGACTGGCTTTACGCATCGCTTATGTCAATCCTACATTAGCTAAAACCGAGGGCGAGAAAGCCCTGGACCCGGTAAATGGCGGTTTATTGGAAAATGTAGTCGATAACTGCTACATCACCTTAAGTGTAGACCATCCCTTAAACATCATCACCAGTAGTTGGAGTGATACCCGACTGGGTGCTCCATTTGAATCTATTTTACGCGGTTACAACGACCCTCGTCTACCCAAACTATTCCTTACCGCAACGGACCCCGCTGTCGCCGGACAATATAAGGGGATCCGTTCCGGTATTAACATTGATGCCAAAAGCCGGTACGACAATTACTCCAAATTGCAACCACAGGCTATGAAGATGCAATTAATGGTAGCTCCCGAAAGCTGGTTTTTGAAAGCCGAAGCGGCATTGAGAGGTTGGAGCAATGCAGGAGATGCGAAAACCAATTATGAGACAGGCATCGACCGGTCTTTTGAGATGTATAATTTAACCGCTCAAGCAAGCGCTTATAAGACTGATGCAACAAGCATGGCTATGCCTTACGTAGACCCGAAGGCTGTTAAGAGCGGAGAAAATGATGTCCCCGCTTCTTCCCCATACTTGAGTAAAATCACAATCAAATGGGATGATGCAGCTGCTAACGCAGTTAAGTTGGAACGCATCATTACCCAGAAGTGGATTGCTATATTTCCGGATGGTGATGAAGCCTGGGCTGAATATCGGCGCACCGGTTATCCTATTCTATTTCCTGTTGTAGTGAATTATAGTGGTGGAACGATACCTACTATTCCCGGCGTTAGACGGATGCCCTATCCGCAACGTGAGTATAACAGTAATAGTGCCGCAGTAGCCGAGGCTGTTGAGATGCTAGGCGGGCAAGATAATGGCGGGACCCGTTTGTGGTGGGACGTTGCTGATAAAACCTTCTAATAATTAAGCTTTAAAAAGGTCTGAATAGTTAAATTATTCAGACCTTTTCTATTGTTTTAAAAAAGTCTGATTTTCGATATTCCTATTATTTAGATTACACAAAATATTCCGATATTTTTTCTTTAACAAAAAAAATTATTATCTTGCAACCTACTGATAAGAAGCCTAAATTTCTTAAACCTGTTCCTAAACGCAGGGCTCAGTTATCGGAAAAATCACAAAGGCTTCTTCTATTTTGCGTTATGGCGCTTTAACCTTTAGGTTTTGCACATGTAATCGCAGACTAGGAAGATAGAGAGGGAAAGATTTATTGTTCTTAAACATATAGGCACCGCTTTAAACGAAGCGCTGTGCCTTCAAAAGATCTTAGGTGATTAGCTTATGGCTTTTCGCTTAAAAGGTTTTGTTCTGTGTTTGTTTGGCACACGCCTGCGGCCCTCTCCCCGAGGGCTGCTTACGGCGTGGCATGGAAAAACAAATACAAATACAAAAAAACCCCGGCACTGCATGCAGTGCCGGGGTTTTCTTTTAGCTTTTTTTACTTAATAAGTAGTAGTATCTTGCTCGGTAACTGTTGTATCCCCATCTTGCGAGCTTTCAGGCGCCTTATCAATCAGCTCCATAAATTGATCCAACTTAGGTGTAATGATGATCTGGGTACGTCTGTTGCGCGTTCTTCCAGCCTCCGTATCATTGCTTGCAATTGGGTTATATTCTCCACGTCCACCAGCAGTAAGTCGCTTAGGATCTACCCCGTAGTCGTTTTGCAAGGCCTGTACCACCGATGAAGCACGCAGCGCACTTAAATCCCAGTTGTTCCGGATGTTCTTCTGCGAAATTGGTACATTATCCGTATTACCTTCAATTAACACTTCATACTCCTTGTAATCCATGATAATCTTAGCAATTTTACCTAATGTTTCGCCGGCAGCCGGAGAAATTTCATAACTACCCGATTTATAGAGCATGTTATCCGAAAGCGAGATATAAACCACACCTTTTAACACTTGAACATCCACATCCTGCATCTCTTCACGGCTCAAGGAGCGCGTCAGATTATTGGTCAACACCATATTAAGCGAGTCGCTTTTAGCCTTGGTATTCACCAAATGCTGGATGTATTTGTTAGAAGCATTAATTTCATCCACTAACTTGGCGATGTTGGCATTGCCCTGGCCGCTGTTGGTTAAACATTTATCCAAAGCCGCCTGTAGCGAGTTTACATTCGACTTGTACTGCGCGATCTGTTCTTCTAGATCCGTTACGCGAGATTTGGCATTCGTCAATTCATGCTGACTATTCAGAAACTTTAAATCCAAGTCCTTATACTTCGTTTGCAACTCGGTATAATCGCTTTGCAAAGCTGTATACTTTTTGTTGCCCACACAAGCACTTGCAAGTAGCGCTATGGCTAGAACTGCAAGGGGCAAACTAAACACTTTCTTGTACATAATTGTTTTCATTTATCAATAAGCAATGTCTTATATGTAAATATCGTGCCAAAAGTAGAAGGCAGTAGGCTATAAGCTATAGGCTTTAGGTTAAATCGTTACATAGAGACGTCCTTGATCCGACCTTGAGCCGTGCTCTATCCGTGTCCTATTCCCCCTATATCCCAGTGATATCCCTATACAGTACGTAAAAAAGCCCAAAACACGGCTTTTTAAGCAATACCTATCGGACTACTATTGGACTCGAATATAGTAAGGATGTGCATCAGTTTATAGACGGCTGCTACAGCTGTTAAAATATGTTAAAGTTGCTAGCCAGGTAGGTTGAGCTTTTTAATTGGCAGAAATAGCAATAAATCCGGCACCGTGTCTGCCAAAATCAACTTTACTTTAAAGATGTTTGGAATTAACTTAATTACAATTAAGACCAACACAATTCCAACTGCTTTTACAGCAAAAGCAAGCGGATTCACTATAATCTCATCTAACTTTATTATAAATATAACGAACATCAACGCTACATCGTCTAACTTTATTACAAAGTTGTATGACTTAGAAACAAAGTCATACGGGTTTGCTTTAATTCCATATAACTTTACTACAATTCCGATCAGAATTGGTACAAAGCCATACGGAAATGAGATGAAGATGACTAACTTCAAGTTAAACCCGAACGTCTTTGTTACAAAGTCAATAGGATCTATGATAAAGACCATCTGTAAAGTTCTTTTAGGACGAAACAGTCCGAGAAAACCTAAAGTCTACAGAGGCACCCAACTTGAAGGATGCATTTGACGGAAGTCGGATTCCTCTGGTAATCGATACCATACTTTAGGCACAACAATCAGCCTGTCAGGATTAGTATTCAACCACGCCGCCCACCAGCTAAAACTACTATTAGAAATAATTGCGTGCTTACAATTACTCATTAATTGCATATCCCGATAGCTCTCCATCCCCTTATTCCAATCTATAAATTTTGCTTCATTATCATTAAGTGGCAGATTTTCCTTGCACCAGGGCATATCATCTGAGAATATATAGAACATAGTGTTTTCCAACCTTTCCTTGATTGTCAAAATTGCCTTTTCAAAATATTGCCGGTCAACAAGCCCCCCTAAATAAGGGTCTTTTAGATAGTCTCCCCTCCTAACATGTATTGCTACACTTTGTGGGCTTTGCTTAAGCTCATTCAGCAACTCAAGGTTTTTCGACGGTTTTAAATCAGGAAAAGTAAAGTCTTTTCTCAATTGGTCGGCAACACGTTCTACATATAAATGATGTTGCCAATAACCCCAGTAAATTTTAGAAGTGGGGTCATCAAACAAGGAAGCGTTATAGGAAAACAGCTTTGCCTCTTCGTAATATTCACCCTTCAAAAACAATAATCTTCGCAATTTACGATATTTCCATTGCCGATTGCGATGGTCAAGCAAATTGACTTCCAATGCAGAGGCACGCTTTAGCCTGATATCAAACACATTTTCTAGTTCAAAACCATTATGCAATTTATATGCTTTAAACTCTCTTATGTCAGCTTTAACAGTAGCAAATTGTTTTTCAAGCGCTTTATAGAAAGCGTACTGAAACATTTGATTTCCTAGCCCTCCTAAAAATCGAACTATTTTCATTGATTAATTTCTCTCTTTTTTCTAAACCAAAAGCAGCCACATCCATAAAACTGCTTAGTTAGCAGTGCATCAGAAGGGTCAATTACTAACCCTCCATCCTCTTCATTTTCTGGAATCAACGCAAATTCAACAAGTTCCATATCCGAAAAAATCGATAAAATTTGTGCCTTGTCATAAATCCGATGTGCATTAAAGCAGATGACATTTTTTGCGCCCAAGGGAACTACAAATAAAAGCGAACCTCCCGGTGCTACCACACGCTTCAATTCGGCTATTGCTTTCAAATCGCCGTCATAATCTAATGGGTCACCATATCGCCCTAAACCGACGTGCTCTATTGTATGCATACACGAAATCGATTTTATACTATTACTCTCAAAAGGCAACCGAACCAAATCCGCTGGCTCTGACTTTAAATTATCCAACACTAGATTGGCAGGCCTATAATCATAGAATTCAACAGGGACAAATGCAGAGAGTATGGAGCAGAAATACAAAGTGGAAGAAATATCAATATGTTTTATCGGATCAATGCCTTTTATAATTCTCGCTGCCCACGCTGGATGGTAGATATAATGCCTATCAAAATTAGTATTAGATGTGTCATCTCCATAGCAGGGATGTAAATTTGACTTATCTAACTCAAATCTCTTAATAGTCATTACCTCCAGTCTGCCAAAAACATCAAAATCTGTACGAAATTTATTTTTATTGGCTTTACCTGAATTCCATTTAATCCTTCCTATTTTCATCATAATTGAATTTATTAATATTTACTCTCCTATCTATAAAAAATAATACGGAGTCTTTCATTTACCTTCTATCTCATGCTTCGCGAGTTGAAAATTAAATTACCTTTGCAAAGTAAATACTAATATCGTTATTTTAGAAGATGAAAGTTGCTTATGTTTTCCATCAAAACAACAAATATACCTATGCTGCCGATACAATTGCTTTAGGTTTTAAACGGGTTTTTTTAGATATTGGTGCTGAATTTCGTTTTTTCAACACAGCGAAACTATCAAAGCTTGGCTTTGAAAAACTTAAATTACGCCTTTATGATCCGGACCTTATCTTTACTTCTATGGAGAATATTCATTTACTCCCTTTAGATTCTTTAAAGCAAAAGAAGTTGGTGCTGTGGGGTCAATTTTATACTCCATGTAATTACGAAGAACAGCTTCACGCTATTACAGCTGAAACTAAATCCTTATTGAATAAATATAAGGACAAACATGATATATTGGTCTGGTCTCAACATGACGATGATATTAATGATCAATTCTTCTCAGAATACGAAAAAGAACTTTGCCTCAAATTTATACAACTTTTGCATGGCGCAGATAAAACATTATTTCTGCCTCCACTTGCTCAACCAACGCATGACTTTATATGGATTGGAAATATATGGCACAGAAAAACGCGTTATAATGCAACAATAGAGCCTCTAAAAAAAGACTATCCGAATTTTTGGGAGTTCACTGAACACGCTCGATTATCACCTGACGAAATTCTTGCCAAGCAACTTTATCGACAAAGTTATTTTGCTCCGAATATCCATACAGATGCTCAAGTTCAATATCGAATTTTAATAAATGAACGTGTCTTTAGTTCTTCAATACAAGGAGCATTTCAAATTTGTGACAATCCGTTAGCAAGAAAATATTTCTCAGAAGAGGAACTTATTATTGCACAACACGTTGAAAACTATCGTGAAATTTTAACATACTTCAAAAACCATCCAAAAGAAAGATTAAACATGATAAATAGAATGACGAAGAAGATATTAAAGGAACATACGTATCATCACCGAGTCTACGAAATCTTTAGGGCTTACGGAATTCACAGCCCATCCTTATTAAGCCATCTAGCTAGTTAAATGGAAAAGCTTTTTTGATCGAGTAAGTAGAAAAGCATAAAGTTTAAACGACGCGATTAAATCTGCGGTTGAAATCACCTTTTAATTAGGCTTTTTAATGTCAATTTTAAGATTCTTCTACTTTGTTTCCATGAAAGCAGTCTCATCTGAAACAAGCTTTTATCTAGGAGATATGGCAAGGCATTTCTCTTTCCCACTTTGTTCATGGCCAGATCGTACCAAAATGCGTATAGTCTCTTTTCAAAACCTACAATCGGAAACTTTGCGTATTGCCTATTCTTCCTCTTCAGCTCCAACAAAAATGCAAAAAATCTTTCGACCGAAAACTTCTCAATTTCCCACGACAAAAACGCGTTAAACATATCGCCAAACTCGCCAATGTCAACTCCAAGCATTCCCAACTGTAGATTCTTCACTTCCTTCAAGCGTGTAACAGCCAAATCATATTTTGTTTTTGAAATATTATTATTGTGAATTCTATAGTATACCAAGGCTTCGTTAAATGTATGGATATCGTACTTATCCGCAATTCTCACAAACAAATCATAGTCCTCTACAGGAGCCATGTCCTTATACCCTCCTAAATCAACCGCTATTTCACGTCTGTACATAACACTGGAATTGATAAATATATTTTTAAAAAACAACAGTGTCTTCAAATCATGTGGCTTAAATTTCTTATGTATTAACCCTTTTTTTAATACACCATTTTCGTCTATTTCAACCGCATTCCCCCCGCATAGGGCTATTGAAGGATTACGCTCCATAAATTCATATTGGAGTTTTAACCGATGAGGCATGGCTATATCATCGCTATCCAAAATTGCAACATATTTGCACCCCGCTTCTTGCAAAGAAAGCATTCTTGCATAAGAAAGTCCTCGGTTTATTTCACTGTCTATAAATCTAATTCGATCATCCGAAAAGGACTTTATGATCTGAGCAGTTTTATCTGTTGACCCATCATTATAAATCAGCAATTCAAAATCTCCAAATGACTGATTTAATATACTTCGGATGGCTTGGTCTATATATTTTTCAGTATTATAAGCCAACATCAGGACGGATATCTCTGGCATATTTTAGTAATTAAGGCTCCTTTCTGTTACTCCTAAGCAAAGCTATGAATATTCAGTGACGTAATTTGATTTATTTTTGACTCGATTCGCGAGAAAGCACAACCAAAGCACTACTTTCATACTCAATTTTTTAACAACTCAGTATAGGATTTCTCAAAGAGCGCTTCAGAAAAATTATTTCTTACCAATTTCATAGCATTAAGCGAAAAATTTCTTAAAAGTTCTGGGTTGTTTGAAATTTCTTCTATAATAGACACGAAACGTGTAACAAGCAAGTCATCGATATCATTTTCTACAAGAAACCCTGTTTCCAGCTTTTCTGAAACATAGTAAGGTATTTCACCAACCGCTGTTGAAATCGGGACAGCGCCATATGCCATGCCTTCTAAGAGAACCATAGGAAACCCTTCAAATATTGAAGTAATCAGTATTAAATGCGCTTTTTTATAATACCGATTTAAAACGTCTTTATTACGTATGGTACCTGCGAAATGAACGAAATCAGCATACATTTGATAATCCTCTTCAAAATTACCGATGATGGTAAAATTAGTTTTAAGTCCTTTTTCCTTACATATTCTGGCAATTTCTAAAACAAGTCTAGGTCTCTTCTCAGAAGAATTTCGGGCTACGAAAATAATTTCGAGCCCTGTCTCTGAACTTTTTTCTAGAACTGACGAGGGTGAATCAACTTTATTCTTTATTATTTGAAAATGACTGGCATAAGAGGGTGAGATATTATGTTCAGAATAAATTTGCCTAAATGCTTGAAGAGCAGCTTCGCCCAATACGATACGTTTATAAAATCGATCAACAGTTTTGAGACTCAGCACTTCGCACCAATTTCTGTCCGGAGTAATTGAGTGGGTTAAATCAACAATTCTTACCTGAGGACTTAAGTACGGTATTAGGTCGTAAAAAAAAACATTGTTACTCCCAAATACAAAGGCATTAGGATTACGGTTAATAATTTTAGATAACACCTTCAACATTGTTTTTCTAAAGGATTTCTTTGTTCCCCACCGCCACAAATAAATCATCAAAGCATTATTTCTAAAATCAGTTTTTATTCCCTTGTCATATTGGACGTCAGTAATTATACATACAGGCTTGAATATTTTGAAAGCCTTCAATATATCAACATGTACTCGTTCGCCTCCGCCGATCTGCCAAGATGGAAAGATAAAATAACAATTCCGTTTATGCCATACTAGCTTAAACAGTATAAAAGGAAATACTATAAGGGAAACGATGGTATGAAAAAGTTTTGATTTCTTCGACATCAACTAAATTGTTAAAATAAAGTATTTAGAATATTGTTAAATCTCACTGCTATCAAAAGCATCATCTAATATTGAATAAAGAACTCCGGTTTCATGGTTCCTTTGAAAATACCTTATAGCTTGATGATTCAGCTCCCGATATAAATCAACATCATTCAAAACTGATGAAATATGTTGAACAAATTGCTCCGCATTATCGGCAATCAAACAGCCATTGTCGGTTTTATTTATTAAACCATCTGCTCCTCGAGGGGAACAGACCACTGGAATGCCATTTGAAAGCGCTTCTAGCACCTTTACTTTTACTCCGGTACCACTTAACATCGGACACACCGATAATCTCGAACGAACATAATAGCCATTTAAATCTTGCACAAATCTATATTTTTGAATTCCTTTAAGATCTGGAACAAAATCAACAATTTTTCCGATTACGCATATGGAAACCGAATCGCTTAATTTCGGAAAAACTTCAGCGAAAAACCAACTCGCAGCCCTTATATTATGGTGATTATCTCCTGCTACATATATTAAATCGAAATTTTTGGCAGATATGGACGTATAATTGCCCGCTAATGTCATAGGGACATACCGTATCCGGCTTTTGCAAAACTGGCTGAACAAATATCTTTCCTCTACAGAAAGCGTCCAGATTTCATCAAATAGATCCAGTCTTCTCATCTCTTCTTTGAACATCTTTCCGATATCCCCTACATCTTGCTCCTGTGCTGTAAGAAAATCATGTGTATCGATGAACAATTTAGCTCCGTTAAACAGCTCTTTATTTTTTGCAAAATCAGCCCAATAGGCATAGCTTATAACGATGTAGTCATATTTATTGTCCTTTAATATCTCCTTTACTCGCTTTTTATTGTATGGATTTACAAAATTCGGAAGTTCTTTATGCTTAAAAATATCCCTATAGAGCCTATGAAACTTATATTTAGCCCAATAGTGAGGAGACAACCAGCTTTTTGGTTTTTTCTCTAATTTGAATACATGCTTAACAGAACTATTTTTTAACAGCTTATCGATCTCGTCGTGGGACAAGGTTCCTGTACTCCAAAAATCAGCACTATACACATAGTCAACCGAAAACTTTTTATACCTAAAATAATTGAGTAGGGTCCAAGCACGAGTAAGATTACCCGCATTACTTTTCATCAAGTTTTGAGGAAAAAAATACAGAACTTTCTTCATTTTCTATAGCTATCTAAGAACTCCCAATATAAGACCTACCATATCAGACAAATCACTAAAACCACGAAAAGTATTAGCTTAACAAGCTTGTACCGATTGAATTGAATAAAATGATTTTTTTTTCGGATACCACTATAATTAAAATGCCTAAACAAACCTGTCCAGAAACCTTGCGACAAGTTTTTGAACAAAACGCCGGAATCGTAATAGATTTTCATCGTTGCCGAGTAGTATATCATGGCTATAGATGGCTTTCTATAGCTACGCCGCAAATAGAAATAACTCGCAATCGCTTCTATTAAAATCACTCCTGGAATTGCAATACCTATTGTGTCCAGATATTCAGGAAAAAACAATCCGCTAACCGCAAGCCCTATTAAAAGAAAAAACAGGCTTTCCGGGGTAGTAGGAAAATCATATCTTGTATATTGGGGATGGAGATGCATTAGAAATGCTGCGCCGTTCCCGTACCGGTAAGACCTTTTGAAGTTTGGTTCTCCATTGTTCCACCACGGATGCCATACTTGTGCCTCGGCCAATGTTTTCAAATTCTTAAAATTATTCCGCGCTCTGAATCGAAGAAAAAAATCAACATCTTCTCCTCCTCCCCCTTTTGGGTAAGCTTCATTAAAACGGATAGGTCCCAATGCCTCCCTTTTTATAGCAATATTAGCCGTTGCTCCCCAAGTATAAGAATCTTTAACAGAGGCTATACTGAAAATATCAGCCGACCCGCTGGCCATGGTTGCTTTGGTAAAAGCGGAATCTGCCGGAGGAAGGCTAACCAAGCCAATAAATCCGATTTCTTCCGGATTTCTATTGATCGCGTCCTGATATATGCATAGCAAGTTTGGTTCTATCTTAATATCGTCGTCAAGAAATAAAATCCAGTCTCCACTCCCGCTATCTATTCCTTTATTTCGGGTTAGGGATGCACCCAGATTTTTTTCGTTTATGATCAAATAAACCTCGTTATTATCTACAGCTTGCAGCAGTTCCTCATTTATCGAAATCGCAGGATTATCTACTATGATGTAAAATCGGACGGTAACACCTTCGGGCCGTATTAATTGGATAATCGGCAAAATATATTCTTTCTGTACTCTAAACGAAGGTACGATAACGTCTATGCTTTTCAACATGTATATTTTTCCAATAGTCGCCTTTAAACCGACAAATTGATTATCAAGCTGACTCTTTAAAAGCTATTTTAAGTTTAAGGTTACAAACCTAGACAAATTCCCCGGCATAGCCAATAAATCACATTGCGTATAAAGGGAATGCAATCGCTCCGGTGCCTCCAGAATGTTATTTTATATCAGAATAGATTACCGATATAGAATTAATTTACTAAGACAACTTATGCCAATTCAAACTGTTGGCCATGAGGGACAGGGTGTACCTCATGATACCCATTTTTGCACTGCTGTATATTCTTCTGTAATGTATTTCTCAACGAAAATCCATGCTTTTCTTCATTAGTACGGGAAGCCAGGCGGTGGGTTAAATGAAATTGTACCGCTTTTAATTTCAGCTTCTTTTTCATTACTCCGCTATTTACCAGCCGTGCAGCTAGCTCTTCATCTTCGTGCCCCCATCCCTGCAGATCGTTATCATAGCCGTTTACCGTAATAAAATCAGCTTTCCAAAAGGCGAGATTAGACCCCCTAACGCTTTTCGAAGAATTTCTCTTCGTTGTAAAAAGCCAAGCCAAAAAAGGAATCCTAAAGGCATTAAACCTGTTCTTAACCCCCTTATTGAAACAAGAAAAATGAATCCGCTCTTCGTCAAAAACAGCAGGCAATAGTTCTTCCTTTATATGTGCACGGGTGCCCCTAACGAAGGTCCGCTTCTCCATCACGCTTAAATGATCCTTTATAAAGTGCTTGTCAAGGATTACATCTCCATCAATCTGAACGATGTAATCGCTTGAAGCAACTTTAATGGCTTTGTTTAAGATGAGTGATTTCCTGAATCCCTCATCTTCATGCCATACATGATGTATAGAAATATTTTTAAGCTTCTTTTTAAAAGAATCGATTAAAATTTTGGTTTCTTTACGAGACCCGTCATCAGCAATAATGATCTCATTTGGCATGTAAGATTGCTTCCGAACGCTCTTTAAACAGAGGTTCAATGCCTGAGGCCAATTGTATGTAGAAATAATTAACGAAACGGATGGGTACATATTTTCTGTCTTACTTAACCAACAGTAAACACTAAACGGACATCAGCCAACTAATGCTACATTAAAAATATTACTGTGTATTAAGTCATTTATCATGCCATTTTTTATAGTGGGAATATTCAGTTTTATTTCAACTTTGCTCCGCTTCCGGTATTCCGTGAGTCAACCTGACTTTTTCCATCAAGGCTATTTCCCGATATCCGTTTTCAGCTTGCTTCCGCCCTTGTGCAATAGTCTTTTCAAAAAAAAGATGGTTATCTTTTTCCTTTGCCCTCGAAGCTACTTCATGATAGATGTGATAACAAACAGCAGCAAGCTTCAAATGCTTTTTTCTTTTATTAATATTAATCAATCTTGCGGCCAATTCTATATCTTCATGCCCCCAGCCTTCTATCGTATTATCATAGCCATTCACCTGTATAAAATCCGAACGCCAAAACGCCATATTACATCCTCGAATGTTTGGATTTGATGGGTCGGTTTTAATTAAAAAGGAGAAAAAAGGTAACCATAATGCGTTAAACCGATGTTTTATCCCCGGGCTAAATGGATGAAATGAAATTTGGCTGCTATCCAGTATCTCCAAAGATTTATTCTTGCTGATTTGAGCTCTGCTTCCTTTTATAAAGTAGTCGTTTTGGGCCGCCTCTATATGATCTTTCACAAAGCAAGGATGAAGAATCACATCTCCGTCAATTTGAATAATGTAATTCCCTTCCGATTCAGCAATCGCTTTATTCAAAATGACTGTTCTCCTAAACCCTTTATCTTCATGCCAAATATGTTTTATCGGAATAGGAAACCTAGCCTTAAACATATCAATCAGCTCTTTCGTATGTACAGTAGACCCATCGTCTGCAATAATGACTTCATTCGGTAAAACCTTTTGGGCCAATACGCTTTTAAGCGACAAACTTAAAGCCTCCGGCCAATTGTATGTTGATATTATTAAGGATGTCGTCGGCTTTTTTTGCTCCATAATCTAAGTATAACGCTCTTGCTAAAGTACTAAACGAAAATGCTACCAAGTTGCTACACTGCTGTCAAAAGCTTTTATAAACGATAAATAATGCGATTAACACGCTTATTTTGCTATTGAGCAGGTTAACTCAACTATTACTTAAGCAAAACATTTACCTTCTCAAAATCCATATTACTGCACAAAAATCCTGCCATGATACATTCTATATCTTCACATTTTGTTCGGAAAGTTTAGTCTTCCTCAGCAAACCATTCGTCTTTCAAGTCGTCAATCTCTCTCCTATCTTTCTTAGTAGGGCGGCCAGTCCCCCGATCGCGTTTTAAAACCGGCGCATGGAACATCGATTTATAACCATATGTTTCTTCTACAGGTGTTAAATCTTCATAAAAAGTAACCGCCGTTTTTGCATCCACACGCTTATCTAACAAATCAAGCACTTTGACTACCTTTTTTTCAATACCTTTTTGAATGTGATAGGTTTCACCCACTTTTACGACATAGGAAGGCTTAATATTTTGACCGTTTAACTTCACCCGACCAGCTTTACAGGCCTCTGTTGCTAAACTTCGTGTTTTAAAAATGCGGATCGCCCATAAATATTTATCAATGCGGAGCTTCTCTAACTCTTTGGCCATAATTTACAAATGTACCCTTTTAAGGGGAAAGCTCAAAATGGAGCTTTTTCTTGTTACTTTTAAAAAGAACGTTTATTTTAACTTCTTTCTTTCTTTTCATTAAGTTTTCGTTTTTTAAGGCATTCAAGCTTTCCCTAAGGGGAAGGTCCGCGAAAGAAAAGAAGCAAAGAGCCGACCGTAGGGAGTCCATGAACACCTTTGAAAATAATGAAGTAGTGAATAAAATCGCCGCTTCCTGCCTACCGCAGGCAGGCAAAATTTACAGGAATGGTAGTGCCTCCCACTGCATGATGTAAATTTTGGAGGCGGCATTTTAGTAGAACGATGGACTTTTACTTTTAACCAAGCGTACTATATCTTCAGCCCTAAATATAGTCCTGTGAGTGGGTAAAACGGCCTTGGAGGATACCGAGGCAACGAGCCGCAAAGCATTTGCATGTCTGTTCATATGGCAGTATCTAAGCGGATTGAGGAAGTGAAACGGCTCCAATACGCGCCAGCGATGCTTTGCAATCAGTTGCAAGGTAGCCTGCACAGCCTTGGGTTTATTCACCCTTGCTTATTTCAAAGGTGTTCATGAACTCATCACTACGTTCTTCGGTTTGTTCCTTTTTGCCAAGAAACCTTCCCCTTAGGGAAAGCTTGAATGCCTTAAAAACTAACTAGTGATGAAAAAAGTTGATTAAGAAAAGTGTTCTTGTAATATAAACACCCTGCATCTATATGTTAAAGCTTGTTTAGAAGCAAGGCATTTAAATTTGATACGCTACCCCCCCTAATCCTTATTAAAAGCGCTGTTCTTAAAAATAGCTCTAAATATAACCCAGATAAGACTACCTGAAAGCACACCTACTACCGCACCACCAAGAATATCAAACGGATAATGAACGCCATTGTAAATTCTGCTGTAAGAAACCAGCAAAGCCCAGAACAATAAAATGATCTTTAACCAATTATATTTTGCAGGCAGTAAGAAGAAGAGAAACGTTACAAGCCCAAATGCGTTGGCACTGTGAGATGATACAAAACCATATTTACCACCTGGACCCGCATCGCTTAAATGAACCAGGCCGGCTAAAGTTGGTTCATGAGAAGGTCGAAAACGTTTCACCAGATTTTTCAAAAGTCCGGAAGCAGTTTGATCACACAAAGTAATAGTTACCGTAATTGCGAGTAGAATATAAATGGTGAATTTCTTATAAATTCTAACTAAAAAAAACACTATCACAGCGTAAAACGGAATCCAGAACAATTTATCACTTGCCCAATACATTATCGTATCAAAGAAAGCATTGTGCTTTCCGTTGATTGCTAGGAATAATTCTGTGTCAAACTGTTTTAAATCTTCAAGCATTGATTTCATTTAATAAAGTTTTTAGGTTAATGTCCGAAATGGATTTTTTATTTCAATAACTGACTGCTATATTAACCTGACGTGACCATGGTATTCAGAATAGCCGTTAAACATTAAATCCTGATGAGATATTTGTACAATTTCAGGACTTTCTTTACTTTGCGTTTAATCAACATTTTATTTGATGCTCTACTTATTTCCCTGAAACAGTATTCCGAAGACAGTCCCGACAAAGATGCATATTCCTCACTGATAATCCTCAGAATTTCTTTATCAAAGGTGAGATCAAGGGTGAGTTTTCCGAAATTTTTAAGTCTTTTAGGTATCTTGATACTAGCATAAACGTTTATTCTATTCAAATCAACCATATAAAAACGATAGGCGCCATTTTCTTGTCTGATCAGAAAATTCCCGGCCGTATTATCAATAAACTGAATACCGTTTTCATGTAGAGCATAGATTAATGCAGTATATTCCTTAATAATCTCCGTTCGTCCGGGAAAATCTCTGTTAAAAAGAACGTCCGCCAAAGTAAAAGCATTTTCGAGGTGTTCACTTATGTAATAACTTGAAGTTAAACCAATGAAATCATGATTTTCGATATAGGCTACAGGTTTAGGCGTGCAAAAATTTTTATCTAAAAGTAACTGTGCGTATTCAAAAGACCTTCTTGCCTTAGACTTTCGGTAAAATTTATAAACATGTCGGTTGATAATGTTATGCTGTTTGAAGGATTTAAAGTTGAATAGTAACCCGCTAATTTCAAAAATTTTAACAACGTTTCTATTTCCGTTACCAATGATTGTCCCGCTTGTTTTAAATTTTTTTAAAGTAAGGATGATTTCCTCGTTATACTGAGAAAAATCTTTTGCAAAAAACACCTTCATTTCACTTATTTCACCGTTTAATCTTTGTTCAAAGCGTTGTAGATTAACTGCATAATTTTTTCATTATCAATATGATTGGTATTAACTGCAAAACTCTTGCCGTTATATGGCGCATAGACGTCTTCATCACTTACAGAAAACAAGCCAATCGTAGGTATGCCTGAAGCACTTGCTAAATGCATTACCCCGCTATCAGCTGCAATGAAGAGTGCAACATTTGCAATAAAGCCTCCCATTTCACGAATATCCGTACTGTAAAAATGAGGAATCTTAAAATTTAGCTTCGATATATTTTCAACGGGTAACAACTCAATAATATTATAATTCGGAAAATTTCGCTGTAATATCTCATAAAATTTCGCCCACCACTCTTCAGGATAACATTTTTCACCCGTTGCGTTGGTAAAAAGACAAATAGTATCCCTGTGGTTGCGCGTTAAATTCTCCAATTTTTCTTTCCCCAAAGCAATTTCAGTTTGGTCTAATTTGAGATCGAGATTCGGAATGGTGGCGGAATTTTCGTTATAGCCTAACTTTGATAAATAGTCTCTTAGGTTATAAATTGAATTTTTAGCCAAGTGTCTATAATCGGAGTATTTAACTTGTATTTCTTCACTAAAGTCACCAAAAAACTTATAGCGTGAACGAGCAAACAGTGTTGATAGTCTACCTGATGAAGAACCCGCAGTTGAGTTGATCACAAGATCGTATTTTCTGGCTCTCAAAAGGGCCCAGCCTTTTAGGTATTTGAATAAATCGCTGAAAGGTTTTTTAGGAAGCTGAATTATTCTATCAATATTTTTATAGTTCTTAAAAATTGAAGGTGACACTCCGCCTTTCACAAAAAGGTCTACTTTACTATCCGGAAAAACATTGATAACTTCCTGAACGAGGGGTGTAATTATCAAAAGATTTCCTAACCGGTGATTAGGCCTCGTAATTAATATCTTTTTTATGACAACATCCTTTTTTTTATCTACTACAGCATGGGATTTCCCAATATCTTTGGTAAGATTTCTCATTACAGCTCTTCTAACAGCATTCGTTTTTTTCATTGTTGCCTGGTGTTACATCTATATTGATCGTATTGTAGTCTTCCCTAATTAGCTACACTCAAAATTAAAAAATCCGGTCAGAATTGCAGATAAACGCATTTAAAATTGGCAAATAAAGTTGAAGTAGGTATTATTGTCTCATCCTGCTTTCGATCTTTTAGTAATTAACAGATGATTTTTATTTCGGTTGACCTTGTGGCCAGGGAAATTCTCAAAATATTCGTGAAGAAAGGTTTTTGCCTGTGCATAAGGTAAAGATATCTGCTAAAAACCCTTCTTTAAACCTATTTTACCAACATAACAACACCTAAAAAGCGAAAAGCCAGGCATGATTTGTACGTTTTAAGGTTTAAGTTTTATGTTATGCTTGTGCTTGAGGTAAGTAGTCATCCAATCGCCTAAAGCCTCCTATCGCTATATCAATAAATTTTACTTTCTTTGTTAAACTTTTTTATTGAAATGACTGCAGAATTAAAAAAACTAATTGAAGAAGCCTGGGAAGAAAGGCACCTAATAGAATTTAAAGAATATAGAGAAGCGATTGAGACCACTATTCTTCACTTGGATGAGGGAACTTTGCGTGTTGCTGAAAAGGTTGCGGGAAGATGGCATATTAACGATTGGATTAAAAAGGCCGTTATTTTATACTTTCCCATCCGTCAAATGAACGAAATTCACGTGGGCCCCTTTGTTTTCCACGATAAAATGAAGTTGAAAACAAACTATAAAGAAGCGGGTGTTCGGGTAGTACCGCACGGTTTGGCCCGTTATGGCGCCTTTTTAGCAAAAGGAGTTATTATGATGCCTTCTTATGTTAACATTGGTGCTTACGTAGATGAGGGTACCATGGTGGATACTTGGGCTACTGTAGGATCTTGTGCACAGATTGGGAAAAATGTGCACTTAAGTGGTGGCGTCGGTATCGGCGGCGTGTTAGAGCCAGTACAAGCTGCACCGGTTATTATTGAAGACAATTGTTTCTTGGGCTCACGAGCCATTGTGGTAGAAGGTGTACGTGTGGAAGAGGAAGCCGTATTGGGTGCAAACGTCGTGCTGACCGCATCTACGAAAATTATTGATGTGACCGGCGAAATTCCGAAAGAGTATAAAGGCGTGGTACCTGCACGCTCAGTGGTAATTCCCGGATCTTATACAAAGAAATTCCCTGCAGGCGAATATCAAGTACCATGTGCGCTTATTATCGGACAACGCAAGGAGTCAACGGATAAGAAGACCTCTTTAAATAACGCCTTAAGAGATCATAACGTAGCAGTATAGCTAACGAATCTGCTGTTGATAAAATGAGAATAGGATATGACGCGAAGCGGGCTTTTCATAATAAAACGGGATTAGGCAACTATAGTCGATCTCTAATTGATGGCATGTGCCGTTTCTATTCTGAAAATCACTATTTCTTATTTAATAGTAAGCCTTCGGTTTTATACAAAGCTGAAGGCTTACATGTTCAGGAAGTGCTCCCTTCGAAAGGGCTTGCCAAAAAGTTTTCTTCTCTATGGCGTACATTTACGCTAAACTCGCTGGCACATCAATATAATCTGGACATTTATCATGGATTAAGCCACGAATTACCTTTTGGCTCTAAAAAAGGGAAAACCAAATGGGTTTTAACCGTGCACGATTTGATCTTTATCCGCTACCCTCATTATTTCAAACCCATCGATCGGAGCATCTATACCTATAAAATAAAAAAAGCATGCCGAAAGGCGGACAAGATCGTTGCGATTAGTGAACAAACGAAACGGGATTTGATGGAATTTCTAGGTATTGCAGCGCAAAAAATAGAAGTTGTGTACCAGAGCTGTCACCCGCAGTTTAGCCAAACAGTGGATGAGGAGGAAAAGCGAGCCGTACAAAAGAAATATCAGCTACCGACAACCTATTTATTACAAGTTGGCACGATCGAAACGCGAAAGAATCTATTACTCACGATCAGAGCTTTAGACCGTATTCCAACCAATATTCATCTTGTCGTCATCGGCAAAGAGACCGCTTATTTACAGCTTATTCAACACGAAATTGCAAAGAGAAACTTACAAAAACGGGTTCTTTTATTGCATTCTGTACCCTTTGACGATTTGCCGGCTATTTATCAAATGGCGCATATTTTTATTTATCCGTCGCGTTTCGAAGGTTTCGGGATACCTATAATTGAAGCCCTACATAGTGGGATACCTGTTATAGCAGCTAGGGGTTCTTGCCTAGAGGAAGCAGGGGGGCCAAATAGCCGATATGTTGATCCGGATGATGTAGAGGGAATGGGATCTGCCATAAATGATATTAATACGAATAACGTGTTAAGATCGACGATGATTAAGGAAGGCAACGAGTATGTACAACGTTTTAATCCAAAAAACCTTGCGGAAGATTTATTCAATTTATACAAGAGTATATGATGAACAATGATATTAACCAAGCACTTCAAGTATTAAAATCCGGTGGCGTTATCCTCTACCCTACCGATACCATTTGGGGCATTGGCTGCGATGCCACCAACCCGGAGGCGGTGGATAAGGTTTATCAGCTAAAGGGGCGCTCGAAAGATAAAAGCTTGATCATTTTACTTGATAATGAGCATAAACTAGCCAGCTATGTTCAGGAAATCCCTGACGTGGCTTATCAATTAATTGAATACACTGAAAAACCCTTAACCATTATCTATGATGGCGCGAAAAATCTCGCCCCAAACTTGGTAGCTGAAGATGGCAGTATTGGAATCCGAATTGCGAAACATCGCTTTTGCGAACAACTGATCCAACGTTTCCGGAAGCCCATTGTTTCTACCTCTGCGAACATCAGTGGCGAACCATCCCCTAAAAATTTCCTAGAAATAAGTGATGAAATAAAGAATGGCGTCGATTATATTGTTGAGTTTGAACAGGATGACCTAACCCCGAAGCAAGCGTCAACGATTATGAAGTTGGATGCTAGCGGTGCATTTAGCTTTATAAGACGCTAGCAACTAGCTTTTAGCTGTAAGCTGACAGGCTAAAAGCTAATACCTAATGACTAATACCTAAAGGCTAATAGCTAATTTTTCGTATTTTTGCCCCACTGATGAAAGAGTACTTGCAACTTCCCGTTTTTGAAACGCTGAGCAATTTGGCCAACCAATACAATACAGAAATTTATGTAATTGGCGGATACGTACGCGATCGATTGATGAAAAGACCCTTCAAAAATGACATTGACATCCTGGTTATCGGAAGTGGTATCGAATTTGCCGAAAAGGTGGGCAAGCACCTAAATACCAAAGTGTCCGTTTTTAAAAATTTTGGAACAGCCATGTTGCGCTATGATCAGATCGATATTGAATTTGTGGGTGCAAGGAAAGAATCTTATCGTAGAGACTCACGCAAACCGATTGTGGAAAATGGATCCTTGGAAGACGACCAAAAGAGACGCGACTTTACGGTTAATGCAATGGCCTTAAGCCTGAACAAACAAAATTTTGGCGAATTGTTAGATCCTTTTAACGGCGTGAAGGATATCCAGATCAGAACCATTCGCACACCTTTGGAACCGGAGGCTACTTTTTCTGACGATCCGCTACGGATGATGCGGGCTATACGTTTTGCCAGTCAGCTACAATTTAAAATCAGTTCTCCAACCTTTAATGCGATTAAATCGCAGCGCGAGCGTATCAAGATCATATCAAGGGAGCGTATTACCGATGAGCTCAATAAAATCATCTGCTCAAAAAAACCGAGTATTGGCTTTAATTATCTTTTCGACACCGGTCTGCTGGAACTCATTTTCCCCCTTATGACCCAGCTTTATGGCGTTGAAATTATTGACGGCAAAGGACATAAAGATAATTTTTATCATACATTGGAGGTCTTGGATAACATCGCCGAAGTGACGGACGACTTATGGTTGCGATGGGCCGCGATTCTGCATGATATTGCAAAACCTGCCACTAAGCGTTTCGATAAAAAACAGGGATGGACATTCCATGGCCATGAAGATCGAGGGGCTCGAATGGTTCCGAAAATATTTGCTGATCTGAAGCTTCCTCTTAATGACAGAATGAAGTTTGTGCAAAAATTAGTGCTACTCCACCTTCGTCCCATTGTACTGGCAAAAGATGTCGTAACGGATTCTGCGGTAAGACGTTTACTTTTTGAAGCAGGGGACGACATTGACAGTTTAATGAAGCTCTGCCATGCGGATGTAACAACCAAAAATGAATACAAACGCAAAAAGTATCGAGACAATTTTGAGCTGGTAAAACAACGTATTAAAGATGTGGAGGAACGTGATCAGATACGAAACTGGCAACCACCGGTGAGTGGCGAGGATATTATGAGATCGTTCAACCTTCGTCCCGGGCCGGAAGTAGGTATTATAAAAAAGGCAATTCGCGAAGCAATCTTGGAAGGCGACATAAAAAATAACCGGGAAGAGGCGCTTGCCTATATGGAAAAGAAAGGAAAGGAACTCGGCCTTATCATACAGTCGTCATAATATGGGACTGCGACTCCTTCGTGCTCCAAAAAACGGCCTTTTCTCCTGGAGCCATCAGCAAGGTTTTCACTTTTTCACTCTCCCTACGAGAGGCAAGTTTTTTAATTATTGAGGTTTTGTTTGTTTTTTTAAGGCATCAATGAGCCCTTCGGGGTTTTTACTTTTTACTTTTGAATTTTTACTTTTTTAGTGATATTAGCATTTTAAAACAAAAACAGGATTTTCTGTCATGGCTATTTATAGGTTTCGAGTTACTTTTGAAGATTACGACGATATTATCCGCGAAATTGATGTGCTCTCAACGCATACCTTTTTAGATTTGCATCATGCAATTCATCAATCCACGGGATATAACCCGGAAGTCTCCTCTTCTTTTTACATTAGTAACGATCAGTGGATGAAAGGTGAAGAGATTGCCTACTTGCCAAGTAAACGCAAGGAAGAGCGCGGAATAGCGCTAATGGAAAATTCCAAATTGAATAAATTTATTGACGATCCGCATCAAAAGTTTTACTATACTTACAACTTTGACAGGCCCTTTGATTTCCACGTTCAATTGATTAAAATATTAAAGGAAGAGAACGGAAAAACGTATCCACTCACGGTAAAAACAGTTGGCCTAGCTCCGAAACCATTTGGTGCCGCTGTTATTCCTACTGAAGCTTCGGCTTTGAAAAAAGAGGACAAAGAAGATTACGACTTCCTCAACGAAACCGAATACGGAATTGATGAAGCCGAGGATATGGATCTAGATCTGATGGACGACGAAGAAACCCAAGACGGCTCCGAAGAAAAAGATGATTTTTCCGGCGAATTTTCAGACAACGAGAATTACGAGGACGACTACTAATTAGCTAGTTTTCAAATTAGCTAATTAGCCAATATTTTCACAACTCTTCATTGGCTAATTTTCAAATTAGCTCATTGGCTAATTAAAAATATTATCAAGACACTCATCACCATAGTAGGTCCTACGGCAATCGGTAAAACGGCTTTAGCTATTGAAGTAGCAAAAGCATACGACACCGCTATTATTTCTGCCGACTCAAGACAATTTTATCGTGAAATGGCGATTGGGACAGCAAAACCGAGTAGAATGGAACTTCAGGCTGCTCCTCATTTTTTTATTGATTCGCTTAGTATATTGGATGATTATAGCGCAGGGGATTTCGAACGGGAGGCCTTGGCCAAATTGGATGACTTATTCAGCTATAAAAATGTAGTGGTGATGGTGGGAGGAAGTGGATTGTTTATAAATGCCGTATGTGAGGGACTAGATGAACTTCCTCGCCCACTACCGGGGATTCGCGAAAGTTTAAACGAACAATATAAAGAGAGGGGTCTGACATTCATACAGGAAGAATTGAAACGTAAGGATCCGGATTATTATCAAGAGGTTGATATACATAATCCTCAGCGTATTATACGTGCGCTAGAGGTGTACGAAAGCACCGGTAAACCTTTTTCTTTTTTTAGAAGAGACAAATCTAATCCAAGACCTTTTCAGATATTAAAGATTGGGCTCAACACGGAAAGGAGCGTCCTATACAATCGTATTAATAAGCGCGTAGACCTGATGATGCAACAAGGCTTATTGGAAGAAGTAAAAATGCTTATCCCGTATAAAAAGCGGCCTCCGCTACTTACGGTAGGTTATGCAGAGCTCTTTGATTATTTAGATGGTAAGTATACGTTAGAGGCGGCTGTCGATAAAATAAAACAACATACACGCCAATTTGCTAAACGGCAGATCACCTGGTTCAAAAAAGATAGTAACACACATTGGTTTGAACCAAGCCAATCAACTGAAATTATTAGTTTCCTTACAGATACACTTAAATAAGTTAAAGTTAATACGATTAGCAACGCAGACGCTTGCTGTATCTTTTGAGTTTTTACTTTTGAATTTTGACTTCAGTGCACTTATCAATTTAAGCCATTTTTTTATTACATTTTTGTTGCACAAAAAAAATAAAAATTTTACATTTGAAACACTTTGTAAAAGTAACAGCTAACACATTATAAACTTAGAACTTTCAAGGGAGCGCATTCTGCTGCTCCCTTGAAAGTATAAAAAATCAATCCGGTACACTTTCTTAAGCTTCCGATTTCAATTGTTGTTTTTCCGAATTAAAGGGTAAGGTCAGTTTTTTGTACGTACAGATACGCATCAAAAAATTTGCAATTACTACAAACCTTTATTACTTTCGTTTGTAATTATTATGCAAGCATAATAAAAACGATAAACCAATTGAAGAACACCTATTTAAACTTTACATTATGAAGAAGATGATTTTAATGGCAAGCATACTTGCCGGTTCGTTTTTCTACTCTGCAAAAGCTCAAGATGATTACAACAAAGGTTTCTATATCAAAGCTGGCGGCGCCTACTTCTTAAAAGTAACCCCTGTTGAATTTCCTGCCATCGGTGGTCAACCGGCAAGAGATAAAGTGTTTAATATCATTCCAGGGAATCCACCAACGCAACAAACGGTATCGGAAAGTACTATTACAGGCTCTTTCGGCGAAGGCTGGCGGGTCGGCTTAACTCCCGGGTATCGCTTTAGTCGAATATTAGGTGTTGAAGTGGGGCTGAATTATTACAACAGTCGTTCACAAGATATGATGCGTCAAAGAGGCAGCCTAGGCGGCAATGAAGTACTAAATTTGCATAATAGCGGCAAGGTCAAGGCATTTGATGTTGCGCCAGCATTAGTAGCTCATATTCCCACTAATAGCAGTGTAAAACCTTACATGAAGGCGGGCGTAATTATTCCTATAGGTGGACATCTTGAAATTACTACGACAGCAAACGACCAAACAGGAAGCGTGGCAGAAAGCATGCATATGACATCCGGTTTACCTCCTAATGCAATAATGACCTTACATAATGTAAAACGGGTTGACCGGATCAAAGCAAATCCTACAGTAGGCTTTCAGAGCGCCGTCGGCTTTGACTGGATGTTGAACGACCGCATCAGTATATATGCTGAACTTGAATATCGAAACATTTCGGTAGGAGGTAAAAAGAAAGAATTACATGAATTAAGCGGCGAATACAATGTTGTTATGAGCGGGCAACCGTTAACAAGTGGTACGCTTAGCAAAGACGCCGCCAGTGAAAGTAGTAAATTAGTAAACTATCATAAAACCATCACAGCAGGCGACAATGTTGCCGGATGGGAGGGATTTGACTCTAATAAACCGGCCGATGAACTGCGTTCTTACATCAATATTGGCGGCTTAGGTGTTAATTTAGGAATTAAGATACCTTTTGTCAATTGACGGCCTTTAGCCCCTCTTTAACCCCATTAGCTAATTAGCCAATTAACTAATTAGCTAATTCATTTTCGTTTTTTCTTATAACTTATCTCGACCTTCACCGTTCCCGACTGAATGATTCCCAATCGACGAGCCGCTTTTTTCGATAAATCGATAATCCTTCCCGAAACGAACGGTCCTCTATCGTTAATCCGTACTTTTACAGTTCGCCCGTTGTCTAGGTTTTTTACTTTAACTTTTGTACCAAAAGGCAGCGTCTTATGGGCTGCGGTCAACTTATATTGTCTGAATTTCTCACCACTGGCCGTGCGTCTCCCCTTAAATTTGTCAGCGTAGTAAGAAGCGCCTCCTCGTTCGTGCAAGCGTGGAGTACACGACGCCAGTAAAAATAAACAGGCACTGAAAATCAGTGCCTGCTTAACTATATCACAAAAATATCTCATTATTCGCTATCTATTGCCGATTGTGGCCAACTATCCTTCTTCTTTCCCCACTTCTTGTTCGGCTTCTCTCCCATTATAAACTCAATTTCCCCGCCATTTATTATATCAGCATGTGTAAAATAAGTCTTATCGTATTTTTTACCATTAAATCTTACTTCCTGCACATATATATTTCTCTTACTGTTGTTAATAGCTTTAAAACGCAATTCTTTGCCTCCTCCGGGCCTAAAAATCACCTCATCGGCAGCTGGGCTGCCTATTACATATTCACTGCTAGCAGGGTTGGCTGGATAAATACCGGCAATGCTCCATACAGCCCAAGCACTCATTTGCCCGCAGTCTTCATTTCCTGCGTAACCGTCCGGTTGATCGTGATACATCGAGTCGACAATCTGCCGCACCCGTTCTTGCGTCTTCCAAGGCTCTCCCAAGAAACTATACATGTATGCTATATGATGACTGGGTTCATTACCATGGGCATACTGACCAATCATACCACTCACATCCGGTGATGTATTCCCTCCCGTTAATTCCGATTTAACCGAAAACAGCGAATCTAATTTTTGACTTAATTTACTATGGCTGCCATATAAATTAGCCAAGCCGCGCACATCGTGCGGAACAAAGAACGAGTGTTGCCAAGCATTTCCTTCTACATACTGCGCTTTCACTTCATCGTGCTCTGACAAGTAAGGATCAAAAGGAACCACAAATTTACCATTGCTGTTTTTGGCTCGCATAAAGCCTGTATTTTTATCAAAAATATGCTGATAAGCTTGGGCCCGCTTGCTGAATTTCCGGTAGTCTTCTTCCTTTCCAAGTTTCTTCGCCACCTGGGCAATACACCAATCATCATAACCGTATTCTAACGTTACGCTTGCACTGTGTCCCATTTTATCCTGTGGCATATATCCATACTTAATATATTCAGGTACACCCCGGCCCGTTTGAAAGGCAGAGGCTAGCATCGCTTTGTATGCTTTTTCTTTATCAATGCCGGGCCAATCTTTTAATATGGCATCCGCAATGACGGGTATAGCATGATATCCCGTCATGGTATTCGTTTCCCAGGTACTTAAATCCCAGACCGGTAACAAGCCGTTTTCATCATAGAAAGCAAGCATACTATTAAGCAGGGCCGTATACTTCTCAGGTTGGGTAATAGTAAATAGCGGATTAAGTGCTCTGAATGTGTCCCACAACGAATAAACGGTATACCTTTGATTGTTATTTGTCATTTTTAGTACGTTGCCACTTGCATTTTTATAGGCCCCGTCAGCATCCGAAAATAAAGAGGGAGCTATACAGGTATGATAAAGTGCAGTATAAAATACACGCTTTAACTTTTCATCAGAAGAAGAAACCTGCACTTTTTGCAGCTCGTGTTCCCATTTATCGGCAGCTTCATTTTTTACGCGCGCAAAGTTCCAATCGCCTATCTCGCCGAGAGCCTGGAGTGCCTTGTTCTCGTCCGTCATAGACAGGGCTACCTTGATTTCAATATTCTTTTGCTGCTCATCAAATACTAATTGAGCACTGATTCCTTTTCCTTTTTCTTCGGTTTTGGCCGCTTTAATTTGTGCCGACTGCACGCCGTGACCCGCTAAGATAGCCTCCTTAAATGGTTGAGAAGTTCTTAGCGCAAAATATACACGTTGTACCTTAGCCCAGCCGGTAGAATAACGGTAACCAACCAATGTGGAATCATCCAAAACCTTCACATAGGTTTCAGTGGGTGAATCCCAATTGAGGTGAAATCCCAAATCCAGTCGCAAAACAGGAATACTCTGATTCGGGAACTGATAACGATGATATCCTACCCTCTCTGTAGCTGTCAATGCTGCCTTTATCTTATTATCAAGTTCAACTTCGTAATACCCGGGCGAAGCTTTTTCGTTACGATGGTTGAAGGTCGCCCTGATGTCTGCAGTTTCATCTTTTAAGGGGTATAGTAAAGGCATTACTGATATATCTAACCAATCGCCAATACCTGTTCCACTTAAATGTGTGTGACTAAAACCCGCAATGTGATTCTCGCTATAGTGATAGCCGCTACACCAATCCCAACCTGCCTGGCCGTTGTCCGGACTCAATTGTACCATGCCAAATGGAACAGTTGCTCCGGGAAAAGTGTGGCCATGCCCCCCTGTGCCAATAAAAGGATCGACATAATCAACTAATTTTCTCTCTTGTGCACTTACAAGCAAAGGTAAACTCAATAATGCACTACATACGAACCGAGAAATATTCTTATTCATTTTAAAGTATTTATGTTAGCCTGATGTTAAGATGGCTAAAATAAAGAATATATTTCAAAAGAGCAGTACTAAAACGATTTAATGGCTTATGGCCTTACAAGTGGCCAATAACAAGGCAATGCACAATACTATATGTTCGACCAGTTAAATGTAGTGTTTTCCGAGATCATAACTATCCCATACAATTATTTGTTGGACTGCTCAATCGTCTGGAGCTTACGATATACTTTCCGTTACTTTTCTAACGGAACAAACTTCATAGAAATGGAGTTGACACAATGTCTGGTATTTTTTGTTGTAAATCCTTCTCCTAAAAACACATGCCCAAGATGCCCGCCACAATTAGCACACACAATCTCCGTTCGCATGCCATCCGGATCAGGAATCCGTTTAACGGCACCTTTTATCTCATCATCAAAACTCGGCCACCCGCAATGCGATTCAAATTTATCTTCAGAGCGATAAAGGGGTGCATTGCATTTGCGGCAAACATACACGCCTTTAGCCTTATTGTCTAGTAAAGCACCTGTAAAAGGTCTTTCTGTACCTTTTTGTTCTATGACCCAAGCTTCTTCTGCACTTAATTTATTATAATTACCGGCCGACTTAATAGTCGTATCTATTTGCTCTTTTGATTCCATTTGTACTTTTTTTTGAGTTGATTTATTTTCGCGCGACGCGTTTTGTGCACAGGCTTGAAAAAACAAACCTAAACACAGCAATAAAACACTAATGTTCCTCATATTGTTCAGCTATTAATACAATATACGAAAAAAGCCCGATTTTTTTTCGGGCTTTCTATTTATGTTGTCAGCTGATCGTAATTTAACATTTAACCTGCAGCTTCCATATCAATGATCTTTTTAATGAAGCTTAGGCTTGTACTTTCGCTAATTCTTCAGCGATAGCAACACCGATTTCGGCAGGAGATTCTACTACACGGATTCCGCATTCACGCATGATCTTCATTTTCGCTGCTGCGGTGTCGTCAGCTCCACCGACGATCGCTCCGGCATGTCCCATTCTGCGTCCCGGAGGCGCAGTCTGTCCGGCAATGAAACCAACCACTGGTTTAGTGCCATGCTCTTTGATCCAACGGGCTGCTTCAGCTTCCATTCCGCCGCCGATTTCGCCAATCATAATAATACCCTCTGTCTCGGGATCGTTCATCAATAACTCTACTGCCTCCTTTGTAGTGGTGCCGATAATAGGGTCTCCACCAATACCAATAGCTGTTGTAATTCCTAATCCGGCTTTTACCGTTTGGTCTACTGCTTCATATGTTAAAGTACCCGATTTGGAAACAACTCCGACATTACCTTTTTTGAAGATAAAACCAGGCATGATGCCGATTTTCGCTTCATCAGCAGTAATAATACCTGGACAATTCGGTCCGATTAAACGAGATTTTTTATCTTTTAGATATTCCTTCACCTGGATCATATCTTTTGTAGGAATACCTTCTGTAATACAAACGATAACTTCCACTCCTGCACTCGCAGCTTCCATGATTGCATCCGCAGCAAACGCGGGGGGGACGAAAATAATGGATACGTTAGCACCCGTAGTATCTACCGCGTCTTGAACCGTATTAAACACAGGGCGGTCTAAATGAGTCTGCCCTCCTTTTCCAGGAGTTACACCACCTACTACATTGGTACCATACTCGATCATTTGTGACGCATGGAACGAACCTTCAGTGCCGGTAAAGCCCTGAACTATAACTTTTGAATCTTTATTTACAAGTACACTCATTGGTCGAATTTTTGTATGGCAAACTTACTAAATTCATTTTAAAATAAGGGAAAGAGATTTAAAATAGCTTTCAGCCAATTGTACGTTTTAAGTTATAAGTTTTAAGCCATAAGCTTTAGGCTGTAGCCTTTAGGCTGTAAGCTATAAGCTGCGATCCTTAAAGATACTTGTTTCGATTGCAAGGGCCCTAGATTTATGTACACTGCAACCAGCCGCAGGGTATCCCGTCGAACAACGAATAACCGGCAACGAATTACCAACAGCCACATTAAATGCCCGCAGAGTGGAACTGCAAATCATATAAGCGCTTATAATAGCCATTTAGATGAAGGAGTTCCTGGTGATTGCCTATCTCCTTTATTTCACCATGGTCGAGCACAATGATTTTGTCGGCTTTCTGAATAGTAGACAAACGATGAGCAATGACAATGGAGGTTCGATTTTTCATCAGCTTGTCAATAGCGGCCTGAATCAGCAACTCTGTTTCAGTATCTACGGAGGAAGTCGCTTCGTCAAGCACGAGGATCTTGGGATCGTGGACCAAAGCTCTTATAAAGGATATTAACTGGGCTTGACCTGCCGACAGAGTGGATCCTCGTTCCCTAACCTGATAATCATAACCGCCAGGTAGACGCTCAATAAATTCATGTGCTCCCACCCTCTTTGCTGCTTCTATCATGGCCTCCCGAGTAATGCTTGGATCGTAAAGACTTATATTATTAGCTACCGTATCGGAAAAAAGAAAAACGTCCTGCAGGACGGTTGCAATTGTTTTACGCAGATAGTTAATGTCATACGACCGGATATCGACACCGTCTAATCGGATCGATCCTTTACTGATCTCATAAAACCTACTAAGAATATTGATGGTGGAAGACTTACCTGCACCGGTTGCGCCGACTAAGGCCAGCGTTTCACCGGCCTTTACGGTAAAGCTCACATCCTTGAGCACCCATTTTACGCTGTGATCGTCAACGATCGGATCCGGTAAGTTTAATTTCTTGTTCGTTTCAATATAATCGTCATAGGTAAACCAAACATGATCGAAAGTGATATCTCCCTTTATTTTTTCCGGTTTTAAAATTCCATCGTTTGGAGTCTTTTCATCCGTATCTAAAACAGTAAAGATACGCTCTGCCCCTACCATTCCCATCTGGAGTGTGTTAAATTTATCAACTAATTCTCGGATAGGCCGAAAAATCATATTGATATACATAATAAAGGCAACCACAACACCGGGTGAGATACGCCCTGCCAAAATAGATTTAGAACCATACCAAACAAGTAATCCCAAGGCGATGGCCATGATAATCTCGATAACCGGAAAAAAAATGGAAAAATACCAATTAGAACGAATATGGGCATTTCGATGTTCCGCGTTAATCGCTTTAAACTTATCCATTTCTTGTTTCTCACGCGCAAAGAATTGGATAATGCTCACACCTGAAATATGCTCTTGCAAGAAGGTATTCAAATTGGATACCCAATGCCTCACATCCTGAAAGGCAGACTTCATGGCTTCTTGAAAGAAATGAGTAGCAATAACCATCAACGGCATCGGTATTAATACAATGAGTGTCAACTCCCAATCAGTATAGAACATGACACCTATGATCACAATCAACTGCAAAATATCACCAATGATTTGTATTAATCCCTCAGAAAATATATCGGCAATGGTTTCCAAGTCCGATATTGTACGGGTTATCAGTCTACCAATTGGAGTCTTATCGAAATACTTCAGCCGAAGATCCGTGATATGATTAAAGGTCTCAATTCGGAGATCGCGAATAACAGACTGTCCCAACGAATTGGTCAGCAAGGTGTGATAATATCTGATAGCGGTTTGAAAAATCAGCAAACCGAACATGATTAAAGTCATGATATTCAGTCCCTGATAGTTGTTCTTTAAAATAAACTGATCAAGGGTATATTCTACCAACATCGGTAAAAGAGGAGAGATACCTGCTACAATAAGGGTGAGTATAACCGACCAAACAAAATAGGTTCGATAGGGTCTTAAATATTTTCCCAGTCTGCGTAACAGTTGGGTGTCATATGTTCTACCTGTTATCTTTGCTTCACTCATTTTTACATTCGCTGCGTTCGGCCCTCAGATATCAGCCTACAGCTTTTTAATTATTGATACACCGTCCGTTTTTAAAGGAACTTTTTACTTTATTTTTCGTCCCAGGGATACAAAACCTCGGTAAGATATAATCCACAAGCAGGCACCGAAACACCTGCCATGCTTCTGTTCTTGCTATTGATGACTTCGTGAATATAATTTAAATCGCGTTTTCCGTTTCCAATTTCCATTAAAGTACCAACTATTGCCCTTACCATATTCCTCAAAAACCGATCAGCCGATATATAAAAAACCAGACGCCCTCCATCAAGCCATTGCCATTCTGCCTTCGTAAGCTGACAGTTATTGGTAAAAACTTGTGTATGTGATTTACTGAAACAGCTGAAATCCTTATATTTCATCATGTGTCGCGCGGCCTCGTTCATCGCTTCCACATCCGGTCGATCCCTTAATTGCCAAGAAAAGCCATGTAGGAATGGATTCTTACCGAAGTGTATATGATACTCGTAAGATCGTTTGATCGCATCAAAACGAGCGTGCGCATTAGGAGCAACAACAAAAAGTTGCTTTACCGCAATATCTGTCGGTAATAGCGCGTTCAAACCTGTCACAATGCGTTCTTCATTGCCTTCAATCGCACCAACCGCATCGTCAAAGTGTGCAAAGAGCTGCTTTGCGTGTACACCGGTATCCGTTCTTCCGCAGCCGACCGTATTAACTGGCACCCGTAATAGGGTACCCAAAGCTTTATTAAGTACCTCCTGCACGCTAATTGCATTTTCCTGTATTTGCCAGCCATGGTAAGCTCCCCCATGGAAAGCAAGTTCTACAAAATATCTTTTCGTTGCTGATTTCACTACCTGCAAACTTAGATAAAAGTAGGTAGATTTTTGACATCCATAAGAAAGACTTTCTCCATATCCAAGGTGTACTTATACCTTGCGCGTTGATACGAATATATTATCTTTGTAGCAATATATATTTTTTACATGATACAACGTATACAAACTGTTTGGCTATTGTTGGCTTCGGTGACTATCCTGGTCTTATTTTTATTCCCATACGCGCAATTTTCTGACAACAGCGGGATTGCCATGGCATTAAAAGTAACAGGGGTTTTAAATAACGCCGGAGGCCGTAATCAGTTGAGCACGTCTTTCACTTTTATCCTTCAGGCAATCGCAACAATTTTATTGGCGGTATTACCGCTGATCACCATTTTAAAATATAAAAACAGAAAAAAACAGGTAAGTCTGATATTAGTTACTCTTTTATTGGTCATTCTCTTTGCTTTTTGGCTGTTTCTGTCTGCTAATAGTGCTGTTGAAACAGTTAACAAAAGTCTCGAGCTAAATAATATCGGTATCGGTGCGTTACTTATCCCTCCCTATATTATTTTTCTACTCTTAGCGCTTAAAGGCATTAATCACGATACCAAACTTATCAAGTCGGCAGATCGTTTACGATAACTGTACCTTTTTGAGGAAATGTGTGAAAAAGAGCGAGAAATCGTCCTTTTTTTAGCACATTTCCCACTCCTCCTCCCAGACAAAATCACCTAATAATCAATTCGTTACATCAGCCAAGCAGGAAATGGTCTAATTTTTGGTAACACAGCATCAAATTTCAGAAAACAATTTAGAAACGAAATTAAATTTTATGATCAAAAACTTTAGACTAAAAAAAACCAACTCTCTAGTCGCTTTAGCACTTTTCGCTTCTGCGCCTGCATTTGCTCAGACCACCCAGGTAAATGATGTTAAGCCATTTGCACCTGAGAGTGAATTTAGAACCTGGTCAATCGGTGTCGGAGCCGGGGTGATTAATCAATGGAACATTATCGGATTAAGAAAGGACTTCGGTTCCTCAGAAAGTCAATTGGGTTATAATTTTTACGTAAAAAAGCAAATTACACCTGCATTCGGACTGAGAGCTGAATATTTAGGAGGAAAATTAAGTGGTAGCGCCGAAGGAAGTAATGATAAATTTTCCACTAAGCTTCCGTGGTCGGCCGCTTTAAGTGCCGACATTACATTGGCGAATATTAGTTGGAGACATCAACAGGGTGTAATTAAGCCTTATTTGACAGTAGGATTGGGAGCACTCAATTACAATCCGACAATAACAATGGGCGGTGTGGAACAAGAGCTTGGCTCAACCACCAAAGCGTTTATTCCTGCAGGCTTAGGTTTTAAATTCGGTGTAGCTAATGGGATCAATATAGATTTAGGTTACCAAGTCAATCTGGCAAATACCGGTACGCTTGATGGTTTAAGCACCAACAAAGTAGATATGTTCTCTTACGTACATGCCGGTCTTGAATTCGCTTTGGGAGATGCTACAAAACCATTCCTAGGCAATCGTAATCCTGTAGTCGATATGCGTAAAGAATACCAGGCAAGTTATGACGAATTAGCGGCAGCTTTGAAAGCACAAAAAGAGGAAAATGAAGCGTTAAAAGCTCAATTAACAACTGATTTAGCAGATGATGACGGTGATGGTGTTGCGAATAAATTTGATAAGTGCCCAGGCACCGCAGCTGATGCAAAAGTAGATGGATCGGGCTGCCCGCTTCCTGAAGCTAAAAAAGTAGTACAACAAATCACCGTAACGGAAGAAGATCGTCGGGTAGTAGATGAAGCTATTAAAAACTTAGAGTTTGATCTAAGTAAAGCAACGATTCGTCCTACATCTTATCCAAGCTTAGATAAGGTGGCCAGGTTATTAGTAGAGAAGAATTTCAGTCTTAAATTGGCAGGACATACCGATAACACAGGTTCAATGAAATTGAATATGCGTTTGTCAAAAGAACGTGCGGAAGCTGTTAAAGCTTACTTAGTAAGTAAAGGAGCTAATCCATCACGTATTGAAGCAACCGGTTATGGACCAACTCAACCAATTGCGACGAATGCGACAGCAGAAGGACGACAAGCTAATCGTCGAGTAGAGTTCACACTTTATTAATGAACATTATCGTTATCTAAAATAAAAAGGACATCAATAGATGTCCTTTTTATTTTAGATATTTTAAGAAACTCCAAGCCTTCCTAACCTTCAGATAATTTTTTTGCTCATCGTTAATATATGCTTCGCGCTCAAAACAAATAGTTCGATAAGCACGATTCGGATCCTTACAAATCCACCATCTTACCAGCCACTCACCAATATACCAAATGTAAAAGGGTAAAATCAACAATTCCAATTGTTGCCTCAGATGAATTTTTTCATGTCTTAACAACTGCATAGAAACCCCTCGATTTCGCAGCGATGTATTCGCAATGACAAAAGGCCATAAAGCCATTGCTTGCACTTTACTGCTTGCCGGGATAATATAGTAAACCTTCATAAGCCTTATGCGCGATCAACTCACCTAAGTTACTAAAAACTGGTAATTACACGAATGCCGCCATAACGAAGATTCATATTTTGATTGGATAAGCTACCGATTGGAATCTTGAAAAACGGTTCAACGGCGATACCCACTTTTCTCGAAATAGGCATTTTTCTTCCCACTGAAAAGTTGAGAAACCCGGAATAGCCATTCCCTTGAAATGGTGTCTCTTCCGCTTTTTCACTGACGTTATTCACTTGGAATTCCGGCTGGCTGAAAGCATAGCCTTCCGTGTTTTGAATTGTCCTATTTGTTGGTGTCCGAGTCAAAAAGTTATTGGTCCGATCTTCATTTAATACCGCAAAAAAGGAAATGCCCGCACTGGCATAAAATTGTTTACTCACCTGATATTTAATATCAATTGGGATGTCCAAAGCTAACAAATTAGTATTTATCGACGTTAGCTCTTTGGTTTCAAGCGATTTTGCATTTAGTGTCGGAGATGCGTCGCTTAGTGAAGCTGAAACGGGCGAATTCATGGTTCCGTTCGATGCGTTGGGTGACGACTGATGGAATCCTAAATCAACCAAAGAAACACCAGAACCAATAGATACTTTTTTGGATATGTTATACGCTACGGTTACCCCCCCTCCCATATTGAAACGTTCTTCTGTTAGCGAGGGCGCAAACACAACGCCTACATTCCAGCGCTTATTTCCGGAATAGTCGGCATTATTCATCAATGCACGTTCAGAAGAATTCGACGACGAGCTGTTCTCCCTCAACATGCTAATTAATGCTTCTTCTTTTTCTTTAGATGTATCTCCGATAATTTTGCCTTTTTGTTGCACTTGCTCCGAATTCGGCTCCTCTCTTTCGATACTAGAGCCATTAGAAGATAAAGCTTCATTTTTCTTTTGATCAAATTGCGCTATGCGATTATCAATTTTGGTTGGTTGTTCCTTATTAAATACTTCTGCGAAAGTAGATGCGCTTTTTCCTTCAGAACCTCTGTTAGATGACTGGGCCAGTACGCTCCCATTACGTTTGTTATTATGCTCAGCACTTGTCTCCCCAGTAATCACCGGAGAGGCTTGTTTCAGCAAAGAATCTCCTTTAGATTCCCCAGATCCGTTATTTTGTGTATAAGTTATTGCAGGTGGAATTTGCCTGTCAACATTATTTCTATTCATAAAAAGCGCCACCCCTAATAAAACGGCAGCTGCCACGCCCCCAAGGTACCAAATTGGTACAACCTTTCGTCCTTGCTTTTGCGTGCTTGCAAATCGTTCCCATGCCCCTTCTCTATAAGGCGCTGAATGCTCTCGCAAGACTTCAGCCATACGATCGATCAGTTCCTTATTATCTTTTTCTTTCATAGTAAATTCTATACTTTATTGTTTTCCTATGGCGAACTCCTCAATATAAAGCTTCCGTAACCGCTGTTTTGCCCGGGTTAAGTATGTTCTGGATGTACTGTCAGGTATATTTAACATTTTTCCAATCTCTTCATGTGCATATCCTTCGATTTCGTATAAGTTGAAAATGATCCGTTGAATTTCGGGTAATCTCTCTAAAAGCTTTAGGATATCTTCTGCAAAGAGCTTGTCGGAAGCATTAACCAAAACCGGTTTAACTTCTTGCTCACCTACATCCTCCATTGCCACCATATTTTTTTGAGATCGTAATAAGTCAATGGATAAATTTGCTGCTATTCTTGCTAGCCAACCTCTAAATGATTTTTCAAGAACATTTCCTTCACCTACTCTGTTGAATCGAGGCAGATTTTTAAACGCTTTAATAAATGTTTCATTTACCAGCTCTTCCGCATCGTATTCGCTTTTTATATACCTTGCCACTACTGCTAACACGTATCCATAGTACTTTTTGTAGATAAATTCTTTAGCCCGTTCCGCATCCGTTTGGACACAAGCATCCAAGGCACTTTCTAGTGTTAATGTCTTCTTTTTACTTAAAAATCCTAAACGGTAATTCACTACAGCAATACTACTAATTGGAAAGCCCCATCTATTTAATTAGCAAATAAACAAAGCTTATTCAAAAATACGCAAACCTGCTAAAAAAGATGTTCTTATTTTTGGTACACAAAGGATTTCCCTGATACACCTTTTTATTTTCAAATTAGCTTGTAGCTGCTGTCAATTCCGTCTCGTAGTTCTTTTTAACCATACATCGGTATAACGATAAAAACAACAAAACGCTACAGCACACGTATTGATAAATAACTAAAAACCGCTAAAATACACTCCTTTTTACGCCTTACTCCTTTGCATATCAGGCCAATTTTATCTAAGTTTGCGAAAAATCAGAACCGAGGTTATTTCGTAAATCAGTATACAGAAGCCCATGTTCTTTCTCCTTCAAGTGAGTACATATTTTAACTAAATGAGCAGCATTTTATCAGAACAGGAAGTATTGCGCCGACAGGCTTTAGATCAATTGATCCAATTAGGAATAGAACCTTATCCTGCAGAGGCATTTGACATTAATGCTAACGCACGGGACATCCATGAAAATTATGATCGCGACAAGCTGAATTATAAAAATATTAGTATTGCAGGTCGTATGATGAGTAGGCGAGTGATGGGAAGTGCTTCTTTCTTTGAACTTCAAGATTCGACAGGTCGTATTCAGGTTTATCTGACAAGAGATGAGCTTTGCCCCACCGAGGATAAAACATTATATAACACCGTCTTTAAAAAATTATTGGATATTGGAGATTTTGTTGGTGTAAAGGGACACGTTTTTACAACGCAGACCGGAACAATATCCATCCATGCAACTGAATTGACATTGCTAGCAAAATCGCTGAAACCTCTGCCGATAGTTAAGGAAGCAGACGGAAAAGTGTTCGATGCCGTAACCGATCCTGAATTTCGCTATAGACAACGTTACGTTGATTTAGTAGTAAATCCGCACGTTCGGGAAACGTTCACCAAAGTAACTAAAATCAAATCTGCCATAAGGCAATTTTTGGATGAACAGGGGGCCATTGAAGTAGACACACCGGTATTACAAAGTATACCGGGCGGTGCTGCTGCAAGACCGTTTATTACGCATCATAACGCACTTGACATCCCGTTATATTTACGGATAGCCAATGAGCTGTATTTAAAGCGCTTAATCGTTGGCGGCTACGATTGGGTGTATGAATTCAGCAGAAACTTTCGCAATGAAGGAATGGACCGAACCCATAATCCTGAATTTACGGTACTCGAATTCTATGTGGCATACAAAGATTACCTATGGATGATGGACATCACAGAGCAGCTCTTCGAGAAGGTGGCGCTAGCTACAAACGGAAAGACCACCATAACGGTTGGCGATAAGGAAATTAACTTTGCAGCTCCCTATAAACGGATCAGCATATATGATGCAATAAAAGAGCATACGGGCTTTGACGTTTCAGGCTTAGATGAGGTGGGATTACGGGATGTATGCAAGCAGCTTCACATCCCAGTAGATGAAAGCATGGGTAAGGGAAAGCTTATTGACGAGATATTTGGTGAAAAATGTGAGCATCATTATATTCAACCCACATTTATTATTGATTATCCGGTAGAGATGAGTCCTTTAACGAAGAAACATCGCAGCAAGGAAGGACTTGTTGAACGTTTTGAACTCATGGTAAATGGAAAGGAATTAGCGAATGCTTATTCCGAACTTAATGATCCAATAGACCAGCTTAAGCGTTTTGAGGATCAGTTGAAGTTAATGGAGCGGGGTGATGATGAGGCGATGTTTATTGATTACGACTTTCTAAGAGCGTTGGAATATGGCATGCCTCCTACCTCAGGAATCGGTATTGGTATTGATCGATTAGCAATGCTGATGACCAATCAGGCAAGTATACAAGATGTGTTGTTTTTCCCACAGATGCGACCTGAGAAAGTTATCAAAACCGCTTCTGTGACTGATTACGAGGCTCAAGGAATTCCAGCTGTTTGGGTTCCTGCATTGCAGAAGATGGGACTTATCACCATTGAGTCTTTAAAAGCAGCCAATCCAAACAAAGTCTTCAATGATTTAGGCGGATTACGGAAAAAAATGAAAATTGAATCTGCCATGCCTACGAAGGACGAGGTGATGGAATGGTTTAAATAAAAGTTGTGAGTTGTTGGTTACGAGTTGTGAGTTTTGTAAATTAAAAAGCTCATAACCCACAACGGGCAACTCACAACTCCGAATGTCTATCCAACGATTTCTTATAGGTCTTACCCGTCTGCTTAATAATAAACTCCTTCCGGAGTAAAAAAGACAATTTGCTACTTAAACGATTGAGAAATCCGGGAATATAAGTCGATTTTCTTTTTTTGAAAGCCAGCAATCCTTCTTTTGCAACCTGTTGTACCGGCATCAGATAACCGCGAAGTTCATTAAAGCCGTCGCCTGCCGTCATTTCCGTAGCAATACCTCCCGGTAAAAATATCGTAAGCGACAATTCTTTATTATCTAGCTCCTGTGAAAGAGCCGAAGCGAAGTTAAGTAGAAACCCCTTAGTACCTGCATAAGCTGCCTGGAAGGGTGTTGGGAAAATTGCTGCCATACTGGAGACGATCATGATACCACCGACAGATTTTTTTTTCTCAAAGTACGCGACCAATTGGGTTGTCATATAGGTAACGCTAATGATATTGATTTGGATCATTTGGTTAAATTGTTCCTTTGGCAGCGCCAAGTGCTTCCCCAAATAGGTAACGCCCGCATTTAAGATAGCTGCATACAAGTCTCGTCGGCTTATAATTGTTTCCAGAATTTCTTCAATCTGCTCGGGTTGGGATAAATCTGCAACAACAATATCAACACTTGATTCCGTTTCACTTTCTATGGTAATCTTCAATTGTTCCAACCGCTCTTTACGACGAGCTAGCAAAATTAAATTCGCGCCATGTTGAACAGCTAACTGCCTCGCCATCTCCTCTCCCAATCCCGATGAGGCGCCGGTAACCAATATCCACTTATCCTTAAAATTTAGATTTTTCATGTATTTGCAATTCGTTATTCATTATTGGCTGTTGGTCAGATTCGGCCATGCGTTTCATAAAAATATCACAAGGCTAAAACCAATAAGCATCATGAACAACTTCATAACCAAGCTTAAGCTTGCGCTGTTGGACCTCCGAAGTTCATTGGAAATGGGGGTTCCTCATGCGTATCAATTTTGCCATTCATGGCTTCATACTTCGCGATATTATCTTGAAAAGCCTTCATTAATCGTTTCGCATGCTCAGGTGTTAAGACGATTCTCGACTTTACTTTCGCTTTTGGAATTCCTGGCATTACGCGAATGAAGTCGACAACAAATTCTGTATGGGAGTGCGTTATGATTGCTAGATTTGAATATATGCCTTCGGCGATATCTTCGGTAAGTTCTATGTTCAATTGATTATCCTGTTCTTCCATATTGATTTAATGGTAAGCATGTATGTCTAAATGATATCTAGCGGTAAAGATAATAAATAGGAAACAAAAAACCCCGAAGAACACTAGCCTTCGGGGTTTTATAATATAAAGTGAATAAACAACTATTAAACTTCTTCTTTAGAAGCCAACAACTGATCATATTCCTCTTTAGATCCAACGATGATACGGTCATAATTACGTAAACCGGTACCCGAAGGGATTAAGTGTCCGACAATAACATTCTCTTTCAATCCTAGTAAATCATCGCGTTTACCACTAATAGCCGCTTCGTTTAACACTTTGGTAGTTTCCTGGAAAGACGCTGCCGATATAAACGATTTGGTTCCCAATGATGCACGTGTAATACCTTGAAGCATTGGACTGGAAGTAGCAGCAATTGCATCACGCACCTGTACCAATTTTAGATCTCGACGTTTCAAACTAGAATTCTCTTCTCGCAGTTTACGTAGAGACACGATCTGACCAGCTTTCAGTACATTTGAATCACCTGGATCAGTTACCACTTTCTTATCGTACATACTGTCGTTCTCCTCGATAAAATCCCATTTGTTAACAGCATCCTTTTCCAAGAAGCGGGTATCGCCTGGGTCTTCGATCATGACCTTTTGCATCATTTGATGTACAATTGTCTCAAAGTGTTTATCATTAATTTTCACACCTTGCAGACGGTAAACTTCCTGAATACCGTTTACTAAATACTCTTGTACGGCAGCTGGCCCCTTTATCGCTAAAATATCGGACGGCGAAATAGAGCCGTCAGAAAGCGGCATACCAGCCTTCACGAAGTCATTATCTTGTACTAAAATGTGTTTAGAAAGTGGCACTAAGTATTTCTTCACTTGCCCATCACGTGATTCTATTTGAATTTCACGGTTACCACGTTTAACACCACCTAACGTTACTACCCCGTCGATTTCTGTTACGACAGCTGGATTGGAAGGGTTTCTTGCTTCAAACAATTCAGTTACACGCGGTAGACCCCCCGTAATATCGCGGGTCTTCCCAGCTGAACGAGGAATTTTCGCGATAATTTCTCCCACTTTTGCTTTACCGGCATTATCCACAGCAATGTGGGCACCAACCGGTAAGTTGTAGGTACGGATTACATCACCTGCATTATCCAAAATTTTGATCGCCGGGTTCTTCGTTTTATCACGCGTATCGATGATTACTTTCTCGCGGTGTCCGGTTTGTTCATCAGACTCTTCACGATAGGTAACACCTTCTATGATCGCATCAAATTCAACCTTACCTGCAAATTCAGAAATAATAACCGCGTTGTACGGATCCCAAGAACAGATTCTATCGCCCTTCGTTACCTTATCACCATCGGCAATGTATAGGAACGAACCGTAAGGAATGTTATTGGTCATCAGTACCTTCTTAGATTCCGGATCAAGAATGCGGAATTCACCTGAGCGGCCCAATACGATGTGCAATTTACCTTCTTCCGTTTCGCGCTCTACCGAACGCATATTCTCGAATTCAACGATACCGTCAAATTTAGCAACGATTTGCGACTCAGCAGCAATGTTAGAAGCCGTACCACCCACGTGGAACGTACGAAGTGTAAGCTGTGTACCTGGCTCACCGATAGACTGAGCGGCAATAACACCAACCGCTTCTCCCATTTGAACACGTTTACCCGACGCAAGGTTACGTCCATAACACAAGGCACAAACACCGCGCTTGCTTTCGCAAGTTAATACCGAACGAATTTCTATACCTTCTACTGAAGAACGCTCTATCTTCTCTGCAATCTCTTCCGTAATATCTTGATCAGCACTAACCAATAGTTCATTGCTTACCGGATCATACACATCGTGCAGCGAAGTACGTCCTAGTATACGGTCATATAAAGGTTCAACGATGTCTTCGTTATCTTTCAGAGCAGTAGTGAAAATACCTCTCAATGTACCACAATCCTCCTCGGTAACGATCATATCTTGCGCAACATCGTGCAAACGACGAGTTAAGTACCCGGCGTCAGCTGTCTTTAATGCCGTATCCGCAAGACCTTTACGAGCACCGTGCGTTGAGATAAAGTACTCGAGTACCGATAAACCTTCCTTAAAGTTGGATAAAATTGGGTTTTCGATAATTTCACCTCCTGACGAACCGGATTTTTGCGGTTTCGCCATCAATCCCCGCATTCCACAGAGCTGACGAATCTGCTCCTTAGAACCACGGGCACCTGAATCCAGCATCATATAAACCGAATTAAAGCCTTGGTTATCATTGGATAAAATATCCATCACATTGGCAGTCAAACGGTTGTTAATACGCGTCCAGATATCGATAATTTGGTTATAACGTTCGTTATTGGTAATGAATCCCATATTATAGTTATTCATCACTTCTTCTACTTCACGTGTTGCTTGCTCAATTAAACCAGCTTTCGCATCCGGAATATTAAGATCTTGTAAGTTAAATGATAAACCTCCACGGAACGCCATTTGGAAACCAAGTTCTTTAATATCATCCAAGAACTTCGCTGCTCTGGCCATACCAGTGGTTTTCACCACATCGCCGATGATATCACGTAAAGACTTCTTCGTAAGTAGCTCATTGATATAACCTACCTCTTCCGGAACTACTTGATTGAATAAAACCCTACCAACGGTTGTATCAATTAATTGCTTAACGATATTACCATCTTTATCCTTTACATTAGTTTTAACCTTAATAAAGGCGTGTAAATCAATTTTCTTCTCGTTATAAGCAATGATAACTTCTTCCGGCGAGTAGAAGGTCATATCCTGGCCTTTTACCACACGCGAATCATCTGTTCTACGTCCCTTTGTAATGTAATAAAGTCCCAAAACCATGTCCTGAGAAGGTACGGTAATCGGTGTACCATTCGCCGGGTTCAAAATGTTATGAGCGGCTAACATTAGTATTTGAGCCTCCAAAATAGCTGCATTTCCTAAAGGCAAATGCACCGCCATCTGGTCACCGTCAAAGTCGGCGTTGAACGCTGTACACACTAAGGGGTGAAGCTGAATCGCCTTTCCTTCCACTAATTTCGGCTGAAAAGCCTGGATACCTAAACGGTGCAACGTAGGTGCACGGTTAAGAAGAACAGGGTGTCCTTTCAATACGTTTTCCAAAATATCCCAAACAATCGGATCTTTACGGTCAACGATTTTTTTGGCTGATTTCACTGTTTTTACAACCCCGCGTTCAATCATTTTACGGATAATAAACGGTTTGTATAATTCAGCAGCCATATCTTTAGGCAATCCGCACTCATGCAGTTTCAGGTTTGGTCCAACCACAATAACGGAACGTGCCGAATAGTCAACACGCTTACCTAATAAGTTCTGACGGAAACGCCCTTGTTTACCTTTTAGGATATCGGAAAGTGATTTTAGTGCACGGTTACCTTCCGTCTTCACGGCATTCACTTTACGGGAGTTATCGAATAATGAATCCACAGCTTCCTGAAGCATACGCTTTTCGTTACGTAAAATTACTTCAGGTGCTTTGATTTCGATCAAACGTTTTAAACGGTTATTTCTAATAATAACACGGCGATATAAGTCGTTCAAATCTGACGTAGCAAAGCGCCCACCTTCCAAAGGAACTAAAGGACGTAACTCGGGAGGAATAACCGGAACGATTTTAACAATCATCCACTCCGGACGATTTTCAATACGCTCGCGTGACCCGCGGAAAGCTTCAACTACTTGAAGGCGTTTTAATGCTTCATTTTTACGTTGTTGCGAAGTCTCATTAGCGGCTTGGTGACGTAAATCATATGACAATTGATCTAAATCAATTCGCTGCAATAATTCTTCCAACGCTTCAGCCCCCATCTTCGCCACAAACTTCTGAGGATCCTTATCGTCAAGATATTGATTCTCCTTTGGTAAAGTATCCAATATATCCAGATACTCTTCCTCCGTTAAGAAATCCATGTACTGGATGCCATCTTCTTCCTTTATACCAGGCTGGATTACGACATATCGCTCATAGTAGATAATCATATCCAACTTCTTAGTTGGCAAACCTAGTAAATATCCAATCTTATTTGGAAGTGAACGAAAATACCAGATATGAGCTACCGGAACAACCAAATTAATATGTCCCATGCGCTCTCTACGCACCTTCTTTTCAGTAACTTCTACGCCACATCGATCGCAGACGATACCTTTATAACGAATACGCTTATACTTACCGCAATGGCATTCGTAATCCTTTACAGGACCGAAGATACGCTCACAAAACAGACCATCACGCTCCGGCTTATAAGTACGGTAGTTAATGGTTTCCGGTTTTAATACTTCACCGCTGGAACGCTCCAAAATAGCTTCTGGAGACGACAAGCTGATCGTAATCGAGGTGAAGTTGCTTTTTATTTTATTATCTTTCTTGTAAGACATAGCTCTTTTTAGTTATGAGTTATACGTAATAAGTTGTACGTACAAATACTTAGGACGTACAACTTAAAATTTAAAACTCTATTCTAACGTGATATCTAAACCTAAGCCGCGAAGCTCATGTACCAATACATTGAATGATTCAGGTACAGATGGCGTAGGCAAATTATCGCCTTTAACGATTGCTTCGTAGGTCTTGGCTCTACCGATAACATCATCTGACTTAACAGTAAGAATCTCTTGTAGAATGTTGGATGCACCAAATGCTTCCAGCGCCCATACCTCCATCTCACCAAAACGTTGGCCACCAAATTGCGCTTTACCACCAAGCGGTTGCTGCGTAATAAGGGAGTATGGTCCGATAGAACGTGCGTGCATCTTGTCGTCTACCATGTGACCTAATTTAAGCATGTAAATTACACCAACAGTAGTTGGCTGGTCAAATCGCTCACCCGTTAAACCATTATATAAATAGGTTCTTCCGGAAGCAGGTAAACCGGCTTTAGCGACCCACTCCTCCACTTCTTCAGTGGAAGCTCCATCAAATATCGGTGTTGCAAACTTCACACCTAGTTTTTGTCCTGCCCAACCAAGAACGGTTTCATAAATCTGTCCAAGGTTCATACGAGAAGGTACCCCAAGTGGGTTTAATACAATATCTACAGGTGTTCCGTCTTCTAAGAAAGGCATATCCTCATCACGTACAATACGCGCTACGATACCCTTATTTCCGTGACGACCCGCCATCTTATCACCTACTTTAAGCTTGCGTTTCTTCGCGACGTAAACTTTAGCCATCTGCACAATACCGGATGGTAGTTCATCACCTACTGTAATGGCAAATTTATCACGACGATAAGCTCCAAGCTCCTCATTCAATTTGATATTATAGAAGTGTAAAGCCTGTTTTACCAGCTCGTTCTTGTCGTCGTCTGTGGTCCATTTAGAAGGGTTGATATTAGCAAAGTCAAGTTCAGCCAACATCTTCTGCGTAAATTTAGCTCCCTTAGGAATCAAAAGCTCTTTGTATACGTTATACACACCTTGTGATGTTTTGCCATTTACAATAGCAAATAATTTATCGATCAGGCGTTCTCTTAATTGACGAACGGCACGCTCATGATTAAGATCCAAACGTTCCAAAGCAGCTTTTTCCTCTTTCTTGTCAGCTTTTTTAGCACGCGAAAAGAGCTTTGTATCAATTACCACCCCACGGATTGACGGAGGTGTTTTTAAAGATGCATCTTTTACATCGCCTGCTTTATCACCAAAGATTGCACGTAAGAGCTTTTCTTCGGGAGAAGGATCGGATTCACCCTTAGGTGTAATTTTACCAATCAGGATATCTCCTTCGCGCACTTCTGCCCCAATACGGATAATACCGTTTTCATCTAAATCTTTGGTTGCTTCTTCAGAAACGTTGGGAATATCAGAAGTAAGCTCTTCTTCCCCGCGTTTAGTATCACGCACCTCCAATTCAAATTCTTCGATATGTAAAGAAGTGAATATATCTTGGCTTACCACTCGTTCAGAAATAACGATCGCATCCTCGAAGTTATATCCTTGCCATGGCATGAAAGCAACTTTCAGGTTACGCCCCAAAGCGAGTTCACCGTTTTCGGTCGCATAGCCCTCGCATAACACTTGTCCTTCAACCACACGTTGTCCTTTACGAACAATAGGCTTCAAGTTAATACAGGTGCTCTGGTTTGTTTTCTTGAACTTGATTAAGCGATATGTTTTAATATCATCGTCGAAAGAAACTAATTTCTCATCTTCGTTCCGATCATAGCGAATTTTTATCTCGTTCGCATCAACGTACTCAACCACTCCGTTGCCTTCCGCATTAATTAAGGTACGGGAGTCACTCGCTACACGGCCTTCCAATCCAGTACCCACAATAGGCGCTTGTGGACGCAATAATGGAACTGCTTGACGTTGCATGTTTGATCCCATTAATGCACGGTTCGCATCATCGTGTTCCAAGAACGGAATCAATGAAGCTGCAATCGAAGTAATTTGGTTCGGTGCAATGTCCATTAAATCTAAACGTTCCGGTTCGATGATTGGGAAGTCACCTTCGAAGCGGGCTTTCACTTTCGGTGTAGTGAAATTACCTTTTTCGTCATATTCTGCATTGGCCTGTGCGATGGTTTTGCCATCTTCGTCCTCTGCCGATAAATAAACGACGGGCTCTTCCACCACTACCCTACCATCTTGAACTTTTCGATAAGGAGTTTCGATAAAACCGAGGTTATTGATTTTTGCGTGTACACATAAGGAAGAAATCAAACCGATGTTCGGACCTTCCGGTGTTTCAATCGTACATAGGCGGCCGTAGTGCGTATAGTGAACGTCACGAACCTCAAAACCGGCACGCTCTCGCGAAAGCCCCCCCGGTCCGAGGGCAGAAAGACGACGCTTATGTGTGATTTCAGCTAATGGATTGGTTTGATCCATAAACTGCGATAACTGGTTGGTTCCGAAGAATGAATTGATAACAGACGATAAAGTACGTGCATTGATCAAATCAGTTGGAGTAAACACCTCGTTATCTCGAATATTCATTCGCTCGCGAATTGTACGTGCCATACGAGAAAGTCCTACCCCAAATTGGGCATATAACTGCTCGCCTACGGTGCGCACACGTCGATTAGACAAATGATCAATATCATCCACTTCCGCCTTCGAATTGATCAGATTTATCAAGTACTTAACAATGGCAATGATATCTTGCTTCGTTAATACTTTGATCTCATCAGGCGTATCCAATTGCAATTTACGGTTAATGCGGTAACGTCCCACATCACCCAAGTCATATCGTTTATCAGAGAAGAATAAGCGCTCAATAATACCACGAGCTGTTTCTTCATCAGGTGGTTCCGCATTTCTTAACTGACGGTAAATGTGCTCTACCGCTTCTTTCTCTGAGTTGGAAGTATCTTTCTGTAAAGTGTTATAGATGATAGAATAATCAGCGTTATTTGAGCTATCTTCTTTAGTGAGAATGATAGACTTAACACCGGCATCTATAATCATGTCGATATGATCGTCTTCCAGAATCGTTTCACGTTCCAGGATAATTTCGTTACGATCAATCGATACAACTTCTCCGGTATCTTCATCTACAAAGTCTTCAACCCATCTTTTCAGAACTCTAGCAGCCAATTTACGGCCAACTAATTTCTTCAAGCCGGATTTGCTAACTTTTACTTCGTCGGCCAATTCGAATAACTCAAGGATATCTTTATCCGAGTCATAACCAATAGCACGCAAAAGAGTCGTTACCGGGAATTTCTTTTTACGGTCGATATAAGCGTACATGACATTATTAACATCAGTAGCAAATTCGATCCAAGACCCTTTGAAAGGAATCACCCTCGCAGAGTATAGTTTGGTGCCATTGGTATGGCGGCTTTGGCCAAAGAATACACCGGGCGAACGGTGAAGTTGCGATACGATTACCCGCTCTGCGCCATTGATAACGAAAGTACCTTTGGGTGTCATATAAGGGATAGTTCCCAAATACACATCTTGTACTATGGTTTCGAAATCTTCGTGTTCTTCATCATTACATGATAAACGTAACTTAGCTTTTAGCGGAACGCTATAAGTTAAGCCGCGTTCGATACATTCCTGAATATCATAACGTGGCGGATCGATGAAATAATCCAAAAATTCAAGCACAAAAATGTTTCTTGAATCAGAAATAGGGAAGTTTTCAGAAAAAACTTTGAACAGCCCTTCCTGGTGGCGGTTATCAGAAGTTGTTTCCAATTGGAAAAACTCCTTGAAAGACTGCAATTGCACATCCAGAAAGTCGGGATAGTCGATGACTCTTTTGCTGGTTGCAAAGTTTACTCTTTCGTTACGAATATCTTTGTTTGCCAAGGGAATTATATTTTAGTTTAAATTAAACTTCACGCGACATGTTTTAACCGAAAGATGGTTCTGTACAGTCCAACAGTATTTTTGGGATAATATAAACGGCAATAGACCCCAGTAGAAATACCGGAGTCTAAAACCATTTAGGATCTCTTTAGATGAGAATTACTTAATCTCAACAACAGCTCCTGCTTCTTCTAGTTGTTTTTTCAAAGCTTCAGCTTCATCTTTAGCAACACCAGCTTTTAATTCTTTAGGAGCGCCGTCAACTAAATCTTTAGCTTCTTTAAGGCCTAAACCAGTTAAATCTTTCACTAATTTAACAACAGCCAATTTCTGACCACCAGCTTCTTTCAAGATTACATCAAAAGATGTTTTCTCTTCAGCAGCAGCAGGAGCATCACCACCTGCAGCAGGGCCAGCAACAGCTACAGCTGCAGCAGCTGGCTCAATACCATACTCATCTTTTAAGATTTGAGCTAACTCGTTAACTTCTTTTACTGTTAAGTTTACTAACTGCTCAGCAAACGCTTTTAAATCTGCCATTTTATTTTAAATTTTTGAATTTACTTTTTTCTATTAAACTATTGTTACTTGAACGGTTTTAATGGTTCCGTTAACCTCTTTCCTGTAAAGTTTTCACCAAACCTGCGATTGTACTTCCACCCGACTTAAGAGCAGAAACAACATTCTTAGCAGGTGATTGAAGCAATCCAATGATATCGCCGATAAGCTCTTCTTTCGATTTCAGAGCAACTAACGAATCTAATTGGGCATCCCCAACAAATACCGAAGCATCAATATAAGCTCCCTTCAAGATCGGCTTATCACCCTCTTTACGGAGTTCTTTGATCAATTTCGCAGGAGCATTACCTGTTTCAGAGAAAAGGATAGTAGAAGCACCTTTTAGCACCCCTTTTAGTTCTTCTGAATCAACTCCGGCTGCTTCTAAAGCTTTAACGATCAATGAATTCTTAGCTACTTGAATTTTGATACCTCTTTCAAAGCATTTGCGACGGATATTGTTAACTTTTGCAACAGTCAAATCAGCAGTATCAGTAATATAGAAATTACCGTAAGATTTGATCTGATCAGTTAAAGCTTGAACAATTTCTTGTTTTTCTTCTTTTCTCATGATTAAATCCCCGCTACTGATTTAGTTTCCACTTGAATACCCGGACTCATTGTTGAAGAGAGGTGGATACTCTTAAAATATGTTCCTTTCGCTGCAGACGGCTTCAATTTCGAAATTGTTTGGATTACTTCCAACGCATTATCATAAATCTTGTCTGCATCGAATGACACTTTACCAACTGAAGCATGAATGATACCGGTCTTGTCAACCTTGAAATCAATCTTACCGCCTTTTACTTCAGTAACTGCTTTACCCACATCTTGGGTAACCGTTCCTGACTTAGGGTTAGGCATTAGGTTTCTAGGGCCTAAAATACGACCCAATCTACCTACTTTAGCCATCACGCTAGGCATGGTAATAATGATATCAACATCGGTCCATCCACCCTCAATTTTGCTGATATACTCATCTAAACCTACATAATCCGCACCCGCTGCTTTAGCTTCTTCCTCCTTATCCGGAGTACACAAAACTAAAACACGTACGGTCTTACCGGTTCCATGAGGCAAGGTAGCTATACCACGAACCATCTGATTTGCTTTACGTGGATCTACGCCCAAACGAACATCGATATCCACGGACGCATCAAACTTGGTAGTGGTAATCTCCTTTACAAGTGCTGCTGCCTCCTGCAAAGTATACGCTTTACCAGCTTCAATTTTGGATAGTGCCGCCTTTTGATTTTTTGTTAATCTAGCCACTTTCTTAAACTGATTTCTGTTAATTAATTGTTCCAGGGTGCATCACCACTTACAGTGATACCCATACTACGTGCTGTACCAGCCACCATTTTCATGGCCGACTCTACTGTAAAAGCGTTTAAGTCGCTCATTTTATCTTTGGCGATAGCTTCAACTTGTTCCCAAGTAACTTTACCTACCTTTTTACGGTTAGGTTCGCCCGAGCCTCCCTTTATGCCTGCTACTTCAATAAGTTGAACAGCAACCGGTGGAGTCTTGATGATAAAATCGAAAGACTTGTCAGCATACACAGTAATTACAACCGGTAATACTTTGCCTGGCTTGTCTTGGGTACGTGCATTGAACTGCTTGCAAAATTCCATGATGTTCACCCCTTTTGCACCTAAAGCAGGTCCCACAGGGGGTGATGGATTAGCTGCGCCACCCTTCACCTGTAATTTCACTAACGCACTGACTTCTTTTGCCATTTTTCGATTTAATTTAAATTACTAAATGTTTGTTAGTAAGTTGGAAGCAATATAACGTAACATTTGTTTTTTTCTCACTCAAGTGGACTAAATTACGAGAAGCCCTTACACTTTTTTAGAGTGCGCAAAAATACAACAAAATTCAGAGAATAACAAAATATTTTTTTGTAAAATCTGAACTTTGTTGTATTAAGGCGAAAAATATTCGTTGGGATCGAGTAATAGAAGATTACTCCTTTTCAACTTGCATATAATTTAGTTCCAGCGGTGTCTTTCTACCAAAGACTTTCACCATCACCTTCAACTTTTTCTTCTCTTCGTTCACCTCTTCTATCTCGCCGGAGAAACCATTAAATGGTCCATCCGTTACTTTAACAGACTCTCCCACATAGTAAGGAACATTCATCATCTCGCCCTGCTCACTCATTTCATCTACTGTTCCCAATATGCGGTTAACCTCAGCTTGTCTCAGCGGAATGGCATTACCAGCTTTGTCACCTAAAAATCCGATGACACTATTGATATTCTTTATAACATGCTCCAATTCTCCATCTAAAGCTGCTTCGAGTAAAACATATCCCGGATAATAATTTCTTTCTTTGGCGATCTTCTTTCCCTCGCGCATCTGAAAATATTTCTCCATCGGGATTAAAACCTGAGGAACCAAATGATTTATTCCTAAGCGATTAATCTCAGCCTCAATATATTGCTTTACTTTCTTCTCTTTACCGCTTACCGCGCGTACAACATACCATTTCAATTGCTGATCTGCCATTCTATAATCCTCCTTGATTTTAGGCCGTCGTACCGTAAAAAAGTTTCAATATTGCACTTGATGATTGATCCATTGCTAGTACAATCAGTGCTATGATGATTGACGCAACAAGCACCACCACCGCTGAATTCTGCAACTCCGACCATGTTGGCCAAGACACCTTCTGAGTCATCTCATGATAGGAGTCTTTTATAAAATCAAGTACATTTGCCATTGTATGATAGAGATATGTTCTTTAGACTTTAGCTAACGGTTCACTGTTAACCTTTTCACGCCAACGAAACCGACTGTTATTTAGCACGGGCACAAGGATTCGAACCCTGATCAAAGGTTTTGGAGACCTCTATTCTACCATTGAACTATGCCCGTAAAACGATTAGCTAATTGGCTTTTCACCAATTAGCTAATGCCTATATGCTTAATTAAGCGATAATTTCAGTTACCTGACCAGCACCTACTGTTCTACCACCTTCGCGGATAGCAAAACGTAGACCTTTTTCCATAGCAATTGCGTTAATCAATTTTACGTTGATTGTAACGTTATCACCAGGCATAACCATTTCCACACCTTCTTGAAGCGTAATTTCTCCAGTAACGTCTGTTGTACGGAAATAGAACTGAGGACGGTATTTGTTAAAGAATGGCGTGTGACGTCCACCTTCTGCTTTTGACAATACGTAAACCTCTGCCTTGAATTCAGTGTGAGGAGTTACACTACCTGGTTTACAGATAACCATACCACGACGGATATCAGTTTTTTCAATACCACGTAATAATAAACCTACGTTATCACCAGCCTCACCGTAGTCAAGGATTTTACGGAACATTTCCACTCCTGTTACAGTAGATTTCAAGTTTTCAGCACCCATACCTAAGATCTCAACTGGATCACCGGTATTGATTACACCACGCTCGATACGTCCTGTTGCAACGGTACCACGACCTGTGATTGAGAACACATCCTCGATAGGCATCAAGAAAGGTAAGTCTGTCAAACGTGGAGGAATAGGAATGTAGTTATCAACTGCATCCATCAACTCCATGATTTTGTCTACCCACTGAGCTTCACCGTTCAATGCACCTAATGCAGAACCTTTGATTACCGGGATATCATCACCTGGATATTCATAGAATGACAATAGTTCACGAACTTCCATCTCTACCAAATCCAACAACTCAGGGTCATCAACTAAGTCAGTTTTATTCATAAATACTACAAGAGCAGGTACACCTACCTGACGAGCTAATAGAATGTGCTCGCGAGTTTGAGGCATAGGACCGTCAGTTGCAGCAACAACGATGATCGCACCGTCCATTTGTGCAGCACCTGTAACCATGTTCTTTACATAGTCAGCGTGACCTGGACAGTCAACGTGAGCATAGTGACGGCTTGCAGTTTGATACTCTACGTGAGCGGTGTTGATTGTAATACCACGCTCTTTTTCTTCAGGAGCCGAGTCAATTGAATCAAATGAACGAGCTTCTGACAAACCTTTATCTGCCAAAACTTTAGTAATAGCAGCAGTTGTAGTGGTTTTACCGTGGTCAACGTGACCGATTGTACCAATATTTAAGTGTGGTTTACTGCGGTCAAATTTCTCTTTTGCCATTTTTTATGCGTATTAGTAAGTTAATTTTTATTTTGGTTCTTTTTTATTTACACTTACGAGCCAATGATGGGACTTGAACCCATGACCTCTTCCTTACCAAGGAAGTGCTCTACCGCTGAGCTACATCGGCTTGTTTGAACAACAAAAAGCTAAAGCCGATACCGGTTTTAACTCTTTGATTCAAGAGCGGAAGACGGGTCTCGAACCCGCAACCTATAGCTTGGAAGGCTATCGCTCTACCAATTGAGCTACTTCCGCTTATTTATGATGATTTTATCGGATGTATGTCATTACAACATCTATTTTATCAGAAAATCCGATCGATGAGTACAAACACCAAACAACATCTAAATGGTGGGGGGAGAAGGATTCGAACCTTCGAAGCCGAAGCAACGGATTTACAGTCCGTCCCATTTGACCGCTCTGGAATCCCCCCAACTTAGAGCCCCCTGCCGGGATCGAACCAGCGACCTACTGATTACAAGTCAGTTGCTCTACCAGCTGAGCTAAGGAGGCAATACTATTAAGAACTTTCTACCCTTTTTGGAACCCTCTTTTCTTGATCTGACCCCCTGTGTTCCCTTTGGGACTGCAAAGATAGACAAGAAAGTATTAATTCAAAAAAAAAGTGAAAATATTTATGCTAAAAAAATGCCCGCCTGACCAAATAGCTTAATTATCAGGGAAATATTTTTCCAAATTTTTCCGCTTTCAGATAACTTCCCTTCGCTACAGTTGTAATGAACGAAAAAAATCCCTCAAGGACTTTCTCCTTAAGGGATTCTTCCAATAAAAATTGAATACGACTAGCCGAGCTCTTCTTCCTGCACTTCAGCCAGCACTTCTTTATGATGTGTCACTTTAGTTCTTGTCTTTGTTTTGTGTTTATTTATTTGCCTACGCAATGACTCTATCGCCAAATCCGTCGCTTCTTCAAAGCTTTTGGCCTGCCCTTTAGCAAAAAGCTGATTCCCTGGGATATTTAACTTAAACTCCGTAATTTTATTAGCTTCGTCTTCCACGTTTTCCAGCTTCAGATAACATTCACCTGCTATGATCTGATCAAAAAACTGATCCAGCTTGTCTACACGACGTTGAATAAAGTCTACCAATTTTCTGTCTGCTTTAAATTGAATAGATTGCGTGGTAATGTTCATAAATCCTCCTTTTTTAAGCTTTGGGATGAGCTTGTTTGTAAATAGATTTCAATCGTTCCACAGAATTGTGCGTATATACCTGTGTTGCGACTAGATTTGCATGACCTAATAACTCTTTAATAGCATTTAAATCTGCCCCTTTATTTAATAACGCTGTTGCGAAGCTATGCCTTAGCACATGGGGGCTCTTTTTTTGCTGAGAGGTTATCAGTGACAAATAACGAATTACTACTTGATAAATAAGCTTTGGATAAGCTTGTTTACCTTTTATAGTAACGACTAAAGTTAAGGAATTGTTATCTAAATTTTCAATTTTTTTTAATTTTAAATATTGTTCGATTAAAAGTTTTAAATGAGGCAGCATAGGCACTATCCTTTCTTTATTTCGCTTGCCTAAAATGCGGATCGTCTGATTATAATAGTCGATATCTTTCTCCTGTAATTGTATCAATTCAGTCAAACGCATCCCGGTTCCAAAAAGCAATTCGATAATGAGCCGATCCCGTTGTCCTTCAAAATTGTCCTGAAAGATATGATCGTGATCCAGTAACTGGTTCAATTTATCTTCTTGGATAACGACAGGTAACTTTTTCGGCTTTTTTAAGGCTTTAACCAATAAGGTAGGATTTGCTCCGTAAAGACTTTCCCTTTGTAAGAATTTATAATAGGTACGTAATGAGGATAATATCCTATTAATGGAAGACGCCTCTAGGCCGCTGTCCATCAGTATCGATAAATAGTACCGCAATTGCTTGTGCCCCACTTCCTCAAATGATATCTGTTCGGCAACCCAAAACTGCAGATAACTACGGACATCTTTTTCATAGGCCTTTAGCGTATGTTCGGAATAATGTTTCTCAAACCGCAGAAAGGACATAAATCGTTCTACATACATATCTTCTTTTTTTGGTGTTGACTTGTTTCTACCAATATTTCATCCGAAACGGACACCCTACTTTAAAACTGCTTATACCGCTTTGCATTTCAGTTCTTAAATATCGTAAAAACAGATCATATTATAGCTGTTTCCTAGCCACTTTACCTTTTACAATGAAAAGTTTGACAATGGCTTTCTTATCAACAATGGTGTCTCCTGCATATTCCGGATTGGCCGCTCGCAATACGAGCTTAGTATGATCTGAGTGCGGAAACAGCAATTTTACGGTAACCAATTTATTGGCTTGCTCATTGGTAACAACCAGATAGGCTTCCCCCCAAAGGATCACTTCCAAGTTTGACACTTCCTTAACGATGATTATATCCCCGCCGGTAAATTTCGGGTTCATGCTATCACCGTATATTGGTAGATAGGCTGTACAATCATTAAAAGGACGAAAATTGACATAAAATTCGGGCACTTCCTGAAAAACATCCGCTCCGTTAAATACCATATCGGGCTGAATATTATAAAAAGGTACTTCTCTCTCTAACGATTCATTTGCCGAGCGAACGTCTTTCCCTCCTTGTCTATGCTTATAGGGTATATTTGATAAAAATGGCGCGCCCTCTTTCTTTTCAAGCCACTTCAAACTTATATTATGATAGTCGATAATATCTTTTGCTAACCGTTTTCCTACAACCCTACCACCGTTTTCAATCGACGAAAAATTATTGACATGTTTGGCAATTCCACCATAAAACTGCTCTAAAGTCATCTTTTTTAACAATCGTGCCTCTTTAAATAAAGGCCCTAATTCCGCTCTATCTAAGTGATCTATCATAATATCAAAAAATATTTTTTATAACATAAAAATATACTATATTTGAATACCTCTAAGGTACGCAATTATGAATAACCATCAATACAATTTTTTTAAACTTTAATTTATGGAAAATCTTCACGAAGCAATCCGAACAAGCAACTTTCGTTACCTAACGGAAGATGCTATCCAAACTCCCTTATCTTTTATCGAAAACTTCTGCTATTTTGAAACAGAGGTGGAAACTTTCAGGAAAGACATCCTTTTTTTTCTTCATGCCGCTACAACAAGAAAATCAGATTTCAACGGAAAGTTTTATGTCAATTCTGAAGACTATGCTTATAACTGTCGACAACTAATTTCAGTCATTGAGGTGCTATGGGTACTGTATCATCAACCTATACCTCAGCTAAGAATTCCGGACACCCATCCCCTTTACCAAAAATCATCTTGGGCAACAGACCGTATCGATATTGAAAAAAGAATAAATAGCGGCGCTGCACATTTCAGGAAGCTGGAAAATCGGGAAATAAACGATATCGGATTTTTTTTGGAAGAATTCTTTTTATATCGTAACCTCAATGAGTGGCGAGAAATTTTGGATGACCTGCTAACGTATGCTTATACCAACGAAAGTATCTTCGATGGTACCGAATTATTGTATGAATCTGTTGCGATTTACGAATACCTGGAAAAAGCAGTCGAAGCAATTTTCTTAATTGCAGATCTAAACTTTAAATACAACAAATCAACCGATGATATCCAAACAAAAGGTGATCAGGAAACAAACCTAAACCCTACTGCGCAAATCAACGGAATCACTTTACCCAGCCCAATTCAAGAAGTACCGTCTTTAGATGACGACACCTTCACCAATAACCTGATACAATATCTCGAAAAATTTTGGAGTCATCTGGAAGAGGGCAATGGAAATCATTCATATGGGCCCGTCATGTTTACAGAAACACTTGAAAAGGAACTCCTGTCCTATTTTGAATCTTTTCATCCTAAATTTCTTAGCCGAAATTTCCGGAGAATTTATATGGGATATCTCGAGCATTTATTTGCAAATGGCACCCCCTGGTATTACCATGAACTACGAGCTTTCACCGCTCATATGGACACATTTTTTGAACTTCTGGAATTGGCAGACCAAGAAACCGCACACTGGCCTCAGGAAGATCGTATAGGATGGGATAAAAACTAAACAAAAAAGCCGTTCACAGAACCTTGTTGTGAACGGCTTATATAATTGACATCTACTTTCTAAACCGTATCTTGGTTCAATGATTGTTTGTAGATCGCTTTTTTAATTTGAGTACGGCGGGTAACAGATTTTTTTTCGTATGCTTGGCGCGCACGAAGCTCTCTTAACACTCCAGTTTTTTCAAATTTTTTCTTAAAACGCTTCAAGGCTTTATCTAACGATTCGCCATCTTTTACATTTACGATAATCATGCTCTTTATACCCCCTTTCTATTGTCAAAATTTGGGACAACAAAGGTAAACATTAATCCGTTAAATTAAAAGCGATTTTCAACATTCTTTCACTTTTAATTCCTCTCCTATTTATATTAGATGGCAATGCAGTAAAAACAGCTTATTTCTTAGTCTCCTTTTAGTAGGGTGGCCCTCAACGCTAAAGACGCAATATGTGTATTGGCATAGGTATATTGAACCTCTGCTTTAACAAAACCGCTCCCTAGCAAAAGGCCAAAGCCACCCGCTGCTACGGTTTCATTAATACTCGATTTAAATAGGTCTCTATATTCATAGCCTGTTTCTTCCACCACATCCCGGACATACGCATCATTAATTTTCAGTTTGAAAACACCATTAGTTCCCAAATCACTTGTTTGATGAACAACTCCCCCATGTCCATAAATCTCTACAAAAGAGTTTACCCGATAGTTAAAAAAAGCTAAAGCCTGTTGTGTTTTAGTGTGATGTGATAACTCCAAGGAAGTGCCCGCTGTACTAAAATAGTCATTATTAAAGGTTAAAAAACGTTCTCCGTTCGGTGTAAAACTCGTCTTGTTTCGCATATATGAAAGCAGTAAGTTAACGGTAAAGTTAGGATCTTCATCGTCAGTAAACCATTGAGAAATATTATGTCGGATAGCCCCGCCCCATGCAGATACATCCACTTTACCCTCATTTAATCCTATCGCAAACGGCATTACTCTCAAAGACAATTCGGTACTTTTTCCGAGCCCCACACTCAGTTGCGGCATGACGAAGGGAGTGACTCCTACGCCGGTGCCGATCCCATCAATCATATTGAAATTTGCGCTCAGATAATCACCCGTAACTGGATTAACTAATCTATTGTTTGTGGCAGGGTCTAATAGAAAAACACTGATAGCACCTCCTTTGGCATCTGTGAACATACCAGGGGTTAAAGGGGCAGCGATTACGTTTGCGCTTTGATATAATTGATCCATGCGAATATAACGATTCCCGTCATTGATAGGAATAATAGCGGTGGATCCTACTAAACTAAAAGACAAATGACCTGCCTGCTTCGGTATAGCCCCGCCTTGCCAGCCCTGATTGAGGGAAAAACCAAAATTAGAAGAAAATAAATTGGTATACGCTGCAAAATAGCTGTTACCAAATCGTTCAATATCTCGCACCTGCATTTCATAGTCTTGCAACGTTTGGGCTTGCACCACATTGCTAATCAGTAGAACGAGTAAAAGCCAGCTACACTTCATTAGCCTAGGAATATAGGACACCCTTAATTTAATCATGATTGGAAGGAATGAGAGTAGCATATCCTATTTGAGAGCTACCATTCGTTAAACTTATGTTGAGAGAATCGTAGTCTGATTCAAGAACTTGAAAAGTTAGCTGCTCTTTTAATGCATCCGATACAGCAGGAACCGTAATTCTCAATTCTTTTTGATTTGACCCTTCTAGCGAATAGGTGGCAAACACTTCTGATTTCTCTCCGAAAAGCTCTTCAAAGACGCCACACACACCTTCTGCCACCGGAGCATCAATTTTCACTTTTGCCCCTTTTCCACCCTTATAAAATGTGAATTTTAACCCTTTTACACACTGCCATTCCGGTCTTTCTGTTACATCCAATTTATCCTCATCGTAGATACGGTCAATCAACCAAGTTTTCTCTCCGCCATTCTGATTAAGTTGTTGAAGGGCTAAATGCAGATAGATGGCCGAACTATTAATCGTATTTCTCAGCGTTGCATTGTCAGCATATGAAAAAATTGCCTTACAGCCGGCGCTTTCAATAGACTTTTGGGCCAAACGCCCCAGCTCAGCCTGATTTGACCAGCTGTTAGTTCCATCAGCATACCGAATATCGATGAAGGGAATCGAGGTTTGGTCCGTGGGTAAAACCAGTTGACTCTTCGACAGGCTATCAGGTTCAACGGCATGTTGTCCTTCCGTGAAATCGCGTTCATTGGTATATACCTTTATATAGGCTACCTCTTCAATGGTTTGCTCGGGAAAGATATAGATATAGTCCATTATGTTACAGACTTTATCGTGCTCGCAGCTTGAGAGGCAAAACAAAAGTAGTCCTAAAAATAGTGTTGTAAAAGCTTTGTTCATATTTAAACTTGTTAACATCTGAGCCAATCTCCCTATGGAGTTGGTATTGCGCTTCTGTATCAACCATTCGGCTCATTATTTAATTGAGATCGGCGCATTGTGTCTTGCATTCCCAGATATACGAATAACGAGCAGGCAATGCATATCGTGATATACCAATAAAAGTAATTTTCGTGTCCTATATCTTTAAACCATAAGGCAATGTATTCTGCTGATCCGCCAAACACTGCAACAGTTAACGCATAAGGTAAACCAACGCCCAAGGCCCTAATTTTTGCCGGAAAGAGCTCCGCTTTGACAATAGCATTTATGCTCGTATACCCACTAACTATTATCAATGCTAGCAGTATCAACCAAAAAGCCTGCCATTTATCTTCGACATGTTGTAAAGCATTCAATAAAGGCACCGTAAAAAGAGTTCCCAGCGCACCGAAAGCGAGTAACAGGGGTTTTCTTCCGATTTTATCCGATAGTAAACCGAAAATCGGTTGCAGTCCCGCGAAAATCAATAAAGCAAGAAACGTGATTAAAGTAGCATCTGCATTAACAAGCCCAACGGTATTAACAAGAAACTTTTGCATGTACGTGGAGTAAGTATAAAAAGCCAAGGTCCCCCCTAACGTCAAACCAATGACCGTCAATATCTCCTTAGGGTGCTGTATTAATAGCTGTAAAGAACCTTTTTTTTCCTGTAGTAGTTCCTGTTGTTTAAAAGCTCTCGTTTCATCCAGATGCTGTCTCAAATACAGGGCCACCACCGCCAAAACTGCTCCGATAAAAAACGGTATCCGCCATCCCCACATAAACAGATCCTCTTCGCTCAGTAAAAGCTTCTGTAAAAGTAACTGGATTCCCAAGGCGATTAACTGTCCTCCAATGAGTGTTACATATTGAAAGCTCGAATAGAAACCACGCCTATCGGGTGTAGCCATCTCGGAAAGGTAAGTAGCCGATACACCATATTCTCCACCTACACTCAACCCCTGCAATAATCTTGCAATTAACAACACAATAGGAGCAATCACGCCAATCTGGTTATAGGTAGGCGAACAGGCAATAATCAATGAACCGAGAGACATTAATAAAACAGATAAAGTCATTGATTTTTTCCGACCAAACCGGTCCCCGATAAAGCCAAATACATATCCGCCTAGCGGCCTCATTAGAAATCCAACAGCAAATATAGCTGCTGTATTTAAAAGTTGCAGGGTACGGTTGTCTCCTGGAAAAAAAGAAGCAGAAAAATAAATGGTAAATGCAGAATAGGCGTACCAATCGTACCATTCAACTAAATTACCGATAGACCCTCCAATAATAGCTCTTAAACGTCTCCTTGAAATAGTACTTGACATATGCTTATAATTGATAACAGTACTTGCTTTAGCTGGCAAATTATAAATTTTATTGATTTTTTCTTATTTTAAGCCCTTCAAATCACTATATAAACACTAACCATTCGATGAAAAGAACAGCATCCAAATTCGTTAACACACTCTTTGGCTTGATGGCTATAATATGCCTTCTGATTCCCCAAACATCAATTAAAGCACAGGACAATCAATTCGGAAACTGGTACGCATGGTTTAATAATATTAAATTCAATGCCAAGTGGGGAATGAATAACGATATTCAATTTCGGGCAGGGAAGAACTGGAACGAAAACTCACTTATCTTAATCCGGCCTGGAGTGAATTATTACGTCAGCGCCAATCAAACCGCTTCAGCGGGGTATGCAACGACTCTTGTGACACACAAATTAACAGGTGATCAGCCGCGATTAACGGAACACAGAATTTGGGAGCAATATATCATCACCGGTAGGCTTCTAAATATCCCTGTTCAACATCGATTCAGACTTGAGCAACGTTTTTTAAAGCGTCCTGATGAAAGCGTTTTTACTCAGAGGGCAAGATATTTTATTAGGGGAATTATTCCTATCAATAGCCCTTTACAACAACCCTTTAATAAGGGATGGTTCCTCGCACTTCAAAACGAATTGTTCTTTAACATTCAAAATAAGGATAATGTTAACGGGAGCCTATTTGATCAAAACAGAGCCTATGCAGCTTTCGGCTATCGATTTTCACAAAAATATGATTTAGAAATAGGCTATATGAATCAATTTTCGAAAAGAAATACCCAACCAAATCTGCTAAACCACATAGCGCAGATTGCCTTCTATACACGACTATAGAAGGCTACTGTAATCATTATTGTATCTTTTCAACAAGCAATTTAATATCCGGATCCTTCATAAAAAGATTCCATATTAAACCGGTGCGTGCATTTTCCAACATAATGGGAACAATTCCTTGGTGAATAGGGTCAAAATTTCCGGAAACCCAGTTATCTTTAAAATTAAATTCATCCCTAAACCCATATTCTGTCCATAAAAAACTTCCCAAGTTTCTGTAATAATTTTTGAGCGCTTCCATAGCGATCGTGGGTGTATATGGATAAGTCGCAATGGCTGCGGAGGGATTAAAACGATTTACAAAAGCCGAATCCTTCCCAACATAAGGCCACAGTAAATTTGTTATGCTCACAAACTGTTCACCGCTGTCCAAAGCTGCCCGATAGTAAATCATTGACAAATCACATTGATTATCAAAATAATTGACCGTGCTATCAATAGGGCTCCTCGGATTGATAGCCAAAAAAGGCAGTTGCTGTTCTATCAGTGAAGTTTGAACGGATCCCGCCACCAATCGGATTCCGTAATAGGTACTGTCGATCATGAATGATTCACGATTATAAAGCTCGGGCTTTTCCCCATTTTTCCCAAAAAGTAACGTATCACTAACAGAGGTCGACAATCTGCCGATAGCAGGACCAACATACTTCAGTGGCTGTTTAAATCCAAGCTTATAGGAGGCGGGAGTAATTGCGTGACTTGGTGAAGCGATTGCTAATAGATAAGCGATCAAGCTACCGTTGTACCCTCCTATTGGCGCCGACTTAGTAAATGAGCAGGCAGGAGACCAGACACTGTATAGATGATAGCCATTTCCTTCCTTCACAAATTTCGTCCAATCCACCCCGTTCCATAGAGAGGAAATAGCGTCTCTCAATTCACTCTCGTCAGCACTCTCCTTATCAAAATAATTTCGAGCAACCAGCAAACCTTGCATTAAATAAGCCGTTGACTCAATATTGGCCGCTATTTCACAAGAATCAGTCATGATAGGCTTACCGGATCTCCCGTTAAGCAATTCCGGAAAAGCGCCATGATAAGTAGTTGCCCTTCCCAAAAATTTAACGATTTTCTTTAAACGATCCAACAGTAGTTGCCGCGGAATAAATTTTCGTTCTACACCAATTACTTGAGCCAAAATGCCAATCCCCGTCCCTTTCACAGAAATACTGGCATCACTAACCAACGGAGAAATTTTATGCATGCCGCTATTGAACTCCGTTTCATTTGTGAAATAGGCGATATGCGATTTCTCAATTGAATTTAACAGGTCTTCATCTCCCGCCAATTTAGTTTCAGCTGTTTTAATTTCCGAAAAGGGCGATTCCCGATACTGATAATCAACCCAAGCGATTTTGTAATAATAAGACACATTGGTGCGCGGAACGAAGTCAGTATACTTGTTAAATGAGATTGGTCTAACGGCAACCGGGACAAAGTTTTGGTTATCTTCAGATCGGTATATTTTGATGTAGCGAATACTGGGCGTGAGGGGTAACTGCCACATAATATCAACGTGTCTTTCATGAGCCTCTACAGATGAGAGTACAGCCTTGCCGGTAAGCTTCATATCGGGGGTTTTAGTAGGCAAGAATTCAATTTGATCAATAAATAACCGATGTTCCTTGCCATCCATATTCGTTCCCTGCTTAAAAATTATACTGCTTATCGGTGCTTGGTTGTCTAAATTCCCTATGCCTTTCAAAGGAATTTCAACCGACAACCACGCATTATCCTGATAGTTCTTTATAAAAGATTGAATTTTAACCTCTTCGGAGATATTTTCACCTTGAGCGAGTTGTATATTAGGTAATTCCGTTTTCGTAGTAGCACTTGAAACAAAAATCTTAAAAATCAATAAGTCGTTGTTTTTGGGTAAATGACCATAATCGCTGCTATAGTGGATAACCGATTTCCACTCACCCTCATTTCCGGAAATATAATTCAACATAAGCGAATTTCCCGGAGTAAAAAAAACACTATCCACTACCGGTAGATGGCCATTCATGTGGTTGATCCAACTGTTACCGGCAAAGGACGACTGTGAATAGTAGTAACTTTTTGGCATCAAACTGTTTTCGAACAGCACCTCGGGATAGTTAGAGGCCTCAGCTTGAATGCTTAATAGAATAGCAAGTAAGAAAAAGTATATTTTGTTCATATTAGCGTATCTTAACAGTCAAAGATTGGAGCAAAAACCAAGCCATGGCATCTTTGACAGCTTTCAAGAATCTCTCTTCTCATTTACCGATAAAATTAGGTCTTTTACCGACAAACTGTGTGCATCCGCCAAGTTCTGTTGAAACTAAAGTGAAATATTCATTTATATTTACAAAAAAAAGATAAAGTATGAACAATCTATGTTATGCAGAGAACAGCAATATACATGATTTTTCTCATACGATCATCAATAAATACTATACATATGAATAACTATAAAGCTCCTCAACATAGGTCAAACTCCGGCAGAGTGTGGGTAGGACTTATTATTATTATCATCGGTTTTTCCATGTTATCAAAAACACTTGGCTTTATATTCGATTTTCCTAACTGGCTATTCTCGTGGCCTATGTGGTTAATTGTTATCGGCTTGGTACTGGGAGCCCGAAATAACTTCAAAAAGCCCTCATCTTTTATATTGATTCTTATCGGTTGTTTCTTCCTAACAGAACGGATGTTCGATGTAAGTCTTGGTAGGTTTTTTTGGCCCGCTTTTATCATACTCCTTGGTTGTTGGCTAATTGCAGGCAGAAACAGGGGCCGCTTTTCCTCTCCCCCTCCCGTTGACCCCCAAAAGGGTCCTTACGGAGAACCATCAAAAGAAACAAGCCCTTTCTCGAATTACAGCCCACCACATCAATCTGATCTTGATTGGGATAGAAGGGTGAGCAGTGAAGCGGATATTTCAACAGAAGATGAAAATCAAGAAGGTTCGGCCCCGAAAGCCGAACCTGATGCATTTTATGAACAGGCTGAACAGTCATCGAGCAAAGTTAACGAAGATTATATCGACTCCGTTTCTATCTTCGGACAGGTAAAAAAGAATATTTATTCTAAGAATTTCAAAGGCGGAGACATCGTCAATATCATGGGAGGAGCCGATATTAATTTAATCCAAGCAGACATTCAACATCCTGTCATTTTGGAAGTCGTACAGATTTTCGGAGGTACAACCATTCTCGTTCCTGCTCACTGGAAAGTAAACCCGGAAATGACGGCTATTTTTGGAGGAGTGGAAGACAAGCGATTTATTAATAATGTAGCTGTAGATAATCGCAAGAATTTGATTATAAAAGGCACCTCAATTTTTGGCGGTATTACAATCAAAAGTATCTAATCATTATCATTTTAAGCATTTATCTAATGGCGTCAACCCCGCTCATCACGTCAAAGCAAAAGCTCATTGCAGTCAGCTGTGTATCCGTTTGGGTAGGTACGCTTATTATACAAACCGGCTTATTGCTTTGGTTTGATTTTAACGTTGAACTCACGCTCCTTGACAGTTTAATCAGCGCCACAACCATCGCAGCGGCGTGTTATATCATTGCTAATAATTTAAATTATTATCAGCCTCGCAAGGAACGTTATTTTTACATTATAATTTGGGGATTATGCTTGGCCGCGATCAGCCTAACCATCAATCGCTATGTGATGCAATATATTATAAGCGACAAATCTTATTTAGCGTTCCTTGATTTATCCCTTCCTATACGCTATTGCACCAATAGCTTGATAATCGCATGGGTAGCAATTATGCAGGTGCTTTGGAACACACTACATGATCAAAAGGAAAATGAACAGCGAAAAGCAGATGCTGAGAAACTGGCTCGCGAAGCGGAACTCTATAATCTCCGACAGCAGCTTCAACCGCATTTTCTTTTTAATAGTTTAAATTCCATCATTGCGCTTATTGGACGAAAACCCGAAGAGGCAAGAAACATGACTTTTCAATTATCTGACTTTTTGCGTGGAACTCTTCGAAAAGACGATCAACAACTTATTCCGCTGAAAGACGAGATTGAACATTTGAAACTCTATCTAGAAATAGAGAAAGTCCGCTTTGGCCATCGGCTAGATACGGATATACTTATGGAGGACTGCGAAGAATGCCTCTTACCTGCTATGATTTTACAGCCTCTCGTAGAAAATGCCATTAAATATGGTTTGTATGACACTACGGGCCAGGTAAAAATTGCCATTTGGGCAAAAAAAGATGAAAACCACTTATTGGTGGCCATTCAAAACCCTTTTGATAAAGAAAGCAGCAACCCCCATAAGGGTACTGGTTTTGGACTACGTGGTGTACAGCGGAGATTATTTTTATTGTTTGGACGCACAGATTTGTTGCAAACTCATCATACAGCGCATATCTTTACAAGCAATATAAAAATACCACAACAATGATTAAAGCTGTTTTGATAGACGATGAACCACTTGCGCGAAGCATAATAAGTGAATATTTAGCCGACTATAAGGAAGTACAAATCGTTGCAGAATGTAATGATGGGTTTGAAGGAGCAAAAGCGATTATGCAATATCAGCCAGACTTGGTTTTTTTGGATATCCAAATGCCAAAAATCAATGGTTTTGAAATGCTTGAGCTGATTGACCAGCAACCGCCTGTCATTTTTACAACAGCTTTTGATGAATACGCAATTAAAGCATTTGAAAAATATGCAATAGATTATCTGCTTAAACCAATCAGCAAGCCGCGTTTCGATCAGGCCATGAATAAATTTCTCCAGCAACGTAATTTAAAGAGCACAACTGAACAGGAGCAAACAAAAAAGATGCTAGAGACCATGAGCCCCTCCCCTTCTTTGGAACGCATTGTAGTAAAAACCGGCAGTAAAATCAACGTAATCAACACCGATAGTTTGATTTGTCTGGAAGCGGATGATGACTATGTACGCCTACATACCACAACAGGAGCCTATTTAAAGAATAAAACAATGGCTTTTTTCGAAAAAGAGCTCGATCCTAACATATTTGTAAGAATTCATCGTTCTTATATAGTACGCGTGGATAGCATTGTGCGACTTGAACCTTTTGAAAAGGAAAGCCACATCGCAATACTAAACAACAACATGAAGGTAAATGTAAGTAAATCAGGCTATTCAAGACTCAAACAGGTTTTAGACATTTAAAATATTTTCAAACTCACCATTAATGTTTCGATATTCGCTGATCGCTATTTTCTTTCTTTTTGTTTGTCATCTGTGCTCAGCCCAAGAAGAAAACAGCAGTAAAATAGTAAACAGATTCAAAAACTATTTCAACAAACATCAGGCTGACTCCATTTATCAACAGTGGAACCAGCACGCAAAGACGACCGTGTCGAAAGCCCAGCTCGACTCGCTGCTAATTAAGCAACTTTACCCACTAGGTACTATAGAAACTTCTTCATTTATAAAAAATGAGAATGACCTCGAGCATTTTAAACTCGTCTTTTCTAAAAAGACCTTGAAGCTCATTTTGCGGGTTGATTCTAATGAAAAAATAGAAACATTCCTTTTCCAACCCTTTGAGGAATCCGTCAATGAAAGAGATACAATACCATCTGTGAAAAAAGAAGATCCCATAGAGGATACAACAGAACATAGGCTAGCAGACGAATCAAAAACAATGGAAAGCACCATTGATAATTTAGTCGATTCACTTGCGCTTCAGTATACGAACGACCCCAGTACTTGTGGTCTAGCCATCGGTATTATTCATAATGGTAAAGCGGGTTACTATTATTACGGCGAAACCACACGGGGTAATAAAACACTCCCTGATCAGGAAACTTTATTTGAAATTGGATCCATCAGCAAAGCTTTTACTGCCACCCTTCTAGCAAATGCAACGTTGACAGATAGTATCCACCTAAATGATCCAATTGTTAAGTATCTCCCGGATAGTATCGCTCAAAACAAAGAACTCGAGAAGATCACCTTTCAAAATTTAGCGACCCATACATCCGGTTTACCACGCTTACCGGACAATATAGTTCCAAGCGAACCCTTAGACCCCTATAAAGATTACGATCGTAAAGCGTTATTTTCCTATCTTAAGAATTATAGCCAAATAAACAAACCCGATTCCGTTTATGAATACAGCAATCTTGGATACGGGATTATCGGAGACTTATTGGCTTATAAAAAGAATTCTTCGTATAATGAATTAATAGAAAAAACGATCTGTGACCCATTGGAATTAGAAAACACAACCGAATTTCCGAGTGGAGATAAATTACCGAAATTTATTCCGACTTATAATAATAAGGGAGAACTGACTCCGCATTGGCATTTTTTGGCTCTGAGCGGAGCGGGATCGTTAAAATCCACAATAAGGGATTTGCTTAAATTTGCCGAAAGCAACATAAACATCCCGAATACTGTACTAGGTAAAGCCATTGCGTTGACACATAAACCGTCTTGGCTGGTTTCGGAAACTCAGGATCTCGGCTTGTCATGGCATATTAATATTGAAAACTTTCAGGAAATTTTCTGGCAAAATGGGGGAACCTTTGGAAGCAGTAGCTTTTTAGCTTTCGTTCCAGGCAAGAAAGTTGCCGTTGTGGTACTTGCAAACGCGGCAAAATCGGTAGATAGTATAGGTTTTTCTATAATAAATAACCTTATCACGAACCGCTGATTTACCCGAAACATCAGCAAGAGAAACCTTAACGGGGAAAAAGACTAATTAATCAGTTATCTTATGCCCCTCAACTCTTTTCAAGAGGTTTTCAATAACTTTAGGGAAATATTGATGCTCCAACTGTTGTCCCTTAAATTTTACCATTTCTAAATTGTCATCTTTTTCTATTTTGAAACGCGCTTGATAAATGATCTCTCCCTCATCAAAGCGTTCGTTTACATAATGGATAGTGATGCCCGACTCCTCCTCCTTATTTTCCAATACAGCCTTATGTACACGATCTCCATACATTCCCTTTCCACCGTAGGCAGGTAGTAGGGCAGGATGTATATTAATAATTTTATTCGGAAACGATTTAAGTAGATTTTCCGGAACTAACCATAAGAAACCGGCAAGAACAATTAAATCTATTTGCATCCGGTTTAACAACTCAACTATATTATCGGTATTATAGAACTCGTGACGGTCAAATACGTGAGAGGGAACTTCAAAGTTATCGGCACGTTGTAATACGTAAGCTTCGGGATTATTAGTCAATATTAAAGAAACTTCCGCGTCGTGGCTATACTTAAAATGCTCCATGATCTTTTGAGCATTAGAGCCGGAGCCGGACGCGAAAATAGCTATGCGTTTTTTCATAAAGTATTTTGTTTTTATACGATGCGCTTTACCGATCAATCTCGCCGATTCCACTTATTGCGAAGGATCGCTAAATTTTATCTAAGTATTTTGCCGCAAAGTTAATTATTATACAGCATTTATTTAGTTTTTGGTCAACATCTCAGCGTAAAATTGGTTCAACCTTCTACGGGTTTCCACCATAATACTTATTTTTACCCTTCAAATTAGTATGTATTCGTATGGGTGCAATCAATAAGTCCAACATACACCATAAGCTTTTGAATGTAAACAGACGCTGTCATTGAATTTATTATAATATTATATATGAAAAGCAATATCCATTCCTGCGCTGCTAACCTTATCGTAGCTTTCGTTTTCTGTTTCGCAAGCGCCTGCGCTCAAAAAACCAACCAGGTTCCAAAAGAAATCCCTGAGTTCACCTTCTATACTGTTGATAAGGATGCTCCTTTCACCCGTAATAATCTTGCTTCCAACGGGAAAAACATCGTTATTCTCTTTTTCGATCCCGGCTGCAGCCATTGTCAGCAAGAAGTCTTGGCGCTTGGCAAAAACTATAATAGCATAAAGAATATCAATCTCTACATGGTGGCCATGCAGGAAAAAAATTTAATCAATGCTTTTATGTCCATGTACGGAGGGCAGCTACGAAATAAAAAAAACGTGACGCTCTTGCATGACAAAAATTATGAGTTTATTGGCAGATTTAAACCGACCCAATATCCCGCAACTTTTGTTTATGGGGGTGATAAAAAACTTAAAAAATATTGGGATGGCGAAAAAAAAACAGAGGAAATCATTAAGGCACTGAACTTATAACCCCGGGATGGCAGTCCCTTCGGAAGCACTCAGAAGAGAGTCGCAACTAATCAATATAAAATGCTAACTTTGCATTTTTTAAAGCATCAATAATGAGTCATCCCGTTAAAATCAAAAACGCATTAATTTCTGTTTACTATAAGGACAATTTGGAGCCTCTCGTTAAACTATTACATAGTTATGGAGTGCACTTTTACTCAACCGGAGGAACTGAAAAATTTATTCGTGACCTTAATATTCCGGTCACACCGGTAGAAGATTTAACCGGATACCCTTCCATCCTCGGAGGACGGGTAAAAACCTTGCACCCGAAGGTTTTTGGAGGTATCTTAAGCAGAAGGTCTCTAAAAGAAGATAAGGAGGCCCTTGAAACTTATGAAATTCCGGAGATCGATTTAGTAATTGTCGATTTATATCCATTTGAAGAAACTGTTGCATCAGGTGCAACAGAAGAGGAAATCATAGAAAAAATCGATATCGGTGGTATTTCTTTAATTCGCGCCGCCGCCAAAAATTATAATGACGTCGTTATCATATCTTCTAAAAACGACTATCGAGAACTAGCGGAGATATTAAAGGAAAACGAGGGTTACACTTCTTTAGCGCAACGGAAATCATTCGCTAAAAAAGCTTTCAATATATCTTCTCATTACGATACGGCAATTTTTAACTACTTCAATAGAGAAGAACCTTTAGAAGTGTTCAAATACAGTGAGCAGAAAAAGACAGTATTGCGCTATGGGGAGAACCCGCATCAAAAGGGAGCTTTTTATGGAGATCTCGATGCGCTGTTCAGGAAATTAAACGGAAAAGAACTGTCTTATAACAATTTAGTAGATATCGATGCAGCTGTTGCTTTGATAGACGAATTTGAAGAACCTACCTTTGCTATTTTAAAGCATACAAATGCTTGTGGCGTAGCCAGCAGAAACAATATACTAGCTGCCTGGAAAGATGCTTTAGCGTGTGATCCTATTTCCGCTTTCGGTGGCGTACTGATTTGCAACCGCCCGATCGAACAGGACGCAGCGGAAGAAATCAATAAATTATTTTTCGAAGTGCTGATAGCGCCTTCGTTCACGGAAGAAGCACTTCGGATATTAGTGAGCCGAAAAAATCGGATTCTACTTCAAAGAAATGATATTGATTTGCCTAAAAATCAATTTAAGAGTCTTTTAAATGGCATCATCGAGCAAGACAAGGACCTGGTTATTGAAAACAAAGAAGGGATGACAACAGTAACGGACCGCGCGCCTTCCGAAGAAGATTACGCAAACTTGTTTTTCGCCAATAAAATCGTAAAGCATACCAAATCGAATACCATCGTATTCGCAAAAAACAACCAACTCTTGGCTAGCGGGGTTGGTCAGACGTCTCGCGTAGATGCATTAAAGCAGGCTATTGACAAGGCTAAATCATTTGGTTTTGATTTACATGGAGCGGCTATGGCCTCCGACGCCTTTTTCCCTTTCCCCGATTGTGTGGAAATAGCCGCAGAGGCAGGTATTGCAACTGTACTTCAACCGGGTGGATCGATCAAGGACAAGGACTCTATTGACATGGCTAATAAAAAAGGGATATCAATGGTGACAACCGGTATCCGACACTTTAAACATTAAAGCATTAATGCTTCAACAATAAAAAGACTAGCACCTAACAACTGCTAGTCTTTTTTATAAGCGCCTCAGAAATACCACTTTACTTAAATCCGTCTGGTAGATAGTATTTATGAACTGCGCAAATGTAGCGTATTTTTCAGGCGCAAACAGCCCCTCCCTGAGTATTAACTGCCTGTAGAATACCAAATTGTTTCCCTTTAAGTATAGCTTCATTGAAAACGAACCAAATTCCGTATCAAGCTGCACATCAGCTGGCTTTAGATCAATAACATAACTTTCAGGCAAGGCAAAGACCAACGAATCGACATCTCTATACCCACGATTTATAAAAAACGGCATCTTTCGTTCATGAGTTATCGGAATGGACGACTTACGGTTAAAAACATTTGGAATTAAGTAGATTCTCGTCCCACTTTTAGGGGCATACTTTTGGATTACAATGCTTAACTGTTCGATTAGCTGCGGACTAAGCCTGTTGTCTTCTTTATAGTTTATATCTTTAAAAGTGATATTATCCACCGCATACAGTTCTTTTAGCCTTTTATCCTGCTCCTGCAACGGAAGTCCTAACATAGCTAGTTGGTTATCGAACTGATTACCATAGAAAGAGGTGGACAATAACCCGTCGATATCTCCCCCGTCACTTAAACGAAACTGCCCATGCCTCTTTTGTAAACTTTCCTCTGTAGACACCTTTGGTGTACGCATTAGTTTCCCACCTTTCTCGGTGCAAGCGAAAACGATCCTATCGTCTGTAAAACTGCCGAGAAAACCAAAGGGCGTTTTTTGGCTTGTACATTCCAACCATATTGTGTCCTTTTTTAGAGGCACTGCTAATATCACATGATTCCCTTGGTCCATGCTGGCAAAGTTTTCATCCATATCGTGTTTTATATCGCCAGCGTTAACAACACAATAGTAAGATGGTATATTAACAATGGATAAAAGAGATTGCATATAGTTGACCAGTGCCTTACAATCGCCATACCCCAACTGCTCCACCTGGCTGGCTGCCATAGGCTGAAATCCTCCTATTCCGATTTGAACACTTACATACCTCATTTTTTCTTGAAGATACCTATATAAAACCCTCACTTTGTCAATATCATCATGAATATTCATTGTTAAAGTGTGAACTTTTCCGACCATTTGCGGAGTTGGTTTTTGTCGTTCAGCTAACAAATTGGTAAAAACCCATCCACCTAACTCTTCCCAATTACTATACGCACCCTTCTTGCCATAATAATAAAACTGTTCAGCCGCAACCTTCACTCGTATTTGGTACTTTTCTTTCGGTGGTGAGAGAGGCTCATTTTTACTTGCCGGAATACCCCGAACTGTCCATGTATAGATTCTTTGCTTATCATTCTTCTCTTCCAGTTTCTGCCCTTCAAAATTGATTTCCTTTATATTGATTCCGTCCGATAACCCACAACGTAACGTATAACTGCTCTGCTCAATGGATAAGTCCCGGGAAGGTTTAGGTACCCAATCGGGAATAACAAGGTTTTGTTTTAATTTCAGTTCATACTCATAACTTACTGTAAAAGGATACTGCATTGCATTTGGAAGAAAATGTTTAACACGATTATCTTCAAACAAGGAAAAATGACTAACCGCACTCTCGTCTATGAAATCTTTTACGCTTATTTTTTTTATTACTTCACCGCTATGATCCTGAAGTATGCCGCTAATCGATTTAATCTGGGTGCTTTTATCGTATAGTATTGCTAGCCTCGCATGTTCCAAACCAGCCCTGTTGAGGATTGTCAGTACTTGCTTAACATGTAAAATAACATCATCGGATGATCGTATATTGACCGTCCATTGTTGATCCCTTACAACGGCATTTGCCCGCTCCGTCAACTTTTGGGGGATCTCATCCACAGGGAAACGGTCTTGCGCAATGCTTTGTACAACTGAAAATAAAAACAGTATGCACGCATAGTATCTGTTTAACATAAACAAGGTTTCTTAAGATCTTCTTATTAAATACGCTTTTTTAGAACGATATCCGTCTTTTCCAGTTGAATAATTCGACTGAAAAACTCCTTTAAACTCAAATATTCATCAGGTGCAAAAATCATTTTGTTGAATCGCAGCACTTGCTCACAACGCAAACGATTATTTTCCAACTTTATGCGGTTAAAAAACTGCCCTCCTCTTTCAGCGAGCACTATATTGACATCCGCGGGCTTCGAGACTAAATCATAAACTGTAGGTAAGGCGATATCCAATTCATAACTCTCTTCTGATAAATTTCCAAAATCCACGGGATAAGTCCTTTCGGAAAGAGTGAACGGATTTTTGCTTATCTTCTTCAAAATGAACGGATTGAAATAAGCATTTTCGGATGGCAAGCTATCAAACAATTTAATAGTTACCTGATAATTTTCTATCAGTCCAACATCCGTGGAATCAATACCTGCTACGTTAGCTTCGACGATTTCCATTCCTACACTTTCTTCCTTTTTCTTCTCAATAAACTGATCAATATTTGGATAACTAGCGATCTCTTTTCTTTTAAGATAGGCCGCGTAATTAAAACTCGCTACTTTTATTTTGCCTCTCAAAATCCCATCATCCGATAGCTCGCCGGTTAGTACATAATTCGTATGACGTTTCATATTGGACTTAATATCAATCCAGTATGAGGGTTTGTCCAATGGCAACACTCGTCCTTGATCGTTTAGGCAACGCAACGGCAGCATACCAAAAGGTAAAAAAGGATCAGACGCATCTAATAAATAACTTTCTCCGTCGACATTTAATTGGCTAATAACATAATTGAATTCCGAAATAACCGGGTTAAGCTTATTTACTATTCCATGCTCTCTGGTCGAAAGGATAACTGCATTGGCATCCAGTCCGGCAGCCGACAGAGCGGCAACCAGTGCAAGATTTATATCAGCTATGTTTCCCTCATGTCGTTCTAAAGCCTTTTTTATTCCAAGTTCACTGAAAACGCCATAATAGGCATTCCATTTAATTTGATTTTTTATGTAGGTATAAATAGCCTTCGCTTTTGCAAGATCATTTATGTCAGCGGATATTATATTCGCCAACAGTTTTTCGAATATTGCTTCTTGTTTTATCTGCCCTCCCAAGCTTCTATCAGTCAACAGCTCCCTATCCACATTTTTCCATTCCTTTGTATAATGATGTTTAGAACCATTTCGTAAATAAACAGTAGCCAGTTCAAAATAAATGGCCGATTTAAAATTAGACGCTGCCGTCATATAGTCTTCTTCGATAAAAGCCGGAATATTCTCCATGATATAGATCATCCGCGAACAGTCAATCGGCCAACCGGGCAAGCGGAATCCCTCCCGAAGTATGGAAGACTTTTGCTCTTTCAATTTATACGGCCCTCTCATGATAACATTATATGTATATGTGGCCGGTATAATCGCTTCAAATTCACTTCTGATTTTAGGAATGTCTGCCTGAAATCGCCAGGTTCTAAAGTTATATATCAAAGGAGAAATGATCCGATAACTGTATTCAATAATGCTACCGTCTTGAATATCGGGCATGCTAAACTTCGTTAATTTGACATATTTGCTTAACTCTTCTTGATACGTATTTTTAGTATTCAACCAAGTTTCTGTTTTTCTACCATCGCGAAAATTATAGGTTACCGCTTTAAGATCTTCCAGATATTCTGCTTTATCGTCGCTTATACGCAAGGGAATCTGGATATTTGCCTGACTAGGATCATCTTTATTAAATATTTTTAACCTTACATGGTGCGTGAAAGCGATATTCAACTCACCGCGCTGATCATCAAAAACAAACATCGCTGTCCCATATTCGTTAAGAACAACAGCATTTGAGATACTATCCAGTTGATAGCTCTTTACGGCTCTTTCTGTATCGCTTATCAGTCCAAAAGAAAAATCCTCTGCTGTTCCCGAAAAAAACTGAAACAAAAGGCAGATCGATAAAAAAAATCTGGTCATGAAATAGGGTTTAGATCGTTAATGAAGTAAATATAGTAAAATAACAAAAAAGTTGTAGAAGCTTACAATAACCCATTACTGAATATTCCCGAATTGTTCGTTTGCTAACCCTCAATAGAGCTTTCCGAACCGTTGTTTTTTTTTCTCGCTATTGTAGCATATCGGGTTCATATTGTGATATTTTTGTTTTAATTTTGCGGACTATATTCAAGAAACATTTAAAAGATTAGCGAATGGGGCTATTTAACTGGTTTACTCAAGAAGTTGCCATAGATTTAGGTACGGCAAATACCCTAATAATACATAATGACAAGGTGGTAGTAGATGAGCCCAGTATTGTGGCTTTCGATCGCACCACGAACAAGGTGATTGCTATCGGTAGGCAAGCCATGCAAATGGAGGGTAAGACCCACGACAATATACGGACAGTAAGACCATTAAAAGACGGTGTAATAGCCGATTTCAATGCTGCTGAATATATGATCAGAGGCATGATAAAAATGATCAACAACGGTAAAGGTTGGTTTTTCCCATCCTTAAGAATGGTGATCTGTATCCCTTCGGGCATTACCGAAGTAGAGAAACGAGCCGTAAGGGATTCAGCCGAGATTGCCGGAGCTAAAGAGGTATATTTAATTCACGAACCTATGGCTGCCGCAGTCGGAATTGGCATAGATGTAGAGGAGCCGATGGGCAATATGATTATTGATATTGGTGGTGGTACAACAGAAATTGCCGTCATAGCTCTTTCAGGGATCGTATGCGATCAATCTATTCGGGTTGCCGGTGATAACTTCGATTCAGATATTGTACAGTATATTCGCAGACAGCATAATATCATGATCGGAGAACGAACTGCCGAAAAGATCAAAATAGAAGTCGGAGCCGCGCTTCCGGAATTACAAGACCCACCTCCTGATTTTGCCGTTCAAGGTCGCGATTTAATGACCGGAGTCCCCAAGCAGATAACCGTGTCCTATACAGAAATTGCCCATTGCTTAGACAAGTCTATTTCTAAAATTGAAGAGGCTATTTTAAAGGCCTTAGAGATTACACCACCGGAATTGTCTGCCGACATTTACCAAACCGGCATTTATTTAACAGGGGGCGGCGCCTTACTCCGAGGTTTGGATAAGCGCGTTCAGGCCAAAACCAAATTACCTGTCCATGTAGCAGAAGATCCACTAAGAGCTGTAGTACGCGGCACGGGCATCGCGCTTAAAAACATCGGCGGTTATAAATTTTTAATGCAATAATAGCATCGATCATCTATGGCGTACATTCATTTATTTTTGGTACGCCATCTTATTATAAATTCCAAAACAACATATGCGCAACCTTTGGATATTCATTAGTAAGTATAATAACTTCTTTTTGTTTATCCTTTTTTTTAGCGCCGCCGTTGCACTTATTGTAAAAAACAACGGCTTTCAGCGGGCCAGTGCATTAAACTCCTCTAATACTGTAATTGGTGGTATCTATCAAAAGATTGATAATTTCACGCAATATTTAAATTTAAAACAAACCAATAAAGACTTATCCGAGGAGAACGCGTACTTACGAAGTCAATTAAAAAGCTCATTATACAGCAAGTTGATTGAACAAGATTCTGTATTGGATTCACTAGGCCAAACACAATATACCTACATCGTAGCCAGGGTTATCAATAATAGCATCCATCAGAAGAACAATTACCTAACGATCAATCGGGGTAGCGAAGAAGGAATCGTTAAAGGAATGGGCGTAATTTCTTCACATGGCATCGTCGGGATTGTGTTGAATGTCTCTCCTCATTTTGCTACCATTCAGTCGCTACTACATGCTGACACGAGAGTAAGCGCTAGTTTAGCGAATAGTAACGCATTCGGCTCTTTGGTTTGGGGCACAGAAAATTTCGATTCGCGCAAAGCAATTTTAAAAGACATTCCCAATCATGTAAAAGTGCGCCCTGGTGAAGAGGTAGTAACTTCCGGCTATTCTTTATTTCCTCCCGGTATTTCTATCGGACGAGTGATAAAAACGGGCAAAAGCGGCGACAGTTTTTTGGATATTGAGGTGAAGCTGAATAATGATTTTAATACACTGCAATATGTTTATGTCATCAAAGATCAGTTCGCAAGCGAAAAACGGCAATTAGAAGGAGACACGATAGCAACAAATGAGTAGGATTTTACTGTTAAATATCATCCGATTTATAGTTTTAATAACTATGCAGGTATTCCTTTTCAAGAACATGGGATACTACAATTTGGCTACACCCTATCCGTATATTCTTTTCTTACTCATGTTGCCTTTGGGTATGCCTAAATGGTTATTATTTGTTATCTGTTTTTTTACCGGTCTTATTGTAGACGGCTTTTATGACACGTTGGGTGTAAACGCGGCAGCGTGTGTAGCACTCGCCTTCTTACGTACAACTTTTATCAGCATCACCGTTCAATTGGAAAATCACGAAACATTCGCCACCCCTAGCATCAGTGAGATGTCTTTTAGATGGTTTTTCATTTATTGTCTCGTATTGTCTCTTTCGCATCATTTCGTTTTAACACTATTGGAAGCGTTCACCTTCAGCAACTTTCATTATACACTCGTTCGTGCTGTTTTAAGTTGTATATTTACGGTACTATTAATTTTACTTTTTTCTTTACTTTTCTATCAAAGAAGTAGACGCTAATATATGGTGTATCCTTCATTGAAAAGCCAATATTCTACTAGCACATGAATAACAGTTTTTTTGAAAGAAAGTACGTCGTTCAAGGAATCTTTATAATAGCTGCCTTTTTATTGGCTTGTCGACTTTTTTATCTACAAATCATCGACGATTCGTATATACTCTCTGCAAACAATAACGTATTAAGAAAAGTTGTTATCTATCCCGCTAGAGGCGTTATTTTAGATCGAAATGGCAAAATATTGGTCCAAAACGAACCGGTTTACGATCTAATGGTCACTCCAAGAGAGGTCAAGCCTTTTGACACCTTGGCACTTTGCGAGCTGATCGGTATTGACAAAGAAGGCTTTGATAAGCGTTATCAAAAAGCTGTCAACTTTTCTCCCTATCGTGCATCCATATTTGAAAAACAATTATCAGCGCAAACGTACGCCAGACTACAGGAGAAATTATTCCAATTCAGGGGATTCTACGTTCAAAATCGAACGGTACGAAGCTATCCGGATTCGGTTGCCGCTCAATTTCTTGGCTATATCAATGAAGTTACGGAAAAAGATATTGAGCGATCCAATAACTTTTACCGTCCTGGTGATTACATCGGAGTAAGCGGGGTGGAGCGTGCTTATGAAGAACTATTAAGAGGCCAACGTGGAGTACAGAATTTAATGGTTGACGCCTTTAATCGTCCAAAGGGGCACTTTATGGATGGAAAGTACGACACCCTCGCAGTCGCAGGAGAAGGCCTTGTCTCTTCTCTTGATTTAGAATTGCAAAAACTTGCTGAAAAGTTCATGAAGAATAAGCGTGGCTCGGTAGTTGCCATAGAACCCTCAACAGGAGAAATTTTGGCCTTTGCCAGCACCCCAAGCTACGATCCGAATCTAATGGTGGGGAGGGAACGGGGTAATAATTACATGAAGTTGCTGAATGATCCCAATAAACCTATGTTCATTCGCCCCATTCAGGCTCAATATCCTCCAGGATCAGTGTTTAAGGTTGTAAGTGCACTCGTAGCGCAACAGGCAGGCATGATCGATGAGCATACCCGATGGAATTGTCCCGGTGGTTACAGTTATGGAGGAGGTAGAGGCTTTATGCGCTGTACTCACGTCCATGGCACGATCGATCTTCCCGCAGCTATTCAAGGCTCTTGCAATACTTATTTTGGCCATGTATATGCAAGAATGATTGATCAACGAAAAATGAAGTCAACTAAAGCCTATTCACTTTGGCGAGATGCTATCATGAAATTTGGTGTCGCCCAGGAATTGGGCGTCGATCTTCCAAATGAGAAAAAGGGACTTCTTCCGACGGCCGACTTCTATTCCAAACGTTATGGAAACGATAAATGGGGTTCAGGATACAATATCTCAAACTCCATTGGACAAGGAGAGGTTGAAATTACCACTTTACAAATGGCCAATATCATGGCAATCGTTGCCAATCGAGGGTATTACTTTCGACCGCACCTGATAAAATCCATCGGAGAAAAAAAAGTAGTAAAGAAGGAGTTTGTTGAGAAAATACCTGTTGGCATCGACCAGAAATACTTTGAGCCGGTTATAGAAGGAATGAGCCGCGTCGTTAAATATAATGCCAATATTCGAATCCCGGATATAGAAATGTGTGGAAAAACCGGTACAGCTCAAAACCCTCACGGTAAACACCATTCCGTTTTCTTTGCTTTTGCTCCAAGGGTAAATCCAAAAATTGCCATTGCTGTTTTCGTAGAAAATGTAGGCTATGGTGCAACCTATGCAGCGCCAATAGCAAGTATGATGGTTGAAAAATACCTAAAAGATACCATCAGCATGTCTAAAGCTGTACAAGAAAGAGTATTGAAAGAAAGCAATTTAATCGTGCCCGAGCCTCCTAAAAATACTACGGAACCGGTTATCAGTAAAGCAAACGGCAATAAACCGCAATCAAGAAAGCGCGAAAGCTATGTTAAACATAATGAAGTGGCAGTTATTAATGAATTGAAAAGGCACATCGAATACAAAAACAGCGAAGGAAGATAACATTCATGAATCAAACAAAAAAAATATACGGTGGCTCTATTGATTGGATAACAGTATTCATCTGGTTGACCCTTTGTATTATCGGCTGGTTTAATATTCGTGCTGCCGTCTTTGACCCACAACACGCCAGTTTAATAAGCCTGAGCACCAATTATGGTAAACAGTTCATTTACATTTTAGTGTGTTTGTTAGTTGCTTGTGCAGTGATGATTATCGATGGTAAATTTTACAATTATATATCCCCTATTCTGTACGGGATTACTCTTCTTCTCTTGGTCATCGTTTTAATCGTAGGACGCAACGTGGGCGGTAACCAAGCTTGGATTCCAATCGGCACCTTTAGGTTGCAACCTTCAGAATTTGCTAAATTGGGCTCTTGCCTACTATTGGCAAGGTATTTAAGTTCACATAGCAATAAAATGCCAAATCTTAAAACTTTGGCATTTGGAGCACTCATCCTTTTTGTACCGGTACTTCTCATCATGCTTCAACCGGACACGGGCTCTGCACTTACCTTCTTTGCACTTACGCTTGTTTTTTATCGTGAAGGCTATGTCTCGGGTCAATTCCTCGCATTCGCATTTATCTGTATCATTCTCTTTATTCTTACGCTACTTTTCTCCCAGTGGTATATCATTGGTGTACTCGCTATATTAGCGGCATTGTCAATCTATATGTTTAAAAGAAGCCGTAAAGTAATTCAGTCAATTGCAATTGCTTTTATAGCCTCTGCTGTTTTTGTATTGCTGGTTGATTTTGCTTACGAACATGTTTTACAGTCGCACCAACGCAATCGGATTGATGTAATTCTCGGAAAAGTAGATGATCCCCGAGGACAGGGTTATAACCTGAATCAATCCAAAATAGCCATCGGGTCGGGGCAGCTTTTTGGAAAGGGATATTTACAGGGAACCCAGACAAAGTATAACTTCGTTCCCGAACAAAGTACGGATTTTATTTTTTGCACAGTAGGTGAAGAATGGGGTTTTGTTGGTTCAATGGTTATTGTATTGCTGTATATGACCTTACTACTGAGAATAACCCAGCTGGCAGAACGACAGCGATCCGCATTTGCCAGAATATATGGCTATGGTGTTGCCTCCATTTTCTTTTTTCATTTTTTTATCAATATCGGTATGACAATAGGCATTGTACCCGTCATTGGTATCCCGCTACCTTTCCTTAGCTATGGAGGCTCTTCTCTACTGAGTTTCACCCTGCTGCTCTTTATCCTACTGAAATTTGACTCGAACAGAAAAGGAGTTGTTTAATAAAAAATCCAGGCACTCAAAGATACCTGGATTATCTCATTGAACAATCGTGTCAAACACTATTAAGCGAATCTTTGCCGCAATATGGCATATAATTTATCCACTGTGGCTTGTTTATTTGCCCAGTTATTCTTTTGAGCATAATTACTCTGCAGGAAGGCATCCGCATCGGCAAAATTATCATAACGGCTTAAGAGCTCAATCGCCTCTGTATAAGCTAAACTATAACCATTGAACAAGTCTTTGATAAATAGCAGCTTGTCATTCAAACTAACAGCTGATTTTATATCCGTAATCCGTTTAGTGGTAGTCGGGGATTCTTGTTTGGCAAAATTACCGGACGCTTGCTGTTCATTCAATATACCTTGCTCTTGCTTACGTTGAGCAGAGAACAATTCGTTTAAGGTCATTGGACGCTTTGGTTCTTCTTGTTTTGGCTCAGGCTTGTTTTGATCATTTGGAATAACAACTGATTTGGCCTCCTCTATAACCTGTTTTGATACGGGCTCCCCTTCTCCCGCCGACATAGTCTCTTTCTCTGTTTTTTCCTTTTCTACTTCGTTTTCCCCCATAAATCCTACACCGGTTCTATCTACTTCTTCCTTCTCTTCTTCATCAGGGTCCTTCTCCAGCATACGCTCAGTATGAATTTGTTGATCATCTTCTTCGCTGCTTTTTACAACCGCTGTTTCTTCAGCCGTATCTTCTGGTTGCTTTCTGTCATTTATAGGATAATCGATCCGTTCTCCTGATTCCCCCTGTTCTCTTCTTTCCTCCTCTTTTTTATCGCGCTTATCCTCTAATTTAAATTCCTCGGCTTTCTCGTCTTCACTTGCTGTGGCAGGCGTAAAATAGGTCTCTTTCACTTCTTGTTGATCTACATAATTCAATGCAGACGTTTGTTCGCCTTCTTCCTCCCTTAAGGTTACTTTTTCGTCTACTGCTTGCTCTGCACTTATTTCAGGTATCGAAATCTCCGGCTTTTCCTCTTTTTTCGCATCAAGTCCTGTCTCGTGTACCTTGCTAGCATAACTTTCTGTGGTATCCAAAGAGGTGAGTTTTTTTAATATCGTTACATGCCCCATTAGATAAGTCATATTTGCCTCAAAAAGTTCCAAATGAAGACCTTGTTGTTCCTTTGGATTTTCCTTTAGAAACTCATACTGTTCAGTCAAATCCTGCAACAGACCACCTATCTTTTCAAAAATGCTTTTCTGTGTTACCATAATATGTATTAACGCTTATTTATCCTAAATGTTGAAGAATATTAGTCAAACTTAGATAAAATAGCATGGATTGGCAAGAGCTATCTTGCTCTATTGGTTATTATTAAGCAACCATGCTTTCTTATAGCGAAGCCACGCGGCAAAACCAGAAATAAATGCCGATATTAGCATCCCTTTTTCTAAGGTGATTTTAGTGTTAAAGAATAAAAACAACAATCCATGCTGTTCAGTGAGCATAATTTCATAAACAAAACAGGCCCGAAAGGAAGTATAGAAGTGATATGTGGTTCTATGTTCTCCGGAAAAACCGAGGAACTGATTAGAAGATTGAGAAGGGCACAAATAGCAAAGTTGGAAGTTGAGATTTTTAAGCCAACTGTTGATACGCGTTACGCGACAACGGAAATTGTCTCACACGATAAGAATAGTATTCAATCCACGGTTGTGGAGATGTCTTCTGCTATTTTATTATTGGGAACACAAACTCAAGTAGTTGGCATCGATGAAGCGCAGTTTTTTGACGACAATCTTCCCGAAGTATGTAACATACTGGCAAATAAAGGAATAAGGGTTATTGTCGCCGGGCTAGACATGGATTATATGGGTAGACCCTTTGGCCCAATTCCAAACCTAATGGCTATTGCCGAACATGTTACCAAGGTTCACGCCGTGTGCGTATGTTGCGGAGCCCCCGCCAACTATTCCTATAGAATTTCGACCGGCAATACCAGAGTGCTCATAGGAGAAAAGGAGAGTTACGAACCTCGTTGCAGAAATTGTTTTTATCAAGGAAATAAATAGCCTAGAGTCACACAATATTCATTTGTTTTTTGCGTTTTTAACTATATACCCAATTGGTATACAGTTTATTTACATCATTTTTGACGTTATATTAACATAAATTTAACACTATATTTTAGAATTTTTTTGTTCTCTTGGCTATCTTTGTTTGAAGTAATAGACAACCATCACATTGGTTTTTATATAAAGATCCTTCTCATAATTTAGGTTTATAATTGGTTAAGTTAAGGCTGTTCGCCCATCGAACAGCCTTACTTTTTTTTATTTTTTTTCAACATTATGTGTACCAAAGTCCACAAAAAGCGGATTTTCTACACAGCAATCCTTTGATTATCAATATAATAGTTACAAAATCTGTATAACAATACCGCAAACTTTATTAAATCATCTTTTGTTAAGCTTTTTGATCGTCAGTTAAGATAACCCGTCACTTGCTGACGAGACAATCAATTATAGTAAAAAAGCAAAGAATGAAACGAAGTCGTTACACCCAAATTGTATTTATCTTAAGCCTAATCCTCCTTGGCTATTACTCAAAAGGCGCTACCGTAAAAACCACACATGCAAGCAATAAATCGGATCTGCTTCTTTCCTATCAGGACACGACCATGCAAGACACGACGAAAAAACCGGTTCTCGATACTATCCGGATACAGGGCGTGGTCACAGATTCTTCCGGCAAACCTTTGGCTAACGTTTCTGTAAAACCTAAAGGTTCAAGGGACAGCGTACTAACGGGCCAGGATGGAAAATATGTTATCAACAGTCCAGCGATAGGCGTGTTAATTTTCACCTCTTCCGGTTACCAAACAAAAGAAGAACCCGTCAATAAAATGCAGGAGATTAATATCGAGTTGCAACTGATAGAAAAACCTGTGGCCAGTTCGTCTCAACCTGCCGCTAACGTTACACCGGATACAAACAAGATAGCCAATGATTCGCTTCGCCGTGACAGCACGCAGGTAAAACCGGACACTGCAAAAACAGATAGTACACAAGAAAAAATTACCGGTGTTGTAAGGGATACAAAAGGCCCCATCCCGGGCGTTAGCGTAACTATTAAAGGCAAAAAAGAAGGCGTTATTACGGATGAGCAGGGCAAATACAGTGTAGCCGCACCAGGCAATGTTGTACTCGTATTTAGTTCTTTAGGCTACGATACGAAAGAGGAGTTTGTAAACAACAGAAAAGTAGTCAATACAACACTTAGTGAGGAGGCTCAAGCTTTAAAAGAAGTGGAGGTAGTTGCTGTCGGTTACGGAACAATGGATCGCTCTAAATTAACCAGCTCTGTATCAAGTATCGGAAGTGATCAAATTGAAAATGATGTATTGCCTAGTGTAACACAGGCTATTCAAGGTAAAGCCGGCGGTGTTCAGGTTACGCAAAAATCGGGATCACCTGGAGGTGGCCTCAATATTCGTGTACGCGGAACGACCTCAATCAATGCAAGCTCCGACCCGCTTTATGTAGTAGATGGAATTCCCGTAAATAGTACCACAAATTTTACAGGTGGAACGAATTTTAATTTTGGCGGCGGTACACAGGGGATTAATATTCTTTCATCTATTAATCCGTCGGATGTACAATCTGTTGAAGTACTTAAAGATGCTGCCTCATCCTCTATATATGGTGCACGCGCGGCTAACGGTGTTGTACTAATAACCACAAAAAAAGGACAGGCGGGCACAAGTACATTTAATTTCAATATGTATGAAGGTTTTTCTGAAGTACCGAAGGAACGTTGGTACGATATGATGAACACAGCACAGTACCAAGATTACATGCGGGATTATTATAAGTATCGGATGGAAATGGATTCTACCGTCACGGCCATCCCGGATCAGATCTTAGCAAACCCCAACATTAACACCGACTGGCAAGATGCTATCTTCCGTACGGCCGCCACACGTAACTATGAATTGTCAGCGAGCGGAGGCAGCGAAAAAACACAATATTATACTTCAATCGGCTATATGAAACAGGGCGGGGTGCTGTTAAACTCAAATTTTAACCGTTTAAGTGCCCGCCTTAATCTTGACCATCAACATAGTGAAAAATTACGTTTCTCTACTTCTATTAATCTAACCAGGGCTATTAATGATCGCGTTCAGGAAGAAAACTCAAAAGAGGGAGCCACAAAAAACGGCATTGTAGCGCCACCAAATATTCCGGTTTATAATCCGGATGGCAGCTACGCCTTCGATGAAGTAAGCACTTCTCGGGAAAATCCAGTAGCCATGCTAGAACTTCCCACCAACAATGCACAGACATTTAGGGTGTTGGCAAACGCTTCGGCTGAATATCGCTTTATACCGGAACTGGCACTTAAAACAAGTTTCGGCACCGATTTAAGTTTTATTGATGAAACTTTTTTTATGCCTCCGCAGGGATTGCGTTCTTTTGCTAGTCAGGGAGGAATAGGTGCCAGACGAAACACCCGTGATCAACTATGGATTAATGAAACAACATTAAGTTTTGACAAATCCTTCGGCGATCACAGTATTAATGCGCTGGCAGGTTTTTCTGTTCAAGAGTCGCGATTGGAATTTGTTGATGCACAACGCTCTAATTTTCCTTCAAACGATATTGAGTACATTTCTTCGGGAGGTGTTATAACGGGAGCTAATTCATATCCTGAAGAATGGGCTATTGCATCAGGATTCGCTCGGGTAAATTATGGTTTTAAAGGAAAATATTTATTTACAGCAAATTTCCGCGCTGACGGCTCCTCTAGATTTGGAGAAAATAACCGGTGGGGGTATTTTCCTTCGTTTGCCGCTGCATGGAGGTTGTCGGACGAGGATTTTATTAAAGATATCAAAGCAATTAGCAATTTAAAACTAAGGGCGAGCTGGGGGATTACCGGTAATCAGAATATCGGCAACTATGCTAGTTATTCGCTTTATACAGGTGGACAGAATTATTTAGGCCTACCTGGGTTCATACCTAATGTTTTGGGAGATAAAAACTTAAAATGGGAAACCACCAAACAATGGGATATCGGCTTGGATTTAGGTCTCTTCGGTAATCGAATTTCCTTATTGGCAGACTACTATTTGAAAAACACCTCTGATTTGCTGATCGGAATACCTGTTCTCACAAATTCGGGCTTTCAAAACAGATTCACCAATTTCGGCGAAATCCAAAATAAAGGGTTTGAATTTGAGCTGTCAACGCAAAACCTTGTGGGGGAATTTAAATGGAATACCACACTCAACATGACGTTCAACCGCAACAAGGTGGTGTCTTTACCTGTTAACAGGATTCTTGGAGGAGTAGGTGAGTTAAATATTGCACAACCGGGACTTCCCCTCGGAACCTTTTATGGATGGAAAATGATCGGTGTCAACCCCGAAACCGGACTGATTGATTTTGAAGACCAAAATGGCGACCCAACCACGCCTACTAATCCGGATGATCGACAAATTATTGGTGATCCAAATCCCGATTTCTTTGGTGGTATAACGAACACTTTCCAGTACAAGAATTTTGATTTAAGTATCATGGGACAATTCTCCTACGGAAACGATGTGTTCAACTATAATTTAGCAACCGGTTTAGAGGGGTATAACGCAAGTAGTAATGGCTTTACCGATTGGACCCGTCGGTGGAGGAACCCTGGAGATATCACGGATGTTCCACGACCAAGTCCAGGCGATCTGAATAACGGTGCTATTTCCGACCGTTTTGTACAAGATGGATCTTTCTTTAGATTGAGAAACATCACCCTAGGGTATACTTTCCCAACTAAAATGATTGAAAATATCAACTTAAGTCGACTGCGGGTTTACGTAACGGTCCAAAATGCCTACGTTTTCACCAATTATCGGGGATACGACCCGGAAGTAGGATCCAGTCATGGCGGTGCTAACACCGGCCTCATTTACGGTTATGATTATGGCAGTTATCCTCAGCCTCGCATATTTACAGCTGGCGTAAACTTAACTTTTTAATAGTTCAAAATAGACTTGAAAACAATGAAGACATTCTTTAATATCGTTATAATAACGTTGCTAGCAGCCTCCTTGTCGGCTTGTAACGACTTCCTTGATAAAGAACCGATTAGCCAGATTACACCCGATGAGTATTTTAATTCAGAAACAAACGCTAATTCAGCCGTAATTGGCATGTACCGGACAATGCTAAACTCCTTTTCTTTTGGCCAGTCCATCATTATCGTTCCCGAATTTTCCGCAGGTCATGTAAGTCATGCTTCGGTCTATCCCGAATACGAAAATTTCCGAACAAATAATATCCAAGTAAACAACCCTTGGACCAATAATATGTGGCAAGCGACCTATGCCACTATCAATGCAGCCAACAATATTATAACCAGGGTTCCTGAAATGCCCGAGAGCAGCATCTCAACTGAAAAGAGACAGCAATTTGTCGGAGAGGCTAAATTTGTTCGGGCGCTCAATTACTTTTTCCTAGTAAGGGCCTTCGGCGCTGTACCTTTAAAGACAACTGCTACAACAGAAGAGGAAAACATAGCGATTCCACGCACACCCATTGATCAAGTTTATCAACAAATTATTACCGATCTACAGGACGCAGCCACACTTCCGGACAGTTATGGCGATGATGCCACATCCAAAGGCCGAGCAACGAGCCTTGCAGCGAAGGCTTTGCTCGCTAAAGTGCAATTATACAACGGTCAGATTACAGGTGATTACTCCCAAGCTGCGAGCCTCGCGCAAGAAGTTATTAATAGTCAACGTTTCACGCTGATACCTGATTTCGCGTCTATATGGACAACGGAGAATACGCAAGAATCCATTTTCGAATTACAATTTGATGATCAAGCAACCAATCCCTTGGCCTCAGTTAGCAACGATAATCCAAGTATGCTCTTTTATGCAAGAGGAACTACTGTATACGAGAAATATGCCGAGGGAGATAAAAGAAGGGACTTCACGGTCAAATTCGGATCGCGCGATCGTTATTATATTGGCAAATTCCCCAAGGCAAGTCCCGCAACACAAAATCTGCCGGTTATTCGAATTGCTGAAATTTTTCTGATACATGCTGAAGCACAGGCGAGAGTGGATGGCACAGTCAGCGATGCTGCCTATCATTCTTATCAAGAGGTACAAAAGCGGGCCGGCCTAACCCCTCCCCCAATAAATTCTTTTGGCAGTATAGAGAATTTCATCACAGCGGTGCAAGAAGAAAAAGAGCGCGAGCTCATGTTTGAAGGTGAAGCTTGGTTCGATTTCTGTAGAACGGGCCTGGCATTGGATCGAATGCTTGTTATAAAAGATCCCAACTACTATCTTTATCCTATACCAAGCAGTCAGATTGTACTAAACGGCGAACTAACGCAAAACCCAGGTTACTAACAGATCGTTAACAATCAGAGTGCATAGATCTTTGTAGATCTATGCGCTTCCTAAAATATTAATAATAATCAGTCTTTCCTCTCCCTCTTATGGCAATTTATTGAAATCGATCGTTGGTTTGTCGCCGTTCGTCGATCTGCTAAATTGTGCTCCAATGGGGGTATAATGACTAAAAAAACCAAAATTATTCAGAAAAAATTTATCCTGCTCACTTCCACCGCTGTAATCCATCCGATATCCGACGCGGGCTGTATTATCAGCAGAAAATTTAGCTCTTTTCACCTCATACCAACGCCCTTCTTTATCAATGACCCACTGGTTTCCGAAATAAACCTTTCTTTCGAAAATTCCCTCCTCAGGTGAAAAATTCTCTAAGAAAGAATGAAAGCCTTTAAGCCAGCTTGATGTTTGAGGTCTACTAAAACTAGCAATTAATTTCCATTCAGCAACTTCAGGTGCGTAGAACCACGCCGTATAATTTGTATAATTATTAGCTACTGGTTCGCCTTTTAACAAAAACCTATAAGTGTTACCAGCTATCCAGTTAAATTTATAATAACTTTGTCCACCGGCTCCTTCATTACCGAATTCACCCGTATGTACTCTTTCACCTTTTTTTAATAGTTTTATTTGATGATCCGGTGGAATGGTTTTCGGATCGTCTGTTTGGAAAGGGCTCCATACGGAAAATAGAATACGTCTTTCACTTTTTGAGTTAACCTGCATACCAAAATAACCACCGCTAAAGCCATTGGCCATAAAATAAGACCCAATAAGGTCATTACCTTCCGGTACTGTTACTTCATTATAATAATACATGATATCCTTTTCAGGCAATTGATAATTCAGATGCGTAGAGGGCCCACGTCTACCCCAATAGAAAAAATTTCCTTCATCATTTTTGACAAAATGAGCACGATCATTAACCGCAGTGCCATGGATTCCTAAATATTCTATATTACTCAAATTAACTGGTCGACCATGTATGTTAATGACTGTATATCCTGTATCACGGATGACCCAGTCGCCCAGGTAAACCATTTTTTTATGCTGGGCCTTCAGATTCACGGTTTTCGTCTCTCCTGCAACCGTAACCCGCAAGGCACTGGGTTCATTAATTTTCGCATCTAACCAAATTGTTAAGGCACCTACTTTTTCTAGCCGTACGAATGTCTTGAAGCCTTTCTTCGGGTCGTCCCATTGTTTGATACCCGCTTTCGAAATTAGATTATCCTTTCCGGAAGTCGTACCCGTTTGCCAAGAATTTCCGCCAATCGGTATTTTCACAATGTTTTCCGGAATGGGCTTGGTTTGTCCGAGACTTTGATAAATGATAATTAACAAACTGCTAAAGAGAAGCACGACGCGTTTTACTTGCATATCATAATTGATTTTGATGGCAAACTACGCGAAATAAAAGAAGATAGAAAATGAAAAGGGGGATCAACCGATTGCGTAAAAAAATAAACGAAAAAAAGGACTGTCTTCTAAGAACGGTAGTGAACAAGATTGAAAAACGTGTCATTGCGACACGTTCTTCAATTTCCGTATACGGTCTTTATTTTCGTAAAATGTATTTGTCAGCCAGCGCCCCGGTTATTTTATCACCGTTCATATCGAGCTGTGTAAGGGTGTTTTCACCTACAAAGTACTTACCGGGTGCATCCCTGCCTCCTTTTAACTCAATCGTGCTCCCATCAATCCAAACATAGCGGCCATCTTCTTCGAAGGACTGACTGTCTCCTTTACCCAAGTAGCTATTTTTTAATGTGTAAGTGCTGTCTGCTTTCAATTCCAACTCGGTATTTATCCCTTCACAATCGGCACAGGGTAGCACACCCTTATAAATTCCAACAACATCTAATGAGTTTTGTGCATTATGCATATCCGCCGTATCAGATGTGGCATCGATTGGTACATACTCCTCAGTCGTAGTGTCGGTAGTATTTATATCCCCGGTGCCTTTTGTTCCGTTATTGCAGCTCCAAAATATGCCGCTGACAAGTACGTAAGTCAAAATTCTTTTAATCATAGCTTTATTTTTACTGCTATTTAGCAAAAGCGATACCAAATCGAAACATTAATTGTCAACTTGTTTCATTGCCTCAATTACAGCTTCGGCTACTTCAATATTAATTGCTTCGTGATCGACCATTATCCATTCACCGTCTCGCTTGATCATTAGGAAGGGTTTAATTCCCGGGTATTGTATCCGCCACGCTGTAGAATCTTTGTATTCTTCAGGATACGCATTAATATTTATAAATGCCTTGGTACCAGGCTCCCGAACAGTAATCGTCATAACAAACTCCTTTCTTTCTTTATTAAAACATTGACCATTGCAAATTGATTGAAAAATTTAAATTTTTATCAAACAAAGACCGTATGAAGAGATACGGCCATTCTACAATTCAAGAAAACAGACCGATCAGGCAGCTGTATACGAACTTGCGAACGGCTATTGATTTTGTACTATAAAATTCATAAGTTAGCCAAGCAAAACTTTTTAGTTAAGCAACACTAAAAACATTCTGAATATATTGTCTGTTTGAGGATAGGAATTACATTTTTATTAAACGAAAACATTGAACAACCAACACAAATCGTTAGAGGAAGTACATCAAAGCGTTGAGACCGATATAAAAGGGTCGCGATTTAAAAAGATCTTGAGTTTCTTTGGCCCCGCTTATCTAATAAGCGTAGGCTATATGGACCCGGGAAACTGGGCGACAGATCTAGCAGGGGGCAGCCAGTTTGGCTATACACTAATTTGGGTCTTATTAATGAGTAACATGATGGCACTGGTGTTACAAAGCTTAACGGCACGACTCGGCATAGTTTGGGGCAAGGATTTAGCCCAGTGTAATCGGGAGACCTATCCGAAAAAAATGAATTTCATTTTGTACATTCTTGCCGAGATAGCTATTGCTGCCTGTGATTTAGCAGAAGTGTTAGGTATGGCAATCGGACTGAATCTTTTATTTGGATTGGATCTCTTATGGGGTGTTGCTATTAGTTTCCTGGACACTTTTCTGCTACTTTATCTTCAACGCTTAGGAATGCGAAAGATGGAAATGTTCATTATTGGTTTGATTTTCATGATTGGCATGTGTTTTCTGGTAGAAATGATTTTGGCGCAACCGGATATGGCCTCTATCGCCAGCGGTTTTATACCATCCATCCCGAACACAGCCGCGCTCTATATTAGCATCGGGATTATCGGTGCAACGGTAATGCCTCATAATCTTTATCTGCATTCTGCTCTTGTGCAAACCCGCAAAATCAATCGAGATGAATCTTCTATTAGAAAAGCACTGAAGTATAATTTTTGGGACACGGCAATTGCCCTCAATCTTGCGTTTTTCGTCAATGCCGCGATCTTGATTCTGGCTGCTTCCGTGTTTCACAAAAACGGCATGAATAACGTTGCCGAATTACAGGACGCGCATAAATTATTAGCACCAACATTGGGCAGTGAATGGGCACCCAGACTATTTGCCGTCGCACTGATTCTGGCCGGTCAAAGCTCAACTGTTACCGGAACATTGGCTGGGCAAATTGTGATGGAGGGCTATCTACGCTTGCGTATTAGCCCAGCTTTACGACGCATGTTGACGCGCTTATTGGCCATTGTTCCTGCTATTCTAGTAATTTATATTGCCGGTGATGACGAAGTGGGACCAATGCTTGTTTTTAGTCAGGTTTTATTAAGCATGCAGTTAGCTTTTGCAGTTATTCCGCTTATCCATTTTGTCAGTGATCGGAAACGGATGGGGGTCTTTGCTATTTCAACGGGTCTTAAAATAATTGCATGGACAATCGCAGCCATTATATCCTTCCTAAACTTTCAGTTGGTATACGAAGAAATCACAAACTGGATTAAAGTATTTAACAACCCTTGGCTGACGGCACTACTGATTATAGGTGGCGTGGGATTATTTGTACTGTTGCTACTAACGGTCCTTTACCCTATAATTAAACTTAAGAAAAAAGTGAATATGGAAGTCCATCCGCCTTTTCAAGATTCTGTATTGGAAACACCCGCTTTCAACCGTATCGCACTAGCACTAGACTATTCTTCATCTGATCCCTTAGTGGTTTCATATGCACTTAAGCTTGCCAAACCCGGCACGCAGTTTATTCTAATCCATGTGGCGGAAAGCGCATCTTCCCGAATGATGGAAGAAGACACAGATGATTACGAGAAACGTCACGACGAAGCAAGAATGTCCCGTTATATTCAGCTTTTTAAAGACAAAGGCTTTGAAACAAGCTTTGAGGTGGGCCATAGAAACCGGGTGAAATTCATTGCCAAGGTATGCAACTATTACCAAGCAGACCTCCTGATCGTAGGTAGCCATGGGCATCGCGGTCTTAAGGACTTTATTTATGGGGAAACCGTTAATAGGCTCAGACACCGCGTCGATATTCCGGTCTTTATTGCCCAATAATCTGCCCGCTCTTCTAAAATACTAAGCAACAGCAGTGTCATCCTTTTTTCTTACCGTTGTTTTACGATGCATATTCCCCCAGTCGGACATTGCCTGCAACATAGGCCGCATCGTTAGGCCAAGGTCTGTCAATTCGTACTCAACGCGAGGTGGCACCACAGCATAGACATTACGTTTTACAATATAATCCTTTTCCAACTCTCGGAGTTGAGCCACCAACATTCGCTCAGAAATGCCGTCAATTGAGTTCTTCAGATCACTATAACGCATTTTCCCATAAGCAAGTCGACAAAGTATGGCCGGTTTCCACCTGCCTCCAATAATAGATAATGAATATGCCATACCGCAAGTATCATTAATTTGCTTCTCATTCAAAGCATTGGTAGATGTTTCTTTTCTCATTTCTTACGTTTTTGTTAGTACCTAACAATTTAATCTGTACTTACAAATATAAAGTTAAGAACCTACTTTTGGTAAAAAAAATTACCAATGGAAAGATTGAAAAACAAGATAGTCTTGGTTACAGGTGGCAGCAGAGGAATTGGTGCCGCCATTGTAGAAAAACTCGCTACAGAAGGAGCGCATGTTTCATTTACCTATGCAAAATCGCCGGAAAAAGCTGAACAGCTCCTTGATAGACTTCAAAAAGCGGGCAAACAAGTAAATGCCATACAAGCAGATAGCGCGGATCCGCAGGCGATACAAAGCGCTATTCAACAGGTTGTATCTGCCTTTGGTCCTATTGATATTCTTGTTAACAATGCCGGTATTTATATTGGTAGGCCCTTTGAAGAGCATACATTGGAAGATTATGAACAAATTATGAATATTAACGTTCGGGCCTTGTTTATAGCAGCATTGGAAACAGTAAAAAGTATGCCCAACGGTGGTCGGATTATTAATATTGGAAGCAATATGGCGGAGAATGCACTGAGTGCACAAACAACACTTTATACAATGAGTAAATCTGCATTAACCGGTTTTACTAGAGGGCTGGCTCGGGACCTAGGACCAAAAAACATCACCGTTAATGTTGTGCAACCAGGTCCAATTGATACAGATATGAATCCTGCAAACACCGAGTTGGCAGATTTTTTACGAAGCAGAATGGCGTTATCAGATTATGGTACCGGGAGTGATATTGCCAATTTAGTGGCGTTCTTGGCAAGTGAAGAAAGCAAGTATATCACCGGCACTTCACTTACCATTGATGGCGGTTTAAACGCCTAGCCAAAGTCATTTACTAACCATCTGGCAGGCCAAGGCTGCCAGATGGCATCAACAAAAGCGCAACCATCGCCTAAACTAATATACTTCTCTTCTACGTCCATCGAATGGTCTTGCTAAATGGAAGTTTTAGTATTATCTTGCAAATCGGTATTGCCCGAACTTCGAAAAAAAAGGGTCAACAGGTTATTGAGAAGATGAGAACTATATTACTCCTACTATTGGTACTAATAAATGTGGGCTGCGATCAAGTATCAAAACGCATCGTTCGTGAAAAAATTGATTACTATGAAGAGATTAAGATTGTCGACAGGTATTTTGTCTTAACTAAAGTAGAAAACAGCGGTGCTTTTTTAAGCTTGGGCAACAACCTGCCCGGAATCGTAAAAATCATATTTCTATCCATACTTCCTGCCCTAATTTTACTATTCGGTCTTTATTACTTAATACAGCAAGAGAAAAACTCAGCCTGGCTATCGGTAGGTATTGCCTTTGCGCTTGGTGGCGGAATAGGCAATCTTTACGACAGAATTCTCTATGGATCGGTCACGGATTTTATGCACATTGATTACCTTTTCATTAAAACAGGTATTTTTAATATGGCGGATGTATCGATTATGACAGGAATGATTTTGATAATCATTGGCTTTTGGGCTCAAAGAAAGAATGAATTAACGCTTTCCGAAATTGAACAAAACACTAAACATAACATTTAATATCGCCATGAGCAAACATGCCTTAGGCTATCAATCATAATAAAGGGAATGATCGACAAACTTGCACTCATTGAAATTAAAGACGGCCGAATCCTATCGACACGCAGCAGAGGGAAAGACACCTATTATCTTCCCGGCGGTAAGCGTGAGGCAGGCGAATCAGATATAGAAGCTCTAATTAGAGAGATCGCAGAAGAGTTGACAGTGACTATAATTCCTGAATCGATCAGATTTTATGGAGAATTCTCCGCCCAAGCTCATGATCATCCAGTAGGAATTATGGTTAACATGCGCTGCTACACAGCATCCTTTCACGGTATTTTGCAAGCGTCGGCTGAAATTGAAGAAGTCGTTTGGCTATCGTACAATGACAAGCCAAGAGTTTCTGAGGTTGATAAGATTATATTTGAAGATCTAAAAGAAAAAGGGCTACTCAGGTAAGCCTAAATTACATTTAAAATTTTGTAGCTGTGAATCAGGCCTATGCACCATATTCTTAAAAAAAACGCATCTTTTTTTTAAGAAAACTTTGGTGAATTCAAAAAAGACACTACATTTGCAGTCCCAAAACAAACGAACGGAAATAAAAAAGCCAACGTTTGACGGTACCATAGCTCAGTTGGTAGAGCAAAGGACTGAAAATCCTTGTGTCACTGGTTCGAATCCAGTTGGTACCACAAAAAGCCTTAGATAACACTGAGGCTTTTTTGTTACACAATTCTCGAAGTGACGAACCAAACCAATACGCATATCAATACAATCTCATTTTGTCGTATTAGATAGTTATTTGGTCGAATATTTTTGCATTTTGCGTCCCGGCTTCTGAACTTTGGAAATGGGAAATCGGTTCTAATGAAAGAGAATAAAAATACCGAAAAACAGGGATTGTTTGTCACCATTCATCTCTCTACCTTTGCCAGAGTGGCGTTATTTTTTCCAAAGCTGAATTTAATATAATAAATTTAGAACAATTGTACGGCCTATTCTTTCAAAAATTATTTTTACAAACCATCCTGGTTATATAAAATCCTTAGTAAGCCGCCCTCTTTTTTACTATGTCGTCTGAGGGCGGTAAAGCTAAGGACAAAATCAGTTAATAAAACGCTCAAAAAACTCGTAAGTACGCAACATCTGGTCTATACGTTGCCTATTATCTCCACTACGTGTAATTTCGTGGGTAGCACCGGGATGCCTCACATATTCAACCGGCCTTCCTAATATCTTTAAGCTTTTATATAGCATTTCGCTCTGTATAACACCCGTACGTAGATCATTCTCACCGTGAAAGATGATATACGGAGTTTTTATATTTGACACATAATTAATAGGCGATTCCCGTTCGATCGTTTGTCTGGTTTTCTCTTCCCAAGGATAACCACCGAAATAGTTCGGCACCAGCCGCCACGCGTTTCCTTCTCCAAAAAAGGTCTTTAGATCATACACACCTCGTTGACTACACGCTGCCTTAAAACGTTGGTCGTGCCCAATAATCCAACTTACCAGATAACCGGCATAAGAACCGCCTGTCAGCAACAGTCTACTCGTATCAGCCCAACCTTCCGCTACTGTTCGATCCAAAGCCTCCAAAACATCTTTGGCAGGTCCCTTTCCCCAATTATCCATATTTGCCCGAAGGAATCTTTCACCATACCCTCCCGATCCTCGCGGATTACAATAGACAATACCATAACCTTTTGCACAGAAAAACTGATATTCATGCCACATACTATTCTCGCCGGGGCCCCACATGGCACTCGGTCCACCATGAATCTCCAGCAATAAAGGATATTTCTTCCTCTCTTGAAAACCAATGGGCTTCATTACCCAATACTCCACTTCCATTCCCTCCTCGTTCTTGAAAACATGCTTTTCCGGCAAACTGAGTTTCCTGTTCTTCAACCAGCTTGCATTGAAAGAACTTATTCTCTGGGTTTGCTTCATATCCATATCGGCTATTTCCAGTTCGCACGGGTTGTTTACACTCGTCTTGGTATAAACTAATACTTTTTTTCCAATCACGTAGTCTTCAATTCCTACATGTTCACTCGATAATTTCTCCAGCTTGGCTCCCCTTAACGAAAATCGATAAAGTGGAATCCCTCCGTTGCTTTGAGCGGTAAAATAAACCTGATCTTCTTTTTCAGCCCATTTGAAGTTTCCCATATTCCGATCCAAGTCAATTGGATACAAGTGTTTAGATTCCGTTAAATCCATCACATGCACACTTGGTACATTCGGTGTAGCGACCATGGATTCGCTATATATCAGATAGTTCCCGAATGGAGATACCGTGTTGATTCTATAAGACAGCTCTTTTTTTCCCAATATTTTTTGAGGAAGAGGATTACTCAAGCTTATTTTATAGACAGCGCTTTCTAATGCACGATCCGGAAATATTGTATCCGAAAGCCTCCCATTAACGACGATTTGGTCGTTGTTGCAAAAATAAGGATCACTATAACTGTTAAAACCCGTCGTGATTGCTCTTGGCGCGGTCTGCGGTGCACCATCTAAAACCGCAATGACGAACAAATGGGTAAAGCGCATTTCACTCGAGGTAGCAGCTTCTCCCTGAAACTGTAGCTTATTGATTACTTTTGCCTTATATTCCCTTTCATTCTGAGCCAGATAGGCCTTTACTTCTGCAAGATTTCCATTTGGATTAGCTTTTGCATCCGACCTTCCGAGATAATGATTATCTCGATAACCGGGTTTTTCACTCAACCATAAAGGCAGTTGTTGCTTCGGATTTAATAGCGAATCCTGCAGGAGCTCTTCCAATTTCAAGGTGGCACTAAATACTATTTTCTTTCCGTCAGGGCTCCATTTTGGTGAGCTTGCACCATATTTAAAATCGGTAAGCTGCATCGGCTCTCCTCCGGATAACGACATTAAAAACAGCTGCGGTTTACCTTTTATCGTCCTAACAAAAAGAATATCGCTTCCCTTCGGGCTGAAAGAAGGCTGACTTGGATTCTGCTCACTATAGGTAAGTTGCCTTAGCTTATATTGTTCTTCCCTGTTCGCCATCCAAAGCTGGTTATCATATTCATAATTATCTACATCACTTTCTCGCCCCTTTATTTTTTGAACATTAAACAGGATCAGTTTTTTATCCGGCGAAATTTCAAGCTGATTGATACGTTGTATGTTAAGCATATCTGTAACTTGAATAGATTCAGTAGGCTGCTGCGCCGTTACCGCACAGCTGATAAAAACAGATAATTTAAGTAGGAGTAGTCTTTTAACCATAATCGAATGAATTACTTGAGGAAAATAAATAAAAAAGGCAAAAAACATGACATGTACCTGGTTTTTTACAAAATCGTACCGTATTGCGTGAGAGGTCCTAAAAAATCATAACCTCTTTTATCGCGTAATAAGCAACACCTTTAGCATCATATCTGGCAATTTAAATCTTTTCTAAATTTTATTTATTATGCAAGCATAATAAATAGTTTTATGTAACTTCGTAAAAAACCATATTGTATGATAGGCCAAATTATCTTTGCGATCATTTTATTGACGGCAATTGCTTTAGTAACTTATAACGCGCGCAAGATTATCCGGAATATCAAGTTAGGAAAACCGACAGATAGGAGTGATCAGCCTGGTGTGCGATGGCGAACCATGCTTCGTGTTGCCTTCGGCCAAAGCAAAATGGCCAAGCGCCCCGTTCCCTTTGTATTGCATCTTTTTGTTTACCTAGGTTTTATCATCATCAATATAGAAATGTTGGAGATCGTTATTGACGGCTTAGCGGGCACCCATCGTGCTTTTTCCAGTTTGGGCGCTCTGTACAATTTACTGATAGCATGCTTCGAGTGGTTGGCTCTTTCTGTACTACTCGGCTGCGTGATCTTCTTACTCCGAAGAAACATTATACATGTAAAACGTTTCTTCGGAGTAGAGATGACCCGTTGGCCAAGAACCGATGCCAATCTTATTTTGCTTGCAGAGATAGCTTTAATGACGGCATTCTTATCTATGAATGCAGCTGATTATAAATTGCAATTGCAAATTCATAGCACATCGATCACCGGCTCTTTCCCGATAAGTTCTCTGCTGCTTCCTTTATTGCCTGAAAATCCGGATTCGCTTCGGGTCATTGAGCGCAGTTGCTGGTGGTTTCACATCGTGGGTGTATTGGTTTTCTTGAATTATCTTCCCTATTCAAAGCATTTACATATTGTATTGGCCTTCCCGAATACTTACTTTTCCAACCTAAAACCGAAGGGTCAATTTACAAATATGGACGCTGTGACGCACGAAGTCAAAGCGATGCTCGATCCTTCCTATGCGCCGCCGGTAAGTGATCAACCTGCACGCTTTGGTGTAAAAGACATTACGGATCTCACCTGGAAAAATTTACTGGATGCGTATACTTGTACCGAATGCGGTCGTTGTACCGCAGTATGCCCGGCGAACATCACCGGAAAATTACTTTCACCGCGGAAAATCATGATGGATACTCGGGACCGTATGGTAGAAGTCGGAAAACAAATAGATAAAAACGGCTCATTTACAGAGGATGGGAAATCGCTATTAGATAATTATATTTCGCGGGAAGAACTTTGGGCTTGCACAAGCTGCAACGCCTGCACAGAAGCTTGCCCTGTTAATATTAATCCCTTGGAAATTATTATGGATATGAGACGATATATTGTCATGGAAGAATCACAGGCACCATCCAGCTTGAATACAATGTTTGCTAATGTTGAAAATAACGGAGCTCCATGGAAATATGCACAAGCTGATCGCGTAAACTGGAGAGAAGGCCTTTAGTTATCGAAAATACAAGGCATAAATATATATCAAGAGGACGCACATCCTTTACACTTAGTCATGATACTTAAATAAAAATAATGGATAACACGCTACATATCCCTACTATGGCCGAAATGGCAGCCAAGGGGAAAAATCCGGAAATACTATTTTGGGTAGGTTGTGCAGGTAGCTTTGACGAGCGTGCTCAACACATCACTCGTGACATTTGTAAGATCTTGAATCATGTGGGCCTTAAATTTGCCATACTAGGAACCGAAGAAGGTTGTACCGGAGACCCGGCTAAACGGGCTGGCAATGAATTCCTATTTCAAATGCAGGCTCAAATGAATATCCAAACATTAAACACGTATGAGATAAAGAAGATCGTAACCGCTTGCCCGCACTGCTTCAATACGCTGAAAAATGAATACCCTGCATTAGGCGGACAATATGAAGTGGTTCATCACAGCCAATTGATCCAACAATTAATTGATGAGGGAAAACTCAAGCAAACGGAGGGAAAACCATTCAAGGGTAAAAGAATAACTTTTCATGACCCTTGCTATTTAGGTCGCGGAAACAACGTATATGAGGCTCCTCGAAAAGCACTCGAAGTACTTGATGCACAGCTTGTAGAGATGAAACGATGTAAAAGCAATGGACTATGCTGTGGTGCCGGCGGTGCCCAGATGTTCAAGGAGCCTGAAAAAGGAAGAAAGGATATTAATATCGAACGGATTGATGAAGCGCTGCAAACCGATCCACATATCATAGCAGCAGCATGCCCCTTCTGTATGACAATGCTCAAAGATGGTGTTAAAAACTACAATAAGGAGCAGGAAGTGCAGGTATTGGATATCGCAGAGATAACAGCCAGAGCGAATGATCTTTAGAAGTTCTTAGCTGTTAGCGATTAGTTTTAGCACTTCATTTCAAAAGACTAACCCCTAATCGCTAAAGGCTAAAAGCTATTTCAATATAATAACCTCTACCCTTCTATTTTTTTGCCTACCATCTGCAGTACTGTTCGTTGCTACCGGTTTACTTTTACCATATCCTTTTGTTTTGATGTTGCTTCCATTAAGCCCTATGGATACCGCATAGTTCTTAACCGATGCTGCACGTTTCTCGGATAACCATTGGTTATAATCCGCTTCACCTGTCGAGTCGGTATGGCCATTGATCTGAATTTGTGCATTCGGGTAATTCTTATTAATGTAGGCCACCATGTTCTTCATTGTTACTTTCGCCTTTTCCGACAGATAAGAAGAGTTCGTGGCAAACAGTACATCGGATTCAAAAGTAAGGACCACCCCTTCGTCTGTTCTGGAAACGGTACCGCCTTCAATATGATCTGGCGTACCACCTGTATTGACAACTTCGGCACCATCGTTCACAATCAGCTTTTTACTTTTACAACTTACGAAAAACGTAGCTGCTCCTAATGCAACAATAAAAGCAATTTTGTTAAGTTTCATCTATAGTTATTTGATTTTTTAACAGGATGAGGCAAAGCATCATCTAACAAACGGTAAAATAACTCAAAAGTAGCATGAAAAGCAAACTTTTCGATAAAACGTAAACCGAAATCCTTTTTACCAAACGAAGGTAGCAACCGATCCACCTGGTAGGGTAGCCGGTACATTTCGTTCCGATTCTTCAAATGTGAAGCTTTGTTCCTCGCTTTCCACATTGACAACAATCAACACCCTCTTTCCCTCAGGAGTTAAGAAGGCCACATTGGGTAAACTATCCATCCATGTAGAGGCTATACGCTTGGATCCCGTTGGAACGAACTTGGAGACATGGCCTATAATATAATAAGCTACATTACGACTTACGCGGTCGCCATCTATGGTTAAAGCCCCTAGGCAGCTGGTACAACCACCGTCGGGTGTATGCGGGTTATAAGAGGCATCAGCTGCCAGATTCCATTCAAGTACATTCCTGCTCCAATTACGCGTAGCACCTATAACAAGCGTAGACACATGCCACTTCAAATCTTCCGGAAAATTGCCGGGACCGCCCACCCATTGTTCGGTAAAGTAGAGACTTTTATCAGGAAAAGCCTCATGCACTTTCGACAATGCTTCAATTTTGCCACCGTACAAATGGAAGGCAGCTCCATCTACATATTTTGCTGCATCTTTATCTGCATAAATTTCCAGCGGGTAGTCGGGCCGATCTGCATTATGATCATATACGATTATTTTGGTTTTTATGCCCGCAGATTCAAAAGCAGGACCTAAAGCCGTTTTAATAAAATCGGCTTGATCCTTTGCTTCCATGTACATACTCGGTGTGTTCCCCGGGTGCAAGGGTTCGTTCTGAATGGTAATCGCATCAATTGTAATACCTTCCTTTTCCATCTCCTTTATATACTTAACAAAATACTGCGCATAACTTGCGTAGTACTCCTTTTTCAGGCTTCCACCTTTAAAGGCTCCATTTGTTTTCATCCATGTAGGAGCCGTCCAAGGGGAGCCCAGTATTTTAAGATCAGGATTGATGGCCAGTATCTTCTTCAGGACCGGAATCAACGTCTCCTTTTCCTTGGCGATCGAAAAATAGTTCAAGTCCGGATCGGTTTTACCCGGTGGCATTTCATCGTAAGTAAATGTAGTGGCACTTAAATCAGATGCTCCAATGCTTATACGGAGATAGTTCACTCGGATTGATTGCTCCTTATCAGCAAAAAGCTCTTCCAGCAAGCTATCCTGCTTGGTGTTCGACAAAGAAGCGATAAGATCGGCACTTCCCCCCGTCAATGTATATCCAAATCCATCAATCTCCTGATAAGTTTCCAACGTGTTTACCACGATATTTTTAGAGGCTTTACTTCCGCCAAAAGACAGCGAAGATTTTTGCAATAAAGCCGAACGGTCTCCTCTGGTTAAATAAGAAGTAATCTCGCTGCCGGTATCGCTTGCTTGTGCTTCGCTACGCTCTTTCTTTGAAAGACCTTGTTTACAAGACAGAAAGATAATCAAGGCCAATATTGCCATATATAGTTTCCCAAACTGCATATCTACCATAATTAGTATCCCGGATTTTGCGTCAATTGCCCATTTCGGTCTAATTCCTGTTGCGGCATTGGCAACAGCAATTTCTCCGTCGTCATATTATAATCCACTGGCTGATTGGTGCGTAAGTCGATTTCATTCAGCCCATTCATTACATCCACCGCCAAACCGGCGCGCTTTAAATCATCCCATCGTTGTGCTTCTTGACAAAGTTCCAGCCTTCTTTCTTTCAAGATGGCCGCTCGTAGAGCTGATTGACTGTTGGCTTCGGAGGGACTGATCTTTGCTCTCTGTCGGATTTGATTTAAAATTTCCCTTGCTTCCGCCGTTCTACCCAATTCATTTAGAGCTTCTGCTTTCAGCAAAATAATATCCCCTAAACGAAGTAGATACTGCCTATTGGAACTGGCCCAACCGCTGGCACTTTTCCACTTATAGGCAAAAGGAACTTCACTATCGGCCCGATTTCCCCAGAACTCATCCAACCAATTTACTTTTTCAAATAAAATGCTGCTATTTTTCCGTACCACATCTGCCTCGCTATCGAAAGCATTTACCAAGTCATGGGACGGAGTTACAAATTTTCGCCAGGTATCCCCACTCAATGACGGTGGCAATAACATCTGCGGACCAAAATTACCCTCGGGAGCGCCAACATATTGCACTTCCAAAATCGACTCGGCATTATTGTAATGCGCCCCATCAAATAATTCCGAAAAATTGGCCAACAATTGATAATTGGCCGGACTGTTTATTACGGCATCGCAATAGCTTAACACGCGGTTATAGTCGCGATCTGGTCTTTGGGCGTGCACTTTCGCCAATAAAGCATTTGCGGCACCTTTTGTTGCCCGAGCCTTATTGATACTGCTTTCATCGGAAAAAGTATCCGGCAGCAAAGCCACTGCTTGTTCCAGGTCAGCAATAATTTGATCATACACCTGGCTTTCAGTTGATTTGGAAATGATGTATTCTTCTGTTTTGCTCGCCTCCACAGGCACCAAGATCAAGGGCACGCCGCCGAAAAGTTTCACTAAATTAAAATAATGAAAGGCTCTAAGAAAATAAGCCTCTCCCAGGATCTGATCCCGTCTTCCGCTTTCGTCCAATTGCGGATCGGAAATACCCGGCACCTTTTCCAATACGGTATTTGCCCGGGCGATCCCTCCATACAGCTGCCCCCAATTGGTGAATAAGCGACCATTTGTAGGAACAATTTGTAATTTATCAACAGCAAAAATCTCCGGGTTATCTCCCCCTGCGTAGTAATTGTCGGATATTACATCGCTGAATATGATGTTGTCCCAAACATAGTATTCCTGCTGCAGCGCGTCATAAGCTCCTGTCAATGCTGCTTCTGCTTCCTTTGCTGTGGTATAAGCATTTTCATTAGTGGCCTCAGAAATCGGCGTTAAATCGGTAAATTTATTACAGGAAATGATGGTTGTCGCAACAAGGCAGACGACCATACCTCTTATTATATGTCGTGTCATATCTATCTTCTTTAAAATGAAACATTCAAGCCAAAGATTAAGTTACGCGTTTGCGGGTACGTTCCGTAGTCGATTCCCACAAAAGTGTTTTTGTTCTGCGTAGCATCATTGGTATTAGTGAAAGCATTAACTTCCGGATCAAAGCCCTTATAATTTGTAACGGTAAATAGGTTTTCGCCCGTTACATATACTTTTACGTTGCTTAGTTTCAACCTACTCAATAATGTTTCCGGCAAATTGTAGCTTAAGGTTACTGATTTTACGCGCAGATACGAACCATTTTCAACAAAACGAGTGGAGTTCCGTGAATTATTGGTATTATCCGGTACAGCTCGCGGAACATTGGTAAGCTGCCCTGGACTGGTCCAACGATCGAGCACCGCCGTTGTTTGGTTCTTAGCATCAATCATTCCTTCCATTTCTACCCGCGTACCATTGTAAATATCGTTGCCTTGACTTCCCTGTAGAAAAATACTGAATCCAAAGTTCTTGTATCCAAAGGTGTTGGTTAGTCCATAAATGAAATCAGGGTTAGGATTTCCAATAATTCGGCGATCATCCGGGGATGGATTGTTGGAGCTTGTTCCGTCGTTTCTTAAATATAGAGCATCTCCCGTCTGCGGATCTACTCCTGTGAACACATAACCATAAAACATGCCGATGGGGTTGCCTACGGTAGTATAACTCAAATCTCCCCTTCCGGATATATTGGCACCGAAAATAGTGGTACCTGCCAAATCGCTTACTTTGTTACGGTTCAATGAAATATTTAGATCGGTTTCCCATTTGAGCGCGCCCGCTAAGTTTCGGGAATTTACCTGAAATTCTAAACCCTTATTTTCCAATGCTCCCGCATTTTGTAAGACATAATCAAAACCCGTTGCTCGAGGTACAGGAACGTTCAGTAATAAGTCGCTCGTCTTCTTTAAATAGGCATCGGCACTGAAATTTAACCGAGCATTAAATACACTGATGTCAAGGCCAATATTGGTTTGCTTCGTCTCCTCCCATTTCAAATTATCATTTTGTAAAGTGGATGGCCGGGTTCCCGGGGATATAACACCTCCAAAGGGATAATTAGCATCACTAGCTACACGCCCCCAATAAGCATATTCACCTACATTATCATTTCCAACAATTCCCCAACCTGCGCGCAACTTTAAATCATCCAACCAGGAAACTTCATTTAAGAAATTTTCCTTTGACAAACGCCATCCGGCAGAAAACGATGGAAAGTAACCCCATTTGTTTTCCGAACCGAAATTGGAGCTATTGTCTGCACGAAAGTTTGCGGTAAACAGATACTTACCATCAAAATCGTAGTTAACTCTCCCGATAACGGAAACATTTGCTTTTTCCCTTTTCGACACATTTGCTATCCGTATCACGGAGCCTGCATTGGGTGTCGTAATCGATGTACCGGAAAAACCGGTACGTTCGGTTTCACTGTTTTCCCACTGGGTTTTTTGTGCCACCATCCCCAGTAAAGCACCGAAATTGTGTTTTTCAAGCTGTTTGTTATAAGTTAAGGTGTTGTCAGCAATCCAGTAATTACGTTGATCGGTATTGTAACGTCCAATACCTTCCTGCGCACGACCATAGCTTGTACGGATCGGATCCAGGAAATATTCATATACACCACTTCCTGCATCAATACCAAAATTACTGCGGAACTTTAATCCGGGAAGAAAAGTGATTTCTGCATAGGCATTTCCTATGACCCGTTGATTTCTATAACCCCGTTCAGATCCATCTGTAAATGCAATGGGGTTTTCCCAATCCTGAAAGGGGTTACTGGTGAAGGTACCGTTAGGATTGTAAATTCCAATATTGGGAGGTGTAGATAAAATCCCCATAATGACCCCTCCTTGATTAACTGCTTGATTGTCGGCCACATCTACATCATGGTAACGCGTATAACCTAAGTTGGTACCTAACGTCAGCCAATTATTCACTTCTTGTTGCAAATTTACCTTAAAGTTATAACGATCCATTTCGGCGCTTCTTACAGCTCCCTTTTGCTTGGTCCAACCGCCGGATAAGTAATAAGTTGTTTTATTGCTTTTCCCCGAAAATGCTAATTGGTAATTCTGGGATGCCCCTTGTTGAAAAACTTCATCTTGCCAGTTCGTGTTGGCTGTGTATCGATCCCAATCCGTGTTTCTTCCTAACGCTGTCATCAACTCCCGATATTGACTCGCATTTAGCACATCGAGTTTACGCCATACAGAAGAAAAGCCGGCATAGGCATTTAGGTCAACGCGAGTCTTCCCCTCCTTGCCTTTCTTTGTGGTGATTAGTACAACGCCGTTTGCTCCCTGCGCACCGTAAATAGCAGCCGATGCGGCATCCTTCAAAATAGACATACTTTCGATATCAGCGGGATTAATCGAACGTGTATCAGCTATCGGTACGCCATCTACTACATACAGTGGGTCGCTGCTCGATGTAATGGAACTCGTTCCACGGATACGAATGTTCAACCCCGCATTAGGTTTACCGCCGGGGGAGGATACTTGCACCCCTGCCGTTTTACCTTGCAAGATACTTCCAAATTGGGTGTTAGGTCTAGACTCAAAAGCTTCTTGTGAGACGACACCTACAGCCCCCGTGATATCTCCTTTACGTTGCGTGCCATAACCTACAACTACTACTTCATCTAGCTCTTGATTGGAGGGCAATAGTGTAATTTCAAGTGTACTGCTTCCCTGTACGGCTTCTTCCTTTACCTGATAACCGATATAAGAGAAAATCAATACCGCATTGTCTGGTGTCTTTAGCGTAAATTGCCCATTTCCATCGGTAGTGGTACCCCCTGTCCCTCCTTTCACCTTAACAGATACACCAGGCAGGGCATCTCCGGATATATCCTTCACCACGCCTCTCACAGTGGTCCCTTGCCCGTAACTTGAGATGCAGATGAAAAATAGGAAAATCATTAGTAAAAGCTTCCTCGACATAGTTTAATAAATTGGTGTAATTAAAATTGTTTACTTGTTAGCTGGCTATTTATTCCGGGACAAATATAGATGGTAAAACAGGAAAAAAACAAATATTTTTATATGTAAATAACTGATATATAGATAATTACAAATTAATTGATACGCTTTAATACCGGAATATAAAGCGGGTCGCAATGCTTGTGTTTCAGCACCTTTCCTTTAAAATAGAAGCATGTGTACTAAATACACTATGATACGCTTTAACACCGTCGATTTTTTAATTTATTAGCGCCCATAATCTACTTTTACTAAGGCTAAAAAAGCAATTCACTCCATCCTTTATCGCCCAATTTCCGAAAGGTTAGTTTCTTCTCTTCTATTTGCTGTTTAATTTTTTTACTGTATGCCCAGCAGGTGCTCTGCCTAATCGATAAGATATCTGATAACTTGTGTGAGGATATTTTTCCTTTGGTAGAGTAGATTAAATAGATAAGGTAGAAAGATTTGTTAATAGGTATACGTATATTTTGCAGGAGCGTATGGGCCGTCGCCGACTCTTCGTAGCCACAGTTCGAACAACGCCTGCTATAAGGTAAATGCCCAGGATAATAAGTGGTGGTTGCACATTTCTTACATTCATAACCTTCCCTCCATTTAAGCTCTGCTAAAAATTTCAGGCAGCTCTCCTGATCGGGATAGAGTTTACTGAATTCCTCAAACCGAACACCTGTTGATAGCACACGCGCACGAGTAACCTGTTCTACATTTTCTTTCAGTTCTTCATTATCTTTATTAAGCAGCGCATTGATCCGTGCTATTTCATCACGCTGCTCCTGAAGGGTATGATTGGCTGAAAAAAGCGCTTCGTTTTGCTGCTCTATAATCGAGGACTTTTCCATAAGTTCTTTGGTGCGCTCCGTCACTTTTGCTTCCAGCTCTCGGTTAATATTATCTTTAAGCTCCTGATTAATTTTCATTTGTTTGATGATGCGCTGTTGCGCGCGATCGCGACTGTATTTAAGCACACGCACGCGGTCACCCACGGCTAATGACAAAAAGGTCATTTCCATAATAAAACAGAAGCTTAATATATAATAGGAAATGATCCCAAAATTCAGCCAAGTGAACCCTAACATAATGAGAAACTTTACGAGATAGCCGAAGAATAGGAAGCCATAGCCAATAACAAAATATCGAGCAGGGCGATAGCCTGTCGTCCATATATAAATTCCTGAACCAAACGCGACAAGAAGTGGCACAGCTTCCAGAAATTTATAATTGAAAAGACTTTTATCAAAAAGCAGGCAATAAGCAAAGAACAATAATCTGGCAGCAATAACAACAGAGATAAAAAAATGCAAGCGAGGGGCCTTTCGGTGCAGCAGCAATAAACGCTGTGTAAATAATAAGGCGAATATGCTCATCAAACATAGAACAATCCCAAAAGCAAATTGATTCCAGTTTGACAGACGGGGCCATAGATAATGATAGGCGATACCGTCTGTACACATTTCAAATAGGGCAACACATAACAGGTAACAAACGTAGTAAAGGTAGGCTCTCTGTCTTACGGCGAAGAACATAACCATATTATAAAAACAGAATATAAAGATCATGCCGTAGAAAATACCGAAACTAAAATACTCTCCCAAGGCATATCCTATAAAATAATCAATGGAACGAAGGACGATGATAACATCTGCTACCTGAGATGATTTAATACGGAAGTAGTAGTCATGCGTTCCCTGTAATTCGTTATACAAAGGAATCACAAAGTTTTTGTGCCTAAAAGGACGGGCAGAAAACGTTAACTGATCACCCAATACGACCTGTGCATATCTGCCTTGCCGGGTGGGAATATAAGCTTCAATCTCATCAATAGTTTGGTCAAAGAATTCTAGAACAAACAACTTTTCCCGCGTATCCCGGTGATCAATGCGTAATTTATACCAATAGTATTTGTTGGTTTCTGTATTCTGTGGAGTGCTGCTTTTATTGGTATTAAATAACGACGCGACGCGAGCTTGCTGAATCTGCTCGAATGTTAACCTATCTGTTGTATCTACAATGGATTTGAGTTCTCCAAAAGTGAACATATGTTGATGTAGGCTATCTGTTAGTAAAACCGGCTGCTGTGCCTGAACCGAAAACAATATTCCGGATAAACCGATAAAGAAAAAAAATGTGATTACACATCGATTAAGCATAAACAAAGATACAGCTTCGGATTAAACACATTTTAACAAACCTATTTTAAAATCAACTGTTCCATAGGAAGAATACGAACTTAAGAAAAAGCATTATGAATAAGGATAAACCGAATATTCAAAAGAACGAAGAGATTCCCAATGATCAGGCCGATCGTGGTAATATAGAAAATTTACGTTATAATGAGCGGGAAGATAGCTTTGAGTACGATATTGATCCGAACACGAAGGACTATCCGAACGAAGAAAGAGAGTATCAACATGAAGATCCTTATGATACTGCTGCGCCGCAGGGGGAAGATGACAATTCGGATTGGGATGAAGCTAATCAGTATGTAGGCGATGAATACGACCCCGACAAATCGTTAGAAACTGATGTCAAAGAGTTAGGCATGCATATCGACAATGGACGGATCACACGCTTAAGTAAAGAGGATGAAAAATTAGCAGAAACACCTGAAGATGAAAGAGATGATCTAGATGAAGAGGGTTATCCAAAACGAGATTAGGACTGCTTATAGGGGCTTTAGCCTTTAGGTGTAGCAATTAATATAAATAAATGCAACAGCCAATGGCTCAGGCCTCACGGCTAATAACTTATTCAAACCCCAGGTTGAATTCTTGTCTTAATTTATCCACTAAAGGATTTTTAGCGACCATTGCCTGATACTTCTCTTGATTGGTATAAGGTTTACGTACGACATTCGATTCGGCTTGTACGGGAATCAGGTCTATAGAAAAATTTTTCAATCTGACCCGTAATTCATTTAGCATATCAATTTTAGATATGGACAATAAATTTTCCTGAATGGCATTTTCTACGATTACCTCTACCTTGAAATCATCCCTGAGTTTAGGAGGATTAGCGGTCATTAAGGTAAAAAGCGTAATCTTGCTTTCGGCCTTCGCTTTATCTGCAAAAGCGTGCCAAACCTTTAAAAAATCGTCATAGGTAAAGTGCTGCTGGTCCGATCCCGTTATATATTCGGGATCAGCGTTAGGATCCGTTTCCTTTTTATCTTTAAAAACGTCACTTAAGCTGGGAATCGAGGACGATAATTTGATATCCTTAAAACTAGGAATCTTCAGTTTTCCCGAGGCTGTGGACTCCTGCAATTTCGGCGAAGAGTCTGCCGGAGACGTGGGTTTCATCGGCTCCTTTGGCGTCGCCGTCACAGGAGGAGGGGCTGAAACCACGTTAACTGCTAAAGTATCAGGTTTTTTTTTTACCGACTCAGGCCGGTTATTCATTTCGATTGCTTGCTTATTAAACTGGATTGCTGATCGGATGTGGCACATTTTTAACAGAGCGAGTTCTACTTGCAGTCGCTGGTTTTTGCTCGTTCGATAATTTATTTCGCATTGATTGGCGATATTTAAAGCCGAAAGCAACAGGCCCACCTCCGCTTGTTGTGCCTGCTCTAAATAGCGTTGACGAATATTTTCACTTACTTCCAATAATTTAAGTGTACTGGCGTCCTTTCCTACTAATAGGTTTCTAAAGTGAGATGCTAAACCCGAAATAAAATGGCTGCCATCAAAACCATTGGACAGTACCTCATCAAAAACCAATAGTGCATTCACCGAATTTTCGGAAAAGATCGCATCGGTTAGCTTAAAATAATAGTCATAATCTAAGATATTCAGATTATCAATAACTGCTTGATAGCTAACGTTCTTATTGGAAAAGCTAACAATCTGATCAAACATGGATAAGGCATCCCGAAGTCCCCCATCTGCTTTTTGTGCAATGAGATGCAATCCGTCCTGGTCATAAGCAACGCCTTCTTTATTCGCTATGTTTGCCAGGTGACCGGCAATATGTTCAACTTTAATCCGGTTAAAGTCGAAAATCTGGCAACGAGATAAAATCGTAGGCAATATTTTATGCTTCTCAGTAGTCGCCAGAATGAAAATAGCATAAGCGGGAGGCTCCTCCAATGTTTTCAAGAAAGCGTTGAAGGCCTGCGTTGAAAGCATGTGCACCTCATCGATAATATAAATTTTATACTTACCGGTCTGCGGGGGAATTCTAACCTGTTCAATCAGACTTCTTATATCATCAACAGAGTTATTAGAAGCTGCATCCAGTTCGTGAATACTAAAGGAATTGCCGTTTTGAAATGACTTACAGGAGTCGCAGGTACCACAAGCCTCTATTTCCGAACTTAAATGTTGACAATTAATTGTTTTTGCTAAAATGCGTGCACAAGTCGTTTTCCCCACCCCACGTGGACCGCAAAAGAGAAAGGCCTGTGCTAACTGACTGTTCTTAATGGCATTCTTAAGCGTTCCGGTAATGTGCTGCTGCCCCACTACCGTTTCAAAGGTTGAAGGCCGATATTTACGCGCAGAAACAATAAAATTATCCATCGGCACGAAGGTACGGATTTTGCCGGAATTAGCCAATCGGCTTTTGTTAGTTGAGAAGTAAAAGTAGTCGAGCCGTTGAGTTGTTATGTTTCTGTTGGACCATCAAATACTCTCCTACTTAACTATTTCTCCACTTAACTACTTAACAACAAGCAAAAGAACGTTTGCAATTATAAAAACATATACCTATCTTTGCGCTCCGCTTTGTGCGGACATTATAATAACAAACTTTTTAACAAAATGCAACAATACGAAACCGTAGTAATTCTTACCCCGTTGTTATCAGAAGAGGTTGCGAAAGAGGTAATTGCCAAATTCAAAAACATTCTTACTGAAAACGGAGCCGAAATTATCCACGAGGATAATTGGGGTTTGAAAAAATTAGCGTACCCTATTGAGAAAAAAACAACAGGGTTCTATCACCTAACAGAATTCAAGGCTCCAGGTGAATTAATCAGCAAACTGGAACTTGAGTACAAACGTGATGAACGTGTTATGCGGTTCCTTACCATTTCGTTAGATAAGCATGCAATTGCTTATAACGAGAAAAAGCGCAGCGGTGCTTTTAACAAGAAACCTGAAACGAAAACTGAGGAGGTAGCAAAATAATGGCAAAAGAGCAAATTCAATACGTTACTGCCCCTAAAGTAGAGGATAACCGTAAGAAGTATTGCCGTTTCAAAAAGAACGGTATTAAATATATCGATTATAAAGACGCAAACTTTTTATTGAAGTTTGTAAATGATCAAGGTAAGATTTTACCTCGCCGCCTAACAGGAACTTCTTTAAAATTCCAACGTAAAGTGGCACAGGCTGTGAAACGTGCACGCCATATTGGTTTATTACCTTATGTAACTGATTCATTAAAATAATCTGGAGGTAAGAACGACATGGAAATTATTTTAAAACAAGATATTAAGAAACTTGGCGAGAAGGATGATATCGTAACCGTAAAAAATGGTTATGGTCGTAACTACTTAATTCCTCAAGGTTTAGCGATTTTAGCTACTCCTTCAGCCAAGAAAGTGCTTGCAGAAAACATTAAACAAGCGCAATTTAAACAAGAAAAAATCAAAAAGGATGCTACCGATCTTGCAGCTAAATTAGAGTCTGTTAAATTAACAATAGGCGCTAAAGCTGGAGAAACCGGCAAGATCTTCGGTTCGGTTAACACGATTCAAATCGCTGATGCTTTGAAAAAAGAAGGTTTTGAAGTTGATCGCCGTCGTATCACTTTTGATGTAGAGCCAAAAGAGCTTGGCGAATATACTGCTAATTTAAACTTACACAAGGAAGTTAAAGTACAAGTTCCTTTTGTGGTTGTAGCAGAATAACGTCCTCCTAAGAACAAAGAAAAGCCCTACCTTACAGTAGGGCTTTTTTTGTGAATATACTTTCTTGGAGTAGAAAAACACCGTAACTTCATTTGATATTGTTTGAGGATTCCAAGATATTAGTAGATTCGGGTAAAATGACATCACTTCTTCGGCTTGCCGGCTTAACGATTAGCTTTTTAACTTTCCCATTCTTCACCTCCACCTCAACGGTCGTCTGCTTAGGAGCATGCAGTTTGAAAGCTACATCGCAGTCCAGCGGCCACGACGGAAGCACATAGATTTTATCTCCTACGGTTTGCAACAACATTTCCTGCAAACCGATCATACCCGAGCCGCCCCAATTATGGTCGGGCACCCAGTCAAAACCCGGCCCCCAGAATGCAGGAAATCGACGAGGTGCATTGCTTAATTTTAATCGATTTAACCGTAAAGCTTCATCTGTTAACCCTAAACGGGCAGCGAATATGTTATCCTGCTTCCAGCCAATATGACTTCTAAATTTCAACGCATCCCGATCGAATTGATAGGTATTACGGGCCGTATCTAAGCCTGGCTTCCCAACCCCATAGAGTCCCCAGGGAAAAACAGGGTATAATTGAGGTGATTCGACATTATTTACACGTTCCCACAGTTTTGCCGGCGCCAGTAAGATACGATTATCTATCGTTCTATAGCTTAAGGGAGGAATACGGGATAGCATCTTTTTCCATTCGGCCTTTCTTGAAGAAGGCAATAATGTATCAGGAAGCGTCAACAGTCCCTCCGTAACGGTTTTCAAAGCTGCTATGGTGGAATTTGCATTGTAAGCCATTTTATAGGTTTCAGCAGCCGATCCGGGATAAAGCACAAGCTGTCCATCTCCATCCAGAGCCTTCCGTCCTCTCTTCTTCGCTAGGTATTGATAATGTTCATCAAAAAACTGTAAACAGCTTTCTATTAAAGGCATATATGGACGAATATTAGCGCCGGTATAACGATGGCTTTCCAATATCATCATGCAGAACTCCAATACGGTATCCCATTGATATTCCAACCAAGCATTATACTCCATTCCCCGATCAAAATCCACAGGCCGCTTCCACCCATATTCGGCCGGATTCGGCAGGCCAAAGTTTTCGATTTGCTCGGTAAAGCTGGCGCCCTTGTGGCCCCAATAGGTTTGCGTTCTCAACTCAGCATTGCTTAATATCCTACGGTAAAAGTCAAATGCAGGCTTCATCAAATCGACATCTCCGCTCTTTAGCATGGGCCAGTATACCAAACGTTGATTTTGAGCCGTATGAGTGCCTCCACCCCAATTCCTGAAATCAGGGGTATAGGTCATTGCCGTATCTATCCTCGACGGATCATAGGTAAAAAGTCCACCATTAAATTTTGTCGGATATACTCCGTAAGCGTTACAAGCCAGCATATACCTAAATAGCTGATAATTCCGGGCCATTTGCCAATCAATATCGCTGGTGTCTTTACTCCCGGGCTTGATGCAGATATAACTTCGATCCCAGAAATTCGCCCACCATTCCTTGTTATGAACAGTAGCCCCCTTATCCTTCTTCGTTTTAGCTAAGAGCAACAATTCCTTCTTCCAAGTATCTACCGATTTTTCTTGTTTTGTATGAAGGTAAATTTTGATTGATTGTTTTTTTGTTGGTTTTTCGGTCGTTAGACGCCACCCCTTAAAATCTGTATCTTGGTATTTGCCTGAAGTTTCACCAGCTTGTTGCATACCTTCACCGATCAGGAATCCACCAAAGGTCAGGTCAGACAAGGGATCGAATAACTTCTTTTTAACACTATCCAGACCTTGTTGTTTCACAGTTACATCAAAAACGGTATTTTCCTTATTTCGATGATAAAATAAAACTCCGCTACTACCTTCGTAACCTACGATATCTTTTTTTGCAATAACATCGCCAGGTGGCGCCCATTTATAGGAATTTGCATTGTTTTCCTTACCTTTTGTGACCCGATCTTGGTACCGCCAATTTTCGTAAGTAGCTGTTACTTGCAGCGGTTTATCAGCCGCAATGTCTACATGAACGATCGGTGCAAACACGTCCACCCACAAGTTGATCTTTGCTGAAATCTCTTCGTTCTTCGCTTCAATATATACGGTCCCCTCCCGAAGCTTCAATTCCTGTTTAAAGGTGCCACCATGAAATGGATTAGGAGATAAGCGCAATCTAACGCGCCCTAATTTCAATAACGTATTGTTTTCGTCAAAGGTTCCGCTGCGCGCAATATAAAATAGCACGTCGTCCTTCTCTGTCCATACATTCAGTCCCACATCCCCTCCCCCACAAGGCATGGATTCGCTCGAATTGTTACTTTGGCTGTTCCATATAATATTATATGAACTTAGATCTACCTCTTGACCAACGGAAAACTTCCAAAGAAAAAAAAAGAATAGGATAAAATATCTTTGCATTATTTTTTCAATTTTTTTTAGCTATCGGCTATACACCTTCAGCTCGCTCCTATCGCTATAGGGCTTTCCATTATCACATCATCACATTGACTAATATCTCCGTATAACCTTCTCAACCACTTCCCTACTTAACAACTTAACCATTTTACCAATTATCCGTTCTAAAGGATGCAACGGGCAAGCCGGCAGTACTAAATAGTTCGCCTCTTACAAAATCTTTAAAGGCGTAACGGACTGCCAGCGGCTTCACTACGGAAGGCGAGCTTAGGATAACGGTATTGCCTTTAATCAATCCCTGCGCCGGGTAAAAGACTTTGTCTTCGCCTGCTATTTCAAAATTATGTAATTCACCTCCAAAAGCGCTTAGACCAAGGGGAGCATGCTTAAAATGTACAATCACCTGTCCTGCTTGCACCTCCATTGATTCATAAGTAGGGGAAGCCCAGGCAAAACCTTTTTTGCCGTATACCTGTGACAAGGCAATTAAAGCAAATCGTTCTCCGCCTACTTTTTTGTTAGCAGGGTGGATACAATTTTCTTCGCCTACATCCATTAAAGAAATCATTTCGCTATTAGGTATTTTCTCCAGTGATTTTCTTTGCGCATCCCGCAAAAAGGCCGAATTATTTTTACCACCTGCATGATAAGGTGGCAGCTGCGCATAATTATACGGTGCGATTTGCGCATAATAAAAAGGGAAATTTCCTTGATTCCACAAGGCTCTCCACCTCTTCACCATGGCCGGAAAAAGCTGTTCATATAGATCAGGGTTTTCATAATTTGATTCACCTTGATACCAAATACATCCCTTAATTGTATAACCAACAATTGGGTGAATCATCCCGTTAAAAAGGGTTGTTGGGGTCCGATTCTTTACCGGAATACTGTCTTTTGGTAAGGAAACCTCCTTAAAATCCTGCAACAGTTCACGATCCATCCAAGCTTCAATAGTTGATCCGCCGTAGCTGCTGTGAATCAGTCCAACCGGCACTTGCAGAATCTCTTGCAGTAAGCGCCCGAAGTAATAGGCGGTAGCACTGAAGTTAGCTACATTTTCAGGATTTGCCTCCTTCCAAACCGACGGTTTGCTATCGTCCTGAGGCTGTAACTGAGAGGATCGAGGCACGGTATATAAACGAAGGTGGTTATTTGCCGAATGAAGAATTGCGTCATTTGACCCGATAATGGGTTGTCCTCTAAAGCCTTTTAATGGCATTTCCATATTTGACTGACCGGAACATAGCCATACTTCACCAATTAGTATGTCTTTTATTGTATGCGGCGTACCGTCATTTAAAGCCAGTGAATAGGGCCCTCCAGCGTCCGGTGTTTGCACCTTAACAAGCCATTTGCCTTTCTCGTCGGCCTTTACATTATATTTTTGATGGTTCCATGAACTCTCGATCGTTACGTTTGTACCAGGAGACGCCCATCCCCAAATAGGTACGGCCGACTGCCGTTGAAGTACCATGCCATCCGTAAAAATGGCTCCCAACCTAATTTCGGCAAAAGCACTGCCATAAATGAAGAGGAAAGAAAGTATAAAAAGTGCTCTTCTCATTTTACTAAATTATTTTTATCAAGACATAAGACTTAAGATAAAGGACATAAGATTTATGTTCAGTTATCAGTGATCAGCTGCCAAGTCGACCCATAGGGTGCGATGTTGATTTCGTCTTACTATTACTCCTAATAACTAACAACCAATAACTAACAACCAATAACTAATAACTAACAGGCATCCAAACCGTCATGTCCGTATGTCCTCTATTACCCCAGGTAAAATAAGGCACGAATCGGAGCGGTATCGTTTTCTTAATGCCCTTGTCTATTTTTCTGTAAAGAACACCGTCCCAATTCTGCTGTTGGTCGATTACCTTTGCTTCCCCTGTTAAAGAGGTAACAGGGCAGTTGTCAATCAACTGGTTTTCTGTCTGAAAGGTCATATCAGCAGGAATTGCTACATCGAATATGCTCTTGCCTCGGGGCAAGTCCGAAGATTCCAAACAATACACAATAGGGCCACGTTTCACGGCTACTTGGTTTCTGCTTTCCTCTACCAATGGGTTAGCTTGCATCAAATGAGCTTCCATGGGCATCTTCAAGAATACAACATCCCCTTTTTTCCACTTTCTCCGTATCATGGTATAGGAGCCTGGTTTCAAAACTTTGTTCACGTCCTGCCCGTTTACCTGAATCATGGCTTGGTCCGCCCATCCGGGAATACGCAAAAACAAAGAAAAGTCATCTTTAACAGCTTCTTCTACCACAACTTTGATCACTCCATCCCAAGGATAAGCCGTTTCCTGTTTTAATTTAACCGTACCCCCATTCGGCAATGACGTCTTTAACTCACTTCCACCGTATAGATTAATCCATATGCCCTCATCCGAAATGCTATAAAAATAATTATGTACCTCTGCAAGGGTCCTTACTACATTTGGCGGACAACAGTTGGACAATGCGATATATGGCACTCTATCTTTCGACCATCGCTGTTTAAAGGGTAATTTATCCGAGTAAGCCAGTGGATTTGTATATAAAAACCGTTCTCCATCTAAGCTAATACCCGATAGAACGCTATTATAAAGTGCCAACTCTAAAACGTCAGCAAACTTTGCGTTACCTGTTAGTAGTAGCATCCTCCAATTCCATAGCATATTTCCGATATTGGCACAGGTTTCATTATGAGCGGTGAAGTTAGGTAATTGGTAGTCTCGTCCATAAGCTTGATGGATCTTCTGGACCTCTTTGGGATCATAAGAAGTGCCATCCGGCGAAACTCCATCATATAGCGAACCACAACCACCGGTTATATACATTTTATGAGAGGTGACGTCCGTCCACATTTTATGGAGTTGATTAAAAAGACTGGTATCACCTGTCTCGGCATAGACGTCCGCAACACCGGCATAGAGGTAATTTGCCCGCACCGCGTGTCCCATTACGTTTTGCTGTTCCCGAAAGGGAATTCGATCCTGATTATCGTCGGTTCCGTCCTCAATCTGGCCTTTTATATCAATTAGGTGTTTTGCCAGCTCCAGGTATCGTTTATCGCCTAAAGTACGATACATCTCAACTACCCCCATATAATGAGAAGGACAAATGGCATTTCGCGCTAAGGTTGGTGAAGCCGATTTGTAAAACCGATAGAGATAATCAGTGGCCTTAATCGCAACATCCAATAGATTACGTTTTCCAGTAGCTCGATAATGTACGCAGGCGGCCGTCATTAAATGCCCAATGTTATAGGCTTCAAAACTTAAGCGATCTTCAAATTGATTTTTTACACCAGTTTTGCGTTGCTGAATCATCGACAATGTATAAATGTAACCGTCTTCCCGTTGCGATAGAGCAATGGTCTTGATCACTTTGTCCATTTTCTTGTCCAGCGCCGGATCCTTCGTAACAGCATATAGACTCGCAACGGCTTCCAACATCTTATAATAATCACCGTCATGAAAAGATGGCCCACTATGACTCCCCGTGTCCAAACCTGCAGCTATTTCAAAATTCTTATAGGCGTGGCTGATATGTTCATCGTTATAAACACTCCATAGTTGCGGAACCATACGTTCTTTGCACACCTCGAATCGGTTTGCCCAAAAACCTTCCGTCCAATGTACCTGGTCCATTCCCACAGGTTTTAATTTCGCATAGGGGCTGGCAGAGGTGTTTACCAAGGCGGCTTCCTGCGCTTTTAAATTAAGAGTAGCACATACTCCTAACCAAATAAGACTTTTTATAGCATTTTTATATATCATCATACATAATAATTGATCAAAGGCAGATCCTCATCTTACCTACCGGGATTACCTCGATGAACTCCCGTTGGTCGGTTTCGCTTTTAAAAAAGGAACGTTTTTCCTAATCAGGTTTTTTAATTTGTGTTACTTTCTTCCGCAGAAAGTAACCAAAGACTCATCGCTTGGAACTTTGCTACGATGGTAGTGCTTCAACCTGCAAGCCGCAAACTTCCTAGGCGATATTTCAGCTGAACGGAAAGCTTTTGCGGACAGCCATATGGCCCCCGAGTATCGGATAAACGGCCTTGGAGGATACCGACGCAACGAGCAGCAAAGCATTTGCATGTCTGCTCATATTACGGTATCCAAGCGGATTGAGGAAGTGAAACGGCTCCAATACGCGCTAATGATGCTTTGCAATCAGGTGCAAGGTAGCCTACACAAGCCTTGATTTTGCTCAACTTTTATCAAGAAAAGTTGAATAAAAAAAACAGTCTTTTAATATAAATACCTTCATCTGTATGTTAAAAGCGAAATCCCTTAGCTTACCTACGGTAGGCTGCTAGGCTCTCGTTGTAAGATACTGCTTCTCATTCATTATCTCATTCACTTATAACTCATCGTTCATTATTTCCATTATCACATTAGCTAATTAATGAATTGGCTAATTAACTTCTTCTTCCATCAAACGCACCGTCCCAATAAGGCCGGCCTTCAACAAAGGCTGCCCTTCTAAACGGAAGGGTGCCGTTGTTTGCGTAATGCGTTTCTCCATTGGCAATGCCTGATCGCCGATCAGTCGATTCGCCCAGGTATTCGTTACAGCTATCTCCAATTGGTTCTCTCCTTTCCGTAAAACCTTATTTATATCAACGCAATAGGGCGCAGTCCATAGTGTCCCGCAGTCCACGCCGTTTACTTTTATGGTAGCGATATTGGCTACTTCTTCCAACTGCAGCCATATTGGCGAATGCTTGCCTTCGTCCTCCCAGCGAAAAGTCGTCTGATAACAGGCTGTACCGGAATAATTCCGTATAGCCGGGTCATCAAACTCGCTCCAGCTTTTTAACTCCTTCATTGTGATTGCTTCTTTTGGCCCACCGTAATCGGGATCAAATTGAACATTCCAGGGGCTATTTAATTTCTTTTTCTCCCGTAACTGCAGCCAGTTCCTTGCTGATTTAGCTTCTTTTAAGTTGGTTTCTTCCTTAAAAAGAACAAATAAAGAAGCATTACGAGCAAATTGAAGCGGAATTTCCGTGCGATCCCCTATGATACGCCATTCGCCCAAGGGCTTCCCGATATTACTTACCGGATCATATAGGTACGGAACTTTACCCGCTACCCGGAATGACACGAGCAGTTTTCGATCTTGCTCCCGTTGATTGGTCAAAAAGTAAATATCTTTTTCATCGGTTCGCCGATGGTTAAAGCCCAAGCCAGTGGCTTCTGAGCCATCCAATTCACTAAAATGAACATCAGGTCGCACTCCGAATTGATTGAATGAAGAGAGCAAATAGGGTGCCTTGATAATCATACCCTTCCCAAGCTTTTTAAAGAGCACGGATTTATTGCCTTCTTCCATTTGCTCGAAAGAGCCGTCCCAGATAAGTGCTGTTATTCGATTCAATTCAGTATCTGCCATCGGGAAACCCGATAATCCCAGCGTACGCAGTGGTTTATTACTTAGTACAACTTTGGCACCTTCAGTGATAAGCTGTTTCAGTTTACGCGCTACTTCCAAGCTCATGGCTTGATCATTCGGCTGCAAAGCATGCCTACCCAGGAGTACCAATATTCCGTAAGCCGCGCCGGTAGGAAGTACAATGCGCCCGTCCTCCACTTTTGCTTGCAACAATATGTCGGGATTAAGCGAATCATAAGTATAACCACGCAGTGCATTCACCCAATCTTCAGGCTGCACCATATTCGCACTTGTACTTACCCCTGCTATTTTCTGCATGGGTAAGCCTTTATTAGCTAACCGGGCTCGCTCCGTCAATACACGCTTTTCACCAAAGATACCCGGTAGGGTTGAGACCATGCGATCAGGAAGAATGGCTCTTCTTGGGAGCTCTTCACCGGTAAAAACAGCCAAATCGGTAACCGGCGTCCCTGCCTGCAGCAGCTGTTGTACACGCGTAGCGTAGTCAACCCATGCTTTTCCTTGCTTCCACCAAGTTTGATCACGCTGAAAATACAGACCAATACTACTAAGTGTCATGCCAGGTTTTCTATTCAGCCATGGATTATGTACGTAAATATGATAGACCAACCGATTTACGCCAAGGGCGTAATTTCGATCTTGCAATGTTTTGAGATTTCCGGGATGCTCATCCCACTCCATCCGTATTTGGGTAAAAGCCTCGGCCTGCACAAGGGGTTTACCATAGATATGAGCGCCGGATACTGCATCGAGCACATCGTTGAACTTGTCGTGCGACGGACTCCTTAACCAAAATTCTCCCATGGGTATGTCCACCGTCTTAAAATGAGCCATACCGTCGGTTAACATTACCGGCGCTGTCGTTTCTGCGCTGAAAACAGCTCCGTGCTTATGTGTAAAGGCTTTTATGGGTTCAAAGAAATTGGTATTTACTACTTCGGCAATCGTTTGGCGAATGTCATACAGATACCGTTCTGAAAAATCGGCACTCGCTATCGGATATCCGGCCATTGCCGGTAAATAATCGACTGGATCATACCCCCTTCTTCTTTTAAATTCATTACGAAAAACGGGCGACCAGTTTTGGCTACCGCATTCCCAGCTATCAACATGAAAAATTTTTAAGACTTGACGGGCTAAGCTATCACCTGCCACATCAATCGCTTTTTGTAACCAGCCTTGCAACTGTATTTCAATGGCTTTCGGGTTCATCTTATCGCATTCCAAGCCTTTACCGTTTCCAGCAGTTTCGTTCATATGCTCGGTTGATGTATGCCCCATACGCAAAATCTTCCATACTCCCGAAGGTGCCTTCCAAGTCAATGTGCCGTCCGCCTGTACAGAAGAAGAGATATTAATCAGCTGGTCTTTCTTGATGCAATCGGTGTCTGCAATTTGCAAAGAAGTGCTTGGCTCACTGATTCGCCAAGCTACGCCTGATTTACCTTCGTATTGATGGATACGCGATGTCGACAATAAATGGATACCCGACAACTTTAAGCTAGGCTTCCATTTTGCTGCGTCCAGGTCTTCTCCCCCCGGTTCGCTGCCTTCAGGGTCATACACAAAACGAAAGTATCGCGCCGTAATCGGTTCTATCGCATGCGTCAGTCCAACATCCCAATCAAGCCAGCCCGCTCGCGGCGGTTTGAGCCGGCTTACTTCCTGAAAATGAATACCATCGTTACTTGTTTGAATGATAAGTCTGCCCGATTGATAGTTAAAACCTTCAACTTCTATTTGGATAGCGCGACAAGTGTAAGGTTGCTTATACGTATACTGAATCCAACAGGGTTCTTTACTGCTAAAATTTTTCTTATTCCCCTTAATTGTTAAAAATTGAGCTTCAGTGCGCGTACTGGTGCTTACGGTGGGCTGATTATCTTCACGTTGATAATCCTTTACTGGCAGAGCAAAAGTCGCTATATCACGGTAATAACCTTGGTAGGCTTCCGGTTGGGGCAATGCCAGTCGCACATCTTTCCCGCCAGCAATAACGGTATCCGCCCATACCACTTTCTGCATCGACAGCTCTGGACTTATCCAACTTCCACCGGCGGTCGCGAAACCGTCTCCCGGCAATAATGCAAGCTTTATTCCAACACGATCAGCTTCTTCCAACGTAAAGCGTATTAAATCCCACCAAGCGGGTGTCATCGTTTCTATTACCGGTTCGTACAAAGGAGGATCCGTTTTACCCTTAATAGGTGCTAAATAAGCGCCCGAAATCCCAATTTCTTTCATCGCTTCCAAATCAGCTGTAATCCCTTCTTTGGAATAAGCAGAATGCATCCAATACCAAAAGACCCAAGGCTTCGCTTGTTCAAGCCCCTGCCCGTTTACATATTCCATATGGGAGGACAGCTTTTCATGCTGCGCAAAAACAACGTGCAAACACAGCATGAATAAAAACAAAAAACAGCTCCCTATTTTTTTCATTTAATCTTTGTTTAATATCAACTTTCAGCTAACAGCCTTCGGCTTTAATTGGTGCCGCTGCTACTGCCTCAGTGAACAAGGAAACCTGTTAGTTGGGAACATGTCTTACGTCCCAGAAAGCCTAGTAACTATTCCCTACTCACTATTAACTATTCCCACAATTCATCACTCATCATTCATCATTCATCACTCACTCCTCCCCCTCTCCATCCATAAGCCAGCACCACTACAAAACAGACTAAAGGCACGATATAACCGATCTGTATACTATCACCGGCATAATCTATTAAGCTACCCATACCATACGGCAAAATAGCGCCTCCTACAATGGACATAATAAGCCAGGATGAGGCAGCCTTTGTTTGGTCTCCTAAACCTTCAATGCCCAGCGCAAAAATGGTGGGAAACATGATGGACATAAAAAACCCGATTGATCCCAATGCATATACTACCGACATCCCTTCACCTAAAATAGCCGCCAAACAGAGAAGAAGGGCAAACGCAGTGAAAAGAATCAGCAGTTTGCGCGACGAAAGAAAGCGTAATAAAAAAGTTCCTACAAATCGACCCAGCATAAATAAGAACCCATAGATACCTAAGTAATAACCAGCTGTCTTTTCGTCTACATTCGCACCCTGCTGGGCCATGCGAATAAAAAAGCTCGTGATGCAAACTTGCGCGCCCACATAAAAGAATTGAGCTACCACACCGAAACTAAGATTCCGATATTTCCACACTGAAAAAAAGTTGCTATTTTCAACATGTTCCGGTTGTTGACCAACTTCCGGAAGTTTGACAAAAAGGAATGCAATTGCTACTAGCAAAAGTACAGTGCCTAAGATAACATAGGGTAGTTTCACCGAGGATGCTTCGTCCATAAAATAATGCAAACGTTCGGTCTCCTGCATAGCTGCCAAGGCGTCTTTACTATATTCTTTTCCAGACAATATAAAGTTGGCTCCTACTATGGGCGCTACCATAGCAGCCAAACCGTTAAAGGAGGCCGCTAAATTTAATCGACGCCCTGCTGTAGCAGGACTCCCCAAAACGGCAGCATAAGGATTGGCCGTGGTTTCCAAGATAGCTAAACCGCAACCGATGATAAAAAGTGCCAATAAAAAAATCTCATAGCTCAAATTGTTTGCTGCCGGCACGAATAGATAGGCCCCACCGGCAAAAACTAGTAAACCAATGATAATGCAGTGTTTATATCCGAAACGCTTCAATAAAAACCCGGAAGGAATGGCCATGATAAAATAGGCAAAAAACACCGATGTGTCGACAAGTGCCGATTGACTATTGGTCAAATTACATGCTTTTTTCAAATGAGGAATCAGGATAGAATCCAGATTATGGGCCATTCCCCAAAGGAAAAACAGGCCTGTTACCAATATAAAAGGCAGTAAATATTTTTTCGCTGATTGTCCCGTTTTTGATTGAGCTAAGGACTCATTTACTAAAATCTCCATTGGTCAATGGGGTTTTAAGGTTTCTTTTTAGCCAATAGAATATGATCGGCAACCAGCACAACCTCTCCACGTTGATTGATGATCTCTACATGCTCCGTTACGGTACCATAGGCTGGATTTTTTGCTTCACTTTTATTGCTTATCGTCACTTCCGCGTGAATGGTATCACCAATAAAAACAGGCTTGATAAAACGTAGACGATCATAACCTTTCGAGAAAGCTTCTGGATTTATCTCGGAGGCTGTTAATCCAATACCAATGCTAAACACCATCGTTCCATGTGCTATACGTTGACCGAATGGTTGCGTTTTACACCACTCTGCATCTAAATGATGCGGGAAAAAGTCTCCGGTATGCCCCGCATGAACAACGAAGTCTGTCTCCGTCAGCGTCCTTCCCAATGTAACACGTTTATCTTCCAACTGATAGTCTTCAAAAAAAATTGATTTAAAGTACATAATGACCGGTTTATGTTAAAATTCGGTTTGTATCGGTATTCCTCCTTGATCACTACTCTGATAAGCCGCTTCGACAACAGCCATCGTTTTGATAACATCTTCTACATGAGCGCTCAACCCATCGCTCTCACCATTTTTATAGCGCATAAGGGCCGCCATACTTCCAATAAAGGCATCAGGAAACCAAGACCCTTCGATGGCTAAAGACCGCCATTGGGGCTCCTCTCCTTTCGCTTGTATACAATATTCAAAGGCGTCAGGAACGCCGTGTGGGTAATTCATTAACAAGCCCATCTTAACTTTTATCGCCCCTTTTGTTCCTTCCCATTTGATATAACTTTCTTGGTGTTGAGGACCAAAATCGTGGTCATGATTGGTATTAATAACCGCCCGTAAGGTGTCCCCATAGTCTAATATGATCGTAGAGCGGGACGAAGACAATTGTTTCGCAGGGTGCTTTAAGGTCTTTGCGAATACACTTATCGGTTCACCAAGGAAGGAACGAATTAAATCGATATAATGAATACTGTGATATTGTATTTCCAAACGTGGATGTACCTTCACCAACGGAAAAAGCTCCCAAGGTGTTTGTACGGTCACCTTAACTTCCATGTCGTATAGCTCACCGATAAACCCTTCTTCAATTAGATAGCGGGCAGCATTTATATAAGGTGCTACGCGCAACTGACAGTTAATGGCTGCGGCTAGTCCTTTATCCCTACAAACCGCTAAAATCTCCTTGCTTTGTTGAAAATAATCTCCCATCGGTTTTTGAATCAGTACTGCACTTTCGTCCGGCAGCTTCTTCAAGGTCTCTACAAACTGATCGGGCATAATGGTAATATCATAAACCGCATTGGGCGTAGCCTGAGCTACAGCTGCTTCCACAGAGTGATATACATGTGGTATGGCGAACCGTCTGGCCAATCGTGTTGCTTTTTCTTTGGTGCGATTCGTAATACCGATAACGTCAAATCCGGCTTTCTTATAGGCTGGTAAATGCGCGTCTCCTACGATTCCACCCGCCCCTATTACAATAATAGGCAACGGACGCTTCGGCAAAACAGCTTGATAAGGTATGTGTATTTCTTTATTCATGATCCAATATATTGATATCCTCTTGTGCCTGTTCCAATAAAGAGGCAATCACCTCATCTCCATTAAGAACTTCTTGTATTAACTGATCGATCCTATTAGCTATAGCTGCCCAATTCTTTTTCCGAGGCAAGGTCTGCGATTGCTCATGCAAGAGCTCAAGTTTATAATAGTAAGGGATCATTTGATTCACAAAGGGATCCTTCCAGGTAGACACACGGCATCCAATCCCTCCGTTTAAGGTAAGCTGTTTGTCCATCTGCCTACTAATGGCAAAACGTATAAAATCATAGGCGATAGAAGCATACTTACTACCAGAGCCAATGGTATAGAGCCAATAAACATTCAGAGACGTTCCCTGCCCGTTATTTCCTGCCGGTACCGATGCAATGTCAATTTTCCCTCTTAATGCCCCTTCTTTTGTTACCTCGCAAACCGAAGCAAAACCAAACCAATTCACCATCATTGCCGCTTCCCCACGTGCAAAGGCAGCACCTGCCTGTACCGACTCATATTGAAAGGAGTTGGGGTGAATACAGTCCGACTGCGATACAAGGGTTTTATAAAACTGCAAGGCTTTCTCCGCTTCTGTTGTATTTAATCGGATTTTTCCAAGCGCATCCACTAAGTTCCCCCCTCTACTCCATAATTGCAGACAAAAATCAAATACAGCATTATGCCCATCAGGATAGAGCGCCACCACACTTCCGTACAATTTATCCATTGGCCGATGGAAGAACTGTGCCACTTCCACATATTCATCCCACGTTTGGGGGACTTTCAGCTCTCTTTTATATTGTTTGTAAAAGGCTGATTTATTTTCTTCTTGTTCGAATAGATCCTTTCTGTAAATCAGGCATTCGGGCCCATCATGAAAAGGTAAACCGACCACTTGCTCATCGAAACGCTGCATGCTGAGGAGTGATGTGCTCCATCCATTAGGATAATCTTCCGGTGGGTTCGCTTGAAGCCAAGGCGCCAGATTGCAAAGCGCATGATCTGTATAAGCTTCACAGATCCAGTCCGTATTAATATGAGCGATATCCCAAACACCTTTTTTTAAACCCTGTTGCTGAATAGTTTCGTTATAAAGCTCATGTAAGTCCATAGCCACCAACTCCACTTCTAAGGAGCAGCCGGTCGTCTTCGCATAAGCTTCCCAAGCTTGCTTCATTGACCGTTCAAAAGGTTCGAACTTTCTCACCGCTATACGTAGAGGTTTATGACTCACGAATCACCTCCCCTCCGAATTCCTTCCAAATCGACTCATTATCCTGTCCTAACATCGGCGATCCAATCGGAGAAATCAGGTATTCACCATCAATTCGGATCGGGCATCGCGTGGTTCGGTAGGTATAACCATCTTGCATTCTTACCTCCTGTATCATCTCCAACGTTTGGAAGCCTTCATGAGTCACCAGCCGATCCCAAGTTAATACCTCTGCACACCATATGTCCGCTGGTTCCAAAAGGTCTAACCATTGTTGGGTGCTTCCTCCTTTTAAATGCACAGCGATAATCTGTTTTATCTCATCGCGCTTATCAAACGCATCAGACACCAATGGGTAGTTTTCGAGATCAGGGCATTTTAACAATTTGCCCAAAACCGGAATGGAACCCATTGCTAAGGCGATATAGCCGTCAGAGCTTTGATAAATTCCATAAGGAGCACCCAGATAGGCATGTGCATTATTCACTTTTGTTCGTTGAGGCAAAGCACCTCCGTCTCTATAAAAAGTCGTAATGGCTTCAAATTGAAAATCATAGGCTGTTTCCGTCATGCTTACCTGCACCAGCGCCGCCTGTTCCGTGCGGGATTGTTGAATTAAACAGGCAAGTATTCCCTGCACAAGATTTGCTCCCGCCAACATATCGACTATAGACAAGCCCATAGGTACTGGACCGTCACCCGCGTTTCCACTGAGCCAGGTTAATCCGGTAAGCGATTGCAATAGCAAATCCTGCCCCGGTCGGTCCTTCCAAGGGCCCTCATTTCCGTATCCTGATATCTCCCCATACACAATACGCGGATTGATCTTTATAATCTCGTTGAAATCAAGCCCTAGTCGTTCCATAACACCTGGACGAAAGTTATGGATCATCACGTCGGCCTGCTTTAATAACTTCTTTATTAGAACAATGTCATCCGGATTCTTCAAATCAGCTGATAGACTTTCCTTGTTACGGTTAATGGCATGAAAAACGGAAGACTCGCCATTCATAATCAGGTCCGTCGTATACAGGCTTCTGCAAATATCGCCTGTTATCGGTTTCTCCACTTTAATAACACGTGCACCCAAATCCGCTAGGCGAAGGCTAGCCGAGGGGCCAGACAAAAATTGGCTAAAATCAACGACTAAATATCCTTCCAGTGGCTTCATCTTATACTATATTGAACTCATTGACAATATCGTCGGTGTCCTCACCTACTTTCGGCGCTGCCTTAGTGGCATATAACTTCTCTCCATTGATACGTATGGGATTTCGGGTTGTAGTCAGCTTTTTTCCGTCAGCCAATATCACTTCTTGTGTCATCTCCAAAACACGGAAGGCTTCGTGATCTAATGCTTGACGATAATTGAGAACCGAAGAACACCAAATGCCGTCTTTTTCAAGTCGAACTCGCCAATATTCTGTACTATTATGGCGAAAATGTTTTCCTAGCTTGCTAATAATAGCATCTCTTTTTTCGAACCAAGAAGATCGGTCTTGATAAGCTGTTAAGTCGCAACCCATGCTGGTTCCTATTTTCATTAAGTCGCCCATTGCCAAGGTCAGGTAACCATCACTTGTTTGATAAACACCGTAGGGAGCACTTAAATAAGCATGTCCGCTTCCCCGCATAGCGCTACGTTTCGGCAACTTTCCGCCATCATTTAAAAAGGTGGTAAGCAACTCAAACTGTAGATCAAGAGTAGATTCCAATAAGCTGACTTCAACCAAGGCGCTTTTTCTTGTCTTATTACGCTTTAATAAGGCGGCCAAAATACCCTGGGTCAGGTGCGCACCGCAGGCCATATCCGCCACTGCTAATCCAAATGGTACGGGTCCATCGCTTTTAGTACCCGAAAGCCAGCTAAGCCCCGACATGGCTTGTATCAGTAAGTCTTGACCAGGTTTATTGGCCCAAGGGCCTTTCTTTCCATAGCCTGTTACCACACCATATATAATTTGTGGATTAATCTTACAGGCCGCATCATACGTTAGTCCTATTTTCTCCATGACACCTGGTCGGAAATTGTGCGTCATTACGTCGGCTTTGGCAATAAGCTGTTTAACCTTTTTGAGGTCTTCCGGGTCTTTCAAGTCGGCAGCATAGGATTCTTTATTTCGATTTATGGTGTGAAAAACCAAGCTATCACCGTCAACAAACAAATTTTTAATAGCGATTTGTCTTCCACCCTCACCCTTACCCGGCCGCTCTATTTTAATAACACGGGCACCCAAATCTGCCAGTTTGAGACCCGCCGTTGGACCGGCCATAAATTGGGCAAACTCTAACACCAATATTCCTTCTAATGGCTTCATACTAATGCTTTAGACTCTTGATAGAGTTCATTTAATTTTTGCAATACGGCTTGTTCGTTTCCGCCATCGATAATAAAATTGCGCACCACATCTCCTGCATGATCCTGAAAAAACATATGGCCGTGGTAACGTGGACGAAGAAAAGCACGCTGCAATGCCGGCAGCGTATTATAAAAGTAATTTCCGCTCATTTTATTGGTGTGTACCGACTGCCAAGCTTTCAGATGCCCAGGTTGACCGCCATTATCGAAATACAGCCCAAGTTGACAAGCCGGAGAAGCCACATAGCGTACATAATCCATCGCTTCCTGCAAGTATTGACATTTAGCCGAAACCGCTAAACCTGTGCCTCCTAAGGTGCTCCGCATGTTTTCCTTTCCATCGAGACTTACCAGATCATGAAAGTCCAGTACGCGAGGGGCGTAGCCATGACGCGCATAATTCGAATACCCATACGCAAAAGGGCAATAGGCAATGTCATCGGTATTGGTCATATACTCATATACCTGAATCGGGTTTAAATGGTGAAAGCGCTTATGCACTTTGTCGGCAAGCCGCTTAAAAAGCTGCAGGGCTCGAACGCCAATAACCTCACTGACGACGTGTTCGTCTGTCTGACAGGGGTCCTCACCCAATGAGCAGCAAAACATATAGAAGCTCATCAGTGTATCGATCGGTATGAGTGCGAAACCGACGAATCCACGATCAGCAATTTCCAGTAGTTCTTCGTAGGTCGCAGGAAGTGTTAACCCATGTTTTCTTAGTAGGTCAGGCCTACTCGATGCAACTGGTGTTGCTGCATCAATGGCCAGCGCCCATTGATGACCATCAAACTGATAACTTTTATGAGAATGGCCTACACTATTTTCTTCGAGATCTTTTAAAAAATGGGATGACAAATAGTCGTCTAAAGGTAAAATGCTTTTAGTACGCGCCGCAAAACCTGCCCATGGATGATCGATGACCAATAAGTCATAGCGCTCTGCCAGCTCCTGAACTGAAAAATCGGCAAAGGCCTGTAATGAGCGCTTTTCCCATTTTATCTCAATCCCGGCGTGCATTTCGCTAAATCGTTGCGCCGTGGCATGCATGGGTGTAACCCCTCTGCTGTGATTCCAAGTAATTCCTTTTAGTTCAATTCGTTTCATTCCTATTTTGTTTAAGCACCTTCGTCTTATTCCTTAGAATTTAATTGCTTTGATTCTTTCTGACTGCTTACTTACGTCTCCCTTGAAAGGCAATAAGTAAAAACTATAGTGATAATCTTTAGCAGGCACTTGATATTGTGGTAAAGGTTGCGAGACTGCCGACCATGAATCGTTACCACCAACGCCCATTTGTATGAGATCGATGTTCAGGGTAATATAGCCGGCATCTTTTAACAGATGATGATACTTGGCTGTCACGATCTCTTCTTCCGTGTAAGGCCAGGCGCTCATGCTCAACAGGCTACCGGCAACAACCAGCAATCCATCATTTTGAGCATTTGACAAATGCATCCAACGAACATCGGTACGGTTGGCATTTTCCTGCGGGTACACATAAGGCTCGATGAATGTTTCAAGCGGCGCCTGATAAATACCGGCGGCAAAGCCCGATCTCCGATCTATATAGTTTTCGGAAGGGCCCTTACCATACCAGGCCAACTGATCGAAACTACGTTTTATCCCCCCTTGCATTCCTACCTTAGGCAGATTAGGTAGCTTGTTCGAAGCGTGTAACTGATAGTTTACCTTTAAAACCCCATCTCCATTAAAGACATAACTAACTTGTACCGAAGCACTGTCTTTGATCAGGTGATAAATACTGGTAACCGCAAGTTGTCCTTTTTGCGTACTGTCTACGGATAGTTCAACTAAGCTTGGTTTTGTCTCATACCAAACCTTTAACAGCTTAGATGGTTTCCAGCCTTTTCGATCATTATCGGTTTGGGGACGGGTGAAATGAGGTAAAAACGGCTGAGCGATTTGCTCCATGCCATCGCTTTTATAAGAAATGAGTGCGCCGGTCTTTTTACTGATAATTACTTCCATGCCGTTATTACTTTGCAGAATAACCTGCTCCTTATCCGACCGACACCTTACTTCTCCAAATTTACGGGGGCTTGTTTGCCCGCTTCTTATACTTGTCAGAGCCAGCTGATCCGTAGCTATTTCATAACCTTTGGCTGCCCACGACTTTTCTTCTGTTAACCGGTAACTGATATTGAGTAAATACTCTTTGTTGTCTTTTAGCTTTGGTAGATATTTACGAAGCAATACAGTGGTGTCTGATCCTGCCTTCAAGGGGTATTTTCCTAGATTTTTTGTCAGGAGTACCTCTCCATCACCAAGTAAGGAAATAATTAGGTCATAACTATCCAAATTGCGAACAGCATGACGATTGAAAATTTGCAATCGCACTGCATTCGTATCGATCAACTTCGTCTCGATCGGTTGATACACATGCTTACATTCATACATAGCCGCCTTCGGTCGGCCATCGGAGGCAACGATGCCATCGATGCAAAAATTACCATCGTGCCTTTTCTCACCAAAATCACCCCCATAGGCAAAATAGGACTTTCCCTGCTCATCTCTTTTTATTAACCCATGATCTTTAAACTCCCAGATAAATCCGCCAATCAATCGCGGATGACTTCTGAAAATATCCCAAAACTCTTTCATATTCCCTGTCGAATTTCCCATTGAATGCGCATATTCGACAAACAAGATGGGCCTTTTATCTCCATTCTGCTGATTCAACAACAGTTCCGGTGTAAAAATCCCGGGATAGAACCTGCTGATGATATCTACATAATATTGATCCCTTGGATTACCAAGTCGATGTGCGTGGTCATTGGGTTTTAGGTACCTCGGGTCGGAGGGATCAATATAACCCTCTTCTCTCGGGCTTCCCATAGCCGGCTCGTAGTGCACCGGTCGTGTAATATCAAAATCATGGATCCACGCGGCCATAGCCGCATTATTCGGCCCTCGGCCTGCCTCATTCCCTAAACTCCAGATAATAATGGATGGATGATTTTTATCGCGCATGACCATGCGACTCGTTCGTTCCATGAAGGCATGTGTCCACTGTGGATCGTTGCTTAGTTTCCCCCCAAGACCGTGCGTTTCGTAATTAGCTTCATCCATTACAAAAATGCCATACTCATCACATAGATCGTATAAATAGGGATCATTGGGATAATGGCTGGTTCGAATGGCATTAAAATTAAATTGTTTAATCAATTGAAGGTCTTTCCTGATATCTTCCCTCGACAAGGCCTTTCCTTTTTCAGGATGTGCGTCATGGCGGTTAACGCCGTACAGATAGGTCACTTTCCCGTTTATCAGTAACTTTCCGCTATTCTTATCAAATTCTATACTACGAAAACCGACACGACAGGTTTTTACCTCCAATATTTTTCCCGTATTATCTACCAATGTCAATAAAAGGCGATATAAATAAGGTTCCTCGTCCGACCATTTTTTAGGGTTAAGCACCTTCGTTTCCAATAAGCCGAATTTCACATTATCGAGTCGTGGGTAGATCTCATTCACAATATCATTGGCGGAGCGCTGTAAAGCCTTTTCAAAAACCGGTTCCCCTTCAGCATTATATAGTTGTGCACGTACACTATATCCGTTGATGGAATCGCCTGTCAAGTTCTCTATGCGTGGTCGTATACTCAGTATCGCATCTTGATAATCCTTATCCAATTTAGCCTGCCAGTGGAAGTCGGCGATGCGCACTTTTGGCTCGGCCAAAAGCATTACTTCCCGTTGGATGCCACTCATACGCCAGTGATCCTGATCCTCTAAATATGATCCGTCGCTCCACCGGATTACCTGTACCGATAGTACATTCTCGCTGGCCCGAAGGTAGGGTGTTATATTAAACTCTGAAGGTAAGCAGCTGTCTTCCCCGTATCCTAAAAACTTACCATTCAGCCAGACTTTAAAAGCAGAGCTTACCCCGCCAAAATGAAGCGTAACATTTAAATTGTTCCAGTCTTCGGGTATCGTAAAGGTTCGCTGATAAGAGCCAACAGCATTATAGTCCTTCGGAACCCTCGGCGGATCAACCGGACGAAATGGGTAGACCGCACTTTTATAGATCGGGATATCATAGCCCTTCATCTCCCAATTGGAGGGCACATCGATTTTATTCCATCCACTCACTTTAGCTTTATAAAAATCCTTCGGCGCATCAGCAGGTTTAGTCACAAAAGCGAACTCCCATTTGCCATTCAATGATAACATTCTACCCGAGCTTTCCCGATTGTCGGATAAGGCGTCTTGTTCTGTACTATAAGAATAGGCCGTTGCACGAGCCGGCTCTCTGTTTACACTCGTTATTAATGGATCTTCCCACGGTTCTGCCTGATATACAGAAGGAACAGGTGGTATGGTGGCTGGAAGACCATCCACGGTTTGGGCACTTAGACTTGCCGAAAGCATCCCACAGATCAAGATTACTAAATTACTTTTTAAACGACAATTGCTTATAATCACGGTTCGTTCTAATTTGCTGGCTAGTGAGTATCAAAAATAAAAGTAGGGAGCTTATCTTTTCTGTAAGAAATTGGCTAGCTGTTATAGGATATTATCATCATCTCGTTCCACTTTCTTCCGCTGAAAGTGGAGCAAAGACTCATCGCTTGGAACTTTGCTACATCGTTAGTGCGTCAATCTGCAAACCGCAAATTTCCTAGGCGATATTTTAAGCAAAACGGAGAGATTATGCGGCCAAGCACAACGGTCAGTTAATGAGAAAGCATCTGATAATTAATAATGTAATCCGTGTTACTTAAAATTTCTATTTCATAAAGGCCTTTACTTTTCTCAACGGCTTTTATTCCTTTTCCGTAAGGCATTACCTTACTTCTTACCCTTAGTATGCCATTTCCTGCGTCAGCCTTTACCTTTATCTCTTTTTTACTGCAATAAAGTTCAATATGCCCGGATGGTGTGGGTACTTTTCCTTCCATCCAATCCAGTCCTCCTAAATTTGGCTCAATCAAAAAGCTTGCATAACCAGGTGCTGTGGGTTTGACACCTAAGTAATACTTTCCGAGCAGATAAATGGGGCTTGCTCCCCAAGCATGACAAAGACTTTTTCCGAAAGGGCGACCGTACATGGCGTAATGTTCCGCTCCTTGCTTATCGGGATTATATTCTTCCCAAAAGGACGTAGCACCTAAGCGCAGCATCCCTCCCCAATAGTTTTTCATTTCCTGTAGAACGTATGTTTGTTCGCCCATAGCGCAGAGCGCTTCCAATTCATAAAAACGCATATAAGGGGTGGTAATCTTTGGTACGGATTGGTTTAGTAAAACATTTGTTTTTACACCTTCCTTTTGCTCTTCGGTCAGGTAGTCGAAAAATATAGCAAACATATTGGTATAACGCGTCACATGATCGCTCGCCTTACCATCTATGCTGCTATGTACAAAGGCGTTCTTATCGGCATCCCAGTATTGTGAGAATATTTTGCTTTTCAGTCGTTTTGCTTCGTCTCGATATTTCGAAGCGTCCTCATTACCGAGCAAGTCGGCACATAAGGCCATTGTTTCCAGACTGCGACAAAATAATAATTGTTCAAAGCTAAGCGCCCCTTTTTTGCTGAGGTTTTCCGCCCAATCGATAAACACCCAGTCGCCGGCCATTCCTTCCATAAAACCTTCCTTATTCCGCCTGCTTAAACAAAAACCCATCAGACTTTGCATTCTGGGATAAACCAACTGAATAAAAGTTTTATCGCCTGTGTACAAGTAGTAATCATAAATACCCAAGAACCAGTAAAACGTATAATCCATAATCGTATTAATATGACTACTAACCGGTTCTTTACCCCGAAGGGCCAAGGTGGTGCGTTTTACGGAAGGACTATCAAAGAAAAGGTAATAATTCATGAGGTAACTCTGGTAGGCGTCACCCGACCAGATCCAGCGATCGCGTTTGATGCCGTCAATAAAAAATTCGCGGGTGGTTAACTCCATCGTATATTTCCCCACATCCCAGATGCGATTCAACTCTTCGTCGGATGAACGAAAACTTCCTTTTGTTTCCAGTGGCAGATATTCATAGAGCATGGAAATGGAATCAATTTTTGTTTGCGCCGAAGGCTCTACATACACATAGCGGAAAGCTTTTGATAAGTTTAAGGTGGAGTCAATGGACTGTTTGCTGTTCACTTGCACGCGATCCAAGGTCTCGCAGCTTTCGGTCGACAAGGCCTCCTCTTCCGATTCTCCATAGTAAAGCGATACAATACCCTCACCTTCCAGTCCGTGAAGTTTTATAAACCCAAAGGTTTCCTTTCCGAAATCTACGAGAAAGCCTTTTCCTTTGACTGCCCGTGACACTGCCTGTCTAGGCGTAGTAGCTAAACGGAACTGTGAAGGACGCTGCACGGGACTCTCGAAATTCCATGAACCTGCTTGCAGCCAGGTAGTACCGGATTGATCGGACGCCTTTCCTGTTTCGTCAATCCATTCCTTATCTTCGTTAGTAACCAACCAAGTACTATCCGACACGATGATCTTCCCCTGAACATAGATGGCCGGCACCCGATCCTGCGCATATACTTTTAGATTGATCTTGTGTTTCCCGGCAGGTACATGAATGGTTTTGGGATAGCCCTCCAGCATTTTTCCATCGAGTTTTACATTATACTGCCCCTCTGTATATATGTTTACATCTTCCGGTTCTTTTAGATCGAAAACCTTATGGAAATCCACCAGCACATAGGGATTGTCCATTCGCCAAAAAGGAGGAAAGAAAGTAGCGCGCTCTGTTCGACGATTCTGCATTTGATTACTTAACCAAATTTCAAAATCACCCGGATACCAAATCCACGTAGCTTTGTTCTGTGCAAATGAAGTGGCATGAATCAAAGAAAGTATTAGAACAAGCCAGCCAAGTAATTGGATCCTGTTTTTTGGACGATATACGGACATGATTTATAAGCGTTAGTAGCTTCAAAGATAAAACTCTTCGAGCTTCTACGACTGTAAGATGTTAACCAGCTTTTGTAGTATATTAGCTAGAAAAATGGAACGTTTCTTTTAATCAACTTTTCTTGATAAAAGTTGAGCAAAATCAAGGCTGGTGTAGGCTACCTTGCAACTGATTGCAAAGCATCATTGGCGCGTATTGGAGCCGTTTCACTTCTTCAATCCGCTTGGGTACTGCAATATGAACAAACGTACAAATGCTTTGCTGCTCGTTGCTTCGGTATCCTCCAAGGCCATTCGTCCCATGCACAGGGCTATCCTAAGGCTGAAGATAATAATACGTTCGGTTAAAAGTAAAAACGCTCCGTTCTGCTAAAATATCGCCTAGGAAATTTGCGGTTTGCACGTTGATGCACTACCACTTGTAGCAAATTTCCAAGCGATGAGTTTATTCACTACTTAGTATTTTCAAGGTGTTCATGGGCTCCCTACGGTCGGCTCTTTGACTACTTTCTTTGCGGAAAAGAAAGTAGTTGGCGGTGTCGCTGCCATTAAGCGACAAAAAAATGGTTAATGCCCACTGAAAATGGCATAAAGCAACATCATGACCACTATTAAACTTCCCCACGCCCATTTCACGGTTTTCGTTGTTTTTACGGCCAGATAAGGTATCACCGCTAAGTCTTCCTTTCTCCCAACAAATGAAAGTAGGATCGCTGCTCCCATCAAGATAACAAAAATATAAAACGATAACAGCAGATAATGCGGCCAAAAAGTATATTTATCTGGCGTAAATACCCATAGATAAGCGGCACCTACTCCCAAACTGAAAGCAGATCCCAAAGAAAGTACAACATTAATGGCCAGACGACTTGTCCGTTTCCAAAATACCGTCAAAAGGAAGACAACGGATAAGGGCGGTGCAATAAATCCGAGTACCGATTGGAAGACGTCGAAGAGATTAAGCCCTTTAATCTGGTCGATCGCCAAGGCCATCATAATAGCAAAGAGACAGCCAACAAGAATGGTTAGTCGCCCTACCCGGACAATTTGCGCTTTACTAGCTGTAGGATTCAGGCGTTTGACATAGATGTCCATCGTGAAAACCGTACTCAATGAGTTTAAGGAAGAACCGATCGTACCCACCAAAACCGCTATCAATACCACAATTACCAATCCATTGAGCCCCGTTGGAAATAGGTTGGTCACCATCGTCAAGTAGGCCTGTGTTGGATCGGCTAGATTTGGGTATAACACGGCGCATAGTACGCCGGTAAGAATAAAAAGAGGGAGCGACAGTATCTTTAACCAAGCGATGAAATTGACGCCTAGCTGTCCTTGTTCCAAGTTCTTCGCTCCTAAGACGGATTGTACCATCGCTTGATCCGTGCAAAAGAAAGCAATCGCAGCCACCGGATAACCTAGGAGAATGGCATGCCAAGGGTAATCTGGATCAGATGCCGGTCTTATGAGGTTCCAGAACCCGCTCGGTACGCCTTTATAGAGAGCCGAAAAGCCGCCCACTTGATGCAAGCCCAACACCGTTAGCAAGCAGGAAACCGCAATCAATAACAGCATTTGAAAGATATTGATGCGGGCAATGGTTTTCAATCCGCCAATGTAGGTAAAGAAGGCTGCAAAAAAGACAAGCACCACCACCGAAATCCACATCGGAACACCCAGTACCTGTCGAATCAGAAAACCTCCGGCAAAAAGCCCGAGGGATAACCAGGAGATCAGCATTTTCACCAATGAATACCATGCCAATATACTGCGCGTTGTATCGCCGTAGCGTTTCCCCATAAACTCGGGTAAAGTCATAACATCGGCTGCTAGGTAACGAGGCGCAAAAACAAGGGCTAACAACAATAAAAACACAAAAGCATACCAATCGAAATTTACCGCTACGATACCGGTCGTATATCCAATGCTAGCAAAGGCCAAAAGCATGGAAGGCCCAACATTGGTTGCCCACATATTAAAGCCGATACTTGCCCAACCCAATGATTTGTTAGCAAGAAACAACGATTCCTGCTGCTTTGCTTTACCTAGTAAACTAGATCGAAGTCCAATGATAAGCAATAACGCAATATATCCGACAATAATTGCATAATCAACCCAGGTCAACTTTGACGCAATACTTTCCATCCTTCAATCCTTTATCTAATTGGGTTCTCTAAACCGAATTCATCATATAGTTCCTGTAGCTTTACAGGGGTTCCAAGGCGTAATGAACGGTCCATCGCTTGTAATAAGATAACGGTACCTATACCTTCAGTAATATCAGGATAAGCAGTGGTCCCGGCCGCTATATTATCGGCGAAGTATTCGAGGTAGTTTTGGTATTCACCGGCGTGATGGCTTTTTCCTTCAAATCGGAAATAGTGTTTTAGCTTATGTTCCCAAGTGATTATCTTTTCCTCTCCCTCAGCGGTGGTGACGGCATAACGCAAATCCATATAATCACCCTGACTGCAGCCTGTTGTTCCCCTCAGAATACAGCTCATTTCGCTATCCCGCATTACGGGTTGAATTGGCCCCGTGTAGGCTCCGCTGACCCTCGCTATACGGCCATCTTTTGCTTTGAAAATGAAATGCATCGTGTCTTCGTTTTTTAATCCTCCCGCTTTCCCGTTACTGCTTAACATGCCGTACCCCATTACCTCTTCAATATCGGGCAGATACCAACGTATAAAATCTACCGGATGGCTTAAGCCGCCATACAACCATTTGAAGTTAGATTCTAAAGACCACGGTTTCGCTAAAAACCAACGATGATCGGCATGATAATAAGCCTCTATCGTAATCAATTCTCCGATTACACCTTTTTCAAAATCGGCACGCTGCCTTTTCATGGGCTCAAAAAAACGCGAACTTTGTCCGATAAAAACTTTTTTTCCACTCGACTGCGCTAACTCCAATAAGGGCTTGGCATCAGCCAAATTATCAATAAAGGGTTTCGTGCAAACCACATGTTTTCCATGCATGAGCGCAAGTTTTACGTGTTCCGCATGAAACTTATCAGGTGTATAAACAGCGATAGCGTCTATTGATTTGTCTTTTAGTAAGTCGCTGTATTGCGTAGTATACGCGTAAAAGTTAAACTCTTCAGCTCTTTGTTTACACAGCGCTTCATTCAGATCACACATTTTTACCAGTTCAATTTTTGAACTGTTCAAGGCCGCAGAAATCGTACTACGGCCTTCACCTAAACCTAAAATCCCTAGTTTTAACATCTTCGTTATTGGTTGTTTGTTATTGGTTGTTCGTTGTTAGTTGTTAGTTATTAGTTATTGGTTGTTAGTTATTAACTATTCGTTGGTAGAAAGCGGCAAATCGATATTGGATGCTGCTTCGTATTCCTTAAACCTTAGAGCCTAAAGCTTATCGCCTATAGCTTTTCTCAAACCGCACAACTCTCAGCTCATTGATCATTCAACATTCACTCATCATTCAACGTTCATCATTCATCACTCAACATTCATCATTCAACGTTCATCATTCATCACTCGATCATTCACCATTCAACGTTCGTCGCTTCAAACCGCACCCAGACTTCTCCTACCTTGGTACCAGGTAAGCCTTCCTGATAAGTGGACATCAAACGATTCCATTCATCGACTCGTGGATTGTTTTCCACCGTTCTTTTATTGAGTTCTTCAAAATTTGCTCCTTCCGGAATATCGATAACCAATAGTAGCTGTCGACCAGCCTTGAACAGTAGCACTTGCTGAAATGCTGCGCGGCAAAAACCCGCTGATACTTCCGGCCATTCATCAAATTGCCGACGGTGATAATCGAGATACGATTGTTGCTTGGCACGATCAGCCACTAGATTGGCCGATAGAATTAGATGATCTCGCTTTCGACTATTTTCCTTACCGTCTGTACATCGCGTCCTATCAAACACATAAAAAGGTTCGCGGACTAACATCACTTCTGCTTTTGGAAACCGTATTTTACTTTGCTCATAAAAGGCAATAGCCTCCTCCTCCTTTCCATAAAATAAAAGGCGATTTCTCCAATGGTATAAACCATCCTTACTTCCAGACTGATTCAGCAAATCAGCCATCAACTCAGCAGATAAGGTGTCACTATCGTTCAATACAAGCTGTACAAATTGATAGGGCTGTCCATGCTGCTGTGCAAAAGAAGAACAGGCGAACAACAACCAAAGGAAACAACAAGTAAGTTTTTTCATATTACTCAAATAACCAATCGATGTTCCGTTCATCAGGTGGCACACCAATATTAGCGTCATAATTTTTTAGTTCTGTAGTTCCATCTATAAATCCCAACAACAAGAGTTGTCCCTTTGGCAGGGTTAAGCTGTGCTTGCCCGCAGCAAAGGAATAGGTGTGAATGTCTACAGCGGGTTGATCGCCTAAGGCTATCGCATTGGCAATAAAGACTTCCGACTGACCATAGTCGTTGGCAGATGCATCGTGTTCCAAATCAGGCGCCGGTGCATATGAATTTTCACTGCGCTCCGCTCCGAAGGCAAGGTCTTTCTGTCTAAAATATCCCACCAATAATTTAACAGGCTTTGTTGTACTAAAGCGAATGGTTGTCAAGGTATCAATCAAGTTTTTGCGACGAACACCTTTTAAGCTCATTAAATCGGGAGCTAAATCCAATATAGTGTCCCCCTGATTGGTATATGGTACAGCTCCTATTCTCAATGGATAATAGGCTAGTCCTTTATCTTCCAATTGAACTTCTACCGAATGAAGCTGATTGACTGCAACGTCTGCTCTTCTGGAATTTTTTTTCAACGAATCAATCTGTTGCCTGAAGTGGACCAACTCTTCTTCATAAAGCGGCAATAACTCTTCCCAAGTTTTATATTTTCCGTCTACGCCGCGAATGGGAATTTTACGTTGCGTAGTCTGCATACTGTTTGCATACCAATAACTGTGACGGGTTAGTTCCGTCAACTGTCGATAATGTTCAACGCTCCGTTCCAGATAGGGTAAGGCTTGCTGTAAATCAATTATATCATTTGAATATTTGTAGCGCAATACCGCAATTGCAGCCCTTGCCTTTTCGGCATAAAAGTTGGCCAAGGCTTGATAGCAATACATATCATTGCGAATCCGTTCAAACTCCTCTTTATTGTGTTGCACCTTACCCTGCACTGCTTCAATCCCCTCAACTGCTTTTCTACCATGTTCTGCCACCTCATCCGCCACTTGTATTGGAGTTTCGCCTACATGCGGTTCTTCGTTCCATTCTTTCTTGGCATAATCGATGATCATCTCTCCCTCGGGTGCTTCCGACTCATAGAGCAAAGTAAAAAGTCCGTAGCGATAAGGGTTGATCAGCTGCGTCATAAACATGCCAAGACTTAATGTTTGGCGGTTACCATCAGTAATGCCATAACGACGCAAAAGCTTAGGGGCAATTTCTCCCATTTCTTCGTAACTTTTTACTATTGCAAGCCCTGCTTCTTTATTGACACCAAATTGCCGCGCAAACAAACCCGACCAATAATCATTCTCCTCAACTTTATCCCGATTGGCTTTCCAAGCGTAGCGTGCCCACGCTTTATACCAGAGCCAATCCCGATCAACCTGTAATAGTCGCTTATTCCCCATATTGTCGATCTTATCGGCGGCATAAGGCCAATCCCAGTAAGACGCTTGTGGATATAAATGCAATCCGTTCGCTTGATACACCTGATGCATGGCTTGCACGCTTTTCTGAATAAAATCCGGTGAACCATAACGGAAGGGCTCTAAATTTGCCAGGATATGTACATTTTGTATATGCACGGGTGCTGCCTTGCTCAATGTACGATGCAAATCGGCCCATTTCCCTCTCGGCGTATACGTTGTTAAAGCCTCACCGTTATACTTAGCCATCGTGTAGAGGTTTTTATAAAGAGGAAGCGCTGCCTTCATCACCCGAGGAGCATCCGTATCATGCGCCCTTAAAACAATCGGTGGTTCTTGCGTTAATCCCAAGCGTTTCAGGCCGTCCTGTACACCGGGAATAATGGTTTTGGTAAACCAATCCACGTCATCTTGCCCTACACCTTCCATCGCTTCTCCAAGGGTAACCAGTAAACCCACATTTGGATACTTCTCCACAAAAGCGGCAATCGACTTCCGGGTATAATCCGCAATCATCGGTATGATGGGGCGATTTCGATCCTGGGTTTTGAGTTGGTGTTTTTCAGCAAATGGTTTGGATATAATAATATTGTAGAACATTTGAATAATCCAAATCCCTCTTTTATCTGCCTCCTCCGTAATGAACTTAAAGATGGCTTCGTTTTTCATGAATGTCTCTTCATCCACTTCTACTGCGTAAGGATATTCGGGTAAGCGCACTAAAGATGCAAAAGGATGTCCGTTCCACAGATAAAGCGAATTATACCGATTTTCCAATAGCATATCCAGATACCGTATCCACTGCTTTTTATCATATAACCATGGAAACTCCGCTGGTGTATAGGGATATTCGTACACCGTTCTTCCCGGCAGATAGTGTGTTTTTTGAATACCGATGGCCGTCCCTCTCAATACCATTTCCGGGTGATCTTCATACTGTAAATCCGTCGGTAATAGGCCACCATTTTCCAGGATAATTTCCGTTAATTTTAACGTCCCGTATAAGATACCACTATCATCCAGCGCTTGGATAGCGCCTACATTTGCACTGAGTTTAATATGAAAACCTTCCTTCTCATCAAGTCCCTCAGCAGGTTTCCATCTTCCTGAAAAATCCGAAACTTTTCCGATTAAAAGTGATCGTCTTTTCGATGTTTTCCCCATACCACTGGAGTCTGTATCCACCTTATATCCCGCCGAGAGTAAAGTTCTCGCCAAGCTATCTACACCATACTTGAAGCGCGGTGCCATATTCTTCGGTACCACTAAAACAAGTTCCTTTTTATGTTCAGACGTAGCTGCTGATGAAAGCGAAAAAAAGGAAAAGTAAAACAATAACGCGAATCCAATATTTCTCATAATTTTTTTATAATCCTTGATAAGCCGGGTTTTGCGTAATCGCCGGATTTTGCTGAATAACTATTTGCGGAATAGGTAATACCGTTTGGTTTTCGTTCTTGATCGGCTTCGTCTTACTTACAACCGCTACCGCCCGGTCGGTCCGCTTCAGATCAAAGAATCGGTGAAACTCCAAGGCGAGCTCTACTCTCCGCTCATGCTCAATAGCTAAGGCTAAGCTATTATATTGACTACTCGGATAAGCATCGCTACCATACAGCGGTAAATTGACCCGCGCCCGCACTTCGTTCAAATAACGGGGATCGTTTGTCGCTTCGGACAACATCAATAATACATCTGCGTAGCGCAGTACCATGAAATTATTATTGCTCAGCTCTTCGCCGGAGGGAGCTGGCGCTTCTTTATCAACCCATTTATTCTGAAATTTAATGGGAATAAAAGTTCCTTCTTTATTGGTATATCCCAGGGATACGGTTTGTTCTCTTCGCGGATCGCCTTCCTCAAACTCACCATACAAGTCGTCCGTTACCTGATTCATTCCGCCACCATACAAGGTAAGCACAAAATTCTCTGTCGGCGCGTACTCACGCCAGTATCTACTAAAAGGCAAATTAGGACTTCCGCCCTGATACTGGATTTCAAAAATGGATTCGGCTGTATTTTTAACATTTGCACCCCACAAAGCTTCATACCGTGGCATTAAGCTAAACTTCCCATAAACCTGCAAGAGACTCTCCGCCGCTTTGTCCTTTTGGTTTAAAGCTAAATAAACCTTCCCCAATAAGGTCAACGCAGCATATTTCGAAGCTTTACCTGCTAGGGTGACGGCCGTGGGTTCGGGTAAATTGGCCGCAGCATATGCTAAATCTTCTACCACAAAGGCATGTACCTCCGACTCCGGTGAGCGCAGGGTGGCATAGCTTTCTTCAACGGAAATCGGCCGGCTCACCAACGGAATATCTCCCCACATTTGCACCATATTGAAATAATATAGGCCACGGAGAAAACGCATCTGTGCGATTACTTCCGTTTTATAGGTTTCGTTGAGTTCTGCGGATCCAATTTTATCCAATACAATATTGACGTTATACAAAGCTTTGTAACACTCTTGCCAAAAGCGATAAACTTCTGTATTAGATGGCTTCAGATTATAGTCTTTAAAAGCCCAACGATCTGACTGAATACCCGCCACATTATACAGGGTTGCATTGTCGGATAGTTGTTCGGCAAAGTAGGATACTGCACTTGTCGGGCCGTAAAAGGTATATAAGGTGGCGTATGCAGCATTAACTGCTAATTCAAAATCCTCAATGGTTTGATAGAAGTTCGACTGGTTGGCATTGGAAATAGGTGCCAGATCGAGAAAAGATTTTCCACATCCATTCAGGACGAAGATGATGGACAGTGATATATATACTTTAAATAAGCGTGTCATAATAATCATTTTTATCCTTAAATCTTGTTTCTAAAAATCGATTTTCGCGCCAAACGTAATAACGCGCGGCAACGGATAAGATCCGTAATCCACTCCTAAAAATGCACCGGATGGAACACTTACTGTTGATGTTGCAGACGGCACCGCATTTGAAAATATATTGCTATAGGATGTCGATTGGTAAGTGGTATTCTCCGGGTCATAATTGGTGTATTTACTCCACAAATAAACGTTTTCTGCATTGGCAAAAATGCGTATTCCTTTTGCCGGTGTTTTTGACACCCAACGTTGTGGCAAGGCATAGGAGATTCGGATGTTCTTCAGTCGAACAAAGGTGGCATCTTCTACCCAATAGCTGGAGAAGCGTTCTTGATAACCTTTAGGATCAACCGTTGGCTTAAAATGCCAGCCATCTCCCGGATCGCTTTCCGATTTCCAATAATTGGATACCTTAGCAAAGGCATTGCGTCCGGCATTCCATATACCATTAAATCGAACCAGCTGATTGGTAATCTCACCGCCAAATGAACCTTGGAAAAGAAAGGATAGCTCAATCCCTTTAAACGAAAAGCTATTGTTCAAACCTACAATAAAATCGGGTTGGTTATTGCCTATAATGGTTCGATCGGCTTCTGTAATACGGCCATCGCCATCTACATCCCTAATTTTTGGATCTCCGGGTTTTGTAAAGCCGTCACCTCTGGCCGGACTCGCTTCTATTTCTGCCTGATTTTTGTAAACACCATCATATATATAGCCAAAGAAGTTTGATATAGGCTGGCCAACTTCCGTTTTTACCTGCACAACGTAATCTGTATAAAGTAGAGGCGCATTACCGGGACCCAATTGCAGAACCTTATTTCTGTTCAAGGACAAATTAAAATCGGTACTCCACTTAAAATCACGGTCTATATTCCGACTATTAATATTCACCTCAAATCCCCGGTTACGTAATTTACCCACATTGGTTAACTGTGTCGCAAAACCGGTGATATCCGGTACGGGTACATTGAGTAAAAGATCATTCGTAACAGAATGGTAGAATTCGGCACTCAAGCGGAAGCGGTCTTGAAGGAAGGCGACATCTACACCCAGGTTTAGCATATTGGTTCTTTCCCACCGCAAATCCGGATTAGGAATATTGGTCAACATTAAACCTGTTGCCAGCTCACTTCCATAAACATAATTGGACGCTCCCAATAGGCCAATCGGACCGTAGTTTGGAATCTGATTGTTACCCGTTGCCCCATAACTTGCCCGTAATTTCAGGTTATTAATTGCTTTTACTGATTCGAAAAATTGTTCATCGGATATCACCCAGCCCGCGGAGACAGACGGAAAATAACCAAAGCGGTTATTTGCTCCAAAACGTGAACTTCCGTCCCGGCGTAATACTGCCGATAGAAAATAGCGATTTTTATAATTGTAATTCACGCGACCTAGATACGATATCATGGCCCATTCGTAGGCCAGGGAAGTTCCACCATTCACGGTTCCCGCATTTAATGTCGGTACCAGATTGTTGGGAAAGTTACCGGCAGAAAGCGCTTGGTATTCATCTCGCTGCTTTTGCACCGTGTATCCTAGTAAGACAGCCAAACCGTGATCATTGAACTGCTTATCATAATTTAAGGTGTTTTCCGACAACCAGTTAAGCATAAATCGAGAGTTAGCGTTTCCCTGTGCAGGAAGGGCCGACGAATACCCATACTTCTGATCTTTATTCCAGAACATTTCGTAACGTGTATTCAGCAGATTTGCATTGATGCTTGTCTTAAATTTAAGCCCATCAAGAATTGTGTATTCAGCAAAGGCATTACCAAGTGTATTGAACGATTTATTCTGCTTGTGAAGTTCTCTTGTGAGTGAATAGGGATGCCATAGCTGCAAATCCGTATATTGCGCAAAACGGTACCAGGTCGAATTCGGGTCCTTAAATCCAAGGTTACCGTTTTCGTTATACACCGGAAATATAGGTGCACTTTGCAAACCTAGACTGATGACATCGCTCTTTCCTTCCGTTCCTTCGGTACGATCGTAAACGCCCGTCACACCTAAATTTAATCCGACGGCAAATCGATCCGATACTTGTTGCCGAATATTGGAGCGCAGGGTTAAACGCTTTAGATAATTCTGATCTAATACCGCTTCTTGATCGAGGTAATTGCCGGAAAACAGAAATTGTGTTTTTTCCGTACCTCCTGAAACAGATAACTGCGCCTGATGCGAAGGGGCTGTACGAAACATAACGTCCTGCCAATCGGTTCCTGTACCCAAAGCAGCTCGTTTCACTGGATCGGTAAAGTCTTCCGGGATTTGAAAAGGCTTGGTTCGAACACTATTTGGATCGCTAGCACTTCTACCTTCTCCCGAGTTGATCCACCCATTGTTATGCGCGTCGACATAATATTGAATGTATTGTTGTGCATCCATCAGATCAATGCGCCGACTCACTTTTTGGATACCATACTCGTAGTTGAAACCGACATGAGTTGTACCCGCTTTACCCAATTTGGTCGTTACCAATACGACGCCATTGGCTCCTCTCGAACCATAAATAGCTGCTGACGAAGCGTCTTTTAGTACTTCCACAGATTCGATATCTTGTGGGTTGATATTATTTAAATTAAAGTTCTCTATAGGCATGCCGTCTACGACGTAGAGCGGATTAGTTCCGGCAGTAATAGAACTCGTTCCACGGATTCGAATGTTCGGCGACTGCCCCGGCGCCCCTTGAGATTGGGAAATGTTTACACCTGCTAACTGCCCTGCCAGCGACTGTGCTACATTACTGAAAGAGCGATCCTGAAATTTTTCGTGACTAATTGATGCTACCGCCCCTGTTACCGCACGTTTAGTTTGCGTACCGTAGCCTACTACAACGACTTCATCAAGGCTTTGCTCTTGCTCCACAAGCTCAATTCGTAGCAAACCCTGTTGCTGAACAGGTACTTCTTTCGTCTCATAGCCAATGGATGAAATAATAAGGCTCTTGGTATTTGGGGAGATTACGATACGAAAACGGCCCTCGGCGTCCGTCACACTACTTTTCGTGCCATCTTTCGTCTTAATTCCCACTCCCGGAAGCGGTTCCTTCGTTTTGGCATTCGTTACCATTCCCTGCAAGGAACGTTCTTGGCTGTAGGCTATCCCCGACAACAGCCAAAGGCTTGTCATTAACATGATTAACTTCATTGAATTAGGTTTATATCCACAATAAAAAAATTCAACGCTCAAATTGGTTTAAGCGTCAAACTTACGTTTTAAACCTACTGAAGTTTTGTAAGATATTTGCTTGCTTGTGTAGGATATTATCAAAGCTCTTCTTACTTTTTTCCCGCAAAAAAGTAAGCAAAAAGCTCGTCGCTTCAAAATTTACAGGAACAGTAGTGCCTCCCAGTACAACTTGTAAATTTTGGAGGCGACATTTTCGAAAACCAACGGATGATGCTTTTAACCGGACGTACTAGCTTTAGCTGTAAAAGTTGCCTTTGCCCGTTATTAGTTATGAGGAGAGGTGGTGCGACTAAAAGCTGACTGCTGATGACTGATAGCCGATCAAAACAGCCTTGAAGATTGTTATGGCTCGTATGCACAAATCGAAAAACAATCCAGATAGGCTGTTAAATTGGGAAGATATTCAACACGATTTCGGTTAAGCTGTAGGCCTTAAGCGATAAGCTATAAGCTTTGGAGGATACGGTCTATGTCCAAAATTCATCGCCCATAACTCCTAATCATCATCATAATATTAAGTACTCACGACTTAAAACTTATAACTTAAAACATCACTCTTTCCAAAGCCTTAACCAACCATACGCGTCCTCCAATCCTGCTTTTCTTTTTATCTCTTCCGATACCATAGGGCCGTTATTTTCCCAAACATTGTTGGGGCCATTGGCATTTTGCAGAAATTTCTCTTTCGGACACCAATTGTTTTTAACAGTAAAATAGGCCGATCCTTCGTCCGTATAAAGGTAAAACCAATGTTCAGGCAAATGGGCATAAGGAGCGGTATAGATGCTATCGATATAGTTATTTTCGATAACAGAGCCTGGTTGCGCAGAGAGTGTATAAATACCGGCTACATCATTCATGTACTTGGCGTAATGGTGAATTTTATTGGCAATAACACGATTATTAGCCATTACATTCACCGTTGGCGTCCAGCCCCAACCTAAACTAATACCTGTATAGGCGATCTCACTGATTTCGTTATGCCGGATATCGGTATTGTTGACATAGCCTGCTCCTATAGCCACACATCCCCAATCTTCCGTTGTGACATTTTTAATGAGGTTATTCTCTACGCTATTATGGGAGGCCACAACCCGCCTGTCCGATGGGTTATAAGGCAGGTGTGTTTCAAACGCCTCATCCGAAAACACACCTAGCAATATACCGGATCCGCCTATATCATGAAACACATTTCCTTGAATCTGATTGTACTGAACTGCTTTATGATAATCCAATCCGGTAGAGGCTAAATGTTCAAATCGGCAATTCTCAAAGGAAGTATGCTGTGCATAAGACACGCTCACCGCAGCTGACGGCCGACCAATCCAAGCTTGATTTTCGAGTCCCTTTTTGTCGGGCGTTCCGGGAATCTTTAGTTTATAAGCGTCCAATAAGTACATACCGGCTTGCAAAGCTACATGTCCTTGCTGTGAGGGCCGAAGCCATGTGCTATGCTGCCAACTGATGCCGGAAAAATGGATATGCTTTACAGGAGCATCTAGCGTGCCCTCTATGCGGAGCAGGGTTTCTAAATACGGAACAATAACATTCGCGGTAGCTAAATGTTCATCTTTTTGGGGCCAATAGTAAAGCTTTCGACGGAGCTTATCAAGATACCACTCTCCCGGCTCATCCAAAAATTGGATCGAATTGCTTAGATAAAAGGCAGAGTTTCCGGTCTCTTTCGATATCCATGGTGCGGGCCAAGGGTGCTCGGATTGTATTTTACTCTCCGGTTGCAAAAATGATAGACGCACGCTATCCCCCTGTACAAATGCTTCTTTTACGCGTAATACAGCAATGGCCCACCATTGATGAATGAAAAACTCCATCCCCGATTGCCAGCTGAACCGTGTCGATTTAGGCTTGGGAATCCAACAGGTTTGGGCTTGATGATCCCAGGATAATATCCTTTCCATGCGATCGCCTTCCGTGCTCTTTGCACGCTTCGCTTTCCGGTTATTAACCCAAAGTTGCCTAAAGTCAAGTACCTGATCACCCATTAGTGGTGCTTCGATTTCCCAAACTTTTCCCTGGGCTGCTGCGGGTAACCCTTCAATTCTTCTATTTACTTTTTTCCAGCCATGCGGCAAGCTGATGCCTCCGCTGATAATCGGATGTGCATTAGCGGAGGCTTTAATATGTGTTGGACTATCCGCCGTTCCTGCATCTTCCGGGCGGATAAAAATAGCTTCATGTAATGTATAGGTTCCATCCTGTAAAATAATGTCAATCCCTCCGGATACCTCCTTGGCCTGTAAGCGCCTCCATTCCCTTGCCTTCCTTAATGCGGCACTTATAGAAGCCAAGGGTGAATCAATACTGCCTCTGTAGGTGTCCTTTCCCTTGGGAGACACCCAAATCTCTGCCCCGCTTACTCCCTGAAAAAGCAGCGTAAATAATAAGTAAATTGGAATGAAGTAGTTGATTTTCATTGTCCTAATAAATAGATCATTGTTTATAACGAACCCCTAAGCTGTAAACAAAAGTTTAAAGCAATATGCTGTGGCGTATTCTCTTTAATCGACTGAGCGGTTAAGGAGGCCATCTGTTTGTAATCGGTACTGATGGTCGTAATACCACCGGCAATGTACTTTTTTAATGGTGCTTCATTGTAAGAAATAATTCCCAAATCCTTACCCAACACGAAAGCTGATGTCGAAACTTTATCCAACAGATTCACCATATCATCATCGTTTACACAGATATATACCTCGCCGCTATTTAATTCAATATGATCCACCTTATCCAAAATAGCACGTTCAAAAGCATATTGCTGACAAAACTTATTAAAGCCGCGCTTAATTTCATTAGGGAGGTAACTCTTTCGATGAAGGATGAGTTTTAAAGTATGGTATTTTTCGAGCGCAGGTAAGGCTTTCTCCAAAGCCTGGTAAATATCCCATTCAAAGTCTTCATAAATCGTACTATGATTCCCTTTAAGTCGTTTCAGGCGCTTATCCAGTAGGATTAATTTGTCTTTTGGAAGTGAGTCGATCAAAGCCTCCGCTTCGTCTTGGTTATCAAAAAAATGAGGCAGTATCACATAGTGGCTATAATCGTGCCGTTGATTTAATAAACGCTTAAACAAGAAAAAATCGTTGTTATATACATAAAAGTCAATTGGAATATAGTTACCTAATGATGCTACCAGTTCATGATAAAAAATACTTTTCCCTTCGCTGATTTTGTTAACCAACAAGCAAATACGACCAGGACTACTGATCTCCGTGGTTGATATAAAATGTCCCTTCCCCGGCACGGCCTTTAGGATACCTAAATACCGCAAGTATTTATACCCTCTATCGGCCGTTTCCCTCGAAATCTCTAAATGATTGGTAAGCTCATTCAAAGAAGGCAACACATTGTCTTTTTGAAACTTTCCTTCTTTAACGGCACTTAATATCGCATAGGCGAGTTGCAGGTATTTTGGCGTTGAAGAATAGTTGTCAACACGGATATGATCAAAAAAAATGCTGTTGTTCATATTATTTTAGTTATTAGCTGTTAGTTATTAGTTATCAGCTAAGAGCTGTCAACGTTCGGCATCACTGCTCGTGCTACTGCTACTTAAAAACACTCATCCCTCATAACTCATCATTCATCACTCATCATTCATCATTCTCACCACCTTCAGTTTCAACGCCGCTCCTTTTAACCCTTTTGCGCTTGCTTTTAAAATGATTTCTCCTGTGTTCGCTTTAGCTTGAATAATAGCTAGGCATTTGCCGTTATACGCTCTCTTTCGGTTTCCTTTCAGCGAGGATAAATCCGCCTGAAAACCATTATCAAGGCCTGCTATAAATCCTGGCCCTTGTATATCAAACACAATTTCATTATCTGCTATAGGTACCGGATTTCCCTTGTCGTCCATGATGTCCACCGTAACAAACGCTAGATCATTTATCCCTGCACGCAATTTATTTTTATCTACCGTAAGCCGAATGCTGGCTGGTGTGGAAGCGGTTTTAATTTCTTTTACTAAAACCTCCTTTCCATTTATGCTGGAAACGGCTTTTAACGTTCCTGGTTGAAAAGGAACTTTCCACGAAACGTGGATATCATCCCCTTGCTTTCGCCGAGTTCCTAAGGATTGGCCGTTCAGAAAAAGCTCCACTTCATCAGCTTGGTTAAAATAGGCCCATACATCAATAGTTTGCCCCGCTTGCCAGTTCCAATGTGGCAATAAATGCAACACAGGCTTATCAGTCCATTCGCTTTGGTACATATAGTATACGTCCTTTGGAAAACCTGCCAAATCAATAATACCGTAATAGGAGCTTCGCGCCGGGAAATCATAAGGCACCGGCTCACCTAAATAATCAAAGCCGGTCCAAACAAAAAGTCCGGTCATAAAATCACGTTGCTTAACGGCTTTCCATGCTTGTTCATGGCTTGTGCCCCAATACGCTGCAACCTGATCATAGGCGGATACGGTAAAATCCGGATTTCCGTTCTTAACAAATTTCTCTTTTGCACTCGGTGGCCAGAACCGTAAGGTATCATGCCCTAAATCATAATGGCCTCGAGTTGCTAACGCAGAGGTCGTTTCCGAAGCGATGAACTTTTGTCCCGGAAAATTGATCGGCAGGCTATCGTATTGTTCATACTTATAATTGAATCCCAAAATATCCAATGCCTTAGCCTGCGCAATAAAGTTCTTTTCCAAATGAGTTTCAGTTAATGCAGCGGTAACCGGGCGGGTATTGTCCTCTCGACGGACAATAGCTACCAGCTCTCTCGTAAGCGCTGTACCGCTGCTGTCGAACTGCTCTCGTATTTCGTTCCCTATACTCCACATGATAACCGATGGGTGGTTACGGTCACGTTTGATCAGGTCAACCAAATCTTGTCGATGCCACTCATCAAAGTCGAGCGAGTAGTCAAACTTATTCTTTTTCTTCCTCCACATATCAAAGGCTTCATCCATCACCAAAAAGCCTAAACGATCGCATAAATCCAAGAACTCCGGAGCTGGTGGGTTATGAGATATTCGAATGGCATTAGCCCCCATTTCCTTGAGCAATATGAGTTGTCTTTCCATGGCCTTCTTATTGATGGCCGCTCCCAAGGCACCCAGATCATGATGCATGCAAACACCCAGTATTCTTTTTCTTTCGCCGTTGAGCGAGAAACCTTCCTTCGCATCAAAAGAAAAGTAGCGAATGCCCATCGGTACCTTATATTGATCCACTAGTTGTTTTCCAACGTAAACTTGTGTTTCGACTTGATAACAATACGGGTTTTCGGGACTCCAAAGGATTGGCTGCGGCACTTCAACTTCAAAGTTTGCCTTACTTGTACCCAAAGGCAGTTGCTGAGGAAAGCTTTTTTTAACAACTGCCTTATTCTCTTTATTAAATATCGTAATCACTATATCTGCCGATACAGCTTTACCTTCTAGGTTTTTAAAAGTAGTCTGCTGTTCGATAATAGCCCGCTCCTTTTGAACCGATGGGCTCCTTACAAAAGCACCCCAATGATCCACCGCAATCTTATTTTTGGTTACCAACCAAACATTCCGATAAATGCCGGAACCCGAGTACCAACGGGAATTAGGTTGCTGGCTATTGTCAACCCGAACTGCAATTACATTTGCTTGTTTACCGACTTTTATATAAGGTGTTAAATCATAGCGGAAGGACGTGTAACCACTCGGCCGTTTTCCAAGGTAGTGTCCGTTAATCCAAACTTCACTATAGCGATAAATGCCGTCAAAGTCGATATATACTTGCTTTCCCTCTATCGTATCGGCTAATTGAAAGGTCTTTCGGTACCATGCAATGCCTCCAGGAAGCGCGCCGCCCTGGTTAGTTGACGGGTGTTCTTTCGAAAATGTGCCTTCAATGCTCCAGTCGTGTGGCAAATCCAGCTCCCGCCAGGTTGCATCGTTAAAGTCTGCCGATTTTGCTTGTGGCTGATCGCCCAAATGAAACTTCCATTGATCATTAAAGCGTGCTTTTCCCCATTCCTGCCCATACAGTGCAAAGGTGAATAAATAGAGAAAGAAGAATGAAGTAATGGCTTTAAACATTTCTGAGAAATTTTATGGTTGTTTTTTTGGGTTTACAGGCGGAGCAACAAACTGCAGCTCACTTTTTCCTAAATCTTTAGAAGTAGCAACGGCAATTCCCCGCTGCTCATCTTTATTCACTGCGCAATAAAAATGATAGACTACGCCCTCGTGCTTCAACACAAAAGATTTATGCGCATATAAGGCATCAAAGGGTTCAGAAGGCTCGATCAAGTTTTCACCTTCCCAATCCGTCCAGTGGACCAGATCTTTGGAAGCTGCAAAACGATTGAACGCACCCTTTCGATCTTGCCAAAAAGCACCGAAATAAAACATAACGTAGGTATCGCCCATCTGTTGAATGACGGCATCACCGGTGATACCTACCGGATGATGGACAAGCGGCTCCTGAAGATAGCGTTTCCAATGGACCATGTCGTCTGAAACGGCCATACCGATCCGCTCAAACCACCGTGTTTTCAGATTATTTTGAGCTGAATCACCATTGGCGTTATAATACATCACAAAACGATGGCCGCTTAGCCGCTTCTTGTCTTCGATCACTGTGCTTTTAAATAACTTACGATTTTCCCACCATCGCACGTCCGCGTCTTTTGCGGTGAATAAAGGTTTTTCCATACGTGTCCACTCATGGGCTATCCAAGGTTTCCCTTTTGTATAAGCCATGCCAACGGAGAGATTACCGGCTTCATACCCTCTACCATCGCCTCCAAAATAAGACATCCAATATTTTCCTTTGTATTTGTTTAGCTCATAAGTACCTCCCCAAGTTATATCCTGTAGGGCATTATATCCGGCCTTTTGATGCGCATCCCAAGCCTCATGATCGGAAAATGACATTAATTTGCCTAAGGTTGTCCATTTCAATAGATCAACACTGCTAGCCAGCCAAGTCTCATAGCCACGTCCATCGAAGATTAAATAGGTCATATACCATTTATCGCCCTTTCTGAAAACCGTAGGGCAATCCATTTTTTTATCATTATTAGGCGGTACCATCACCAAGCCATATTTATACGGTGTTTTAACCTCGCGGTAGATGCTTTCCATCTCTTCGGGTGTCACTGCTACCGCTTGCGCATAAAGAGGAACTCCCTTGCCGAGAAGAATAAAAAGTAAAATAATATATAGGTGTTTTTCCATTTTTTGTATTAAGACTTAGGTATGATAAAGTAAAAATTCAAAAGTAAACCTGCCTGCGGTAGGCAGGAAGTAAAAAAGCCTATTCTCCCACCGTTCATCACTCATCACCCATCATTCATCATTCTTTTTCAGCTTTCAGTCGCACGAACCTTTCTCACAACTCACAACGGGCAACTCGCAACTCATCATTCATCACTCATCATCACTTTAAACCGATAATCCCCCGATCCAATCTGAACGATCATGCGCCCTTGCTCCTTGCCTATTATTTTCCAGTCTGTGTCATTCATCATTTTTCCACTTTCATAAATGGAGGCTCCGTCCTGAACGGGTAAGTAAATCGCGGCTCGCGTATTCGGCGGAATCTTTACTGCCAATTCAAACTGGCCTTTCTCCTTTTTCCATGCTGAACGAATCAAGCCGTAGGGAGAGTCGTAGGTTCCTTCTGCACTGCGGACATCCCCGACTACCTCCGGTCGGATTTCGATTTGATCAAAAGCGATGCTTCCCTCTTCTTGTCTAATCCCCGCTAAGCCCCTGTAAAGCCATTCCATTAAATGCCCTAGCATGAAATGATTATTGGAAACGGTGGGTAACGCTTGCCATGACTCGGTTAATGCGGTTGCACCTTTAGCCAGTTGATAGCCATAGCCTGGCACATCGGTACGGCTGTTCATATCATAAATGACGTCCGACCGACCGGCTTGCTCCAAAACCCGGAGTACATAGCGATAACCAATATCGCCAGCTGTCAATGCGTTATTCCGATTCCGGATGTCTTGAATCAAATTATCCAAAACAGCTTTTCTATAGGAGGGGTCGACCAGCTCCATATAAAGCGCCATGGCATTTGCGGTCTGACTCCCGCTAGCATATTGTTTGGTATTGACATGGAAAAAGGTATCATTAAACGCTTTTTTAACCTCTTCCGCCAGCGATGCGAATGCCACTTGATCTTTCGTTTCTCCAAGCTGCTCGGCAATTTTCATCAATAAACTTAAATTGTAATAATAAATAGCAGTTCCCGTAACGCCCATAGGCGTCAGTTGAGAAACGCCAGGTGGTTTTGGCCCAAGGTCATACCAATCGCCCAAGCCTTGTTTAAGGATATGGTTAGTTGCTTTCGTTTGCAAGTAGCCTATATAACGTTTCATCATCGGATAGGTCGTCTTCAACATTTCTTTGTTCCCATACCACTTGTATAAGTACCAGGGAAGAACGATGCTTGCACTTCCCCATTCCGGTGAATCGCGGAACATGTCGCCTCCCCAGTTGAATTCGACATATTCCGGGGCAATTTCAGGTACCAGGCCATTCGGCAACTGCGACTTCCGCATATCTTCTATAATCTTTTGAAGAAGTCTTTCTATATCGTAGTTGTAATGTACGGAAGCGCCCATGAGATGAGTTTGTTCCAGCCAACCAAGTTTTTCGCGATGCGGACAATCAGTGAATACACTCATCATATTGCTTTTGATTGCCCAATCAATCAGCTGATGTGTGCGATTGAATAATTCATTGGACGACTGAAAAGAACCAACCTGTTGAGCTGCATTGCGAATATGTAACCCTTGTAGACTGATGATTTGAGGCAGTTTTTCACCTGCTGACTGATCTTTTGGTGCTGCACCGCGTACTTCCACATAACGGAAGCCATAATACGAAAAACGGGCTTGCCAACGTTCTTCATTTTCACCTTTTAAGATATAGGTAAAGTAATAAGGACCACCGCTTGCTTTTTGGGTAACGGCTTCTTCTTTCAATAGTTCGCCCGGATATATGCGAACGGTATCCCCACGATTTCCTTTCAGTTTAATCTGCACAATACCGGAAGCATTCTGACCCAAATCATAAACCCAATTTCCGGCGCTTGTTTTTGTAATGGTCTTCGGATCGAATCGCTCCATGATCTTTAAGGGCTCCGTCATTTGGGGGTTAATTTGGGGAGGACCTTCCACTACGACAGCTTGCTTCCAGGCGGTATCGTTAAAACCGATATCATCCCAGCCTTTCTGCTCTAAACGTGCATCGTAATCTTCACCACCGTAGATACTGGAAAAGGTAATGGGCCCCTTATCGGTCTTCCAAGTACGGTTACTGACAATATCCTCTTGGCTGCCGTCTGTATAACGCAACTGCAAACGGCAGATCATCTTTGGATAGCCAAAGGCTACCTTTTGTTTTCGGTATCTCCCTTTTACGGGAGGAATGTAATAAAAGCCATTTCCCAAAAGAACACCGATCGCATTTTCACCTTCCTTTAAGTTTGTAGTAACGTCAAATGTCTCATACAGGGCTTCTTTATCGTATTTAACCCACCCGGCATCTAAAAAATGATCGCCTACTTTATCGCCATTTACATGCACTTCAAAATGTCCTAGACCGCTGATAAATAAGGTTGCTCGTTCTATTGTCTTTTGAACCTGAAATGACTTCCTGAATAAGGGAAGCACATTATTATCCTGATAGGTATCTTTTTTATCAGCTTTTGGCAAGGGATCCCGTCGTTCTTCCGGCAAGTCCTCATAGGCAATCCATTGGCCTCCTTTCCAGTCTTCTTTGGTAGAAAGTCCCATCTGCCAATAGGCGGGTGCTGACCATGTTGACTCATTGCCGTGATTATCCCACACTTTAACTTTCCAATAATAGCATTGAGTGGCCGACAACGGCTTCCCCCGATAAGGAACCTGAATACTTGTACCGCGCTCCACTTTTCCTGAATTCCAAACAATGTGCTTATCATCCGCCCAACTGCCTTGCTGATCCGACACCAGTACCTGATAAGCTACTTGTTTTGTATTTCGTAACTGGCTTTCAAGTTTCCAGCTTAACAAAGGTTGCAAACTTACGATGCCCCTCGGATTGCTTTTGGACTCCACGCGTAGGCCTGTCGCCTTCAAATCAGCGGCAAAGTTATTTCCCCAACAATGAAACAACACCCATAATATAATGATAATCCTACCCATTTTTCAGTTTATAAACCTGGTTAGTACTCGTATAAAGCCTCAGGTTTATGGTTAGCCCTTGTTGCAAAGATAAATGGACTGGAATATATCCGCTTATAACAATTTTTCCTTGTATTGTAGGATATTATCTTTAAACGGCGATCTGGTTTTGAAATTGTAAATTTTTGTTTTTTACATAGTGTTCTTCTTGACTCGGGGAATTCGCCTCCATCTACATGTTAAAGGTGAAACCGACTAACGAGAGTTCACCGAAGATAATCCCTGGGTACCGCACTTGGATTTTTAGGAGGCACTGTTTAATTACTTGATTACCACACATCGGAAATAAAATAACGATATAAACTAGCAATACAATCGTTTCGAAGTTTATCCGGCGCATCTAGGTCCGTTGTATTGCAACCGTTGGTAATCACTACAAAACCATATTTTTTAGCAGGGTCGAAAAACATAGCACTGTATAAGCCGTAAGCGGATCCCGTATGCCCAAGCAAGGTTTTTCCCGGAAGGACTGTTTTTGTAGATAGTAAGGCTAATCCATAACCGCTACTTGGATCCAAAACCGTTTGCATGCGGCGAGAACTGGCCGCTGTGATGAGCTGTTTTCCTTTAAAAGTTCCATAATACATATGCATACCCATATATAGGGCCAAATCCCTAGCTGATATTTTCATCCCTCCTGTAGGAGAAAAAATCGGCGTACTTACTCCCGTTTGATAAACAGCTATTTCTTTCCTTCTCGGAGCATAAGCATCAACAGCTAATTTGAATCCTGCCGTATCATATTCGTATAATTTAACAAAGCAGGTACTGTCTAAACCATCAACCCAATACCCTCCATACAAATTTAACGGATCAAGAATATGCGTCTTCACATATTGGTCAAACCGCTGTCCGGATATTTTTTCCAAAATAGTACCGGCAAGATTAAAGTTTAGATTACAATATTGATAGCCCTCTCCTGGTGCATAATCATGATAACATTTTTCCCATTCCGCATTTTTGTCCGGATTCAGCACATCCAAGGTAAAATAACCATTTTTATCACTCAAGCTGGAACGATGAGAAAGGATCATCTCTAAACTGATTTTCCTATCCGGAAAACGTGGGTTTCTCACCTTAAAACCAATAAGATTACTTACATCATCATCCAAGGATAATTTACCCGCTTCCACCAATTGCATTAAAGATGTCGCCGTAAATGATTTGGAAATGGAGGCAATACGGAAAATATCATGATTCCGGATTTTTTCTTTTGTAGTGAGGTCCTTAAAACCAAACGATTGGTTATACACGATTTTTTCACCTTTTAGCACTGCAACCGATAGGCCGACGGCCTCATACTTTGCCATTATTGCTTTTAGCTCTTTTGCTACTTGTTTTTTCTGAGCATTAGCCGACGGCAAGAGGCATAACGACAGGAGGAATAAAACGATTTTTTTCATCAATTGCTAAAATATGAAGATTGCGTCAACCTATTTATTACTGGTCTATTGTAACGTTTGTAAATTAAAAAAAATCGCTCAATATTGATGAAAAAATTGCATGAAGAACGTAGGTTATTGAATCCCTTCTCAGTACCGAAGCAGATGTTTGTGCAGTATTACAGAGTCTCGTTCGCGAAATCCCCAAAATATCGCACGTAGTTATATTGTTCGCTTGGGAAGCTTAGGTTCATTTCGTTTAGGCAGTAACAGCTTAGGCAGCGATACAGAGGAAGGGGTAATTGCAAGTTGCATCACACGCTTGTTAATTTATCCTAAGCCTGGAGTCAGGTCGGAAATGTAAAATTTAACGTTTGCAAAAGTTAGAGTGTAGGATAAAACCGTCTAAACAAAAGGAGGAGACTGTCTAAGACAAACAGCCCCTTCTTTTGCTTCATTCATAAGTGTTTCCAAATTAAGGAGTTTCGTGTTCTTGCGCCCAAAGCTTTGGTGCATAGGAAGTATATGGTGTTATCCAACGGTATAGTCCATAATTCGCTTCATTCCCCGCCCTAAGAGGCTGATCAAACAATTCGTATATGATAGCCGCTTTAACTTGTGGGTTGTTTTGGCATTTGGCCAAAAAGCTGTTCAAAAAGTTACGTTGTACACTATCCGGATCGGTCCCAGAATTTTTTGAACCTGTCTCAGTAAACCATATTGGTTTGGTGAATTTTGAAGATATATATTGTGTAATATCTGGGATGAAATATGGTGATCCGGCAGCATTGGTTTCCATGTTATCGTACCAATGATAAGCGACAATATCAAAGTTAACACCATAGTCTTCGAGCATTTGGAGATATTTGTAATGTAACCATCCCGCTACGACCATCGTCTCGGCATCAGGATCCGCCGCTTTAATACCTTCGTCCATGCCTTTCAGATGCGCTGCGATTATTTTAAACTTAACCGAATCGTAATCAGACTCATTTCTGCCAGTGCCGGTTTTGATACATTCATTGTCCAACTCATTTCCTAAATTATAGTATTTAAAGTCGTTTTTATATTGACTCCCAAAGTTAAATGCTCTTGTATAGCCGCTTTGATAAGCCGCAGTTTCCGTTCCTGTGAAATTTAAGGTAGCTGTAGGCACCATAGGAAGTAATGTAATTCCCGCAGAATCTGCGGAACTTTTAATTCGTGCGTAAGCGCTCAAATTAGAGATTTGGCCAGTACTGGACGAGAAGGGAACGTCGATTCGGTAAACACCCATATTGAGCTTTTCGAGAAGGTCGATTTGCTTATATGCAGGCGTGTTATAAGCAGCTTGGTTGAGAGGATGTCCATTAACTCCTAACATAAAATCACTTCGCGTAAGTGTGAGCTTTGTGACCGTATTTGTCAAAGAAGTTGCTACTGACTCTTCTTTTAAAGACTCCTTAGAACATGAAAATGTCAGTAAACCAATTAAAACATAATAAAAAAAGGAAGTATTCTTCATATTTTCACAATTAATTTTTTTTAAAGATAAAAGTTTTTTTATGTTTTACGCTTTATTTTTAAATGATTATTTGCACACAAGAGATTATGCAATTATTAGAATTATTAGCATTTAAATACTTAACGATTTCTTAACAAGAATAGCAAGGGCATAGGCTTTATGTTACTGTTTACAAGAGACTCCAGCAACGCTGCAATCCAGCAACTTAAAATAAATATCTTTAGTTTAATAAAAATTTAAATGAATTGTTAATTTGAGTATAGCAGCTGTTTGCGACTCCATATGTTCGAAATTAAGACACTTTGTTGGTAGAAAGCAACTTCATGAACGACAATATTGAGCTAAACAGCTTTATTGGATTATACAAAAAAACTTTAGATAAAAAAGTTTAGTAGAAAGTGATGAGTTTTTAAACCTCAGGAATGAAAACTGACACACCCAAAAGCAAAATTAAACTCAAGACTTTTGATTCGCTAGTGGATGAGCTATAAACTTTACACTACTCCTCTTTTTGAACGTGAATTCAAAATACTTTGTAGAAAACATCGATCTGCAAATGTATACATTATTGCTTTCATAAAAACGTTGGAAGAGCATCCTAAACAAGGAATAAGTTTAGGTAAAGACTGTTTTAAAATCCGAATTGCCATCAAAAGTAAAGGGAAAGATAAATCAGGTGGTGCAAGGCCTATAACACGTGTTCGAATCACCTACGAATCAGTTTATTTGCTTTCTATTTATGACAAATCGGAGAAAGAAAGCCTATCTGACAAAGAATTAATGGATCTATTGAAAGATTTGAACGACTAGCTCAAATTAATCCCTAGTTATAACCATCTTACCGGCAACTTCGAAATCCGGATACCTATTCTTCCCCCTCTATTTTCGTATATCGGATATCTTTCAAAATAACCGAATCACCACCATCTGCTGCAATATGCTGATAAACTTTCTTGGCAGGAATATCGAAGTCAACCTTGCTAAAGGTAATATCTTGTGTATTTACCAGATGGACCATTGAGTCTTGACTAACCAACTTTGCGTTTTCAATAGCTATGTGCCTGGCATCCTTTATATCAAAAAGCCTTTCAGTCTTGGCTCTCACCTGACGAATTTCTACTTTTTCCAACGGAGCTTCCGGGATACCATCTATTCGAACAAAGTGTGAAGCATCTTCAACGATTAGATTACTGATCTGAATATCCCGAAAATGGGGCGTTAGTTCATTAAGCTCAACTTTCTGAGAACGATCTGCAGCCGCTCCCACATGGACAGCACTTCCCAACATATCCCATCGCAGCGCTGTTTCCCCTACACGTAGGCGAATGCGATCATAAAACAACTGCTCTCCACCACCTCCTCGCGGTCTTCTTGTTTTAAAACGGATGCCATTTCCTTCGTTGTTAAAAACACAATCGTGTACATATAATTTACGAATCATACCAGCGGTCTCACTTCCAATGGTAATCCCGCCATGCCCCTTTTCTGCCAGACAATAGCGTACCACCACATTTTCGGTAGGCCTATTAACGCGCAATCCGTCCCAGCCTCTCCCTGCTTTCATCGCCAAGCAGTCGTCACCGGTCTGCAACGTGCAGTATTCGATTAGTACATTCGTCGACGATTCAACATCGATACCATCACCTCTTGGGATGCCAATCGAGTGAATCGTTACCCCTCTTATAATGACCCGATCGCAATATTGCGGTACAATATTCCAGAAGGCAGTGCGCTCAAGTCGGACTCCTTCAATAAGTACATCCCTGCAGTTAATAGGAGCGATAAACATGGGAGGAAAAATAAAACTTCCGTCCTTCCCGTCGTATATACGTTCGGCTACTGGTTTATCATGTGGAACAACATTTTCAATTACATCGTGGGTCATAATTTGTTTCCGAACGGATCCTTCTGCAGGCCCTATGAGCCGTCCCTTACCCGTAATAGCGATATTTTCTTGATTATTTGCGTAAATACAGGCGCCTAAAGACATCACTTCCACACCTTCATTACGCGTGAAGACAACGGGTAAATAATCGTTGATCTCTCCACTAAAATATAGCTCCGCACCCTCCTCAAGGTGCAAATTGACATGGCTCTTCAAAGCAATTCGTCCCGTTTTCCACTTGCCTTTTGGTATGCGTAGTGTTCCCCCTCCCGTAGCGGATAATTCATCGATACCCTGTTGAATAATAGCCGTTACTTGGGCATCTGCTTTAGCTCCTAAGTCCACTATATTTTTGCTTTGATCCGGAAAAACGGGTTGCTTCAGATTTTCCATGGGAAACGGTGCTTTTATCGGTGCAATTGAATCCGGCATGCGAGCCGCGCCAACTTCCCGAGCCGTAGGGATAGCATGCACCTGTTGCTCCTTTTTTTCTTGTCGGCTATTACAAGCTTGAAGCAAGCAAGCCAAGAGCAATATAGCGCTGACAAAAGGCTGGACGAAACTCATGATGCTTGAAAAATTTTCTTCATATAACGTGTATTCGCGCCGAAGTTCCCCCGTACGTCGCGTGGGTTATTGGCATCTCTGGAGCGCTCTATGACCAGCCATCCCTTCCATCCCATATCTTCCAATGTTTTTTTCACTTCTATCATATTCAAGCGTTTATTATTTTCGAGCCATACACCATCTTCATCCGTACAATGTATTTGACAGATATAATCTTTTCCCAAGATCCGCAATTCTTGATGCAGATCACGTCCATTTTTTAAGGCGTTCGAAAAATTGAAATAGCTTCGGATATAGGTTGAACCGATATCATCCAAAAACTTCTTTTCTCCCGCAGCGTCCAGCGCCGTCTCGATGCCAATCGTTACCTTTGCTTTAGCCGCCATTTTTCCGATAACTTTCAAACGCTCCACCAAGACTGGTCGCAGTTCGGGATATTGGATCAAGTCACATTGTATACCCAAAGGAAGGAAAGCAACCTTCACACGCATCGCTTTCATGGTGTCAATGCAATCCTGCACCATTTGCTGGTATGTAGCGCGCTTAGCAAGGGATTGTGCGTAAAAACCAGTCATAGCCAAGGAACATATTTCAATGTTCAGCGCTTTTAGTTTATCCAAGTAAGCCTTCCGAGTTGCCGGATCGGCGAGTTTATTATCAAATGTATCCCGATTACCTAAACCACCCATATCAACCTCCACGCCATCCGCCCCCAATTCATGCGTTAAATCAAGTGCGCTGATTTTTTGCCTTTTCAGCATCATCAAATCTATTACGCCTATTTTATAAGGGTTTTTAGCGGAGGCATAGATTGTATTGGGTAATAAAGCTGTTCCCAAGACCACCGCAGTGGCTTGCTGTAAAAATTTTCTTCGGTCTATTGTTTGTACAATTAACTTCATGAGTAGGAATTGAATATTTTTTAATTGTTTTTTATTAATCGTGTTACTTTCTTCCGCAGAAAGTAACCAAAGACTCATCGCTTGGAACTTTGCTACAATGCTAGTGCATCAACCTACAAACCGCAAATTTCCTAGGCGATTTTTATGTCGAATGTAGGTTTTCTGCAAACAGTTATTTAGGAATTGAGCGTGGGAAAAACGACCTTGTAGGATACGGCGGCAACGAGCAGCAAAGCATCTGCAGAGCCAATCATATTGCTTTACCCAAGCGGATTGACGAAGCGAAGCGGCTGCAATACGCGCCATAAATGCTTTGCAATCAGGTGCAACGTAGCATACAAAGTCTTGATTTTGCTCAACTTTTATCAAGAAAAGTTGATTAAGAAAAAACTTCATTGAAACAACTTCTCTAAATTTTCATAACCTTTCAAGGCATTTCCAGGAAGTTTTTCCCCATTCTTCCCAAATACATAAAGTGCCTTTTCATCTTCGATCGTACATTTACTTTCGTCGTAATTTCCCTGTTTATCTTTTACGGCTTTTTCGTTCAAACCGAAATGTTTGATCATAAAATCATATACCGGTTTCCGCTTGGAAAAACCGAAATCATGTCCATCTTGCGGTAGATGGATATTCTCCATCAGTTCTCGCTTCCCGTAATAACTGTATAGTTTTTGCAAATAAGGCAAATCATGCTCAGGCATATGGGCGGTCCAATCCCCGCCATCAGATATAACAAGCTGTGGATTAGGTGCGGCCATAGCTGCAAGTTCCACATTATTCGTTCCACCACCACACAAATGGATTGGCATGCCGCTTTCACAAGGACATCCTCCATAGAAGTAGGAGGACAGTGAAACGACAGGAATGCTTAATTTAATACGGGGATCGAGGGCTGCCATCAACACGGTTTGACTACCACCGCCGGAGCCTCCGCAAATAGCTACCCGCGAAGTATCTGCATCGGGCAAGCTTAATAAATAATCGAGCATACGTACGGCTCCCAGTGTCTGTACGGTTTGCGATAAGCTCTTTCGATGATCCTCGTATTTAAATTGTAAACCGGATTCGCCCCAACCGAACAAATCGTAACTGAAGGCCATCGCTCCCATTCTAGCTGTCATGGCAAAACGGATTTGTGCATCTTTACGGAATCGATGGCCTTGCCAGTGTCCGTCCGGACTTAAAACGACGGGTATTTTTCCCTTTGCTTTCATTGGCCGATATAAGGATCCGTTCACATAGAGTCCCGGTAATATTTCAAGGGCAATATTCTGAACCGTATAACCATCCATTTTCCGTACAGGTGTAACTATCGGTTTCGAGACAGGCTTAGCGGGTAATGGACTTAATTTTAATGCGTTCCATAATTCTTTTCTAAGGCTGTCTTTCCTTAATTCCCAACTTGCTTTGTCGTGATATCGAGCGGCCAGCGTATCCAGTTTCTCCCAACCTTCTTGCACAGGCCAACGGTAGTATTCGTACTCTTTTAACTTATAAACACCTTCTTTTTCCTTATTCACTTTTAGGTCCAGAGGCGCTAAGACCTGAGATAGGGTCTCATCTACCGTTGGTCTAAACCGCCATAAGGCATAGGTTAAGTTTCGATCTTTTACCTGATTTTCGTTGTATTTGATCTTGACACCGAAGCGAGCCTCAATTTGTTGCAGTACGTCTTTAAGCGGCATCCGGTATTGACGATCGCTGTCCTGCGCGCGAGTTGATCGCATAAAACATAGCTGACTTATTACCAGCGATATGAGCAATATGAACGAAATCTGACCTGTCATAATTAATCTTCCTCTTTCTTATATTCTTCTAACTTAGGAGCTGTGTAGCCCTTTACTTTCGGCCATTCGCCATTCTTAATAGGCAACAGCTTGAGTTTCTTTGGATCAACGACGACATGTTTTATTTTTTGTCGCCTCCAAGTATAAATAAAGTGCAACAAGCCATCTTTCGTTTGGATCACGGCGGGATAGGAATACTGGCTAATGGGTGAATCTTCCAGTATCAATGCGGCCGACCAGTTTTTTCCGTCTTTAGAGACCGATACGTTTAAAGGTGTCCGGGGGCCTTTAGCCAGATTTCCCGGAGGAAGTACATGGTTATAAACCAATACATGGCGACCGTCGGCCATCGTTACCGCATCGGTTCCTGAGTTATTATTCGGTAAGCTTGTTTTTTCGAGTGGCGACCAGGTTTCGCCGTTGTCGGTCGACCATGATTGCACTAAAGCCCGGTTGCGACTACGAGCGAGCAACTGTAAGGTGCGATTACCATGTACGAGGATGCTTGGTTGGATCGCGTCAATACTATCCTTCGCGGCCAAAGGGCCAATTTTACGCCAAGTCTTCGCAAAATCCGGTGTTACTTCGAAATGGATTTTCCAGCCGTTACCTTCGGTGCTGCTGGGGCAAAAAAGTTGTCCGTTATCGAGTAAGACGGGTTTATTTTTCACCGGACCGATATGGCCATTTGGTAGCTTTTCGGCAGTCGACCAGGTTTTTCCCCCATCTTTCGAGCGCTTTAGCATCCCCCACCACTCCGAAGGTTTTGGACCGATTTTATAAAACAAAAGTAAATCACCTCCCGGAATTTGATAGAGCACGGGGTTCCAGGTAGGTAGGCGCTTACCTTCTGCCTGTACGCCGTCTGCAGCCGAAACCGGAGCCGTCCAAGTGCCGTTTTCAAAGCGGCAAACATAAATCTCCACATCGGGATGACGCTCCTTGGTCCCACCAAAAAAAGCGGCGACTAAACCGGTGGGTGTTTCAGCAATCGTTGCTGAATGGCACGACGGAAATGCCGCTTTTTCATACAAAAACTCTTCTTTTAAGATGCCCTGTTTCCACGGCTGTTTTTCTTGAGCATGCAGGCCTATAAATACACCAAGCATAAGCAAGGTTAATAAACTAATCTTCATCTTTTTACCCATTATTTTTCTCCTTTGCTTTTTTCGCCTTTGCCGCATCGACATAGGCTTTAAATAGTTGACGCCAGTTCCGGCCATTTGCATTGAAATACTGTTCAATTTTGGTTTTGTAAATCTCGAAAACAGCAGATATCTGCTTCATACTTTTGTAATCCACCGCCTGCTCCCGTGCCTGCTCGAGGTTTTGCTTGATCACCTCCCGTTCTTTTGCTGTTAAATCGGGAACAATCGCTTCATAACCTTTTGTTGTAAAAGCCACTTTACCGATCGTGTATTTATCCAGAATAGTGCCTACCTGCTCTTCAGTCAAATCTTTTCGCAAACCGTCCATTAATTGTTGATGAACTTCTGTCGGCATGGCACTATCCGCAATGATTTGCCGATCGAGTTCACTTAACTTATTTCCCGTCGCGGGATTGATACCCGCCGGTACCTCCGTAAACGGGTGACTATTGTGCCAATCCCGTACGGCCTTTAGATGCCCGGATATCACCTGCACCACGCGTGCTTCTTTTGTTTTGTCGTGCAACTGCAAATTTTCGACCCATTCCTGTGCTTTCTTGAGCTGCTCGGCATCCGACTTTTCCAAACGCGCCGCATCATCTTGGCCATGACTCGCAAAGGCGAATAGCAACAAAGCAAACAGGAAACTTAAGGTTTTGATGTTTTTTAATTGTTTCATCTCTACAATTTATTTTTATTAGCTATCGGATTTCGGTTATCAGCAATCAGCTTTCAGTCACACAAACCTTTTTCACAACTCACAACGGGCAACTCATCATTCATCATTCATCACTCATCACTCATCACTCAACCAAGTCAACACTGAACTGATACGTTCCGGCTCCCACCTCAAATACACTATGGCTGTTTTCTTTTTTCACAAATCGAAGGCCTTCCAGACCTTCTATTCCTTCTCCATGTTCACGGATTTTTTCCTGATCTGCTGTTGGAAAATAAACCAGCGCGGTTGTATTGCCCGGTACTTCAACCGTCCATTGCAGTTTATCTTTTCCTTTTTTCCAGCTGCTCCGGATCTGTCCATATGCCGAACGATGGGCCCCTTCTACCTGCATGAGCGGGAGACTGAAATCGGGCTTCATAACAATTTGCTTGAAACCCGGTTTATTTGCTTTTATGCCAATTAAATGTTCATAATACCAGATCAGTAAATCACCCAATAGCATCACGTGGTTTTGGGAATTCATGGAAGGATTTGCGGTATCACCATTCCATAGTTCCCAAATCGTTGTTGCACCTTTTTCCACCATATATCCCCAGCTGGGGTAGCTGGTGTTTGTCGCCAACTGAAAGGCTAGGTCAGCACGCCCCTGATTGCTAAGTCCTCTCATTAAGTACTGCGTACCAATGACACCCGTGCTGATATGTCCCTTGTTCTCCTTCGTAATTTTGGTAACGATATTTTCAAAAACCTGCTTTCGGTATTCATTTGGAACCATATCGAAATAAAGAGGAAGTAAATTTGCCGTCACCGTATTATTACTATACTGTCCTAAACTCTTGTTCAAATACTTTTGGTTAAAAGCTTCCTTTATATCCGCTGCTTTGGCCTCAAAGAATTGCTTATCAACCTCATTGTTTACAATATCCGCAAAGCCTTGCATCAGTCGCAACAGCTGATAATAGCTTGCCGAGGCCAATAACATGCCCTCCGTTTGACGTAATGGATCTTTGGAATGGATCAGCTCTTTGGATTCCGGTGGCACGCACCAATCACCATACTTATCCTTTGTGATCAATCCATTTTCTTCATAATTTTCCCACATATACTGTATCCATCGTTTCATGGATGGATAATGCTTCCTGATAGCATATACATCCCCATATTGTTGGTACAGCATATTGGCAACGGTCAAATAGGTTCCCGGCCAAGTTACATTATCACTGTAATAGCGCCAAAAAGCAGGTGCTACATCCGGAATGCTTCCATCCGGCAGTTGAGCACCCTGAATATCGTCCAGCCATTTGGCATATAACTTCGCGTTATCAAACAAAAAACTCTCTCCATAACAACCTGTTGTACGGTCACCAAGCCAGGGCTGTCGTTCGTTCCGCTGAGGGCAGTCAACCGGCATGCCTTTGTAATTTCCCGCAATCCCCCACCATGCATTTTGGTAAATCGCATTCAAGATTGGCCGGTCGCTTGTAAAGCTGCCGGTAGTTGCCAAGGCATCATAAACAACTAAGCCTTGCAAATCGTCTAAGGTAGGTTCCCCCGGATAGCCGCTTATTTCTACGTATCGAAAGCCATGATAAACAAAGCGTGGTTCCCAATATTCCGTTCCTTCGCCACGTAAGGTGTATACATCCGTTACTTTCGCGTCTCTTAAATTAGCAACAAACAAGCTCCCATCTGCTTGAAGGGATTCGGCGAAACGCATCTTTACAGCCGTTCCGGAAGCGCCTTTTACCCGAATTTTCAGCCAACCGGTCATGTTCTGCCCCATATCGACGATATAGGTGTTCTTATGAAGTAGACGAATCGTTTTCGGTCGCAAGGTATCCATTACTTGCATAGGTTCATTGAGTTGTGCACGAGGCATACCGCCTGGTTCCTGTACAAAAGACGCTTTGAGCCAAGTTTGATCGTCATACCCTACCTGATGCCAACCAAGCAACTCTTTCCATGCATCACATTCTTCACCATCGTATTCATTGTTGGTTCGTATGGGGCCGTCCGCAGTCACTTTCCAGGTGTCGTCCGTGCTGATTGTTTCCTTCGTGCCGTCCTCATACCATATATCAAGATTTAAACGCATCTTTGGATAGCCAAAGGTTTTTATTTTATAAGGTTTATAGGCTTGCCGCATGGTGTAAAAACGACCATTGCCTAATATAACGCCAAGCGCATGCTTACCGCGCTGACCAAGGTATTGGGTTACGTCAAACGTATTATATTTTACTTCCTTCGTATAGTCAGTAGGAGCTGGGGCTAGTACTTGTTTTCCTATCTTTTCACCATTTATATAAAGTTCATACAGGCCTAATCCTATGATATAAACCATTGCCCGTTTGACCTTTTTATCCGCTTGAAATTCCTTGCGGAAATAGCGCGCCGATAACCTGGAGAATTGATCTTCACGGTCCCAATCAAAGGATCGATCGAGACCAATCCATCTACCTTTCCAATCATTGTATCGCAAAAGACCGACAGTCCAATAAGCAGGTTCACTCCACCGAGTCTCTCCATCATCTGTCCAAATTTTCACCCGCCAATAACATTGATCGCGACTATTCAGTTTTTCTCCGTTATAGGGTACTTGTATACTACTATCACTTAACACCTTACCTGAATCCCATCGATCGGCGTATCCTTGTTTCAATAAATCCAAAGAAGACGCCACCTGTATCTGATAAGCTGTTTGCATCAGACCCCGTTTACTGCCGATTAGCTGCCAACTCAGTCGCGGAACCTCTTGATCAATCCCCAATGGATTAGTTAGCGATTCACAGCGTAGATCGCTTAACCGCACATCGGTCATCTCGGCAAAAACTGCCGGAAAAAACCATAAAGTACAGAAAAGAAAAACCAATAAACGCTTACTTTGCATGTTATTCTTGCTCGTTAAAATCAAAATACAAGGTCAACTCTTTTGCCCTACTCGGATCTTTTTCATAGTCGTAAAATATGTTTTTCATACCCATTGGGCCTGTATTTTCCCTCTTTTGGGTTTTCGTCCCAATTCCTGAAATCCCTTGCATAAAGGAGATATCACCCGAAGGGAAGACGAGATCATAATTTTTCCACGGGTCTTCCTTAAACGCAGGTGTGTACAGTCGCAGAAAGATATCTTCATCGGGAGTTATTACTTTAAAGGAATGGTTTTTAGTCTTGATACGCGCCCAGTATAGATTCGCGTGATAACCTTTAAATTCAGGATACAACCACGGTGCCTCGCCCGTTTCACTCGTATTATATGCTTTGTCCCATACGCCCAAACTTTGCCCCTTCATCCTATTTTTCCACACGCGATAGGGTCCTCTACCCATATAAGTAACACGCAACATCTCCTTCTCGGGAAGTGAAAAATTCAGGCCAACATAATCGGTGAAATAATCCCCCGGAAAATAACGTACAAAAAGTTTCACCAATCCCGAAGGGTAGAAAGTCCACTCCAATGTATTATAATTTGTTTTTGTGTCGAAAGTTGAAGCAAACACCAGCTTAGCACCGTCCTGATGTAATTGAAAATTGCCAAAGTTATTTATGCCTTGCTGCAGAACGGGACCGTCATGGAAAGGGATCGTTCCTTTTCCATTTGTCACCTGTAACAATTGGCCATTTTGCTTATTCAAGGTCAAGCGCAGCGCTCCTATATGCACGAGAAGTAAGCTATCCCGCTCTTCATGGGTTATTTTATTCGTTCCCTCTTCTTTAATTAATTGGCTGGCCACTTCCTTTGGAATTTGCACGGGAAACGACCAGGTAAACAGTTCTTTTTTATAAGGATCGCGGACTGTAAGATACAAGACCTGATAATTTCGCCAGTTTTGGGGAAGTGTTATATGTAAGGTTCCTTTTTCAAATGGCTTAATATCTGGCGATGTTATAGTCCCACTAACAGAATCAGTGGCTAGGCCATCGCCCGACCAAGTCTTCAACTTCCAGGTAAAGGAACATTGGTTTAGATTGGTAAAGGCATAGCGATTTTCAATGGACAAGACACCATCGAAGGCGGGTGTAATTTCCCTGCGCTCGATAAATACAGGACTCCATATTTCCTTAATGGCGTAGAAGCTCCCCTCCTTTTCGCGATAGGGCCCCACGATACCGTCGGCACCACGATTGCCATCGGTATCGATGGAATCCTTTTTATCCTTTCGTACCACGCCTTGATCGGCGAAGTCCCATAAAAACCCTCCTGCTGAAAGCGGTTCTGACCACATATGTTTCCAATAGTCTTCTAATCCGGCACCGTGACCGCCATCGTACATGCCATGGAGAAACTCGGTAGGCATCACAATATCCTTCCCATGATCGTAATTCCCAATGCCATAATTATATTCTCGGTAGTGTTGCGTCTCGATCCCGCCGAATAATTGCCAGGGGTGTACAACAGGGCGTTGCTGCCTGTCCTCTTGTAGAAAAATGCTATCTAAATCAAAGTTATGGCCGCCCTCGTTTCCATTGGCCCATAGCACGATGGATGGATGATTTTCATCATGAACCATCATCTCCTTTAGCAACTTGGTACCTGTTGAGGTGTCATAATGCCCGTGCCATCCCGCCAATTCATCCATTACATAAAGTCCGAGCGAATCACAGACTTCCAGGAAATGATCGTCGGGTGGGTAATGTGACATCCTGACCGCATTCATATTCATGGCTTTCATCAGCTCGACGTCTTCGATACTTAAGGCTTTACTGGTTGTCCTTCCTGAGCTGGGCCAAAAGGAGTGTCTGTTAACTCCTTTAAATTTCATCTTTACCCCATTGACGTATATACCATCTCGCTGCTTTACTTCCACCGTTCTAAAGCCAAATCGCTGCTTAACCCGATGGATCAATTTGTTGTTATCATATAAGTCGAATATGACTTCATAACGATGAGGGAATTCGGCCGACCATAACAAAGGCTTTTCTATATGGCCTTTAAGACTGATCTGCGCTTGACCACCAGCCAGTGATTGCTGCATAACATTGCCAACGGCCTTACCTTCCAGTGTATAAATTTGTGCTTGTATCCGGTCAGCTTGTCCATTAACTTTTACAAAGGATTCGAAGGCACCATTTGCTAAGGCATTGATCGAAACGCGCGCGATATGCCGTTGAGGCAGTACTTCTAGCCATACGGGACGGAAGATACCACCAAAAATCCAGAAGTCGCCTTTCCGCTCTGCTGCGTTTACCGACTCGTTGGCGGAGTGTTTAGATACCTTCACTTCGAGCACATTCTCTTTTCCGTAATGCAAAAGTTTCGAAATATCGTACTTAAAGGCGTAGTAAGCGCCTTGGTGAACGGGACCGGCCAACTGACCATTAACCTTCACTTCGGCGTCCGTCATCACGCCTTCAAACACGATGTTAACATATTGCGTCTTCCATTCTTTAGGAATCGGAAAGCGATATTTATATAAACCTTCCTCTTTCCCAACCTGCTCGGTTTTATCAAAGCCATAATTATAGTTCCCAAAACCTTCCAACTCCCAATTGGATGGAACGGGAATAGAAGTCCATTTTCCTGCATGAGCTCCGTCTGTGCAATAGAACTCCCAATTTACCCGATTGTCTTTCCCTGTGCCCGATAGGTAAAGGCGTTCCGCTTCTTGGGCTTGGGAAGAGAAGAAAAGGCAGAGTAAGCCAAATAGAAAACAAATGTATACAATAGGCCTCTTCATCTCATTTACTTAAGGGTTCAGCACTGAAGTCTTGAATATAATAAACCGCCTCTTTCACCGGATCTCCCGGATTTTTCAGGTCAAAGTCTTGGTCTGTTGGTGTATCCGCATCGGGGAAGCGCCTCACTTCACCCGTTCGAAAGGCCACACGACTAATACTAGCTACCGGCGCGAAAAATATTTTTGTTCCTTTCTGCTCACCATTGACAGCAACTGTATACGAGCGACTGCTTACATCCAGATTTAACTCAATTTGTAAAGCTTTCCCGTTTTCATACGTACTGAGCTTTGAATCCCGATAACCTGCTTTGATTTTTAAGAGGCTATCCTTGTCCAATATCAAACGTACAGCGGCTTGCCCTTTTGCATCCATGCATTCTATATGGAGGAGTCCGTGATCAACCTGCTGTGGGACCAAGGTAAACTTTACCGATAACTTTTTGCTTTCAGGTACTACGCGTTCTGCCTTTGCATAATCATAAGGGTCTTTATCCCTTAAAGCCAAAACCTTGTTTCCATCAGCTGTTTTCTCCATCTTAACGGGCGCCCAAAGTGGACTGTAAAGGTTCCAATCGTTTAATTCTTTACCATCCGTCATCCGGCTAAAGACTTCTTTGATCGGTTGCGTGACTTCGGAAGTAATCGGAACAGGGACACGGGCTACCCACATATCTTCCTTATTCATACTGTAAGACACCCACATGGCCTGCCCCGGGGGATTACCATTACCTTCCACAATTCCACGCACATACTGCGGACCATAAGATTTATAGTTTCCGCCATAGCGCATAGATGAAATCTCACCATTTACTAATAATAAGTCCTTATAGTGAAGACCATCATCACTAGTGGAAACCGCGAGTGGCCACCTAAATTCAGAAGGGTTGTACACCGTAGCATAGCGCCCATCTTCTGTGCGCTGGCCCCATATTTTGGCATTGCTGTTCACAAATCCCGGTGCGCGCAGCGGATCATACGCCCAGGTTTTACCTCCATCGGTGCTAATCGAAGTCAATGCATGCTTCCATAAGCCCACCACCTGCCCATTCGGAAGGTGGTAGTAATTGAATGCTTTAATAGCGCGTTTCAATGGAATTAAGGGGTCGTCCCGATCTGCTTCCTCTACCCATTGCTGCATCATCAGGGGCTGTGCCAACAGCTCTTCACAGGCTTTCACAAATCCTTTGTCCTTACTTTCGGTAAAAAACGGAAAGGCTGATAACTTTTTATCCCAGGAAGCATTATTACGGATAAAATGAATTGGACCGAAACGACCGTCTCGGTATATCTCACGAATCACCCGCCCGATGCCATTTCCGTCATTCGGATCATCCTTTGCATCCATGGCCACGCCGTAATAGCCTAACACGAATAAGCGATCGCTCTTTGACACATAAAAACCCATGCGCTGATGCATGATGGCGTAGAGGTCTTTGGCAACCTTATCATTTCCTTTCTTCTTCCAACCATCGGGTATTTTATAAGGCGGGAAGACTACCACGGGATCTGACCATTGATAACCATCCTTCGATGTCTGTAATAAACTTTCACTTGGTGGAATATGCTCACCAATGGGATCGCTCAAAAACTCCAAAAAGAATTGATTGTTCCAATAAGCAAGCATGGGTTGATGATTGTAGGTCCAGTTATGTCCTCCTGCCAATTCAGGGTGCTCTCTATTAGCTCTAAATACCTGAATATTGTGTACGCCAACGGCCGGACTTAACTGACCGTGATGGTAATCTACATTGGATAAGGTGGTGCCGATGTATTTTACTGTGTCCTGAGCGGCTGCCTTTCCTACTTGAAGTAGATAGGAGAGGCTAAATACTAATATTGTTGTTTTTAGTTTGAATATCATTTTATAGATTCTTTTAATGACTATCGGGTATCATACCCAAAGCCCTTATTTTTAAATTCGTGTTACTTTTTTCCGCAAAAAGTAACCAAAAACTCCCGGCTTGAAATCTCCTATGAAAACTTCTGCCATTCCTTAGCCTCTTCTATCCGGATATTTCTAGGCCGGATTTATCGCTAACGACCAGTGACTGCCTAGCAAAACCTTCTTAGGTAAACTTTCCGATAGTAATTTTCTTTTATGGCAATCGTTACACCTGAAAACGATATAGTTAAGATTGCTTCACTCCCACGTCATAACCAATCGCTTCGGTTTGCAAGGACGTACATAGTATCGTCACTGCGGGGAGGTACAACGAAAGCAGTCATATCATCCCTTCTTATTCCACTTCCTTTTTCAATCCCTTCAAAACGCCTTTGCTTGCTTTGAAAATGGTACCATGTTTATGCCCTTCAGGAATACTGACCTCGTCGTCGATCGCTTTAAATTGCTTAAAATCCTTTGTACTTACGGCTTTATATTTTTTATCACCATATGAATCGAAATAAATCAGATAATCTTCTCTTGCTTTAACCACACTCGGTCCTTCTGTTTTTTCACCTGAAAAGGGTTGGGAAACATCGTGATAAGGTCCTAAAGCTTTTTCAGCGAAAGCCACCTTTAAATTACGATTTGGCCTTGTATTATCTTTAAGCACCAGCACATAATCTTTCGGTTTTCTTTTGACAATCACGGCATCAATGACACTAAACCCAGGGTCAAGAAAGAGTTGTGCCTTCGTAAAGTTTTTAAAATCCTTTGTAGTGGTATAGTACATTCGGTGATTGTTTTTCTCTTCTTCCACGCCCTTCTCGAAACGATAAGGAATAGTGGAAGCCCATATAATGATGTACCGCTTTTCCTCATCATCATAAAACAATTCAGGAGCCCATACATTTATCGTTTCCGGCTCATGTTCCATAACCGGTATAAATCGTTGTTCCGACCAATGGATCAAATCTTTCGATGCTGCATAACCGAAACCTTTGTCGCCTTTCCAGCTACAGGTCCAGACCAAATGAAACAGGCCATCCGGGCCTCGAACAATTGAGGGATCACGCATTACCTTTTGGGTACCCACCGTAGGTTTAAGAAATACATGGTTCAAATCTTTCCAGTGGTAAGCATCTTCACTATACAACAACCGTAATCCCGCATCCGCCGGCTCATGAAAAGAACTAAACATATATATATTCTTAGAGCAAGAGGCTAAAAAACCTGCCACTGTCACCAACAGCACGATTTTAAATGATGAACGTATATTAACGATGAATGATGAATGATGATTGATGAGTGATGAATTCATAATTTTCAAGGTTTAAACGCTATCCTTTACTCCCCTCCATAATACCAATAACCAACACGAATAACCAATAACGAACAACTAATAACCAACAATTAAATCGCCTCTAAAACCAATACCCAATCATTCCCCTCCTTCTTTCCACCTGGTGCTTCAAAGCTTTGCCCATCTGCATTTTGTATCTCACCGATTGTGGTATATACGCCAGTACGCGGATCGAACCACGAGGCTTTCAGTTTGTCGCTTGATAATCTTGTCGGATTAACTTTAACAGTTCCTCCATTATAAGTATAGATCAACGCATAATCTTTACCTCGGGTTGCGACTTTGTAATCATAGCGTTCTCCGTTTTCTGCCAATAATGACTGGTCGGGCACGCGATCTAAAAAGGATTTTGATAACATCAGTTCCTTTAAATAACGCATTTGTCCGGCTCCTGGATTCTTTATAGCATCTCTCCATAATTCTGTGGCACCGTAAGCTGCAGTTGAATCGTTATCGCTTTCGTTTAGAAACTGCATCACCGAGTTATTACCATAGGTAAAGCCGAAAGCACCGGAGAAGACCGACCAGTAGGCATAACGACGTATATCTTTATCTGTCCATCTCGGTTCTTTCGGATCGTGCAGACCCTGCGGAATCCCCTCATAAGATGGTTCGCCATCTATTGTTGGTTTTGTAGGTGTTAGTTGATAATCGCCTTTTACGAAACGCCAGTTGTCCTCACCATAATGATTGGTTTCATTTGCAGAGGTGTCTTGGTCGTAGCGCCGATGGCCCGACTGGAACATATTGAAGTCAAGCCATGATTCTTGATGAAACCATTCAGATGAAGTAGTGCGCCCTCGAGGATGAAAGGTAATAAGGTGATTAGAATCGAGTTGATTTAAGGTATTTCCAATCGTTTTCCAAACTTCAATTGAATCACTTCCTTTCAAATCGCCTCCGTTTAACCAAATGATATTAGGTGCCGATGCATAGCGCTCGGCCAAGAAAGTAGCATAGGTTTTAGCCTGCTCGCTACTTACGCCGCCCTCTTTTACATTGGTGCCCCAAACCGGCACTAAAGCCAGGTATATGCTTTTTTCGGCCGCTTTTTTAACCGTGTAATCCACTAATTGCCAATAGGCTAGCTGGGTGCTATCTTGCCCGGTTGTATCTCCAATCGCTGGATTTGCTACATTTCCCATTATGAGTGCGGAATCGCCATACGTATTTTTAGCTTTCAACGTATGCAATAGCATCACTTGAATCACATTAAAGCCCTTCTCTTGCCGATCTTCTAAGTATCGGTCGATTTCCTCTTTGGTAAGCTTACTAAATAATAACCAGCCAGTATCTCCTAGCCAAAAGAAGGGCTTACCATCCTCCGTCACAATGTAACGCCCATTTTCAGACACTTTCAAACGTGGAAGAGAATCTTCTTTCTTCTGTTTGTTAGTGCAACTCATAAAGCAGAAAAAGGCCAATATGAAAGCATAGTTGCTAAATTTCATCATAATATGTCGGTTGTTAAGCACGGTGTATCCACACAATGCTTTGGTTAGTATTTCTTAGTTGAATTCGTTGTTTTTTACCACTTTGTAAGTGTTGTTTTCCCTTAACCTTTCCAGTTGCCGGATCAAGGTAAAGCACGATGTATCGCCCCTTACCGTTGGGCAGATCGACTTCCAGTTCGTTTAAGCCGTCAGCGTAAATAATTCGCTCTCCAAATTCTCCTTGCAGCATATACATCCCCGCCTTTCCGCTTGCTTGTGGCTTCATCTGTGAAGCGGCGGATAAAAAGCCGCTGGGTAGTGAGTTTGGAATGCTTGCCAACGAACCTCCTCCCATGAATACCGCCCAGCCATTACTTTCTGCGCCGTTTGCCGAATAGATCACCGCCTTATCAGGGTACTGTTCCCGATAAGTGGATACAGCCTGATAAACTTGCTCGAAGGATGTTTTCTTCGGTTTGAACAACCTGGCCTGCTGTCGTGGTGCCAAATGCTGCCCCCCTTTGGGCTCATAAGTGCTACCATCGGCCTGTTTGTACCAATATCGGATGTCAATCACCTTGACGATTTTATTACGCTTTGCATCGGCCAATATCGCATCCTGTACATCTTTCGTAGTGCTCAGCCCGATTAGCGCCTGCTGCTTGTTTTCTATTTCCCACTCCTCAATGACATCCAGCCAAAATTGAACGAAATGCAACGGTCCGGTATACTCTGCGCCCGTTAACTGCAGTACGCCTTTATTTTCCTTGAAATTATTTAGACACTGCCTGATATAGGCACGGTGGATAGCCGCCCGATGTTGATTACTAACATCATAAAATAGGGCATCCATAAAAATCCGCTTGTCGCCGGCATAGGGTGGAGGTTCAGGAAAACCTGTTTGGTTAATATTATTTGCTGTACGCCATGGAAAATCAGCATAATGGGCGCCCGCTTCGATAATATTATGCTGGAAATAGTTTTGATGAACGAGCAAGATGTCCTGTGCTTCTGCGAGGTTGGCGAAAGTTTTTAATCTCGACCAGTACCACTTATTATATTTAGTTAAATCATACTTACTTAAACCATCCCAAGCGAGTCCTTCACCGCTTCTGGCAAAGGGTAATTCGTAAAACGGAGGCCATACATCGCCGTCCATACGACGTATACGTTCATGATCGTCTCTTCTCCGATCGTACCAAAGCCCATAATTATGTTCAAACGCAACAACCTGCTGATTCTTCAAGGTGTCGACAACGTCCTTTAAATTATCCGTCAGGCCATTTCCTACCTGTCCGGGAACAAAACGGGTGATATGTGGGCGGGCTTTTTCCAGCGCGTAGCGCCGTGCACTGCCGTTCCACCATTGCACATCCTGCCGCTTTCCGGTTAGTACACCTTTTTTACCTACAAGCCAACCATTTTCTATATGTATAGTCGACGGCGATGAAGTAATTGAATTTTCGGCTTTCGGTGAAACCGCAATAATCAGCTTGGCTTCTTTGGACTTTAAAGATATAGAGGTGCGTTCACTAGCTTGATCAATAAATTGACTCAATGTCAGTTTGGGCTTGCCAGCTAATTGGGTTAACTCCTCGGCAACTTCTACCGAGGGGCTGCTGGATGCCTCCGTTTCTTCGGGCATTAAAATTGCTCGTCCGACAGCACGATCATCCAACCGTTGACTTAACTGCGCATAATACAAACTGTAGGGTTTAATATGCTCATTAGATTGTTCCCAATAAGCATTCCCCACAAATTGTGCCCAAGTTCCAAAAGCCCAATTTTGGGCCGTTGGAGGTTGATAACATTCTACGCGAGCAGCCGAACATTGCCAAAACACGCTATTCGCGGCCGCCCAGCCGGCTCCATTCCCGTCCTGTTCCAAATTGGAAAAACGCAGCGCTTGGCCATCAATATTTATACAATCGAACAAGTTCCCAGATGACCAACTATCAACCGCTCCGCTAAAACTGAAAGGTTGTACTGCTTGGCATTGCACAAAGGCATTAGGCCCTGCCGCCATGAAGCCTACTGCATAATCGTGATAACCATATTCTGCATAGAGGCGTTGAAATAGGGTTTGTTGCCCATTGGTAAAAAAAGTATTTCTACGCTGCCCGCCGATCTCTGATATAGGGTCTGTCGATTTACAATCCTCTACGGTTATCCGTTTACCTGTTTCTGCTACATAAACTGCTGAGCCTGCAAAATGTTTAAAATTGACTTGCCGAACCCAAGCATCCTCTACGTTTTCCATTGTTATGGCCGTCCATCGGTGATCTTCATCTTTAGGATTGGAAGCTTCAAAGCTCGACTCCAAACTTATATTTTCAATACCGATTTGCCCAATTCGTCCCTTCCATTGATAGACACTAACTGCTGCTGTATCATAGCGATGATCCAGCGCCGTCGTAATAGGCGCATCAATATAAACTTTGTTTCCTTCAACTTTTGTAATCTTCCGGTCCCAATAGATATCCCTCTGCCCGGGTTTCCATCCCAGGGATGTAATACCACCTCCAAAATGATCGGTCCCTAGGGTTTTAATCCAAGCCGCTGACGAACGCCTATGAATGGTGATTCCATCGCCCGGTTTAAAAGCCTTACTATTTGTCACTTCGAATGCCATGGCATTCACGGGTACATATTTTGTTTTAATTTTCTGTGTATGGCTTTGCGTACTATCCATTACTCCGACAATTCGGATCAAGGTTTCCCGATTGGTGCCGGTGCCAATCAATACGGTTCCATTCTCCGTTGCGCCACTGCCACGTAAGACGATGCCCGAAGCGGGAATCACCAAACTGCCATCAATTTGATAAGTACCTTTTTCAAGCAATATAGCACCTCGAAATCCATTTTGATCAAGCGGCAATTGAGCAACGTAGTTTATGGCCGACTGGATAGTAGCCGTTGCATCGGACGTTTGATGTTTAACCAAGGCCTTTGCTTCCACCAAAGGGATCGCTTCCTCCCCTCCTTTATATCCACTGTAGGAAAAATCAGGAATACGATTGCCCAAACTATCTGCCGTATATACTAATTGATTGCTTTCCCATTTCAACGGCGAATCGAGTGCGTCTTGGGCATAAAGCGTGTTACCCTTACCTAAGCAGAGCGCAAAGGTAAGGGACCACACTAACCAACTACTAAAACCACAATAAACCATATTAAACCAATCGCAACCAGCGATAATCTTAATTCTTTGCTAAAACCGGCTTCACCGTCTTTACATCTACCAGGCTATTCAAATAATTCTCAATATTCGTATAACCATTATCCGTATATTTCGATGCGTCACTTGGATCATTGGGATTTAAACCATTCTTTTTTTCCCACTCATCCGGCATCCCATCCTTATCACTATCCTTATAAGGCGTCCCTTTGTACTCAGGATAGCCGCCTACCTGACTAATATCGGTAATAATACCTTGTTTATAGGAGTCAATTGGCAATCTACGATGTTCAAATTGCGTTTCCGGCAATTTTACATCTTTTAAATAGTTTATCTTTCCTGTTCTTACCTGTTCGATAACACGTGTATCCACCGGATCTCTTTTGGGAAGCGTTGCTCCTACATTTTCCAGAACGTAATTATAAGCTTCTTTGGTAGGCAATATGCTGATTTTAGCCATCGGAAGGGGCTTATCATATTTCATTTTGGCAAAATAGGTCTTGGCAGTTTCCAAACTCATTTCATTTCCATCTTTTCCTTCAATTTGTACGCCGCCATCCCAATTATCTTTGGTAACACGTTCATTCCCTTCAACAATATTTCCGGCTACATGCAATCTACCGAATACCACGTAAGGCAATTTGCTTCTACCCGATTCCGGTTTAATGATGCGATAGCCCACCGGCGAGTCCTTCGGTGTGAGTGGACCGGGCTTGTAATAATTATTGATAATATTATACATGGCCTTATAATCGCCCCCATCCGTTGAACGATGCACCCAGTTGAATACTACATTATTAGCAAAATTGAAAACACCATTCCAGCCAATGGAAGGATTTCTACCTGCATTATCTGCCCATAAATTCCGCATAAACGTACAATTTTCGCCACCTAGGGTACTACCAAAAGCATGGTTCCAGGTGTCTAAAGCTTCTGAGAAAATTGAGTTTTGAATGGTAATATTTACGGTTCCAAGCTTTTCCTCCATCGCTTTCCCGGTACTATCATTATACATGTGGCGATACATCGACATGTTTTCATCCAATCCCCAACTTGCTGAAACATGGTCAACCATAATATTGCCAATCGGATTGCCGCCAATGGCATCGTCTCTTCGTCCAACCCATGTTTCGCCTCTGCGAAAACGCATAAAACGGATAATTACATCATGCGTATTAATCCAAACAGACTCCCCGGCGACACAAACCCCGTCTCCTGGCGCAGATTGACCTGCGATGGTGATATACGGAGCGCGAATAATCAAAGGTGTTTTTAAACGAATAATTCCTGCAACATTAAATACGACGATGCGTGCCCCACCTTGTTCGCAAGCCTCCCGCAATGTACCGGGGCCACTGTCTGCTAAGCTCGTAACTACAATTACTTTTCCACCGCGACCGCCAAAAGAATAGGCTCCGCCCCCCTCAGCACCGGGAAATGCCGGAATATCGGCCTGTGGCAAATCAATGGCCTTCGATGCCCAAGGCACATAGGGTTTCCCGTTTTTTGCTTCTTCTTCAATAATAGGCAGGGCTTTTTGCCAAGCAATTTCAGATTGCCATGCTGCGGCCTTCATCATCGAGTCACTCTTCCGCTTGACATCTTGTGGTATTTTTGGGTATTGGGCATATGTTGTTGCAACGATCCCAATAAAAAAGGGTAGCACTAAAAAAAACTTCTTCATTAGTTTATAGCATTTACTTAAAGGTTAGCTTTTGTTTACCCTACCCGAAAGTAAGGAACCTTGGTTAAATATACAGTATCAAATATCGTCAAGATGACACGAAATATTCTATAGTATATTGACGCGATATTATACAATATTATCTTTCACGAATTTATTACATAGAGAAGGACATTTTTCAATTATTTAGTTGTTATTGCAATCAAGGCTTTAAAAATCGGCAGATAACACTACTATTCTGCTAATAGATCTAGTCAATATCCTATGCTCATTTCGCCGTCTATCATCTAAAAACAAAAAAGCGACACAATCATTAAGATTGTGCCGCGTATCACCAAAAATTAAACTAATGTATTACAAAAAAGAAGAAACTTATTATCAGTCGTTTTGATGCATTTTAATAACCGGCATCTATTTGAATAAGCGGTTCATCACCAATAACAACATTGTATAAGGTAAGATCTGTAAACGAGGTTATACCATGTCCGGTGAGATCTGACCCATCGTAAACCAAAATATCAAAGTTCTCAGAACTAAAGTAGGGACTGTTAAAATTAATCGTATAAGTACCCTTAGGTAGGGTACCTAAAATACCCGAATCAAAGGTGTCATCATTTGTTTCGAAAGTATAAGTGTCACTGCCACTTGTGAATGTAATAATCCAATTGTTGAAATTACCTGTGTAGGGCAAAATAATAGGAACCTCTACATTCTGCGCATAACTACTCTTAAAACTAGCGAGTAAAATAAAGCTAAATATTACCAACCCTCTCACCATTTGTTGCTTTTTCATATTTATTTAATAAAAGGTTAAACATAACATTCAATTACAGCTTATTGCTGATAGTCATAAGTACCACTAGCCCCGGAATAATCCAACCAGCCTTTTGTCTGCGCCAGCCAAGAGTTGTTACTCAACACCGTTGCCGAAAGCCCGGATAGGTAATAGTTGGGACGGAATAGGATGGTAACCGGTGCATTGTTTACGCGATCCCATTCTTGGTCTAATGGTGTCATCACAAAGTAGTTTTGATAAATTGCCTTTAGCTTGGCGATTTCTTCATTAAAGTTCGCAGCATCAGGATCAATCAGGATGTTTCTATCGGCATTGGTCAGCGGATCCCTACCAAAGGTTTTTGATTGCCAGTAATAGCCTGTACGTTTCGTACCATTTATCGGGCTCAAGCCTAGCTTCTGTACCGAATTGCCACTTTCCTGGATATTATCATAAAGCATCCAACGTTGTATATCCCAAAAGCGCTTTCCTTCATAAGCCAGTTCTACCCTTCGTTCGTATAAACATGCCTCCAAAGCAGCGTATTTAGAGGTCGGCATGCCTATTCCGTAATTATTCGCCGAGGGAATACCAACCCGTTGACGAATTTTGGTCAGGTAGTTCACCGCGTTTCCAATCTCTCCTCGAGCAGCATAACATTCTGCTATATTAAGCAACAGCTCCGCATAACGATACTCAAAGATATCCGTACCGGAAAAAGCAAAGCCGGTGCTATCTGCCGCAGGATCGGACATTTTGCGAACTAGTGCAGGGCTATTGGTTTGGTCATTCGCATAATAGGTCACCTTGGTAGATGTTTCATTGTCTTTCCATCTATAGAACCAGGTCGATTTATTTTCGTTACCCTTAATTCCCCATTTTGATCCGGAGAAAGCGAATGTTCGATAGAACCGAGGGTCTCTGTTTACAAAGAAGAAGGTGTCTACATAATTGTCGGCATTAGGGCGCGAACCATCGGCCATTGGAAAAAGATCGAGCATCTCTTTTGGCGCAGCCAGACCTCCACCTCCCCGATAAGAAGCTGGACGAACCTGATTTTCCCATCCGTTATTATAGCCCGCGGAACCGGTGGAAGTATTTGATAGTAAAAAAACCATCAATGCCTCCGGATTAAACGAATTGTCATTTCTAAAGGTCATTTCCGCCCAATCCTTTGCATTTGAACCAAATAATCCATAGCCTGCGCCGGTCAATTTTGTTTCTGCATCCAGGCTGGCTTCCAAGGCCTTTTGCCAACGTTCATTAGCCGGGTTATCCCAATCTTTATTAAACAATGGGCTGGCAGCCGTCAATAGAACACGACTTTTCATAGCCAGTGCACCTGCTGCGGTAAGTCGCCCATAGTTGTTTGCTTCGCCGTCCCATCGCATCGGCAACAGTGCGGCCGCCGAATCCAAGTCCTTCACGATTTGCTCAAAACATGCCGACGAGGTAGCTCTTGGCTCTCGAATGGTTTCATCAGTAGCACTATTTTCTTGGACAGTAGTTACCAAAGGTACACCTCCATAAACCCTAACAAGATCGAAGTACTGTAGGGCCCTTAAGAAATACATCTGTCCTTTGGCGGATCTTTTAAAGGAGTCTGACAGTCCTTGCCCCGACTGGTCGATTCTGCCGATCAGGAAGTTTGCAAATCGTATGCGAGTGTAGGGATTATTCTGTACACTGGCCGTTACCGAGTTACCATAATAGCCGTCGGCTTGTGAGGCTAATTGTAAAGTCTTAGTCGGATTGATATAGTCGCCCACCGTGCCTCCTATTTCTTCTGTCATTCTTGACCGATCGTCTTTATACAATCCAACTACCTGCTGTAGCGGGTTTCGGTAACTCACAAAATAATAGTTATACATCCGGTCGATATACCAACCTGTTTGGAGTTCGTTCTCAAAAATACTGTCGTCGTATTTATCGTAACTTTTCATTTCCTCCAAAAAATCTTTCTTGCATCCGACTATTGTAAGTACGGTCATTGCAAAAATCAATATCTTCTTGTTCATGATGATCAAATAATGGTGTGTTATAAGCCTAAATTTATACCCAAAGACCAAGTTCGTAATGTTGGATAACCCAAGCCCGGTGAATCATACATATTACGGTATTTGTTCGGGTAGGGGTTATATAAATCCCAAAGATTGTTTCCCGAAAGAAAAATCCGTACATTATCTACCTTTGCCTTTGTCAACCACTTCTTTGGCAGGGTATAGCCGATGCTCAAATTACGGACAAACATTCTAAATGTAGGAAGCAAGAAGAAGTCGGAATTTGTTCCACCGAAATCATCGTAATAGGCAATATTGGGATATTTACCATTCGGATTCGTTTCCGGATCGTACATATCGGTCAGATAAATGGACTGCGACCACAACGCGTTTGTGCTGCTGGTACCTTGCTTGACATAATCCAAGTAGTTGGCTCCTCCCCAGGAGGTTGAAATTTGGGCTTGAAACGAAATACCTTTCCATCCCGCAGTCAAATTGGTGGTGATGCCGTAAGTCATGTTTGACTTTTTCAGAATTTCCCAATCTTGTCCGGAATCCTTTTCTATGACGCCATTTGGACCGCCGTAGGTCTGTGTACTTTCATCCAATGCACCTCGAACATCCTCATATACCAGCATTCCCTTTCTCATCTGCGATTTATCGGTAATACCCATAAAATTAGGTTCAGCCCCCTCAATACCCGAATTATTCGCATTTTCCGTCAAATAGTTCCAATAGGCATCAATGTCTGCATCGGTACGTAACATACCGTCGCCTCCGGATGTGTGCTTCCATGTTTTATATCCCCAAACAGGATTGCCATATCCGGTATTACCCACGGCGCGCCGCGTAGTCATTTCAGAGGGATAATCAAATGGTTGATCGAAGTATCGCGTGGTCTTGTAATTACCTAAACCGAAGTTCATACCTACGGAGTAGTTCACCTCATTGACATGGCTCTTCCAGGTAACCGATACTTCGGTTCCCCAAGCCTTTACACCTGCGTAGTTCTGTTCAGCAAAGGCCCCTCCCACAGAGATAGGTACTCCGATAGCTCCGGACATATCCGTTAACATGTCGGTAGTCGTATTGTAATAACCATCAAGAGACATGCTAAGTTGTGACTTCAAAAAAGACATGTCTAAGCCGAAATTACGCTGCACGGTGCGGTCCCAACGAAGGTCCCGATTAGGGTCAGCATCCGGTGTTATACCGGTCGTATACATTCCACCGTTACTTCCAAAGGCCATTCCTTTATCGGTCGCTGCTGTATATAACCGAGTCCATTTCCATGGATTTACATTGTTATTTCCGGTAATCCCGACAGAAGCGCGCACCTTCAAATAATTCATCCAGGCAACATGTTCTGTGAACCAATTCTCATCCGATACAACCCAACCTGCAGAAACGCCAGGGAAGAAGCCCCAGTAATTCTCGGGTGCAAACTTTGTGGAAGCATCGGTACGAAATACAAATTGTAAAAGATATCGGCTCTTATAGCTATAATTAACACGTCCCAAATAAGAAAGTGTTCCACTTTCTGTACGATAGGTGATGCTGTTAGACGTGTTTAAGGTTCCGGCAGATATAGAAGTCCCGTTATATACTCCTCTCGTTGGGTTATCGTAAATCTGGTACCGGTCTTCCCATCCGGCGGTTGTTTTTTCAACGCTGAACATGGCACCAATATCATGGTCGCCAAATTTTTGGTTATAATTGGCAAAGAAGTTCAGCTGTTCATTCTTGGAAGTTGTGTTGTCATAAGTAACGCGGGAATTGGCCCGATTAAGTACCGGATCATCCCATTGAGTGGTGCTAGAGTATAAATGGTTATCTGCCGTATTAATGTTACGAGCCCGTGCTAACAATAGCGGCATCTGAACCTGCTCTGTATTGCCTGACGATTGAATAATTCCATAATTAAATTTGAACGAGAGTCCTTTTAGGAAAGGCACATCGTATTGCAAAGAGAAATTGGCATTATAATTAAAATCCTTATTGGTGGTCTTGGAACCATTATTCAACATATCATAATAGTTCCAATTACTTAGGGAATTATTGCCCGATACATTTCCCAACTTATTGGGCCCTAACGCAGGAGAGACATACTGGTCGACGCCGTTTATATTATACATCCACGGAATGTATTTAGGCATATGCAGTAATACGCTATAATCATTCTGTTCACCACCGACAGCATATCCGTCGCTAAAATTGATCTTTGTAAAGGAGCGCTCTAAATTAGTATTAGCTGCGGCCAATGTAGCGCTCAAGCGTAAATCACTCGCTACCTTCACTTCGGTACCCGCCCTGAAAGTCCACCTATTAAAGTCCTGCGATCCCAGATTGGCACCCTGTGTATAGTAAGAAGCGCCTGTATAATAGGTTGCTTTTTCAGAGCCTCCGCTAACGTCCAATGAGTGCTGCATGGTGTGGGCAGCTCGCCAATCGTTCGCCAACCAATCGTAATTCAGTGATTCCATTTGCGAAAGCTCTGCATCCGAGTAAAAGTAATTGTCGTTCCAACCGAGCGCCCTGCCAAACTTATTGGCAAATTCCCCATATTGCCGAGCGTTCATTACTTTCTCATGGCTTACGGCATCGTTTGTTTGAAACTTAGCGCTATAGGAAATCCGCGGCGCGCCCACTTGGCCTCTTTTTGTCTTTACAACAATGGCCCCTTGGGATGCACGGGAGCCATAGATGGCAGCGCTGGCGTCTTTTAATACCGTTATACTTTCAATTTCTGAAACATCGAGCATATTGAACCGTTCCATAGAAGGCTTGCCATTTTGCGGATCCACCTGAATCACATCGTCAATGATGATCAATGGATAGTCATTTCCGCCATCTTTGCCCCAATTAAATTGTTGCCGGACACTTAAGGTAGCCATGGCTCCGGGTCGGGTACTGCCTCCCGTAACATTCAATCCGGGAACCTGCCCTCTTAGTGATTCAGAAACTGAGGCAACGGGTATATCAGCAAGTTTCTTAACGTCCACTGAAACGATCGCCCCGGTCACATCTTTAGCTCGCTGCGAACCGTACCCTACTACAACTACTTCATCTAATGCGCTATTATCTTCCTGTAGAATGACTTCGATTGAGCGCTGGCCACCCAACGCCACTTCCTTCGATTTGTATCCCACATAGCTGAAAATCAAAACTTCATTCCCTGTGGGTAAGTTCATTCGAAAAACACCGTTCTGGTCAGTCGTGCTAGTGGTTTTGCTCCCCTTTAACTTGATGCTTACACCGGGAAGAGGCTCTCCCTTTTCATTTTTTACGGTTCCCTGAATGTTGATCCGTGCTGCCGTCGCGCTATTTGCGACCTTAGACGTCTTTGCTGTTGATGCACCCCACGATTTTGATATAGTTAAGATGCTACAACCTACCAGCGCCCACAAAACAAATTTGCTCGCGGCAATAACTGTTTTTTTTAATAGTACGTTCATAAGGTTTGGTTATGTATTTTCGGTTAGTTTAAGGCGAAATCAGTTTAATCCTAATTTCGTTGGCTCTGTTGTTTTTCTTTTAGTTTTTTCTCCCATACTTGTCTGGCAATCTTGGTCTCCACGCCTTCCTTTGATAAATAGTTATTGATTTTCCCCTTGTATTTACCAAACCAAGCATGTTTGGCTTCTGATGAACCTGCATCCATTGCCTTTTCCCTTGCTTCGGTAAGATAGCCGAGAATCTGTGCTTTTTGTGTCTCCGTTAAACTGGGAAGCATATCAAGATAGCCTTTATAGGTAATCGGTAACACATTATAGGTCATCTCATTTTTTACCTGCTCAATCTGTTCTTCATTGAGCTCCTTCCCCAAACGCTTCAGGTACTTTCCGTGAAGTTTGACTAGTTTTGCTTGGGCAATCTCGTAAGCTTTCTCTGATTGCAGTTTAGCATCTTCTTTCGCTAAACTTGCCTTATAGGATTGCTCTTTCTGTTCCAATTCAGTATGAATCGTATTTAAATCGCGATATTGCCGTACAATAATCGTCCGAACCGCCAAACGTTTCGCGTCATTTAAATTCAGTTTGTCAACAATCTTCTGTGCTCTTTTGGTAATAACTTGGGTATAGTCGTCTTGTTCAAAAGCATACAGCTTTGGCAATAGGATCACCAAGAACAGCATGATAACCGAGCATATTCTGAGACATTTTTTAGAATCATTCATGGTAATATATTTGGTTAAAGTCCAAAAAACAGTAGTGTTATTATGACATTTTTTATACAAGGAAAAAATTATTCACTCTCCCTTTTACTGTTAATTTTGTGGAACAGATCTATAATTTGTACTATTTCCTTATGGTTAGTAATGCAAATATCAACGCTTACCTGTGTAATTTTTTAGCGATTATTATCTACTTATTATAGGATGTTAGCATAGCTTGAGATCCAAAATCACCGGAATCGATTGCGGAAAAAAGGACTTAATAAAAGCATCAAAATGTACTCGTTATTGAATGTCAAGATTTGAAATAACTAAACCGTTCGATTGAGGCAGTGTCAGCGTTACAACATACTGCCCTGCATTGATCATGGTAGCGGTATTGCTGTATGAATAACTCCACTTCCCAACACGTGAAGGGGTAAAAAGCGTATTTTCTTCGTGCAATAGGCTTCCATCTAACGTTCGTAGCGTCAATTTCCCCTTTATGGGCTGCTTTAGGGTGTTGGCATACCTCAAGGTGATACTATAAGTATCGGCTACGCCCGTCTTGATCGTCCAATCAATCTGAGCGGGTCCGTTCGCAGGAAGTTTGATCGCCTCCTTTTCCAAATAACGGATAGCTGTTGTTCCACGGGAACGCGTTGCGGTGCTAGGCTTATAGGTTATTGACGTTTTCAGATCATGTGCTGATTGGAGCTTACTTACCGGTACAACCATTACGGGCGCTAATGGCGGATTATTTTTTCCAAACGAAAGATGCACAAAGCTATTCTCCTTAAAACGTTTTCGGTAGATTTTCCAGATTGACGGGGTAGGTCCTCCGCTTGCTATTTTCATTTGTGTATCTTCATAATCCGCTAAGCTATTGTAAACGTTACGGTTATCTTTTGGTAGCAGAACATATACGTCAACATCCTTCGATACATTAAAGGAAAGCGACTTTTGTTGGCCCGTCAGATTGGCAGGAAAGCGCAGCCAGGTAGCGCCAAATAGCGCTGGCGGAATTACCGTAAAATAGTCGGTTTTTCCGGAAAAGACTTCGTCTCCGATGTCAAGCCAAGTTGATGGCGACAAATCTACAGAATCAGGATCAAATCTTGCTTGCTGAATAAGAAGTGGTGAAGGTGCAGCTGCTTTTATTTTTTCCTTCGCAGCGATGGCGATAGCTGAAACCAACGCCTGGCCAGCTGCTATCCTTGGAAAGTTAATGACAATGCGTCCGTTCTTTGCTTTTGCTGCATACGTTCTCTTCAATACCTGGTCATGCCCTACTTCGTTCCATATATCAACATTGCTATCCACAATAGCACCATTGATGGCGATATCGAATAAACGCCATCCTTTGCAATCCATCCCTCCTCCGGTGCCAAACCAAGGTTCGATAAAATACAGTTCCACTAGGTAATCCCCGTCCGGCACGGGAAATTGAAAACCCAATTTTTCTTTCCCGTATCGAAAGGTTTGCAGAAGCGACCAATTGCGGGTCCCTTTTATGGGGTCAAAAGTACGCCGCTGACTTGCAAAAGTCGCAGGCAAATTATCAAAACCGTTGGTCCAGGAAGAAGATCCCCAACTGTCATCAGCCGTTAATGGGCGGTCAGCTTCCCAAACATGTCCTTGTTGGTCTACATACCTTGGTCCCCCGCAGTTTACTCGGTAAATATATTTGTACCCGTTCGTGTCTTTTACTTTTTCATCATCTGTATACAAGCGATTAAAGGCGGGCGCTTGCGGTAAGCCCTGTAAAACAATGAGATCTTCCGCAACTACTTTATCTTTTACATAAGCCTTTGCATGCAATACATTAAACATAATCGGCACCTTATTCCACACAAATGGCTTGCCCATTCCCTCCCTTTTCTTTCTTCCTAGTGACGATCCGTTCACATCATTAAAAAGTTCAACTTCGTCACAATTCGAATAAACAGTGATGTCATTTTTTTCTCCGGGACTTTCCCAACGATTGGGCCAGGTATGCGAAACAATATAGACCATCGGCGACTTTCGCGGATCTACAAAGTTTGCCCGATACATATAATAAGCATCTGTAGGTTCATCCCAGGGCGTGAAGAGCCCTTTGTAGTTTACGGGGCCAATACGATCTAGCTCTCGGATTCCTTCGCCTCCCTGCACTCTACCGGGATTATCGTGGGAATTGAATAGCCAAAAGAAATGACCCGCAACACTGTCCTTCACCTTATCGGCAAGTCTTACTTTGGTTTCCATTAACTCACGCATTCGGTCTTCTGTATTGGCGCTCGTTTTCGTAAACGGTTTTTCGGCATGAAAGTCGATGGTACGCCAGGCACCATATTCCCCTACTAAAATTTGCCTTTTTAAATCTTGGTCGTACACCTCGGGATCACCACCATAAGTTCCGGTCCAATTTTGGGGCACATCCCAATCCGTTCCACTTCCACCGTTACAGGTAGTTACCTTTCTTTGTGAAGAGGTAGTAGGGTCTAAATTCCGGATCAGTTCGGTACATTCCCGAGCAAAGGCTTCCGGTAATGTACTTTCGTTTTCCAGGCCCCATAAAATTACAGACGGACTATTTCTCCGCTCGATAACCCAGTCGGTGAGTAACTTTTTAAAATTCGCCTTAAATGAATCGTTGTTAAACCAAATATGTGCCGCCATTTGGGTCCAACTCAGTATCCCCAAACGATCCCAGTGTTCCTGATAACGCAGATTATGTGGTTGGTGCGCGTCCCGAAAAGCATTGAAGCCCCCCGCTAGGATTTGATTAACACGGGCATCTATTTGTTCATTGCTGAAAGCATGACTTCCCCCCAACATGTGTTCATACTCAGCGATTCCATTAATAAAAAAAGGCTTACCATTAATAAAAAAACGTTTATCACTTCCTTTTCGATCTATTGGCCAGCTTATCCAGCGAATGCCATAAGATGTTTCTACCTGATCCACAACTTTACCATCGATACTTATTTGTGAGGTAATCGTATAGAGATAAGGATCTTGGGGCGACCATAGACGGACGAAGTTCTTCAGCTCAAGTTGTTGCCGGATTTCTTCGGTGCTCTCACCGGCAATTGTTCTTTGTTGACGCTCTTCTGCAATTACATTTCCTCCCTGATCTTTTATCTGTTGCATAATCACTGCGTTTTTTGCTTCCCCACCATAATTTTTAAAGCTCGTGTTTAAAAACAGCTTCGCGTATTTGGAAGTAACGGTGGTATCATTCCATATATGCACACCAAAAGGTTCAATGCGAACGGGATCTGTCACATATAAATGCACCGGTCTAAAGATTCCCAAGGGTTGCGAGCCCTCGGAGAAGCCACGTTCTTCCGAGCAGCCACCACATACCCATGGCAAATCCCGTATAGCAGCCGGATGGTCTGCTCTTACAGCAAGAATATTATCTTTGTCAAATCGCACTGCGTCTGTGATGTCTAATGTAAAGGTAGTGCGGCCACCTGCGTGATATCCTATTTTCTTACCATTTAACCATACCGTTGCGTAAGCTCCCACGCCCTCAAAATAAAGAAAATAACGCTTATCCTTACCTTCGTTTTCAACTCGAAACTTTTTTCTATACCAAGCATAACCATGTGTATTGCCATGAAGTAGTCGGCGATAGCCGGCATAAGTATCCCAATTATGTGGCACCTGCACAGAAAGCCAATCTACCGAGTTATATCCGTCTTTTTCAAAGCCGCTAAAGGCCAACGAATCGGTTTCATGCATGGTACTCACCCAATTATCCGTTAAGTCATACTGCTTACGCGGCTCTTGCGCAAGCGCATATAAGTTAAAGCATATACCTATCCAGAAAAGTCCCAGTCTAATCTTTTGCATTGTTAAAATCGTTTCATGATTTGGCGAACTCTACATTGGTTCTTTGCAAAGAGACACGTCGGCAGGCTTAGATCGCTAAGCCTGTGACGGTCTTCACCAACATTGCACCAACAATTAAATCTTCATTTGGAGTTTCTATTGAGTTTTAGACTGCTATCCAAATAATATGTTTGTCCTTTTTCAGTTTGAAATTGGATTTCTTTGTCTCGATATCGAAGGGAGCACTTCCCGCCTGCGTGCGAGAACACTTCCAAATGGGTCAATAGTCCATTTTGCCATTGATAGCTCAATTCGAAACCGCCCCTTGCACGAATTCCTTTAACAGCACCTGCGTACAGCGCTTTTGGTAATGCCGGAAGAATATCAATGCTACCGAGGTGGCTCTGCAAAAGCATTTCCGCCACACCGGCTGCACCTCCAAAATTGCCATCGATTTGAAAGGGAGGATGTGCGTCGAAAAGATTAGGATAAACACCCCCTCCTGCTTCCTCCGGACTCAGCAATCGGCTGACCATTTTATAAGCGTGCTCCGCATCTTTAAAACGGGCCCAAAGGTTGATCTTCCATGCCAAACTCCACCCTGTCCCGCCATCACCTCTAAAAATCAATGATTTTTTAGCGGCATTCATTAATTTAGGACTGTCTTGCCAGTTAATTTCGCTACCCGGATACACCGCCCAAAGATGCGAAACATGCCGGTGCTTATTATCAGGATCATCTATGTCTTCCAACCACTCTTGCAACTGTCCATGTTTTCCTATTTGATTGGGAGCGATTTTTTGGCTTTTTTCCGATAACCTTTGTACAAATTCCTTATCTATATCAAGAATCACAGCAGCGGAAGCGACATTTCTAAACAATTGCCTGATTAGCTGATGATCCATGGTTGGCCCCGCCACCAAGCCTCCTTGTTCCGGAGAATTTGATGGCGTACTAATCAGCCACCCGGTTTTTGGATCGCTAACCAAAAAATGATCAAAAAACAAAGCCGAAGCTTTCATAATGGGATAAGCTTGCTCACGTAGAAAACTTTCATCTTGCGTATAAAGAAAATGCTCCCATAAATGTTGACAGAGCCATGCTCCGCCAGTTACCCATATTCCGTGATTAGGATTATTAATTGGAGCGGTTCCGCGCCATAGGTCTGTATTATGATGTAGCACCCAACCTGGTGCATCATAATACGTTTTTGCCGTCTTCTGCCCTACAACGCTAAGCTCCTTAATCATTTGAAAAAGGGGCTCTTGCAGCTCAGAAAGATTGGTATTCTCCGCTAACCAATAATTCATTTCCGCGTTGATATTGGTGGTGTATTTACTTCCCCAAGGTGGTGTCAGTAAATCGTTCCATATGCCTTGCAAATTAGGCGCCAATCCACCGGATCTCGAACTGGATATCAACAAGTACCTTCCATATTGGACAAATAAGGCCAATAAATTCGGGTCACGCGATTTTACAAACTGTGCAATCCGTTGATCAGTAGGGAGTGAGTTTGAAGTTTTGTCCGCTTCAAACTTTAAAGAAAATTTGGTAAAATATTGTTGATAGTCGTGTATATGCGCCAGTCGTATCGTGTCGTACGGTTTATTTTTGACCCTGTTTAGTTGCAATTTGGCAATCTCCTCAGCATCACCCGACACGTCGTTATAGCTTTTATAATTTGTGGCCGCCGTTAGGAATAAGGTTGCTTGATTAGCACCCAATATTTTAATTTTTCCGTCTCCGACATGGAGTTCTCCTCCTTCATGCCTTACATGCAAAAATCCTACGCCTCTTAGAACTCCTTGTTTAACCTGAACCGAAATCCGAATGGTGGAATCGTCAACTTTTTCCACGTTATAAGTCTTATGGGGAGACGCTAAGGATGCATCAAAACTAATTTGCCGAGGTCGATCAGCTGTTAAGTGAATTGCTAAACACGCATCGGGTGCACTGGAGAAATAGGTTCGTTCGAAAGACACACCATTCTGTACGTAACTTGTTTTGCAAATCGCTTGCTCTACATCAAGTGTGCGTTTGTAATTGCTAAACGGTGCCTGAGCTCTAAAATCCAGCAGCAAATCACCGAATGGCTGATATGACTCCTGGTATTTTCCTACCCGAGGTGCTTCATCGTTTTGTATCCAGTATTTCCACGTATCCGTTAAATAAACTGATTCATCTGCCGTATTTTCCTTTAGAAATACGCTTAATTTCCGACTGGAATCTTTATAGCCTACCAAACCACCTTTGTCATCGTAATTGATCACCTGGATGGCAATTTGATTTTGTGCTTTTACTAAATCTTTGGGAATGGTATATAGCCTTCCTTGATTTGCATCATGAGTAGTGCCGATCAATTTACCGTTAATATAGGTAAAATCCTGATCCCGTATTTTCCCCAAGTCTACAACTAATTCCCGCCCGATCCATTCTTTCGGAACGGTGAAAGTAGTCCGGAGCCAAACGGCGCCATCAAGTCCCTGAAAACCTTCCTTTTCCCAACCGTCTCGCGACGGGACACGCATTTCTCTCCATGTCTTATCCTCAAAATGTTCTTGTGAAGGATTTTTAGGCTGTTGCTCAATTGCTCTTACGGCCGTTAGCCAAGGTTCGGGTGGATCGGAAATAGACTTAGTTCCCATGAAATGATGCCCAGCCAGCTCTTCCGCAGCTTGCTGCTTTCCTTCAGATAATAGCTTTCTAATCTCGCCGAGATAATTCTTTGCGCCGGGTTGATTATAGTTTCTGGGACCACCCGTCCATAACGAGGATTCATTAAATTGAATACGATCCGCTTGTACCCCCCCAAATACCATGGCACCCAATTTTCCGTTGCCAATGGGAAGTGCTTCCGTCCAGGTATTAGCGGGATGCTGATACCATAGTGTTAAATCCTGTCCATACAGATTTCCCCTTATGAACACAATAAAGCAAAAGACGCAAAAGAATCGATATAGTTTTATCCAGCTCATTTTTCTAGGGTGACGGCGTTTTCAGGAGCATCGCTTATATATAAAGGGTTTTGAACAAGACGTAGGTCATTCGCCTTCAAGAGTAAAGCCTCCGTCTCATTACCGCTCGCTTCGAGAAATGTCTTAATGGGTTCCATGATCAAACAATTGGCAATAAAAGCACGTTTTACATTATTGAATTTCAATGTTGCGCTACCGCTAAAACCGGCAGCGGTCCGCAACCCATTGATCTGTAAACCGCTAACATTGGTAGCAGCAATTGCCGGTCCGGTGGAGGGATTAACGGATACATTGGAGAACACAATGCCTTTCGACGCCCGGATATCGAAACCTGTTTTTGTTTCCATCACCATATTGCTGAACGATACATTTTCAATAGGCATCTCTTCCAGTCCATTTAAATAGCCCGCCTGCTCACCTTGCGCAGTAATGTTACTCAAGTGGATATTTCTAAACCTAGGAGTTCGTTCGGAGACCGGCTCCCTATCCGTTTTGGCATACTGCATATCCAGCACAATGGCTTGCTGTTTGATGTTATTCATGACGATATTACTTACTTGGATATCCTCAACAACACCTCCTCTTCCGCGCGCTGTTTTTATGCGGATACCACGATCCGTACCATCGAAAATACAATTCGAAATGACGATCTTTTTTACGTCACCCGACATCTCGCTGCCTATGACAACACCTCCGTGACCTGATAGCATGGTACAGTTGGTGATGGTATAATTTTCAGCGGGACGAGCTTCTTTCCTTCCTGAACGGTCTTTTCCTGACTTAATCGTAATGCAATCATCGCCAACGCTAATGTGGCAGTTGGATATATGGACATTGCTGCACGACTCGGGGTTAATACCGTCGGTGTTAGGCGATGGGGGATTATTAATGGTAACTCCATCGATCGTTACGTTATCACAAAACTCGGGATTGACCGTCCAAAATGGCGAGTTTTTGATGGTAATACCATCTATGCGCACGTTTTTACAATACATGGGTTGGATAAAGGGAGGCCTCAAAAAACCACGTTCCACCCACCCTGGTAAATCCGGATGCAGTACATTCTTATTCAACTTATGAAATTCTTTCTGCCATTTTGATTCGGGCGAGTTCTTTACATGAACTTCAGAGTAAGCCCACCATTTCTTTCCATTCCCATTAAGCGTTCCTCTTCCGGTAATGCGGATATTCTCTGCTTCATACGCGTAAATGAAAGGGGAAAAATTGGCAACCATGGTTCCCTCCCACCGGCTTGGCACCATGGGTAAGTAATGGTCGAAATTATCACTAAAACAAAGTTCTGCACCTGCTTCAATGAAAAGGGTAATATTGCTTTTTAAGTGGATAGGACCGGTAAGATAGGTTCCCGCGGGAAAATAAATGGTGCCACCACCGGCTTGTGAGGCTTTTGCTATCGCTTCTTTAATCGCCGTAGTGGCTAATGCCGAGCTATCGCTTTTCGCGCCGAAATCCAATACATTCAACGCCAATTGTGCTTGTGCAACGAAAGAAAATAATGTACAAAAAAGTAAAAGATATAAGCTGCGCATTTTTTAATTGATTTTAGCGGTCAGTTCGCCCAGGCTTTTGCCGGAGGCAACACGTTTGCCATCTACGAACAAGATAAGTCCTTTGCCTTTGCCATATTTTTTGCCGGTTTTATCCCATAAAACGGTTAATGTTCGACCATGATAGACGAGGTTATCCAAACAAAACCAATCCCATGTATCCGGTACAAGTGGTTTAATGCTTAGGTGATTCGTACTTCCCGGCTTTAAGCCTATAAGATCATTAATCACTAAATCACAAAATCCGGAGTGGTTATAAAAAGTGCTCCGCGGATTATCTCCTTTTAACCAGTATCCGGTTTTCTCATCCTGATACTCGCCAATATATGGTTTCCCATTTTTTTGATGCGAGCGCGCATATTGATGCAGCTTTTCATAGAATAGCTTACGATCTATGCCATCGCGATTTCTATAATTCGTGAGCAAATTTGCCAGTCCTTTCAGCGTCTGGGTAGTGGCAAAAGGCCAGATGGCGCCGTCCCACTCGCAACTATGTCCGGTACCACGTGTACGGAAAGTAGGCTCTCTTCGCTCGGCGGTGGTTAAACCCCAAGGCGCCTGGAAACCTGCAGTATCGGTAAGTTGTAGCCAAGCTTTCGCAAACTCGACTTGATCGGGGGGCAGGTTAAAGTACCAGGGAATAAATCCAATGGCCTCGCGTGCGGCAAGTTGACCATCCGGATGACGTGTACGGAAAAAATTACCTTCGGAGCCCCAAAGGCTGTCAACCACCAACTTTTCAAGTATACTTGCTTTGCGATTATATTTATCAACTAAACTATCTATTTGGAACAGTTTACCCATTTTTGATAAGGCTTGGGCATTGCCAAACATATAGCTATTGATGCTTGGTCGCCTATTTTGTACTCTTCTTCCCCCACTTACGGATTCTTCCATCCCGTCTTTTACATCATACTGCCAGAATAGTCCGCTGGGCAATTGACGTTCGCTTTCCCAACGTTCATAGTCTTTATCCAATAACGGTAGCCATTTCACCAATTGCTCTTTATTTTGTTGCACCAGGTATAAATTATACACAGCATCACTCAACCAGCTACTAAAGGAATGAAATTTTGAAGGTTTAAATGTTGGTTCTTTGATCAACCAGAAATCGATATATTGTTTGATATATTCTTGATTTCTAAGCCACCTTCCCTCATAGATATGATGCCCCAATGCACAACTGATCGCACCATATTTTCCCTCGTGTTTAACCGGTTCAATAAATTCCGTAAAAATGAAGCCATGGGGTGTTTCCTTTAAGTGCTTTCTAAAACTCCACCACCGATAATTATATATTTGTTGAATGGCTGAGTCAGGACATTCAAATAGGGGAATATTTTTCGCCAACCATTCAAACGATTGGCTATTGGACACGAAGTTGACGACTGCTTCACTATCAATGCTATTAAAATATGCCACGTCTCGTTTTAAAGCTTCCGTTGTCAACACGAAAGGTTTGGCTTGTCCAAAAGACGAAAAGCCCAAACCGACGCAGAATAAAAGCAACAACAGTGTATATCTATCTCTTCGTTTCAGTATCATCATTCGCATTATTTTCGTTTTGATCACGCTATGTTCAGCTCAAAGCAATATCGGTAGGAATATCGAGTTGCTTAGCTAATATCGTATAATCTTTGTATAGTTTATCGATTGCCAATTTAACTTGCGCATCGAAGTTTCCAGCTTTTCTCCGACTATACAAGGATATATTTAATCCCCTTTTTTGTAAAAAATATTTTGCAACAATAGGATATACATGATGCATAACATCCATATTGTCGGTTAGAAACTGCTGCACTAACGCCATTTGTTCTGAAAAACCAGAATCATTGCAATGCTGACATAGCCAAACAATCAACTCGGGGAAATAATTACCCTGTATACAGGACAAACCGGCAGCACCTGCTTTTAGCGATTCAACAGCATGTACCATGTAAGCGTCATATAAGCCGAAGTCAGGATTTTTAACCTGAGCCAGTTTAGATTGAATTTGTTTAATATCCAAACAAGTATCTTTGTGATAGATAATCCTTCCGGAAGCAACAAAGCGCCCCAATTGATCAGGATGAAGGACACGTTTATAGGGTTCAGGGCATTCGTAAAAGCCTAATGGAATGTTCTCGGTTAATTCAAACAGTTCAAATATACGTTCCTCGAACACAGCGTCGCTTTCGTCTTCAGCAGCAATTAAACCTGTTATCAGAATGACGGCATCTACGCCTAACGAATATACCTGGCGAACAAAATCTGCTTGGACAGCAATATTCCCTTTAACAGAACTGGCTGCCACGACCGGAATTCGTTCATCTACCTGTTCTACCACCGCCCGAATAACCCGTAAACTTTCTTCTGCAGAAAGTTCAAACATTTCACTCGACTGGCAGTTCGCGAAAAGACCCGACGCGCCAGCCGATATATAAAATTCCGTTAGCTGGCGAAGCCCCTCAAAATCTATCTCCCCATTCTCGAGATAAGGCGTAAGCATAACGGGGATAAATCCCTTTTCTTTCTGTTTCATTTCTATAGATTAGTTCTTTTTTGGCTATCCGATTTGCGACCTTAATATGAGTTCTTCAGCATTCATAACAAGATGCAAATAAATGGTTAGAACAATAGCAAAGTTATTCCCGCTTTAAAGATGTTTCTTATAATATGTTTGCTGTAAATTATAGGATATTAGCGTATGAGGCAATAAGCTGTAAGCTATAGGCAATAAGCAATAAGCCTTAAGCCGTAAGCTATAAGCTATAAGCTATTCATCGTTCATCATTTATAATTCATCACTACTTAACTACTCAACTACTCAACTTTTTAACCATTGGCTAATTATCAAGCTTTCTGCAATCAGTTATCTGCTTTCGGTCGCACTAGCCTCTCATTATCACATTGGCTAATTAACTAATTGGCTAATTAACGACTCCCTCCTTTCCACGAAGATAAGCAGCGAACGTCCCTACCAAATAGATCGTCAATGTGCCAACAACAATGATCATATTAGCGTGCAAGGTGCTTTTGAGATAAGGATAATCTGCCGGAATTAAATACGAGAGACTCGTCCAGATAATTACCAGTATGCCTACAATGGTTGCCAGAATCGCGTCACTGTTTCCGGCATGCTTATTTAGAATTCCCAATAAAAAGAGGCCCAACATACCTCCTGCAAATATTCCCGATAGTTGCCACCAGATGTCTAAAATGCTTTTTACACCGATCATCATAATTCCAGTCCCCATTCCTAGCAGACCAAAAACAACCGTAGCCACGTGCAATAAACGTAAGGTTTGTTTATCATCTTGATCTTTCCTTATATACCGTTGATAAATATCTACCGAAAAAACAGTCGCCGAAGCATTCATTCCCGAACTGATCGTGCTCATGGCCGCTGATAAAATAGCCGAAACTATGAGGCCTATCAGCCCCGTCGGAATTTTAGTTACCATAAAATGGGGCATTACTTTATCCCCATAATCTGCCGGTGTTAAAGTGGCAGCCAATGCTGACAGGTCGTGGGATGACGCCGCTGCACCCAAACGTTCTGCAGCAACTTGCAATTTTATCGGTTCAATTAGCGCTGGATTAATCTCATAATAAGCAAACAAGCATGCTCCAATAATAAAAAACAACAGAGATGCCGGAAGATAGATCCAAACACACAACCAAACGGATTTACTGGCTTCACGAGGCGACGATGCCGTATGATAACGCTGTACATAATTTTGGTCCATCCCAAAGTTATTTAGGTTTATAAAAAAACCATACAGCAGTACCACCCAAAATGTCGAATTTGTAAAATCGGGAGCGAAGCTACCTAAACTAAACTTGCTATTGGTTTGGCCAATCTCCACAATCTTGGGGATTCCCCCTGGCATATTGGAAACAATCAAATAAATAATCAATACGGCTCCAAGTGTTTTAATTACGCCCTGTACCACTTCTGTCCATATAACAGCTTCTATCCCACCCATAACCGTATAGATGATAATACAAATACCCGTAACTAACATAATAGCTTCCATTGAGTAGCCCGTAAGTGCTTGCAAACTGAGCGCAATGCCAAAAAATACGGAGCCCATCCGAGCAAGTTGTGTTAGCAGAAAACAAACCACGGCATAAGTTCTTGCCCAAGGCCCAAAACGATGCTCCAAATGCGTATAGGCGGATACTTCTCCCGAGCTGCGATAGAACGGAACAAAGTACTTAACAGCAATCCAAGCAGCCAATGGCATTGACAGACTAAACACAAAGGAGTTCCAATTACTACCGAAGGCTTTTCCAGGCACTCCCAAAAAGGTATTACTACTTAAAAAAGTTGCATATATAGATAAACCGATCGCCCAACCGGGAATTAACCCAGCCGCTTTTGTGAACTGTTCAGCATTTTTGTTCTTTCTCGAAAACCAAACGCCAACCAATACCATAGCTAACAAATAAAAGGCGATGATTACCAAATCTATAATCGGAAGGTTTTGCATCATTGTAATTAGTTAGTACCCATCTCGTCACCACCGAAGTGACTAAGTCATAAAGGTAAGGACAAGTTACAAAAGTGAAGCTTTTTGACGTTTTGTTCTTCAACATTCTTAGCTTTTTTCTATATGAAATTATCAAGTAACGCTTTTTCTTCCGAAAACCCTAGACAATTGCAATAAAGAAAAGAACGATTATTTTTGTCACTTTCTTCCGCAGAAAGTAACCAAAGACTCGTCGCTTGGAACTTTGCTTTAAACGATAGTGCATCAACGTGCAAACCGCAAATTTCCTAGGCGACATTTTCCAAGGCCAACGATTGATGCTCTTAACCGGACGTATCATTTCTTCAGCCCTCAATTTAGCACTGTGCGAGAGAAAAACGGCGTCGGTGTCCCACAAGGCCGTTCTTCCCACGCACATGCCCTCTGGTGAAAGATAGAGCTAATTCGTCCGGTTAAAAGTAAAGACTCTCCGTTCTAAAAAAATGCCGCCTCCAAAATTTACAGCTAGCACTAGGAGGCACTACCATTCCTGTAAATTTTGAAGCGGCGAGCTTTCTTTGCTTCTTTTCTTTCGCGGAGAAAGAAAGAAGTTAAAATAATCGTTCTTTTAATCTTAACATTCGATTGAATATTACTATCCGAATTCCACGAAAGCAATTTCAATACCATTAAAATAGACACATTTAGAAAGCCAAACAACTAAAATTGTGCTATTAATTTCTCAATCAGGGTGTAAAACCTTACCTTTAGGGCTTAACCTCAAAACTATTAAACTTATGGATCCGTCTTTATCTCCCATACTCATGATTGTAGGAGCTATCATAGCGCTGTTTTTGCTCCTTTATATATTACCGGTGAACTTATGGTTTACGGCACAACTTTCGGGAGTACGTATCAATCTACTGAATCTAGTACTTATGCGGCTACGCAAGGTATCACCTTCTTTAGTGGTTAATGCCATGATTACCTCAACCAAAGCAGGGTTAAACATTACTTCTAATGATATTGAGACCCATTATTTGGCTGGTGGAAATGTAAATAATGTGATAAAAGCACTAATATCTGCTGATAAAGCTAATATTCCTCTTGATTTTAAATTAGCAACAGCTATTGATTTAGCCGGTAGGGATGTATTTGACGCCGTTCAGTTGTCGGTAAATCCACGTGTAATCAATACACCTCCTGTCGCAGCAGTTGCAAAGGATGGGATACAACTGGTCGCCAAAGCTCGTGTAACGGTGCGTGCAAATATTAACCAATTGGTTGGCGGTGCAGGCGAAGAAACAATCTTAGCAAGAGTGGGCGAAGGTATTGTTACCACAATCGGTTCCGCTAATAATCACAAAGAAGTTTTGGAGAACCCTGATAGAATCTCTAAAACAGTGCTGGAAAAGGGCCTAGACAGTGGTACTGCTTTCGAAATCCTTTCCATTGACATTGCCGATATTGATATTGGAGAAAACGTTGGTGCAAAATTGCAAACGGATCAGGCGGAGGCTGATTTAAAAGTTGCTAATGCCAGAGCCGAAGAAAGAAGAGCAATGGCAGTAGCTTCCGAGCAGGAAATGCGTGCAAAAGCACAAGAAGCACGTGCGAAAGTAATCGAGGCTGAATCACAGATTCCGCTTGCCATGGCAGAGGCCTTTCGGAGCGGAAATTTAGGGGTAATGGACTATTATAAAATGCAAAATATACAAGCCGATACGGATATGCGCGAATCCATCGCTAAACCCGGTGCTGAAAACAAAGGAAAAAACAAGTAACATCCCCACTAGTATATAAACGCTTATAACATACAACGTATAACTTAAAACGTTTTCCTAACTTTGCATGTTATATGAGTAATGCAAATCGACCCATCACGGATAGCGATATACTTTACGAGGATAATCACCTGATCGCTGTTAATAAGCGTGCGGGTGATATCGTACAAGTGGATGACACAGGAGATGAACCGCTGGATGAAAAAGTAAAACAATATCTTGCCAAAAAATACAATAAGCCAAACGGCGCATTTCTCGGTGTAGTGCATCGCTTGGATCGCCCGGTAAGCGGGGTCATTTTATTTGCAAAAACGAGCAAGGCACTCGACCGAATCAATAAGATGTTCAAAAGCAGGGAGATGCATAAAACTTATTGGGCAGTAGTTCGTAACAGGCCTGCTCAAACTGCCGGAACTTTGGTTCACTGGCTTGTAAAAAATTCAGGTAAAAATGTAACGAAGGCTTATGATCATGAAGTAAAGGGAAGCCTCCGGGCGGAACTGCATTATAAGTTGATTGGTGAGCTGAATGGTTATTACTTAGTTGAGGTGAATCCGGTTACAGGCCGCCCTCATCAAATCCGCGTTCAACTAGCTTCACTAAATTGCCCAATCGTGGGTGACAATAAGTATGGATACCCTCGTGGAAGTTTAAAGAAGAGCATCTGCTTGCATGCCCGAAAGCTTGTTTTTGAACATCCCGTGAAAAAGGAAGAGGTGAAGATTTTTGCCTCTTTACCCAGAGATGGATTTTGGGAACGTTTTGAGGTTTTTGGGGAGTAGTTGAGTAGTGATGAATTATGAATGATGAGCGATGAGTGATGAATTGCCTTTTTACTTCCTGCCTACCGTAGGCAGGTTTGCTTTTGAATTTTTACCTTTGAATTAGTGAACAGCGAAGTACCTGAATCGTTAAGTAGTTAATTAGTGAGTAGTTAATAGGGAGTAGTGAAGTACTATCCGTAGGGTCGGCAGGCTTTTCACTTTTGAATTTTTACTTTTTACTTTTGAATTTGTAACCATGGAACGAATTTGGATATATCAAGCGGCTAAATCTTTCTCAGAAGGGGAAGAAGCACGTATACTCAATAAATTGGAAGCTTTTACCGATCAATGGGAAGCACACAAAGAAAAACTGACAGCAAGGGTCGAAATCCGATATCATTTATTTATCATTATAAGTGTCGACTTATCGCAGGTGCTGCCAAGCGGCTGCTCAATTGATAAATCAGTTCATCTACTGAAAGAGCTGGAAAGCGAGTTAAACATCTCCTTATTTGATCGGATGCAAATCGCTTATCGCAAGGGAGACGAAATTCAGGTAGTACCCCGTGCAACTTTCGAGCAGCTGTTTGCGACTGGACAAATTAACGAAGATACCATGGTTTTTAACAACTTAGTGGATAACGGGGAGGATTTGAAAACCAAGTGGGAAGTTCCGTTTAAAGATAGTTGGCATGCCCGTGTATTTGCTTAATCGGGAATGCTGCTGTGTCCCATATAGCGAACAATCGCATTCGCTTTTCTATTAATGTAAGAAGTGGGCCTGGCTGGCGACCAACGTCGGGGATTTGGCAGTACAGCGATGATCAAGGCGGCCTGTTTTTTTGTAAGTGATGTGGGCGCTTTGCTAAAATACGCGTGAGTGGCTGCATGTGCACCATAAAGCCCGTCGCCGGTTTCAATCACATTGAGATAAACTTCCAAGATTCGCTTCTTACCCCACAATAATTCAATTAGCATCGTGAAATAACTTTCAAAACCTTTTCGGAGCCAAGAACGACCGGGCCATAAGAAAACATTTTTTGCGGTTTGCTGGCTAATGGTACTCCCCCCTCGCATTGCCTTTCCTGCCTGGTTCTTTTTATAAGCCTCTCGTATCGCTTTGATATCAAAACCGACATGTTGCATAAAATTAGCATCTTCTCCGGCAATTGCTGCTCGTTTTAAATTGTCAGACAATTCGTCATAGCTTACCCAACGCTTTTCCAACTTCCAGTCCTTTCCATCAAATTTGCGTTCAACGCCTCGTTGTAACATGAGCAAGGTGAAAGGTGGGTTGACAAAACGAAAAATCAGCACCCAGCCACCTGTAATAATAATAAAGTACAAGGTCACATATGCTAAGAAAACCCCGAATTTTCTTTGTTGAAGAAGCGTTAGCAGTCGATCTTTAACAGGAAAGGTTTTACTATTTTTATGTTTATACGAACTTTTATTCCGAAATTGATTCTTTTTCGGTGTCCTTTTAATTGCCATTTGATAAGAGGTACTGTTGACTTTTCGTAATTTGGCTGCAAACCTAAAAATAAATTGTGATTATCTCATACTGTATTATTATATCCGCAAGGAAATCGTCTTTAATATGTAGATGAAGGTGTTTATGTTAAAAGAACGATTATTTTATTCAACTTTTCTTGATAAAAGAGTTGAGCAAAATCAAGGCTATGTGGGCTACCTTGCACCTGATGGCAAAGCATTCATGGCGCGTATTGGAGCCGTTTCACTTCCTCAATCCGCTTGCATATTACCATATGAACAGAAGTGCAAATGCTTTGCTGCTCGTTGCCTCGGTATCCCACAAGGCCATTCTGCCCACGCACAGTGCTAAATTGAGGGCTGAAGAAATGATACGTCCGGTTAAATGCATCGATCGCTGGCCTTGGAAAATGTCGCCTAGGAAATTTGCGGTTTGCACGTTGATGCACTATCGTTTAAAGCAAAGTTCCAAGCGACGAGTCTTTGGTTACTTTTTTCATCATTTGTTAGTTTTCAATGGCATTCAAGCTACTTCGTGGTCTGCGGAAGAAAGTGACAAAAATAATCGTTCTTTTAATATTTAACAGTACATTAACATCTTAAGACGACTGCAATTTTGCTAGCTGTTCATCGATCAACTTCAATCCTTCTCCAAAACTATGAGGCACATAATCCAGTCTTTCATACGCTTTATCTAATATAAAACCTGTTCTTTTCGGACGTCGGGCATCTTGCTTAAGCGCTTCTGACTTTTCTTTGCATATAAAGGAAGCATCCAAACGATAGTACGCAGCAACCGCCTCAACAATCTCGCAGATGCTGAACATGTCTTTTCCCGAGATATGATACATACCGGTAGCTTTTCGTTCAGCAATGGTCAAACAGGCCTTTGCTAAGTCTTCCGCTAAAGTGGGCATCCGCCATTGGTCATTTACCACACGGATCGACTGCCCATTTTCCAATGCATCTTTCGCCCATAACACGATATTACTTCGGCTCATATCCCGAAGAACGCCATATACCAAAATTGTACGAACAATAGCCCAAGGGCATGTTGCTTTTTGTATCAACTCCTCCGCCGCAAGCTTATGCTTGCCGTAAGTATTCACCGGGTTAGGTATATCCTCCTCTTCATAAGGGCCTTCTTCACCATCAAACACAAAATCAGTTGATAGGTGAATCAAATGAATGTTTTTACGTTCGCAGACTGCTATTAGATGAGCCACGGCAACTACGTTAACTTCATAGCTCTTTTCGGGCTCTCTTTCGCAGGCATCCACATTGGGCATTGCCGCTGTGTTGATGATAATATCCGGACGATAAGTTTCAATAGCTTTTGCCACTTGTTCATGATGCGTAATATCTAAATCAAGATACCGATAACGGGAGCTCGTCCCAAATCTGTCCGATCCTCGTGAACTTGCTATGTATTCAAACTCCGGAAACTGACCTTGTAGTAAAATATCCGTTATCTTCTGCCCCAATAAACCATTGCTTCCCGTAACCAATAATCTCTTCATGCATATATATATTTAAATGCTCCGGTAAATTGCGATAAACGCATAAACCGCCTATTTTAAAACTACTTTTAAACTTAAGACCGAAATTGGGGCTAATTGTTTAGACCCATCAAAAATATTCTTCTCGGAAGCAAACAATTCGTATGGCAAATGCAACATAAAGAACTTATTTATAAACAGTGGATTAGATTGCCAGCTCCTCAAAAAACGCATCCGGTGCTTATGAAAAGGCACATGATCAAAAGAGTCATTTTTACGAACAAAAAATCTTTTCATTTAAGTATTTGATATTCCACTAGAAAGCGTATTTTTGCAGTCCGAAATAAAGCCCTTAAATGGCAATAAATCTGTACATTATTTAAAAAAACATAGTTTCTTATATGTCCAACACCGGAAAAATAGCGCAAATAATCGGACCAGTAGTAGACGTCAGCTTTGCAGGCGGTGCTAAATTACCGAAAATTTTCGACGCATTGGAAATCGAAAAAGCAAACGGACAACGTATTGTTTTAGAGGTTCAGCAACATTTAGGAGAAGAACGCGTACGTACGATCGCCATGGATTCTACCGACGGCCTTGTACGGGGTATGCCTGTAAAAGATACAGGAGCTCCTATAAAGATGCCAATAGGCGATGACATTAAGGGCCGTGTATTTAACGTAGTTGGAGATGCCATTGACGGTATTAAAGAACTCGATAAATCAAACGGACGTCCTATTCACAATTTACCGCCAAAATTCGAGGATCTTTCTACCGAAACCGAGGTGCTTTATACCGGTATCAAAGTAATCGATTTATTAGAGCCTTATGCTAAAGGTGGTAAAATCGGTTTGTTTGGAGGTGCAGGTGTAGGTAAAACGGTACTTATCCAAGAGTTAATCAACAACATTGCGAAAGCTTATTCCGGATTATCGGTATTTGCCGGCGTAGGTGAGCGTACCCGTGAAGGAAACGACTTATTACGTGAGATGATCGAATCGGGAATTATCAAGTATGGCGACGAGTTCCTTCATAGCATGGAAAAGGGCGACTGGAATCTAGAGCAGGTCGATACCGACGCTTTAAAAGAATCAAAGGCGACTTTCGTTTTTGGCCAGATGAACGAGCCTCCCGGTGCACGTGCGCGGGTTGCGCTTTCAGGACTTACCATTGCCGAATATTTCCGTGATGGTGACGGTGAAGGAGCGGGAAAAGACATTCTGTTCTTTATTGATAACATCTTCCGTTTTACACAAGCAGGGTCAGAAGTATCGGCACTATTAGGACGGATGCCTTCTGCCGTGGGTTACCAACCAACATTGGCAACCGAAATGGGTTTAATGCAAGAACGTATTACTTCAACAAAACGTGGTTCGATTACCTCTGTACAAGCGGTATATGTACCGGCGGATGACTTGACGGATCCAGCTCCGGCAACTACCTTTGCCCACTTGGATGCTACCACTGTTTTGTCGCGTAAAATAGCCGAGTTAGGGATCTATCCTGCAGTAGACCCACTGGATTCAACTTCTCGTATCTTGAATCCTACCATCTTAGGAGATGAACACTATAACACTGCTCAACGCGTTAAGGAAACTTTGCAACGCTATAAAGAATTGCAAGATATCATCGCCATCTTAGGTATGGACGAGTTATCAGAAGAAGACAAGTTGGTAGTAGCCCGTGCTCGTCGCGTGCAGCGTTTCTTGTCACAGCCTTTTCACGTTGCTGAACAATTTACAGGTTTAAAAGGCGTGTTAGTGGATATTAAAGATACAATAAAAGGTTTCAATATGATTATGGATGGTGAGGTTGATGAATATCCGGAAGCTGCATTTAACTTGGTAGGCAGCATTGAAGATGCCATTGCAAAAGGTAAGAGACTGTTAGAAGAAGCAAACGCATAAAATGATAGTATCGCGTGTTGAACATCCGGTTCAGTACGCATGATCTAGTATATATGGAACTTAACATTATTACACCAGACCAATCAATATTCAGCGGACAGGCCCATTCTGTAACCGTACCGGGAAGTGCAGGCTCTTTCGAAATTTTGAAAGATCACGCCCCCATTATATCTACGTTAGAGGATGGAAAAGTCATTATCCGCAACAATAAGGATATCGAAGTCATTATTATTAAAGGCGGGGTGGTTGAAGTACTCGACAATAAAATTACCGTGCTTGCTGAAGGTGTTGTAACTGAAGAAAACTAGAAAAAAAGCAAAAAAGAAAGCCCGGTAGTCAATGATTACCGGGCTTTCTTTTTTACAAGTTTTTTTCCCCATTTAGCAATTTTACGAAGAAAATGGCGAGAAATTATTATGCATACATAAATATGTACCGTATACCAAATTAGGTTTTAGTCTATTTATTGACCATTTATATAGTTAGACAGCTATAATTGACAAAATAAAATTTGGAACGAAACAATATTCATAAAACAAAATATCAAATTTAATAAATCTCCACTAGCTATTGCCTTTGTAATTATAAGCTACTATTTTGGGAAAACAATATATAGTAATAAAACCTATAGTAAAACAAGGCCCGTTGGTCTATACTATTTTGCAGATCAAATAAAGAAAAATAATATATTAAGTGCGACATGCTAACTGAACAAAAAACTGAACTAAACAAGTACAGCAAAGTGTTTACACAGGACAAAACACAACCTGCTGCCCAAGCCATGCTCTATGGCATTGGCCTTACGGACGAAGACATGAATAAAGCACAAGTCGGCATTGCAAGTATGGGCTACGACGGTAACACTTGTAACATGCATTTGAACGATTTGGCACAAGTGGTCAAAAAGGGCGTGTGGGATCACGACTTGGTAGGTTTAGTATTTAATACAATCGGTGTAAGTGATGGTATGAGCAACGGAACTGATGGGATGCGCTATTCGCTGGTAAGCCGCGATATTATTGCCGATAGTATCGAAGCGATCTGCGGGGGACAATATTACGATGGCCTCATTACTATCCCAGGCTGCGATAAAAATATGCCGGGATCTATTATGGCCATGGGAAGACTTAACCGTCCATCGATCATGGTATACGGCGGAACGATTGCCCCTGGGCATTATAAGGGAGAGGATTTAAACATCGTATCGGCTTTCGAAGCACTGGGAAAGAAGATAGCAGGAACCATTAGTGAGGAAGATTTTATAGGAGTCATCAAACATACCTGTCCCGGCGCGGGCGCCTGTGGGGGAATGTATACCGCAAATACTATGGCCTCTGCCATTGAGGCTTTGGGAATGAGCCTCCCCTACTCCTCTTCTAATCCTGCTGTAAGTGAAGAAAAAAGAAAAGAGTGCCTAGAAGCGGGGAAATACATCCGCATCTTATTGGAGCGAGATATTAAACCATCCGACATCATGACCCGCAAGGCTTTTGAAAATGCCTTGCGCATCATTATTATCCTTGGGGGAAGCACTAATGCTGTATTGCATTTTATCGCAATGGGAAAAAGCGTAGGTGTTGAAATTACACAAGATGATTTTCAACGCATGAGCGATACAACACCGGTATTGGCAGATTTTAAACCAAGCGGTAAATATCTTATGCAAGATCTTCATCAACATGGCGGTATCCCGGCTGTTATGAAATACCTTTTAAACGAAGGCCTGCTCCATGGCGACTGCTTAACGGTTACCGGTAAAACCTTAGCTGAAAACCTGGAAAATGTGGAACCGATCAATTTAAAGGAACAGGCGATTGTACAAACTATCGATAATCCGATCAAACCTACCGGCCATTTACAGATTTTGTATGGCAACTTGGCAGAAAAGGGAAGTGTAGCCAAAATCTCCGGCAAAGAGGGTGAGCGCTTTGAAGGACCGGCGAGAGTGTTTGACGGTGAAAAAAATCTAATAGCCGGTTTGGCCAATGGTACCGTAAAAGCAGGCGATGTAGTGGTTATCAAAAATGAAGGCCCTAAAGGAGCTCCCGGAATGCCTGAAATGTTAAAGCCTACCTCTGCCATCATTGGTGCCGGTTTAGGGAAAAGCGTTGCCTTGATTACCGACGGTCGTTTTAGCGGTGGTACGCATGGTTTCGTAGTTGGTCATATTACACCTGAAGCCTATGATGGCGGACTGATCGGATTGGTGGAAGATAATGACATCATTGAAATCGATGCCGTCAATAATACCATCACCCTAAAGGTAGCCGATGAGATTATAGCGGAACGAAGACGAAATTGGAAACAACCTAGCTTAAAAGTAAGCAAAGGGGTTTTATATAAATATGCAAGAACCGTTTCAAGTGCGGCAGAAGGCTGTGTTACCGATGAATAAATCGGGAAGTCTGCACACGTATATAGACGGCTGACAACCGATGACTGAAAGCTGATGACTAATAACTAATAACGAGTAACAAACAACAAAAAGGACATGAATACGCTCGAAATAACAAAAGACACGCCTCAGCAAACACAGGAGGAAAAGGCAAAAACAACAAAAATTTCAGGCTCTCAAGCCGTATTGGAGGCATTTATTGCTGAAGGAGTGGACACCATATTCGGTTACCCAGGGGGTGCGATTATGCCTATTTATGACGCATTGTATGACTATAATGACCGATTGAAACATATATTGGTGCGCCATGAACAAGGTGGTATACATGCGGCGCAAGGCTATGCCCGTACTTCGGGAAAAACCGGTGTTGTCTTTGCTACCAGTGGTCCGGGCGCAACAAACCTAGTTACCGGCCTGGCGGATGCCATGATTGATAGCAACCCTATTGTATGTGTTACAGGTCAAGTATTTGCACATCTTTTGGGCACCGATGCTTTTCAGGAAACCGATGTTATTAATATTACAACACCCGTTACAAAATGGAATTACCAAGTAACGGATGCGTGCGAAATTCCAGCGGCTTTAGCAAAGGCGTTTTATATAGCAAGAACAGGCCGGCCAGGCCCTGTATTAATTGATATAACAAAGAACGCACAACTGCAATTGTTCGACTATGAAGGCTATACCTCTTGCAACCATATAAGAAGCTATCGCCCGGCTCCAATCGTTCGAAAAGAATATATTGCAGCGGCCGCAGAGCTGATTAATCAAGCAAAAAAGCCTTTTGTGCTTTTTGGTCAAGGCGTCATTTTAGGGAAAGCCGAAAATGAATTTAAGGCGTTTATCGAAAAAACAGGCATTCCTGCTGCATGGACAATTATGGGACTGAGCGCACTGCCAACTGATCACCCCTTAAATGTCGGTATGTTGGGTATGCACGGCAATTACGCACCCAATGTCTTAACAAACGAATGTGATGTCCTCATAGCCATCGGTATGCGTTTTGACGACCGGGTTACGGGGCGACTTGATAAATATGCGAAACAAGCTAAAGTGATTCATCTGGATATCGATCCGGCGGAAATAGACAAAAATGTCAAAACAACGGTACCCGTTTGGGGCGATTGTAAAGAGACCTTGCCTTTACTTACAGCATTAGTTCAAGCCAACCAGCACAGTGAATGGGTACAGAAATTCCGTGAGCTTGAGCAGGAAGAAGTAAAAGAGGTCATTCATGCTGAATTGAATCCGGGTGAAGGTGAAATGACGATGGGAGAAGTAATCAATGTGCTCAATGAATTAGCCAATGATGATGCGGTTATCGTAACCGACGTGGGTCAGCATCAAATGGTGGCTTGCCGTTATGCCCGTTTTAAACAGTCGAAAAGCAATGTTACTTCCGGAGGTTTAGGCACAATGGGATTTGGACTGCCCGCAGCTATAGGTGCTTGGTATGGAGCTCCCGAGCGCAATGTGGTAGCAATCATCGGTGACGGCGGTATTCAGATGACTATTCAGGAACTGGGTACCATCATGCAATTTGGTGCGAAGGTTAAAATTTTGATTCTGAATAACCAGTTCCTGGGTATGGTTCGCCAATGGCAGCAGTTGTTCCATGACAAACGTTATTCATTTGTAAACATAACAAGCCCCGATTACGTAGCAGTGGCTAAAGGATATTACATTCCCGGAAAACGCATAGATCAACGAGCTAACTTAAGGGAGGCATTACAAGAAATGTTGAACCATGACGGCTCTTATCTATTGGAAGTAATGGTAGGGAAAGAGAATAACGTATTCCCTATGGTACCGCAAGGAAGTAGTGTAAGTGAGATAAGGTTGAAGTAAGTCAAAAATAAAAAGTAAAAATTCAAAAATAAAAAGGTCCCCTTAGGGGGTGGTAAAAGTGAAAAAATGTCTTTTGGAGTCAACAAAATATATGATATAAAGGAAAGGACATTTCTCTTTTCGAAACAGATTATTTTGTTTGTAAAAGACACAAATTTTGACAGGACTTTTTCTTCAATCTTTGACCAGTTGGTTCGTAGTGCTACATCAGTCGGAGCTAACATAGCCGAGGGTAAATCGGGCTCATCGAAAAACGACTTTTTAAAGTTTCACATTATCGCATTAAAGTCAGCCAATGAAACAATCTATTGGCTCAAACTAATTAGAGAAACATTAAACATAGATAAAAATAAAGCAGATTCGTTGATGTTGGAAGTTGAAGAGATAGCAAAGATCCTTGCAACCATTATCTTAAAAAACAAAGCTGCATAGTTTTTAACTTTTGAATTTTACCTTTTGAATTAAAAAAATGGAAAAACAAGAATATACCATCACGGTTTACACAGAGAATAGCATTGGTATGATCAGCAGAATTGCTATCATATTTTCTCGTCGTAAAATAAACATTGAGAGCTTAAACACTTCACCTTCAGAAGTACATGGCATCCATCGCTTTACGATAGTAATCACCGAATCGGAGGAAGTAGTGCGAAAATTATGTAGACAAATTGAAAAACAGGTTGAAGTGCTCAAAGCCTATTATAATACCAATGACGAGGTCATATGGCAAGAGCAGGCCTTATATAAGGTTCCCACCAGTGTGGTAACTGAAAAAGCGCCTATTGAACGCTTATTACGTGAATATGGTGCACATGCTGTAGTGATCCGAAACGACTACACCGTATTTGAAACTGCGGGACATCGCGAGGAAATCGATAAGTTAACCGAAGCCTTAGCCGAATACAATTTAATTGAATTTGTTCGGAGCGCGCGCATTGCCATCATTAAAGATAGCGAAGGATTCCACAAGAAATTAAAGCAATTTGAACTGGCAGAACCAGCAGAAGAAATTGTTGAGAACGAATACCTTGATAAGCAGGATAAAGTCTTTACGATGTAGTTATGGCAATAAGCAGTATCGACATAGCCCTCCAGGTAAGAAGGAATTTTATTGAGTTGATGGACAATATGACCATCGGGGAACTTAATACCATCCCTTCGGGATTTAATAACAATATTGCTTGGAACTTCGGGCACATTGTAGTGAGTCAGCAAAAACTTTGCTATACACTATCCGGCTTGCCCATAAAGCTAGATGAACAGTATATGCTTAAGTATCAAAAAGGTTCAAAACCTGAAAAATTTATTGATCAGGATGAAATTGACTACTTGAAGGAACAGGCTTACACACTTATCGATGAGTTGCTGGGGGATTTAGAAGCAAGCATTTTCCATAATTTTAATCCCACTAAACTACATTTCGGTCTCGAACTAAAAGGTATAGAAGACGCGATCAATTACTTTCAAAACCATGATGCATTACATCTAGGCTTTGCTACAGCTATAAAAAGAGCGATAATAGGAGAAAAACAAAAGCTATCGGCTAATGCCTAACAGCTAAAAACGTTATAAAATCAAAACAGTAATCGTCAAACATTAGATAAAACAATGGCAAATTATTTTAACACCCTACCACTCAGAGAGAAATTGAACCAATTAGGCGTTGCCGAATTTATGGACATCCGTGAATTTACGGATGGCGTGAGCGCATTAAAAGGTAAAAAAATCGTTATTGTGGGCTGCGGTGCTCAAGGCCTAAATCAAGGGCTTAATTTAAGAGATAGTGGACTTGATGTTTCATATGCGCTTCGTAAGGAAGCAATCGAACAAAAGAGAGATTCATGGAAAAACGCAACCGATAATAACTTTACGGTGGGTACTTATGAGGAACTTATCCCTACAGCTGATCTCGTCAGTAACCTAACGCCCGATAAACAACACTCTTCCGTTATTGATGCTATTATGCCTTTAATGAAGGAAGGTGCTACCCTATCCTATTCACACGGCTTCAATATTGTTGAAGAAGGAAAGCAGATCCGCAAAGATATTACGGTAATCATGGTCGCTCCGAAATGTCCAGGCTCAGAAGTTAGAGCTGAGTACTTACGTGGTTTTGGTGTGCCTACGCTCATTGCCGTGCATCCGGAGAACGATCCTCAAGGTAAGGGCTTAGCTGAAGCTAAAGCATACTGTGTAGGTACCGGTGGTCATAAAGCCGGCGTGTTGCGTTCGTCATTCGTAGCGGAAGTTAAATCAGATTTGATGGGTGAGCAGACCATCTTATGCGGGCTTTTACAAACCGGTTCGATCTTATCGTTCGACAAGATGGTAGAAAAAGGGATTGAACCCGGTTACGCCTCAAAACTAGTGCAGTACGGTGTCGAAGTAATCACAGAAGCATTAAAACAGGGTGGTATCACGGCTATGATGGATAGGTTAAGCAATGTAGCTAAAATCAAAGCATTTGAGGTTTCTGAAGAACTTAAGAACATTATGCGTCCATTGTTTCAAAAACACCAAGATGATATCATGAGTGGCGAATTCAGCCGCACCATGATGGAAGACTGGGCGAACGGCGACAAAAACTTATTGGCTTGGCGCGCCGCTACAGGTGAAACAGCCTTCGAAAAGACGCCTGCAGGGGATGTAAAAATTGGAGAACAAGAGTATTTTGACCATGCCGTATTTATGGTTTCTTATATTAGAGCAGGCGTTGAATTAGCGTTCGAAACCATGGTGGAAGCGGGTATTAAACCGGAATCTGCTTATTACGAATCATTGCATGAAACACCGCTTATTGCCAACACCATTGCCCGCAAAAAGCTATTCGAAATGAACCGCGTCATTTCCGATACTGCTGAATATGGTTGTTATTTATTTGATCATGCTTGTAAACCATTGTTGGCTGATTTTATGAAAACCGTTGATACAGACATCATCGGCAAAAACTATAATGATGGCAAAGATGGAGCGGTTGATAACCAAGAACTAATTGCTGTTAATGAGGCTATCCGCAACCATCCGGTAGAAAAAGTAGGTGCAGTATTACGGAAAGCAATGACTGCCATGAAGGCTATTAAAACAGTGTAAAAAACATCCGGGCCGGTTTTGGAGTTAACCGGCCCGGACAATTTCTAATGTACATAAACAGGCCGAGTTGGCACTTAGTTGCAAAAAAGGCTTGATAGTATAAAAAACCAGTTTGTATAAGTTTGTATTAAAACAACGACACCATATTAAAAAGGCATTCCAGCCCATTCGGCTATGATTAATCCCTTCGTCCATATTACCCATTTAAGTCTTCAATATGCACATGATGTTATATTGGATCAGCTCAATTGGCAAATCCTCCAGGGAGAGCATTGGCTTATTGGTGGAAAAAGTGGTTCGGGAAAAAGTTCATTGGGAAAAGCGCTCGCTGGACTTGAAAAAACAAGTGGCGATATGCAATTCTTTTTCAATAAATCTTCCGCCCTTCCCGCCCGAGTACTGTATGTATCTAACTGGTATCAGTTTACCAACCTGGAAGGCGATCGCAATTTCTACTATCAGCAGCGTTATAATAAACAACAACGCAATGATACCTTGACGGTATATGCTGAATTAATGCATTATGCCAAAGAGGAAAGCCTAGCGTTTGAAGAAGTTGAGAAATACTTAGATCTTTTCGATTTTATCGATTTCAAAAATACGCAGCTCATCGAACTGTCCAGTGGAGAGCATAAAAAATTACAATTGATAAAAGCACTCTGGCTTAAACCGCAACTGTTAATTATTGATGAACCGTATACCGGATTAGATAAAGCGTCGCGCAAAAAGCTAAATCACTTTTTGGAAGAGTTGGCTGAAGCAGGTGTACAGTTGATTCTTATCACAAACGATGAAAACATACCAAACTGCATCAACCGATTTGCGGAAATTGAAAATGGAAAGTTAAAACACCTATCTTCTATTCAAAATTTATCCAAAGATGTGGCTCGCGAACAAAAGCCTTTACCGCATTTCCTTCAAGAAGAGCCGAGGGAATCGGCCGATATTTTCGTCCATATGGAAAACATCCATGTTCGATATGGCGAAAAAGAAGTATTAAAGAATATCAGTTGGACAGTACGTAAAGGCGAAAAGTGGCTTCTGCAAGGGCATAACGGCTCAGGTAAGTCGACCTTGCTCAGTCTTATAAATGGCGATCATCCACAAGCGTATGCAAATGAGATCCATCTTTTTGGCAACAAGCGAGGAAGTGGAGAAAGTATTTGGGATATTAAAGCTCACTTAGGTATTGTTTCGCCTGAATTACATTGGTACTTTGATAAAACTGCGAAAGTGTGGCAAGCGATCGCCTCCGGCCTGTACGATAGTATTGGTTTATTTCGACAGCTAAACTATGAACAACAACAGCGGGTTACCCAGCTATTAGACTTCTTTGAGTTAACAACCTGTAAGGACCGCCTGTTAACAACCTTGCCTTTAGGTAAACAGCGACTTGTTTTATTGGCTAGAACCGTCATCAAAAATCCGTCGCTATTGATATTAGATGAGCCCTGCCAAGGCCTGGATTACGCGCAGACCGAACATTTCAATGCAGTTGTGGACGAACTTTGTAGCTTTGGAAAAACATTGATTTACGTTGGTCATTACGAGACACAACTACCGAGCTGTCTGAAAAACAAAATTGTACTAGAGAAAGGTGAAATAAAAACAATACAAAAGATAGCCGCATATGCTTAGAAAGATGGAACAGACCGTTATTGTCAACCATATACAGCTATCCTAAATATATAGTAGAAATAAAAAAGACCCAGTATGTTACATAATCCTAATCACTTATACATATTCGACACCACGCTTCGTGACGGAGAACAAGTCCCTGGTTCACAATTGACCACGCCCGAAAAAATCATTATCGGTGAAGCACTTCAGGCTTTGGGAGTGGATATTATTGAAGCAGGTTTTCCGATTTCCAGTCCGGGTGATTTCCAAAGTGTAGTTGAATTATCAAAGGTTGTACGCGAACCGATCATCTGCGCTTTAACCCGCGCAAATAAAGGCGATATTGATTGCGCAGCAGAGGCTTTAAAATATGCGAAACGGCCCCGTATCCACACCGGTATCGGGGCATCTGACATGCATATTAAATATAAATTCAACAGTACCCGTGAAGCGATTCTTGAGCGTGCTGCGGAAGCGGTGAAATATGCTAAACAATTTGTAGAAGATGTTGAGTTTTATGCGGAAGACGCCGGAAGAGCAGACAATGTATATTTAGCTCAAATGATCGAGGCAGTGATCGCTGCCGGTGCAACGGTTGTCAATATTCCTGATACCAACGGCTATTGCTTACCTGAGCAATACGGTGCTAAAATTCGTTTCCTAAAAGAAAATGTTAAGAATATCGATCAGGCGATTATCTCCGTCCATTGTCATAACGACTTGGGCCTTGCTACCGCTAATAGTCTTTCGGGAATTCAAAATGGTGCTCGGCAAGTCGAATGCACAATAAACGGCATCGGTGAGCGTGCAGGTAACACCTCTTTAGAGGAAGTGGTCATGGCACTCAAAACACACTATCAAACACTCGGGTTCCAGACCAACATTAACACCAAACAATTATATCCGCTTAGCACGATGGTAAGCCGCATGATGCGTATGCCTGTGCAAGCTAACAAAGCTATTGTAGGACGTAACGCCTTTGCACACAGCTCCGGCATTCACCAAGACGGAGTACTTAAGCACCGCGAAAATTACGAAATTATCAATCCGGAGGATGTTGGTATAGATCAGTCAGAGATTATCCTTACTGCTCGTAGCGGACGGCATGCACTTAAACACCATTTAGAACGCCTCGGGTATACTATTGATCGCATCGATTTGGATCAGACCTATCAGCGTTTTCTCGCACTTGCCGACGAAAAGAAGGAGATTAAGGATGATGATTTGTTGCGCTTAATGGGTGATGAGGCAGAAACCAATTTTAAAAACGGCGTTACTATCAGTTCTCTGCAAGTTATAACCGGTGATCAAAGCGATCCGCAAGCGATCATTAAACTGAACTACAAAGGTACCGAACGGGAAGCAACGGCATCTGGTAACGGCCCGGTGAGTGCTACCATTAAAGCCATCGAAAGCATTATTGGAAGCCATAATGAAATCAAGGAATTTAATATACACTCTATTCATGGAGGAAGTGACGATGTAAGTAAAGTAGATATGCGTGTTATCCATGATAATCAATCCTATATGGGATATGGATTCAGTACCGATATCGTAAGAGCATCGGCTAATGCTTATCTGGATGCATTAAATAAGTTTGTGTAAATTAGCTTTTTCCATTATCATCGGAGTGAGACGAAACAGAGACGAGAAAGCGATAAACTGAGCAGTACTAAATAGCAAGAAAAATTAAAATCTAACTAAATAAAAATGAGCAAGACGTTATTTGATAAAGTGTGGGACTCGCATGTAGTACGAAAGATTGAGGGCGGTCCCGACGTGTTATTTATCGACCGTCATTTAATCCATGAGGTTACCAGTCCGGTGGCCTTCTTAGGGCTTAAAACCCGTGGTATTAGCGTATTATATCCGGAGCGTACATTTGCTACCGCCGACCATAACACGCCAACTATTAACCAACACCTTCCTGTGGCTGATCCGCTTTCAGCCAATCAGTTAAAGGCATTGGAAGAAAATGCCAATGCTTACGGTATTAGACACTGGGGGCTTGGCCACCAAAAAAATGGTATTGTACATGTGATCGGACCGGAAAACGGAATTACACAACCTGGTGCGACCATTGTATGTGGTGATTCGCATACGTCTACACACGGAGCCTTCGGAGCCATTGCATTCGGCATCGGTACCTCAGAAGTAGAAATGGTATTGGCCTCACAGTGTATCATGCAGCCGAAACCCAAAAAGATGCGCATTAACGTAACGGGTTCTCTTAGTAAAGGCGTTACACCTAAAGATGTTGCCTTATTTATCATATCTAAATTAACTACCTCGGGTGCTACCGGGTATTTCGTTGAATATGCGGGTGAAGTTTTCGAAAAGATGAGCATGGAAGGCCGTATGACCGTATGTAATTTAAGTATTGAAATGGGCGCAAGAGGCGGCATGATTGCCCCGGATGAAACTACGTTCACTTACATTAAAGATCGGGAGTTTACGCCAAAAGGTGAAGCATGGGATAAGGCCATGGCCTATTGGAAAACCTTGAAAACAGACAGTGATGCGGTATTCGATAAAGAGTTTACCTTCGACGGCAGCAGCATCGAACCGATGATCACCTATGGAACAAACCCCGGTATGGGAATCGGTATTTCCAATCATATTCCGGATGCGTCTGAAGTAGAGGGCGGTGTGGCCACTTATGAAAAGTCCTTAGGTTATATGGGCTTCCATGAAGGGGAATCCATGATTGGTAAAAAAGTAGATTATGTTTTTGTAGGTAGTTGTACAAATGGACGTATCGAAGATTTCAGAGCTTTTACCTCTTTAGTTAAAGGAAAGAAAAAGGCAGAGGATGTTACCGTATGGCTTGTGCCTGGTTCGCATATCGTGGAAGAACAGATTAAAAGAGAAGGACTATTGGATATCCTGACAGAGGCTGGATTCACGTTGCGCCAACCTGGCTGTTCGGCGTGTTTAGCAATGAATGATGACAAGGTGCCGGCCGGTAAATATGCGGTAAGTACTTCGAATAGAAACTTTGAAGGGCGCCAAGGTCCGGGTGCACGTACCATGCTCGCAAGTCCGCTTGTAGCAGCAGCTGCCGCTGTTACTGGTGTTGTTACCGATCCAAGAACTTTAATTTAATCTCTATGGCTTACGATAAATTTAATATATTGACAAGTACAGCGGTTCCACTTCCAATCGAAAATGTGGATACCGATCAAATTATTCCTGCACGTTTTCTTAAAGCAACTAAACGAGAAGGCTTTGGCGACAATTTATTTCGTGATTGGCGATATAATTCGGATAATACTCCCAAAAGTGATTTCGTTTTAAACAATCCTATTTACGGTGGTAAGATTTTGGTGGGCGGAAAAAACTTCGGTTCCGGTTCTTCGCGCGAACATGCTGCCTGGGCTGTTTACGACTATGGTTTCCGCTGTGTGGTATCTAGCTTCTTTGCGGATATCTTCAAGAACAACTGTCTTAACATCGGCGTGCTACCCGTACAGGTAAGTCCTGAATTTCTAGAAAAGATCTTCAGTGCTGTTTTTGCCGATCCGAAAACTGAATTGGAAGTGAATCTTCCGGAACAAACCATTACCCTTTTGCCAACTGGCGAAAAGGAGAAATTTGATATTAGTCCCTATAAAAAGGACAACTTATCAAATGGTTTTGATGATATTGATTACCTCCAGAATATAAAAGGAGAGATTCAGGACTTTGCTTCGACACTGCCGTTTTAAAGTTTCCAGTTGTGGGTTGTCAGTTGCGAGCGATAAAATAGTAACGGTAGCCGTTGCCGTAGCGGTGACAGTTGCAGTGGTAGTGGCACCTCCGGGAGGCAAGCTTTTTTACTTTGATAGGCGTTAACAGTTGGCGTTTAGGTATTAGATGTAAAACCGGCACGCCTGACAGACTTTTTGAATTTTTACTTTTGAATTTTTAATTAAAAATAAATGAAAAGGAAAATAGAAATAATGGACACCACTTTGCGTGATGGTGAACAAACCTCGGGTGTGTCTTTTTCTATTTCAGAGAAATTAACAATTACACAATTATTATTGGAAGAATTGCTGGTAGACCGAGTTGAAATTGCATCGGCGCGTGTTTCTGAAGGAGAGTTCGAAGCGGTAAAAACAATAACTAGTTGGGCTAAGGAAAACGGATATCTCCAAGCTATTGAAATATTGACTTTTGTAGACAATGGTATTTCTATTGATTGGATGTTGAAGGCAGGTGCAAAGGTGCAAAACTTACTTACCAAAGGGTCTTTAAATCATCTCACTCATCAGCTCAAAAAGACACCTGAACAACATTTTGCCGAAATCGCTGATATTATCGCATTAGCAAGTAAAAAGGGCATTGACACCAATGTGTACTTGGAGGACTGGAGCAATGGGATGAAAAATTCACCTGAATATGTATATCAATATTTAAATTTTCTCTCCAAACAGCCTATAAAAAGGATACTATTGCCTGACACGCTTGGCGTATTGACACCGAGTGAGACCTTTCAGTATATCGCAGAGCTACGGCATAAGTATCCGGACCAACATATCGACTTCCATGCGCACAATGATTACGACTTAGGGACGGCCAATGTACTGGAAGCAGTGAAAGCGGGGGTGAATGGCTTACACTTAACAGTAAATGGCATGGGTGAAAGAGCCGGTAATGCACCTATGGCCAGTGTCGTAGCAGTAATGAACGATTTTCTTCCGGATGTAATGGTTTCCGTTAAAGAATCTGCGATTTATAAAGTCAGCAAGCTAGTTGAAACCTTTTCAGGCATCAGGATTCCTGCAAATAAGCCAATCGTCGGCGAAAACGTATTTACGCAGACTGCAGGTATCCACGCCGATGGTGATAATAAAAATAATCTTTATTTTAACGACCTACTGCCCGAACGTTTTGGCAGAAAACGCAAATATGCGCTCGGCAAAACTTCCGGTAAAGCTAACATCGAAAAAAACTTGCAAGAACTCGGATTAAAGCTTAATCAGGAAGACCTGAAAAAAGTCACACAACGAGTTATTGAGTTAGGTGATAGAAAAGAAACCGTCACTAAAGAAGATTTACCCTATATTATTTCCGATGTACTAGACAGCAATCTATATGAAGAAAAAGTGAAGGTGGAATCATATGTTTTGACGCATGCAAAAGGATTACGTCCATCGGCTACTATCGCTGTCTGCATTGATGGTAAAACAATGGAAGAGCATGCGCAGGGTGATGGACAATTCGACGCATTTATGAAGGCCTTGGCTAAAGTATACGCAAAAAAGAACCTGCGTTTACCAAAGCTAGTAGACTATACCGTTCGTATCGCACCAGGCAGTAGCTCAGATGCGCTATGTGAGACCATTATCACTTGGGAAACTGGCAGTCGAACCTTTGTAACTCGAGGTCTCGACTCGGATCAAACCGTCTGTGCCATCAAGGCGACACAAAAAATGTTGAATATTATTTAGTGTGCTTAGATATAAGTATCAAGACATAAGACACCTGCCTGACGGCAGGCAGATAAGTAGTAAGACAAGAGCCATCGGAGTTTTGACCATCCCTACGGGAGGCAGGTTCTTTAATTATTGATATCTTGTTTGTTTCTTAAAGCATCAATGAGCCCCTCAGGGTTTTTAATTTTTACTTTTGAATTTTTACTTTTTAATTAACACTATGAACTTAAATATCGCTCTTCTAGCAGGAGATGGAATTGGCCCGGAAGTTATCGACCAGGCCGTAAAAGTAGTCAATGCAGTAGCAAAGAAATTTAATCACCAAATCAACTGGACAGCAGCGTTAACAGGTGCTGCGGCAATTGATGCGGTCGGCGAACCTTACCCGGATGAAACCCATGCGGTTTGTATGGCAGCGGATGCGGTGTTATTCGGTGCGATTGGCCACCCCCGCTTTGACAATGATCCAAAAGCTACGGTACGTCCCGAACAAGGCTTGCTTAAAATGCGCAAAAAACTAGGCCTATTTGCTAATGTTCGCCCTACGTTTACCTTTCCTTCCTTAATCGATAATTCTCCGTTAAAAAGGGAGCGCATTGAGGGTACTGATTTAGTGATTTTACGCGAATTGACCGGTGGTATTTACTTTGGTGAAAGAGGACGCAAAGATAATGGCGATACTGCGTTTGACACCTGTACTTATACCCGTGAAGAAATTCAACGTCTTGCCAAGTTGGGCTTCGAAATGGCGATGGGCAGGAGAAAAAAACTATGCTGTGTAGATAAAGCCAACGTATTGGAAAGCTCTCGCTTATGGAGAGAAACGGTACAGGATATGGAAAAGGACTTTCCGGAAGTAGAAGTAAGTTATGAATTCGTTGATGCCGTTGCCATGCGCCTCGTACAATGGCCCAGTTCGTATGATGTCATTATAACAGAGAACTTATTTGGCGATATTTTAACGGATGAAGCTTCCGTTATCTCGGGATCTATGGGCTTAATGCCTTCTTCGTCTATCGGTATTCATACCTCCCTTTTTGAACCGATTCATGGTTCTTACCCGCAAGCTGCAGGAAAAGATATTGCTAATCCACTTGCTACTGTATTATCAGCTGCCATGATGTTCGAAGACGCCTTTAATTTAAAAGAAGAAGCAGCAGCCATTCGAGCAGTAGTCAATAAATCGCTAGCCGAGGGGATTGTAACAGAAGACTTGGCAGGAAAGAATAATAAAGCTTATAAAACCAGTGAAGTTGGCGACTGGTTGGCAGCGAATATTTAAGCGCTTGCCTCAAAAAGATACCAGATTTGTCATTATTTTGACTGCTCTGGTATCTTTTTTAGTAATACCGATGAAATGGATTTAACATTAAACTATAAAACGGCAACCACCCGTTTAAGCGGCGTAATAAATCGCACCCCGCTGGTATACCACCCCAGGCTTTCGGAAAAATATGCTTGTCACGTTTATTTAAAACGGGAGGATTTACAACTGGTAAGATCCTATAAACTTCGCGGGGCTTATAATATGGTAAGTTCGCTAAGTGATGACCAACTTAAACGGGGCGTCGTATGCGCCAGTGCGGGTAACCATGCGCAGGGCTTTGCCTACTCTTGTAATAAGTTAGGCGTGAAAGGGGTGGTTTTTATGCCGGAAATCACTCCAAAACAGAAGGTAACGCAAACGACCATGTTTGGGAATGGACAGATCGAAATTGTGCTCGTAGGTGATACGTTTGACGATTGTTTAAAAGAGGCCCTCGCCTACACTGCCGCCAATAACATGACCTTTATTCCTCCGTTCGATGACTATCGTGTTATCGAAGGACAAGGCACCGTGGGGGTCGAAATTTTGGAAGATCAGCCTGATATCGATATTGTAGTTATACCGATTGGAGGAGGAGGCCTTGCCGCGGGAGTTGGAAATTATTTAAAAAGCGAAAATCCTGCCATCAAAATCTTAGGTGTGGAGCCGGCCGGTGCCCCTTCCATGACGGAAGCATTAAAAGCGGAGCAACCCGTAACACTCAGTGAAATCAATCGCTTTGTAGATGGCGCTGCTGTTAAACGGATTGGTGAGTTGACATTTCCGCTCTGTAAGGAGATCCTAGAAAAAGTAATATTGGTTCCAGAAGGAAAAGTATGTACGAACATTTTGAAACTTTACAATGAAGACGCCATTGTTGTAGAGCCTGCAGGAGCGCTTTCAGTAGCAGCTTTGGATTTCTGTAAAGAAGATATAAAAGGCAAAACAGTGGTCTGTATCATTAGCGGAGGCAACAATGATATCGATCGGATGGCAGAAATAAAAGAGTTATCCCTTTTATACGAAGGCCTCAAACATTACTTCATCGTTCGTTTTCCGCAACGTCCCGGTGCATTGAAGCTGTTTGTAAACGAAGTATTGGGACCTCATGATGACATCACCCGTTTTGAATTCATCAAGAAAACAGAGCGCGAAAGAGGACCTGCACTTGTAGGTATCGAACTTCATAAAGCAGAAGATTATGATGCTTTGTTGAGCCGCATGCGTCAACATCGTTTTGATTTCAAAGAAGTTAATACCGACCAGACTTTGTTTGAGTATTTGATATAAGTTTAACTAATTAGCCAATGTGATAATTAGCCAATGCGATAATTGGCTAATCGGCTAATTAGCTAACTAAATAGTGAATACTACTCCCCCATAGCATACTTTATGCCGCCCAAGAGATGTTTCCGAAAATCCACCTCATCATAACTTTCTTTCGTGTGTCCCAAGCCTGTATAGAAAGCTCTTCCACCATCATAGTTATGATACCAGGCAATAGGATGATTATCTCCATTTTTACCACCTTCATAGCTGGTTTCATCCAGTTTCATTAATACTTTTGTATCTGGATTTATATCTTTATAATTGTACCATTCATCCCATCTGCGCCAAGTATCTGCTAAATGTTCAGTAGCTGGATGATTTTTATCCAACACCAATAGGGTTGCGTCCTGTTGCTTTGGGTGACTCAGAAACCATGCTCCCACCAATTTGTTATACCACGGCCAATCATACTCGGTATCGGCTGCTGCATGGATCCCCATAAATCCTCCACCTTGCTGTATATAATGCTCAAATGCCGTTTGTTGTGCATCATTTAAGATATCGCCTGTTGTACTTAAAAAAACAACTGCCTTATATTTTTTCAAATTATCTTCTGTAAAAACGGAAGCATCTTCTGTATGTTCTGTAGCAAAGCCATTATCTTCGCCAAGTTCTTCGATGGTTTTCGCCCCCTTTTCAATGGAGTCATGCCTAAATCCCGCGGTTTTTGAAAACACGAGTACCAGCGGTTTCACTTGCGAATGGTCGATATTCTTTTCCGATTTACAAAAGGAAAAGCAAATACCCGCAACCCAAATGAGGGCGAAGATAGATGCATAACGTTTTAGTTTCATAAGTTTTATAAAGTTATTAATCAGTTAATAAAAACATCCCTTGAAGACAGAGCATCCCGAGGGGTCTCACGAGTCCTCTCGGGAGCCAAGCTTTTGACTTTTTAATTATTGATATCTTGTTTGTTTCTTAAGGTATCAATGAGCCCTTCGGGGTTTTGACTTTTTAATTCAATAATGAACGATAATAATCCAAGCTTTCAAAAATTTGTTCTTTTTGAATATATAGGTCAAAATCGCAACTTCCTATTTTATTTAGAAGCGCAAAACCAATTTTATCACCGGTGTTCTTTTTATCATTCAGCATATAAGTATATAAAAACTCATATATGGCTTCGCCAAATGAATAGCTTGGGAACAGATGCATGATATAGCTTCGGATCTCGTTCAACGATTCCAGAGACAACCCGTTATGACGATGAGACAAATAAGCTTCACAGATCATGCCTACTGCAATTGCTTCGCCATGAAGCAAAGGAAAGGAGTCGTTTGCTAAAGAATAACTTTCAACCGCATGTCCAATTGTATGCCCAAAGTTTAAAATCTTTCGAAGTCCTTTTTCCGTTGGATCCTTTGTAACAACATCATTTTTTATGGCAACGGAGCGGTAAATATAATCCTCATCCAATTCTTTTAAATCAACTCTTTGTAACTCTCCAAAATAACCCTGGTCATAGATCAACCCATGTTTTATCATTTCAGCAAAGCCAGAAACCATTTGCCGTTCGTCTAAAGTAGCTAAGAAGTCGCTATTAATAAGTACCGCTTTTGGCTGTGTGAACGTGCCAATAATATTTTTTACCCCATCCATATCAATTCCGGTCTTCCCCCCTACCGAGGCATCGACTTGCGATAATAAGGTTGTAGGTATTTGAATAAAATCAATTCCTCGTTTAAAGGTCGACGCAGCGAAACCACCGATATCCGTTATAACCCCTCCCCCCAGATTAATGAGTAAGCTCTTTCTGTCAGCACCAAAATCCAAGAGCATTTTCCAGATACCGATACAGAAATCAATATTTTTATTCTCTTCTCCCGGATCAATTTCTATTAAATCGTATGCCGTTAATTCCGGCATCAACGATGTAAACACGGGCAAGCAGTGCTCGCTGGTATTACGATCGGTTAAGATAAAAATTTTGGAATAAGTGTTTTTATTTAAAAATTCGCGCAAAGCGTTGAACTGTCTCTCAAAATATACGGAATAAGTATTACTTTTTATTTCTTTGATCATTTTTTAGCCTTTAGGGGTTAGGGTTTAGGTATCAGCAGTGTTATTCTAACTGCTAACTGCTAATACCTAACAGCTAATTCACCACTATTTTATATTGTAAAAACTCAATGACATCACCCTTTCTAACTTTATAGCGCTTCCTAAACTCCGTGACGCCATTACAGCTCACGAGCCCCTCACTTACAACAGCTTGTGCTTCTCCACCGTTCTCCACTACATTGACAGCCTTTAGCAATTGAATAAGATGGATATATTCACTATCAAGTGTAAAATTTATCATAAACCAAACCTACATAAAATTCTTAGATGAAAGCAAACGAAAATAACATTTTCTGCTATTAAGCCATCGATTTTTTCTCTAAGTTTGCTCCATGATTTCGCCATCAAAAGAACCACAATCTGTTGCCGCGAGTGATCTTACTTTCGACAACACTGAAATCGCTTTTCGCAGTAAAAGCAATGCCGAATTAAACAGAGCTTATTGGCTGTTTAAAATTATTTCCAGTAATTTTTTGACTAAAGTAGGTCCTCCGGTAACGAACTTTGCGCTTAATATCGGCCTACCTATTACAAGTCTCATCAAGAAAACGATATTTGAACATTTCTGTGGCGGAGAAACAATTGAAGGCTGCGAAAAAACCATTCAACAATTGGCTTCTCAACACGTTGGAACCATCCTCGACTATTCGGTAGAGGGTGAAGAAAGTGAACAAGCTTTTGATCACGTGTTGGCTGAGACCATTCGCACGATCGAGCGCGCTAAAAAGGATACAAACATTCCGTTTTCCGTTTTTAAAGTAACGGGCCTGGGCCGCTTTGATTTGCTGGCGAAGGTAAATGCAGGCGAACCATTGACGGAAACAGAAGCGGCTGAATTTGCACGTGTAAAAAACCGGGTGGAAAAAATATGTGCATTTGCACATCAAGCAGGCGTTGCCGTGTTAGTCGATGCCGAACATTCCTGGATACAGGATACCATTGATGACTTGGCTAGAGACATGATGCGAAAATACAATACGGAAAAAGCAATCGTATACAACACCTATCAGCTTTACCGCCACGATATTTTGGCTGCGTTAAAGGCAGATGTCTACTTAGCTCAAACTGATAATTTTTATGTTGGGGCTAAGTTAGTGCGTGGCGCCTATATGGAAATTGAACGAAAGCGAGCTGAAGAAAGGGGCTATCCATCCCCCATACAACCAAATAAAGAAGCCGCTGATCGTGATTATAATGAGGCTATCCATTTTTGTTTGGACAACCTTGATCGAATAGGTTTTATGGCGGGGACACACAACGAAGCCAGCAGTTACCTCCTAGCAACGGAATTAGATAAAAGAGGAATCTCGAGGAACGATCGTCGCGTATATTTTGCTCAATTATTGGGCATGAGTGACAATCTTAGCTTTAATTTATCCGCTGCCGGATACAATGTGGCAAAGTATATGCCTTACGGGCCGGTAAAAGCGGTAATGCCCTATCTCTTTAGACGAGCACAGGAAAATACATCCGTTGCCGGACAAACCGGCCGCGAACTGAGTCTTATCATAAAAGAAAAAAATCGTAGAAAAAAATAGCCGATGGGACCATCGGCTATTTTTCAAAGAAGCTTTCGCCGTTGAACCAAGAGTTCTAAGGTATCAGGAGCGGTCAATAATTCCGTCTGTATTCCCAGCTTTTTGGCTGTAACAAGATGCTGGGGGCTATCATCAATAAATAATGTCTTTTCCGGCTCGAGCTGGTGTGTCTGCAAAACAAATTCAAAAATATTCGAATTTGGCTTTCTCATGCCTAATAAATGAGAGTAATAATCTTTGATAAAAAAGCTGCTGTTATCTTCCAAGGCATGTTCTTTTTTCAGGTACTCCATAATGGATTGATAGTGGATTTCATTGTTATTACTAAGTAAAAAGGTGTTGTATCGATCTTTTAGTTGCCATAATAATTCGTGTCTACCTTTAGGTACACCTATTAACAAGGAGTTCCATGCATTATCAATTTGTTGGTCTGTTAAGTCAGCTTTTCCCGTAACTTCACGTATCCCATCTCTAAATTGCGCGGCAGAAACTCGTCCCATATCAAAATCATCAAATAAAGCATTTTGTTCGGTATGGGCAAACACTTTTTCTACTCCCTTGACACCCAAATCGGTAAAGGCTTTATGCGCCTTAGCGAAGTCGATCATGAAGATTACATTGCCGTAATCGAAGATAATATTTTCAATATTTTGCATAATTAATTTTAAAATGTGCCTACAAATATGTAAAATTGCACTCGCAAATCAGCAATGGTTGCCGCTCCTATAGCTCAGTTGGTTAGAGTAGAAGACTCATAATCTACAGAGTTATAGAATTGAAAACAAGCTGTTTGAGCTTTGCATCTTGTAAAAACTTTGAGGGTTTTTCAAAGTGAAAAAAGATGATGTTAGCTTGAAAAATTTGTTTAAATTTGCATCACGCATGCAGCAAAAAAATGCGTATGGACCTATAGCTCAGTTGGTTAGAGTAGGACACTCATAATGTTTTGGTCGATGGTTCGAGCCCATCTAGGTCCACAAAAAAACCGTCTTACAAAGAAATTTGGAGGCGGTTTTTTGTTTTTCTGATGCTGATTACCGTCAGCAACTATGCCTTTAGGAAGCCCCCTAAAAGCAGGTTTTACATAATTTTTTGTTGAACTCCACGCAAAACCGTTACAAATACGTTACAGAAATTTTGCGTGCTAATCCAAATGAATTATGGCAACCGTTAGCGCCAAGGTGTTTGAACACCACAAGAAAGCAGATGGCACCTACAATGTAAAAATCTGTGTCCATCACAACAACCAAAGAAAGTACATTGACACTGTACACTATGTAGTCAAGAAGCAATTGACTGCCAAAATGAAGATCAAGGATAATTTTGTCAATAACCTGATCGATGAACAGCTGAAAGGATACCGCAAAGTTATCAGCGAACTCGGCGAGAAGCTTAACTTCTTTAATGCCGAATCCCTTACGGACTATCTCCGTGAAAAAGATGCCGATGTGGATTTTATCAAGTTCTGCGCGGTGCATATCGCTCAGAGTGAAAAAGATGGTAAAAAGGGTACGGCTCACAACCATCGTGTAGTCCGTAACAGCCTGATCGACTATTTTAAACGTGAAGCTGTGTCAATAACAGAAATCAACTCGAATATGTTGCTCTCCTACGAACGCTTTTTAAGAAGTGAACGCGTGATGGTACGCTCCAGTGGACAGAAAGGTCTCACCAAACAAACGATAAGTAAAGGAGTATCTGATAGTGGACTTCATAACCACATGCGAGACATGCGTACCCTGTTCAACGCCGCCCGCAATATGTACAACAATGAAGACCTGGGCATTTACAGAATTAAACATTATCCATTTAGAAAGTACAAAATTGGCTCCGCCCCACTTACTAAAAAGAGGAACAATAACTTAGAGCAAATAAGGATCATCCGCGATTGTACACCAAGACCCGGAAGCCGGGCAGAAATGGCAAAGGAGCTCTATATGCTTTCATTCTACTTATGTGGTATGAATGCGGTAGATTTTTATCATTTGACAAAAGGGAATATCAGAAATGGTAGGATAGACTATAATCGGTCGAAAACCCAAGGTCAAAGAAAAGACAATGCTTTTATAAGCATCAAAATTGTTGATGAGGCCAAACCATTACTTCAAAAATATATAGAAACACTTTCTGCCCGTTATGCAAATTCTGATGGCCTGAACAAAGCCCTAGAAAAGGGAATGAAAGAGTTGCGAAAGATCACAGAAATTGATGGACTGACACTTTACTGGGCGAGGCACACGTTTGCTACTATCGCCCGCAATTCCTGTAGAATGAGTAAAGACGATGTAGCGCAGGCCCTAAACCATGTAGATAGTGAACATACTACAACGGACATCTACATTGAGAAAGATTGGCGCATTGTTGATGAGGTACAACTTAAAGTCGTTACTCTTTTGAGAAAATCAGATGTAAAAGTTACAAAACAGAAAGAAAGATTGACATCCTTAAAAGAGGTTGCATAAAATGGTTCTTACAAAGCCATTAGTTTAATTGAAAACCTTAAATTTGAATATCATGAAAAATCTAATTCTATTTTTCCTGACATGCATTGTTGGTACTGGTGCATTTTTGGCTGGTACGACTATGGAAAATCCTTTACCAGCTTTTGTAGTTGGCTTTGGTGTTTGGCTGTTATTTCTTTATCGTATAAGCAAGAAGTAGAGGATGTTACCTGTATTGATTGCTAAACGCTACCTTTTCCCTTTTATCAGTGAGAAGCGCGTTGGTTGAATGAGTATCAAAAACTTAGTCCAAAAAATAACGCATCGACTTATGATCGATGCGTTATTAAGCCATTTATAATATTAATTTCTAGTAATATGTATTTTGTTGGGGTGTAAAACTTGCCCAACCTGTTGTCCAATCAGTAGTGCCAAAGGCACCGCGGTAAGTAACAATCTCAAAGCCAGATAATCCTGTAAAACTTGCTCCGGATAACAGTATCGAACCTGAATTAGGAAGAAGTTTAGGTGTTGAACCAAGGTCAAAGATACTTGCATCAATTCCTATGTCCTGCCATTTTGGAAAAGTCTGGTTTCCAAATGAAGTTGTTTTAAACCAATCTTCAGCTGTTTGGCTACCAACATTACCACTAGATTTTATTTCTACGCCGATAGGATTTGGAAATGCAGGGGAACCACCTGTTCCGTAACCATTAGTTCCCCATCCATCAACGCCGGCAAGGATAATATTTTTGAGTATCAATTCTCCATTTGCTGCATTTGCCAGGGTTGTTGAGCCATCAATAAATAATCCATTTGGATAGCCTGTAAAAACAGAATTATATATTTTCAGTTTATTATTCCGTCTTAGGTGCATCGCATTCTGAAATTGAGCTGAAATGGTCTTATCTTTATCTTTTTTAGGCCCGATCATAGTCATATTGGAGAACTGTGCTGATGTAAATGGCGTAGAAGATGTGCCTGAACCATCATTATCAACTTCAAATCCATTTGAACCGGATTGATCGGCTGAATTTGCATCACGGATACCAATGCCAAATTGTACAGTTCCACGGAAGCCAAAGTCCACATCAAAATCATCATCTAACCCCCGATATGCAATAATGTGTTTAACATTTACCGTTCCGCCAAACCATTCAAAAGCATCATCCAAACCATATGAACACTGCACATATTCGATAACTGTTCCGCTACCTATTGATCCCATTGTTAAAGAATTCACTTCCTGATTAGGGTTAATTGGCGTACCGGCATACTCGATTCTTACATATTTAACAATGCCGGAATTATCAGCATCATTAGTCCCGCCATGCCATCCTCCATATTGTCCTTCTAATTCCGCTTCACCACTTGGTTGATTATTCACTGCCTTTCCACACAATACCAAACCTCCCCAGTCGCCTGCTTCACGGAAACCAGGTGCTTTTTCAGACGTGAAAACTATAGGCTCTGTAGCTGTTCCTTCGGCAATAATTTTATTTCCTCTTTGTATGATGAGGGTGCCCTTTGTTTCTCTGTCTCCAATGATTACTGTACCTGCTTCAATTTCTAGTGTGATACCTTCTACAGCAGGAAGCCCCTGGGTGTTTTTGGGATCTCTTCCAACTCGTACAAATCCGTTAAGACGGTAAACCTTGTCTTTTGTCCACTTCGTATTTGCCGTGATATTCCCAGCTGACACTTCCACTATAGTTTTTGTTGAACCACCTGGATTTGTTGGGTTTGTTGTTGATCCCGCTTCATTATATTCAATGATGGTCGTTTTTTTGCATGCCCCGAAAATTACTGATCCGAGCAGGCAGAATGCCATTATCCTAAATGAAGAATTACTGATCTTTGGCATGTAAATGTGTTTCTTATTCATATTTATTATATTAAAATTAAAAGGATTTAAAAGATTTTATAGGTTAAGGTTAAGCCGAAAAGACGACCATTTTTAAAACGAGCTATTGCCTGATCATTTAATCGATCAAAACTTCCATCTCCATTGCCATCTTGAAGCAATAAGAATTCCTGATTTAAAAGGTCATTGAAATTTGCTCTTAGACTTATTTTGTTAGAGAATGTTTTGGTTACGGTTAGGTCTACAATGTTCCGGGGCATTTCATAGATATCTGGATATCCGTCATATCCAATATACGCAAGTCGCCTTCCTATCACATTATATAAAAGATTGACTTGCCATTTACTCTTCAGATTGTTGTAAAATAACGCAGTGTTTAAGATATAAGGTGCCTGTCCTTGTAGCGGACGTTCATTTGATTGTCCCGCTGCTATGCTCCCCAATTCAACTCTACTGTTAATATAGGTTGCATTCACTAATAATGTTAAATCATCCAAAAACTTTGACTGTGTTATACCTGCCAATGATTTACGCATTTCAAGCTCTAAGCCTAGATTATTCGCGGATTGGGCATTACCGTATGTAAAAGTTTTTGCACCTCCAGAACCGGCTCCAGGAATAAATACAGTTTCTATTGGATTTGTAAATCTCTTGTAAAACGCGGATAAGCTAATCAATTCGGCTGAGGATGGATACAATTCAAATTTTATATCGTAATTGTCAATTCTGGCTGTTTTTAAGGCAGGGTTACCCTTATTTGTGAAATTGAGGTCAAAATCATAAAAGCTGAATGGTGCCAATTCACGGAACTCGGGACGGTTTAGTGTTTGCCCATAAGCTAAGCGTAGCAGAGATTTTTCACTGATATTATAAGAAAGATTTGCTGATGGCAAAACCCTTGTAATATCATTATTCACATTCACCGGGCCCTGATCATCTGCACTGGATAGGGTTTGGATATTGTTTTCAACTCTGACGCCTGCTACCAGGGTAAGTTTGTCTTTAAAAGGCAAAATAAAATTAGAATAGCCCGCGAATAGCTTGTTAGAAGATGTGTAGTTATCGTTCGGGTTAGATTGTTCATCAATCCTAATTCCTGTATTTGTATTGATATTTTCCCATTGAAATAATGTATCAATTGGCTTGTTGAGCAAGGAATTATCGAACAATGAGGAATTTGCCCTCACATAACCAATATTGCGGGAATTGAACGTTCGATTTTTATCTTCCAAATATCCGCCGATTTTTAAAACCGGCTTGAAAAGTTTGGCTTTTGAACTCAGGTTTTGTTCGATATTAAATGAGCCTGTTTTAACATCCTCATTCATTTTTGAGTAAAAACGGCCTAAAAATTCTGCCGCGGCTGCACCAGTGGGTACATAAAGAATACTTTGACCACTGTTTTCATCTTTATCAGATCGGTAACGTTTATAATCCGGCTGGTCTCTATAAGATTTTCCGTATCCGGCGACCCAATCAATTTTAGTGTTTTCGTTGTTGAATTTGTGATTTCCGGTAATCTGACCAGAATAAACTCCTCTGTATAAAGTATTAAAAGAGTAGCTATCTGGCGAATAACTTGCCTCGAAATTCCGTCCTGTACGATTGGTAAATTGAGAAGTACTCAGCTGATTAAATAGGTTCTTGAACTCAAACGTATTGTTGTTATTCAACTTGAAGGCCCAATTATGTATAATTCCTAAACGAACGTTATAATTGAACTGGTTGTCATCATAATTGTAGATGGCCGAAGAAGTCTGTGAAGTGGCATCGTAAGTATTATAGTCGCCTCTAAATACATCATTGTTGGTTTTTGTGTTGCTATAGCTAAGCGCAGTAATGTTCCCTAATAGCTTATTGTTCAAGTTAAAGCGTTTACTCCCATAAATATTCAATTTCTGATCAAGGTTACCCGTATTTGTAACTGGTGCCCAGCTATTGGCTAAAGCATGACCTGCAGCATTACGCATACTTGAAGAAACTGTTCTTAGATTTGAAGGGAAATTTACAGGGAGGTCATTATCTCCAGTGTTGAAACCGGAAAAATATAGATGTCCTGATGACGGTCTACTGAATTTTTGAAATGTAGCATTCTGACGATAACCAGTACCATAATCAATAGTTAGCCTGTCTTCATCTGGTACGCTCTTTAAAAAAACCTTAACTGCACCACCGGCAAAATCGGCAGGCAAATCAGCTGATGGACTTTTATAAACTAATACCCTATCAATTTGATTGCTCGGAATAAGGTCAAAAGAAAAAGACCTTATATCTGTTTCCAGACTTGGGGCAGCTACGTTATTCAATTGAACACTATTGTAACGTTCTGAAAGCCCACGAATATTTATGAAGCGATTGTCAACAACAGTTATTCCTGGTACTCGTCTTACTACCTGGGCAGCATCAGAATCGCCTGATTTTTGAATGGTCTGACTGGAAATCCCGTTTGCAACAGAATTGGTTTTTCTTATTTCTGCAAAAACTGCCACTTCGGTTCCTGTAAGTCTTCTACCTGAAACAACGACTTCACTTAGAGCAGATTGGTCAGTTTCCATTTGGACATTCAATTGTGTGGTTTGCCCGGCAACAACTTTAATATTTGAAAGAATTTGTTTCTTATACGATACATAAGAGAATACGACCTGGTAGGTGCCGGGATTCACGGTATTTAGGCTGTAATTTCCATCGACATCGGTTGAGCTTCCTATAGATGTACCCTGAATAGAAACAGATAAACCGACAAGGGTCTCGCCAGTAGTTTTGTCAATGACTTTCCCTGAAATTTTGCCGGGTTGTTGTGCAGAAGCAATAGAAAATGTGAAGCTAGCGCTTATTATTATCAGATACTTGCAGATATTTTTTTTAGCTTGATAAATTTTATCCATACTTAAGTAAAGGTTATTGCATTTTTATGTTGCAAAGATTGTTACTTTACTATTTTCGGATAATTATGTTATCATTTAGTTAGGATAAGCTTAATGTTAAATAATTGTTAACATTAAATTTTCGTTAAGAAAGGTTCTTCGATGGAAGGTTAGTATTTTTACCAAAATTTTTCATCAATAAGGAAATAATACCAAACAAGGGGCCAATTGCTATCAATAAGAATACATAATGAGAACCAGTTATCTTCAATAAATTGGAGGTGAGTTGAATACTGATTATAGTGACAGAAAATCCTAAACAATTTGCAATGGTCAATGCCGCTCCTCTGGCATGGCGAGGAGCATTTTCTGCCATTAGCCTGGAGAATAGTGGAGAATCACTTACAGCAAAAATATTCCATAACATTAGAAAGGTGACTAATAATACTATCGATTCCACATTTAAAACAAATGGGGATAAGAGACAACAAATAGCCGAAGACAATAGAAGGAAAGTTGCGAATTTCTTGGAATCAAATTTTCGTGAGGTATACCCGCTGACAATGCAACCGATGCTGCCGCAAGCGATAATCAAAAAGGATAGTATTGGAAGATTTAATGAATGTTGCTTATGCTGATCGGCATAAATGAGTAATATTTGAGGAACGCAAGACCAAAAGGCATAAAGCTCCCAGGTATGTCCAATATATCCGAACATTATAGTTCTAAATTCTCTGGAACGAAAGGATTGAAAAAATGAATCAAACTTTAATATCTCTGTCTTTTTTCTAAACGGGCCATTATCGACAAATAAAAGTGTGGTTAGACCGCCAACGACCGCCAAGACAGATGTACAAACAACAATGTTAGCAGTTACGGCTTCTAAATTTATGCTTTTCAATAAATGAGGGGTAGCAGTGCCCATTACAAGAGCACCAACTATAAATCCCATAGGTTTACCCAAATCAGATTCGTAATGATCAACTGCTATTTTCATACCCACAGGATAAATTCCCGCCAGAAAAAATCCAGTTAAAAATCGAAAAGTGAGTAAACCTTCTAAAGGTAGGGATGGGTATATAAGCAAAAGATTACTTAATGATGCTAATAATGAACTCCAAAAAAAAACGTGAGAAGGCGAATATCGATCAGCGATAGCGAATAAAGCATAAAAGAATGTACCAATAATAAATCCAGCCTGTACCGCGGATGAAAGGTGACCCAATAATACCGAATCATTCGCATGTTGAGTGTTTTCAATAGCCGAATTACCTGCAAACCAAAGAGAAGTACAAAAGAATTGAGAAAGTACAAGAATAGTTAAACGATATTTATACACGAAAATTTATTGTGCTAACAAAATCAATGAACTTGCCCAACCTATTTGCAGAATTTTTCCTGTCACTTTGCTTCTACAATCTTGTTTTGCCACCTTCTCCGCAAAGTCATTAAAAATCATTTTAAAAAGATCAGAAAATGACCAAAAAGCATCCCAGTTTATACAATAGCTCGACCTCACGATAGAGGTACTGCCTTTTATCAGGCCAGCGTTTTCTAAGGCCTTCAGATGTTTTACAACAGACGATTCTACGATTGGCAAATCGTCAATCGATGTTTCACTGATACAATTTTCTTCTTTAGCAAGCCGCATCATAATGGCCATCCTAGCTGGATGGGCCATTGCTCTCATAAATTCAGATAGTTGCTTTTCTAAAGGCTCATAGTCACTTTTTTTTGCTGGCATAGTATTTAGATTTGGTTACGTTTTTTGTACCGGACATCAAGTAGCTGGCAACTTTCTTTTGCAAAAATCTACATATGTCATTGGCCATCTTTATTCTCTTTTATCGTCACATTGAATTGTACTTTATTACCTGCTAATCGATATTCAGATTTTTTGATTTCTTAATTACATTCCCACCATTTCTCTGTAGGAATCTGCTGACAATAAATTTTCAGCCTCGGAAGGTTGCGAAATTTTTATTTTAACCATCCATCCTTGTCCAAACGGATCTGTATTGATCCATTCGGGATTTTTATTAAGCTCTTCGTTGGTTTCAATGATTTCTCCCGAGATTGGCATAAATAGATCGCTTGTAGTTTTTAAAGCCTCCACTGAGCCAAATTCTTCATCTTGTTTAAAAGATGTGCCCGGTTTAGGAAGATCGACATATACAATTTCTCCTAGTTCTGACTGAGCAAAAAAAGTGATCCCAACTAAAGCAGTTTCACCTTCTATTTTAAGCCACGTGTGTTCTTTTGAATAAAGATTGTTTTCTGGGTTTTTCATAATGCTATATTTTAGTATGCTTTTCTTAATCTGTCTGCAAACTCGTTTGGTAAAGGACTTTGTTCAATTGCTTGTGCTGCTTTTTCTACGTCATATTCAAATCGCAAAAAATCAACTTTTATGTTTTCATTTGAAATACCGGATTTGGCTTCCGACAATTCGAGCATAACATAACCACCAAAAGGATTGTTGTCTTTAGGTTTACCGATTGAACCTGTATTTATGATATGCTTTGGACTGCCAGATGCAGCTTGAATAATCCTGTGATATGGCTTGTGGGAGTGTCCAACGCAAAGTATATCTGCCTGAGCTTCTTCCATTAATTGCAGTACATAGGTTTCTTCAGTATCTTCTAAAACATATTCATCTACACTGCGGGGACTACCATGCACCAGCAAAATGTTAAGGGTATCATTATTCAACTTAAATTCCAGACGTATATGTGCGGGAAGTGTAAGTAAATAATTGCGTTCCTGTTTTCCTACAATATGGTAGGCATACTTTTTTCCAGATTCTTGAAGTTCATTTACATTGACTGCTTTAAGATTTAAAACTTTTAGATCATGGTTGCCAGCTAATGTGGCTATTTTACGGGCCCTGATTTCTCTTATAACTTCATTGGGCCAGGTGTTGTATCCTATCAAATCACCAAGACAATAAACTGCGTCTGGCTTTTGCTTCTCAATATGTGCAAATGCGGCCTCTAGCGCCGGTAAATTTGCATGTATGTCTGATAAAAGTGCTATTTTCATTTAATTTTTATTAAGAGGTATGGTAAAAGATACCTCTTCCGGTGGAAGACATTGCTTATCATCACAAACCATATACTCGATACTGCCTTTGACATTAGTCGCTCCTGGTTTAAACTTTATTTTCTGTTGGAATATGACTTGCTTGGAAAAAAAACTCACTTTCATATTGAAAACTTTTTCAAAAGTTGTTGTTGGTTTTGGCTCAATAGTTTTTCCAATTAGGGTAAATGATGAGGAAGGGGCAAATTTGATTGATGTTTTAATAGGCCCACCCTCTGCAATATGCTGAGAATAGAGATGCCAGCCATCATCTATTGTTGCCTTTAAATAAAGTACAGCCTCACTTGCATTGATTTTTTTTGCCGCATAGCTCCACTTTACTGGTTTAAGAATTTGCGATTGAGCGGTAAGTGAAACGGTTATAAAAAATGCTGATAATAATAATCTTTTTATATTCATAGTTTTCTGCTTAGCCATTACGTAACATATCTGCATACTCGTTCGGTAGAGGGCTATCTTCTACGGCTTTAGCAGCCTTTTCTACATCATATTCAAATCTGATAAACTCGACCTTAATGCTATCTTTATTTTTTACTGAACTATCGGCATTAATGGTCAAAATTACATAACCCCCTCTCGGATCTTCGTCTTTTGGCTTACCAATCGAACCTATGTTAATAGCATGTCGATAGTGCTCGGTTCCATCCGTTCCAGAATTTAATATGCGGTGATATGGCTTATGTGTATGTCCAAAAAGCATCACGTCTGCATCAGCTTGTTCCATAATGCGCAGAAGGCTTTTTTCATCCCTGTCCTCAAATAAATATTCGTTTACTTTGCGGGGGCTGCCGTGTACCATCAATATGTTTCTCTTTTCATCATTTAGCTGATACTCTAATCTGATATGTGAAGGAAGGGTTCTTAAATAGGCCCTTTCTTCCGGATTTACGGTTTCATTGGTATAAGCGATAGAAACTTTACCCAAAGCTTTCTCTTCGTCAGTCTTATAGGCGCAACCGCAATCGTCACTGGAACGCCCAATACCCCAATCGTAATTTCCGGCAATGGTAGGGATGCCCCGTTTGCGAATTTCATTGATGACTTCATTGGGCCAGATATTATAACCTACCAAATCACCTAAGCAATAAAGTGCATCTGTGTTACGGGTTTCAACATCTTTAAAAAATGCTTCTAATGCCGGAAGGTTGGCATGTATGTCTGAGAATAAGGCTATTTTCATTTTATTATCTGTTTATTTTTTAATCTTCGTTTATTATTTTAATATTCCGGGAATAAATTTACCTACACTGCCACTTGGTGATTGAATGTCCAAAATCCCGGATAACGTAATTGCTATATCGGAAACTTTAGTCTCAGAATAATCTTTCCCGGCACTGATATTTTTACCGTACCAAATCAATGGTACATGAGTATCATATAAATTGGTAGATCCATGAGTAGTACCGGTTTTAGAACCTGAACTCCCTAACCAGCCACTATTCATCACAATGGTTATATCTCCACATCTTTGATAGTAGAAGCCATTTCTGAGAAGAGATAGCGGACTGTTTTCATTACCGGAAACTAATATTTCTTCTTTGGAGTAAACAGAATTAATGGACTCTTGGGTTAAAAGAGTTCTTTTGATTTCTGAGACAACATCGCTGTAAGAAATGTTCTTTTTTTGGATGATTTTATGGTCTAAATAAAGTTGAAGGTTTTTAAATGCTGTGATTGGCTCTATTCCGTAAACTGTTTTTAAATGGCTGTTGAGGCTATCTACAATCCCACCATTGGCATAGCCGCCAGGGAGTTTATTGTCCTCTAAAAAAACTGGATTTTCCGCGGCACCATGATCCGCAGTAAGGCAGATCACATAATTATCTTTACCTACTTTAGTGTCTAAATAACTTAAAAAATCGCTTAAGTCCTGATCAAATTTAATATACATATCTGCAACTTCAATTGATCTTGGGCCAAATTGATGACCTATATAGTCAGGAGATGAAAAGCTTACGTTTAACAGGTCTGGAACAGTATTTTTTCCCAATTTCTCGCCCTCAATTGCTGCTCTTGCCAGATCAAATGTTAATTTGTTACCATTAGGAAGACTTCTTATCAATCCATAATTGTAGCTTTTTCTGATTGACGGAATGTTATGGGGGAAAGTTGGCGAGGCTTCACCTTTAAATTTACCTTCATAAACAACATCATCCTTTGTGGAGGTTGATTGGTACTTTTCTATTGGAAGTGACGTTTTCCAAATTTCGGATAGGTATTTATCACTTAATTTTTGATTATTAAAGGATGTTAACCAGCCGGGTAGCGCATTTGTATAGTAAGAAGATGAAATAAATCCACCTGTGGTTTCGTCAAACCAATATACTCCCGTGGCATTATGTCCGGCAGTCAGTATTGCTGCCCGATCTTTTAGAGCAACACCAATGACCTTAGACCTGAAATTTGTAGCTAACCTTAGCTCATCGCCCACAGTTGTTGTCAATAAACTACTCGGCGACATTTTACCAGCCTGAGAATTAGAACCTATTGTAGAAACTGAATTATCCGATGTACAGTAAACACTTTTTTGTTGATTACGGTCATACCAGTCATTTCCTACAATTCCGTTTAAAGAGGGGATTGATCCGGTAGAAATGCTTGCATGGCCCGCAGCAGTATAAGTGGGGAAAAAATTATAATTCGTATTCTTATTGGAATATCCCTTATTTACAAGCCTTTTTAATCCACCCTCACCAAAATAATCCCAGTAACGACTAATGTAGTCTGCTCTCATTTGATCCACTACCATCACTACGACCAGTTTTGGTTTGTCCTGACTGGTCTGAGCAAATGAGGATGATAAAAAAAGTAATAGTAGTAAAATGGCAGATCCAAGTTTTTTCATAGTATAATGGTTTAATTTATTTGGATTAATAATGTGTTATTTGATGTGTCTAAGTACTTTCGCCTCTAAATAAAAGATGATTTCCTCAGCAATATTTTTGCTCTGATCGCCAACCCGTTCTAACCTTCGAATGATGGACAGAACATTTAGAGCTTGCTCAGTTTTCTGAGGATGCTTATGAATAAACTCAGCTATATTTTTATTGGCCATTGCATTGATTTCATCTAGCTTTTCGTCCTTTTCAAAAATACTTCTGGCAAGTTTGGTATCCTCTTTTTCAAAAGCATGAAGAACATCGGTTACGATTTGGTTAGCTGCTTTAAACATTTCTTCAAACCTTGTGATCTTCAATAACTCCTTATCGAATGGCTCTTTTTCGCTGATAATAAACTTGCTTATGCCTTCGGAGATATCGCCAATACGTTCCAGGTTATTATTGATTTTTAAGGTGGCCAGAACAAATCTTAAGTCAACGGCTACCGGATTGTATAGCGCAAAGATGTTCTCGCAATCTCTGTCTATTTTCAATTCCATTGAATTCACTCTTTTTTCGTTAGAAACCACCTCTCTTGAAAAATCCTTATCAAAAGATTTAAGAGAATGCAAGGTTTTATCCAATTGGCTAATGACCAATTTCCACATTTCAATGGTATCTGTCTTTAAGAGTTGAAGTTCTGTTTCTAAGTGTGTCATACTAATACATTTACGTGAACTAGCTTTTTAAATATTGTTAGCCAAATCGGCCTGTTATATAATTTTGTGTAGCGTCTTTTGCAGGATTGGTAAATATTTTATCTGTATAATCGTATTCGATTAATTCTCCCAAGTAGAAAAATGCAGTCTTGTCACTAACCCTGGCGGCCTGTTGCATATTGTGTGTCACAATAACGATTGTAAAATCATTTTTCAGTTCATAAATCAGTTCTTCGATTTTAGCGGTTGAAATTGGATCGAGTGCTGATGCGGGTTCATCCATCAATAGTACAGATGGCTTAACAGCAATAGCTCTGGCAATGCACAATCTTTGCTGCTGGCCGCCAGAAAGAGCCATAGCAGATTTATGCAGATTATCTTTTACCTCGTCCCATAGGGCTGCTTTTTTTAATGCATTTTCTACAACTTCTTCAATAGCGGAACTTGATTTTTCACCGTTGATCTTTAATCCAAATGCGACATTTTCAAAAATTGATTTTGGAAAAGGGTTAGGTTTTTGGAATACCATTCCTATTTTTTTACGATACTCATAAACATCGATTTGATTTTTGTAAATATCAACATCATCTATCATCACTTGTCCTTTTATTGTAACATCACTAATTAGATCGTTCATTCTGTTAAAACAGCGCAGAAAAGTAGACTTTCCACATCCAGAAGGCCCAATAAAGGCGGTCACAGTATTTGCAGTGATATTGATGGATACATCTTTTAAAGCCTGCTTGGCTCCATAAAACAAGTCAAGGTTTTTCGCCTTAAGCTTGTATAGTCCATATTGTGGCTCTATTACAGTTTTGCTTTTTTGTACCATCTGTTTCTTAATGTTATGGCTATTCCGTTCAATAAAAATGTAAATACAAGTAATACGATGATACCTGCTGCTGCATTTTCTATAAATCCCAATTGCGGGCGGGAAGTCCAGTTGAATATTTGTATAGGTAATGAAGTATATTGGTCTAATGGGCCCTCTGGAATGAAAGGAACATAGGCTAAGGCACCCACCACAATCAGTGGTGCAGTTTCTCCTATGGCTCTTGACACAGATAGGATAATGCCGGTTAAAATGCCGCCGAAAGAGGCAGGCAATACTACTTTTTTAATAGTCTGCCATTTAGTGGCCCCAAGTCCAAATGCAGCTTCTCTCATAGAATCAGGTACTGCTTTAATGGCTTCCCTGGTAGACACAATAATCACTGGCATAATCAATAATGCAAGTGTCAGAGAGCCAGATAGGATACTATTTCCCAATCCAACAGTCCGAACGAATAATTGAAGTCCCAATATTCCATAAATCACCGAAGGAACACCTGCAAGATTAGAGATATTGATCTCAATAAATTTGGCGAGCTTATTTCTTTTCCCGTATTCTTGAAGATATATACCGGATAAAATCCCTATGGGTAAGGCTATGAGTAGCGTAAAGAGCAACAAGCTTACCATGCCGGCCAATGCAGTATATATTCCAGACTGTTCCGGAAAACGGGATGGCAGGCTGCTGAAAAATGACCAGTTCACACGTGATACTCCTTTGATCAAAATATCCATAATCAATAAGAGTAGTGTTGAAAGCGCAGCACAGGTACATAAAATAGCAAAGGCTTTGAAAAGCCTGTCTTTTGCCTTTGCAGAAAGTAATGCTTTATTCATAGCGTTGCTGATATTTTTTTCTGATCCAAAAACTAATGTTGTTTAATAAAAAGGTAAATAAGAACAGCGTAATCCCTGCCGCAAATATGGTTCTGTATTCTAAAGAGTCCTGAGGTACGTCTCCCATGCTCACCTGAACGATATAGGTAGTAATTGTTTCCACAGATTGGAGTGGATTGAATGTTAACTTAGGTTCCTGACCAGCAGCAATAGCGACAATCATGGTTTCTCCTAATGCCCTGGATATGGCTAAAATCACTGATACGATAATTCCCGAATTTGCTGCCGGAACCAACACTTTGAAAGCGGTTTGAAAGCGGTTCGCACCTAAGCCGTATGAAGCCTCTCTTAATGATTTAGGTACAGCTCTCAAAGCATCTTCGCTGAGCGAAGTAATGTATGGAATAATCATAATACCCATTACAATACCAGGTGATAAAGCATTAAAACCAGATAAACCGGGTATAACTTTTTGCAGTAATGGTGTTACAAATTGCAAAGCGAAAAAACCATACACAACAGTTGGAACTGCGGCTAAAACTTCGAGTAAAGGCTTGACAGTGGCAGTGAATTTTGGAGACGCGTATTCATTGAGGTATACAGCAATCGTAATACCTACAGGTACTGCTAACGTAACTGCAATAAATGTAGTAAGCAGTGTGCCTGACAGCAAAGATAAAATGCCAAAATGCTTATCTTCAAAAAGAGGTGTCCATTGTGTATCGGTAATGAAATCAAAAAGAGAGACTTCTCCAAAAAATTTAAATGTATCAATAGATAGTACCAGAATGATGCCTATTGTCGTTAGTACTGACACCATGCTGCAAAGCAGCATGATGATTTCCATAATTTTTTCTGATTTTATTTTTACGCTAACCATCGCTTACTTTTCTGATAATAACTGAAATAAGTCCACCCCAACAATGGACTTGTTTTCGAATACCGAACCTGATTTAAGATTTTCAAACCGTTTATAAGATAGATCATATACAGAAGTGGGCAGTGGAATATATCCAACCTCTTTGGCTAGCACAGCAGCATTTTCCATATAAAATTTTATGAATTTTTTAACGAATGGTTTGGTTGCAGCTTTAGCATTAACATATATAAATTCTGGTCTCGACAAAGGCTGGTAGGTGCCATTTTGTACGGTTTCTTCTGTTGGATAAATTGCCTTAGCTTCCGCCGTTACTTTTACTGGGATAAGTTTTAGCTTATTTTTATTTTCAGAGTAATACGCTAATCCGAAGTAGCCCACGCCATTTCTATCCGAAGAAACTCCCTGAACAAGCACATTGTCATCTTCACTTGCAGTATAATCTCCTCTGGATGATTTTGCTTTTCCGTTAATGGCTTCCGTAAAATAATCGTATGTTCCAGATGATGTTCCTGCTCCATATAAATTTAAAGGAACATTTGGCCAGGAATCTCTTACTTGTTTCCATGTAGTGACCTTTCCCTGACTTTCCGGAGCCCACATAGTTCTTAACTCCTCAACGGTAATATAATCTACAAAATCATTTTTCGGACTTACCACTATAGCCATTCCATCATAAGACACAGGTATTTCAATAAACTGGATACCGTTCTTTCTGCTTATTTCTAATTCGCTTTTACTTATTGGACGGGAAGCATCGCTGATGTCCGTTTCGCCTCTAAGAAATTTTTTAAATCCTCCACCCGTACCAGATATTCCAACCGTAACTCTTACATTAGGTTCTACCTTTCTAAATTCCTCCGCCACAGCCTCTGTCAAAGGGTAAACACTGCTCGAACCATCAATATTGATTTTTCCATCATACTTCTTAAAGCAAGCGGATAGAGAAAATGCAAGTATCAATAAGAAATATTTGGCTTTGGACGAGTTCATTCTAATAGGTTTAGGCTTTGACAACAGTTTCAGAAGAGTAATATCTTTTCTTAAGCCAGAATGCAACATTTACTAATGCTATCAACGCCGGTACTTCTACCAACGGCCCAATAACTCCGGCAAATGCCTGGCCTGAATTGATTCCAAAAACACCAATGGCAACAGCAATAGCTAATTCGAAATTATTTCCTGTTGCTGTAAAAGCGATGGAAGCATTTTTAGAATAATCCGCTCCGAATGATCTGCCTATAAAAAAGCTGAACAGAAACATGAATACAAAATAAATAACAAGGGGAGTTGCAATTCTCAGCACATCCATTGGGATTTGTACTATTAATTCGCCTTTAAGGCTAAACATAATAACGATGGTGAAAAGTAATGCGATAAGTGTGATGGGTGATATCACCGGTACAAACTTTGTCTGAAACCATTCTTCTCCTTTCAATTTAATTAATGAGTATCTACTGATGATGCCCATAGCGAAAGGAATGCCCAAATAAATAGCTACACTTTCAGCAATTTGAGAGATAGTGATGTTGACTTCAAAACCCTTCATTCCAAATAATGGTGGCAATAGCGTAATAAATACGTAAGCATACACGCTATATAGAAGCACTTGAAAAATACTGTTTAAAGCAATAAGGCCAGCCGCATATTCCCGGTTACCTTCTGCCAAATCGTTCCAAACTACGACCATTGCTATGCATCTGGCTAATCCGATCAATATTAGGCCGATCATATATTCAGGATAGTCTCTTAGGAAAGTGATGGCCAAAATGAACATTAGAACGGGGCCAACAATCCAGTTTAAGATCAAAGAGGTCGTTAAGACTTTCGTGTCTTTAAAGACTTTGCCCATGTTTTCATATTTCACTTTGGCCAGTGGTGGATACATCATCAAGATTAGGCCAATAGCCAGAGGAATGTTAGTTGTGCCGCTGGAAAAAGAATTGATGAAGCCTGATGATGATGGTATAAAAAAGCCAATGGATACTCCGATAGCCATAGCTAAAAAAATCCAAAGAGTAAGATAGCGGTCCAAAAAGCTAAGCTTTTTTCTTTCGGCTACGGGAGCACAATTTGTTGCTGACATATTATAATTATTAATTGTTGTGTAATACTATTAATGGAACTGTGGTGTGTATAGCGATTTTTTTTGTGGCACTATCGTGAAAAATACGTTGTAAAAATCCCAGCTTTCTAGGTACAGCGATTAGGATATCAATCTTATTTTCTGTTGAATATTCGCTAAGACTTAAAATGACCTCTTTACTCCTTAAGTAATGAAATTGAGTACTCAAGTTTTTAAATTTTTCGTGTAAGAGGGTTTCTGTCTCCATCAGGTTTACCAATCCTGTTTCTTCATAGTCGACATTTACAACGTGAAGATTAGCATTAGCTGTCTGCACAATGTTGGTAAGCTGATCAAAAGGTGTTTGCTCGCTAATATATCGAAGGTCGCAAGCAAACATAATCTGACTAATTTTACCGATCACCGCAGTTTCAGGGACAAGCATAAGAGGAAAAACCTGCTCACCAATAAGCGCCATTGCATTTCGTCCGACGATGTTTTTTTCCTTGGCGTGAGATCCAGATAACCCTGCTATTACCAGGTCGATGCTATGCCCATCAATAGTTTCCCTGACCCCTTTAATTAGTGGAAGATCATTGATCATAGATTTTATGTCAACTTTCGATGAAAGCTTAGAAAGCATTTGTGATTTTAAATCATCCAGTTCTTTTAAAGCATTCTCCTTAATATCTTTTAAATCATCGGGTACAGGCACTAATAAATCGTCAACAAGAATTATATCTGTAGCATAACGTTTATTATATGAATGATAAAGGACAATTTTTTCAATACCCCACTGTTCAGCGATATTGCAGGCATATAATGCCGCATGCGTCGCCGGAGGAGAAAAATCCGTTAAGATCAGTAATGTTTTCATATTACTTTTTTAAATGTTCATTCACAAAGCTTTCACTGTATTGCTTGATCATATCCCTTACAATTCTGAATTGATGGATAACCTGATTTTCCGTTCCGGTAGCTTTGGCCGGATCTGGAAAGTTGGAATGCAGTTTTACCGCTTTAGTCGGGAAATAAGGGCAATTTTCTTTTGCGTTGTCACAAACAGTTATTACATAATCGAAATCGATGTTGGCGTATTCATCAATGTTGTTTGATGTATGACCAGAGAGGTCGATTCCATCCTCAGCCATTATTTGTATCGCTTTTGGGTTTACACCGTGAGTTTCTATACCCGCGCTAAAGATTTGTGCATGATCCCCTGCAAAGTATCTTAAATAGCCCTCTGCAATCTGACTACGGCAACTGTTTCCTGTACATAGTATTAACACCTTTTTCATTCCAATATAAATTAGCAGCAGCCTCCACCAGGTGTACAAGATGTACCTCCATCGGCAAGATTTTTCATTTCAACTTTCTGTTTTCCCGTTGGCACACCACATTTGTCCATTGCAAGGCAAGCAGTTGTTTTTGCCAATAGAAGGAAATCATTGCCATCGAAACCTAAATCATACTTACCAATGGTTGCGGACTGATACTCAACTTCAATTTCCAAATCATCCATACCCAAAACCTTTTCCGATAGCGAGATAATATTCAGTAGTTTACCCGCTTTTAAACGGTGCTCGTAGTCGTCGGCATCCCATAACTGAAAATTAGCTACCTTTTCATGTCGTACCGTACCTCCACAATCAATAAAATCTTTGGTAACAATACCTACTTCTGTTACGTGGAAGTGTTCCGGCACCATATCGCCGTGTTCCAATTTAAAATTTACACCTTGTACGGTGGTCAGGATTTCTTTAATTTCTGATAGTTTCATCTTTTTTATATTTAAAGTATTATTGCAATATTGCGATTTTAATGTTCAAAAAATTTTAGCAGCAGTCTGCTTCTCCTTTATAGGATGAAAAGAAGCTACCAAGCTGACCTTCTAGTTTTTTCCATATCGAAGGATTGATACAATAACAAACACTTACCCCTTCAATTGTTCCTTGAATTAGACCAGCAGTTTTTAATTCCTTAAGATGCTGAGATATTGTTGCCTGAGCCAATCCCAATTCCTCTACAAGATCGCCACATATACAAGTATTCGATTGTAAAATCCTTTGGAGGATGGCAATACGAGCTGGATGCGCCATAGCTTTTAATAATAAAGCCAATTCATTTTGCTCCTTCGAGAATATATCTGTTTTTGTAAGTCCCATATCTTTTTTGTTATTGCAATGTTACGATATATTTTGTTTGCTACAAAACCTTTTTGAAAAATAATCGTATTATTACATTATTACGATAAAAAGCATAACTTTAAAAAGTTGACCGAGTTCAAACAGTTAGTAGAATACATCAGTAACGCTACTAAAGAGTTTTTTTCACAACTATTATTTACGGATAATAGGTTACCTTTTTTAAATTTTCCCTATGATAAAAGCACAATATGAAGACAAATTATTAGTAATTGAATTGCTAATGAAGTCGTTTGATGATAACCAAAGTGTAAATTATATCATCAAGCAAGACCACGAAAGGACACAGCGTATCTATGCACTTATGGATTATTCTTTTGCAATGTGTTACCGATTTGGAGAAGTATGGCTATCAAATGATAAGCAAGCCTGCGCTTTGATTTTATATCCTCATCAGAAAAAGACAAGTTTACAATCTGTTTGGTGGGATATAAAATTGATTTTTCAATCCATTGGCGTTAACAGAATAGGTAAAGCCATGAAACGTGAGGCGCTAATTAAGAAAAAACAGCCCAGCGAACCGATGGTTTATCTTTGGTTTATAGGAGTGAACCCCAAGTACCAGCATACCGGGATCGGTAGCCGCCTGTTAAAGGAAGTTTTGGTTGATGCCCAAACAAAGGGATTGCCCATTTACTTAGAAACATCAACGGAAAAAAACCTTCCCTGGTACCAGCGTTTCGGGTTTAGGATATATGATGAATTGGTGCTGACCTACGTGCTCCATTTCTTGAAATATGAACCGGCTAAATAATACTTATTATGCTGGTGTTCGGGACAGAAATGCATATAGTAACCTTTATCTTTTCAGTGCTGGAAACAGGGATGTTTATTTTTTTGCTACCTGGTTATCTAAGCAGGTCGGATGATAAGTCCCGGTTCTGGTACCTGATCCTGCTTTTATTACTGATCGTTTATAATGTGACAGGCGGGCTGCTGCCAGACCCTGATTATCCCATTCCTATTTATGTGCAGAATATTATTGCCTATGGCAGCGGCTTTCTAATGGCATCCTATTTCCCGTTTTATTTTTATAAAGCTTTTGATCTGAAACTACTCCGTTTTCATGCCCTGTATGGTGTGCCGTTTTTTCTGCTGTTACCTTTCCTGCTATTTTTTGTCATTTCCTATTCTATCCACCAGAATCTTTCCCTTTCTATCAAATACGGTATTATTGTACCTTTCTTTTATTCCATCGTGCTACTTTGGGCCATTTTAAGGGCTATCCGTGTCGCCTACCGGGAGAACCGTCGTAAGAATTTCTATGTGGAGGAAATCGTCGTTTATGCTGCGGTCGCTCCCTGGGCATCGATGACCATTATCTCCTATTTTGAGTTCAGTCAATTGACAGAAGCATTGTTTACCAACCTTGGATTTCTGGCTGTTACCGGTATGTTTATCTTTAAATCCGTACGCCAAGACAGGGAATTAATCAGTAAGTTAAAGGATATTTCTGCAAATGGCATCCGGCCGGAAGTCTTTGAGGAAAACTGCTTACGTTTCCAGTTTACTGCGAGGGAAACCGAAGTTATCATATTATTGCATGAAGGTCATCACACCAGTGAGATTGCAGCAAGATTGCACATCGCCGAACGGACAGTAACCACTCATATTCAGAATATGATGACCAAGACCGAAACACATAGCCGTATGGAATTATTACGGAAATTGGAATATGGCGTCTTTGAAGTGTAAATAGAATGCCTTTCTTTGCTAAGTCAATTTACGTAGTATTTAAAAATCTCCTTTTAACGTATTTTTTATCTTGTCGGGGTTGAGGACTTTTGTTGATTAGTTTTATACACCAATCATCTATGTAAATTACTCAATTATGTATGACGGACCTGTTATTTTGTTGAATTGGATGGAGGATAACATTCATCCCCAAAAACTAACCAGTTCACCGCTAATGGGCACAACTGTGCTCTTCTTAAAGGAAGATCTTGCTAACCAAATCAAGATGTTCAGGAAAAACGTATTTAAACAGTTAATCTTCTCTAAAAGAGAGGCCGCTGCCAGTATGAAACAACTGGTCAAGGTTAGCAATACGGTTCACAACTATCTTTATCGCCTTGCGCCTGCGTGGAACCAAAGCCTGCCTGCCGCACAAATAAGAGGCCTTTATATCTATATCCTTAATTTAATGCAGGAGTTACTGGAAGACTTGGGCAGGCTGGCACCCAAGCTATACAGACAGGCTCCAGTAACCCAGCATAGCCTGCCGGAGGTAATGACGAAACTTAGAGGACGCTATCGAATTTTTATATACCAGCTGGATCAGCTGGCTGTTGACAAGAACCTTATCGTACTGGTTAAACAGGGCATTTACCAGATGATCTTTAAAAAGGAAATCAGCCTGCTGAGTGCGGAATACTGCTGCCAGCTGATGACCTTTGTTAGCGGTGCCGTTATCCCAGATACCCAGATGTTCAAAGATATGCTTTGCATAAACGGATTTAACCTGCCTGAATTTTACCTGTACTGCGTCAATGATTATAAAAATTCCCTGAACAATATTCCCAGTCTACATGAACAGCTCGAAATGGTGATGACTGAGCAGGACAAGGTGACCAGCCTGCCGGTAGACATCAAAGCAAAGATGCTTCCAGGCGTCGCACCCATCGGTGAGCAGCTCCGGGGTTTTCTTTTAGAAAAGAAACAGCATATCAAACAGATACTCAAACTACGGCGCATCATTATCCAGGATGACCAGCTGGCTAAATCGATGACGCGCTTAAGGATCAACCTACCGGTTGCCCAGTTCGCACTGTTCATCCGGTTACAGATCGAAAAAGGATTATTGCTAAAAGAAAATATAGGAGAGCTGTTCAACTTTTTTGCTGCTCATTTCTATACGCCGCAAACCCTGTTCATTTCTGCGGAAAGCCTGCGTAAAAAATCGACAGAGGTGGAATTTAGTACGGCACAGAAATTAAAGGCGCACCTGATTGGCATGCTGAACTGGTTGAACGAAAATTATAACTTGTCCAATTACAAGGGCTCATAGCTGCCGTTGCTGAAACTCACTTAGCAGCCCTTGTTCTTTGAGCAGGGTCAGCAAGTCAGCATACCATGTATAAGTAAAATCTTTTTTTTTGCTTAATGTCTCTATTTTGGAATTAATTACATCGGCCAAAGTGACCAGTCCTAAACGACGGGACTGTTCAACGAAAAGTGCGTCCAAGTTCAGCTCAGTCAGCGGTATATTTGTTGAAGTCATAAACTAATCAGGATTTCCGTTTTGAAAATAAATAATAAATATTGATTGTCCGTTAAATTTAGGTAATCATATTTGAATTATGAAGTATACTTCATAATATCCCAGTAATTTCTATTGCAATTTCGCTGGGTGAAGAATGTCCGCAATGAAAACATTATAAAAGCACTTGGCCAGCGAGTACGAGACCTGCGCAACGACAAAAAGCTGTCGATGGAAAAACTGGCCGAACTGTCGGGCATCGACTACCGCCAGCTGTCCTATATAGAACTGGGCCAGACCGACCCCGGCCTGAGTACCCTATATGCTCTATGCAATGGCTTGGACATCACACTGGCTGAACTCATGGATGCCGAAAATCTTAAATAGCCGCTTATTTCTTTAAGCTGAGAAACCGCTTTAATTTCCCGTAAAAACCCCACTTTTTGACAGGGGGTGCCTGCCTCAGGTCACCCCCTGTCCCTGTTTTGGCCTACCCCTTTTTTTTTGCTTTGTCCCGGAAATGATAGTTAAACCAAGATTTTAAGGAAAGCAAAATGAAGCTGAATGACCTGATACACCTGTTAAAAAATGCTGCTCAACAAGGCACTGAAAAAGCCCTTGCAGAAAGCGGTCAGCTACCGGATCAGCTCACCAAAGCCGAAGCCTACCGGCTATATGGCCGGGGCAACGTGGATCGCTGGATCAGCGAAGGGCTGATAGGCCACGCCACGCCCAAAGTTGCCCATTCCCGAAAATGTCTTGACCGGGCCAGACTGGAAGCTATTGCAGCATCCAGCAACCGGATCACTTACCTGCCTGCGGCAGAAAGGTGAACCTATCATTTCCGTCAGGTCTTTGACGTAAGGGGATGATGCATTATCCCGCGAGGAGCGGGAAATTTTGCGAAGGTGAGGTTAGGTACCGCGCCGGTTCGGGCTGCTTATGCAGTCTGGTGCCGGGTAAGGTCAAGCACCAACAACCGAAAGCGCATTGGCAGGCTGAGAGGCCCGTATCGTAGGATACGACGCAGGTAGTCCCGAACCTAATAAACCGGCAAAAGCGGATTGCTCCGGGTTCGTTGCCCGTTGCCGGTTCCAAAAGAACTTCACTTTTTTTACTTCCTCGGGATTTTAATCATGAACATATTACTTACCAGCCACCAGCTCGGCCTGCTCTTACGGGATGCCGCAGAAATGGGGGCCAAACTGGCCCTTGCCAAAACCGGCAGGATCAAGCCCTACCTGAACAAGTCGGAAGCATTCCGGCTTTACGGCCGGAAAAATATTGAGCACTGGATCGGCCAGGGCCTCATTACTTCCCGCAAGGACGGCAACCATTCGGCCACCTGGCGCATCGACCGCATGGAAGCGGAAGCGATCCTCAAATCACTGAACGCTATACGCCATCTCTGAAACCGCTACTAAATAAATACAATATGATAACAACAGTCTTAAATGCCGATTCCGTCAGGGAACAGATAACCCTAGACATGCTTTTGTCCCGACTGGGCTACCAGCCCGCCAAAAGCTCCGGTGATGAACAGTTATACCTGAACGTGTTAAGGGATGCTGAACCCAGCCCGACCTTTGCCATTAATACCCGGCTGGATATGTGGTTTGACCGCTTGACCAAAAAAAGCGGTGACATCGTTGATTTTGGTATGGCCTACTGGCCGGGCTTCGATCAAGACCAGGTGCTGGAAAAGATCAGTCAGCTTTGTGCCTTTTCCCAGAAAGTTCCTGACAGCAGTGGCCGGGCCGGAAGAAAAAGAAGGGCGATCAAAATTCCTTATTACCACATCGCCGAAACCCGGCCGCTCGGCTGTACCTCGGAGATCACAATGTACCTGCAATCCCAAGGCATCTGGGAGATCGCCCTCGGACAGCTTAAAGAGGTCTATTATTATGTCGTTGACGAAAAGCACCGGCGCAAGGATTTTTTTGCTTCAGGCTGGCAAAATGAGAACGGTGGCTGGGAAGTTCGCAGCAGGAATTTTGAAGGCTGCCTGGGCAGCAAAGGGATGACCTTTATACCCGGTGATGAAAACCGTCTGGCCCTTTTTATGGACTATATCAGTTACCTCAGCTGGAAATATGCAAACCGGGCTTCAACCGACAGCATCCTGGTCGTGAACGCCCCCGAATTTTTGCCTGCCGCAAAAAGCAGGGCCGCAAAGTTTGCGGTGGTTACCAATCTTTTTGGTGAGCAGCACCCGTAAGAAAAACTGTTATGAGCCATCTAAGACCAATTCCCAACCAAAATTGATTTGCCATGCCTAAATATGTTGATGTTTCCACGCTGGCAGATATTTCTATCGTGGATTTCCTGGCCCGCTTGGGCCACCATCCGGTTAGAAAAACCGGAAAAGAACACTTTTACCACAGCATGCTCCGTGAAACCAAAAAAGATACGCCCTCATTTACGGTGTGGGATGCCGGAAACTGCTGGAAAGACTGGGGCGGCCCTAACGCAACAGGGATTTTTAAAGGCGGTATCGTCCAGCTGGGCATGGCTTACTGGCCTGATTTGTCCTTTGTGGATGTGCTGAACCGAATACAGGAGGTCTGCGATATGGACACCGCACTGATCCCGGAATACGTCCCGCCTAAAAAGTATGCACCAGATCCTGAAAAAGGAACTTTTGAATGGAACATGGTGGGCGTACGGGAACTCGGCAGTAATTTCGTGCTTAGCCAGTACCTGCATTCAAGGGGACTTTTTGACATCGCTAAAAGCCATCAGGTAAAGGAAGTCTATTACAACCGCAAAAATAATCCTGAGAACACTTCGGTGTATTATGCGGTCGGATGGCAGAACGAAAATAACGCCTGGGAATTTTCCAATGCAAAGGGTTTCAAAAGCTGCATCGGTGCCAAAGGCATCTCACTGATCCCAGGCGATGCGCATCACGTTGCCGTATTCGAGGGTTATATGGATTACTTGAGCTGGCAGAAATTACATCCAGAGACTAGGCCAACAGTTATCGTCCTGAACGCCATCACCATGCTGGGGTATGCCCTGGAAAGGATCAGGAGTTTCCAGACCGTCGATGTTTATTTTGACAACGATAGTCCAGGCCAAAAATGTACGGGATTATTACTAAAAGAAATACCACATGCTGTTGACCGCTCTTATGAGTACCAAGGCTATAACGACTATAACGATAAATTGAAGGCCGATCTGCAAAACATCAACCTCAAAGCCAAAGAATCACCGTCAGAAATCGTAAGCCGTCAAACCGGCCCCAAACGATAACCCCGTTCACCTATCTCTTTATCCAGTTATAAACTATCCAGCTAAACGTATAGCTGTTTAGGTAACTAAGTATTCATCCTTATATATAATGCTATGGATATTCATCTATACCTACAGACAGTCATTTATACGCCTGTTTATCCGACTATATGGATAGCTGCCTATATAGCTAAACTACTATGCCTTTATCTGCCGATATGGATATACAGCTATCCGATTATGTATATGCCCGTTTATCCGTTTATCTGAATAGGCGGTTAGTTTTATAAACAGCTATACAGTATTTGGCATAGCTGTTTATGCAGGCATACAGCTATACAGATAACTGCCTGTCTGGATATTTCCATAACCAGTTAAGCATATACATAACAGCATAGCGTGCTGTGTATGTGGCTATCTGTCTGTACAGTACCAAGCCGCGCCCCAAAATTCAGGTCGGGCACCCCCGTTTTTAACCTGAACGGCATTACCGGCTTTTTTTGTTTTGTATTCGGCAAGTTGTGTTTTTGTCCGTACAGCCCGCCTCCGGCTGGGCTGACCGACAAAAACGAACTTGCCTTAATCTTGCCTAATCCCGCTGGGGAAAGGCAAGACCAAGGAAGAAAAAAGGTCGCAACTCCCTTTTTTTCCGGCAAAGCGTTCATACTACCGCCTATTAGGCAAACCGCCCATTCCAATTTTTAACCCTTAAAAATTTAACGTATGCTATTCAGTTATCCTGTTATGACGAAGGTCATCAGGGCGTTTCCGTGCCCGCTTTTTCCCGCATTAAACAGTTCATTTAAAAGCACTGCCGATGTTTAGACACGGCAGCCTATTCAGCGGCATCGGCGGTTTTGACATCGCCGCTACCTGGACGGGATGGCAGAATATCTTCTCTTGTGAAAGGAACCCTTTCTGCCAGACCATACTACAGCATTATTGGCCTAACACAATTCATTATGACGACATCTTTCAATTCAGCGCAGCTCAGTTTAGGGGAGGCGTTGACATCATCAGCGGGGGATTTCCCTGCCAACCGTTCAGCCAAGCCGGACGGCGAAAGGGCAAAGCGGATGACCGCTACCTCTTCCCGGAGGCTTGCCGAATTATTACAGAAGCAAGGCCCCAGTGGATTGTTCTTGAAAACGTTGCTGGACTTTTCAGCATTCTCGAACCAGACAGTCTATCTGAAATGGAAATTAAAGCGGTTGAGCTTTTTTGTCAGGACGGTGAGCAGCAAGCGGACAGCACCATTATCCGGCTCCAGCGACGGGTCATTGGAAGCATCATTTCAGAAATCGGAGCAGCAGGATATGTACTACCGCAGCTTGAAGACGGCACACCAGTCGTTCTGTGTATTCCGGCTGCTGCCCTTAACGCCCCGCACCAAAGGGACAGGGTCTGGTTTGTTGCCCACGCCGACAGCTACGGAAATGAGCAGCAAGGCAACAACTTTGGCACAAATACAGGAAGGCCGGGAACTGGCCGACCGGAAGAACGAGAGGGGAACCGGGGGCCAGGTGTCCTTAACGGATTTTCTGGTCTACCATACGCTTCAGGCGCAATCAGCACCGTACACACCACCACCGGAAAATACGCCAGTCTCAATATTGCAGCGCCTGATCCGCATATTGCCCACCGCGGAACAGACTGGCGGTACCGCGTTCCCAGCTGGGAAACATGGCCAGCTGAACCCCCGTTTTGTGGCGGAAATGATGGGCTTCCCGTCGAACTGGACGGAATTGCCTTTTCTGCCTGGCGCACCGAGAGCGTAAAAGCCTACGGCAATGCCATTGTTCCCCAGGTCGCCCTGCAAATCTTCCGCGCCATACAGGCTATTGGCCAGTACACTTAATCAGCTATTTATGGGAAACAGCTATCCATCGAAAGACAGGCTTTCCGCACCGAAAATACGCCGCTTTGAACTAAGGCTAAGCGAACCGGAGTTGCAGCAATTCCTGCAACTGGAAAAATCTTTGGGTATCAGCCGTGCGGATATTGTGCGTATCCGGGTGCTGAAAAATTCCGCTAACATGCTGGTAAATGCCAAAGAGTTGATGAAGCAGCTGGACGGCATCGGCGCCAAACTTGGCCGGTCAGGCAATAACATCAACCAGCTGGCCAGGCATGCCAACATACTCCACAACCAGGGCCTGCTCAGTCAAAGCGTAGCCACTGAATTTAACAGCCTGCTAGGCCATTATATTACTGTTCAGCGGGAACTGGAAAAAATCATCAGGCAGATCATCCGCCAAATGAAAAGTTAACTATGATTGTTAAGATACTGCTCCCGTCCGCCACCTTTAAAGGCGTCGGTTATAATACCAACAAAATAGAAAAGGACAAAGGTGAGCTGATGAAGGTGGAAAATTTCGGCGCCCTGCAAGCTCTGGAACATTTGAAGCCAAAGGATTATATCAATTATCTTGAAGCCCGTTCCAGGACAAGCGCCCGGATCAAGTATCCCCAGTTCCATGCCGTCATTTCCTGTAAAGGAAAATCGCATAGCAAGGAGCAGCTGACCGACATTGCCACCCACTGGCTTAAAGGCATGGGCTACGGGAATCAGCCATACCTGCTGGTATTTCATAAGGACACCGGCAACAACCACATTCATATTGTGTCCACCCGGGTTGATGAAAACGGCAAAAAGATCAATGACAGCTACGAGAAGATACGCGCATACCAGGTATTGAACCAGGTCATGGGCATAGACGAAAAAGAGCAGGTCAGCAAAGACCTGGACAAGGCGCTCAGCTACAATTTTTCAACCCGTCCCCAGTTTATGATGCTCCTGGAATCCCAGGGCTATACGCTGAAATTGACGGAAGGGCAATACCGGCTTTTCAAGTACGGCAAGCAGCAGGGCTGTATTGACGTCGCCAAAGTGGATGCTCGGATCAACCTTTATCACCAGAACATTGACCGGCTTGCGCAGCTCCGGGCCATTACAGCAAAATACAGAGTAAGCCATAACCCGGCCGTTATTCCCGTAACACATCCACTGCCTGGAGGCAAGGCGGCCAAACCCACCGGCTATACATCACAGTTGGCCGAACTGCTGGCCTCAAAGTTCGGTGTGCAGGTGCTTTATCACGGTAAGGAAGGGATGCCGCCATACGGCTATACCCTGATAGACCAGGCACAAAAGACCGTCTATAAGGGCGGTGAGCTGATGCCGGTAGCAGAATTTATCAGGCCATCGGAAAACCAGCTCCCGGAACAGGAACGGCCCGTTACCGACGATCCGGTGCCACCCGCTCTGGCGCTTACCAAATGGCCGGAGGTTACTAACGAAGCGGACTACGCAAAGAAACAGGATGAAGACAGTTTTCCGGCCGTACAGGATCAGCAGGCTGAACCTGCCGGTTATATCGAAGAAAATGCAGCTCCTGGCTGGCTGCCGCAGATCAGTCTGGATATTACAGACGACATCGACGACGAGGCCGTATTCGGCCGCAACCGGCAGCGCAAGCGCAAAGCCCGGACAAATACACGCTAAAATTTAAACCCTACAATCATGGTTATACTTATCGGAAACCAGAAAGGCGGTGCCGGAAAAAGCACGCTTACCCTGCTTTTTGCCAACTACTTGACCCAGGTGAAGAAACGAAAGGTCACCGTCCTTGATATGGACTACCAGCAATCGCTGGCCTCAAAAGCCGAAAAGGCGAAGATCCTGGAAAACCAGCCGCTTTACGAAGTGGTGCCGGCCGACCTGAAACATTTCCCGTCCCTGCACAGTGCCCTCAGTAGTCGCTCCGGCGAGATCATCCTGATCGATCTTCCGGGAAAGATGGACGATGATGGCCTGCTGCCGCTGTTCGCAGCCGCCGAACTCGTGCTATGTCCGTTTGCCTATGACGAATTTTCTGTGGACTCAACCCTGCTGTTTGCAATGGTGCTGCGAAAGATCAATGATAAGGCGCCGTTCATCTTCATTCCTAACCGTATCAAGAACACGGTCAAGTACGAGACCAAAACAGAAATTGAAAAGGTGATGCAGCGTTTCGGGGTGATTGCCCCCGGCCTGGCCGACCGCGTGGATTTCCAGCGGATCAGCACGTTCCAAACACCACTGATCCTGTACCCGGTCGTCCTGCCGTTGCTCGACCTGATCTATAGCCAATACCTGGAATGGGAGGAACAAACATGAACCAGATCAAATCACTCGCGGACGAGCTAAGGGAGACCATTAAAAAAGACGACGGTGCTAAAAAAGGCAATCCTTCCAAAACAACGCTTGTAAAAAAAAACAACCATTCAAGACAAGAAAGAAAACCTGCGGATGCCTCACTCGAAAGTCTGTTTGAAAATATCCTGGCCTTTGACCTGACCGGGAAGGAGAAACTGCTGATCCGTCTTGACGACCGTACGATATTCCTGTTGAAACAGCTGAAAATCGCCAAAGCCATTGATATGAACAAGCTGATAGCCTACAGCCTGAAAGATTTTCTCGACCGGCATACTGAACTTATCCAATACATCAAAGAAAACATCAAAACCATCGAATTATGAACTGGACTCAATTTCTGCTCAGCGTTGCCGCTGTTTATGCCCTGTATTATCTGCTCAATATAATTTTTGACCTGTTAAAGTCACGAGCGCAGTCACCCGACGAAGGAGAACAAGATGAACTGGTCTTTTCCGAAGAATACCAGCCGCAGGAGATTGATACTGATGCACCGTCTACCAGCGTCGCACAAACAACGGACGCGGAACCCCAAAGCCGGCAGGCCATTTCTTCCGGCCCGTTGCATACCACCGGCGGGGTAAGCATCAAACAACTGCTGACCTTGGTTCAGGACGACTTGATCGAGTACACCAAAGCTATTCCTTATTAAACACCGATGAAATTTAGGTATCCACTTTTAAAGACAACCCCGGTTGTCTTTTTTTTTGCCCTGCCTTTTATTGGCATGGCCCAAGCACCGCCGGGCATCGGTGAATTTTACCAGGCCAGCGGTGAAATGCACCGCTGGTATTTCAGCCTTTCCGACCTAGTGCTCGTGCTCGGCGCCATCAGCGGCATTCTGGGCGGTCTGCGGGTATATGCTAACTGGCAGTCCGGCAAGCATCATATCGACGCTCAGGTCATGGGCTGGTTCTTTTCCTGCCTGTTCCTCTCGATCATTGGGGCGGCGCTCAAAGCCCTGTTTGGGGTGCATTAAACAGCTATTTCAATTTTTTATTCACTTTTAATTTCTTAATCCATGACAGTAAAAACCAAAAAAGGGTTTGCTATCGCTGCGCTTTCAATGCTCGCAGCACAATTTTCATTTGCCCAGGGAGGCGGGTCAACCGGCATCAATGCCGCCACTTCCTCACTAACCAGTTATATAGACCCCGTATCTACGCTGATTCTGGCTATCGGCGCCGTGGTTGGCCTGATCGGCGGTGTCCGCGTTTACATCAAATGGAACGCGGGAGATCAGGACATCAATAAAGAATTGATGTCGTGGGGCGGTTCATGTCTGTTCCTGGTATTGGTTTCGGTGGTCATCAAGGCTTTTTTCGGCGTATAATGACCGCTAAGTATGCAATCTATAAGGGGCTTCAAAAGCCCCTTATTTACCGTGGATTCAAAGGCAAATTCATTTACTGGGGCATCGGCTCCCTGGCGGGTGGCCTTATTATGGGTGGCCTGATCGGGGCGCTCACCAGCATGTACCTCGGTGGTTTCCTCACTATTGCCCTGATCTGCGCAGGGCTGGGCTATACCTTTTTCCGACAAAAGGACGGCCTGCACGCCAAATCCCGGCATACCGGGGTCATTATTCATCCAGCCCATTTAAAGATCAACCATGCAACGAGAAAGAAAAACAGCATTTAAAATGCCTTATGCAGGTATCGATACCTATAACGGCCTGCACATATTGTACGGAGAGAAAGGCGATTTCTCTATGATCCTGCACATCGATAACCCGGTGCTACAATACGGCGCCGACCCGGACGCCTATACGGCTTACCAAAGCCTGCTGTTGAATATCATCAAGATACTGGGCGAAGGGCATATCATCCAAAAGCAGGATGTTTTTATCCGCAGGCAATACAAGGCCGTACCTGCCGGCGAATTTTTACAGCAGAAATACCATGCGCATTTCGAAGGGCGCGAATATACCGACATCAGAACCTATCTAGTCATTACCCGCCAAGTCAAACGCGGTGCCTTTTACACGTTTGATAAAAAGGTGTTGGCCGATTTCTTCCAGAACATGGCCAAACTTTCCGACCTGCTGGCCAGTGCCGGGCTCAATCCGCGCTTTTTGAACGAGGCAGAGATTAACCGCTACGTGAGCAAGGTGCTCAGCATGGAATTTGCCTCGACCTATACCGCGCTCAATAATATGCGTTGCGGGGACGAGCAGCTAAATTTGGGTAACCTGGCCATCCGCAGCATCAGCCTGGTCAATACCGACAGCGTGGATTTACCGGAAAAGGTAGGCCCTTATATTGAAAAACAAGACAATAAGGGGATGCGGGATTTCCCCGTCGATAACCTTTCTTTTCTGCATGAGGTTCCCGGATACCGCGTCATTATCTATAACCAGCTACTGGAAATACCGGCCCAGCAGCTGACGCTCAATAAACTGGAACTGAAACGCAAACGCCATTCCGGGGTGCCTGATCCGGCCAACCTGATCTGTGTAGAGGACATCGATATGCTGCTGGTCGATGTGGCCAGGGAAAACCAGATGCTGGTCAATGCCCATTACTCGATGGTTGTCTGTGCGGAAAATGAGCAGATCAGGAAGGCAGTCAATTACATAGAGGCCGCACTTTTTCAGCAGGGTATTATACCCTCACGTAACGCCTACAACCAGCTGGAACTGTTCCGTTGCGCCCTGCCGGGTAATGGTGTAGAGTTAAAAAAATACGATTGGTTCCTGACCACCGCCGATGCCGCGCTCTGCTTCTTTTTCAAGGAATCCCTGCTAAAGGATGAACCGTCTGATTTTTTGGTTCGCTTTACCGACCGTCAGGGTGTGCCAGTAGCGATTGACCTATCCGATTTGCCGATGCGCACAGGGCGCATCAACGCGCGGAATCGCTTCTGTTTAGGGCCGTCAGGCGCTGGAAAATCTTTCCTGATAAATTCACTGGTCGAGCAGTATATGCTCTATAATATGGATGTGGTGATTGTGGATACCGGACATTCCTACTCCGGCCTGTGCGCCTATTACCAGGGAAAATACATTACCTGGTCGGACAGTAAACCGATCACCATGAACCCATTCGCCATTGCTGAAAGCGAATACAACATTGAGAAAAAAGACTTTTTATGTACCCTAATCAGCCTGTTATGGAAAGGCGCGGACGGAACGGTAAGCACCGTGGAACGGGATGTGATCGCCAACGTGATTTCTGCCTATTACAGCCAGTATTTTACTGCCGAGACCGGCCAGGAACTTATATCTCATCTGGATTTCAACTCTTTTTATGAGTTTGCCTTAAAGAAAATCCCGCAGATCAAAAATGAGGAACAGATACCTTTTGACCTGGACGAATTCCGGTATGTACTAAAAAAATTCTACCGTGGCGGTGAGTTTGACAGCATCCTGAACGAACCGGCCGATCAGTCTCTGTTTTCCGAGCGCTTCATAGTCTATGAAATTGACAATGTGAAAGAAAATAAAATTTTGTTTCCAATCGTCACCCTGATAATTATGGACGTTTTTATCCAGAAAATGCGTCACCGGACAAGCCAGCGCAAGGCCCTCATAATTGAGGAAGCATGGAAGGCCATCGCGTCCCCGCTGATGGCCGGGTACATTTTGTACCTCTATAAAACCGTTCGGAAATTTTGGGGCGAGGCCATTGTAGTGACCCAGGAGCTGGCCGACATCATTGGCAATGCTGTAGTTAAAGACAGTATCCTGAGCAATTCGGATACTATCTTTCTGCTTGACCAGAGCAAATTTAAGGAGAACTATAAAGAAATAGCCAAACTCCTGTCTATAACTGAAACCGAGCAGAAAAAAATATTTACCATCAACAAACTGGATAATAAGGATGGACGCGGACGGTTTAAGGAGGTCTATATCCGCCGCGGTGCTGTCGGGGAGGTCTACGGCGTTGAAAATTCTATTTACCAGTATCTCACCTATACCACGGAAAAACCGGAAAAGGCAGCTGTTGAAGTCTATATAAAGACATACGGGACATATCAGAGCGGCCTGGAAGCCTTTGTTTCCGATATGCAACAAAGCGGCCTGCCTCTGGACGTCTTTGTGCGAAAGGTCAACAGTGAAGGGCTGCCCGCCGCCGATTCCACTGAATATTTTAAACCTGATTTTGTATGAAACGACTAATTTTAATAACAGGATTCTGCCTGGCGTGCCGCGCCGCTTTTGCCCAGATCTATGTAGACCCGACCACGGCCGGCGCAATGGCCGTCCATTCCGGCGTCATCAACGGACAGCTCAATAAGACCAATGACAACCTGACCCTGATTCAGCGCGGACAACTGGCCGTTACCGGGCAGCTGGTCATCGTGAACGATTTGCAGCAGCAGATTTACCAGGGCCTAAGCGAAGTGTCCGCCGCCGTTCGCTCCCTGCTGGCCATCCAAGACATTGCAGAGATCAGCGCAGATATTGTCATCGATGTGAACAAGGCCGTTAACCTGGCTCAAAGCAACCCTGTACTGCTCTTGTTTGCCGAAGGCGGTGCCCGCGAGTTCAGGCGAAGAGGAACGGCCCTGGCCACCGAGGTCAGCTCCTTTGTATTGCAGGGTGGCGTAAATAACCTGATGGACTCAGGCGAACGCGCCAAACTGCTGAACAGGATCAGGACAGAGCTCATGATCCTGCGGGGCGTCGCCTATGGTATGCAGAGAACCATGTTCTGGGCAAGGCAACGCGGTATCCTTAATTCCCTGAACCCCTATGCAGGCTATATCAATATTGATGTGCAGATCGCAAATGACATTATCAGAAACGCCAAATACCTGAAACAATGAAAGGAACCATCACACTGATTTGCCTACTTTTCGGGCTGCAAGATGCCTTTTGCCAGCTGAACGTGGGGCTGATCCACCAGTTGGTGGCCGAAAGCAAGAGCGAACACAGCAGGCAGGACGAAGCAAAGAACAAACAGGCCGTTACTTCTGCTAACGAAGAAGTCAACAGAGCAGAAATGAGCAAGCTAAAGACAAAGTACCGGGAACTGCAACGCCGTTTCCATACCGTCGGGCTGGCCATCGACGCTGCCCAAATCGGACTGGAAGCCAGCCCTGTTGTTTTGGAGATCATCCGGCAGCAAAACATTATTTACCAGCTGGCCAGTGATAATCCCGTCCTGATCGCGCTTGCTTTTCAGACGGAGAAAGACCTTGCTGACCGGGCAAGGATGCTGGCCAATTATATCGCCGGACTGGCCTTGAGCATCGGCGACATTAACCAGATGAAGGCCAGCGACCGCAAAATCCTTTTCTCACATGCCCTGACGGAGCTCCGCCTGATCGAAGGGGCCAGCAGAGGACTGGCCGCCACTATGATACAGGCAAGCTACAAACGCGGACTGAACCCCTTTGCCGATTTCATAGATCAGGATAAACGGCTGGTCGATGACATTATACGGAACGCCTCGATCATTAAAAATCCATAGCCATGAGATATAAACTTTTTATCGCCGCCGTTTTTTTGTTCATCCGTGCGGGAAGCACAAAGGCCCAAAGCATTGTTTTCGATCCCGGTCATTTTGCGATTGTCAACGAGAATGGTGCCGTACGTCTGGCCGCTGAAAATACACATAACAATTACCTGAACACCATCCGCAACCGGCTGGACGATATTACTCTAAACATCAGTTCAGTGGTGATAGTGCAGACACTGATCCATAATTCGCTTACCCAAGTCAATCAGGCGCTGAAAAGCGGCATTGCCGCCGCCCAGGTCGCCCGGATCAGCGCGGAGATCATTCAGGAAAGCAATACCATGATCGCCATTGCAGGCAGCGAACCATACCTGCTGCTGTTCGCCGAAGATGTTGCCCGGCAGATGAAATCCCGCGGGGTCAACCTGGTCAGCGAGGTATCCGCCTTTGTACTCAAAGAAGGCACTAACGTACTGATGGATTACGAAAAAAGAGATGCGCTGTTACGCAAGGTCATCTTAGAGCTGAAAGTCATGCGGGCGCTTTGCTACAGCATGGGCAGGTCAATGTACTGGGCCAAAATGAACGGCGTACTGAAAACGGCCAATCCTTACCGCGATTTCATCAACCAGGATACCCGCATGGCAACAGACATTATCCGCAATTATCAACTTTTGAAAGAATAAGCTATGAAACATTATTTATTAGCTGCCGCCCTTTTCGCATTGATCGCTCCGGCAGCGGCGCAGCAGGTGATCCGCGACCAGCATATCATTAACCAACAGGAACGTATGGTATTCAAACAGTGGGACAGAAAGAAATTTACCCCAACCAGCGGTTTCCTGGGCCTGAACCCCAACTACTGGCTCACTTGGGCCTGGCACCCAGACTATCCCAAAAAAGACCTGCGCCCATTGGGGCCCATAGGGCCACAGACCCAACGCCTGGCATTTGCCGCTGCGATGCAGAATACAGAAAATGCCTATAAACTGCATGCCGATACCCTAAAGAACACAGCCGTAACCGAGGCGGTCAACTATTCGGCAGTCTTTTCGACCGCCGATCCCTTATGGTTGCTCTATTACCGCTATGAATTTGAACCACTTTTGAACCAACAGGAAGCCGACCTGTTAACGGGCATCGCTGTTAAGGAACGTGACTATCTGTTACGCACTGGCGTCTATGACTGGTACCGGGAAGAATCCGCCGGCATCCGAGAACGGCTTGACGGCGCCATGAATGCCACCCTTGACCGCGGCTCACGCATCCTGGCCTATCACAGGCTTTTTTTGGAATACCGCAGGCTAAATACTTCTTGGGAAGCCAAGAAACAGTATGCCCGAAAATTCCTATCCCTGACCGAATCCGCCGGTAAGATGAAGTCTAGGGAACAGCCCATAGTGCAAAGGGAGGGCTACCGCACCGATCGTCAGATCGCCGACGACATCCTGAGCAAATCCAAACTTTAGATCAACAAGATGAACATAACCAATTTACTGACCGGCACCGCCGGTTTTTTTATGCAATCAGGTTCCGGGGACGTGCCGGACTCCTTTAAAAAGACCTTTAACTTTTTGCAGGGCAACGGGGTGTACGAGGAAGGCATGATGCATTTTTTAAAAGCGATGAAAAATACTATCTGGACGCACTATGATGCCTTTATAGCCGATGCGCAGGCGCTCTCCGCCATATTCATGCTCATTTTTTTCGCTATCAAGTCCTATGAGATGATGTCGGGCGACAAGAAAATGGAAATTATGCCGCTGCTCAGGCCCTTCGGTCTGGTCATGGTCATTCTCTGGTGGTCTACCTTTACCAGGGTGGTCGCTTATCCGACCGACCTGATCGCCAATAAGACCGAGCTCATGTTTAACGACAGCCAGACCCAGGTCAATAACCTGCGGTTGGAAAGGGCCCAGCTCATGGTGCAGGTCGCCGACCAACTGCTTACCGTACAGGCGCAGACCGAGACTGCCAAACAGGAAGCGGACACCTGGTATGAAAATGCCTGGGAGTCGGTCAAGTCCACGGTCAAGGAAGGTTTTGCCGAGGTATGGAACCCGATAGTAGAACTGCGCAACCGCATGCAGGTCGGCTTACAACTACTGGCCAGTTCCATCCTGGAAACACTGGCCTTGTGGATACTGCGTATCTGCGTGTACATCATCTTTATTATCCAGATCATCTTTTCCACCATACTGATAATCCTGGGGCCGTTCTCCGTGGCCATCAGCATTTTGCCCGCATTCAGGGACAGCTTTAGTACCTGGATTGCCCGCTTTATTTCAGTCAACCTGTACACAGGCATCGGTTTCCTGGTGCTGTACATCGCCTCGCTATTCCAGCATTATGCAATGGAGGCCGAAATCAGCCGCTATAAAGAATTGGTCGGCACGTCCGGCGAAAGCCTTGAAAAGCTGGGCTGGTTCGCAGGGAACGGCCTGCTGTCTTTCGGTATCGTGATTGTCACTTTTCTGATCGGCGGGCTCACCATGCTAACCGTACCGAGCATCAGTACCTGGATCGTGTCTACTTCCGGTATCAGCTCTGCCGCTTCCACGATGGGCCGCGGCGCTTCCAATATGTCCAGGATGCTCACCAGAATGATGAAATAATGATTATCAAAAACATAGAGGCCAAAGTGCGCCTGGCCACCTTTTTATCCGCCACCAGTTTTGTAACGGCGGTCATGATCGTCTTGGTCGTTTCCTTTTTCGCCTACCGCCAGGTTGCAGACGCCCGTAAAAGCGTCTACGTTCTGGACGCGAACAGCGTGCCGCTGCTGGCCCGCCAGACCGACGTACAGCTGAACCGCGCCGCAGAATACCGTTCGCACGTCAACCTTTTTCACAGCCTTTTCTTTTCACTGACGCCCGATGATAAATACATCGAATACCAGATGAAAAGGGCAATGTACCTGGTCGATGAAAGCGGTGCGCTCCAATACAACAACCTCAAAGAAAAAGGATTCTTTAACTCTATCCTTTCTTCCAGCGCGGTATTGACCCTGCAAACGGATTCCATTTTTATCGACGAGGGCCGCAGGTATTTCCGCTATTACGGTAAGCAGAAGATCGACCGCCGAAGCTCTGCCATTATCCGCTCACTGGTGACCGAAGGCTACCTGAAAGACTTGGAAATACGCTCTGATAACAATCCCCACGCGGTACTGATTACCCGCTGGAAAACACTGGAAAACAAAGACCTTGAAAATGTACAGAAAAACTCATTTTAAACCTCGCCCTGACCTTTACCGGGAGATAGGTAAAGAGTTCGGGGCCTATTTCTCCCGGTTGGGTGACCTCTGGAAGCGCATCAGCGCCAGGTACCCCAGGCAGATATTTATATTGATGCTGGCTAGTATCCTGTTCTCCGGCGTGCTGGCCTTTACGGTCATGCGGGTAAAAGATACCGCGCCGCTGCCATCCCTTTCCGGCACAGGCACCAACGTGACCCAGGGTTTCGGCCAGATTATCGGCGCCGGTCAGGCGTTGCAAAAAGTGCTCGACCTGCAAAACCAGATCAACACCGTGTTGCACAAGGACAGCCTGACCGCGGCCGACAGCCTTTTGGTCAAAAATGCGATCCGGCAGCTGGAAATCATCCATCACAAACTTAATGTTAAACCAACCCAGTAATTATGAAGATTAATTTCAAGCAACCACGGTATATGCTGCCGCTGATCCTGCTACCTTTCTTGTGCCTGTTTTTTTACACATGGAAAAGCAGTTTCGGCAAGGAAGCGCCCGTACAGCGACAGGGAAGTACGCTACAGGAGAATGTGGCGGACGTTTCCGAAGACGTTAAAAACAAGGGCCTGGAAGATAAGCTGGACGCTTATCGGAAGCAATATAAAGATGCGGACGGTTACACAGCCGTCGGGGAGATCGGCTTGGAACAGACCAGCAGGCAGAACGTGCCCGATCTGTACAATCAGCAAGAAAAGCGTATGCTAGACTCCATCGACCGGGAAATGAAACGGAAATACGGCGCCACTTCCGCCGAACCGCGTAGGGCGCATGCCACATTTCCCGACGCCGGCCCCAAACAACAGCCCCTAAGCACTTACGATACCGACCGTGACCTGGCAACCGCGCTTTCAAAGCTGAAACAGCAGCCGCCCGTAGGTAACGCTTCTAGCAGCCCCGCTCAAACCGATCCCATGAAGATATTCCGGGAACAGATGGCCCTGATCGACAGCATGGGCAAGGCCAACGACCCGGACTACAAAGCGGAACAGGCAAGAGAAAAGGCAATGGTGCTGGCCGAACAGGAACTGAAAAAACATAAGAAACTCAGCGTTTCCAAAACTTCGGCCGCAACGAGGCTTTTCAATACCATTTCGGCAGACAACGAGGACAGTTTTATCCGCGCCATCATTGACCAGGACATCACCGGCTATGCCGGTTCACGGCTCCGCATCCGCCTATTAGATGATATGAATGCCGGCCGCTTCCTGGTCAGAAAAGATACCTACCTATACGCCCAGATCACCGGCTTTACCGGCCAGCGGGTAAATCTTTCGGTCAGCTCTATTTTTCAGGATAACCATATCCTGCCCGTCCGGCTGGACATTTACGATAATGACGGACTGCCAGGGCTGTATGTGCCCGCTTCCGCTTTCCGCGAGTTTTCGAAAGCGCTGGGCAGCGATGCCAGCCAGGGCATGACCATCCAGCAGCAGGCCGAAAATAATAACCAGATGGTCATGAGCATGGTTCAAAAGATGTTCCAGTCCACCACTACGGCGGTGAGCAAACTGATCCGCAGCAATAAGGCGAAACTGAAATACAACACACAGGTCTTCCTGATTGATCCCGAAGAACTCAAAAACAACCAGAACAAGTATTAACCCATTATCATTATGAAGAAACTGATCGTTTTTTTAACGGCCATCCTTTGGGTGGCCAAGGGACTTTATGCACAAGCCCCAGCAGGCATATCCCGCAAAGACCTGCCTGATATTTTAATCAGCCGGGATATTTCCCTGCACTTTATTTCCCCCGAACCTATTCAGTACGTGGATATATCCACGCACGCCATTGCGGGGGACCTGCCCTTAAAAAATGTCCTGCGGTTAAAGATCATACCAGATTCCGCCTTTTTTGGCGGTTCAGCAAATGGTGCTATCGTGACTATCATCGGGGAAAGTTTTATTGCCCAGTATAACCTGCGCTACACGGACGGTGAGGTAATCGCTATTCCCTCCCAGGTCAATATCATGCCGGAACATACCCGACCGCTGGATGTTCCTGGCATCTCCCTTACGTCAAAAGAAATGCAGGATTTCGCTATGCGGATCTCACGTGAACCGGCCGGAAAGACCCTACGGAAGGCTAAGGCTTTCGGCCTACAGGCTAGGTTGAACCATGTATATACCGCTGGGGATCATATTTTCCTCGACATCACCTATTATAATCAGACAAATCTGCCTTACCAAATCGATGAACAGCGCTTTAAGATCGAAGACAAAAAGATTACCAAAGCGACCAATGTACAATCCGTGGAAATTAAGCCGGTATGGCAACTGTACCCGAACACTTCCTTTAAAAAGCAGTATCGGAATATCTATGTATTGAAAAAGGCCACCTTTCCCGGCAATAAGGTGCTGAACATCGAACTGACCGAAAAGCAGATTTCTGGGCGGGTGCTGACCTTGCGACTTAAATATGGGGATATATTAAAAGCAGACATCCTGTAACGTTCTGCTGTTGTTAAGACCCACAAAGGCTGCCTTCGACCTCTAAAACACCAATTACTTATGGAAGAAACCAAAGAACAACAGAGCCTGCACAGGTTCCTGCAATTTGGTATCTATTTGTCCGTTCTGATCGAGGTTTTCCTGTTTTTCTATGCCGGTAAACTGATGACCCAGGACTACACGGACAAATTCAGCCTGCGCTTTTTTGCGATCAGGCTGGCCAGGATACCATTTTATCACCAGCTGCTTTACAGCAAATTGTTCACCTTGACCCTGATCTGCCTGGTTTCTGTGGGTACGCTTAGCCGGAAAAAGAAAGACCTGAACCCCACAAGCCAGATCGTCTATCCACTGGCGGCCGGGCTGATTATTTTCTTTTCGGGCATCTGGTTCCAGGGCAGGCAATCGCCTGCCGTCTGGATGGACGTGGGCTGGTATGATCTGGCCTACATCGCCAGCGCTATTGCCGGAACCCTGTTGATCCACGTGGCAATGGACAACGTGTCCAAAATGATTAGTTCCAAATTGGGTAAGGACAAATGGAACGTAGAGGGGGAATCCTTTATGCAGCCGTTAAAGCCAATCGATACCCCTTACTCGGTAAATATCCCGATGCTGTTCTATTATAAAAACAAAGTGCGAAAAGGATTCATCCCGCTGTCGAATTTATTCAGGAGCCTGCTTTTAATTTCAGTGCCAGGGGGTGGCAAGACGTTTTCGGTTATTATTCCAGTGATTAAGCAATTCATAGCTAAATCTTTCACATTATGCGTGTATGATATAAAGTACCCGGATTTGGCAAAGGTTGCCTATTATCATTACCTGCTGGCCAAACAGAAAGGAAAATGCCTGAACTATAAGTTTCATGTGCTCAACCTCAACGACCCAGAGAAAAGTAAAAGGGTAAATCCTTGGAAAAGGCAGTACCTCAATACGCTTGCAGATGCTTCTGAAACTGCCGAAGCACTGGTAGAGGCAATGAAAAAGGGAGATAAATCCGGTGGTAGTGATCAGTTTTTTACACAATCGGCCATCAATTTTCTGGCTTCCTGTATTTATTTTTTCAGCAAGTATCAAGGCGGCCGCTATTCCAGCCTGCCGCATGTACTTTCCTTTCTGAACCTTTCCTATGAGGAAATTTTCAGTACGCTCTTTTCAGAACCCGAACTGGTATCCCTGCTTTCTCCGTTCAGGAGCGCTTACAATACCAAAGCATTTGATCAACTGGAAGGCCAGGTAGGAACGCTTAAAATCTTTATCAGCCGGCTGGCGACCAAAGAAACCTATTGGGTGTTTTCGGGTGATGATTTTGAGTTGAAAATCAGCGATCCTAAAAACCCCTCGATCCTGGTACTGGCCAATGATCCTTTGACACAAAGCATCAATTCGGCCTGCTATTCCGTTGTGCTCAACCGGGTGACAAAACTGGTGAACACAAAAGGCAATCTGCCCGTAGGACTGGTCATAGACGAAGCGCCCAGCCTCTATATTTTTCGTATTGAGCAGGTGCTCAGCCAGGCCAGAAGTAATCTGGTGGCATCTGTTTTGGGCATCCAAAGCCTGCAACAATTTCAGCAGCAATACGGCAAAGAAACTGCCGCAACCATTACTTCGGTAGTGGGTAATGTGCTATCCGGTTCGGTGCAAAACAAGGATACCCTGGACTGGCTGGAACGGTTGTTCGGAAAAGTGAAACAGCAAAATGAAAGCCTCAGCATCGACCGGCACAAAACATCCATTTCACTAAGCGAAAAACTCGAACCGCTGATACCGGCCGGAAAGATCGCCGCATTAAGGGCCGGGGAAATGGTTGGCATGCTTGCCGCTGATGCTGTAGCGGATTACACCGGGAAGTTTGAGCCCTCGGCCGTTCACTGCCGCATCAACCTGGATGTGAATGCCATCAAAAAAGAAGAACAAAGCTACCGCGAACTGCCGGTTTATTACGACTTCAAAGGCAAAAAAGATGAAGTCCTGAGGCAGAACTTTTACCGCATCAACCAGGAGGTACAGCAACTGGTAAAACAGTTCACCCCCGTACAGCCATCTGCTGCCATGCCCCAGCCCAAAGGCATGATGAAGCAGAGCTTTAAAAAGTAAGCGGAACCCCGCAAAGAAAGTCAATTTATTTTTTTACTAAAATTTAACGTTATGGAAGATTTAACCGGCCATCTGGTCATGGTACACCCCAAATTAGAGAACGATCCGGTACAGCGCCAGGGACAGGTAGGCGTGATTACCAGTGCAGACCTCGTAAAGGACGAGATTTATGTAGGCTTTGGGAACAGCCCTTTGGGCCTGTATTCCACCGATGCGCTGCTGGTGCTGAAACCGCATCATGTGCTGTATGCGGATATACTCACCCATATCAAGGAAATGGATACCCCGGACTTTAAGACGCTAATGGAGATTACCATTCTCCAGGAAAAGAACTCGGTAAACTACCTGCGCGATGCAATGGAGTTGGCAACCACCAATGAAAGGACGCTCGCCTACAGTACCGTGTCCCTACAGGACAAGCTCGGCCTAGTCAGGGAAGAAAACCGGGAACAGCAGCACACAACCGGTATTACCCGATAATCCGCGCCATGAACGGGCACCTAAAACGGGCCTATGTACTGTCCCTGGTGCTGTTGTTTTCTGTCAGTTCCTTTGCGCAGGATGGCACGAACGTCAGCCTGCCTTTGCCGCAGCTGCGGGTTACCTCATCTTTCGGCAAGCGGGTTCACCCAGTTACCGGGCTCCCTGACCTACATAAGGGAATTGATCTTGCCGCCCGCTGCGATCCTGTCCTCAGTGTTATGGACGGTACGGTAATCGATACCGGATTTAACCCCATTCTGGGCAAGTATATCCGTATTGCGCACGGCGAGTTTCAAAGCATTTACGGACACCTTTCTTATATCCTGGTTACGCCGGGCGAACCTGTATCAGGCGGAGAATTTATAGCCGTCACCGGAGCAACGGGACGGGTTACGGGGGAACACCTGCATTTCAGCATACGGTACAGGGGCAGGTACATCAACCCACTGCATTTTTTACGGTCGCTGCTACTGCCCCGGCGGCCACCATCACCTAAATAATTTTTATGGAACCCTATTCAAGATCACTCGAAGATAAATTAAACACGCTTGCAGCTGGCCAGGCCATCGGCCTAACCGCCGCAGAAGCTGCTGTTTACGGCGTGGATTATGCCGACATGCTGCCCGAAGATGAAGACCCCCAGGAGGTGGGACAAGATGACGAATGACAAAATAAAGGCCCTACACGTTCAGGTCGCCGAAAAACTCATTGAACAGCTTAAAGCTGGTACAGCCCCCTGGCAGAAGCCCTGGAATAGTGATAACTTGCCTGCCTTTGAACTCCCTTATAATGCGGTTACCGGTAACCGCTATAAAGGCATTAACACATTCTCCTTATTGCTCAACGGCTATGAAGACCCGCGCTGGATGACCTTTAATCAGGCATCGGCCAATGACTGGAAAGTCAGAAAAGGTGAAAAGGCATCGCTGATCCAGTTCGTTAAGACGACCGACCTGGTAGCCAAAAGGGATGAAAGCGGTAAACCCGTACTCAACGAGGAAGGCAAACCTGTCAAGGTTTCGGTAAAACTGGATCGCCCTATCATTACCACTGCCTGGGTATTTAATGCCGTGCAAGTGAACGGGATACCGGCCCTGCAAAAACCGGACATCAAAACGCTTGACTGGAACCCGATAGAACGGGCGGAAAAACTCATAGTGGGCTCCGGGGCCAATGTTAACCACCGGTCGGGCGACCGCGCTTATTACAGCCCGCTGCGGGACAAAATCACCATGCCGCTGAAAGAACAGTTTGATGCACCGGACAAATACTACGCAACCCTGCTGCATGAACTGGGCCACTGGACGGGCCACAAGGATCGCCTCGACCGAAGCATTATAAACAAGTTTGGTACGGAAGCCTACGCCCGTGAAGAATTACGGGCAGAGATCGCTTCTTTACTAATCGGGCAGGAATTTAGGATAGGCCACGATCCGGGCCAGCATGCCGCATACGTGGACAGTTGGATCAAGGTTTTGCAGGATACGCCCTTTGAAATCCATGCCGCTGCCGCAGATGCGGAAAAGATATTCAACTACCTCACCGGACTGGAACAGAAAAGAGAGGTCAAAGCGGAAGTGAGGGCCCTTCCCGAAGCGCAGCCCCCGAAATACGGCACAGATTCCAAATATCTTTCATCGGGTGATGAAATCGCCTACAACAATACCGTGTACAAAGTTCAGGGCCACTTAAAGCAAGGGCGCCTGCGGATGGAAGACCTAACTACCGGCCAAAACTTTGTCCTTTCCAAAGCCGATAGCCTGTACGATTCCCTGCTCCATGCCAGACAGCACCCGGAGAAACATACGCGCAGCGCAGCGGAAACAGAAATCCCCGTTTCGCAGAAGGCGGAAACGGTCGCCGCTTACGGCATCAGACGCTAAATCATTACGAATTACAAGCATTTAATTATGGAAACATTAATTAAGGAAAACGAGTTGCCCGTTAAAGAACTCGAAAAGCTCGGACTGTACCAGGAAGGTCAGTTGAACCTGAGCAGTGAAGACGTCGATGCCTTGCTGGCGGGACGAAGAACAGACATGCGCAGCATGTTCCATTTAAAGATGGACGGGGTTTCTATCCGACAGCTGGATGCCAAACTATCCCTGAACCGCAACGAGGACGGCACTGTTACGTTGAACCTGCATCCAATCTACAAGGAAGTTAAGCCGCATCCCTTGCTCAGCGCGGAAGAAGCCAGAGTGCTTCTGGATGGCAAGCTGCAATCGGTACAAAAAGTCTACGAACAAGCCGATAAAAAACTGGCGCAGCTGATTATTGAATATGACAAACAAACTAGGGAATTTGTCGCCTACCATCCCGATCAGGTAGAGGTTCCTCTAAAAGTCAATGGGGAAACGCTGTCAGAAGAACAGAAAAAAGCATTCCAACGTGGAGAAGTGGTAGAACTAACGGACGGAACCCGCATCCAACACAGTGCTACCGACAGCAAGGGCATCAGGTCGGACAGAAAGGCAATGATACTTTCGGTATTGTTGGATGGTGGCATCTCTTATCTACTGCTCCGCGGAATTCGCAATCTTGCCGGTAATAAGGACACGCAAAAGGAAGGATATACCAAAGGCTATAACCAGGCCTTGGCTGATAGCATGGTCGGCAAACCCAAAAGAGAAATGGAAATGACCGTAGGTGAGCATTTTGATTATTCCAGAAACTCACAGCAAAGCCGTGGTTACGGACGCACAGCATCACGCTGATGTCTCCGTTCGTCAATACCCACCCGTCAGGCATCAATACCGCAGTGCTGGATTTTTTCAAAGATCGCATACACGTTCAGGATGATGCTTTCCTGTTCTCCTATGAGAACAACTACGGGAAAACCGGGACGGAATATTGGTCGCCCGGTCTGCATAAGGTTCCGGTATCCGTCGGTATCTGGCTGGTACATGAAGGATCACTAGCACAGGTTAGGCACTTGTTTTTAAGCCACTCTGCCGCAGATATTCTTTGCTTCTGCCAGCTTAGTCCGGACTGGTTAACCTTGCCGGGGAACGTGGCCTTTGCAGCTTTAGGGCTGCTGGCCATTGCCGACCAGGTACGCTTCCTGAAAGAATGTTTTGGCAATGCTAAAGTGCATATGCTCTTTGATGCCGAGATTACTGGCAGGGTAACAGACTGTAAGGCCGCATTGTGGCTGTCAGGGAAAGATGCCACATTCAGCATTTTTGACGATATTGTACAGATTGGTTACCGAAGACGAAAATTCAATATTCCTGTACCTGTCTTTTCCCTGCACCGCTTTGAAAAAACAGTTGCCCTGCGCAGTAATATCCGAACACATAAACCCAAAGGCGGCTTCAGCTCTTATTATCAGCTGTTTGTAAATAGCTATTAACACATCAGTAATTGCACCCTGGTTCCTACGGGCCAGGGTGCTTTGCTATGCTTAAAATTCAAGCTGGTCAGGATAATATTAGGAACAAAAGAATAAACCAATTAACAACAATCATCATGAACATTGAACTAAAAAATATCAAATATTACGAATCTTTTAGTGAAGAAACACTGGCTTTTCAGGCCAACCTGTACATCGAAGGCAAGCGTGCGGGAACCGCAAAGAACGATGGCCGCGGAGGCGCCACTTATTACAGCGGAGATAACAAAGAGGGATGGGAGCTTATCCGCCAGGCAGAGGACTACACCAAAACACTGCCCGACAAAAATTATCCTAAAGATGAATACATGGAAGGGTTTTCTATACCTATGAACCTTGAACATTACATTGACGACCTGCTCAATGATTACCTGGCAAAGAAAGACCTGGAGAAAATCCAGAAAAAAGTCATCAAGGATATGGAAAAAGGGATCGTCTTTGGCAAGCCCAATGATAATTCCTGGATCGTACAGACTTTCAGCGTACCGCTTAAAGACGTATTGTCGCATCCCAAAGGCGCCGAGATCGTAAGCAACTCCATAGCTAAAAATATATTTAAGGAACTAAAGGACGGTGTGAAGATATTAAATACAAACATTCCTGAAAGTATTTTAAAGAGGGCCGGGCTGTTTCATGAACAGTATGTAAAACCATTGGTTCAGGATATTGGGCAACAAGGAATGAAACCCAGTAGTGACAGTGAAGAACAAAATAATTCACGAGGTCGGGCAAGGTAGTGGAGAAGACTATAATACTGCAAGCAGCTTTGTCCTTTTGGATTTATTGAACAAATATCATTGACACCCTGGTTCTTATTGGATCAGGGTGTTTTCATATCCTGATTTTAAAGACTTGAACAGTTACTCTTTATCCCAAAAAAAACCGTTACAAATACGTTACGGAACAAAATTTTGCGGTTTCAAAAAAAGTGATTATATTGCTTCTGTAAGTCAGAAATGCACTTTTTGTCCCATAATAGGGCGGTTAGAGTAGAAGACTCATAATCTTTTGGTCCCTGGTTCGAGCCCAGGTGGGAGCACAAAACAAACCCCTCTTTTCGAGGGGTTTGTTGCTTATCCATCTGAGATAGACTATTCATTCGATCCTGATAAACACCTTTTTTATTTTCCGGTGATTCTTTACGTTCCTTTTCAATAGGGCGTACGGAAAATTTTCGCCTTGTAAAACTTTGCACCGCTTTTTGTCCGATAATATTGAAAGTAGCCATCGCTGGAATAAATATCCACATAGCGTGTACACCAAGTTGGACTGGTAACAGGATCCGGTAGCTCGGTTGTCTTCTCCGAATCTGGACGTGTAAGTACAAATAGACCGGACTGCTGTCGGCTGATGCCTTTCACAAAAGTCTTGTTAAGCAGATTAGGAGCATCCGTAAACGCTTTTGTTGTTTTATCAAAGCGATAAACACCTCCATTGGTGCTCACCCATAATATATTAGGGTCGTTTAGGTCTCGGGATAGATCATGCCCATAGGGATTGGCACTGCTGGTTGTGTTCAAACGCCCCCGTCTTTCCGGTAGTTCCGTCAAAGTAGGAGCGGCATCTGTTCCGCCTACCTGCATGGCCATCACAAAATCATTCCCCGTTGCCCAAAGAATATGCTCCACCGGATCATATAAAACGGCATGCGCTTTATTCAATCGAACCGCAGCATGAGTTAAGTTATCGTTTCCAGTAGACGAAGCAAAAAGCAAGACCGAATCTTTATCTGTAGCAGCAACGGCGATGTTTCCATTTGGTAACAATTCTACACCATGCGGATTAAATCCGAGATTATATGCCCATTTCTTTATCCCCCCAGGATAAGAAGCAATCGTAACTAAACCATTTGAACAGGAAGCAACTAAATGGTTTCCTCCCCATACGTTAACAGTGCGGACTTTGAAATCTGTCGGCAGCCCCCAATTGTCTAGCGCATATTGAGAATAGCCTTTAGCTGCCTCGGGTTTCCACGACCATTTCAGCGCAGTGGAGCTATTCCAGTCTTCGACCCCCGGATCATAGATTTCAATTTTATTAGTAGCCTGATTACCGGCCCATATCCAGTCGTCAGTAACCGCTTCCGTCACTCCTTTAGCTTGAGCTGACATGGTTGTGCTTTTCTGTAAAAAAGCTTGTTTATCTTCTTTGCAGCAGGCGAAAATAACGGCCATACAAAAAATTAATAATCTTTTCATTGAATTATGTAGATTAATGAACTTATTCATCGTAAAAACCTAGTAACCCGGATTTTGCGTTAGATTTGGATTTTTTATAATCTCCTCTGCAGAAATCGGATAATAGTTATGAAACGGTTTGATATTTGCCGCTCCTATCGGATTGTCGTCAGCAACCGATTTAACGGCCTCCACCAGCTTATTCCATCTAACTAAATCCCATCTTCGTTGAAATTCACCGGCAAATTCAATGGCACGTTCTTTCATGATCTCCTCACGTAGGTTTTCCTGTGACGGGTTTGCGAGCTCATTCAATTTAGCGCGTTTCCTTACTTCATTAAGCCATTTTGTACTTTCTGCTATATTTCCATCTTCATTATAAGCCTCTGCCAGAATCAATAAGACATCTACGTAACGTAATATATAAAGGTTCTTACCACTTGCTTGCGCATTGGCATCTAGATCCCAAAATTTAGGCCCGAACCAGGGGTGGTCCGGTCTCGGCCATTTGGTAAAGGTCTGCCCATTATAACCATAGCCGAGCACAACATCCTTACGCTGATCGTTCGGTTCGAACATCTTCGCTAATTTAAGCGTTGGCCTGCAGACGCTCCATCCATCGATAATATAATTCCCGAAGTCTACACCTGCATACGTGCTTTTGCCTGGATCTCTCGCAGGCATATAATAGGATACCTGCTGGTGTGTTTTGATATTGGTGGCAGTGGCAGCATCACGAAGAAATTGAACTTCGAAAATGGACTCCGCATTGTTTTTAAAACGATTATGCACATCAAAAACATCGGCATAATTTGGTAACAGCGAATATTGACCACTTTGAACAACCTGTAGTGCGGTTTGCTGCGCATTTGTCCACTCTTTGTTATAAAGATATACTTTAGCCAAAAGGGTCAAGGCCGCTCCTTTAGTTGCCCTACCTACATCGCTCGTGCCATAGCTTAATGGAAGTGTTTCAGCAGCCTCGCTCAGGTCTTTTACAATCTGAGCTCGAACTTCAACTAGTGGTGTTCGTGCAAGCTGACTTACCGCATCTACATTCAGCTCGTCCGTCCATAGCGGAACATCTCCCCAAAAATTAGATAGTATGAAGTAATAAAGAGCCCGTAGAAATTTTGCTTCTCCAACAAGCCGTCCTTTTAATTGTTCGTCAATAGGAGCTTGTGATACGCGGTTGACTACCATATTTGCGTTCTTAATAGCCGTATAGGCTGCGCTCCAAATGCCACCGGTACCTGTATTTCCGGAAGTGAAGGTATATTCATGCGGGATGAGATTGTTTGCATCTTCCGTATAAGAAAGATCGGTACCCAGATCTACAATCCGCCAAAATTCCGGCGATCCATAAATCGTGTTTAAAGATCCATAGACGCCGTTGACGGCTTGTGTACATTGCTCGCCGTTGGTAAAAAACTTATCCGGAGCAATGAAGGTCTTCGCATCTTCGTCCAAGGCTTTTTCGCATCCTCCAATCAGCATGCTCCCAGTTAGCAGGAACATAAACAGATATATTTTCATTGTTATTATTCTTGTTTTCATTGTCACTTTGGATTAAAAGGTCATATTTAGTCCGAGGGTTATTGTTCTACTATTCGGATAGTTCCCATTGTCAGTAGCAATGATTGTTGAACTACTACCGCCACTATTTACTTCGGGATCAAATCCATTATACTTTGTCAGCAGAAACAGGTTCGTGCCACTGACAAACACCTTCATATCTTTAACAAGCCGTTTCAACAACAAACCCTTTAGGCTATAACTGAGCTGAGCTGATTTAAGCCGAAGGATAGAAGCATCATGCAATAATCGGTCGCCCGGTATGTTATCACGTGATTCCACTGCCGGAATATCCGAAGTTGGATTATTTGGCGACCAACGGTCAACCATATACTTGTACTGGTTCGTTAAAGAAGAACCCATCCCTGCGAAAAATTCCATGGCATTGAACATTTTATGGCCTTGACTAAACTGAAAAAAGAAATCAAGCATAGCCCGTTTGTAAGTAAATGTACTTCCAAATCCACCAAACAATTTAGGATTTGCCGGTGCAAGGTAATGGTAGTCCATCGCGTTTAGTGCCCCATCCTGGTTGTAATCAACATATCGTGGTCCTCCGGGTCTATAAAGATTGGCCGTTGAGACCAGGGTTCTCTCCCCGGCAGGCTTGCTCAATTCGGCATCTATTTCTTCCTGACTTTTCCAGGTTCCTGCATATTCAACACCATAATTAGCACCGATGGGTACACCTTTTTCTAAATAACTCGTAAGTACGCCGTAACCGATGCCGGCATCTAAAGAAACTCTGCTGAGCGGACCGATATCGGTTACTTCCTGTCGGTTTGTTGAGATGTTGATGAGTGCGTTCCATGTGAAATTACGATTTCGGATCACATCGCCACTTAGTGAAAAATCAAAACCCTCATTTAATGATTTTCCGAGATTAACAATACGTGATCCGTACCCGGTTTGTGATGGAATCTGAACGGTCAGTAACAAATCTTTGCTCACCATCCGATAATAGTCGGCCGTAAAGCTCGCTCTTCCATTAAGGAATTCAACATCAAGTCCAGCGTCCAATTGAGAGGTGGTCTCCCATGTCAACCCGTCATTGCCAATATTTCCCTGCGTATAACCCAACGCCTGCGTACCTCCGAAAATATACGCATTACTGTTTGCCGATAATGAAGCCAAAGACTGGTAGTTGGCTATACCCTGATTTCCCGATAAACCGTAGCTGACCCGGAGGGAAAGATCGGATATCGCGCTACGGATCTTAGCATGCTCAAAGAAGGATTCATTAGAGATTCTCCATTTGACAGCACCTGATGGGAAAAAGCCCCACTTCTTTCCTGCGGCAAAATTGGAGGCGCCGTCTCTACGACCTGTAAAGGTAAAATAGTAACGATTTTTGTAATCGTAATTAATGCGTCCCAAGAAAGAGACAATCGTATTTTCATCCAGGTTGGAAGCGATGCCCCGATTCTCCTGTTCTGTAATCCCTAGGTTATTGTATTGCGTAATATCATTCGTAAGTCGCGAACCCGAAGCATATAAGCGGTCGATATCCCTGGTCTGGTAGCTCGTTCCAAGAAGAAAATCGAAGTGATGCTCTCCGAAGCTTTTCGTATAATTCGCTGTGTTCTCATTAATTAAGCTACTGGTATTGTAGATATCAGAAGAGGCCGAGCCGTACATAACCTTGTTATAAATCTTGCTTGGCATATCCGAAGGACTGTAGTAATCCGCACGCTGATTGATAAAATTGATACCCAAGGAAGACCTTAGCTTTAACCCGGGAATCGGTTCGTACTGAAGGTAAAAGTTACCAATAACGTTGTTAGCGAGCTGCTTATTGGTGATCTTATTCACAATCGCTACCGGATTATCAATATGTCCTCCTGTATACCAGATAGGATTGAATGTCTCATAGCTTCCGTCCGCTTTATAGATAGGTATAGTAGGTGCTAAAAAAATATAAGAGGATGACCAGCCCGTATTCGATCCTAAATTCATGCTACTAAGCTTCTTGTTTTCGCGGCTGATATTAAGATTAACGCCAAGATTAACCTTGGACGAGAGGTTCTTCGTAAAGTTAAGACGCCCCTGATAACGCTTAAAATCGGTATTCTCAATAATACCCTGCTGGTTTAATACATTACCGGACAAATAATAAGTATAACCATGATCCCCTCCTGCTCCTCCCGACGCTGATAAGTCATAACTTGAAAACGGAGCGTCACGAGTTACCGCATCTATCCAATTTGTACCTTCTTCGCCGACTATATTGATGACTGAATCTACATTCGGATATAGCGCCGGCTGCTTCCCGAATATACGGGCTTCGTTTATAAACTCAGCAAACTCTCTCGCATTCATCATTTCCGGCCGCTTTGCTAGTTGCGATACCCCCTGATTCGTAGAAAAACGAAAATCATTTCTACCCACCTTCCCTTTTTTAGTCGTAACCAGTACTACCCCATTGGCGGCTCGGGAGCCGTAAATAGCTGTTGTAGAAGCATCTTTAAGGATATCAATGCTTTCGATATCGGCGGGGTTAATTGAGTTCAGGTTTGTTCCACTTGGATCAACAATACCATCAATGACATAAATGGGTTCGTTGGTCGCACTTATGGATCTGGAACCTCTCACACGAATGGTAGTAGGACTTCCCGGGGCGCCGTTTGTTGATTTAACATATACGCCTGCTGCGCGCCCCTGCAACATCTGATCAATTCTGGTTGCAGGTAAGTCCGCTAACTTTTCTGTTGAGATGGTACTTACCGAACCCGTCAGATCCTTCCTCTTGCTTGTACCATACCCAATTAGCACCACTTCGTCCAGCATCGTTTCCTGAGGCTTTAATTTAATATATATGGAGCTGGTAGACCCCTGATTGGTAAGTAACTCTTCGCTGTATGGCCGATACCCCACCAACCGAAAATTAAGTCTATAGGTAGCGTTGTTTTGTAAGCCGTTAACCTGAAATAGCCCCTGTTTGTCTGTAATTGTGGTTTTTACAGGCTGATTTTCCCTCAATTGAACGGTTACCGTTACCCCCTCCAACTGTCTACCGGCAGTATCAACAACTACCCCTTTAATACTTGCTTGTTGCTGCGCAAGTCCCGGTTTTGCCAACACGAGCAGCAACAGTAGCCAAAAGCAACACTCAAAAGTTTGTTTCTTCATAAATTGTCTGTTTATCTTATTTTAATTTTTTACACAATAAGAAGCCATACCGCAATTTTTGCAGTTCATCGCTGTTTATATTTTGATTATTTTATTGTTTTCTATGAATCAGGATAGTATCCCCACGTTGATCAAATAAAAGATTATTCATATTACAGATAATAGAAAGTGTAGTTAACAGTGGCATATCTTCGTCGAGGTTACCGGTAAAATACAGATTCTTGACATCCCGATCCTTATAATCAATCGACACCTTATAGTATTTTTCTAAGGTTCTGAATGTTTCTGAAATCGAGGTATTTCGAAATGAAAGAGAAACAGTCGATTCTTCGGTTTTTAAAGATGGTATTTTCTTAAGTGATTGTGTCCGTTTAATTGCAGTAACCTCCACTAAACCTGTTTCCAAGTTTAAACTGAGTTTTTTCCCAGGTATTAAATACGTCTCTTTCTTGAAATCTTTGCCACTATAAACGACTACCTTACCTTTGAGAAGTTTAACATCAGCAGCGTTTTTGCGCTCGAGGTTAACATCAAATACGGTCCCCAGCACCTTCGTGATTAAACTTTTACTTTTCACAATAAACGGAATTCCTGGGTTTGGCTCCACCTCAAAGCGGGCATGCCCCTTCACCAGCTCAATGTTCCGATTGTCTTTGCCAAAATCTTCGTTATACAGAAAAACGCTTTGCGGGTATAGCGTTACTTTCGATCCGTCCACGAGTCTAAGCTCACGCACATCCTTTGAAAAATTCTGTTGTTGAAAAATCTTTGACCGGTGCTTATTTTCGGTTAATAACATTTCCTTTTTTTCAGGGGCTTTTGAAAAGTGTCCAACCAGCGCTCTTGCTATAAGTGCGAACAGAAATACAGCAGCAGCATACTTTATGTAACGGAAAGAATAGTAACTTCTGTTTTTAGGCGTTTCCGTGTTAATCTGTTCCATCAATCGGTATTTGATCGTTTGAAGGTGGTCTGGCTCTCTCTTCATAGTCACATCCTCCTGATCGATCAATTCCCGGATCTGTAAACGTAATTCTCCTTCGTCAGCGGTACCAAAGTACGCGAAGAGAGCATGTAGTTCCTCCGGCGTACATGCATTTTCAATATACTTTTTAAGTAAGGGGGTAATGGGGCGTCGCTGTTTATCCACTTTTTGCTCTTTTATTACCAATATGCGCGAGCAAGAAAAACACACTAATCACTTTTGATTTTTTTTATTTTTTCCTGATTTAACGAAATGCAATCGTCTTATTTCGATTTTTCATGGAGGAAAAAGTTGGGGATGAAGCTTGTTAAATTTATCACCTAGCGATAAACCATATAGGCGGTTACAACGATCATTGCCATGTCGGTGGACTGAAATAGGGTTTTTCGAACGATAGCGGTTGCGCGAACAAGATGATTGCTAACGGTTGATATCGATATATCTAATTGTAATGCCGCTTCTTCATAGCTTTTTCCTTGCAAACGGCATAACTCAAAAACCTCGCGACAACGTGGTGGCATATCGGTCATTGCATCCTGTAATAGTTTGCGGCTTTCTTTGAGGTAATAGTCCTCTTCCGTATGGGTGTAAAGTTCATCAAAGGTCTGTAGAATATGCGTTTGTAGTTTGACATCCAATGCCACCTTTCGATAGAACTTATAAATTTCGTTTTCAGTAACCCTATACAACCAAGGCTTAAGCGAATAATTTGAATCCAATGTATGGCGATTTTCCCAAACTTTTAAGAAGACGTCCTGAAGCATTTCATCGGCAACAGCACTGATCTTCACAAATTTCAGCAATTTACCATAAATCGCCTGGCTGTAATGATCATAAATTTTTCCGAAAGCTACCGGATCACCGGCTTTCATTTGATCTATAAGCTTTTTCTCGGCAAGCACAGTTGAAAAGGAGGTCGTCATAGCGTTGAATTACCAACAGAATATTTCCAATCATCAAAACTAAAGTCCCTTTATTAATAAATCATGAATAAATCTTAATGTTTTATCTGAGCATGAATATTTCCGTCGCCCCTCTTTTGATCAAGAAGCGCCTCAAAATAACCTAAATAATAACTTTTTGAATAGCTGGTTTTTTTTCGGTTATGACAGTAGGTATAAGCATGAAAAGAGCCTTCTTCAAATTGTGGTGGAAGTTCTACTTCGATACGTCCGTCTTTACGATACCAAACCTGATCACTCTTGGCGCCTATGCCGAGCTCGGGACTGATTACAATTAATACCAGTTCATCGCTATCTCTTGCCATTGGATGTGGTTCGTTCGTAAAAAAGACTTCCAGTATACCGGGCGATCGCACTACATCGGCTATGGCAGGCGGGGGTAAAGCTCCCATGCTGATCATTACCCTTTCAGGAACAATCATTTGATCAGGATAGGTGCCTGCAACCGCCTCCTGTATTACTTTTTTTAATGCTTGCCCAAAGGCTTTACTCTTTTTACCATTGCCATATTGGCTCCAACCCTCGTTGATAACAGGACGTAAAGGGTTCAAAAAGGCCATTGCCAATCTCATGCGCTGTTGACTGGCAAGCTTTCCATAAGGTTCTTTTTCCTTTTTCGGTATATTTGCATCAAAGAAAAATTCCATAAGCTATATTATTGGTTATTGGCTATTAGTTATTGGTTGTTGGTTGTTGGCTGTGGGTTGTGGATTATTGGTTATAGAAAGATATTTGGTAGGAGAAACTCGTTTTTTTTGGCTATCGCTAAGAAATAACCATACATGAATACACTCGCCTTCTAATGCCTCGTATCTAACCGTAGCTTCCGCTTGATAGCGCAAAGGTGTGGTGTCTGGCGAATCAAACAGGCCACTACTCACTGTATAACATAAAATATGAACCTGATCATCTAAGGAACCACCCAATCCATAGGTTTTCGGATTCCAGGTTACTTTTATCTGCCCAGGCTTCACTATCTCCAATTTTTCAGCCCCCGCGGTAAATAAAGTTCCCTTGCTGAATTGAATCAAACTATAGTTTAAATGTGGCTCGTTATTTTCGTCAAGTGAAAAAGCATGATCAAAATTCTGCTGAAAAGCAATATTACGCGCAGTAGCTTTGCGTAAGTAATTTCCGAAACCCACCTCCACCACTTTTTTTATAGGAATAAAAAACTCATTTAGTAATTTGAATTTTTTATAATGCAAAACTTGCTCTTCACTTGGTTTACCTTTATTCTTGTAAGTCCGCGAAAAGCCTTTAATATAATTTACACCTCGCCAACGACTGCCAATAATGCTACCTGTTTTACCACTAAAAGGTCCATTTATGCCTTTGTTGTAAGTTCCCATAATTTAGATTTAAATGCCTAAATCGCTTTTCTCTCTGTTGATAGGACTTATGCCCATCGTTTACAATAAAAATAGAAAAAAATAAATTTAAATAGAAAAAGAAATATATAAAAAATGCAGATTTATCGTAAATTGATCGTTTTTTTATCGTAAATTCATCGTATATTTTACGATCATTTTATGATAAAAAAACTATTAAAAAACTATGAAATTGGATATTTAACTATTGTCTTTATAATTTTTTATTCTTTTTTTGTTATGTTTTTTTAGTAGGATAGCAAGAAGCTTTCTGCCACTCATTTCAAGCCCAATCAGCTCTTTAAAAAGCAAATGCGGCGCTAACTAGGAGCTTCACGATCTTATGAGCATTTCCTCACCATTTAAGAAATTTTAATATCTTAGCCCTCTATAACAATAGAAATGCAACTTGAACGGGTTACTACATTCATTTTAGATAAGTTAAGGCACGAGCTTACTGCCTCTTTTAGCTATCACAATGTGGACCATACGCAAGATGTTATGCATGCGGTAAAAGAAATCGGCTCACAGGAGCATATTACCGAGAATGAATTACAGCTGTTATCGACTGCAGCACTTTTTCATGATACGGGTTTCTTAATATCTGCTAAAAATCACGAACTACACTCATGCCATATGGCGCGCAAGTATCTCCCTCATTATTCCTATAGCGAGCAGGATATTAGCCAAATTAGCGACTTAATCAGGGCCACGAAAGTGCCACAGCAACCAAAAAATCACCTGGAAGAAATTATCTGCGATGCAGATTTAGATTATTTGGGGCGAACAGATTTTTTTGAGATAAGCGAAAAACTCTATCGTGAAATGTTAGCGCTTGGCACCGTATCTTCTCATCAGGAGTATATGCAGCTACAATTGGAGTTTCTCTCAAATCATCGATATTTTAGCAATACCGCAAAAGCATTACGTAATAAATTAAAAGAAGAAAATTTAACCAAATTAAAGACAAATTCGGAATCTTAGCAATATGAACTCAAAATCGACGGCGATCGCCCGTGACATTATTTATGTAGTTACGGGTATTTTATTCTGTGGTTTTGCCTTAAAAGGTTTTTTGGTCCCTAATCAGTTTTTTGATGGTGGTATCACCGGAATATCTTTATTAATACACGAAATCTACCATGTTAACATTGCTTATGTCATTGTACTCGCCAACCTTCCCCTCATTATAATGGGCGCCTTCCAGGTAAGCAAGAAATTCGCTTTAAAAACATTGGCCTGCGTTATATTATTAGGTATATGTTTGCTATATGTTCCTTACCCGATTATCACATCCGATAAACTACTGGTTTCTATTTTTGGTGGTGTTTTTATGGGAATTGGCGTCGGTTTATCCATGCGAGGCGGTTGCGCTTTGGACGGTATTGAGGTGCTCGCGCTTTATACCCTTAAACGGAGCAGCTTTACCATCAGTGAGATTATTTTAGGTATCAACATTATTATTTTCTTGATTGCAGCGGTTCATTTGGGACTTCCGACTGCACTCTATTCCATTCTGACTTATTATACCGCATCAAGGGCTATTACTTTCGTAATTGAAGGGCTCGAAGAGTATACAGCGGTTAATATTATATCAGCCCATAGCGAACTGATTAAGGAAAGGTTAGTAAAAGACATGGGAAAAGGCATTACGGTCTATAAAGGTGAGCGCGGCTTCTTAAAAGAAAGTTTTGATGTGAGCCACCCCGTTGATATTGTTTTTACGGTGGTAACTCGATTTGAAGTACGAAGGCTCAAGAATATGGTACATCAAGTTGATCCGCAAGCCTTCGTATATACGAATACCATTAAGGAGGCGGCGGGCGGTATATTGAAGAGAAGAGCAAGGGAACATTAATCCCTTACTATGCAGTCACTTCATAAATATTGACAGGATTCGCTTTGTTTTTCAAGTTTACGGTTCCAAGCGATGAAAAGCCGAACGATTGCTTGGCCTGTTCATAAACATGTTCAGCAACAACGATTTGACCCGCTTTGGCTATGGACTGCAAGCGTTGGGCTAAGTTAACGGCATCACCTATAACGGTATAATCTAAGCGTTTCAGCGAAGCTGATCCAATATTACCGGAAATTACCTCGCCGGTATTGATGCCTATAGAGACGTCGGGCTTAAAGGTGTGATCGCCGGATCGAATCGCCTCAATAGCTGCAATCTTTTCTTTCGTTGCCAGCGCCGCATCAATTGCCCGGTCCAAGTGATACTCTCCTTTAAAGACAGCCATCACCGCATCGCCCATAAATTTATCGATGTGTCCATTGTAACTGATAATTTCTTTCACGATTACATCGAACAGGTCGTTAATCAGTTTTACGACATCATCAGCGGCGACAGTTTCCGTAATGGCCGTAAAACCACAAATATCAATAAACACAACTGTTGCCTCAATGGTCTCATTGATCAATAAGCTTTTTTCAAATTCCTGATGCGTCATAAAATTGAGCACATTCTCATCCACATACATCTTTAGGATATTATTCTCTTTAATGGCCTTTAATGTGCTTTTGATCTGTTCCACATGTCCCAGTGTTTTTTCTATTGTTACATCCAGATCATCAAAATTCACCGGTTTGCAGACAAAATCAAACGCACCTCGATTCATTGCCGTACGGATATTTTCCATATCTCCATAGGCCGAAACCATCACGGCTTTGATTACGGGATTGGCCTCCGGGAGTTTAGTAAGCAAGGTCAATCCATCCATACCAGGCATATTGATATCACTCAAAATAATATCAATATCCTCTTCTTCTTTTAACAATTGGAGCGCCTCCAAGCCATCCTTGGCAAAAACAAATGAATAGATTTGCTCTCGGATTTTCTTTCTAAATTTTTGCCTGATCAAAAGTTCGAGATCTGCCTCGTCGTCTACAACTAATATCTTAGCCATGCTCTTCTAAATTTTTTAATTTTTCCCTTAACAAGTTAAAATCAAGTGGTTTCGTCAAAAAGTCATTAGCACCTAATTGCATCGATTGCCGATAGTTTTCTTCGTCTCCATAGGCCGTAATCATCATCACAAAAGGTGGTGTCCCTCCGTGTTTCTGCCTGATATGCGATAACAAGTCCAACCCACTCATACCTGGCATATTGACGTCAGACAGGATAAGAACAACTTCGGAACCATCGTGAAGAAGATATTGAACAGCTTCTTCTCCAGACAATGCGAACTCAAAAATGATGGATCCCGTTTTGATTTCCTTACGAAATCGCTGTCGGAATAAGGGCTGTATATCGATCTCGTCGTCAACAACTAATACTTTCATTGCTTGTCGGGTATAGTAATAATAAATTTTGCGTATTCTCCTTCTATCGTTTCTACTTTTAACTCTCCTCCGTGCATTTTTGTAATAATATCATAGCTCATAGATAATCCCAAACCGGTGCCTTGACCAGTTGGCTTGGTCGTGAAGAAGGGCTGATATATTTTTTCTAAGACGGCACTTGGTATGCCTAGGCCATTATCGGCCACCGTAATCTTAATCGATGCTTCTTGAGCATCATCAACTATATGTTCGGTAATAACGGTTACTCTTGGCATAAAACTCCCACCTATGTGTTTTCTCTTCTCGTTGACAGAATAAAAAGCATTATTGAAAAGATTAAGCAGCACACGGCCGAGATCCTGCGGTACCACTTCAATGGAAGGCAAGGCGGTGTCAAATTGAGTATCGATAGTGGCATTGAACGATTTATCCTTGGCTCTCAAACCGTGATAACTCAATCTAACATATTCATCCGCTAGTGCATTAATATCGGTCATTTCTTTTTTTCCACTGCTGCTACGAGAATGTTGGAGCATACTTTTGACGATACCGTCAGCCCTTTTACCATGAAAATTAATCTTGTCTAAGTTCTGCGTTAGGTCTGCTATAATTTCTTCTGCCTCCTCTTGTTGAGCTCCTTCCAGTGCCTTCAGAGGCCCTCCTTTCAATTCGTTCAATAGCTCGATACTCACTTCCGAAAAATTGTTCACAAAATTCAGGGGATTCTGTATCTCATGGGCAATACCGGCCGTGAGTTCACCTAAAGAGGCCATTTTTTCCGATTGAATAAGTTGGGCTTGGGTATTTCTTAATTCGTCGAGCGTCACTTGCAACTCTTCTTTTTGTTTAACCAGCTCGGTCGTGCGTTGTGCTACTTCGTGTTCTAAATCGACTTTCAGCTGCGCCATAATCCGATGTTGCGCCTCTTCCGCTTCGCGTCTAGCCCGTTCCCTCTCTAAAGCTTTCCGTTGATTTCTGTTCACGAGCCACATACCTCCGTACCAAAGAACGCCAAACAACACGGCACTCTCGAAAAAATCATCTGTTTTTTTGTAAAATGATGAAAAAAACTCCCGGACAAAAGAGCTGATAAATGAAAGGATAGCATAAGGCAGTATCGAAAAAATCATGTGCCTTCCCGCCTGTAATTCCTGTCTGCGGTAAACAAGGTACAATAGAGCAAATAGGAAGACTTGTACAAGCAAAGTAACCAAATAAGTGCTTGAAACAACGTCAAGGATGATCAATGCGATACTCACATAAAAGCCAAACTGAAGATATTTAGCCAAATCGTAATCTACCTTTTGATAGTTGACCTTCTTTTTAAGGAAACTAATCAGGAGAAGTGCAAATATGGGCTCTAGTGTCATAAAACAAAGGTTTAGCTTGCCAATAAGTAGCTGTTAAAAAAACTATAACTTTTTGCTCAAACATAGATAAAATCACCTGCACCTACAACAACAATTCGATGGAAGGCTAAACTTTTTGCGCTACTTCTTGTTTTAGACAATAGTAGATAGTGAAGGGGGCGAAACGTAAAAATTATTGATCAAATTACTGTTATGTTAGAAAGATTTGCAAAATGGGCCCATGAAATAGACCATGAATGGACGGGCTATTCCACCACTTATGACAAACAATCGTTCATTGTCTTTGACAACTTAAAGAATGAGGTTGCTCGTATCGATTATAATGACGGCCGATATGACATATCGGGTAACAACACACCAATTGTCGAAAAGTTAACCAATATGACGCAACACCGGCATTAGTTATCGTGGCGTTATTTTCAATGAAAAAGTAAAAGGGCCATTATAGGGTTCACCTGCCATTTGATTTTCGCTAACAACGATACGGTAGACTCCGGGTTCTTTTATGTTATACTCCATGGTTGGGCCAAAAGGCCCGTCTGCTACATTATTAGGAAGAAAGATCTGAGCAATACGAACATTTCCATTGGGTTCGCCGGGTTTAACAGAAGCGGATAACTTTCCAAGGTTTTTTACATTAAATGAAAATACCACATGTTTTCCCTTTTCCATCCTGGCTTCTTGGGCCGCCTCCCCATTAATCAGTTGTAGATTAATGGAATCTCTATTGTCCTCAAGTGGTGCCACTGAGGCGGTTGTTTTATCAATGTCGGCAGCATCGGTTTCATTAGTCTGATCTGTTGTTTTACTATTATTGCAAGCTGCGAATAAAAAGAAAGAGAGTATTACTGAAAAGCCAGTTATTGTAATTGCTTTCATTAAGATACAAGTTTTGATTTATAACGTAACAGCAGGATTTTTGAATTGTTTCAATGTACAAAAACCATGAGGGAAGACTTTCTCTTGTTTTACAAATAATTTGCAGTTATAAAGTGAATTACTATCTTTGCCGACACAAATTCTTTTGGGGGTTTAGCTCAGCTGGCTAGAGCGCTTGCATGGCATGCAAGAGGTCACCGGTTCGACTCCGGTAATCTCCACTAAAATGATCCCGCAACCGGCGGGATTTTTTATGCTCTTTTGATCCGCTTTTTCACTTATCGGCTATTGTCTCAATAACCTTCCCTAGTATATTATTCTAAGATATCAGTGTTTCAGTAAACACATTGTAAGGCTAAAGCACGCCATATGAACAAGGTGAAGCAATTTGGTTAAAACATCATTTCACGCCAATGAATTTTAGCAATACTATAAAAAAATCCCCGCCGGAAATGACGGGGACTTTTTATGGTATGTTCTCTTTCGCTTAGTTAAAAGTATACTTAAACCCAATACTGAAACGGGAAGGTTCAAAATCCGACTCGTCCGTTAGGTTCCACCAAGGTTTCCAATCAAAATGGAAAGCTAAAGGAGCAGAAGGCACTTTATATTCCAAGCCTAAAGCAGGGCGGATGGCAAAATACGTTTTATTACCAAACGGTCCCTGGTCAATAAAGCTTAGTTGCGGACCTACACCGATATACCAGTTAAGCCCTCTCGCTCCGCTAATCGCTTGGTTATACGAATAATCCGCTCCAAGCAACACATGGTTATCGGCAAATAAAACTTGCACATTAGCAGCATCTTTTGAGTTAAAAAAATGCTTTAATTGCGGTCCAACCAAAGTACGTCCATCCCCTAAATCAATACCTAAACCCAAGGCATTGCGGTATTGCGCTTTGGATTCCTGTGCTAAGAATACAAATAAAAAAACAGTTAATAAAGATAAAAATCGATTTCTCATAATAAATAATTTTGTTTTTAAACTAATTTTTTTACATCCACCAGATGTATTTTGTCCTGTTGTAGCAAATTTCTTGCCAAAGATACACAGATTTTCACATGCGCAGATTCAGTTCGGCCAGTGCGGCGATTACCTTCGCCATCGGTCGGTTTCGAGTTTAAAATATTAAATGCGAATCCCTGAATCCCAGCTGATTTAGTTGACTTTGAAATAGGTTTGAAAGAGATATGCTTTGGTATTAAAAGTCACATTGCTCAACAACTAGGGCTGCCGCTCCCAGCAGCTGCACTTCTTTAGACAAGTCAGACACGGCAATGGTGGTTTGTTCCGATAACCTGGGAATGCAGAACTCGTTAATTGCTTGATGAATCGGAGCCAACCATATCTTACCGGCCGCTGCCCCTCGTCCACTTAACACAATTCGTTCGGGATTCATGATATGAATCAGTGTTGCCAGACCTTTGCCAATCATAAAGCCGCCCTCAGCAAGTAGAGAAACCGCCAAGGGATCACCCGATCTCGCTGCATTCAATAAATGTTCGCCGGAAAGATTATGATCGTCCTGAAAAAGTTGTTCCAATTTAGACTTTGCGCCTATCATCATCTCTCTCTTCGCTTTTTCAACTAAAACCAACAGGGAGGCATCCACTTCCAAACATCCGCGTTTGCCGCAGGAACATAGGTTATTACTATTTGCCAAAGGGATATGGCTAAACTCCCCGGCGTAACCGTTATGCCCACTAAAAAGCGCGCCATCTACAATCATGCCCAATCCGATACCCCAGCCGATGTTGACTACCATTACATCTTTATAACCTTTAGCCGTGCCAAAGTTTAATTCAGCCATCGCAATAGCACGTGAATCATTGTCAACATAAACAGGGAGTCCCAGCTTTCTGCTTAAATGTTTTGGCAAATGCTGATGATCGGGGAAAAACGTATGATTAATCCCCTCCTTCATATTGTATACACCGGGCATGGCAATTCCTACACCTAAAATCTGATCGGCCGGCAGCTTGCTTTCCGTAAGAACTTGCTTGATACAGGCAACAAGATTATCAATTGCGATCGGATTCTGCGAAATTTCTAAGCGAAAGGATTTTATGGGTTGAACAAGCTCATTTCCGAGATTAAATATACAGATCCGTGTTTCAAGCTGATCAACAGCTACTGCTAAAATAAAGCTGTTTTTTTCCCGGTTCAAAAGATAGGTAATTGGGCGCCTTCCTCCTGTTGAAGGAGCTAATCCATACTCAACAATATATCTTTCTTCCAATAGTGCTAATACAGACGATGACACAACGGGTAAACTTTTAGATGTCATCGTACATAAATCGGCCAGCGATAAGGCACCATTATAATATAGTTGCCTTAGAATAGCTTTTCTAAGGTGTTGTTGTTTTAGTATTTTTGCTGTCAAACCGGTTAGTATTAATAATTATCTAAAATTAAACAATAATCACGTATTGTCCTAATATTGATTTTCATTCGAATAATCCGTCTTTAAAAGGTAATGAAGTTTGCTTACCTGTGCCGACTGAGCTTATTTACCCATATCCTTTTGAGCGGCAGCCAAGCAGTTCATTTATCATCCACCATGCAGCAATAGCGTTGCCAAATTCAGAAATCGACCTTACTCCCTCTCAAACAACTATTTCATTTAGACGTTGTCCGTTAATGAACATTAATTGTTCATTAACGGACAATCAAATATAAAAAAGAAACGGGCCGAAAGATCTTTCGGCCCGTTTCTTTTTATTAAATAATACTAAATATTTTCTTCGACTAGCTGTTGTAGCTCTAATATTTCACTGCTTCTCCTCCGGGTTTCACCGGCCAATTTTGCATCAGTAGCTAACGATTTACCGTAAGATGGGATCATCTCTTTAAATTTATGTTCCCAGGTTTTAACTTGTTCGGGGAAGCATTTTTGCAACAGTTTGATCATAATAGAAACTGAAGTTGATGCACCGGGAGAAGCACCAAGTAGAGCAGAAATAGAACCGTCTGCACTGCTTACCACCTCGGTACCGAATTCGAGCACGCCGCCGTGCACCGGATCTTTTTTAATAACCTGTACACGCTGTCCGGCTATTTCTAATTCCCAATCTTCTTTACGAGCCGTCGGCACGTATTCCCGCAGCGCCTCTATTCTATCGTCCGGTGATTGTCTAACCTGATCTATTAAATATTTAGTCAGCTTCAGGTTATCTAGTCCTGCCGCCAACATCGGTCTAATATTATTAATCTTGATGGAAGCCGGTAAATCCAACCATGATCCATTTTTAAGGAACTTTGTGGAAAAGCCAGCGTAAGGACCGAAAAGTAAGGCCTTCTTACCATCGATGATACGTGTATCAAGATGCGGAACAGACATCGGTGGAGATCCAACCGCTGCCTTTCCATAAACTTTCGCTTCATGTTGAGCGATGACGTCCGGGTTGGTGCATCGAAGCCATTGACCGCTTACCGGGAAGCCACCGAAGCCTTTCCCTTCTTTAATATCTGATTTCTCGAGTAAAGGCAAAGCACCTCCACCAGCACCGATAAATACAAACTTTGCAATAACCGTGCGTTTACGCTTGGTTGTGCTATTCCTCACTTCAATCTTCCACCTACCATCCGATAAACGCTCTAAATCGCGCACCTCATGAGCTAAACGAAGTTTAAAATTAGGCTGCTTCTTTAAATATTCAAATAGACAACGAGTAAGTGCTCCGAAATTGACATCCGTACCAATATCCATTTTTGTAGCTGCAACCGGTTGATCAGGGCTTCTACCTTCCATAATCAAAGGAATCCATTCCTTGATGGTAAGCTGATCCTCGGAATATTCCATTCCTCTAAAAAGATGATGATCCTTCATTGTCTCATATCTCTTTCGAAGGTAAGAGACATTAGCATCTCCCCAAACAAAACTCATATGAGGCACACTTCTTATAAATTGAGCCGGATTCTTCAGAACTCCCTTGCTTATCAATTGCGCCCAAAATTCTTTTGAGACTTCAAATTGTTCTGCAATATTAATGGCTTTTTTAATTTCGACGGAACCGTCCGGTAATTGTGGCGTATAGTTTAATTCACACAGGGCAGAGTGTCCGGTCCCTGCATTGTTCCATGCATCTGAACTTTCCGCTGCTACTTCGTCTAAACGTTCAAAAACCTCTATACTAGCTTCTGGCTGAATCTGGTTTAACATGATGCCCAAGGTAGCGCTCATGATTCCCGCACCTATCAATACAGCATCCTTTTCTTGAATGGTGTTTTTGTTACTTTTAGTCATTTCAATCTATGGTTTGCAAAAATAACACCATCCGATTACATTTTCTTAAAAAAATAACAAAAGAACAGAATTATTTACATATATAATACAAAGTGACTTCCGTCATGGTTTTGCAATTATTCGTTACCGCCATTTTTTTATCCAATACAGCAATCATGATTTTTAATCGCTTTTTCCAGCTCGGAGCACTTCTCTGGAAATGACCATTTTTTGTATTTCGGAAGTACCTTCTCCTATCGTACAAAGTTTCGCGTCCCGGTAAAACTTTTCCACTGGAAAATCCTTGGTGTATCCATATCCACCAAAAATCTGAACGGCTTCTGTAGCAACCTTCACAGCTACTTCAGAGGCATAATATTTAGCCATAGCGGAAGCTTTCGTTACAGGGATTCCCTTGTTCTTCCATTCTGCAGCTCTTTGTATTAAGAGTTCAGCCGCTTCTACTTCAGTAGCCATATCCGCTATTTTGAACGATATCGCTTGGAAATTTGCTATTGGCTGTCCGAATTGATGGCGTTGCTGACTATATGTGATAGCTGCATCCAGTGCCCCTTTGGCAATTCCCAAGGCTAGAGCCGCTATTGATATTCGTCCGCCATCCAATACCTTCATCGCTTGCTTAAAACCCTCTCCCTCCAGGCCCAATAAATTGCTTTTTGGTACACGAACATTGTCTAAAATAAGTTCAGTTGTTTCGGATGCACGCATCCCCAACTTATTTTCTTTTTTCCCATGCGTAAAGCCAGGTGTACCCTTTTCGATCATGAACGCAGAAATTCCACCTGACTCACCTTTATTACCCGTACGGGCCATCACCACCGCAATATCCCCGCTCTTTCCGTGGGTAATCCAATTTTTGGTTCCATTAATAACATAATGGTCGCCCTCTAAAACAGCAGTCGTAAGCATATTTAATGCATCAGACCCTGTATTCGCCTCAGTGAGCCCCCAAGCACCGATCCATTCCCCCGAAGCTAGCTTCGGCAACCAGCGGGCCTTTTGCTCTTCATTTCCAAAAGCAAGCAGGTGTCCGGTGCAGAGTGAATTATGCGCTGCCAGGGAAAGGCCGATCCCTCCACACACACGCGCAATTTCGACTATTACATCAACATATTCGTGATAACCGAGTCCAGCCCCGCCGTAATGCTCAGGCACCAATACCCCCATTAGTCCCAAAGCCCCCATTTGACCAAACAATTCGCGAGGAAAAATCTGCTCTTCGTCCCATTCCATAACATGTGGAAGAATATTTTTTTGTGCAAAGTCACGTACCATTTCCCGAATCATGGATTGATGGTCCGACGAGAAATAAGATGTTTCTCTATTTTCAAGCATAATAATTTATAATATGGTAATATACAATAATAACCAAATTATATCTTAAAAAAGAATATAAAATCAATATTTAAAAATAACAAAACAGTATTTGGTATAAAATCAAAGCCTATTCGTTTAGAATCGTATTAAGTTGTAAGTTATAAGTTTTGCGTGATACGTAAGGGTTAGTAGTGCAGCAATACTTTACTATCCACTCTTAACAATTGATCAGCGCTTAGGAGAGATTTTCGTAACATTCTTTCTAAACACGTGTCTTATATTCGTTAAACACATTTAATGCAATCAAAATGATAAAGAAAATTTCCATATTCTTACTCTTATTATCTGCCTTAACCATTGTAAAAGCCCATAATAAAACGGCAGAAGAACAAGGCAAACAATCCGTGCTATTAAAGATGAACCTAAAAAAAGGTGCTTCTTATCTTTTTAGCACCAGCATTGACCAACTCGTCAATCAGGAAGTGATGGGAAATCAGATGGACATCAAGCAACAAACGCAGGTAGATTATATCTATGAAGTGGTTGAGAGCAATACTCAGGGTATGAAAATCAAGAGCACTTATCAAACGATGGCAATCAACATGGAAACACCTCAAGGAAGCTTTCATTTCGACTCAAAGCGTACAGACAATCCGGAAAGCCCGCTAAAAGCAGTTGGAAAAATGGTCGGCAAAAGCTTTGTTATGTATTTAAGTCCCGAAGGCGAAGTGACGAAAGTCGAAGGCATGCAGGATGTTTTGAATTCCATTGGTGGAGAAGCAAGCACGCAACAGTTGTTGAAACAGCAATTTAGTGATTCGGCTTTCATGAACATGATGAATGTCTCATTAAATATCTACCCAAACAAAGAAATTCAACCCAATGAAAGCTGGCAGAAAGACTTCAAAATGCCAATGGCCGGTATGATGGAGATGGACCTGCAAAACCAATACACCTTAACCGCCATCAATGGAAAACAAGCTGATATTTCAGTACATTCGACGATTAAATTAAGCCCTCTCGACTCTGAAAGCCCTTTGGGCAATATGCAAATCAACCTTACAGGGACTCAGGATGGCAAGGTTCAAGTGGACAGCTCCACTGGTCTTATCAACTCGAGCACAATAAATCAACAAATCAGCGGTGACATCTCCGCACAGGGGATGAAGATTCCTATGAAGATTACCTCTAAAATTACATTAACGGGAAAAGCGTTGTAGGGTTGCTGAGTAGTTAAGTTTGGAAGTCGTTAAATAGGGAAATAGTTGAGTAGGAAAGTAGTTAATTATTCGTAAGTGTTTTCTTTTTCGGCACTCATGAGCTTCCTACGGTCGGTTAGCCGATGTGATAATGGGAAGGGCTGGTGCGACCGAAAGCTGATTTCCGAAAGCCGAAAGCCAACTTTCGAAAGCTGCTAGTAGATAAGTTTGGAAGTCGTTAAGTAGCGAGCTGTAACTACTATTCAACGACTTAACTATTCAACGACTTAACTATTCAACAACTCAACTAATAATTAATAACTAACAAGGGAGATAAGCTGATTGCTATAGGGCAAGAGACGTTGTCTCCCGTTTAAAAAATCTAAACTTATTACAAAACTATATCCTGCTATTATTCCACCAAGTTGCTGAATCAGCTTACTAGCAGCGACTACCGTTCCCCCGGTTGCCAGCAAATCGTCATGAATCAAAACGCGAGCGCCCGGTTCAAAAGCATCGGTATGCATCTCTATAGTAGCTGAACCGTATTCCAGATCGTAGGATTGTTTGGTTGTTTGAGCAGGTAATTTCCCCTCCTTCCTTATCGGAACGAACGGTATTCCTAGATGATTTGCCAACATCAAACCAAACAAAAAGCCCCTACTTTCAATGCCGGCGACTACATCAAAGGGTACCTCTTTTAAGCGTGTTGCAAACTCCTCAATCACGAGATTACACAGATGGGCATTTTTTAGTATTGGGGTAATATCTTTGAATACGATACCGGGCTTGGGAAAATCTACAATATCTCGAATAGTAGCTTTCAGCAGATTGTCAATCATTGATCAAATATTATATAAGGTGCAATTTTACGCAAATATTTCCCATCGAATACAGGAATTCGTGATAAATCTTCCAAGCTTTTATAGTTACCGTGTTGATTTCTATAAGCGACGATCAGCCGTGCATACTTCGCTTTGATATAAGGATGCTTCCGTAACTCGTCAAGACTTATGCTGTTAATCGCGATGCGTTTTACATCGGTACTATCAACTTTTAAATAGGGTTCAATTTGTTGGTATCTTATCGTATCCATTCCATATACCTCCCGAAGTTGCGAAACTGAATAGAAACCGCCTAATAAATCGCGGTAACGAATGATGCGCGAGGCGAACACCGGTCCAATTCCAGGCAAGGGAAGCAAGGAAAGGCTGTCTATCTTGTTTAAATCCAATACGGAAAGCACGATCTGCGCCTTGCCGGATGTAGGTATTTTTTCTATAGGATGACGAATAGGGAAATCACTTTGAGATCGCGTTGCTGTCTCTACGCTTTTGATAGTTATATAGGGTTCGAGACGTTTATAATCATCCTGTGAAATTGTATATATTTTAAGTAGGTCATCTTTTTTCCTAAAACGGCCTCCCTTCGCCTCAAAATTCTTAATATTCTTAATTTGGCGTTCTTTAAGTCCCAGCTGTTGCCACTTGATTATTGGTAGATCATTCGGATCGAATTTGAAATAATGTGCGACGGCCTCTTGCTTTGATGCTTGTGCGCCAAGCTCTTCGGAGCGGTCAATCTCCACATCCTTCCAATCCGCTTCCAAGACTTCGATACGGGGACTATCCGGTTCATAAAACATACTGTACAGAAGCGGAATCAGCCATATAACCACGATTAAAAAAAGTAAACCGGAAATGCCGTTCAACTCTCTTCTGTGAAAGCCAAAATGCCTTTGCAGTCTTCTCAACATTTTTGATTAGTTTTTATTCCCAATTAAATAATATACAGGAATGCCCATCAATACAATAATCAGTCCCGGCCAAGTAAAGGTAGGCTGGTAAATTAGCAGTCCGATACAAATTGAGAACGCAGCTATGACGTAAATAGCAGGAAGCACCGGATACCCAAAGGCTTTATAGGTCCGGGGTATATCAGGTCGTTTCTTACGAAGAATAAATACGCCGATGATCGTTAACGCATAGAAGATCAATACGACAAAAATCACATAGTTCAATAAGTCGCCATACTTACCTGTCAAGCAGAGTGCCGAAGCCCAAACGCATTGAGCCCATAGCCCCCAGCCAGGTACTTCGAACCTGTTCAGCTTTCCTGCTTGTTTAAAAAAAACACCATCATTTGCCATGGTATAGTAAACGCGTGCTCCGGATAATATGAGTCCGTTGTCGCAGCCAAAAGTCGAAATCATAATCATAACAGCGATTACGACGGTACCGACATTGCCGAAAATGGCATGAGAAGCCACAACAGCGACGCGATCAGCCGGTGCAAAAGCGATATCCTGTAAAGAAACCGTAGCTAAATACATGACATTGGTAGACACATAAATAACTGTCACGATCAATGTGCCTAAAAAAAGGCTTAACCCTATATTGCGTTCAGGGTTTCTTATTTCCCCTGCTATGAATGTCACATTGTTCCAGGCATCACTGGAAAACAAAGAACCCACCATCGCTGATACAATTGCTGCAAAAAGTGCGGCTCCGCTGATATTGACAAACATCTCGCCACTGAAATCCCATGTTTTAGGCGTCCAGGCATCTGTCCAGTTCAAATTCCATATTTCCGATTTAAAAGCAGTTATCAATCCCAGGATAGTCAATCCCCCTAAAGAGAGTATCTTAACGATGGTAAGCACTGTTTGCAAAATCTTACCATTTTTTACGCCTCTTGTATTAAGCCATGTGAGCAAGACAATCACGGCAATTGCTGTGATTTGGGCCGCATTTAACTGAAATATATTATACTGATATAAGATGTGCTCATCACTTACTGCCGGAAAAAGGTAAGCCGTAAATTTAGCGAACGCAACACCAACCGCTGCAATAGTCCCTGTTTGAACAACGGCAAACAAAGCCCAACCGTACAGAAAAGCAATCAGTCGATTATAGGCCTCCCGAAGATAAACATATTGTCCTCCGGCCTTGGGGAACATGGCAGAAAGTTCACCATAGCTTAAGGCTGCCGTAAGCGTAATGGCACCGGTAAGCAGCCATATAATAATCAACCATCCGGCACTTCCAACCTGACGTACAATATCGGCGCTAACAATAAATATGCCTGAGCCTATCATGGATCCAACCACCAACATGGTCGCATCTAATAGGCCTAACTCTTTTTTCATATGATTTTCGGATTGTGCTTGATTCATCGTGGCTTCGGGTTATTCAAAACGAATGTAGAAAAATATTTTTGTGATTTTTTAAAAAAATAAATTTGATTATCTCGATAACCCTGTTTATTTTCAGCGAATTATTTTATTTGTATTTGCTGCTGAGAGCTCGAGTAAATAATGATTGCCATCTGTGTCAATATTATTTACATCTCGGTTTCAGCGAATTATTTTACCTTACGTTGGGTAACGGAGCCATTTAGATAAAACCTTTAGATACATTATAAACTCAATTGAAATTATGGATTTTCTACACAGTAATTTAATTTACATCATACCGATGTTAGGGCTTATAGGAATTTTGGTCATGATCGGCAAATCAAGATGGGTCAGCAGGCAGGATGCAGGTGATTCAACCATGCAGGAATTAGCTGGTCATATTGCGAATGGTGCCATGGCATTTTTAAAGGCCGAATGGAAGATATTGTCTTATTTTGTCGTTATTGCAGGTATATTATTAGCGTGGTCGGGCACCTTAAGTCCGTATTCCAGTTGGGTTATCGCAGTCTCATTTGTGATTGGAGCGGTTACGTCGGCCTTTGCCGGCTACATCGGGATGAATATTGCAACGAAAGCCAATGTACGGACTACCCAGGCGGCTCGCACGAGTTTGGCGAAAGCCTTGAAAGTGTCTTTTACCGGTGGTACGGTTATGGGACTCGGCGTAGCCGGTTTAGCCGTCTTAGGTCTTGGTTCTCTATTTATTGTCTTTTATACCATTTACGTTATCAATACAAATGGCGACATCAATGGGCTAGAGATGGAGAGAGCATTGGAAGTATTGGCAGGATTTTCTCTAGGGGCCGAATCCATTGCGCTATTTGCACGTGTTGGAGGCGGCATCTATACCAAAGCTGCTGATGTGGGCGCAGACCTTGTCGGAAAAGTAGAAGCGGGCATTCCGGAAGATGACGTAAGGAACCCTGCAACCATTGCCGATAATGTAGGCGATAATGTGGGCGATGTGGCGGGCATGGGAGCCGACTTATTTGGTTCTTATGTGGCTACCATCCTTGCTACGATGGTCTTAGGAAGAGAAATTGTCTCCGACGATAATTTCGGCGGCATTGCACCAATTCTGCTACCCATGCTCATTGCGGGCCTAGGCCTATTATTTTCTATCGTCGGTGCATCTTTGGTAAAGATCTCCAACGAAAACGGAAATGTACAAAAGGCACTAAATGTGGGCAACTGGAGCTCCATTGTATTGACAGCGATCGCATCTTTTTTCGCGGTAAACTGGTTATTACCGGACACAATGGTTATCCGGGGATTTGAATTCACCAAAACCGACACTTATTTAGCCATCGTTGTTGGTTTGATTGTAGGGGCACTCATGAGTATTATCACTGAATATTATACAGCCATGTCTAAAAGGCCGGTAAGATCTATTGTTCAACAATCATCGACCGGTCATGCAACCAATATTATTGCAGGTTTAGCAGTAGGGATGGAATCTACTGTTCTTCCTATTCTTGTCTTAGCCTCAGGTATTTACGGATCTTACCATTTTGCCGGCTTATACGGGGTTGCAATAGCAGCGGCGGGCATGATGGCGACCACAGCCATGCAACTAGCTATCGATGCCTTCGGACCCATCGCCGACAATGCAGGGGGGATTGCTGAGATGAGCCAGCTCCCAGAGGAGGTGCGCGGCAGGACCGATAACCTGGATGCCGTCGGAAATACCACCGCAGCAACCGGTAAAGGTTTCGCCATTGCCTCTGCCGCCCTAACCTCTTTAGCTTTATTTGCAGCTTTCGTTGGAATTGCCGGCATCGATCAGATAGATATTTACAAAGCCGATGTGCTTGCCGGCTTGTTTGTTGGCGGTATGATTCCTTTTATCTTTTCAGCCTTGTGTATCTCAGCCGTAGGCAGGGCCGCTATGGATATGGTACAAGAGGTTAGAAGGCAATTTAGGGAAATACCTGGAATCATGGAATATAAGGCCAAACCCGAGTATAACCGATGCGTTGAAATTTCGACCAAAGCCTCGATCCGGGAAATGATGTTACCCGGCGCCATTGCTCTTATTGTGCCGATTGTAGTTGGTTTCAGTTTTGGTCCGGAAGTATTGGGAGGCTTGTTAGCGGGCGTCACGGTTTCAGGTGTCCTCATGGGAATGTTTCAGTCCAATGCAGGTGGCGCCTGGGACAATGCCAAAAAGTCTTTCGAAAAAGGCGCTCATATTAACGGCGAAATTTATTATAAAAAATCAGAACCTCATAAAGCATCTGTTACGGGCGATACAGTGGGAGATCCTTTCAAAGACACTTCCGGTCCGTCAATGAATATTTTAATTAAATTGATGTCAATTGTGTCACTTATCATCGCTCCTCATATCAATGTTAACAAACATACGATTAGCAGTAAACAAGCAAAGCCAAAAACAGAAGCCTTTCAGACGGCAACCAGCCGACAGAATGTAACAAATACACAAAAATACGACCTATAACCCTTCGAAGGCGCTAAAATAACTTAGCGCCTTCTTTGTTTCTCAAATAAAAGTTGTAGGTTTGACTTTCTTTTAATAAAAGATAATGATTTTAAGTAAAAAAGACATCAAATCACCCAAACATTACATTATTTTAGCAAAATCACACCATATTTTAACAATAAATACAATTCACACAACCACAAAGTAAAAACCACATTTATGTTTTATAAAAAATCGATCCCCTCACTGATTAAGGAAGCACAAGAAAGTGGAGAAGGCACCTTAAAACGAACCTTATCAAGTTATCATCTAGTAGCTTTAGGAGTTGGCGCTATCATCGGTGCGGGACTTTTTTCACTGACGGGCATTGCTGCTGCGGATAATGCCGGACCGGCTGTTATACTTTCGTTTATCATTGCAGCTATCGGGTGCGGCTTTGCCGGTTTATGTTATGCTGAATTTGCATCTATGATCCCGGTTGCCGGGAGCGCTTATACCTATTCTTATGCCACCATGGGTGAGTTTATTGCCTGGATTATCGGTTGGGACCTTGTCCTGGAATATGCCTTGGCCGCAGCAACCGTATCGGTAAGCTGGTCGCAATATTTTTCTCAATTTTTAGCCGAAATCGGCATCCACCTGCCTGCTTCTCTCTTGCATGGCCCATGGGAAGGTGGTATGATCAATATCCCGGCTATCGTCATCGTATGTCTTTTATCGCTCTTATTGATGCGAGGAACACAGGAATCTTCTTTTGTGAACAACCTTCTTGTGATCGTGAAAATAGCGGTTGTATTAATATTTATCGCCTTAGGCTGGAAGTTTATCAACCCGGCAAACCACAGTCCTTTTATCCCTGCAAATGCCGGAGAGGAAGCTTTAAAAGCCGGCAAAATAGGTTTCTTCGACTTTTTTAGTAGCCCCGACTTTGGGCATTTTGGCATTAGCGGTGTGCTAAGAGGTGCAGGTGTTGTATTCTTCGCATTTATTGGATTCGATGCCGTCAGTACTGCGGCACAAGAAGCTAAAAATCCTCAAAAAGGAATGCCTATCGGTATTATCGGTTCATTACTTGTTTGTACACTATTATATGTGGCATTTTCTTATGTGATGACAGGATTGGAACATTATACCGCCTTTGAAGGTGATGCAAAACCTGTAGCTACAGCGTTTGCTAAAACCGGTTATACATTTTTGAATTTAGCGTTAATGATAGCGATTCTGGCCGGCTATACTTCCGTTATTCTGGTGATGTTACTGGGACAGAGCCGCGTATTTTATAGCATGAGTAAAGACGGTTTATTGCCGAAGTTCTTCTCTGATCTCTCTAAAAACCAAACACCATGGAAATCTAATTTACTTTTCATGGTCTTCGTCAGTATTTTTGCCGGTTTTGTGCCTGTTTCTGATTTAGGCCATATGGTAAGTATAGGGACATTATTTGCTTTCACGCTTGTCTGCATTGGTGTAATTATACTTAGAAAAAAAGACCCACAGTTAGATCGGCCTTTTAAAACGCCGCTTGTACCCCTCATTCCAATCTTGGGTATTATTATTTGTGTTACGATGATGGCTGGCCTTCCCATAGAAAGCTGGGAGCGTTTAGCGATCTGGATGGCGTTGGGTATTATCATCTATTTCGGTTATAGTAAATCACATAGCCTTGCACGACTGGCAGCTGAACGTGATAACACTCCATAAATAAAAGGGCCGGCCGGCCCTTTTATTGTGAATAAGGAAATCGTAAATAGCCAACGCCTGCTTTTGTGTTGCATCGCCGTACATCAAATGGGCAACTTACACGTTCTCTAACAATCCGGTCAGCTAAATATTCGATTCAATTAAGGCAGGAAAATATAGCCATTGGATATAAACCAAGTTTTATATAAGTTTGATTTATAAAACCAAAAACATGTTTTTCAACATTAAGGAAATTGCGTCTGTTACGATGATCCTTTTTGCGATCATCGATATATTAGGATCCATTCCGATTATTATTGATCTCCGTCAAAAAGCAGGAAAAATTGAATCAGGAAAAGCAAGCATTGTGGCCATGGTACTCATGATCGCTTTTCTCTTCATAGGTGAAAGTATGCTGAAGCTTATCGGAATTGATGTTGCTTCTTTTGCAATTGCCGGCTCATTGGTTATTTTCTTTATTGCTATGGAAATGGTTCTAGGGATGACTTTCTTTAAGGATGACAGCTTTGAAACGGCTTCCATCGTGCCTTTAGCCTTCCCGCTGATCGCCGGAGCCGGAACCATGACCACCATTCTCTCTCTTAAATCAGAATACGCCACACAGAATATCATTGTCGGCATACTGATTAACATAGCTATCATTTATATTGTATTAAAAAACACATATCGCTTGGAAAAGCTTTTGGGGCGTACGGGATTAGCTGTGTTAAGAAAAGCTTTCGGAGTAATCCTGCTGGCTATTGCTATCAAACTTTTCAGAAGCAATACAGGATTGTAAATTCAAAAGTAAAAAGTAAAAAGCCTGCCTCCGTAGCGATTCTACAACTTGTTTTCAGCGCTCGGCTATCGGCTTTCGCCAGTGTTACTGCTACTGCCACTATTACAAACCGACTGCCACGACCCTCACTATTAACTGTCCCCTACTCCCTACTCCCTACTAGCTCACTACTAACTATTCCCTACTCACTACTAGCTCTCCTTCAACTTGCTAAGCAGGGGAAAAATTCGTATTTTACGGGAAAACCGAATTTTATATGGAATTATACTACTCATTCTCTGTACTTATCGTCCTTTCAGCCGTTTTCTCTTATATAAACGAACGGTTTTTAAAACTGCCTTCTACTATTGGCGTTATGGTGATTGCCCTTTTGGTATCATTGGGTCTTATTCTGACCGACAAGATTTTCCCTCATACCTTTCAGGAATTCTCCACCTTTATCTCCTCCGTTGATTTTACAGAAGTGCTCATGGGAGCGATGTTAAATTTTTTATTATTTGCCGGGGCAATCCATATCCGGTTAAGTGACTTGAAAGAGCAAAAGGCGCCGGTAATGGTCTTTTCTACTGTAAGTGTTATCATCTCTACTTTTGCCGTCGGCTTTATGTTATTTTACATCTTGCAATGGTTACACATGGGAATACCGCTCATTCAATGTTTACTCTTTGGCGCACTGATCTCACCAACTGATCCAATAGCCGTTTTAGGTATTTTAAAACAAGCAGGTGTTCCCAAATCATTGGAGACAAAAGTTGCCGGTGAATCCCTCTTCAATGATGGGATTGCTGTTGTAGTTTTCATTATTATGTTACAGCTTGCGCAAGGTGAAGATGTAGATTTATCGTTCGGTAGCATCTCCTGGTTGCTCGCGAAAGAAGCGCTTGGCGGTGTAGCACTGGGATTACTACTAGGTTATATCGCCTCTAAAACAATAGGAAAAATCGACAATTATAAAGTGGAAGTTCTGATTACCCTTGCGGTGGTAATGGGTGGCCACCTGGTGGCAAGTGCGATACATATGTCCGGCCCCTTAGCTATGGTAGCCTCCGGGTTAGTGGTTGGAAACTACGGACGCAGCTTTGCGCTAAGCGAAGTGTCTAAAGATTATTTAGATAAGTTCTGGGAATTAATCGATGAAATCATGAATGCCATATTATTCCTGATTATTGGCTTTGAACTCATTCTTATAACGAATATTGGTGACTATTGGTTGATCGGTATAATAAGCATCGCAATGGTTTTGCTAGCTCGCTTTGTTTCGATATGGCTGCCGGTTAATATCATTCCGATGAAGACTAAATTTAATAGGGCAACGATTACCATTCTTGTTTGGGGAGGTTTAAGAGGTGGTGTATCCGTAGCGTTGGCACTCTCTATAGATAGCCATTTGAATAAAGATTTATTGCTTTCGATTACTTACTATGTTGTTCTTTTCTCCATCCTTGTACAGGGTTTAACAATTGGTAAGCTAACCAATAAGGCCCGGCAAATTGCAACCGAAGACGTTTAGTAAGTTACAACGGATTTTTAATGAGCCGGGCAACGAACATGGTATCCGCCCGGTTTTCATACCCTTTTAAGAGCGTCGCCCGCTCAAGGCGCAAACCTAATTTTTCTGCAAAAGCGACTTGTTCTTCATTTTCCGCTCCATATACAGAACAAGTAATATAGATTAAGGGCTTATTCACTTTCAAATGTCGTATAACATTTTGCAAAATACGCCGCTGCAAATCAACAAAATAACGCAACTTCCCCTCGCTAAACTGTTGCATCATTTCCGGGGTCCTACCCCAAGTTCCCGACCCTGAGCACGGCGCATCCAATATAATACCATCGAAAGTATCGTTCCCAAGAATAATGGACGGATCTTTGGTAAGATCAATAATTTTTCTCCGATAATCCTTAATGGCTGCTTTCTCAAAACGTTCATCCAAATTTCTCAATATGCTGGATCGAACATCGCTCACTAATAAATTGACCCCTGGGTAAGTTTGCATTAACAAGAGCGATTTTCCTCCCGAAGCGGCACATGCATCCCACCATTTTTCACCCGCTTTCGCCTCAAAATAGTCGCCGGTTTGCTGCGACGATCGATCTTGCACCTCATACATCCCACGAAGTTCTTCATACTGATCAAGCTTCGTCCCATTTTCCAGCGCAAGGCACGACCGCCCGATTCGCTCATAATTGATTTGGTTACGTTCTAAGCACTTTAAGACAATGCTTTCAGCTCCCGGACGAAGCCTTAAAAAAAGCTTGGGCTGTCGAAACAGACTCTTTAGGAAAAGACCGGTATCCAAATCTGCTGACACGTGCGCTATCAAAGGAAAAACCTCATGAACATCAAAAGAAAAACGATTGGCTAATAAAAGTAATTTTCCATCAATCGTCTCTGTTATTGTATGACTCAAAGCAGGATCTAACAGAGCCACGACATCGCTTTCCGTGCAGCACAGGTATTCGGCAATAGTTAGACGTTCCAATACCGGCAAAGCCGGTAGCCCCTCACCTAACCGAAAATAATTATAGCTCCATCGAGATAGCGTACGCCTATCATTCGATCCCATTTGTCGGTTTTCCTTAAAAAAAAGGGTAAGAAACCTGGAAAGTGGTTCCTTACCCTTTACATAGGTATCTAAAAGACGTTCAAAGCTTCTTAGTTGCTGTGAAAGACGTTTTTCATTCATTAATTTTTCCTAAAAGGGTCTATAAAACTGGCCATTAAAGCGCAATAAACGTACACTGGTATTGATGTAACCTAACGCTGGATCATGTACGAATTCAAAGCCAATGGAGGCTCCCATATGTTTCTCTTTGACAAGCTTCTCGGCATAATCCGTTGGATATTTAGCTAATAAGCGGCCGAAGAATACGCCGGTATCGTATCCCTTAAAGGCAAATTCTGAAGGAATCACTTTAAAGAGCGAAAAATAGTCTTTTCTAAACTGCTGTACTTCCGGTTTTTTTTCATCAATAAAATAGGAAGAGCTTATACAGGTACGAAGTGCCGATAAATATTCCGGATTTAAATCCAGCTTACTCCAGTTGGGATGACCGATAAGTGAAATGTCATAAGCACTCTCCGTTTTCAACTTATTTAAACTTGCCAACAGCTGAGCAATAAAAAATTGGTTAGTCGAAGCATTTATAACTATATTTTTTCCAACGGTATTTAAACTAGCCTCTATCTCGCTTAATTCGTTGAGTTCGCTGTATTTCACCTCTTTTTTATCCAGTGCTGCACGAAGAGGAACGAGGAGCTTTTCACTATCCTCATCAATATTGTTTAATATTACTACGTGATCTCCGATTTCATATTCCGAAGCAATATAATTTGCCAAGGTCTGCGCATGCATGTCAATCGGAGGCGTTACCGTTACCAATTTGTTTGTCTGATATTGAGAGGGGCTACGAGCCGCCAAGGGTGAAATCTGCAATTTACCGCTAAGATTCGCCACATCACTGAACGCGTTGATTTCAGTTGGAAAGACCGGGCCTACAACTAATGCGGCCTCTGTTATGCTTTTCCCTACCGCTATTTTTCTGACCTCAGCAACATTATCACGCGTGTCCAACACATCAAGTTTAAAATTATCGCCGCTTGACGTAAGGTTATCCAAGCCTAACTTGAAACCCTGGTAAAAATCCAAGGCTAAGCTAGACCGCTCCACATCCCGTTTATTCGGTACAGAATCGATCACTTTGTCCAACTGGAAAGGTAGTAACAGTGCAATATTATTGAAATGTGCACGCTTCTCCACAGCCTCTTTCTCCCGATCTTTAACTTTCTTGTCCGGCGTTTCCTTAGTGGGTTCTTTTGTCTCCTTACGGCCTCCCGGTCTCAGGACCTTAGGCGAACAAGCTCCCAGCACACTCAAAAGCAGTGCAAAAACCAGTATTTTACTCCCACTCAATGGTAGCCGGTGGTTTTGAACTAATATCATAAACAACTCGGTTTATCCCTTTTACGTGATTAATAATTTCGTTTGATATTTTTGCTAAAAGATCATAAGGAAGGTGAATCCAGTCTGCTGTCATCCCATCCAAAGATCCAACGGCTCTGAGCGCAATAACGTATTCATATGTACGCTCATCCCCCATTACTCCTACCGATTGCACCGGCAAAAAGATAGCACCGGCCTGCCAAACTTTATTATACCAGCCCGACTCGCGTAAGTTTCTGATATAAATGGCATCGGCTTGCTGTAAGATATTAACTTTTTCGGCGGTAATTTCGCCCAGGATTCGTATGCCCAATCCAGGTCCCGGAAAAGGATGGCGGCCTAAAATAAGTGGATCGATTCCCAAGGCAGCTCCTACCCGTCGCACTTCATCCTTAAATAGGGTATTTAAAGGCTCCACCACTTTCAGTTTCATAAAATCGGGAAGGCCCCCTACGTTATGATGCGATTTAATGGTGGCGGAAGGACCTTTAACGGATACCGATTCAATGACGTCCGGATAAATAGTTCCCTGCCCCAACCACTTCACTTCCACGCCTTCCGGCAGCTCTTGCTGCACTTCGTGCGCTGCACTGTCGAACACGTCAATAAAGGCACCGCCAATGATCTTTCGCTTTCTCTCGGGATCGGTTACCCCTTTCAACTTATCATAGAAAAGTGCTTTTGCATCGATACCTTTGATGTTTAATCCCATGTGTTTATACGAATCGAGCACTTGTTCGAATTCGTCTTTACGAAGCAAACCATTATCGACAAAAATGCAGTGCAGGTTCTTTCCAATTGCCTGGTGTAAAAGCACGGCTGCCACGGAAGAGTCTACCCCTCCCGATAGTGCTAAAATTACATGGTCATTTTGAAGTTTATCTTTTAGCTCTGCAATTGTTGTTTCAATAAAAGTATCCGGCGTCCAGTCCTGGCTGCAGCCACAGATATTCAGCACGAAATTCTCCAACAACTTTTTCCCGTCCAAACTATGGGTCACTTCGGGATGGAATTGAATACCATAGGTATTAGAATCCTTAATATGATACGCCGCTACCTGCACTTTATCCGTACTCGCGATAATCTCGAAACCCTCCGGCACATATTTAATGGTATCACCATGTGACATCCATACCTGAGAATCTAAAGGAATACCTTTAAGCAGGGCACTTTCTTGATTAACGAACAGTAAGTTTGCACGCCCATATTCTCTGATTTCAGAAGGCGTTACTTCGCCCCCCGAATGTTGTGCGATATACTGGGCTCCATAGCAAACGCCTAATAGCGGAATTTTTCCGTGAAATTGATTAAAGTTGATTTGTGGAGCATCATCCTGACGAACAGATGAAGGACTGCCCGACAAAATTACACCTTTTACATACTCGTCAAATGTTGGAAGATGGTTGAAAGGATGTATTTCACAATATACATTTAGCTCTCTGACCCGGCGAGCGATCAACTGTGTGTACTGCGAACCAAAGTCAAGAATAATAATTTTTTCTTGCATGGGCCAAAGTTAGGTATTTTGTTTACTTTTTTAGGGCAAAAAAACAAAAAGCTTGCTGTAGTCTTAAGGAATTCGCCTTTAACTTTTGGATGAAGGTGTATATATTATAAGAACCTTTTTCTTTCTTAATCAACTTTTCTTGATAAAAGTTGAACACGTTTTTCCCGTGCGCAAGGCTTATTAGGGCTAAAGAAATAATACGTCCGGTTAAAAGCATCAAATGTTGGTTTCTGAAGATGTCGCCTAGGAAATTTGCGGTTTGCACGTTGATGCACTACCGTTGTAGCAAAGTTCCAAGCGACGAGTTTTTGCGTCACTTTTTGCGGAAAAAAGTGACTAAAGAAAACGTTCCTTTTAAAGCGAAACCGACCAACGGGAAGCTCACCGAAGGTAATCCCTGGCTGTTGTTTAGCTGGTAAAAAGGCAAAATTACTCTACGACTACTCCCATCGAACAGAATTTCTCGATACGGTCATTCACAAGTGTATCAATCTGTCTATCATTTAGTTCGACGATATCTTTTATAAGCTGTTCTTTTATTGTGTTTGCCATTTGCTCAGGGTCTTGATGAGCACCGCCTAAGGGTTCAGGCAATATACCGTCAATAAGGCCATTGCTGTACATATTCTCCGCAGTGAGTTTTAAGCACTCCGCAGCTTTTTCTTTATAATCCCAGCTTCGCCACAATATGGAGGAGCAGGACTCGGGCGATATAACCGAATACCAGGAGTGCTCTAACATATATACTTTATCTCCTATACCGATACCGATCGCTCCACCGGAAGCACCTTCACCTATAATAATACAGATAACAGGGACCTTTAAAACCGACATTTCCAGTAGGTTTCTGGCAATCGCTTCAGCCTGCCCACGCTCTTCGGCCTCAATACCCGGATAGGCACCCATGGTATCAACGAATGTAATAACTGGTTTTCCAAACTTTTCAGCCATGCGCATTAACCTTAAAGCTTTCCGATATCCTTCCGGGTTAGCCATACCGAAGTTACGGAATTGACGTTCTTTGGTGTTTTTCCCTTTCTGATGACCAATAATCATTACGGAATGACCGCCCAGTTTCGCTAAGCCGCCAACGATAGCCTTATCGTCACGCACATTGCGGTCACCATGTAATTCTACAAAATCTTCACAGATCATCTGAATATAATCAAGCGTTTGCGGTCGATCTGCATGACGTGCCATTTGCACTTTTTGCCAGCCGTTCAGATTGCTATAAATTTCCTTGCGGGTTTCCTCTAATTTCCCTTGCAGTTCGGTGATCGTGGCAGACATATCCACCTTTGTCTTCTCAGCCACTTGGTTCACCTTCTCAATTTGCATTAATAAATCAGCAATCGGCTTTTCAAAATCAAATGTTGTTTCCATAAAGAAAATTTGGGGTTGCTAAGGTACGGATATTTTTTTATTAGCCTAAAAATTCTTTCAATGTAGGGCGGTAATAGGTGTTAGCTGTTAGGTTTTAGGTATTAGGTATTAGGCGGTCAGCAGTCGGCTTCAACTTAGTTCAGCTAAGTCGAAGCCTATCTCGGAATGCAATTTTAGTTGTGAGGCGCGGATGTGAGTATCTCCAGCACAAACTGATGCGTATAACGTATTACTTAGAACTTAAAACCCATACTGTTTAGAACATTTCCAAATAAGGCCTTAAGTCCTAAAGATATACATTTCATCTCTTTTTTTTGTAAATTCGCCTCGCTTTAATAGCTGATAATGAGTGCAGCAAAGCAATTTAGCTGGGTTTGTTGCTCCACAACAGCCCCTAAAGCATTGTAAAATCCAAATAAAACATTTATAAAATGGCATTTGACATTGAAATGATCAAAGCGGTTTACGGACGCTACGAGAGCCGTATAGCAGCAGCCCGCAAAGTTGTCGGTAAACCTCTTACTTTAACTGAGAAAATTTTATATGCCCATCTTTGGGATGGTGAAGCAAATGAGGCTTATGGCCGTGGAAAATCTTATGTAGATTTTGCCCCGGATCGTGTAGCAATGCAGGATGCAACAGCACAGATGGCCTTACTTCAATTTATGCAGGCTGGCCGGCCACAAGTAGCCGTTCCTTCGACTGTACATTGTGATCACTTAATCCAGGCCAAAGTTGGTGCAGAAACTGATTTGGCAGTAGCAACCGATCAAAACAAAGAGGTTTATGATTTCTTAGCCTCGGTGTCAAATAAATATGGTATCGGATTTTGGAAACCGGGAGCAGGTATCATTCACCAGGTCGTATTAGAAAATTATGCGTTTCCCGGTGGTATGATGATCGGAACAGATTCGCACACACCAAATGCGGGCGGTTTAGGTATGATTGCTATTGGCGTCGGCGGTGCTGATGCTTGCGATGTAATGGCCGGGCTCCCTTGGGAGCTAAAATTCCCTAAACTGATCGGTGTAAAATTAACCGGCAAATTAAGTGGCTGGACAGCAGCAAAAGACGTTATATTAAAAGTTGCAGGCATTTTAACTGTAAAAGGTGGAACCGGTGCCATTGTGGAGTATTTCGGAGAGGGTGCGCGTTCTTTATCGGCAACGGGTAAAGGCACTATTTGTAATATGGGTGCAGAAATTGGTGCTACAACCTCGATTTTTGGTTATGACGAAAAATCGGAGGCCTATTTACGTGGTACCGATCGTGCCGATATAGCTGATTTAGCAAATGGCATTAAAGAACACCTTACAGGTGACGCTGAGGTGTATGCAAATCCCGAACAATATTTCGATCAGGTAATTGAAATTAACCTTTCCGAATTGGAGCCTCATATCAACGGTCCTTTCACGCCTGATTTGGCTTGGCCTATTTCAAAATTTGCAACTGCTGTTAAAGAAAACGGTTGGCCCGAAAAATTGGAAGTAGGCTTAATCGGTTCTTGTACAAACTCATCTTACGAAGACATCAGCCGCGCAGCTTCATTGGCACAACAAGCAGTAGAGAAGAATTTAGTTGCTAAATCAGAATACACGGTTACGCCAGGCTCGGAACAAGTTCGCTATACCGTTGAGCGTGATGGTTTCTTAGAAACTTTCGATAAAATTGGCGGTGTTGTTTTAGCCAACGCTTGCGGACCTTGTATTGGTCAATGGTCTCGCCATGGTGCCGAAAAGAAGGAAAGGAATTCGATTATCACTTCTTTCAACCGTAACTTTGCGAAACGTGCCGATGGGAATCCGAATACACATTCCTTTGTAGCTTCTCCTGAAATTGTGACGGCTTTGGCCATATCAGGATCGCTATTGTTCAATCCTTTAACGGACACACTGACAAACGAAAAAGGTGAGCAAGTTAAATTGGACGAGCCACAAGGTCTTGAGCTACCGGTTAAAGGTTTTGCTGTTGAAGATGCCGGGTATCAAGCCCCTGCCGAGGATGGTAGCCAGGTTCAGGTAATCGTAAGTCCAACATCAGATCGCTTACAACTGCTTGAACCATTTAAAGCATGGGAAGGTACAGACCTTACCGGCTTAAAGCTGCTTATCAAAGCAAAAGGTAAATGTACGACGGACCATATTTCAATGGCAGGACCATGGTTAAAATACCGTGGGCACTTAGACAATATTTCAAATAATATGTTGATAGGAGCTATCAACTATTTCAATGACTCCGCTGATAATGTTAAAAATCAGTTAACAGGGTCATATGGTCCAGTTCCTGCGACGCAACGTGCCTACAAAGCGGCTGGAATAAACACGATTGTTGTAGGAGACGAAAACTATGGAGAAGGCTCTTCCAGAGAACACGCGGCCATGGAACCTCGTCATCTCGGTGTTCGTGTGATATTGGTCAAATCCTTCGCCCGTATTCATGAGACAAATCTTAAAAAGCAGGGCATGTTGGCATTAACCTTCAACAATCCTGCTGATTATGATTTAATCAAGGAGGACGATACGATTGATATTATCGGTCTAACTGATTTTACACCTGATAAACAATTAACTGTTGTATTGCATCATACAGACGGAAGTGAAGATCGCATTCAGGTGAATCACACGTACAATGCACAGCAAATAGAGTGGTTCAAAGCCGGTGGTGCTTTGAATATTATTCGCAAGAATCAAGCTCAACAGGCTTAAAAAAATAAAGGTGCTCTTTGGGGAGCACCTTTATTTTTTTTGCTATAAGCGATTAGCTTTAAGCTTATTAGCTTTCGGATATCAGCTGTCAGCTTTCAGTGGTAACCGACCGTAGGAAGCTCATGAGTACCGAAAAAAGCAAACACTTACAAATAATTGGCTCATCGGTTAATTATCAAGCTGTAAGCCCTAGGCAATAAGCTTCAGCTATTACCAAGTTATAAGTTCTAAGTTATAGGTTTTAAGTAGGGCATCTACTACTGCCAGTGCTGCTGGTAATCACATCACATTGGCTTATCGGCTAATTGGCTAATTAACTATTTTCCTACTCAACAACTTAACGTCTCAACCACTTCCCCATGCTCCCTCCTTAACGACTCGTCTTTTAACTAAAATTTCACATAAAATTAATCCACAGCTCATACGTGATTCCAAACTTTGGTAAAAACACGTTTACGACCATGGAAAGCTTCAAAATTGAAATCACTGACAATCAATATTTGATACGTTTACAGCGATCGGAATTTGACCTAAACTCGCTTTATACTTTATTGAAAAGTCTAGGTGCGGAAATACCATTTAGAAATTACCGTGTAGATTTAGATGATGACATGATTAAAAGTCATCGAAATGATGAGGACTTTGGCGATCGCTTTGACTATTTATTGGATAAATAGTCGTTTAAACGCATAATATTTTTTCATTTTTTTAGTAGACCCCAAAAAAGAGAAAAAAAAGCGAGAATGAGCTGCCAGGTCGTTTTTTTTTCAAAAAAGAAGCTTTTAATAAACTAGTTTTTTCAGCCATTGTTAAAATCTATTTGCATTATTAGAAAATATTGATTTATATTTATACCGAATCGGAGAACTTAAACTTAAAGATTTGACAATGGGAGATTTTGACAACAAAGAACGGGAAGAAGTTTTTTCAAAAAAGGTTAGAGCAGGAAAGCGCACCTATTTTTTTGACGTGAAGGCCACGAGATCGAATGATTACTATGTAACCATTACAGAAAGTAAAAAAAGACTGGAAGACGGCGTGTTTGTAAAACATAAGATTTTCTTGTACAAAGAAGACTTTGAAAAGTTTGCCGAAGGACTTAATGAAACTGTTGACTATATTAAGGCCCATCAAGAAGTAGTTGAAAAACGTTATGAGTTTAGTGAAAATGGCATAACAGCTGACGCTAAAAAGGATGACGATTTTTCGTTCTAAAGACTGCTTAATTGACTGAAATCAATTAAGAGCCTCAACCATTTGAGGCTTTTTTTGTTTACCAAGCATAACCATTAATCTTATATATTTATGCGCTGGAAAGGCAGAAGAGAAAGTGACAACTTCGAAGATCGAAGAGGTATGTCCGGAAGAGGTTTAGCAGTTGGTGGCGGAATCGGGGCGATAGTCATTGCGCTAATCGTCAGTTTTTTAGGAGGTGATCCCGGACAGGTGTTGCAACAGTTACAAACTGCTGCGCCGCAACAGGAACAACCCGTAGAAATCAGTGAAGAAGAAAAAGAGTTAACATCCTTTGTCAGGACGGTTTTAGCTAGCACTGAAGATGTCTGGAGTCATCTTTTTGAGCAAGAAGGCGCTGCCTATCAAACGCCTACTTTAGTCGTGTTCCGCGACCAAACTGCTACTGAATGCGGCGCAGGCATGACCGCCATGGGACCTTTCTACTGCCCTGCCGATCAAAAACTCTTTATTGACCTAAGTTTCAACGATGAACTAAAAAACCGGTTCGGTGCTCCGGGAGAATTTGCAATGGCCTACGTTATTGCCCATGAAGTTGGCCATCATATACAGCATTTGAATGGCACAATGAATAAGGTGCAACAAATGCGTACCCGTTTAAGTGAGAAGGAGTATAATAAATTATCCGTTAAGCTAGAACTACAAGCGGATTTTTTAGCCGGTGTATGGGCACATCATGCCAATAAGTTAGAACAGCTACTCGAGGAAGGTGACATTGAGGCCGGCTTACAAGCGGCCAATGCAATAGGAGATGATAAACTTCAAATGCAGGCTCAGGGTCAGATTGTTCCCGACGCTTTTACACACGGGACATCAGCGCAAAGAGTTTACTGGTTTAAAAAAGGTTATCAAACAGGAGATGTTAACCAGGGAGATACTTTTAATAACGATCGGTAGAGCTTCCCGCGCCCTAAATGTCATTTTTTTAAAAGGGGTTAAGACTAAAGTCGGACTTTGATTCTATCTATTTCTTCTATAAAGACTAGTAGCCAACGAGAACCGAGCTCAGCAAAGGTAAGAAGCAAATTTATCCTGTATACGTACCGTTTTCATGCATATAAAAATAAATTTGTCTAAGTTTGCGGGAGGGTCGCATGGATATTTCTCGCATTTGAGAATAGCCTCGACCAGTCAGGGTGATAATTACGATTTAAAATCACACATTCAGCAAATCAAATTGTTCAATTTACATGACTCAAGATAGCCGTTCAAGCAAGTTTATTCCCGCCTTTCCTGCCATGTTGAAAGGAAAATGTCCACGTTGTAGACAGGGCAATATGTTCAAGAGCTTTTTCTCCAATACAATGTATGAAGAATGCGGCCATTGTGGTTTAACTTTTGAACGCAACCCAGGCTACTTTTATACAGCCATGTACGTTACCTACGTATTTAATGTAGCAGAAATAGTAACGCTTGGAATAGCGACGTTCGTTTTATCCGGCGGATCTGACAATCCCTGGTTATATGTTGGCATAATCATTCCGGGAATTTTGCTTTTGGCTCCTCTCAACTATCGATACTCGCGCATTATACAAATGTATTGGTTAGATCCGACGCTCAAATATAGACCGGATTTATCAGGAAATAAAAACGATCAGACACCCGCATAAAAAACAGCACCTATTGGCTTTTTCGAATATTCCTGCGTGCCAAGCCTAAAACAAGCGCGACAATGGCAAGCACCAATAGTATGTAAATCAAGTTTCCCACGGCATATACAAAAGTACCCAAAGCCCACCCAATCAACAATATAATAGCAATAATATAAAATAACGCTCTCATAATATCCTGTCTAATACAAGAACAACCATTTAAGTATATCTTTTGTTTTCCGGCATCGGTCATCACAATAAATCAATTCGCATATCCACATTCATTTCTCCCTTACCGTCAACTATGTTTTTATGTTCATTGAATGACGAACAGCCTTTCGGTCATTGCATATGAGACCAATTTTATCTATTTTTGCAAATAAAATAGAATAATTCCATTAGCTTGAGGCAATTACGAGGATTAGCAGGGAAAAAGAAAAAAACAAGGTTTTATACGCTCAACCAAACAGATTTCTAATGCAACAATCTATATTATTAAGTGGTCTAAAGTTTCAAATCACCATTCAACGTCTTTGCCAACAGTTAATTGAAAATCATCATGACTTCAAGAATTCAGTGATCATCGGTATCCAACCGAGGGGCATTTACTTGGCAAAACGGATACGGGAAGAACTACAAAGAATATTACAGATCGACTCCATTTTATTCGGTGAGCTTGATATTACTTTCTATCGGGATGATTTTCGTCGCAAAGAAAACGGTCCGCTAGTTCCTAACAGTACAAACATAAATTTTGTGATCGAGAACAAAAAAGTCATCTTGATCGACGATGTACTGTGGACAGGCCGGACGATCCGATCATCGTTAGATGCCATACAAGCTTTTGGCCGCCCTGAAAAGGTGGAATTACTGGTACTTGTTGATCGCAGATTTTCAAGACATCTGCCCATTCAGCCAGACTATATTGGCATTCAAGTGGATTCCATTAATTCGCAACGGGTCATTGTTAACTGGCGCGAAACGGACACACAAGACCAAATCATCCTTCTAACAGAAGAAAACAATTAGAAATTTTTGATTGCATATACAATGGCAGAAACAGCACAACAGCTAAGCACCAAACACTTATTAGGCATAAAAGACTTGTCCGCAGAAGATATCCACCTGATATTGGACACAGCAGCCACTTTTAAGGATGTCATCAACCGCCCAATCAAAAAGGTACCTTCATTACGTGATATTACAATTGCCAATGTCTTTTTTGAGAACTCGACACGCACCAGACTGTCCTTTGAGCTCGCCGAAAAACGTCTGTCGGCAGATGTCATCAACTTTGCGGCTTCTTCTTCTTCAGTCAGCAAAGGCGAAACACTCATTGACACGGTAAATAACATCTTGGCAATGAAGGTAGATATGATTGTTATGCGACACCCTTATCCCGGTGCAGGCGTTTTTTTAAGTAAACATGTCGATGCCCAAATTATAAATGCAGGAGATGGAGCACACGAGCATCCAACACAAGCCTTGCTCGATGCGTTTTCTATAAGAGAGCAATATGGCGATGTTGCCGGAAAAAAAGTAGCCATTATTGGCGATATCTTACATTCAAGGGTCGCCCTTTCCAATATTTTATGCTTACAAAAGCTCGGGGCCGAAGTACTGGTATGCGGTCCTACAACGCTTATTCCTAAATATATTACTTCGCTGGGCGTTAAAGTGGAGCATGACCTGCTCAAGGCGCTTCACTGGTGCGACGTAGCCAATATGTTACGAATTCAGCTGGAGCGTCAGGATATCAATTATTTCCCCTCTTTAAGAGAATATTCGATGCTGTATGGTTTGAATAAAACGATACTTGAATCCTTAGATAAAAAGATAACCATCATGCACCCCGGGCCGATCAATCGTGGTGTAGAAATTACAAGTGATGTGGCCGACAGCCAGCATTCGATTATTCTGGATCAGGTTCAAAATGGCGTAGCAGTGAGAATGGCTGTATTGTACCTCCTTGCCGGAAAACGTGTTTAAGGAAGCATCAATCAAAAATATTTATCGTACACATTATTTCACAATTATTGCCGTTATAGTAAGAGGTTATTAACATTTGTTAAGTAATAGTGTACAAAACTTCATAACATCCCATTAATTTAGCATAAAAAGAATTTGAACAACATGTTTAATAAATTCACTCGTATTAGTCTAGCACTTAGTCTTTTCGCCAGCAGTGCCCTCGCCCAACAAAGTGCTTGGCAATCTCTTAACCAAGCTTATAAAACAGGTATGGAGCTGTACGAAAGGGGAAAATATGCCTCGGCTTATAACCAGCTTGGTAAAGTTGAAACCATCCGTACCAATACGACTATACAACAAGATGAAAGTGACCAAATTTCATTACTGAAAGAAAATGCACGTTTTTATCAAGCGGTTTGTGCGCTTGAATTAGGCAATCACGATGCCGAAGGCCTATTTCTAAAATTCATAAAAGATCATCCAACAAGTGCCAATACGAAAGCTGCCTACTTTCAGGTAGGACGATCCTATTTTGCAAAAAAGAATTATCCGAAAGCGATTGAATGGTTCAAGAAATTAGACGGTGGAAATCTAAGCGGTTCTGAAAACACCGAATATCGCTTCAAATTGGGTTATTCGCTCTTTATGACAGAAGATTATAAAGCAGCAAAACCCTTATTTGAACGCCTAAAGGAAGAAAGAGGCCAATATCAAGAGGCTTCCATCTACTATTATGCTTATCTGTCCTACCTGGATGCGGAATATAAAATCGCATTAAAAGAATTTGAGCGTTTAAAGGGATCAAAAGCATACGAGAACAGCTATCCATACTACATCGCGGCGCTCTACTTCCTCGACAAACGTTATGATGATGTTCTTTCTTATATACTGCCCATTTTAGAACGAACTAAACAGGAGAACGAAACAGAGATTTTCCGTATCGTAGGTGCCACCTACTTTGCTAAGAACGACTTAGCCAAGGCGAAAGAATACTATGACAAATTTCAAGCCCAAGATCAAGGGAAAACCCAAAATAATCAAGATGATTATCAGATAGGATATATTGCCTACAAGAATGGCAATTATGAGAAAGCTATTAAAGAACTGGAAAAGTTAACGGAACCGGACGCTTATTTCCAAAGCGGAATGATCATCTTAGGGGATTCCTTTTTAAAATTAGGCAACAAAGAGAGTGCTCGTAATGCTTTTTTCAGAGCATCGAAACTTGATTTTGATCCTTCCATGAAAGAGCAGGGACTGCTGAATTACGCTAAGTTGTCTTATGAGCTGGAATTTCACCAAGTAGCCTTAGACGCCACCCAAGAGTACTTGAAAACCTACCCACGTTCTAAAAACCTCGACGAGGCGAAAACGTTGCTGGCAGAGGTTTTATTGAGTACAAAGAATTATCGATCGGCAGTGGATATCCTGGAATCCATTCCGAAAAGGACCAAAGAGGCAAATGCCGCTTATCAAAAAGTGACTTACTTCCGCGGTTTGGAATATTACAATGAGCGGGCTTTTGAAAATGCCATTTCGATCTTTATGCGTTCTGAACAGAACCCATACGATCCGGAACTCCTAGCTTTAGCAACCTATTGGAAAGCGGAAGCGATGTACGAAGTCAGAAAATACGGTGAAGCCACAACAAATTTCAGCAAGTTTCTGCAGTATCCGGCAGCAAAAAACACAGACGTTTATAATTACGCCAATTATGCACTTGCTTATGCGGCCTTCCGTAACGATAATTATCGTACTTCTGCCAACTATTTTGCTAAATTTCTAAATAGTGGAGAGCCCATTGAGCTGAATACAAGAAATGATGCCATTGCGCGTTTAGGCGATTCATATTTTATGTTGAAGGATTATGGTAATGCGATGGAGCAGTACAATAAGCTCATGAGTACAAAAGCTAAAACACAGGATTATGCTTTGTTTCAAAGTGGTATTATCAGGGGCCTACAGGGCGACGCCGATGGCAAGATCAGTATTATGACGGATTTATTGGCGCGATATCCCAACTCCAACTATGCAGACGACGCAAACTTTGAGATACCCTATACTTTTTTCCTTAAGGGAGAAAATGAAATAGCGATTCAAGGTTTACAGGATATGATTGAGAAATATCCACGCAGTAGCTACGTGCCGAGAGCACTTGTCACCATTGGTTTGGTTCAGTACAATAGTGACAACAACGACGCTGCGGTCAGAACCTTTCAACGAGTAGTTGAACAATATCCAACAACAGAAGAAGCAAAACAGGCGTTAAAGTCGATACAGAATATCTATATTGATAAAGGGGATGCGCAAGGATTCTTGGATTATGCAGGCACAACGGCCATTGGTGATTTGTCGACGGCTGAACAAGACAATATTACTTTTCAAGTAGCAAACAATTACTTCTCCAGAGGTGATTATCAAGCAGCTATTGAAGCAGTGAATGCCTATTTCGATAAATTTCCGAAACCTATACAGGAAAAATTTGCACGTTTCATACGTGCGGAAAGTTTGTACAAAACCGGGCATCCGCAAGAAGCTTTGCATGACTTTAACATTATTTTGAACGATTGGACAAGTGCCTACACAGAACGAACCTTATTGAGTGTGTCCAATTTATATCTTGATCAAAAGAAATATAACGAGGCGATTGCACCACTGAAAAAATTAGAGCTTACTGCTGAGTATAAATCGCACTATAACTTTGCCATCAATAACCTGATGGTAGCCTATTTCAATATTCATGACTTTGACAATACGCTTATGTATGCGCGATATGTGAAGGAATATGAAAAGTCTTCTGTTGAGGATAAGGCAAAAGCAGATCTTTATGCTGCAAAAGCGCATATGTTAAAAGGCGACTTAAGCACTGCCCGAAAGGAATTAAATCAGGCGGTAGCCAACAGCCAAACGATTGTCGGTGCAGAAGCAAAATACAATATCGGTAAGTTACAATATGAAGCTGGCGAATATAAAGCCGCTCAGGAAACCGCTTTCGATTTAATTAAGAATATGCCGTCTTATGACTACTGGGTTGCGAAAAGCTTTATTTTATTAGCCGACTGCTATACAAAACTAAAAGATGAATTCCAGGCGAAAAGTACTTTACAGAGTATTATCGAGAATTACGAAGGTAAAGATGATATCATTCCTACAGCAAAAGAACGTTTAGAAAAATTAACCGGAAAAAAAATAGATACTAAGAAAGTAACAGATAGTGTAAAAACAGAAAGCGATTCTACTGCGGTAGACAGTACGGAAACTGACAGTACTACTTTAGATTCATCCGCGGTTGAGAAACAAGCTTTATAAATAAGTTCATTCATACTATCTAAATAACGAAATACCATGATATTGAATTCTTCAATGTTAAAATATACATTACTAATCGGCTTAGGTTTTTGTTCCTTCGTTGCGTTTGCGCAAGAAGAAGAGCAAGTACCGCAAGAGGAGGCCAAAGGAAATTTAGGGGAAATTGAAGTTGTTCGGGACTACAAACCTATTTTGGCTGATGCGGTAAAAATCAGACAAAGTCCCGACCTCACGAATAATCGTAAATACCTGTCTAAACTTAACTATTCTGTTTTCGACAGAAAACTAGATATCAATACGGGAACACATCGCTTAGAAATACAACAATTGCCTGCGATGCGACCAGATATATTAACCAATAACTACGCGAAAATAGGGGCCGGAAACTTTAACACCCTCTTAGGGGAGGTCTACATTAGTAACGGTGAAGATCAAGCACTTCAAGTAGGCGGTTTTGCAAAACACCTCAGTCAAAAAGGATCGGATTACGAGGGGCAGAATTTTAGCGAGCAAAAAATCGGGTTATTCGGAAGAAGTATCTTAGACAGAATAACGTTGAATGGAGAAATCGGCTTTAATCGTTATGCAACGCGATATTATGGTTTTGTTCCCCTTCAGCCGGAATTAAACACCGACCCTACGAAGCAGCATTATAACGACCTTTACCTTAAAGGAGAATTGAACAGTAATTATGAGGATAACGAAGAGTTGTTAAGCTATTCGCTTAAAGTAGATGGATACCTGTTCGGCAATGCTTTCTCAACGAAAGAAAATTCCTTTGCCCTCAGTGCTAACATCAACAAAAAAGTCAACGCTTTTAATGTGGGGGCGAATGTTTCGGGAGATTTTACCAGTCTCAAGAGTAATGATTTAAGCTTAGGAAATCATATCGCCCGTTTGAATCCCTATATCCGTTTTCAGGGAAAGAATTATAAATTGACCTTGGGAGCTACTTTAGTAAGCGAATTTGGCGGGGAAGAGAATAGAAACAATATTTTCCCAACTGTCGACTTTGATTTCGCCTTAGTGCCAGAATATGCGAGCATATATGCCGGTGTGAAGGGAGATGTTGTTAAAACCTCATTCCGGTCGTTAGCTAATGAAAACCCTTTTCTTACGGAAAGCCCTTTCCTGGACACAACAAGCAATAGCCTAGTTGTACGTAATATGTTGGAAAAACTGCACGTTTTTGGAGGATTAAAAGGCAATGCCGGCGCTACCTTTGGTTATAAAGTTGGCGTCTTTTACAAACAAATCAGCGACCTGCCTTTTTACGCTATTCAGCCTAATTCACCTTCAAGATATGATATCATATACGATCGTGGAGAAAAGAATAAAGTCTTTGGTTTAGAAGGAGATATTAACGTCCGCGTATCTGAAGCGGTCAGCTTAGGCGGTAATTTATTGTTTAACGAGTATGATTTGGAAAATGAAGCTGAAGCTTGGTATATTCCAAAATTGCGCCTCGCTGCTAATACTCGGATCAATATCAGCAAAAAGGTATACATAGATGGCGAGCTTTTCTTCAACGATGCGATGAAAGCTAAAAGTTATCAGCAATATGCCGGTGTAAGCGGTACAGATCCAAATGCACCTGTTACTGTATCCATGCCATCGTTTGTTGATATTAGTGCCGGATTGGAATACCGCGCTACAAAGCAGATTGGCGTATACGTCAGGGGAAATAATTTACTAAACAAAGGTTACGAACGCTTCTTATACTACCCACGCTTAGGCTTTAATATAATAGGCGGTGTAAACGTTTCGTTTTAATTGTTAAGCTTTCTAAATTTGCCGACTCAAACGAAAGAAGGAATGTTTAATTTAGGCCAATACTTGCATCAACTCTTACTTATACATCCACAAGTCGGGGTACCGGGTATTGGTGTTTTCACCAAAGCGCGCATTGCAGCTCGATACGATGAGCAATTAGAAAAGTTTTTGCCTCCTACAAGCAGCTATTCGCTCATTCCTCACGCAACGACCGATAATTACCTAGTTGACTATGTTGCTAAATCCATGCACTTATCCAATGAGGAAGCAATTGACGTTGTCGATAAAACAGTAAATCGTTTGCTGACTGATATTGACGAACAGGGTGAAGCGAAGTTAGAGCCAATAGGTTATCTAAAGCAAATGGATGGAACGTATACGTTGATTTCAAAAGAACTTCAATCGTTTTGGGGCTTACAGCCGGTGGATGATTATAAAGAAGAGTCTTTACCGGAAGAGTTACCGGCTGTACAGGAACAGCCCGATACGATACTACAAGAACCTGCGATTCCTACTGAGCCGGAACAGCCTGAAATTAGCTATGAGACCGTAGCGAACCAAAGGGAAACAAATAATAATGTTTGGCTTTGGGTAGTAACCGGCATTATCGCTATCGGGCTAGCTGCATTTTTATTCTGGAAGCGTCAGGAGCCCGGTATTCCGCCGCATCAAAACGAAATTAACGTTGCCTTGAAAGATACAACGAATGGCTCAGCAAACACAGCAAAGGACACATCCACTAACCTACCAGATACAACGACAACCGGCCTTCCGGCCGACTCTTTAGCCGATTCGCTGAATCAGCGTGTATCTAAAGAAGAAAAAGAGCCGCTTGTACGAAAGGCATCAAAAGAAAAACCGTTTTCAATTGTAATCGGCTCGTTTAAAACCATGAAATTAGCGATTGAACAAGCAAAATATTTTAGAACGATCGGTATTAATGCATTTGTCCTGGAAAGCAATATGCCCAATAATAGAAAAAAGATATGCTATGGGTCCTATCCAACTAAAGAGGCTGCAAAGGAGCAATTGGAAAAAGTTAGGAACGAGATAACGAAAGAAGCATATATATATCCCTAGTGTATAAATGCCGGGAATAAATTTTATCTTGGTACCGATATTAAACAAACAGTGTAAAACAAAATTATTATTTATAAAACATGTTTTTATTACAAGTTACAGACACACCCGCTACATTGGACTCGATGCTTACCGCACCGGGCCCTTCTACTGCACCGATTGAAGATTTAAGTTTGTTAGACCTGCTTATTAAAGGAGGATGGGTGATGATTCCTATCGCCATTCTCGCTTTCTTGGGTTTGGTAATTTTTATAGAAAGGTACTTGACCATAAAAAAAGCTTCCCGTTATGATTCGAATCTTATGATTCAGGTCAAGCAGAACATCATGTCGGGCCGTTTGGAGGCCGCATTGGCGCTTTGCAGGAATAGTAACGGACCTTTAGGGGCCATGCTTCAAAAAGGGCTTACCCGTATCGGTAGACCCATTAAAGATATTGAAGGAGCGATTGAGAACGTCGGTAAACTGGAAGTATCAAAACTTGAGAAAAATATTAATATATTAGGTATCATTGCAGGTATTGCACCAATGCTAGGTTTTGTTGGTACAATCATTGGGGTGATTACAATTTTCCATGAGGTCTCCATAAAAGGAGTAATTGAAATCGGCACCGTATCCGGAGGCTTATATACAAAAATGATTACTTCTGCATCCGGACTCATTATCGGTATTATTGCCTATGTAGGGTATCATATATTGAATATGATGGTTGACCGTTTAATTCTTCGCATGGAAACAGATGCCATTGAGTTTATCGATCTATTGGACGAACCAGGCAGCTAAATTGGTTTTTGGCATTACTTCCACTGAGATTTGAAACTTTCAGGCACCGGTAATGTTCAGGGCCATTAATTCAAAAATGTATTTCCAATGAATTTAAGAAAAAGACACCATAGACCAGCTGCAGAGGTCCACACATCGGCCTTAAACGATATCATGTTCTTTTTGCTACTATTCTTTTTATTGGCCTCGGCAGTTGCCAACCCTCAAGTAGTGAAACTCTTGTTGCCCAGGTCACAGTCGGGAGAACAGTCGGTAGCTAAACGAACCATAAGCTTGTCAATTAATAAAGATTTGCAGTACTTTGTAGAAAAAAAACAAGTATTGCTCGATCAATTGATGCCCACCCTACAAAGTTATGTACAGGAAGGGCAGGAATTGACCGTGCTTTTATATGTTGATAGAACAGTAGCAATTGAAGATGTGATTCAGGTGATGGACATTGCCAATAAGTTAAAAATAAAGCTTGTTTTGGCCACCGAACCAAAAGAGAAGAGTTAGGCATTTAAATCGGAGAGTGTGCGATGAATCATCAGCATAAACAAGACAACAATTACCCCAAAGCTTTTGCAATATCGGCAGGCGTATTTGCTGCGTTCCTGCTGTTAAGTTTTTTTTGGATGCTGAGCCAACCAGCTGTTGAGTTTGGAACCGGCGGGTTAATTGTGAACTATGGTACCGTCGACGAAGGAATGGGCGATGATTATATGAGCTTGGATGAGCCTTCAATGGATCCCAACGCTAATCAAACACAACCTGATAAAGTTGTACCAAATGAAGAACCTACACCGGTAGCCTCGCAAGAAACCAATGATAAAACAGTGGTTACACAAGACGTAGAGGATGCCCCCGCGGTGGTGACTAAAGAGAAAGCAAAACCGACTTCTACTACACCTACCATTACACCGGAGAAGAAGGAAAGCAAACCGACCGTTAACCCCAACGCCCTTTATACCGGCAAGAAGAATAAAGGAGTGGGTGTTGGCGATGGTACGGGATCGACCCCTGGGAATCAAGGTAGTTTGCAAGGGAATAATATGGCCACTAATTACGGTGAGGGTGGCTCGGGTAATGGCCTTGTAGGCTTACCCAACAGATCTTTTGCAGTAAGGCCGCAGATAGAAGATAAAGGTCAGCTTTCCGGTCGGATTGCGGTAGAAATCACAGTAGATCGGAATGGCGTGGTAACCCGTGCGAGAGCAGGTGCTAAAGGCACCACCTTGTCAGACGCTTCACTTTGGGAAAAATGTGAAGCGGCGGTTAGAAATGCACGGTTAAATGCAACCGACGGAGGACCTGAATTTCAATCGGGTATTGTAGTGTTCAACTTTAAAGTAAAGTAAGCACTCGTTTTCCATATCATGAACTATATTGAGGTAATTGATTATCTATACGGCCGTCTTCCGATGTTTACACGGGACGGCTCTTCTGCTTTTAAGAAAGATCTAACCAATATTCGCGCACTTTGTGCGGCCTTGGAAAACCCGGAAAAAGCATTCAAAGCTGTACATATAGCAGGCACTAATGGCAAAGGGAGCAGCTCACATATGCTGGCAGCGGTTTTACAAACAGCTGGATATAGAACCGGTTTATATACCTCTCCTCACCTTTTGGATTTCAGAGAGCGAATAAAAATTAACGGGGTATTGATACCGCAGGCCTACGTAATCGATTTTGTCAAAAACAATCAATCGTTGATCGAAACGATACAGCCTTCTTTTTTTGAGGTTACCGTCGCCATGGCTTTTCGTTATTTTGCTGATATGCATGTTGATATTGCGGTTATTGAAACCGGCCTAGGTGGTCGGTTAGATTCCACAAACATCATCAGCCCGATCGCTACTTTGATTACCAACATCGGTTATGATCATATGAACATGTTAGGGAATAGCCTAGCGGAAATTGCCTATGAAAAAGCCGGCATCATAAAAAGTCATACGCCCATTGTTATCAGCGAGCGGCAACAAGCTATAGAACACGTTTTTATCAATCGAGCACAAGAGTTGGTGGCACCCATTTTCTTCGCCAGTGATGAATGGAAAATAGATGAAATCGCAGTGGACACCGAGTTCCAATATCTAAAAGCAATACCTGAAAAAGAAAAGCCGTTTGAGACCTTGGAGCTGTGTTTGGATTTAAGAGGAAGCTATCAACAGAAAAATCTGCCTGGTGTTCTTAGCACGATCCGTATATTGAAGGAAATTGGTTTCACCGTTTCCGAAAACGAACTAGTCGATGGTTTAGAAGGGGTTCAAAAACTTACCGGTTTGATGGGCCGCTGGCAGAGGTTGTCGGCACAACCCTTAACGATATGCGATACGGGACACAATGAGGACGGCTGGAAAGAAGTAATTAAAAATATTACCCGTACACCCTTTGAAAAACTTCATATGGTTATTGGAGTAATGCGCGATAAGGACCTTGAGCACATGCTAACCTTGCTTCCTAAGGAAGCCAATTTCTACTTTTGTAGCCCCGCTTTCCAACGGGCTCTTCCGGCAATAGATTTGCAGTCACAAGCCGCTAATTATGGATTAGTTGGGGAGGCCTATGATAGTGTACAGCATGCTGTAGAAACTGCCGGACAAATCGCGTCAAAAGAAGATCTGATTTTTATCGGGGGAAGCACCTTTGTGGTGGCAGAAGCCTTGCCACTCTTTCAATGAAATTTGTTAGGGTAATAATATAAGATGGCGTCAAAAAAGTGCTACGTTTGAATAACACTTTTTTGACACCTCTTTATCTCTAAATTATTTTCCTTCTCTCGAAAGCGAATAAGGCACGTCCTCGTTTCCGACACCACGTGTCTTGTTCGGTTGACTGCCCATCTCAAACTGAATGGTTGCTCCTTTTACCAGTTCTTCATGCGAAAAGAAATTTTTAGTATAGGCTTTGCCATTAAGTAAAAGCTTAGCAATAAACCTGTTATCTAAACTATTATTAGGGGCATCCAAGCTAATCTCTTTCCCTGTGGGCAATTTAATCTTAGCATGCTTAAATAAAGGCGCTCCGATAACATACTGGTCGGTTGCAGGCGCCACCGGATAAAAGCCCAATGCTGAAAACACATACCAAGCCGAGGTCTGCCCATTATCTTCATCACCGCAATACCCATCAGGGGTAGGCAAGTACATTCTATTCATGGTTTCGCGAACCCAATACTGTGTTTTCCATGGCTCGTTCGCATAGTTGTATAAATAAATCATGTGTTGAATTGGCTGATTCCCATGAGCATATTGACCCATATTTGCAATCTGCATTTCTCGAATTTCATGAATTACCTGCCCGTAATAACTATCATCGTAAATAGGCGGCAACGTAAATACGGAATCCAGTTTATTAGCAAATGCTTCTTTACCCCCCATTAAATCGATCAGTCCTTGTATATCATGAAATACGGACCAGGTGTAGTGCCAACTATTCCCTTCGGTAAAAGCGTCTCCCCACTTGAAAGGATTAAAAGGTTTTTGGAAATTTCCATCTTGATTTTTACCCCGCATTAAACCCGTTTCAGGATCGAATAACTTCTTATAATTTAAACTTCTTTTTTTATACAGTTCAATTTCCTTTTTTGGTTTATTCAATTTCTTAGCAAGCTGATATATGGCAAAATCATCATAGGCATATTCCAAAGTCCGAGCTGCATTTTCATTGATGTTTACATCATAAGGCACGTAGCCCAGTTTATTGTAAAAATCAGCTCCTGCACGACCTACCGCAGTTAGCGGACCGGCATGATTGGCCCCATGCAGCAAAGCTTCATATAAGGTTTCAATATCGTAGCCGCGTAGACCTTTAATATAAGCATCAGCCACTACAGACGCCGAATTATTACCAACCATGACATTTCTTAAGCCGGGACTTGCCCATTCAGGAAGCCACCCACTTTCTTTATACGCGTTTACCAAGCCTTCTTGCATTTTGGTATTCATTTCGGGGTACACGAGATTCAGGAATGGAAATAGACACCGAAACGTATCCCAAAAGCCTGTGTCTGTGAACATATACCCCGGAAGTACTTTTCCATTATAAGGGCTATAATGCACTACCTTTCCATTCGCATCATATTCAAAAAACATGCGTGGAAATAAAAGTGTACGATATAAATTTGAATAAAAAGTACGCACCTGGTCAATACTGCCCCCTCCTACTTCTACCCTACTTAAAGCCTCATTCCAAACATCCTTACCCTCCTGTTTCAAGGTTTCAAAACTCTTATTCCCAATTTCCTTTAAATTTAATGTCGCTTGCTCATGACTTATAAAAGAGGAAGCGACTTTGATGTTGATCTGCTCACCTGCTTTGCTAGTTTTGAAGTGTATCAGCGCTCCAACATGTTCTCCGGTAGACTCTAAAATTCCACTTCGAAGTGTTTCTCCGTTAAAAACAGCAACACCGTCGAAGTCCCGATCAAATTCCATCACAAAATAATTCTTGAAATTTTCCGGTACTCCTCCACTATTCTTAGTAGAATAACCAATAATTTTGTTCTCATTCGGAATCACTTTGATATAAGATCCTTTATCAAAAGCGTCAATTACGACATAAGCACTGTCTGTTTTCGGAAAGCTCATTCTAAACCGCGCTGCTCTCTCCGTCGGAACGATCTCTGTTGTTACATCATGATCAGCTAAATAAACACTATAGTAGTATGGAGTTGCGACTTCTGCTTTATGAGAAAACCAGCTTGCACGGTCATCTTCTTTAAAACGGGCTGCCCCGGTAACCGGCATAATCGCAAACTGGCCATAATCATTCATCCAAGGTGATGGTTGGTGGGTTTGCTTGAATCCCCTGATTTTATCAGCATCGTATGTATACATCCAACCGTCGCCCATTTTTCCGGTTTGCGGCGACCAAAAATTCATACCCCAAGGGCGAGCTATCGCCGGATAAGTATTGCCGGTTGATAGGCTGTGTTTTGACAGGGTACCCACAAGCGTACTTACATAATCGACAGGATTCGACACAGTTTTCACTTCCTGCCCACAAAGCGTGGAAGTAACAAGGTACATAGAAAATAAAAGGATAATGCGTTTCATTAGATTTTAGTTTTGCTTGATTCAATATAGTGCTGACTTTGGTTAGTGAAAAATAAGCTCACGGAGCTAATATATAGAAAATTTTCAATATTGCTAAAACGTTAAAGCTATAAATTGCTTAGAAGTCGCAAGCTCGTTCCGGAACAGATGGCTGACGAAGCATTCTTAACGTCAAACAACGTTTAGCATTCGCTATTAAATTTCGGATGGAAACTTCTGCAAGCGAATATTGAGCGAAACTAAAAAGTACCGTGCGAGTCGATTATTTTGCATATCCATAATACTATTACCTAAAATTTCTCTCCTAACACCTGTATTTTTATTAAACAGGTCAAAACCCTGTAAGCGGATCGCCAGCATATCATTTTGTAGAAAAGACTTCTCTATGTAGACATTGAGCAACGTTGGGTTTGCGCTAATCGAACTACTATACCCGGAGTTAAAATTTTGCGAAAAATCGGCACTGATAATCCATTTTTTAGGAAGATAGCCTTTCCCACCAAAACCAAGACTAAATGTATTAGCGCCCGCGTCCATAAAAGATGGAATATTATACCTTATCTTATTTATCGTATAACTGCTCCGTAAATCAGCCTCCAACAAATCTTCAATTTGAAAGTTGACCTGCAAATTTTGGGAAAATATCATGTTTCGGCCAACATTTCTCACATTATTGATATAAGTTAGATTATTGGTGTAATCCATTGAACCATTCAAATTGAGCGTCAGCACCTTTCCTGCCAGCGGCGCACTATAATGATAAAAGCCTCTTAAGTCATAATAGCCATTTGCATTTAAAAACGCTGTTTCCTGTATGGTGCTATTAGGTGTACTTATCCGATTTGTCACTACTTTATCCTGTATATGCGTAAAGGAGAAATTGGTAAAAAGCGAACTCCCATTTTGTATGTTGAAGCTTCTGTACTGAACACTCACCATATTCATAAACTCCGGTTTCAAATTAGCATTTCCAACTACAATATACTGTGGATTTGATACATCCCTAATTGGTTGAATTTGTGTAAATGCAGGCTGGTTGTTTTGTCCTCTATAATTTAACGAGAGGTTGCTGGTCTTATTAATCGCATATTGCAAGCGGGCACTGGGAACAAAGTTCAAATTATTAATATGCGTTACCACGTCTCTAGAAGGCGTTTTCCCATCCAACTTCGTGGGTTGCAAGGCAAAGCCAACGGTATACTTCAGTCGATCAAGACTGCCCTGGTAATTAATACCGAATTGATGCGTCTGGAAAAGGTAATCGTAATCAATACTTAAAGAATCTACCAACGACTCCCGAGCAGTAACAGAATCTATATCGAAGGTATTTCTAGCATTTGCAATGGAGTTAGATTCATATTGATAATTCAACTCCAAATAACTTCGTTTGGTTACCGGCTCCATATAAGACATACCCAGTAACATACTTCTATTATAGCTGAAGTTGCCTACCCGTTGCAAAAACTGCCGGTATCCGACCTGAGGATTATTATAACCTGAATCAATACTCGTTGAAAAATCATTTGCCACATCGCTTCTGGTACGCTTATAATACTCAAACTTCGCGATTACACTTAGGTTTCTACCTCTTGTCGGAAAACGATGATTATAAAATAAATCGATATCAAAGTTCGGATCACTATACGTGCCCGAAGTTTTATAAAGCCTGTCTGTGAACACTCTTTTATCCGTTATTGCGCTGTGGCTCTCATTTAATAAATCATTTGTAATATAGGAGGCCGTAGGCGTGATTTTCAAGTAATTTGCCGTATCAATATTCGCCTCCACTGTCCATGTAAGCTTATGCTTGATATTATCTGAAAGTGACTTTACTTCATCGAGGGAATTAATCTGCCGATTTTGATAAATACTGGTTAATCGAGTTGTTCCGATTGTTTGATTTCTACGCTTCGTAAATGTATAGCCCCCATAGACAGATACCCCTTTTGCCACTTCGTCCCGATAGTTCATGCCTATGGAGCTTGCACTATTGATACCATCCCCTCCGTCAATCATGCTACTTAAATCAGTGCCATCACGGCTACCGGCTCCACTGATATCGCCAAAGCTAAATAAGCTGGTATTCGTATTATTAGTGGATCCTAAAATAGATACTTGCTTATTCCCTTTAAACTTATTAGCCGAGAAACTACCGATATATCTGCTATGCGCCTTGTCATTCGCATCCACACCGCCTCCGGCGGTAACCTGACCGAAAGTTCCAAAATTTTTATCTTCTTTAATGGTGACATTCAACACTTTTTCCGGTTCTGTATTTTTGATGCCGGTTATGTTAGCCTGATCGCCATAGTCATCTATGATCTGCACATTTTCTACGATCTCCGCCGGTAGGTTGCGTGTCGCGGTCAACACATCACCATCAAAAAAATCCTTTCCATTTACCTTCACTCTGGTAACGCGCTGCCCCTGCGCGTCAATATTCCCATTTCTGTCTACCTGTAAACCCGGCATCTGCTTGATCATTTCCTCTAATAGAGCGTTCTTACGAACGGAATAAGCCTTTGCGTTATATTGAATTGTGTCTTGCTTGATCACAACCGGAATAACGCCATATACGGCTATTTCCTGCAGTTCATGTGGTTGCTCCTTCAAATTAACGGTTACAAGCTCCGTTATGGGCAGTAATACATTGGAAGTATAATGCCTTTCGAATAATTGAAAGCCAATCAGGCTAAAGGTTAGTTTAAAATCACTGGCCGCTACCTTGTTAAAAATGAAACGTCCATGCTCGTTTGTGCTGGCCATCATTGTATCACTTTTTGCGTAGAGCCGAACAGTCACACCCACAAGCGGCCTGCCGGTAGAATCTTGCACTACACCGCGCACCTCTCTTGTCTGTATCTGTCCCTTTGCAATTGTAACAAAAGAAAAAATCACAATTATGCAAACCAATGCCCTGTGCATATAATATTTTAATCCTACCGATGCTTTATTAGTAACGAGAAATAACTTTAAATCTTATAAACACTCTAATATAGTTGAATTAATGCTTATTTCATCTGCAAATATTTTTTTTATCCATAGGTTGGGGCCTGTCTGATCGGCGATGATACCGATCCAGCTGACGCACGTTAGCACATAAGCCGTCAAAAAATTTACAGAGTTGTTGCTTAGTCATAAAATTTAAAGATGGATATTTAAAGCGATCGGCTCTGTAATTTATATTATGGTATTTATGATTCAATAAAAAAAGGAAAGCCCTAGTTTATCACTAAAGCTTTCCTTTTAAAAAATTATTAACAGCGCTTACTCCGCGTTATAACTTACTTTAGGTATATGTTTGTCGATTTCCCAACGGCCGGTTCCCTCTTCTCCAATAACATCAAACATTTCTAAAATTCTTCTTGCTACATATTCTTCTTCAATTTGTTCCGCCAAGAACCATTGAATAAACTGAAAGGTAACAAAATCTTTCACTTTAAAGCATTTTTCAGCGATGTTGTTAAATTGAGCGGTCACATGCATTTCTTGTTCCAACGCCAATTCAAAAACACTTCTGAAAGATTCGAAATCCTTTGGTACGTTAACAATTTCCGGCGAAATGGCCTTTCCTCCACGATCGTTAATATAATTAAACAGTTTCAGCATATGGTGGCGCTCTTCATCAGCCTGTTTGGCAAAATAACCCGCGCTGAAATCGAAGCCTTGATCATCACACCAAGACGACATAGCTAAATAAATAGCAGAGGAATGCGCTTCCACTTTAACCTGCTCATTTAATATTCTTTCTATTTCTTCATTTAATGAAGTTTTTAATCTCAATAGATCTTTCATATTCAAAATCGTTAATACTTAGCGGCGATAAAATGCCGTTAATCTTTATACAAAGATAACAGAAACGAGACTTAAGTTGCTTAAAATAAAATCAATACGTATTCAGTCTAAATTACTAAACCGCATTAACACATTCAAAGACGGCCTCGTCTCCTAGACGAGGGAATGCAATAAAGCGCTCAATGGATGAGGGGGTTACGACCGCTAGACCTTGATAACTAATAACTTTGCAGGGAAGATACTTTCAGACAGTCCTTAATGACACCAGGTAATTCCATCATAAATTTAGCCCCTTGCATCAGTTCTTTTAATCTCACTACTTCAGTCACATTCAACACAAAGCAACGTTGAGATCTAAAAGGCATCAAAATGGTTAAATCAGAGCTTGAAGTAGGCGCACATAACAATTCATCGACAGCTATGGTATCCACTTGTTTTCTAAAACTTATAAAATCGGCCACTTTAAAAGGCGTACAATCACCTGCAAATTCCAACCAGTAGCAGTTTTTATTGCTGCATTGTAATACAGCGCCATGTTCTGTTCTAAAAATCTCCTCTAAACTTGCAAGACCACAAAGCATATTCTGCAAACATTTTAATTTTACCAATGCGAATATAGCGATTATGTATAATCAGTCCAAATTAATGAATATTATTTTTCACTATTTCTTGCTGATTGAGAAGCGTTTCTAAATAATTCCGAACAGAGACCCTCCCCGACTAGCTAATTGATCAACCCGTTTTTCGATTTCGGGCACCTTTTCCAGAGGTGGTGCATGGTGAGGTTTGTTACGCGCGTCAATAATCAGTGGCCCCTTACATCCCCAATGCTTATACTCGACAAAGCTATTGACGCCATAAATATCATGCGAAGGATTGCTTCGTGTAAAGCACACCCAAACGAAATTATTGATATTTTCAGCCGTAAATTGCAGATCATCGCAAAGCACAATTAAAGCAATGCCGCTTAAATCCATGGATGTGAGCTCTTTTGCAAACACTTCCAGTTCGTCTTTCGCTTGCGGATAAGCAGTGAAAGGAGCTGCCTGAACAGCCAGTACACCGGGGACTACTATTTTTTTTTGTGCAAAGTTCCTGGGAAAATCTAGGCCGGCAGGCATTTCCGGCCACAAGATCCTCTTTACATTCCCCGCAGCGGCAAAGACTACCTTTGATCCCGAATTAAGTCCTTCGCCGCTATAATCGAGGGTATCTATCGTTGTCCGTGTATGAAAGTGAAGATCTCTTGCAAAATCCATTCGTGACAGTACATGCATAAGAAAAGCCGGAATATCATGTATATTCAATGAAGGATTATCCTCTTTCGCCGCTATAAACAAGTATTTAGCTAAACTTAACTGATTTTTTCCCAATACTTGATTGGCTATGGTTAATATCTCCTGCGGTCTATCGATTTTAAGATAAGGCGTATATCGTTCCGAACCAATGGCAAAAAGCAGCGGGTGTACGCCAGCCGCATCCACGGCATGAACAGCATGCAGACCATTGATTTCCTTAGGAATAGCCGGGCCGCTAATTTCATGAATCAATTCGCCAAAGCTTGTGTCTTCTTGTGGAGGTCTACCGACTACCGTGAAAGACCAAATAGCATGCTTGCGGTAATACACGTTATGTACATGCATCAGTGGGAACGGATGTACTAAGCTATAATAGCCAATATGATCACCAAAAGGCCCTTCGGGTTTATTTTCATTGGGATACACTGTTCCTGTAATAACAAAATCGGCATCGGCGGAAATACAAAATCCTTCACTGTCGTAAAAATAGCGAAACCTTCTGTTACCAAGTGCACCCGCAAAAATCATTTCTGAAAGCCCTTCCGGTAAAGGCATTACGGCTGCCAAAGGGTGAGCAGGGGGCCCTCCAACAAAGATGCTCACTTTGAGTGGTTTTCCACGTTCGTTGGCCTTTGTCTGATGCACACCTATTCCCCTATGGAGTTGGTAATGAAGCCCTACTTCCTTGTCTTTTATATAATCATTTCCACCAAGTTGGATACGGTACATGCCTAAATTGGCCTGCATAATCCCAGGCTTTGTCACATCTTCCGTATAAACCTGGGGCATGGTAACAAAAGCCCCCCCGTCCATTGGCCAATTAACAACCTGCGGTAATGCACTGATCGTCGTCTTACCATAGTTTATCGGACTATTCTTACCAACTTTCATGGGTAGAGCCGACAATGCATTTAAAGAAATGCTGGCATATTTTAACGGGTTTTTAAGCGCTCGCATGGGATCCATTTTAAGATCGACCATCAATTTCATTTTATGAAGGGTATCCCTAAACATGAAGCGCGACCGCTCGAGCGTACCAAACAGGTTAGACACCGCAGGAAATTTGCTCCCTTTTACTCGCTCAAACAGAAGAGCTGGGCCACGATGCTCATATACGCGCAAATGAATCGCAGCCATTTCCAAATACGGATCCACCTCCTCTTTAATCCGCACTAGGTGTCCATTTTGTTCCAAATCTCTTACACATTCGGCTAAGCTTTTATATCCCATGTAATTTCATTTCTCTTGGCGCCAAAATAGACAAAAAGCCCTTTTTTCACAAATATTTAGTCCTTATCTTAAGCCACAGTAATAGCTTCGGAGCGAATAACCGAGGCCAGCGAAACATCTACGCCCGTATAAAGAGATAGAGGCCTTCGCAGTTTGGCCAAAATTCACATTAATGCATAGCAATTGTTACTGCTTTGCCTTTTTACGAATTTGAATATTTGTTATCTTCGTTCTTAGGTCGTCATTTGCTTTCGTCGTACTTTTAAGGGTACTATAAAAGGCTTCACGTTATATCTAAGGCATTTCTATGGATGAAATACGAAGGCGCTTTGGTGAGATATCAGAAAAATATGACCAAGAGCGCGAACAATTAATCCCCTGCTTTCAGGACTTCTATCATATCAGTCTTCCACTGATACAGAACCATTACCATGCAGAAAATCTGTTGGATATCGGAGCGGGAACCGGCTTATTTTCTTACTTCGTCTATCAAGTTAATCCAAAGCTAAAGTATACGCTGCTCGACATATCGCCTGAGATGCTTGCTGTTGCGAAGAGACGGTTTACCGGTTTAAGTCACTTTTCTTACCTGGAGATGGATTACAGGGAACGTTCTCTTCCCGGAAAATATGATATCATTATTTCTTCGCTCTCAATCCACCATTTAACGGATCAGGAAAAATCCATTCTTTACCAACGGATCTTTAAAGCTTTGAAGCCAGACGGCTTGTTTATTAATGCCGACCAAGTAAAAGGTCGTACACCGGCGATCGACAATTTTTACCAAGATCAATGGCGTCGTTCGGTTATTGAATCAGGACTGAGTCAAGAAGCCATACAAAATGCGTTTAAACGGACTGCTATGGATAAGCTTGCTCCCCTATCCTGGCAATTAAACGAGTTGCAACGGATCGGCTTTAATGAAGTGGATTGTATTTACAGATACCACAACTTTGTAGTCATGATTGGCAGGAAGAGCTAAAATTTAACCGCATTTACTCCAAATCTATTCAGAAAGTCGACACCCTCATCCGATGTTAAGCCTTTGTATTCAGCATAAGAGTATTTATACAGCACTTTGACGATACCTGCTGAGTAAATTAACCGAGCGCAGGGTAAACAAGGTGATAACGTAGTATACAAGGTTGCACCTTGTAAACCTGCTCCATTTTTTACCGCATATAAAATGGCATTCTCCTCGGCATGTAAAGCCAATGAACAACTTCCTTTGGAATCGCGAGCACACCCTTCCAATGGCCACTCTTGATCGCAGTTATGCGTCCCGGACGGAGGTCCGTTATATCCGATCGATATAATTCTGGTATCCTTTGCCAATACTGCCCCTACATGCGCCTTTACACAATGAGAGCGTTCGGCAAGCTCGAGTGCCAAATTCATAAATATTTCATCAAAACTAGGTTTTGTCATCTCTTCTGATTGTTACATTGCAAAACTGTTACAGAGCCACTTAATGATAAAAAAATAGGGGCCTCAAGCGTAAATAACTTTACTTAACAGTGTTACAAAAATAGAATTAAAGCCCAAAATTCCTGTGACTTTTTTCAACAGAAACTTCCATTTAATATTTTTTTCTTATACTTGCAGCTCAACCAAGTAATGAAAATATGATTGAAATAATCATTTCCGGTGTTGGTTTAGGAATTATTTTATCTTTTCTGACCGGCCCGGCTTTCTTCGCATTACTGAAAACAAGTATAGAAAAAGGCTTCTATGGTGGTCTTTCTTTTGCATTTGGCGTATTCGTAGCCGATGTCATGTATGTAGCACTTGCCCTATATGGATCTTCTTACATTGCTCGTGAAAAAGAGATTCTTTTACCTCTTGGCATTATTGGCAGCTTTGTATTACTAGGTGTAGGCATTCATTATATTCGCAAAAAAGTCACCATCAAACGCACGAAGTGTCTATCTAAAAAAGAGCATAGTGGGTACTTTATTAAGGGGTTAGCCATGTGTATTTTCAACCCAACACTGCTACTTTATTGGATTAGTGTGACAAGTGGCGTTGTTTCTATCAGTAATACCTTTGATTTAAAGCGGATCGTACCTTTTTTTGCTTGTGTACTTTTCACTCAGTTAGGCATTGATTCGTTGAAAGCTTTTTATGCCGACAAGCTAAGTCATAAAATCGAAGAATGCACATTGAATAAAATCAATAAGTTCGCCGGTGCGCTCATTATCGTTTTTGCTTTGCGATTGATGTATGAGTTGGTGTTTACGCATACGATTATCTAAGGAATAAGGAAGTAGTTAGTTTAGTTAGTAGGGAAGCTGTATGGAAGGTTTTTACCTCCCCTATTTTAACGGTACCATTTTCGTCGACTGCCCATAAGCAACGGATTAGCTATTCGTTTATTCTAAAAATCCGGGTAGCATACATTCATATGCTCAAGAAAACTTTTTATTAAAAAAACAGGCTGAGATAAACCCGACCTGTTTTCCATCTTTTGCTATTTAGCTTTTAACTGTACTAAGCCGAGTAGTAGGCACGTACGTTTTTACCTTCCACCCAATTCATAAAAGCGCGGTTGACTACTTTGTTCCCACCAGGCGTCGGGTAATCCCCTGAAAAGTACCAGTCGCCTTTATTCTTCGGACAAGCGATATGTAAATCTTCCAACTTTTGGTAAATCACTTCTACCTTTGCTTTGATATCAATCGGAGTCACAATACGCGCAATCTCAGCTGATATTTCCTCATATGTGAATGGTTCATAAATAGCTTTGACATGATTTGGCACCAATGTTTTATCCATATCCAATGATTCCACACATTTTTGATATACGTCATCAATGATGTAATTCATGCCATTTTTTCGCAATAGTGAAATGGCAGCCTCAAAAGCAACAAATTCACCCATTCTAGACATATCAATACCATAACAATCAGGATAGCGTATTTGCGGAGCAGATGAAACAATGATAATCTTCACCGGATTTAAGCGATCCAAAATTTTCAAGATACTTTGTTTTAAGGTCGTGCCACGTACGATGGAATCATCAATGGCCACAATGGTATCCTCACCGCTCTTCACCACACCGTAGGTTGTATCGTATACGTGAGCCACCATATCTTGCCTATCCGCATCCTGCGTAATAAAAGTTCGTAACTTCGCATCTTTAATGCTCAGTTTCTCAAAACGAGGCGATATATTAAGCATATCCTCCAACTCGGTGTCCGATATCTTATCAGTCCGTTTTAATAAGGTATCTTTCTGTAATTTACGAACATACTCGTTAATTCCATCCGTCACACCATAAAAAGCTACTTCAGCAGTATTTGGAATAAAGGAAAAAACGGTATTTTTTATATCGTGATTGATCGCTTCTAAGATACTGGGGCATAACAACCTTCCCAACTGTTTCCTTTCCTGGTAAATCTCGGCATCGCTACCCCGTGAAAAATAGATACGCTCAAAAGAACAGGACTTTTGTTCTTCCGGTTCCCGAAACATTTCTTCGGTAATTGTTCCATCTTTTTTGATAATAAGCGCATGCCCCGGTTTAATCTCGCGAATATTTTCAAATTTGATATTGAAAGCGGTCTGAATAGCCGGGCGTTCTGATGTAACCACCGCTATTTCATCATCATAATAGTAGTACGCCGGTCTAATCCCTGCCGGATCGCGCATAACGAAAGCATCTCCATGGCCGAAAATACCACTAATGGTGTAGCCACCGTCCCATGTTTTTGCAGAACGACGAAGAATATTGGCAACGTCAAGATTTTTTGCAATAAGCGCACTTATTTCAACATTGGAATATCCTTCTTTTTTAAATTTATCAAAAAGCTCTTGGTTCTCGGTATCCAAAAAATGGCCTATCTTCTCCAAAACCGTCACAGTATCAGCCTGTTCTTTTGGATGTTGCCCCAATTCAAACAATTGTTCCAATAATTCATCGACATTAGTCATATTGAAATTACCGGCTATTACTAAATTACGACTCATCCAATTGTTTTGTCGCAAAAAGGGGTGGCAATTTTCAATGCTATTTTTGCCATGGGTTCCATAACGCAAGTGTCCCAGTAGGACTTCGCCAACAAAACTCATGTTCTCCTTTAACCAATGGGAATCTTGAAAGAGTTCGGGTTCAGCTTGTTGAATAGCCGCAAACTTCCGTTGAACATATTCAAAAATTTCCGAAACAGCACTTGGTCCCATTGCTCTATATCGGCTGATATACCGATTACCCGGCTTAATATCAAACTTAATGGTGGCAATACCGGCTCCATCCTGGCCTCGGTTATGTTGCTTCTCCATTAATAAATAAAGTTTGTTGATGCCGTACAGAGAGGTACCGTACTTCTCCTGATAATAAGAAAGAGGCTTTAGCAAGCGGATTAATGCGATGCCGCACTCGTGTTTGATTGAGTCACTCATAGTTGGAATTGAGCATGCAAAATTACATATTTAAACAACTTTGCAAAAAGAAAGCGACCTAAAAATAAACACCCCTATGTAAAAAAATTGGAGCCTCTCCCATCAAGAGGCTCACTGATTCAAACACTGCTGCCTGAAGATATTGGTTTGGTTAATTAGAGTTTCTCACCATGTTGACTAATATCTAATCCCATTTCCTCCTCTTCAGGAGAAACACGTAACTTGCTGATCGCGTTTGTCACACGCAATAAAACAAATGCTACAATAAATGTATAGGCTACAGACCCTATCAATCCTATAAGTTGCGCCCAAAACAAGGAGGTTTCGCCAAAAAACAACCCATCGGTGGCCACTATTGGGTTAACGTGCTTTGAAGCAAAAACGCCTGTTAGCAACATACCAACCATTCCGCCAACACCATGACTTGGAAAAACATCCAACGTATCATCCACATTCGAACGTGTAGTACGCCATTCAACCAGTAAATTACATATAATTGCCGTCACAACCCCTATAATCAACGAATGCGGAACCGTAACAAAGCCCGCCGCTGGGGTAATGGCAACCAAACCGACTACTACGCCGATTGAAACGCCCAAAGCGGAAGGCTTCTTCCCCCGTGCCGCGTCAAAAAAGATCCAAGCCAGTGCCGCAGCAGCCGATGCTGTAGTGGTTGTGGCCAGGGCTGATGCGGCCAAGTGATTTGCTCCAAAAGCAGAACCTGCATTAAAACCAAACCATCCGAACCATAATAGCCCCATACCAATTAAAACATAAGTAACACGGGCGGGATCATGTCCATTGCTATTCCCCCTCTTCAAGAAGATGGCAGACATGAACGCAGTTACACCGGCCGACATATGCACCACCGTCCCTCCTGCAAAGTCTAACACCCCCATGCTTGCCAGCAGACCTTCGGGATGCCAGGTGGCATGGGCTAAAGGAGCATATATAAAGACGAAAAATAAACAAACAAATAAAATATAGGAAGTAAACCGAATACGTTCAGCGAAAGCTCCTGTTATAAGCGCAGGTGTGATGATTGCGAATTTTAATTGATACATAGCAAAGACGGCCAATGGAATCGTAGGAGCTCCCACCCAATTTGGTCCGTCCAACACGCCCTTAAACATAAAAAAGGTGCAGGGATTTCCGACAATTCCGTGCCATGATTCGCCAAATACCAGACTAAAACCGAATACGACCCAAATAACGGCCACGATGCACATACAGATAAAACTTTGCAGCATGGTCGAAATTACATTCTTTTTCTTCACCATCCCCCCATAAAAAAAGGCCAATCCCGGAGTCATGATCAATACTAAAGCGGTAGACGTTAGCATCCAAGCCACATCTGCACCATCGTATTCCGCAGTAGCTCCACCCCCAGATAGAGGAACTGATGGAAAAATTAGCGCCAACAGCACTACAAGCAAAAGAAAAATAAAAGGAACAGTTGATTTTTTCGAATTCATATTATATTTTAACATAAGTTGGACCAAATATATACAATATTTCAAAAACAAAACACATATTTGTATTTTTTTAATACAAAAAATCAAAATAAATTAGAAATAACACAAAATAAAAAGAAAAACGTACATGAAAATATAAAACCACACCAAAAACAACACAGAATGAATTGATTTTCGAGTAAAAAACAGCAAATAAAAAAGAACAAAAAAGAAAGTGGAGAAAACAATGAAAAAAGAGAGCGGTTTAAAATCGATTAACTAGCCATAGGCAGGGACCGGAATGCTTGCCAACTACTTATTTAACCAAAAATCAAAAAACGCTAGTTTTAAAGTAAATCAAGCAGAAAAGCGGGGAATATTCCAAACAGAAGCGTTAACAAGCATAAAAGAAAGGCTACAATAAGCAAGCCGTTCATTGTTCCCGACTGCTTCGGTTCCATGTTTGTATTTTTTAGAAAAGCTTGTAGGGGAATCTTGAAATAAAAGAATAAGGCTACAACAGTAGTAATGGCCCCGGTAATCAATAGAAATAGCCAAGCCGGATTTGCGTTGCTTTCATAGGCATTAAGTACAGCCGAAAAGGTAAGCAATTTAGCGACGAAACCTACTGTCGGTGGTAAGCCGACGAGTGACACCATAAATAAGGTTAACACGCCCATAATTAACGGATTTGATCTCCCAAGTCCTTCGTATTGCGTAATTTCCGTAAAACCAAACTTTTCTTCCAAATAATCGGCAAGCATAAACACGCCCATATTCATTACCACATAAGAAACCAAAAAGAAAAAAAGAATCGGAAATGAACGCTCAGCATCCGTTAATATAATCATAACCAGAAAACCTGTGTGTCCAATGGATGAATAAGCCATCATCCGCTTCATATTACTTTGTCTAATCGCCACTAGATTCCCTAAAAGCATACTAATTATAGCGATGACAGCCAACAGGTAAAACAGCGGCATCGGTAATGCTACTGTGCTTTGAGACCAAGCTAAAACAAAGCGTCCTAAAAGCATAATTGCACCTACTTTTGGAGCCGTTGACAAAAAAGCGGTCACCGGTGTAGCTGCTCCTTGATAAACATCCGGACTCCAAAAGTGAAAAGGAACAAAGGATAGTTTAAACCCGATGCCCGTTAATACAAAAAGTGCGGCAACGATAAACACGGGGAGCGGCATGCTCATCAAGCTGGCTAAATGTTTCGGGTCAACGAAATTGAGACTTCCGGTATATCCATAAAAAAAAGAAAGTCCATACAGCATAATCGCTGAGCAAACCGTGCCGAACAAAACATATTTCATGGCGGCCTCACTCTGCTTATTATTCCTCGATAAATAAGCCACCATAATATAGGAACCTATGGATACCATTTCTATTGTTATATAAGCCATCAGCCAATTCACAGCAACAACCATTAAATTTAAGCCAATATGAATCGCCAACAGTACGCTCAGTAAATCATCTATTTTCTTTGGGTGCTTTCTCAGCGGCTGATTATAATACACGAACACACAAAACAGTAAGCAAACTACACTAACAAGTGCTTTGAGTGTTGCTCCATGCGTATCCGGTAGAATCATTCCGAAAAAAACGGGTTCAACAGCAGGAGAAAAGCGCTGCATAACTGCGGTAATACCAGCCAGGGTTATACCTATGAAAGTAAAACACCAAGTAAGCGTGGATTTTTCCTTCCGTGCAATGCCTGAGAAAATAGTCATCAGAAAAGTAATCGTCAATATAAATTCGGGCAAAAGGAAAGGCAACCCTTCCCAAACGCCGTTTAACAAATTACTGATTTGCGGAATATACGCTCTCATAAACAACACTAATGATTTACGCGACTGACCAGTTCGATTAAAGAAAGTACGGAAGCATTTATCTTGTCAAAAACAAGGGATGGCATAATGCCAAATAACAAGGCTAATAGAACCATTGGAACCAGTGCCCACGTTTCTCGCCGACCAACATCCGTCAATGCAGCCTCCCATTGGCTTCCTCCCTTTAGACGCGTATGCCCAAAAAACATACGTTGCAAAGTCCACAAAAAATAAGCGGCGCTTAATAGAATACCTACCGCTCCACCAATAGCCATCCACCTAGGGAGAAGACCATTAACGCTCTCAGCGTTAAACGCGCCAATAATCGTAAAAGCTTCAGCGATAAAAGCAGAAAAACCGGGAAGTCCTAATGATGCAAAAAAAGCGATCGCCACGAAAGCCGTGTATTTTGGCATGATAGAGGCCAAACCTCTAAAATTATAGATCATCCGATCGTGCACGCGATCATACAAAACCCCCACGAGGAAAAACAACATAGCGGACAAAAATCCATGGCTGATCATTTGAAACATTGCCCCACTAATCCCTTCCGGTGTCAATGATGCAAGTCCCAAGAGTACAAATCCCATATGAGAAACGGAAGAATAGGCTACCAACCTTTTCAGGTCTTGCTGCGCCAACGCGTTCAGTGCCCCATAAATGATTGAGACTACACCGATCAAACCTATCCACCACGAACCGTTGAACGCAATATCAGGAAATATACTATAGCATATCCTGATGATGCCATAGCCTCCCACCTTCAACAATATGCCGGCCAGTATAATAGATATTGGAGTTGGTGCCTCTACGTGCGCATCAGGCAACCACGTATGCAGCGGCACGATAGGAACCTTAATTGCAAAAGCGATGAAGAGGATAATAAATCCGAGTAGTCGAGCCGATATTCCGAACAACTGATAGTTACCGATCCAGGAGAATAGAGCACCATCGACGTAGTTCTTACCATCCATCATGTGTAACAAATTGAAGGTATGATTGCCGGTGACGGGGTCGGTAACCGAAAAATATAAGCCTACCATGACCAGCAACATGAAAACTGATCCAAATAAGGTATACAAAAAGAACTTAATAGCCGCATATTCTCTCCTTACCCCGCCCCAAATACCGATAAGAAAATACAGAGGTAGTAGCATGACTTCGTAAAACACGTAAAACAGGAAAAAATCAAGCGCTACAAAAACGCCCATAACTGCGGTATTTAGCAGTAATAAGAGGGAGAAGAATCCCTTCAGTTGCTTATCGATTTTCCATGAAGCGATTACCGCTATCAGCATAACCAGAGCGGTAAGAAACAAAAACAGCACGGAAAAGCCATCCACGCCAACGAAATAGTCGACCTCCAAGCTTCCTAAACTACCCAGCTCCAGCCTGATCCATGGAAGTTTTTCCACAAACTGATAACTCTCCAAAGCGGAAACCCCAGGTAACTTGCCATCAAAGGAAGCGTACATATAAGCGGCAAGCAATAGCTGTATTACACTTATGCTTACCGCTATATACTTATATATCGTTTTATATACCGTAGGTATCAGCAATACAAACAGAGCAGCACATAGGGGCAAGAAGATTAAGACAGACAATAAGCTCATATTTTCAGGTTAAGGATTAAAAACTTTTAATCCAACAAATAACACAATTAATAAAACTAAAAACATACTAAATATATAGTATTGTATTTTCCCCTTTCTGGAGCCACGTAATACTCCTCCCATTAAAAAAGCGCCTTTTCCCAAACCATTAACAATAGCGTCCACGAAGTAGCGATCAAGCCATTGTGCAAAATTGGCAAGCGAACGTATAAAGCCTGTAGCCGCTCCTACAACGCCGTCAATTACGACACGATCTATCGCATATAAAATCTTTGAAAGACCAAGCAGGGGTTTCACCAATCCTTTTTCATAGATTAGATTTAGATGCCATTGAGAAAAGGAAAACCGGTACAAAGGCCCCTGAAGACCTACTTTTGGATATCTTCCTTTTGCATACCACCTCCAAGCTATGAAAATCATTACAATAGCCAGCCCGTTAACTGCTGCAGGAATTACTGTATGATATATATTGACTCTTTCCAACGTTTCCGGCAACTCAAAACCTTTGATCAGCCAAGTATCTTCAAAAATTAACGGATTGTATGAAAACAGTGGAAATAGCGAACACAAGCCCAGAAACAACATAGGAAACAGCATAATCTTAGGCGCTTCATGAGGCTGGTATACATTTTTATTATTTTCTTCAAGCCGCAGCTCACCGTAAAAGACCTTGAAAACCAACCTAGCGATATAGAAAGCAGTTAGCGCACTGGTAATTAACAACGATATTGGTATCAGCTTCCACCAAGCAACTTGCCACTCAGACCACTCAAAAGAAAATATCAGGATAGCGTCTTTTGATAGATAACCTGCCGTCAAAGGTAGACCTGCCAAAGCAAGCGCAGCTACCAAGGTCAATCGAAAAGTCTGCGGCATATATTTCTTTAATCCGCCCATATTCCGAATATCCTGTGGATCTATCGTAAGGTTATGTTTTGCCTTCAAATGTTGCATCTCATGTATGACTGCTCCTGCAGAAAGGAAAAGTAAGCACTTAAAAAAAGCGTGTGTCACAAGATGAAAGATAGCGACGCCAAATTGACCAATACCAATGGCCACCATCATAAAACCGAGTTGTGAAATGGTTGAGAAAGCCAGGATTTTTTTTATGTCCTGCTGGGTCAACGCAATTGTGGCCGCCATTAGCGCAGTAAAAGCACCAACCGAGCCGATCAGCAAAAGCACTTGATCGTCGAAAAGGGGAGCTATTCGCACCAGCATGAAAACACCCGCAGCAACCATGGTAGCCGCATGGATTAGGGAAGAAACGGAAGTAGGGCCCTCCATGGCATCCGGCAACCAAATATGAAATGGAAATTGGGCCGATTTAGCCATTGCTCCAAGAAAAAACGCTCCTCCTGCGACCGTCAACCAGATAGCTGGCATGGTATGTTCGTCATATGTCCATTGGAGCCCATTGTTTAAAGCTTCCCTGACCATTCCTCGATCTCCAAAAAGAGCGACTAAATCCAGTGTTTGAAATTGGGTATAAATAATCGCTATGCCTACTAGAAAACCTAAATCACCAATCCTATTAATGAGAAAGGCCTTCTTATTAGCCTTAATGGCAGCCGGTTTCGTAAACCAAAAACCAATTAACAAGTATGAGGCAAAGCCAACCAATTCCCATCCTATGTACATCAGTAGCAAGCTATCCGCCATCACCAGTCCTAACATGGCAAAGCAAAAGAGGCTTAAGTACAGCCAATACCGATGAATACCGGGGTCACCTTTCATATACTTCATAGAATATATATGAACTGGCAGTGCAATAACACAAACCAGCAACAACATGATGGCCGATAAGTTATTTAACAGTATACCTGCGCTAAAAGTATTGTTGCCAATTTGAAACCAAGAAAGCTGTTCATGGACTTGTTCCCTATTCCAAACCCTAACAAATACAAAAACAGCGGCTACCAAGCTGACGGAGATAGCCACGGTAGCAGGCACTCCGGTTCGCAGCCGCTTGCCGGCAATAGCCGAAACAAAAAAAGAAAAGAGCGGAGCTAACAGCACAATCAGTGCCGCCAAAACAGGTATCGATAGCTGATTTAGTTGCTCCATTAATCTTTTAAATCGTTAATATCGTCAGGGTTAATGCTTTTATAGTGTTTATATACGTTCAATATAATAGCCAGCGCGACAGCCACGGCAGCAGCAGCCAAAACAATGGCAAATAAAGCAAAAGTTTGCCCCCCATAAAATGTACCATCATACCTTCCAAATGCCACTAAATTCAATACCGCGGCATTGATCATCAATTCGATACCAACCAATACCAAGATAGCATTCTTCTTTGCGAGAACAGCATACATTCCGGTGGAAAACAATAAGGCACTGACGATTAGAAAATGGCTTAGGCTTATCACTGTAGTCGCTTCTCCTTCCTCGCCAGGTGAGCAGCGCCCATTAATGCCATCATTAAAAATATCGAAACTACTTCAAAAGGTAATATGAAGCGAGTCATAAGATTGATTCCTAAATGATGTATTGTATTATCATGATGTTGTATTAGCAGTTGCTTTTCCTTCGCATCCGTTATCCATTGCGGTTGGTTAGTCGCCACTTGCCATACTACTGTCAACAGAACTGTAAACAGCGCAAGAGAAACCATTCCAGCCTGCCAGGAAGGTAGGGAAAATACCCCCTTAAACCCTGACTGCAAATCATTTAACAGCACTTTATTTGATAGCATAAAAGCAAAGAGCATCAATACCAGTACGCCGCCAACATACACGATTACCTGTGTAACAGCCACAAAATCAGCAAGCGCAAACACGTAAAGTCCCGCAACGGCAAACAGGGTTACAAAAAAAAGAAACAGGCTTCGTACTAGATTCTTCATCGAAACAATCAGTATAGCAGATCCTACGGCAGTGAAAGCCAACACATAGAATAGAAGTAGATTTATATTCATGACTTCCGTTTTGCCGCCTCCTTTTCAGCTTGAAAACGCGCCAATTCGGCCCGCTTTTCTTCGATTTCTTCGTCCGTCATCTCCGAAAACTGATAAATCAGGTCCGATAAATTTGAAAAGCTCCGATCGTAATTATCAGTCATGGTGATACATTCTGTTGGACACACGACGGTGCACAAACCACAATACATGCACTTGGCCATATCGATATCGAATTTAGCCGCATATAAGCGCTTCACACTTCCGTCAGAAGTCTTTCCGATGGCCTCTGTCGCCTTAATCGCTTCGATGCTGATGCAGTCTACCGGACAAGCTTTGGCACAAAGGTCACAGACAATGCAATCATCAATCTCAACATCTAATTGGTATCGGGCAACTTCCGGTATCGGTATTTCCTGTTTAGGGTATTGAATAGTGGTAACCCCTTCTTGTTTTTCAAAATAATTTTCCTGTTTGATATCCAATTCTTTACGTGCCTTGCGCGCAGCAAAAAAATGCTTAAGAGTAATACTTAACCCCTTAAGTGCTGTTCCAAACGCATGTAAAGTTCTTTTTAACATATTTCTTCTTAGCTGTAAGCTATAAGCACTAAGCTTTAAGCTGTTCGTTCATCATTCACTCATTTCAGCTATTGGCTTTCAGTCGCACAAGCTCTTCTCCTATCACGGAATTGGCAATTTATAAGGCTATAGGCCATATGAATAAGCTTTAAGCTACACAAACCCCATCATCACATTGACTAACCGACCGTAGGGAGCTCATGAGTACTGAAAAAAGCAAACACTTACGAATAATCGGCTAATTCTCAAATTGACTAATCAACTATTCAACCATATTCATCGTTCATCATTTATAATTCCTGCCTACCGGCAGGCAGGCATCATTCAATACTAATAAAACTCTACTCAACCACTTAACTACTAACCGACCATAACCAAAATTCGCCAGATACCGGATATTGCCATACATAAAAAGGCCAACGGTGTTAATACCTTCCAAGATAAACTCATCAATTGATCCACACGTAATCGGGGGAGCGTCCATCTAATTAAAATCTGAATGCCAACAATTGTTAAGGTTTTCAGTAACACCCAAACAATCCCCCATACTATTCCCGTTGTCCAAGCTGCCAATTTCAAGGCTCCTATATTTGGCAGTGGTGTGTTCCATCCGCCCAAAAAAAGCACTACGCCAATCATGGATACCAAAAACATCAAACAATATTCGGCCAGAAAGAAGAAGGCAAAGCGTAAGCCTCCATATTCCGTATGGTAACCCGATACCAGTTCCGATTCCGCTTCCGGAATATCGAAGGGGGCCCGATTACACTCAGCCAACGAAGCGACAAAATAAATGATGTAAGCTAATATTAGATGAGGTGCTTGAAAGATATTCCACGCAAAAAAACCACCTATTTCACTTACATCCCAAAAACCAAGGAAAAGTAGACGTTCATTTGTTAATATTCCTTGATTAATGGTCATCTCCTGCATATCCAGTGTCTGCGTTATCATTACTGCAGCAATTAAGGCTAAACCCGCCGGTATTTCATAAGAAACGATCTGTGCAACTGCGCGCAGCGATCCCAATAAAGAAAATTTGTTATTAGAACCCCATCCCGCCATCAGCACCCCAATAGCCTCTACTGATATGATCGCAATTACATAAAATAATCCCAAATTGAGTGCTGCCGGTGCCACATTTGGCGCCCAAGGCATAGCTGCGAAACCTAGGTATACCGCAACGAATACAATAACCGGAGCAGCTGCAAACAACACCTTATCGCCGCTAGCAGGTGATATAAACTCCTTTTGCAAAAGTTTAAGAATATCGGCAATCGTCTGCAAGCTGCCAAATTTACCGGTTTCCATAGGACCCAGTCGATCTTGCACAAAGCCTGCTACTTTGCGCTCGGCATACACGGCAAAAAGCGTAAACCCAGCTAAGAAAGTAAACAACAGAATGGCAACCAGAATATATATGATGTAAAAATTCAAGACAAAATTTGCACTAATTGTAATAAATGCAAACTTAATGATTAAGCATGAAAATACTAAATGGAAAATAAACTTATTTTGAATGATTCTAATAACTACTTATTCTGTAGAGCTGAGCGTGGTTATGAGTTGCAGATACCGGTATAAGGCGGTAAGCTCTAAGCTGTAGGCGTACCGAATTACCCTAGCCGGTTATAAGTTCTAAGTTATAGGTTTTAAGTAAGAGCTTTTGCTACTATAAGGCCGTAAGCTATAAGCTCTAAGCTGTAGGCGTACCGAATTACCCTAGCCGGTTATAAGTTCTAAGTTATAGGTTTTAAGTAAGAGCTTTTGCTACTATAAGGCCGTAAGCTCTAAGCTGTAGGCGTACCGAATTACCCTAGCTGGTTATAAGTTTTAAGTTATAGGTTTTAAGTAGGGCTTCTGCTACTATAAGGCCGTAAGCTCTAAGCTGTAGGCGTACCGCTGCTACTGCCTGTGTTACTGCAACTATTATCACATTGGCTTATTATTCACTGTCTAATTACTTTCAAGGCTTTAATGAACTGACTTCGTTCGGTTATCACACTAGCTATTCACGATTTTCCTACTTAACAACTTAACTACTCCCTATTTAACTATTCCCCATTAACTGCTCCCTAATAAAGCTCCTTCAAATGCTTATAATTGCTCTTAACGGTATCAAGCACTTCATCCATTCGTCCATTGAGTATCATTTTTCCCATTGTAATGGCATAACCCTTCATCTGAGAGAATTCTATCTTCGGCGGCATTGCCAACGAGTTCGGATTCGTTTTTGCGTGCACCAATACGGGTCCTTGATAAGCCAACGCCTCCTTAATGCCCTGCTCTACCTTATCCGGTTCATCGATGCATATTCCCTTCATACCCATCGCCATGGCAACCGTTGCAAAATCCGGATTGTACATATCTGTTTGCCAATCGGGCAAGCCAGCCACTTCCATTTCCAACTTTACCATACCCAGTGAACGATTGTCGAACACAATTACTTTTATTGGAAGATTATACTGAACAATCGTAGCTAAATCACCTAATAACATTGATAGTCCGCCGTCACCACAAAATGCGATCACCTGTTGATTAGGCCGGGCAAAGGCGGCACCAATAGCCTGCGGCATAGCATTGGCCATCGAACCGTGATTAAATGAACCAAGTAATTCCCGGTTAGCGGTAGCTTGTATAAATCGTGCTCCCCAAACACAGCTCATGCCGGTGTCAACCGTGAATATTGCATCATCTGTGGCTAACTTATCAATCGTATGAGCTAAATATTCGGGTGATATATTATCCTTTTTCCCTCTGTCGTTCACATAAGTCTGCTGCGTCTCTTTTACTTTTTCATAAAGCTTCAATTGCGCTCGTAAAAAACTATCATCTTGATTTTGGTCCAACAGTGGCAACAGTGCTTGCAAGGTATGTTTAATATCGCCCATTAGTCCCATTTTGAGCTTAGCCCTACGTCCCAGCCGTTCCGGCTTTTCATCAATTTGAATAATACCACAGCTTTCCGGCATAAAGTCTTTATACGGAAAATCAGTTCCCAATAATACAAGCAGATCTGATTCGTGCATGGCATGGTAGGCGGACGGCAACCCCAAAAGTCCAGTCATTCCGACTTCATTCGGATTGTCGTATTGCACATACATCTTACCTCGAAACGAATAACCAACTGGTGCATTTAATTTCTTTGCTAAAGCCACTACCTCGTCATGGGCTTCTTTACAACCAATACCACAAAAAAGGGTAATCCGTTGATGTTGATTCAACAATTGCGCGAGACTTTGTAATTCTTCGTCATTTGGACGTACTACGGGCCTTTGTTTTAACAAGCTAGTTTCCGTCAATATATCAGCAGCATCTTCCATGGCTACATCACCAGGCATACCAATAACCGCCACACCTTTTTTACTATAGGCATGTTGTAAGGCTGCCTGAAGCATTCTCGGAAATTGTTTCGGCGTCGTAGCTATCTGATTGTAAACACTGCAATCGTCGAATAGCTTAATTGTATTTGTTTCCTGAAAGTAATCAGAACCCATTTCGTCGGTATGCATAGTTGACGCAATCGCTAATACAGGAGCCCCGGATCGATTGGCATCATATAGGCCATTGATGAGATGTACATGTCCAGGACCGCTGCTGCCCGCGCAACAAGCGACACCATTCAACTCAGCTTCCGCAGCTGCGGCATATGCTCCTGCTTCTTCGTGGCGAACATGTACCCATTGCATCTTGCCATTTCTTCGTACGGCATCATTTACCTCATTTAGGCTGTCGCCCGTAACTGCATAAATACGTTTAACTCCTGCGTCCCAAAGGGTTTCAACTAGCTGATCTGCCACTTTTTTTGCCATGATAAAAAATTTAAGGTTGTTAGTAAGATCTAGTAATAACAACACATTGGCTTATTAGTTTGGGCAGCGATAGTTCTGAGTATATAATAGACGATTAAAATTAAGCAAATTCAACCCAATTGCCGTCAGCTCGGATAATTTCTATCAGCTCATTCAAAGCATCTGCAGACTGCACGTTTTTCTTCACAACCTCTTTTCCCCGATAGAGTGTCACCCTATCGGGCCCTGCACCCACATAACCGTAGTCTGCATCGGCCATTTCACCCGGACCATTTACAATACAGCCCATAATGGCTATCTTTAATCCTTTCAGATGATTCGTTCGGCTCCTGATCATTTGCGTGGTTTCCTGTAAATCGAATAAAGTGCGACCACAACTTGGACAGGAAATATATTCAGTTTTTGAAATTCTCGAACGCGTTGCCTGCAAGATAGCAAACGACGCGGATGCAAGCTTATCGGTTGGAATGGAAGCTGCATCAATCCATATACCATTGCCCATTCCATCTATCAAGAGCCCTCCTAAATCAGTTGCAGCATATAATTGCAGTTTAGAAATAGGTTCTTCAGGACTCATCATATCGCCTACCGGTCCGCTAAATTCTACCGGATCATAAGATCGCTTCACAATAACCGGCATCTCCAGTCCCCAACTCCTTAGCTTTACAAAAAATTCCCGTTGATCGGCCATACCATGCAGCTGTCTTGTCTCCAAAACAAAAACCAGGGTTTGATCCATCGGTAAATTTTCGAACGCTTCGCTTTCTAAGTCATCGTGAAAAATGCGCACCAAATTAAGATTGGTATCACGTTCACTAGCATTTATATAATCATGGAGTGTATATAATGGATGCGCATTCTCTTTATTCGTTAAACCCAACCAGGTGGCAAAGTTGTAAACCTGTTTTAAGTTTCCCGGCATGGTAAAGGAGGGCAAATTATCACCAAAAAAAACAAAATCAACGGATTGATCACCCATATGATATTTATCCAACAGGGGGTCGTATATATATCCGATATCCTTTAATACCATAGGGTCTATCAATCGCTTGTTAGATAAGTCAGCCACCACACGGGGGACCATTGATCCGCCGATAAAGGCATTCACCTCTTTCGTTTCATGTCGGCTGCCCAAGTTTTCTACGATAAGTTTCGAATTAGTTACAATTTCTTGTGAATAATTGATCTCCAACACTTGTTCTGCACGTTTTACGTAACGGTTTACTAATGCTCTAGCCACCGGTGCCTCCAATTCCGGCTCTTCTGTTAACGATACCCTCACCGTGTCTCCAAGTCCATCTTCCAATAAGGTACCGATCCCTACGGCCGATTTGATTCTCCCATCCTCTCCATCGCCCGCTTCTGTGACACCTAAATGTAAGGGATAGTTCATCCCTTCGGCCACCATCTTTTCCACGAGCAAACGATACGCTTGTACCATCACCTGCGGGTTACTTGATTTCATTGAAATGACGAGGTTGTAATAATGAAGATCTTCACAGATGCGGATAAACTCGAGTGCAGACTCCACCATACCTTCGGGCGTATCGCCATAATGACTCATGATTCGATCCGATAAAGAACCGTGATTTGTACCGATTCGCATGGCGGTACCATACTCCTTACAGATTTTTACCAAAGGAGCAAACTTGGTATAGATTCTCTCTAGCTCTGCCTGATAGGCTGCATCGGTATAAGTCAGCTGGTCAAATTTCTTCTTATCAGCATAATTTCCGGGGTTCACTCGTACCTTTTCAACAATACGCGCTGCTACTTCTGCCGCATTTGGCGTAAAATGAATGTCAGCAACCAGTGGGACTTTGCACCCTCTTTTGAGTAGCTCTTTTTTTATCTCAGCTAAGTTTTGCGCTTCCTTGATACTGGGGGCCGTGATCCGCACATACTCGCAACCGGCCTCCACCATTCGTAACGTCTGTTCAACAGAGCCCTTGGTATCCATCGTATCCACCGTTGTCATACTTTGAATGCGGATCGGATGCGTACCTCCCATCGGAACATCGCCGATTTGCACCTCTCGTGTAAGCCAACGCTTATAATGCGTCAACGATTCACAATATTTTCCGGGGAGCGTTAATTTTTTCGTTAAATCCATAACCTGTATGTGTTGCACAAAGTTAGGTAATTTTCCTATCTTTAGCCATGGAACAACAGATTACCTTACCTATATTAACTAATGAAGAACAGCGGGTATTGGGTTCTTTAATGGAAAAAAGCAAAACGACACCCGAATATTATCCGCTAACATTAAACAGTTTGACAGCGGCTTGCAATCAAAAATCATCGCGGAAGCCTGTCGTGCAATATGACGACGACACCGTTATAGCGGCATTGGATTCTTTGCGGAAGAAAGGTTTAGTTGCTACGGCTACCGGAGGCACCAGCCGCACCATTAAATACAGACATACCTTAAGTGTTTTATATCCGATTATACCCGCCGAAGTAGCTATTTTATGTCTTCTGCTTTTAAGAGGTCCGCTAACCGTTGGCGAGATCAACAGTAATTCCGGCCGGCTTTACGAATTTGAATCATTGGCAGAAATTCAGGAGTATCTAGATAAGCTGAGCAAAGAAGCGGAACTGCCTGCCATGATTATTCAAGTTCCCAAGAGACCCGGACAAAAAGAGGTTCGTTATATGCATCTTTTTGGTGGCATGCCTGATTTTGAAAGCAGTGAATTCAATGAAGTGTCTGCTATAAACATCCAAGATACAGGCGTGTTGGAAGCTCGCTTAGCCAAGGTAGAACAAGAACTTGAAGAATTAAAAGAGGCATTTGAAAAGTTAATGAAGGAGCTTTATTAGGGAGTAGTTAAGTTGTTAAGTAGGAAAATCGTGAATAGCCAATGTGACAATTAGCCAATGAGCAAATGTGACAATTATTCGTAAGTGTTTGCTTTTTCGGCACTCCTGAGCTCCCTACGGTCGGTTAGCCGATGAGCTAATTGGCCAATGCGATAACGAAGGGCCAGTGCGACTGAAAGCTGATTTCTGATAGCTGGCTAGTTGTCCAATGCAATGACGGCTCTTACTTAAAACCTATAACTTAAAACTTATAACCGGCTAGGGTAATTCGGTACGCCTATAGCCTAGGGCCTATAGCTTACGGCCTTATAGTAGCAGAAGCTCTTACTTAAAACCTATAACTTAAAACTTATAACTGGCTGGGGTAACAAGTTCACTTATTAACGACCTAAAGCTAAAGCTTACAGCTTGAACACTTCAGCTACGGGACTAAATAAATAAATTTTGCCGGTCGCTATTTCTTCGCATCGAAAACGGGTTCGATTTTTTTCCCCTTTTTTAAAGATTCGTCCATTGGGAAGTGCAAAAGCACTACCCAATGCTAGTTCTTCCACCCTAACATGCCCATTTTTAGGATGATCATATTGTTTCAATATACGATACAACGTTAGATCAGAGCAACTGGAAGCAGCCGGATTTGCCAAGTAACTTAATACCGCTTGTCTCACATCATCTGGGAACACCTCCATTTCAAAAAAAGGTTTCATTAATAATTTAAAATTCTGTTTCCATTCTATACCATGAGGTTTTGCCTTTGTTCTGTGTTCATTCCAAGTTTTCAGATGCGCGAATTCATGCACTGTTGTTACCAAAAAAGCATAGGGGTTCAGGTTATGGTTGACCGAGATACGATGTCCTTTGTCTTTGTACGGCGATCTGTAATCACCAAACTTAGATGTCCGGCTTTTGCTGATCTTAAAAAGGCAGGGTGCTTGATGAATCCAACGGGCAATTATTGGGGCAGCCTGCTTCGGAACATATTTTTCTAATGCTAACCTTGTTTTTTCAATCATTTTAAATACGACGCTAAAAATAGCAAGATATTCAGAATAAACAAGGCTTTCACGGCAAGTTCCGGAACACCTAATATTTACATTGGAATAATGCCTGTAATAAACGAACGTTTTTCTTAATCAATTTTAACTATCGCGCTCTGGATAAGCTCGACTCGACACGAAGACACTTTTGTCTATTTTAACAATTGGAACACCAATAGAGAGGAAAAATAAGCCAAAGCCGTCATGTAGGTCAACTGGATAATTGGCCACTTCCAACTTTTAGTTTCCCGATGTACCACCGCGATGGTACTGATACATTGCATGGCAAAAGCATAAAATATCATAAGAGAAAAAGCCGAGGCTACCGTATAAATCGGTTTCCCTGTTATACTATCCTTTGAGCTGAGCATCTTTTGTCGAATTGTTGAGGTATCGTCTTCAGGTTCTTCTACACTATAAATGGTAGCCATCGTTCCCACAAAAACTTCACGTGCAGCAAAAGAAGTAATCAGCGCTATACCAATTTTCCAGTCGAAACCCAAGGGTCTTATAGCCGGTTCAATCGTCTTTCCCAAGATACCAACGTACGAATTCTCCAGCTTCTCTGCTGATTCCAAAAATTGCCGTTCCTCTTCCGAGTAGTTGTTTACGTAATCTTCAGTTTGATATTTTTCTTCGATAGCCTCCATTCGTCCCGGAGGACCGTAAGTTGCTAGCACCCACAAAACAATGGACATGGCAATAATTACCTTCCCTACCTGCAAAACAAAAGTCTTCACTTTCTCGTACATAGTTAAGAAGACATTTTTCCACCGCGGTGCCCGATACACAGGCAATTCCAGGATAAAATAGGATTTCTCCTTGGTTTTGATGACTTTTTTCATAACCCAGGCAACTACAATGGCTCCTATCGTACCTATTAAATACATGCCCATCAGGGCCAAGCCTTGCAGATTAAAGAAACCCCAAATCTTATCGTTTGGCACAACCAAAGAAATTAGTAAAGTATATACCGGTAAACGTGCCGCACAGCTAATGAGAGGCGTTACCATTATGGTAATAATCCGATCTTTCCAGCTTTCAATATTTCTCGTCGCCATAATAGACGGTACGGCACAGGCTAAACCGCCGATCATTGGCACGACCGCCTTTCCGTTCAACCCAACTTTTCGCATAATCTTATCCATCAAGAAGGTGATTCTGGCCATATAACCCGTGTCCTCCAAAATGGCAATAAAACCAAAGAGAATGGCAATCTGCGGGATGAACACCAATACCCCGCCCAGCCCTGCTAAGATGCCGTCCAATAAGAGATCAGCTAAAACTCCTTCGGGGATATACTGTCTTCCTATTTCATCCAGCCAGGCAAAAAAACTTTCTATTAAACCCATAGGATACTCGGCCCAGGCAAATATCGCTTGAAAGATGAGTAAAAGAATAGCCAGGAAAGAGACAAAACCCCAAACCCGATGCGTCAAAATACGATCGATTTTACCTGTCGGTGTTTCCGCTATATTCTTAGGCATTTGCTTTACCGATTCCTGTAAAACCGTGCTAATAAAATCATATCGAGCAATCGTTTCTTTGGTTTGCGAATGTTGAGGCTGGAATGCGTTTGCCTGTTCCAGCGATTCGATATGGTTGCTCTCTTCCTCGGTAAGATAATCTAGTATCTCATGTTGATGAGCAAGTAAAAGCGCTACATAATCTTCCTTTATACGAATATCCTGCTTTATCTGCGAGATCAGTGCCGGAGCAATTTCACAAACCTCAATACTTTGCTTTTGCAGCGCAATGCCGGGTGCGTCTGCAATAGCCTGCTTTAATAATTCTATATTCTCATTTTTTCGGGCACTGATAGGCACCACTTGTACGCCCAACTTTTGAGACATTTTATCTACATCGATCAGGATTTTTTCTTTCCGAGCGGCATCCGACATATTCAGCGCCAAAATAATCGGAATTTTAAGATCCGCAACTTGCGTAAACAACAACAGATTCCGTTTAAGATTGGTAGCGTCCACCACCACCACGATCAGATCCGGATGAGAAGCATTTTTGGGATTCGTCAATACTTCCAGCACAATTGCCTCATCCCGACTTTTAGGATAAAGGCTATAACAACCCGGCAAATCGATGATTTCCACATGCTTTCCGTTTGGAAGTTTAGTGGTTCCTGTTTTTTTATCAACGGTAATACCTGGAAAGTTCCCAACTTTTTGATTGAGTCCGGTCAGACTATTGAACAAAGTTGATTTACCCGTATTCGGATTCCCTACTAACGCTACTCTCATGAATATCTGTACTTATCTATCTATATTTTACAATCCCTCAACAATAATAGTTGCCGCTTCTTCCTTTCGCAAACTAAGCTGATAACCGGCAATCGACACCGCAATGGGATCTCCCAAAGGAGCCACCCGTTCAAAAGTAATCCGTTCTCCCGGTAAACATCCCATTTCCATAAGCTTTATGGAAAGGTTTAGGTCAGTAAAATCTTTAATAATACCGGAACTTCCGATTTTTAATGCTGTCAGTTTCATCCGTAAATATTTTTTATCTCTAGTCGACGGTCGACCTGCCGGTAGGCAAGGCTATATTCAAAACCTAAAGGTTTATGAATACAGATTCAACATCCGACATCGTGAAATGCGACATTTCCCTAGGTGCCTTTCCAATCCGTCGACAGTGACGACCCACAGAAGGCAAGGAGCCTTGTCGCAAACAAATCCAAAGGTAAGCTTTATTTAGAATGATTCAAAAAAAGATATTAGCTTCTTACAAATTCACGACTAAATCAGCGCTTCATAAACTCATAGCTATCGGTTCACGGTTCTATAGTGTTTACTAATTGGCGGGCAATTACATCCTTTTTTGAAAAGTCCGCAAGAACTAAGCAAGAGGCATAAGCCAACTAAAAAGAAAAGGATATACCTATTGTTCATATAAATTTTCATTCTATGTTAAAAAACTCAGATACTTCTTGTTTTAACTTTTCACGTTATATTTTTGCTGCCCTATAGCTTCTATGCAACACGAGGTACGAAAATAATCCCATACCCGTACCAGTCATGTCGGCAAAAACATCCCACCAATCACCGCTACGATAGGTAAAGAACTGATACTGTAAAAATTCTGTAAGTAAAGCAAATATTGCCGAAAAAATGAGCGCTTTCAAAAAAATACCGAATTGAGGCTGATGAGTTTTCTTTTTTCTTGCGTAACCTAAACAGAGCAAAACCGAAAAAACAAAGAAAAATCCAGTATGTACCAATTTGTCCATTCCTTCAAAGTGCGGTACTTTTTCTGTCGTGTTATCCATTGGCAAACAAGTAAGTAACAATACAACTACGGCCCACAAGATGGCCCATATAAAATGCTTCATAGCTTAGCGCAGGGGGAGAATAAAAGTATCATTCTATAAAATGATCAAGAAATAAACCAATAGTAAAAAATTAAAGCGATAGACTACTATTAAAAGAAGCAATCTATCGCTTTCACTTGTCTCGTAATACGTAATATTAATGACAAAATCGAATTCGGTAAAGCAGCGTATTAAGCTCCTACCAATGCTTGATATGCTTCAGCAGAAAGTAATCCGTCCAGCTCTGCACTATTACTGATTTTCACTTTAATAATCCAACCGTCACCATAAGGGTCATTGTTTACCAATTCCGGCGACCCATCCAACGCTTCATTTAAACTTAACACAGTTGATGTCACCGGCATGTACAAATCAGAAACGGTTTTTACTGCTTCCACCGTACCAAATACGTCATTAACAGCCACCTCATCACCCACCGTATTGATGTCTACAAAAACGATATCGCCTAATTCACGCTGAGCAAATTCAGTAATTCCTATGGTTGCTTCATCGCCCTCTACACGGATCCATTCGTGGTCTTTCGTGTACTTTAATTCAGCTGGAAAATTCATTATTATTTTGTTTAGTGCTTTAGTAACCCTTCTTCGTTAAGAAGACCGGTATATTCATGTTGTTTTTTTGCCAAACTTAGATAAAATTGCTTTCAAATGCAATTTTCATTGCGTGGCTCTATGCTTTAGCCCCTGAGCGGGATGGGGAACTTGTTAGTAGGGAATAGTGATTTTTAGCTATTAGTTTTTAGCTATCAGCTTTCGGCTATTTGGTTATAAGTTCTAAGTTATAGGTTTTAAGTAGGGGCTTCTGCTAATGTGGTAACCATTATCACATTGGCTCATTCACCAGTTGTCAGTAATCAGCTTTCAGTCGCACAGCCCTTATCACATCATCACATTGGCCAATTGGCTCATTATCACATCGGCTAACCGACCGTAGGAAGCTCATGAGTGCCGAAAAAGCAAACACTTACGAATAATCAACGAGCTTTCAGTAATCAGCTTTCAGCTTTCAGTTGCGCTAGCCTCTCATCATCACATTGGCTCATCGGCTAATTATTCACTATCTGTTTTTATTATTAAGGTGTTCATGAGCTCACTTTGTTCGGTTATCACATTGACCAATTAACGTCTCAACAACTCAACTATTTCCCTACTCAACTATTTCCCTATTAACTACTCCTTACTGCAATAATATCCTCAAATTGAATCCGAAGTTGCTATAGGCCGTTGCATAGGTTTGCGAAGTATAAGGCTTCACTGCATTGCTATCGAAGAACATTCGGATATTAAAACGATTATTGAACATATAATCGATAGACGGTCGGTAAGTAATATTTTTATTTCCTGAGGCCATTTCAGAAAACTCGGAATCGGACCGGTATACCAAGGTTTTCATATCATTGATAGCCACATCCAGTTTAAAGGTCAAATCGTTTGAAACTTTTCTATCTGCAAACCAACCAAAGGGAAATCTAAAATTAGCAACACGATAGCCTGCCCCCAAAATGAAGCCTTCATCCAGTAGCTGTGCCAATTGACTGTTCTGTAGGCTAAGGCTTAAAGTCCGAGCCTTCCTATATTCCGCATTGGCTGTTAGGTTATTCTTGAAACGAGCGTTGAAGCCAATCAGGGGTAAAAATTGCTCTTGTAAAGTAATTTGTGAGAATTGATATTGTGGCAAAAAGTTTCCATTGACATCTCTCACCGAAGACGCGCCATTCGTTTCACCATATCGAATAAGTGTGGTGTAACCATTAATATTATAGAGTGTTCGATAACCATGTACCAGTTCCAACGAGGATAAATAATCGCTAAAGAAAGGATATTTCGCCAATCCATTATACATAATACGCCAGTTAGGTATTGGTATACGCGGGAACACACCTAAGCTCTGCTTCTCCGGGCTTTTGCCTGTATAAGCCGCCAGAAAAGCGCCAACTACTACGTCTTGTGCCGTATTTCCATATCCATCAGCAAAATCGCCGATCGTTCCTTCCGAATTGGGATTTAATTGTCCCAATCTTCGTGAGATTGTCCCTCTGTTTCTTTCAAAAGTTCTGAAAAGCTCATCTTTGTTCGAAAAGGCCGTTTTCAAAGAGAGATACGATATACTGTAATCCCCTGCTGTAACCGGTGTTACCCGCTCAAATCCTTGCGTATCTTCGTTAAAGAGCACTTGCGTGGTAAAATTTCTATTTTCAATCCGCGTAGCTGTCAAGTCGATCCGTAGATCCTTAAAGGGCTCCAGTGTAGCGCGGATACTCAAATCCTCGCGTAAAGACTTCGCATAAAGTTGCGTTTGCAGGCTATCGGTACTCAACCATCCATTGGCAATCGCTTTTCCCAATATATCCCCTTGTCCACCAAAGATGAATCCGAAGCCCGGGGCATTCATATCGAAGTCCAAACCCAGCATATTTGTTTTCCCGAGATATCCGGGTAAAAACGTTCCATCAACCCTGGTGTAAGCAGCGTTAATATCCTTAATGCCGGAAACAAAGTTTGCCAGGATTTCAGTTCCTTTGTTCGGACTTCGTCCATTTCGCGCATCCCTAAAGAAAGGGAATTTATTAAAGAGCCCCAAAAGATTGAACCGCGGATTTAGTTGCAAGGTCCGCGAGTTCTGAATCGTATTTCCGATATTCAGGTTCGGGTCGTTGATTGCCAATAAGGGTTGGGTCTGCCAAGCGAACTGACTTCCATAACGAGCGGCTACATTGATCCAATCAAGTCCCGGAATTTTATCCAGCGGCACATTATAGGTTAAATTCATCATATGGTTATAGTCAGTCGTTCTCCCCAACTTCCAGAAGTTTTCCCATAAAGTATCCCGCTTTAAGCCATCCAAACGTCCCTGCGGTTCATCTATAATAGAATAGTTAGTAGCATTAAAATCCAGCTTTAGTGAGCGAGTAAGATTCCAGCTAATACCATATAGCCGCGTCATCGTAAAATTCTTATTATAGAGGGTACCTATATTACCGGCAGGCAGGTAGTTATCCGGTGAACTGCCAGTACGAAGTGTGTTCTCGGTGTAAAGTCTTTGTACATCAATCCGAAAATTAATAAAAGAAGGCATCAAATTAAAGTTCAGATCACTTAATAGACGAGTATATCTTCCTTTAAATAATTTCTTCAGCGGTTCTATGTACTTATCTTTATTTTGCACATAATCGTAAGATAGTGAAGCGCGATAATTGTTTTGAACGGATTTCTCTGTCAAATAATCACGATGGTAAAACTGTGAGAAAGCATAGGAGACGCTAAAGTTCTCGATATCCCATAAACGTACCGGTTTTTCGTTATCCATACGCAACTTCCGCACGTTCATGAAGCTGATACTTTTGCGCGTCGTATAATCCTGCGTCAGGCGCAGAAGGGAATCTTTTTGATTATCATTCAGTCCATCCAGTGCCGATTTCATTTCAATGTCCGGCATTAAGGGATTGTATTGTGGGGTACGCACCTGACTTGAATAATTAAAATAAAAAGGAATTCTGATGCCCGTGCGTTCGGGGAAGAACTTACCCAGTTCCACACTACTTGTAAAGTCAAAAAATCGATCTTCCGTCCGATTTCGCTCATTGATTCGCGCGTCGATTGCACCAAAGCCAATGGTACTCTTACTTCCAGAAACCGTCACATCCGCGAAATCGGCCAATTTAGCATTTAAACGAGCTGTTGCGGCCCATCCCCCCTTATCCTCATAATCGGTCAAACGTAATTCATTGAACCAAATAACACCTGATTTCTCCATCCCGTCATCATTTGCATTATTTTGTCCTTTCAACGGATTTTTGACACCCAGCATATAGAATCTGATTTTACTGATGTCCGGTTGTCCTTTAATCGTCACGGTATTTGTGCCATCCACAAAGCTATAGGGCAAATTGATCGGCCAAGGACTACCATCGGGTAGGGTAGCTTTATTTCTTGCTTCTTTTGCTTCCTGGAATAGCTTAATTTCGACATTCATACGATTACTTGACGGCCAAATGGCGTCTGGATCCCGGCTTCCCGGCGTCGTTACTTCGAGTGGCATTTCGTACTCATAATAGTTTTCGATGCCATCGGTTCCCACCCTTATAAAACCATGTAAATCTCCACTTCGCAACTCATCGCCTTCCGCGTGAACAAACATCTGCAAGCGTTTGTAAGCTCGAAAGTCATTGGTGGAAGTACGATAGGCCGCTTGTCCATAACCATCTCGCAACCGGTTGACGGTGACCGACAAAGCCTGCTCATTCAATTGTACATTTGTGTTATAATTGCCATAATCGATCTGTCGTTCGATGCCCGGAGGAACTACGTACGGAATCGGTTGCCTGTTCCCGTTTTCTTCAATACTAACCGCCGCTACTTCAATGGTAGAATTGTCTAAACCCGGATTATTTAAAGTTGGATCTGCAATGACTTTTGTAGGCGATCGTTCCGAATTGAATCGCCGCCATTCGCCCCTTACCAATTGTAATCTCGCCATTCTTAGGATAGACGTATCCGCGAAATTTGTCATGAACATCCGTATAAAGCGAATAGACTTAAAGTCTTGGGGATCGCCTGCCTTGGATTCGTATTGCGTAATTGGAATGCGTAGTTGATACCATTTCACATTTTCCTTCTTACCATTGGCCAAGGTAACGGGTGCATCAATCATATCCACAATAAAGTTCTTACCCACCATCATATCCTGCGGACGAACAGAAACACGGTACTGATAATACTCGTCGATCTGGTTCATGGTATTATCCCGATTGACATCCTCCCCATCGGGTAATAAGGTAGATGCCGACGTATTGACTCCATCTCCTGCTCCGGCCTGCTCCGCAGTTTTGCTATTACCCTCCGTCCCGTTAAATCGCTCATACCGTTTTAGAATACCGGCATTCTGCGCATCCAATTCGGCACTTCTAAAATAGCTGAAGTTATCGCTTGAGGGGTCGTTATTTAACTCCTGTAAAGGTTGCGGGTTTAACGTTGCACTAGCTTGCGACAGAAAGTTCGAAAAATGATTTCGTTCGTCGGCATCGTTCAAGGCATCTAAGCCGACATCCTGTAATGCGCGTTGATCGGGATTATTCGCGAAGGCCTGCACCATGGGTTGCAGTTTAGGAACTCTTCCCCAATTGGTTAGGTCCATTTCTGCATAATTGCCATTCGTAGGCAGTGCGTTTTCCACGGCCCGACGTCCGTCTTTTAAGATATCTTCCGAGATATTTCCCAAGTTGAAATAAAGATCCCCACCCTCATCCTGTGGTTTATAAATGAACGGATCCATCATCCAAAGCTCGATAAATTCGATATTTTGTGCTTCAAAATCAGGCGTTTGAATTTGTCGGAACATACCTCCCCAGCGGGATTTGGGATTGGTTAAGGTACCATCACTGTTTACACCTGAAAGCGTATAGTTATAAGGGCCTCTTATTGTAGGATAAAAACTGAGGTCAAGTGTAGACATGAACAAAGGCTGTCCGGTAACCGTTTGCTTATTCGGAAACACCTCCTGTTCCAATACCTCCCGTACGTAATGGTTCGACAATTCCGTTAAATTACCCCTAATATTCGCAGGTGTAAGACTATTATCATTCCGATAAAAAACCGGATCAATATTATAGAAGGCTAGTCGGGCCCTGTTGTAGCCATAGCGTAAATCATTAGATAGCTGTGACTCGGGAAACAATTGAGGCGTACCCGAAATTTGCCAGCTATAGGCGCCTTTTAAATCAATTATAGACCGACTGTTTTCAAAATCATCAATATAGCTGGCGCCATTTCTGGATCCGGCGATATTGGTTGCCTTCGAATGTCCCGGTATCAGATTAGCAAATTCGCCATAGAAGGAAATAGTAGATTCCTCACGTGTATTAATAAATGGAATTTTATCCACCATACGCGTAAGCCATCGAGAAGGAGCGTTATAGTTCACATCAAATCCCCAAATGGTATTGGAGATTGGTTCTTGCGCTAAATTGACTTTTTGCGTTAGTGGTCGTTCCGATAAATTCATAATAGTACCGCCCAGTTGAAGCTGGTCGTTCACCATATAATCTAATCGGGACCCAAATAAGGTCCGTTGTTGTAAGCCAAAGAGTTCATTGTTTTCCATCTTTATTCGAATGGCCTGCCCGGATCTTAGTAGCGCCTCATTTAAGATGCGTACCCTTCCAATTTCGTAATCCACCGTAAAGTCTGCCCCTTCTTGCAAGGGAATCCCACCTGCATAGACCTGTACCGACCCTCGGGGGATGTTAATCGCTCCTAGCTGGAACTCCGATCCTGCTTCGGATTCATAGGTGCCGCGTATTGCGTATCTATTTTTGTTGGCAAACAGTTGCTGTGCAACCACCTTGGTTGAGTCATAGAGTTCTTGAAACGCATACCGCTCTGCCAACTGCTCCTCTCCCGGGGCGAATAAGCTCTTCAAATCCTTTCCGAAAGGTTCCACTACCGGGAATACAACCCTTCCATATTCCGGGTCGATCGTCAGGCCTTCCAAAAAGTCAAAAACCCCGTCAGGCTGTCGATCATTCTGTGGATTAAGTCGGTCCAAGCCTGTCAACTGCAGCCATAATTTGTTGGTGGTATTTTTCCCTTCAAACATCACCGGCCGTTCAACCCCCGTTTCGTCTTCCAGTCTAAAGACATTCAGAATAAAATTATTTCGTCCTACCCGATAAGCACCGATCGAGTAGATGTTTTTCATCATTAGGTCCCAAACAGGTAAATTAGGCTTCAATACTTCATTTTTCAACAACTTGGTAAAGAGCACCTGTGGATTGGATGGGGTAATAGGAATATCCGTAGAAAATTCGCCTACCTGGTATTCCCTCCCGTTGGCTGTATAGCGATAAGCAACCGCCAGTACCTGATCAGCGTTTAATGGTGTATTTAAGGAAATATATCCCAACCGTCGATTCACAGTATACTCCTTTTCCGTTAATTTCCGTGCATTGGAAAGGCGAGCATAGTTGTCGTTAGCTCCACTACTTTGGAAAAGGGCGGCAACAGCATTTGATGAGCTATAGCGGGCATCGGGGTATTGCTGTTGCAAAATCTGCAAGAGCCGGTTCGACTGTTCAGGAAAGGCAGGGTCGCCTACCACACCCGCCGCCGGTAACTGAGAACCTCCCGGCTGATTAAACATCGGATTCCAGGGGCGACTTTCTCCTAGGTCCATAAAAGCCAATACATCTCGGCTATTTTCGATCGAGTTACTCCTATTCGTAACCCAAACTTCGATCTGCGTAATATTAACATTCGTTAATAATAAAGGAGCATTGGACATTGCTCTATTATAATTGTCGCGAAAGTACTGCGCAAGGAAGTAATGCTTGTTCTGTTCGTACTCGTCAGCTTTCAACGAAAACTCATTTTGCTGCGCGCCATTGGTAATAGTGATCTCCTTGCTTTGCGATCGTTGCTGTGAAAAGACACTCGTTACCCCCAATTTACCAAATTGCAATTGCGTCTTTACACCGAAAAGAGCTTGTGTGCCTGAAATTAATGTAGAATTTAAAGGCATACTTACATTACCCACTTCGATACGACGAATGATTGCGTCATCTTTTCCCACGTAGTCAAACTTAATCTGATTTTCAAAGTCGAACTGCGCCTCCGTATTATAATTGGTAATGATGCGCATTCGATCACCGATCTGACCGGTTAAGTTCATCTGGATACGCTGATCGAAATCAAATCCGAATTGCTTCCGTTGGCGCTCATTGAACATGGGATTATCGTTTTTATTATATTGTCCCATAATGGTAGCATCCACACTTCCCCTAGGTATAATATTAATCGTATTTCCACCAAAAATCTTCTCGAAAGTAGGGCTATTCACTTGAATACTAGGAATCCATCCATCTTTCCGCGCACGTCTGGAAAAGTCATCCGACAGCTCTCGCCAAGTACGTTCTTTCAACGATTGGTTTTCATATTGCTGATATTCGTCAATACTCAAGTACTGTGGCGGACGGTACATGCTGCTTCCAATATTATCTCGAATGATATATTGCCTACCAATGGGATCAAAGTCTATTTCCCTTTTGATAGTCCCGGGCTTACGAAGATGAATACCATTATCTCGTTGGTATAAATTTAGGAAAGGTTCGTCCTTAATGGGATAAAGCACTCCCGTACTGTCACTTACATTCTTAGTACTATCTCTATTAGTTGATAATGCCGGCTTTTGCCGGGCCAAAACATCTATCGCCCCCGGAACTGAAAAGAAAAAAAGAAAAAATAGTATACTCGAAAAGGTATTTCTCACAGCACAGGTAAATGAATGTACTTGCTTTATAATATAATTGATAACTTGAGTTCAGGCCATTACTATGGCTTAAAAAAACACCACCAATTCAGGTACAAACGAACAAAAAAGTGCACACATGGCCTTTGTTCATTTTGTTCAGATTTTAGCCAAGAAACACTAATTCGTAGATAATTATTTTTCCCCGTGTATAAGAAGAGAGGCCTTCTTTTTTATTCAAGGAGCAAAGCCATTAGCTTTGCTTTTAGATTGTCAGGTGTATTACGAAGGCTATCAAAAATAGCTTCCGACCGGAGCTACACGTTCGACCCAAGCCCCCGAGCTTGCCTGAAGTACGTATTCACTCAGACCGACTTCGGGGCTGTCAGGAGCCCAATCATACGTATAACCTAAGCGAGTCCAAGGATAATGAAAATCAGCAGAACCGGAGAGGGTTCTATAATAAGCAAAAAGAATATAATTATTGAACCAAGTGTTATAAGTTTCTGAAACGTTATTACTTAATACTGCCCCTGCTGTCCGTGTAGCAACTCTCGGATCTCCAGCAGGTCGATACAGGCGTTCGGGGTTTACCCACATTTCCGCAATATGTGTGTTGCTTCTTTCGTTGGCTGGAGGCAGACCTAAGAGCTGACAGATACGCATGGTCGTATCACTGGTAGTCTGTAAGTCTTTGCCAATGCGCGCTTTCATTTGTTGAGGAATAAAGACCCAAGATTCGCCCCATACGTTCGTAATGGAATCTCCTACCGGGTAGCTGTTCGGATAGCGCATAAAGCTGGCTAATAAAACATAGTCTTTCCCATTGATTGTTTTCCATTGCAGCGCCGTGTTCTCTTTCGAAATTTGCCAAAGTGTGTCAATGACTTCCGAACTATCGGCTACCATTGCATCCAAAATAGCGTGTTGATAAAGTTGGGCCATTGTAAGTGACGGAACTTCCGGGGTCGGGTTGACGGGATCATCCTTTTTACATCCGCCAATGAAGATCAATATGAACAAGACACATAAAATTAAGCAGTTACGGTTAATTGTTAAAATACGCATAAAATTATTAAACGAATTAAGTTAAAAGAAGGCTAAAATATCTAATTCGGTTTATTTCCTATAATTCAGAACCTCAAGTTTCATCCTGACGATTTTCATCACTTAGCTGAGAATCACGCATATTTTGACAAGAAACGGCAGTGAAAGTCGAAAAATCATGATCTAAAGTCGCTTATTCATCTTGTTCATTTTCTTGAGCAATAAACGATCTAAACTACCGGAAAACCTGTAGAAAAAATAACTCATTTATGAGGATTGTAGAACCATACGGAATCAAGCAATTTTGTTAAGCTAATGTGTATTACAGAAAGAGTCCATAAAGTATTTTATTAGCCCTTTACCTGAACAAACAGAAACGTATTAAATAACAAGTTGGATTATGAAAAAGTTAATTGTTTGCTGTGCCCCCCTGATTTTTTTGTGTGTGGCCAGCGTGAAAGCGCAAAGTTTATTTGATAAAGTAGACCAAGCATTAAACAAAGTAGAAAAAGCATCTAACACAGCCGATAAAACAAAAGGAACCGGTGATAAAGTGTTAGGCTTTTTTAAGAAAAAGGAAAGTGCGGAAGAAGATTTTACGACCATTAATATTTCCGGTATTAACCTCACGAATCTTAAAAAGCTAAACGAGCAGGTTGAGACGTGCAAGGGAGTCGAAAGTACCAAGATGAAATTCAGTCCATCCGGCTCTGTGATCTTAGTAGACTACGAAGGATCGGCAGAGGATTTACTCACTGCCATTCAGGAGAAATCAAAAGACATTTTTACCGATGAGCACATTGAAGGTTTGGACGAACACTCGATCACGATTAACCTTAGTAAAGAAAAATAGTTGAATAGTAGAGTAGTTAAGTTGTTGAGTAGGGAAATAGTTAAGTTGTTGAGACGTTAATTGGTCAATGTGATAACTAGCCAATGAGCCAATGTGATAATTAGCCAATTAGCCAGTGTGACAATTAGCCGATGAGCCAATGTGACGATTATTCGTAAGTGTTTGCTTTTTCGGCACTCATGAGCTTCCTACGGTCGGTTTGCCGATGTGATAATGAGCCAATTGGCCAATGTGATGATGTGATAAGGGCTGTGCGACTGAAAGCTGATTACTGACAGCTGGCGAATGAGCCAATGTGATAATGGTTACCACATTAGCAGAGGCCCCTACCTAAAACCTATAACACAGAACTTATAACTGGCTAGGGTAATTCGGCACGCCCCTACGGCTTAGAGCCTATAGCTTACGGCCTTATAGTAGCAGAAGCCCTTACCTAAAACCTATAACATAGAACTTATAACTGGCTAGGGTAATTCGGCACGCCCCTACAGCTTAGAGCCTATAGCTTACGGTCTTATAGTAGTAGATGCCCTTACGTAAAACCTATAACACAGAACTTATAACTCCGAATAGCCGAAAGCCGATTTCTGACAGCTGATTACTGATAGCTAACAATCAACAGCGAACAATTAAGAATTGAGTAGGGCGTTGTGCGTTAACAACTACTTAACCATCGCCCTACTCAACCACTTAACAATACTATATTAATCCGTACTGAGCCAAAGCTGATTTCGTCGTTGCTACATCGACATGTTCAACACCCTGTATACCCAGTTGGCAAGCCGCCTCAATAAAGACCGGGCGATCGTCTAAATAGACGATTTCTTCAGGCTTTACCTGTGCCAGATCGATTGCAAGTTGATACATATCCATATCGGGTTTTCGCATATGCACAAAACAAGAAGAGGCAAAAACATCAATAAAACTCTTTAGGTCAAATTGCTGAATGCGGTAGTCGTTCAATTCCCTGCCTTCATTATTCACGGCGATGGTGAGAAGATGATGCTTCCGTTTTATGGTACGGATCAATTCGATCATCTCGGGATAAGGTTGCGACTTTTGCATCATAAATGCTTTAATATCCTCTCGTGTAAAATTGCGTGGTTTATAGAATATTAACAAAGTCAAATATTCGTCCAAAGTAGATTTACCTGACTCATAGGCGTCAAAGATGATACGATGTCTTCCATTCAGTTCCTCAAAATCAAGTCCGAATTTGATTGCTGCTTCTTTACGAGCTTCTGTATCCCAGCCATTTGTTAAAAACACTCCTCCTATATCCAGAAAGAGTGCTTTAATGGTGCTATTGTGTTCAGGCATTAGGAAACCACCTCCTTGCGTTTCTGTGCAAGCACGTCCATCAAGCTATCAAAAGGTTTAATAAATTTCTGAATCCCTTCTTCTTCCAGGTGTTGCGTAACGTCGGAAAGCTTAATGCCAACAATATCTTCCAATTTGTACAGCGTATAACGTGCGTGCTCAAGGTCATCTTTTAAGCGTGCTGCGGGGTTGCCATGATCGCGATAGGCATTCAAGGTTTCTTTTGGCAAGGTGTCTACTGTTTGTGGGCCGATAAGTGCTTCAACATACATTAGATCATCATAGGCTTTGTTTTTCACACTGGTGCTGGCCCATAGCAAACGCTGTGGTTTAGCACCCTTGGCTTCCAATTCCAGAAAACGATCAGACATAAAAAGTTCGTTATAAATACTATATGCCACTTTAGCACTTGCGATTGCGACCTGTCCTTTAATCTGCTTTGCCGCTGTAGCTTTACTCGGATCATTTTCAGCAACCTCGTCTAACATCGTATCTACCATTGTGTCGATGCGACTTAAAAAGAAACTTGCTACCGAGGTTACTTTTTCCAGGGGTTCTCCTCTTTCTGCCCGTTCTTCTAATCCTGCAATATAAGCTTCCGCTACTTCGCGATATCGGTCTAAACCAAAAAGTAGCGTTACGTTGATATTAATGCCTTCGCTTATCAACTGTTTAATGGCCGGCAAGCCTTCCTTTGTGCCGGGAATTTTAATCATCACATTCGGACGGTCAAGTGCTTTCCAGGACGATCGTGCCTCTGCAATAGAGCCTTCGGTATCCAATGCCAAACCGGGTGAAACCTCTAGACTTACGTAGCCATCCAGTCCTTTGGTCTGTTCGTAAACCCCCTTAAAAACATCAGCGGCATGCTGAACATCCTCAATAGCCATTTTGAGAAAAATTTCCTCATTCGACATATCCGTCTTTCCCAATTCACTGATGGTATCATTATAGTCTTCACTACGTGCAATCGCTTCTTCGAAAATTGCAGGGTTTGAGGTAACTCCTCTTAAATTGTCTTCGTCTATCAATTTCTTCAATTCACCGGATTGAATAAACGATCTTTTGATATAATCCAACCATATACTTTGGCCGAAATCAGGGATCTTTGCTAATGGATTTTTCATCTGATTAAATTAGACTTTTAGTGGCGATGAAGCTATCAGATTCATTCATACCCCTGTGTGGTTTGAATAAATCATGATGGTTTCATCTGATTAAATTAGACTTTTAGTGGCAATTCAGCTTGCATGAGCCGCGTTAATCACGCTCTTTTTTGAGCGGTAGCTCATGCAGGTTTCATTATAATAATTATTTATTTGTGTCTATTTCCAAAGGTATGCATGCTGCCTTCGGTGGCAAGAAGCCATCGGAAATCAGCTATCAGCTTTCGATTATCAGTCGCTCGAACCTTTCTCACAACTCACAACGGGCAACTCATAACTGATCACTCATCATTCATTCGTTCATCAATTATAATTCATCACTACTAAACTAATTCCCTACTCAACGTTTCAACAACTTAAGGGCTCGCTCGTAAACATGCTTGGCAGTAAAACCAAAATGTGTCATCACCGCTTTGCCTTCACCCGATTCACCGAAGGTATCGATGCCTATTACATCTCCGTCTGCACCAACATACTGATACCATAGTGGCGTCACACCTGCTTCCACGGCTAACCGTTTGGCCACATGAGGTGGCAGAACCTGCTCACGATAGGCCTGATCCTGTTGATTAAACAGTTCAAAGGAAGGCATACTGACAACCCTGGCGCCAATGCCTTCCTTCGTCAGTTGCTCTTGCGCTTCTAAAACGAGTTGCACCTCCGACCCCGTGGCTATAAGAATAATATCAGGGGTACCATCGGTGTCACTTAAGACATAGCCGCCTTTGCTTAAATTATCGCCGGAAGCGTAACGCTGCTGATCGATAACCGGTAACTTCTGTCGCGACAAGATGAGTGCTACCGGCCCCTTTAGTCGACTCATAGCAACTTTCCAGGCCGCTATCGTCTCAAAAGCGTCTGCCGGCCGTATGACCGTCAAGTTGGGGATTAACCGCAAAGCCGAAACATGTTCAACCGACTGATGCGTAGGGCCATCCTCACCTAAGGCAACACTATCATGCGTAAATATATAGGTGACCGGTGCTTTCGTTAAGGCTGCCAAACGAATGGCTCCTCGCATATAATCCGAAAATGTCAAAAAGGTACCGCCATAGACACGCGTACCCCCGTAAGAGGCCATACCATTTAATATTGCGCCCATACCGTGTTCGCGGACACCAAACCAAATGTTGCGTAAGTCGTAATGTCCCGGCTGGAAACTTTCATCTCCTTTAACAGGCGTATTGTTCGAACTTGCTAAATCCGCTGAGCCGCCAATCAACCAGCTTATGTTTTGGCGCAATACTTCCAATACCTTTCCCGAAGCCTCTCTGGTTGCTAGCGCATCCGCGGCATTGAAAGTAGGCATCCCATTATCCCAGCCCGCTGGCAATTCACCTTCAAAGCTAATTTCAAGGTCCTTCGCTTCTGCTTCAAAAACTACTTTATAAGATGTAAATTGCTCGTTCCATGCCTGTTGCAATTCAGCTCCTTTTTGTCCTCGGCCCAAAAGGTAATCGCTCACTTCTTCCGGTATAAAAAAGTTTTTCTCCGGGTCCCATCCGAAAAACTCCTTCGTTTTCTTTAGATTTTCGATACCCAGTGGATTGCCATGTACCTTATTCGTTCCCTGTTGCGGACTGCCATAACCGATAATCGTTTTAACGGATATTAAAGAGGGTTTTTCGGTTTCAGCCTGCGCTGCTAAAATGGCCTGCTCAATGGCATCCAGATCATTGCCATCCTCTACCGTTAAGGTTTGCCAGCCATAAGCCCTAAAGCGTGCAGGCACATCCTCTGTAAAGGCCAAGCTGGTCGGCCCATCGAGGGAAATCGCATTATCATCATATAAATAAATAAGCTTGCCCAACTTGAGGTGTCCTGCTAAAGATGCCGCCTCTGAAGCGACCCCTTCCATTAAATCGCCGTCGCTAACAATCGCATAGGTATAATGATCTATTAAATCGTAGCTCTCTTTATTGTATTTCGTCGCTAAAAACCGCTCAGCAATAGCGATTCCAACGCCATTTCCAAACCCCTGCCCTAGCGGACCGGTAGTCACCTCAATTCCCGGAGTCAACACCGATTCCGGATGGCCGGGTGTTTTTGATCCCAGTTGCCGAAAGTGTTGCAGTTCAGTCAGCGGCAGATCATATCCGTATAAATGCAATAAACTGTACAATAATGCCGAGCCGTGGCCGGCAGAAAGAATGAAGCGGTCGCGATTCGGCCATTTAGGATCTTTCGGATTAAACCGCAGAAAACGATTCCATAAAACATATGCCATGGGCGCGGCTCCCAGCGGAAGCCCGGGATGGCCCGAATTTGCCTGTTGCACCATATCGGTCGCCAGGAAACGGATGGTGTTAACACTCAGTCCGTCTAAGGGGTTACTGTTTTCTTTAGTCATGGATAACTTTTTATGATCATTCAATTTGGACCCACCTTTGTATGTTCAGCTTTTGCTAGAACTATAACAAATTTAAGCAGCTTCGGTGTTGGATTTTTCTATATAACGTAATAATTGACTGATTGATTCTAATCATAAAGTCATAATTGTTTTAATTCAAATTCAGAAAACAGTGCTTACGCTTCACAAATTTTCGGCATTTAATTTGTAATGATTTCGGCATCCAGCTCTTGGGCTATTATAGAAATAGTCTATATTTACAAACCAGTTCAAAGAAATTAGGTTAAATAATGGGAGACTCCTTTACAAATGCGGCGTACAACCCTTTTGGGAATGATGCCGACTTTTTGTTGCACAATTTGGTTTACGACTCAGCGGTGGCTATTTATGCCTGTAATACCGAAGGCACCATTATTTTTTATAATACTGCTGCAGCCACCCTTTGGGGCCGAACGCCCAACCTGCAAAAAGACCGTTGGAGTGGTGCTTACAAGGTCTATAGCCCCGATGGGAAGAAACTGGCTGAAGAAGAATTTCCGACTGCTTTAACGGCTAAGGGTCTAAATCGCACCGATCAATCCGAAGTAATCATTGAACGACCTGACGGGACAAACCGAAAACTCTTGGTGTTTCCCAAGGTGCTTTATAACGCCGCTGGTGAAATTACCGGCACTCACGCTACACTAGTTGACATCAGTGACCGTACCCCCTTGGAAGAGCGGCAAGCTTTCCTTTCATCCATTGTCGAATCATCGGATGATGCTATTGTCAGTAAAGACCTTCAGGGTATTATTACTAGTTGGAACATTGGTGCCGAGCGACTTTTCGGCTATACAGCGGAAGAAGTAATGGGGAAATCCATTACCATTTTAATCCCCAAACCGCGCTTAAGTGAGGAAGATTATATTTTAGGGCAGGTCCGTAAAGGAGAAAAAGTTGACCATTATCAAACGGTACGACTCAATAAATACGGAAAGGAAATACTTATATCGCTCACCGTGTCCCCGATTAGAGACAAGCAAGGTAAAATTATAGGTGCATCCAAAATCGCCCGGGATATATCGGAAGAAGTGAAGGTACAAAATGCTATCTATCAGTACACGCGGGATTTGGAAACCCTCAATTCTATCAGCCGGGCTATCTCTTCGAAATTGGATGTACAGAGCACTTTACAGCAAGTGACAGATGCGAGTAAAGAAGTGACCGGCGCAGCCTTTGGTGCATTTTTTTACCATTTAGTTGAGGTAGATGGAACAATAAAAACCCGATTTACCGTATCGGGTTATCCAGCCGAAGCACTTAAGCATTTGGAAATGCCGCGCGACACACCCCTGCTTCACCCAACCTTCAACGGCAATGAGATTGTACGATCCGACGACATCAGAAAAGATTCCCGTTACGGTCAAAATTACCCTTACTACGGAATGCCGCATGGTCATCTTCCCGTCGTGAGTTATTTGGCGGCTCCCGTTGTTTCTGCCAAAGGGGTCGTAATGGGCGGACTGTTTTTAGGACATCCGGAGCCCGGCAAGTTCAATGTACACCATGAAAGCTTGATCAGTAACATCACAGCCCAAGCAGCCATCGCCCTCGACAATTCCAGGTTATTCGAAGAGGTCAAGGCCTTAAGCGCAAAGAAAGATGAGTTTATCGCATTAGCCAGTCATGAGCTTAAAACACCACTTACAAGCGTTTACGGCTATCTGCAATTGTTGGAAAAGAAACCCGACAGTAAAATGGCGTCTCTGTTTGTTGATAAAAGCGTAAAACAATTAGACAAACTAAACAAATTGGTGTCCGAATTATTGGATATTTCCAAAATCGAAGCTGGTAAGCTTCAGTTTAATACCGAACTGTTCGATCTTGGCGAGCTGGTCCAAGAAACCGTAGAGTCTTTTCGCTTTTCCGTCAATAGCCACGATATTTCGTTGAACCGCCCCGCATACCCGATTACCATTAAAGCCGATAAACAACGAATCGAACAGGTTATCGTTAACCTCTTAAGCAATGCCGTTAAGTATTCACCGAACGCCAATGAGGTTTTTGTCCAATACGAAAAGAAAGAAACCGTTGCTACCATCAGCATCCGAGACGAAGGCATGGGATTGACGTCTTCTCAACAACAACAAGTCTTTACCCGATTTTATCGTGCCGATAATACTTCGGGTATAGCAGGGTTAGGAATCGGGCTTTATCTTTCCCGGGAGATCATTGAACGACACGATGGTAGAATCAACGTTGTTAGCGAATACGGGAAAGGCAGTGAATTCGTTATTACACTTCCATTACCGAAAACACCTTAAACCCTCCTCGGCCTTTAACAGGTCCATATTTGGTCGTATGAAGCTATGCCTCGGTTACCCTCATACCCATGCATTTTTTTGGCAAGGTTTTTTCTACGTCCTAATAAACAGATATTATCCTAGTATAATCCACTCGTCCGATCCCACTATTGCGGAATCATAATGTCCATTTCGGGGGCATTATCGATACGGCATGATATTATCATAGTTAAATCCAATAGTTTAACTAAAAGAGAATCAGCTATGTTTTTTCACGACAGAAGATTACAGTACAAGGTTCGGGTTGATAAGCCCAACCCGCAATTCGCGCGTTTGTTACAACAGGCAATCGGCGGTATCGAAGGAGAAATTAGAGTATGTCTACAGTATCTTTTCCAAGCTTGGGGCAACCGGGGGCCGGCAAAATACAGAAACATGCTTTTGGAGACGGGAACGGAAGAAATTTCGCACATCGAGATGTTGTGTACGGCCGTTGCCTTAAACTTGGAGGGAGCGAAAGGCTCTATTATTGACGAAGTGGTGTCGTCCAATCCGGTAACAGATCATGGGGGGAATGGACCCTCGCCACTACCTTTCTGCCGGTTTAGCGGCTATGGCTGCCGATGCCAACGGTGTACCGTTTAACGGCTCTTGGGTGGTAGCAAGTGGTAACCTAGCAGCAGACATGCACGCAAATGTCATGGCGGAAGCTACCGGGCGTACCTTAGCCACGCGTTTATGGGAATCAACTACCGATCCAGGCATGAAAGACATGCTAGCCTTTTTGATTGCGCGTGATACCATGCATCAAAATCAGTGGCTAGCCGTTCTCGAGGAATTAGGTGGCCCAAGCGCGCATCCTATTCCGAATAGCTTTCCGCAGGAAGAAGAAGTTAGCTCCGTTGCCTACTCCTTTATTTCTACTAATATTAATATGCCCGAAAAACCGATTGCTCGATGGACCGATGGAACCTCCATTGACGGCAAAGGCGTTTTTACCTACGAGCATGGCACACCCATGGGCGAGGAACCTATGCTAGCTCCCCCCATTAGAGAAGGTTATGCCCAAGCTGAACAAATGATAAACAAAAAAGATAATATATGAAATTTATCAGTAGACGCGTTCACGCTATGTTAGACTATATAGTGGGAATCTTATTAATTCTTGCTCCCACCTTACTGGGTTTTTCCCATATCCCGGGGGCAAAGTACAGTGCTATCATTGCCGGTGTTTTAGTATTGGGTATGGCTTTACTTACCCGACATGAAGGCGGAGTTGCCAAGGTTATTCCGATGTCAACGCATTTGGTAATGGATGTCATCTTGGGCATATTATTGGCCTTATCGCCTTGGCTGCTTAATTTCAGTGATCAGGTATTTTTGCCTCATCTCATCGTCGGTGTATTCTCCATTATTGCCGGCCTCTGCACCGTGCCCGCCAGTCAACATGGTGTGGCCCAGGGCGGCGTCTTAAGTTAAACTAGCAGGCTGCCTCCCATAAAAGGCAGCCTGCTTTTTGAATCTACGAAATTCACTCATGTGAACAAAAAATTGAAATATTATGCTAGTAAGAATCTTCCCCCGAATACTGCACGCCGTATTAGATTATGGCGCTGCCTTACTGCTAATAGCTGCCCCCTTTCTTTTCCATTTTAGCGAGGAGCGACCGGCTACTATGCTGAGTATGTTGTTTGGTGTAATGATTTTAGGTATGTCCTTGTTAACAAACTATGAAGGAGGTGTACGGAAAACCATTCCCATGGACATACATCTATATGCCGACATCTTCGGAGGCGCTTACTTGGCCTTATCGCCGTGGTTATATTTATTTTCAGAAACTACCTATGCTTTTCATCTGCTGATGGGTATCGGATTATGCATCTCCGGCTTAATTACCGTTCGCGAGTCGCAACGGATTGTTATGCCAAAACCAGGTGATCAACATATATATACTTCAAAAAAACAACGGAAAAGAAATGTTAGCATTAATGGATAATTTTCCATCGCATGTGGTGGCTTATCGGGCGCAAGGAAAAGTTAACGGCGAAGAATACAAAGAAATTGTAGTGCAGCGTATCGCCGAGGTTGCGAAAGCTTATCCTCAAATCAATTTTATTGTATTGCTAGAAACGGGTTTTGAAGATTACAGTCTTCAGGCCCTTTTAGAATATATTAAAGTCAGTTTTGAACACTTTAGCAAATGGAATCGAATGGCCATCGTATCCGATCAGCAGTGGGTTCGCAAAATCTACGATATACTCAGCCCCTTGGTACACGGTGAAATCCGGACTTATCGACTGGAAGATCAGCAAATAGCCTGTGAATGGGTTTCAGCGCCATTGCCCGCTTAGTTTTAGTCCACAAATCTACCATGTTTTGGTATGGCGATTTTATCAAATTCTGTTATCAAACGACTCAAACCCATGGTTAAATCCTTTCCCTCCATTGCCTCACCATGTCCGGCAATTAAGAGAGCAGGCCTTAGCTGTTGTAGCTTTACGGCTGAATCATAGGCTGCTTTCCAGTTAGTCGTCAAATATCGCGGTGGCCCATTAATCTCCTTTTTTTGCATCAACACCTTATAGAGTGCATCTTGCCTTACCGTCACAATGGCATCGGCAGACAATAAAAGACGATCTCCTTCTCGGAACAAAGCTATTTGACCCGGAGCGTGTCCCGGTACGTGTATCCATTGCCAATCCGATAAAAAAGGTACTTGGCCGTCTTCCGGTAAAGGGAACAGTCGTTCCTTAATATCGATCGATTCATGTGGATAAATGGCCGCCAATTTCGCCAACATACCCCCTTCCACTGAAGTATCCGGCTCTGGATAGTCCTGTAGCCCTGTTAAGTAAGGGAATTCCAAGGGATGCGCAAAAACCGGCACATCGGGCCAATGGGTCAATAAGTCGACTACATTTCCCACATGATCAAAATGCCCATGGGTCAACACGATAGCTGCCGGAGGATGTTCGTCAAAACGAGATCGAGCCACCGCTATCATTTCGTCTGCACACTTCGGCATACCGGTATCCACCAAAACCCATCCTTCTTTTCCAACTTCACCAATCATGACGATATTAACAATTTGATTGGTATAGTAAAACACATCCTTGGTAACTTCTTGTCCGCTATTGCTATTGACCGATGTCATCGGTATAAATTTATTATCACTGTTCTTTTTCATCATGTACTTTAATTTTTTTAAGCGAAAGAAGGAGCACTTGGCGGTGCTCCTCCGACTTGAAGAATTAGAAAGAAATTAGGGATTAATTTGAGTATTCAAAGCTTTCGCATCTTCCAAATGCGCTTCAAGGGTTGGCAATTTTTCGTTCGCCCAAGTCCTCAAAGCACTGTTCGGTACACCGCTCTGACTCGCTGCCTCGGAAAATAACAAAACCGCATCTTCGTGCGATTTCACCATGATCTGCGCAAAAGCTTTGTCAAAAGCTTCTCCCGTAAGTGGTGTCAGCTGGTCTAGGTTCGCCTTTTCCTTCGCTGCAAGTTCCATGGGCACCGTAAAGCCCTGCGTCTCCGCTATCGCTTTCAACTCTTCACCCGCTTTCCCGTGATCGTTCACCATAAGCTCTCCGTAACTTCGCACGGCTTCAGCACTTCCTTTTTCAACGGCCTGCGCTCCTGCCATAATTTCAAACTGATTGCTGCTCGCAGCCGTCGAAACAAAAGTTTGGTTATCCATCATCACCGGGTTGGTGTCATCATCATCACTGCACGATAAGACGAAATGGCTTATCGTCAAATACACAAACGCAAAAATCAAATACTTTTTCATAGGCAAATTTTATTTATATCAGAAGTATACGCATGATCCATGCCTCGAATCTTCATTTTTATCGTTTAATTGAATAATACGGAAATCAGTATCGTATCCTATTCCAGCCTGATACGATTCGGTCACCCCATTTCCCGGCAAGGTTTTCTCTATGTCCTAAAATTACCATAGCGATGCCTTTTAAATTTTAGTATTCGCATACGAATCGCCTGAATCGGTGTAATGGCGATCACAACTTAATGTATCAGTAATTCAATCACGGGATTCGTTGGATCGGCTATGACACGAGCGCGCCCTCCAATTGGAATGGTTATCATTGGAAGGGTATGGCCAAAATCGATATTGGCAATAACCGGAATACCGTCGAGTTGCTTTTTTGTCTTGATAATTTTCGTAAGAATCTCTTTGGTCATCATCGAGTTCTGTTTAAACCGACCAATAGCGAGCGCTTTTACCCCACTAAAGCTAGGTTGATTGAGAAGCGCTTGCAACTGGTTTTGAACGTTTTTATAATCTTCCGGACCGTTGTCTTCCAAAAAAAAGATACTGTCACTTGTATCAGGCAGATACTCGCTGCCCTGTAAAAAGTTAAAAGTTAAGAAATTCCCTCCCAGAATTTTCCCTTCCACATCTCCTTCATTAATTACCCAATAACCGGGATTATCCAACTGTTCATGTTCCCATATAGAATTATAGTAAAATAGCGAAGGGCTAAGGCTTATCGGCTTATCGTCAAAAAGACATGCGCGAAAATAATCGAGAGAGAAACCAAGATCTTCTCCCGCACTCAACATATTGAAATGAGGGCCGTAGTAGGTCACTACATCGGTTTTAGCATAGACGGCGTTTATTAGAGCCGTGATATCTGACAAACCACAAAGAATTTTAGGGTTGTCTTTTAACAATTTATAATCTATATAGGGCAATAACTGGTTAGATGTTGTTCCTCCGGATACCGCTAAAATTGCCTTCACCGATTTATCTTCGTAAGCTCGATGTAGATCCGCTAAGCGATTGTCTATGGTTGTTGATCCAAACTCATCTATTTCATGGACGTGATCTCCAAAGCTTACCGTTAAACCTAATTCCTCTAACCTCTTCACGCCCCGAATACGCATCTCTTGCGTTAATTTGGGCATTAAGCTCTGTGCAGGGGCGATGATTTGGATGTGATCACCGGGTCTTAATTTGTCTACGATCATTCGTTGCTTTTCCTTTTTATATACAAGAATCTCTCCAAGCAAAAGCATGATTGACAGGTCTTGCGAGCATATGCAAGCCCTTAATCAAACCGTATTGAACAACTATGTAGGGACCTGTGTTGATTAGCTTCATCAGGCTATTCCTTTGGCGGCGTCGACCATATGACACATGCATCTTCTATGCTATAGTAGTGTAAGTTTTTCAGTACCATATAAAAATCATTCCAAATGCACACTATATCATCAACACGTTCATTCATCCCGACGGTGCCTACATGCGTGGAACGTTATCGCACTAAAAAACACCAATCTTTTTTGAGTTATATCTTTTTAAGGATACCGGCACTATTCTGATGCACCATTGAATAGTATAGATTTTAATTTCAATGGGGATGGATATATGGATAATATAATGGGTCGGCAAAGGGTTTATATCACGCACGTGATGCCCACTATCGATAATGGTACCTATCCCTCAAAAGCAGTGATAAATGATGAAACTTCCTTTACCGCTGATCTTTTTGCTGACGGACACGACCAAGTATCTGCAAGCCTTTTCATAAAGGCGCAGCATGCAAACGAGTGGCAGGAGGTTGCCATGCAGCATGTGATCAATGATCATTGGGCAGCAACCTTCCGCTTTCCCGCGATAGGTGTTTACTTTTTCTGTATAAGAGCTTGGGTCAATCACTATGCTTCCTGGATCAATGGCTTGCAAAAGAAGGTAGAGGCCGAACAAGATGTTTACGTTGATTTGCTAATCGGCGCAAATCTGCTCGAAGAGGCCACAACCGAACTTCCTTTATTGCTCCCCGAACTGCAAAAGTGGGGAGCGGTTTTGCGACAAGGCGCAATAGAAAAGGATTTACTAAAGACATTAAAGGAGGAGACATTACCCATTATGCGGCAGTACCGCTTAGAGCCCTTTACTTCTATCACCCAAGTTTACAAAATTGAGGCAGAACGTCAAAAGGCTGGTTTTAGCACCTGGTATGAGCTTTTTCCACGATCCACCGCTGAGATACCGGGACAACATGGAAGCTTCCAAGACGTCAAGCGGCTATTACCGAGAATCGCAAAAATGGGCTTTGACGTGCTTTACCTCCCTCCTATTCATCCCATCGGTGAAGTGAAAAGAAAAGGAAAGAACAACGCACTTATCGCTAATCCGGAAGAACCCGGGTCACCTTGGGCAATCGGTAATCGACATGGCGGACATAAAGCGATTCATCCGCAACTGGGCAGCTTAGAAGACTTCCAGGAACTAATCATATCAGCCAAGAAATATGATATCGAAATAGCCATGGATATCGCTTTTCAATGCGCCCCCGATCATCCCTATGTGCAGCTCCATCCCAACTGGTTTAAATGGCGACCTGATGGATCCATCCAATACGCTGAGAACCCACCAAAACGCTATGAGGACATCCTACCTTTCGATTTTGAGACATCCGACTGGCAAAATCTATGGAGCGAACTAAAGAGTGTCCTATCCTACTGGATTGCTATCGGGATTAGCATTTTCCGTATTGATAATCCGCACACCAAAGCACTCGCCTTTTGGGAATGGGTGATACCGGAAATTCGGAAAGACCACCCGGCAACTATCTTCCTAGCAGAGGCTTTCACCCGACCACGCATTATGGAGCAATTGGCAAAAGGAGGCTTCAATCAGTCGTATACTTATTTTACCTGGCGAAACACCAAATGGGAGCTCGAAACATACCTGTATGAGCTCACAAAAACTGATATGCGATACTACTTTAGGCCATGTTTTTGGCCTAATACGCCCGACATTTTACCCCCCATGCTAAGTGAGGGTGGAGAAAATGCCCATATCATGCGTGCCATCCTCGCAGCAACGCTTTCTGCCAATTATGGCATTTACGGCCCGGTTTACGAATTTGGTCTCAATGAAGCGCATCCGGGAAAAGAAGAATACACAAACAATGAGAAGTATGAGATAAAGCATTGGGACTGGAACGCACATACGCGGATAGGCGAAATCATTGCACGACTTAACCGGATCCGGAAACTGCACCCCGCATTACAAAACACGTATAATATTGAGTTTGCGGAGGTACAAAATGACCAGTTGATCTGTTATGTAAAAACGGATCAACGCAAGCAGGACCGGTTAATTATTGCCGTGAACCTTGATCTTTTCAATAGCCAGGGAGCCTTCGTTAAGATTCCATTATCGGCCCTTCATTTAGATGCTGATAAGCCCTATCATTTATTCGATCTGCTAAGCGGAGACAAGTATGAATGGTTTGGCGAATGGAATTATATAGAACTGAATCCTTACCTCATGCCTGCCCATATTTTTTATGTAACTCAATAAATTGTTATGAAAAACGGCCAATTAGACAACCAACTTCACTGGTACAAAGATGCCATCATATATGAGTTGCACATCAAAGCGTTTCGCGATGGAAATGGCGATGGGGTGGGCGACTTTGAAGGGCTGCTTCAAAAACTTGATTATTTACAGGACTTAGGTATTACCGCCATTTGGTTACTCCCATTTTATCCTTCGCCCCTTCGAGATGATGGATACGACATAGCCGACTATTATAACATCAATCCGGCATACGGTAACATCAAAAAATTTAAACGCCTTCTTAGAGAGGCACATAAACGCGGCCTAAAGGTAATAACTGAGCTCGTTATCAACCATACCTCGGATCAGCATCCGTGGTTTCAACGAGCGCGAAGAGCTCCTAAAGGCTCCGGACTTCGAAATTATTATGTGTGGACCGATGATCCCAATCGGTACGCCGAGGCACGGATTATTTTTCAAGACTTCGAAAGTTCCAATTGGTCGTGGGATCCAATTGCTCAGCAATACTATTGGCATCGATTCTTTCATCATCAACCTGATCTTAATTACGACAACCCCTTGGTGCAAAAGGAAGTGTTCGATATTCTAAATTATTGGTGCGCCATGGGGGTAGACGGCTTTCGATTGGACGCTGTCCCTTACCTTTTTGAGCGAGACGGCACTAATTGCGAAAACCTACCCGAAACCCATGCCTTTTTAAAGAAACTACGGGAGCACATAGACCTGCATTACCCAGGCACCCTTCTTTTAGCGGAAGCCAATATGTGGCCGGAGGATTCTGCCGCTTATTTTGGAGCCGGAGACGAATGCCACATGAATTACCATTTCCCCATTATGCCGCGGATGTTTATGGCATTACAGATGGAAGACCGATACCCCCTGACCGATATTTTTGAACAGACGCCTTCCATCCCTCCTACCTGCCAGTGGGCAATTTTTCTGCGGAACCACGATGAACTTACATTGGAAATGGTAACCGACGAAGAGCGTGATTATATGTACAAGGTTTATGTCAAGGATCCTGTAGCCAGAATTAATTTAGGGATCAGGCACCGATTAGCCCCTTTATTAGAGAACAATCGAAAGAAAATTGAGTTGCTTAATGCCTTATTGTTTTCATTACCGGGTACTCCCGTAATCTATTACGGAGACGAAATAGGCATGGGCGACAATTACTATTTGGGCGACCGAGACGGTGTTCGTACCCCTATGCAATGGCATCCCGATCGTAACGCAGGCTTTTCTGAAGCTAATCCGCAACGATTGTACCTCCCGCTCATTCTAGACCCTGAATATCACTATGAATCAGTCAATGTTGAATTACAATCGCGCAACACCTCTTCTCTACTTTGGTGGATGAAACGAATGATCAGCACTCGTAAAAAGTATAAGGCTTTTGGTCGTGGCGACATTCAATTCGTGTACACGGAAAACGCTAAAATTTTAGCCTTTACAAGAACATATGACAATGAAATTATGCTCGTAGTGGCCAATTTGTCCCGCTTCTCGCAGGCTGCGGAGCTATTTCTAGAGACTTACAAAGGGTTTGCCCCGATCGAAATTCTAAGTCGCAACCGCTTCCCTGTCATAAAGGAAGATATACCCTATTTTTTCACATTAGGCCCTTATGCAAGTCAAGTGTTCTTACTCGAAAAAGCACATCCGGAGCTGGCGGATGAAGCAAGATTACATTTAATCGAGATAGACGAGTGGAAAGAGCTGTTAGACGAGCCTGTTATCGAACAACTGGAAAACCGTATTCTACCGGATTACATCATGAAATTACGTTGGTTTGGAGGAAAAGGCAAGGGACCTGAAAATTTCCGAATCATTGATCACGCTACTATTGGCTTGGAAGAAGGAACCGCCTTTTTATTGCTTATCGAGGTATCTTATCATGATGGCTTACCGGAAACCTATCAATTGCCTGTAGCTTTCGGCAAGGGGCAATTTTCCTATCGTTTACAAGACAATTGCCCGCAATCAGTAATCGCCCATTTGAAAGTAGGCCACACGGAAGGCGTTCTTTATGACGCCATTTATGGAATTGAGTTGCAGCATGCCATCATCGCCAATATGGTTGGTAACCGACACATAGGTCAAAAAAACGGACAAATAAGCTTTTTGGGAAACAAAAAAGTAAAAAAACATATCAAGGAAAATCCAAGGCCCAGGCCTCGTGTATTGAGTGCAGAGCAGAGCAATACTTCTATTATTTACGATAATACGTTTTATCTTAAAATCTATCGAAAGGTCGACGCAATCATTAATCCCGACGTGGAAATGATCGCCTATCTTTCGGGAACGGCTCGGTTCAAGCACGTCCCCGCTTATTTAGGTAGAATACAATGGGAATTTAAATCAGGCCATACGATGGTTTTAGCCATGATGCAGGAAATGGCCGTAAGCAACAGCGATGGATGGACTTATATGCTCGATCGCTTAAACGATTTCAATGAAAGAGTATTGTCTCACGCTGATCCCAATTCACTGCTGGAAGAAGTAAAGGGAAAGCTATTACTTCCCTTAAATTTTGATGAGATACCTAACAACATGAAACTGCTGCTGGAAGGCAATCTTGCAGAATTGGTAAAGCTGTTAGGTATAAGAACTGCCGAAATGCATCTCGCTTTAGCAAAACCAACGGAACTACCCGAATTTAAACCTGAGCCCTTTTCGCTCCATTACCAGCGCTCCCTATATTCCTCACTCCAATCACTGGTGCGAGCAAGCTTTCAGAGTCTTCAAAAAAATATGGAAAACCTAAGTGCAGAGGTTCAGGAAGAAGCAAAAGAAGTGCTGTTACTCCGTGAGAGAGTCCTCAGTACCATGAAACGTATCTATCAGCATCGAATAGATGCTGTCAAAACCCGAATTCACGGAGACTACCATTTAGGTCAGGTACTTTTTACGGGCAAAGATTTTTTAATACTCGACTTTGAAGGCGAGCCGGCTAGAAGTTATAGTGAACGGCGCTTGAAGTTTTCGCCCTTACGTGACGTAGCCGGTATGTTGCGCTCCTTACACTACGCTGCCTTCGGCAGCCTGCTTCTTGATAACCAGATCCGAGAGGACGACATCAAAACGCTAACTCCATTTATCGAGCAGTGGTACCACTATATGAGCGGCTTTTTCATGCGTGCCTACCTTGACAAGGTTAATGAAGCAGCATTTATACCAACCCGGTTGGAGGATCTACAAATCATGATGGACGTATATTTGCTACAAAAGGCCGTATATGAACTGAATTATGAGATTAACAATCGTCCCGACTGGGTACTCGTTCCGCTCCGAGGCATTAAATCCATTTTAAAAGAAGTTTAAGGCATAAAATCAACGATCATGAACACCGCTCCGCATACCGACCCTAAGTCACGTTTCACCGCCTTTGATCTCAGTTTGTTTAAGGAGGGCAAACATTACCAGCTTTACGGTAAGTTGGGTGCTCACCTTGCTAGCGAAACGGATGCACAAGGAGTTCACTTTGCTGTGTGGGCGCCCAATGCCGAACAAGTTTCCGTTGTCGGCGATTTTAACCATTGGGATCGAACGGCTAATCCGATGGGGCGAAGACCTGATGATTCCGGAATATGGGAGCTATTCATTCCCGATCGGTTGGAAGGTGAGTGTTACAAATACTATATTAAAGGATACAATGGCTACGAAGTGGAAAAAGGCGACCCCTACGCGTATGCTTGGGAAGAACCGCCGCGGACTGCATCACGAATTGCCCACTTAAACTATGCCTGGCAGGATGAGTCGTGGCTAGAAAAACAAACGCGCACCGATATCTTCACCGTTCCATTGAAAATTTATGAAACGCATATTGGTTCATGGAAACGCCACAACGATGATCCCACAAGCTTTTTAAGCTATCGCCAGTTGGCTTCAGAACTACCAACTTATTGTAAGGAACTTGGATTCAGCCATGTCGAGTTTATGCCCGTGATGGAACATCCGTTTTATGGCTCCTGGGGCTATCAGGTTGTGGGCTACTTCGCACCAAGCAGTCGATATGGATCGCCACAAGACTTTATGTATCTCGTAGATACGTTGCATCAGCACGATATCGGTGTCATACTGGATTGGGTACCCTCACACTTTCCAACAGACGAGCACGGTTTAGGTTATTTTGATGGCACCCACCTCTACGAACACGCCGACCCCAAGAAAGGCTTCCATCCCGACTGGAAAAGTAGCATCTTTAATTACGATCGAAACGAAGTGCGTTCTTTTCTGATCTCCAATGCCCTCTTTTGGTTAGAAAAGTACCACATTGATGGCCTACGTGTCGACGCCGTTGCCTCTATGTTATACCTCGATTATTCGCGCGTCGAAGGTCAGTGGATTCCGAATAAGTATGGAGGTAGGGAAAATTTAGAAGCTATTCAATTTCTGCAAGAGCTAAACGAGGCCGTGCATCTATATTGTCCACGGGCCTTTACAATCGCAGAAGAGTCAACCGCTTGGCCTAGAGTAACAGCCCCCGTACAGCTTGGCGGTTTGGGTTTCGATTTCAAGTGGATGATGGGTTGGATGCATGATACCCTATCTTACTTTCAAAAAGACCCTCTTTATCGTCGTTATCATCAAGGTCAATTAACCTTCAGCATGGTTTATGCCTATTCAGAAAAGTTTATTCTTCCTTTATCGCATGACGAAGTAGTGTATGGAAAAGCATCTTTGTTAAAGAAAATGCCGGGCGATGCCTGGCAACAATTTGCTAACCTTCGTTTATTATACGCTTTCATGTACGGACATCCGGGCGGAAAAATGATTTTTATGGGGGGTGAGTTTGGTCAGTCGCACGAATGGAAACACGATGATGGTTTGAGCTGGGACGAATCTCTTGGAGCGCCCAATCGGGGGCTCGTAGCGTTTATTCAGGACTTAAACAAGCTTTATCAAACCGAACCGGCGATGCATGTACACAATTATGATCCCGCGGGTTTTGAGTGGAATGCAATAGACGATGCCGTTAACAGTGTTATCAGCTGGATTAGAAAAAGTGATGAGCAAGATGATAGTCTTTTATTTGTAGCTAACTTTACGCCCGTAGTGCGTAAAAATTACCGCATAGGTGCACCCAAAAAAGGATTTTATAGTGAAGTCCTTAATTCAGACAATCTCAAATATCATGGAAGCGATGTGTTAAACGATGCAATTATTGAAACTGCCCCTATTCCTTATCATGGTCGGACACATTCTTTGTCCCTAATATTACCTCCGCTCGCTGTGATTGTGTTGAAATATCAATATGACGAATAATCTGCTATGCGCGGCTTAGCTCAATAAAGCTTTGCGTATGGTACCGTATCAAATTATCGATAAAAAGCCCTTTGTTATCTCACGACAGCAAAGGGCTTTTGGAAAAAATACTAAAAACAACACGTCACATAGATAAAAACAAGAATCCTACCATTCTTACAGTTGCGGGTAGGTAACCTATATTTTTTTATTGTCGTTAATCTGGCAAAAAAAACCACGATGTCATCTCGACAACGTGGTGGCACTAAACTTTACAATTTAGAAGAAAATTTATTTATCTATAATGTTTGCCATCAAAAACAACTTCCTTTAGCTGTCCTTCGTGATCGACAAGCACTTGCTCCAATCTATATATCCCTTCCTTATTAGAAGCCAATAACTTCACTTCCTTCACAAGCGACTGAAATACACCGTCTCCTTCCAAGGCTGCTCTAAGCGAAGCGGTAAGGTTTAGAACAGCTTCATTTTTCGTTGTTTCTTTTTTAAGCACCATTATTTTTGGGTTTACGTGCGAACTGCATCTAATCTCAAGAAATTCTTGATACCATAATGTTCATGCAGCCATTGCTTTTAGGTACTACTGTTAGAAAAACAGGAACATTCGTTCCACTTAATCGGGTGCGAATAACACGCCTTTCCCTGTTCGTGATCGCTGCATTCACCACCTGATGATGATAGGCAGGCAAGGAGGCGCATAAGACATCCCAGACATTATATCCTCTAACGCTCCTTTGATCACAATTAAGTAATTTAGCCGCTGTATAATCGATATCCAGAATCATTAGACGCGGGTCTACGTCTAACGAGCCTGAGTCACCAATCGGTTTCCACCGAATGCCGCCTCGCGGCCGTGTAGGTGGTTCGCTTAAAGAAAGTTTATTCATGTTTATAAGTAACAGGTAGGTAAGCTATTGCCAAAATCGTTCCAATAGAGGCGCACACCATAGGTGCCCTTAGTCAAATCTTTCTTCTGCGTCCAATACAAGGCCGCTACCACTAAGCATGATCTATAAAGAAGACAGACGTGATTTTTTTTTAGAACAGCGGCACCAATTTATTGGTCAGTCGGTTTTTGCATATTACCCATTCGCTCCGTTGCCGCTTCGTCCGTACTTAAGTTTCCGATGGCGACTTGCATTTTGTTTTTAAATCCGGCGACCACCATATCTTCTCCTTTCATGAGCGCCTCGTAGCCTTTTCTGGCAACGAAAGCTGGATCTGCCAACTCCTGCTCTTGGACAATCTTTGATTCTTCCATATCTGCTTTCCTAAAGAAATCGGTATCGGTTGCTCCGGGTAATAGCGACGTTACCGTCACGCCGGTATCCTTCAATTCGCTACGGATTGCCTCGCTAAAGAAATGAACAAAGGCTTTAGTACCATGATACACCGCCTGATAAGGGCCGGGAATTTTGCCTGCTATTGACGATAAATTTAAGATCTTACCATAACCTCGTTGTACCATATCCTTGACAAAAAATTTGCTGAGCACGACACAAGCACTAATATTTAGATGTATGATGTCCAACTCGCGCTGCAATTCCGTTTCTATGAACTTTCCATACACCCCTTGTCCGGCGTTGTTTATCAACACATCGATATCAATGCCATAAGCCTTCACTTCCTCGTATACAGAAAAGGGAGCATCCGGGTTAAAGAAGTCGGCGACCACCGTAATAACCTCTCTTCCGTTAGTACGTAATTCTTCGGCAGTCTGAACCAGCTCCTGCTCGTTTCTAGCCACCAACACTAAATTGTAATCATTCTCTGCAAACAACTTTGCCAGCTCCAAGCCAATACCGCTGGTCCCGCCGGTAATTAAGGCGTATCTTCCTGTATTTTCTCTATCGTTCATAATATCAACACTTTACTTGTTCCTTTTTTTATTATCCATGTTACTATTGCCGATCGATTCATCTTCATCGAACGACTTTGGTTCCTTCTTACCTTCCTTTTCCGTCGCTAATGCGGAATCCCCGACCGATTCATCCACATCAAACTGGGTGGGTTTCGGTGTTGGTTCTTTTTCATGCTTTTTCATTTCCCTAAATGTTTATGGTTATTCCTTTATAAGTAAACCAATATGTTGCCAATCTCCGTTTGCGTTCTATTACACCATACAGGGTAGGTAAAAAACAACGCATCGATTTTGGTATGGATGCAGTGTCCTAATTAGCAAATTGATGTGTTTATTTATCAAGGCAATGAACAGTATTGCTTGGGTTTGGCTTATGTTTCCACGCGTTTCCACATAACCGAGGTAGAGGCCGAGTCGGTCTTAAAGAGCATAAAAAAGGCCCGGTAATGTCCAGGCCTTTTAGCATCTCTTAATCATTACCGGACGTTTTCACGATTTTGTTGTAAATCCCTAAAAGTAGGAAAGGAGCCGCCCATTGCCCTACGAAAAGAGCACTATGCTTGCATCCCATGCATTTTAAGGTTAACGATGCGCCCATCGAAACGACAGCAGCTGCCAAAAAAACTGTCGATGGGATCTTTGCCGTTTGATTTTCGATTTCCTTTGTGTGTTGCCCTTCGTCGGGCGTTCCAAAATTTGCCATAACTGCATGTTTTTAAAGTAGATATTAAAACAACGACCTAAATCGCTTAAAGTTTTTGAAAATTTCATTTAGCATATCAAATGCTCAGGGAACTCCCGGGGCCGCCCATTTCGTCAACTAAAATAGCTCCTATGCTATCTTTGCTCGCTCCCATTTTTATTGAACATTGTGTCCAAAATATTGCCACGGTTATGAATTAAGAGCCTATTTATCTTAAGTGAAAACCGATACCGGTCAACGACTTAATTACACACTTGTTACACATTCTGTAGAATTCAGGCTTGTGTTGAGAATAATGGCGCAGCTATTGTTGCAAAACTATAAGCTAAAGACAAAGCCCATTTTATGGAAAAGAAAGTTGTTATTCTTGAGGACGATGCCGACATTCGCGAAATCATCGAATACATTTTAGTAGAAGAGAAATTAGCCGTTCAAAGCCACGCACGGGCAGAGAGTTTTTGGAAGGATGTTCAAGATAATCACGCCGATCTCTTTTTGTTGGATGTGATGTTGCCTGACGGAAACGGGATTGACATATGCAACCAACTGAAAGCCAATCAATCTACCTCACATATACCCATCATTATTATGTCGGCGCACCATCAACTCATGGGCGATGGTAAATGCCCCGCAGAGGATTTTATCAAAAAACCATTTGATATTCACGATTTTGTACAACGAATTCAGAAGCAGCTGTTGTAAATACGATCAGGTGGCAAACCAACGAATGACTTAATTAGCTTTGAGCAGTGAATGGGATAATAGAAATACTTCCGTTTCTTTCTAAAACGGCATACTTTATTTGGTTCAACTGTTCCAGCCCATGATTAAGACGAGCTGCTTCCATAATATCTTCTTCTTCCACACCTGCTCGCTTCATTCGCTCTTTCAAAGGTTGACCTTGATCAATTAATATCAGGGGTGTCCCTTCCAGCATCTTATCCAACCGTGGAAAACGCCCCTTAAATTTGCCCAAAATCATATCGAGCCCGATCAGCACCGTAATGAGAATCAAACTATTCGTCATTGAAAAATCTTCGCCCAACAACGCTTGTTGCGTAGCTTCTCCTATAATTAATAGCAAAACAAAATCAAAAGTTGTCGTCTCTGCTAAACTACGTTTGCCCAATACCCGAAAAAGTACCAGCAAGAAGAGATAAATGGCAATACCTCGTATAATTGGATTCATCGTATTTAAGGATAAATAAACTGATTGATTTGAAAATTGTGGTGATTAACTTCCCATGTTCCCTTTGCGCTCCCCGGTTTTTGTGCATGCAAATAGAAATGGAGAATAGTTTCCCCCGTTTTATCAACGTTAAAAGTATAAACGACCTTTCCGTCGGAAATGATGCTCTCATTTGCCTCCGGTACTATCTTTTCGATTTTAAAACAATCGAGGTATTCAATTGGAATAGCTACCTGCACATTGGCTTGATTCGAAAGACGAAGGCTAACATCCATCTCTTTCTGATACCGTAGATAACGTTCATACTCCACTGTGATATCCCCGTTTACTATTTTTCGGGCACTTAAGGGCCCTTCACCGAACAACCCAAGAGCTGTCAAAATCATTAAAATCAAGATGAGCAGACCACCCACTTTTTGGGTCTTCCATCCCTTTATATGCAAGGATAGATCTTCTTCGAGTGTTAACGAGTGGTTTACTCTTTCAATTGCATTGTTTGCGCTCATATCTTTTTTTAAGCTACATACACGATTAGCCCGCCGATGCCTACGTTCACTTCTCAAAAAGATCGGCTTTAAATAAACAGAAAACAAACCCGATTGTTCTACCACTTATCAGTGGAATTTATTTTCGCCCGTATGACGTCAAATAGATTTCCAAGGCCTAACATCGTCTCCAGGTATCCTTTACTTTTTGTTCGGGCTCTTTATCCTTTTTCCAAAACTGTATCATTTATAGCTTGTTACTAAAGGGAAGCAGATTGTTGCTATCGGAAAAAATTAAGTTATGAAAAAGGATAAAAAAGCGGTCGACGCTGAAAACGAAGAAAAAAGGCAACAGGCAGAGGCGAAGAAGAAAATGGATCAAGAGTTAGACGATGAGATCGAACAGAGCTTTCCTGCCAGTGATCCACCCTCCTATTCACAGCCACATCACCATAAAAAGAGCTAAAAATCAAACGCGGATGCTGCTAACAGGGTAGAACCTGCGTAACAGCGCCAATGTATAACCTCTTCGGATATGGATTTCGATGGTACAACAAAAAGTAGATGTCTGTCGCTTTCTTGCCTCATTGTTGTATATAAATCAAAACAATTAAAAAGTAAGAGCGCTGGCTCCCGTCGCACCATGAGCTTGCCAACTAACTGCAGTAATTTGGCCAATGTTTTGAATTTCTTCTGAGGGTAAACCAAGGGCACAAGCGCGATCCTATGAAGAAAGAAGAAATAAAATTGACGGACATACAACGTATCCTATTTGGAGAAACGCCCGCGGCCTTTATGCTAGAAGTGTTCATACGGACGATTATTATTTATTTGGCCTTATTGCTTGTCCTCAAACTATTAGGAAAACGCATGACGGGGCAGTTGACGATAGCGGAAATGGCGGTGATGATTACCATGGGTGCCATTGTGGCTGTGCCTATGCAAATCCCCGATCGAGGAATTGTACAAGGGATAATCATACTGCTGCTCGCGGTCGCTTTTCTACGGGGCCTTAATTATCTTTCGTATAATCGCCAAGCGAGCCAGTAAGAGCGAAAAATTCGAGCGCATTAGTCAAGGTAATATCGATACGTTGGTTGAAAACGGAGTCCTATGCCTGCAAAATATAAGAAGCACTACATTGACCCGAGAACGCGTTTTTGCACAATTGCGTTCCGAGCATATCGTTCATCTAGGTCAGGTGAAAAGACTTTACATTGAGCCCAACGGCAGCTTTACCTTAATTGAAAATGAAGACGACCTCGCCGGTTTATCCATTATTCCTGCGAACGATACGGCTTACCTACATCGCTTTCAGCTTACCGATCAAACCGTCTGCGCTTACTGTGGCTTGGATCAGGGCAAAGATACAAGCTGTAAAAATTGCGGGAAGTCCAGTTGGGTGCAAGCCATTTATCGAAGTGAAAAACCGAGTCGCGAAAGTTCTTTCTAAAGCCGGCTACAAATGCGATACAATATCAGGCTCAAGTTGTCTACAGCACCTATCTTCGCAAAAATTTTTTCTTTTGTCTCATCGATCAATCTTTTATTGCTTGTTAAACGTTTCGAGATTTCCTTTGTAGTATAACCCTCGATTAATAGATCCAGTACCTCATTTTCCTGATCGGTTAAGGCAACGTTAGGATTAAATGCATCCAAATAATTTTCGTAAGGTGCCAAACGTTCAAAAAACAAAAAGGGTAAAGATGGATCGATAAAAAAGTTGTTTTTTTTAACAACCCTTAAAACCTGCGGAAAATCATCTAAATTAAACGTACTGGAAAGATAACCATGCGCACCTAGTTTTTTAAACAGGGCTGGTCTTTGTAGGTTCGAAGCAATATCATAAACTATTACTTTCAATCCGGAGGCAACCGCTTGCTGAATGCAATTTTGCCATCGTTGATTTCCGTACTGATCCACAAAACAAAGCAGTAATTCCGTGCTCTTCGGTAAGTCATCCAAGTGTTGCCCGGCAAATACAACGTCTAAATCGTGTTTTTCGAGGGTCTTTTTTACGCCTTCCCGATGGATCGGATTATAATCTACGACAGCAATCTTCATGTTTCAAATTTAACTAACAATTAAATACTGTCATAGTAACAAAATAATAGTCATTGTAGTTTCTTTCTTTAAAAAAAATGACTTGGGAAAAACCGTGGAATTGTTTAAAGTCAATTACACACTGTAGTGATTAATGGTATTAATGAAATGGTCGATATCGAAAGGTTTTTCGATAAAATCGCGCACACAATGCTCCGTTTCAACTAAATTGCGCCTACCGTGTGCTGACATGAGTACGACTGGAATGTCCTTCGTTTTTTCATCCCGATAGAGCTCTCGACAAAGATCGACACCATTCCCATCCGGCAACATGATATCTAGCAAAATGAGGTTCGGTTTATTACCTTGTATACGTTGCCTAAACTCTTTTACATTTGCACAACTTTTCACATCAAATTGTTCATTAACCAATAGATATTCCACTAATTCTCTTATATCTTTGTCATCTTCTACAACGATTATTTGTTTCATGTATGTAAACTGATTAGTATCTTTTGACTTCATTCTTAGAACGGGTTGGCTCTTATTCATCAGGTTAGACAATAATAAGAACATGCTTAACGCTCATGTTTTCAAAAACAAGAAGAAATCCGTATTGTTTTAGCTTACACGAAAAAAAATTAGCTGTAGGTAATGATCTCCCCCAACCAATGTTTGTATACCTAAAAAAGTAATTCTATATTCCTATAGAAAAAGTCGTAAGTTTTGCTAATTTAGTTTCTGAAGATAAACCGGGATCTTAAAACGCTACACGATGCTATTTTCAAAACTTCGCCTCAAATGTTTCTATCTATCTTTTGCGATTTTTCATATCCTCTTATGCGCGAATGCCCAACAGAAAGACAACAAGCCGGAGCGAGTTGCCTGGTTTCAGGATTTAGCCTTCGGTATGTTTATTCATTGGAACGTAGACGTCTCCTTGGGTGGTGTTATTAGTCACTCCCTAGCCGGTGCATCGGACGATTATGTGAATCGCTACATCGAAGAGCTTCCTCATTTTTTCAACCCGAAGGAGTTTAATCCCGACGAATGGGCGATGATGGCCAAATTGGCAGGCATGAGATATGTAGTATTTACCGCAAAGCATCATGCCGGTTTCTGTATGTTTGATACCAAGACAACGCCCTTTAATGTAATGAATACGCCTTATAAAGGGGATATCACGAAGCAGCTTATTGACGCCTTTCGAAAGCAAGGCATCGCTATCGGCATTTATTTTTCGCCGGAAGATTTTTATTTCCTTCATCGCCAGAAACTTCCTTTAGGTCGCTTACAGCATCCTATGCATTATCCGGCAAATAACAAAGCCTTATTTGACTATGATAAAGCGCAGTTGAAGGAATTGCTAACCCATTATGGAAATATCGATATCCTTTTCATCGACGGCCCGGGAGATGGACTTCGCGAATATGCCTGGAGTATCAATCCTGATCTGGTAATTACGCGCGATCTGATGAAAACACCGGAACAGCGTATTCCTGATGTTCCCTTACCTCGTCCGTGGGAAGCCTGTTATACGATGGGCACTGACTGGCAATATAAAGCCACCAATGATCCGCAGAAAAGCGGCACGGAAATCATTAACATGTTAATCGAAATTCGAGCAAAGGGCGGTAATTTTCTATTGAACGTGGGACCAAAACCAAATGGATCCATGCAAATAGAACAGGAGAACCTGCTTCGTGAAATAGCCCTTTGGAACTTTGCCAACAGTGAATCAATTTATGAGGTAAAACCGCTACCTATTGTACGTGATGGCAATATCTGGTTTATACAAGCAAATAATAATAAGGCTATTTACGCCTTCGTTACCCGTAAAGAGCCGTCCGACTGGGCTTACGGCACCCGGAGAAACTTCTTACTTCCCTATATCATCGGAAGTGAACAGACCAAAGTGAGTATACTGGGTTACAAAAGTGAGCTAGTTGAGTACCAAGAAGGGTTATCAGCAAAAACAATAGCTAGCACAAGCCCGGCCGGCCTCGCTGTGAGTGCTGTCAATGGGCAACGTTTCTACACCAACAATCAATGGCCCAATCCAGTCGTACTGAAAATTGAGTATGCGCAATTTAAAGAGCCCCAAAATTCAAAAGTAGAGAGATCGGAACTAGAAGGAGCCAAATAAATTCGCTTCAACCTTCATCTGCTGTTATTCCTTCTCGGGTCATGATAATCGGCTCGATGGTGCCATCTGACCTATAGTAAAGGGAGTTGAGGCAGACCGATCGTCTGTGACTGCCTCCTCCTTCTAAAGCTCCATTATGATAAAAAAAATAAGATTTTCCTTGAAAATCAAGTGTCGCCGCACGATTCGTTTCACAGTTATAGGGCATCTTATTGATAACTCCTTTGAAATCCCACGGCCCATGCACGGTGGGGCTCATGGCATAGGCTATGTCTTCCGGAAAACCATAACCATACATCAAGTAATACCATCCATTCCGCTTAAAGACGTGTGCCCCTTCCCCAAATGCGGGGACATTCACCACTTGGATGTCACTGTCCAACTCGATCATATTCGCCTTCAACTTCGCGTAATAACAGGTCGTATTTCCCCAAAATAAATAAGCTTGTCCGATGTCATCGATGACCACACTCGGATCCAGGTTTGCCTTTTCCGTTGTGGGACAGGGTAACATATCGCCGGTAATCAGCGCCGACCCTTTAGCATCGGTAAATGGACCTGTTGGCCTATTGGACACCGCTACACCGATTGCTTTTCCGAAAATTGATCGATGGGAAACGGCTACATACCAGTAAAAAATGTGATCACGACACACCACATTAGACGCGAAGGCATCACCCGAAGCCCAGGAAAAATCGGTCGCCTTTAGTGGAGTCGGATGCTCTTCCCAATTCATTAAGTCGTTCGAAGAAAAACAGCACCAATCGTTCATTACATAATCATCAACTCCAGGAGGCGGATCATCATGCCCGGTGTAGAGGTAGACGCGATCACCGTAACTTATAACTGTTGGATCAGCTGTATATTTATGTTTAATAATGGGGTTAAAGAAAGCCGTCATAGCCACACCTTGCTGTTCCCAATAGAAACCTCCGATTCTTGCTAAAAGTTTTGCATAAAAGAAATTAGCGGTATTTACTTTTCTTCGTTCTCATCAATGACCGGTCTTTTCCGCCAATAATTAGCCAATAAAGATCCGGAAATATTCATCCATGGACTGAATACAGCAGCGGCTAAACCTACGGTTGCCAATTTACCCATACTTCCTGCTAAGCCCGATGCCATCCCACCATTTTGTAAACCTACTTCAAAAGCAATGGTGCGGGCGGAATTTTTATCTAATTTAAAAAGGCGGGCAAGCCAGTAACCGAAGAAGTAACCAGCACCATTATGCAAAACCGAAGCCAAAAATAAGAGCAGCCCCACTTGTAACAGATGCTCCCTGCCGGCAGCGGTAGTTACCGTGGTGAAATAAACAATGCCAAACATCGATACATAGGGCACTAACTGATCAATACGCTTAAAGCGGAGATAAAGAAGGTGATATAGTCCGCCCACAATAAATGCCCCCGTAAAAAAGTTCAGGACAGTCAAAGATTGGCCGGCCGGCACCGAGAAATGCGAGGCTAATAAATCCCATAAAAATAGCACCTGCGAGAAGAGCCAACCGGCGCAGACGAGTCCGATGACGACCACAAGCTTCTTTCGTGCGGACTTGGCCGTTTTGAGGTAATCATGTAACAGGGCCGCTCCTATAGGCACGATGACGATCTGTATAATTTCCAGCATCATCGGCAAAAATTTCACTTCAATCAATGTCCCTGCCAGCAAACGCATCAGCAAAGGCGTTAAAAAAGGTGCCGCCAGCGTGGCCATCGCCGTAACCGTTACCGATAAAACCAAGTTTGCCCGCGCGAGGTATACCATCACGTTGGAAGCCAAACCGCTCGAACAAGAGCCTATGAGAATAATGCCGGCAGCGATTTCGTCATCAAAAGGGAACAAACGTGTCAATAAATACCCAACCAAAGGCATCACCGAAAAATGGCAGATTAAGCCAATCAAAACTCCTCTGCCCGTACTACCTAGACCCGAAAAATCACGAATGCTCATTTGTATTCCCATACCGAACATAACGAGCTGTATAATGATTAGGATTAACCATTTATTCCTCAAATCCACTTCACCCCATTGCATAAAAGCTCGTGGATAAATCATGGCCGAAACGACTGCAACAATAATCCAGGCTGTGTATTGGTAATTTCTCAGTATATCGATGCTTCCGATACCCACCGCTAGGCCCAAGGCGGTACAAACCGCAGCAGGTTGCCAGATGGCTTCGTTTTGCAACACAATCCCAAGTAATAGGAGAAGGGCGGCAATGCCACTTACTCCCAAACAGGCTCTTCGTAAATGCATCATGGGCATCCTTAGACTAAGTTTGCAATATATTGGATGGCATTAGGAGGACTGGCTAAGATCGGTACCCCCTTATCTTCATCTGCTAATGTATCAACCACTCGTGCCATACTTGCTTGGGCTAATAGAATAACATCCACTTCCTGCGTCAGTTGACGCAATGCTTTTGCTACTAATTCATCGTGTTTAGCGGCATCACCACCCATTAAGGCTTCAAATGCGCCCTCACATAATCGTGCATTTATTTCAATTTCCTTTCCTAGCAAGGCAGCTCTTCGTTGCACCAGGTCGGCTGTTGGCTCCAGGGTAGTTCGGAGCGTTGCGATAACACCTATCCGTTTACCTTTCTGTACAGCCAGGTCGGCCATCGGTTGATCTACCCTAAGTACCGGCACCCTGACAGTGTCGGCTGCCGCCTCTACCGCAGCACCGATGGACGAGCAAGTAACCAGAATATAATCGGCACCTGAATCTTCCGCTGAGGCGACATAATCTGCCACCCGCTTGGAGATGGACGGCGTAAGTTTACCGCCTCGTGCAATAATATTCTTCACCAAACTATCATCTACAATATTGAAGAGATTTACGCCCGGCAAATATTGCTGGCATAGTTGCTGAAATACCGGAATCAACGTAGCCGACGTATGAATAAGTCCTAAAGTTTTTGGTATCATATCATAAAATATTTAAGAAGCGTTCGCGCCCCATAGCTTAATAAAATAATGTTCATCCCCTACTTGTCCTCCCTTGAAATTAATTTCTATTCCATCCAAGGGTGTGTTAGGTGCGAAGGCCCGGCATAAAGGTGCACCGGGTGAAAACGGAGCAATCATCTCTACTGCTTCTATTCCTAAAGCACGCGCAATGAGGCTTGAGGTATCGCCTCCTGCTACGCCAAGACGTCCCAAATCAGTAGTCCTTGCAATATAGCGAGCAATTTCACCTAACACTTGCCCGTGAATGCGGGCTGTTTGTGCACTTATCTCCGTTTCGGCATATCCTTTCTGACGCAGCAATTCACGCGTTTCCGCAATTCGTTCATCCTCTTGACCTAAACTGGTATGCAGAATTACGGGAAAGCCCGCTTCCATAAAAGCAAGCGTTTGTTCTATACAGCTGCGCATAAGCGTTTGTAAATCGGCAGCGGGATCAACAGCAGAAGCAGGAACAGCGACTGCCCGAAAACCATGAAGAAGCGCATACTCGATTTGCTTCGCCGTTACAGGCGAGCAACTGCCCGAAAGTACCAAAAGCTTTCCGACACGGTTTAAAGCTGGCCAATCCACCGTTTGTTTCGCCACCCCCCTGGTCTTCCAATACATACCGAAAGCCATTTCTACGCCTGAAGATCCTATTGAAAACAGGGGTTTCTCCAGTGTGCCGTATGCATCCAGCACCTCGGCGATCGGCATTAAATCCGAAAGATGAAGAGCATCAAAAAGCACCATCGGAATTCCCAGGTCTAAGCATGCCTGCGTTTTTATCCTAATTTCCTCCACCCCCTGATGAACCGATAAAATGTCCACCAAGCCAATGGGTAATTCCGTTTGTTTGGATAAATGCAAACGCAAATCCGCCTCTTGCATGGGTGTAACGGGATGGTAACTGATAGCAGGGTGGCGATCCAGGCGATAAATATCGCCTCGACTACCGATTCCCATTTTGGCAAAAAGGTTACCGAATAAACAAAATCTTCCCAAAGGCGGGGCAGCCACCAATAAGGGAACAAGGCGGGGATTAAAGACACTGATCCCAACTTCTGCGGCCGTACCGATACTCCCTATTTGCGGCGAGGAGTCGAAGGTTGAACAAACTTTGTAATGCACATGTCGAGCTCCCAACGCTTTTAAAGCAGCAAAGGCTTGCGACAACTCGTTTCCCATAGCCACCGGATCCATGGTTCGCGTCATGCCGGCAACACCAATAGCCTGTATCCCGGGATAGCGTGCCAACTGTTCAACGTTCGGCACATCAATAAATAATACGGTTTTTAACCCCGCCTGATTGAGACATTCTAAGGCATCGGTAGATCCGGTAAAATCATCACCATAATAGGCGAAGAAAGGGGCCTGCATTGCATCCATGTTTATTGCTGACCAAATTTTTGAACCGATTGGGCAAATTCAGGATATAGTCGAACGGCCTCTTCCATGGAAAGTCCTTTAACCGCGCCCTCCCAAGCCTGTTGCAAGGCCACCACACCCCCACCGGGACCTTTGGGATGCGCCATAATCCCGCCTCCTGCCATGTACAATAAATCAATGGTTTTCGTACGCCTGTAGGTTTCAAAGGCTTGCCCTCCCCACTGACCGGAAGATACCACGGGCAATAATGTTTCACGAGAAAATAAAGGCGTTAAGCAAGCTTCGATGGACTGTACCACCGAGTCATCCGATTCCCAGAATTTATTCTGAATTCCATTTACATGTAGCTGATCTACGCCTGCCAAGCGCCAAAGTTTTTGGTAGGCCGTAAATTCAATACCCAGCAGGGGGTGCCTATTCAGCATACCCCAACCATTCCGATGACCGTGGATAACCAATGCACCCTGATCACATATTTTTTTTACGCCGGCAAGGCCAATACTATTGATACTGAGCATGGCGCAGGTCCCGCCTGCCCTGACGATATAGTCATAACGAGACAACATGCTATCCAATTCATCGCTAATGTTAAAAGCATACATGACCTTTTTCCCGGTTTTGTCCGCATGCGTATTGATGACACGCATAATGGCGTCAACCCGATCTTCCAACTTGGAGTTAGCTGCTGCTGATTGCAGTTCGTCATCTTTTATGAAGTCAATACCGGCCTCCACCAAGGTTTTCACCAATTTAGCACTATCCGAAGGGCTCATGCCAATACTCGGTTTAATAATGGTGCCGATCAAGGGTCGTCCGTCCACCTTTGTACTTGCTCGGGAACCGGCCACTCCAAAACGAGGCCCCTCAAAATGAGCGACATAGGCGGTAGGAAATTGGATATCTAATAATTTTAAGCCCGTGAACTGACTGAGCTCATAAAGATTCCCTTGCAAAGTGGAAATAAGCACCGGTAAATTATAGCCAAAATTTTCTATCGACCAGGAGATTTCGATATAAGCTCGTTGATACCGTTCGGATGTGAACTTCGGGCTCGGAATGGCCGGCTGTGAAACCGATCCCAGCAGGTGAACGCTTTCCACACGCGCAGCAAAGCGTCGCTTTAGATCTTCCGTTTCACCGGGAACTGACACAAAGGTACCCGATGATTGTTCGCCCGCCAAGATCAAAGCCGCTTTTTCCGGATCAAAGGGAGTTTCAATATAGTATTTCGCAATAATTCTTTTCATAGCCTATTGAATCGACCTAATCCGTTAGATTGATAATCAGTAAGCTATGCGTAAAAAGGTTCTTTGCCGTTTTACACCTATTGATTATCCACTAGTCAAACAGATTAGATTTATACTGACAAATTTATCAGCGAGAACAATAGTGCTATTGTAGTATGTATGCAAGCTATTGTAGCATATTAGCTTTTTGCATACAGCTATTTCTTTCAGTCCGTCTTGAGCAATTGGTATTGATACTTTCTTCCGATTTTTTGCGCATCCACAAAACCGTTCTTCAAGAGGTAATTCATCCGCACCGCCAAAGCGTTCTCCAGTTTGTATTTATCCCGGTCCGGTTGCGCCTGATGGATTTCGTTTAAAATGGCATCGCGGTCGCCCGTTCCTAAACGTGTGAGCGCATAGGCAATTTTTCTATCCAATTTACCGAAAGGGTCGAATTTTTCAACAGGCACCAGAACACCTCTCCTCCATTTCGCTGGGGAAGAAACCGCCTCTTCTGTTGCAGCATCCATCATTTTGGGTTCATGAAAAACAGAAATTTGCTTTCGTTTCTGCACGATATCAATGGTACATTGTATGGCGTCAATTTCGGCACGAATACTTTCAGCGAACTCTTTCAGAAAGGCGATTGTTTGCTCATCTAATAGCGGATTTTTTGTCATGAGATTAATTTAGGTTGATTCTACTGAGACAAAAGTAATAAGTTCGTTAGTTAAAAAGAAAAAATTGAGACCCAATTGTGAAAAAACTGTATACCAACCAGTTTCATACTACGTGAACACCGCTTCCCTGTGTAAATTATTGAAATAATCACAGTATACGTCACTAAAAAGAAATAAATAATTCTTAGCTTGCAAACAAAGTAAGTGAAATTTACGTCTATACGTTTACCTAACATGAAATGCATATGAGTGAATGGAAATTAAAAAGATCATGGCGACAGATTAAAAATCAGATAAGAACGAAATGGAGTGAGCTCACGGAAGATGACCTATACTATGAAGAAGGTAAAGAGATCGAGCTGGTTCATCGTTTAGAGCAGAAAACAGGAAAAAGTAGAGAGGATATCGTTGACTATCTCAATCACCTCTCCTTTATTTCCGATCTTAAATTAAGAGCTTAACGAACAACAAGGGGCTAAAATGGGTAACCAGGCCCCTTGTTTCACTTAAGGCGTGGCTTTCCCTTTCTGATCCCAATGGTCTTTAATGAGGCGTCCTTCCTTGTCAAACTTAAGTCTTCTAGCGTATCGTTCACCCCGTATATTCCCATTCGCATCCTTCTTGCCCATAAAAAGCAAAATAGGCCTCCCCTCTTCATCGGTTTTAAACATCAGATCGTAACGCTGAAAAGTTAATTCCACCAAAGATAATGGATCATACTTTTTACGCAGCAGCTTCAAGATCGGTTCCTTCAATGCCATAATCGCAGTTCTTTTTTAAGATAACCCAATGTACCGGTTATTGTTTGGCGTCAACTACAGTCTACACGAAATTGAAACAGCAGATAGGTAATCAAATCGTTTCGTCTAAAGAAAAAAAATATCCTAACAGGATGAAACAAAAGTTTTGCTTCTTCGTTTTATTAAGATGATTAAGTCCGATTTAGTCCCTTAAGGGTACTTTGTAAACCGGAAGAGACAACAATTAATTTATTAAATAGTACTTTTACGAAAAAGCGCTACAAATTACAGGAGAACGATAACATGACGATCAGAAACTATGATGCTGAATTTTGCGGAAAAATACCCCTACATAATGTTAATTTAATTCAGCCTCATGGTTATCTCTTAGCTTTAGATCCGGAACATTTGGAGATCGTACAAGTGAGCGAAAACATTCAGACGCTATTTAATCAGCCCTTAGACACGGTTATTGGAACCTCCATCAATGATTGGCTGGACGAACCGCTGCATGCCGAAAAGCTTACCGGCAATCACTTCAGCAGTCAAAAGATTCCATTTCACCTACGTTTGGCCGACAGCTTATTTTTAGCGCTAATCCATATGAAAGGCCCTTATCTATTAGTAGAATTAAGCCCCACAAGCGAAGAAAAAAGTTTTTTGGAAATTTATCAAGCGCTTCGGTATAATTTTGCAGAGCTAGAACAAAAGCATGACCTGCCCACACTTTTATCAGCTACGGCCCAACAATTCCAGCTACTTTCAGGTTTTGATCGCGTGATGATTTATCAGTTCGATGAAAATTGGAATGGAAAAGTCGTTGCGGAGGCAAACCATAGCGGGAAGGTGAGCTATTTAGGCCAACAATTCCCGGCTTCCGATATTCCGAAGAGCGCAAGAGAACTCTATAAAAAAAGCCCCTATCGCTTGATACCGACCTCCCATTATGAACCGGTAAAGCTTTACCCGATTATCAACCCACTCAGTATGTCGTTTGTTGATTTGTCTGATTGCCATCTACGGAGTGTTGCACCGGTGCATTTGGAATACCTGCATAATATGGAAGTAGATGCCAGCATGTCTGTGCGGCTTCTCGTAAATGATACACTTTGGGGGCTGATCTCCTTTCATCATAATACACCGCGTTACCCGGATTTCGAAACCTGCTGTCAGTTTGAGCTACTGGCTGATTTTGTTTCGAAACAACTTGCCAATCTGTTAAATGCCGAGACCTTTGCTTTCAACAGCACCATCTCAACTCATAAAAATGCTATCCTTCGCAATCTATACCGCGAAGTTTCCCTTGAAAAAGCACTTTTTGATAACGAATATCATTTATTGAAACTATTTAGTGCGCAAGGGGCCGTATTAATATACGACAATAAATACTATAGCACCGGCGCTGTTCCAACCGAAGAGCAATTACAAAACCTTGTCTTTTGGTTACAGGAAAAGCAATTAGAACCGGTTTTTGTTAGTAATAGTATGACAAATGAATTTGAAGAAGCGCAAGCGTACTCGAATATAGGCAGCGGTTTATTGGCCATCGAAATAGACAAACACAAGGGAAATTATCTGTTGTGTTTTAGATCTGAACACCCTTATACCATTGACTGGGGAGGAAATCCAAACGAAGCCGTGAATTTCGAGCAGGATGCCGGCACTTATCATCCACGTAATTCCTTCCGGATTTGGAAACAAGAGGTGAAGAACTCATCCATCCCTTGGAAAGAAGAAGAAAAAGAGGCAGCTCACGCCATCCGACTCTACCTATTTGAGTATTTAAGTAAAAATGCGCAGGAATAATTATTATTATTGCAGTATCATCTTTCTATGACCGAAAAAAAGGATATAAGAGAAACGGCCCATTATATAGTAGCCATTGGAGCCTCTGCCGGTGGCTTAGAAGCTATCAATAGCTTTTTCGATGCCGTACAGGATTTTTCACAATTATCTTTTATCATTATACAACATTTATCGCCCGATTATAAGAGTCTTTTAGTGGAATTGGTTTCCAAGCATACCCAAATGAAAGTGCTGGAAGCCAAAGACAATATGGCGGTGGAGCGAGCGGCTATTTATGTCATCCCTAATCGGATGAGCATGACCATTCATAATGGGACCTTATGCTTAGCCGAAAAAGTGGTCAACAATGTTCCCAACAACGCCATTGATATTTTTTTGGACTCGCTGGCAAATGACCAACAGGAAAGGGCCATTGCGGTCATCCTCTCCGGTACGGGAAGTGATGGGACCAAAGGTATTCAGGCTATAAAAAAGAACAAAGGCTATGTGCTCGTACAAGAGCCGAATACAGCTAAATTTGACGGCATGCCTAATATGGCCATTATGAGTGGCTATGCGGATGCGATATTACCTCCTAAGGAAATGCCTCAGCAGATGCTGGATTATATACAGCTCATGAATGGGGAAGATGAAGCGCTGAGCGGTGAGCTGAACGATCAACAGGTGGATCGTATTTTAGCGCTGGTGCATGAAAACAGTGATCGCGACTTCAATTATTATAAAACGCCGACGATTATCCGCCGTATTTCGCGGCGCATACGGCTGCAGCAAATAAAAAGCGTTCAAAAATACATCGAATTCCTGGAAGGAAATGCGGACGAGGTGCATAGTTTAGCAAATGATTTATTAATCAATGTGACGCGTTTTTTTCGGGACCCCGAAGCGTTCCGTTACCTAGAAGAACAAGTTTACCCATCGCTGGTCAAGCAAAAAGCAACCGGGGAGACCTTTAAGATATGGGTTTGTGCCTGTAGTACCGGCGAGGAAGCCTATTCATTGGCCATATCGCTGGATCAATACCTTCAGCAGACGGCAACTCGGCTTCCGGTAAAGATTTTTGCCACCGATGTCGATGAAAGTAACATTCGACTTGCCAGCAGAAATCGATATCCCTTATCCATTGAAAAAGATGTACCCTCTTCGATATTGAAACGCTATTTCACGCTAGAGGATAATCACTATACCGTTATACCACGTATTCGAAAGCAAGTTGTTTTCGCTCACCATAATGTCATCAAAGATCCGGCTTTTATAAAGAACGATCTGATCAGTTGTCGCAATATGCTGATCTACATGAACAAGGTATTGCAAGAGAAAATATTGTCGATCTTTCATTTTGCCCTGAAACCGGGCGGTGCCTTATTTTTAGGACCCAGTGAAACCACCGGGGCTCTTGAAAACGGGTTTGAACAAATATCGGGCAAATGGAAAATTTTCAAAAGATCACCACATCAACTGAAAAAGTACTTGGGTGAATATGGCAATGCACTTGGTACCGTCAGCACTTCGTATGTTCCCAGGAAAGCCACTGAATCACTGAGTGTTAGTGAAAGCCTTCGTCGTGATTTTCAACAACTCATGTTGGACGAACTCGGTTATACCGTTATCTATATAGACGGCTACAATGAGGTCAAAGAAACCCTCGGCAACTACCACAATTATTTGAGCCTTCCCAAAAAAAAGCTGAATTTGAATATCCTCAGTATGGTTCCCGAGGAGGTAAAACTACCATTGAGCAATGCCATACGTGAATCGAGACAAGAAGGAATAAAAGTATCGTTGACCGGCTTAAGCTTCCATAAGGATGACCAGATCAATCACGTCAATATTCACATACACCCAGCGGCACCTCCACACGAGCATTTATCCATGCTGGTCTTTATTGATGTAACCATCCCGCTGCGGGAACATGAACCCCTATCGACGTTTACGCCGCGCAGCGATTCGCCGGATGAAAAGCGCTACATTCAAGAGCTGGAAGAGCAATTGAGCGAAACACGTAATAATTTGCAATTGGCGATAGAAGGATTGGAGACAACCAATGAAGAACTCCAGAGCTCCAATGAAGAATTATTATCCAGTAACGAAGAGTTACAAAGTTCCAACGAAGAGTTGCAGTCGCTCAATGAGGAGTTGCATACATTAAACACGGAGCACCAGCTGAAGATTAAGGAGCTCATCGAGTTGAATGATGACCTTGACAATTACTTCAAAAGCACGGAGGTCGGTCAGGTATTTCTGGACAAGGATTTAAAAATCCGGAAGTTTAATCCGCAAGCCATGCGCCTAATTAATTTAATAGAAGGTGACATCGGACGGCCCATCGGCCATATTTCCAATAATCTTGCCAATGATAACCTGTTGGAAGATATTAAGAAAGCGCAAAGCGACAAAGGCTTTTACGAAAAAGAGGTGCAATTACAGGATAGCCGCATCTACCTTATGCGTATTTATCCTTTTGTTCGGCGCGACAAAGAGATTGATGGCCTTGTATTAAGCTTCATTGATATTTCCGCTTTGGAAAACCTGAACAGCATCATCAAAGCCGTATTTGATGCCAGCTTAGAAGCCATATTTGTGCTAGCGGTCAATAAAGACGCTTCAAGCCCCGATCAACAATTTGCCTTGCTCACCCAAAATGAAGCAGGAATCAATCTGTTAGATAAACTAGCTATTCATAAAGAACATCCGTCCTTTTTCGGGCATTTAAGCAAACGCCTCGGCCAGCGGGTCACCAAAAAACTACTTGACACCTATTCTTCCGGAACTGCTCGTAAGATTGCCTGTAATTTACAGATCGACAACCGCGAACAGTGGTTTGAGATAAGTATGGTTAAAATGAGAGACGGCCTGGCGCTCACGTTTAATGATATTACCCTGCAACGAGAGACGACAGACAGACTGCGCAAAAACTATAATGAACTGGTTGTTACCCGCGAACAGTTAAAGAATCTGAATAGTGGCTTGGAAGACGAGGTAGCGAAAAGAACAGCGGAATTGGCCCTCAGCGAAGAACGTTTTCGGTTGGTAGCTCGTGCCACCAACGACTGCATACGCGATTGGGATCTTGTTAATAATACGGTATGGTACAGCGATAATTTCTATTCCATCTTCGCCTATAAGTCGGAAGAGAATTTAAAGGAAATCAATCAATGGTTCAGCAAAATCCATCCCGAGGATGTGAAAGCTGTACGAAAAGATTTGCTTAAAGCGATTAACCAAGGTGCCGAACAATGGAGCGGCGAATATCGTTTTCACAAAGGGGATGGCTCTTACTGCCACGTGTTCGATAGAAGTTTTATCCTGAATAATGAGTCCGGTATGCCTTTTCGAGTAATCAGCTCATTAATGGATGTAAGTACATTAAAAGAAGCCGAGTTAGCTACCAGGGAATTAGCTACCAAGAAGGATGAGTTTATGAGCATTGCCAGCCACGAATTAAAAACGCCTATTACGAGCATGAAAGCCAGCTTGCAGCTTATCGATCGACTAGCGGAAAAAGGCGGGCCCAATGGTATGCTTAAAACATTTGTAGCGAAAGCTAATCAGCAGGTCGACAAGATTACTTTCTTAATCGAAAATCTGCTGGACGTAACGAAGATTCAGGCAGGGAAGATTATCTTACAGAAATCAACGTTTAACATCAATGAATTGATACAAGATTGTGTGTACGAGGTAAAAAATATGGGGGGCCATACGATTCAAATACACGGCAATATAGATGTCGATGTATATGCCGATAAAAACCGCATTGAGCAGGTATTGATTAATTTTTTGACCAATGCCATCAAGTATTCGCCCAAAGCGGACAAGGTTGACTTATTTACAGAACGGAACGAGTCCGAAGTGAAGATTTCGGTAAAAGATTACGGCATCGGCATACCACAGGAAAAGCTCGATCTGGTATTTGACCGCTTTTTCCGCGTAGAGGAATCCTCGTCACAATTTTCAGGACTGGGTTTAGGCCTGTTCATTTCGTCGGACATCATTAAGCGTCATCAGGGTCAAATCGGCGCAGTCAGTTCACCGGGCGAAGGTTCCACGTTTTGGTTCAGTCTACCCATTCAACAGGCCTAGCTTGGATTTTGCTTCCGTCGCACTCGCAGCGCTTCCTTTATCCCCTTGACGTCGGCTTTCCACTTGGGCAACAGCCACACCATGATGGTTTCTTCGAGTAGATCTAAAGTCGTCAAGGCGACCGCGATATAAAATAAGGGTAAAGAAGGCGTGGTAAGAAAAAATGACGGTATTAAGAAAAGTGCTTGGGCAACGGCGGCCACTTTAGCGAGGTAGGTATGAAAGCTGGTAAATTTTCCGTAACGAATCAACGCTGAGCCAACTTGAATGAGAAAGAGAATAAGCAATACGAGTATCCAACTATACTCCCTGTATAGGAAATCCTTGTGATAGACAAATAGCCCAATAACGGCCACCAATATGGTTAAATCGTCCGCAATGGAGTCCATCTTGGCGCCCATAACACTCACAACCTTGTACTTTCTAGCCAAAAAACCGTCGATGGCATCGGTAAAAAAGCTGAAGGCTAGTAACCATTTGAACCAGTTAAGCTGTTCAGAAAAGATAAGAAACAGGAGAAAAGGAGCGGCTATTAAACGATAAAACGTAATGCCGTTAACCATATAATAGCTTCCCTTATGCATATACAAGCCTTTTTGCACTAAAAAAGACGGCCCAAGTTTCTACCTAGGCCGCCTTGACTTTTTTAATTCCTTCGTTGGCATTACCCAAATCAGGTTCAATGGGTTTATTCTCAGGCTTATTAAAAGCCACCCCTTTAAAAAAATCTATATAGATAACATAGTGGTTTCTTTTTTGTTTGGATTTTTTTTTAAAAAAGCTAAAAGCTTTACGCTATAGGCTATAAGCTATAAACAGTGAATAAGGGAATTGTTAATAGTGAATAGTTTGCCCTACGCGTAACGTCCTCCTGCTATTGCTATCGTAACTGTCAGCCATTCCTATGATAAGTCTGCTCAACGAATGAACCATTCAACCACCCAACTATTTAACAAGCCAACCATTTAACTACTCAACTATTTAACGACTTAACTATTTAACAACTCAACCATTTAAAGCCCCAACTACTCAACTACCGCCCACTATAAAACGTTCCTCCGTGTGGGTACTCAGCACTTCCAAAGGGTCGCCAACCTTAACAAAACCACTACCTTGATGTATAAGATTCTGTCCGAATAGAATTTTCTTTTCCCTTGAACGGTACGAGGCCAATGTTTTTAACGGTTCTTTCGCCTTTTTTGCACTTTGTTGATCAATTGTAGTCATCACACACCGCGCACAAAGCTTAACGCCGTAAAAATCGATCGTGCCACCAATCCGTATATGGTTCATGCGATCCTCTTCAAAGGCAATGCCCCCGGTAAATACGATATTAGGCCTAAAGCGATTCATGGGAAGAGCGATCTCCATCCGGGCGTTTAAGTCATCCAATGATGCTTGTCCTATCATCAAAAACGGGTAAGCATCCGAAAAAGAAGTAATCATGCCTTTAGGCGCGTAGCGTTGATCCACTTCGCGCTTGGTACTGTCCGGCATATACACCAATCGGCAGGTCAAGCCCAGGGCATCACTAAACCAGGCATCCACCTCACGGCTCACGGAAACCGCTTGACAAGTATCTTCCCAGATGACAACTTCGCTTAATTGAGCTTCAACCGGCTCAAAAGGTATATGCATTTCCCCCCGTTCAGGATGCGTTACCGACAAGCCATCACCCCCTATCTCAAGCTTAAACAAAGCCATTTGCGGGTGGACGCGTTGCGTAAGAAATTGATTGTTTTCATCGATCAACATCCATCGCCGATCGTATTTAAAGCCTCTATCGGTGACTTCGGCCTCCGAAAGCGAAATACCGCCCAACGATTTGACTGGATAAATAAAGAGTTTGCTAATTGTTAACATAGGCTATGAGTATAGTAAACAAAAATAGAAATGCTTTTTTGTTTTTTAAATTAATGCAGATATCTCGTTTTTAGACTGCTTCACTCCTTTCCAGACTCCACTTCTTCAGTTCGCCTGCCTGCGGTAGGCAGGCAATGACGTGGATAGGAACATCTCTGCGAGGAGGCACGACAAAGCAGTCTATTTGTAATACTTATAAAATCTGTCCTCCTTTTTCTTGGAAATCGAGCTTCAGCCGTTGATATCGTTCCAGATCAATGGCACGGGAGGCGCGTTCAATAATACCAGCTTTAAATCCCAGGTCAAGGGCATCATTGGCTGTATAATAGACGCAATAATCGGCTGCAAGACCACAAACTGCTACTTCTGTTACACCTCTTCCCTTTAAAAAGTCCGCCATACCTGTCGATTTCTTCCTTCCATTATCAAAAAAGCCGCTGTAGCTATCAATATGTTGATCCATGCCCTTTCTAAAAATAGCTTCGACCGCATTCGTTGACAGTTTCGGTGCTAAGGCCGCTCCCGCTGTTCCCTGTACACAGTGTACCGGCCAAAGCACTTGCTCCAAGCCATTCCATTGAATTCGCTCAAAAACCTGCTTTCCCGGATGTTCAGTAAAAAAACTTTTATGATTTGTCGGATGCCAATCCTGCGTAGCTACTACTAACTTGTAAGACGATTGCAATTCATTGATAATCGGAATAACTTCGTCCCCTCGTTCCACCGCAAGAGCGCCTCCCGGCAAAAAATCGAGTTGTATATCGATAATAATTAGTGCTTTCATTTCAGATACTATTCACTTACTTTCAAAAATACGTATTTTCCTTTTAGGCTATAAGCCTTAGGCAATAGGCTTTAGGCATTAGCTTTTAGCTATCAGAAATCAGCTTTCAGCCACTAGCCTGTTCATTATCACATTGGCTAATCAAGCTATAAGCCATAGGCAATAGGCTTTAGGCATTAGCTTTTAGCTATCAGAAATCAGCTTTCAGCCACTAGCCTGCTCATCATCACATTGGCTAACCGACCGTAGGGAGCTCATGAGTGCCGAAAAAGCAAACACTTACGAATAATTGTCACATCATCACATTAGCTAAATTAACTACTCAACGACTTAACCACTTAACTATTCAACGACTCAACTACTTAACCACTCAACGACTCAACTACTTACAATTCAACCAAAACCGCTCCATAACTTCCTGTTATACCCTATAAAAAAAGCTCGTTTAAATCTGATACAGATAGCACCTAGATTTGCCACCATGGAAAAGATAAAAGAAACTTTTACAGATGATGAGACGGCCCGGCAGGAAGTTTATCGGTTGACAAAGTACACGAAAATCCTTACATGCCTTATCTTGCTATTAATCGGGTCGTGTATTTATATCCTCCATGGCAGGACCGTACAGGTTCCCATAGTCGGCCCTAATGCGGAAAAAACGACAGCAGGCGACTATCTATCCTACGTAAGTGAGGCCGTAATCAGACCTTTCGACAATAGTAAAGAAGGTGAACTAGCTGCTTACGGCCATCGATTAATCACGGAAACCTATAAATATCTAGGTCCGGAAGTAAAGGAAGGAATGGTTACCGGTAACAATCTAGCCTGCTCCAGTTGCCATCTAAATGGAGGCACCAAAGCTTACGCTGCACCCTATATTGGTCTGTCCGGCGTTTTCCCTATATACATCGGACGCGAAAATAAAGTTGAATCTCTAGAAGAGCGCATCAATGGTTGCTTTGAACGAAGCATGAACGGAAAAGCTATTCCGGTTAATAGTAAAGAGATGCGCGCTATGATCAGCTACATAAAGCATCTCAGCCGAGATGTCGCAATCGGTAAGCGTATCGAGGGGCAAGGATTCGTTCAACTAAACAAACCCAATCGAGCGGCTGATAGGATAAAAGGAGCCGCTGTATTCAAACGATATTGTATAACTTGCCATGGCGAAAATGGACAGGGTAACCGTCGAGGTCAAAGTGGTGATGGAAAAGGATATCTATACCCTCCGCTTTGGGGCAACGATTCTTTCAATGACGGAGCAGGCATGGCCCGTTTATTGACAGCGGCTCGATTCATCAAAGGGAATATGCCCTTGGGCGCAACTGCTGAAAACCCGATTTTAACGGATGAAGAAGCCTATGACGTAGCTGCTTATATCAATTCCTTTAGCAGACCGCAAAAAGCAAATAAAGAATTGGACTATCCCGATCTGACCAAAAAGCCAAAGGATTGCCCTTATCCGCCTTATATAGATCAAGTTACCATAACACAACATAAATTAGGACCTTTTAATTTTTAACATTAATACCATATCGATCATGAAATCATTGAAACCATTTATTCTCGCTACTGCTTTATTTTTAAGTCTAGCATCTTTTGTTTATGCCCAAGATAGCCAAGCCATTATCCGTAACAGGGCTTATCAAGGCGCCGAGGCGATCCAACCTCGGTATCGCGCCATCTATCAACTGGATAGTAACGCTCCGGCTACCATCGAAAAAGCCATACGGAACATCAACAATGTACTGCAAGATCCGCGACTAAAAGAAAAAATCGAAATAGAGCTGATCGCTTTCTCCGGAGGTACGGAAGCGTACCTAAAAAATGGCAAATATGAAGCCGCATTAAAAAGCTTAATCGATCAAGGCGTAATTGTAGCCCAATGTTTAAATTCTTTAAAGGAAAGAAAACTGAAAAAAGAAGAGTTGTATGACTTTATTGCCTATGTGCCCAGTGGAAATGGCGAGTTGGTTATTCGCTCAGCCCAGGGCTGGACGATTATTAAGCCTTGATCGCTTACCAATCAGAACACACAGGAAACAAGACACAGATCAGGAGAACAAACACGATAACAATCAAAACATGAAGACAACATTCTTTTTTATGGTAAGTATACTCGCCTTTCACTTGGCTAAGGCACAACAAGATCACCATTATGATCCACCTTGGAATACGCCACCGGAATCGAGTGTTCAATTTACCGTACCCGGTATAAACAATGTACCTGATTTGTATGGTGATGTGGAAGATCCGCAACTCGTTGTATTCTTCGCGGGTAATCAATTTATGTGCATCGATGAATTACTTAGTGGATTTAAGGAGAAGCATCCCGAGTACCAACGCATCTTTGCTGAAACACTTCCGCCCGGTATACTGGCAAAGCAAATAGAAGGCGGTTCGCTGACTATGGGTAATCTACGGATTACACATCGACCCGATGTTTATACCGCAGGAAAAAATCGCATCACGGAGATGGCAAGCTATTTTGATCGCACAGAAGTCTACGCGTACAATAAATTAGCCTTAATGGTTCCAAAGAAAAATCCGAAAAAAATTAAGGCCTTAAAAGATCTAGGAAAAAAAGATATTCGGGTCAGCATGCCGAACCCGGCTTGGGAGGGAATCGGGCGTCAGATTGAAGCCGCCTATAAAAAAGCTGGGGGAGAAAGTTTGCATAAAACCATCATGCAGACAAAAGTAAAGAACAACAGTACCTATTTAACGCGCATCCATCATCGCGAAAGTCCACTGCATATATTATACGGACAAAGCGATGTGGCTCCCGTGTGGTACTCCGAAGCTTATTATCAGAAAATGATCGGCCACCCGGTTGAATTGATTCCGATAGCGGATGAACAGAACATACGCGCGACTTACATGGCTGGTAGATTGAAGCAAGCACCCCATCCCCGAGCCGCTGCCGATTTTTTAGACTATCTAACCTCCGAGGAGGCAAAAGCGATCTACAAGAAATATGGCTTTGAAACCGACTAAAAGTTAGTCATGGAGCAAGGCAGTCTCGCTTTTAAGACAGCCTTGTTCTTTTTATTATTTACCACCTTTGATTACGCGGAGGGTGGAGCAAGTAAACTAATACTTACGTTTCAAATAGGCTTGCGATGTTAAAGAGATTAGATTATGTTTTAATGCTTCCAACACTAAACCCACTCTACTTTTCACACCAAATTTCGCAAACAAGCAAGCCCGATAACCGTCGATTGTTTTAATGGAAAGGCACATGCAATCAGCTATTTCATGGTAATTTAAGTCGGAACAAGCTAAACGAAGAAACTCCAATTCTCGGTCTCTTAAGTCCATCCAATCTGTATTGGAAGCCTGAAACCCCATGTTTGTCAGGTAATTGTTGTAATAACCCTTCATCCATATCTCCTGAAGTGCACCTTCCAATTCTTCTAATTCTATATTTTTTTGCAAATACGCACAGCAACCGGCTCGGATCATTTTCATAACACTGACCGAATCGTCGAGCCCGGAAATCGCAACCAATTTAACGTTTGCATATTTTTTTTTGACGCGTGCTGCCACCTCATCTCCGTTCATTTCAGGCATGAGCACGTCTATTAACAAAATATCTGGTACCGATTCCCCTTTGTCTAACTGTTCAAATAGAGAGAAACCGCTATCCGCCAGTAAAGTCACCTCAAAACAAGAGAAAGAGCTAATAATAATTTCCAAGGACTTTAACACTAACGTGTGATCCTCCACAATGCCAATGGTTGCTTTCATAGGCTACCGAATTATAGTTGATCGAACCAGGTTGGATTCGCTTTCCTAGCTTTATAATTGATGAATAAAGTAACTGAAATTATTTCGGTTCATCAAGTATAATAGCCACTATTATCGGGCCGGAATGATTAAATGCGAAATTGTGAGAAATATTCTCAATGATCACAAGCAAATAAATCTGGTATTTATTGCAGGCTTCTATTAAGCCTATTATTGGTAATAATTCTTGAGTAGATGGATCGATTTAAAATCCAGGATATCGGTGATATCATAAGTCGAAAGTGAGGTGGAAGCATAGGTTTCTAGATTATTCAGTTCTACTTCTTTATTAACCGGATTTTCTGTGAGGACATAACGTTCGTTCAACTGAATCAGGCTGACATCGCCTATCGTGAGGATTTCTGCCTTGAGCAGTTTTCCAAGGGATTCTAAACTTAGGGGCATAACTGTATTTCAATAAGATAGTTGGACAAAATTACGCTATTTTATTTTAAAAAAAATGACTTTTATCATGTTTTCCTTTTTAAATGAGCATCACGTCTACCTAATGATTGGGCTCAGAAGATTATGTAGCGACGTCCCCTTATACAAGTTGCACATCATTTCCTAACATTTATTTATCAATTAAATAATATTTCATTTTATTAAAAATAGTTATCTTTTCACTTTAAAATTATTAATTTGTATTTTTATTATGGACGGGATTACAGTGAATTTTCAGGTGAGACAGGGGCAACAACAGTATATCACCATACCAAAGGAGCTTTCCAAAACTTAAATATTAATAGAATGAAAAAAACAGTCTTAGTAGTTGTAAGCGTGTTATGTTTAGCAGCCTGCAAACAGGTAGAAATGAACGCCCCTAATGATTCAGCTAAAGCAGCCTCCTTACAAGCAGCGCCTAATCTGGCCTTGCTCGCCAGTGGAAACCCTTTTAAGGTCTTATCCTTTAATGTCAGGCATCATGATGACAGCGATCCACAAAGCATTGATGAGCGAAAGGAAAGTATCCGTCAGATTATTGTAGACAGTGCCCCCGACGTGTTTGGCGTACAGGAATTTTCTGACGACTCCTTCGAAACGTGGTTTAGAGCCCAAATGGCTGATCTGGGTTATGGCGAATATTACGACACAAGGATCACCGGCACACCCAAAGCCATTTTTTATAAAAATGTACGTTTTAGTCTTCAACGAAGCGGCACCTCACGATTAGGCGCCTCACCTATCATTAATACCGCTACCTGGGTGGTATTACAAGATAAAATCACCTCCAACCGATACTTTATCAGTAACAGTCATTGGCAATATGATTCGCAAGCTATACGAATTGAGAATGCGAAAGCGCTGGCGGCCTTGGTAAAGCAAGAGAATACGGACAACCTGCCGGTGATTGTGTTTGGTGATTTTAATGCAAAGCCTGGTACCACCGAAATTTTAAATCTCAAAAATGAATTGGACGTGGTAGATGCCTTGGGAGATAGCTCAGGCGACTATACCTTTCACGGCTGGGATGCTACAGGCAGTTCCAAATTGGATTGGATCATGAGCGACAGAAGCATGGCCTTCACCTCTTCACGTGTTATTACCACCAGCTATAACGGTTATTGGCCTTCCGATCATTGGCCCATCATGGCTACTTATGTCCCTTGCATCTTTGGCGGTCCGCACAACGATGTCAATGGCAAAAGCAGCAGTGCCGGTACCAACTTTTATTTTGCCGATGTAAACGGCGACGGGAAACAGGACAAGATTTATTGGAACCCCAGCTATGATAGCGGTAGGCCACAAGTATTCCTTTCCAATGGAGACGGCACTTTTGCCGCTTCGGCAATTGCGCATGCCGCCAGCGCTTCCTCCCTAAGCACTAGCCGTTATCATTATGCGGATGTGAACGGCGATGGTAAGGCCGATCAGATTTTATGGGATCCAAACTTAAATGCCGGTCACACCCGTGTTTATCTGGCGACCACGGGCGGTAATTTCAGTTCGACGGTTGTGGATAATCCCGAAGGAACGAGCGCAGGCAAGACCACGATATTTCATTTCGCCGATGTGAATGGTGATGGCAAGGCCGATAAAATTTATTGGAACTCGACTTTCGATTCTGGTAAAACAAGAGTATACCTTGCCACGTCGGGCGGCAACTTTAGTAGTACGGTAGTTAACGGTTCAGAAGGCGCCAGCACCACCGCCGGCACCACTTTCTATTATGCTGACGTAAACGGTGACGGCAAAGCCGATAAAATGCTATGGCATCCAAGCTTAAACGCCGGAAAAACCATGGTGTATCTCTCCGATGGTGATGGTACCTTCACAGCATCCAGCGCCTTCAGCAATTCAGGCGCCACCAGCGTTTCGGCATCCACGACCTTCTATTTCGCCGATATCAATGGTGATGGCCGGGCCGATAAAATCTACTGGCGGCCGGATCTATATTTGGGCAAAATAAAAGCCTATTATTCAACTACCGGTAATACCTTTGATGGCCCTATTTATTCACTAAGAGGCACCTCGCAGAGCACCAATACCAACTTCTATTATGCAGACATCACTGGTGATGGAAAAGCAGATCAAATCCGATGGAATTATGCGGAAAATGAGGGTAACCTACGGAATTACTTCGCTAAGTAATCTTATTTAAAAGGGGGTGTCTATTTCCATCATCGTCGTCATTACTTCGCCGCCGTTCTTCTGGTTCCCAATGACGACGATGTCAAAAAAGCAGATTGTTTCGTCATTCTCCCTCGCAATGACGCGTTTTCTAGGTGTTCACCACCTTTTGACACTCCCGTTTTTACACATAATAGGCGGATGTCCGCTTCCACCCCATCAACCGTAATATTTTGTGTACGACCTGTACTATTTGCTAAACATGACACCTATTTGCCAAAATAGTTTTACCGCCGCTATTTTTTTCCGTTCGTTGCGCATCGTTAAAAACTTTCCTGTTTTCTTCTACCCAAGTCTTCGTAGCAGTCTGTATCACCGCTCCGCTTAAATCGGTGCATTTGCCCCCAATCGCTCAGCGTTTGAAATACATCTTGAAGCGTTCCGACATATTTGGTAAGATAGTATTCGATGCGCAGGGGACGTAGCTTCATGTTAATTTTTTTCTGCACAAGGCCATGCAGTTGCAGATGCCTGAGTTCTTTCGCCAGGCAATGGGCCGATATGCCATCAACCGCATCCTGAATATCTTTAAACGTGCAAACTTCTTTTGAAAGTGCAACAATAATCCGTAGCTTCCACTTCCCGTTCAACACACACATTGTCTCTTCGAGGAAATCAAGTTTAGCGTCATCGAAATAAAACATCGATCTATCAACGGAATCAGTAGTCATAGCCATAATTTATTTGTCCATTCAATTGCAGACAAAAAAATTGCAATTATGCTTCCAATTATCCATTGATCACTTCTCCCCCATTTACATGAATCACCTGTCCGGTTATAAAAGAGGCGTCGTCAGAAGCTAAAAATACATAAGCGGGACCGAGTTCTGAAGGCTGCCCAGCACGTTTCATAGCGGTTTCACTACCAAACTCCTGAATCTTTTTCTCGTTGAATGTCGATACAATCAGCGGTGTCCATACAGGGCCGGGAGCCACACCATTTACTCGAATGTTTTTTTCACTTAAGTTTGTAGCCAATGATCGTGTAAAAGTAGTAATCGCACCTTTGGTCGACGAGTAGTCGATCAGCGCAGGCGAGGATCGGTAGGCCGTAACTGATGTTGTGTTGATAATGCTATCGCCCGCGGTCATGTGTTCCAATGCTGCTTCCGCAAAATAAAAGTACGCATAGATGTTCGTCCGGAAGGTAATATCTAGTTGCTCATCCGTGATATTCTTCACATCCTTTTGCGGAAATTGCATGCCCGCATTATTTACCAGCACATTTAATTTGCCAAAATGCGCCACGGCCTGTTTTACGGCATCTTTACAGAATGTACTGTCTTTGACGTCACCTTTTATTAATAGGCATTTTTGCCCGGCTTCCTCTACTAACTGCTTTGTTTTCTCAGCGTCTACATCTTCATCCAGGTAAACAATGGCAACATCTGCTCCTTCCTTGGCGTAATGAACAGCAACAGACCGTCCAATACCGCTGTCACCTCCCGTAATCAAAGCGACTTTTCCTTTCAGTTTTCCTGCGGCCTTGTAGGTGGGTTTTATGTATTCAGGCGCGGGGTTCATCTCTGCTTCTATCCCCGGCTGGCGGTGTTGCTTTTCCGGTCGATTGTTTTTTGTGTTTTCCATCATCCTAATAAATCTTATACTGTTTACGAATGATGTATTAACAACCATGGGCCGGACTTGTTTACATTAAGATCCGCTCATTGAATTGCCGTAATTCTCAAAATATGTAAACTGTGACAGATATTGTTCTTTCTCTAAGTCATTTTCAGCGAAAAGCAAATCAATATCAAAAAATTCGTCAAGACTAATAATGTCATTTTTATTTTCTTTCTTCCTATAGCCAAGTCTCCAGCGCATATAATCCCGGTGCTCGCGTAGACCCATATAAAGTACAACGAGGTTAAAATGGCGGCCGTCTTTCTGAATAATCCGTGCTAACTTCTCAAGCGCTTCAAAAGAGCCTTCCAATACACCTAAAAACCTTCCTTGTAGCTTGGACGAAAATAAGCCTTCGGCATACAACAAGATTCCGGTAATATCATGAATGGGGTTATAAAAGGTTGCTTTTTGATCTATTTCTCGGAGCTGATCGACCGACAACAAAGACGTAGCTTGGCTCGTATAGATTAATTGATAGGTTTCTTCTTTCATAAGGTTGTTTTAGTACGATAAAAGAAGAACCAAAACCATGCCGCCTTTGTGATGTGGTCATTTACACGGTTTTGCGACGACACAAAACAAATTCAAAATAAACCTGTTGACTTCTATGGGAACCCATATAGAACATGGGCGTCCATACATTTACTTAAAAAGAAAAACAATGGAAAACACAAAAGTTAAAGCAGAGGTATTAAATGATCTGATCGAAATCAACAATGATCGGATCGCCGGTTATGAAAGAGCCATCGAAGAATTGGATGACGCAAATACGGATCTGGCAGCTCTTTTCCGGGATATGATTCAGGAGAGTCGGAACTACAAAATGGAACTGATATCAGAAGTTCAAAAGACCGGTGCTGAAATTGAAGAAGGCACCACGGCGAGTGGCAAAATTTACCGAGCTTGGATGGATGTAAAAGCGATGTTCACAGGAAGTGATCGCAAGGCGGTATTAGCGAGCTGCGAAGGAGGCGAAGATGCAGCACAGAAAGCGTACAAGATGGCAATTGAAGAAAGTGAACTTGCGCCAGACACCCTTGCGCTTATTCAAAAACAACAAGCGAGTTTAAAGCTGTCGCACGATAAGATTAAAGCTTTACGCGACAGCGAAGTGTAAGTATATAACGGAATTGCCTTTTAGTGTTTGGTTATGGTCGTAAAAATGAATCCCTCATAAGAGGGATTTTTTTAAAGGACGGCGTTAACATATTTGCGTTTCAATAGACAATTACAATACCAAAAAAGATGTATAGCTATTTTGTTACGGAGATTTCAATATATATAGGTTATCGGAGTATCAATTTTGGAAAATCGATCGCGAATGATGACCCCATTCCTTCTTCACTTTTAACATTTATGGATCCAAAATGATCACTGATAATCTTCGAAGCCACGAAAAGACCGATACCCAGTCCTTTATATTGGGAATGAGCCATATCGCTGCGATAAAATTTTTCAAAGATCTTCGCTAGCGTTTCATTCGACATACCGATACCTTCATCTGCAACCGTAATCCGCACGACATCATCTTGAACAGCTGTCCTAATCGATATGGTTGTTCCCTTTTCGGAATATTTGATAGCATTACCTACAATATTAGCCAACGCCTGTTCAATGCGATTTTTATCGATTTGCATTTCACAGTCGGCACCTAATTCATACAAAATTTTATGGGCAGGGGCTAATAATTTAAAAGACTCGATGACCGACAACATAAAATCCTTGAAGGGCACCCACTCTTTATTGTACGTAAATTGGCCGTGTTCTATTTTAGAAACATCGAGCAACTGCTGCGTAAGCGTCACCAGTTTTCCTGCCTGCTTTTCCACCTTTTGCAAGTGACCGTACAATTTAATCTCATTGGGATCAACCAGCCGCAACGAAATTTGTGATAAAGCTCTCAATATTGTAATTGGTGTATTCAATTCATGACTAGCTATTGATAGGAACTCACTTTTCTGCTCGCTTAAGTACTTCGCATGTATGAGTTCAAGCTCCTGTTCCTGATTAGTTGAACTGAGTGCGGCATTTCGCAATTTTAATTCCTCATACGCACTGATTGGCCCTTGCAGTTCAATCTGCCGTTTAATAAGAACCATCTTTTGTTCGTCCATCTTACTGGATGTTGGAATTGCCATCTGTAGCAAAACAAAACCCTCTTGCTCTGAAAAGCTCGCTTCCATTAAAGGCACTAGCTTACGCGCGTAATCAAAACCCTCATTATGTTTTGGAAAGTCTTCATCAATACGAAAGTGCAGCTTCGCGCTGAGTGCATAGCGGTCTTTCACTTGTGTAAAGCCAATGGTACAGGCACCTTCAAAAGCTTTATCCATAATTTCCCTGCTGACCTCGGACACTGCCGTAGCAAAAACTGTTTGCGTAGCCACCGTCAATTTAATCAATTCGGCTACTTGGATCGACTTTTTATAAGCGAGCGTCAGATCCATTTCATTTTCGAGGGTAATATAGGCCAATTCAGTCATTTTACATATTGATAACAACAACAGACATGTCATCGGTTTGTCGGGCATAGTCTTTATAAATAGCTGCGGCCAAAACGGAGGGATCATGCCGGATTATTTGCGGATATTTGTTAATCTCCCATCGCGACCGGATGCCGTCCGAGCATAGAATCAATTTGCTATAATAGCGTATATCTAATATGTGGTCGTTCATAGTTCGCGGAATGTTATGTCCAATAATACCATTATACGGAAGCTGCGTTTTTGAAAGTGCAGCGCCCTGTAATCTCGTTGAGATATTACCAACACCGGAAATTTTCAAATGTTTTGTTTTCGTGTCAAGTACCGCAACTGTCGCAACCAGGCCCCGTGTTTTGCGTACTTCCGGATGTATGAACTGGATAATTTCCGTTGGCGAATCGAAAGGACAACGCTTAAACGCTTCCACCGCAGCGTTCATTGCTAAATTAGCGTCCGGCCCATGCCCCAAACCATCAGCTAACATGAATTTGATGTTGTTTCCAATGATTTTTTTGTAAAAGCCATCCCCACTGGTGAGCTCGCTCGGCTTGGCAATCACGAGCGGTCGTACATCTACGGCAACCTTTTCTTTTTTCCGCACCGTATGTTTATATACTCTGCTGAGCACGATAGTTCCCCAATTTGGTTGGGAAAACAAATCAAATTCGTCTGATAAGCGCGATATGCTACCCAAACCATGCCCCAAGGTACTTTTGGTTGATACACCGTCCGCCAACATCGATTTAGCATCCTTCATGCCCGGCCCATTATCGATGCAAATCAGTTCGACATAGCTAAGATCAGCATCGCCCATAATGCCTGCTAAAATCTCGCCACCTTTTGTATATTTGTGTAGATTGGAGGTTAATTCGGCCAGTATTAAATCAATTTTATCAATTTTTTTCGGATCAAAGCCCGCCGAAGCCACCATGCTGTGTATCTCTTTCTTTAAGATGGAAAAATAACTCCGGTCTGCAGCAAAAAAGCGCTGATGCGTAGCGTCAACCATTAGCCCATTTTGTTATGGTAACCTTCGTTCCAGCTCCTAATTCACTTTTTATCTCAAATTCATTCACGAGCCGCTTTGCGCCCGGCAAGCCCAGTCCTAAACTTTTACCGGTAGAATAGCCATCTTTCATGGCCAGCTTGATGTCCGCTATTCCCGGCCCCTTATCATTAAATGTGAGCCTTACACCGTGTTGTCGACCTAAAGAGACGATCTCGATCAGTACATCACCGCCGTTAGCATAACGTAACATGTTCCGCACAAGCTCGCTTGCCGCCGTGATGAGCTTCGTTTGATTCACCAAACTCATCTTAATTTTTACGGCGTACTCCTTTACCCGATTACGAAAGGGCACTACATCCTGCTCCCTGCCGATAGACATATTGTCTTTATTCAGCGAGATAATCTTCGTTATCATTTGTAGGATCTGTTTCATCTTCTTCTGTCAACTGAACCTTTGATCTCAATAGATCCATGCCTCTTTCCACATTTAGCGCCGTGTAGACACCCTGCAAGGGCAAACCAAGTTCAACCAATGTGATGGCCACTGCGGGCTGCATGCCTACCACAACTGTTTCCGCATCCAATAACTTAGACATCACCCCTATATTACCAATGATTCTACCCATGAAGGAGTCAACGATACTAACGGCTGAGATGTCAATCAATATCCCTTTTGCGCCGGTTTTACTTACCATTTTTACCAAGTCGGACTCTAACTCCAGCGCTAAGCGATCGTATAAATCTACCTGAATTGTGACCAGTAAAAACTGGCCCATTTTCAATATTGGAATTCTATCCATCACTTATAATTTAAACCAACGGAATTACCTGCTGACCACTTTTTTTACTTCTAGCTTTAATGATGTAAAGGCAAATGCCAAGGCACTGGCGAGGGACGCCTTGGTAACAATGCCGGTTAAGTCGATACCCAAATGAACGATCGTTTGCGCAATTTCGGGACGGATCCCGCTGATGATGCACTCCGCTCCCATCAAACGGGTCGCACTGACCGTTTTGAGCAGATGCTGAGCGACCAGCGAATCGACTGTGGGCACGCCCGATATATCTAATATGGCTATGCTGCTGCCAGACTCAACGATCTCCGTCAGTAAGTTTTCCATGACCACCTGTGTCCGCGCGCTGTCTAAAGTACCAATAATCGGCAAGGCCAATATGCCATCCCAAACACGAATAACCGGCGTCGATATTTCGCTGATTTCGTCTGTCTGGCGTAGAATTACCTCCTCACGGCCTTTTATAAAAGTTTCGAAGGTTACGATGGAAAAGCTGTCAACCAAACGGCTAACATTCAATGTTGCGGCTAATAACTCAGCAGGATCTTTAATTTCCTCCTGCAAAACTTGCAGCAAGGCTTCCTTCAGGCTCATAATATAGAGGCCCGTTTCTCTCGGGCTAAAGCCTTGTTTAGCTCTAGACAACGATATGCCGCCTAATAACTCAATCACATGGTCGAAATCCGAAGATTCGGGACTGCCTAGATTTTTCTCGTTTATGCTTTTTATCAGCGCCTCAACCAATTCGTCCGACTCTTCCCGTAACTCTTCATTGCTGATTAAGTCCTCCCTTAACAACTCATCGGCGAGCTGGTTTTTCATCCAGCGATCGGCAATTGCCGCCTTTTTCTTCTTAAAGATTTTTGTGATTTCTGCTGCCATCGTATTAGTTAAATTATTTTGTAATGTTACAGTATTTTTCACAAAAAAGAAAATTGATCAGCTGATTCTCATCCGCTAAATATTTTTCTGTCACTTTTGCAAACCGGGCCTTCGCTGCATTGCCAGTACAGCGCAGATATAAAATGCCAACTTAATGTTTGCCATTATTCGGTTTATGAATAAGATCAGCTGTTTCGACTATCCTTTAAGAGGTTAGCACTCCCAATATAGAAGCCTAGCTATAGCCATGGTATAAGATCTTTACCACTGATTATAGCATTTATCGTGTTAGTTTGAGAAATAATGGGAGTTTATATCCGGTTCGGGAAATAGTGTTATCAATTTGGACAATTATTAAGAGGTAAACATTTACGAATAAAAACAAAGAGGCCCTATTCCGAAGAATAAGGCCTCTTCTTCTATGTGAACTAGTCTAAAGGCTATTTAAATAGTTGACAACTTCTTCTCGTGTTTGGCCGGTCTTCTTTTGAAGCTTACCGATCAATTCTTCTTCCTGTCCTTCTGCATAGGTTAAATCGTCATCCGTTAATTCACCCCATTTCTGTTTCACTTTTCCTTTCAGCTCGTTCCACGAACCTTTTAATTTTAAATCGTCCATAACCTGTCTCCTCTTTTTGTTGTTTATTTAATAACGCCGCCCATGCCTATTTGTTTGAATAATATTATGACGCCTGTTTAGATCTGAAAAAGGACTTTTTCTTTTTCTGATCAGTGCCTATCAAATATCCGAAGGGCTGTAAGGCCGGAACATTATCGCAAATGATCTTAATGATCCCAAGCAGCGGAATAGCCAATACCATACCCCCTATGCCCCAAATCAATTCGCCCAAAACCAATGCGATGATCGTGAATAAAGGATTAATATTCACTTGATCACCTACTACCAGAGGCTCTAGAATATAAGTTTGCACAAATTGAACCACCAGGTAAACAACGAGTACGCCAATGATCTTATCGCTTCCGCCTCCTTGAGCAACCGTAGCTAATACCGTAAGGGAAGTTCCCGTTATATTGCCAACAAAAGGGACTATTTCAAGCACTCCACAAAGAATGGCAAAAAACAGCGCATTTTTTACACCGACAACACTAAAGCCGATGCCGTAGAGGATCCACAACATGACAATCATCAGGGCAAGCCCGGCTAAGTAATTCTTAGAAACATCGGCGGATTTATTGATGATTTTTTCAGTTTGATTTTTCTTGGTATTATCCACCAACTTAAGGATGAAGTTTTTTAATCGAGAACGATATAGAAGAAAGAGAAAGGTATAAACCAGTACCAACAAGCTGTCTACCAAAATACTCATGGTGCCACCGGCAAAAGACAAAATCGTACTGCTTCCTCCGCTACTTCCGATCGACTGCTCCGCCTTATCCACCAACGCTGCTTGCTGGTCCGAAGATATACCCAAAGTCTGGTTTATCCAAGACTTTAATTTTTCGAACAGGACAAGCACCCGTTCTTGCATGCCGGTCAGATTTTCGGAAAAATCACTTAAACGCCAAACTAACAAGGCTATTATTGTTGCAAATGCAAGCACAATCAACAATACACCAATTAATGAGGAAAGGGCTCTATTTAGCCCCCAGTCTTCCAGCTTTTTCGCTATACCAACAAACAACGTGACCAACACACCTGCCAGCGCTATGGGAATAAGAAATGGCTTTCCGATATATAATATGGCGATAACCAGTACAAGTAAGAGTAATTTGTTAACTGCTAGTTGGATTTTAATCATATCGAATTTTTTATGGTAATGAGCTTGCCAAGGCTTAAATTGTTGCTTTTATTGATAGCCATGATTTGGTAAACAAAATATAACATAAAAAGTTGTATCAATAGTTTTTGAGCTTATGTTATCGAACGTACCCACACCTATATCGCCACGTAAACGACCACGCTACAGGTGTGTTAAATTAGTCGGTTCAGATGGCCGCCCGCCTTTGAATATTTCGTCTGCTTCCTCTTAATGGAACAATCCTGCCGCATAGGCGGGATCAACGTGCGATTACTATTATGGCGGGAAATAATGCCTTGAGAATAGCGCAATGCACCTATCTACATTGCCGACTAAAAATTATTTTATCAACTTATTGATATTGTTCAACTCCCCAAATAGCACGAGGATGTCACCTTCCTCCAAAATGGTGGTCGATTTTGCAATACCCGTCACCTCCTTAACGGTGGCTGTTGTGCCTTCTACATTTCCTTTGCGCTGTTTTATAGTGGTCAATACAATCACTTTATAAGCATTGGTAAGGTCTGCTTCTCGTAAGGTTTTTCCAATATAGCGTTCAGGAACCACCGCTTCTACAATACTGTATTTTTCAGAGATTTTAAAGCTGTCAACGATGTCAACATTGTCAAGCCTCACGGCCAGGCGCTCGGCCGACTCTGTCTCTGGTCGGATATATTCGTCGATTTGCATGGCCTCCAACACGGTTAGTTGCAGCTCCGAAACAACGCGGCCAATGATACGTTTGACTTTCAATTGTTTGAGCAGAGCGGTTGTTAACAAGGAAGCGCCTTCATCTTCGCCAATTGCTACAATAACAGCATCACTGTCATAAAGCGGAAGTGCACTTACAGCATCTCTATCGGTTGTATTGAGGCATACGGTATGCGTTATCTTTTCCTTTAGGTTTTCAACCTTCGTCATATCACGGTCCACACCTATTACTTCGTGCCCAAGCGCAGTCAGTCGAATACTTAACGCCTTTCCGAAATTACCTAATCCTAAAACTATATACTTCATTGATTGTGATTTGATTATTTATTTTAGGCATGCACAGTACCTACAGGCATTATTTGCTAGAACAAAACTTGCTCCTGCGGGTATCTATATTTTTTAAACGTTGTCTCTTTTATCAATGCAACCAACAAGGTAAGTGCACCAACCCGACCAACAAACATACTGGCCGCTAGAACCATTTTCCCGCCGTTACTGAGTTTCGGTGTGACGCCCAGACTCAACCCGGTAGTACCATAAGCAGAAAAACACTCAAATGCCAGCGATTGGAAGCTTTTATCGCCGTCAGTAAGCGATATAAAGAAGAAAGCTAGTCCGATCCCCATGAAGGACAGAAAAACTACGGCGGATGCTCTTTTAAGTGAGTCGGTTGATATTTCCCGCTTAAACACTTCTACCCGATCCTTACCTCTCACCAAACTAACCACATTCAATACAATAATGGCAAAGGTTGTGGTCTTAATTCCACCACCGGTAGAGGCAGGAGAAGCACCAATCCACATGAGCAACATCATGATTACCACCGTGGGCATTCCAAGATTTTCCATGGGTACACTATTGAATCCGGCGGAGCGCGGACTTGCCCCCATAAGAAAAGAGGTGGTCAATTTTCCTGCCAGGCTCTTATGTTCGGCTAATGTGTGGTGATATTCTAACAGCATATAACTGAGCGTACCAAAAATAAGTAATATAACGGATGTCCAGGCAATCAGTCGTGAATTGAAACTTATTATCCAGGCTTTATACGTAAAAGGTTTAGCGTAAACAACCCGCATGAAAATATTGATTACCCAACGTTTAATGAAAGCAAAACTGTTGAACATAATACCAAAGCCAAGCCCTCCAAAGATGAATAAGAAAGATGTCACCCAAATTAATGGATAATGAAATCGTAGCTCTTCATGATTCAGGCCGCCTGGGATAATAGAAAATCCCGCATTGCAAAAGGAGGACACTGCATGAAATATCGAAAAAAACAAGTGATTGACACCGAGCTTATTGGCAACATCCGCAGTATAGAAGTAAATCAGAATTGCTCCGAGAGCTTCAACGGAGAATGTTATAAGAATGATCTTCAGCAAGGTATTAATTACGGAACCCAGCTTTTTTTCACTCAGTAACTCCGTATACATCAGTTGATTTTTATACGAAAAACTGCCGGAAAAAAAATAGCCGAAGAAACCGGTAAAAGTCATGATTCCCAGGCCGCCAAGTTGTACAAGTATCAACAATACCCCCTGTCCGAACATGGAAAATTTTGCAGATATATCCACTACGGAAAGCCCTGTAATGCAAACTGCGCTTGTCGCCATAAATAGCGCATCTACAAAACTAAGTGACGCACCAACCGTTACTTTGGGCAATAAGAGCAGGGCTGTTCCTAACAACACTAAGAAAAGAAAACTAATTACAAATAACAAGGTAGGGTTGAAATAAAAGCGATCAAAAAACAAGCTATTTTTTGAAATTTCAACCAATAGAACAGCGAATATTCCGACAAAAAGCCATTCACCCTGCCGAAATAAGGCCTCTGCTGAAACCGGACCGAAAGTTCGTTCAGCGACTATAAACCAGCAATAGAGGCCCAAAAGTAGGTCGGTATACTGAAAGCCGGCTTTTTGATACTTAAAAAAGAAGCGAAGAATTGCTTTTAGCAATAGAAGGAGGGCAAATCCATAAAAAATAGCCTTAATGGTTACGCTTAAGAACGAGGCTACCTGAGGATCCGAATTATAACCAACATGAACAAGAATAAATAAAGAACCTATTAAACTCACGTATAGCATGAATAAATCCGTATACTTTAGTCCTTTTATCAGCTTCTCTTCTTCTAAAAATTTCATTGACCTTGTCGGTTTATTTGTAAACAAACTTAACGTTTCCAAACACATTTCACGAAAAATTGTCCCAGTTTCTCTTTTTTGCTTTTTCTGAAACCATATTTTTTTCGCTTTTTAATTTGAATTTCAATAATATGCTTCTACTTTTAGCATATTTAATAGATTTCTAATCCATAAATTAATTAATCATGCAAGATTTATCAATTGAAAATGTAGGTCAAATTGAAAAGCATTGGGACAAGTTTATTGATTCGGTCGTTGCTCATGCACCGGGGTTTATTTCCGCAATCATATCAGCCATTCTGATACTGTTAATAGGCTTATGGATCATTAAATTACTCAGCCGATTTATCGAAAAGATATTCGAAAAACAGCACATCGATGTTTCAATCAGGCGCTTTTTGGGCAACTTGATCAACTGGGTGTTGAAAATCATGCTGTTTATTGTGGTAGTTACCCAGCTCGGTGTGCAGACATCCACTTTTGTAGCTATTATAGGTGCGGCAGGTTTAGCGATAGGCTTAGCACTACAAGGGTCATTAGCGAATTTCGCGGGCGGTGTATTAATACTAACATTAAAACCTTTTAGAGTTGGCGACTTTATATCCACTGCCAGCGGAATTTCGGGTACCGTACAGATTATAGATATTTTTAATACCCGGTTAAACACACCACAAAATCAGGTTATCGTCATACCAAACGGTGAATTATCGAATAGCAGTATTACTAATTATAGTGGAATGCCAACACGACGTACGTGGTTTGATATTGGAGTTGGTTACGGTAGCGACTTGAAAAAGGCCAAAGAGGTTTTGCTTACCGTAATTAAGAACAATGAATTCGCTTATGATGAACCGGCGCCTCAAGTGGTGGTGACAGCGCTTGGCGATAGCGCCATCAATTTGTCCATAAGGGTCACCACTTCAAATGAAAACTTCTGGACGATGCATGAACAATTAATTATCGACTGTAAGGAAGCACTGGATGCCGCTGGTGTCGAAATTCCCTTTCCCCAGCGCGATGTCCATTTGATAAATAAAGATACTTAAGGGTTTTACTACCTATGAGGGTGTCAAAACGATGCGGTTTCAGGCACCCTCCTAAAATAAAAGATAATTATTATTTTAGAAGCGCTTCCGAAAAAGAAATGAAGCTTTTATATGGACATTTATAAACTAATTGAAAAATTTAATATATCGTCGGAGCGCGAGGAATATGGTTTAATTCATGAAACTGTAGAAAAAGGCATTTACTTCAAGGGAACAAATCTTTGGATTCTGATCTTTGCCATCGTTATCGCCTGTGTGGGACTGAATGTCAACTCAACGGCCGTAATTATCGGCGCCATGTTGATTTCTCCGCTGATGGGACCTATTCTCGGAATGGGATACAGTTTGGCTACCTATGACTTTAAGTTATTCCGAAAAGCCCTTGCAAATTTCGGCTTCGCGGTTGGTGCCAGTCTTGCCACTTCCACCTTGTACTTTTTGCTAACCCCGCTGAGTGAAGCTCACTCTGAATTACTTGCACGTACACAGCCAAATATCTACGACGTTATCATTGCTATGGTAGGTGGTTTAGCAGGTATCGTCGCCCTTTCCAGTAAACAAAAAGGCAATGTGATTCCGGGGGCGGCGATCGCGACGGCCTTGATGCCTCCACTGTGCACAGCAGGTTATGGTTTATCGACCGCCAATTGGTCATACTTTTTTGGAGCCTTTTACTTATTTACTATAAACACAGTCTTCATTGCAGCGGCAACCTTGGTAACTGTCCGCTTTCTGAAATATCCAATCTGGCATCAAACCGAGGAAGGCCTTAAGCAACGCGCGAACATGTGGGTGAGTATTATCGTCACAATAACCATGATACCGAGTATATACTTCGGCTACGTACTTGTCAAACGGGAGCGGTTTAAACAAGAAGCGACTCGTTTTATAAAAAACGAAACGTACATCGAAGGAGATTACCTCTTGAAGTCGGATATCGATCCTTTGCAGAAGATTATCCATTTAACTTATGGCGGAAAGCTCATACCCGAACCCACCAAGAAAAAGTTACAGGAAAAATTAAAGAACTATACCTTGATGGATGCACAAATCACTATTCAACAGGGTTTTTCCTTTGCCGATGCGGATAATGATTTGCTTGAGCTAACCCAGCAACAGGCAGAAATAAACCGACTACGCTCCGAATTGTCACTCAATCTAAAGCGCCAAGATAGCATACAGCAGCGTAGCCTTTTAGGACAGCAACTTTTAAAGGAGTTGAAGCCTTTATTTCCGGAAGTGCAGGCATGTGCTACAGCAGAGCAAGTTTTCTACAACGATTCGCTGAAAATGCAACGCTATCATTCGTTAACACTTCAAAGTAGGGATATCAAAAAAACGTTTGCAAACAAAGAACGTATTACGACATGGTTCCAACATCGCTTGCAACTAGACTCTATTCGGGTGTACATCGAAAGAGCCTTATAGCGGCTCGTAAAAATACGGCTCATGCCAATAATTCATCAAAATGAATAGGCAGCCTATTGATGCGCTTGCCCGTAGCGTGGAATATTGCGTTTGCAATCGCCGCGGGCATGGCGACTAAGCCGATCTCGCCAACTCCCTTCGTGCCTAACTCATTAATCAGCTCATCTTTTTCATCCGCAAATATAACTTCCAATTGGTGAATGTCCGCATGGGTGGGAATATGGTATTCGGCCAGATTAGGGTTAACATATTTACCGAGATTTTCGTCGATAACAGACTCTTCGTGAAGTGCTTTACTAATGCCCCATACCATCGATCCACTTATTTGGTTGCGTGCCGTTTTTGGATTGATAATTTTACCGGCCGCTACAGCGGTAACGGCACGAGTAACTACAATCGTTTTTAAGTCTTTGTCTACCTCCACTTCTACAAAGGATGCGCTATGCGTCATTTTACTATATTTTCGCAGCTTCAACAAGTGAGGCTTTCCCATTTTGGTGGTTTTGATAACCTGTCCCTTATTAGCCGCAACAATCGCCTGGAAACTGACATGCACAGACGGATCGTTCCGCAGTGAGATACTTCCATCTTTAAAGGTTATATCTTTTTCAGCAACGCCAACCAGCGGTGACTCAGGCATCTCCTTTGCTTTTTTCAGCAGTTTTTCCTTAAGGGCCTTCGCAGCCATAACGATCGCCACACCGGTAGAACTGGTCATCGACGAACCACCTTGAAACATGGAAAAAGGCTTTTTGCTGTCTCCATACCCGAAAATCACGTCTTCAATAGGCAATCCCAATTCATCTGCGGCAATCTGGGTCATCACCGTAAACGTTCCGGTTCCAATATCGGTAACCGCATTATTTATCTTCAATTTTCCTTCTTTTGTTATCATAGCCTGCACGCGCGACGGAAACTGATAAGCGTCCCACACACCCGTTGCCATACCATAGCCAACCAGCTTATTACCACGTTTCATGCTGCCCGGCTCGGGGTTACGCTCGCTCCAGCCGAACTTGCTTGCCGCCTGTTGGTAACATTCCCTGAGTGCTTTGCTAGTGAAGGGCTTTCCGGTTGATGGATCGACCTCTGCATAATTACGCAGCCTTAATTCAAGCGGATCGATGCCTAATTTGTATGCCAACTGATCCATTGTGCATTCGATGGCATGCATAGCGGTTACACCGCCCGGTGCCCGCATATCGATAGGTGTAGATAGATCAAGGGGTACCACCTTGTATTCAAACCGTGTGTTGGCTATCGGATAGAGGCGATGGCTCCAAGAAGAAATAACTTCGGTGTAATCTTCATAGGAAGACGTTTCCACAAAAGCCGCGTGACGGGCCGCCATCAACCTTCCATTTTCGTCGGTAGCGAACTGCAGTCGCTGCATATTTTGTGGCCGATGCGCCAAGGTGAACATCTGATGGCGATCCAGCACAACCCGGACATTGCGTTTAAGATAAAGAGCCGCCATTACCGATAAAAAAAGCTGATATTGAGGTCGCAGGCCCGAACCGAAGGCTCCGCCCACATAGGGTGCCAATACACGCACGTCCTTATAGCGAAGACCGAAGACATTGGCTACGAAAAACTGATTGTTGATGGTACCTTGCGTTTTATCATAAATAGTCAGTTTGCCATCGCCTTCAAACACGGTTGTGGTTGCGAAAAGCTCCATCGGGTTGTGATGTTCGATGCCGTGCTGATATTCAGCATCAACTTTAATCAGTGCTGCATCATAAACCTTTTCAAAGTCACCCGTAGGCGCCGGTGGCGGTGGTTTCAACGCCGTAGCGATTCCTTTTTTGGCCGCTCGTGCTGCACCCAAATTGGCCTCAACAGAGGTCACGAATGATTCCTCTTCATAATTCAGTTGAACGAGCGTTGCCCCATAGCGGGCCATCTCAAAATCTTCCGCCACAACCAATGCCACGGGCTGGCCGTTAAACCGTATTTTATCGTCGCATAATGGTTTGAAAACCGTACCGGGAGGCGCATCCATATCGGCATATTGCAGGTCGAACCAAGCAAGGCTTGGCCGGTTCTCGTGCGTCAATACCTCCACCACACCCGGCAACGCTTTTGCTGCGCTGGTGTCAATACGAATAATTTTGCCTTTGGCAATCGTACTACTGACTACGTATCCATACAGTAATCCCGGCACCTTGTAATCCGCTGCATATTCGGCAGCACCGGTCACTTTCTGCCTTCCTTCCAAGCGGCTAAGCGGTTGTCCTACGCTGGGTTTCATTGCCATAATCTTGCCTATTAAATCAAAGTGAAGGTTTTGCACCCGGTCGCTGTGACTCAGGTTCCACGGCCATCATACCATTACGGATGATCGCCCGTTTGGCTAATTCTATTTTAAAGCTATTGTGTTCGTATCCTTTGGCGCCCCGTAAAATAACAGCTGCTGCTTCAGCGAAATTTTCAGGTGTCGCTGCCTTGCCTTTTAGCGACTCTTCGGCTTCGGCAACCCTCCAGGGTTTATGCGCAACACCGCCTAAAGCGATCCGCGCGTCCTTAATCACATCACCATCCAGTTCAAGCCCGGTTGCCACAGACACGAGGGCAAACGCATACGATTGCCGGTCGCGCAGTTTCAAGTAGGAATAATTTTGCTCAAATCCCTTTGGAGGTAAATCTATCGAAGTAATCAACTCGCCATGCTGCAAATTATTATCAAGGTCAGGCTGATCACCGGGTAATCGGTGAAAGTCGGCAAACGGAATACGCCTTTCGCCATTTGGGCCGGTTACGTTCACAACCGCCGCGAGAGCTGCCAAACCTACGCACATATCCGAAGGAAAAACGGCGATACAGTGCTCACTTGCTCCCAAAATGGCATGTATGCGATTATATCCGTTGATCGCAGCACAACCGGAACCCGGAACCCGCTTATTGCACGGCGCATTGGCATCGTAAAAATAATAGCAGCGTGTTCGCTGCAACAAATTACCACCATCGGTCGCCATGTTACGTATCTGCGCAGAAGCCCCGGCAAGGATCGCTTTAGAAAGCAAAGGGTATCGCGACTCAATCAAAGGATGATAAGCCGTATCGGCATTAGTAACCAATGCCCCTAATCTCATGCCACCGTCCACCGTTTTGGTGATCGCGCTACAATCCGGCAAGTGATTAATATCGACCAACAGCTCGGGGTGCCTCAGGTTATATTTCCAAATATCAATGAGATTAGTGCCGCCGGCAATAAAAGCGGCGTGGGTATTGGCGTTAACGGCACGTACGGCATCATCCGCATTTTCAGCTCGCAAAAAAGCAAAGTTATTCATACAGGCCTCCGTCCTTTACTTCCATAATAGCATCGATGATGCCAACATTGGCGCCACAGCGACAAAGATTTCCGCTCATCAGCTCCTGCACCTCTTCCCGCGTCTTTGCCTTTCCTTCTTTCAGCAAACCAATTGCACTGCATATTTGTCCGGGGGTACAGTAGCCGCACTGAAAAGCGTCATGTTCAATAAATGCTTGCTGCATTGGATGAAGTTGCGTATCACCGGCAATGCCTTCTATTGTTAAGATCTCAGCGCCATCTTTTAACACAGCCAACGTCAGACAGCTTAGGATGCGTTTGCCATCACAAAGAACGGTGCAGGCACCACATTGCCCATGGTCGCAGCCTTTTTTTGTCCCCGTGAGGGTTAGGTGTTCGCGCAGGGCGTCCAAGAGACTTACCCAGGGCAATACCTGCAATTTATACTCTTCCCCATTGACCCTTAAGCGAACCGTTTGCAGTCCGTTGAATTGCTCTTTATTTTCCATTGGATTCGATTCTAACCAAAACCTATGCTCCCTGAAAGCACGTCATTTGCTATCCATTGAACAATTTGCCTTTGCGATAGTTTCGGATAATTTGCAGAACCGTAGAAAATCGATATGTTGGTTACTAGGTGTGCTGGCTCTGTTGCTACCCAAAATGAAACTTCCCGGACAACTACTTGCGAGAACAGGAAAATTTCTTTAAGTTTGGTTATATTTGACTTGACGAAACCAATATAGCCTACCATAAGCATTTTTTGAGGGTGTTAAAATAGCAAGTGTCATGAAAGCACGCCCTACTGATGAATTTTCTGTCGATCGCTTCCGTAAGGGGGACGAATCTGCTTTTGATTATCTGTTCAGGCAGTTATACGGTCCGCTATGTACCTTCGCCGAAGGAATCGTCGGTGATGAATATATTGCTGAAGAACTCGCACAGGCTGCTTTTATCAAATTATGGAAAAAACGGAGCGGATTTGCTTCGCTATTAAAAATAAAAGCCTTTCTGTATATCGTGATAAAAAATGACGCCTTCAATCACCTCAAAAAAGAAAAAAGCAGGCTCAAAATAGAACAGCAGCTTTCCCAAAAACTGCCCTTCTCGGAACAGGACATTACCGATCGCATCATTTATACGGAGATGATGCTTATCTTGGACCGCGCAATTTCCGATCTACCGGAACGATGCAAAAAGGTAATTGAATTGAGTTACCACGATGAAAAATCATCCAAAGAAATAGCCGAGGCAATGGGTGTATCTGTCAGCACTGTTGACAATCAACGGGCACGGGGCATTCAATTGCTGAAGAAATCACTTGCAAAGGTTGGCTTACTCTCTTTTCTCCCTATTTTATTGGCCTAACCAAAAATATCGTTTTGCTTTTAGAGATTTTTCCATTGGCGTTGTTTTTATATAAAAACGTTGAGCAACCCTAATGTTTCAAAATCTGAATGTGAAAAACATAGAAAAGACGATCGAAATGGCAGCTTTGCTGCACCGGTACCACCAACAGCAATTGAATGAGACCGAACGGCAGAAACTGTCCGAATGGCTTGAAGCCAGTCCCGAAAACCGTGCCCAATTTAAAAGAGTGCTGAGGGAATTGAAAGGCGAGCACAGATTCATTGGATCGAAATACGATCTCCGTGTTGAGGCAGCACTCGATCGGGTTAAAGGGAAATTAAATAAAAGTGCCGGACAGTCGTATAAGCGCTATCTGCCTTACGCTGCTGCCGTTGCACTCATTATACTTTCCACAATCATCTATCAAACAAATTATGGCGCTGTGGAGATACTGACCGCAAAAGCGGAAACCAAGAAGCTTTATCTGGCCGATGGTACGCAAATCGTTCTCGAACCGGACAGTAAATTGAGTTACCACAGATCATTCGGAAAGTCTAACCGAAGGGTGACGCTGGAAGGCGGGGCCTATTTCAGGGTGGCAAAAAATGAACGACATCCCTTCGTTGTGTCCGGCGAGACCGTTAAAGTAGATGTGCTGGGGACCTCCTTTCGGTTAAAAAATTATACCGGCGATGAAGAGGCCAGGGTACTGGTGACTTCCGGCAAGGTTAGAGTGAAGGCCACACTGCGATCCGCTCCGGCCGCTGTGCTGGAATATGGTGAAGAATTGGTGTACAACAAACATGAAAAGCTGAAGAAGAAGAAATACGACAAAAAGGAGATAGCGAAGATTGATGCCGGCATTACGGTGTATGAAGGTGAAAGCCTTAAAAAGATCATCCGGGATCTGGAACGGAGTTACGGTGTCCGGATCGATTGCGCGCAGGAGCTGCAAGAGCGCCTCTTCTTCGGCGATTTGAATACTACCGGAAAACTATCTTTCTTTCTGGATAAACTGGCAATGACCGTACATGCCACATGGAAAAAAACGGGCGATAATCAATATAGCATTCAACAAATTAAATAGTGTACATATGATCTGATGAAAAGATAAAATGACAATCGCCTGCTTAGAGCAGACGATTGATCCTAGACAATAAATCAACGGGAGAAACCTTTCACCTTTTGCTCCCGCGAATATGCTAAACTTAACCATAAATGTATGAATAACTATCTATACCGACAAATACAAGGATGGAGGCTGGTAGCGTGGATGTTCCTGCTAATCTTTTTTCAGCCGCTGCTGTCCTTCGCCAACCACAATGCCGATCCACTTCTGAACAAACGAATATCCGTTAACCTGCATAATGCTTCGCTCAAGGAAGCGCTGGACTTATTATCGGAGAAGACCGGGATTGCCTTTGTGTACAGTGATCTGTTCAGCAACCGGACCGAACGTGTAAACATCAATGCGAAAAATATTTCTGTGCGGGAAGTGCTCGATAAAATGATCAACGCAAGTCTATTTTCTTACACCGTCATGGGAAAAGAAGTAGTCATCAATGCCAAAACTAAACAACAGCAGATCCGTGGCCTGGTAACTGACCAGACAAAAGCACCCCTGCCCGGGGTTTCTGTCCGGATTAAGGGAACAAATCAAGGCACCAGTACCAACGAGGATGGTCGTTACGGCCTCACCGCTCCGGCGGACGCGACATTGGTATTTTCCTTTACGGGTTATGTGAAACAGGAAATCCCCATCAGTGGAAGGAACGTGATTGATATCCAGTTGAATGAAGACAACAATGAACTGAATGAGGTGGTAGTGACCGCCCTGGGAGTCCGTAAGGAGCGAAAAGCGTTGGGATACGCGGTTACAGAGGTAAAGGGTGAAGAGATAACCACGGCAAGAGAAAATAACTTCGTGAATTCGCTTGCAGGAAAAGTAGCTGGCTTGGACATAGGAGCTACCTCGGGTGGCGTTGGTGCCGCCAGCAACGTAATTATACGGGGTGTATCCAGTATCGGCCAGGGCAATCAGCCGCTGTATGTTATCAACGGTGTACCGATGGAAAGCAAGCCCGTCGGTCGGTTCAATACGAATCCGAACGGTAATTCGGGAAGTCAGTGGGACAACGCGCCGGATATGGGTGATGCGATCTCCAATCTGAACCCCGACGATATTGAAACCATATCGGTGCTTAAGGGCGCAGCAGCTTCCGCTTTATACGGCTACCGTGCCAAAGCGGGTGTCATTATGATTACAACCAAAAGCGGCAAAGGAAACAGCATTGATTTCAGCTCCAATTATGTGGCCGAACAGGTCATGAACATGACCGATTGGCAATATGTATATGGGCAGGGTTCAAATAATGCCAAGCCGATCGATCAGGCGGGCGCAGCCCAAGTAGGAGGTTCCAGTTGGGGCGCACGTCTAGACGGAAGTCAGGTAGTGCAGTTCGATGGAGTCGAAAGGCCTTATGTGGCCCAGCGCGACAACCTCAAGAACTTTTACCGTACCGGCGGGAGCTGGACCAATACACTGGCTTTGAACAAAAGCTTTGATTTCGGGACGGTCAGACTTTCGGGAAGCAACTTGGATAACCGCTCGGTTGTGCCTAACTCGGGCATGGATCGGCAGACCTTCAACTTTAGCGGTGTATTCGATCCGATCAAAAACCTGAAAATTGATGCACGGGTCAATTATATCATGGAAGATGTGCAAAACAGGCCTTATCTATCAGACGGGGCAGGAAATGCCAATTACAATGTAACCTTCCTTCCAACCAGCGTTAATGTGACGGATCTCAAACCTTGGGTGAACGCGGATGGAACAGAACGCGCTTACAATGCAGGCAACACCTTTGCAACCAACCCATGGTTTGCCGCCTATGAATTCCGGAACAATACCAAGCGCGAACGTACCATCGGTTCCATTACGGCGCGATATGATTTCGATAGCGGTTATTTTATTCAGGGCCGTGTGGGACGGGATAACTACTCCAACAAATACACCAATGTGGTACCGAGCGGAACTGCCTATAGGCCCTTGGGTTCAATGACCGAGCAGATCACGCTTTTCTCCGATCTGAACGCCGATTTTCTGGCGGGAGGGTCCTTCTCTGTGGATGATTTTGTCATCACACCCGCCGTTGGTGCCGCCTTTCGGCGAACGAAAAGCGAACTCTCCATTCAGAATGGACAGGATTTTTCCGTTGCCGGCTTGTATAATATTCTGAATACCGTAAATAAAACCGTAGGCTTTGTGCCGAGCGATCAGGAAACGCAATCCGTTTACGGAAATGTCGAGTTTTCCTACAGAGATATGCTCTATCTTACCGGTTCCTTGCGCAGCGATTGGTTCTCTACACTGGCAACACCGGGCATTGACAATAAATTGAATACCGTCTACCCCTCGGTAAATGCTTCCTTTGTGTTCTCGGAGCTGTGGCAACCGAGCTTCCTTTCCTTTGGCAAAGTGCGGTTGGGCTACGCTACAGTTGGACAGGCAACGGACCCTTACAGAACCCAGTTGATGTACAATTTCCTTAGCGAAACGCTCAACGGAAAACCATTGGGTAATATTATCAACACCGCCATACCCAATTCGGGCTTAAAAGCTTCCTCCGCATCTGAATTAGAATTCGGTGCAGAACTCAGCTTATTCGATAGCCGGCTGAATGTGGATGTATCCTATTACAACAAGCAGTCCAAGGACGAGATCGTCGACGTCACCACGTCAACCACAACGGGCTATCAAGGTGCCGTACTGAACGTAGGCGAGATGGAAAATAAAGGTGTTGAACTTTTGTTAACGGGACATGTATTCCGCAATCCGGATGGATTCAACTGGACCACCAGCTTTAACGGCACCTTGAACAACAACAAAATAAAATCCCTGGCCGAAGGCACTACCGTGCAGCCCGTGGCCACCTCCCGGTCAAACGTCGGTTTCCTCCAGCATCGCGAGGGTTTGCCAGCTTTTCAGATTATGGCCTTTGACTTCAGTTATGACGAAAACGGAAATATCATGTACTTACCGAACGGGGCACCCGTACGGGGTGAATTGAAGCCTTACGGTTCAGCCATGCATAAATGGATGTTGGGATGGAATAATGAGTTCCGGTACAAAAATCTAAATTTTTCCTTCCTGATTGATAGCAAGTGGGGAGGTAAGATCTTTTCGGCCACCGATTACTATGGGTATATCTTCGGTCTGCATCAGGCCACATTGGAAAACAGAGAAGGCAGCTTTGGTGAAAGCGGGGTGGAAGCATCGGAATATTACAGTCAGTATGCCAATAATGTATCGAAACAGTTCGTGCAGGACGCCAGTTTTATCAAGTTGCGCCAGATCGTCATCGGTTATACCTTTCCTTCTGCTATGTTCAATAACAAGATCAAATCCTTGAACATCAGCGCGGTGGCGCGCAACCCGTTTATTTTGATGAGGCGAACGGATAACATCGACCCCGAAGCGAGTTACAATGCCAGTATACCGGGCTTGGAGTTGGGTGGAGTGCCGCCTGTAAGAACCTTCGGACTTAACTTAAGTGCTAGATTCTAAATCACGATGATATGAAGAAGTATATAATCCATAAATTATATGTAACGGTGCTAGCCTGTTTTTTTGCTGCGGGCTGTACCAGCGATTTTGACGAAATCAATACCGATCCCACGGCTTCGCCGGGCAGCGGATTTAACCCGAATTACCTGCTGACAACCGCGCAGCTGACCTATACCGGTAGTAATGATTTCGCTTATGACACCTGGCGGGCCAACCTCATTTACTCGGCCACCATGATGCAGGGGATGGCAACGGTTGTTTCTTACTGGGCCGGCGATAAATACCAGAATAACCCCGGTTATACCTCGGCCTACTGGGAAAGAGCCTACGATGAACAGATCAAACGGATTGTGGACATTGTTGAATTCACTAGGGATAAACCCGAGTACAATAATATTCATCAGGTGGGTAGAATCTGGCGAGCCATGGCTTTTCAACGGATTTCGGATCTGTATGGGGATATACCCTATACCGAAGCAGGAGGTGCTTATTACACCGGAATACTTTACCCAAAATTTGATAGTCAACAGAGCATCTATACGGATATCCTAAAAGAAGTTGACGAAGCGATCAATGCGATCAATCCATCGGGCGATGCGGTAACCGGCGATGTAGTTTTCAATGGCGATCTGGCTAAATGGAGACGTTTCGGTTATTCGCTGATGTTGCGTATGGCCATGCGTCTGACCAAGGTGGATGAAACGCTGGCTCGCAGCTATGTAGAGCGAGCAATCGGCAATACAATGGAAGGGAACGGAGACAATGCTTTTCTGTTGCATGATGAAAGTGGAGGCAGGGCTACCCAAAATAGAAACAGCCAGGTGCTGCTGGGTGATGGTGGGCAGGAAAACTATTATGTAAAGTGGTCGGATACCTTTATTGACTTTCTCCGACAGCATGAAGACCCCCGATTGGACAGAATTGCCGTAAACAACATCTATATGTCGGAGGGGTCTAAAGAACAGAACCCCGGATACGTAGTGGGCGGAGCGTCCCAAAAGGGTATGCCGAACGGCAAAGACCTCAGCAATAATCCCTTGTACCGGATCAATGACGATCCCAGCTATACCGGCTTCCCCGATTATTCATCGCCGCATCCGCAAATGATTGCTCGTAATGCGCCTACTTTCATCTTTACGTATGCAGAATCGGAATTTTTGCTGGCTGAAGCAGCCGTTCGATGGGGCCTGGGCAATGCTGCCGAGCATTACAAAAATGGTTTAAAGGCCTCGCTAACCTTTTTGTCGCAATGGGGCAATGCGTTGGCGATTTCCGATGGCGACGCGGAGATGTATGCTTCAGCGCACCCCTTGAATATGGCCAACGCCCTGAACGATATTGGCAATCAATATTGGGCCAACGCTTGTACCAGTTTTAATTTTTATGAAGCATGGTTCAATTGGCGCAGAACGGGCGTTCCTGCCCTAACACCGGTCAATTACATCAATAACGCAACCAACGCTACGATCCCAAGACGATTCCCTTACCCCATCGCAGAGGAGAATACGAATCCCGAAAATTATCGCGCTGCTTCAGGTGCCGTTATCGGAGGTGATTTATTAACCGGAAGAGTATGGTGGGATAGCGAATAAGGAGTAATTACTATAAAAAGCGCCCGGCATCTAAAATCACCGGGCGCTTTCATTTTAACTCCCAAACTTTTGTATTCGGTAATTAAACGTTAAAATAAAGTAACGGGCTAGGCGATCACTTTGCCGGTCAACAATTTCATTATCGAACACGTCTCTGGAGATTCCGGTGTTTTCATTGAAGAGGTCAAAGCCTTCCAAGCGTACCGTTCCTTTGTTTCCCTTAAAAAACCGATACTCCACGTATACATTTAATAAGGTAGGATTTGCATTTGTGGCATTAAATCCCTTATTGATGGTTTTGGAAAAATCATAACCCACCGTCCAATCGTTAAAGAGGTAATTCCGACCTCTCAGACCAATAAAAAGTTGATTGGTACGGCGGTCGTCAAAAGTTGATGAACTATAATGTGTGCTGTTGATGGTGTAGTTAGCATTGAGCTCCGTATCTATAACATCATCCAGATCGATCCTGAATTTAAGCCCCTGCCTAAATTCCGTGTTTTTTCCGATGTTCCTTTCATTATTTGTAAAGGCAATGTTATTGCTGTAGTTTACATTTCCATAATAAGTAAGCGTATATTTCCGGTTGTCAAAAGGTTTCGATATCGAATAGTTGCCCCTGGCGGTATAGAATCCATCGGTGTTCATATAGGTAGTAACCTCCTTTAAACTGTCCGGAATAATTTCTTTGGTGGTGACAATCTTATCCCGTGTCTGAGTAAAACTGAGTTTAGAGAACAATACATAACCTGTTTCCCAATTCGCTTGCCGATATTCCAGTCCTATGTTATCCGTATATTCAGGCTTGAGGTTCGGGTTACCCGTCACCACATTCTGGATATCCGAATTATCCGTAATAGGCTGCAGTTGATTGAATGCCGGTTGGCTGCTACGTCCGTTATATTTCGCGGTCAATTGATGTTTCTCCGAAAATCGATATACAAATCTTGCATTGGGAATCCAATTGAAAGAACGCTTATAGGTATTCGTGTTCCGGGTCAGATCAGTACCTTCCAATACGGTGGGTTGCGCCATTAGTCCCAAATTGTATTTAAACTTTTCCCGATTGGTACGCCAGGTGAGCCCTAGCTGATTGGTGGTAAACTTATAATTGAACGCATTACTCAACTGCGGGTTATACATCCAAGTATCCGCCGAATCAATATCATTTACCTCCTTTGTATTCTCGGTTGATCTTCTGTTCCACTGATAACTGGCTTCCAGTACGGTATGTTCCGTAACGGGCTCCATATAGGATGCCTTCAATCGGAGGTTTGCGGTTTTATTATGATTAAAACGAAATTGGTGTTGGCGCTCATAACCCTCTCCCAGCGAATCGACAAAATAGTATTCGTTACTTACCTCCTGCTCTTCCTTTCCGTCAGCATAACTTAAATCTCCACCTGCACTTAAATTCCGACCCTGTTTCGCAAACTTATGGTTATAGAACCATTCAATACCATAAGAGCCTGATTTTGCATGCTGCTCCAGCTGGCTATTCCTTACGGAAGATGTATTCAATAAATTAGTCGTACTTACCCCCTGACCGGTAGCCCGACTGTTTTCATAACGGATCTCGGGTTCAACCTTCAAATAATTAGCCGTATCCGGGCGGTATTCCAGGTTCCAATCCAGTTTATATTCTGATTGGCTGTTATAATCGCTGTTATTTTCATCCTCCATACGCGTATAATCGCGGTAAAATTGCTGACTGGCATTACGTTCCTGCTTTCTGTTAACGTTATTATTAAGACGAAGACTTCCATAGGAGGTCAATTGCTCGCTCCAGTTATCCCGGTAGTTCATTTTGAAGGATTTGGCATCCGTTAAGCCGGCAGATCGCGCCGAAGTATTGTTAATCGAGCCATCGACCGAAATCTGCTGATCTTCCTTAAACCTGTTGCCTCGCAAACGACCCGAATAGCGGTCAAAAGAGCCCACTCCACCACCTACTTTTGCAAAGTAGCCATTCCTTTTATCAGGCTTCGTATTGATGTTGATAATTTTTTGGGATTCCCCGTTCTTCACACCCGTTACATTTGCCTGTTCGCCATAATCATCAATAAGCTGGATATTCTGTACAATATCAGCCGGAAGATTCTGCAGTGCAGCCGCAGCATCGTCGCCAAAAAAATCCTTACCGTTCAATCGCACCTTCATAACAGGTTCACCCTGTGCCGTTATGTTTCCATCTGCACTCACCTCCATACCGGGGAGTTTACGAACCATTTCTTCCACCGCATCCCCTTCCCGTACCTGGTAAGCCATGGCATCAAACGCAATCGTGTCTTCCATCACCGTTACCGGATGAACACCTGTAATTTCTACCTCGTCTAAAAAGTTAAAAGCTTCAGCCAAGATAATGGCCGGAATCTTAAATACCGGTTCATTGTCATCTATCGTATATTTCCTATTAAAAGAATGGAAACCAATCGTCGAAATCGCCAGCGAAAGCCTTTTTGCCTTTACATTTATAAATGCAAAAAGGCCCCGCTCATCGGTAACGGTAATCATCGTATCCCCAGGTGCTATAAGTTTTACCAAAGCTCCCGGAATAGGCTTACCCAGGCTATCTTGGGCAAGCCCCTCCACGCTGTGTTTAACCTGTCCAAGCCCTTGATTGACAAGTACAAAAAAGAACGCGCATAAAAGGATTATTTTCATTTAATACGACTATAAAACAGGTTTTACGTGAGCTTCGTCTACTAAACTATTTAAATAATTTTCGATATTGGTATAGCCGTTAGCGGCGAACTCCTGCCCATCCGAGGTCTTATTGGCATCTAAACCACTCTTCTTTTCCCATTCGTTCGGAATCCCATCCGAATCGCTGTCTATATAAGGTTTTCCTTCATAAGTCGGATAACCACCAACCTGACGGATATCCGTAATGATCCCACCTTTATAGGAATCAATAGGGAGCCTCCTATGCTCAAATTGTGTAGTTGGTAATTTCACACTCTTCAGGTAATCGATTTTCCCGGTTTTCACCTGCGCAATCACACGCTTATCGACCGCATCACGGATTGGTAAAGTGGCGCCGGCATGCTGTAGTACATAATTATAAGCCTTTTCAGTTGGCAAGATATTAATCGCTGGCATTGGTAAAGGAGTATCAACTTCCATTGCATCAAAAAAGGATTTTGCCTGGTCAAAAGTTAACAATTCGCCATCCTTTCCTTCAATCTGTATTCCGCCATCCCAGTTATTTTTTGTAACCTGCTGGTTCCCTTCCACGATATTGCCTTTTACATAAGCCCTGCCAAAGACAACATAAGCGAGCTTACTCCGCCCCGATTCAGGTTTGAGAATTCGATAACTAATGGGCTTGTCTTTCGGCGTTAAAGGCCCTGGTTTATAATAGTTATTGATAATATTATATTGCGCCGTATAGTCGCCGCCATCTGTGGAGCGATGCACCCAATTGAAAACAACATTATTGGCAAAATTGAAGACGCCGTTCCAGCCGATCGACGGATTTCGTGCCGCGTTGTCCGCCCAAAGGTTCCGCATAAACGTACAATTCTCGCCACCTAGGGTGCTTCCAAAAGCATGATTCCAGGTATCCAACGCTTCCGAAAATATAGAATTCTGGATGGTGATATTGACTGTTCCGAGCTTAACTTCTTTTTTACCTGTGCTATCGTTATACATATGCCTATACATCGACATATTCTCATCCAGTCCCCAGCTTGCAGAAACATGATCAATCATAATATTTCCGACTGGATTTCCCCCAATGGCATCATCCCGTCTTCCTACGTTTGTCTCGCCTCTACGAAAACGCATATAGCGGATCACCACATCATGCGTGTTAATCCAGACCGATTCTCCTGCCACACAAATACCGTCGCCCGGAGCCGATTGCCCTGCAATGGTTATATAAGGAGCCCTTATAATCAAGGGGCTTTTTAACCGTATAATTCCGGACACATTAAAGACAACCGTTCTAGCACCTCCCTGTTCACAGGCATAGCGTAATGTACCCGGGCCACTGTCGGCCAAACTGGTAACCACATAGGTTTTGCCACCTCGTCCACCAAACGAGAACGCACCTCCCCCTTCAGCACCCGGGAAGGCCGGTATTTTGGCCTGCGGCAGATCGGTTGGTCTACCGGCCCAAGGTATGAAGGGCTTTCCCTCTTTCGCTTCCTGCGTTATTTTAGGGAGTGCCTGCAACCATGCGCTATCCGATAAGCGCATCGTCTCATCCATCAATACCTTCGTAGCTTTCTGTACCTCTTGGGGGATTTGCGGATATTGCGCCCAGGCAATGCGGCTCATCAATAAGCCCGTTACCAACAGAAAAGCCAGTCTCGATGTAAGCAACTGTATTCGAAGTGTTTTTATCTGCATAACATTAAGTTTATACGATAAAATAAGGTTATATTACCCGAATAAAAAACAATATGCGGATGAAGCGCGATATTTACCGATTGAAGTAGGAGTATTTATAGATGAACCTACCTCACCTTAAGCCCGCTATGCGGTGGTCCGTAACTGGGTGTTAGCTATTGCCCGAGCCAAATTTTAAAATTTGGAGTTTTCTGGCTGCTGATAACGATATCTGATCCATCCGCTAGGGCCGGATGCAGCATTAATTTCAGGCGTCCTTTAAAGTAAGGGTGAATTTCATGTACCGCATCAATATGAATGATAAGTTTACGGTTTACATGAAAAAATAACTCCGGATCCAATAGTGTCATCAAGTCATCCAGCGAATAATCGACAGGAAAGTTCCTGCCTTCTTTATCCACTAACAGCGTAAGCTTATTGCTCGAAAAAAAGTAGGCAATCTGTTCGATTTTGACTGGCTTTATTTTCGTCCCGATTTTTACCATAAACCTGGTTTTATAAGGCTGCTTTTGAATCTGGATTACTTTCACCAATTTATTAAAGTCGATCTCCGGTAATTGCGGTGCAGGACGACCGAGCATCGTATTCATTTTCTTAAGACTTTTTTCTAGCTTTTCATACTGTAAGGGCTTTAACAGGTAGTCAATGCTATGGAATCGAAAGGCGTCTAGGGCATATTGGTTATAGGCTGTGCAGAAAATAATGGGCGATTGGATTTTCACCTCATTGAATATCTCAAAGCACAATCCGTCGGCCAGGTGCACATCCAGAAAAATGAGATCGGGCTGCCGGTTTTCCGAAAACCATTTTATTGATGCGCTGATAGACGACAGCACGGCTAATATGCGTATCTTCGAATCGTATTGTCCGATCAGTTCAATCAACCTTTCGACGGCGGGTTCCTCGTCTTCAATTACTAAAACATCCATCATTTACACGTTTTTTCTGATTATTCCTCCATTTCAAATAAGGGCAACTCTACTTTATAATGCGGACCATCTATTTGAACAACTGGTAGTTCATCCGACAAATGCATATAACGTTTACGGATATTATCCATCCCCGTCCCGGGCTTATTATGATTAGCCAAGGATAATGGCTGGTAATTATTGATAACCGTTAAACTATTCCATTTCGTTAAACGAACATCCACTACCAAAGGCGTTTCTTTGGCGATCACATTATGTTTCACGGCATTTTCAATGAGCATCTGTAGCGCCATGGGCGGTATCGCCAATGGGTTGCTTTCATCAATTGTGACCTCTAACGTGACGCGCAGCGCCTTACCGAAACGTTGTTTCAACAAATGGACATAAGCCTGTACGAAAGACAACTCAATGTGTAAAGGTACGAGGTCTTCTTTCCGGTATTGCAATATATAACGATACACCTCGGCAAACTTTTCCAGGAAGTATTGTGCACTTTTGCCATCCTTTTCAATCAGTCCGGCCAGTACATTTAAGCTATTGAACAAAAAATGAGGATCAACCTGTAAACGAAGTGCATCAAGTTGGCTGCGCAGATGCCTTTCATTGAGTAGGTTTGACTTAACTTCCGCCTTCTTCCACAGCATCATAAAATAAATACCAAAATTGATCGACAAAATCGGTATGATGAACAGTAGGCCATAAATGTTGAGCACCAGCATCTGAGCATGATCGGGTGGATCCTCGTTCACCCATCGCTTAAAAAGGTAATACGTCAGATTAATAACAGCTAACGAAAATATACTACTGCATATCAATTGTAGAAAAAACCTTGCGGAAGGGTGTTTAAGCCAAGGAACCGATTGGTCCAACAAGCGGTAGAGATATCGATTTCCAAACCACAATAAGATAATGACAAAAAGTATCCATAGCAAAACCACGGCATATAGCACATCCAGCTCATCACTAAAAACCTGCACACCCACAAACACCGCGAGCGTGATCAGTGCGATCGCAATGATGTAAATTACAGTTGATTTCGACGATCTTGCCATATTTTCTTCAGAATGAAATTTCTTTTATTTTATCCCATGTGAAGTAATTATAAACTCCATTTTTTGACCGGATAATTACTCCCCAATTTCTGTCACTTACATCATTCTCCCACCCGAGCAAATATGTTTTCCCATTGTTAAGCAACACTTTTGTATAGCGCTCTTGCTTTGGCACCAGTTTCCTGATCTCGCGGAAAGGAATCTGGTAATGCAAGCCATCTCGGCGCCCTTCCAACAATTCCATATCCCATTCTTCATCCAGATCGAAAATACAGACTCCCTTTACTTTTTTATTATCTTTTGTCAAGACCTCTGCCTGTAAACGTTTTGGTTTAATATAATCACGATAAGACAAGCCTTCTTTGGGCTGTTCTGTAAATTTCACCGACTCAAAGGCCTTCCATTCAACCACCACTCTGCCCAAAATGGGATGCATCACGACAATTCCCCTGATGGATGTACCTACATCACGCGTTCCTTTTAACCGATATTTCTTCCCATCCTTTAACGTAATTTTAGCAGCGTTATCATCTTTTTCAATTTGTAGTATTCGTTGAAACGCATAGCGCTTAAGTTTTCCTACACCGTCTATTTTCCCCGTCAATTGATGGCTGTCAAGGTACTTGTATTTGTCCCATTGAATAAATCCGGTAATTGCACCTTTAGAAGTATATACCGTTCCATAGAGCGGCTCACCATTGGCAGCTCTCATATCTTTTGGCATTTCGCTGAATTCAATCGAACCTATTTCGTCCCAGTGTATCGTACGCGAATCACCTTTGTAATAGACAACGATGCTTCGGCCTAAATGCCGGTTGTCCTTCTCTTCCTCGGCCACCCGTAATTTCTCGCCATTTTTGAAATAGATCTGGGCTTCCCTATCGCCTTTTACATGGATCATGCTGATATCTCCGAAGCGGCATAATATTTCGGCCTGTCTTTTTGGATTTTTATCTTTCCATAGGCTCATAAATTTCCAATCGAGCTCTTTTTCGTTTCCGGTATTGAGGAGACGCTTCCGCTGCGGGCCCGATAGGTATCGCCATGCGTTATGCGTCGTTTTGCTGACAACAAGCACATCGCTCCACAGACGCTGATGGGCGCTCCATTTGATCGGACCGGTATAAGCCTGCTTATTCTTCAACGTTACTTTTCCATAGATAAAGCCTTGGTACTGAGCACGACAATCTACTGGATAAAAAAAACACAACATCATAAAGCCAACACTTCGAAAAAAAAATCCTAACCGCATCCAATAAGGTGTTATCAAAATAAACTTCTAAATAAAGGCATTCGTCTAAACTAGACAAGTTAAACAAGATCAATCAGGATTTTGGCCTTATGAATCGGGATATTTTCTTTATCAAGCATCGATATGCTCAATTTGCCTTCAAAAACAAAGAACTACTAGAATGTTCGCTTATTTTCACAGCTTTTAAACTATTTTAACTGATCCGTCACCACGTGATATGTTGGGTCCTCCAAAATGTTCACTTCGATCAGGTCTTCGGCATTTTGCAGCAATTTCCGGCAATCGCTGCTCAGGTGCTTAAGATGCAGTGTTTTCCCCGCCTTTTTATACCTTTCGGTGAGTTTGTTTAACGCTTCAATTCCCGACATATCTGCTACTCTACTTTCCCTAAAATCAATAACAACCTCCTGAGGATCATGCAGCACGTCGAACTTTTCATTGAAAGCCGTTATCGAACCAAAAAATAGCGGCCCATAAATTTCATAATGCTTCGCACCCTTTTCATCTATATATTTTCTGGCGCGGATCCGCTTGGCACTCTCCCAGGCAAAAACCAGGGCCGATATTACAACACCTATCAATACAGCGAGCGCAAGATTATGAAGCAATACCGTAACAGCTGCTACCAGCACACCTACAAAGATATCCTGCTTCGGCATTTTTCCGATCATCCTAAAACTGATCCACTCAAAAGTTCCTACGGCCACCATAATCATTACACCCGTTAATGCCGCCATAGGTACTTTCTCGATTAAAGGAGCACCGAACATGATAAACACAAGTAACATCACAGCAGCTACCATTCCGGATAAACGTGCCCTGGCACCGGCAGAAATGTTTATCAGGCTTTGTCCGATCATGGCGCAGCCGCCCATACCCGAAAATAGTCCGCTCAGCATGTTTGCGGCACCCTGTGCCACACACTCTTTATTCCCTCTTCCGCGTGTTTCGGTAATTTCGTCAATTAAATTTAAAGTGAGCAGGCTTTCAATTAAGCCAACCCCTGCCATAATAGCGGCATAGGGAAAAATAATCTTCAGTGTCTCGAAGTTAAATGGAACGGCAGGCAGATGAAAGGGCGGAAAACCACCTTTAATCGAAGCTATATCGCCTACAGTTTTAGTTTCCAGTCCGAGACCAATCACCAGGAGAAAGACCACAATAATTGCTACTAAAGATGCAGGCACAGCTTTGGTTAACTTAGGTAGAAAAACCATTATGGCGATGGTAAGTGCCACTAACCCCAGCATCATCATCAGCGGCTGCCCACTTAGCCAGACCACTTCACCATTAACGTCGGCTTTGAACTGATCCAGTTGCGACATAAAAATAATAATAGCCAATCCGTTCACAAAACCAAACATAACAGGATGTGGCACCAAACGGATCAGCTTCCCCAGGCGTAACAGGCCCACAAGGATCTGAATGGTACCGGCAAGTACCACCGTAGCCAGCACATATTCTATCCCATGTGATTTTGCCAGAGCGACAATTACGACAGCTACAGCACCCGTTGCGCCGGAAATCATTCCCGGTCTTCCGCCAAAAATAGCCGTTATCAATCCCATAACAAATGCGGCATATAAACCGACAAGCGGCGGCAGACCGGCGATCATTGAAAATGCAACGGCTTCGGGGATCAGTGCAAGTGCTACCGTTAAGCCGGCTAAAACTTCGATTTTGTAATCGACCTTTTGCTTAAAGTCGAAGAGACGTAAGTATTGATTCATAATACGATCGTAAAAAGTAAAAAAATAAAAAGAATGCGATTATTTATCGGAGAATATCCATAATAACGACCTGCCACTATAGGACTATAGTGATTAAAAGGGGAAAAACATCATTCTCAGGGCGGAGTAACCTGACTACTTTGCTTTTTTCTGGTCATGGTTACAAAAATAGAAATAATTCCAAAACGATGAAATATATAGCATTTTTTTTAGAAAAGTCCTATAAGCACTAGGTGATAAATTATAAGTGTTAGACAGCGTCAATACCATTATCGCATTAGCTCATCGGCTAATTAAAACTTTCCTACTCTACTACTCCTCTACTCAACAATTTAACTAATCTCACAACCGGCAATAAGCAACCCTAAATTCATCACTCATCACTTTAAAAAACCGACTCCTCTACTTAACTCACGCAGCTGAAAACACATAACTATAAAGCTAAATCATTCAATTGAAATATTATTTAACAACGAGTTATTTTCTTAATAAACAACACTTTAATAAAAAAAAACATTAGTTTGAAATATCGTTATAACTATTTTTTGATTCGATTTAAATCAGGCGAATAGCTAGTTTTAGCAATCAATATAAGTAAACCGATTAATAGCTTTTACCTTTATATGAACCAGAAAATTCTAGTTGTAGGCAGTTCCAATACAGACATGGTAATTAAAGCGGCTAAGTTTGCATTACCCGGGGAAACGATTTTAGGAGGCGAGTTTTTTATGAATCCGGGAGGAAAGGGAGCAAACCAGGCGATCGCCGCCTCTCGATTGGGTGGTGATGTAACCTTTGTCGGCAAAGTCGGCAGCGATATATTCGGCCGCCAAGCATTGCAGCAATTGACAAAAGAAAACATCGAAACGCGTTTCGTTATAGTCGATCATGAATATCCGTCCGGCGTCGCCCTGATTAATGTAGATAGCAAAGGACAAAACTGCATCGTTGTTGCGCCGGGTGCAAATGGCCAATTGCAACCTGCTGATATAGATCACGTTTTATCGGAAGTACCCCAGGAAAACTTAGTATTGGTACAATTGGAAATCCCCATTGATACTGTCACCCACCTGATCCGCAAAACAGCCGAATTGGGTAACCGATTGATACTCAATCCGGCTCCTGCACAAAATTTACCCAATGAGTTATTCGCTTCCATCTATACCATCACTCCCAATGAAACCGAGATCGAATTGCTCACTGGGATACGTGTTAAAGACATAGGTTCTGCCAAAGCAGCCGGTAGCAAGTTATTGGACCTAGGGGTACAGCAGGTCATCATCACACTTGGATCACAAGGCGCTTATCTCCATACTAGTTCAATTTCCAAACTGATTGCAGCACCAGAGGTGACTGCGGTAGATACCACTGCTGCCGGCGACTGCTTTAATGGAGCGCTTGCAGTGGCTTTGGCTGAGGATATGGGTATGGAAAGCGCCGTACATTTTGCATGCAGGGCGGCCGCGATTTCCGTTACCCGTATGGGGGCACAACAATCGATTCCATATCGCAAAGAACTGCAGCAGCGCTAGTTACCGGCCAACCTATACAAACAATACTAACCATCAAATTATGAATACAATACCCATTAAAATCTGTACGGCCATCTGCGCCTTTAATTGGGCAATAGCAGACCCCTGCTTCGCTTCACCCGTACCTTCATTTATTCGAAAGGAATTTGCGCAGCAATCCATCGCGTCCGGAACCGTTCGGGACGGGAATGGCCAACCATTGGAAAACATTAACGTCACTTTGAAAGGGAGCGCTGTTGGAACGCAGACCAATAGCCAGGGGCAATACCGCTTAGCCATTCCGACCGCTACAGGCATCTTGGTTTTTTCTGGTATTGGCTATACCGCCAAGGAGCAAACCTTACAGGGATCGGGCACCTATGATGTAGCGCTCGATGAAAATACGGCAGACTTGGATGAAGTAGTAGTAGTAGGCTATGGTAGCCAGAAGAAAAGCCAGATAACCGGTGCCATTGCATCTGTAAGTTCTGCGGAAATCGCCGCAGTGCCTGTTACATCACCCGACCAAGCACTGCAAGGTCGGGCGGCCGGTGTGGATGTAGTAGCTAGTGGGAATGCCCCTGGACAAGGCGCCACCATCCGCATTCGGGGTGCCAAGTCGATAACAGCGAGCAATGATCCGTTGTTTGTGGTTGACGGCATACCCATTTCCGGTGGTCTGAATGATATCAATCCCAATGTTATCGAGTCTATGGAAGTACTAAAAGACGCCTCTGCAACAGCAATCTATGGTGCGCGTGGTTCGAACGGCGTTGTACTGATCACGACAAAACGAGGGCTTGATGGCAAAACGCGCATCAATTATGACACCTATTTTGGCTTGTCGAGCATCTTGAACAAAGTGGAAGTCCTAGGCTCGGACGACTGGGTAAAATATAAAAGTGCCTCCCGCGGAACCGACGTATTGGAGGATCTACTCGATCCTATCGAGCTCAATAATTATCAAGCAGGCCGCAGTGTCGACTGGCAAGATCTGGTACTTAGAAAGGGTAGGCAGCAAAGTCATTCAATTGGCGTGTTAGGAGGTAATGCCAAAACGAAATTTGCACTAAATGCCAATTTTTTAGAACAACAAGGCATCGTAAAAAGTTCAAGTTTTGTCAGGGGTTCTATACAAGCCAATCTCGATCACCAGATCAATGATCATTTTAAAATAGGCTCATCTACCCTTCTTTCCATGTCAAAAGAGCAAATCCAGAACATGACACAAGTTTTGGGACAAGCGATGCGCATAGGGCCTCTTGGCGACCTTTACAATCCCGACGGATCTTACCGTATGTTTCCTACCAGCGAAGCCTTACTGGCCAATCCGATGCTCGATCTCGAAAACGACATTAACCGACGTATCCGCACGCGTATTTTTGCCAGCTTGTTCGGCGAATACGAGTTTATGAAAGGTTTAAAATATCGCCTCAACTTCGGGCCTGATATTACCTTTGTTGATGAAGGCAGAATGATCGGCACGAATACTTCCACCATTCAAGGTGGTTTAAATAGAGCCTCCAATGCGAAGATGGACACAAAAGCCTACACACTTGAGAACCTACTTACCTACACCAAAAACTGGCACGATCAGCATAACCTTGAAGCAACCTTATTACAAAGTATTCAGCAACAGACTTACGAATCCAACTCCTTAGAAGCCCAAGGAATACCTTCGGAGGCCATGTTATGGCATGATTTGTCTGCAGGTCAGATCCGGAACTTCGACTCCGATCAACAGCAGTGGTCTATTTTATCTTACATGGCCCGGATTAATTATGGATTTAAAGATCGATACTTGTTGACGCTCACCGCGCGTAGAGACGGGTCCTCACGATTCGGACAAGACAGAAAATACGGCTTTTTTCCTTCCGTAGCTGCTGCATGGCGTCTTTCGCAGGAGAACTTTCTGAAAAATACAAGCTTCCTAACTGATCTTAAACTACGTGCCAGTTATGGCGAAATCGGTAATACAGCGCTAGACCCTTATCAGTCACTTGGCCGTTTAGTACGACGCTCGTATATGTACGGCTCAGAAATAGCACTCGGTTTTGAGCCGGGTACCTTACCAAATGCCGATTTAATGTGGGAAACGTCCAAGCAAACCAATATCGGTATTGATTTCGCTTTGTGGAACAGCCGTCTATCGGGGTCGGTAGAACTCTATAATATCCGGACTACCGACCTACTGCTTAACCGCGCGCTTGCACCACATACGGGCTACCAATCGGCCATTACCAACATCGGCTCTACTGATAATAAGGGTTTTGAATTGAACCTATCATCCATCAATCTTGAGCTCCAAAGTGGATTTCGCTGGACAACCAACCTTAACCTCGCGATCAATCGCAATAAAATCATCGACCTCTATGGCGATCAGCAAGATGATGTGGGAAATGCACGCTTTATTGGCCAGCCAATTAATGTGTATTATGATCTCCAATTCGATGGCATTTGGCAGGAAGATGAAGCAGAGCAGGCAGCTCGCTATGGCCGTACACCAGGGCAAATTAAGGTGCGCGATACGAACAACGACGGGCAGATCAATGCAGAAGACCGCGTGATCCTCGGCACACCCTTCCCCAAATGGAGCGGTGGTATTACCAATAATTTCCAGTACAAAGGTTTCGATCTATCCGTCTTTTTAAATGTACGGCAAGGCTTTTTGATCAACAGTGGCATATATGCCCTAGATAATCTAGAAGGAAGATATAACCTCCCAACCTTTGTCAACTATTGGACGCCGGAGAATCGCAGCAACGATTTCCCCAAGCCGGTAACTCCGGGTGCCAACAACCCCAACCTGAGTACCCTACGATATAAGGATGGATCTTTCGTACGCATACGAAATATCAATTTCGGTTATACCTTCAAGCCAAATCAATTAAAACATTTGCGTATGGAATCACTGCGCATCTATTTAAGCGCTCAAAATCCCTTCACCTTTACAAAATACAAAGGATGGGATCCTGAGGCAGGTAGCGAAGTAAACAGCTACCCAAGCGCAAAATTGTTCTTACTTGGATTAAATGTCAGCTTTTAACCAAAACCAACTATGAAAGCGAAATTATCTATATCGGTGTTGCTGCTCCTATGCATGCAAGCCTGTAAAAAAGACTTTTTGGACGAAACCCCACGTTCCGTGCTCAACCCCGTCACCTTCTATGTGGACGAAACCGCGCTCAATGCCGGACTTAATGCCGCTTACGCAGACTTAAGGCCTATTTACGGCGAAAATGAAGAACCCTTTCGATTAACCATTCTCGGTACGGATATCTATACCCATGGAAAAGGAACGCAGGGTTTACCCTTTAATATTTACGATCCGGATCTAAATGCATTCTCTTCCGAGGTAAATTTCATATGGTCTAACTGTTATAAGATCATCAACGTTTGTAATACCGTCAACGCCTCGGCCGAAAATATCGATATGGATGAGCAAAAAAAATTGCAGATCGTGGCAGAAGCCAGGTTTATCCGGGCATTAGCCTATTATTGGCTAGTTCAGCAGTTCGGTGATGTACCCCTAAAGCTCAACCCTACAGTAACCGTTGAAACAGAAGCCGAGAGAACACCGACTCCTCAGGTTTACGAAGCCATGATTGCCGACTTAGTCTTTGCGACAGAGCATCTAGCGCCCAGTTCGTCGCAGTGGGGACGTGCGCGTAAAGGCGCCGCACAACATTTGCTCAGCAAAGTGTACCTATTGACACACGATTGGGAAAATGCCGCTCGTTATGCGCAAATCGTTATCAATGACAAAACGAATTATGCCCTCGAACCTGTTTTCAGTCGGATTTTCCATCACGAGAATCAAGAAAATAAAGAAATTATATTTTCTGTACAATTTGAAAACGACCCGACCAATTCCGGTAACAATGGTAACAGAACGCACCTGTATTTTCAGAATTCATATTCAGATATACCGGGCATGACACGTGTACTTCAATGGGGAAGACCATTTTCGCGCTATGCACCAACTGCCTACCTGATGAGCTTGTACGACGACGAGCGCGACCAACGAAGTGATATCTGGCGTACCTTCGACGATTATTACTATAATTTTGAAGCGACGTTGCCTGCAGGGAAGTCGGTAGGTGACCCTGTGGACGAAAGCTGGCGAAATAAAATCGAATTTCACCCTACCTTGCTCAAATATTGGGATCCTACACGACCTACTGTAAACGAAGAGCGTGGGAACAAAGACTTCATCGTTTTCCGTTTAGCAGAGACCTATCTAATTGCCGCCGAAGCACTCATGATGGCAGGTAAAACCAATGATGCCGTCAGCTATTTCAATGAGGTTCGCAAGCGAGCCAGCAGAACGGGTTATAACCTATCCATTAACCCCTCTGATTTAAACATTGATGTGATCCTTGAAGAACGTGCTCGCGAATTAGCCGGCGAAATGCATCGCTGGTTCGATCTGGTACGTACAGGAAAGGCGCTTGAGCGAATCAGGGCTTATTCGGCCGCGGGCCAGCAGATACAACCCTACCATTTATTGCGCCCTATCCCGCAAACACAAATTGATCTGTTAACCGTGCCTTTTGCACAGAATCCAAACTACTGATATGAGACCAACAAAATGGCTTGTTTACCTGTCCGTTTTCTATATGCGTGCCATGGTCATCTATGCGCAGACCCCTGTTATACTGGACGCCGATATCGATTCAGATGTTGATGACGTAGAAGCATTGGCCATGCTGCATCATTTGGCAGACGATGCTAAAGTATCACTGTTGGGTTTAATAGTAACGAGTGACGATCCATATGCAGCCCTTTGTGCCAGTGCCTTTAACACCTACTTTGGAAGGCCGCACTTGCCGATCGGCGTGCTCAAAAATCAAGTTGCGCTCCATAATCACTCCAAGTACACCAAACAGATCGCTCAAAACTATCCCCGCAAATTGCAGACACTATCAACTGCTGAAGATGCCACCACCTTGTATCGACGCTTACTTGCATCCAGTGCCGATTCGTCTGTTATTATCATAACCATCGGCCACCTTTCCAACTTCAGCAATCTGCTCGCTTCCAAACCGGATGAGATTTCGACTTTATCGGGGAAAGCGCTTGCCGAAAAAAAAGTTAAGAAATGGGTATGTATGGGCGGTCAGTTCCCGGAAGGAAAAGAAGCCAATTTCTATCGCCCAGATCCAGCCTCAACCGTGTATTGCGTAACTCAATGGAGTCGGCCGGTTACTTTTGCGGGCTGGGAGGTGGGTGAAAAAATAATCACCGGCGGAAGCTATTTGCGTGATCGCTTACCAGCGGGTAGCCCCGTTCGTCAAGCCTATGCATTATATAATAATTTCAAAGGCAGGCCTAGTTGGGATCAAGTAGCAATTTATGTCCTATGTAGTGATGCCGATAATTATTTCGAACAAATTGGCAATGGCCGTTGTGAAGTGCGTCCCAACGGAAGCAACTATTGGCGATCCGGCGAACCAAGCAATCATCATTTTTTGCGCCTTCGAAAAGGCGCAAATCTTGTTGAGCTGGCGAAGAAAATGGATGATATGGCTATTAAATAATCAAGAAGAACTACTACAAATTTGCTTTTATGTTCATTTTAGATAACTACGCGCTTGCAGTCACCTTTTGCTTTGTAACGATGTTGTGTTGGGGTTCCTGGGCCAATACCGGCAAACTTGCCGATAAGGGATGGCGATTCGAACTCTATTATTGGGACTATGTATGGGGCGTTTTATTACTTTCGGTGCTTTCCGCCTTTAGCATGGGAAGTATCGGATCTGCGGGCAGGTCTTTTCTAGACGATATCCATCAGGCCGATTATGCCAATATCTATAGTGCTGTCTGTGGTGGTGCTTTGTTCAACCTTGCAAATATCTTGTTGATGGCTGCCATCGCAATCGCCGGCATGTCAGTAGCCTTTCCCGTCGGCATCGGTATCGCACTTATTCTAGGTATTATCGACAACTATATCGCACAGCCGTTGGGGAATCCCGTGGTATTGTTTGCCGGTGTCCTCCTAATTGCACTAGCCATCGTTCTGAATGCCATAGCTTTCGGAAGGTTAAACCGATCCGATAAACGTCTATCTACAAAAGGATTGCTAACTGCGATAATAAGTGGTTGCTTAATGGGCTTGTTTTACGGATTCGTTGCCAAATCGATGGCCACTAATCACAGCTCACCGGAGCCTGGCATGTTGACACCTTATACCGCAATTGTTTGTTTTTCGGTTGGGCTGTTATTGAGTAATTTAATACTAAACACGCTTTTAATGAAAATACCGTTGGAAGGACAACCGCTTACGTTTGCGGACTACTTTAAAGGAAGCACAAAAAGTCATGTCATGGGCCTTTTGGGTGGAATGATTTGGTGCTTGGGTATGTTATGCAGTATTATTGCCTCTGATAAGGCCGGGCCCGCCATTTCCTATGGCTTAGGGCAAGGGGCCACGATTGTCGCCGCCATTTGGGGTATTTATATCTGGAAAGAATTTGCCAAGGCTCCACCAGGTACATTGAAAATATTAAATTGGATGTTGATTATATTTGTTGCGGGGTTGACCCTGTTGATAACCGCTCGCATTATTTAAAACGCGCGTTATGAGGAAAGCTTTTCTTAGCTATGCCAGATTCGTCATTTGGATTATGTTATTTCCCCTTTTTGTAGGGGGAACCACGAAAACTCAGCAGTCAGTAGCCAAATGGACAACATTTGAACAAAGTTTCCATAGTAATAAGCAGTATGGCAACCCCTTATATGAGGTCGGTGTATTCGAGATTACCTTTACCTCGCCAAGTGGGCGTGAAAAAACGGTAGATGGATTTTGGAATGGCGCATCAGATTGGTTGGTAAGATTTATGCCGGATGAAACAGGGCGCTGGAAGTGGACATCCCGTTGCTCAGATAGCACCAACATGGGTTTACATAAGCAGGAAGGGCAATTCAATTGCGTTGCAAACGATCAATCCAATGAGCTCCTGCGACACGGCCGGGTTTTACACAACAAAGGAACTTACTATTTATCACATGCAGACGGAAAACCGTTCTTTTGGGGCGGATGTACCGCATGGAACGGTCCGCTTAAATCAACCGAGGCCGAGTGGAAAGACTACCTGGCACACCGCGCATTAAACGGTTATAACTTGATTCAATTCGTCGCCACTCAATGGAGGGGCTGCGATAAAAACAGCTTAGGGCAGGTGGCCTTTGAAGGTAGCGGCTACATTGCGATCAAACCGGAGTTTTTTAAGCATCTCGATCAAAAAATCGACGAGATAAACGCCCACGGTTTAGTAGCTGCACCGGTATTATTGTGGGCATTAGCAACAGTTCAAGGAAGAGAGCTCAGCCCAGGCTATTATCTACCTGATGAGGAAGCCATCCTCTTAGCCAAGTACCTAGTTGCCCGATATGGAGGACATCATGTTGTTTGGATTTTGGGAGGTGATGGCAATTACGTCGACGAAAATGAAGGACGATGGAAACGCATTGGCCGTGCCGTATTTGCGGGTAAACACGAAGCGCCAGTTGCACTTCATCCCGGCGGTCGTTCTTGGATCGGCGACGCTTACAATGGCGAAGACTGGTTGGACATCATTGGTTATCAATCCGGACATGATAACAGTTTAGGTTCAGTTAACTTTATCAATCGTGGCCCCATAACCAACCGATGGGCGCAATTGGCACCCCGCCCGATCATTAATATGGAACCGCTTTATGAAGAAAGTCAGCGCAATATCCAGCCGCTCGATATTCGAAATGCAAGTTATTGGAGCCTCTTCAACGCCCCTACAGCGGGTATTAGTTACGGAACCACGGGACTTTGGTCATGGCTTCGCGTTGGCGAAAAAGTATTAAACCATGGTTTTGCCGGTGCAGAAGCGAGCCGATGGAGGGCGGCAATGTCATTGCCTGGCAGCATTCAGGTTGGCTACCTGATCCGATTGATGCAGGGACTGCCCTGGTGGGAACTGCGGCCGGCAGCTGAGTTATTGGCAAAAGAGTCAGTATCGGCAGACCTCTCGGATTACGTATCTGTAACACAAACCCGCAATCGAGAAACAATAGTGGTTTATTTACCTCGAGTCAGAAAAGTTGTTTTAAATAACGTGAACGGAAATTCCTATCGCGCAACCTGGTTTTCTCCTGCAACAAATAGATGGGTAAAAGGCAGTCTCGTCCACAAGGAAACACTACTGGAGCTTAACCCGCCACCGTCCGACCAAGACATGGTGATTGTTTTAGAAAACAAAAAATCAATCTTATGAACTCTACCTAATTAAGACTATATTAGAGCACGTTGCATACGTTTCTTTGCGTCATCGCAGCTTCAACCATCGATCTCAAACAGCTATCCTATGGCCGGTATTGCACAGCTAAGTACACTTATCCGTTCGCTTTCCAAATCAGAGAAACGCTATTTTAAATGGTCTTATACCCGCGGGAATAACGACAAAGTATATCATTACTTGTATCGTGTTATCGAAAAGGGTGTTAGGGATCCAGCCTATATAAAAAATAGGTTAGAAAAGAATTTCCCAGACGCAAAGCTAGAACCTGCGTGTAAGCATCTGTATAAAATGTTGATGCGTAGTTTACGCAGTTTCGAAGCTGATAAATCCACCGAAAACAGACTTTCCAATCTATTAGGGGACATCAAGATACTCTTCGATAAAGGATTATATGAATTATGCTTTTCCGAATTGGATAAAGCAAAAAAGCTGGCTTTGAAGCACGAGAAATTCGCTTTCTATATTTTATTGGCCAAACAAGAACTTTTATATCTCACGAATCTGGAGTTTCCCGGCATTGATGAAAACGCACTGATACAAAAGCAAGAAAAGATTGTCGACCTATTATACCATGAGCTGTACATTAGCCGACACGCATCGCTGTACGAATTACTAATGTTCAGGTATCAAAAAAACGGCAACGTCAGAAGCGAATTGGAAACCACAAAATTGAATGATCTCCTGTTGGAAGAGTTTCAAGTGAACGCCATGAACAAGTATACTTCGTTTGAATCCGAAAAATTACATCTTCACTTTCAGTCTATTTACTTCTTAATGACGGGCAGCCCAAAGCAGAGTTTACAAATATTCGAAGAACTAAATGTTCTCTTTCAAAAAAACAAACAGCTTTGGGGCGACTCGCCCGTCCATTACATTTATATGTTACATGGTGTTCTTACCAATCTCTATCTGACAACTAGGAACAAAGAAATGCCTTACTTCTTGCACGAATTGGAAAAAGTTGTGACCGACAGCGAAAGTGTTTTACTTTTGCGAGATCACATGGTATATTTCCACCGTTTAGGCTTTTTACAAGCAACAGAAAATTTTTCTGAAGCGAATGAACTAGCCAAGCAGTATGAAAATCGATTTTTATCAAAGAACCTAGTTGTTGCACCGAATGCATCAGCGGAGATGTCTTTCCGTCTGTCAGTTCTATATTTTTGCCTTGGCAAGTTTCAGCAATCCCTCCAGCTCGTCAATTCCGTATTGAATAGCGCAGGTCTATTCATTTCCCTGCAACTTTACATTCTTGGAAGATTGTTGCACCTGTTAATCCATCTGGAGTTGGAAAATGATGATTACCTATATTATGAAATTAAGTCTGTAGAGCGAAAATTAAAAAAAGGTAAAAAACTATTTACGCTTGAGAAAATCACACTGCGCATGTTAAAAAAATGGCTGACGCTTGAAAATAAAGAAGAACTGCTATACGACTACCGGAACGCATTATTAGACTTGGAAAAAAACGACTATGAGAATCAGCTGCTCCGCCAGTTCCCCTTTCAACACTGGATAGCCAGCAGACTGCAAAAAAAACTGATTTGTGAGTTAGTGTATTAAGCTCCTATGAATTAGCTTTTAGTTTTCGACTTTCGTTAGTGCTCCCGCTTCTGAAACTGCTACTAATAGGGGCATAAGCTCAAAACTATGGCATTAGGCAACACCAGCCCCATCATCACATTGGCTCATTGGCAAGGTAGAAGCACAATTATTATTCGTCGAAACTAGTTATTAAAAGGATAAAACAAGGAAAACTTGCGATGAGAGTTTTCGGAATGCTAAAGCAACGGTAGGCATCTCCTACATTGTTCGGAACAACCCTAGGAGACGCCCCTTACTATCACTTACCCTCCTTCGCCACCGTTGAGATGGCTGAGGCTACAATACCCGCCGTAGCCAAATAACCGGCTATGGTAACTACTGTTGCCGGTAAAGTAATGGGAGCCGTTAATAAAGCCGCTCCTACTGCACCCAAGGTTAAACCGATAGTTCTTATCTTTTTAAAGAACTTTGGCGTGGGGGATTTAATTCTTTCTGTTATTTCGTTCATTTTCGTTATTGGTTATTCGTTGTTAGTTATTGGTTATTCGTTGTTGGTTATTTGTTGTTGGTTATTGGCTTTTGGCTTACAGCCTATGGCCTACGGCCATTCTCCAAAAACTCCATCCGCTGTCGAAGTAAATTATAATTCGCTTTTAAATCCGCTTTCAAGAGCTGTATGCTTGCTTTCATTAAAGCTACATCCTGCTCCATTTTCCGGAAGTTTCCATGTAATTGCTTTAAGAAATAGGCTATGATTGATAATAAAATACTGATGATCGTTCCTAATAAGGTTATTAATTCTAATGATTTCATTGTTATTTAGCTTTTAGGGGTTAGAAATTAGGTATAAGCTATCGGCTTCCGGATGTCAGCTATCAGCGATCAATAAGATGTAAGCTTTAAGCTTTATGTAGCCAAAACATTATCATATTGGCTAATGATCACATTGGCTAATGATCAAACTACTCCCCGCGGCAGCACATTCAGCTAATAAAGGATACACCCTTTTATATGCGTCCGCGGAATGCAGTACCCGATAGTCTCCGTCAATAAGCTGATAATAACTTCCGGTTAAGGGGCAACCACGGGTGTCGGTGTGGTAATTGCCGATATGGAAGAACACCAAACTGAAATTGGGAATACCTCTGATTTCTACCATTCCCTTATGCATGGAACTGTATCGGCTCTGATATTTCGCATTCATACCAGCAAGCTTATTCAAGCCGAGTTGATAGGTTCCGGCCGGAATGGCCGTTTCTCCTAGGATTTTTTCATCCCGTATTTTATCTTCCAAGATATAGCACTGGAAGAGATTGTCAATGTATAACTGGCCGAGGGTCGTATGGATGCCTTCGGCGATTCTTATTAGTTTAATCATCGTTTTTGTTTTTAATTCATTTACTTTTTCTTTTCTCCCAAAAGAAAAAGCTAACAAAAAGAAAAGTCGCGACTGCAAACTTTTCTACAACGTTTCTGCAGTTACTTGGCTTGTGACAACCGAAAATTTTGGAGGTCGCCTTTTAGCTTATGATAGTTATCTCTTCGACAACGTACTATTCACGGCTGTAAGGTGAGTACTCATGCCATTGAAATTCAAAATTCATCATTCATAATTCCTGCCTACCGGTAGGCAGGCATCACCTGCCTCTAGCTTTCGGCCATCAGCAGTCGGCTATCGGCAGGTAAGCTTCATTATCAAATTGGCTCATCAGCTAATTGACTAACGCCCTACTTAACCACTCAACTACTCGACGACTCAACTACTGAACGACTCAACTACTGAACGACTCAACTACTGAACGACTCAACTACTGAACGACTCAACGTCTCCACTATACCAAAAACGCTCCCATATACCTGCTGTCGGAAAAAAACTTATTGTCGCGGCGGCTCACGCAGACATATACCTGCAAGGTACTTCCGGGGGGTTCTGCCTCTAGGTTAATACTTATAGACTCTGTATCCCGAAAAGCCTCTTCCATCGCCATACTTCTTGCGGCTACATGATACGCCATCAGATAGACGCGATCGTCGGCAAAGGAGTTAAGAGAAGGCCACCAGCGCCAGCTCAATACCAACCGCTTTTCCTCGACGCTAAGCTCTGCATCCAAAATATTCGGCACCTTTCCCTGACTGATTATCACCTCCTCGGGCCTGATATATAGGTCCGGGTAACTTCCGCCTATGGCGTTGCGCATGGCATGGCCGACAGCCATATTCATCGCGGCCGTTCTTGACTTTACCCGATACGAAGCCGCAAAGCCTAGGTAAACCATTTCCTTCAAAGGTTGAAGGTAAGCCCCCACCAAAGCCATTTTTGCCCGGATGGTGAGTTGCTTTTGGGAAGGCGGCTTAAGTGATTTTTTCGGTTTACTACGGATGTAAAAACCGAAAGGTCCCAGGCAGCCCACCATATTGCCGAATGTGCCCGAAAAAGTTGTCATATTGATAAATCTTGCCATTTGTTTTTCGTTTAAAAAGCTTGCGCCATCAGGCGCAAGCCGGGTTCAACCATTACTTACTCGAGTGTGTGCGCACCCACGTAGATCGTTTCCGAAATGAGCAGTCCGTCGCGACTGGTGGTAAAAAGCCACACATCCGCCGTATGCCCTGCGGTATCCGCATCGAGCGGAATCTCCACCTGTCCGTCCGAGCGTCGCACAATGTCGTCGGAGGTATAAAACAGGTTCAGCTCCCGATCGTACAGCAATGGATACATTTCATCGTCGGCATGCCCGTTGAATCTATTGGTAGCGGGATTCCACGAGACGGTTGCTATGCCGGGGGTTATATTCACCACTGGATTGCGAGGCTGCAAGAGTGAGCCGTTGCTAAGCCTGACCTTGCTATAATCAATGGTAAAGTCGGGATATTCCCCCGCCACGGCGGGCAGGTTGCGCGCCATCACCAGATTGAATAGTGTTGCCCTGGAGGTATCCAGGTTGGCGAAGCCGATTTGCATCAGGCCGCGCAGCGGCAGCAGAAAACGCCCCATGAGGCCGAAACGCTGCTGTTGGGCCAATTGGCTCTCGGTATAGGGCTTTGTCCGCTTCTTGCTGAGCCCGCGCATGTAATGGATACTCCGCCAGCTACTGCCGATCACGCTACCCACTTTTCCAGAAAAGGTGCCGATTGCACCGTTGACAAATTTTGCCATGTTCTTTTCTCCTTTTTTAGTTAAAAATTAAACCACAGCGTCTTTGCAATACCGGTATTATTACGCTGACGGAGACAAACATAAAAAGCTCTTTATCAACATCCTATAGCACCGGAACGCTTGTCCTGCAAGTGTCCTGCAGAACCGATCTTTTGTCCGGTAAGTGTCCTGTAACTGTCCTGTAGCCCTTTCGGAGATGGCCTCTATGTTTGGTGCCAATTTGAGCGGAACTGAATGGGCACTCGTTGGGGCGGTTCCCCAAGGAGCTCGCATCAAGCGCCCATTCAGGACCCACTGATATAGCAGGCACCACCGAAGCCAGTAGGAAGCCATATAGAAGCCGATAGGGAGCCGGCTATTCACCCCGGTAATACCTCCGGCAGCGGTCGATGTCGCTTTTACGGAACTGGCGTTTTCGGTTTACGTAACTATGAATCGGTAGCATCCCTTGACCGGTGAGACGCGATATGGTTTTCTCGGACACACCTATCCGCTCGGCCGCATACCTTGCGTCGTGCAGCGTGTCTTCTTCTTTTTCCTTCAGCTGCTCACTGGGATCAGAGGAGGTAGCGCTTAGCGTCTTGAGCGCATGGAGTAACTCCTTTAACTGCTCCTTTTGGAAATCTATAAAATTACTGGTAAGAAAATTTTCAATATTGGTAAACTTGTCCTGAATAGTTTGTAATTGAGTTAAAAGTTTGTCAAAATTGTTCATTGCTTGTCTATAAGTGGAGTAAAGAAGTAGTACTCTCCCTTGGGATGCGCTCGCTGTCACATTACATTGAATACGACTCCTGTAAATAGATTTTTAGGTTTCGGGTGAAAGACAAGAATGCCTAAAGATAATTATTTATCCAATTATAGGCAGTTTAAGACAAGTATAGAAGATATCATCTTTAATCGAAACATCCAGTTTCGCTTTATCTTCGTAATAATCGATCAGCCTGCTCTTCAAATTTTGCAAGCCAATATGCAAATGTTCCGCGTCGTTACTTTTCTTTATTTTATTTTCAGTAGTAAATTGGAGCGTGTTATCGATTCGACGTATTGTTATTACTGCGGGTTGTCGTTTGTTATCTAAAATACTATGCCCTATCATGTTTTCCAACAATACAATCAGACTTATGGGCATACACTTTTTGTCGAGAAGTGTATGGTCGATATCACAAAATACTTGTACGTCACCGTTTCGTAGCCTAGACGCTAACAATAGCAAGCGCATAAAGCGCAGCTCATCCTGCAGCGTTACCCATGTTAATTTTTCCATTTGCATCCCATGGTATCTTAGCATGTAACGGATCAGCTCAATAATTTTAACCGCTTTTTTAGGTTTGGTGGGTATCAAATCTTTTGCTAAAGATAGCAAGTGGTACCATAGATGGTGAAAAGCCTGTCTATTTTCAGTCTGTATCTGTGAAGCTGTTAATTCCTGCTCCAGATCATCGCGCACCCGTTTTGTCACCCAGAGCTTTGACAATAAATGAAAAGCCTGCCAACAGAAGTAATAGCCTAAATTCAAGCCTGTATATAAAACCCATGGCCCTAATACGGCTTTCTTGTGATACAATTCACTGAAATCAAAAAATGCAAGGGCCATCCGCACTTCCATTCTTCCGGCCAGTACGCTGATAATTACCGCTATCAGAAAAAGCAATAAGCTTTCACCTCCAATAAAAAGTGGCACTTTCCACCACCACCCTTTTATATTGGAGAAGATATGCGGAAAGAGGTATCTTATATTCAAATGAAAGGCAGCATAAATCAAACCGTAATAGATCAACTGGTTCAACAATATGTTTGCATCCGGCGCGAACAAGTCTGCCTCAAGGAGCCATTGTTGGTAACTGATCAGCGCAACCACTAGTACAAGTGTAAACCAGAATGATTCGATCTGGTTCTTTAACCGACTAATAACCTCGAAGGTATTTTTCCGTTCAATATTTCGTTCCATCCTTAAAGTTCGGTTTAGAGAAGATACGTCTTGAACGATGAAAATCGGCCAAAGCCTCCAGGTAGGTATCGCCGATTTTGATCGGCAAATCAACACCATATACACGAATCTGCTTCGCTTCCAGATTAATGCTCCGGATGTGTCGTCGATTCACCAAAGCGCTCCGACTCGAGCGCAAAAACAGGTTCATGTGAGCAATTTGCAGCTCCATAGACTTCAATGATGTGGAAACAATCCACTTTGTCTTTTTAGCTTTCGGTGTATATACGTGACAATAATTACCATCGGATAAAATACACGGAACTTGGGCCATATCTAACGCTTTATGCTCATTCTCGTCGGCTTTAAAATAAACCACGAAGTCTTCCTGAGCATCCAAGTGCGATAGCGAAATTTTTTTGAGTAGCCGTAAGGTATACTCTTCTCGCAGCGGCTTCAGCAAGTATCCGTCCACCCCATGGTTATAAGCCGACATGGCATATCTATCATAATGCGTAACCAATACAAAATAATGAAAGTGCCCATTAAGTATATCCTGTGCTTTTAAACCATTAAAATCAGGCATCTCCTGATCGCAAAAAAGTATATCCACCTTCAGATTTTCTTTTATGAGAAAATCTAATGCACTCCTCACCGAAGTGAAGGTTTCGAGAAGTTTGATTTGATTAAAAGATCGAAAGTGCTGAGCAATTAAAGCTAAGTCTTTCTTATCATCATCAATAGCAATTGCTGAAAAAGACATTGTTCTAAGTTTAAGTGTTAGTTTTCATTTAGGTCCTTAAATATACCAATATGAAAAAAAATTAAAAGGAAAAAAGGCTCGGTTTGTAAGAAAAAACCGCCAGTTGGTCATTTTTTAACACACTTTTTACTTTTCAAGGCAGATATTGAGCTTATCTAACAACAAATCAATTATACTATTATGAAAATAATCGTTAAAAAGCTGCCGATTTTAATCTGTTTCTTAATCACCTATTTTGCCTTGAAGGCGAAAGAACAGCAAGCGGATCATGCCGTTGAGATGCTGCAGGTGCCTACACCTGAACGGGCTCAATTAACAAATGATCAGGACATCCAAAGTGACAAAGACAAAGAATGGTCAACGATCCGCTATTATTTTTTTGTACGCAGCACACCTGTCCCGACAATGTCAGAGCGGCAACTAAACATACTAGCTAATTACGGGGAGTAAGTAAAATGAAGAGCCTGAGACATAGTATCTACCTATTGCTTGCATCTATACATTTTGCTTTAATTATACTATACAACCTTCATAGTATACTTTCCGAGCATGGGCAATACCCGTTGGAGCGCTTCGTTCGGATAGTGAACGGAATACCGCTCATCCGTCAGTACTTAATCTGGAGCGGTACCGAAACGGTCTATGGTTTTTTTGCGCCAAGCGTAGGCAGCCAACATATCCTATTGCTATATACAAATGATAAAAATGAGGTAGTTAGTTATCCGATATTCAGCAGTAAAAAGGGTCGATTCCGCTATGTAAGCTTTCTCGCGCAGCTAGATGATCGACTTCGCGATACGGACACGCTGTTGCAAAGCTACGGTAAAGCGCTTTTGAAAGGGCTCGTAAAGCAATACGAGAAACGGCCTGACGCAAAGCAGATTAAATTGCTTGAATTATACGTAGCAATTCAGGCCACCCTTGCCGAACCGCTCGCCCGACTTCGCTACAAAAGGATCTATCACTTATCGTTATAATCTACCTTACTATGAGTTGGCAAGCATCAGGCTACCATTCAAAATTGGCGCAGCGCATATTGGCCATCGGCTCAGGCACACTGCTATTCATCTCCATGTTAAGCATATGGAATGATCTTCCGTTGCTATACGGAGCCGATGCACTTTTCCCAAGTGAACTACTCTATTTCCGAAATGATTTTGAATTAGGAGTCGGCCTGCAGCTATGGAGTACATCAGCCTATGCGGTAAAAGCGCTGGGTCTTCTGTATCTGGTACTATGCGTACTGTTCTGTTGTAACATTGGTGGCCGTTATACATCTCTTGTTCTTCTGCTCTTACATTTAAGTTTCTTTAGAGGGACTGTATTTTTTACTTATGGTTTTGATCAACTAGCTACCATTGCCTTGTTCTATTATATGATGTTACCATTAAATGGAACCTTGTGGATGTTTCGCATGCATCTATGTCTCATTTACTATTTCGCCGGATTAGACAAAATGCTTGGTCCTACTTGGTGGAATGGAGAAGCCTTATATAAGGCGCTGACTCTTCCCTATGGGCATCAGGCACTATTACCTCTTTTTCAGTATTTGGCGCAATGGCCTTTACTGTACAAGATTAGCGGCATCGGCATTTGGGCTTCCGAGCTTATCTATCCCCTATTCTCCTACATTAAGGATGGACGCTATGCGTTATGGTATGCGATTACGCTTCACCTGTTAATCGCCTGGCTCATGCAACTTCATTTATTTTCAGGTCTCATGCTTGTACTGAACCTCGCAGCCTGGCCTCCAAAAATATTATATCGTATGCTCCACATTCATAGCGATTTATTGAACAAAGCAATTGCGCAATTATGGAACAAAATAAAGAGAAAGGAGGCCATCGACAAAAACTATAACTAAAAGACAAGAATATCCTCCCTGTTTGGATGCGCTAGCAGGGAGGTTTATTATTTATCCAATGACAAAGCAGTAAAGTTACATTACACATGCAAAGATTATTCGATTTTTGGGAGCGTTATATGCATATCCCGGATGATGCCCGCCTGTTTTTGGAAAACCATGGGCTGATCAGGCAATATAGAAAAAGTACCATTTTCAGCTCACCGGACGAACCAAAATACTACTGGTGTTTTACCTTGGAAGGCTTGGTGGCCGGATTACATTATGCAGAAGATGGCAAAAAAGGCAGCTTCCGATGGCTTTCCATACCGAACAGCTATTTCACGGGAACCGAGCACACCTTTACGCGGAGAGCCGGCAACGTTTATACCACTTTCCTAAAAGATAGCACTGTTTTTCAATTGCGTGCCGATGCCGCCTCCACCGCACAACAACGTTATACCGCTGTATCGGAATTATTTCATATTCTCAAACAGCACCAATTAACCCGTTTGCGTAACCATGTTTTGTTGTTACAAACAAGCGATTATTATGAGCGTTACCGTATGTTGGTGGAAGAAATGCCGGAGATCATTCACCACTGTGATGTGGGCATTCAACAAAAGTATGCCAACCTTTCGCATGGAACTTTCTATCGAATGAAGAAACGCTATCTAAATCAGCGGTAGTCATTATTTTCTACCAAACTTGGAAGCATTTTTCTTCCGAGCACCTAATAACTTAGCCTTGTACAAAAACCAAATATTATGAAATCATTTTCCAATCAACACCCTCGCAGATTTGCAGTATTTCCGGGCAGGCCGGTGTGATCTCTTATTCCCAGTAGATTTTCTCAAGATGAGAGAAAGTAAAAGAAGTCATAATAAAAATCAAAAAAAACAAGGAGGATAATATGTATACTCAATTAAAAAAAGGTTTAAGCTTTGCTTTTGCACTGGCGATGGCAATCATGGTATCGGGCAACGCCTATGCTACCGAAAAAACAGATAAAGAAAGTAAAAAAGAGAAGGCTCGCGTAACAACCACTTATTATTTTCACAGTAATAATCTGAGTGAAGCGGCCAATCCGGCCCAGTGGAGTACCACTCCCAGCGGCTTTAATTGCGCGGGATCTCCAGAGTTACCATGCCAGATTACGCTCGTTGATGAAGATATCGAAACTTATCTGGAAGATAAAGATCCGTCCGACGTCATGGCCGATCCAAATGTAGCCAAGCGTCCACAACAATAATAGCCGGCAGTCCTGTGTTAAAAGCCTGTACCGATTTTTGGTTACAGGCTTTTTCATTAACGGGGATTTTGTGGCATCCCGGTCCGATCGATAACGTCCTCCGGTATAGGCAGTGCATATCTCAGGTCGTTTGGAGGCAATTCGTAAATTTTTCCTTCCACCTTTCTTCTTATACCGATATTTCTATCGTCTTTATTCAAGCGTTTGATATCCGCCCAGCGCAGCCCTCTCATGAGCAGTTCTTTCCTTCGTTCGGTGAGCACGATATCCAGTGCTTCGGATGCGGACGAAGCGGTCTTGAATTTGTATAGCGACGTACCGTCTTCTACTTTCCATCTGGTTTTCAACAAAACGTTCAGATAAGATAGCCCTCCGTTTACATCGCCTTGGCGTATAAGGCATTCCGCCAGTTGTAAGTACAGTTCATTAACGGATAATCCGGAAAACAGTGCCAGGCCTCCGAAATAACTTCCGCGGAAACCAACTGTACCATCCCCGTTATCCCTGAAGAATATTTTTCTCCGCAGATCATCGGCAGCATAAGAGCTGTATAGATTTGAGTCTATTTTGGCACGATTGATATTCAACGCCTGCGGGGCTGCCATATAACTTGCAAATATCACCTCCTTATTAAATTCTTTGATAGGAAACAAAGCATCTCCCTGCAGTTCGTTATAGTCCATCAAGTCATTTTTCAACCGCAAACTAAGCTCACTGTAGTGCAAACAATTGGTGTAATCTCTCATGTAGAGATAGGCTCTTGCAAGCATACCATAAGCGGCGGCCCGGGATGGCCGCACCGGGTGTACGGACGAATCTTTCAATAACAGGGCAGCCTCACTCAGATCCTTAATGATCTGTTGATAAGTATCCGCTAAACCGGCTCTAGTTGAAGGAATGTTAAAGTCGGCATTCAGCCGCAGGGGAATCCCCGGCTCATTGTTTGCATCTTCCATATCATAAGCCTGTGCCCAGACTGTGGCGATGTCGAGAAACGTTTTCCCACGCATAAAAAGAGCCTGCCCCTTAAGGTCATCCCACTCGTTTGTGTTATTATGATTTCTATCGATATTTTCGATGTTCTCCAACACCACGTTCGACCAATAAACGATACGGTAAGCGAAGAGCCATGCATTTGCGGAAGAGGAAAAAAGATAGTCTTTTTCCCAAACGTACATTCTCCGTAATCCTTCATCGGCCAATGATCGCCAGTCGTTGGACGTGAGATAATAGTCGTCTGCACTCACCTCCCCTTCTCCGATCGTAAGTATCATATTATTATAATCGTCTAACAGTCCCTGCAAGTCGTTCAATGTATGCGGAATTACCAATCGTTTATCGGGTACCTTGTCCAGATATTTTTTGCAGGAAAAAAAATTTGAAACGCAAGCTATCAACAGCAATACAGATATTTTTTTCATCTTATTATTTACTTTTTAATGGTTGATGAGAGCTCGAGTAAATAATAATTGCCCTGTGTGTCCATTATTATTTACATCTCGGTTTCATCTTGATAAATTGTTCTTTAAAGGTGAAGAAGCCATCAGATTTATTTTTCATTTTTTGAATGTTTTTCAGTAGCGTTCAAGAGAGCGCTATGCTTAGTTCATCCGCTGTGTGGTTTACTTAAATCATGATGGTTTCTTAGATCAACAGTTATAGATTCATTCTTAAACCGAGGGAGATGCTTTTGGCCGGAGGAACAGCATTTGCCGAGCGGTACTCGGGATCTATATTCTCCTTATTGGCGCGCCATAATATCCCGAGGTTATTTGCATTCATATAGAACTCCAGGCTTTTTATACCCATTCTGGTTACCAACTTACGGTCAAGACGATAAGACATCGACACATACTGTAGACGGATATGGTCGCCACGCTCCACAGTAACATCGGAATTCGCATAAAGATTGTCCCTGTTTGCCATTGCCGGATATAACATGGCAGGAACATCTGTAAACTGCTCGTCCCCGGGTTGCTGCCAGCGATGCGCGTATTCGGGATGCCCTCCGCTCCCCGAAGAAAACAGATTGTAATAATGAATGGCATTACGTCTGTAATAATACCCCAACTTGAACAGCACGCGGACGGTAACCGAAAAGTTCTTCCAACCAAATGTATTCCCCAACGAGCCGAAAGCTGTGGGCAAGGCAGGACCACTGTATACCAGATCATGCACCGTAGTGGAATCTCCAACTATAGCACCATAATTCTTGCTATCCCTACCGTTGATCACGCCTATAGGTTCGCCGGTTGCTCCGTCGAGCCCGCGCCATTGATAAGAGTACACACCATACAGGGGTTTTCCGACAAAACCTGACAGGTTCGGCGTAACACCCGTGATATAATCCCTGCCCCTCAGGGAGTTTTTATAATAGTCTACATACTTATCCCTGTAAAAGGTAAAGTTGAGCTCACTTGTCCAGTTGATCGGTCCGTTTAAATTAAACGAATTGAGTCTCAGGTCGACCCCTCTTCCTTTAAAGGAAGCCACGTTCCGAACCACCGTTCCCGAAATACCCGTAGTATAATCCATCGGATCTGGGCCGAACAGATCGGTTGCATACTTCCGGTAAAAATCGATGCTGCCGTTCAGCCTGTTGCCCTTCAATCCAAAATCAGCCGCCAGATTCGTCATGCCAACCTTCTCCCAACGGAGATCAGGATTGGCATGCTGTGATATGGTAGCCATCGGCCCGAGCGTATAGGGAGAAGAAGCCAGGGGACCGACACGGTAGGAAATAGTTGTCACCGCACTTCGGCCAAGGTCTACATTACCGCTGAAGCCATGCGTGAAACGCATTTTCAGATAAGGTATCAGCTCCGAACGATAAAACCGTTCTTCACTTAGGTTCCACGCCACACCGGCCGACCATAGAAGGTTCCATTTATCGTTGGTATTCACACCGAAAAGATTGGACGCGTCCCTCCTGCCGCTCAGACTTAACGTATACTTACCCGCTAAGGTATATGCGGCATTTGCGAAGGCTGACAGGAACCGGTTATTGGCATGTGTAAAATAAGTATTGTTCGGTATAAATTCGTTGATGCCATTGGTAATATTACGATAAGGACCGGTAAAATCCACATTTGCAAAAGTTAGAATATCGGGATTATAACCGTAGATCCTGACATGGTCACCAGTTGCCGTTCTTTCCTTGGCCTCTCCACCCAGCACCGCGTGCAGGCGATGCCTGCCCCACAGCTTATCCATATTAAGCTGCGCCCGAAGATTGTGTGCGGCCATTTTATTTCGGCCCGCATCCAGAATCGCCCCCAATGGCACGTGGTGATCGATATTTCCCGATATTGGGTCAATATGGGTAAATTTATTGATCATATCCCGGGTGAAATAGCTATCCCTACCGTATAGCATATCCTCTGTTCCCGTCTGCTGCTCATATTGATACCGCAGAACCAGACCCAGCCAGGGCAGCACTTTATAATCCGCATCGAAATTCAGGAGTATATCCGTTAATCTGCTATCCAGATCGGTATGCCGATAATCGTCCAATAGATAATAATTCCAGTCCAATAACCTTCCACCGCCCACTGTGTCGAGATATTGCTGTCTGTAAAACCGTGTTACGGACAGGGCTTCCCCCGCACTATTGGCCAGGGCAGTATAGGGAGGCAATACATAGTTACCCATTCTAACGGTACCATATACCGGTTTGCCATTCGTACTGCCCATTTGTGTAAAATAAATCCCCGTGTTGATCTGTAAGGCCTTAACCGGCCGGTACGTATTTCGGAAGCTTGTGTTGAACCGGTTATATCCGGCAGATAGATCGGAAATATTCCGATCGTAACCCATCGAAAAGTACCAGGAGCTCTTATCTGTCCCACTGCTCAGATTAATCGCGTACTGCTGATTAATGGCTGGTCGGTATATATAATCGGTATAATCGCGCCTCAGATCCTGTTTGCCCAATTGTTCCAGCAATGCCTTTTTTTCGATGTCGCCCATTTCTCCTGCCCGGTGTTTAAAAAGAATTTCGTAAACGGGCGAGAAAGCCACATGCCGCACAGAGGCTGTATCTGCAAACCTATAACCTTTATCGAAAAGAAACTGTTCCACCTCTATGTACTGTGAGGGAGTCAGTTGTTTCGGATAAAACAGGTCGGGCTTGTCCATGAACGTCACGTTCGCATTGACTTCAATAGCAAGCGGTTGATTAAGTCCCCCTCTTTTCGTAGTGATTACCACCACGCCATTTCCTGCCCTCGTGCCCCATATCGATGAAGCGGCAGCGTCTTTTAATAGTGTAATGCTTTCCACATCATTGGGGTTGATGTTATTGATATCGCCGTCATAGGGAAAATTGTCAACAACCACTAAAAGCTCTTTGGGACCCGTGAGTGAGCTCTGCCCTCTAACGGTCATTCCTCCGTTTACGGTAGACCGGTCTACGCTGAGCCCGTTGGCCACTGATTCCAGCCTCTCCAGAATACCCGTAGCGACCTGCTCGTTCAATTTATCTTTATCAATAAAATCAAAGGCCCCCGTAGCCCGTTCTTTAGGTAGTACCTGATAGCCCGTTGAAACTTCGACCTCTTCCAAACGAAAGGCGTTGCTTTCCAGCTGAACGATTAACGGTTCGTTCAGGGGGATTTTGCACCTTACTTCCCTGCTCTCGTATCCCAGATGCGATACTGACAGGACGGGTTCCTCCTCATTGATACGCAGCGAAAAAACACCAGCTGAATCCGTCCGTACACCCACGGTCGTGTTTTTTATTTTCACACTGGTCCCGGCAATAGGCCGTCCATTTTTATCGGTTACTTTACCCTGCAAGAGATACTGTGCAGCACTTAAATGCGGGATCAGGTATATGCCGATAATGCATAAAAATTTTGTCATTTTTAAAAAGGTTTAGATCGGTTGTTTATAACAGCTTATTTTTATTGATGACCAGCTTTTTCAGATACCGCTCTTCTTTTGTTAGTTCCAGTCCGTAGCCGATAAGCTTACTTCTGAGCTCACCGAGGTCTTCCGGATCAAACGCAAGGTTGATATCGATTTTGTAATCAACACCTGACTCATTGATTATCGGTGGCAGATTTTTGCTATTGTTGAGCCATTTGACTAGCAGGACAAAAGGTGCATTCCGCAGTCTGATGCTATTGTTCTCCCCATCATAAGCTTTAAGGAGGTCACCGCCTTTTGTTTTTAATCTGCCGGTACTGCTTTTTTTAGATCGCAGCACCAGACATTCCGTTTTTACCGCTTCTACGCTCGCATGATAAGGCGTTGCATTGTTAAGCTCTTCCAATATCGATGGGTACAATTTTTCTACGTTTGACTTTCGAAGTTGGAAATCGATACTGTATTTTTCTGCTGCTGTTTCGTTCAATAAAAGGGAATCATCACCGGCTATGTTAAAGAGAAAAGACTTATCGTTGAAATCATCGATTAGGTGTCTGCCAAGCACCATATAAATTCGCAACAGCGAATTGTTAAAAAATGCCTGTCCGTATTGCTTCCCGTCTGCTATTCTGCTTCTGGCGCCGACCGGCAAGCCCTCTACCTTTCCTTTCACCACAATGGCATATTTTTCGAGCGATAGTTTTTCGGGAAAATCCGGCAACAAAAAAAGGGGCCGATCGATATCCATGTCTTTTTTCGGATCGATATTCAGCTCATTACCAATAATCGCTTCTTTTACATTATGCTCCGTTACTTCTCCGGAGGTAGATAACGCCATCACTTCACCTTGCCGGCCTATCCAAATGATATGCGGCAACATCTTATGCGGAAAAAATTGGTTAAAAACTATCGGTTGGTCAACAATGGAAAGAAGCTTCAATTCTTTCAGGTACTTATTGCTCTTAATAAAGCGCCTCACCAACTGTTGTGATTCATAAGTAATCGGAAGTATTTTCACGTTACTGTTGAACCGTCGGTTCAGGCTGTCCAACTTCGGCATGGCTGCTATACAGCTACCGCACCAGGTCGCCCAAAAGTCCAGAATAATAAGCTTGCCTCTGTAATCATTGAGTGTTACGGTAGTGCTTCCCTCCTGCCCTGCTTTTACCATTTGCAGAGGCATATGCCATAAAGCTTCTGGAATGGTATCTCCTATTTGCAGGGGCTTGATAGAATCCGTGGATAAAGCAACGCCGTGGGCAGCCTCCGGAGAGGAGGACTGCCGGGCGTGTGCCAAACAAACACAGAACAAGATCTTTAGGGTTATAAGGTATACGGTGTAAGGTTTAAGGACGCAGAGGCCACTATCTCTTGTGATCGCGACCTTGCGGATCGCCGTCATTTCGACCGTTTGGAGAAATCTCCAAACAAACGCCATCAAGTGTCCGACTCGACTACTATAACTATTATTACTACTTAACTTGAATTGGGCAAAGAGCTCCCTGATGTAGCTTGTAAAAAGCTTCATTTCTGTAATGATTTAGATTGTTCATGTAAAATAATTTGGTTTGAAAATCCTTTACAGTGGGGCGCCTTCACCGAAAGAAGATGAAGCCATAAAATGGCCAACCACCTCGCCTATTCGGGAGCGCTAAAGATGTTTCTTAAACAGAATTTTTTGTTAGGTTTAGCTATCATAACTCGTTCTATTAACGAGCCTCTGCGGTATATAGAACCAGACTATAGCTGGGCCCTATCAACCATACTGCAGGCTTCCGACGGCCGAACGGAACGGATTTACGATAAGGCCCGTGACGCTATAGCTATGCAAAAGTAAGCAAAAGTCGCCACAGGCATTAACTTACCGTCTCGTCCGTTCGCAAAATGTCGGAATTTGCAGTCGAGACTTTTTATTAGTGCCTTTTTAAGAATATAAGAACATGCTTTATGCAAGCCCTTGTTATTCATAACACAAATATAAATAATAAATATCAAAAAAAGAATTTATTTACCTCTTTTGTTGTTAATAACGCCCCGAGATTAGCCTAATGGCTAATTTGAACAAAGAATTAATAAGAAAAAATATTTTTAAACTGCTAGACTACTCAGGATTGACAGATCTTGCATTTGCTAACGTTCTTGATCTCTCAGAAAAACAGTTAAGATTAATTAAGAACGAATCGGCGGAATTCAGCATCGACGATATAAACAAAGCATGTGACTTTTTCCGAAAATCCATATCAAGTATAAATAATAAGGAGATAGAAGTCGATCGGAAGTTTCGAGATAAACTTATTACCCAACATAAAAATAATCCAGAATACAGCATTATTTTAGAAAAACGGCCTTCCATTACTTATGCGATAAATTTCGAACTATTTCACAACGAAAAGTTTGCAACAGAAGGTATTGGTATTGGAAGTATCAAAGCGCTTTTTGAAGATCGAGGCTGGAAATTTTCAAGTGGCTATATCTCAACAGCAATGGATCGAAATTCCGACAGGATAAAGCGAATACCGAATCCTGAAAGAGCAGGTTGGTATCTATATAAGCTGAGATGAATCAAGAAAGGAGCTCTAGACATCTATATCCATATGTAGAATAAGATGATGGCTAATCGAGATATACTACAATCCAGACCTATAAGCGAGCAGAAATTTTCGCATATGCTGGCTTAAAAAATGAAACGAACAACATTAACCGGTCACTAAAGGTTCTCGAAACAATGAATTTGGTTGAAATGACAATCAAAGATAAACCCAGGAGCAGTCTACAGATGTATCAATTGACCGACAAAGGAAAGGAATTGTTAAGGAAAGTCGGGGTCGAGATTTGAGCTATGTATAATTTTTAAACGAAATAAAATATAGAGAGAGAATATTTTGGCATTGTGAGCGCCATCTGTATTAATAAATAAGCATTTACAAGAAGCATAACGCACGAGAAACGTTTTAGATCTAAAAAAAACCGGTAATAGATTAATTTTCTAGCTTGCGTGCATTCTCCGTTAATTCCATTGAAATTAATCCATCCATTCTTTTTGTTTTATCGTTAAATAACTGACATTGAAAACCTAGTGATTCATAAAACGGAATAAGCCATTCAAAACGATCTGAATCCTGGGGCGAGAGATCTCCATATATTTTTTTTATGTCAGCTTCCCTAGCTTCTGCTAATGCAAACTCTATTAAAGCCCTACCATAACCACGGTTACGCTCCTTTGAAACAAAATCTACTATTTTGAGATCATTTCCAAATTTTTGAAAATCTATCTTACTATCGTAAAATGAATTATCGCTATTTTCTCCTAAAAGATAAATGGTATCAAACATCTCCTCCTTTCTGTAAATCACCGAAACAATCTCACCCTTTTTTGTTAATAGTAATTCACGTTTTTCACTTTTATTGTTTTCGATAATATACTTTATGCGGAGCAGGCGGTTATTTAAGAGTTTATTCTCATTCGAAAGTTCAGCTATCTCTTCTCTCAATTCGGTTCTCATTTTATAAGATTCATGCAGTTTGTTTTTCTCATCATTGAGTTCTTCTTTTAAAATAAATCTGGCAACTCGCTTTAAAAAAAACTCATTCATGATGTGTAACGGCAATAATATAATATTTATAAAATTCATAATAATGAAGGATTATGTTGATCGATAACAGCAGCCGTATTTACGGTGTGTGATCCTGAATTGGTAGTGTAACTTAATATTTGCTTTCACAATCCCATATCCCTAACCAAAGTAAAGTTTCCAAATTTCTTCCTGGAGATTTCAGAATTAGGTGAGTAGAAATCAAAGGTTCCTGAGTCATTTAAGAAGCCGTCATAATATATTTCTAAGTTAAATTCAGATTTTGCATTTTGTTTTGAAGCGCGACATACCATAACACCTAAAAAGCGTAAATTCTTACGACTCTTACTTTTCTCGAAACAAATATTGTATCCAGTTGTGTGCAAAGATTTCACTGATGGGTAGGTGAAAGCGTCTACATCGTTGCTACAGAAAAATTGTTTATAGATTGCGTGGGAAATCCTATATTTATATTCCTGTCCTTGTGGAACGTAGCGCGTGAATTCTTCTCTTAGGAAGTTTGACATCATTGCTATTTTAGCGTTCTCAAGTTCATCAAATTCGGGGAAGTGATTGTCTATGTGAATTTGAGAAACACGCATCTGACCAACGTTTTTGTAGACAATTACAAAAAAATAGTCTCCTTCAACACAATTTGTTTCATACATGGCATTGGAAAGCTCACTTGATGCATAAAGAACGGATTGGTTAACATCATTTAATCTTCCTCTCACTTTTATTTTTGATTCCGGCGTTTCCCAAACATCAGATTCGTTACGGATAGACTCAAAGTTCTTAGTATAAATATTTTGCACGTCTTCATTTTTCAACTTCCTAATACGATAGAAGAAAAATTTTTGATGTTCATGAGTATATGTATCAGTTTTAAGAAAAAAGGTCGCTTCTTTGCCTCGGAAATTAACATAAAATAAACGTGAAAGTTCTTGTTTTAAGCGATCTTCTGATATTGTACGTGGGTCAACTGTTCTTTTGAAATTACCTATTCTGTCTTGTATCTCTTTGATATGAATAGTACTAAGGCATTTTTTAAATATATCCACTTGGTGCTGTTCCATCGATAAAATTAATTTTTCAAATTTATAAACTATTTATGAGAGAGCTATCTGTGTCATTGACAACACACCTTAAAATAATAAGGGATTTCTTTTTCGGGCACTAAAATTGTTATAAATTTGTGAACAGCAAACTAAACTCTCTGTAATGAGCCAGCAAGACTACATCAAGGATATTGCACGTTTCGGGTTGGAAAACGATCGTGAAAAGCTGTTGGCTACATTGAACGAGTTTATAGATCACGCTAAGAGTACCAAGAAGATTAATTTTGCTCTGCAACTGCAATCTATCTTAAAAGATGCAGTACGTAAGCAGGAAACTAGTGGCATGTTAAAGGTGGGGTCTCCATCGCACTATCAACAACTGACGGATAGAGAAACGGATGAACTGATCTTGGAAAAGCTCACTTCTGATTATTCTTTAGAAAATTTGGTATGCCCACCCGAAGTGAAGGATAAATTGCTTAACTTCTTAAATGAGCACAGTCATGCCGAGCTATTGAACAGGCACAATTTACCTCTATCTAACAAACTACTACTACACGGTCCATCAGGCTGTGGTAAAACATTAGCGTCCTATGTGATAGCTGGTGAGCTGAAAAAACTCATGATTGTGGTAAATCTGGGCGCTATCGTTTCTGCCAAATTAGGCGAAACCAGTAAGAATCTGGCTAAATTATTCAGAAAGGCAGCACAAGAAGATTGCATCATCTTTATTGATGAGTTTGACTCGTTGGGTAAGGTTCGTGATTATAGCCAAGATCATGGAGAAATGAAGCGTGTGGTAAATACCATCTTACAGCTTTTTGATTACCTACCGCAAAGCAGCATGGTGATTGCTGCCACTAACCAAAAGAACATGCTTGACGAAGCGCTGTTACGCCGCTTTGATGTATCCATTGCTTTTGAATTGCCTACCAAAGAAGAAATTTATCAGCTGATCGACCTTACATTGAAGCAGAGTGAATTTTCCTTCGATAAAAAGACTATAGCAAACAACATTATTAAGGAGGCCGAAGGCCTTTCCTACTATAGCATCCAAAAGACATTGATAAATGCGATGAAACGCAGCCTGTTTGGAACAAATAACTCCAGAGCTTTAAAGCCGAAAATCGACACCTCAATCTGGAAGCAATTGGTAGCGGAAGAAAAAGAAGCGTTGACTGTATAGATTACCCCTCTGTTTCCACCTCTGCTTCGCCAAAGGCTTCGGAAATAGCAATTGTCTCATTCGCAGCGATCATATCATTGTATAAATCACCGGTAAGTTTATTTTCCTTCAGCATCTCCTCAATTGTAATTGCGATTGAAAATAGATTATCCCTCAAATAATAGTCTTCTTGTCCCGGGCGAAGTTGTGGGTGAACACGACAATGTACGGCTAACTTAAATGTTGATTGCTCTTTTACCAACTCGTCCATGTTTACCGGAAAGCTGATTTTCTGAACATTGGTGTATGGTATAGGTTTACTTACATCACGCCCATTTTGCGACCACATACTTCTATTTACTTTTATCCGAGAACGGATATGTTTTTCCTTCGCTAAAATATCTGTTCCTGATTGATTTTTAAAAAAACCAAACGCCATGTGTAATGGGCAATAGCCCTGCTGATTTTCCAATACCGGCTTAAATTGGAAACAGAGTGTAGCAGTTATCAGCAAAATGCCATTTTTCTTTCCTAGGTCACGCTGTGTTAAATATGCTGGAAAGTTAATTGGAATAACCTTTAATTTCCCAGAATCGATTGTCTCTTCGACAACTATTGTTAAGCGGTTCTCATTTGAAAAGACAGCTTTTTCTTCATCTAACAACCCATGTCCAAGCACATTGTGTTGGAATATACTTTGAAGATCAATTAGTTTATCACTGGAGCTGTTCACAAGAAGTGCTTTGATTGATGCTGCTTTTAACGAGGGATATTGCTTCTGGATTTGAACGGCTACGTTGGCAGCCAATGGTGCAGAAAAGCTTGTTCCCATATGCTCGTAAAAGCTTTCCGTTGGGTTAGCAGATAGTAAGTCAAGGCAACTAGGTCCAACATCGGTCAACCGACCGTTTTTGTCATAACCATAATCTCCACCGCATTCTATAAAGTCCGGTTTAAAAAGTGATCGATTTACTTTTGCCCCATTTGGCAATAAATGAAAGGCAATATGTCCTTTACGAGAATATATTGTTGGATATTCTTTGCCATTGGAAATACCATGGTGTGCACCATTTTTCAAAGAATAAGAGGCTGCCCCAACAGTTACATTGTTCATCGATTCCCCTGGTACACATAAATTCATACATTCTTCATCGAAATAAGGAATATGATAACCATTTGTTTTCATTATAGCATCCCCGTTATTACCTGAGCTGATAAAAATCAAGCAGTCGTTTTCATAAGAGAACTGATCAAGTGCATAGGCGTAGGTCGAATAATCTTCATTATACTTTTTATGTTGGCGATAACCGATGGTCAATGTAAATATCTTAAGTTCCGGATAACGCATTTTAGCTAGACGCAGTTTTTCCAACACCTGGTTTTGAGAAATATAGCCGCCAGCGGCGCTTAGTGTTTTAATAGGAAGTATCTTAGCGTCTGCCACCATCCTTCCTTTGTAGCTCTGAGCATATGGCTTCTTACCTAATGCAGCAAGTGCGGCAACAGCTGTTCCATGTCCCCTCCCACCGTCTTGCTCATCCGCATTAACTGGCTCTGATGTCAAGTTAAGATCTTCATCAGCAATTACGAGTGGAGCAAGCGGTGTTTTTGCACTGACACCTGTATCAATAATTCCTATTAAGGGTAAACGATCGCCGTTAGTGTTACTTATCTCGAAACCATAACTGCGTTCAACCAAGTTAAATTGATTCGGTCTTACTAAAGTAGCTAGTGAAGAAGTTACCTGAAATATAATATCGTAATTCTTAACTATTTCTTGAAGCTGATGTTCATTAAGATTGCTGACTTCTAAATTCTCGGTCGCTTCGTCTAAAGAATACAGCAATTGATTTGCAGTCAGGTATTCTTTCAAAGCCGCCAAAATTGTCTGTTTCTTTTCTTCTTCCAACGTTATTCGTGTTAGCCTGAAGTTCATCAGAGGCTCTGGTGAAGCTTGTAAAATATCGTCGCTTGTCAATAACTGAAAAGATCGGACAAATAATATGTTGCTGGAATAAGAAGCTTGTGAGTTTTGTTTGCTTTCCTTATAGATAAATCCTTGTACGCTCGCGAGAAAGTCTTGAAAACGATCACTGATAATAGCGAAAAGGACAGTTGTCCCGAAATTGCATACTTGCACAGCTTCCAATCCAAAATAATTATAATAAGATTGAAAAAATTCGTTAAGCGAATATTGGGACTGAAAGTCAATCTTAATATAATCAATGTGATAAGGAATTTTTAGATCAGGATTCCGTTCTCGCTTGCGGGTACTTGTATCGTTATTCCATCTCTTTAAATCTGCCCGGAAAGTCTCGACCATATGGAAATAGTTTGGATCAGCGTTCTCTTCGCGAGCATCTTCTCCGTACCCATAATTGAATTTTAATACTATAGGTGGTTCTATTTGCTTATTTGTATTAAGCTTTACATGTGGTTTATTGGCCATAATTTAAAAGGTTTAAGTATTTCGATCTGTAGCTTTACAGCCCTAGGTGGTTATTCGTTAGTTGTCTAAGCTATTGCTGGCAGCGGATCGAATATGACTTATTACTTTTTGATTTGGTTTAGTTAACATTTTAGTTTAGTTCTACTAAGTTATAAATTACACAACATTTCTCCAAATATGTGAAATTTGAGAAATACAATCTCCTATTCTAACATACCTAATACAGGTTTAATAAGGACCAAACAGATTCACTTTTCTTTCAAGCGGATCCATACCGGCGCATGGTCGCTGCTCTTTTCCCATCCACGGACATGCCGGTCGATGCCACCCTCGATTAACCGGGGCGCAATTTTGGGGCTCAGCAAAATGTGATCCAATCGGAGGCCTGCATTACGCCCATAGGCATTCCAGAGGTAATCCCAAAAGGTATAGACTGCCTGATCGGGAAATAGCCTACGGACGGAATCCATCCATCCCTGTTTGAGCAGAGATTTAAATTCCTTTCTTGCCTCCATGCGGTACAGGGCGTTGTTTTCCCATTTTTGGGGTTTGTAAACGTCCAGCTCTGTAGGGATAATGTTAAAATCACCGATTAAAATGGCGGGAATGTCCATTTTTATTAGCTGGGCAGCCCGTCTTTTAAAGCGTTTGATCCAGGCCATCTTATAGTCAAATTTAGGCCCGGGATAGGGATTGCCGTTGGGCAGATACAAACAGGAGATAAGCGTGTCATCAATGATCGCCTCGAGGTACCGGCTATGGTTATCTTCCACGTTACCGGGAAGCACGCGGGTCACCTCTGTGATCTCTCCCAATTTTGATAAAATTGCCACCCCGTTCCAGCTTTTCTGTCCGTGCCAGATAGCTTGGTAACCTGCCTCTTGGATGGCTTTTAAGGGAAAGCGGTTTTGGGGCGCTTTGAGCTCCTGCAAACACACCACGTCGGGCTCTTCTTCCCGTAGCCAGCGGAGCAGAACGGGTAAACGGCCATTGATGCCGTTGATATTGAACGTAGCAATTTTCATGAAAGAAAGCGGGGGAGTTATCGGAAACCGGCTATTTTTTCAGGTGCTTTATGATTTTCTCCCGATCGTTCCCCACAGCTTTTATCGCATCTTCCACATCGGCACGGCTCACGCCCAGTTCTTTTACAAGGTAATCGATTTCGTAGCGTTCATCGCCCGCTACCCTGCTACGGTCCCTGCCGTCCCTTTTGCTTTTATCATCTGCCATAATATTCGTTTTTCCTTTTCTAACAAGTGCAAAGCAAAAGTGTTTAACTGAGCCGCTGAAATTAAACAAAAGCCCTATCCGTATTGTTCCGGAATATATGGCAGATCAACGATCGAAACGAAAATTGCCCGAACGCATCAGGCCTATGCTCTGCACTTTGGTAAAGGAGCCGGTAGACAGCGATGCCTATCTATATGAAATCAAATGGGACGGTTATCGCATCATCTCCTTTGTGGAAGATGGAACGGTGCGGATGGATTCGAGAGGTGGTCTCAACTATACTTCCAGGTATCCGCTGATTGAAAAAGCGCTCCGTAAGCTGAAGCACAACGTCATCATCGATGGCGAGGTGGTGATCTTCAATGACGACGGGAAACCTGACTTTGATGCCATACAGCTCTATAATGGAAAAAGTACGCCCATCAGCTATTGCGTGTTTGACCTGCTTTGGCTAGACGGAGAGGATCTGCGGCATTATCCGCTGATCGAACGGAAGGAACTGCTGAAAAAGCTGATCAGCGGACACGAAGTGTTGCGCTTCAGCGAAAGTTTTGAGGACGGCCGGGCTTTATACCGAGAGGTGCTGAATATGAACCTGGAGGGGATAGTGGCCAAACGAAAGGACAGCGAATACCTGGAAGGCGACCGCAGTTATAACTGGCTGAAGATCCCGACACGGAAACGGCAGGAATTCGTTATAGGAGGCTGGGCGGAGTCCGATAAATCGCGCTCTTTCAAACACCTGCTCTTCGGTGCCTATGAGAAGGGTAAGTTCCGTTGGATCGGCCGCAGCGGCGGAGGTTATAAGCAGAAAGATATGCCCGGTATTCTGAAGAAACTGAAGGAACTGGAAATCGATGAATCGCCGTTCACCAATCAGGTACTGGATACCAAGGGAGCTAAAACCCATTGGGTAAAACCGCTATTGGTGGCCAACTTTGAATTCGCTACCTGGACGAAATCGGGTCGCATCCGTAAACCCGCCACCTTCCTGGGCTTCCGTTATGATAAAAGGCCCGATCAGGTGGTACGGGAGGTGCCGGAATCTGCCGCATCGGTAGAGGTGATTGCCGAAAAAGTGGAAACGCTCCCTACCGATGGCAAGGGTTCCCTGCCGGATGGAAAAAAGGTTTATCTCAATGAAAGCAGCAACTGGCAACGGGTGGACGAATCGATGGAAGGCAGGGAAGTTTCGGACTTCCCGATGAAACATTGCACGGTGAAGCTGCACGATATCGGTCGGGAGCTCTGGAAAGGCGTGGCCAAGGGAGACCTGGTTTTATATTACAACAGGATTGCACCCTACATCTTACCTTACCTGAAAGACAGGCCACAGTCGCTCAATCTGAAGCTGACGCATGCCGGAGGCCCGACCACTTTTATCAAGGACATGGAAAACCGACAGCCTGATTGCGCAGCTATCTTTACCGATGAACGACGGGTGAAAAAGAAAGGAAAGCGCGACCGGATCGATTACCTGGTATGCAACAATCTGGAAACCCTGCTCTATATGGTGGATTGGGGATGCGTGGACATCAATCCATGGGCTTCGCGTGTGCAAAAGCCCGATGAGCCGGATTATATCTGGCTCGACCTGGACCCGACGGTTTCGGGCAGGAAGACGGAAGATAAGGGTTTTGAAATGGCGGTTGAGGTGACGCTTGCGGTAAAGGAGGTATTGGATTCGCACAGTCTGAAAGGCTACGTGAAGACTTCGGGCAAAACCGGTATGCATATTTATATTCCCTGCAAAGGGTTCACTTTTACGCAGAGCCGTGCCATAGCCAATGCCCTGGCGGATGAGGTGCATGCGTTGGTTCCGGACAGCAGCACGCGCAGCGAAACGATCGATCACCGTAAAGGCAAAGTGTATATTGATGCCAACCAAAATGATTATGCCGATACACTGGCGGCACCTTATTCGGTACGCCCTTATCACCTGCCGATTGTCAGTACGCCGCTCGATTGGAAAGAAGTGAAACGGGGCCTCGACCGCTATGCTTTTACCATGGAGACAATCCCGGAACGGCTGAAAAAGAAAGGTGACTTGTTTAAAGGGCTGACGGCTCTAAAAATTATAAATAGCAATCGGATAAAACTACAGTGGCTGTTGTCTTCATAAGAAATAAGGTAACTATAAGTTAATATTTTTAGTGTGTAATCCATTAGATATACCTGTATAAAATCGGATTATAAAAAGGCATAGGTACCGGACCGGTGGTTACTTCGATTTAACCTGCTCTTCCAGATAGCTTGCGATTGCCTGCAACAGTCCCGGTGTCAGCTCTTTTGACGTGTCGGCAGTCGGATCTACCAGCACGGCCCGGTAATTCCGTTCCTCATCGGGTTCGAAATGCACCGGGGTGCCGTATACGTCCACCTCGATCTTATGGGTATAGCCCATCCAGCGGATACGGCTTTCGAAACTATGTTCGGTATTCCGGTAATTTACGGTTATGAAAAAGGATTCGTCCATCTGTTCTGTTTAAATAATTCCAAGCCTTATATTTTTTCGACCCGCTTTTTTACATCAAGAAGGAGCTGCCTGATTTCCTGTAGGTCGGTTCGGGCTTGAGGCAGTTTGTCGGTCTGGTGCTTTACATACTGCCAGATTTCCAGTACTTCCTCGACTCCTACGGTATAGGGCGCGTAATTTTTATTGAGCGAGCGGAGCAGTACGGTACCGTCCCGCTGCAGGGTAACCTGCTTGAACACGAAATCCCGTTCACCTTTGAGGATAACGATGCACAGGCTGTCGGGCTTCAGGGTTTTCCAGTCCTGCACATAACGGGCCACCACATCGCTCCCCTCGGGAACGGGCAGCATCGAATCGCCCGTAGTGGGGAACATCCGATAGGTACCCCCGGCCGGAAGGTTCGGCAGCGAAAATTTGGGCAGCGCCGCCAGAAACTCGGGATCGGCATGGCCCGCGGCATAGCCTGCCTTGGCCTTTACGGGTACATACTCCATGTTTTCCTTATTATCGGGCGTAACGGTAATGGAGAGTACGCGCAGGTTCTTCCCGTTGATATATTCCTTTGCCCCCGTTTCCAGCTTGCGCAGTTCGTATTCGCTCCAGCGGCCCAGGTCCTGCCGGAGCAGGTAATCAACGGGGATTCTGAAGAACTCGGACAACCGGATCAGGTCGACCAGCGGCGGATTTTCGGTCTGCCCGTTCTCCAGTGCGGTATATTTACTGCGTGTAAGGCCCAGCAGCTGCGCCAGGTGTTCCTGACTGTATTTTTTGCGGTTGCGGAGAAACCGGAGATTGCTTCTGAAAAAAACTTTTGCAGCTTCCATTTTGTATTGTTATTATTGATGACATTCATTTTGTCACCAATGATGACAAAGTTAAAAATAAAATCGGGATATGGAAACCTCGTTGAAGAAAAAGTCAGTGGTGGAGGAGCTGCGGAAAATGATTCTGGCAGCGGAGGGTTTTTCCGCTCCGAACGGAAGCGATGAACTGCCCGGGGATCTGGGGCCGATGGAAAAGGCCTTCCCGATGGGTACCTTTCCGCTCGGGGCCATCCATGAATTTATCAGTAACAGTGCGGAGGAAGCGGCGGCATCTACCGGCTTCATCGCCTGCCTGATCGGCCGTCTGATGCAGCGGAAGGGTCCCTGCCTCTGGGTGAGCATCGGCAAGCGTTTGTTTCCGCCCTCCCTGCTGGGTTTCGGCATTGAGCCCCACCGGGTGATCTTCATCAACCTGCATGGGGAAAAGGATGCCCTCTGGGTGCTGGAGGAGGCGCTCAAGTGCCCTTCGCTTGCCGCTGTGGTGGGCGAAATCCGCGAGCTGGACCTGACGGCCTCGCGCCGCCTGCAGCTGGCCGTGGAGCAGAGCCGTGTTACGGGCTTTCTGCACCGCTACCGCCCACGCCGCCTGAACAACCTGGCCTGCGTCTCGCGCTGGAACATACGCCCCCTGGGCAGCCTGCAGGACGGACGCCTGCCGGGCATCGGCCACCCGCTGTGGGAAGTGCAGCTCGGGAAGATACGCAACGGAAGGCCCGGCACCTGGCACCTGTGCTGGAAGGCCGGCAATTTCCGGCACATTGCGCCCGATGCCCCCGTTAAAAAGAAAGTTTATACACATACCGGTACCTGATGAAAAGATATGTTGCGATAGCATTCCGTCATCTGCTCACGGATGACCTGGCCATCCACCGGCCGGAACTGCGCGGAAAGGCTTTTGTACTGGCCGCGCCTGAGCGGGGGCGTATGGTGATCCGGGCCCTGAGCCCCGCGGCAGCGGCGGAAGGTGTTACCGTGAATATGGTACTGGCCGATGCGCGTGCCCTTTATCCCGATCTGGAGGTCTTCGATTATGAGCCCCACCGTGCGGAAAAATTGCTGAAGCGTCTGGCCGAACAGTGCCTGCGCTATACGCCGATGGCGGGCGTCGATCTGCCCGACGGACTGATACTGGACGCCGGCGGCTGCACCCACCTATGGAAAGGGGAAAGGCCCTATATGGGAGAGATTGCGGGGAAACTGAAAGGCGCGGGCTATGATGTGCGGATGGCCATGGCCGACACCATCGGAACGGCATGGGCCGTGGCCCGTTATGGAACGGATGGCGCCGTGGTTGCTCCCGGCGGGCAGCCGGCGGCCCTGATACCCCTGCCTCCCGCCGCGCTGCGTTTGGATGGGGCCATAACGGAACGCATGCAGAAGCTTGGCTTTACCCACATCGGTGATTTTATCGGCATGCCCCGTACGGTACTGCGCCGCCGTTTCGGTGAGCAGTTGCTCAACCGCATCGGTCAGGCGCTGGGCACCTCTCCCGAACCGCTGGAACCGGTGCGGCCGCCGGCACCTTATGCGGAACGCCTGCCCTGTCTGGAGCCGGTACGGACGCGAAAGGCCATTGAAATGGCGCTGGAGACGTTGTTGGAAATGCTTACACAGAATCTGCTGAAGGATGGGATGGGGCTGCGGAAGGCGGTTTTCCGGTCTTTCCGTATAGATGGTAGGGTACAGCAGATCCAGATAGGCACCGGCCGCCCTTCGCGTGACCGGCACCATCTCTTCCGCCTGTTCGGCGAAAAGATCGGCACCATTGCCCCCGGTCTGGGCATCGAGCTTTTTATACTGGAAGCGCCCGTTGTGGAGGATCTCGATGCCCGACAGGAGAAGTTGTGGAACGATGGCGGTGCCTATGAAAGTACGGAGATCGGCAATCTGCTCGACCGGATCGCCACGCGTGCCGGCCACGATGCCATCCGCCGCTATCTGCCGGATGAGCACCACTGGCCGGAGCGCTCCATCAGGCCCGCCACCTCTTATGACGAACAGCCGGCCATCCCCTGGCCCATCGGTGAGCCGCGCCCGATTTACCTGCTGCCCGAGCCGGAGCCTATCCGGGTATCGGCTCCCGTGCCGGATTACCCGCCCATGGTTTTTGTATACAAAGGGAAGAGGCATAAGGTAAAAAAGGCGGACGGGCCCGAGCGCATCGAAAGGGAATGGTGGATCGAGACGGGTCCGCAGCGCGATTACTACCGTGTGGAAGATGAAGACGGCGCACGCTACTGGCTCTTCCGATCGGGGCATTATGATGGCGAGGGCGAGCCGGAATGGTTCATCCATGGTTTTTTTGCTTAACGGTTTATGGATTATACGGAATTACAGGTCACTTCGAATTTCAGTTTCCTCCGCGGTGCCTCGCACCCCGAGGAACTGGTGGAACAGGCCGCGGCGCTCGGTTATGGGAGCATGGCCATAACCGACCACAACACCCTGGCGGGTATTGTGCGGGCACACAGCGCTGCGAAAAAGCACGGTCTGCGTATCATCCCCGCCGCACGCCTCAATCTTGTGGACGGCCCTCCCCTGCTGGCCTACCCGACGGACAGGGATGCCTACGCCCGTCTCTCGGCGCTGCTGACCGAAGGCAACCGGCGGACGGAAAAGGGGAAATGCGAGCTCTATAAGGCCGATGTATACCGCTATGCAGAAGGGATGATCTTTATTTCCCTGCCTCCCGTTGATCTTGATGACGAATTTGATTTCGGAGAGGATTTCAGAAGGGAGCTGCTGGAATATAAAAAGGCCTTCGGCCGGCAACTCTATGTGGCGGCCTCCTGGCTGTACAGGGGCAGCGACGCCAAAAGGCTCTACCGCATAGGGGAACTGGAAGCGGATTTCGGCATACCGATGGTGGCCACCAACGATGTGCATTTCCACAGCCCCGAGCGGCGGCAGCTGCAGGACATCGTGACCTGTGTGCGCGAAAAGAAAACGATCTACAATGCGGGTTACCTGCTTTACGGGAATGCGGAACGCTACCTGAAGCCCGCCGGGGAGATGGAACGCCTTTTTGGAAAATATCCGCAGGCCATCGAAAACACCCGGCGGATCGCGGAGGCCTGCCGCTTCAACCTCGACAGTCTGAAGTATGTGTACCCGAGGGAGATTATGCCGGACGGGCGCACGCCCCTGGAGGAACTGACCCGGCTGGCGTGGCAGGGAGCTTACGACTTTTTCGGTGATCCGCTGCCGGAAAAGGTTTCATCGGCCATTGAACACGAACTGAAATTCATTGCGGAGATGGATTATGCGCCCTACTTCCTGACGGTATATGACATTGTACGGGAGGCCCGCTCACGCGGCATCCTCTGCCAGGGCCGCGGCTCGGCCGCCAACTCCACCATCTGTTTCTGCCTGGGCATCACGGCGGTGAACCCGACGAAGTTTGACCTGCTCTTCGAGCGCTTTATCTCTTCGGCCCGGAACGAGCCGCCCGACATCGATGTGGATTTTGAGCATGAGCGGCGCGAGGAGATCATCCAGTATATTTATGAAAAGTACGGACGCGACCGCGCGGGCATTGTGGCTACGGTGACCCAGCTCCGCCAGAAAGGCGCGGTACGGGATGTGGCGAAGGCCATGGGCATGTCGGTGGATGCCATCAACCGCCTGTCGAGCTCCATCTGGGAGTTTACCGACGAATGGTTTGAGGGCGATCGCATTTCGGAGCACGGCTTCAACCCGAAGGACCCTCACCTGGTAAAGGTGCTGGAACTCACACGGCAGTTTATGGGTTTTCCGCGCCAGCTGGGCCAGCATACGGGCGGTTTTGTGATCACGGACGGTAAACTGACCGACCTGTGTCCGGTGATCAACGCACGGATGGAGGACCGTACCAACATCGAATGGAACAAGGACGATATCGATGCGCTGGGCTTCCTCAAGATCGACGTGCTGGCGCTGGGCATGCTGACCTGCATCCGCAAGGCCTTTGATCTGGCACGGGCACATCACGGGCTGGAGCTGACGCTGGCCACCGTACCGCAGGATGACCCCGAGGTGTACGATATGATCAGCGCGGCCGATACCATCGGGGTATTCCAGATCGAGAGCCGCGCGCAGCAATCGATGCTGCCGCGCCTGCGGCCGCGGAACTTTTACGACCTGGTGATCGAGGTGGCCATTGTACGGCCGGGCCCGATCCAAGGGGATATGGTACACCCCTATCTGCGCAGGCGCAACGGTGAGGAGGAGGTGGAATACCCCTCTCCCGAGCTGGAAGCGATTCTGGGCAAGACACTGGGCGTGCCCCTCTTTCAGGAACAGGCCATGAAAATCGCCATTGTGGCCGCGGGCTTCACCCCTGCCGAAGCGGATGAACTGCGGCGCAGCATGGCCACCTTTAAGGCAAAGGGTCTGGTGAGCCGGTTCGAAAGGAAGCTGATCGACGGCATGGTATCACGGGGCTATAAAAAGGAATTTGCCGAAAGGGTGTTCCGCCAGCTGGAAGGTTTCGGAAGCTACGGCTTTCCCGAAAGCCATGCGGCCAGTTTTGCCCTCTTGGTTTACGTTTCCTGCTGGCTGAAGCATCGCTACCCCGACGTGTTTGCCGCAGCGTTGCTGAACAGCCAGCCCATGGGCTTTTATGCCCCGGCGCAGATTGTGCTCGATGCGCGGGAGCATGGCGTGACGGTAAGGCCCGTTGACGTCAACTTTTCCCATTGGGACAATACCCTGGAGGAGAAAACAGGCCCCTACTGCGCGCTGCGCCTGGGTTTCAGACAGGTTAAAGGAATGAACCGGGAGGAAATGGAAGCGCTGGTACGGGCGCGGAAGAGACCTTATACGCACATCCATTTCCTGCCGGATGCAGGGGTTTCCATCGCTTCGCTGGAGCGCCTGGCGGATGCCGATGCGTTCCGCTCGATGGGCATGGACCGCAGGCGGGCGCTCTGGGAGGTGTCGGCCCTGCACGATCGCCCTGTCGGCATTTTTGAAGGGCAGCCTTCGGCGAGTACGTTGGAAGAAAAGGTACAGCTGCCGGCAATGTCAGAATCGGAACATGTGCTGCAGGATTACAGCTCGCTGGCACTTTCACTGAAGGCGCACCCGGTGAGCTTTATCCGGCGGCAGCTTTATGAGCGGGGTATCCTGACCACGAAGGAACTGGACCGCTGGCCCGATGGCACGCCTGTTCGGGTGGCCGGACTGGTGCTGGTGCGGCAGCGCCCGGGAACGGCGGGCGGTGTCTGTTTCATCACGATCGAGGACGAAACGGGCGTGGCCAACCTGGTGGCCTTTGCGAGTCTCTTTGAACGGTACCGGAAGGAAATCCTCTACTCGCAGCTGTTGATGGTAGAGGGTAAACTGCAGCGCGAGGGGCAGGTTACCCACGTGGTGGCCAAAAGGCTCTACAATCTCTCCGGGCTGCTCACATTGCTCGGTCAGAAGGAAAGAAAGCAGGCTGAGCTGCGGACGCTCTCGCCCGCCGATGAAAAAGACGGCCATGTCTTCCCTGCCAAAAACAAAAGGACGCAGGTACGGGTTGATGCTCAACTGGAGCTGTTTCCGAAAGGACGGAATTTCAGGTAAATTTTAATTGAATGGAGATGCAGGGGAAACTGTTTGATGATAACCGGCAACTGGTACTGCCACGGGAACTGATGGACTATACGCCCGGCTTTCTGGAACGGCCGGAGGCGGATACGCTGCTTACTTTTTTATTGCATAATGTGCCCTGGCAGCAGACCAAGGTTAAGATGTACGATAAGGAAGTGCCAACGCCCAGATTGACGCATGGTACGGAGACCGCCCCCTACGGGCGTGATTTACCTGCACTGGCTGTTGCGGGAGACAGTCTTTACCAAGTATATGCAAATACACTATACGATAAGATAACCGAACTTGATCGGCATTCTCCGAAACATTGGGTGATAGATCTGAGAAACAACCGTGGTGGTGTGGTCTGGCCGATGACGACCGGGCTTAGTAAATTGCCATTGTAGCTGTAGCTATTTTAATTCAGAAATTATCCATATTTATGCTTGTATAAGTAGGTGCGACAAAACATATTAAAGGCTACTGCAAACAACATTATATAAGTGCCAAAGCCTCTCCTACTACGGCATCCGAAAGAAACCGATAAACGCGATGAAGCGCTAGCTATTAGTTAGAAAATGGCATTTGCAAAAGTGTTTAACAGAGCCCCCACCGATAAAAGATTTTTTAAATTCGGTACTGAACTGAAGTCGGATAAATATGCACGTACTTATCCAACTTCAGAAAATGGATAGCGGAAGAAAGATTTCTTGAATGGAATCTTTCTTCATTAATTACATTGCTCTACATTCAGCAGCGCACTGCTTACAGATATCAGCGCATTCTTTACAATGTTCCGTATCATGCTTCGAACATTCATTCCCGCATTCTTCGCATATATCTGCGCAAATTCTACAGATATCTCTTACCTTGTCACTTCCTAAGCTGATCAATTGAGCAGCTGCATAACATATGGCAGCACATTGCATGTCGAGCTCGATACAGCGTGCCATCATTTTAATGTTCTCTTCCTTAGTACAAGATGAGGCGCAATGATTGCAGATTGCGGCACAGCGCAAACATGCGTCGATACATTTCTGATACTGATGATAACCATTCATAATTACTGTGTTTTAAAGGATTAAAAAAATGAAACTGAAATTTCTCAAATTGCTTATATGCCATGCAGGGGCCAATGTGGCGCCGTATAAGCAAGATACTCGGGCCGTTCAATCGTAACTTCCGCTTGCATAATAGTCATTTGTTGCCTGAGCACTTTTGCCATAGGGCATTCGTCCGGCGACATGGTTGAACCGTCCGGATAGTACGCTTTCCAGGAACCACACCAAAGGTCTTGGTTGATTTCCGGTTCTCTGCCCCACAACTCGGCCGCAGCGCGATTATAAAATGTAATACGACCGGATGGATCACATGTATACATCGCAACAGGTGCGTGATCCACAAGTAGATGTTTTGGAACAGCTTGCTCTTTACCGGAATTACATGAACTGGATAATTTGTCCATAGCGTTTCATTCACAAAGGGTATTGTTTGGCATACACTCGACACCCAACCCTCTTTCCAACTTCTGATTTTATTTCAAAGAACAGTCAACAAATCTGAAATGTTCTGTGCCCGATGAATTTCGTTCTGTATATAGTTGCTTCATGCTAATTGAACGGGACACGCTGTAAAAACTTTCACATAAAAAAGGAAGTGTCTAAAAGTCCATCATCACGCCAACCAGAGGAACAATATATATGCGAAATCTATTAGATTAACGAGGATAATGAATTGCTGATGATCGACTATTATTTTATTCCGGGCGGCATTCTTAAAGAAGTAAACTTTATCGCCAATGAAACGACCGGCTTAAACGCAGATGGTAAAACTTTAATCGGATAAAATTAAAGTCGCTGCTATCCTGATATGGTATGAGTTGATATACTTTTATTTCCTAGACGAGATAAATAGCGATCAATAGACCCAAGAGGATACTCCAAACTAAGGGGTCAGAAAAGAGAAATTTAAGATATTTCATAGGTTATGTCATTTATATAGGAACAGTTTGAATTAGCATCCAAACTATTCCTGCATTAAATTAAGCTGTACCTCTAATCACTCTCAGCAATATCGCAATGATGGCAATAATCAACAACGCGTGAATAATTCCACCATCTGCATAACCGCCAAAAAAACTAATTGCCCAAATGATTACCAGTACCACGGCAATGATATAAAGGAAATTTCCCATAGTGTTTTTGTTTTGTGTTAACTAGTAATAATTTTTGTGGCTATTTTGTTTCGGAAATTCTATCACAGGATGAATTCGCATATTCTACGTGGTAGCCGGAATCATTGCAAATCGATAAAACATTTCATTGGGCCTGTAAGTTATTATCCTAAATAAATTAACAAAGCAGGATTTGCCAATCTTGATAAATCAGAACGATAAACAGATAGGCGTCAGTTAATACTAAAATTTAAACAATATGAGCACTGATAATTTGCACGGAGAAAACGCTATTCAAAAATTACGCGAGATGGTGGATAAAATTAATATTGGTATGTTATGTTCTAATGTAGCAGAGGAAGCATTGCATGCTATCCCTATGAGCCGACAAGAAGTAGATGAAAACGGTGCGATCTATTTTCTCTTTTCGTCAGAAAGCGAAACGTTTCAAAACGTCCAAAAAAACAAAAATGTAAGCCTTTTATATTCAGATATTAAAAATTATAATTTCCTTAGTATTAACGGTACGGCTGAAATTTCCAGCGATAGGGCTCGGATTGATAGGTATTGGAATAAAATGATGGAGGCCTGGTTTGAAAAGGGAAAAGATGATCCGACCATTCGAATTTTAAAAGTTACACCTTTAGCAGCCCATTATTGGGATAATAAAACCAATAAATTGGTAACTTTCTTTAAAGTTGCGGCAAATGCCCTAACAGACAGTCAATCAAATATTGGAAGACATGGCAATTTGGACCTTTAATCCAATGTATAGTAAAAGTGAAGCACATCTTCTTCTTCCGTAGGGTTTGTTTTCCTATAAAAATCGACAGCGTAATCGTCTATTTTGTCGGCCTGTACAAAGACCTCCGAATAACCATTCTGCCGGAAGTAAGATTTTGTATGCATAATCAGGGCATTTCCTATGCCTTGCCGTTGCCATAGGCTGGCGACTGCTAAATCAAAAATGTAGGCCAACGGTTCTGGGAATAGTATTGATTCAAGGTGTAAGCGGTTAACCCTCCTATTACGGAACCCTCTTTCAGAGCTACAAATACATGGAAGTTTTCCTTCGCCAGCAACTCACGGAGATATTCACTTGTTGGCATAGAAAATTTTTTCATTTCGAAAACTGCTTCAAACAGGATAATAAGATTTTCGAAACAGGATACATCGGTGACTGACAACTTCTTGATAAGCAAATCATTCATCATATTCTTTTATTTTTAGTAACGTAAATATCGAATTAATGCAGCAACACCTGTTGTACAGTGCCCTTCAAAATCTACATAACTGATATAATGCCGACTAAAACTGATTATTTATCTTCTTTGGACGTGCTACCGTCCGGATTCAATATTACTGTCTGTTTTTTTGATCCATTAATCACATTGAAGTGATAGTCATTCACATTGTTTCGTTCACCAACAATTTTTTGAAGGTTCACAGATACGGATATTTCCTTATTTCGGTCGAAATCTTTATTCGTATTCTCGTACAACATTATCAACTGGACTCCCATTGGAAATGACTCTTGTACGAGACCATTCCAAATGAACTGAAATGACGCTGCGGCACCCCCGCCTTTTACTGTGACATCCAACATATCATTCTTCCGGACTACCTGCAAAATTTCGAAAACGTTTTCCGAATTTCGAGCCTTCATCGTGTTGATGAACAGCTGGTTCCCTACGAAGAGGTTGGTTTCCAATTTATATGGCTCTTCAATATGCGTTTCGTTGTTCGCCTTTCCGCAACTGAAAAAAAATACTGAAAACAAAGCGAGCATAAACACTGATGGCCTAAGTAGCGGTTGATTTTTCATATTTATGGTCTTAATCGTTAGCAATTTCTTAGAATCAAACACTTTTTATAGTTGATTCGCTACATGAACGTAAAAATAAAACCGTTAGAATAATCCCTTGAATGATACGCAAATACCATTTATTCCCCCTATAGACATAATAGCTATCATTTGCAGTGGCGCAGAAGACTCGTTAAGTTATTGGTGATCTGTTCGATCGTTAGCTTTTCTGTGTCGTACTCAATGTCCGCTGTCTCTTTCAATAGTGGTTGAATATTTTTAAAGTTCCGGATAATCTCGTTCCGTTCTGCTACGGTCCGCCCGTAAGCATTCGATTGCCGCTCGGAAACTCTTTCAAGTATAGTTTCAATTGAAGCAGATAGTAAAATAATGTAATCGAAAAATTTATAGAATTTGGATTGATTGCTACAGCATCCGGAAATGAAAAGAGCGTCCTCTTTTGTTGACTCCAAAAAATCATACATCTTTTCTTCGTTTAATATCCACTCTCTATCGGATTCAGAAAATACTTTCCAATTATTGTAATCGGTGTCAACTGCGCGGTAACCGCGATTTCGTAAATTGGTTATTATCGAAGATTTACCGGTTCCGGACATTCCCGTTAAATAAATACGCTTTGCCGATGAGGTAATTGATAGCATATGATAGCATGATAAGTTTGCCTTCAGAAATTCGGTACTAAGCCTTTTCTCTTTACCTAGATATTTGATCGAATTTTTTAATAGAAAGCGGTTTAAACTGTTGTAAATTTAGTACTCACCGATTTAGTTTTTTCCGTTGGTATTTATCAGTTCGAACTTTAACTCCGCGAGCTTTTTAATTCTTTGAGACCACTGTCTTTGAAGCAACCAGAGTTGGCCTGTAAATACAAGGCCGATAAAAGCAATAGATAATATCCTAAAAATAGCCACATCCAATCCGTAAATGAAAAAAAACAGCATACCACCCGTGAAGATTATTCTCGAGCATAAAGAGCCCCATTTAAATCGCTTGAGTTTTTTTAGATATACGGCTATTGAAGTTATTATATTATCACCATATACAAGATTTCTTGCGGCCAAATAGCCGGTAAAATTAAAGGCAATTGCTTGCAGCACACAGATTATAAGTACCAGGTTAGCTGCCAAAGGTCGCTTTTCACCGTCAAACATATTGTAGTATACACATAAGATAATTAGCCACGAGCCGATTTCCAGTAACAGCTGTTTTCTGATTCCTTTAAGGATTGGATGAGATTTTTCTGTAAGCATTTCTGCCAGTGCTTCATTCGGCTTTATTTCAATGGGCTGTGCTGCCCAAAGGCTTTTCATTTCTTCAATTCTCATGATTGCTAGTTAATAGTGTTCTGATTTTATCTTTTATCCGGGAAACCCTCACGCAAACATTGTTCTCTGTTATGCCTATGATCTCTGCGATCTCTCTATAACTATACTCATCGAGGACTAAAGCTATAATGGCACGATCTCCTTCTGCCAATAGTTTAATTGCAGCCATCAATCGGTCCTTACGATCGGCTAAAGCTCCGTCCTCGTTTTGGGGCGACATTTCCGGCACTTGATCCACATAGCTTATCACATTTTTTCGATCAGTCCTGAATGTTGCAATAGCGGTATTAAGAGCAATGCGATAGATAAATGTGCTAATTTTTGACTGCCCCCTGAAATCATCAATAGAACGCCATAGCTGAAAAACGATTTCCTGAAATAGATCTTCTCGATCAGGCGGTGTGTCTCGGTATAATCGACAGACCTTATGAATGATTCCCTGGTGGACTGAAACAAGTTGTAAAAATTGATCTTCATTCATACTATGGGCATGCGTTCTGCTAAGATATCAATACTTTTGCGACTGTTTCCGTCTCACCTTATCCTTTCTAGCTTTTCTATTCTTTTATTAAGCGCACCAACGCTATCAAGAAGTACGTGGTTCTGCCGTTTCAATGAGTCAAGCTGTTCGACGATCTGTTCGTCTCTAATAATCGACCTGCCTTCCGGAGAAGATTCGCGACCACATGCGCTTATTGCGAAAAGAAAAATCATGGCTAGTGCTCTCATATTAATAATTTTTGGAGGTTAGTTGCATTTTATGGGGGAAACCTTACAGGTTGCGTCAGAAATTTTTAGCTTTACTCTTTTATTAAGAGCGAATTGATACCTGATATCGTAGCCATTCTTTTCTTGGTCATAAGCGAATTATCGTCAGAAAATTGTAGCGGTATGTTAGGTAATAGCTCTTGCTGGTAGGTGGAGTACAATTTGCCATCCGCTAGGTATATTTGCAGCATACCATAACCGCCATCCAGCGTGTAGGTGCCTACATAGCCTCTTTTCTACAGCTGAAACTTAATGAAAAAGCTCTCGATCCACGATCAAGAGCCTTTACTTTTCTTATAGGTGTTAATGACCAAATGGCCGGCTACCGTATCATCTCCTCTGGTTGGTAAAACCGGACCGTGATCAATTTTTACCGAAGATTGAGGTATCCGGATAAAAGGTAACTACGCCTGTTGTAATATCGTGAATGCCGCCGACTATTCCGATTTCGCCGCTTTCTATCATTTCTTTTAGAATTGGGCTACGCTCTATTATCGATTTGACCGAACGGTTGACATTTATAGCAGAGACCCTTTCAACAAATTCGCTATTTTTGGAACTACGGTTCTCCTTTGTGGTCAATTCTTCATCAACAGCGGGTCTAATTTTCGAGAGTAAAGCGGTTAGGTTTCCCATTTCCACATGATCGCATGCGCCTTTAATTGCACCGCATTTGGTATGGCCTAACACGACAATTATTTTTGCACCCGCCACTTTGCAACCAAATTCCATGCTTCCTAAAACGTCTTCGTTAACAATATTACCGGCAACCCGGATACTGAAAACATCGCCCAAGCCTTGGTCGAAAATCAATTCGGCGGATGTGCGACTATCGATACAACTTAGAATTACAGCGAAGGGATGTTGGCCGTCTGAGGTCTCATTTGCTTGTTGCAAAAGGTTTCGATTGATTTTTAAATTATTAACAAACCGTTTGTTGCCCTCTTCCAATAGGTTTAAGGCCTTTTGAGGTGTTATTGCCTGTTGATCTTCTTTTGTTAGCGTTCTCATTTTGATGTTTTATGTTGTGCAATCTATGAAAAACGTTAAAAAGTTGAAAGCAATTCACTGCCGTCTTTTCACAATAAATAATTCGTATATGGTTATAGCATTATTAGCAAGGGCATAGGCTGTTAAATGAGATCGAAGCCGACCGATTGGTCTGACTGATTCCACAGTTGTTAAACTACATGCATATCCCAATTATTGGGCAGCATTACGCGGTGATTTAGAAACTGCTCGAAGGGTATCTCTAGCGCTGCTTTTAGCAACAATACAGCATCTGCTTGCGGATCTATCCAATCACAGTCAAAAAATTCGACAACCATAGGTACCCAAATTGGATCGTCAAGACTAAATTGGAGCGGAGCATAAAGAAAGGTTATGCCTTTTGCGTGAAGCTGTTGCACGATGTCTGGAGTAAGCGTTACAATCATATTTAATTTATATCTATAACTTGCAGTGATAACGCAAGCAATACAGACTTTCTAACAAATTCACAAGCCATCATGTTTGTAGAGGATAATTTATCGTTTATCATGATGCCCTAAGTCATAATTTGTTGGCAGAAAAAAAGGAAAAAGCTCCCGATCCTTGATCAAGAGCCTTTACGTTTTTCATAGGGTGTTAAAGTATTGCGTATATTGAAGCAATAGAAGTGCCAAAACATACCCATCACACATTTGTTACATGCTCCTGTTTATTGCCTATCGCGTTATAGGTAACTAATAGCCGCCGGTCTCAAACATTTCAATCGCTTTTGGGGTTTTCTTGTTGATAATGGCTATAAATGATTTTGATTTCTAACATGGGAATTGAAGGAACGAGATACTAGAAAAACGCTTGACGATTTAATAGAAGGCAAACTTAACATGTACTTGTAGCCAAGTTAAGCCGAAAAACAATGATGAATCACAAAAATTTTAAAAAAAAACTGATTGGTGGATTGCTGATTATCTCTTCAACGGTAATGATTTACGCATGTGGATGCGATAGTCAATCGCCCGACGATGTCCAGGAACAGTTTGATGCCGATACTATAGACGCACCAAAGGCGCAGGACTCCACGCTCAGTGAAAAAATGTATCCGATGCAAACCGACAGTGTTGCCGAAAAGGATGCAAGTAAACCGTAAGGCCGTACACCCTATCTTCCGGGGCACATAGCAGTAAGAACAACCATTGGAATGCGATGGTGCTACCCAGTTTGAACTTCGGGTATTGGGACGCGCCTGCAGTGCTTTTTTGGTGCCGAGTATCAGCACATTCTTTTTATTCCATAACCAGTCTTCTACCGCTCCTTCGAAACCAAAAAGCTCTGGTATAGCTTGGTGGGAGGCCACTTGAATCCGCTCTGCATCAGGGAACCGCTCGAGTATTTCGCGTCCTCTCGGATATGCCATAACCTTTGGCTCGTGGTATATTCTGCTGATTGATAGCAACTGACAGATTTTATTATCCTCTAGCATGAATTAGTTCCCTTCGAATTAAATTTGGATATAGTTTGGCAAACAAATCGACTTATCCGAAAATGAACTGATATTCGGCTCCCTTCGATACGAGATCAACTCAACAGTTAATTATTTAGATTCCTCATTTCCGATAGATTGTTGTATCTTTTCGTTTTTATAATTTCTACTGGTTAATGCCACGCCCATACTGAAAACTACATGAGCCAATAGCAGATGTCCATAATACCGGTTAAACGGAATCGGAGGCGGGATTTGGATGAAACTTGAATACCGCTTTCCAAATTAATATTCCCGACAAACCACTAAGTACACCGGCAATTAAACCTTGCTTTATACCGGGATTGGTTTTTGTCTGTTTCCATATTTGCTGGAAAACGAAGGCCATACTGCAGCCCATGGTGAAATGCATTGTCCAGCCACTTATACGAGCGAGTTCTTTTTCTTTTGTTAATTTTTCGACCATTTCAGCCAAAAGAGCTGGTTCCTCAAATTTCTCGCCCTTTGACGCCGCTACCATATAGCTAAATAGTGTCATCAACGTTGTTCCAACGGTACCTGCAACTATGGGATGATGTTTTTCCATAATATGTGATATTATTTTCAACTGACTATATAACATTAACAAGAACACCTTGTTATAGTTTGACTACCGATCGCAAATGGATCTTTAATCTCTACGTATCAACTTAGCGCATCTAAACATATGCAAATGAGTGAACATCAATTGTCCTTACTTATAAAAAGTATAAAAGACTTTTGAAACTTGAAACAGACGGTTTGAAAATAGTACTTTACCAAACATTTATTGAAGATCTGCAAACATTGTTGCGATTATGAGGTTTGGCAACTAATCTAAAACCTTCTTGTGTTTGCATTGTTGTGGCAATAGTTGTTTACACAAAAGTTTTAGTTTGCAAGTTGTTCATAGTAAGAGCAAAGCCCCTATGGCGGGGCTTTGCTTTTTTAGCCTCCGCAAACACTAAGAAGTTTAAATCGTTATTTATAGGTATCAGACATATAACAGATGGAACAGGATAAAACGAATAGTTCAAAAACGACAATGGAAACAAATTATGCCAAGCATGAAGATAATCCAGGATTACCGAAAGTGGCTCTTGACGAAAAGGATGACAAAAAAGTTGGCTTTACGATCCACTGGTCGATTATTGTTGCCGTAATTGCGCTGGCAATAGCCTATTTTTTCTTTAGGTAGTAAGAGAACAGATTTTTATACTATGGCGACATCAATTAGCCTTATTGAACAAAAGGAGCGCTGTACTTATTCGATAAAATAACCGCGCACACTTTAAAGTGTAGGGAATAAGCCCCCTGATGAAGAGCTTTGGGACCAATAATCCGTTACTATCGTTTGAAGCAAGGAATAATCCAACGAACATTTATTTTTATATTTTTAATAGGCATATGAAATCGGATAAGAAGAAAGAAGTAGCTAACGAACCGGCAGCTACTCCGCGGCAGAAGGAAAAGTTTGAAAAAGAAAAAGCCAAGCAGATCGATAAGGACGAACCGCAATTTGATCCGGACTCTGATGGAGATACCACCGGAAAAAGTGAAGTCTTAAGAGAAAAGAAAGTACAAAAAAACTAGAACAGCCAAACTGAAAGTAGTGTATTAGGTGAAGTAATTTCGGATTCAAACTACGCTGAGATCTCTTATGCAGCTCATTGCTAGCACCTATTTCGGCAACTGTATATAAAAAGTAGTGCCTTGGCCTTCTTCACTTTCGAAGGTTATAGTGCCTCCATGCCATTCGATAATCGTTTTAATGATATGCATGCCCAAGCCTGTGGAGCTCTCGCCACCAAGGCCTCTACGTCTTGCCGGGCTGAACTTATCAAATAAAGTTGCATGATATTGTTTAGGGATGCCAATTCCGGTATCGGCAATGGTTATGTAAATAGTTGTGTCACTTTCATCAAGTGAGATTGTAATGCTGTCGTCCGCTCTCGTAAATTTAAGGGCATTAGACAGGAGATTGTTTATTACTTGTGGCAACTTCGCTTCATCAATCTCGGCGTAAATGGATTTCTTATTACAATGAAAGCGTATCGACCGATTCAATTCTACTTGCATTCCGGCATACTCCTCTATCATACGCTGAACTAACTGCACCACGTCTGTCCTCCTTTTCAGTAATCTGATTTCCGCGGTCTCCAAAAATTCCGTATCCAAAAAATCGCGTATCAGATGTAAGCATTCCCTACTTGCCCTGTCAATTATGGATAGAAATTTTTTGACTTTAACATTATCGGGATCTACTTCCCGATTCAAAAGCACCGTGATGTTTGTTATAAGTCCAATGGGACCGGCGAGATCATGCGACATGATACCCAAAATAGCATTTTTTTTATCGTTGTGTCTATTTAGGTTTTCATTATGTTCTTTATAAAGGCTAATGTCTTCTGCGTGTCCTACCAGCAGTTGATTGTCGTCATCACGTACTAAATGCGGTTCAATTCGGAACCAATATTTTTTTTCATGCAAAACAATTCGACATTCCAGACTGTGAACTACCTGACCGTTTAAGCAATCGAGCAATTTCTCTTTTACATATTGCCTATCTTCGTAATGAACTTTCTCAAACAGAAAAGCAAGATCTAAGTTGTCGCTCGATCGTCCAAAAAAAGATTCGAAAGCAGGATTAACATAAGTAAACCTGTTTGTTTTGCAATCATACGAGAAGAAGAGCAACTTAGAACTTTCAGTTAACGAGGTGATGGGCGGCAATATAGTCATAAGAGAAATAAATAAATCTGTTCGCGGGTGCTACAAATATATTGTAACGTTTTTTGATACGAGTTTATTGTTTAACAGATTATAAATCAAGCTTTAACGCATTGCACATCAAGCCCAAAAAGCGATCGATCACAAAGTTGTCCTATCTTCGTTATTTATTAAGGCGATTCCAAAAGGTAGGGCAACATGCACTATTGGTTTACAGATCAATAAGTAGTTTTAACAATTTCAACGTTCGTAGTGTTCTTATGCGTAAGAACAGCCGGCAACTCTAACTAATGTTATCAAACGTTGATCGAGAGAAAAGGTTTGTGCCGAGATGCTATTTTTACAAATAAAAACTACATCTATGTGCTACTGAGGTCGGAAGTGGATTCGAACCACTGTGAGATCTCTTGCGGAGCTCTGCCTAACCACTCAGCCATCCGACCTGTTTTGTGGAAACAAATCTAAGAATGTTCGGCTAGTTTGCACTACCCAATTCCTGCCCGGAATTTGCACAAATAGCGTTGCTTATTCCAAAGGGTATTGAATATTATTTAGAATGTATCTAAAAAATTTACAGAAAGGTTATGCATTTTTCATCTTAAGGCATTAGCTTCGTGGCATCCAAACACATCCAAATGAATAAACATCAATTATCCTTACTGATCAAGAAGTACCAAAGACTTATCGAGCTTGAAAAAAACAGTTTGAAGAAAGCACTTTACCAAACATTTATTGAAGATTTACAAACATTAACATGATTGCCCTGTTGTTAAAGTAGTTGTATACATTAAAAGTTATAGTTTTACAAGTTGTTTTAGTAATAGCAAAACCCCTGATTCAAAAGGGGTTTTGTTTTTTACAGCAGGCACATCCGCTGGTGGAGTACTGCCTTTATAACACTGTTTGATCACACACCACTTGATGGTGCCGCTTATTTTATCCTTCATCACATCTCCATAAACCGTCGATACGGGTTACCACATCCAATGAGAATTTCTGGATCATGCAAGAACAGTTAATCATTAATTGCAAAGAAGCGTTGGATGCGGCAGGTATCTCGGCTAAACTGAGATCTATGAAGTAAAAGATAATTATTATTTTAGAAGCGCCTTCCGAAAAAGAAAGGAGCCTTATATGGATGTTTATAAACTAATCGAAAAATTTAATATATCATCAGAGCGTGAGGAATATGGTTTAATACACGAAACGGTAGAAAAGGGAATTTACTTCAAAGGAACGAATCTTTGGATTCTGATTTTTGCCATTGTTATCGCCTGTGTTGGACTAAATGTGAATTCAACTGCGGTAATTATCGGCGCTATGCTGATTTCTCCATTGATGGGCCCTATTTTGGGAATGGGGTATAGTTTAGCTACCTATGATTTCAAATTGTTTCGAAAGGCGCTTGCCAATTTCGGCTTCGCCGTAGGTGCTAGCCTTGCGACCTCTACATTGTACTTTTTACTTACCCCGCTGAGCGAAGCGCACTCTGAATTACTAGCACGCACGCAACCAAATATATATGATGTTATCATTGCTATGGTAGGTGGTCTAGCAGGTATCGTAGCGGTCTCCAGTAAGCAAAAAGGAAATGTGATTCCGGGAGCGGCCATCGCAACTGCTTTGATGCCCCCACTATGCACTGCGGGCTATGGTTTATCGACTGCTAATTGGTCATACTTTTTTGGAGCCTTTTACTTATTTACTATAAACACGGTGTTCATTGCGGCGGCAACCTTGGTAACTGTGCGTTTTTTGAAATATCCAATATGGCATCAAACCGAAGAAGGCCTTAAGCAACGCGCAAATATGTGGGTCAGCATTATTGTGACAATAACCATGATACCAAGTATATACTTCGGCTATGTGCTTGTCAAACGGGAAAGGTTTAAACAAGAAGCAACTCGTTTCATAAAAAACGAAACTTATATCGAAGGAGATTATCTCTTAAAATCCGACATCGATCCCTTACAGAAGACGATCCATTTAATTTATGGCGGAAAGCTGATACCCGAACCCGCAAAGAAAAAGCTACAGCAAAAGTTAAAAAACTATGCATTGATGGATGCAAAAATCTCCGTTCAACAAGGCTTTTCTTTTGCCGACGCGAATAATGATCTGCTTGAGCTGACGCAGCAGCAAGCGGAAATAAATCGCCTACGTTCCGAATTATCACTCAATCTAAAGCGCCAAGATAGCGTACAACAGCGAAGCCGATTAGCGCAGCAACTCTTAAGCGAGTTGAAACCCATGTTTCCGGAAGTGCAGGCATGTGCTACTGCTGAACAGGTCTTCTACAACGATTCCTTGAAGGTGCAACGCTACCATTCGTTGACACTTCAAAGCAGCGATATCAAAAAAACGCTGGCCAGCAAAGAACGTATCGCAACTTGGTTCAGGCATCGCTTGCAACAAGACTCCATTCGGGTATACATCGAAAGGACCTTTATGTAACTTCTGAGCCCTATCAAATACCTAATTCTTAGAGCTCAAATGTTTAGCGGAATGGCGAAGCAGGTTCTAAACAAAAGTGCTATCCGTGCTGTTAAAGACTATATGGCCTGGAACAACAAAAAAACTGAACAGATGTAGCAGATCCAAAAACTATAAATTGCAGACATTTTAAGTGTAACCAACAAGGCGTCTAATAAGAGGCCTTGTTGGTTTTCGAAATATCAGCCACAGGAACGCCAGCTATCTGAAAATCTGCTACTTTTAAAAATTAAACGTTTTATGCAATTAGTGAAAGATGCATCATGCTTGGAGAATTAAATAAGAAAGAAATAGTCGATTTATTGAAAAGCCAATTCATCGGCCGGCTTGGATGCCACGCAAATAGCAAAACTTATATAGTGCCAATCAACTATGTATACCAAAATAATGCGATATATGCTCATTCCGGTGAAGGTAAAAAAATAGAAATGCTACGGAAAAATCCACGCGTCTGTTTTCAGGTTGATGAAGTTGAAAGCATGTTCAAGTGGAAAAGTGCTATTCTTTGGGGAACCTTTGAAGAACTGAAAGACATGGAGCGTCAACAGGCCATGCAAGGCCTCATTCTACGTATTATGCCAAACACCAATGATCCGGGACGGGACCCTTCTCACGCGATAAGTCCTGAGCTTCGGAATAGCTTGATCGTTTATCGAATAAATATAGAAGAAGGAACCGGACGCTTTGAATCTCATGAGGAGCAATAGGGTGGATAAAAGAAAATATCGATTAGTACCTTTTGCCAAACCAAAATCCGAGACCAATCAACAAGGCAATACCGCCTAGCAACCAAACCTCATAAGGTTCGTATGAAACTTGTTGCGCGTTCCGGTTCTTATCGGTCGCTTGTCGACTCGATTCCTCCATTTTATAGCCCTTGACCGAAGTAGACTTCCCTGCTTCTTTTCCTACGGGAGCATTCTGCCCAGTCGTTCCGGGATCTTTCGACCGCCGCCCTGATCTTGCCCGACCTTCAACAGGTTTTCGAGGTCCCGCCACCGCTTTCGCAGTATTACCCTTTACAGAGGTGAATGAACTTGTATGAATTTTACCCAACTGTTCTATCAGATTACTTACCAGTTCCTTATTTTCTGTACTATTAGCCGTTTGCTTTAGGAAATCTGTCAAGGCCCCATTTCCAAATACATTGTCAGCGCAGGAAAGTCCCGTTTCTTCAGTAGTTTTCAGGTATTCGGTTACCAGCTGCTGCAAACGCTGTTCATCAGGCTTCCAGTAGTTTTTCCTGACCACTTCCAACATCCGTGCTAGCATCGTCTGGTAAGCATACATGTTACCGGCTTTTGCAAACCGCTCTTTAACGTCTAGGTCGTACCGATCATTGACATAAGTATCCATCCAATCCTCCCATTTCTGTGCATCGATCGCCTCCGGCGTTGTTACCTGCCACCCCCACATATTATCTGCCACCTGGCCGATCATCCGTGCTCCGGCATATCCTTCATCCAGCATTTTTTCAATCCATTTGGGATTAAGATAACGGGCATTCATTTCCCTTCCGATGAATTTGTCCAGCGATTCCTGGCGGGTATTTCCCGGGTCGGCCAGGTTGGTAATCATCACATCGGGCGACGCCCCATCAACATGGCGTACCGCCATCGCCATCCCACCCAATGCCTGAAAAAAATCGTCGTTATCCAACGCGCCGTAAACATTGGTAGAGCGGCTATGAACAACTGCCTTCGTCCCGGATAAGGCACTTTTAAAAAGCGATACCGCTAGGTCCTTTGCTGTTTCCAGGAGTTCCCCATCCGGTATGTTTCCCCAAAGACCCTGCCCATATAAATGTCCCATCCGGTTAAAGTAAACGGCCCCAACCTCCTGGTCTTTTTTCCACTTATCGGAGGCCTGAACCACATCGTTCAAGCCGTTTCCGTAACTTCCGCTCTTCGTGCTGAACAGGCGTATACTAGCCAGCTGACGGGCGAGGGTAGTGTCTTTGAGTCCGGAAGACAACAGCTTGTCCACACTTTGGTCAATATGTTCCCGCAAATAGTTAGCACCATCTTGCTTATAAGCCAAAGAAACCGCTTTATCTAATAACAGCATTAGATTGGGAAATAGGTCGCGATACAAGCCGGACGGCGTGATGACCACATCGATACGCGGTCGCCCAAGCGCAGTATCTGCAATTGCTTCTACTCCTTTCAACCGCCCAAAGCCATCATAAGTAGGTTTTATCCCCAATAAACTCAATATCTGAGATTCCATAATACCTTCATGGCGGATGGTTTCCACCGACCATAGGTTAAATCCCACCTTATCCGGATACTGCCCATCGTGTCTGCCACGGTAATCAGCGATCAACTGATTAGCAAGCTTCTCCCCTTCCCGATAGGTGTCTATGGTAGGGATACGGTCGGGATCAAAGGAATAAAAATTCTTTCCTGTAGGCAATGCCGAAGGATTCCGGATGGGGTCATTACCTGAACCCGCTTCTATATACTTTCCGTTAAGGGCTGTCATCAGTGCATCCAGCTCTCGTGGTCCACTGATCATAATGCGCTGGTAAACATCCATGAGTAGCACGGCAAGGGAATCCTTGGGTATCCCTTGCATCCGCCCAACGATAGCTTCCGCCGTTTTCATCGCCATCACCGAATCCGGTGATTGCCCAAAGGTATGCATTCCCATTGGGGTAAGCGTCTCCTGGATTTCCTGCAGGTAATGTTCCAGTCTTTGTACATCTTCTGCTTTAATGTCGCCATCAATACCTAGATCCTTCCCTATATTTGCCTCCCTGGCCAGCCGATTGATTGTGCGCAGGTGAACAGCCGCGAGTGCTTCACTTTTGCCGGAAGCCACATCATAATCGTTGATGGCTCCCGCAAGTTCACGCAACTCGGGTCTTAAGGTGGCCTGATCAAAGGGCGGCGTTAAATGATCAATAATCACGGCCATTCCACGCCTTTTGGCCTGTGTTCCTTCCCCTACATTGTCCATAATGTAAGGATAGATGTTAACCAGGTTACCCATCAGCGCTTCCGGAGCATCGTCATCATCAAACCCTACTTCACGTCCCGAAAGCCATTCCTGTGTTCCATGTGTTCCCAGATGGATGACCGCATCGGCGGGCATACCTTTTTGTAGGTACAGATAAAAGGCAACGTATTGGTGATGTGGAGGAAGCGAAACATCGTGGTACAAGGCCTGAGCGTCTTCGTCCCAACCCCTTGCCGGTTGGGGCATCAGGTTAATATTGCCGTAGGCGATTCGAGGCAAAACAAAATAAATCTTTCCCTTCGGATCGCGCCAGGTCATGATCTTCGAGTCTTCGGGTTCACCCCACTTTTTTATCACCTGCTTTTGGAAAGCAGGATGCAACTGTCCGAACCATTTTTTATAGGTCTCCACCGGAACCAGTACGGGCTGCGTTTCCCGGACCAATCTATCCAGTTCCGCCGGCGCCCAGGTGCCGATGTTACGGCCTCCGTTCATGACGTCATCAAACACGGCACCTGAATCAGGAGCTTGACCACCAAGGTCATATTTCGCTTCGTCCATACGTTTTAAAATGGCTGTCAGGCTCTTGGGCAGCACATTCAGGTAACTGGCACCAATATTATTTTTACCCGGATGCCCGTTATAATAGATCAGCGCAATTTTTTTATCCCGATTTGCTAGGCTTTGCAATCTTGACCACGCCTTTACACGCCCCACCAACCTTCGTATACGGCTTTCAGGTGCGTATTTGACGCGGTATCCGGCTGCACCGGCGGGTGCCACGGATTCGGTAGTTGCCGCTATTATCGGCTGTATCTGACCGCTTAGTTCTTGACGGGCAAGCGATAAGGCACGTGCCGCAAGTGGTATTCCCAAGGAGGAAGCATGCCAAGTTGCTGTATCGTCACTGATTGTGATAGCATTAATTACCGGTACACCCATACGAGAAAATGTTGCCTGAAGCCGTTCATTGGATGCTCCCGGCAAAGACGAAAAATTCAACAGGACCGATAAGCGAGAACGTCCGTCGGCATCCAAACAATGATCTTTGATTGCCCGATCAAGTGGATGGCCAAAAAAGGGCATCACATCAAAGCCAGCCGTATCTAAGGCGTCCGCATAAGGCTTCATATACTCCCACTGACGGGTAACTGCTTCGTAACGAAACATATACAAACCTACCAACGGGCGCTTCCCCACTCTTTCGGCCTGGGCATATCGCTCAAAGTTTGCATATACCTCCCCACTTCGAAGGGAAACAATGCCATTTTCGGGAAAAGAGACGACCGGCTTTACCGGATAGGTCGATTCCAAATGTCTATTCAACAGCATTAGTATCATATTGGCCAGATTATCCGGGCTGGGATGCTCGAAATAAGCAGCCACTTTCTGGTCGAAACGAATGCCCTGCTTGCCATAACTATCCGCTTCCGGCGTGTTACCAAGCGCATACACATGTCCGCCACGTTTAACGATGCGCTGTAGCTCAGCAGAAAAACGCTGTAGTACGACCGGGGTATGCACATAGCAGACGGCTAGATCTGCACCTCCCACATCCGCTGCGGCATTTCCGTCAATGGCTGTTGACACCAGATAGGCATCGGTGAAGCCAGGAAGCTTGTGCAGTTGGGCAATTGCCTCGGCAACAGGTTTACTATAATTTTCGGAAACCAGTATCACTATCTTTTTTGGTACAGGCGCACAAAAAGCCTCCAACGCAAAGCACAGAACAAGCTGACTCCATAATACGATACGAATAAATACTATTTTACTGAACATTTTCCGGCACATAAATAATCTGTCCATCTTCCAATTGATAGGCCGTACCTAAGCGTTCGCCATGGCCGGCAGCTTCTTGTTGCGATAATTTCTTAACTTTGATTTCCCTTCCCTTCTTGGAGATGATTTCCATTTGACCCTGTGCATTTTTCTTTGTTAAGGTTACCTCCGTATTGGGATCGAACAATTCCAGCACGTTGAGCGCCGTCATCAACGCAACGATCATAGCAACAATGAGCACTACACTGATATCGAAAAGGTTCGCAATTCCGCTTATGGGATCTTCGAGAGGTGTCTGATCCTCCCTACCATGGTGTACTCTTAATAATTTCATGCTAAAGCGATTGATTGTAAACGAGGGAAGAATCGGTTTCCGCTTGCTTTAAACCGGCAAGCCTTAAACGGGTTTCTGCTTCTACTTCACAGGTCAGAAAATCTGCATGCAGCCATTTTTCCCATTTCAAGCTAATCAGGTAGGCCACCGTTCCACAGATCAGTCCGATAATGGTAGAGGTAAAGGCAGTCAGCATATTACCTGACATGGCGGCCATATCGCCACTGGACAAGGAAGACAGTGCCTTACCCATGGGAATCAGCGTACCGACCAACCCGATGGATGGCCCCGTTTTGATCAAAAAACGAATGTTGTCTAAACGGTTGTTCTGCCTTTTTTCCCAAGAGCGAACCAGTTCCGTCAACCGGATATCGGGATAGGGGTTTTCCGTTAGTAAAGCGGTTATTTCGCCTTCATGCTGAGCGAAAAATGTATGAACAGCTTCCCTGGGTTTTCGTATGCGCATCAACCAAGTGCGCAAAAAGGCCCCAATACTGATCAGTGTCCAGACGACCATGCCAAAAAGTGCAAATAGAATCGGGGCATGCAAAAGCTCTGTGAGCTGAAAGAGAAAACGATCAATAAATTCGGTCATTTTTTTTAGTTTTTTGTTTTACAATTGATAAGATATTCCCGCAAAAACACTCCTTCCTGGCGCATAGTAATAACTGGTCGGGGAGGTATAGCTTCCGTAATAGCGTTTATCGAACAGGTTAGTCACATTAACGTTCAGTGTCAATGGGCCGATGGCCTTGCCGAGCCTGATGTCGAAAACTGTCACTGCAGGCATGGTTCTTTCCGGTGTGTTTTCCAGATCGCCGTAATAAGCTCCCGTATGTCGGCCCCAAAGGCTCAGATGAAATAGTTGCGTGCGATCAAATATGAACGCTCCACTCATATTGTGGGATGGGTTATCACTCATATCATTTCCTTCATATTCCGGGTTGGTTTCGTACCGTTTTATCTCTGAGGAATTATAAAAGTAGCTTGCCTGTACCGAGAAGTCTGGAGTTAAGCGGTAACGGGCAAAGCTTTCCGCTCCCCATAGATTCACTTTTCCAATGTTGATATACTGCCTTATCGGCAGCCCCTTAACATCCAGGTAGGCAGGCACTTCGTTCGCATCTATTAGCACTGCGGCAAGAAAATCACTGTATTGAGAAGTATAGAGTGTACCGGAAAGTTCCAATTTGTCTGATAGTTGGAAATCCACACCAATATCATAGGAATACCGCATCCGCTCGGGTTTCAAGCGCGGGTTCCCCAAACGGAAAGACGAGCCCAAGGGGGCGGCGTTGTACATATAGAAACTGCTTGGTGCTCGGAATCCGGTAGCGTACACCGCTCTTATACGTAGGTTACGTAGTAGGTCATAACTGATTCCCACTTTGGGATTGACGATGTCGGAACTAGCGTTATCGTAAGAGATGGCTATATCATTGCCAGACATATTGTCAAAGAATTTCCCGTTTCGGTTAGCCCAATGGTCATACCTTAGTCCTATGTTAGCATGGAGGCGATCTGTAATATCCAAATCGTCATTAACGAAGAAAGAAACGAAATCCTGTCTGCCGGTAAAATCCTGAATACCTTGTTCGTAGTAATATTTACGGGATACTACTTCGGTAAATCGGATGTCCGCTCCCACCGTAACCACATTTGCTCCCCAAGTGCGATGTACTTTAGCGATCAGTCCGTAGGTGTCCAACGGCACCCGTGAATCGTAATAGCGCTCATCAAAAGCATTGCTTTCCTGATTCCATTTAATGGCGTTCGACTCACGATCCTGCACATTATAGTAGACAAGTACATCCGGAGCGTATAGGGCTGCCGGATTGGTATAACGTAGCTGGTAATTTCCCGCAGCACTACGATCGTCGTAAATGGTAGTTGTACCCGATAAAGGCTGTTGCAGATTGTAATCCGCTATGGCCGTAAGGGTTCCTGCAGACAGGAAATGATAAGATACTTTGGCATTCACATTGAGCAGTTTCATGCTCGGCTTTACATAATAATTCTTCCAGAGGCTGTCGGCCATATAAGCATAACCATCCGTTTTCTTGTATTCCGCAAATACTATTGCCCCCCACCGATCGGAAAACTGCTTGCCTGCCTTAACACTTGCCTGATAGGTATTCATCGAACCGTAGCGAAAATCTGCGCCAAGGGTAGGCTTATCCGAAGGGCTTTGCGTAACGAGATTGATGGTACCTCCCATGGAATTAGAACCATAAATCGAAGAGCCCGGTCCCCTTACCACTTCTATGCGTTCAATGCTATTCCCTGCCAGACTGTTCCATTCGGAAACTCCTCCCGTATAGGCGTCGTTGATGGGCACGCCATCTTTCAATATCAGGGTTCTATTTGCCGATCCGGTTCCGCGCATGATGACACCGGTATGCGTTCCGGTAGTTGTTAGGCCCCGAGAGCGGTCGACTGAAACACCTGGCAAATAGGCCAATGCCTCGTCTATCGTTTGGATCTGCCGGAGTTCGGGGGCACCTTTTTGTAATACAGAAACACTTGACGAAATTTTTCTGAGTTCAATTGGTTTGGCGGAGGCAGTCACCGAAATAAGGTCCAACATATTGACTTTGGGGTGAAGAACCCAATGATACGAGGGGGATGAAATAGAATCCACATCAACCTCCACAGATTGATAGTTGATATGCCGTAAGGTAAAGAATTTGATCTGCGACCGGGAGATCGCAAAGTTACCGCTGCTGTCAGAAGACGCGACGGTCCCCTTTTCACGAATTTCGACTGTAACACCGGCGATTGGTTTATTTGCGGAATCGGTCACTAATCCGTTCAGGTCTGAAGGTTTGGCATTTTGAGCAGATACAGGTAGATGAAAAACAACTAATAGAAAAAAAATAACAACGGATAAGAATTGTGCAAACCGTTTGGAACAGTTTGTAAAATATTCAGAATACTTCATGAAAATCAGCTATAATGTGTCGTAAATATCGGACGGATATGATTATGCAACTATGTGTATTTAAAAACGAATTAAAGGCATGAATAGGAAGCAATTGCTTTAACGATCGATCATAGCGAGCACTTACAAACCATTATGATTCGCACCTCGGCCTACCAAACCTCGGCGACCGACGATTGAAAGTATGCCAGCTATTTCTCCGGCTTCTATTAATTTGATTTTATGTAAATCAAGGCGTCAAGACGATGCCTAGATGAATGGTTTAATCAATATGTATGAAAAATTGCTTAATAACGGCTAGGGGGGCCGCGTAGGTAAAGGGCGTCACAACACCTAAAATAGCGAAGATCTACTGGCAACATATTGAATGCATCCGCTACTGGAGGTATAAGAAAGGTGAAAAGCAGTTCACAGAACTCGCCGCTCCCCAGCAAGTGAAAGGTACAGATCTTACACTCCTCCTGATGTTGGTAAATTTTAATACCGTGTTTGTCGCTGCTCGCCAAACAGCCTGCATGTTCATGAAAAACTTTTGCCACATGAACAATCAGCACTAATGCCAATAGCATATGGGCAATAATTTTCTTGTCAGCGATATTCTTTAAAACAAACACACATCAAAGATAAACCCATTCCGACAAATATGCAACTATATTGCATTTTAATTTAGAGACATGTATGATTCAATGTATTGGCAGTGTAATAACCTGTACCAATTTTTTCTACAGGAAACAAGGTAATCTTATCAACTACTTTTTATATCCAGGCATCTGTGAATACTCTGGGATAAGTAGTTCAATTTCATCTCAACCATTGGCATCTTCAATTGTTGAAATTAAAGGACAACATTTTCTAACATCTTGTTTATGGAAAAAAGGGGGAAAAAGAAGTTAATGCCCAGGGCATTTCAGATATTGAAGGCTTCAATCAACGGGTTTATGGAGCATAACGTTACGAAAATGAGTGGTTCCTTAGCCTATTATACCGTATTTTCGATGGCTCCCTTATTGGTACTCGTTATCGCCTTGTGCGGCTTCTTTTTAGGGAGGGAAGCGGCTGAGAATCAAATATACGGCCAGTTGAGTACTTTTCTTGACAAGAATACGGCCTTGCAGATACAGGAAGTGATAAAGAACGCGAACATCAATGGCAGCAGTACCACGGCCATTGTTATAGGTGCCGTAACGTTATTGATAGGGGCCACCACGGTTTTTGCCGATATTCAGGATTCCATCAATCACATTTGGGGCATCAAACCCAAACCGAAAAAAGGATGGTTAAAAATGCTTCAGAACAGATTCCTGTCCTTTTCGGTGATTATAAGCTTAAGCTTCATTTTATTGGTATCTCTGCTTATAACGACCTTTTTGGACAGCTTCAGTGACCGATTGAGCGTTCGATATGAAAATGTTTCTATTGTATTCTTTTATATATTAAATCAGATCATAACGCTCGCTGTTATCTGGTTTATCTTTGCGGTGATTTTCAAGGTGCTTCCCGATGCCCGTATACGATGGAAAGATGTACTTACAGGCGCTTTTGTTACTGCAATCCTGTTTATTTTGGGAAAATTTGCCATCTCGTTCTACATTGGCCGGAGCGGTGCAGGAGACGCCTTTGGTTCTGCTCGTTCTCTTGTAATTTTACTTCTATGGACGTATTATTCGGCTATGATCCTTTATTTCGGTGCAGAATTCACCAAAGCCTATGTGATAGCATATGGTTCCGAAATCAGACCGAACACCTACGCCGTTACCACGAAGGAAGTTGAAATAGAAACCGGAAAGGCATCCGTACAAGAGAGTGATGAGAAAGCAAAGCAGGTTCTGAAAGGATTGTAGCACACGAGTGTTACAGCGAAAATCGGTTACATTTCATGAAAGTTCTCACTTTTTAACAATTGGCGTTATTCTTTTATACAATCAATCCGGCATAAAATCCTTGCATTAAGCGCAGCCGTATATACCCTTAATGTTATTTGTAGGAAAATACCGGCGCAGCCTGGCCATTTTAAAAGAAAGTGTTGCCGAATGTTGCTCGCCCAATAAGGGCTGGCTGCCGTTGGCTGCTTGTATTTTTCTGATCGTTCTTGTTCTATCCGTATTGGCAAAAATAGATCAGCAAAAATTGCCTGCGGAAGAGAATGAGCTGACCGGCCTAACTATCCTAAAAAGGCTCGAAAATGATTTGGCGAAGGAAAACGCGGTGATTCATCAATTCGACAGCAAAATAGTTGCTTTGCTGGACAGTATAGAAGCGACCAAATTGTTAGTAAAGCACACACAAACGAAAAAGTTTAGCAAGTTATGGCGAAGCAAACTGCAAACGATTAAAAATTACACTGAAATTCCTATATTCCAATTTAATCAAATCCCAACTTTTCCGACAGACAACCGTTCTTTAGACAGTTTGATTATTTTTTACAACCAATTGCACACCGAAAGAGCGAAAACCCAAGCAGCAGATTCGGAAAGTGGAGTATCCTTAAGCCAAACGCTTATACAAGTTCGGTTAGCGATTCTGACATCATTAGATTCCATGCTAAGACTAAGTCCTCCCGGGCATAACTACCCCTTATCACCCTCTTTGATAAACCGGTTGAATAGCTTATTAAAATCCCGGGATGAAGCGGCCAACCGATACGAACTCATGCTACACCAATATCAGTCGTCTTTTGACCAACTACCAAAACAGCTTGTCACATCCATTGAGCTAACAGAAGCTAAACCTTTAAAACCATTAACGAATCGAAATCTTTCCCGATCACCTTTCCGGTTCGCTGTTATTTCATTTTTGCTCTCGTTACTAATAAGTCTTCTCATTATTTATTACAAAAAATATCGCTTTCCATTCGTATTAAGAACTGCGGATTTAACGAGTAACGACCAGGCCCATTTTCACGTCTGGACGGACATCGATTCCAAAAGGAATCTTCTCAATCTAATAAAAAGCAACTCCTGGTCTGCCGGAACCATCGTCAATATCACTGCCCTGACGTATTCGAGCTACCCGAAAGAATTACAAGAAAATTTAATCGAGCCGCTACTGAAGACTGGCGTGCGTGTGGTACTTATACACCTTGCGCCCATGGGAGATGAACTCGAAGTCTATAAAGATCGAAAATTCCTACAAGATTATGTGCGGGATCCTTCTGTACACATCGAAGAAATAGTACATCGTGATAGGGCTTTGCCACTTGACCACATTTTTTTCAGTCCCCCATCCTTAAAGGCGAAACAGGAAAATTCACTTTTAGTCTCCGATGATTCGTATTGGTCCTTACAGCGCAGTCTACTCAGTGAACGTTTCAAATTTCTTCTACAGGTGCTCAAAAATGATCATTACTATGTATTGATCCTACAGCCGCCCCCCATTGATCCGGTATATTTTCCATTGTACTTATCATGCAGCGATATGTATCTAAATATTTTTAAGTATAACGCCTGTAATAGGCGATCCGCCGAAAAAATAGCTAGGCAAGGTGCCGGTCAGGATAAAAAGACAATCAATATACTGGATAAATCCACTATATATAAACAATTAAATCAAAGAAAGCATGAAAAAAACAGCCATTAATTTAGGTTTGGCCGCCCTATTTTCAGCGGCCACCATCTCAACCTATTCGTTTGCAAGTGGTAATCCGATAAAAAAGGAGACAACGAAATCTGTGAAAGCCAAGGAATCTTTTAACAACATTGAATTCGGTTTTGACAAAGCGACTATTTCAAGATATTTTGAAGCCGAACTGGACGAACTGGTAGCAGTAGCAAAAGAAAATGGTTACGCCATTAAACTCAGCGGACATGCCGATGCTATAGGTGAATATGTTTACAACTGGAAATTATCTAAATCGCGTGCAGACCATGTTAAAAATTATTTAGTAAACAAGGGGGTAAGCGCTTCTAAAATTGCCGCCACCGAGTTCGGCGACACCAAACCCATTGCTTCTAACGCCACCGCGGAGGGCCGGAAAAAAAATCGTCGGGTAGAGATCGAAATAGTTGATTGAATATTTTTGAGAAAGAGCAGGCCACTTAAACGTGACCTGCTTTTTTTTATGTCAGATTTTACCGGCAACCACCATTTGATCTAAGCTAGGTACTTCAGCCCCGCCCTCTTTTTCGATGGTAATGGCAAACATTTCTGCTCGCTGCACCGTTTTCATCTGCTGCACTGCCTCTAAACTTCCTTGATTGAAAACGCCTGCACTTACCGGTTTTCCGTCAATAATGGCCCATAACTGATATTGTTTTCCTTTCGGTAGTACCGCTAATTGATTAGGCGCCAAATAAACTTCTTTTGTAGTCGTGTTCCAATAGATAGCAGCCGCTCTTCCTTCATGGCCCGGCACCCCCTGTAGATCCAGTTTCCGTATGCCCGGTTTAGCCACAATTGCAAGCTGTTGCCGGAGTGTATCTGCCCGATCTCGATATTGCGTGAGCTCAGCGTTTAAAGATCGCTGTTGGGTGGCCATTAGTAGGATTTCCGTTTTGAGTTTATTAACGGTATAAAGATGGTAGATCGCTCCCAATATCAATAATATGATTGCTGCTGCAGCGACAAAGACGGCTGTAGAGCTTCGGCGTTGCCTGCTATCGTGGATGGGTATAATCTCCGATGTTGACGATGCAATTGAGTCCGATTGGGTATCTCGATCGCTTAATAAACCTTCTTGCTGCAAGGTTTGTAATATGCGGTTCTTACTCTCTGCAGGCGGGGTGGAAGCATTGGCTTGAGCGAAGCGTTCCATTCCTTCCTGAGCTTCCAACAAAGCTTGCTGTATTTCCGGATATCGTATACATAGGTTCTCCAGCTCACGAGCTTCTGCTTCGCTGGCAATACCGAGCGCGTACATCTCAATAATTCCTGACGATATGTATGCCTTTATATCCAATTTAATTCAATATTTGTCGTAATTGTGCCAGTGCTAACCTTGCTCTTGACTTTACCGTTCCCAACGGTATGTCCAATTCTTTTGCTATTTCTTCTTGTGTATATCCTTGGTAATACGCCAATTCGATAATAATTCTGTGCTCATCCTTCAATTTATCCAACCCATTGCTCAGGCCCAAGTGATCGACCTTCGTATGCGTTTCATTTCCTCTTACATGCGTGCCGGGTTCCAAGCTGTCGGTATGCTGTTCTTTCTTTCTCATCCCCGATCGCAAATAATCAATGGCTACATGACGCATGATATTGAGCATCCAGGTAAACAACTTTCCCTTGCCTACATCATACTGTTCAATATTCTTCCATACTTTTACAAAGCCCTCCTGCAATATATCGGTTGCCTCTTCGCCCTCCCCTACTATACGCTGAATAACCCCGTAAAAAGCGGCAGCATAGCTATCATATAGGTAACTGTACGCCTGCTGATCCCTGCGCTTTAGGAGGGCTACCAACTCTTCTTCTGTATAGACGGATTTTGTTGACAAAGATAATCAGATAAAAATCTAGTAAATATAGTTAACTTTTTCACTTTACAACATGTTCCTCTATGCAATTGTTTTGGTTGTCGTCTCGAAACCATATACGGTAAAATTTGTAGATAGGATTTATAAATTTCATATTGTGCTGTATTTGTGCATTACGCCCATTAAGATTAGCATCGCCATAGTCGCTGATGGATGAGTTTCGTAACTTTTTTAATACAGGGATCTTGTGGTCAACCAAGATTTACCTCATTTCGTATATATAAAATATAGTGGAGCTAGATTTTTGGTAGCTATCAGAAAAGTTACAAGTATTATGAAAAAGACAGTTGTGATCCTTGAGGACGATACAGATATTAGAGAAATAATAGAATATATTTTGCGAAAAGAAGGGATGAAAGTGAAGAGTTATAATAAGGCTAAGAGTTTTTGGGCGGAGGAACACAGCGACGCCAGTTTATTCTTGCTGGATATCCGTCTGCCCGACGGTAACGGATTAGAAATATGTTGCGACCTTCGATCTCGACAAGAGACGGCAGGTATCCCTATTGTTATGATGTCCGCTCATACCGATCGCATTCTTAATAGCGATTGTATACCCGCCGATTTTATTAGAAAGCCGTTTGAAATCGACGATCTGGTGAGTCGAATAAAGCACCTTATACGTTAACCAGGATCATTATGCAGCCAAATCTACAGCGAGTGCCGGTAAATATAATGCTATTTTCTCACGGCCATAGAGATCAGTATGCCCGATAAAGAGATTAAGTTTAAGGTCGGCTTTACTTACCTTGAACTGGAAGAGAAGGAAGTATCGAAAGGGAAAGTAAGATACCGGATACGATTATCGGAGAAAAAAGGTAACGATGTCCTTACCTTGGAAGCAAACATCATGTTACATCATGTAAAGCAACTACATCTATTTACCGGAAATATACTGCAAGAAAGGCAAGAGGAGATTAGCACACAGGAGCGGTTAGTAGCCCGACGAATGGAACGGCTTGAACAGCTCTATCGTGAATCGGAAAGCCTAGGTTTTTTCACACTGGAAACCATTGAGCAATTAAGTGCATTGGGTATTCCGGTTATTTCCTTCTTGGCGGCAGAACTGAGAATGTCCGCTCAAGAGCTTAAAGATTACTTGGCACTGAATAACCTGCCTTTCATTTTTTTTAAAAATTTATACCAAAAAGGAAAAGAAATTATTGATTCCAATATATGAGACCAATGACAAGCCAAAATCACGCTATATGTTTCCTAATGGTGTCCACGAAATCCGTAATATTGAATGGCTTGCATATAAAATCGTCAGCGATAAATTCACCGGCCTTCGCTAAATTATAATGCGCAGACATCATGATAACGGGAATATGGCGAGTCCGACTATCCTGTTTTAACTGATTACATATATCCATTCCGTTACCATCGGGTAACTTGACGTCGAGTAGAAAAAGGTCGGCATCCATGTCCGATATCTCATTTAAAAATGCGGTGGCACTGGCGTAGCTCTGTACTTCGAAGCGCTCTCTAAGTAAGATCAAAGCGATAACCCGACGGATATCCGGATCATCTTCCAGCACCATAATTTTGGTTCCCATATATGCCAATTCTGTTTTAGATCTATTAGCAACTCAATCGTACATCTGCAATAGGCGACCGCATTGCCATAAGCCTATTTTGAATCCCAAATATATGCATCCTTTTTAGCGCGACAATAATATATGGTGCTTTTTTTCAGAATCAAACTATAGATAAAATTTATCAAGAAATCGAATATTATTCAGTTTTGACTATTAGCGGCATTTAGCGTATAATAGCACTCATTTCAAAAAATTATTAATCTTGTCATTTAAGGGATACATTTGTATACTAAAGATGACGTTATGACTAAGATACAATCGCAAAAAAAATTAAAGCATGAGCAGGTACAGTATATCGAGTTTCTCTCAACTGATATTAATCGAGCCAAAAAATTTTACACAGATAGTTTCCGTTGGAAATTACGGATTACGGGCCGGGATACACCGCTTTCGAAGGCGACTATGTTGATGGCGGCTTTACTTCCGGCGAGCCAATTAACGGAAGTATTTTAATCGTTCTTTATTCGGAAGATATTGAAACAAGCAAGCGTAAGGTGATAAGTGCCGGAGATGTTCTTGTGAAGGATATCTTTAACTTTCCAGGGGGTAAGCGCTTTCATTTCACGGACCCCGATGGTTACGAGCTAGCGGTGTGGTCAGAATAATCCTATTTAAGCGAGTTTGTTCGAAAATCTGCGTATCATTCGTTTTCTCAATGTATCACTTTTTATTATAAAAGGTTTTTAAGGCGAAGATATTGCAGTAATATAATCGTTTTGCCGTCCTTAATTTCGCCGGTTTCCATCATACGGAGGGCATCGTCAAAAAAGAGTTCCAATACTTCAATGTTTTCTCCTTCGTGTTCCAAGCCACCTCCAGCTGTGATTTTCATTTCATTCGTGTATTCTGCTATAAAAAAAGATAGCATCTCCGTTACGGAGCCTGGCGACATGTAAGCCTCCAATACTTTGGTGATATTTGTAACCTTATAGCCCGTTTCCTCTTCCGTTTCTCGGCGTATACAATCTATTGCATTATCCTTATCCAATAAACCTGCACAGGCTTCAATTAACATGCCGGTTTCGTTGCCGTTTATAAAGGTTGGTAATCGAAACTGCCGAGTTAGAATGATCGTTTTTTGCTCTCTATTATAGAGTAAAATGGTGGCACCATTTCCTCTATCGTAAGCTTCTCTTGTCTGAACCTGTTTTTTCCCGTCGCCTTTTAGGTACTCGTAGGTAATTTTCTTCAAAATATACCAATTATCAGACAAGATTTCTGTCTTTAGGATTTTCACATTACTCTGCATCGGGAACATCTTCGATATGATAGTAGATCTTTAATCCTCTTTCTTTTGCAATTCGCACATCTTCATCTGCGCCTTTGGATGCCCCTTCTATCCGAAGTACGGCATCACATTTTTCAAGTAGGCGATGAGCCACCGGATATTGCACCTCCTCCCATGCTTCGTCGCCCGGTTTTGTAGAGCCTGCAAGATGGATAAGAGGGAGTGCGACCCATTCGCCAATGATAGGAACATGGCCTTTTCTAAAGAGTGGTAAAGCGACCGATTCAAGTTTATTTAAATTTTGCCGCATTAAGTTTACATCATCGTTAGTTCCGCTTCGGTAAGGACCTGCAATAAGTATGAACATAGTTTTTTATTTTGTTACAAAAAAACTGAACGGACGTAAGAAAAAAAATAATGTAGTTTAAGAAATCCTTTTTGTTCTTTTATTTCTTCGCAGCATACTCAAAAATTCCGGTGTGATACCTAGGTAGGAAGCAATCTGCTTTTGTTTAACCTATTTTACTATCTCGGGATACTTGCTTAAGAAAAGATTATATCGTTCATTAGCCGGGAGCGAGAGGTTTTGAATAACGCGAAGCTGTTCTCTGATGTATGCATTCTGCATTATTATTCTGAAAAACCTTTCGAACTTTGGAATTTTGATGTACAATTTATCCAGATCGGCTTTTAACAATTGCAGCACAACGCTATCTTCTATTGCTTCAATATTGAGCATGGCGGGCTGTTCATTTACGAAACAAAACATATCGGTAACCCACCAATCTGTGATAGCAAACATAATGGTTGATTCTTTCCCAGTTTTATCTCTGTAGTATGCTCGCAAAGCACCCGATTTAACGAAGCTGATCTCTTTACATACCTGCCCGTCTTTTAAGATCATGGCTCTTTTGGAAACTTTCTTTTCTTTCAGGAGCGAGGTAAAGTAGGAAATTTCATCCGTATCCAGTGAAATGTGTTTGTTTATGTTTTTCAAGACTACATCGTAGGCCATGGGCGCGTCTCTTAAAATGAAAGCACAATATCTAAATTATTTTTCATTGTTCTCAAGAAAACCTAAAGTTAGTAAGGTTCCAAACGATCTTTGTAACAGTGCTTCAGGGATGATATCGATTTCGTATTGATGGTATCTGATGGTAATTTCTTCGGAAGTATGATTCAGGTAATGACGGAATAGTAAGCGTATCGGTGATTATGTGGTCCGATCTAATGGAATCGGACCACATGAAATAAGTCCGCAGGGTCCTATTTTTTTGTTTTTGCTGAGGCTACGGCTTCGCGAAGTGACTTACCGGGTCTAAATTTAGGGACCTTGGTAGCCTTTATTTTAATGACGGCTCCAGTGTTGGGGTTACGTCCACTACGGGCGGCACGCTGGCCCACTGTAAAGGTTCCGAAGCCTATCAACGACACGCTCTCGCCTTTTTTCAAGGTTGTAGTAACCGAATTAGTGATACTGCTCAGCGCTTTTTCTGCCTGAACTTTTGTAATGCCCGCATCTGCGGCAATCTTTGTGATAAGATCAGCTTTGTTCATTGTAATAGAGTTAAGTTTACAAATCGGCAAACCAATAGACCTAATACCCATTGGTTTTATATGCCATAAATATAACTTTTTTATCTACTGTCTCCAAAAGATATATTAGCGAGCGAGCGTCTTTTGTTGAATTATCTATGATATTTTCAATATTATGCAGGTTGTTGATACGCATTATCGAAATTTTGAAACGCATTGCCTTTGTGGATAAAATCGATTTTCCTTTTTTTGTATAAACCCATTATAAATGATTCACATGCGCAGCTGCCTAATTATTAGCCTCCTCTTAGTCTATTATACAAACACGTTGTTGGCTCAAACACCAACCGTAAACCGCCAAAAATTCGACAAAAAAGCCGGCGCGGATTTAAACTACCGCAATGATATATTGGAAATAAAATGGCCTGCCGGGGATAACCGCTATGGCCAGGTTGAACTTAATATGCAAGCAGGGAAACCCTTGTTCAGTCGTATTTTGCTGACGAAAGGCAAAGTGAGCAAACTTATCTCATCGAATCTGGATCCATCTTTTCTTCTGACTATCGGTAAACGGGATTTAGTCTCGCAGAATGGCTGGAATATCTTTTTTGATAAAGTTCCCCAAAAGCCTTATAACACGCATGAAGTAAAACTAGAAAAATCCGACGCGACGGTGGAAACCATCGGTAGTCGCACCGTAGTAAAAATCTCTTCGCTTAAGGCCGATCGCTTTAGCGGCGACCTTGAGATTACTTTTTATAATGGCAGCCCGCTTTTTAATGTTGCCGCTGTCATGTCTACAAATGCAGATTCTTCTGCCATTGTTTATGACGCCGGTTTGGTAAGTCGTGAGCCGGAATGGAAAAGTATATCCTGGATTAACACAGCGGATAGCCTGCAAACTACGGATATGATTGCTACGGATACTTCCAAAAACGTGGCGGTTAAATATCGCAGCATTGCCGCAAAGGGAAAAGAGGGTATTTTGACGCTGTTTCCTGCTCCACATCAATACTTTTATCCATTGGATGAGGCCTTCAACTTGAAATTTACCTGGTATGGAAACAACTATCGGAAAATGGTTGATGGATATGGCATCGGAATCCGACAAGACCTACAGGGAGATAAGCGATTTGTTCCCTGGTTCAATGCTCCTCCGGGGACCAAACAGCGCCTGAACTTTTTTTGCATGTTGAGTACGGAAGATGAAGACAATGCCTTCGCTGCCATAAAAAAATTCACGCACAATGATGCCTATGTAAAACTTCCCGGATATAAAACCATGTCCAGCCATTTTCATAATGAATTCATCATGAATGTTGTACTGGCAAACAAACCCATTCCGGAAGTCCCTGACTTTGTCACCGTGTTTAAACGAATGGGAGTTGACATGGTGCACTTAGCAGAGTTTCACTATACCGCGCACCCTAAAGGACCTGATGAACAACGGTTAAAAGAGCTGCATGCTCTTTTTGAACAATGTAAACGCTTATCAGATGATCGCTTTCTTCTGCTCCCTGGCGAAGAGCCCAATGAGTTCTTTGGAGGCCACTGGCTTGCTCTCTTCCCCAAACCGGTTTATTGGATTATGTCTCGTGAAAACGGAGCGGCCTATTCAGAAAACCACCCTTCCTATGGGAAAATATACCATATTGGAGACAAGAAAGACATGTTGAAGCTTCTCGAGCAAGAGCAGGGCCTTGCATGGACCGCTCATGCACGCACTAAAGGTTCGGTAAACACACCCGATCTTTATAAAAATGAGGACTTTTTTAAATCGGATCGCTTTATGGGTGCCGCCTGGAAGCCTATGCCCGCCGATTTATCTTCGCCAAGATTAGGCAAACGCGTGCTGGATTTAATGGATGATATGAATAACTGGGGCTTAAAAAAAACCGTTATTGCTGAAGCCGATCTTTTTACGATAACGCCCGAAAACGAAATGTATGCTCACATGAATGTGAATTATTTGATGCTCGACTCGCTACCTAAGTTTACCGATAGTTGGGATCCCATACTCAACAGTATGCAAAAGGGCCGATTTTTCACTACAACCGGCGAGGTATTGATGCCACGCTTAACCATCAACGATAAACATTCGGGTGAAACTATAACGCTCGATAATTCAGGAATGGCCACCATTGAACTGGCACTAAATTGGACTTTCCCCATGAATTTTGTAGAAGTTATCTCCGGCGATGGACAGCAGGTATACCGGGAAAGGATCGACTTAACTAAAACAGAAGCCTTTGGTTCGCAGGTGCTCCGGTTTAAGACCAAGCTTGAGAAACGCGCATGGGTACGCCTTGAAGCTTGGGATGTTGCCGCTAATGGAGCCTTTAGCCAGTCGTTTTACATAGCGGAGTAATCCGGTAAATGACGGCAGTTTCATCGGGCGCTCCCTATAAATTTATAGTTAAAACTCACTCGCCGTAAGCCTTTCTGTCCGATGAGCAGAACGCATTTTCTAAAGAACGGGAGATTATTACCTGTGTAGACATCTTTACTTAACAGCTCTCCATCGTCGATTGCTCCTGACCGGTATTGCTTGCCCATTGGCAATGCAGTTGGCATCATCCCCTCTTTCCATTTTGAAACTTTCTTTTTTTACTCATCACACTAAAGAAAAAAATGCGGTACGTAAATCCAAGTTCCCCTTATTATCGTAAGTCTCTTTAAACAATTGCAAACGCTAAATAAATTATCTATGAATGATTATTATTTAAAGGAAAAAGAAACTTTGTATAGTACAGAGAACTTAACTACTTCGTCATTAAAAAGACGTTCCTTTTTGAAATATGCCGGCGCCAGTATGGCCGTTACAGCAATAGCCGTTACAGGCTGTAACAAAGACGATGATGACTTCCCGGGAATGGATGAAGGTGTGTATTTGGGAAAAGGAGATATTGCCATTTTAAACTATGCTTATGCATTAGAACAATTAGAGGCAGCTTTTTATACGAAGGTTGCGGAAACACCTTATAGTGGTATTTCGGAGCTGGAAAAAAATTTACTGACCGACATCCGCGACCATGAAATTGCGCATCGCGAGTTTTTCAAAGCGGCTTTGCAAGCGAACGCTATTCAGGATTTAGAAGTTGATTTTTCATCCATTAACTTTGGCAGTAGGGATAGTGTACTGGCCACAGCGAAAGTGTTCGAAGACCTGGGTGTATCGGCTTACAATGGAGCAGGACAATTGATTGAGAAAGGAGAATATTTACTATTGGCAGGCAAAATCGTCTCGGTGGAGGCAAGGCACGCTGCCTTAATTCGTGATCTAATTCAAAACGGAAGTTTTGCAGGTAGCGATGTAGTGGATATGAATGGGCTTGAAAAATCGTTAAGCCCGACAAAGGTATTAACAGCTGCCGCCCCTTTTATTAAAACAAAAATAAACGCAAGAGATTTACCCACTTATTAACTTGACTATTATGAATCTTTTTGAAATAATTAAGCAAATTGAAAATGTGGATGCTGAAATCCACGAGCGATTGAATCCACGTCGGGCCGCGATCAGAGCCCTCAGCACTTTCAGTGCAAAGGTAGCATTGGCGGGTATACCGCTGGCAGTGAGTACCATGTTTAAAAAAGCATATGGACAAACAATTCCACAGAAAATAGTAGACGTTCTAAATTTTGCCTTAACCCTTGAGTATTTAGAAGCCGAATTTTACACGAAGGGCCTTGCTGCCGGCGGATTAATCCCTAATGCAACGGCCAGAGGTGCTATAACGGTTATCAAAGACCATGAAGACCAGCATGTAGCATTTCTTAAAAGCGCGTTAGGGTCAGCCGCAGTGTCAAAACCGACATTCGATTTTACTGCCGGTGGTGCGTTTTCCGATGTGTTTACAAATTATGATACATTTCTCGCTGTTGCCAACGCCTTCGAGGATACGGGTGTAAGGGCTTATAAGGGTCAAGCAGGTAATTTAATGGAAAACGATGATATTCTTCGTTACGCTTTAAATATACATTCGGTGGAGGCCAGGCATGCATCGCATATCAGACAAATGCGCAGAGCGAGAGGGGGTGCTGCAGCAAATCTCAAGCCATGGATCACCGGGGCTAACGACACAGGCGTTGGTGCGGTGGATCCGATTTATGCGGGCGAAGACAATAAAGTACAGGCAGGTGCCGATATTACGACATTGAATGGTGTGGGAGGAAAAATCAGTATAAACGCTGCAACGGAAGCTTTTGACGAAGCTCTTTCAAAAGAAGCGGTGCTTCAAATTGCCGGGCTTTTTATTGTGAATTAACCTTAAACAAAGGGGATGTTATGTGTAGAGGGGGAAGTGTCCAAAAGGGCACTTCTTCTTTCTTTTACTTCAGTGCTTTTTCATAATTTCAATATCGAAAAAGTCATGATCGTTCATTAGCGCCCGAAGGTTGGAACTGCTTATTTATTCAACGGTCTCCTGTGGAAAAAATTGAAATAGACGGACAAAATTGCGACTAGGCCAAAACATACGCCTGTTGTTATATCTATGAATTCAGCATTTGTACTGCGATCGAAAAGTTTGTCGCACACATACTTAATAAATGAATTGGGCAAGTTACGTTCGCCCAACTTATCCTTCACCTGCCATTGCCAATCTGTTATGGGACAATAGCCAAATCCGAACCAGAACCCTAACACCAACCATGAGCATGCCGTTAAACACACCATATAAAAGTGAAGTTTCCGCGTTACTTCCCATATCCAACCGAAGAGATTAAAAACTATTATTAAGATGTGGATGATTGTAAAAAGCAGATCAAGTAGATGGAACAGATTACTTGCATAAGCAGGAAGGCGTTGAAGTGCCCTTGAACTGCAAAGCCCCCAAAAAGTCAGACGCTTTATGGGGGACTTTATCACACTATTTTTTCTCTGCAATTTTTTGGATATGATCTAAGTGCGTGCGCAGCACGGGGAGTGTTTTATCAATAAACTGCTTCATCTCCGGATCCTGCACCCTGTTGGAAGCTTCTTCAAAAAGTGTCACATCTTTTTTGTGATCCGCCAACATTTCTTCCACATAAGCTTTATCGAAATCGGCACCTGTCTTTGCGGAGATTTCCTGCATCTTCTTTTGCTTCTCCTCTGCAGGCGCTGCGGGAAGCGCAATGTTCTTCTTTGCAGCGAGCGCCTTTAACTCTTCATTGGCTTTTGAATGATCTTTCACCATCATAGCCCCAAACTCCTTAACTTTTGCGTCCGACGCCTTCTGCTCGGCTAGTTTCCCCAATTCTACCTCAGCAAGACCACCGCTTGCCGCTTCGGTAGCAAATTTCGCATCCTCTGTTTGCGCGGCAGTTGTATCGGTGGACATTGTCGACGTGTCTGCCATGGATTCGTTAATACTGTCGGCGGTTTCTTTTGCATCCTTGTTGGAAGCATTACCGCAACTACTAAGGGCCAGTATAATACAGGCCGCCCATAAAATTAACCTATTTTTCATAAGATAGCTATATGTTTACACTAGAACAGTGTGTACAGGGAAAATGTTCTGGATTTTTTACTAGTTTTGATACGGGATTTCAAAGAAAAAAGTTGCACCCTGTCCCGGAACGCTTTCTACGCCTAGTATGCCATTATGTTTTTTAATAATTTCGGAGACAATATATAGACCGAGTCCAATGCCTGATATATTGTCGTTTCCCTTATTAGTTACCCGAAAAAAACGATTAAATATTTTTGACTGGTCTTCAGCCGCAATACCAACTCCGTAATCTTGTACACTTACTTTGACGCCGTAGCCTAGATCTATCGCTTTTATATGTACTGCCTTACCTTCAGGAGAATACTTAACCGCATTTGAAATTAAATTAGTCAGCACTTGATTGATCCGATTTTTATCTGCGATCAGGTACGGAATCTTCTCTTTATGAAAAATCAGTTTGTGATCGATACTGATGGGCTGTAAATCTTGAATACAGTCATCGATCAATTCATTCAAGTCTATATCGCCTAGTTGCAGCATCAAGTGCCCGCCGGAAATATTAGAAGTATCAAGCAACAGGTACACAAGGTTTGTTAACCGATCTACCTGCTTGCTTAGTTTATTGATAAAAGAAGCAGGTGTATCGTCTGTCGTACTTTTTTTTAATAACTGAGTATAAGCCTTTATACTAGTAAGCGGTGTCTTTAATTCATGGCTAGCCACACCTATAAAATCGTCTTTCATTTTCTCGACTGCTTTTTGTCTGGTAACATCGACTGACACTACCACCGCAGACTCCGGCTTCCCATCCGAATTAAAAATTGGTGATACGTGATTATTGACCCAAATCAAGGATCCATTTTTACAAATTAGTCTTTTCTCAATCTCATAAGGAGTACCCTCTGCTACCATTCTACTGAAGAGAAGATTATTGCGTTCCAAATCTTCAGGATACATCAAATCAAGCACCGTTAATTTCATCATTTCTGAAGGACTATAACCCAGCATTTTGCAAAACTGATCATTTGTAAAAACAACTTCGCCTCGAAAATTCAGCCGAAGGATTCCCACGATGCTTTGATTAACGATTGCCCGATAACTCTCTTCCGATTTTCGCAGCGCCTCCTCTGCCCGTAGTCTTTCATATCGATTCCAAAAGCGATTTGCCAATTCGTTGCCCAGTTTAATTTCAGTATCTAGCCATTTACGGGGTTTACTATCGTACAGATTAACCATACACAGCCACCGGCCGTTACGGATCAGCGGAATGCTGATGAAAGAGGCAATACCGCGCATGGCATATCGTTCAAAGCCGGGATGGGCTGAGCCTTTTAAATCTTCTACAATAAAGTTTTTGCCTGCTCGCATGGCCTGTTCCCAACCAGGCGAAATATAGTCTGCAATAGCATACACACCTTTTATCGAATGAAAGCCCTTTCTATGCCACTCATGTACAACGGTTGCCTGTTGCTCTGACTGGTCAATTTCTGCAAATGCACAAAAGCCGAGGTTTAAGTAATTCCCCAATCTTTCACAAAAGATTGTAAGGGCTACCTCCGCACTATCGGCGCGGGAAAGTTGCTCTCCCATACCGGCAAGCTCGGCCAAATCCAAATCTTCACGCCTTTGAGCGGTGATATCTTTAAAAAGGATGGCCACCTGATTGTCTGCCGGTTCTCCCACTCGAAAGGCGTATACGTCGTAAATGCGATCCAATTGACTTGCGACCATTTGGAAGCGCTCCGGTTTGCCGGTCAATGCGATGCGACCATAGACTTCAAACCACAGGTTTTCATGCAATGGAGCGATATCCCGCATTCGTCGCCCTTCAGCATCGACAATTCCTGTCAGTTGCTCGAATGGTTCATTAACTTCTATGAATCGATAGTCGACCGGACGCTCTTGGCGATCAAAAATCACTTCAATTATGCAAAAGCCCTCATCTATGGAATTAAAAAGATTATAGTAGGTTTCGTCCGATAATTTGAACCGCCTTTGGGTTGATAAGCTACTTGATGTAGCGTTGCCACGACGCACAGATGAGTGCCCCTGCCTACTTCGGTCTTCAGATTTGCCGTATGTGCCATGCTCCGTTTTCTCTTTATCTTCCATATAAGTATAGCCGGTAATTTTCAGGTAGAGCCCTCAAAATTAACTCGTAGCTAAATGTTCTTATACAACAATTCAAGCAAGCTAATGTTCTTTTGTCCTCAACTAAATAAACTTAAAGACGAAATTGACGGAGGCCTTCATGAGGCTTCGGATTTAGCCATAAATGTTTCCGGCACAACGAAATTTAATAGGCTCACCTAGGCGTTTCGTCCGCTATTTGTGCATTTCGTAGAAAATAAAAGGAAGAACGAATCACCGAAACTATTTTTGACTGTTAACATTTTTCAATATGGATAAAAAGACGAAAAATATTGCCCGGATCATTGCTATCGCTATGATCATCGCCGTACTCTATACGGAGTCCTCTTGCCAATCCGGCCTTAGTAAGAATCATTTTGACAACAATGACACCCATACCCTAGACGGTTCTTTTACTGATAAATATTGGGTGCTCACTGATTTTAAAGCCGAGCCGGGGATCGATTGGGATATAGATGGCGAAATCGAGACGGATATTTTGGCAAAGCTTGATCCCTGTGATAAAGACGATGCCATTATATTCCGTAACGACAATAAAATATACCGACATCTTGGGAGTGACAAATGTGACGAAGAGGAGGAGGTCGAAAAAGAAAACGGCACCTGGAAATATATGCCTTCCACGAAAGAACTGACGATGACCGATGATCAACAAAAGGCACGGGTTTATGTTGTGGCCGCAACGAATGCGAACACCCTGGTACTTCGCCATTATTTAGATGGCAGTGACGGACGACATCTTCTAACCGCTACGTATAAAATCAAATAATCAGACTTTTGACATTGGGAAGGTAATTCCTTCCCACGCTCAATTCCACCCCGTTATCCAATACGATAAAGGTTCTATGAATATCTTTATACAGCTCACGCACATGAGCCAAGTTGATAATTACCGACCGATGTATACGAAGAAACAGAGCAGGATCAAAGTGTTGAAGAATGGCGCCTATGCCAACGGAACTTATGTAAGTGTTAGCAGTAGTATATATCTCGGTATAGTCGCGATCAGCCTTCATGTAAACAATATCTACGACTCGGAGATTCACAAAGCGCCTTCTACTTTCTACCATCACATGGTCGGGATATTTTCCGTTACGCGATGAAAAATGCGAGACAAGATTTGGAAGGAGCTTAGGTATCGGTCCGATTCTGGTTATGGCGTCGTTGAACCGATCTTTGGTATAGGGTTTTAATAAATAGTCGATAGCATTTATCTCAAAGGCTTGGATAGCATATTGATCAAACGCCGTTGTAAAAATAACCTTCGGCACATGTTCCACCCGTTGCAGAACTTCAAAGCCATTTAATCCAGGCATTTGGATGTCCAGGAAAACCAGTTCCGGTTCCAACATATTAATATATTTTACCGCTTCGATACCATTATGGCATTCGCCCGCTAGCGAAAATCCGGCATGTTCTTTTAGGTATTGCTTAATGAGCAGCCTCGCATGCTCTTCGTCATCGACGATCAAAACAGATTGTTTGGACATAAAACCTAATGTATTATGTTAACATCAAATTTAGCATAATTTTCTACAAGCGGTAGCATCGTCTGTTTAATAACAAATGTGACCGACAAATCATATTTCCGATTTATTCTTAAATTGTACAATGATTTTTATTACAAGCGAAATGCAACGTAATCCATCCATATCCAATGCAACACGTCAGGAAATCCTGCTTTTTGTTTCATGTTTCCTTATAATGAGCATCCTTTATGCAACCCCAAGTCTCATAAATACCAGTGTGACAGCTCGCTATATCAAGGAATTATTAGTCGACTGTCTGTTTATGGCTATAGCCTGTTTACCTGTATGGTGGCTACATTTCCGAAGGCTAGCTCATTGGTCGTTAAAAAAAAGATTTTTCCTTCACCTATTTAGTGCGGTTTTGTATTATAGTATCTGGATGTTGTTATATCAGCTCTATAATCCGTTGGATGGAAAGCTACCTATGACCAATCAGCAGATATTGCAGAATTTAGGTCCGAATTTACTTTTTTATATCCAAGTATTCAGCATCCTCCACATGTATCATTTTTTCCGCGAGCGGGAAATGCAAGTCCGTCTTGAAAAGGAATTACGAGAACTTGCCTATCGCGGCGAGATTAACGCCTTGAAAGCGCAGATACAACCTCATTTCCTATTCAACACATTAAGCAGTATAAGCGCTTCACTGCCTCCGGAACAGGAAAAAACCAGGGTATTGATAGCTCGCTTAGCCGACACTTTTAGGTATGCACTGCTATCAACGAAAGAAGCATTTGTGCCACTTGCAAACGAGCTTAGTTTTATGGAAAAGTACCTTTCGCTCGAAAAAGTGCGATTTGGCAAACGTCTTCAGTACCGGATAAACATAGCCCCCAACGTTCCTCAAATACAGATCCCTCCAATGTTGTTGCAGCCGCTGGTTGAGAATGCTGTAAAACATGGCATTGAACCGGCATTGGAGGGAGGAGAGATAGAGATCTCGTGTATAGTAAAGAGCAAAAAGGTTTGGATTAAGGTAAATAATACCGGCAGTGCATACCCCGGATCCCTCGAACAACTCTTTCAGCGTAAGGGTGTTGGTATTTCAAACACAGCCAAAAGACTGGAGCGACATTATGGCGAAGAGCTAGCTGTTTCTCGTAACATTTCGCAAGGATTATGCTTTGAATTTTGCATTCCAATCCCGACTAACCAATAAAGATTTACTCCGCTTCAGTTATTTTCTGATTCTGTTAGTAGATTTCTCATGAACACGTTGAACAACCGCCTCAGCCAGTGCTGCCGGCTCTAAAACAGCAGAGGGATTATTATCCCTGATCACAGCCAATGGCATTTGAGGGAATTGCGAAGAAATGGGACTCTGACTCATGACCAGACCGCATCGTTTTTCAACGGCAACGGCCCCTTTCAAGCCGTCATTGCCCCCACCTGATAAAATAATAGCAATGGCGCGTTCTCGAAACGTTTCGGCAAGAGAAAGAAGAAAGATGTCAACGGCCCTGTTAATGTCTGATTCCTTTGGCCGCGGCCTTTTCAACAGCTTTCCGTCAGCACATTCCAAATAACTATCTTCGGTAATAACATATATATTTCCCGATGCGAGCTGCACATCCTCCTTCACTGCGATAACTCGATAAGGCGTATAACGTGCTAAAATAGCACTCAAATTACTGACATACCCACGCGATAAATGAGTGATAGCAACAAAGGCAATATGAAGAAAGGGCATTGATTCAAAAAAGGTCTGCATGGCCTGTATCCCTCCACTCGATCCGCCTATTCCTACAAGAAAGAAATCATTTGCTTCTGTCTTCATAACAGCATAGAACTCTCGTGTTTATCGCTTCTATGGAAAAGCGGGCTATCGGAACACGATGTTAGTAATCGCTAAGTACAAAGGACTTATATCCAAGCGTGCTCGTCCGTTTGCCCTTCTATTTCCCAAGGTTCCTTTTTTAACTTAGACTTAATGGCTTCTGTCAACTCGCTTTTCATATGGTTGAAATGTTCAATTTGATCTACCGCCTGCTTTCGAAAACCTTGCGCCAGGTTTTTCATTGAATTAGCTGATTTTTCTCTTGTATATTCACCTTTATCGGGTGCAAATAATATCCCAATAGCTATTCCAGCTCCCAAACCTGCTAAAAATGTAATTACTCTTCCAACGTCGTTCATATTTCTTGTATTATCAGCTCATTAAACTTGCGATGTTTTTTATAAGACAATATTCAGAAGCAAAAGTTTGGTTATTACCTCAACAACTCGCATATCGTCTTTAGAAGACAATATAAGAATTTACAAGCATGCAAGAAAAAAACAAGCAATCAACTGCGGAAAGGTTATTCAAGATCCGTTACAAATATTAGCCAGCTTAGCTTTGAAAAAAAAGTATGGTGTAAGAGACAATAATTTTAGGATCTGCTCGTTTTATTGTTTCGATAATTACTATAAATATACGCGGCATTTGGGGGAGCTAGGTCCAATGCAAAAGCAAAGATACCTATCCCCCAAATGACTGCACCAAAGAGCTTTGAACATCGACCTTCATTAGCAACCACCACATCATCCAAATAAAGAAAATTCATTAGGACATCAATCAGATCCGCTTTATTTCTATGATTAAGCCTCCAATCTTTCCATTATCTCTTTTGTATCTTTATAACGACTGGTATCGTACAGTACCCATTCGTGATTGCCACTAATCAGTGCTTTTATCGACTGGATGTAACGAGTTAGCTCACGATCCATTTCTTCACCAAATGAAGGAAGAGTACGTTCCAATTCCTGCAAGCGCATTAGATCAGCATCATGTATATGCAGGGATTCCCTTATTGCTTCTTTAAAGGATAACTTCTTTTCTTTTGCCAGGATGATCACTATATTTTCTGCTCCCTCTTTGTTGAGTTCTTTGCCCAGGGAATGAATATCATTAGCCCAGCTAGCCGTTCTAACTGCCATCAGCAGCATTTGTTGGACCACAGGATGCTGGTAGACATAGAAAGGAAAACTAAACTTGCTTGCCAAGGAGAGCAAGCAGCAACACACATTACCACCGGAAAAATAAGGCCTCATTTTCATATAATCCGCTAGACTTAGCCCCTTCTCCGTTTTAATCAGCTCCGCTTCCATTTGCCAAGACTTGAGCATTTTTAACATCTCTTCCACAAACCATCGCTGCCAATCTTGATCCGTATGTTGCTTTATTTGCTGCCAAAGATCACTAAAGCAAGCACCAAGGTTATTGCCGATACGCATCGGTACCGTTTTATGATGAATAAGAATGTCGATTACGTCATCCTTCAGGGATGTTAAAATTTTTTCGTTATGATTGCTTGGATTTACCATCATATCATCAGCAATGAAAAACAAAGCCGTCCAGCATCCTACCAGATACAAACCGGTTTTATCGGCGAAGGGAAAGGTTCTGGCAGCCCACCAAATATATTTTTCTTCTCTATAACGCTGAACCGATTCTTCCGTAGAAAGAAGTCCAAAGCTACTAATCCAGTTGAAAATTTCATCATGGGTTTCTTCGACAAAAGGCGAAATGCCAAAGGAGAATGGATAACGAATTTGACGAAAAATTTTTTCCATTTTGTTTTGTGTTTAGTATAATATCCAACAAGATTTTATTTTCGGAATGTCAATAACATTATTTATTTTTAAGCTTACTTGCAATCTGCCAATTATCGAACGACAGATGATAAAAAGAGAGCAACCTACGGATCACATTTTCAATCAAAATGTCCGGACAGGATGCACCACTTGTTAAATGTATTACCACGGAATCCGATGGCAAATAGTCTTTAGTCAGCTTTAATTGCTGATGGTGAATATCCCAATGTTCTATCGCTGTCTTTGACAGCAAGCTTTCACTGGCGGAAATAAAATAAGTAGGCAGCTTTGCCTCGCATAATTCTACAAGATGAGATGTGTTAGAGCTGTTATACCCACCTACTACAATTGCCAGATCGGCATCCAGCGACAACATTTCTGTTACGGCACTTTGGTTGTCATGCGTAGCATAACAGAGGGTATCCCGCATATTCGCAAAGTGATCGGCTATATGATCATTTGTCAATTGGTAATGTTCTACCATGGTCTGTTGCAAAAAATCAGCTATTTGCTGTGTTTCGTTAGCAAGTAAAGTAGTTTGATTTACTACACCGATTCTCTTTAGATCTTGCGTGACGTGAAAGCCTTTGGAATACCGTCCTTCAAATAGACTATAAAAGTCAGCCGAGGGCCTTCGATTCCTGATGAAGTCGGCTAATAGTTCTGCTTCCTTTAGGTCTTTAATAACCATCGAAGCACCGACGCTTCTACTGTGCGAAAAAGTAGCTCTCGTTTCTTCATGGTCGGGTTTTCCATGCACAATCACGGTATAACCTCTATCAGCTATTTGAGATACTCTTGTCCACACCTTTTCGACAAATGGACACTTACTTCGGTAATATATCCGGTTGATTTTCTTCCGCTTTAGCATCTGCCCTACTTCCACTGTTGTGCCAAAGGCTGGTATAATGACTACATCCGCAGGCGTTATCTCCTCCCATGGAATAAGCTGTCTGCCATAGGTATCCATAATAAATTTAACGCCATTTTCCTGAAGGGCTTGGTTTACGTGCGGGTTATGGATAATCTCGCTCAATAGATAAATCCGCTTATGTGGATTTTCTTGTATGGCAGTATATGCAGTTTCAATGGCGTTCTCCACACCATAACAAAAACCGAAGTGACGAGCCAGATTAATCCGAACTTTTCCAAAATCAAGGATAGAAGGGCTGAAATCCTTTTTTAGATGATCACGCTCCTGCCTGCTTTTCTTAATAGCCGTAACCATCTCACTTTTATACGCGGTTGGAATATCAAAGACTTTCATGTTTGACCAGCTTTTGTATCATCCGTTCCTGTTGAAGCATTTCTTTTACAACCGCTTTGATTCCATCTTTATCAAAGCCACATTCCTTATGCAATTCTGTTACTTTACCGTGTTCGACAATACAATCGGGAACGCCTAATATCCGTACGTCGGCGTGATAATTATTAATTGCCATAAATTCCAATACCGCACTTCCCAGCCCACCGATTATTGTACCATCCTCAACGGTAATCAGCTGTCGGTAATGCTGAAAAACATGGTGCAAAAGATGCTCGTCGATCGGCTTCACAAATCGCATATCGAACAGTGCCACATTCACTCCATCCGCCTCCAATTCTTCACAGGCCTCCAGGGCGAAGTTCCCAGGGTGACCAAAGGAAAGAATGGCAAGATCCCGCCCTTCACGAATTTTCCGACCGGTGCCGATCTTTATTTTTCGGAATGGGGTTCTCCAATTAGGCATTACTCCCTTTCCCCTCGGGTATCTGATCATAAAAGGCTGTGTGAGTCCGGAAAGTTGCGCAGTATACATCAGGTTTCGCAATTCAGATTCGTTCATGGGAGCGCTGATAATTAGGCCCGGTAAGCATCGTGAATAGGAAATATCGTATATGCCATGATGGGTAGCGCCATCTTCCCCTACCAGTCCTCCTCTATCAAGGCAGAAAATAACCGGTAGCTGTTGCAACACGACGTCATGCACGAGCTGATCATAGCCTCTTTGCATGAAGGATGAGTAAATATTACAGAATACCGTCATTCCCTGCGTAGCTAGTCCAGCAGCTAAAGTTACCGCGTGTTGTTCACATATGCCTACGTCAAAGGTTCGTTCGGGCATCTTCTCCATCATAAATTTGAGAGAAGAACCGGACAGCATGGCAGGCGTAATACCTACAATTTTATCATTGCGCTCGGCGAGTTCGACCACGCTATGTCCAAACACATCTTGGTATTTGGGAGGTTGCGGTCCATCAATGATCGCTTTCTGTATCTTCCCCGTGACCTTATCAAAAAGTCCGGGAAAATGCCATAATGTTTTTTCCTGTTCTGCCGGTGCATAACCTTTACCCTTGGTTGTAATTACATGGAGTAATTTAGGGCCCGGAATATGGCGCATGTACTGCAATGTTTCCACTAATTTCAATACATCATGTCCGTCCAGTGGCCCAAAATAGCGCAAATTTAATGCCTCAAAAAAATTTGCTTGCTCGGATAGCATGCTCTTGATTCCTGACTTTGTTCTATGCAGCAGCTCTTTAGATCGTTCCCCGACCAGTGGTAACTTCGTGATTGTTTTTCCTACATTTTTACGGAACTTGTTATAAGTTCCGGTTAAGGTCAGGTGTGTCAGATAGTCTTTTAAGGCGCCCACATTCTGATCAATGGACATGCAATTATCATTTAGAATAACGATTAAGTTGGTATCTGACGCACCGGCATGATTGAGCGCTTCGAAAGCCATACCTGCCGTCATGGCACCGTCACCTATCACCGCAATGTGCTGCTTATCGTGCTGTCCACTAAGTTTGGCAGCGAGCGCCATACCGAGGGCGGCAGAAATAGACGTCGAAGAATGGCCTGTTCCAAATGCATCGTATACACTTTCCTCTCTGCGTGGAAAGCCACTGATGCCCTTATGTTTGCGATTGGTATGAAAAGTGTCACGTCTCCCCGTTAGGATTTTATGACCATAAGCTTGATGCCCTACATCCCAAATTAGCTGATCGTAGGGCGTATTCATAACATAATGCAGGGCAGCCGTTAGCTCAACCGTACCTAAACTGGCTCCGAAATGTCCTCCGTGCCTGCTTACAGTTTCGATTATGAATTCCCTTAGTTCGTCACATAACTGGGGAAGTTGCGACCTTTTCAACTTTTTAAGATCGGTGGGATTATTGATCTGGTCGAGCAAAGACAACTTGGTTTTCTTCATAACGGCGTACAATTTGACGGTGATTATATAATCGTAGATTTACCTATTTAAGACTGTCTTACTAATAAGGAATTCGCCAATTCCATCAGCTTTTCCTTTTTATCAGCTTTTCCTTTTTAAAAACAGGCACATCAATCTCTTCTAGATTACCGAAGGCAATTGCTGTATATGACTCGATCGCTTTGGTGGCCCATTGATCTACCTCCAATGCTTTATAACTGTTTATAACGGCTTGGACTTTATCTTGTCCCGTTTGTAAGAAAGCTTCCTTTAACATTATTTTCTGTTTGAAGTCGGCCACTTCAAAAGCTTTGACCAGCAACACCGTTTTTTTGTTTTCCAAGATATCGCCCCCTACCTGTTTCCCGGTCCGGGCAGTCAAACCAAAGGTATCCAGATAGTCATCCTGTATCTGAAAAGCAATACCAATGTTCTTGCCGAATTCATACAAACTGATCTGTTGTTGCTCATTCGCACCACCCATAATAGCTCCGCACTGAGCTGCACAGCCCAACAGTACCGATGTCTTCCTTGTGATCATTTCCAGGTAATCGGCATAATGTACAGCGTCCATTTCCATCTTTTCTAAATCGATATCCATCTGCTGTCCCTCGCAAACCTGTTTGGCCGTTTCTGAAAACAATTCGACAATATGCGTTCGGTGAATTAAGTCCACTTTGTTGAGTAACAAATAGCAATAGATAAATAAGGTATCGCCGGCGAGGATGGCTGTACCTTCGTCATATTTTGTATGTAAGGTAGGGCGACCTCTGCGCAGGGGGGATCGATCCATGATATCATCATGAATGAGCGTAAAATTATGAAAGAGGTCGATTGCATGCGCTATTCTATAACTATCGGATCGAATAGGAGTAAATAATTCATTGGCCATCAAGCAGAGAGCGGGCCTTATCCTCTTACCGGGTAAATCCAAAAAATAATTGATAGATCCGTAAAGATTTGAGGGGGTAAGCGGGAACACTAACGAATCTCTTTTTTGCTGATAGAGGTCAGATATTGCTGAAAAAGAATGCATGGTATCTCATAATTTAGTGAAGAAAACCGACTCTCACGGAATTTACGGCCAATCAGAAATTATAATCCGTTTATTCTAAATTAACTAATTTTGCAGGAAGAATAAATGTTCAACTTGTTCAGTTTTTCTTTATTAAGAATCTAACACCAACAAAGTCGCTAACAAACAACGTGTTAAAAACACCACACAAACTTGCTTTACCAACAAATAAAAAATTACCCAATTAATTTCGAACGGTTGCGCGTTAAATTAATATAATATCAATATTAACTATAGCTTTCGATCATAACTAATACCGTACGGAAGACGCCTATTTACGATTGGTAACTTGGGTACTTTCGGCCAAACCATAGACAGTTCAACTGACAGCAGCATCAGATATCTCTAATTAATTAAGCGATCTTAGGATAAGCTCGAGACTAGAGATTTCCATAAGAGGCCCGTACACATATCCTACACGAATTAATAAGTTAATTAGTCATTCACAAAAAGGGCTTTACTTGTTCGTAGCTTTCTTTTTTGAGAGAAAGAACTCGTTGTTTGCTTTAACGACAAAAAAGCCGCCCGCAGTAGCCCAAAACCATTCTTGCATTGGATTTCAGAAAACCGAACATCTCTTGTAGGCTTTGGATTACCTACTTTTTAAGCAAACAATAGTATGGTGGTTATGTATTTTTAAATAAGTAAACGGTTTATGAAAGTGGAGTGGAGTAAATTGGTCCGACAGTTTACACTAGCAGGTCCTGAAAGCGACATAACTAATCAGCTTCGCTTGGCTTTAGAAAGTTCGGCACTAGTCGCACCGATTGATGATGTTTTGGTCTTCAGTTATACATTTGATATAAGTGAAACTTGTCGAGAAGCAACCGTATATTATTAACCTGAAGCTTTTGAAAAATGTTATTTTTATAAGTCCCAACGGTAGAGGTATGCAATTGCAGCTGTGCGGCAATATCGCTTAATCGAAGACCTTTGACCATCAGTTTACAAACCTCTAATTCGCGGTTAGACAATAATTCAAATGGATTACTTTGTATCGATTTACCTTTTTTGAGCCGGCTTTCCCAAATCATATCTTTTATCGCCGTACTGATATATTGCTTACCAGCCGACACGTTGCCGATCGCTTTTCTAAGTTCTTGGTCATTTGCCGTTTTTTGTATAAATCCATGTGCTCCCTGATCTAGATATCGCAGGGCATACAGATGTTCGTCAAAAGCGGTAAACATTAATACTTTAAGATAAGGCTTTTTTGTTCTCAACAGGGAAATCATATCAAGACCTTTGCCTCCCGGGATTTCGATATCCAAAATGGCCAAATCAATTGGATAGTGGTCAATCAGCTCAGTCGCTTTGCCCCATGTTTCGGCTTCGTGAATAACGGGATTTCCGAACATTTCCTTAATAATAAAAAGGACACCTAACCGGATAACACTGTGATCATCGACTAACAAGATATTCATTTTTATTCGTTATCGTTAAAACAATACTTACTTTAATTTATTGGTTTAGGTTGACCGGATCAGTAGTTTAACGAATAATAACTATATAATAATGCGTTGACTTATGTTGGCGTAGTTTATCTGTTGTGACGGTTAAACGAATGAATAGATGCCGTATTTTTTGCGATTCGATACACCTTGATGATGAACTTTCATTTGCTTTTGCTTGAACCTCGTTCTTCACTTGTAGAGGGATATATCAGGTGTTTTTTTTTCCGCGTTCTAATTAGAGCTCCAATACAGTAAATTCCGTCCTTCTATTCAGTTGATGTTCTGCTTCTGAGCACTTGATGCCATTAACACAACGGTTCAACAACTTACTTTCACCGTATCCCTTGGCAATCATCCTATCTCTAGCAATTCCTCGGCTGACTAAATAGTCGACAGCAGCCTGTGCACGTTTTTGAGAAAGCGTCATATTATATTTATCCCTTCCTCTGCTATCTGTGTGGGATGAGAGCTCTATTTTTAGGGTCGGATTGTCTTTCATGATTTTTACGAGTCCGTCCAAAATAACCGCGGCATCTTTACGGATATTAAATTTATCAAAATCATAATAGATATTATCCAACCGGAAAGTCTTCCCTTGTTTTAACTGATCTAGGTATAAAGCAACTTTCACCGTATCGCCTGGATTTAATCCATTGGTATTAGTAAATGCCGAATCGGCAATGTAGCCAACTTTTTCGCCTAATACTTGATAAGCCTGCTCTACATCCACTTCAAATTCAAATCGACCTGCCGATTCGCTCGTTTTCTTAGCCAATAAGGTACCTTGTTCATCAAGCAAACTAACGTTTGCGTCAGCTAAAGATTCTTCGGTCTCCTTGTCGTAAGTTACTCCGGCAAGCAGCACCGTAAATTTCGGTTTTAAATAAGTAAAAGAATATATATCATCACTACCCAAGCCTCCTTTTCTATTTGAAGACATAAAACCCGCCTCGGTGAGATTGGTAATATCGTTAACCGTGTAGGCAAAATCATCAGCAGGAGAATTAACAGGAAAACGCATATTAACCGCCTTAGACCAAGTTTCTTTAGCTCCCATTGCGGTAAAAACATCTAGATTCCCCATACCTGGCCAACCATTACTTGAGAAATACAGAACACCTTCCTTTGTTATACTGGGAAACATTTCGTCCCCGGTACTGTTAATCATCGGACCCGCATTCTTAGGTTCACCCCATTCACCGTTCAACAAGCGCTCACTATACCATATATCAGTTCCGCCTTGTCCTCCCGGCATATCCGAGACGAAATATAATGTTTCACCATCTTGACTCAAGGCAGCATGGCCCACCGAGTATTCGTTTACCCGATTGTAGGCAAAAGGAGTCTCGTTCCAGGTACCATTATCATTTGTGTAAATATATAGTTCCAAGTTTTTGGTACGGTATCTTTTTCTATCCTCTTTCTCCTTTTGTACCTCTTTACCGGGATGAGTACGCGTTACATAAAGTGTCGTTCCTTCTTTATTAGACGCCACGGGCCCCACATGATAAGGTTCATTGTTAAATGACGCCTCTGCAATGTTTGATTCCTTCAGGATGTTTCCTTCGTTATGCTTCGCGCTATAAACTCTTAAAAAAGGATTACCCGTCCATCCGTAAACATTCTTGAACATAATAGCATCAGGTTCCCCAACATAATAAACTTTATCTCCAACGGTATATCCTCCAAATTCTGCCAAGGCTGTGTTTACAGAAGACTCGTTTCTTAACTTATGCGTAGTCGGTTGCTGCATCCAAACAATGGCAGAATCGCATCCTTTTATTTGCAAATCAATTTCGCTTGTGCTACCGGATTTATTCGCATATTCCTGAAAGACCTTTTTTGCCTCGGCATATTTTGCATTAGCCTTTAACACTTCAGCATATCGTAATTTGTTAATCGGATTGCTTGTGCTATCTTCCAATACACGGACATACCAATTCTCCGCCATTCCGTAATTATTCATCTTCCTATAGCAATCCGCCAAATTTTCCAAATCACTTTGCCTCGGTTTTTTACTATCTACCAAGCGCTCGTATAACTGGGCGGCCTTCGCAAATTGGTATTCATTATACAGTTGATTTGCCCGATCGCGCAGCGTAGGTTGTTCTTGTGCTTGTACCCCCGATCCTAAAAGGATGAGCACTAATAAATAGGGATATATGTATAATTTCTTCATTGGATTCTGCTTTAGCTGATTAATTCATTACCTGGCCTAAAAGAATCGTGGACTTATGAGTCTATAACCACTTTGAGGAAAGGTTAAACCAATAGTGACCTCATGTGTCCCGTTTTGCACAGAGCTCAAACGGCTTAATATGTGGTCGTATGAATAACCGATTCGCAAGCGTTCGGTGACGTAAAACTGCGCCACACCTGTAATTGCATTAGAGCTTCTCAGATTCTGCTGTCCGTTAGCGTATGATTTACCCATTTTCAATCCCATTCGGTATCCTGCTCCCAACCACACTCGTTCCCCGAAGATAAACATGGCATTCAAATCAACATTTGTGGGTCCCTTAAAATCCTCCATAACCATTACACTTGGTCGGAGTTTCATATCTTCTGATAGATCAAACAGGGCTCCTCCAATCAAATACATATGGCGTTTACGCTTTAAGTTGGAAGTGGCATTCGCATCCCAACGGAAAATATTATTGGATTGATCACCGGAAAGCAGATCCATCATGGAGACACCTAAATACCAACGAGGGTTATAATAGTAAACGCCAAAACGTATGTCCGGAATAGTACTATTGATTTTTCCCGGTGGAATTGTTGGATCGCCCGGATAGGTTGTTCTCAGTTCATTTCCATCCAGTCCGTATTGTGTAATACCTGCCCCGATTCCAAAACTTAGCCTTTGGGTATCTTCAGCATCTAAGCGCAAACGATAAGCATAATTGGCATAGACGGAAGTAGCACTTTGTGCCCCCAATTTATCTGCAGTAACTTGCAAACCTACGCCTGTATTCTTATTCATCCCCAGCACGCCGTCTATTGATGCCTGTCCCGTTTTTGGCGCACCATCAATACCAGTCCACTGACTACGCAAAGCCATTTGCGCAAACCATTCCTCTTTGTAACCGGCATAAGCGGGGTTTACACTCAGTGAGTTAAAAATGTATTGCGTGAATTGGATATTTTGCTGAGCCTTGACCTCTCCCAAACCGAGCGCCAATGTCAGTACGATGACTAATCTCTTTATATTATGCTTATCCATAGCGTTTTATTTTCATTCGAATCCTTTGCTTTATGAAGCAATGTGGTTTGTAAGGCCTTGTCCAAAAGGTTTTCCATTTTCTTTTTGGACAATCCTTACAACCTATGTCCAATATCTACTGTCTCTTTAATAATACCCAACCTTTTTGCGTTTCCACTTTATCTTCCTTAATCAGTTTGATCAAGTAATAGTAAGTACCTTCATTCAGGTTCTGACCATCCCAATTATTATTGTAATTTGGATTATTATATACTTCATTGCCCCAACGATTGAACACATAGAGTTCAACCCGATCATAGCCTTCTATTCCCATAATCTCAAACTGGTCATTCTTACCATCACCATTCGGTGTAAAGGCATTCGGTATGAACAATGGGTTCGGAATCACATTAACCATGACAGTGGCAGCATTACTTACATTGCCTTTTTCGTCTTTCACTGTATAAGTGAATCTATCCGTACCGACATAACCCTTATCCGATGTATACGTCACCGTTCCGTCTGCGTTTACTGCAACTTTACCGTTCTGAGGCGCATTCACAATTTCTACTGAGGCGACATTCAATGGCCATCTAGTAGCTCTATCATTTGCCAACACATTGATGGTAACCGGTGTTGCCGAGGTTGTTTCCGCTTCGTCATCCGCCGCTTCCGGTAATTGATAATCAACCGGTATTTCCGGTGTTTGATCCTCATCATCCGGATCTTGCGTAACCGGTTTATCTGGACCCCAAACTTGGATACCATTGCTAATTACTGCCGGCGCTTCTGCATTAACCAATCCCGTTATCTTCATCGTAATCGTTCCACCTCTAGCTACTTTTGTATTAGCTATGACAGTAGCTGTATTTCCATTACCGCTTGCTGTACCATTACCTGAAGTCACTTCATACCCGGTAATGCTTAATCCTTCACTTGGTAGTTCAGCAATATTGATTACTTTACCACTCAAAATATCTGAAGGACCATTGTTCGTGATAGTTACGGTGAAGCTGGTAGACTCACCCGCTTGGACTCTCGCCTGATCCGCTACTTTTGTAATACTCAAGTTTGATACATAATCAACTGGTATTTCCGGTGTGTCGTCTTCATCGTCCGGTTCTTCTGTTGTCGGTTTGTCCGGACCCCATACGCTGATACCATTGGTTATGGTTGCCGGAGCATCGGTCGCTACCGTCGCGGTTACCTTGATAATAATGGTTCCGTTAACAGGAATTACTTTATTTGTAGTAACCGTTGCAGCTGTTGCATTTCCGCTAGCTGTTCCATTACCGGAGGTCACTTCGTAACCAGTGATGCTTACGCCGCTTCCCGGTCTTTCAGTTAAGGTAATCACCTTACCACTAGCGATTTCAGCAGGACCATTATTCGTGATTGTTACCGTAAAGCTGGTGCTTGTACCAGCCACCACCCTTGCTTGATCTGCAACTTTTGTTATGCTTAATTGCGCGTCACGATCAACAGGTATTTCCGGTGTATCATCTTCATCATCCGGATCCTCTGTTATAGGTTTATCCGGACCCCAAACGCTGATACCATTGGTTATGGTTGCCGGAGCGTCAACCGCTATTTGTGCAGTCACTTTCACCACGATGGTTCCATTAACCGGTATGTTTGCACTGGTTGTCACCGTAGGCGTATTACCTGTTCCATTGATGGTTCCGTTACCTGATGTCACTTCGTAACCGGTAATGCTTACACCATTTCCTGGTCGCTCTGTCAAGCTAATCACTTTTCCGCTAGGAATAGCCGTCGGACCTTCATTGGTGATTGTCACAGTAAACGTAGTACTTTCGCCGGCTTTTACTCTCGCTTGATCGGCAACCTTGGTTATACTTAAGTTATAAGGTCTTACAAAGTTTACAACAACCGGGCTACCACTGATACCCATTCCATCTACCGTAGCTGCAATAGTCGCTTGACCAGCACTTGTACTGGTTATACGTACTACTGCTTTACCCGCTGCATCCGTCGTTGCCGTTTGCTGGCTGGTAGTGCCGTCAACGTTCGTGATATCGAATACCACATCCTTGTTAGCAATTGGATTTTCAAAGGCATCCACAATGGTGGCTGTTGCTTCGTTATAGTCTACACCGTCCGCTACTGCTCCGTCCTTCGTTACTTCCAGCTTGCTCTTACCAGTGTCTGTGGGGTTCACTACAAAGTTCACAGTTACTGGACTACCATTGATCGCTGTGCCATTTACTGTCGCTGCTATCGTCGCCTGACCTACTTTTGTGCTGGTCACACGTACCACCGCTTTACCTGCCGCATCCGTGGTTACCGTCTGTTGGCTGGTAGTGCCGTCAACGTTCGTGATATCGAATACCACATCCTGGCCTGCGATCGGGTTATCGTTCGCATCCACTATCGTGGCCGTTGCTTCGTTATAGTCTACGCCGTCCGCTATTGCTCCGTCTTTCGTCACCTCCAGCCTGCTCTTGTCATGATCAACAGGACCCGCTACGAAGGTTACCGTTACCGGACTGCCGCTGATGGCCGTGCCGCCTACCGTTGCTGCAATAGTTGCCTCACCTGCTTTTGTGCTGGTCGCACGTACCACCGCTTTACCTGCCGCATCCGTCGTTACCGTCTGTTGGCTGGTAGTGCCGTCAACGTTCGTGATATCGAATACCACATCCTGGCCTGCGATCGGGTTATCGTTCGCATCCACTATCGTGGCCGTTGCTTCGTTATAGTCTACGCCGTCCGCTACTGCTCCGTCTTTCGTCACCTCCAGCCTGCTCTTGTCGTGATCAACAGGGCCCGCTACGAAGGTTACCGTTGCCGGACTGCCGCTGATGGCCGTGCCGCCTACAGTAGCCGCGATAGTTGCCTCTCCCGCTTTTGTGCTGGTCACACGGACTATCGCTTTACCTGCCGCATCCGTGGTTACCGTCTGCTGGCTGGTAGTGCCGTCAACGTTCGTGATATCGAATACCACATCCTGGCCTGCGATCGGGTTATCGTTCGCATCCACTATCGTGGCCGTTGCTTCGTTATAGTCTACGCCGTCCGCTACTGCTCCGTCTTTCGTCACCTCCAGCCTGCTCTTGTCATGATCAACAGGACCCGCTACGAAGGTTACCGTTACCGGACTGCCGCTGATGGCCGTGCCGCCTACCGTTGCTGCAATAGTTGCCTCACCTGCTTTTGTGCTGGTCACACGGACTATCGCTTTACCTGCCGCATCCGTGGTTACCGTCTGCTGGCTCGTGGTGCCGTCAACGTTCGTGATATCGAATACCACATCCTGGCCTGCGATCGGGTTATCGTTCGCATCCACTATCGTGGCCGTTGCTTCGTTATAGTCTACGCCGTCCGCTACTGCTCCGTCTTTCGTCACCTCCAGCCTGCTCTTGTCATGATCAACAGGACCCGCTACGAAGGTTACCGTTACCGGACTGCCGCTGATGGCCGTGCCGCCTACCGTTGCTGCAATAGTTGCCTCACCTGCTTTTGTGCTGGTCACACGGACTATCGCTTTACCTGCCGCATCCGTGGTTACCGTCTGCTGGCTCGTGGTGCCGTCAACGTTCGTGATATCGAATACCACATCCTGGCCTGCGATCGGGTTATCGTTCGCATCCACTATCGTGGCCGTTGCTTCGTTATAGTCTACGCCGTCCGCTACTGCTCCGTCTTTCGTCACCTCCAGCCTGCTCTTGTCATGATCAACAGGACCCGCTACGAAGGTTACCGTTACCGGACTGCCGCTGATGGCCGTGCCGCCTACCGTTGCTGCAATAGTCGCCTCACCTGCTTTTGTGCTGGTCACACGTACCACCGCTTTACCTGTTGCATCCGTCGTTACCGTCTGCTGGCTGGTAGTGCCGTCAACGTTCGTGATATCGAATACCACATCCTGGCCTGCGATCGGGTTGTCGTTCGCATCCACTATCGTGGCCGTTGCTTCGTTATAGTCTACGCCGTCCGCTACTGCTCCGTCTTTCGTCACCTCCAGCCTGCTCTTGTCGTGATCAACAGGGCCTGCTACGAAGGTTACCGTTACCGGACTGCCGCTGATGGCCATGCCGCCTACAGTAGCCGCGATAGTTGCCTCTCCCGCTTTTGTGCTGGTCACACGTACCACCGCTTTACCTGCCGCATCCGTGGTTACCGTCTCCTGGCTGGTAGTGCCGTCAACGTTCGTGATATCGAATACCACATCCTGGCCTGCGATCGGGTTATCGTTCGCATCCACTATCGTGGCCGTTGCTTCGTTATAGTCTACGCCGTCCGCTACTGCTCCGTCTTTCGTCACCTCCAGCCTGCTCTTGTCGTGATCAACAGGGCCCGCTACGAAGGTTACCGTTACCGGACTGCCGCTGATGGCCGTGCCGCCTACCGTTGCTGCAATAGTCGCCTCACCTGCTTTTGTGCTGGTCACACGGACTATCGCTTTACCTGCCGCATCCGTGGTTACCGTCTCCTGGCTGGTAGTGCCGTCAACGTTCGTGATATCGAATACCACATCCTGGCCTGCGATCGGGTTGTCGTTCGCATCCACTATCGTGGCCGTTGCTTCGTTATAGTCTACGCCGTCCGCTATTGCTCCGTCCTTCGTTACCTCCAGCCTGCTCTTGTCATGATCAACAGGGCCCGCTACGAAGGTTACCGTTACCGGACTGCCGCTGATGGCCGTGCCGCCTACCGTTGCGGCAATAGTTGCCTCACCTGCTTTTGTGCTGGTCACACGTACCACCGCTTTACCTGCCGCATCCGTCGTTACCGTCTGCTGGCTGGTAGTGCCGTCAACGTTCGTGATATCGAATACCACATCCTGGCCTGCGATCGGGTTATCGTTCGCATCCACTATCGTGGCCGTTGCTTCGTTATAGTCTACGCCGTCCGCTATTGCTCCGTCTTTCGTCACCTCCAGCCTGCTCTTGTCGTGATCAACAGGGCCCGCTACGAAGGTTACCGTTACCGGACTGCCGCTGATGGCCGTTCCGCCTACCGTTGCTGCAATAGTTGCCTCACCCGCTTTTGTGCTGGTCACACGTACCACCGCTTTACCTGCCGCATCCGTCGTTACCGTCTGCTGGCTGGTAGTGCCGTCAACGTTCGTGATATCGAATACCACATCCTGGCCTGCGATCGGGTTATCGTTCGCATCCACTATCGTGGCCGTTGCTTCGTTATAGTCTACGCCGTCCGCTACTGCTCCGTCTTTCGTCACCTCCAGCCTGCTCTTGTCGTGATCAACAGGGCCCGCTACGAAGGTTACCGTTACCGGACTGCCGCTGATGGCCGTGCCGCCTACCGTTGCGGCAATAGTTGCCTCACCCGCTTTTGTGCTGGTCACACGTACCACCGCTTTACCTGCCGCATCCGTCGTTACCGTCTGCTGGCTGGTAGTGCCGTCAACGTTCGTGATATCGAATACCACATCCTGGCCTGCGATCGGGTTATCGTTCGCATCCACTATCGTGGCCGTTGCTTCGTTATAGTCTACGCCGTCCGCTACTGCTCCGTCTTTCGTCACCTCCAGCCTGCTCTTGTCGTGATCAACAGGGCCCGCTACGAAGGTTACCGTTACCGGACTGCCGCTGATGGCCGTGCCGCCTACCGTTGCGGCAATAGTTGCCTCACCCGCTTTTGTGCTGGTCACACGTACCACCGCTTTACCTGCCGCATCCGTCGTTACCGTCTGCTGGCTGGTAGTGCCGTCAACGTTCGTGATATCGAATACCACATCCTGGCCTGCGATCGGGTTATCGTTCGCATCCACTATCGTGGCCGTTGCTTCGTTATAGTCTACGCCGTCTGCAATTGCACCATCCTTCGTTACTGCAAGATTGCTCTTCGTAAAGTCTACTTCTTGAGCAGTAACTGTTAATGTAGCTTGTGCAGAAATCACATCACATCCTGTAGTTGAAGAAACAACTACACGATAAGTGTATACTGTACCCGCAGGAACCAATGGAACCGTCAAGCTCAAGCTACTGTTTGTTTCACCCGGAAGCGCTGTCCAAGTAGTTCCTTCCAGTTGTTCCCACTGATAAGTCAAACCAGTTCCTGTAGCGACAACATTAAAGGTAGCCGTGCTTCCCGGCGCCAACGTTAAATTAGCGGGTTGTTCTGTTATTTCCGGCTTATCATTAATAACCAATTTAACCGGTATACGCTCACCGTAACAGATTTCACCACCGGTATTTGTACGGAAGGCTACTACTTCATAAATAACTTCGCCCGTTTTATCCGTCGGTGCTGTAGTTGTTACGGTCGCTCCTTCACCTATTAGATTACCTTCATCGTCAAACCAGCGCAATTGCGTATTTGGTGCTGCTGTAGCGGATAAGGTAATTTCATCACCCTGACAGTAGGCAGTACCATCAACCGGTTGGATATCGGTTGGTGCCGGTAATTCGAGATTTGCACCATGTATGCGCAGACCGTTTGCCAGTAAACCAACTGCTTCATATTGTTCAATACGAACACGGTCGAAATCAGCACCTGCAATAAATTTAAATTGTTGTATTGTTGTACTTCCAGGGAATAAGGTGATATCTAATATCGCTCCTGTTTGACTTCCGTCATTATTATTAGTTGCACCGTTGTAAGTACCAATATTTAAGCCTCCTAAGATGCTTGCATCTAAGATTGAATTGTTTCCACTTAGCCATACGGAAACGGTATCACCTTGTTTACCCCCATTCGGGAAGATTAATTCTTGCCATACTTTACCCAATACATTGACTGTTCTCTGTAGCACAGCGTATGTCTCCGGATTGCCATCTACAGCATTGCCGGCATCGGAAACGCCACATAATAAGCATATACCATTGGTACCATTTGTTTGCGCATTTGCCTCCAAACAATCATCATTGATCACCTCGGTTACATTAACAGTAACCGTTACTTTTGGCGATTCACAAAGTGCCCCCACCTTGCTCCGAACAGATACCTCATATGTTTTAACGCCTACCGGCAAGTCATTTGGCACCGTAAAGGTTGCTCCTATAAATTCGGCAGGTGTCCCGTTATTATCATATGTCCAGACAATCTCATAATCTGCAGGATCGCCTGTTTGTGTTTCGCCTAAAGCGGCGGTTATATCGATGCTTTGACCTACACTTACAGTCACCTCTGTTTGTACACGCGGTGCTTCAACAGTCGCATTTACATTGATAGTTACTGACACCGCAGCGGATGCATCGCCTTCGCATACATCATCTCCGGATACAGTCACATAGAACGTATTTACACCTGTTGCTAATGTAGTTGGCATAAAGCTAGCTCCTTCTACCGGTGTATCAGATAAGTCAGCCGTTGTATACCAACGGAATATTGGGTTGGTAACGGTCGTACTGCTGGCCGTGAAGGTCACCTCTTCACCTGCGCATATATCAGTAGGATAGGTCGCTATATCTATATCTCCCGGAACTCCCTTACGGTTAATGGTAAAGGTTACAGAAGTTCTATCAGCCGCTGGTGTCTCGCAGTATTCATCGCTGCTTACACCCACAGTATACGTATAGGTACCAGGCGTTAAGACTAGTTCCAAAGTACCGTCTTCACCACCTGTAACAGCTGCTCCTGCACCATCATACCAATGGAATACCGGATTAGTTAACGTAATAGCAGCATCAACCGTTGCAGCTAGCACCACATTTCCAGCGGGGTCTGTACAGATACCGGTGCTCGGCGTCTGGCCATTAATCGTTACCGTAATTGGTTCAGTGAACACTGGTTTCACACCGGCAGTAATTGTAGTACGTTCACCACTTATACAGCCTCCTGCATCCCGTGATTCTACCAGGTAGCTAACGCTCGCTGTAACATTGTGAATAACAACAGCGTTGGTAGTTACATCATGACTAATTAGAGCCGGATCCGTTATCTCTACGCCATTCGCATCATAGAAATGGTAGGTAATGCTTGGCTGGCTATTTGTAAGCGTAAAGCTTGCATTTTCACCTTCGCAAACTAAAAGATTAGTTGTATCAAATGTCGGTGCATCCAGTTCACTGCTCACGGTTACATCCACCGCTCTTCCTGATTCATTTTCACAATAACCATCTGCTGACATTGTTACATAGAAGGTGTATGGAGTTGCATTTATTGGTAAACCGGTTATAGTTAATACTCCCGTTGCCGCGTCTATCGCATAAGTGATGCCCGCTACAGTTCCGTTGACAATCTCAACCGATTTATCAGCCGTGCTGTACCATTTGAATATTGGGTTTGTTACATTCGCGTCACTCGCACTAGGAGTTAACACTACCGGCGATCCGAAACAATGCGCCCCCTCTCCGATTACATTGATATCAGTGTCAACTGCTTGTTTGTTGATAACAAAAGTTACTGATTTGCGATCAGCAGGTAAGCTTTCACATACATTATCCCCACTCACACCGACCTGATAGATGTAAGTTCCGGCAGCTAATACACCTAAGTTTAAGGTACCATTCTCGCCACCACTTACGGCTGCCCCTGCTTCATTATACCAGTGGAACACGGGGTTAACAACGGTACTGGTTGCGCTTAACGATGCCGTCAATACGACTTCTTCATTTGGCTCCAAGCATAATGGCGCCGTAGGTTCAGCTCCATTTACCAATATGTTATTAATATCCGCTTCAACAGCTGTTGGTTTAATGGTAACTGTGATTGCTATTCTAGCGCCTACTTCGCAACCTTGGCGAACCGCCTGTACATAGAATGTGTGTTCGCCGGCAGCCAAACCATCAGGTAAAGCGAAACGGAAACCATCGGAAGTAGTCAATTCATTACCGCCTTCAGCAGCATCAAAGATTTTATAAACTGTACAATCATCAACTTTGTTCAATTCAATTGAATCGCCCAGGCATAATTTTAACTCACCATCCGGGTCCACTACAGGACTAATGGTTGGCTTTAAGTTGATATCGTAAATATTGGTTGTATTACCCAATACACTAGCTACACTTCCATAACTGATACGTACTCGATCAAAAGGTTCGTTGGTTGGCGCAACAATAATTGCTGCCCTTTGACTGCTGCCAAGTAAACCCAAGAGCTTAAGATTTAATAAACCGCTGTCCTCATCCAATGGTTCACCTACTGGTGTTTCACCTAGGTAGCGTTGAATCGTATAGCCTTTCAAAAGCTCAAGTTGTAAGATCGGATCATTAGGCACTTCTGTAACGATGCGGATCGAATCGTTCAGCTGACTTTGTGTTTTGAACGCTACGGTTAAGAATGCTTCATTCAATACAGCTGCAGCTCTTGAAATCGTTGCAAACGACGTTGTATCATTATCTACCGCATTCCAAGCATTGCTTACAGAAGAAGTCGCACTTAACGCTCCTAAGCCAATATCCCTCACTCCATGTAATACATCAATCACGTTCGCTTTAACACCAGGAACCACAGGTGCACAATTGTTTGTTGTGCTATTCTGCGTAACGTAAGCTCCGTACACTCTTGTATTCTGTGCAACACTTAATACGGCCGCTTGTATAACACGTACTCCTTTATAATTTTTAGGACCACTATTATCTGCTGGTACAAAAGTAAACTCAGCAACATTGTCGCCTACTAATAAATCTAGCAATCCGCCTTGTACATTTTGTGGTCTTCCTATTTCATTTCCATCTGCATCTAAACCTACTACCGAAACACCCGATATAAGACCCACAGCACTCAGTTCTTTACCAAATTTCACGCTAACCGGTGTTCCAGCTTCTACTTCTTGCGCAAATAGCAAATTTTGGCGAACGCTACCGATTCCGGCTACGCCCAATAATGTTCTTAGCGTAGCATGTGTTTGCGGGTTACCATCTACTGCATTAGTCGGGTTCTCTACATCTCCTGTAAGCACCGCACTCCAAGTTTGCGTATTGGCGTAAACCCGTTCTACCAATGGAGGACAAGCATTCTCATCGTATACGGTTATTACAACCGTTGCAGAAGCCGAGCAACCACCATTCGTTACAACAGCTGTATAGGTATATACACCAGGTGTACTAAATGTTGGATTTAAATTAGTAGTTACATTACCATCATTATCATACCATGTTGGTGTTAGACCAGTAGGATCTGTTGTCACACCTGGGATTTGAACAGCCTCTCCCACTTTAGCGGAAATAGCTGCATTTCCATTTATTGTAATCTCAGGGGTCGGATTCACCGTGATTACCAGGTCAGTAGAAGCAAGGCTTGTACAACTGGTGTTTGGATCAGTTACCATAACCGTGTAGGTGCCTGCCTCATTAACGGTGAGTGTTTGCTGCGTTGCACCTTGAATTTCAACACCATCCTTAAACCATTGGTTTCCAGCGGTAGCACTCGAAGTTAAAGTAACTTCAGTGCCGGAGCAGATAGCCGCGTCGCCATCTAACTGAACAGTTGGTTGAGCAGGACGTGGATTCATTTGCACAGCAAAACTTGCAGACACTGAACTTTCACATCCACCCGCATTCAAAGCAATTACCGTATACTGGCCGGCAGTGCTCACTTCAAGGTTTGCACTGGTTTGCCCGGTAATTTCCACCCCATTGTTAAACCATTTATACGAATCGGCATTGCCACTGGCTACGAGGGTAGTGAAACCTCCTTCACAGAAAGGATTGGCTCCTGTAGCTGTGATGGTAGGTGTTTCAGGCATCGCCGACACCGTTACGCTAATCTGAGCTGGTGGATTATTAAAGCAGAATCCGTCACCTTCAACCACTACGTAATACGTGGTATTGACTTCGGGATTCAGGGTAATAGATAATCCGGTTAACGGTGTACCGGAAAGATCCGCAGTGGTATACCATTTCACCGAACCGGCGCTAGGTGGCGTTGTTAAACCGGAGAATGCTGCGGTCAAGGTAATCTCTTCGCCGGCACATATCGGATTTTCAGCCCCGGCAAGTGTAATATTAGATGCATCAATTGGCGTACAATCCGTTGGCATACTATGCGTAGCCGTTTCTGATTTATCGGCCGTATTATCTTCGTTTCGATAAGTTGCTGTTACACTATTATCGATGGACGTAACAACCGTTGGGTCAATTGTATTGACACGTACCGTAAAGGTATATGTCTGGGTTTCTCCAACAGTAAGTGTCGGAATTGTTAATTCAAGATTATTTCCGTTTTGCGTAAAGTCGCCAGCACTTTCAAGCGTCGTATTTTGTGGAATTGCATCTACCAAATTAACATTTGTTAAGGCTTTATTACCATTATTGGTTACCGTAACCGTATAAGTGATTACATCATTCGATACAGCTCGTCCACTATTTGCGCCATCGCTCGTACCGGTCAGTGCTAAATCTAAATCGTGAAGAGGCGTTACATCCAACGGTGTGCCGGTTGTACCGGTAGTATCCGGTTCACTTGGTGTTGTATTATCAACCGGAGGGAAGCTTTCAATAGGTGTGGTCAGTTCATCACTTACCACAGTCGCCAAGTTCCGGATTACATCGATACCGGTCAAATCTTCATTTACTTTAACCGTAAATATCTGCGGAGTGGAAGTCTGACCTGCCGCTAAACTAGGTATCGTAAATGTTACGGTATTGCCAGCAAAACTACCTCCTGAAACGTAGGTAAGTCCCGCAGGCAAGACATCGGAAATCACCACATTGGTTAGATCCTGATTTCCATTATTTCTTACATAGATTGCATACTCAACCGTCTCACCTCCGCGAACAGCCGTACTATCAGCACTACCGTTAACCTTATAAGCTTTCCAAGATACCAGGTTGTCGGCTGGAGCTACCGGAATAACCGTACCTGTACCACCTGTATCATTTGGTTCAGTCGGATTTGTATTATCTACCGGCGGGAAGCTTTCCGTAGGCGTACCAACCTCATTGCTTGTCACAGCGGCGACATTTCTAATCTCTGTAAGCCCGGTTAAATTAGCTTTCACCTTAACCGTAAATACCTGAGGGCTTGAAGTTTCACCAACAGCTAAAGTTGGTATCGTAAAGCTTACAGCGCTGTTCGCCGATGTCCCACCTGACACGTACTCAGTTCCGGTTGGAATAGGATCTGTAATATTTACGTTAGTCAGGGCTTGGTTACCCGTATTTCGTACATAAATGGTATATTCAATTTCTTCACCACCACTAACAGACGTGATAGAAGCATCGCCATTTACTTTATAAGCTTTCCAGGACACGAGAGATGAAATTTGATCTACAGGAATATTAGTTCCGGTAGGTCCGCTTGTATCCGGATCTGTAGGAGTAGCATTATTTGCAGGCGGATAAGTTGGTTTACCAGGGTCATTGGCATCCGTTTTTACAAAAGCCGTATTACTAATTTGAGTAACACCGGTTAGGTCGGCATTTACGGTCACCTTAAAGCTCAATGTAGTGGTAGCACCTGCTGCGACAGCCACATTCTCGAATGTAACAGCATTGCCAGCCAACACACCGCCCGATCCGTCGACATAGGTAGTATGGGCCGGTATTGTATCTGTTACAGACAATCCTGCCAGATCCACCGTACTCGTATTTCTAATATGGATCGTATAAGTTACTTCTTCACCTCCTTTTACTGAAGCAATAGAAGGATCGGCATTTACCGCATAGCTCTTCCAAGCTACGAAATCTGATACCGCGTCACAATCTTGCTGAATATAATAGAGCCTTACATTCGGAACCACGGTAACACCTACCAACGATCTTAAACGAATCGCCAGTTCATCTACTGCTACATCAGGTGACACACTGATTTCGGGACTAGCGCCGTTGTTGAATAATTGCAATAGGTTAACATTTCCGACAACCGCATTCTCTAAGGTTTCAACATACACTTCCTGTCCGTTGTTATATCCTACCACATCAATTCTTCCAAAGACACCGGCATCCAATGTTCCTGTGCCAACAGCCATTTTAATTTTTAAAATGCTGTTTGCTTCGATTTCTTTGTTGAATTGAACATTTTGTTGAATAGCTCCGGCAACGCTTAATGCACCTAGGCTAATCTCAGAATAGTCACCGTTATTATTATTGTCAAGTACACGATAAGGATTCTGTACTCCATAATTTCCAATACCTGTTAGGCCAGCGGTTAAACCTGAACCATCAAAAGAAGTGGTAAATGCTTCTGCACAACCTTCAAAGTCGGTTTCATAGCACATACCATAAACATTCATGCTGTTATTTTGTCCCAATAACAATGCGTCAGTATGGTCTTCAATGCGAACACTTTGGTAGGCCGTGTTAGGTGTGATAGCTAAGTAGTATCGCCCTGCATTATCCTGAACGACACGAATTTGCTTATTCGGATTCATACCCGTTGTTGACCCTGTAAATGAATCTTCGCTCGATCCTGAAACTACAGTAGCTCCGCTCGCATCTTTTACATAAACATGGAAGTAGTGATTACCTAGCACGACGTTATTCAGAATATCCGTCAACACTTTACCTACACTTCCCGCTAACAATGCGTCTAATAACCCGCCTTCGATATCAATGCGTATATACGACGTAGTACCTGCTGCAACCGGGGCAGCATAACCGAATTCCACATGACCTGAATATTTGGTTACACCTGCGTCCGAACGAATCGTTGCATAACTATTATGATTTCCGTCAAATAAGTTCTGCAAATCGTCGGTATGTTCAGCGCTTACCAAATCATCGGCGCAAACCGGGTTCCGATAAGGAGGTTCCAAGAAATCCGGGTCAGGACAATTTTCAGAGATTCGACTTACTCCATAAAATCTCAGAGGAGCGCTGGTATTTATACTTGCTACCGATTGCAAGCCAAATTGTACGCGGTCGTACACAACACCTGGTGCAATGGTCAATTGGATGATGCCGCCCGTATTAAGCAGCCCTAAAAGGTCTAGATTATTGATCAGTGAGCTTTGAAGTGGTTGGTTATATACTTCATCATCTCCATTAAATAACTTAATTCGGTAAGATCCTGCCAAATCTACGTTTAAAATCCCTGGCTGATCTAATTGTACCCGTAATCTCAGTGAATCTGTTGCAGCTGATTTTGTTTTGAAGTAGATATTTTGATACACGGTAGCACCGACGCCTGCGACACCTAAATTGATGGTGGAGTAATTAGATGAATTTTCATCGATTGCATATTGTGAATTGAAAACACCTCCTTTACTGATATCCAATAAATCTAAAGTAAGTCCCGAACCATCGAACGAAGTAAAGGTTGCTTGCTCGCAAGGATTGAACTCAGTTTCTCTGCACATGCTGTAGACGTTCATGGTAGCGGTGTTATTACCACCGATCAATGCGGCCAAACCATGCGTGATACGAACCGATTGATAAGGGACATCAGCCGTCACTGCTATGTAAAAACGACCATTAGCGTCTTTGACTACTTTTACCGCTTGATCGCTAAAGCCGTCGACGCTGGATGCGTTATATATCTGGTTACCGTTAGCGTCTTTCAGCATCACTTCAAAATAGTGATTGCCCAGTAATAAGCCACCAGCTAAATCGGCCAGGGCACCGCCTAAACTTCCTCCTAATAAGGAGTTCAACATATCATCTTCGAAATCGATACGGATATAGGACGTTTCTTTTGCGGGGATAGCATTCGGATAAGCCAGTTCAATGTGGCTGCTAAAGGCACCTAAGCCTAGCGCTGTACCTGTACCGGCATATAACGTAGCATACGTATCGTTTTTCCCATCGATCGTATTAAGAGGGAAGTTCGTGTTTTCGAAACTTGTTACCGTTGTTCCACAATCTTGGTTATTAAACGGCGGTGTCGTTACGGGTGGATCTTGTAATTCCGGATCCGGACAAGCTGCACTGAAACGCTCAATGCTGAATACCTGTAATGGATTATTAATGACGTTTGCACTCAACAAAGACTCAATACCTACCGCTACACGGTCGAAAGGTCTTCCGGGACCAAATGGTAAGGATAGTACTTGTCCGCCTTGTAATAAATCGAGCAAGTCAAGATCAGAGACCAGTCCATCTCTAAGTCGTTGCGAGAAGACTTCTTGGTCACCGTTAAAGGCTTTAACCACGATACTTCCCAATACCTCGGCAGATAAAGCAGAACCACCGTCCATTCTCAACTTTACGCGGAAGTGATCTGTTTCCGCCGATAACCCATGGAAACCGACATATTGATAAACGCTTGCTGCTATACCCGCAGCGCCAATACTAATAGAAGAAGCAGTATTTACATCACCGTCAATTGCGTTTTGCGCATTGCTTACACCTGCATTGCCTACACCCAATAAATCTAATGAAATGCCATTAGAGGCTGTGTAAGTGACAAAAGCTTGCTCACAAGGTTCAAAACCTGTAGAATAGCAAGCGTGGTAAATATTCATATGTTTGACCGTTCCAACTCCTAACAAGGAAGAAAGACGTTCAGTAATTCTAATACTACTGAAAGCGGTATTAGAAGTAAGAGCTATATAATAGTGACCATACTTATCTTGTACTATTTTAACTTTTCCTTGGCCTTGAGCACTCAGGCCGTTTTCACTAAACGCCTCATTACTAGACCGTGTCAAAACCGAAGTAGCTCCATTTTTAGCCTCTACTGTAAAATAATGGTTCCCGAATAAGGTACTGCCTACTACATCATTAAGCAATCCCCCCAGAGTGCCATCAAGTAACGCGCCCAAAACCTCATTGTCGAAATCAATCCGCACATAGACAGTTGTATCGGCAGGTATCGGCGCACCAAGGCCCAATTCAATATGACCGGAATAGGCGCCTAAGTTTGCAGCAAGTCCTGAGCTTGCTTCTAATGTTGTATAAGAATTGGTTCCACCATCAGCTGCATTAAAAGGAAAGTCTGCATGTTCGTAGGAGATTACAGTATTAGCACATGCTCTATTGTTTCCTAGCATATGCTCATTGCCACCGGTGAACGGAGGATTTGGATCTACGCATGTAAGAGTGGACCCAGCAGAACCATAACGTTCGACATGATAAATTCTTAAAGGCGAATCGGCTAATCCCACATTCGCAATAGCACTTATCCCTATCGAAACGCGATCGAAGGGTACTCCAGGCCCGAAAGGAATTGTTACAGGGTTTCCATTTTGCAATAAACTGAGCAAATCCAAACCGTTGATCAAACCTCCTTGCAATTTTTTGCTATAAACTAGTGTATTACCGTTATAAGCTCGAACCTCATAATTCCCTAATAAGCTGATATTTAAAGCCCCGCCCCCAATTGCAAGCTTAATCTTAAAATAATCTTGCTGACCAGAAAGACCATTAAAATAGAAACTTTGGAAAACTGAATTTCCGACTCCCAAGGTTCCTGCAGTTAATACAGAGAATGAACTAGTGTCCGCATCAATAGCTCTTTGGGGATTTTGAACGACATCGGTCAACGAAGCCGTAATGCCGGTGGTTTCACCCACGCTTGCGAAATTAGCAACACCGCAGGTAACGTCGTCAATAGAAAATGCATTATAGACGTTCATTGTGAACTGACCGATTTGGACAAGTCCGTCAGGAAAGCGAAAGATTAACTTAACTGCATTATATTGATTCAAACCATTCGGGGTAACGGCCAAATAGTAATTACCACTACCATCAACAAGCATCTTGGTGAGAACCTCTGTATCTATTTTAGTTCCAACTCCGTCATCAGAATCAGACGCGCCACTATATATTTCTGCGGTAATTGAAGAGCCAGCCAGCCCTAGGATATCACCCAAACTTACATTTGCTGCATTTAGCGCTGGTTGAGATATTCTAATTAAAGTGGTTGTACCTGCTGGCCTACTTGTAGGAAACTTTAACTCTAGTGCAGCATCACTTCCCCTTACAACGATGCCTAAAGCCGCTACACGATCTGCCATTACAGTAGCAAATTCACTTTCGGTAGGTATTGCTGCATTGTTTTTGTTAGTAACGCCGCCATCGCCCGGAAGTAAACTCAATCCAATAGGAGTCAATTTTTCAGCACTAGGTGTCCAAGTCGCATAAGATTTCGTTTGCCCATATCCCTTTCCGGTCATACCAAATACGGCAAAGAATACCGCTAGGACAGTAAATACAAAGTGGGAAAAAGATTTTCTGAACGTAAAAGTTGTTTCCATACAACAGCTGTTAAGTAGAATGTCTATTTTTGAAGAATAATCCAAATTCAGCTATCACTCCGCATTAAAATGAAAGCATATTAAAAAGGCAACTATAGTTTCCCTCCATGCAAACATTTTCATTCGAAACCGATAACAATAAATTAGTGAACTATTCGTTGTATAAATGGTGAGTAATTAGTGATACAATACACACAGTATTACTCATTATTATCGCATAATAATTGTCATACAAATGTATTTCACCAAAATGAAGAATTAGTTGTTCACAATGTTCATTTAGAATTAGGCGTGTTCACGGTGTTCACTAATACAAATTCATGTTCAGTTTGTTCAGTTTTTAAAACAAACAACACATTTATTCACAATTTTTTCACACTAATCACACTGTTCAGAACTTACTTATCAATAATTGATTGCTAGGTTATTGATGTAAAAAGATTGTTAAAAAGCTATAAAACAAAGGATTTACATATTAAGTAGATGGAAAACACTAACTGCTCTCCTACTTTACGCTCTCAAGAAAAAAAAGTGCTTTTAAATTTTGCGAAAGAAATTTTCATTTTTATTAAGCTTTCTGTTTTTGTTAACCAAAACTTTAACTCTTATCTTTATCACACGGTGCATTAACACAGTTGTTGACCAAAACAGAAAGCATGAAGATATTTTTACAACCTCATATTCAAGAGTTAAAAAATAAGGTATTAGAAATTGCGAAGATTGATAACATCATCGCCGCTGATTGCTATAAACTTGCATTGGATATCTCAACCAAAACGCACAAAACGATCAGTCAAACGACGATCAAACGTGTATACGGTTTTGCACACGCCCGTTATGCGCCCTCTACTTTTACGTTGAATGCGCTATCGCAGTATTGTGGTTACGATAGTTGGACAGACTTCATCAAACAGATGGAGACGCAAAAAGATGATTCCAAAGAACATATTACCTGGAACGAAATCGCACAAGCTGCACATAATATCACACGTTTTACCATCCAAACAAATAAACATAAGTGTGGAATTTCCTATTTATATACCATTGAACGGCAGTCGATCACAGATCATATTCAGCGTTTTTTAGAGACCGATACCACGGGCTGCATTATCAGTGCACCTTCAGGAATGGGCAAAACGATTGGTATCACGCATTGGGTAGATAGGCAATTGGCCGCAAACCATGTAGAAAACAGGAGTAACATTTTTCTACATGTGAACAGCTCTTCGCTCTTTTTTGCTGCGGGTTTTGGATTTCATAGCAACAAATGGCTGGCACATTTACTTAATTTTCCTCAACAACAACATTTTGAAGATTTTATCTTACAGTATGAAAAGGGAGCACCGGGAAATTTTTATATCATCATAGACGATTTCAACAATAATCTTATCAATAATCGATTATTTGACATTGTTTTTAAACAACTGATTGATATGACGGTCTATCTATCCAATTATCCCTGGATGAAGATCATCATTACGCTTCGTCCCTCTACTTGGCAAAAGTACGGGCACCTCATCGAAAATCATTCAGAAATCAATAAGCTCTGGTTTACCGATTTCCCTTGCAGCAAACGCGCAAATGCCGTTAACCTACCAGCCTTTACAAGCCAGGAGATCCATGAATTAATTGACAAGATTAGCAATGCCAAGGCTATCGACACAGATTATGCCAGAAAATATTTTCCGGTAATTAGCTTGCCCTTACACTTTCAATATTACTATCAGTTAAAAGGTGATAGTCTGGGAGTTGATCAACTAAATCCGGCAGATGAATTTGCAATTGCCTCTTTATACTTACACAAGAATATTCTTAAGGGCGCATTGGCTGCTGAAAAACAGGTTATGCTCAGCCAGCTGATTAGAATGGTGAATTTTTCGGATGATCACGCATACATCAACAAAAAAGAAGCATATGCCATTATTAAAGAAAATAACAGCATTTATAGCGAACTTTTGCATGCAGGCATCCTTTATGAACATCAAGAAGAAAAAGGTACGAGAGCCGCTTACCAGATAAGGTTCAAGTCGTTAGTTCTTGCTTCCTATTTTATCACTCAGGATGTTCTCGACAAACAACATGGGCAGGTCGATAAAGCCTTGATCGATTGGGTTCAAAGCAGCCCTTATACGGATAGCATAAAACTTACATTATTAAAGTGGTTTATCATTTTTTCACTTGAAACAGGTGATTTGGATATTTTCAACCACATGCAAGACGTTGAGTTCATTGAACCCTATCAAGCTTCGCTCATTTTATTTACCTGTAGCAACCTCGATTACGTAATAAATGCCAATCCAGCGATCGGTAGCACCCTTAATCGGGCTTTTGCCAACTCAGCCTTTATTGATATCGCCCTGGACCATATACTATTGGAAACAGAATATGAGCTAGCACTTAAAAAATTGCTTCAATATCATATTTCTCCACAACAAAAAATTTTACTTCACACTTCACTAGCCTTTTTTGAATTGCTATATCTGCGTGATGAAGAGACCTTGAAACATATTGAAATATTACGTTCAATGCCTCGAGAGCATTTTGCAGACTTTTCATTGAATCCCTTGCTCATTATCGAAAATATCCACCATTATTATCGGCATAACGTTTTAAAAGAAGATGCCATTGACGAAATACGTTTATTTTGCCGTTATCCTGAGCGGAGCACAAATCTTGTACATAAACAACTTATTTATGTCTTGGGCTACATTTTGTTAAAGATTAAAACTTCGGAGGAAATCACCTTGCAATATCTTCAGATTGTAAATCAGTATGGCTTGGATATGAATAGGAAAGTGACCAGCGACTTTAAAGCCTGTATTCAGCTGGCATTCGCCGAACGATATCTAGCGATGGATCAAACAGACCTTGCTTTACAAGCAAAGGAAGAGGCTGTACAGACAAATAGCTCCCACACGATCAATCGACTACAATTAGGCTTATTGGATCTGGACTTGTTAAGAAACCAGCATAGAGATTTCTTGCACCTTGCCCGCCAATTAATATTGATTTCAAAACAGTTTAATCTGAAGTTTTACGAGGCAAAAGTCAGAGTTTATGTTCTTTCCTCATTACAAGAAGATCAAAAGAGTTTAATAGCAGAACATCAAACGGCTTTGCAAGCCTTGTTCGAGCACAGTCGATATAAACCGGAAAGTTTTTATAACCTCCGTAAGGCCTCTTTAATCAATTCTTCGACGGTAAATTGAGCTATGTTGCTTTTTTGAATTTCGGTTAGTACTTTTTCAGCTTGCGCTTTATTGAAACCAAGCATTACTAAGGCTGTAAGAGCCTCCTCAGGCACAGACTGATGTTGGGGAACCGATATCAGGGTGTCGGCGCCCTCTTTCTTTAACTTGTCTTGCAGCTCTAATATAATGCGTTGCGCAGACTTAGGTCCGATTCCTTTAATGCGTTGTATTTGCTTTACATCGCCTTGGACAATAGCGGTTTGGATTTCAGTTGGCGTAATCGATGACAGAATCATTCGTCCTGTACTCGCTCCAATACCCGAAACAGACAGTAAGTGATTGAATAATTTACGTTCTCCTTCTTCTGCAAATCCATATAGTGAATGAGCGTCCTCTTTAACCTGAAAACTAACATAGAGCTTACATTGCTCACAATCCTTGATCTTACCGAATGTATACAAAGAAATGTTAACATGATAGCCGACGCCATTCACATCCAGTACCACATACGTGGGACATTTGTATACCAGTTTTCCATTTAAATATTCGTACATTTCTTTAGGTATTAACCTTTAGTTGTTAGTATAATTACTAGCTAGTTGGTTATCACCGACTAGCTAGTTAAAAAATCTACTTCTTTTTCTCTTTCCCTACCGCTTCTTTCTCTTTGGCTTGCACGTCGACGACCGCAATAGTGACCATATTCACAATTTCTCGGACAGAACTGCCTAGCTGTAAAACGTGCACCGGTTTATTAAGTCCCAACAAAATTGGTCCTACTGCCTCTGCTTCTCCTAACTCTTGCAATAATTTATAAGCAATATTACCTGATTCTAAGGTAGGGAAAACCAATACATTGGCGGGGCCGCCACTCAAATTGGTAAACGGGAAATTCTCTGCCAACATTTGACTATTAGTGGCAAAATTGGCCTGCATTTCTCCGTCCACTACAATATGAGGATATTTCTCATGCAGCGTTTTAACTGCATTACGCATCTTTGTAGGGATCTCCCCTTCGTTTGAACCAAAATTTGAGTAGGACAACATGGCAATTCGCGGGTCAATATTCATTTTCTTGACCGCATCATGCAGGAGTACCGTGATGTCTACCAATTCTTCTTCAGTTGGATTTTTGTTTACAGTTGTATCTCCAAAGAAAACAGGCCCTTTCTTTGTTAGCATCATATACATACCTGCAACGCGGCTACCTGAACGAGTACCAATGACATGCAGTGCCGGACGAATAGTTGTCGCATAATTTTTTGTCAAACCGGAAATCAGGCAATCTGCTTCACCGAACTCGACCATACTTGCGCCATAGTAGTTACGATCTAACATAAATTTATTAGCTTCTAACAAGGTAATACCGCGACGTTGCCTTTTTCTATAAAGTGCCTCTACATATTGTTTAAATTTTGGCGTATCGATCTCCTCCAACGGATCAATGATTGTAACATTTGGTAGGTCTAAAGCATGCTCGGAGATGATACGCTGGATCTTCTCCTTTCTACCCAGCAGAATGGGGTGAGCAATACCTTCATCTTTAACGATTTGGGCTGCTTTTAGGATTTTATAGTTATCTGCCTCCGCAAAAACAACACGTTTAGGGCTTTGCCGCGCTGCAGCACTTAAGTCGCGCATTAAGACGTCATCTAAACCTAAACGCTTTCTAAGATTTTCTTTATATGCTTCCCAATCTTTAATTTCTGCCCTTGCAATACCGGATTCGATAGCTGCCTTCGCAACAGCAGGGGCAACTTCCGTAATCAAACGCGGATCAGTTGGTTTAGGTATGATGTAGTCTTTACCAAATTTGAGGTTGTTTATATTATAGGCGAGATTTACAGATTCCGGCACCGGTTCTTTCGCCAACTTCGCAATAGCATATACCGCCGCTAATTTCATTTCTTCGTTAATACCTGTAGCTCGTACATCAAGGGCACCTCTGAATATATAAGGGAAACCTAATACATTATTCACCTGATTTGGATAATCAGAACGGCCTGTCGCCATGATAACATCCTTACGCGTTTTTACGGCCAAGTCGTACGCGATTTCAGGATTTGGGTTTGCCATGGCAAAAACAATGGGATTTTTGCTCATGGTTTTTAGCATATCGGCTGTTAGTACATCGGCCGCAGAAAGGCCGATGAATACATCGGCGTCTTTAATAGCCTCTTCTAAAGTATGAATGTTCCGATCAGTCGCAAATTCACCCTTTAATGCGTCTAGGTTTTCCCTATCTTTTCTTATTACACCCGCCCGATCAATCATCACAATATTTTCCGGCTTTGCACCTAGCGAAACATAAATACGTGAACAAGAAATAGCAGCAGCCCCAGCTCCATTAACAACGATTTTAACTTTTTCCAGCTTTTTCTTTTGTAACTCACAGGCATTGATTAAGGCAGCACCGGAGATAATGGCGGTACCGTGTTGATCGTCATGCATAACCGGAATAGACATTTCCTCTTTTAATCGACGCTCAATCTCAAAACATTCCGGCGCCTTGATATCCTCTAAATTGATTCCTCCAAACGTAGGTTCCAATATTTTAACCGTGCGGACAAAATCATCTACATTCTTGGTATCAAGTTCTAAGTCGAAGACGTCAATATCGGCAAATATTTTAAACAAAAGACCCTTTCCTTCCATAACAGGTTTCCCCCCCTCAGGTCCGATATCACCCAGTCCTAACACGGCAGTTCCATTGCTGATAACAGCCACCAAATTTCCTTTGGCTGTATATTTATAGACATCCTCTTTATTGGCGGCAATTTCCAAACAGGGATCAGCAACGCCCGGTGAGTAGGCCAATGATAAATCTCGTTGCGAATTCGTTGGTTTGGTAGGTATTACGGCAATTTTACCCGGACGGCCGTTAGCATGATAGTCTAGCGCATCTTGCTTACGATTAATTTTGCTCATTTTAATTATTTCTTTTATTCTATATTCTTTCTCATTTTTACCAACAATCGTATTTGTATGGCAAATCTGATGAAGCACCAAAGGTAGGAAGTTTTGTGAGTACTACCTAGCATTTCACCTATTGATTTGAGCAAGTGTTAAGATCATGGAAGGAAACGCGAATATATGCCCTAATCGGTATCACTTAACAGCGATGCCGGCTTAAAGCACCTATGAAGTATCTTTCGTGTAACCTTAAAGTACCTTCTCTGTAAATACATATTTTTGGCTCGTACATTTGCTTCATGTCTATTTAAACCCTAGCTATGATCAGATGAGGAGGTTAAGGATGCAGCAGTACATGATGATTAACGAGGGCCTATGATATAGTATAAGTTTTGTTAAAAATCTGTTAAAAAACAGAAGTAAATGAATAAATCGATAAATTAGCGATTTATAAAAAATTCGACAATCACTATATGAGACAGCTCAACCGATATTTACTTTTTGCTATTTTATCGTTTTACAGCCTACAAGTCTGGAGTCAATCCCGACAAAAAGGAATTAATTTAAATACCATTGTTGAAAAAACCAATACCTTAGCTACGCAGCAACCTATTGAAAAAGTTTATCTCCATTTTGACAAACCCTATTATGCTGTGGGCGACACCATATGGTTTAAATCTTATTTGACCAGTCATCATCAACTTTCGAACCTTAGTAAGGTTGTCTACATAGAGGTGCTCAATAGCCGAGATTCCTTAATGAAAACCTCCATGATTCCCAGCAATAACGGCACGGGCAATGGAAGTCTCGTTTTAGATCCGCTTATCTATAAACAGGGGAATTATCGCATTAGAGCATATACAAAATACATGATGAATTTTGACCCGGATTATTTTTTTAATAAAAATATCATTATTGGAGACGTTTTCAATAAAAGGGTAAAAACTCACGCTAGTTTTGTTGCTGCCCCTGGAGGAAAAGCAACAACTGTTAACGGCCGGATCCGCTATACAGACGAAGAAGGGAAGCCATTAATAGATAAACGGGTTTCCTGGGAACTTATGCGCGGCACAAGCAGCTTAAGCAAAGGAAGAGGTAATACTGACAAAAATGGCTATTTACAAGTAAGTCTATCGAATGAGCAACAACAGGCTTTAAAAGACGGGATATTAAATACGTCCATCAGTTTAGACAATAACCGTTCCGTTAACACAAGTTATCAACTACGTGGGGCATTTCAGACACCGGATGTCCAATTTTTTCCGGAAGGAGGATATTTAATTGCCGATTTACCGAGTGAAGTTGCCTTCAAGTCGATAGGAGGTGATGGATTGGGAATGGCTATCACAGGCAAAGTGGTAGATCAGCAGGGCCAAGAAGTTGCAAGCATTGAGACCCAACATCTAGGCATGGGCAAATTTAATCTAACACCTAAAGCAGATGCCGTGTACACTGCAAAAGTTACTACCGAAAATGGCGCTACGTACAGCTATCAACTTCCGAAGGTGCGGCCTTTCGGAACGAGTTTAGCCATTGATCCTTCAGACAGTTTAAACATAGCTGTGAAAATAATTTCGAATGATCTTTATCTACAACAAAATCAGAATAAAGTTTTCTCATTAGTCGCGCAAAGCGATGGTGTAATTTATTACGCAGCACAAACTCCTTTGAACAGTGCGAGCATCAATGCCTCCGTACCAAAAAATAAATTTCCATCAGGCATTGTACAATTCACGCTACTTTCTCCTTCCGGTATCCCTTTGAGTGAGCGACTGGTCTTTATTCAACGTGCTAACGAACTTAAACTTACATTAAGCTCCGATAAAAAAAGTTATGCAGCGAAGCAGGCCGTTCAATTACATTTAAATGCATCCACGGATAGCTCACAATCCGTTGGAACTTTTTCTGTTTCGGTTATTGACGAGTCGAAGGTTCCTTTCAACGAAAATGCAGAGACAACAATTCTTAGCAGCCTGTTGTTAACCTCAGATATCAAGGGTTATGTGGAGCAACCGAACTATTACTTCAAAAAAGTAACACCTGAAACTCGCAGCCATTTAGACATACTTATGTTGACGCAAGGGTATCGCCGTTTTGATTATAAAGATATTATCGGTGATAAAATACCTCCTGTTTCTTTCTTACCGGAACAGGGCATTGATATCACCGGCACACTCCGCCTATTAAACGGAATAGCAGTACCTAACGGCAAACTCGAATTGAGCATAGGCAATGATAAGAAGACAGTTGAAACTTACTCCGATGAACAGGGTAACTTCAAGTTTAGCAATGTTATGTTTACTGACTCGGCACAGGTCACTATCAGCGCAAGGAACAATGAGAACTATAAAAATTTAAAGATCACATTGAATGGAGACGCATTTCCTGCTATCACACCAGGTTTCACCGCACCGGACGAAATACTTAATATAGATAGTACATTAACGCCCTATCTTAAAAATAGTGCAAGGCAGTATCGAACTGAGCGGCTTTTAGAAGAAGTCGTTATTACGGAAAGAGTAGCACCAAAACCTCGCCATACGCAGTACCCGGCTTTATCAGGCTTAAGCCCTATCCCTGACCACCTGATTGACGGCGCTCGATTCACCGGTTGTAATCTGCTTATTAATTGCTTACAGACAGCCGCAATGGGTTTAACCTTTATGGACAACAACTTTTACATCACACGAGATTATAACCAAGGAAATCGGACACCGGTACAGGTGTTTTTAAATGGAATGGCCATTGATGTGAATGGCATCAATACCGTCAGTCCGGCAGAGGTGGAGTCAGTGGAGATATTTTTACGTGATGATTTGGGCACTGTAAACAGAACCTACCAAAGCAATGGCGTATTGGTGATCAACACGAAAAAGAAACCACAAGGTACGCGCATCAGCAAGGCTGAATTGGAAAATCTTTTGCCAAAATCTAACATCGTAACGATTACACCTTTAGGCTACCAAGCTGAACGCAGCTTTTACCTACCGAAATATACGCCAACCAGTACTCCCGGAATCGATTGGCGTACCACCGTTTATTGGAATCCGGATGTTATTACCGATAGTCAAGGGAAAGCGAGTTTCCAATTCTATAATGCTAGCGGCCTAGGCACTTATAAAGCTGTGGTAGAAGGCATCGATGAGAACGGCAATATCGGGCGGGCTGTTTATCGTTACAAGGTGGAATAAAAACAATCGTCAATGTGATAACCGCACAAAGTGGGTTCATAACCTTGCGATTACAATTAGCGAGTAGTTAGCCAATATGCAAATGTTGTATTGGCTAACGTTCTCTTTTTTTTCCGATTAAAAGTAAACCACATACACCTGCACAGGTAGCTAGCCCGTAGATTAGAAAAACCAATATACTGGGTAATTCGGGATGCAGCATCATGTAAATAATTCCAATAAAAGATATAAACCCGGAAACCATCGCGATCAGTGGTAACGATTTTTTCATACTTAGTAGTCTTCGATATTCAAAGCTAGGTAAAATCTTTTTAACAGCGTCCATTCTTTAATTTTATCGCCACATAAAAATGACAAAGTATGTATAGATAAGCTGTGTTAATGACTTGCAAATGAAGGGCATTTTGTCTATGTTTGTGCCCTTAAATGAAGAGATCTTAAAATGGGTAACAACCAGCTAAATCCCTCTTAAACAGCTTTATGCTCTGTTACTTAGATTGAAACTGCGTCTATAATTCATACATGAATGAACTTAAACATAAATTTTCAAGAGAAATTTGAGGAACGCCATATTGCGCCGAATAAGCAAGATGTTCCTGAGATGCTTAAAACTATTGGCGTTAATAGCATCGATCAGTTGATTGATGAAACCGTTCCAACTAAAATTCGTTTAAAAAGTCCCTTAAGCTTACCACCAGCTTTAACTGAAACGGGATATTTACAGCGATTGAAGCAAATTGCTTCTAAAAACAAAGTGTTCAAATCTTACATCGGCCAAGGATATTACGATGTGATTACACCCAGTGTTATTTTGCGAAATGTATTTGAAAATCCAGGCTGGTATACACAATACACACCTTACCAAGCTGAAATAGCACAAGGCAGATTACAGGCGTTATTAAATTTCCAAACGGTTATCATTGACCTTACCGGTATGGAAATAGCGAACGCATCCTTATTAGACGAGGCAACTGCTGCAGCAGAAGCGATGTTTATGCAGTATAGCCTACGTAAAAATAAAGATGCCGATACTTTTTTTGTATCAGAGAATGTTTTTCCACAAACCTTAGATGTATTAAGGACACGTTCCGTTTCTTACGGCATCAAACTTTTAGTTGGTGATCATACTTCGATCGAATTTAATGAAAATATCTTTGGAGCTCTAGTCCAATATCCGGCCGGCGACGGTAAGGTATTTGATTACCGCAGCTTTGCTGAAAAAGTTCATGCACATCAAGCAACTTTGAGTGTTGCGGCCGACCTGATGAGCCTTACCTTGCTAACGCCACCGGGAGAATGGGGAGCAGACATTGTGGTTGGTTCCTCGCAACGCTTTGGTGTCCCTATGGGTTTTGGCGGTCCTCATGCAGCTTTCTTTGCAACAAAAGACGCTTATAAACGTAATATTCCCGGTAGGATTATTGGGGTCACCATCGACTCATCGGGGAATTACGCGCTGCGAATGGCTTTACAAACACGTGAACAGCATATTCGACGGGACAAAGCTTCCTCTAATATTTGTACGGCGCAGGCGCTTCTTGCTATTATGGCGGGGTTTTACGCCACCTATCACGGACCACAAGGCTTACGCGCTATTGCAGAAAGAATTCATGGACTAGCTGTGCTTTTGTCTAATACGCTTACATCGCTTGGCTATAGACAAGAGAATGAGGCCTATTTTGACACGCTAACCTTCCATCTTGGGGATTTATGTAATCCGTTACACGCAGAAGCGCTGAACCATGAAATGAACTTTCACTACCAAGGCGAAACCGTCCATATTTCATTAGATGAGACTACCAGCTTGGAGGATATCAAAGAAATTGTTCGTGTTTTTGCGAAGGTAAAAGCAAAAAATTTGGCGGATGTTGAATTCAAAACATCAGCACTGGAAAGCGTAATCCCAACCGCGCTACAACGTACCTCGGCCTATTTAACGCATGAAGTGTTTAACACGCATCATGCTGAGCACGAAATGCTACGCTACATCAAGTCACTCGAAGCTAGAGATTTATCGCTCTGCCATTCGATGATTCCACTGGGATCTTGTACGATGAAGTTAAACGCTACAACCGAAATGATACCTGTATCTTGGGAGTCGTTCAATAGAGTACATCCTTTTGCCCCCATCGATCAGGTTGGTGGTTATATGCAAATGCTTGACGAGCTAAACCGGTGGCTTTCTGCCATCACCGGCTTTGCTAAAATGAGTTTTCAACCCAATTCGGGTGCACAAGGTGAGTATGCAGGTCTCATGGTTATTAGAGCATACCATGAAGATCGAGGCGACCATCACCGCAACGTCGTGCTCATTCCATCGTCTGCACATGGTACCAACCCGGCCTCTGCTTCGATGGCCGGCATGAAAATCGTTGTTGTAAACTGTGATGAGCGTGGTAATATTGATGTGGCCGATTTGCAATCCAAGGCTGAACTGCATAAAGATAATTTAAGTTGTTTGATGGTTACCTACCCATCTACCCATGGGGTATTTGAAGAATCGATTATCGATATTTGCCAGGTTATCCATGCAAATGGCGGTCAGGTATATATGGATGGTGCCAACATGAACGCGCAGGTTGGTTTAACAAGTCCTGCAAGTATCGGCGCAGATGTTTGCCACCTCAATCTTCATAAGACTTTTTGTATTCCGCACGGTGGTGGTGGCCCCGGGATGGGACCTATTGGTGTTGCCGAGCATTTAGTACCCTTCTTACCTGGCCATGAAGTGGTTAATATTAATGAAGGCAAGTCTATCTCTGCCGTTGCAGCAGCACCGTTTGGATCAGCTTCTATTTTACTTATCTCGCATGCTTATATCGCGATGATGGGTGCCGACGGCCTAACCAATGCTACTAAATTTGCTATTCTTAATGCCAATTATATTAAGGCTAGGCTTGAACACGATTATAAAATATTGTATGCAGGCGCTAGTGGCCGATGTGCCCATGAAATGATTCTCGACTGTCGAAGCTTCAAGAGTTATGGTGTTGAAGTAGGCGATATTGCTAAACGCTTAATGGACTACGGCTTCCATGCACCAACGGTGTCTTTCCCTGTTGCCGGTACGCTTATGGTAGAACCGACAGAATCGGAGCCAAAAGCAGAATTAGATCGTTTTTGCGATGCGCTTTTGGCTATCAGAAGGGAGATTGCTGCCATTGAGTCGGGAGCGGTGGATAAAAACGAAAATGTATTAAAGCATGCGCCACATACTTTGGCAGTAGTTAGTGCCAATGAATGGAATAGACCTTATACAAGGGAAGAAGCCGCATATCCTCTCCCATATGTTGCTGCACATAAATTTTGGCCCGCAGTAGGAAGAGTGAATGATTCTTACGGTGACCGCTCTTTAGTATGTTCTTGCCCGCCTTTAAGTGAATATGAGGAGGCAGCCGCGAGCTATTAGGAGGTAAGCGGTTAGGTATTAGCTATTAGTTGTTCGCTAATGGCTAATACCTAAATGCTAACAGCTAATTAAACCGTTTTCACAAAACGTTCGTCGTAATTTTCTATATCAATAATATAATGGTTTTGAATGAGGAAATCAAAGAGTGGTTTGGCTTCCGGAGATACCGGCATATTTTGAGTAGTTATGATTTCATTGTTTTTTCTATCTAGATAAGGATAAACATACAGCTTTACGTTTTTACTGAACATGCCACTCACGTAGGCTAACAACTCATCAGCATAACTTTCACCGTAGTTTTTGGAGTTGAAGATATTACGGAGATTGGAAATATTAGTAGAAATACCGACATTGTTTGGTTTAAACTGGGCAAGGAATTCAGCCAATTTATGATTTCTCGTGAAATTAGACACCAGAATATGATTCCCCGTAGCACATAGTTCTTCAGCTCGCTTAGCGAAATATTCCAAATCTTCGTTACTCAGGACGGGATGATCCTCCAACGCGTTTGACATCAGCACCTCAATCATAACAAGAAGATTTTTATCCTTGATTCCCAGGTTGCGCTTAAACTGATCAACAGCCAAATTGAATAAATCAAAATTTGGATTGGATTTCTGTTTATATTTTGTTCTCAGAATAATAACATCCTTTTTGTAAAGAAAGTCTTTTGCCTGATGTGCATGCCCCTCTTCGTCGAAGATTGCAGCCCGTGAGAAGCCTTTAGCGATGAGGTACAAATTAACCAGCCGTTCACTCACATTTTTAAATGCAGATCCATTCAGCTTAACTAAGTCGATTTCAACCGATCCCGCAGCTAAATTGTCCACCAGGCTTTCAATCATCGTTTGTACATCATGAATATAAAAATAAGCCGCGAATACAAGATTAACACCTAATACCCCTAAAACTTTTTGTTGCAATGAAGCGTCGCTATCTAAGAGGCGTACATGAAAAATAATATCATTTGGCTCCCCTCCTACTTCCGATTGAAAGCGAAGTCCAATCCACCCATGTGGATCGTTCGTTTTACTAAAATTCAAGGTAGTTACCGTATCGGCAAAGGCAAAGAACTTACGGTTCTGATATTTAGGCCCTTTCAGTCGATCGGTAAGCAGCTGGTATTCATGATCGAGCATCTTCTCCAAACGCGAACTACTCACATAGCGTCCGTTTGCCTCAGCGCCATAAATGGCATCGCTAAAAGCCATATCGTATGCACTCATAGTTTTAGCGATGGTTCCCGACGCCGCTCCAGCGGTGAAAAAATTTCGTGCTACTTCCTGTCCGGCACCTATTTCCGCAAAAGTGCCGTAGATCTGTTCACTTAAATTAATTTTTAGCGCTTTACGCTTATTTTCCAAAATCTCTCTTGCCATGGGGCAAAGGTAAAGATTTAGTTAAGAGTTCTAAACGATGAATGAGGAGTTTTTTACAACTCATAAAGCGCATAAAAGAGTGCTGCCGTATGAAGTGCTTGGCCAATCTTATTTTCTTTTAGTAACCTTTTGACGTCATCAACTGAATAAAGCAAAATCTCAATTTCTTCCTGATCATCCAAAGCCTGTTCTTTCACTTTCACCCCACCTTTAGCCACATAAGTTGTCGTAATATTAGTGCTCGTTGCAGGGTTAGGATACAAATCCACGAGTTTTTCCATTGTCGTGAAAGCGTAGCCGGTTTCTTCCAGCATTTCGCGTTTAGCAGCAGTCAGTGCATCTTCACCTTCATCAATGACTCCTCCCGGTATTTCCAAAAACTCTTTACCAGCGCCATGGCGATATTGCCTTACTAAGATTATTTCGTTTCTTTCAGTAAATGCTACCACATTTACCCAATTCGGATATTCCAATACATAATATTCCGGCACGATATGGCCATTAGGCATTTCGCACGAATCTTTTCTTAAGACGGCCCAAGGGGCCTTTACTAAATATTCGGATGTTAGGGTTTTCCACTTCATGTGTTTAAGATAGATGGGAGGCGTATTAGTTTTGAATTTCTTTTAACCGTTGTAAGCAGTTTTTTAGGCTATCCCGCCAATTCGGTATAACCAAATTGAATTGCTTTTTTATTTTTGATTTATCCATTACAGAATACGCCGGACGCTTCGCTTTTGTAGGAAAATCAGCAGTTTTAATCGGAAACAGGCGGATATTGGTATTGCTCAATTCAAAAACGGCATAGGCGAAATCGTACCAACTTGCAACTCCCTCATTGCTATAATGATAAAGACCGTATTCATCTTCTGTAATATTGTTATCAATAATTTTGCATAAGACTTCGGCCAAGTCGCGTGCATAAGTAGGAGTTCCGACCTGATCTGCCACTACCTTGAGTTCCTCGCGATCTTGAGCGAGTCGCAGCATCGTTTTAACAAAGTTATTGGCATACTCAGAATATAACCAGCTTGTACGGATAATAATATGCTTATTCCATATTTGCTGAATGGTCGTTTCGCCATCTAACTTAGTTTGTCCATAAACACCGGTCGGATTGGCAATACTCGTTTCCTCTAACAGACCCGTTTGATTACCTTCAAACACGAAATCAGTAGAAATATGAATTAAAATTGCATCGAAGCGTTTGCATAACCTGGCCAGGATACCCGGTGCTATCGTATTGATTTTACTTGCTTCCTCTTTTTCATCTTCCGCTTTATCAACGGCGGTATAGGCCGCACAGTTGATAATATGACTGGGGTTATACTGAATGAACCATTGCTCCAATTGAGCTTCATTACTAATATCGGCCTCTTTCGATGATAAAAAAACCATGGCCTTATCTTTGCAAACGGATTGCAAGCACTGCCCCAGTTGCCCCTGGCCTCCTAGTACTATAATTTTACTCATTTTTTTATTGACAATTAAACCTATATCTCTTCTTCGATCATTATACGTATAAAGAGATAACTATTTAGTCATTACTACGGGTTTTATAAAACCATTTTCGTCAAAATACATTCTATCTATACAGGTAACGCGGTGGTGGGCACTCGTTTCTCCTAAAGGACGACGGTGATAAACGATATACCACTCGTCTTTTTCTTTTCCTTGTATGATGGAATGATGTCCTGCGCCTGTAGCAATAGCGGGGTCCTGCTGTAAAATTGTTCCGATTCGTTTGAAAGGGCCGAAAGGCGAATCGGCTATCGCATATGCTACTTTATAGTCGGGCCCGGTCCATCCACCTTCCGACCACATAAAATAGTATTTTCCATTTCTAACGAACATAAAGGGCCCTTCGACATAGCCTTCCGGTGTTACTTCCCTATAGGTAGTGCCATCTTCAAAAGGAGCAATCCCGGTAAAATCATCTTTTAATTTTACCACATTGCAATGCCCCCATCCCCCATAGTACATATAATAAGTTCCATCAGTATCTTTAAAGACGAATTGATCGATTGGTTGAGCGCCATTCACTATTTCATTGATTAGGGGTTTGCCGAGTAAATCGCGATAAGGGCCCTGTGGTTTTTCAGCCTCCGCCACACCAATTCCACCAACTTCGCCTTCATGAACATCATTTGCGCCAAAAAACAGGTAATATTTTTTATCCTTCATTAAAACAGCTGGCGCCCACATTGCCTTTTTTGCCCACTTTACCGCAGCAGTGTCAATTATTCCGGCGTGTTTTTTCCAATTTTTCAAATCTTTGGATGAGAACGCGTCCATAAACACCTGTTCTTCGTAAGGCGCTGAATAAGTTGGAAAAATCCAATATTCATTGCCATATCTAATACCTTCGGGATCGGCATACCAACCATCGAAAATCGGATTTGTTTGCGCTTTACCAACTGAAGCGGCTAAGAAAAAGCTTAGTAAAAGAAGTGCTGCGTAATAGCGATAAACTCGAATCATTTCAATCAATATTATCTGTTTAAGATTTCAATAAATAATGTGCCTAAAAGTAACAAATTAATGCGACTATCCTTTATATGCTAAATCGATTTTCTAATTTAAATCGGGCGGCAAAGAGTTTAAGCAGCTGAAAAAGAAAAATTTTTATTCATTTGTTTTTGTTCTTATGTTTGACTATTAACAGCATATACTACCTATGAACGTTTTTATATATAGTCTCTCTTTATTAACTATTTGTTTTACCCTCATTCCCCTTATTAAACACGAATATTGGATTTTTAGGGTTTTCGATTATCCGCGATTGCAAAAACTAGTATTGACAGCCATTTGTTTTGCACTATTACTTGGTTATTTTGACCGTTCGGTAATCTTTGACTGGATTGCACTTACCGTGATCATGATCAATGGCATTTACCTATCGTCACAAATTATGCCCTTTACGCCGCTTGCAAAAAAGCAGGTATTATATGCCAAAGGCAATATACAAGAGCAATCGGTGAGTTTAATGGTATCTAACGTTTATCAAGACAATAAAAACACTGCAGGGTGCTTAGGAGAAATAACCCGGGCTAATCCCGATGTTGTTTTATTGCTTGAAACCAACAAGCGATGGGACCTTGAGACACGCAGTTTATCCCAAGAATATCCTTATCATGTACGCGTGCCCTTAGAGAATACGTATGGCATGCTGCTATATTCCAAATTACCATTGTCAGCTACCAAGATCGGCTATTTGGTTGAAAAGGACATTCCTTCGATTCATTGCGTATTAACGCTCCGGAGTGGACTTGAGGTGCAATTATATGCTGTGCATCCTACTCCCCCTGTGCCGAATGAAAACCCACGATCTACGGAACGGGACAAAGAACTGTTGCTAATAGCAGAGTTAGCTAAACGAAGCAGTAGACCGGTTATTGTCATCGGCGATCTAAATGATGTAGCATGGAGCTATACAACGGAATTATTTTTAAAAATGAGCGGATTACTCGATCCACGCCGCGGCAGGGGATTTTACAACACGTTTCATGCACATTATCCCTTTTTGCGTTTTCCACTTGATCATGCCTTTTTCTCGACAGATTTCAAACTTAGGGAGTTGAAACGACTATCGAATTTTAATTCTGATCATTTCCCTATCTTTATAAAAATACAATATGAAGCAAAGGCTTCAGAGCAACAAGAGGCTTTGATACCCGATGCCGAAGACATACAGGAAGCAACAGAGAAAAAGCAAGAGCCGACAGAAATTTAAAACGAGCGAGTTTAGTTGGTTTATCAAAAAACGATGAGGTAAGGAATGATGTTAAGAAAACACTATATGCTACAGCATGTAGAGAACGACATGAATAAACCAAGCTTATAAGCGGGTTTCATGGCCATTAAAAGACAATTTATTCTAATGAAAAAAATATTCGCATCAAGGGATACGCACGGTTTCGATTGGATCGATTTAACAGATCCTTCTATGGAAGAAATCCTGGACATAAGCAAACGATTTGCATTACATGAAACATCTATTAAAGATTGTATGCAGCCCGACCACTTACCGAAGCATGAAATCGTAGACGGCTATACCTTTATAATCGTCCGAGTATACACACAGGACCCCATGAATGACGCGGATACCATACAGGAATTAACAAATAAAATTGCCATTTTTTATACTTCCGACTATGTCATCACTGTTCATAGAACTGAACAACCTCTTATCGCCGACTTTAAAGCCAAAGCGATAGATGCAGGAGGCTGTAAAGACACCATATGCATAGTAAACCGTATTGTACGGGCGTCCTTGCTTACTTTTGAAGAGCCTAGCGTGAAGTTGGCACAGTCGTTAGATTATTTTGAAGAGAATGTTTTCCTGAAGCAGCGCAAGGCACCTGTTTTAAGAGGGCTTTATTATGTAAAACGAAAAGTCGATGTGATCAAACGTCTCTTGATCTTGTCTTATGAGATTATCGATAAAATAGATACTCCCAAACAACGAAATATCTATACCCGGGATTTACGGGATCAATATGTGCGAATGCAAAATATATACGACAATCTTTCAGAGAATACCGCACAGCTTCTATCGGCTTACTTTTCTATCGCTTCCCATAGAACAAATGAAATCATGCGCATATTAACGATCTTCTCTGTTTTTTTTATGCCATTAACGTTTATAGTAGGTATATACGGCATGAACTTCCATTATATGCCGGAACTTAACTGGCACTTAGGATACCCAATCGTAATGCTTGTCATGGCGATTATCACCTTAGCTATTTATTTTTGGTTTAGAAAAAAAGGATGGCTATAGTTATAGATTTTTTGAAACTTCGATTAATCCCGCAGACCAGGACAAGCCAACGCCGAAACCGGCAACAATAACAGAGGCCTTTTCTTCTGTTAGATCGTCCTTGCAATAGTTTTTCAATGCAATGGGTATGGTAGAAGAAACGGTGTTTCCACCATCACGTAGATTGATATAGAACTTTTGAGGAGATATTGTTAAGCGTTCTCGCATCACTTTTAACATGTGGGCATTTGCTTGATGAAAAATAAACTGCCCAACGTCCTCCTTCTTTACAGCGTTGAGCGTAAGAACTTCCTCAATAAAAGGAGGCACCACGGTGCTGGTGAAACGGAATATTTCGGGCCCGTTCATATAAAGATTATTTTCAGTATAAATATTGCCTCTACCATAAAGGTGCTCCACAGCTTGGCCATCAACAGGAAATCGAGTACCACCGTTCTTAACGATTAATTTATTATACCCCTTTCCGTCGGTACCAAATTTGAATTTATGGATTCCGTTGTCATCATTTGACGAAATAACAGTTGCGCTTGCCGCATCGCCAAAGATCGCTCGATTAGACCGGTCTTTCCTATTGATATATTTTGAGTAGGTATCTGTTGTTACCAATAACACGTGATTAGCTTGGCCGCTTTCTATGAAAGCTTTCGCCATACTCAAGCCATAGGTATAACCCGAGCATCCCAAATTGAAATCAAAAGCGCCCACTGTCTTGTTAAGAGCCAGACGATCCTGCAATATACAAGCCGTTGACGGCATAATATACTCGGGGCTTTGGGTACAATACAAAATATAATCGATTTTAGCCTTATTAATGCGTTTAAAAAGTTTTAGGCAAGCTTTTTCGGCTAAGTCCAAAGCGGTTTCATTTGTTCCGGCAACATACCGACTACTTATACCTATCTTATATTCAAACTTAGAAAAATCATAATCCGGAAATTCCTCACTAAGATCTTGGTTGGTAATTTTTTGTTCTGGAAAATAGTATTCTATTGCTTGTATTCTAGCACCCATAAAAGGTTTTATATTAACAAAATTTCAATAAAGAGTGCAAACCTACTCCTTTTCAGGGTATTTTCCACACAACCGACAAAGAAAATTACATAAAAGTGGCGGAGAAAAATGGCTTTAAATCAAACTCTGAAACGGTATTTGGTTCAAAAAATCAACTAAACACATCAAACAAGATATTTACAACGGATGACGTTGTTTATTTAATAAATAAAAGAGTCTTTTGTATTTTTACTATTCAATTGATCAAACGTTAGCTGATTTAAAGGGAATACGAAAACTAAACGTAGAACCTTTTCCCTCTTCACTCTCTACGTAGATGTCTCCATGTTGCAATTTAATCAGCTGGTAGCAGATATACAGGCCCAAACCGGTGCCAGGCCTTGCATTTTCCTTTCCCGCTTGATAATATTTAGTAAATAATTTGATCTGTTGTTCTTGCGGAATGCCAATACCGGAATCTTTAATACGTACCGTAAGTTCCTGCATACCGTCTTGCTCACCTTTTTTCATTGTGCAATACACCTCCACCCCTCCAATGTCCGTATATTTAATGGCATTCCCAAGTAAATTGATGACCACCTGCTTCAGTCGAAAAGGGTCGCCATAAACCATCTCGTCCTGAGAACCGTCAAAACTAAAATTTAAGGATATATTTTTCTTAATGGCTATGAAGCGCATGGTTTCTACCGTTTCCTTAATTTCATGAAATGGAGTAAAAGAAACAACTTTAAGTACTTCTGACTGTTGGCTTTCAACTTTAGTCATATCCAAAATATCATTCACGGTATCCATTAACATATCTGAAGAAGCTTTTATTGAGCTTACCATACGGTTCTGCTCAGCGGTCAGCGGTGTATTTTTCATCAAATAAACGAACCCGGTTATCGCTGTCAACGGATTTCGAATTTCATGGCTCATTGTAGCAAGCATTTCCGATTTCTGTTCCGCAAGCGCAATAGCACGAGCGTTTTCAACTTTATACTGATCTTCTGCTTTAGCAGCTTTTTTGATATAGAACAAAAGAAGCGCAACAAAAATCAGCACCATGATAGTGGCAGTAATCGTAAAACTGTCTAAATCATCAACAGCTTCTTCATATTGAGCTAAGGTTTCCCGTTGATTTCTTTCCCAAGTCAATAAGTAATTATCTTTGATTTGATCGATAAGCTGCCGTAATTGTATGATGAGTGATAAATTCGAAGATATGAGCTGTTGTTGAGATTGAGCAAGTAATGTATGTTCTTTGCTTAACCTTTCCAAGAGCTGTTGCTGCCCTTTTTCATTCTGAATCTGCAACTCTCTTGCAATCGAATCCCGCACAGCATTTTCCCGCGCAACGAGTAGTAACTTTGTACGAAGTGTATCTGAACCGGGGGAGAAAACTTGCCTTAAACGTTTTAAGAACCCTTTTTTCTTGACCGCTGACGCCACTTCCCTTATGATGGTATCTTGCTCTGCATTTCGGCGTATTTGTCTTCTTTCCTTAGCTATCCTAACTTTGCTGTTCCCAAAAATATTTTCATCCGTACTTTTTATCAGTAAAGAGTCGAAACTTTTCTTTAGCGCGAAAACTTTGAGCGAAAGATCCAGCTTTCCATCCACATATTTTTTAAATTCTCTTTCGTCCAATGAATTGCCTAGACTGTCCGCCAATATTGGATATTCGTGCAAAATAGTATCGATTTTAGCAAAGACGCTCAATACTTTTCGTTGATACTCATCGAGTTTATCACCATAGCCGTAAAGACTAGCTTGCTGAAAGTCATTTTCGGCGCTACTTAGCTCCAGTAAGACATTACTTATTTCGCCTGTTTCGGGAGGTGCTTTAAGTTTTACGCTTAAATAAGCCAGCTTCTCTGCAATGGAGTGTCTTAAAAGAAGCGAACCGGCCGTGAGTAAAAACACAAATATTAAGAAGACAAATAGTAGTCTTTGTAGAATACCGGAAGTCTTCTCTCGTTTTCTTTGCACCTTAAACTTCATAGATCATCATTCTATTTATCCCCTTCTTTTCTGCCACCTATAATGACGCATTCCCGTATACCAACCTACAACATACTACTCCCCATATGATCCAAATCGTTAACGGGTCTCCTGTTTACCAATCCTAATCTTATTTTAATCTGTATCTAATATTAGACAGGTTAACTTTGCAAAGTTAAACTAAAAAATATATTATGCTTTATTCAATATTACTAGGTGTCATTGGCGGGCCTGAATTGGGTGTCATTGTTATTGCATTGTTATTGCTCTTCGGCGGCAAGAAAATCCCCGAACTGATGCGTGGATTGGGGCAAGGCGTACGTGCCTTTAAAGAAGGACAATATGATGAAAAGCCAACACCCGAGCCTGCAAATAAGGAGGAATCAGCTTCTAAATAAAAGTGTAGCCATGAGATTGAACGACTCTTCTATCGCAGCAAACTGCTTGTTCTTTGATTCTATCAAGTCTTGTTTCGGAACTTTGATCGCTTTTAGATATTGATCATAGAGACTTTCAATGGCTACAACATTTTGCAGATTCTCCACCCCCCAAGTACCGAGATAGCTATTTAGCTTTTTAACATTTATTCCGACGTAAGGAACCGCATAACTCATGGCTGTTATGGCGCCGTGTAAACTGGTACCGATGTAACATTGCGCATTGGCAATTAAATACATAATGTCCCAAATAGTAACGTCGTTAAAAAATTGAGCATCGCCGTCCAAATGAGGGAAAATCAATTGCAAAGCTTCGTCATCATTATGATTTGATGCTTTTCCTATCGGGCATAAACAGATGTCTGCCCCGGTTTCATGGTGAATAGCATTTAGAAGTGCAGCTATTTTTTCCTCTTTTTGTTTTGCGTGATTTCGATTAATCTGAAAAAACACATATTTCCCTTTTTTTAACGCCACAAAATGCCGCACATCAATATTTACCAATTCGTCCAGGTGTTCAATAGCGTAAAATTTAGACATAAGGATAGCCGAATCAGGGTATAATTTCGTCTCGACTCCCTTATTTTTCAGATTTTTCCGGGTAATGGTGTCTCGCACGGAAAAATAGTCGACATTCTTTAGTTTCTGCTGTAAGCCCTCTATTTTAGTGAAAATTTGCTCTGGTATTTCCGAACCACCCAGTGAATTGAACAAGACGTGATCAACGCTCTTAAAATCTGTTTTATTGAACACAAAAGGAAGCACCGTTTGTCCTTTCAATTTGCGTTTCGCCCATTTATTAAGGTCAATAAACTTCTCTAAATGATGCTGGTAACGCCTTATTAACCGATACCTTTCATTCAAAGCCACCAACAAAGAATTCCAAGTGACTGCGATAGCCTCGCCTCCCGCAACGATGATATTGGCTCTTTCATTGTTCGCATTACACGCACGATAAAATGCCTGTATATCTTGAGTCGGTTTTCCTCCCAAATCGCTTAAATCGCTTTCTATCATTCCAAAATATCCGATATCTAGCGGGTGTCCATATGTTTTTAATTGTTGCTCGATGATAATCGGGAATAATAAATCGCCGTAGTTAAATCGGTCAAAAGCCCCTATAATTAATATTTTATTCATTTGTTAGCAATTTAGCCGGTTATTTTCTGTTTTATCTTGTCCATAAAATTACGCATCAATATTTTTTCATCTGCACATAAACCGAAGAAATAGATGCTCAATCCAAAAACAAATCCCGTGAGCGGGATCGTAATTAAAAATCGATAATGATAGTGGATATATTTTGTTGCCAATACGCCTACGAGTAAAACTATTATTAACGGAATAACTTCCCGATAGACTACTCTTGACAAGTAAGTGCGAATGGATAAGCCTCCTAAATGTCTTAAAAAGAACATTCGTAGCACACAGGCTATGAATTCAACAACGGCATAACTTATGATGACAGCATATACCGGGTAATGAAGTGAGAGTAAAATATAAGCAATTGGCAAATTTAATAGCAACGTAGTACCTACCACTATCTGATAATATTTAATATTGCCAATAGCTTGTGCTGCCGATTGCAAACCGATTGTTAATTGATTGATCAGGGTAGCTATGAGAATAAGCTGACAGAAAACGACCGTATGTGGTGGTACATTTTTCAACCAAAGTTTCAGGATCGCTTCCATTTCAAAACAAGCCGGAACGGCAATAACCGCGAGCAAGAAAAAGCCGAATTTGCTGGCCATCATAGCCAGACGTAACATTCTCGGCCGATCATTGGCCCCTTCGCTTTTCATAATTTGAGGATTGAGTGCTCGCAGTAAGGTTGCGGAAAAAAAGTTAAGTTGGGCCGCTACTTGATTAGCGATCCCATACGCTGCATTGATAACGGCCCCTAAAAATATATTCAAGAGGATGGCTAGACCCTGTGTTCTTCCTAGCCCACATAGTGTACCCAATAGATTCCATCCGGCGAAAGTGGACAACTCCTTTAATAATGGCTTATCAGCTTGTACTGTAATTCCACTTAAAGAACAATCAGCATACTTTCGTAAACAATAAAAAGCATAAAGTAAGAAACTGACAACACTAACGAGAGCGGTAAGTGCCCCGTAAACCATTAGTCTGTCATAAGAAAGCACTGTTAATAATAAGGCAATTCCCAACTTCAATAATGTTTCTATTACATTCACGACAGCCACCCAGATCATGTTCTCATGAGCAATTAAAGCCCCATTAAAAGGAACAACCACTACATTAAAAAAAACGGTGGCCGCCATAAAATGATAGACAAAGCGTGTTGCTTCCAGTCTATTCGCCGGAATATTCAATGTTCCGTTAAACAAGAACAAACCCGCGATTTCCAGAGCGGCTACGATAATAATAGCAATTACAATATGTAATAGCATACTATTACTAAACACACGTTTTTGCATCGCTAAGTCGCCCGCTCCTTGGTAAAATGACAAAAAACGCTGTGTGGATGAGGCCATGGTGGTATTGAGGAAGGACAGCATCAATACAATACCCGCAACCAAGTTAAACAAGCCGTAATCAGTACTTCCAAGTATATTTAGTACTATTCTTGTCGTATAGAGCGTTATGCCGGTAGTAACCAACATTCGTAGGTAAAGTATGGATGTATTAAGAGCTACTCTATTCGCTGCACGCATTTGTTAGTTTTAGTTACCTTTGTGTTGGCCTTAGAAGATATATAGTCAAACCCTTCGTCTCCTTTTCAAGCTACGAAATTAATAACACGGCCATACCTATATAAAAATCGTGCCGTTCCTCTTTAAAAATTGAACTATTGGACTGAAAATTGTTAGTTAAGGGAAAACGTTATACATCCATGGTTGAATTTTCCATTTGCATACCTGCTTATAAAAGCCGATACCTACAATTGTGTATAGAAAGTATTTTGCAACAAACCATCGATAACTTTGAGTTGATTATATTGAACGACTGTTCCCCCGAACCTGTAGATCTTATCGTGCAACAATTTGAGGACAATCGGATACATTATTACCGCAATGACAAAAATGTCGGAGCCATTAATCTCGTTGACAATTGGAATAAGTGTTTATCGCTAGCCAAGGGAAAGTATCTGATGATTATGGGCGATGATGATGAATTAGAGCCGGATTATTTGCAGGAGTTCTCGAAACTTATTCAACAATATCCAACATTAAATGTATATCATTGTCGAAGCAAAATAATCAACGACGAAGGTGAAACCATGATGCTAACACCGGCACATCCGTCGTTTGAAAACGTATATGATAGCATTTGGCACCGCTTGGCTCAGTATCGTTCAAACTACATTTCTGACTTTGTATATCGCGTTGAACCACTTAGAAAGCAAGATGGATTTTATAAGCTCCCCCTTGCCTGGGGTTCGGACGATATAACAGCTTTTATGGCTACGGGACAACTCGGTATTGCACATACTAATAAGGCTGTTTTCCGATACAGAAGTAACGCTTTGTCCATCACCTCAACGGGAAATAACTTACATAAAATGGAGGCAAACATCGGCTATGCGAACTGGTTAAGAGCATTTCTTAGTGAAAAACCAGCTAATGAAGAGGCTCTTGTTATTCACAGGTATCTTGTGAAGAAGCAAGATTATCTCATGAGCAAAAGAAAAATTTTCACGATGGCGCTATCCATGCGCTATTCCCTATTTGGCAATTTTTGGCTGTGGCTCAAACACCGTCGCGTGTTTGACATACAAATAAAGGATATTTTTATTGCCGCAGTAAAGAGTATAAATTTAAGAGAAACGAAATAGTGAAGATTGTATTCAACCCGCCGGATAATAAAGAAAATCAATATATCAGCTTAATGGTCGCCCCATTACGTGAATCGGGTTTTGAGATCTACCCGTTGGACAGTTTCTTTTCGTCATATAAGCATTTCAAATCAATTGATCTAGTGCATCTTAACTGGTTCGAAAATGTTGATGACAGCAGTTTTTTTGTCGCTTTTCGGAGTTTTTTCCGAAAAATGGTTGTACTTCTAGCGATTAAATTATTTAGAAAGCCGCTCATATGGACCATGCATAATCGAAGTTCGCATGAAAAAGGCCTTCGTTTCTTTAGTCGCACCCTTACTGCCCTGCTTGTCAAATGGGCCGACCGCATCATTATTCATAGCCATGCCTCAGCCAGTATATTAGCACAACGCGATAGACAAACCACTGCCAAAATCATATACATACCCCATCCAAACTTTATTAGCGTATATGGACCTATTCAGCCGGGCCCGGAAGATTCCAACTTATTAAAGTTGCTTTTTATGGGAGTCGTTAAGCCTTATAAAAACATTGAATTGTTGATTAAATTAGCATGGGAATTTAACAAGGAATTACAATTGACCATAGCCGGAAAGCCTTCGACAGATAAATACAGACAAGAACTGGAAAAGATGGCTACAGGTACGGATAACTTAAATCTTCAGTTACGTTTTATTGACGACGCCGAAATACCCAGCCTCTTTAGCGAAGCCGATTTATTAATATTACCCTATGATTTAGAAAGCAGTTTAAATTCGGGCACTGCTATTCTAGCATTTTCTTACGGAAAAACTGTGATTTGCCCCCTTATTGGTACAATAGCAGATATGGATGAAATGCATGCTGATATGCTTATCTATAACTATGACGACAAGCATGAGCACGAACCTATATTGAGAAAAACCATCGCCAAGGCCGTTGCGTTAAAGAAGCATAGCAATCATATTTTTAAGGAAAAAGGGGATCGATTACTTAGGTACGTGCAATATCGAAATAATAACCATCAAATCGGAGTGGATTTAATCCGTACGTATAGGGAACTTTTAACGGATAAATTCAATAAGAACACCTAATTTGATGAAAGAAAACATAAACTGTACCTCTGATAGATGAAGTATCATCGCGCTAAGATAATTTATTATCATGAAAATACTCTATATAAATGCCTTATATAGCCCCCTTATACAGGGGGGAGCAGAAATCTCCCTAAAAGCTATTGCGGAGGGGATGCAAGCCGCCGGGCATGAAGTTGCTGTACTGAGTTTAAAGCCCACAGGTGATTTGAGCACAGAAGAGATTGACCATATAAAGGTTTATAGAACGGCATTAAAAAATTTATACTGGCCTTTTGAAAAAATACGAGCAGGAAAACTAGATCGAATGTTTTGGCATGCACGGGATCGATACAATGCAGCCATGAGGCAAGTCGTTAAAAAGGTTATCGAGAAAGAAAAGCCTGATATTGTTTCATGTCATAATTTAGTTGGCTGGAGTGTTGCAGTTTGGGATGAAATAAAAGCTGCGAATATCCCAATTGTTCAGGTACTCCACGATTTGTATTTGCTATGTCCAAACAGTGATATGTTTAAAGATGATGCTTCGTGCGACACGCAGTGTTTTAGTTGTGCTTTATTAAGGCAAAAGCATAAAAAATTGTCGGGTAAAGTAGACGCGGTGATTGGTATTAGTAAGTTTATTCTGAGACGCTTTGAACAGTATCAATACTTTGATAAAGCCAAAAAATACGTCATATACAATACCAGGGAAATACCTGAAACGCCATTACCACAGCCAAGAGCGCATGATACTAATTTCACCATTGGCTATATAGGCACCTTAGCAGAAAAGAAGGGGATTGAATGGTTATTAGACCAATTTAAACGCCTTTCGATCAATGCTCAACTACAAATTGCCGGTGGTGGAAAAGAAGACTATGAGCGCTTCTTAAAAGCCAAAGCCGAGGGTGCGAATATTTCGTTTATCGGCTATACAGATCCGGCGGCATTTTATAAAACTATTGATGTGTTAGTGGTTCCATCACTTTGGCAGGAACCCTTAGGCATGGTGGCAATAGAAGCGCTTGCTTACCATCTGCCGGTTATTGCGAATGCCGTGGGAGGTTTACAAGAGACCGTTATAGAGGGCTTTAATGGGTTATTGTGTACATCAGAAGAGATGAACTCGTTGGGCGATGCGATACAGCGTTTGTATGACGAGCCCTTATTGTACGATACCTTGGTAAAAAATGCGCGCAAATCGGTAGAAGCTATTCTCAGCAAACAAAGGATGATAAATGAGTATTCAACTGTATTAAATGAAACGATCCGTGGAAGCAGGGCATAAACGTTATTTTTTAACAGAGCTATTATTCTGTTTAGCCATACTGAGTGTGTTTCTACCGTGGAAAGTATACCCCATTGTGTTTCTTCTTGCATCGGTTATATTTTTTATCAGCGCATATCAATTGGATCCAAAAAGCCTGAAAAAGTTCCTGCGGCAACCCTGGTTTTTAGCTATCAGTGCGTTCGTTCTCTACGCCTGCGGAAGCTTCTTCCTTACAACAAATGGACAACCGCAAATACGGGACAGCCTGATAAAAATGCTTATCAATATCTGTTTTTTTATAACCGGCATTTACCGGTTAAATCAGCTTGACAAAGCAAGTCTTGTCCGTATAATCGACTGGACGATGCATATTATCTTTTTACTGTGTTTTATACAATTACTTGTATACCATCAAGCGTTCCATTTTCATTTGTTAACAGGTGCCTCTTCTTCCGCTAAGGGCAGCGCTCTATATAATAAAGAATTATTTTTTTGGGGATTAAGTGATAAAAATATGTTTGGAGCCAGACTGGCCTTATTAGGCTTCACCTACCTCTTAATTCCGCTGGTAAGGGATTCCCGTATAAGTTGTCTGCGGATCTTACTTGTTTTTTTGCTCGCCTTTCTTTCACTATCGAGAACGCCTATCGTAGCTTTACTCATTGGCGTGTTTCTTGTTTTTTGGTTTTTTGCAAAAAAGCCAATCAGAGCTGCTTTGCTTGTTGGTCTATGTGCATTGACGCCTTACCTATTTGTAAAAGTTTTACGTGTAGACACACTCACGGCTTCCAATGATGGTATGGGGGTACGAATAACTTATTGGAAGGCCTTTTTTCAACATTTTGATGAAATCCGTCCGTGGGGCAATGGTTTCTTGAAGGGAGGGGATTTTTTACGGCGACACGCAGCTTACTACCATGGTGAGCCTCATATTCACAACACTTTTTTGTCCAATTACCTAGAACTTGGTATCGTAGGATTCATCTCTTATTGCCTCTTCCTTTGGTTTTTTTATCGCTACTGTATACATATGAATAATCTCCGCAGTTTCTGGCTGGCAGTATTTTTGCCTCTACTAGCCATTATGATGATTCTTTATTCAGGATATGATAACGACATCATACTTTATTTACAGTTGGCATTTGTATTGGGAACTTTTCAAACAATAGTTAAGGAAAAAATAAAAATCGGATTTTAAATGAACACAAAGGTGCTTATTGACGGCAGGTGGGCAGGAAATACAGGAATTGGCAGGCTGTACCGAGAGGTAATGGACAGAAAACCACCACATGTAGTGGGTGAGCATGTTAAAAGCAATATGCGATTGGGGAGCCTTTATTCCCCCTTCATGTTGGGAAAAGCAATCCGTTCTTCTACTGCAGACATTTTCTACAGTCCATCCTTTATGCCACCCGCTTTCTCCAGCATACCTTTTGTCATTACGATACACGACTTGATGCACTTATTTTATTACTCTCCTCTACATAAAATATACTATCAACAAGTCATTGCGCGATTAGCAAAGAAAGCAAAAAAAATAATCACCGTTTCACACCACAGCAAACAGCAACTGGTCCAACTTCTTGGTATTGATGAACACCTCATTACCGTCATTTACAACGGTGTAGACGAACGGTTTATTCAGAATGAGGAGCGTATAAAGCTTGACCGTCCTTACCTATTGTATATTGGTAACCGGCGCAAGAATAAAAACATTCCTGCAATGATTCGCGCTTTTGCGCGTGCTGCAATAGATAAAGAGATAATTTTCGCGCTTTCGGGTGAGCCTGATACTTTCTTGCTTCAAGAGGCAGAGCGTTCGGGTGTCCGCGAAAGAATAAAATTTTTAGGTTTCATACAAGAAGAGACTTTGCCACAACTTTATAAGGGTGCTTTGGTCACTCTTTACGCATCCTTAATGGAAGGATTTGGATTACCTATATTGGAAGCGATGGCATCCGGCACGCCTGTTTTGACGTCAAACGTCAGCTCACTTCCGGAAATAGCCGGCCCCGGTGCTTTATGCGTTGACCCTTTCAATATTAACGAAATGGCAAATGGAATCGAGCAATTGGTTAACAATAACGAACTTAGGAATTATTATATCGAAGAAGGAAGGAAACGAATAAACGCTTTTCAGTGGGAACATACCGCAATTCAGACCTGGAAAGCAATACTTTCATAACTCGTAGAGCATGTCAAGATGAAAAAAGTGCTACTTACAAAATTCTGGTTTATTTCTATGAGCCTCATTCTTTGGTGCTGTTCATGCTGCCAAACAAAGCCGAAATCCAACAAGGGCGCCGATACCAAGAAAACCGAAAACACACAAGTTTATCAGGTGTTGAATGTACAAGCCTTTCAAGCGAAAGGAGACGGTAAGGCAGATGATACGGAAAATATACAACGAACCATCAAGGCGGCACAAAGAGGAGATACTATTTTGATCCCGGAAGGGACCTACTTAGTAAAAACACTGGTTTTGAAGTCGGATATTAATATAAAATGTTTAGGGTTATTAAAACAAGTTCTTCCGAGCGACACGCAGAACTTCACCCGTGTTGTCCAAAATTCCTCCGCTCCTCTATTCTTTGGAAGAAATTTAAGGAACGTAAACCTGCGTTTTCGCGCATTTACCGTAAACGAAGCATTGTATGTCTCAAAAAGCACCAATATTCGCATTACAGATACCCACATCAAAGGAAATGACAAAAAAATATATGCCTTTCCCGGCATGCTGTTTTATGAGTGTGATACCATCGCTATTAGGAACAGCAACATCACCTCCTACGGTTCCGCGCGCCAGTCAGCCTCGACCTATCAAGCAGGAACCGGGATTCGATTACTATCTTGCAGTAACATTAAGATCGAAAACAATAAGATAATAAAAAATGGCGAGAATGGTATTTTTATGCACGGAAGCGGCAGAGCAACTATAAAAAATAACCACATCGCGTACAATGGAATGAGTGCTATTCAGATTGGCTTCGGGAAAGCAAAAAAAGAGCAGTACTTTGACATTTCCAACAATACATTGAATCATAACGCGGCTGATGCTATTGATATCAACAATAAAATAACTTCCGACCCTTTTCCCATTCACTGTATTATAAAAAGCAACAGGAGCTTGAATAACGGATTTGTTGCAGGCAAATCAACAGTGGACGGATCGGGATTGGCTACTTTAGTTAATGTAAGCGAAGTTCAACTCTTCAATAATAGATCGCAGCGATCGAATCGCCCGGCACTTTACTTAGAACGCTGCGGTATTATCCAGGCCGAAAACAATATCACTGATAATAAAGTAGAAATTGTAAAGTCGTTTAATACGATTTTTTTAAAGAATAACACGTTCGATGCCTTAACTGCACTTGCAAACACGAAAGGTACTACTTTACAATTAGCAGGGAATAAGCTCCGAACTTTATTGCTACCAAATGGTATTACGATAGATTCGCTCATTTTAACCCGTAACTTGCTTACCAATGCGAGCTTGAATATTAACCTGCAAGGTCGTGTAATACTGAACGAAAATAAGATTTTCAGCAACCAACCAACCGGCGCCGTCCTACTTGTCAAATCAAAGAGTGCTTCACTTGCAAATAATAGTATAAAGAGTACTTCCGGTTATGCTATTACTGTTAGAAAGACAGCCGATGCAGTTCGTCTGGAACACAATATTATCGAATCGGTTAACGCTTGTATTATAGATGAAGGCTCCAAGAACTTAGTAGTAGAGTTTAACGAACTTATTTCTCTTCAGGGTGGAAAATTAAATAGAACATTAATAAGCCAAAACCCTAACAACCTTATACTGAGAGGCAATACGCATAAAGGTGGCAAAACGGACAACTCAATTCGTTTAGAAGGTACCGGACACGCCTATATTGCCGACGAGGAAATTGTTAGCGGATATCCTGATTATGGTAGGGTTGTTGTTAAGAAGTTGTAGTTAGAAATGAAAACGATATTATATATTCCCACCCTAAATGCCGGAAAGTTATGGGCAGACGTAATTCAAAGCATTAAGACACAGCTTGTTCAACCCGATAAGGTTGTAATTATTGACTCCGGCTCAACCGATGGTACACTGTCGCACCCTTCCATGAAAGATTTCGAGATTATCCACATTGATAAAAAAGATTTTGACCATGGAGGGACGAGGCAGATGGCGGTTAATCGCTTCCCCGATGCTGACATATACGTTTTTCTGACACAAGATGCAGTCCTTGCCAATGCGCATTCCCTAGGCAATCTAATAAAGGTATTTGACGAAAATCCTCAAATTGGAGTAGCTTACGGACGCCAACTTCCACATATTGGAGCGAAAGGATTAGAAGCTCATGCCCGGCTATTTAACTACCCCGCACACTCGCAATTGCGCGGGCTGGATAATAGAAGTAAGTATGGTATTAAAACGGCCTCCTGCTCAAACTCTTTTGCTGCCTATCGGAGAACAGCATTTGAAGAAGCCAGTGGCTTTCCGAGCGGCACTATTTTGGGAGAAGATGTTATAGCAGCCGGGCGTATTATCTTAAATGGTTGGCAACTTGCCTACCTCGCAGATGCGCAAGCCCATCATTCCCATAGTTATTCGGTAAAAGAAGAGTTCAAACGATATTTCGATATCGGCGTTTTCCACGCCACCAATGCGTGGATATTTCAAAACTTTGGACATGCAGAATCGGAAGGTTTTAAATATGTAAAGTCTGAATTTTCTTATATCGTTAAACATCATGTTACTGAACTTCCAAAAGCTTTTTTCTCTACCGCCGCCAAATGGTTCGGTTACAAGCTTGGACTGGCCCATAGATATTTACCCGCCTTTTGGAATAAATGCTTTTCCATGCATAAAGCGTATTGGAAATGATCTCAAAGCAATATGGATCGCTAATCGAACCCTCCATTTTGTGGAAAAAAATCCCCACTTATTATCGCTAACAAATTGAAATTGAATCTAAAAAGTGGGTTTAAATACCTATAAACAGGCATTCGGGGATTTGGCATATTTCTTGGCTTTTGCTTAACATATAATTAGAAGAGACATGTTAAGAGATTCGCAAATACAAGAAATGAAGCAGGCTACCAGTGTAGATCAAAGCATTGTTGTGCCTAATGTGATGCTAAGAACATCGTTTACCAGTTTAATTGAAAACAATTTTTTGCACTATGCAGACTTCCCTATCATTCTTATTAATAAAGGTGAAGCGCTCGATATAACGTCTAAATTTTTCAAAAGAAGCTTTGATATCGTATTTTCTCTAGTGTCTTTGATTCTTGGCTTTCCTCTATTTTTATTAGTTGCCATTATTACCAAGCTAAGCTCAAAAGGGCCCGTTTTTTACAAACAAGAACGTATCGGCTTACATGAGAAACCATTTTTCATCTATAAGTTTAGAAGCATGTATATTGATGCGGAGAAGTTTGGTCCGCAGTTAGCTCAGGATGTAGATCCACGTATCACACCATGGGGAAGGCTGATGCGTAAAACGCGCCTTGACGAAATTCCGCAATTTTGGAATGTGTTAAAAGGTGATATGTCAATTGTTGGTCCTCGTCCGGAAAGAGCACATTTTATTAAGCAAATTGTAGATAAAGCCCCGAGCTATAAAAAATTATTGACTATCAAACCAGGTATTACTTCTATTGGACAGGTTAATTTTGGATATGCGCAAACGGTTGATGAAATGTGTGAGCGGATGTTATTAGACTTGCAATATTTACAAGGAATTAACTTCTTTGCCGACCTCCAAATAATTTTTAAGACGGTAAAGGTCATGTTTCAAGGAAAAGGTAAATAGATATTAGGCATCATTTTTGTAAAAATGTTATAGCATCTATCTATTTATATAATGAAAAAACAAACTATTGGAGACAGCAATTCCAAACCACCTTACATAAACCACACCATACTAGATAAGAAGAGAAGCTTAAGGCCTTTCTCTTCTTTTTTGCATACACAAAGCGGTAAGCCAACCTCTCCAAAAGAGGGTATATTGAATTATGTATTTTATTGTGACCAACCGTCGCAACAAAACTATGCAGTCATTCAATTTCGGAAATTAGTCATTGAGAATAGCTATCACCTTAACATCAAACAACAAAGCAATCTGAACGATGACGAGATCAACAACTTTATTAATTACACTTACATTCCTTCAGATAATCTCCATGATACGCTTGCACAAATTTTAGTAGATTTTATGATCAGCCAACCCGATGCGTTATTGATTATTGAGAAAGATACGGGGCTTTTTCAAGTCCTTTTAAAAAGTTTGTGGAAGGAATTTACAGCACTTTTTGACGTTCAGGGGCTTTATGATGGCTCTTGGGTTTCAGTTAAGCCTGATTTGGATTACAAAGCCTATTCTTTGCGGCGAAAATCCAAACTATAGGCCAGGTATATTTTAGCTGAATATACTTCACATGTAATATAAAGTTTGTGCACTGACCTTTCTCTATTGCCTCCATATAAAATAGTTACGCAATCGGTTGCGTTGATTATCTTTTTGTTCTATTTTAGCTCCTTACAAATATTATAAACAATCACGTTCAAAAAAACGCTTTATTTATGTGTGGAATTGTAGGCTATATTGGGCATAGGGATGCCTGGGAAATAATAATCAAAGGGTTAAAAAGATTAGAATACAGAGGATACGACAGTGCGGGTGTCGCACTTGTAAATGGAGAAATGAACATTTACAAAAAAGCCGGTAAAGTGAATGACCTCGAGCGCTTTGCAGAAAATGAAGAACTGTCCGGTAGTTTAGGAATGGGGCATACACGATGGGCTACTCATGGAGCACCGAGTGACAGAAATGCACACCCCCATCTTTCCGGGAGCCAAAAATTAGCTATCGTTCACAACGGAATTATAGAAAATTACGCTGCAATCAAGGAAATGCTTGTTCAAAAAGGACATACATTTTTAAGCGACACCGACACGGAAGTTCTTATTAAATTAATAGAACAGATTCAAATGGAGGGTGAATCTGATTTGCGAGAAGCCGTTCGAGTTGCATTGACACATGTTACAGGTGCTTTCGCCATCGTAATCTTAAGTAAAGAAGAACCGGATTTATTGATTGCTGCCAGGAAAGGGAGCCCTATGGTAATTGGAATAGGAGAACATGAATACTTTGTTGCCTCTGATGCATCGCCGATTGTTGAGTATACGAAGCAGGTATATTATCCTGATGATAATGTGCTTGTATTTCTTAACAGAGAAAATATGGAGATAAGAGACCTCGCAAATCTGAAAATTACTCCATATATTCAAGAGCTTGAATTAGAACTGGAAGCGTTAGAGAAAGGTGGATACGAACATTTTATGCTTAAAGAAATTCATGAGCAGCCGCGTTCCATTGCCAACTGTATGCGCGGACGAATCCATGCAGAGGAAGCACGAATCAACCTTGGAGGAATAAGCGAATACGCCAATAAATTTTTGCAGGCACAACGGATTATTATTGTGTCTTGCGGAACTTCATGGCACGCTGGATTGGTAGGTGAGTACCTAATTGAGGAATATGCACGGATACCAGTGGAGGTAGAATATGCTTCCGAATTTAGGTATAGGAATCCTATTATCGGTAAAGACGATATAGTTATTGCCATTTCGCAGTCAGGCGAAACAGCAGATACGATGGCAGCGGTAGAGTTAGCAAAAAAAGCCGGAGCAACGATCTTTGGAATATGCAATGTTGTCGGATCTTCTATTCCACGACTATCGCATGCCGGGATGTATACCCATGCAGGCCCGGAAATCGGCGTCGCTTCTACCAAGGCCTTTACGGCGCAGGTGACCGCGCTTTCACTTTTAGCCCTTTATATAGCAAAGCATAAAGGCAGTTTGCCTTCCTCCAGAATTGCGACCTTACTAGCCGAATTGCAAAAAACACCGGATCTCATCACAAGCTGCTTAAAAAGCGAGCCACTTGTACAATTAATTGCAAGCGAAATTAAGGACAGTACGAATTGCTTATTCCTTGGCCGCGGTATCAACTTTCCTGTAGCACTTGAAGGTGCACTTAAACTAAAAGAAATTTCTTACATTCATGCCGAAGGCTATCCGGCCGCAGAAATGAAGCATGGTCCGATTGCTTTAATAGATGAGCAAATGCCTGTTGTAGTTATTGCCACTAAAGATTCTTCGTACGAAAAAATTATCAGTAATATACAGGAAGTGAAAGCACGTAAAGGTAAGATCATCGCTATTGTAACCGAGGGAGATACGGTCATCCGAGACATAGCAGATTATATCATCGAAATTCCGTTTTGTGAAGAAGCATTAACACCTATTTTAGCCACAATCCCGCTGCAACTGCTCTCCTATCACATTGCCGTTATGAGGGGTTGCAATGTCGACCAGCCTAGAAACTTGGCAAAATCAGTAACGGTAGAATAATGGTTAAGATTTTAAAGCGTCCAGCACAAGTACCCGTAGAACCACCAACGGGTACTTATTGTGCTTAGACTATTCACACATGAAAAACGTCGATATGATATAAGTTTATATTCTTTGATAAAAATACAATTTATTTTTTATTTTAATAAAAAAAATTCAAATATTTTTTCAAAGTGTTACTTATTTACAAAAAGGAACAGTTGGTACACAAACAATTTTGGTTTTACAAGCTGCTATCCTAGCTGTCAGCTGTTGGTGTACCCTGTTTTCCGTATCATTTTCTCCAATTCAGTCCTCACACTTTCTTCACTTACTTGTTTTTGAAGAAAGCCGTCAGCTCCTGCCTTCAAATATTTGGCGGCGTAAAGTTCTTCCTCAAGTGTAGAAAAAACCAATACCTTTGTTTCGCATCGTTTCTTTTTGATAAAATTCAAGGTCTTTTGAAAACTTCCATTTGGCATTTTGATATCTAATACGATTAAATGAAAGTCTTCTTTTTGCTACCATGTCCAATACCCCCTGGTAGTTATCCGTTTGTCTAATAATGGCTTTGGGATATTGCTTTTGAATAATAAGGGAAATACCCAACCTAACAATAGAATGATCGTCGGCTATTAATATGTGGGGCGTGGCCATAAATTCATCAATTAGTAGCTTTTATAAATTCAAGTCTTACTGTTGTTCCGCTTCCAAGGGACGACTGTACAGAAAGTCTTCCCTTTTGCATATCCATAAAATCTCGGCAAATCATTAACGTAATCCCAATTCCTGTTTCCCCTGCAGTCCCAAGGTACTTGATCTTACCTGGATTATAAATATTTTTGAGTGTTTCTTCATTCATTCCTATTCCGGCATCTACAATGTCAACATATATTCTGCTATTATCCATTTGTTCCAATCTAATAGAGATACTTCCTCCCTTATCAGTAAATTTAATAGCATTATCCAGCACATGCTTAATAACAAACTGGGTCAGCATTGGATAACCACTAGCGCGCATTACTTCTTCATAATAAGAAACGGAGACTGTTATTTGCTTTGCTTGGATAGCAGCATTATGCTGTTCCAATACGGAAGCTATAATGGCTTTCAAATTAAGTGCTACGGGGTCCTCATCTAACACCACCGATTGCTCTCTTGCCCAAACAACGGTTTTGTTAAACCCCTCCAACTGCAGCTCGGCTGTTTTTTTTAATTCCGGTAATAGCTCCAAAAACACCTCGTCGCCAATTCCGCGCTTTAAATAGTTATCTACAAACCAAATTGTATTTCCCAGAAAACCTCTCAGGTCATGCACAAGTAAACTAATCCACTTTATTTTCAATTGATTACTCTCCTCCAACTTCAAGATAGTTCTCTCTTGCTCTGCGATGACTGCTAATAGTTCCTCTTTACTTTTTGATAGCATTTATAACAAATCGATTAGAAAACACCAAACCCGTTGTTCAAAAATATTGTCTTTTTGATGTTTATCGTTAAAGCTAATATTTTTTCTGCGCATATTTATATAAAATAATAAAACACTCAAATGCCTCTATTTGTTAAGTATTTATCAACACAAATTTTTATGAACGAGCCAATAACTGTTCCTTTATTAAAAAAATTGAAGGAAAACGGATTTACTACATTAATAGCAAGTGCCCGGGACGGCGACGACTTAGTATACATTCCGAGCAAAGAACCTGAAAGAGGGGAACTTATGGACGATGCGTCCGTTACAGCGTTAAGTGAAAAGGAGTTATTGGGTATAGACGAAGTACTTAATAACTTTTCTTATTATCAAGAGAAAGGTATTGAAATCGAAATTGATGCAGGAGAATAGAGAAATCAGTTATGCGTTTAAGGCGTCATAAAAGCCGATGATTGCCGTTACGCGGCAGTCATCGGCTTTTTATTTACTTTTTTGCACTCATATAAAAGATGAGCTCTCCTCCGTTCATTAAATCAGCGTGTTTTAGCTTATAGCTCTTAACTTCTTCACCGTTTAGCGTTACTTTCTTAACAAAAACATTTTTATCTGACTGATTAATCGCTTTTACTATGAGGGTGTTCCCATTGTCGAACTGTAATTTTGCATTTCGAACGGCGGGGCTTCCCAACCAATATTCGTCAGATGCCGGAGCCACCGGATAAAAGCCTAGCGAACTAAAGATGAACCAAGCACTCATTTGGCCGCAGTCATCATTTCCACCTAAACCGTCTGCCCCATTGTGATATTGATGCTTAAGAATCATTCGGATCTTTTGCTGAGCCTTCCAAGGCTCACCTGTTATATTATACAAGTAAGCTACGTGGTGCGAAGGCTCATTTCCATGCACATAATTCCCGATAATGCCATCTCTTGTAATATCTTCCGTATGTGCGAAGAACTCATCTGGCAAATGCATACTAAACAGCGAGTCTAAATAGCGGGACAAACGCTTCTTACCGCCCATATTGACCATCATTCCTTCAGGGTCGTGAGGCACATACAAACTAAAGTTCCATGCATTCCCTTCAATAAATCCTTGTCCATCGGTCTTAAGTACATCAAAATCGCTTTTAAAGGTGCCATCAGTCATCCGCGGACGCATAAATCCAACGGAAGGATCATATACGTTTTTCCAATTGGATGACCGTTTAATAAAATCCTGATACACATCCATTCTTCCCAATTTTTTAGCTAACTGAGCGATACACCAATCGTCATAGGCATATTCGAGTGTATTGGATACAGCGGTTCCGGAAATATCGGCAGGAACATATCCTTTGTCGATATAGGCACCGATACCTTCATAGTTTCTGGCATTTGCAGTTTGGATGCAAGCCTCTAATGCAGCCAATGCATCCCCTTTATAAACACCCTTTATGATAGCATCTGCAATAACCGATACGCTGTGATAGCCGCTCATGCACCAGTTATCATTCGCATAATGCGACCAAATAGGAAGCATATGCAAAACACTTTGTTGGTAATGTGCCATCATAGAAGCTACCATATCGGCGTTTCGTTTCGGATTGACGAGATTAAGATAGGGATGAAAAGCTCTAAACGTGTCCCACAACGAAAAAGATGTATAATTCGTGAATCCTTCCGCCTGATGCACTTCTTGATCCAAGCCTTTATACTGACCGTTGTTATCCATGTACATTGTCGGCATAAGGGCCGCATGATACATTGCCGTATAGAAGTTAATACGATCCTCATTAGTTGGAACATCAACAACGATCTTTTGCAACTCCTTTTCCCATAATTGCTGTCCATGGTGTTTAACTCGGTCAAAGTCCCAATGTGGAATTTCAGCTTGCATATTAGCCAGCGCATTTTGCATACTTACAGGACTTATGGCAAATTTTATTTTGACCTTTTCTCCCTCTTCAGTACTAAAATCGAAGTGCATTCTGAGTTTTTTTCCAGCAAGATCCGGAAAATTTTTCTCTTGATTGAATTTTCGCCAAAAGCCTTTGTATACCTGTACAGGGTCATTATTTTGGATACCATATTCTTTAAAAGGCTTCGAAAAACTCATCGCAAAGTAAACCGTTCGCGTTCGCCCCCAACCATTAGTTTGTCTATAACCGGTCACTAAACTATCATTGACTACCCGTACAACAGTCCATACGTTCTTATCATCATAGTTGTAAATTCCAGCCATCAAATCGAGAATAATATGACCATTACTTGATTTTGGAAACGTATATTGGTGAAATCCAACCCGAGCAGAGGTAGTCAATTCTGCCAAAATCTGATGATCATCTAGTTTTACCCGATAGTAATTAGGTTCTGCAACCTCATTATCATGGCTGTAGGCTGAACGATAACCATTTTCAGGTTGATCACTCGTTCCCGGATTCATCTGCACGTCTCCTGTGGTAGGCATAATTAAAAAATCGCCTAAATCGGAGTGGCCTGTTCCACTAAAATGCGTATGACTGAAACCTACGATTGTAGGATCCGCATACTGGTAACCCGCACAATATTTGTATACTTCCCCATTATATTTCCCATCCACGGCATACGGAATGGTATCGGTATCCGGACTAAGCTGTACCGAACCGAACGGTACCGTCGCTCCGGGAAAGGTATGTCCCATTTTTGCTGTTCCGATAATTGGTTTAACATACTGCACCAACGATAAATCTTGCGCATATGCCCCTATCGGGAGCATAAGAAAAATCAAGATTTTCTTCCATTTATTCATATATAGTTACTTATTTATTATCCACTGCTATCTTAAAGAGTACCCAAAGGGTTCGCTTCACTACACCTACTTCTTAAAATAAGCCATTTTAGTGTTAAAAGCGAAATATTTTTATAAAACGTTAAGAGGAATACGCTATTGCTCTTATAATAAAGACAGCCGCAATCCTTATCAACAAACCAAAATGAGGATTGAACGGCCGTCTACGTGTAAATATATTAGCTAATTGTTGGTTTTTTTGCATACTCAGCCCATAGTTCGTCTACGGTTTTACCGGTATTCTTTTCCCAAAAAATATCCGAATACGTTTTAGTACGCATTGCTGCATCTAGTTTTTTAATCGTGCCCCTTTTTATGTTTTTTTCAACCCAGTAGAAGAAGCGGGCAGTTATCCGATATGCGTTTTCATAAGATTGTTTTTCGTCAAATTCCGGTAGTTTCCAGTTTGCCCCTTCGTTGTCGACACCCAAAGTAAACCTCACGTAATCCGCAATCCCCTCTGTTATCCAGCCTGGCCCCGCACCGTCCGGATAAGATTGGACGAGGTGCATCACTTCGTGCGTAACGACATCTACATCACCTGGATTCTTCTTAAACCATAGGGGATTAAAACGTACGACACCTCCAGCCGCAGCAGCAACACCTTTATAATCGGGATCAATTACAAAAACAACCTTCCTTGTCGTTTTCTTATTATATATTTTAGCCTCTTTGGGATAATTTATAAAAAAGACTTCAACAAGCCTCTTTTTAACCACCGTATCGAAGTCCACCGATTTGTTAATAAATATCAAACTATATTTTCCCTGCTTCATTGTATCGACAGACGTAGCTATTTTTATATCTTCATCTACTGCATCCCAGCGATTTTGAGCATGAGCGACCTGACACTGTATATAAATGAACCCGATTAGTGAAAGTACTTTGAATTTTGAAATAAACATTATTGAAAATTTTAATGCATGACCAGAAGCCTTTTAAGCAACGTGTCTTGCTGCGTTTTTTGGTTTCGTTACTAATTGCTTGATGAAAACGAAAAAGGATATGCTTTTGCGTTGGTCCCCCTCGTTTTATTGGGTGTTTTATCCATTTGAAATAACAACTGACCACCATCTAAAATACGTTGGTGGCTTATCCAATTTTGATCAAGAGCCTTACCGTCTAACAAGGCGTCTTTGATGTAACGGTTTTCATTATTATTTTGCGGCGCCGCAATTTCGAATCTTTTACCGTTCTCGAGGCGTAATATTACTTTTTTGAACAAAGGGGCACCCAAAACATATTGATCAGTGGCAGGACATACCGGATAGAAGCCTAACGCGGAAAATACATACCATGCCGATGTTTGGCCGTTATCTTCATCTCCACAGTAGCCGTCAGGAGTAGCTAAGTATAATCGGTTCATAACCTCTCGTACCCAATATTGGGTTTTCCAGGGTTGCCCCGCATAGTTATAAAGATAGATCATATGTTGAATAGGCTGGTTTCCATGAGCATATTGCCCCATATTAGCGATCTGCATTTCCCTAATCTCATGAATAACACCTCCGTAATAGCTATCGTCAAAGGTGGGCGACTGGTTAAATACAGAATCGAGCATGGTTACAAAAATCTTTTCACCACCCATTAAGTCGATAAGTCCCTCCACATCATGAAAAACACTCCAGGAATAATGCCAGCTGTTACCTTCGGTAAACGCATCTCCCCACTTAAGCGGATTAAAAGGCGACTGAAAAGAGCCGTCTTTATTTTTTCCCCGCATTAAATTCGATTCTTTATCGAACAGATTACGATAATTTTGACTGCGTTTTGCATACAATTCGATTTCCTTCTTTGGCTTTTTAAGTGCCTTTGCCAGTTGATAAATGGCAAAATCATCATAGGCATATTCCAATGTTCTCGCCGCATTCTCATTAATCTTTACATCGTAGGGAACATAGCCTAAACTGTTGTAGTATTCAACGCCCTTTCTTCCAACGGCAGACATTGGCCCCTCATTATTGGCGCCATGAATCAAGGCTTCATATAATTTCTCAATGTCATATCCCCTTAGGCCTTTTATATACGCATCAGCTACAACTGAAGCTGAGTTATTACCGACCATAATATCGGCAAAACCAGGACTACTCCATTCAGGTAAAAATCCCCCTTCTTTGTAATCATTAATAAGCCCTTCTTGCATTTCTTTATTGATGGAAGGGTACATCAGGTTTAAAAATGGATAAAGAGCTCTAAATGTATCCCAAAAACCTGTCCCGGCAAACATGTATCCTGGAAGAACTTCACCATTATAAGGACTATAATGGACAATTTTGCCCTTTGCATCTACTTCATAAAGCTTATTGGGAAAAAATAGCGTACGGTATAAGCAGGAATAAAAAGTTTGCAATTGATCAACACTGGCACCCTCTACCTGCAGTCTGCCCAGCTTCTCATTCCATACTGCACGTCCTTTGCCGGCAATTTGATCGAATGAATCATTGGCGAGTTCTTTCAAATTAAGCAATGCTTGTTCTTCGCTAATGAAAGAAGAGGCCACTTTTGCATGTACCTGATCTGTCTTTCCACGCACTGAAAACCCTACAATGGCACCTGCGTGATCAGCAGCCAATTCCGTTCGATTGGTATATTTCGTTGAATCGGCCCAAGTTGCGAAATTACTGAATGGTTTATCAAAAACGATTACGAAATAATTTTTGAAATTCTTTAGCTTTCCTCTGCTGTAACGGGAAGAATATCCAACGATCATATTCTTTTCCGGGATTATTTTTACCTTCGAACCACGGTCAAAAGCATCCAGTACTACAAACGCACTATCGGTTTTGGAAAAAGAGAAACGAAACATAGCTGCTCTTTCGGTAGGCGTTACCTCGGCGGTTACGTCATGGTCTGCCAAATACACGCTGTAGTAATAAGGTTTAGATACTTCCGCTTTATGCGAAAACCAGCTGGCTCGGTCCTCTTCATCAAATACCGCTTTACCACTTATCGGCATAAGAGAGAATTGTCCGTAGTCGTTCATCCAAGGGGATGGTTGATGCGTTTGCTTCAAACCTCGAATTTTATCAGCCGCATATGTATACTGCCAGCCATTGCCATTCTTACCCGTTTGCGGTGTCCAAAAGTTCATTCCCCAAGGCAATCCAATTGCAGGATATGTATTTCCGTTAGACAAGGAAACTTTTGAGTCGGTGCCCATTAAGGGGTTTACATAGTCGACCGGGTCGACCATTACCTCATTACTTTGCGCGCATGCAGGCTGCAGGGCCCCTAAGCCACTGATCATGAAGACAGCAAAAGCATACGCCTTTATTTTATTTATCATCATATCTTGTTATCGTCTTTCATTATAAACGCCAAATTCCGCTATGGCAGGTGCTTCTTTGAAACTACCAAAGCGGGCTCTTAATTTTTGTGCCCAAACAGTATCAAAACGAATAATCTTCACGCGTTTTTCATCGCGTCCATTTGCTAAGGGTGTCCATTTTCCTTCTGCATAATACTCTAATGTATAAGCCGACACATTGGATTTCTCTTCTGTTATTACCACGCTATTGAACGGCTGTTCTCTTCCCAAATCGATCTCTAGCCAAGGTTCTTTTACACTTGGATGAGCGCGCCAGAAGGTGCTAAATTTATCGTCGTTGGCAAAGTCCATAATATTCATGTCATAGCTCCAACTACTATTAGCTGACTTCATTTTAGCCAAATTGGATGAAATAATTGGCCCATCGTTGGGTGGTAATGTTGGTAGATTCTTTGGTCTTTGGTAAAGCTGCCCTATTTTCTTTAATGATTCGAGAGCATTGTCATCGATTATACCATCACGATTTGGAGCTACATTCAGAATAAAATTACAATAAACCTGATTAAAAGGTATAAGGTTGTCGTTCACTAAACTTTCTACATCTTTTAAGGAAGAAGTTGGAAAAGACGACTTCCAAAACCAATTCGCCTGTAAAGGCAAACAAGAAAGTGCCGGCAATTTATTTTGTTCTTTCGATATATGCTGCCCTGCTCCTTGTTCGTAAGATTTTATATCTGTATAGAAAAGTGCTTCTGTGGGATATTTCGCAGCGTTTAAATCCATTACCAGACAATTTGGTTGTAGGGTCTTTATAAGTCTATATATCTCCTCAAAGGGTACATCGTCGTAAGAAATACGTGACCAAGGTGCGTCCCATCCATCGATAATTAGTGCCTCAATTTCTCCGTAATTAGTAAGTAGTTCAGTTAATTGGTCTTTTACCATCTTAATATGCTCGGTTGTTATATGGCCCGGTCTAAGCTGGTGATGGATATCCAAAATGGAATAATACAACATGACCTTCAGTCCTGCTTTACGAAAGGAGGTGACGTAAGCTTTTACAACATCTTGTTTCAAGGGACTATTCATTACGTTATAATCGGTTGTCTTCGTATCCCAAATAGCAAAACCGCTATGGTGCTTGGTTGTAAGGCATCCGTAACTCATGTGCGCGCTTTTCGCAGCCTCTGCCCATTGATCGGTATTTAGCCGCTTGGGGTTAAAAATGGCCGGTGATGCATCAGGATCAGCCCAGTCATCTTCCATATACGTAGGTATATTATAATGGATGAACATACCGAATGCCAAATCAATAAAGGCTTGTTGCCTATCCTTGAGTACGGAAGAATTCTGCTGTCCATAGGCAACAGACCAGCTTAAACTAATGGCAATGACTACAGCTAGAATAGATTTTGTTTGCTTTAGGTATCGTATCATATGCTTTTCATAATGGCTTGTATTGGTATCCATGGATGCAAATGAGGTTTCTTTGCATCCATGGATCAAATGTACTTAATTGTAACCTGGATTTTGTTGAAGGTTAGGGTTTAAATCTCTTTGTCTTTGCGGAATAGGAAAAAGTGCCTTAGTTGGGTCGCTTGGTTGATGATCCCACCAAGATTCTGTGGTAAATTTGCCGAAGCGAATAAGGTCGTCCCTTCTGAATCCTTCAAATATAAACTCTCTCCCGCGCTCAGCCAACAATTCGTCCATAGTTAGCGTGCTTGTAGTATAGGCATGGGATGGCCAATCACTCTCGGAGAATGCCCGTTTTCTACATTCATTGATTAATGTTACGGCCTCTTGCGTTGCAACGCCTCCGTTCTTTCGCATAATAGCCTCAGCTTTAGCAAAGTAAATCCATGATAGCCGGTAAATATTCCAGTCAGTATTATTATAATTTGGATCAACCGGAGTTCCGTCAATACCCACCACTTGATTTCCCAGCTTATATTTATTAAAGCGCACACCACTGTTTTCTTCCCCTTCACTCATATTAGAAACAGTAGATCCGGATTTATTCTTTCGAATATTATCGACAAACACCAAAGGTTGTCCATTATATTCTTCAGAACCCGTAACGGGTACTCCTGTTCCAAAGTTATACATAGGCCCTTCCAATAGCCATTCTCTCTTTCTTAAATCTTGATCGGAATAGTTTGTAAATACACCAGGGATAACTACAATTCCGTCATTTCCGTTCCTTCCACCTCCATAAATTTCTCTCTGTTTAAAATGATAAAATTCGCTGGGCCAGGAAGGTTGAAAATTAGCCGTTGTATAATCATAGGCAATGGAAAATATTACTTCCTTAGACAAGTCGTTCGTCGTGTTATAAGTATCGATAATATTAGGATCCAAAGCCATAATACCATTTTGTGCTCCACCATCTCCATTAATTAAATGATCGGCTGCAGCAATACAATCATCCCAGCGAGCAGTTCCCGTCCAAACCTCTGCATTGAGATACAACTCTACCAACATCGCATACGCGCCAGCCTGAGACATTCTGCCCAACATTTCACGAGAAAGCTTGGGTGCTTGATTGATGTTCTCCAGAATTTCACTTTCCACAAAGTTAAACACATCCTGACGGGAGCGGGTCTCCGGCTGAGCGGGCTCTCCTACCTGCGTTACGATTGGGATATTGCCAAAAAGATCCATTAATTTTAAATAATGGAAAGCTCTTAACAATTTTAGTTCTCCAATATAAGCAGCCTTCTCTTCCTCTGTTATTCCCATTGCAGCAACATCCCGCTTTTCCAAATTTTCGATAGGATCGTTACACAGGCCCATCCCCCAATACATTAAGGACCAAGCATTGTTCAGCCCCCCTTCATCCACGGTCCATGCATGGTAGTGCAGGCGTTTCCATTTCCCTCCGTCTTCTCCATGCCGACCCTTTGTAGGCCAAGCCAGTTGATCGCCAGAAAGTTCTGCAGGTCTCCACCAGCCATCCTGGCCAGAAGGCGTTACCCATGCATTCGCGTGAGTATAAGGCCTCAGCACTGCCGACACAACTTCATTTCTGTTATTGTAGAAATTATCTGTAATCATTTCATCATAGGCATTCTCATCCAACTTGGTACATCCGGTCAGTAGTAATGTGCCTACCAATATTTTTTTTAATAATGATTGCGTTTTCATCAGTAATTATTTCAATTTAAACTCCGATTGCTATACATATGGTTAAATCAGCCTATTAAAAGGCGAGATTAACTCCGAACAAGAATGATCGCGTACTTGGATAAGAACTCCTATTGTCAATACCTAATCTTCTATCGTTGTCGTCGGGATTTCCGATCCCCGTGTCGGAAACTAGATCAGGATCGTTACCTGAGTACCCCGTAATGGTCGCTAAATTCTGTCCTGTTGCATAAACCCTCAGGTTTTTTACCAATCTTGTAGGGAGCTTAAAGGTATAGCCAATGGTGATTTCATCAATTTTCCAATGACTACCACTTTCCAAATAATAGTCAGAATACATATAGGTGTCATCGATATCCTTATACTTGGTGAATGTTTCTTTTAACAGATTACCACTCCAGGTTTTGTTACCATAACTTAACGCCATGGTATTCAGGATATCGTAAGCAAATTTCCCGCGCATAAACACCCTGAAGTCAAATTGTTTATACCTAAAGCTATTCGTTAATGATAAGTAATATTTTGGCACCGCATTTCCGATAGGAGCCAAATCGGTTAGGTTTCTATCCTTCGAATAATTAATTTGGTCGTTTCGAACGGCCTCTCCGTTCCGATTATAAAACAGCCACTTACCATCTTCCGTGAAACCAGCAAAACGTTTTCCCCAAAATTCACCAACTTTTTCGCCTTCATAAGTAGTAAAAGCCTCACCCAAAGCACCGGCTCCACCAATTGTTCCATAATTCGCATATTCCACTTTATAGATATCATTGGAATAGGAATCCAAGGTGTTCTTTGTGGTGCTGGCAGCCAAATCAATCGTCCATTTGAAATCCTTTTTATCGACTGCTTGATAGCTAAAGGCAACTTCAATCCCTTTAGAAGAAATAGAACCCACATTGGTATAAATCTGGTCTCTGATATAAGGCGGTTGCGGAGAGGTGTAGGTATCAAGCAAGTCTTTCGTCGTCCGTTTGAATACATCGATGCTACCACTGAGTTTACTATTAAACAACGTATAATCAAGACCAATATTGGTTTCTCTTTTGGTTTCCCACTTAAGATTTGGATTAGGATTCCGATTGGGGCCATACGTTTCTCTGTAATAACCATCTGGATAAAGGTATCTTCCACCGCCTCCCAAGGTAACACGGGAAGCATTATTCGCAAAGCCAGAGTTTCCCGTCTCCCCATAACCTGCACGAAGTTTCAGAAAATTCACAAAGGTGATGTCCTTCATAAACGCTTCCTCGGACACGGTCCACCCCACGGATACCGCAGGAAAATTTCCCCATTTGTTGTTATCGCCAAAACGAGAAGAACCTTCATGACGTAAAATAAACTGCGCCATATACTTGTTGTTAAAAGTATAATTTATCCGCCCGAAAAAGGCTATAAGCGTGTTGTCGTTTTTAAAGCTTCCCATGCTCGCTTTACCATCAATTAAAGCCGTCCCCTGGCCTAGATTATCTTCGTGAAAAAGGTCGTTGATAAACCCGCGATTTTCTGCACTCAGGCCTTCTTCTTTATAATATCGGTAGCTGTATCCTGCAATAGCTGTCAAATTGTGTTTCTCCGCAATGAGCTTTTGGTATTGTAAAGTAGGTTCAAAAGCGTAAGATTCTGAAAGAAAATCGCTCTTTGCCGCCCATGCTCCTCCTGGATAATCGGTGTTTTCTAACGATGCTTCGCTGTTTTGGGGAGCGTACTGGCTATCATTCCATGATTCTCGCTGGTACGAGCCAAAAACTGAACCTTTCAATCCAGGCAATAACTCCAGATCTGCTTTAAAATCACCGGAAGTAGTTTGTTGCTTCCTCCAAGATGTTTCTTGCATTAAGCGAGCATATTCATTGGTGCTTATTAGATCAAAACGATAAGACCCATCATCATTAAAATTGGATAAAGTTGGATTTTTGAACACTTCGCTTTCCCATCCGCCACCGCCTAGTCGATTTTGCTTATTGAAATTGGTTGCCAAATTTAGCATGACGTTCAAGCGATCGTCTAATCCTTTTTGATTGATATTCAATCGCGCGCCATATTCCTGACGAGTGTTAGCTAAACTTATGCCCTCTAGATTCCGGTAGTTCACACTTGCTCGGTAGTTGGTATTACTCGTTCCTCCGCTCATAGCAAGATTATGGTTATTCGATAGGTTACTATGATTAATCAGCATGTCATAGAAATCGGTATTATGACCAAAATCTTGCTGATTAATTTCGCCGCTATTTACTTTATCCCGAAACTCTTCTGCTGATAAGGTGTTTGGTCTCCTGGCCACATATTCCTTTCTAACATAGTTATTGTAAGTAAAAGAAGAGGCACCTGCCTTCCCTTTTTTTGTAGTCACTAAAATAACACCAGCATTGGCAGTAGATCCATAAATAGCGGCTCCAGAACCATCTTTCAACACGTCTATCGATTCAATATCGTCCTGCTGCAATAGGTCCATATTTCCTCCGGGAATACCATCAATTACATAAAGTGGGCTGGCAGATCCGGCAACACTTACCACGCCGCGCAACTGAACCGCAACTGCCGTATTCGGATTCGATCCACTCGTACGTGTCACCTGCAAACCTGCCACCTTTCCCTGAATGAGGTCCAAAGGGTTTCTTGCACCGCTTTGCCTGAATTGAGCGGTATCGATGTGCGCTACAGCAGAAGTCACCTCTTTCTGTTTTAAAGTCCCGTAGCCTACAGAAACGGTGACCTCTTCCAGTGATTGCACGTCTGGGCTCAGTGATACATTAATGATCATTCGATTACTGACAGGCTCCTCTTTTGTAAGATATCCCAAGTACTGAAACTGCAATACTGAATTTGCCGCAGCAGCTAATTCGAATCGGCCATTGGCATCTGTTTGGGTTCTGCTCTGGGTTCCCTTTATACTGACAGTCACTCCCGGTAAAGGGCTTTTATCATCAGCGCTTATCACTTTACCCACGACAGTTTGCCTATTGCTTGTTTGTCCGTAGCTATAAATACTACATAACAGCAAGGAAATTAATATACTAATTTTGAGACAGCTGAGCCATACAACCTGTACGTAATGCTGTCCGCCGAGCCACTTCCAATGATTAGTGTGTTTAAATTTACTCATATGAATTTTGATTGGTTATAAAGTTGTTTTGTTAATAAAAACGTTTTAGCTTTGCCTAAACACTAGCTATAGCAAAGAGATCATTATTTCTATCCCGAAAGTTTAACAGGCTTAAAGTATTAGTCTGATTACTCGCGTAAAGGTAAGTCTAGACGAAAGAAAAAGTTGTCAACCAAATCATAACAGATTGTTAATAGAATCTTAACAAGACAATCAACGAAAATCAAATGGTTAAAGAAAAGATTAATCGATTGTTGTTACCGTCGATCATTTTATATCGATCGATTGCTATCTGCTGTATGGCCATTCTCATTGTTGTTCAGGCAAAACTCATATACAACACCTATGAGCTGAAGAATCGCCAATATAATCTAGATGAAAAAGAACTTATCAACGACGCTTACAAACAGGCGATTCGGAATGAAGTCTTATTTCCTGGTGGTGCGAAAATCCTGAAGCAACATATAGACAATAACCTGGTGAAATTCCAAGAACTTTACACCAACGGGCCAAAAGAATTTGAAGCCTTTCAAAAGCAGGTCAGTGAAGAGCTATACAAAGATCTTACCCGCTATAGCACAATGGATAGTTTATTTCGGGCAATCCATACGCAACTTGCACTGACAAACGATCTACAATTCCTTCTTATTTTAAACAATATCGCCATTACTTTCGATGGTATTAGCTATATACCGATATACCATAAAGGTGTTTTTGGCGATGCTCCGGTTAATATTCGTGAGGTAGGCCAGGGGATGCTGATTGATGGTGATTTGTCCTTCGCTAATCGGGAAAATTTGGTCACAAGCATCAGCATTTCAGACCCCTCGCCCAATACCTTACAAGTTAGCTTTAGTTTATACGTTGATCAATACAATAGGCAAATAGCGATTTTAAAACAGATGGTCCCTACCCTAAGCTTGTCTTTGATGTCCATAGCCTTTGTGTTGCTCATTTATTACTTTACGTATAGGAATTGGCTGAAACAAAAAAAATTGGCGGATATGAAGTCTGATTTTCTGAACAGTATTACACACGAGTTCAACACACCCATTTCAGCTATTCTTGTAGCGAACAAAAGTCTGCAAAATCCGGACATCATAACGAATTATACACGAGTCAACACCTTGACAGGCATTATAAAAAGGCAGACAGACCGCCTTCAAACCTTAGTCAATCAAGCATTGGATATCACTTCGATGAGTAAGGAAAATATTGAAAAAGAATCACATGACTTGGAAAAATTGTTGGAAGAAATTATAAACGATTATGAATTGAAAACCCCGGAGAAAGTTCAAATTCGATACACTGCTTTTACATCTGGCTCGATCGTCCCGCTAAATAGATTTCTCTTTACCACAATGCTCTACAATATTTTCGATAATGCGTTAAAGTACAATAACGCTGCTATCAAAAATATAACCGTAATAACGGATTGGAAGGAAGGACACTTAACTGTTTCAATCAAAGATAATGGCATTGGAATGGCAGAGAGTACGATTTCACATATTTTTGAAAAATTCTACCGTGGAAAGCATAATTTACAAACCGGTGGTTTAGGTTTAGGTCTCTTTTATGTGAAACAATCGTTAGAAGCGCACGGATGGCGACTACACTTACAAAGTCAAATTGGTGTAGGAAGTGAATTTTGTATCTTTATCCCCTATCATACCAATAATACAGGCTTATGAAACATAGTTTACTTTTCGTGGAAGATGAACAAGATCTTGGAAATGTTGTCAAACAGTATTTAGAGTTCATGAACTTTAATGTTATCTGGTGCATGAGTGCTCATGAAGCGCTTCTACATTATCAACAAAGTCACAGTTATGACCTGCTCATCATTGATGTACAGTTACCTGATTACAATGGTTTTGAACTGGCGGAAAAGATAATCAAAGAGAATAAAACCCAAGCGTTTCTTTTTCTAACAGCAAGAAATGAAAAAAAAGATCGCATACACGGACTCCATATTGGAGCAGACGATTATATCAACAAACCATTTGACATTGACGAGCTGGTATTAAGAATAAAAAACATCATTAAGAGAAATAATAAAGAAATACGCCCTGAAATACTTCCCGGTGAGTTGCAAATCGGTGATCTCATTTTTCAAAAGGAGTTATTGAAGTTATCGTTGCCAAATAAAAAAGCAGTATCACTTACCCTAAGGGAAGCGGAGCTACTGGAGTATTTACACATCAACAGTAATCGTATTTTAAAAAGGGAAGAAATTCTGCTACACTTATGGGGCGAAAACGATTATTTCTTGGGAAGGAGCTTGGATGTCTTTATTTCCAGGCTTCGGAAGGCCTTGACACATTCCACTCGCGTCAATATTGAAAACGTGTATGGCGTTGGATTTATTTTCAGTGTTTCCTAATCGTAGATCAATTGAGGTTCGTTATACCCTTCTTTTTTCCTTTTTTCACAATGAAAGCTACTTAAAACATCGTTAGAAAAAATAAAGAAACCTGATTAATATTCAATGTTGTCGTAAATTCATCGTAAATCTATCGTAAATTGATCGTAAATTTTACGCAGTATTTACGATGAGTTTATGATAAGAAAACGATCATTTTGAAGATTTTCCTATAATCTTTATTGTTTCTGTTATATTTCTTCTTACTTTTTATAAAGAAGCCAGGAATAAGCAATCCGCCAGCCTTCTCGACAAGAACTGAGGGACTTTTTATCATTCGTATTTAGAAGCGAATCGATATTCCCTCTTCTTCACGTTCAAATACCCCTTTTCCTTTATCAAATTAACCACATATTCATTATATCGATTAACACCCCATTGATTTAAATGGCTTTCATCCAAAAAGCAGCTATCAGGCAACTTTAATACTTCATTCGCATTCCTATAAAAGCCATATTTAGAAAAAAATGCATCAGCATAGGCATTATTGGTAACACGTGCATATTTTGCCTGCGGAATAGGCGATTGTAGAATGATATAGGGAATATTCCGTTGCCGCATTTTCGCAATGATGTGTTCAAAAGCATCGACCTGATTTGGCAGAAAAGAATAACTCGTTGCTTTAAATTCTTTCTTTCCTTTGAAACGACCTTTTGATTCTACATACCCACCTGAAACATACAAGTCGCCGGTGCTGCTTGGATTCTTCTCAACAAAACCTTTATTGAATCCAAAAGCATCTGCAAAAACTCTATAAAACAGCGTATTATACACACTGATATTATTTTGAGCCACGCTTAAACGTACGAGTTCTTCATCAAGCTCGCCATTTGAAACCAAATCTATAACCGACTCTATCCCATCGGATTTGAACAGAACGGGGTAAACGTCAATAACAACCAATTTAGGTCTGAATTTAGCAATATACTTATCGAATAGATATGCAGTTTGAACAGGTGTTTGTGCGGAAGAGCCTAAATTAAAGAGTTTCCAATCATATTGCTCGAAAATTCGAGGATCATAACCACGATAAGCATGAGAGGATCCCACAACAAGCACATCTACATTTCTATCAATTTCTTTCGCTTCGTTAAATCTTGTGTAAGAGTACCCCACGCCGCCCAAAACATAAGGTAAGTTTGATCGAACGGAAAAGGGAACAAAGCGTCCAAAAGCGATGATTCCCAAGCAACAAATAATGCAAGCGACTCCAGCAAAAGCAATTAAGGATATGAAGAACTTTTTCATGTTAAAATTGAAAATATATAAACTCTGTTCCTCCTGTTTGCATATACATCAAGATGACAAAGAGCATGATAGAATAGAAAGACCATCTTATGATTCTCGGCCAAATAAAGCCGATTTTTTCGATTGCATAATTCTGTTCTCGCCCAAGCCATTCTATCATGACAAATGGTATAATGAGCAGGAAGCAAATGAAGGTACCTCTTAACTCGTTCGATTGTAAAGGAATATATCCATCTCCAACATGTGAAAATATCCCGCCAATATAACTAAAGGCATGATCGAGGCTTGCGGCTCGAAAGAAGATCCACGCCAGCACCGTTAAAATAAACGTAGTTGCTATCTGGAGCAATTCTCGCCAATTAGGGAACAAACGTCCCTTAGCAACAATATCGAGATTCGACCGGTTCGTCCTGAAAATTATGGACGGCATAATGAAGAGCGCATTCAATCCGCCCCAAACTATAAACGTCCAATTCGCACCGTGCCAGAATCCACTTACCAAAAATATGATAAATGTATTGCGTATGCTCATCCATAGACCTCCCCTACTGCCTCCTAAGGGTATATATAGATAATCCTTAAACCATGACGATAAGGAAATATGCCATCTGCGCCAAAATTCGGCAATATCTCTCGAAAAGTAAGGGAAGTTGAAGTTCTTTAAAAGTTCAAAACCAAACAGCCGTGCCACCCCTAAGGCAATATCAGAATAACCAGAGAAATCGCCATAGATTTGAAATGCGAATAAAACAGCGCCTATGATTAGCACGCCACTGGAGTAAGCAGATGAATTGTTGAAGATCATATTTGCATATTCCGCACAATTATCCGCAATAACGATTTTTTTAATAAAGCCCCAAAGAATTTGTCTCAATCCGTCAACAGCTCGCGTATAATCAAAGTTCCGCTTTCTCTCTACTTGAGGCAACAAATGCGTGGCCCTTTCGATTGGCCCCGCTACCAGGAGCGGAAAAAAACTGACAAATAACGAGTAATGCACCCAATTCGTGCTAGGTTCGATCTTTCTGTTATAAATATCCAGTACGTAAGATAATCCATGGAAGGTGTAAAAAGAGATGCCAACAGGCAGAATAATGTTCAACGTCGATATATTCGGATTAAACCCAAACTGGCCAACGAGATCAGCGAACGACTCTACAAAAAAATTATAATATTTGAAGAATGCGAGAAAGCCTAGATTGATTCCTATACTTAAAATAAGCCAAAATTTTCTACTTTTCTGACTTTCGGCACGATGAATTGCCAAGCCGGAGAAGTAGTCGAGAAAAGTAGAAAAAGCAAGTAAAAACAAAAAGCGCCAGTCCCAACAACTATAAAAATAATAGCTAGCGATCAACAAAAGTATGTTTTGCTGCTTGAGGGACTTGTTTACGACAAACCAATAGAGAATGAAAACAATGGGTAGAAAAACAGCAAAGCTGATGGAGTTAAACAACATATTGTCACCGCTTTAGTTAATAAAATCTTATTTTAGCGAGAACAATATTAAAGTTATTTAGAATGCCTACCAATCATTCTTCCCGGAACGTACATTTTATGTTGCTTACATCACATTTATTCTCAAATTATCAACGAGAATCTCGCAACCATTCATCATAAATAAGATGAGAATAATTTTGCAGATGGATACACCTTACATACGAATAATATCTCCTGTTTTTACGGATTCATCACATGCCAAAGCAATACGTAAGCTATTGATGGCGTCGATATTAGCTTTTGTTAAATCTACATTCTCACGTATAGCCTCCAGGAAAAATCGCTGTTCCCTATTACACAACTCTTGATGATCAGGTTCATCCTCCAAATTAATCCAAATATCTTTGTGAACAAAGTTATAATCCGCATCTATTTGAGCGTTATGTACTTTTAGAGATTCCGTCTTTGTATGCGATTCTACTGCATCTGATTTTCCGGTTTTTGATGCTTCTTTTGCAACGATGGACACGGAGCCTTTCGGCCCAATCACATCTTTTACAAAAAAGGCCGTCTCGCTTATCATCGGTCCCCAACCCGCCTCATACCAACCTACTGATCCGTCTTCGAATTTAATTTGCAGCTGTCCATAATTGTAATTATCCGAAGGAATGTCCTGAGTTAGCCTCGCGCCAATTGCACTTACTTGAACGGGCTTCGCATCTGTCATTTGGCACATAACGTCAATATAATGCACACCGCAATCGACAATAGGGCTTAAACTTTTCATTAAGTTCTGGTGTACTTTCCACATATAACCGTGGCTTTGCTGGTTTAAATTCATGCGCATTACCAAGGGTTTACCAAGCTTCCTCCCTTGCTCAATAAACATCTCCCAAGAAGGATGATAGCGCAAAATATAACCGACAACTAGTTTTTTATTATATTTATTGGCTGTAGCCACTACCCTTTCTGCTCCTTCAATGGTATCTGCTAAAGGTTTCTCGATAAAAACGTGACATCCTGCTTGAAAAGCCTTAATCGCAAAGTCTTCGTGCGTATCGGGGTAAGTAGCTATGCAAACAGCATCCGGTTTTGCTAAACGCAAGGCCTCTTCATAATTGTCATATAGCTCATACAAACCACCTAGTTCCTGGTTTAGCACTTCTTTACTTTTACCGGTGGAAACCAATCCGCAAATCTCGAATTTATCCATCGAATGATAGGCTTTGGCATGTGAAGCCCCCATATTACCGCAACCCACCACTAAAATTTTGATTTTCTCCATAATTTGTCAACATTTGCTTTTAATCTTGCAAGATAGCTCTTTCAAAATTATTTTACTCGTTTTCGGAAAACATGAGTTAATACACTATATTTTTCTACATTTAACGAAGTTAACGGTGATGCATAGCACTTGATCGATACATAAAATATAATCGACTCGAAATTGCAGCATTTTTTTCTTTTTAGAGCCGTCTTGGCAGAAGAATTGTTAAGGTACACTTATTAAATGGATTGTTATGGAACCGCAGAAAATTCGAATCCTTTTTGTCGACGACGAGGAACACAATTTGATCTCTTTCAAAGCTACTTTTAGAACCAGATATAAAATTGAAACAGCCATTGGTGGTTTAGAGGCGATTGAAAAACTTAAGAATCTTGAGTTTGATATTATCATAACCGATCAGCGAATGCCTAGGATGACCGGTGTTGAATTCCTCGAGCAGATCATACAGACACACCCCGACCCCGTCCGCATCCTTTTAACCGGCTATACGGATATGGCTGCTGTTATTGATGCTATTAATAAGGGAAAGATTTTTCATTATCTCACCAAACCTTGGAATGAAGAAGAGTTGGATAGTACAATTCAAAAAGCCTATCAGTTATATTTGGAGAAAAAAAAGATGAAAGATGAGAATCAGTTATTGTCCATTACCAATGAACAATTGGAATTTTTACTTCGACAGAAACTCCTCTCCTGATTGGACATTTTCGTTGTTTAGTTGATTATCATTTGGTTGAACTGTGGGTATCTTAATAATGAATTCACATCCCTTACCTTCTTCAGTAACCAGGGAGATACTACCATGGTGCTTCGCCACCGTTTGTGAAACGATTGCAAGACCTAATCCCGTTCCCTCTCCTACATCTTTGGTTGTAAAGAAGGGGTCAAATATTTTATCTTTTAACTCTTCTTTTATCCCTACCCCATTATCTTTTATAGAAATATATACCAAATCGTCCTTATAGTACGTTTTGATAGTGATTTTCCCTCCTTGCTTTCCTTTGAACTTTTCGTCAATGGCATGGAACGCATTGGTTAACAAATTTAAGAAAACCTGATTTAGCTTTCCCGGGAAACACTCCACATATGGAATTTCATCGTAATGTCTTTTAACGTTGATCCTATCTTTAAACATGCTGTTTAAGATGACTAAAGTGGATTCAAGTCCCAAATTAATATCTGCCAGTTTTAAGTCGTCTTCGTCCACCCTTGAAAAAACCCGTAAGCTTTTTACGATCTCCGCTGTTCTAAAAGCCCCTTCTTGTATCCCTTTTAACAATAACTGAATCTCCTCTTTTAAGAACGCTAAATCAATATCTTCTTTATAACTCTCCAGCTCGGCAATCTTTGACTCCTCGGGAATATCCTTGAATGCTATTTCCTCAACAACCTTCAGCGCCTCAATTAATTGATCCACATCTCTACTTAAAGGCTTTATACTGCCGGTTACAAAGTTTATTGGGTTGTTAATCTCGTGAGCAATGCCTGCAGTTAACATACCTAATGAAGCTAGTTTTTCGGATTCAACCAAATGAGCCTGAGCTTGCTTTAAATTGTACATGGCCTCATTTAAACTCTCATTAGTTCTTTTCAGATCTTTGGTTCGTTTATCAACTTCCGTTTCCAATAATAGATTTTGCTCCCTTATAATTCTCGCATTCTCTTGTGATATTCGCAACGCCTGCGCTTGCGATGCCTCTTTCTCTTTTCTATAGAAATTTATCCGATCAGCCAATGCAAAAGAAAGTAATGAAATCTCTACAATCGAACCAATCTCTAGAATATAAGCGGTGAATCCATTGTAAGGAATTAGGTTAAAATTACGGAGAACAAACGCTATAACACATGAAAAAAACAAGGTAAAAGCAATTAGAAAAAAAACTGCCGGTCTATATCCTTTTTTACGGATCTGATTAACGACATACATCACATATATAATGCCCAAAGAGGCCATTGTTTGCAAAACGATGGCCCCCTGAAAAACATCGAATAGGCCAATGAATAAACCTACGAAATAGCAAATAACGATTACGTTAATTCCTTTATCGAGTTTAGGGGTATTTGTTTTCGTATGTAGAAAAGTCTTGATGAATGCGATCGTGGCTAAACCGGAAAGGAAGGGAATAATAATAGAACTTCGACTTGCCATCCAAGGGCTATTGGGCCAAAGATACATATAAGCATATCCTTGAAACATTGCCTGCGTAAGTCCTACAGTGAATATATAAACAATATAATAGATATAACTGCCGTTGCGTGTAGAAAGGCCAATAAATAGATTATACAGCATCATGATCAACACTGCCCCTGCATACAATCCGAACAAAAGGTTTTTCGTTGACATTTTTGTCGAGATGACTTCCTTGCTGCCGATATAGAGAGGCAACTGCATCTGATCGTTTGAAGAAACGCCGAGGTAAATGGTTGCGTTACTTGCCTTTTTCACATTGATTGGAAAGATGTAATCGGGCGCATAAACCGCTCTTTCCTCAAATGGTTTATATTTTCCTAAAGTATCGATTAAAACGTCACCATTCGAATGTTCAAGGAATAAAATGGCTTCATCAATTGTTGCTTGCTGCAATAATAAATATAAATCTTCATCGTCGGTATCATTTTGAACGGTAAATTTTAGCCAAACCCTGTCTTTTGTTGCTCCTAAATTGATAATACCGTCTTTTGGATAACCTGCAAAGTTTTGTTGCTTAACGGAATTAATAGGCAGCTTCTTTGAAGCGTCTTTAAAAATAGAAATATGACGATTTAATAAAAGTTCGCTACTCGCATTGTTAAACCGGACTACACGGTCGCGTTGGAAGGTATGACCTATTTTGCAAAGGCATAACAGCGCGACAAGAGGTATTAAAAAAGTTCTGAATTTCGAAAAGATACTAACGTTTTTCATTGCTTTCAGTCTTTTTTATGTTACATGACTAAGGAAAATTTGGAATAACGAGATCATAAGTGACAGGATACTCACCTTTCGGGCCTCGCTCCAGTACTTCTTGGTGGGGCCTGTCTCTCAAAGACAAAATTTTTTCCCTTTCCAGATCTGTTGCTAACGACAGGTCATTTATGTTCTCCATACGCATTACGGTCGCAATTAAATCATCTTTTGGATAGTAGAACAATCCATTGTTCCCCAACGTCTTTTCTACCTTACAACCCAATCGGATTCCCATTTTAACTGTAATAGGTGCACATAGTACAAAAAGACTAACAACTGGCAGCTGCTTGGTGATTGCGACCCCAACTCGCGACAGAATATAACTACCGATTCCCATGCCAGCTACTTCCCTTGAATTCCACAATCCGCAAATTTCGCAAGTTCCTCCACGAGCTTGGTCATGTTGTATTAGGTCGTATATTTTAGCATCATATCTTCCAATTGCAGTTTCTATAGGCAGCGCATATTTACTATTGGCCATTTGGACGCGAGCACCGCCATATACCGTTTTTGTTTCCGTATTTTCTACTAAGATAACAATAGTATCTCTATCGTCCACCCAATCTTGCCGATTAGAAGTAATCTGGCTAATGCCAAAAATTTCCAATAATTTTCTATGTCCAATTATGAACTTTTCGCATGCTTCCGGATCATCTGGTGCTCTAAAAGTTCGTATATGGATCATAGTTAATCAACTTTAGTGTTATGAATTAACTCTTCGAAATCAACAAAATACCGCCCGGAATCATTAAATTGATCAAGAAACACCCGTCTTACCACATCAGTAACCATTGCGCCGCCCAACGTGACAGCTGAGGCCAACTGTGGCCATCCAATGATGGTTTTTTTCATATAATGGAGTGATAGTTTCATTGCTTCAGAAACATTTTCAAACCCTATTATATCCACTAAATACGCTATCTTTTGCTCAAGGTCCAGTTTTTTTAGTTGTACTTCCATGTCTTGAATGGTATAACCTTCTATTTTTTGAAGTCGTCCATGAAGAATGGGGCGGTCTCTTTCTAAATCAAACCGCTCTATATCCAACATACCCTTGTCGTTTGTATCCATGATTACCGGTATACCATACGCTCTTGCTTTCAGTCGACTAATAATTTTAATGTCAATACCATCGCATTCTTCAACCAGCATGTCTAGTTTTCCTCCTTCGAGTAAGAATTGGTCCATATTGCCGGTATCTAAACCGTGCGTAAAACAAAGCACTTTGATATATGGATCTAACTCAGCGATTTGTCTTGCAGCAGTAATAACCTTACTCTGTCCTAAATCCTGTACACCAACACGGATACGATTCATATTACTTAATTCAATTGAATCGAAGTCGGCCAAGCGTAGCTCTCCGCAACTCCGCTCCATTGCTAAAGTCAATGCTATACTTTGCCCAACGGATAATCCAACTATTCCTACTTTCTTTTCCTTTAGCACATTGATCTCTTCAGGCTTAATCTTATATATATTTCTGCTGGTCCTAACCTTTACAAATTCAGGCTCATCCAATAAATGTATAATTTTATTTAACCAGGGATAATAAACCCATGCGCCAAAATCAAAAGATGAAGATGGATATATATAAGCATCTATATATGTTCTGAGCTTCTTTTCATCGAAACTCTCCGACGGATTTTCGATCTTGATCAATTCAGCTAACTGCATATCAATGGTATCGATTATTTGTACGGCTCCTTCAATTGCCAATAACTTATCCATTTCTTTGCTATCCTCAAGATGCCTTCTTCTAAAAATAATAGGCCGAAAATTATTCCCGACGGCCTCTTGTCGTGTTTCTCCCATTTGATGATTTTATAGCACCTATATTATATAGATAATCCAAGATCTGATGAACGATCTTCGTTACTCTTGAAATTTCCCGATGACCGCAGCGAATTTATCCATGGTAATAGGCTTTTCTACAATGGCCTCTATTACCTTGTATTTCTGCAATCTTTTTATTGTATGTTCATTATTAGACAAGGAGAGAATAATGATTTTATAGCGCTCTTGAATCGATTTTGGCAGATCTATAAATTTATCTAAAAACTCAAAACCATTCATGATCGGCATCATAATATCCAATGTTATAAAAGAAATAGACGCGCTTAGGCTTTCTTCGTTACTTTCTATGTATCGAAGGGCAAGTGTAGCGTCATTAAAAACCTTTACGTCCGAGCTCTTTCCACTAAAACCAATCACTTTCTTTACAATGAGACAATCAATCGGACTATCATCAATAACTATAAAAGGATATTTCATTTATCTAACAATACATTAATATTCAATTCAAATTTTCCATCTAACATTAAATCACTTTGTCGGAATGGTCACAACGAACTCAGTGCCAACGTTTTCAACGGAGTTCACTATTATCTGCCCCCCTAACTTCGTTAAAATATTCTTAACGTTATAAAGTCCGAGCCCGCTACCAGCCTCGAGCAAAGTAGCCCTAAAAAACAACTTAAAAATCTCGCCTAGATATTTTTCCGGAATACCTATTCCGGAGTCCTTTACAACAAAAGTAGCAACACCTCGCTCTACTCCCATTTCCAAGTGCACATATTTGTAATTGTAATCCTTCTTTTGATATTTAAAGGCGTTAGATAATAAGTTATTCAACACTAACTTTACAGAAACCTCATCCGACCTAAAAACATCCGAGTTATTGATCGTTATTGTAAATCGGATGCCTTTCGCGTTCGCAATAGCTTCATACATTACCCGCAGATCGTCAGCTAAAGTGTTAAGGTCGATATCCATGATATTAAACTCACCTCGCCGAACACTGTAATAGTCGTGTATTGTCAAAATATAGCGATCAAGCTTTTCGGCAGAATTGACTATTATTTGCAAAAGTTCACCAATTTCACTAAGATCACTTATATCTTGTGCCAGCTGAGCAGCGGCCATTATGCCTGCTAACGGCCCACGGATATCATGGCTTACACTATGAGCAAATTTATCCAGTTCGTTATAAGCTTGTTCTAATTCTCTGTTCTTTACGGATAGCAATGAGTTCGTTAAATAATACCTATTGGCATCGGTTATAACAGCTGAAATTGCTTCAACCGACCACGGCTTTTTCACATAACGATAAACATTACCTTTGTTTATCGCATCTATTGCGGTATTTAAATCGTCCGTATAAGCTGTTAGCAGAATTCTAACCGGTAACGGATAGATTACTCGAATCTCATCCAGAAAATCTGTACCCAATTTGTCCGGCATCCGTTGATCTGTAAATATAATTCGCAGATCAGGGTGCTCTTCCAATATTTTAAGTGCCTCGTTTGTATTTTCAGCAACAAAAATCTGATAATCCAGTCGAAAATATGCTTTAAATGCAACCAAGTTGTTCACTTCATCATCCAAGTATAAAATTTTTATCTCTTCATTCATACTGATCAACTCGGTTTATTTCTTTGTCCATTTTTATGAAATGTTATTTGCACAAGTAAAGATGGAACAACTATAATTTTTATTTTAACACTTCGCTTGTTGACATTTTTTCTATACTCATTTTTTAGAACAAATAATTGGAAGGAAGAGGTTCCGTTAGAACCGATTCCCAGCAAGTTCGGAAATGTTTGTTCAAAAGAGCAAAGGGCAACGGATTGCTTTCTGCTATTGCTATAATCTCGTGCGCGGGGACTTGAAGATCTTTTGCCAGTAGCGACACAATCGGAACCCCTATTTTACTCAAGTTATTGATCTGCCCGCTTGTTATCAAGCCGCTGTCTTTAGATTCTTCGTAAACATCATTCAACATACGCTTTTTTTCTTTTATTTCTTGATGGTGGTAAGCAAGTGCCTCGCCCTTTTCTTCTAAAAAGGATTTCAAATATTCATAAAGCACGCTCGTTTGCTCGATATTCAAATATATACTGCATACTTTACTTCCTTCACCAGACCATTCATTTACCGACAGTAACAAATTGTTCTGCCTTATATGATCGTCCTTTGTAGGCTTCAGATCGATAAAAGATTTCCCTGGTGTTTGTTTTATCCTCAAATCCTTCATTAAAAATATTCTAAAAAAACGTAAATCTTCATAACGGTTGGACGTAAAAGTTCTTTTTAATGTCAAACTTAAGCAATTTAAATCACAAAGAATCACGCCATTTATCAATATACAGATCGATCTTACACAAAATACAATCTTCCTTTATTTCTTCATTGGCAATTGGCACAGTTATCGATACACAAAATATTAAAATATTCTTCATATCGATTAATGCGAATAAAGATATTTTATATTTGCAATAGGTATTTTTTTTATGATCAGTATTAGAAATGGTTTAATTGGATTGGGATTCTGCAGGACGATGTACGCAGAGAATAAACAAAACTCTATCGAAGGCATTTATGATGGTATTTATAACAACATATCCGTGTCCTTAGAAGTGTTTGCCAACGGTTACATAGCACGAGTAGAAAACAATCTGGAACACCAATCCTTTACTGATCTTGGGAGCGACATCAAAGTTTCATCTCCGCAAGACGGCACTAAATTGTCTGATATAGATCTATCAACCATTTCGACATTATCAACGACATCTTCATACCGGAAGGAAACCATGCTAAATACAGCAGCTGAAATCCGAAGTATCCGTTCGGAAGTTTTAACAATGCAAGACATCCTCCATTCCCTCGAGAAATTAACGACCAATCTGCAAATCAAAGAACGATCAACTCCGCGATAATGACCTTAAATGGCACCAAACTTAAAAAAACACATTCCACACACTGGAACATGTTGGTTTCATCTTCGTTAACGCGTTAATTTGCCACACAAATTAACAATTATTATTTTAGTTATATTAAGGGAAAAGCCGTAAAATCAAACAGGAAAAATCCTATACGTACGGCTGGCTAATTATACAGATATAACGTTCTGCCGGATAGCTTCCAATACGAGACCTACTCTACTTTTAACCTGGAACTTTTCAAAAAGAGCTGCTCGATAGCCGTCGATCGTCTTGATTGACAAAAACATTTTCGACGCTATTTGTTGATAGGTTAAGTCACTACATGCTAGTTCTAAAAACTCACGCTCTCTATCTTTCAAATCTATAGAGTCCTTATTAAACATCTCCTGATAACACATATTTGTCACATAGGTATTATAAAATCCCCGTAGTAAAATTTCCTTTAATGCCAATTCCAGTTCATTGGGATTCATATTTTTCAAAAGATAAGCACAACACCCTGCCTTAATCATCCTAATTACGTTTTGCGAATCCTCCATCATGGAGAGTGCTGCCATCTTAATACTTGGATATGTCTTCCTAATCGTTGAAACGATCTCAGCTCCTTCCATTTCAGGCATGTTAACGTCAATCAACAGAATGTCAGGTAAGGGGTTCTGAGATTTTAGCTTCTGTAATAAGTCGGGTCCATTAGATGCATATAATATCACTTCAAAATCCGGGAAGGTATTGACAAACATACCTACAGTTTTCAAGAACAATTGTTGATCGTCAACTATACCGATAGTTCCTTTCATCATATGTTTACCCCTTTTAATAAAATACGTTGCTTAACTAACAAATCTCGTTCCATCGACTTAAAGATTACTAAAGATTAACAAATATGATTTTTTGCAATTCTCTATCAATCTTTCAATACTTCTGAATTTTCTTTAAAGATATAACACAAAAAATAAACTATCACTATAACAGGAAAAATACTTCAAATGTATGGCTCCATTTTCCCATTTTAAGCACAAGTGCAACACAGTGCCTAACAAGTACTTTATTAATTCCCATATTTTCATACCCAAAATTTCCTATTTCCTTATACAATCCGCTTTTACGCCCATTTTCTTAGGATATACTTGCGAAATTTGGAGAGTAATTAAATTATTAAAAACATCTATTATTATGTCAAAGCGCATTTTACTTTTACCATTGGTATTATTCATTTTATCATGTGATAAAACAGAAGATCCTGGAGTAGAAATCCCGAAAACCATCGATCAAACGCTTATCCGTACGGTATGGAATACCGTTTCGGAAAAATACGAGTACAAAGCGAGTGATGGAACCACTGTCTATCAAAGCAGTAAAGTATACGAAGATTTTAGAAATAAAAGTATACAGTATAACTTTAGACCTAACGAGGCAACTCCGGACGATCATCGGGTGACAAAGTTGGACAAGTTTACGAACAAAACCGTGTGGGGAAAATGGGATATTTCTCGAGAGGATAAGAAAGACTATGTAAATATTACGTGGGATTCGGGAAAATTAGATAAATATGAGGTTACCGCTTTTACCGAAAAAACGATGAGCTGGTTTATTGTTTCAACTGACAATACGGATTTACAGTATAAGGAGAATGGGGAAACAAAAATCGCAGCTAGTCGCGAAGGATCTATCGAACTACATTGTCCTTGTCGAGATTAACACCCGGCATCACACTAAGCAGCTTTTCTTGTTAGGGCCATTTTTGGAGATGGTATTACAACTTCAGAGCATTGGTCTTTAACTTTAAAATAATGACAGAAAAAATAGTTAAACGCGCAATTCGACTATCGAATTGCGCGTTTAACTATTTTTTCTGATTTCAACAAAACGTTTCTTGCTTTTACACACTCATTTTTTCTACATCTGTGTACATAAAAGCTTTCACCGCCCGAATAAGTTTTTCACTACTATAATTTTATCAAAACTAAAGTAGAATAGAACTTATACATTAAGAGGCCTATGTCTCAAAAAGTTTAAACGCTTTATGGAATCGTTTTTATGAAGAGAAATGACAGCTTAACTGGTATCAAATAGGTTGCAATGTAATCTTTTCACAGGGTTATCAGAATAGCCAAATAGATTTGTGTTTAAATGTGGTAATATCAACGATTCGGTGAATCAGACCTTTAACGATAGCCTAATATTTGTTATTTAGCCATCAAAGACCTTCGTCATTCACAACTCAAGAACCATTTATGTATAACAAAAGAAGTGTAAGCAGAAATATTAGTCTAATAGGTACTATTAGTTGACGTTCTTCTGTTTCTTGGCTTTTGATTTAATAAAAAGGGAGCAACGGAGAGGTTCCAAATTTAGTCAAAAACTTGCGGTATATACTTAGAAAAAACAAAACAATTGCCAAAACATTGAAGTTCTACCTAAACTTGTCTCAGGGATGGCGATACAATATGTAAAGAAGCACAAACGTCAGGTGCTATGAGAACATTAGTTATGGAGAACTTATTGCGAATGGGAATTTGTTGCAAGTATTAATTAATTGTTCTTAATATTAATCTGAAATATGCTATCGAAAGAAGTACACGTTGACGGATGAAATATATCGGTTACCATAAGCAAAGATAACATAAGATCCGATCCAAAAGAAAAGGGAGGAATTCCTCGTTGTAGATCAAATACTGCCTTAAATATTATTGTAAATTTATAAACTAAACTCTATTAGGGACAGTACCAAACAGATTGTGCAGACTAAGACAACATACTTAATAAGCATTTTCCTCACCTTTAATCATGTTAATCACCGTCTGTAAAATAATTCTCATATCAAGCCAAATAGACCAATTTTCCAAGTACCATACATCATATTCTACGCGCTTTTTCATGAGCTCAGGATCCTTAGTTTCTCCTCTGAAACCGTTCACCTGAGCCCATCCTGTAATACCGGTTTTTAGAAAATGTCTTACCATATATTGATCGATAATCTCCCTATACTGTTTGGTTAACGAAAGCGGATGTGGCCTTGGACCCACGACGCTCATATCGCCAAAAAGAACATTAAAAAATTGAGGAAGTTCGTCTAGGCTAGTTTTCCTAATAAAGCGACCGATCCGCGTAACTCGATCATCATTTTTAGTCGCTTGTTTAGTATCACTTTCATCATTAACTTTCATGCTTCTAAACTTATAGCAATAAAATATTTGATTATTTCGCCCATCCCGTTTCTGTTTAAATAAAATTGGCCCAGGACTTTGAATTTTAATAATAAGACCAATAATAGGATATAGCCAACTAAGTACAAATACAATTACCAATAGGCTGAATATAATATCAAAAATGCGTTTTTTAAATCGATTCTCTATTTCTTCCAAGGGATCGTGCCGCATACTGATAACCGGAAACTCCTCCATGTAACTGAGTTTGAATGGTGTAACGAGCGTACCAGACAAGTCCGGCACAAATTTCATCCGTACACACTGTCTTTCGCCTTCTCGCAATAATACATTAGCATTCGCCATGTTTTCTGGAGTTAAGGGCACATATACTTCTTGAATTCCACTTTTAGCGGCCACTTCAATTTGCTGACAAACCATGGGCAACAACCTACCATCTTCTCCAATGGCTAACTCTTCGTTATCATCAAGGAAACCGTTAAAGTCATATTGGTTTTTTTTCTGTTCGAAAAAAGCAGCCAGACGCAAACCCATTTTGTTCATTCCAAGTACCGCCACAGGCTTGCTCGCTTTGAAATAACGTAGCAATCTATTCTCAAAAAGAGTCCCTAGAAACCGACTAACAAATAAACAAAGAGATAAACCAACATACATAATAAGCAGAAATTCCCTTGAAATGGCCTTTTCTTTAAAAAAAGCCGAGTAACAAGCGAAAAGTGCAAAATGTAACAAAAAACTTTTCAGGGTACTAGAATATATAAAATCAATTCTTCTGACGGTTTTTTCCGTATAAAGTTTACAAAAAAAAGATGCGACCAGCCAAATCAAATTACTGATGACCAGACCATCCATGTAAATACCTCGAAGGCCAACATTACCCACTAAATAGTAGAAGGTACCTAGATAAACGACATTAACAATCAGCAAATCACTAATAGCCAGAATAAATATCAATAAGTATAAATAACGTGTTTTCATAAAGGATAGATGAAGTAAATATTAACAAGATCGATATAATGGAAAATAGAGGGGGTCTGGAGTCAGTCCCTTTTTAATCTTATCGTGAACTAATTCATTATAAACCACTTCATCGGCAATAAATTTCCATATACTGAAATCGAAGAGATTATCTGAAAAACCAGTCTTAAAATGATATAAAGAATCATCTTTTCCACCCACTCCACTACCTAAATGCAGAAATTTTGCGTCTTCTGCCCGTCCTAAGAGCGTTGTTTCATCAAAAATGAGTTTCATTGGTGAGTCTTTTAAAAATTCATTCCGTGTACCTGCCAAGTGAAGTTGCACAATGTCATTGGTTACCGCCACCATCGCTCCTGCGACAATCTTACCCTCATAATAGGCGAGTAATAATCGAGGCTTGTAATCAATAGCACACATAAACTTTTCAAAATAACTATCTTCAAATAAGTATTTTGAAATTGCTCCAACCTTCAACATATTTTCATGATAAATTGCAATGAACTCCTTTAACTGCGTATTTGAATTAGCCTGACGCACTTCAAATCCCTTTCGACGTAGTTGGTTGATTTTTTGTCGTATAGGTCGTCTATAACGTAGTCGCTGTTCGTCCAAAGAAATTCGGAGATCAATAGCAACGGTCTTTCCAAGTTCCAGAACATGACCGCCCACAATACTTTCAAAGATTTCCTTTTGTTTAAACAACGGATGAAGGACTATAAAACAACAAACAATACGCTCCTTAAGTAAGAACTGTTTTAATGCATTCGAAAATCGTCGCATAAATCCATTACTCAATAAACCAACACTATCTAGATTGGTTAAAGCACCGGTATATCCATAGACGGAAGTGCAGTCAAAATAGGACGTTTGTTCAATTTTCCGCTTAATTAGTGGCAAGCTTAAAAATCCATCATCTTCCTGATAAACAAAAAGAATAGGATCTCCTTCTATATTTATCAAATGATAATCATAAGTATGATAGACATCATATTGATTAGCCTCTTTAACATAATAATTCCATTGATCGCGTTCGCTCACACTACCTATCTTGATTCCTAAAGTTTTCGCATTTGAAAATGTATTAGCTAAAGAAATGTCCATGTTTCATGTGTTTAAAGAAGGTATTCAACAGATCATATTAATATAAAGCCGATGACAGTACAAAGATATCGCTAATCGCTATCGATTAGCGTATCTCGTTAGTACATGTTACACTATTGTAAATTTTCGTATAACGAAAGTAGAAATGTGAAAAAAGGTTACCAAATAAGATTCTATCTTGTAAAAAAAAGAGAAACACTTCACATTTACTTCATTACAACAGGATGTTTATTGTAGTAGGTGAAATCTTTGAACTGCTGATTTTTATCCTCGATCTGCTTAAAATACTCATAGGTAATTTTTAACCCTTCAGATCTAGACACCTTTGGCTCCCAGCCGAGTATTTGCTTCGCTTTGCTTATATCAGGTCTTCTTTGTTTTGGGTCGTCTGTCGGTAGCGGTTTACAAATGAGGCGTTGATCAGCCTGTGTCAAACGTAGAATTTCTTCACCAAATTCATTGATCGTAATCTCATCAGGATTTCCGATATTCATGGGAAGTGCATAGTCACTAAAAAGCAGCCTATAAATACCTTCTACCAAATCGTCAACATAACAGAAAGAACGAGTTTGCGAACCATCGCCAAAAACTGTCAAGTCTTCTCCCCTTAACGCCTGTCCTATAAAAGTCGGTAATACCCTGCCATCATTTAAACGCATCCTTGGGCCATACGTGTTAAAGATTCGAACTATTCTAGTTTCCAAGCCATGGAAGGTATGGTAAGCCATAGTTATTGCTTCTTGAAATCGCTTAGCTTCGTCATATACTCCTCGGGGCCCGACAGGATTCACGTTTCCCCAGTACTCCTCAGGTTGAGGATTAACCAGTGGGTCACCGTATATTTCTGATGTAGAAGCCACCAAAATTCTAGCTTTCTTTTCTAAAGCGAGTCCCAACAAATTATGTGTACCTAAAGAACTTACTTTAAGTGTCTGAATAGGTATCTTAAGGTAATCGATAGGGCTTGCTGGTGATGCAAAATGAAGAATGTAGTCAAGCTTCCCCGACACATGGACAAAATTCGATACATCATGGTGGTAAAATTCAAAATTTGGCAGTTTAAACAGATGCTCTATATTGGCTAAGTCACCTGTTATGAGATTGTCCATCCCAATAACCTGAAATCCTTCCTGGGTAAATCTATCACATAAATGGGATCCTAAAAATCCGGCCGCGCCGGTGATTAATACGCGCTTGTTTTTCATTAGTTATTATTTTAATGATTGATAAAATTGAATTACGGGAATCTTTAAAAGTTATCTTTATGTTATATTTTTCTAAAAATTTAGCACTTACAAAAATTTATCTATCTTTGCGTGTCAGATTTACACTAGCAATACAATTTCTTTGGTACTCCTCCGTTATTAAATAGCAGTGATCAACGTTATTTTTTTAATCCAACCGTAACAAATAGCGTTCACTTTAGGTAGAATACGATCAACCATTGTCTTCTTTTGCCTTAAGTTTTCGTTATTATTACACAATTCAACACTTAAATGAAAAAAAATTTCTTTTTAGTTTTCGTTACAGCAGGGGCATTGTTGTGCTCCATCTCGTGCTCTAAACAAGATTTAACCGAAGAAACCCAGCTTACCGAAGGTCCAGAAACAACAATGGCAACTGCAAGCACATCATCTCGGGTATTTTTCGAGGGTGTTAACGGACACCCAATGAATCAAGCTCCTTACACGTACACATCGCCAGAAGCTCAGATTAATTTAATTAAAAGCTTGGGAATGAATGTATATCGTATTGATTTGCCGGTGAATTCAAAAGGAGAAGTCAATGTACCCCATCGCCTTGATCGCCTAAAAAAAGCAGCTGACGCCGCAGGTGTTACGTTATTGCCAATGATTGCCACCCCAAATTTAGAAAATTTCAAATATGACGAAGGCTACTATTATCGAAAAGGCCATGCGCTCGGCTCTAAATTTGCTAAACTCTACGGTGAGTATTTCACTTATTATAATATCGGAAACGAGCTAGATAATAAATGTATTTTAAGTAGCAGCAAAGCTGGCGATAAGGCTGCCCATTATGATATAAAAAAATTCAGACGTATAGCAGCGTGTCTGAGAGGTATGAATGATGGTATAAAAATATATGATAAAACGGCTAAAACAATGATCAATGCTTCTTGGATGCACTATCGTTATTTATCTATGATAGAAGATCTTGGTATTCGATTTGACATTGTAGCTTACCATTGGTACGACGAAATGGAACAACTTGCCAAACAATCATATAATATCGATGATTTCACAAAATTCTTGTCCTCCAAGTTCGAAAAACCTATTTGGTTTACTGAAATAGGCGTCAGAGACAATACAGGCACAGGGTCCAGAAGCGTACAATACCAAACCAGCTTTTTCAATAGCTTTATTACTAAATGTAGAAACAATCCTCAAGTGCAAGCTGTAATTATTTATGAATTATTTAATGAGCCACACTTGAGCTATGTCCAAGAACAACATTATGGCATTTACAAGTGGTTATCACTTTACACAAGTTACGCTCCGAAACCTTTTGCTGCAGAAAGGCTTAAAAGCTTAGCTCAATAATTAACACAACTAACAAATAAACAATCAGTTTGATCACTGCCCTTTAACGGCTAACGATATGTTGGCCGTTTTTTGCTTTATCTACTAACAAATCAGTATAAATTGCGAAATACGATTCTACATTATGCTTGTTATCGAATTTGGCGGCGTAAATTCTGCAAGACTCCTTTTTAACCGTCAACAGCTCAGGATTTAACAAGATCTTTGCAAGCAAGTTCACCAAATTATCTTTTTCCGGCTTAAAAAGCCAAGTACACTTCTCATTATGAATTTCTGTAAGCCCTCCACTAGCGGCCATACATACCGGCACCCCATATGCTAGCGATTCTACTGCTACGCGGCCAAATGGCTCATGCCATTGAGAAGGTACAATTGTCATATCAACACTATTATAGAACGTCTCAGGTCTCGTTTTTCCCAAAAACTTGTGCTTCACATCTTTCAATTCTTCTTCCATTTGATCGATATAGGCTTGCTCCCCTACACCCGCCACCATAAAGCTGAACTTACCAGGACATCTATTTTGCAGCTCCCTAATTTGGCGCACCAAATAACTAAACCCCTTATCTTCAGCGATTCTACCAATGTAACCAAGGGTAAGTTGAAACCTTGATTTATCACTTATTTCAGTTGGCATTTCCACGGCATTGTAAACAACTTGCTTTTGGCGGGCTGATAAAGTCTTCAGGAAAGCGTTGTGTTTGTTTAAGATAAAATTAGACACACCGACATACATATCAGGACAATTTACCTGCATTTTTTTTATCCTCTGCGTAACTTTGCATTCAGCACAGATCTCATCACAGTTCTTACTATTATTAAACATATTTGTCTTATGACACAATAGATAATAATCTCGCATGGTATGCACCAAAGGAATCTTCAAATTCTTAATCGTTGACCAAATCACTGGAGAAAAACCCATAATATTATTAGTGTGAACTACGTCAGGTTTAATTTGACGTAATATCGACTTTATTTGCCAATGATAAAATGGGTTAAAAGCATCAAGTAGTAGCCAAACCATCTTTATAAGCTTCACATGCTTTTTGGGCTCATATGGCGAAAAAACATTTCTATGCTTAACTCTAATTACAGTCACTCCGTTTATCCGTTCAGCTTTATTTTGTTCTCCGATGCTTATGACGTAAACACTGTTGCCTTTCTCAACAAGTCCTTCCGCCAGTAATTTAACTGAAATCTCAGCACCGCCAACAAAGCGTGGATAATAGAAGCTATTGAATATAACGATCTTCACAGTCTTTTTGTTGATTTTTGAGACCCCTTATTTACTCAAATAGTTGTTTGCTGCGAAACTTCTGTATTTACTAATTACGTAGTCTCTGATTCGCTGAACAAATTTAGCTTCATCAAACCCTTCCGCATGAGCGCGAATAAAATAAGGATCAAAAACATATTTATCAAAATTAGTAACCGCTTCACATATAGCCTCGGCACTTTGCTCGTTGAAAAAGACGGCTGTTCCTTTAGCGTTCGAACCATTTACAGCAATCATCGTATCCAGAACACCTCCTTTGCCGTAAGCAATCACCGGTCTCCCCGAAGCATTCGCTTCAAGGGGAGTAATGCCGTAGTCTTCCAGTTGCGGAAAAATCAGGGCCTTACATTTCGCATAAACATCAGCCAGCTCAACGGAACTTAAACCACTCAAAAAACTTACATTTTTTGGTGCGATAGCTTGCAATTCCTCTTTACGCGATCCCTTGCCAACCACAATTAACTTCTTATCTGGCATTCTTCTGAAAGCTTCTATTACCAAGTCAACCTTTTTATAGGGTTCAAATCTAGATACCACTAAAAAATAGTCGCTAACATTAGCTGCAACATAAAAATTTTTGCATTTCACAGAGGGGCTAATGATTGTAATTTCCCGCTGTGGCTCGTATGCTTGGACAATCCGCGGCAACACTTCACTCGAATTTGTAAGAAACCACGTAGTTCGCTGAGCAGAGCGTCTTTCCACACGTTTCAATTGGTCAATAACGAATTGATATGCTATTTTCTTTATACCTTTTGCGTTAGCCACACTTTCATATGATTCCGGTCGCCAAACTAATCGAAAGGGCGTGTGGCAATAGGTGATTACTAACGCATTTGGATTTGTTTTTACATATTTAGCACAGTGTGTAGCAGACTGCAAGATAACATCATATGAAGTTAGATCAAGCCGTTGCATTGAAATCAGCCCGAAAGGAAAAAACAACTTTTTCATCATCTCTTCTTTTTTGATGTACTTTCCAAACCAGCTGGTCCGTATATCTGCATTCCTAAATTCATCATAGCTTGCATCCGGATCGTAACTAAGGGTGTATATGGGGGCAGAGGGAAACGCATGATGGAAACTCAAAGCAACCTGCTCCGCTCCTCCACGTCTTACGATATCGTCTTGTACAATAGCAATGTTCATGGCTTTTAAACTTCATTAGTGATAAAACACCTTTTTCGAACGAAAAAGGTGTAGATTAAAGATGATCTATTACCTGCAACAGCTTATCTGTTGAGTTATTCCACGTAAAATCACGACTTCTCTTTAAATTCTGCAAACGCATGTCCGCTTTCTTTTCTTTATCCAACTTTAAAAAACTTCTAATAGATTCTCGTGCAGCGTCTAAGGAATTTGATCGGAAGTAGAGCGCACCGCCTCCCGCGATCTCCTTAAAAACTTCGATATCCGAAAGGATGAGTAAACAACCACTTGCCATTGCCTCCACTAGTGGCAGGCCAAACCCTTCATACAGCGATGGATTAATGAGTGCCTTCGCGTTTCGATACAGTAAGGATAATTCTGTATCATCACATTTTTCTTTAAACTCTACATTAGGCAATTGCTGCAGCTCTACCTTATTAAAAGATTTAGTCTTCCCTCCCACAACAATCAATCGTTCCTTTTGAAATTCTTCATCTGCGAAAAGTTTTAGCAACAATTGAAGGTTCTTCCTTGGATCTTGTGAACCTACAAATAGAAAAAAATCATCTTGCAAAGTTTCTCTTGACTGGAGGCCATCAATCATAAATCTTTCCGATGGCGCGTTGTAGATAACCGAAATATCCAAATTCGGTTTCCGAAGCCTTTGTTGAATTTCCCGTTTGGAAAACTCACTAACGGTTATTACCTTATATGCACGGTTAACCAATCGAGGCACCATGAAATTATAATACATACTAAAAGATCGTGTGAACCAAGTTGGATTGACAGCAAAAGACATGTCGTGTACACATATGATCTGTCTTTTACTAAACAACGTCCCGATATTGCATAGACTTACGATTACATGATTTTGTTCCTTTTTGAGGTATCTTGGTAATTCAATTTGCTCCCAGAGGATAGCGTTTTTAAATGACCCGAATTGAAGAATGCGTTCGTGAGGCAATTCGACTTTTTTCAAGTCGATTGCTGGCGGAACTAAAATTTTAACATCTTTACGGGCTTGTATTAACCTTTTTGTAATCTCTAAAGCATACCGTTGCACACCCGTCAAGCGCTGGGATAAAAATTTTCCGTTAATATAAATAATCATGTTGCTGTCTTTTACGACTGTTATTTTGACTTATTCCTTTTAATAAACTGTTGATAGGTATAAAAGGCTGGCTTTTTATAGTACTGCAAATCTTTTTCGAAAATAAGACCATAATGTGCTTCGTGTGGCAATTTCGATTGCAGGGCAGACTCGTCAAAAAGCTCATAAAAAAAGAATCCTTTAACAATACCTTGTTGCAGAATTTTAGACAAACTGTTCTCTAGATAGCTGTTTTGCCTTTCAACACTTTTGGTTAAGGTTCCCTTATATATATTAAATTCCGTAATCCAAATTTCTTTGTCATACTCTGCTATTAGTTTAGGCAGAAAATTACCGTACGGTTTTACCACATTCGTTATATCGCCCATGTTATCGTACCAGTGATATCCAATAATATCATAGTTCACCCCATAACTCTTTAGCAGCTCTAAATAGTACCAATGTGTCCAAGCAAGCGATAGGCTTACACGTATGGTTGGCTTAACAGATTTCATACCATCTATAAAAGCAGCCAAATTCCACATCAGATTTCTACTTTTTGCGAGGTCATAATGACCAGCTTTGGTTCCATCCGTTGTTCCTTTCTTTTTAAGCAGACCAATTTCCAGCTCGTTACCTACCTCAACCACATCTAATAGATGATAGTACCTTTTACAAAAAACTTTACCTTCATTGAACAACATGTCGTAGACCGCTATTGAATCAGTATCGCTGCGATTAAATTTGGGAAAGACAACGGGCAGGATTGAGACGCCAGACTCACGCAACGCATTAACAAATTTTCTAAATTTCACTTCATGACGAATTACTCCTTTTGGATCAAGCGGTACATCCATTCGATAAGACTTGATTCCTAGTTCTTTTAGAAACAATACTTGCCTATCCCATGTTGTTTGTTTATATGCCTCCTGTGTTAGCGGATGCCCATTAATACCCCAAACAAATTGTTTAGACGTTTGCGCCATAACACAATTACACACGCACAGGTTAACGAACCATATCATAAAAGAATAAAAATACATGGTTGCTTAAATTTGGGTTTTAGAGCTTACTAGTGTTTGATTGCTCATTCAGAAATTTAAATTTGTCCATTACAAAAGACAGAGCAAGATAAATCCACAGCGAGGGATAGGCAAATTCTGGCACCGAGGCCATCATGATAAGGAATAAAATAATCAATCCTGCATAATATGCAAATGCTAAATCTCTGCTTGTCGCTTTAAGCGATCGATTATAAAAGAAAAAACCCGAGAATGTCAGGACCCCAATCCACCCATTATTTACCAAAAGAGTTGTAATGAAGTCTGTTGAACGAATATAGCCGAAACCAATACCAAAAGCTCTGCTCCACGTTGAGAGTTGTAACCAGAAGCCGAAATGGTTTTCAATTTTCCCACTTCTACTTCGGCCCGAGCCACTATCGAGCTTATTTCCAAAAACGGAATCGTAGATTGAACTGGCCTTTTCCTGAATAGCGTCTATTTGTAAAGCAGCCAACACAAGCAACACTGCCAACAAAACATAAATAATTTGCTTATATCTCTTCTTATATAAAAACCAAGCAAAGTGAAACAATACCATAGCGCCGTAGGCAGTCGTTGAGAAAGTCAACATTAGGCAGAAGAATAAGAGACTCTGATCGAATTTGCGCTTAAGACCATAACTTAATGCCCAAAAAGGAAAAACACTAAAGGCGAACATTGATGGTTCTCCCGTTAAACTTTTCATTCGTATAAGGCGCAGACCTGGTATCGGTGCCGTTTGTATTAACGACGCGGAGTTCTCTCCGAATTGCCTATTAGTGATAAAATCTCCTTTCATCCCTGTGGCGAAATAGAAAAAAACCTCATATAACCCATATAGGCAAAACACTCGCAAGCCCCAGTAGATGTATTTAATCACAGAATCATCAGCGAAGTATTTCACTGCTAAATATACGATGTAAGCGATTATGAGATAAAGTGCCTGTGTCAAGTGTGACCCTCGATAAAAATCATCTAGGTACTGTCCGGAATTAACTAGCAGTAGGCCTGCGTTCAGTGGCACGTGATTAAGCAGGTTTAAGAACTGCGAGATTACACTGAAGAGAGCGAAAACTATCAAAAAAACAAAGAGTTCTTTTATAAACAACCATTTATTTGCCCCCGCTGGAAGTGCAATTATCAAAGCAAACATTCCAGTCACCAGAATCGTGATGATAGTAGTTCCTTGCACTGCGGGAAGAAGCACAAATGACGTTATCGGAAAAAACAGCATCATAAAATTAACCCAATTCCTAAAAAAAGGAATTACGTCTAGGTGATCATTTTGCAAAGCTGAACAATTTTCGACTGATATATTATGTGGTTTCACTTTTTGATATTATATATTAGACGATCTTTTCAAAGTAATTTTTCTTTTCGTCTTAGCATGGATTCGTTTAGCCTACAACAAGATAAAATTTTGACTATTAGCTTCTAAACAGATTGAACCAGTTACTTTTACCCGATGCCTCTTGCTCATATCCATACCCATATCCATAAACGAAATAACCAGTTCCTTTTAAATCAATATCATTTACTACCAAATGCATTTCCCCAAGCTTATTTTTCCGCTTTAAATCGTTGATAAACTCAAATTGCTCTTTTTTAGTATAATTATGTCTGCACACATAGATCGTCATCTCAACATATTGTTGGATGATAAAAGCGTCGGATACTAAGCCGACGGGTGGGGAATCTACAATGATGTAATCAAATTGCTTTTTCAACTCTTCAAATAATGGCGCTACCCGCTCATGAAGTAAAATTTCCGCAGGATTATCAATTCTGTATCCGGCAGAAAGTAAAAAGCAATTCGCATTGGAACCACAAGATACAATGACATCTTCCGCTTTAGCTTGTCCGTTGACAACTTCTGCAAAGCCAGGTATTTGTTCACTAAGCCCCATCATAGAAGCCAACTTTGGTTTACGCAAATCCAATTCAATGAACAATACTTTCTTTCCAGTCATGGATAATGCATTTCCTAAATTGAGCGACATAAACGTTTTACCTTCTCCATTAATACTTGATGTGACCATCACTATCTTTGAGGCTTTGGCCTGTAAGGCATAGTAGAGATTCGTTCTTAAGCTTCTAAACCCTTCGGAAACTATTGTATTTGGTAAGCCGCTACCTATTGCCAATTTTTCTGTGCTTGGGTTATGTCCAATTTTACCAATGATTTCCACATCCGTATATTTTTCGATGTCGGATTCCGACTTCAGCTTAGTTCGCAAAAACTCCTTGCCGTTAATAAGACCAAATGGTAAAATAACCCCCATAATAGCGGCCATCATATAAATAATGCTTGGTATGGGCTTTACTGGTCCGTTCGTACTTTTTGCTTCATCCACTATTTTAGCAGACTGAGCGTTAGATGATTTGGCAATAGTTGCCTCCTCTCTTTTTTGCAGTAAATAAACATACAGCTGTTGCTTCAATTCTTGCTGTCTACTAAAATTAACGAAAGCCCTTTCTCTAGCCGGCACTTTACTGATTTGACTATTAAAGCCGCTGTTTTGTCGACCTAATTCAGCAGTGGTTAATTTAAGCTCCTTTCTATAAGCACTTATATTCTGCAATAAATTGCCTCGCTCGGAAGCAATTTGATCTTTTAAATTTTTCAAAACAGGATTTGAATCCGTGTAAGAAAGCTTCTTTTTTTCATAGTCTTGGATCAATGTATTATATTGGTTTAAAGATGCCGCAAATGATGCATTCTGAATTACCGTTGAACTGGGAATCCGTTGATTCTGCGGATTTCTCACATAACCTTCCAGCTCACTCATTACCTTTAGTTGAGCCTCTTGTTCTTTCAGACGGTTATAATATTCGTTGGCATTTCCGATTAACATTTTTGACTGCTCTGATAAGTCCGTTATCCGATTGCTACTTCGAAAGGTCTCCAATTGCGCTTCCACGTCGTTCAGTTCAGAAGCAACCAAAGCGAGACGATCATCGATAAAAACAAGCAAACTATCCGCAATTCGGATTTTTTCATTACTATTATCAATTAAGTAACGTTCCATCAGTTTTTGCAAAATCAACTCCCCTCGTTTCGGATGCGGATAAAACAACTGTAGATTCACTGTAGTTGCCTGTTTATCACTCAATTCAGCCACATAGCTTGCCAGTATACTGCTTACAGCAGCATTTTCAGACACAACATTAACAAGTAATTTCTTACCTACCGATAGTTTCTGAGCAACCGGCTGCAGATGCAGGTCATACTGTTTCGTTGACACCGGTTCACCAATCGCAAGCACCTTATCCAATCCTTCGTCTTCATTCTGTACCCTAATTTTGCTTTTTTCCAAAATTTCTACTTGGAAGGTGCGTTCTTTAATAGAGTCGGTTTTCGGATTAATAATTGATACATCAAGTGGTGATTGATCAAATAACTCGACAAATCTCAATCCCGATTTTTCGCCAACCTTAATGTTTAACTTCAATTCTTTGACTACTTCTTTCACAAGCTTTCTCGAAGTGAGTACATCCAACTCGTTTAACACATTTTCACTAGGTTTAAGCAAAGCTGAAAGTCCATTGTCGTTTGCAAATGAGGTAACGGCCTTGCTCTCAGTCATATTTTTTTGATCTTTCAGCATCAGCACGCTAGACACCATATATTGCGGCGTAGCATACTTAAGATAGAGAAATGCCAGGCCAACGAAGATTGCAACGCTTAACACGAATGCCTTCCAATAGCTCAGCATATGCACGATAAACGATTTCATTCCTTTGTCTTTTTCCATAACGCAAAGCGCTTTAATGTTTTATAATTATGAATCTTCAAATATTTAACGAAAAATCGCTATACCAAGAGAAACCAGTGAAATGAACACACTGATGTAACGAGCTGACCCCGTGTCCGCATTGATTAACCTAGTTCGTGTGGGTTCAACATACAAGACATCATTTTGTCGAAGATAAAAATAAGGCGAGTTAAAAATTTCTTTCGAAGTTAAATCCATGGTAACGGCAACCGCCTTACCAGTCTCATCTCGCCTGATCAACATGACATTATTTCGCTTTCCATATACCGTTAAATCTCCTGCTACGGCTACCGCATCCAATACAGAAGTTCGTTGGTTGGGGATAATAAATGTACCTGGTCTGGTCACTTCTCCAATTACCGACATTCTAAAGTTAGCAAAGCGCATACTTACCGTTGCTCCCTTATAAAACTCTTCTGCTTTAGCTGCGACTTTATTTCTAGCCTCGGTTAATGTCAAGCCAGCAACTTCAATTCTTCCCAGTACTGGAATATCGATGGTCCCATCATTAGCTACCATATATCCTGTAATCATTTGATTATAGCCGCTTGTACTTATATTCCGAGCGATCCCTGGAGTCACGTTATTCCCGTTATTGATAGCTTCAGATGCCTCAAGGTCAACTGTATTAACTCGAATGTTTAATACGTCGTCCGACTGGATCTTTACTTCTTCAAATTTGGTCAAATTGAACTCTGCCCCTGATTTAACCTGCGGCATATCTTGAAAGTACCGCAGCTTCTTCGTGTTTCCACAGGAGGATAGACTTAAAAGAGCGACCAAGAGATAGAAGCTAAACCTAAACTTCTTATTGCATGTTGTTTTCATATTATTTTTCATTTTTGATAGGTAGAAAGATTAAACGATTTGGTTGTAAATAGATGTGTCTTTACTGAAGAGATTTAAATACATATGATCTATTTTTGCCTTTGAAAGAAATTGCACAGCAGTGTCAGAGTTTTGCCGAAAATTAACGGCTTTCAGAATCACTTCAAGACTGTCAATTTGGTTAATATCATAAACTTGCAATCCTAATGAACGTAAATAGGGGTACATGAAGTTATCCGTATTCATAAAGACAAGTTTGCCCATTATAAATGCCATCCATATATTCCCCATTCCGATAGGACGGATCGAGTTACTTATAAATATGTCATACCGGTCAAAAAAATCGATGTAGTCCGAAAAACTCATAAACTTGTCGAGATAAGCAATGCGCCTATCAGTATAGCGGGTTTCGATTTCACGCTTGAGGAGCGTTGTATACTTTGCATTGCCATAACTTACAGGTATAAGTATCTCTTTTAAATGTGCATGTTTTATTTTCTGTAAAGCATCAAGGTGGTTATTGGCTGCTACGCCAGAGTTTCCGAGAACACATTTCATTTCATTCACCTTTTTTTTAGCCTGGCATCCCCTTTCAACAAACTTGGCGCGCAAAACCTCTACATCATATTCAAACATATAGGCGAAGTTTTCATGCTTTGCCTTAAGCCCTTTAATGTGCTTAATAGCATACTTATATTCAGGTTCAATCCATGTCAGAACATAATCTATTTTACTATAAGTTTTAGCCATACCGGCCCTGCGGATTACGTTTTTGGGGTTCCAATAGCCAAAATTGAAAGCGAAGCGTTGGTTATTAACTTTTCGCACTAGATCTTTCGTTAGTTTCTCATATAATGGAAAGTCTACAAGGTCCGAAGTATATAGATCCTTTCCCCAAATCATCCAATTCAATTCGTTAAATTCATTTTGAAGAATCCAATCATGCATTTCGCTGGTTAAACAGTGGATAAAAACTTTTTTGTATTTCCTGGTATCGCCGATCAACAGCTTATCACAGAACCGCCCGTATATTAAGTCCGAACGCCTAATAAATTTCAAGGGGCCGCAATCCCTTACAACAAAAAGATTATTTTCTAATAATCCAAGAGCCTCCAGCTTCTCAACAAACGGGTCAAAAAATTTCTCATCATCTATTAAATGTAAATTCATGGTACTAAAAATGAAGACGACTGATAGAACACCTCAAATGCAACGGTTCTTGATAGTATTGAACATATCCGACAATTCTTTTTCAATATTGCTTTGTTAATTATTCTGAACACGTAAAAGGATTCGGCACACAAAGTCAACTTCCTCAAACGATAGATTATTATAAAGGGGCAAACATAAAACCCGTTTAGCCATCTCTTGTGAAACTGGAACGCTCGTTGCGTTAACATAGGGTAAAGTATGTAGAGAGGGGTAAAAATACCTACGAGGATATATTCGATTATTTTTGAGTTCATGTAGACTTTTCACTAAATCTTCCTCAGAATTAAAAATTATAGGATAATATGCATAATTAAAAATCCCATCCACGTTCACTTTAATTTTTTTTCCATTGAATGATTGTAGTCGTTCTTCATAATAATCATAAAGTTCTTTTCTGTATAGACTGATTGATTCGATATAAGGGAGATTGGCCAGTCCCATGGCAGCATGAAATTCTGAATTCTTTCCATTGATACCCAATTCACTGATCTCATCTACATTGCTGAAGCCGAAATTTCGCATATAAGCAATTTTTTTGAGTAATTCGGGCGTAGAAGTGAATACAGCGCCCCCTTCGATCGTATGAAATACTTTAGTAGCATGTAAACTTAACGTGCTAACATCACCATAACTAAATATTGACTTGCCTTTATAAAGAGTACCAAAACAATGAGCTGCATCATAAATGACCTTAAGGTTATGCTTTTCCGCTATTGCTTGTATTTTCTCTATCTCGCAAGGGTTTCCATACACATGCGTTGCTAAAATGGCTGATGTTTCAGAAGTAATGGCTTCCTCGATTTTATTAGGATCTATATTTAAGGTATTAGGATCTATATCAACAAATACCGGACGGCATCCTTCCCAAACAAGTGCACTTGTTGTTGCGACGAAAGAAAAGGGGGTGGTTATCACATCCCCTCGTAAATTAAGAGCCTTAATCGCTATTTGCAATGCAATTGTACCATTGTTAACCAAAATCATATGCTTTACATCTAAAAGCTCCTTCAATCGAAGTTCTAGATGGTTAACCAAAGGCCCGTTGTTTGTTAGCCACTGCCTACTCCAGATATCCTTGATATAGGCAAGATATTCCTCCATTGGCGGCATAAAAGGTTTGGTAACTTGAATCATATGTTATTTTTATAATGCGTATAGTTATTGACAACGATTCGTTAATAAGTGTCAACTTTATTTCTGAAAATTAGTTTCTTGGTGTAATACTTTGCTCGCTGCAGCAATTGTAACGGATCGGTAGTTTCCAATCCAAGTTCTTTCATCACGGTATGAACGTCCAGTATCGACGCACCCTTTCTATTAAGCATCATCTCATACAAGCTTCGTGCATAAATTCGCCTTAGATCACTATCCCAAATACCATATTCATTGAGATGCGCCGCAATCCGAATCCGGAGTTCAACATAATTATTAATAATTCGCTCCCTTCCGTTCTTATCTTTCGGTCGGGAAACAGAATTTGATTCCTCGTAAACGCGAGCACTTAATTTAGTATCATAACAAGCTCTAGCACCTGCTTTTAACAATCGAAATAGCAGATCGTATTCTTGAGATGAATCCAGTGCCTCATTCCATCCACTCACTGCAACCACTGCACTGCGCCTATACAAGTTAGCACTTGTAATCCCTGCTTGAGATCGCAGTATTGCATGCCAGATGTTCATCTGCGGATTCATAATAAAATCCTCTTCTTGAGCAGCGTTAAGATAAATTCGTGTAAAAGATCCTATCACGATATCAGCGGAATCACTAGCTAAATCTAACTGTCTTTGCCATTTTCCTGGGAGCATCTCATCATCCGCATCAAGGAACTGGATCCATGTTCCTTTTGAAGCCCGTACTCCGTTATTTCTAGCGTAACAGGCCCCTTTTTTACCTTCAAACAGTGATTTCACCTTATAGGGATATCGATGCACGTAGTGATCAATCACAGCCTGCGTATCGTCTTCTGAATTATTATTAACTAAGATAAGTTCCCATCCGTCATAACCTTGTTTCAACACGCTTTCTACAGCACGGGATAAGAAGCTTTCACTGTTATAACAAGGAATTATTACGCTGACCATCATAAATAAATTAATGACATTATTCTAATTAAGTGCTGGATTTTCTGTAAGGATAACTGGTCAAATCTGAAAAAAGATAAAGCTTCGCCATTCCACTTACAGTAGTTTTTCTCTATAAAAAGCTGTAGTCATAAAAATTATCAGCCTCAATAACATTGCAAAGATTATTAAATCGATAGTAAAAAATGCATTATCAAGCGATTATGATAACAAATAGCGCACATCAACGAAATATTGTAGATAGTTTCACATATTAGCACGAAATAGCACAACAGTTGTAGATTGTTAATTAGGCTAAGCATGCCAAGAGGATTCCAACGTTAACTACTGTACAACCGCCAGTTGAATACCCAATACTCACCATATACAGCCTTATGCTAGACGAGTTCAAGAAAATTCACTGGTTTACTCATCAGCAGTGCTTTGTCTACCAAACTGAAATTTAGGGCGGTTTGGCTAATATAACCAACTGAAGAAATGTGGAGTTGTTGTATGACCTGACCTAATAGGTCCAATTTATCAAGAACTAATGCATTTCTTATAATAAGCGTTTTTTCGGCTAACAAAGTCCCAAGGTAGAAGTCTTCATAAGATAGTTGCTTAAAACCAAAATCATCCGAGATAATCCGCAATGACAAGGATGGGGTGCTTCCGCTAGCATGTGTTTTCACAATAGACGGTGTAAGATCATACCAATAAGTACAATCAACCAATTCCATACCGATACTTAGATACCAGCTCAAGGCTTGGCTGTTCTTTTCAAAGACCTGTAACTGGAACAAATAATTGCCCGTAGGCAATGTTTGTTGAATATCTGCAAGCCCGCTGGCTAAGAGTCTCGTACCTATTCCACTTCCACGCAGCCTGTTATCTACAACAATATGTTTGAGAAAAATGACTCCTTCAATAAATTGGAAGCAAGCAAAGCCAGATAACTCTCCGGAATTCACATCATATGCATAATAAGTAGCATATAACGGATGTTCTAAAACTGAGTTAAAAAATTTCTTATAGCCCTCGTCTCTGTGTACAAAAAAACGAGCGACATTTGGATCATAGGCTGTCTTTAAAGAATCACAGATAGCATCAACCAAGCTCCCGTCTGTTTTTTTTAAGCGACGAACGTCATACATAATCAATAAGTTTAAAAGCGAATAACGTCAAAATCGGCTCCATCTCCCCCATAAAATGCAATAATACGTTGCTTTGATAAAAAAAGAAACAGAAAGATTAATATGTGGAAAAAGCGTATAAATTTGGATACATCAGTCACGTTTTTACTCTCATAAAAAGTAAAAAACGTTAATAATCAGCGGTTAATTCACAGCCGCACATTTTACGGCGCACACTTTTAGTGTAAAGTACACACATAACCATAAAATATGCTACAAATCGTTAGCGCGCAACAAAAAAAGCGTCCAACACCCTAAATTTGACTGATTTTAAAGTTTATCATAACATCTCTTACTGAAACGTGTCACATACGATCAAAAACGGAGCGGTTCTATTTTTATATAAAAGGCCAAAAGAAAATGAACAGAAACGAAAAACAGTGGATAGCACTTTACACACGGCATAAATGGGAAAAGAAAGTCCATCAGCTTTTGCTACATCAGGGTATCGAGTCGTATTGTCCACTAGTAAAAACTAAAAAGCAATGGGCTGACAGAAAGAAAATAGTCGAATTTCCCCTTTTCTCATCTTATGTATTTGCGAAGGTAGACACACTGGAACAATATCGGATACAACAAACAGCTGGTGTAGTAAGTATTGTATACCATTGTGGAAGGCCCGCCTATATAACTGCCAATGAGATAAATCGTATCCAAGATTTGCTGATAGCGGAGGATCGTGAGCTCGAAGTTGTTCCTTTTGACCAAGTTGGTATAGGCGACAAAATCAAAGTAAGAGAAGGTATCTTATCCGATTGGCAAGGAGAAGTCATTACAGTTAAGGGAAAATCGGTGGTCATGGTTTTGGAGCAATTTAACTGTGCACTCATTGCAAAAGTGAACGTTTCTCAGCAGAACTTGTTACTAGCCTAACGTGTACAAAAAACAGTATTTATTTATAACTCTTAATCGAATAATCCCATAAATCTAACCTAAATGCAGATAACTATGGACAAACATTATGGCCATATCATTGAAAAAATAATCAGGCGTAATGGTTACAGCATAAGCGAATTAGCTCGACTGACCAATGTTAACAGGCGGTCTATTTATAACTGGTTTAATCAGAAAAGCTTAAAACCTGAAATCATTTTCCGCATTGGTTGTGCGTTGAAGCATGACTTCTCGGAGGAATTTCCCGAATTGTTCACCGAAGATGAATTCCAAAAAGTGATCTCTCCGGAGAAAACGTCGTCTGATGAACTTCCCATTTTAAACGAGGGCGGAAGTACTTATTGGAAAGACAAATACATAAAAATACTCGAAGAGTATAACCGTCTACTTGTTAACCAGGTAAAACAGGATCCGAAAAGCAATAAGTAAAAGAAATTTTAACATTCCATTACATCTTTTTAGTAAAATTAATTATTTTGCAGTTCAGATTTACAAAACATAGGCTCCTTAAATAATACTTACTTATGGCAATTAGCACTTTGGATTCCGCAATTAAAGAAAAAATTGATCAGTGGCTGAACGGAAACTACGATGAAAGCACCAAAAAGTCCATTCAGCGACTAATGGATAACGAGGACTGGGAAGAATTAAACGATGCATTTTACAAAGAACTTTCTTTTGGAACAGGAGGATTACGAGGAATAATAGGGGTTGGAACAAATAGAATGAATATCTACACGGTTGGTAAAGCAACCCAAGGGTTAGCAAATTATTTAAAGAAAACCTATCCTGACCAACCGATATCAGTAGCAGTAAGTTATGATAGTAGAAACATGTCTATCAATTTTGCGCAAACTGTTGCAGATGTATTCTCGGCAAATGGTATTCTTGTCTATTTATTTAGCTCCTTAAGGCCTACTCCGGAACTGTCATTTGCTATTCGAGAGTTAAAATGCCAGAGCGGCGTTATGATTACTGCATCACATAACCCAAAAGAATATAATGGGTATAAGGCATACTGGAACGATGGCGGGCAGCTAATTTCTCCGCATGATAAAAACGTAATAGATGAAGTCAGCGCTCTTGCTATCGATCAGATACAGTTTGGCAAGAATCCCGCATTGATTCATCATATTGACAACGAGGTAGATCAGTTATATATTAACAAGTTGGCCAGCCTCTCGTTAAGGCCAGCAGTGATAAAGCAAGAAGAACAGCTTAAGATTGTATATTCGCCTATCCATGGTACAGGAATTACTTTAGTTCCGAAGGTGCTGGATAAATGGGGCTTTCGCAATATTCATATTGTTGAAACACAAGCAAACCCAGATGGCAATTTTCCTACAGTGATTTATCCGAATCCCGAAGAAGAGGATGCCATGTCCATCGGTCTGCAAGAAGCGATACAGCTCGATGCCGACTTATTACTGGCAACAGATCCTGATGCTGACCGCGTAGGCGTAGCGGTAAAGAATCTGGCAGGAGAATTTCAACTACTTAATGGAAATCAAATAGGCTCACTTTTAGTAGATTATGTTTTAAGCTCAAAGAAGGAGTTGGGCAATCTATTCCCAACTGATTACACTTGTAAAACCATTGTTACAACCAATTTAATCAGCGACATCGCTCGTAGTCACAACGTACAGTGCTATGAAGTGCTAACAGGATTTAAGTACATTGGCGAATTGATGACCAATCTTTTAAATAAAGAGAAATTTCTTGTTGGCGGAGAGGAAAGCTATGGCTATCTTGTCGGTGATTTAGTGAGAGATAAAGATGCTGTCGTATCGTGTGCTTTTATCGCCGAAATGACCGCTTATTATAAAAGTCAAGGGAAGTCGCTCTTTGAAGCATTAGTTGACTTGTATATAAAGCATGGTTTCTATAAAGAAAAGCTCATTTCTTTAACGAAAAAAGGTCAGAGCGGTGCTGAAGAGATTAAATTGATGATGCAAAAACTACGAACAGAGACACCGCGAACATTGGGTGGCACAGCTGTCGCCTTATTAAAAGACTATGAAAATGGAATAACGACTGATTTGACAACCAATACTCAAGAAGTTATATCTCTCCCCAAATCCGATGTTCTTCAGTTCGTTCTGACAGACGGAAGTGTAGTTTCCGCTCGACCATCGGGAACCGAACCAAAGATTAAGTTCTATTGTAGCGCAAAACTTCCGTTGGATGCCATAGAAAACTATCAAAAGATCAGCGAAGATCTAGATCAAAAGATCAACGAAATGATGAATGATTTACTGATATAATACAGATCAAATATGCTGGATAATCTTGGTTATTATCCAGCACATATTTTATTCTCGGTTCGCCTTCTTTCCAAACACGACTTTCATTTTTTCCAAGTTCATCGTATGTTTTATATATACCCTTAAACTGAATACCTTTAGTTTTTGCCATAACGATAGCTCGCTTCCATAAAGTCGAATCATATGCAAAGCATATCGTGAGGGCTCAAAGGTATTTAAATAATCTCTAATAGCAGCTCTTTTCTCGCCAAGTAGCTGATGGGCCGTTCCACCTCCAACCCTTTTTGCTTTTTTTATCAACTCTTGCATCGATTTTCGGGCAGGGTGAAATATTTTCACATCTTCACCATGTATGATAGAAAAACCGCAATCTGACGCTCTCCTCGCCCACTCGTAATCACCGCCCGAAAAGAGGTTTTCGTTAAAAAGTCCGACCTTGTCGAAAACATAACGATGGCTGAACATGTTACCAGTGACACAAGCTTTGCTCGCATTTATTGTTTCGGCTTGTTTAAAAGCGAATACCTTCTCATAAAGTTCTGCATCGGTTGGTCTTTGTTCATTCTCATAAAAAACTTCAATAGCACCACCAATGCGATCACATGGTTTGTCATTAAACAACCTAATTGCATTATATATCCAATTTTTATCAGGAATACAATCTGAATCTGTGAAGCCAAGTACATTTCCTTTAGCTAATCGAATGCCTGCATTACGCGCTGCATAAGATCCAGACTTCCCCTCATTTATAATGCAGAAGTTTTCCGGTAAATCATTGATTATTGGAGAAGGAGCCGAGTCGCTTGGATCATTGTTAACAACGATTACTTCAAACTTCGACATAGGCCACGATTGTTTTTTTAGATGGCTAATACACAAAGCAAGCCTGGACCAATCTCTATAGGTAGGTATTATAATTGATACGAAGGTATTTGATAATTCTTTCATTTAGCACGGAACATTTACTTCTTTTGAGGTTTAAGATGTAATATTAACTCTTGCCCGACCATTTTATATATTATTGCAGCGAAAACAGCTATCATAATTATACCGACTATGATGAAATTCACATTTGCTATATTAAGTAATAAGAATCCTATGCCATAAGCCATCGAGGAAGCTATCACAGGGGCCTTCACCTCATTTATTAATTCCTGGGTACTTATTTTAATATCCAATAGATACTTAAAGGCATATTGTGCAACTATCACATTGAAAATTTTATTAAAAAAAACGGCCCATGCTGCTCCGATGATCCCACCGATATAAACACCATAGGCAAGTGTAGGAATATAAACAATTGCTTTTACGATTTGAAGTTTCATTTCCAAGCCTGGTCTACCTAAGGCTCGTATCAAAACAGTATTGCTATTTACTAGCATCTGAATCATAATTGAGGCAGCCAATATCTGTAAAGGGATAATAGAAGCATGCCACTTCTCACCAAAAAAATTCAATACAAACGGTTCTGCTAAGGTAAAAAACAACAACATGACCGGAAATACAATGATACAATTGTAGCTTACGACCTTTAGATAATACTTTTTAATGGCTGCTGGCTCTGACTGCTTCTTACCATAAAGTGGATACATTACATTGTTTATAACCGCCATCAAGCGGCTTCTAAACAAATCGGTTAATACAAAGGCGAAAGAATATGCACCTAACAATGCCGCTGAAAGAAATTTTCCAATTAGCAAGTAATCAATATTGTTGATAATGTAGTTCACGAGATTCGTGCCGGATGCAAGCACACCAAATCCGAATACATCTTTAAAAGCCTGTTTATTCCATTGAAATTTCGGATGCCAGTTAGTAGCCTTAAAGTAAAATGGGATTGCGAAGGTTACGATAGCAAAAGAATTGAAAGCTAATGACCATACTCCCGCTCCGGCAAATGCAAGAATAATAGAGAGAATGCCTGCCACTATATTAGCGGCTCCTTCTATACTGGCAATTTTTTTAAATTCCATCTTTTTAGATAGCTGAGCTTTATTAACCAAGTTGATGGGGGTAAAAAGGATACCTAAACTGATCACAGGAATCAACAACCTTAACCGCTCTTCATGGTAGAACCCGACAGCTAGCGGGGCGATCACAAAACTCATCAGAAGAAACAAGGCAATTGACCATATCAATCCTGTCCAAAATGCGGTATGAAAATGCACGGGCTTTAAGTCCTCCTCTTTTCTTTGGATTAAAGCAGCGCCAAAACCTAAATCGGTGAGCACCTGTACAAATCCCGTAAAAACAGTAGCCATACCTATTAACCCAAATTGTTCCGGCAATAGCAATTTGGCCAATACTAACTTAACTATAAACGCGAAAGACTGATTAATTATGAGCTGAGCGCCGTTCCAAAAAACTCCTTTCAACACTAAACTTTTCGAACTATCCATTCTTCGTTTCTTTTTTGTGCTTTTTTCAGCGGTAAAACTAAGCGTTAAATTTCGAAAATAACATAGTGAGAAATGAACGTTCTTTTAGTGAGAAAAGAATTTAAAAAAGCAGGTTTTATGCTATTTATTTAATATGTCCTTATAGGAGAAAAATCGATATAAAACACCTTACACAGCGCACTTTAGCGGTTAAATTTCAAAAGAGTAACGGGCACATGTACTCATATTTACTCAATTTTACTCAAAAAGAAAACAACTGTCTGCAATTAAGCAAGACTGCGGATGTAAACACCTATGTTTGCAACATGATGTATCAGGAAAAGCTTGTAAGAACTAATAAAGCACGCAGTCTTTTAAGGACAGCTTTAAACTTTAGCGTAACAAGTTGAATTGTAATATGAAAGAAAACACTAAACGCCTTCAATTCCTAGATAGTTTACGTTTTTTTGCCGCTTTGGCTGTTATAATCCAGCATACATTTGAGCGCATATCTCCTCAATTTGGGTGGTTTTGTTCGAACTATTTTCAATTCGGTGCTTTTGGTGTTTGTTTATTCTTTCTATGCAGTGGTTTTATTATCCCTGTTTCGATAGAGAAACATCAATCTATTAAGAAATTTGCCATTAGTCGAATTTATCGCTTATATCCCATTTTCTTGGTCAGCCTCGTACTGAAAATATCATTAATCCTACATAGAGATGTTCACGGCGTTGATCCCTCCCTAACGAACATTCTAGCCAACGTTTCGATGCTCGCCAAATTTATCGGACAACCGTTAATTGAAGCTTCTTATTGGACGCTGAACTTAGAGATGGCCTTTTATATAATCGTCGCAATACTGTTTAAGTTAAATCTTCTCAAACACAGTGTTGCGCTAGCTGGTGCTGGGCTTTTGGGTGTTTCCTTGATAGGGATCGTAGGTATTCATATCCTACATCTTTTCGATGGTGGATGGCTATTGGCATTTTATTTAGCTACAATGTTTGTGGGCACTCTTTACTATAGATATTTACATCACCAGTTATCAAAAACCGCATTACAAGCAAGTGTTGCGACAGCGATAGTGACGTTGGTTATGAATAGCTATTTTGTTTTCGGTAGTCAGGTGCCTAACCCAAAAAATTTCGGTGGGGAGAGCTTTTTACCAGTTACTAACGCAATATTGACGGCCTATCTTCTTTTCACAGTTTGTTACTATTTTAGAAATAAATCTTATCCTCAGCTGTTCACCCATTTGGGAGCTATTAGCTATTCACTATATTTAAACCAAGCCATTATACTCACTTTAGTTTTGTCTAACATTCCAAACCCTGTACTAGCGAGCACCTTGGCTATCAGCCTAACATTTATAGTTTCGAATTACACTTACAAGTATATTGAGGTACCATTTATCAATGCTAGTAAACGGATCATTAGCGCACCAAAACCGGCAGAGAATACCACCTCGAAAAAACTAGCCAAAGCAGTCATTAAACCGTCTAGCGAGGTATAAGAACACGACTTTATTAGCTCTTTTTTATCGCTCCGCCCGGCTTTTCGATTGCAGAAAATCATGATAAGCCAAGGTAATTCCATCCTTGAGATCAACTTTATGCTTCCAACCCCGTTGATGTAATTTAGTAACGTCCATAAGTTTTCGAGGTGTACCATCTGGCTTGGACGTATCATAATTTATTTCTCCTTCGAAGCCAACCACCTCCTTGATCAATTCAGCAAGCTCTTTAATAGTCAAGTCTTTTCCGGTACCCACATTTATTAATTCCTTCTCAGCGTAATTTTCCATTAAAAAAATACAGGCATCCGCTAAATCATCCGCGTAAAGAAATTCACGCTTAGGTGTCCCCGTTCCCCAAATAGTAACCGAAGTGCTTCCTGCTACTTTTGCTTCATGAAATCGTCTGATCAGGGCCGGTAATACATGGGAATTTTGAGGATGGTAATTATCCCCTATTCCATACAGATTAGTAGGCATCACGCTTATAAAATTACATCCGTACTGATCTCGATAAGTTTCACACAGCTTAATGCCAGCAATCTTGGCAACCGCATACGGTTCATTCGTATATTCCAAAGACCCTGTCAATAAATACTCTTCTTTTAACGGTTGAGGCGCTAACTTTGGATAAATGCAACTACTTCCTAAGAACAACAGTTTCGTGATCTTTTGTAGGTAGGATGCATGGATAATATTACATTCCATTATTAGATTATCATACAAAAAATCTGCTCTATATGTATTGTTAGCAATGATACCGCCTACTTTTGCTGCAGCAAAAAAAACATATTCAGGTTTTTCTTTCTCGAAAAAATTCAGGACGCTCGCTTGATCGCGGAGGTCCAATTCAGAGGAGGTTCTTGTAATAAGATTTGAATATCCAGCGGATTTTAAATGGCGGGTGATAGCACCGCCTACCATTCCACGATGTCCGGCAATATAGACTCTTGAATCTTTTTTCATATTATAACGTATTGCATGAAGAGCCGCACTAGCGGCTCTTCATATCAGCAGGTTGTCAAACGAAACAGCACCGTAGACGATCACTAATTAGCAGATAAAGCCACTGCATTTAATTGCCTAGGTGTCTTATCTGGCCCAACAGCAATGATGTTGTCAAAAATCACGCGCGTGCCTGGTCCAATCCCACTTAAAGCTGATTTCATGGCAGCGCTTAAAGAATTACCACTGGTGGAAAGTACGATGGCATCTGCACGTGGTTTAGCAATAATCATGGTAAATTTAGTAATGCTGAATTTTGCATCAAAATCAAAATTCTCCAAATTTGCAAATAGCGCATTCTGGGCCTTTAAAGCTACAGAAGCCATGGTCCCACCAGATTTCCCTCCAAACTTTGCAATGGGGTCGGGAATCCGTTTCACTCTAAAATCCGTTGAGCTTAAGGTCTGTACTTTACCTGGCGCAATCTCTGCCGATACGGATATTTTAGCGGTTCCAGGAGAGGAGACCCGCGCTACATACTTTCCATTAGCACCAGACAAACTTCCACCACTCATATTCACTTTGATTTTATCTGCAGGGGTACCTGGAGCTGATACCGATAACGGGTTATCCACACCGATATATAATACATTCATTTTATCAGGAGACACAACTGCCGACGGCCGCGACACCTGATAGCGTTGTTCCGGTGTTCGATATTCCTTTACCGTTCCATCGGTTTGTTTAACTTTAACGATGCCCGTCCAGGTAAATACCCCTTCCCGAGAAGTATTCACGTTATAAACGCCTTTACCATTACTTACTTGTAAAGGGCTTCCATTCACGGAAATCGAAGGATCAGACTTCGAATCGTAGGCCGTTAGAAAAACTTCAGCTGTGTAGGGTTGCCCCTGAATCAAGTACGAACTGGGGGCTACCGCTACTGCAGCAAACTGGTCCAAGTTTACGACCGCCTGATCCATTTTTCCTAAGATCCGTTTCACTACATCGGATTCGGCATTTTGTGCATCAGTCTGTATTTTTGTTAAAATGGCCATCGCTGCCGTTAAAGGGGTTCCATCACCAAAATTAATCTCTTCCCATTTTTTCTTTCCATTCCCCCGTTTCTTTAGATCATCAGCCGCAACCAATGAGAAGGTTACGGTTCCTCTATCCTTTTCGTCCAATAATGCCAGTAGCTTCTGGCGTGTTTGATTTATTTTCTCCTTTAATTCAACACCTTTCTTTTGATTAAGCATCAAGCCTGGGGCTATGTCTGTATTATCGCGCTGTGATAAATCGCCAGTATCCTCATCATAACCTCCTCCTCGTTTTTCAAATTCCTTTTTTAACGTATTGATGTAATCGTTCAGCGTTGCTACAATCGCGCGCGCTTGTTTAGCCTTTTCATAAATTGGTCGGGCACGTTCAGGTTCTTCCTTCAGTTTGGTATTTTCAAAAGCGGCAAACAACTGTTCTACAGAGGTGTTTACATTCGCTCTTGAAGTTTCTAAACTATCATTTATATTTTTAAAGGCATCTAAAACGGTATCTGATACATTTAAAGCCAACATGGCCAGCAATACCAAATACATGATATTGATCATCCGTTGCCTTGGGGTCTCTCTTCCTAAAGCCATTAATTACCTGTTTAATTGTCAATGAACACTTGCCTAATTACATACGCGGTTGATTCATCGCGCTTAGCATGTTACCATAAACAGCATTAAGTGCCGCCAGATTTTTTGCCAACTTATTAACTTCATCTTTAAACATTTTGGAATCGTCTAAAGATTCATTGAAGTTCTGCATGGTAGCGCTCAAATGTTCATAAAACCGGTTCATGGATTGGAGGTGCGTGGTTGAATCCTTCAATTCACGCTCGTACATCGCATTTAAGGAACTTAGGTTTTGTGTCAATTTGTGTACTTGCTCGTGGTAACCACGTGTATCCGAATTGGATGAAGACATGGCGACCAGATTAGCCGATGCCTTTTCGAAAGCAGCACTTAAATTATCAAATTTTGATGAAGCTAAGCGTAGTTTTTCCGTAAACTCGTTAGCAGCAAAGGAAGCGTCGGACATGCTATTGATCGCTGTTACCTTATCATTAAAAGAGCGAAGTCCTTGACCTAAACTGGCAAGTGTTTCCGGACCAACCTGCGCATCAGCAAAGATCTTATCTAAGGCAATGGTAGTAGAATGAGCAGGGTTCTGTATTGCCTGACGCGTGGAAACTTTAGGTAATTCGCCCTGATAGTCGTCTGCTAACTCAGGATATACGCGTTCCCATTCAGGTTCTTTCGGCGGGGGATTTAATCCCATTAAAAAAAATAAAAGCGCTTCTACACCCAAACCTGCACCGATCATGTAATTCGCCATAGTCCCACCGATATGGAGTATCTTAAACAGGGCTCCTAAAATGACCACACTTGCTCCCCAAGAGATCGCAACGTGGAGCCAATTTGAATTTTCTTTCTTCTTCATACATTAATTATTGGAAATATTTATTATAGCTTTTTTTAAAAAAAATGTAGGATATGCCAACCTGCACATTTAGTCCGGGAAGCACATTATACGGAAAAGAATCTAAATCATCTCGCAGGTCAGGGATCTCAACAGGATCTTTTTCATAAATTTTTATTGCAGTTGATGCTAGTGGAATGTAATACCCGACATTAACAGCCATATTCAATCGTTGCGACAAACGTAAACCATTAACCCCTGTACCAATATAGGGCCTAAATTTCCCCCATTCTACCACATAGTCTGTTAACTGATCAGACGTTTTGTTCGATCCTACGTAACGTTCAAATTTGTTTTCAAAAAAATAGCCCAACCCGGCACTAACAATCCACTTACGGGCTATCCAACTATCTTTACCAACAAGAGGTTGCCAATCAGCCAATAAAGTCACGTCAGAACGATTGATTTCAAACACCCTTCTACCAAACTTCATTTTAGCAGAAGGAAAAACACTTGCTCCTAAACGGATGTTGAATGCATCTGAAATCGGATAAGCCCCCTCAATCCCGATCCCTCTTGTTCCTACCTGAATACCAACAGCTGGGTAAAAGCTGGAATAATCTTCCCAAACTTGCGCTTTTACCTGTAGACCGGCAAGTATGGTAAACAAAAACATCAAAACTTTCTTCATTGCTCTTCTCCCTCCTTCTCTCCGGCTTGCTGTTCAGTGCCCGAATTAAGCTGCCGAGGCTGTTGTATTTCCTCTTTCACTGGCGACTTTTCTTTTTGTGAATGCTGATCTGTTGACAGTAAGTCCTCCGGATTAACCCCTTTAGGGTTCCTCCATAATCGTGCTTTATAAAGCTTTATTTTATCTTCTATATCGCCAGTTACAGCCGAATCTTGGCTTTGCTCGCCCGTGGCGTATTGCATTTGTTGACTAGGCGACGATTGCCTGACGATCTTACTAGCGAATTTACGTTGAACAAACAGGTCATCCATCGTCATATCGTACAATTCCCTATCCGGGTCTGACACATCAATCTGAACTAAGGTATACCTCAATTGCGGAAAGTAAAGCCAAAAAGCCGGCGTTTCACCTACTGATTCTGCTAGTTCTTCCGACGTATTAATGGTCATCAAAGGTGCGACTCCGATAATCCTGGTTTCTAGCTTCCCTCGTTGTTTATCGAAGAAAATATCCTCTTTAATACGGAACTTTGTTACTTTTTCGGGATTGAATTCATTCAACGTCATTTGGGCATCGATCTGATTCCCTTCCTCATCGAAAATAGGAACCAGTACACTATCCGTAAAACGGGCTTCGCCTTCTCTTGCTGTCAATTTAGTTTTGAAACCATCATCTTCCGGGTTATACGGCGTTAATTTACCTTCTTTAATACTTTTCATAATGGCCTCCATCAGGGAAGCTCCGGGAATGGCAAAGATGTAGTTTTCCTTATCCTTCAGATCGATATCTCTCCAAACACGTTTATAGAATCTGATATTCTTCGGATTAACTTTTGGATAAGCAAAAGGTACGGCATCATGCAGATCATTTACTTGATAATAGCCGTCCGTTTGCGGAACAGTGTCTACTAATAAGGCACTGTTATTGCCTTGAACGGAATCTGGTAAAGCAGTCCAGTTAGACGTGCTGTTATAGCCCGTCGTATCAAGTGGTTCTTGAGCGAGTACCCCAGAAAGACAAAAGAACCCTAATATAGTCATTAAAAACGTTTTCATCCTATTTCTTTTATTCATTTTTGCTCGTTTTATAAGCATTTATGTACCTTCGGCGCTTAATTTTTATATTTTCTGGTTTTTACTTGCGGCGTTGTCATTTCAAAAGCCGACATTACACATCGGAAACCAATATAAGAATGGGCTTCGTCTTGTTGTTCGTAATTTCTTGTATCGCTATCCAGCATGCCACCATTATCCTTCCAAGATCCACCTCTCACCACTTTTCGTTTCAAGGCATAGCTAGCGTTATCATCTGCGTCATATAGTAAAACGGGATTTAAGTCATTAACAAATTCAACGGCTGAAGGACTAAAAGCATCCAACGTCCATTCAGACACATTTCCAGCCATGTTATACACCCCAAAAGCATTTGGTGTATAAGCTTTTACCGGAACGGTAAATGTAGATCCATCTCGCGAATAGGTACCCTCTCCCTGTTTAAAATTAACGGCCAATTTTTTCTTATCTGATTTTCGATCCTTTATCGTTAAACGGGTACGTCGGATTGTATCGGTAGGGTCCAATTTTCCTTCGGCTGCATATTGCCACTGGGCTTCCGTAGGCAAACTGAAGGTTAGCTGGTAGCCTTTTAAATAAGAATTCTTCTGTAAACTGGCCATAATTTCCTTCCCCCGCCAATCTGCATAAGCTCTGGCTTGTTTCCAACTGACACCTACAACAGGATTATAGTCAAACGACTGGTGATCAAAATAATTTGCATCCATTGCGGTCATCTGTGCATTTGGAAAATCTTTGGACCAAATATTATCAACAGGCATGACGTGGACTGTATCCGTTACATATTGATTATTATTTATACCGTCCATTTTGAGGTAAGAAAACCGATAAATCAACAGCTCCTGATTCAATACCCTTTTACCTCCTTTCATGGTCATTAAGGGACGTAATTTTTCTTGAATTTCAGGATTTTTATTTTGCCATAAGGGTGAATTCTTTTTAACGACGCTCCAATCAATTAATCTTTCTCCTTTCACGTCATTCGAGTCATCTGCGGCCTGTTCTAAGAAATACTGATCATCTTCTAAATAATCGACTACAGCAATCGAATCGGCAACCCAATTGACAAATTGGCGATACTGTTTATTGGTCACCTCTGTTTCATCAATAAAAAATGCACTTAAACTTACATTTTTCCCCACGTCGCTACTATCCTGCGAACTTTTGTAAAAAATTGTTCCTGAAGGAATGTAGACCATACCCGGAGGTGCAGGTAAGCGATTACCTCGAAAGGTTGAAACTTTCGGAGCATCGTACAACCGGTTCGATTTACAGGACGTCAATAACGACGTCCCGATCAAAAAGCTCCAAAGAGCGATAGGCTTAACCGCCGCATTGATTACTTTTATTGCTTTTAACATAGGTATCTATTTTACAACTCTGTACACTCAAATTTATAGCGAATAACACAATTCTCTACAAATATGAAAGATTATACCACTTTTGCAAAAAGTAAATTCACTTTTTTATCCAAAATGATGGAGAATTGTATAAATGTGTATAAACACAGGCATACGTCGTTAGATAAGACAGTAAGGTGTAATTAAAATGTTAGAAATTTGAATTACTGAACTGGAACTGTTTGCCAAGATGCATCATTTTTAGGCAAACTTTTTTTCTTCTTTAGCCGTTCGCCGAAGAGCAATTTTGTCAGAAAGGGTATCCTATTGCATAGTAATCGAAACACAATAGGTAAACTTAAGCCCAAAAACAAAGATGTAACAAAATAAATATTGATACTTTCTACTCCTAAAAGTTTCAAAGATATCCGCCCTCCTGCTGTTCCAAATGGATGATAAAGAAATATCTCATACGAATAACCGCCTAACCAAGCAAGGGATTTGTTGTTAAAGCGCATTCTTATTAACGTAATTGCCCCACTAATTCCAACAATGACAGTAAGCGTCTTCACTATTAAAGCATCATCCCAATTACCCTCAAAATAGATATATTGCTGAAAAATAAAGGACAGGAAAAATATGGCTGACACGCCAAATAGAAATTCCTTATTATAGAATAGTTGATCATAAAACCGACGTAGTCCTAATCCTAGCAAAAAGAACACTAGTAAAAAGGGAACTCGATCTAAGCTGAAAAAAGGAAGACTAATAATATCCGAGAGAAATAGCACAATGCTGAATAAAAAAATAACGAGCCAGCTAACTATACTGTTCATCATGGCATTGTGTTCAATATAAGTGATGATGATAAATACAATAAACATCCCTTGCACGAACCAGAATTGACCATAAGGCAAAACGAATGGCTTCCAAAATTCATCTATTGAGAGATGCGCGTTCGTTCCGGGCGTGATTGCCTGGAAAACACAAAAAAAAGTTGCAGCGAAAAAAAAAGGCACCAATAACCTTGCCACTTTCCTCTCCAAAAATGTCCTTTCCCGCCCTAAGGATAGCGGCTTCATGGCATAAACAAAGCCCGAAATTACCGTAAAAAGTGGCATTCTAAGATATTCAAATAAATAGTAGAAATATCGTAACCAGGAGCCGTCGTCTACTTTTAATCCGTTCGTTTGATCACTTCCAATAACATGTCCCGCTACCATGAAAATAATGGCTATTCCTCGCAGACATTCAATCCCTTTGTCTCGACCTTGAATTAATAAATATTTCGATGAGTTGTTTACCATGAGCTTATCAGTAAGTTCCTTAAAGTTCTGTTACAAAAGTATCCTTTGCAGCCTTCTCCACAATACTCAATTTACGAGCTAAATTTCACAGTGTTAATTATATATCACAAAAAGTACTCATTATCGTGATACGATTTTACAATTAAGTCAAAACCCTTTAGTCTTTTGATACGAATTTTTGGCAATAGGTTCAACTTATTACTTTAACAATATTGCGCTTTATAGCTTCTAGTACTAATCCTGTCCTACTTTTCACATTGAACTTATTAAATAAACTAGCGCGATATCCGTCGATCGTTTTAATCGAGAGAAACATTCTCTTTGCAATTTCATGATAGTTCAGGTCACTACAGGCAAGCTCCAAAAATTCCATTTCCCGCTCAGTCAATAGAATCGGACTTAGCGTTTCCTCCGTGTTCTCTACCTTGATGAGATGCGAGTTGTAATAACCCTTCTTCCAAATTTCAGTGAGGGCGAGCTTCAACTCTAAGGTGTTCATTGTTTTTGGCAGGTATGCGCAACATCCTGCGCGAATCATTTTTAAAACACTGAACGAATCATTTAACACCGATAAAGCGGCTAATCTAATATCAGGATAGGCTTCTTTCACTGCAATAACAACGTCCGCCCCACTCATATCAGGCATTAGCACGTCGATAAGTAAAATATCGGGGTGGCTATCTTGTCTTCGAAGCTTTCGCAGTAAATCTTTCCCATCAGAAGCATAGAGAACAACTTCCATGTCAGTCAGATTGTTAATCAACGTTATTAATGACTCTAAAAATAGCGTTTGATCGTCTACAATACCAATACTTATTTTCATTTGCTTCCTTTCTAAAAAATGATTAGTTCACATGCTTCATTGCATTTGTAATTAGATAATATATAATATTTTTTACATCACATTCTCAAATCACTATTAAGCAGAACTAATTTCTTCTTATTTAGCTATTGCTTGTTCAATATGTAGCTAAAATTAAATCAATCTTAACACTGATTTTTAGGTTTTGGAAATCAAAAATATCGAATAATATTGTTTCAGGCAATTACGATCTGTTTAAGTAACACGTTGTAGAAAGCTCTTATACATTTTTTTACACGGTTGCTCCATACTCAGCAATGATGAATTTCAGATGATAAATCCGTTATTCAAGCTGCTCGTATCGTCTTAAAGAAATCATTATTGATCATCATTTCATCTACGCCCCACATTAGATTAAAAAAAAATTTAGTGAGTTGGTACTAATGCCAAAAAAATGAAACTATATGTTTATAATAATCATGCAAATCTGTATACTAAAGTGTTGGTTTATTTGTTAGTCTATAGCAAAAAAAAACCACCCGCTAGCGGGTGGTTTCTAATAATCCTTTGCAATTATTTAACTGCCGATTGCATGTACCTGAAATCCTATTTCTTCCAATTTTTTCTTATCTAGTAAATTTCTGCCATCAAAAATTTTTGCAGGCTTCAACATGCTATCGTAAATACGCTGCCAATCATAGTCTTTAAACTCATCCCACTCCGTTAGAATTGCTACTGCATGAGCATCCTTACACGCTTCGTAAGGGTCATTCTGAACCGTAACCAAAGTTTTATTCTCTTCAGTCGATCGAGTAGCCAAATAGTCTAAGTCAATATAAACCTGTTGTTCAACCACTTTCGGATCATAAACTGCTACCTGCGCTTGTTCATACAATAAATGATCCGCCACATAAATCGCAGCAGACTCTCGCGTATCATTGGTATCCTTTTTAAAAGCCCAACCTAAGAATGCAATTTTTTTTCCATTCACTGTGTTATAGAGCGCTCGTATAATTTTATTGGCAAATCGCTTCTTCTGATGATCATTCATGATGATTACCTGTTCCCAATAATCCGCTACTTCAGTTAGGCCATAACTTCTAGCAATATACACAAGATTTAAAATATCTTTCTGAAAACAGGAACCTCCAAAACCGACTGAGGCTTTTAAAAATTTAGGGCCAATGCGACTGTCTGTTCCTATCGCTCGTGCCACTTCGTTAATTTCCGCTTCTGTATGCTCACACAGTTCGGATAATGCGTTGATTGAAGAAACTCGTTGAGCCAAAAAAGCGTTTGCTGTTAACTTAGATAACTCAGATGACCAAACATTGGTCGTAAGGATCCGCTCCCTTGGCACCCATCGACTGTAAACATTAACTAGGGCTTCGATCGCAGTCTTTCCCTCTTCATCTTGATCACCGCCAATTAAGACACGATCCGGTTCTAACAAATCTTCTACGGCCGTTCCCTCAGCCAAAAATTCAGGATTTGAAAGAATTTGGAACCGAACACCATTACCTGTATGATGTAATATATCTCGCAAGGTACTAGCCGTGCGTACTGGCAATGTCGACTTTTCTACTACAATCTTATCCGTAGTACTTACTCGGGCAATTTGCCTAGCACAAAGTTCGATCCATTTTAGGTCAGCAGCTTGTCCTTTTCCCGCACCATAGGTCTTAGTAGGCGTATTTACAGAAATAAAAATCATATCTGCCTCGTCTATAGCTTTGTCTACCTCAGTTGAAAAGAAAAGATTACGACCGCGGGCCTCAGCCACAATATCGCTCAAGCCAGGTTCATACACCGGGATCTTATTCACATCCTGATCGTTCCAGGCAGCAATCCTTGCTTCATTAAGGTCAACCACTGTTACCTGTATGTCCGGACATTGTTTGGCTATTACCGCCATGGTGGGGCCACCAACGTAGCCCGCTCCAATACAGCAGATTTTTTTTACTGTCATTTTTATAAACGGGATTAAATTTTAGTAATTAAATTTCATTTATTCACAAGAGCTCTGCCGCAAAGATAGAAAAAGTCTACGGGCGAATTCAAAACACGATGTTACATTTATTGCACGAAAAATACCCAAATTCTGCGGAAAAGTCATCCTGCCTATGATCGTGTTACACTACTACGTATAGGCACACGTCTTACACCATCAATTATAATAACACCTAAAAGAACACCAAAAGTATTAAATATTAAATCGTCTACATCCGGAACTCCGACCCCCATAAAGTACTGACCAGCCTCAATACAAAAACTTAAAAAAAAACCAAGAAACAATATTTTTCCGTAATGTTTAATCCCGAATACAATATATAAAAATAGTGATAAGGGCGTAAACATCACAATGTTTCCTATTACATCCAAATAGACGTTGCTCAGATCTCTCATATGTGTATATAAATACCACTTCGTTCGAAAAGGAACTATTCTTAGATCCTCAAGGTGCCGTCCCCACATTGGGCTAGGTCGTCTTGATGCGAAAAAAACCACATAAAGTAAAATAAAAAAATACAGCACACACCAGACTCTCCAAATCCATTTCATGATACTATCCAAAGTGGTAGAATTAAATATAACTCTCTCCAAATTGTTTCGCCGCATCAGCTACAACTTGTTTAACTTCTTGCTCGCTGTCGATAGGGCAAATCAACAATGTATCGTTTGACTCAACCACTATATAATTATGTAAATTCTTCAGTACTACTTTCTTATAACTTGGTACGTTCACCATGCAATTGCTGCTGTTATAAAGAATTATATTGTTGGCATCCGGTATTAATACGTTACCCCTATTATCCTGTTGGCTTAACCCATAAACGGAAGTCCATGTGCCCAAGTCAGACCATCCAAAATCGACGGGAAGGACATAAACCAATTCGCTCTTTTCCATGACGGCATAGTCTATAGAAATATTTTCGCACATAGGATAATACGCTTCCAAGAAAGCCTTTTCTTCAGGTGTGTTGTATTTTTCCCTTCCCACTAAAAATATGGCATTTAGCTTTTCTTCATGTTTTTCCAATTCGGCAAGAATGGTCCGCACATTCCAAATAAAAATACCTGCATTCCAGAGGTATTTATCACTAGCTACATACTCCTGTGCTACCTGTAAAACAGGTTTTTCCCGAAAAGAAGCCACCTTGTTAAACTCTGTAAATCCATTCAGCGTTTCATCACTAATCTGTATATACCCATATCCCGTATCAGGCCGAGACGGTTTTATCCCTAAGGTAATTAAAGCATTACTGTTTTCAGCTGCATTTAATGACCGCTCAATATCTGCTAGAAAACGCTCCGTATCTTGGATCAAATGATCGGAAGGTGCAATAACAAGTGTTGCATTCGGATTTAACGCTTCTAATTTATGGCAAGCATAAGCGATGCAGGGTGCTGTATTGCGCATGGCTGGCTCACCGATAATTCTGTTCTCATCAGTAATTCCCAACTGTTCTTTTACTAGTCCAACATACCTATGATTCGTCAGCACATATATATTTTCTTCAGGAACAATTTGTTTAAATCGATCATATGTGCTTTGAATTAATGTTTTACCTAAACCAAGCACATCAATGAACTGCTTAGGAAGCGATGTTCTACTAACTGGCCAAAAACGACTACCCACACCGCCGGCCATAATTACAACATAATGGTTTTTATTCATATATATCTTTTATTACAGAATGAAAAAGAGCTTAAACAGTTAATTCTTTCCATAAATCTTTAGGATAGGCACCCTCTTCTATCAGGCTGGAAAGTTCCTTCTTCACTAACGGCTTATCTTCTTGATAGGTTACTCCAAAGCAAGGCGCATCAATCGGAATCACCTTAAAAGTTGCCATACCCTGTTGCAATATAACTTGTGCGGCTTCAGGTATTAAAAACTCAGCCTTCGGATCCATCCTATTCTGTTCAACAAAAGTAATAAATAAGGGCTCGAGTAAAGAAAATATAGCTGGCGTAAAGCCCCAGAAATTCATTGAAACAAGATCGTCTACTTCCAGTTGCCCAGGTGTTCCATCTTCTTGAACAAACTCAATGGTATTTGCAGCTTTTCTATAAACTTTTGCTCGCTCATCTAATCGTTTTAATTCGCCACTATCTGATACAGCGCAAACGCCCCTTGTTACCGGACCACTATCTGATAAAGTCTTATCTATCTTATATCCTAATAATGCAAAGTGATCATCTTTCGCATCGTTCGCTAAAAAATTCGCCATCTGCTGAAAGGCTACTAGACTATAAAAATCATCGGCATTAATTACGCAGAAGCGCTCTTTTACTAAATTTCTGGCTGCCAACAGTGCATGTCCCGTTCCCCACGGTTTACTACGTTCAATATAATCGCTAAAACCGTATTCTGATAACTGAGGTTCTTGAAAAGCATATTCCACTTTTACTTGATTTTTTATAGAATTTGCAAACTTTTCTTCAAAAACGCTTTGATGTTCTTCCCTTATAATAAAACATACTTTTCCAAAGCCTGCACGTATTGCGTCAAAAATGGAATATTCCAAAATTGTCTCGTTATTTGGCCCAAAACCATCAATTTGTTTGTTTCCTCCATAGCGGCTTGCCATTCCTGCGGCCAGAATTACTAAAGTCGGTTTCATTTTTCGTTAATTTAATCAATTTTATTATTAGAAAAAAAATATTAGCCCCTTCATTTTACAAATAATCTCGCTAATGATATATCGGGGATGAATATCGGCAAATAATATTTTTTTTGTGTGAGGTGTACATAAATTGTATATAAACGGAACCCTTTTGAGTATTACTATCCATTTAAAATCAGCAAATAAACGTGCCTTGTCAACCCAGCTACAACAGCTCATGATTTCTTAACCGAAGGCGTCCTAGATCTTTGTAAGCGTTTCCACTTTTAACATATTTGAGAATTTTATGTAATTGCCTATCATGATGCAGATCTGTCCCTAAAAAATCATACATGCTGTTTTCGATTAAGTAATGGGCGGCCTCTGCTGCTTTCTGTCCATAATATCCAATCGGAGAAAGTAAATTTAACTGTAATGCGCACCCCATTTCCTTCAGTTGATGGTACATTATTAGCCTTGAATGATAAAAATTATAGCGCTCAGGATGAGCTATAATTGGCCGATATCCTCTTTCAACAATGTTTGCAATTGTTCGCTCCAATTGAATAGGTTCAGCCAACCAAGGTACTTCAACCAGCAAATGATTGGTGGGAAACGGTCTTAAATGCCTTCTATCCAAGAGCAAATCAAATTTTTCACCCAGCATATATTCTGCTGATGAATGTGTATAAACATCTCCCAAACCAGCCTCTTCCATTTCAGTATATAATTTATTGTGGGCATAATCTATTGTTTCTTGCGTATTAGGAAATACCTCATCGTATATATGGGGTGTCAATATGAACTCTTTCAAACCAAGAGACAAAAGCTTTTTTAGAAACAGCAACGATACGGAAACGTTTGGTGCTCCATCATCAATGCCTGGCAGCAGGTGTGAATGTATATCAACTCCAACCCACTCTAGATTCGCATGTCCGCTTCGTCTAAACAAATTAAACATCACCGTTCTCCTCATCAACATAAACGATTTCCGCATCAGTATATTGTACTTGTTTTTTGCCGCTTATCTTTGTAAGCGTTGTACATAGCTAACCAACACTTCCCACCCTTTCGTATAATTGCCCGTTTTTATATCAGTTAGTATCCATAACCTCCATTAATTGTTGCTCCAGCTTACCTTTGTATTACCATGGCCGATACCTTGTTAAAAACTGATTCATCACGAATTTCAATCCTTGATATTCTTCGGGGCTTCGCCTTGTACGGAATTATCCTTGCTCACGCGGCATCTATATATCTTCTTGAATTACAATCCGAAGGAAAAAAAATCGGCAATGAAACGGACCTTTTAATCAAGAGTTTCTTAAGTTTTTTCGTAGAAAGAAAATTTTACTTAATATTTTCCTTCTTATTCGGCTTAAGCTTTTATATCCAATTTAGAAATGCTAAAAGAAAGGGTCAGCCATTTACAATCAAGTTTATATGGAGGCTGTTTGTTTTATTTATTATTGGTTTACTGCATAATCAATTTTATGCTTTTGATATATTGCATATCTACGCCATTATCGGTTTGTTACTTATTCCTGTTAGACATCTGAATCAAAGACATCTTCTATTCATAATAGCAATTTTAGTTGTTGCAGCTTGCTTATCTTCCGAATTCGGCCATCATATTAAAAGTTCTTCTTCCATGTCCTTAATAGCCAATTTAGGCTTCTCGCAACGTATTATCCATCAATTATCGTCCGGTCATTTCCTGATGATTCTTAGCTTATTCTATCTTGGTTACTGGGCCGGTACAGTTGATCTATTTAATGCTAAGGGTTTTCGTACTGAGCTATTAAAAAAATCCTTACTTCTGTGGTCGCTTGCACTTGGCGTGTTTTTAATTATTGGCAGTACGTTATATTATACAGCTACGTTGAGTGCCTTAAAAAGTCTATGGCTTTCATTCTGCTACATCGGCGGCATCTGTTTACTTTATTGGTACAGAAAAAAATGGCGGCTTTTTTGGTCAGCCTTGGAAAATTTAGGCCGCATGGGTTTAACGAATTATGTATTACAAACTTTTTTCTTCTTTCTTCTCTTTGAATTTGGCTATAAACAAGTAAAAAATGGAGAATTGCTTTCCATTATCATATTAGCCAACTTATTCTATTTTGCACAAATCATTTTTTCGATTTATTGGTTCAAAAAATTCAGCTTTGGCCCGCTTGAATGGATCTGGCGAAGCACTACCAATTTATATAAAAACCAGCCTCTTCAAAAAAAGAAATTACATTCAATGGTAGAACAAGACGCACCACTTAGCCAATAAGACAGCATTGATCATTCCGAATCTATTCCGTAAGTTTGACCTCCATGTTATCTATTTTAGAGGAGCCACAACTACCCATTCAGCAAATCCTTTCAAAAGTTCAGGATTCATTAAAAAAACACCCCAATTTATTGGTTAGCGCTTCTCCGGGGGCAGGAAAAAGCACCTTGCTTCCTTTGCGTTTATTGGATGAACCATGGCTCAAAGGCAAAAAAATTCTATTACTGGAACCCCGTCGTTTAGCTGCAATCGCGATCGCAGGGAGAATGGCATCTCTATTAGATGAAGATATAGGAAAAACCATAGGTTATCGGATTCGATTTGAACATAAAGTAAGCAATAGCACACGGATAGAAGTGGTAACCGAAGGTATTTTGACGCGCATGATACAAGATGATAATGCCCTCGAAGCATTTGGTTTAATTATTTTTGATGAATTTCACGAAAGAAGTATTCATGCCGATACTGCGTTAACACTCTGTCTGGAAACGCAAGAAATCTTACGCCCGGATTTGCGATTACTGGTAATGTCAGCAACGCTCGATTTACCTAATCTGGCACAGTTATTAAAAGCTCCAACTATTGAATGTCCTTCGAGAACACATCCGATAGATATTATCTATACAGGAGAGCAAAACTTGGAAAGTCTTCCGTCTTTATGTGTTCAAACTATATTGCGAGCACTTCATGAAACCATCGGAGACATACTTGTCTTTCTTCCTGGACAGGCGGCGATTAACCGATGTAAAGATCTCTTGAAAATAAAAAAGACAACTGCAATTATCCATTGCTTATATGGGCAGCTCTCAATAGCAGCACAACAAAGAGCCATCCTCCCCGATGAAAAAGGTGGTCGGAAAGTCATCCTGGCAACCTCCATTGCCGAGACCAGCCTCACGATCGAAGGCGTTCGCGTCGTTATTGATAGTGGCTTTACGCGCCAAGCAATATTCGACGCTAAAACTAATTTGTCAAGCTTACAAACGGTTAGTATTAGCCTCGACTCAGCAATCCAGCGAAGTGGTAGGGCCGGTAGACTTGGCCCTGGAACTTGTTATCGCATGTGGTCTAAAACACAAGAGGCTAAAATGAAAACCTATCGCAATCCGGAAATTATCGATGCGGATTTGATGCCTTTAACCTTAGAACTGTTCAAGTGGGGGATTTCATCTGTGGACCAGTTAAAATGGTTAACACCACCGCCGCTCGAACGATTTCTGCAAGCACAAAAGATCTTAACTCGTATCGAGGCCATCATGGATGGAAAGATAAGCGCTCATGGCAAAATGATACATCGTTTACCATGCCATCCCAGGTTAGCGCATATGCTATCCGCAGCAGCATCCGAAAAATTACATTTGCACTTAGCAACAGACATTGCTGCTCTTCTAGAAGAACGCGATCCCCTAAGTAATACGATTGAAACTGACTTAAATTTGCGAATCGAAGGATTAAGAAGAGCGAGAAAAAATCATACGTATTATCAATCTTTCTCCAAAGTGATTAAGATTGCCGCCTATTATAGAAGGCTATTTGGTATTGAAGAGAACAATGACGATCCCGATCCTTACGTTAGTGGATGCCTTGTGGCCTATGCTTATCCCGATCGCATTGCCCGCAAGATAGAGCAGGGCAGCAACCGCTTCTTCATGGCCAATGGACGGAAGGCAACGCTCCTTCTAAGTGATAGCTTATGTAACGAAGACTTTTTGGTCATAGCCCATATTGATTTTCGAGGAGGAGAGGGCAAGGTATTTCTTGCCGCTCCACTAAAGAAAGAAGATGTTTTTCCTTTGACAACACACGATACAAACATTCAGTGGGATTCAAATAACGGGGCTTTCCTTGCAAGAGAAGAATGGAAAATCGACAACCTAATCGTTCAGACAAGGCCATTACAGCAAATCCCCCCCGATCTGGCCACCGAAGTGCTTTTAAAGGTAATAAAGAAAGAAGGGCTACATTTACTTAACTATACGACGGAGGTTGAACAATGGCAGAATCGCGTAATGAGCTTGAAATTCTGGGATCAGAAAGCATATTGGCCTAAAGCTGATACCGACAGCTTGCTTAATTGCGTAGAAGAATGGCTAGCGCCCTATCTTACTAAGTGCCGAAAAGCAGAGGATTTGAAAAAGTTGGACCTAATTTCGATATTGGTCCATTGGCTTCCCTTTGAGCTGCAAAGAAAGCTGGAAAAACTGGCACCAACCAAGCTTACAGTGCCCAGTGGATCTCAGATTAGGCTTCGCTATTTACCAAATGGCGAGTCGCCAATCTTGGCAGTGCGTTTGCAAGAAGTTTTTGGTCTACTCGAAACGCCTACCATCAATGACGGAAAAACGCCCGTATCCCTTCATCTGCTTTCTCCCGGTTTTAAACTTGTTCAAATAACCGCGGATTTAAAAAGCTTCTGGAGCAATGCTTACTTTGAAGTCCGAAAAGAGCTTAAAAGAAGATACCCCAAACATGCCTGGCCTGAAAATCCAATAGATGCGCCGGCCGCGCGAGGCGTCAATAAGCGAATGTACCCTTGAGTTTAGCTATCTATTTTCTACCATGGTAATTTGCATAAAATTTCATTGAGCACTTAAAATGGATTTCCAAATGGCACCACCTCCTAACATAATTCCGGCACCAACAATCACTGCTACTAAACCATCATCAGCTCCTATTCCCAATAAAGCGATTCCAAAACCAACAAGTGTTATCGAAAAAGCAATAACTTTTATACCGAATATATTTTGCTTCACAGAATCTTGTCGCTCGTTATACTCATGTATGGATTCCTCTTTTTTTGAAAACGCCGCATAATGTTGCTTTCGGTTGATCAATTCAAATAGTACTAAAATAGCTAAGGGCAAACCTACTCCGAGGCAAGTTTCCAGAAAGCGATCTAACCTTATACCCATAATAAATGGTGCGCCTATTTTCATCCATATGCTTACCACTAAGCTGACAATAGATGCAAAAACAATCGATTTTGCGGTCTGTTTCTTAGAAAACAATGACCAAATCAAGGGAGCGAAGAGTGAACCGCCCGCTATTGCCGCCGTGCTCAATACCATTTCAACAATTCCGCCAACTTTAGGTATCAGAATAGCAATAACCATTGTTAGCAATCCAAAAAGCACAGTGAAGACTCTTGCAACCCATACTAAGGTTTTGTCAGAAGCCTTCGGAAAAAAAATTTTTTTATAAACATCATTCGCAAAAACCACTGCAACTAAATTCAGTGTAGTGTTTGCTTTGCTTGCCGTAGCCGAAATCATTCCTGAAAGCACCAAGCCCACTAAGCCTGCAGGCAACACTTTTTGTGCCATCATCATATAAGCTCCTTCCGCTTCTATGCCCTGTAAATTGGGATTAATCACACGGTAAAGCATGGGAGGTAACATCCAAATAAACGGACAGATCAAATATAACCCTGTAAATAAAAACGCCACCTTACGCGCATTCTTCTCATTGGAAACACTGGTATAACGTTGCACATAGGGCCAGTTTCCTCCTATATAAATAGTTTGATATAAAAGAAAAGCAAAAAAGAATCCTATACTGTACTCACTGTTAAAAAAGTCAAAAAAATGGTCCGGAGCATTGGAGGCAAATGTCTGGATACCCCCTGCATCCTTTAGTGCCAGTGGAATTACAATTAATACCGCGGCAGATAAAACTACAAATTGCACCACATCTGTTACCAAAACGGCCCAAAGTCCTCCCGCAGCTGTGTATAAAATAATAATACCTCCAATAATAAGCACGCTGGCTTCAATAGAAATCCCCGAAGCAACATTTACCATCTTCCCAACTGGGTATAACACAGCCGCCACAGAAAACAAGCTATACAATAACGTTAAAGTAGTATAAAATTGTTGCGTCTTTACCCCGAAACGAACACCGATGTATTCTGCGGCAGTAAGCGCACCTGTTTTCTTCCATCGATGAGCAATAAAAATTGCTGTTATCAACCCACCTAGCATCATGGTTAACTGTATACCATTAGCCACGAAGCCTCCTTGATAAGCAATTGATCCCCATACAACAAAAGTACCAGCCGAAAAGTAGCTAATAAATAAGGAGAGGCCATTAATCCACCACGGTGTTTGCCCCCCAGCTTCAAAAAAAGTCGATGTATTTTTACTTCCTGAATAAGTAAACACCATTCCAATACATAAAATCAGAAGGGCAAATACAGCCATTACTACATAATCGATGTTATTCATCACAATCTAGGTCTTTATTTGTTAAATACAATTATCTTTGAGCATAACAGCGTATTCCAAATAAGGCTGCCGGAACGTTATTCGAAGGATGTGCCATGCTAACAATCAATTTTTCTGTTTCCACGGAACCATCGAATAATATAGCATTGATCGTTTGAAAATTATCTTGCTTTTCATATATAGTATTTCCCTTATCGTCTAGAATCTTATACGCTCTCACACAAAAAGGCATCACGCGTTCCGGGTGGGTCATTAGTACCGATTCCATTGGATGATCAAAATCCGTATCAAAGAAAAGGACCAGCTTACTTATCCTTTGTTTTTTATTCCAAACAATCTCGATGGATGGATTGGGATCTGTCGGATCCGCAACCCAGGCATTGCTTCTAACAGTTGGTCTATCTACACCATTTATAAGAAACCTAGGATCGAAAATATGCAATCCTTTAGAGACGCTTAACAATATATTTTGCCCTTCCGGCCTCCGCGCCGGACACCAAAATTCGAATGTGTCAACGCCCATATTTAAAGGCGGGATTTGCTTTCCATAATTTGACACGGCTTTATTTACCCCATTAAAAACAGCAACCAATCCCGTAGCCCGCTGTTCCGTATAAGGAAGTAAAATATTCGGATTATCTTTAAACACAAGGAACACGTATGTAGGATCAACCAGCGTCAGGTCAAAGGTTAATTCCAATAGTTGCTCTCCCTCGTTCAAGTCGAACGTTTGACTAGTCAGCAGCATATCCGGCGTAAAATTCCCTATTCTGCTGCTTTTTCGCAACTCCACCACTAATGTAGTATTACGAGTAGCCTTGACGGTTATTTTAAACGATGGGCACCTACCACTGGGTATAGGCAACAATTGGGCAGCAGCAATAAATAAGGGCTTCCACTGAACATCTATGGCATCAAACCCATTAAACTCCCACACAGAAGAAGCATTTATAGACGCTTGCTGCATCAAATCTAAGGGATCAGCCTGCTTTATATGCGGTATATAATGACCTATCTTTATTAATTCCCGTTGTAGTGTGTCTATTTTTTTTTCCTGTAAGAGTGCCGCCGGATTTAATTCGAACTGTCTGCATAAAACAGCTGCCATCCCCACCGCTTCCCCAACGTAGGCACTTGTAGCCATCACTCTAGTCGCTCCAAAAGCCACATGGCTTACGCTGATAATTCGTCCCGCCAGAAATAAATTCTTAATATTACGACTATAAAGGCAGCGATAAGGAATTTGAAAAACTCCTTTGCTATGCCACTGGTCACAAGCATTATTTTCACCGAACACGCCGTCCGCAGGATGTAGATCAATAGACCATCCGCCATAAGCCACGGCGTCCTCATGTTTTCTTTGCTCCACTAAGTCCTGTTGTGTCAACATGTAATCCCCTTCAAACCTTCTACTTTCTCTTTTCCCCGGAATAGCACCTACCCATTCCAAGGTCATCGTATCAGCTTCCGGAAAATTTCCCGAATTCTTGATATAATCCCACACACCATAGACAATCTTCCACAAATCCCATTTTATTTTCTCGCTATCATGCACCGTATCCATTCTGCCCCCATGCTCTACCCACCACAATTTACATCCAAATTCTTTGGCATTAAAATTCCTAAATCTGGGAATTTCTTTCGTTACATCCATTGCAAATGACGGCGGTATAAATTTAACCGGCTTACCAACATCTTTACTATAAAAATATAGGCTATGACCAAGTAATTCTCCGTATACAGCTCCGGGAGCCATCAGTTCACCAAACTCTTCTTTGCTTTCGGCCCCCATTCTGAAGGCTGCGCCCGCTAAAAAGCCAACAATACCGTCTCCGGAAGCGTCACAAAACAACGGTGCCTGAAGCTGATATTCAATGGAATTCTGACTACAAAATGCTTTCAGTGCCGAAATATGATCGGGCCCATCTTTCTCCACCTCATATACCATCGTATTCAGCAATAGGCTAATATTGGGTTCTTGAGCCACCTTGTCTAAAAGAATCATATCCAAAATAACAGGATTTCCTTCCGGATTGCGGTAAGTATTTTCCACCAATAATTCATCAACCACCCCTCCCTCTCGGCTCCATCGGTTGTTGTTACCCATATGAGAAGTAGCCCCTAATATCCACAACCGGATCTCACTGGAGGCATTACCACCAAGTACGGGGCGATCTTGTACAAGCACCACCTTGGAGCCTTTGCGCGCCGCCGTAATAGCTGCACAAACACCGGACAATCCACCACCAGTTATAACAAGATCAGCCTTTAGTACTTCTACATACTTATTCCTTCCTGCTGCTACGAATTCTTCTTTAAACTTCATCTGTTAATATTTATTGATATGTAATTTTATTTTGTCGGTAGCTTCGTTTCTTATTATTTGTTTCAATCGCATCCCTAAATGGTTATAAGCTCACCAATCCTTTTTTAAACATTTTCCTATTATTGCCGTGGAAACTTCATTCGTAAATTTCATATCGATGTCCTGGCAGCAGCCTAAAGGACCAACCTAAATTTTTATGCTTTGCTTCCAGTTCAACCTCTTTATTCGTCGCCAGATCTTTCACCCTCACATTTTCCTTGATGATGCCTTTTCCTCTTTTATTAACAGTAGATTTTCCGCTGCCATCCGGAAAATAGAAATCATACAAAAATGCTCTTTCTGATACCGGATATATATCTGCGTAAAACGCATCGCCTTGTTTCCTTACTAAAATCCCGTCCCCACCTACAAATAAAGGTAACTTGTCGGTAGGAAATTCATATTCCTGCAATGTACAAGGCCCATTAAAAACGGTCCCTTTTTCAAAATCTATCCACCTCCCTGCCGGCAAGTAGACATCCCGAGAAGTAGCGGTGGCATAATCATTTCCGTACACTGGAGTAGCCAATAAAGATTCACCCAACATCCAAGCATATTGCCGGTGTTCCTTCCCCGCTAAATAATACGTATTTGTATCTGTAGGAAAAGCAATTGGCAACGGTGTCATCGTATACGGATAACCTTCTTTAAAACTTTTAACTGCCGCACTATAGAGATAAGGCGCATATTGGGTATGCCAATCCGCTGCTTTCTTGACTGCATCCTTATAATGGGTATTTGTAATATTCCATGGACCTAGTCCCATCGCCATCACCGGGCTTACAGCTGCCAGCATTGCATTTCTGGCAAAATATAGTTCTTGATCGTTCGTAAGCGGCAGTTTTAAATATTTACCCGCCACAATATCTAGATAGACAGCAGATACACCACTTGCAGCATAATTCAATCCATTAATAAGGGGCCGATCCTGGTCATGACCATATTGGGTATCCTCCAGACGTAAAATATCACCAGGCACAGCATAAGCTCCGTTTCTGGCCATTAGTAAGTATTCTTTATCAATCAAGGCCCGATTCACCTCATCAACCTTGGCGTCATTATTTAACTTGGCACCGTCCAATAACATGAGATCTTCCTTAAATCCCTTCACTCCCCATTTGTCTGCGCCCCTCACGTACCAGTCAATCGCTCGTCTATTCCCACCATTTAGCAAAAACACGTTTCCCTGCGGAAAAACGACTTTATAGGTCTCCGGATTCATCGCGGCATCCGTCACAAAATAGCTTGAATCCAAACCCTGCAAGGTGAAAGGCCCATCGTTGGCCTCATAAAAGTTACCCTGATATTGCCGAGGAGCTTTAAAATTAATACGCAATCCCACTAATAAATCTATTCCCCGCTCAGCAAAAAACTTTTTAAAGCCTTTCACATCGGGGTATCTCGGAGAAGGCAATCCATCCTTTCTCCCTCCTTCCTTCAGGTCATCCCATATACCAAAACTTGTTGTACTGCCTTCACTTGGATTTTTTCTTTCTCCTTTCCAAAACCCCGAACCTACCACGGCCCATTTAGGTCCAAACCCATTTTTCAAATAATGATCCAAATCTTCTTGCACCGAATGCTGAAAAGTATTCCATCCCAATGAGCCAAATGCTTCATACCCCAATTCGAAAAAGCGGTATTTTGGTTTAATATCTGGGTATCCTTCCTGAATTTTTAGTTGCTTATAACTACTGTAGATCGTTCTCGGCCTACCAAGAAGATAATAAATTTTAGCCTCCTTAACACCTACAGCACCTAAACGGTTTTCTCTATCGCTAATCGCTACCCGTTTTGTTCGCTTTTCGAAAAGAACCTGCGCAAATTGATTTTGTGGAAAAATAGAGAACGTAGAAATAAAGCGATGCCCATTGTCCCGATTGCCAAAATCATCCTCTATAAAATTACGAATGGCCATGTTGTCTCCATAACCTCCATGATCGCCTAAGCCATAGGCCGGGCTAGCAGCAGCGGTACAAAAATCGATCGTAAACAAGCTATCCACTTGATTGGATATAAACGGTTGCAGTTTTAAGGCAACATAATTTGTATCAAAGAAAACACTCAATCGCGCTTTCATGCTTTGCTCATTTTCAACAGCCAACTGCAACAGGCTCTCCTCTTGTTTTAATATTCCTTTCGCATTAGCAGGAAGTGGAGGTCTTTCCGCTCCTTTTGCAAAACGGATTCCAGCTTGCGCGTGTGGCGATATAGCCTCAATGTGCTGCCGGTTTAATAAAATACCATAGCGCAAGCCCTGGGGTATGATAAAAAAAGTATAGTGATCTCTTCTGATAAATAATGTATCAGGCAAGTTTGTGGCCTTCGCAAATAAGCAGGCGAAACAACATAAAAACAAAAGACCTTTATTTTTCATCTAAAATATCACCCTTTACTAAAATTTTTCCTATGTAGATTTGAGCATGCGCATATTTCTCCGGATGCGCGGTAATATCATCTAGTTGATCCGCTCCTAAAATCTCCCTTTTGTCAGGTATTATTTTATCTATACTAAACGTCACCTCATGTTTTCCAAGTGAGGTCTGTAACATAAAAAACTGTCCCCTGTAACGGTTGTTACAATTAATATTAAATCGGTTAAGTACGGCTTGCCCTTCAGACACAACGTTGTAACGCACACCTTTATCAACAAGCAGTTGCACTTCTCTGCCATCCAGCGTCACCTTAAGTTGTCCAACTTCCGGACCCCCTATGTCGAATAAACCAACAGCATCTCCTTCAAAACGGATCGTGCAGCTGGCTCCCGCTTGATCGGCTGTCATGACTGTAGGAAACCACACGCCAAACTGTTGCAGTTTTCCGGTAGTCGGAATCTCTTTCCAATCATCCGAAAATATTGCGCCTTCTTGAGGGCTTATCCATTGCGCTTGCTCCCAGTTATCAACATACAGTGCAGAAGGCAAATCAGGCGCAGCCTCTTTTCCTGACACAAAAAGCTCAAGTGCAGCACGAAACATCCTTACTATCGCAGCAGCATATAAGTTTCCTCCAATCGGTAGTGGGTGAACGCCATCTTCGGTAAAAATTGGTTTTCCAAGTTTATTTCCAGCATCACCTTTTGCTATCAGTTTTTCCTGTTGTACCATCCAAGCCGGGTATAAAGCCATGTGTACCGAAGGCAACTGATAGTGATCGGCCAGTTGTTCTATTTTAGCAATATGGGTTAAAATAGTTCCTTCTTGGTAGGCCTTTAGTTGTCCTACCGTCGCTGCATAGATCAAGCAGATATCGATTTGAGGATCAGTTTTTTTAATTTGCCGAATAATCCCTTCCATTCCTTGCGGAAAACCACCATTTGCAGCAAACTCTATAAAAACGAGGTCCGGCTGCTTTGACAATAATTGGTCGGCCACTCGGCAGGCTCCTAAATCAGCGTCCGTTCCAGGAATTCCTGCTGTTAGCTCAACAAGTTCATTATTGGGCAATAACACTTTAAGAAGTTCTGTAGTCTGTTTACGATACCCTTTATCTGCCTGTGTAATACTTCCCCCAATATATCCCACACGTAGCTTTTTTCGCTCCCTGGCTTTTTTAAAAAAATTAGCCGCTCCCTTTCGCAACTTAAACTCGTCAATCCCCTTAATCTGTAATGCTCCTGTTTTAGGCAAGTTCTGCTCAGCTATGCCGAGCTTGTTGGCAACCTTAAACGCCAATGAATCTCCCACTTTATTCAAGCCTTCTTGGTTGTAATGAATCTCGTCCGTCATTAAACCGCTGTCTATAAAACGATTTGTTCCTTCAAAAGCGATATACACCGAATCCATCTGTTTAGCTACGTGGTCTTGACTGACCCGTACCTGATCAAAACCCAATCTCGGATGGTTATTGTAATAACCGGTTTTAACTATAAAAAATGGCGTACTCGCATGCATGGCTGTTCTAAATCGTACGATCAGTTCTTTAAGACTTCGCTCGTATGCTGCTTGCGCTAATTTCCCGCTATTAATCGCATTAGCGTCTCTCTCCCCTTGTAGCCAAATAATACCACTAAGTGGCAGGCCGGTCTTTTTCATAGCGGCCTCTACTTTGCGTAAAGCATTATTAAACAATCTTCCGGAAACCGCCCATGTCCCATAATTATCCAATTCGGCTTTTTCATGACAGGAGCTCCCTCCTCTGGAAGCTGGCACTAATACAATCGTATCGCCCGTAAGTTGATAAAAAGTATCAGCAAAAGCGGGCCAGGCACTTCCTGAGCTTGCTGATTCAAAATCCAACTCATTAGCGCCCACGGGATCAATCAGCGGTCTTAATGAGTCTGCTTGGTAAACATATTCATAAGCCACTCCCGGCATTATAGCAGGAGCTAAAGAAGCATTGCCCTTTCCTACACTATTGCTCTGGCCGGCCACTAAAAACAAGTACTTAGCCGCCTCCACTTTCCATATAGCGCAGCTCAACAATAAGAAAATGTAACAAAATTTCAACCTCATTATAAATCAATCAATAGTAATAGCCGCTTCCTTACTAAAATGTGCCAAACCGTAAGAAAAAGTAAGTACATCACCTTTTTTTATTTGGTATGGTAACTCTTCCAACTTCAATCTTTTCTTAAAATACAAGGCATCTGTTCCTTCCTCTTCCAGTACCAGTGTCGTTTCATCTTTGCCATTTTTAGTTACCCGTATCTCGGCTCGTTCTTGTACCAAAGGATTTAAGTTCAGTGGTACAGCCAGTTGCACTAGGAGTTCTTTATTCTTTGATTCGCCAACTACGCTCAATTTTGTTAAATCGTAGTTCCGATAGGCAATCCCTTCCATCCAGGCTGTGTTAAAAGTGACCCAACCTTCCGTATGGCCGGGATCTCCTCCGTAAGAATCATACGGATATACATCCTCCTTCGGTGAACCATCCAACACCCCTCTTACCGTTTGCAACATGCCTGCTCCGCCTTCATATTCCTGAAACCAACCTAGGTCGGCCCCTTCAAAATCAGTGCAAGCATCGTAGCTATAATGCCTGCCAGCGGGATTTCTACCAAACACATTATCAATCTGTCCTACCGCTATTTCTTCTAATCGCTTGTTCAGCTTCTCGTCAGTCAACACCTGTTTTGCAACCAAAGCAGCTACCGGAAATCCAGCAATATTACCGGGCTCATTAAAACTACCATTCGGATTAAACGTCGGATCGTTGGCCGATTTAATATCAGGGATTACCCATTTATCTTCTTTATATTTTCTAAAGTCCCACATATTATCCGAACGTGAGATGGCCACCTCAGCCCACAACCTTATCTTTTCAAGCAACTTTTTTGGTGCCTTATCGGGATACTGTTTTAAAAAATAACCCAACGATTGCATCGTTACGTACTCATTCATTCGTTGTCCTTTCGTAGTTGCAGGATCCTTCCAATCCACATTGTCAACAATCCACTGCGTTTGCTTCATCGCTGCATCCCAGTAGCGTATAGCATCCCTTCTTCCTTCGCGTTTAGCGACTTCAAACAGCATTAGGTTTGGCACAATTGAGTGCCCTGGAGGAAACTGCCCCTTACCCGTTCCCATAATGGTATAAGTTTGAAAAAGATTGGCACTATGCTCAATATCATGCCAGCGCCATCGATTATTGTCAGCGGTTTCCCAGATAGCAAACACATAGTCCCTTGCTTCTTCATATACCTCTCTCGGTATATATTCACTTAAATACGGATATGCATATAGGAAATAAGCCAATTGTTCCTTTAATAAGGTATGATTCACTTTTCCCCTCAAGTAAATGTCTACTGCATAATATATGAGACGAACAATTTCCGGCGTATTTTCAGGGAGCCTTTTCCTCAAACCAATATATTGTCCTTCAATGGGCATGCGATCTACCGAAAAGGCGTCAGGATTCGAGAAATACAGGTTGATTAAGGCTTGTAACTCAAAAGAAAATTGATGGCTATCCCGCCAAGCGATTCCTAGAAAAGGGCAACCTGCATCTTGCACCGTTGGTTTAAAACTGTTTGTATTTCCGTACCAACACCTATCATCTATCATAAACTGTATGGCTGGTTTATAGGAAACACGCTCGATTAAATAGGGAGCTATTGTAAAAGGGAAAGAGACACCTACATCCTGCCCTTTAACAATTATTTTATAACTGGACGAGCCCTCTGGATTAAAGGCCGTAAAATCACCTATTTTATTTTTTATCACCCCTTCAAACAGCATTTTGTCTTCATCCGCTTTCGCGATAACAAAGGGTGTTCCATTCGCAGCAAGTGGGGCCGTAAACCGCTTTACTGCACCTGTATTATAACCACTTTGGTTTACCATTACGGGTTGCCGCTCGTGAGCAAAGACTTCTAATTCACCCATCACCGTATTATTCTTGGGTTTATACTCAACTACTAACTTACTGGCAGTAACCGGTGTAAACGTTATCAGCTTTTTCGCTGGCAGTACATTAACAAAAACCTCCTTCTTTTCAGAAACGTTAATCGTAAAGATCCGAAGGGTATCTGTTCCCTTAAAACCTCTAAGAAGTATACGATCAATATTGAACGTCCCCTGCAAGTCCACCTCTATTCTATTAATAGGAGCTGTCGGGTAAGCATAAAACAAGGTGGCATCCTCCCCGTCGACAAAGTGTTCGCCAGGATTATCAGAAATTTTAGGAGTAACGGAAACCGGCTTTCCTTTAGCAAGATTCAGCATCTGCGCTGCAAGCTTATTGAAAAACAATAAGCCTGCAAACAAAAAACAGACTGTTAACTTTCGATTTATCATTGGTTTCATCCGTAAATAACTAGTTCGTTTGTATTATATTTTTGCACTCATAAAACGCATAAGCGCTTTTTTATCCATTGGGAGGTTTGTCAATCAAGTTTTACTACTCTTAAACCATAGGCTGGAATGTGCATAGCTATCTTATTTTCTATCTGCGCCCTCTTGCGCAAAACCACCCCTGTTTGATCTAACAAAACCAGCTTTCCGGTTGGCTTCCCTAGCTTATGCTCATATAGGCCGTCGGTAGTCAACTCTATCTGTTGATCTTCTGTGCTGTTATTCATCAACACAACATAATAGGTATCGTTCGCGATACCTTTGGCGCAGAAATAGTCGATTTTCTCATTCGTTAACCGGATCGTTTTTTTTGGAAGATGTAGTTCCACCTCTTCATTAAACAAGCTGCCTGTTGCAAAGCCATAAGGCTGATGAGGGCCAACTTTAGGGGTTAGAAATCCTCTTGGAAAAGCAATCAGCTGATTTGTTCTTAAGGAAGCCTCCGAAAGGAGGTAATCCATGATCCATCCGATCTGCCACCAGGCATGATGCGGAAACGGTCCGGGTCCTGCATTCATCGTACTCCAATAGTAAGAAGCAACGTGACTAGCCGGATCAACAAATGCATCTCTTCCCCATGCCGCAGCACGTGCCATATCAATAAAAATTGAATCTTTCGTAAGTTCGAACATCCTCACAAACATACCCGCATGACTGGCCAATAAAATTGGACCGGAGACATTAGCAGAACCAAAGATTCCACCATGCTCAAAGCTTAAACCAACTTGACTAATTTGCCAGTCTTTCCACTCGGTCCCCTTAACATGCTTATTTGTCTTCGAGGGAATGGGGTGTGTATAAATAGAAGTTGTATACAAACGGGCCGTTTCGATAGCCGCATTTAGATAAGCTTCTTTTTTAGTGATGTCATACAAGTCAAGAAATGCCTGCGCTGTCTGGCCTGTTGCAAAATCCGGTGCAAAACGCACATCCCCGCAAACCCCCAAAAACGAACCTTTATTTACCGCTTCCTCCATCAACCAATCAGCGCCTTTTTTAGCACCTTCCAAGTATTTTTTGTCGCCCAGCAAACGATATGCAACCACTAATCCATAAAAAGTCGGTCGTCGGTCCGTCAATTCCTTAAACACCGGATGCGTTGTCTTACGATCATAAGCAACTTCCCATCGTCCATCCGCCTTTTGCCAATCCAACAACTTATCTCCGCCCGCCCGCAAGCGTTTTAACAGTTCCACGTCTTGCGGCTGATATAACAGTATATTTCCGAGATCAATCATTGTATAATAAGTCAGAGCGATGGGTTCCACGTAGTCGCCCCATTCTTCGGTAAAACGCTTGCCTTTCCACAAGTAATACTGGCCAATTGCAGCGCCCTGAAAAAAGCCGGTATCCTGCTGTTGCTGAACCAATTTAAAGTTGCGCGCATAAGGAAGTCGTTCTTTTTGAAGTACCATATCACCACTTAACTTGGCCGTCATCCACATAGCACCGTAGTCTGAATTTTTAACCGCATCGCGGTCAGATCCAGCGATGGGTCCCAAGTATGCTTGCGCGCCTATTTTTAATCCCTGGTAATCATAGGTGTTCCAAAGAGAAGTCGATTTATTCTTCAGATAGTCAACCATAGCACCAATGCGATGGGTGAGTGATTCATTCGTGTTTTTTAATGCTAGAAAATCTTTGAACCGATAAATATCATACACTGCGTGCTTATAAAGCGCAAACCAGTTATCCGTATTTAATGCATATCTAAATCGAAAAATGCGCTGCTCGCCCGCATGCATGTAGGAGCTATCTTCACCTAAAACGGGATGATATAAGGTAGGCGAAAGCTGCCCCGTACGGTTCATTAAAGACAAGCCCAAGCGCCATTTACGTTGCGTGATGGTATCCGACTCCCAAGGATCCCTTCCTGTCCCCGGTGCCGGTATTACTGCCAAACTTAGACCATTCAGCTGCTGCACGAGCGGAGCTAAGGTGCTAGCGACCCGCTCGCGCACAATAACCGGTTTAGCTGGTATACCCTGTCCGTAACCGTATGCTAGCATTAAATTTGGTTCCAATTTTTTTCCTTGGAAGTAACCCGGAAGGATCGCCCATTTTAAATGCTGCTCTTCTATCGGATACAGTGTTGGGCTCGCTATGGCATAATATCCAGCCTTTTTCGCCGTAAGGCGTATCTCCACCAAAATGTCTTTCGCCGAACTGTCTAACTGCCATAGTGACTCCAAGGAAAGTACATCCGTATCCTGCTTAAAGCGCAGTTTACCACCAACCCGATCAACTTTTTCAGGAAAAAACGAAATCGGATTACCCGCCGTATTTAAGGGAACTGGCTGAAGCGCCTCTTTCCACATCTTCAAATTATGCGGATAAGCTTTAAATAAATTAATTTGATAAGCCTGCCCATTAGGACTGCTTGTATCTGGTACATCTTTGCTGTACAATATCGTGTATTCGCCCAGCGTATTAACTACCGAATCGGCGTGCTGCCCATCTTTTAAAATAAGTTGATTCAACCGATAGCCCTGTGCTGTCTTCGTCCACTGCAACTTAAGATACTCATTTTCCAAATCTACATTAGATTGAGCAAAGCCGGTTAAACTTAGAAGAACCAAGCTGATACAAATAAATAGGCGATCATTCATAGGGATTTCTTTTTCTCAATTTGTCATCACTTAATTCCATTCAGGGTTTTGCACCAACTGATCATTAGCATTTATTTCATCCTGCGGAATGGGAAAATACCGATATTTCGCTTGCACGTTCCGTTGCGGATACACATCGTTTGTTGCTGTCGGGATAACCGTCATAAATTTACCGGTTCTTGTCAAATCATACCAGCGATCGCCTTCCGCAAAGAACTCCCATGCTCGCTCTTGTATTACCGCATCAATAAAACCTTCATTTCCTAAGCCAGGCGCTATCTCTTGCAGGCCAGCGCGCGTACGAACAGCATTTAAGTAAGAGTAAGCCAGCGCTGTTGGCCCATTTAATTTTGCTTCTGCCTCCGCTGCAATTAAATACACATCGGCCAAGCGCAAAATGGGAATATTCCGAATCGTTCCGGTTGTAGACACCGGATCCTGGTATTTTTTAATTAAAACTGCTTGCGGCGTAAAAGGCGAAATATTCCTTTGCGGAACCCATTTTCCATCCCTATTCAAGTAAGTAGTATCCAACAACCGCCTTCTTTGATCGCTCGGGTCAAAAGAATTGAAAAATGACATATACGCAAACATAGAACCGAAAGATGTACGGGCATATTCTACTCCCGCACTACCCGATGGACCGCAAAGTCCAACCAATTGGTGGCCATTTCCCGGCGAAATAGGATCGCATTCATAAGACCAGATCATTTCCTTTCGCGCATCTTCCTCCTTTGTATACGCGTATAAATCTACCACATTCGGTATGAGCGAATAAGTTCCCGAACTGATTACCAATTGTGCTTTTTCCAGTGCAGTCGACCAGTCTTCGTTATACAATGCCACTTTCGCATAAAGTGCATAAACAGCTTCCCGCGAGGGCCTTCCGGGCACTATCGACGGGTAGGAAGGTAAACCTGCGGCATACGCATTGTCCAAATCGCTGTATATCTGACTGTACACATCCGACACTGCGCTTTTAGGTGTATAAGCATCTGCCTCCGTTACACTAGGGTTAATCTTTATGGGAACTTCACCGAAGTTCTTTGTAAGCATCCAATGGTAAAATGCTCGCAAAAAATATGCTTCACCTAAAATTTGCTTTTTCCTATTTTCATCCATGGTAATTTCCGGCACCTTTGTAAGTACCCAGTTGGCCTGTTCAATACCACTGTAGCAGGAGGTCCAGATTTGCTGTGGCGATTCATTTAATCTGCCCTGACTTCGCTGAATCGTGTACGTTGGATCTAGCGTAAAAAGAGTCAGTGAATTTCGACCCACCACCGCACGCGGAAAAATCTGATCACTGCTCAGATCGGGCACTAAGGTTGCGGCCGGCCCCGAATACAAACCTCCCATGGCGCCGTAGGCTGCGAGAAGACCTTTCTCAGCATCCGAAGCTGTTTTGTAAAAAGTTTCAGTAATAATAGAAGAATAGACATCTTCCTCCATGCTGCAGGAAATATAGGTAGAAGTTATTATCAATACCGACAATAATTTCCAAAGTTTTTTATATTGAAAAGTTTTCATCTGTTTACATTTTTGTTTATTCATTATTGCATGTTTCTAAAGGCATTATTCATAAGTATTTATTTTCAATGGTATTCATGAGCTCGTTTACTCATTAAATTGGTATTCTAAGGTATTCGTGAGCTCACTTCGTTCGGTTCACTCGGTTCATGCTGCCTCTGGCGGTTTAATGGTTAGATGGAGCCTTCGTGTCGGGTTCATCTGCTTACTTTTTAGAGAGCACTTAAAAATTCACCTGAATACCCGCTATGAATGATCTGGCTTGCGGATAAACCAAATTATCAACCCCAATCTCCTTGTTTGAACCTGCAAAAGTGTTTACCTCCGGATCATAACCCGAATAATCAGTAATTGTAAAAAGATTATTGCCACTTACGTATATTCTCAGATCACGCAATACACCTTTTAGTCCTGACAATCTATATCCCAAAGTCACATTACGTAAGCGTAGGTAAGAACCATCTTCCATGGAGTAATCGCTTATCGGCAATCTTCCCCCTACGAAAGGACTGACATATTGATTGCTGTGATTCTCCGGTGTCCAACGATTCACCACCCCTTTAAATAGATTCCGTTGCCCGATGGGGTTTTCAAATGACAGTCTACTGATGTTATAAATATCATTGCCCTGTGTTCCCGATAAGAATACGCTCAAATCGAAGTTTTTATAGCTTAAATTGGTAGAGAAGCCATAAATAAATTTAGGATTAGGGTTTCCTGTAATGATTTGGTCATTCGAATTAATAATTCCATCATTGTTGATGTCCTTTACTTTATGCCCACCTACTCGGCCATCGTAGCCCGGAACAATCTCCTCTGCACTTTGGTTGATTCCATCAAAGACGTAGGTTTTAAAAACACCAAGTGGCTCACCCACTTTGAGCAGTGTATAATTTGTAATGAACCGCTCCTGTGTCACGCCGCCATCTAAATCCAGCACTTTATTTCTGTTTATCGTCACATTAGCCGCTACCGACCACTTGAAATCGCCCTCAAAAATTGTCGCATTCGCCGCCAGTTCTACTCCTTTATTCTCCAAGGATGCATAATTCCCCGTCATGGTAGGATATCCGGAAGATAAAGGAAGGGCCAGCACATATAGTAAATCGTCTGTACGTTTATGATAATAATCTCCTACAAACGATAGCCGATTGTTAAATAAGCTAAGATCCAGCCCAATATCCAATTGCTTCGATTTTTCCCAGCGTAAATTTGGGTTCGCAATACCCATCGGCCCGATCGCGGTAAGCCATGTATGATTCATATTATAGCCACCATTAGAAGCTACCGTTGCGAGCGACTGATAGGGTATAATACCCCCAGCATTTCCACTGATACCATAACTAGCGCGGAGTTTTAAATCAGATATCCCATTTATATCCTTTAGAAAAGGTTCTTCAATTACTCGCCAGGCGCCGGATATAGCGGGAAAAAAGCCGTATTTATTATTAGCTCCAAATTTGCTTGATCCATCCACACGTGCTGTAACATCCAAAAAGTATTTGTCTCTAAATCCGTAGTTAACCCGCCCCATATAAGAATCCAATCTTTGCGACGTTCTTTCGCTCAATACCATCCGGTTTAAAGCAAGCTGTAAAGCTTCATTTGCCGTCGCATCATTTGGAAAGCCCGTTGCGCTGATCCTGTTCATTTTATATTTTTCTGTTTGCGTAGCAAACAAACCCGTAAATTTCAAGGAATGATCTTCACCAATTTTAGTTGTATAGGTTAATAAACTCTCATGTAGCAAGTTAAGATAGTCGCGATTTTCCTTCGACCCCGAACCCGAATTCTCATTAATATCAGCAGCATTTAAAATAGACAAGGGAGAGTAGTTATCATATAAACGGTTCTCAATATCCGAATTAAAGGAGGCTCTGTAAACCAAACCCGGCAAAATCGTATATTCGCCAAATAAATTGATCAAGGTCCTTTTAATATTATTTCGCTGTAAGATTTCGGTGAAATTGAGCGGGTTTACTACCTCCCTATACCTGCCATTTCCTTGCTCGCCAAATGGAAATACTGAACCGTCGGGTTTATACGCCTGCAATACTGGTGGAGCACCAACAGCTGCTCCCAAAACACTTCCGGTTACCACCCCGCCACCATCTAATGTTTCGGCACCCGCATTAACACCATTATTCGTAGAATAACTACCTAAAATACTCGTTCCTATTTTCAGGCGATCACTAATTTTATGATCCACATTTAAGCGATACGAATAACGTGTGAAATCAGAATTCACAATAATTCCATCCTGCTTAAAATAATTTAAGGATAGCGATAACTGTGTTTTTTCGTTACCTCCATTTATAGCTAACTGTTGGTTATTAATAGGAGCACTTTGAAAAATTAGATCCTGCCAATCTACGCCCTCACCCAAAGATGCAGGATCTGGATAATAATTATCTTTAAACACCTCATTCTCTAATGTAGCAAATTCAGTCGCATTTAATAGATCAAGTTTTTTACCTACCTTCTGTATCCCATAGTAACTCTCCAGCGCAATGCGGGTAGCACCTTCTTTGCCTCTTTTTGTAGTAATCAGTACTACGCCATTCGCCGCCCGCGCACCATATATAGCAGAAGCCGAAGCATCCTTCAGTACCTCGACCGATTCAATATCATTCGGGTTAATCGTAGAAAGCGGACTGACATCATTAATACCCCCACTGTTTGAAATCTGTATTCCGTCTACAATATAAAGCGGTTCCGAATTACCATTGATGGAGTTCGTTCCCCGTATCCGTACACTCACATTTCCTCCCGGCGAGCCTGAATTTTGATTAATCTGAACACCTGAAACCCGCGATTGAAGTCCTTGCGCCACATTCACAACCGGCATCTGGGTCAGCTCATCAGCTTTTACGGAAGCAATAGAACCCGTCGTCTCGATTTTTCGTTGGGTACCATATCCCACTACCACAACCTCATTCAATAATTCCTTTTTTTCTTTCAACAGTACGTTAAGTAGTGTTCGATTTTCTTGAAACGTTTGGGTTTGCGTTTCGTAGCCGACCAACGAAAAGGTTAGAGTTCGGTCAGAGGGTTCTAATTCAAGTATGTACTTTCCCTTTGCGTCCGTTTTTGTTCGCTGTTGTTTCCCAGCCACCGATATAGTAACGCTAGGTAAGGGTTGTCCAGTTATTTCATCCGCAACTACACCTGAAATTGTTCGTTTTTGTTGCGCTGACACGGTTCCCATTCCGATTAGAGCGCAGAGAAAGATTAAAAAAAGCCTACACATGGTTTCATTAATTTAGTTTTAATTGGTATGGTCTGGTCTGGTAAGAAAACCACATCGCAATATTAGGAAATCAATTTCAAATTCCAAACATTTTTTTTAATTTCGCTTGCCAAAGTGTTTTTATAAACCAATTATCTTCAAGAAAACCTGGTTTGCTTTGGTAGGAATAACACCTTAACGTATATGGAAACTAAAAACCTGCAAGAGAACAGAGATTCTTCAGTGCAACGAATGAAATACCTACAGCTCGTCGACCATATATTGCAATTAATTGAAAGGAGTGAACTACAGTTAAACGAGCGCTTACCCTCACTTAAGCAATTTGAGCATCAGTTTGGTATCAGTAAGGAAACGGTTCTAAAAGGTTTGAACTATCTGCTCGAAAAAGGAATTATTGAGTCGGTTTACAGAAAGGGGTACTATGTGCGGAAAAAATCAGTTGATCACAGTTTTCGCGTTTTTCTCCTGCTTGATAAAATGAATCTTATGCGAGACAAATTTTATCATACGCTGTTTGAAGCCATTAAAGATAAAGCAGATATTGACGTTTATTTTCATCATCATAATTCCAAGGTTTTCGAAAAACTTATTACCGAAAACATTCACAGTTATACGCATTTTGTAATCGCGGCTTACCTTAAAGAGGATGTTTCTACCATATTAAATAGCATACCTGCTCCTAAAAGGATCTTGATAGATTTCGACCAAGCTCATCTTCAGGGAAATTATTCTTCCATTTATCAGGACTTCAAGTCTGATATTTACGATGCACTATCGGAAGTTGAAGCGCAGCTTGCAAAATATAAGCAGTTGATATTAATTGTGCCACCTGAAGCGTTTCATGCTCGTTTGGTCATCGAAGGTTTCTTGCAATTCTGCCAGGAGCATCAATATCCTTATATTATTCAACACGAGATTTCGTCTGCCAACTTTTATAGAGGCAATGTATACATAACCTTTAGCAGGTATGACACAGATGATGTAGCACTCATCAAACTTGCTCGCAGAAAAAAATATCGTCTAGGCGAGGATATTGGTTTAATTTCCTATAACGACACGGACGTCAAGGAAATCCTGGAAGGAGGCATTACTGTAATTTCATCTGATTTTGAGGCGATGGCAAAAAAAGTAGCAGAAACTATTGAAGGAAAAAAAATTATTAGACATCGTAATCCAACAAAGCTAATCTTAAGAAACTCTCTTTAATATAGGCCTATTTCGTGCGACGTAGTTCAAGAATAATTTTTCTCCATCGTATAACACCTCGCTTTTTTGAGAAATAATGCTCCAAAAGTGTTGATTGACAAACCGTTTCAAAAACCTACATTTGCTTACCTAGCGAAATGTGATGCTAACACTATTTTATATTTATATGCGATACCGAGGGGAGGTCACCATCGTGCTCCGGGAAGTAAAGGCGGAAGAAGTGAATAATTTAGTCAACGCGCTTAACTTATTAAGCGACAATGGAGAGGTTTTTTACAAAAAGGCCGTACCAGCAAGTATCAACTAGCTGTACCACAACGAATAACGCTAACCATCATGATAGAGCGAATTGCTTCGGCAATTCGCTTCAATTTATATTCGTTTACTTTTAATATTATAATTTTAAGCGTATATGCATACGTGTTAAGAGCCAGGCAAATCCAAGCATAAGAAAAGCCCATATCATCGAACCTCCTATCGCCAATAATTGACTGGATGTTTGCTTATAAAAAAAAGAGATCCCCCAACCCCAACAGACGAAATAAATGACATCCGGAGCCAAATAGGTTGTTAAGGAGTTTCTTCCTGCAAAACGAAATAAATTACCCCAGCGCGTACTATATCTTTTTATATCAACCAAAAAATATAAAAAAACATATATTAAAAGACTTATACCATTACAGACGAATGCCCAGCTTGGTGTCCCGCCAATCTTAGATAGAATAAAGGGAATATTGCCGTCAAGTATTACCTCAAATACCGAATTGATCATTTCGGGCCAAACCAGTACCCAAGGTAGACCGTATATTCAATATAACAAAAAATCCATAAACAAAGAGGTGATTTGTCCATCAATAGGAGGCAAGCTAAAGCAGCAACAAAATGTCCCCAACCTATTAATCCCTTATTCAGTCTAGAACGGATCGCATATGGCGCTGACACTCCCACTATAAATAAAAAGCCGGGAAACACCCAATCCGCCAGTTCCATTCCATCAACATTCACCTTTGTATGGAGCAACCAAGCAGGGACTCCCGGTTCGAACAAATCGTTCACAAACAACATCAGCAGCAACGTAAGACCACGCATGATATCAACTGACAAGATTCTTTCGGAAGCAACTTTCTTTACGTTCATATTGCTATGTATTAGCTTTAACGGAGTTGTTGATTTTTTGATGGTCTATAATTTTTCTTCTTTTTATTATTCCATTCCTTAGGCTGCCATTGATAGGTATTAAATCGATATGCAAAATTATAAAACAACTCAATCTGGATGTTCAGTGAGGTGCCAGATGTGTCCAGACACGGTTGTATCTATTCTGTTCTTCTCTTTAAACCCGATTAAAACCCACTCAGATCATCTCCAATCGGGTATTAATTCAGTGCCAAGGCCAAGTGAACCTAATTGATCGCCAAGAGAAATAATAAAGGCCGTATGTGATGGATACTGGCTTTGGGCAATGACACCAATAGGCAAAAAATGGAACAAAAGTAGGTATATTATGGTTCGCAGCAAGGCTTTTTAAATGACCCAATGAATATAGCAATATCTAGGGTATCAAGCAATTACAAGTTAATTTTTTTTTTCGTCTATGTTAGATTTCCCTTTCTTATATAGCCGAAATGATCTTTTTATTATCTTTGCATTGATATCGTGCGAATGCTGTTTATGCCTAAAATAGATCAACATATTCTTTACGAAGATGAGCACCTAGTTGCTATCAATAAACCATCCGGCTATTTGGTAGAGGCCTCTGCCAAAGAAAAAAGAGCATTGGAAGAAATGCTGAGTGCTTATTTAAGTGAGAAGCATCATAAGGACATACAAACACGCGCGGTCCATCGGCTTGATCGCAGGGTAAGTGGATTATTACTTTTTGCTAAGACGACTGTGGCTCTCGAAGGCATGATAGCGCTCTTTAAAGCCAGACTGGTTGAAAAGACTTATTGGGCTATTGTCGCGAATCCTCCTCTTATCCCATCTGACAAACTAGTTCATTGGCTGACGCGCGACAAAGAGCAGAACATCAGCTATACCCATAACGAACCCCAACCCAATAGTGTCAAAGCAGAATTGGCTTATCGCCTCTTAGAAAAAGCGGACGATTTCTTTTTAATTGAGGTATATCCCTTTACGGGTCGCACACATCAGATCAGAGCACAGTTAGCAGCCATCGGTTGTCCCATAGTTGGCGACTATAAATACGGCTTTCCACGCGAGAAGCCCAGAAGAGCTATCGCCCTGCATGCCAAGCGATTGCATTTTCCACATCCTATCGACCATCGATCGGTTTACTTGGAAGCGCCGATTCCCGACGCACAATTATGGAATAGCTTTAAGTATATTCTTTCTCTCTAGGCTAGGCGAACTTAATCAGAGCGTCTTTCTTGCGTACGATAGGTACTAGGCGAGACACCACAAAGTCTTTTAAATACCTTATTAAAATAAGAAGGATCTTTAAATCCAAGTTCAAAGTTGATCTCTTTTATGGAACGACGTGTAGTAGTAAGAAGCCGTTTTGCCTCCAGTAAGGTTCTTGCCAGCACAATATCATGTACAGAAGAACCCAACACCTGTCTGGCAATCTTATTTAAACGCCAAAGCGGCACATTCAGTTCTTTTGCATAGAAACTCGAATCCTTACGTTCTTTGTAATATAGCTCGACATTTCTTTTCAAATGCTTTATTAACGTCCATTCTTCTTTTAATAATCGGCTATCTCTACTTCTCATCTGAATGGCCTGTGGATAAACCCAAATTAAATTGATTAATTTTGCAATTAGAAAACCCAAAGATTCCTGCTTCCAATTTCGCTCCAATATTTCCCAAAGCGATTTAAAATCCAATAACTGTATATCATCCGGATCAAAAAAAACTTGAGGTATGAACAACCACTCCAATAAGATGTTCTTTCCCCTATTTTCTGTTGAATTAATCAGAAATTCTTCCGTAAAATGTAAAATATACCCTGTCTGCGGCAACTTAACAAACGATACTTTTTGGCCGGGCATCATATAAAATACTCGATTAGTTATGAGCTCATACTCCTCACAGTCGATCTTTAAAACACCTTTGCCCCCTGTTATCCAAAGAATTATATAGCATTCAGCATCAAGTATTAAAGCTTCTTTGATTCGATTGTGTCCCTGAATACGCGTTAGCCTTGGATTTAATGGCATAGATTGAAATTGTATTTAAATTTTTGTTAAAATAAAGGAAAAAACAATCATCATGCTAAAGAGTTTTAGAAATGGAGAATGGCTTACATAATGGACATCGGTGCTTGTCTGCCAAAAACGGCAATGTACTAATGACAGAGATCTGTAATGAATATATGGGAAGTAAACGTTTTACATAAGCATCTCATTAACGACCCGATATTCTAAAAATGTAATCCTATCACTATAGTAACTAACATCACTTTCCGCCTGATATACAAGTTCTTTCGATTGAGCCTCGTTCCAAACACCATGCAGGAGTGTAAGTGCTGTAAGTTCATTTATTGACATCATCTTCAGGCAGATGGCGGCCAGCAAGTTAACCCCTGACCGGGCATCTATCTGTAATCCAAATTGAATGGCTAGTTTTTGAGCAAGGATGATACCATCCCCATGGGCTAACTGTATCAAGCCTTCTTTCTCATCAGCTTGGGTAATATCCGAACGGAGCTTAGGCATAAAAAGCTCCCAATTTTTCTGCTTTAAGAAACCATGTTCACCCGCTCTTAGTTTATAAATCTCGGTTGAGGGACTGAAGGTCCGCAAATACGCTTCGATATCATCCAAGTATATGTTGTGATCATTATCAACGAAGAAATCGGAAATTCCTGTTTTATCATAGGATCCTAATTTCATATCGCCGTCCATAAAACGGCCTTTTCCCGGAGCGCGAATATATTTTCCGTAAACAACTCCACTTATCCCGCAACTTTGATAATGAATTTCCAATAGCAAACTATTGGCCTCGATGTCATCATGTACGTAAAAGGCGTTACCTTCATCAATAAGCAAATGTTTATCAGTCATTTTAATCATATTTCGGACTCGTATAAATCATTTAATTGGACAATTTAATAGATTAGATCAACCCTCTTCAGGAAAAATTTATACACAAAAAGCTTCTAAGGTACATAAACAGCAAATGTACTATATGAATGCTTCGCAAACGGGTGTTTTTATCACAAAAAAGGGTACTTTTTTCACGCTATTGCACACTAGCCGTTGCTCACTATAGTAAAACAGGGAATAAAGAAATTGCTTATCACAATATCATGACTGTGATTAATAGAAATATCAGACGTAATTTACATCACTAAGTGCTAATTAATAGCTGCGTTTCGTAAACAATTTCATCTCCAGAGATAGTATCAGGCTGTTGATCATTGCTTATACAAATAATATCGTGTTCTTGTTATCCGCTGTAAAACGGAATGTGCGATCAGAGTTCGAATTACACTTCAGAAAATCTTTGACAATTCTGAATGGTTAGGTCAAATAGAATAATATGTTTAATCCAAAACTTAAACATCGCATAGCCGATTAGCTCTCATCGTCTTTTGGCATTTCCGAGATTTCATCAAGGCAAACGATGTCTCCTGGCTGGTTAATCAAATAGTTTATATCATAATAATGCAATTTGCCTAATCTATTAGCCACATCATAGCTATAAATTGCCTTAATATGCATCATGACATCACCCTCTTCATGCGGGCTATAAACATACGTCATAGGTTGCGAAGGAAATGCTGCAAACTCCTTATCATCAAAAAAAATAGCTGCATGGAACATTGCACCATGAATAGGTCCTTTTTCTAAAGAATGGCAGAAGTGGCCGATATCGATTTTTGTCACTAAATGATTTACTGAAAACAATTGAATCAGGTAAACCTTTGAAGCATTTGTTTCAATTCGTTTTTTAACAAAAGTTATTTCCTTTGTATCCATACAGCGACATTTGAAAGCACCTTTTTAATTAAAGATAACACAACTTAGCAGTAATCTTTGTCTTCGGTAACATTTTTTCTGCAATTTTGTTAAAATTTATTTTAGCAAGCAAAAACGTCAAACACCTCGAGATCTTAAAAAGTCTCATATCCTCGCGTTAACAGAGAAATTCTAATAATAGCATGGTTTTTTGTATATTTGGTAGTTAATAAGCCTCGTTTCATGCTAAATCAAAAATACAACTTTTTCCTGTGCATTTTCATAATAACGGTTGCTACGTCATGTATGCAAAAAATTCTTGATTCAAAAGCAAAATCGGACTTAAAAAGTGCCAATTTTAAAGCACTTGTTAACGGGGACTCCACTCATCTATACGTTTTAAGGAATACAAAAGGCATGGAAGTAAGTATTACGAACTACGGTGGCCGAATTGTTTCCCTTTTAGCGCCCGACAAAAATGGTAAATTATTGGACGTTGTTCTAGGCTTTGACAATATCCAGGACTACCTTGCTAAACCAAATTCTTTCGGGGCTATCATGGGACGTGTTACTAACCGCATTGCCAACGGCACTTTTTTATTAAACGGAGACACCATTAAAATAGACAAAAATAACGGACAACATGCCATCCATGGTGGGAGTAAGGGGTGGCGTCAACAGGTATTCCGAGGCTCACAACTGAGCGACAGCGTGCTGGTACTTTCCTATCTTTCACCTGATGGAGAATCCGGATTTCCGGGGAATGTTAAAGTAAAGGTGCGATATACGCTCACAAACGAAAACGCCTTAATCATCAATTACGAAGCAGAAACTGATAAAAGTACCGTTATCAATTTAACAAACCACAGCTTTTTTAATTTAAGCGGTAATCCTCAAAAAACAGTGCTTGACGATATTCTCTTTGTAAGAGCTAAACATTTTACCCCGGTAGATTCCAACGCCATTCCTACAGGTGAAATCCGCTCTGTCTCTAATACCCCTTTCGATTTTACCGTTCCAACCAGTATAAGAAGCGCCATAAATAGAGATAGCACTCATAAACAATTGGTGTTTGTATCAGGTTTAGATCACAACTGGATATTAGATACAGATGGAAATCTAGAGATTCCCGCCGCAAGTGTATATTCTCCCACAAGCGGTATCAAATTGACCGTTTTCACTAACGAGCCCGGATTACAGGTTTATACGGGTAACACGTTAGATAAGACGCAAAAAGGAAAAGATAATATTCCCTTTCAGAAATATGGCGCTATTTGCTTGGAAACGCAACATTTTCCCGACACACCCAATCAACCAACCTGGCCATCCGTTACGCTAAACCCCGGTGAGCAATATAAAAGCACTTGTATTTATCAGTTCAGTATTGAATAGCTACCTTATACCATTGCCTCTCAAAGCCTTTCCTGAAATCACAAAATAATTTGTGAATATCTGCGCGATATCGTTACTTTGTTATTTAGATTTAATAAAAATAATGTATTTCAAGAGGCTCCGTCCATGAAGAAAGCTAAGAAAATCTTTGCCTGGTTACATTTATGGGTTGGTTTAACAGTAGGTCTCATCTTTAGCATCGCCGCAGCTACCGGAGCTATATTAGTTTTTGAAGAGGAACTCGACCCCCTACTCTATCCATCTTTATATTACGCACAGTCAAACAATGATGCTTATCAACTCCCTTTATCCATTGACAGTTTATATAACTTAGCTCTTCAATATGCGAAGGGTGCAGCAATTAACTCTTTGGTAATACGAGAGAAAACGAACCATCAAGAAGCCGTATTCTTTCAAACTCGGGGCGATCGTTTGACACGACACCTTTTCTCGATTAATCCCTACACCGGAAAACTTCAACAAGATATCAAAGGAAAGCAACATCTCTTCACATTTTCAGAAGAGCTGCATAGACAATTGCTAATGGGTAAAACAGGAAAAGTCATTACAGGCATCTGCTGCCTGTCTTATTTAGTCATTTTAATCACAGGATTATTCTTATGGTGGCCTAAAAACAGTAAAATTCTTCGACAACGTTTAAAGATAAAATGGGATGCAAAATTTAAACGCGTAAATTGGGATTTACACGCAGTAGCAGGTTTCTATAGCCTTCCTATTTTGTTTCTAATCGCCTTCACTGGGCTAACATGGAGCTATAAATGGTTTAATAATGGCATTTTTTTTATATTTGACGGGAAAGGACCTCAAAAAGAGCTGATTCACAGCGGAGAGAATAAATCGCAGCAAAAAGGATCACTCGAGCAAATATACAGTCAAACCCAAAGATTGCTTCCTTATTCAAGCGATGTAACCTTATATTTTCCGGAAGACGCGATAAATCTCGTTCGCGTGAGCAAAGAGCAACATCATGCGTCAATAGCTAATGTAGTAGACCAGTTATTTTTTGATCGAAACACAGGAGAACTTGTCAAAAAAGAATTATATGCCACGCGTTCAAAAGGTATGAAGGTACGGCGTTTAATTTTTCCTATTCATACCGGCAGTCTTTACGGTTTACCGACTAAATTACTCGCATTTCTTTCTTGCCTAATTGGCACCAGTCTTCCTATAACAGGATTTATCATTTGGCTAAAAAGAAAGAACAAGAAGAAAAATTCAAAGATCAAGAAGCAGGTTCATAACCACTACGAAATAGTGAATTAAGCTTCGCCAAATATCAGTTCCTCCGCATCTCTTCTTTCAACATACCGCATCTCCCGTTAATTATTCGATTGATCGTTCTCAACCATCAATTTGAGAATTAGAAACCAATATTTCCAAGCAATAAAAGTGCTTTTAAAGGCACATAAAGACCGAAATTTCACATTCTCACATTTATCACATTTTATATACATTTTTATACATATTTTTACACTATCCGACCGAAACTTAGAGAATATGTTGCGAGCAACTAATTTTTTCCGCCCGATCCTAGCGTTTAAGAGCACCATATCTCCATGTTTCTTCAATACTTAAAAATTGAAATATGAAGCAGGTTTTACGTAAAATTTTAAGCAGCGCTATAGTGCTAGCAGCCTTTGCGTGCGGCAAAGATCCCTTTCCCGGAGGTGGCGAGAGCAATCTAGAACCCGTTCCGCCGCCTGACACATTGGTAACGCCGAGACCTGATACCTCAACGACAAAAAAATTCTTTTTTGGCGTAAACGGGCATCCACTTAATCAGGAAGCATATGCCACCTTATCGTCCGGGGAGCAGATGTCACTATTGAAATCACTTGGAATGAATATTTATCGAGTAGATTTCACGGTAACAAGTCAAGGGAAAATCATTCCGAAGCAAAGGTTTGAGAAATTACGCTTAGCCGCCGATTCGGCAGACATAACAATTTTACCGATGCTGCCAGATGCTAAGCTCGATTACAACGGCACCGAGGAAATAGCATATCAACAGGGATATGATAGAGGTTACGGTTTTGCACAGGAAAATGGAAATTACTTCACCTATTACAATATAGGTAACGAACTGGACAACGACTGCATACTTCCAAAAAAGTCCGGAAAGGTTGCTGAACATTACGACTCCAAAAAGTTTAAAATAATAGCTGCACATTTAAAGGGTATGGACGAGGGAATAAAGGCCGTTGACCCAACCGCTCAAACGATGGTAAACGCTAGCTGGATGCATTATAAATACCTTCAAATGTTAGAGCAGTACGGTATAAATTACGATATTGTGGCCTATCATTGGTATGGTGAAATGGAAACCATGGCATCAAGTACTTACAATATAAATGATATTACGCAATTCCTCAGTACTCAATTTTCAAAACCTATCTGGCTAACTGAAATAAATATAAGAAACCGTACAGGAGAGGTATCCGACCAAGTGCAACGCGACCTTTTAAATACAATAATAGGTAAGTGTAAAGAAAACCCTCGCGTTCATGCTGTTATCATCTATGAATTATTTAACGAACCGGTTTTCAACAGCATTGAATCATATTATGGTCTCTATGATTGGGAACAACCTTATAAGAAATACAAACCGAAATTATGGGCAGCAGAACAAGAAAGGAAAATCGCCGGCCTATAAAAACACTGCTTATCTCTGGCGAGATAAGCAGTTTCTACATTGATCAAGTATCCAACCGTAACCTTAGTAGAAGTCTTATTTCTATAGAATAGATCCGTTTGTTTTAATCCAAATCAAAGCTAACTATAAAACAAGGTATTTATTGCCTTAGCTGTAATATGTGTATCATTTTGTATAAAAATGAGCAATCAACCTCAGAAACAATTCATCAAATACAGTCTACATCCTTCTTGACGAGCATTTTTAAATCGTCTCCATCCACTTTTAGCCAAGTATAATTTGACAAATCATTTAGTTCAATGTCTTCCTCACTTTCGAGACTAGCCGTCAAGACCCATCGTGCATTAATTCTAACATAGGGTATCCTAAACAAATTGCTATACTCAATCTTTTTTCGCAATGACTTACTTAAATTTTCAAGGTTAGATGACATTATATTTATCTATAACACTAAATTACAAAGCAATCAGCATTATCCATAAAATAACTGTAATATACCTGAAAACCACTAGACTTTTCATGTTTTCACCGAGAAAACAGGACTGTCTACCGAGTTCTTTCCTACACCCACCTAATACGCGTCGCAACTAATTAAAGCATTTCCTACTTTTGAACTAAATAAAAAAAGAGAACGACATTACGCTTAAGAAAGCAATTCACAGTCACATTGATACATATATGATCCCTGCTTGACCATGCCAAGGAACCGGCCGTCTTCAGGGATTTTCGATTTTAAGAGAATCAACAAAGCACAATGAATCCAAGTAAATTCTCGTATTTTTACCAGGTAGTAAAATGAATCACTCGCTTTATGCCTATTCTGGTCTATCTGTGGCTCTTGTTTCTTCCCTTGGCGGCATTTGCCTTTAACGACAGTGCGATCTACCGTCATTATAACTATACCTTGCAAAATGGATTGCCGTTTAACAATATACGGGATATTAAGCAGGACAATACCGGCTTTATTTGGATCGCAACAGAGAATGGTTTAAGCCGTTTCGATGGGAAGGTGTTCAAAAATTTCAGCTATGATGTTTCATCGCCTCAAGGCTTACTGGGTAATTATGTACAAACAATCCTGATTGACAAAGAAGGAATACTTTGGGTTTCTTCCAGAAAAGGTGTCAGCAAATATAATAGCACAACCGAATCTTTCACACACTATCCAATCCTGGCCTCTGTCAAAGGTCAATACAAAATGGACGTAGGTTGTATAAGCAACTCAAACGACAAAAATGTTTTATGGATTTCTGCCAACGGCTTGGGCGTCTATCGCTTTCGCAAAGAATCCGGATCTTTTACAAGATATACCACGCAAAATCTAGAAGGTTTGCGCTCCAACATGGTAACGGCTATATTTGAAGACAGCCAAGGCTTACTATGGATAGGCAGTCAGGATGCGGGGCTACAGGTGTTCACACAACACAACAAAACCCTAAAGCCCTTTTATCCAATCCAGTCTGCCTTAAACCAAAAACCTTTCTGCCGTATACATAACATATTCGAAGATCCCGCAGGAAACATTTGGGTGGCAACCGACAGTGGCCTCTTTACTTACCGTCGACATAGTGCGAAGGGGCAATGGATTACTGCCCAAGCTTTAGGTACGCCTCATAACCACTATTTAAGTGTGGCTTGCCATAACAATAAAGAATTTTACTTAGGCATCCTAGACGGCGGGGCTTTCCATATACATTTTGAGGAAAGCACAGATCATAGGATTGTTATCAAGAAAGTTTCACGGGTAGATGAAAATGATTCAAAACCCGATGGCCTACATAGAAGGTCAATTACAAGCTTATTTTTTGATCGAGACGAGAATTTATGGGTAGGTTCATACGGCGATGGGGTATTCCTTATCGCCAAACCCATATATCCATTCTTTAATCTTCATGAAAATCAACTAAATCTCGTCAATAAGGCGGATCAAAATGTTCGTTTTTATGGCTTGCTGGAAGATGTTGCAGGGAATCTGTTTATAGGAACAGACGGTCACGGTATCTTTAAACTGGATTATGAAAACAAGCTACTGAAACACTACAAGAAAGAAAAGAACCGGTCATCATCCCTATCGGATAATGCTATACTGGCTACATTAAAAGATCACAACAACCAACTCTGGTTCGGCACTTATCGTGGTGGCCTTATGCGCTATAATACTCGACAGGACAATTTCACTCATTTTAAAGCGGACCCTACAAAGGAAGGGACGCTTGGCTCGAACGATGTCCGTATTATATTTGAAGATATGCGGCATCAACTCTGGGTAGGCACCAACGGAGGCGGGCTTAACAAACTAAACTACTCTACACAAAAATTCACCACCTTTGTCCCTCAAAATAGCACCATCCCTTCCAATGACATCCGTTCAATCGTTGAAGACAAACACGGGAACCTTATTATTGGCACCTACGGAGCCGGCATCACCTATTTTGAACAGGAAAAAGAACTTTTTCATCCCTTTTTTCCTGAGGGCGGAATCTTTGACAAATTAAAATCGGAGGTTATATACGATCTGGCCATTCTCCATGATGGGCATTTATGGATCGCAACGGAAAGTAACGGGCTATTGGTGTATGATATGGAGAAGAAGCACTTCGTTCATAATTTTCATGAAAGAAACGGCTTGGTAAGCAATACCGTCCTCGCTATTCAGCAAGACAATCAAGGGCACTGTTGGGTAAGTACAATACAGGGCTTATCCAGCATTGACTTAACGTCAAAGGCAATTACTAACTATGGTGCTAACTCCGGCGTGCAAGAGGGGACCTTCAACCCACGAGCAGCAATCTATAGTGAAAAAAGAAATCAACTTTTCTTCGCTGGTACCGGAGGACTAACCTATTTCAACCCAAAAAACGTAAATTATCAGCAACCCCAGAGAAGCATCATTTTGACGGGACTGGATTTACTGGGCAAAGAGATTACTTCTTATCCCAATAGGCTAATAGCTGCGCAAGAGCAATCATTAAATGACAAAAAGAAACTAACGCTTCCATATAACTATTCAACTTTCACGCTACATTATGCTTCACTAACGTATGGACAATCGGGTCAACATCGTTTCGCTTATAAATTGGACGGTTTAGATGAGCGCTGGAACTATGTCGGTAATGAACAGGCAGCTACTTATCGCTATTTGCCTCCCGGAAACTATACGTTTCAGGTAGCACTGGAACAAGGCGGTCAAATCCTTAAGAGCAGCATTAAACAACTACATCTCGAGATCTTACCTCCATGGTATAAAACATGGTGGGCCTATATCATCTATTTTATTTTAGCAGGCGCCATTCTTTATTATTACCGCCGACACCAATTGCAAAAACAGAAGCTTAATTATCAGCTCAAAATCAGCCAGTTGGAACGGACTAAAGAACAAGAAATAAACGCTTTAAAAATAAACTATTACACCCGACTGTCACACGAATTCCGTTCCAGTTTAACGCTCATCCTTCAACCGGTTAAGGAGCTACTAAACAAAAAGGATGCGAATTCAGATCAAGATCCTTCTGTTAAGACCCTCTATGTAAACACCAACCGCCTACTAAGGCTCGCGAATCAAGCACTAACGTTTAGAAAAGACAATCTAACCAAAGAAAATTTGCAAATACAGTCGACAGACTTGGTCAACCTGATTCTGGAAGTATTAAATTGCTTTAATCACCAAGTTAAACAAAAGAATCTGTCAGTCACTTTTCATACGCAATTTGACGAGCTTTTCTTATTGATAGATCGTGAAAAAATCGAAATGGTCCTATTTAACCTGGTATTCAATGCCATTAAATTCACCAAAGAAGGGATATTGGAAATTAAACTTGCCAAGCTTGATCAGATGACGATTTTACTTAGTATAAAAGACAGTGGCTGTGGTATCGATAAACAAATTGGAGAGAAACTGTTTGAGCCCTTTGCTCATCATGAATCCTTTAATAAAAGCACTTTGGGATCAGGTTTTGGCGTTGGGTTGTGGATGGTTAAATCACTTATCGAACTACATGATGGCCGTATTTACTATGAGAGCGAATTGGGTAAAGGAACCACTTTTTATATGGAACTTCCCATGAAAGCCTCAGCCACGAGCACTAGCAGTGTACAGTTAAACCCCGGTAGTATTCCAACGGTTCTGCAACTGATGGAACAGGAGAACAAACCTCCGCTTCCCATGACCGCCAAAGCAACTTCCTTTTATAAAATATTGATAATTGATGATGATGTGAGCTTAACCAATTACCTCGAAAGCATGTTATCTAACTACTTTGAGGTATATGTGCAACACGAAATATCCGGTGCCTACCGCTTATTAGACGATAATCTACCGGATCTCATTCTTTGTGACATCGTCATGGAAGGGAGTAATGGAATCGAATTTTGCAAAGAGGTAAAAACAGATCCTTCCCGGAGGCATATCCCGATCATTTTGCTAACAGCGTCACATAATACGGAAACCAAATTGGAAGGCATACAGAGTGGCGCGGACGACTATATTACAAAACCTTTTGACATTGATGTATTAATAGCTAAAATACAAGCTATAATAAAAAGTAGAAGCGATTTAAAAGACTATTTTTTTCATCATATTACTGATAATGCCAAATTTCAAAAAATCAGTAGCGAAGACCGGGAATTGCATGACAAGTGTTTGCTTATCATAGAAAAACACCTTACCGATCCTAGCTTCAATGTACATAAACTTGCCGACGCCTGCGGCTTTACTTATGCTACCCTAGGTAACCGCATTAAAGAGATACATAACCTCAGCCTTAATAGTTTTATCAGAACCGTACGCTTGGATATTGCCGCGCGTCTATTTCTCAGCTCAGAGAATACCATCTACGAAGTAGCCTATCAAGTAGGCATCCGCGATCTCAAGTACTTTAGAGAACAATTTGCAAAGCAGTATGGCATGAACCCCTCCGAGTATATTAAGAAATACAGAAAACCTTTTCACCGCGTTTACCATGCGAAATAGGATTTCACATTGTTCTTAAACACCTTTAAACTTTAAAAAGGCGATTAATAAAAAAAAGCACAGATGATCCAGATAGACCCTGTTAGGGTCACTTTCTTTGATTGTTCTACGAATGCCCCCCCTTTTTTTTTATTTTACCCCTCACTACCGGACGGGGGATAAACGACATTTGCTCCTCACTACCTAATCGATTATAGCAAGCCTAGCGCATGCTTCATCGGTTTCGTTTATTCTAACCAACAGCATTATGAATTCTATTTACAATCAAACACGAGGATTTGCACGAACATGTTTGGCACTGACTACCTTTTATATCTTTGCCATTCACAGTGTACAGGCCGCTGTTATTCCAACCAAGCTTGGAGTTAAACAGACTAATGTAAAACAACAAGCCATCGTAGGTACAGTGGTAGACGAAAGCGGAAACCCGCTCCCTGGAGTCAGTATCCGCGCAAAAAATGGACAAGGTGGGGGCAGTACCGATATGCAAGGAAAATTTAGCATACAACTCTCACCTACAGAAACGACTTTGGTGATCAGCTATGTAGGTTATCTAACGCAAGAGGTAACCATTGTCCGCAATCAGGCCATGCGTATTGTCTTACAGCCCGATGCTCAAGCACTTAATGAAGTGGTTGTTGTAGGCTATGGAACGCAAAAGCGAGCAACAGTGACTGGATCTATTTCAGAAGTAAAGGGAGCTGATATGGTCAAAAGTCCGCAACCAAACGTATCCAATTCACTTGCCGGGCGGTTTTCAGGATTGGTCGCCACCAATAGAGGTGGAGAACCAGGCTACGATGGCTCCCAAATACGTATTCGTGGTGTATCAACAACCGGCAATACCGATGTGTTGATAGTGGTAGACGGTGTGCCCGGTCAGGTCGGCGGGTTAGAGCGATTGGACCCTAATGATATCGAGAGTGTAAGCGTACTCAAAGATGCCTCCGCGGCCGTCTACGGAAGCAGAGCCGCTAATGGCGTTATTCTAGTAACCACCAAAAAAGGCAGCAGCGGCAAACCCACGGTCTCTTATAGTTTCAATCAAGGTTTCGCTTCCCCTACCCGATTGCCAAAGATGGCCGATGCGGCCACCTATGCAACGATACGCAACGAAATAAGTTATTATAACAACCCGTCCGGTGGTCTGTTTCAATCCTATTCTGCTGATGAGATTGAGAAATTCAGAAATGGATCCGATCCCGAGAATTATCCGAATACCGACTGGCAACAAGAGGTATTGGCTAATACTGCCTTACAAAGCCAGCATAATCTCTCTGTAAATGGAGGATCAGAGAAAGTAAAATATTTTGTCTCGGCCGGAACACTCAAACAAGATGGTATTTTTAAAAACGGAGTAACCAATTTCAAGCAGTATAACTTCCGTTCCAATATCGACTTGGATGTAACCGACCGCTTCAAAGTGGGCATGTCCTTAGCGGGCCGCGAAGAAAAACGTTTGTTTCCCACGACCGGGGCAGGTGATATTTTTCGCAATTTATACCGCGCCTATCCTACCGTATTACCACGTTACGCCAATGGTTTACCAACCACGGGTATAGAGAACAATAACCCGATTATGATGGTAACTGATGCCGGCGGAACGAATCAGAATCCGAAGCAAATTTTTAATGGTATTCTTAGAGCATCTTATCAATTACCGGTTGAAGGCCTTATGCTCGACGGCTTTTTTTCCGTCGATCGCTCTACAGAATCGGGAAGAAACTTTATTGTTCCTTACCTGGTATATAATTATGATGCAACCACCGGAATCTATCAACCACGCACCGTTGGCGAGTCTAAAGCACAATTACAACAATTTCAAGAAAATACATCCCTAACTACCTCGCATATTAAATTAAATTATGAACGCAGTTTTGGCTCCCATAATATAAAAGCTTTTGCGGCTTATGAGCAAAGTGAACGGACACTGAACCGAATGGAAGCCGGACGCCGTAATTTCCCTTCTTCGCTTACCCCCGAACTATCACAGGGAGGAACTGCGTTGGAAGACCGCACGAATGCAGGATTAAGCTGGCGGGAAAGCCGCAAAAGCGTGATTAGTAGGATCAACTATAATTATAAGGAAAAATACTTAGTAGAAGCCCAACTCCGTGTGGATGGTTCATCCATCTTTCCAAAAGACAGTCGTTATGGTTATTTCCCGGGTATTTCCGCAGGTTGGCGCATTTCACAGGAAGATTGGTTTAAAAACAGAGTCAAATTCATCGATGACTTGAAGTTACGGGCCTCCTATGGTGAGCTAGGCGGTGATAATGTAGGAGCGAATCAATTTGTTAACAACTACATTTTTGGAAATTATTATACCCTTGGCAATAGCATATATCCTGGAATTGATTTAAACAAATTGGCCAATCCGAACATCACTTGGGAGGTCTCCAAAAAAACAGATATCGGCTTTAACGCGCAATTTTTGAAAAACTTCAACATGGAATTTATTTATTTCATGGAGAAGCGCTCTAAAATACTTTTACCTCGTAATGCTTCCATTCCAGGCAGCACCGGTATCGTTAACCCATTTCCAACCAACGACAACACGCCTCTTGTTCCCTCTGAAAACATAGGTAAAGTTGACAATACCGGGCTAGAAGCCACTTTAGGTTATCAACGAAATGGCACGGTCAATTTTGGCATTGCAGGTAATATCACCTATGTCAAGAGCAACGTAGTTTTTAGAGATGAATCACCCGCAGTTTTACCTCATCAAAGTCAAACCGGTAGGCCACTAAATAGCTATCTTTTGTATCGTAGTGCCGGCATTTTCCGTAGTCAGGAGGAGCTGGACGCCTACCCACATGTTGCGGGAGCAAAGGTGGGTGATTTAATTTTGGAAGATTACAATGGCGATGGTGTCATTACTGCCGATGATATGGTGCAAACCAATTTAGGCAACATTCCACAGTTGACATTCGGTTTAACGCTAAATGCTTCGTACAAGCAGTTTGACCTCTCCGCCGTATTTGCAGGTCAAGGGAGGGTGCGTCAATACATTTTAGCCGAAGCCGGCACCATTGGCAACTACTTTAATACCTGGGCAGAAAATCGGTGGAGCCCGGAAAATCCCAATGGTAGCTATCCACGCGTTGACGAACGAGCTTCTTCCTCCATCAGCGGCGGATTATATAAGAACGATTTTTGGTTGTTTAATACGGCTTTTGTTCGTTTGAAAAATGTAGAATTAGGGTATACGCTGCCGGAAACACTGATAAACAAGATAGGCATCAAATCATTAAGGTTTTTTGCTAGTGGATTTAACCTTTTTACCGTTACGAAACTGAAAGACTTTGACCCTGAAGGTTCAAGCGAGAGCGGCCAATTTTATCCGCAACAGCGCATTATCAACATAGGCGCCAATGTACGTTTCTAACCTTTAAACGCTAAAAACATGAATACCATATATAAAACAAAATTAGTTGCCTTAGCAGCGTTGGTACTAACAACGGCTGCGTGCAAGAAAGATTTCCTCGATGTTACGCCAACAGACAAAGTATCGGATACAGCTGTTTTAAGTGATTCCGTCTTATTCGAAGCATTTGTCGTCAATCGTTACCTTGGCGTACGGCTTATTGATAAGGAAGCTGAAGGAACGCCTCCCGGCTTTGGAAGAGGTTTTGAGTATGCTATGTGGTCGTCGCTATCGGACGAATCGATTTACAACAATGACGATAACACTTGGTTTATTCAACGCGGACAGCTTTTACCGGAAAATACAGGTATCGCCGGCACCTTTTGGAAACGGAGTTATCGTAGCATCCGTGAATGTAATTACGCCTTAACTCATATTAGCGAAGTTCCGATGAGCGAAGCCCACAAGAATTTATTGGTTGCTGAACTGAAATTCATCCGAGCCTTCCGCTACCACGACCTGATTCGAAATTACGGAGGAATCGTTTTGTTGGGTGATAAAGTAGTCGAGTTAACGGATGATTTCAGTGATCCCAGCTTATTTAAAAGGGAAGACCTAGCTACCAGCTTAGCTTATGTTTTATCCCAATTGGATGAGGCTGCTGCCGGACTTCCGGAAAATAATAGTAATAGCTGGCTTCGTGGTCGCGCAACGAGAGGTGCTGCTTTAGCACTTAAATCTCGCTTAACGCTCTATGCGGCCAGTCCGCTTTATAATGTTGGGACTTGGGAAGCGGCGGTTCAAGCAGCCAACGCTGTCATTGCGCTAAATCGCTATACTATCTCACAAAATGGTTACCGCGCACTTTTCCGCAAGACGAGTGATGATAATGAAATCATTTTTGCCCGTTATTATTCTGTTGGGGCTCGACATGTTCCCATGGAAATTGCAAACGGCCCTAATGGCTACGACGGCTGGGGAGGCAATGTACCTTTGCAAAATTTAGTAGACGCCTACCGCATGGCTAATGGAAAGTCAATTTCTGACCCTACCTCAGGGTATGATCCACAAAATCCTTATATTGGACGTGATCCTCGTTTCTATCAAACCATTTTTTACAACGGAGCCGGTTATCGTGACCGAAATGTTGAGACTTTCCGTCCCGGTGGCCGTGATAGCCAAGACGGCCCGTCTAACTGGAATACCAGTAAAACCGGTTATTACCTACGAAAATTTATCGATGAAGACATGCCGATTAATAACCCTTGGAATATTGCAGGTTTACAACCGTGGATTTATTTTCGCTACGCCGAAATACTCTTAAACTTTGCAGAGGCGGCGAATGAACTTTCCGGACCTGATGCAATACCTGCAGGTGCCAGCTTTTCAGCGCGTGAAGCTTTGAATCAAATCCGTAGCCGGACGGGTGTTGAAATGCCTGCTGTGCCCGCAGGTTTAAGTCAAGAGGCTTTCCGAGAACTTGTGCGTAATGAAAGGCAAATTGAATTAGCCTTTGAAGAACACCGCTTCTATGACGTTCGTCGTTGGAAAATCGCAGAGCAGACAGAAAACGTACCTGCTTATGGTATAGAAATCACCAAAAACGGAAGCACCTTTAATTATACACGTAAAATTGCGCTTGATGGCAGAAGTTTTGCGGCGAAACACTATTGGTTGCCGATCCCTCGAGAGGAAATCCAAGCGTCCAATAACACCTTGCAGCAAAATCCCGGATACTAGCAGAAACGGTAAATTTATATTTAACTAACAAACAGCAGTTCATGAAAGAATTTGTCAGCATACTGATGGCCATAATCTTCGGATTATCGGCTATGGCCCAACAAAAAGTACTTTTTAATGATCAATGGAGGTTCCACTTAGGGGACATTTCGCAGGCCTCTGAAAAATCATTCAACGATCAAAGCTGGCAGCGGGTAGTATTGCCCCATGATTGGACCATCGCCGGCCCTTTTGATAGTCGGTGGGCAAGTGCTACCGGCTACCTTCCAGGTGGCGTCGGTTGGTATCGCAAAACATTTAAGCTATCATCACAAGATATCAAGAGCAAACACAGTATTTATTTTGACGGTGTCTATAAAAATGCAGAAGTTTGGGTCAATGGCCATTACTTGGGTAAACGTCCCAACGGCTTTATCCCCTTTTTTTATGACCTTAGCCCGTATCTAAAGAGTGGAGAAAATGTACTGGCGTTAAAGGTAGACCACAGTCAATTTGCTGACTCCCGTTGGTATACCGGCTCCGGCATTTACCGTAACGTATATCTTATCAAGCAGCAGCCGCTACATTTTGCCACTTGGGGGATTACGTTTCAAACCCCTACCTTGAACGGCAGGGAAGCAAATGCAACAGTGGATATTGATCTAATCAATGAAGAGGCCTTAACTTCCGATGTGACACTAACGGTTTCTTTGTTAGACAAAAGCGGTAACACCGTCGCTCAAGAAAAACAGCAAGTCCATTTAACCGGCAGTAAAGAACAGCAAACAACCGCCAAATTACATCTTTTAAATCCCAATCGATGGTCGATAGAAAATCCTTATTGCTATACCCTGGCTATAGAACTTACAAAGGCTAATAAAGCCGTCGACAGTTATCAAGAGAAAGTGGGATTCCGAACTTTTCGATTCGATGCCAACAAAGGTTTCTTTCTAAACGATCAGAACATGAAACTAAAGGGAGTTTGTATTCATGACGATGCAGGCGCCTTGGGAGTTGCTACTTTTGAGAGTGTTTGGCGCAGAAGACTTAAAACATTAAAAGAAGGTGGAGTAAATGCGATACGTATGAGCCATAATCCACACGCTGACTTCTTTTACACTTTGTGTGATGAACTCGGCCTATTAGTGATGGATGAAGCTTTCGACGAATGGGAATTTGGTAAAAACAAATGGATCTCGGGATGGAATGTAGGCAGCCCCGGAAAAGACGGCTATCATCAGCATTTTAAAGAGTGGTCCCAAACCGATGTCAAAGACATGATCCGAAGAAACCGAAACCGGCCTTCCATTATTATGTGGAGTATCGGTAACGAGGTTGATTATCCCAATGATCCTTATAGTCATGAAATCCTGAGCGGGGGGAACAATCCACAAATTTATGGAAAGGGTTATTTGGCTGACCATCCGCCGGCCAGTCGACTTAGTGTGCTTTCAAAATCACTGGCAGAAGCTGCAAAGAGCGTCGATTCTACTCGCCCCATTACAGCGGCCCTGGCAGGTGTAGTCATGTCAAATACGACAACCTATCCTGAAAACGTAGATATAGTTGGCTATAACTATCAAGAGTATCGCTATGCAGCGGATCACGCTAAATACCCATCACGTGTTATCTATGGCAGTGAAAACGGTATGCAATATAAAGCTTGGCTTGCAGTAGATACAAACGATTATATTTCCGGACAATTTCTATGGACCGGCATTGACTACCTCGGCGAGGCTGGCAAATGGCCTACAAGAAGTAATGGCGCAGGGCTATTAAATCTCGCAGGTTTGCCAAAGCCGGAGTATTATTTCAGACAGAGCTTATGGGCAACAAAACCCATGGTTTACATTGGCACCTCGCCTATTCCCGATGGCGATGATAGCGGTATCTGGAGTCACAAGAAAGCGGATCCCATTTGGGAGCCTACTTATGGTAAACGGCAGAGAGTTACTTCTTTTTCAAACGCTGAAGAAGTAGAACTCTTCCTAAATGGAAAGTCATTAGGAAGAAAAGCAAAACAAGATTTCAACACCGGTTACATCTATTGGGACATCCCCTTTGAACCTGGTACGTTGGAAGCAAGAGCCTATCTTGATCAAAAACAGGTCGCTACTTACACGCTACGATCTACTACCAAACCGACTCAACTAGCTTGTCGGATTTTGAACGAGAACGAAACAGATAAATTAAAAGAGATATTGGTGCAAGCGGTTGATGAAAATGACAATCCCGTATACATGGCTAATGATGCAATAGAAGTACAAATTGACGGGCCGGGTGAGTTTAAAGGAATGGAAAATGGAAATCATCAAAATCTAACAAGTTATTTATCACTTCGTAATCAGTTGCATCACGGGAAAGTATTAATTTATATTTATAAACAAGAGCCCGATAAAAATGTAGCTGTAACCATTAAATCCGCTTCTTATCCGGCTGTAAAAATGCAGCTCTAACATCGGATTCTTACAGTTGTTTCTTGCATACAGCTTAATAATAAACCCCTATTTTCAGGTATTACCATTTCATGGATAGCAAATATATTTGCTATCCATGAGCTTTCAGCAATCAGCTTTCGGTTTTCAGCTTTAGATAGTCTGTCTGTCGGTTATAAGTTCTATGTTATAGGTTTTAAGTGATCGGCTATCAGAGGTCAGCTTTCAGTCGCGCTAGCCCTTCTCATTATCACATTGGCTCATTAACAAGCTGTCAGAAGTCGGCTATCAGCTTTCAGTCGCACTAACCCTTCTCATTATCACATTGGCTATTAAGCTATAGGCCATAAGCTATAAGCAGTAAGTGCTAAGCTGTAGGTGTTACCGAATACTGCTGCTACTGCAACCATTCAACGACTCAACTATTCAACTACTTCTTAACTACTTCTTAACTACTCCATCATTTAACGACTCGCCAATTTTCACCGAAAAATCCCTGCTATTTACCGAGTTCTCCGCATAGCTCACCTAATTTCACTCGAGCCGCATGTTCCTTTGCTTTACCTTTGAATCAAAGAACAAAATATAACAGCAAATAATAAAAAATTAACCCTTTAAATCGTAAAGTCATGAGAACCTCCATTAAATCCATCATCGCTGCCATTATAGTTATTACTTCAAGTGCTTTTGCTAATGCTGCAACAACAGATAAAAACTTAAATACAGCAGAAAGCACTATCCATGAATACATAGATGGTATTACCTTAGGCCGTACAGAAAATCTGGAAGAATTATTTACCGAAAACTTTAAACGTAACACCGCGGGTAAAGGTGTTGTTCATAGCCACACCAAAGCACAGGTAATTAATTTTTTAAAACAGAACAAAAATTTAAAACAAAATTGTAAAACCCAATACAATGTAATCGAACAAAGTGCTCAATTTGCGCTTGCGCAGATAGAAATGAAATACCCGGATTTTACAAAAGTTGAATATGTTCAATTATGTCGAGAAGGCAACGGATGGAAGATCAACCAAGTAACTACTACTTATAGATAGGTCGTAAGCGTTTGCAGAAGGTCTGAAACAGGAAACAAATACGAAAAAAGTAAGCCACGTTTTAAAACCGTGGCTTACTTTTTACGTATATAAGTCTCCTATTATTCCACGTCCCACCACATACGCGAAGTCATTCGATCCCCGTTACGATAACGGGAAACCGCTTCATTATAGTTCGCGGTATTGATCGATGCTTCGCTGGTTGGATACGTAAAACGACGGGGCACCTTGCCATTCGTCACATTATTAAAATAGTTTACTTCTTTTAATATTGGATAGCCTGAACGCCGATAATTTGTCCAAGCCTCGTACTCATCCATAAACGTTGCAATCCAATATTGCGTATTAATTTGTTCCAACGCCTGATTGGCATCAAATGGGTTAGCAGTTAAGTAAGCTGTGGCCTGTGACTCTGTGATGGCCGGTGACGCCCCCAACTGGTTCATCTGCAAGATGGCCGCTTTTACCCCTTCGTCGTAGTAGGTCTTGGCGTCACCTCCTATCCAACCACGATTTGCTGCCTCAGCCAATAACAGTTGCGTTTCTGCATGAGTCAATAGAAAGCTTGGTGCATCCAAACGCGCGTAGGTATAACGATTCACAATCGAATAGTTGTTAAGATTTCCCGGCCAGTTCGGCGCTTTTGAAATATCCGTTTCAGCGCCCAATTCATCATAACCGTTTGGCATACCTAATTGCTTGGAAGCTGTAGTATCTCCCAAATCATAGTTTGCATTCCCGTAAGCCAATTGAGGTGCTTCAGCTACCGTAGCGATATAAATAAGTCGAGGGTCATTGGTGCCTTTTAATTGATTGATAAAAGCCTCGCTCACCCGCGATGCGTTAGCATCTTGATAAACCAATACCTTTCCGTATGCATTGGCCGCATCCGTCGTATTTAACTGATGCTGCATCATGGCATTGTCATCATTACCGGTAAATACACCACCTTCTAATGCTCGGTTTACCCATTGACTACCGGTTTGAGGGTCTACCTTTGACAAACGCAGCCCCAAACGCACCATGAAAGAGTAGGCAAACTTCTTCCATTTATCAACGTTACCGCCGTAAATTAAATCAGCCGTCGATAAAGTATTGGCGGCATTCGCGTCTAGCGCACTTGCTGCCTCGTCCAACTCTTTATATAAATCATGATAGATTGCCTCCTGGGTATCATACTTCGGATAGCCAACACCATCCAAGTAGCCCAGCCCTGCTTCGCTATACGGAATATCACCGTATAAGTCCGTCATCTTTTGAAAGATTGCAACACGCATAATACGGGCGATGTGATAAGCATTAGCTTTTGCAGGATCGTCTTTGAATTTGCTGAGCACCATGGTAATGTCTTTCACAGCATTTGGATAATCACGATCCCAGTGTGCAGCATTATAAGCCGCATCATAGGTATATTTATCACCGTTCCAATAACTTTGTGTAGAAGCGAGGTGCTGCACCATGGTAGCACAATAGATTAAACCGTTTCGCCAAACATTATAATCAGTGCCTGCATGGTACACTTGAGCTGAAGAGAATAATAAATTATAATCCATCCCATTCTCCGGGATTGCATTAGGATCGGTATTGATTGCTTCAAAATCCTTGGTACAGCTCCAAAAGGTAGTCGCTGCCAAAGCCAAGGTCAATATGAACTTAGAATATCTCATTGGATAATATTTTTAGAACTTAACATTAAGATTAAAGCCAAAACTTCTTACAGGGGGATTGGATGTAGCCTCTAGCCCCTGTGCATTTGAATTGTTGTAAGCAGACTCCGGATCGATGTTCGGCGTGTGCTTCAACAAGGTCGCCAGGTTGCGGGTAACCAGTGAGATAGTAGCAGCCTTAAAAGGCATTTTTTGCAAAAAGCTACTCGGCAAGGTATAACCCAACGATAACTCACGCAACTTAATAAAACTTGCATCGTATACAAACTCTTCCGCAATGTTATTATTGATGGCTAAATTTTGATAATAATTTTGTGCCGGTACCGCCACGGTATTCGGACTGCCATCTTCGGTAACGCCGGCTCCAATAACTCCACCTTCACGTCCATTTAGTGTTTCTTTATGCAAACCCGCATTATATAAAAGTAGGTTGGTCGCTGAATACAATTTGGCGCCAAACTTAAAGTCGAATAACGCAGACAAAGAGAAGTTTTTGTATTTGAATTGATTGGAGAAGCCACCGGTTGTTTTGTAAACGCCCGAACCTAATGGTACGACACCATCCGTACGTAACGGATTACCGTCCGAACCATAAATAATATTCCCCTGATCATCCCGTCTATAGGCAAAACCCATAATCTGGCCATAACGCATACCAACCACATTACTCACGACCACGCCACTTCCGTAAGCCGCCTCTGACCCCTGGATGGTCAAGGCATTTACACCTTCACCTAAATACTTAATTTCACTATCATTAAAGGCCAAGTTTAAGCTTGTATTCCACGTAAAGTTGTCGTTTTGGACAGGTGTTCCTGAAATCAATCCTTCGATACCCCGATTACGCACCTCACCAATATTCTGAATAGCTGCATTAAAGCCGGACGCTGTACTCGTACTGATGATGGCAATATCGTCCTTTGTATCTTTTTGATAAACTGCAGCATCAAAGCTTAAACGATTATTGAAAAACTGCATATTTAAACCAGCCTCATATTCACGAATTTGAACGGGCCGCAGATTCGTGTTCGGCACGTTCTCATTTTTTACGTAACCCAATGGCACTCCGTCCTTATCATAAGTTCGTAAAGAAAAATTCAGTAAATTCTGATAAGGAGTTGTTCCATTGGACGATTCAGCATAAGAGGCTCTGAATTTGGCAAAGCTGATTGCTTCCGGTAAATCGAAGGCCTCACTGAATACGAAACTGGTGCTCACTGACGGATAGAAATAGCTGTTGTTACTAGGGTTTAAAGTGGAGAACCAGTCGTTTCTTCCTGTGAAGTTCAAGAATAGAAAATCCTTATAACCAAAGTCTGCCGTACCATAAAAAGAGTTTACTCGAAAACGCTCGTACTCGGGCACATATTTAGTATTCGGTGCATTGATATTATTAATATTATACACATAAGGCACAATAAAAGGTCCCGCGGCACCGCCTAACAGGCCGTAGGCACGGTTAATGTTGTCCTGGTGATTACCGCCTAACGACGCGTTGATACTAAAATTCTCACCGATTTTCTTATTCGCGGTAATCAAAAAGTTGGCGTTCAGTTCGCGGAAGTTACGCTCATATTCTGTCAGCTCGCCTCCATTTGCATAAGCCGTTCCGGTAGGCGTTACCTTTCTAAATTGAAAAACATAACCATCCCTACTCACTTGTCCCTGAATAGATAACCAGTCTAAGATATCATACTTCAATGTCGCCGCCCCGGTTAAACGGTTACGATCCGTATTGTTCTGATGTTCGTAGGCTAAAAAATATGGATTGTTAAAGTAGAGGTTTGTTCCAGGAAGCAATTCATTCCCGTCAGCGTTACGGTACGGATTTAGCCACCGAATGTCGTAACCATTTCCTAAATACAAGGTTGAAGCATTAATATTCGTAGAGTTATTAGCTAACAAAGCCCGATTTTTTACCTGTTCAAAGATATAATTCGCAGTAATGGTCAACTCTAGCTTATCAGTAATCTTATAGCTGGTATTCGTGTTAATTCCCTGTTGCTTCATGTTCGAATTGGGAATGTTGGGATTGTTATATAAGTTCGATAAGCCAACGCGGTAACGCACCTTCTCACTACTTCCGGCAATAGCAACTGAGCTTTGGTTATTGATACCGTTTCTATAGAAATTCTTCCAATTATCCGGCCCGGGAGAATAGGTATAAGTATTACCTAATAAATTCACTGCTTCGGAACCATCAAATCGGGGCCCCCAGCTGGAAACAGCTGAGTTAAGCGCGGAAGTTGCCGAAGTAGGTTTCACCCCTTGCGTACCTTGTCCGTATTCGTTTTGAAAATCTCTGAAGTCGATAATATTGTTCAGGGTGAAGTTGTTATTCAGCTCAACAGATAAGGCCTCACCCGCCTTCCCACTTTTTGTGGTGATTAAGATAGCACCATTACCGCCACGGTAACCATATAGAGCTGAAGCTGCCGCACCTTTCAATACTTGAATGTCGGCAATGTCATCGGGGTTGATATTCGATAAACCATCACCGAGGTCGAGTCCGCCGTATTGTCCCGCACTGCCTTGATTGGTATTGTCGAACGGCACACCATCAATAACATACAGCGGTTGGTTATTGCCCGTCATCGAAGCATTACCTCGGATCACAACCCGACTGCTACCGGAAGCTCCCGTGGCATTATTCGAGACACTAACCCCGGCAACTTTACCGGTAAGGGCATTACCCAAGTTTACATCACGCGATTGGGTAAACTTATCCCCCTCTACCCGGGTGGTGGAATAACCCAAAGCTTTCGATTCGCGTTTAATCCCCAACGCGCTTACGACGACCTCATTCAGCGCATTGGTTTCCGGAGCAAGGGTAACGTTCATTATTGGATTATCACCAACAGCCACCTCCTTTCGAGTATAACCGATATAGGTGAAAACAAGGATTTCTCCTTTTTTCGCTTTGATTTCGTAGACTCCGTTGGGCGAAGTCTGAACGGATTGTTGCTGTCCCTTAACCATGACGGTAACGCCGGGTAATGGGCCTGATTCATCTTTCACCGTTCCTTTAATCGTTTGCTGTGCATACAATTGAGCTGTACTCAGCAAAAAGAAAAATACAGCTCCAAGGAGCATTTTGTAGTACTGAAACATAGTTTAAAAATTACAATATTTAACTTGTAGAGGGACCGATAGCGCAAACCGGTCAAGCTATAACCTAATCCCAATAGAATTAAACGTTTTAGCAACAATTATTTTGCCGTACTTGCACTGACTATGCGTTTAAACAGATAAAAAAATTTACGCCGATGAAACGGGCTTATATATTCAGGTGATTCATTTAACTGGCCTCCGAATTATCAATTGTTATTCAAACACTTAACCAGTTATAAAATATATACAGATATATTGATTGTCGATTGATCCTTTTTTGACAAATAACAGAGGATGATCCTTGCCCGCACCTGCCAACCACAAAAATCTCCACAAAGTGTAGAAAAATGCCATCGTTGGCAACACGGTTAGGCGGATTACTTTGTGGTCCAATCATACATTGGAATGTGAGCTTTTAATAAGTAATGCCGAAACTATTTTATTATGTGAGACTTTCGATGCCCAGCGATAAAATAGAAACCTTTGCTTTGCATCCTTCTATAACAACAATTAAAGGTCATATGTTACTTTGTATAATCACATATTTTCCTTTAATTCGAAGAAAATTTAAAATGTATGCGAAACCTATTCCTAAAACTAACAGGCATACCATTGGTTATGATATGCCTTTGTATTTTTTCCTGCTCAAAAGACGATGATAATCTACGTGAAGAAATTGACAACTTAGAAGCCCGGGTGTCAGACATAGAGAATCAGCTTACCGAGATTGATAATACGTTGATAGAACTAAAAGAGCAGGGAAAACTAAATCAAAACGAAATAATGGCGTTAAAAGAGTTATCCACACAGCTCTCTGAAATTACAACAACAATTAAGAATCAAACCAATTTACAAGCAGATAACATTTTGAGCCTCAAAAAAGCGCTCGAAAATAGCCAGAGTACGGTTCAGTATGAAGAGCTAAAAAGCAGCATAAAATCGATACAAAATGTAATCAACGATAACTATGCTGAACAAAAGCTGACAGCCGAAGGTACTCTACATCTCCAGGAGTCTGTCGAAAGATTATCTGACGAGCTCAACAAACTGAAAGCTATCGAAAGTACGCAAGAAATCGTAGGTAAGATAGAAAAGGGTGCTTTTACCAAAGGTTCCTTGATTACACTCTTCGAAATGGACACAACGCTTTCCCAAACTGGAAGAAGTTTCAACGGCACTATAAATGATAACTTAGGGTCTTTTTACATCAAGGTAAAAAATTTAAAAGGTAAATTGGCCCGAGTAGTCGCAGATGGCTTTTTCTACAATGAGGTCTCGAATAAAAATTCTATTTCCAAGATTTCACTTACAGGCTTAATCAAAATTGATTCCTCAGAAATAATCAATGTAAACGTTCTCACGCATTTAGAAGAACCTCGAGTCAAATACCTCATGACTATAGAAGGAAAATCCTTTGATGAAGCAAAAAAGCAAGCCGTGACAGAGGTGTTGGCATCGTTTGGCATCAGCAATCCAGGCATTACTCGAGCAGAAAAGGTATCTCTTTTTGGAACATCAACATCAAACAATATTGCACTAGCACTAAGCACCATGTTAGTAGGTTTTCGATCAGAAAGTCAGTTAGTAGAAATACTTAACGATATCGCACAGGATTTACAAGATGATGGGACGCTAAGTAATGTTGATCTTGGTAACGAAATTTTTTCCCATCTATATTATCTAAATAAATCTTCTGTAGTAAATCAAGTAAAACACAAATACACAGGAATCTACCCTGATTCAATTTTAAACAACATCTCACTTGATTATATAAGTGCTTTCACCAACTTAAATTTGTATACAAAAACACGTGATCTAATCCAATATCCCGCTGCCAGCAAGACCACTTATCTCGGATTAAATAGCTTAAATACAAATGTCAACAATATATCTTCCAGTGTATTTGAAGCATCCTCAATTGTAAGTACAGAAGCACTTAAGTTGAAAGTCGAAATTTCCGCGGATTTTTCTTCTACCGGCGAATCCTATCTGAGTTCTTTATTAGGTACCCTACAGGGTTGGACTATTATTCCCGTTGGTAACAACCGCATTATTTTAGAATCGACAGGAGCTGGTCTTAATACCGTAGCGCTTACTATTCAAACACCAGCATCAAATGCTGTACTTAACATCAAATATTATGAGAATGGCGGGGAAACACCTACGAGGACAAAAACGCTCACTTTGAGTTATTGATTATAAATTCAAGAAAAGAGAAAACATTCGGATGTTTTCTCTTTTCTTGAATTTATGAACGTCTCTAATTCTGAAAGAATGCTTTATAGATGCATTCATTGGAATAAATAAATTTGTGCCATTACCTTATCGTTTCAAACCATTTAAAAAGGATTTTTTAATACCAAGCGAGAAATAAAAGAAACGATCATCATGTTTACTATAAGCGTTGGCGTAGCCATCCATTTCATCGCCAAAATAGAAGCCGAGTTGCGCATTTGTATTAACCGCCCAAGTAGGACCACTTATGAACTCCCAAAAGGAATATCAATACCTACAGTTCCGAATAACACTGAAAACACTTGCTACTACAATTCTGCGATCGGCCGTTTTGAGAACTGAATTCGCATAGAACGCAGCACGTACAAAGCGATCTGCTGCTCTATTCGTTCCCGGCAGCATGACGGTTCCTCCGATTTCTGACCAATATTCATTTAATGCTAACTGCTTTTCAAAAATAGGTGAGTTTGTCATCACGTTATAAGACGTATCATGATGGATCACCAGTTTGCCTTTAATATATTCAAAAATAGCATTGTCTCCTGTTCCATCCGAAAGTGATAGATGCAAGGTAGTCAAGCGCTCCTGCACATTTGCCGTTATAATCGTGATTTGCTCATCTTGAAGAGCGTCCTACAGCTTCTGATACGGTTGCGAAATTATCAAGTACATACTGTGCCCATAGTGCAATCGATAAACCAGATGTTTTGGTTCCAAATAGGATATTCAGTCTCGGCCAACCACAAGATATTAGCTACCAGCCCCTTCTCATCATGCCATCCGTTGTGGAAATATCATAGCCACAAGCAATTACACTTCCATATTTTGATTTCCATTGGATGGATTTTGGTCCCACCTCCCCGCTTCGTTCCATCCCGCGTGGAAAAATCCGGAGGTTTGTAAGAATATCATCTTTCCAATCCATAGAACGAGCTGTTAACAAAGTGCCATTCGTACCCTTGTAGACCACGCGTGTGCAACTTTTTACATCCGTTTTAACCGAACAAACAAAAAGTATGAATGCTAATAGTATTGATTTTCTCATAAAACGATTTGATAAACAACTTGGTTGTTACGTATTGAACAATAATAAATGCACAAATGTTCTGACCGAGCTCAATTTGTGCATTTATTAATTAGTCTCTGTTTTCCCGAGGGACTTTATACTACCGCTGTTCTAGTTCATTAGCTAGTCTCGCCATACTCGCTGCAAAGAGTGTATCCACTCTTACTTTCGCATCTAAAGCCTTTTGTTTCGCTTCCTCCGGATTTTTGGCAAGTGCCATAACTGCCGGTAAAATCCGCTTCACATCCTCCGGTTTATCTACATCGAAATACCATTCATCCAAGCCAATATCCTTCCACATGATTCCTTTAGAGGTTTGTTCTTCAAACCTACCAACCAAAGCGGGTATACCGTTTCCGATACACATAATTGGGGAATGCATTTCCAACCCAAATAAACCGGCCGACAGTCTATAAGTACTCACGGCCTCATCCGTTAGCCAGTAGGAGTCTTTCCAAACAACTTTATTACGTACATCTTGTGGCAATTTGTCCATAATAATTTGGTTTCCCAATTTTACCTGAGTTCCGTCCTCCGGACATACCAATACTTTCATTGGTGTCTGACGTACCACTTCAATAATCGCTTCACGAATCGGTGCATTATCATGCTCACGCATTTCCTCATTGCGTGCATTTTTGCGTTCATCAAATTTCGCTTTCTTCTCTGGAAGTTCCCACCATGGGGTATAACGTTGCCGAGGAATGGCACATAAAAAGTTACCCTCCTCCAAATCATGCTGTTCAAGAAATTTCCTGGCAGCCTTTTCATTACTTAGATCCACCGCAAAAGCTCCATCTGGGCCAAATTCCATAACCGGGCAGCGCGCGCCATGTTCTTGCGCAAAACGAAGCGATATTGAATCCCGGAAATAGCAAAATTGTGCCGTCGTGAGCAACTCAATATTCTTCGTCAATGCAGCTTCCTGTCCAGAAGTCGGCGGACCGTAAAATCCAGGAAATGTAATTCCATAAATGCCATACGGTTTACCTGTTTCTTCTTTCCACCGAGCGATATCTTTAGCGGCAACTAAGGAGGGTCCCGAGCCATGCAGTAAAAAATCGCTCTCCTGCCAGGCTCGCGCCAGATCGGCTTCACCTTGTACAATCTTGACGTGTGGAAAACGCTTTCGTAACATTGGTTCTACGCCGTTATTGATACTCATAGGCCACAAGCGCACTTCCACATCCGGCAAGTGCTTTTCAAGTAAGGCGAGTACGCCAGGGGTGTGGCCAATATCACCTATGTTGACCGTTTGCCAAGATGAACGAAGTAATACAACTTTTTTCCTCAAACTTCGCCCAAACAAATTCTGAGATAGGAGTACACTTGCAGTCAATGTTCCTAAATTCTTTATATATGCTCTTCGTGTTAACATAAAAATTCTTTTTAATAATTTGTCTTTAATTAATACCCCGGATTCTGTTCCAATAGTGGATTAACATCCATATCCAATTGCGGAATAGGCAACAAGGTATGATGTTCTTGAATTTGTGCATTTCGTCCAAAGCCGGTATCTGCTTTAATGGCTTGTAGTAATTGGCCGGTTCGTATTAGATCAAATCGTCTGTTATTTTCGAAAGTTAATTCTAATCGGCGCTCCAGCCAAACAGCCGCTCGAAAAGACTCATAATCAAGACCACTCAGTGCATTAATACCTGCGCGTTGTCTCACTCGGTTAAGTGCTTCATATGCTTCCACAGACGGGCCCCCATCACGCTCATTACTCGCCTCGGCATAGATCAACAATACGTCCGCAAATCGTAAAATCGGAAAGCTGGTTCCTTCCCCACCATTTGTTGTCGCCGTTTTGTCCCAGAGTTTTTGGAAAGATACCGCATTGGCGGGATTCGGATCAGTAACCGATAATTCAACCGTCTTTCCTTGATAGCTGTAAGAGGTAATAAAAGAAACTGCTTTCCGTTGATCGTTGTCTTGATATAAATTAAAAAGATTTGCTGCTACTCGTGCAATACCGGCACCACCGCCTGGATAAATCGGCGCGGAGCGAATACCATACCCTCTCCCCAAACTATGTCCCCGTACGTCGGTTAAATATTGAACTTCAAATACATTTTCTATACCTCCCCTCGCCTGTAACGAAAAGGCTTGGGCAAAAGTTGGATAAAGATCATAAACCCCTTGATCCATCACTTCCTTTGCTTTAGCCGCTGCCTGTTGCCAATAAGGTGAACCGCGGTCTGTGCCCGCTCTAGTAAGATAAACCTTCGCCAAAATACCTTTGGCGGCACCTTGCGTCGCCCGCCCTTTATCGATTCCGTCATATGATAGTGGAAGTACCTGTTCGGCTGCTAACAAATCACGCTCGATAAGTTGATATACTTCGTCTATAGAGGCGCGGGCAACTTCCAAGCCTTCCAAGCCATCCGTTTCAGTTGTCATAATAGGAACGCCGCCGTAAAGGCGTACCAAATTAAAATAAGCCAATGCCCGTAAAAATTTTGCTTCGGCAATATAACGCTGCTTCAGGTTTTCATCCATCGCAATCGCTGGCAATCGATTGATAACAATATTACACCGATTAATGCTCGTATAAGCAGCTGGATAGAAGCGAATAAAAGCATTATCCGGTGTTATATCATAGCGCCACAACAGCGGGCGGTTAGCGTCCCCCGTCAAAAACGGAACAGCATCATCGGAAGTAGCTAAATCAATAAAGACATCCGGATTACTTATACTCGCATAGCAAGCCCCCAACGCAGCCTTTGCATCTTCCGCGGTTTTATAATACGTAGCGTCTGTTAAATTGGAAAGGGGTGTTACATCCAATCGGCTCTCACAGCTAAACAATATCATTGCCAAGCATGAGAGCGAAACGGCCGTTTTTATGTAGCCTAAAACTACTCGTTTCGTATATGTCATATTTTCCATATTAAAATTTAACATTCAGTCCCAACAAATACGTTTTCGCCGCCGGATAGGCCCCATAATCAATACCTTGGCTTATCGTATCACTTCCGAACCTGTTTACTTCCGGGTCATACCCGGTATAAGAAGTGATCGTAAAGAGGTTTTGACCCGTGATATAAATACGGCAGGAACTAACCGAGAGTGACCGCAACCAACTGGTAGGCAAAGTATAACCCAAAGAAATATTTTTAAAACGAATGTAAGACCCATCTTCCACATGGAGTGTGGAAAGCAATCGAGACCCACCAGCCGCGTTGGCCCGCGGCACCGAATTACTGGGATTGGTAGGAGTCCACCGGTCTAACACACGGGTTGACTGGTTATTTCCTCCCGTCATATTCATTTGGTCAAAAGTGCCGTAATTAAGAATCTCGTTGCCAAAAGTGCCTTGAATAAAGATATTTAAATCAAAACCCTTATAAGAGATCGTGTTATTAAGGCCACCAAAAGCGTCCGGGTTTGCATTCCCGATAATCGTACGGTCCTCATCATTAAAAATACCATCACCATTAATGTCGGCATAGTGTATATCACCGGGCTTTGCGTTAGGTTGTGCTGAGGCTGCAATTTCGTTTTCATTTTGAAAAATACCCTCCATTTTAAACCCATAAAAATTGCCTATAGGCGTTCCCACACGCATTAAAATCGGACTGATATTTGTTCTATGCACTTGTGCATCACTACCCGCTCTAAACTCTGTGCGATTATCAAGCGCAAGTACCTTATTTTTATTGAATGTTATATTGAAAGCGCTCGTCCAACGAAAACCACCATGATCAATGTTGGTACTATTCAATGCTAGCTCAACTCCCTTGTTTTGCACGCGACCGATATTTTGAAGCATTGAAGAAAAACCCGAATTCGTGGGTACTCCCACACTGAACAAGAGATCCGAAGTTGTTTTCACATAATAATCACCGGTGAAGGATAGCCGGTTATCAAAGAACCCAAGGTCCAATCCAATATCAAGTTGCGCGTTCTTTTCCCAACGTAAATCCGGGTTGGCTATTCCCTGAGGTGCATTACCTGTTAATAATGCTCCGCCCAACACATAGGGAAGCGGTGTAATATTTGCCAAAAAACGGTAATTATCAATTTCCTGGTTGCCGGAAAGTCCATAACTGATCCTAAGTTTTGCGTCTGATAAATATTTCAAATCCTGCATCCAGGTTTCATTCCGTACTTTCCAAGCAAACGCACCGGAGGGGAAAAAACCGAACTTATTATTGGTGCCAAAACGAGAGGATCCATCCCTTCTACCGGTGAGTGTCAGTAAGAACCGATCGTCAAAACCGTAGTTGACTCGTGCGATATATGAAATCAATCGCCACTGGTTTACACCTGAGCTAGCCGGAATAAGTGTCGACCCGGCTCCCAAATTGTGATATTTAGCAAAGTCATCATTGAAAGTATTGGCATTGGCCGTGGCCGTTTCATAATCAGACTGCTGATAGCTGTACCCTAGCAATGCGTTAAGTTGATGAATCGATCCGAAAGTGCGCTCATAAGTCAAGGTATTTTCGTTTAACCAGTTGATAGTTTGTGCAGATGCGACAGAAGCGCTGCCACCTAAGCTCGCACCTGTAATTACCAAGCGTGAAATATAATTGCTCGCCTTATTGGACTGTAAATCGGCGCCCAATGTAGTTTTAAATCTCAGATGATCGCTGATTTTAAATTCTGCATAGGTATTTGCTAAAAATCGAATCAAAGAACCTTTGTTGGTGAATTCCTGTGACATTGCATAGGGATTATCAGCCCCCAAACCATTGAGCGGTCCCTGGTTACTAAAGTAAGCTCCATCGGAATTCCATACCGGAAAAGTTGGCGAATAGTTCAAAGCTGAAGAAACCACACTTTCATAAGCGGTATTTCCCGCTATTTCCGTACGCGCGCTATTACTGGAAGTGTGTACACCCTGTGCAGATAGCCCCACTTTCAGCCGACTTGAGACATCACTATCTACATTTGTCCGAAGTGAATAACGTTTAAAATCAGAACCAATAACGATACCGTCTTGTCCATAATAACCAAGCGAAATGGCATAGCGCGTTTTTTCGGAGCCACCTGATATACCTAATTGATGATCTTGTATAGGCGCTTTGCGCAAGATGACATCTTGCCAATCTGTACCTTCACCTAAGCTTGAAGGTAAGGGACGTTCGTCACTGCTCCCGTCAAAATAGGGTGCCGATGCATTATTAACATTGGCATCATTGACAAATTCTGCAAACTGCCGGGCATTCAACAGGGGGATTTTTCGTCGTACGCGCTGCTCTCCATAATAACCGTCATAACTCACAATGGATTTTCCGACTTTTCCTCTACGTGTAGTTACCATGATGACGCCATTTGAACCTCTCGATCCGTAAATAGCTGTCGCTGACGCATCTTTCAGGACCTCCATTGATTCGATGTCGTTGATGTTAATAGAGTTGAGATCGCCGGTCGGGAAGCCGTCAATAACATATAAAGGTTCATTGCCTGCGTTAACGGAACCTGTGCCACGAATGCGTACCGTAGTGGCTCCCCCGGGCCTAGCCGAGTTTGTGGTAACATTGACGCCCGCCACCCGCCCTTGCATGGCGCGGTCTAAGGCCACAATAGGCGTAGCGCGAATGTCCTTCTCCCCTACGGTAGATACTGCTCCTGTTAAATCTCCACGTCTCACCGTACCGTATCCCACTACTACTACTTCATCTAATGCCGACTCCTGTTCGGCCAACGTCACATTAATCTGCGTACGCTGCCCAATTGACTCTTCCTTCCGTTGGAAGCCGGTAAACGAGAACACGATGAACGCTCCGTCCCGAACAGATAATGAATAATAGCCATCACGATTCGTTATCGTACCTACTTTTGGATGCTCCTTAACAAAAACAGAGACCCCTTCCAAGCCTCTTCCATCTTTGTCTGTTACACGTCCTTCTATTATTAACTGTGACAGCCCCGGTGGCCTTAGGCTTACCCCTCCAAGAGAGGATCGCTCACTTAGTTTTAATACAACAGTTTTTTCTTCTTTCGAGACGATTTCTACCTTTAAAGGATAAAAGCACTGCTTTAATACCTCTTCTATGGGCGTCTCTTTTACGTCGATAGACACCTGTTTCAGGGTGTTAGAACGATCAACATTATAGATAAAATCATAGCCGGTCATTTTTCCTAACCGCCGCATTACTTCTTTTATCGCAACGTTGTTAACCTTTAAGGTAACTCGCTGCGCCAAGCTGATCGCATAACAATGGCTACAGATGATGGTTAAGATGAAAATGAGCTTCATTACCGCTATTAATTTTAAGGAACAGCGCAAAAGTGCAACACTATCCCATGCAGTATTTTTTTTGTACATTTGATTATTAGGTTTGTTTAATACGAAAAGGAATTGACCTAATGTTCAGCTTTAAGCTACTGATCCGGAAGTGTTAGCGCATTTCCGGTCAGCTTTTTCTATTACTCAGACATAATCGTCACCCTCCTTCCTTTTATTTCGTAAGTAATCTCTCCCGTAGCAGCTAAACTGCTTAACAGATGCTGCAGGCTCTTCCTTTTAGAAAAAGTACCAGCGAAAATCTTATCCTCCATATCTCCCACATAAGTAACATCGATCTGATACCAGCGTCCTATTTTCTTCATGATATCAACAATATTTTCATCGTTAAAGACAAAATATCCGTTTTTCCATGCAAGCGCGGCTTCTATGTCCGCTCGTCCAATATCCAATCGATCATCAGCCACATAAGAACGGGCCTCCTCTCCTACTTTTAGCACTTGTTGTTGATGGGCCGTTCGGACTTGAACAGCACCTTCCAATAACGTTGTTTTCATTGCTAGCTCATCTTGATACGCCTGCACATTAAATTTTGTTCCCAAAACATGGATAGTCTGTTGTCTAGTATTCACAATAAAGGGACGTCCAACGTCATATACAATTTCGAAATAGGCCTCACCTGTTAGTCGCACATTACGCGTGCGCTCAGTAAACTGCGAAGGGAACGCTAAAGAAGAATTGGCATTTAACCATACGAGCGAACCGTCAGGTAAAACGACTCGATACTCACCGCCTATCGGCGTCGCGATGGTATTGTAATTGGCAACAGGTTTCCTCCCGCTTACAGTTGTATAATTACAAGTAATTTGGCCGTCAGCAGTTTTAGTAATCCGCACCCCGGCACGCGAAGTGCTTTCTCCGGCAGATAGGCGATCCAAATCGACCGTCGAGCCATCATGTAACTTCAACTGCGCTATCGGGCGGCCAGGCGGAATCATTTGCTTAACTTCTTTATGGTTCTTTTCGTACATAAATAACCCTCCCATGCACAGAAAAATCAGTATAGAAGCGGCCATCCAATAGACCGTTCTTTGTTTTTGTCTTTTACTATTCACCACCATTCGCCTCTTAATACGGTCCATGCTAGCTTCAAGGTCGTAAGCTTTCATTTTCGCTAACCACGAGCTCACCTTGGAAGGATCATTTAATTGTTCAAAAAGTAGCTGATTGGCTTGGGATGTCTGACGCCAAACGGCGATTTCCTCTTCCTCCTCTATAGAAAGCGGCTGCTGCAATCGTTTCGAAAGTAAATAAATAATACGTTCCTGTTTATAAAAGGCCTTGCTCGTCATGTTCGGCAAATTTTTACCTTATATACGACAAACGAAGAAAGACGTACCTATTCGATTACTTGTTTTTTTAAGAAAGAAAAAGGTGAATGCATAAGAGTCCCGAAACACTTCCTGCAAATTGCTTTTTCAGCATTCTTAAAGCTCTTACTTTGTGGTTTTTTACCGTCTGTATAGATAGATCCAAGGATTGAGCAATCTCTTCATTCGTTAGGCCTTCTACAAATCCTAATTGCATCACATGCTTACATTGAGAGGGTAGATGCTGAATTGCTCTATATAATTCCGCCAACACCTCAGTATGGATTAAATCATGGAGATAGTCCTGTTCAACTTCTTCACATTGATCAAGCCAAACGCTATGTCTTTTGTGTATTCGTCCCAGTGTTTTGATAAAGTCTAGGCAGGCATTTCGGGTAGCTTGATATAGAAACGCTTTCAGATGTGTCTCATTTGTTAACACCTTCTTCTGCTTCCAGAGACGAAGAAATAGCGATTCGATAATATCTTCACTTTCCTCATCCCCTACATATTTTGCTGCGAAGAAGCGAAGCGCAGCGTAGTACGTCCTATAAGTCTGTTCGAAAACAGCATTGTCACCTAAATTGCATTGACCATCTTCGATATGCATTTCGATGTTTTATAATTGGTTAGAGAATAAAGGAGTATACGAGAAGCTCCCTTTAGTAAAGGTATAAAAAAGAAATCAAATAAAAAAAGCTATCAGCCATTCGGCTTTAGGTCCCACGCTAACAATAAAAAACCAATAACTAACAACCAATAACTAACAACTATTAACTAACTACTAACTATCTGCTAAAAACTCTTCCAATACCTGGTGAAGATTATCAAACATACGATCAACGAGCAAAGATTGACGAATCGACTCATGTGTCTGTACACCCCAGCACATCAACCCTGCGGCCTTTGCCGCGGTTGTTCCCGTTACAGAATCTTCCAGTACCAGACAATCCTGCTTGTCTACCCCTAATTGCTCTACACACATTAGGTATGGCTCAGGGTGTGGCTTCGTATTTTTAACCTCCGTACGCGTCACTAAGCACCTAAAATATTTCATCAAATCATGAGCTTCCAGATAATAAGTAGCAACTTCCCGCTTGCTGGAAGTAACAAGAGCGATCATGATTTCTTCTTTATGCAGATAGTTAATCAGCTCTTTTGCTCCTGGCATTAATGGTACTAGCTCTTCATCGTATTGCTGTGCTACTTTTGATTTGACTTTTGTCAAGAACTCATTAACATCCGGTTGAAAATTGTATTGTTTTTGCAGTACGTCAATTGCTTGGACATCGGTTTTACCCGCAAGTGATGTAAGCCAGCATTCACTGTCTAGTATAAAGCCATACGTAGCCAACACCGCTTTCCAAGCCTTATAGTAAAACCACTCTGAATCTATTAAAGTTCCGTCTAAATCAAATAACACTGCCTTCGGTTTTTTTAGCATCATATTTACCGTATTTATTTATCTCACTATAGCGGATGCAAAATGCGAAGAAAAGCCGAATTTACCTTATTAAATAAAATTTTTGTCAGTTAAGATTTCATAATTAAATTCTAGAAGATAAATATGTTCCTATTTTGACGCCAACTAAACATACTTTGGTACGGCTATTGTGCTATTATGGATAGTATTGATTTTAAACGCATTTACTATGGAAATTACAACAACTACTGTCCACGATTTACATTGGGATTTTCCAAGTTCGCAAGACTTTTCTGCTCAGATTACAAACAATAAAATCACGAAACTTTCCTTCCAGGACGTAGGGGAATTAACCAATTCACACCTCGATTCAATTAACGAGAAATATCTTCGCAACGTTCATCGGGCACTTAGCAATCTGTTTCAACATCTCGATCAAGTACGTAGCCTAGGAAATCTTCCGCAAAAAGAGGAAGAAGATACCACCAACGAAACCGATCGCGCACAGCAGCTCCGATATCTTCAAAGAGACGAGAAAGATATGCTGGAACACCGGGAGAATATTATGAACCGCATCCGGAAGTTATAATACCTATAAGTTCTATACCGCAACGGGGGAAACACATAAAACTGAAGGAGAAAACTAATATGCTATGTAGATGGAATTTATGCCTGTTTAATATAAGCTGCTTAAAAAGGGTTCTACTTTTGAAGTAGAACCTTTCAAGATTATCCTACACTTAATGCAAGCTTATATTGCACTAGCCAGGGTATCCACTTCTGCCTCTCTAAGCCAACGATTATATCGCCTTATATCATCAATTCTACCACGGAAATAGTTCTGTGAATTTTCATGAGAGCCTTCGTAATTATTACTGTAACCCATCGTTTCAGGAGGCTCCAACGGGTCGAATGTGCGATTGCTCTGATAGTTGTTCGTGAGCACCGTATTACCGTCTACCAGTACCTCGAGTGTTGATTTGCTTTTTGACCAACGTACCAAAATATGTTGCCACTGTCTACAGGCAATAACCTTTGGTGTCGCGATCCTAACATCCCCCTCTGCCCAATATAGGTTCATCGAGCTATCCGGGCTTATAATAGTAAACCAAACCGCTGTCGAGGTCAACAACAGGCTCAAAATGATGAGATCCCTTGTTTCAACCACTAATGAGTATAGTCGCGAACAATATGTTCAACCATACAAAATAATGATATTTTTTCATAAGATTGTGATAAATCTATAATTGTTTCTACGCTAACGTCCAATATAGTAGGAGAGCCAACAAGGGGATAAGCTATCAATTTAGCACAAAAAGCCAGCCATTTCCACTACAGGAATTAACGAATAGCGAAATGGCGAAAATGTGTGCAATTGGCATGAACTTCCAATAACGCTCACATTTTACAAGGATCGGAAAAGAAAAAAGTTAGTGGGTAAATCATCAATTGATGGAGCGGTTAAAAAGCGACTTTTTTACCGCTATTGAAAAATAAAACATACGGTCATTATGTTTACTAAAGGCATTTGCATAGCCATCCATTTCATCCCCAAAATAAAGCCCTAATTGTGCATTTAAATTCACCGACCAAATCGGTCCCGACAACGTGTAGCCAAACGGCACATCAACCCCTACATTAATAGGAACAAACATTCCGCTACTATTATCCTGTCCCGTTAAATGCAAATTGGTTTCTGCACTTTCTCCACCTCTATTGGCGTCTACATCATTATGAATAAAACCTAAACCGGTTCCAATATAAACGTTTCGTAAAATGGCGCGCCAAGCATGCTCTCGAATATAATTTAACTCAAAGTTATCCGTGCTTCCCGCGCTAAGCAGGCCCATGCGGGCTTTCACATTAAAATTTGCACCTAGGTAATTATTAGTGGATTGCCTACCAGTTCGATCATTCGCAGCCAATCTTCCCACCATGCCTTGTACACCGGCGGATAGATAGGGAGACATCATATAATCAAAGCCAATATGGTAACCCACTTTGAAGGGTTTCTCTTTCATCTCTCCGTGCAATTGTGTCACACCAGACCCTAATTCCACCGCTACTCCCCGGCTAAACTGCGCATATCCTTCTCTTCGTGAAAGAATCAGCAAGAGAAATAAAAGCAAGAGAACTTTATGTATCGAAAAAAAAACTTGTCGTACAGCCATTGAAACTAAAGTAAAAAAATAAATGCAAATTTCACGGCGTAATGAATAAATGCGTAATTACTTTGTATACTAAGGGCTGAAAAATGTGTAGTTTTTGCCGGTAATATGTAAAAACGGAATAGCATGGCAATACTATCCCGTTTATCTTAAATGATTAATTTTATTTTTCCCACCAAACTTTCGTCATGATATCATCACCACCGATCCGATTAGCCGCTTCCTGGTAATTCGTTGGATTTGATCTGCGGATTTCTGTTGGATACATGAAACGGGTTGGCATGACACCATCATGTAGCATATACTCTGTTTTCGGAAGTTCCGGGTAACCGGTTCGCCTATACTCAAACCACTGCTGATAATCATTATAAAATAGAGCAATATACTTTTGTTCCATCAACTGCTTCATCGTTCCATTGAATGCTACCACGGGATGGTTTAGATAGCCTTGGGGCATAACACCATTTTTCCACTGGGTGATCCCTGCAGCAACACCTTTTTCGTAAGCTGCTTTTGCCGCATTTAAATCTCCCCGTTCCAAAGCTACTTCCGCTTTAATAAGCTCCACCTCGGCATAACTCATCATCACTTCAATAATCTCCGTCCCCAAAGTGGTATAAACCATGAGGTCGGCATTCGGCTGACTTGGATTGAAATTGAATTGCGAGGCATCACCGGAATGGGCGGCCGGTACGCCTTTGTAACCGATATCGACGGGCTTACCCCCTTCTAAACGGCTGGCCCCTGTCATAAACAAGCCACGCCTCGGATCTTCTTGTGCATTCAGTAAATCGACAAAGAAGGATGCCATAGCCTTAGCATTGGCATAATCCTGCCTTCTGCCCCAGGCATAATCGTAAGGGGAATTTCCTGTAATGGTTACAAAGGCAGCTTCAGCATTACTTGTGAACACCGGATATTGATCCGGATTATCGATTATTGTTTGCAACCGTTCATAGCTATTCATTTCCGTTCTTTTAGACATGCGCAGCAATAAACGCATCAACAAGGAGTTATTAAAACGCTGCCACTTCGTCTTATCGTTACTATAAAGCAGATCCTCTCCAAACATCTTGGAGTCATCTGTCGCATAAATGGTATTCGCCTCTTCTAATTGTGCAATAAGGTTTTCATAAATTTCCTGTTGTGTATCAAAGCGTGGTTGACTGATACCTTCAGCTGCCTTCATTGCCTCAGAAAAAGGGACATCTCCGAAACTGTCGGTGAGAATCCCCATTATATAGGCCTTTAAGGTGGCCGCTACAGCTCTGTACACAGGTAAATTGTAATTGTCGGCTGCAGTTTCCATCTCCCTAATATTGGCCATCCACTTATAACACGTATTCCAAGTTCCATTTCCTGAATTTTCATTCAAGTCATAACGGTGAATCCCATTAGAAACGCTTGGATGGGGAATGCATACCTGCATCATCTGCCAATCAAAGTTGTAGCTCTGCTCGGTAAAATAAGTGCTCATGTTGTAGATAACGGGGGTAAGCATACTACCTGGTGATACCACCTCCAACTTATTAGGATCGGTATTAATTTCTTCAAAGTCCTTTGTACAGGCGCTCATCCCTAAGAAGGATACAATAGCCAATGTTTTGATATACGGTTTTAGTTTCATCAGTCAACAATTAGAATTTTACATTTAGATTCATTCCCCATGTTCGCGGTGTAGGCATTTGTCCCATCTCCACGCCTGGAATAATCGTGGCTCCATTTAAAGCTGCCGTCTCCGGATCGAAAATCGGGAACTTGGAAATCATCGCTAAGTCGCGGCCAAAGACCGCAATACTCGCACCGCCCACCCGAAGTTTTTTACATAACTCCTTGGGTAAAGCGTATTCAATACGTGCTTCCCTTAATTTAACATACGAGGCATCAAAGCTATTGGTTTCTACATTGGCTCTTCTATAATAATCAGCATACCAGGTATTAATGGCCACCGGTGTTGTATTAGGTGAATAACTGCCATCTGCGTTTTGCACCACACCATCGCCAACGACGGTACCGGTTTCCCGCCCCAATAAAGTATGACCTAACTTACCCTGTTCAGTCATTTTATGGTGACTTTGCGAATAGACAATCCCACCATATTGTCCATCAATCGATATGCTTAAACGCCAATTCTTGTAAGAGAACTCATTCTGAAAACCACCACGCCATAAAGGGTAAGCGTTACCTATTTTCTCTATATCAGTAGGTCGTAACGCCAAGCCCGTTTTTGCATCAAATACCACTTGCCCGGCCTCATTACGTACTAAACCGTAGCCATAAAGGTCTCCAATCGACCCGCCCTTCGTGGCGTAGAAATATACCGTACCACTTTCGGCATAAAGCTGTTGGTCTACTCCCATATCTTCGCTCAAAGTCAAAATCTTGTTTACATTCTTTGCCCACGTAATGGTGGTATTCCAATTGAAATCTTTACTGACTATAGGTTTGCCGCTCAGTAAGATTTCAACACCCTGATTCTGGATTTTCCCTGCGTTGATGAAGCGCTCTTGATAACCTGTTGTCACATCTAATGGAACTCGCAACACTTGATTTACCGTATTATTCGTATACAGGTTTACATCTGCATTGATGCGGTTATTAAACAGCATGAAATTCACACCCCCCTCCCACGAGGTTGAAATTTCAGGCTTAAGATCGTCATTGAACAAGATAGCAGGTGCACCGGCCGAACCAGGAAAAGGCGAAGTTTCAAAATAGCTGCGAGTACGATACGGATCGGTATCGGTGCCCACTTGAGCCCACGACAAACGTGCTTTGGCAAAAGAGATCAATTCAGGCAATTCGAATAGATCACTCAAAACATAACTTGAACTCACCGAAGGATAGAAATAGGAATTGTTGCCATCGGGTAAGGTAGACGACCAATCGTTTCTTCCGGTTACATCTAAAAAGATTTTATCTTTCCAACCGATATTGATCAAACCATAAACACTATGGGTTTTACGTTCAACAGTTTGGTTTTCGGCCACAGCCTGTGTTAGAGCATTAGACAGTTTATAGATACCCGGAACCATCAAACCCCGTGCAACTCCATTACTGGTTCTGATTTGATTATGCATAAAGTTTGCCCCTACCGACCCTGTAAAAGAGAAGTCCTCGCTTAATTTATCACGATAGGTCAACAATCCGTCCGTATTGGTCTCTTTGAAAAACACATCTTGTTGTTTATAATACCCTTGGGGGAAATTTGCCGTATTATAGGGTCGTCGTTGCTCGCGCTGATCCTGCCTCATATTTAAGCCGGAACGGAGCATCAATTCCCATTTACTGTTAAAGCTATAGATACCCTGCAAGTTCCCTTCCAAGTTGGTACTGCGCAGACTATTGGTCATCTCATAGGCAATTAAGAAAGGGTTCTCAATAAAGGAGCTAAAAGGATGGATTTGTTCTATGTTTTCCATGCCGGGCTTCCAAATGGGACGATACCAATCCAGATCAACATTCGGATTTTGGAAGATCATAAAATAGCCGATCGACTGATTGTTATAACCTGTACCCGGGAGGTTATCGCTGTTCTTATTAGTAAAAGACAACTTCGCGTTCAACTTCAATTTCTCGGTCAGTTGCGCGCTGGTATTCAAACTCGCCACTAAACGGTCGAAACCCGTGTTCGGCATAATCCACTTATTTTTGGTATGCGTAATGGAAGCTCTCGCCGAAAATCGATCGGTTGCTCCATCCAAGGCTACGCTATTAGTAAAGTTTGTTCCCGTGCGCCAAAAGCTTTTGATATTATCCTTGTAAGGTACCCATGGCACACGCGTGGCCGACTGTGCACCCGTTGCGGGATCGTATTGGAAATATGACTGACCGTCAAACTTAGGTCCAAACGCACTGGAGGTAGAACCCGTATTCGCTCCATCTTCCGATAAATCATACGAATAGTAAAGCTCACCTGCGGCGTTGCGGTTTTGCACGCCTTGCCCATATTCATACTGATAATCAGGCCAACGCAAAATATCGCTGATGCTGGTATTGGAATTGATTGTAATGCCAATCCCCCCTTCATGTTTAGCGCCTGATTTAGTGGTAATGATCAAAGCTCCGTTACCAGCTCTGCTACCGTAGAGAGCGGTTGCCGCGGCTCCTTTTAAGACGGTGATCGACTCAATATCGTCCGGATTAATATCGCCTAAACCGTTTCCGAAATCGATTGGAATATCTTTATCCGCACCACTTGCACCCGCACCATAAGCCTGATCAACTCCCGAGCTGATATTTCCATTGATCATGGGGATACCATCCACCACAATCAAGGCCTGATTTTTGGCTGGGTCGAGTGATAAATTGCCACGCAAGTTAATCCGCGAGGTATTCAGCGGACCCGAGCTGGCCTGTGTAATATTTAAACCAGCTACTTTTCCTTTAAGGGCTTCTGACCAATTGTTTGGCATCGCTTCGGTCAAGTCTTTATTATCGAGCTTAGATACCGAATAGCCCAGCGCTTTTTCATCCCTTTTGATACCCAATGCCGTTACCACCACTTCGCTTAAGTCGGTACTTGCACTGCCAAGTGAAATCAATAAGCTTTGATTATCCTCCGTAAATCTGGTGGAATACGGCTGATAACCCATGTACTGAAAGCGTACTTCCGCTCCTCGTGGTACTTTTACCTGAAATTTTCCATTGACATCAGTCACCCCGACGGCCTTACCATCAGCTATAATGGAAACGGAGGGAATCGTTTCGCCGGTTTCGGCCGACTTTACCAGGCCTGCAAGTGCAATTTCTTCCTGCGGTGCTTCTGTTAAGTGAATGTGGTTGTTTAGTTTTGCCAAACTTATCTGATTCGTAACACTGAGGCCTGCCACCAATAAGCTTGTAAAAAAATAGGGTTTAAAATGTTTCATCTGTAAATAGTTTTAATCCATCGGTAAGATGGAGCTTACCATATTTAAAATTTACATTTCCCAGTGTAATGAAAATGAAATTTTAAACATGGACGGTTCATGCTACCTTTTCAATTTGGCGCAAGAATAGCCCTATTATGTTAAGTGTAGGTTAACTTACTATTATCCGTAAAAGTTACACGGACTCGTTACAATTGTCCGGTATACTCATTACAATTTGTCTGGTATTTTATTACGTAGATAAACCTCAATTGTCCATTTTTTAGGACAAGGGAATATACCTGTCGAGGATTTCATTTCTAATTCCGCGCTAATCTAACTGAAAAACGACGAAAACATTTGGCACAGGATTTGAAAATAATAAGATAGGTTTAGGTTGATTAAAAAAAGACGAACGTCCGGCATCCCCAAAAGCCGGACGTTCTCATTTCATAGCACCGACAAAGTGTACCTCCAGCCTACCACCGAAAGTCAAAAGTCGATTTAACATTATTATTGGCTTCGATTTCAATGCTATAATTGTCATTTATCACAAGCCTGGGCAGACCTTTAGGCACTAAATCAAGCATGACCTGCTCAAAAGGATTTAGCGGTACTATTTGACCGCTGGCTACTAGCTCTTTTCTTCCATGCTGAATACGATAAAGCGAAACCTTTGCCTTATTCGAGCGTACTTCGCCGAAATTAGTCACCTCCACAACAAGCCTCTTATTATCTTTTAAAATCGGTTTTCTTGCTGATAAGATGGACTCATGATAAACTAGCCAAGGTGCTCGCGTATATCCATAAAGCAGCTTTCCCTTCTTTGATCTGCCAATCAGCTTAGGAGCGAACTCCGTTTCTGTAATGCCATGCCCTTTCGCGTCAAACCGGACGATTAAATCCTTACCATGTGCTTCTGCATCCAAAGCGCTACACCCGCCGCCATAGTTAACTTGGTCGGAAGCACCGAAACGTAAGCTTTTCACATCCACCTCTTCCAAGGGATTGAAGCCAGGCTCTGCCATAATCTTCACTCGTATTTCTTTGGTTTTATCCGTTGGCATTTTTTTGTCAAGCATACTGATTAACAAGCCCGGATTTAGCGGAATGGCAATATTTTTAGAGCTATGCATATCATTACCTTTATCAAAGTCTTTCTCTACATCGATCACCGCAAAGTTTGCCTGTATGGCCCTACCGTGGTAATCTTGCAATACTTTCATCCGCTCGAATTTATACCATGCTTCCTTTGTGCCATCTTGATGTAAAGCGATTTGATTCGTATAGGCCTCTCCAGGATCCGTTATCCAGTTAACGCCATCTTTTGATCGTAAATAAAAGGCAATTCTACCCAGCCAATCGTTCACTATTAAATGATACTGAATGTGATCACGCCAAACCACCGGGTCTTCAAATTCGCCTTCCACGTCTGGATATACACGTCGATCGCTTACCTGATAGAAAGGAGAAAGGCCGTCATTGCTAAACCAGACACCCCCTCCCCTACAGACCATGAGATAAGAACCATCCCCCCGTTTAGCAAAGGTTAGATTAGACAAACCTTCGATAATTTTTCGATCCCGTTTATCAAAGTGAAAGGTATCCTGCTTCCAAGGGCCGTTAAGTGAAGAAGCCGTATACCGTTTATCAATAACATATAACACATAAGTACCGTTTTTCAACCGGAAGACTTCGGGATTATGCCCAGCGCCTATGGTGTCCTTAATGCTATAGGGTCCGTGCATCTGTTTACTCACGGCGTGGTATACGGTCGACCGTGGCCATTGGTGATGGCCCTTCGGCCATTTTTCATCCCAGCCGCAAACATACAGGTTATAAAGCTGCCCAACACTGTCATAAACAATGTTACCGCCCCAATAAGAGCGTTCCTTATCTTCTATCCCATTATCAATATAGCGTTTCTGTACCCCCACAGCGCCCCACAATCCAGTTTGCCTATGGCCTTTAACCATTGGCGAAAAACGGTCGATGAAACGTCCGCCCATCACTAAACTGTCCCACTTTGTAGGACGGGGACGCTCAGTAACCTGACCATATACCAGCTTACTCAGTGTCAATAAGGTATAAACCGTGTAAATTAAATATTTCATATGTATATCATTTGTTTTTTATGGCACTCACGCTACATCGTGATTACTTTTATTTTAACTTCTTTCTTTCTCCGCGAAAGAAAGGAAGCAAAGAAAGCTCGCCGCTTCAAAATTTACAGGAGTGGTAGTGCCTCCCAGTGCTCGCTGTAAATTTTGGAGGCGGCATCTTGTAGAACGATCGGCTTTTACTTTTAACCGGACGTATCATTATCTTCAGCCCTAATATAGCCCTGCGCGTGGGTAAAACGGCCTTGGAGGATACCGACGCAACGAGCAGCAAAGCATTTGCAGTATTGTTCATATTGCACTATCCAAGCGTATTGAAGAAGTGAAACGGCTCCAATACGTGCCATGAATGTTTTGCCATCAGGTGCAAGATAGCCTACAAAGCCTTGATTTTGCTCAACTTTGATCAAGCAAAGTTGATTAAGAAAAAAGTTCCTTTTTTAAATTAACTTATAAATAATTTTAATAATTCGGGTTTTGCTCCAATACACCTTCACTTTTATCGATTTCCGTTTGCGGCAAAGGCCAATGATAAAAGCGCTCTTCAAATCGATACGTAAGGATACCATCTTTCACATTATTGAGCACCTCTTCTGCTATCCGCCAACGCTTCAGATCAAAATAGCGCAAGCCTTCAAAAGCCAACTCTAAACGGCGTTCCTTGCGAATAGCCGCTCGCATTGCTTCCTTGGTCAAACCCGCAGCTAGCGGATCCAACTTGGCACGTAAACGTATCGCATTTAAGGCCTCTAACACCTCCTGTGTAGGCCCTGAAAGCTCATTCTCCGCTTCTGCAAAAGAAAGCAATACCTCCGCGTAACGCAGCATAACCCAGTCTTGCTGACTTTGTGTCGAATAACCATAAGGTATCAGGCCCGGCGTCAGAAATTTCTTTAACCCGTAGCCGGTAGGCACATTATTGGAAGGCCGATGGACAACACCGTCAAAATTCACCACCTTATCAAAAATCGTCAGGTCTCGACGAATGTCACCTGGTTCAAATGCATTAAAAAAGTTAGGTAAGGGGCTAACCACCGCCCAATCACCATACCATTGATCCATTGGCGTTGCATTATTGGGTGCTAGAAACTTGATGGAAAAAATAATTTCCGGATTACCCTCTTGTGTACCGTCCCTAAAGGTGCTCTCAAAGGAGGGAGTCAATGTATAACCGGCCGCCATGATTTCTTTTGCCAAGGTACTCGCCTCGCTTAACAAAGCGGGGTCAGGCGTTCCATTTTCATCATAGGCCGCATAAAGTAACACCCGTAGTTTTAACGCTTGTGCGGATGTTTTAACTATATGGCCATCTCCACTAGCGTAAAGAGTTGATCCTAAATTGGCAATGGCTACGTCCAAGTCAGCAAGTGTCTGCGCCAATACATCCGCTTCAGCAGCCTTTGGCTGAACTTGATTTTCCAAAGTGAGCGGCTCCGTTACCACAGGCACTGCACCATAACAGGCATAGAGCATATAGTAGTAGAAGCCACGCATAAAGCGAACCTCCCCCTCATAGCGCGAACGGGCAGCTGCATCCAATTCCGCCCCCTCGTAAGCACTTAATTTAGAAAGAAAGATATTGGCCCTGGCTATGCCACTATAACATGCATTGTAAATATCAACAATATATCCTCCCGAGGAAGGAAAAATTTCACCGCGCACAATGCCTTGGCTGCCGTTATAATTATGTTGACCGTAGCCATTATCCGTCAACACATCCCAATTAGGACTACCATAGGAAAAGATGCTATTTTGCAACTGCCCATAAATAGCGGTTAGTGCCATATCAAAATCGGCTTTCGATTTCCAGTACTGATCACCCGTTAAACGATCCAAGGGATCTTTATCAAGAAAATCTTTACTACAACCACCCATGCTTAACAGAAAAAGGGTGGTACACATCCATAATATATACTTTTTCATCGTGTTCAACTTAAAATTGCACATTTAGACCAAACGAATAGATTTTGTTTTGAGGATAGCCTACGAAAACACCATTTCCGCCCCGCTCCGGATCCAAACCCGGATAATCCGTAAGGGTAAACAAGTTGTCGCCCGAGAAAAACAGACGCAGCTTTCTCAAACCTATCCGCTCTACTAAATTAGCCGGGAAGGTATAACCGATCGTGATATTCTTTAACCGTAAATAAGAAGCATCCTGTAAATAATAGCTAGATGTCCGCCGCACTTTTGCCGGTGCATCAAAACCCCAATATATTCGCGGCATCGTTGTCGACGGGTTTTCCGGTGTCCACCGATTGCGCCAATCGGTTGTGGGTGGCGATCCCTGAATAAAAGGTACCGTGCCCCAATCGGCGACATAAATTTTTCTCCCCTCTACCCCTTGGAACATAAAGGAAAGATCGAAGTTCTTCCAGCTAGCGTTGCCCGTAAAGGCATATTCAAACGAGGGATATTGACCCCCGAGATAAGTCCGGTCATCATCATCGATGATACCGTCACCATTTTGATCCTTAAAGATCAAATCACCTGGCTGTGTATCGTCATTATATTGACGGGGAGATGCCTGTATTTGTTCTTCGCTTTGAAAAATGCCGATCCACTCCAACATATAAAAAGTATCCCAAGGACGACCTTCCTCCTTAATTGTATTACTGCCAATTTCGCGCTGCCCGAACTTCACCAACTTATTTCGGAAACGATCAATGTTCCCACCAAAACTATATGATAAGCCTTCTAAAGCGCCTGATTGTACGCGTCTACTATAACGCAGCGCAAGCTCAATACCCTCATTCTGCATGGTACCACTATTGATATTTGGCGCTGTAAGCCCCACTACACCGGTTAATTGGGATGGCCGAAGAATATCGGAAGTTGTTTTCCGATACCAGTCTAGGGTAAGATCCAAACCGTTTAAAACAGCCAAGTCCAAACCAATATCGGCAATTTTGGTCGTCTCCCAAGTAAGTAGCTGGTTCGCCAAGGCCGTCTGCGCCGCACCGGTGCTTAAATTGGCATTATCAAATGGATAATTGCCGGTATAATTTAAAATATCTTGGTAAGGATATGGGTATGTTTCCTGATAAGCATATTGATAAGGTGAGCTACTCCGGATATCAATATTGATATTCTGATTTCCCAATTCCCCATAGGAGCCACGGATTTTCAGGTTATTCAACCAGCTCAAATCTGCTTGCTTCACAAAAGATTCTTCGGAAACCCGCCATGCTCCGGACACAGATGGGAAAGCCCCCCAGCGATGGTCGTTGTGCAATCGGGAGGTTCCATCATAACGCATGTTTACTTCCAATAAATAGCGTTCCTTATAATTATAGGTAAGTCGACCGAAGAATGAACGCATCGCCCACTCGTAGGTAGAACCGCTTGAGTTCTGCACTGCTAACCCCCCGGCATCCAACTCCTTCAAGTCCGTACTGAAAAAGTCGCGGCGATAGCCATATAAGTATTCATGCTTATTTGCTTCCTGGCTGAAACCAAGCTGCGCCGATAATTGATGACTGCCTGCAAAAACATCGTCATACTTTAAATAAGTAAATAAGTTGGTATATCGATTTTCGCTGTTGTTAACCCCAAGTCCCTTACCACCTACATCTAAATCTGTCGCGAAATCACCTGTTTGGTAATTATACAGCGGCACTACCGGACGCCAGTCTTTCGATTTGTCAAAGTCCGCAACAATAGCCGCTTTAGAATACCAGTTCAATTTTTTACTTAACTGCACATCCAACCAGCCTTGCAAATTAACGGAGTAGTCGCGATTCTTCCAGAATACCTCGTTCTCCACAATAGCCAACATGTTTTTATTGTTATACTCAAAATCATAGGCTTTAAATGCATAACGTCCATCCGGAAGCTTTGGCAAATACGTAGGAGCCTGTGATATGGTAGCAATAAAAGCATCTTGTGCTCCTTGACGAGGGCGGGAAACATCGCCTTGTTTTACACTTATGTTAGCCCCTATTTTAATATGGTCGTTGATAGAAGAACCAATATTAAAACGGGCATTGTACCTTTTGTATTCAAAACCCTTCATCACGCCGGGTTGATCAATATAACCCAATGATAAATTGTAGTGCGTACCACCGGTACCACCGCTGATTCCGAGATTATGTGTTTGTACAAAAGCAGGATTGAACATAATATCCAACCAATCAGCATTTGGATACTTCACCCTATCGGTTACATTCCGATATAAATCGATCGCTTCCTGAGGATATAAGCCGGCGGTATTGCCATTATTCAATCTTGCCTCATTCCAAAGTTCCATATATTCGGCCGAGTTGGTAATGAGATCGAACAATCTTGTAGGGGTGTGCACGGCACCATTAAAGGTATAGTCGACCACAAAACCGCCGGACTGACCTGCTTTGGTGGTCACTAAAATAACCCCGTTTGCTGCTCTAGATCCATAGATCGACGCAGAGGCAGCATCTTTCAATACCGACACGTTCTCGATATCATTGGGGTTAACGTCGTTTAAGCTTCCTTCTACCCCATCAATCAACACCAATGGGTTAGAACCTGCGCCACTGAAAGTACCTTGCCCACGAATTCGGACAGACAGCCCCTCGTTTCCGGGTTCACCCGAATTCTGTACAACACGTAGACCCGGCACCTGTCCTTGCAACATGGATGCGGCATTGGTTACCGGTCGTTTCACCAACTCTTCTCCACTCACGGTCGCTACGGCACCTGTTAAGTTCGCTTTCTTTTGGGTACCATATCCCACTACAACTACTTCATCAAGGTTAGCAGGATCCTCTATCATGACCACTTCCAAAAAGCTACGATTATTCAGCGATACTTCCTGCTCTTGGTAGCCGATATAACGAAACACCAGCGTCGCATTGCTCGGTACCGAGATGGAAAAAGTGCCGGTTTCATTCGTTGAAGTACCCTTACCCGCAGCGTTTTTCAGCAACACTGAAACGCCTCCCAAGGGCAACCCCGCCTTATCCCGTACGATTCCCTTTATGGCAAGCTGCTTTTGTCCACGTGCACGCCTTAATACCACATTATTGCCTGACGCCTCATAGCTAATACGTAAAGGATCCAACAATTCGTCCAATAATCCGCCCAAGGGCCGATCCTTAGCAATAATCGTTACAGTCTGATCGACATTAATGAGTGCCGGACTATAAATGAAGTGAATGTTGAAAGCCTGTTCAATGTCTTTTAACAAAGCTTGCAAGGAGACATCTTTTTTTGAAAATGTGATGCGCTCATTGAGTATTCCCTGCCCATGGGTATTGGCCGCCCACGTGCTCCCCAGAAGGAATACTGCCATTAATAATTGTAATGTGCCTGTCCTCATGACAACAATAAATGTTGATTTTTTTTCCATACATTTGGATGTTAGGTTTACTGAAAATTTAACAAATAGCCCCCAAACCACTTTGACGAGCGGTAATAAATTGATGGGCTGAAACTTACCCGCTAATGATGTTCCAGCAGCTTTAGCGGGTTTTTAGCATGCTTGGTTACGTTCTCCTGTTTATTCTTTTCATATCGGTTTTATTGTTGGTTTTTTAAAGTAAATATGACCATACCGTCTTCCAATTGATACCGCGCTTCAACAGCTTTGGCAATTAAGTCGAGCTTCTCCTGCAAAGAAACCTTTCCTAAAAAAGCCGTAATCGTTCGATTCGTCAAAACTTGACTTTCAATCCGCACAGGCACACCATAATATTCCTGTATGATTTTAGCCACCCTATCCATTGATATATTTTGAAAATCAAAGGCTTTTTCAAAATCATCCTGCATGTGTAAAGCTTCTCGTGAAGGTATAGCAACGAGTGAATGATCCCCTTGCGTTCGCGTTTCTTCGCCCGCTTTTAATAGCAATCCATCGGATTCATCGGGTCTCGATTTAGCCCGGTGTATTCGTTCCTTGACACGGACAGAGCCGCTCGTTACTACCACATGATGGTCTGCTACGCCTGGTTTAGCATCTATGAAAAAACTCGTTCCCAAAACCACTGTGCTCAATTGATCCGTATTAACGACAAAAGGTTGCTGTTCATTTTTAGTAATATCAAAGAATGCCTCTCCCGTTAGGTACACCGCTCTTTTAACAGCAAAGGAGTCGACCTGATAGCTTAGTTGCGACTTTGGTTGCAAGATAACGGTAGACTGATCCGGAAGTTGAACCAGTAGGGCCATATCTGCCGAATTCTTCACTTGCTTTACGCCTCCATCTTTTGCAATAACCACTTCCAATTTGGTCGAACGGGTAACTAATCCCTTCCACAATATAAGTCCGGACACAAGGACGATCAGTGCCGCAGCACTCCATTTATAGAGCTTTCCTTGCAGGGCGCCTATTTTTTTTGTTGTAACATTGCCCGCATCAAAGGCTTTATCTAGAATATTTTTTTGTAAGTCGTCCGTTCCCCCGTTTATTGGCTTTATCTGCATATGCAACAACATCTGTCGCGCTTCTTCTGCAAAGGGAACAAGTGCCGGAAAAAGAACAAAAACTTCTTGCCAGTGCCGGTCGCTATCCGGCCGTGGAAACCTCACCCAGTCAGCAAAATTGTCATCAGTTAAAAAATCGACCGTTTTATAATGTCTATAATGTTGCATGTGGCGTTCAAGCGCTGTCTCTAAAACTATATAGACATCAAAAAGCAAAATCTACTCATGCTTTTGCTTTTTTTTGAATAAAAATAGTTTTGGGATGTTAATTATTAGGTATTGGTTATTAGTTGTTAGTTATTGGTTATTGGTTATTGGTTATTGGTTGTTAGTTGTTGGTTATTGGTTGTTAGTTGTTAGTTATTAGGAATTAGCTTTCGGTCAGCGATGGGTCGTACATAGCCTATGCCGGTTATAAGTGCTAAGTTATACGTTTTAAGCAGGAGCTTGTGCTATTGCTTGTGCAACTGTAATGACTTGTCCTGCTACCTATGTCCTGCTACCAGTGTCCGTTTAAGGCTTAAGAGTGCTAAGTTATACGTAATTAAGTAAGGGCCTGTGCTATTGTAACTACTCGTTCCACTGTAATAATACATTATTAAAGCTGATGGCTGAAAGCTGACTGCTGATAGCTTTTTAGTTATAAGTGCTAAGTTATACGTTTTAAGCAGGAGCTTGTGCTATTGCTTGTGCAACTGTAATGACTTGTCCTGCTACCCATGTCCTGCTACCAGTGTCCGTTTAAGGCTTAAGAGTGCTAAGTTATACGTAATTAAGTAAGGGCCTGTGCTATTGTAACTACTCGTTCCACTGTAATAATACATTATTAAAGCTGATGGCTGAAAGCTGACTGCTGATAGCTTTTTAGATATAAGTGCTAAGTTATACGTTTTAAGCAGGAGCTTGTGCTAGTGCTTGTGCAACTGTAATGACTTGTCCTGCTACCCATGTCCTGCTACCAGTGTCCGTTTAAGGCTTAAGAGTGCTAAGTTCTACGTAATTAAGTAAGGGCCTGTGCTATTGTAACTACTCGTGCCACTGTAATAATACATTATTAAAGCTGATGGCTGAAAGCTGACTGCTGATAGCTTTTTAGTTATAAGTGCTAAGTTATACGTTTTAAGCAGGAGCTTGTGCTAGTGCAACTGTCTGTACACACAGGGCAATTATTATTGACAAGTGTTTACATTTTCAGGTGTAAATGAGCTTCGCTGCCGCTTCGGTTATTTACTCGAGCTCTCATCAACCAAAAGAAAATAATAGGATGAAATTAAAAAACATTCATGATTCACTATATTTACCTTATGCCCACATATAAAGAGGATCATACAATACCCATTATCGGAATCCATGGGTTTCGAAAAGGACAGATTGCCGGTCGTGAGGAAATCATATTCAATGAACTTCATGGTAAACGGCTAATCGAGAAGCCTCATAAACACGACTTTTTTATTATCATCCTCTTTGATCAAGCACAGGGAACACACAATATTGATTCGATAGATTATCAAATCGGCAACCATCAAATACACGTTTTATTTCCGGGCCAGATGCATAAATGGGATATAGAAACAGGAACCACCGGATATCAACTGATGATCGAACGTTCATTTTTCGAGCAATTTGCTCCCTATTTCAGGTTTTCCTTTACCAACTACCAAAATCACCCTGTTATTCAATTGACTGATGAGGCCTTCCAATTGTTATTATATGAGTTTAATGCTATCAAGCATGAATTAAAGAATGATCGTTCACTCGTACATCTGATCAGCGCTCGCGCTGCAGTCATTGCCGCAATTGTTAGTAGAGAAGCAGAAGGCACGTTCACCGAGTTCAAGGTTTATCAATCCAATCCCCGGCTAGCTAAATTCAACACCTTAATAGATGAATTTTTCAAGGAGCAGAAGCTAGTGACTTTCTATGCAGAACAGCTACATATTTCACCCAATTATCTGAATATCCTTTGTAAAAAAAACCTAAAAGTTTCAGCAACACAGCTCATACAGCAACGAGTATGTATCGAAGCAAAAAGAATGCTACAAAGCACAAGCCTTTCCATTAAAGAAATTGCTTTCGAACTCGGTTTCGTAGATCACGCTTATTTCTCCAACTTTTTTAAAACCCAAACAGGAATAACACCTTCGGCTTTTCGCGAAACAGATAAATTTCACAAGTAATAGCAGAAATCCTTCACACCTTATAAAAAGTAGGCATCGTACCTTTGTCATTAGGTATCGTATAATTTGAACGTGAACAAACAATAAAAAGATGAATCATTCAATGCTATCACGTAAAGAATTCCTTAAAAACGCAACCATAGGATTTGCAGGCTTATCACTCACGCCAGGTGTGGTCAATGCACAGGTTAGCAAAGGAGCAGCGGAGAGAAAAGAGGAAAAATTAATAGAGGCCGGTAATTACACGCTGAAGAATGTTCGCTTAGAAACTGGTTTCGAGTACGAAGACGGCGAAGTGGTTGCCACCAAAACAGCGCTTTTTTCCATTGAAGTAGCAAATAGAAAAATCAGAAAAATTAGTCCTAATCAGTCCACTGCGGAGGCAATTGATGCCAAAGGCCTACTTATGCTCCCTTCCTTTAGGGACATGCACATTCATCTTGATAAAACTCTCTACGGAGAAAACTGGCAGGCAGTAAGAAAAAGGACCGGTGGCGTAAAAGGAATGATTGCCCTTGAGCAGAAAATATTGCCCGAAATGTTGAAAAATTCAACTTACAAAGCAGAAAAACTTATTGAACTTCTTCAATCGAAGGGAACATCCTTTGCAAGAAGCCATGTCAATATCGAACCAACGTCGAAGCTAGATTCCTTAAAGCATCTTCAAAACGCATTAGAAAACAAAAAAAATGGTTTCGGAGCCGAGCTGGTCGCATTTCCCCAACACGGCGTTTTTTATACCGATACCGTTCCCTACTTGAAAGAAGCAGCTAAAACCGATATAGATTTTATTGGCGGACTGGATCCTTATTCAATCGATGGCGCAATCGAAAAGACAATAGATTTTACCGTACAACTTGCGCTCGACCACAACAAAGGCATCGATATACACCTACACGAATCCGGAGAATCTGGATTGAGAACAGTAGAATACCTCATCGATAAGGTAATCGAAAATCCGAGGCTAAAAGAAAAAACTTACCTGAGTCATTGTTTCGTTCTTGGGAAGCTAGATGCTAGCAAACAGGAAGAAATCGCTGAAAGGCTTGGTGCCGCTGGAATAGGCATTGTTTCTACGATACCTTTCGGAGGACTGATCATGCCGATTCCCATCTTACTAAAGCACAAGGTGAAAATCATGACCGGGAATGATAGCATTATCGATCACTGGAACACTTTCGGAACGGGAAGCGTACTGCAAAAAGCGAATCTAGCTGCACAATTGTACGGATACACCACCGAATTTGACTTATCGAGAATTTTAAAGCTGGCAACCGCCGGTCCGCTTCCCTTGAACGATCAAGGGGTACAACAATGGCCTAAAGTGGGTGATGATGCTAATATAGTTTTCATCGAGGCCAGCTGTTCTGCTGAAGCTGTTTCGCGGGTTTCACCTGTTAAATCACTCATCTATCAAGGCAATATTGTCTTTTAAATTGAAAATTTTCAGCACTTGACAAAAGTGCTGAGGAGACTGATCATTCAAAACTAATTGAATTATGAAAACAATATTTTTTGTAATGATGCTCATAACGACCGTTACCTCATGTAATTTAACGATGCCGGAAAGTACAAAAAAGATCTTGAACAATCAGGACATTCTAAACCTAGTAGAAAAAAACGATATACAAGGCGTTTCTAAAGCACTGCAAAACGGAGCGGATGTAAACACAAGAGATAAGAGCAAACGATCACTGCTCTTGATCGCGACAATCAACCATCAAACTGAGCTGGCTAAACTGCTGGTAACGCAGGGAGCGGACGTCAATCTACAAGCAGATAACCAAGACAGCCCTTTTCTTTATGCCGGTGCTAGTGGACAAACCGAGCTGGTACAGTTATTTCTGAATCACGGAGCGCGTTTCGATATCTTCAATCGTTATCAAGGAACGGCGCTTATTCCCGCTTGTGAGCGCGGGCATATCGAAACCGTTCAACTATTAGCTAACACCAAAGGATTCCCGATAGATCATGTCAATCGCTTGGGATGGACCGCCCTGATGGAAGCCGTACTGCTAGGTGACGGAAGCGAAAAATACCAACGGATCGTACAGATCCTGAAAGACGCAGGTGCCAAGCTAGATATTCCCGATCATCAAGGTGTAACACCGCTTCAGCATGCACAAACCAAAGGATTTAGAGAAATTGTCAAGATCTTGCAACCTTAGTTATTTGTCAATACAGGCTTGTTCCTTTAGCTAAAAAACAACAATACGAAAAAGAAACACCAGTAAGCAATCAGTGTTTCATAGTCCACTTTTTTCTTGAGCGCAACCAGTGCCCCGCGCAAAAGATTGTAAACCGATTGATGATTTAGATTCATCATTTCAGCAATTTTTTGTTGTCGGAGGCCTTCATAAAACCGTAAATAAAGAATTTCCCGCTGACGAGGTGAAAGCTGATCGATATAGGACTTCAAACGCTTTCGAACAGCGGGGGGCGTTGCAGTCTGTTCATCCAGTTCGATAAAGAAGTCGGGAAATTGATACTCAGACTCCTGAAGCTGCTCTTTCATTTGCCACTTCGGAAGTTCACGGCCTATTTTATTTCGAACAGCCTTCATCAGGTAAAATTTCAAAGAAACCGGCTGCTGCAAGTATTGCCTTCGCCTCCATATAAAAAGAAACACCTCTTGTACGCAGTCCTTTACTAATTCCTCATCTGTGCACAAGCGCATGCCATAATCGTAAAGAGTGTCTGTATAACGCCTCACTAGGGCAGTGAAAGCCCCTTGTTGCCCATCAACCAGTCCATCCCACATAGACCGATCATCCCATGCCGATTGCTCTCTCATAATTGGTTATTTGATTCCGATTCGTTAGTTTTCCATCGAAGATGTTACAAAACTAATTATACCGGGAGAGAAAAAATTACAAGATATAACCTAATCTATCAGCAATTTTAGCATTTTATGAACCGTCTACCTATATTCCGAATGATTTCGGAACATTTTCATCACCAATCGGAGTCTATCAATCTGGGCGCATCCGCTCGATATAGGTAGCGGGTTGATTACGCGAGCTTTTCTTCAGTTCGAAAGTGTCAAAAAGTTCACCCGAAGCCTTATAGGCTTTATAGATTAATCGATCGTGATTAACATGAATGATCTGAAATAACTGTGTATGAGAAGCCAACTTATCAGCCCATTGGTTATCCGAGCCTATCTCATACATTTTTGGCCCCGCCACGGACACCAAATACATAGGGCCACCGGCACTTTTTTTCGACTTTCCGACTGGCAAATTTCTACCACGTCCATAGGTATGATCATGTCCTTGCATCAATATATCAACATGATATTTTTCAAATAATGGTTGAAATAGCTCACGAAACTCCTTATTATCCCTTCCTTTCGCTGTCGAGTAAATTGGATGATGAAAAGCCAAGAATGTCCACCGCTGCGGATTATTCTTCAAAACCTGTTCCAACCAGTCGAATTGTTTTTTACGCGCAAGACTATCCTGCACAATCATTTGCGAATTCAGGGAAATCAAGCGAACATTGGCGTAATCTACGTAGTAAACACTTTCCTGCATTCCTTTCGGCCCATTCGTAGGTAAAGTGTACTGTGCTTTCCAATGTGGATCCAACCTTAACATTTGCTGTTCATCACGCTTATACTCATGATTACCCGGTGTCGGCACACTCGGTATCATACCATTGATGAACCCACCGCCGAAATGCCATTCACCCCATTGCTCATCGTTGTTCGACCGATTGATCAAATCGCCTGCATGTACAATAAACCGCGCATCGCCTTCGGTAGCAAATGCCTTTCGAATTACTCTAGACCATTTGGATTTAATATCATTCTGCGCATCACCCAAGTAGATAAAAGAGAAAGCCTCTTCTTTCGCAGGAGCGGTTCTAAATTGAAACCATTCGCTCCATAAAGTATCACTCCCCACACGATAAGCATAGAGCGTATTTGGTTTAAGGTCACGAAATGTCACTCGATGATAATGTGCAGCCGCATATTCCTTATCTATCAGACTGTTCGTTGTTGCTTGGAGACGACGTGCTTTGGGTGGTTCGAGTCCCGGAGCACTCATTTCCTCGGCAATTTCCGCCCAACCGGTAACTATTGAAGTATCCGTACGCCAGGTAACAGACTGTGTGGTAGTCGGATCCTCGGCCCAAGTCAATATGACGCGGTCCGGATACACCGTTGGTTTAAATAGCTGTGCCTGTACCTTGCCCGTTACAAAAAAGAAAAGACAGCAGTAGCAAAAGAATTTGATGTGTGCGCTCATAAATGTAAGCTGAATAAAATCAGGTTGCAATGCAAATATACCGGTCGTAATATTAAGCAAGTATTAAGTTATCGGACCAATTCCCACGAAAAAGCCTTGGCTTAAGAGCCAAGGCTTTTTAATTTACTCGAGCTTATCCCCTATGTGATTATTTTCTCTTACGTGCCACCAAGCGGTAGGTTCCTACTTCAGTTCCCGTATCAGCTAGCATGGAAAGATTCAATTCTCTTTCGTTGGCCTTTAGTTTTATCAATGTACGATTTCCTTCTTTTGGGCCCCCACCAATGATAATGGGATAACTGTGACCTTCCTGCGGTTTGTGTACACCGTAGCGATGGGTATGTCCTGAAATAACCATATCAACTCCGTACTTTTCAAACAGCGGCGAGAAGAGCTTCCGACAATGCATAGTTCCATGCCAGTCGCCTGAATGGAAAGGAGGAATATGCATTAGTACCACGCGAAAGGCAGCTTCCTTTGCACTTTTGCTTTGTAACTCGGCTTCCAGCCAGCGTGCTTCCTCTTCCCTAAAGACATCAAAGGCGGCCAACCCGTCGTATTCCACATCGTCGTCTACTTTGTCTTCCCCCGTATCCAAAGCAATAAAATGCACCGGTCCACGGGTAAAAGAAAAATAAGGCTGATTATTTATATTTTCAAAATAATCAGTCAAATGGTAAGCGAACTTTCCACGCGTCTCATGGTTTCCACGAACAAATAAAAAAGGCTTTTCTGACGCAAATATTTCCGTACACGGCTGAATCAGGTGATCAATCAGTTGTTGTTCACTTTCCTGATAGTCGAACATGTCTCCATTCAAAAAAACAAAATCAAAAGGATCCGTGCCATTTAACTTCATGAGCTGACCAAAAGAAAGAGGCCGATCGTGAATATCATTAAAGATCAGCATGGAGACTTCCCTATTGGAAGGATCGGGTGTAGTAAACTGATAAAAGTCGCTAAAGATCGTTTCCCCGAATGTTTTCTCATAAGGTTTAAACATCTGTATCTCGCGCGAACACACGCGATAACGATAAGTAACGCCAGGTTTTAAATTCCGGAGCGTAATTCGATGCATGGTATTGTTCGCAACCACCAAACCCAATACGACAGCCTGCGCTTTTCGTTGCTCGCCACCTTTTACTTCCTGAAATTCTACCCAACTATGGCTCGGTTTAGCAGTTATCCAGCAGATGGTCATCGCATTCGCCATTGGGTTTTGCAGGTACGGCTTCGTAAGAAACACATGGCTTGCCTGAGATTCTGCACCGATCCAGGCCGGAGCAATAAACCCTATCGCACTGCTTTTAGAAATCACCGATACAAAAGCCCTTCTATTTAATTTTGTTGTCATGCCAGTCATTCTTTAGGATTAAAAATTAGGATTTTGCTGTAATTTAGGATTCTTTTGTATTTCCCCAATGGGAATAGGCGCAAAATAGCCCTTTACATTAAATTGGCGCGGTGCCACATCAATTATTTTGTATTGATAGGTGTAAGTCTTCCGGTCTGCATTGAGCTTCGCCAAGATATCTATTCCTTTTGCCGGTACGTTCATTAAACTTTCAGCAATCAACCAGCGTCGCATATCGAAGTAACGATGCCCTTCGAAAGCCAGTTCATACTTACGCTCATAACGATACAGATCGACCAAAGCCTGTCCACTGACCGTTGAGGTCGGCATGCCGGCACGTGTTCTTACCGTATTGATTGCTTCCCGGGCCTCTGATTCCCTGCCTAAAGCGAGTGCGGCTTCGGCATAATTCAACAAGATTTCGGCATAGCGAAAAATGATCCAAGGCTGCTCTCCGCGAAAAAACTGTCCATCTACATTGATATCCAGAAATTTTCGGGTATAGTAGCCCGTGATGGAAGCATTCCAATTCTCAATCGGACTATAACGGGTGTCCACGCCCCATACTTCCTCAATTTTATTGGTGGAGGCATTATATACTTCCTTACGCCCCGTTTGAATCACATTGTCGGGATCCAGCGCCGCCGCGTCTGTGGGCCGCTGTCGCCATTTGGCACCATTATATAAAATAGACGCATAAAATCGCGGATCACGACCTACATATGGATTTGCTGCATCCTCCGGATTATTCCAATCAAAAGGAGCGCCATCCCGTTTTTGATAACCCGAAACAAAGTTCTCTATCGGCAAGTTGCCACCCCAGTTATGATAACCATTTGGTCCGTTCCATAAATCCACGGATGTACCTTTCAATTCTTTGTTATGCAGAATGGCAAAAATGATCTCCGGATTATGATTGTCTAAAAATACTCGCCCATAATTTTCGGTAGCAGAATCTGTAGGTTGGTATAAACGATGCGGCCCTGGGTTATCCAACAGATCTTTGGCCGCCTCATAAGCTCGCTGCCACCGTTCCTGCCGGTTACCACCTACATAGCCTACCAAAGCATTGCTGTTTGCAGCTTTATTATATAGATCACTTGCTGCATATAAAAGGATACGCGATTTAGCCGCCATGGCGGAAAACTTGGTAGCCCGTCCCTTATGATCCGCCCCGTAACTTTCCGGCAATAACGCAATCGCTTGATCGCAATCAGCCACAATTTGCTCAACGCAGTCTTCAAAAGAACTACGCTCTACAAACATTTCCTCACCACTGTCCAAGCCGAAAGATTTAGTAATCAACGGTACCCCGCCAAAATGACTTACCAAATTCAGGTAAAAATAGGCGCGCAAAAAATAAGTTTCTCCTAACAAACGATTTTTCATCGCTTCGTCGGTAAACGGCACATGATCCATATTTTCAAAAAGGAGGTTACAATTCCGGATCGCCTTATAGTACGGTTCCCATCGTCCGAACTGGGTTAAGGTTCCCATATTTTCCGGTGTAAAAGTCCCTTTTAAAACGACGTCCGTGCCCTTATCACGTAGGTACATCCCTTCATCTGTAATGGCGGTATGCATCACCTTCCAACTATCGATAAAGGGGTCCCACACGTCCACATACAATTCATTTACATACGATTGTACCAAGGCAGGATCCTTCCATACGTCCGCATCGGAAATGGAATCCATGGGTTTCCGATCCAAAAAATCGTCCTTACAGGCACCGAATACCAAAAGGAAAAAAAGTACCGCAATATTATATCTTTTATTCATGATTTAGCTTTTAGAAAGTGAGATTAGCACCTATATTGTATATTTTAATTTGTGGATAATATTGCCCTGATCCGTTTCGAATTTCAGGATCAAAAATCTTCATTTTATCCCAGGTAAACAGGTTTTGTCCACTGAGATAAAAGCGTAAACCTTTCAGCTTGATTTTTTCAATCACGTGTGCCGGAAGGGAATAACCAACCTGTAAGGTCTTCAGACGAACATAATCGGTATCCCATAACCAATAGGAGTTCGATTGGGTGATCCAATATTCTCGACTATCATATACACGGGGAACATTCGTGTTCGGATTATCCGGTGTCCAGCGATTTTCTACAAAAGCAAGGGGAAAATTCCCGATCAGGCCCGACTCGGTTCGCACATATTGCGAGCCTCCGGTAGCGCCCTGAAAAAGCGCCGAAAGATCAAAGTTTTTGTATTGCAAATTAATATTCAATCCGAAATTCCACTCGGGGAAAGAAGGTTCAAAACGGATACGGTCCAACGCATCTATTTTGCCATCTCGGTTAAAGTCCTCAAAGATCACATCTCCCGGGCGGGCACCTGACCAATGAGGATAATTTTCCAGCTCCTCTTCATTTTTGAATACCCCGATGGCATGGTAATAGAGCCCGGATCCAATGCGAGAACCGGTATATTGTTGGTATGCCGGGATATTTTGGGATTCATCCCAAAACAGAATCTTGTTGCGCGCAAAGGAAACGGTGCCACTGATGTCCATTCGTAAATTCCCGAAGGTATTCCGATGGCTTAAAACCGCGTCAAAACCTTGATTACGAACTTTTCCCAAATTTTCATCCGGTAATGTAAAACCGATATATTGTGGTATCGATTGTGCACGCGGAATCAGAATTTTATCGCGGTCCGCTCGGAAATAATCAAATTCCAGTCCGAAACGGCCATTCCATAATTGGGCTTCTACGCCTAGATTTAAAGTATTAGCTACTTCCCAAGTTATGCTTGGATTAGCAACTCTAACGGGATAGACGGAGGGGTTTAGATTCAGGTTATCTCCAAAAATTGCGCCATCATGAAAGCTATAATTGCTTAAGAATTGATAGTTTGCTACCATATCATTTCCCATTTGTCCATAAGAAGCCTTCAACTTCATGAAATTGACGGTTTTCGTATACTTGTTCCAAAAGTGCTCATTGGATAAGACCCAACCGGCTGACACTCCGGGAAAGAAGCCATAACGTTTCCCCGCGGGAAAGTTTTGTGAACCATCTACCCGAAAATTAAAGTCGAACAAATAGGTGTCATTATACTGATAAGAAAGACGGCCGAAATAATTTCTTCGGGCAAATTCATAGCCGTGCCCGTCCACTTCACGCATATCCTGCCCCCCCCCGCAAAGAGTTGATCGACCACCGACGAAATGAAATTCCGACGATAGCCCCTGATATCTGTACCTTTATCTACATTCTGCTCATATGCCACAAAACTATTAAGGTTATGCTTTCCGAAGCTTCGTACATAGTTGATTTTTGTATTAAAGAGCACTTGCTGATCTTGATTATAACGTTCAGTCAGTTCCGGCGAATTGACGCCCCGCTGCGCAGGCACCAGCTTTGGCTCGTTATTTTCATCAAAGCCACCAAAGGAATACAAGGTCCAAGGCTTTACAAAATTTTTGCGGTGCAGCACCTCTACACTCGCTGCATAGGTTCCATCTACAAATAAGCCTTCAACTCCCGGAATCTTGATTTTATAACCAATAATCGCATTCCCGAGGTTAATCACATGGTGGTTATAACCCGCTTCCTCTGTGGATGTCACTACGGGGTTGTTACCTCCTTCAATATCCGGCCCAGGGAGGCCGTTTGGCCAAACGGCAGTCTCCGTTGGCCGCCCGCGTTGAATAAAACGGAAAATGTCCCCAGCTCCACGCGGCGCATAATTTCGGTTGGTATGCCGCCCCTGCAAATCAAAGCTCAATTGTATATATTCGTTTACCTTCGCATCCAAATTAACCCGTAAGTTTTGTTGCTTATAATTGGTTGCACTATTTCTATACACGGCATCTTCATATTGAGAACCCAGGGAGACGAAGTATTTAAGGCTTTCTGATCCTCCCTGTAGACCTAGATTGTGCCGATTCTGTAAGGAAAGCGGTTTAATAACCGCATCGATCCAATCCGTGTTCGGATGCGTATAAGGCGATGAACCATCGGCAAATTTTTGGATATCTTCTGCCGAAAATTTAATAGGCTGCCCCGCATATTCAAGAATCTCATTGGTCAGTTGCGCGTATAACGGTGCATCAGCCATTTTGGGCATTCTCGTTGGGGTCACAAAACCCTGGTTAAAGCTATAGTCGAGCGTCGCCTTTCCGTCAATTCCACGTTTTGTTTTTACTAGGATAACACCGTTCGCTGCTCTGGCACCATAAATGGAAGCAGAGGCATCTTTTAATACAGAAACGCTTTCGATATCGTTCGGATTAAGTTTATCAAGGCCGCCTAATAGGCTAGGAACACCATCCACTACTATCAAAGGGCTATTGTTTCCCATCGTATTCTGTCCGCGAATAAACAGTTCGGCACCTCCGGATCCAGGTTCCCCTGTTGTTTCCAGTCCGGTAATCCCCGCTACACGTCCTGCCAGCGTATTGGCTACATGGGTCGTAGGCGCCTTATTGATCTCTTTCCCCGAAACCGTTGCAACCGCTCCCGTTACTGTGGCTTTCTTTTGTACACCATAGCCAACCACTACTACTTCACTCAAAGCGGCACCTTCTTCATGCAATTGCACATCGATCGTTTGCTTTCCTTCTACCGGCACTTCCAATTGTCGATAGCCCACATAAGAGAACAAGAGTACATCACCCTTAGCGGCCTGAATACGATAATGCCCTTGACTATCGGTATTCGCACCCTTACCACCGCCTTTCACCAGCACACTGGCTCCCGGTAAGGGGTTTCCCAAGGTGTCGGTTACACGACCGCTTACCAGCAGTTGTTTTATAGCATCACTCTTAGCCTTCACATTGTTGAGCGACACGGCGATGGTATGGTTAATTTGTCGGAAAGACAATCCGGTTTGGGTCGCAAGCTCCACCAAAATATCCGATACCGCATAAGTTCCGGAGATTGAAACCGGACTTTTATAACTATCCAAGGCTTTTGGATATAAGAATTTATAGTTTATTTTCGACTCCAACACTTCGAGCACTTGCTTAACGGTTGCCTGTTTCATATCCAAGTGAACGGTCAGCGTTGCGAGTCCCTGTGCTTTTCCTGTAGTGGCAAAAGAACAGGATAAGCTTATTATAAGAAACGCAATAATGGTTGCGATACGCATAACTATCCTAATTACTACTTGTTGTAGTATTAATTTCATAATTTTGAGTGTTTAATGAATATTGAGTTCGTTAATCCGTAGCAGCTTTTCTTACCGGCCAAAGTATTGTTAAGCTGCCGTCGGCGGGAACATTATCCGATGTTCCCGCTTCTTTATGTATTTTATGCTATGTCGGTTTCATTTTTATTATTTTTGAGGTTGATCAATTAAGGACACTTTCCGTCTGTAATGACGATTTCATTTCCGTTAGTTGTATACCGCAGCTTCAAGACAAAAGCCAACGAGTTTAACACATTATACAAACCGGTATTGGTATGCTCCCCGGCTATCACGCAATTCTTTAATTTTTCTTTATCAATACGGATCGTTACACCATACCAGCGCTCCATTTCGCGTGTCGCCTGCCAAAGGGTTTTATTATTTAAGTTGAGCACCCCATTTCGCCAGCTCGCGCTTACCGAGGCGTCTACGGCTTTCACAGCAGATAAACCCATTCCTTCCAAGTACTCAACTTGTTGATTCGGTGTCAATACCCGCTCCTCCTTTTCACCGGTTACTTTCACTTTGCCCGACTGTACAGTAACCACCAAAGGCTCATGCTCAAAAACTTTCATATTAAAAGCGGTTCCCAATACTTGCGTAACAAGCCTTGAGGATTGCACGTAAAAGGGTCTTTGGTTATCTTCTTGTATCTCAAAAAAAGCCTCTCCTATTAACTTGACTAAACGAACGGAATCATCAAATTGCTCCGGATATACCAATTTACTGCCTGCGTTTAACCACACCCACGAACTATCGGGCAAACGCAGCTTGGTGCGGGTACGGGCGGGATTCGTTAATGTCTTCCATACCAATGTCTTTGCGGATTCCGAAGACAAGGCTTCTCTCTTTTTCAAATAATTTAGCAAGACCACACTTCCAACAAGCAATAAAGTGATGATAGCTGCCGCCTTCCAGAAGGGCAAGCTCCTCGATTTGCTTGCCGCCACGGTACTGATGGATTGTTCTCGCAGGTGCTGCAACACATCCTCTAAACGAGCTACTTGCTCGTCGTCCAAACGATCCATATATTGCCCCAGCTCTTCGAAAAAAGCCTGAGATTCTTCCGCTGAAAGGTTATCAAACCAATTAATCAATTCCAACCGCTCTTCCTCCAGCAAGGTGCCGGCTAAGAGTTTATGGATATATCGGTGTGTCGTATACTTCATGTCTTTATGATAAAGTGTATACGAACAAGGAGCCCACATCCCCCTCTCCCTTTAAATTTTTTTTTATTTCCCTAGAAAAAGACCGACCACGAAAAGGTAAGCTAAGTCAGTATACTCGCGTAGGTAGCGCTTTAAGAATGCATTTGTTCGTGCCATATGACGTTCGATGGCTTTAGGTGTAGTATTTTCAAGCTGAGCGATTTCTTTATAGCTCAACTGTTGTTCGCGGCTGAGCCGGAAAATTTGCTGCTTTTCCTCCGGCAATAACTGTAAGGCTTCTTGCAATTTATCGTTCAGTTCCTTATGATAAAGGTTTTCAAGCACCGTTTCCTCCAAGCATGGTTCCGTAGCCCTTTCCTGATTCCAAACCTGTTGAAGTTGTTGTTTTCGTTTTAGGTCGACAAAAAGGTGGTGAGCTATCTTGCGCAGGTAAGCCTGTAGTGATTTGGATGGATCGATCGACTCGCGCTTTTCCCAAAGCCGTACAAATGCATCCTGACAAATGTCCTCCGCCAACTGAAAATCAGTCGAAAGCAATTTAAGCTGAACCAGTAGCCTCAGGTAAAATCGATCATAGAACAACTGAAAAGCACGCGTATCTCCCTGCCGAATAGCATCCGCTAAGGCCGTGTCAGAAGGGCCAGCTTTGCAACCAACGCCTTCAGCATGCTGATTTTCGCTTAGCTTTTCGATATCCATATCAACAGGCAAAATGAGCCAAAAAAGATGTCTTTTATATTAAATTAATATTAAAAATGCTTTTGGGTTTATACTCGGCTTTGCATAAATTTATGCATAGACACGGATTGAGGCAAACATAGGCAATCCCCGCACGTTATGCAAGTGGTACGATGTGTGATTTGCCCCGTACGTTAAAAAACAAATTGCTAACTTTAAACGCCCAATATAGACAGCTATGGACAAATTATTGCTATTCCCTTTGCTTTTATTCTTCCTTGCCTGCTCTTCCTCTCGCCAAGAAGCTGACACCGCTGACGACACAAAAATAATATTAAAAGATGCCGTGGTAATTGATGGAACCGGTGCGGCCCCCCGTCAAGCCGATATAGCCATTTTCAATGGTCTCATCGCAGCGATTGATTCCCAATTAGATACAAGCGATGCAAAAGTGATCAATCTCGCTGGAAAAACAGTTCTTCCTGCTTTTATCAGTGCACATGTACATATCGGCACCTTGAAAGGAACATCAGCCAGCGCGGAAAATTTTACACGGGGAAACATACTGCGCCAGTTGCGAAAATATCAACAATATGGCATCTTACAGGTCCTTTCTATGGGCACCGACCGACCGTTGTTATTTGAAAATCAACTATACGATTCGCTCAAAAATGGGCAATTGGACGGTGCGCGACTGTTTTCAGCGGGCATTGGTTTCAATGTTCCCGGAGCGGTACCCACCGGTTCGCCCATGGATCTACTCTATCGGCCAACAAACGCTTCAGAAGTACCTGCCTTGATGGACCAATTAATGCAATATAAACCCCAAGCTGTCAAAATATGGGTAGACGATTTCGGTGGTACCGCAAAAAAAATGGACCGCTCTATATACCAAGCTATCATCCAAGAAGCTCATAAGCACAATATTCCCGTGGTAGCGCATGTGTACAACCTGGAGGACGCCCGTCAACTCGTTGCCGATGGTGTCGACGTGCTTGGCCATAGCATTCGCGATCAATTAGTGGATGACGATTTATTAACCCAAATGAAAACCAATCGAGTGGCCTATATTCCAACACTCACGCTCGATGAGTTTGCTATCGCCTATGCCTCGGATCCCGAATGGATGAACGATCCATTCTTTAAACAGGCATTGGAACCGGGTGTCTACGAAATGCTCAGTGCCCCCGATTACCAAAGCCAGGTAAAAAAAGATCCACAATACGAAAGAAAAGTCTTAGCCCTCAAAAATGCGCTGGCGAACGTATTGCGCATGGCAAAAGCAGGCATACTGGTGGGGTTAGGCACCGATTCCGGTGCCTCGCCGACCCGTGTACAAGGTTATGCTGAACATCGCGAACTGGAACTGCTTGTACGCGCAGGCCTAACACCCTTAGAAGCCATTTCCATTGCCACGCAAAATGCCGCTAAAATCCTCCGCATCGACAAGCAATATGGCACCATCGAAAAAGGCAAAGTGGCCGATTTACTTATTTTAGAGGCAAACCCATTAACGGATATCAGAAACACCCATCAAATTGATGGGGTAATGAAGGCAGGGCAATGGATGCCTAGGGAAGTAGTTGAATAGTTGAGTCGTTAAATAGTTAAGTCGTTAAATGGTTGAGTCGCTAAGAATAAGTTGAATAGTTGAGTCGTTAAGAAGTAGTTGAGTCGTTGAACAGTTGAGTCGTTAAATGGTTGCAGTAGCAGCAGTATTCGATGACGCTTATGGCTTATAGCTTAATAGCCAATGTGATAATGAGAAGGGCTAGTGCAACTGATAGCTGATCACTGAAAGCTCGTTAAGACCCTAACTTAAAACCTATAACGTAGAACTTATAACTGGATAGGCCATGTGCGGTTGAAAGCTGACGCTGACCTCTGATAGCCGATCAGCAGCAGTATTCGGTAACGCCTACGGCTTAGCGCCTATAGCTTACAGCCTTATTAGTTGCACTGGCAATAGCAAAAGCCCTAACTTAAAACTTATAACTTAAAACTTATAACGTAGAACTTATCGCTCCACAAGCTCCTTTACCTGCTCGCCGTAATAGTCTGTCTGATGGCTATTCAATTGCAGCAATTGATACCATTTCCGGAAGGCTCCTATAAATACCACAAGCATAAGCAGCATCGCCAGCGTCGCCAATCCGGCCAGCAAGTATTCTCCATGAGGAAGATAGATATCAACGATTTGCAGATAGCCTGCCCAAAAAGTGATAAAAGCCATAAAAACACCGGGTACGGCCGCACAGACTGCATGTTTCCCACGATTTAAACGGATCAGCATCGTCGTACACACAATCAAACCACAAGCAGCCAAAAGTTGGTTGCTGATACCGAACAAAGGCCAAATACTGCTTACATTGCCGGTATAAACGAGATAACCCCAAGCGAAAGTAAAAAGCAAACTACTGATCACAATTCCCGGTATCCAGTTCTTATCATTGAACTTCGGCCATACAGTGCCCAGCATCTCTTGCAAGAAGAAGCGCCCCACACGCGTACCGGCATCAATAGCGGTTAAAATAAAAACCGCCTCAAACATAATAGCAAAATTATACCAGTAGGCCATAAGGGTGTCCATCCCCGGGATCTTATTAAAGATATGCGCCATACCCACGGCAAGAGAAACGGCACCTCCTGTTCTACCGTGAAGATCTACCCCAATCTTTTCCGAAAAGTAATCGATATCGACCCCATGTAAGGCAGGATGGGCGGCTAAAAAGGCGTCGTATCCTTCTTTCGGCGTATTGATAGCAAAATAATCCCCGGGCATCAACGTACAGGCGGCAATCAGCGCCATCAGCGCTACGAAACCTTCCACCAACATGGCACCGTATCCTACAAAAAGAATTTCGCGTTCATGGGCAATCATTTTGGGGGTTGTCCCCGTCGCGATTACCGCATGAAAACCCGATATAGCCCCGCAGGCAATCACAATGAAAATAAAAGGAAGTACCGGTCCTCCAATAACCGGCCCACCTCCATGGATGAAAGAAGTAAGTGCCGGCATTTCTAAAGTGGGATGGATGAAAATAACCCCAATGGCTAACATCACAATGGTACCTATCTTGAGATAAGTCGAGAGATAATCTCTCGGCACTAAAAGCAGCCATACCGGTAATACCGATGCGATAAAACCATAAGCAGGTATGGCAATGGAAATGGTGCCAATGTCCCAGCTGAATAGCTTATTGATCGCTTCATGCTGCATCAAACTATGACCGCCAATAATTCCGGCAATCAATAGCACGCCCCCCAGCATACTCGCAAATAAGACACTGTTTGCTTTATAGCGCATGATCAAACCCATGATAATCGCGATGGGCATCGTAATCAACACCGTAAAGAGCGACCACGAGGCTTCGTGCATCGCGTTAATACAAGCCAAAGACAGTCCTGCCAATGTTAAAATAAGAATAAACAAGATGGCAAAGCCCGCTACTGTCCCCGTGATCTTACCGATTTCTTTGGACGCAATGGTGGCCAGGCTCTGCCCTTTATGGCGCACCGATGCAAAAAGCACCACCATATCATGCACACCACCCCCCAGTACACAACCAATAAGTATCCAAAGCGTCCCGGGCAAATAGCCGAACTGCGCAGCCAAAACCGGCCCAACCAACGGCCCCGCTGCAGCAATCGCCGCAAAGTGATGCCCAAAGAGAACATTCTTATTGGTTGCCACATAATCTTTGCCGTCCGCAAATTCAGTCGCCGGTGTAACATGCTGATTATTGAGTTTCAAGGTTTTGTTTGCCAGGTAAATGCCATAAAAACGATAGGCTATGGCAAATAGGAGAATAGACGTAAAAACGAGGGTGAGTGCATTAATACCGTTTAGCGATTCCATCGATTGGTCATATTTGGGTTTACAATAACGTGATACACAAACATAAGTAAAATACGCGAGATTACGGCGACCTCAACCGCTAACAGCAAGCAGGCTTAAACATGCCATTTTCCGGTACGTACAACTATTTCTTAACCTATCCGTAAAGTTAACATCATGTCAACGGGCTTTCTTTGTTCGAACAATCTAATCGATCCAATGATCAAGCGAAATTGCCAACGGCATAACCACGCTAAGGGATAAATTTATAGGTATTGAATAGTACATTTTGAAGATGCGCCCGTATTATAAAGGTATGAACAAAAACCTTTGTAACTCAGCGAAAAAATGGTAATAGGTGTAGATATAGGAGGCACTAATATTCGTGCCGGATTGATAGAAAATGGTGTTGTTATTCATCAAAATCAATGCGCACTGCAAAACAAGGATTCAATGGAGGCTACGCTCTACCAACTTATAGAAACAATTAAACCACTAACCACCCAAGCCGTTGAAGGAATCGGTATTGGCGTTCCATCAGTCGTGGATATTGAACAGGGCGTGGTATATGATGTAGCGAATATTCCTGCTTGGAAAAGGCTTGAATTGAAACGAATTGTACAGGAACGGCTTCATCTGCCCGTGAAGATAAATAACGACGTGAATTGCTTTACCTTAGGCGAATATCACTATGGTGTCGCAAAGGGGATAGGATCGCTTATTGGCGTTACAATCGGAACGGGTATGGGGGCAGGGCTAATACTCAATCATCAGCTTTATATGGGCCATAATTGCGGGGCCGGCGAAATCGGGCTCTTACCTTACCTGAATAAAACACTGGAAGAATATGTAGGCAGTCAGTTTTTTATGGATCGTATGCAAAAAAGTGCAGAAGAGATCGCAAAAGAAGCTATTGGAGGTGATCATCAGGCAATGAGGCTTTGGGAAGAGTTTGGCCTTCACGTTGGCGAGGCACTGAAAATAATGCTTTACGCCTACGATCCTGAAGTGGTCGTATTAGGCGGGTCCATCTCCAAGGCCTACCCTCTTTTTAAGAAAAGCATGGAAGAGTCAATGAGGTCTTTTGCTTATTCCAACACCTTACAAAAGGTGCGCGTGTTGGCTTCCGAGCATTCGCATATCGCACTTTTGGGCGCAGCCTCCTTAATCCAATTTGATATGAATGTATTTGCAAAGGGAACTAGGATTTAATGGGAGATACATAAATGTAATATAACAATTTGCGGGAAAAAGATCGGTGTTGGCTATTTATGTTTAACTTTATTGTACGTATTGCTTATCAGGATTTAAGACAAGCTTTTAATCGAAATACATGCAAATGAATCCTACCGATATAAACCTGATTCAATAAATAACATAAGAGGTGATGCATAGATGGCAAAGAACTAATTTTTAAATAGCGATGGTTTACAAAGTGATTCTGCTCCTCGATTTTGCCGAAGAGTACAGCAAGAGCCTGTTGAAAGGTATAAAAGCCTACGCCAAAGAGTCCGGAAAATGGCTGTTTTGCTCCATGCCTTTGTTTCATCGGGAAACTTTGGGCATGTCAGGGATTTTGCGGTGGGCAAAAGAGTGGGGAGCGCATGGAATCATTGGTCAGCTATACAATGATCCGGAAATCGACCGGTTACTGGATGCCAATATTAAAGTTATCGCGCAGGATTTTAAGGAGCGTTTTCATAACATTCCCAATATCACCGGAGGCTATTTTGAAGCAGGTGCCATGGCCGCAGAATATTTCTTAAAAAAGGGCTTTACCCACTTTGCTTTTTATGGGTTCAAAGATATTGTCTGGTCGCGAGAACGGGCTACAGGATTTGAACAGCGATTGGCATATGCGGGATTTTCGGTACACTATTTTGAACATACCGGGCCTACTGCCGATGAATTATGGTACTACCGCCCCAGCGCGTTGAGTCGGTGGCTCAAATCGCTACCGAAACCGATTGCTTTGATGGCCTGCGATGATAATCAGGGACAACATATTACGGAAGCATGTCGGTTATCCCATATCCGTATTCCCGAAGATATTGCCGTATTAGGGGTTGACAACGACGAAATGATCTGTGAACTCTCCGATCCGCCCTTATCAAGTATTTCATTAAATGCAGAGAAGGGCGGGTATCAAGCGGCACATAGGATGGAACAAATGATCCTGACAGACACCTATAATGGTGAAGATATTTATGTCGGACCACTGCAGATTATTACTCGCCAATCCACCGATATTTATGCAACTAACGACATCCAAGTGGCGGCTTCTTTAAAGTATATCCATCATAATATTGAGAAAAACCTGTGTGTACAAGATGTATTAAAGGTGATTCCTTTATCCAGGCGTGTATTGGAGAAGCGATTTTTGGAATGTACGGGAATGCCTATCTACAAGTATATTTCGACCTTAAGGATGGAAAAATTTGCCGAAAAAATCCTACAAACAGATCATGCAATTTATGAGATTGCGCTCGATTTGGGTTACGAGGACAGCAAAAATGTAGCACGCCAGTTTAAACAGATCTATGGTTGCAGCCCTTTCGTCTTTCGTAAGAGACAACAGCTAAGGAGGTAAACTAAAATATCTTTACTTCCCCATTGACCGATTGCAATTGAATCCGGGCGTTCTGATCCTCTGGATAACGGACCGTGATCATTTTAACCTCATATGGGAGAAGAGAAAGGTAATTATCAGACCATAAAACAGGCAATACATTATCCGTCAATGACTCATTCATTAACTGTAATTCGTTGAAAAAGGAAAGCTTGTCACTTGTGTTCTTTAGTGTTATTTGCCATACTTGATAGGCTCCTTCATTCCGTAAAAATTTCTTAGCCATTTCGAGCTTAACAGGCGGTAATTCAGATAAGGGACGAAAATTTGCAAATTCCTTGCTCGGTGTATAAAACCAAGAATAGGTGTTCCAATCCAGTCTGTCCATCTGCGCACTCAGCCAATAAAAATTGTCGGCTACGGTTTGTCCATGCTCATTCAAAACGGCTAAATGCAGGAAAACGACCGGCTCTTGCTTGCCTGATGGAACCTTTATAAGCTTAACAACATGATTTGCTTTCATTTGATCAATTGGTATTACCTGCCGGCTGATCAACTGTGACTGCAGATTGTATACTTGTACAAGCAATTGGTGTTTCCGTAAATCTTGCCGCGTATCATTACTGAGGTAAATCGATCTATCATGATAGTTATATAAGGGGAGGATGGGTTGCAAGGCCTTCTTCGTACCAAAGTAAGCAGCATTTGGCATCAGGTAATAATCATATAGCTGCCAGTAAAATTCGGGCCAAGGCGAGTTTAACATCCACTGAACCACACCTCCTGCCTGTTTTCTATTCATAACATGTGCTTCAAACATTGGGCGAATCGCCTCATAATTTAACAGTTGTGCTTTAAAAGCCAGCGTTGCCAGATTAGGACTAGGGCCATATCGCTTTTGCAAGGCTTCTAGGTAGATAGACAGGCTAGCAAAATCCTTGCGTCCGGAGTGGTAGTTCCATACTGCATTGTCGGCCGGCCAACGGTATGCCGGCGGAATCATTTTTTCGATGCTTTTAATGGGCGGGATTTGTGGGCCTGGACCGACCTCCGAGTTGAAACCGTAGGCACCTCCTAATTTTTTGTCCTCGTACCAGTATACGGGAGGCACGTATTGATAGGGTCCATTCATTTTCATGCCCGATTTTCCCGATATCGTACTAGTAAACTCGCCCGCAGAGATCAGAAATGGCGTAGTCGGCGCATATTGCGCCAAGGTGTCCAGATAACGTTGTTCCAAATCCGGTGGGGGCATGGCATCACTTCCACCAAGCCAGGTGAGAATACTTGGATGGTTGCGCAACCATTTGACCTGATCGCGGAAATAAGTCGCTAATAAATCTTTTTCTTTCGGCATCAACTTGATGGCGTAGCGCTCAACCCCTTCATTGATGGGCAGGTTTTCGTCCCCTGCTTTCATCTCGAGTGGCAGACCCAAATAATCCGGCCACTCCCATTGGCAGCTCCATCCGGGCATCACTAGAATGCCGTACTGGTCACAAAGATCGTATAGATGCTGATTATTAGCCCATACGCCTTCCAATCGCAGGGCGTTAAGCCCCATATCGTGCACATATTGAATTTGTGCATGATCTTTATCAGGAAGATAACGCAAAAAAAGATCATCTACCCAACCCGCAGCTTTGATGAGTATATCACGACCGTTTATTTTATAATGTCGCCCCTGGTTGCTGTTTCGATAAGTTTCGATTTTGCGGATCCCGAACGTGAGGTAGTTGCTATCAGAAAGCTCTTGGTTTTTATTGTAGAGTTTTACAGCTGCTTTATAAAGAGATGGTGCTCCTAAGCCATTAGGCCACCAGAGCTTTGGATTTTTTATTTGAAGCTGTGGGAAGTCACGATCGTCAAACGAAACTATCCGATGGGCGAAGGGTTCGAGAACGATCTGTTTTTTTAGCTGCTGGCCGGCAATACGAAGGGCCAAGGTAATTTGCTCGGGCCTGTCGCTTGCATTTCTTAATGCAACTTGCGCCTTGAGTTCCGCATTGCTGGTATCGCAAACATCAAAGTCGCTCTCAACAAAAACGTCTTCTATAAAAACGGATCCGCTGCGCTTCAGCCGGATATCGCGAAAGATGCCCATAAAGTGATCGGCCGGTGTGGGCGCCCAGTCTACGAAGCCCATATAAAAATCGCGCACCTGTGGTGGATAAATCTTAATGAGCAGTTGGTTTTCGCCTTCTTTAATGGCGCGGCTCACCGGCAACGCAAATTGTCGGAAGGCACCGTAGATGCTGTCCTTATCGGCAATTAACTGCTGGTTAAGCCAAATATCCGCGCGATAGTTGATGCCGTCTAAATAAAGGATGACCTGTTCTTCCGAATTTAAGTTATGGATATACAACGACTTTTTGAACCACCAAGGTGATTGAAAGACTTGCGCAGGAATGCTATCCATGCGCGTGCCTATAAAAGGATCGGGGTAAACACCTGCTTCTACCAATGCCCCAAGCACGGTGCCAGGCACCAAGGCCGGATACCAGTCTCTTTCTACAACATGTGCCAGTACCTCCTTCACTTCGCTGCCCACCACTTGGCTCGAAGCCATCACCCAGCCTGAATCGAGCACATTTTCGGCAATAGGCAATGCGGTTGAAGCTTGTCTGCAGCTAGCCGTTAGCAGGCAAAAGAGGAAGCCAAGCTGTAATCTCAATGCAGTCGAAAATGACATCATTAGGGTAGGTTTAATAAATCAGTCAACGGGCGACCAACATTCCCGTTGGGTTCTTGTATATGTAATAGTGCTGCCAACGTAGGCGCAATGTCTGTCATTAAAGTAACGCGATTACTGGCTCCCTGCTTAATGCCCCAGCCCATCCATAGCAACGGAATATGCGCATCATAAGGGTTCCAGGTTCCATGACCGGTACCGGTCTGCGATGAATTACCACCTTTCCATTGCGGATAAGGGATGATGGTAATGACGCCACTACGTTCGTAATGATAACTATTAATAAGGCGTTCGCGGATTGGCTGAGCAATGGTGGCAGTGGATAAACTATCCATATCCACAGCATAAGCCACGCCTTCTACTCTGCGCAAAGCGTTTACCAAAAACGATCGTATGGCGGCTTCATTCAGTTCTTTTGCCGCTATTGTCGCATGGTTGAGATGTATTTGGTAGTTAGCGGTGCTGATAACCAGCGAGTCATAGCCAAATTGCTGTTTAAGTGCCTGATTGAGATAATCCGCACTCGCCTCTTGCGGCATATAACCGCCCGCACCTTTGTGATCAATGAAAAAGGGATTATTATGCGAGGCACCATGGTCTGCGGTTAGAAAGAATGTGTATTCACCTTTTCCTACTTCCCCGTCGAGGAAATCAAAAAATTCAGCCAAGTCCTGATCCAACCGCAAATACATATCTTCCACTTCCAGGGCATTGACACCAAACTTGTGACCAATGCCATCGGTAGAGGAAAGACTGACGGCTAAGAAATCGGGCACGTGTTCCGGGTTATTCCCAAGACGTTCTTGTTTCACCGCTTCTTTTGCAAAATCAAGGGTATAGCTATTTCCAAAAGGCGTGTCCCGAATGACTTCCAAACCATTCTTTAGTAAGGTCTCCGCCGGTATGGGGAGCGTAGGTGATGCCGTGCCTTCCAAGTGGCCTTCGTAGCGGTTATTGTCCGGGCTGCTTTGCTTATAGCTCTCAATCGGATAAAGTGTGTTCCATCCTTTTTCCAAGTATTTCCGAGCATGTTGCCGGCCATTGAATTGTTGCACCCATTGGGGTAAGGCTTTTAGGTAATAGGTGCTGCTGACCCAAGAAGCGTTAGGGCCAAACCAGTAAGCTGCATCGGCAAAATGGCCCGCGGGCAAAATACTGCCCCGGTCTTTTATGGCAATTCCGATCACTTTGCTGCGAAAATTGGTAGCTAATTTCAGTTCATCGGTAATCGTTGAGACCAGTAAATTACGCGGCGACATATGCCCCTTTCGGCCTTCTACGCCAAGCCCTTGAACCGTAGCATCTTCTGTGCAATACATGCCTTGCCCGGTGTGTTCAATAATGAAATCATTACCCGTGATCCCATGAATCGAAGGAACGCTACCGGTATACACAGCCGTGTGCCCGATAGCGGTAACGGTTGGAAGGTGATCAATATAGGTATTCTCGTGGCTAAAACCGGTTCGTAATATGCGTTTGAAGCCGCCTTCTCCATAGCGATCATAAAAACGATAAAGGTAATCCCAGCGCATTTGGTCGACAACCAAGCCCACTACTAGTTTTGGTCGTTTAAGCGCCTCCGTCTGTGCAAAGCAGCTGTAGCAATAAAAGCCGCAAAGGAAGAAAAATAGAAATCTTTTATTCATTTTCTTGTTTTTTTATCGCTTCCCTTTACCGTTGAGATAGCGTAATAGTTTTTCGGGCTCGTCTGTTTGTATAATATTGGCGCCTTTTGCAAGAAACTTGTCCAACTCGCTTAGGTCCGCTTGTTGTGCGATCATTTTATCCAGATCACCCAAGGTATTCATCCAAACGTTGGCACCCTTGTTTTTGATATGAGCTGTTACGGTATTGGTGTAAAAACTTTCGTCCAGGTGCACAATGCTTGGCTCAAACAGCGCAAGCGCCTTGTCAGCTTCTTTTAGATCGTGTGCCCTTGGCATTAGTTTAAGGGAGGAGTCGGCAGCCGTTACTTTTGCCAACTGCTTGTAATCACTGTCGAAAAAGATCACTTCCCGCTGCGCTTTTGCTTTAGCAACGGTATGCAGGATGGGATCCAACTTGTCTGTTTTAAGATCCAGATCCAGTAAAATTTTCCCCTTTGCTAGCTGTAAAGCTTCTTCCAAGGTGGGAATATGGTAGCTGGTTTGTTTGCCCCGGTGCTTCAACTGTAATCGGCTTAGCGCCTGAAAAGTAAAGCCTTCCGCATCCCCCTTTCCATTCGTTGTGCGGTCGATGGTTTGATCATGCATCAGGAAAGGAATACCATCGCTGCTTACCTTTACGTCTATTTCAACAATATCTACACCCTGTTTAATGGCGGCTTCAATGGCTGCAAGCGAGTTTTCCGGTACTTCGTGATGTACTCCGCGATGCGCGGCCACTAAGATTTTATTCCGATGTGGTTCCGCCAAAGCCTTCAGCGTCGCTTCCAGATGACCGTGTTGATGACTTTCTACCAATCCAAGGCTATCCATTACAAAGATCCGGCTCGACTGCCCATAGGTGCTTCCCGTAGGATCGGGATAGAGCAGCTCCACAAAAAATGCCTTATAGCCCGCGCTGGGAAAGTCAAAGGAATAATGAAGCTGAGCCTCGTTTCCCACGTAGTTCTTTTGGCTGAATAACCATACATTATTGCGTAAGTCAGCATCTTTAGAGGAGGCTTCCCAAACTTTTACACCCTGTAGCTTATCGGGAAGAATTTTCAACGCCAAATTTACTTTCTTCCCTTCAGTATTGATTTGCCATTCGGCAGGCGGGTATCCTTCATCCCGGAGCGTTAAGGCAAAAAAGGCATTCAACGCATTAAAGGCATCTTGTCCGTCTCCCAAATTATGCCCTACGTTAGGTACATAATGCAGCAAATTGGTTCCCGGGATACTATCGTAATAGTGTTTTATATTATCAACCACCCAATAAGGATCGTTGGTACCCATAAAAATCATTTTAGGCATTTTCAACGCCTGTCGGTAACTATAGGGATCAACCATTTGCAGGAGTGTAGCGCCGGCTTCACTTTTTGCCTGCTGCGGAATACCTAAGTTTACATAATCCTGAATTTCAACACTGTATTCTTTCCAGGTTTCAATTTGATAATCCAGACTTACGGGCATATTCAGCACATCAATCACCATTGGAGCAATTGCTATGACGCGTTGATCACTGGCCCCTGTCAGCCAAGTTGTCCATCCCCGTTTGGAAAGGCCTGACACCACAAAACGATCAGCAGGCACCATCGTATGTTTTTCAGTGAATTCCGTAACCGCATCCATGGCTTTAACAGCACTTTTTACCATGGGAAAAAGTAAAGGCCATGTGTAGTCGCCCTCTTTCTGAAACTGATGAAAGGTATAAGAAATGAGCGCATCTTCTGTCAGCCCATTGAATAGCGGTTGGTTGGGTGTTTGTTTCAATAGCGCTACACAGGCTCCATTTTTTTCTGCAAGGGAGCTTAGGTTCACTGTTAACGCATCCTGCTTATCGGTCCATCTTGGCTGTCCCTTATCCAGCGAACCGCCACTGATAAATAATAAGGCAGCACTTTGCTTTAAATTTTTCGGTACAATTACACTGAGCTGATGCGTCCAAACGATGTTTCGCCAGGTTTGAGAAGTGAGTAGCAAGCGATATACCTTCGTCTCGTTGCCAAGGTTCAAGGTATCGTGTATGATCCATCTATACGTATCATCCTCTTTCTTTAGATACTGCTGCAACGCATTTTGGGGCGTCACAGCAGTTTGGGCAAAACTGAGCCCTATATAAAAAAACACATGAAAAATTCCCGTCAGTAAGCGCTGTTTCATTCTCGCAATTTAATTAGTAAGGATTATTGGTATCTTGTAACAACCAGCATTTCGACCAAGCACTGTTTTTACCATCAGCCTGTGAAAAAGCGGTGGTCGATAATCGATCTAAAGCCTCTTGTACATGTTGCCCGTTCATATTGATTTCATCCTGCATGTAATAAAAGCGCAAGGGAAGGGCCCGCCTAAGCGCTACCGGCCCCGCTTGCAACCGAGGGTAACCGGTTCTTCGATAATCGAACCAAGCCTCCGTTGCGGCCGTCCAACTAGCAATCCACTTTTGGGTAATCAGCTGTTCAAGCGACCCATCAAAACGAACCCCTTCTGTTTCAATATACGCATTATAATTGGCGGCTAGCTGCCAGGCATCTAAAGAAGCCTCAATGGCCGCATTATAATGTTCGGCGGCATTACCCGTATTCCATCCCTTCAGTGAAGCCTCAGCCAGTATAAAATGCACCTCGGCTGCTGAAAGGAGCCGTGCCTTTAGTAAAGGTCCGGAAGCTTTCCGATAGCGCTCGTTTAAGTAAGAAACATGGGGATTAAATGAGGTCTGCCCCGGTGTTGGGTTTAAATTATAACTGGATGGCAAATTGGAGTAAGAAGGCGGAATACCTACATAATCCGGATCGGTATCAACGGAGGTATTGGCTACCATATCGGGCGACAAGTATCGCTTCCCATTGCTAATGCGATCGGTGCGCGGGGGTAAAGTGGCATCAACAACCAAAGGAATCTCCACTTTTTGGGCCCATATCGTCAGGCGGGGATCATCCAGTTGCTGCAAGGTGTTTACCAAAGTGGCACACATCTTCAATCGACGGAAATTCGACCCACCCGTATCGTCAATCTCGGTATTACTAGGCCAGGCATTGGCGCTTGTGGTACCGGGGTAGCTCATCGCAGCATCTTCATCCGCCGCTAAGATCAGCGGGTATTGATCCGGATTCGTTGCGATTTTCTCTATGCCTGCCTGCGCAAAAGAGGCTTCCTTAGCCGAAAGACGCATATAATAACGCAAGGCCAGTGAATTGGCAAAACGCCGCCAAGCCGCTGGATCACCATTATAGAACAGATCCGCCGCCGCTTCGATACCCGTATAAGAAGAAGCCGGTTGCGAGAGTAAATTGTTAGCGGTTTCCAATTCGGCTAAAATGCCATGATAAATATCGGCCTGGGTATCATATTTGGGCGTAAGATACTGTGGGTCATTTAAATTCCCTTTTAACGCATCGGTGTAAGGCGCATCACCCCATAAATCGGCAATAAGCCCAAAGACATAGGCTTTCATCACCAAGCCAACGCCCTGATGAAAGGCCTGTCCACTTTCTTCGGCACGGTTCATGAGAAGTTGGGTGTTACGTAAAATATTGTAGTAGTCTGTCCAGCTTTGGCTGCCCGCCCAATCATAATCGTTGTGGCTTTCAAACCAAGCATCTTTTTGCGTATGTTGCACAACACCGGCGATATCCTGATAGCCTAAATTGGTATACAGCTTCCCTGTTTCGCTCAGTATCGTTGGCAAAATAAGGTTAGGATTCACCGCCGTTTCATCTACCCCATTGGGATTCACATTCAGATCGTCCAGCTTCTTACAGGAAAACAAGAGTATTGCTATCAAGAGTAAGTAAGCGACCGGCGTTTTTATTACGTTGTTCATGGCTTTATTTCTTGTTGGATAACTAATTAGGTTAAAAAACCACTGCTATTTTGAAACCGATCGGCATGACCCACGGGTTTACATTATAGCGTTCAATCCCTTGTTTGAACTGGGTACCTGCCTGTGTTCCGGCTCCGGGTTGAAAAGCCGTTTCGGGGTCGATCCCGATTTTCGATTTCGTCCATAAGATAATATTACGACTGTAGATGGAAACGTTGGCCGATTGCATACCCAGCTTTTTAACGAAGTCGCCAGGCAGCTCATAACCAAGCGAGATTTCCCGGAGCTTTATAAAGTCGGCATCAAAGGTAGCAGCGCTCATAAAGTCCCAGGGGTAATTATCGCTCAAGGGTATGATTTTAGTACCTTCGCCCCCCAAATTTTCGGTATAGCCAACAATATTGCCATCGTCATCATATTGTGCGATAACACCGGGGTTAAAAGCGCCGAAGTTATAGGTCTGCCCTTCCATTGTAAAAGGAAGCCCACCGCTTTCGGGGGTTGGTCCGCCCACAATGCGGAACTGGTTGCCACGCACAACCACCAGGTCATTGTTCACCAGGTAATCACGTAGCGCTTGCCCGCTCATACCATTTGGATTGATCAGCTGGTCAAGGAAGCGCTGCGTTTTCATGTCCGATTCATAATAGCGATAGGTTTGGGAAACGAATTTGCCTCCTTTACGCCATTCGAGTGAGAAATTCAGGCTAAAGCGTTTATAGCTAAGGCCCGACTGTAAGCCGATGCTAAAATCGGGATTGAAATTACCGATTTTGGTGCGTGTATTGGTCATCGATATACTCTGCCAGGAGCCATTTTCGTCAAGGATCGGATAACCATAATAAGGCGAATTAACGTCTTTCACTGTAACGAGTTCCGCATCGTAGAGATCACCAATTTCATCCCCTATATAGGTACGGGCACCGCCCTTGGCGTCCGACCATAACTCATAGTATTCCAAGCCATCTGATAATTCCATAATGCGTGTTCTGTTTCTCGACCAGTTGACATTGATATCCCAATTCCAGTTGGTCGACTTGATCGGTGTGCCGCCTAAACTGAGTTCCCACCCTTTGCTTACCAATAAGCCGGCATTGATGTTTTTAGAGGTATAACCACTGGAGCTGGGCAATTGAATGGGAATAATCTGGTTCCGATTATCCACTTTATAATAGGTGCCGGCAAAACGTAATCGATTATTAAATAAGGCAAAATCCAAACCACCTTCGTAGGATGTACTTTGCTCCGGCTTCAGGTCGGGGATGAGTAAAGCGCTCGAAGAGCCAAGGCGAACCACATTACCCCAGGGGTCCATATTTTGTAAAACGTTGATCAAGTTATAGGGACTCGTGTCATTACCGGCTCTCGCCCAGCCACCGCGCAATTTCAACAGATCGATCTGATCGGGTAATTTAAAAGCATCATTCAATAATACACTTAAGGAGGCGGAAGGGTAAAAATAGGAACGATTGTTTTTTGGCAAGGTGCTCGACCAATCGTTTCGCGCAGTTAAATCCAGATAAATGAAATCTTTGTAACCTACGTTAATTAATCCATATATACTGTGAATGGCTTTTTCACCGATGTAACTGTTGTAACGTAAACTTGTCGGAGCGATATTGGATAAGGTATATAAGTTGGGTATTGTTAAACCGCTTCCATTAATCGAGGCATTGATGACATTTTCATTGCGCTGATAGCGGGTGTTTCCGCCTATTGACGTATTAAAGCTCACATCGTTAAAGCGTTTCTGATAACTAGCGAGGAAATCAATATTCTGTTCCAGGTTATTTAAGTTAGTGATACCGTAGGCTCCTTTCGGATCATTGGAATAGCTATACGGAACTTTGGTTTCTCTCTTTTCGTGATAAAGATCGAGTGCATAGCGTCCCATTAAACTTATTTCGGGCGTAATTTGCCAATCGGCACGTATATTACCGAAAACGCGATCGCGCTTAAAGGCATTGTTCACTTCATAGGCCAGAAAATACGGGTTATCATAGTCGCCCAAACTTTGCGAACGCTGCACCACCCCCTCTTGTCCGGGCAGCCAATAGTCTTTTAAATCCAAAATATTAATATGAGGTGCTACGGCATAAGCCCATTGAAGGGGGTTGGTACCTCGGTTACCTGCGGGCCGATTATCAGAGCCATTACGACTGAAATCAATTTGCGAGCTGAGCTTAAGTTTATCGGTCAATTTCAAGCTGCTATTGAGGTTCAGTGAATTCCGACTCAGATCGCTATTCGGAATAAGGCCTCGATTCATCATATTAGAATAAGAAATCCGATAAGTAATCTTCTCCGTATTGTTAGCGATGGACACCCCATTAATAGAGGTAATACCCGTTTGTACAAATTCTTTAATATTGTTCGGATGAGAGACCAACGGCATGGCGACAGGGTTACCCTCCGCGTCTAGCGGACTGTTCCATTGAATGGCTTGATAGCCACGGTCAAGTTCGGGGCCTAAAGCGCCTGCCGATCCTTCTTCAATGGTGAGCGTCCCATTAGGAGTACTTTCCGGCGTAAAAGGAATAACCCCTGCGGCGAAGCGATGATGCATATCCAGGTATTTGTACGGCACATCGAATACCGTATTGCTGGTCACATTAATTTGCACCTTATCTAAACCGCTACCACTTTTGGTGGTGATCAATACCACGCCATTGCCCGCCCGTGAACCATAGAGCGCCGCGGCACTCGGCCCTTTCAGGATCGAAATGCTTTCAATGTCATCCGGATTTAGGCTGGCCAAGGCATTTCCATAATCTACGTTGTTGTCGGTACCTACCTGACTGACATTATTAATCGTGTTGGCAATCGGTACACCATCCACTACGAAGAGCGGTTGGTTATCCGAACTCAAGGATTTTGCTCCCCGAATGACCATGCTAACGGAAGAACCGGTTGAGCCCGTAGAGCTGATACTAACGCCTGGCACCTTACCGGTAATGCTATTGAGTACATTATCCTGTGCCACTTTGTTAATATCCTTGCTGCTCAACTCCCCTACCGAGTAGCCCAATGAGCGTGTCGAACGCTTGATGCCTAAGGCGGTAACCACCACCTCATCCAGCCCTTCCGTCCGTTCTTCCAAGGCCACGCGCAACATACGTTGGCTACCTACGCGTACTTCCTCTTCTTTATAACCGACAAACGTGAATACGAGAATTGCTTGTTCATCGGGTACTTCAATACGGAAGGTACCGTTCATGGAGGTCGTAGTGGTTCTTCCGTTTTCTTTAACTTTAATACTAACACCAGGGAACGGCCGGCCATCGGTGGCCGAAGTTACCACGCCCTGAATAGAGATAGCCTGCCGGTTGACGGAAACGGCATCTGCGTGCGCAGCGGTAGTCAGGGCTCCGTTCCCAACCGAAGCCGACGCGCTTATCGGTAGTCCGAGCTGGTACAGCACCGCTAGCGAACAAATGAGCAGTTTGGGCGTGCTTGGTAAATTGAATTTCATAAATTCCTTATTTTGATTTTTTCCCTTTTTACAGCAGATGATTTTGTTAGCTGATCAATTATACTACTACGGATAAGTAAAAAAAGGCTATCAAATACAATGGTAATTTTGAAATAATTACTTGTTTAACAATACGTTGTTGTTTTGTTAATATAATATTAACGTTAAGCAATGAGCATTTTAGGTTTTAGCTGATCGCGTAATAACTGCTTTGCTTTTACCAGCTGATTTTTGACCGTATTCTTGGAGATGGAATAACTGTCCGCTATTTCCTGATAGGATTTACCATCTACAAAACACATATAAATAATTTCCCGTCGTTTATCGCTTAAGGCATTCATCGCGGTTTGGATCATACGATAACGCCGCTCCCTTACACCAATGGGGTCCTCTTTTTGGCAACTTTCGTTGATATAGGATTGAAAAGCAATGCGATTTCGTTTTTCGCGCTTGATGTGGTCGAGCACGAGATTACGCAGGCAAGTAAATAAAAAGGAACGGAAGTTCTGTTCGGGCTTTATCCTGTTTTTGTTATGCCAGATCTTGGTAAAGAGATCATGCACCATATTTTCTGCTTCTTCCGTATCGCGAAGCATATGCATGGCAAATTTAAAAGCATCCAGTTTGTAGGCTTTGTACAATTGATTGAAGGCATTGTTGTCGCCCTGCTTCACTTGCTGCAGGAGCGTTGCATGTAGGTCCGTTGACATAAGCTGTTTAATTTGATTGTTCAACGAAATTATCGGTGAAAGCTCCTCCTTGGTGACGCATTTTGCGCTTAATAAACCTCAATCTGCGTCAATCCTAAAATTTTGATTTCAAGTAGCCCGATTTGAATATTGCCGCGTATGATATAATGAGCATCCGATTGGTGAAGATGCTAACTTAAGACAAACCTGCGTATGATGCGACATCATTTCATTTTTTATGCGATCTTTTTATTATTCAGTATAACGCTTCGAGCACAACCTAAAGTGGCGGAAGCGACCCTGATTTTTCCTTTGCAGGCAAAACATGTCCACGGTAGCAGTTTGGCCGTTTTACCGAACGGAGATGTATTAGCGGCCTGGTTTTATGGCAGTGGAGAACGAGGGGCCGATGATGTTTGCATTATGGGATCCAGAAAGCGCGCAGGAAGCAAAACTTGGTCCACGCCTTTTCTAATGGCCGATACGAAAGGTATCCCGGATTGCAATCCTGTATTGTTCTTGAATCACAAAAAGCAGTTGTATCTCGCGTGGATTGCCGTACAGGCGAACCGTTGGGAGCAGTCGATCTTGCGTTATCGCGTAGCTGATGAATATGAAGGTAGTGCGGCCCCCAACTGGGGCTGGCAGGACAATATACTCTTAAAACCCGATAGCAGTTTTGTGCAGGAACTTAAGGAGAAGTTATCGATGTTGCCCGATCAACAACATGGCTGGGCAGCCTACGCACCACCTTATGATGAAATGATCGTAACCAATGCACAAGATCCCGCCAAACGTAGCTTCGGTTGGATGACACGCATTAAACCCTTGCTATTGGCCGACAATAAAATATTGTTGCCTTTATATTCCGATGGCTTTAACTGCTCTCTCATCGCCGTATCCGAAGACGATGGAAAAAGTTGGCGACCAAGTAAACCCATCGCGGGCCGGGGAAACATCCAACCCGCTTTAATAAGACGGAAACAGGGCGATATTATAGCTTATATGCGCGACAGCGGGGATGCGCCCGCAAGAATTCAACAAAGCATCTCAATGGATGGCGGTGAAACATGGACGGTAGCAAGAAAAACGGAGATTCCCAATACCGCCAGTGTGGAGGTCATTCGCTTGCTCGATGGGCGGTGGCTATTGGTAGGTAACGATGTGGATGATGGACGCTATCAACTCAGTTTGTATTTATCCGAGGACGAAGGCACTTCCTGGAAACTCAGCACCCTGCTTGAAGCAGACGACAAGAAAAAACTCTCCTGTTCTTACCCGTCAATCGTCCAATCGACCGATGGCTTTATCCACCTCAGCTATTCTTACCATGTGACAAGCGATAAAAAATCAATAAAGTATTTAAAAATTTCTCCCGATGATATTAAATAAAAAGAAGATTTACCAAGTGTTGCTTCTATGTTTGGCTCTTCAACCTTTTGGATGGCGAACGGCTATTGCCCAGGATCGGTTCAAACAGGAATATGCCATAAAATATTACACCCATGATCGAAAAACGAATAGTGCGAAAGTTTTGAGTGATCGAAATGGGCGGATTCAATTTTTGCAGACAGGTCGTTTATTAAAGCCTTTTGATGGCAAATTGCTCTTTCCGGGCAGGCTATCGGCCGACATCACTTATCGTTATGACTCCTTGGAAACTTTTAGAGATATCATCCTATATCAAAACAATTTTGTGTACCTGACCAACCAACTGGTTTATAGCAATGCCTGGGCAGGAACCTGTTTATTTAAACATCACTTGCCAAAGGCAAAATTTTTGGAAATGGACGAAACGGGAAACGTTTTTCTGACCGATGGGCAACAGATCAGATGTTATGCGATGGATGGAAAAGTGCTCGCAAATGCTCGCGTAGATGATAAAATTAAAGCCGTACACTATGACACGCGAAATCAGCTTTTTTGGATGCTCAGTAATCAGGCCCTATATAGTTATAGTTTACAAAACAAGCAGGTACACACCGTTTATCGGGGGAGTGATTTTAGCTGCTTTACGCTTAATGAAACCGGAAAGCTACTGGTCCTTGCCAAATCAGATCGGTATAGCCTATTCAGTATAGAAAAGTCAACGGATGGACAAGTAAGGATGATACAGCAAGGCGACTGGGATGATCGGCTGCCGGCGCAACCGGTGAACACAGTTCAGTATGTCGATGGAACGCTTTGGTTTGGATCGATGCACGGGGCTTTTAGGCAACAGGAGAATGGGACTTTTGATTATTATCAAAGTGGCCGCTGGTTGCCGGGCGACACGGTATATTCGCTTGCCAAAGGGCCGGAATCAACGGTGTTAATAGCTACGAACAAAGGTTTGGCCCGCTTGCACCATAAAGCAATGAGCTTGGAAGAGAAAGCCGCCTATTATGACAAACAAGTGCGCGAGCGGCATATTCGATACGGTTTGAATGCGACACTGAAAGGCTTGAAGGAAGGAAATTTACGAACAGGCATTTTGTCCGATTCTGATAATGACGGTTTATGGACGTCTATGTATCTGGCAGCGGAGGCCTTCCGTTACGCTACGACCAAAGATTCCGATGCCTTGCTGAATTGCCGCGAATCTTTATTGGCCATGGAGCGCCTTTATAGCGTGAATCCTTTAAAAGGCTTTCCATCACGATCATTCGAACGAATCGGTCACAAGACAGATCTTGCCGATAGCAAGGTTTGGTTGGATGCGCCTGATGGTTGGTGGAGCTGGAAATCCACTACCAGTAGTGATGAGGCAATTGGTCATCTTTTTGTTTTTTCGGTACTGGCCGAGGTGGTAAACGACCCTTGGGTGAAAGAAAAAGCCATTACACTGATGGATTCCCTGATGTCGCATATTGTGGCTAACGATCTTTATCTTGTTGACCATGACGGAAAGCCGACGTTGTGGGGGAAGTGGAACCCCGCTTATGTCAATCAATTTCCGACAAACATAGGCGATCGAAAATTAAACTCATCCAACATCATATCCATGTTACAATCAGCCTATTACTTCACTAAAAAAGAAAAATACCGAGATAAGGCGTGGGAATTAATGGACAGGCACGGATACTATGAAAACCTGATGCGGCCGATGAAAGGTATTGGACAAGCCGATGAAAAAGCTGATGATTATAGCAAGATGCTTTCTGAAAGGTGGAATCACTCCGACGATGAGATGTATTTTTTAGGCTATTGGGGCTTGTATCGCTATGCTTTAAATGATACATTAAAGAATAATTTTCGAAAAGCAATTCTGGATCACTGGGAATTCGAACGACCGGAAAAAGATGCGCTGTGGAATTTCTTCGCTGCTATGGTTGGCGAAAAGAACTTTGACAGGGATGCATCCCTCTGGTTTTTGCGCGAATTCCCCTTGGATCTGATCAACTGGCAAGTGACGAACAGTGCCCGAAAAGATATCAGGCACTTGGAGGAGAATTTTATGAATCAAAGCACGGATGCCGTTCTTTCGCCCAAAGAGCGTCCCGTACACCGACATAATCGAACGACGTTTATTTTGGATGAAGATAGCAACGGAACGGAAGAGTTTAGTGCGGGTGATATTTGGTTACTCCCGTACTGGTTCGGACGGTATTTGGAAGTAGTGAAGTAGTAGCAGTGACAGTGACAGTGACACCTGCCTACTGGCAAGTAGACTAACATAAACCAAAGCTGACTGCCGATGGCTCGCCGATAGCAGATTGCTACAAACCTGTTACAAAAGCGATTCTTCTTTTGGCACAAGCTTTGATTAGTTATTAGTAAGGTTTAGGTTGATTAAAAATAGAAAAACGTCCAAGCATCCCCAAAAGCTGGGCGTTTTTCATTTTAAGGCAGCGGATCCGGAGGCGTCGCCTTGGCAGGATCGAAAATTGCAACCGCTACCCTGAATCTGCATTAAAATACTGTAATTAGCGAGTCAGGTACTTAAAAAGCTTCATTACCTTTTTTGGAACTATATTGCTAAAATTTTGTTGCGCAGGTGGGATTGAAGTATCAATCCCAGGAAAATAATTGACGCCAAAAGTAGATTCAATGCTATTTGTTTGGTATGGTTCCGACAGCAATTTATAAGTCGTAATAATATCTACATGACCGGAAGCGACAGCTTTAGGCAAAAAAGAACTAAAAAAGGCAACTTGTTTGTCTTGATGTAAATCACCTGACTCGGGACCATCATTAGCATTATTAAAACCAATCCCTCTAGCGTTACACTCTGATATAATGATGCGTTTTCCCCATTTTGCGTATAAGTATTCAAAAATGCTCCCGTATAATCCGTCAGGCCAATTTCCGCGGTCCATATTTCGTTCCATCTCATCATACCAGTGCCACGATATGTAATCGACATTCGGCATGACGCTTAAATACTGACTATACAACCAAACTGGACACCACCCCATACTAGCGGGCGTAGATATTTTTAGATTAGGTCTAAGAGCTTTAGCGGCGTCGTGCATTCCCTTAAAGTAAGCTTTTGTCACCGCAACCTTTTGAGGCCAAAAGTGAGATTGGTTTACACCTGATGTGTTATCTTTTTGAATGTTACGGAATAGCTCGGGTTCGTTGCCCAATTCTAAAACATGCAAACCATTATTGAGTAAGGTGTTATTGAGGTTTAGAAAGCCAGCAGTCATATTATAACCTGACATTTCCGCCTGTGGGAGTAGAGCGTCCAATTCTGATTGAGTAAGTCCCAGATCAATGTCGTTATTTCTCCATGCATCGCCCATGAATTGATGAGATTGATCAATCAACAAAATGATCAAACGCATGTTTCTGGCAACGGTTTCTGCTAACACTTGCTCTACTGCCGCTTGCAGCATACCATACCCTGGTTTATCCGCGCTTCCCGAGTTCGTTGTATTAACGCCAATACGAACGGCATTGCCTCCCATTTCATGCTGAATAATATCAAGTTGTTTATTTAGTGGGACGGAATTGGAGTAATTGGCACTTACTGTAGGCCTATTTTCAGTCCAACTGCTTACGGCACCAAAAGCAAACTTATGCAAGATTGATGGTTTTTTTTGATTATTCCAATTGGCTAGCATAATTAAATATCTACAGCAATGACAGCTTTTGTTTTTCCATTAATTTTTTTTATTGAGATAATAGCGTCTTTGCCTGCCGGAACACCATAATCCTGATTTCCGCTATAAGGTATACCCGCCAATGACACCGTTCTAACGATGTCGTCACTGTTCGTTATAAGTAGTGTATATTCAACGTTGTCTATAATATTCTGTAAGGTATAAGTCGTATGATTGGAGATAGTAGCATAATAATTTTGCCGAACAGACATATCAATCGTAGTCCCTGTTATTTCTCCTGCAATTATAGACGGCACATTATTTATTGCCGCGTGTGTATGATCGGTACGCGCGGCAGTCGTAGCTCCTCCGTATAAACCGCCACTAGGGCCGACTGGTGCTGCATTGATTGCATTTCTAGCCGCAGCCTGATTAGAACCAGCTGCAATAACCGCAGGTTTATCGGTTATTTCGTTCCATGATACTGCCATTTTATTTCATTTTAGTGTTTATTATACTTCGGTTTAAGATCGGCTCAGACACCTATTAAACAGAGAGCGTTTATTAATCTTACTAAATTAATATAATTATTTTAAAATCAAAACAAAAAAAACAAAAAAATCAGCTTACTTGAAAGATTTTATACTATAATCCATCCGCAAAGCTTCCGTAGTCCAGTAACTTTAGGAACCATTGTCAACACTTAGAAACCTGTCGCAAAAATATAACTAATATTAAATGATTAAAAACAGAAAAACGTCCGGCATCCCCAAAAGCTGGGCGTTTTTTATTTTAAGGCAGCGGATCCGGAGTCATCGCCTAATTAATATACATAAGGTCCTAACCTCTTCTCATACTGATCGCTAATGTAAAAATGATATAGCAATTTGATTAGAAGTAGACCCTTTCTCTGTCAAAAAGAAATAATTCGTAATATTGCAAAACATTTGCTAAATCGAATTAGGAATAAAAAGAAACTATTCGTAGCGAATCAACATATGTAAGCTAGCTAACCAAGCTTTTTAGAACGAAATGAAAAACCGACGAATTACCACATTTGTAACCGATCCTTTAACCGATTTCAAGCATTTTCTATTGCATATTACGGAGAATAACAACTTGGTGCTCATTAGTTAAACGTCATTATAAACACAAAACAACTCTTAAATTTATGACAAAACACAGCAAATGGATTGCGCTATGCAGCATCCCCATCCTCAGCTGCACGGTGGCTACAGAAAGCCTTTATGCAGCTGCCCGGCCGGTTATTCGGTCAGCTTATGAAACATCGCTTCAGCAACGGACGATCCGTGGAAAGATCACGAATGCAAACGGAACAATGCCACTGATCGGTGCCAGTATTAAAATTAAAGGCATGCAGGGAGGTACCTCAACCAATCAAGATGGGCTCTTTGAGCTGGCCTTACCTCAAACGCCGGTAACACTCATCATTTCATCGATTGGTTACATCACCAAAGAAGTCGCTGTTACCGATCAGCAAAATCTAAACATTCAATTACAGGAAGATGCCAACAACTTAGAAGAAGTGGTGGTGGTTGGTTATGGCTCATTGGATAAACGCGAGCTTACCAGCGCAGTATCCAACTTAAAACAGCGTGACTTGGTTGCCGGCACGGTATCGCCCTTACTGGCCATTCAGGGAAAGGTTCCAGGTCTAAACATCGCTTCCAATAACGGCTCTGATCCGAACGCCAGCGTTTCCATTCAGCTCCGTGGTGTCAATTCTGTCAAGGCCTCACAAGGACCTTTAGTCGTTATTGACGGTGTTCCCGGCGGCGATATCAATTCCGTTGCCAAAGAAGATATTGAATCCATTAACGTACTTCGAGATGCATCGGCTGCTGCAATCTACGGTACACGAGCCTCCGGTGGTGTGATTTTGGTTACTACCAAGCGACCACAACCCGGTAAGGCAACCGTTAACTTTACATCGGAGTATTTTATTGAAAGTGTTCGTAAACGACCCGATGTCCTTTCAGCAGAAGAATACCTTGCCCATGGCCTTGGAGAAGACAATGGCGCTCGTACCGACTGGTATGACGTCATCACAAATAAAAATCCCTTCAGTCACCGCCAAGTGGTAAATGTAAGTGGTGGTTCCGAAAACGCCAATGTGTACACCACCTTTTTCAAACGCGACGCCAAAGGTATATCAATTGGTTCGCAACGCGGGGAAATTGGTGGAAGGGTCAATACCAATTTCAAATTCTTCGATGGACGTGCGGAATTGAGCACCAATGCCAGTTACAATCAAGTAGATGCCGATTTCCCCGGGAACAGTGCGCCAGGCAACTTCCGTGACGAAAACAACAGCCTCTATAATATCGCCATTGGCTTAGACCCCACTATCTCACCATACGACCCATCGGATCCCTCCGGCTATAATGTCTTAACCGGAGGCTATAATACCTGGAATCCCTTGGCAGAAGTGATGTTACGTAAAAAACAAAATCAATATCGCTACCTACTGGCCAATGCCACCTTAAAAGTAAACCTGACGGAAGACCTTTATACAACCGCTATGGTGGGTATCAAAAACAACAGCGAACATCCCAGTTTCTTCCGTTCGGCCCAGCACCGTGTCTCGCGTGAACAAAATGTGGACGGTTATGCCAAACAAGAATACAAACGTTGGCAAGACCGTATAGTCGAGTGGACAGTAAACTATAGCAAGCGTTTCGAAAACCATCAGATCACCGCGGTAGCCGGTTACAGTTATCAGGACTTCAACGGACAGGGGTTCTGGGCGGAAAACTCCAACTTTCCGGTTGATGGGCTGGAAGAACACGATATGGGTTCAGGTACCTGGCTGGCTGATGGCCGTGCGGGTTTGGGCTCTTGGAAGGACCCATGGGTTAAACTGGCCGCTTTCTTCGGACGCGTTAATTATTCGTTCAAAGATCGTTATATCATCACAGCCAATCTCCGTCACGAGGGCTCTTCCAAATTCGCTCCTGGAAATCGCTGGGGCACCTTCCCCGGTGTATCGGCAGGTTGGCGGCTCAGCGAGGAACCTTTCATGCGTAAGCTTTCTTTTATTGACGACATCAAGATCCGCGCTGGTTACGGTGAAACCGGCAACGAAGGTTTCGGTGCCGAGGTATCAACCCGGATGTATTCGGCCGACACCTGGTGGCCGTTCGCCGGAAACTGGAACCGTACTTTTGGTGTTAAACACAACCAAAACCCGAATATCCGTTGGGAAATCAAAAAAGAATATAATGTCGGAATGGATTTCACCATTCTGAATAATAAATTAAGTGGTCGGTTCGACTACTATAAGCGGGTTATAGACAATCTGATTTATGAAATCAGTGTATCACAACCGCCCGCCATCCATGATAAAACAACCATGAACGTGGGCAGCATGGAAAACCAAGGTTTCGAGTTTGAATTAAATTACAATGTAGTAAACAAGAACGATTGGACTTACACTACTTCCCTTGTGGCCTCTCATAATAAAAGTAACTTGCGCACACTCTGGGGCAGCCAGACCTTTATGGACGATAAAAACTTCCCCGCACCTGGATCTCCGGGTACTGCAGTACGCCTTTATCCCGGTGAAGCGATTGGCCAATTCTATATCTGGCAATTTGCAGGCTTCACCGACGATGGTCAATGGCTGTTATATAACAAAAACAACGAAGTCATTCCGGCAAGTGATAAAAAACTCGATGATAAACGCTTCATCGGCAATGGTATCCCGAAATTACAGTTATCATGGAATCACGCCATATCCTACAAAAATTGGGACGCCAGCATCTATCTCCGCAGTTGGTTAGGCTATGATGTATTTAACATGACCAAAATGTACTACGGCATAGCCAATGTAACCGGTAGAAATGTATTGAAAAGCGCCTATGATGAACTTGCCAATGTAAAAGGTGAAAAACAATTGAGTGATTATTGGCTCGAAAACGGAAACTTCCTAAAGGTAGATGCCATTAGCTTGGGTTATACGTTTAATAAAAAATGGATCGGCCCCTTTAAAAATATCCGTGTGTATGCAACCGGACGAGATCTCTTCGTTTTCACCAAATACAGCGGTCTTGATCCCGAAATCAATATCAACGGCTTAACACCCGGATTTGAGGAGCTCGATGTGTATCCACGCACGCGCACCTTTATGTTCGGTTTACAGGCGAGTTTTTAACCTTTAACAAATGCAATGATGAACAAGCTTTTCACATATACCTTATTATCGCTTTTGGTACTGCTAGGCAGTTGCACCAAGCTCGATCAGGAATTTTATAGCCAGGTCACTCCTGAAACCTTTTTCAAGAGTGAAAAGGACATTCTGGCCGCCCTCAACCGTCCGTTTACCCACGCCCGCTGGTATATGGGTGAAGACCGCTGGCAGTTACAGGAACAAACGGCTGACAATTTTGCCATTACAACGAAAGGACCCCACTGGTACAATGGCGGTACGAATGAACGTTTTCATTACCACACGTGGACGCCTGATGAAGGATGGATCTGGGGAACCTGGCGTGGTACATTGATGGGCATCGCCCTGGCATTGGACGCACGCAGTGATTTGGAGAAGTTGGACTATACCAAATTTGCTTTGACACCGGAAGATCAGACATCCCACGTAAACCAGCTTAATACGCTGATTGCCTATTTCTATTTACGCGGCCTAGACTATTTTGGAGGAATGCCTATCTTCAATAACCTGGAAGGAGAGAGTTTACCGCGCAATACCGATCAGGAGGTCTTCAATCACATTGAACAATTATTAAAAACGGCTATGGCGACTTTGCCCAAGAAGGAAGCCGGACAGAAGGAAGCAGGTGAGTTGAAGCAAGCGGCCGCAGCCATGATGCTAACCCAACTCTATTTTAACGCCGAGGCCTACATTGGTAAACCTATGTACGCCGAAGCCCAGCAACTAGCACAGGCTATTATCGATGGTCAATACGGCTCTTACCAGCTCGATCCGACCTGGTATGGCCCGCACAGCTTTAAAAACAATGAATCGCCTGAAATCATCTGGTCCATCCCTTCCGAGTTCAACAAGCTGCAGTACGATTGGTTTTACGGCAATTTCTATCATTATAACAGCCGACAATATTTTGATCAGGATATGGGGGCCGACAACGGCACGCATTTAAGCCCGTCCCGGCGCCCCGATTCCAGCTTATATAAAAATGAGTGGAAACTGGGTTCACCATTTGAGAAGTTTGATGCAGCTGATCTTCGCAAAAGGTCATACCACTATTTAGGAAGCGGCAATTACGAAGGTATGTTTTTGAACGGGCCGCAACTGAAACCTGATGGCGGTGTAATTGTGGGCACCCAGGAATATAAAGACAGGGCACTTGTGCTACGCGACCAAGTGGGGCGTTTCAGCGAGGTTGGTCCAGGTAAAAAGTACAGCGGTATTTCTCAGCTTCCTTCTAAAATGTCGGAGGGCGAAGAGAATACCGGTATTCGATTAGTAAAAGTGCCCATTCCCACTTTAGCCGAAAACACCTTGCGTTGGGGAGCAGATAATCCGGTTTTGCGACTGACCGAAGTGTATTATATACTGGCCGAATGCAAATGGCGCAGCGGAGATCTGGCCGGTGCTGCCGAACTCATCAATACCGTACGGAGGCGCAATTTCGAGAATGGGGTAGATCCCAATCCGGTACGTGTCGATAATTTCGATAAATACCGCTTTTTAGATGAGTGGAGTATCGAGTTTCTGGGCGAAGGCCGCAGACGTACAGATCTGATCCGTTGGAATATGTTCACCACCGAAAACTGGTGGGATCATCAAGCCTCGCAATCTGATCACCTGAAACGGTTCCCGGTACCCACACAGGCTATTTCCGGAAACAATAATTTAACCCAAAATCCGGGATATTAATATTTCAGACTTCGAAAACCTTGAAGAGGCTACATAGCCTTTCTTCAAGGTTTTTTCTCGTTATCAGCAGACCGATAAAAACGTAAAAAAAACAATTATTTTTCCAAACATTCATCGTGTACAAGTGTTCACTTTAATGTACATACTTCATATTAGTCTAATTGTTCAGAGCTCTGGTGAAAACTGGAGCTTTTTTCTTTCGAACAAACCAAAAACGTTCTTTTAAAAACATAAAAATTGTTAATTCCATAGGAAAGAGCGAAGCTTGGTATAGCTTTTGTAACTAACTAGCTATCAATACCAACCCTTATGTGTTTAACGTTAGAATCATTAGGTTTCCTACTGGAAACCGATGTGCAGACTGACTGTACAGGAACTTTTAGATATATTGCATTAGAAAACGATCATATTATTTCCGAAAATCCCATCACAAAGGAACTTGAAGTCAACAACTTACAAGTATACGAATGGGAATCCTTGTCGCTGAAGCATTTAAAAGGTATTTTCCACGGAGAGCCACTAGCTGTACTACAGGAAGAGTAGTAACTATACGACAAAATGGCACGGACTTTGCAAGCGTATATGTAGGTTTAGGTTGATTATAAAAAATGGCGAACGCCCAGCACCCCAAAAGCTGGGCGTTCTCATTTATTTTTGAACAACCTCCACCGCCATCGTCATATGAATGCAAGCTCAAGGAAGGATGGGTACGATGTCCGCTCAACACTGATGGGAAGTGCGAGCCAAATCTTCGACTCTTTATATTACTAATTATAATCGTAACATAAAAAAATAGCAGAATTCCGGTATTGCGATTAGTTGGTAGAGTAACTAATTTGGCTATTCACAAAATAACGCTTTTTATAAACTGTTAAATTAAATTGTTAAATCATGGAAACAAAACCAGCAAAACAACCGATTTCAGTCCACTCGGAGTCAGCAGAACAGCTCCTTCCATTAGACACCGAGACCCTGTACAACACCTACGGAGGGTCTATTTTTCCATCAGCGCCCGAAATTTATGACTCGATTGTAGACTTTGTTAGGCGCGGCATCAAAGCACTGCTGTAAGCAAACAATTTCCGTTTATTAAATGTATTGTCTTATAATAAAGACAATAATTATTGGATGCCTACCCAGCGCATATCTTAGTCTTGGGTAGGCAACAACTTACTTACTATGAGCCAAAAATTGATATTTCCTGCAGATATAGTTGAATATACTGCAGAACAGCATTTCTTTGCGCATAATAATAGAAGTAGAATTATTTATCTCACGGTACTCTTTGCCATTCTCGCTGCTTTTATATCCTTGTTTTTTATCCGCGTCAGCGTTAGTGTCAATGGCGGAGGCATCCTTACCTCAGCCACCGAGAGAAATACCATTAAAGCACCTGTTTCCGGCCGAATCGACCAAGTATTCGTCAAACTCAATCAAGAGGTCAAAGCAGGCGACACCTTATTTCGTATACAAACCAATATCTTAGAAGAGCAATCGGGCTATTTAAGTAAAAGAAGTGCAGAACTACATCAGCGCATTAGCGATCTGGAGAAACTCACGCAATTAGGCAACAGCGTCAGTACAATAAAAAGCCTGCCGCTATCATCACCTCTATATCGGCAACAATTCAATCTTTACAGACAGCAATACCTAGAGGCACATTTACAGCTGGATAATGCGCGGACAATCTACCAGCGTAATAAAACCTTGCATGAAAAAAAGGTGTTATCAGATGCCGAATTCGACAAATTTAATTTTGACTATAAAACAGCGCTTAGCAAACAAAAGCTGTTGGAAGAACAACAAATTAGCCAATGGCATACCGATTTGAATCACCTTCGAACTGAGTTAATGGAGCTGTCTTCTCAAAACGAAAAGTTTGAGCAAGAGCGAGATCTATACACCGTAAAAGCACCTATTGACGGGTCATTGCAACAATTAAACGGCATTTCTCCGGGTAATTTTGTCTCCGCGGGCGAGTCGGTAGTAGAACTATCGCCCAGCTCGGGCCTCATCGCGACCGTAAATGTCGCACCGAAAGACATCGGTTTATTACAACTGCATATGCCGGTCAATTTACAAATTGATGCTTTCAATTACAACGAATGGGGTATGGCCAAAGCCAATGTGATCGACATTTCAAAAGATGTTTATCTAAGTCAGGATCGCATGCCGATGTTTCAGGTCAAATGTAAACTAAAAAATCATTCACTTTATTTAATGAATGGCTATGAAGGTCGTTTAAAGAAAGGCATGAGCTTCCAAGCCCGATTTCAGGTAACGAAACGGACGCTTTTCCAGCTGCTTTACGATAAAGCGGATGATTGGTTAAACCCGGCAAAAAGAAGCACTTCTTCCGTATAAACATAATAGCGCTCCTGATGAAAAAAATAAAAGTTAAGCAGCACGACATCACTGATTGCGGCGCCGCCTGCCTGGTTTCTATCGCAGCCCATTACCGATTGAAACTTCCCATAGCGCGCATCCGGCAACTGGCCAATACCGATAAAAAAGGCACCAATGTGATGGGCATGATCCAGGCCGCAAACAAGATCGGTTTTACCGCAAAAGGTGTTAAGGGACCGTTCGATAGCCTCTTCAAAATACCACTTCCGGCCATCGCCCACATGGTGCTAAAAAACGGCCTGCATCACTACGTGGTACTCTATAAGGCCGCCGATAAGTATATCGAAATAATGGACCCTGCTGATGGCCGACTTCACCGTTTAACCCATCAGGAATTTCAAAGCCAATGGAGTGGCATACTCATCTTGTTAGCTCCCGGGGAAGAATTTACAGCACGTACCGAAACCGTCTCCGTTACCAGCAGGTTTCTCTTTCTGCTAAAACCTCATCGTTCCACCTTGTTTCAGGTGCTATTTGGTGCTGTAATCTACACAATCCTTGGCTTATCAACAGCCATCTTCGTACAAAAAGTTGTAGACCAAGTACTGCCCAATGAGAACCTCAATCTACTCAATTTGATGGGGCTTATTATGGTTGTGCTTCTCTTGCTGCAGTTTTTCATCAACCATTCCAAAACTATTTTTACCTTGAAAAGCGGCCAGCAAATTGATGCACGCCTCATACTCGGTTATTATAAACACCTACTGCGTTTGCCTCAACAGTTCTTTGATACCATGCGCGTAGGCGAAATCATATCACGCATCAATGATGCAGTTAAAATCCGAACCTTTATCAACGACGTACTGGTAAATTTTGCGGTGAACGTATTCATTGTCATCTTTTCCTTTCTCTTGATGTTTACCTATTACTGGAAACTCGCCTTGATTATGGTTGTCCTAATTCCTATTTATGGCATCATCTATTACATTTCAGACCGACTGAACAAAAAGACGCAGCGCGCCTTGATGGAGCATTCAGCCGATCTGGAAACTCAACTGGTTGAATCCGTAAACGCCGCAGGTACCATCAAGCGTTTTGGACTAGAAGACTTTGCGAATATTAAAACCGAAAATAGGTTTATCAAACTTTTACAAACGGTTTATCGCTCTTCTGTCAATGCCCTTTGGATTACCAATTCGAGCAGTTTCTTTTCCGGATTGTTTACGGTTATTCTACTGTGGGCCGGTGCCAACTTTGTCATTGAAGGGCATATAACACCGGGAGAACTTTTATCATTCTACGCGATCATCGGCTATTTCACATCCCCTGTAAGCAGTCTTATCGGCATGAACCGCAGTATACAGGACGCAGTAATCGCTGCCGACCGACTTTTTGAAATCATGGATCTGGAACGCGAAGAGGAAGAGAACAAGGCGATTCTATATCCCGAAGATATCGGCGATATTACCTTCAAAGACGTTACGTTCCGATACGGTTCGCGCGCCCCGGTGTTTGAACACCTCCATCTGCAGATTAAAAAAGGACATATTACCGCCATCGTAGGCGAAAGCGGTTCCGGAAAAACAACCATACTATCGCTCCTCCAACGAATATATCCCATAGAAGAAGGCGGTATATTCATCGGGCAGTTAGACATTAAATACATCACAATAGAAAGCCTCAGACAATCCATAGCCGTCGTCCCGCAACAGATAGACCTTTTTGCGGGAAATGTCATCGATAACATTGCCGTCGGTGATCTCTCACCAAACATTAATCGCATCATTGAGATATGCACGGTATTAGGAATGATGCCTTTTATTGAGAAACTACCTGGTGGCTTTAACACCTATTTAGGAGAAAATGGTACGGCTTTATCAGGAGGACAAAGGCAACGCTTAGCCATCGCTAGGGCATTATACAGAAACCCTGAAATTCTGATCCTCGATGAAGCCACTTCTTCCTTGGATTCTTCTTCCGAGCAACATATACAAGAGGCAGTCAACCAACTACGCAGCCAGGGAAAAACCATCATATTAATTGCACATCGACTAAGTACCGTTATAAATGCCGATAAAATCATTGTCATGCAGAACGGACAGGTAATTGAAGAGGGTGGGCATCGCGAGCTTATGGAGAAAAGAGCAGCCTATTATGCCATGTGGAAACCACAAACACCATTTTTAGAAGATAACGTAATATAATAGCAAAGATACAAACCGTAAAGATCTCACAATCATGAAACTATTTATGTACATCGATCGTGTTAACCGACTACACGAGCTCATCAAAAGGAAAAGTACCGGAAAACCGGAAGTCTTGGCCAAAAAATTAAACCTTTCCGTGTCCAGAGTATACCAAATTATCGAAGAACTGAAGCTTATGCAAGTTCCCATCGCCTATTCGCGTACGTTGCAGACTTATTATTATACCAACGATTATGAAGTTTCCATCGATGTACAATTACGTCCATTAGAGGAAAAAGAATACTACCACACCTCAGGAGGAAGCCTCTCCGAAAAAGTACTTTATAAATCGCATCTTCACTTTGCCTTAAACTATTGTTACAAAAAAAAATTGGCAATCCTTGGTTCGCTACAATTTTATTAGAGTGGAACCTTTTATCTTGGTTTTATTAAAAGAAAGTCAAACCCCGGGCTATAAGCGGGATGGTTGAAATTTAAACGTGACATTATGAAAACAACAGAAATGGAAAATCTTGGCCTACAAGAGCTAAGTTTACAGGAAATGGAAGAAAACACAGGCGGTTTATTCCCAATCGTTATTGGTGGCGTAGTAATCACTGCTAAAGCTGCCGGTTGGATTGGCGCGGGCGTAGCTGCTGCCGGTATCTTCGGTGCGGGCGTTTATTCCGGTTACAGATCAGCTGCACAGTAAACATTATTTTTGTTTAATCGTTAACAAAATACTAAATTTAAACTATGGAAGCGTTAGCATTAGATTTAAAAAAAATGGGGTTAACAGAACTTTCAGCCGAAGAACGGGAAGAGGTTTTAGGCGGGTTACATCCTTTCCTCGTTATTGGCGGTGCTGCTGCTGCAGGCGTCGCTATTTACGAAGCAGGGAAAGCTACCGGCGAGTTCATCTATTATTTAACTCATTAATAAATTTGTTATGGAAAAGTATGCCTATTTATTAGAAAACAAGTTCGTCAAAATAGCCTTAGTAGGTCTTTCGATTTATTTCATCTATAGATTTGGCAAAAGCTGCGGCGAGTTCTTGTATTATATTACGCACTAATTCAATATGCGCATATAATTTCCAACCTTTTTAAAGAAGGGTGTCTAAAAGATGTTACTGTGCCCAAGGCGTAGAAAATATCTTTAGACACCCTCTTTTCATTACTAATAGCGGCTCACGTGCCTCATCCAAAGCTTATCAAGCAGACAAGCCGATTCATTTCGTAGCACCTATAGCTTATTACATCAAGTCATATCCGTTAATTTCCCAAAAAAGAAATTTAAAAAAACTTTAAAGTTTTATTAATATTGCCATAACTATAAACTTGATAGCCTTTTGATAATTTTGGCTCCGTTATCTATAGTCTTGCTATGGCGAAGCTGTCTTATAAATCGTATGATGAACATGAATTGATACGGCTCATGCTGCGAGACGACTACGCGGCTTATTTAGAAATCTATGAACGCTACTCCCGGCCACTTTATGCACATGCCTGTAAAAAATTGAACAATCGGGACGAAGTCAAAGATCTGCTGCAAGAGGTCTTCGCGGCACTCTGGCAAAACCGCAGCTCACTAAGCCCCCAGAGCCCCTTAGCCGGCTATCTCTATGCCACCCTGCGATACCGCGTTATTAAATTAATCGCTCATAAAAAAGTGGAATCGGTTTATTTTGAATCCCTCGCAGCGGTGAATACACACGACAATACCACGGCAGACTACCTGGTACGGGAGAAAGAACTCGGCCAGTTGATCGAAAACGAAATCGTACGCTTACCCGAAAAAATGCAGGAAGTCTTTCGTATGAGCCGTCAATCCCATCTCTCCCACAAGGAAATTGCCCAGGAACTCGGCCTTTCAGAAACCACCGTAAAAAAACATGTGAACAATGCGCTAAAGGTACTCCGACCCAAATTTGGAACCCTGCTCTCCATCGCCTATTTCCTCCTTCCGTAGAGCCCGTTTAGAATTTATCTAATCATTTTCTTATGCCTCTTTTTGGCTGCACCTGCGTTAATTTATCGAGATAGGCTTCCGGCTGTCCCTGCTAAATTTGCCTTGGTTCACTCAAAAATAGCCTATAACAAATTTTACAATACAAATTTAAACAGGCTCTTAAATTTTTTATTTTCTTTTACGCCCTAAGGCGCTGTTGCAGTACTATCTCTATAAAAACGCGATATGAACAAAAAAATAGCACCTATCCTACTCAGCTTCCTGCTCCTTAGCCAACTTCTCGTCTTCGGACAATCCGCAGATTCCGTTGCCGTACTTAATAAAGAATGGAAAATTATTCCCATCAAAAAAGGCGTCACCTGGAAACAGGGCCATTTTGAAAAACTCTTTGGAAGCCAGCAGGAAATCAACCTAGTGGAGATCGACCTGAAAAAACACCGAAAGAACATCCACCTCGCGGCTGATCCAAAAGAGCTGAAAAAAACCTCCGAATTTGCCACAGAAGCAGGCGCTTTGGTGGCTATCAATGGCGGCTTTTTTGATATGAAAAATGGCGGTTCCTGGGATTATGTAAAGGTGGATAACCACGTGGTAAATACCACCAAAAAGAAAACGGACCGTGCCAATGCGATCTTATTGATCGATAAAAAAGCCATTGAAATACAACCAGATTCAGCCGTAAACTATGAACAGAGCACCAAACCGAATATCCTCCTATCCGGACCTCTATTAATCCACCGCGGACAGGATGCAGCACTTGCCAACAATCCCTTTAACACCAACCGCCATCCCCGCAGCGCGGTAGCCATTACCCGCAAGAACAAACTAATCTTTCTGGTAGTAGACGGTCGAAACAGCCAAGCCGCGGGCATGAATTTAAGCGAATTAACCCAAACGCTACGCTGGTTAGGCGCAAAACATGCGATGAACGTAGATGGCGGAGGAAGCAGCACGCTCTACGTGAAAGGAGCAACGGCAAATGGTGTCGTCAATCATCCCAGTGACAACAAGCAGTTCGACCATGAAGGACAACGCCCTGTAGCCAACATTATTTACTTGAAAGAATAAAATTAATTTTCTCTTACGCCCAGGGGAAGACTTAAGGTACTATCCCCTAAAAGCAACCCCGCAGTACACATGGAGGAACACGAAGACATTAAGAAACTGTTGAAACGCTACCTCGCCGGCGAATGCACGCCGGAGGAGCGTATGCGGGTGGAACAATGGTATGGGCAATTGGATATCCAAGCAGAAGAACCTGCTAAAGAGCAGGTAGAAGAAGATATAATCGACATAAGAGATCGCTTGAGGAGATCCCCGATTCGGCGGATAGCCCCTTGGTATCGCTATGCCGCAGCCGTTGCCGCTGTGCTGCTACTAACAGTGGGTATGTATTATCAATTTAAGCCATCTGACCGATTTAAAAGTAGTAGCAAAACCGCTACCATAGCAAGTCAACCCGATATCGCACCGGGCAGAAACCGGGCCATCCTTAAGCTAGCCAATGGCAAAGAAATCATATTAGACGGCAGTCCGAATGGGGAAATTGCGCAAGAGGGTACGCATGCCATCTTCAAAAATGTGGATGGGGAATTGGTTTATCAACTCGGCGGAGCCAATACAAGCGACGCAACCATACCCCGGTTCAATACCATGCGTACCCCACGGGGCGGGCAATATCATTTAGTGCTGCCTGATGGTACCAAGGTGTGGCTAAATGCGGCTTCCAGCATAACCTACGCCATTAACGGCAACTTGGGAGAGCGACTGGTAAAGTTAGAAGGCGAAGCCTATTTTGAGGTGGCGAAAGATGCGACACGCCCCTTTCGCGTCGAATCCAAAGGGCAAATCGTCGAAGTCTTAGGTACGCAATTTAATATCAACAGCTACCTGGATGAACCGGTGGTGAAAACCACATTAATAGAAGGTTCTGTTCGCGTAGCCGAAACCGCCGAGCACAAGACTGTCATGCTCCGGCCCGGGCAACAGGCAGCGCTCGACCGCCAAAGCCACTTATCCGTAAAACAAGCAGATGTTTCGGATGCAGTAGCTTGGAAGAACGGCAAATTCAGCTTTAACCGGGCAGATATCGGCATGGTGATGCGGCAGCTATCCCGTTGGTATGATGTAGAAGTCGTCTTTAAAGGCAAAAAGCCGGAAATTACCTTATCAGGAGAGGTATACCGCAATACACATGCGTCCAAGGTTTTGGAGATTCTATCCTTCTATAAGCTCAATTGCCGGATCGAGACTGTTAACGGTGTCAAACAAATTATCATTCAATAAAACAAAGAAACCGATGTTAAACAAAAAAATGAACACGATGAAACCGTAAAGATTACCTAGAAAGGCTTCATAAAAAAGCGTCTTCTGATGGCAGTCAGAAGACGCACATGCTTGAGCCAATGATTCGAAGAACTTAAACAAATTAAATTAAACTCAAACCTTACAAAGTTAATGAAATTAGTATTTCATGCAACGGCTACGTCATTACGGTGGCCGCCTCCACGAACATTTAATCAACTGAAATTCATCATGAGATTTCAACTAATTGTCGGTTTACTGCTTTCGGTATTTATCCAAGTGAGTGCATCGACTTATGCACAAAATGTGTCGTTGAAAGTAACGAACATGCCCTTAGACCAAGTATTCAAATTGGTCGAAAATCAAACGGAATATGTATTCCTTTACGATGATCCGAGTTTCACTACCGAGAAGGTGAGCTTAAACCTGCAGCAAAGACCCATAGAAGAAGTATTGGAAGCCTGCTTAAAGAACTTACCCATCTCTTATAAAATTGTCGATCGCAATATTCTCTTTAAACGAGATGAAAGGCAAGTCGAACCCAGGAAGCCAAGCCTCCAACCGCAGCCAGTTAGCGGACAGGTAAGGGATACGACAGGCAATCCACTGACGGGGGTCAGCATTATCGTAAAAGGAAGCACACGCGGCGTAACAAGTGATACACAAGGACGTTTTCAGTTACCGGTAAGCACGGGCGATGTGCTGGTTTTTAGTTTGATCGGCTATCAAAAGCAGGAGCTTAAGATGACAGGCCAAAACCAGCTGCAGGTAGTCTTGAAAATCGATTTGTCGGATTTAGAGGAAGTGGTTGTTATTGGTTATGGTCAGCAGAAAAAGCGCGACCTCACAGCGGCAGTATCATCTTTCAAACCGACCGAAGAAAATGCGAGACCTGCATTAAGTCCGGACCAACTGATACAAGGGCGCATGCCCGGCGTCCAGGTGAGCGCCGGTTCCGGTAGCCCGGGTACGGTAAATCGGGTATCCATCCGTGGTATCGGCTCTTTGAGTGCAACGAACGAGCCGCTCTATGTAATCGACGGAATACCCGTCGTGAACCAAAATGCTGCTTTACTGAATTTTGGTGAAAACATGAATCCGCTCGCGCTGTTGAATCCGAGCGACATCGAATCGGTGGAAGTGCTGAAGGATGCAGCCTCGGCAGCCATCTACGGAAGTCGCGCCACCAACGGCGTCATCCTCATTACCACCAAATCAGGCAAGGCCAATCAAACCAAGTTTGGCGTTGACGCTTTTACCGGTGTATCGGTAGTGCCCAATACGGATAAAATGAAAATGGCCGATCCGGATCTGTACCTGTCGGTCATCAATGAGGCGATCGACAATTTTAATACACAGTACGATTACACCCCCGGTGCTAAAAATTACATGGAGCGCAAGGAAAACCCCTTTCCGGGCGAACCGGGCACCGATTGGTTTGATCTGATTACACGTCCGGCCCATACCACCAGTTTGTCCTTATCCTTCACCGGTGGTACCGATAAAACCAGCGTATACTTATCCGGCAATTACCTCAGTCAGGAAGGAGCCTTTATCGACCAAAAGTTTACGCGTTATACCGGTAAACTCAATTTAACGCATAAGCTTTATAACTGGCTCGAATTCGGGGCAAACACCAGCTATAGTTATTCCAAGAATAAACGCGTGCCGGGATCGAACCTAGGAACCACCATGATGGGGCGTTCTTTGCTCCAACGTCCTTTCGATCGTCCTTTTAAGCCAAATGGCGAATATTATTTAGGCGGTACCGACGAATTGATCTATCACAATCCTTTCCAGATTATCAATGAGCAAAACGTATCGCTGGATAATTACCGATTTTTGGGATCTTTCTTCGGTACGGCCACCATTACGGATGGACTGAAATTCAAGACCATGCTAGGTACCGATCTAACCTATACCCTTGACAATATTTACTATGCCGAAGACCATCCTTATGGAACGGGCATCGGCGTAAAATACGACAATCGTCGCTTTACACCCAATATCTTATGGGAGAACACCTTGAATTACAATAAAACCTTCGATAAACTTAGTGTGGAAGGATTATTGGGTTACTCCTATCAGCGTCTCAACCTGTCCAGCTCCAACATAGAAGGTAGCGGTTTTCCTTCTCCTTCCTTCCAACAGCTTTCGGTAGCTGCCTCCATTCTTTCGGCAGGGACTAGCTTGACGGAAAGTGCTTTGATGTCGATATTCGGTCGTTCCAATCTATCTTGGGATGATAAATACTTACTGAGCCTATCCTTACGTGCGGACGGTTCGTCCAAGTTCCATCCGGATAAGCGTTGGGGCTACTTCCCATCGGTATCCGCCGGCTGGAATATCTCCAGCGAACCGTTCTGGTCGCTTGCCGGTACAACAGCCAAAATTCGCGGCAGTTATGGTGAAACGGGTAATCAAGATGGTATCAGCAGCTACGCTTACCATGCCCAAATGAGCGGAGGACGCAATTACAATAATCAAAGCGGTATCGGTGTCAGCACTAATGGTAACCGCGATCTGACCTGGGAAACGGCCCGACAATATGGAGCCGGCTTAGACCTTGGTTTGCTCGGTGGCAAACTGAATCTGACGGCCGATTATTTTATCAAGAAAACAGATAACTTATTATACAGCAAACCCGAGCCTTCCACTTCCGGGTTTACTTCGATCATCAGCAATATCGGCTCAATGGAAAACAAGGGTTGGGAGTTTTTGCTGAACGCACAGGTCCCGCTAGGACCCGTACAATGGTCATCCGACTTCAACATCTCCTTTATCAAAAACAAGCTGACCTCCCTGATTGGTGACGAAGCGCTGTTAATCGGCGCTAACATGACCCTGCAGGTCGGGCAGGAAGTAGGTAGCTTCTATATGTATAAACAGCTCGGAATTTACCAGTCGGACCAGGAAGTGCCGGAATCACTCTATAAAAATGGGGTACGTGCGGGCGATGTGATGTATGAAGATTTGGATGGCAACGGAGCCATCAATGTGTCCGACCGACAAATTGTGGGCACTGCCAACCCGGATTTCTACGGTGGATGGAACAACAGTTTCCGCTTTAAGAACTTCGACTTCAACATCTTTTTCACCTATTCTTACGGTAACAAGGTGTATGCAAGTTATCGTGTCAACACCGACCGCTTGGGTAGCGGTTTCATGAATATGACCGAGCGAGTAGCTAATGAGCGTTGGACCGGACCTGGAACCAGCAATACAACCCCGCGTGCCATTTACGGCAATAGTTGGAATACCCAAAATTCTTCCCGCTTCTTAGAGGATGGTTCATACATACGCTTACGGGCATTAAATTTTGGTTACACCTTGCCAACACAGGTTGCAAATAAAATCGGCATGAAACGACTACGGGTATATGTACAGGGTGATAACCTACACCTGTGGACCAAATACCGCGGCTTTGATCCGGAAGTAACCAATGATTTCGATCCGCAATTTATCGGACAGGACAACTTGATCTTGCCACAACTGCGAAGCTTCAATATCGGCGTTAATATTGGATTTTAATGAAGAAAAAATTAAGCATGTATAAAACAACAGCAATTACCGGCATCTTGGCAGTCCTGATGCTGGTGTCCTTCTCTTCTTGTACCAAACTCGACTTCTATCCGCAAACTTCAGTAGCACCTGAAACGGTAAGCGAGCGCGACATGGATGCCTTGTTAAACGGTATGTATAATGCCGTGCAAAACAATCAAGGAAGAGAATCCTACATTATGTTCGATTTAGTAGGCGGCAACCTGATTAATGCTTCGGGCGGAAGCGAGCTCGCTTTTATCCGTAACATCCTGCGTACCGACTACAATTTGGTCAACAACAACTGGAGTGGCCTATACCAGTCGCTGTACCAGGTCAACAACGTCCTCCATATCATGGCCGGTTTGCCGCAATCTGACAAACGCACGCGGATTGAAGGTACCGCCCACTTCTTCCGTGCTTATATCTATTATAATTTGGTAAGCCGATGGGGCGACGTGCCCTTAATCTTGGAAAACACCACTGAACGCGTATCGCGTGATCCTTCGAGTGCTGTGTGGAGCCAGATCGAGGCCGACTTAGCGATAGCCCTGGAAAAAGCACCGGCTTTCGAAGGTGACTATTACTACGTATCGCAGCAAGCAGCAAAGGCTTTGCTAGCTCGCGTCCTGCTCGGACAAAACAAACTGGCAGAAGCGGCCCAAGTGGCAGAAGAGCTGATTGCCTCCGGGAGCTTTTCATTGGATCGATTCGACAAAATATTCAGGCATACGGAGAACACCGAAGAAATATTCTCCTTTAAAAATCTAACCGAAGAATCGAGCATTACCCTGAGCACTTTATTTTATACTTATGCGCATGACGTAAGCGGCTCATACGTTTATAAACCAACCGATGAAGTGATGAACCTATTTGAGGAGGGCGACAACCGCAAAGATATGAGCATCGCAACGGTGAGTTCACTGAATGTAATCAATAAATACCCCAGCGGCCAAACAGGAACCGACCCCATTCCGGTTATCCGCCTGGGCGAAATGTATTTAATTGCAGCCGAGGGGAAAGGTTTGGCAGGACTGCCGCAGTTGAACGCATTGAGAGCCGCAAGAAACCTCTCGCCCATCAATCCTTCCAACGAGGCCGAATACCAAGCAGCCGTAGCCCTCGAGCGGCGACGGGAGCTACTCGCAGAAGGTTTTCGTTGGTTCGATTTGGTCCGCACGGGTAAAGCCGTGGAGGTGTTGGGTATTGAAGACTATCGAACCAAATTTCCGATACCCGATTACGAGCGCGAGGTGAATCCGAATCTCACACAGAACGAAGGTTACTAACCCATTAACAGCATCAAATATGAAATTAAACATAAAGCAACAGGTATTAGGGTTTATTCTCGCCCTTAGCTTCCTCGCGGGTTGCGAAAAAGACGAGAAGGGCACGGTCCGGATTCTGGATTACACACGAAGCGAATTGACCCTTCGCCTGCAAGAAAACAGCACGCTGATTCATCGCGTATATAGCGATACGACCTTAGAATTACACCCAGGCGTGCAGGAGACGGACATTCACTACCAGGATATAAACGGCCATACCATGCGGATATTTATAGTAGAGGCCGACATGAATCAGTCCACTATTCAATTACATCCCTTAACACCCAACGGCGCAACCGCCTATGGCCGTCAATCCGTTCCGGAAATGGTAGAACATGTAGATTCGACATCCAAGGTGCTTTTTGCTTCCAATGCCGACTTCTTCAACGCCACAACAGGCGAGCCGCGTGGCATTGTATACTTATCGGGGCAAGCCATTCGTAGCACCATTCAGGCGGGCTGGACCTTTTTCGGTATCAGCAAATCAGGCCAATTAATGCTGGGAGATGACGCTGATTATAGGGCACAAAAAGCCGAGATCTTCCATGCCCTAGGCGGCCACCAACGCTTAGTAAAAGACGGTGAACCGATAAGCCACACAGACGCTTCCGTAGAACCTCGTACCGCGGTAGGATTTACGGCAGACCATAAGTTATACTTTATGGTGGTAGACGGAAGGAAATACGATTACTCCTATGGCATTAACTTTACCGATCTGGGCCAGCTCATGCATGCCTTAGGCGTCAAGGAGTCGATCAACCTCGATGGTGGCGGTTCGTCCACCTTTCTCATAAACAATCCATCAAGTACGTCATACGAGATCAGAAACCGTCCTTCGGACGGAACGCCGCGGGCAGTTGCTAATGGATGGGCTATTGTGGCTACCGGAAATTAGTTGTTGGTTTTTAGTTACCGGTTGTTAGTTGTTGGTTTTTAGTTACCGGTTGTTAGTTGTTGGTTATTGGTTATGAGTTGCCGGTTGTGGGTTCTGAGAAGAAACGCTCATAGAAAAAAACCTACTTAACGTTTCAACTACTTAACAACTCAGCGTCTCAACGATTTAACAACTTAACGGATTAACGGTAGCCGTTAACCAATTAGCCAATTAACCAATTGGCTAATTGGTTAATTGGCTAATTCACCCGTACATCCAGTAACTTTAACCATCCCTCCGTTGTCACCTCATCGTCAACCGGAAGCTCTATGGCCGGTTTATTCCCTTTGGACGTATCCACTATCGCTACAGCCCAAGCATAAGTGCCGGCGGGTAAATCTACCGTTGGTTTGAAATCATAAGACACCGGATTTCCGATTAACCAATTGGAAGGTTCGCTGTTGGTATCGACAAACACCTTTTTCACCTGGTTATTCCCGTCCAAAAGTGCAAAAGCAACCTTATACTTGTAGTTCCATTGCGGGATATTATTGGGAAAATAGCCCCAGCCCATATTTTTCCAACGATGGCTAATAGTTACCTCCGCTCCACGATTGACATTTTCGGGTAGGTATAGCTCATCGGGATACAATCGGTAACCACCTTCAGACACAAAACGTTGCACCAGCGAAAAGGCTTTCTCAAACCAAGAAGCGGTTTCCCCACCAACACGAAAATCCATCATATTGACATGTGCTTCGGCCGATGCGTCAAACTCTCCCTGTCTTACATCTTCGGGATGCCCCTCGCGGTATTTACCACTTGGGTCAATCCAATAGCGGTGTGTGCCCGTGGTAATCCAACCGCCCTCCATAATAATCGGGCGTTTATAATTCCATGTTTTAGCAAACTGCTTTTCCCAGCTTTGATAATAATCAGTCATACCGAAAGCATCGTGCCGCAAGCTGTATCCTTTGTTAATCGCACTCACTAATAATTTGTCGCTGTTCGCATTGGGGGCTCCCCAACTCGCCGGATGCCCAACCAATCGGTGGTAATTAATCACCAAGGGAACCTTGGTAAAGGTTCGCGCGTACAAGTCGGTCACCCAATTAAAAACCTCCTCTTTAAGTCTTTCTGTATTTTCACCCGTAGAAGTCGCAGGATCTTCATAGATCACATTATGCGCCTCTCCCCATTTGCCTAAACCATAAGCATCAATAAATGCCGTACGATCGGGATCGTTAAATTCGGTGGCTAAAGCTTCGATGAACTTAGCATAATATCGTTGGAAAACAGGATCCTGTGGTATGGGGGTTTTCCGGTCAGGAAATCGTGCGTTCTCTAAATAATATTTCGCACCGGCGTCGAAGACAAACTGTGGTGTATTGGCACCCTGATCACGTCCATCTACTACAATACGGAAAGCGATGGGCACACCCCGCTTTTCCGCTCCTTTGATTAATTTTGCGATTCGGGAAGTAGAATCATTCCAGGCATAAACTCCGTCGCTCGGGTTCAGGGATGCCCAGCTGGTACGGACATAACAGGCCGAGGCGTAGTCGATGGCCTTTACTTTTTTACCTAAGTCCGGTACATAAAATTCCGTATCCCAATACGATTCATCGGCGGTACGCGCCGCGTACATCACCCAACCATTTAAGGGATTGCGCAACACCGAACTGTCGTTATAGCTAGGTTGTACTAGCGTATTGTCTCCATGATCGCTTGTTGCATAATTAGTAATTTCTTTCGAGCAGCCAAATGACTGAAAACCGAGAATCAGCATCAACGCAGATTTGATGACCGTCTTACCATCTAATTTTGTCATAATTTTTACTTAAAGATTTATATTTAATTGATTTATGGAAATAGCATATTTACGAATCGTCATAAGTGTGTATCATTCGCTATCCGCGTCTATTGGCCATATCCGGGATTCTGTGGGAATTCAGCATCACGGTTCGCATCGATAATCACCTGTGGTATCGGCCACAGCGCATGATAATCCTGTATTTTACCTTTGATGGCATTGTTGTACATCCTTACGCGATCAACCAGCTTCTTGGTACGCACCAAGGTAAATCGTCTACTTTCCTCTCCTACTAATTCCCGGATACGCTCATCCAACAGAAAGTCCATCGTCATCGCACCGGCGTCGATTAAAGACGCCCCCGCACGTGCCCGTATTACATTGACCGCCTCGGCTGCTTTGGCCGGGTTATTTTGCCCGAGGTAAGCTTCTGCAAGCAACAAGTAGGTTTCCGCTAAACGAAATTTCATGCGGTCTTTATAACTGCCGGTGAGGCTTAGGTTCTCAGCCCGGCCATAGAAAAACTTCGTTACCGCGGGGAATAAGGACTTGGTTGTGAACCAGGTTTGTTCCGTGATAGTCGCTTTTTTACCGTACAAGGAGGCCTCATTTACGTTGTTATAATACCAATTGCGTTTAATATTATAGTTTGAGTTACGTATGTCTGTTGCATCAAAAATACCGGCAACATTACCTGTAGCATTGGTTCCTTGAGTGCCTACCCACCATTTCATCGGAACGATTTGCGCCAGGCCACGTCCACCTAAGGTGTCGGCCAGCACAAAACCTAACACATCCTGATACTTAGGATTCCACGCCCTGCGTGTCCAATCATCCGAGTTGGTGCCCCCACCTACCGTGTTAAATTCAAACTGCAATACCCAGATGCTTTCCCGGTTGCCACTTGATTGCCTATTTTGATTATTTTCGATAAACAGGTCGCTAAATACATCCCCGGCCGTATTTTGTTTGGCTCCGAAACGATTTTTCATCAACTCATAGCGTCCGCTATTAATGACGGCTAAGGCAGCTTGTTCAGCCAGTTGGTATTCGCCCTGTAATAGGTACATTTCACTCAATAAGTGATAAGCCGCCCATTTCGTCAGTTTACCATCTTTAACCTGATCCGGATTTTCCGGAAGATGTTCCGCTGCAAATTGCAGGTCAGCCACAATATGCTCCAGCACTTCAGCTTTGGGTGTCCGGGTAAAATTCAGCTGAAAATCATATAAAATAGTTTCTACATACGGTACATCTCCATAGAGGTACACCAGCGTACGGTAAGCGTAAGCGCGAAAGAATCGGGCCTCTGCCTGAAAACGTGCTTTATCCGTCGGCGCATCCCAGTTGGTGTTTTGATCCGCATATACCAGTATTTCATTTGCCGAAGAGATCAGGTGATAAGCCCAATTCCAATAGGTTGTTACAAACTGCTGGGAGGGCGTCAAGGTCAGGTTAGCAAAAGGCATCAACGAAGCGTCGCTGTTGATGACATCCACAATATCCGTTGCCGCCTGCAAGGCTTCATACGGACAAGCACCATTGTGGATATAAGCGCCCCCTTCTCCATAGGTATTATACTCCGAACGGGTCAATGCATATAGTCCCGCACTGCCCACCTCAAAGCCATACGTACCGGTAAAGGTGTTAGTAGGTGCCAGCTCTGTCTTCAAGTCTTCTTCAAGAAAATCTTTACACCCATTCAGGGAAATGAGTATTATAAAAGCTAAGCTTATTTTTATAAAAGTCTTCATTTGCATATGTTTAATTCCGTATTCCTATTGATTAGAAAGTTAAATTCAGTCCGAGCATATACGACCGAGCCGTCGGAAAAGAGGCCATCCAACTGTTATCGTAATTGAGCACCTGTCTGATATTCGAGAAGGTATGTAGGTTATTGACACTCACATTCACATCAATGGCGTTTAAGCCTACCTTACGAGCGGTTTTTTGCCCGATCCGGTAACCGAACGTCATGTTCTTAATCGCTACATAGGAAACCTTTTTATAATAGCCATGCCCAAAGCTATTGGTATAGCCCGGAGAAACGATGCCGGCTGTTGGGTTTTCAGGTGTCCAATAATTGGCACCATGTACATAATTGGTTATTCCAAAAGTCCACGAGCCAAAATTAGCCAGGTTATCATCGCGCCAAACACCAAACACACCGTTTATCAGACATGAAAAGTAAAAATTCTTGTAGTTTATCCGATTACCTATTGAGCCGGTGAAGCTTGGCATTTTGGATCCGATAATTTTCCGATCATTCGCGTCAATGTATCCATTACCATCTACGTCCTCCAACCTGGCAGATCCCGGCTCCGCACCCGTCTGGATTTCGCGCTCTTTTCCGTTCGCGTCGGTGAAAGAATACGTATCACCTGCTTGCCAGATTCCCACCATGTTGTAATCATAAAAAACCCGTAAAGGTTTATCGATAAACCAGTTATTGGCAATATCATCTAAATGGTCGCCCCGTAGTTCAACGATTTTATCGCGGTTTAGCGAAAAATTAACATTAGAACTCCATTGAAAATCTTTTTTTTCAATATTCACCGAGTTCAAAGCTATTTCAATTCCTTTATTGCGGGTTTCCCCTACATTGTCCCAGATTCGGTTATAACCGTTCATAATTGGCACCGTCCGCATCATCAGCAAGTCTTTGGTTTTAGATCGATAGAGGTTAATAGCACCCCCCAGGCGATTGTTAAATAACTGAAAATCCAGACCGATATTAGCCGTATAAGTCGTTTCCCATTTCAGGTTCGGGTTACCAACCCCATCACCCGCCAGATACGCCGTATTCACCGCCGTACCACCATCGCCCCAGATGTATTTCACGTTCGAATAGAGGCGATCCAGCGTTCGATAAGCCGTGATTGCCTGATTCCCATTAGCTCCATAAGAAGCCCGCAATTTTAACATGCTCACCCAATCAAGATTGTCCTTTATGAAATGCTCTTCGCCCATATGCCATGCCAGGGCAGCAGAAGGGAAAAAGGCATATTTATTATTCACGCCGAAGACCGAAGCACCATCGGAGCGGCCCGTTAAGGTGGCCATATATTTACCTTTATAGGCATAATTCAGTCGGAACATATACGACAACATTGCTGTTTCAGACAACCCGGACGACATGGTTATATTGCGTTCGGCGGTATTCATCATATAATAGCTCGTATTGTCCGTTACGAAGCCATCCCCGCTCTGGGCAGCGCTGATGCTTTTATTCTCCTGTATACTAAACAGCGCGGTTGCGTCAAAACGATGATTATTGATTTCGCGTTCATATTTGAGCAGATTCTCCCAAGTATAATTGGTTGTATGCCCATTGCTAATACGGGCGCTTCCACCCACTTGTCCCGCTTGCTCCCTCCCGATAAAGGTATTACGTCCATAATAGGTGCCTGTAAAATTGCTTCGATAATTGTATCCGTAATTGGAACGGAATGACAAACCCTCTATCGGTAAACGAATATTCGCATAGGCACTGAGGAAAAAATTCCGATTCGTTCGGTCTTGATCCGCATTTACGTTGAGCATGGGGTTGGTGATCAGTGAATACTCCATCGGCTCGTACACATAATTACCCGCGTCATCTTTGTATTTTCCGTAAGGGCTCTGCTTGATAGCATGTTCGATATTCGGCGTAACACCACCATCCTCTCTTTGTACAAACTGAACACCTATGCCGGTTGTCAACCAATCGTTGAACGTTTGGTCGATATTTGTAGAGAGGTTATAGCGCGTAAGTTTTGAATTATAAACCACACCTTCCTGACTCAGGTAAGCTGCCGCGGCCATGTACTTCGTTTTTTCTGTTCCACCAGATATGCTGAGCTGGTGATCGGTGGTCAGTGCCTTCCGGAAAATGTAATCCTGCCAATCGTGAGTAATGCCTTTGATGTAGTTCTCCCGCTCCGTAAGACTGATGATATTTCCGCTCACCGGATCGAGCAGCTCGCCGGTATAACCCTCTCTTAAACGACCGATATCCTGTTGCAGTTTGATGTATTCCTCCGGCCCCATCACGTCAATCCGTTGCATCGGTTCGGCCATTCCAAGCTGCGCTCGGTAAGCCACTTGCGGCTTTCCTTCCATACCTCTTTTAGTCTGAATCAGTATAACTCCATTAGAGCCCCTCGACCCATAAATTGCCACCGCCGAGGCATCCTTTAATACCGTCAGGTTTTCAATGTTATTGGGATCGAGATCCGTTAAGGAGCCACTATAGGGAATTCCATCCAGTACAATTAAAGGCGAATTACTTGCTGATAGTGAATTCTCTCCGCGGATGAGCAACGTTTGGTCTTGCCCCGGTGCAGCATTGGTGGTGGTAATGCTAAACCCGGCTACCTGTCCCACCAATCGGTCCATTAAATTGTTGGTAGAAACCATTTCCAATTGTTCCTTGCCAACCACTGAAAGACCGCCCGTCACGTCTTTCTTCTTCATGCTGCCATAGCCCACCACCACCACTTCATTAAGTTGCTGCTCGCCCGCCATCGTTATATTCATTATGCCGGACGGATTTACTGCCACTTCTTGGTTGATATAGCCGATATAAGAGAAAATCAGTGTGGAGGATGGCGAAGCTTGAAGCCTATAGTTTCCATCTGTATCCGTTACGGTGCCTGTACGCTGATCTTTAACCCGAACGGAAACACCTACAAGGGCTTCGCCGCTTTCATCAACCACTTGTCCTGTAATTTTAATCAGTTGTTGTTGCGAATAGAGAGGCGTACCTGACAGCAAAAAGAGAGCAAGTATCGCCCAGAAGCCTTTCAGCTTGATGCGATTTTTTTTAATCATGTAAATTTAGATTTAGAAAAGGTTAACGTTAAAAAAGCAGTTACTTCTTATGTCATCCTATATATTTAGGTACGTGATGACCGTTTATTTTGTTGGATATTATTTTCTATAGGCAAATAGATTTTATGGTTAAACTTAATTTACTATCGGCACCTGTTTAGGTACTACGATAATTGGCTTACGCTGCAAAACTAAGCGAAGCCCTTAATAGGGATGGTATTGATTTGTACAGAAATGGTTCTATTTTGTACGGGGCAGTTTTAAGTTTTAGGTTTTAGGTTTTAAGTTTTAAGTGGGGCTTGTGCTACATTCTCCACAAAATTCTCACTCATCACCCATCATTCATCACTCATCACTATTCCCCTACTCAACGATTCAACTAATCAACTAATCTCACAACTCAACTTTCTTCCTAAACTCCGTTGGGGTCACTTCAAATTGCTTTTTAAAACAGATGCTGAAATACTTGGGGCTATTAAAACCTGTCAAATAAGAAATTTCGGATATGGTGAGATCAGATTGTTCTAATAATTGTGCGCTGCGTTTAAGTCGTATATCCAAAATAAACTCCTTAATCGACATGCCGAGTATGTCGTTTATTTTTTGGTATAAGAGCGTGCGTCCGATTCCCATATCAGACACAAAGGATTCGACATGATAATCCATATTACTCATATTTTTTTCGATGTGTTCCATTGCCCTTCGGAGTAGGTCTTCGTCGGCAGAAGAAATGGTAATGTTTGCAGGTTCGGCAATATATTTTTTACTATAGGACGCCTTCAGTTCATTTTGGTTTTTTATCAGGTTATCTACCTGCTTAAGCAGATAATCCATATCAAAGGGTTTATCTATAAATACATTCGCTCCACTTTCCAGTGCTTTAATTTTGTTTTCCGCATGCTTGCCCAACGCCGATAGTACAATGATCGGGATATGACTCGTTTTGATGTTGGAACGGAGTTTTCGGCAGACAGCAAAGCCATCGGCTTCGGGCATCATCAAATCGGTAATCACCATTTGCGGAAATATCCGTTCGGTTTTTGCGATGCCCTCATAACCATTGCAGGTAGCATATACATTATAATGCTCCGATAATCGTTGCTCCATATAAGAGCGTAGGCTGGGGTCATCTTCAATGACAACGATACTATTCGCTTTACGCCTTGATTTATCAACCGCTTGTGTCTCTGCCGATTCAACCAACATATTGTCTATTTCTGCTATCGTATATTCATATGATCCCGGCTTATCGCCCGTTTCCTCAGTATTAGCAGTAAATGGCAAAATCACCGTAAAAGTAACGGTAGAATCGGTCGAGTATAAGCTGACTTTCCCCGCTAAATAGCTAACCAATTCTTTCACAATGGACAGACCTAATCCGGTACTTTTTTCAAAAGCCGGCTTTCCGATAGACAACCGGTTGAAAGATTCAAATATCACGTCTTTCTTATCGTCCGGAATCGTCGCGCCGGTATTGGTAATAGCAACTGAAATATAATCGCCGTGCAATGGCGGAATTAGTCCGCACGCTGCAAGTTCTTCCCGTCCCGCTCTCTTTATTTTTACACCAACAAAGCCATTTTCGGTTGTGTATTTTATAGCGTTAGAGAATAAATTAGTGAATATCTTTTCGATTACATCGTAGTCAAATTTCGTATAGAAACTCTCCATTTCGGATTTCAAATCTGTTTCGATTCCCTTTTTATTGGCATAAAGTTCGAACAACGAGAAAATATCGCCAATGTACCGGATAATATCGCCCAGTTGCTGATTAACCGTAATTTTTTGACTTTCTATTTCTCTGAACTGGAGCAATTGGCTGATCATTCGTTGAATGCGATTTACGTTCTTTTCGATGAGTTGTACATAGGTCGCCGCAGATCGATTTTCTTGTAAGGTTTCTTTCAATTGTTTCAAGGGGTCGACTACTAAGGTGAGCGGTGTTTTCAGATCATGCGAAATATGGGTAAAGAAATTAATCCGCGCCTGCGTCAGTTCTTTCATATTTTGTTCTTTGAGTTGCTCCATTTCAAGCCGATGCTCGAATATCTTTTTATTGGTGAAATACCTCCAGATAAAATAGATAATGAATAGTACGAGTAACATATAGGCGATGTACGCCCAGACAGACAAAAATGGAGACGGCTTTATCCGGAAATACAAAGCAGCCACATCATCGCCCCATAAACCGTCGTTATTGGCAGCTTTTATTTGGAAAATATAGCTTCCCGAAGGTAAATTAAAAAATTGAACCGACTTCTGACCTCGGGCGAGCGTGAACCATTTATCCGAAAGACCCAACATCCGATAAGCATATCGGTTTTTTTCGGCTTGCAGGTAACTATTAGTGGAAACCCGTATTTCTATATTCGACTGTTTATGAGAAAGCACGATCTTGTTGTCCCTATCATCTGCATAAGAAAGGGTAGCAATGTCTTGCTTTAGCAGTGCATTTTTGTCTCCCGGAACTGCCTTTTTGTTATTAATCAATAGATCGGTAAAAAAGACTTTCGGTTTTTGGTTATTTCGTGTGATCTTACGGGGTGTAAACATAATGAACCCATTGGTTCCACCAAATAACATTTCGCCGGTCGAGGTTTTAAAACACGAACGTGCATAAAATGTACCGCAAAGATTTGTAATATCAACCGGAAATTTGCTAATCCGTTTGTTACCGTCTTTATAACAGTATAATCCGTCATTGGTACCGAACCAGACATCCTTTGAATCGCTATCTTCCAGTATGCCAAAAACGGTTTTTGCCGATAAGCCTTCCTTTTCGCCAAAATTGACATAGCTTCCGTTGCTGTCCAACCGGTTAACCCCTCCCCCACGTGTTCCAAGCCAGATTACCGAATCTGATGTAACGGCATAGGAACAGAGATTATTTACGGCATAAGGTGCGTTGGCTATATAGTGGTGTTTTAAAATGCGTCTGGTGCGAACGTGTACAATATACAATCCGGTATGTGTTATGAGCCATAGCTGATCACCTTTATCCCGAAAAAGAGTTTCAATCCGCAATCGCATCGCCTTCCCCTTGGCATCAACGAGCGAGACGACTTCTATCTTTCCATTTTTTGTATTCTTGTATATCAATTCCGCATCCGGATCCGTCATCCAAATACCCGAATCAGCTTCCATGGCGAAATCGTAGACATTAAGAGGTTGTGAGCTTATCGGATGATTAATCGGCAATTCCACAAAACGATGTCGGTGCTCATCAAAATGGGCCACTCCCCCGTTAAATGCTGAGCTTTGCAAGCTCATACTATTTTTGTCGTAGTGCAGGCTTTTAATCATATTCGATCGTATACCACTTTTATTTTCCTGCGTGTAATATGAAAAATGATCTGTTTTTCTATTCCAGTAATTTACGCCCCCGCCTTCGGTACCGATCCATAAATTACCCTGCGTATCTTCTTCAAAGCAGCTGACGATCGGATGATTTAAACCTCCTAAAGTCGGTTTGAAATAATTGAGATCATTATCGAAAAAAGTCATGTAAGCCAATTTCCCGCCATACATACCGATCCATATACCCCCATCCGGATCCGGATAAATAGACCAAACCGAATTATTTGGAAGCGAGTACGGATAATGCAAGTTGGATCGAAGCAAACGTGTCTCTTTTTTAAGCGGGTCTACCAAGAAGAGACCGGATTGCGTGGCGACCCATACAATATTTGATGCATCCAGGTAAAGGCTCTTAGTTGTGGCCGACTTTCCGTCACCGAGAGCGAGTGTGTACTGTTTTTTTACCTTCCCTTCCCGGTCGCACTCAAATAATCCGTGGCTATGCGTCAGTATATACGTCTGCCCCTGATGCACGATTAAATCCCTTATCACATAATCTGTGTTTCCCAGATCAGCAAATAAATGGTATCGTTTAGTCTCTTTATTTACCCGGTACACTTTTCCTTTTGAAGCAACATAGGTGTTATTTTCTGTGTTTATTAAAGCCGATATGGCGAGCTTTGATACGAGCGGATATTCGGTTATTTCAGCTAAACGATCCGGATGGAACGATTCGATTTTATTATTTCTGACCAACCAGATCATCCCATCTTCCGCGACCAGCAAGGTACCGATATTGCCTTCCAATATGCGGTCAAACCGTTGGCTTCGGTAATTGAAGCGTAGCAGTCCGTGGTTTGTAGCCACGTATAATCTTTTAGCCTGATCGGTAATTACTTGCCCGTAGTTCCAGTATTCGCCGGGCGAATAGCTTGTAACGAGGTCATTCATCTGTATAAAAGAATGACCATTATATACGAACAAGGCGTCATATCCGCTAAACCATATTCTACCTATACTGTCTTTGGTAATGCTATGGATACCCCCGTAGTAAGAAGTCTCCGGCATGGCATGAAATCGATAATCCGAAAGAGAAATGGCAAAACCGGTCCACGGCAGTAAGAAGAAGAATAGGAAGATCAACAACCTCATAAATGAAACAATTAGGTTTATTTTAGCAAACGTAGCGACTACGTAAAGCAAAGATAGCATATTACGGTTAGCTATCAGCAGTCAGATATCAGATATCAGATATCAGCTTTAATAATGTATTATTACAGTGGCATGGACAGTTGCTCTAGCACAAGCTCCTACTTAAAACCTATCACTTAAAACTTATAACTAAAAAGCTATCAGCAGTCAGCTTTTAAAACAAGCCATTACAGTGACACGGGAGGGGAGCCCGGTCGCAAGGGGCTAAAAGATTGTTGCAAGAATCTTTGTAAAACCAACTATAGGGAGTAGGCATAAAGCCTACCCCTTATAAATTGACACAGGTTAACACATCACTACCAACCCGGATTTTGCGTGATACTACCATTCAATGAAATTTCATTAGCAGGAATAGGCCATAAATAATCTCGGGAAGGATTGAAATTTCTTGTTTCGACCAACACATAATTATTATAATCACTGCGACTGCTATCGAAGTTATTGAAGATTCCTAAAGCCCTACCTGGCATAACTTGCTCCGCAATCCGCCACCTGCGAATATCAAATAGCCGGTTATCCTCGACAGGGAATTCCACATGGCGTTCCCGCCTAACAAGCTCCCTTAACGCATTTTGATCGGGATGCGTCGCGGTTGTAGCCGCTGGCATGTTAACGCCATTCCGTTGCCTTACCTGATTAATAGCATCGTAAACCGATTGATCGATCTGGCCGCTTTCGATTTTTGCTTCCGCATAGGTTAGCAGTACTTCCGCATAGCGCAAGATCATGACATCAGCCGCTGAGCTTGTTTCCCATCCCCCACTGATGGTGGTAGGCACGTATTTTTTATAGTAATAGCCCGAGAATGAAGCATTGGACTGTCCGAGTGCATCCGGCGATCCCGGTTTGGTAATATCAATTACGGTATTGTTAACCTGTGTACCGGGGACCACAATGGTTAACGTTAAACGAGGATCGCGATTTTCAAAAGGACGGTTGGCATCATACAAGGGTGATTCATCAATCGGCAACCCATCCACACACTCATAAGCATCTACCAGTGATTTTAACGGCACAATCTGCCCCCAACCGGCAAGACTAGGTGCACCGATCCAAGTCGCATTGGGATTAGGGTACACATTGGGTAGGTACTGTGCTGAGACGATAATTTCTTTACTTTGCTTATTATCACCATTAAACAAACTCAGGTAATTATTGTCGATTTGATAGACGCCTAAATCCATCACCTGTTTGGCCGTTTCAGCTGCCTCCTGCCAACGTTCGTTATAAAGTTCCACCCGTGCTTTTAAGGCCAATGCCGCACCCTTGGTAATCCGTCCGTACTCGCTCGCTGCATAGGTTTCCGGTAAATCATTACTAATATCACTGAGTTCATCCAATATAAATTGAACAACTTCAGCCTTCGGTGTTTTCTCAATATCAAATTCTTCCGGCGCTTGGATGTGGGTGATCAGGGGCACATCGCCAAATAAACCCGTCAGCTGTTGATAGGCATAGGCTCGTAAAAATCTTGCTTCGCCCAGCAGACGTGCCTTGATGGCCGGATCGAGATTCGGTACACGGTCAATATTGTCAGTCACATCATTTGCCCGGGCCACCTGTTGATACAGATTTTTCCAGAAATTGCCAAAGGTACCGGTACCTGGCGTGGCACTGCCATTGGCAACAAATTGAATATCTACCGGCCAATTACTCCACGAGTAGCTATCATCAGTGGCACAAGAAATAAAAAAACGTTCGTTAGAACCTAGATAGCGGTAAATCTCAGTAACTGTACGTTCAGCATCCTCTTGCGACGACCAATAGGTTGTATTCCCCAGGTTATCCAAGGGCTGTCTATCCAAGTCTTTCGAACAGCCGGCCATGCAAAACAAAATGGCCGCTGTCAGTATTTTTATATAGCTTTTATGTATCATGTTATTGCTGGATATTAAAAGTTTGCGTTTAAACCAAAAGTGATTGTTCGTACCTGCGGATAGTATCGAATATCATTCGGTGCTTCCGGATCCACATCTTTCGGTAAAGAAGAAAAAGTTAACAGGTTCTGGCCGGTAGCGAAAATCCGCAAGTTGCTGATAAATGTTTTTGCTAAAATGGATTTAGGCAACCGATAGCCAATCGACACATTCTTAAGCCGCAGATAGGCGCCACTTTTAACCCAGAACGACGAAGGTTGATAGTTTACCGCAGAGGTAATCAACCGGGGGAAGGCCGCATCCGTATTTTCCGGTGTCCAGCTATCTAACCAATTACTGCGAATATTACCGTCGAGGTTTTCCCTAGCCTTTTCAATATTAAGCGTATTGACGTCCACCTTCCCAACACCTTGAAGAAAGGCACTGAAATCAAAATTCTTATACGATGCGCCCAAGTTAATTCCGTAATTATAACGAGGAATATTGCTACCCAAATAAGTAAAGTCATTCACAATATCAAAAACTCCATCATTATTCAGGTCCTCGTAGATCAAATCGCCCGGCCCAACGGACGGAGAAATAACCGCATGCTGCGCAACCTGTTCAGCCGTTTGGTAAATGCCAGCCACCTGATATCCGTAAAAGGCACTGATAGGCCTACCGACGAAATTACCCGTTGCAATATTATTGCTATTGATTGTCACCTGGTCAGCTCCTTTCAGATCCGTAATCTCATTACGTACATCCGAAACGTTCAAACCGATGCTGTATTTAAATTCATCACCCAACTGGTCTTGATAATTCAGAGCAAGCTCCCATCCCGAATTCTTGACAGAAACTGCGTTTTGTACCGTTGGCTCCAAGCCTACCGACGAAGGAATGGGTAAGTTGAACAAAATGTCCTTTGTTCTCTTATCGAAGTAATCGAAGGTAACATTCAGTTTTTTGAACAAGGTAAAGTCCAATCCAAAGTTGGCAATATTGGTGGTTTCCCAGGTAAGCCCACTGTTCGGATAATTCCGCAAACCCGCGGTTTGATAAAGTACACCACCTATCGGATAACTATTTAAAAAGTAGTTGGATTGATACGGATAATTACCATCAATATTGTCTCCTAAGGCTCCACCGCCGAGTGCATCATTACCCAAGACACCATACGACGCCCTCAGCTTTAGATCCTGCACAAAAGAAACATTCTTCATGAAATTCTCCTGCGATATCCGCCAACCGGCAGAAGCAGAAGGGAACCATCCCCAGCGTTCACCATCTGAAAAGCGCGAAGAACCATCCCGACGAATGTTTGCCTCAAAAAGATACTTATCATTAAACGTATAATTGACTCGTCCGAAATAGGAGATTAAAGTATATTGCTCCGCACTACCGGTAGCTACCTGACCATCGGCGGCACCGGCATCAATCTGGCTTAAGTTGCCATTCGGTAAATTGAGTCGCATACCACTCAAATTGTCCGTATATTGATTTAAATACGAAGCTCCACCCAGTAATTTGATATAGTGTTTGGAGAAGGTTCTTTCGTAATTGGCCAAAGCCTGATAGTTCTCATTGCGGTATCCTGTATAAATCTTACGGATGTCGTTCCGACCGATTGGTGCATCCAGATTAACATAGGTAAACTGCTTCGTATGTTGACTATTATACATCGTCTGCATATTATTCGATGCAATAGCACTTAAAGTCATACCTTCAACCGGACGATAATTAAGGCGAAGATTGCTGGTATAAAGTTGATCTTTCAAACTATACAAACCGCCCTCTTCCTGAAGGCGCAGCATATTATTTTCGCCCCGCAAAGCCCGCCAATTTCCATTCTCGTCTTTGCTGGATTGGATCGGCGTCACCAAATAAGCTTGGCCAAACTGAAACCAGGCAGCATCTCCGCTAGGTGCCTGCGGTTCATCCCTGTTGGCAATACGGGCAGAAAGATCCGCATTGAAGTCGAGCTTATCCGATATCTGGAAATCAGTATTCAAGCGTAAGGTAAGGCGATCAAAATTCATGCTTTTCACCAGCCCTGCCTGGTCAAAATAATTGCCCGAAAATCGATATTTCGTTTTTTCGCTTCCCCCGCTGAGCGATACATTATGTTGCTGTTGGAAGCCCGATCCTGATAACACATCTTGGTACCAATTGTTGTCCGGATAAGCAATCGGATCCCGGTTGGGGTCATTATAGGCATTAATACGATCTTGCGTAAACTGCTCAGATCCTCCCGAATTGGTATACATAAGATTCACCAACCGCATATAATCCTGCGCCCCCACAAAATCCGGCGTGCGAATGGCCTCTTGCCATCCAAAATAATTGCCATAGCTAACCTGAGGCTTATTAGCAGCCCCTCTCTTAGTGGTTACCAAAATCACCCCATTTGCTGCACGCACCCCATAGATGGAAGCAGCGGCTGCATCTTTCAAAACAGATACCGACTCAATATCGTTGGCATCAATGTCATTCAAGCTGATGGTATTATCATAACGAACTCCATCGATTAAAACCAAAGGACTATTATCATTTAAGGTTCCCAAGCCGCGTATACGCAATGCACCTTGGTCGCGCCCCGGTTGCCCACTACTGGTGGTAACTGTTAAACCGGCCGACAAACCTTGCAAGGCTTGAGATGCTTGCCCAACGGGTTGTCTACTGATATCCTCTTGTTTAATAGTCGCTACCGAACCGGTCAAATTCACTTTCTTCTGCGTGCCATAGCCAACAACCACTACCTCATCTAAGCCCTCGGCTGCCAGCTGCAGCCCTGTTCTCAGTTCCTTTTGCCCGGTATAAGCCAATTCAGTCGTTTCATAGCCCACATACGAAAACACCAACACCTCACCATTCGCTATGTCGACCTGATAACGGCCATTAGCGTCCGTCACCGCTCCCCTGTTTATCCCCTTAACACGTACGCTCACGCCTGGCAGCGGGTTCCCCGCTTCATCTACCACCACACCGCTTACCGCTTGCTGTTGCATGGGATCGTTAATAACGATCAGGTTATTCTCCAACAAGGTATAAGAAATACCCTTCTTAGCCAGCACCCGATCTAAGACTTTCACAACCGGCTCTTGTTCAGCTGTTATCGTTACATCATTTTGGGTAAAGACGGCATGCTGGTTAAAGACAAAACGAAAATCCGTCTTCGTTTCCAGTTCATTCAGCAGATCGGCAATGCTGGCCGATTTGAGCTTCAGCGATACCCTGCTTTGCGCTTTCACCGCTGAGTATGCCTGGAGCTGCACTAGCAGCAACAGGATCAAAGTAACTTTCATGGTTATTAGGATTTGAAAAAGCAAACGCTTTCTAATAACACCACTTAGGTGCGAAAAAAAAATCATATTTTTACTAGAATTAAGTTAAAGCCAGCTTTCGCCAAAAAGCTGGTGTGATTTTGATTTAATTATACATCTTGTGGAAGCTGCCCGCCGCAGCTTTCACTTTTTAGGTTGGGGGTATCGTTTCGTTCATACTTAGGTGGTTGTTAAAAATTAGTCATATATCATTATTTTATCCGATGCTTGTTGATAGCTAAAATTACTGGCCATTTTCAGCGCTCTTAAGATCTGGCCGATATCTTCTTTCTCAAAGACGGCATTAAAGCGCAAGGCAGGCGCCCGCTTTCCCTGAAATTCAATTTCGACACCATATTTTCTTTCCAATGTACGGGCCAACTCTTCAAATGGCGTATTCTTGAACACCAATTTATTATCCAGCCAACTGGTCTCGATTGAAAGCGTGTCTTTTGGATAAAAAAAAGAGATGCTGGACCGTTCGATTATCTGCTTGGAGGGAGCAGCCTCCTTGGCTACCAGGTTATAGATCGTTAACTTTTCCGACGGTTGTAAGCGAACCGTTTTCTCTGCCTCACCTTTCAAAGACACTTCTACAGCCCCTTCAATCAAGCTGGTTTCCGTTTTATTTTCATCGGGATAAGCCCGCAGGTTGAAGGAAGTGCCCAAAACTTTCAAATGTGCATGGAGTGTACGCACAATAAAGGGACGTTTCTCATCTTTCGCCACTTTGAAGAAAGCTTCACCTACTAAGTAAACTTCGCGCGTGAGCGAATCGAACGTCTTTGGATAAGTTAAGCTGCTCGCCGCATTCAAGGTAACGCTCGTGCCATCTTCCAGTACCCAGGTCCGTTGCTGATTCGCTGTAGAAACCTCCTGATCCGGGTTCCACGCCATCTGATAGAACCAAAAGGCTAAAGAAACCAGAACGAGCACGGCTGCCGCTGCCGTTAAACGCCATAAAAAACTCGGGATTAGCTTTTTAGGAGCAGCTGGCGACTCTATCTTACTCAGCACTTTATTAAACAAGTCTTTATCGCGCTCACTAGACGTTTCCTTACGATTCCAATACTGATGTAGCAGCTGATATTCCGCCTTCAGTTCGCTGCTACTTTCCAATAAATCCTTAAGCTCAGCGGCTTCTTCCACAGTCAGTTGATCACTCAGTTCCTTTGCTAATAAATACTCAAATCGTTGATGCAGCATAAAATAAAATGGAAGAGATTCAAATAAAAAATCGGTCCGTATTTTAACAGACAGTTTTTTGACAGGAAATGCGTACAAGAAAGAAAAAAAAAGTTATAAGTTTTATGTTATAGGTTATAGGTCTAAGGTAGGATTTCTGCTACTGCAACTATTCAACTACTCAACTACTTCCCTACTCACAGCTAATACCTAATACCCCAAGAGGCAAGAAATAAAAAAAGCAATGTAAAAAGCTTATTCTTTGTAGCAAAGTAATCCCGTTTATTATAAGCTTGTAGCCATTCCCGTAATTTTTGAATTGCCCGGCGCATATGGGTTTGCACTGTTCTTGGAGAGATGTCTAACAGATCGGCCACTTCCTGGTATTTCATGCCATCCTCCTTGATCAAACGAAAAACGAGCAAGGTTTGTGTCGGTAAGCGGGCAATGATACCATCCATTTTCATAAAGAACTCTTTTTTTTCGAGTTCGCTGTTCGGATTACTCGTGTCTACCAATATCACTTCATCTGTTAGACTGGTTTGTAATTGCAAATGAGAGTATTGCTTCACATGATTCAGCGCCCGGTTTTTTACTGCCATAAAGAGGTAAGCTTTCGGATTTGTGACATGCTGTAATTCGGCCCTTTTATTCCAGCAGGCAACAAATACATCGGAAACAATTTCTTCCGCAGCATGTTCATGATGAATGATGGTATGGCAAAAATTGATGAGGTTACGGTTCAACTGAAGAAAGAGAAGTTCGAACGATTTGATATCATTCGAAAAGCATACTTGATCCCACAAGTATTTTAGTTGCACGTTAGGTTGGTCAGTCATACATCCTTCTCGAACGTCAAAGATACACTTTATGATGAAAAAATCACGCTCGTTCCAGATTAAGTTACGATCAGCTTTCAATGGCACATAACCTGTGCTAGTTATAAGTTTTACGTTTTAAGTTAGGGTTTTTAACCATTCCCTACTCACAAATAGTGAACAAGGGAACCTGTTAGCAGGGAACCTGCCATACTCACTACTCCCTATTACCTACTCACAAATAGTGAACAAGGGAACCGGTTAGCAGGGAACGAGACCCTATTAACTACTCCCTACTAACTACTCCCTATTAACTACTAACTACTCCCTATTCACTACTCCCTATTCACAACTCACAAATAGTGAACAAGGGAACCGGTTAGCAGGGAACGAGACACTATTAACTACTCCCTACTAACTATTCCCTATTAAAAAGAATTGAGTATATTTGCATTAGAACGATATTTAAACTTCATATTCGATAATGAACAATTAATTAAGATGAAACCGTCATAATCCGCAAAAATCACACAATGGAATGATTAGATCATGACAGCTTCATCGCCAATAAAAAAATTAAACGGATGAAAAATTTAGAACGCATAGTACTAGATCCAGCTGTAATGGGAGGGAAGCCTTGCATAAAAGGTGTAAGGGTAACGGTTGGTACTATAATTGGCTTATTAGCCTCAGGATATTCTAATGAGGATATCTTGAAAATGTACCCCTACCTCCAAATTGAAGATTTAAAGGAAGCACTAGCCTATGCAGCTTGGCGCTCAGAAGAAATTGAAGTACCTTTAGCTATAGCATGAAAGTGCTAGTTGACATGAACTTATCTCCCGAATGGGTTGATGAGTTAGCAAAGAGCGGTATAACGGCAATACATTGGTCCACGGTCGGCAGATTTAATGCGCCCGACAAAGAACTTATAAGCTGGGCACAGAACAATGATTGTATTATTTTTACGCATGATTTAGATTTTGGAACTGCCTTGGCGCTTACCGGAGCCATAAAACCAAGCGTAATACAAGTCAGAACGCAAGACGTAACTGTAAAAAATCTTAGGTCAATGATTGTATCAGTATTAACAGAACATCTTGAGATACTAACAAATGGTGCATTAATTATTATCGACGAATATAAAAAGAGAATAAGAATCCTACCCCTAATTTAGCATCTGCAAATACTATTCAAAACTCCAAATTCCTCTACTCTACAATTTAACTATTTCCTATTCCCTACTCACAAATAGTGAACAAGGGAACCGGTTAGCAGGGAACGAGACCCTATTAACTACTCCCTACTAACTACTCCCTATTAACTACTAACTACTCCCTATTACCTACTCACAAATAGTGAACAAGGGAACCGGTTAGCAGGGAACGAGACCCTATTAACTACTCCCTACTAACTACTCCCTATTCACAACTCACAAATAGTGAACAAGGGAACCGGTTAATAGGGAGCCTGGCATTTCCACTATTAACTACTCCCTATTAACTACTAACTACTCCCTATTAACTACTAACTACTCCCTATTAACTACTAACTACTCCCTATTAACTACTAACTACTCCCTATTACCTACTCACAAATAGTGAACAAGGGAACCGGTTAGCAGGGAACGAGACCCTATTAACTACTCCCTACTAACTACTCCCTATTAACTACTAACTACTCCCTATTAACTACTAACTACTCCCTATTAACTACTAACTACTCCCTATTAACTACTCACAAATAGTGAACAAGGGAACCCGTCATACTCACTATTCCCTACTCACAACTCCTCAGTGAACATGGGAACCTGTGAGCATGGGAACCACATTAGCTAACCGACCGTAGGAAGCTCACTCCTCTACTCAACAATTTAACCATTCCCTATTAAAAAGAATTGAGTATATTTGTTTGTATTTAAAGGTAGAAGGTTATGGACAGGATAGTATTAGAAGTTGACTCATCTCTAGCTAAAGTTTGGAGAAACACCACTCCATCGTTAAAGGCCAAATATGAAAAAAAGATTGCGTCAATATTAAAGGAAATGAAAGAAGTCGAGTTCGAAAGGCTTTTAAATAAGGCTGGAAAAGTTGCAGCCAAAAATGGGCTCACAGAAGATGAGTTGAACAATTTATTGAATGAAGAAGACTGATTTTTATATTTTAGACACAAATACATTAATTAGTGCGATTATACTTCCTGATTCCGTTGCCCGAAAAGCATTCGATAAAGCTAGAATATCAGGTCAAATTGTTGTCTCAAAAGAGACACTGGACGAATTCAATGGTGTTCTAGTACGGCCAAAATTTGATAAATATATACCCTTGGATTTACGACTGGAAATTATTGAGGAGTTCGAATTTGTAGTAAAGCATATTAGTCCTAAATATACCATAACCGATTGTAGGGATGAGAAAGACAATAAATTTCTTGAATTAGCTTTGACGGTAAAGGCGAAAGCAATTATTACCGGAGATAAGGACCTGCTTACATTAAACCCCTATCACGATATATTGATTATAAATGCGAATGAGTTTCTATTAACCAACTAGAAAAAACGTATAACCAGTGAACCTGTGAGCATGGGAACCTGTCATACTCACTACTCCCTATTAACTACTCACAAATAGTGAACAAGGGAAATTGTGAGCAGGAAACGATACACTACTCCCCGTTCCCGTTAACTATTAACTACTCACAACTCCCTCACCCTGTCAATACCCCGGGTTTTGCTTTAAATCCGGCTCTACCCGCAATACCGTCTGGTGAAAAGGCCAAAGGTAATTGTAAGGGGCGAAGGTCCGATTTTCAATTCTCAGCGAAACCTCATTTCCATTCACCATCCGTTCAAAAGCTTGCTCATCCCCTTTTCGAAGCTGTGCAATTGTTTCTCCTTTCACATGGCACCGTAGGTGTTATTGGTTTCGGCTAAATATGGCGCCCAAATAGCAATAATTTTTGAAATCAAAGTCAATGAAAACGGCCAGAACACACCTATATGGCGGAACTCTGGCCAGCAAGCCCTCCCAAAAAAAGGCCGTTAAAATCCATTGAAAATTGGGTAAAGCCCTTCACTTGTGAAACCCTTGTTTACATAGGCGTTCTGAAACGAGGTCTGCTCAAAAAGCTCATAAGTATTTCGGTCTAATTTTAGCTCTTTCAATGCAGCGACGTCATCTTCGCCACATACACCGCTTTCCATGAGGTCTAACAAACCATATTTCAAAAGAGTTCGCATTGTTTTGGCAGCTTGGTAACCGTATTTTCCGGTGATTCCCATTAAGTTCCCACAAAACAATGCACCTTTATCTTTTAGGCGTCGAAAAATACGCTTGTCAAACTCTAAATTATATTGCAGTTCGATAAAAACGGGTGTGAGTTGGCACTCCCGTATCTGCGATATTAAATCTGTAACAAGCCAATTGAAAGAGGGTACCCAATTAAGGAAAACAAATTCTGTTTTTTGATCCGCAAGTTTTAGCCACGCAAGCTCCGTTTTTTTAGCAACGGTATATAAGTTAATAAAGGGAGATTTTACAATTGTTATCCGCTCACAAGGAGATAAATTGACTTTGCGTTGATGATCGGCAATCGGTAAAATGAGTTCGCTGTATCCCAACATCGCCAAACCATCGACAATTGTAGTTGCACTGACTAAATCTTCAGCAGGTAGAAGTGTCTCTCCAATATACAGACTGATATCCGTATCGAATAATTCCGCAGGAGGAACCATTAAAGTATTACTTTTTGTAAAAAATGAAATCATAATTTTTAGATTGTAAAAAACGTTTCGGCATTAATTATCGGCTAATTTGTCGTGTAAAAGCGGTTACCGCATTTAGGGCACCAAAATCTTCTTTTATAGAAAGGGAGAATGGTTTTCACAAAGACACTTCGTGGAATGCGATAGTCCGTGAGATTATTACATTTTGGACATCTTGCTTCATTAGCAGGGGTTGTTTTGGATTGCATGGTTGACTATTTGTTATTTCGAAGATTACTTCCTGTCGGTTTTCGCGTGATTTGGTATGCTAAAAAAATGAACAAAATGAACTATACTTTATCAGCACCAATTTCCGATGTTTGCATTGAACTATTTTACTCACAAAATAGCTCCATTTGAAGGCACAAAATTAGGGTTCAGCTTTATGCAAAGCTAGAGACCCCAGGGTTCTATTTTCACATAATTTCACTATTTAGCGCAAAATTCGCAGCACTTGTCGCAGTAAATTGCAATATTTGCAATATGCCTTCGCTTGCAACCTTTATCGCAGGTTTTTTGATGTCTGTAGCAATGATACCTCCCTTTGCCGGTGCTGCAGAGACCTTGTACCTTTCAAACGATTCGCTAGAGAAAGCGATCGCCCTTTCTCGCTTTATTACAGTGGTTGAAGACCCGTTTGACACGCTGAGTCCCACAAAGCTTATACAAGATTCGCATTTATTCAAGCCGTTGGCGGATCTCCGGCTGAAAGACCCAACGCATACTTTTTGGCTAAAAGTTGAGCTACGCACGGCCAATAATCTTACCGACAGGCATTTCGTAATTAATTATAGTAATTTGACCTTTACCGACTTATATCAATTCAAGCAAGGCAAGCTACTTTTGTACCATAAAGGCGGAGCTTTCCGCTCACAGGCCGAAATTGCCGTCGGCGATGGTCGCTTTAACTTTAATATCAACTTAGTGCCCAAAGGCAACTATATTTTATTACTAAAAGTAAAACATACCAAAAGATATCCCCCCATCATCGACTTTGAACTGCAGTCGAGGTACAATTATTTAACCTATCACCGAAGCATTGATTTAACAAACGCATGGTTGCAAGGTGCTATTGCGGTTTTATCTTGCTATGCCGGCCTATCGTGGCTCATCAATCGTTATCGGCCTTTCTTGTGGGTATTTCTATTTATATTAGGTGTTGGTCTCTATAGTTTCTCTTTACAACCTGCTTTTATTGATTTGGCCTTTCCAACAATGCCCGAGCTAGGCTGGCTCTTAGTTCCGCTATTTTTACATATTGGCATAGTTGGTTTCTATCTACTAATGATAGACTTTTTGGACATGAAGAAAAATGCACCTATATTTTACGCTTTCGGGCATTATATTAAAGTCGGCATTTTGATTTTTTCTGCCTTAGCCATTGGTCATAATTATTTGACATCAAACTATTACTTAACCAATCAGTTCAATCTAGCTTTTTCGGCTATTCATCTATGCTATATAAGTCTTATGCTTTTCATGCTTTGGCGTAAATTAGATAGCAGTCAGTTTTATTTAGTATATGGTATTTTCGTATTTGCGCTTGCTGCTGTGGCCATTGTGGTGAGTTCCTTGCTTTTTAGCGAACAAAGCTTCCTTTACGCACCGCTCATTACGAAAACAGCAATCATGCTCATCACAATTCTTTTTCTAACCGGATTGAATCAAAAACTGAGGATACATGAGACGGAAAAGATTAAGGCATTAGAACAATTAAACGTGTTGAGTAAGCAGCAGCATACACTTATCGAACGCAAAGTAGAAGAACGTACCCTCGCACTCCAGAAAGCAAACCGAACACTGCAACTGCAGCAGGTAGAGCTGGTGACCAAAAAAAACCATATCGAAACGCTTATGGATGAATTGAATCATCGTGTCAAAAACAATCTTCAAATGCTTTACAGTTTAAGCACGCTTCAACTACCACGTGCCCAAAATCAAAAAACAAAGGACATACTTAACGAGATGCGCGGGCGCATTCGGGCTATGATTTTAGTTAACGAGCATTTGAATATCTACCGAGAAGGGTACTCACTTCCCTATCTTTTACTGGTTGATGAAATCAAACAGCATTTGCAACAAATTTACGATCCTGCAGAGAAAGTCCAAATTCGGCATGATATTCCAGCGGATATTTCCGTTCCACCGACGGCTTCCCTTCCTTTTGGGCTGATCGTAACAGAACTAATCACAAACGCGTTTAAACATGCCTTTACTTCTCACCATCCGCAGCCTATTATCCACCTCACTTTGCTGTCATCGCTCGAGCATATCCAATTTATATATAGAGATAACGGCAAAGGAGCATCCCATCTACGTCTCCGTGAATCCATGGGGATTACATTGATTGAAGATTTAACAAGGCAGCTAAAGGGCACTGTCACCATACAGCACACATCCGGTTTTAATTTTATTTTCACTTTTCCCAAACTTTCATTACATGCGCATTCTAATCATTGAAGACGAAGTTATCATTGCCCGTTTCATTGAAAAACAATTGCAAAACAGCTACGGCTTTGAAACAGCCATTGCACTATCCATCGATGAAGTAGAATTACTCGTTCCCACCTTTCAACCCCATCTGATTTTGTGCGATATTGAGCTGAACGACCGAATGAACGGCATCGCCCTAATGCATCAATTGAAGAAGCGCCATAACTTCGAACTTATATTTATCACTTCCTATCAGTCGATGCAAATGATTAACCGTGCGTTTGAGCTTGAACCGGCTAACTACATTATTAAGCCTTTAGACGAAGGCCGCTTATATGCAGGTATTTTGCCCACAGTTAAACAAATGCAAGAAAAATTAAGTCTTCGAATCGAAGAAGCAAATCCTATCATAAAACATCTTAGCACCAACGAAGTAGCTATATTAAAGCTCATTGCGAATCGAAAAACAACTAAAGAAATCGCATCCCTGTTACACCTAAGTCCATATACCGTCAAAAATTACCGCCACAAAATCTGCAGGAAGCTCAATTTGGAAGAAGAGAACAACGCACTTTTAAGCTGGTCGCTCAAAAATTACCATCTTCTATCAGAAGGTTGAATCGTCGCATACGTTTTGAAAACCAAAGTTTAACGTTTATCATGAAGAAGCAAATGCCCGACCTATATAGTCGGGCATTTTCACTTCTAAGGCTTATCCTCTTTTGTAACGCTTGATACCGCCGAAGCCACAATACCGGCTGTAGCGAGGTAACCCGCAATGGTAGTTACCGTTGCCGGTAAAGCGATCGGAGCAGCCAATAGTGCCCCTCCTATCGCTCCTAAAGTTAATCCGATCGTTCTAATTTTTTTAAAGAACTTCGGTGTTGGGGATTTGATTCTTTCTGTTATTTCGTCCATTTTCGTTATTGGTTATTCGTTACTAGTTATTCGTTATTGGTTATTAGTTGTTCGTTGTTGGTTATTGGTTGTTGGCTTTACGCTGTAGGCTATAAGCGTTAGGCTCTCGCAACTGGCAACTAAAAACTTCATTCATCATTCAAAATTCCTGCCTACCGGCAGGCAGGCATCACTCATCATTTATTTCCGGCTTTCGGATGTCAGCTGTCAGCTTTACGCTGTAGGCTATAAGCGTTAGGCTCTCGCAACTGGCAACTCACAACGCGCAACTAAAAACTTCACTCATAATTCATCACTTATAAAAAGCTACTCAATCACTCCTCCTCTCTTCAAGAAACTCCATCCGCTGTCGCAGTAAATTATAGTTCGCTTTTAAATCCGCTTTCAAGAGTTGTATGCTTGCTTTCATTAAAGCTACATCCTGTTCCATTTTTCGGAAATTTCCGTGTAACTGCTTTAAGAAATAGGCTATGATTGATAATAAAATACTGATGATCGTACCTAATAAGGTTATTAATTCTAATGATTTCATCCGTTTATTTTCTTTTTAATGGTTGATGAGAGCTCGAGTAAATAACCGAAGCGGCAGCGAAGCTCATTGACACCTGAAAATGTAAACACTTGTCAATAATCATTGCCCCCGTGTGTCAATGTTATTTACATCTCGGTTTCATGGTTATTTAGCTTTTAGGGGTTAGGAATTAGGGGTTAGCTCTCGGCCATCAGCAGTCAGCTTTCGGCTTTATGCTGTAGGTTATAAGCGTTAGACGCTATTAAGCACTGCTGCTACTGCTACTATCCAGCCATCACATTGGCTAACCGACCGTAGGGAGCTCCTATGAGTGCCGAAAAAGTAAACACTTACGAATAATTATCACATTGGCTAATTATCACATTGGCTAATTATCACATTGGCTAATTATCACATTGGCTAATTATCACATTGGCTAATTATCAAACTACTCCCCTCCTCAGCACCTTCCGCTAATAAAGGGTACACCCGTTTATACGCATCCGCCGAATGCAGTACCCGGTAGTCACCATCAATGAGCTGATAATAGCTTCCCGTTAATAGGCAACCTCTAGTATCCGTATGGTAATTGCCAATATGGAAGAACACCAAAGTAAAATTCGGGATACCCCTAATTTCCACCATGCCCTTATGCATGGAACTATATCGACTTTGGTATTTGGCATTCATACCTGCCAACTTATTCAAACCCAGTTGATACGTTCCGGCCGGGATGGCTGTTTCACCTGGGATTTTCTCATCCCGTATCTTATCTTCCAGAATATAGCATTGGAAGAGATCATTGATGTATAACTGGCCGAGGGTTGTATTCGTGCCTTCGGCGATTCTTAATAATTTAATCATGTTATTTAGTTTTTAGGGGTTAGAAATTAGGCGTTAGCTCTCAGCCATCAGCAGTCAGCTTTCGGCTTTATGCTGTAGGCTATAAGCGTTAGACGCTATTAGGCACTGCTGCTACTGCCACTGCTACTATCCAGCCATCACATTGGCTCATCATCACATTGGCTAATTATTTCAGGCTTTCGGATGTCAGCTATCAGCTTTATGCTATAGGCTCGCACTTGCCACCGCGACTGCCCCTGCTATTATTTTACAACTTAACTATTCAACAACTCAACGACTTAACTAACCGTCGACTGAACTGCACGCATGTTTAAAAGAAGGCAGCACAAGGCTGCTCTTCCAGGGATCATGCTTAGGCTAATTCGAGCTGACCGAGGTATTGACTGTTAGAAGCTTGTTTTCCGTCCCTATCCAACGCAAAAGCATAGAGATGAAAGGTATTGCCCGAAAACACGGCCGGTAGTTCCAAAGTCAGTTCCTGCTCTTGCCGTAGCGCATTGCGGAAAGTGGTGAAGGTGTCTTCCGTTTGATTATAGAGTAAGATAAAAACCTGATCGTCTACATGTCCCATTTCAGAAACGGCACTGGTATCTACCCAGGTAAAGTTGAACGTGTTAGCCGTACTGGAAACAACCTGCATACCGATCAACTTTTCCAAAGCCCCTTTGCTAATCTCAATTTTTGAAAAATCAATTGCAAAATCCGGGTACTCTCCCGTAACCGCATTGGCCATAAAACTGCGCATTGCCTGGTTATAGCCAGTGCTTCGGTTATTTCCCTTATCATTAAAACCGATATTCAATACAGTTTTCATAGGCCTTAGGAAAGAAACAGCCATTCCAAAACGAGCGCGCTGTGCCGCCTGTTTGGGGGAGTTGGATTTAGATTTAAAGCGCGACAGACCACGGAGGTAGCCGATGCTACGCCAGTTGCTGCCGATTACACTACCTGCTTTGCCAGAGAACATGCCATTGACGCCCTGTTTGTACGTTGCCATAATTTTAATTTTAAAGTTTAACCATCTTGTTATCGAATACGCTTCTTATACCGGTATTTTCGTATCCATGCAGCAAACATAATATCGTGTGTTAGACAGAAGTATTAATGGGATAAAATGGGTGGATATGGGAGTAATTGGGGTGATATGAGATATTTATTCACTAGTGCCAGTTTTCAATGGCATTCATGACTCCCTACGGTCGGTTCGATTCCGCTATGTCATTTCGACCGGAACAAAGTGTGGCGGAGAAATCTGTTCCCTCCTTGTCATTTCGACCGCAATGAAGTGCAGTGGAGAAATCTACCGTAGCGCAGAATTTATTAATTTAGAACCTAACTAACAATCTTCGATTATGCAATATGGTGGCTGCGTTTACATACTAACAAATAAAAACAGAACAACCCTGTATATTGGAGTAACGTCTAATCTTCGAAATAGAGTTTATCAGCATAAAATAAAATTTTACCCCAATTCATTTTCTGCTCTCTATAACTTAAATATCTGTATTTATTATGAGTCCTTCGCTCGAATTGAAGAGGCTATCGCAAGAGAAAAGCAACTAAAGAAATGGAGCAGGAGTAAAAAGGAAGCTTTGATTTATAAATTAAATCCTAGCTGGAAAGATCTCTGGGAAGAAATAAAACTGTGGTAGCGAGATATCTCGATTCCGCTATGCTCCACTCGATATGACAATCGTTAATGTCATTTCGACCGCAACGAAGTGAAGCGGAGAAATCTGTTCCCTCCCTGTCATTTCGACCGGAACAAAGTGCAGCGGAGAAATCTCACACCCCCCCAACAGCATTTCAACCCTACAAAATACCATCTCCCACACTGCTGCGAGATTTTTCCGACAAGGCTTCGACAGTGCTCCGACAAGCCTCCGCTTATTGTCGAAGCACTGTCGAAGAACAGTGGGAGAACCGTCGAACAACGATTGGAAAACTCATTGTCCAAACCATTGTCTGGTATCCATATGCGCCGAACTGCACTGAAACCACTATCAACGGACAGTCAGAGAAATCACATTCGTTCGCGATATCGTCGCTGCTCCATAAGCTTTAGCAGATCTTCTTTCTTAAAACGTAACGCTCCATTTGGTCCATACGGTTTCAATCGGCCCATCGCTATCCAACGATAGTAAGTACTATCGGTAATTTTAAAGTACTTTAATACCTGTTCTTTATCCAAATAATCATTCAGATTATCTAGCTCCTGTGTTTCATGCTTGGCTAAGGTCTCTTCCAATAAGCGTTCAATTGTTTTTAAAGATTGATAAATTAGGTTTAATTGCTTCATGTTGTTCTGCGGATTTTGCTAAACCACACAGGGTGAGCCAAACCATCTACCCCAAAAGACGGTCCTTTAGGTTTATGAATTAACACTCTATTTTATTAGCAATAATTTTAAGGAATAAATCCGTACTTAGCAAGAGGCGGTGGGGGTGTAGGCTATAAGGAATAAGATATAGGCCTAAATTCAGCACTCATAATTCATCACTAATAAACCTAATTAACTACTCAACGACTCTACTACTCAACAATTTACCCCCCAAATCCGCAACTGTAATCGATAAATCCCATTCTCCTCTTTTCTGCTTAAAACGAAAGCATTTGGATAAAAATGTTGCAACTGGCTCTCTAAATTAGCCAAGCCCCTACTCGTACTTGCTAGCGGCTTTTGTCTTAAACGGCGAATCTTATTAAAAGTCGTAATTTCCAGCACGCCACCCTTATAAGTCAATCTCAGTTCAGCCGCTTCCTCCTTTTGGTTGACAACGCCATATTTTAACATATTTTCCATCAATAGCACTAAACACATCGGCAGGCAAGGCAAGTGCGCTACCTCTTCTTCCATCTGTACAGAAACGAAGATGTCACCATAACGAAGCCGATACAGCTTCATCAAACGTTTACACTGATCCAGCTCGTTTTTAACTTCTATAAAACCATCCTTAGGTACCAGTAGATAATATTGCATCATATCCTGTATCAGAACGAGCCCCTCCTCGGCCTTTTTAACATCAATGAGCATTAGGCCATCCAAAAAATGATAGCAGTTATTCATAAAATGCGGGTTCAATTCGGCCTTTAACCAACGTTGTGATAACAGCATAGTCTCATGTCTTAAGCGCCTGTTTTCGGCGCTTATCGCTTTGCTCTGTACCAAATAATAATACCCCGTGCTGAATGGCCAATAAGCCAAAAAAGGCAACACAAAAGCAGATAGGTTATAGGGTATTAACAACCAATCGTTAAAAGAACCGGCAAAAGAAATTCGCAGGTTTCCAAAAAGCATGCTTATTACCACGAGAAACACTACCAAACAAAAAATTTGCGCCACCAATAACCAGATAAAACGCCGCACTTTTCCCTTTTCAACACTAAACACTTTGGGCAACCAATAGTAACTATTGGCATAAAAGAAAAAGATCTGTATGCTAAAAAAGAGTACACTGTTCCACACATTCTTACTGTAACCGCTTTCAAAGCCAAGCAGTTGGGTGCTCACAACCATAAAACAGAGCCATACCAATACATGCATCAGCAGCCCTCCGGCCAAGCGTCCATTTATTTTTTGCAGCAATCTTAAAAAGCATATCCGTATTTCCAACATCACTTAGTTTGCAGCTTATGCAGCCATTCCTTTACCTGTGCGCTGTAACTGCGACTGATATTCGCCTTTACTCCATCGGTTAAATAAACCACTGACATCTCCTGTATCTTTATAATAGCGTTGACCGCAACAATATAAGATCGGTGCGTACGCAAAAAACCGCCAAAGCGCTTCAAGAACAGTTCCATATTATCCAGCGTATCCCGATGCAAAATAGGTTCCCGGCTTCTCTTACAAAAAAGGTTCACATAATGCCCATAAGCTTTGATACAAATAATATCTGCTATGGCAATAAGCTGCTGCTCTTTATTGCCCTTATTTTTCACTACCAAACAATGGCCCATCAATGCATCAGTCGCTACGCCATTCGGCCCCCGTTCAAGTTCGGCCATCTCTTTTAATACCTCCTTTTTATCCACAGGCTTTAGTAAATAACCATCCGCATGTACTCCAAAAGCCGCTAGGGCATATTCTTTATGACCGGTTAAAAAAACAAAACGTTGGCAATAAGGCCGTAACAAGGGAGCCGCCTCTACACCATTTAAATCGGGCATTTCAATATCACAGAATATCAAATCAATTTTACCATAAGACCTAAGAAAAGCGAGCGCTGCAGCGATATCCGTAAAAGCCCGTAATACGTTCAATCCATCAATCTGTTGAAGCCGCTTCTCTATTGATTTCAAAACAGGATAATCATCATCAATGAGTATAGTGTTGATCATAATAAGTTTGGTTTGTGGATCAGAAACAGGAAAAATAACAAAAACTACCATGTATGTCAAATAAATAGTCACTGGTGACATAATCCTTACCGTTCGCGCCATTTCTAACTGAGAAAATCGGGAGATAATGATCTTTATTCCGATACTAAAAAACAAACATGATGACAAAGCACAATATCTTGAGCGGCCTAAGCCTGTTTGCTTTCGCTGCTTTGTTAAGCCACACCTTTCAGCAAAAAATGGTAACCGTTCATCTTCCAAAAGCCGAGCAGATTGCAATGCCGATGGAGTTGGGTGCCGACCAGTACGCCGCTGCCGGTATCTTTGTTCAGGGAATAGTTTTTCCGGATCGACCGGTGGAGCCTACAAAGGATCAATATACCACGGAACAGATTGCGTTGATTTTATCCTATCAATAAAAAAGCTTCAGTATAAGTCTCATGAAGCCTATTATATTTCTATTGGGCGTGAGCCTGCATTTTGGAATAATCCTGTGGAATAATTTTCAGCATAGCTATTACGCATACTACAGAACCAGACAGGAAGAACCGAGGGCGCTTACAGAAATCGTGCACATCGGCCAGCACGTATTTGAACATTCCATTTTACGGGTTTATGCAAAATTAACCGGCAATGACATGCCTTACGGATTTTTCGCGCCAAATATTGGAAGCCAATACGTCACCGAGTTTCGTCTTTATAATAACCGGGATAGCCTGCGTTTTACACTCGGCAATCCAAAGCTAAAAAATCGCGAAAGCTTAAACCGTTATTCAAGCTTTACCCGTTTATTTGAGCCTTTGCTAAAAGAAGCCGACAGATCTGATAAACATACAAACTTAGAGCCAGCATACAGTCGCGCCGTCGCCGGCAGTATGGCCCGGTATCTTGGTAAAAGCGATCCAAACATCAGCCAAGTGAAAGTGTCGATCTATCTCTATCAGGAGCATGATAGCCTAGCACAAGACGCCTACTTTTTGATTTTTCAGCGTACGATTAACCTATAGAAGATATGATTTTTTCGTCTTTCAAAAAGCTGCCTTTACGGCAGCTCGACTTTCAATTTCCTTTACGCGTAGGTACGGCCGGTTTAGCCGGTTTAGCTTACTATACTTTGGGAGATGATTTCAAGCTGTTTTACACGTTTGATGGGCTGGTTGATTATACCCTGCTCGACATCAAAAAAGACACGCTGTTACCGGGCATCCAAGCGATTGAAAAAGCCATTGATAGCAAGCACTTTTATCAAGGATTAAGCTTTACTTATTATAGCTTGGCAGGCCTGTTAGCGATCGGCTTTGCTACGCCATTGGTTGCATGCATTTTGTTATTATTACATGCCTGTATATTTACGGCTGTTCCATTGTTCAGCTATGGTTTCGACTATTTTTGCCAGATCGGCCTTTTTTACTGCCTTCTTTTCCCTACTTATCGTAGTTATAGCGTAGATAAATACCTATGGAAATTAATACCGGCAAGCACTCCTACACTTTACCGCTGCCAGCGTATCTTACAGATACACCTATCCATCGTTTATTTTTTCAACGGACTCAACAAAGCGTTCGGCAGCAGTTGGTGGAATGGCCAGGCACTTTGGAAGGCACTTCACCTCCCCTACTTTAACAGCGCCCAATGGGATGTCGGCTTTTTACCTCATTGGCTTTTAAGCGCGGGCGGAATTTTGGTGCTTCTCTTGGAGATTGCCTATCCGCTCAATCTTTTGCTTCGTCGTTTACAGGAGCCATTTATTGGTAGCATTATCATATTACACCTGCTGATCAGTATTTTCTTAGGCCTGAGCCTTTTTTCGCTAGCTATGATTTTGCTCAATTACTGCGCCTGGTTCCATCAAACGAGAAAACATATAAACCCCAATTATCAATTACCCAAGGTTTGCAGGGAGTGAGCCCTCAACAGACCCTATCTAAAAAAGAAAGGAGGAACGCCATGTTTTACATGAGCGGATTTACATAAATAAGACACCTAACCTAATGTTAGCCTAGTTATTTAACCTTTACAAATAAACACATGCAAAGATTATTCGACTTTTGGGAGCGTTACATGCGTATCCCGGATGATGCCCGTCTGTTTTTAGAACGTCATGGAATTATAAAACAATTTACGAAAGGCGCTATCTTCAGCCAGCCCGATGATGCACGCCAATACTGGTGTTTTGTGCTCGAAGGACTGGTGGCAGGTAACCACTATCGTGCTGATGGGCAGCGTATCGTACGTTGGCTATTAGTCCCCTATTCATATTTCACGGGTACCGAGCATCTCTATACCAAACGGTCTGGGAATGTACATATCGAGTTCTTAAAATCCACTGCACTCTTTATGTTGCGCAATGAGATTGCCGTGGAAGGGCAACGGCGCTTTTGGTCTATATCTGAGCTATTTCATATTCTCAAACAGCACCAGATTAATCGCTTGCGTAAATATGCACTTATTTTCCAGCAACCCAGTCACTATCAAAAATATAAATTATTGGTGGAAGAATTACCTGAAATCGTGGCCCAGACCACCAACGAACAACGATGGCATTATCTACAAATAAGCAAAGGTTCTTATTATAAAGTCAAAAAAAGATACCTAAGACAAGGTTAAAAAAATAAAATTTAGTACCTTTAACCAATTCTAATACGATGAGAACTAACACATTAGAAGTATTTGCAATACTAAAGCGCTTATCAGGCATGGACGAAGCAAGTGCGGAAAAAGTCGTTAAATACATGGAGGATGCCAATGAAGCAGAAATAGTACGTGCCGTAGAACGAAGAATCGAACATTTAGCTACAAAGGAAGATTTGGCAAATCTGAGAGCAGAAATGAAGAGTGACTTTTCTTCCACGATCAAATGGATGTTTATCTTCTGGGTAACCCAATTGGCAGCTATGTTCGGTTTTCTCTTCTACTTCTTGCATAAATAACCTAAGCCCTGAATTGGGGAGGAGATACCTTTATCTATTCTGTGAGAATTTCATTACTGATCACCCATTCAAAACACTCTTCCTAAAGATCTTTAGGGTTATAAGGTATACGGTGTAAGGTTTAAGGACGCGCGGGGCCTTGCCACTACGCGTCACTGCGAGGAGTTTACGACGTGGCAGCCTCCCCCACGTCACCGCCTTAACCATATTCCTGTCAGCATTTCTACCGCAACGAGCAAATTTATACGCGAATTCCCAGCACCTTTTTATGCAATTTTTAGCAGCAAAAAACTACCAAAAGCACCTTCAATACTTCTTAAACCAGGTTTTCCTGTAACTCGCGAGTTACAGGAAGTTTTTTCATTTATTTTTTGTACACAGCCAATCCGGCTGACAGGCTTTACTCCCTACATCACCTTGATCCCGTTGCAGAGTGGGATGAAGAATCTTCGAGCGCTTGGCATGAACGCCTTCATCATTAAATAATTCACTCATCAACACTAACCGCTTTCGCATACTAGCATTTACATTTTAAAGCCTCTCTCCCATCCCTTTATAGAAAAGGGATTTGATGATCGCATAAAAAACGTAAACGATGCATTTCGTCCACCAGCTGTGAACTATTTTTCTCCTCAACACCTAATAACTTAGCCTTGTACAAAAACCAAATATTATGAAATCATTTTCCCATTATTATCCACGCAGATTTGCGGTATTTCCGGGTAGGCCGGTGTACCCCTTATTCCCAGTAGATTTTCTCAACATGAGAGAACGTACAAGAAGTTATAATAAAAATTAAAAACTAAAAAACAAGGAGGATAACATGTATACTCAATTAAAAAAAGGTTTAAGCTTTGCTTTTGCACTGGCGATGGCAATCATGGTATCGGGCAACGCTTATGCTACCGAAAAGACAGAGAAAGAAAATAAAAAAGAGAAGGTCCGGGCGACTACCACTTATTTTTACAACGGACCTTCCTCTTCGTTGAACGACCATGTGGCCAATCCGTCCAATTGGAACCAAAATCAGCAGCCGGGCCTTTCTTGCGACAATCCAACTCAAATACCTTGTAGCTTGGAGGTTCCGGAAGACATGACGCTGAATGAATACCTGGAAGAGCTTGGTTCTCCGCAGGCCATTATTGACGAATCGGCAAAAGGACGCAACTAGGATTAGCGTTCATTTTGCGGAATCCCTCCCAGCCTTATCACGTCTTCCGGAATGAGAATGGTAAAACGGGGATCTCCAACGGGCAGCGTATATCGTTGCCCGTTCACTTCTCTTTCCAACGTGATCTTTCCACCCAAGTGATTGATGCGTTTCACATCAAACCATCTCAGTCCTCTGAATAGCAGTTCCTTTCTACGCTCCTTCAAAATCAGGTCCAATGTTTCCTGAGCATCAACTGTTTGATAGGGTTTGAAAAATCCGCGTTGCCATCGTTTTTCCAATAATTGATTCAGAACAGACAGGGCCTCTCCTACTTCTCCAAGGCGTATCAAAGCTTCCGCCTTGATCAACATCACCTCATCCACAGCAATTCCCGAAAAGTACGCGCCCCGACCTCCCCCATAACTGCCCTTGAAGCGGTAGGAACCGTCTTCATTTACTCGGAAAAAGGCCTGTTTGCGTAGATCTCTATTATCATACAGCTTAATGAGGTTACTATCAACCTTAGCCACCGCTTCATTTAATGAGTAATAAGTGAACAGGAATTTGAATAACAGCACTTCCTCATTATCTTCGGAATTAAAGGGATAATCTGCCTGTACATCAATCTCATTGAAATCCAGTAAAGAGACTCCCTGCAGGGCTTTATCGGCATAAATAAGTGCATTTTCGAAATCCCCCATAAAAAGATAGGTCCGTGCCAACAATCCGAGCGCGGCCGATCTGCCCGGCCATCTTCTGTTCGGTTGCCTTACAGGCAAGTTTACTTCGGCCTCCTTCAGATCTTCCAATATCTGCCTATACGTTTCTTTCAGATTCGCCCGCTCACTTTTAACATTGAAATCCGAGGACAGACGAAGCGGTAAGCCCAATTTCTCGTCGGCGGTATTTTCATCATAAATCGACGCCCATATACCGGCCATCTCCAATAAGTTAACTGCCCGGTGAAAATGCGCCTGCCCTTTCACATTCTTTAACTCTTCATTTAAGGCTTGTTCGGCAACCCCTTCCAGCACCACATTGCAATGGTAGATACTTTTATAACATTTGCGCCAACCATCCTCAATATAACATAATTCGGTAAAAGACCCATCTTTCCACCGGTACAGATCCCATTCCGTTTCGCATCCCAAACTTTCATAGTCGTCATCGGCCAGATAAAAATCAGCGGACGCAATCTCTCCCTCAGATGGAGAAATATCAATTTGCGAACTTTCATTCAATAAGGCCTGAAAATGTTCGGCATTTACCGGTACTGCCAGCTTTTTATCGGGCTTTTCCTCCAAAAATTTTTTGCAACCGGCTAGCAGGCCAATCAGCAGTATAAAAAAGATAAGTCTATTTGTACAGTTTTTCATGTTGATCTTTTTTTTGTTATATCATAGTTGAGCACGTATTCCCAGGGCGTATGCACGCGGCGGTACCAGGGTATTACCACCGCTCGGAAACTCCGGATCAATACCTTTTTTGTTTGCACGCCAAAGAATACCCAAATTGTCCGCATTTAAGAATGCTGTGAAACTCTTCACGCCAATTTTCCGAAGAAAGCCGGTATTCAGTTTATACGACAGGTTCACATACTGAAGTCGTATATGATCCGCCCGTTCCACCAGAGGTTCGGTGTAGCGATAAAAGTTATCCCTGCTCGAACTTGTGGGATAAACCATCGACGGAATATCTGTATATAATTCGTCGCCCGGTTGTTGCCATCTTAACGCAAAATCACTGTGTTGCTCGCCCTGTGAATAAAGATAGTAGTAGTTTATACTGCTGCGCCTAAAGTAATGGCCCATTTTATATACAATGCGGGCTGATAAGCTCAGGCTCTTAAAAGTAATCGTATTACCAAGTGACCCAAACCATACGGGCAGCACCGGGCCATTATATACCAGATCGTCCAATTGCGTACCGTTTCCATAAAGCTGGGTGTAATTGCTGCTAACCTGATCATTAAGATAGCCCCTGGGATCTCCGGTTTCAGGGTCAAGCCCCGCCCACCTGAATGAAAACACCGAATACACCGGCTTTCCGATAACACCGGCAATTGAACGCTCCGTAACGAAGTCCCTTCCCCGAGTTGAGCTAAGGTAATAGTCAACTACTTCGTCTCTGTTAAAACTTAAGTTCAACTGACTCTGCCATGAGACTGCGCGACCCTTTATGTTAACCGAATTCAATTGGATATCCATACCATGCCCTTTCATTTCCGCTACATTCTTTGTGATATTGCTGCCAACTCCTGCCGTGGGGTCCATTACCTCCAGTCCGAAAAGATTCTTCCCGCGTTTCAGATAATATTCTATGCTGCCGCTCAGCCGGTTATCCCGAAAGGTAAAATCTATTCCCATATTTGTAGTTTGCACCGTTTCCCAGCGCAGGTCAGGGTTTGCGTAGTTATCAAATCTTGCATAGGGAAACCTCGTATTCCGGTTGATACCAACATACCAAATGGTGCTAACGGCACTCATGGCCGGATCGATATTGCCGCTATACCCATGCGTTAACCGGAGACGCAGATAAGGCAGCATGCTACTTTTATAGAAAGATTCCGCACCAATATCCCAGCTGCCACCTATCGACCAGAGCATGTTCCATTTGTTGTTTGTATTTAAGCCGAATAGATTAGTGGCATCACGTCTCATGCTTGCCGAAAGGGTATATTTCCTTCTGAAAGTATAAGCCCCATTTCCGTATACCGACACAAAACGCAAAATCCGATCATCCAACTGCTGGTTGTTCGGAATAAAAGAGAGACTTCCACTAACAAAATTCGGATATTGCCGTGTATAGTCTACCTGGCCGAAAGTGAGATTGTCGTCTTTCAATCCATAGATACGATATTGATTCATTGCGGTATGCGACTGCCTTATCTCACCACCGATAATTGCGTTGATCTCATGATCTGACCAAGCGGTATTGACATTAAACTGGGCTCTGCCGCTATGAGAAGCCAACGAAGATGACGCAATATCCGCAATACTGCCTTTGGGCACGATATAGTTCACAGCTCCCGAAACCGCGTCAATCTGACTGTAGGAATTGATGAGGTCACGCGCAAAATAGCTTTCTTCGCCCCGCTTGTTGGTCCGTTCTATCAGTTGCTTTTCATATTGATACCTGCCATCAAATGAAAACCATTCCGAGATGCGATAATTGAAACCGGTGTTGAGCAGAACATCCGTTCCATCGGTACTGTTCCGCATATAACGGTAATCCTGCAAGGGATAATAATTCCAATCCAGCAGTTTGCCATCTTCGGCCAATGCATCCAAGTAAGGCTTTCGCTTCTGATAGATCGGCAGTGCATTTCCCGCTGCATCTGCAAACTCGGCATAGGGGTAAAGATTGTAAGTAGCCATTCCGATACTTCCGTAAGCAGGTTTCCCCGAGCGATCAGCAGTACGTGTAAGATAAATATCGGAGCTGACAGTAAGTTTCGGTAGTGGCCGCCAAGTGTTCTCGAAACGAATATTCACCCGTCGGTTCAGTTCGTTTAGGTTGGAATTATTGCCATCATAACCCAATCCCATACCCCAGCTATGTTTGTCTGTACCCCCACGCATGCGTAGGGAATACTGCTGATTGAGCCCGCTACTATAAAAGTATTTATTATACTGATCCCTCACATCCAATGCGGACAAACGCATACGCTCCGTTAAATAATTCGCCGAGTCGATCAGTCCCGCATTCAGCTGGATTAGTTTCTCAACAATCGGACTGAGTGGCAGCTTTCCGATACTGTTGATTCTTGAGTTATAATAGCCTTTGTTGAACAGGAGCTCTTCGACCCCGATATAGTCGGCTGTTTCCATTTGAGGGAGATAGGAGAGATCAGGTTTCGTTATGAGCTGAGCACTCGCCACCACATCTATTGTGAGCGATTGATTAAATCTGCCCTTTTTTGTGGTGATCACAATCACACCGTTTCCGGCGCGGACGCCCCAAATAGACGCTGCGGCGGCATCTTTTAATACAGTGATATTTTCAACGTCGTTCGGGTTGATATTGGTAATATCGCCTTCGTAAGGAAAATTATCCACAACAATCAGCGGTTGCTTAGGTCCTCTGATACTGCTCAGTCCCCGGATCATCAGCCTTCCGGAAGAATTGGTACTATTATCAGCGATCAGACCGTTGGCAACGGCCGGTAGGCGGCTCAGGACGTCAGTACTTACCTGCTCGCTGAATGTTTCATTGTCTATAAAGGTAAAAGAACCCGTCGCACGTTCTTTTGCAATCCTTTGATAACCCGACGATATGGTTACCTCTTCGAGCTGTTGTTCGTCAGGCTCTAAAGCTATAAGTAGTTTATCAACCGTCCGGCCATTAAGGTTTTCCCTTTTTGTAATAAAACCGATGTGCTGGATAAATATCAGTGAATCTTTCACGTCTATGAGTGCTTTAAATTCGCCCCGTGCGTTCGTATTGGCAATGGTTGTTCCATCGGACAGTTTTATATTTGCCGCGCTGATCGGTTGATTGTCTCGAGAGGAAATTACATGTCCGGCAATTCTTGACTGCGCATGACAGGTAAAGCTGATTAAGGCACACCATAAGATAATACATAATTTCATTTTGTTCAAGTTGAAGGTTATAGGTCAGATTTTCTAATAACAAATACGTCTGTCTCAATCTCTTCTTTCGTTAACGTCAGGTTATAGCATTTAAGTTGTGCTATTAGTCGTTCAACATTACCAGGTTCCAGCTGTAAGGTGAGGTCAACAGGGCCTTTTATGCCTGTTGCGTCTACCAGCAGATCATCCGACCGGCCAAAAACAAAGCTGTTGATTCCGGCTACCAGGTATTTTATGGGATAACCTTTTAAACGGACAGCATCTCCCGGTTTACTTTTAAAGAATGTATTCATTTTAAGGGAGTCGGTACCTGATAAAAAGCCAGGTTCTTCAGCTGTGTGGCGGAGCACATAACAGTTACGTTTTCGCTTTTCGATCATTCCCTTCCAGCCACTGTACCGGTTTACTTCATTTAGCATGTTTTTATATACCCTGTTCATGTCAGCTACCGTGTCGGCCGATAGTGAAATTGTATAAACCATCCCCAATCCCGTCGTGTCCCGGGCAGCTATATATCTATCTTTCGATGAATATAAGATTCCCTTTCCGGCAAACAGCTTGCGGGCCAGATAATCGTAAATGCCAAGTAGCGGTATGTTACATAGCGCCAGACCAACGGCCGCCCCGTTGTTATTCCTATGTATCTTAGGGCCGACCGGCAAGCCCAGATAAGTTTCTTCAATAAAGATGCTATGGTGTCTGACCTTATTGGAAACCAACAGATCGCCTTTTAAGAACAGAGGTTTAGCGGCATCGATATCCCGTTTCATTTTTAGTCCAACGGTTTGGTTGTCAATTATCCCCGATACATTTATAGCGTTAACCGCATCAGGTCTGGTAGTAGCCCTGACAACGCCCTTCTGATCAATCCACACACAATGCGGAATAAGCTTATGGTAAAAGTACTTCTTCAGCATATTATCATCAGTTATGGAGCCTATATTCAGGTCTTTTAGCAATTTGTTGTTTTCCAAAAATTGCCGGGCCTTGTCAGATGGTTCATACGTTACCGATAGCACTTTGAGCTCTGTTTCAAATTTCGCCTGTAGTTGATGTAAATCGGGCATTGCAGCTACACAGGCCGTACACCACGTAGCCCAAAAGTCCAGTATAATCAGCTTACCTCTGTAATCATTGAGCGTTACGGTAGTGCTTCCCGCCCGCCCTGCTTTTACCGTTTGTAAGGGCATGTGCCATAACGCTTCGGGAATGGTGTCTCCTATTTGTAGCGGTTTAATAGAATCTGTGGATAAAGCCACGCCGTGGGCAGCCTCCGGGGAGGAGGACTGCCGGGCGTGAGCCAAACAAACACAGAACAAGATTTTTAGGGTTATAAGGTATACGGTGTAAGGTTTAAGGCCGCGCAGTGGCCTCCCGATTCTTATAGGTTCGTAGGCACCATTTTGCGACGAAAAAAGGTATCTGTACCTAAATTTCCAGCACTTTTTTATGCAAATTTTAGCGGTAAAAAAGCACCAAAAAATGCCTTTGACCCTTCTTAAGCCCCATTTTCCTGTAACTCGCGAGTTACAGGTATTTTTTTCAGTACTTTTTTGTATACGCAATGGTCGTAGCGAAAAACTGTTCGTTGAGAAAAAAACAGTATTTATCACTAATCGCTCACACTCCTGCCTACGGCAGGCAGGCATCATTAGCGAACGCTTGCGCGCCGTACCTACTATTTTATATGTTCGAGAGAGGGCTTGAACTGATAGTTTCCCAACAGCACACACCCCTCCCATTAAGCGTAAAAATGCTTTCATTTTGGTCGATTTAATTCGATTTAGGTGTTAAAATCTTAAATAAACCGACCCACATGTCTTTAAGAAGACGCAAAAATTTGCTGGTTTAGGACGAAGCCTGTATCTTTATGACTAATTGCGATAACCAAAAGAACCGGCCTATCTTAAAAACCTAAGCAAAGCTTGGTTTACTTATAACATAGGGTCGGCAACAGACTGGAATATGGCCCTTTTATGCCTGCTTCGGGTTGAGCGTCTTTTGCTCTTCCTCTATGCTATCCGCAGTCTGTTTATCTTTTGGCTACCTTATTCGGGTGAAGTGATAATGTTCTTTAAGTGGTTTTGTAAGGATTTGGGACGTGGCCGTAAGGTGCCATTATTAATGCCTGGCATCACAAATAATTTGCGGCTTAAATAGTTGGTTGGTTTGGTTTGTATCGTTCTCATAACACTTAGAGTTTATATGAACGATGTCAGCTCCGAAGCTTTGAAAATATGACTATTGGTTTAACAACCAATAGGACGAACTCCAAAGCTCTGGTAGTGGTACCGCTAAGAACCCCACGACCGAAATCATGGTTCCACAGAGTCTAACATGGAGAACGCCCTATTGGATAATATCTACAAAGATATAAAATTCCAATAAAGGCGACTCCACGATCAACTCACATGGAAATTTTAGCGGTTTTCTACTGTGAGTAACATCGTTGTAAAGAAGCTTATAAACACTTCTCTCCTATTGTCGCTATAATCTAATTACAAAACAAATATATAAAAAGTTTGAGTCATACACAAACTTTAAAAGAAGATTTTTATGGCAAAGAAGAAGACTCCAAATAAGAAAAGTAGTAACAGAATCAAACAGGTAGCAAAAGATGTGGGGGCTTCATCCCGACTTATATCGTTATGGGTAGACGTAGACTATACAACTGTTAGTAGCTGGAACTCAAACAATTTTCAACCAACTGATGATAATTTGAATCAAATTGGCGAATTGCTGGAAAAGGATAATAGGGATCTTCTAGAGCCCCAAGGACGGATAAATACAGGGTTAGCAAAAGCACTAGAGGACGAGCTAAACAGACTCCATAAAATTGAGGGCTTACCTTACGAAGTTGAGCATTTTGACGAAAAGAAAGGCAAAGTTGTTATGGTTAATAACCCGACGCTAATTGCAGCTTTAAAGAAATTTGCCAAGGAGTATAAAAATAAGCAAAAGTAATTTTTTCAATACGATATAGCCCGAGCGAGAAAAATGAAAATTTGATAAAGAAGTTGCAGGCTAAAAAGAAAAGCCATTCAAGGAATGCCTTTATATATACTAGGGAATCCTTATTTCTTCTTCTTTTTAGCCAGGTCAGCGCGAACTTTTTGGACGAAGTCTAATTCAACAACCGCCAATTGTGCTATTTTAACATCGTCAAAAGTTGTTTGATTTATTAAGTTTTCGATGAATTCGTAACTTTTCTTTGCTTCACCTCTCCGAAACAACGGATCTCGCTCTTCTTTAAAAAATTTTGTTATCGTTTCCATAGCTTCAATGAATTGATTCTCTAATTTACGCAATTGCACCAACACTCGCAATTGATTAAAATATCTGCTTCCAGACAGATCTCCATCGGAAACCGATTTTATTTCCTTTAGAATTGTTAAGACAGCCTCTAATGGACTATCATTTACAAAGTTAGCTAATATTGCCAATATTTTCTCCTCGGGTTTATCAGACTTAAGAAATATTTTATAGTCTACCGAGGAAAACGCTACGAGGTTATACTGGAATTGGTGATCTTCCGTTGCAAAAGCGGTTGCCATCGTCACTTTGGCCGAACCGATAAAAACAACATATTGCTTTACGGGCAGCCGATACCTCCGCTGCAACATTACACTATACTCAGCCATCCGGAACACCATATCGGCCTCATTCTTTGTCTGATACTCCACGTGCAACACATAAATCTTATCCGACGCATCTTTTACCTTTTTGAGTAGATCCGGCTTGCGTTCTTTTGTGTGCTGCAAATCATCAGGCAGTTCTTCACTTTCTACTATATCGAGTTTTAGGAGATGTTTAACGATACTCGGCAACACTGCCTCCATGTTCTCACGGAAGATCTTGTCATACTGATTCGCTTGCTGTTTACTTTGACTCATTTCGATTCAGGTTATCGCAAATATAAAAAAATCTAATATTTTTAGCAAAACGATGGTTGGTTTTTTATCTTTTAAATATTTCAACTTACCCTACTATAAGAAATTTATAACCCAACTATTCACAGGAAAAAGTTTATAAAGTAACCGCCATTGCAATAGTCGAAGCCTATTGGTCAGTAAGCAAACGGATTATTGAAGAAGAACAGCATGGAACCCACTGTTTTATTTCACCTTTCTAGCTATCTCTCCAAATTCAGCAGACACTGCCTGCTAAATATACATAATCTCATTATCAGTTACTTATGAGAGTAAGGAACAAAAATGCTCGCAACTATTATCTTAAAGAAGCAGCAGAAACATGCGCAATAAAAAGGCCCCGGCAGTTTGCCGAGGCGTTTTCTCTATATTTTTTAGGCTTAAGCTTTATTCAGCGTTATACAGATCATGCAAATAGTCCTCATTTGGGTCATTCAATATAGATTCACCGTCAACGTCTTTGTAGCTTAAAGTAAATTCTCCACTTTTATCTCCACCTGCTATAGCCCTAACGCCATCTATCACGCATAAAAAGCCAAAAACACCATGATCTATCGACAGCCTTACGATATCGACAACCATATTCTTGTCTGCAGCATCCAATCCGTTATACCATTCTGACAACTTTTTATATAGGTCTTTCGGTTTTCTTCCCGGAGGACTCTCCAAAGCAGAAACAACTCCTTTAACAGACGATTCCGTTACAGCAATCTTTAACGCATCAACAAATTGTTCTTGAGTCATAATAATTGTTATTTTGTAAATACGCTAGGATACGTTACCTTATTTAGATTTATCAAATCAAGTATGCTTTGAACAGGAGCATTCGCATTGTTACGTAAATCGTATACATCTTTTGCAAGCTAATCCCTTGCTGTACCCGTGAACGAACCCCTTCGTGGAGCCGCCTCTGGGAAGAGCTATCCTTGTAAACATCAACACTAGTGCTAAAATCAAGAAAATCCATACGCGATAATAAAAAAACTGACTAATGAACAGTCGGGACAAGCTCTTAAACGACGCTCTTTCTAAGCGGATCCAGATAGTTAAAATTATTTCCTTCAAAGCTCTCTTCCAATCGTTCTATTCCATATCTTTTCTTGAAGTCAACCTCATTTTCTGTAACTGGAATAAGCCAATAAAATTTAACAGGCTTGAATTCTTTTGAGTTTAGAGTTTCAAGGTCAGGTCCATCTAGATAGGGCAACGAAATAAGTCCATAGCAGCAATTAGATCCATTTTTCCAAGGCCTTCCGAAATTTACAGTATGCCAGAGACCCAGTTGCTTTCCAAAATTATGATAATGAGCTATCGCCGTCAATAATTCTACTAAAGATTCATCCTTAGTAGAAGAAAACAGATGCATTTCAATCTGGGTTTCATTTTTGCGATTTGACATGCAGCAAGTTGCGTAGGTCCACATCTTTCGTGATTTGGTAGGAGCAAATTCCAATATACAAAAGTCTTCTCCCAAATCAGACGCCGGCCCTTTTGCCCAAGTTTGCATGCTAAAGCCATCTCCCCACACCGATGCATAATGTTGTATTATTTGTTTTTTATAATCAGATATACTATAATCCATGTTTTTTCTTTTGTTCTCGAGAATATCTCGAGGCATCCGCTCCCTGTTTGTTAGACTCCGCTCTCGGCTGTAGCTTCATCCTTGTCCTATCATTAGCACTAGCTTTCCTTTCGTCAGGTGTCATTTGATAGCCAGGTTTTTCACCTGTTTTCGAATCACTCTCATAATATCTCTTCACTAGTTCCGGTTCATGGTCCACTACTTCATCAGGACTAGCTTCCATCTCCTTTCGATCTGCTTTTGTTGGGTATTGCCATAATGCTTCCTTCGGTTATAGGGTTCTGCTGGTTTATCTACAACTTCCTTTTGCCCCTCACTATTATTCTCTCTAATTTTAGCGGACTCGCTTTTGGCAATTGGCTTATTGAAAACACTATTCACCCTCGTGTTATCCTGAACCGATGTAACATCGGAAACACCACCTCTTCCCGGATAGGTATCTATCGCATGCTTAATCGTTGCTCCTGCGACTATACCCGTTGTCACAACGGCCACTGTCTCAACGGTAAAGTAGCCTGCAATGGCTTCTATTACAGGAACAAGAAAACCCCAAGCTGGCTTTGGAGCCATCCCATCCGGGTCGATAAACCGTATTGGATTATCAAAAGCATAGCTATAAGGGGAAAATCTCCTCATCTGCTCCGCCAACGGATCCACGCTTCCCCATCTACCGATCACCGGGTCATAGAACCTAGCCCCGTAATCGTACGTCCTTTTGCACGTTTTTACGTTTCCGACAAAGTTTCTTACCGCTGGTTCAGGCTGCTATCAAAGAACGCTTCTTCTCCCCAAAGATAATATTTTCAGCGGGTTATGATAGCGGTATTTTATGGTTGGCAACGCCACTTGTCAAAGCAAAGCGACCTCTCGGATTCGGCATGGAATTGGTCACCAAACTATTGGGCGTTTGCCAATATGTGTAAAAAAAATAGTCCTTCAATAAAATCGTGGAATTCTATTTTTTTAATTAATTTTGTATCCAAATGAATACATGCAATAGATGTACTTTATTGAAAAGACGATAGAATTTGACAAATGGTTTAGAAAATTGAAAGATTTGAGAGCAAAGGCTAAAATATTGTTCCGAATCCAAAAATTAGAAACCGAAGAACACTTCGGAGATTGCAAACCCGTGGGTGATGGGATTAGTGAATTGAGAATTAACTATGCAAAAGGGTATAGAATCTATTTTAAAGAAGCTGACGGGAAAATCATTTTGTTATTAACCGGAGGAGATAAATCCTCTCAGCAAAAGGATATTCAAAAAGCGAAAGAATTAGCGAAGCAAATCACGAATACCATTAAAAAACTAAAAAGCGGCGAGTAATTTCGAATAAACTAAAAAGATAAAAAAATGGAAACATCAAAATTTGATATAGCAGATTATTTAGACAGTAATGAGATGATTGCTGAATACCTTAATACAGTTTTGGAAGATGGTAATGATTCTGAAATAATAGCTGCAATTGGACATATAGCAAAAGCGATAGGCATGACTAAAATCGCAGAAGAAACTGGACTAAGCAGACCAAGTTTATATAAAGCATTATCCGATGGCGCGAAACCTCAATTTGGAACAATCATGAAGGTATTAAAGGCTGTTGGTGGACAGATACAGATTAATCCAATAACTGCTTAAAAAGGTTGTGCTACAGCGTAATCCTGGATTACTGGAATTTACTACTATATCAACTCAAATTGTAGGACAACAAACATTTTATGAAACGTTTACTTTTAATGCCTTTATTCCATCTTTATTTTATGTCTAATACGCTTTACGTTCAAGATTCTCCGGAAGATATAGCGTTGAAGTTTTTTGATATATATGAAAAAGAAGATTCGGATAAATATCCACGGCATATCTTCTTCAATTATGTATTCCGTTGTTTTACCAGCACTAAATGTTGAACCTCCAATTATAGAATATGTACAATAAATACCAAAGCCCGATCTTGCGATCAAGCTTTGGCACTTAGATTATTCATAGTATCGAAGTTAACTCAAATCGATATCACTTTCCCTGCCAAAACCAGACTGTAAGATTTACGATTAAACTCAGACAAGCAACATATATCAAGACTTGAGTTGGTAAAAAAAAAACAGCCAGGAAAAGTAACACCAATGACAATCCAACATCTATATATAAAGATCTATCCGAAACAGATATTTTCCTTTTAATCAGCAGATAAACATCTGTCAACAAACCAGATAGAGCAAATATTCCTAAAACAAACAGAACTACTTTCCAAAAAACCCCGAAACCATAAAAATAGATCAACACAAAACAACCCAGTAAATAAAAAACAGTATTGGGAATATTACTCCTTTTAAAGACCTTACCTAAGATATCTATAGATCTCATCCATTTAGATTAATGCGACGCCATATTACTCCTTCTTTTGTAACAAATTTTATCAGTCCGTATTTTAAATGCCAATACAGATGTTCCTCCGTATTGACATTATCCTTTGTATGTAATATTCTAAACCGATAAATACCATTAGCAAGCTTATATTTATCCAGAGATTCAATATTAAAATTTTTAAAACGCTGCATCATAATAATGTTATTATAAGCTATGAATAGAGAAACGGAATCTGGATTTTTTTTTATTAATGAAACAAATTTTCTTCCGTCAAGTTCGCCATTTGGTAAAGTTCCATTGGCCTCTTCTATTTCGCCATATAAAATTCTATACTTTCCGCTATGGGTCAAAGGATTCCATTCGGTATAGCCGATATCCTTCCTTAAAATATAGGAAGTATCTCTTTCTCCTTTATTCGATTCAAATATTAAGGTATCCCCTTCTTTATAAACCGCTAGAAAAGATTTTTCAAAACCGCTAAAGTATACATTCCGTTGACACGAAACGAACAATCCTGCTATCAGTAATGCTGACATTAACTTTTTCATCATTCAATCACATTAACTTGAATTCCTTGGTTTTTCCAATAATCGATTATGTTATTCAGCCACGACCCAACTTCATGCCCACCCAATTTGCTATCATTACTTTCCCTTTGTATTCCCCATTCCGCTCCGTTGATTTTTTGGTAACTTGAATTACCAAACCATTTTGCAGATTTACCTATTGAAGAAACCATATCACTTTTGGTTGAAAACTGCCTGCCATTTATTCCTTTTGGATGATTGAAACTTCCTGGTTGATGAGGAGAGATATAATCTACGAATTCAAGCCCCTCGTTGGCGAACGAACCCTTTCGTGTGCCTATTGCATAACCTACTATGCTACAGAAGTGTAGCTTGATAATAGAAAACCGCTCGTTAATAAGAAGCGGCCTCACTATGTCATAAATGTAAGAATCGTTAAATTCTTTTTCTCAGTTAGATCGGCACGGACTTTCTGAACGACGTCAATCGATACCTCAACAATATCCAGTTTAAGAGATGTTTGACAATCCCCGCTAAAACCGCTTCCATGTTCTCACGGAAAATCTTATCATACCGATTCGCTTGCTGTTTATCTTGACTCATTTAGATTCAGACTCAGGGTTATCACAACCAGATTAGTATCTTCTTTTCTTCGATAACATATACGAGGCGGTGCCTGTCCGTTATTTTTCTTGACCATTCATTTGTTTTGTCCTGACCTAATGGCTTGGGGTGGCCTATAGCTCTATTCTTTTTTGCGTACCAAAACAGTACACAAATATACGCTTTTTCCTACAAGACAACGACCGTGGACAATACTTAATTTAGCGAGGAAGATATGATATACTTTTTAAGCAATTCATAGGTCTGTCGCGATATAGCTACTCGATCCTGCCCTATTGGTCCCGCCCAATCGTCCTCCACTTCAAATTGATCAGCGGGAAATAAGACGTCAATTTGTTCCGAGGCAGGCATAAAAAATATGTCTGATTGCGCCATTACCGTATACAACCCACCTTCACGTACAACTGACCTAAACGCTGATAAACCAATCTCAAATAGGCCACCTCGCACGCGTAACAGGTAAAAACGTTTTGATAGCGGTTTATTTTTATCTTTCCAAAAGTCTTTTGAAATCAACGATCCTCTGTCTTTTTTTTCGAATTTATAGCCGAAATAGGAATCCAACATTGTTTGCAACTGATTTCCCTCTACAAGATAATAATCACCTTTTACATCATAAACTATTGTGACATTCTCATTAAAATCGTGGACTTTAGCCAAAATAATGGAAGGAATGTTTAACAGTTTTGCTTTGCCTTTGTCATCTGTTGTCAAAAAAGCGAATGCGGAACTGTGCCGATTGAGTATGTAGCTGTAATAATAATATATGATAAGCACCCACGCCGCGCCACTGAACATGGGTAAAGGGTCTACGAATAACAATTTTGTAGGAATAGCCAGAAGGGAATATATAAAGAAAGCGGAGGAGAGCAAAAAACCCGCAATTAATAAAGGATAGATGGACTTCAATTGTGTAACGGTGCTTTGTGGCAACTTAGTAATCATTTCATCTATGTGCTGGATAAAATAGCTGTTTGTACACTCCGTTAAGACGAGATAGGCCAAATAGCAGGATAGCACAACCAGTATATTTTCCCGATCGGGGTACGCATCCATGATAACACTAAAATAAAAACTAAAAAAAAACACCGTAGCGCCTGCCAACCTTAGCCAAAAGCCAGGAAGTTTGCTTTTAATGGATTGATAGATTTCGTTACGTATAGAATTAATCATAATTATGGAGGTTTGGTATACTCTAAAATAGGGATTTCTTACTAAACAAACAAATAAGTAACATCAACCCTGCTTTTGTAAATCTTGTTGATAACAAGAAGGCGAATAATTTTCTATATTTCTATCGGTAAATTGGAAGAATATACAAAACAATGATAAACTGCTAACAATGTTAAAGATATTTTATAATTAACAAACAAATAAACCTACTTAATGCTTCATAATCTTACAAAAAACGAAGTGACTCCATTTTTGAGTACACTTCGTTCACGAGAACTTTATTTAAGCGATTCTTTCAACACCGCTGCCGCTTGTAGCAACGCACTCTGTACAGCCGGCACGTGAGCAATGGGATTGAGCAAGCCGTAATCATGGATCATTCCTTGTACGCGAGTCAAGGTAACGGGTACGCCTGCTTCGCTCATCTTGCGGGCATAGGCTTCTCCTTCGTCCCTTAATATGTCATTTTCCGCAGTTTGTACCAAAGCAGGAGGCAAACCTTTTAACTCTTCCAGACTGGCCTGAATGGGTGCTGCATATTTTTCCGCTCTTTCTTTAGGATCTGTCGTATAATTGTCCCACATCCATTTCATTAGCGAGGTCGTCAGAAATCGATCTTTACCAAATTTTTTATACGTAGAGCGACTAAAATCAGCATCGGTTACCGGCCACAGCAATACCTGCTGCCGGATCTTCGGTCCTTGCTTGTCTTTGGCCATCAAGGAAACCACGGCAGCCATGTTACCGCCAACACTGTTACCAACCACTGCTAGTCGAGTAGCGTCTACATTGATTTCATCACCATGCGCTGCCACCCATTTAGTTGCGGCATAAGCTTGATTAATCGCCACCGGGTAATGCGCCTCCGGTGAAGGGGTATAGTCCGGAAAAACGGCCACTGCTCCGCTTTTCACAACCAAATCGCGCACTAAACGACGGTGTGTAGGATAATCGCCCAAAACCCATCCACCTCCATGGAAAAACATAAATACCGGTAGTTTGCCGGACGCTCCTTCGGGTCTAACTACATGAATCTTCACATCATAACCATCCTGACTAATTATTCTTTCCGATTCTTCAATGCCCGAATAATCTACATCCACAGATTTTTGAGCACCCACTAAAATCAGTCTCGCATCCGCCGGTGAATGTGCTTCTACGGGCTTTCCTCCGCTGTTATTCAAGGCCTTTAAAAAAGTACGGATCTGCGGATCGATCCGTAGATCCTGATCTGCAAGGGGAGATTGTGCTTTTGCTTCATTGAAAGAGACTATAGCTGCCACAGTCAATACGATCATTGTTTTTAATGTTTTCATTTGTCTATTTTTTTAAATTAATTGTTTACTATTCAGTACAAAATAAAGCTTTAAAAAAGCCTCCTTATTATCTACAGGAGGCTTTTCCCTAATTTTAAGCTATCAGCGTTGCATTCAGTTTAATTTCGAAACTAAAAGCTCCACTTACCGGGCAGGTCTGTTCTGCGTTTTTGGCTATTTTTTGGAATTCTTCCTCTGTGATTCCCGGTACTTTTGCCTGCAGGTTTAGTTCCGACAGCGTAATCTTGCCATTGTCAAGTGTAATGGTAGAAGTAGTTTCCAGTTCGTCCACGGTATAACCTGCTTGGGTAAGATCCAGGTCGAGCTTCATGGTAAAACATCCGGCATGTGCTGCTGCTAACAATTCTTCCGGATTGGTACCTACGCCCTCGGCGAACCGGCTATTGAACGAGTACTGTGTTTTGTTTAAGGTGGTGCTTTGGGTAGTTAAATGACCTGCTCCTGATTTGATGTCGCCGTTCCATACGGCTGTTGCTTTGCGTTTCATTTTTGTTTGATTTTTGAGGTGAATATTAATTTTAATCTAGTTGTTTTGTACTATTTAGTACAGTTTTAATTAAATTTTTTTATTGAATCGGTTCCAAATTCATTTTCATCAATGCGAGCCGTTTTTCCGGATCAGTGACCATGCGTTTGGTAACATTAAAGCCATTCCATAAATTGATCAGGTAAGTTGCAAGCAAGGCCGGCTCATAGCTGCTTTTTAATAATCCCAGTTCTTTTCCTCTCACCATAGCTTCCTGAAAAATAGATTCTAACAAACCAAGGCTTTCAGCCGCAACTGTTTTCAATCCGGCATCGCTCTCACTGATCTGCACCAGGGCGTTACCAAAATAACAGCCGCGTTCTCCAACCGGCGACTCGGCACCCGCCAACGAGAAGAAAAACTCCCTGATCAATTGAACGGGATTTTCACAGCTCATCACCGCCTTACGGAAATCCCGGAAATATTGATCGGCTACGCGCTTCATCGATTTTTCAAAGAGTTCCTGTTTCCCTCCTTTAAAGGCGAAGTAAAAACTCCCCTTTCCAATACCCATCGCTTTCAGCAAATCGTCGGCCGAAGCGTTCTCATAGCCCTTTTCCCAAAAGACCCCAATCGCCTTATCCAGCACCGCTTCTTCATCGTATATTTTTGGTCTTCCTGCCATCTTATTTTCCTTTTGACTCTGCAAATATAAATACTTTACCAATTAGTACAAAATTATTTTTATTTTTTTTATCGTTATGCTGTCTTAATTCTTCGTTTCATCATACGTGTAAGTAGCTTGGTTTAGACAAGGGTACCCTTTTGTAATATTATATAACTTTATATCATGTCCTTTCTGCTACGTTCTTCAATTTAAGATGGTTTTTGTATTTTTGTAATTAAGCTACAAATAAATGGTGGCAGAAGGAGGTTATTTATGCTATCCGAGGCTAGGAAGTTACATGTTATTAAAGAAGTGCTTAAAATAAAAAACGAGGCTACGCTATCGGCGCTCGAGGACTTTCTGAAGAAGAACAAAGTAAAAGCAAAAAAACAAAATCGAACTGAATCTGCATTTAGTGAGTTTTCCGGCATATGGACCAAAGAAGAGGCTGAGGAAATTGAAAAGGCTATAGAGGAGTCTTGTGAAACTATAAATCCCGATGACTGGAAATAATTTATTACTAGATACAAATATAGTCATTGAACTGTTCAAAGGAAATCCGATAGTTATTAAGAAACTAAGCGACAGGGAAAAAGTCGATATTCCGCACGTGGTTTTGGCAGAGTTACTCCTAGGAGCCTACAGATCATCCAATCCGAAGAAACATTTATCCCAAATTAGAAGCTTCCTAAGTAAATGTAATGTTATACGCGGTGATATTGATACCGCAGATGCTTACGCTGTTATTAAGGCGGCGCTCCTGAAAAAAGGAAAACCTATTCCCGAAAATGATATCTGGATAGCTAGTATTGCCAAACAACACAACCTTACACTAATAACCAAAGACAAACATTTTAAAGAGATCCAAGATGTACAGATTGAAAGCTGGTAAATAACGTTAGAAAAAGAGATTAATATAGCTACACCTTCATCGCCTTTTCTATAATACGTCACTCTCAAATGGAACCAGCTTATACTCTACCCCCTAAAAGGGTTGCAGTAGGATGGCAGTAACGCAGACCCTTACTTAAAACTTACAACATATAACTTAAAACTTATCCCTACTTAGCAATTTCCTGTCCAAGTGCCTTAACTTTCAGTTTCGTGACCTTAAATGGCCTTTTTACCGCTGCATGTGCCGCTTGCTTAGCCACTTCTGCTTCTTCCTGTGTCACTTTTTCAGGACGATAACGATCAGTTGGGGCTTCTTCGTCAAAGAATGACTCAAACCAGGTACAAGCAGCAATAAATCGACCTATGTGCAGATTCAAATGATAACCGTCCCTAGTGAGATCTTCGCCCAAGAACGTTGTCCGGGCATTTTGAATGGCCGTTCCGGACGGTACCAGCAGATCAAAACCGAACTTCTTCTTGGCTTCTGCGGACGCTTTCATAATTGCCCGATACATCACTTCCTGATTTTTCCCATAGTTAGCAAAGCCCGCATGCGTCGAATGAGGAGCATAAGCCCAGGTTTGATGCCATATATATTTTACGTTAGGCCCATTCACACTATCTAAGAAGTGCTTGATAGCCGTAAGTGGTTTTACATAGCTGTCAAATTTGCCCGATAAAGGACTCGCCTGTTGGAGAGAGACATAGTCCCAAGGTTCGCTTTGCAAGGCCATAAGGATGCTTGTTTTCTCGTGGGTTGATTTAAGGCCGTCAGCATCGATCTTTCTGTAGCGATAGGCGTTTTTGTTCTCCTGTATATTTTTCCAATGGAGTGATAGCGGTGCACCGCCGATATATAAGTTTCCGATTATAATCTTTTTCCCGGCGGCATCAGCCAATTCATGCAGGTACTGCTCTACCGCATCTTCAGAAAAACTGTTACCAATAGCTAATATCCGTAAGGTATCGCCAACAACTGTTTGCCCATACACCGCAGATAATGGGGCTAATCCTATCAATAAGACCGTTAATATGTGTTTTATCTTGCGCATAATGGTAAAGGTAAAAATTATTTGTTAGGTTTTAGTTGTTGGTTATTGGTTGTTGGTTATTGGTTATTGGTTGTTAGTTATTGGTTGTTGGTTGTTGGTTATTAGTTATTGGTTATTTAAACCTTGTACCTTAAAGCTTACTGCTTATAGTTTACGGCCTTGAGGAGTTGTGAGTAGGCAACAGGGAGTAGTTAATAGTGGAAATGCCAGACGCCCTACTAACAGGTTCACTATTTAGGGAGTAGTTAGTAGGTAACAGGGAGTAGTTAATAGGGTTTACTTTTTTTAGGACATGACATAGTGAAAATGCCAGGCTCCCTACTAACAGGTTCCCTTGTTCACTAAGAGTGGCCGGTTGTGGGCGATAAAATCTAAATCACCCTAATCTAAATACTGAAAAATGTCTCCATTTTTTTATTGTAATTGCACTTTAAGCCGTATCTTTGTTAGCATACACAAAAGTGATGACGACACTGACCGTAAATATAGATGACCAAGGAGCAGAGCGGAAAGTAAGAGCGCTACTGGATAAATTGGGACTGAATTATTCCATCAATACGGATAACAGCACTTACAGTTGGTGGGAGGATGAGCTTTTGGTAAAAGAATTGGACAAGCGCTCGAAAGACTTGAAGTCAGGCAAGGATAAAGGTGTTTCTTTTGCCGAGGTAAAACAACGTTTGCTGAAATAAGGAACGAGGATTACCTAAACCATGCCTAACACAGTTATTATATCCTCAGTTGCCGAAAAAGAGTTGCAAGATTCTTTTGATTGGTATGAAGAACAACAAGAGGGATTAGGTGAACGATTCCTTGATCAAGTTGAGGCAGCAATAACAACCGTAGATAACAATCCCGAACTATTTCCTATAAAAATCCGATCCTATCGTCAATATGTTGTTTCTACCTTCCCCTTTGTCATTGTGTATGAATATCTCCCAAAAGAGCAGCTTGTATACATCCTTCATATATTTCATACCAGCCAAAATCCAGCAAAAAAGATGCAGCCTTAAGGAATGCCTTCCATAACTATTATCAACAAGGGTTAAACAAGGAAAAAAGGTAACCTTTGACGTGTCGGGTGATAGCGTTATGCCAAGTTCCCTTGTTCACTAGTGTTGTGAATAGGTAACAGGGAGTAGTTAATAGGGGAAATGCCGGGCTCCCTACTGCCAGGTTCCCTTGTTCACTGAGGAGTTGTGAGTTGTGAATAGGGAATAGGTAACAGGGAGTGGTTAATAAGGGAAATGCCAAGCTCCCTACTAACAGGTTCCCTTGTTCACTGAGGAGTTGTGAGTTGTGAATAGGGAATAGGGAGTGGTTAATAAGGGAAATGCCAAGCTCCCTACTAACAGGTTCCCTTGTTCACTAAGGAGTTGTGAGCAGGTAACAGGGAGTAGTTAATAGTGGAATGCCAGGCTCCCTACTAACAGGTTCCCTTGTTCACTAGTGTTGTGAGTTGGTAACAGCGAGTAGTCAGCAGCAATTTTACAACCGTCGTTAACAATACACATTTTTCAATTTATAAATCATCATTTATTCTCATTTATACACATGAAATGAGGAAATAAATTCACAAAATGTGAATTTTATACACATTTACAAAACATATACTCAAAAAAATAGACAAAAAAATAATATTTCATTAACATTTCACGTAAAACATTTAAAATATTATCACGTTATTATAATGTTATTTACACATAACAGCCATTTACGATGATATTGAAGCCTTTCTTACTCACTTTTACCTTTTCTCTAGCCATTTTTTCGCTTTTTGCACAAGATTCACTTTATCATTTTAAATTGGAAGCGCAAGCAGGCGTTACCTCCAAGAACCATGTTCCCTTTTGGTTAAGATCTAACCAGTTTGGGTCGGGCCCCTTAGACGGCGCTTCCGGTAGTTTTATCGTCGGTGGGACTAAGCATTATGAAAGTAATTACCAAAAGGGTGGCAAATTCTTCGACTGGGGAGCTGGTTTCGAGGGTCGGGTAAATGGTGGCAACCGGGGCCAGTTTATCTTATTGGAAGCCTATGCAAAAATACGTTTAGCCATGTTTGAGTTAAAAGCCGGTCGTACGAAAGACGTAATGGGCTTAAATGGCGACACCACGCTAAGCTCCGGTAATTTTGCCGTATCCGGCAATGCACTCGGTATCCCGAAAGTAGCGATCTCTATTCCGAAATATTATACCTTACCGATATTTGATGGCTTGTTCGCTGTTAAAGGAAATATTGCACACGGGTGGGTGGGACGCATGCCTTTTCGAAAAGAGCAATTTGCCGACCCCAACCATCCTTACATTCAAGACGGCGTTCCTACTTATTTCCATCAAGCCTCCTTATACGGCCGTATCGGCAAATCGGAATGGCGCACTAAAGTCTTTTTAGGCATTAACCACGAAGCCTATTGGGGAAATGAGAAAGCAATTTATGGTAATTATTTTGGCTTGTCGCCTATCGAAACTTTTTATCACGTTTTGATTGGCAAGACTTACCGCTTTGGTGGGGGAACGGGTTATACGAAAATAGGTAATCAACTTGGTTCGGTAGACCTTGGCTTCCAATATGATTTTGATAAAGTCAGCCTATTGGTTTATCGGCAAAACATCTACGATGTAGGAGCCCTTTCCAGGCTCGCTAATATCCGCGACGGCTTAAATGGCATCACCCTGACGAACCGATTATATCAAGACGACATTCATAAAGGCTTTCAATGGAAGAAGATCTTAGTTGAGTTCTTATATACGAAAAACCAAGCGGGCGAAGAATGGTCAAAACCCACTAAATCGGGAGATGAAGATTATTATAACAACAGTTATTATGTATCCACCCTATGGTCCACGTCTATGAATAGTGTTATGTTGTTTCTAGCTTTGCTGTATGAGCAAAGAAGAAAAAAGATCGCAGATGCTATCGGTGATAGCAGATTGGCAGCAGAGCGGGAAAAGTAAGAAGGCTTACTGTTTGGAGAAAGGTATCAATGAAGCTACGTTTTATTACTGGTTTTCGCGCAGCAAAGAAAACGACACGTGCAGCGGTCGCTTTGTAGCAATGGAAAAGTCCGTCAAGAAAAGCGAAGTTGAAGTTATCTATCCCAATGGGGTGCGGATCAAGGTAGATACCGATCTTGGTTTACTTTCCCGGCTGATCCGTCTTTACTGATATGTTTTCATTGGGGTCCTCTCACCGGTTCTACCTCTACGATGGGCATTGCGACATGCGCAAATCATTTGACGGACTCTGCGGGCTGGTGATTTCGGTGATGAATCGGCAGCCGACCAGCGGTGAGGTATTTGTGTTTTTGAACCGTAGCCGTACCCATATCAAACTTCTGCACTGGGAACACGGCGGCTTTGTCCTTTATTACAAACGGCTGGAGCAGGGTACTTTTGGTACATCCTCACTTAAAAAAGGTGAACTGTCATGGAGCGATCTGGTATTGCTCATCGAGGGCGTCCAGGTTGTAAAATGCATACAGAAAAAACGCTATTCATTGCCACAAAAACAGCTTTTCTGATTGCAGGAACGCAGCTAAAACCGTATCTTTAGGGTATGGAAACAGCGCTGGAAAATCTATCAAAAGAGGAGCTTTTGGAGCTTGTTTCCACCCAGACCCTACAGATATCGTCGCTTTCCGAAGACCGGGAATCGCTGTCCCGGGAATCATCTGTAAAAGACGAAAAGATCGAATATCTGGAGTCCCAGCTTGCCATGTACAGGCGTATGCAGTTCGGCCAGAAGCGCGAACGCTTTGAAGGCGATCCCAACCAGACTGCACTCCCGTTTGAGGCAGAGCCTATAGCAGTAGAGCAGCAACAGGAGGAAATCAAACAAAAGATCGAGTATACCCGCAAACGCCCAAAGCATAAGGGACGTGCGAAGTTACCTGAACATCTATCTGTAGAAGAGATCAAGATCTATCCCGAAGGAGACCTGTCGGAAATGGTCTGCATCGGAAAAGAGATCACCGAGGAACTGGAGTGCGAGCCTGCAAAGTTTTATATCAAACGCTATATCCGCTATAAATACACGCCTAAAAAGGGAGATGGCGTACGTATCGGCGAACTTCCAGAGCGTGTCATCGACAGAGGTATCCCCGGAGCAGGCCTGTTGGCGATGATACTGACAGGAAAATACGTCGATCATCTCCCCCTGTACCGCCAGAAACAGATCTTCGCCAGAGAGAACATACAGATCGCTTCTTCAACGATCGAAGGATGGACAAAGGAATCCCTGATAAAACTCCAGCCGCTTTATGAACAGCTTGTTTTTGACATAAAGTCAAAAGGATATCTGCAGGTGGATGAAACCAGAATAAAAGTATTGGACAGTGACAAAAAGGGCGCTGCCCACCAGGGCTGGTATTGGGTGTACCATGCCCCGCTGGACGGTATGGTGCTGTTCGACTACCAGCCCACGCGCGGGCAGGTGGCCGCAAAGAAGCTGCTGGATACCTTCAAAGGCTACCTGCAGAGTGATGGGTACAAGGTCTACGAAAAGTATGGGCAGAAAAAAGATGTTACGCATCTGGCCTGCTGGGCACACACAAGAAGGGAATTCGAGCGTGCTTTGGATAATGACCGCCCAAGGGCAGAAAAAGCACTTCTGATGATACAGGGGCTCTATAAGATTGAACGAAGGGCAAAAGAAGAACAGCTTACCGCAGAGCAGGTCAAAGAACTGCGTCTTGAAGAATCCCTGCCCATCATCAACGAACTGGGCAAATGGATCTTTCAGGAGATAAAAAGCACACTCCCCAAAAGCCAGCTCGGTAAAGCAATGGCTTACGCATACTCCAGATGGGATGCCCTCTTAGCCTACCTGTATGATGGGAATCTGCAGATCGATACAAACCAATGCGAAAATGCCCTTAGACCCTGTTGTCTGGGTCGCAAGAACTACTTATTTGCAGGTAGCCATCAGGCAGCACAACGGGCCGCTATGATCTATTCCTTCTTTGCTATATGTAAAAAGCATGAAGTCAATCCGTTCCAATGGCTGAAGCATACTCTGCTAAATATTGCATCAATAAACCATAAAAACATAAAAGATCTGTATCCGCAGAACTATAAACAAATTATGCTCAAATCAAACACGTAGTCCATAGGACGGATACATAAGACCGGTTGCTCTGGGCCGGAAAAACTACCTCTTCGCAGGTAGCCATGAGGCAGCACAGCGATCGGCAATGATCTACTCGTTCTTCGCTATCTGCAAGAAGCATGAGGTAAACCCCTTCAAATGGCTAAAGCATACTTTGCTCAACATACCCGCCATCAACCATAAGAATCTAAAAGATCTTTACCCGCAGAACTATAAACAAATTAGCGACAAATCAAATATGTAGTTCGTCGGGCGGCTACTATATATGTTTGACCGCGTTCCGGGAGATGCCCGAAATGGAGCCTATCCTGCGGTTGCTGGTCCCATCGAGATGTAAGGTGATTATCTGTTTTAAGTCCATCGGATCAAGTTTGTTGGCCATGTCGCTGTATTTATATGATGCGACAAGGTAGTCCCTGATCTCCTAAAGTGGCACAAAACGAACCGTAACGCAATGGTCAATAGCAATCTGAAATGGCATCATTTAAACCGTAATTACTGGCACTTGTCTCGTCCTAGAAAAACTTTACAGTAAAGATTACAATTTTTCAATGACAATATTAGTTTAAAAAATGTCTTTCTACCAAAATATAAAATAAATATGATATGAATATAATGACTGGTACAACAATACACCACATTACTAAAAGCTGCAGGTCATATTCAAGGTGATAATGTTTCAATAACACCAAATTAGAGAGCGCTAAAAAAGGGCCATGGATAAGATACAAACTGTATGATATTTTCCCTAGAAATGTTGGAACCTTGGAAGATAAGGCCAAATCGAGATTACTCGGTCGCCCTTCTAATCTTAACTTCACCAATAGAAACAGGAAAATAGAAAACAAAACGCCAAACAGAACTTGTACCACTGGTGTTGCAGGAAAATGAAAATGTGCCAGTATTAACACAGGTATAAATGACAACAAATTAATATATAGGTATATTTTCTTCACTTGTATTCGATACTCATTGAAAGAAAAATAGGCAGCGATGACACCCATTAAAAATAGCAAAATAAATTGAGGAGAAGAAAAAGGCACTAATTTGTATAAGAAAGCTGTTAATAGGAAGAAGAAACAAAGCATTACAAAAATGTTCTTTTCTCTCCAAAGATACAACATAATAGGAAAAAGAAAATAAATATGCCATTCTGTAGCTACGCTCCAGTGAGCACCATTGATTTTATAAAGCCAATCTCTATTTAGATTATGAATCAATAAAAAATGGGCAAAAATATTTTCTGCGTTGATAGGAATTTTCGAATCCCACGCTGTTCCGCTAATTTTTTGTAAAGTTGGAATAAAGATGATAGATAAAATGCTTAATAAAAGGGCAAAATAATAAGGTGGAATAATTCTTTTAGCTCTCCTTTTAATATATCGTTTAAATCCGCCTTTCATTTGCAAATTGTTTCTAACGACTGGGATGGCAAGACAATATCCGGAAAGTACAATAAAGACAGAAACAGAAATATACCCAACTGATGTAAATTTTTGCAATACATTAAGTGCAAAGTTCGGAGAATACTGCACCTTATATTGAGTAAACAACATTGCGTGGTAAAATGCAACAAACAAAGCGCTATAACCTCTGATACCGTCTAAAAATCTATTCGTATTTTTGCCATTTTTTATATATTTAATATTAACCAAAGCTCCATTGTATGCCCGACGAATTTAAATTAAGGGGCTGACTAAATCATTTACATACTATCTTAACATATTATTCCAAAACCAACAACTTCACGTCGTTTATGCACCTCTGTTTGTAAGCCAATTTTCGCGCTTCCAATAGTTTGTGTTTATCTACCCCCCGTGATGAAACCATATACTTTGGGATATTTTTTTTTAATAAAAAAAGCAAGGAATACTCCTATCACAATAGTTGAGACAGGTGCTATGAGATAAACGCAAAATTTTGAAATCGATGTTACCCCGAAGACAGACATAAGCCCCTTCTTAATCATAGTTAATACGGGCTCATGAAAGACATAGATGAAAAAAGAATTTGAAAAAAAGGAGAATTGCTTTATCAAATTCTTGGCATACAACAAGTCGTACAAATTCCACAAGCTTAACATACCGACAATAATACCTAATTTGTACAAAAGAGTTATTCCTTCATTACTTGTACCTGCTCCAATAAAATAGGAATTTAAGCCTGACAAAATTATCCATATCAATAGAATACTTTTAGTAAATAAGGAGTTATCATTTGTCTTAACAAGAACATGCTTAAAATATATCGCAAAAAGACTTCCACTCGAAAAGAACAGTAAACTCTCTATTCTGACAATATAGAAAAAAGAATAGTTTAGAGACCAAAAGAAGGCTAGTATAACGATCCAAATACCATATGACTTCTTTGTAAGAAAATAAAGTGCAGGAGATATAATACACAATAGAAATAAGTCTTTTAAAAACCACAACTGGTAGGCAATTGGCCGCAAAATGATCCTACCAACGATCTGCTCCAAAGAATAAGATGTCAGTAAATCCTTTGAAAAAAACCGACTAAAAGGTGGCAAACTTTGGAGTACATAAAAAATGGCAAAGCTAAATACAGACCACAATAAATACGGCAATACTATACTCTTAACCCTTTTTCTTAACTTATCGATATATGAACGCTTGTTTGGGTAATAGTTTATAAAGAATAGGTATCCAGAAACAAAAAAGAAAGACGGCACCGCTATTCTTGCAATAACTTGCGATAAAAACAATTGAAGGAGATAGAAAAATCCCAAACTCCCGGAATTCGACTTAAGCGTTACATCAGGCCCATAAGCATGTAAAAAAACAACTAATAGTATTGAAATAAAGGAAATTACTACAAGCTTTTCGCTAAGAAATTTGTTCATTTATGTTACTAAAATAACCTTGTTCTTTTTTTAAGATATGTCAGAATTTCCCTAATCCTGCACTTTATTAAATATTTTTGCGACTATTACTTCCAGAGAAATACAATAAATTTTGATAAATGATTTTGTTGCTGATCGTTACGTCGCCGTTAAAAGAAATTTCTACTGCTCCATTTCTAATTAACTTGAATTTCGGTGTGCCTTCGACTGCAGGGACTTTGAATGATTGAATTCCTGAACCAAACTCCTTGGAATATTTCTTTCCAGCGATTTCGATTTCCAAACGGCCTGGCTTTGTTAAAAAAGCTAACAACTCAATTTCGTCTTTCGGTTCGTCACTTCCTCTTGCCGGCACAAACACCTTTTTCTGAAGGCTATTTTCGGGTTTAGCACTCGATGTACTATTACGATAAAAATAGTATAAAACATCTCTCTTTATCACAGGCATTCTGCCAAGCTTAAACCAAGACACATAGAACGCTGTTAGATCATAAAAGCCGTATTTAGTTGCTGTGTTAGGCGAGATCATAGTATTCTCGGCATAATCGTTCCACGTAATCAGCTGAACCCAATCTGCGTCTCCCTCAATTGCGTTCATCCACATTAGTCGAAACGCCGCACTGTTATCTGCTTCCCAATAAGCATACGCCCTAGGTCTGAAATCTTGTGGTGCGACTGGCATCATCCAAACTTCCGTTGAACCGGCGCTATTGAGATTACGCCGTTGTACCTTGACTTTGCTGAGTATATTTTTTGCTCTTTTGGGTACTTCTTTCCAAGTAACTTGTCTGCTCGGAGATCGTACACCCCAGTCCGACATCCCGTAACTTATTGAGCTAAATTCTTCGGCATATTTTGCCCACCCTTGAAAAACTGGGACAAAAGCAATGTCAATTCCTTTTCTATGCATGTTATTCAGCCAAGCTTTCCACCAAGAGGCAGTTTTTTTTTGAGCATTGTACGGTGCTACAACCAGCCTACCATCTTCTAACCTATACGCAGACTTATATTTACTTAGTGTAGAAACTATGTCTTCAAGTTGATCAGGATTTTTCCCAACTACCGAGTTCATGTCAGGCATTATCATTATTTTAAAGTTCCTATCGGTGTTTTGAGCTACACTAAACAACATTTTTGTTTTCTCCCAATGTCTACCTGTGAAACTTAAAATATTACAAGCAAATCCATCAATACCAATATCAGTGGCCAATTTAATTTCTGCACCAAAGTCTATCGCCCTCCAATTCGGCGAGCTATTACTGGCTCTTGGTAATGGCCTTGCTCTTAAATATCCACCGTATTCTTTATGTTTACCTTTTTCTCCAAGTGGATTTAAATATTGCTCAGAGTAGTAATCAGACTTTGGATCTTTGTTGTCTATTGATATAGGAAATTGAGTAAAATAATGCGCAAAAACTTTTTTTTTTGATTTTCGCAAAATGGATATAGAGGGTCTATCAAAAGGCAAGACGTCTTCGTTTTGTCGAAAATCATTTTTAAACTCGACTTGTTCACTTTTAGACAGCGATCCTAAATCGAGGCCAATAATCCCTAAAAGACAAGAAAAAAAAACAAACGCTTTCATATATCAATTTTTATTACAACGTTAATTTTACTATTTATAAGATGCATTAATCATCTTTTATTGAAAAGATTTTGAAAAAAGGTCTTCTTCTTTTCTTCTGTATGATAGTATCCATAGTTATATCCATAATATCCACCGTTGTTTTCACTAACATCATTGAGTATTATTCCCATATTCTTCATTTTCCCTTCCCGTCTCATATCTTCTGGTAGACCTAACAAATCTTGAGGGGTATGGTTTGCTCTTACAACATATAGGGTCACATCACAATGATCGCTCAAGAGTTGAGCATCAGTCACCGCTCCTATAGGGGGAGCATCAACAATTACGTAATCAAACCGTTCCTTAGCAAGATCTAACATCTCCTTGACTCTCGGATTTAATATCAATTCAGCTGGATTTGGAGGCATTGGTCCACAGGGACCAAACATGAGATTTTCAGCGACTTCTGTAATGAAAGCATCTAATGACATGTTTTCGTCGACAATAAAGTTACTTATCCCAACCCCTGTTTTACTTTTATAAGTTTTCGACAATTTCGGTTTCCGCAGGTCAAACTCTAGGAGTAATACTTTTTTACCAGAAACAGCATAAACATTTGCCAAATTTAGGGAAGTAAACGATTTACCCTCGCCTGGCATACCCGATGTAACTAAAATAACTTTGTCCTGCTTACTCTTGAACATAAATTGTAGATTCGTCCTTAGTGCTCTAAACTGTTCGGCAAGAGCTGATCGAGAAGATTTGAATTCAATTAAATCCACATTTTCTATAGCATGCCCCAGTTCCCCTAGCACAGGTATTTTTGTTCTTAATTCGACATCTTTTCTACCTGTCACCTTATCATTTAGTAAATCTTGAGCGTAAATACGGCCTGCCGGAATTAAAAGGGCAATAAATAATGCCGCCATCCAGATCATTGACTTCTTAGGACTGAATGGTGTCCGATCTGCCTTAGGAGGGTCTATAACTCTTATTCCCGCTATATTGGAAGTATTTGCTACTGCTGTCTCTTCTCGTTTCTGGAGAAGAAAAAGATATAATTCCTGCTTTAGTTGCTGTTGCCTAGATAAGTCTAAAAAAGCTCTTTCTTGTGCAGGTACATCTTTAATACCCACCTGCAGGCTAGCTGTTCTCTTTTCAAGCTCTTTTTTACTTGTGTTCAAAGATTCTCTCGTATTCCTAATATATGCTGCGATATTTGACTTAACAGATGCAATCCTTTGGTCGGCATTGACTACAAACGGATTGTCAGGCGTAAATGAGAGCAGCAGTCTCTCGCGCTCTAAAATTTGGTTATTGTAGCTAGATATTAATGAATTGAACGCCTGATCCATTTGTCCACCTAAGATTGACCCTGAAATAAGACTTTTCTTCTTTTCATCTTTGATTAGCTCGTCAACAGCATCTAACACTTCCATCCTCGCCTCAATATCTGTTAATTCCCTTATATATGTACTATTGTTTTCAAGCAGCAACTGAGATTGGGCAGAAATATTTGCGAGTCCTTTACCCTGCATAAAATCTTGAATATTTTGTTCTATTAACTCGAGTTCAGAATTGACTAGTAAAATCCGCTTATCGATAAATGCTATCGTACTATCTGCTATCCTGCTTTTGTCCTGCATATTTTGTCGTGTATACTCCTTTATAAAATTTGACAAAATATATTCTCCCTTTTCCCTATCAGAATAGTCTAATTGCAAATCTATAATCGTTGTCAGTTTGCTTGTTAGGTTTGCTGTTAGGGATCCAAGCAACTCAGCTGCCCTATTATCAACGTCTGTAATAACAACAGTATACGTATCTGAAGGACCGACGTCCTTACTACTTTCTCTTTTTATTATACATGCCCCTACTCCATCGACATTAAATATTCGCCCTATTTCTACGACAAGAGTCTTTACCTCTTTAGACCTTTCGCTCATAAACTCTAATCGAGCCTTATTATCCGTCGTAATACTAAATTCAAGAGTAGTTTTCGTCGGATTCTTTACACTTTCGACAATTTCGAATGAAAAAGGAGGATTAAAAATTTCCACATCTTTAACTGATCCCTGTTTAAACCATGTTACATTCAGCTTTAGGTCTTGAACCAATGATTCCATTAGAAATTTGGTCTTTAGAACCTCAACTTCATTATCTACACTATTTTTTGTACCCAATAAGCTTCCTAAATCCATACTAAGCTCAGCCCCGCCCCCATTGGATGATGTGTTGTTATCCTCTATTAAAAGTTTTGCCTTTACGTGGTATTCCGGTATTGCGATATATCTTACATAAAACCAAGCGATCGTAACACATAAAATTAAGCTAAAGGCCAGCAAAGGCCATGACTTGAAATATCGCATCGCATAGTTTCTCAAACTTGTTGACGGGGTATTACCCTCCTTGCCCCAAAAGTTCAGATCGTTAGTATTATTCATTGAAAAAATATAAATTATAATCTTGTTATTATTAAAGCCGCTGTTGACAACAATGAGGCAAATATCGCTATCACACTAAATCGTGAAGCATCAGCTGACGCTATCTTTCCCTTACTAGGTTCGACATATATGATATCATTTTGCTTTAGATAGTAATAAGGAGACGTGAACAATTTTGAGTCGTTTAAATTAAAGCGCACCATCTCTTTACCATGGGCTGTCTCTCGTATGAGCAAAACATTCTCTCTTTTTCCATAAATCGTTAAATCTCCAGCTAGGCCAATTGCATCAAGAATATTAACTTTCTCATTTGGAACTGTATAGCTTGAAGGTCTTGCAACTTCTCCGATAACCGTAATTTTAAAATTCACAAATCGAACCTGTACCGTCGGCTTGACAAAAAAAGCCACTGCTTTTTCTCTTATCAAATTACGCGCCTCATAAGTTGTCAGGCCGCCAAGCTTCACAAAACCAATCATTGGAAGCTCGACCTCTCCATTCTTATCAACGACAAAGCCAGTGGCTCTTTGCTGCCCCCCAGGAGCAACGACTGTGTTGTCTGTAGCCGCTTCATTTACGGTTGCCGATGCCGATGGTTCGACGGTCTGAATGGATATATCTAAAATATCATCAGGCTTAATTGTTGGTTCACCGTACGGCGCTTCGGCTATCTTACTATATTCAGAAGGCGATATATTTTTAAAGTATGGTATCGTTTTATTACTACTGCACCCACACATTACAAAAGCTGCTAAAAGGGACATAACCCATAAATTTCTTCTACGCATATAATATTCTGTTTGTCTATACTACTTTTTGCTATCTGTTAATTCTTGAAGATCTTTTTCAAATCTTGTTAAAATTTGGTTCTTGTCGAGATTTGTTGCCGCATAATTTCTGGCATTATCTCGATATTTTTTTAAATCGCTATTTAACGCTGTTAATATGCCCGCCATCAAAGCCTCTTCATTTTCAGGTTCTGTCAAGATTCCAAGAGTGTTTTCGTGGATTACATCATATAAAGAGCTTCCCGGGATCGCCGTTACGATTGCACAACCACCGGAAGCTAATATACTTGTTAGCTTTGAGGGCATCACAAGATCGCTTGCAGACTTTTTTTGCAATACTAAGTGCAAATCAGCAGAGGCCAAAAGGGCAGATAATTTTTCATATGGCTGTAACGGAAAAAACTTGACGTTACTAAGCCCTTTCCCGATAGCTAAGCCTTCCAACTTCTCTCTTCCAGCTCCAGAACCTACAATCACGAAATGAACATTAGTCAAATTTTTCAAACGTTCCGCAATAGTTATTATGGATTCTAATCCTTGTTTTTCTCCTAAATTTCCAGCATATAAAATAACTTTGTCTGAAAACGGTATGCCCCACTCAATTCTCAATGACTCTCTTTGCGATAAAGGCGTTATCACTTTTGAATCAACCCAATTTGGAAACATTCTAAATTTATCTTCAGGAACTTGTTTTGCAATTATCTTTCGTCTCATCCCTATACTTATCGATGTCACCATATCACTTCGCTGTAAAAGACTTTTTTCAAACTTAAACATAAAGTTTAATAAGGCTTTGTTTTTTATCATTTGCAGATCCTTAGCTGCGTCAATTTGTAAATCCTGTATATGTGTAACAAGTTTCGCATTTCTAAGCTTGGAATAAAGGAATGGATATAATCCCAAATGAAAGGGAGGATTGATATTCACCACAATATCATACTTCCGTTTAAACAAGAACGTGAACCATATAGGAAAAACACTTACTATAAAAGAAAGCTCATGTATAATACGTTTAACCGAATTTACGTTTTTAGGAACGTATATAGGGACCCTAAAAACCTCAGCATTATCAATTATCTCTTTGTGCCAACCCCTCTTCGAATAATCCTTATGAACCCGCCATTCTGGATAGTACGGCATTGCCGTTACAACTGCAACCTTATGGCCTCTTTGTGCAAACCAACTGCCCATTTCTCCAGTATATTTACCTATTCCAGTTAGCTCTGGAGCATAGTTAATGCGTAGCCGCCCGACGAACTACATATTTGATTTGTCGCTAATTTGTTTATAGTTCTGCGGGTAAAGATCTTTTAGATTCTTATGGTTGATGGCGGGTATGTTGAGCAAAGTATGCTTTAGCCATTTGAAGGGGTTTACCTCATGCTTCTTGCAGATAGCGAAGAACGAGTAGATCATTGCCGATCGCTGTGCTGCCTCATGGCTACCTGCGAAGAGGTAGTTTTTCCGGCCCAGAGCAACCGGTCTTATGTATCCGTCCTATGGACTACGTGTTTGATTTGAGCATAATTTGTTTATAGTTCTGCGGATACAGATCTTTTATGTTTTTATGGTTTATTGATGCAATATTTAGCAGAGTATGCTTCAGCCATTGGAACGGATTGACTTCATGCTTTTTACATATAGCAAAGAAGGAATAGATCATAGCGGCCCGTTGTGCTGCCTGATGGCTACCTGCAAATAAGTAGTTCTTGCGACCCAGACAACAGGGTCTAAGGGCATTTTCGCATTGGTTTGTATCGATCTGCAGATTCCCATCATACAGGTAGGCTAAGAGGGCATCCCATCTGGAGTATGCGTAAGCCATTGCTTTACCGAGCTGGCTTTTGGGGAGTGTGCTTTTTATCTCCTGAAAGATCCATTTGCCCAGTTCGTTGATGATGGGCAGGGATTCTTCAAGACGCAGTTCTTTGACCTGCTCTGCGGTAAGCTGTTCTTCTTTTGCCCTTCGTTCAATCTTATAGAGCCCCTGTATCATCAGAAGTGCTTTTTCTGCCCTTGGGCGGTCATTATCCAAAGCACGCTCGAATTCCCTTCTTGTGTGTGCCCAGCAGGCCAGATGCGTAACATCTTTTTTCTGCCCATACTTTTCGTAGACCTTGTACCCATCACTCTGCAGGTAGCCTTTGAAGGTATCCAGCAGCTTCTTTGCGGCCACCTGCCCGCGCGTGGGCTGGTAGTCGAACAGCACCATACCGTCCAGCGGGGCATGGTACACCCAATACCAGCCCTGGTGGGCAGCGCCCTTTTTGTCACTGTCCAATACTTTTATTCTGGTTTCATCCACCTGCAGATATCCTTTTGACTTTATGTCAAAAACAAGCTGTTCATAAAGCGGCTGGAGTTTTATCAGGGATTCCTTTGTCCATCCTTCGATCGTTGAAGAAGCGATCTGTATGTTCTCTCTGGCGAAGATCTGTTTCTGGCGGTACAGGGGGAGATGATCGACGTATTTTCCTGTCAGTATCATCGCCAACAGGCCTGCTCCGGGGATACCTCTGTCGATGACACGCTCTGGAAGTTCGCCGATACGTACGCCATCTCCCTTTTTAGGCGTGTATTTATAGCGGATATAGCGTTTGATATAAAACTTTGCAGGCTCGCACTCCAGTTCCTCGGTGATCTCTTTTCCGATGCAGACCATTTCCGACAGGTCTCCTTCGGGATAGATCTTGATCTCTTCTACAGATAGATGTTCAGGTAACTTCGCACGTCCCTTATGCTTTGGGCGTTTGCGGGTATACTCGATCTTTTGTTTGATTTCCTCCTGTTGCTGCTCTACTGCTATAGGCTCTGCCTCAAACGGGAGTGCAGTCTGGTTGGGATCGCCTTCAAAGCGTTCGCGCTTCTGGCCGAACTGCATACGCCTGTACATGGCAAGCTGGGACTCCAGATATTCGATCTTTTCGTCTTTTACAGATGATTCCCGGGACAGCGATTCCCGGTCTTCGGAAAGCGACGATATCTGTAGGGTCTGGGTGGAAACAAGCTCCAAAAGCTCCTCTTTTGATAGATTTTCCAGCGCTGTTTCCATACCCTAAAGATACGGTTTTAGCTGCGTTCCTGCAATCAGAAAAGCTGTTTTTGTGGCAATGAATAGCGTTTTTTCTGTATGCATTTTACAACCTGGACGCCCTCGATGAGCAATACCAGATCGCTCCATGACAGTTCACCTTTTTTAAGTGAGGATGTACCAAAAGTACCCTGCTCCAGCCGTTTGTAATAAAGGACAAAGCCGCCGTGTTCCCAGTGCAGAAGTTTGATATGGGTACGGCTACGGTTCAAAAACACAAATACCTCACCGCTGGTCGGCTGCCGATTCATCACCGAAATCACCAGCCCGCAGAGTCCGTCAAATGATTTGCGCATGTCGCAATGCCCATCGTAGAGGTAGAACCGGTGAGAGGACCCCAATGAAAACATATCAGTAAAGACGGATCAGCCGGGAAAGTAAACCAAGATCGGTATCTACCTTGATCCGCACCCCATTGGGATAGATAACTTCAACTTCGCTTTTCTTGACGGACTTTTCCATTGCTACAAAGCGACCGCTGCACGTGTCGTTTTCTTTGCTGCGCGAAAACCAGTAATAAAACGTAGCTTCATTGATACCTTTCTCCAAACAGTAAGCCTTCTTACTTTTCCCGCTCTGCTGCCAATCTGCTATCACCGATAGCATCTGCGATCTTTTTTCTTCTTTGCTCATACAGCAAAGCTAGAAACAACATAACACTATTCATAGACGTGGACCATAGGGTGGATACGTTAATGCCAAAAATCAGTATTCTCATGCGATAATATATACAAACTCTTTACTCTACTACATAAATAGTAGAAAGTTTTTTTTCTTTATTTTAATCTTTCCACCGTGTACTTACACGTACGGCTGGGTTGCCTCGATATATACTATTTCCCTCAGTTGACTTTGTAATTACAGACCCTGCCGCAATTATAGTATCGGTAGCAATTTCGACATTCGGTCCTACAAAACAAGAGGCGCCAACCCAACACCCACTATCCAATACTATAGGCCCATTTTTATAAGGCATATTAAATTCTCTATAATTGTGATTGCCTCCACACAAAAATGAGCGCTGACTTATACAAACATTGTCACCAATCGAAACACCTTCAAAATTTAGAATAAAAACTTCTTCTCCTAGCCATAAATTCTGTCCTGCAACCATTTTCCAAGGAAAGTGTATGTTAACTCTAGGCTTTATCACCAAACCCCTCCCTATTTTTGCACCGAACCAAATTAGAATCTTCCTTTTGAAGCCGTTAGGAAAGGGAATTGAAGAAAGAAAAAAAAGAACCTTGACACAATACCACAAAATTTCCTTAAACCTGCTTGCGCCACGATCAAGTCCGGCAGAGGCATTGAATGCGCCTAAATCGACCTTTGACTCTTTATTTATATTATTTCTCATGTACTTCTTTTAAACCGTTCACATATACTTATATATTGAGAAGCCCGCTCTGCAGCTGACGGGATAGTTTTTAAAATCTCGAGTCCCTTTTCGACGAGTTCTTTATACACACTTTCATCGGATTTAAGACGAATAAGTATATCGGCAATACTCTTTGGGCTAAAAGGATCGAAGTACATAGCTGCATCACCACAAATTGCTTTAGCAAAGTCCAAATTCGAAGTTACTATAGGCTTTCTCATCTTCATTGCCTCTGGATATGTCGCAGTGAAGCATTCCAACTGAGTCGGCAAAAACATTGCATCACACTCTGCATATAACCTTGGGCATTCGGAAGCCTTTACTGTTCCTAAACAATGTATATTGGAATTAGAACCAAAAAGCAAAGTTCCATCCTTAGGTGGAATTGTAACATAAAAATGGAAGTTGTTATACCCCCTGTTTTGCAACTCTAACGAAACATCTTTTATTATTGATAAATTTTTATGAGGGAAATTAGAAGAGACGGTTAATAAGCGAAACTCATCACCTTTTTCTCGATCTATTAGTTTAACTTGTTCTTCATACTTATAACTGTCAAAATAATGGTTGAACGTATTACTGACAACTTCAATCTGAGATTCAGGAATAGATAAATGTTTTGTCAAACGACTTTTAACATCTTTCGTTTCAACAACATATAAATCAGCTTCTCGTTTCATGAAAAATGTCTTAAAAGCTACTTCTAACCGTTGTTTAAGCCATTGCTTTAATGGAAGTGCTTTGATAAACTTTGAATCCTGATTAATTGCCCATGGATACGCAAAACCATAAATATGTGGTATAGAAGGTTTCCAATAAGTTGGACCGAATATAGAGAAGACACAATCAGGGTTCTCCTCATTTATTAATATAGCTAATTCTTTTCGATAAGACAAATAACCTTTTGTAAAAGGAGGAACAAACGACACTTCCACGAACCGGAAATTGTCTGGGAACGAGGTCATATCTATCTGTGATTTAACCTGTGATGAGAGCAATATCAAGTAAGCATGTTTCTTTATATTTTTGAGTTCTTCTATGAACGACAAAGTTACTTGCAAAGCACCACTTTGTTTAATGTTAGATGTATTTATGACTATTCGCATCAATGTATTATTTAGTTGAAATAATCCGATTTACCGAGTTAACTGCGTTATTCACCATAAAATCCATTGAAAGGTTATTCTTAGCAAACATTCTTGCTTGCTTAGACATTTCCTCAATATCTTTGATATTAAGACTATTAACATACTCCAGAAATTCCTTAAGTGAATCGAAGAGTTTACCATTAACGCCGTCTTTAATATAAGCATATTCCACACATTGTCTAAAATCCTCCGATCTACGGAAAGTAAATATAGGTTTACCATAAGCCAACGCTTCGACAATTGACAACCCAACCCAACCTGGTTGAAAATAAATATCCGCTAGCTGGAACAAGTCATCCTTTATTGCACTTTCATAAACTGCCCCAAAATCATATACATTCTTAAACGATGAAAAATCAGGTTTCAAATATCCCTCACCAATAATAATAAATCCGTACTGAGAGCTATCTAATCTTTTAATCGTTTCAATTAGAATGTCAACCCGTCTTAATGGTTCGTTAAACCTTGCACAATAAATAAACACAGTCGAATGTTCTATCTTATACCTTTTTTTTAAGGAGTCTTTGTCAAATTCGATCATCTCAAGAATCCTACTAATACCTGATATGGTATTGTTAAGACTTACACCCTTTTCAACTGAATTTTTTTCCCAAATAGCTTTCTCCCTAAATGTATAATACCAGACAGAATCCGATAGACTGATCATATAGCTCAATAATCTGCTCGGTTTTTGTTCCTCTTTCAAATACCTTTTAACAGAAATGCCATGCCCCCATAAAACAATTTTTCTCTTATGCAGTAGCTTTGTCAACAATAAAAACCATGTAGTCAAATGCCCAAAATGTAGCATTAATATAACGACGGAATATTCTCTTTTTAAGAAAACTAATGGATTAAATACAAGAAATTTTGCCAGGCTAAATGACTTGATATATTTAACTGATATATTATTTGTTACACTGAAATTGGCAGAATCAGATTTCTTTTGGGTTTCGTAACAATAAATGTCCACATCGAATTGTTGACTAAGTTGCTCAAAAAATTCTTCTCGATAATGAGGAACTAAAGGTTGTAATATTGCAATTCTAGTCTTCATAATTTTCTTAACTGATACTTCTTTTTCTATATGCTATTCTGTCAACCACAAAACATGCAGCTAAAAAACCTACGTAATATGCTATGCCATTCATTAGGTCGCCTCTTAGTAAAAAGAAAAGATAAAAGGAAAAGTAAACAGCACTGTAGAAGCGGCCATCATGCTTTAAAATATTAAACTGAAGTTTTGAGAAATATAAAGCTAGTGCGATACAAAATACTATGACTCCTAATAACCCAAAATTTATATATCCCTCTGCAGGATAGGGAAAGGAAATATTTGTAAAATCAGGTCCATAACGATATATGTAACCCTCTACAACTGTTTGCCCAGAACCATATGGTTTTGTCGCCCACACAGATCTTGGAACAAAAAAGAAAATAGACCCCAACAAAAGCTTGCCAAGTGAATAACCGTAAATCTCAACATAGGTAATGCAGTTCGAAACAACTGACCAAGCATCATAGTGAATTTCAAGAAAGTGCGCATATACTACATCGCCTATTTTATCAATACTAGTTATTGTTGTAACAAATCCATTCCATTTCTCATTTAATGTACCGCTTTTATGTGTAAAAAGAGATGAAAGGGGAAAAAGTACCACGAATACGGAAAAAAACGTTATAAAAAAGTTCTTCCTCTTCTTGAAGAAGTCTTCGAAAAGAAAAAACAAAATAGTCATATACATCGGACCAATGGCATTCCGTTTTTCAGTAATCGGGTTTTTCACGATAAAAACACACATCAATAGCACACAGAATAAAATAATGAATTTTGATTTCGCAATTGCTTTCTTTTCCGACATTAACCTTAATAGTGCAGCGAATGGGATCATCAATAAAAATTTCTTGACTATTAAACTAGAAGAACGTTCTTCCTTAAAATCGAACTGGCTTTCACCTTGAATGGAGCTCAAAAGAAAAGGGACAGAAATACAGACAACAACGCCTACTAAAACAAAAAGAACTTTGATATTGAGTGATCCCATATCTGAAGCAATACCTAGATAATCCACTTTCTCTTTAAAATATCGCGACTGATTAACGTTAACGTTTACAGTATAAATGGTAACAAAAGATAATAGAATAATAATATTTGTTAGTATCGCATTATCCAGCCTAAACAATGTTCCATTAACCAAATTACCCTGATTTACTGAAAGTTGGACTAAAGGTGCTACGAAGAAAAATAATAGATAAAATATGTAGGTGCAAATCAAAAACGGATTAAACTCTGGTCGAGCACTTGATTTGTAGAGAAGAAAACTAAACACCAACAAATTAACGGCAAAGGAAACTTGCAAAGCTATAGGTATTGGGCAAGTAAACACATATAGAAAGCACGCTATGCAAATAAAACCAATTATCTTATACATCTATACTATCTCCGTGAATATCCTTTAATCGTGTTTTCAATTCTCTTTGCGAAGGATTAATTAGTAAATATTTCACTCATTGAGTCCTTAGCTAAATTATATTGAAAATAGTTTACCTTTTTAATTTCCTCTACAAGAAGTGAACTCTCATTGAAAGTTTTATTGAGCGTTTCAAATGTCAAACTTGAGTGGAACACCAATTTGTCAAGGCCTATACTACTATATATGTTATCTATTTTAGAAGTTTTCGCATTTCCATCGGTTATTGCAATTGGAATCGCTTCATAAATTTGCGAAAGTAGCAAAACATGAAGCCTATTGCTTATCAAGCTTAAAAACTCATTATAAAAATCTCTGTCATTCCAATGGAGACACTTTTCGTTAAACAAAACTTTATCACTATGCTCTCCATTTATACTATCGTAAAGTCGCTTGTTGAATTCGCGATCCCGCTCCACCTGATAAAATACAACGACATCAAATCCCTTTTCAATAAAAAACTCTGAATATGTCCGTACGGATTCAAATATAACCTTATTTAGTTCATCATTTTTCAGGTCTCTAAAAGAAATCCCAACTTTACTTCTATTATCTGATAAGATTACCTTTTCTCTCATTAAAAAACACAAGTCTGGAAAGTATTTGGCGTTCAATATATCTATACCCTGTAGTAAATCACGATTCGCAATACTTCGCACATAAATTCCTTTCAGTACGCTAGCATATAACTTTTGCAGTTTGCTATCGAATAAAGATTTTACAATCAAATCCACTCCAACCAAGAAAGATAAACATTGTCGAGATTTCATTACAGCAAAAATGTAATAAAATATAAGGTACCGTAATGCCTCCGACAAAGATGAGGCTCCCCCAAAAGGACCAGGGCTTTTAAAAAGATGCGTAAATCTAAAGTTCTTAAGAAAAGGAAGCAATAGTAGCCCTTTTCCTTTTAAACTGATTGTACTAATATCAGACAACTGATGTACTTTTGGATTATCAATTAATATATTGACAAATTCTTTAGATGCGTTCTTCGAATCTATATAGACTTCACCATAGTTCGCCAATTCATCTACTAAACACTTGTTAATTAAAAGATCACCCATATTATCATACTGCGTAGCAAGTATGAATAGTATTTTTTTTGCCATTTTAAATATATTATATTACTTTGTCGCTTTCGATAAACCAGACAGCGTTCTCGCAAAACCATGGTAATTCATCTTTGCGTTGTATTTTGAGTTCCATATTTGTTTCACCTGTTCTCTCCTTATTGTACTACTTATTAGCTGCTCTATAGCTACGCAAACACTTTGGATATCGATGTTTAAAGGCAATAGCTTCCCTGTCGAGTTGTCTACAATTTCTTTAGTGCCACCCACATCAGTCGCAACAACAGGAATGCCGAACGACTGTGCTTCCATTATCGACACAGGTATTCCTTCGGATGTACTTAGATTAACAAACAAATCAACAGGAGCACTACCGTAAAAATCGTAAATCTCTTGGTTCTTAACGTTACCTCGTAAATCCACTATCAAGTTGTAAGAATTGGTTGAATCGACAAGAGATTTTAAACTGTCAAAAAGAGAACCGGCACCAAAGTGTGTCCACTTTATCTTCAGAGTAGGATTTCTTTCTGAAAATTCTAAAAGCGATCTAAATATCAATTCAACTCTCTTGAGCCCTTCCACTCTAGACACAGAAACTATTGATAATTGCCCATTCTCTGACGTCAGAGAGATCTGGTTCCTATCGAAAACACCCAATCTGGAAACACTAACCTTATCTTTAATTCCGTATCGTTGCTCTAAAAATGTTTTGCCATCGTCAGATACAGAATAAACTTGATCGACGTTCTCCAAACAAAACTTCCTATACGGCCAAAATTGCAAAGTGTCTATTCCTTCTTCATATATATCATACCTATGTGCTCGTGAGACAATTTTAATATCAAGATTTAGCTTCTGCCGAAGTTTCAAAAGCGTATATGTTGATTCGCTAAACCAATAAGTGTATATGATCTTATAATCATTAAAAAGTTCAATATTATTGAGAAAAAATTTTCGAAAAGCAACGACTCGTGAAGTAAAATGAAACACTAACAAAAAATCTTTGTAGGTAGAAACCTTACTACGATGGTCCCATAAACATTTATAAAACATGCCAGAACACAACGTGATTATTGCCCTTGCCACTTTTCGTTTAAAAATTGCTGCAAGCTCCTTTCCCACACGCACATTAGCCGGAACCTCCCTCCGGAAAACCGAAATTTCCGAAGGAAATATCTGAATAGTTTCAAAGTATTCCGACAGTATATTAATTTCGGATTCTAAAAAAGCTTCAGTTTTAAAATAAGGAAATCTCCTCGTTATTAATAGCAAATTATTCTTCATATAAGCGTCTTAAACAAATAGTAACTGATCCACACCGTTGCTCTCAACTGTTTACAAACTTCTCACACCGATCGATCAAATCGTTCGCGTATTTAATATGATCGGTCTTATTTGCTATAAAATTATTGGCAGACAATTTTCCTTCAAAATCGAAATTACGTGTAATGTTTCCGTTTTTGTCAATGTCAATTCTGTTAAAAAAGTCTATCAGGCCTTCAAACCTACTAGTAAATTGGTTGTTTTTGTTTTCAAAGCCTCCATTTAGGAAAATCACCGGAGTACCCATTGCTAAACAGGGTAACGCGCAATGAATGCGAGATGTTAGAACAAGTTTCGCGCTGCATAATTTTTTAAGATACTCATCGGCAATCTTAAAACTGGTTTCAACATCTGTCATAGGCATAACTTGTGTCAACTGTTTACCATTCTCTAAGATATCCTTGGCAAAATTTCCCTCTAGCACTTTGTTTTTTAATAGAAAGTCCGTAAACCGACCTTTCATTATACGGCCAATTAACTTTCTTGGATTTTTTAGCATTGTTCCTAAGGACCAATAGTGGAATAATGGGTCAACAATAAAAATGTCATCCGTAACTGTTTCCCTCTTATAGGTTTTACCAAGAGTCAGCGTTAAGCATCCTGAAAAATATGCATCAATACCTTTAGATTGCAACAATCTTGCAGTTGCTTTGTCTCTGCACCCTATTGGAGAATGTGCTTTAAAATGCTCCACACTTTTCTCTGTTGTCATTGGTGAATAAACAGATGAGTTTATATGCATTGACACATATAAAGGATCAATTTTATCAGATGGGGGCCAATTGTCAGCATTGTGCATGTACCATCCATTCATAATCATTTTTACCTTTTCGCCATTATAAGTATTGAGCTCTTCCCTGTCGCAATATGCATCGACACTTGGTAAAAATTGTCTAGCGGCAATTGCTTGCACGAAATCACCAATGTTAGTAAGAGGCCTAGAACAGGCCATTACTCCGTATTTATTATCTGCCATTATTGAATTTTGTTTTAATTTTATTAATGTAACTCTTATTTAAAAAAACCACCAACGAAAGAGATAGGATGAGGCAAAGTACAAATAGACTATCACGATAGTAATAGTTACTCGCACTAACAAATAGAAACATCAAAGTCAATCCGCCTACAAGCACTGTAGGAAACTTAACGTTTATAAAGCTTTTTGTCTGCTTAATTCTAATGGCTAACATTATAAAATAACCAAGGAGAATTGAAAAAGAAACTCCGTAAAGTCCATACAGTTTAGTAAGAGGAAAAGAAGTTAATACCGTAACTAGACCTCCTGTAAGAGAAGAAGTAAATACTCCAACAGTTTTTTTCGTACTTAAATACGAAGCTCCATAAAACGCTGAAATAGCCTGCAAAAAAACTGCGTATAACAGGATAGGCATATACTTCCACGCCTCAACAAACTCCTTGCTAACGAAGTTTTCAATAAAAAACCTTGACGTGCAAGACAGAACAATTATTAGACAAAGTAAAAATTTCGCGTACTTTTCCAAAGTGTCTGAAAAACGCTGTTCCAACTGTTCACTTTTAGCTTCCTTAATCGCTTTTTCCTGCCACGCTAAGTTAAAAACATTTGAAAGCACAAGCAGAATAGTGGGATATTTATAAGAGATTGCAAATATTCCGTTGCTCTGAACACCAAGATATAACAAAATTGTGTATCGTGTAGCAGAGCCTACTAACCACCAGCTCAAGCTATTTGGTAAGAGTGGTAATGAATATACAACAAGCGTTTTTAAAAAATCTCGATCAAAGTATTTGAAAGAAATATATTTAATCCAACCCAACCTGATCAAAAGGTAAGCGACAACTAGAGCTACGGAAATTATGTTTGCTATAAGCACACCCTCAACGCCAGTTTTTATTACTACAAGGAAAACTACTGTTGAAATAACGTTAAGAAAAGAGTACACAACGCCAATGGTTGCATACAATTTGTTTTTTCCTATTCCTCTTGCTCCTTGTTGAAGGACCGGCAAACAAATTTGGAATAATGTAAGTAAATACAAATACTCTGCATACTTTATATCGGTTATTTGATACAGTACCCAAAAAAGTACCGAGTAGATCAATACATTGAATCCAAGCATAACAAAGGCATTCCCCAACACCTTTTTTCTGTTTTCTTCACTGGGATCGTCTAATAGCCACCTTAGGACGGCGCCATCAATTAGTAAAGAAACACAAGGAACAATAAAGGATGCGGTCGTTATAATTAAGTCGTATTGCCCAATTTCCTCTCTTGTCAAAAAATAAGTCATGACAAATACAAGAAGAAAAGAGAATATTTTCGACGAGAAATTACCGATGACATAAATCATCGTCAGTTTTGCTAAACTTGTTTGTCCGGATTGTGCCAAAGCTTTCTATTAACTTTTCTAATCTACCCTACTAAATGCTCCCATTGTGTTGTATTGTCTTTCTTGAAAATTTCGACGTCACTAGCAACCATCTCTTTACAAAGCGCCGCTAAATCGTATTCAGGCTCCCATCCTAATTTTGTCTTCGATTTAGTAGGATCACCTATTAATAGTTCCACCTCAGTTGGCCGGAAATAAGCAGGGTCTACAGATACGACTTCTTGGCCAACGACAAATTTGAATTCAGGATTAGAAATTGATTTAATATATCCTTTTTCATCCACGCCTTCTCCTTTAAATTCTACTTCGGCGCCTACTTCTGCAAAAGCCATTTTAACAAAGTCGCGCACAGGCGTCGTGATACCGGTAGCAATCACATAATCCTCAGGCTTTTCTTGCTGAAGGATTAACCACATAGCTTTCACATAATCTTTCGCATGTCCCCAGTCTCTTCTAGCATCTAAATTTCCCAAGAACATTTTCTCTTGAAGGCCTAACGCAATTGCAGCAACCGCTCTTGTTATTTTTCTCGTAACAAACGTTTCTCCGCGCAAAGGGCTTTCATGATTAAACAGAATTCCGTTGCAAGCAAACATTTTGTAAGCTTCACGGTAATTCACTGTGATCCAATAGGCATATAGCTTGGCTACAGCATAAGGGCTTCTAGGATAAAAAGGGGTAGTTTCAGATTGAGGCACTGCCTGAACTAAACCGTAAAGTTCAGAAGTTGAAGCCTGATAAATGCGTGTTTTCTTCTCCAAACCTAAGATACGAATTGCTTCCAATATCCGTAAAGTTCCTATACCATCTGCGTTAGCAGTGTACTCCGGTGTATCGAAACTTACTTTTACATGGCTCATTGCCGCCAGATTGTAAATTTCATCCGGTTGCGTTTCTTGAATTATACGGATCAAGTTGGTGCTATCTGTCATATCCCCATAATGAAGCTTGAACTTTACATCTTTGCTATGAGGATCTTGGTATAAATGATCAATTCTGTCAGTATTGATTAACGACGATCTACGTTTTATACCGTGAACCATGTATCCTTTTTCTAATAAGAGTTCTGCCAAATAGGCTCCATCTTGCCCATTCACTCCAGTGATTAATGCTGTCTTCATATCCTTAATTACAATATTATAGTGAATTCAAATACCTTATGTTTACCTTTCTGCTAATACAGCGGTTTCTAAAAAATCCTTATATGCTTTCTTTAAACCTTCTGCCAAGGATGTATGGTGTTTCCAACCCAAACCGTTCAATTTTGATACATCCATCAACTTGCGAGGAGTGCCGTCCGGTTTAGTAGGATCAAAAACAAGCTCGCCTTTATACCCGACCGTTTCTTTTACCAATTCCGCAAGTTCTTTAATAGATAAGTCCTCACCTGTACCGATGTTAATTAATTCCTTTTCTTCATAGTTCAACATCAGGTAAATGCAAGCTTCGGCTAAATCTTCAGAATATAGGAATTCTCGTTTGGGCGTTCCTGTTCCCCAAATAGTAACTGACGGTAAATTGTTCTCTTTGGCTTCGTGGAAACGCCTAATTAAAGCGGGTAGTACATGAGAGTGCTCTGGATGGTAATTATCACCTAAACCATATAGATTGGTCGGCATAACGCTGATGAAATTTGCTCCATATTGATCCCTGAAGGTTTCGCAGAGCTTTATTCCGGCAATTTTTGCTATTGCATAAGGTTCATTGGTTTGTTCTAGGAGACCAGTGAGTAGGTACTCTTCCTTAAGTGGCTGAGGGGCCATCTTGGGATAAATGCAACTGCTTCCTAAAAATATAAGCTTCTTTACTTTGAAATCAAAAGCGGCTTTAATGACATTGCTTTCGATCATCAGGTTCTCGTATAAGAAATCAGCCCTGAAAGTATTGTTTGCCAATATTCCACCAACCTTTGCCGCTGCTAAAAAAACGTACTCGGGTCGCTCCTTCTCAAAAAAGTCTCTAACTGATTGCTGATTTCGTAAGTCAAGTTCTGATGAGCTTCTAGCTATGATGTTGTTATATCCACTGCTTTTTAGATTGCGAGTGATGGCTCCGCCAACCATGCCTCGATGTCCTGCGACATATATTTTAGCGTTTTTATCCATGTATATTTTTCAGAAATATTTTATCAATCCAATAACCTTACTATATCTCTCTCATCCGAAGGATGCTCGCCATCCACATGCTGCCATACCTGCGCAATAATCGCCCAGTCTTGTAAGCCTACTAAACGATGGCGCGTACCTGGCTCTAGCATAATGAAATCGCCTTTTTTCTTTAAATAGGGATCGGGCTCTTCATCGCTATCACTTAGCTTTACACCTATTTCGCCCAGCACTACTTGCCATAATTCCGCCCTTCGTAAATGATACTGCCAAGAAATAGCCTGATGAGGCGCTACCACCAAAAGCTTAGGGCGTAAAGGTAGATTTAAGGTAGCCTCCGCCATGCTCGCCGCCTGCTTGAAGTAGGTTTGTAAAAAAATCGAGGCTTGCGCCTCGTCAATCAATAATGATCCGCCCCATGCTTGCTGATCATCATGATCTACAATGCGGAAACCTTGCGACACTAATTTTAACCGGATTTCTTCAAAAAGGTCTTTCTTCTTCGAAATTCTCATCTTTATTGCCGTGTTTGTGGGTTGACTTCTTTCTTATTTTTTATTTTGCCGCATTAACAGCTTTTATATTGGCCCTCAAAGTAAGGGCTAATTCACAAACACTCCCTGTGTTCTGCCATTTTTACAATTATCACGCCACAATGTGCCATCCACTCAAATTAATCAATTTTCATAAAAACAATCATTTTAACAAAAATTTAATAAAAAATAAATGCCAAAACAAAGAACTATTCAATTTTTACCGCAAATCTTCATCATTGGCAAAAATAAGAAAAGCTTTCGATTCTCATTTATATACATACTGTGATGTATATGAACTGGGTGTTTTTGTATATAACTTTTTTATTTTTGCCTCCAAACTCAGTAGTGTGGACCGAACCCCCAACTAATCCTCCACTCAATTACTTAGCTATTTGCGCAACTGACAACACAGAATTAAAAAACCTCCTTTTGCAGCTTACATGCATCTGAAAATTTAATAAGGGGAACGTATTTTTGTGCTAAATTGTATACAATTGTATAGTTTTTTATACATACAAACGAATCTGCACAAAAAAGCTCACAAAAAAAACACAAAAACACCTGTTTTCAGGGAGTTTATGGGAAGAAACGAGATTTAGGCGCAGGCATTTGAGATCGAGAACTAATATAAGACCCTCGATCGAACGATCGAGGGCTGCTGGTTGGTTCGAAGGCTATATTCAAGAAGCTAATCGATAACCAATTGAAGCACCACGGCAGGACCATTATGGGATACTAGCTGACCGCAATCTCCCGCCTGTACTGCAAATTCGTCGCCAGAGACGAGCAGATATTCCTTGTTTATATTAATGTTGTTTATATACAATGCTAAATTCCCTGTTAAAATCTTGAAATGAGCCGTCTTTTTTATCTCCAGCTTCAGAGCCTTCCCTTCGGCTATTATTAATAGGCTAATTTTAAAGACACCTAATGCCAGCCGGTTCATTAAATGTGGATAGTGGATTCTGGCAAACCCATACTGATACATGGGCAGTATCTCTGCCAAAATACCCCAGTTACGGGTTACGTACTTGGTTGATAACTCAAAGCCTTGCTTGAGCATCATGGAATAGGTGGCATAAAGTGCCTCTTCACTTGCTTTCATTTCTCTAAAGATTGGAAAACACCGCTGCCGCCTTCATTCAATCATCAAAAAGCATCAAGTAATCGTCACTAATATCAAAGTCACCATACTCTTCCTTTTCTTCCGAAAATTGAGCTTCATTTAATTCATTACGACAGCTGTCTGCGTCAAATGGTGTTATTGTTGTTGGTTTGAGGTCCGCCATTTTTTTCTCTTGAAAGATGGCGGACCAATTTGTTCTGAAATTCATTCGTTCCTCCCCTCATTAGGTTTATAATTGGCTCGACGAAGACAACAATTTCATCGAGTAAAAAATAGCGCTACGCTATTTTGATTTGACTGTATGGTTATCTCCAGACGTAAAAGGTTCGCATACATCGTGGACAACGATAATGCTTGAGCGGAAAAACCCCTAGGATTGATTTCGCGAATATTCCCCTTTTAATACGAAAACAATCTGTAGTGTGGCAATTACGGCACCTGACATCGGCTTTTACCGATGATTTATGGGCAGTTACGGTATTTGGTAATGTTCCCATACAACTGTTCGTTTAGATGACTCCTTACTTAGATCGACAATCAATATTAAAACTAATAGCGCAGGCTACAAAATGAACGTGTATGAAGTGAGGGGAAATGTGTAGGAAGGAATTTTTACTTTCTTTTACCTCAAAAGAAAGTAACAAAGAAAACTCGCAGCTGCAAAGTTTTTTTCATCGCATCTACAGTTACTTAGCCGCTGCCTGCCAAAAACTTTGGAGGCTGCATTTTAGGGTTTATGATGGTTTTTCCTTCGATTTATTGCCCGTTTCAGCTTTTGTTTCTCATACGGAAGCTTCATTTGGATCGTCCGGGCCCTATGGTGGTGCAGTTTGTTTGAACGTGTATGAAGTGAGGGGAAATGTGTAGGTAGGAACTTTACTTTCTTTTACCTCAAAAGAAAGTAACAAAGAAAACTCGCAGCTGCAAAGTTTTTTTCATCGTATCTACCGTTACGTAGCTTGTGCCTGACAAAAACTTTGGAGGCTGCATTTTAGGGTTTATGATGGTTTTTCCCTTCGATTTTTGCCCGTTTCAGCTTTTGTTTCTCATACGGAAGCTTCATTTGGATCGTCCGGGCCCTATGGTGGTGCAGTTTGTTTGAACGTGCATGAAGTGAGGGGAAATGTGTAGGAAGGAATTTTTACTTTCTTTTACCTCAAAAGAAAGTAACAAAGAAAACTCGCAGCTGCAAAGTTTTTTTCATCGCATCTACAGTTACTTAGCCGCTGCCTGCCAAAAACTTTGGAGGCTGCATTTTAGGGTTTATGATGGTTTTTCCTTCGATTTATTGCCCGTTTCAGCTTTTGTTTCTCATACGGAAGCTTCATTTGGATCGTCCGGGCCCTATGGTGGTGCAGTTTGTTTGAACGTGTATGAAGTGAGGGGAAATGTGTAGGTAGGAACTTTACTTTCTTTTACCTCAAAAGAAAGTAACAAAGAAAACTCGCAGCTGCAAAGTTTTTTTCATCGCATCTACCGTTACGTAGCCGCTGCATACCAAAAACTTTGGAGGCTGCATTTTAGGGTTTATGATGGTTTTTCCCTTCGATTTATTGCCCGCCACGGTGTCCCGGTTTCCGTATGCAGAAGCCCGTACCGTTTGTCCGACTTTCTGCGAATGTGAAATCTATTGAAGGCCGCAAAAATGAACGTGTATGAAATGAGGGGAAATGTATAGGAAGGAATTTTTACTTTCTTTTACCTCAAAAGAAAGTAACAAAGAAAACTCCCAGCTGCAAAGTTTTTTTCATCGCATCTACCGTTACTTAACCGCTGCATACCAAAAACTTTGGAGGCTGCATTTTAAGGCTTATGATGGCTTTTCCTTCGACTTTTGCCCGCCACGGCGTCCCGGTCCCCGTATGCAGAAGCCTGTACCGTTTGTCCGACTTTCTGCGAATGTGAAATCTATTGAAGGCCGCAAAAATGAACGTGTACGAAGTGAGGGAAAATGTGTAGGAAGGAATTTTTACTTTCTTTTACCTCAAAAGAAAGTAACAAAGAAAACTCGCAGCTGCAAAGTTTTTTTCATCGCATCTACCGTTACTTAACCGCTGCATACCAAAAACTTTGGAGGCTGCATTTTAAGGCTTATGATGGCTTTTCCTTCGACTTTTGCCCGCCACGGCGTCCCGGTCCCCGTATGCAGAAGCCCGTACCGTTTGTCCGACTTTCTTCGAATGTGAAATCTATTGAAGGCCGCAAAAATGAACGTGTATGAAATGAGGGGAAATGTGTAGGTAGGAATTTTACTTTCTTTTACCTCAAAAGAAAGTAACAAAGAAAACTCGCAGCTGCAAAGTTTTTTTCATCGCATCTACCGTTACTTAACCGCTGCATACCAAAAACTTTGGAGGCTGCATTTTAAGGCTTATGATGGCTTTTCCTTCGACTTTTGCCCGCCACGGCGTCCCGGTCCCCGTATGCAGAAGCCCTGCCTGGCTGACCCTACGAGCGTGAAATTTATTTGAAGGCCGCAAAATGAACGTGTACGAAGTGAGGGGGATGTGTAGGTAGGAACTTTACTTTCTTTTACCTCAAAAGAAAGTAACAAAGAAAACTCGCAGCTGCAAAGTTTTTTTCATCGTATCTACCGTTACGTAGCCTGTGCCTGACAAAAACTTTGGAGGCTGCATTTTAGGGTTTATGATGGTTTTTCCCTTCGATTTTTGCCCGTTTCAGCTTTTGTTTCTCATACGGAAGCTTCATTTGGATCGTCCGGGCCCTATGGTGGTGCAGTTTGTTTGAACGTGCATGAAGTGAGGGGAAATGTGTAGGAAGGAACTTTACTTTCTTTTACCTCAAAAGAAAGTAACAAAGAAAACTCGCAGCTGCAAAGTTTTTTTCATCGTATCTACCGTTACGTAGCCTGTGCCTGCCAAAAACTTTGGAGGCTGCATTTTAAGGCTTATGATAGTTTTTCCTTCGATTTTTGCCCGCCATGGCGTCCCGGTTTCCGTATGCAGAAGCCCTGCCCTGCCTGGCTGACCCTACGAGTGTGAAATTTATTTGAAGGCCGCAAAATGAACGTGTACGAAGTGAGGGGAATGTGTAGGAAGGAACTTTACTTTCTTTTACCTCAAAAGAAAGTAACAAAGAAAACTCGCGGCTGCAAAGTTTTTTTCATCGCATCTACCGTTACGTAGCCTGTGCCTGCCAAAAACTTTGGAGGCTGCATTTTAAGGCTTATGATGGTTTTTCCTTCGATTTTGCCCGCCACGGCGTCCCGGTCCCCGTATGCAGAAGCCTGTACCGTTTGTCCGACTTTCTGCGAATGTGAAATCTATTGAAGGCCGCAAAAATGAACGTGTACGAAGTGAGGGGAAATGTGTAGGAAGGAAATTTTACTTTCTTTTTCCTCAAAAGAAAGTAACAAAGAAAACTCGCAGCTGCAAAGTTTTTTTCATCGCATCTACCGTTACTTAGCCGCTGCATACCAAAAACTTTGGAGGCTGCATTTTAGGGTTTATGATGGTTTTTCCCTTCGATTTATTGCCCGTTTCAGCTTTTGTTTCTCATACGGAAGCTTCATTTGGATCGTCCGGGCCCTATGGTGGTGCAGTTTGTTTGAACGTGTACGAGGTGAGGGGAATGTGTAGGTAGGAATTTTACTTTCTTTTACCTCAAAAGAAAGTAACAAAGAAAACTCGCAGCTGCAAAGTTTTTTTCACCGTATCTACCGTTACGTAGCCTGTGCCTGACAAAAACTTTGGAGGCTGCATTTTAGGGTTTATGATGGTTTTTCGCTTCGATTTTTGCCCGCCACGGTGTCCCGGTTTCCGTATGCAGGACCCCTGCCCTGTCTGGCTGGCCCTACGAGCGTGAAATTTATTTGAAGGCCGCAAAATGAACGTGTAGGAGGTGAGGGGAATGTGCAGGTAGGAACTTTACTTTCTTTTACCTCAAAAGAAAGTAACAAAGAAAACTCGCAGCTGCAAAGTTTTTTTCATCGTATCTACCGTTACGTAGCCTGTGCCTGACAAAAACTTTGGAGGCTGCATTTTAGGGTTTATGATGGTTTTTCCTTCGATTTTTGCCCGCCGCGGTGTCCCAGCCCCCGTATGCAGAAGCCCGGTACCTTCCAAATTAGTAAGCGTTACCTAAAAGAGTTCTTTATTCTTTAATCCTAAATGGCCTAACTCGCGGTATGCGTCACCGCTTTTAATGTATTTAGTCAGTTTGGCTAAATGACGTTCATGATGCAAATCGGTTCCTACTAAATCGTATAGCCCATTTTTTATCATGTAAGACGCTGCTTTGGCTACTTCTCTACCATAATAGCCTGTGGGAGATAAGAGGTTTAATTGCAGTAAACAACCCATCTCTTTTAAACGATGATAGGCTTGTGGATTGTTAAAATAGAAAACATAGCGCTCGGGATGGGCCATGATGGGTTTATATCCTTTTACGCCTATCTCAAAGATTGTCTGTTCTAACTGCATAGGCTCGGCGATATAAGGCATCTCGATTAGCAAATGCTGGTCTGGATAGACTTTCATATCGCCCGCCGTTAATAGTGACGAAAATTGCTCGCCTAACATGTATTCAGCAGCCGAGTGCAAATAAAGATCCGCCAAACCGCGTTGCTCCATGACGGCATAGAGTTGCTGGTGGGCCGCGTTTATACTTGCGGGTGTATTGGGATGCACCTCGTCATAAATATGGGGCGTTACTATAAATTGTTCGTAACCTAAATCAATGAGCGCTGTGATAAATTTTATACTCGTTTCTACGTCTTTTACACCATCATCGATGCCAGGCAACAAATGCGAATGAATATCAGTACGTACCCATGAGATATCGGTTACTTGCTTTTTTTTTGATTTAAAAATACTGAACATCTTCTTTTTAAGTAATAAGTGTTAAGTTGTAAGTAATGTGGTATAACTTAACTGTCAGCCATCTGAGAGTAGCTTTAATATTTCTATTAAGCTGAAAACCGATGGCTCAATGCTGAATTTTCATTTTACAGCTGCAAAGATAGTTCCTTTTTATGAGGTTTTAAGGATTTAGGTTTTCGAGACCAAGATGTTTTAAGTTGTAAGTCGTACGTTTTAAGTAACAACTTACAACTAAAGAAGGTCTTGGCGTTAATGATCGGTATGAGTACTCTTCCTAATAGGCTTGTTTATCGCCGATTACCATCCGCCAAAAGGTAAGAAAGATAATCTTTAAATCGAGCAGGAATGTCCAATGCTCAATATACCATATATCGTGCTGAATACGAGCTTTCAATAAATTGGGATCTGCCGACTCACCCCGTAGGCCATTCACCTGCGCCCAACCGGTAATACCGGGTTTGGCTTGATGGCGCACCAGGTAGTTTTTGACGACATGTGTTGACTCAATATTCATTAATGAAGCATGCGGACGTGGGCCAACGACACTCATTTCTCCGGAAAGTACGTTTAGAAATTGCGGGAACTCGTCCAGACTGCTTTTCCTAAGGAACCTACCGATCGGTGTAATACGGGGATCGTCTTTTTGCGCTTGTTGGAACTTTCCGTCGTTATTGGTATCGGGTGCCTTTACATACATCGACCGGAATTTGTAACATAAAAAGGGACGGTTGCGTTTTCCCCAGCGTTCCTGTTTATAAAATACCGGGCCCGGCGACCCGATTTTGATAAGCAACGCAATGATTGGAAAAAGCCACGAACATACAAAAACAAGTACGAATAAACTAAATATGATGTCGAACGCACGCTTGGCTGCCCGATTGTACACATCTTCTAATGGCTCATTACGCACGCTGAGTAACGGAAAACCACCCATCATACTAAAGCTGTACATGCCCGAGCTGCTCATATTGAACATACTTGGAATAATACGCAAACGCACGGCATAGGCACTTAATACCGTTGCGATTTCGCGGGCATTAAGATGCCCGTCAGTTTCTTCGGTAATGAACACTTCATCAATGTCATTAATGTTCTCTAAAGGGCTATTACCGATCAGTAAGGTACGGTTATTGTAATCTCTAGTTCCGTTTTGCGATAGGGTAAGCGATCCGTTAATGTATCGAACCAGCTCATAACCGTAATACTTGTTTTCGCGCAGGTATTTACAGAACAATTGCCCATTCTCTCCTCCACCTATAACCAAGGCCCTCTTACGCAAATAACCATGACGATATAAGGCTAGATAGATTCGCTTGAGGGTAATCTTACTTAACGGCACCAAAAAGCCCATCGATAAACCGTAAACCATAACGAAGGTGCGGGAATACTCTTTTTCTTTGATTACAAATATGAAGAGTACCGCCAGCATTACCTGCCAGATAATGGTGTTGATGGTTTTGAAGAGCTCACGCATTTGATTTTCCTGCACTTTATCGTCATATAAACGATTAGACCGCGCCGTAAAATACCAGCCGCAAAGCAGAAATAACAAAAACCCGGCATCATACAATCCAAGATGCGAAATGGCATCCCGATCGCTGATAAAAAGCCCAATAAAAAATGAAAGCACCAATATACACATATCTGCTACCACATGTGTAAAATAGAAAAAAGTACGGTTACTTATGTTCATATTTAATCATATCTAATCAACATTTTTTCACATAGCTTGTGTCGATCTAAGCTAAAGGTCAAGTCGAGGAGAGACGCCCACTCTAAACAAAAAGTATACCGAAAACCGTATATTTTTAAAAGATCGAATTAAAATTTTGTTAATATTCCATTCGCTCTTTTTAAATAACATAGCATTTTATGGCAAATAAAAGAAAAATTTTCAAAAAAAGCAATACTTATTGAAATGACCGCGTTTTATTCGATTAACGCCCTTCTGATTTACCTATCAAGTTAACTACCTATTAAATAGCTTTATTTTTTTATACAATCACAAAATTTTTACGTGCAAAAATGTAAATTAGCCTACACAATAAGAACATGGCTGCCATGTGGGTATCCAGAATTCATTAGTTGAATAGCAATGCAGCAGTTAGTCTCTTGGTGGTTACTTATTTTTTTTTACTTTTATGTCTCCTCGACGAAAACGTTTGCTCAGGACCGGATCACCACCGAGCTTGAACATTCTTTTTTCGACAAAAAGACATTCCTCGAGAACACACCTATAACAGAAAGGTGGTATCTGTTTGTATCGACAGGCCTGAATATTGTAGCAACACGGCATGAAAGCATAATAACAGAAGGTGACAAACAGGAACAGTTGTTGCTACAAGAGTACAGGCATGAGGGAGTTACAACTCAACAGAAAGTGGTAATTACTCTTATATTGTTATTGTTTATGGCATTGGGCTTTATAAACTACATACGTTTTAGAGATAAAAGGCGGCACGCAATTGAACTGGCAAATAAGAATAAAAAGATTGATCGCCAGTACAATCAGCTTAAACGTACGAATGAGCAGAATGAGCTCCTATTACGTGAAATCCATCATCGTGTAAAAAATAATTTACAACTTGCCGCCTCGCTCCTAAATCTGCAAATACGAACTACCGACAATCGGGAGGCAATTGATGCGTTGCGCGAAAGTGCCAGCAGACTTTATTCGATGCTACTGGTACACCAAGAGCTATATGGACGCGACCAGCTTGGCGCCATTAACATCGATACTTATGTGACGAATCTTACAACGTACTTGGAGCAAAGCTATGGACTAACAGATTACAGCGTGATTGCTAAAATTGATATTGAACCGGCGATCTACCTGAATACGGATACGGCTGTTCCGTTGGGGCTTATTGTTACTGAGCTGTTTACCAATTCGCTTAAATATGCCCGGCCCAACGAACCGCTCATTTATATAGCTATTAATTTGTATGCCGTGGATGAAAAAGAATATAAGCTATCTTACACAGATAATGGAAAGGGTTTTCCGCAAGATCTGGACATAACCAAGGGAAAAACAATGGGCTTACGTTTAATACGAGACTTGACCCGACAGCTGAAAGGCACCATTGATTTACCTTATCAAAACTCTTCTTTTATAACAATTACTTTTAAAGACATTTAAATGCAACATTTACGAATTGCCATTGTGGAGGATGAAATGATCATTGCCGGAGATATCTATGACTTTATCCTCGAGTTTGGGTACGAACCCTGTGAGATTGCCTCTTCATATGAGGAAGCAATTAAAATAGCAACGGAACAGAAACCGGATTTATTTTTATTGGATATTACTTTAAAGGGTAGCAAAAGCGGACTTGATATCGCCAATACGCTTCAGGAATTAAGGATACCTTTCATTTTTATCACTTCGCATGCCGACAGCAATTATATAACAGCTGCCAAAGAAACCCGGCCCTACGGTTACCTCATTAAGCCTTTTACTAAACATGACCTTTTTGCCGCTATTGAAATGGCAGCGAGTCACGTGAAACATCACCCCCTAACTTCTAGCCTCTTCATCCCGATGGGAAAAGGAAAACAACGCGTGGCGCTGAAGGAAATCATCTTTGTAAAGGCGAATGGCAATTACGTAGAGCTTCAGATACAGACAAAGCGTATTGCCTTACGTAAAAATTTAAAGGAGTTTGAGGCAAAATTGCCGTTGTCACACACCTTTGTACGTGTTCATAAATCTTATTTAGTAAACCGCAAACACATCGTTTCGTATAATCAAATGGAGCTGAACCTAAGTGACCAAACGAAGATACCAATTGGTCGTACGTTTTATAATGATCTACGTTATGCCCTGGGGGTAGCATGATTTCAGTTATTAGCTAGTTATAAGCCATACGTTTTAAGTAAGGATTGTCCTAGGCCGCTCGCAATGCGCAACCAGCAACTAACTACACGATACGCTGTACGCATACTACACACGTTTATACACATTTATGTGCATTTCAACACATAAACATGTGTGATTATGAGAAAAATTGGCTGATTTATCTAAATTAGAGCTGGCATCTATAACGCCCTAGACTTTACGCAACATGCTCTCTTTTTTACGCGCGAATACACCTGATACCTTAGGTAGTTTATTGAAGCTGGACATCTGTTTTGATTTGTACGCAGATAAAACCAACGATAACTGGTTAGTGGAACTAGGCAAAACACAACAGCAAGCCGGGTTCGAAGCCATATTGAATGTGGCACACAATATGAATGTGGAATCAATACGATCGCCGAATTTACCGCTCCCTTTACATGTCGTTCCGTTGGTTGGCATAAAAAAGGACGCTGCTTCCGAAATACCTAATATTCAAAAGACGAAACAATCTCAAACCTACGTCTTTATTGAAACTAACAGACAATGCGCTGGAGGTGAATTAGAAGATGTGATTTTTAGGCTAGAACTGCAAGGTTATCTACCAATTCTAACCCAAGCCGACCGTTATACTTGCCTACAGGATAACTATCGAAATGCAAAAAGGTTAATAGACAGAGGCTGTTTGCTACATACAAATCTCCTCTCTTTAACAGGGCATCAAGGCACAACGGGAAAACGTCTGGCAGAGAAACTACTAACAGACGGTCTTGTGAGTTTCTTTGGTACGGGAATCGCTTCAAATGAAGGACTCCAATTAGTTAAATCTTTTAAAGGTACGCGCAAACTACTTCGTGTATTGGCTAATAATCCGATAAAAAACTCAGAGTTGTTAGCAAGTTCTACATTATAAGTATTGCGCTTTAAGTGGTGCCGGTGCTACGACAAAGTCCCTAGAATATTAAAGTTGAAGGCTGCTAGTTGACAGCTTTCCGTTAATAGGCATGCTTATCGCCTACAAACATATTAAAGGCGGTTAAGAAAATAATGCGTATATCCAGCCAGAAAGACCAATTTTCAATATACCATACATCGTAGGCAACCCGCGCCTCTAATAGGGCACGATCACTTGATTCGCCCCGAAGGCCATTCACTTGCGCCCAACCCGTAATGCCGGGTTTAGCCATATGCCGGGTGAGGTAACGATTGATTCGCTCTACCGACTCCAAATTCATGAGCGAGGCATGGGGACGAGGGCCAACAATACTCATATGTCCTAACAACACATTAAAAAACTGCGGAAACTCATCAAGGTTAGTTTTGCGCAAAATACGACCGATCGGAGTAATACGTGCATCTCCTTTAGTGGCTTGCTTAAAGGTTCCGCTTGCATCGGTATCACTTAAATGGGTGTACATAGAACGAAATTTGTAACAGACAAAGGGCTTATTACGACGGCCCCAGCGCTCTTGTTTGAAGAATACCGGTCCTTTGGAACTTAGTTTGATGGCCAATGCAATTAACGGGAAAAGCCAACTACAAACGAAAATAAGAATAAATAGGCTGAAGAACATGTCGAATACCCGTTTGAAAGCCTGGTTATAAGCATCTTCTAATGGTTCTCGCCGCACGCTTACTAACGGAAAACCGCCAAGCATCGTAATACGACGGGGAGCTCCTTTGGCTAGCATGTCATTGATTTTAGGCACAACCCGCAAACGGGCCGCATAACCGGTAAGGATATCGGTAATTGTATTGACATCGTATTCACCGCTGTCGGCCTCTACAACAAATACTTCGTCAATTTGCCCAATATCTCCATTACCAATGGCAATATTGTTGATCTTTGCAACGGCCGAACCGTTTGCCCGGATAATCATTTTGCCATTAATGTACTTAACCATATCATAGCCAAAAAACTTGTTCTGTTGTATATAACGAAAGAAACGACGCCCCGTCACTCCGTCACCAATGACAATGGCCCGTTTACAAAAAAGACCGCGGCCATAAAAATAGCTGAATACTTGCTTTACCAATAAGCGGGTAAGAGGTAATAGCAACGCCAGCGTTGCCCCATACAATGCAACGAAAACACGCGAATACAACAGATTCTTAATCACGAAAATGAACAATATAGCGGCTATTGCCTGAATGGCAATACAGTTTAGTATATTGAGGATTTCTCGAATGTGTAATCCTTGCGCATGGTTAACATATAGATTATACGATCGTGCGGAGAAGTACCAAACCGTCAGTTGATAACCCAGAAAGCTGAAATCCAACGAATAGTTAGCCACGAGGCTATCGGAAAAATAGGCCGCGATACTGAAGGACACACTCACCATCAATAAATCGGCAAACAGTCGCATAAAGTAAAATGCATTTTCACTTTTTGGCATCATAATAACATAAGGTATAGCGATAAGCTGATTTTGTTTACACACAAAAGTGTGAAAAATTGGTTAATTGCAAAATCCCCGTTTCTAGCTATTTTTTCAGCTTATCGTTTATTATAATTGATTCACTCTTCGTTTGGGTAGATCAAAAGCGATACATAACCCCCAGACGAAGCTGCACATTGTTTTTATCCCGGCGTTCAAAGTTCCAAAATTCATTCTTCTCGAAAGTATTCTCGCCGATTTCATACTGGTAATTATAAGCGTGCATAAAAGCCAGATTACCGGTAAAAATAAATTGTTTATAGTCCCAGACGCCGTTTATTGAAGCTCCGACATCTACCCAATTACGACGGATATCGCCACTTGCGTCGTAATAAAAATCATTATTGTGTACTAAACGTTCTAACTGCAAACCTATTTGTTTCATCCCACGTACCCAATCAACACTGAAGGATTGCAAATTGCTTCCGGGGCCAATGCCCGCACCCAGCACCTGTCCTTGATGGGTGTATCCGTGCTGTACAATATTGCTGACATACCAAGTGGGGCTTGTGCGCACCTGAGCTGTACGCGAACGCTCTAACTGGGTAAATTCGAGATTAAATTGCAAAAGGTCATGCTTTGGCCCTTTTAGGGGTACGAGCTTGGTGAAGCCGATGACATAGGCTCTGGAGTGCTCCAGCTGCACCACTAAATCACGCGTGTTCCAAGGAGGATCGGTACGGCCGTACTCCGCATAAATTTCCGCTTTTCCTTTTGGAAAAGCCCAACGGCCAAAAACGGAGCTGTACTGATCGCGCATTTTCTCTTCCTCTGCGTTCGCCGGCCGATCGGGATTTTCCATATCCCGATAGTCAGATCCGGAACCCAAAAGTGGGAAAATATTATTAAGCGAACTACCTCCGTCGTTGTGATAACGCACGAAGCTTCTAGTTAAACCGAAAGATAAACCTGGTATCCACTTAGGTTGGTAAGAAAGAATAATACCCGACAAGTATCGCCAATCATCCCGTTTAGGCTCGTAATATTTGTCGTAATGATCGGGATTACCTAAAGGAGTTGGAGGGTAGCCGGAATTAGCCAGACGGCCGGCAATGAGCTGTCCCTCGAATGAACCGATAGGTGTATGTATCGGCCGAGTGGTATTTAAGGTTAAATGGGCAAATCCCGGCGCCGTATTACTCATTAACAAGGCGTTGCGTCTACCAGGTCCCCACCATATATTCTCGGTAGATAACCCAACTGAAACGGGATCAAAATTAAGGCGTACATGACTTTGACCCCAAAAAGCTTTGGTATAAGAACCATCTCCAAAGCGCTCTGGCATATCTATGTTATTGGCCCATTGATACCACACTTGCCAAGAGGGCTCAGTTTTCCCGTCGAAGCCCAAATAAGCTTTGTTTTGTGCCGAAACGAGTTCGGGTCGAAACTGAACGCTGATAAATTTATATTTAGCATAAATACCGGCGCTGAGATACGTTTGCCATCCGCGTGCGGGTATCATAGCCCCATCATTCCAGCCATAGGGATAAGCACTGGTATATTGGTTTTGCCATACGACCGGCATAAGCTGCACCAGTCCATCGTCACCAAAACGGTGTAAGATACTCCGGCTGCTAGTTAACGATGAATCAGGGTCGTAGATATTACCACGCATTAGAACATCTTGGCTTAAAGGACGAATAGAGAACGAAAGCGTTGAATCCAAACGGCCCAATAGCTGCTCTCTTCTGTAGCGCTCTTCGAGTGCGGGCATACCCACGGGTAGAACCTGTCCGATGAGGGTGCTGCAAGCTGCCAGGCAAAGGACAAGGATAAGAACGAGGTTTTTATGGTGAAGTTGACACATATTCATTTTCTACTAGCTTAAAAACGATACGATGCTCCCAGTTGTAATTGCACATTACTCCAGTCCTTTGGCTCGAAATCCCAGAACAGATCGGGATTTTCATTTTCTTTCAAAGCATATTGATAGTTGTAGGCTTTGGTTACCTGCAATTTTCCGTTAAATATAAAGTGCTTATAGTTCCACATGCCTTGAAGAGCCACACTCAAATCGACCCAGTTTTGACGTGGATCCTGAAAGTCCCAGAACTCAATTCCCTTATAGGATTCATAATATAAATCGTTATTGTGCACCAAGCGCTCGAAGCTGATGCCCAGCTGTTTCATGCCGCGGATCCAGCTGACATCAAGGCTTTGCACATTGCTTCCAGGGCCTACACCTGCGCCAAGTACTTGGCCTAAATTAGTATATCCTTCCCGAACTCGTGAATGGGTGTACCAGGCTAAGCTTTCCCTTAACGTCGCAGTTTTGGGTGTTTCCATCTGGGTGAACTCCATCCCTAGCTGCAAGAGATCACCTGTACTTTTCTGTAAGTCGACCAGCTTCCGGAAGCCGATTACATATGCCCGTGTATGTTCAAGCTGTACCAAGAGATCGCGAAAATCCCATGAAGCATCGGTACGACCGTATTCGCCATACACTTCGGCAAGGGCTTCGGGGATGACCCAGCGACCAAATACCGAAAAGTACTCGTCGTCAAAACGCTGATCGGCCAACACCTCTCCCGTTTCCGGATCGAGCGTACCAGACTTACTCAGGCTGTTAAAAAGTGGAAAGTAATCTTTAAAGCCATTTCCCATGTCTTTTTCATTTACAATAACACTACGGGAAAGGCCCAAGCTGAGCCCGGGTAACCACTTGGGTTGGTAACTTAAAACAGCACCTTGAAAGTAGCGCTTGCTAAGATCATCTTTGATCCGATAAAATCGGTTATAGCTGGCATCCTGCTCAAAAGGCAGAAAACCGGAGGCTTTTGTATAGCCACTTACAAACTGACCTTCAATAGAACCAACGGCCGTACGGATGGGACGCGTTGTATTTAGGGTGAGGTGTGGAAAACCGGGAGCGGTATTTGTCATTAATAGGGCATTGCGCCGACCCGGACCCCACCAAATATTTTCAGTTGACAATCCTACGCTGATGGGATGGAAGTTGAGTCGGATACTACTTTGCCCCAAAAAAGCCTTACTATAGGATCCTTCGCCAAAATAGGTAGGCAAGTCAGTCCGGTTACCCATTAGGTTATAAAAGCGACGCCAAGCTTGCGGATCATCATGTTGAAAGCCTAGATAACGCTTGTTCTGTGCATATACCCATTCCGGCTGCAACTGGATGCTAACAAATTTGTAACTGGCATAAATGCCTGCGCTAAGGTAACTTTGATAACCAGCAGTGGGCACCATGGCACCATCATTCCACCCATAGGGATAATTGCTGGTATATTGGTTTTGCCAAGTTAGTGGCAACAACTGTACTTTTCCTTTACCTGCATCTTGCCAAAGTATGCTATGGCCTTTATTGAAATCGTTTGTCGGGTCGAATATATTCTCCCTTTTTAGGACTTCTTGGCTCAGGGGACGAATAGAAAAAGATAAGGTGGAATCCAATCTTCCCAACAGCTGTTCTCTACGATAATAATCGTCTAAACCGTTGCTGCCTACCGGAATGGTTTGGCTATAAAGAAAGCTCGTACTGAATAACAGTACAAATAAATATGTAAATTTTTGGGCCATAAAAGGGCTCTTTGCTGCAAAATTGTGTAAAAAATGCGAAACAAATATGAAAATTCGTTACTTTTCGACACCGTTTACCAGCAAAGGTCGGTCCAATTCTTCGTAAATTGAGTTTTTACTCTTAAATTCAGGTACAATCTGCTTCATTTTGAGTACAACCGCATGATCATTCTGCTGGGCAAGTGATGCGATCAGGTCGTTGATTTGCTTAGAAACGTCCTGAAAATTGTACAGCCGGACTTTAGCAATCATCACTTTTTCGTGATGGGTTGGTAGCGTATTCTCTTGATCGTTCAGTAATTCTTCATACAATTTTTCTCCCGGACGAAGCCCGGAATAAATGATTTGGATATCTTTTTCGGGTGTAAGCCCGGAAAGGCGGATCATTTTTTTGGCCAGATCGACAATCTTAACGGATTGCCCCATATCAAACACATAAATTTCGCCACCGTTACCCATAGCACCCGCTTCTAATACCAGACGACAGGCCTCCGGGATGGTCATGAAATAACGCGTAATTTCCGGGTGAGTAACTGTAATGGGGCCCCCATGTTCTATCTGGGCACGGAAGCGAGGAATAACAGAGCCATTTGAACCCAGTACATTGCCAAATCGCGTGGTGATAAAACGTGTCGGATTTGCTTTTCGTTGGTCTAATAAGTGATGGAACAAGCTCTGTACATAGATCTCAGCAATACGTTTGGACGCGCCCATTACGTTGGTTGGATTCACCGCCTTATCGGTAGACACCATCACAAATTTCTCTACGCCATGAGCCACCGCCAGATCCGCAATGACCTTAGTGCCCCACACATTGGTATGCACGGCCTCAAGTGGATTGTTTTCCATCATCGGCACATGTTTATAGGCGGCGGCATGATAGACGAAATGAGGTTTAAACATCTCAAAAAGCAAGGACATACGCCTTTCGTTACGCACATCGCCAATAAAGGGATGGAAGCTTAGATTAGTGTAACGGTCTTTTAGCTCAAGGTACAGATCGTGCAGTGGGCTCTCTGCCTGATCGCAAAGGATGATCATCTCGGGCGAAAAGTTGGAAAGTTGATGAACGATTTCGCTACCAATAGAACCGGCCGCACCGGTGATTAGTAAACGCTTGCCCGTTATTTCATTGGCAATTAGCTGCAAATCGATTTCTATGGGTTTGCGCTCTAGCAAATCTTCTATATTCAGTTTCTTGATCTGTATAGGCTTTATTTCCCCATTTATCAGTTGTCGAAGAGGTGGTAGGGTAAGTACTTTGACGCCACATTCTAAACATAGATCGACAATTTGGGTACGCTTTTCTACTTCAATGTTATGGGTAGAGAAAATAATTTCATCGATACGTCCGCTTTTTATAAAATGTCTCAGTTCACCGGAATGGTAGATGCGTACGCCATCAATTACTTTACCCGCCAGCTTCCTGTTATCTTCGATAAAACCAACGATATCTTTATTGACATAACGATTATGGTCGAACGCTCTTTTTGCGGCAATTGCAATTTCTCCTGCTCCAAAAATAAGTGTTCTACTTTTTTTCAGGTTAAGGTTCTTAATGTACATAAAGAAGTACTTCACCAGACCACGGTAAACGATTAGCAGAACGAAATTAACCAAGGATGCAATAGCCAGTGTAGCAGCCGTTATAAATCTTTCATAACCAGAATATTCGCCGATAAGATTGATAGCGTATACCAAGGTATGACTAACCATGATTGCGCCTAGGATTCGAACCGAATCTTGGGAACTGGTATAACGAATGATGCCGGCATGCAATTTAAAAATAAAGAATATTATTCCATTTATCGCGATATATATGGGCAATCCCTTTTCAACGAGCCCAGGTGTTAGGTTGTAAAAATTAAAGTCATGCTTAATGAGGTAAGCTGCGAGCAAAGCTATTGCAGAGCATCCAAGGTCAAGCAAAAAAATAATCCATCGAGGAACGATATTAATATTTTTTGACATTTGGTAGATATTATTCAATAATATAGGCAATTACTTAACGTATTCTTTTCAAACATTAGCCTGTAGAATAAACAGTTAACCGGATAAAATGTTTCCTGTCGTCAAGCAGACTGTCAATTTGAGTCCTGCTAAATTTAAACCAATTATTAAACGAAACTAAATTCTAAATTGTTACACGTTCTGCAAAAAACTCTAGAAAGCAGTTATAAAACCAGCACTGAACTATCCCCGTCTCCAGGGATAAGATGTATCCTGCCTCTGTCCAAATCGTTCAATTTAAACTATCTTGCCTCAAATCAAACACAAAGATAATATTTTGCGTACTTTAATTTTATTTATTTAAGAAAATTATGATATATTTTAATTCTTGATACCTGGTTGCACATACTTACGATAAACATACCACCGCAAAGTGGCGTACCCGCTTGCTAGTATCAGCAGCAGAAAAACAGAAAACAGGAGTTGATGGACAACAGAAAAACCTGCTATCCAAATAATAAAAAACCCAATAAATAACTGAACAGAACTGTAAAAAAAGGCTATCATCAACCTGTTTAAACCTGCTTCATTGCCCAAATATTGGTAGAGATGCATACGATGTGCTTTAAAAATATTTTCCCTTTTTAATAGGCGAATACCAATAGTAGTTACAACATCAATTCCATAAACACTTAAAAATAAAAGGTAAATAGGATTTGCAGCTTTAATGATCAGCAAAAATAGTGCATATATCAGTATAAAGGACATACTGACACTACCGACATCGCCTGCAAAACATTTTGCTTTATTTCTGAAATTAAAATAAAAGAAAACTAAATTCCCGATGGCTAAAAAATATAACAATTGATCATCGATAAAATCATAATGCTCATTCGCAAGCCACAACAGCCATATGATCACAAAGCTATACGCTGCCGTGATGCCGTTGATTCCATCCATAAAATTGTATGCATTGATAACGCCAATGATGACGAATGCCGCAACCAGGATGAGAGGCCAACTTTGTTGGAAGAAATCGAGCTGATGCAGCAGGAATGCTACGGAAATCAGGTGAACAACTATTCGGAGCTTGTTTGAAAGCGTATAAATATCATCTAGAAAGCTGACGAACGCCATGAGACTGAGCCCGATAAAAAAAAATGGATAACGATAACCCGACCAAAAGAAATAGAATAGAGCGGCAAAATAAAAGATGACACCTCCTCCTCTAATCGTTATAAGGGTATGTGAGCTACGCTGATTGGGTTTATCAATAATATTAAAATGTTCGGCAAGCCGAAAATAGCCTGATATTACAAGAAATAAAAAACAAAAAAGGTAAAAATAAATCATATGATTTCTTGGATTTTGCTTAAAACCGGCGTCGGATTCCATCCTATCAATTGCCTGGCTTTACGATCATCAAAGGTAAGGCTGGAAGTAATTTTGTCGAGTTTTACAGAGTTAAACGGAAACTTAGGTCCAATTAGATCTCCTGCCCTCGCCAACAACCGAGCTGCCCATAAAGGTATTTTTTTAGGTTTTTTTTTACTGAGTGCTTCGGAAATTGCGGTTTCCAGTTCCGCGAAACTAGGGTGATAGCCATCGCTTAAATTATAAATGCCTCCTATGGTGGCGAGCTTCGGCAATACTTGTGCGATATCAGCGGCCCAAAGAATGCTCTTCCGCGCGGCTGCTGGTCCAATGCTTAAGTATTTCCCCGTTCTAATCCCACTCACCATTGCTCCTAAATTTCCAGGAGGCTTCGCGCCCGCTAAAAGTGGTAAGCGCAGAATACTGCAAGTAATGCTTCTTTCTTTGCACCATGCCTGAATAAAGTTTTCCGCTAGGATTTTGCTTCGGGCATAGGGCGACTTCCCATTTAGTGGGAAGTTTTCATCTATATTTTCTCCTGATTCCTCTCCATAAACGGCAACGGTACTGATAAAGAAGAAGCTACTTGGCAGGCGTTCTAATGAATCCAACGCTTGACAAAGATGTTGTGTGCCTTGTAAATTCGTTGCATAGAAGGCTTGCTCTTCGGCATTAGTTTGAGGGATAAGGTGGGCCATTCCAGCTGCATGAAACACCCAATCAACACAAATTTCTCGGTCGAAGCTAAACGGACGTGAAATATCTATGTTGAACATAGCGTTCGATCTGCTTAATGTAAGCAATTCGTCTTCGTATACGTTTTTAATTATCTTGCCAAGAAACCCTTCTGAGCCGGTTAATATCATATTTGCCATAGCGTTAATAAAGAAAGGTGTCCTCAATTCTCTTCCACATATCCCGTTGATCAAAATGCTGTACTACAAAGTTACGTCCATTTTTACCATGTTCCAACCGTAAACGGGGATTGTCAATATAATATGCAATTACATTAGCAATCTCTACCGGGTCATGTTCTGTCAGAAAACCTGTATATCCTGTTAAGACGGCATCAACACAGCCGGTAACCTTGGTGGCGACAACCGGAACGCATAGAGACGAGGCTTCGAGGATCACTGTAGGCAACCCCTCTCGATAGGACGGTAAGACAAATACATCTAAAAGTCCATAATAATTACGGGTATCCTCAATATGTCCTGTGCTGATAATATCTTCGTCTAAGCGGATCATATCCTGTAACTGATCGTCGATATTATCGCGTTCGTCGAAAGGCCCTATGAGTACCAGTTTAATATCACGATACCTAGCTTTCAATAATTTCCACGCCTCCAACAACACGCCAATGCCTTTATCAACGGCAATCCTACCAACAAATCCAATGACAATATCCTGGTTTTGGATATTATGTTGGCCGCGGAGTTTCATTATATTAGTTGAGTCTAATTGGTCCGGATTAAATTTTAGGCGCGTATCAATGCCATTAAAAGTACCTTTCCCTAAAACTACATTCTTCTTTTTGTCGCTAAGATGTTCTTGATTACTGATTGTAAGTATGGATGGACTCACACAGACTACCCGTTGAGCCATATAACCGGTAATCCGTTCAATACTTTTTAGCAAGGTTCTTTTTAATCCCTTACTCGTTTCATAAACCAGGCCATGTCGAACATAAACACGCTTTTTTACCCCCGCCAAAAACGCAGCCACCATGGCGATTAAACCGCCTTTAGGTGTATGTCCAAATACTACCTCTATTCGCTCATCACGAATGAGCTTTCGTAGTTTGAATATCGCTTTAATATCTGCTAATGGACTTATTTTCCTATTTATCGCAATCGGGTGAGGAGTGAATTTCTTTTCCGCTGCATAATCATTAAAATGGGCCGATTGGCTACAAACAACATGCATATCCCATCCTTTATCTCGAAAGTGATCAAATTGATCGCCAATAAAATAAGTTAAAGAAAAAGACACGCTTACCACATGTAAAATTTTTTTCTCACTCTGCCTTCTTTTCATGTACTACTTCCTCATATAAATTTGTGTGGGCGCTAAGCATGCGATGAATATCGTATTGTTTTACATACTGTACCGCATCTTTTACCATTGCGCTTGCGTATTGCGCATGTTCAGTGATATGTATGATACGATCTGCCAAACCGTTCACATCACCGAAAGAGAATAAAAATCGAGAGTCGGGTACTACATCATTGATTCCAGGGACGTCTGTACCCAAAAATGGTTTGCCGCTGGCAAGGGCTTCTATTGCAACACCCGATAACCCTTCGTAAGCCGACGATAGGATATTGATGTCAACTGCTTTCATTATGCGAATCGCATCATCACGGAAACCGAGTAAATGCACACGATTTACCAGCGCTTCTTCTTCGATTAACTCTTCCACCTTCTTCAATAGTTCCCCTTCACCTGCTAACAACAAATGATAATTTTCCGGCAAGAACTTAAGAGCTTTAACAACACTTATCTGATCCTTTGGATACGCAAACCGAGCAGCCATAAAGAGCAGACAGGTATTGACCGGAATCCCTAGGTTGTTGGTCAATTGAACTTTCGTCAATGCGGGTAGTTTGTTGATTTGCTCAAGATTAAGTCCGTTGGGTATGATGAGGATTTTGGCACCAAGCTTATAATGTTCCTTCAGCTTCTCGGCGATAGGCTGCGAGATGGCAATAATGCGATCGTACCGTATATAGACATAGCGATCAAGCCACCGCCACCATTTGTTTTCTAACCGACGGTTTACGGTGCTGTGCTCCGTGAAAATGAATCCCGTGCATAAACGCTTGGTTAGCAAGGTAGACAAGATGGCAAAATACATTGCGGGAAACAAGTGAACATGAATACAGTCAAAACGGTGCGATTCCAAGTATTGTTTAAGTCGAAAGATAAGCAGCGGATTATATACGCTTCCATCTCCTAACGAACTACAGGTAATTCCTGCGCTTGCAAGCTTCGCCAAATAGTTTTCAGAGGAATGCCGAGATGAAAGTTGTAGTAGACTCATATCGTAGCCCAACGACTTATATAATGGCAATGTTTCGACCAATAATCGTTCCGCCCCTCCTTTGTCCAGATTATTGATTATATGCAAGATTTTCATGGAAAGCTTCTTACTACTGCACGGTTAATCGAGCAGATAAATCGTTAAATCCATTTGTACCGTTCCACATATTTAAATTGGCAAAACGGATCGCATAAGCCGGTCTTGAAGAAATCTTCTTATTTGCATCGGGCAGATATAACGATACGCGATATGTACCTTTGAGCACCTGTTTGGTAATAGTTAGCTTTTCATTAAGTGTGGTATTACCTGGCTTCCAACTTTTGATATCTGTTCGAAACGGAAAAAAATAGGTTAAACCTGCCTCGTTTGATAATACGAGATATACAGTCCGTGCATTATAAACAGAAGCATATCCTTCATTGACGATATTGGCGCGAAAACTAAAGTTAGATCCCCGAGCTATCGTTAAGGGTAAACTAATGTCCTTTAAGTAAAAGCGATAACCTAGTTTCTTCTTGATATCATCAATACACGGCCTCCAACTCGCCAGCACTTTTTCATTATAAGTGGAATTGAGGTAGGAATAACCATAGGCGGCTAGTTCTCGATCCGCAATCCCACCCTCAACCTGACATTTGCACATTGGGGGGTTGAACGTGGAAGTTTCTCCGCCTACTACATTCGTCATTTGGCGCCTTACATAAGAACGCAAAGCATCGGGCGTATTCTTGCGAACAAAAGCAGGATTGACATCATAGGAGCGAAAGGTTCCGAGGTCATCCTCACTTCCTAAAAAAGCATCGTTATGAAAACCTATTCTGTTTAATTCGGTGCCGTAAAGACGCTTATAGTCTTGAAAGGCTGTAGGTGTACGCACCTGGATCATTAATTCCTTTGGCCATTCGCTGAGCATGGTTTGAAGCAACTTAGCGCGATCCTTTATTTGCTGTTGATTATAGTTACCCGGTATGCCGAAATGGTCTGAGTAATAGCCCTCCCCCCAAAGCCCGATAAAGCCCTGTTGAATGACGGCTATAATATCTTTGTTTGCCTCTATCACTGGTGCTAATTGCTTAATATGGGTAGTAACGATGGGGAGCGACGCGTCTTTATAGGGGGGAGAAAAATCCGGGGCAGGTGTAAAATTATAGCAAAACCTAATAATAAGCTTGACGCCTTCTTCGCGTGCGACGGCAAAATCTTGACTGATTTTCTCCAATAAATCGGCGGATAAAGGTTTTTCTTGGTAGCCATCCAATACGAATACCCGATGTACTAAACTGCAGTTTATTGTATAGCCCGCCTGCTCGAAAGGTACATGCTGCTTCGTAAAGGGACGGATAACCTGTGAACTTAAGGGATCATATTGAGATGCGTATGTGATCGTTGCCCGATAAAAACCGCGTTCGGGATTACTAAAATCAGTTGTATCACGCTTAAATTGAATTTTATCAACCTGGGGCCGCTGCACTCCTGTGCCAAGGGCAATAATGACCACAGAAAATATGATCATGAATGTCCATTGCTTCATGTTTCTTTTCATACTACTTTAGCTTTAAATAGAGTCAGATATTTCTCAACTGTACCTTGTATATGAAATCTTTCTTCGAAGGTTTTTATTGCTTGTTGACTTATTTCTTCTTTATTATCAGCTGCTAATGCACGCGATAGTGCATTTACATAATTTTCCACCTGAAGCCCCTGTGATAGGAACCCCGTCTTGCCCTCCGTAACCATATTTACGATACCTCCAACGGCTGTTACGATTGGTATACACCCACAGGATAGCGCTTCGATAAGCGAAATTGGCATACCTTCATACATACTGGATAAACAAAAGAAATTAGCAACCGAGAGATAATCGCCTATATTGGATTTGCCTCCTACAAATTCTATGCTGTCGTCAATCACCAAACTCTGCAATTGGCTAAAATACGTCTTATCCTGCACTTCACCAACTATTAACAGTTTAAGGCGAATTTGCTGAGTTCTATTTATGTAATTCACTGCTTCAATAAGTAATCCTTGATTTTTTGGTGGATTCAGTCGGGCAATATTCACGAGCAAATAATCATAACCTTGTGTTTGGTACGTTTGCCGAAGGGATTCGAAATCCGACGATTTTTGTATGGGTGGGCTGCCATTTTCAATGAGTGTATACGTCGCTATGCCATAAAACTGAGCAAATGACCTGGCACTCTCATTTGAAATGACTACGGGATGAATATATTTCTTAGTAAATAAATATTTTCGGACACGCTTAATAATCGATTGAGGTCCTGGACATTCCTTATCGGCTTCATTATGGACCGTAAATAACAGTTTAATATCTGGGGAAGAGAACTTAATCGGAATGATATATTCCATTGCACCCAAATGTGCATGAATGACCGATGGTTGAAGCTTCTTAACTAACTTACTAAGTTTGCCGAAAATTCGTAAGTCTACCCCTGATTTTTTACCAAGTGAAAAATAAGAAACCCGCGCATCAATATCCCTTAGAAAAGTAGCTTCGTTACTGTTATCGTATAACGATATTAAAATGACTTCTATCCCTTTACGATTAGCCAAGCCATTACTTAAATCAACAACAAAACGCTCTGCACCTCCTCTAGACAGCGACGGGATAACTTGTATTATTTTCATTCTCTAAAAATCTATTACCTAAGCGAATACCAACATAAAACACAATAAAATAATCGATTTTGTATAACATCGGTCTTTGATAAAATGTCAAAAATATGAATAGGATGGAGAAGATGGAAAAAAGAAGTTGTTTGCGCCAATTATGCATTAGGATATATATCAATAGAATGTAAGCAACAATTAAAATACCCTTGTTATAAAGCATAACATTTAAGCTCAAACCGTCAGCGCCGAACTCTTCCATAGTTGCTCCTTTTCCTTTGCCAAATAGAAAGTCAAAAATATCCAAATCCGTTTTAACTGCTGTGTTTATATCGTCGGTAGTGCGATTGTCAACCAAACCAGTAATCCAGTTACCGCTCCACTCAAAACGATGGTATACTGCAAAAGACAACACGGGATCTTCTTTCGTAGCTAAAGCAAGTTGCACAAGTGTAAAATATCCAAGTATTACAACTAAACTAAAGGTAACCACTTTTCTGACTTTTTTAACAAAATTTAAGGTGCGAAGATTCGAAAAATACAAAATAGGGCCAATTAACACACAATAAAAAAGGGAGACGCTAAGTAGCCCACACAATAGGAAAATATAATATTGCCTTTTTGTGAGTAGATTCCGATAGTAAAGGACGACAATGGCCGCCATTGTTCCTACTACTCCAGGTTCATCCCAAACAGAGGAGAATCGATAGAGTACATTGCCCTGTGCATAGTATAGAAAGAAATAGTTTTGGTAAAGGCGTTGATCCGAATCACGGATATAATCTATGTGCGGAATATTTAAACCGGTTAATAACAAAGCGTAAATAGGTAAGCCGATAATAAAAAGTACAAACCAAATTTTAAGAAAAGACTTTACGACAGATAGTTGTTCTTCATCTTTTAACAGCAAAAACGTCATAATGGGGACTGTGGCCGAAAAGACGTATTGGAGAGAGCTAAGAAGTGATTCTTCTTCCCATAGAACCCAACTGAAAGGGATAATCAAAATAGCCCAAATATACTTCTTGGCCACATTATGCTGAAGTAGATAAAACAACGCAAACAGATTCAAGAACTTCAAGCCATAATTGATGAGCTTGCCGACTAGCGGATCATTCCACATGACAAAAGAATCCATCAGCGCAATGAATGCCACCAAAAAGCATATCAAGTTACGTATACTGAACCTTTGCTGCAGGAATCTATTACTCGTCATTTGTCGCTACCGACTTAAGAAAATTTAAACGTTCCACTTCCTTTACTCTAGTTGATATTAAAGGTTCTATAAGGGATAATGGCACGCGCTTACCTTTCCAACATCGAATGAAATGATCTATTTTTGCTATATTTTCTTTCACGGAATGCTCTCGATTTGGCAAATTTAATACAAAGTCTTGTCCTTCTATATCTTTGTCTAGATAGCCTAAGATCACCGGAATTCCAAAAGACAAGTATTCGCGTACTTTTAATGGACAAGCTTCTTCCATCTTATTTCGATGCAAGGCAAGTGTGCCGATTGCCACGTCCGTCTTTTTATACACCGCTATCAGCCGTCCCTTGTCTAAAAAACCATATTGCGTCAAATTGGGAAGAAGGGCTGGATGACGAGGGCCTACTAAATTAAATTGAAATTGGGGCATCAACCTAGCCATCTCTATAAATTTATCAATGCCATGCCAAGGGCAGTCAGGGCTACCGACAAAGGTTATCTGAGCCTCCTTGTCCTCATTCAAATTAGGCAACGGGGATAAATCCGTCGTCACAAAGATACTATTTGCAATGGTAATAGATTTCTTATCATAGCTGATAAATTGCCTACATATTTCATCTGTAACGCCTATAAAAGCGTTACATCTTTTATACAACTTTTGCTGAAACCACTTATACATCTGTCGCAATTTCAACGATGAATGTTCTAATTCAGTAGACAGGACGGTGTTTGATTCCAATACAACCTTATAATTATTGAAGATGGACAGTAACCTTGGAAAGGCGATCATCTCCCTAAAGTAAATAATATCCGGATTCACTTCTCCTATATACTTACGAACTTTGCTGACGGTAAAAATTTTATTTAAAAAATTAGCAATACCTGTTGATCGAATACGCATAGCTGTGGAATTTTTTGCAATAAAATATCCTTCTACACGCTTTGTCAGTAAAACTTCGTCCGAATTAACGGATGTCATCGGGATGGAAACCACATATACTTGGGCACCGAATGACGACCAAGCATTGATTTGCTCATTCATCTTATGTAGGACACCGCTTGGTTTTTCTAAATTGAACTCGGTTACATATACAATTCTCATAATCTTTGCTTGATCAACTGTACAATTTCTTCAGCTGCGTTACCCTTTCCATACAAATCTTCCTGATAATCGGTCAACGGCTTATTCAAATTTTCCTGTAGACATTCTAAATTATCATATAACAGCGTGTTCCACCCTCCTTTTAGCGTCTCCTTCCATTCTGTTTCTGTTCGAATGGTTATACATCTTTTTTTTAGCATATATGCTTCCTTCTGTATTCCACCTGAATCTGTAATAACGGCTAAGGCAAATTTCTGCCAAGATATAGACTCGATGTACCCAACCGGAGAAATGATGTTGATATTTCGAAAATCTCCCTTCTTAAACCCGTAATTATTGAGTTTGGTGACTGTGCGTGGATGCATCGGAAAAACAACTGGCCAATCGAGTTTATTGAGATGATTAAGTACCTGTAATAACCTTTCTTTATTATCCGTATTATAGGGCCTATGCAACGTTACAAAATAATAAGGATAATCGGCCAGCGCCTTCGCTCTGTTCTCCACCAGTTTGAGCATGTCACACATGACGTCACCAGAGACGAAGACATTTTCGTAATTTATACCTTCTTTCTTTAAATTTTCAACGGCTTCTATCGTCGGACAAAAGAGTAAGTACGCGAATCGGTCTGCAATAATTCGATTAACCTCTTCGGGCATAGCCATGTTATAACTTCGCAGCCCCGCTTCTATATGTATCAGAGGTATTTGCATTTTTGCCGCGACAAGAGTACCTGCAAGGGTACTATTTGTATCTCCATATACCAGTAATGCATGTGGTTTTTCCCGAATACAGACTTTTTCTATCTCTGCCATCATAATACCTGTTTGCTCACCTTGCGGTTTACTCCCACCTATATCAAAAAGATAATCCGGTCGAGAAATATTTAGCTCCTCAAAAAAAACTTGGCTCATATTTTCATCGTAATGTTGTCCAGTATGAACAGTAATGTCGTTAAAGAAACGTTTCAGTTGAATTTGTATCGGGGCATGTTTAATAAACTGGGGTCTAGCACCTACTATAGAAATTATTTTTTTCATCTGAAAAGGGGTCGATATTTCAAAATTTACTTAACATTGATTTTAACTTTGGGATAATCATTATAATTATTGCAGTCATTATCAGCAAAAAAAACAATATTTTTGAAAAAAAACTGTCATTGAAATAATACTTTGAAAATCCTAATAATAGTAGCGACCCTATACTACTTAGAAGGGTAATTTTCCAATCATATGGTATGGGGTAAATCCGTTCGGCCATAATTCCCAAATAAATCACAACAAATATATTTGAACAAAGGGTCGTAAAGGCGGCTCCTTCCTTTCCTAACCAAGGGATAAGTACCGTGTAAAGCAAAATACAAATCGCTGCCGATAATACAATGGCATAACCATACGGCTTGTTATTTTTAGCAATATTGGGGCCAATATTGATGATACTCGGAATCCCTGAAACAAAGACATTAAAAGCCAAGATACCTACCACATTCTCTGCCGAATAATATGATGGTTGAGTGAATAGCATCAGCAGCTCTGACGAGAACATCCAAATAAAAGAGGCTGCGATACTTCCCAACCCTATGTATAAAAGAAAAACAGCCGCGTACACTTCTTTGTGGTTCTCGCTTTTGGATATAGAAAGGGCAAAAGCAGGGAAGGCAGTTTGAAACGCCGTGACAACGACACCCACAATACTACCAAAGGATATCCCAATCTGATAAAGCCCGACCTCTGTTTTACTGGCAAACTTCTCTACAAAATAGCTACCAGCACCCCCTAATATCCAATAAGAAATGCTTGCCGGAATCAAAGGAATGGCAAATTTTAGCATGGGTTTCAGACGATCACGTTTGAAAGTACTAATTGAATACCAGCCCTTCATAACGATTAAAACTACAAAAAAACCGATGGCTGAGCTAATAAGTTGCGAAATAAACACCCCTTTAACGCCTATACGAAGATATACAACAAAAAAAATGGTTAAAAGAATAGTTATCAACGTAATTGACACCGTAAAAGCTACTGTAGGTAGTGCTTTTCGTTGTAACTTATACCAATTCTGTAAAAATCGATGAGAGGTAGCTAAGGGTAGGTTACATCCCATAATAATAAAAATATAATAATAACTTGTCGATGATAGAATGAGCTTGCTCATAAAGCTACTGCTTAGAACAATAATTACTCCAATGAACAAGGCTAAAGAAAATTGAAACCAGATCCAGGAAGAAAAAGTTTTTTTTCGGTCGCCCGTATCATCTGTATCCCAAAACCACACAGCTACTGAATTATCCAATCCAAAGACAACAAATATTTCAATTAGTACAAAGGTTACAGCAATCAGATTAATAACCCCATAATCTGCGGGCTGAAATACCCGCGTGTACATCGGGATTAACAGCAAACCAATAAAACGAGTTAAAACTGTTGATAAGCCATATATCAAGCTATCCCCTCCGAGTTGTTTGAGATATTTTAACATCATATTAGGCCCCTCTCCTTCAATGACGGAATAGACTGCCCGGCGTGTTCAATCCATTGTCTTAGAATTTGTTCATTATAAGCTTTGTCGGTAATGGTCAAAGGGCCTTCCGGTATAAATTTGTCAAGAAAAAAACGTGGGGTATAATCATACGAGTGAGGGCCTGCTTTTTCATCAAGCTTATTTATGAGTTCAATTGCGATTTTATTAGCATCATTGTTCTCTTCCACATATTTTCTCCCTGCAATAGCAAGTTCTTTTCGTAGATGCTTATTAACGATAAGTTCTTTAACCCGCTCATAAATATTATTTGCATCAATAGAAACAATTGGCGGACGAAAACATGAAGGGGACGACTCTAAGAAACGTGTTGCCACTGCACAGCCCGACCCCATTGCTTCCAAGCTCAATACACCTGGTCCATGCAATATCAACTCATCTACCAGGATATCAGCGTCTTTAAGCAATTCCAACAACTTGGCGTTACTCATGTTCTGAATGTGAACAAGCTTAAAGTTCAATCCATCGTCTTTTAAACGTTGTAAAGTATTTAGTATAATATCGGTACCTTTAATTGCTGGCGCTGATGGAGCATGAACAATAATGGGTACATCCCGATCATGAACCTGAAATTGTAAACGTTTGAGATCAATAGGAAGGTGAAAATGATCGTACGGACGTATGGCTAAGCCCATTTGATCGGGTACAGAAAGAATGATGTCACTATATTTTTCAACATTTCGCAAAATATGATTATAATGGCTGTAAGACTCTCTATAGTGTACCGGCCACTCTTTGGTGTCAATGCTGAATTCTTGTTGGAAAGCGGATGCGTAACGGACGTCGCTACCGACTAAAACTGAAATAATTTTTTTTCCTTTGCCACTTATGATGCTTAAATCTTTTGATTTAGCCATAAGTGTTTGCCCCGCCCAGATAAAGATAAAAACATCAAAGGGGTCAATAAAATCACGCTCAATCTTCTTTTCGAAGAGCCCTGTCTCATTTCGCAGCTTTAATACCACTTTGTCCATAAACGTTAGTGGTTCACCGGGCGGAAAATCAGTTTTCCTCCCTAAAAGATAATCTAACCAGAAATCGTACTCGATATCATATTTTTCGGTAGGATAATATTTATTTTTTGAATAGCTGCAGGTAGTAACTGAATGCCCTAAGGCACGCAGAGCACGAGCATAGGTGTTGATCATCCCACAAATTTCAATACATCCGATAAATATATTCATATTAACTAATCTTGCAATAAGCGCTTCGAGAGAACGCTCCGATCAGGGAAGTTCACTAACACACCTAACCCCTTTTGTTGGTATACCACCATACTACCTAAAGCAACTGCAGATGCACCGGCAACTTTTACCGCATCTACAATGTGGTCTATTTTACCGGCACCACCATTTGCAATTACAGGTATTCTTACCGCTTCGGTTACTTTTCGTATCGTATCGAGATCATAGCCACTCCAGGTACCTTCCTGATCAATAGAAGTCAACAAGAGTTCACCTGCTCCTCGACTTTCCAGCTCTTTCGCCCATATAACAGGGTCCTTCCCCGTTTTTTTAGATCCATCGTGACTGTAAACCATTTGTTTGCCCCAGAAATTTTTCTTTGTATCTATAGAAGCGACAACACTTTGGCTGCCGAAATGATTTGCAATCTCTGTAATTAGCGTAGGATTATCGTGAGCAGCCGAATTGATAACAATTTTTTCAAAGCCAATAGAAAGAATGGTTTTAGCTGTAATCAAGTCTTTAACGCCACCACCATAAGATAAAGGCATAAAACACTCATCCGCGATTTCATGCAAGATCTTAAAATTCGGTGTACGCTTTTCAAGCGTCGCTCTTATGTCAAGAAAACATAATTCGTCCACTTCCAGTTCATTAAAAATGCGTACAGTATTAATGGGATCGCCTATGTAACCATGCTTCCCAAATTTCACTGTCTTAACCAGTGCATCATCAATAAGTTGCAAACAAGGGATCAATCGTGTCTGTAACATAATTATAATGCAGCAAAATTCTTAAATAGTTTCATGCCAAACCTATGGCTTTTTTCCGGATGAAACTGTGCACCAATTATATTGTCCTTTATAATCGCTGAATCGAATTCAATTCCATAGGATGTCTTCATTAGGGAGTTATGTTCATCATCAACACAGACAAAATAAGAGTGAACGAAATAATATCGAATCTCTTCTTCTTGTTCGAATCCTCCAAGTATAGCCGAACGCTGCTGTAGCTTCACCGTATTCCACCCCATATGAGGAACTCTAAGATGGGATTCAATCCGTTCCTTAAAATGTCTGGCATAGCCCGGTATCCATCCTAATCCCGGCAATTTCCCCTCTTCACTGCCATTTGTAAGTAATTGCATCCCTAAGCAGATTCCCATTATAGGAATTTTTTCCTCCAGAGCTTTCTTATTAAGGATTTCAAGCATACCAGCGTCCGCAATCTTTTTCATTGCGACATCGAAAGCGCCAACGCCCGGCAATAGTATTTTATCTGCACGGTCTATTTCTGCTATCTCGGAAGAAATTCTGCAATCGGCACCGACTTTTTTGAACATATTTTGCACAGATCCGAGATTTCCCATTCCGTAATCTACAATTACAATCATATTAATCTATCGGGGAAAACAATATTTTAAGTAAAAACTCATGGTAACCCGATGCTTCTTTGCCATAATATAGAAGAATGGTCTCCATTTTTCGAAGCGCTTTTTATAAGTACGAAACTCTTTCCAAGAACGTCGCACTCCTTTCATAACTGAATCGTATTCAGCATCTGACACACCCAATCGCTTCTTTACGTAATTCACGAGCTCGGGATCAGGAACTATCGGTGTATTGTAAATAGCAAGCGCTTCATCTCTTGACATTTTGCCGCTTCGGACGGCTGCGGCTAAGCTCCAATTTCGATTGTCTATCCCAAACTTCTGTGGATTATACACTGTATGCAAAAAGCCCGTAGCCCTATTTTCTAAATGATGACCTCCATAGTATTGCCAACCAGTATTTTCAGTTAACCATTTGATAGCCTCTTCCTTTGAATAATTTAGATACCACAATGGACGAATAAATTCTACTTTATTGAAAAGAATAGATTTTAAAAATTTGAAGAAGGTCATATTAGGATAGGTCCGCATTTTACGCGTCCCGTATTTATGATGAATGTCTTCTATATATTTTCCATCGAAATAGTTATTCCCTTGAGGAGAAATACCCTCTGCTGCGTAAGAATGCCCTTCTAAAACATATTTAATGTTAAACTTTGCGCATGCGTCGCGCAACACTTGCGCGAAGGCAATATCAGTTGACGCATCGAATTCGGGCACGCCCGAGAAAAAAAAGGCCCGGAAAATATCATCGGCTTCCTTATTGTCAATAACGTATGTATAAAGATCAACATCGCAGTAAGCACATATTTTCCGAATATTCTCGGTAGATATGGCGGTGTTCCACGTGTTGTCATAATGAACTGCCAATGGACGTAAACCCCATTCTTTAGCCCTACACAAAAGATACGACGAATCTGTTCCACCACTTACACCGATGATGCAGTCATACTTCTTCCCTTTTCCTTCGTTTTTTATTTTTTCGATCAAATGTTGGAGCGCTTGCATTCCTACCTCATTCCCGGGCTGGTATTGCTCGTTTAATTGTTCTACCTGTATGCAATAATTACACACCCCATCGTTATTAAAAGTAATATGAGGAATTCTATCGTCATAAATGCATCTTGAACAAATTGTCATCATTTCTAAATATAGTTGAATATTACTTCATTATTGTCAGAAATTTCTACCGCTCCAATCTTCTTTGCGGGGTTACCGGCAAAAATTGCTTTATCAGGGATATTATCCTTTACAAATGAGTTAGCACCGATCACTACACTATTACCTATTTCGCAGCCTTTAGAAATGACAACGTTTGGACCAATATAGACATTGCTTCCAATTTTAGTAGGAGCACGTTCAATGGCCGCTCTTTTAGAAGTAAGCGTCTGTTTTACGTTATCGTGAGTATAAATCTGTACACCGGTAGAGATAGTACAGTAGTCCCCAATCACTAATCCTCCTGATCCGTCCAAAACGGTATTCGGTCCAACCCAACATTCTCTACCAACGTGAACGTCACCAATAATTAGCGAGTTATCATAAACACTGGTCCCCGTTCCCCAACCTAATTTCTGAGCTTTTTCCCACCGATCAATTAACAAATCCGAAAAACCGGGAAGTCGATGGAACTCATTCATAAATGCCGCACCTAATTCTTCGTAGAGTCTTTTCATTTTATCGAAAAGCTCAAGTAGAATTGGATCCTCTTTCAAATGGTTTCGTCTATTCATACTGTTTTTTCATCCAGTCGGCCATCCGCAGAATGCCCTCCTCCAAATCCACTTTAGCTTTAAATCCAAGTAATTCAGCAGCCTTTTCAACACTTGGAATACGAAGGGCTATATCGGCGCTTAACGGTGGATCAAACACAATCTTTGATTGAGATCCCAGTACTCTACATACAGTTTGTGCTAGCCCTAAAATAGTAATGACAGCCCGCGCATTACCAATATTAAAACTCTCACCTACAGCTAAGGGGTTTTCTACACAACGCAAAATGCAGTCTACAAAATCGTCCACATAACACCAAGCTCTAATTTGAGCCCCGTCGCCATCGATATGTAAGTCCTCGTTCTTAAGTGCCTTTTTTATAAAAATCTGAATGGCCCCTTCTCCAGTCTGTCCAGGACCATATACATTGAATGGCCTCACTGTAACCACCGGTAATCCGTATTGTTTATAATAAGCATGCGCTAAATGTTCGCCTGCAAGCTTGCTTACTGCATAAGTCCATCTAGCCTCACCAGCAGAACCCGCTACGGTTTGATCGGTCTCAGTTGATCTGAAAGCCATACTGCCAAATACCTCCGAAGTGGAGAAATCGATAAACCGATCTTTTATGCCATTGACCTTTGCTGCTTCTAAAGCATTAGCTGTTCCCATCATATTTACCCGCATGGTACGTACGGGGTCTTTAATTACTGTATCAATACCCGCTATACCCGCCGCATGGATGACAATGTCGGACCCAGCCATGGCTGCTGTAAGCGCATCAATATTTAGGACATCGCCCTTTACGACCTCTATATTGTTATGCCCGGCTAAATCGCTTCCACTTAGCGTATCTCGGTGAAAATTGTCATAAACGGTAATCTGATTCTTCTCCACATAGTTTCGGATTATAGTGTTTGCAATGAATCCAGCCCCGCCTGTCACAAATATCTTCTTATTTTCTATCATAGTGAGTTTATTATTTTAGCAATGTATTGTATAGTGTCATCGTTCAGCTTCTCGTACAATGGTAAGGCAATGCCCTGAGTAAATGCTGCATACGCATTAGGATACAGTAATTTATAATCCATGTCGTATTTATTTATATAATATTTTTGCGCGGGTATGCATTGCGCCCCGTAGTTTGCTCCAATGTTATGTTCGCGTAAATAGTTTAGCACATCTGCTTGTTTTCTGCCATCGTCTATTAATATATGGAATGTCTGCCACGTATGATTTCTATCCGATGGAACGATTGGTAGCGCAAAACTACGGTTTTTTATTCCATTTAGGTAGATTTCCGCTAAACGCTGTTTCTTCTCAAGGATTGCTGACAACCTGGATAGCTGACTGTAAGCAAGCGCGCCTTGAATGTCCGTTAATCTATAATTAAAGCCAGCCTCTTCAAAAACCATCTTACCTTCAACCATGTCAATACCGTGGTTCCTTAACCTACGAACTCGTTGTGCATAGAGGGAATTATGCGTCGTCACAACTCCCCCTTCGCCCGAAGTGATCGATTTTCGCGGATGTAAAGAAAACGAACCAAAATCGCCGAAGCTTCCCACCTGCCGCCCATGCTGGGTAGCCCCTAAAGCGCAAGCAGCATCTTCGATTACATACAGATCATATTCGATTGCTAGCTGCATAACCGCTTCTATATCGCAAGCTAATCCAAATTCATGAACAGGTATAATAGCTTTAGTCTTAACAGTGATTGCCTCTCTGATTTTACTTACATCTATATTATACGTGCCTAAATCGATGTCGACAAATACCGGTTTTGCACCAACCAATTCAACGACATTAGCCGTCGCAACGTAGGAAAACGCAGGAACAATTACTTCGTCTCCCGGCCCAATTCCCAGTAGCCTCAAAGGCAAGTGTAAGGATGCAGTTCCGTTAGAAACAGCAATGCTCTCGGGCACCTGGACAACCTCCGAGAACGAATGTTCCAATTTTTCAACATATCTGCCCTGCACTAACATTCCAGACTTTAAAACCTCATTCACTAAATGGATATCAGCTGCTTGTATATCGGGGCTCGCCAATGGAATAAAATCCATACTACTATTTTCTTAAAGAATAAATACGCTCAATTATATCAACTACTTTTAACCCTTCCAAGGCATTTGTCGTTATACTTGCTCGGCCATTTAGTACATCTACTACATTTTCAATCACATAGTGATGGTTTGCGGCTGAACCTTTATAGGCTCCATAATCATTCCCGGGATTGGTTGGCGCAAGCTCCGGCATTTCATAGTTGCTTACGTTACAAACTTCTACTTTATCCATGTATTGCCCCCCAATTTTCACTGAACCATTTTCAGCAATAATGGTCATGGAACTTTCCAAATTCTGATTCCAAACTGATGTAGAGTAGTTCAGTGACCCCATGCCACCATTTACAAAATCAAAACTGACGAAGCCGCTATCTTCAAAATCTGTTAAGTCGTGGTGGTTAAAATCATTGAATTTGCCCTGAATATTGGTAATATCACCAAAAAGCCAATACATAATATCAATAAAATGGGAAAACTGCGTAAAAAGCGTTCCGCCATCCAAATCTTTTTTGCCATGCCAGCTTTCCGGTTTGTAATAGCGGTTATCTCGATTCCAATAACAGTTTAATTGAATCATATATATTTGGCCTAGTTTGCCGCTCTCAATTAAATCCTTAATCCAAACAGAAGGTGGTGAATATCGGTTCTGCATCACGGCAAAAACCTGACGATGCACATGCAAAGCTTTAAAAATAACCTTTTCTGCATCTAACTTTGTTAACGCCATTGGCTTCTCTACGACAATGTGCTTTCGGGCTTCTAAACATTGCATTGCTTGCTCAGCATGAAAGCCGTTCGGACTGGCAATGTTGATCACATCTACCTCAATCTCGCTGGCTAAAAAAGTAGCCAAATCTTTAAAAAATGGCACATCGTATTGACTGATGCTGAGTTCTGATGGATCTTTTACATCGATTAATGCCACCAATTCGCTTTCTTGATTTCTTATGATCATCTCCGCATGCCGCTTTCCGATATGACCACAACCTACTACAGCAAATTTCACTTTTCTATTAAGTGCTGTCATCTTATTTTGTACGTTTTACAGTATTATCCTCTAATTTATATTCTTGTCCGGTTTCAGGACAGATCGCGATGTAATCCGCAGAAAAGATTAAACGATGGCCATATTCGCTTACCCATCCGATCTGCTTTGCTGGATTCCCAACCACCAGCGCATAAGGAGCTACCGTCTTCGTAACCACAGCCCCAGCCCCAATGAATGCATAAGAACCGATATCGTGGCCGCAAACAATGGTAGCATTCGCACCAATAGAAGCACCCTTGCCAACATAGGTCGTTAAATACTGATCTCTTCTGTTTACTGCGCTTCGCGGGTTAATTACATTCGTAAATACCATAGATGGCCCCAAAAATACGTCATCATCACAAATTACTCCTTCGTATATCGAGACGTTATTCTGAACTTTCACATTTTTACCCAAGGTGACCCCCGGAGAAACCACTACATTTTGCCCAATATTACATCGCTCGCCTATTTTACAACCACTCATTATATGGGAAAAATGCCATATTTTGGTACCGGCTCCAATTTCAGCTCCTTCGTCGACAATGGCCGAGTCATGGACAAAAAATTGTTCTCTCATACACATATTTTATTTGTTAAAAAAATTTCTCACCTGTTCAATGATATACTCCTGCGTTTGTTCCTCCATTTCGGTATGTATGGGAAAGGAAAGCACTTCTTGACATAACTGCTCGGCAACGGGGAAATCACCGGCTTGATAGCCATACGACACATAAGCCTCTTGCAAATGAACAGGGACTGGATAGTAAATCATGCTTGGCACACCCTTTTCTGATAGAAATTGTTTTAGTTGATCCCTCATACCGTGTTTTACCTTACAAGTATATTGATTGAAAACATGGGTAGAATGTTTTGCTCTAAATGGAATTTCAAGGCCATCTAAATCGCTAAACGCTTGGTCATATCGCGCTGCTACATCCTGACGGGCCTCAGTATATTGCGGTAAATATTGAATTTTCACATTTAAGATCGCCGCTTGAATTGTATCTAAACGTGAATTGACACCAATTTCTTCGTGTCTATACTTTTTTCGCTGTCCATGATTAGCTATCATGTCCAGTTTTTCGGCTAAAAGGGCATCATTTGTAAAAAGTGCACCGCCATCTCCGAAGCACCCCAAATTTTTTGAGGGAAAGAAAGAGGTGGTACCCACATCTCCCAAAGTACCGGCAAAGCTACGGCGCCCGTCCGAAAATATCATCTCTGCTCCGATTGCCTGTGCCGTATCCTCAATGATTTTTAGCTTGTACTGTTCTGCAATACGTAATAGGGCTTCCATGTTGGAACATTGGCCGAATAGATGCACTGGCACTATGCCAACAGTTTTTTCGTTAACGACAGAAGCCAGCTGCTCATAGTCAAGTTCAAAGGTGTCGGGTCTTACATCAATAAATCGAGGTATTAAACCCAATAAAGCGATCACTTCTACCGTGGCAATGTAAGTAAAAGCTGGAACGATCACTTCGTCGCCTTGCTTAAACCCTAATCCCATCATTGCAATTTGCAAAGCATCTGTACCGTTTGCACAGGTTATCGTGTGGGACACCCCGTTGAACCGACACAGTTGTTCCCGAAACTCTTGGACGCTAGGCCCATTAATATACGCACAGTCTTCTACCGCTTGAAGCAGTGCTTGGTCAATTTCCTCTTTGATGCGATAATATTGACTTTTTAAGTCAACCATTTGTATAGGTTGTGACATTCAGTTTATTTAAATTTAAGTATTCACTAATGCTCCTGTGATATATTTGCCTATTGATAAACACGACGTGGCAGCTGGTGATGGCGCATTGCCTACATGTATAATACGGTTCGAACGTTTTATATTGAAATCGTCCAGCAAGTTTCCTTGTCGATCGCATGCTTGCGCGCGAACGCCTGAACCTCCAGGGGCTAGATCATCCTCGTGAATGGATGGTATTAGTTTTTGTAAAGCCTTCGTAAATGCGCGTTTAGATAGGGATCTATACATTTCACCCATTCCTGTTCTTCCATATCGGGCTACTACCTTCCAAAAACCTGGCCACGTAAAGGTTTCCCAAACGTCGGTCATATCGAAATCCGAAAAATGATACCCCTCTCTTTTGAACGACAGTACGGCATTTGGTCCTGCTTCAATACCGCCGCTTATCATTCTTGTAAAATGAACGCCCAAAAATGGAAATTTTATGTCAGGAACCGGATAAACCAGGTTTTTAACCAAATATTCCTTTTCAGGCTTTAACTTATAATATTCACCTCTAAAAGGGAGGATTTGTAACTCGTAATTGGAAGAAGTCAACCGAGCGACATTATCCGACTGCAAACCTGCGCAGCTCACAAGTTGTATAGTGGTAAACACCTCCTTATCAGTGTGAACGATCAATTGATTTTGCTTCTCATCAATCTTGATCACTTTCTGACCGAACACAATCTCGGCCCCACGTCCACGACAAAGTTCCAGCAGCTTTTCGGCCATCTGTGGATAGTCAATGATTCCGGTTTGTGGCACATAAATGGCCTTTGTACCCTTTACATAAGGTTCATAATCGGCTATTTCATCTGTCGACAGGAGTTTGAGACCGGTTAAACCGTTTTTTAGTCCTCTATCATAAATAGTTACGAGGGCCGGTTCTTCCGTTTTGTCAGTAGCAACAATGATCTTGCCACAAATATCATGTGAAATTCGATGTTTCTGGGCGAAGTCTAACAACTGCCTATAGCCTTCCATGCAATTTCTAGCCTTCAGGCTCCCGGGTTTGTAATAGATGCCACTATGAATGACACCACTATTGTGCCCCGATTGATGATGGGCAACACCTAATTCTTTCTCTATTATGAGAACCCTTTTCTCAGGGCACCGCTCAAGTAAATGATAGGCTGTTGAAAGGCCTACTAATCCAGCACCTATTACAATGATGTCAATCTCCTTACTCATTTAGCTATAACCTTGCATCAACGAAAGAACGCTCCAAGCAGGCTTTCGTATCGAAAATAACACCATTATTCCGTTTTACTTTTTGATAATCAAAACGGAGGAACTCATTGTGCGCAACGGCGACAATGATAGCGTCATATACGACATCTTCTTCTAATTTGGTCAGAATCTCTAATTGATATTCCTCTTTTACTTCCACTGGATCTGCCCAAGGATCATAAATATCTACTAACAGGCCAAACTGCTTGAGTTCATGGTATATATCAACAACGCGCGTATTACGGACATCCGGGCAGTTCTCTTTAAATGTGATTCCCATAATGAGGGCTTTTGATCCTTTAATTTTATGGTCTTTTTCGATCATTAACTTCACCACCTTATTAGCGACGAAAGATCCCATATTATCGTTCACCCTTCTTCCTGACAAAATAACTTGGGGATGATAGCCTAACCTTTGCGCTTTATGGGCTAAATAATAGGGGTCTACCCCAATGCAGTGCCCTCCCACCAAACCGGGCTTATATTTGAGAAAATTCCATTTGGTGCCTGCGGCCTCAATAACATCATTGGTATCAATCCCTATACGATCGAAAATAAGTGCGAGTTCGTTCACGAAGGATATGTTAACATCGCGCTGCGCATTTTCGATGGCCTTGGACGCTTCTGCAACTTTGATAGATGACGCTTTATGGGTACCCGCACTGATAATAGAGCGATACAGGTCATCCACACGTGAGGCTATTTCAGGTGTTGAACCACTGGTAACTTTTTTTATTTTTGTTAACGTATTTATTTTGTCGCCTGGATTAATCCGTTCAGGAGAATACCCAACAAAAAAGTCTTTATTGAAGGTTAATCCAGATACTTTTTCTAATACAGGTACGCAATCTTCTTCAGTACAGCCCGGATAAACCGTAGATTCGTAAATTACTATATCTCCCACTTTTAATATTTTTCCCAGCATTTCGGATGCTTTTAATAAAGGCCTAAGATCCGGTGCCTTAAAGTTATCAATGGGGGTAGGCACTGTTACAATAAAAGTGTTATATGCTTTTAGATCATTGCCTTCACTAGAAAAAACTATACCACAATCTTTGGTGCCACTTTCTTTGTCAGCAATCAACGCGCGCAAATCTTTTAGATTAGCTTCCTTCGTTCGATCTTCTCCGGCACTCAGTTCCTTAACGCGTTCTTCATTGATGTCAAACCCTAAGACATCATATTTCTTTGCAAACTCAATTGCTAAGGGTAAACCAACATATCCCAGTCCCACAACTGCAATCTTGGCATTTTCGACCTTACTATAGCTTTTAATTTCCTCCATTATATTTAGTTATATATATTCGAAGTCTCTAACCTTTTAAAATTAAATGTAGATAGGTAAACTTTAGAATCTATACAGCGCAGAAAGCGTCCAGTATAAATTGCTCTTATCTTGATGAACAAAATTCCAAAAATTATTCCCCGTTCCGCCTCTTTCCTCTAACCGATACTGATAGTTAAAGGCTTTGGTAAATTGGAGATTACTCGATAATAAAAGTCTCTTAATATCCCAAGCGGCAACAGCGGTGATATTGAGGTCAACCCAGTTACGACGAAAATCTTCGATCTGACGGTAAAAGGTATCATTATCGTGAACCAGTCTATCTAAACGGATCCCAAGCTGCTTTAAGCGGCGTACCCAGCTGATTTCAAGTGATTGAATATTATTTCCCACACCTACGCCAGCTCCTAGAATTTGCCCTTCGTGCGTATAACCGCCGCGTACCACTTGATGCACATACATGGGTGCTGTACTTCTTAAAATTGATATCTTTGGCTGCTCCAGTTGCGTCACCTCTCCTCTTATTTGTAACATGTCTTCTGAGGAAGTCTTTAGGTTTACTAATTTATTAATACCGATAAGGTACGATCTGGAATGGTTTGCACTAACCACTAAATCCCTGGTATCCCAACCATGATCATTGCGTGCATATTCGCCGTAAATCTCGAAATGCGCAGATGGCACCATCCATCTGGCAAAGACGGACAAATTTCGGTCCTGTGCGCCTGCATCGGAAGCATTGGCCGGATCATTCAAGTCGATAGAAGACGAGGAGGAGTTAGAACTAAAAAAAGGTATATAATCGCCCAACCTATTGCCCATATCCTTTTTATTTACGGTGAAAACATTAATGATACCTAACGAAAGCCCTGGAATCCATTTAGGTTGATAGGAGAAGATGATCCCTGAAAAATAGCGCCAATCAGTTGGATCAATAACATCAGGACGAATAAAGTCGGAATACGCTAACCGCCCACTTACCAACTGGCCTTCAAATGATCCGATGCCGGTTCTAACAGGTTTATTAGTACCAATGGTACCATGTAGAAAGCCAGGCGCTGTATTAGACATAAGGAGCGAATTACGCATGCCCGGCCCCCACCAAAGGTTTTCTGTTGAAATGCCCAACGATAAGCCGAACAGGTTCACTTTAACAAAACTTTGGCCGGGAAAAATTTTTGAATAGGAACGTCGCCCAAATCGTTCGGGGTAATCGATCCCCTGACTATAATAAAAAGAGTAAGGAATCCCCGTGTACCCTTCTCCCCAAGCACCATCAAAATCGCTGTTTTGGGCATACACAAACTCTGGACGAAGTTGAATGCTCAGAAACTTGTATTGGGCCTGGATGCCTGCACTTAAATAAGTCTGGTACCCTTTTGCAGGAATTATAGGGCCATCGTTCCATCCGGTAGGAAAGGATGAAACAAATTGATTTTTCCATTCTACCGGCATTACGTGTACAAAACCGTGTTGATTTTTCCACCCGATCTTAGCAGGTTGGTAAGCGTTTTCAATCAATGGATCATAAATATTCTCTTGTTGTAAGGCTTCATTAGTTAATGGACGTACTGAAAAGGATATCGTTGAATCGATTTTACCTAATAGTTGCAAGCGTCGATAATAATCTTCCAATACTGGTGTACCGACGGGCAGAACTTGCCCTAACGCGGGTAAGCTAGCGCAAAGAACCAATATTCCTACTATTATTTCTATCAACTTTTTTCTTTTCATACAAGCAAATACCAAATTAAAAGCGGTACATCACACCTAAATTGCCTTGAAAGTTAAACTTATCCTTTGGAATAAAATTCCAAAAATCGTTACGTGTTGCGTTGGGAACATCTTCCAAATCGTATTGGTAATTCAGTGCTTTTATAAACCATAGATTGCCAAAAAAAACGAACCGCTTGTAGTCCCACGCACCATCGAGTCTTAAAGACACATCCACCCAGTTTTTTCTGAAATCAGAATCATTATATACAGCATCGTAGAAGAAATCTAGCTGATGTTCTTGTCTTTCGAGCTGTATGCCAATTTTTTTTAATCGTTTTACCCACGCCACATTCAAACTCTGCAGGCTTCCTGCCGGACCAATGCCGGCGCCCAGCACTTGCCCTAAATGTGTATAACCGTGCCTAACCATATTGCTGGTATACCATGTAGGACTGCTGCGTACCGTAGAAGTGCGCGTGCCATCTAACTGGGTTAATTCAAGCCCTACATCAATATACTCCTCATCCATCTCGCTAATAGGCACTAACTTACGAAAGCCAAATATATATGCTCTTGTATGATCCATTTCGACAAAACGATCCCGGCTATCCCAACCTGGATCATTTCTACCATATTCTACATAAAACTCTAACTTACCTTGAGGCATTACCCATCGAGCAAAAACCGATTTATACTCATCCCGCTTCTTATACTGTTCACCGGTTCGATCATCTCCAGGTGCATTGACGTTCTTCTTGTTACGTGAACCAAAAAAAGGTAGAACATCCCCTAGACCATTACCCATATCGCTTTTATTGATTACAAAAGTGCGACTAGCACCAACTGAAAGCCCTGTAAGCCATCTGGGTTGATAGCTAATGATGAAACCGGAGAAATATCGCCAGTCATTTGATTTAGGGGCATAGTACTGACCATAACGATTGGGATCGGCAATATCTGTAGGAGGATATCCCGAACCAGACAACCGTCCTGCTACCACTTGGCCTTCAAATGAACCAATCGGACTTTGTAGAGGCGCCGTGGTGTTAAAGGTGAGGTGCGGAAAACCGGGAGCAGTATTACTCATCAACAAGGAATTGCGTCTACCAGGGCCCCACCAGATATTTTCGGTTGAGAGTCCAAAAGAGAGTTTGTTATAATTAAAGCGCACGCTACTCTGTCCAGGCAGTATTCTGGTGTAGTTTCCCGAGCCGAAACGCTCTGGCATATCAATCATATTAGCATAATAATACCAAAGCTCCCACGAAGCTTCAGTATCCCCATGAAACCCTGTATAACCTTTATTAGCCGCCGAAACGAACTCAGGTTGCAATTGCACGCTTATCCATTTATAGTGGGCAAATATACCGGCACTTAAATAACTTTGCGGTCCAACTGTAGGAATCATCGCTCCATCGTTCCAGCCTGACGGAAAGCTACTTGTATACTGCAATTTGGTTATCAGCGGCATCACTTGGACGGTTAACTGATTATCGAAGTGATTCGTAGAATTGATGGACGTCAAATGCTCGTCGGGAAAAAAAGGCGATCGATGCAAACTCTGTTGGGTGAGCGGACGTACCGTAAAGGATAATGATGAATCTATCTTGCCTATCAACTGCAGTCGCCTATAATAATCCTCCATTTCAGGTGTGCCCACCGGTAAAACTTGGGCTGAAAGCATACCCCGCCACCAAATCAACACAAATAAGAAAAATAGTTTAGCTTGGTTAATGCTCATCAAAGTTTTAATAAATTTCGTTACAAGAAAATAATTATATTGAATTATCGTGGTAACTCGAAATTGAATTGGTCTGTTTGCTGCTCTTAATTAATGGTTACGCTGATATACTGATGCACTATTTAAACATGTGTTTCTCCCGCATCACGTTCAAAGAATACTCATACTGGCTTTGATCCAGTAATCGTTGGTCCTTTACCCAATCAGTAAAATGCTGTAGGCCATCTGAAAAAGAAACGCATGGGCTAAACCCAAGTTGCTCTTTCAACTTTGTTATATCAGCAAAATTGTGTCGAATATCGCCCATCCTGTAATTACCTGATATGTTAAGCGGTACCTCAGTGCCATAATTTGCCATCAACATTTTGGCAACTGCAAGCACTGTTGTTCGCTGTCCTGTTCCAACATTATAAACTTGATTGTTGGCTTCCTCCCGCTCAAGCCCTAATATCGTTGCCTCTACAACATCATCTACATATACAAAATCCCTACTTTCCTGTCCGTCCTCAAAAATATTAATTGTTTGTTGATTTCTAATTAAATTAGAAAAAATTGACAAAATTCCAGTATAAGGGTTGTTTAAGGATTGCCCCGGTCCATATACATTCTGATAACGGAACGCAACAGGTTTGATTCCCAATGTTGGGCATATGGTCATAACCATCTGTTCTTGATACTGCTTTGTAATACCATAAACAGACGATGGATGTATAAGCGCAGACTCGTCTGTAGCAACAGGATATAATTGCTCTTGAGTCTCCTCGTTATACAGCTCAAAGTCACCCCTGCTAAGGCGGATATCTAACCGGTGCCCAGGATAGAAATAGTCTCCACCCCCATTTACATATTTTCCTTCGCCATAAATGGCCCGAGAAGAAGCAACAACAACTTTTTCAACTTCATGCCGATCGTTCGCAAGAATATCTAGTAAATTGGCGGTTCCCTGCATATTTACATGACTATATTGACTGATTTGGTACATCGACTGGCCTGTACCTGTTTCGGCCGCAAGATGAATAATTGCTTGCTGTCCCCTCACTGCCGTTTGAAATATAGCGTAATCAGCTACTGAACCTTTAATAAAGTTTACCTTATCTTTAATCGACAAGAATAAACTAGAACATGCCTTAGCATCTTTACCGTGTATTTGTTCGGATAGATTGTCTAGTACGGTAACTTCATAGCCCTTGTTTAACAAAGCAAGGCTCAGAGAACTTCCGACGAAGCCTGCTCCTCCGGTTATTAATATTCTGCTATATTTCATGTGCAATTGGCTCGCTCATAATTTCATTAAACAACTTCTTTGTCAGCAGGAATAATACCGTTAAAAAACCAAATAGGAAACCACCTATAACCATACCTTTCGCTTTCCCAACACGTTCCATCTCCAAAGGTAAAACAGGCCTATCCAGTGCTTGAATCAATGGTTTATCATTCCTAACATTTAGCCTGGCAACCTCCTGTTGGCGCACTAACTCAGTGAGAATCGCGGTATTAGCTTGAACATCTATTTGTTTTTTTTGTGATGGCACCTTAAGGCGTTGAAATGCCGGATTAGGATTCGGGTTTGCTTCACTTGCAATAGCAACTCCACCGATTGCTTCATCTAACTCTCTCCTAACCGAATCTACTTGCTTAGTGAGAATATTGAGATTTTCCGTTGATTTTTTTGTCAGCGTTTGCACATAAAACTCAGTTACATTGTCTATCAAAGTTTCGCAGAAAACTTTCGCAAAGAGTTCATCTTCGCTTTTAATATCCAATTGCATAATCGAAAGTTTCTTATCAGGTTTATCTATTTTGAGCTGGTTTTTGATGATATCTTTATAGTATAATGCGATCAATGAGTCTTGAACAATATAATCATTGGTGTCGGGAACAAAGTGGAATCCCTCTAGCTTTGGGTTTTTCGCCCAACTTTCGCGCAAGCCTTTTATATCAACGTACCGATCAATCAATAACTGCTCCTTCCCGTCAAAATTTACGTTAGTCAATAACGTTTTTTTTATCATCCGTTTTGACTTGATAAACTCCATAATATTCTCATTGGTAAAAAGCCCCGCACCTTCCATGCCGCCCAGATTGATTCCTACTAAAGAGGCCAAACTCGACATTGATCCCATTCCTCCTCCTCCCTTTTGCTCGTCGAGCACGAAGCTTAGAGAAGCTTTATACAGGGTTTTTTTCCAAAGACTGTATCCCAACCCCACAAGGCCGCCTATAATGCCGGCTATTATTATAATTAAGCCTTTAGAGAGCAGGTATCTCCGCCATTCACCTAGTTTTAAAAGTAAATCACGTAAACTAATAGCGTCTTCTTCGTTTTTCGAAACTTGACTTGTATGCTTTATATTATCTGCCATGAATCTGTGGATGACTAGTTTCTTAATAGTGATACAACGATCGCTGCTAATGAGGCTAACCCAGTACCTAAACCAATTAATTGGGTAGCCCCTAGACGCTCTCTAGGCAATCGCTGAGGTACGAATATCTCAGAACCAGGTTTAACTTTCGGATAGTTGTTAAAAAACAGGAATTTCTTCGTACTTCGGGCCGACCCATTAGCATAAACGATGAATGCGCGTCTTTTTAGTGCTTGTTGATTGAATCCTCCTGCACTAAAAATATATTCTTTAAAACTTTTGTTCGCATCATACAATGCCGTGACAGGCGAAAGTACTTCTCCGCTTATTTTAACTGTTTGCAGTTGTTTCGGAACGCGAATGACATCGCCGCCCTCCAACAAAAGATCGTTCGAACCACCAGGGTTTTTCATAATCTCTGGAAGGTTAATTCCAACGTAATTATTATTGATTTTACGTTGTACATCTTCTGATGTGACGTTCGGGTTCAAAGTCGCCATTTGTAAATTCTGTAAACGAGACATTCGTTCAGATTCCAACTGCTGCAAACTTTCCATTTCTTTTCTAGAGCGACGGCTGGTACTATCTACTCGTTCGGTATCAATAGGGATGCGTTTTAATGAAGCGCCTTCTACATAAGCAAACGTGGTAAAACCGCCAGCCCTTTTGATTAAGTCTGACACACGTTCATCCTTCCTACTTAAGGTATACTCTCCCGGGTATAACACCTCCCCCTCCAAGCGCACCGTCCGTTGTAATTCGTAGCCGGCAGCAGGACGTACATTTACCAAATCAAAGGGCTGTAAGACAAACTGCGTTCCGCCACTAGTTAATTCGCGATTCATATCGATTGTGAATATTTCAGCCGTACGACTCATACTGCTGATGTCCTCCCCCTCCGAACTGCGAATTCGTCTTGAAATTTCGATTTGACTTCCACTTGCTGCTTCTGTAAAGCCTCCCGCAGCAATGATAAGATCTTGCACTGTCATGCCTTCTGCGAAATCAAATCTGCCGGGATTTCGGACCTCTCCGTTGATCTGCACCGTATATTCACTTCGTAGATCAAAGATAGAAGGTATAATAACTATATCTTCACGACGTAGCGGTATATCCTCTGCGGTTCCCGCCATAATCTCAGCCACATTAAAACTCAGCTGTTCACGTTGAAAATTGTCTTTTAGTCGGATAATATAACCGTGCTTTAAAAAAGCGTCCTCCTTTAAACCCTCAGCTTTTTTTATGAGCATAGAAAGTGTTAAGCCCGGACTGAGCTCATAGGCGCCTGGGCGAAACACAGCCCCTTCTAACAATATTCTATTGGCAAATCGTTCGAGTGCTTTTTCGACCGTATAACGGTCACCACTTTTAGGTTCAAATTGGCTGAATTGACTCTCTAACAGATCTTCTATACGATATTCCTTGCCAGTCGTGCGAATGACGCTTATACGACCGGTGTAAGCATCTTCGGTAAATCCACCGGCATATTTTAGTAAATCGGAAAAGGTTTCACCTGTCTTCATTTCAAATAATAATGGTCTCTTTACCGCACCAATCATTTCTACCCGACTATTGTAAGGAGATACTTGAATAACGTCTTGATCTTTCAGGTTAATGTTTCCTGTCATACTGCCTGTCTGTAGAAACTCGTATAAATCCAGATCTGCTACTTTCTCTCCTCCACGAATCACCTTGATGCTTCTAAGCGATCCGTTGGAGGTTGGACCTCCTGAACTATATAAAGCATTAAAAACAGAAGCGACTGACGGTAAGGTGTATGTACCTGGCTTAACTACTTCTCCTGTTACGATTACCTTAATACTTCGGATGTTACCTAAACTGACATTGACCTTCGTTGCCCCCGAGCTTATAGCGGAATATATGGTGGCCATTTTGTCCTTAATTCTGGTTGTGGCCTGCTGTATGCTGAAACCAGCAACATTGACAATGCCTACATATGGAATATTAATATTGCCATCAGGTGTCACCTCAAGATCATGGCTTGCTTCTGAATTCCCATATATATCAATACGTAGCTCGTCACCTGCGCCTATGATGTAGTCTAACGGCGTGGCGATACTTAGATTAGGTTCGAAACGAGGGTTCACGTTTAAAAATAATTCCGCTCCGTAAATACGTGCCCTAAGAGAATCTTCACGAAGTTGCTTCGGACTCCGTTTTGACAACGCGATGGAATCTTCCGCCATTAGGGCACTATCTTCATTCAAATAAATTCGTTTGCTCGAGTTTAAAAGGCTATTTTCACGGCTTCCCCTGCCATCCATAGATGCAACACGCTGTTGAAGCTTTTGCATCTCCGTTTTGCTCATACCACGTTGTTGTGCCATTTGTATCAGTTGCGACTCGCTCAAGCCTGCAGATTGCGCTTGCGCCATAAAGCCACGGATTTGATCATCGGTTAATTGATCGATTTTCAACTTGCTCAAATCTTGCATGTTTAAGGCTTGTGCACTGACGGATGCACTAAACCACAAGAATCCGATCACCAACAACAAATAACTATTCTGAACTTTAAGACGCATATCTGTTTATTTTTTTGAAATAATCTGCAAATAAACGCTTTTTTTTATAAAGCGCATAATTATGACTCTATGTATAATTACTTCATAAGAAAACCTTTAAAAATAGCGATTCCAACTGTTTTCCAACCCTTTCGATCGTAATCGCGTCTAGCTACACGTAAGATATCAAATAGACTCAGGCCGAAAGCTCGAATAAAGGAGTAACCCTTATAATTCTTCCTTACAAAAAACAACCGATTCCGTGTCATATAAAAAATGCTAAAATACGAAGCCATACCACCCGTGGACGTACTCTCTTTATGGAAAACTTCGCAGGACGGCAAGTAATAGACTTTATATCCTTTCTTAACCGCTCTAAAAATAAAATCGGTATCATCATAATAAACAAAATATCGAGAATCCATTAAGCCAATTTCCTCAAATAACTTATTGTCTATCAACATAAAGCATGTTGGCGCGTAATCGAAATATTTAGTGATGTTGTATTCGGGGCCGTCAAGCTGCCATCCGCCAACATGATCGGTTGTGCCGCGTTCTACAAGCATCTTACCTCCAGCCATCCATATTTTCCTCGTTCCATGAAATAGAATTTTAGGAATAATTAATACTTCAAGACGTCTTCGTGCACATCTGTACATTTCTTCAAGTACAGTTTCTTGTAAAATTTCTATGTCATTGTTAAGTAGAAGTGTATGAGTGTGTCCAGCTTTAAGCGATTGTTCTATGCCTTGGTTATTCGCAGCCGCAACCCCTAAGTTTTGACTGTTTTTTATGATGGAGAACGATGTTATAGGATAACGACTAAGTAAACTGTGTAGATGATCGTAGTCTGTTTCGGCGGAACTGTTATCGATAATATAGAGATGAAAGTCTTTAAATGTTTGTATGGAAAGGCTTCTAATAAAGTCTTCTAATACGCCATTACTTTTATATAATACAGTGACTAAACCTATCATTGATGCCAAATGTATTTCGTATCTACTAATCTATTCTTCAACGTTGTTTACTTTCCAAACGCAACAACGTATCGCGATTTTTCTCCTTACGCTCTTTGTCAAAGACCCATCCCCATTTGTTAAAGTACTTTATAGCAGAAACAACATGAAACTTTAACATCTTCAGGTTCTTGTATGATGCCTTTTGGTAAGCATGGTAGACGCTGACGCTTGGAAAGAAAACTGTTCGTGCTTCGCGACCGATCCGCCTAACTAGATCTACATCCTCCAAATACATAAAATAACGTTCATCGAATCCTCCCACTTTCTTCAAAACCGCGGTTCGTATGAACATAAAACATCCTGACAAATTAGGTATATCTACTATTTGATTATAATCGAACATTTGTAATTCATATTTGCTGTTTATTAATTTTCTCCATGCTCCCGGGATGCCAAACCTCCTCGCAAAGAGATTCAGAGGATTTGGGAGTAACTTACAAAGTCGCTGCAACTCTCCGTCGGGATACAAAATCTTGGGCATTAAGCTTCCAATATTGGTATACTCTTCCATATAAGAGACCATAACGCTAATAATATGCGGTTCAAATGTTATGTCGGGATTCACGACAATGTGGTAATCGAAATTATTGATACTAGCAGTTATAGCTACATTGTGTGCTGCTCCAAATCCCAGGTTCCGGCCATTGTGAACGTAACAGATTCGCTCGTCAAAGGTATACTCCTGTTGTTTATTCTCTCTCGAATTATCGATTAAATATAATTTACCTATTTCAGTGGCTTGTAGGCAACAGTGTATTACGTGCTCTACCTCTCTTCGATCATTCTCATAAAGCACAATACTCGCGCTAACCTTTAAGTCTATTTTTCCCATCAAAGCTTCTCCCATTTTTTTGTGGTCTGATTGTACCTTTTATAAGCACTAGCTGGATTGCCAATAATTAAAGTGTACGGAGGGAATGGCTTTGTCACCACCGAACTTGCGCCGACAACACAGCCCTCCCCTAATGTGACGCCTGGCAGTATCACGACATTCTCGCCGATCCAACAATTGTCTCCTATACTTACCATCTTTGCGTGTAATCTCCGCGTTATTGGAGGAAGTAGCACCTCCTCGTCTGGTTCATCAAATTGGCCATGATTATGATCTGTAATAAAAACCTTACTGGCTATCAGCACGTTGTTACCGATACAAACGTATTCGATTGCACCGATATGTACGTAATCGTTAAGCTGCACATTATAGCCCAAACGGATACAGGTCTTCCTGGCTCCCCCCTGAGGTAAGGCTTCCAAACGACAGCCGACTCCGGTAGTTAAGCCTTTACCCAGATCGATGTACCGATGGTTACGTAGCTCGAACGGAAACCGGATCAGTCGCGCACTGGAATAAAATAACCGGGTACGCAGGAGATGAAATAGCATACGAATGGAACCACCTAAACCATATTTTCTGAACATATTATTTTCTTAGCTTCACAATGACAATACGGCGAATATACTTGATCAGTGAATAAATTACCAAAAAAAGATATTCGAATAGTCCAACCACTCCTAACTTATAACCTAAGCGCATATTCTTCAATTCACCTTTTTCCATCTCCTTTAGATTAGAGGATAAGCCGGAAAAACCAAAATCAGGTTTGCCATCGCCTGTAATAACCAAACTTTCGTTCAGTAATACGCAATGGTGATCATGACAAACCCGGATCCAGTAATTCCCTTCTTCGGCATAGCGTTGCGACTCATCAAAATAGCCCGTTTCTGTAAGAATGGATCGTTTAAAGATTACGGTAGGCGTTACGAAAAACGTCTTGTATAAGAGTAATCGGGCAGAGATGGGGGTTAAATGCTCGAATTTTTTAAACAACCAGCGCTGCCAATGCTCCCCATTACGGTTCGATCCCAGAAAATCGATATCGGGATGTCCTTGCAACACTTCCAATTGTCGAGCCAACTTTTCGGTCTGCCAACGGTCGTCAGCATCTAGTAATGCAATTAAATCCCCTTGCGCTCGCTTCATGCCTTCATTACGGGCTTTTGAAACACCTGCGTTGGGTTGTTGGTGCAGCACAAATCGGATCGGCCCTTTATAATTCGCAATATAACTTTGGACTAATTGGTATGATCCATCGGTACTCCCATCATCTACAATAACGATTTCCAATGGCTGTACTGTTTGCTTTATAACCGATTCTAAAGTCTTTAGAATGGTTTTTTCGGCATTATACATCGGAATTACTACACTTACTGAAAGGAAATCGCTCATCATACCTTTGTTTTATTGTTAAACTACCAATTCAGCGGATCGGCACCTGTTTCATCAGCTGCTCGGCTACATGCTCAATGCTGTAGTGCAGCTGCAAATCTACGAAAGCTACATCGAAGTGCCGGTGTATTGCCCCGTGATTCTTGATGATTTCGCAAATGCCTTGGTACATCAGCTCAACATCGGGATACAGTTTTCCGGGGAAAGCGGGGGTGATAGACTGTAGCGAATCGAAAACCGGACCAGTTAATGCAAGAATCGGCAATCGATAAGCAATCGCGTCCATTACGGCACCGCTACTGGTAAGGGCATAGTTGGATTCGTCATAGAAAAAAACGGCATAGTGAGCGCGTTCGCAATGCCGCTGATAGTCGACCTGACTCAAAAAGACCTCGTGATTGACATATTGTACCCAAGGGTTTAAATATGGTTTCAACTCGGGAAGCACAGGACCCACTACCTGGAAGACGATGTCACCTCTTGAGATTTCTGTAGCAAAGCGACTGGCTAAATCAAAGAATAGATGGGAGTTTTTTGCTAAACGGGCGATACCGAGATGTGCAAAGATAACAGGCTTATCGATACGAGGTGATATGCTTGCTTGAAATTGATAAGGATGGGCAATCTGAACAATTTCTGCCGGTTGCAGGTGCCGGTTTTTAACAAGATAATCAGCCACCCGTTCTTCCAACACAATATAACGTTTATTCTTGGCAGCGCACGCAAATGCTTTCTTCAGCAGCTTGGCATAGATGCGGTCGACCCGTTTTTGAGATCCTGCCGGATGTAGTATATCTAAACCATGTAAGGTAATGAGTATCTTCTGTCCTTTATAAGCCATGTAGCGTGCATACTTACTAACTAGCCACTGGCCAAGTGGTGAAAGGAAGGAAAAATAAATTAAGTGAATAGATTTTTTTCGGCCTCGGATTAAAACACGGATAATCTGGATAAGCTCATTGAAAAACTTAAGGAGCCATCGCCCAGGGTTACCACTTTTGTTGGAAATGATGTGAACGGGATGATAAAGCACCCCTGTTAAGTCACTTTCTTTTGCGATAAGCTCCTCATAATGGCTTTGTGCAGCAAAAAGCGATATCTTTTCTCTCGGGAAAGCCCTAGCTAATACCTGTAACATGGCCCCGTTAAATGCAGCATGCTGCCCGCCCGTCATAAACAATTCAGCAAAATAGATCATAGCCTTACTCCCTGATAATGTTGGTAGGTGCAAAAATGGTTTCAAATGGTATATATAAGTCCCAATACACGGCAATCAAATTATAAAGTCTAAAGGCTCCGAAAAGTGCCACCAATAAAAAGGCTAACATACGTAACCACTTATTTCGAACGGCAATAACCAAATAACCGAGTATGAAAATTTCAAAGAGTAGAAATCCAGTGGATAAGCGAGCGATAACCGGTAAACTGATCATAAATAAAAGATAAATGATATTACCGAAAATCAGTAAATTTAGATAACCTGTATACCGACTCTGATAAGCGGGAGCAATGAACCGCTGACACCCAATAAATAGGGGAAGAAAGAGTGCCCTTTTTGCGACACCGATAGCGAAAGCTATATAGGGATTACCCTGTACGGTTTCCATTCCATCTTCTCCATAAATTTTGAGTTTTTCGCCTACCCGCGAATCAATGCCGACAATACTCAAAGCGGTATCAACCGCAAAACCGCCTATATCCATAAAACCCAAGATAAGTGCTAATAGCAAAATGCTATATAAAAGTTTTGGAGAATATTCTATATGATAAATCCAATAGGAAAAAATAAAAAAAATAGCCGTAATGTGAATACTGGAAGCGACTAAAACAGTCACAAAAAATGGCATAAAGCGCTTATCGATAATAAACCGTATGCTGTATAAGGTCAAAGAGATGGCCAAGAACTGACGGACCCCAAAGATATCGCCTAGGTAATAACAGTAATATAAAAACAGACTAATCATCATAATCTGCTTATGCTCGAAAATTACTTTGGCCTTAATACCAATCATCAGAATGGCCATAAGACTCAATAATGCGGTGTATCCCAGATGCAAACTAGCAATAGCATAATTGATATAGGTAAAGCCCCGCTCCATCAAATTAGCCTCAGGATGCGCAACATAAACCTGTATATTGCTAAAAAACTCGTGATAAGAGTACCAGTCGGTCCCAACATTCCAACGAATCGAACTGATAAAAATCAACAGGAAAACGCTCGCCCAAAAAACTAAAGGCTTTACTTGATGGCCGTTTTTCAGCAAATCAAGCAAGGCAAAAAGAGCCAAAAGGATATAGAGCGCTATATAAATCACCTATTTGCTTACTGTTTATTAAAAGATCTATTGGTCAATTGATTCCGTTTTTCGCTCTCCATTGAATACGCTTATTTAAAAATCCGCCTTTTAGCCATAAATTGAAAATGAAAGTAAATATTTTTTAACCGCTCGCTATGGAAACCTTTGAAAAAATGCCTTGGCAACCGTCGGAAAATAACTCGAAGTTTCTCTGCCTTTGAAAGCTTAGAACGCGTGACGGAAACCCACAGTATGCGTAAGATACGTTCGCTGCACCACGTTCTTATGGATTGGGCGCATTTATTTTGGGGGTTGTATTTTTCGATAAAGCGATCAGCAAGTTCTTTTAGGTAATTGACTGCGGCGGATAGGTCGTCTAAGGAGTTTATTTTATCAGCCCCCTGTCGTAAGATGCTCAGCAGCCTAACGTCTGCCTGCAGCCTTAAGCTATCAAGAATGTATTGCGTAGCGACCGCTAATCCTCTTGAGAATTGTTCCCTGCTATTGCTTTGGCTTACACCACGATAACTGATACGGTAACGCATCAGTTTCTCCGGAATAATTTCTAAACGATGCCCCGCTTGTATGAGTTGAATCCATAACGCATAATCTTCTATATGGTGCGTTTCCGGATGATCCGGATAACCGATAGCACGCAATAAGTCAGCCTTTATCACAATGCTAGGATGCAAAAAAGGACAATCAAACATGCTGACAAATGCGGCACCCACGGCGTCATAACAACCATGGAAATTTAAGCGCCCCAATACAAAACCTGTTTCACTGATGTAGGATGCACAGGTAGCTACCATATCAACTTCTTCATGTTGTTTAAGGTAGGCTATTTGTGTACTGATTCTGCTTGGCTCACTGATATCATCCGCATCCATCCGCGCAATATATTGCCCCTGAGCTAATTGTATTCCTTTATTAAGTGTTTGGATAAGCTGTAGATTCCGCTCATTTCTTACCGCCCGTATCCGCGAATCTTGAGCTGCTAGGTTTTGAATGATTTCCCAGCTCTTATCACTTGAATAATCATCCAAGACGATAATCTCGAGGTTTTTGTAATCTTGCTGCATAATGGAGCGCAGCGCTTGCGCTATATGACGTTCAGTATTGTAGCAAGGTAGTATTACAGAAACCAATGGCAGCATAAGGTTTGCGCTTAAATCTTCAAAGTTACTCATTATAATAACTCCGGGAAGTTTTTATAAAAATTCTCGAGTGACATCTTTTCGGCTTGACGACGCGCACTGCTCTTCATGGATTGAACCAGAGTTGCATTTTGGGACAAAAATGATAGTGCCTCTGTGAAATCTTTGACACCTGCGCATAAAATACTGTTACTTTTGTCACAATAGTCCCTAATTGAGCCTACGTCTGACACTACTTGTACCAGACCCACAGCCATGGCGGATGTGATGGCGTTGCTGCCAACGGTATCTTCGAGCACAGCAAGATGAACATCACATGTTTGCATAAGTTCCAAAAGTGCATCCTCGGGTAGAAAACCGTATGATATCACCTTATTACGTTGATGACAAGGCTCTAGCAAAATTTTACCTCCTGAACAAATATGAAAAACGACGTCGCCTGTTGTTTCTGCAATAATTTCATTTAATTGTTGAAAATTCCGCTTTAAACTTCCTACAACAATCACATTTAGGCCTTTTTTTTCTTGCCGGATCGCTGCCGGTCGATAAAAATTTGTATCTGCATAATGATGGCAAACGGCAAGCTCTTTATTAAATCCGTGCGCACGCACAAAGGTTGCCAACGTAGATCCGAACACGACCACCTTATCAAGCCACGATAATTTACTGCTTATTATTTGCTCATCGCCGTAAAGATCAACCAAGTGTGAGCCTGCCAAATGGATTAAGCCAATTAATCTACACGATTTACCCGTTTTTTTAAGCCACCTTGCTATGCGATCCTGGAAAGCTACTCCGTAAGTGAGGTATTCCATAAAGAACACTTTGTCGCCCGGCTTTAAGAATAGATATAAATAACAAAATATCAAGATGGATTCGATCTTCAGCCAATACTTGGCGCCTTTTACTTCTTGTGGAGCATGTTTAATCAGCTTAACATCCGGAAATTGAACTTTAAGCTTTTGCGCTAAATAACTCATACCTGCATGGTTGCCGGAAGTACTTGGAAAGTTATAATAAAGTATATAAATCGCCATATTATTTTTTGCTTTCGTACGGAACAAAATACCGTTAACAATCTTATAGTCACAGTCGACAGCCTTTTACTCACCTAGATAGTCGATATTTAGTAAATCTTATCTCCCAACGAGACAAAACAGGCATCTCTTGCCAGCTCCAAACAACGGTTCCGGTGATTAACCATTTACTCAACACCTTCATTTCATTATTCCTATAGTAACGAATTCGCGAATCAGAAAAGGAACTTACAATTTCATCCATAGGCTCAGGTGAAGCGTCGTTAACATTTACGAACTCACAGGCGGTATACCGTTGTTGCAGCACGCTATGAATGCAGGCAGCAAGAAAAGATGCCTTGAAAGCGGGAATAGCACTTGGATATCTCGGATTACCGTTCATGCCCTTATTTTTTTCTCAATAAGCCTATTATTTCCGGAAATAAGTTACTTCGCCATATAAAATATTGAATCAGGATATACGCTGCTCCGCTGGCAATTATAATACTTATTAATTGAAATAAGAGCGGCCAATGCATATTTTCTACCCAATAGCTAATTAGAAAAAAGGGTAAACAAGCTATAACCGCCTTCAGCAGATTGATCCATTGTGGATTGAAGGGGACTTTCTGCAAGGCAACGTAAATAAGCAGCAGCATAACCGTTAATTCTACTGTTAAATTGGTAATCGCGGCACCTGTCTGTTGTATATGGGGAATTAATAGCATATTTAACAACAAACTGATAAGCATTCCAATCATGGTACATCGCAAAAAATAACGCTCATTGCCCGTGGTGTTTATGATTTGTTGGCCAAAAACATAGCTTAATCCAATAATAAGCACGGTAGGTGATAAAATCTTTAAGGAGGTGACGGACGGCAAAAAATTGTCGCCGGAGAATAGCAGAATTAAGGGTTTGGCGATGACGAAGATGCCCATGCTCAAGGGTACGCTGATAAATACTACATAATTAAATGACTTACTCAGAAGTGCTTTGGCATCCGTGTATCGTTGCTCTTTATAGGCCAGTGCCAGCGGCGGAACCAACACCGTGGTGAAGGCAACCAAAATCATGATCAGTATTTTACTAAGCTTAACAGCGGTTGTATAAAATCCAACCTGCTCTGTATTGGTAAGAAACCCTAAAATCACACTGTCCAGCAAAGTATACACACTGGAAACCAACCCGGTGCTAAAAATATAAAAAAGCGGTCTTAGATGTCGCTTGAGGTGAAGACCCTGAAAAGAAAACTTTATAAAACCTTTGGCGAACCAGCAGTTGACGAGGGCGTTAACAGCTACGGAAATACAGTTGATTGCGTAATATAGAAAGGTATCCTCTTTTGTCCGGATAAAAACAAAAATAGCAACGACGGTTAGGAGTCGGATAGCCAAGGTACGTATGGTAATGAAGGGAAATTGCTCCATCCCTTGGAAGAACCATTCCATCACAAATACATTCGAAAGGAGCAGCGTACTTCCCACCCAAAACATGGCTCTATATCCGCTCAATTGCGGCAAGAGGAAGAAGCTTGTTACATAAAGGCTAAAAACAACAAGGCTCACTAAAAAGTGAATACTTAATAGCTCCGAAAAAACCGCCGAGCGCTCTTCATAGTTTCCTTTGGCCTTAGCGATCTCGCGCATACCATAGATAGGAATACCCAAAGCCGCTACCAGCACAAAATATTGCGTATAGCTATCAACAAAAGTATAGGTACCTACGCCGGTCGGCAGCAGGATCCGTGAGATATAGGGGAAGGTTACAAGTGGTAGTAATACTTGGCTTACTGCTAATAAAATATTGTATACCGCATTTTTTTTGACGCTTCCCACTTTGCTTTTTATACTGACTTTTGGAATAATTTTGGCAAATATAGTTTTTTAGAAGCAACCGACAAGATGTTAAAATGCGAGAAATTTTGCTTTAAACAGATAAATTATTGTGCAAAACTAATCAGTAAAAGCTTACCTTTGCTGCGTGACATGCATAATGGATTAATTATCCGCTTATAATTTATAGTAAACATGAAGGTAAAGCTACCCGCTTTAATAGTCGCAATCCTACTTCTTTCGCATTTGAAGTACGCGAACGGACAGTCCTACTACCAACCTTATTCTTACCAATTTTATCAGAAGATGAATCGGGTGCTGTATAGCAAGGATACACGTTTGCATACCAGTATCAAACCAATGATCATTGACTCGGTTATACAACCACTTTATGATTCTTTAATGCAAGTAGGTGTAAAAGACAGACACTCTTGGCTAGGGAGAAAATTATTTAACGAACATTTAATCGATGTGCGGAAGGACGATTACACCTTTTATGCTGATTTTTTACCGGACTTTCAGATAGGAAGATCTTTTGAAGAAAAGAGAAACCCATGGATTAATACCCGAGGCTTTCAAGCCGGTTTAACCATCGGAAAAAATTTCTCGTTCCACACGAGCTTTTTTGAAAACCAAGCACTATTTCCGGATTATGTAACTGATTACATTGAAAAAAACAGGGTTATCCCGGGTCAATTCGGAAAGCTCTATGACCAACGCACGGGTAGAAAACAAGATTGGGCTTATGTAACAGCCAATGTATCGTATACCCCTATTAAATACCTCAACATTGTTTTGGGTTACGACAAAAATTTTATAGGTGATGGATACCGCTCCATGTTGCTCTCTGACGTTTCTTCACCCTACACTTTTCTTAAACTTACCGGAACGCTCGGAAACGTACGCTACATGAGTATGTGGGCTTACATGTTAGATCCCTACGCTTCAAGAGATAGTAGTTATGTAATGGATATCTATAATCGTCAAAATGTTGGAGATTTAGGAAAATGGGGAGCTTTTCAATACTTGGATTGGAACGTGACAAACCGATTAACGGTTGGGGCTTTTCAATCCATTTTATGGGCTCCGCGTAACGCGGGGGGTAGACGCGGCTTTGACGTTAATTACTTAAATCCTATTATATTTTTGCGACCAATTGAAACTGCCAACTCCTCATCTCCAGATAAAGTTCATATCGGCGTAACGGCTAAATACAAAATCTTGCATAACCTGACAACCTACGGGCAGCTATTAATGGGTGAGTTATATACAAAAGAGCTATTTGGTGGCCGAGGTTATATGAATAACAAAGTAGCGGCTCAAATTGGCTTTAAGGGATTTGATATCTTTAAAGTAAGAAACCTGAATTTTTTAACCGAACTAAATACCGCGCGTCCGTACACCTATCAGCACTTTGTGCCGATAACGGCCTATACTAATTACAATCAACCGTTAGCCCATATTTTGGGCGCCAATTTTATTGAATGGGTAAATATATTCAATTATGGCTACAAACGCTTTGATTTTTCTTTCCAAGCTAATTTCTCCCGCTACGGCTTAGATCCGAATGATGCGATTAATTATGGCGGAAATATTTTTAAATCCTACGAGAATTATGTCAAGGAATATGGTAACTTTGTCGGGCAAGGTATTACAACAGATTTGAAATATTTTGACGCAAAAGTATCTTACCTATTTAATCCAAAGTATAATTTACGACTGGAATTAGGAGGTATATTTAGACAAGAGAAAAATAATTTCATAGACAATAAAACGATTGTACTGAATTTAGGACTAAAGGCTTCTTTCAGAAACTGGTATCAGGACTTCTAGGGCAGCTTAACGTGTATGAGGTCTTCAAATGTTAAAATTCCTGATAAAAAAATGGTATTTTGGCAATATTGTTGTAGCATCACAATGGTATCTTGCGTTTAGATTGATAATCCTGCGTAGCATCAGGAATTAAAAGCTGTACAAGAAGATCTACGGCTTTTTAAATTAAAGACAATTATGGTAACAACTCTACTCCCATTTATATTCTCGCTTGTTATTTCGTTAATTACTATACCGGCAATTATAACCATCGCTTACCGTAAGCGCCTTGTAGATGATCCCCGTTCGGAAACGAGAAAAGTGCATCGCTACAGTGTCCCCAATTTAGGAGGCGTTGCCGTTTTCAGCACTTTTGCGCTGATCAGTTGTCTTTTTGTTAATGATCAAATGTTAAGAAATGCTAACTTTATCTTTGCTTCCGGCATTATCATCTTCACGATTGGCTTAAAAGACGATTTAATTGCCTTAGATCCGTATAAAAAATTCGCCGCACAGTTCTTGACAGCTTTTATTGTGGTTTACTTTGCCGATATACGGGTAACTAACTTATATGGTGTCATGGGGATTTACGAAATTGGCAATATACTCAGCTATATTTTAACCTGCTTTGTTTTTGTTTTCATTATAAATGCTTTTAATTTAATCGATGGGATTAACGGATTACTGGGATCAATCACTTCGCTAATCTGCATCACTTATGGAACACTGTTCTATTTAATGAACGATAAAGGATTAAGCGTTTTAAGCTTTAGCATGGCGGGCGCCGTGGCCGGATTTCTGTTTTATAACCTAAGAAGGCGAGCAAGGATCTTTATGGGCGACGCGGGAGCTTATTCCATTGGCTTTATCGTAGCTATCTTAAGTATCCGCTTCATTGAGCTGAATAATATAGGTCGGCTACCAAAAATTGATCCGTTTACACATGCCGCTCCCGGAATTGTAATGGCGCTTTTGATTCTCCCTACCTTTGATACCTTGCGTGTTTTTGCCTTGCGAATTTTACGGGGTAAATCTCCTTTTATGGCTGATAGAAACCACCTACATCACCGGTTACTTGATTTAGGACTTACCCATTTACAGGCGACCTTCACGATGGTGGCACTCAACGCTGCTATTATTGCCCTAGCTTTCACCTTTGAAAACAAAGTTCAGCCTGCGGAATTGGCGGTAATCATTATTTTGGCGATCTTGTTTTGTAATATGTGTCTTTGGGTGTATGAAGTGCGCAATGCTGATGCTATTTCCGCACTTCAACGACAACGCGTAGTCGTTAATGAAACAGCCGACGACGCGGTTAAACATCCGCCGCTACACAGCCAACTTGCAAATACCCCGATAGCAGTCGATTCCAGTCTGGTTGAGATCAATGTGCTGGCGGTAAAAGACAACCAGTCAACACAGGAAGAGGAAGCTGCCAAACGTTTTACTAAAGAGATGCTAGATAATCTTGAACGAAGTAAGAACTAGTCTTTTCAGAGGCTTGATTAAACATTTTCGCTTTGTATATAACGCGGAAAGACCTGCTTATCGAGCGCAATTTCGTCTTCTAAGGATAATTCTATTGAATGTTGAAGTTCCCAGGCTAACCACCCCCAAAGGATGATTAACAAAAAAATAATGCATACTGCTAACGAGGTCATGTCTGTTTAGTTTGATTTGAAATTGTACCTGAACTAATAAAAAATCGGCTCCCCGGAATCCTATACAACGCACCGTTCATTAGCTGTAAGAATCGGTTCAACAAGGTCCTTTTTTAACAAACGTAAAGCTTTAAGCCTGAAAAAACAAAGAAATTTGAAAACTGAATAAAATGAACGAAAGTTGTTCATTTTTACCTATCAAGCACCACATTATTCTACAACTGACTGTGGTAAAGCAACTTTCTAAAGTGAAGTATGGAGGATATAAAATCGTTAAAAAGTTAGCGTACTTATTTGCCAATAAGCACGCTAAACTTTCTTTTATTGATCTAAACGTTGCCCTTCGCCATAGGAAGAAGCCTTTAATTGTTCGTTTAAATAAAGTTCTTCTTCTTCTATGGATATAGTGATTGCATGCTGATACTCATAAGCGATCCAAGCCCAAAGAATGGCAAATAAAAGTACGGTGAAAATAATAACAGAAATCATGTGTTTGGTTTGATTTGAAAAAAAGTTTAATAAATAATTGTTAGCTTAATACGGAGGCAAATCGCTTCAACTCCAAAACCTACATCCGCAAAATCGCTTGTGCTGACTTCTCTCAGTTGGTTATCTTACATTATGTTAGGCAAAAACAAACTTAATTCTTTGTTTTCACTTTTGCAATAGTCAGTTTATTTTTTTTATCTGCTTGTTAAACAAGCTCGTAACCGCCCTTTCCGGATACTCCAGTACCTGTAACGCAAAAAAGGCGGGATTTCCCCGCCTTTCTTGTTACTATTATTATTATAAATTCGGATTCTGCTGGGTCTCTTCCAATGGTATGGCAAAGAGATAATACCTACTATTGGCAACGAAATCACTGCCGTCTGGAAAACGTAAAATACGATGCCCTTGGGCATTGACGGTCTTGCTGGTTCCATCGGGGGTCGTTACATTAACTTTAATGGGGTTCCCTTGCGCATCAACATAGGCTTTTCGCTCTACTTTACCTTGTGTACGTAAGATATCGGACAACGAGAAGCCTTCTCCCCACAGCTCTTTTCGACGTTCAATTAGAATGGCTTGAAGCAAGTCGTCAGCCGAACCGCCCGTGAATAAAACGGCTTGCCTGGCTGCTCGTAAGGTGTTCAAGGCGGTAATCGCTTGTTCTGTTTGACCGGCTCTTGCATAACCTTCGGCTTCAATCAAGTACATTTCCGCTGCACGCATATACACGATGTCGCCAATCAGGTTCGATTTGAACTTGAATTTCTTATAACGGAGAAAGCCTTCTCTACCGGGTAAACCATCCCACTCAAACAAGCCGTTGCGGATATCTTGTTCATCAAAAAAGTTCTTGAAGTATGGATCAGCCATAAAGCTGTAGTAATACGAACCGGATGAGGATACATCCAGAAAATGGAATGTATAACTAGCCGTATTCTGCTCATTGGTTTGCCCGTGTCCCCATATCCACTCAACGTTCTGCATATCATTAAACCCATCGCTATAATTTGCTGCCGGCATCAAACTGTAATCTGCACGTGCTGCTGCTGCGGCCTGCGCCGCCTGCAGCCAGTCGCCTGTGTTTAAATAAGTTCGCGCCAACAAGCCATTGACAACGGCACGATCAATGCGATATTTTTCTGTGCTTGGTCTTGTATATTCAGCCAATAAGCTCAGTGCGTCCTGTAAATCACTTTTGATAAGGGTGTAGATTTCCTCTAACTTGGCCTTTGGTTTTCCTTCGGTTTCAACGGTTGTTGGCTCGGTATAAATAGGCACCGTCAATGCCATTTGATCTTTGAGATAAGAAAACTGGTAGTAGGTAGCCAAATTGAGGTAACAGAAAGCCCTCAAGGCCTTGGCTTGCCCTTTTAATTGCGCCTTTTTCACTTCGTCCCCCGCTGCCGCATCTACTTTAGCGATGACGTTATTGCAATTGTCAATCACTTTATAAAGCAGGGTCCAGAACGATTTAACTCGATTCGTAGTGGCATTATACAGTTCGGTAAAGGCGTAAGCATCTCGATAACCGTATTTGGTGGTGACAGCCACATCACTCCCCATCGCATCACCGGTACGCATAAAAGCGGTGTAACCTGGATTGGCATAGGTAAAATAGGTATCATTTAAATAACTCCAGGTGCCGTTGATAACGGTTTCGATATTATCGACATTTTTATAAATCTCCGAATCGGCAACCGCATCGGTAGGTGCCGTTTCCAAATCCTTGCTGCAGGCGGTCAGTAGTAAGCTGAGCACGCTAAGGATATATATTGTTTTTCGTATCATATTTTTTTCTTTTGATTTTAAGCTATTAGTTTTGGTACTGAATCAACACAAAACCAAAAACTAACAACAAGTAACCAATAACTAATAACCGGTAACTAATAACCAGTAACTAATAACTAATAACTAACAACGAGCACCTAACCCCCACAACTACAAAGTAAGCTGTAATCCAGCGGATACGGTACGCATTGCCGGGTATCTGAAATAAGTTGCTCCGTTAACGGTTTGTTCCGGATCCATCCCTTTATGGCCATAGAAGGTCAATAAGTTCTCCCCTTGTAAAAACACACGTAAGTTGGCAATACCCAACCGTTCGATTAAGTGTTTGGAAAAGTTATACCCTAAGCTTACATTCTTTAAGCGCGCATAAGTAGCGGAATAAAGAAAGCGTGTTGATGCAGATGTCCAAGTTAAATTATCCGTTGTTAAGCGGGGGACATCGGTTTGTGTGTTTTCGGGCGTCCAACGGTTCAGGATTTCGGTACTCCAAGCGCGTCCCGGGCTACTACCATTGTGCATGAGCTGAATATAGTCGTTATCCAATATTTTACCCCCTAAGCTAAAACTAAGCAGCGCGGATAAATCAAAGTTCTTATAGCTAACAGTGTTCGAGAATCCGCCTACTAGATCAGGAAGGGAATTGTCTTGAACAAACAGTCCAGCCTGGCCATACTCGGAAGTCGTTTCGGCTGTTTGGTTGCCATTTGCATCGGCTTTGTACCATAGCGGGCTGCCGGTAGCCGGGTCTACACCGGCCCACGTTGGCAGATAAAAGTCGTAGATAGAACCTCCCACCGCTAAGAGTTTGTTACCATTAGGGATAGGTTTGCCTCCATTGGGCAATTCGGTAATCTTGTTTTTGTAATGTCCCAAATTAAGATCCAGATTCCACCGAAAATTATCGTTCCGAACCGGTACGGTTTGCAGGGTAAGTTCGAAGCCGGTATTTTGAAGTGCACCGATGTTGGCATCATAACCTGGAAAACCGGTAGAAGGTGCCTTTGGCATGGTATACAGCAAATCTTTACTTTTACGGTTAAAATACTCGAAACTGGCGGCTACACGTTGATCTAAGATGGCGATATCGAGACCTGCATTGAAGTTCAGGTTGCTTTCCCATTTCAAAGTTGGCGTGGGCAGACGCTGCGTAACCGTTCCGCCTTGGCCAAGGTTATTGGAAATGCTATATAATCCTTGGTAAGCATAATAGATGGGATTGCCGTTCGATAATAAATTATCATTTCCCTGAGCTCCGTAACTTGCACGAACTGTTAACTGATTAATTAAGCTGTTATTGCGCAGGAACTCTTCTTCGGCAATTTTCCAGGAAGCGCCTACCGACCAGAAGGTTCCCCAACGGTTATCCGGTGAGAAACGGGAAGATCCATCGGTACGCAAGGACCCCGAAAGGAAGTAGCGGTTTTTGTAATCATACTCTACCCTACCTAAAAAGCTCAACATGCTGTAATCTACCGAAAAGCCATTGAAGGAATTGAGCTGAGACGCCGCATCGGGCTCATAGAAACCGGGCAATACAAAGCGTTCCCGGCTGCCATCCATATCGGTATTTTGAAACTTATAGAATTCCTGTCCGGCCAATACATTCAGATGATGCTCGTTAAAGGTTTTTTCGTAGGTTACGATATTATTCCAGGTATAAGAAGTTCTCCGGCGATTGGATTTAGCCACGGATCCTTGGTATTCTGCGCCGTCGCCAAGTACGGGGTTCACATAATCGTGCGTATTACGATTTATATAATCAATACTGTAAGTCGTGCGGAATTTCAATTCAGGCGTGATAACCGCTTCGAGGAATGCTCTACCGGACAGATTTTCGCTGCGGATTTCATTTTTATCCAAAGGGAGAGAAGCTGCGAGGTTATTACGCGGAATAGCTGCGCTTGGACGGTATTCGCCGAAGTCATAGATCTTGTTGCCATCTTCGTCCAAACGATAGGAACCGTCTGCATTGCGTTCGTAATATGGGTAGAACGAAGGTACTAAGCGGGTAAAATTAATGATGTTGGCGGTATTGCTATCTTCTGATTGCGGGTACTTTTGTAAGCTACTGCTAACAGCTACGTTTAAACCGGCATTGAGCCATTTCTTGGCCTGTGTGTTGACGTTGATGCGAGCATTATAGCGTTTAAAGCCTGATTCAATGGCAATACCTTGATCATTGAGGTAGCCACCGGAGAAGTAGTAGCTCGATTTTTCGTTACCGCCGCTAAAGCTTAAATCGGCCTGTGTGCGACGGCCGGTACGCTGCAGTACATCTGCCCAATTGTCATTCCATAGCGGTGTAGCGCCTGGAACGATTTTACCATCTAAACCCACGGGCTGCGGATAATTGCTCCCATAAGGGTTAATATTGAGGTCGGTTAAGAGCTGATTGCTGGCATTCTGTGCTGCTTGTTCAGCAGCAAGTCCGTTGGATAAGTTCTTATTACGCAGGGCTTCCCAATATAACTCGAAATACTGGTTGGTGGAAACTTGCTCATAATCCTTCACTGCCCTGTCGGATATTCCTTGGGTAAAATTGAAATTAATCGTGGTTTTTCCGTCCTTTAAGCCTTCCTTCGTCGTAATGATGATCACACCATTTGCACCGCGTGACCCATAAAGCGCGCTGGCCGCCGCATCTTTGAGGACACTAACGGATTTTATGTCATTGGGATTAATAGCGTTAATATCTCCACTGTAGGGGTTTCCATCTACTACGTAGAGCGGTGCACTTGACGCGTTGATCGATCCGATACCGCGAATGCGTATTTCGGCATCGGTACCCGGTTGTCCGGAAGAAGATACTGATTGTAAACCGGGAACCTGTCCCTGCAGGGCTTTGCTGACGCTCGAAACCTGACGATTGGCGATTTTATCCTGCGAAATAGCCGTTACTGAACCGGTGAAACTGGATCGCTTGGCGGTACCATAGGCTACCACTACTACTTCGTTTAAATCATTACTGGCCGGCTTGAGGGCTACAGAAAGTTGATTGCCGCTCACCGGTAAATCCTGTGGTTCATAGCCCACATAGCTAAAGCGCAAGGTTGTTTTTCCTGCCTGTACTTGCAGGCGGTAAGCTCCGTTGGCATCAGTATGGGTTGATTGGGTTCCTCCTACCACGCTGATATTCACGCCCGGTAGGGGTTCTTGATTAAATGCATCAGTCACGGTACCTTGTACGGTGGTTGTTTCTTGCCCCCAAACACTGCCTGCAAAAAACAGCAGCATAAACAAGAAACTAAGTGGTGCATAACAATTGTTTAGTAGTTTTTTTTCGTTCATATGTAACGTTTTGTTCTACGCATCGCAATACCTACCTATGCCTTTTCAGGCGGTGGTGCGAATGAACCATATCGTTCCGGAATGGATATGATTGTTCGACTTATCAGCTCTGCATATAGCAGAAAGGAATGAGCACCTTGTAACAGAGTTTACAGGTTGCTAAGACTTCTTCGGGCCTTTCCCTCCGTCTTTCTGGATAAGTATGCATCGTTAGCGTTTTGATGCGGCAAATATATCAGATATTACTTAAAGTATATAGAGTTACTAGATTTTTATTACAAAAAGAAGACCGTTCAGATAAAAATTGCTGTTTTAGTCTTCCCAGCCTTCTTTTGCGGGTGGCGGCACATATTTGCCTTCCGCATTTCTATAGGGGTTTTGGAAACCATAGCGGCCGCGTCGGCTACGGAACTGAAAGAGGATATTCAAAAGGGCACCGCTCATTAGCGCAATCATGGGGAAAGAGAGCCCTCTACGGACGATACTATAGAGACCGAACATAAAAAGTAAGGCCCAGGCGATGGTAATGGAATCGGCCAAATGATTACGGGCAGTGGGTATCAGTTTAAAACGTAAAGCTTTCATCATAATGCAGGTATTTCGAGTTAAACAACGACTTATTGCTAAGTTACAAATTATCAGTCATTTAAAAGAAAGAACGCATTATTTTTTTGAAATAGCAATTGCGCCTCTAGTATCAATCGTTTTAGTACTTTGGAATAAGATGTCGATTTTCATCCCCATTTTTCATCAGTATGGATAGATAACTGGAGGTTGGGGTCTTGATGTTATATTCCAAAGCGCCGGCTTCCGGACAAATTCGTTTAATTGTAATTAAGTCGCCGTCTAGCATTTGCAGGGTCATTGAACCTTGTTTTTTGGTCAGTGTATTAATTCTATCGGGTGTATAATGGATTTCCAATATACCACTTTTACTAACGATGGTAATCTCGACGGGCACCAAAGGAGCAGATTCTTTAGTACAACTAAAGCAAACAACAGCTACTAAAGCAAGTAGAAATTTAAACTTCATAAGCTCGATTTAAGTATAAAAAAATAAGTTTAGTGTATCTAGCAATCTCTTTTGAATTGCTAGACAAACTTAAGAGGAATGTGAATAGTGTGCATGCACGAAAGGGGTAGCAAAAACATGGGTATTCATCACGCTTTGTTGTAAAAAAAATGAGATAATAATGTAATGAATAGTATTTGTTGTACTTTAAGCCTGTAGATACGATTATAAATCATACAAAATGGATAACCGTCGGGATTTTCTAAAAAAACTGCTATTATATGCGGGAAGCACCGGTTTGGCAAGCACGATTCCCCCTTCCATTCAACGGGCTTTAGCAATTGCGCCGGCACCGGGAACGACCTTTATGGATGCGGAGCATGTGGTGATATTAATGCAAGAAAATCGCTCTTTTGATCATGCTTTAGGTACGCTTGCCGGGGTGCGTGGTTTTAATGACCCACGTTTTATCCGCCAAGCCAACCATTGTCCCATCTGGTTCCAGTCGGACGCTAAGGGCAATACCTATGCGCCCTTTCATTTCGATCTTCGGGGTAGCAAGGCCACCTGGATGGGGGCTGTACCGCATTCACGCCAATCGCAGGTAGACGCTTACCATGAGGGGCGGCACGACCAATGGATTGAGGCGAAGAAAAAGAAACCCTATGAACACATCCCTTTAACAATGGGATACTATAACCGCCTCGACCTTCCATTCAATTATGCACTCGCAGATGCCTTTACGGTATGTGATCAAAATTTCTGTTCGGGCATGACCAGCACTTGGCCCAATCGTTTATTTTTCTGGACCGGGACCATTCGTGAATCGGCCGATCCGAAAAGTAAAGCTTGGATAAGGAATGAACTGCAACGCGGTGAAGCGAAGTGGAAAACTTTTCCGGAACGACTGGAAGAAGCCGGGGTATCTTGGCGCGCCTATCAGAACGATGTGAGCTTTGGCGGTGGGTTTGAAGGGGAGGAACGCTCGTGGCTGAGTAGTTTTTCCTGTAATCCCCTGGAGTTTTTTGAGCAGTATCATATTCACTTCGCGTCGCGCTATACAAAGAGTTTAAAAAAACAAGTGGAAGAGCTGCCTAAGGAGATACAGGCGCTACAAGAAAAGCTGCAATCCTTAAAGCCGCATGATCAAACTTATCAAAAAACACAGGAAGCGCTGAAAAAAAAAGAAGCGGTATGGCAAGAGGCCAAACAGGCAATAGAGCGGTGGAGCCAAACGCATTTTGAGCAATTGTCGTCTCGAGAGAAAAATCTATTCAAGAAGGCTTTTACCACCAATGCAGCAGATCCTCATTACCATGATCTTGAGCGCTTGTCTTATCGGGATAACCAAGGTGTTGAACGTGAATTATCGGTACCTAAAGGTGATGTGCTTTATCAATTCAGACGGGATGTAGAAAGTGGTCAGCTACCCGCAGTTTCCTGGATGATACCAGCTGAAAAATATTCTGATCATCCGACCTCGCCTTGGTACGGCTCCTGGTATGTATCGGAAATTATGGATATTCTCACCAAAAATCCGGAGGTATGGCAAAAAACGATCCTTATCCTTACCTATGACGAAAATGACGGTTATTTTGATCACATTCCTCCCTTTGTGCCGCCGAACCCTTATAAGAGTAACAGTGGCAAATGCTCGGAGGGGATTGACACAAAAATAGAATACATTACCCTGGAGGAAGAGCTGGCAGATGGTAAATCCACAAAGGAAGCACGCGGAGCGGCTATCGGCCTTGGCTTTCGAGTGCCTCTAATTGTGGCATCGCCTTGGACGCGAGGCGGTAAGGTTTGCTCGCAAGTGTTTGATCATACGTCTACCCTGCAATTTCTGGAAAAATGGGTTTATCATAAGTTTAAGAAAGAATTGCGCGAAGAAAATATCAGTAGCTGGCGGAGAACCATATGTGGTGATTTGACTTCAGTATTTACTGTAGCAAAAGCGTTGCCCGCGAATGACAAGCTTCCCTTTATCCAGCGTAATCCGTATGTTGAAGGGATTCATCAAGCGCAGTATAAAGAAATTCCGTCAGGTTTTGAGGCCCTGAAACCGGATGAACTGCAAAAAGGGATGGATAAACCGCATCAACTGGTCCGAATGCCACGGCAAGAGCCTGGCATCAAGGCAGCGTGTGCGCTGCCTTATGAGCTTTATGCCGAAGGTGAAAGGGTTCAGGATTCTTTTCAATTGAATTTAAGAGTCGGTGATGAGATTTTCGCGGAAAAAAGTGCCGGTGCACCGTTTACCGTCTACACTCCTCATGCCATTCGCTCTTATGCGGTGAAAGCCGGTGATCAGCTTAGCGATCGCTTTGAAATGGAGGAAGAAGCTTTTGACTTACAGGTACACGGACCGAATGGGTTTTATAGAGGTTTCAAAAATCAAGGAAAAATGCCTGCCTGTACCATCAGATTAACGAACGAGCAGGTCGGCGAAGGATTTACCGGCAATGCAATTCTCTTATTCGAAAACAAGGGAAACCAGTCGTTGCGCGTAGCGATCCGGGATATGGCTTATGGAACGGCCCCCGTTCACCTGGAGGTAAGGGCCAATCAGCAGCTGTCGCAACTCATCAACTTAAGCGACAGCCATCAATGGTACGATCTGGAGATTTCCATTGAGGGCTATCCGGGTTTCCGCTGGGCTTACGCCGGTAAAGTTGAAACAGGCAAAGCGGGCTATACGGATCCCCAAATAGGGAATCCGCAGGTCGAGAAAACGCTTTATTCCAATACGCCTTCTAATTTGTATACCCAAGCATAATTACAGGGCGCTGTATTGGGATTAAAGGGAGGTGCTTCGATGGTGAGCTGCTGCTTTTGAAAATCGGATGATATCGCACCTGAATGTCCTAATAAACTGACTCGTACCGGCTTCCGCGGCAAAGGAATATGAAAGGTTCCATTTTGCCATTCGGTACAGATGAGGTAAAGATCTTTCCCTTTGGCGGTAAAATAGCGGTGTGTATCCTTGCTATTATTCGGTCTTGACGCCCAAGCCCGAGTGCCGTAAATTGCTTCACCATTAACCGCTAACCATCTGCCCATGTCCAACAAACGTTCTTGCATGATAACTGGGATCCTACCATCGGCCGTTGGGCCGACGTTGAGCAATAAATTTCCGCCGTTGCTCACCTTATCAATCAAGAGATCAATAAGCTGCTTTGACGTAAAATAGTCTTCGGTTGTTTCAAATCGATTGTAACCATAGGAAGTACCGATACCGCGGCTCTCCTCCCAGGGATGGGAGGCCTGATCACCTATACCTTTTTGATCGTGTACCAAATCATACTCTGTCGTGTAATAACCGCCGTGCTTGCTCCGTGTTTCTTTGCCCCATCGGTCGTTTACCACTACCTGTTGCCTGACGGGCGACTCATTATAAAGCCAGGATAAAAAAGTCGTGCTCTTAAGTGTTTCACTCGGGTAGTCCCACTCACCATCAGCAAAAATCACTTCGGGTTGGTAAGCATTCACGAGTTCTTGCATTTGGGGGATCATGTGACGATCCACCCATTGTTCGATACTTTCCTTTTTATAAAGTGGATGGCTCCACTCGAGCAGCGAATAGTAAAAGCCCATCCGTAAACCGGAGGTCCTTACAGCCTTCGTTAAATCACCGGCCAAGTCGCGATGGGCACCGATATCGACGCTATTCCAATTGGGACTATACTTACTGGGCCATAAGCAAAAACCATCGTGGTGTTTCGATGTCAATACGACATATTTGGCCCCTGCTTTTTTAAACAGTTCAGCCCATTGTTCGGGTTTAAAATGTTCTGCTTTGAATAGCGGTGCAAAATCCTGATAGGTAAAATTGGGTCCATACGTCTTGTTATGGAAATCGAGAAACAGTTTGTTCTTAGTTTTCAATCGATTTTCATAATGTTCGGCATATTTTTCATACACCCCTTCCACTTCTTTTATAGGCGCATAAGCAGGAACGGAATAAGGACCCCAATGAATGAAAATCCCAAATTTGGCATCTTGCCACCACTGTGGAATTTCCCGTTGATCAATGGATTGCCAATTGGCTTGATAGTTTTGGGCTCGTAGGGATTGACTGATCAGAAACATACATAAAAGCAGGTATTTAACGATTTTTTTCATGGATTAGCTTATTGGTTTTTATACTTATTCAACTAAATTACAAATTTTGGGCGTTCTTTGTCTATTTGTTAAGTAGTTAAATAGTTGAGTAGGAAAATAGTTAAGTAGTTTAGTTATTGGTTACTAGTTATTGGTTATTGGTTGTGCCTGCTGGTAGGCAAGGGTTGCCGGTTACCGGATGTGCGTGATGAAATCACACGGGGTTCTAGCGCGCAGGGAACAACGGCCTCATGAAATTGAGTGTCAAAAAGATTTAGGATTATTTTTAGCTACTTTGAGGCACCAAAGTAGCCAAACCGAGGAGTTTACGACGAGCTCATAAAGGCATCTTAAATCAAACACTCCTTTATAACTGCTCGGCTTGTCTATTCCGTTGCAACCCGTTGTCCGATGCCCATCCGTGAATCGGAGCCACCCTTTCGCACAAAGATCCCACCTCACTTAATCCGATAAGCTTCGCTCGATATCCAGTGAAGGGGCATCCGGAACTGCCGGTTGCTGCCTCCACAGACTAGGCCACAGACGCGCTTCGGAACGGCCGTGCTTACACGGGGCTCTAGCGCGCAGGGAACAACGGCCTCATGAAATTGAGCGTCAAAAAGATTTAGGATAGCCGCGGGTAAAAAATCATGTGAAGAAGCGAAGGGTGGCCTAGCGTGCGGGAGCGGCTCCGCAGGATTGAGCTTCGGGCCTAAATCTTTAGCGAAAGTACATGCAGCCTTGACTGTTTGGTTCTTTATGGTCAAGCATAAAGAACATGAAATATGGCTTAGCGCCCATAGCTTATGGCCTTATTATACCTTACACCTTATACCCTAAAAGCCTATCGCTTATAGCTTATAGCTTATCGCCTATAGCCAATATTTAACGAATAAAAGCTATCTTTGAGAAGCCTGACGGCCTAAGGGCTTTGTAGATAAATTGCTAGGAAGATGAGTTTAAAAGTAGAAGGACCGGTCCCTACAGGAGATGTTAAAATATCACGGAAAAAACCTATTTTTCCAGTGAAACCTGCCTTACGTAAATATCTAAGAGAATATCAACGAGAGTCAAAACTACCGCTTAGCTACAGCGAATTACGTAATTTTACAGATAGTGTACCCGTTTACGATAAAGAAGGAAAGGACACCCTTTGGGAAACACCCCTCTATCCGCCCCACGAGGTAGCGCATATCCACGAAGGGCTGAAGCAGATTTATGCCCTTCTAAAAGCTTCCGGAAATAATCGCATAGTGGAGCATAAATTTATTGATCGTATAGATTACTGTACATTCGGCAATACGCACCCATTTCGTATCCGTATTGTGAATCGTTTAAATGATGTATATGATTATTTTTATATTAAACAAGCAGACGCATCCCGTATTTATGGACTAGAACTGGAAGAGATCATGTCGCCTAATCGCGTGAACTTTACCGTTGACGGTGACACGCTGGTGGAAGAACATATTGTAGGTTTACCCGGAGATGTCTTCGCGAAGCGTTTGATGGAGAATCCGGATTATAATCCCATTCGGATTGCAAAAGAGTTCGTGAAGTTCAACGAGCGTTGCCTTATTATGTTGTTAGGTGATATGCGCTCCTATAATTATGTGATGCAGATTACGCCTGACTTTGACGATTTTCAGTTTAGGATTCGTGCGATTGATTTCGATCAGGAGTTTTACGAGGGGAATATGAAAGTATATATGCCCCAGTTCTTCAAAGAGAATTTACCTTATGTAAAACTATCCATGGAACACCTCACCGAAAAAACGGTGTTGCAATACCAACAGGAAGAACGCTCTTCCATTGTACATCGGGTACGCATTGAGCGCCATCGTTTGGCGGCACTTCGAGATGTATCACAAAACGAACAGCTCTCTCCGCCGGAAAATATCGCCATGCTGAAAAATCAACTGGCAGCCCATTACAAAAATCAGGATTACCACTTATGTAAAAGTATGACTGACATTATTGAGCTGAATATCAAGAATGTGATTCGACAGGTGAAATTGTAGCACGCCGTTTCTTCAAAGGAAGTAAATCACATCGGTTAAAAACCAGCCGCAGTAAGGTCATAGACGATTAGCTCAGAGAAGGGATCTATCATTACACTCTTTTCCCCTCAAAAAACCATTCCCGTTAAAAAAATCCGAAGGGAACAACCCTAAATATACTAAAATCAGCCTCATACAAAACGACAGATTAAAATCTGAGGAAGGACCAATCATACGCTCATTTCGGCCTCAAAAAACCATTCCCGTTAAAAAATATCCGAAGGAAACAACCCTAAATATGCTAAAATCAGCCTCATACAAGACGACAGATTAAAATCTGAGGAAGGACCAATCATACGCTCATTTCGGCCTCAAAAAACCACTCCCGTTAAAAAATATCCGAAGGGAACAACCCTAAATAGGCCAAAATCAGCCTCAAAAATCTTTGGCGAGTACAAGCGTTCTAATCCTTGGGACATTCAAAAAGATTTTTAAGCTGTGGCTTTTTTTGTTACTTTTTTTAGCTACAGAAAAAAAGTAAGCGACTTTGGCACGATATTCGATCTAGGATGTTTACAATTTTTAATGTTTAACTGATAAGTCACATATACTATGAAAACATCGATGAAAAGTACGGCTAAAGTTCAAAAGTTATCTGATTTAGCAAAGAAAATTGACAGACAATTAATGGATTTATTGGTGAAAGAATTGGAAAATTTCCGCAGTAATAGCGGTTCAGGTTCAGCAAATGTAAGAATAGCATAAAAAAACCATCTACCTATCACAAATACATTCATCTACCTATGTAAAAACTTCCCCGAGGGCGATTACCTCGGGGATTTTTATTTAGGGCTTTAGGTAATAAGCAATAAGCTTTAGGGTATAAGGCTTAAGCGAGCGTACTGCTACTAATAAGGCCGTAAGCTATAGGCGCTAAGCCATATTTCATGTTCTTTATGCTTGACCATAAAGAACCAAACAGTCAAGGCTGCATGTACTTTCGCTAAAGATTTAGGCCCAAAGCTCAATCCTGCGGAGCCGCTCCCGCACGCTAGGCCACCCTTCGCTTCTTCACATGATTTTTACCCAGAGCTATCCTAAATCTTTTTGACGCTCAATTTCATGAGGCCGTTGTTCCCTGCGCGCTAGAGTCCCGTGTGATTTCATCACGCACATCCGGTAACCGGCAACCCTTGCCTACCAGCAGGCACAACCAATAACAAATAACTAGTAACCAATAACTAAACTACTTAACTATTTTCCTACTCAACTACTCTACTACCCAACAATTCAACTAAATACTCCCAAAATTGGCTAATTTTATCTTCTTTTGCCATAAATTCACTTTAGGCAATGAATATCCAAAAAGACATACTAGTCTACCGCGACGCACAACTCGTTGATCTTCCAACCATTGTATCTATATACAACAGTACGGTGGCCAGCAGGATGGTCACGGCGGATACGGAGGCGGTGACCGTAGAGAGCCGACTACCTTGGTTTAATCAACACAATCCGCTCACGCGCCCGCTTTGGATGGTAGAGACGACGGGCGGCGAAACGATTGGTTGGCTTAGCTTTCAATCCTTCTATGGCCGCCCGGCTTATGATGGCACCGTCGAAATCAGCATTTATATAGATGAAAGCCAACGAAAAAAAGGATATGGAAAAATGATCCTTCGGGAGGCTATCAAACGAGCGCCCGACTTGCAGGTGAGTACCATTTTAGCCTTTATCTTCGCCCACAATATTCCCAGCATCCGGCTTTTCGAGAAAGAAGATTTCCGGGAATGGGGTAATTTTCCGGACATCGCTGTATTGGATGGCATACAACGGAGTCTCGTCATTTTAGGACGGAAGGTTTAAGGATTTGTTTCGGAGTTTTACGTTGTAAGTTCTACGTTTTAAGGTGTAGGCAGGGGCTCGGAGGCAGGCCTATTTGAAGTCTCTTTTACGGAATGCCTGAACTTTAGGGAGAAGACAGGAAGCTTAAAGCTTATAACTTATAGCTTATAACTTACAGCTAAAAGGTTAATGTTTGTTAAAATTTTTGCAAATGCCTTACGATGCTATTACTTTGCGTCAAGCAAAACATTTGCTACATATTTTTAATTAACTTATCTTTGCAGAATGTTTATAAACAAGCGTTTAATGATTTGGGCTTCGGCGCTGCTCTTTTCAATTGGGATGATCGGATGTAAGAGCAAGTTTGAAAAGCTACGCACCGGTAATGATAATGTAGCGAAGTACCGGGAGGCTATCAATTTGTACAACAACAAAAAGTACTCAAAAGCGCTTATTCTATTTGAAGACTTATCCAATAAATACCGGGGAAGGCCGGAAAATGAGGAGTTGATGTATTATTTTGCTTACACCAACTATCGTTTACGAGATTATACATCGGCTCGATTCCACTTTAAAAATTTCACCGACCAATACCCTCAGAGCCAACGAGCGGAAGAATGCCGTTTCATGGGCGCTTACTGCTATTATTTAGAATCGCCGGTATATACGTTGGATCAGGAAAACACGTTGAAGGCGATCGAATCACTTCAATTATTCATCAACTTATATCCAAAGAGCGACCGCGCGGAAGAGGCCGCTAAATTCATTCAGGATCTGCGAGATAAATTAGAGCATAAATCATATGCCAATGCCAAGCTTTACCTGGATGTTGGTGATTATAAAGCCGCGGTTATTGCGTTTCAAAATTCCCTACGGGATTATCCGGACACTAAGTACGCTGAAGAAATGGAGTACCTAGCCATCGAAGCGCAATATCTTTATGCGAAGAACAGCCAACTGCCTAGTCAGGAAGCACGTTATCAAGAGGCCGTTGAATTCTCAAATCGATTCATCGACAATTATCCTGAGAGTAAATACAAAAAGGACGCAGAAAGCTTGAAGAAAAATTCGCAACGCGATATGGAATCGGTTAAAAAACTCATTGCGTCTTTAACACCGAGCCAAAAGAAAAAAGAAAAAGAGAAAGAAGAAGAACTGAATAATCAACCAAGAGGATCGTTACCTCAACAGACATTACAATAAGAAGATATGAGTAATATACAGAAGCATACCATTCCTAACACCACTGTAACCCGCGATTTACGGGAGTTAGATGAAAAAACCGGCAATATTTACGAATCGATCGTTATTATGGGTCGTCGTGCCAATCAGATTGCCACCAACATGAAGGAAGAGCTTCATAGCAAATTAGCAGAATTTGCCACATCCAATGACAATTTGGAAGAGGTATTCGAAAACCGCGAGCAAATCGAAATTTCGAAGCATTACGAGCGTCTTCCTAAACCTACTTTAGTAGCTGTAGACGAATTTTTAAACGATAAGGTTTACTTTAGAAATCCTTCTAAAGAGCAACAAAAGTAAGCGCAACTGATCATTTAGCTTAACATGCTAAAGGGAAAAAAGATTATACTGGGCATATGTGGAAGCATTGCCGCCTACAAAGCCGCGGCTTTAACCAGACTACTGGTTAAAGCCGGCGCTGAAGTACAAGTAGTCATGACACCTGATGCTGTTGAGTTTATTACCCCGCTTACCCTTTCTACCTTATCAAACAAGCCAGTGTTAACGGCTTATTTTGAGAAGAAAACCGGAACCTGGAACCATCATGTGCAGTTGGGCTTATGGGCCGATTTAGTGTTAATTGCTCCGGCAAGCGCAAACACCTTAGCGAAATTGGCCAATGGCTTGTGTGACAATTTGCTTTGCGCAGTTTACTTATCTGCAAAATGCCCCGTCTACCTTGCCCCTGCGATGGACCTGGATATGTGGGCCCATCCAAGTACCCAAAGCAATATTAAGAAATTACAGGAATACGGGAATACGTTAATACCTCCCGGAACGGGCGAGCTTGCCAGCGGATTAGTGGGGGAAGGCCGTTTAGCCGAGCCTGAAGAGATCCTTCGTTTCTTAGAAAAAACACTTGCAGACGCAGCTTCTGAACGGAAAGGCCCTTTAAATGGGAAAAAGGCCTTAGTGAGCGCCGGACCTACACACGAGGCAATTGATCCCGTACGCTTTATTGGGAACCACAGCAGCGGTAAAATGGGTTATGCCATTGCTGAAGCGTTACATCAATTGGGAGCAGACGTGACCTTAGTAAGCGGCCCTACCAGCCTTCCTACTCCGAATGGTGTCAAACGTATTGATGTGGTATCAGCGAAAGATATGCTAGATGCCTGTTCATTGGCATTTGCGGAAGCTGACATTACCGTGATGAGCGCCGCCGTAGCAGACTATACCCCCGAAACTGTCGCAGATCGGAAAATCAAGAAAAAAGACACGCATTTTACGATCGCCCTAAAAAAGACAACTGATATTTTAGCTACTTTGGGAGCCAGAAAGCAAGCCCATCAGCTCCTAGTAGGTTTTGCACTGGAAACCGACAATGAGCTCGCTAACGCCGTCGGCAAATTGGAGAAAAAGAACCTGGATTTTATTGTCCTCAATTCCATGCAAGACAAAGAAGCCGGCTTTGCGGGCGACCGGAACAAGATTACCATTATAGACCGCAACCACCAACAAGTAACTTTCCCCCTCAAAACCAAGAAAGAAGTAGCCACTGATATTTGTGATTTTATCATTAAGGCTTTAGGCTTTAGGCAATAGACTGTCGATGTTTTCTCAATTACGCAACCCCTTCATCATACATTATCTTGATTGGCTAATTTACTAATTGGCTAATTGTCTGATTGGCTAATTGGCTAATTAACAAATTTGCTACTCAACTAATTCTCCTCTAACCCTTGCTACTTACTATCCGAATAACTACCTTTGATAAACGTACTTTAAACACTAAGTACATATAGCTAATTAAATTAACAACTTATTTACAGCGATGCTTAAAAATCAATTACTTATAGCAGCCCTATTATTGGGAACCGCAGCGTCATCCTTAGCTCAAGAAAAAATGAAACCTGAAGACACCGAAGTATGGGAACCCGTACCACATGTTGTAGCAACGCCTGTTGGGCAGGCTCCTTCGGACGCCATTGTATTGTTTGATGGCAAGGATCTGAGTGCCTGGGAATCACAAAAGAATCCAGGTCAACCGGCCGATTGGCCCGTGGCAGGCGGTGTATTTACGGTTAATAAAAAAGCCGGTAATATTTGGACAAAGCAAAAATTCGGAAGTTATCAGCTCCACCTCGAGTACTATATCCCACAGGATATTGATGGAGAAGGACAAGGGAGAGGAAATAGTGGTTTGTTTTTAGCAGCTATAGGAAATGGTGATGAAGGCTACGAGTTGCAGATCCTGGACTCTTATAACAACAAAACATATGTAAACGGACAGTTAGGTTCCGTTTATAAGCAACGTATTCCCCTAGCAAATCCGGCAAGAAAACCAGGTGAATGGCAAACCTACGATGTGGTTTGGACAGCGCCTACCTTTAAATCCGATGGCTCGGTGGAAACGCCTGCTCGAGTAACGGCATTTGTTAATGGGGTGCTGGTACAAAATAATGTAGAGCTCATAGGCGGTACTCAATATATCGGACGGCCAAGTTACAAGCAACATGGCCCTGCACCGATCATGTTGCAAGCTCACGGCGATCCAAGTAAACCGATCAGCTTCAAAAATATCTGGGTAAGACCATTGTAGTTTAAGGACACAAGTAGCAGGACATAAGACATAAAGTCCTGCTATTTTTACTCTTTCTACTTAACTACTCCCCTACTCAACCACTCAACAATCACCTAAAACCCCGCTGCAGCCGGTTGCTTGTTCTTAACATTAATAATCGTTTTATTGATAATGGGCATGAGCAGTATCAGTACTATGGTAATAACACATATAATCGCCATCAACTGATAATAATCCATGCAGAAACGTAGAAAATCTTGCTTGTGCATACTTTTCGCCAATAAAGCATGTGCTGCGCGCCCAGCCTGATCATGCGGCATCCCGCTGGCTGACAGTGCCTGCTGATATAAAGAAAGTCGTTGTGCTAGCAAGGAATTGCTTTGGTTGAGCCCTTCAGCAAGCTGGTTACTATGTATCTTTTCAAAGTATAACTGGTAAAAATTGAGCGAAGCCAAACTCAATGAGAAGGTACTGAAACGGACAAAGACTCCAATCGCAGAGGCCGATTTGCTTAATACCGTTGGGACCGAGGAAATGATAAACAGCACAATGGGCCCCATTAATAAACCCGCACCAACTCCCTGCAATATTAGCAATAAGATATAGTGGCTTGGATTAGCTTCGGTAGAAAAAAAATGAACCATCACTGCATGATAAATAGCCAACAGCGCAAAACCGGTACACCAAAGTGCCTGAAGTGATTTCTTTAAAATAACCAATCGGGTCGATATTGTACAACCGATGACAACTCCCAGCATGTTCCACAATAGAAAGCGATAGGTATGAATGGGATCCATGCCCAGAACCTGTGCAAAGTATTGGCTAGTTAGATTAAAGCTACCACGTACAAGATAGAGAATCACTAATAAGAGAAGGCCTATCCAAATATTTTTATAACGAAATATCTCAACATACACATAGGGTCGTTTAAGTGATTTCTGTCGCCAATAATTCATCAATAGCAGGAATGGCACTAAAAAAGCACCATATCGAACCATCGGGTCATCAAACCAGTTCAGCTGCTGTCCGTATACGAGCACATAAGCAAGCAGTACTAAGGCTCCTGCGTATAATACAAAGCTGACCCAGTCCAGCTGATAAAGCGGTGTCTTACGACTGAGACGCACATTGTGCATAATGCTTAATAACATAATCGCACCGGGTATAATACAAAAGGTAATTGCTTTATAGATCACTTTATAATCATATTGATCAATGAGCGGAGCGGCCATTAAGGAAGTTAAGGGAGCCACACATAAGATCAAACCATAAAAAATGGAGTAGCCAATTTCTCGGGCATGGTCTGATTTGAGCTGTCGGAAAAGTAAGTTTAAGCAGATACTGGTGGTACCGCAATTCACAATCCCCTGTAAGAACCGTATGGGTAGGATTACGCCTAGGTGATGACTATGGTATACGCCATAGGCAAAAACAAGCTGCAAACTCAAGCAGATTAGCAAGTACTCTTTCGTGGCGATCCGATTGAAGAAACGGGTTTCCAGGGGTGTGAAAGCCGCAATGGCGGCATAGAAAACTAACAAAGAGAATTGAACGTCAGCTGGCTCAATACCATAGTAGCCAACCGCCGCGGATACATTGGCTGTTGACATGGCAAAAAGCAATAAAGTAGGCAATAAGAGCAGCAGTGTAGTCAGGAAGATTAACCAACGTGGCACCCATGCTTTAAATAATTGTTTATCAGCCATATCATCCTCCTTTTCCTACGCGCACGGTGGCGTTCATGCCAGCATTCAAAAGCTCAATATCTTCTCCTTCGAGGCGGATACGCACCGGTATCCTTTGTGCAATCTTCACAAAATTACCGGTCGAGTTATCCGGTGGTAACAGCGAATAACGCGAGCCTGTGGCTCCGGAAAGTGATTCTATTTTCCCATGAAAGATTTTATCGGGATAGGCATCTACCGAGATAGACACTTCTTTGCCTACTCGCATATGCTGGATTTGCGTTTCTTTAAAATTAGCCACAACCCATTTGCCTGAGCTTCGATCGATAATGAAAGCTAAGGTTTGGCCGGGTTGCACCAGCTGTCCGGGTTGGATGCTTCGTCTTCCCATTTTGCCATCGTAAGGGGCACGAATAACGGTATAGTCCGTATTCAAAGCGCTCCGTTGCAACACGGCTTCCCGTCGCTTAATTTCGGCATGCAATACATCGGCCTGTACCCGGATGTCGTTCGCTTTTGATAAAGAAGCTGCATAGGCATCGGTTGCAGCAAGATAATCGGCCTTTGCAACCTCCAAAGCGCTTTGCACAGCTTCTAACTGCTGTTTAGTGGCCGATTCGACCTCGTAAAGCTTCTGATACCGGTTATACTCTTGTTCTTGTTTTACCAATCTCGCCTTAGCGGCACGAATATGTGATTCGTCTACGGCGGCGCCTTTATTAGCCGTTTGAATGTTACTTTGTAAAACGGCAACCTGTGCCCGGGCGTTCATTAAGGAAGCTGCGGCCTCCTCTTGCTGCGCAGCGTATTCGCTATTATCGATGATAACCAGGGTATCTCCTTTGTGGACATTTTGATTTTCCTCGAAGCGAACTTCCTTTATATAACCATTCACCCGAGAGGTTATGGGATTAATATATTCATCTACTTGTGCGTCATTCGTTTCCTCAAAACGATAATAGGAAACGAGCGTACGAAAACCCCAAATGAGCAGGGCAATCACGAGGATCAGGGCGACTACCGTGGTGATTCGTGTAATTATTTTATCAGATGATGATTGCTTTTGTATTGTCATTGTATTATAAATTGCCAATCGTTCTTTGTAATTTGTAAAATTGTACCCGTGCATTTGCTTGGGCGGTTGATAATTCGAACCGTGATTGCAGTAATTGCGTTTCTGCATCAAGAAAATCTGTTAGTAGTGAAAGCTGATTGAAATAGGTGTTACGCATAATGCGGTAACTTTCTGCCGCCTGCTTGATATTTTCTTTAGCAACTTCAATTTTTTTCATAGCCTCCGTACATCGTAAGTAGGCCTCCTCTACCGCTTGTCTTATTTCGTCATGGGCATTTTCATAGGCTATTTCCTGCTGTTTAAGCGCCAAAGATGCTTCTTGTACCTTGTGTTTGTTAGTGTATAAGCCGGAGATAGGAATACTAAGTTTTATGCCGGCCATTCCGGAGCCGTACAGCGCTAAACTGTAAGGATAAAATTGTATCTGGGGATAGCCATAACCATATTCAGCAAAGAAACCTACCTTAGGGGAGGTATTCGATTTGACTTGTTGCAGGTTGAGGGCACGCAGCTCCTTGGCTTTTCCAGACAATAATCCGTTGAAAGCGTGTGCATGGGCTTCGTCTAAGTACGTTTGCAAAGACTGTAATTGAAATGCCGCATGGCCACCGGTGTCAACATCAAGTTGCACCGGCGTGTCGTCAGGTTTACCTATCAAAACATTAAGTCGCTGCCCCGCGATTTTAATACTGTTATTGATTTCTACCAATAACATACGCTGTTTGGACAAACGTAGCTCTGCCCGTAAAACATCGCTTTTAAGGACTGTTCCATTGGCGTAAAGCTGTTTAATTTCCTCCAACTGCTTTTCGCGCTCTTTAATGTCGTGTAATAAAAGTGTTCGATAGGCCTGATTTCTATAAACATCATAATAATGCACAGCTACGCTGAAATGAATATCTGCCGCTGTCCGGTGATGTTCCACCTCAACAATCTCCTGTTCTTTTTTTGCGTACATAATTTCCCGACCGGTTTTACCGCCATTGTAAAGATTGAGATAGGCTTCAGCACCCGCCTTATAGTACTTTCGATCGACCGGAAATTGCTTGGGGGTATGGAAAAGACCATCTTCATAAATCGGCATATTAAACACGTATGCATATTGTCCATGAATTGACACTTCGGGTAAGCGCCCATCCTTTGCGATCTGTAAACGAGCGGCGCTTACCTGCACATCCATTTCACTTATTTGGATTTTTTTGCTGTTAAGGTCAGCCAATTGCCAGGCCTTTTCCAGGCTCAAGGGCTCAGTCCTCATTTGCTGTGTTCTTCCACATACGGGAGACAATAGTGTTATCACCAAGCACAGGCCCAGTTGTATGTTATACTTTAGAAAGTTCATGATTTATCTAATGACACCACAAAGGTCGGGATATTTGGTTTTCTTATTTTTCTCTAAAATGACATACTTTTGCTTAAACACGCCAAATGAAAAGAGTAACGATCAGCGAATATTTATCGGCGCTGGACCAGCACCCGGACAGCACCTATCTGTGGTACAGCCAATATGGTGATCAGCTGGAATTGCACAGTCATCATAAAGGGCAACTCACTTACGTGGAAGGAGGTGTGATCTTTTTACATACGGAAGATCGGTCTTATTTTTTACCGGCAAGACATTATGCCTGGATTCCGGCAGGAGTACGACATCGCTTTTACCATCGATATCCTTCGGTTAAAGTACGTACCATCCACTTTGACCCTAAGCGAACCGATGATGCTTTTTTTAAGAAAATGGGTATCTATCCTGTGAACAACTTGCTGCTTGAAATGCTTCTGTTTTCTGAAAGATGGCATGGTGATATTTTTCCGGGTTCCAAAGCCTATGATTTTCTGAATACAATGAAAAATATCCTGCCGTTAATCAGTTTGCATCCATTACCCATTGCATTGCCTACCACCGATAACATCCGTTTGCGACCTGTATTGATCTATATCCATCAACATATCGCGGATGATCTGACCTTGGAAGTTTTAGGAAAGGCATTCGGGTTTAGCGAAAGAACCTTATCACGACTATTCAAGACGATTTTGAACATGCCTTTTTTTCAATATCTCAAATTAACCCGAATTATTAAGGCGATGGAACACCTGATTAAAGACGATCTCTCGATTAGCGAAATTGCTTATCGTGTAGGCTACAATAGCATCTCGGCTTTCAGTAATACGTTCTATAGCATCATGGGGCAACGCCCTACCGACTTCCAGCAGCTGAATATCGCCGTTGCTGACGAAGGCACTTAAATCTGCCCGGAAAAAGTGCAGATCACAAAAATTACGCATGCGTAACAATAGCCATACGTTCAGGGCAACTATTACGTTCTAGTAGAGTAAAATGATATCTTTGCCAATCACGATGCTCGCTAGCTTTCGTTAGTTGATGGATTCCGCTGGTTCAGGCTCCTCAATTAGGCGGGCAATAGGCTACTAAAACAAACATACATGAATGCAATAGATCGCTATCTATATAGTCTTATCTTTCTTATAAGCACCGCTTTGCCTCTTGCTGCACAACAGCGGGATTGGGAAAATGAAAAGGTGTTTGAAACCAATAAACTACCCAGTCATGCAACGGCTATTCCCTTCGATAATGAGCAGCAGGCTATCGCTAATATCGATTCCAATTCTTCACTCTATAAAAGTTTAAACGGCTTGTGGAAATTTAACTGGGTAAAAAGCCCGAATGAGCGTCCCAAAGATTTCTATAAAAAGGGTTTTAATGATCGTCAATGGAAGGAGCTTAGGGTACCGTCCACATGGGAGGTTAACGGATATGGCACACCTATCTATACCAACATCACTTATCCATTTAAAGTGGAACCGCCCAAAATCATGAAACCTGTTGATACGTCATGGACTAAACACAAGGAACCCAACCCCGTGGGATCGTACAGACGTAAGGTGGAAATCCCTTCTAATTGGGCTGATAAACAGATCTTCCTGAATTTTGATGGCGTGCAAAGCGCCTTCTATGTATGGGTTAATGGCGAAAAAATTGGCTATAGTGAAGGGAGCATGACAGGCGCTTCTTTTGATATTACGGAATATGTTCAAACGGGTCAGAGCAATTTAATTACCGTTGAAGTGTATAAATGGAGCGACGGCAGTTACCTGGAGGATCAAGATATGTTCCGACTGGGTGGGATTCATCGAAATGTATACTTGAGCGCCGCTCCGAAATTACATATACGCGATTTTTTTCTGAAATCAATACTATCGGATGATCTTTCTTCGGCAACTTTTATAGCCGACACTTGGTTAAGAAATTCCGGAAAAGGTGGCGACGCGGTTGGAAGTTTAAGCGTGAAGATCTTGGACGCGGAAGGAAAGGAAGTGGTACTCTCTTCCAAAATGGAAGAACGGATCAATCGAAAGATTGGATTTGGAAGCCTCTTTGGGAAAAAGGAAGAGGATGCTGCCTATCAATTGAAAAGCACCATCCAAAATCCCAAGTTATGGACGGCAGAAACGCCTTACCTTTATACGGTAATCCTTACCCTGAAAGACAAACAGGATCAGGTCACTGAAGTTTTATCGAGCAAGTTCGGTTTTAGAAAAATTGAAATTAAGAATAGCCGCTTGTATGTAAACAATAAGCCGATCTTATTAAAGGGCGTGAATCGACATGAAACACATCCCGTTTTCGGCAAGGCCGTACCTTATGAAAGTATGTTGGAAGACATCCAATTGATGAAGCAAAATAACATCAATACGGTACGTACTTCTCATTATCCCAACGACCCACGTTGGTACAAGTTATGCGATGAATATGGCCTCTATGTAATTGATGAAGCGGATTTGGAAACCCATGGAGCGAAGGCAGATTTAGGAAATAGCATCAGTTGGAAACCGGCCTACATCGATCGGCACAGGCGGATGGTACAGCGCGATAAAAACCATCCTTCGATCATTATTTGGTCTTTAGGCAATGAGTCTTGGGGCCATGAGAACTTCAAGGCCGCCCATGAAGCGGTACTGGCGATTGATACGACCAGACCGCTTCATTTTGAAAGTTACAACGAAGTGGCAGACATTGAATCAACCATGTACCCTTCAGTCGCCAGTCTATTAAAGAGCGGACAAACGGCTAGCACCAAACCTTTTTTGATGTGTGAGTATGGTCATGCTATGGGAAATGCCATCGGTAATCTGAAAGAATATTGGGATGTCATCGAAAGTCATCCGCGCCTTATTGGTGGCTGTATTTGGGAGTGGGTGGACCATGGTTTGAGCAAACAGATACCGGGAGCCGCGAAGGGGCAAACCTTTTTTGCTTATGGCGGCGACTTTGGTGATAAGCCGAATGACGGAAACTTTTGCATGGATGGTATATTGACACCGGATAGAAAACCGACGGCCAAGTTGGAAGAAGTGAAAAAAGTGTATCAATATGTAAGCTTCACGGCAGCAAATCTTGTGGAAGGAAATGTCCGTGTAAAGAATAAATATGCTTTTCTGGACTTGAACAATTTTACATTGGATTGGGTACTAACAGAGGATGGCAAGGAGGTTCAGCAAGGCGTACTCCCGCCGCTGAATCTGGCACCGGGCGATAGCAGCATTTTACGTGTGCCCATCAAGCAACCGCTCTTAGCTCCGGGGGCATCTTATCATTTGCAACTTTCTGTTAAATCAACTAAGGATGAGCGATGGGCTCCGAAAGGGACCGTGGTAGCAACGGAACAGTTTGAAATGCCCTACCGAGCGCCGGTACAAGTTGCCTACTTGGATACGGTGACCACCCTGCCTGATATTATTGTACTCCAAAAAGAAGATGAGGTTACCTTAATCGGCAAAGAGTTCCATGTAGGATTCAATCGCAATAATGGCATGATTTCATCCTTGGCTTATCGAAATAATCAGCTGATCGAAGGTCTCGGAAATGGCTTGAAATTGAACATCTATCGGGCTACGCTTGATAACGACCGCGATAAAGATTGGGGACAGGCGATTCCGTGGGAAAAGGAGGGATATGACTCCCTGTCGTTTAAGGTAAATGATTTCAACATCAATCAAAGCAGCCGTAAGTCGGTCCAGGTTACCGCATCGGTAATCGCAAGTACCAAGTCCGGGTATGAAATTCCGCTCAATCTTGTATACACCGTGTACGGAAACGGCATTATACATGTCTCGGCCTTTATCAACCCCAACAAAGATGGACTACCCCTGGCAAGGATTGGTTTTAGCACAACCGTCAATGGGCGACATAATACTGTTGAATGGCTGGGGCGAGGGCCGCATGAGAATTATATCGACCGTAAGCAGGCTGCCTTTTTTGGTCGTTACCAAAGTACCGTGGAACAGTTAGGAAGCAATTATATGCGACCCCAAAGTATGGCGAACCGAGAAGATACGAAATGGGTAAAGCTTACGAATACGAATAACCAGGGAATGATCGTTGTTGCAGACAACAAACTCGGCTTTAGTGCTTCTCATTATACCGAAAGGGATTTGCATAAGGCCAAGCATCCTTATGAGTTAAAGGCAAGGCCGGAAGTTATATTACATATTGATTATGCGCAACGGGGGTTAGGTAATGGTAGTTGTGGACCGATTACGCTGCCGCAATACCAAATTGCCAAAGAACCCATCAACTTCAGCTTTAGCTTGCTCCCTTATAGTATGATGGACGGGGATGCAGCAGACTATATTAGAAGACACTAGAGGCGTAGGGGGTGAAGGTATAAGGTTTAGAAGGTTGTGCAGGTCGTACACCTTAAACCTTATACCTAAAATACCCCGCTACTCAAAGTAATTCATCGTTTTAAAGCCGCCCTTTTTAAGGTATTCCTCTTTACGCATGAGGTGTAGATCAGACTCCATCATGTCAGCTACCAAGCTTTCGAGATTGTATTTTGGCTTCCATCCAAGTTTAGTCTGCGCTTTTGTGGCATCGCCGATAAGTAAATCGACTTCCGTTGGTCTAAAATAAGTAGGGTCTACTTTAACAACCGTTTGACCGAATTTGATGTTAGCCGGGTCTATTCCGAGCGCCGTCAATCTTTGCTCATCTGCATCTATAACAACACCCTTCTCCTGCTCATCCTTTCCACTGAATTCAATTTCGATACCTACATGGGCAAAACTCATTCGCACAAAATCACGTACGGTAGTCGTAACACCTGTCGCAATTACATAATCCTCCGCCTGCTCCTGCTGGAGAATCAGCCACATGGCTTCAATATAATCTTTAGCATGCCCCCAATCGCGTTGCGCAGAGAGATTCCCTAAATATAACCGGTCTTGCAACCCTAGTGCAATCTTGGATACTGCGCGGGTAATCTTTCTCGTCACAAAAGTTTCGCCCCTTATTGGGCTTTCATGATTAAATAGAATACCATTACATGCGTACATTTTATAGGCTTCACGGTAATTGACCGTTATCCAATAGGCATACAATTTTGCTACCGCGTAAGGAGATCGGGGATAGAACGGAGTTGTTTCACTTTGAGGTACCGCTTGTACGAGCCCATAGAGTTCAGAAGTGGAAGCTTGGTAGATACGGCATTTCGCTGTCATTCCTAACAATCTGACTGCTTCCAATAAGCGGAGCATACCTAAACCATCGGCATTGGCTGTATATTCGGGGGTATCAAAACTGACCTTTACATGGCTTTGGGCTGCAAGGTTGTAAATTTCATCCGGTTGGGTTTCCTGCACTAAACGAATCAGATTCGTTGAATCGGTCAAGTCGCCGTAGTGCAAAGTAAATTTCGGATTCGCTTCATGGGGATCCTGATAGAGATGGTCGATCCGATCTGTATTAAAAAGCGAGCTTCTCCGCTTCACCCCATGGACACGGTAACCCTTTTTTAGCAGAAATTCGGCTAAATATGCACCGTCCTGTCCGGTAATTCCTGTTATTAATGCTGTTTTCATTTTTATAGCAATCAGCTGTCAGCTATCGACCGCCAGCCTTTTTTTGTTAGTCTTTTGAATCCTTCCCTCCAGCCGGTTTCACGTGATAGAAATAATTGAATTTGCGATCCAACCGCTCACTGGCTAGCCGTACCGGAAAACGTAAAACACCTCTTAACGTAAATCATCACATTAGCTAGTCATAAAATTGGCTATTTATCGATTCACCTACTTCCCTCCCACCAGTCGCAATAGGTATTCCCCATAACCACTCTTTACCAAAGGTTCAGCGATGGTCCGTAATTGATCGGCGTTAATATATTTCATACGATAGGCTACTTCTTCGATGCACCCTATTTTCAAGCCCTGACGCTCCTCAATAACTTGCACGAATTGACCTGCCTGCATTAAAGAAGGAATGGTACCCGTGTCCAACCAGGCCGTGCCACGACTGAAAACCCCTACTTTTAAACGACCCGCTTCTAAATATTTTTTATTCACGTCAGTGATCTCATACTCACCCCTTGCAGACGGCTCGATATTCTTGGCAATCGATACGACCGAGTTATCGTAGAAATAAATACCCGGAACGGCATAATTTGATTTGGGTTCTTTTGGCTTTTCTTCGATCGATAGCACATTCTTGTCCTCATCGAACTCAACAACACCATAACGTTCGGGATCGGACACGGGATAAGCGAAAACGACGCCGCCTTCCGGATTAACACTCTGTTGCAACAACTTAGACAAGCCATCACCATAAAAAATATTATCTCCCAAAATCAGCGCCACCTTATCCTCACCGATAAATTCTTCTCCTATAACAAAGGCTTGCGCTAAGCCATTGGGTTCCGCCTGAACGGCATAAGAAAACTTGCAACCAATCTGCGAGCCATCGCCTAACAATTTTTCAAAGTTGGGCAAATCGTGTGGCGTGGATATAATCAAAATCTCATTTATACCCGCTAGCATCAGTGTTGATAAAGGGTAGTAAATCATCGGTTTGTCATACACAGGCATCAGTTGCTTGCTTACCGCCAGTGTTAAGGGATGTAAACGGGTACCTGATCCTCCTGCTAAAATAATACCTTTCATGAATTATATTTTTTCTTATTTAGATGATTGTTCTATTCTTTTTTCCAATTATTTTATCGTAAAAGTATTGATTTTTTGCCATATCAAAGAACGATGGATAAACAAGCCCGGATTTCCCGTTCAACTTACATTGGTCCTTGCAATTAAAAGAACGTATTTACACATATGGCACTTCGTTCTTAACGGCGAATACTCAGTTTTTTATATCTCATGTTAGGTATTTCGGGCAATTATTGGCATATTGCAGCTATTTTTAATCACCTAATATAATTGGTTCACGATCGACCATTTTAACAGTATTTTAATTAAAATAATATACATGAAGAAAACACTACTTAGCCTCTTAATTTTTGCTGCTACTATATCCGCCCGAGCGCAGGAGCAAAAGGGTTATCAAAGCCCACCCGCCAGTATTCAAGAGCTCTTGAACGCACCGAATACACCGGTCGTCCGGTTTAATAAGAGTGGTACCAAGTTATTGCTTTTACGCGTGCCTGATTATCCATCCATTGAAGATGTTTCCCAGCCCATTCTTGGCCTCGCCGGTTTACGTATTAATCCATTGAATAATTCTTCAGCCGTATCTACTACTTATACATCGATGGCGATCCAAGAAGTAAATTCAACCAATGAAAAACTGGTGGAAGGTTTACCAAAGTCGGCAAAGATTGGCAATATTACTTGGAGTCCGAATGAACAGTATCTTGCTTTCACAAATGCAACAAAAGAAGGAGTAGAGCTGTGGCTCGTCGATATCGAAAAGTTACAGGCCAAAAGAATATCCGAAAGATATGTAAATGATGCCTATGGGCGAACCTTACAATGGGCTCCTGAGGGTAATCAATTATTGGTACAGCTGCTTGTAGATGCAAGAGGTACGCAACCCCGGGAGAGCCTGGTCCCCAGTGGACCGATTATTCAGGAGAACATTGGCTTGGCGGCTCCATCCAGAACTTATCAGAATCTGCTAAAGAATCCTTACGACGAGACGCTTATGGATTACTTCTTAACTTCTCAACCCGCCTTGGTAAGTCTAAACGGTGAAGTGGAAAAGATCTTAGCTCCAGGAATTTACCGTGACCTAGCTTATGCTCCCAACGGTAAATATATACTTGCTCAAAAGGTGATACGTCCGTATTCTTATTTAGTGCCTATTTATTCCTTCCCATTTGAAAATATTATTTATACCGCTTGGGGAAAGGAAGTGAAAAAATTGGCGACATCTCCTTTAGCTGAAAATCTTCCAACCGGCTTTGATGCTGTCATTAGTGGCGCTAGGGAGTTTGGATGGCGGACCGATGCACCTGCCACTTTATACTGGGTAGAAGCACAGGATGGAGGTGACCCAAACAAAGAACAAGCCATCCGCGATGTAGTCTTTACCTTGAAAGCACCTTTTAATCGAGAGGCCGTTAAATTGACGTCAACCACTTTGCGATATCAAGGGATTGAATGGGGCAATAAGCAGTATGCTGTTTTAAAAGAAGAGTGGCGGAAAGATAGAAAAGAAAAGATGACGCTGATCCATCCGGAAACGGGAAAGATCGTTAAAGTCATTGCCGACCGCTCGTCTGAGGACAGTTATACCGATCCAGGCCAGTTCGTCCATGCTGACGGACCTTACGACAGACCTGTCCTGTTATTCGAAAAAGAAGCAGAGCCTATGGCTTTCAGTATAGGAGTCGGATCTTCTCCGGAGGGCGATCGTCCCTTTTTGATGAAGTGGGGTTTGTTAAGCGATCGAAAGGACACCCTCTTTAAGTCTAAAGCCCCCTATTATGAAGAGCCCTTATTTTTTAACAATAAAGGCGTTGTATATGTTTCCCGCGAGTCCGTAGAACAAGCACCTAACATTTATCGGATAGATTTGAAAAATGGCAATGGTATGTCGTTGACTACCTTTCCCGATCCTTATCCAAGTCTCAAAGGAGTTAGTAAACAGCAGTTATCTTATCCGCGTAAGGATGGCATTAAACTAACAGCAACCTTGTATTTACCCAAGGGTTATACCAAGGAACAAGGCCCGCTACCGGTTTTGATATGGGCTTACCCTAAAGAGTTTAAAAGTTTAAAGGCAGCAGGACAGGTAAAAGGCTCTCCATACCGTTTTACACGGCTTGCTTTTCGATCGCCCGTCTATTGGGTAACCCGTGGCTATGCGATTTTGGATCAAACCGACATGCCTATTGTGGGTGAAGGCAAAGAAGAGCCCAATGATACCTTTATCCAGCAAATTCAAGATAATGCGCAAGCCGTAATTGATCATGTTGTGGATATGGGTATTGCCGATCGAAACAGAATTGCTGTTGGAGGGCACTCTTATGGAGCTTTTATGACGGCAAATCTGTTAGCCCATACCAATCTTTTTGCTGCGGGAATAGCTCGAAGTGGTGCGTATAATAGAACCCTTACACCTTTCGGCTTTCAGTATGAATCGAGGACCTATTGGGAGGCTCCCGAGGTGTATTACCAAATGTCGCCTTTCAGCTATGCAAATAAAATAAAAACACCTTTATTGATGACCCATGGCTTGGATGACGAAAATTCCGGGACTTTCCCTATACAAAGTGAAAGACTTTACAACGCCATTAAAGGCCATGGAGGAACGGTCCGTTTAGTACTGCTCCCGAAGGAATTTCATGGTTATCGAGCAAAGGAATCCATTATGCATACATTCTGGGAAATGGATTGTTGGCTTGAAAAATATGTCAAGAATAGAAAAGTAACCGATAAACAAACGGAATAATAATTGCAAAGGCGAAATTGCCAATTTTGTAAGCAATAAAAATTGTGTAATTTGCATCGGCTTAAATTATTAAATATGGCTGATATCGACCAGTTTATTGCAAAAATAACCGCTTCCTATCAACCGAAGGGCGAATTTATCTATCTTGGGGCCGGGATACTGGATGGAAACATTGTAGCACAAGCAGAGGTAAATCTTGCTTTAAAGATGATGAATCGGCATGGCCTGATTGCGGGCGCGACCGGTACCGGAAAGACACGTACACTTCAGCTCATCGCTGAGCAATTATCGGATGCCAATGTGCCTGTTTTTATGCTCGATGTAAAAGGCGATTTATCGGGTTTACATGAACCCGGAAAAACGAATGCGGCATTGGAAGAGCGGGGACAAGCGCTCGGGAGGCCTTTTGTGCCGTCGGGTTTTCCTATTGCGCTTTATTCGCTTTCGGGAGAACTTGGTGCACCGATGCGCGTCAAGATCAGTGATTTTGGACCCATCTTATTGGGACGGATTCTCGAGTTGAATGATACACAGACAGGCGTTCTTTCCGTTTTATTTAAGTATGCGGCGGACAAATCCTACCCTGTAATAGATCTGGAAGATTTAAAGAAATTATTAAATTACTTAACGTCAGAAGATGGTGCGCTCGAAATAAAGGAGAGCTACGGAAAAATCAGCAGTGCTACCTCTACTACCATTTTACGCAAAATCGTGGCTATAGAGCAACAAGGGCTTGGCCACATTTTTGGAGAGCCTGCATTGGACCTAAACGATTTGTTTGAACGCGTAGATGGGAAGGGGGTCGTCAGTCTGCTGAATATTTCGGATATTCAAAATCAACCGCTTTTATTTTCTACTTTTCTGTTAAGCTTACTATCCCAATTGTTTGAACAGATGCCGGAAGTAGGCGACTTAGATAAACCTAAGCTTATCTTCTTTTTTGATGAGGCGCACCTTCTCTTCAATGGAGCTTCGAAAGCGTTTTTGGGTAAAATAGAGCAAATTATCCGCCTCATACGATCAAAAGGAATAGGTGTATTTTTTTGCACGCAAGCAGCTACTGATGTGCCTGACACCGTATTGGGCCAACTGGGAAATCGCGTTCAGCATGCCTTACGAGCGTTCACACCGAATGATGCGGAAGCATTGCGCAAAACAGCAAAAACCTATCCGCATTCCGACTTTTACGAAATAGACAAAACCCTAACCGGTTTAGGTACCGGACAGGCCATCATTACGGTCTTAAATGACAAAGGAATCCCCACAGAAGTGGTAGCGACTCACCTTATTCCGCCGAGAGCGATCATGGGGCCTTTGGATAAAGCTAGCTACGATGCCCTGGTAAATGAGTCGGCCATTTATGGCAAATACAAGGAGGCTGTTAACACACGAAGTGCAGCTGATATATTGGAGGAAAATGAAAAGGAAACAATCGTAGCGGAAGAGGAAAAACCGATACAAAAAAAAGGGGCAGGTAGTAGCTCGAGAGAAACACCTATGGAGGCCATGGCTAAGAGCGCATCACGGACACTCGGACGTGAGGGCATCAAGTTTTTAACCAAACTCGGAACTGCAATTATAGCATCGCTTATTGGCGGAAAAAAAAGAAAAAACTAAAGAAAAACAACAACGTTAACTAATAATAAATTAAAGAAAAGAATGAAACCCACCTTATTGATTTTAGCAGCAGGTATGGCTAGCCGTTACGGAAGTATGAAACAAATCGATGCCTTTGGTCCCAATGGGGAAACGATCATTGATTATTCGATTTATGATGCGATCAAGGCGGGATTTGGAAAGGTAAGCTTTATTATCCGTGAAGAGTTTGCCGAACCATTTAAAGCTATTTTTGAACCTAAACTAAAGGGAAAAATAGAAACTGACTATGTTTATCAAGGCACGGATCTTCGAAAATATGGCATTGATAAAGATATTGAAAGAGCAAAACCTTGGGGAACGGCACATGCTGTTTTAGAGGCCCACAATCAGATACACGAGCCTTTTTGTGTGATTAATGCGGATGATTTTTACGGTTATGATGCTTTCGAAAAAATGGCGAAATTTTTGACTACGGAGGTGTCGGACGAAACATTCTCGTTGATGGGCTATCAGGTTGATAAAACCTTATCAGACCATGGTACTGTTTCACGCGGTGTATGTGCGGTGAACAGTCAAGGAAATATGACGGCCATTAATGAACGCACGCAAGTGTACTTCAAAGAGGTTAACGGCGAAAAGAAAGTTTTTTATGAGGAAAATGGTGTAGAGACTGAAATCCCCAACGATACACGTGTATCTATGAACTTTTGGGGCTTTACACCGGCTGTATTTGAAGAAACGAAAAAGCTTTTTATCGATTTTGTAGAAGCCAATCAGCACAATCCGAAAGCAGAATTTTTTATTCCTTTAGTAGCTGATAGTCTAATCCAATCCGGCAAAGCGGCTTTTAAAGTAATTCCAACGGCTGAAGAGTGGTTCGGTGTTACTTATAAAGAAGATAAACCGATTGTTCAAAAGTGTATTTCTACGCTCGTTGAAAAAGGAGTTTATCCTGCTAAGTTATTTTAGTGGAGGTGTAAGGTATAGGGCATAAGGCATAAGCTTAATTGTACCTTTATAACCCTATACCTTTGGCCTTTCGTTCCTTCAACCTCTTAAAGCGTTTCCTTCAACCAAGTGAAGAATTCACGTTGCCATACAATGGCATTCTGAGGTTGCAATACCCAATGGTTCTCTTCGGGGAAATAAAGCAATCTGCTTTTTATTCCTTTTAGCTGCGCCAACTGGAAAGCTCCTAAACCTTGTTCGATGCCCACACGAAAATCCTTCCCGCCCTGTACAATTAATATAGGCGTGTCCCATTTATCTGCGTAGCTTATCGGATTAAATTGTGTATAAGCTTTCGGTGTGGGTTGCTGCCAATAGTTGCCTCCCAGTTCCTTGTTGGCAAAGAAAAGTTCTTCCGTAGTGCCATACCAACTGCGTGTATCGAAGAGGCCATCATGTGCAATAAAGGTTTTGAATCTATTTTCGTGTACTCCTGCAAGCATAAATACCGAATAGCCTCCGTAGCTTGCACCTACAGCACCCAATCGATTTTTGTCGACATAAGGCTCTTTGGCTACATCATCAATCGCACTTAAATAATCGCGAATAGGCTGTCCTCCCCAATCGCCGCTAATAGAGCGATTCCATTCCACACCGTGTCCGGGCATTCCTCTCCTGTTGGGTGCTACCACAATATAGCCTTGTGCGGCGATTAACTGCATATTCCATCGGAAAGAGTAGAATTGCGATAAAGCTGCCTGTGGCCCGCCTTGACAATACAACAAAGTCGGATATTTCTTATTGGCGTCAAAATCAGGTGGGTAAATGACCCACGAAAAGAGATCTTTTCCGTCTGTTGCTTTGGTGGTACGACCTGCCACCTTGCTCTGGGCGATCGAAGCGTTCAATTCATCGTTTACATGGCTCAATTGCTTCAGTTCTTTAGATTTACGGTTAAATGTGTAGAGTTCGGCTGCATGGTTCATATCGGTCCGACTCACAAGCAATAGGTCACCGCTTTCACCATTTACCGAAGTGATATCATAGTCGCCCTTGGTTAATTGTTTCACCTGTTTAGCGCCAACTTTGCTTAAATCTTTTGAAAGTGCGATTTCAAAAAGTTGAATCGTTCCTGCGGTGGGCGCTGTAAACCAAATTTTGGAGCCGTCTGCACTCCAAAGGAAACCACCTACCGTCTCATCCCAATCCTTGGTTAAGTTATAGGTTGTTGACGTTTTCAGATCGCGGACAATTAGATCATTTTTATCCGATTCATAACCATCTTCTTTCATGCTCAACCAAGCCAGGTAGTTAGCATCCTTACTAAAAGCCGGCGCTACATCGTAACCCATCATTCCGTCGCTTAGATTTTTGGTTTGTTTGCGCTCGATATCGTAAGCATAGAGATCGGTATTCGTGCTTTGTGCATAGTCTGTTCCGAATTTCTTTTTGCAAACATAGATGATTTGTTTACTGTCGGGGCTCCAAACCATATCTTCCGCACCTCCGAATGGTTGTTGCGGGGTGAAGTAAGGCTCATCAGCCATGATGTCAACCGGCTCGCCAATTATGCCGTTTTGATAGCTTGCATAAAAAACGTGGGAAAACTTCCCATTAAACCAAGTGTCCCAATGGCGATTATTCAAGGAATTGAAAATGTAGGCATCGGATTTCTTAAGATCCTCATACTTATCGGCGCTTTGCACTTTTTGCAAGGCTACTTCCTGAGAGAATAAGATATACTGTCCATTGGGTGAAATTTTAACATTACTCAATTCCCCATCAAATTTCGTCAGCTGTTTAGGTTCTTCTTTACCCGATTCCAGAAGCCACAATTGGCCCTTACTTAAGTAAAGTATATTGCCGTTTTGTTCCAAATGGACGAGTGTTTCACCTCCTTGGCTTTTAGTCAGTTGCAAGGCCTTGCCACCATTTAACGGAATTTTATAAAGATTACGTTCACTATTATTTTCCGCCAGATTGTAGTGTGTAACGCCATAAATGGCATATTTCTTATCGGGCGTTACCGCCTCTGCGCTAACCCGTCCCAATTTCCATAATAGTTCGGGCGTGAGCGGTTGCTGTGCTTTTACAGATCCTGCTGCCAAAATAGTCGCTAAAATTAAGGTTTTGTTCATGTGTGTGAAAAGTTCAAAAGTCAAAATTAAAAATTCAAAAGGAAAAAAGCTACCGATCGCATCTGCTCATTGGCTGGCTTTCACTATAACTAAGCTATAAACACCGTACTTTACGGGTGTGCCCGAGCTCCGCTTGCCGGACACCCTTAAAATATCTTTCCCGGATTCAGGATGCCTTTCGGGTCAAACACCTTTTTGATACCGCGCATGAGGTCTAAATGGAGGGCGGAATACTTTAAGGGCATATATTCTTTTTGAACCAAACCGATACCATGTTCGCCGGAAATAGTTCCGCCCAGCTCGATGGTTAAGTCGAATATTTCTTTGATTCCTTCCTTCAGCTTATGGTGCCAGTCGTGCTCAGTCATTTCTCCCTTGATAATATTAACATGCAGATTGCCATCGCCCGCATGACCGTAACAGATCGATTCAAAGCCATAGCGTGTGCCGATTGCTTTGATACCTCTAATCAAGGTGGGCAGCGTTGCACGTGGAACTACCGTATCTTCTTCTTTATAAATGGAATTGGCTTTCACCGATACAGGCATGGTACGACGTAGGCGCCACAAGGTTTCTTTCTGGTTAGCCGTGTCTGCCAACAAAACATCCAAGCAGTTTTTTTCTTCCAGTACTTGGTTCACCTCTTCACATTGCAGCATCAGCTCGTCGAGGTTATTTCCATCCAACTCAATTAATAAGAAAGCTTCCATTTCCGGAAGAAGATTAAATTGAACCTGATCATAAGAGATGACCCATTCAACGCCCTTTCGCTCCATAAACTCTACAGCGGATGGAATAATACCTTTTCTAAAAATGGCACCAACTGCTTCGCAGGCTTCCTCATTGGATGCAAAGGAAGCGAAAAGTAATAAGTCTTGCTTAGGTTTCGGAATTAATTTAAGCACTGCTTTACAAATAATACCCAAGGTGCCTTCTGAACCGATAAATAGTTGAGTAAGGTTATAGCCCGACGCATATTTCAAGGTGTTTGCACCTGTCCAAATCAGTTCTCCCGTAGGGAGGGCCACCTGTAAATTGAGTACATATTCGCGGATTGTTCCGTATTTCACAACACGCGGGCCGCCGCTGCCATGAGAAATGTTCCCGCCGATGAAGCAAGACCCTTTGCTGGCCGGATCAACGGGGTACAGAAGGTCCTTCGTAGCAGCTAAATTAATTAACTCTTCTGTAACAACGCCGGGTTCAACAGTTGCCTGCAAATTTCTTTCATCGATGGCTATAATCTTGTTCATACGTTGCATCGCGATCATCAAGCCTCCATAAATAGCCAGGGAGCCGCCCGATAGCCCGGTACCGGCGCCCCGAGGCGTAACAGGGATGCTGTGCTCATGGCAGATTTTTAGGAGAGCAGCTACCTCTTCCGCCGTTTCCGGTAAGGCAATAAGGTCTGGTGAATAGTGTAAATCTTCTGTCTCGTCATGCGCGTAGTCTGCCAATACAGCGGGATCGCTCACTAAACGATCTTCGTTGATTGCCTGCTTGAATAATTGCAGAATATCCGGTGTAATTTTATTCAACATGTTTTAGCGTTCAGCTTTCGGCTGTCAGAAGTCAGCCCGATTTCGGTTTATATTACGAAGCTATAAGTGGAAACAAGTCTTTAAGTGCCCGATTGCCAGTATAAACTTACTTCAGCAGTTGCAGCATCTCCACCGAAAGGCGGATTACTTTTTCTCAGGGATACCTCTATTTCATTTACCTCATGGAAATTTACCTTAATACTATTGAGTATGTTATCCACAACCGTTTCCAACAGTTTTTTCGGTTGAGCCATCTCCTCTTTAGCAATGCGATAAAGCTCTTCGTAATTGATCGTTTTCACCAAATTATCATCCGTATTCAATGTAGGGTTGCTTACAAAGCAAATGATATCTAAAAAAAACTCGTTTCCAAGCATCTGCTCTTCGTGATAATAGCCATGGTAAGCATAAAAACGAGCATTTGTCAGTGCTATTTTTCTCTTATATTGCTCCATCCAACAAACTTAAGCATTTTCCTACTCAAAACTTTTTTGCCCGTCGGATGGTTGTATAAAAAAAGATTTTATGAGTCGAAGCAATTATATCATTTGGCCGGCAGCAATTATCCTGCTCACAAGCATTAGCAGTTGTGACTTTATTGCCGGAGTATTTAAAGGCGGCGTGTATGTTGGCGTCTTTTTAGTTATCATCGTCATTGCCATTATCGTATGGCTGATCAGTAAAGCAAGGCGTTAGTTATAAAACCTGTAAACGAATCAGTTCTTCTTTCAACTGATCGGGGTTTTCAAAAGTAATACTTTGTATACCGAATTGACGGGCCGCATCTGTGTTTCTTATATTGTCGTCGATAAAAAGGCATTCATTCGCCATTAAATGATATCGATCCAGCAATAATTGATAAAAGGCGGGATGTGGCTTTCTTAAACGTTCGGTACCTGAAACTAGGATGCCGTCAAAAAGGCTAAAGAAGTCAAATCGCCGTAGAGCAATGGGGAATGTTTCTGCCGACCAATTCGTGAGTCCGAACAATTTGTGTTTTTCGGATTTTTTCAACTGTTCCAGGATCGCAACGGTTCCTACTATTGGTCCTGCCAACATCTCTTCCCAACGGCCATAATAGGCTTCAATTAGCTCCTTTTTTTCCGGAAAACATTGAACAAGGGCCTCAGTTCCTTCCTTGAGGGTTCGGCCTTCATCTTGCTGCTCATTCCAGTCGGATGTACAAATATTTCCCAGGAATTCCTCCATCGCTGCCTCCTCAGCAAAAAGTTTTTTATAAAGATACTTGGGGCTCCAGTCGACTAAAACGCCTCCGAAATCGAAGATAATGTTCTTGAACATAGCTAAAGTTTATTGGCTAAACTTAGCTAATTTGTGTGAATATGCAAAAAAGCGCTACACTTGTTTGTTCCCAAAAAGGAACTAACAAAAACATGCGAAACACAATTATCGAATATAAAAGAAGCCGCAATGAATATTGCGGCTTCTTTATTAAGAATTGAAAAAAAACTTATTTTTTATCATCATCTTTTACTTCCTCAAAATCTACATCAGTTACTTCATCTCCGGTATTACCAGGCTGTTGTGCTTCTCCCTGAGGGGCACCTTGAGCACCGGCTTCCTGAGAAGCTTTGTACATTTCTTCAGAAGCTGCATTCCAAGATGCTTGCAATTCTGTTTGTGCAGTTTCCAAGGCCGCGAAATCTTTAGCAGCGTAAGCCTCTTTTAATTTGGCCAAACCGCTTTCGATCGGTGCTTTCTTGTCGGCACTGATTTTATCGCCATACTCTTTCAACTGTTTCTCTGTGGAGAAAATAAGCGCATCTGCTGCATTTAGCTTATCCACTTCTTCTTTGGCTTTTCTATCTGCGTCAGCATTCGCTTCTGCATCGGCCTTCATTTTCTTGATTTCCTCATCACTTAAGCCTGAAGAAGCTTCGATACGGATTTTTTGCTCTTTCCCGGTTGCTTTATCTTTCGCGGATACGTGTAAAATACCGTTTGCATCAATATCAAATGTTACTTCAATTTGTGGCACGCCACGAGGTGCTGCCGGAATTCCATCTAAGTGGAAACGACCAATCGTACGGTTCTGTGCCGCCATAGGACGTTCCCCTTGCAAAATATGAATTTCTACCGAGGGCTGGTTATCCGAAGCCGTGGAGAACACTTCCGATTTTTTAGTTGGGATCGTTGTATTTGCTTCAATCAGCTTAGTCATTACACCTCCCATGGTTTCAATACCCAATGACAAAGGCGTTACGTCTAATAGCAATACATCTTTCACTTCACCGGTTAATACACCGCCTTGAATAGCTGCCCCTAAAGCAACCACCTCATCCGGGTTAACCCCTTTAGAAGGCTCCTTACCGAAGAAGCTCTTCACTGCTTCTTGTATAGCCGGAATACGAGTAGAACCACCTACCAGAATAATTTCATCGATTTCACTGGTTGAAAGACCGGCATTTTTCAAGGCTGATCTACAAGGATCAATGGTACGTTTGATTAAGTCTGAAGCCAAAGACTCGAATTTAGCACGGCTTAAGTTACGCACCAAGTGCTTTGGCCCGGTTGCATCAGCCGTGATATATGGTAAATTGATTTCGGTAGAAGATGTGCTGGAAAGTTCGATCTTTGCTTTCTCTGCAGCTTCTTTCAAGCGTTGCAAAGCCATGGCATCTTTACTTAAATCCAATCCGCCATTATCGCTCTTAAATTCTTCAACTAACCAATCAATAATTACTTGATCGAAGTCGTCCCCCCCTAGATGGGTATCACCGTCTGTAGATTTCACTTCAAATACACCATCACCTAACTCAAGAACGGAAACGTCATGCGTACCACCACCGCAGTCGAACACAACAATCTTCATGTCCTTGTGCGCCTTATCCAAACCATAAGCTAAGGCAGCGGCTGTAGGCTCATTAATGATACGTTTAACATTTAACCCGGCGATTTCGCCTGCTTCTTTAGTAGCCTGGCGTTCGGCATCGTTAAAGTAGGCTGGAACAGTAATAACGGCTTCTGTTACCTCCTGACCCAAAAAATCTTCTGCCGTCTTTTTCATCTTCTGCAAAATCATGGCAGAAAGCTCTTGTGGTGTGTATTTCCGATCACCAATTTCAACGCGAGGTGTATTATTGTCGCCTTTTACTACTTTATAAGGTACTCGGGCGGCTTCTTCGGTCACTTCATCAAAACGTCTACCCATAAAGCGCTTAATGGAGTAAACAGTCTTTTGAGGATTGGTAATGGCCTGACGTTTAGCAGGATCTCCCACCTTACGTTCACCATTATCTACAAAACCTATGATAGAAGGTGTGGTACGTTTACCTTCATTGTTTGCTATAACTACCGGCTCATTACCTTCCATTACAGCGACGCAAGAGTTGGTAGTACCTAAGTCAATTCCAATAATTTTAGACATATCTTATTTGTTTATATTTACAATTTGCTGTTTTCTAATACAAATTATCAATGCCTGTGCCAAGTTCACGTTTACGACATAATGTCAGCCCGCTTGCCTCTCAGGCGAAGGCTCCTTTTTATGATACGAAAAAGTATAGCAGCGTTATGTGAAGCTATTCTTCAACATAGCTACTGAATGATGCAAGCAGGGTCAACTTAGTTTTCGATAATCTAGTAAACAGCATCACAATGCGTATCAATTAGTTCTCCAATTGCAATAAAGACTCCAAATAGTGTTTCTCCAAACCAAAAAAAGCCTTTGTTTGGTTAATCTGCGATAGAATCTGCTTTCGGCGTTCTGCCGGTATGGATGATGTTTTACTGGCCACGATCAGCACATTTTTTGGTGTGTGTGCATCGGATATAAATTCGAGCACTTTGGTTTTATAGCCGTAATACTCCAGGAATAACGTCCTTAAAGCATCTGTCAACATTTCAGCCTGTCGTTCTAAAAAGATGCCAAATCGCGTAATAGGTTGAATTTCGGCATTCATCACAGCCCTTTCCATTTGCCGTCTGACTTGTTTATGACAGCAAGGTGCTACGACTATAAGCTTTGCTCCGGCCTTAATACCTTGATAGATTGCATCATCCGTCGCGGTATCGCAGGCATGTAAAGCCACTAACATATCCATGTTTAGCTCATCATACTCCACAATGGCACCTTGCTGAAACTTTAACAAAGGAAATGCAGCTTGTTGTGCAATGCGGTTACACAAGCTTACTAAATCTTCACGAAATTCAACACCTGTAACTTCCACTTCCTTCAATCCCAACACGTTGTAGAGGTAGTCATAGAGTGCAAAGGTCAAATAGCCTTTTCCCGACCCCATATCCACCACTTTCTTCAGGTTTTCCTTGCCTATATCCTGAATCAAAGGACGCAATAGCTCTATATAGTGATTAATTTGCTTAAATTTATCTTGGGTATTTTTATAGACTTGCCCGGTGGCGTCCGTAATTCTTAGTTCGTGCAAGTAGCTTTTGTTAGCCCCCGGCTTAATCAGTCGATGCTTTTCTTTATCGTGCGCCAAAGATGGCTGCTGTTTAATAGACGCCGTTTTAACCTGTAGCCTCTCCTGCCCACTTTGGTTACGCGTCCAATAAAAGTCATTATTTGTAGTAAATAAGGTAGCAGCATAAAATCCATGCTTCAGGTAGCTCTCAACTTGGGCGACACCTGTTTCAATATTTAAATTTTTAACCAGGTCGCGCCGACGGAAGCGATGGGTAAAGTTTAACTTGGGTTCGCGTTTCACCAGGATAAGCCTTACCTGGATTTGTTTTAACTCATGCTCATCTCCCCGGTAATTTCCGAGCGACAATTTAACAAAGTTATCTTCCTGTAGGCTCGACTTCAACTGAAAAATGAATGTTTCGATCGATGTGGGATTTTCCATACAATTGCCTTTTTATAAAAGCTTCCGGTTGATCTTGCATATGCGATAAACAAAAAATCCCCTAAAAAGGGGATTTTCGATGATTAAATGCTACAAAGCAATTACTCGGCATCCTTTGCTTCTTCAGCGGAAGCTTCCGGTTCAGCTTTTGCCTTTGCTTTTTTCTGTTTAGGAGCCTCTTCAGCAGTTTCCTCTGCGGCAGGAGCTTCCTCAACAGGTGCAGTAGCTTCTTCAGCAGTAGCTACTACTTCTTGCTCATCAGCCTTTGCCGATGCCTTTTTCTTTGCACCACGACGACGAGTCGATTTCTTCTCAACCTTCGCACCACCGGTAGCGTATACTTCGTTGTAGTCGACCAATTCGATCAATGCTACTTCTGCATTGTCGCCGGGACGGTTTGCCAACTTGATAATACGTGTATAACCACCCGGACGATTAGCCACTTTCTCGGAAATCTCGCGGAACAGGATGGTTACTGCTTCTTTGTCTTTTACGTAGCTGAATACAGTACGACGAGAATGTGTAGTATCGCTCTTTGATTTAGTGATCAAAGGCTCTACATATGTACGAAGCGCCTTTGCTTTTGCTAAGGTAGTTACGATGCGCTTATGTTTGATAAGCGATACGGCCATGTTAGACAATAGGGCCTTACGATGGCTAGCTGTGCGGCCTAAGTGATTAATTTTTTTTCCGTGTCTCATTGTTCTTTGTTTTGTGCATACCGTTCTTAATTCAAAAGTCAAAAGCCAAAATTAAAAAACCATTACAGCTCATCTTTCATGCGGCACAAAGCGTACCTTTTTAATTTTTACCGTCCCTACGGGAGGCAAGCTTTTACTTTTTACTTCACAAGAGGAATTATGCAACAGGTCGCTTAATTATTCCTATTTATTCTTCATCCAGTTTGTATTTCGACAAATTCATACCGAAGGACAAACCTTTAGATTTTACAAGTTCTTGAATCTCTGTAAGAGATTTTTTACCGAAGTTTCTAAACTTAAGCATATCCGCTACATCATAAGAAACCAACTCGGCTAAGCTACGGATGTCAGCAGCTTTTAAACAATTTAATGCACGTACAGAAAGATCTAAGTCAACCAATTCAGTTTTCAAGATCTTACGCATATGCAAGATTTCCTCATCCACCTCTTTTGTCTCCTCCTTCGTTTGAGATTCCAATAGAATGTTCTCATCCGAGAATAACATAAAGTGATGAATTAAGATTTTAGCAGCTTCTTTCAATGCATCTTCCGGATGGATTGAACCATCAGTAGAAATATCCAATAAAAGCTTCTCGTAATCTGTTTTCTGCTCTACACGGAAGTTCTCGATCGTATATTTCACATTCTTGATCGGTGTATAGATAGAGTCAATTGCGATAACCCCTACTGCTGCATCGGCAACTTTATTCTCTTCAGCATTGACATAACCACGGCCTTTGTTTACGGTTAACTCTACTTCCAAAGTTACAGAGCTCTCCATATTACAAATAACCAAGTCAGGATTGAGTACAGTAAAGTTGTTAGAATGACTGGTAATATCTCCAGCTTTAAATTGATCTTGACCGTTGATTACAACAAAAATCTTTTCTGAATCTCCTGATTCTCCTGTTTTCTTAAAACGTACCTGTTTAAGATTCAGGATAATCTCAGTCACATCCTCTACTACCCCAGTGATGGTAGAAAATTCATGTGAGACACCGGAGAAACGAACAGAAGTAATTGCATAACCTTCTAATGAAGATAACAAAATACGGCGTAGAGCATTACCTATGGTTACACCGAAACCCGGCTCTAACGGTCGAAATTCAAACGTTCCGTCAAAATCCGTGGATTTTTGCATAATAACTTTATCCGGTTTCTGAAATGCTAAGATTGCCATTTATTTCTAATTAATTGTTTGATTGAAATGATTGCAAGCAAACAAGTACCCGAAATGAACCGGATACTGGTTTGCTGTATAAACTATTTAGAATACAACTCAACGATTAGCTGTTCCTTGATATTTTCAGGAATCTCATCGCGGTTAGGATAATTCAAGAACTTACCTGTAAGTCCGTTAGCATCCCATTCTAACCAGCTATATTTATTTTGTTTTCTACCGGCAACGGAATTCGCAACAGCTTCCAACGTTTTAGAACGCTCTCTAACAGCGATAACATCGCCGGGGCGTACACTGTACGAAGGAATGTTGACTACCTGACCGTTTACGGTGATATGTTTGTGTCCTACTAATTGACGGGCTCCGGCGCGTGTAGGTGCAATACCTAAACGAAAGACCGTATTATCTAAACGAGCCTCTAAGAATTTGAGCAAGTTCTCCCCTGTAATGCCTTCTTTTGAAGCAGCTTTATCGAAAAGGTTAGCGAACTGACGCTCTAATACACCATAGGTATATTTTGCTTTTTGTTTTTCTTGCAGCTGAATAGCGTATTCAGACTGTTTACCACGGCGTTTTGAAACTCCGTGCATACCCGGAGGGTAATTTTTACGCTCTAATGCTTTATCAGGACCAAAAATCGGTTCTCTGAATTTACGGGCTATTTTGGACTTAGGTCCGGTATATCTTGCCATTTTTTTTCTCTTTTAAAGTATCATCTAACCCAAGGCTAGAGAATCTTAGCTTTAAAAATCCGTTAATTAAACTCTTCTCCTTTTTGGTGGACGACAACCATTGTGCGGAAGTGGGGTAATATCTTTTATTGAAGTCACCTCAATACCCTGAGTTTGTAAAGTACGAATGGCAGACTCACGTCCGGCACCTGGTCCTTTTACAAAAACTTCAACTTTACGCAAGCCTAAATCATGCGCAACTTTACCACAATCGCTAGCAGCCTGTGAGGCAGCATAAGGGGTGTTCTTTTTCGAACCTTTGAAGCCCATTTTACCGGCAGACGACCAAGAAATTGTTTGACCTTGGTTGTTGGTAAGTGTTACAATGATATTGTTAAAGGTTGCATTGATATGAGCCTGACCAACAGGTTCAATCACCACAATACGCTTCTTGGTTACTTTTTTACTTTTAGCCATTGTATTGTATCAATTATTATTTAGTAGCTTTTTTCTTGTTAGCAACAGTCTTACGCTTTCCTTTACGGGTACGTGAGTTGTTCTTTGTACGTTGCCCACGAAGTGGTAAACCCTTACGATGACGTAAACCACGGTAACAGCCGATATCCATTAAACGCTTAATGTTTAGCTGTACCTCCGAACGCAAAGCACCTTCTACTTTTACACGATCGTTGATGATTGTACGAATTGCTGTTAACTGATCATCAGTCCATTCCTGTACCTTTGTATCCTCATCAATACCCGCTTCAGCTAAAATGCTCTTTGCGGTTGAAAGACCGATACCATAGATATAAGTAAGTCCGATTACTCCTCTTTTGTTTCTTGGTAAATCTATACCTGCTATCCTTGCCATATTTATTATTACGGTTAAAAGGCTTAAGGTTTAAGGTCTAAGCAATAAAGAAAACCTTTTGCCTTTTTCCTCACACCTATTTACCTCTAAATGTTATCCCTGACGTTGTTTAAACTTAGGATTCTTTTTGTTAATTACAAATACTTTTCCTTTACGGCGGATGATTTTACAATCAGCGCTACGTTTTTTGATAGATGCTCTAACTTTCATCTCTTATAATTATTCGTTATTATTCGTTTTGTTGACGGAATCTTTCTTTCGATGCCGTATTTATTATGTTCACCGAGAACAAGTGTTTAAAACCTATAGATCACAAGCGAACAAATGGCGCATCAATTGCCTGTTCTGTTCTCCTTATTTATACCGATATGTTATTCTACCTTTTGTTAAATCGTAAGGAGACATCTCTAACTTTACCCTATCCCCTGGCAATATCTTAATGTAATGCATCCGCATCTTGCCGGATATATGTGCGATAATCTCGTGTCCATTTTCCAACTCTACACGAAACATAGCATTCGATAATGCTTCTTTAATGACGCCGTCTTGTTCAATAGAGGCTTGTTTAGCCATATGTTATTGATTATTATGTATTTATAAACCCTGCACAAACAGGGATGCAAAGTTAAAAATAAAAATGCTGATTATCAACCTTTTTTGTTTAAAACTTCTTCAATATATGAAAAGGTGGTTAAAACATCAGCTTTGCCTTTACTTACTGCTACGGTATGCTCAAAATGAGCCGATGGTTTTTCATCAATTGTACTGACGGTCCAACCATCCTCCCAAAAACGAACGCCGGCTTTCCCTAAATTGATCATAGGCTCGATCGCGATGACCATTCCCCGCTCCAACTTCGTTCCCTTGCCGCGCTGTCCATAATTTGGCACTTCCGGTTTCTCATGAAGGTGGATCCCCACCCCATGGCCAACCAACTCCTTTACGATTCCATAGCCGTAAGTACGCACATGCTCCTGTACAGCAAAGGAAATATCGCCTACTCGCTTTCCCACAACTGCCTGTTCTACGCCTTTATCCAAACTCTCCTTCGTTACACGCAAGAGTTGCTCTACCTCTGCAGATACGGCTCCCACGGAAAACGTATAAGCTGAATCACTGATGTAACCATTCAAAACCACACCGCCATCGACACTGATGATATCTCCCTCTTTCAATTCATAACTCCCGGGGAAACCATGAACAATCTGGTCGTTTACTGAAATGCAAAGCGAATATGGGAATCCGTTATAGTTGAGAAAAGCGGGAGTTCCGCCATGGTCCTGAATAAATGTAAATGCTAATTTATCCAAGTCAATGGTTTTTACTCCCGGTTCTATTTCTTTTGCTATTTCCGCCAGTGTTCTGGAAAGTACATCGGCACTTTTGCGGATCTGTTCGATATCTTCGTCTGACTTATAAATCAATTTCGACATGCTCGCCTCTATATTGTTGGATCTGCTACACCACTTGCTACAGCAGTACGACCCTTAACGCGACCGGTTTTCATCAAACCGTCATAGTGGCGCATGAGCAAATGACTTTCTATCTGTTGAAGTGTATCAAGCACTACTCCTACTAAAATCAGTAAAGAGGTACCTCCGTAAAAATGTGCAAATTGACTGTTAACGCCTAATAAACTAGCAATCGCGGGCAATATTGCAATGATTGCTAAGAAAATCGATCCCGGCAATGTGATTTTGGATATGACACTATCAATATAACCACTGGTAGCCAAACCGGGTTTTACCCCTGGAATGAAACCTCCATTTTTCTTCATGTCATCCGACATCTGCTGAGGGTTCACCATAATAGCTGTATAGAAAAACGTAAAGGCAATAATTAAAATCGCAAACGTTACATTATACGCTACGGAAGTAAAGTTACTCAACGAAGTCAAAAACGATGATTGAAGATTCGGAAAAAATTGGGCCAACGTAGTGGGTATAAACATAATTGCTTGCGCAAAGATGATGGGCATTACACCGGCTGAGTTCACTTTTAATGGTATGTACTGCCGTACCCCCCCGTATTGCTTGTTACCAACAATTTTCTTGGCGTACTGTACCGGGATCTTACGGACACCTTGTACAATAAGGATCGTAAACACAACCACAAAGAACAAAGCTGCTATCTCAACAATGAAGGGAATTAAGCCACCATGACCATCCATGCGTGAAGCCCATTCACTCAACATACCACTCGGCAATTGTGCAATGATACCCACCATGATAATCAAAGAAATACCGTTCCCGATACCTTTATCAGTAATCTTCTCCCCTAACCACATCACAAACATGGTTCCTGCGGTTAAAATGAAGGTACCAACAAGCGTAAAGAACGGTTCATCCATCGTTTTGGCTTCCGGGCTAATCTGCGACCTTAAATAAGCTACGGCTTGAACAAGGGTAATAGCAAGGGTCAAGTAACGGGTTATCTGTGTCATCTTCTTCCGCCCACTTTCGCCTTCTTTTTGTAGTTTCTGAAAATACGGAACGGCAATACCTAAGAGCTGCACCACGATGGATGCAGAGATGTAAGGCATTACCCCTAACGCAAATATTGCCGAACGGGAGAAAGACCCACCGGCAAACATATTAAGTAAACCCAATATACCATCCTTCGCTTCCTGACTAAGCGACTGCGGATTAACACCGGGTAATACGATATGAGAACCTACACGGTAAATCAAAAGAAATAGAAGCGTATTTAAAATACGCGTTCTTAAGTCTTCGATCTTCCATATATTGGTTAAGGTTGTGATTAGCTTCTTCATTTAATTAAAGTTTTACGATCGAACCGCCTGCAGCTTCAATTTGCTTTTGCGCAGTAGCAGAGAATGCATGTGCTTTAACTTCTAATTTTGCTTTAAGTTCCCCGCGGCCGAGTATTTTAACAAGGTCTTTTTTCGATACCAAGCCGTGTTCTCTCAGCGACTCAAAATCAATACTTGTTAAATTATACTTCTCTGCCAAACCTTGCAATACATCCAGGTTGATACCTATATATTCTACACGGTTAGGATTCTTAAAACCAACTTTAGGAAGCCTACGTTGAAGCGGCATCTGCCCACCTTCAAACCCGATTTTTGTACTGGTTCCGGAACGTGACCCGGCACCTTTATGTCCACGTGTTGATGTTCCACCACGGCCTGAACCCGTACCACGACCAATACGTTTTCTACTCTTAACTGAACCTGCAGCAGGTTTTAAATTTGATAAGTTCATGATTAATACAAACTTCTATGTTTCCCTTCGCTTTCACTAATCAGGGAGAACGGTTAAAACGATAAAATTACCTAAAAATTGTCATCCTTTCCACCAAAAGGGAAAAGGACGACAATCTATAAAAATAATTTTAAATTATAAACTCTCAACGGCAACTAAATGGTTAACTTTTCTAACCATCCCAATAATCGCTGGGGTAGCCTCAACCTCTACAGACTTATTGATCTTGGTTAAACCAAGAGCCTGCATGGTTCTTTTCTGGCGCTCGCTTCTGTCGATTACGCTTTTAATCTGTGTGATTTTTATCTTCGCCATTTGCTTATCCATTAAATACTTTATTTAGATCAACACCGCGGTTTTGAGCTACTGTATAAGCATCACGCATTTTTGTCAACGCATCGATTGTCGCTTTCACCACGTTATGAGGGTTTGAAGAACCGGTTGATTTTGCCAATACGTCGGTGATACCGGCACTTTCCAAAACGGCACGCATCGCACCGCCTGCTAGTACTCCTGTACCGTGAACCGCCGGCTTAATCAAAACGGAACCACCGGAATATTTACCCAATTGCGCATGAGGAACTGTTCCTTTGATTACAGGAACTTTGACCAAGTTCTTTTTAGCGTCATCAACACCTTTGGCGATGGCTTCGGTAACCTCTTTCGCTTTACCTAAACCATAACCTACTACACCGTTCTCATCCCCTACTACCACAATAGCCGAGAAACTAAACGTACGACCACCTTTAGTCACTTTAGCAACACGTTGAATACTAACCAAACGGTCTTTAAGTTCGATTTCGCTTGATTTTACTCGTTTAATATTATTTACTGACATCTCTCTGTTTTAATTAAAAGTCTAAACCGCCTTCACGAGCACCTTCGGCCAACGACTTAACGCGGCCGTGGTATAAATACCCGTTACGGTCAAAAACTACTTGGTTAATTCCTGCTGCTTTAGCTTTCTCGGCAATTAATTTACCGACAGCTTTAGACTGCTCAGATTTCGTGCCACTTGCACTGAAATCTTTTGATGAAGAGGATGCGGAAACTAAGGTTTTACCAGTAACATCATCGATAACCTGTGCATAGATTCCTTTATTGCTTCTATATACAGAAAGACGAGGACGCTCTGCAGAACCGGATAAGTGTTTTCTGATCCCTTTTTTAATTCGCTCTCTGCGAGATGATTTACTTCCTGCCATGATGATTATTTTTTAGCTGATTTACCTGCTTTTCTTCTTAATACTTCACCAGCAAACTTGATACCCTTACCTTTGTATGGCTCAGGTGCACGTAACGAACGGATTTTCGCTGCTACTTGACCAATCAATTGCTTATCGATAGATTCTAACGTGATTGTCGGGTTTTTTCCCTTTTCTGCCGTAGTAGTTACCTTTACTTCTTTAGGTAATACCATAACGATATGGTGAGAATAACCTAAAATTAGGTCTAAGGTACTTCCTTGATGACTTGCGCGGTAACCTACACCCACTAGCTCCTGGGTAGTTTTGTATCCTTCGGTAACACCAATCACCATGTTATTGATCAAGGCTCTGTATAAACCGTGCAATGACTTGTGATTTTTGCTATCTGTAGGACGTTTGATTACAATATTACCGTTCTCTTGTGATACAGTGATCGCTGAATCAACTTGCTGTGTTAATTCACCTTTTGGCCCTTTGACAGTTACCAGGTTCTTTTCAGAAACAGTAACGGTAACACCGGCAGGGATCGCAATAGGTGCTTTTCCAATTCTTGACATCGTGTGTTTTCCTCCTGATTAATAAACGTAACATAAAACTTCACCACCAATGTTTAGGTTCTTTGCTTCCTTATCAGTCATGACTCCTTTTGAAGTCGATAAGATGGCAATCCCTAATCCATTTAATACACGTGGCATAGTTTCCACACCTGCATACTTTCTTAAACCTGGTTTACTCACACGTGTCAAAGTGCGAATAGCAGGAACTTTGGTTATCGGATGATATTTCAAGGCAATCTTAATCGACCCTTGAACGTTTTTCTCCTCAAACTTGTAGTTCGCGATGTAACCTTTGTCAAAAAGAACTTTAGTGATTTCCTTTTTTAGGTTTGATGCAGGAATTTCAACAACCCTGTGGTTGGCCTTAATGGCATTCCTTACTCGTGTAAGGTAATCTGCTATTGAATCTGTATTCATTTGTTAAAAATTTGATAGTGGTTTCCATTGCCCCCATGGCCCCAGACCTGCTATCGGTTAATAGTATTATAAGTAATAAGTTATAAGTTGTACGTAGTAAGTTTTAAGGCCTTGCTAACGTATAACTTATAACTTAAAAAAACTACCAAGAAGCTTTTTTCACTCCCGGGATCTTACCAGCTAGGGCCATTTCACGGAAAGTAACCCGTGAAATACCAAACTGACGCATATACCCCTTAGGACGTCCTGTCAATTTGCAACGGTTGTGCAAGCGGACAGGAGAAGCATTTTTTGGTAATTTATCTAATGCTGCATAATCACCTTCTGCTTTTAAAGCAGCACGCTTCTCAGCGTATTTGGCAACCAATCTGGCACGTTTAACTTCACGTGCTTTAATTCCTTCTTTAGCCATTAGTAGTATTTTGATTTTTGAATGGTAAACCGAACTGTTTAAGTAATTCCAGCGCTTCAACGTCTGTGTTTGCCGTTGTTACAAAAGTAATATCCATACCCATAATTTTATTGATCTTGTCAATATTGATTTCAGGGAAGATAATTTGCTCTGTTACACCCAGGGTATAGTTACCACGGCCGTCAAACCCTTTATCGTTAATACCTTTAAAGTCGCGGATACGTGGTAAAGCGACAGCGATTAGACGATCCAGGAATTCATACATTTTGCTATCGCGTAAAGTTACGTGCACACCAACCGGCATACCCTTACGCAATTTAAAGTTTGAAATATCCTTTTTCGATTTTGCTGCTACAGCCTGTTGTCCTGTGATGGTGGTCATTTCGTTGACAGCCGTTTCAATTAACTTCTTGTCGGTGGTAGCGCCACCTACTCCTTGGTTAACTGAAATCTTCACCAACTTAGGAACCTGCATAACGCTTTTATACTGAAACTTCTCTTTCAGTGCGCTGCGAATCTCTTCTTTATATTTTGCTTTTAATCTTGGTACGTAAGTCATTACTTAATCTCCTCCCCTGATTTTTTAGCCACACGAACTAACTTTCCTTCGCTATTTTTCTGACGGCCTACACGGGTAACTTTACCCGACTTAGGGTCGATCAATGCCAAGTTAGAAATGTGAATTGGTGCTTCCTTTTTAATAATACCACCGTTAGGGTTGGCTGCATTAGGTTTTGTATGTTTAGATACTAAATTAGCACCTTCAACAATTGCACGATTCTTATCGATAATTACTTCCAAAACCTTACCCTGTGTTCCTTTAGAATCACCGGCAATAACCTGTACCAAATCGCCTTTACGGATTTTTAATTTAATCTTTCCCATTTTATAAAACCTCCGGTGCTAATGATACAATTTTCATGAACTGTTTTTCACGAAGTTCTCTGGCAACAGGGCCGAAGATACGTGTACCACGTGGTTCATCCTGATTATTTAACAATACAGCCGCATTGTCATCAAAACGGATGTAGGAACCGTCTTTACGACGAACTTCCTTCTTCGTTCTAACAACCACTGCTTTAGAGACTGTTCCTTTCTTTACGTTTCCGGAAGGGATAGCACTTTTAACGGTTACAACGATCTTGTCGCCTAATGATGCATAACGCTTACCGGTACCGCCCAATACACGGATCACTAAAACTTCTTTAGCTCCGCTGTTGTCGGCCACTGTTAGTCTTGATTCCTGTTGTACCATGTTACTTAGCCCTTTCTAAAATTTCAACTAATCTCCAATTTTTAGTTTTACTCAGCGGACGAGTTTCCATAATCAACACCGTATCGCCGATACCGCAGGTGTTTTGTTCGTCATGAGCCTTGAATTTGGTAGTTTTCTTTACGAACTTACCATAGATAGGGTGTTTTACTTTACGTTCAACAGCCACTACAATGGATTTATCCATTTTGTTGCTTACTACCAAGCCGATCCTTGTTTTTCTTAAATTTCTTTCCATTTTCGACTTAAATTATTGCGCTTCAGCGGCTGTTTCCTGTGCTTGTTTAGCTTCTGCATTTTTAATCGCAGAAAGTGCTGTATTTAAACGAGCAATTAACTTTCTAGCTGTTTTAATCCGAAGCGGATTCTCTATAGCAGAAACAGCATGAGCAAATTTCAACTTATTGAGGGCAGCCTTTTCTTCTGCGATACGGGCTACTAGTTCCTCTTTTGACAATTCTAAAATTTCTGAATTTTTCATTTGAATAATTCGTTTTAAAGTAATGGATCCACCTTTTAACAGGAATTATCCACCTTCTTATTTGTTGTTGTGTCTATTTAACCAATTTGTTTATGGCTTTTTCAAGCCAGTTAGTACGGGCCTGGTAACGGCAGGCCCGCCAACAAACGGCGGGCTAGACGATTTATGCTTCTACGTAATCTCTACGTATAACGAACTTGGTTTGTACCGGAAGCTTCTGAGCAGCTAAGCGCAAAGCTTCTTTCGCCACTTCCAAAGGAACCCCTTCTGCCTCAAATAACATGCGGCCCGGGCGAACAACTGCTACCCAATACTCGGGTGCACCCTTACCCTTACCCATACGAACCTCAGCAGGTTTCTTTGTAACGGGTTTATCGGGGAAGATACGGATCCAAACTTGACCTTCACGTTTCATATAACGGGTTACCGCAATACGAGCCGCTTCAATCTGACGGCTGGTAATCCATGCCGGTTCTAATGATTTTATACCGAAAGATCCGAAAGCCAGCTCAGCACCACGTCCGGCATTACCCTTCATGCGGCCTTTCTGCATCTTTCTGAACTTCGTTCTTTTTGGCTGTAACATTGTCTTTAATATGATTAAACAAGCTGTCTAATGACAGCATTCATGATACCTAAATTAGTTTTTTCCCTTAGGAGCTCCACCACGGTTGCCACCACGTCCGCCACGGCGATCGTTTCTTCCACCACTTCTGCGGTCGTTGCCACCTCTGTTACGATCTCCACCGCTAAAGTTGCTGGCACCTTCACCTCTACCTTTAACATTTCCTTGACCTACATTCGGAGATAAATCACGCTTACCGTATACTTCTCCTTTACAGATCCATACTTTAACACCTATTTTTCCATAAGTAGTATGGGCTTCTGCCAATGCATAATCAATGTCTGCACGGAAGGTGTGCAAAGGAATTCTTCCTTCTTTGTATTGCTCGGTACGAGCCATTTCCGCACCACCTAAACGACCAGAGCACATGATTTTGATACCTTCTGCGCCCATACGCATGGTAGAAGCGATTGTGGTTTTCATGGCGCGACGGAAAGAAATACGAGCCTCTAACTGCTTCGCTACTCCATCAGCTACCAATTGAGCATCTAATTCCGGACGTTTAATCTCAAAGATGTTGATCTGAACATCTTTCTTTGTAAGCTTCTTAAGCTCTTCTTTTATCTTATCAACTTCCTGACCGCCTTTACCGATAACGATGCCCGGACGAGCGGTATGGATAGTCACGGTAAGACGTTTCAATGTACGCTCGATAACAACTTTTGCTACGCCACCTTTAGCGATACGAACAGAAAGATATTTTCTGATCTTCTCATCTTCAACTAATTTATCGGAGTAGTTGTTGCCACCGAACCAGTTAGAATCCCAACCTTTGATGATTCCTAATCTGTTACCTATTGGATGTGCTTTTTGTCCCATTTCTCCTAATTAGTTTTGTGGTTCAGTAGTTTTGCTGTCAACAACAATGGTTACGTGGTTAGAACGCTTGCGGATTCTATAGCCACGACCTTGCGGTGCAGGTCTTAATCTTTTTAATTGACGGCCGCCTCCAACAGATACTTCTTTTACATAAAGTTCACTATCTTCAACGCGCTTATCTTCGTTGTTCGCTTCCCAATTCTTGATCGCTGATAACAACAGCTTCTCAACCCTTAGGGCAGCTTCTTTATTTGTATATTTCAGAATATACAATGCTTTCTCAACTTTTTCACCTCTGATAAGATCCACTACCAAACGCATCTTACGTGGAGACGTGGGGCAGTTTAATAATTTGGCAGTAGAAGCACCACCCTTCTGTGCCTGCTCTTTTCTTTCTCTTATCAGTACAGATTTTTTCTTCTTTACGTTATTTGTTGCTTCCATTGCCTATTATTTTTTCTTTTCAGCGTGACCTCTAAATGTTCTAGTTGGAGCAAACTCCCCCAATTTATGGCCAACCATGTTCTCGGTTACATACACCGGAATAAATTTATTTCCGTTGTGAACTGCGAAGGTATGACCAACAAAATCAGGTGAAATCATAGATCTACGTGACCAAGTTTTAACAACTGATTTTTTATTGGTTTCATTCATAGAAAGAACTTTTCTTTCTAAGTTATGATCGATATAAGGACCTTTTTTAATTGAACGAGCCATTATTTTTTCCTTCTCTCAATGATGTAACGATTCGATGTTTTTTTCTTTGACCGAGTCTTGAAGCCTTTTGCTAACAAGCCCTTACGTGAGCGTGGATGACCTCCGGATGCTCTACCTTCACCACCACCCATAGGGTGATCTACCGGGTTCATAGCTACACCACGAACACGCGGACGGCGGCCCAACCAGCGTTTTCTACCTGCCTTACCTAACACTTGGTTAGCTTTTTCGGCATTCGAAACCGCCCCGATTGTAGCAACACAGGTTGATAAAATCATCCTGGTTTCGCCTGAAGGCAATTTAATGATCGCATATTTACCATCACGAGCAGAAAGCTGAGCATAAGTTCCGGCACTGCGCGCAATAGATCCACCCTGTCCCGGATTCAACTCGATATTGTGGATGATCGAACCTAGCGGAATATTTTTTAATGGTAATGTATTTCCTACTTCAGGGGCAACTTGTTCGCCGGCAACAATTGTCTGACCAACTTGTAAGCCCTCCGGAGCAATAATGTAACGTTTTTCGCCATCTACATAATGCAACAAAGCAATACGTGCTGTACGGTTTGGATCGTATTCTATAGTGGCTACTTTTGCGGGGATATCTTTTTTATCGCGTTTAAAATCTATCAATCGGTATGATTTCTTATGTCCCCCACCGAGATAACGCATAGTCATTTTACCGGTATTATTTCTACCTCCTGACTTTTTGATTTTAACGACTAATGATTTTTCAGGTACATTAGTTGTTACATCGCTATAGTCAGCTCCTACCCGAAAACGAGTACCTGGAGTAACCGGTTTGAATCTTTTAACTGCCATTTCTAATTATATAGTACTGTAAAAGTCAATAGTTTCACCATCTTTCAATGTGATGATGGCTTTCTTATATTTAGGAGCACGGCCCGAGATATTCCCTGCTTTTGTGTAACGGCTCTTGGTCTTTCCGCAAACAACCATGGTGTTTACAGACTCCACATTAACGCCGAACATTTGTTCAACTGCAGCTTTGATCTGTATCTTATTGGCTCTATGGTCCACCTTAAATGTATAGCGATTCAACTTTTCTGTTAAAAGTGCCGCTTTTTCTGTTAATACGGGTTTCTTAATAATCTCCATGTTACTTGGCAAATGCCTCCTCCAATGTTTTAACAGTCTCGGTAGTCAACAAAAGTTTACCTGCATTTAATACGTCGTAGGTATTAATATCGGCTGCAGTAATGACTTTTGTTTTTTTCAAGTTTCTGCTAGATAAATAAACATTCTTGTTCAAAGCCGGTAAAACCAATAGGGTTTTCTCGTTCGCTACGTTTAAGTCGTTCACAAGCTTCACATAGTTTTTAGTTTTGATAGAATCGAAATTCACTTCATCCAAAACTACAATGTTGTTCTCTTGTGCTTTGTAACTTAAAGCAGATTTACGAGCTAAAGCTTTTAACTTTTTGTTCAATTTGAAGCTGTAATCACGGGGTTGAGGACCAAAGATACGGCCACCACCGTTGAACAAGGGTGACTTAATACTACCGGCACGGGCTCCACCAGTACCTTTTTGTTTGTGTAATTTGCGGGTAGAACCGGCAATCTCGTTACGTTGCTTAGATTTGTGTGTACCTTGACGTTGGTTAGCCAAGTACTGCTTAACATCTAAATAGATAGCGTGATCGTTGGGGGTTACACCGAATACCGCTTCAGGAAGTTGCACCTTGGCACCTGTTTCTTTACCTGAAATGTTTAAAACTTGTACTTCCATCTTCTTATTTATCTACGATTACGTAAGAACCCTTTGCACCCGGAACCGAACCGCTAACAACTAGCAAGTTTTTCTCTGGGTACACTTTCAACACTTGTAAGTTTTGAACCTTAACGCGGTCGCCACCTGTGCGGCCGGCCATACGCATACCCTTGAATACGCGAGAAGGCCAAGATGAAGCACCTAATGAACCCGGTGCACGCATACGGTTGTGCTGACCATGGGTTTGGCCACCTACACCACCGAAGCCGTGACGTTTCACAACGCCCTGGAAACCTTTACCTTTAGAAGTACCTACTACATCGATATAATCGCCTTCAGCGAATATATCAACTGTAACAACATCTCCAAGATTTTTCTCCTCAGGGAAAACCTCAAATTCTACCAACTTACGCTTAGGCGTTGTATTTGCTTTCGCAAAGTGCCCTTTCAATGATGCGGTCGTGTTCTTCTCTTTCTTTTCGTCGAAAGCCAGCTGGATTGCTGTATAACCGTCATTTTCTACCGTGCGTATCTGCGTTACCACGCACGGGCCAGCTTCGATTACCGTACAAGGAATATTTTTTCCTTCGGCATCGAAAATGCTGGTCATTCCTACTTTTTTACCAATGATTCCTGACATTTTATTTAATTTCTATTTTTGTCCATCGAAGCAGTAGGGCTTCGTTCAAGACATACTAATCCCACAAAGGGACGGCAAAGATAGAAAACTTCCTTTAACTATCAAATACTTAGCGAATTATTTTTTTAATTTTCTTGATGCGGGGAGCACCTTATTCGCTCTAGAAATTTTTTTTATTGAAATGATCTTAGCCATCAAAGGCCTTCACTTGCCTCTTTTTGCTTGCTTTTACCCCTTAACATCTCAATGAGAGGCGGTAATAGCGACAGCAGAATAATCGCAAATATCACATAGGTGAAGTTATTCTTTATAACGGGCAATCCACCAAAATAGTATCCTAAAAACAGAAAAGACGCTACCCAAAGGCAACCGCCCACTACGTTGTACGAAGCAAACTTGCCATAACTCATCGTGCCGATGCCTGCAACAAAGGGTGCAAAGGTTCTTACAATAGGAATAAAACGAGCATAAATAATGGTTTTACCGCCATGCTTAATATAGAAGCGTTGCGTTTTCTCCAAATACTCCTTTTTTAAAAGTTTATACTTTCCACTGAAGGCAACCGGACCTACATATTTACCTATATGGTAATTAACCAAGTCGCCCAATACAGCGGCAATGATCAGCAGTACGCACATTAGGAAAATATTCAAGTCCGTATCCGGCTTAGCAACAATCGCCCCCGCTGCAAAAAGCAAGGAATCACCGGGCAGAAAGGGTGTTACCACCAAACCGGTTTCTGCAAAAATAATTAAGAAGAGTATTAGGTACGTCCACGTCTGGTACTCATTGACAATCTCTACGAGGTGCTTGTCGATATGCAGGATGAAATCAATGATTGAGCTAATTACTTCCACGTATTCTTCTTTTTTCCGAAATGACTAAATTATCCTTGACTGTTCAGCATAACCGGCATCACCAGCATGAGTATGTTTTCATTTTCTTCCTCTACCGCAGGCAATAACAGACCGGCACGGTTTGGTGTACTCATCTCAAGGACAACTTCTTCACACTCCAGATTGCTAAGCATTTCGATTAAAAACTTGGCGTTGAAGCCGATCTCCGTATCCTCTCCCTCATATTGACAGCTTAAGCGTTCATGTGCTTCGTTGGCAAAATCCAGGTCCTCTGAAGAAATATTGAGCTCGCTACCGGTTATTCTTAAACGTACCTGATGCGTCGTTTTATTAGCAAAAATGACAACCCGTCGAAGTGAGTTCAGCAACAACAAGCGATCAATCGTTAATTTATTGGGGTTTACCTGCGGAATGACTGCTTCGTAATCCGGATAACGTTCATCGATCAGGCGACAAATTAAATGGATATTACCGAATTTAAAGAAAGCACTGGTATTGTTATATTCAACAGCAACATCAACATCTTCTGAAGGTAAAGAGCTTTTTAGTAAAGTCAGCGCTTTCTTTGGAAGAATCATGGATGTTACCTGCTCTGATTTAACGTCTGCCCGACGGTAACGTACGAGCTTGTGGGCGTCAGTAGAAACAAAGGTTGTATTTTGGGGTGTTAGCTGGCAAAGCACACCGGTCATCGCCGGCCGCAGCTCATCGTTGCTTACAGCAAAAATCGTTTTACTGATTGCCTCCGATAAAACAGACGCCGGAATACGGACGGTAGACGGGTTTTCGACAACGGGGATTTTCGGAAAATCATCGGCATTTTCGCCACTCAATTTATACTTTCCATCACCGGCGCTGATTTCTATCGCAAAAGTCTGTGTATCGACTGAAAATGCAATCGGTTGGTCCGGCAGTGTTTTCAAGGTTTCGATTAAGATCTTAGCGGGAACGGCAACCTTACCTTCTTCTTTCGACTCTACCTGTAAAGAGGTTATCATGCTTGTTTGCAGGTCGGTAGCCGAAATTGTAAGTGAATTATCTTTTATCTCAAACAGAAAATTCTCTAATATTGGCAACACGGTGCTGCTGCTTGATGCACCATTTACGGCTTGTAATTGTTTAAGTAAAGTTGAAGTTGAAACGATGAATCTCATATCTGTCAAATATAACGGCAATGATAATAAAAAGAATGGAGAAAGTTAAAAAAAGTTATGAGTTGTCCCGTCCGCTCATCATATTCATCTTGATGTACTCACTTGGGCGAACACCAATTATTTTTTGAAATGTATTGCTGAAGGTGGGTAAGCTACTATAGCCTACTTTAGATGCAACCTCATTAATGGATAAAGACTTTTCCAACAGGAGTTGGAGGGCTTTCAACATGCGTAAAGCGGTTAAATACTGAATAAAGGACATACCTAAGTCCTTTTGAAAGAGCCGCGAGAGCGAACGCGGGCTGAAACCAAACCCGGTGGCCAGATCGTTGAATAAAAAATCCTTACCCAAGTTCTCCTCTAAATACATCGTAACTTCTTTCAGGCGCTTATTTTTGGCTAAAGGCAACGATAAGGGCAGCGAAAAGTTACTGATCTGTGGCAGTAGTACCTTAAAAGCATCCACAATTGTATAGGCTGTTCTATCTTGCGGGTCGATATGTCCCGTCCATCGATGCGTGAACAGCATAAGTTCCAATAGCAAATCGTTTACCGGATGGATACTGGTATTAAAATAGAAAGCATCGTCAGTGGCGTAAATCGGAAAATAGAGATTTCGCATAATCACTTCAGGCGAGCTTGGATGAATGCTGTGTTCCACGCCGGGGGCAATCCACATATAGTGTCTGGCAGGAAGGAAATACGATTTTTCTTGGGTTTTCACAAACACAACGCCTCCTTCGGTATACAAAAATTGTCCCTTTTTGTGATGATGGCTGGGTATAAATTTCTCACCCATCTGGTTATGATAACAATATATACTGTCTTCTTTTTTATCTACGTCTGTGATGTAATATTTTTCGCCTGTCATACTGATTGATCACGAAGGTACAGAACAAATATAACAAACACATCTTTTTTGGCTACCCTCGATAAATCTATGTCTACCAAAAATAAACAGGACGATCGTAAAAATGGTATAATTGTAATATTTTAAAACGCTTGGGGCTAAATTATTATTTCCTAAATAAACAAATAACTATGCATACCGATAGAATAAGAAACACCTCTTTGTTGGATCGGGTAAAAGAGGTAAGCGAAGTATTGGATTTATTTCAAGATGGGATGGTGATAGCCTCCAGCGGCTTCACCAAAGCAGGCGACAGTAAGGTTATTCTTCCCGCTTTGGCAGCGAACAACACCTCACGTCCTATAAAAATCACACTGATTACCGGTGCATCTTTGGGTCACGAAACAGATGCTAAACTCACAGAAGCGGGTGTCTTGGCTCGGCGCATGCCTTTTCAGGTAGATAAGGTATTACGGAAAGCCATCAACCGGGGCGACGTATTATTTGTGGATCAAAACTTAAGTGAAACCAGCGAAATGCTGTTAGATCATCATCTCCCGGAGATTGACATCGCAATTATTGAAGCAGCCTATATTACCGCTGAAGGCGGAATTGTGCCCACCACTTCTGTTGGTAACTCGCCCATTTTTGCCAATAAAGCAAAAAAGGTGATCATTGAGATTAATACGGCCGTACAGACAAATGTACATGGCTTACATGATATTTACCTTCCTGAGGCCTATCCCAATCGTAAAGCCATTGAGATTTTTCGACCGAACGATCGCATTGGATCCGCTGTTATCAACGTCGAGCCCGAGAAAATTGCAGCCATTGTATTGAGTCATCAACAAGATAGCCCTGCCGATATTGCAGTAATTGATGATAAAACTGCTGCTATTGCTCATCATTTAATCGACTTCTTTACCGAGGAAGTAAAAAACGGTCGTTTGTCAAAATCGCTGCGTCCTTTACAGGCAGGCATTGGTAAGGTAGCTAATGCCGTGCTTACAGGACTCGCGGAAAGCGACTTTGAAGGGCTCACCATGTTCTCGGAAGTACTGCAAGACAGTGCTTTTGATTTAATTGATGCAGGCAAACTTACCTTTGCTTCCGCAGCTTCCATTACCGTATCCGCAGCGTGCTACCAACGGGTTTTTGACAATCTTGAAAAATACAAAGACAAGGTGGTATTGCGCCCACAGAGCATTAGCAATGCCCCGGAAGTTATCCGACGCTTGGGCATCATCGGCATCAATACGGCTATTGAATTCGACATCTATGGCAATGTAAATTCTTCGCATATTGCGGGAACACAGATGATGAATGGCATCGGAGGTTCGGGCGATTTTGCCCGCAATGCGCATATTAGCATATTTGTCACGCAAGCGGCCTCTAAAGAAAATAAAATCTCCCATGTGTTGCCGATGGTAACGCATGTCGACCATAATGAACATAATGTAGATGTTGTGGTAACCGATGTAGGTTATGCCGACCTACGAGGCTTAGCGCCACGAGAGCGAGCACTTAAGATTATTGGAAACTGCGTGCACCCGGATTATAAAGAAGAGTTGCAATCTTACTTTGATCGCGCCGTCGCCGAAATTGGTGGTCAAACACCCCATCTCTTGGATGAAGCTTTCTTATGGCATAAACGATTCAGGGAAAACGGCTCCATGAAAGCTCGTTAATTACAGAACTGTCTTCCCGACACACGGAAGCAGCTCTGATTTAGGAAAGCGGAAACACCGCTCCATTTAATGGGCGTATTTCCGCTTCCGTATCCAGTGCTGTAATAGGCCAAAAAGAAATAGCAGCAATAGCGGTCCTCCTACATTGAGTATTTGCCAAAAAAGTTTATCATTCTTGATGAGCAACTTATCCAACAAACGAAGTTTCACTTCTTTTTCACGTAAGGCAATAATTCCGCTTTCATCATTTAAATAATCAACCATATTCAGCAGCAAGGTCTTATTGCCATACTGCTGTTGTGTAGCGCGGTCCCAACCTAAGCTATAGGGCATACGTTCTTGTTGATTGATCTCATTTTTAAGTATGTTACCGTCAGACAACACAATCATCTTACCGGACAATTGCGGGCTTTGCTGCCGATAGCTGAATGTATCAACAAGCGGTTCGGGAACGGGTCTGTTTTTAAACACTGAAGGAAACGCTCCTTCCAGTACCACGCCCACAGGATAGCCGGTACTCCTAAAATCTTCCGGCTTCGGATTTTGTGAAACCATATCGAGCGAAATTAGCGTCGGTACATTAAGCGCCTTACTAAAGGGAGACGAACGCAGGATAATCTCTTTCTTGATATTGGCGGCCGGCAATGTGTCAACCGTTCCCGAAAATTCACTACGTATGCCATCAATATTCTTTATAATCGGATGGGTAGCCTTCGGCACCAAAATAGGATAAAACAACCAGGGAACAAGCTGAAATTGATCGGCCCCTCCTACTTCACCAACCCGAAGCGGAATCTGTGCGCAATTGAGATCAGCTATCAAATTATAGTTCAGCCGCACACCGTATTTGAAGAGCATGTCATCTAAATTGAGCGACCGGGCTACTGCCACTTGATTGCCTGAGTTCCGCATACTGTCCAATTCGACCTGCGTCTGATTAACGGCCCACAAGACCTTGCCACCATGTTGCACAAAATAGTCGATTTTAAATTTATGAAGCTCGGAAAAAGCCTTTTGTGGCTTGGCTACCACCATCACCTTGATCTGTTTTAACGTTTCGAAAGAAATCGAATCTAAATTTAACCGGCCCACCTGATAGGTGATTCCCAAACTATGCATTGCATCATAAACCTGTAGATCGTTCAGCTCACCATGCCCTTCAGTGAAAGCGACTATCGGCTTTCCACCGGAAGTTATTTTCTTAATACCATTGATGAACGTGTACTCCAGATTCTGAACAGAATTATTCAATACATCTTCGGGATTAATAAATCGATTATTCTGCAAAAGCTGCACCGGTAGTTCCTCATCACCATACATCAATACCGCTACGGGGAAAATCGTTTTCTGCGACAACCCCTCGCTTGTTTTGACACTGAGATTGGTAGGCTCTATACCACGTGCAGCCAAAGCCTCTACATACGATTGTTCTTGTCCGCCGCTTTCGCTCAACGGGTTGATAAAAGTATATTTGATTTGCCCTCCTGCATAGGCTTTTAGATCGGCCAACATGTCTTTAGTAGCTCCTTTTAGCCGTTGGAATCCGGCAGGTAATTCGCCCTCTAAAAAGACAACTACGCGAAGGTCGTCCGTTAATGACCGCAACACATCTTTGGAAACCTCTGATAGCGTATACCTTTTTTCGCTGGTAAAATCTAGCCTGAAAAAATTATAATTGGCAAGAAAATTGACACCCAACAAGACAACAAGTAGTAAAATGATTCCCTTCAGCTGCCCCCAAACTGTTTTTCTGCCTCTTTCGATAAAGAGATAGGTCAGTAAGAGAAATAGGGCGCTGAAACTTATAAAAAAGCAAAAATCGCGCAGATCGAGTACCCCACGACTAACCGAATCGTAATGAGTGAGTATGCCTAAATAGGTAAAGGCTTCCGAGAGGGCGCTATCGACAAACAAAGTGGATAAATAATCAAACCCGATAAAGAGGGTGAAACACAAAAAGGCGCTTAGCAAAAAGGCGACTACCGCGTTGGTGCAAACGGCTGAGATAAAGATTCCAATCGCGCAAAATGCAGCTCCCAGCAAGAAGAGTCCGATATAGGAACCAATAACGGCCCCGGTATCGATATTGCCAACCGGAGCACCTAAATAATAAATGCTTATATAATAAACACCGGTTGGTAAAATGGCCATAGTGACAATAAGTAAACAGCTTGCATATTTAGCGAGGATGAGCTGCCAATAACTTATGGGCTTTGTCATCAACCATTCGTAGGTACCCTCTTCCCGCTCTCCTGCAATAGCCCGCATGGTAATGGCGGGGATCAGAAACATAAAGATATAGGGAGCTATAGAAAAAAAACCGGTTAGGGTGGCATATCCATATTCCGGAACGCTCGTTTCGGGAAAGACCCAAAGAAAGAGACCTGATACCACTAAAAAAAGTGCAATGGTTAAATAGCCAACGAGTGAATGAAAAAAAGTAGAAACGTCTTTTATCAGAATGCTGAACACGGATTCACGATTTATTTGTAGGTCTCGAAGTTACAAAAAAGCGCTAAAAATGGGAATGTGGTCGAAATTAAAAACAAAAAAGAGGAAGCCCGTGGTTTGGAGCCTCCTCTTCTTGTTCATGTTAAGTGCTTTTTATCGGTTACCTTGTCCGGGAAGATAAATTTGGAAACCCAAATTAAACCCTAAACCATTTTGTGCCTGAGCACTCGCATTGTTGGCCTTTGAATAATTATACCCTACAACTGCTTCCAATGCAACACTTCTCGTAATAAAGTGCGCATAGCCCAAACCAACTCCGGCAGCAAAGGTTACATCACTTCCTTTATTAGCCCCTGCAATACCTACTTCTCCCTGACCAAAGAAACGCCCGGTTGCAGATGATCCCTCTGGAAAGAAATAGCGGACAAAAGGAGCTATACCGTAAGTCCAATTATCCTCGTCGTCTTTAACAGATCCATAACCGCCGTTTAAAGCCAAGCCGATAGCAATACCGTCAGAAACAAAATAACCGGCTCGTGGGTTAATATTGACATTGAAAGATTCGCCTTCAAAACTATAGCCCATGGATCCTAAGCTTCCGCCAACCATCCAGTTACCTTTCTGTATAGGAACCATACCTACACTTTCAGACATCTGTGGCTTGTTTACGTCCACGTTTTGGGCTTTTAACCCTAGGAAACTTCCTAATACTAATGCAGAGAATAAAAATACACGCTTCATAGTTTTCAATTGTTAATTATCTAATTTGTTAATTGTTACTAGGTAATTAACATAAAACATGCCATAATGTTTTTTTGAAAACTGTTCGCTTTAAAAATATTATTTGGTCAAATCGTAAAACACTTGCTCTAAGTTCTTGTTTTCGAACATCTCAGGCCTTTTTTCAATTGAAAAGTTTCCTACTAGCTTTCCTTTATTAATAAAAATTACCTCTTGGCAAATGGCCTCTACTTCCTGCATTATGTGTGTGGATAAGACTACAACCTTTTCCTGCCCCAATAAACGGATCAAATTTCTGATTTCATGCAATTGGTTTGGATCCAACCCCGCCGTCGGCTCATCCAAAATTAACACGGGTGGATTATGCAATAAGGTTTGCGCAATCCCCAAACGCTGCTTATATCCCTTCGACAACTGTTTGATTTTTTTCTGCTGCTCGTCTCCTAAACCTACCATATCAATAACTTCTTCTATACGTTTAGATAAGTTAGGTAAGCGATATAGCTTCCCGGTATATTGCAAGCTCTCGCGAACATACATACTTCCATATAAAGGGTTATTTTCCGGCAGATAGCCTAGTAAACGTTTTGCTTCATATTCTTTTTCCTGCACATCGATCCCGTGAATGCTTACACTTCCTGTAGAAGGCCTGATAAATCCGGTAATCATTTTCATTGTAGTCGATTTCCCGGCCCCATTGGGACCTAAAAATCCAACGACCTTTGCTTCCTCGATACCGAAGGAGATATCATTGACGGCTACTTGATTTCCAAATGTTTTGGTGAGGTTCTTGACCGCTAGCAACATAGCAACTAAATTTTCAGTTATCAATAAGCCCGAATCTGATGATCTTTACGGTATTTTGCCAGTTGCACGCCTGCTTCATTATGCCGATCGGTGGATAAAATATCGGCACCTCGTTCTATAAGTTGATAGTAAAGGCCATCACCCCGACTTTCTGCCCGTTTATCCAAGTTGCCCATAGTTCCTAATATACACATAATCCCGTGCTCATGCAACCGCTTATATAAGGATGGCTCGGGCTCACTGACGCCTACAAAGGCGAGCAATCTGTTATCGGGAATACCGTAATCGTTCAATCGCAACAAATCATCCATCTTTCGGATACTGGCCGATATCATCAAATCAGGAGCCAGTTGATGTACCTGAGCCGCTTGGGTGGCATTGTAGGTGATGATAACGGAGTAAGAGGCCGCCTGATGACGCTTGACAGCGTCCACTACCAAATCCATCGGCACGCCTCTTTTTATATCCAACGTAAAGATTACTTTTCCCTTTCCCCACTTCAACACATCATCCAGTGTAGGAATTTTAAAGGATGTAACCTTACCTTCATTGTCTTTTAATTTTAGTGCCTTAAGTTCGGCCAAGGTATGATTGCTAAGCAACCCCTTGCCCGTCGTTGTACGATCTAGTTTATCATCGTGCATCATCACCAAAACGGAGTCTTTCGTTAACGCAATATCACATTCGATGATTAGCGGTTGTTTATTAGCACTATGTTGAAATGTTTCAATGGCATTTTCAGGATATCCCGGCTCGGGCCCACCGCGGTGTGCACTAACAAGGGGTACACGTCGATCACTATAGGTCATAAACCTATACAAGTCCTCAACTGAAGAAAGTGCTATTTTAGAAGCTTCACTGTAACCGTTGCCTGTCGCCTCCGTTAATGAGCAAGCGCTTATACCGATGCTCAGTAACCATAATAAACTTAAATATAACCGCTTCATGAAATTTTGTGATGCTGCTCGATTTGATCCTACAAAGCTATTGACAAACACCTTGTAAAACAACACTTCGCTTTCTTTTCTTATAATATGAACGCCATATTCTTATAAAACAAAAAAGTGTTTCCTATCTGAAGGGCTTAAAGGAATTAAAGCGATTTCCCGGATAGGAATTTAATTTATAGCGAAAAATAAAAGAATTTTGTATAGGTTTGTCTCTGCTATGGAAAACGACAAGAGAACGATAGCTCAACCTGTTAAAATCCGTTTAAATTTATTTCAAAAGAAATAAGAGCTGTCGCTTTAACAGCTCGTTTCGACGCTTATATAAAAAGGTAAGAATGAAGACTAACGACGAACTTTTTAAAAATGTTATATCACATGCAAAGGAATATGGTTTTGTATTCCCTTCCAGTGAAATCTACGATGGTTTAAGTGCCGTGTACGATTACGGCCAATTAGGGGCTGAGTTGAAAAACAATATTAAAACCTATTGGTGGAAGGCTATGGTGCAGTTAAATGAGAATATTGTAGGGATAGATTCGGCTATTTTTATGCATCCTAAAATATGGAAAGCTTCCGGCCATGTTGATGGTTTTAACGATCCGATGATTGATAACAAAGATTCAAAAAAACGTTACCGGGCAGATCAGCTAATTGAAGATAAAATAGCACGGTATGAAAAGGATGGTAAAACCGATAAAGCGGCGAAACTCCAAGCCGATCTAGATGCTGCCTTAAACAGCGATGATTTAGGCCGACTAAAATCCATCATTGAAGAACATGAGATTGCCTGCCCCGTTTCGGGAACGAAAAATTGGACCGAGGTCCGTCAGTTTAATTTAATGTTCAGTACGCAAATGGGTGCTATGGCCGATGGGTCTGAGGAGGTGTATCTTCGCCCGGAAACCGCGCAAGGTATTTTCGTCAATTTTCTGAATGTACAGAAAACCGGTAGGATGAAGATTCCTTTTGGTATCGCTCAAATCGGAAAAGCCTTCCGAAATGAAGTAATTGCCCGCCAGTTTATCATGCGTATGCGTGAATTTGAGCAAATGGAAATGCAATTTTTCGTTCGCCCGGGCACCGAACTTGAGTGGTATAACCAATGGAAGGAAACACGTTTAAAGTGGCATTTAGCTTTAAAGCCGAATCCTTCGAAATACCGTTATCATGACCATGTAAAATTAGCACATTATGCCAATGCCGCAGTTGATATTGAATATGAATTCCCGTTCGGTTTCAAAGAAGTGGAAGGCATTCATTCCCGGACCGACTTTGATTTAAGTCAACATCAAACTTTTTCGGGAAAGAAACTGCAATATTTTGATCCGGAGATTAACCAGAATTACGTTCCTTATGTTATTGAAACTTCCATTGGTTTGGATCGTATGTTCTTAACCATCCTTTGTAACGCTTATGAAGAGGAAGATTTGAGCACAGATGAAAAGCAGGATTCCCGCTCTGTATTACATCTTCATCCCGCGCTTGCCCCTATTAAAGCGGCGGTATTTCCTTTGACAAAAAAAGATGGCTTGCCTGAAAAAGCGAGGGAGGTAATGGATTTACTCAAAATCGACTATAATATTATTTACGAGGAGAAAGATGCGATCGGCAAACGCTATCGTCGGCAAGATGCGATTGGTACACCAATCTGTATTACGGTAGATCATCAAAGTCTGCAAGATGATACTGTTACTATTCGGCATCGCGACAGCATGGAACAAGAGCGTGTAGCCATCAAAGACCTTGAAAAGTTATTGGACGGTATTGTTGGATGGAAACCTTTGCTACAAAGTTTGCTATAATATAATAGGCGTTCATAAAAAAAGCGTCCGTTTCAGTGCTGAAACGGACGCTTTTTTTATAAGAAGAAAATTTATTTTTTAACTTCTTCTACCATGGCTTCTTCGGTACTTTTGTGCTGATCAATAGGCCGAATAATTAGACGTAAACTTGGATTATTTGTTAAGAACGACCAGAACCAGCCGGTTACCAGCTTTATTTTATTGCGGAATCCGGCAATCGGTATAATGTGAATAAACAACCAAGTTAACCAGGCAAACCAACCGGTGAATGTAAATTTAGGCAAATCTACTACTGCTTTATTCTTGGTGATAATCGCCATGCTGCCTTTATCATTGTATTTAAATGCCTTCAAGGGCCGCTTTTCAACCATATTAACAAGGTTTTCTGCGAGCAGTTTTCCCTGTTGAATAGCAACTTGCGCCAATTGCGGGTGCCCATTAGGGAACGCACTATCCGTTGTTTGCAAACAGATATCTCCGATAGCGAACACGTTATCCAAGCCTTTTACCCGGTTATATTCGTCCACCAAAATTCTTCTACCACGGCCAATCGCCTCTTTCGGTAAACCAGGTGCTTCTTTTGCAATGACACCTGATGACCAGATCAATGTATCGGTAGCGATACTTGTTCCGTCAGCGAACAACACCTTTCCGTCTACGTAGTCTTTTACACCGGTGTTCAACTTTACTTCCACACCCATATCGCGCAGCACATCTAAAGCTTCTTGTTGTGACTTCTTACTCATCGGTCCTAATAACGTTGGCGCCATATCAACTAATACAATCCGCATTTTGCCATTCGGAGAAAATTCAGGGTACTCTTTCGCCAAAATTTTCTTATTCATATAAGCTAACATACCCGCCAATTCAACCCCGGTTGGACCGCCTCCTGAAATAACGATTGTTGAAAACTTCTCACGTTCTTCATCATCATGTTCTTGGGCAGCACGCTCGCCATTGCGCAAAATGTGATTACGAAGATTGATCGCGTCGTCAATTGTTTTCATCGGTACGGCATGCTTCTCTACGTTGGCCATACCGAAATAGTTAGTTTCGGTTCCCATCGCCAACACCAAGTAGTCATAAGACACTTTGCCTGACGTAGTGGTCACCACCTGGTTTTGGGTGTCAATATATTCCAATCCTCCATAATGAAATCGAAAGTTGCGCGCACTACTGAACATTTTTCGAAACGGATAAGTAATAATCGATGTTTCAATAAAAGCAGTCGCTACCTGATAAATTAGGGGAGGAAAGAAATGATAGTTATTTTTATCTATCAATGTAATGTTCAGGCTGCCGTCCTTTGACAATTGCTTGGCCAAATTCATCCCAGCAAAACCACCGCCAACGATTACAATATTCATAATATTAATTTTAAATGCCGATTCTTAAACGATGCGCAAAAGTGACAATTTTTAAGATGCTACGCAAAATTATCTACCTTTTTTATCGTCAAAAATACACGGACAAATATAGCATTAAATTTCAACAATAGTGTACAACAAACACTAAGAAAATAAAACGATATTCCGCGCAAATACTTGATGGACAAAATCCATTGTTTTAAGCTAACAATTGGCCTTTTGTATTGTTTCGAGTGACACATATTCCACTATCGTGGCAGTCCGTGATCTCGACCGCAACGAAGTGTAATGGAAGGATCGGTACGGATTGGCCACATATCGATGTCTTGGCCCCTGCCCTTCATCCAGTGCACTCTTCTCGACATAATGATTTGGAAAAGTGCTATTTTTTTCCTTCTGAAAATGAGCCTTCTAATTGATCAATTCGCTATAAGAAGCACAAAAAACAAAAAAATCGTTTGACAATTTAAAACATTACCCTATATTTGCATCGCAGTTCACAAAAGGACAATATTTGTGGGCCGCAATAGCCAGAAAGCACTCCTGAATAGCTCAGCTGGTTAGAGCATCTGACTGTTAATCAGAGGGTCGCTGGTTCGAGCCCAGCTTCAGGAGCAAACCCCGTAAGTTTACGGGGTTTTTTTGTTTACATAGGTTACAAACAATAGTATGAGCTTGATCATCCTCGGGTCCGTGGCTTTCGATGCCCTGGAAACTCCTTTTGGTAAAACTGATAAAATTGTCGGCGGTGCTGCCAGTTATGCAGCGCTGGCAGCTTCCTATCTTTACGATGATGTTAAGATAATCAGTGTAGTTGGTGAAGATTTTGGCCAGGGCAACCTTGAAAAATTCACTGATAAACATATTGATATTTCAGGGATCCAGATCAAAGCGGGAGAAAAGTCATTCTTCTGGTCGGGAAAGTACCATAACGACATGAATACACGTGATACCCTTGTTACGGAGCTGAATGTTTTAGGCGACTTTGACCCCATCATACCGAGCAGTTACCAAATGGCCGAATACATCCTATTAGGCAATTTAAGTCCACAGGTTCAACTCACCGCGCTTGAACGGTTGACAAGGCGGCCCAAGCTCGTGGTTATGGACACCATGAACTTCTGGATGAACATTGCGCTTGACGACCTGAAAAAAGTACTTCGTCAAGTGGATGTGTTAACGATAAACGACGAAGAGGCCCGTCAGCTATCCGGTCAATATTCATTAGTCAAAGCTGCTGAACTCATTTTGAATATGGGACCAAAATATTTGATTATTAAAAAAGGTGAACATGGCGCTCTTTTATTTGGCGAAAACAGCATATTCGCTGCTCCGGCCCTCCCGTTAGCAGAAGTTTTTGATCCAACCGGTGCCGGCGACACCTTCGCAGGTGGATTTATTGGTTATTTAGCCAATAAGGGTTTTATTAATTTTGAAAGCATGAAAGCTGCCGTGATTTACGGTTCTGCATTAGCTTCCTTTTGCGTAGAAAAGTTCGGGACCGAACGGATCGAATCGCTCAGTGCACAGGAGATTCACGAACGGGTTCAAACATTCAGCACCCTTACTTCTTTTATTATTTAATATAAGGATAGAAACTACCTACTGAGTAGCTAGCTCAAGGTTTCAGTATAGGCGATAATTTTCGGATTCTCAACGGTTATCAATCCTCGAGCATTCCAACTACCTCAAAACGCTCAAAGACCAGGGCCGTGTGTGGGGCAGCTGTCAACTCTTCCGTCAAATCCTGACCCGCCCAATGTTCATAATGGGTTCCGTTTCGCCACAAACGACTGTCTGTCACATCGTAAATCTTGCCTTTGAAAGCTATCCAAATTTCATCCCTATCCTGTCCATTTCGTTTGGCAAGCTGCGCTTTGCTATATGTTTGCATAAAGGTATTTTCGAATTCAAAAATACGCATAATATTACTTTGGTATCATCCCGTGATATTTTATTATGTTCTTTATGCTTGACCATAAAGAACCAAACAGTCAAGGCTGCATGTACTTTCGCTAAAGATTTAGGCCCAAAGCTCAATCCTGCGGAGCCGCTCCCGCACGCTAGGCCACCCTTCGCTTCTTCACATGATTTTTTACCCGCGGCTATCCTAAATCTTTTTGATGCTCAATTTCATGAGGCCACAGTTTCTCCGCTCGAAAGCCCCGTGTAAGCACGGCCGTTCCGAAGTGCGTCTGTGGCCTAGTCTGTGAAGGCAGCAACCGGCAGCTCCGGATGCCCCTTCACTGGATATCGAGCGAAGCTTATCGGATTAAGTGAATCGACGAACGAAGGGTGGGATCTTTGTGCGAAAGGGTGGCTCCGATTCACGGATGGGCATCGGACAACGGGTTGCAACGGAATAGACAAGCCGAGCAGTTATAAAGGGGTGTTTGATTTAAGATGCCTTTATGAGCTCGTCGTAAACTCCTCGGTTTGGCTACTTTGGTGCCTCAAAGTAGCTAAAAATAATCCTAAATCTTTTTGACGCTCAGTTTCATGAGGTCGTTGTTCCCTGCGCGCTAGAGCCCCGTGTGATTTCATTACGCACATCCGGTAACCGGACAACCCCTGCCTACCAGCAGGCACAACCAATAACAAATAACGAGTAACCAATAACTAAACGGGCAACTAATAACCAACCACGCCGCAAAAGCTAAAACAATTAAGCGGTAGCATAAAGGGGGAAATTTTAACTAGAAAGAAACACGCTTCCAAAAACAAAGGGGAAACCACATTAAAAAGAACTCGGCTTCCCCTTTACACATGTGGCTAAAAAATGTTTTTCTAAATAATCGCAGCAGCGTAGGCGTGCGACTTATCTCTTGATTGATAAGGCTTTAACGACTTTTTCAATGTTTTACGAGCTACGTGTATCCGGGTTTTCACCGTACCGATAGGTATATCTAGGTGGTCTGCAATCTCATGATATTTATACCCTTCAAAATACATCGTAAAGGGGACATAATAATCATCGGAAAGATTGGTCATGGCATGTTTGATGTCATCCATTACGAACTTATTTTCTCCATTATTACCAGTCGCACTATAGGCTAAATTGGCTGAAGAAATTTCGTCAGACTTCGTAACAAAGGTGCTGATTTTTACAAATCGGCGGTAATTATTAATGAAGGTATTCTTCATAATAGTGTACAGCCAACCTTTCAAATTAGTGCCTTCTTTGAACTTCTCATAATAAGTAATTGCCTTGAGCACAGTATCCTGAACTAAATCATTTGCGTCCTCGTCATCATGGGTAAAGTGTAATGCATACATTTTCAACGAGTCCGACTGCTGGGTTACCATGGTGTTAAATTCTAGCTTTGTCATACTGTTTAGGGTTTGTGGAAACAAGGCTTTCCTTGTTACCGAGTTTAATACAATCGCATTTTAAATAGCTTAATTATTTATAATACCTTAACGACTATATCAATACAACTATCTCGCCAAAACAATGACAAAGTTTCAAAAGAAAATAATTTTTAATGAATAGTTAATTTTTACTTAAACCCCAATGACGTTTACTTCTCGCTCTAGGCAAACACCGAAACGCTTTTTCACACTTTCAATAATGGTTTCGGACAGCTTATAAATCTCTAAACCTGTGGCGTTTCCGTGGTTAACAAGCACTAAAGCTTGATTTTTCCAAGTACCAACATTTCCCACTACCTTTCCTTTCCATCCACATTGTTCAATAAGCCAACCCGCGGCAAGCTTATATTGATTCAATCCAAAAGGATAGTAAACAATGTCTACAAAATCAGACACTAAGGTCCTAAAAGTGTCCTCAGATACAACAGGATTCTTAAAAAAGGATCCTGCATTTCCGATTGTACTTGGATCCGGTAACTTGCTCTGCCTAATGGAAGATACTACCTCCGAAATCTCTTTGATAGTCGGTTGCGCAATCCCCCGTCTATTTAGTTCTTCATTAATTGCCCCATATGTTGTATTGAGTTTAGACTGCTTCGACAATAAAAGGTTTACTTCTGTAATAATATATTTTCCTTTCAACGCACCTTTAAATATACTTTCTCGATAACCGAATTGGCAATCTTCCTTATAAAAGGTTTTAAAAGTACCGGTGGCCAATTCAAAAGCACGACAACTTAGAAACACATCTTGCAGCTCGACACCGTAGGCTCCTATATTTTGAACAGGTGCGGCCCCAACCGTTCCCGGAATAAGACTGAGATTTTCAATTCCTCCAAAACCTCTGTCGACACAATAGCGCACCAAATGATGCCAAACCTCGCCGCCTGCGGCCTGAACCTCGACAGCCCCGGCCCGTTCGCGATGCTTAATGCCTTTTATCGCCATATGGACTATCAATCCATCGTAATCCCGGACGAACAACATATTGCTGCCTCCGCCGATGAATAAGAGCTTATCGCGATGCAGCGCGCCTGTATCATACAATTGCGTTAGATCCTTTTCGTGCTCAATATGTACCAATTGCTCGGCTTTTACGTCCACACCGAAGGTATTATACGTCTTTAATGAGACTTGTTTTACTATATTCATTCTTAAATCTTGTCACTAAATGATGCTTAACTGTTTTTAGAACCAAAGGAGAATTTTAGTTTATTGACTTTTTCTTTCAATTTTTCAATTTTTGCGTATATTTATATGATACTTGTTGAATACAATTAATAGCTTAGCCCCCGGTAGGCGCTATTATTTGCATCGTTCAAATATAAGCTAATTAATTCATCAGTATTCCAGAACACAAGACACGAATGGATAACCACGATAAAAAGCGGACGCTTATTATAGAAGCAGCTACCAAACGTTTTGCACATTTCGGCATTGCCAAAACCACCATGACCGAAATCGCTAAAGACCTATCCCTCTCCAAAGCGCTCCTCTACTATTACTTTCCCGATAAAATAAGTTTATATGCCGCTGTATTAGAAAACATTGCAAAAAAAATGTTCTCTAAAATCCAACAGGGTTTAAAAGACATCGATGAAAGTGAGGATGCGGTATTGCACCTGATCGACATGCGGCTGGCCTTCACAATGAAGTATTATAATTTATTTGACCAGGGTCTTAATTCACTCATGGAAATGCCCGATGAGCTAGCGCGAGTTATGCAACTTGTAAGCAATTTAGAGATCAAGATTTTGGCAGAAATTTTTAAAAAAGCCAATCAGCGAGACGAAATCCGTGTTGATGATCCGGTACAAACTGCAGAAATATTTTTGAATGCCATGATCGGCATGCGATTCTGTGTACTGAAAGACAAAAAAGTCATGTTTATTCCGACCAAAGAGGAATTTGATGAAATATCAAAAATGCAAAAAAAGTTAGCCGTTATTTTTCTGAACGGCTTGCGATTTCAAAAAACGTCATAGAAAAGTCATATTGCATTATTTAATCTGTTTTTTTTGATGCGTAACTTTTTGCGCTTTATTTTTGACCAATACAGATAAAAAGTCAAAAAGTAAAATAGTTAAAAAGTAAGTAAGTCAACGTGGACATAGAAGTAAAAAGGCAACACATCATTGAGGCGGCTTTAAGAAGATTTTCTCATTTCGGTATTAACAAAACTACCATGAACGAAATTGCTGAGGACATCTCCGTATCAAAAGCTAACCTCTATTATTATTTTCCGGACAAATCCGCATTGGTAGTAGATGTTATTAAACATCTAATTGAAGAAGGGATGGAAGCCTACCACCGTATTATTCAAGAGTCGAATCAAATCCTGGATACCTTGACCGGCTTTTTAAGGATCAAGAAGAACTTTTTTGAAAAGCATTACTTACTCCATGTTACCATGGGCTATGCCGACAGTAACTTAAATATCGATGAGTTAAACGCATTAGGCCGTTATGCTGAAACCAAAGAATTAACGGCGATCAGTCTGGCATTTACGAAAGCGATCGGAACGGGCGAGCTTGTAACATTTGATATTGAAAAAACGTCTCAAATATATTTCACCGTCTTAAAAGGTATCTCGATGGTTTCCATAGCAAAAGTTACGAACAAGGACATTCCCGAAATTTCGATCTTCAGCGAAATCTTTGAAAAACAGAAAATTGCCTCTGCGATATTTGTAAATGGACTAAGGCACAAAATGATAACAAATTGACATTATAACACAACATCTCATATGAAATCTATAAAACCCTTATTGGTTTTCGCATTTATATTGATTTCCTCTTTAGGTTTAAAGGCGCAAGACTCCTTAACGCTCAGGCAGGCGCTCAACTATGCTATAAAAAACAGTGAGGTCCTTGAAAAAGCCAGATTGGATATCCTGAACGGTCGGCATAAAGTAGCTGAAGTAAGGGCCGGCGCGCTTCCGCAAGTTGATCTCACCAGTAGCCTTACACGAAATTTGATTTTGCCACAATTTGTAGTTCCGGCTGAATTCATGGGCGGCCAGCCCGGTGAATTCGTCGCCATTGCGGGGGGGCAATATTGGACGGGCCTTACACAAGTCCAATTGAACCAGGAACTCTTCAACCAATCCGTTTTTACGGGATTAAAAGCGGCTAAAAGTTCAGAAGAGTATTACAAATTGGCCGCAGAGGTAAGTGAAGAGAATGTGATACAACAAGTTGCTTCCGCCTACTATCAGGTAATCATCAATCAAGAAAAGATGAAGGTGATTGACGCCAATATAGATCGTACGCAGAAATTGCTCACGATGACCTCCAGTCAATATGATCTCGGCCTGGCAAAGAAAATCGATCTGGATCGAGTGAAAGTGAACTTAAGCAATCTCGAATCTCAAAAACAGGATTTGTCAACGGCTATCACCCAACAGAATAACTTGCTTAAATACTATATGGGTATGCCCATTAGCGAAAACATTCAGATTCCACAAAGTGAATTACAGACCTTAAAACAGGAAGCCTTTGCCTTGGATGGCAATGGTTTCAATTTGGATCGAATGGCACAATACAAAGTACTAAAAAGCCAAGAGTCCTTATTAAGTTACCAAAAAAAGGCGAGAATTGCGGAATATTACCCTAGCTTATCACTTGGCGCCAACTATATTTATAATACACAGAGTAATAGATTTAATCCCTATTCGTCCAAAGCGCTGAATTTTGATATGTCTGCCATCACGCTGACCTTGAAGGTGCCGCTATTTGACGGTTTTGCCAGACGCTCCAGAGTTAGGCAAGCGGATGTTGAGATACAAAAAAATTATCAAGACATAAAAAACACTTCTAACTCTTTAAAAATGGCTTATGAAAATGCAAACAATCAACTTAAGAACAGCTTGACAACGATCCGAACACAAGAAGAAAATAAGAAACTGGCCGAAGAAGTATTCTATAGCACGCAAAACAATTATCGCAATGGCTTAGCAAGCTTAACCGATCTATTAACGGCAGAAACGGATCTCGTATCGGCGCAGAACAGTTATAACGAGGCACTACTCAATTATAAAGTAGCACAAATCGAACTGATTAAGTCAAACGGCAATATCAAATCACTCTTAACAGAATAAAATACAAACCGATCATTCTCATTCCATAGATAGATTCAAATGAAGCACCCGTACCTTAACATGCAAGTTTTAAACAGATATGGTACACTTCATTTGGCAAGTAAAACATAAATATATACAGATGAAAAGAATCATTTTTACTCTACTTATTGTCCTCGGTGCCCTGGCGATAATCGCGTGGGTATTGAATAACAACAAAAAAGAGAACCAAGCCAAAACGGATATCGTAGCAAAGGGTACAGGTGCTGTTGTGGTGCGTACAACCACTGCTAGCAAATCGGCTATCAATCTCGATTTTTCTTCCAATGGCAACTTCGCTGCTTGGCAAGATTTGAGCCTGTTAGCAGAAAATAGCGGACGAGTTACACAAATCCTGGTAGATGAAGGATCTCATGTTAGCCGTGGGCAACTATTAACGCGAATAGATGATGAATATCTTAATTTGGATCTGGAAGCGGCAGAAGACGCATTGAGTAAATTAAAGACTGATCAGCAACGATACGAAAGCTCCTTTAAAACCGGTGGTGTTACCAAGGCGCAACTTGACGAAATCAATCTCAACGTACGCAATGCCGAAAATAAAGTACAACAAGCTAAACGCCGATTAGCTGATGCTTATATCAAAGCGCCCATATCGGGTATTGTTAACAAGCGGAATATCGAAGTAGGCACGTATGTTTCGCCCGGCACAGCTTTATTTGATATAGTAGATGTTTCGAGGCTCAAATTACTTGTTAATGCCAATGAATCACAGGTAGTGAACTTAAAAGTTGGCGATCCGGTAAGCATCACAACTACCGTATTTCCGGACAAAAAATTCAGTGGTAAAATTTCCTTTATTGCTGCAAAAGCTGACAATACCCTGAACTATCCGGTAGAAATTCAAGTGGAAAATTCCAGCACTCAACAATTAAAAGCGGGTATGTATGCAACGGCTACGTTCGACTTACCTGAACAGCAACCCACAATTGTTATACCACGAAGTGCTTTTGTGGGAAGTGTAAGTAGTAATGAAATATTTGTTTTGCAAAATGGCAATACTGCTCGACTCCGGAAAGTAACTGCAGGACGCATTTTAGGTGAACAGGTAGAGATCATAGACGGCCTGAAAGAAGGCGAAACCGTAATAACCAGCGGCCAGATCAATCTTGTTGATGGCACGGAAGTGAAACCACAGGCAAATGAAAACGCACGTAATAACACGACTAAATAGGGCATAAAACCCTTGTCACTTAAATGAATAAACAATTATTCGAATGAAAATTGCTGAAATATCTATAAAGCGCCCCTCTATTGTTATCGTGGTCTTTACCGCCTTAACCTTACTGGGAATCATTAGTTATTTGTCATTGAATTATGAGATGCTTCCTAAGTTTAATCCGGGAGTCGTATCGATTTCAACGATTTATCCGGGCGCCTCACCGAATGAAGTAGAAAACACCGTTACTAAGAAGTTGGAGGACGCAGTGTCTTCCATGGAGAATATTAAAAAACTGGAAGCGACTTCTTTTGAAGGGCTTTCTGTTATTACTATTACGCTTACCAGTGAAGCGGATGTCGATTATGCGATCAATGATGCGCAACGTAAAGTCAACGCAGTATTGTCAGACCTGCCCGATGACGCGGAAACGCCCTCATTGGCCAAGTTCTCGCTTGATGATCTCCCCATCATTACGCTGTCTGCTACAGCCAATATGGATGATGCGCAATTTTTTGATTTAATTGATAAACGCATCCAGCCCATTGTTTCTCGTGTAAATGGTGTAGCGCAGGTGAATTTAATCGGCGGTCAGGAACGTGAGATACAAGTAAACCTAAACGCGGCGAAATTGGAAGCCTATGGTTTGTCTGCACTGGACGTACAACAGGTAATTCTCAACTCGAACCTGGATTTTCCAACAGGAAGTGTAAAAACCAAGAATCAAGATATCTTAATCCGCTTGGCCGGTAAATACAAATCGGTTAATGAATTACGAAATTTAGTCATAAGTACGGCAGACGACGGTGCACAAATACGACTAATGGACGTTGCTGACGTACAGGATGCACAGGAGGATGCTGAAAAAATAGCGCGACTAAATAGAAGTGGCTCCATTATATTGCAGATCCTTAAAACCTCGGACGCAAATGCGGTAAAAGTAAGTGAAGGAGTACGGGCAATTGTTGAACGTTTGACCACTGATTACCAAAAAGAAAATCTTCAGATTGTTATCGCCAATGATACGTCCGACTATACGCTTGAATCAGCCGATGCGGTGGTACATGACTTATTCCTCGCCGTTATCTTAGTTGCGGTGGTGATGCTATTCTTTTTACATAGTTTACGAAATGCCGTCATCGTTATGGTGGCTATACCCGCCTCACTTGTCGCAACCTTTATTGGAATCTACCTTTTTGGTTTCACATTAAACCTCATGTCTTTACTCGGTTTATCGCTTGTGGTAGGTATTTTGGTAGATGACGCGATTGTTGTTATTGAAAACATCTATCGGCATATGGAGATGGGAAAGAATAAAGTGAGGGCTTCTTATGACGCAACCAAGGAAATTGGTTTTACCGTTGTGTCTATCACCATGGTTATCGTGGTCGTGTTCCTTCCGATTTCAGTGAGTACCGGTTTAGTATCTGATATTCTTCGGGAGTTTTGTGTGGTAGTGATGATCTCTACACTTTTGAGTTTATTGGCCTCTTTCTCCATCGTACCACTACTCACCTCTCGATTTGGAAAACTTGAACGCATATCAAACCGTAATTTTATCGGAAGGTTTATTCTTTGGTTTGAAAAGCAGTTGCATCGTTTCACCAATTGGGTAACGGGTATATTAAACTGGGCTTTGGATCATAAAGCAATCACGCTCGTTACGGTTTCACTTTTACTGGTTTCGTCTTGCGGATTAACTTTTGGTGGTTTTATTGGAGCAGAATTCTTCGCACAGAGTGATCGTGGGGAGTTTTTGGTCCAAATCGAATTGCCAAAAGATGCTTCTCTTGAATTAACGAACCAAGTTACTAGAAAGGCGGAGGACTTCTTAAGCAAGAAGAAAGAAATTGTTTCTTTAATCACGACCGTCGGTCAGTCGAGCGACAACCTTGGTGCTGATCAATCGACTGCGTATAAAGCAGAAATTACCGTAAAACTCACTCCCAAAGAAGAACGGGATGAATCATCTGATATTTACGCTGCCAAGCTAAAAGGAGAAATTCAAAAGTTATTGGTAGGAGCCAAGGTGAAAACCGTACCGATTGATATTTTAGGAGCCGCGCAGCAAGCACCAATTGAAATGGTCGTTACCGGTTCGGATCTGGATAGCGTATTGGCTTATGCCGAAAAGGCAAGAGCGCTTTTAGCGAAAGTTCCCGGTGCTGCCGAAACAAAACTTTCAGTGGAAAGTGGAAATCCCGAAATCACGGTAGAAGTAGACCGCGATAAAATGACCGCGCTTGGTTTATCGCTGCAAACTGTTGGAGGTACCATGCAAACCGCTTTTAATGGTAATACGGATGGCAAATATCGCCAGGGTGAGTATGAGTATGATATCAATATTCGCTTTGAAGATTATGACCGGAAGAATATTGACGATGTACGGAATCTTTATTTCACAAACAAGGACGGTAAGCTCATTAAGCTTTCTCAATTTGCTGTAGTAAAAGAAGGTTCGGGACCTAGCCAACTGGAGCGTAGGGACAAAAGTACTTCGGTTAAAGTGCAATCGCAAGCCGTGGGGCGTCCATCGGGTACCGTTATTCAGGAATTTGAAGGAAAGTTAGGGTCAATTCCGAAGCCGACGGGTGTCAGCTATGTTTGGGGTGGTGATATGGAAAATCAATCGGAGGGCTTCGGAACCTTAGGCGTTGCCTTGATGGTTTCCATCGTCTTGGTATATTTGATTATGGTAGCATTGTATGATAGCTTTGTGTACCCATTTGTGGTGATGTTCTCCATTCCATTATCCGTTATCGGTGCATTGCTTGCCCTGGCATTGACGAATAATTCATTGAATATCTTTACTATTCTGGGCTTGATCATGCTTATCGGACTCGTTGCCAAAAATGCGATCATTTTGGTGGATTTTACCAACCAAATGAAAGCGGAAGGGAATAGCACACGGCAGGCCCTTATCCATGCAAACCATGCCCGTTTGCGTCCCATCTTGATGACAACTATTGCAATGGTAATAGGGATGCTGCCCATCGCATTGGCTTCAAGTGCCGGCTCTGAATGGAAAAATGGCCTTGCTTGGGTTATTATAGGTGGTTTGATCAGCTCGCTTTTCTTAACTTTGATTATTGTGCCTGTAGTATATCAAGTGGTAGATAACATTTTACACCGCTTGGGATGGGATAAAAAGGGTAGGCCAATCGAAGAGTTAATGGTTGAGGAATACGATCATAAAGAAGTAAAAGAGTATGAAAGCCACCACGGCTAATTAGCTTATTAGTCAATTGGCTAATCAGCCAATTGACTAATAAATTGACTCGTCCAACTCACAGTCACCGCTGCCGTCATAAATAAGTCAAACCTTCTAAAGAATTAAGAATCAATAGATAGATCCCCTACCTTTGCTGCATTTAACAAAATATTAACATATTTATAATGTCAGCAAATACTGCAGCCAACAAAAGTACAGTCCGTAGATTTCGAAAAATAGCCTTACTGGAAGGGATTTCCTTTATCTTGTTGGTATTTATTGCTATGCCGCTTAAGTACTGGGCAGATTTTCCACTCGCAGTTAAATATGTAGGCTGGGCACACGGTGTTCTCTTTATTGCTTATGTATTTTCGCTAATTCAATGCTGGACAGAATATAGTTGGAAATTTGGAAGAGTCCTTTTATTTTTCTTTGCCTCGCTCTTGCCATTTGCACCATTTGTTGTAGAAAAAAGATTAAAGGCCGAAGCTAACTAAACCTATACCAATAAATATGAGGGTCGGATCGGTTAAAATGCCCATATATGGAGCATTGATAGCTAGGTTTATATTTTTACTGGTGCTTTACAGTTTACTGAGGCTTGGATTTTATTTAGGCAATCAGTCGTTATTTCCAAACATTAGCACCTCGCAATTCAGTAGTATTTTTCTGGGTGGTATCAAATTCGACCTATCGGCTTTACTTTACATCAATATTCTTTACATTTTACTCCAGATTCTACCTTTTCCATTTCGATATCATGTACCTTATCAAAAGGTAGCCAAATGGTTGTTTATCATTACGAACAGCGTCGGTATTGCTGCTAACCTAATCGATATTGCTTATTATAAGTTCACGCTCAAGCGTACTACCGGTACTGTGTTCAGTCAATTTATCAATGAACAGAATAAATGGAAGTTAACGGTTGATTTTTTACTCGGCTATTGGTACCTCCTTATTCTATTTATTTTTTTGATTTATTTGTTTATTCGCCTTTACGATTGCATTCGTTTGAAGAATCCAATGAAACGAAATGCTCGGTATTATCTCAGTCATACGATTTTGTTTTTTGCTTTCGCTTATTTAACGGTTGTGGGCATGCGCGGAGGATGGCGCCACAGCACACGTCCTATCACATTAAGCAATGCCGGTGAATTCGTCCAGTCGCCCAATCAAATGAGCATCGTACTGAATACACCCTTCGCAATTATACGAACCTTAAAAGCAGTCAGTTTAAAACCGGTTCATTATTACGATGAGGCGACGCTTCAAGGGATATATAATCCGATTCACCTACCACACGATACAGCTGCCTTTAAACCGCTTAATGTGGTTTTTTTGATTATTGAAAGTTTAGGAAAGGAACATGTAGGAGCGTTAAATCGAGATTTAGCCAACGGAACCTATAAAGGTTATACTCCCTTTATTGATTCGCTGGTTGAAAACAGTTACACTTTTACACATACATATGCTAATGGGCGAAAGTCCATTGATGCACTGCCATCGATTATTTCCGGTATCCCCTCCATTCGGGAACCCTTTGTTCTTTCCACTTATTCCGGTAACAAGACAACGAGCATTGCGAAATTACTGGCCGATAAAGGTTACGAAACGGCCTTTTTTCACGGAGCACCCAACGGCTCCATGGGCTTTTCCTCGTATACAAAACTTGCAGGTATCGAGCACTATTACGGCAAAACCGAATATAACAACGATGCCGATTTCGATGGCATTTGGGGCATTTGGGACGAACCTTTTATGCAATTTATGGCTAAAACCATCAATACGTTCCATCAACCCTTTTTTACGGCTTTTTTTTCCTTGTCTTCTCACCATCCTTTTAAAGTACCGGCCAAGTATGCCGGCAAATTTCCGAGAGGCCCGTTGGAAGTGCAGGAACCGATGGGTTATACGGACATGGCATTGAGGAAATTCTTCGAAACCGCCTCGAGGATGCCTTGGTTTAAACAAACGCTTTTTGTACTTTGCGCTGATCATGCAACCGTTTCATACTTCCCCGAGTATCAAACCATCCCCGGTGCGTTTTCTATTCCGATACTATTTTATTATCCCGGAGGAACCCTAAAAGGAAAAGCCGACAAGCTTGTACAACAGATTGACATTATGCCCAGCGTATTAAGTTATCTACACTATGATAAACCTTATTTTGCGTTTGGATTCAATGCTTTCTCACCGCAAACAGACAATTTTGTCATAAATAATAATGACGGCACCTTTAGTCTTTATCATGGTGATTACCTTTTGCTAAACGATGGACAGGTTAGTACCGCTTTGTATAACCTAAAGGAGGACCGACTCACTAAGCATAACCTAATTAAGGACGAACCGATCGTATTGGCAAAAATGGAAACTTATCTAAACGCTTTTATTCAACAATACAATAACCGGATGATTCAGGATGAATTAACCGATCATCCGATCAAGTAAACTGCGTCTCACTTAGAGTCTGCCGGCACTTAAAGCTCATTGCCGAAAGCGCCTCTCAATTAATAAGTTAAGTATTGATTATACACCTCCTGCATATACGCTTTTCCTTGATGAAGCAAATCTTCTTTACTGTGTTGGCACGAATCCAAACTCTTCTGATAACTCATTACTTTTCCGACATTATCAAAAGCCACCTGGCAATGTCCATTCACCGCTCCCCAGCCGTCAGACCAACTGAAAAAAGCAAAGGGAACGGTACTGTCATTCAGCAAATCTCTGCTCCATGTATACGGTTTAGCGTCGTAGCCTAATTGGTTTAATAAAGTTGCCGCTAGATCAACCTGACTTCCTATCTTATTGATTCGCTTTCCGCGATAGGCAGGTTGCAACACATCTCCATACAATAACAAAGGTATACGATAACGCTTGGGGCAATTACTTTCCCATTGTTCCAATGGCAAACGATGGCCATGATCGGCCACAATAATAAAGAGCGTGTTTTTATACCAAGGTTTCGTTTTGGCTTGTTTTAAATAACTACATAAAACCGAGTCGGTATAAAAAGCCGTACTCCTAAAAAGATTGGGCAGATTATCTGTTCCAAAACGATGCACACCAGGTAGATCAAAAGGTTCATGATTATTCAGCGTCAGTAAAGTAGAGAAAAAAGGTTGTTTTTCTTTATCGAGGCCGCGCAGCTGTTTACCGAACGTCGCATGGTCGAATACTCCCCATTTCGATCGGGCTTCACGATGTGGAAAACAGAGCTGGTCGACGACCTTCCTACATCCATGACTTAACATATAGCCTTTGAAGTTATAAAATTCACTTTCTCCCCCATAATAAAAAGAAGTATGGTATCCCTTTTCTTTAAAATCGCTCATTAATGAAGGAAGCTCAGCCTGCTTTTGGATATTCTTTATAATACTTTTGGATGATTGGGTCGGAAAAGCACTCAAGATGGCAATCATTCCCTTATCCGTCCGATCTCCTGATGCATATATGTGATCAAACAATAAACCGTCCGCAATGAGCTTTTCCAAACCTGGTGCCACTCCCCTCTCACCTCCCAGTGATTGCACCAGATCGGCTGTAAAACTTTCCAGGATAATTAAAACCACATTGGGTTTTGATCGACTTAGAATTCGTGTAGTGTGCCCAGCTGTAGTTTTAAGCAACGGAGCGACCGCTTGCTTGGCCTCCGTATTTTTCATGCTGATATAAGGGTTACGATGTAATCCGCCGGCATGTAAGATATCATTAATAAAATACCAAGATACATTGGTAGCTGCATGGTTGGGGAAGGCATTGGTAGCGAAATAGACCATAGACGGGTTTAGCGGTGTCAGCCCCCATCCTCCACGTATTAATAGAAAAACCACGGATAGAAGCCCCAGTGATGTGAAAGTTTTTTTATACCATTTGTTTATGCCGACAAAAGTGCATTGGTAAATCTTCATCCATCTAGCCAGGTAAATGCCAAGACAACTTAAACTCAGCAACAAGAGCGAGGATAAAAAAATAGGAGACGAGGCGGCGGAAGCAATGGCTAAATGAGGTGAATCTAAAAATAAATCGACCGCCTTGTATGATATTAATGTATCCCATTCCCGGTAAATATTAAAATTAATAATATTGATCAGGGAGCAAGCGATTACTACGCTCCATACATACAGGCGAGATAGACGTTGAGAAATATGCAAGCGATCAACCCAGACCCTCAAAATCAGCACTAAAGTGGGGATGGCACAAATATAAGCAGCCATGGAAGCGTCCATACGCATTCCATATGCAAATATTTTCAGGACTTCCATCCAAGGTAACAGGTGGAGTTGTTCGTGAAAATAAGCCAGAAAAAAGGCTCTACAAAGGATAGCAAAAAGCATCCAAAAGGCGAAGTATCGCCATAGGATGCCGAATAATTTATTCATGAAAATATTAAAATCTTCTTAAGGTCTATCGCCGGCAAAAGCGTAAGTAATTTCGGTCTTTCCGTGAGGAACCGGATTCCCGTTATCATCAAGATTTACAAACACCAATTTATCAATGGTCAGGATACTCTTTCTTGTAATTTTGTTCCGTACTTCACAGGTCAGCGTAATTGAAGTAGTTCCAAAATGTGTAGCTTGAATACCTAATTCAATGATATCCCCAGCCTTTGCAGAACTCACAAAATTAATCTCCGAAATAAATTTCGTCACAACTTTGGAGTTCCCTAACTGCACAATGGCATAAATCACAGCCTCCTCGTCGATCCAGCGTAACAAGGTCCCGCCGAACAGGGTGCCGTTTGGGTTTAAATCTTCGGGTTTTACCCATTTTCTTGTATGAAAATTCATGTGTTAAAGGAGTAAGTTAAGGTGTAAGAGATAAGGTGTAAGGTATAAAGCGATGGTAGCCTTACCGTAAACCTTACACCCTACGCCTTTTACCCTACTAAATATGAATTGCTCTATTTCCCGTCGCTGCTAGAGCTGCTTCTTTAAATGATTCAGTAAATGTTGGGTGTGCATGGCAAATACGTGCAATATCTTCCGCTGACGCACGATATTCCATACCAACAACTGCTTCTGCAATCATGTCGGCCACACGTGGTCCGATCATATGAACGCCTAAAATTTCATCGGTACCGGCATCGGCTAGCACTTTAACGAAACCTTCGGTATCCATGCTTGCGCGTGCTCTCCCACTTGCTTTGAAAGGGAAAGACCCGGCTTTATACTTTATACCGTCGTTTTTTAACTGTTCTTCGGTTGCACCTACGCTGGCAACTTCCGGCCATGTATATACGACACCGGGAATAAGATTGTAATTGATATGTGGCTTTTGCCCGGCAATGAGTTCAGCAACATAAACACCTTCCTCCTCCGCTTTATGCGCAAGCATTGCCCCTCGAATCACATCACCAATTGCATATATACCGGCAACAGGCGTTTCCAAGTGCTCATTAACCGGCACTTTTTTACCTCGTTCTTCTAATTTAATACCAATGGCATCCAAATTCAAGCCTTCTGTATAGGCTGTACGTCCTACGGCTACTAAGCAGTAATCGCCCTCTACTTTTACCGGATTTCCTTTTGCATCTTCAGCAGTTACGGTGACTGTTTTTCCCTTTACACTTGCTCCGGTTACTTTATGACTTAACAAGAATTCAAAACCTAGATTTTTTAGCGATTTCTGCAATTCCTTTCCTAAGCCTTTATCCATTGTAGGAATAATGGAATCGAGGTACTCGATCACCGTCACTTTTGCACCCAAACGTGCATATACCGATCCCAGTTCCAAGCCAATAACCCCTCCACCGATCAAGACCAAATGTTTTGGCACTTCAGTTAGATTAAGTGCTTCTGTTGAGGTAATGATTCTTTTTTTGTCAATGGTAATAAAGGGTAATGATGCCGGTTTTGACCCCGTTGCAATAATGACGTTCTTCGTGGTAATTTCTTCCGTTGTTTTATCATCCTTCGTAATTTTGATGGTATTCTTGTCAACAAAAGAACCAACTCCTTGATAGGTCGTCACTTTATTCTTCTTCATCAGGAAGGTGATTCCTCCGGTTGTTTGCTCCACTACACCGTTCTTCCTTTTGATCATTTGCTTTAGGTCGACCTTCAAGTTACTCAGATTGATACCATGTTCTGCAAAATGTTTATTCGCGTTGTGGTAGTGTTCACTCGAATCGAGCAAGGCTTTGGATGGTATACATCCGACATTCAAGCAGGTACCTCCCAAGGTACTATATTTCTCAATAATGGCTGTTTTTAACCCTAGTTGACCGCAACGGATAGCGGCTACATAGCCTCCGGGTCCGCTGCCTATTACTACGACGTCGTATTGCATGGATATAATTTATTTTCTTATCAATTTACAGATATTTTGCCAATTTCTGTTCACGAGCAAACAAAGTGAAATTGACAGTCAAAGGTATGAATTCTTACCGCTAATTCCTTATAAAAGCGTGAATTGAATGATAAAACTTGGATAATTTGACTTTTTTATTGACTATCGGATTGTTCATTCAAGACCATGCGCTTTTAGAATCAACATATACCTTTTCTCATAATTTGCATAGTAACTTTGGTGCAGGCCAAGGTAGCTAAAAAACCGGTCTTAAATCATCCATTCTTATCTGTATGAATAGCTTAGCTTCATAGAAAAAGCCCTGTAAGTATGACACTTACAGGGCCTTTAAACTGTATATTAAGTTCTATTCAGCTACGATTTTACCTTGCATCGTTCCCCAGTGTCCGGGGAAACTACATATAAATTCGTATACACCTGCTTTTGGTAAGGTAAATTCGATTTCATCTGACTGACCTGGACCTAAAAGCTTCGTATGGGCAATAATCGAGGAAGCAAAAGTAGAAGGGATATATTCATCATCCTTCGCTTTGAAAGCTTCTCCTCCAAAGGCCGCGATGTCAGTACCTTGATCTAAGACAACGGCGTTATGTCCCATTGACTCGATCGGTTGTTGTCCAACATTCTTCAACGTAAGTTTTACCTTTTCTCCGGCCTTTACTTTGAACAAATCCTTATCGAAACGCATGTCATCAGAAGCCTGAAGCTCGATATGGCTTGTTACCTGCACATTTTCTATACCGGGAACAGTGGCAGCAGCCGGAGTCTCTGCCGGGGTACTTGAAGCAGCCGTCTCTTCATGTTCGTGGGTAGCATTTTTATTCTCACCTCCACCACAAGCTGCTAAAAACAATGCCGCCGCTAAAGCCGGCACGATAAATACTTTCTTCATTTCTTTTCTTTTTTGTTTTTCTTATTAGCTAATTACAAACTTATTAATAATTTATCAAAATCCTTTTGCTTCTCTTGAAATTGTACCACATTAAGCTTTTAGGTGTTAGCAATTAGGTATTAGCTTTCGGATGTCAGCTATCGGCTCTAGGGTATAAGGTTTGAGCACGTCACCAACTATTTTCCTACTTAACCACTTAACGATTCAACTATTAAAGAATAGGGTGTCGCTCAAAGGGCTTCGTCCGATCAAATAAATAACGATAAGTGTGATGCGTCTTATAAATGTGGGCGCCGATTTGCTGCGCCAAATTCATCATCTTGGGATTAAAATCGCCTATCCAATTCATTTGTAACTCTGCGTAACCGGTTTTCGCTTTTTTGTTAATAAATACACGGGCCGACTCCATTACCAAACCCACCTCTACCCCTTTACGCTGATGTTCGGGCACAATACCGAAAACTATACCGAAGAGCGTTTTGCAACGCTTAAACCATTTATTCCAAAGCAAAACAAACAGGCCTCGCAGCCCAATTTTCCCCTTTACATATTTCACTAATAGCTGGTTTACATCGGGTATGCTAATAAAGAAGCCTACAGGTTCTCCTTCGTAATAAGCAAACCATAGTCCGATCGGATCAACGATCGGTTTCAAATTCTTCATTAATTTGTTAGCCTGCTCTTCTGTCATCTTTCCTACCCCATCATGGTTCACCCAGGCCTTATTATAAATCATTCGAAACTGTCGCGCTGCACGATCCAACTCGTGTCGCTTTACATGATCAAAATGGTAACCCTTCATTCCCAGGACACGTTTAGCCTTGGCCGCGTATCGATCATCTATGTTACCGTCTGTTAACCGTCTATAGGTATATTGTTTGAAATAGGTCTGAAAACCATAAGCTTCAAAAAGTGTTTGGTAAAAGGGCGGATTATAATTACTGCAATAGCAGGGTTCAACAAAACCGTCAACGAGCAGTCCCCACCAACGCTCCCTACTCCCAAAATTGATCGGACCGTCCATCGCTTCCATCCCTTGCTGTTTCAACCATTCCTTTGCGACGTCAAACAAGGCGAAGGCAGCCTCTTGATCATTAATGCATTCAAAAAATCCACAACCTCCCGTGGGTTGCGCATAGCTTTTGGCACTTATGGTATCAAAAAAGGCCGCTATTCGTCCGATTGCCTTTCCATGAGAATCAAACAAGACCCATCTGCAGCAATCGCCGATGGCAAAGAGGCCATTTTTTTGTCGGTCAAACACACTTTCTACATCTTCATTTAGCGGTTGTATATAGTTTTTATCAGAAGCATATAAAGACAAAGGTATTTCTAGAAAAATTTTAGCGAGTGCGGGAGTATCTACCTTTTTAATTTTCATTGGAATAAATTTGCTTTTAATGGCAATGAAGCTTGCATAAATTATTCACTGTCTTCTGTTTATAACAATTTATGCAGGTTTCATTCCTTTTTTATACGTCTACAAAACCATGGAAGATATATAATTTTGGCCCATGCTTGCAACTCTTACTTTATAGTCAGCTCACGAAAACCAGTCTGTTTTAAAACATAAGCGGTTAAGGCACTTTATCTTGTATAAATAAAAAGATTTGAAATTTGTTTTTAAACGAATAAAGATAAAAAAAATGCAACGTTTTCCGACTTTATGCGTCTTATATAAAAATCACGCTACATTAGACGCGATAAAAACAAACCAATAGATACATGAAGGATACCGCTTTGCACTTATCAAAACACAGTTGGTAAACCTCATGACCACTTAAAACAGTATTTAAATGAAAAGGTTATTCGGATCACTCGGATGGTTAGCAGTATTACTGCCTTTTATGTGCATGGGTATAGCACATGCAACCTTATTAAACAAGCTCGATGAAGAGCGCCGGGATGTTAGCGGTTTTAACAGCATACAGAACAGCGGGAGCTTCCACGTGTACATTAAAATGGGAAATACCGAATCGCTCAAATTAGAAGGCGATCCGGAAACCTTACAAAATGTAGAAACCGTAGTAGAACAGGGAGCACTTAAAATCCGCATGAAAAAAAACCTGAATTGGTTTTCGATCAATAAAGGACATGTATCGGTGTATATCACCGCTAAGCAGTTAACCGGCTTATCTCAGAGTGGATCAGGAAAAATCGAAGTGTCCGGTACAATTACTTCGCCGGCACTTGACGTGAAAGTAAGTGGATCCGGCAATATATCCTGTACGGCCAAGGTAGATAATTTTGTTGCTGCTATCAGTGGTTCGGGACAACTTGATATTCAGGGGTCGACTGAAAGTAACGACATCCGGATTAGTGGTTCGGGCAAATTTAACGGGGCAAAATTAACGGCTAATAGCACGAATGTTAACATTAGTGGATCAGGTGATGCCTATGTGTTTACCAATCAGGAATTAAACGCCAAAATCAGTGGCTCCGGTTCTGTCCATTATGCAGGAAATGTAAAAAGTGTGAATGCTTCCACCTCCGGATCAGGCAAAGTTAGAAGGCTATAAGGGATGAGGGGTAAGGTATAAGGGGTAAGGTATTGGGGGGTAAGGTAAATCCCCCCTGCTCATTGCTCTATTAAGTTATTTGGCAACTCAAGCCTGACTAGTTATAAGTTCTACGTTATAGGTTTTAAGTAAGGGCCCCTTCAACCGCCAGCGCTACTAGTAACCATCATTGGCACATCTCACATTGGCTGATCCTATATCTTACGTCTACGATCAACCATTTCCCTACTCAACTATTTCCCTACAACTACTTCACTAATTAAACTTCAACGCTTTTCCGAAATTATACCGAAGCTGGATCATTTGTTGGTTGCTGATCTCGCCTGGTGTAAAGTGCAAACTGAACATAAAGAAACCTTCCACATTTCCTTTTCTAAACGGTCGCCAGCCAAGATCCAATCGATCGTAGCTATCTTTCGTGTAAAACCGGTCTCCGAATAGGATATCGTGTGCCTGCCCTTTATAAAAGGTATTATGTATAAACCAGGATCGGTAGGCGGCATGCAGGTCAGCAATGAATCCTTTTGGCGTACGGGTGTCATACTCTCCCCTTATACGATCCAATGATCCTAAACCACCGGCCGCAATCGTCAGTGAATCCAGCACCCATTGATCGCTCAAGTCGGCCCCGATCTGCAAAAGAGCAACCATATTATCCCGCACGGGGAACTCGCCATTAGACGTATTGGCCGTATGCAGCATGCTTAAATAATGTGAAAAGAAAAACAGGCCAGTTTGCGCTCTTCCGGACAAGCCAACCATAAACTGTTCCCTTTTTTCAGCTGTTTGCCTACTGGTCCAATCAACCCATATCTGCTGATGGAAACTTCCCTTTCGATAACGGAAAAAGAGCCCTTCTATATTAGGCCGGTAATACATTAAGGTATCGTTCAATACGGCACGAGGATAGTCGCCCAATAGTTCGAAGCGCGGAAATGCACCAATATAAAAGGACAAGCCCCTGTTTTCGTAGTTATAGTAAAGGATTGGATTTACTTTTTCGCCAAAAGGTTCCGCACCAAACTCCTGTAAAAAGTTGACCCCAAAGCGGATACGATGCGTACTATCAAGCCGAAGCCCCACTTCGGGAGCAAAACGCATGCCCAATATCGACTGTGAATGGAGCTTCGCATTTAAATACTCTCGGTTATCAGCAAAGCCGAAAGCCTTCACCTGCCATTCAAACTCCTGTTGTCCTCTCGAAACAAAAAATGAAAGGCAATATAAAGTAACCAGTACTAATTTTTTCATATTCTATAATGACACCCTTGGCAAGTTTCTATAGTTTGCCCGGGTAAACAAGCTGCGCCAATAATTCAACGAAAGGTTCTTGATGATCATTTAATATAGACATTCTCAAAAAAAAGCGGTTGAATAAATTCCAACCGCTTTTTAAAAGATAAGCTTTTTATTAAATGCCCAATAATAAACGAGCAGGGTCTTCCAACAATTCCTTCACCCGAACCAAGAAACTAACAGATTCCCGTCCGTCAACGATGCGGTGGTCATAAGACAGGGCGACATACATCATTGGGCGAATCACGACCTCACCATTAATGGCTACCGGACGTTCCACGATGTTATGCATTCCTAGGATGGCTGATTGAGGGGCATTGATAATCGGTGTAGACATCATGGATCCGAACACACCACCGTTGGTGATGGTAAAGGTACCACCGGTCATTTCATCAATAGTCAATTTGTTATCCCGCGCTTTCAAGGCCAAATCGCGAACTGCTTTTTCGATTTCGTCTAGGGTCATGGACTCTGCATTACGGATTACCGGTACCACTAAACCTTTCGGTGCAGAAACCGCGATAGAGATGTCCGCGAAATTGCTATATACAATCTCGTTATCCTCGATCCGTGCATTTACTGCAGGCCACTCCGCCAAGGCCGTCGTTACGGCTTTCGTGAAGAATGACATAAAGCCGAGGCCCACACCATATTTATCTTTGAATTTATCCTTATACTTTGCACGCAGATCCATGATCGGCTTCATGTCCACTTCGTTGAAAGTAGTCAGCATAGCCGTTTCATTTTTAACAGAAACTAAACGCTTGGCTATCGTCTTACGGAGTGAAGACATTTTCTCCCTACGTTCATCTCTCGAACCGGCAGCAGCTTTAGGTGCTGTTGTCGATGGTTCAGCCTTAGGAGCCGACGCTGTCGCTGACAGTTTTGGCTCAACGGCCTTTTTCTCCGCTTTTAAGGCATCTTCTTTTGTAATACGTCCGTCCTTCCCGGTTCCTTTAATGGTACTTGGGTCAATTCCTTTTTCCTTTAAAATCTTAGCAGCAGCGGGTGAAGGTGTTCCGGCAGCATAGTTTTGTTCCTTTTCTTCTTCCTCTTCTTTTGCTGTAGCCGGAGCTGACGCGCTGCTTGGGGCAGCAGCTGCAGCGCCCTTACCAGACGGAATAATCTTACATACTACTGCACCTATAGCAAGGGTATCACCCTCTTGTGCAACAATCTGTAAAGTCCCTGCTACCTCAGCAGGCAGTTCGAAAGTTGCTTTATCAGATTCCAGTTCCGCCAAATCTTCATCCATCTCTACGTAATCACCGTCCTTTTTCAGCCATTGCGACAAGGTCACTTCGGTGATCGACTCGCCCACAGTCGGCACTTTAATTTCAACAGGAGCTCCGGTTGAACCATTATCTTGAGTGGCCGGTTTTGCCTCCGGTGTAGCCGTTGGTGTAGTATTATTTTGTGTTGTGCTTGCGCCTTTACCATCTGCCTCTTCAATGGTGCAGACAACCGCACCGATCTCCAAGGTATCCCCTTCTTTAGCAATAATACGGAGTATCCCAGCCTTTTCAGCCGGTAATTCAAAGGTGGCTTTATCGGATTCTAATTCAGCCAAATTTTCATCCATTTCTACATAGTCGCCATCTTTTTTCAGCCATTGAGATAAGGTAACTTCCGTTATCGACTCGCCTACGGCTGGAACTTTTATTTCTATTGCCATAATCTTTTATGTTAGTCTACTTTTGCTGCTTCTTTAGTTGTCTTTTTTACTTGTTTTTTTGCTTCTGTTCCTGCGCTGTCGTCGGCGAAGGCGCGACTGATCAACGACAGTTGTTGTGCATTGTGTTGTTTCGAATAACCGGTAGCCGTACTGCTGCTCTCTTTACGCGAGATTACGTCCAGCTCCACGCTTGTTTTGCGATATTTACGGCAAATGTGTGGCCAAGCGCCCATGTTTTCCGGTTCTTCTTGCACCCAGTAGAACTTGGTTGCATTCTTATATTTCTGGCGGATAGCGCGTATTTTATCAGTAGGTGTCGGATAAAGCTGCTCCACTCGTATGATAGCAACATCCTTCCGTTTATCATCTTGCTGTTTTTGCAGCAAATCGAAATAAACCTTCCCTGTGCAGAAAAGCACACGTTTTACATCGGCTGTTTTTACGTAACTATCATCGATAATCTCCTGAAATTGACCTTCAGTAAAATCTTTCAGCTTACTCACCACCTTCGGATGTCTCAACAGACTCTTTGGTGTAAATACGATTAATGGCTTTCTGAAATCACGATGCAGTTGACGTCTAAGTAAGTGGAAAAAGTTTGCGGGCGTTGTGCAATTGGCTACTTGAATGTTATTTTCAGCGCAAGCTTCCAAGAAACGTTCGATACGTCCTGAAGAGTGTTCAGGGCCTTGTCCTTCATAACCATGAGGCAATAACATCACCAATCCGTTAGAACGCTTCCATTTTGTTTCAGCACTTACTAAGTATTGGTCAACGATGATCTGCGCTCCATTGAAAAAGTCGCCAAATTGAGCTTCCCAAATAGTGAGGCATTGGGGGTTTGCCAAAGCATAACCATACTCAAAGCCTAGCACACCATATTCAGAAAGTAAGGAGTTATAAATATCGAACTTAACATCGCCCTTGTTAATCGCTTTTAAAGGTATATACTCCTCTTCCGAATCTTCCAGCGTAATCACTGCATGACGGTGCGAGAAAGTACCGCGTTCAACATCCTGTCCGGAAATACGAACTCGAGATCCCTCTGCTAATAACGTTCCATAGGCCATTAGCTCTCCCATCGCCCAGTCGTACGAATCTTCTTCAATCATATTATAACGTGCTTCGAACAACTTTGCAGTTTTGCTGAAGAATTTTTTATCCTTTGGAAGCAGCGTAATTAATTTGGCGATTTCGATGAATTTCTTTTTATCAACCGCTGTATTGGCCGGCTTAAAGATATCTTCATACTTAGCAGGCTTTAATCCTTTCCAAGCGCCGGAAAACATTGGGTTGGACTCGCTCAGGTTTTCTGCCTCTTTCGATTCATCCAAGCGTTGTTGTAATAAGGCTTTGAAATCTTTCTCCATCTCCTTCGCCAAGTTAGCATCCACGCTGCCTTGTTCCATTAGCTTTTTATTATAGATTTCGCGGGGATTTGGATGTGAAGCAATCGCCTTATATAATTTCGGTTGGGTAAATTTAGGCTCATCTGCCTCATTATGTCCATAACGGCGGTAACATAACACGTCGATATAAACATCCGTATGGTAACGCTGGCGATATTCCACCGCCATATTGATTGCAAATATTAAGGCTTCCACATCATCACCGTTTACATGGAAGACAGGGGAAAGGGTCACCTTTGCTAAATCTGTACAATAAGTAGATGAGCGTGCATCTTTAAAATTGGTGGTAAAGCCGATTTGGTTATTGATTACCAGGTGAATGGTTCCTCCGGTAGAGTATCCATCTAATTTTGACATTTGCGCCACTTCGTATACAATACCTTGACCTGCAATTGCAGCATCACCATGAATTAAAATAGGGGCAATTTTCAATTTATCCCCATCGTATTTCATATCGATTTTAGAACGCACCAAGCCTTCTACCACTGGATTGACAGTTTCCAAATGGGAAGGATTTGGACATAAACTTAAATGGACGTCCTTGCCGGTATTTGTTTTGATATCCGTTGAGAAACCCAGGTGATATTTTACATCTCCTCCGAAATCGGGTTCATCACCCTGTGCAGCATAGGTTTTTCCTTCAAACTCAGAGAAAATATCTTTGTAGGTTTTTCCCATGATATTGGCCAGTACATTGAGTCGACCGCGGTGCGCCATACCAATCACGAATTCCTGAATACCAAGATCAGCACCTTTCTCAATGATAGAATCCAGCGCTGGAATGACCGTTTCAGCTCCTTCCAGCGAAAACCGTTTCTGCCCCAAAAATTTGGTACCTAAAAAGTTTTCAAAAACTACGGCTTCATTCAGTTTCTGAAGAATTCTTTTTTTCTTCTCAATAGGAAAATTTGGCTGGTTGCGTGTACTTTCCATATACTCTGTCAACCACTTCACTTTTTCAGGATGCCGAATATAGGTGAATTCAGCGCCGATCGATTGACAATAAGTTTCTTCGATAAGCTGACGAATGTCGCGTAATTTAGCCGGACCTAAGCCAACTTCTACCCCGGCATTAAAAACGGTGTCCATATCCGCTTCCGATAAGCCGAAGGTTTCCAGCTCCTTTCCCGGATAATACGGTCTCCGTTCACGAACGGGGTTAGTTTTTGTAAACAAGTGTCCACGGTCACGGTAACCGTGAATCATATTTAATACCCTTATTTCTTTCAGAGAATGCTCAGAAACGTCGCCGCCTTCCACCGGTTGCCCATGGCCTCCCGCCTGCTCTCCGAATTCAAATCCTTCAAAAAATTTCTGCCATCCAAAATCGACCGAATCGGGGTCTTCCTTATACGCTTTGTAGAGCGATTCTACGTAACTTGAGTCTGCGTTACTAAGATATGAAAGTCTGTCCATTTACTTTATAATACGATGTGCTGACAAAGTTATAAAATATCTGACGGAATGCACATTAAATCAAATTTAATTATAACGTCAGCACAAAAATTTGCTTGATAGTTACCGCACGGTGACGCACATTTTTTCTCAACAAGTTAAGCATGGAAATGTTTAGCTCGAATAAGACAATTGGGGGGTCCCCCAGCGTTTGACATATTCGCCTTGGGCGTCTAGTAAATTTTGCAACTTCTTGATATCGCGAATACCATTATCCTTGGTACTGCTGCCAACACCGGCAATATGTGCCCAATTGCCATAATTGGAGGCAGGGTTGTAATCAACCAGTTTGTCTTCAAAATAGGCAGCACCTAGCAGGTGGCTGATATTTAAGTTGCTTACGAGGTAATGTGCTACCAGCATCCGGGCAGTATGGGATATAAAACCTATTGTATTCAGCTGGTGCATGGCGGCATCGACGAAGGGATCGCCCGTCTCTCCTCGCTTCCACCGGTCGAATAAAGCGTCCCCCACCAGTTCATAAGCGGGTATTTCATTAGAGAAACCTTGCTGTAAAAAGAACTTGTTACCATGCTTTTTAAACATGAAGCGAAAGTAATCGCGCCACAACAAGCCGGTAATAATAGCTGCTGCTTGTTTTTTCGGCAGGCTCTTATCCTCATATTTTTTCACCGCATGATACACGGTATGCACCGACAAACATCCCATTGCTATCCAGGGCGACAAGACGGTTCCTTCTTCAGAACCAAAAGAGCCTGTCAATGATGCCGTATCAGCACCTGCCAATAAAGTCTCCAGACGCCTCAATCCCTCAGTTTCTCCGCCTTTAAAAGGCGATTGATCTGCTATTCCGATTAGATCAGCCGAAAAGCCGAGCGATGCCAAGGAAGGAATCTCGCTCGCTTCCAAATTATCGGGAACCTCAATTTTCACCGGCGTTTCTACCGAAGGTCGGATAGTTGTTTCCCGTTCTATTTTCTTTCTGAAGGTTGCAAAAGCATCGGGAATATCTTTAATTGGAAAGGGTAAATCTTCTTTATGATATAACGTGTGTCCTATAAAATGGCGTAGATTAAGTCGCTTCTTCCACAACGCTTCCTCTACAAGTGTCGAGATATGCGTTTCTTCCTTGGCAACCTCGCGATGGTGATATACTTCCTTTACCTGATATCGCTCTGCCAAGGTTGGCAGTATTTCCTCAGGATAACCGGAAACGACTAATAAGTCGGCACCCAATGAACGCAGGGAAAGTCGGAGGTCCTGTACACTTTCCAAGATAAATTTTGCACGAATAACACCGGTTTTATGCATTCCATTTTTTAAAGGAGTAAATTGACGGGGGTCAAAAACATATACCGGCACCACCCTGTCTGCCTTAGCAAGCGCCTGCCATAATATTTCATTATCACGCACGCGTAAGTCATTTCTAAACCAAACAAGGATTGTATCTTTATTCATTCTTAATATAGGAAACTTTTAATCTCAAATATACTGGTTTTTAAATTCATAAAACAAAAATAGCGGGATTCTCCGCAAGCTTTTACACCGCGTTAACAAACCTTGTTTAAACATGGTGTTTTTTAATGCTTTCCTTATGAAATACTTATTTCATTTTAAACTAAACAGAAAGAACGATATAATTGTAGTTATAAACGTGACATAGGCCTTGCGAAATGAATATACTAATTACCGGACTGAACAATTATTTGGGGAAGCGATTGGCGTGGCATCTTGCCGATGAAGGGTACCAAACATCTTGCTTGGTGCGGAATGAGAAGCATTTCTTGGAAACGACGGAAGAGCATCCGAATGTATCCGTTATACGTGGAGACTTAGTACGCGAACGCTATACACCGACGATTGCGGAACAGATAGATGTGGCCATTTACCTCAGTCAGGATTCTGCCGAATGGAGCGAGCAATACAAAAACCTCGAGCTTCTCTCGTTGATCAACTTTATTAAGCAAGCGAGAAAAAGCAATAGCCAACAACTTGTTTATATTACGCGTTTGCGTACACCTTTTATAAAAGAAGTGCAACAGATTTTGACGGATAGTTATATTTCTTATACCATTGTTAGGATCAGCAATATTATCGGAAAAGAGTCTATCTTGATGGAAATGATGAAAAAGGTGTCGTCGCGCTTCATTATCTTTGCCAATCAGCGTTTGGTAAAAATGCGTGCCCAACCGATTGCTCTGCAGGATTTGTTAACTTATCTAAGCTTTATCGTGCTTAATCCTGCCGCCTTTAATCAAAGCTTCGACATTGGTGGGCCCGACGTTCTGAGTTATAAAGAGATGCTGAAGGCTTACATGAAGCAGATACATATCAATAGGCCGATTGTTTCAGTACCAAGCTTTAATAACCGTCTGTCCGCTTTTTTTATCAGTCTCACAACAGGTGTAAGCGTATCCACAGCGCGCGCCTTCGGCGAGAATATTACGCAAGATTTATTGTGCGAAAACAATCACATCCGTGATTTGTTTCCTCATGAATGCCTGACATTTGAACAAGCGCTCAAAGCGGCGCTTGCTTAAAGTTTAATACCGTACACATGAAGAGAATATTAATCACCGGGGCCTCGGGTATGGTCGGTGAGCACCTAACAGCAGCACTTACGAAAAAGGGGTACATCGTTCACGCCCTCGTACGCAAGCCACAACGGGATAGCGAACAGGTAAAATACTTTACCTGGAATGTGGAGGAGGGTATAATAGACAAGACTTGTATAGAAGAGGTGGATGCGATTGTTCATCTCGCCGGTGAAAATATTGGAAAAAGACCGTGGAGTAAAAATGTACGAACGAAGATCCTAAAAAGCCGCACCGATAGTATCGGACTTATTTATAAATTATTATCAACCGGTAATCACCAGGTAAAGCAGGTGGTATCGGCTTCCGGAACGGGCTATTACGGCAATAAACGGGACGAATTATTGAGTGAAGACCGTGTTCCTGCGGACGACTTCCTGGGTCAGACTTGTTTTGCCTGGGAGATGGCCGTAGCAAAAGGTCGGTCGCTCGGGCTTCGTACGGTTTCTTTGCGGTGTGGTGTGGTGTTCGCCAAAGAAGGCGGTGCCTTATCCAAAATAGCTGCACCTATTAAACTTGGACTTGGGGCTACTTTAGGAAGCGGAAAACAATATATTCCTTGGATCCATATCCAGGATGCCGTTAATATGTATATCTACGCTTTGGAGCACCCGGGATTACAGGGAGTCTACAACATGGTAGCTCCGGAACCTGTCACCAACAAACAATTAAATCAACAGATTGCAAAGATTTTAGGTAAACCGCTGTGGCTGCCGCCTGTCCCTGCTTTCGTCCTGAAATCCATTATGGGTAAAATGAGTGAGTTACTATTGGATAGTGCAAAAGTATCGCCCGACAAAATACTTAACGCTGGCTTTCGGTTTACCTATCCCACCATAGAAACTGCTTTAAAACATATTTTTGAAAGAGAAAAGAGGGATGAGTAGGAAAGAGCGCCCCTGTATATTCTGGTTCAGACGAGATCTACGCCTACAGGATAATCATGCGCTGTATGAGGCGTTGCGTAGCGGATACAAAGTCCAACCCGTATTCATTTTTGACACTGCGATATTGTCGAAGTTGGAAGATCGCGATGATGCCCGAGTTTCATTTATCCATCGTGAGCTGAGAGCCATAAACAAACAGCTGGAACAACAAGGCTCCGGCATCGCCTTTTACCATGATGAGCCAAATAAAGCTTGGGAAGAAATTGTAAAAGAATTCGACCCCATAGCGGTATATTTTAATCATGATTATGAACCTTATGCGCGAAAGCGAGATAAAGAAATAAGTGATTTTCTTAGGCAATACCATATTGCCGTTTATACCTTTAAAGATCAGGTCATTTTTGAAAAGGAAGAAGTCCTGAAGAGTAATGGCGAACCTTATACCGTATTTACCCCTTATAGAAATTGTTGGCTCGCTCAATTAGGTGAATCCCATCTTAAAAATTATCCAAGTGAGCGTCACTTAGCGGCACTCCGATCTCATTGGCAAACGATTCCCACACTAAAAGAGCTAGGATTTGTTGCTACCAAACAAACTTTTCCGAGTAAAAGCTATAAGACGGTTATAGACGATTATCACCATACACGCGATATCCCTGCGGACGAAAAAGGCACAAGCCATTTGAGTGTACACCTCCGTTTTGGGACGGTCAGTATTCGTTCACTGATAAAGGATGCACGACAAGCGAGCGAAAAAACATGGCTAAATGAGCTGATCTGGCGCGAGTTCTATATGATGATTTTATGGCACTTTCCTGAAACAGTTAACAAGGCCTTTAAATCTGCTTACGACCGAATTCATTGGCGTAATAATGAAAGCGAATTTGACGCGTGGTGCCAAGGGAAAACCGGTTATCCGCTGGTAGATGCCGGTATGCGGCAATTGAATGAGACGGGCTTTATGCATAATCGAGTACGGATGGTGGTGGCTAGTTTTTTGTGTAAACATTTGCTGATCGACTGGCGATGGGGAGAAGCCTATTTTGCGCGAAAATTACAAGATTATGAACAAAGCAGTAATGTAGGAAACTGGCAGTGGGCTGCCGGATCAGGCAACGATGCGGCTCCTTATTTTAGGGTATTTAATCCGGAGATACAATTAAAAAAATTTGACCCCAAGCTCGTTTATGCAAAACGCTGGATTCCCGAATTGGATGACCCCTTTCGCTATCCTAGCCCCATTATAGAACATAAAAAAGCCCGCGAGCGGGCTTTGGAGGTGTATAAAAGTGCTTTGAAGGATTAGTCATCGTTCTCTGTCTTCCTCACAGAAATTTCGAAGTCCAACGCCGAAAATGGTGCTATCGAAGACGATCCGGAATATCCGTACGCTTGCGTTGAAGGTGTAAGAAAACGGACCGTTCCTCCCTGATTTATTTTGGGAAGAACTTCCTTCCAAGCATTAACTGTATTAGATATTAAGACTGTCGCAGAGTCTGCACTTTGAAATTCGGTACCGTTCATTAAATGCAATTTATATGAGCAAGTAATTGTCGAATCAACCGTAATTGGATTACCGTCACCCTGCTCAGTAATTTGATAATATATTCCAGTCTCGGTTTTTGTAAAATCGGCAGTATCTAGTCCTGCAGCCTGCATTCTCTTTCGTATGGACAAGTCCTCATAAGCCGGCATACTCGCACTATCAATGACCCGAATCACATAATCCATCGAAGCATTGGAAGGTATCCCCAAATCGGTGTTTCCATTTCGACCGTAAGGCAATAAGCGTGACGGGATAAGCACCCGGATTTGACCATCCGTCTTCTTCAACATGCTTCGGATAGCCATTTTTAAGCCTTCTTCTCGTTCAATTTGCTGCTGATAGGCAGGGCTCGTGGAAATCGCGGTGCCCTGCGGAGCGGCCCCCAAGAAATAGCCCAAATAATCAAAATAACGACTGGCGGAAGCAAAGGTATCGGTTACGCTATAAACACCATCCAATGAGCGCACGGTATAGACCAATGCGTACCGACCGGTATAGTCGATATCATTCCCCTTTCCCTCTTCCAATATTTGATAATACATACCGGTATTGCCAAGCGGTTGAACCGTTAAGTTGTTAGCCCGTATATAGGAATCAATACTGACCGCATCAAGTTCTTCGATGCTTTGGTACTCCTGTTTCTTACAGGCTGCGAAAAGGCTCATGCCCAATAAACTTAATAAGGATATTCTTTTGATAGAAAGGTTCATTTATACTTTATCTCTTGTCTCTAAATTATGTGAAAATCAATTCTTACGCATTGTTTTGGGTTTGTCGGCATCGGTGATATCCAAGACCTCCAGTTCATAGTCAAGTGGCGAATTTTCCTTAACAATACCATAGGGACGGTCTTGATAGGCATATACGGAAGGTGTGATGATTCTGATTTTAGCGCCGATACGTAAACCACCTTCCAATAATCCGCCAACACTTTTTGGATAAAAGGCAATTTTCCAAGCCAAAATCCGCCCGGTATCGGTTTCGGAAGTTAGCAACGGTTTATAAGGAATGGAATCCAAGCTTGTGTTTTCTTCAAAGATCGTGCTATCCAACATACGTGCTGTATATTTTACCTGGATCAGTTTATTTTTCAGCTGCTCTTTGTTTGTTGTCGAATCGATCGTCAGGTAATCGACAGCCGTAGTCCCCGAATCGCTCAAGACATACCAAATACCGGTCTCCTGATGAAGCTTGGCCGAATCGGACAAGCCATGTGCCGTAATATAAGAAGCGATCATAGGCGCTTCTCGCTCCAACACCAGCTGTTGATCATAGACATAGACCTCCTCCTTATCGCATGAAACTGCCATAAGCCCCATTATAATAAAGAAAATGAGGGTGTAGAGTCTGCCCATAAAATTCAATACAATGCTATTTGCAAAGTTATTGAATTAATTGGTTAAATGCATGTATTAACATTTTTTAACATTGATGCAAGCAATAAGCTTTAAGCCATAGGCGAGCGCCATTCAACACTCGCCTTTTTGAACTTTTACTTTTTATTTTTGAATTTTTACTTTTTACTTTTTAATGCACATTCGACATATCCAGTTTAGCTTTCGCATTTTTCAACATAAGGATAAAAGGCACACAGATTAAGAACATGATACCGATATATAAGAACACGTCCATGTAAGAAAGCACTGAGGCCTGGTTCATAAGCGACCCATCCATCGCTTTCAGCGCGGCAGCTTTAGCTTGGTTGGGTGCCATACCATGTTGCATAAAATTACTTACCATCCCTTGATATCGCTGTTGAAACAAGGGATTGTTCGGGTTGATATGCTCAATTAAATTATTACGATGTAGGGCATTTTGCCGGGTCATAAAGGTAGTAATCAAAGCGATACCGAAGGAACCACCTAACTGCCGCATCATCCCGGTGAAGGCTGCTCCTTGACCGATCTGCGCCCCTTTTAAGGTGGAAAGTGATAGGGTACTTACCGGAATGAATAGCATACTCATGGCTAAACCGCGCAGCATCAGCATCCAAAAGAAATTGCCCTCCCCTGTATCCGGCGTTATAATACGAAAACCCCAAAAACAGAACATAAAGAAGAGAAACATTCCCATAGCGGCCAGGTATTTTTGTTTCACCCCCCGCTGCAGGACCTGTCCGATGATCGGCATCATAAAGGCCGTGACCAATGAAGACGGCACCATCAAAAGACCCGCCTGATAAGCCGTCCAACCGAGGTTGTTTTGTGTATAAAGCGGAATAATGAATGTTGATCCGTACAAACCAAACCCCATAATAAAGGAAAGGATCGTGCCCACCCGTAAATTGGCATCTTTCAGTACGCGCAACTCGACAATCGGGTTTTTGACCGTGAGTTCGCGCCAGATAAATAAATAAACACAAGCCGCGCAAAGAATGGTAAAGGCCAAAATCATACTGTTATTGAACCAATCTTCTTCTTGTCCGCGTTCCAATACAAACTGCAACGATCCGACGGCCCCGGCCAGAAATACAATCCCCCACCAGTCAATTTCCCGCGCCGACCGCTTCTCGCCGTACTTAGGACTTTTAACGAACTTAAGTGTCAGCATGGTTGCAATTACACCAATTGGAATATTGATATAAAAGATGTAAGGCCAGCTATAATTTTCAACGATATACCCACCGAGCGGAGGTCCCAGCGTAGGTCCGACGATGACTCCCAAACCATACAAAGCCTGAGCCATGCTTCTCTTTTCAATCGGGTACACTTCCGTGATAATGGTTTGAGAGGTTACCAACAGGGCACCACCCCCTACCCCTTGTAGAAACCGGAATAAAATCAATTCCCACATGGCGGTTGAATTACCACACAGAAAAGAACATATGGTGAAAAGAATAACCGAGGCGGCGAAATAATTGCGCCGACCGAATTGTTGAGAAAGGAAACTCGTTAGCGGCACTACGATGACGTTACCAATGGCATAAGCCGTAATGACCCAACCAATCTCGCTCAGCGTAGCGCCCATATTACCGCGCATCTCATTGAGCGCAACATTGATGATGGTGGTATCCACAATCTCCAAGAGCGCACATAAAATAGCTGTTATGGTAATAATTGCCCGCCGCCAACCATATTCAACTAAAGAATTTTGTTCCATATATTATAAGGTTTTAGCTATTAGGCATTAGGAATTAGCAGTCTAAAGGCTAAACACTAACAGCTACTATCTAACATTACAAGCTTTTAGCTGTTAGACATTGGAAATTAGCAATCTAAAAGCTAAATACTAACAGCTACTCCCTAATTAAGATGCACATCTACCAATACGTTCATTCCGGTACGGATTTTTTGAATCAATTCAGGACTTTGTCCCTCGTTAAAATCGATCCTCACCGGAATGCGCTGTACTACTTTCACAAAGTTACCGGAAGCGTTGTCGGGCGGTAACAAAGATTGAGCGGCACCGGTTGCCGGGGAGAAAGAAGCAACCACGCCTTCTAAGGTAGAGTCAGGATAAGCATCCACTTTAATAGACACTTTTTGTCCCGTTTTCATTTTAGTGAGTTGTGTCTCTTTAAAGTTCGCGATTACCCATTTTTCGGTAGTTGGAACAATGTTGAAAAGCGATTGCCCGGCTCCTAAAAATTGTCCCGGTTGCAAGTTCACTTTACCTACCTGACCGTCAATTGAAGCCGTAATCACGGTATAAGAAACATTTAATTTAGCTGCTTCCACTTCTGCTTCCCGTTGCTTAATGGTTGCCTCCGCTACCGATGCCTGTCCGGCACTAACGGATTTCTGCGTACCAACTGCAGCGGCTTGTCTTGCGGCCGATTGTTTCTGTGTTTGTAAGACATCGAGCTGTCTTTGTGCCAACTGTTTGGTGGCTAAAGCCTCTTCATACTGTTGTTGCGTAATGCTATGATCCTTAATCAGATTCTCGTAACGCTTAAAATCATTTTCTGCCCGCCAAAGATTAACTTTTGCTGATTCAATCTGCGCTTCTACCGTGTTCACATTCACCTGAGAAGTACTGATATTGGCTTGGGCCACTTGAATACCCGCACCTGCTACATGGGCATTGCTCCGTGCGCTAGCCAATGAAGCCTCAGCCTGAGCTAAACTAACCTGATAATCCCGATCATCCAGGATCACCAAGGTATCTCCTTTATGCACCATTTGGTTATCGCTTACGCGGACCTCCTTGATATAACCGGATACGCGCGGAATAACCGGACTGATCGTCGACACGATCTGTGCATCATCTGTTTCTTCGTGTTTCTGAGCGTGTAAATATTTAATTACACCATATGTTCCTCCCACTAGGATGAGCAGAACGAAAACAATCGCAAAACCCTTATTTCCGGATTTTTTTTCCGGTTCTTTTGCCGTAGTTTGATTATTGGTTTCCATATTTTATTGCTAATACCTTTAAATCTCTTATTTGTTTATTCCCCTACGCTTACACCAGCGCTTTCATACAATTTATTATAAGCTACTACCGCATCGGCCTTTGCATATTCATAATCAATGCCTGCCTGTAAACGAGCCACATCGGCGTCCAACAAGTCGGTGGTAGTGGCTAGGCTGTTATCATATTTATTTTTAGTAATGCGATAATTCTCATTGGCCTGTTCCACGGCCTTTTCATATACTTGAATTTTTTTCAGGCTTTGCGTATAATCCTGATATGCTTTATGTATATCGATCCGTATCCCATCTTTCAATTGTTCCTGATTCCATGCCAATTGTTCCTCCTGCGCTTTAGCCTGTTTAACTTTTGCTCCTGCTTTGTAAAGCGAAGCTAAATTATAACTCAAACCTACCCCGGCATTTAGGGCGTTGGTAACGGTTAGTGCGTGTGGAACATTGATACCGACATATCCCGCCGAAACCGCAAAAGACGGGTAGTACGATCCTTTTGCTACTTTCACATTCGCATGTGCAGCATCTTGTCGGCTCGAGAGCGCCTTGAAATCGGCGCGATTGTCCAAAGCCAGGCTTTCCCAGTCGGCTAGCGACTTGACTTGAGGTTTAACAGAAAGACCGGTGGTGTCTAAAACCAACCTGGTGCTTTCATCTAACCCCAGCATTAAATCAAAATTAAAATTTGTTATCTTCTCATTGTTCTCGGCATTCAGCAGCGCCAATTCCAAATTGCTTTCCTGAAGTTGAACTTTTAAGAGGTCATTTCTAGCCACCAGACCGTTCGCCTCCATATTAGCGAAATCTTTTACGCGCTGCTTTGAAGTATTCAGGTTTTCTGTCACCAGTTTTACCGCTGCTTGTGCTTTATATAAATTATAATACGCAGCAATGGTATTTTGTATCACCTCTTGTTTGTTCCGTTCGACATCCAGTTCAGCTGCTTTTTCCAAATATTTAGCCGAAGCAATGCCATTAGTAATTTTACCACCGGCGAAAATCGGCAAGCTAGCGGTAGCCATCCCAAACATAGCTTGGCTAACATTCGGCATTTCGCTACCCGAACCTTCCCCTGATTCTTCCGATCCGGATCCCTGTAACTTAAAATCCACATTCGGTTTATTAACCCGCATGTATTGTCCGGAAATATCAATATCGGGCAGGCGGTTATCCTTCGCTTCTTGCAAAGAAGCTAAGGCCTGTTTAACCTTACTACCGCTCACTTTCAATTCTTTACTGTTTTCCAAGCTTAAATCAATCGCTTGTTGTAAAGTGAGCGTTCTTTGTTCCTGTGCTAACACCGTATTGCCTGCTATAACCAGCAAGCAACACCCTACTAAAAGTTTATTCACTTTATTTATTATATTATCCATTTTTGCTCTTATCTTTTAATTCCGGTTGGGTCAGGTAAGCAATGAACATTTGCTTGAGATGATTCCGCAGTATTTTGATTTTTTCCTGTTGAAAATTCTCGGCTTCCGAGCCTTCCAGCTTGGCATTTTGTGCTTCGTAGCGACAATTGGCTAGCATCTGATTCACACTTCCAATCAATACGGAGGATAAAAAGAACACGTTTACATCCTTACGAAAAACACCAAGCCGCTGTCCCGCCTTTACAGCTCGCTCCATGAGCTTCCGGTTTTTGGTTTTCATCTCAAAAATCATATCAAACAGCGGTCCTTCCTGTAAAATACTGGCTTCGCGGGTCATAAGTCGATTAAATCGTTGCCTACTGTAGAGCGTGTCAATAAATACATCGATTATCTGTTCGACTTTTTCAAAGGCTGTACTGTCCTTTTCATACAGAATACTCTCTAATTTGCCCGTAATAAACGTAAAGTGCTTTTTAAAAAGGGCTTCCAGCAATTTTTCTTTCGATCCGAAGTAGTAGGACACCATTGCTACATTGACTTCCGCGGCCTGTGCAATATCGCGGATGGAGGTCTTATCATATCCCTTCTCTGAAAATAAACGAAGGGCGGTGTCCATAATCAAAAGCTGCTTCTCACTGTATTCAGTCATCACTTAATGAATTAATGGGCGCAAAGTTAAACAAACGTTTAATTCAAACAAGCGTTTAACTCATTTGATAACATTAACGTAACACAGATTTGAAATAATTTTTTGAAAATCAACAACTTATGAATTGTCTTTTTTTTGTAAAACGATTTCTGTTGTTGAGTGACGGAATTAATGATGAATAACCGAACAAAGTGTGTTCATGAACACTTAAAAAACAGATAGTGAATAACTAGCTAATGGGATAATTATTCATTAGTGTTAACTTCAAAGGGTATTATTCATAGTCGATTACTTTTTTATTGGCATTCATGAGCTCATTGCACTCGGTTCATGAGCTTCCCTAGGGTCGGTTAGCCAATGTAAGCAGAAAACCATTGCCAATCGCTGCTAAATAAGCCTTCCTTTAATCACTAAAGTGCGCGCTAATTTGTCGTGGGCACACTGTTGCTTACGATCCATAAAGCCAATTAAATAACTCACGCCTAAAGTCAGCAAGCCTGTAATTTTGGCCATATTTCTCCAAAGCGCTCTTCCAAAGCCGATGGGATTGCCTTTCGTGTCGGTTACTTTAATTTGCAACAGCAATTTTCCAGGTGAAGCGTTTTTAGCGGAGCCCTCACCGATCACACATATAATGAATTTGAATAAAGGAACTGTCAATAGGCCGAAAAGGAGGTAAGTCCATTGCTCCTGTTTATGCTCGGCTTTGATCACAATCGCCAGGGCGAAACAACAGTAAATGAGAAAAGCGAAAAAATAGTCGATGGCCGCAGCTAGTAGCCTAACATCTAAGGTAGCATAGTATTGAGGCAGCGCCCGTTCGTATGCTATGCCCAATTTTGCACTGAGATCCGGAATTTCCCTCAGTTCTTTGTAATCATCCCAACCGTCTTCCTTGATAAAGTCTGTACCCACTAATCCCATCGTCCTTAGTTCCGATAAACTAAGTGGTCCAAATGGTTTGCCATTTTTTACTATGTAGTATGATGTCAAATTAAAAATTCAAAATTAAAAATTCAAAAAGCCTCGCTCCCGGAAGATGGCCCGCCTCCAGCAGGGATGACCTGTCTCCCGGAGGGATGATAAAAAACATCCTACCTTACACCAATCTCATCCAACAGCTCATACCTAAAATCTAAAACGTTATGCGCTAAACCGCTAACGCCTAAAACCTAATACCTTAATACCTTATGCCTAAGCCCTAAAGCTCATGCCCTAAACCCTGCACCTCCACTAATATCTTTTTACCGAAAATGAACTAAGCCCACCCTTTAAATCAATTAAATATTTATTTCCTGCCTGTTCAAAGCCTTCCGTTATATAAGACCCATCGTTCTGTTTAATAAATCCGGGAAATTCCTTAGAAGATAATCCGGACTTCACATCAATCCGGGCAGCGGCTTCCTTGGGAATTTCTATTTCTACGCTTGCTACACCTGACTCTGCGTCAATGATTGACTCGCCAATCGGCATACCCAGTTTTGTCTCAAAAGAAGCAGCGCCTCCTTTGAGCGTAAGGCGTTCAATTTTATATCGGCTTAAGTCGAAATCGACGGCTCCGGCTCCGACATCCACTCTGATAGTCCAAAGCGGGTTGGTATTCAAAGACATCTCAACCTCATTGTTCCCCTCACCATCGATATTCCAGTTCTTTTTCTTTACATCCTTCATTCTAAAGGTCAATTCAGCCACCGAGTCTTTGGTAGTCGTTTGAAGTACATGCCCCGAAAAAACACCACGCGAATGCGCGCTAAACAGTTCCGCGGCCTCCCCATCCATCTTGTATTCAACGGCACCACCTTTGATTTCGAGGTGGGCTTTTCGAATGCTTGGGCTATAGGGGCTCGAAAAATCCGCATTTTTCACCTCCCCGGCGATGTCGTTATCCTCCCGGTCTTTATTATCACCGTCGTCTTCATAGCTTATATGCCCTCCCCATATTCTACTCGGTTTTGATACCTGAAAGCCTATAAAAATCAAAACCGCAATAGTTGCAACCACTGAGATGGCATTGCCTACCCCATGTTTAGGTAACAGCAAGTTAACCCCTAGAATGATCAGAAACACCGGCCAAAAACGCCATAGGCTCGACCAATAAAAAGAGATAACTCCCGTGTTACTTAATAGCCACATGACGCCGATAAAAAGCAGCACCAATCCCCAATTTAATCTTTCTCTATTCATATTCAATATATCTTAACGGTCGACACCAAGGAGCACGACCTATTGCTCCGTTTTATACCACAGCGTTACAGTTTGTTTTATGTACGCAGCTACGAAGGTTGTTCCGATTCCCCCTCTTCCGGTTTTTCCTTATCCTTAGGTTGTGCTATCAGTGGATCTTCCGCTGCCTGACCTTTTCCGAGCTTGAAAGAGCTAAAGATGCTTATCAGTCCACCCACCACAAAAACAAGCGGCCAGTACTTAATAAGCTCTTCCCAGGTAATAAAGTCTAGTTGCAGCAACAAAAAGAAAGTACCAATAAGAAGCAACGCGACGCCTACCGACCTTCGTTCCCTCTGTTTTCGCCGTTCCAAGTGATGGAATACATCCTCTCCTCCTACCGTAAACGTCTTCTCCATGTGCGGCCGGCCGTAGGGTTCCTGAAACCCGGGAAAAACAAAAGGCTTACGAGGTACTACAATCCACATAATCACATAGGCGATCGGACCTATCAGGCCAATCCCCGCGGCACTAAAAAATATGCTGAGTACAAAAATCACCCGTATCCAGGCCTTATCAATACCCAGATATTCCCCCAGGCCAGCACAGACGCCACCAAGCATGCCTTCCTGTTCATTTCTCCTAAGTTCCTTTTCCATGGTTATAAGCTATATGCTGTAATTTTTAGCCATCGGAAATCAGCTTCACTTTAGGCTTGAGCCATAGACGATAAGCTTTAAGCTTGCCCATCATCACATTGGCTAATCATTGGCTCATCGCCACATCACCGCTTCCAACACCCAACTAAATCTCCAAATCGAGCGGCCTGATAACGATTTCATCCACATTAGCTCCTTTGCTCATCTTTAAGCAAGTCACTACGGCATCTGCAATATCCTCCGCTGCTACAAATTTCTCAGAAGGGATATCCACACCCTCCCAAGAAGAAGTATACGTAGAGCCCGGAATAATTTCTGTAACCTTAACCCCATATGTTCCAAGCTCTTGCCTCAATATAGCTGTTAGACCATGTACTGCATACTTTGTTACACTGTATGAAGCAGCTTTTACAAAAGGCGATTTACCGGCTACTGATCCGATATTGAAAACGTGTCCACTCTTTCTTTGACACATTTTCTTACCAAAATAAACAGCCAAATAATGCGTACACAGCACGTTAACCGCCAAGTGATCGGCCAAAGACTCGGGTGATTCCTCCAAAAAGCCCCCCGGTACAAAAAGTCCGACGTTATTCACTAAGACATCCAAGTGAGAAAAAAAAGCATCGGTTTGCAGGGCTAGTGCTTTCACTTGCTGCTGATCCTTACAATCTGCAACTTGATAATAAAAACGTTGATTCGGATACCGGGATTCAAGCGCTGATTGTAAGGTAAGTAAGTCATTTTCTGTTCTGGCAGACAGCAAAATATCAAAGCCTTCTTTTGCCAAAGCACAGGCAATGCTCTTTCCAATTCCTTTGGTGGCACCCGTAATGAGCGCACATTTTTTCATATCGTTATAAATTATTAATGTTGATTGTTCGCTTTAGGCTCTTTGCCCAACAAACAAATATATCAAATTGCTGTTTGTATTTCTGTTTAGCCAGCCGAATCGCTAAATTGCATATGAATGCAATTTTATATAAGTTTGGTGATAATATATTTTCTTGAGACACATATATGTTTTTTACGAGCTTCGGCAAATATCTTTTACTGTTAAAATCAGTTTTTAAAAAACCTGAAAAAGCGAGTATTTACTGGAAAGAGATTATGCATGAGATGAACAGTATCGGCGTAGGCTCTTTGGGCTTGATCGCCATTATTTCTACGTTCATAGGTGCGATTATGACCATGCAGATCGCTTTTCAATTAGTGTCTGATCTTATTCCAAACTCCATCATAGGCCAAATCAACCGCGACTCGAGTATATTGGAATTAAGTCCTACCATCTCTGCGCTCGTTTTGGCAGGAAAAGTAGGTTCGTCCATCTCTTCCCAAATCGGTTCTATGCGTGTTACCGAACAGATTGATGCCTTGGAAATCATGGGAATTAATGCTCCCGGCTACTTAATTTTACCAAAGATCTTAGCGGGCATTACCATGGTACCGGTTCTGGTTATCCTATCTATATTTTTGGCACTGAGTGGTGGCTTGATCGGTGGCGCCCTTTCCGGAGCTGTAACTCCAGCTGATTATATTATGGGTATTACAGGAGACTTCAACGGCTATACCGTGGCGGTAGCCTTGGTAAAGGCATTTGTATTCGGTTTTGTGATTACATCCGTAGCTGCTTATCATGGTTTCTATGTAAAAGGAGGCGCTTTGGAAGTTGGGCAAGCAAGTACGAAAAGTGTCGTCGTCAGCTGTATTATGATCTTGGCTACAGATTATGTAATTACAGCGTTAATGCTCTAAAAAGCGATTAGTTATTACCATTAGCCCTTAGCTAAACGAGCTAATATATAAAAGCTAACGGCTAAAAACCAAAAACAATGATTAACGTTCAGGACATATATAAATCCTTTGGTGACAATGATGTGCTTAGAGGCATATCTGCCAAATTTGAAGCCGGTAAAATCAGTTTAATCATCGGAGGCTCCGGCTCAGGAAAGAGCACCTTGCTCAAGTGCATGGTTGGTTTGCATGAGCCAAACAAAGGAAAAGTGCTTTATCAGGACCAGGACTTTACCCGGATGAATTTTGAAGAGCGTATTCCAATCCGAAAGGAAATTGGCATGCTTTTTCAAAACTCAGCCCTATTCGATTCGATGACAGTAGAGGAGAATATCACTTTTCCTTTACAGATGTTCAGTGACATGAGCAAAAAAGAGCGCATTGAACGCGCTAATTTCTGTTTAGAACGTGTAAATCTGGAAGGGCGGAATAAACTTTATCCTGCAGAACTTTCGGGCGGGATGAAAAAACGGGTTGGGATTGCCCGAGCCATTGCCATGACGCCCAAATACCTTTTTTGCGATGAGCCCAATTCCGGTCTGGATCCACGTACTTCCATTGTCATTGACGAACTAATCCAAGACATTACAGAAGAATACAACACAACAACCGTTGTTGTTACACATGATATGAACTCGGTAATGGGCATCGGTCAATATATATTATTTCTATATCAAGGAGAAAAGAAATGGGAAGGATCGAACAAAGAAATTGCCCATACCGACGTTGAGGAGCTAAACGATTTTGTTTTCGCCAGTCCATTCATGAAAATAGCCAAGGAGAAGTTTTAGTAAAGCTGTAGGCTATATGCATTAGGCCTTAGGAGCGTAAGATTCTAGGCTTATTGCTTTGTAGCTTAGAACTTATCGCTTCCACCTAGCCTATAGCATAAAGCTTAATGCCTCTTATAACCAATAACAAATCATTATCTTTGCCAAAAAATTAACGCTTTGACACAGACATCCAGCATACAGCTTTTGACTCCTCAATATTGGAAAGACTATGAATTGATTGATTCCGGAAATTTTGAAAAATTAGAACGCTTCGGTCAGCTTGTACTGATTCGTCCGGAACCGCAAGCAGTTTGGCCAAAAGCGTTGAATGAAGGAGAATGGAACAAACTTCACCATATCCGTTTCAAAGGCCGTTCGGCTACTACCGGAGACTGGCTCAAGAAGGATGCTAAAATAGCTGATAGATGGCATATCACCTATAAAAATCCTGACGTAGAAATTAAGTTCCGGCTGGGACTTACCTCCTTTAAACACGTAGGCATATTCCCCGAGCAAGCGGTTAATTGGGACTATATCTCATCGACTGTCAAATCCTTTAAAACGCCAAAGCCAAAAGTTTTAAACCTCTTTGCTTACACCGGCGGAGCTTCGTTGATCGCTCGGGCCGCAGGCGCCGATACGACTCATGTTGACTCCATTAAACAAGTGGTTACCTGGGCAAATGAAAACCAGGAACTCTCGGGTTTAGCAGATATACGCTGGGTTGTAGAAGACGCTTTAAAATTTGTTAAGCGCGAACTAAAAAGAGGGAATAAATATAATGGTATTATCCTTGATCCACCAGCTTACGGCCACGGCCCCAAAGGGGAGAAATGGAAATTAGAAGACCACATTACCGAAATGATGTTGGATGTGGTTAAGTTATTAGACCCCAAGGAACATTTTTTAATCCTCAACACATATTCCCTAGGTTTTTCCTCTGTAATCGTGGAAAATCTTATCAAAAGCGCTTTCCCTTCGGTCAAAAATTTAGAGACGGGCGAATTATTCCTTCAAGCCACTGCTGGAAGTAAATTACCTTTAGGCGTATTTGGAAAATTCAGAAGCTAACGTGAAATAGCACAACCTACAGTTGCTTACGATTAATACTTAAGTCGCGGCCCTTTTTTCAGTCCGGATAATATCCCTTTTATTATTGTCGTTACTTTTATTTTGGAAATCAGTAGGACTTTATTCGGACCTTGTTCGGATCTTATTTGGATAAAAGCAAATAAAATCCTAATTTTTTCCGAATTTTAACAAAATAGTTACTAGTTTAGTAATATAAATCGTATATCAACATTTCTAAAGTTGATATCGTATCTAGGAACCTTTAATGATAATCCGTCATGGGAAGAGTAACTAATGGAGCTAACGGCCCAATTTCAGGAAAAGTAGGAAGCGTTGTATTCTGCAAGTGGAAGGGAATCGACTATGTTCGTGGATTACCGCGTATCAACAAAAACCGAAAACCTACCAAATCACAAGCCAAGCAGCGCAGCAAGTTTAGCTTTATGCAAGAAAAGTTGAAGCCCATAGTTCCTCTTGTCCGTTTAGGTTTTATGAACTACGCGACTAATAGAACCGGTCACAATTCAGCCATGTCATATAACTTGAAGGAAGCTGTTTTAGAAACAACCGATGGTTATGAATTGGACTACGAAAAGTTCTGTTTTAGCAAAGGAATACTTCCACCACCCGAAGGTGTTCAGGTAGAGCAGAAGAATAAGAAGCTTTATATTAGTTGGAAAAATACATCCATAGACTCTAAACTGAACCGCAACCGAACCATGCTGCTCTTATATCCGGAAGACAGGTTAACTTTCGCAGAAGCAAAACAATTCGGGAATTGTAGGTTTGAACTGCATGACGAGATCGCACTACCTGCAGGACTTAAAATTGGCACGAAGCTTCACCTTTATTTGTCATTTTTTGCTACGGATGGTAGCAACAATAGTTCAGATAGCGTATACGCGGGCGTTATAGAAATTCAATAATTTTCCTACCTTTACTTTAAGCAGGTTCTTATTCCCTGTCGAATAACATTATTTGGCACGACGGTCCTCTTTTGTTGCTAAAACGGTAACAAGACACTCCTTTGTACGTCTTAATAATCATGGAACACAACGAAATCCCAAAAAAGAATAAATTCATTGTCTGGCTTAAACGGCTTGGTTTCTGGGGTTTTCTTTTCTTTTTACTGAAAGGAATTTTGTGGCTGATATTGGGCTACTGGGTGTTTAAGCAATAGTAAAGCCAGCTATTTTTTAATTTTTAGTTTTTTATGCTTACTATTGCTATGAACAAACCTAATGCATATCATGATTCATTCACACGAAGAGGAAAAAAGTCTAATTCTTCTTATCAAGGATGGGAATGAAGTTGCCTTTCGCCAAATTTATGATCGCTATCGAACAAAAATTGTCAGTTTTGCCTATCGGTTTCTAAAAAATGAAGAAGATGCAGAAGAAGTCATGCAAGAAACCTTCATTCGCTTTTGGCAAGCAAGGGATAGATTGGATCATAGCTTTACCGCAGCACCACTTTTATTTACTATTTCCCGTCGACTTGTATTAAATGAATTGCGAAAAATTGCCCAATCGGAGAAGGCTATTGCGGAGTTATTGGAAAAATCCGACAGACTAGATCATCTTTCGCAGGATATCATGGCTGCAAAAGAAATCGATGAAAAATCTAAAGAAGCGCTGAATCAACTTTCACCACAACAGAAAACAATTTTCTGCCTCAGTAGGTATGAAGGACTAAGCCATGATCAAATTGCCGAACGATTACAAATCTCTCCTCATACGGTTAACAATCATTTGGTAGAAGGCCTGAAAAAAATCCGAAAACATTTGTTACGATACGGCTTAATCCATTTTTTTCTCCTTTTCTATTTTTGATTTAAAAAATTTTCCCGGTAGCCTAGTTATCCTTTAGCTTTCCTGTGTATTGACTTATAAAGAGCTTTGACGAAGCTTCAAAAAGGTCACATATGGATCAAACACGCCTACGCGAATTATTGGAAAAACTAGCGAGTGATCGCATTACGGCAGAGGAGCTACATAGGTTAATGCAGGCTGTTCAGGACGACACCTATACAGAGGAGCTTGACCAGGCATTAAGGCGGTTTCAGGACTTACCGATCATCCCCCACTTGGATGACCAAGAACAATCCCTCAAAAGTTATCAGCGGATTATTTCCGATAAGCGATTTTTACAAGCTCGCAAACAAAAACGCCTCTATCTGACTTGGGTTGCGGCTTCACTGGCCTTGATATTAGTCGGTGCGCTACTTTATCAAAGGCTGTCTTCTCCACGGGAACATTTACGGAATGCATTTACCACTACCTGGACAGCCCCATTGGGCGAGCAACGACAAATTGAATTGCCTGACGGTACCTCCGTTTGGCTAAATGCAGGTAGCCGATTAGATATTCCGCGCAACTATAACGATAACGATAGGCGCGTGGTTTTAGCCGGAGAAGCTTATTTTGATGTTCAATCCAACAAACAAAAGCCATTCACTGTGGAAACAGGTTCTCTTATCACTAAAGTATTGGGAACCGCATTCAACATTAACAGCTTCGATGCATCGCATATCGCTGTAACAGTCCGGCAAGGGAAAATAGCCGTTCAGCATGAGGCTGAAACTGTATCCTTGTTAACTGCAAATCAACAGTTGATTTATAATGTCCATACCAATCATAAGCAAGTACATGATGTAAATGCCACCGCTATAATTGCTTGGATTCATCAGCGATTGCGCTTCGATAACATAAGCATGGCAGATGCAGGAAAGGCCTTGGAAAGATGGAGTAACAAGACCTTCATTTATCGTAATGACGCCATCCGCGGTTGTCATTTTACCGTGTCCTTCCATGAAGGAGAGAATTTGCGGGAAATGTTAAATGTCATTAGTGCACTGAACAACTTTAAATATGAAATAAAAAATGACACCGTGTACCTCGATGGTAATGGCTGTGAATAGCGTTCCGCTTAAACCCTAAAAAAAAATGATGAACAGACGAACATATCCTCCCTAAAAAGGCAGTCACATTGGCGGCAACCAATGTGACTACACATGCAAATAAGGGATTCTTGCGGCAATCCCTCAGTATTAAACCCAATCTTAACTAGAGATAAGCTTAATTATGCAAAATTATGAATTTTAAACCAACCTATCTCATTTTTATTATGAGAACAGCCAGTCTTATAGCCTTTTTGATACTTTTTTCTTTTGGCCTGTTGCTAGCTGAAAAAACCAAAGGCCAATCCATTTATAAGGACTACATTTCCTTTTCTCATCAAGGCTCGCTGGAAAGCGCCCTTTTAAAGATCGAGTCGCTCAGCAACTATCGTTTCGCCTATAAAGCCAAAGAGGTAAAAAACTACCAAACGATATCGATATCACCCGCCAAACGTTCAGTTGCCAATGTTCTGGATAGGTTATTAAAAGGCACCTCTTTATCATATCAATTGCAAGGCGATTATATCCTGCTGAAAGAGAAGAAGGAAGGTCTGCCAAAGTCCATTAGTGATCAGCAGGATTTTCCTGTTAGCGGAAAAGTGCTTGATGAGGCAAAACAGCCCTTAATTGGCGTATCCATTAAAGTAAAAGGCACCAATGTAGCCAGTCGTACCGACGATCAAGGCCACTTTATGGTCAACGCCACTCCTCAATCCATTCTGTCTATTAGCTACTTAGGCTACGAATCCCAAGAAGTGGCAGTTGGAAATGGGCAAGACTTACAGATTGTACTTAAATCAATAGAGGCCGCTTTGGACGAAGTGGTGGTAGTTGGCTATGGAACACAACGTAAACGCGATTTAACCGGTGCCGTTGGTCAAGTGAGCGGCACGGACCTCCGTAATATGCCAATTCGAAATGCGACAGAGGCCCTACAGGGTCAAACGGCAGGTGTACAAATCACTTCTACCGGCGGAAGCCCCGGCACACCTCCTGCTGTTCGAATTCGTGGAATAGGTACGGTAAACGATAACAATCCGCTCTATGTGGTAGATGGACTTCCTCAGAATGACATCGGTTGGTTAAATCCCAATGATATTGTGTCCATTGAAGTTTTAAAAGATGCGTCGGCTACCGCCATATACGGTTCAAGGGCAGCCAATGGGGTCGTTATGGTTACCACGGCGAAGGGGAACGCTGATGGTGACAAGCTAAACAGCCAAATATCACTGGATAGTTATATCGGCATCCAAAATCCGATAAAAACTTATGAGATGATGAACGCTTCGGAGTTTATGGACTACAAGAATCTAGCAAATATCAATGCAGGTTTAGATCCCTATTTTTCGGAACAAAACAAGGCAGAGGTGTTACAATTTCTGCGTGCCAACACAGGAAGTGAAGCGGGTACCAATTGGTGGCAAGCGATCAATAATAAGAATGCCTTAGTGCAAAATCATGATATCGCCATTTCCGGTGGTGTTAAAGATTTAGCCTATCGGACCAGCTTGAGTTATATGGATCAAGAAGGGATTATCAATGGATCGGACTATGATCGATTATCTTGGCGGACTAATTTCAACCATAATTTACGCAGCTGGCTAAAACTATCGGGGAATATTGGACTCATTAATGAAGGTAGAGGCAATGTGCTTGAAAACAGCCCAGGTTTCAATACCGCTTTTATCGCTTTCGTAGCCGATCCGATCTCACCCGTGTATCGGACTAATTTAGTAGACGTTCCCGACTTTTTACGATCGGGATTGTTCCTTGATCGCATTGATCAAAACAATCCATGGTCGTTTTACAGTCCCATTTTAATGACTAACAAGGAGAATCCAGTAGCCCAGACCGAGATCTACAAAAACAATCGATGGAAGGGAACGGCTATTAAGGGAGGTGGATCAATTGACATACAGCCCTTAAGCTGGTTAAAACTGAGAAGTAACTTTGGCGTGGATTTAGCCAGAGGGACCTCGGATTATTTTTCACCGAAATATTATTTAGATGGCGATCAATTCAATGTGGACGCCACGGTAAGTAAATCCAATTCAAAGACGGATTACTATGTGTGGGAGAACACAGCCACATTTGATAAAGAATTCGCCGATCACCACGTAACGTTCTTGGTGGGTACCTCGGCGGAACAATGGAAAAGCGAATCCTCCAGCGCCTCGAAACAAGGGTTAGTATCCAATGATCCCAGTCAGTGGATCATTGATGCCGGCACCATTAATCCGCAGGCATCCGGCACCAAATGGGAGATGGCACTTAATTCTTACTTCGGTCGGCTTTTCTACGCTTATAAGGACCGCTATATGCTTACGGCAAATTTCCGCTACGATGGTTCCTCCAACTTTGGCGAGGATAAAAAATGGGGAGCTTTTCCTTCACTTTCCGCTGGATGGAATTTTGCTGAAGAAGACTTTATTAAGCAATGGTCGTGGCTCAATTTAGGGAAGCTTCGGGTAAGTTGGGGAAAGATAGGTAACCAAAACATCAGTCGAGGTGCTTATCTAACCACCTTTTCGGGCAATATGGGCTATTATCTATTCGGTCCACGCAATCCACAGTTAATCGGTGGCAGTAATTACATCGGAAATGCGGGGATAAAATGGGAGCAGACTGAGCAGCTGGATATTGGCTTAGATTTAGCCTTCTTGAACAACAAGCTGAACCTAACAATAGATGCCTATCGCAAAACCACGGATGGGATGTTACTGAATGTTCCTTTGCCGGCTTACCTCGGCTTTCCGAATAGTCCCTGGTCCAACGCCGGTGGCGTCCGTAATAGCGGATTGGAATTCGATCTTTCGTACCGTAATAAAATCGGAGATTTTGGTTATTCCATTGCTGCCAATGCATCAACCTTTAAAAACAAGGTCTTGAGTTTAGGTGGGGGTGAGCCTATTACCGGTGGTGGTTGGATCAGCTACACAACTACCCTGACCGAAGAAGGCATGCCGATCGGTTATTTCTACGGCTTCAGGACAAATGGCATTTTCCAATCGCAACAAGAAGCCGATGATTATATTCAAGAAGGCGCCCGTCCAGGAGATTTGCGTTTTGTAGATGTCAACGGTGACGGGACCATCAACAATGCCGATCGCACGAATTTGGGTGATCCCTTTCCTGATCTGACCTACGGACTCCGTTTAGGAGCAGATTATAAGCACTTCGACTTTCAGCTGTTAATGCAAGGTACCTTAGGCAATAAAATCATGAACATTGCTAAGATCGACATGAAGTCGGGAGTAGGCTGGTACAATGCGCCGAAAGAGTTGTTAACCGAGGCCTGGTCACCAAGTAATCCAAGTCACACGCAGTTCGCGATCAACGCTTCCAATCAGAACAATTTGCAAATATCCGATTGGTTAGTGGAAAATGGGTCATACCTACGGATAAAGAGTGTGCAATTAGGGTATACGCTGCCGGATGCTTGGCTAGCAAAGGCCAAAATTCAACGTATTCGCGTGTGGACAGGAGCGTACAACCTCCTCACCTTCACTTCCTATTCAGGTCTCGACCCTGAGATTGGCAGCGGTTCCCCCTTAAGTATGGGAGTAGATCAAGGTTATTACCCACAGGCAAGATCATTTATGTTTGGTATCAATGCAAACTTTTAGACAATGAAAAGAACGATAACGTATATAGTCATAACGGCTTTCGGCCTTATCGCCAGCTGTAAGCGTGACTTTTTGGAAAGAGACCCTTACGGCGTACTGGACGAAACAGATTATTTTAAGACCGACGGTGCCGGCTTAAAGTTGGTGACGGGCTGTTACCAACCAATGCAAGACGGATGGGGTTACACCGTTAACAAAGTAGCGATTGGCGATGAAAGTGTCGATAATGCCGATGCGGGAGGTTCCGATCCCGGCGATCGGCCGCAAACAACGGAAGTAGGGCGCGGTCGACCTCTTTCTTCCAATCCCCTATTATTTGAAACGTGGAGTAATCGATATCGTGGTATTGGCAGATGTAATATCGCCCTTGATGCGCTGAAACGAGAAGGAAGTAACTTAGTGGAAAACGGAGCACCCCTTCCAAGTGAAGCACTTGCCCGTTATTTTGCCGAAATAAAGTTTTTGCGCGCTTGGTATTATTTCGATTTAATTACTGTATTCAAGGAAGTTCCCCTCTTAGTTGCTGTTGAAGACCCTTCTACACGAAAGGGGAAGGCCAGCATCGAAGAGCTCCGCAACCAGTTGTACATCGATTTAGACGAGGCTATTGCCGAGCCCAATTTTCCACGATCGTCCGAATTACCCGACAATGAAACCGGACGAGCCACCAAAGATGCAGCTTATACGCTTAAGGCACGAGCTGCACTTTTTTTTGCCGGATTAATGGAACAGGGCAAAATGGAGGGAGATGCATTAGGTGAATATCTCATCGCAAAAGAAATGGCGGGAGAGGTCGTTAACAACGGACAGCTCCAATTGCTACCCGATTTTCAGGACTTATTTAGAGGTGATTATCAAGTCGGCCCCTTCTCAAAGGAATGCATTTTCGGTGTGCTGCGAAAATTCGATCCAGCTTTTGGCTTAGCGGGCGACCCCTTTGCTATTATGAATGTAGGCAGAAATAATGTAGGCGGCTGGGGAGGAAATACCCCAACGCGCGATCTGGCAGCGGCATATGATCCGGCTGATCCACGCAAAATGTTTACCATTATCAGTCATAACGACATTTTCAAAACTTCCAGCGGAGGAGAGGAAATACACAACTATCGCGGTTATTTTAACGACTATAATTTGCAACAGAGTCGTAAAGCCTTTGTACCACAAGCCTATCGGCAACAAAACGACTTGCAACGTAGCAATTGGCAGCCGTATTGGATCCGCTATTCCGAGGTATTGCTTATCTATGCAGAAGCCATTATACGAACAGGTGGCAATCACGCAGAAGCATTGAACTACCTGAACGAAGTACGTCACCGTGCCTACGTAACGACCTCCAAAGTTGATGAACCCGCTATTTATCGCTTGTTTGCAACCGGTCTCAAAGCCATCGATGAGGCTACTTTTGCAAGCCGTTACGCCATAAAGACCTCTGATGATATCTTGCAAGCCATAAAGAAGGAGCGTCGATTCGAATTAGCCCTCGAGGGATTCCGACTATACGATCTAATACGTTGGGGTGAATACGCGAACACTATGAAAGCCTTCCACCAAAAATACGGCTTTGCCGATAAAGGACGTGATGCCAGTGAAAACAGCTGGCCTTTCCCTATACCTCAAATTGAAATTGATCGCTCCAATGGAGTATTAGTACAAAACAGCAATTACTAACATGGATTTAACACGAAGAAAATTTATAAAAGAAAGCACCGCCTTGGCGGGATTCACCATTGTTTCCAGTCATGTCTTGGGTAAAACTTTGGGATACGTGGCGCCTAGCGACAAGCTGAATATAGCCGGCATAGGTGTTGGCGGCATGGGTCGCCGCAATTTAGCTAACATGAACACTGAAAATATTGTCGCCCTTTGCGACGTAGACTGGAAATATGCACAAAAGACTTTTCAGGATTACCCGAAGGCAAAACAATATAAAGATTGGCGGAAACTATTTGATGAAATGGGAAATTCTATTGATGCCGTTATGGTAGCAACTCCCGACCACAATCATGCCGTCATTACTGCCCATGCTATTACTTTGGGAAAACACTGTTACACGCAAAAGCCGCTTAGCCATTCTGTATATGAATCGCGTCTCTTAACCAATCTAGCCTCTAAGTATAGAGTAGCCACACAGATGGGTAACCAAGGCAACTCTTTTGACTGGTGCCGACAGGTTGCCGAATGGATTCAATCCGATATTATCGGAGAAGTGGAAGAAGTACACTGTTGGACCAATCGCCCGATTTGGCCACAAGGATTGATGCAACCCGGCGATGCCATGCCTGTGCCAGATACCCTTTCCTGGGATCTTTTCTTAGGCCCCGCCAGCAAACGTCCGTACCACAGTGTTTATACGCCCTGGAACTGGAGAGGTTGGTGGGATTTCGGTACCGGCGCATTAGGCGATATGGCCTGCCATATTATGGATCCCATTTATTGGGCTTTAGATTTAAAGTACCCCATTAAAGTTAATGGCAGTTCAACGCTCAGTAATTTGTATTCACCACCTCATGCACAAATGGTGCAGTATACTTTTCCGGAGCGACCGAAAAAAAGAAAAGTAAAAATGCCGGAAGTAAAGGTTCATTGGTATGACGGGGGATTGATGCCCGAAAGACCGGTGGAACTCAGTCCCGGCATGATGTTAGGCGACGAGAATGGTGGTATTCTCTTCATTGGTAAAAAAGGAAAAATCATGACCGGATGTTATGGCATGAACCCAACCCTTTTACCAGTGAGCGAAATGGAACATTTTGAGCAGCCGACGCCTTGGATTCCGCGGATTAAAGGTGGAAATGGAGATATTTGGAGTACCAATGCCCACGAGCAGGAATGGATTCGCGCAGCCAAGGAATCTCCGGAAAATCGCACGGAGGCCAGTTCGCATTTTGGATTCTCCGGACCATTTAATGAGATGGTGGTGATGGGTGTATTAGCTGTTCGACTACAGGGCCTACACCGCGACCTGCTGTGGGATGGTGAAAATATGACCTTTACCAATATTGGAGATCAGGATAAAATCAACATCGTTTCGGTGGACGAGTTTAAAGTAGTTGATGGTGATCCCCGATTTGATCGTCGTTTTACGGAGTTCGGAGCTAAATCCATTGCAAACGAATGGATAAAGCATACTTACCATAACGGATTCCAATTGCCCGAAATGCCGATCGACTAATATGGTTTAATAAGTAATCGCCGGTGTCGTTGATCTGTTATGCGATCGACGGTACCGGTCTTAAATATAAGAGAATTCATCATGAAAAGATTAGAAAGGAACCTGATAACCGTATTTTTTACCGCCTGCTTAATTCTATACAATTTTCATTACGCGGCAGCACAATCCCCAGAGGTAAAGACCGATTGGAAACTTGCCGTCCAGTCGTATACCTTCCATAAGTTTACACTGATGGAAACCTTAGATAAAGTACAAACTTTGGGACTGCACTACCTTGAAGTTTACCCGGGGCATCCCTTGGGCGCAGGGTTTGGCGAATTAAACTTTTCGCCGAGTTTATCAAAAGAAAATCAAGAGAAATTAAATCAAGAGGCTGCAAAACGAGGTATAAGGATCATTGCCATGGGAGTGGTTGTAACGGAAGCTGCCGAATGGGAAGCTTATTTTTCCTTTGCCGCAGCCATGCATATGGAGTACATTAGTGCCGAACCGGCCTTGGCCGATTGGGACTTGGTCGAAAAGCTTGTCAAAAAGTATAATATAAAACTGGCTGTCCATAACCATCCCAAGCCTTCATTGTATTGGAGTCCTAACGATTTATTGAAGGTGATCGGTCACCGCGATGCGAGGATCGGCTCTTGCGCAGATGTGGGCCATTGGAGACGAGAAGGGCTGAATCCGCTGGAATGCCTTAGGAAGTTAAAGGGGCGTATACATGCACTCCATTTCAAAGACATCACCTCTGGTAAGCGTTCAGCGCACGAGGAAATGCCCGATACAATCTGGGGTACCGGCATACTCGATGTAAAAGCTATGTTAGCTGAACTAAAACAACAAAATTTCAAAGGAACCTTGGCCATCGAATATGAAAACAATTGGGAAAATTCGGTACCTGATATACAAAAAAATTTAACTTATTATTCCCAGGCTTTAAAGGAAATTAATCCATAAAGGCACAAGCTAAGCATCTGTAACAGGAAATAACTAAATTGCTGCAGGTATCATTATAAACAAAAAGAGCATGAATATATCGGGGAAGGCGAAAGCGCAGCACACGTATGATGTCATTGTAATCGGTTCGGGCATCAGCGGTGGTTGGGCGGCCAAAGAATTTTGTGAGAAAGGGTATAAAACGTTGGTATTAGAACGGGGTCGAATGGTCAAACACCTGGAAGATTATCCTACGGCGATGCAGGATCCTTGGCAATTCACACATCGAGGAGAGCTACCGGAAGCGGTGACGACTAACAATCCCATTGTGTCCCGTTGCTATGCTTTTGACGAAACAACACAACACTTTTTTGTAAAAGATCAGGAACACCCATATGTGCAGGAGAAGCCGTTCGACTGGATAAGGGGCTATCAAGTTGGCGGCAAGTCCCTACTTTGGGCACGACAAACGCAGCGTTGGAGTGATTATGAATTTGAAGCCCCGGCACGGGACGGTTTTGCGATAGACTGGCCCATTCGCTATAAAGACCTGGCACCATGGTACAGTTATGTAGAAAAGTTTGTTGGAATCAGCGGGACCAAAGATCAGATTCCGAACCTTCCCGATAGCGAAGTGCTTCCTGCTTTCGAGATGAATGCTCTAGAGAAGCACCTTAAAGAACGAATAGAAGCCTCTTATCCCGATCGCCATGTCATCATTGGTCGTTGTGCCCACCTCACGGCACCACAAAAAGTTCATGTAGCCCAAGGAAGAGGCCAATGTATGGCTCGGCACCTCTGCCATCGGGGATGCCCATTCGGTGCTTACTTTAGCAGTAATTCATCCACACTACCCTGGGCCGATGCTACAGGTAATCTGACCTTATTGACCAATCAAGTGGTGGAATCTATTCTGTACGATGAACAAAAGGGCAAAGCAATCGGTGTGCGTACTGTGGATAGCAAAACAAAACGTGTAGAGGAGTTTTATGCACGCGTTATTTTTGTTAACGCATCCGCTCTTAACACCAATCTTATCCTATTAAATTCGAAGTCAGCCCGCTTCCCCCAAGGGTTGGGCAATGACAACGGCTTACTTGGCCATTACATTGCCTTTCATAATTATCGTGGCAATATATTGGCCAGCTTTGATGGGCTTCGCGATCAATATTATTACGGACGACGCCCCACCAGCATTTTTATGCCTTCCTTTCGCAATGTATTCCGGCAGGAGACCGACTTTCTACGAGGTTATATGATCGCCTTCAGCGCTAGTAGAGCAGGATGGAGCCAACAGCTGGAAGGAATTGGAAGTGATTATAAAGATCAACTCACAGAGGCCGGTCCGTGGCAGGTTTTCATGATGATGCAAGGAGAAACCATCCCTCGATATGAAAATCATGTCCGCTTAAGTAACCATGAAAAAGATCCGTGGGGCATTCCGCAATTGATTACATCCGTTGACTATACGGATAATGACCTAAAACTTATGCACGATTTTCTGGAACAGGGCTCTGCTATGCTCGAGCAATCCGGTTGTAAGATCACAGCAAGGATTGACCGTAAAGATGCACCAGGCTTGGATATACATGAAATGGGCGGGGTACGCATGGGAAAGGACCCCAAAACATCGTTGTTGAATAAGTGGAATCAACTTCATCAATGTAAAAATGTATTTGTTACCGATGGTGCCTGTATGACCTCAACCGGTAATCAAAATCCATCCCTGACCTATATGGCACTTACAGCAAGGGCAGTAGATTATGCCGCTACGGCACTTCAAAAGAACGATGGAACCGTTTGACATCCATAAATTCCAAATATGAAAAGACGAGATTTTATAACAGGCATCACTATAGGCAGCACCTTTTTAGCCAATATCCCTTACCTATCAAATGCATCAGCTCATGCGCATGAAAAGCACAAACAGAAAGAGCTTAAGTCCGACATTGTCATCGTTGGCGGAGGCTTAGGCGGATGCGCGGCAGCTTTAGCCGCGCTGCGCCATGGATTGCGCGTTACACTGAGTGAAGAAACCGATTGGTTGGGAGGTCAGCTCAGTCAACAAGGCGTACCTCCCGACGAGCACCAATGGATTGAAACCCATGGTGCACCCGCCTCATACCGCGCTTTTCGTGATCGCATACGTACGTTTTATAAACGCAATTATCCATTAACGGCCGAAGCAAAACAGCGCACCCATTTAAATCCCGGAGATGGTTCCGTTTCACGCCTATGCCATGAGCCTAGAGTGGCTGTTGCCGTCCTATTGGAGATGTTAATGCCTTATTTAAGCTCCGGTAAATTAACCTTACTCACGGATTATCGAGTTATAAAAGCCGCTGTTCATCAAGATCAGGTCACCGCAGTACTTGTGAAACATCGGCATGAGGATCATGAACTTACTTTAAATGGTCATTATTTTATCGATGCTACCGAGCTCGGTGATCTGCTCCCATTAACCGGTACCGAATACGTTACAGGTACCGAATCCAAAAAGGAAACGAACGAGCTGCATGCCCCGGAAGTCGGCAAGCCTGAAAACCAACAGGCTTTTACTATGTGTTTGGCTATGGACTATCAACAAGGAGAAAACCACGTGATTGATAAGCCGGAACAATATGATTTTTGGCGTGATTTCATACCGAAGATGGTCCCCTCCTGGTCGGGTAAATTGTTGGATCTCTCCTATTCCAATCCGCGCACATTGCAGGCCACTACACTCGGCTTCAATCCAACCGGTGAAGCGACCAATAAAGCGTTAAACCTTTGGAATTATCGAAAAATCATCAACAGACACAATTTTTTACCCGGGACCTTTGGCGGTGACCTCAGTATAATGAATTGGCCACAGAACGATTATTTTTTGGGTAACTTGATCGATGTACCGCCCCCCGTATATGCAAAGCACCTGAAAGCAGCAAAGCATTTAAGTTTATCCCTATTTTACTGGTTACAGACGGCCGCTCCAAGGTCCGATGGTGGTGAAGGATGGCCCGGCCTTCGTTTACGGGGTGATGTATTAGGGACCGCTGACGGGTTAGCTAAGTACCCGTATATACGCGAATCGAGACGAATAAAAGCAACCTTTACCATTCTCGAAGAACATGTGGGAAAGGAAAACAGAGGTTTGGTTGCCGGACAATCCGCAGCTAGTAAAGCCGCTGATTTTTTTGACAGCGTGGGTATCGGGTACTATCATATCGATCTCCACCCGAGCAGTGGTGGCGATAATTATATCGATTTTAGTTCGCTCCCCTTTCAAATTCCTTTAGGTGCATTCCTTCCCATACGCATGAAAAACCTGCTCGCCGCCAATAAAAATATTGGAACCACTCATATTACAAACGGCTGTTATCGTTTGCATCCCGTGGAATGGAGTATCGGAGAAGCCGTTGGTTTGTTAAGTGCCTATGTTATTCGAAATAAATTAACACCCCATCAGGTTAGAAACGATCAGCAGCTATTGAACGATTTTCAGCGTTTCGTTCGAAAGGAAGGGATAGAAACCAATTGGCCGGGTTAAAGAAGTTATCAATGGAGTAACCATAATGCAAAAAATAAAGCGGATATCTCACGACAACCGCTTTACACTAACTAAACTAAACAACTATATAAACAATCTATATAGATACTTTATGAACAAAAAAACCTAACGTTTATAACCTTAACTCGGAATAAAAGAATCCGGCTTCTACAATGTGTTATGAAACCGGAAACTTTAACCAACCAAACCAAACATGAACCATGTAATTTTTCAAGCCTACAAACTTCTTTTATTTAGAACGATTATTGATAGTGCAAGTATAAAGTTTATTTAGAACAAGTACAAATAATAAAGTTATTTTCATGATATCCCCTTCATTATCAATATCATTCATTCTACTACATAGGTATGCGGTAATATTATTTTATTTTTGTATTACCTTACCGTTTCTATTCTAAACTTTATGATTAAAATAGGTTTTCGATCGCCTTTTAGGCTATTGCTTTTCATCCCTGCCTTGCTAGCACTTGCGGGTTATTCCTGCACTCAGGTTAATACGGTAAGCGACAAGCTGGCGCTCGCAGATACCTTACAAAGCCAAGCAAGCTTCGATGATACGACAGTGGATAGTATCAGTTACTACCAAAAGTTACTAGCACTTGCCAATGGCGATACGGCAAACCGATGGCCGGTGAGTCCACAGCCCTTGCCTTTAAAAGGCGCTTTGCTTCCCGAACATCGGATTATCGCTTACTATGGAAACCTATATTCTAAGCGCATGGGAATACTAGGTGAACTTCCACCGAAAGAAATGATCAGGCGGCTCAATGAGGAAGTTGTACGTTGGAACGATGCCGATAGCAGCACCAAAGCCATTGCCGCCCTGCATTATATCGCGGTAACCGCCCAAAGTGACGCCGGTAGAGATGGTAAACACCGTCTGCGCATGCCAGACAAACAAATAGATTCCGTTCTGAATATTGCTCGGCAACATGGTAACTTGCCTGTATTTTTAGATATACAAGTCGCCTTAAGTACTTTGCAGGAAGAGATTCCGAGGTTGGAAAAATACCTGCGACTGCCTCAGGTACATTTGGGAATCGATCCGGAATTTTCAATGAAGGATGGGAGCAAACCCGGTACCCGGATCGGCAGCTTCGATGCTAAGGATATCAATTATGCGGCCGATTTTTTAGCTCGTTTAGTAAAAGAAAGCCAATTACCTCCAAAATTACTCGTTGTACATCGTTTCACTGCCGGTATGGTGCGAGACTATAAGAACATTAAATTACGCCCCGAAGTGCAGGTTGTTATCGAGATGGATGGCTGGGGCCCTCCCGCCCTAAAGAAAGCAACTTATCGCCAATTTATCTACCGGGAGCCTGTGCAGTTTACCGGTTTTAAATTATTTTATAAAAACGATTTAAAACAGGCTCCAAAAAGAATGCTGACTCCAACTGAATTATTGCAGTTGAAGCCAGCACCAAGTTATATACAATATCAATAATACGTGCCTAATTGATCGATCACTTAGGCTTTTTCCAAGCTCTTAAGAAATTTTTGCAATTTGGGTTGTATTACAGCCGCGCAATAAGGATTATCAGGGTTATTATTAAAATAGTCGTGGTGATAGTCCTCTGCTTCATAAAAAGTTCTAGCCTCTACCACTTCGGTTACAATGGGATCGTCAAAAATCTTTTCTTCTGTCAGTTTGTTGATTAAGGTCTCGGCCTCAAACTTTTGTTCCGGGCTATGATAAAATACCGCTGAACGGTATTGCGTTCCTATATCGTTCCCCTGTCTGTTCAAGGTAGTGGGGTCATGGGTTTTAAAAAATATGCCCAATAGTTTCTTATAAGAGATCTTTTGCGGATCGTAGTCAATCTGTACTACTTCTGCATGCCCGGTTTCTCCTGTACAAACTTCCTTATAAGTGGGATTTTCTTTATGTCCTCCCATATAGCCGGGTAGCACGGAATTAACGCCGTCAAGCTGCTGAAAAATAACCTCTGTGCACCAGAAGCAGCCTCCTCCAAATGTCGCCTTCATAAACCTAAATTAAGAATCCAAAGTAAATACCATCCCACCGGGACGGTCGTAAGCTGCCAGCCGTAAGCTATCAGCTTTCATTATTGTTATCAATTTATAAAATTTTTCACACTTTAAGCCAGTTGGTATAACATATGACTTAAGGCTTGCATTTAAACCGCTTAGTCATCGATCTTATACTTTTGCTCTTAGTAACAGGCAATTTGCAGGAGATCATTAAAACAATGATTGTTGTCCACTATCATCCAAGTCGATATCATCCGGATTGGTAATTTCCAAGTCAATTTTTGGCTTTGGCTTCTCGGATGGCTCCGAAGGAGCTACCGTTTCGTCCTCTACCCTTTCCTCATCCGGGTCTGCTATTGCATCTTCCCTCTTTTTCTCTTCATCATGTCCGGTTACATACGCTTCTTCTCCAGACAACAACGTAACTTTTTTGACATCGTGTGAACTAAGCCTATTTCCCTGTGCCTTCATTCCTTTCACATCAACAATTTCATTCAAATGTTGTTCGATTGTTTCCGGAATTTGCGTCTTTCCTTTCAATACATCCAATTTAATGATTGGATCCTTTCCATTTGTAAGAAGTACCAATTTAGAACCAGCCTCCTCGTTGATAATGGAGGTTGTTTTACCGACGGGTGTATTTTCGAAAACGAATCGTTTTACGAGGTAGTTTCCGGTCTTGCCATCGATATGTATTGCAGTAAAAACTTGCTCCGGATTATATTTCTCAATTCGCAGCATTTTCGGATCGAAATGATTCGTAAGCTCAAAACTGCTTAAGCTATAGGTGCCATCGGGCATTACGATCAATATGCGATCATCCCCATCAAATTCGCCTAAATACTTCCCTCGGCCATCTACATTCAACCGATTCAGCACCTCATCGAACCAAATTTTTCGTCCGGCTAAGGTAGAGACACCCTTTGATTTCAGGATAATCTTCTTAATGGGATATTTGCTAACAATGTTGCCCTGCGAGGCCCTACCCTTAATCGCAATTTCGGCAAAGTCTAGATCAAACTGGAGTTTTCTCAGTTTGGAATGCGGTTTAAGCTGTACATTTACTATCTCAGCCTCCCCGTTCGGATTTGCAGTAAAATAAAGCACCTTTGATCCTTTACTTCCTTTGGTCAGATCGTATTCCTTATCTCTCGTAACACCTAGTATCGAAAAGCGTTTGACATAGGATATACCTGTTTTTGCGTCCCTATAGATCATGTTATAGACCGTACGCTCATCTCCCTTTTTGAAAACACCAACATGAATGATATCCTTCCCAACAAACACTTTATCCTGCACTTTGGTTACCAGGCAAGTACCGTTCTCTAGGAATGTGATAATATCATCGATATCCGAACAATCACCAACATATTCATCTTTCTTTAAACCTGTTCCAACAAAACCATCTGCTCGATTTACGTATAGCTTAACATTGGCTAAGGCCACTTGTGAAGCTTCGACTTTTTCGAATATGCGAATCTCTGTTCTCCGCTCACGACCTTTACCATATTTATCCTTCAATTTTTGGAACCAGGCGATTGCATAATCCGTTAGATGCTTAAGGTTGTATTTGACTTCCTTTATCTCATCCTCTAAAACTTTCATCTGCTCATCCGCCTTTTTCACGTCGAAGCGGGTGATGCTACTCATCGGTTTATCGATTAGTTTTTTATAATCCTCAGGAAGTATTTCGCGATAGAAGCGGTCAAAGAAGGGTGTGAACAAACGATTTAAGACGTCCACAACAATCTCAAAATTACCCGCGTTCTCATAATCAGGATGCTTATACATCCCTTCCTGAATAAAGATCTTTAGTAAGGAGCTGAAGAAAATCTTTTCCAGCAATTCATTTAGGCGAATCTCCAATTCCTGCTTGAGTAGACCTTTTGTATGTTTTGTATTTTCGATAAGCACATCATTAACGCTCATAAAATGTGGCTTATCATCACGAATGACACAGGTATTCGGTGATATAGAAACTTCGCAATCAGTAAAGGCATAAAGCGCATCAATTGTTACATCCGGAGAAATCCCGGGGGCTAAATGCACTACAATTTCCACTGTTGCGGCTGTATTATCTTCTATTTTTTTGATTTTGATTTTACCTTTATCGTTTGCAGCGATTACGCTATCGATCAAACCTCCGGTTGTAGTTCCATAAGGGATTTCAGTAATAGCTAGGGTCTTTTTGTCGCGCTCTTCAATGCGTGCTCTCACTTTTACCTTTCCACCGCGCATGCCTTCGTTATAGGCGGAGACGTCAGCCAATCCACCTGTCGGAAAATCCGGCACAAGGTTGGGGCGTCCGCCACGAAGAACTTCAATCGATCCATCCAGCAATTCTACAAAGTTATGAGGCATAATTTTCGTAGCCAAACCGACCGCAATACCTTCAGCACCTTGAGCTAATAATAAGGGGAATTTAACCGGTAAGGTAACCGGTTCACGATTTCTACCATCATAACTCAATTGCCACTCGGTGGTATCCGGGTTGAAAACAACGTCATTGGCAAATTTACTCAGACGTCCTTCTATATAACGAGGCGCTGCTGCAGAATCACCCGTTGTAGGATCCCCCCAGTTTCCCTGACAATCGATGAGCAGATTTTTCTGCCCGATCTGAACCATGGCATCACCAATTGAGGCATCGCCATGTGGATGGTATTTCATGGTATTACCGATCACATTGGCGGCCTTGTTAAAGCGGCCGTCATCCATTTCTTTTAATGAATGGAGAATACGACGTTGTACCGGCTTTAAACCGTCGTTGATATGCGGCACCGCCCGATCAAGTATGACATACGAAGCATAATCCAAAAACCAATTCTCGTACAAACCGGATATTGGAATCGTTTGGTTATGGCTTAAAGCCTCGTCGTTATTTCCTGAAAGTTCGTTATTGTCTGTTTCTTCGCTCATTTTTTTATAGCCTTTAGGTATTAGCTTTTAGCAATTTGCTTACTATTTCCGATGCCATTTTTTGTCATTGTGACGGTAATAACTCCTTAAAGCTATTCATGACATCATTAAGCGCCGTAAAAATACTAAACATTTTGGTATTTAAGAGAGGAATTATGGGTAGCAAGTTCAGCATTTCAAAAGGAACTTTTATTTAGTTACTTTTATTCGTTATCGTTTGTTTTAAAAGGCACTCATGCTACTTCGTGGTTTTTTCGCTAATTCATTCTTTTTAAAGGAGCTCAAGCTTTTTCAAGGTCCGTAAAAGGTAACCAAAACCGACCGTAGGAAGCTCATGAACACCTTTAAAATAAGCAATGTGTGAATAAACTCATCGCTTGGAACTTTGCTACAGACAGACGTAAAATCATATCCGTCCAAAACGTTAAATAATAATTAGGAAATATGGGAGCTCCGTTGGTCGGTTTACTTAAAAAATAGAACGATTATTTTATTCAACTTTTCTTGATAAAAGTTGAGCAAAATCAAGGCGTGTGTAGGCTACCTTGCATCTGATGGCAAAGCATTCATGCCGCGTATTGGAGCCGTTTCACTTCCTCAATCCGCTTGGGTAGTGCAACATGATCAGCGATGCAAATGCTTTGCTGCTCGTTGCTTCGGTATCCTCCAAGGCCATTTTACCCACGCGCAGGGCTATATTAGGGCTGAAGATAATAATACGTCCGGTTAAAAGTAAAAGCCCTACGTTCTAAAAAATGCCGCCTCCAAAATTTACAAATAGCACGAGGAGGCACGATCCGTTCCTGTAAATTTTAAAGCGGCGAGCTTTCTTTGCTTCTTTATTTCGCGGAGAAAGAAAGAAGTTAAAATAATCGTTCCTTTAATATAAACAATTTATCTATGTGTTAAATTGATCCCTGTTTTAGGTTAGAAAGCCGATAGTCATATTAAATTTATACCAACACCCATGGAAACTTTTGCTTTCCCAATAAAAATAGAGCCTCTTATAGCCGAAAACCTCCTCTTTTTTGTCCAGAAAATTTATTTTGGACAGGTGTGACGTAAAATAAAATTGACTAAAATAAACGTTTTTAATACAAACACCATCGTAGATGCTAAAAGCGAAACGCCTGTTTTAGTGAAAAAGCCAATAATCACATTCCTTTATTTGTATCCTATGCCCGAATGGGTTAAATTTAAATTTTATTTTACGACATGAAGAAAACTGTATACGCATTAGCGCTTATTATTCCCTCTTTATTCGCTTGTAACAGCGGAGAAAAAGGGGCTGGTACAACCGATTCAGCGGCTTTTAAACAAATCGATGAAGCAAGTCTTGCACAATATGTGAAGGATTTATCGAGCGATAGCCTCGAAGGTAGAAAGCCATTTACCAAGGGAGAAGAAAAGACCATCCAGTATATCAAACGGGCTTTTGAAGACATAGGCCTCGAACCGGGGAATAAGGATAGTTATTTCCAGGAAGTGCCTATGGTGGAAATTAAATCAAATCCGAAAGCCATTCTGTCCTTTACGGGATCTAAAGGGAAAGTAGATTTTAAATTGCTAGACGAAGTTGTTTTAGGTAGTCGAAGAGTTCAGCCTGCTATTGAAGTTAAAAGCTCGGATGTGGTATTCGCCGGATTCGGTATCGTTGCTCCGGAGTTCAACTGGAATGATTATGCAGGACTCGATGTAAAAGGAAAAACAGTTGTGGTCATGGTAAATGATCCCGGATTTTACAACAAGGACCTATTCAAAGGAGAAACGATGACTTATTACGGTCGTTGGACTTATAAATTCGAAGAAGCGGCCCGGCAAGGTGCGACAGGCGTGTTGATTATTCATAATACAGAAGCTGCAAGTTACGGGTGGAACGTGGTAAGAAGCGGCTGGAGTGGACCGCAGCTCAATCTACAAACCGAAGACAATGGCGCTTCGAGATGTGCTTTTGAAGGTTGGTTAACTGCCGATGCCACCAAAAGGCTATTTGAACTTGCCGGCGTGTCCATGGATGTTTTGGAGCAAGCTAAAAAGCCGGGGTTCAAGGCGGTAGACTTAAAGCTAACGACAGGCACCACCATTACGCAAGAAACGAAAAAGTCCATGTCCAATAACGTAGTAGCAAAATTAAAAGGAAGTAAACGTCCGGATGAATACATTATATACTCGGCACATTGGGATCACCTAGGCATCGGAGAGGCCATCGAAGGCGATTCTATTTATAACGGTGCGGTTGATAACGCCACCGGCGTAGCAGGTCTATTTGAGATTGCAAAAGCCTTTAAAGCTGCAAAGACAGCTCCTGAGCGTTCGGTACTTTTTATTGCTTTGACAGGCGAGGAAGAGGGATTATTGGGATCCGAGTTTTACGCAACCCATCCGATTTATCCATTGGCAAAGACAGTAGCCAACATTAATATGGATGCTTTAGCACCCATTGGCAGGACTAAAGATCTCATTGTAACCGGGCTCGGACAATCGGAAATGGACGACTATGCGGCAGTTGCAGCAAAAAAACAGGGAAGAACAATTAAACCGGATTCGAATCCATCTGCCGGACATTTCTTCCGTTCAGATCATTTCAATTTTGCAAAGGTTGGTATACCCGCATTATATCCAAGTACCGGCGATGATGTATTAGGAAAGGGCGAAGAATTTGGTTTAGCACAAAAAGAAGCATATAATGAAAAACGCTATCATCAACCTGCTGACGAATTCGATGACGCATGGAAGTTGGATGGTATGGTAGAAGATTTACGCTTATTCTTTGATGTGGGCTATACGCTGACTCAGGAAAGCAGCTTTCCAAAATGGAAAGAGGGCTCGGAATTCAAAGCGGCCGGTGAGAAACGCTAATTGCGTGTTGCCAGTTATGGGTTGAAAGCTTTTCGGAAACTTGTAACCCGTAACTGGCAACTAACTTATACTTAATATTCCGGCAATAGCGGTGCCGTTCCCATAATATCATCAATTTTCGCCAATAACTCAGGTGTTAATTTTGGAAGGATTTCCAAGGCCTTTAGATTTTCTTGAAGCTGGCTATCCTTTGTTGCACCAAGAATCGCGGTTGTCACATTTGAATTCGTAAGCGTCCAGGCAATGGAAAGAGTTGCCAAACTGGCCCCTAATTCATCGGCTACCTTTTTCAGGTTCTTCACAGCTCCGAGCTTTTGATCCGTATAGGACTTATCTTTCAGCCATTCATAGCCTTCCAGTGCCAAACGCGACCCCTCCGGAATGCCTTCATTGTACTTCCCGGTTAATAGCCCCGAAGCCAAGGGGCTCCAGATGGTAGTTCCCATGCCAAGATTACGGAAGATAGGCAAATAATCAACCTCTATTTTTTGTCGATGGAATAAGTTGTACTCAGGCTGCTCAACGGCCGGCGGTTCCAAGTTCAATTTGGCAGCAACGGCATAGGCCTCTACAATTTCCGCAGCGCTCCATTCACTGGTACCCCAATAGAGAACCTTCCCCTGCTGAATTAATGTGTTCATAGTACGAACCACTTCTTCCATCGGTGTATTTTTATCAGGACGATGGCAATAATAGAGATCAAGGTACTCAACCTGTAAACGTTGCAAGGCTTCGTGACAAGCTTCCACGATATGCTTGCGGCTTAATCCATACTGATTTGGCTTTTTATCGGGTCCTTTCCAGCCGAAGAAGACTTTACTGGAGACAACATAGGAAGAGCGCTCCCAGCTTTTTGCTTTTAACACCCTTCCCATCATTCTTTCTGATTCACCTCGTGAGTAAACTTCCGCATTATCAAAAAAATTAACCCCGGCGTCATAAGCGATACCCATTAGACGGTCACTTAAGGTATCATCCACTTGCCGCGCAAAGGTTACCCAAGAACCAAAGGACAGTGCACTTAACTGTAGCCCCGTACGGCCCATTCTTCTATATTCCATACTGTTATTGTTAACTGATTTCTGTAAAACTAATGAATGGCCGTAAAAGTTTTGAAAAAAACGGAAATGATGACAGGAAGCTGATTCGTTAGTAGAGAAATAGTTGAATGGGGAACTAAGCGTTTAAAAAAAATCACCCAGCCGAATAGTGACTGGGTGATCCATTTTCCGAGGTCTCTTTTCGTTAAAAATTAGTACCCTGGATTCTGTACTAGCTTTGCATTTCGATTCATTTCGTCGCGATGGATACTAATAAAGTACATTTTATCTAACCATTGGCGGTTTTCGATACCGGGATCGAGCTCCGAGGGCGTATACGTGTAATTATAATTTTCGGGGTCGTACTTATAAACACGCACCTGCTTACCATCTTTCAGCGTTCCAAATATGCGGATGATTCTGATTTTGTTTCCTAAAGTTGTAGGCGCAATCATCCATCTTCTCGCATCAAAGAAGCGATGTTCTTCGTAGGCTAACTCTACCCGTCTTTCATTTCTATAACGTTGCCGCAGTGCATCACCGGATTCGGTTACTGCCGGCATGCCTGCACGGAAACGAATTTTATTTAACCAGTTACGCGCCTCTCCATCTTCGCCCAATTCTATACAGGCTTCTACGTAGTTTAATACGGCTTCTGTGTACTTCAATACCGGCCAGGGGATAAATTGACGCGTGTTTTGGTCAACCACAGCCGGATCCGGATCGGTAAATTTGCGGAAGTAATAACCGGTATGCGTGCCGTTCCAATCTTCAATTGGACTGTTTCTGGTATCCAATCCATATTGCGTCACCACTTGTCCGGAAGCATTAGTTACCTGATACTGCCCTGTCTGTATCTGATTATTAGGATCGCGTCCTTTCACATCATCCGTACGTGGTTTCCAATCCGATCCATCGTGTAAAATGGTGGCATACATTCTGGGATCCCTATTTTGGTAAGGGGCGGCTTTATGTACGGGGTTATCCCAACTAAAGCGCGAGCCATCGATCATCTCGTAATCGTCTACCAAATTCTGTATTGGCGTATTTCCTGCCCAGTTATGATAACCATTCGGTCCATTATTTCTTCCGAGCCAGTTACCTGCCTCGTCTTTCAGGTCGACGAAAAAGCGTCCCAATAGTATTTCTCGTCCACCATCTCCCGCAACGGCCCTGCTACCACCCCCCAACGACAACACCATGTAGTTTTCCGTTCCTTCTTCCGGACTAACGGGACCCGTTAAGTCCATTTTATAGGCAAATGCCGACTGGTCCACTACGGCCTTTGCAGCATCTTTCGCTTTTTGCCAGCGCTCCATCCGATTTCCACTTACATAGCCCAAGTATTCCTTATTACTATAACCTGCTATGGTTGGGGATTTAGCGGAGGCCGTAGGTATATCATGTAAATCGCTCGCAGCATATACCAGTACTCGAGCCTTCAATGCCATCGCCGCCACATTGGTTGCCCTACCCGTGCTCGCTGTGAGCCCGTTCAATAAATTAATCGCCGTATCACAATCCGCTACGATGAAATTGACGCATTCCTCATACGTATTACGAGGAACGGTATAATCTGCTTCCCCTAATTCATAAGGACGATTAATGAGTGGCACTGCTCCATAAAAACGAAGCAATTGCTGATAATAATAGGCTCTTAAAAAGTGTGCTTCTCCCTTTAAACGCTCTACCAGGTTATTGGTATTTTCAAACTGTGGCGTCGCTAGATTTTTCAAGGCAATATTGGTTGCCCGGATGCGCATGTAGAGCGAATCCCATAGATACGTTCTCTTGATCATCCCTTGATCAGCGGGGTTTGAACGAGATTCTGTAATGGTATTTATTCCTCTTCCGGGATGGGTAAACATCGATTCGTCGGTCATGGACGACTGCATTTCTTCTTCAAAGCCCCCCTGCCCGATTCCATTATACATCTCAAGGATAAATGCTTCTGCCAGACCGGCATCACTCCATACCACTTGTTGAGGCACTTCGGTCATCGGCTCCGTGTTCAAAAAATCAGTTTTACAGGAGACTATTCCCAGTAAAAACAAGGCTATAACACCTAATATTCTATATGACTTCTTCATGATTTCTTTCATTAAAAGGTTACCGCCAATCCTGTATTAATAATGCGTGATTGCGGATAATACTGTCCCAATACGTTGGTTGATTCCGGATCATAAGCCTTCATTTTACTGAAGGTTAGCAAATTGAATCCACTTACGTATACCCTCAGGTTACTGATCCCTATTTTTTCGCCGATTGTGGTTGGCAGGGTATAGCCTAATTCCAGATTCTTCAAGCGGATATAGTTAGTGCTTTGCAACCAATAGGTATTGTTATAGGAATAGTATTGATCGCTCCGATCTGTAATGCGTGGATGTTCGCTGCTTGGGTTGTCAACCGTCCATCTGTTTTCGTAAAATTCCAATAAGTAGTTCCCGATGGCCCCCGATTCGTCCGAACCGACCCGGAGTTCACCACCCATAGCACCTTGGAATAAGATAGTCAGGTCGAAGTTTTTATATTGCATACCAATATTCAAACCACCCTGAAAAGTAGGCTGTCTATTCTTATCACGCCGAACACGGTCGTCCGGTGTAATTTTTCCATCTCCGTCAAAATCTTGATACTTCATGTCCCCCGGACGTAGGTTATTGGTAATCGCACTATAATCCAATGTATTAGCCGCAATATCAGCCTCATCGCGGAACACACCGTCATAAATATAATATAGTTGAGCATCTGTTACCCTTCCCGTTGTACGCTGCCATTCAGGTGCCCCCGGTGCTTCGTCCCAAAACTTGATTTTGTTTTTGGTATAACCTCCATTGACGTTAATGTTATACTTAAAATCTCCTGCTGCACCATTATAACCAATATTGAACTCCCATCCTTTGTTATCCACTTTTCCGATATTTTCAGCAGGTAGTGTCATACCGGTACTTTGCGGTATCGAAGCATTTCGCTGCCATAAAATATTCGAACGTTTATTCATAAATACATCAAACTCAAAATTGATCTTACCATCGAGGAGCTGACCGTCCAAACCTAAGTTATAATTATCAGCAACTTCCCATGTTACCATTGTGTTAGGAACACGCGATTCATATAATGATTTAACCAATAAACCATCAACGATATAGGTGCCGTATCCATAGGTTGAGTAATACTGGTATTCTTGCAATCTAGCGTCATCCTCTAAGTATTGCCCTTCTGCGTAGTTATTTTTGAAGTATATATTATCATTACCCATTCGACCCCATGAACCGCGGAGCTTTAAATAGTTGATGAAAGAAATATTCTCTTTCCAGAAATTCTCTTCTGAGATTCGCCAACCTGCGAGAACACCCGGGAAGAAGCCGAAACGACTGTTTTCCGGGAACATATAAGAGCCATCGTATCGCCATAGAAATTCAGCAATATATTTTTCTTTATAGTTATATCCAACCCTACCAAAATAATTCAGTCTTGCGCGTTTCCAGGCTCCGCCGTTGTTATTCTTTTCGCGCTCTCCTCCTGCGATCAGCTGATCAATAGCGGTTGAAATAAAATAGCGTCTGTAGGCATTGAAGTTTTCGTTATCGATCGTTTCGCGGTTCACCCCTGCCATTACATTAAAGGTATGATCACCGAAAGAGCGGTCGTAATTCAAAACACCTCCGAGAAGAATGTTTAATTGATCTTCGTTTGCCTGTGTCAAGCGAGGATCGGCAGGGCCACGTCTACCACGCACCAGTTGCGGTGTTACCCCATCGTCTTCATATGCTCCTTGCCAAGTATAAAGATTCCAGGGAGTCTCCCATTTCTTCGATTGCTTGATATATTTATCAATGGCCGCCGTACCTGTAAATTTCAACCCTTCAATCCAAGGGAAGGTAATATCGACCTGGCCATTTGTTTGAAAAAAGTACTGCTTATTATTGTCGTAACCGGTTTGGTCGGTTGTGATCACTACGGGATTCTCTCCGTTTTCTATATCAGGACCGGGTAAACCATTTGGCCAAAAGGCAGGCATGGTAGGATTACCACGCATCAACATCCTGAAAATAGTTCCGGCGGATTTAGTTGGGTAATTCCTGTTTTCCTGACGTCCCAATACACCGATTTTCGTTGTCACATACTTACTGATTGTTGCGTCGAGGTTGATCCGCAGATCATATTGCTTATAGCCGGTAGCTGAATTTTTGTAGTAACCATCTTGATTTTGATAACCGATGGACGTTAAATATTTAAAGTTATCAGAACCACCGGTCAACTGTACATTATGTCTTGCCTGAGGCGACCAATTTTTCAGCGTAGCATCGTACCAATCGGTATTGGGATGTCCCCATGGGTCGGACCCATCTTTGAATTTTTCGAAATCTGCCGGAAGAAATGGTGCGGTAAGAACCGATCCGTTGGAGCGCGTGTAGGAGCCTGTTTCTCTAAAGGCGCTGTTTGCTGCCTGCCATTCGTTCACAGGAAGTTTAAAAACCTCCAGTTCATTCCGCATTTCGGCATACTGCGCAGCGTCTGCCAATTCGGGGATCACCGTTGGTTGCGCAAAGCCTTGATTGTAGGTATAAGATAGAAGAGGTCGGCCGGACTTACCTCTTTTGGTTGTTACTAGTATGACCCCGTTAGCAGCACGAGCACCATAAATAGCTGCTGCAGCATCTTTCAACACCGAAATGTTATCTATATCTGCCGGATTCAGCCGTTCAATCCCCCCTTGTCTTGCCGGTATACCGTCAATAACAATGAGCGGGCTACTATTTCCCAAGGTATTTGTTCCCCGGATCTTAATGTTAGAACCATCACCTCCCGGCTCGCCGCTGCTTTGAGTTGCGATGACACCAGGCATTCTACCTGCCAATGAATTTGAGACATTGAGCGAAGGTGACTTGACCAATTCTTCACTTTTTACTGATACGACCGAACCGGTAACGGTTTCTTTCTTTTGTGTTCCATAACCCACCACCACGACCTCGTCGAGATTGGCAATATCGTCCTGAAGGGTGACGGTTATTGATTTGCGGTTATTTACGGGCTCTTCCAGTGTTTTATAGCCCACCATGGTAAAAACCAAGGTAGCATTAGCCGGCACCCCCTCTAAGCTAAATTTCCCGTCGACATCGGTAGTTGTTCCTTTTTGTGAGCCCTTTACCAATACACTTACACCGGGTATTCCCTCGTTGCCTGTCATGGAATTGACTTTTCCGGTGATTGTTGATTGTTGCTTAACGGCCGAGAGATTATCCTTAACTTCCCTCGCTAGCCAATTGGTTTTTGCCAAAGCTTCATAAGGTGCGTGAAATCCCGCTACCAAAAGAGCCCCGCATAATACACGCTTAAAATCACTTCGATTTAAGTTCATAATAGCTGGTTTGTTTATAATGTTAAAAGTCTATAATTGTACTAATCACAATTATTCCGCGCGACTAGTAGAATCATATGTTAGTTTATTGGTTTTTGTAAATTCTAATAAAGTTCTAATTCGGTTGCCGTAAACATAAACAATGATCCTATAGGATGCAAGAAAAAATTAGAAATTGTGTATAAGTTACAATAAGTAGTAAAGAAGTATTTTTACTTATGGAAAAAAGAGAAACGTCCTGTTCGAGGGATTGGAAAATATCTACAAAAAAAAGCGATTCGTGGATGAATCACTTTGCAGAAAGGAGGGCCTTTGGCTTACATAAGGCGCACCTTAACAATTAATTACTCAAAAACAACCGTTTTATTACCGGTTACAAAGACTCTGTCCTCGATAATCAACGACAGTGCTTTACTTAAAACCGCCTTTTCTATTTCTTTTCCTGCTTTGCGCATATCGTCAGCTGTATACGTATGGTTGACCGGTTTTACGTCTTGTGCAATAATCGGTCCTTCATCCAGATCGTCTGTTACAAAATGGGCCGTAGCACCGATAATTTTTACCCCGCGGGTATATGCTTGCTGATAGGGGTTCGCTCCAATGAAGGCCGGTAAGAAGGAATGATGAATGTTGATGATCTTTCCTTGATAATGCGCGATAAAAACAGGTGATAAAATGCGCATGAACTTGGCTAATACAACATAATCCGGACTGTAGCTATAAATTGTTTTATGCAGCTCCTTTTCAAATTCATCCTTTGTTTTCCCTTCATGGCTTACAAAGTGATAAGGTACATTAAAACGCTCGGTAAAAGACCGCAGGTGATCGTAATTTCCGATAACGCAACAGACATCGGCACCCAGTGTATTGAAAAAATAGCGCACCAGTGTATCGCCCAAGCAGTGCGGTTCTTTGGTGACCAGTATGGCAAGGCGCTTCTGTTTTGGCGGATTCACCTTTACAGAAGCACCTTTAGGTAGGATCATCAATAACTCCTGCATTAATTTTTCAGGGTCAACGGCCTTTCCCATGCAAACGATGCGCGAAAAAAAACGTTTGGTACTTTCGTCCACATACTCACGCATGGTAGTTATATTCAAACCATATTTTGCTACGACGTGTGCGATGGACGAAACTAAACCGACCGCATCGGTACAGTGAACAAGTATCAGGGTCTGTTCCATTTCGTTAAACCGCTGCCTTCAATTCATCGGCAAGCTTAGCGGCCGCAGCCTCTTCTTCTAAAACATCCTGCTCGATACGTAGGTTGTTCACGATATGTTTTTGCCGATCCGGCGTATTTTTACCCATATAGTATTCAAGCAATTGCTGAATTTTCTGATCTTTGGACAAGATCACAGGATCTAAGCGCATGTCTTTACCAATGAAAAGACCAAACTCATCGGGCGAAATCTCTCCCAATCCTTTAAATCGGGTAATTTCCGGCTTGCCACCTAATTTTATAATCGCCCGTTGACGCTCTTCATCACTATAGCAATAGATCGTTTCCTTTTTGTTTCTCACCCGGAATAAAGGGGTTTGCAAAATAGAAACATGTCCTGCCTTTACCAAATCAGGAAAAAATTGCAGGAAAAAGGTCATTAACAATAGGCGTATGTGCATTCCGTCAACATCTGCATCTGTTGCAATCACAATATTATTGTAGCGGAGACCGTCTATACCATCCTCAATATTCAGGGCATGTTGGAGTAAATTAAACTCTTCGTTCTCATACACCACCTTTTTCGTTAGCCCAAAGGCGTTCAAGGGCTTCCCCTTCAAACTAAATACCGCTTGTGTTTGTACGTCCCTGGATTTGGTAATAGAACCACTGGCAGAATCACCTTCGGTTATAAATAAGGTAGTTTCCTGATTACGCTCGTTTTTATCGTCATAGTGAATCTTACAGTCGCGTAACTTTCTATTATGCAGGGAGGCTTTTTTTGCCCGCTCGTTGGCCAATTTCTTGATGCCGGCTATGTCCTTACGTTCCCGTTCAGATTGTAGAATACGCTTCAATAAAGCGTCCGCCGTATCGGGATGTTTGTGCAAGTAATCGTCCAGCGATTTCTTTACAAAGTCGTTAATAAAGGTGCGCACGGTTGGTCCATCGGGGCCGATACTTTGCGATCCCAGTTTAGTTTTCGTTTGCGATTCAAAAACAGGTTCCTGCACTTTGATGGCAATGGCCCCAATTACGGAAGCCCTGATATCCGATGCATCAAATTCCTTTTTATAGAACTCACGTACGGTTTTCACGACAGCCTCTCTGAAGGCAGCCTGATGCGTACCCCCTTGCGTAGTATGCTGCCCATTTACGAAAGAGTAATACTCTTCTCCATATTGTTGCCCATGTGTCAACGCGATCTCAATATCCTCTCCCTTTAAGTGAATAATGGGATAGCGCATACCTTCCACATCAATATTACGCTCTAATAAGTCGCGCAAGCCATTTTCCGAAACAAATTTTTGTCCGTTGAAATTTACCGTCAATCCCGTGTTCAGGAACACGTAATTCCAAATCATATTTTCAACGAACTCGGGCCTATATTTATAGTTTCTAAAGATGCTATCGTCTGGAACAAAGGTGACCGCGGTGCCATTGCGCTGCGTGGTTTCTTTTTCCTCATCTTTCAAGAGTTCTCCTTTGCTGAATTCAGCAATACGCGTACGACCCGCTCGATACGATTGTACGACAAAGGATGAAGAGAGCGCGTTGACTGCTTTCGTACCGACTCCGTTTAGTCCCACCGATTTTTGAAAAGCTTTGCTATCATATTTTCCACCTGTATTGATCTTGGAGACAACATCAACCACACTTCCGATCGGAATACCACGACCGTAATCGCGTACGGAGACTTTTAACTCACTGACACTGATATCGATTGTTTTTCCCGCCCCCATTACAAATTCATCAATGGAGTTATCAACCACTTCTTTCAAAAGCACATAAATTCCATCATCGTATGCTGATCCATCGCCCAACTTACCGATATACATACCTGGCCGCAACCGGATATGTTCTTTCCAATCGAGCGAGCGTATACTATCTTCGTTGTAATTTGTCATATTTTAGTTATCAGTTATCCGCAACCAGCCATCAGCTGTATTACTTCATTACTTTATTGACTACTAAATATCAATCGACCATTGGCTAATAATTACATAGCTCATTGGCTAATTGTACCTATCTTCCAAAATCATCTTGCACCCGTACGATATCATCTTCATCCGAAGGATTATCGATATCTGTATGTTGCCATATTTCTGCCAACACACCCCATCCGTCTAAGCCTACCAAACGATGGCGCTCTCCTTTTTCAAGCTTGATGACATCACCGGGATGTTTTGTCTTCACTTCATTCTCCACGTCTGTATCACTTATTACCACACCAACGTCTCCTTTAACAACTTGCCATATCTCCGCACGGCGGTGATGGTATTGCCATGACAAACGTTTTTGTGGTGCTACAACTAATATTTTTGGACTTAATTTTCCTGATATTTTTAGGTCTTGCACATTCAGCCCGTTGAAGTATGTATCTGCAAACTGTTGCGCCTGGTTCTCGTCGATCACAAAAAAACCACCCCATGGACGTGTCTGATCCTGTTTATCGATGTGAAAACCCTGTTTTTTAAGTGTTTCTTCTATTTCGGCAAAAATTTCCTGTTTAGCTATGTCTGTCATGGTTCTTATTTTTTGCTAAGATAATGAGTTTTTTTGAATTCAAAGGTTATCTTCCCTACACCCCAGGTTAAGGTTTGCGTCTTAATTCGTTTTGCTCGTATTCGTATTTCAAAAATATTATGCTTGCATAATAAAAAATCAGTAAATTTGGAACAAACCCTAGCATTATGAATTTCGAATTAACTGAAGAACAATTGCTTATCAGAGACGCAGCACGCGATTTTGCTCAAACTGAACTAAAACCCGGTGTAATAGAACGTGATGAAAAACAACAATTTCCAGCAGACCAAGTCAAAAAACTTGGCGAATTAGGTTTTCTTGGGATGATGACCGATCCTGCCTATAATGGGGCAGGACTTGATACAGTCTCTTATGTGCTCGTTATGGAAGAATTGTCTAAAATTGATGCATCGACTTCCGTTGTCGTATCAGTAAACAATTCCCTGGTATGTTACGGCTTAGAGAAATTCGGATCAGAAGAGCAGAAAGAAAAATACCTAAAGCCACTGGCTGCGGGAACACAGATCGGTGCTTTTTGTCTCTCCGAGCCCGAAGCCGGCTCGGATGCCACTTCGCAAAAAACGATTGCGGAAGATAAGGGAGACTACTACCTACTTAACGGAACTAAAAATTGGATTACCAATGGGAGCAACGCTGCTGTGTATCTCGTAATCGCACAAACACACCCCAACCTTGGGCATCGCGGGATCAACGCTTTCATCGTAGAAAAAGATTCCCCTGGATTCACAATTGGGCCCAAGGAAAATAAGCTGGGAATACGGGGCTCAGACACCCATTCCTTACAATTTTCGGATGTCAAAGTACCAAAGGAAAACAGAATTGGAGCAGACGGTTTTGGCTTTAAATTCGCCATGAAAACGTTAGAAGGCGGCCGAATCGGCATAGCAGCGCAGGCATTAGGTATTGCCTCCGGTGCTTACGAGCTAGCGCTCAAATACGCAAAGGAAAGAACAACCTTTGGAAAACCCATTGCCGAGCATCAAGCCATTCAATTCAAGTTGGCAGACATGTATACGCAAATAGAAGCTGCACGTTTGTTGTGCCTGAAGGCCGCATGGCTGAAAGATCAGCATCAACCCTATGCGGAAGCTGCGGCGGTGGCTAAACTTTTTGCCTCTGATACGGCCATGCGCATAACCGTAGAAGCGGTACAGATTCATGGAGGCTATGGTTTTGTGAAGGAATATCATGTTGAGCGGCTCATGCGCGATGCCAAGATAACGCAAATCTATGAGGGCACCTCAGAAATCCAGCGTATGGTGATTGCTCGGTCTATATTAAAAGAGGGCTTTTAGTATCACTTCTAATAATAAGCGAAAGATTAGTATTTTAGCGGCATGGATATTGAACGATATCCGAATGCTTAATAATAATACGATGAATATTGCGCGTTTTCTTTTCCTTAGCTTGTTCACAGCCCTCGCTTTTACAAGTTGCACAGACAAAACAAACCAGCTTACCAACGGTGTGTGGAGAGGTGCTTTACAAACGGATAATTCGGTGGATATCCCCTTCAATTTCGAAATATATGATTCCTTGGGGGTTAAACAAATGGCCTTTTTGAACGGGAAAGAGCGTTTGAATATCAATGAGATAGAAGAAACCGCTGATTCCGTTTTTATAAAGACCCCACTTTATGAAAGTGAGATCAGGGCTGTAAAAACGGCAAATGGATTACAGGGAAAATGGATTAAGCATTTACCAAACAAAACGATTTCCATGCCCTTCATGGCTGAATCCAACCAATCGTTTCGCTTTGTGAAGGAAGAGAATTCAGGTGTCATTAATATGACGGGCAGATGGTCTGTTCAATTTTATAAAAATAATGGCACCGATACGACTTTTGCGGTAGGCGAATTTGAGCAATCCGGCAATCAAGTGAATGGATCGTTTCTTACAACAACTGGAGACTATCGTTTTCTAAGTGGTGTAGTGGATAACAAAACATTTATGGTATCCGCTTTCAGCGGCTCTAGCCCTGTATTATTCACGGGAGATCTAACTGATGGCAGTGATATTATTAAAGGCAAGATGTATGCCGGACCGAGCTCCGTGATGAATTGGTCGGCCAGACGTGACGAAGATGCGATGTTGCCCGATGCTTACAAGATTGCCGGGCTAAAACCCGGAAACGATCGCATAACGTTCAGCTTTCAGGATCTTGACGGCAATAAAGTCTCGTTAAGCGACGATCGTTTTAAAGATAAAGTGGTAGTGGTTCAGTTTTTGGGATCGTGGTGCCCCAATTGTATGGACGAGACCGCTTTTCTAGCACCGTTCTATGAAAAATATAAGAACAAAGGTTTGGAGATTATCGGCTTGGCCTATGAACGTTATAAAGAAATGGACAAGGCCAAAGCAGCTGTTTTGAACTTAAAAAATCGATTTAAAGTGAACTATCCGATCCTCTTAACCGGTTATACAAACGATAAAGGGCAAGTGGAAGAAAGTATACCGGCATTGGATAATTTTTCTGCCTTTCCTACCACCATCATCATCAAGAAGGACGGCACGGTTGATAAAATCCACACCGGCTTCAGCGGGCCAGCAACAGGAAAACACTATACCGAGTTCACTCAAGAGTTCGAAAAAGAAATCAATAAACTGTTAGCTGAATAAAGTCGTATATAATGTCAAGAAACTCCCTCTTCATTTCTATTACCTGTTTGCTCTTGAGTTGTTGGTCTTGCGCAACAACGAAACATGTCGATATTCCTCCGGTTAATATATACGCCAACGCACCGAACGCGGATGTTTACCACGCTTCTTATCCGCTTAAAATAAGTATAAAGCATACCGACTTAGACCTTCGTTTCGACTGGGAACGGGCGCGCGTATTCGGAAAGGCAACACTTACGCTACAAAGTTATTTTTACCCACAAGATTCGGTCATACTGGATGCCAACGGCTTCGAAGTAAAAGCGGTCATGCTGCTGCAAGATGCGGCGAGGAAAAAGTTACCTTTCACCTATGACGGAAAGAAGCTTGCCATTGCCTTGGATAGAAAATATAACCGTGATGAGCTCTTTAAAATATTTATTGAATATACCGCCAATCCCAATCAGTTGGAAGTAGGAAAAGATATTGCTTCGCCCGATGATCGAGGGTTATACTTCATCCAGCCCGATGAACTAGCAGGCATTCCAAGACAACTATGGTCTCAGGGCGAAACCGAATGCAATTCTAATTGGTTCCCGACGATTAACAACACCATGCTGAAAATGACGCAACAAATTGCGCTAACGGTTCCTGATTCGATGATTACCCTATCAAATGGCTTATTAAAGCAATCGAAAAGAAATAACGATGGTACGAGAACCGATATTTGGAAGCAGGAGCTGCCACACGCGCCGTACTTGGTCATGATTGCGGCAGGAAACTTTAAAATTGTCAAAGATCAATGGCGCGGAAAGGAGGTGAGCTATTACATGGAACCGAAATACGCGCCATATGCCTCCATGATTTTTGGAAAAACACCTGAAATGCTCGAATTCTATTCGAAAAAATTGGGCGTGGATTATCCCTGGGATAAATATGCTCAGATTGTCGTGCGGAACTTTGTAAGTGGGGCCATGGAGAATACATCGGCTTCGGTATTCTTTGATCGAATGAATATGACGCCGGCTGAATATAAGGATGAAACGTATGAAGATATTGTTGCTCACGAGTTATTCCATCACTGGTTCGGCGATTTAGTAACCGCTGAATCCTGGGCCAATTTACCACTCAACGAGTCGTTTGCCACCTATGGCGAATACTTATGGCTGGAACACAAGTATGGAAGAGAAGAGGCGGATATGCATGCATTGAATGACGAGCTAGCTTATTTTGCGAAGGACAAAAACAAAGAGCTCGACCTTATTCGATTTAACTATGCGGATCGGGAACAGATGTTTGATGAAGTGTCTTACCAAAAAGGAGGGCGTATTCTTCATATGTTAAGGGAAACCGTTGGCGATGACGCCTTTTTTGCGTCACTTCAACTTTATTTAAAAAAACATGCCTATCAGTCTGTTGAGGTCCATGATTTACGCCAAGCTTTTGAGCAAGTCACAGGACAAGATCTTAATTGGTTTTTTGATCAGTGGTTTTTGGCCGCCGGTCATCCGCTTTTGGAAATAAAAACGCACTATCAAGACAGCACAAAACAGGTGATTGTACAAATTGCTCAAAAGCAGGACTTAGCTAGTATGCCGCTCTATAAACTACCTATTGCGATTGACATCTATGTAGATGGTCATGTTGATCGTCAAACGGTTACACTAACTAAACAGGAGCAAACTTTTCACTTGCCGGCCACTAAAAGTCCACAATTAATTAATTTTGATGCAAAAAAGTGTATCCTTGGGAAGAAAGAGCAAAGTAAATCGCTTGACGAATGGGCTTATCAATACAAACACGCCCCCTTGTTTATGGATCGCTTTGAAGTATTGGAAAACCTGAATGATGTATTGGATAGTGCTAAAGCGAAGGAGATCGTTGTTGCGGCTTTAACCGATAGTGCCTGGATGATACGCTTGATGGCGCTTGGCGCGATTGAAAAATTCACAAAGGACGAGTTAAAGCAGATTTACCCTACCGTAAAAAAAATGGCAACAGCCGACGAACGTTCTTATGTTAGAGCCAGTGCTGTGATGCTGTTACGCACCCTCTTTCAAAACTATGATAATAAAGAGATATTTAAGATAGCATCTCAAGATGATGCACCAAGTGTACAGCAAGCACTTCATATGAAATAATCGAGAGCTAGGCGAGCGTGCCTGTTTTTGTCGCTTGCCGCAAGGCTGCCTGTGCAATGCGTATTTCATGAAATTCTACTTGCCGATCAAGCAGCTCGCGAATTTCGGTAATTGTTTTTTGAGGATATTGCTTCAACAAGGGTATGATAATTTCAAGTTTACGGGTAGACATGAGATCACTCGCCTGCAAATCGGTGCCGATGAAATTTGTTAAATGCGCTATAACGGTACCGGTTGTAAGTCCTCTCAGCGTAGCTATCTCATCAATTGTATGTCCGTTTTTAAAGAGTTTGAGACTAATCTGTTTCGTTTCACCAACGACCGACTTGTTCTTTTTGGGTTGTTGTTCATTTTTTACCTGAAGATGTTGTTGTTGGTGCTTGGCCACCTCATAGATCAAATCTTGTATATTTCTTCCTTCACGAATGGCTTGCGTAATAAACGTGCTTTGCCTGATTTGTTCTTGTTTCCGCCGGTAGGTCAACAATAAGTCTGCCAACTCTTTCTGATATTTTTTATTCTTCTTTTTAGCAGCCCATGCATCCATATGTTGTTGAAGGGGGGTGATAAGCTCCTCCTCTAAACTTTTGAGGAACCAAGCAGCGGCCTTTTGAGTACGTTCATGAATGAGTTCAATGTTTAAATCATCTAAATGCCGGAATTCCTTATTTAACCAGGCATTAAACTTCTCTGCAACTTCAAATTGCTGATTGCAAGTATAGCATATGGCGTCGATTTTCTTATATGCAAGGCTCTTATCGGGAATGTTCTTGGTTAGTACATCGTTTTTGAAGGTATTAGTTTCAAGCGCCAAAGTACCCCAGGAAAAAGCTTTGCTAAGATTATTCAAAAGATAGGATTTCTGCTCTTGCAGTAGCACTTCTGCAATCTCATCCTCCGATAAAACACGACTGGAAAAGGCCACGACATGTGGATCCGTATGGATACTTGCCGGCGAAATCTTTGATCGGAGGACCAATCCTTCCAATCCCGTTAACCGACTTAGCGCAACGTACACCTGCCCGGCGGCAAAGCTGCATCCGGCATCAATAACCGCCTTATCAAAGGTTAGGCCCTGACTTTTATGAATAGTGACGGCCCAAGCTAAACGAATAGGATATTGCTTGAAGGTTCCCAGTGTTTCTTCGCTGATTTTATCGCTTTGCTTATCGTAATTATAACGAAGGTTTTTCCATTCCTCTTGTTCGACCGTGAATAGTTCCTTCTCTCCGGGAAAACGAACTTTTATTTCTCCATGTCGAGCATCAATTTTGTCGACTACGCCAATTTTTCCGTTAAAGTAACGTCGGTCTTCTCCTTTGTCATTTTTTATAAACATAATTTGGGCACCTTCTTTAAGGTACAATCTACCCTCGGTAGGAAAAGAGTTCTCTGAAAAATCACCTTTGATGGCAGCTTCGAAGCAAACAGCGTGCCCCGGTAAGGACTCTAATTTACGTTGATTGATTTGCTCCGCAATATGGTTATGCGAACTCAAAGTAATGAAGGTTTCGCTCGGCGAAGGACTAAAGTCGGGCTTATAATGCGCATTCAACCTATCCAGCTCCTCTCCTGAACAGCAGTTGTTTCGAATATTATTGAGCAGAGAAATAAAACGTGCATCTTTTTGTCGATAAATCTTATTCAGTTCCAACAAAACCGGTGGAGCTTCCTGCATAACATGGGCATCAAAAAAGAAAGGACTTCTGTAATGCTGATATAGCAAGTTTTGCTCATGACTCTTAACCACAGGAGGCAATTGGTACAGATCACCAATGAATAACATCTGAACGCCACCGAAAGGACTTGCATTGCGTCTGGCCCATCTCAAGATTGTATCAATAGCGTCAAGTGTGTCAGCCCGCAACATAGATACTTCATCAATGATTAATAGATCGAGTTCCTGTAAAATGGCTCGTCGTTGTTTAGTGAGTTTTACTTTTCCGAAAAGGCGTTGTTTGTTGTAGATCAAATCGCTCGGATCGTTCCAATCAAGTGTATAATCAGCCAAATACATACCGAAAGGCAAGAAAAAAAGCGAATGGAGTGTGGTTCCGCCCGCATTAATAGCCGCTACACCCGTAGGAGCTACCACGGCAAGCTTCTTATACGTATGTTCTTTTATATACCGAAGGAAGGTGGTTTTTCCCGTCCCCGCTTTGCCGGTTAGAAACACCGGACGATTGGTGTGGTTGATAAAGGAAACCGCTTGCGCGAAGGTGGTATTATGGGCATCGAAATTCGACATGATTGGGTAAATGTTGATGAATGCGGCTCTTAAAATAAGGAAATTTTACCAACTTACCTAAAAGATGGGAATAATAAAGCAAACTCCGTATAGCTACCCAGTGCTGAGCGAACGGTAATTTGGATGCGATGTAAGTCGAATATCTGCTTACTCAAATGCAGCCCGATACCGTGTCCCGGTATGGCCTGATTCTTCGGACTGCGATAAAACAAGTTAAAGATCTGCGCTAATTCGCTCGGATCTATTCCTGTTCCCCTGTCTTTGATTATCAGCTGTAGATGCTGTTCATGCTCGCTTAATTGTACGAAAACAGGTTGATTGTCTGAAAACTTAAGTGCATTGTCGACCAAGTTGCCGATTGCGATCATTAGCAAGTCGCGATTACCCGACACTTCCAATAGGTGGGGCTTTTGTTCCACTTGATCCAAGTCGATGTGTATAAATGCCTCGGGATGGGTAATACTTGTTTTTTCCAGTAGATCCCATAATAATTCATCCACACGAAGGGGGGCAAATGGCACATCGGAAGAAGCTTCCAAGCCCGATAGAAGTAGTAAACCTTCCAAAATAGATTTAATATGAAGGGCATCGACATGTATTGAACCCATCTGTGTCCGGTACTCGTCCGGTGTCCGGGGACGCGATAAGGTGATCTCCAGGTTGCTAATAATCGCTGCCAAAGGTGTTTTCAATTCATGCGAAGCGTGTTTTAGAAAGCTGCGTTGGCTGTCTACCCCCTTTTCCAATCGTTCCAGAAAGCGATTAAACGCTTCGGTTAGTGCGGTAAGCTCGTCTTTCTCTTTTGTGCCTACAGCCAACCGGGCGTGTAAATTCTTCGCCGTAATAGAATTTACGTCCTGAATTAGCTGAGAAAAAGGGCGGAATGTTTGCTTCGCCAGTAAGTGCGTAAACAGGAAGCTTAGGCAAACACCCAATAATAAGGATATCAAGAGATAGCGTTTTAATTTATCGAGCTGAGCCAACCCCTCCTTATCCGTGTCGGAAGCAACAACAACATAATCCCCCTCATTGTCGCGATAAAAGATACCTGCAAATTGACGTTCATTATCAGTGAAATATAAAACTTTCTTTTGTCGTACATGACCGAGTACTTCATCTGATAGTTGATATTGAAGGGTATCGTACTCGAAGACCATGCGGTTGCTTTTATCGAAGAATCGAATAGATTCTCGGTGAATTTCACGATATCGCTGCTCAATCAGCTCATATTTTTGCGCATTTAGTTCATCCTTCTCCAAATGAAAAAAAGCCGCTGTGAAGGCCCTCGATTGTAATTGTTGAAAAAATGAATGCTTAACATGTTGCCTGAATAGTAGATAGGTCCCCGTAAACGTGATTCCTAAAATAAGCGTAACAATAAGCGTTGAGTTCCAAGCGAGTTTTAACCTCAGCGTCATTCTTCTTTTTGTTTAAGCATGTACCCCCTCCCCTTCACAGTATGGATGAGGGGCGCGGCAAAGCCCTTATCAATTTTATTTCGCAGATAATTAATATATACATCTACCACATTGGTATGCGTATTAAAATGGATATCCCATACCGCTTCTGCAATCTGCGTGCGGGAAACCACTCGTTCTCGATTGTTTAGCAGGAATAGTAAAAGCTTATATTCACGAGGTGAAAGCAGAATATTCTTCCCGGCACGTTTTGCTCCCTGTTCCGCAATATTGACTTCAAGATCTGCGTATTTTTGTACATCCAGAATACCTTTTTCAAAAGATTTTCGTCGTAATTGCGCGTTAATGCGTGCAAGTAGCTCTTCGAAATGAAAAGGCTTTCCGAGGTAATCATCCGCTCCTGCCTGGAGTCCTTTTACCTTTTCCTCCGGATTATCCAAAGCGCTCAAAATAATTAAAGGACTTGTAATTTTTCGTTCGCGAATAGCAGTGCATATCTGGAATCCGGATACGTCGGGAAGCATGATATCCAGTATAATCAGATCAAAGTAAATATCTTGCGTCACTGCCAGGGCTTCGTAGCCGCTCGAAACACATTTTACGGAGAAAAGCTGTTCCTCCAATCCCTTTCGAATAAAACTAGCCAAGCGCCTGTCATCTTCTATCAGCAATATTTTTACCATATGCTTCCTTTTGTATAATGCAAAGTAATCACATTGTGAACTTAAATCAAATTAGATTATTCTAATAATAAAGGCTTAGCGATTGCATCATTGAACAGCGAAAAAGTTAGTGGGACGATGAAAACTATTTCACTAGTTTATTATTATGGTCCGGAAAAACCAAAATCGGTTCGTGCTTTTTGGCTTCCTCCATAGGGAGTTGGCAATAAGAAATGATAATCACAATGTCGCCTACTTGAACTAAGCGCGCGGCAGCTCCATTCAAACATACAATACCGGAACCACGTTCGCCTTTTATAACATAGGTTTCAAAGCGTGCACCGTTGTTATTATTTACGATCTGCACCTTCTCGTTCGGAATAATATTAGCCGCCTCTATTAAATCTTCATCAATCGTAATGCTACCCACATAGTTGAGTTCTGCCTGAGTAACCTTTACGCGATGAATTTTCGATTTCAACACCTCGATAATCATGGCACAAAGATACGCATTTTGTTATTTAATCTATCACAGATGCGCTGCTATTCGGAAATATGATCTATAGATTACCATTAGAGGTGTAGGGTGGGAGGTGGGAGGTATAAGGTTTTAGGCATTAGGCTTCAGGAGTTAGAACGCCAAAGCTAACAGCTAACACCTAAGAGCTTATAAAAGCCTTATTTCAACACTATATTATCAATTAAACGGACACCATCCACCCAAGCGGCCAATATAACCACAAGCGGCCTTAGGTCCTGTTGTTTTCTATCAATTTCCGATAAGTCACTCGGATTACAGATTGCGAAGTATTCCAATTCAACACCTTCCACTTTATCCAGGAAACTTAGTGCTTCCTCCTTTGCCTGTAAGGGGCCTGTGCCCTTTTCAAACGCTTGTTTTATCATGAACAATGCTTTTGATAAAGAAAGTGCTTGTTTTCTACCATTGGATGAGAGTCGTACATTGCGGGAGCTTTTCGCCAATCCATCCGCATCCCTTACGGTATCCACCATTTGCAGGCGCAGCGGTAGATGAAGCTTATCCACCATATACTGAATCACCATACACTGCTGAAAATCTTTCTGTCCAAAAAAGGCGATCGAGGGCTTAACAATATCAAAGAGTTTGTACACCACCTGTGTAACGCCTTGATAATGTCCGGGTCTTTTTGCTCCCTCCCAGATTTTGTCGAGTCGACCCAGATCGAAGAACCAAGGTTCGTCATTCGGTGGATACATCTCTTCCACCGTAGGTAAAAACAGGACATCACAGTTCACCGATTGAAGGAGTGCCACATCCTTTTCGATAGGTCTCGGATACTTTTCCAAATCAGCCGGATCATTAAACTGTGTTGGATTAACAAATATACTACAAACGGTAATATCGGTTGCGCGCTTGGAATGCTCAATCAAAGTTAAATGACCTTCGTGTAAAGCCCCCATGGTAGGCACGAAACCTATTGTTTTATCCTTTGAACTGAACGCTGATAGATGGGCTTTCAGCGCAATTTTTGTAGTAAAGATTTCCAATTTTTTTGTTATTAAAACAAGGAGGTAAAGTTGAACATTTTAAACCTAACTACAAAGGTTTTTTTATAAATCGTTGATATATCATAAGATAATGCGTATATTTGCAGACCGATTTTCATTAGAGCAATTATTTTAATGACTAATAAACTATCAAAAATAGGTTTAGCTGGCTCATACCGGTATGATTCATTGTGTTTGATAGTCTCACATTTCAAAAATTCTAAAATATAATTTATTGGAGATGGCAAAAACGAAGATATTGTACATTACCCACGAGATGTCGCCTTTCCTCGAACTAAGCAAAATTTCTGAGATAACAAGAGAGTTACCCCAGGCCATGCAGGAAAAAGGGTTTGAAATACGGATTTTAATGCCTCGCTTTGGCAATATTAATGAGCGCAGGAACCGTTTACATGAAGTGATCAGGCTTTCGGGGATGAATATTGTAGTGGACAATAACGACAACCCCCTTATTATCAAAGTTGCATCCATCCCAGCTGCCCGTATGCAGGTTTACTTTTTGGATAACGAAGAGTATTTCCAACGTAAACATGTATTTACCGACAAAGAGGGTAAGTTCTTTAAGGATAACGACGAGCGTGCCATCTTTTTTTGTAAAGGGGCATTGGAGACTGTTAAAAAATTGGGATGGTCTCCCGATGTAGTGCATTGTCATGGCTGGATGACGGCTTTGATTCCTGCCTATGTGAAAACGGCCTATAAAGATGATCCAACCTTTAAAGACACAAAAATCATCTATTCGCTGTATGCAGATAAATTTGAGCATGCTTTGCACGAGCGTTTTGCAGATAAAGCACTTACGGGAAACATGCATGCAGAAGATTTATCAAGCTATGATTCATCAGACTATTATGGTTTGTACAATGGCGCACTTCACTATACCGATGCGGTTGTTTTATCCGAAGAAAACATCGATGAAAAACTGTTAAATATTGTTAAAAAGAGCGAAATTCCGATAACTGACTGCAGAAATGATGCAGAATTCGAAAATTATTCCAACCTTTACGAGCAATTTTCCAATGAAGAATTGGAAACTGTGGCTTAGCGAGGAAGGCTGAACTGCAGCAAGGCGGAAGAAATAAGCCCTTGTAACTTTATCTGTATCAGGCAAGCGTTATAATGGTTTTACACAGCTTTATAGAACATATTATTTTATAATGAAGTATTATACTCGAGACTTATTGACGCTGTTAATAAGTCTCTTTATTTTAAGTAGTTGCAAGAATCCGGCGGGAATCGGGTTAGATAACAATCCGGGAGATTCCTTTTATGGCACCCTAAATGACACGTTAACGCTCAAAACAGTTACACTCCGTGATGATAGTGCCCGATCAGTCATAAGGGTTGCCAATAACAACAGTAATATCCCGAGCATCAATATCAATCAGCTTCCATTTGGGTATTATAAAGATCCGGTTTTCGGTGAAACGCAAGCGAACATCGCCCTTGCCATTTTGCGGCCTGAAAGTGGCGATATACGTCTCCCCCAAAACGCTCAGATCGATTCGGCTGTGCTGGTTGTTCGATATGGAAACTCTTTTGTCGGTGATTCACAGTCATCCACCTACCTGCTTAAAGTAAGACAGTTGGATGAGGTGTATAGTCCCAACACGATCTATTATAGTACGAAAAATTGGAGTGTAAAGAGCGACGATATAGCAAGCACCCAACTGCGCCGGTTCAACCTCAAAGACAGTATCAATGTAATTGTGAGAGGAAGTAACGGCCAAGATAGTACGGTAAAACGCTATCCTGAACTGCGTGTACGGCTAAATAACAGCTTTATCGGCAGCCTTTTATCGCATACACTGGATTCAGCCACTGTAAACTCGGAGACCGGATTTTTGAATCATGCAAAAGGTCTTTACTTGACAATCGACAAGAATGCACAGCAAGGTATAGGTGGACTTGCGACTTTAAGTCCGACCAACCCGCAAAGTTCAGATTCGCCGAACTTCATGGAAGTCACCTATCGTGTTACGGATGCAGAGGGTGATACGGACACTTTAACCAAAGTCTTTCCAATCCCGGTTCCTACATCCAGCAGCAGCACCGGCGCTCCTTTTATGTATATGTCAGCCAGTATAAACAGGAGTTTCTCTCCGGTTATCCAAAGCCAACTGGCCAATACCGCTGTTAATCAGACTACTGTTTATGCACAAGCTATGGGTGGCTTGAGGACAAAAGTATCTTTTCCATACATTGACCAGTTAAAAGGAAAGAAAATTGCCGTTAACCGGGCAGAATTGGTCGTTTATGTGGATGACGACAATAGCAATACCGTAAGCACACCGGCACCTCGATTGACGCTATACCGAAAAGACGTTTCAGGCAATAATCAGCCCATTCCAGATGGTGATTCAAGGCCTGTACGTGATCTGCGCTCACAGTTTCAAGCTGCGGGACCATTTGCTTTAGGTGGTTTTTACGACGATAAAGCGAAACGTTATGTGTTTACTTTAACCTCTTATATCCAAGACGTCATTTTAGGCAAAGTGCAGAATTCGGATGTTTATATTGCGCCTGTATCGGAGATCATGACCAACACTATTCCTTTTTGGCCAGATATTACCGCACCTAGCAGTGTTGTTCTAAAAGGCTTTAACCCGGAAGATGCACAAGCTAAAAATGAACTCCGGACCAAATTAAATATTTATTATACCGAACTCGAGTAAAAATTTCATATAAAATGATAGGAAAAGCGACCTTTTGAGTCGCTTTTTTTACGTTTTGTAACAAAGGGATCAGCTGCGAGCTAAGTTTTTTAATATGCTCTTCGCCAAAAAATACACCTAGTCCGCCTACATCATAACCGCAAACATGGGGTAATGATAATAAGTGTGCCATGGTGCACAGTGGTAACTCTCCATAAGACCCAAAAAACGGGAACATCTTTACAGATCGTTCCCGCATTTTAAATATAAACAATAGAGCTATGTCTTTCTTTTCTAGAAGGTGAAGTTCCCTTGCCTATGGCGTCGCCTTTGAAGATTTTCGCAAACCGCTTTTCACTTTAGCTGATTTGAAACGAGGCATGCCATTGGTATGAATTTCCGGATTACCGACGAGCGTCATGGCACAGCGGAAGCCTACCGTTGCAGAGGACTCATCTTGTTGCATAAATCTTCTCGTTGCCGGATTTAACCAATATGCACGATCATTCCATGAACCGCCCTTATAAACACGCGATTTGTTGTTCACCAAGGTTGTCTTACCATATAAGGAGTCGCTGACTTCATCGTTATACCCTCTCATGTCTGCATTGTATGCACTTACACCGCTATCTTGCGCTGCGGTTTGATTCTGCAATTCTTCCCATGTCTGTTTCCTCGGTGCCTTGGCCATCTCCTTAATTGGTCGGCCATATTTGTCCTTTGCATAAATGCCTTTCTCCGGATCTTCTAATTTTTTGTCCACGTAGACATTGCCCCTGAAGGGGTTAAAATCTTCGAAATCTTCATAGGTCAGCTTACGATACACATCACCCACCCATTCATTCACATTACCGGCCATATTATATAAACCGAAATCGTTCGGCTGATAAGCTGTCACCGGTTTTGTAATATCACCTGCATCGTTTAAGTATCCGGCCGTTCCCATATTGTCACCCGCACCTAACTTAAAGTTAGCCATTATAAGGCCCTGCGTTTTTTTCTTACCTGAACGAACACCTAAACCATCCCAAGGGTAGATCCGATAACCTTCTACATTTCCGTAGATGGTATTGCCAATCAGCCCCAAGGCAGCATATTCCCATTCTGCCTCGGTTGGCAATCGATAGGGTTGTTTAAGAAAACCATCCTCCAACCGTACCGGCCTCCGGGCATCTTTTTCTGCGCCCGGGCGTAGGTCTTTCGGCATGTTTTTACCATCTATACCTTCACCTTTGTATTGTCCATTCAAATAAATGTCGGTATTAAAAGGCTGCGCCGTGCTCTCTCCCGCACTTTCGGCCTTACTTTTGTAATCCAATAAGATTCCTTTCGAGCGCAGAATTTCTTCGTTTACACGATCGGTCCGCCATACACAGTAATCGTTAGCCTGCTCCCAAGTAACGCCGACAACAGGATAGTCTTGATAAGCCGGGTGTCGGAGGTAATTATCCACATAGGGTTCGTTATAAGATAGAGGATTACGCCAAACCAGCGTATCAGGCAGCGCGTTATAATATAACTGTCGGTCGTTAGGAAAGTTTTGATTTAGCCAATAAAGATACTCAAGCCAATCGACATTAGCCACTTCCGTTTCATCCATATAAAAGGAAGCAACGGTTACTCTTCTACGCTTATTATCGTTCTCATAGCCCAGATCCTGATCTAGGCTTCCGCCCATCACGAAGGTGCCGCCCTCAATAATAACGAGTCCGGGACCGGGACCGGGCTTCACTTTTCGATTGACCTGAAAACCACCATTATGCGGGTCGTTGTATTTCATTCCCGTTTTTGATGATCGGTCACCCATTCCGCTCTTTTTGCTACAGCTCGAATACATGAGCCCAATACCACAAAGCGCAAGCACAATCAGCGTAAAATTTTTCTTCATAGTTTATGCGAATACACCACCATTCAAAATTAGCACATTAAAACAAAACGGCAACCGACCAACAAATGCTGAATACATGATATAGCCTTTCATCTCTTCCATCAAATAATTTTTTTTATAGCCGGTTTTTGATAAGTTTGGCAAAAAAGGTATCATAAAGCAAATTAAACCGCTTTTTTTTGACATGCTATAAGAAGATCTATCACGCCATAAGTTAGGCAAGGCGAACTCTTTTCAAAATAATGAACAAAATGAACAGACAAGTCTGCCTTATAAAACAAAAACACAAACATGAAAATAAAAGTAGGCTTCGGCTTCGACGTCCATCAATTAAAAGAAAATCATCCCTTTATTCTGGGAGGAGAAAAGATCGATCATCATGCAGGCGCTTTCGGACATTCGGATGCAGACGTGTTGGTACATGCGATTTGTGACGCCATATTGGGTGCAGCGAATTTGGAGGATATTGGTTATCATTTTCCGAACACAGATGCTAAATGGAAGGGCATCAGTAGTTTAATTCTATTGGAAGAGTGTATTAAATTATTAAAAAACAAAGGATGGGAACTTAGTAATATAGATGCCATGTTGTGTCTTGAGGCACCGAAGATAAAGCCTTACATTCCAGCTATGAAGGCACATATATCCAACGCTAGCGGCTTAGATGTAGAGGATATTTCCATCAAGGCCACAACCAATGAAACAATGGGATTTATCGGACGCAAAGAAGGGGTAGTGGCCTATGCCGTATGTTTGATCCAAAAACTATAAATCCTGACATCTATTTAAGAGGCACTATTTTGTTTGTTCCGGCATGTTGGAAAAATCCATACCGCATTTACAGTTGGAACCGCAGGTGCCTCCCTTTTTTGGTTTTAGATTGTTATACAACATGCGACCGAGGTAAAAAGCGGCCGCGGCAAACAATAATAAAACAACTATCGACTGTATATCCATAATACAAATATAACCAAAATACCTTTCACAATCAAGCAACTAGCTTGCTATACGAAGTAGGCAAAGACGAAAAAACCGTCAAAAATAAAAGCAATCCAAGCGCTTAATTTTTCAAATGGAATAATTACCTTTGCGCAAAATTTTCCCTTTAGTTCTTTGATACTCAAAGCGCAGATGAGAAATTGATGAATTGCATAAAGCAATTTATCCCCAAATTTGAGATATACATACTTGGATGCAACAAATTAGAAACATTGCGATTATTGCACACGTTGACCATGGAAAAACGACTCTGGTTGACAAAATTTTACATTACACTAAACTGTTTCGTGACAACGAACAAACAGGCGAGCTTATTCTGGACAATAACGACCTGGAACGTGAGCGAGGTATTACCATCGTTTCCAAAAACGTTTCGGTGCGTTATAAGGACGTCAAAATAAATATTATTGATACCCCGGGCCACGCAGACTTTGGAGGAGAAGTAGAGCGCGTGTTAAAAATGGCTGACGGGGTTATTCTCCTAGTAGACGCCTTTGAAGGGCCGATGCCTCAAACTCGTTTTGTAACGCAAAAAGCCCTTGGCTTAGGTCTAAAGCCTATTGTTGTCGTTAACAAAGTAGACAAAGAAAACTGTCGTCCTGAAGAGGTGTACGAGCAGGTCTTTGAACTTTTCTTTAACTTGGATGCCACAGAAGAACAATTGGATTTCCCTGTACTTTACGGATCCTCTAAAATGGGATGGATGTCTAAAGACTGGAAGCAACCGACAGAAGATTTCACGGATCTATTGGATGCAATTCTTGAACATATACCTCCTGCCCCGTACAACGAGGGTACTTTACAGATGCAAATCACGTCATTGGACTATTCATCCTTTGTAGGACGTATTGCTGTTGGTCGTGTAGCTAGAGGTACTATAAAAGAAAATCAACCGGTGTCTTTGGTAAAGCGTGATGGCAAAGTGATGAAATCCCGTGTCAAAGAGCTGTATACTTTTGAAGGCCTTGGAAAGGTGAAAGTACAGGAAGTCCCTTCGGGCGATATTTGTGCTGTAGTAGGAATTGAGGGTTTCGAAATTGGTGATACCATTGCCGATTTTGAAAATCCGGAGCAGTTGGAGGTTATACACATCGATGAGCCTACGATGAACATGTTGTTCACAATTAACAACTCACCGTTCTTCGGCAAAGAGGGCAAATTTGTAACATCCCGTCACTTGCATGACCGCTTACAAAAAGAAATGGAGAAAAATCTCGCATTAAAGGTGCTTCCTACCGACTCGGCAGATGCATTCTTAGTTTATGGAAGAGGTATTCTTCATTTATCTGTCTTGATCGAAACCATGCGCCGCGAGGGCTACGAATTACAGGTGGGCCAGCCACAAGTTATCTTAAAAGAGATTGACGGTGTAAAATGCGAACCTATTGAGACCTTAGTAGTAGATGTACCGGCTGAGGTATCAGGTAAAGTGATCGAATTGGTAACGCAGCGTAAAGGTGAGTTACTTGTGATGGAAACAAAAGGTGATATGCAACATCTAGAGTTTGAAATTCCCTCAAGAGGTATTATCGGCTTAAGAAACAATGTATTAACCGCTACTGCCGGTGAAGCGGTTATGGCGCATCGCATAAAAGACTACCAACCTTGGAAAGGCCCGATCCCGGGTCGTTTGGCAGGCGTACTTGTTTCGATGGAAAAAGGACAAACAACTGCTTACTCGATCGATAAATTACAGGATAGAGGTCACTTCTTTGTGGATCCCGGCGTAGACATTTATGAAGGTCAGATTGTAGGTGAGCACAGCCGGGACAATGATCTAGTTGTCAATATTGTAAAGGGGAAACAGTTAACCAACATGCGCGCATCGGGCAGTGACGATAACGTCCGTATTGCTCCGGCGATCAAATTTTCGTTGGAAGAAGCGATGGAATATATCCAAGCAGATGAATACATTGAAGTGACGCCTCAGAATATTCGTCTAAGAAAGATTTATCTGACTGAGAACGAGCGTAAGATAAACGCGAAGAAATTCCAGTAATCTTTATACTTTTAAAAAAACAGGGTGACTTTCGAGCCACCCTGTTTTTTTATGGAATAACCCGTATCGCTTTGTAAATTTTATTATTATTGCATTAAACAACGTGAATATGAATAGGCTCGATGTGCTTAACTTAATTATTAAACAAAGAAACGCCAAAACTTATCTGGAGATTGGTGTACAAACAGGTACCATTATCTCTAAGATACAATGCCCACGGAAGATAGGTGTTGACCCCGAGTTCTTATTCAGCTTTCCGCTCAAGATAAAACGCTTAGTAGGTATAACGAAGTTCGAAACGTACGAATATACCAGTGATTACTTTTTTGAGCACCATGCAAAGAAGGTTTTAAAGGATGGTATTGACGTAGCATTGGTAGATGGACTGCATACTTACGAGCAGTCAAAACGCGACGTGGAGAACTGCTTGAACTATCTTAACGAAGGTGGGATTATTGTTATGCACGACTGTAACCCATTAAATGAGGCTGCCGCCTACACCATTAAAGATCATTTTAATGAAGTCCGGGAAAAAGTCCGGAACTGGGACTTACCTGGCTGGCAGGGACAGTGGAACGGCGATGTTTGGAAAACGGTGGCTGATTTGATCGTTACACGTCCGGATCTTACCGTATTTACCTTAGACATGGATTATGGGCTTGGTGTAGTGGCAAAAGGAAGCCGAAACACGGACGTCCCTTTTACCATTGATGAGGTAAAACAGGGAGATTATGCCTTTTTTGAAAAAAACCGGAAGCAGCTTTTAAATTTAAAACATCCCAAATTTATTCGGGAGTTTATTAAGAGCGTTTAAGCTTAGCAAGAAGGTCAGCAACCATGTCATTAATATCGCTTGACAAGCGAAGGAAATAGACCGACCCGGCATATAACAGGGTGATGAAGCCCCCACGGATAAAGGTATCCAGATAAAGATTCTGCTGAACAGGAATCAGGGTACTGAGCCAGTAAATGAGCACGCCAAGTACGATCACTAACAAATTATGCACTGTAAACGGCTGGAGTTTAAACTTAAATAAAATAAATAGGTATCTCGAAAGATTGAAAATGAACATCGTAAGTGCAGTAGCCATTGCCGCACCGGTGATCCCAAACTTAGGTATGAAAAACAAGTTACTGCCAATTGTCACACCTACTAAAGCCAGGTAAAAAAAGGAGTCGTATCGATAGTACCGAGAGGTAGCTAATATAACAGCATTGACTCCTGTTAACGCATCGAATAAATTGGCCAGGCCAATAAAGAAAACGATGTAGACACCATCGGCATAATCAGGTGGAAGCACCTTCAGCGCATTATGTATATTCGCCCACACGAGGATAAAGAGAAATAGCGCCACAATAGATTGATTGATACAGCTTTTCCTGTACACGGTATGGATATTGGCCATGTCCTTTCTAATCCAGGACTCGGCTATTACGGTATATGCGATGCTATACAAACTTCGTGTTGGCAAAGCGATAATAATTCCGAAAGAGGCTGCGATGCTGTATATACCCGTGTCGGCCAAGCCAAAGTAACTATTCACCATATACCGATCAATGTTATCAACGAGAAGTGGCGAAGCGCCGGTTAATATGCCGAATAGGCATAAGTTGAAGAGATTTCGCTGAACATCTTTATTTAAAAAGTTGAAATTCGGCTTAAGTGAAAAGTTACCCTTTCGTACCAATCGGATCATCATCAACAACATGGGCATCAGGTTAGCTGATAACCATAACCACATGAACGACCGGAAATCGAGGATACGGAATATTAATAAAACGACGCATACCAAAATGAGCAGCTTTAGGGTGAATTCACGAATGAGGCGCCCCGCTGCGGCGTCATATAACAACCTTGAGTACAAATCAAAGATGTTAAAGTATAGGTTTGCAAAGGTGAGCGGAAGGAGGTACCAATAATAATCGCGAAACAAGTTATTATCTTGGGATTTTTGACTTATTATGACTTCCTTAAAAGCATAGGCTCCAATGACAAATAGAATAAAGCCGATCAACGAAATGGCACAGGCTAAAAACAAATAGCCATTATGCTTGTTCTTCTCATTCCGGAAATAGGGAAAATAGCGTGCCGTGGCATTGAAACCGAGAATAGCAAACTGGGCAAATATCAGCGAAAAGGACGTCAGGATATTAATTAAGCCTACTTGATCCGTATCTAGTACTTTCGTTAAAATAAACGTATTGGTCACAAAACCTATAAAAACACCTATATAAGAAAAGAAGGTGCCCTTCAAGGTTTGTTGTTTAATAATCCCCATTTTGAATTGCGATTTCTGTTTATCTATTGTAAACTTGCATAAAATAAGATGACAAAGATAGCATATAATGTTTGTGTGTTAACCGTAACCTATGGAAACCGATGGGCTTTTTTAAAACAAATATTAGAGCGCGTCTTGTCATTTGAACATGTTGTGGATATTATCGTGGTGGATAACGGTTCAGACTACGATCTTAAAAAGGAGCTTGATCAATTAAACAGCTCTATCATTACCCTCCTTCAGGAGACGGAGAATCTCGGCTCTGCGGGCGGCTATAAAGCAGGCTTAGGTTATTTTGTTTCACATTCCAATGCCGACTTTGTTTGGCTATTAGATGATGATAATTTACCGGAAAAGGGTGCCTTGGAAAAGTTAATAAACGCCTGGCCATCGATTCGACTGACTGAAGACAGGAAAGCTCTGTTCAGCCTGCGCACCGATCGTAAAAATCACGTTTTAATTGCACAAGGAGCTGATCCTTATCAATATTATCTGGTACCCGATAATTTCATGGGTTTTCATTTTTTTCGAATCTTTAGCAATCAATACCGGAAGCTCGCGGGGCAAAATCGCTACAATTCATCACCTCTACGACCAAGTAAGCTTCCCTACGTTCCATATGGCGGCCTCTTTTTACACCGCCGACTCGTGGAGTTTATTGGCTATCCCGACGAACGGCTATTTGTTTATGTGGATGATTCCGAATATACCAATCGGATTACGGAGATGGGTGGAGAGATCTGGCTCATTCCGGACAGTCGGATCAACGATGTAGACATTTCTCAGGGAATTACTTATAAACACCGTTTTTGGCGTTCGGCGATACTCGATCTCTGGAATTTCCGTACCTTTTACCAGGTACGAAATCGGCTTTATTTTTATTCGCGGCATGCTATAAAAAATAGATTTATCTTCGCCCTTAACAAGTGGCTATATATGACCGGGCATTATCTGATTAGCATAATCACCGGGAAACATAAAGCTTATAAAGAATTCAGAATAGCAGTTGCTGACGGTTTAGCCGGGCGACTCGGAAAAAAGGAAAAACCTACCAATTGATATCGCATGCAAAATCCAGCACCCATTGCTTTATTCGTGTATAATCGGCCTGAGCACACGCGACGGACCCTCAAATATCTCCAGGAAAATTTATTGGCAGAAGATAGTCGTTTATTCGTCTTTTCAGATGCCGCGAAGCATATTGAAGATGAGGAAAAGGTAAATCAGGTTCGCGCGCTGATTAATCAATCCAGCGGTTTTAAATCAATCAAATTAATAGTACGTCATCAAAATATGGGGCTGGCCAAGTCCATTATAGCCGGCGTTACACAACTTGTAAATGAATACGGTAAAGTTATTGTCTTTGAAGACGACCTGTTAAGCTCTCCGCATACACTTGGCTATTTCAATGAAGCGCTACAACGGTATGAGAAAGAACACCGGGTTATGCAAATTGCTGCCTATATGTTTCCTCTACGCGATAAGGACGCCTTATCTGAAACCTTTTTTCTACGTTCTATTAACAGCTGGGGCTGGGCAACCTGGAAGCGCGCCTGGGAGCAGTTTGAACCGGATATCGATCAATTATATTCGCAGTTTGATTTGGAAAAGATTTACCGTTTCACAGTGGACGGTACAATGAAAAATTATTGGAAACAGCTATTGGACTTTAAAAAAGGGAAAAACGATTCTTGGGCTATTCGGTGGCACGCATCCGTTTTCCTGAAAAATGGATTGGTTTTGTATCCGGCTAAATCGTTGATAGAAAATATCGGTCATGATGGCAGTGGCGTTCATTCTATTATAGAAGACACTTATCAGGTGCATCCATCCAGAAAGCCTGTTTCATCTTTTCCGACAATGGTGCAGGAAGACCCTACGGCATTAGCAATGGTCAAGCATTTTTATAAGAATAGAAAAGGAAGCTGGATAAAAAGAGGTCGAAAGTTTGTTACTAACCAATGGTTTAAGCTCAAAAACAGGTTTGTTAAATGAAGATTGCGGTTGTTATTCCCATATATAAAGAGCTGGCCGATCCGGATGAAAAGTATGCCTTTTGGCAATGCGTGGAAGTGCTTGGATCCTATCCGATTATATTAGCGGCCCCTCATTCGCTCAATACAACCTATTATGAAAACTTAGCCGATAAACCCGTGACTATTCAGCGATTTGATGATTCCTTTTTCAAAAGTGTTACCGGTTATAGTAAGCTACTCACGGGTAAGTATTTTTATGAAGCATTCCAAGCTTATGACTATATTCTAATTTATCAGTTAGATGCCTGGGTATTTCGTGACGAATTATCAGCTTGGGCAGAAAAAGGGTACGATTATGTCGGTGCTCCTTGGTTGGAACCTCCTCCCATTACTTCCGGAAAAAAACCGATTATTAACCTCTCGAAACGCTTGGTTAACAAGGTTGGAAACGGCGGACTTTCGCTACGAAAGATAAAAAGCCACATTAAATGGAGTTTTTGGGCTACCTGGATGTTTAGATTGCTTCCCAAGAATGAGGACATGATTTGGACGCTATTTGTTCCTTTTAAAAAGCCCAAGGCTCGGGAAGCACTTTCTTTTGCCTTCGAAAGAAAACCGCGTCAATCGTACGAGCTAACCGGTCACCATTTACCCTTTGGCTGCCATGCCTGGAACAAATATCAACCGGATTTTTGGCAGCAATTCATCAAAAAATATTAGGAATGTCTTTTTCAAATTCACCAGAGTTTTTTCCACTATTAACGGTAATTACCGTTGTGTATAATAATGTAAAGGATATCGAAAGAACACTCCTATCTGTATTGGGACAAGATTATCCAAATATCGAATATATTGTAGTTGATGGTGGCTCAACAGATGGAACCCTTGCTGTTATTGAAAAATATAAATCTGGCATTGCAAAAATTGTTAGCGAGCGTGACAAGGGCATCTATGATGCGATGAACAAAGGAATTCGCTTAGCTACAGGCGACTACCTCCTATTCATGAATTCAGGTGATGAAATCTATGCACCGAACACAGTGAGCAATATTTTTTCCTCAAAGGCTTTTGCAGACATTTACTACGGTGAAACGGAAATGATTGATCATGCAGGAAAAAGTTTAGGTAGACGAAGGCATAAAGTGCCGGAGCACTTTACCTGGAAAAGTTTTAAGTATGGCATGTCCATTAGTCATCAGGCCATTTACATGAAAAGATCAATTGTAGAGCCATATGATGAGCAGTATCAGCTAAGTGCCGATATTGATTGGATCTTAAAGGCGGCCAAGAAAGCTAAAAGCATTGTCAATACCCACCAATATGTTGCGAAATACTTGGTTGGCGGTCTTTCCAAAAAACGGCACCGGCAAAGCTTAATGGAGCGATTCAGGATTTTCACCAAGTACTATGGCTTATTCCCTAATATATGGCATCATTTGGTAATTGCGTGGAACTTATTGTTGTACTATATCCGATTTGGAAAAACGAATGACTAGAGGCAATGGAAAGGGGTAAGGTTTAAGGTGTTAGGCATATGAAATAAAAGGTCTTACTCATTAGACACTAACACCAAACTGCTAACAACTAACTCGCTACTCCTTGCTTCTTATCTTTCCAGATAGCGAATGCCAGTCCCAACACTAAGATAATAGACGCTATCAACGATATATTCTCTCCCATATAATAGGATTGCGGTTCGAACTTGAACTCCACTTTATGGTTACCGCCCGGAAGTTGAGCTGCACGTAAAACATAGTCTGCCCGCAGGATAGGAATCTCTTGTCCATCAACAAAAGCTTTCCATCCTTTATCGTACCAAATTTCAGAGAATACAGCCATTACATCATTCGGAGCGGTATATTCGTAAACCAAATGATCCGGACGATAATCCGTCAACGCAATGCTCGCATTGGTAGGACGTCCTAATCGCTTCTCGTCAATTTTTCCCTTAAACTCTTGATGAATAAAGGCTTCTTTCTTAGGATCAAAACTATCAATGGCGTTCATCTCTTCCTCGTTGCTTTTAACGAAAGTGACACGATCAACAAACCAAGCATTTCCTGCGGCTTTATCCCGTCGCTGGATACTTTGAGATGTTCCTTCCCGGTTATTGGTAATAACATAGCGTGTGTTTAGCATATCCAACACATCTTCATTGATGGATTTGGAAAACTGCCGTTCTAATAGCTCCTGATAACGCATCAGCTTGGCCGCATGGTACCCTCCTACGTTTTTATAAAAATAAGAAGGCGATGCATTGTTGAAGGGTTCAACAGTTAAATCCAGTACCCGGTATTCTTTATCTTTATCCATGAGGATTAAGTTATCCACCTCGCGCGGTTTAAAGAAAGATTGCTCTAAACGTTCCTTTTCTACAAAGCTATCCTTATTGAGATACCGGTTATCCACACCCCATAGATCGACTAAAATAAGAACGCCTACAGCAATAGTAGCCGCTTTTGCATTCAACTTATTTTTTGCCAATAACCAAACGACTCCCGCGGTCAATAAGACAAATAACAGGGATCGGAAGGCATCGCTTCGTGCCAAGCCTGCACGGTCCTGTACTAAAGCATTTCCCAGCGATTGGGCGAAACTATTGTTTTGCGTTTGCTGCGAAATGGATTGAATAAGTTGTTGATGATTCGGTGCCTGAAAGCTAAAAAATAAATCCGGCAGAACCCATATGATCAACGATATTCCGCCCACAATTGCCAAGGAATAGATTATTTTTTTGTCCAGCTTTTCAATCACTTTCCCATTTTTAATAATCTCGTCCACTGCGATAATTGCTAATATTGGGATGAGGAATGAGGCTACTACTAAAGTAGATTCAACCGCTCTAAATTTATTGTACAAAGGGAAGTAATCGAAAAATAAATCGGATACAAGGGTAAAATGTCGGCCCCATGAAAGCACAATACTGAGTAGCGTAGCCGATAAAATCCACCACTTAATCCGGCTTTGCACCACAAATAATCCTAAAACAAACAAAAATAGAACCGCAGCACCAAAGTACCAAGGTCCGGAAGTCATGGGTTTATCTCCCCAATACACAAGACCGGCAGTCTGATCAGCGCCAAAACCTTGGCTGCTTAGCAATTTCACGGTATTAGAATTCTCATCAAATTTACTTTGAGAGCCTCCTCCATAGGCACCCGGAATTAAAAAAGTAATACTTTCACCCACTCCCTGGCTCCACTGATAGGCATATTCTTTACTTACTCCCTGTTGTGCCGAGCCTTTTGTTTCGGAAGTGATATTGGATTTACCACGAATCGATTCCTTCGAATATTCATAGGTTGTCCACAACAAGCCGGCATTGATTGCTAAGGCTAACAAACTCGCCACCGCCATAAAACCGATGGATTTTAGGAAGGTTGCAGTCTTTTTTTCCTTTACCGCGTGATACAATTCGATGCCGACTAAGATCAGCAAAGCGATGAAAAGATAATAGGTTACCTGAATATGGTTAAAGCGTATCTCCAAGGCAAGTGATAAAGCCAAAATAGCGGCACCCAAAAGATTTTTACCCCGCAAGCACAGCAGAATACCTGCTACGACGGGAGCAAATAGTGCAATAGCATAGGCTTTATTGGCATGCCCCGCTTCTATATAGATAAAATTGTATGAAGTAAAAGCAAATGCAATAGCTCCAACGGCAGCTAGCCAAGGTCTGACCTTGAGCACATTTAACAAAAGATAGGCGCCCAGTAAATACAATAGCACTACATCCATCGGATAAGGAAGCGCTCCTTTTAGCCCCGCCATGATATGCGTTCCAATATTTTTTGGATAAGATACCCATATCTGGTAAGAAGGCATGCCGCCAAACATTGAATTCGTCCAAAGTGGGCCCTTACCATCCTTTTCCCTAAAGTCCATAATCTCTTTCTGCATCGCTTGTGCTTGCGTGACATCGCTTTGGAGAAGCACTTTTCCTTGCCAGGCAGGGGCAAAATAAATAAGACAGATAACGATAAAGATGCCTATGATGGCAAAATGAGTAGCATTTCGGTTGAACCAATTCTTCATTCTTTTGTATTCTTTGAGCTAAGGTTCAAACCTATTACAAAAAAATGATATTTCGAACTTTTAATGGCCTGAAATATCATTTTTTCTTAATTTGTCGTCTATGGCTTTGTACTGAAGAAATCAGATAAGTTCCGTTTCACGAAACATAGCCGAAACGGGCGAATAGATACTTTATTTGATTTCTTCAAAATCAACAAACTCACCTACCCTACCATTAGTTGTGGAAGGCTTGCTTTTCGTTGTCCTGGGAGGAACATAATCAATGCGCACTTTGCCGTCGGTATTCGGAACATTCTCACTTCTATAAGATCCCGCTTGTCTTTCGTATTGCTTTTGGGCCTCCTGTTGCATTTTACCAACGAACATTGCCATGAGGTATGGAAATAGAACCGTTACCAGCATACGGAGCACCCATAAAATTAAAATAGCAACTAATAATATTTTTAATAAACCCATTAATATCTACATTAAATTATAATCGTCTAGCGTCTATAAAGCGTGCTTAACATAAGCATCACGCCTTATTAACAAACTTACGCAAATATTAAGTAAATAGTATATCGATCAGTTTTTAAATCTGGTTATTGACAATAAATTTACGATTCTTTTGCCTTTAAAATAGCCCGGGTCAGATCGTTAGGATGTTGGGTTCCTACAACGTAGACTAAGCCGTCCCTGTCTGTTAACCACACCGCAGCTTTCCCACCGGCGTAAAAACGGATCTTACCTTTTTGATGAAGATTATAGACGGGACTATTAATAAGGTATGAACTATAGAGTCCATTTTCAACTTTAACAATACTATTGAGGTCTATTTTTACTAGTCTGGCCGTCCACAGCCCTTGTAGAATGACGCTCTTATTCTTCACCGTAATGCGATAATGCAACATATACATCATAATGATTGATACAATCAGTATAATGCATCCAACTAAGAGGAATAGTTGCTCGCTTCGCTCGCGCTCCGTACTCACATAATAAGCTGCAAAGCAAAAAAGCGCCATGACCAATCGTACGCTGACCCAACCACGGTCACGACCAAGATATTGATTCTCAACAAATAAAGGTTTGTCTTCTTCCATTTTTATATGCATTCTAAGATAGCAACTTTTTTTGTTTTGTCTGTAATTTTATATCGGTCATCCATACGATGGGGCACTACCCAAACGATGTCACCATTGCCATTTACAAGCAAGGGGATTTCCTTTTTATGGAAACGCGATATTTTTAACGATATAAAAAAGTCGCTCAACTTCTTCTTTCCCTTCATTCCTAAAGGTTTAAACCAATCTCCCTCTTGCCAAGACCGTACCAAAAGCGGAAAAAGCAATTTATCGGCGTCAACAGCCACTTTTCCAAATTCATTCATCTTCACGGGTTTTTCTACCAATTTTACCGTTAAGTGAAATCCTTGACATATCACCGCCTGATTAGGCTGTAAAAATTGATGCGGTAAATCAACGGGTTCTTTTTTTTGCAGTATTAAATTTTCACGATCGAGGAGCAATTTATAACTATCGGAAAAGAACTGCTTTCCGGTTCGATTATCATTCTGCCATATCGAAACAAGGTCATCAAGGACTTCCGGAAGAAATTGATAAGGTCTGAATAACTCATACAGCAGCGTGCGTAAAGGCTTAAGCTCTTGCAGCGCTTTTAACTCTATTTGATAGGTGTTGGAAGTTGTTTCAACAAATAACTTTTTCCTTAATTGTTCGCTGTAGTTCTTTAACAAGGTTTCCATCTCCTCAAATCGTCTACTATTTTCCTGAAAGGTTCTTTCCAGCGAGGGGTTAATCTCCTTTAAACGTGGAACAACTTCCAGTCGGATTTTATTCCTTAAATAATCGGTAGAAAAATTAGACTCATCTTCTCGGTAAACCAGATTTCTTTCTAAAACCGTCTGCGTCACTTCCTCGCGCGTTAGAAATAGGAGCGGCCTGATCAGTACCCCTCGTTTTGGGAGGATACCGTGCAAACCTGCAATCCCGGTACCACGGGTCAAATTAAGCAATACCGTTTCGACGGAGTCGTTCTGATGATGGGCCAACGCAATATACCGATAGTGCTGGTCTAACCTTATTTGCTCAAACCATTCATATCGCAGTGCCCGGGCCGCCATTTCGATCGAAATACCTTGCTTCCTCGCATAAGCAATGGTATCAAATCGCTTGACAAACAAGGGCACTTCCATTTCTGCTGCTAAATTGCTTACTAGCTCCTCATCCGCGTCAGCATGTTGCCCTCGCAATTGAAAATTACAATGAGCAATACCAAAGGGCAGCTTAGCTTTAGCAAATAAATGAACCATTAAAACTGAATCTCTTCCACCACTAACTGCCAGCAAGGTGCGCTGTTCTCGACTGATCAAGTCATGCTCTTCGCCAAATCTCAGAAAACGTTCTAAAAGCCCCATAAGCCAAAGGTAGACAAAAATGTTTATTGATAAACCAATGTGCCATTACGTTCGTTAGGATATCGCCCGATAGCGATCAGTCCATAGACGATTCCGACTCCGCAGCCTTCATTTAAATAATTAAGCACGAAAAGATACAAGTTTAGTAAGTTTGCAGCATGGAAGCTGAGCCTAAAAGTGTCGATGTATTAATAAAACAACTAAAAGAAGAGTTCGGTATTTCGGCCTCCATCGTCGATCAATCTGCCACCGTTTCCAATGTCATCGTTGAGTCGGGGGTTTTGTCCATCAAATTTTATAATAGTCTCCATTTTGATGTGAAACACAAAGAGGAACCTCTTCTCGCTACTCGTCAAATACATTTAGACGAAGATTTATTTTTAAGCAGAAACAACGTGGTTATGGCTCGAATCCGGGCCGCGCTGGGTTTAGCCAACAGAGTTTATGCGCGTAGCACTACCTTGGTTAGAATAAATAAAGAAGAAGCTTTGGTTTTTCAAAAAGAACATCATTTGCAGGTGCCTCTTCCCGGTAAATATCGCTATGGCCTTCTATATAGAGATACGTTAATGGCCATAGCGATATTTAGCAGCGGCCGTAAAATGCGCGACATGGCACCCGAGCACCGTTCATTTGAATTGTTGCGATTCTGTAATCGGTCCGGCCATCTGGTTGTAGGCGGCCTAAGCAAACTGCTTAAAGGCTTCGCGACAGCGTTTCATCCCAGCGACATCATGACTTATGTTGATCGGGATTGGTCGTCGGGAGAAATTTATGAAAAGCTAGGATTCCACTCAGAAGGATTATTACCTCCCCAACGCTTTATGGTTCAAGGCACGGATAAGATTCGTTATTATGAAGGATGTGCCGACTTAGGGATAAATCGGGATAATCCCGTCCATTGGGTAGAAAATCTGGGCAGTATAAAAATGCGTCAGGTGTTATAAGATCTTTTTTTTATTTTAGGCCAATACTTGTGGATATTTTCCAAAACGCCTTTTTTGACGAAGCCGACAATAAGAGCAAGGCCGAGACGAAGGCTCAAATTTAGCATTAAGGCCGAGCAATTAGACAAGGTTTTTGGAAGTGTTCGTATTAATGTCAACACCAATTTAATTAAATAATAGCAATGAAAAGAAAACTTCGTATGGGCATGGTAGGCGGTGGTATTGATGCATTTATCGGTTCAGTACACCGTATTGCCGCTCGAATGGACGGTTTAGTCGAATTAGTCTGCGGTGCTTTTAGTGTACATCCTGAAATCTCAAGAGAGTCCGGAGAGGCCTTGTTTGTTGATCCAAGTCGGGTCTACAGCACTTACCAAGAGATGATAGAAAAGGAAAGTCAGCTACCTGAAGACGTGCGAATGGATTTTGTAACAATAGTTACGCCCAATTTTGTCCATTTCGATCCGGCTCGCCTCGCCCTGGAAAATGGTTTTAATGTGGTTATCGAAAAACCCATGACTTTTACTTTGGAAGAAGCAAAACAATTACGAGACCTCGTGGAAAAGACGGGTTTGACATTGGCACTTACCCATACCTATAGTGGTTATCCGATGGTGAAGCAAGCAAGAGCCATGGTGAAAGAAAATAAACTTGGTAAAATCAGAAAAGTAATTGTGGAATACCCGCAAGGATGGCTAAGCCGTTTGAGCGAAAGGGAAGGAAATGCGCAAGCAGCATGGCGGACTGACCCCAAACGATCAGGCAAAAGTGGGGCTATGGGTGATATTGGCACACATGCCGCTCACTTAGCTGAGTACATTACCGGATTAAAAATTACGGACATCTGTGCAGACTTGAACACGTTGGTAGAAGGACGTTTATTAGATGATGATGGCAATGTGCTTATACGTTTCGACAACGGCGCTAATGGCGTACTAATCGCTTCACAAATTGCTGCGGGCGAGGAGAACGCCATTCGTATAAGAATTTATGGTGAAGAGGGCGGGCTAGAATGGATCCAGGAAGAACCAAATAGTTTATATGTGAATTTACTTGATCAACCGAAGCAGATTTACCGTACGGGCAATGCTTACTTAAGCAATGCTGCCAAACATAATACACGGATTCCTTCCGGACACCCCGAGGGGTTATTGGAAGCCTTTGGAAATATCTACCGCAACTTTGTATTAACCGTGTCTGCTAAGTTAAACGGCGAGACGCCTACTCCGGAAATGTTAGATTTTCCTACGGTAGAAGATGGCGTACGCGGCATGGCCTTTATCGATAATGTGGTGGCTAGTAATGCCAGCAATGAAAAATGGACCAAGTTCGTGGTTTAATATGCATTTTGGGTCCAACGGCTTCAGGGAAAACTGCCCTGGCCGTTGCCCTTGCTAAAGAAATAAACGGCGCCATCATCAGCGCGGATTCAAGACAGGTATTCAGGGGCATGGATATTGGAACCGGCAAAGATTTGGTGGAATATAAGGGTGTCGATTATTACTTAATTAATATCCGTGATGCCGGCGATTCGTATCACGTAGCCCACTTTCAAGACGACTTTCAAGAAGCTTGGTTTAATATACAAGCACAGGGCAAAACGCCCATTCTGTGCGGAGGAACGGGTTTGTATATACAATCAGTGTTACAGCAATATGCATTCACCTCCATTCCTCGGAATGATAATCTTCGAATGAATCTGTTGGAAAAGGATATCGAGGAGCTGGAAAAGTTCTTTTTATCTCTGCCACAGCCTATTGGATTTAAGGCCGATATCAGCACCAAAAAACGGCTGATTAGAGCCATTGAAATAGCCAGCTGGTTAAAGGTCAATCCGTATGAGCCAATTAATCGGCATCAGCATTTGGATGCGCGGGTTTTTGGAATCCAATTACCTCTGGATGATCGACGTGCTAAGATAACACAGCGGTTGGAACAACGACTGGCGGCAGGATTGATCGAAGAGGTGCAGGGGCTAATCGAAGCGGGCGTTCCGGCTGATAAGCTTAAATTTTATGGCTTGGAATATAAATATGTAACTGCTTTTCTATTAGGAGAAATAGACAGAAATCAGCTATTTACCAAGTTAAATACGGAAATCCATCGCTTTGCAAAGCGGCAAATGACTTATTTCAGAAAGATGGAGAAAGACGGCATCACTATTCATTGGCTTGATGGAAGAAATGCAATTGCAGAAAATGTAGAAAAAATAAAAGGCTGCCTTCCATAAAAAGCAGCCTCCTATTTACAATATTAATTGCCATTATTCGGCAAGGGTCATCTCATCCACCAAATGTTTCGCTCCTGCAAACTTATCCATGATAAACAAAACGTAGCGAATATCAACGGCAATTGTCCGTTGGAGTTGCTGATCAAAAATCACATCGCCTGCCATTGCTTCTATATTACCATCGAAAGCAATACCGATTAACTCCCCTTTTCCGTTGATGACCGGGGACCCCGAGTTTCCACCGGTTATATCGTTATTGGTGAGGAAATTTACAGGCATATACCCGGCACGATCAGCATATCTCCCAAAATCTTTCGTCTTATACAGGTCGATCAATCTTTGAGGGAGATCAAATTCTTCATCCTTTGGCTTGTATTTTGCAATCGTCCCTTTCAACGTTGTGTAGAAGTTCTCTTTCGCATCATTTCGAGGATCGGCAGGAAGCGCGGTTATTTTACCATACGTTAAGCGCAAAGTACTATTGGCATCGGGGTAATATATTTTTTTCGGGTTAGCTTTGCGCATTCCTTCCACCATCAACCTAAATGCCCGCTGGAAATTAGCCTCTTCTTTCTTTTGCTCTTCAGCGGTGTAGCGATACCGAGTCATTAAATCAGATGAAAGAAGAAAGAGTGGGTCTTGTTCGATCTGCTCCGCTTGCGGATTGGTTAAAAAAGTAAGCAGCTTCTCTTCTGAAGAAAATATACTCGATTCAAATGCCTGCTTAATATAATTATTAAAAGTGCCGCCGTTTGCCCGACTAAGAGAATCAACACGAGGAGCTAGGCCTCCTGCTTTAGCCTTGCTTGCATATAGATTCAACTCCGCAGCCAATACATCTTGTTCCAACGGCAGATACAGTTTCTCATATTGACTTGCGATCTCTGTTTTCAGGCTCGACTTAAGTTCCGCCTTTTTGGCATCGGTACCATCGGCATAAATTAACAGCGCCCTTCCCAAAACATAAGGCAGCGAGGCAAAGTTACTTGAACGTAACATACCCATCATGTAATTATCATGACGACTTTTTTCGTTAGTTAATTCATAATAGCGATTGATGGTCTCTATTACCTTCCCAAATCGGGGTTTATTGTCTTTTTTGTTTGCCCATTGGTTGAATTTTGATTCTTCCGCTCGCTTGGTGGCAGCGGTTTGATGCTTGCTAAGTGCATCAATCATTCCTTGCCTGTTTTTCCAATAATTTGCGACCTGTGCGTATTTTGAAGCATATTCAAGCTTTACCTGCTGATTTTGATCCATATGCTTCTTCATGTTATCCATACCAACTTTGGATGCTTCAACCCAAGCCGGATACGCAAAGTTCACATTTTGGTCAATTCCGGCAGCAGGCATCCACCGATTGGTGCGCCCGGGATAACCCAGTATCATCGCAAAGTCGTTCTCCTGAAAACCCTTCAAGCTGACGGGTAGGTGATACTTAGGTTTTAACGGAACATTATTTTCGTCGTATTCGGCCGGATTACCCTCTCTATCGGCATATACGCGAAATAACGAAAAATCGCCTGTGTGACGTGGCCACTCCCAATTATCGGTATCACCTCCAAACTTTCCTATGCTATTCGGCGGTGTGCCTACCAATCTAACATCATTATAATCTTGGTATACAAAGTAGTAGTATTCGTTGCCATTGTAAAACGATTTTACAGAGACTACATATTTTCCTCCTTCACTATTTTCCTGTTCAATACGTGCAATTTCTCGATTAATTACCTGCTCCCGTTCAAACTCGCTCATCTGGTCATTCACTTTACTCAGGATACGCTTTGACACGTCGTCCATCCGCACAAAGAAGCGGACGGAAAGCGATTTAGGTTTTAACTCTTCTTGCTTACTTCGAGCCCAAAAGCCATTCGTCAGATAGTCGTGCTCAGGCGTAGACAGTTCAGCAATAGCACCATATCCGCAGTGATGGTTAGTCAAGACTAAGCCGTCTTTCGAAACGATTTCAGCCGTACATCCTCCGCCGAATTGAACAATGGCATCTTTTAAACTTGAGTGGTTAATACTATAGATTTCTTCAGATGTCAGCTGTAATCCCATCTTTTGCATATCCCGGTGGTTCAATCGGTCAATATGCATGAGAAACCACATTCCTTCATCGGCTCTGACAACGGTGAATGGAAGTAAGAGCAAAAATAAGAACCAAATTTTCTTCGTTTTCATATGTTTTTATGTGTGTAATATTCTTTGCCGAGACAACTAATCGGTTAAATAATTGGATCTCGACAAGGTGTTAAGTAAGGCAACAAAGATGCATTTTATTTATCTGCTATGCAAATACCCCTACTTATTGGCTAATAAGGGTTTTCTCTTTGTTTTTTATGCTATCAGGCTGCTGCTTCTGTTCGGGGGCAGTCACAGCATCTTTTTCTTTATTGGGCGTATTGGGTGCCGGCGTTTTAACTCCTTCTTTTCGCTTTACGGTTGGCATTTGTTTTGTCATTTTCTTAGATTGCGTAGAATCGACTTGCAAACTGTCCTTTGCCGAACCTTCCGTGCTGTCTGCTACAGGTTCGGAGGCAATAGAAATGGGGTTAATAATCTCTTCTTTGCTTTTTGGTCTATCTTTTGGTTTCCAAATGAAACCAGGCAGTATCTCTTTATCTGGATCAAATGCAGCAACCGGCGTATAGCTAGTCTCGGTTTTACGGATATTGAGTATTTCGGAAACCTCGTTGTTATTAAATAGGATCTTTATTCGCGCACCGATACTTTTGGTCATGCCATTTATCTTATTATCTTCCTGTGTGTAGTAAATGCTTTCAGCATTTCCGTCAACGTACATCAGTGCTAGTTTGTTATCGGTAAAGAAGCCGGTAATCTTTCGCCCTTTTACCTGATTAAACTTAACCGAATCGAGTTGTGTACTAACGATAAAGGCATTGCTTTTTAAAAGCATATTATCTAGCTTTTGATTTTTCAGTTGCATATAAATGGTATCACCGGATAGCTGCGAACCCTGTGCCCAGATCATGGGGTTGCCATAACATCTGATAACAGAATCGGGATAACCGTAATAAGCCGAATCGGCACGTGCCTGTAGATCCGATTTGAAAATACGCATGTGATGGTAAGCCTTCACAATCCGGGTTCTAGCGGTGTCTAGGTTACTCGAATCTCTTGGCGACCGATCCAAAGCCGACGCTTTTGCCAATAATAAAGAGCTATCCGCCTGCCCTATCTTCGGAATGCTGCCGATGGAGTCGATTAATAAACTATCAGCCGCCAGCTCACTGCTGATCAATTCCCGCTGTGTTTTGGCAATCGAATCATCACGAAGCTTGGTACTCTTGGCAATCATCTTTTTAATACCTTCTTCGTTAAGCTCTTTTGCATGTACTTTTTTATAGGTACTATCTTCAGAAGCCAGCTTCATCAAAGAGTCCGCCGACAAATCAGGCTTCTTTATTCGTATCGTACTGTCTAATACGGATTCAGCGTTTAAACTATCACTCAAAAGAGCAGATTTTTTTACCCGGTTCAAACTATCTATGCCAACTAATTGGGTAGAATCGGTCGAGGTTGAATCCAGGGATGCATTCCCCAAACTATCGGTAGCTGCTTCGGTAAAATCCTCTTCTTCCTCCGCATCTAAATCGCCTCCATCCCGCCGCAAATTAAGTTCAATAGGTTTATAATCCCTCAAAAAAATGACGCGTGAATACAACGTATCAGCAGCCATATAAACCGAATCTGTACCGGATTTCGGTGAATTAACTAAGGAGTCGTTCCGTATGGAATCTCGCGAAGCTAACAGCAGATTATCCTGTCCCAAAGTATCAGTAGCTAGGCTGTCCTTCGAGCTCTTCTTGGCCGTTGAGTCGTTATTTACCACCATAATCATATAGGCCTTATCCGTCATGGTAATACTCTCGTCCTTTTTTAGATAAACACCTCGCTGGCCATATAAAATTCCTTGTTGTACCGTATCAATAAATACAACATTCTTGATCGCCCGTCCATAACCCTGCTTACCATCATAATAAAGGCTATCACCACGCAAAAATTTACTTCCTTCGGTGTACAGGTTATTTTTTCCAAAACGTGCCCGGTCGGTTTCAGTATGGTAGTCACCGTTTTCTGTATAGAGGTTACCACCGTTTTTGCCTTTTATATTGGTAGGGCCATAAAAGTAGGCCATTTTTGAAAGCGAATTGTAGCGTAGCGTATCCGTAAAAATATTGGACTCGGGTGTACGGACCACTACATCATGCCTAAAATAGGCATCCGAGCTGTTTTCGAAGTAGTAACCGATTTTACTATTGAGAGTATCCTTTTGGTTGACAATGCGTCCACCTCCGGTATAGGTCCCTATTTTCGAGTTGAGGTTATAGGTAAGGTGATTCGTTGTTAAGACAGCACCTTTTGTATCTACCATCCTCACATTATTTGTTAATATGGCAATTCGATCATCTTTTATATAGTGAAGCTTATCGGCGTATACCACCGTACCATTCGGCTGGGTAATAACGACGTTTCCAAAAGCATCAAAAAAGCGTTCCTCCGGATTATAGTCTGAACTATCTGCTGATAGCGTGCTACCTTCATGTAAAAAAACAGGTTTATAAAATCGATTGACCCCCCACTCCTTCCGCGCCTCATAATCCCGTGAACTGATTAACCTTACTTCCTTTTGCGCTTGCACAAAAAAAGGAAGTATACAGCATAACCAAGTTAACAGTATAGTACATTTCTTCACTTGGCAAAGGTACCTAAATAAATAGCTTGATGGAATGTTTTAAGAAATTTTAACAAAGACTTTCGATCGCGAATCGTCACGTGGATACGAGCGTAGCAAAGATTTCTCGTTTATAATTAAGAACACACTTTATCGATGTATTTCTACATATTGCATATAACCGTTAATTTGCCTAAGTTCGATCATTATCATAAAAGCAAACTTATGTATATACCAAAGCACTTCTCTTTCCTTCTTATTTTTCTTTTAATTGCCCTTAATGCCTGTGCGCAAAGCGTGCACCAAGAAGATATCCAGCAGGTATTAGCTCAAAAAAAACAAAGCTTATCCCAAACGATCGCGTTGAATAATCAGACAGGCTTAGTTCCTATTAAGGGACTAAGAGATTTAAAGATAGCCAGTATTGATCTGGGTTTTGAACAGTCAAACCAATTTAATACTATGTTATCTCGTTATGCTTCTGTTGACACTTATCTGGGAGATGCAAATCTGGCATCCTTGCAGCTATTAAGTGAGCAGATAAAATTTCATAACCTGCTTATTATTCAACTTGCAAAAGATGTAGCCGCCAGTCAAACGATACTCGACTTCATCAAAAATGAAATAGCGAGCAAGAAGGTAATCATCTGCGGTTTTGGTTCGCCGCAAAAATTGGCTTTGCTCGATGAACTTGATGTTCCGATTATTTGGTCGACCGATACCACTGTGATTGCCGCGCAAAACAGTGCCTCGGCTATTTTTGGCGGAATTGCCATTACCGGGAAATTGACGACGAACATTTCGCCCCGCTTCCCGGCAGGCAGCGGCTTTACCACCATTAAAACACGATTAGGTTACGATTTGCCTGAATCGGTTGGAATAAAGAGCGTAAACTTGACCGATCCAATAGGTAAGATTGTCAGGGAGGCCATTGCAGAACAAGCTACCCCCGGGGCCGTTGTGATGGTCATAAAAAACGGTACGGTTATTTTTGAAGAGGCCTACGGCTTCCACACTTATGAAAAACAGCGACCGACACTCACTTCTGATATTTTTGACATGGCTTCTATCAGCAAAATTACAGCTACCACGCCAGCTGTAATGCGCTTATACGAAGAAAAAAAAATCGACCTTAATCAAACGATCGGCCACTATCTTTTTCAGGCAAGACAGACCAATAAAAGTAATGTAAAATTACGCGATGTTATGCTCCATCAAGCAGGTTTTGTTCCCTTTATACCCTTTTATAAAAATCTTAAACCGGGAGATGTCAGCAGCGACTCCTCCGCTACACACAATGTAAAAATAGCTGATGGACGCTATTTATTGAGTGATTATTACCGAAAAGTTATGTGGCCCGAAATGCTTCAATCGAAGTTGGAAACACCCGGAAAATATGTTTATAGCGACATTAGTATGTATGTAATGAAGGAGGTAGTTGAACAGCAAGCCTCTGAGCCTATTGAAACCTATGTACAGGAACAATTCTATCAACCTTTGGGCATGTATAAAACCGGTTACAATCCGCGACGACGTTTTGCGAAAGAAGAAATCGTACCGACCGAACGGGATACGTATTTTAGGGACACACTTCTACAAGGCTATGTACATGACCAAGGTGCAGCCATGGCCAATGGGGTTGCCGGGCATGCCGGAATATTCAGTACGGCAAACGACTTAGCTATTTATGGACAAATGCTACTGAACAAAGGCACTTATGGAGGCGAGATTTACTTTGCCCCACGGATTGTTGAAGAATTTACCGGCAAACAATCAACCGTTAGCAGAAGAGGCCTGGGATTTGATCGGAAAGATCCTGACACAAGCAAAGCTTATCCTTCTGCATTGGCTTCAGCTGCGACCTACGGCCATACGGGTTACACAGGCACTTGCATTTGGATAGATCCGGAACATCAATTGACTTACATTTTTCTATCAAATCGTGTTCATCCGAGCGTAACAAACAAGTTGTATGAGCTAAATATTCGTTCCAGGATTCAGGATGTAATTTACGAAGCGATTGCTAAGGGGCTCGAATAATACTTGACATAGACTTAACAATTACTACAGAAAATAACGTTTAATTTGCAGCCACATTGAACGATGAATCATGCAATTGGGTGCATATTATTTAGTTACATCCATTGTTTATCGTCAGTTGTTATAAAACTTATTGTATTATCAAATGAAGATAGGTATTGTATGTTACCCAACATTTGGAGGTAGCGGTGTGGTGGCTACCGAATTGGGCAAGGGCTTGGCCGCTAATGGGCATCAGGTACATTTTATTACGTACAGTCAACCCGCGCGACTTGATTTCTTCTCTGCGAATTTATTTTACCACGAGGTAAGTATATCCAAATATCCGCTATTCGATTTCCCGCCGTATGAATTGGCTTTAGCCAGTAAACTGGTTGATGTAGTCCGCTTCGAAAAACTCGATCTATTACATGTACATTATGCGATACCGCACGCTTCTGCGGCTTTCATGGCCAAGCAGATACTGGAAACCTATGGGATTCGCATTCCGGTAGTTACGACGCTTCACGGAACCGACATTACCTTGGTGGGAAAAGATCCAAGTTATAATCCGGTAGTCACCTTTTCGATCAATCAGTCGGACGGTGTCACTGCGGTATCCACCAATTTGAAAGAAGACACCATCAAACATTTTGAAGTAGCCAAAGATATCCGGGTGATCCCTAATTTTATCGATTTGACGCGGTTTAGCTTAAAGCCCCGCGAGCATTTCAAAAAAGCCATCGCCCCCGGTGACGAGCGCATTTTAGTCCATACATCGAACTTTAGAAGAGTAAAGCGGACATCCGATGTGATCAAAGTCTTCCAAAAAATCCAGGAAAAGGTACGATGTAAGCTTTTAATGGTAGGTGACGGGCCCGATCGGGTAAATGCGGAACAGCTCTGCCGAGATTTAGGTGTTTGTAACGATGTGCGCTTTTTAGGGAAGCAGGACGCCATTGAAGAAATACTTTCGGTTGCGGATCTCTTTATGATGCCGTCCGAGTCAGAGAGTTTTGGTTTAGCAGCCTTGGAAGCAATGGCTTGCAGTGTGCCGGTTGTTTCGTCCAATGCAGGCGGTTTACCGGAACTGAATGTGGATGGTGTAACGGGCTTTCTGGATGACGTGGGTGATATTGATCGCATGGCAGCCCACGCGGTTTATATACTTGAAGATAACGACCGGCTGGCAACATTCAAAGCAGCTGCTTTAGCGCGCGCTAAGGAATTTGATTTAGGATTAATTTTACCGGTTTACGAGAATTATTACCAGGAAGTAATCGATCAAGTAAAAGCGAGTGTTATATAAACAAGTAAGGAGGTTCCACGAGGAACCTCCTTACTTGTTTTATGAGTTAACCACTATTCATCAAACAGCACACAAACCGGCGCCCCTATTTCTATACGGTTTCCTGTGTTTTTTAATCTACCTGTCTGCTCATCGCGTGCGAATACAATGACATCATCGGTGTATTGGTTTGCCACCAAAAGATGCTTTCCGTCGGGAGAAATAGCAAAATTTCGCGGCCCCTTACCTTCTACCGACTGATTTCCAACATAAGATAGTTTCCCATCCTCCTTGTTAATGGCATAAATCGCCATATCATTGGCTTCGCCCCGATTCGAGGCATATAAGAATTTACCATCCGGCGATATATGAATATCTGCTGCTCCAACATCTCCCTTATAAGAAGGCGGCAACATACTAATTTCCTGTATAGCTGTTAATTGCCCATCACTATAAGCATAAACCGTAACAGCAGCCTTCATTTCCTGAACAAGGTAAACATATCTTCCATCCTTAGCGAACGTAATATGTCGTGGACCACTGCCCGGAGACGCCTTCGCGACTTTTGCTTCTGTTGATAGCGGTGCGTTTTTATTCAATGCGTCATAACCATATACATTAATACGATCAGTACCGAGATCTTGTACCAATAGGAATCTTCCATCGGGCGACAAAGTTGCCGAATGAACGTGAGGCTTTTCTTGTCTACTTTTATTCGGCCCGCTTCCTTCATGCTTTATCAATTGGACTTTTTCCGTCAAACTGCCATCAGGTTGAACTCCAAAAACGGTAAGGCTTCCGCCGGAATAGTTGGATACCACCACATGGTTATCTTTTTGATCTACTATGACATGACAGGGGCTGTCGCCATGCGTTAGTTGTGTATTCAGTAAAACAAGTTTACCATCCGTAGGATGATATTTAAACGCACTAACCGCTCCTTCCCCGGTATTTAATTCGTTCACGGCATAGAGGTATTTCTTGTCGGCACTCAATGCCAAAAAGGACGGGTCAGACGACGCAACCTCATTTTTATACGTTAAGCTCCCGGAACTTGGATCAAAAGAGTACACATAAATCCCTTTGCTTTTGCCTGTATTGGTATAGGTTCCAATAAGAACATTAATCGTTTTTGTTTGAGCTTTTAATACCATGGGCAATAAAATCATGCAACCTAACAAGCGGCATATATTAACAGGTTTCATAAATGATGTTTTATAAAACCAAGTATACATAAAATATTAAGTACCATCAATTAATTTTCGCGATTCGTCCCGAAAAGGCTGCTCAAAATCATTTGAATAACGGCTGTTAAAATAGCGAAGAACATGGCCGAGAAAAAGCCACTGACCGAAAATCCACTCATGATGCTACTGACTAACATGACCATCAGAACAGTGATAATAAAAGATATTAAGCCCAAGGTTAAGATATTCAAGGGCAAGGTAAAAAAGCGTAGGATTGTACCTACCGTAGCATTGGTCAAAGCAATCAATATGCCGGCAAGCATGGCACTCCAAAAACCGGAAACTTCCGCTCCGGGAACAACGTAAGCCGCTCCCATAACGGCTAAACCGGTAATAATTAATTCAATGATAAATCTCATACATTTTTTCTTTAGCTATTACACAAACGAGTTTAGACCGAAAATGTTTAAAAAATCTATCCTGTATTTCGTTGTATCAAGAAAATCAACTATTTGAATTATTAAATAATTTGTCGTACATTTGCATATCTTGATGAAAGAGGGGACAGCATGGTCCCCTCTTTTTATTACAAGAAATTTGTAAATTCACTATGGGCATCGAGAAAAGGGTAACAGAATTAGTAGAAGAAAAGATTGCGGATCGTCCGGACTTATTTCTGGTAGACGTTAAAATGCACAGTAATGGCAAACTGATTATTCACATGGATGGAGATCAGGGAATAACTATTCAGGATTGCGCAGCCATCAGTAGACACGTTGGTTATCATTTAGAAGAGGAAAACGCGATAGAGAATGCGTATAATCTTGAAGTGTCATCACCGGGCATAGACACTCCATTAAAATTACTCCGTCAATATCAAAAAAATATTGGCCGGTCCATCACACTAAAAATGGCGGATGGTTCAAAACGAGAAGGCACCCTACTAGCGGCATCGGAAAAAGAGATGAAGTTAGCAGAAACAATCAAGGAAAAAGGCAAAAAAGCAATACAAGTGGAAACAGTGGTTCCACTGGATCAAATCATAGAAACAAAGGTTTTAATTTCATTTAAATAAAATGAGCAATATAAATTTAATAGACTCATTTCAGGAGTTTAAAGACTTCAAAAATATTGACCGCCCGACGGTGATAAGTGTGCTGGAAGAAGTATTCAGAAGCATGATACGTAAGCGTTTCGGCACAGATGAAAACTGCGATGTAATTGTTAATCCGGATAACGGTGACTTAGAAATTTGGCGCACAAGAACAGTTGTGGAGGATGAATTTTCCGAAGACGACGATTTGGAAATCGAACTTGCGGAAGCTCGCAAAGTAGATCCGGATTTAGAAATCGGTGATGATTTCATTGAAGAGATCACCTTGGAGAGCTTTGGAAGAAGAGCGATTCTTGCGGCAAGACAAACCTTGGTTTCGAAGGTACTGGAACTTGAAAAGGACGAAATCTTTAAGAAGTATAAAGACCGTGTAGGTGAGATCGTCACCGGCGAGGTATACCAAATATGGAAAAAAGAGACCTTGGTTTTGGACGACGAGGGGAACGAATTAATCTTACCTAAAACTGAGCAAATTCCGGCCGATTATTTCAAGAAAGGGGATACGATCCGTGCGGTAGTTTATAAGGTAGACATGATGAATACGACTCCTAAAATCATCATTTCACGTACCGCTCCTGAATTTTTACAACGATTATTTGAACTGGAGGTTCCCGAAATCTTCGATGGGTTGATCACCATTAAGAAAATCGTTCGCGAACCGGGTGAGCGGGCAAAAGTTGCCGTTGAATCATACGATGATCGTATCGATCCGGTAGGAGCCTGTGTAGGGATGAAAGGTTCTCGTATTCATGGAATTGTTCGTGAATTGCGCAATGAAAATATCGACGTGATCAATTTCACGAACAATATTTCCCTGTACATACAACGTGCGTTAAGTCCGGCAAGAATCAGTTCTATTAAATTAGATGATGAAGAGAAAAGAGCTGCTGTTTATTTGCAGTCTGATCAAGTGTCACTTGCTATTGGCCGTGGCGGGCATAATATTAAGTTGGCGGGTAAACTAACCGGGTATGAGATTGACGTGTATAGAGAGAGTGACGAGAATGATGAAGATGTGGATTTGGAAGAATTTGCAGATGAAATTGACGGTTGGATTCTCGATGAGTTCAAGCGTGTTGGATTAGATACGGCAAAATCGGTATTAGCCTTATCAATGGACGAGCTGGTGCGTCGTACTGATTTAGAAGAAAACACAATACAAGAAGTAGTGCAGGTCTTACGTTCGGAATTTGAATAATTCGGCGGAGCGCGCACAAACAAAAGAATGCTTTGTTTATTATTTTAGTAATAAACAACTAAAAAGTATACTTTTGTAATATCACGTAATAAATTAAGAGGTAAATAGATTAAATGACAGAAGGTAAAAGCATAAACTTACTGAAAGCTGCAAAAGAACTGAATATCGGAATTGGTACAGCGGTTGATTTTCTGGCAAAGAAAGGCTATGAAATTGAAGCTAAACCTAACACTAAGTTAGACCGAGACATGTATGAAGTTCTTCTGCGAGAGTTTCAAGGGGATAAGATCGTGAAAGAGGAAGCCAATCAGATTGTGATTGGAAAGATTCGTCGCGAGGAGGCTCCTATTGAAACAACTGCATCAAAAGCAACGCAGCCTGAGGTTGAAAATGATGAGATATTAATTAAAAATAATAGCGCTTTCTCTCCTTCTGTTGAGGATACCAAAGCGAATGCTTACAAACCTCAGCAAAAGGAACCTTCTACTACAGATGAGCAACAAGATAAGGCCAAAGAACCAAGTTCTGAGCCTACCATGGGTGTTAAGGTAGTTGGAAAAATCGATCTTTCTAGCCTTAATCAGCGGAGTAGGCCCGATAAAAAGCCTTATAACAGAGAAGAACCCAAGGCAGAACAAACCGGCGAAACACCGGCTCCGGCTGCGGAACAAAAACCGGAGCAACCGGTTGAAACTCCGAAAAGTGCATCTGTTACGGAAGAAAAACCTGCAGCTGTACAGGAGGAACCCAAAAAACAGGAACAAGCCCCAATAGAACAAAAGGAGCAACCAAAAGCCGAAGAAGTAAAGGCAAATGCACCGGGGCCGAAAGAACCGGAAAAGGAACCGGCTCCACAAAATGAGGTTATCAGAGCTCGGGCCGAGCATTTAAGCGGACCTAAAGTGATTGGTAAAATCGAGTTGCCCACTTCTCCTCAAAAACGCAAGGATCAGCCGATTGCTTCTTCTTCCGGTGCCGGTAGTTTATCTGACCACAAACGGAAACGTAAGCGTAATACGCTTGGAGGGAATCAGAATCGCAATCAAGGGGATAATACGCAACAACAACGGGGCGGCCAACCTGCCGGAGGTGGTCAAACGCAAAATCGTCCTCACCCGGGTCAGGGACAAAATCAAGGTCCAAACCAAGGGGGACAACGACCCGATCAGCGCGGTGGTAAAGGAAAGCATGATTTTAAGGGACGCGGACGTCACGTTGAGACGCCGAAGGAAGAACCTTCGGAAAAAGAAATACAAGATCAAATAAAAGCAACGCTTGCCCGTCTCAGTGGAGCGGGTAAATCCGGTAAATTTGCCCAACGAGCAAAATTACGACGTCAAAAACGGGATGATGTAGCTTTATCTGCTGAGGAAGCAGCTTTAGAAAGGGAGATGCAATCAAAGGTTCTTCGTGTGACGGAATTTGTTACTGCGAATGACCTGGCCAACATGATGGATGTTTCGGTAACGCAGGTTATCTCAACGTGTATGAGTTTGGGAATTTTTGCTTCGATTAATCAACGGCTTGATGCAGAAACTTTGACAATTGTGGCTGATGAATTTGGTTACGAAGTTGAATTTGTTAAACCGGAAGATGAGGAGACCCATTCCTTAGAAGAGGACGATAATCCCGATAACTTGGTGCAACGCGCACCTATTGTTACGGTAATGGGACACGTCGACCATGGTAAGACCTCACTACTGGATTATATCCGGAAAACGAATGTGATCGGAGGCGAAGCCGGAGGTATTACCCAACATATTGGAGCATACGCCGTTAAATTGGATGATGGAAGAAAAATAACTTTCTTGGATACACCTGGACACGAAGCGTTTACAGCGATGCGTGCTCGTGGTGCCAAAATAACTGATATAGCCATTATCGTAATTGCAGCAGATGATAGCGTGATGCCACAAACCAAAGAGGCCATCAATCACGCACAGGCTGCAGGTGTACCAATAGTATTCGCCTTTACAAAAATCGACAAACCTGGGGCAAACGCGGATAAAATCAGGGAGCAGCTTTCTACCATGAATATTTTAGTGGAAGATTGGGGAGGAAAGTATCAGGCCCAAGAGATTTCCGGTAAGACTGGTTTAAATGTTGATTTATTATTGGAAAAAGTGCTTCTGGAAGCAGAGATGCTTGATCTAAAAGCGGATCCGAAGAAACGTGCCGTGGGTTCGGTTGTAGAAGCCGCACTCGATAAAGGTAGAGGTATTGTAACCACCGTGTTGATTCAAGGAGGTACTTTACGTGTTGGGGATCCGATCTTAGCAGGGTCTCATAGTGGTAAAGTAAAAGCACTTACCAACGAGCGTGGCCAGAAAGTGACTGAAGCGGGGCCTTCTACTCCTATTCAAATATTGGGAATGAACGGAGCGCCAACGGCGGGGGACAAATTTTATGTGCTCGAAAGTGAAGCTGAAGCCAGGCAGATTGCAAATAAGCGTCTACAGTTACAACGTGAGCAAGGGCTCCGCACACAGAAACACATTACCTTGGATGAAATCGGTCGCCGTTTGGCTATTGGAAACTTCAAAGAGCTCAATGTAATTGTGAAAGGTGATGTGGATGGTTCTATCGAAGCTTTATCAGACTCTTTACTGAAGTTATCCACAGAAGAGATCCAAGTAAACATTATACATAAGTCTGTTGGACAGATCTCGGAATCTGATGTTCTATTAGCGTCTGCTTCTGATGCGATTATAATTGGTTTCCAGGTAAGACCTTCTCAAAATGCTCGTAAGTTAGCTGAACAAGAACAGATTGATATCCGCTTATATTCGATCATTTACGATGCGATTGAAGAACTAAAAGCCGCGATGGAAGGCATGTTAGCTCCTAAATTTGAAGAGAAGATTGTTGCCAACGTAGAGATTAGGGAGACCTTTAAAATCAGTAAGGTAGGTACGATCGCGGGATGTATGGTGCTGGATGGAAAAATAAACCGTAATCACGATATCCGGTTAATCCGCGACGGCGTGGTTGTTTATTCAGGCAAGTTAGCTTCCTTAAAACGCTACAAAGATGATGTTAAAGAAGTATCTCAAGGCTATGAGTGTGGATTGAGTATTCAAAACTTTAACGATATCAAAGTAGGCGATATTGTGGAGGCTTATGAACAAGTAGAAGTAAAGAGAAAATTATAAAGAAGCTCTTCTATAAATAAAAAGGGGTTTTTCGATTGGAAAACCCCTTTTTTATTTAGCCGACTTCTTCGGAAGACATCCTATCTGCATAAGAAAAAAGATCAAGGCTATCTATACTTCTTCAAACTGCTGCATATCAACCAAACGTTTGTACAAACCATTTCGAGCAATCAGCTCGTTATGGTTACCCTGTTCTACAATCGTACCGGATTCCAGAACAATAATAACGTCCGCGGACTGAATCGTGCTGAGTCGATGCGCAATCACCAAGGTGGTTCGGCTATGCATTAATTTATTTAAAGCATCTTGGACCAATTTTTCCGACTCCGTATCCAAGGCGGAAGTTGCCTCATCCAAAAGCAAGATAGGTGGATTGCGTAAAACAGCCCTTGCTATACAAATTCGTTGTCTCTGCCCACCTGATAATTTAACCCCTCGATCACCGATATTGGTATAATATCCATTTTCAGTAGCCTCTATAAAATCATGTGCATTCGCAATTTTCGCTGCCGCCATCACTTGGTCCAGCGTTGCATCCAGCACGCCAAATGCGATGTTGTTAAATACGGTATCATTGAATAAAATCGATTCTTGGTTCACTGTCCCCATTAAGGATCGCAACGAATTGCTTTGAACATCCTTAATGTTTATACCATCGAAAGTAATCTCGCCCGACTGAACATCCTGGAACCGGGGAACTAAATCCATAAGCGTGGATTTTCCGCCACCGGAAGGGCCAACCAGGGCAACTGTTTTTCCTTTTGGAATATCAAAGGTTATATTGTTTAGCACCTTTTTATCCTGGTACGAAAAGCTTACGTTTTTGAACGCGATACCCTCTTTAAAATCAGTAATAGCGATTGCATTGGATGCATCTTGTATGGCAGGTCGCTCATCGATTAACTCCAACACACGTTCGCCTGCTGCAATCCCCGAGTGAATATTACTAAAAGAGTCGGTAATCGCTTTCGCTGGTCGCATCACTTGGGAGAACATAGCAATATAGGCGATGAAAGAAGCTGCATCCAATTCCTCACTCCCCGTAAGCACCAGATTACCCCCATAAAGTACTAGCGCCGCTACCATTAAAATCCCCAGCAGCTCCGATACCGGCGATCCTAGCTGTTGCCGTCTGGCCATTCTCCTACCCAATTTGGAATAATACACATTTTCATCATGGAACCTTCCCTTTACATAGGATGTAGCGTTAAAAGCCTTAATAATTTTCACACCCGATAAAGCCTCATCCAGATAACTGATCATTCTACCATATACCTGCTGCGCCTCCGTTGCTTGCTCCTTCAATCGCCTAACAATTAAAGAGATGATGAACGCAGACACGGGAATAACCAAAATGGCAAAGAAAGTTAGCTTATAACTAATCGCAAATAGCCAAATGATGTAAAACAGCAATTGCAATGGCTCCTTAAAAACAACTTGCAGCGTAGCTGTCACGGAAAATTGCACAACTTGTACGTCAGAAGCAATTTTAGAAATGATATCTCCTTTTCGTTGATTATTAAAGTATCCGACGTGCAGATCCATTACGTTATCAAAAACCGTTTTTCGGAGATTCAGCAGCGTATGGATTCGAAGGTTCTCCATAATCCGTTGCGCGAAGTAGCGAAAGAGATTACTGACAAACACCGAAGCAACAATGACGATTAATACACGTTGCAAAGTTCCGTAAGGCCCGAATTGATGACTCAATTCCTGCGCGTAATAATTAAAATGATCAATTAAGTTATACCAGTTATCCGGTTTGCTCACAACCTCCACCCTTTCCCCTTCAATAAATAGCGTATTAAGTAAGGGGATAAGAAGGGCTAAATTCAGTGTTCCGAAGAAGACAGTAATAAGCGTACAGATAATATAGGGTATAGCGTATTTCTCAATGGGTTTTGCAAAAGACAGTAATCTTAGATAGGTTTTCATTCAATGTTTTTAAACCAAAAGTCCAAAGGTAAGAAAAAGCTTAAATACTCCGGTAATAGAACGTAAAAAGTTGATCAACATACATATAAAACATGCAGATATTTACGTTACTTCCGGAAACAAAAAAGTTCAGCAAGTTCTGACGTCAATAACGCAACTATTTTAGTAAATTAGGCCGCTTAAAACAGATGCGATGTTCATAGAGGTAGCTAAAAGATTACAGCATACAGAAGAATATTATTTCTCCAAAAAATTACGGGAAATCGACGAGCTTAATAAAGCAGGAGCGAGCGTTATTAATCTGGGAATCGGCAGTCCCGATTTACCGCCCCATCCAACGGTTATCGAAACATTAAACAAATATGCCGCGCTACCCAATACGCATGCTTATCAAAGTTATAAGGGAGCCCCTTCCTTACGCTCAGCTATTGCCTCTTGGTATAATAAGTACTATCAAGTAGAATTAAATCCGGACACTGAAGTATTGCCTCTTATTGGGTCGAAAGAGGGAATCATGCATATTTGCATGACTTACCTTCAAGAGGGAGATGAAGCCCTGATACCCAATCCAGGTTATCCGACCTATAGCTCTGCGGTTCGATTAACGGGTGCGAAGGGTGTATACTATGATTTGCAAGAAGCCAATGCCTGGCTTCCGGATTTAGAGGCACTGGCCAAACAAGATTTAAGTAAAGTGAAGCTGATGTGGGTTAATTATCCACATATGCCAACAGGGGCCAAGGCCGACAAGACCTTTTTTAAGGATTTGATCGCTTTCGCCAAAGCACATCGAATTCTCCTTTGTCATGATAATCCCTACAGTTTTATTTTGACGGAGGAACCAAGTAGTCTCCTGTCAATAGACGGGGCTAAGGATGTTGCTCTGGAATTAAATTCATTAAGTAAATCAAGTAATATGGCCGGATGGCGAATCGGAATGCTTGTAGGCCATCAAGATCGCATTAATGAGATTATGCGTTTTAAAAGCAACATGGATTCCGGTATGTTCTTGCCATTGCAAATGGCCGCGGCCGCGGCTTTAGAATTGGATGAGGATTGGTATACGTCACTTAATAAAATTTATCAGGGTCGGAGAGAAAAGGTCTATGAATTACTCCGAACGTTGAACTGCGATTTTGATGACACGCAGGTAGGTTTGTTTGTTTGGGCAAGCGTACCGGCATCTTATCAAGATGGCTACGCGTTAAGCGATGATGTATTGAAACAAGCGGCGGTATTTATAACTCCCGGTGGAATCTTTGGAAGTGCGGGTCAACATTATGTAAGAGTTAGCTTATGCACCACGGAAACAGTACTACAAGAAGCTATTGACAGAATCAAAGCAAAAATATAAACGATTTACAGATACAATGAAAATTGCCATTATTGGTGTAGGGTTAATTGGTGGATCAATTGCCATTACGCTCAAAGAGAAAAAATTTGCTTCGAAGGTTATTGGTATTGACAAAGATGAGCAAAATATAAAAAAGGCGCTAAGTTTGGGTCTGATCGACGAGGGAAAATCATTAGAAGAGGCCATAACCGAAGCAGATATATTCATTTTAGCGGTGCCCGTTGATGCGATTTGTAAGATACTGCCAAGTCTACTCGACCAACTATCTCCCAAACAAGTGGTAATGGATATGGGATCTACCAAAGAGAAGCTTTTATCGCTGGTTGAAAACCATGAAAAGCGTGGGCGACTTGTCGCTTGCCATCCCATGGCAGGGACAGAATACTCCGGTCCGGAGGCTGCTGTTCCCAACTTATTCAGTGGAAAGACCATGATTTATTGCGATGCTACCAATAGTGATGAAGACGCTTTTGATACCGCAGAAGCGGTGGTAGACCAGTTGGAAATGAAGACAGTTTTCATGAACGCCAAAGAACATGACGTACACACCGCTTATGTTTCGCACATTTCGCATATCACTTCTTTTGCTTTAGCGCTTACCGTCTTAGAGAAAGAGAAGTCGCAAGGAAGGATTTTCGAACTAGCTAGTTCGGGGTTTGAATCCACCGTACGTTTAGCCAAAAGTTCAGCGGATATGTGGGTACCCATATTCAGGCAAAATCGAAAAAACGTTATGGATGTTTTGGAGGAGCATATTCATCAATTGCAGAACATGCAACATCTATTGGAAACCGAAGATTACCAATCGTTCTATAAGCTGATTAAAAAATCGAACAAGATCAAGCGGATATTAAAGTAATGATGCAAAGCAACCGCTATACTGCATCAATTTCTATTCAGGAGATTAATTTCCATACAGGCATATAAAGCAGCGGTTTCCGTTCTAAGACGTGTGTTCCCCAAGCTTATTGCCTGGCAGCCTTTGCTTATAGCGAATTCAACTTCCGAAGGACTGAAATCACCCTCAGGCCCAATAAGAACACAATAACTGCCATGAGGCTTTATTTCAGCGGTTAGTGTCACTTTAGTTGCTTCCAGACAATGTGCTATAAAATGCTGCGTTGCCGGCAGTTCTTCAGCAAAATGACGAAAATCGATTGGTTCGTTAATTTTAGGGTGATAGGCGCTTAACGACTGTTTCACAGCAGCGGTCACCACCTTCGTCAAGCGTTCGATTTTAAGCTCTTTACGTTCAGAATGCTCACAAATGATCGGTGTAATCTCATCGATACCGATTTCCGTTGCCTTTTCTAAAAACCATTCCAAGCGGTCCAGGTTTTTAGTGGGCGCCACTGCAATATGTAAATAGTGGTTTCGTTTCCCATAATTCCGCTCAATAGTTAAAATGCGGACTTTGGTGCGTTTGGGGTGCGCATCGGCAATTTCGACTCGAAACAAGCTGCCGCGTCCATCAATTAATACAATGGGATCACCTATGCCAAGCCTTAATACACGTGCGCAATGTTTACTTTCATCCTCATTAAGCACATATTCAATGGCATTAGCCTCAATATCCGGTGTATAAAAAAGGTGCACTATTAATTAATATCAATCCTCTTCTTCCATGTTCTCGCTGTCGCGAGGTAGCGACTCCAGCTTTACATATTCGATGTTCTGCTGTGTCTTCTTTAAAATAGTGAAGATATAACCGTGGAATTCTTTTCGCTCTCCAACATCCGGGATTTTATCGAAAACGGTTATTACTAGGCCGGAAAGCGTATCGTAATCTGAGCTTTCAGGCAACTCATACGGTAAATATTCATTCACGTCATGTACGCTGGCAGCAGCTTCAACGATATACTCGGTATCCGAAGCCTTTTCAACAATCGGTTTTTCTTCATCATATTCATCCTGAATTTCACCAACCAATTCTTCCACAATATCTTCCAATGTAACCATACCCGCCGTACCGCCAAATTCATCAAGCACAATCGCTATTTGAATGCGTTTCAACTGAAATTCGCTCATCAAATCATTTATCTTCTTATTCTCCGCTATAAAATAAGGTTTTCTGATAATGGTTTTGAGCACGAATTCTTTATTATTTACCATTAAAGGTAAAATATCTTTGGCATGCACAATGCCGACAATCTTATCGATTGTTTCATCGTACACAGGAATTCTTGAGTAACCTTCACTGATAATGGTTTGCAGAAGCTCCTCCTTTGGGCTACTTAATTCAATACCGACGATCTTGGTTCTCGGTACCATGATGTTCTTTACAACCCGTTCATTAAAATCGAAGACGTTCTTAATCAACTCATGTTCAATCATATTCAAAGCACCGCTTTCCTTCCCTTGATCCAAGAGGTATTGTAGCTCTTCAGTAGAGTGATGCGCTTCATGCATATGAGCACCAAAGCCTAAAAGGCGTAAAATGAAATTGGCGAATCCATTTAAGATCCAGATGAACGGGCGAAATATGATATAGAAGAACCTTAAAGGCAAGGACAAGGCCATAGTTGTCCCCACAGGACGTTGAATTGCTATCGACTTCGGAGCCAATTCACCGAAGACAATGTGCAAAACTGTTATAATAGAGAATGCTAAAACGTGTCCAAGATTAGTAGCAATTTGCCCTGTCAACTCAACGTTAAACAAACCAAACACCTTGTTCACGATTTCGGTCATAACGGATTCGCCCACCCAACCGAGGCCAAGCGATGCCAATGTAATTCCAAGTTGGGTTGCCGCTAAATAACCATCTAAATGCTGAGTTATATGCTTAGCAACTTTTGCCACGCTATTACCGGATTTTGCTTTTACTTCAATTTGCGAAAGTCTCACCTTTACAATAGCAAATTCAGCAGCAACAAAAAACCCATTGAGCACTACCAGAAATAATGTGACAAAAATTTGGAAGCCCATGTACTATTTGTTAATGAACGTCTTCTGATAGAGCTCTAAGCTCTCCTGGATGCAAGTATACGCGAACGACTTACCCATCCATTTTTCAATGGTAACATTCTTTCCTTCCAGCGCCTTATAATCCTGAAAGAATCGAACGATTTCCTTCATCGTATGTGGAGGAAGCTCGGAAAGGTCATTAATATAGTTAACCGACATATCATTTTTTGCTACAGCAATAATCTTGTCGTCTTGTTCACCTCCGTCAACCATGTGCATGACTCCAATGACTTTAGCTTCGATAATAGACATAGGAACTACATCCACGGAGCAGATAACCAGAATATCAAGCGGGTCTTTATCATCACAATACGTTTGGGGTATAAAACCATAGTTTGCCGGGTACATTACCGATGAAAATAAAACACGATCCAACTTTAGCAGACCGCTTTCTTTATCAATTTCATATTTGGCTTTGGAACCTTTAGGTATTTCTATGATTGCGTTTACGGAAGAAGGGACGTCATCGCCCGGAGATACATTGTGCCACGGATGTGCGTTATTCATATAATTCTAAACTTAACTAATACTCTTTTTCTTCTTTTTTATCCTGGTTGACAGGATGCTTTTTAAAACTCTGTTTTATGATTGCGACAATAATAGGCGATGCTGTCAAGGCAACAAAGCCAATTACAATATATTCTATATAATCTATAATCTGCGGAAACTGTCTACCTAAATAAAACCCTGCTAAGGTTAATGTTAACACCCACAAAAAACTTCCTATTATATTATATAGAACGAATTTTTTAAAATCCAAACGCACGATACCCGCAAATATGGGAGCAAAGGTACGTATTATTGGCATAAATCTGCCCAAAATTAAAGCAGCTCCTCCATATTTGTTATAGAATTCCTCAGCCATTACGATATATTTCCGTTTAAAAAGCCACGAATCCTTACGCTTAAAAAGCATAGGTCCGGTACGCCATCCAAACCAATAGCCTACAAAATTCCCTAATATGCCAGCAAATATCATTCCTGAACACAAGGTAAAAATCGAAACATCTAATAAACCTGAAGCAACAAATAGGCCTGCCAGAAAAAGCAGGTAATCCCCTGGTAGAAAAAAGCCAAAAAAAAGCCCTGTTTCAGCAAAAACTACGAATACTATTAGGTAGAAGCCTCCCGACCGGATTAGGGTCTCAGCATCAAAGTATTGAAAAATAGATAAGCAGAATTCTTGCATATATAGCTACAAAGCTACCATTATAAATTCAAACATACGAAAAATTTACTAGCTCCGTACCTAATAGACATTATATTAAACTGCTTAAGCACTCTGGGTAAATGCCAATAAGCAAGGTTAATAGAGCAGCTATAAATAATACTACTTTATAGTTGTTGTCTGTTGTTATAAGAACGGCACTTCCATCCTTGAAATACATATTAATAATAACATGGAAATAATAGAAAATACCAATCGCTGCATTGATGGCTGCCAAGATGACAAGCGCAACATGTAAATTAGACAGCGCCTCGGAAAACATCAGAAATTTGCCAATGAACCCAGCCGTTAATGGGATGCCTGCTAAAGATAGCATGGCTATTGTAAGTATTAATGCAAGAAAAGGATTTGTTTTTCCCAAACCGTTAAAAGATTCGAAATATTCACCACCCTCGCTCCGTTTAACCAATATCAATACGGCGAAAGCGGTAACGGAGGCAATTGAATAAGCCGTCGCATATACCAACATGGCACCGTTGGCCTGATTATTCATGTTTAATATAGCGAACAACATATAACCGGCATGCGAAATACTCGAATAAGCAAGCATACGTTTAAAGCTTTGTTGCACGAGGGCACTGATATTCCCTATGAAAAGGGTTAGAACGATAATGATGAGTAGAATGGGAGCCCAAAAACTTTGCAACGGCTCAAAGCAGACGGAAAACAGGCGTAAAAAGCCACCGAATGCGGCCGTTTTCACCACGGTGCTCATAAAAGTGGTAATTAAAATCGGTGATCCATCATAGACATCCGGTGTCCAGAAATGAAAAGGCGCAGCCCCCACCTTAAAGGCCAAACCAACGATCAAAAATAATATACCGGCATAAAACAAAGGGGAAATAGTAGAACCATTACTTGTTACATAATCCCTTATTTTAGCTAAGTCGAAGGAAGCGCTAGCCCCGTAAACCAAGGCAATACCAAATAACAGGAAGCCGGTCGAAAACGCACCCATCAAAAAGTATTTGAGTGAAGCTTCGTTTGATGCTAGATCCTTTTTTCTTATACCTGCTAAAATATAGAGCGCTACAGACATAATTTCTATTCCAATAAACAACATGGAAAGATTGTGAAAAGCAACAACCAGTAAAGCGCCCGTAAGAGAAAAAATAAGAAGTGCATAATACTCTGCTATATTCGAGCTAATACTATCAAAATAACCTTTGGACAGCACAAATATCAACATCGTAATACCAATAAGGAGCATAGAAAATGCCAATGCAAATTTGTCGAATAGGACCATTCCACTGTAAAGCGGTGTAGCATCTACAGACCACAGTTTCCATTCAAAAAATAAAGCCGCCAACATCCCGAATAAGGAAACCGGTAACAAGGCCTTAGGCGCTTTAAATATTCCCAGATATAAAACGAGTATTGCTAATAATGACAATGTAATAATTGCGCTCATTTGTATTCTATTAATTTCTTTTCAGATATAGTTCTTTAATCTACTCCCTATTCTTTAGTGCACCGTCTTCACCTGTTCTATCAAATTTGTCACGGCGGCTTCGGAGAGGTGAAGCAATGGCCTTGGATACAATCCGATAGCGATTATCAAAACAACGAGAACCCCTAATAAAAGCAGATCCGTTCCGCTAATGTCTTTAAAGTAGGTCATTCTTTCATTTGTCTCGCCGAGCATTACACCCTGGTACATACGCAACATATAAACCGCTCCCAAAATAATAGTAAGTCCGGCAAATATCGCCCACCAGAGACCCGCTTGATAAAGCCCTATAAGCAATAAAAACTCACCGATAAATCCATTGGTTAAAGGTAGACCGATAGCCCCCAAAACAATAACAAGGAAAACAAGTGCGAGTGTTGGAGCGTTTTTTGCAAGCCCCCCCATGTCCTGTATCTCCCGCGTTTTCAATTGGCGAGCAATAATCTCTATTACAAAGAATAATCCAACAACGCTAATCCCGTGATTGATCATCTGTATCATGGCGCCTTGCAAGCTCTGAACGTTCCAAACAAAAACGCCTGCCGCAATCAGTCCGACGTGTGCGATGGAAGAATAGGCAATTAAACGTTTTACGTCTCTTTGCTTAAAGGCAATGATAGATGCATACACAATGCCGATCACTGCCAAACTGAGCACGAGGGCTCCGTACTGACTGAAACCGAGCGGCGCTATCGGTAACAACCATCTAATTAATCCGTAAACGCCCATTTTTAACATAATGCCTGACAATAACATCGTTCCTGCCGTGGGTGCTTCTACATAAGTGTCCGGTTGCCATGTATGAAAAGGAAACAAAGGCATTTTGATGGCAAAAGCGATGAAAAATGCCCAGAAAATATAGCGTTGTGTCTTTTCATCCAGCTTTAGCTCATAAAAGGAGCTTAATTCATAATTTGCTGTGGGGACCTGGGTATAGAGATAGATAATAGCAATGAGCATTAACAGACTCCCAGCAAAGGTATAAATGAAAAATTTCAGCGTAACACGCGCTCTATTCTCCCCTCCCCATAAACCACATATGAAGTAAATCGGAATCAACGCAATTTCCCAACCAACGTAAAAAAGAAAGGCATCTAAAGCGGTAAAAACCAGCAAAAGGCCTGTTTGCATAAACAAAACAAGCGCGTAGAACGCCCCCCTTTGTTGTTGTTGTTTAAATGTACTAAGAATAATTAAGGGTATGAGCCCGTTGGTAAGTAATACCAAAGGCATGCTGATGCCATCGATCCCTACATGAAAGTGTATGCCCAGTGCCGGGATCCAGGGAATATTCTGTTCAAATTGCATACTGGAGTCCGGCACGAAAGCGCCAAGTAAAGTACCGGTTATCCCGAGCGCTATAAGTGAACAGATGAGTGCTATTGGCTTAGCTAAGTTAGTGTTTTTTATGAAAGCTAACAGAACTGCTCCTATTATGGGTACAAGAAGAAGTAAAACTAAGTTATCCATGAATTTTCTTTACCTTATCAGATTAAATTATAAATAAACCGTAAGCCAATACGGCGATAATGCCGATCACCATATAAAAAATATAATAGCCCACATTACCTTGCTGTAGTAACCTCAATAAGGTTCCTGCTTGCGATGCGCCATTTCCGATGTAATTTACGAAACCGTCGATGAGCTTCCTGTCAACTGCATAAAAAAGACTAGACAATCCATTCAATGGTTTGGTAACAACACGATCATAAAACTCGTCAATATAAAACTTGTGATATGAAAGTCGTTCCAATACACTGCGATCCTCGTGATCGGCTGCAGGCAGAGCGGCTTTCTTTATGTACTTAGCGTAAGCATAGCCAGCCATTACGAGCGCCGCAAGGGCAGACAGCCCCATTAAGATATATTCTGTTGTATGTGACAGATGACCGCTTGTATTTTTTGACGTAGAGGCTGCAAAAACGGGCTGCAAAAAATTAGAAAGTCCCGTATGTCCACCCAAGGCTTCCGGTATGTTTAAAAAGCCTCCACCGAAAGAGAGTATGGCTAAAATAATGAGTGGTAAGGTCATGACTACCGGAGACTCGTGGAGATGTCTTTCCTGATCATAGGTACCTCGGAATTTACCATAGAAGGTAAGAAATAGCATTCTAAACATATAGAAGGCGGTGAACAAGGCTCCTACAAATCCTCCAACCCATAAAATTTTATTATGAGCGAAAGCATGTGCCAATATCTCGTCTTTGGAGAAAAAGCCCGCTAGCGGCGGGATACCCGCTATAGCAATTGTACCAATCAACATGGTTACAAAAGTTATCGGCAGTTTTTTCTTTAAACCGCCCATTGATCGCATATCCTGCTCATTGCTCATGGCATGTATTACCGATCCCGCTCCCAAGAACAACAAAGCTTTAAAGAAAGCATGGGTAATAACGTGAAAAAACGCTCCCGTGAAAGCTCCTACACCGAGTCCCAAAAACATATAGCCTAATTGTGAAACGGTTGAATAAGCTAGTACCTTTTTTATGTCGTTTTGGGTAGCTGCGATAAATGCCGCCAATAAAGCTGTTAGCAAACCAACAATTGCTATGATTTCCATGGTTGCCGGTGATAAAGTAAAGAGAATGTTCGATCTTGCAATCAGGTAAATTCCTGCTGTTACCATGGTTGCGGCATGTATTAGCGCAGAAACCGGAGTTGGGCCAGCCATCGCATCCGGCAACCAGGTAAATAAAGGTATTTGAGCAGACTTACCCGTTGCCGCTATGAAGAGTAGGAGTGAAATTAAAAACAAGGAGGAATCGCCTACCGGGAATCCGGCTGCTTTTGGTAAGATATCGTTAAATTCAAGCGAACCGAAGGTATAAAACAAGAGGAATATGGCAAGCAAAAAACCCAGATCTCCGATTCGATTCATAACGAAGGCTTTCTTAGCCGCACTTGCATAGTCAACGCGCTGGTACCAAAATCCGATTAATAAATACGAACATAAACCTACGCCCTCCCATCCAATAAACATAACGACGTAATTGGATCCCAAAACCAACAGCAGCATAAAAAAGATGAAAAGATTCAGATAGGCAAAAAATTTACCAAAACCTGCATCATGCTTCATATATCCTGTTGAATACAAATGAATCAAGAAGCCGATACCCGTAATGATGAGTAACATAATAGCACTTAGGGGGTCCACCAAAAAGGACAATGATATATGTAAGTTGCCTGCGCTTATCCAGTGGAAGATCGTTTGGGAAAAGGCGGCGTCTTCGCCTCCCTGCCGAGCGGTATAAACCGCACCAAAAACATTACAACTTAATAAAAAGGAGGCCAAAATAGTTCCGCAGCCAATAAGCGAGATAATTGGCTTCGACAGGCTATTTCTGCCTAATCCGTTTAATACGAACCCTATTAAAGGTAAAAGAACGATCCAAATTAATCCAGTCATACGATGTTTATGTTAGCTATACGTCTTGCGAGTAGCTTATTTTGTTCAAAATAGATTTAAATTTTAGATTGATTACAGCCCGGCTGTAAGTTTCAACTCTTACCACTTCAACTTATTGAGCGAATTGATATCAATCGATCGGGTATTTCGATATACCATCACAATGATGGCCAGTCCAACCGCAACTTCCGCCGCTGCAAGGGCCATGACAAAAAACACAAAGACCTGCCCCGAGGCATCGCCATGGTATGCCGAAAAAGCTGCCAGTAAAAGGTTTACCGCATTGAGCATCAGTTCTATGGACATCATAATGATAATCACATTTCTGCGAGTAAGTACACCGATTACGCCAATCGAAAACACGATACTACTCAATAATATGTAATGATTCAGCGGTATTCCTTGTAAATCTTTAACGATTGTCTCCATTATATACTTTTTTGTTCTTTCTTTGCCAGTAACACTGCGCCTACCATCGCTGTAAGCAATAGCAATGACGAAATTTCAAAGGGTAATAAAAATTCATTAAATAACACTTTACCGAGATTGCCGACAAGACCAATATCCGGGCTTTTAAGGATTAAAGGGTCGGAGACTTCAATCGCTCGTATAGAACCCGCAACGGTCACGAGCAAGCACATACCTGCAACAGCTCCCATTACCTTCACCAAAACCGATTTCATAGGCTCCGTATCCTTGTTCAGGTTTAAAAGCATCAATACAAACAGAAAGAGAACCATGATAGCTCCCATATAGACTATAAAGTTCACCACGGCCAAAAACTGCGCGTTCAACAAAATATAATGCACAGTGAAAGTGAAAAAAGTGATTACCAAATACAGTACGCTATGTACCGGATTTTTGGTAATGATCACCATCAATGAGAAAAATATTGAAAGAAAGGCTACAAAATAAAATAAGCTCACAATCTAAAGTTTATATGTTTTTCGTATTCGTTTTAGTTAAGCATCTACCTCAGGGAATGGATATCAAATCGTTCTTCGACAAGCTTGTCTTTTCCATAAATAAAATCCTTCCGCAAGTAATCCGCCGGTACGTGCGGACCATCCAGATAAATCGCCTCTTTTGGACAAGCCTCCTCGCACAAGCCACAAAAAATGCATCGGAGCATATTAATTTCGTATACCGCAGCATATTTCTCCTCACGATACAAGTGTTCCTCTCCTTTTTTTCGTTCAGCGGATATCATGGTAATTGCTTCAGCCGGACAAGAAAGTGCACATAGACCGCAGGCCGTACACCTTTCTCTTCCTTCTTCATCCCGCTTCAGCGAATGCATTCCACGATAATTTTTCGAGTAAGGGCGTTCTACTTCGGGATAAGAGACGGTGGCTTTTTTTCTAAAGAAATGCCTTATGGTAACACGCATCCCTTTTAGAATAGCCGGAAGATACATCCGCTCCCAGAAATTCATCGGTTTCTGCTCTAAAACTTTTTTTCTATTACTTAAGGGTTCCATTTTTTTTATTATTAAGCAAGGGCTTCGTTAAATACCTGGCATTCCTTACCAATAGGTATCCTTTATTAAGGTTATTACACCTGTTAATACAATGTTTGCGATTGCTAAAGGAATCAGAATTTTCCATCCCAGATTCATCAACTGATCATAACGGAAACGAGGTAAAGTCCACCGAATCCACATAAAAAAGAAGATGAAGGCAAATATTTTCAGAAAGAATACCAGTACGCCAATGATGGTGATCCAATTCTGCGAGAGCCCTAAATCATGCATAAAAGGAAAGTTATATCCGCCAAAGTAAAGGGCGGACATCACGGCCGATGAAACAAACATATTGATATATTCCGAGAACATATAAAGTCCCAGTTTCATCGATGAATATTCGGTGTGATACCCGCCAACTAATTCTGTTTCACATTCCGGCAGGTCAAATGGTACACGGTTACATTCGGCGAAAGCACAGGTAACAAAAATAATAAAACCCAGGGGTTGAACCCATATATTCCAGTTTACAAAACCGCTTTGCTGTGCCACAATTTCCTTTAAGGATAATGTTTGCGTGACCATTAAGAGCGCAATAATGGAAAGCCCCATCGCCACTTCATAACTGATGCTTTGTGAAGCCGCTCTAATCGCGCCCATTAAAGAGAATTTATTATTAGAAGCCCATCCACCAAGCATAATACCATAAACTCCCAAGGCAATCACACCGAAGATGTAAAGAATCCCAACGTTTACATCGGCTACCTGTAAATCTATTACTCGCTCTCCGATTTGCAGGGACTGGCCCCAGGGTATCACAGCGCTACTGATACAAGCCGTTATAATAGCGATAGTTGGTCCCGCTATAAAGAGTCCTTTGTGTGCACCGGCCGGAATTATCTCTTCCTTAAAAAAGAACTTCCCTCCATCCGCTAAAGGTTGCAAAATACCAAAGGGACCCGCACGATCCGGCCCCTTGCGGTCTTGCATAAAGCCGGCCACTTTTCTTTCGGCCAAGGTTGAATACATGGCAATAACGAGTGTTAATACAAACACGACTACGATCAGTATCAATTTCTCTATTATAAATGCAGCTTCCATCAACGTTTAATTTATCTGTTTATTAACCGTGTTATTATTGTTTATATAGCTTTATTAAAGCCGGACTGACCGTTCGAACTGATGTTTGTTAGCTTCTTGAAGCTTCGGATTCTCCTTAACTACCGGTAAGGGTTTCAGGGTCTCATAATGATTCGCCGAGATAACGGATGTATGGGCTACCTTTCGAGGACCTTCTATAACCCAATCAGTAGTATGTTTTTTATCGAAACGACATGTATTGCAAATAAAATCCTCAACTTCGCCGTATTCATCCTTTCGGGCTGTAACGCGTAGCACTTCTTCCCCTTTATACCACAGGGTAACTTTACCGGAACAGTCCGGGCAATCCCGGTGTGCATCTACCGGTTTGGTAAACCAGACCCTGTTTTTAAACCGGAAAGTTTTATCGGTCAAAGCCCCTACCGGGCAGACATCAATCACATTTCCTGAAAAATTGTTATCGATCGCCTTTTCGATATACGTTGATATTTCAGCGGCATCTCCCCTTCCCAAAATGCCATGTACTCTTTTGTCCGTTATTTGATCTGCAACAAAAACGCAACGATAACATAAAATACATCGCGTCATATGTAATTGGATCTTATCTCCAATATCTATTCGTTCAAAAGTTCTTCGCTCAAATTCATAACGGGTAGCTGCAGCACCGTGTTCAAAACCTAGATCCTGCAAGTGGCATTCGCCAGCCTGATCGCAGATAGGGCAGTCCAATGGATGATTAATCAACAACATTTCAACGACCCCTTTCCGTGCTTCCAAAACTTCATTGGAGGTAATGTTTTGAACCTCCATACCGTCCATCACCGTAGTGCGACAAGAAGCTACCAATTTAGGCATTGGCCTCGGATCCTTCTCTGAGCCTTTACTTACTTTTACCAGACAGGTTCTACATTTCCCGCCGCTTCCTTGTAATTTGGAATAATAACACATAGCGGGTGGTACAATTTCTCCCCCAATCTGCCGTGCGGCATTTAATATGGTTGTTCCAGGTGCTACTTCAACGGTAATACCATCAATGCTTACTTTTATTTTTTCGTTATCAGCCATATATTTAGTTATTAGCTGTTAGTTATTAGTTGTTAACCAGCCATTAGCCCCTCACCTTTTACCTTCACCCTTCCACCGTCAGGGGATCTGCATAATGTGCCAAGCCGAAATTTCTATGTTGTGCCTCTTCTCCATGAATGACGTGCCACTCAAATTCGTCTCTAAAATGACGAATAGCACTTGCAACGGGCCAAGCAGCTGCATCACCAAGCGGACAAATTGTATTCCCTTCTATTTTTTTCGAGACATCTACCAATAGGTCGATATCACTCATTTTGCCATGGCCATATTCGAGCCTGTGCAATACTTTCTCCATCCAACCTGTTCCCTCTCTACAAGGTGAGCACTGACCGCAGCTCTCGTGATGATAAAAGCGGGCAAAATTCCAGGTATTACGCACAATGCATTGATCTTCATCGAAGACGATAAAACCTCCCGATCCGAGCATTGTTCCGGTTGCGAAACCACCATCAGCCAACGATTCGTAAGTCATGAGCCGATTCTCTCCCTTTGCTGTTTTTAATATTAAATTAGCGGGAAGAATCGGGACAGAAGAACCTCCTGCTACAACTGCTTTTAAACGCTTTCCGTTGGTGATGCCTCCACAGTATTCATCAGAATAGATAAATTCTTCTACCGGTAGACCGAGTTCGATTTCATACACCCCCGGTTTATTAATATTGCCGGAGGCTGATATCAATTTAGTTCCGGTGCTTCGCTCGATACCTATTTTGGCGTATTCTTCTCCACCCATATTTAATATCGGGACTGTGGCGGCGATTGACTCGACATTATTGACAACCGTAGGACAGTTATACAAACCGGCCACTGCAGGGAATGGAGGTTTTATACGAGGGTTTCCTCGTTTTCCCTCAAGTGATTCCAAGAGCGCTGTTTCCTCACCACATATATAAGCTCCGCCACCCGGTTGCACATACAGTTCTAAATTATATCCGGTACCTAAAATGTTGGTACCTAAGAATCCTGCGGCTTTAGCCTCTTCAATAGCTCTTTCGAGAATACGGATTTGAGGCATCATCTCCCCTCTCACATAGATGTAAGAAGTGTTTGCTCCCAATGCATAGCTAGCAACGATCATTCCTTCAATTAGCGCATGGGGAATATGAGTCATTAAGTACCTATCTTTAAACGTGCCGGGCTCGGATTCGTCGGCATTGCATACCAAATAACGGGGCACTCCTTCCGGTTTGGCCAAGAAACTCCATTTCATTCCTGTGGGAAAGCCCGCTCCACCGCGCCCTCTCAGTCCCGACTTTTTCACTTCTTCCACCACTTCTTCCGGACTGAGGGTTTTCAAAGCCTTTTCAACCGCCCGATACCCACCCTTTTGGCGATAAACCTCAAATGTATTTATTCCAGGTACCTGAATATGCTCTAATAGTAATTTCCGCGCCATTGCATTTAGTCTTTAGCTATTCGTATGGTCATTCGTTGTTAGTTATTCGTTGTTGGTGTAATCGGTGATTAGCGCTTAGTTTCATACAAAACAGCTCAGTCATTCAACGCTTTTGTTCTATCCTCAAACACCTTTACCTCATTTTACTTACTTGTGCTTTAATTCTTCAATTAACTGATCAACACTTTCTTCCGTTAGGTTTTCGTAATAAGTATAAGTTGGTCCAATTTGTAGAACAGGTCCCATACCGCATGCTGCAACACACTCGATACCTCTCCAACTAAATAAGCCGTCAGGTGTTACTTCATTTTCCTTTACTCCTAATCGGTTTTCGATATGTTTCATAATCCGTTCGGCACCCACCAAACAGCAAGGTCCTGTACGACAAACCTCCAACACATATTTACCTTGAGGTTGTAAGAAAAACATGGTATAAAAGGTCGCCACTTCGTATACCTCTATCGGCTCTATCCGCAAATAGGCTGCAACTTTATCCATTGCGTCTACACTTAACCACCCGAACTCGGCTTGCACTAAATGTAGTATAGGTAGCAAAGCCGACTTTTGCCTACCTTCCGGGTATCTTTTTACGATCTCGTCAAACTTTGCAAGGAGGTCGTCCTTTATTTCCACAGGGCTGTTGTTTTTTACACTAAGCATCTAATTCTCCTGCTATAACGTTTAAACTACTCATATTAATAATAGCGTCCGAAAGCAACATACCACTGCTCATAGGCGCGTACATCTGATAATTAATGAAAGACGGCCGCCTAAAGTGCAGTCGGTAAGGGGATCGCCCTCCATCGCTGATCAGGTAAAAACCCAGTTCGCCATTTGCTCCTTCAACCGCATGATATACCTCAGTTTTTGGTGTATCAATTTCTCCCATCACAATTTTGAAGTGATAGATGAGCGCTTCCATATTATTATAGACCTGCTCTTTCGGAGGTAGATAGAATTCAGGTACATCGGCATGAAAGATACCTTTGGGTTCCTTTTCAATCTTATCCAATGCCTGTTCAATGATCCGTATACTTTGTCGCATTTCCTCATTCCGTACCATATAGCGGTCGTATACATCCCCATTTTCACCTACGGGGATGTCAAAATCGAACTCGTCGTAGGATGAGTATGGCTCGTTGGCACGTACGTCATAATCAATGCCTGTTGCCCTTAAGAGGGGGCCACTCCAGCTATAACTTAAGGCTGTTTCCGGATCCACAGCCGCTACACCTGACGTACGGTCAATAAATATTCTATTTCGGTTAAACAGTTCTTCGAATTCCGTTAAAACCGGTGGATATCTTTTTACAAATTGCCTGATTTTGGAAAAGGCTATTTCATTAAAATCGCGCTCGAAACCTCCAATTCGTCCAATATTAGTTGTCAATCGGGCACCACAAATCTCCTCAAATATTTCGTAGATAAATTCGCGCTCCTGCATCACGTACAGAAAGCCGGAGAACGCGCCGGTATCCACTCCTAATATCCCATTGCAAATGATGTGGTCGGCTATACGGGCAAGTTCCATGATGATAACCCGCATATACTGTACGCGCTTTGGAATCTCTATGCCCAACAACTTCTCTACCGTCATATGCCATCCCATATTGTTAATGGGAGAAGAGCAATAATTAAGACGATCGGTAAGCGGAGTAATTTGATAGTAGGGTCGATGTTCGGCTATTTTTTCGAAAGCCCGATGAATATAACCGATGGTAGAGACACCACTTACAATACGCTCTCCATCCACTTGCAACACGTTTTGAAAGACGCCGTGGGTTGCCGGGTGTGTAGGTCCAAGGTTCAAGGTAACCAAGTCGTCCTGTGGATCATTATCCTCAAACACGAGGTGGTTAGTGGTCATTTTCGGTCGCAGCTCGCTCATAATGAATTATCTACCAAAGAAAAAGTCTTTTTTATCTACTCTATTTGGGTCTTCCAACGGATATTCCTTCCGCATGGGAAAGACCTCCATTTCATCTACATTCAAGATTCTCCGTAAATCGGGATGTCCTTGAAATATCACGCCGAAGAAATCGTATGTTTCACGCTCCATCCAGTTCGCGCCGTTCCACAAAGATGTAGCAGAGGGTATTTCCGGCTTAGTACCATCCAAAAATACCTTAATTCGAATCCTGACATTGTGCACTAAGCTATGTACATGATATACAACAGCGATACTAAGCGCTTGCTCCGGGTAGTGAACCGCGGTAATATCTGTCAGGTAAATAAACTGTAAATCTTTATTGGTTTTCAAGAAGGCAAGTACCTCTAAAATTTTCTCTTTTGAGGTTGTTATGCTTAGTAAACCGAAAGGTTCTTCCACCCCGTTCACGTCACTTTCAAATGCCTGCTTTAAGTATCCTATAAGCGTTTCGTTATTTAGTTTAGTCATTTTTATGTATTCCGTAACTTTCCAAAAGCGCTTTATATTCTTCCGTCTCTCTTCGGCGAACCGATTCGTTCCTGACAATATCCTGTAGGCGCATAACGCCGTCCAAAATGGCTTCCGGCCTTGGCGGGCATCCAGGGACATACACATCCACAGGAATCACTTCATCAATACCTTGCAAAACGGAATAGGTATCAAATATTCCACCACTGGAAGCGCAGGCGCCAACGGCAATTACCCAGCGAGGTTCAGCCATTTGAATATAGACCTGTTTCAGTACCGGCCCCATTTTCTTTGCTATGGTTCCCATTACTAACAACATATCGGATTGGCGCGGAGAAAAGCTCGGCCGTTCTGCACCGAAACGAGCAAGGTCGTAAGTTGCACCCATTGTAGCCATGAATTCTATTCCACAGCAGGAAGTGGCAAAGGGTAAAGGCCATAGAGAGTTTGCGCGGGCAAGCCCAACAGCTTTATCGAGCGTAGTGGCGAAAAAACCTGACCCTGTTACTCCCGGAGGAGGGGGGGCTAATTTTATATCACTCATAATTCAAGGTATTAAATGCCAACTGGTCATGGCATATCATCATAAAATGCCACTGCTTTAAAAGCAGGTATGCTCAAATTTAATAATTTAATAGGTTAGATATGAAAAATACGGGTATTTAGAATGGTTCTAATGAATAGCCCGGTTTAGTCCCACTCTAGCGCCCGCTTCTTGATCACATAAATAAAGCCCAACAGTAGCAGCCCCATAAATATAAACATTTCAATAAGCCCTTCCATACCGAGGGATCGGAAATTAACCGCCCAAGGATACATAAAAATGACCTCGACATCGAAAATAACGAAGAGTATAGCTACCATGAAATATTTAATCGAGACGGGCTGACGGGCATTTCCAATCACCTCGATCCCCGACTCAAAGGAGCTTAGTTTATTTTCTGTTCGGAGTTTAGGCCCGATGAGGTGTGTACCGATAATGGTGGTAACGCCAAAACCGACGGCAACTAACATTTGCAGCAGGATGGGCAAGTAATCGACGGGAGTACTGTTTGTAGCGGCTTCCATAATCTAGTTTAGTTAGTGTCTGTTAATAATACAAACATAAATTTTACTTCTTACATTATCAACTTATCACCCAAGATTTTGCCATAAAAAAAGCGCCCGCTCGGATGAGTGGGCGCTTTTAAACAATAATTTAATAAGATTATTTTTGTTGAGCTGATGTACCGTTATTAGCAGCAGGCTTTAATTGCTCTAATGTTTGCGTAGCGTAAGCATTTCCAGGTTCAGCTTCTAAAGCTTTTTCCAAATTCTCACGAGCTTCTTGGTATTGCTCTTTGTTAACTAAATCTGCAGCAATTACATTATAAGCTTCAGCAATATACCGTCCCGACTTCTTCTGTGTTTCGGCATCCTTTGCTTGAATCACGCCTAGATACTCTTTATAAGCAGGTACAGCAAGCCCTTGAGGATTTTGTGGGTCTTCTTTTAGAGATAGGGCTTTTGCCTTATATAAGTATGCTTCAGGCATATCTTTAGCTACTTCATTTACTTTCGTAAAGGCGTTTACCGCATCATCTAAAATGCCCATACTTGGCTTCGGATCGTCATTCATATGCATAGCATAGTTGAAATACTGCGAAAATCCCCAGTAAAACAAATCGTAATTGTATGTTTTTGACTTTGGTGCTTGTGCTGCTGCTTTAAACAATGCTCCTGCCAAATCGAAACGCTTTGCATCAAAGGTCTCTTTCGCTTCCTCACTTACATCCTCAGCCAATTTCCAGGTTGTATCCATTTGAACGGCTTTGGTTAGATTTGCAATACCTTGTGTCAATAACGTAGTATCGGCAGCCTCCGTAGTATCGCTTGCAATCCTGATTTCAGATAAACCTAAGAAATAGTAATCTTGTGGGATAACACGATTTTCCTCTACTTTGGAAAGGAAGTCTGTCAATGCTTTCTGGCTGGAAGTATAATTGCCATTTTCGTAAGAAGCATAACCTAAATAACGCAGGATACGCGGATTAACCTGATCTAATTTAGCCATTTCGTTGGCTTGTTCCTCCAAGTTCTTATAGTCGCGCGCCTTGATCATAAAGTCAGCATAACGCATACGTGAATCTAAGGAGTAGTCAGTCAAATCCATGTACTGTTTGTAAGCTTTTAACGCTTCTTGTACGCGGCTGTCATAATCCTCTGATTTAGTAGCGAACTGTGCATAAGCATTATAAGTTTCCGCTAATTCTCTATAAGCAGGCGCATAATCTGGGTGCTCTTGAATAATTGTATTTAAATCCTGAATTGCTTCCGGAAACGCACGCGCTTGTTTAGAGATAACGGTCATCTGTACACGAGCCCGTGTAAAGGTATTATCCAAGTCGTAAGCATCACGATAGTTTGTATACGCATTACTAGCGTCACCCATGCCGAAATAAGCATCGCCCAAAGAAGAAGGGATCAACGCATCTTTTTGGTTCGCTTCTTTTGCCTTTTCTAAGTAAGGTAAGGCCTTTTTATAGTCTGGGTTTTCCAAGTTAGGATTCATATAAGCACGGCCTACGTATAAGTTTTCCAGGTAGTCCTTCTTTTTTGCCTTCTCGGTAGCCTCTGTAAATAACTTTTCTGCTTCTGCTGTATTTCCTTGTACAAGCGCTACAGCGCCCAAACCTACTTTATTCAAATTATCTTTAGGATCTGCTTCAAGCCCTTGTTGGAAAAAAGTTTTTGCTGAATCCGGATAATCGGTCACCAAATAAACGTCTCCTAAATAAAAGTAGTTTTCTGCATCTTTCGGCTTACTCTGAACCAAATTCTTTAAAATAGTCTTAGCCTTCGCATATTGCTCTGCATCGATTGCTACTTGTGCATCTTTCAGACTTTGTGCATAAGAAGCCCCCGAAGCTATGAAAGCAATCGCAAGACCTACACTTGCTGCTCTTCTTATCATTTTCATTGTTCTTTTGATTTATTTAAAGTCTAATATACTAATTTCTTACTATAATTTCACGAGGTGGGATACTATCGGGCAATAGGCCGGATTTTAAAATAAGTCTTTGTCCGCGCTCCCCATGCAGGAAAGACGAAAAGCCCATACCAACGGCTTCTTTCCCTTGCACATTAATGCTATACAAAGACCTCGTGAAAGGATACAAATTTAAAGCCAAATTCGATTGTGTAGGCTTATAATACCCATCGTCACCTGGCTTTCCCTTCTGATTTTTAACGCCAAGCACCTTGATGTTTTCTACATAGGACACAAGCGCCGACTGCGGCTGCATAATCCAATTGATTCCTAAAATACCTATACTCTGTGGATTTTCATTCACATATTTTAGTATTTCCCCATTGCCTTTAAGCGCATAGACGCCACGATCAGATAACTTATCCACACCAGCTAACTTTCTAAAGTAGGTAACAGTGCTTGAGTTTGCATTATCAAATACCACGGCCTTCACTTTCGCCACCGGCTTTCCCTTCATAATTTGAATGATTTCATCCACACTTATTGTGGAATCCGGGTTACTTTTATTGGTGATAACGGCAATGGCATCGGTAGCAAAACGTACGGTTCTAGGATATATTGTCTTCGATTTAAAAAATTCCGTCTCTTTCTCTGTTAATTCTCGGGTCGTTATCGCTAACTGAGCCGAATCTCTTAATAGGGCACTAAAGACCTCGTTCTCCGGTTTAGCCATCATCGTCAGTTCCGCATTCGTATAACTACTTTCAAACACGTCTATTTGATCTTCAATGATGGGTGCTACGGTTTCGTCCACCAACACCTTGGCGCGCCCCGTAAGAATGCCTTGAGTATCTTTGGTTGGTGCATTATTGCAGGCACCAAGGAATACCGTCCAAGTTGACGCACATACAATATAAACAATGACACGAATATTTTTCATGGTTAGGCAGTAATTAGTAACACGCTACATTAACACAGGTTCTTGGCATGAAATTTCCTTATCTTCTCCTTTCGATTGTCTGGTTTTGCCATAATCTTGCAAATCGCAAAAATGAATAGACAATCAGCAGCAGACCAAATAGAATCCGATAGGTTTTATCTAGGCTCAGCGGAAAATCTTTCCAGAAGATGATAATCAGTCCAAGCACGAAATAGAACCCGAACATGCAAAGTCCTAAAATGGACAGAAATCGCTTTGCGGGCGATTTCTGTCTACCATTACGTTTATCTGTACGTTCAAGCATGAATTACATTCCTTGAAGGTTCAATTTAATAGGCAGTGAGTAAGATACACGTACCGGACGTCCGTTTTGGATACCAGGCTTCCATTTCGGCGACGACTTTAACAATCGCATTGCCTCTTCTCCTGTACCATATTTAAGGTCACGCAACACCTTGATATCGGTTAAGGAACCATCTCTTTCCACCACGAAAGACACGTGGATAGACCCACTTACACCCTGCTCCTTCGCCATTTGCGGATATCTATAATTCGCACCAACCCATTTGTAGAAGGCCTGTAAACCTCCGGGGAAAGATGGCTGTACCTCTACCGCGTTAAAGTCCATGATTCCAGAACCTTCTTCTGTCACTTGTGCATCTTTCGGTCCTTCACCCACTGGCATATCGATACGGATATCTGCAGTAGGATCACCGGCGATTGTTTTTGGCCCAGGATCCGCCTTTTTCAATTCTTCGACTGTAGGCGGCTCTTCATCACGTACCTGTTCAGCCGGCACTACCTTTGGTGGAGGCATTCTGACCTGATCTACACGCGGTGGCGGTGGCTCAACCGGTGGCGGCGGCGGCGGTGCCTCTTCGTTTACTGGCGGTGGTTCAGAAAGAACCACTTCCGTTTCAATTATTTCTTCTGGGGCTTCTTCTTGTTCGCCCCGAATCGCCTTGATGATCATGGGTGATGTTACCAAACCCACAAACAATAGAACCCCAATCAGGAGCGCTCGCGAAGTGTACTTCGGCGATATGACTCGCAAGTCATAAGCCCCATACGCTTTATTGCGTCCTGCGAAGACTACATCAAGCCATTGCGGTTTAAATATATCTAATTTAGACATGCTGATTTCTTTTTAAGGGATTCCCCTTTGTTAATAAATTCCCTCACGTTTAAGCAATTCAATCTCTGGATTACTAATGTCACCAATCATATATTGTTTGGCGTTAACGATTTTCATCTCATCCAGGATATCTACTAAGTTACGGTAGTTTGAATTGTCGCTTGGTCTGATAATAACAATGAGCGGTTTTCCCGTTGCTGCCTGCACCTCTTTCATTTTTTTCAGCAGGACAGGTCTGATTCCACTTTTGCCGTAATCTACTATTGTTGGACCATCTAAGGGCTTTTCTAGTTGCCCCATATAGTATTCGATTTTATTGTTTGCGCCCAACAAGATGGTCATTGATCTATTATCAGCGACTTCCAGATTATCATCTTTGTTTTCCTTATCCTTATCTGGCATAGCCACATCCATTGCATGGGGCTTAGCCAAACTGGTAGTCAACATGAAGAAGGTAATCAGAAGGAAAGCCAAGTCAACCATGGCCGTCAAATCCACTCGAGGAGACTGTTTACCACCGGTATTTAATTCTGCCATCTCTTCTTAAATTTTTATGAATTATTTTTAGTTTCCGTAATCTTCTGTTCTAAGATTAGTAACCAAACTAAACTTATTGATTTTTTGCCCTTGAAGAATATCTATTACTTTTTTAATAGCCGGATATTGTTCTTTGGCATCTCCTTTGATTGCTACCCGCATTTCCGCATTATTAATTTCTTTTGTTGCGTAACGAGCAGCGATAATCCATTCATGTAACTCAGAAGGGCTATTCCCTACAGAATCCGTGGGGATACCTGGCTGAAGGCCAGCTCTGTTTCGCTCTGCGTTATCCATTGCAATAATCTGCTTTAGATTTTTGAAAGGAACGCCGAAACCTTCCATCAAAGAAAATCTTTCTTTTTCCTTTTGCGAGAAACCGACGCTATATTTTTCCGACATTCTTTCCAGCATACGCATTCTTATGTTCGGACCGGCAACACCGAAAAACACCTTACCATCTCCTCCTACGGTAATTGTACCCAAGTTTGCATCCGGAACCTTTATCTGTACCGTTGATGCGGGGGTATCCACCGGCAGCGGCTCTGGCTGACGAGCAGTCGCGGTAAGAATAAAGAACGTGAGCAGTAAGAATGACACGTCACACATCGCTGTCATATCAATGGTAGTGCTCGCTCTTTTTACTTTAATCTTTGGCATCTCTTTACGTTTATAAGTAAATAAAAAATTAGTTTCTAATATAGTGATGCAAATTCCACAGCGTTTCCATAAATACTATGGAATTTTTATCACTTTTTTTATTTATGCTTAGATGCGTAAGTCTGAACGATTGAGAAGCCGGCCTCATCAATAGAATAAGTCAATTTATCTATTTTAGAAGTAAATACGTTGTACATTACAATCGCGATAGTGGACGTAAAGATACCAGTAGCTGTATTGATAAGCGCCTCAGAGATACCGTTTGCTAACTGAGCCTGATCTGGAGCACCACCAGTTGCCAATGCCGCGAAGGCTTTGATCATCCCTGTTACTGTTCCTAATAGACCTGTCAATGTACCGATAGATACCAATGTAGCAATCACGGTTAAGTTCTTCTCCAACATAGGCATTTCTAAGGCAGTCGCTTCTTCGATCTCCTTTTGAATTGCCAACACAGAGTGCTCAGTATCTAAGGTAGCGTCTACAGAAGCCTCTTTATACTTATAAAGGCCCGATTTGATTACATTGGCTACAGAACCTTGTTGTTTATCACATTCTGCGATGGCAGCATCAATATTTCCTGCGGAAAGGAATCCTTGCACTTTTGAAACGAATGCATCTACATTTCCTTTTCCAGATGCTCTGCTAATTACAAAAAAGCGCTCAAATGAGAAGACGATAACCATTAAAAGCAAGCCTAGTAGGACCGGCACAACAAATCCTGCCTTGTAAACCATGCCAAAATAATTACCCGGTAGTGGGTGGCCGTTTTCTGGATCTCCGCCTTCGAAGTTGCCTGGATCACCCATTACGAATTTCCACACACATGCTCCGATGATAAAACAAATGATAATTGCCAAACTTGCAAATACGTTAGAACCTTTTGAGCTGCTCTCTTTTTTAGCTGGGGTTGGTTTTGGTGCGTTTGCCATTTTCTTGATTTTTTAGTTTTTAGTTTTTATGGATTAATTTTTAATTGTACAAAACATTTTGCCGTTTTTTCCAGTCGTCAAAAAGGCAAAAGCAAATTTATAATTTTAGATTTAAAAACAAATTTATGCAATATTAACTTTTAAATATCTCTCCTTCTAACGTGCAACAGCGGCATCAACGCCAAAAAAGAGCTCTATTGTGTCACTGCCCTCATTTTCGAAGACAATATTTTACAATAAAAACTATTTTTTTTTGTAATTGCAAATAAATGACATAAAAAAAACGTCGATTCCGGCATCTATTCGTTAATATTGTGCATTTGAATGTGTCATTATCACACCATCCCAAATCCTGTTAATTTATTCTCTTCCAACTGCCTAAACTAAGTGTAAAAAGAACACTATGCCCCCTCTTTTTTCTCGCCTTAACTCAAATGTAAAATTTAAATAGCGTTTAAGTGTTTTCAGATGCAATTGTAAACGTTGGCAGTAAGGTAATATTGTGCTTTTAGGCAAATTTATTTCCAAAAGCTTATTTGGTCTAGCCTCCTATCAATTTAACTTTATACCCTTCGGTGGTTAGGATCTCGACGATCTTTTTCCTAAAATCGCCTTGAATCATAATTTGTCCTTCTTTGGTGGCGCCCCCAACTCCACATCGCTGTTTTAATTGTTTCCCTAAAGCGGATAAATCTTCTTCCTTTCCCACAAAACCCGTAATAAGCGTTACCGCTTTTCCCGCCCGTTGTTTTTTATCCAGTTGAACACGCAATTGTTGCTTCGCCGCAGGCAAGGTGTCTGTTTCAAAAGATTCCTCTTCCCGATAGCTATAATTCTGATCAGTGGAATAGACAATACCGTCAAACTGTTGTTTTTTCTGCTTAGCCATTATAAAGGTATTTAAAGCCTTTTACTAACATACAACATTTAATGAAGAGGGCAAAACTTCTATTGACAATTTTTTGTCGAGCGTAAACGGTTCCCCATCTAAATGCACCGGCCCCCTTTGTGGGCGTTCAATGGTGATCTGTTTTCCTTTAATAATTTCCACGTAATCCGATTGATGGGCAGTTCGGCTAAACAAATGGTAGATCATTACGGGAAACTGAATTAATGGAAACTGCTTAATGATACAAACGTCAAGTAGGCCGTCGTCAACAGACGCACCGGGAGCAATGTAAGCATTATTTCCATATTGCGGGGAATTAGCTATACTGATCATAAATGCTTCCCGTTGTATTTCATTGCCATCTATACAAATCGTATATTCCTGGGGCTTATATCGACTGATTTCCTTAAGCACGATTTTTAAATAGCCTACGGGGCCACGGGTCATATTTTCCGCAAAGCGATCGCTGATAAGGGCATCAAAACCCATCCCTGCAACATTAAAAAAAGCTTTTCCGTTAACCAGACCGCTATCGATCGTAATGATATGGCCTTTATTGATTTTTGCGATGGCTTGCGATACATCAGAAGAAATTCCCAAATAACGCGCTAGACCATTTCCGGAGCCTTCGGGCACAATTGCTAAAGGCGTAGGGGTATTCAATAGTTCCTTCGCGATCTCGTTGATCGTACCATCTCCTCCCACTGCTACCACTAAATCTACTTGCTCCTGTATCGCTATTTTCGTTAACTCTGACGCATGTTGAGCCCTTTCCGTAATCTTAAAACTCGCTTCGAACAGATCGTCGTTGAGGTATTTTCTCGCTAGCCTTTCAAAGCCCTTCTTGCTCTTCCCTCCGGATATTGGATTGATTAGAAATTGGATTCGTTTTTTTGTCATTTAACAGTCGCGCCTATTCATTTACAAATGTACTAAACCCACTTGAATTTAATACCTACAGCAACGAAAGTATTATGGCACTCCTTTTTTAAGCCAGGGTTACGAATGCATCACACCTGTACGTATAATTGAGGTGTAAATACTCATCAATTATTACCCCGAAAAATACTTCTCTGCTCGTTCCTTTTATATTAGCAAAATGAATTGTACTTTTGCACGGTAAAATGTGGAATGATTTGCGTGCCAATCAAATGGCGGGATTGCAACCACAGTAAAAAAGTGCTAATGATTGCCTTTCAAATTGACACTTCATACTTATCAAGCATTTTACAAAATAGATAATATTAGGTAAAAATCTTTGAAACAATAATTTATGCCATACTTATTCACTTCAGAATCCGTTTCCGAAGGACATCCTGATAAAATAGCTGATCAAATTTCAGATGCACTTATTGATAATTTCCTTGCCTGGGATCCCGATGCGCGCGTAGCTATTGAAACATTAGTAACTACCGGACAAGTCGTCCTAGCGGGAGAAGTTAAATCGAACACCTATTTAGATGTTCAAAAGATCACCCGATCGGTTATTGAAAAAATTGGTTATACCAAATCAGCCTATATGTTCGAGGCCAATTCATGCGGAATTTTGTCTGCCATCCACGAGCAATCGGCTGATATCAACCAGGGCGTCGACCGTAAAGAAAGGCAAGATCAGGGAGCAGGCGATCAAGGCATTATGTTCGGCTACGCCAACAAAGAAACGGAGAACCTGATGCCATTGGCCTTGGATCTTTCGCACAAACTTCTTCTGGAGTTAGCCGCCCTTCGAAGGGAAAATAAAGACATCACCTATTTACGTCCGGACGCGAAAGCACAAGTGACCATTGCTTATAACGATGACCATACCCCATTGCGTATTGATACCATTGTCATCTCTACCCAACATGACGATTTTGATGAAGAGGGCGCCATGCTCGACAAGATTAAACATGATATCATCCATATTTTAATTCCTAGAGTGAAAGCGCAGCTCAAACCTGAGCTTCAGCAATTATTTGATGAACACATTACGTACCACATTAATCCCACGGGTAAATTTGTAATCGGCGGCCCGCATGGAGACACAGGATTAACCGGCAGGAAAATTATCGTAGACACTTATGGGGGTAAAGGTGGACACGGTGGTGGCGCATTTTCAGGTAAAGACCCCTCAAAAGTGGATCGTTCAGCAGCTTATGCTGCCCGACATATTGCGAAGAATCTGGTAGCTGCGGGCATTGCAGACGAGATACTCGTTCAGCTTTCATATGCTATCGGCGTAAAGCACCCAATGGGTATTTATGTAAATACCTATGGCAAAAGCAATGTGGCTTTAACCGATGGACAGATTGCAGAAAAAATAGCTGAGCTTTTTGATTTAACGCCTTATGGAATTGAAACCAGACTAAAATTGCGAAATCCTATTTATTCTGAGACCGCTGCTTACGGCCATATGGGACGCGAATCCGTTATTGTTAATAAAACCTTCGAAAACTCGATGGGTGAAGTAAAGACCGTGGAGGTAGAACTTTTTACTTGGGAAAAACTGGACTATATTGAACCGGTAAGGAAGGCTTTTGGCTTCTAAAGGATTTGAAATGTTGTTTGAGCCCGGCATACGCCGGGCTTTTTTTATTCAATAGCTTTATAAAAATATTTATTTTTGCTGGCATTGCAAAAGACCTGGTTGAAAATGCAATGGTAGAACCTTTAATACATGAAATATCATGTCTTATAGGTTACACAAAAACAGATTATTTACATATGAACAAATTTTTTGGATATATCCTGACACCATTCCATTACCTTTACTTCGGCCTTATTCTTGTGATCTTCCACCCTATTCAGTGGATCTGTCTCAAACTAGGCGGGTATGAAGCGCACAAAAGGTCTGTCGATATCCTTAATTGGTTTCTTACAAGCAGCTATTATCTTTTAGGAAATAGCGTACATTTTATCAATAATCAACAACTACCTGTTGCTCAACCCATCATTTTCATTGCAAATCATCAAAGCATGTATGATATCCCGCCGTTGATTTACTTCCTAAGAAAGCATCATGCCAAATTCGTGTCTAAAATTGAGCTGGCAAGCGGTATTCCAAGTATATCGTTCAATCTTAAATATGGTGGTGCAGCCAATATTGATCGAAGTGACCCAAAGCAGTCGATCGCGGAAATATTGAAGTTGGCGAAGAACATGAAAGATAAAAACTGGTCAACGGTTATTTTTCCGGAAGGGACACGATCCAAAACAGGCGTTATGAAACCCTTTGCGGTTGGCGGCATCGCTACCATTCTAAAAAAAGTACCTCATGCAATCATTGTACCCGTAGTCATTAACAACTCTTGGAAAATGGTTCAATATGGTTCTTTTCCGCTTCGTGCTTTCACAGCGATGAGCTGGGAAGTGCTTGCTCCTATCTCTTCGGAAGGACGCACAGCAGAAGACGTAGTAAAAGCGGCAGAAGAAGCGATTCGGGAGAAAGTGGTTCCCTAGTATAAAATACTCATCACCATTATCTCACCTTTCTTCCCTTCCAATAATACTTACCGGTATTACCGGCGATCCCAATGTAAACGATGTAAAAAAGATGCATAACGCTGAGTAAAGGCAAATTGATCAGCAGGGCACTTCGGGAAGCAAATTTTGTAATCGGCATTAAAAATAAAAGCTCTATCCCAATTTTAGCCAACAGAATGATGCCGAACCCTAAAAGCATGGGAGGAAAAAAAACGCCCAGTAAGGCATTCAGTAAAACCGCCAGATTGAATATCCAAATTGCTATTCCTAATAGCACGATGTTTTTATTCTTGTATTTAGTGCTTTTAGAGGCCCAGCGCTTCCGTTGCCGGATAAATTCCTTCAGGTTTTCTTTAGCTTCTGTATAGACAATAGCCTCCTCCGACTTACAAAACCCGATACCGAGGGGATACTTCTGCGCCACTTTATGCAGAAAAAGCTCATCATCTCCACTTGCTAAATCGTCAATTCCGTTAAATCCACCTAATTCATAAAATACGTCTCGCCGATAGGCGAGATTGGCACCATTGCATGTTGATGGCCTACGCAGGCCAATAGAAGCAGCACCCAAACCTATAAGGTATAAAAATTCTAAGGTCTGTAATTTCTCGAAGTAACTCTTCTCTTGGTGATAAACAACGGGAGAAGAAATTAACTTATAGTTCTTCTCTTCATACAGGCTCACAATGGTGCGTAACCAATTTGGGCCCATAACGCAATCGGCATCCGTTGCGACCATTAACTCACCCTTTGCACTAGCAATTCCCTCACTGATGGCTTTCTTTTTATACGAATTTAGTTTTTCATGCTCATTCAACTCAATCAATTTAACCCCCCGATCACTGTACGATGCAATAATTTCAGCTGTTCTATCCGTCGAATGATCATTTATAATAATCAATTCCATTAACTCACTCGGATAATGTTGCTTCAAGATGCACTCTATTGTTTTTGCAATATTACCTTCTTCATTGCGAGCTGCGATGAGCACGCTGACCGATGTTTTAAAAGTGTGCGTGTTCTTAGCTACATGATCCGGCAGCTGCTTCCACCCTCTTCGGAGCGTAAACACCATATATCCGTAATATAAACACAGTATCGTAGTGATCCCACTAATGATTTGAATTGCCAAAGAAATTAATTTTAAAAACAAATACCGAACCTATGATGGCCGGAATAATCAGATTAATAAACCAAATGGATGCCGCAGAGGCCATAACCGCCAACTCTTGCGTTGTTATAAAAGCAAAAAGATATCCCGCCGTTAAGCTTCTTACACCCACATCCAACAAATCTAATGAAGGCATTGCAGATTGAATAAAAAACAATAAAAAAACCATCAAAACCATTGGCCCTGTGGGTATCGAAGGGATAAGTATGTGCATTACCAACATATATTGAGACGTAAACACGGCATATCGGAATAACGACATGGAAAAAACATACCATAACTGTTTTGTATCATATCGTTCTAATAGGAAAAAGAAGCGTTGCACTTTAGTGAGCCATTTGATCCTCCGGATGAAACGATTAAGCCATTTGATTCTAAAGTATAAAAGCAACATGAGGAGAATAAAGCCTAGGGCCAACAAGCAGAGTGCGAGATATAACCAAAACGAAGGGTACTTGTAGTTGCCAATAAACCATACCAACGCAATGGCTCCCATCATGTTGGTAATGACTAACTGAGCGAAAGCTCCGACGGCCATAGCCAGTACACCGAACATGCGTTTACGAGGGTTTAAAAACAATACCCGTCCACCATATTCGCCTATCCTATTAGGTGTAAAAATAGCCCAGCTTAACCCGCAAAAAACCGATTCAAACGCTTTTACGAAGGAAATTTTTTGAATGGGACGACAAAGGTATTGCCATTTAATGCATTCTAAACACCAGTTTATAAGCATTAAAGTGAAAAGCGAAAAAATGGTTAAGCTTAGTAACTCTGTATCCAACCGTCCGATTAAGCGTTTAAACTCATATAGGTTTTTATTGTCACTTAATTTCCTATGTATGAACCATATCGTCAGTAAGAGTACGGTAATTTTAATACTTACACTTATTATTTTTTTTCCCCTCGTGCTCAATGGTGTTTTTTTTGCAATGTTAAGAAAACTTAAATAAATTATAACATAGCAAGGCCGAAAGAACATTCTTAACCCTGTTTATGCTAATAAAATCGTAATATTGTGACATGTTGCAAAGCGATTTAAAAGAGCGGGTTATCTTGGGGATCGATCCCGGAACCAAAGTGATGGGCTACGGTTTAATTCAGGAAAAGGGGAAACAACTGAGCTTAATAAGCTTAGGAATCATTAAACTGGATCATTTGGAAAATCAGGCGCTTAAGTTGCAACGTATATTTGAGAAGACCACCTCACTAATCGATCAGTACCATCCTGATTGCATGGCTTTAGAAGATCCATTTTATGGCAAAAACATCCAGGTCATTCTGAAGTTAGGGCGAGCTCAGGGAGTAGCCATGGCAGCCGCTTTAGCCAAAAAAATTGAAATAGCGGAATACGCGCCCAGGAAAATAAAGCAATCCGTAACAGGTAACGGCAGTGCATCGAAAGAACAAGTTGCCTCCATGTTAAAGAATTTATTAAACTTCAAGGAGAGCCCACAATTTCTTGATGCAACAGACGGGCTTGCAGTGGCGGTATGCCATGCATTTCAAGGACGCGGCACAAGCAGTGGTAAGAAGAGCTATACTGGCTGGGAATCTTTTATAAAAGAAAATTCCCATCGATTAAAATAAGAAAGACCGATCTATACCTCATTGCGGCACGAAAACACTACGAATTACTCGTTAATCTCGCCAGCTCTTGTCTGATACGTTCAGCATGTTCGCTAAGTTGCTCACTGCTAAGCTTCAGTTTTTCTTTCGAGAAGTTGATATCACCTACATGGTTGATAGGTACTAAATGGATATGCGCATGCGGCACTTCCAGTCCAATCACAGCAACGCCCACCTTTTCGCATGGAAAAGCTATTTTGATAGCTGATGCAACAATTTTGGCAAACATCCAGATGCCAATGTACTCATCATCTTCCATATCAAAGATATAATCCGTTTCTTTTTTGGGAATCACGAGTACATGTCCTTCCGCTAAGGGATTGATGTCTAAGAAAGCCAAGAAATCATTTGACTCAGCCACTTTATGCGCCGGAATTTCACCTGATACAATTTTTGAAAATAAAGAAGACATAATACAAGGAAGTAAAAATTAAAAATTAAAAAAGCATAAATCTAACAACTTAACCCACCGTTAGCGTCATGTAAGCGGTTATGGCAGCAACCGCACATAACCGCTATACAAGCTATCGTGAGATCTCCAATATTTCCAGTTCGATTTTCCCTGCAGGTACTTCTATTTCAGCTTTATCACCTACGGATTTACCTAACAGGCCTTGCGCTATCGGTGATTTTACCGATATTTTACCGGATTTAAGATCTGCCTCTGTTTCGGAAACCAATTGATAGGTCATGATCGCTCCATTCTTTGTGTTTTTTAATTTTACAATGGATAGAGCCAACACTTTGGTTACGTCTAATTTAGACTCATCGATCAATCTCGCATTTGCTAAAACCTCCTCCAACTTTGCGATCTTTGCTTCGTGAAGGCCTTGCGCCTCTTTGGCTGCGTCGTATTCCGCATTCTCGGACAAGTCACCCTTGTCCCTTGCTTCAGCAATAGCTCTTGCTATGGCGGCCCTTCCTTCCGTCTTCAGATACTGAAGTTCCTCCTTCAACTTTTCCAATCCTTCTTTGCTATAATATGTTACGTCTGCCATAAAAATAATACTTTAAGGTTCCATTATAAAAAACAAGCAAGACCACGCCTTATTACCAAGCGTGGTCTTGCTGAGTTAACAACGAAGTTAACTCCTTTTTCTTAAAAAAACAAATCCACTAATGTGTTTAACAGATATTAACAACTAGGTTCTATCTGCAACAAATTTATACCCCATTCCCCGTACTGTTTGTAAATGATACGGCTTATCGGGATTAATTTCAATCTTCTTCCGCAAGCGCACGATATGCATATCGAGGGTGCGGGTATTCACATTGGAACTGTATCCCCAAACCACTTGCATAAGTTCGTCTCTACTGATAACCCTATTCACATTCTGCAAGAAATAAAGTAGAATCCGATTTTCAAGAATAGTCAGCTCTATTTTTTTCCCATCTCTGATTAACGAATGCGTGTTTGGATGGTGTTCCGTGTTACCAAAGTATAAAGTGTCATTTGCGTTGTTAACAAAAAACTTCACTTTATTTTCGATCATTGCTACTAAAACATCCATATTGAAGGGTTTAGTTATATAATCCGAAACACCGAAGCTATATGCGTCTATCTTATCCACGTCCTGCGACTTGGCGGTCATCATAATAACCAGATTATTAAAACCTGCTTTGCGCAAATTTGCACAGACCTCTGACCCTTGCTTTCCGGGTAACATCCAGTCTAACAATACAATATCCGGCTTTTCAGTTAATATTAACGTCTCCGCATCCTTCCCATTCGAGGCCTGTATCACTTGGTAATGTTCCGATTCTAATCGATGAACAACCAAAAATCGAAGGTTTTCATCATCTTCTATTACAGCAATTTTAGTGTTTTTTTGCATAGTTTTACTTCTGTGCTGTTCGTCTAATTAATGTACATATGGCAGTGTTACTAGAAAAGTTGACCCTTTTCCCAAGGTGCTCTTTACTTGGATATCGCCGTCCATAAAATTCAACAATTCTTTACAAAATGCCAAACCTAAACCTACACTGCCTTGTTGGTTATACTGACTTTTTACTCTATAAAATTTTTTAAATATATTTATAAGTTCGCTCCTTGGAATTCCTATTCCCTTATCGACAAACTTAAACATTATTTGCTTTTTTTGCTTAAAAATAGTGATTTTTAACGATTTACTGCCTTCCTCGGAATACTTATAAGCGTTATCTATTAAATTTTGGAACACACTACCGAGTAAGACCTGGTCTGTATGCAAGGTTGACACATCTTTAAGCTCATATTGCAAATCAAAACCAGGGTATTTTAGTTGATACCGATTTACAATTTTTTCGCAAAAGTCTTTTAAATTAACCTTTTCATATTTCAATTTAATGGACTTATTCTCAATTTGTGTAAAAGATAATAAGGTATTCAATAGATTATTAAGCTTATCTGCCTCCTCATCCAGTATCTTACCGTATAGCTTTCTGGCGTCCTCTTTTAACTCTTTGGCACTTTGAATATTATTGCCCGCAATTTTAATAACACTTACAGGCGTTTTAAATTCATGGGTAAGGTTATTGACAAAATCATATTGCAGCTTAAACATCTTATTATTAAAACTAATATTTCGATAGATCAGGTACCCAATTACAAACAATACCAAGTAGCCTAAGGAAATCATTAGCGCTAGTGGCATAAACCGTCTATTAACCTCCTTTATCAAGAAATTTCTATTAGCGCTAAAGTATATTTTATACGAAGCAAGCGCACCGGGTAAGGGACTCTCCGTAGTCAGCAAGTCGGGATCGGTATCAAGCGTTGCATAGAACAGTGGTTTTATTTCGATCTTTTCATAAAGTTCCGGATGATTATTCACTAATTTTAGGTCCTGCGGATCTATATAATAGCTCAAGATATCCTGTTCATAAATCGAGTTATTATCAATCTCGCTTTCTACGAATTGCTTGTATGCTTTGATGTCCTCTTTCCGAGGAATATTCATGTACGTTATTTTCTCAGGAATAACAGCATAAAAGAACTTATTTATCTCATCGTTATTAACACTCCGTGAAGTATCAGCGATATCAATGAAGCTGGCAAGCCTTGCGGCCATACTATTAAAATCATCGGCAATACGAATATCGAATTTTTCACCGGAGTTAGCTCGATAAATTACCTGGCTCTTCGGACAATCTCTTCTAAATTGATACACGGCACGGGGCGTTATCCCTAATCCTGTAGGTGTGTGGCTTACATAAGCATCAAAGAATAAAATGCGCTTTACAAAAGCATACTTTTTTAACACGGAGTCTGCATAAATGAAGGCAGAATTGGAATCGAGATATCCCTGATAAAAGGATACTTCCGGTATTTTATTAAAAAAAAGGTCGTTATAAGACTCTATATTCTTATCTAAAACATCGATTTTTTTTCCGACAAATTCATTTTCAACAAGCTTCCGCGCATATTTCTTTGCAAAGCCCAAGGCTATAATAAATAATAGTGATGCCAGGACAGCAAATGTGATAATAAGCCGGTAATTTTTTCGATAATGGTTATGATTTGGCATATATGATACCGATAAACCGATTAATTAGCGCCCAAATTGTTGGCAAAAAACACTTCAAGTTGCTGATAAAACGCCAAGCGAGCCTGTTCATCTTTAAAGTAATGTCCCTCTTTCTCTTTCAAAAAATAAGTTATATTAATGTTTTTGCCCTTCAGGTCTCGTACCATTTGATTGGTCTCGTTTACATTGCCACGTTCGTCCTTACCGCCTTGTGCAATAAAAATAGGCCCCTTTATCTTATCCGTATGAAAGACAGGTGATACTGCGCGAAAATAGTCTGCCTGTTTTTCGGGATTACCAATGATTTCATAATACATCTGCAAATAAGGTTTATAATAAGGAGGAATTTCTTTTAAATAAGTAAACAAATTGGTTATTCCCGAATAGGATGCGGCACATTTATACAAATCGTTATGAAAACAGGCACCGTATAGCGCGCAAAATCCGCCGAAACTATATCCAAAAATGCCAATTCGTTTAGGATCCGCGACCTTCTTATCGATCAGATATCTTACGCCATCAGCAATATCTTCCTGTATCTTTCCGCCCCACTCACCGAAACCGGCTGACCAAAACTCTTTTCCGTAGCCCGTTGAGCCCCTATAGTTTGGTTGAAAAACAGCATATCCACGATTAGCAAGAAACTGAACTTCGCTGTTATATTCCCATACATTTCTTGCAGAAGGACCATTATGAGGTATAACAATAAGCGGTAAATTTTGCTTTTTTAGCTGATTGGGCAATGTTAAATATCCACTAATCGTCATACCATCTCGCGCGTCGTAACGAATAGAGTCCATCTTACATAATGCTGTTCCGTTCAAAGCGGGGTTAACATCGGCTAATTTCGTTAAATGATCGTCTTGGATGCTATATAGGTAAATTGCCCCCGGATCGTCATCAGCGTAAGTACGAATAATGAACCTCGTTTCAGCGTCGTTCTTATCGATCACCCGCATCCAGTATCCGTTTAGTCTTCGCGTTAGATCTTCATGAACCTCTTTAATCTTCTTATTAAAATAATGTCTTTCGGGTTTCCAAGTATCGTATTCCGCATAAGCAAGCCCTTTCGCAACGGTCGAAAAACGGATATTATCGATATCTACTTCCGGATGTACATAAATGGTCTTAATTTCTTCTCCTTTCTCCAAGTCGATGATGACCAAGGCTTGCTTATCTCTGTTGATATTCGACAAGGCATATATGTGATTTGCTTTCCCCTCAATAAATCGCAAAGGCTTCACCGTTGTTTTGAAATTATTCTCGAAGACATGCTTAAATTCGCTCGTCTCATTATCCCGATAAAGTAATGTCTCATTTACGCCGTCGCTCGCTACCGCCAAACGCACTTTTCCATCCAGATCTGCGAACCAATTACTGATATTACCCGGATTCTTTGCCACCATCTTTAAATGACAATTATGAAGATTTAACCGATATACGTCAAAAGCAGAAGAATCACGTTTATTTAGCGAAATCAACAACTCATCATTATTCACCTGCTGGCTTACCCACCGAAATCGCATTGGCTCGGGGGTAATGAGGTTACGGACGGACAACGAGGTTCTATTAACAGCATATATATTCAGATTATCATCCTTCGACCGCTCTTTCCAAAACACCAGTTCGTCGTCATCCGCCCAAAAATAGTTTGCTATATTCTTATCCGTTTCTGTTGTGATCCTTTTGGTGTCTGTGTTATTCCAAGTCGTTAGATAGATATTTTGAATCCCCTTGTATGACTGCAAAAAGGCAATATACTTTCCGCTGGGAGAAATCTGAAAGTTTCCTTTCGGCGATTTCATAAAAAAACTTTCCACCGGTATTTCTTCCCTTTTTGCGAAATTCGAGCAAGCGGAAAGGCTTAAAAGAAAAAATACGACGATGATAGGAGTAAAAATCCGCATGTATACCCACCTCTTTTTTGTACCCAATTTGTTGATTTCTTTCAGACATACAGCCAGGTTTGTATGCCCTTATATTTATGGTTAAGTTAGCAAAAGAAGCTTTTTTTTTCAAACCTCACTCGTAACATTTAAAGTACACTTCTTTTGGCTCCGGTATACCTGCCTTTAATATTCAATAAGCATTTATAATAAAACACCTTTTTCTCGGTCATCTTCTATTAATATTGCTCTTTTGCTTAATTCAAACCGATACAGAATCGATTAAGAAGACATGCGATTGCGCTGATTTAGCGTGGCAAGTACTATTAATGCCAGAGGATTGCTATCTTAGCCGAATGATTTTATTTAATATTACACATATTATTTCTGATCAAAAAGTTTTAGCGTACACCGAATGGCTTAAAACAGAATATATCCCCTTGGTGAAAGCTCATTCTTTATTTGAGGAAATAAGACTTTTAAAAATATTAGACTCTCCCAATGAGGGGCACTCGTTCAGCCTTCAATTGCTAGCAAATAATAGAGAGGGCATACTAAAGTTCAAAGAATCACTGTTTACTATTTTACAACAGAAGATGCAGGGAGATTTTTATGGACATCTCTTCTTATTTGATACCCTTATGGAGTACATCGATTAAGAACATAACAAAAACGATATAAGCTACACACTAATAAAATATGAATTTTGTAAAAACACCTATCGAAGGAGTCGTTATTATTGAACCAAAAATATGGGAAGATAACCGAGGACAATTTTTTGAAACTTATAACGAAGCATTATTTAGGGAAAATGGCATTGACGAAAAATTCGTCCAAGATAATCAGTCGGTTTCCTGTAAAGGCGCGCTTCGTGGTTTACATGCACAAGCAGGTCCTCATGCCCAGGGAAAACTTGTCCGAGTAATTAAGGGAAGTGTGATCGATGTCGCTGTGGATATTAGAAAAAACTCACCTACCTTTGGCCAAACCTTCCACATTGAACTTAGTGAGGCAAATGCCAAAATGCTATGGATACCTGTAGGCTTTTTACATGGTTTTGTTGCTCTGGAAGAGAACACTATTTTCTGTTACAAAGTAACCGGTAAATATGATAAGGCAAATGAAATCGGCGTTCGTTACAATGATCCTACCTTTAACATCCAATGGCCTTTACCACAAGAGGAGCTGATTTTATCAGACAAGGATCTTCAATTACCGTTGCTTGCCGATATCAATAATCCTTTTTAGTTCGTAGTTGAATAGTTGAGTGGTTAAGTTGTTAAATAGCACTCGACCATTCAACCACTCAACTATCCCGCTATTCAACTACCTACTATTTTATCAATTCATAAAGCTCATCCAGCTTTGGAGAAAGAACAATTTCTATTCTTCTGTTAGCACTCCTAGCCTCGGGTGTGTCTGCGGTATCTACAGGGGTAAACTCGCCCTTTCCCGTTGCTATTAGCCTCTTTGGATCGATTCCCTCTTCCTCTGTTAGATACCTGACAACCGAAGTTGACCTCAAAACGCTGAGATCCCAATTATCCTTTATTTGTCCCAAGCTTCTCACCTTCTGATTATCTGTATGACCTTCAACGGCCATATTGATTTCGGGCTGCGTATTCAAAACTTTGGCTAACTCGGCCAAAGCTTGTTTCCCACGCTGATCAATTATGATACTTCCCGAAGAAAAGAGTAATTTATCAGCAAGTAGGACATATACTTTACCCTCCCGCATATCAACGGTCAACCCGCTTTCCTTAAATCCCAACAGCGCACGTTGCAACTTATCTTTTAATTGATTACCTGCTTCCTCTCGTTTCCGCAGTACATCTTCTACCTCTTTTAGGCGTTCCTCGCGTTCAGCTAAATTTGCGGCCAGTTTTTTCGCCTCACTTGAGCTTGAGCTCAAATTCTCTTCCAATGAAGCAAGCCTTCTTCCCAATGATGCTGTGTCGGCCCTTAGCTTCGCCAGTTCATCTTCTAAGTTGTCATTTTTGATTTGAGCTGTCCGCCAACCTTGATTTAATGAATCCTGCACATTTAGCATAGCTTGATAGGCTTTCGGGGACATCACTTTGCAACTACTTATAAGTAAAGCAATAAATAGAAACAAGCAAAAAGCCTTATTAAAAAGTATCATAGCGTTTAAATAAAAGAAAAACTGATCTCAATCATCCAACTGATATTTTGGATTGTATTTAATCTTGGGCGTCAGAAAATACAGCAAAATCAGTCGCGAATATCGATAATTAAATGGGGCCAAAAGCAATACTGCTATAAACAACACAATCGAATAGAGCCAAGGAGACTCACTTCCGGTAATTAAGTAGGTTGTCAAGCCGATGGTGATTACTTCCAAAACTGCCATGGCATAACTTACATACATAGCAGCATAAAAGTAGCCGGGTTCAATTTCAAATTCCAAGCCGCAGTATGGACAAATATCATTAGTTCGTTGTTTACGAAAGCCATATGTACCACCAATGAACATTTTTCCCGTTCTGCATTGAGGGCATCGGGCTTCTATTAACGCACGTATCTTGCTCCTACCCGCCATGCCTCCATGAAAACTAGTTGAGATTGATCGGGTCGTGTTTGAAATTAACATCAACCTGCTTCCTTCGATATTTTTTATACCACATATATCCTACGGCGCCTACCGCCAAATAAGGCATAGCTAATAAAAACAATATCCCTTTGTTTAAGCCTTTGCCTTGACTGTTGCCATCTTTCACCGATTGCTCAGCATTTAAAGTACACATCGCGCATTGTGCATACACCGGTTTGACATAGCTGACAGCAGCAATTGTCAAAAAAAACAGCAATCCAGCTATTCTGAGAATCTTTTTCATTTGCTTATTTTTAAATGATAAAGCTAATCTGTTTAGTATAGCGCAACTTTTTATTGATCCTTATTATAGAAAACGAAATTACGCAATAAAAATTACTTACACGAAGCTAGTTTATCGACTAATTGTAGTAGGGAGCCATCATTAAGTACACGATTACGCCTGTAATGGTGACGTATAACCAAATAGGAAAACTCCAACGTACTAATTTACGATGCTTTTCAACTTGCATCTTCATCCCTCTGTAAAAACTGAACAGAACAAGGGGCAGTACAATGGCCGAGAGCACAATATGCGTTATCAATATAAAGAAATAAATGGGACGAATAATTCCTTGTCCCCCAAACTTTGCCTCATTACCGGTGGAGTGATAGATTATATAAAGCACCAGGAAAAGCGAAGAAAGTATAAAGGTAATGATATTCAGCCTTTTGTGCATTGTAATATTTCCTTTCCGAATATAAAAGAAAGAGATGATGAGCAAGACGGTGCAAGTTCCATTAATCATGGCATTCGCCTTAGGCAAATAGAAAACCCAATCCGGTATAACTTTCCAGGCGATCAGTCCACTTTGCAATAGTGCAACCACGACAAAAACAAAAACCGATACGCCCCAAACCAATCTAAAGATAGCCTTATCACTCATTATTGTCTTATGCTTATATTTCTAAATTCTTCCGTTAATAACAACTTAATTTCGTCAATCAGTTTATCAACATCCGTTTTAACCAAGGCGTCGTAGTACCCTCTTATTCTTCGTTTTGAATCCAATAGAACGATTGATGAACTATGCGTAACAGGGGTATGCGCTTTTGGGTCATAAACAACATCTAACAGCAAGCCATCTTTGGCCAACGTTATAACTTCTTCGTAGTTCGCCGGTGATAGCATATACCAATTTCTAAACTTACCCCACCCTTCCTTATATTGTTTCAAAACGGAGGGTGTGTCACTATAAGGATCAATGCTAACCGAATAAAGCTCAACCATGGCGTTTTTTTCGAAACGTTTGGCAATCTGTTGCATCACTTGGTTAATAGGCTTCGCTAGCTTCTCGTTCTTTGTAAAGAAGAAATTAATAACTGCCACACTGCTATCCGGTTTAAAGGTTACCGTAGAGCTATCGCTGTTTAACATGCTGAAAGGTTGCACGGCATGATAAAGTGTATCGGGAATCTGTTTACCGCGCTTGGTATGAAAAGTTCCCGTTAATTTCTTTTCGCCATAAAAGGGTAACGATTTATAACGATTCTCGCCCTTTTCCTGAAGTAGATAATAACAAAATCCCGGTAAAGCCAATATGGTTACCAGGATTGCAATCTTCTTTATTGAAAAGGACTTTGTTTGATCTTTCATTCTGCGTAATATACCACTCTAATCAATCTATCGAGAAAGACGCTACAAAGAAAATACTATCCGAATACATGATTCAAATGTATACTCAGATAGGATCCTTCCGTTAATAGCAGAATAATGAAATATATAATAAAGACAAACACAATGAGTGTCGACACTATAAATCCCATTTTCTCAAACTTTAAGTGCATAAAATAGGCCACAATATAATAAGCCTTCACTAGTGTAAGCACTATATAGATGAAATTAACTAAAGGTCCTTTTTCAAGAGGCCCATGATAAACTAATGCCAATGCAATGAAAAACTCTAGGCAGGTAATCGCTAATAAATAAAAGAAAACCTTCCAGATCAACTTTTTAGACATATCAGCATGATGCTCTTCATGTGTATGTTCCATATGTGAATTATGTTCGCTCATTTGTATATCGTAAGGAATGAAAAATTAAACCAAGTAAAAGAAAGTGAATACAAACACCCAAACCAAGTCAACGAAGTGCCAGTACAACCCTACTTTCTCGATCATCAAATAGGTTCCTCTTTTTTCAAATACATTTGCCATCGTCATAAAGAGAATGATGATATTGATGATTACACCGGTGGTTACGTGAAACCCATGGAAGCCTGTAATGGTAAAAAATAGATTAGCGAATTGTTGGGCTCCTAATTTATCAATACCTTCATAATGCGTAGGTATACTGCCCCACCAATATCCTTCGTGATGCAAATGCGACCATTCTAAAGCCTGACAGCCTAAAAACATCAAACCGCCGATAATGGTAGCAATCATCCATCCTACTACTTCTTTTTTAGCATTGCGATGTCCTGCTTCTACTGCTAACACCATGGTAACCGAGCTCATGATCAGTATAAAAGTCATGATCCCCACAAAGACCAACGGATAACCATGATCGGCAATTCCGGGAATGGATTGAAAAACATCATCCGGATTAGGCCAGGTTACCTGGGCAAAACGCTGTGCACCATAATAAATCAAAAAGGCGGAGAAAGTAAAGGCATCTGATACCAGGAAAAACCACATCATAATTTTGCCATACTCCATGGCAAAAGGAGATCTACCACCATTCCATGGTCCAGATTTCACTTGATCTAATTGCGATACAGTAGTACTCATTTAATTAGTTTTATTGATTCAAAAGTAAGAAAACATATATATATATCCATAGAATATCCAGAAAATGCCAGAAAATAGTGGCAAGTTCCATTCTAAAACGATTTTTAATTAAAGGGTTCCCATTATTAGCTTTAAAAAAAGCATTTAACAGTACAATGATACCAGCCAAGATATGCGCTTGATGCGCCCATACAAAGACGTAGATGAAAGACTGGGATGCATTATTATTAATGAACATCACGCCATTTCTAGCCAGCTCCATCCAGGCACTATATTGCAGGAAGAAAAACAAGCAGCCTAGCAGAATGGTCAGCCCTAACCATAAACGTTGTTTTACGACATTGCCGATTTTAGCCGATCCATAAGCTAAATGCATACAAAAACTGCTTAGCACAATACTGATCGTACTGTAAATAAAAGTATTAGGTAATAACGTTTTTAAGCCCTTATCTTCCCCTCCCGCCGAATAAACAATAAAACCACTGGACCAAGCGGCGAAGAGCATGAATGATACCACTAAAAAAACGTATAAAGAGAATTTCTTCGCCTTTAAAGACGTTAGATAATTATTATTATCCGTTTGTTGAACCATTATCATATCTTAATAAAATCAAACAACAACACTAATTGCATTAACGGTAATATGAAAAAAGATGTAAACATTACTTTCCTTGCCGAAGCCAAGTCCCTTTTCAAAAATAGCTGCAATGCAAAATAAGCAAATACTAACCCCGCCAAAAGCGACACAACTGCGAGCGTATATCCTGCAAAACCATACCAAGTAGGTAACAAAGAGACAGGTATGAGTAGTGCTGCAGATAAAAAGACCATAAAGGCACTTATCGTATCCTTCCTCGTGGTGGGTAGCAACCTAAATCCTGCTCGCTTATAATCTTCATCAAGTACCCAAGCGATACTCCAAAAATGGGGAAACTGCCAAACGAATTGAATTCCAAATAAAATTAGTGGTATCTCGTCAATGAACGGTTCCTTAAAAGCTGCAAAATACCCAATAAGCGGCGGCAAGGCTCCCGGAAATGCACCAACAAAAACGGCAATGGGCGACTTCTGCTTTAAGGGCGTATAAAAGAACGCATACATCAAAATTGAAAATACCGACAGTACTCCTGTAAGGAAATTTAATCGAACCAATAAAAGTGTGCCGACTAACCCCATCAACAAACTTAAAACCAGTGCTTGTCCCGACGTCATTCTGCCCGATGGTAAAGGTCTATCCGCTGTCCGCTTCATTAATTTGTCGAGATCGCGTTCAATAATCTCATTAAAACCATTAGCAGAACCCGTCACCAGTAATCCGCCTATCGTTAGAATAGCCCAATTTAACCAATTGATATCTCCTTGTGCCCTACTCCCGACAAGAAAAGCAATTGATGCAGAAAATACGACTGTAAAAGAAAGTCGAACTTTTATTAACTGCTTTAAATCACTTATAAAATCCTTCACTTTAATCAATTTACTGACCTATGTATTCGCTCGTCTTTCCCAGTAAGAGCATGAGGTAATATTGAGCTCCAAACAACAAGCTAGCCAACACCAAGTGTGTGGTTTGAGCATAAGCCGGAACTCCCAAATACGAAAGAATAAAGCCTGTGGCGAGCTGCAAAATAACGAGTAGAACGATCAGATTAACAATTCCGCTCTGTACACTTTTATGCGCGTATCTCGTTCGAACCAAAAAGAATAATAATAGGCACAGAACAAAGACTCCTATAGCTATATCACGATGGTAGTTAAAGTAGTTACTTAGCTTCGATACCCATTCAGCGCGATTGTCAGATGACGACGCAATGAAATCGATTTCCTCTCGCACCGTTGTCCCCAGTATTACCTGCACAACAATAAGCACCAAAACCACTAGAGCAAGCAATTTTGCTGATTTATTCCCTCTGTTGATCAACAGGCTACTGTCTCTTAACACTTTAGCTTGGAAATAGGTGTAAATACTAATTGCCAATATAACCAATGCCAACAACATATGCACGGTAATTACCCATGCCAATAAATTGGTGGAAACAACAATGGAACCAAGCCAAGCCTGTAGAAATACAACAAATAAATTGAGTACGCTGAAATAGAAAATACGCTTTTTACTTTTCAGGAACGCAGTGGAAAAAACAGCACACAATAAAAGGAAAAACCCTGTAACTGCACCAACTAACCTATTGATATACTCCGTCCATGTTTTAGCCGCATTAAACTCCTCATGTTGAAGAATGCTCTTATCATTTCTCAACTCCTCAGCTAACTCGGCGAATCCGAATAGATCCAATGTCTTTGCAAAGCGTTCGTTCTTTCTTGCCCGATTGTCAATGTACTTTTGCTCGTACCCTTCAGGTAACTGAGACTCGTTTGTTGGCGGTACGTACTGGTCAAAACACTTTGGCCAATCCGGACAGCCCATTCCCGAACCGGTACTTCTCACCACTCCACCGGCCAGGATAAGCAAAAAGAGCGCTAGAATAGTAATTTTATTTACTACTACAAATCTCCTCTCGCCAGGTAAATAGACACTCATTTAGCACAAAATGGGGCACCCGATTAGCTTATAAGCTTAGGCAGATACCCCAAGTTCTTTATTCAAAACTATTAATGATGTAATTCTCTTTCGACACCATGCTCCTTATCCCACTCGCGTTGAATTTGCTCAGCAACAGCATCCCCTTCAAAATCGTGTGGCAAGTTAGAACTCATCGTTTCTGAGAAAGGAACCGTTTGTGGAATAAAATCATCATCATGTCCCGGTTTACTATAATCGTAAGGCCAACGATAAACTGTTGGGATCTCGCCCGGCCAGTTTCCGTGTAAATGCTCTACCGGTGTTGTCCACTCCAGGGTATTAGATTTCCATGGGTTCTGTGTTGCCTTCTTACCAAACCAAATTGAATAGAAGAAGTTAAACAAGAATGCTACTTGTCCAAACCCAGCGATAATAGCCGCCCATGTTACAAAGACGTTGACCGTCAACCATTCTTGCATGAATGGGAAATTAGTGAACGAATAATAACGGCGGGGAACACCATCTATTCCCATAAAGTGCATCGGGAAAAATACCAAATATGCCCCAATAAACGTCATCCAGAAATGGAGATAACCCAATTTATCGTTCATCATTCGTCCAAACATCTTTGGATACCAATGGTAAACACCACAAAGCATTCCACAAATAGATGCAGAACCCATTACCAAGTGGAAATGCGCGACAACAAAATAGGTATCGTGTAAGTTAATATCTAAGGCGGAGTTACCCAAAAAGATACCAGTCAATCCACCTGATATAAAGAATGAAACCAAACCAATAGCAAATAACATCGCTGGTGTAAATTTGATATTTCCTCTCCATAAGGTCGCTAGGTAGTTAAACGTTTTTACCGCTGATGGTACCGCGATGATTAAGGTAGTAATCATAAATACACCACCTAAGAACGGATTCATTCCGGTAACGAACATATGGTGACCCCATACAATAAATGACAGTACGGTAATACCAATCAGTGAATATACCATCGCATGGTAACCAAATATCGGCTTACGTGAGTTAGTCGCAATTACTTCCGACGTTAAGCCTAAAGCAGGCATTAATACGATATATACCTCAGGGTGGCCTAAGAACCAGAAAAGGTGTTGGAATAAAATAGGACTACCACCCTCATTTGGTAAGATCTGTCCACCTATAATGATATCCGATAAATAGAAACTGGTACCCATACTTCTATCGAAGATCAATAAAACCACGGCTGAAACCAAAACAGGGAACGATAACAAACCAACAATGGCCGTCAAAAACACCGCCCAGATAGTCAAAGGCATTCTCCAAAGGCTCATTCCTTTCGTGCGCATATTCAATACGGTACTGATGTAGTTAATACCCCCCATTACCTGTGAAGCAATAAACAGCACCATACTTGCCAACCAAAGTGTCATCCCTGTTCCTGATCCCGGAATAGCCTGTGGCAAAGCCGATAAAGGAGGATAGATGGTCCATCCGGCACTTGCAGGTCCACTTTCAACAAAGAAGGAGGAAATCATCACTACGCAAGCCGAAAAGAAAAACCAATAGGATAACATATTCATAAACGGCGATGCCATATCCCGCGCTCCCAGCTGCAATGGAATCAGTAAGTTACTAAAAGTACCACTCAAACCAGCAGTTAACACGAAGAAGACCATGATCGTTCCGTGGATAGTGACCAAAGAAAGGAAAAAATCGGGCCTTATCCTACCGCCCTCTGCCCACTTGCCTAGGAAAACTTCCAATATGGGGAAATCCTTTTCAGGCCAGGCTAACTGAATTCTAAATAAGATGGATAAAAACATAGCAAAAAAAGCCATGATGATACCCGTAATTAAAAACTGCTTAGCAATCATCTTATGATCCTGACTAAAAATATATTTCGTCAGAAACGTTTCATGATGATGCCCGTGAGCATCATGGCCATGATCGCCTGCATGTGGAATTGCTATACTTGACATAAGCTCTTATCCTCTATATATTAATAATTTAACGCCAATTGTTTATTATCCTTCGCCTGCCCCTCTTGATTTGCTGTTTGCGAAGCTTTGAATTCTTTCTTCACGTCATCGCTGAAGAAATAAGTTTGCGATGCCAACCACTCTTTGTATTCCGCTTCGGATACGATACGTACCGTCTTCTGCATATTGTAGTGTCCTTGTCCACAGATCTTAGCACAAAGCATTACATAATCAAATTCAGGATTGTTCAACTTTTCGCGCATCTCCTCCGTTGTGAAACGTGGAGTCATTTGGAAATGCGTAGCCATACCCGGTACTGCGTTCATTTGAACTCTGAAATCCGGCATATAGAAACTATGTAGGATGTCTTTAGAGTTTATGGTAAATCTAACAGGTTTACCTACCGGCAATACTATTTCAGATCCCATTATATCATCCCAGGCATTTTTATCATTATAGTCGATCCCCAAGCCGTTCAAAGGGGTTGTCAACTTAATACTTCTTTTACCAATTTTATTATCTCTTCCACCATAACGAACCGTCCAAGCGAATTGCTCGCCCGTAATTTCCACTTGCAGCGCATTTTTAGCTACATCATCCGGTACATTCGTTATACTTCTCCAGGTAAAAAACCCGAACAATACAAGAATTGTCAATACAATGGCCGGAACAATGGTCCATATTTTTTCTATCAGGTTATTATGTGGATAGAAATAAGCTTTGCGCTTTCCACTGCTTTTATATATGAATGAGAATCCAAAGAGTAAGATATGCGTTAGCACAAAAACAATGGTTGTAATCACTGTAGTTGTGATAAACATACTATCAATTTTTGCTCCGTGCTCGGATGCCGCTTCGTGCCAAGCTAGGCTACCGTGGTGTACGTATGACCAATAAGCACCGTACAATCCCACAAAAAGGCTTATTAAGAAAAGAATGCCGTTGAACTTATTCCAGTTCACGCGTTTTCCTTTTCCTTGCATTTCGCGTGTTAATTCGTAAACGTGGATAATCTTACCAACAATACCAACCACTATACACACGAGGAAAAACAACAACACATAATAAAAGAAGTTTTTATATACCTGAGGGTCTATTGACTTTTCTTCTTCTTGTGCTGCTTGTGCAGCGTTGCTGGTTGCACTTGTCCCGGCGGGCGTCTTTGCAGCAACGGCATTACCGGTGGTATCCGCCGCATTTGTCCCGGCTGAATCCGCTTTAGCCTGCAACTCTGAACTTGAAACAGTAGCACTGGTATCGTTCTTGGCAGCAGTACTATCTCCTGACTGAGCAAAAGCTGGACTTTGCAATGATAGCATAACAGCCATTACCAAGCCGAAGATCGTTCTAAAATTGATGTACTTTCTATATCTCATTTCAATATTAACGGTTATTCGTATTTCAATTCGCTTTCTAATCGAAGAAACTAAATTTGATGATGAAGACTTTCTTCCAAAAATGGATGGTTCTTTGGGGCCAGCGGTTGCTTACTCAATTTACCTAAGGTTAAATAGGTAAATAAACCAACGAAACCTAATATCGAACCGATCTCACTTAGACCAAAACCTCTGTGGTTTTCAACCGTTCCGGGCATAATCATGATATAATAATCTAACCAATGTCCAGCTAACAGCAGGATACATACAAAAAGCATGATATTTTCTTTTCTTTTAGCATCACGATCCATCAAAATCAGAACAGGAGCTACAAAGTTAATGATTATTGACAACCAAAACCAAGGTTTGTACTCGGGTTCCCATCTTTTATAGAAATATACCGTTTCTTCCGGTATGTTTGCGTACCAAATCAACATAAATTGTGCAAACCATACGTATGTCCAAAAGATAGAGAAACCGAAGATCAGTTTACCCATGTCGTGTAAATGGTTTTCATTCACCCAAGCTAAGTATCCAGCGCGTTTCAACAAAATAATTATTAAGGTGATCGCACATAAACCACTTACCCACATTGCAGCGAAGTTATACCAACCGAACATCGTTGAGAACCAATGTGCCTCCAAAGACATCACGGTATCGAAAGACCATATAGGCGTTGTAAAACCAAATATCACAAGAAATATTGCAGAAAATTTGAAGCTCTTCTTATAAGAATTCAAACTTCCTTCCAAGTCCTCTCTATAAGAGAGTTTAGACAAGGCTGCACCTAAAATGCTGTAGCAGCCTAAAAATATAATCTGTCTGGCAAAAAAACCCGGTACATTTAGAAAAGCAGACTTTCCTGCTACTAAAGCATCGTAGTGAGGACTATTCGGATCCGTTATTCCATCGGCGTGCCAATGATGGTATAGATTATGTGTAAATAAGCCCGCAGCGGTGATTACGATCAAAATAATCGATGCGATCGGTAATACACTGGCAAATGCTTGCGGAATACGTAAAAGGCCTGTTGACCATCCGGCTTGGGATACAAACTGGATAGCTAAGAAACAAGCTCCTGCTGCACACACACAGGTAAAATAATATCCCATTAACAATAAATTGGCGAACATGCGGTGGCTACCGTCCACATAAAAGCCCGCAACAATCGCAATAACACCAATTATTATTGCTGCCAAGCTCCATGTTTTCGCCTTTCCAACGAATTCAAAGCGCTCGTCAAAATTATATGTAGTGTGACTATGAGTTCCCATTTGATATATAACTGTTTATAATACTATTTTTTTTGCAATTCATGAACATACATCACCACTTTCCATCGTTCTTCAGGTGATAATTGTGAAGCATGCGAGCCCATTAGATTTAATCCGTAGGTAATCGTATGGTAGATTTTACCATCGGTCAAGTCCTTCATTAATCCTCCACGGGAAGAGTTGCCCGTAGCATATGAAGGTGGCGGTGGAAACTTCTCCATGTTCACAATGGTTCCATCCCCATGCCCTTCAGGCCCATGGCAAGGCGAGCAAAAGGCCTGAAATAAATGAGCCCCTTCCTTTAGGTTCTTTTCGTTTCGTTCCAAAGGATTGTGCACATTTACACTTGCTGCTTCGTAGCCCTCTAACGTATTTGGATAATCAAAACGTTCAAAACCTACGGGAGTAGTTCCCTCCGGTGGAGTCTGAGCCGTTTGCCCATTGGCAAAATTCTTATTGGGTTGGTCTGGATTATATCCTATTGGATCGTACATGTTTCTTGAGAATTCCCATCCTGTACTCCGCGTTGTTTTATCTCCACAAGAAGATACTATCGCCGCGAAAGCTATTGCAAAACATGCGGTTCCAAACAGTCTAGTCTTATTCATAGCTAACATATTTCCTTTCATTGTACAGTACTTCTACCGCACCTGCGTCTTTTAATAAGCTGTCAATTTTTTCGTGATCGGTGTTCGATCTAGCATCAATTGCAATTACGAAGCGATCGTCCGTTGCGCGCAAATCCATTACTCGTGGAGCTCTTCCCGGAAAAAGATGGCTTCTGAAGTAAAATGCAGCCACCATACCCAACGCACAAAACAGGATAGTTAGCTCGAATGTTACGGGAACAAAATCGGGCATTGGCAACGTCGGTTTACCACCGATAATCATAGGCCAGTCTTTATGCAGTGTATAATATAGCAAACTGATACCAGAGATGGTTCCGGTAATACCACATATGAAAGCTACGATTGGCAAACGAGATGGCGGAACACCTAATTTTGCCTCAATACCGTGTATTGGCATGGGTGTATATACATCGTAAATAGAAACGTTACTCTTTTGCAACTTATCTATTCCATCCATCAAATCGTCCGGATGTTCAAAATGTCCTAAAATATATTTTGTGTCGCTCATCTTTTTATTTTGCTAATTCTTTAATTTCCTCTTCGCTGACACTATCATACTTGTCGAGCGATTCTTTATAGAATTCAACCTGCTCCGATTTCAAATGCCCTTCTTTGATCAATTTGAGTTTTTGCTGGTGACTAGCGGAATGCAATAATAATTTAACCTCTGCAATTGCTATACCTGGCAATACGCGAAGGAATAACAAGAATAAGGTAAAGAATAAACCAATCGATCCAACAAACACACCTACATCTGTCCAGGTTGGATAGAACATAGCCCAGCTTGAAGGAATATAGTCGCGGTGCAAAGAAGTAACGATAATTACGAAACGTTCAAACCACATACCGATATTCACTACGATCGATAACACCCATGAAATTGGAATACTAGTGCGTATTTTCTTAAACCAAAATAACTGGGGAGAGATAACGTTACAAGTCATCATCGACCAATATGCCCACCAATATGGCCCTGCAACACGATTGGCGAAAGCATACATTTCATATTCTGAACCTGAGTACCAAGCGATAAACAACTCGGTAAGATAAGCAACCCCTACAATAGACCCGGTAACCATGATGATCTTGTTCATTGACTCGATGTGGAACATGGTTATGTAGTTTTCGAAATTCAAAACTTTCCGGGTAATCAAGAGTAAGGTTTGAACCATGGCAAAACCCGAGAAAATCGCACCCGCCACAAAGTAAGGAGGGAAAATGGTTGTATGCCATCCCGGGATAACCGAGGTTGCAAAGTCCATTGATACGATGGTGTGCACTGAAAGTACCAGCGGTGTAGAAATACCGGCTAATATCAATGATACGATTTCAAAGCGTTGCCAAGTCTTCACATTACCCGTCCAGCCGAACGACAAGATCGAATATATTCTTCTTCTTAAGCCAGTAGCGCGGTCGCGAACCGTTGCAATATCCGGTAATAAACCTGTATACCAGAACACTAAGGATACTGTAAAATAGGTAGAGATCGCAAAAGCATCCCATACAAGGGGGGAGTTGAAGTTCACCCACAATGAACCGAATTGGTTCGGTAGCGGGAAAATCCAGTACGCCAACCAAGGACGCCCCATGTGAGCAACGACATAAGTTGCGGCACAGATTACGGCGAAGATTGTCATCGCCTCTGCTGAGCGGTTGATGGAGTTACGCCAATTTTGACGGAAAAGAAGCAATACCGCAGAAATCAACGTTCCTGCGTGACCGATACCCACCCACCATACGAAGTCGGTAATATCCCATGCCCAGCCTACCGTTTTGTTTAGGCCCCAAGCGCCGATACCCGTCCAAAATGTATAACTTACGCTAAAAACCCATAGTAGCGCACCCAAAGCAGCTACAGTGAAACCAATCCACCAAGCCGCATTTGGTTTATTCTCTACAGGTACGAGAATATCATTCGTTACCTTGGCATAAGTAATATTCTTACCGGTAACTAATGGTTCTCTAAGTATTGATTCGTTATGCGATGACATATTCTTATTTTTTCAGATCAATTAAACCGATTAAGCTTCAAAAGTATTTCTAACTTTAGTCATATAACCAATGTTAGGTTGTACGTTAATTTCTTCCAGTACATAATAAACACGCTCATTTCTCAACGCCTTTGATACCTCTGAATTAGGATCATTGATATCGCCGAAGATAATGGCATTAGCAGAACATGCTGCTGCGCAAGCCGTATTTATATCACCGTCTCTCAACTTACGTTTTTCCAATTTCGCTTTCAATTTTCCACCTTGGATGCGTTGTAAACACATGGTACATTTTTCCATCACACCACGTGATCTAGAGGTAACATCCGGGTTCAACACTAATTGAGTGAACTCATTGTTCAGGTAATTATCAAAGCGCGAATCATTCCAATAGTTGAACCAGTTAAAACGACGTACTTTATATGGACAGTTGTTCGCACAGTAACGTGTACCAAAACATCTGTTATAAGCCATATGGTTCAAGCCTTCTGAAGAGTGAACGGTAGCCAATACCGGACACACGGTTTCGCAAGGGGCATGATCGCAATGTTGGCACAGCATGGGTTGGAAAACAACCGATACATTATCCAGATTAGCATTTTCTCTGCTTAGTCTGTCTAATTCCTTTTCCTCTGTTACTTGTTCGCCATCATGCTCGAAGCTATAATAGCGGTCAATTCTTAACCAGTGCATTTCGCGGCGGCGACGTACTTCATCCCGTCCGACAACCGGCACATTGTTTTCCACATTACAAGCCACCACACAGGCACCACATCCCGTACAAGCATTCAGGTCGATCGCCATAACCCATTTATGCCCCGGCGACTCAAACTTATCCCACAAGTCGTAAGTCTTATGCTTTTCGCCATGATTACCGCTTCCGTGCGCAGGGTCCTTCACGTAATCTTTAAAAGTAGTTTCCCTGATTACATTGCGTCCTTCAATGGTATGGTGTGTTTGTGTTTGTGCTAATTCATAGGTTCTTGAAACCTTTTCTAACTTAGCGGTTGTATTAAATTGGAGTGTACCATTCACGAACTTAGCAAATGGATACGCATTTTGTCCAACCTCGTTCCCTGCTTTACCAGCCTTCGTTCTACCGTATCCAATAGCAATAGACACTGTACCTTGAGCTTGTCCCGGTTGCAACAGCACCGGCAGTTCCACTGAATAGCCGTTCTCTCCTGTAACCTTTACTACGCTATTCTCACCAAGCCCTAAGCTCTCTGCAAATTTAGGCGCAATGGCGACGTAGTTGTCCCAAGTCACCTTTGAAATAGGATCCGGTAACTCGTGCAAGTACGCGTTATTTCCCTGTTTACCATCTCTTATGGCCACACTTTGATATAATTGTACTTCCACATCTTTAGCCAAGGCTTTGCTAGCGCTCACTGCAGCCGCAGCAGCTGCGTTTACATCTCCTGCAAAGCTATAAGCTTGTGCGGGTTTGTCGCCTTTATATTCAAAGCCAGCTTGCAGCACATTTTCCCAGGTTTTACCGGTGCCGGCTAGTATATTCTTTTCCCAGTTTTCTTTTACAAAATCATGGTAAGCAAGCGCATTGTCTGACCATATAAGTAAGCTTTGCTCAGCTTGACGGGTATTAAATACCGGATTGATTGTAGGTTGAACGACTGTAAAGTACCCTTCTCTTGCGTTACTATCTCCCCAAGACTCTAAATAGTTATGATTAGGCGCTAAGATATCTACCAATTCCGCCGTTTCATCCTCACGATCAGCAAAAGATACTTTGAGCTTAACTTTGGCTAAAGCGCCTTTGACTTTTTCGCGGTCAAAATAATCGTATGCCGGATTCACATTTAAGAAAAAGGCTACGTCTACTTGACCAGCAGCAGCTTCATTCAAGAAAGTTGTAAAGTCAGAATCATTTCCTTTATACTGATAAGATACATTATCTAAATCGATCGTGCTTCCGTAATTGTTTAAGGCTGCATTGATGGCATTGGCAAGTGTTTGCAAAGCAACGTCATTACTTCCTGCTACCACCACCGATCTGCCTTTTGCATTCAGAAGTTCTTTTGATACAAGACCAACTACCTTTTGTGCCTTTTCATTAGCCGAAAGACCTCCTGCCAAAGAAGCTCCTGTAATTGCGTTATACAATGAGACAAGCACCGCAGCTTCCTCGGAAGGCTTAACCGCAACGCGCGCATCTGCATTTGCGCCAGTCATACTTAATCCACTTTCGAATTGAATATGACGCGACATTTTTTTGTTTTCAAGCGACTTATATCCGCGATTATCGGCATATTGTTGTGTATGCTCTTCTCCCGCTAACCAAGTTCCTAAGAAATCCGCACCCACACTCACGATCACATCCGCCTTATCAAAACGATAGTGAGGAATAGCGGCCTTACCGAAACTTGCTTGATTTGCTTTTATAATACCCGCATAGGACACGGCATCTACCTCAACCAGCTTAGCAGTTGGGTATTTGGCGATGAAACCTGCTATTGCAGCTAATGCTGAAGGGCTATTGATGGAAGATGAGATGATTCGTATTTGTTTACCGGCGCTGTTAGCTGCATTTAAGGCTGCTTTAACTTGTGCGTCAACCGACTCCCAATCCGCTTCATTACCTTTGATCTTCGGTCCTTTCAACTTGGACATATCATAAAGGTCTAAAACGGATGCCTGCGTTGCTGCATCGGTTCCCCGATTTACACCGATTGATTTAGGATTCGGTTCGATCAATATAGGTCTACCCTCTCTCGTTTTAACCAAGATACTCTGACCGTTGTAACTAGACGCGTAATAATTTGGAATACCCGGAGTCACTTCCTCCGGTTTTATTAAATAGGGTATAGATTTATGTACCGGGGTGCTTTGGCAAGCCGCTAGCGAAACTGCTCCCAATCCAAAACCTAACGCTTTCAAAAAGTCGCGACGAGGTGTTTTTGTACTTAAACCGGCCTCGTTTAATACGTTCTCTATAGGAAGGGATTCTGCGAACTCACCTTTGCTGTTTTTTACAAAAGCAGGTGTTTGTTCCAGTTCTTCTAAGCCTTTCCAATATTTCTTGTTGCTATCCATTTAAGCTATATATATTAAAGATGCGTATTCTCAATTTATTAATAATGACATTTACCACATTCAAGGCCACCAAGTGATGCAGCTGTAATCTTGTCGCCCTCTTTTAGTTTCTCATGAGCAGCGATCAGCTGATCGTAGTATGCATTGTCCTTGTGATTAACTTCTGTTTCACGGTGGCAATTCACACACCATTTCATGGTTAAAGGAGAGTATTGATAAACTTCTTCCATGGTCTCAATCGGTCCATGACAACGCTGACATTCGATTCCTGCAACTGAAACGTGTTGCGAGTGATTAAAGTAAGCGAAGTCGGGCAAGTTATGGATTCTAACCCATTGAATTGGACGTTGATTAGGTCCATACTTTTGACCATCCCAATCCAATGCATTGTAGATTTTTTGGATTTCAGGTGAAGTTTCTCCATTATACTTCTCACTGGCTGTAACGTATTTATGACAGTTCATACAAACGTTCGCAGAAGGAATGGAAGCATTTTTTGATTTAAATGCGCCCGAATGACAGTATTGGCATTCGATCTGATTAACGCCCGCATGCAATTGGTGAGAGAACTTAATCGGTTGAACCGGTTTATAACCTTGGTGAACACCGACATTCCACAATGTTTTCCAACCTGCCGAACCAAGGAAAGCTACCAAGCCAAGTACAAAGAAGAAAACCAATTTTTTATTCTTAGCTAACTTTTTAAGGGTCCCTAAGTAGTCTTTACCTTCTGTTTCTTCCTCTTCTTCCTCAATAAGCACCTTTTTGTTAAGAATGATTCGTTCCAAGGTTTTGATAACACGGTTCAGCACAACAATCACAATGAACGCGATTACAATTACCGCAATCAATCCGTACAGCATAAAATCACTCACGTCATCGCTCTTGGCAGCTGCAGCATCACCTCCCGCAGTTTTACCATCTCCACCGGCAGGAGCCTGTGAAGCATCGTCGATGTAGGCTAATATGTTTTTGATATTGTCATCGGACAAATCAGGGAAAGGAGTCATCACGACCTTGTTGTGCCCTTCAAAAAGCGCAACCGCTTGTTCGTCTCCCGCAGCAACTAAAGCCTGTGAATTTCTAATCCACTTAATCAACCATTCTTCCTCATGTCTTTTGCTTACATCTTTCAATGCAGGGCCAACCAGATCCTTATCGATGGCGTGACACGAGGTACATTTCTGTTTAAACAGAGACGCCCCTTCTTTAACGTCCTGCGCACGGGCAGACACAGCTGCCATACTTAGTACTGAAACTAAGATCAAGGACTTTACAACACTTCTAAAAAGTAACGAGATGTTTCTCATATTGAGAGCTTTATACTATTTTATATGAATGTAACCTAACAGATTCAAAGATGCACTGGGCATACCTCTTTAAAACCTGAGCACAAAAGTATAACTAATTAAGATATCAGTGACAATTTCGTGACTTTAATTATCAATTTATAATGATTCTAAATTGTTTTAAATCGCCTCTATTTAGTTTTCTAAGCCCTTTTTTAAAGGCCCGTCAAAAATCGTCCGAAAAAATACGGGAAGGGAATTTGAAATATTAAAAAAATATTATTACTCTATTTAAGAAAGCGGCTATAAGCTCCGGCCATAGTCGAAATTTAGGTTGCAGGATGACATCCTACGGGCTGAAAAACAAGAAAGGAGCTCAAGAGCTCCTTATAAAATATTACTGTTTTAATATCCAGGCAAAAATTAATGGTGCAACGATGGTGGCATCTGATTCAACAATGAATTTAGGTGTTTCTATCCCTAGCTTTCCCCACGTAATTTTTTCATTGGGTACCGCGCCTGAGTAAGAGCCATAAGATGTAGTTGAATCTGATATCTGACAGAAATAACTCCAGAACGGAATATTCTCTATTTCCATGTCTTGATAAAGCATGGGCACAACACAAATCGGAAAGTCGCCCGCTATACCTCCCCCAATCTGAAAAAAGCCAATGCCTTTACCATCACTATTTTTTACGTACCAATCTGCCAGGTAAGCCATGTATTCAATTCCGCTTTTCATGGTGGAAGCTTTCAACTCGCCTTTAATCACATAGGAAGCGAAGATATTTCCCATCGTGCTGTCTTCCCATCCAGGTACCACAATCGGAAGATTCTTTTCTGCGGCAGCCAACATCCACGAGTTCTTTGGATCGATTTCGTAATATTGTTCTAACACACCGCTTTTCAGCATTTTGTACATATACTCGTGCGGAAAATAACGTTCTCCCGCCTGTTCAGCATCCTTCCATATTTTGTGGATATGTTGCTGTAATCTCCTGAAAGCTTCTTCCTCCGGAATACAGGTGTCTGTTACGCGGTTATAGTGATTTTCTAATAGATCCCATTCGTCTTGTGGACTCAAATCTCGGTAATGAGGCACTCTTTTATAATGAGAGTGTGCTACCAAATTCATGATATCTTCTTCTAGATTAGCCCCGGTACAGCTAATTATGGAAACCTTATCTTGACGGATCATTTCGGCTAGGGAAATTCCCAGTTCGGCCGTACTCATTGCTCCTGCCAACGTAATCATCATTTTGCCCCCCGCATCCAAATGGGCTTCATAGCCTTTGGCAGCATCTACCAACGATGCGGCATTAAAATGCAGGTAATTTTTCTCTATAAATTGTGATATTGGACCTCTTTCAACACTCATGATATATGTGTTTTGTTTTAGTTGACAAAGATAGGATTTTTATGGAGATCAGCGATCGGATATCAACCAATAAAAACGGAAATAAAACAGCAAACGGATAGCTAATGGCTGATGGCTTTTGACTAACTTTGCACTATGAAGAAAGTTGCCATACTCTATGTCATAGTTATCCTGTTTCTTTTTTCTTACCATTCTGCCTTCGCCTGGGGGCTTACCGGTCATCGTGTGGTAGGTGCGCTTGCCGATCAACATTTAAGCAAGAGGGCAAGAAAAAATATTCAGGAAATTCTGGGTAATGAATCTTTAGCAATGGCTGCGAATTGGCCCGACTTTATAAAATCTGACCCAGCTTTCAATTATTTAGGCAGTTGGCATTATGTAAATTTCAAAAGCGGCCTGACTTACGAACAGTTAAGCCAACAACTACATAGCGACACGACCGCTAATGCTTACAACAAGCTCCTTATGTTGATTCAGCAGCTTAAAAATCGACATTCTTTAGATAAAGCCACTCAGGTATTGTACCTTCGTCTTATTATACATATTGTGGGCGACATCCATCAACCGATGCATACGGGCCGCTTTGAAGATCTAGGAGGTAATAAGATCAAACTCTATTGGTTCAATATCCCCACGAATCTCCATCGAATTTGGGATGAGCAATTGATAGATTTTCAGCAGCTAAGTTTTACGGAATATACCCAAGCGATTAATTTCAGCACAAAGGAACAGCGCGCTATGTGGCAGAACAGCTCATTGGAAAACTGGCTGTATGAATCTTACCAGATTAGTGAATCTTTGTATAAAGATGTCCAACCTGAAGAGAAGCTCAGCTATCGCTATAACTTCGATCATATCAACACGCTGAATCAACAACTACTAAAGGGTGGAATCCGACTGGCTAAAATACTTAACGATTTGTTTGGTTAGCGCTTAGGTGTTAAGTATTCGCATTTAGCTCTGCCGCCTATTTAGAAAAAACCCATATTTTTTCAGGTGTTACGCAGCTATCCAAAGGAATGTCATGTGCTTCACAATCAATAATCTTATCAACGGGATCAAATAGCGACAAACCAATTTTGCGAATATCCGGACGGCATTCGCTTAAAAAGCGATCATAATAGCCCTTGCCATAACCTACCCGGTTCCCCTCCATGTCGAAACTTAGCAAAGGTAAGAGCACAGCATCTATCAATCCTACCGCTACTTGGTTGGTCGATCCTTCGGGCTCTACGATGCCCCACTTGTTTTTCATTAATGCTTGTTCGCCCAACACGTAATGGGTCATTATGTTCTTCTGCAAATCGCTTTTTGGCACCACAATTTTTGTATTGGGATAATTCACCTTTATGTAGTCAATGAGGAGAAATGTATTAGGCTCTCTTTTTTCCAATATAGGCAGAAAGGTATGGAGGTACGCAATTCCGTCCATTGGCAAGGACTGAAAGTTTCTCAGCAAACTTGCATTGAGCTGATGGTACTGCGTATCCGACAATTGATCGCGCATAAACTTAAACCGCAATCTGCTAGCTTGTTTTGTATACATTCCGTCTGCTATATTAAAAGACAAATAAAAAACGGCCTTAGAGAAGAGCTCTCAAAGACCGCCTAATCAACCTAAACCTAAAAACTTAATCAAATTATTTCACCCGTTCGATATAATCCCCGGTTCTGGTATCAACCTTAACTTTATCACCCTGGTTGATGAACAAGGGAACACGAATTTCAACGCCCGTTTCCACGGTAGCGCTTTTCAGGGCGTTTGTAGAGGTATCGCCTTTCACAGCAGGTTCCGTATAAGTAATCTCAAGCTCTACCGTAGTAGGTGTTTGAGCCATAATCGGTTCCTCACTTTCAAAGGCCACCAATACATTCATACCCTCTTTCAAGAAACGTGCCGAATCACCAAAAAGCGATTTGGGGATATTATATTGCTCAAACGAGACATTATCCATTACAACAAAAAAGTCTCCTTCATCATAAAGGTATTGATAATCGTTCGTCTCAACACGCGCAATCTCAACCTCCTCATCGGTACGGAAGCGATACTCCACCAACTTACCCGTTCTAACGTTGCGCATCTTCGCTTGATAAAAAGCACGTAGGTTTCCCGGAGTTCTATGAATATACTCATCTACAGATACCAATTCGCCGTTAAAACGCAATATATTGCCCGTCTTGACATCAGAAGCTTTAGCCATATCTATAAGTTATTATGTAAAAACATTTTTTCGGTGGTGCAAAGGTAACCTTAAAATTTGGATTCCCAAAAATTTAGTCGCCTAGTAGTTTTTATACTGCTCAATATGAATTTGATGCTGACAAAAGCTATATTCATGTTCTTGATTGGAACAAATAATCAGCAATTTGTTCTTGGCGAATCGCTCAATCAGATTAAGATACCAAGCGATCCCCTGTGTATCCAAATTGGATGTGGGTTCATCTAAAAATAAGGTAGGGGTTTGCGAACAGCAAGCCAAGGCCAATTTCGTGCGCTGTCTCATTCCGGACGAAAAGTAGCGTAGTTCTTTGTCCGCAGCGCGTTCGAGATCCAATAATTCCAATAGCAATTGTGCATTCAGGCCTTCTTCCATTCGTTTAAAAGAAAAGTGAAAATCGATCAATTCACGTAGCGTAAACTCTTCGATCAGCTCTTGGTAGGGCGCCGCTAAAGCACTCGAGGAAAAAAACATATCCGCATCCACTTTCTGATCTTCATCGAGGTATCGAATGGTGCCTTCGGATGCTGTAAGACTACCGATCAACACCTGAAGTAAGGTTGATTTACCGGACCCGTTAGGGCCTAAAATCGCATAACTATTTCCATGCAAAAAATGGTAATTGACCGATTTAAAAATCCACTCTCGATTGAAGCGCCGACCGATATTTTCGAGTATGATATCCAAGTGCTAATCCTCCAGCAGTAAAACACCATAAGCAGCTTAATGCTGCTTAGGTTAAAATCTTACAGCGCAACCTTTCCTTGGCCAAAGCCTTTCATAATCCCGCGATTAGAGCTTCGTACAAAGTCCAGGATCTCGTCGCGAATCTCCGTTGGTTGGCATTCCGTTTCAATGATATCCAAGGCTTTCGTTAAATTGTTGTTTTTCACAAACATGGTACGATAGATATCTTGGATTTCGTTGATTTGCTCAGATGAAAAGCCCCTGCGCCTTAAGCCGACAGAATTAATCCCCACATAAGAAAGTGGCTCTCTCGCTGCTTTAACAAAGGGCGGAACATCTTTACGAACCAAAGAACCTCCTGCAACAAACGCATGAGACCCAATATGGCAAAACTGATGAACAGCAACCATGCCCGCCAACACCACATAATCGCCAACTGTAATATGCCCTGCTAACGTGCTGCTATTTGAAAAAATACAATTATTACCAACAAAACAATCGTGGGCGATATGACTATATGCTTGGATAAGGCAATTATTTCCAACTACCGTACGCCATCTATCTTTTGTCCCTCTGTTAATTGTTACACATTCGCGGATGGTGGTATTATCACCAATTTCAGCGGTAGTGTCTTCACCCGCAAATTTGAGATCCTGCGGGATGCCACTTATTACCGCCCCAGGGAAAATACGACAATTTTTCCCGATACGCGCGCCATCCATGATAACAACATTCGAGCCTATCCATGTTCCTTCGCCTATTTCTACGTTTTTATGAATAGTTACAAAAGGTTCGATCACTACATTTTCCGCGATTTTGGCTTGCGGATGTATATATGCCAATGGTTGGATCATCTTATTGCTCTTTAATTTCTTCTTTTATCTTAACTATCTGTGCCATCAATTCTGCTTCTACCACAATCTTTTCGCCAACCATGCCAACACCTTTCATTTGAGCGATACCTCTTCTTATCGGTTGCAATAAACTACAGTGAAAAATAATGGTATCTCCCGGTTTCACCTGTGCTTTAAACCGAGCGTTCTCAATTTTCAAAAATAAGGTGATATAATTCTCCGGGTCGGGTACGGTATTCAACACCAATATGCCTCCTGTTTGCGCCATGGCCTCAATTTGAAGAACTCCGGGGAATAGCGGCTCATTTGGAAAATGCCCCATGAAGATGTCTTCATTCATTGTCACATTCTTCAAACCCACCACATGAGTTTTTGTAAGTTCCAGAATCTTATCCACCATCAGCATCGGCTGCCTATGGGGTAAAATCTTCATAATCTGCGCCGTATCATAAACGGGGGTCATATTCGGATCGTAAACCCGCACATACTTCTTGTTCTTTTCCCTACTAATCTGCGCTTTGATCTTTTTGGCAAATGCCACATTGGCAGCATGCCCGGGACGTGCAGCCATGATATGTCCCTTCAACGGCCGCCCTACTAAGGCCAAATCGCCAATCATATCCAACAACTTATGCCGTGCCGGCTCATTCTGATGGCGAAGCTTAATATTATTCAGGATACCTTCCCTTGCCACATCGATATCTTCCCGATTAAAGAGTTTCGCTAAATGCTTCAGCTCATCTTTACTCACATCTTTATCGACTACTACAATCGCGTTATTTAAATCACCTCCTTTAATCAGATTATGTTCAAGCAACATTTCTAATTCATGCAAGAAACAAAACGTTCTGGACGAGGCAATTTCCTTTTTAAATTCGCTGATGCTAGTAATAGCAGAGTGTTGACTTCCCAATACGGGTGAATTGTAATCAATCATACAGGTAAATCGATACCCATCTAAAGGCATCGCAACCATCTCTACTTTTCTATCAGCTTCGGTATAATGTATATTATGAGGTATTTCGTAATATTCCCGATCTGCTTCCTGATCTTTATACCCTGCCTTCTCAATGGCTTCTACGTAAATTAAAGCACTCCCATCCATAATGGGAACTTCAGGGCCATCAATTTCTATCAGCACATTATCAATCTCCATTCCTACTAAGGATGCCAATAAGTGTTCTACCGTGCTTACGCTTGCGCCATTTTGTGTAATCGTGGTTCCTCTCGAAGTGTCTGAAACGTTATCCACGTCAGCATCGATGATGGGCTGACCTTCTAAATCTATTCGTTTAAATTTATATCCATGATTTACAGGTGCCGGCTTAAAAACTAATGTAGCATGTTTACCAGTGTGGAGGCCAACCCCTGAAATCGTAATTTCTGAATTAAGTGTTCTTTGTTTAACGTTCATCTCTTCCTAATAATTTAAGGCTAGCATACGCTGTCGCCGCTAGTACTCATTTATTCTTCGTCAAGTTTTTTAATTAGTTTTTCAATTTGATCCAAGCGGCGTTCCAAATCCGGTAATCGCTGCAATACTACTTGTGCTCGCATCTGATTCTGGAACTGACTTGCCGGTGTTCCCGCCCATTTCAACCCGGGGGTATCTATAGAACGGTTGATACCGGATTGCGCCTGCACTTGTGTACCATCAGCTATGGTGATATGTCCTACGGCACCTACTTGTCCTCCTAAAACTACATTCTTACCGATTTTTGTACTTCCTGAGATACCTGTTTGAGCAGCTATAACTGAATTTTCTCCAACCTCCACATTATGCGCCAACTGAATTAAATTATCCAGTTTTACACCTTTTCGAATGATTGTATGTCCCATCGTTGCACGATCGATTGTGGAATTAGAGCCGATTTCAACATCATCTTCTATAACAACGTTTCCGATTTGACTTATTTTACGATAGGTACCATCCTCTTGTGGAGCGAAGCCAAAACCATCGCTTCCTATAACAGTGCCTGAATGGATCACCACATTTTTTCCTAAAACACAATCGTGATATATTTTTACACCGGGGAATAAAATACTCCCCGCGCCTATCTTAACATTATCGCCAATGTACACCTGCGGATAAATGCTTACATTATCCTCTAGTACAACATTGTCTCCGATATAAGAAAAAGCCCCTACATATACATCCTCCCCTAGCTTAGCGGAGGGATGGATATAGGAAGGCGTTTCTACTCCCGTTTTATGAAAACGGAATTTATTATATTGCTCTAATAGCAAGGTAATTGCCGTATAGGCATTCTTCACTCGAATAAGCGTGGCACTTATCGGCTCCTCAACCGTTAAGTCATTATTGACAATAACAATGGATGCTTCTGTCGTGTAAAGGTAGTTTTCATATTTAGGGTTAGCTAAAAAAGTAAGCCCCCCTTGGCTAGCTTCTTCGATTTTTTCAACCCTCGATACCACAACATCTTCGTTTCCCTCTATAGAACCATCAATGATTTCGCTAATTTGTTTGGCAGTAAATTGCATCGCGCAAATTTATGTGTTAAATTTTTATGAACAAATTTTAAATTCCTTTGTATATCAATACTTTGCGAACTTCTGACAACTACCGCAATTCTTTTGGGTAAGCAATCATAAATTTCTTGACCTTTTTTGCCAGCACTTCCAAGTTCGATAAATCGGAGGCTGTCGTAATATCTTGGATGGTACCATCCTTCATCAAAATGTTAATATTTCCCTCACCGGCATCGTAAGCACTGTTTTCTACCGACTGCGTGAATACGAAATAATGCACTTCATCCTCCCCAACCTTGAACAGGTTCATAGCTGCACGACGTAATGCTTCTATTCGTTCCTTGGTAGGCATAAAATTACTTAATTCGACATGATAGAGCCTCCTTGTCATAAATTGCTCACACAACTTAGATAAGACAGTATCCTCATGCTTTACCCCCATTTTCACAGTTGCCAAAATGTCTGTATCATCCAGCATGGTAAAAAATTCGAGATGGGTGCGATCTTGTAAAAAATCCTCCTTTGTGACTCTGTTATCAATAAAATGTTTCAACGCCTCTGTTGCAAATACGTTGTTTCCTTTATCGGTAAGCTCCTTTGCACGCTGTAAGATTTTAATCAACATCTGTTCAGCACTTAATACCGTTTTATGCAGGTATACTTGCCAGTACATTAGTCTACGGGCAATTAAAAATTTCTCAACCGAATAAATTCCCTTTTGTTCAATCACCAAGCCGTTATTAGCAACGTTCAGCATTTTAATAATCCGATCAAAGCTGATCACCCCTTCGGAAACACCGGTAAAAAAGCTGTCTCTGTTGAGATAGTCCATTCGGTCCGTATCAAGCTGACTCGACACTAATTGATGCAAAAATCGCTTTGGATATTTGTCTTTAAAGATATCAATCGCCATAGACAAGCTACCATTGAATTTCCGGTTCATTTCATTCATTATTAACGACGAAATATGCTCATGTGATACTCCCTGTACCAGGGTGTGTTCCAACGAGTGCGAAAATGGTCCATGACCTATGTCATGTAGTAATATGGCTATAATGGCGGCCTCTTCTTCCTCCGCTGTTATATCGATATCTTTACCTTTCAGGGTCTCTAAAGCTAAGCCCATCAGATGCATAGCACCGAGTGCATGTTGAAAACGCGTATGCAGTGCCCCTGGGTAAACTAAATGTGTTAGGCTTACCTGTTTAATATACCGAAGGCGTTGAAAATAACGATGCTGTATCAGATCAAATATCAAATCTGATGGTATGGAAACAAAACCATAAACAGGATCATTAATAATTTTTTTCTTATTCAAAAGCCAAAAAATTTAAGCACAAAGGTGCTATTTTTTAATGAAATGTCCATGATGCAGCTTCTCTTTCTACATCGAAATCAAATCTAAATTGAATTTATTTACGTCGCTGTTAATTTTTGTTAAAAAAGCGGAAAGGCTCCAAACAATTACGTAAGTTCGTGATTCTATTATAAGGTATAAGGCGGAAAGGTATAAGCTATAAGGTAATTGACAAAAAGGTATTCGTCTTAATACCTACTACCTATGTCTGATACCAAAAAATAAAAACAACGCGATGCAAGAAACAAATATACTATGGGCAGATGATGAGATCGATTTATTAAAGCCTCACATTATGCTGCTCAATGAAAAGGGATATGGTGTAAAAACAGTCACCAATGGACATGATGCCGTTGAAGCTTTCAAAAATTCCTTTTATGATTTAGTATTCTTGGATGAAAATATGCCGGGACTTACAGGTCTGGAAACCTTAGGGATTTTAAAGGGCATTAATCCGACCGTCCCCATGGTAATGATCACGAAGAATGAAGAAGAGTTTCTGATGGAAGATGCAATAGGTTCGCAAATCGATGATTACCTGATTAAACCGGTAAATCCGAAACAAGTTCTATTGACCATCAAAAAGTTCACTGAGAATAAACGCTTAGTAAGCGAAAGAACATCGATGGCTTACCAACAGGAGTTTAGAACGCTTGGCATGACCCTGAATGATAATCTGGACTTTAATGAATGGGTTGATGTTTATAAAAAATTAGTTTATTGGGAGCTTTCACTCGAAAAATTGGAAGATGAAGGCATGCACGAAATCTTGACCATGCAAAAGGCGGAAGCCAATGCCCAGTTTTCGAAATTTGTTGAAAAGAATTACCTGCATTGGGTCAAAGACCCGGAGAGCGGGCCGGTTTCATCGCCTCAACTATTTAAGAAAAAAGTATTCCCGGTACTGGATAACAAGCCTACCTTTTTCTTTTTAATAGACAATTTACGATATGATCAATGGAAAGTGATACATGAAATCATCGGCAATTACTATCGTATGGATGCGGAGGAAACTTATTACAGTATTTTGCCTACGGCGACCCAATATGCCCGGAATGCTATTTTCAGCGGGATGATGCCGCTTGATATGGAGAAGAACTTTCCGCACATTTGGCAAAACGATGAAGACGAGGGGGGCAAAAATCTACACGAGGAAGAGTTTTTAGCGGCACAAATAAAAAATACGTTTCGGAAAGAATGCAAATTCAGCTACCATAAAATTCTTACACTGGAACAGGGAAGAGACATCGCGGACAATCTATCCAATTTGATGGGAAACGACCTTAATGTGCTGGTTTATAATTTCGTCGATATGCTGTCCCATGCCCGGACTGACATGGCCATGATCCGGGAGCTTGCCAGCGATGAAGCAGCCTATCGCTCGCTCACGCTGTCATGGTTCAAACATTCGCCACTTTTAGATACCCTAAAATGGCTCGCGCAAAAAAATGTACGTGTCATTCTTACGACTGACCATGGTACGATTCGCGTAAAACATGCAAGTAAGGTAATCGGCGATCGGAACACGAATAGTAATCTTCGTTACAAACAGGGTAAAAATCTAAACTTTATTGATAAGGATGTACTACACATCAAGAACCCACATGAAGCAAAATTGCCGAAACTTCACGTAAGTTCAAGTTTTATATTTGCCAAGGAAGATACCTATTTCGTTTATCCTAACAACTATAACCAGTTTGTCAATTACTTCAACGAAACTTTTCAACACGGTGGTATTTCTCTTGAAGAGATGATCATTCCGTATATTACGTATACACCGAAATGATGAAGGATCGTAATCGGTTTCACCGGTGAGTATTACGAAAAGACTTTAGAAAGCACGTTGCATATCCATGCCGGTTTCTCTAAGTTTGCTTCATGATTCTTACCGTTAACGACATAAGCGAACTACCTGATGTGGCAAAAAAAATACTCCTTTTTGTAGCCGATGATCGGGTAGTTTTGTTTTTCGCTCCAATGGGAGCAGGAAAAACCACACTTATTAAAGAGCTTTGCAAGCAACTACAGGTTACCGACCAAGCAGCCAGTCCAACTTTTTCAATCGTTAACGAGTACCATAGTCCTCAGGGAAACGTTTATCATTTTGATTTTTACCGGTTGAAAGAGGAACAGGAAGCTTTAGATCTGGGTTATGAGGAATACTTCTTCTCAGGAAACTATTGTTTTATTGAATGGCCTGAAAAAATCCCTAATCTCCTACCCGAAGAGGTAGTGAGTGTTACAATTGAGCTCGGAGAAAAAAATGAACGTAAAATTAGGATACAAAAAGGGATTCCATCTTCCCATTTGTCTGAACTTTATTAGCATGCTCTCATTTCTTCATTTATCCTGCTATTTATCTTTTTTTCTGTGTACCGATTAAAATGCTTTCGATCAAAATCGAGCAAGTTTTGCATCCGAATGGCAGACGCAATTATAAAACATGAACGAACTGTAGATACTTTTTCGTAAATTAACCCGATTTTTTGTGTAATTGAGCTCTGTATGACAGAATTATCTAACTTGGCGCGTCAAGCGATGATGCAGCCACAGGAGGCCATGCTAGAAACCGGCAAAAAGAAGAACAGTTTATTAATCGGAATCCCTAAGGAAGTGAGCTTTCAGGAGAACCGTATTGCGCTTACGCCTTTGTCTGTTGCTTTACTTGTAGAGAATGGTCATCAAATTATGTTAGAGTCCGGCGCAGGAAACGGTGCCAACTTTCTGGATCATCACTACAGCGAGCAGGGCGCTATCATTGTTCATGAAAAGGAACGCATTTACACCTGCGACATTATCGTCAAGATTGGGGCTCCCACCTTGGAAGAAATTGATTTAATGAAAACCGGCCAGGTCCTGTTTTCCAGCCAACAACCCTCTTTATTGGGCTTTGAGCATTTAAAAGCCATGATGAAGAAGAAGGTTACGGCGCTATCTTATGAGTATTTGCGGGACGAGGATAACCGGTTAACGGTTGTACGTGCAATGAGCGAAATTGTAGGCGCTACCTCTATTCTAATTGCCGGCGAATATTTAAGTAACGTGTTCCAAGGCAAGGGCCTGATGCTGGGGGGGATTACCGGCGTTCCTCCTACTGAAATAGTCATTATCGGTGCCGGAACGGTTGGAGAGTATGCGACCCGTGCCGCACTCGCCTTAGGTGCACAGGTAAAAGTCTTTGACAGTTCATTATATCGTCTTCGACGCTTACAAAACAATCTAGGGAATAAAGTATTCACCTCGGTTATTCAACCCATTGTACTCCAAAAAGCGGTCCTATCCTGTGACATCGTAATAGGTGCGATGCGCGCCACCAATGGCAGAAGTCCGTGTATTATTACCGAAGAAACCGTTTCTAAAATGAAACCCAACTCTGTGCTGGTCGATGTCAGTATTGACCAAGGCGGTTGTTTCGAGACCTCTCATATAACCAATCACGATTCCCCTGTTTTCAGAAAGTATGATGTTATTCATTACTGTGTTCCCAATATAGCATCTCGTGTTGCCAGAACAGCCACCTATGCGCTGACAAACATTTTCGCACCGATTTTGTTGGATATTGGGGAACAGGGGGGGCTATTGAAAGTTATCTGGAACAAACCGGGTATTCGAAATGCCATTTATCTTTACCAAGGACAGTTAACGAATAAAGATATAGCCAATAAATTTAATTTAACCCCGAAAGATCTCGAACTACTGATTGTATCCCATCGATGATCACTTTAAGTGTTAAATCAAGGCATATATGAAGGTTTTAAGAAAACAGTTTTATAAAGACGCTTTCACTCTACTTAAGGCAACGGTCATTGGCTTCGGTGACGACAAAGTATCGAAAATGAGTGCAGCATTATCTTACTATACCATATTTGCGTTGGCTCCTCTCCTGATCATTATATTGGCTGTTGTTAGCTTTGTTTTGGGTGATGATGCACAACAGGGAAGAATCTTTCAGCAAATAAACGAATATGTCGGGGCTGATGCCGCCGCACTTATACAATCACTTATAAAAGGCTTATCGGTCGGAAAAGGATCCATTATTGCAACCATTATTGGTGTGGGCACATTGATTTACGCATCGACAAAAGTTTTTGTAGAAATGCAGGATTCGCTCAACATGATCTTTAATGTGAAGCCCAAACCAAAAAGAGGTTGGGTAAAACTACTTGTTGATCGTGCACTGTCTTTTTCCATTGTGCTTATTTTGGGCTTTTTGTTAGTTGTTTCTTTACTCTTGAATGTTGTCATTTCTGTTATTAGCACTACGCTCATCAAGTATCTTCCCGATTTTCAGGTTTTTGGTTTAGACCTTTTCGACGAAACGACCAACATCGCCTTATATCTTGCCAATACCCTTATCACCTTTATTGTTTTATCCGTTCTTTTTGGCTGTATTTTTAAATTCCTTCCAGACGTAAAAATCAAGTGGAAAGACGTACGGTCGGGTGCTTTCTTCACCGCCATCTTATTTATGATCGGCAAGTGGGCGATAGGCTTGTATATGCAGCATGCGGCACCGGCATCCGGATATGGTGCCGCCGGTTCCATAGTAATTATCTTGCTTTGGATAAACTACACATCCTCCATTCTATTTTTCGGCGCTGAGTTTACGGAAAAAAATGCAGAGATGTTCGGAGACGGTATCAAACCCTCCTCCATTGCCGTTCGCATCAATCAGCAGGAGATAACAGGTAATAGTTTCAAGCATTGATTTAACCAATATCCATCACCTCCTTTTTCTTCTTATTTCTAAAACGCTTCGGTAGAATCTGTAGAATTTCACTTTTCAAAGCTTCAATGGCTCTTTTCTTTAGGTAGTTCTGTTGCGTGATTAAACTAATTTCGCGAACCGGTTCGGGCGATTTAAAATAACGCACCTGATCGAGCTCCTTTACAGAAAACTCAGCAATACTCAATTCAGGCATAATCGTTACGCCCGCATTCGTATCCACCATCCGTTTTAGGGTTTCTACACTGCCGGTGTTATATTCGAAGGAATCGTCCGGGTTCATCGTTTTCCTCCTATTGCAGATATTCAGTACCTGATTCCGCATACAGTGCCCTTCGTTCAGTAACCAAAGTTTTTCATTCAATATATCACTTGCAGTAACGGCTTTTTTCTTTGACAAACTGCTTTCTTTAGCTATATAAGCAACAAACGTTTCATAGAACAAGGGGTGTTCCTGCAAATTGGGCTCGTGGATCGGTGTCGACAAAATACCGCAATCTAATACCCCTGTTTTTAACTCCCTGACTATCTTTTCTGTTGTATACTCCCATACATGCAAATGCAATTTCGGATATTTCTCCATGAAATTGCCTAATACCTTTGGTAATAGATACGGGGCAACCGTCGGAATCACACCGATTTTTAATTCACCTTCCACCTCGCCTTTCTTATAAGCGACAATCTCTTTAATTTTCTGGCTCTCTAAAACCGCCACTCTCGCTTGTCGGATGATTTCTTCTCCGATTTCGGTAGGCACAATAGGCTGCCGGGTCCTATCAAAAATTCGAACACCTAAAGATTCTTCTAATTTTTGAATCTGCATACTCAATGTAGGCTGCGTTACAAAACACTTATCTGCAGCGGCCACAAAACTTCTATATGTATCAACAGCTATAATATATTCTAATTGAACAAGCGTCATAATATAAATTTTGATTATACAAACATAGCAAAATTCGATGTAAGATGTTCATACCGAAGCACTACCTTTGGTCGACAGAGGAATCATACTAAACAATTTTACACATGGAAGAGAAAAAGAAGTTAACAACCGCCTCGGGTATTCCCGTCACTAACAATGAAGACTCGATGACCGTTGGGCCACGCGGCCCTATATTATTGCAGGATTTTCACCTGCATGAAAAAATGGCCCATTTTAATCGCGAACGAATTCCCGAACGCGTGGTGCACGCTAAAGGTTCGGGTGCTTATGGCACATTTACCGTAACCCAGGACATCACCTCCTACACAAAAGCTAAAATTTTTAATGAGATAGGCAAAAAAACGCGTTTGTTTTTACGCTTTTCAACGGTTGGAGGGGAAAAAGGTTCAGCTGATACAGAAAGAGATCCACGCGGCTTTGCCGTTAAGTTCTATACGGAAGACGGCAATTGGGATCTCGTCGGCAATAATACACCGGTTTTCTTTGTAAAAGATCCAAAAAAATTCAGCGACTTTACCCATACACAGAAGCGTGATCCGCAAACCAATATGAAAAGCGCAACGATGTTGTGGGATTTCTGGTCGTTAAACCCGGAGAGTCTGCATCAGGTGCTTATACTGATGTCAGACCGGGGCACACCTGTAGGATATCGTCACATGCACGGTTTTAGCAGTCACACATTCTCTTTCATCAATAGCAATAATGAGCGTGTATGGACCAAGTTCCATTTCAAAACGGAACAGGGCATTAAAAATTTCACCAATGACGAAGCGATGCGCATGCGGGGAGAAGACCCTGATTTTGCACAGCGTGATTTATTTGAAGCGATTGAACGCGGCGATTTCCCTCGCTGGAAACTATATATACAGATAATGACGGAGGAACAGGCGAAGGCCTTTCGCTGGAATCCCTTTGACTTAACCAAAATTTGGCCTCAGAGAGAGTATCCTTTACAAGAAGTGGGCGTTTTAGAACTGAATGAAAATCCATCCAATTATTTTGCCGAAGTAGAACAGGCGGCCTTCGCACCGGCACATGTTATTGACGGTATTAGCTATTCGCCCGACAAGATGTTGCAGGGGCGGATTTTGTCTTATCCGGATGCCCATCGTTATCGATTAGGTGTAAATTATGAGCAAATTCCGGTAAACAGGTGCCCTTTTATGGTAGCCAATTATCAACGGGATGGCTATATGCGCGTAGACGGAAATGGAGGCTCCACGCCAAACTATTTCCCCAACAGCTTTGATAGCATCTATGAAGATGAAAGCTACAAACAGCCTGCATGGAATTTAGAAAGCGATATTGCCGATTGGTATAACCGCAACGCGCCGGGCGAGGATGATCACTATACGCAACCTGGAAATCTTTTCAGATTGATGACACCGGAAGCCAAACAAAACACCATTCATAATATCGTGACCTCAATGAAGGGTATCACCGGCTCCAAGAAGGAGCTCATTATTAACCGACAGCTGTGTCACTGGTTTAGAGCCGATGTGCAGCTCGGCATGGCCATTGCGCAGGGATTGGGGCTAAATATGGAATCACTCAGTCAACATATGCCACAGGCTCAATAAACAAAACCAACCATCCAGGGGAGAGGCAGGTTCTCTCTCCTGATTATGTAAACCTATATTTCAGGTACCATAAGGTTTTTAAACACCTTTATAGGATTCGTCTAAAAAGCAATGGTGACAGGAAGGTTGAGTGCATTTAAAAAGAACCTTTTTCTTAGTCAAATTTATCGTGTTCTTTTTGTCTTAACACAAAAAGAACCAAAAAAGTCAAGGCGTGTGTAGGCTACCTTGCAACCGATGGCAAAGCATCGCTGGCGCGTATTGGAGCCGTTTCACTTCCTCAATCCGCTTGGATATTGCCGTATGAACAGACATGCAAATGCTTTGCGGCTCGTTGCGTCGGTATCCTCCAAGGCCGATCTTCCAGCGCACAGGGCTATATTTAGGGCTGAAGAAATAATACGTCCGGTTAAAAGTAAAAGCCCTACGTTCTGCTAAAATATCACCTAGGAAATTTGCGGTTTGCACGTTGAGGCACTATCGTTGTAGCAAAGTTCCAAGTGATGAGTTTTTGGTTACTTTTTGCGGAAACCACGAAGTAGCATGAGTGCCTTTTAAAACAAACGATAACGAATAAAAGTGACAAAAATAATCGTTCTTTTAATTTAAACATCCTATTGAATACGAGTGTGGTAACCTCGGTAGAGAAGCAACTCATAACACACAAATCACAACTTATTTTTATCTTTGTATATGCTTAATGACAAAGAGATAAATTCCTTGATACATCTATTAGACGATCCGGATGAAGAGGTATTTCGGCACGTTGAGGAGAAGTTGTTAACACTAGGGACAGCGGTTATTGCTCCGTTGGAAGCTGCTTGGGAAAAATCATTTGATTCTTTTCTTCAGTCGAGGATAGAGAACCTAATTCATAAAATTCAGTTTGAACAGGTTTTTAATGAATTGGAACTTTGGTATATGGGCGGGGGGTTTGATTTATTGCAGGGCTTGATTATTGTCAATAAATATCAATATCCCGATCTGGAAGATCAAACCATCATCAATCAAGTAGAAGAAATTAAGCGCGATGCTTGGTTGGAAATGATGTATAACATGAGCGCTGTGGAGAAAGTACGTTTATTAAATAACGTATTTTACAATATGCATGGCTTCAAAGGTAATACCAAAAATTACCACGATCCGCAAAATTCATACATCGGTAAAGTGCTGGAAACGAGGAGAGGAAACCCGATTTTATTAGCAGCACTATATAGTATTGTAGCGCAGCGTTTGGATATCCCAATTTATGGTGTCAATTTGCCACGCCACTTTATATTGGCTTATATGGACGAACAAATTAAGGCCGACGAAGCAGGAGTTCTTTTTTATATCAATGCTTTTAATAGGGGCCAGATATTTGGAAGACATGATGTCTTATCGTTTTTAAAGCAACTTAATTTGCCTAATGATGAACAATTCTTTTTGCCGTGTGATAACTTGGCGATCGTCAGCCGTGTCTTGCGTAACCTATTAGCTTCCTATAATCAAGCAGGCAGCTTAGAAAAAGCCGCTGAAATACAACGTTTATTGAGTATTTTCGGGTAAAGGCAAGGAGCCGAATTCGCCGGCCCCTTGCTTGGTATTATCTCGCCATTAAGCTAACGGCTTCACTCCAATCACTTACACCTTTTCCATTACGGGCACGCACGCGTACGCGGCAAACAACACCGGGAATCAGCGGAGCGATAATGTTGTTACGAGACGAAGTAGTAGATAAGATGTCGCCCCATAATATGTTTCCATTATCGTCTACTTCGGTAGCATAGCAGTATTCGTACTCCCAGGCTTTTTTAACCGGGTTAAAATCGAAGCGAATTTGTCCGCTCTGTGCGGTATCGCTCAGACGAAGATGTTCCGGTATGGCGGGAGCAATCAACGAGGACCGAAGCGGCTTTACGGGAAAACCGGAACTTAAAATAACATGTAAGGCCCCGTCTGCAACAGCATCCACATAGAACGCCAATTGCCTGAGCCCTTTCTCGAGTGCCTGGCGACTCACATTTTTTTCACTGGTGTTCAAAGGACTACCCTTCCGGGTAGCCGCCAGTTTGAGCCGATAATCATCAAGGAGTAACTGTATATCTGTCAACGCCGGAACGGGCGTTTCGAAATTTGGATTGTCCGTCATGGCGGTAATGACGGTTGTTCCTAAAGTTGCCATGGCGTCGTCTGCGATATTACTAAATCCTATAGCGATGTATCTATTTTGCATATTTAAAAAATTAAAAATTAAAAAATAAAAAGTAAAAAGCTTGTCTCCCGAAGGGATGGCCTATTACTTAAAGCCTATCGCCTATTGCACATTTACGTTGGCTTGGACGGATGTTTTCTCTTTGTTATCATCTACTTATATTTGTATAAGTCCATCAACCGCTGATGAACAAAACAAAATTGAGTAGAATCAAAAAAAGCCATGTCCGAAAATGACGCATATGGCGTTTTTGTCGTTTTTTGACGCTTTTGTCCGATAAAAGAGGAGGAAAAGTACGTTTAAGGATGACCAAATCGAACGCTCTATTGACTAAATTTATTCCAAATCCATATAGATTTAATACAATCTTGATCGTTGTTAATATAAACTTAGAAAGGTCTGACAGAACGTTATAGAACTTTGTCACAACTGTGAACAACGTTAGAACAATTTTAACCAATTATGGGGTAATCTTGTTTGTGTTTAATTCAAACTTGATTAAGATTACGACAAACTTGGTCTAGTTTATAACAACATTGTTCATTGTTATTGCAAACGTAAACAAGTTTGCTATTTCTTTAGTTAAGTTTATAGCAGAGATGAGCAAGGTTAAAGCAAGCTTGATCAAAAGTGTCTCAACTTATCTTAAAATTACCTTCATATTGTTTGTATTTACTTCAAACGCTTCTACCTTCATAACAAACTAATACGTGTTAAGGATAGACTTAAACATGTTTATCTCGAACTTATTTGCGTTTGTCTTAAACTTAATTGTGTTTATCTCAGTCTTACTGACAGTTATTAAGACTTTCTAGACCTTAGGTGTGCCGCAAACAAAAAAGCCGCGGGCAATTGCCGCGGCTTACCAAGAAATCTTTTTACATCGGAGCAATCCCATTGCTCATCTATCCATTCAATTCCGGTTAATCTTCAGAAAGGCAGCTATTTTTGATACAGGCGTATCGAGGTATTCTGCAACATGATATACCGTAACGGGCTGCTGCTTTTCCAAAGCATACATGTCGCGGATCAACTGCATATGGCGTTGGCATGTACGCATGCTCTTGCCCAAGATCAGCTGTAGATCCGCGGTAAAAACAGATAATCGACGTAAATTTACTTCCATATCCTCCATTTTTGCTATCACAAATTTAGCAGCTACCATAAGCAAAAGCAAGCATAAGCGCAATAAAACAATGGTTTTATTGAATTTTTATCAAATTTAAAACGCCTGTCGTACAAGCATTTCAATTTTCATAATGGGTATTTACATCCTCGTTATGAAAATGTTAAGAGTTTTTGTAACAAATAGGGCATTAAAACATAGAAAAATAGATAAATCACACAGTTCGGGTCAAAGCCTTTTAAACTAGCCGCAATGTGTATAAATTTTATTATCTTTACACATAGTAAAAATTACAGAAATGAGAACTAATATAGAGCTAGACGAAAACCTCATTCAACAGGCGCTTCAAATAAGTAAACTAAGGACAAAGAAAGAAGTCGTTCATGAAGCATTAAAGCAATATATTGCCTCTCTGAAACGAAAAAGCATTATAGCGTTGAGAAAGAAGGGCACTTGGGAAGGAGATCTCGACCAGATGCGTAATCTATGAGGGATTCTTTGCTTTTTGATACGTCGGTATGGGTTGACTTCCTCAACAAAAATAACACACCCCAAGCTTTATTATTGCAAGAATATATAGAAACGGATCGTGAGGTGTTACTCACACCCACCATTGTTCAGGAAATCCTCCAAGGAATACGTGAGGATTCAACTTATACAGAAATAAAGGAAACCCTATCCTATTTTACTTTATTGGAATTGCCTCCACGACGAGCAGCCATTGGTGCAGCAGACCTATCTCGATCTCTACGCAAAAAAGGAGTGACCATACGTAAGAGCAACGATTGCCTAATTGCCTATTATGCTGTTTCCTTTTCAGTTCCCCTAGTTCATACCGATCGAGATTTTGATCAGATAAGTAAATACAGCAAATTGAAGATCTGGGAGCAAAAAAATTAAATGGCCAAAGTCGTACCCCTTCTTTAATTTCTTCACTTCCTCCGCTAAATCCAACACCGCCTTACTTAACTGGGCAATAGATTCGGTTTTAGCACGGTCTTCTTCGAGAAAACGTTCAAATAACTCCATAACTTTCTCTGGAAATTCGTTCTTAATCTTTGACTTGTAGTGTTGCGACGAGGAATCGTATAGGTGGTTATTATTGCTTGGATGTTGTATATTATCCTGTCTTCCTTAAAATTTTTGATAAACTCCGGCGTTACTCCCAAACCCTTCCACTAAAACGGCAAGATGCACACCTACAATATTCCTTGCCTGTTTAATCACAGCTGAGATCTAATACATGCACGTGGAGAACCTAGCTTTACCTTGCATCGAGGTATATAAACTCAGGTGTTAGCGATAGTCTGGTTACCGTGTTTTTATTTGGAGATACATTACCATTTGCATCGAAATTAAACCGCATAACAGTTTTGTTCGCTCTATCGGCCACATAAATATACTGTTTTCGAGTGGAATCATCAGAAACAGCGATATCAATTGGATCAGCTAAATTCGTGTTTGATCCTGTTATAATTCGGGATGGTGTAATTGAGCCACCTGACCTAATGGTTTGTTTGGCATTTTCAATTACATAGATTATGCCATCGGTGGCAGTCCCTGTAGTTGCGCCTAAATCAGTTAAAAATAGAATATCGGAATTGGGGGCATATGCTATGCCTCGCAAATCATTTGCTCCACTAATAGTCAGTCTATGATTAGGGGTTCCTGTGGATACGCTGTCTCCTGTGGAGATCCCAGCAAGATTAAAGGCCCATACTTCTCCAGCAGTTAAGGTGCTTAAAAGCAAAAGCGAATCGGTGTCCGTTTTTGTCCCTGTCATTGCAATACCCCACGGCCTTCGAGTTAAGCGAATGTTTTTTCGGGGATTTTGCTGACCGACTAGCCGGGAGGGATTGTTGTAGATATTAAGCGATGCATTAGCGGGTGTTGCCGGATCGTCATTTGTAATAAATAATTGGTCGGATAATTTATTATATCGAATCGACCTGAAGCTTCGGGCCCTTACTGAATCTACGAAGGAACGACTGGAGGTGCTAACGGCTCCTGTTTCACTTACTGTTAAATACCTAACGCTATAATCTAATCTACTCACTTGGAATACCTGCCTCAAATCTGGACTGAACGTTATGCCCATACCTTGATTGGGGGACGTATTGTACCCATTTCCTGTTGGAAAATAATCTGTGCTGTCTGCCGGATCGAACACAACAACATTTTGATAAACCTGCGTGTCCGAATTTGCGATATCCGAAAACGATATATATAACCTGGAAATTGGCGTTGGCGGATACAATGGCTCGTCATCTGCCCGCTTACAGGAAGTCCACAGGCAGAGGATAATCAGGCTTAGCGCGAATATACGGTTCATTTGCATCGAGTACATTTTTTCTTGGAAATCGAAAACAATGTCCTTCATCATTTCCGGCTTCGGTATTTTACTATATAACGGCAACAAGGCAGAAAATTGCACAGCTGCAAACAAAAATAGTATAGCAAACTTAGATAAACTTTCTTTTATAAAAAAGTTTATCCATCTATTCTTAAAACAGAGCATTTACCGCGGGATAGTGCTTATATTAAAGGAACCTTTTTGTTTTTCTTTTTTTCCGCAAAAAAGAAACAAAAAACTCCTCGCTTGGAACTTTGCTACAACGGTGGTGCATCAACATGCAAACCGCAAATTTCCTAGGCGATACTTTAGCAGAACGTTGGGCTTTTACTTTTAACCGGACGTATTATTTCTTCAGCCCTAAATATAGCCCTGTGCACTGGCAAAACGGCCTTGGAGGATACCGACGCAACGAGCCGCAAAGCATTTGCATGTCTGTTCATACGGCAATATCCAAGCGGATTGAGGAAGTGAAACGGCTCCAATACGCGCCAGCGATGCTTTGCCATCAGATGCAGGGTAGCCTACACAAGCCTTGATTTATTCACTCTTGTTTACTTTCAAAAGTGTTCATGAACTCATCACTTCGTTCTTCGGTTTTGGTCAGCTTTTTATCAAGAAAAAGCTGATTAAGAAAAAAGTTCCTTTTTTTTCAAAGAGAAAAGAACAAATATAAAAGCTTTATCTTTGCTGCCGTATATGGCAAACTACCGTTTCTTCATTGATTATCTAATACACAAATTCTCCGCTAAAACACGCCATGGTGTGCATTCGCCATTTGTTTATAAACTTGTTGATGAGGTTATATATGATTTTTCAACTAAACCTTACGAAGAAGAAATCGAAAGAAAGCGGCAAGCGCTAAAGAAGGACACACGAATTATCACGGTAACCGACTATGGTGCCGGTTCGATGATGAATAATGGAAAACAAAAGGCCGTAGGTTTGATTGCGAAGAATGCCTTGAAGCCAAAACGGGTTGCACAGCTTATTGCTCGATTAGCCAACCGCTTTGCACCGGTAACCATTATAGAATTAGGCACTTGCCTGGGAATCACCACTGCCTACCTAGCCAAGGCTAATCCTAATGCCTCCATCACAACAGTAGAGGGTTGCCCGGAGACTGCGGCTGTTGCCCGGCAAACCCTCGATGAGCTTGGTGCGTCGCAGGTCCAACTGAAAATAGGAAACTTTGATATAATCCTACCGCAGCTTATTCAAGAGCAGGAAAAAATTGACTTTCTCTTTTTAGATGGTAATCATCGGAAGGAGGCGACTTTAAATTATTTTTATCATTGCCTACCTAAAGTTCATGAACAGACTGTACTGATCTTTGACGACATTTATTGGAGTGATGGCATGAAAGAGGCTTGGCGGGAAATCAAAAACCACCCACAGGTAACCTTAACAATCGACCTATTTTTCATTGGCTTGGTTTTCTTCAAAAAAGGCCAGGAAAAAGAACATTTTAAGATTAGTTACTAGTAGGCCATCAGTTTTCGGAAATGAGTTATCAGCTTTATTTTTAGCTGATTACCGATTGCTGATAGCCGATCACTCTAAAACGCTTCGCCGAGCGATAAATAAAAGGCTGATTGCCTCGGCTCTCCGGGACGTTTTTCGCCTATACCGTAATCAATCCGGATGCTCGAATTATGTTCCAGATCAAAGAAGTAGCGCAAACCACCACCGAAAGAGGGCTTCAAAGATGAAAAGTCTATCTTTTTATTGTAGACCGTCCCAGCTCCCATAAAGGCCGTAAAACCAATACGTGGATGAACGCGATAGCGCAACTCTGCCTGCGAGGTCATCAATGTCTTGTCTCGATATCTACCTGGATAATACCCTCGCATGACTTCATCACTTCCTAGCTGCGGAAATAAATAGAATGGCACATTGCCGAAGTATTCATCGTAGGTGGCATGTAGGCCAAGCGTTAACTTCGGTGTTAACGGAAAGAAGGCACGTAAGTCGAAATCCAAGCGACTTCCCTCAAAGTTATTCCCTCCCCAGAAATCAGGCATATAATGATAGACTGCCCGCGCATAGTAGCCCTTGGTAGTGTAGATATTTGTGTTACGGCTATCATACAACTGCGAGATTCCAAAGGCCAGGTATTTTCCACCTTCTTTACCATACAGTGGTGTCCAGTCGTAAATACCACCGGGAGCCTCGTCATTATATTCATAGTTCTCGTAAATCAAGCCGAGACCCACATAATAATTTTTAACAATCTTCTTTTCCCCTTCCAACCTGAGCCTAAACAATCGTTGAACCAAGGAGTCTTTATCCGCTTTTCGAGTTTGATCACCAATTCCATAAAAATTGAATGGAAAATCCTTATACCTTATCTCTGAAATGATATGATAATCATTGCCTTTTGTCCATATATCGGATGTCAATTTAAGATTCGATTGCTTTTTTGTGGTTAACGACCCCTGCAATACAATGCTGGACGTTCGGATGAGCGTATCGCTTTTATCAATATAGAAGTTGTAAATACCGGAAAGTCCATACTCTAGGCCGGTTTCCGGTGCATATCCCAATAAAGGCAACACCACAAAACCAGCTGATCGCGTAGAATCTTTTTCTGACGAGATGAATTTCTGGACCAGTTTACTCTGCATCAATTTGCCGTTCATGAACCTTTGATAGAGTCCGGGCTTCTTCTCCTGTGCGATTATATTGAGAGACGAGAGGCAAAGAATAGCTGTTCCAAGCAGGAACCGTTGAGCTAACATTCTCATAAAAAAACGAGCAAAAAATCTAAAATGTTTAATATCAAAGAGGTTTGGGCACACAGGTAATGTGCTCAATTTTCCTCAGATTAACCGGTGTTTGATAGTATTGGCTTTCGAGGTAAAGCGAGTCGGCCGTATGTTTTACTAACTTAAACCGGGGCAAAAATTGACCGATACGATGGCAGCCCGATAATTTCTGACGCCAGTTACTTCGGGTAAATGTAGATTCTATCAATAAGCTATCATTTCTAACCAGATACACTCCCCTAGCGTATTCTTCCCACTGTCCATCGCCGTAACAAGAATCAACTACCGTTCTTACCTTGCTAAAGGTTTTTAAGGTAATATAGACCGAGTCACAAGTAAACTTAAGACGATATAAACTGTAGGTCAATAGCTGATCTTGGTGGGCTATGGAGTCTTGCACCCACACCCCTTGTAAATAGGGCTCACCCTCTCCCTGTATATTCGGATTAAACTTGCAGGCAGAACAAAGCAATAAGCACATACCTACAAGCGTAAGGTATGTGCTTTTAAATATTAAATAATGATTCCGAGTCCTCATTATCCTTTAGAACCCCTATTTCAAACCACCGATCATATCTTCGGGGCGCACCCATTGATCAAATTGCTCATTGGTAAGTAGCTCGAGTTCTAAGGCCGCTTCGCGCAGCGACTTATTCTCTTTATGGGCCTTCTTCGCAATTTTGGCAGCGTTCTCATAACCGATATGCGGATTCAGGGCCGTAACCAGCATGAGTGAATTTTCCACATGTTTTTTAATACCATCATAGTTCGGCTCAATGCCGATCGCACAGTGATCATTAAAGGAAACGCAAGCTTCACCAATTAATCTCGCCGACTGGAGGAAATTGGCAGCCATTAAAGGCTTAAAGACATTTAGCTCATAATGGCCATTAGCACCTCCTATGGTAATGGCTACGTCATTTCCCATTACCTGTGCAGCGACCATCGTTAGGGCCTCGCACTGGGTAGGGTTCACTTTACCTGGCATAATAGATGAGCCGGGCTCGTTCTCCGGAATAAAGATCTCTCCGATGCCCGAACGCGGCCCGGAAGCTAGCATACGGACGTCATTTGCAATCTTCATAAGGGATACCGCCAGTTGCTTTAATGCGCCGTGACTTTCAACAATGGCATCATGAGCAGCCAGCGCTTCAAATTTATTTTCAGCGGTACGGAAGGGTAATTGCGTAAATTCCGCAATGTATTTGGCAACATTGACATCATACCCTTTCGGTGTATTAATCCCGGTACCTACCGCTGTACCGCCCAATGCCAGCTCAGAAAGGTGCGAAAGTGTATTATTTAAAGCTTTTAATCCGTAATTTAGTTGGGCTACATAGCCTGAAAATTCTTGGCCCAGCGTTAAAGGTGTAGCATCCATTAAGTGGGTACGGCCAATTTTTACAACATCTTTAAATTTATCAGACTTCTCTTTCAGTGTATCCCTAAGTTTTTCAACGCCTGGAATAGTAGTTTCCACCAACATCTTATAAGCTGCGATATGCATCGCTGTCGGATAGGTATCATTCGACGATTGCGACTTGTTTACATCATCATTCGGATGGATAAAAGTTTTTCCTTCTCCCAATTTATTTCCCTGAATAACGTGTGAACGGTTGGCAATCACTTCATTCACGTTCATATTGGATTGTGTCCCGGAACCGGTTTGCCAAATTACCAAAGGAAATTCACCGTCGTGTTTTCCTTCAAGTATCTCATCACAAACCTGCGCTATTAAATCCCGCTTTTCTGCCGGTAACACGCCTGCATCTGTATTGGTAAAAGCTGCGGCTTTCTTTAAGTAAGCAAAAGCGCGGATGATTTCTTTAGGCATCGAACCTTCCGGACCAATTTTAAAATTCTCGTGGGATCTTTCAGTTTGGGCTCCCCAATACTTATCGGCAGGCACCTTCACCTCGCCCATTGTATCGCGTTCAATTCTATATGACATGTTTATACGTTATGATATTGTTATTCCATCATCAACATGGGCTTGTGGCCACGTTGATTTATCCTTACAAAGTTATAAAACTTATACACTTGACCATATTTGCGCGCTAATTGTTTTTATTTTTCCTATTTCTTATTACATTATGCATACAGGCTGTGTAAAAATTTCATTAAATTAGCAATTAACACAATATTTTATCAATTTCGCCATTCCTATGATGTTGTACTTTTAATAGCAAATTCATTACGTGTTGAGACGATTATTACTATTTTCACTCCTTTCCTTTATTATATTCGCCGCTTGCAATTCTGCTGAAGAAAAAAAGGCGCAGCAAGCCAAAGAACAAGCAATTACCGATAGTATCAAGCTCATATACCACCCTCGGGATGCAAATAAAGAGGTAGATGCTTTTATGCAGAAACTTCATAAGAAATCGGCGTTTAATGGCAATGTACTGATAGCAAAAAAAGGAAAGATTATTTACGAAAATGCATTTGGTTGGGCTGATTATCTGCGTAAGGACAGCTTGAAGATTCGTTCTCAGTTTGAATTGGCTTCGGTTTCTAAACCATTAACTGCTACCGGTATTTTACTATTGGTACAAGAGGGTAAATTAAAGCTCGACCAGCAAGTGAAGGAGTTTTTCCCCGACTTCCCCTATGAAGGCATTACCGTCCGGATGCTACTAACGCATCGATCGGGCTTGATCAATTATGTTTATTTTACGGATGACCTATGGCCCGACAAGAAAAAAGGGATGACCAACATGGACGTTATGAAGATTCTTGCTGAGCGTAAGCCGGCACCCTATGCCAAACCCGACACTCGGTTTCATTACAACAACTCCAACTTTATGATACTGGGGGCAATTATAGAAAAGGTAAGCGGTCAATCATTTACGGTATTTATGCAAGAGAATATCTTTAGACCCGCGGGAATGAAGAATACGCATGTTTACTCTAAAGCTGATTATGAAAAAATACCTACCGATGTTGTCGGCCATGACAAGGTTTGGCGGAGGTCTGTTGTTCAAAATTTTCACGACGGCCCCGTGGGCGATAAGGGAATTTATAGCACCGTGGAAGATTTATTTCTTTTTGATCGTGCTATGCGTGAAGGGCGATTAATCAATCAAAGTTGGCAAGACTCTGCTTACGCACCACATAACAAAAAGTCCATCAAAGGTGTGTTTAATTATGGCTTTGGTTGGCGTACCTTTGAGCAAGGAAAGGAGCATGTTGTATACCATACAGGTTGGTGGCATGGTTTTAAAAACTTATATGTTAGAGATTTGAAAAACGATGTTACCATTGTTTTGTTAAGTAATATGGCGAACGGAAGTCTTACACATTTAGACGATCTATTTAAAATATTGGATATGCCCGTTATTAGGCAAGGCGCTTATAACGGTAGTGGAGATTATGTTGGAGAATAGGGACTAGTTGAGTGGGGAAATGGTTGAGTAGTTGAGTAGGAACTTAACGACTCAACTACTTAACGTTTTAACAGACAACTAAATATAAAAGAATATGTTCGATAAATTGTTTCAGGCACAGCAAAAGGCCGAAGAAATTAAAAAACGCCTCGACACAATAAGTGTGTCAGGTGAAGTGGAGGGAGGAGCGATTAAAGTAATTGCAACCGCCAATAAAGAAATTAAATCGATTACAATAGACCCAACGTTCCACGAAGGTGCTGATTTGGAGGAAGTGGAAGAGTTATTAGTGGTGGCTATCAACAAAACTCTTCAGCAAGCTGAAAATGTAAGCCAGACCGAAATGCAAGCCGCAACCAAAGACATGTTGGGAGGCTTGGGTGGTATGTTTGGTCAATAGTTTGTCTTATGGGTGGTAAGTTATACGCTTTAAGAATTATGACTATCAACTCATAACGGGTAATGAGCAGTTTTACAAAAGGCAGGCTTTTTTACTTCCTGCCTACCGCAGGCAGGTTTACTTTTAACTTTTTACTTTTAACACATGAAAGCAACATTTTATGGACATGCCACGATTGCCTTGGAGCTAGCTGGCGCCAATGTATTGTTCGATCCTTTTATTACACCAAATGAACAAGCAAAACATATAGACATCAATACGCTGAAGCCTGACTATATTATGCTCAGCCACGCACATGAAGATCATGTAGCAGATGTAGCGGCCATTCAAAAAAACTCGGATGCCACTGTCGTTGCCATCGTAGAAACGGCTGCCTGGGTAGGTCGGCAAGGCATTAGCCAAGATAAGATTATTGCGTTCAATTTTGGCGGTACCCTAAAAACCTCTTTTGGTACAGCCAAAATGGTGTATGCACTACATACCAATGGCACGCCGGATCAGCAATATGGAGGCGTAGCCGCGGGATATCTCATCAAAAGTGGCGATAAAAAAATCTATTTTGCAGGCGATACGGCATTGACGCTGGAGATGAAGCTCTTAGCGGATGAGCAATTGGATTGGGCCATTTTACCCATCGGAGACCATTATACCATGGGCGTGGATGACGCCATTAAAGCCGCTGGTTTTGTTAATTGCAAGAATATTATCGGGATACACTATAACACCTTTCCTCCTATTAAAATCAATGAAGAAGAAGCCAAGCAAAAATTTGCTGCCGCCGGTTTAAACCTTCATTTGCTAGCAATCGGAGAATCGATAACCTTGTAAAAAAGATAAGGTGCACAAGCATCTCAAGTTGCGCATAGAATCAATCAATTAGCTAATTATTACATTAGCTAATTGACGTTATATTCCCTTTTCCCGCTGTATTTGTAAATTGTAAAAGCGGAGCCGTCCACTTTCCTCGTCCACCATTGCGTCTACAGTAATATTGAAAACATCATCGATATAGTCAGTCTCGCCGTAAGAAGGAATCCAATAACTGATATTCTGTAAGGCATTAGCCATGATTTTATCGCCGTCTTTCTCCGCTAAGCCCTTAACGATCTCCAGTTCGCGCAGACTTCCTGTTTTGTCAACACTCGCCTTTATTTCGAGCTTGGCAGGTCCGGTGAGTAACCCGCGAGAATCATAAATAGCGAAAGCGGCCTCTAGTTTCTTCATCATGAACATAGAAAAATCCTGGTTCTCATCTATGGTGCAATTCTTGCTGACCATTCCTTCCGCCTGAAGGAAGAACAAGGAGGGACCGATCTGTATCCGCGATCCGTTCTTATAGGGAACCCCGGTAATTTCATCATAACCTCCTTTAAACACGCCCTCTTCAAATCGCTCATAGCCTGCGTAGTCGCGTTCATTTTTAGGATATACCAGAAAAATATTCCAATTACCATCCGGCTTTCCCGATTTAATGTTCCCTTGATAGTCGGTAAAGGTGTAGCCATATTCGTTGTAACCCTCAGCCTTTACCGAAAACTCATATTTTCCATTTCCATCTTTCACGCGTTGACGTCTTTTGGTATCCCAATAATTTTGGACAAAAGCTCCCTCCTCTTTATAAAGAATTTCCAGCATCGGCAGGCCATCCGGATAATTATAGCGAGAGACCCCCTCGGCCTTACCATTTTTAAAGGTAGTTGTCCACTTTATCTGTCCATTGGCAAAATAGGCCGTGAAAACACCCTCTTTTTTGCCTTGGAAATAATTCCCTGTCAGGATCACTTTGCCATCGTTATTGTAATCGGTAAAAGGACCGTCGAAGCTTTTGATCGAAATATTATATTTACCCACTCGCTCGATGGATTTAAATTGGCAAAATTTATCGACCAGAAAATAATGTTCATCGAAATAGAACTGCGTCGTGCCGTCCGTCAACTGTTCAAAATAGATAGGTTTAATTTCCGTACTATCTGTTTGCGCCCTTAAGCGTGGCCCAATTAATAGACTGCTGATCAGCAGCAGCCCTATTTTAAAAATCGTTTTCTTTTGTTTGATTTTCATTCTAGTGTGCTTCAAGCCAATTTTGCCCTTCACCAATTTCCACCACAATGGGAACTTCTGTTTTTAAAGCTCCCTTCATACGCGCTTCTATAATTTCCTTAAACGCTGCAACCTCATTCCTTGGTACGTCAAACACCAATTCATCATGTACTTGCATTGTCATTTTTCCTTTAAGATTAGCTTGCTGAATATCTTGATGAATGTGAATCATCGCAATTTTAATCAAATCGGCGGCCGATCCCTGTATAGGGGCATTGATCGCATTTCGCTCTGCAAAACCTCGTACCGTAGCGTTAGCCGAATTAATGTCTCTCAGGTAACGTCGACGTTTTAACAGCGTTTCTACATAACCGTGCTCTTTAGCAAAGGCGATGGTATTATTCATATAATCACGGATGCCCGGATACTGAATAAAATATTGTTCAATCATATCCGCTGCTTCCCGACGCGGGATTCCTAAGCTTTGCGACAGACCAAATGCCGATTGCCCATAAATAATCCCGAAGTTCACCGCCTTTGCATTCCGTCTTTGATTACCGGTAACTTCCTCCAAACCTACGCCATACACCTTGGCCGCTGTCGCTGTGTGAATATCCAAGCCCTTTGCAAAAGCATCCAGCATATTGGCATCTTTACTGATCTCTGCAATTAAGCGAAGTTCAATCTGCGAATAGTCGGCCGAAAGGATAACATGCTCGTCATCACGTGCAATAAAAGCTTTCCGAACTTCTCTTCCCCGCTCTGTGCGAATCGGGATATTTTGAAGATTGGGGTTGTTTGAACTTAACCTTCCAGTTGCGGCCACCGCCTGGTTATAAGAGGTATGTACACGTCCGGTTTTCGTATTGATCAACTGGGGTAGCGCGTCAACATAAGTTGACCGCAGCTTTTGTAACTGCCTATATTCCAGTATATCCTGCACAATGTCACTCTTATTGGCAAGCGCCATGAGTACATCCTCTCCCGTTTGATATTGACCTGTCTTTGTCTTCTTTGCTTTTGGATCAAGCTGCAATTTATCAAATAAGACCTCTCCTAACTGTTTAGGGGAAGCAATATTAAAAGGCACACCTGCCTTCTCATAAATTCTTGCCTCCAGTATTTGGACTTCATTCTGTATCGCCAAGGAGAAGTCGGATAGTGCCTTCACATCGATCCGAACGCCTACCCTTTCCATATCTACCAATACCGGTACAAGTGGAAACTCCACTTCATGTGCCAGCTTATCAGCCTCAACCTTAATAAGCATGGGTTCAAAAATCTCTTTCAGCTGTAAAGTGATATCCGCATCCTCTGCGGCATAATCGCCAACCGTTTTAGGGTCTACATCGCGCATATTTAATTGCCCTTTGCCTTTTGGGCCGATTAACGTGGTAATGGACACCGGTGTATACCCCAAGTAATTTTCCGATAACACGTCCATTCCATGCCTAGTCTCGGGATCAATGAGATAATGAGCCAACATGGTATCAAAAAGCTCACCTGCAACCTTCACATCATACCAGCTCAAAACCAATATGTCGAACTTTAGATTTTGTCCGATTTTACCGATCGCAGGGTTTTCGAAAACAGGCTTAAATTGCTGAACCAATGCATGAGCCTCTTTTTGATCCGCTGATGCGGGTACATACCACGCTTGGCCTTTTTCTACCGAAAAGCTAAGTCCAACTAATTCGCAGCAATTAGCATCGGTACCGGTGGTTTCCGTATCGAAACAAAAAGACTTCTGGCTCGCTAAAAGTGCCAGCAATTCGTTCAGTTTTTCCTCGCTATCCACGAAGGTATAACTATGCTCCGTATTGCCGATATGGTTTCCCGGAGCAGGCGGTATTGTTGCTTCCGGTGCAGGCGTTGCGCTTTCTCCGGATGAGAAGAGATCCATTTGGCCACCGGCAGACACTTTATTGTCTACGACATTAAACTCTTCTCCAAACACTCGCTTACCCAATGTTCTGAATTCCAATTCCGCAAATAACGGCTCCAATAAATCTTTATTGGCCTCCCTTATCATCAAGGTTTCAGCCTCAAATTCGACAGGCACATCGAGGATAATCGTTGCCAGCTTTTTTGAAATAAGTCCTTGTTCAGCATAGGTTTCGATATTTTCTTTTAGCTTTCCTTTCAATTGATCGCTATTGGCAATTATTCCCTCAACCGATCCAAAATCCTGGATCAATTTTTTTGCTGTTTTCTCGCCAACTCCAGGGATGCCGGGTATATTATCAACCGCATCACCCCACAGACCTAAGATATCAATTACCTGCTCTACTCTTTCGATTTCCCACTTCTCTAACACTTCCTTTACGCCCAGTATTTCATGTCCGTTTCCCATACGGGCAGGCTTGTAAATTTTGATATGATCGCTTACAAGCTGTGCATAATCTTTGTCAGGCGTCATACAAAAGACTTCAAAACCCGCTTGCTCTGCTTTTTTTGCCAAAGTCCCAATAATATCATCGGCCTCAAAACCGTCCATGGTAATCACCGGAATATTGAAACCTTCAATTAATCGAAAAATATAGGGAATAGCCGCTGCCAAATCTTCGGGCATAGCCTCCCGATGGGCTTTATACGCCTCGAAAGAGGTATGACGCTCTGTTGGCGCTTCGGTATCAAACACGACCGCCATGTGCGATGGGTTTTCCTTTTTTAGTACTTCCAATAAAGTATTCGTAAAGCCCATAATAGCGGAAGTATTCAATCCTGTAGAGGTAAAGCGAGGACTTTTACTTAATGCGAAATGAGCCCGGTATATCAGAGCCATACCATCTAACAAAAAAAGTTTCATTGGAATATGTTTATTCGTTATCGTTCAATCTTGGACTTAGTAAGAAGACATTTTCTATCCCCTCCCATCGTTGGATACAAAGTTAACAGAATAGGCCGATTTTGAAATATCACTTGCTAATTCCATCAGGAATTTCGCTTTTAAAAAAGAAAGGTTTTTATTAGTTTATTTTTATAACTGTTCTTTATGCTTGATCATAAAGGCCCGAACGACTGAGGAGCTTTGCGCTGAGCTTCTATGCATACCTTTAAAACAAAAAAAGAGTAAGCTTAAAATCGCTTACTCTCTTGAGTATGTAGTGAATGTTTTAGGCTACATTGAACTTTGCTGCTTCGCCTCTTCCTTCATCTTTTCGTTAGCAACAATTACGATTTCTACGCGACGATTCTGCGCGCGTCCGGCTTCGGTACTATTATCAGCAATTGGCTCATTAAAGCTTTTTCCTTCTGTCTTTGCCCGGCTAGAGGATAATCCTTGTGCCACTGCATAATTTTTTACAGCGGCAGCCCTACGTTCCGATAGTCCCTGATTATACTCCGCTGTTCCTTTGTTGTCAGTGTGACCTATAATCAAAATGTCGGTATCAGGATTGTCGTTCAACGACTTAACCAAGTTCTTAATGTTAGTTTGGGCTTCCGGCTTTAAGGCTGTTTGGTCAAATCCGAATAAGATGCCTGAATCGAATTTGACAATGATACCTTCACCTGCTTGTACGACTTCCGCACCGTCTACTGTCCGCTCAATTTCTGCGGCCTGTTTGTCCATTTTCTTTCCAATCAACCCACCGGCCACTCCACCAAGAGCTCCACCGATGATGGCTCCCACAGCCGTATTACCTGCTTTTTTACCAATAAGCGCACCTAATCCTGCTCCACCTACGGCACCTATACCTGCACCTTTTTGGGTGTTATTCATGGATTTAACTGTATTACAGCTGGTGAATAACATACTTGATGTAGCCAGTGCCACACCAAAAATAGCTATGTTCTTTTTTATGCTCATTTTAATATTTTTTGATGACGTTAAAAGTTATACAAACCAAGTGCCAAAAAGTTTTTGATTTAAAACATTAACTTTAGGCCAAGTTAATTTCACACATATGAAACATACAAATATACTATCCATTCTATTTCTTTTTATAGGCATAGGCACTTTATTCGGGCAGCAGGCATACGAATGGAAGACCGCTACTAGCGACGGTTATACTTACCGTTACGTCACAAACGACCCCACGCAGTCTAGATTTTATACCTTAAAGAACGGTCTTACCGTAATTTTAAGCCCTTCTACGAAAGAACCACGAATTCAAACCTATATAGCGGTCAAAGCAGGAAGTAAAACGGACCCGGCAAGCCATACCGGTTTAGCGCACTATCTTGAGCATCTACTCTTTAAAGGTACGGACAAATTTGGAACCTTAACGTGGTCGAAAGAACAGCCTTTGCTAAACCAGATTGATAAATTATATGAGCAATATAATTCAACAACCGACTCAGCGAAACGAAAAGCGATTTATACCGAAATTGACCGGGTTTCAGGTGAAGCGGCAAAATTCGCTATCGCTAATGAATATGATAAGTTGATGGCCAACATGGGCTCGCAAGGGAGCAACGCTTTTACATCATTTGAACAGACCGTTTACATCGAAAACATCCCCTCTTCGTCCATCGATAAGTTTTTAGCCGTACAGGCGGAGCGATTTCGGAATCCGATTTTCAGAATTTTTCACACCGAATTGGAGGCTGTCTATGAAGAAAAGAACAGGGGCTTGGATAATGATGGCACTAAGGTATTCGAATCCATGTTTGAAAATCTATTTCCAAACAGCTATGGTAAGCAAACAACCATTGGGACGATCGAACATTTAAAGAATCCTTCTTTAATTGCAATCAGAGATTATTATCGAACATACTATGTCCCCAATAATATGGCCATCATTATGTCGGGAGATTTTAATCCAGATCTCGTGATAAAAAAAATCGATACTGGCTTTTCCTTTATGAAGGAGAAAGAAGTACCGGCCTACCACTTTGAACCTGAAAAGGAAATGGTAACACCAATTCTTAAGGAAGTGGTTGGGCCAACACCTGAAAGTGTGATGATTGGCTACCGCTTTCCGGGATCTCAGAGTAAGGACACCCAATTACTAGAGCTGATCGGAAGCATTCTTACCAATGGTAACGCCGGTCTGTTCGATCTCAATTTAGTTAAAAAACAACGCCTGCTTTCTGCCGCAGCCTTTCCTTATGTACTCAAAGATTATAGTACGCTACTCTTGCAAGGAAGGCCTATGAAAGGTCAATCATTGGATGAGGTAAAACAGCTGATGCTGGACGAGATTGAAAAGCTCAAAACAGGCATGTTCTCTGATGAGCTTTTAATTGGCATCCTTAATAACGCCAAAAAGTATACTATCGAGTCGAACGAAAGCTACAGATCCAGAGCAAGCAGCCTGATGGATGCCTTTACATCGGATATAGATTGGCGACGAATGGTCGCTTATAACAGTACACTGGCGACAATCACGAAGCAAGACATCATGCTTTTCGCAAAGAAATACTTAAATAATAATTATGTCGCCGTCTATAAGAAGAAGGGGGAGGATAAAAGTATAAAGAAAGTTGAGAAACCGGCAATTACACCGGTTGAAGTGAACAGAGATGCTCAATCTGCTTTTTTGAAGCAAGTGAATGAGATGCCGGAAACACCGGTCGCTCCTATGTGGATCGATTACGGCAAAGATATTAATCGAGACCGAATTAATGGGCTAACGCTCTTGTCGGTGGAAAATAAAACGAACGATATTTTCCGCTTGAGCTATCGATTAGAAATGGGTAGCTATCACAACAAATTACTGCCCATTGCCGCCGAATATTTACAATATATTGGTACATCGACAAAAAGCGCAGAGGATATCAGTAAGGCCTTTTATCAAATTGCATCATCCTTTGATGTTAACGTTTCTTCGGAAGTTAGCTCCATTAGCTTAGATGGTTTGCAGGAGAATTTCGGACAAGCGGTCGGGTTACTGGAGGATTTATTGAAAAATTGCCAGCCGGATGAACAAGCTTGGCAGCGTTTAAAATCGCGTCTGAAGAAAGCACGTGAGGATGCTAAACTGGATAAAAGTGCTATCTTAAAAGGCTTGGTGAGTTACGCCCAGTATGGTGCAAAAAATCCATTTAATTACGTGTTAACAGATGAAGAACTGGAAGCAGTTCAAGCCGGTGAATTAACGGATATTTTGCACGATCTGATAAACTACGAACATCAGGTTATCTACTATGGCCCTAAGAGTACGGCATCGCTAAGCAGTGAATTAAGCGCTTTGCATGTTACAGCCAGTCCCCTAAAGGCTTATCCAGCTCCGGTAAAGTTCGAAAAGACGACGCAGAATGAATCAAAAGTATATTTTGCACATTATGATATGGTACAAGCTGAAATCGATTGGTTCAGAAATTCTGATGTGTATGATCCGGATAAAACGGCGGTTATTCAACTTTTTAATAACTATTTTGGTGGCGGGATGAGCGGTATTGTTTTTCAAACGATTCGGGAATCTAAAGCACTTGCCTATTCTACCTATGCGGTTTACTCTTCTCCGAGTAAGAAGGATGATCGTTACAGTATTCTGGCTTACGTAGGCACACAGGCGGATAAACTGAAGGAGGCTATATCAGGAATGAACGAGCTGCTCCACGATTTGCCTGCCTCTGAAAAAGTCTTCAATACCAGCAAAGAAGGGTTACTCAGGTCGCTCGAAACCAGCCGTATTACAGAAGATGGCATTATTTATTCTTTCTTAAATGCGCAGCGATTAGGTGTCGATTATGATATGCGTAAGAAAGTATATAATGAAGTGAAAGATATGAATTTTTCGGACCTGCAGTATTTTCATCGTAGTGAGTTTAAGGGAAAGGCCTATTCATATTGCATCGTAGGAAGCAGAGAACGTGTGAAAAACACGGATCTCGCAGCATATGGGAAGGTGCAAGAGCTTGATCTGAAAACGCTTTTTGGCTACTAAATCTCTGAGAAGAGCTGTTTGAAAATGACAAATCAAACAGCTCTTGCAAACGAACTAGTATTCCTTTTTATTGAGTTGTTGTTCAGGAATGGGAATCTTCGGCAAGGTTTCTGCCTTTGGTCTACCATCGCGTTCAAATTTTTCCAGAGACGCCTTTAGATAATCCCGAATATCGTACTCATTCCAGTACCTACACTGCTCGTAACTCGGACGGTAGAGCGACATAAAATTCATGAGATCATCTCCCTGCAAACCGGTAATCTCGCCAACATTATATTTATTGAATTTTTTATCGACCTCAGTCTCTTTTATTTCATTCTGCGCATAATTGTTGAATCTTCTGGCATTCTTTGCTGACCGACTGAAAGTACCATACAAAGCGCTTAATGGATTAAAGAAGTAGGCCAATGCCTTAGGCTTGCGAGCCCCATAGGGTGTCTGCTTTTCGTAATCCTCCAATATATCCTGAAGCTCTTCTTTTCTGGTTTTGCCCGTAACCGTGACCGTTTCCAATTCAATGGTGGGATTTAAACTTACCACAATATTTTTGGGATCGGTAATACGATAATACTCTGATGAATAGGCATACTTAGTAACTATAAGCGTATCCCCAGCCTTAGCAGGAATGACAAAACCGCCCTCACTGTTTGAAATCGCTTTCTCCAAGGTCCTTCTATTAGTAATTGTAGCTTCCGCGACTCTCTTTGGGGTGCCTTTCTCCAGAACTATTCCTTCAAGTGTCTCCTGCGCGTGTACCAAGGAGCCCAAACTAAGTAAAAATAGTGTCAGAACGGTGTTATATATGCTTTTAAAGTGTTTTTTGCGCTCCATACTTCTCCTCGGTAAACATAACAAATCATTTGCATTAATAGTGCTAAAAAATGTTAAATTAGCTAGTGACTATCAGTTACCGACAGTTGTCCCGTCATTATGATCCCATTAGCTAATTACCTACGATGAACAACGATATCATTACCTGATGTTCGCAAATGTCAAGCATTTTATCTAAGTTTGCATATGATAAAATCAATGACCGGATTTGGTTTAGGGACCAAAGAAAGTGCCAAAGCGAAATATACGGTAGAAATTAAGTCGCTAAACTCAAAATATTTAGAACTTAATCTGAAGTTACCTAAAACTTTCTCTGAAAAAGAGCTATTCCTTCGTAACGAGTGTACTAAACTGATTGAACGGGGGAAGGTCAATATAACGGTCAACGTCGAATATGCCGATGCCGCAGCGAAGGCGGCCACCATTGATGGCGGTTTGTTGAAAAATTACTATCACCAACTAAAAGCCATTGCAACAGACCTTGGCGATCCTACGGAAAATATATTCGAATTAGCACTGAATTTGCCGGAGGTCATAAGCTACGCCGAAGAGGCTGCCGATGAAGAAGAATGGCAAGATTTGCTGGATACATTTTATTTAGCATTGGAGAAATTCCAACAATTTCGGTCGGATGAAGGAAAAGTTCTCAAAGATGATCTTTTTAAACGAAACCAAACCATTTTGGAGCTTCTATTAACCGTAGAAAGCCAAGAAGTAGCTCGGATTCCATTAATCAGAGAACGTATCAGTAATTATATGGAAGAGGCCGTAGGCGGAGAAAATGTTGATAAAAATCGTTTCGAACAAGAGTTGATTTATTATATTGATAAGTTAGATATAACAGAGGAAAAGGTCAGATTGCGAAGCCATTGCGAGTACTTTGGTAAGATCCTGACTGCACCGGATGCAAATGGAAAAAAATTAGGTTTTATCTCCCAGGAGATGGGACGTGAAATCAATACGCTTGGATCGAAGGCAAATAACGCGCAGATTCAGCAGACGGTTGTTCAAATGAAGGAAGAGCTGGAAAAAATTAAGGAACAATTACTAAATATTTTATAGAATAAACTTGTCATTACCGGATGGAAGGAAAGCTAATTATCTTCTCCGCACCCTCAGGCGCTGGAAAAACAACAATAGTAAAGTGGTTACTGGAAAAATTTAATGACAAGATTGCCTTTTCAATCTCTGCTAGCACAAGAGAGCCCCGTGATGGCGAAGTGAATGGAAAGGATTATTACTTCATCACTAAAGAAGAGTTCTTACACCGCATTGCAAAAAAGGAGTTTGTAGAATTCGAGGAGGTATATTCCGGCACTTTTTATGGTACACTACGTGCTGAAATAGAACGCATTTGGATGGAAGGAAAAGCGGTTATCTTCGATATTGATGTCATTGGAGGCTTGCATTTAAAGAAAAAATTCGGCGAAAATGCGCTTGCAATTTTTGTACAGCCGCCTTCATTGGATGTGTTGGTAGAAAGATTACGTGGAAGAGGAACGGATACAGAAGAGAAACTTAAGGAGCGCATTGAAAAGGCCGGGAAAGAATTGGCTTATGCAGAGAAGTTTGATGTTATCCTAAAAAATGACGATCTTGACAAAGCGTGCCAAGAGGCGTCTGAATTATTGCTTGATTTTTTGAAATAAGGCGATTAACGGAATGCAGAAAATAGGACTTTTTTTTGGTTCATTTAATCCTATTCATATTGGCCATTTAATTATTGCTAATTACATGGCCAATTATACCGACCTTTCGGAGGTGTGGCTGGTGGTTTCACCGCATAACCCACTAAAAAGGAAGGATAGCCTTCTGAATATGTATGATCGATTGGAAATGGTAAACTTGGCCATTGATAATACAGACCGCATACGAGCAAGTGATATTGAATTCCGTCTTACGCAACCTTCCTATACCATTGACACCTTAATCCACCTCAAGGAACGTTACCCTACCAAAGATTTCGTTTTGATTATGGGTTCCGACAACCTAGTTACATTGAAGAAGTGGAAAAACTACGAAATCATTTTACGTGATTTTTTCGTTTATGTATATCCAAGACCTGGTTATGACGCGGGCGAATGGGCGGAACATCCCCGAATTACTTTTACTGAAACGCCGTTAATGGAAATATCATCCACTTTTATTCGAAATGCCATAAAAGATCATAAAAGCGTAAAGTATTTTTTACCGGATAAAGTATTGGACTTTATTGATAAAAAAGGCGTTTATTTGTAGTTGGCATCGGCTATCAGCAGTCAGTTGCTACCTATTCGTTATCCCGGATCAATTATGAACTAATTCCCCAATTCTTCCAGCTCTGCTTTCTCGTCAATAGGTACATCGAGTATGAATGCATCGTAATCGGCAGCATCTTGATCTGAATAGGTGCCATAGGCATTTAAAAGAAATCCTTTTTTACCATCGTTCGTTTCTATAGCGTATAAAACAGACATATCGGCAGGATCACTTTCCCCTTCAAAACGGTAATTTCGAACAATGGTTAAGTCTTGTGGTTGGTAAACGGGCGATTTCAGGTTACCCAAATAAGCCCCTTCTTTTTTTATCGTGATTTCTTCGCCATATCCTTTAGCGGCTAATTTATTCATAACCTGTGAAAGTGGCGTCATAGATGCAGATGTACTCATAATTTCCTGATATGATATTTCAAACTAAGTATATAACAGTGATTGTTAATAAATAGTTTGCTTATCGCTTAAATGAATTATTTAGAGATTTCGCTTTTCATGTATGTTTGGTGTTAGTATTAGAAGAATATGACTATCGGCTTTTTGCCCTAAAACAGGGATCGATTTAACACATAGATGAATTGTTTATATTAAAGGAACGTTTTTTTTGTCACTTTTATTCGTTATCGTTTGTTTTAAAAGGCACTCATGCTACTTCGTGGTTTCCGCAAAAAGTAACCAAAAACTCATCACTTGGAACTTTGCTATAAAAGTAGTGCCTCAACGTGCAAACCGCAAATTTCCTAGGTGATATTTTAGCAGAACGTTGGGCTTTTACTTTTAACCGGACGTATTATTTCTTCAGCCCTAAATATTAGCCCTGTGCGCTGGAAGAATGGCCTTGGAGGATACCGACGTAACGAGCCGCAAAGCATTTGCATGTCTGTTCATACGGCAATATCCAAGCGGATTGAGGAAGTGAAACGGCTCCAATACGCGCCAGCGATGCTTTGCCATCGGTTGCAAGGTAGCCTACATGAGCCTTGATTTTGCTCAACTTTTATCAAGAAAAGTTGATTAAAATAATCGTTCTATTTTTAAGTAAAACCGACCAAGGGAGCTCCCAAAGCAATCCCACTTATCTTTAGGTATTATTCCCGATAGTCATTTAGAATTGGAAATTATTCATCATCTGCGTAACTTGCAGGCAAACGGAACAGACCTAACAGCAATTCATTCTATGCAAGATGGTAAATAGACTTTTCTTCTTGATTTTATGCTGTTCAATACCCTTTCAGGGAACGGCACAAAAAAGTAAAAAGCCCCCTAAGCCACAAGTACTGGTATACGGACATGGAGCCGATGCTTTTTCTGCAGCCATGCAGTCTGCACAATCCGGTGTTGAAACTTATTGGATAGTAGATTCAACCAATATAGGAGGGGCGCTAATACAAGGTGAAACGAAAAGCATTTTATCCAATCACCTACTCGATGTTGGGACCTGGGCATTTTTTTTAAAGGGAATTGCTAATGTTAAAGAAATCTCGGATTCTGCATTATTTGCTGCAAAAAAACATATAGCGCCTAGAATAGCACAAAACGTTTTTGAAAACAGCGCAGACACGATTAAGCGATTATCTTATAAAAAAAATCTTACGATTTCTGCTATAGAGAAATCGGGTAAAGGATGGCAGATCACACTAAGCAACAGGGAAAAAATAAAAGTAAGGGCCATAGTAGATGCTACCGATAAAGCTTCGCTATTAAGTTTATTAAAGGAAAAGGATATTAAAGATAAGGAATATTTTCCTTCTGAACTGGTTAAGCAAATCAACTATGATTCATCTTTATACAGAACGGGGATTGCTGTCGGACAAATAGGAAAACAGATTTTCAATATACCGCTAAGCAATCTGTTGCCCGACAGTTCACTAAGAAACTATTTCTCAACAAAACCGAATGAGAAGCTATTATCCCCCGATAATATAGAGCGGATACCGCTATTGATGTTGCGCGCACAAGCCTGCGGTGCTGCAGCAGCTTACTGTGCTTTTTTTAATACTACCTCTGACAAAATTAATGTCAGGACATTACAGGGCGAGCTTTTAGCCTTTAAGAGTTTTATGATGCCTTTTCAGGACATCCGTTTATCCGATGTACATCACCCGCAGATCCAACGAGTTGGAGCCACTGGTATCCTGCGGGGTGTCTATAAAAATAACGAAAACTCTTTTCAGTTTTCTCCCGACAGCCTGGTGTCTTCAAAAGAAGTCGAATTTCCCATCAAACAGTTATATACCAGAAGTCAGATATGGTTTAAAGACAAAGATATCCCGGTATTTAAGTTAAGTGACTTATTGGATTTAATAAAGTATGTTGCCAATAGGGGAGAGGAGTTAAATGCTGAAGTTGAGAAAGGTTGGATAAAACGCTTTAAATTTAAAGGTTCTTACGATCCGGAACGAAAACTAAGTCGTAGAGAATTTGCAGTTTTAGTTGACACGTATTTACAGCCCTTTCATGTTCGCGTTAATTTGAAAGGCGAATTACAATATTAGATTGAGGTTTGTTCAAGCATCTCAATAGATACTTAAACAAACCCAATCTGTATTCATTAAAATTTCCAGCGAACAAAAGCCTCAATGGCTTCATAATCCGCTAAACCTAGTTCATCGTATTTTCTCGCCGTTTCACTGGTTCTATCCTCGGCACGTACCCAGAACTCACGAGCATCATCTCCCGGAAACACAGGCAGATCTTTTTGTGATTGATGTTTAAAAATAGCGTGGCGTTTCCGAATCACTTCTTGTGGTGACAAGGGAACGGCCATTTCTATTTCATGAATCTCAAACTCGTGCCATGCCCCTCTATATAGCCACAACCAGCAATCTTTTGTCCACTCCTCCGTTTTACTTAATCGGGTCAACGCTTCCAAAATAATGTCGAAACAAACTTTATGCGTTCCATGCGGATCGGCAAAATCACCGGCTGCAAAAACCTGATGCGGTTTGATTTGCTGCAATAACTCCATCGTCTTTACGATATCGTCCTCATAAGATACAACCTTTGAAAATTTGCCCCTATCGTAAAAAGGTAAATCCTGAAAATGGATATTTTCGTCAGGCAGACCGGCAAATCGGGCACCCGCTATTGCTTCTCCTTTACGAATTAGCCCCTTAATGGTACGGATTTCTTCTGTATCAATTTGGTTCGGTTTTTTGGCTGCTATAAATCTTCGGGTTTCGTTATATAATGCTTCTAATTTTTCCGTCCCTAAATTCAGCGACTTTGTAAAGTCAGTAGCAAATTCTATATACCGTAAGACATCATCATCCCAAACAGCTGTGTTCCCGGAAGTCTGATAAGCAACGTGTACATTATGTCCCTGATCAGCCAAACGTATAAAAGTACCACCCATAGAAATTACGTCATCATCCGGGTGTGGTGAAAAGATAATCGCATTTTTCCTCGCAGGCACTGCACGTTCAGGACGCTGACTATCATCCGCGTTAGGTTTCCCTCCCGGCCAACCGGTAATCGTATGTTGAAGCTGATTAAAAATATCTATATTAATGTTATAAACCGGCCCTTTTTCCGTGGCCAATTGCGCCATGCCATGGTTGTTGTAATCTTCTTCGGTTAATTTGAGAATTGGCTTTTTAACCGTTTGGGCCAACCAAATTACTGCCTTTTTTATGGTTTTAGAGTTCCAAACACAGTCTTTGACCAACCAAGGCGTGTTGAAACGAGTCAATTCACTTGCGGCTCCCTCATCCAAAACGAATTCAACATTATCAGAAAGCTGAAGGAAGGTTGCGGGCACATCCGAAGACATTTCCCCCTCCACTGCCTTTTTAACAATTTCGGCCTTAACAGGACTCCAAGCCATCAAAATGATTTCGCGAGCCTTAAAAATGGTACCGATACCCATAGTAATAGCCTTCGTTGGCACGTTCTCCTTCCCCCCAAAATCGCGAGACGCATCTCGACGGGTAAGGTCGTCCAAAGTAACCAAACGGGTACCTGAATTCGGGGCCGAACCAGGCTCATTGAAACCTATGTGGCCGGTTCTACCGATTCCTAAAAGTTGAAAATCCAAACCACCCAGTTCACTGATCTTACGCTCATACTCCATACAATAGGTCGGTATGTCCGATAGATCGAGTGTTCCATCAGGGATGTTAATATTTTCCCGCTTAATATCGATATGATCAAATAAGTTTTTGTTCATAAAGGTAACATAACTCTGGGCAGAGTCGGGTTGCATGGGATAATATTCATCCAAATTAAAAGTAGTAACGTTTTGAAAGCTTAGTCCTTCTTCGCGGTGAAGTCGCACGAGCTCTGCATAAACTTGAACAGGAGTTGCACCTGTAGCGAGACCTAATACGGCCTGCTCACCTTTTTCTTGCTTTTCTTTAATTAGGGTTGCAATACGAGCAGCGACAGCTAATGAGGCTGCCTTTGAATTTTTGTAAACGGTTACGGGGAGTTTCTCGAAACGCGTTTCTTCCAATAGATTTAATCTAGCCATTTTTGAGGATAGTTTCATTTAAGGTGAGACGCAAAAATAACGAAATATTATATACCTCATAATAAATTGACTAGCTTTTTGGCAGATGTTCATCTTTTTGTGTAAAGCAATCGACTGCGTAAATTATAATTCGTTCACGAACTGTTTAATCGATGCTGAAGGGTCCGTTGTTTTCATGAAGTTTTCACCGATCAAGAACGCCTGAAAACCCGCCTTTTTCAATTGCTTAATAACAAGAGGATCGCTTATGCCGCTTTCCGAAACTTTAACAAAGGATTCCGGGATGCGGTTCACCAGCGCTAACGAATGATCAATTGATACTGTAAAATCTTTAAGGTTTCGGTTGTTTACGCCAATAGCATCTACCGTGTCGAATAAATTCGTTTCCAGCTCCTGCTGGTTATGTACTTCTAAAAGCACATTCAAACCTAAGTTTTTAGCATATTTGGCCAGCGATTCCACCTCTTCATTATTTAAAACAGCGGCTATTAACAATATGATATCGGCACCATATGCTTTTGCTTCGGCTATCTGATATTCGTCAATGATAAAATCTTTTCGTAACAAAGGTACATTCACCGTTTCCCGAGCTTTTATTAAATCTTGTAAACTGCCCTTAAAGAAATCACGATCTGTTAAAACTGAAATGGCGGAGGCACCTGCCTCTGCATATCCCCTGGTAACTTCTTCAACGGTAACCTGATCATTGATTACGCCTTTTGATGGAGAGGCTCTCTTATATTCTGCAATAATGCCGGTTCTCTGCGGATCAAGTACCGAGTCTCTGAGATTGTAACAAGTACGATCGAAAAGTGGCCGACGCATCAGGTCATCTATTGTTACTTGCTGTTTAGCAATTAATAGTTCTTCTCTTTTTCTGCTTATAATCTTATCCAGTATATTCATTGTATGCCGATTAATTATTCAACCAGTTGGCGATCATTTGTTTTCCGTGCTCACTTAAAACAGATTCAGGATGGAACTGTAAACCCTTTACATCATAATAGCGATGAGACAAGGCCATAATCACCCCCTCATCATCGACAGCGGTTATCTCAAGCTCTTCGGGAAATTGTTCCTGTGCTACGGCCCAAGAATGATAACGACCAATGTTAAAGCGTTCGGGCAAGCCTTTAAATAACGGTTCCGTTGATTTTAGAATCTTTAAGGGAGTTGCGGTACCATGCACAGGCCTTTTAAGATTAAATAGTTTCCCTCCATATACTTCAGCGATTGCTTGCTGTCCCAAACAGATACCGAGAATACTTTTAGATGCACCATAAGTACGAATAACGTCCATGAGGAGCCCGGCTTCTTCCGGAATCCCGGGCCCGGGCGAAAGCAAAATTTTATCATAAGCCGCCACCTCTTCGATGCGAAATTTGTCATTTCTAACCACTGTGCAATCCAAGCCACATTCTTGCAGCAGATGCACTAAATTAAAGGTAAAAGAATCGTAATTATCTACCACCAGTATCTTTGGTTCAGTAGCAAGTTTTTTCTGCGTCATTGTTGTTTTTATCAGCGTTTAGCCTTCAGCAATCTGCTGTCAGCTTATTTATTCATTTCTATCGGCTTTTAGCTATCAGCAATCAGCCTCAGCTACCTCGCCATTTCACTACTTAACTATTTCTTATCAACAGCCTAGAGCTCTTCGGCTAAAGTTAACGCTTTTCTGAGAGCGGCTATTTTATTATTAACTTCATTTAATTCGCCTTCTGCCGACGAGTCTGCTACCACACCACCCCCAGCTTGGTAGTGCAATCTATTATTCTTGCTCAAAAAAGTTCGGATCATGATCGCATGATTGAAATCTCCATTGAAACCCATAAAGCCGATGGCGCCACTATAAAATCCACGTTGTTGTTTCTCGTAGCGATCGATCAACTGCATGGCCATATGTTTGGGTGCACCGCTCAAGGTTCCGGCCGGAAAGGTATCGCCTACCACATCAAAAGGATTAGCCCCGTCCTGTAAGGTTCCACTCACTTTCGAAACGAGGTGAATGACATGCGAATAGAATTGCGCCTCCTTGAAGGATCTAACTTCCACATCGATGCAGTGCCTACTTAAGTCGTTCCGTGCTAAATCAACCAACATAACATGCTCTGCACTTTCCTTAGGGTCGTTCTTCAAAGCTTCCGCAACTCGAAGATCCTCTATAGTATTTCCCGTTCTTTTGAAAGTTCCTGCAATAGGATAAATGGACGCCTCATTCCCCTTAATTGTCAGTTGGGCTTCCGGCGAAGAGCCGAATAATTTAAAGTTACCATAGTCAAAATAAAATAAATACGGAGAAGGGTTCACGGAACGTAAGCTTCTGTAAACGTTAAACTCGTCTCCTAAAAACGGCCTACTAAAAGCTCGCGACGGAACAATCTGAAACACATCTCCTCGGAAGATATGCTCTTTCGTTTTTTCAACCAATGATTTGTATTCCTCATCCGTTTTATTGGAACGCTCCTCGCCATTAAGCTCAAATTTGTATTCAGGAAAATTTTTATTTTGAATCAAGTACTGGATTTTGCTCAAACCGTCTTCCTCAGGTTCACCCAAATAATGCTCAAACACATAGAGCTCATTACGGAAATGGTCGATGGCAATCACATAACGATAGACGTGATACTGCAGAAAAGGAATATTTCGTGCTTCATCAATAGGTGTCTTTAAAGTGATATCTTCGAAATGAGCAACGGTATCAAAGGTGAAATATCCAAATAACCCGTTCGTAATAAATTTGAAATCATCAAGGTTATCAGCCGCGAAAGACCGGCGAAAATTGGAAACTTCTTCTCTTAAATTAACGGCATCTGCCGGCTTGCTGCGTTTTTGGCCATCGGGAAAATACATATTTAACTGCTTTTCATTGAGGCTGATACCAGCTATTGGACTGCAACAAACATAACTCATGCTATTTTCGCGACTGTGGTAATCTGAACTTTCCAACAGTAGACTATTGGGAAAAACGTCCCGCAATCGTAAATATATACTCACCGGTGTGGTCGTGTCCGCTAATAACTTTTTAAATCTCGTCTTTAATTGATATGTCTCCATTCTTAAATTGTTAACATTGCTGTAATCATAAGCACAAAAAAACCCGACGTATATGCGTCGGGTTTATAAGTTTCGGCTTTGGTTGATCAATCTATGCCATTATATATGCTCCCGGCGCTGTTCTTTAACAGGCCACCACCAGTTGCGTATTGTAGTATCGATTGTCATGATAAAGCAAACCTACTATAAAATTTTAATATTTCAAATTTTTTTGACTAAAGTTAACATAAAAAGGCTCAAGCCTTTAGAATCCCCAGAAGGTTATAAAGCCTTTTCCAACAGCCATCATAATAGCGGCCAGTATAATAACCAAAGCAATCGTGTAAAATACAGCAATAGACTTGTGTTTAGCGGAGGCATCCATCGCCTTTTTTGATTTGGAATGCCCTACGGTTATTAATATAATGGCCAATACCATCATACTAATATGTTCCACTGTCCAATAACGCAGGTTCGCAGTTTTCATGACGTTGCTCATATCGTTAAACGTAACCATCGAGCTCATTGCATACAGTGCTAAACCTATCAATAACTGGATGTGGCCCGAAATTAAGGTAAATAAATTCAATTTACGGTTTCCTTCTGTGTAGGGTTTCTTTCCAGCCAATCCGCTTATCGCTGAAATAATCGCTAATATTAACAATAAAAGAACCACATAGCGCAGCCCCGAATGTAAATGTTTAAGTCCTGTATACATGTTGTCTAGTTTTTATCGTTAGCAAACTTAGCCAAACTTTCCTTTATATGAAAGTTTATCGGTTAGCTTAGCTGCCATAAAGAAGTAATTTATAGCGGCGAAATATTTTACTGCATTTCGCCACCACTTTGGAAATCTTCCGTATTTTCTTCTCTTCTACGCTTGCGTTCTTGATCGGGGTTACGTTTGCCAAAGCGATAAGAAAGTGTCAACATAGCACGCGGACCTTTCATGAAATTACGTTGGAATTCGCTGTAAAACTGCGCAGTTGTTCTTGTTCCTCCAAACCGGGCCTTGTTGAAGATATTTTGAACATTCAACATGATACTTCCCTTATCTTCCAAAACAGACCACTTGAGTCCGGCATCCGCAAAAAACATGCTGGTCGATGTCCCTTGTGCCATGACACGTGGAGCCATATAATTCCCTCTAAGTTGAGCGGTCAGGCCCTTAGCAATCCTGCCATTGGCCGTTAAGTTAGCATCCCAGTTAAAACCGCTGTTTGCGTCAACGCCGTATTCTTCACTCCCACTGAATGACTGGTAGTTTCCATTGAAGTTGGCCATAAAATCAAAATTTTGGTTCAGTGTGAACTGCGAAATAAGTTCAATCCCCGTTGCGCGATTTTGACTAATGTTACGGAAGGTTGAATAGGTAACATTAGTGCCTGACGCTGCCGAATCGACGATCATTTCCACTACATCGTTCGTAATGCGATGGTATACCGAAGAGGTTAGGTTCATTTTTCCCAGCTTTTTACTATACGCTAATTCCAGGGAGTGAATATCTTCCGGCTTAAGGTTTGGATTTCCTTGTCTATAATTTACGGGATCAGAGATATCCAAAAAAGGATTCACTTGCCATCCGCGAGGACGGTTAACTCGACGTGTGTAACTCAGTTGTAAGGATGAACCTTCTGAGAGTTCCTGTGTCAGGTAGATGCTTGGATAAACACGGAAATAATCCAGTCGCCCTTTAGTCGACCGGTCTTCAGGGGCTAAATTCGGATCATAAGAAAGGTACTCGGTATTTAAATAAGCCTGTTCAGCACGTAGACCAACCTGATAACCGAATTTGTCGCTTAGCTTGTTCTGGTAATTAGCATAAAGAGCATGGACAATATCATCCATATTGAAGTCATTTGTTAGGTTATAATCTCGTTCATATTGCCCCGTGGATGGAGAAAATGCGTCGGACAATTGCTGTTCATCGCTGTAACGTAAAGTTGTTCTGTATCCTGTCTCAAGCTTTTGTTCCTTGCTAAAGGGAAGCACATAATCGACTTGTATATTAACGTTTTCACCATCTTCATACGTATCATTAATCCGACCGGGATCAATTACAATGGAAGGATCCGTTGCCGTTTGCTCAAAAGTCTGGATGCCGTCCTCTTTACTTCTACCGTATGATACATTGGCAGTTAATTCTTCCCCTTCGCGTTTAAATTCCCGTTTGAAATCGAAATTGAACTCGTAACCTGTATCGTCCTCATTCTGGTTAGTGTAGCGTGGACTCGTACCGATGACGGAGCCTGTTGCATCGTAATAAGTATAAAATAGGTCCTCTCGCCGAATATTATCACGTAAATTAAGATTAGCCGATAATCCTAAGGTAGTTTTTTCTGTTGCAAAAAAATCAGCTCCTAAACGAACGGTGTGACTATTCCCCTTCCGTTGGTTATCGCTTATATTGTATACCCTACTTCCATCATTGTAAATATTATTATTAAAGCCGCTCCCTGGATTATTTCTTCGTCTGAAATCGTAGCCTCCAAAATAGTTAAATTTCGTATCGCGATAGTTTAGGTCGATCCCTGCATTGTAATTGTTAAAAGAACCACCTCCTGCACGAGCCATGCCGTTAAAGCCTGTACGGATGTTTTTTTTCAAAATAATATTGACAATGCCCCCTTGTCCTTCCGGGTCGTATTTAGCGGACGGATTTGTCATCACTTCGATTCGTTGTATAGAATTGGCAGGTAATGATTCCAATAGACTGTTAATATTGCTGCCGGCTAATGCCGATTGTTTTCCGTCGATTAAGATTTTAACATTTGTAGAACCTCTCAACCCCACATTTCCATCCATATCCACCGACAGGGAAGGTACATTAGCCAATAGTTCAGAAGCGCTTCCTCCTGCACTCACGATACTTTGTTCAGGATTAAAAATCTTTCGATCAATCCCCATTTGCATAGCAGGCGGTGTCCCTTCTATTACCACTTCCTTTAACATGGTACTTGCCGAAGGGCTTAGCTTTAGGTTCCCTAATGCCAGTGTTTGTGTACCGGTTACACGTAGAGATCGCTTTTCATAAGCATCATAGCCAACAAAGCTGGCGCGTAATAGGTAAGTCCCAGCCGGTATGCCGGAAAAAATAAACTTACCGTCATCATCGGTTTGCCCGCCTTTTATTACTTGGTTCGTCTGTTGGTTCATTAAGGTTACGCTAGCAAAGTCTATGGGTCGACTACTGACGGAATCGACAACAATGCCGCTTATCTTCGCAAGGTCTTGCGCCTGCAAAAGGAAAGGTCCTAGGCATAAGGTTAAGAATAATGTAATATTTCTTACCACTTGTAACTTCATTGTATGAATCTATTTAATTTTAGCTTTATCTGACGCCGTCAAAATTAACATTATCAATTAGTCTAGGACTCCTTTTTTGACAATAAGATTAACCCGTAACACCATTATTACAGTATCTTCGCGGCATGTCTTTAAACCATATACCGCAAGAAAGATTTAGCTACGATGCTTATATAGAACTGGTGAAACAGCTTGTAGAAAAAAGACAGACTACAGGTCCTGACCAATCCTCGTTTTTAGCCAATTTTACGGCATTAAATCTGGTAAGAATGCAGCGCATTGGTAAAATGATCACTCTGAAAAAGTCTTTGCTTACGAAGCTTTCACAATTGAAGCGACAATATGTTTTTACCGTCATTACAGAAGCTTGGTGTGGGGATGCTGCTCAGATATTACCGGTTATAGCCAAAATAGCGGAAGCCAATCCTAGCCAGATTGATTTATTTATCGTTTTGAGAGACAGCAATACAGATTATATGGACCAATATTTAACCAATGGGGCACGTGGGATTCCGAAATTGATTATCTATGACGTGGCCGAAAATAAAGAGATACTTAACTGGGGGCCACGGCCTAAAGAACTGCAGCTATACATCGAATCGCTAAAAGTTATGGGTTTAAGTAAAGAGGAATGGATTGAAAAAGTGATGTTATGGTATACGAAAGATAAAACGAAAACCACACAAGACGAGTTGGAAGAGGCGATCGGTACACTTCAATAACGAAGGAACTACTCAATGCTAACGGTTAAGCCCTCTTCTTTCAGAATTTTCCTATAAACATCCACTTCAGTGTATGTGCCCTCCAGTACCGCACATTTCCCTTCGTTATGCACCTTCCATGCAATTTTCTCAGCCTGACTTTCGCTATAGTCTAAATACTTCATTAGGCAGTGAATTACATGGTCGAATGTATTTATGTCATCGTTCCACAAGATTAACCGATGATACTCTTTAGTAACCGAGAGAATTTCTTCCAGTGTAAAGGTCTCTTCCTGTACTTGTGTTTCAGCCATCTTCATTGTTCAAAGCGCTATCTAAATTTCATTATTACTCACTGGAAATCCCCATTAAAAGCGAGGCAGTCGAGCTAATGAATACGTCAAATTAATATCCGGATAAGTTTAGCAAACTTAGATAAAGTTACTTTTTTTCACAAATGTTTATTTTTTTTGTGCTAGCTTCCCTTCGTTTTTTTTCCCTGCTGTATGAGCTGTTCCCACATCTCTTCCGGAATAGCTTCCATCGCACTAAACTGTCCGGCACCTTGCAACCATTCACCTCCATCTATCGTAACCACTTCACCGTTCACAAAGAGCGCGTAATCAGAGAGCAAAAAGGCTGCTAAATTGGCTAACTCCTGATGGTCGCCAACCCGTTTAAGCGGAACCCTAGTTCGAAAATCAAACTTTTCAGCAAGCGCTCCCGGCAATAAGCGCTCCCATGCTCCTTTAGTTGGGAAAGGACCAGGGGCAATGGCATTATGCCGAATACCATATTTTCCCCACTCTACTGCGAGCGATCGTGTTAAAGCCAGCACGCCTCCTTTTGCTGCTGCCGAAGGTGCAACATAAGCAGAGCCCGTAAACGCGTAAGTTGTGACTATATTTAAAACCGAAGCTTTTATTTTATTTTCTATCCAATATTTTCCAAAGGCAAGCGTCGCATTAACCGTCCCCTTTAAGACAATATCGATCACGGCTGAAAAGGCATTAGCGGATAACTTCTCTGTAGGCGATATAAAGTTCCCCGCTGCATTATTTACGAGCGCATCTATTTTACCAAAGCTTTCCACTCCCTTAACCAAAACGGTTTCTATATCCTCTGTTTTGCGAACGTCACAGGCAATCGCCAATACCTGGCCTTTTGTGCTATCCATGATTTCTTTTGCCGTATTATCCAACACTTCCTGCCTTCTACTCGCAATGATCAAATTGGCGCCAAGTGCCGAAAAGTAGGTACTCATGGCTTTCCCTAAACCGGTACCACCTCCTGTTACAACTATTGTTTTTCCTTTAAGCGCATCATCGCGTAGCGCGCCTTGTATTTTTTCCATAATTATGCAGACTTTTGTGGCTATTTAAAAACTTACCTTAGAAATTCTTTCATCTGAACATCACTTCTTTGTTAAATTACCAATGATTGTCTTGAGTATGCCTCTTGTGGAAGGTTCCCACCACTGTGCAAGCAATTTATCAACTACTTCTGTAGCATCTTGATTGAATCGATGAACAAGCTCCTTGCGTAATTCTCTCTTGCTTTGTTGCCAGGTATTCCAATTAAAATTCAAATACCTTTTCATTTGCTTATCGGCCTTCGTGTGTAGTTGATTTATTGGTACCAGCTCATCAATCAACCCTTCTTCTAAAGCGCGTTGCGGCTGTAACAATTCGCCCGTCAGCAAATACCGATAAGCTTTGGCCTTTCCTATCCAAAAGCTGTATAGCTCAAAAATGCTCTCGGGTACAATAATACCGACAGGCACCTCGTTTAGTCCGATAATAAAGTCACCTTCTGCCATTATTCGGTAGTCACAACAAAGAGCCAGCACACATCCGCCTGCCGGGCTATGCCCACCAATAGCAGCAACAGCCGGCTTGGGAAAGGAAACAAACGTTTTTACAAGATCTAGAAATTGATACCAAAAAGCTTTTATTTGCTTCTCATCATAATTGTACAAACTGATTAAATCCAATCCGGCACTAAAAAAGCCCTCCTTCCCATAAAGTATAATTCCGCCGATGCGTTCATCATTCCCTACGATCTCAAGCGTATCTTTTAATTCCGCAACCATTTCGGCATGTAATGCATTGGAACTTCCTCTGTTTAGCATGATATGAGCAATATGCTCTCTTATCTCCAATTTTAAATATTCCATGTTCTTTGGCTGTTAGTTATTTGTTATCCGTTATTGGTTATTCGGTGTGAGTAATTGTTGCAACTTTGATAGAAAGGTACTACTCAACTACTCAACCACTTCGCTATTCAACTACTTAACGATTCCACAAGATACACTTTTTCCGGTGATGATTGATAAAAGGAAAAAGCTTTCATAAAGCAGCTCAATAATTCATGAAAAAAAATAACTTTGCGGTATTGGTAGGAATATCCTCAAAATTTAAGAAATGAAATATCCATGATTGCCAAACATAAACTCAATGACCACGAAGTAGCATGAGTGTATAAAAAACAAACAGGTTACGAATAAAATAATCTGGATATTCCACCTGCCTACCGGTAGGCGGGTATGACCATTAAAGAACAAATGCGAAGCATTCATGAATACAATTGAATGCAAACACGAATGAATAATTATTTACATATGAATATTTTATTGATTGGTTCCGGGGGAAGGGAGAGTGCTTTTGCTTATAAGATTGCTCAAAGTCCATTAACCTCACAATTATTTATTGCTCCCGGGAATGCGGGCACCGACGCTTACGGAAAAAACGTAGATATCAAGGTTACTGATTTTGCTTCGTTAGGTACCTTTGCACTAGAGAACGATATCCACCTTGTAGTAGTTGGCCCGGAAGAGCCGTTAGTAAAGGGTATTCATGATTATTTTTTGCAAGATGCACAGTTGAGCAATATTCCTGTGATTGGACCGACGGCAGACGGAGCCCAATTAGAGGGGAGTAAAGACTTTTCTAAACAATTCATGCAACGCCATGCAATTCCAACAGCAGCCTCCCGTTCGTTTACAAAAGAAACCTTGGAAGAAGGTTTACAATACCTCGAGACCAGAAAATTACCCATCGTTTTAAAAGCAGATGGTTTAGCCGCCGGAAAGGGAGTGCTGATCTGCGCTGATTTGATAGAGGCAAAAACGGAACTTCGCGCCATGTTGGCCGATGCTAAATTCGGCGAAGCAAGCAACAAGGTTGTTGTTGAGGACTTTTTAAAAGGCATAGAATTATCTGTTTTTGTCTTGACAGACGGAAAAGACTATAAGGTTTTACCAGCAGCAAAAGACTATAAACGTATAGGAGAAGGCGATACAGGTTTAAACACCGGTGGGATGGGTTCCGTTTCACCTGTACCTTTTGCGGACGAAGCTTTTTTGCTTAAAGTCGAAAAGGACATCATTAAGCCCACCATCGAAGGCCTAAGAAAGGATAATATTCCCTATAAAGGCTTTATCTTTATAGGTTTAATGAATGACGACGGTAATCCTTATGTCGTAGAATACAATGTACGAATGGGGGATCCGGAAACGGAGAGCGTACTCATTCGTATCGAAAGTGATTTCGTCGATTTATTAATGGGAGTAGCCGAAGAAAATCTAGCGACAAAATCATTTAAAGTGTCAGAAAAAACCGCAGCTACTGTCATGTTGGTATCCGGCGGATACCCAGGGAAATATGAGAATGGCAAAATAATCAGCGGATTGGAAAATGTCAAAGAATCTTTGCTATTCCATGCCGGTACAACGCTTGTTAACGAAGAAGTCAAAACGGCCGGAGGCCGTGTTATTGCTGTAACTGCTCTTAAAGACAATCTGCTGGAAGCCCTACAGCAAGCCACAGCTGATGCTGGGCGGATTTACTTTGAGGGTAAAAATTTTAGGAGAGATATTGGCTTTGACCTTATAAACTACTAGCCTCCTCTTTAGTAGCATGCCTAAAACCGAAATGGCTTTAGGCACGCTTAACCTATCCCACACGCAATTTATCATCCTGTTCACTTTGTTCATTCTTAGCTCTGTCTTAGACAGTTAAGGCAGAATTAGCTATTATTGCAAAGAGAGTCACCGATAATTGACATTATCCGTCTCATTCATGGTTTTCTTATCGCTTTATAAGGAAAACCTACCTATAACCTAAAAAACTAAACGGATTATGAAAACGTTACTTTACAAATCTTGCTTCTTGTTTCTCCTTTTCCCTTTTCTGTTTTTAAGTTGTGAGAAACCGGCACCTCAGCTTCCAACCAAACCGCAGGAAGAGACCTTACACACTGTTCGTTTTAAGCTTAAGGGCTTTTCAACAAGTATTACACCACTTGCAAGCCCTCATTCCTTGAGTTTGTCGCGATTGTCTAGCCACGGAGCCCCTAGCTTAGTGTCTGCGATGCCATTAGAGCCGAGTCCTCAGGAACAATATGTATACTTTTGGTCTTTTAATGAGGAAAATTTATTACCGGATATAGCAATCAACACTTCATCAGCATCTATATCCTTTCAAGCAGCTGACACATCACCTGGTTTTACAGCTGGTTACGGATTGAGTCCTTATCCAGCTGGTAGAAGCTTAAGTTTAAAAGGCTTACAATCTTTGGTGATTACTATGCCGTTGACGGGCGTTTCTGAGATAAGCAAACTGGCCTTTGATGTAGGAAGCTCGGGAACCGGTCCGAAGAACTTTAGCCTGTATTTCTCAACAGACAATGGCAACTCCTACACGCTTTTATCAGCCGACAATCAGTTTGCCAACACGAAAGACAATGCTAGAAATAGTTATGAGTTTAATTTATCGGATCTGCGTACGATTATACAAGCGCAACGTTTAACGATCAAGATAGAGCCTTTTGAAGGCGAAAGGGGAGATGCGAACGATTTCGATCCAAATCGTGGTACTTTTAAACTCGATAACTTCCGCCTTTCCGGTATTTATAATCAAGACAGGCCGGAAGAGTCGACAGACAACATTAGCAAAATCCATTATTTTATCTTTAATGCGGACGACCATTTACTAGCATTGCAAGGCAGTACGACGTTCAATCCTTCGGACGAAGGAGTTGATTTATCCTTTAAATTATCTTCGGGAAGCTATTACGCCTTCATTACCTCCAATGTTTCAAAAGCGGAGTTATTATTGCCACAAGTCCTAACAACGGCCTCTGATCTATACCTTTCTAATCGTTTCAGCAACCACGATGCACATATCTTCGGGGCGCACATCCCCCATTTGGAGGTTAACAGCAATACACAAATCGACGTTAGCCTGAAACGGTATTTTAGTCAGGTGAAATTTGAATTTACGGACGAAGAAGACTTGGCTCATGTACGGAAAATTAGCATCCATAGCGAACATGCCCCACTTGTTTACACCCCATTTAGCACCTCTCCAAGTTCCGTAGAAGATGAAGCAACAAACATTGTATTTTATCCACTATTCAATAGCGATCATAAAAGCTTAAGTTTTAATCAATTCATTGGGGATGTAAGCAACCCTGTTGAATTAGGTTATATCGTAAATGTTTATGATGAGGACGATACATTATTGAGGACCTTTACAGTCAGCAGCTCCATAAAAAACAATGTACAGTTACTGTTTAAAGGTAAACTACTAGTGGATGCAGACAAACAGAATCAATTTCAGATTGAATGGAACCAAGCATGGGATGATAATCGAACGGAAACGTTTTGATTCCCATTGTACAAATTAACAGCGTGTACTAAAAGATTAAATCTTAAGGTACGCGCTGTTTGGAATAACAGCATTACTTATTTAAGATAATCCTTAAAGCAGTAAAAAAATCGCTGGTTTTTTATGCAGATCCACCTTTTTCTTTTTCCAGTTCTCAATGCTATCACTACTGATCCATTCATCCGGATCGGTAATATTGCACGCAATGCATAAACGGGTTTTAGGGGAGCATACCTTCAACACTTCTTCCAACAATTGATTATTTCGAAAAGGAGTTTCCATAAATAACTGGGTTTGCTTAGCTTTCTGAGCAACCTGTTCTAATTCTTTTATTTTCTTTGCACGGGCCGCTTTATCAATAGGCAAATATCCATGGAACGCAAAAGTTTGCCCATTGAATCCTGAAGCCATCAACGCCAATATCATCGAGTTAGGCCCCACAAGCGGTCTCACTTTAATACCCAGTTGATGGGCTCGGGCAACAATATCTGCGCCTGGATCCGCAATTCCCGGACAACCCGCCTCGCTCATTAAACCGACGTCCTTACCTTCCAGCAAGGCCTTAAAAAAGCGATCTTTATCGTATTCATCTCTTGCATGTTTCCCATAATCATGAAGGACCAATTGTTGCTGCGGCATTTTCAATCCTGCTTGCTTTAAAAATTTACGGGCCGTTTTTTCGTTTTCGACGATATACTCATCAATCGCATTGACGACCTCAGAAAAATAAGTGGTATAAGACGCCGATGCTGCCTGATCAGATAACGGTACCGGCAATAAATATAACGTTCCTTTAGACATGACACAAAGATGCAGTTTTTAATAGGGAAAATAACTAATTTAGCAATTTAAGCAAGTTCCACGGTGGAAGAACTAAATTTTTACGAGTGTGTTTATGCGTTGGTTAGACAGATTCCGGAAGGAAGGGTTACTTCTTATGGAGCTATCGCACGGGCACTTGGAAGGGACGGTGCTGCACGAATGGTAGGTTACGCAATGGGAAATGCCGGAAAAGCTGATCCACCGGTTCCCGCACACCGCGTACTAAACAGCAAAGGCCAGTTAAGTGCTAAAGCAGCTTTCGGTCATCCCACCTTGATGCAGCAGCTCTTAGAAAACGAAGGAATCACAGTAGAAAACGATCGAGTAGTTAACTTCAAGACCATTTACTGGGACCCACTGAACGAATTATAACAATAACAGAGACGTATATATGATAAAAAGATGCGGATGGTGCGGCAATGACCCGCTTTACATGGCTTACCATGATGAGGAATGGGGCAAAGCGGTAACCGATGATAAAACTTTATTTGAATTTTTGATTTTGGAGTCGGCACAGGCCGGTCTTAGCTGGATCACCATATTACGAAAAAGAGAAGGCTATCGACGGAATTTTGCCGATTTCGATGCTCAAAAGGTCGCTCAATTTACGGACGAAGATGTAGATCGTATCCTTCAAGACCCTGAAGTAATACGTAACAGAGGAAAAGTGAAAGCAGCCATATCCAACGCAATTATATTTCTAAGCATTCAGAAAGAATTCGGATCATTTTATAGCTATTTATATTCTTTTATGCCCAATCAGCAAATAATCAACAATAAAGTTGATAACTACAGGTCATTTATGACAACATCCGCTGAATCCGATGCCATTGCGAAAGACTTAAAAAAACGAGGAATGAAATTTTTTGGAAGTACTATTTGCTATGCCTATATGCAAGCAGTTGGCATGGTAAATGACCACGAGGTGGATTGTTCTTTTAAATAGTTATCATTAGGGCTTGTCTGTAAAATGACGCTTACTTTTCTTTTGGCCAAATTTTTTTCGATTATATTGTGCAGAGCCGTTACGTGGAATCGATAAGGTTTCCCAAGTATCGTCTTTGATCATTTTTGCTAAATAAACAATTTGACCTACGTGATAAGCGTAATGTGCCAGCTGTCTGTTTATTGCTTCCACGACGGTATGCCCCTCGTTCCTTATATATATAATAGAATCAAGGTCGGATGGGCGCAGATTATACATGGTATCGAGCAAACAGGTCCAACCTTTATTCCAAACAATCATCAACTCCTTTCTATCAATTGGTTGGTCTTCGAACTCCTCATCCCGCTTGCGCCAGGTCTTCTCACCATCAGTAGTTAGAAAATCTGTAAATCTCGACAACATATTTCCTGTTAAATGTTGCACGATAATAGTGATGCTATTACTTTCTTGATTATATTGCCAATGAAGACTTGTATCGTCCAATTGGGCAATCGCCTGTTCGCCCAACTTTTTATAGTACAGGAACTGCTTTATTACACTCTCCAAATATGTTTTACATCCTTCCAATGTATTCATACGCTTTCAAAGTCAATTTTAATGCCAATGATAATGTGCCCGAACCCGTTGAATTTTACCTTCGTCGTTTAGTTCCATATATTCGGCAGAGATGGAGTTATTAACACTCCGATATACTAAAACAACCGAATTTATACCGTGGAGCTCATGGTACAGTTCAAAGGCCAAATCCGGATACTTCTTCAAGCCTCTTTCAAAATAGTCCTTTAATTGTTGCTTACCTCGTACTTGTCCTTCTTCGCTTACTCCAAGCTGCTGAATGATTGGCGAACGAAAATCAATATCATCCGCATAGTGGGTCATGATTTCTTCTAAATCGTGATTATTCCAAGCCCTAATCCAGTCGCTTGTAAACCGGTTGAATTTTTCTGCTTTCATTTCTTGTAAAGGTTTGGTGTATATATTTCCATATGTCGTGTTATATCAGCGAGTGGTCCAAAACCATATTCGGCATAAAGCGAATGCGCATCCGCAGTAACCAACATCATCCGTCGCAAAGTTTTTACCCAGGGTAAACGCATAATATGATTAAGCATTATTTTTGAGACCCCTTGTTTCCTATAACTTTTTATTACAAAAACATCGGCCAAATAAGCGAATGTTGCCCTGTCCGTAATTAATCTGGCAAATGCAATTTGTTTATTATTGTCAAACACCCCGATACAATAAGAGTTATTTAAGGATTCCTCTACCAGTTCGAGCGGAATATCTTTAGCCCAATAACTTTCTTTTGATAAAAAGGTATGAATAAGTTTCATATCCATTTCGTCAACACCTATTTTTATTTGAAATGTATGCTGCATATCTAAAAAGGATTATAAAACTAACTCCATCATTACATCCGCCCTTTTATACTTGGGGTTATCCACGGACACGTTATAAAAACCATACTTTCTATAAATTGCTAAAGCAGACTGCAAGATGCTTTGGGAATACAACACCAGCTTTTTTACTCCCAATTCGCGCGCCTTTTCGATGGCATGTGCACACAGAGCCTTACCGATCCCAAGTCCATGATAAGATTCGTCAACAGCCATTTTAGTTAACTCCATAACCTCCTCACTAACTTTTTTTAGCGCTACCGTGCCCACAATTACACCATCATATGCTGCAAATAAAATTTCGCCCCCGTCTCGAAGAATAGCCTCTTCCGGATGCTCTAACACATATTTGTCAATAGGTTCAACGGTAAAATATTTATTTAACCACGCTTTGTTGAATTTCTCAAAAAAGGTTTGCTTATCCGGTTGGTAATAACTTATTAATATTTCCATGATTATTTTTTTCTTATACAAAGAAGAGAAAAAAAAGAAAAGAAGTACAGATACAATTTTTTTATATTTGAAGGATACAGTTTATATTATGAAAGAAGAAGCATTATATATTGTCATAGCTAAGGCAATTGAGCAGCAAATACGCAATAATGTATTAAAAATAGGAGATAAGTTACCCTCTATTCGTACGGTAAAAAGAGAATATGGCGTAAGCATGAATACAGCGACACGTGCTTTTTTCGAACTGGAAAGAAAAGCACTCATCGAATCACGCCCCCAATCGGGCTTCTATGTCTCCAGGCATTCGAGAAGCAGACTACCTGTTCCCACCACCAGTAATCCTTCTGTCTTATCGCATCAGGAACAAGCGGAAAACCTGATCGATAAGGTTTACCGGTCGTTAAACGACACCTCTATTACTCGGTTTTCCATAGGTGTTCCAGCCAATGAACTTTTACCAATAGCCAAGCTGAATAAAAGCTTATTACAAGCTACCCGTACGCTTGACGGAAGTGGCACTGCCTACGAAGAAATTCAAGGAAATTTTAAATTGCGTCGCAATATTGCGCGATGGTCTTTCACCTGGGGAGGTATGCTCACTGCGGATGATTTAGTTACTACTGCCGGTGCCATGAATGCACTGTCGTATTGTATGATGGCCCTTGCTAAAAAGGGCGATACCATTGCGGTGGAAAGTCCTGTTTACTTTGGTATATTGCAATTGGCGAAAAGCTTAGGGCTTGAAGTGCTGGAAATACCAACCCATCCCATAACCGGTATGGAACTCGATGCATTACGAAAGGTGTTACCTAGCATAAAACTTTGCTTAGTGGTAAGTAACTTCAACAATCCCCTTGGAAGTTGTATGCCCGAAGAGAATAAAAAGGCATTGGTAAACATGTTATCGGAACACGAAATACCGCTTATAGAAGATGATTTATATGGTGATGTTTACTTTGGAGAAAACCGACCTAAACCCTGCAAAGCCTTCGACAAAAAGGGCTTGGTTCTATGGTGTGGGTCAGTATCTAAAACCTTGGCTCCCGGCTATCGGGTAGGTTGGGTTGCGCCCGGGAAGTTTAAGGAGCAAGTTATCCGCCTTAAGCTACTACATGCCGTTTCATCCACCACACTCACCCAGGAAGTTATTGGCGATTTTTTAGAAAATGGACGATATGAGGCCCACCTTCGAAAAATGCGTCGTACATTGCAAGCAAACAGCCTACACTTTACGCGAGCTATTCACGACTACTTTCCAGAAGAAACACGGGTCAGCAGACCTCAGGGAGGATTTGTACTCTGGGTAGAACTGAATCCAAATTTAAATGTTCCGTTGCTATACGATCAGGCTATGCGTCAAAAAATAAGCATTGCACCCGGTCGTATGTTTACCCTTCAAAATCAATTTAACAATTGTATGCGTTTGAGCTACGGCTTACAATGGTCGGATGAACTTGAGAAGAAACTTGCAATGTTAGGCTCGATCGCTAAAAAAATGATCCGGTAAACAAGCCATCTCATCTATTTTTCCTTGTAAATGGGACAAAACGAACATGCATAAGATCTTGAACGACAAGCTTCCCTTTCTTTTTCTTTAAGAGCTTTAAGGTTTGCATGCCTTTGGTAGGTCCAATCGGTATGATCATTTTTCCGCCGTCTTTCAACTGCTCGACGAGTGGTTCCGGGATTTTTTCCGGCGCTGCAGTAACAATGATGGCGTCAAAAGGCGCGGCTGATCTTAAGCCTTGATAGCCATCACCAATGACAACTTCTATATTGTTATAATTCAGCTGATGCAATAACTTTTTGGTACGTTCACCCAGTTCCTTCACAATCTCAATCGTATAAACCTGCGCTACAATCTCTGCTAACACCGCTGCCTGATAACCCGATCCGGTTCCAATCTCAAGTACGCGATCGTCTTTACTTAAGTCAAGCATTTGTGTCATGCTTGCCACTATAAAGGGTTGGGAAATTGTTTGTCTAAAACCAATTGGAAGCGGACGATCTTCGTAAGCATAGGATTGGTAAGGAGAGGGTACAAACAAATGTCGTTCTACTTGCCTCATCGCTTGCAAGGTGGCATCGTGGTGTATTCCACGAGCTTCTAGCTGTTCAATAACCATTTTCTCGCGGAGCTGTTTATAATCCTGCGGTGCATTGGATTGAAGAAGCGTATAAGTACATAACAACACAAGTATCATCATTTTTCCTTTTATTAGCTCTCATAAAGGGGAACAAGATGCTCGTTAAAAAGTTTACCCTTTTATTAGATCAACTGCATCAAAAAGGCCCTCAAAACAACCGTTTCGAGGGCCTCAATCAATCCAAAAAATTCAGCTAGTTCCATCCACCACCCAATGCCCTGTAAATATTTACCATGGCATTCATCTGTTGCATTTTTGTTTCAACCAATTCAAATTTGGATTCCAAGGCATCACGCTGCGTCAATAACACTTCCATATAATCTGCCCTAGCTGATTTGAAAAGGCTATTGGAAATACCAATCGACTGCGAAAGGGCATCCACTTGTTTTGACTTTAAATCGTAACTTTTTTCCAGGTTGTTAATTTTCGCCAATTGATTAGCCACTTCAACATAAGCATTTAAAACAGTCCGCTCATAATTATAAACAGCCTGTATCTGCTTGGCATTGGCATTATAATACGCAGCCTTTATGGCATTCCTATTAATTAAAGGAGCTGTGATATCGCCCGCCAGGGAATAAAGCAAGGACTTTGGGGTCTTCACGAGATAAGTAGGATCAAAAGCTTGGTAACCGATGGCCGCTGAAATTCCTAAAGAAGGATAAAACCTGGCTTTTGCTACCTTAATATCCAGTTTCGCCGCTGCTAATTCCAATTCAGCCTGCTTGATATCCGGGCGATTTGCCAACAATTGCGCAGGTAAACCCGTATGTACAGCCTCGGGTATCAAATGCTCGAAATTATCACTAGTCCGTTGAATAGGCTGCGGATACCTTCCCAATAAAAAGTTAATTCGGTTCTCCGTTTCTGTAACACGTTGCTGAATAGCATACTGAAGGCTTTTGGTGTTCAACACCTCTGCCTCAAATCTGCGCACCGCCAGCTCCGTAACCTGTGCGGCCTCTTTCTGCATTTTTACTATTCTTAAGGCATTACTTTGAATTTCGATATTCTTTTTAACAATATCCAACTGGTTATCCAGTGCCAATAACTCATAATATGAGTTGGCGATTTCGGCAACCAGATTGGTAATAACGAAATTTTTCCCTTCTACGGTCGACAGATACCGGCTTACAGCCGCTTTCTTTGCATTATGCAGCTTCTTCCAAATATCTATTTCCCAAGTAGCGGAAAGTCCCAACATATAATCAGGGAGTGGCTCGGGATTTTCCTTTCCTTCTTTTATTTCTAAGTGATGTTCTAATGCCCCGATATTGGTATATCTAGCTACTTTATCAACACCAGCTGCCCCTTTAATCCCCACGAATGGGAGATACTCCCCCTTTCTCTCCCGAATCTCGTTCCTTGAAATTTCAATTTCCTGTAAGGTAATATTCAGTTCCTGATTATTTTTTAAAGCTGTATCAATCAACGCCGCTAAATAAGGATCAGTAAAGTACTCCTTCCAAGTCAATTTTGCCGTGTTAACGGTATCCTGCGAACCATTATAGCTCGCAGGAGTCTTTGTATTTGCTTCACGCTGAACTAATGCAGGTGTTTTACATCCTGTATACGTTATTAGTACCAAGCAGCCTATTATAACGTATACATATTTATATTTTTTAGACATCTTACTCATTTTCATCACCATTATCGAATTTATCTATTTGATGTACAAACTCATCGGATAATGAGTTTTCATCTTCACCCTTAATCAGTTTTCTTCCGCTAGCAAGGGAACCGAAAATATAGTATAGTCCAGGAACTATAATTACACCGAAGACAGTACCGAATACCATACCGCCCATCGCGGATGCACCAATGGTCCTGTTGCCAATCGCGCCGGCACCTGTTGCAATAATTAACGGAATTAATCCCGCAATGAAGGCAAACGATGTCATCAGGATAGGACGGAAACGGACCTTCGCCCCTTCAATAGCCGCTTCCAGTATGGAGGCTCCTTCTCGATGTTTGAGTACGGCAAACTCAACAATCAATACAGCGTTCTTACCAAGCAGTCCGACAAGCATGATAAGACCGATTTGAGCGTAGATATCATTTTGAAGTCCCATTAACTTAAGGAGTAAAAACGAACCGAACACCCCCACGGGCAAGGAGAATACCACCGCAAGTGGGATGATAAAGCTCTCATATTGTGCTGCAAGAACAAAGTACACAAACGCCAGTACGATTAGGAATATATAGAGCGACTCATTCCCTCTGTTAGCCTCGTCATAAGAAAGTCCTTCCCATGCAATATCATACCCGTTAGGAAGCGATTTTTTCGCTACTTCGCGAATAGCCTGAATAGCATCGGCAGTAGTATAACCAGCTGCCGGAAGTCCCCTGATGGCTGCCGAATTGTACATATTGTATCGGGTAATCTCGTTTGGCCCTTGCGACTTTTTAAGCTTCATAAATGCCGAATAAGGCACCATTTCACCGTGATCGTTTTTGACGAAAAGATTAAGTATATCAGATGGTAGTCTTCTGAATTTAGGATCCGATTGAACATATACTTTAAAGAAGCGGCCAAACTTGATGAAACCTTGCTCATAGGTACTACCAATCATAATATTCAGGTTGTCCATTGCTTTACCAATAGAGACACCTTTTTGCATGGCTAAATTGTTGTCAACTTCAAGCTCATATTGAGGATAATTTGCCGCAAAGAAGGTAAATAATCCGGCGAGCTCCTTACGTTTACGCAAATCTTCGAGGAACTGTTTGTTCACTTTATCAAATTCCTGGTAATCCGTGGTTGTATTTTTATCTAGCAACCGTAAGGAGAAACCGCCTGATGATCCGAATCCGGGAATAGCCGGCGGCTCAAAGAACTCGATGGTTGCCCCCAAGCCTTTGGATTTCTCTTCTAATTCTTTCATGATCTCGGTAACGGAGTGTTCCCTTTCATGCCATGGTTTAAGGTTAATCATACAGGTACCTGCATTAGAACCCCGACCTTCTGTCATAATTTCATAGCCGGCAAGGGAGGATACCGACTCTACCCCGTCTACATGTTCACAAATTCCCTGAAGCTTTCGCGATACCTCATTGGTCGTTTCCAGCGTAGATCCCGGAGGTGTTTGGATAATTCCGTAAATAGTACCCTGGTCTTCACTGGGGATAAAACCAGCAGGAAGTACCTGGTTTTCGAAGAAGATACCTGCACAGAACGCCGCTAAGACAGCAAATGTCAGTACTCTTCTGCTTACTATAGACTTTAATACGCCGACATATTTACCGGTAAGCTTATCAAAACCACGGTTAAAGCTATCAAGTGCTTTGGTAAATATATTCGGCTTTGCGTGGTGTGTGTGATGGTTTTTTAACAACATGGCACATAGTACCGGTGTGAGGGTAAGCGCTATAATGGCCGAAATCACAATCGAGCTCGCCATCGTAATAGAGAATTGCCGATAGAAGGTACCCACAGGGCCCGTCATGAAGGAGATAGGTAAGAACACCGATACCATTACTGCCGTAATCGCTATAATCGCACCACTAATTTCTCCCAGCACCCTTTTTACAGCCTGGTAGGGCGTCATGCTAGGAAACTCATCAAATTTGGCGTGGACCGCTTCCACCACCACAATGGCATCATCCACCACAATACCGATCGCTAATACAAGGGCAAACAAAGTTACCAGGTTAATAGATAATCCGAAAAATTGGATAACAAAGAATGCTCCTACAAGCGATACCGGCACCGCCAATATAGGAATAAGCGTAGATCTCCAGTCGCCCAGGAAAACAAACACAACGATTGCCACCAAGATAAAGGCGTCCCTTAACGTATGGACAACCTGTTCGATAGAGGCATCAAGGAACTGGGAAACGTCATAACTGATTTTATAATCCAATCCGGGAGGGAACGTTTCCTTCATCTCCGCAAGTTTGTCTTTTACAGCAGCGATTACATCACTCGCGTTACTACCATAGTTTTGGTTTAACAATATGGAAGCTGAAGGATGACCGTCAAGGTTGGAGTAAATATCGAAGAACTCACTTCCCAGCTCTACTTTACCTATATCTCCTAAACGAATACGCTCACCATCCGCATTGGCGCGAATAATGATATTTTCATACTCAGCGGGTTCACTATACCTGCCCTTATAGGTTAATACGTACTCTAACGACTGCGCTTTGATACCTGAGCTCTGTCCGATACGTCCCGGACGACCAACAATACTTTGTTCAGCCATCGCGTCCATCACTTCGTCTACCGATATATGGTAAGCTCGCATACGGTCGGGATTTAGCCAAACCCGCATAGCATAGGTTCTACTACCTAATATCTGCGATCTTGCCACCCCCTTAATCCGATTGATTTCAGGGATCATTTTTACGCTGGCATAGTTATACAGGAATTTTTCGTCCATGTTCTTACCCTTTGCGTACAGGTTGACATACATCAACATACTCGGCTGGATGGGGGAGACGACTACTCCTTCACGCTGAACCAGTTCGGGCAAGAGGGGCATCACCTGGTCGACCCTGGTTTTCACCCTGACTACCGCTTGGTCAGGATCGGTACCGGGTTCAAAAATAACCCTTAAGGTAGCTTCCCCCGCACTGGTTGCATCGGTGGCTATATAACGCATACCCTGAACACCGTTAATCGCGTTCTCTAAGTTAATCAGCGTCGACTGCACTAATACATCTGCGCTAGATCCCGGATAAGCTATAAAAACATTAACGGTTGTTGGCGCAATTTGGGGGAATTGTGATATGGGCAACTGTTTGATTGCCAAGGAACCTACAAATACAATCATAATAGATATTACAATCGCAAATACAGGCCTCTGTATGAATTTATTGAACATCTGATTTTTTTTAAGTTAATCCACTATTCTGCATATAACTCCAAATGCGATATAACATCTTTGGGGTCTTCCAGCTTGTATTCAATTTTCTCGTTTTCTTTAACTAGCCGAATACCTTCTAGGAGAACCTTATCATCTACAGACAAACCTGATTCAATAAGGAAGAGATGTGGCAACTCTGCAGCTATTTTAATCTCTCTTGATTGTATCTTATTATCTTTATCCAGTACATACACATATTTCTTTTCAAGCACCTCGAACGTAGCCTTTTGCGGAATAATCACTGCGTTTTTATAGGGAGTTTTCATTTGAATGTTACCCGTTTCGCCGTGTCTCAACAATCCTTTGGGATTAGGAAAGGTTGCCCTGAAAGCAATATTACCGGTTTCATTGTTAAAGTCGGCCTCAATGGTCTCCACCCTACCCGGATAGTCGAACAACCGGTTATTAGCCATTAGTAAATCAACCTTCGTTAAACTGTCCTTTTTAAGATTCGTTTTATAGTCTAAATACTCGGCTTCCGGTACATTGTAATATACCCACATCTTGCTATTATCAGAAAGCTCCGTTAGTAAGTCGCCTTCCTCTACTAAACTTCCCTGCCGTACATGGAACCGATCGATGATTCCATCAAATGGCGCCCGGATTTCGGTAAATTGCAAATGCACTTTTGTTAGCGCGAGTTCGGCCTTCGCTTTGTCAAACTTGGCCTTCGCCATTGCCAATTCATTCGGCGCTACGATGTTACTATCAGCTAAGCTTTTGGTATTTTTATATTCTATTTCGGCAAAGTTTGCCTCTGCTTGTGCTTTTTGCAGCTCAGCTTCGTACAGTTTAGGCATAATTTGAAACAACAACTGTCCTGCCTTCACAAACTGTCCCTCATCTACAAAAATCTTCTGTAAATAACCGCGCTCCTGCGCTCTTAACTCAATATGTTGTACGGAACGAATCTGGCATACATAATCTTTGATGATCGACGTATCCATCTTGACGGGCGTTGTTACCAAAAATTTGGTTTGCTCTTCTTTCTCTTCTTTTTTCGATTGGCAACCGGCATGGCACAACATCGCCCCCAGGCCCATGAGCATGAAAATTCTCTTCATAATAATTCGCTTATCGAAGCAATATGATTCTTAATATTTTTTGAAAATTGTACACAAGAACACCTCAGGTTTATTCTCACGTTTAAACCATTAGCATGTATTATTTATGGAATGTAGAAATAACGGAATAGCAAGGTTAGGCTTTTTCCGTTAGCAGAGAAAAATCAAATTCGAATAACCCGAAACAGGAGGTAGGTTCGGGACGAGGTATACGGAGCATGTTCTGAGGAAGCCAAACTTTGCTTCATCTGTCGCCAAAAATACCTCGCACTTAAGGCATAAAAAAAATCAGTAAAATAATTACTGATTTCTAAATATTTTCGGGAAGAAACCGAGTCATCTTCTTCCTCCTTGTCTGTAGCCCGTATTTTTTCGGTGACTTTTTCTTCGTTGAGCGGCGCTGGCTTAAAAACCAATTCATTCGCCTCACCTATCTGCTCATAAGCTCCCCGTTCAAAAATTTTTACCAATGAATAACGGATATGGTCTTGATGCGCGTAAGCGTGTAGGTGATTGTATCTGCTCAAGAAGAGCAAACACAGCGATAGAAAAAATCTAACGAGCCATTTCATGATCGGGGTCAAAAGTATGTAAAGTTGTCCATACGAACAACAGTGAATTGTTAAATCTTAGTTAAATGTAATAGCTCAATGACAGTCAAAAACTGATATCATAAAAAATAGTTGCCGAGAAGCCGTATCCAATCCATCCTTTAATTTATTCGATAAATTTTACATCAAACAACAATCTATCTATTTTTTCATTATTAACACAAAAAAGCTGTTTTATACACAAAAATAGCAAAACAGAAGATAAACACAAGAAATCAAATCAAAAATTACTGAAAAAAGCCGATGAATCGGTAAAAAATATAACAAACACGAAATATAGACACAAAAAAAGGCACAAAATCTCGTATTGCAGACATGAAAACAGCACAAAGAAAAGCTTAGCAAGCACAAATACACGCCGATAATTGGAATATTTTAAATTCTTTCGTTATTAAACTAACTTAGACGGCGGCATACCATACATTTTTTTAAAGGCGAAGGAAAAATGCGAAAGATCTTCGAATCCGATCTCCAAGTATACATCAGAAGGAGCACGCCCCTTCTCTTTAATTAGATAATGAGCCTCCTGCAATCGTCTTTGTTGTAACCACTTACTTGGAGAGGTATGAAAAATATGCTCAAAGTCACGCTTAAAGGTAGCCAAACTGCGACCGGTAAGGTAGGCGAAGCGTTTAAGCTGTACGTTAAAATGAAAGTTTTTATTCATGAAGGCCTCCAAATCGATCTTACCCGGTTCCGTGAAATCAAATAATATATTCTGCAATTCAGGTTTGGATTGTAGTAAAATCATAACCGCCTCATGTTGTTTCAAAACTTGAAGCTGTTGAGGGATCGCTTGATCGCTTCCGGTGTAAGGCATCAATGAATTCATGAAACTTTTACATAACGCTCCTCCGTTTAACCGCATCACTGCTTCTCCTCTGAACGGCTCTTCTATGGCTTTATACCCATATACTATACTAAAGTCCCTTAACATGGGCTGATCAAGGTAAATTGAGATCGATTTAAAAACACCTCCGACTGGCGGTTGTTTAACAAACTTCAAAAGTTGATTCCTTTTGATAAATCGAAAATCGCCTTCATTGAAAACATGTTCACTGTCTCCTGTATTTATTAGCAGTGTACCCGATAATTGATAACTGAATACGTGTTCCGGTGCAAACTGTTCGCCCTCACGGTTACGATTGAAGTAGCATGAATACGCAATTGGTGACGATCTTCCATTTGTTTTTGGTTCGGACATAGGCAATTTGTAAAATAGGCAGATAGTCGTCAACATAGCCGTAGCGATGAAACTAGCCGCCTATATATATACAATATTAATGTTTTCTTTGCAGATTACCGGTATACCACTGACCTTGAGGTGTATCAAGAAAGTTCTCAGAAGTGTCATGATCGGTAGATAAACTAACCTCCATCCATTCTTCCATTTCGGCCTGCCTGGTCTCATTTGCAATTTTCAGCATGCCGACAGCCTCACTGCCCAATACCAAATGTATAGGCGGCGTTGGATGAGAAGCCAATTCCACCATAGCTTTGGCAGCCTTTACAGGGTCGCCCATGGCAATGAATTTTCCACTTTTAAAAAAATCTGTCCGCTGCTTCACCATTAGGTAATCTTCGATCTCCCGCGCATAGGTCATAGAAGCACCGGCCCAATCCGTGCGGAAGCCGCCTGGTTCTACGCTGGTAACGTAAATGCCCAATGGGGCTACCTCTTTTGCCAATGCCTCTGTGAAGCCACTTAAGCCAAATTTAGCCGCTTGGTACATCGTTAAACCGGCATTACCTACTCGGCCGCCGATGGAACTAATTTGCAGGATACGGCCTCCTCCTTGACTGCGCATATAGGGCAACACGGCTCGAGTGATTTCTATCGGAGCATATAGATTCGTTTCTAGCTGACTCCGTACCTGTTCATCGGTATAGGCTTCCGCCGCACCAATGATACCGAAACCGGCATTGTTAACCAGCACATCAATACGACCAAAATGTTTTACCGCCTCAGCCATCGACTGTGAAACCTGCTTATAATCGGTCACATCTAAAGCTATTGGCAGTACCTGATCGGCATATTGCTTTAACAAATCATTTAGTTGATTAATATTACGGGCCGTTGCGACTACTTTATCGCCGCTAGCCAGCACTGCTTCCGTCAGGCTACGTCCCAATCCCCTGGAACTTCCTGTTATAAACCATACTTTTTCCATTGTCTTATATATTTAATACAATACAAAAGTAGGCTCTTAGTAGACGGTAGATTTTGTTTAAAAGTTCAATATGCTTTGTTCAAAAGCTCATTAACACGCATTTATTGAAGAGCGGGCATCAGCTTCAAACAAAAAAGCGGCTTATTTTGCAATAAGCCGCTTTTTTCGTAGCCCCGACGGGAATCGAACCCATATCTAAAGTTTAGGAAACTTCTATTCTATCCGTTGAACTACAGGGCCATTATTCAATTTGCAAAGATTTTAAAAATTCTTTACCTATACCAGATTTATAATATTTTTCTCTTTTTCTTGCCGTCAGTCGATTACCGACCTCCTCTTTATAAATCAATTGCCAAGGGATATATCCCTTCGTTGATTTAGTCCTTCCCTCGTTGTGCTCATTCAAACGTTTTTCAACATTCTGACTTAAACCAACATATATTCGCCCGTCCCTCTCACTTCTAATGGCGTATACATAGTATATCTCCATAGCTAAAGTTTAATAAACCTATCTTCGGTAGCTAAACTTCTATTCCCTGCCTGCCGGCAGGCAGGTATCCGTTGAACTACAGGGCCATTTTGGAACGCAAACTTAGATAAATTTCCGCTTATATGCAATTTACAAGACAATTAGCAGTAATACGATTGCACTTTGACATGCCTGCTCTTGGCGGGGCTTCTGACATTGCTTTTTGATTAACGTTTAAAAGATTTGACTATTTTATTTTGCAATACCATCGCGCTCTAAGTATAGTTTTTATTTATAACCCCATAAGAAAATAAGATACTTTAACCTAGCAGAAAGCCTTATCTTTGTGGCATCAAAAACGAAAAAAAATTTAATATGAGCTTAGTAGGTAAAAAATTCCCGAACATTACTGTTGACGCCATGGATCACATGGGCGATGATTTAAGAATTAACGTATTAGAAGAGGCTACTAAAAAAGGAAAGAAGGTATTGTTATTCTGGTATCCAAAAGATTTCACCTTCGTTTGCCCTACCGAATTGCATGCATTTCAGGAAGCTTTACCTGAATTTGAAAAAAGAAATACTATTGTAATTGGCGCATCTTGCGACACCAACGAAGTACACTTCGCATGGTTAAACACCGCAAAAGATAATGGCGGTATCGAAGGAGTAACTTACCCAATCTTAGCAGACACTACACGTAATTTAGCGAACGTATTGGGCATTTTGGATATACAAAAAGCAGCTTATGACGAAGAATTGGATTCGTTGATTATTGAAGGATCTAATGTTACGTTCAGAGCTACTTATCTAGTAGATGAAGATGGTAAAGTATTCCACGAGAGTGTAAATGATATGCCTGTTGGCCGTAATGTAAAAGAATACTTACGTTTGATTGATGCTTATTCTCATGTTCAACAATTTGGAGAAGTATGCCCTGCCAACTGGGAAGAAGGAAAGCAAGCGATGAATGCTAATCGTGAGGGTGTGGCTAGCTACTTATCCGCAAATTAATTTATTATGTTACAAGAATTAGAACAAGATAATTTGGTAGATATCGTTAACCAGAATGATGTCGTATTGGTTCAATACGCTGCAACCTGGTGCGGTAACTGCAAAATTATGAAACCAAAGTTTAAAAAATTGGCTTCAGAAAACGAAAATATACCGTTTGTTATTGTTGATGCCGAGAAGTTGCCGGAATCAAGAAAGCTCGCTAATGTGACTAATTTACCTACATTCGCGGCTTTTAAAGGCGGCAAACTGCTCAATCAAGTGCAGACAAATAAACTGGATGCCTTAACGCAATTAGTAAATGAAGTTACCAGTAATTAAGCATTTAACTCAATTCATTGAGGAAAATGATGAGGATTTTGTGATTGAAGCAATTGAAACGCTTGAATCTCTTACCGAAGTCTCCTCATTGAAAGATGAAGAGTTAGACGTTATCGGTGAGCTAATATCCAACATGTATGGTGCTATTGAAGTGAATAAATTAGTTCAAGAGCAAGGCATGGACAAAAAAGAGGCCCTGAACACTTTTATGAAACGTGTGTTGGGCTCTATCGATAAATAGCGTTTCATCTGCTAACGCAAAAAGCGGTACTGTAGTAGCAGTACCGTTTTTTTTTATGATACAAGCTGTCGCAAACGCGTTCCCGATTTCTCCAACAGCAATAAGTCTCAGGATATCAAACTTTTCCACAGAAATATGTTGAAAACCTGCTTTTCTGTTGAAAACTAATTTACATGAACGGTTTAATTTTCGTAAATTTACTAGTGTTAAAGGTTAATGCTTTAAGTCGCTTTTATACACCTCATAGTATTTTTGATTCACGCAGTGATGTGTCATTCAGTTAAGCCAACTTAAAGAACAAGATTTTTTAATTGTTAATTTCAAAGACCGCCGAGTAGTGTTCACTCGGCGGTCTTTGTGTTACGACACATTTAATTACCTTTGGCCTGAAAAACGCATTTCGAAAATGAAATCACTGGCAAGCGACAATTATGCAGGAGCTATTACGGAAGTAATGCAGGCGCTCCTGCATGAAAATCAAGATCATGCTGTCGCATATGGAAATGACAAAACGACAGAAAGGTTAAAAGACGAATTACGACTACTCATTAATTATCAGTTCAAATTGCACTTGGTATTTAATGGAACAGGAGCCAATCTATTGGCCTTAAGCCTATTGACCAAACCATACGATGCGATTCTTTGTGCAGAAACCGCGCATATATATGTCGATGAATCAACGGCGCCCGAAGGCCTGACCGGTTGCCGGCTTATACCGCTACCTATCGATGAAACAGGCAAGTTAACACCCGCTACCATACAACGGGCTGTGAAGCGTCGTGGTGATTTACATCACCCGCAAATTAAAGTACTGAGTATCACACAACCTACTGAATACGGAACGCTTTATACCTTAGACGAATTGAGAGGAATTCATCGCGTAGCAAATGAAAACGATCTTTTAATCCATATGGATGGCTCCCGTCTATTTACGGCCATCACAGCTTTGAATTGTACGCTACAAGATGTTGTACAGGCTAGTGGAGTTGATGCTTTATCATTGGGCGGAACAAAGTCGGGCATGCTTTATGGCGAGGCCGTGCTTGTTTTTAATGAACATATTCACGACAGTCCTTTTTTTCATAAACGCAGTATGCAATTAGCGTCTAAAAGTCGCTTCATCTCTGCCCAGTTTTTAGCCCTATTAAATCACGACACCTATAGAAAGTATGCCAACATTGTTTTGGAACGAACGCAACAGTTAGCTACCGTCTTAAGGAAATATCCCCAGATCATCATTACCAAACCGGTGGAAGTCAATGCCATTTTCGCCAAAATACCCCCTAATTGGATCAAGCCTCTACAAGAGACGCTTTTTTTCTACCTTTGGGACGAGCATATGCATGAAGTTCGGCTAATGTGTTCGTTTGACACCAGCGAAGAAGAAATCAGTTTGTTTGACAGAAAGCTTGCGGAGCTAACAAGGTAGTCTCATATCTAATTTGTAAATTCGCAGGGTATGTCAGATATCATTCAATTACTACCAGATGCAGTAGCCAATCAGATTGCGGCAGGGGAGGTAGTACAACGTCCGGCATCGGCAGTAAAGGAGCTGATAGAAAATGCTATTGATGCAGGTGCAGATAAAATTCAATTAATCGTAAAAGACGCAGGTAAATCCCTTATCCAGGTAATCGATAACGGTTGCGGCATGAGTGTTACAGATGCACGCCTTTGTTTCGAGCGCCATGCGACCTCAAAATTAAGAAAGGCTGAAGATCTCTTCGCTATCAGAACCATGGGATTTCGGGGTGAAGCCATGGCTTCTATCGCCGCCATCGCTCACGTTGAGCTTAAAACAAGACGACATGAAGACGAGCTGGGGACCTGCATTATGATAGAGGGATCCGAAATAATAAATCAAGAACCAACAGCAACGCCTGCCGGCACAAGTATTTGCGTTAAAAATTTATTTTTCAACACGCCTGCACGACGTAATTTCCTGAAAAGTAATCCGGTTGAAATGCGCCATATCATTGAAGAATTTCAACGGATTGCCCTAGCTCACCCTAAGATCTTCTTTAGCCTGCACAGCGATGGAAACGAGGTCTTTCACCTTCCTTCAGAAGGTCTAAAACAGCGCATCATACACATCTTCGGAAGTAATTACAACCAGCGTTTAGTACCTGTTGAAGAGTCCACAACGATCATTAATCTAAATGGTTTTATCGGAAAACCGGAATATGCGAAAAAAACCCGGGGCGAACAGTATTTTTTTGTCAATAACCGTTTTATAAAAGATCCTTACCTGAATCATGCGGTACTCAATGCTTACGAAGAGATCCTTCCTTCCGAAAACTATCCGCTATATGTATTGTTCATCGAGATTGATCCGGCGCAAATTGATGTTAACGTCCATCCCACAAAAACAGAAATCAAGTATCAGGATGAACGATCGATATACGCCATTATCCGTTCGGCCGTTAAGCGATCCCTAGGGAAGTACAACATTACGCCAACTTTGGATTTCAACCAGGAAACGGGTTTCAGCCATATGATTTCGCACAAGAAAACGGAAGATATTGTCCCGCCGACCATTAGTTTTAATCCGCAATTCAATCCCTTTGACACAGGCTCTCAGCAAAAGGAACGACAAGACAATTACTCTCGCTCTTTTGAGAAAAAGAGTGGCATTCCGCAGAATTGGGAAACACTCTATGAGATTACGCAGAAAGCCCACCATCAGCAGTTAAGTATTGATTCGGAAGATAAACAGCAGGAATCGGCAATAGAAAAAACCCAAGAGAAACCAGCCGGTAAGCTCATCTTTCAAATTCATAACCGCTTTATTTTGTCGCAGATCCGATCCGGTTTTATCCTTATCGACCAACAAGCGGCTCATGAGCGAATTTTATTTGAAAGGTTCTTACAACAACTGGAGACACACCAAGGAGCCAGTCAGCAAAGCCTCTTTCCGCAAACAGTTGATTTGAGCGTAGCGGATTTTGAACTTATCACCGACTTACTACCTGATATCCATGCATTGGGATTTCAAATTAGGGCTTTTGGACGGAACACCTTTATTGTAGAAGGAATCCCGGCTGATTTAGGCAGTGGACTCAGTGAATCACAAGTACTTGAGCAATTACTGGAAGCCTATAAAAATAATCAATCAACTTTAAAGTTAACCAAAAGGGAGAACCTGGCAAGGAGCCTGGCCCGCAATGCGGCTATTAAAAGCGGTACAGCCCTAAACATTGATGAAATGAATGACATTATCGATAAGCTCTTTGCCTGTTCAACACCTAATGTTTCTTTGAGTGGTAAACCCATAATTATTACCTTTACCCTCAAGGAACTGTTAGAAAAATTTGAAAAATAAACGAGAACATGTTTAATAACTCATCCGCTCAATTTGGTGGGATTCCGCCAGTGGTAAAGAACTTACTGATCGCAAACATCATCTGTTTCATTGGCGCAAATTTTGTATTTAAATATGCATATACAATCTTTCCCGTCTATTATTTTGATTCGCCCATGTTTCATTGGTGGCAGCCAATCACCTATATGTTCATGCATGGGAATATCAATGCCGGAGGTTTAGCGCACATCTTTTTTAACATGTTCGCCTTATACATGTTCGGCCCCATATTGGAACGGATCATGGGCTCTAAACGATTTGTTTACTTTTACCTTATTACCGGACTCGGGGCACTTGCACTTCAATTTGGCGTACAAGCTTTTGAGGTCTTCAATATTACCGGATCGCCTTCTGCTAAAAGCGTGTTGGATTTTAATTTTGAAACGGGGATGGTCTCAAGTAAAATAGACGGTATTTCAAAAGCTAACTTTGATACCCTCGCTTCCGTATACTTTACCCCTATGGTAGGCGCTTCCGGTGCTATATTCGGCTTATTGGTTGCATTCGGCTATTTGTTTCCAAATACCGAATTATACCTGATGTTTATTCCTATCCCAATAAAAGCGAAAATATTTATTCCGATTTATATTGTATTGGAATTATTTTTGGGTGTATCAAAATTCTCAGGCGATTCTGTGGCCCATTTTGCACATTTAGGAGGAGCCTTGTTCGGCTTTATTCTCATTAAGATCTGGGGAATCAAACGTCCGGGATTATGGGGTTAGCTTTAATATAAAGATCAACGAGATAGAAAATTATGAAGAGATCATTTTTTGGCGAACTTTACTATAAGGCATTTCGATCGGGAAATACGCTTAACTTCTTTATAGCCATCAACACGATTGTTTTCATTGTGATGGGACTTTTTTCGGTAATAGATTTCTTCGCAAAAACGCCCGTAAGTTCTTTTTTGGTTGAACAGCTCTCCTTGCCTGCCAATTTGAACAGGTTATTGTACCGGCCATGGTCTATCGCCACGTATATGTTTACGCAAGTGGATTTTTTTCACTTCTTATTTAATATGCTTTGGCTTTATTGGATTGGTCTTATCTTTCTTGATTTTCTAAATACTAGACAATTTACTTTTACCTATCTCGCGGGTGGTTTAGTTGGTGGCATTTTATTCTTAATCCTTTATAATCTGTTTCCTTCTTTAGGTGCCGGCTTTGCTGTGCTAATAGGATCTTCCGGAGCTGTATATGCGGTCGTCGTTGCTACCGCAACCTTGGTGCCTGATTATACCATTCGTCTGTTGTTTTTCGGAAACGTTCGTTTAAAATATTTGGCAGTAGCTTTTATCGTCTTAAATTTATTAGGCCTTGGAGGTGGAAACTTAGGAGGAAACCTCGCTCATTTAGGTGGAGGGCTTTTGGGATTCGTTTATATCTTACAGCTTCGTAAAGGCAATGACTGGAGCAGGCTAATCCAGGCTAAAAAGAAGAAGCTTCGGATTATAAAAAATGATGCCCCTCGAAAGAGCAAGGAAACCTTCACCAATCAAGAATATATTGATAGCATTCTGGATAAGATATCCCGGTCCGGATATAATAGCTTAAGTAAAGCGGAAAAGGAAGCCTTATTTAATGCGGGGAAGCAAGATCAAGATTAAATTTATTCCATGGGCGCAAAAATAAGGAAAGGGAAAAGAAAAAGAAGCCTGGGAAAATTCGTGCTGCTTGGTATTAATGCTTTGTGCGTTTTGTTGTTATGTCTAAGTTACCTAGCTCCTTACATCGACCCGCAAAGTTTTTGGCCGCTCGCTTTTTTTGGTTTAGGATACCCTATTTTCTTATTAGCTAATTTGGTATTCATCATTCTTTGGGCATTTAAAAAATCCAAATACCTTATTTTATCACTGCTTTGTATTCTCTGTGGCTACGTTCCACTAAAAAAGCATATAGGTTTTCGCAGTAAACCAGACGAGGCATCGATTAAGCGGCCCGACAGCAGTAGTATAAGAGTATTAACATATAATGTACATTTATTTCGGAAAGAAGATCAGGACGTGCAACCAAAAACGAAAACAGCCGTAACCGAACTTATCCAAAGTGTGTCACCGGATATTGTATGTATGCAGGAGTTCTATACAAGGAAAAAAGGAAAATACAACAGCCGGCAAAATATGGCTCCTGCTTTAGGACTTTCTTACAGCTATTTCCATCCTGTAGTTGAAAATGAGTACGAAGCTTACGGCCTCATTATTTTATCGCGTTATCCGATAAAAAATGCCGGATCAATTCCTAATTATCAAGGGAAACGAACATTAAATAGAGCTATATATGCCGATATCGTAAAAAATGGTCGTGCTTTCCGCGTTTACAATATCCACCTGCAATCTATCGGTTTTCAACCACAGGATTACGCTTTTGTAAAAGACGTAAAAAGTCGGAGTTTTGAAAATGATAATGTTGCATCTACTAAACGTATTGGCTCTCGCTTAAAACATGCTTTTTTTGAACGGAGTGAGCAAGCGAAGCGAATTAAGGAAGAGATTAATCGCTGTCGTAAACCGGTAATTATAACCGGCGATTTCAATGACACCCCTCTATCTTTTGCCGTGCACACCGTATCTAGCGATTTGAACAATAGTTTCGAGAAGAAGGGTGCGGGTTGGGGGATTACTTACAACGGTGAATTTCCAAACTTTCAAATAGATTATATACTTTCATCTAAGACCTTTGAGGTTAAGCATTATCAGATTTTGAAGAAAAAGTTATCCGATCATTACGCTGTTTGGAGTGATCTTTCCTTATAGCGAGTTTGAGGCAACGTCTTCTTATTGTCCTTTCTCGCCAACAGGATTCTAAAAATAGCATGGAATGAAAGGAAATTACTAAATTCGCAAAATCTACTTAGCGGTGTACCTTGTACCCATAAAACATATTCCTTAAAAATAAAACGAATGAGCAGCAATTTAGTCATTTATAATACGCTTAGCCGAAAGAAAGAAATTTTTGAACCCATAAACCCGCCCATGGTAGGCTTATATGTGTGTGGCCCTACCGTTTATAGTGACGTGCATTTAGGCAACTGCCGGACATTCGTATCCTTTGACCTGATTTATCGTTATCTGTTGTATTCGGGCTATAAAGTTCGTTATGTTAGAAACATAACTGACGCCGGACATTTAGAAGGAGACCGTGATGAGGGGGATGATAAATTTGCAAAAAAAGCGAAGCTGGAACAATTGGAACCAATGGAAATTGTGCAGAAGTATACGATCGGCTTCCATGATGTTCTACGATTATTCAATACGCTTCCTCCAAGCATTGAACCTACAGCTACCGGTCACATTTCTGAGCAAATCGAGATGGTAAAACAAATCATCGCAAACGGTTATGCCTATGAAGTAAACGGCACGGTATACTTTGATGTCGAAAAGTACAGCAAAAATAACGATTATACAATTCTTACCAATCGGCAGCTTGAAGACATGCTAAATAATACCCGTGAACTGGGCGGCCAGGACGAAAAAAAGGGAAGACTCGACTTCGCTTTGTGGATTAAAGCTAAACCAGAGCACATTATGCGGTGGCCATCGCCATGGGGCGTAGGCTTTCCGGGATGGCATATCGAATGTTCAGCGATGAGCAACAAATATTTAGGCCATCAGTTCGATATTCATGGAGGGGGAATGGACTTGGCAGCAACTCACCATACGAACGAAATTGCCCAATCGCAAGCTTGCAATCATACCAACCCGGCTAAATATTGGATGCATACAAACATGTTAACCGTTAATGGCGCACGTATGTCGAAATCTGCGGGAAACGGATTTCTTCCAAGGGAATTGTTCACCGGAGATCATCCCTTATTAACCCGTGGATATTCGCCTATGTCGGTTCGTTTCTTTATGCTGCAAGCCCATTATAGAAGCACGCTAGACTTTTCGAATGAGGCTCTGGAAGCATCTGACAAAGGCTATCGTCGGTTAATGAACGCCATTGCTTTACTACCCAAATTAAAGGCTTCAGCGTCTTCGGAAGTTGACTTTGAAGAAATAAAGCAACGTTTTATAGCTGCCATGAATGATGACTTCAATAGTCCGGTGCTGATTGCCGAGCTGTTTGAAGTTGTACGTATTATCAACAGTGTGTACGACAATAAAACCAAGATTGATGCAAAGGGCTTAGCGCAATTGAATACACTGGTAAACGATTTCGTATTCAATATCCTTGGATTAAAAGATGATCAAACGGAGAATAATGGGGATTTGGAAAAATTAATGGACTTCATTATTAAACTAAGACAAGAAGCCAAAGCTTCCAAAGATTACGCGACATCTGATTTGATTCGCAATAGTTTACAGGAAATGGGATTCCAACTGAAAGACAGTAAGGAAGGTACAGTTTGGAGCAAGTCGTAAATCCACAAAAAAAATTTTGGCATTAATTTGGCAGGGGAGAAGCCTTAAAAATATTTATAAAAAGAATGTTTAGATTTATTTTAGTTGCCCTAAGTATGATCGCCTTTTTAGGCAACACAGTGTGGGCTCAGCAAGAATCCTCCGATCAAATAAATCAACTAGTATCCGCCGAGTATAACATGGGCGTTTTAGCCACCAATAGAGGTGTTTTAGCAGCTTATAAGAACTATAGCGATGAAAGTACGGTGTTCTTCACCCCCGCACCGACTCAAGCCGAAATTTATTTTAAAAGCAAAGCTCGTGTACCGGATGTGATGACATGGAAGCCGGTTTACGCCAAAGTATCAAAAAGTAATGAATGGGGTTTTACAACGGGCCCTATTTCATGGCAAAACGTAGGATACAAGAAGAAATATGGCGAATATTTCTGTCTATGGAAATTGGATCGCAAGGGTGAGTGGAAAATTGCTTATCGTGCAATCAGCGAACATGGCGCACCAACAGAGCATGTACCTGCCATTCTGGAGAGCCCGGTAGACAATAAGTATCGAAAGTCTAGATCGAAGGCTCGACTAAAACAACGGGAAGATATCATATTAAGTACTGATCAGCTTTTTTCAACTATTTTGAAAGCTGATAACCAAACCGCTTTCAAGGAGTTCTTAACAGATTATGCCCGGATTTATATCCCTGGGTATACTCCGGTTATCGGCATAGACGACATTCGTGCCTTTTTAAAGAAAGCGGACATCAATATCGAAAGTACAGAACACAAAGTAGACCGTACTTATAGTGGTGAGTTAGCATATAGTCAGGGCGATGCCATCATCCGCCAGGGAAATAAAGTCACAAAATGCTATTATATTCGCATTTGGGAACTACAGGAAGATTCCATGTGGAAAGTGAGCGTTGATATGTATTTTGAGAAATAGTCTACACAAAATGGGTATAAAAATAACGGGGCGCATATCTATATGCGCCCCGTTATTTTTTTAATCAATTTTATTCTTTGACTTGTGCTTGCGCGTTATTTATTTCACTCTCTCGAACCCAATCTTTCAATTCTGCGCAGGTATTGAATTCATCATCAATTCTTATATAGGTAGTCTTTCTACGTTCTTCGAACCACTCACTGACTACACGATTCAGTTTATCCGCTTCCGCCAACTCTTTAATTTTCGCATAATCCTTTTCTAAAGAAGCTCTATGCGGTTCGGTGCGCGACTTAAGGTACAAGAATCTGTAGCCCTCTTTTTTAGTCTGCGGGTCGGAAAAAGCAAAGGGCTTCGAGTATTCGCCGGCTTTCAAGGTGTCAATAGCGGAGAAATCTGCTGCATCCAGCTGGTCTACAGGAATGTATGTAGTACGCGTTTGCTGATTCATCGCATTAAGCATCATCCCACCATTATATTTAGTCATCTCATCGCCGGAATATAGGGCTGCGGCGGTAGAGAATGGTATTTTATTGTCTTTAACTTGTGTGTAAATGCTATCAATCTGCTTTTTAGCCCGCTCCATGCTTTGCTCGTTCGGTTTTACGCCAATCAATATGTGCCGTGCCCTAACCTGTTCGCCTCTACGTTCAAGTACTTGTAAAAAGTGAAAGCCATATTCCGATTCAAATACATTGGAGATCTCACCTGGTTTTAGTCTAAAAGCAACCGAGGTAAATTCTTTTACCATACTACTTCTATCAAAAAAACCTAGATCACCGCCTGAAGAAGCTGACCCCGGATCCTGAGAATATAACCTTGCCATTGTTCCAAAGTCGTCTCCGGCTTTAATCCCCATCCGAAGAGATTCTGCACGATCATAAAAGGGCTGTTTTTCTTCTTTCGTCAATTTTGGAAATACGACGATCTCTCCGACCTCAACTTCCGTATTGTAATTAGGCAAACTGTCTTTAGGAATTTTCTCGAAATACCTTTTCACCTCCAATGGGGTAATCCCGGTTTTCTCTGTAATTTTCGCCTGCATTTTCTGTGCAATCAATTGCTCCTTGACAGCGGGCCTCATTTCTTCCTTGTATTGAAGCAACGAGCGGTTCAAGAATTTTTCCAATTGCTCCTGACCACCGGCTTGACGTGTCATATATCGTAAACGGTTATTGATATTATCATCCACCTCATCTTCGGTTACCTCGATCGAGTCAATTGCTGCCTGCTGTGTTAAAAGCTTGTTTGTTAACAGCTGCTCTAAAATCATACATTTGACCCCTGGATCAGCACGGTTACCCTCGGAAAGATATTGCGCGTACTGCATCTCTATATCCGATTGGAGAATAATATTTCCACCAACAACGGCCGCCACTTTATCTATTACCTGTACATCTTGAGCTCTCAGTGCTCCCACACACGCGAGGAAGATAAGTGTCAACAAACCAGCAAACTTCTTCATTTGTTAAATTCTATTTTTTATACTAAGCAGTTTTAATAGCTTGCTAAGTTACACAAATCCATTACACTCTATTCCATATTTAACGAAATTTAACAAGAAAATGGTTCACTGTTGACCCTTTATTTCCGATGACAACAATTCGCAGTGCGTAATGCTCTAATTTGATCGTATAAAAGAACGATTATTTTTGTCACTTTTATTCGTTATCGTTTGTTTTAAAAGGCACTCATGCTACTTCGTGGTTTCCGCAAAAAGTAACCAAAAACTCATCACTTGGAACTTTGCTATAAAAAGGTAGTGCCTCAACGTGCAAACCGCAAATTTCCTAGGCGATATTGTAGCAGAACGGAGGGCCTTTGCGGGCAGCCGACAAAGCCACTGGTGTGGGGTAAAACGGCCTTGGAGGATACCGATGCAACGAGCAGCAAAGCATTTGCACCTCTGTTCATGCTGCACTACCCAAGCGGATTGAGGAAGTGAAACGGCTCCAATACGCGCCGTTGATGCTTTGCCATCAGGTGCAAGGTAGCCTACACGAGCCTTGATTTTGCTCAACTTTTATCAAGAAAAGTTGAATAAAATAATCGTTCCTTTAATATTACAAGCTATTGTACGTTAAAAATGGCTGCCTAAGTAACAAGTTGCTGCTTGCAAAAACATAAACATTTTCATTATGTTTGAAATGTTAAGCATAAAAAAATGAATACATCGGCCTCTTACGAATACAGTTATCTAACATTTTTAAAGCAATTCCCCGTATTTATTTTATTACTAGTTTGCTTTCAGCTAATTGGTATCACGTGCTCGCTTATTTATTCGCAAGCCGAGTTATTCTTATGGGTCAATCGTCTACATGACCCCATGGCCGATCAGATTTTTATGCTCATTACGCATTTGGGTGACTGGCCCGTTACAGTGGCTATAGCTTTTATTTTCCTTTTCATTAATTGGCGTCACTCATTTTTATTGGTATCTACTATGCTCTATACCGGTTTCTTTACGCAGGTAATAAAGATGATTGTTAAGCACCCACGACCAGCTGTTTTTTTTGAGCACGGAGAAGCGATTTATACCATTAAAGATTATGTCTTACAAAACTCACTTAGCTTCCCTTCCGGCCATACCACCTGTATATTTTCACTTACCATCACTTTATCTTACATCTTTGTCAGCCAAAGACGCCAACCCTGGTTCTTTTTGATTGCTCTCTTGGTAGCCCTATCACGTGTATATCTATCTCAGCACTTTTTCAAAGACCTGTTAGCAGGATCGTTGATCGGCACTTTTTTCGCGTTGCATCTTATTTGGCTATTTGAGCGATCCGAGTGGTTTCATAAAAAAAACACGAACAGTAATCTACTGGAATTTTTAAAGAAAGGTAAAAAACCCGTTTCATAACTAGAATTCGCTCGCTAAGTTTGCATCTCGGTGTAGATTCTTCTATTTTCGTTTGGGTTTACCACAATCGTACTATGACGCAGTTGAATACTACCAATCCTTTTGCTTTACGTTACCTACTGGATGATTTGCTCTTCGATTTCGAAGCTGACTTTCCTGCAGCAACCGAGCAATCACCAAATATTGATCGCCCAACTTTCAACGTTCTTGGAGCCAATAAAAGCCGTATTCTCTATTTGGTAGAAAATATGACCGAAGGGCATTTCTCACCGGCGGCCTTGGATGCCTTTACCAAAACATTACACGCTTTAGGTCTTGCACTGGATGATGTGGCGGTTCTGAATCTTGCTCAAATAGAAGCGGGCGTAAATTTTGAAGACCTATGTAGTTATTTTGATCCTCAACGGATTATATTCGCCGGACCATCACCCGCTAAAGTAGGCATAGATGGCTTATCTCTTAATATAGCGTCTTCTCAACAATCCATCGAATTACTTTACACCTATTCTTTTGAGGAAATGTTAACAGATACAAATAAGAAGAAGCTCTTTTGGCAAGCCGTAAAAGCCTTTTAAACACTAGCAATTTTAACACATGGAAGATATGCAACAACTGGTTTTTGCAACGAACAATAAACATAAACTGGAAGAAGTTCAAGCAATGGTGAAAGGTCTATTCTCCATTCAATCCTTATCAGAAATACAGTGTGAGGTCGATATCCCGGAAACCGCCGACACCTTTGAAGGCAATGCTTCGCTTAAAAGTGAATACATCCTAAGTAATTATGCCCGCGATTGCTTTGCCGACGATTCCGGGCTGGAGGTGGAAGCGCTAAACGGAGAACCGGGTGTTTACTCCGCTCGCTATAGTGGTTCGAGAGACATGGAAAAAAACATCGACTTGCTATTATCCAAATTAGCTGACAAAACCAATCGGAAAGCGCAGTTCAGAACCGTTATTTCCTTGCGATTGGGAGGAGAGCACCATTTCTTTGAAGGTACTGTTAAGGGCTCGATTACACAGGAACGTATTGGATTAAGAGGATTTGGATACGACCCAATTTTTATTCCGGATGGCTACATAAAAACTTTTGCGGAAATGTCGGCCGACGAAAAAAATCAGATCAGCCATCGGGCGGTCGCCATACAGAAATTAGTTACCTTTCTCAAGAATCGTTAAACATTGCCGTATGCCTCGTAGACAATTGCTTCCCCTGCTTATTATTAGTTTGATTACGCTATTTGTCCAACCCTTGTTGGCACAGAACGCATCCACTAATAACGCTGCATCTATCAGATTGCGAATCCAAAAATTAAACACGCTGGGCAGTGTGCTTTACTTTGCAGCACATCCTGATGATGAAAATACACGGCTGATCGGCTGGCTAGCAAATGAACGGCTTTATCGAACCGGTTACTTGTCGTTAACACGCGGCGACGGCGGACAAAACCTTATTGGTACCGAACAAGCCGAAGAGCTTGGTTTGGTACGGACTCAAGAGCTATTAGCGGCGAGAAGGGACGATGGCGGAGAACAATTTTTCTCGACAGCCAACGATTTCGGTTTTTCCAAAACTTTTGACGAGACTTTTCAAATATGGAATAAAGAAAAAATTTTGGCAGATGCTGTTTGGGTAATCCGGAACTTTCAACCTGATGTTATTATCACTCGATTTCCGGGCGACCCAAGAGCGGGACATGGACATCACCAAGCCTCGTCTCTCTTAGCACAGGAGGCCTTTAAAGCTGCAGCAGATCCATCTCGTTTTCCGGAGCAGCTAAAATATGTAAAACCTTGGAAGACCACTCGAATTCTCTGGAACACCTATAATTTTGGCAGCGCGAATACAATTAAAGAAGGACAATTTCGAGAAGATTTAGGACAATACAATTCTTTTATTGGCAGAACCTACGGTGAGATTGCCGCTATCAGTCGAACCAACCACAAAAGTCAGGGCTTTGGCACCACCGCTCAAAGGGGCGAAATGTATGAATATTTTGAAAGTTTAGGAGGCACCCCTCCCCGGAAAAGTTTATTCGACGACATCAATACCAGCTGGTCGAGAGTTCCCGCTTCGAGAAAAGTACAAGAATTGGTGCAGCAGTTACAAGAGCATTACAATTTAGCGCATCCCGAATATTCTATTAAAAAGCTTACGGAACTTCTTACCGAGCTAGAGGGCTTGGGAAATAATTATTGGGCTCTTCAAAAAATAAAAGAAGTAAAAGGGCTTATTTTGGATTGTGCAGGGATCTGGGGCGCCTGCTTAGCCGATGACGAAAAATACGCGCTCGGTGAAACTGTTCACGCGAGCACTCATTTGGTGGTACAAAAACCCGGGTTATCTGTTTCGCTTTTGGCACTAAAAAACGGTGATCAAACCGAGTCTTTTTTAAGCGGTACAACCAATTTATCGTATAATCAGCCGCAACAAATAAAAACCACCTTTGAAGCAAAAACAATTACGCAACCCTACTGGTTAGCCTTTCCGCATCAACTAGGTTCATTTACGGTAAAAGATCAAAAGCTCATTGGGAAACCGGAAGCCGGCAATCTTCTTCCACAGGTAATTGCCACCTTGTCTATCGAAGGAAAAGAAATAGACTATATTTTTCCCGTCACCTATTCATATAATGATCCCGTACGTGGTGAGGTAAATAATCCGATTGTTATAGCCCCCCCCCTGACCGTCAATCTCAATCAAAAAGCGATCATTTTTAATGGAAATGAACCAAAGCAAATCGAGGTCTCTTTTACGTCTAACGGTCATCACAGCCAAGCGGATATTACGCCCGTGCTTCCGCAAGGCTGGCGGATGGAACCGGCATCCTTTTCGGTCGATTTGGAAGAAAAAGACGACGAATTGGTCAAACTAGCAACCATTTATCCATCATCTAACGCTTCCATGAACGACTCTCTCTCTTTCGAGGTTCGTTATAGAAATGGCCAAAATGAAATAGCGAAATCGATACGGACCATTCGCTACGACCACATTCCACGAATCAACTGGTTTCCGCCGGCAAGTGCTCGTTTAAGTAAAATTGAGACCGGGGTATCTGCCAAGCGCATTGGCTATTTACCTGGAGCCGGTGACCTCGTTGCCGCATCATTGCGTGAGATAGGGTTACAGGTGGATGTTTTATCCGAAAACGATATTATGCATCAAGATCTTCAACAATACGATGCCATTATTACAGGGATTAGAATCTATAACGTGAATGATCGTATCCGTTATATACAACCCAAACTACTGGATTATGTAAAAAATGGCGGTACGCTTGTAGAACAATATAATGTAAGTGGCGGACTGAAAACCACCCAAATTGGTCCATACCCCTTTACTATCACCAGAGAGCGTGTTACTAACGAAAATGCACCGGTTCGCCTCATCGAACCGCAACATCCCATTCTTCAATATCCCAACAAAATAACGGCGGACGACTTCGGAGGCTGGATACAAGAACGGGGGTTATACTTTGCATCCAATACCGATAGTCATTACCAATTACCTTTGGCTATGAATGACTCGGGTGAAGCAGAGAGCAAAGGGTCACTTTTAGTAGCAAAGTATGGAAAAGGTAAATATGTTTACACATCTCTTTCTTTTTTCAGAGAATTACCGGCAGGAGTGCCCGGTGCTTATAGATTATTTGTAAATTTGCTCGCAAAAGAAAACAATTAAACATGGAAAATCAAGAAAAGAAAATCAACACAGACTCTTTATTCTATCTTATCGGTGCTTTTTTTGGCGCTTTAACCGGAGGCTATTGCGCCGAATCTTTTTGGGGCGTAGTAGGCGGATTGGTTATTGGTCTGTTTATCGCTATGTTTTTCTTGAATGCTTTAGTAAAGCGCAGAAGTGAGGAAGAACCTGCCTAAAGATAAAGGCCTCCCCCCTTTTGTAAATAGCTGGCATCAATTCTACTGGATAGTGTTGATTTGGCTATTTGCGCTGATTCTATTGTTTTACTTATTCAAAATAACTTTTGAATGAGTTTAATCGATTGGATCGTACTTTTCAGCACGCTGTTGCTGATTGTTGTCTACGGCGTATATAAGAGCCGTGGCAGCAGCAATATTGATGGCTATCTATTAGGGAATAAAACACTTCCTTGGTATCATATAGGCTTCTCCGTAATGGCTACACAAGCCAGTGCCATTACGTTCCTTTCAGCTCCCGGACTTGCTTATTCCTCGGGTATGAGCTTTGCACAGTTCTACTTCGGCGTACCCTTGGCGATGATCGTACTGAGCATCACTTTTGTCCCTATTTTTCACCGAATGCGGGTCTTTACCGCCTATGAATACCTGGAAAAAAGATTCGACGTAAAAACACGTGTCTTCACTGCATTTCTGTTCCTTATACAGCGCGGTGTATCCACCGGCATTACCATTTATGCTCCTTCTGTTATCCTTTCGAGCATTTTGCAGATAGATGCTACTTATACGACCTTGTTCATTGGCTGCTTGGTGGTGATGTATACGGTATGGGGAGGAACGAAGGCCGTCTCTTATACCCAACTGCTGCAGATGGGTATCATCTTTATCGGCTTGCTTTCAGCGGGTGTAATGGTTGTCCACCTATTACCATCCGATATCGGTTTGGTAAAAGCCCTGCATATAGCGGGAAAATCCGGGAGAGCCAATGCGATTGATTTCTCTTTCGACTGGAATAACCAATATACTTTGTGGAGCGGTTTAATAGGCGGTTTTTTTTTACAATTGTCTTATTTTGGCACCGATCAAAGTCAGGTTGGACGCTACCTGACCGGCTCCTCGATACGCGATAGTCGACTGGGTCTACTAATGAATGGCCTTGTTAAAGTTCCGCTTCAATTTCTGATATTAATGATCGGCGTCCTCGTTTTTGCCTACTATCAGTACAATCAGCCCCCTATTTTCTTTAATAAACTGGAATTAAACAAAATTGAAAAAAGTCCCTATCAATCTGAATTACAGCAGATCAAAGAGCAATTCAATACGGTTTTTCAAGAGAAACATCGTTTAATCAATAAATTGAGCAACGCGTTGGACACGCATTCTGATGCTGAAATTGCCGACATCAGAAAAGATTTACATAGCGCCAACCAAAAAACGACCGAAATCAGGGAAGAACTAACCCGCCTCATGCAAAAGAATGACCCGAAAGCAGATACGAATGATAACAATTATATCTTTCTTAATTTCGTCACGGAAAAGCTTCCCAAAGGGCTCGTAGGCATCTTAATAGCCATTGTTTTTTTAGCTTCGATGGGATCAACCGCGAGTGCGCTCAATTCGCTGGCATCAACATCTGTTATTGACATCTACAAACGATTTATTCATCGGGATGGCAGTGCCAGTAATTATCTAAACGTGTCGAGGCTTATGACCTTATTTTGGGGTATATTTACGATTATCATTGCACTATATGCCAATCGTCTTGGTAATCTCCTTGAAGCGGTCAATATTCTGGGGTCCTTATTTTACGGCACCATCTTGGGCATATTTATTGTTGCCTTTTATATGAAACGCGCGAAGGGAACTGCGACCTTCATTGCTGCTATTTTTGCCGAAATTTTAGTCATTATTTGTTGGCGCGCAGATATGATGGCCTTTTTATGGCTTAATTTAGTCGGTTGTGTCTCGGTCATGTTCTTTGCCACCTTAATCCAGGCTATAATACCTCGCATATCAAAAAATTGATGCCTTAAAACGAAGAATCTAAGTCCTAAAAGTACCCGAGTAAGGGTTAACTGACGGTTGCTTTCACTAAATAAGGTAGTATCTCTTTTTGAAAGGAAACAAAATACTTTCGAACATCGGCCACACTTACGGCCGTAAAAGCGAACGAAAACACAATACTTTTGCTCGACTTAATTAAAAATACTAAGTTTTCTTTAGGTATACCGGGATCAATAATATGGCTCTCGTTAAAAGAACTGATCAGTAAATTCTCCAAATCGTCAGAAAGCGTTTTTAAATACTCTTGTGCATTGGCCGACTCTCGAATGAAATCCCAGCCAATAAATTCATTACAGATGGTATAGGTTAAACGACTGACCTTCAAAATAAGATTACTTAAATACGTGCCTTGATCGGTAGCCGTACTTGGGTTATGTATGAGTTCGTCTACGCCGACCTGAATATAATCCATTAGGATGGCGTGTAAAACCATTTCCTTGCTATCGAAGTATTTATAAATGGTAGCTTTGGCTATTTTAGCCTTTTTCGCGATCTCATTGACGCTGGTTTTGTTATAACCATAGCGTCGGAAGAGATCCTTTGCCGACCGTTTGATACTTTCTTTAATTTTATCTGCTTCCATTTAATTAATAACTCTTATAAGATTCCCATCTCTCCTCACCTGGTAAGGTTTTAACGGTCGCTCAGCCGGAGCCTTTGAAGGCATACCGCTTCTGATATCATATTTCGCACCGCTGCATGGATCTACCAAAATAATACCGGTGTCATCCACATTTACAGCACACTTTTTTTCCGGATTAACTGTACTGCAACGATCGTAGGCTACATAACCGCTTCCTGTATTATAAACAATTATACCGGCAACACCACCGGTTTCCGACACGGCGTAGCCTCCCGCCACCTCCAGTTCGTGGTATTGGGTGGTAGAAAACGTTTGGTTAACAACCACCTCAGGAATCCCATAATAGTCTTTTCCACAGCCGCAGACGATAAAGATCAGCAACGGACATATCTTCCAGAGGAAGCTCTTTGTCTTAAATTGTCTCGGTTTCAAATTGTCTTAAAAAACGTATATCATTTTCAGAAAACAAACGCAAGTCTTTGATTTCATACTTCAAGTTAGTTATGCGCTCAATGCCCATTCCAAAGGCAAAGCCTGTATATTTCTTTGCGTCAATCTTACTGTTTGTTAACACATTCGGATCCACCATACCACATCCTAGGATTTCAACCCAACCGGTGTATTTACACATATTACATCCCGCTCCTTTGCAAATGGTGCAAGAAATGTCCATTTCAGCAGACGGTTCCGTAAAAGGAAAATAAGATGGACGGAAACGAACTTTGGTTCCTTCACCAAAAAGTTCCTGAACAAAATGGTATAAGGTCTGTTTTAAATCAGCGAAAGAAACACCTTCATCGATATATAAACCCTCTATCTGATGGAAAAAACAATGTGCTCGAGCGGATATTGCCTCATTTCTATAGACACGTCCCGGCATAATAGCACGGAAAGGAGGAGTCCCACTTTCCATCATTCGTACTTGCACCGATGAAGTGTGCGTACGGAGTGCAATATCATTACCTTCTTGTTTCCTGATAAAGAAGGTATCCTGCATGTCTCTTGCGGGATGTTCTTCCGGAAAGTTAAGCGCCGTAAAATTATGCCAATCATCTTCAATTTCCGGACCCTCGGCCACAATGAAACCAAGTTTTTTGAAGATTTCCACAATCTCTTTTCGTACAAGGGACAAAGGATGGCGAGTACCAATTTCAAAACCAGGTCCGGGCAAGGTCAAATCCTGTTCTTTCGAATCCTTTGAAGAGTCGGCAGAAACCTCGAATAAATCCTTTGTTTCGGCATATCTTGCTTCTGCCAATTGTTTAAATTCATTCAACACTTTGCCCAAAAGCCGCTTTTCTTCACTCGAAACATTTTTGAACTCTTCAAACAATCCTTTGACGATCCCTTTCGCTACCAAAAATTTCAGTCGATAGTTTTCGACTTCTTGTTGTGAATGAGGAGTCCAATTATTTATCTCTTCTGTATATTGATTAATTTTTTCCTGTATACTCATTTTTAACTCTTTATAAAATAAACAAAGCCCAGCCAATGGGTCGTTTATTTTTTGCAAACTTAGATAAAATGCTCGAAATTCACGAACAGCAGCGAAGCACCGGCCTTCCTGTTTGCATTAATTAATTCCATACAATTATCAATTTATCTTAACTAGTTAATTACACCCAATTGCTTTCCTACCTTGGTAAAAGCGGTGATTGCTTTGTCTAGATGTTCCTGTTCATGAGCAGCGGATAATTGCACGCGGATCCGGGCCTTTTCTTTAGGAACAACAGGATAATAGAATCCGATTACATAGATCCCTTCTTCCAGCATTTTAGCGGCAAACTCTTGTGCTAATTTAGCATCGTAAAGCATCACCGGAACAATGGGATGGAATCCAGGCTTAATATCAAATCCCGCTTCCGCCATCTTCTCTCTAAAGTACTTGGTATTGTATTCTAGTTTATCCCGTAATGCCGTCGTTTCGCTTAACATATCCAGAACTGCGATAGAAGCGCCGGCAATGGCCGGTGCCAGTGTATTGGAAAACAAATAGGGTCTTGAACGTTGACGAAGCATATCGATGATTTCCTTTTTCCCCGAAGTAAATCCGCCGGAAGCACCACCCAAGGCTTTTCCCAAGGTCCCTGTAATAATATCAATGCGGCTCATAACACCAAAATGCTCGTGTGTACCTCTTCCTGTTTTACCGATAAAGCCCGTGCAATGCGATTCGTCAATCATAACCAAGGCTTCGTATTTATCCGCCAAATCACAGATCTTATCCAGCGGAGCGACCACCCCATCCATCGAGAAAGCACCATCGGTAACAATAATACGATGTCTAGCGCCTTTTGCAGCAATTAATTGCTTTTCCAAATCCTCCATATCCGCATTCTTGTATCGGAAACGTTGTGCTTTACATAGGCGAACGCCGTCTATAATAGACGCATGATTCAATTCATCAGAAATGATGGCGTCTTCTGCTCCAAATAACGGTTCAAAAACACCCCCATTCGCGTCAAAGGCTGCCGCATACAGAATGGTGTCCTCCGTCCCAAGAAACTTAGCTATTTTTGCCTCCAGTTCTTTATGTATATCCTGTGTCCCGCAAATGAATCGTACGGAAGACATGCCGTAACCATGTGTGTCTATTGCTCTTTTTGCAGCATCAATAACTTTTGGATGAGACGAAAGCCCTAAGTAATTATTCGCGCAAAAATTCACAACTTCCTTGCCTCCACTTACTTTTATATCCGCGCCTTGAGGAGTCGTGATAATACGTTCCCGCTTATATAAGCCTGCCTCTTCTATTTCGGCCAATTCTTTTTGCAATACAGGTTGAAGTGTTTTATACATAAATTCAGTGATTTGCGGTAAAAATACAGATTTAATGATAAAAGCTGAAAAGATGATAGAAATGATTATCTTTCGGTAATCGATCTAAACATATAGCGACTCCGATTAGCTATATGTTAAATCTGTGCCGGATTTTTTATCTTTGGAATACTGTAAACCATTATATTTTAAGCCTTATTTTATGAGTAATCTGTTAATACAAAATCTAGTAAAGCAATTACAGGATGTTCAAGACGGTGACCTATGGTTAGATGAAAACTTCATAAAAAAAATTGATACATTAACACCGGAGCAGGCGCTCACTCGGCCCATTCCCGATATACACAGTGTTGCCGAAATCGTTTCACATCTGTTGGAATGGAGAAGGGATTGTATCCGTAAGTTGCAAGGCCAAAAAAGCACATTGACCATAGAAAGCAACGAAAACTGGCGTTCGAACAATGAGTTAAAGCAGATAGGATGGAAAAAACTGAAAGATGATTTTTATGCTTCTCAATACCACTTGATACGCTTGATTGAAATACGGGATGATGCCTTTCTCGCTCAGGAATGCGGTACATACACCTTTCAAGCGCTGTTGGAAGGGATGATACATCACGACCTTTACCATTTAGGCCAAATAGGAATTTCCATTAAACTACTAAAAGTTCATAGTCTTTTAAAATAGCCAATACGGCCTTTAATGCCTATCTCGCCTAGTGCTTAAAGCGTTTAATTAACATACTTTAACAAAAATAAATGTAACCTTTCAGGCTTGCAGACCATCTTAAGAGCATATCTCATATGCTGATGAATCGAATCGTTACCCTTATTTTCTTTCTGTTTACAAATATTGCCGTAGCTCAACAACTAACTTTAAAAGGATCGATACGCGATGCCGATGGCTTTCCGATACCATTTGCGACTATTGTTAAAGAAGGCTCTTCGATTGGCACCTCGGCAAATAAAGAGGGACATTTTAACCTATCGCTACCGGAAGGCCGACACCAATTAAGTATTTCGGCAGTGGGCTACAAGCAAAAAACAATCACCGTGAAACCGCCTCAACACGACAGTCTTATCATTCACTTAGATGGGGAGATTTACACATTACAGGAGGTAGTTATCGGAAACCGGGAAGACCCCGCTTATTCCATCATTAGAAAGGCAATGAAGAAAAGGTCCTATTATTTAAAAGAAACAGGCCCCTATCACGCACATGTATATATAAAAGGCTTGCAACGTTTACTTAAAGCACCAAAGAAATTCTTTGGTGTTGATATGAACGAAATTGGAGAAGAAATTGGCCTGGATTCTGCAAGAAGAGGCATCATTTATTTATCTGAATCGGAGTCCAAGATTACCGTCAATCCGCCCAAGGATTTCAAGGAAGAGATGATCAGTTCCAAAATTTCAGGCGATAATAAAGCCTTTAGTTTCAATAGGGCCTCTGAGCTTCAACTTAATTTTTACGAGAACTACCAACATATTGTTGAAGGTTTGAGTAACAGGCCCTTTATTTCTCCCATTGCCGATAATGCTTTAGCATATTATCGATATCAATATCTAGGCACCGCAGAAGAGAAAGGGAAGACGATTATCAAAATTAAAGTAATTCCTAAAAGAAAGGCAGAGCCACTTTATAAAGGCAATATATATATTATTGAAGGTGAATGGCGTATTCATAGTGTGAATTTTCTACTTGATAAGGAGTCGAGCATCAACTTTGTCGATTCGTTGAATCTCAAACAGCTTTATACAGAAGTAACGGAAAACAAATGGATGCCTTCTAATATCCAATTGGATTTTAAGGCTGGTCTACTTGGCTTTCAAGTTGGTGGTTATTTTACGGCTATTTATCAAAACTATACCTTTATCGATGCGCCCGATAAGAGACTTTTTCGGGAGGTATTATCTATAAGTGGAGACGTGAATAAGAAAGACAGCCTGTATTGGGCGAAGAACAGGCCAGTTCCATTAAGTCCGGAAGAACAAAAAGACTATATAGCAAAAGATAGTTTATATCGTTTTCATCAATCGAAAGCGTATTTGGACTCCATCGACAGAAAGAATAATCGCTTCAAACCACTGACATTTCTAACGAGTGGGTATACCTACCGCAATCGTTATAAGAAAGAATCCATTCGCTTTAACGGCCTCTTAACATCAATGCTCTTTAATAGCGTTGAAGGTTTGGCGATTAATTACGGTATAAATTACAATCGACAACTCGACAGCGGGCTAAATCGATATTTTCGTATAAATGGACGCATTCGATATGGATTTGCAAACAAACACCTCAATGGTATCGTGAGCACGGATCTTCCTGTTAAGAATCAAACCTTCGTACTATCTGGCGGTAGGGATGTCCTCGATCTAAACAACCAGGGTTCACTTCCCACTTTATTAAATAGCCTGTACACCTTATTTGTCGGGGAAAATTATCAAAAACTCTACGAAAAAACCTTTGCTTCCATAGCGTGGAGCAATACCTTGCCGGGCAATATTAAAATCAGCCTGCAAGCGGAATGGTCAAACCGCCATTGGCTACCCAATGCTAGCGATTTTACGTTCCGGGATCGCAATTCAAATAAGCTTACCTCCAACAATCCCTTACAACCGGACGCCGACGTTCCGCTTTTTACAGACAATAAATCCACAAAAGTCCGGGTCGGTTTAAGTTATGACTTTTCAAATCGTTATGACATGTACCCAACGGGCAAACGTTATCTGGTTTCTAAATATCCAACCTTTGGTATCCAATATATTAAAGGCATTAAGAATGTCTTAGGCTCAGATGTCGATTACGATTTGCTTACCACAAGTGTTCAAAAAAACAATATGGGCCTAGGTCTATACGGCAAGGTGTCCTTTTCAGTTACCGCTGGAAGCTTTTTTAACAATAAGCAGCTTTTTTATCCGGATTACAAACACTTTAATGGAAATAGAATCTTACTCGTTGACCAGCAGCTAAGTTCCTTTTTAGCCTTAGATTATTATCAGTACAGCACCCCATCCAATTTCGTGGAAGCCCATATGGAGTATAATCTCGGCGGTATGTTCGTCAGTAAGGTGCCCCTATTACGAAAGCTGAAGCTTGAAGAGCTTATTGGATTGCATTACCTACACACGTCTGAATTAAGTAATTACAGTGAATTGCATGTTGGTTTACAATGGAAAATGATCCGACTAATGTATGCGCATTCAAGAAGTGCTGCCCAGCCCCTCAATCAAACAAATACATTAAGGATAGCCTTAAAACTATTTTAGTGGGGAGGTCGTTAGTCGAAGCGTACTTCATACAATCGACGCTTTTAGACTGGTATTTCTGCAAGCTATATAAGAATCTACACTATAGCGTAGTGTAAAAAATCAACTCCTCTTCGCGAATGTCGTGCATTTTATCTAAGTTTGAGTATGCCCGAAATAATTGCAGATAAAACTATCTTTTCATTGGCGGAGGTAGCTCGCAGCATCCAAAAAACAATAGCAGACCGCTATAAAAGCTTGTATTGGATAAAGGCTGAAATGAACAAACTAAATCACTATTCTCATTCAGGTCATTGTTATCCCGAGCTGTTGGAGAAGCTAGAGGGAAAGGTCATTGCAGAAATTCGGGCAACATTATGGAAAAGCGACTATGAGCGTATTAATCAGCGTTTTGTCGAAATCATTAAAGAGCCATTAAAGAATGGGATCAATATACTTTTACAAGCATCAATTAGCTACGATCCTGTACATGGATTGAGCCTACATATTGTCGATATCGACCCTTCGTACTCGTTAGGAGAATTGGAACGAGAAAAACAGGCCAGTATTGCTTTGCTGAAAGAAGAGGGCCTTTTTGAGGCAAACAAACTGTTGCCTTTTCCTTTACTGCCTAAACGTATCGCCATCGTTTCGGTAGAAACGAGTAAAGGCTTAGCCGATTTTTTAAAGATTATCGATCATAATTCTTTCGGTTATCGTTTCGAGTACGAGTTGTTCCCGGCTCTTTTGCAGGGTGAAAAATCCGTGATCTCCATCATCGATCAGCTAGCCAAGATCCGTTTACAACTGCAACGTTTTGATGTCGTTGCGATCATAAGAGGAGGTGGAGGAGAGGTTGGTTTAAGCTCTTACAACAATGTGTTATTAGCGAAAGCCATTGCCACTTTTCCTATCCCTGTAATAACCGGAATTGGCCATGCGACCAATGAGACCGTTTCAGAGCTAGTTGCCTATAAAAATGCCATCACGCCCAGCGCGTTGGCTGATTATCTTTTACAACATTTTCACAACTTTGCTCGCCCGGTAACCTATGCGGAACAGGTACTTCGATTGAAAACGCAGCAGCTCTTCGATAATCAGCAACAATTGCTAAATAACAACATCCGCTATTTTAGAATGGCGAGCTTGAATATGTTACATGAAAACAAGCATCAATTAGCGAATTTACGTAACCGTACACTTCAACAAAGCAAATATCAACTGGCCCAGGAGAAAGGATCGTTTCAACGCCTTAAAAGCCAATTATCCACGCAGTCAAAGCGCACTTTAATGGAAGAAAAACAGGCCATCACTTTTCTAGGACAACGATTGAAACGTGAGAACCTCCATTTAAGCAAGCGTTCAAGACAGGTAATTCGGCAAATCAGAGATCAACTAATCCGCCAAAGCCATCAGATCGCAAAAAAGCACCATGCAGCTCTCACAACATTACATAAAAATCTAGCCCCTGGCACCAAGAGATTATTAGTGGAAGCGACTAAATCACTGGACAATCAAGAGCGCCACCTATCTATACTCGACCCACAACATGTACTGAAAAGAGGGTATAGCATCATGCTTTTTCAGGGAAAAGCTGTAACTGATGCGCAGGTCTTGAAGGTGGGCGATAAGGTAAAGACGATTTTAGCATTTGGCGAAACAGATAGTCAGGTTACTTTTGTAAACGAAATAAAGAAATAAAATGGATAAGCAATTAAGCTATACATCAGCATTTGAAGAACTTCAGACAATCGTGGAAGAAATCGAAGATGGAGAAATTACGGTAGACGAGCTTTCAAACAAAGTGAAGCGTGCGGCATTGTTAATCAAAATCTGCAAAAGTAAACTAACTGAAACCGAAGCAGACGTCAATAAGATTTTGGAGGATCTGGACAATGAAAATTTGAAGGAAGATGAATAGAATGCATCAAGAATAAAATGTTATGAAACGATTTGTTCTATTAATCGGGCTCCTATGGTTTTCTTTCGTTATTACATCGAAAGCACAAACATCAACAGATCGGACGACGCTTTGGGAATTCACGGGAAATGGCCTTTCGACCCCCTCTTACCTGTTTGGCACTTTCCATCTTTTATGTCCGGATGATTTAATTTTTACAGAGGCCCTCAAGCAAAAGCTCGAAGCAAGTCAACAATTATACCTTGAGCTGGATTTTTCGGATCCTCAGATCGGTATGAAAATGATGGAAAATATGCGCATGCGAGGCAAGACATACCATGATTTATATGATAGCCTAACCTATCGCCAGGTAAGTGACAGCCTGGAAAAAATAGCGCATATTCGTCTGGAAACGCTAAATAACATGAAGCCCTTTGGCCTATATTCCATTGTTTTAATGGGTGCATTACAATGTCAGCCCGCTAGCTGGGAATTGCAATTGGTGGATTTAGCAAAAGCCAAAGGTATGAATATCGCCGGCTTAGAAACGGTAGAGAGCCAGGCTGCGCTTTTTGATACGATTCCTTATAAAGTTCAAGCAGAACAACTAAAAGAAATGGTATTTAATTTGGACAGCATGGCTACGGAAATAAACGAGCTTATCAACCTTTATAAAAGCCAGGATATCCACACCTTGCACAGTCGAACAATAGCTGATCCGCTCATGCAGGATTATTTAGACCTAATGCTGTACAATAGAAACGCCAATTGGATTTCCATTATAGAAGAAAGTGCAAAATCTCAAGCCACCTTCTTTGCTTTTGGGGCTGGTCATTTGGCTGGGGATAAAGGTGTTATTAATCTTTTGAGAAAAAGAGGGTACACAGTAAAACCCGTGTATTGATAAACAAAAGAGGGGATCTAAAAACGAATTTTTAGCTCCCCTCTTTTATTAGTTCTATATTTCACATTTATTCGCTATACCCAACCCCCATATTCTGAAACATAAAAGCCCATTTATCGGCTTGTTCCTGAATAATCATAGCTGTTGGTTTACCTGCACCGTGTCCGGCCTTCGTTTCGATTCGAATCAATACCGGATTGGTTCCCTTATTGTATTCCTGCAAGCGCGCCGCAAATTTGAAACTATGAGCAGGCACAACTCGGTCGTCATGATCGGCTGTTGTTACCATCGTTGCCGGGTATTCAATCCCTTCTTTTAATGCATGATAGGGCGAATATTTATACAAATAATCAAACATTTCTTTATTATCATCCGCGGTTCCGTAATCGTAGGCCCAACCAGCGCCGGCCGTAAATTTGTGATAACGTAACATATCCAGAACACCCACCGCAGGGAAGGCGACTTTATATAAATCCGGTCGTTGCGTCATAGCGGCGCCGACAAGTAAACCACCATTGGATCCACCGGAAATTGCCAGACGCTCTTTTGATGTATAGTTTTCTTTAATGAGGTATTCGGCGGCGGCTATAAAGTCATCAAACACGTTCTGTTTCTTCAATTTAGTTCCTGCTAAGTGCCATTTTTCTCCATATTCGCCGCCGCCACGCAAATTGGCTACTGCATAAACACCTCCTTGTTCCAACAATAAAACTGTTGATACACTAAAGGAAGGCGTTAGACTGATATTGAAGCCGCCATATCCATATAACATCGTTGGATTGCTACCATCAAGTACGATCCCTTTTTTATAGGTTATAATCATCGGAACCTTCGTGCCATCTTTAGACGCATAAAACACCTGTTTGGATTCGTAATCCTCAGGGTTGAACAACACATCGGGCTTTTTGTATATTGTCGACTTACCAGAAGCTATATCATATTTGAAAATGGTGGGTGGATATACATACGATGTAAATGAATAGTAAAGCTCCTTTTCGGTCTGTTTTGCCTCAAAGCCATTGGCCGTACCAAGTCCAGGTAATTCTACGATTCGCTCTTCTTTGCCACGCCTATCAAATTGTTTTACTAAAGACGTAGCATCTTTTAAGTAAATGGCGAACAATTTGCCGCCGCCTTTCTTTATGTTCAGCACATTTTCGGTTTCCGAGATCAAATCTTTCCAGTTGGCGGGTTTTGGATCGTTAATATCAACTGTTACCACTTTATAGTTTGGTGCCCCCAAGTTTGTTAAGATAAATAGCGAGTCTCCTTCGTTATCGATTATGCTGTGTTCTTTGTCAAAATTATCTACTACCTGAACGATTTTAGAATCCGGCTTGCTTAGATCCTGGATATACAATTCATTGCCACTTGTGGTATTTGCTGCCGTGATAACCAAAAACCTTTCATCCTCAGTTAAATAAGCCCCGATATATCGCCTCGGCGTACTTTCGCCACCAAAAATCAGTTCATCTGAACTTTGGGGAGTGCCTAGTTTATGGAAATACAATTTATGATATTGTGTCAAACCCGACAGCGCGCTCCCCTCTTTCGGTTTGTCATAGCTACTGTAATAGAATCCTTCATTGCCTTTCCAAGCCAAGCCTGAAAATTTAACATCGATCAATGTATCACCTACGACTGATTTATCTTCTGCTTTCCAAACAATTACTTTGCGCCAGTCGGAACCGCCTTCTGAAACCTGATAGGCTACTAAACTTCCATCTTTACTGAAATTGATATCTGCCAAAGATGTGGTTCCGTCGGCCGAAAATTTATTGGGATCCAAAAACACCTCACTCTTACCCTCTTTTTCTTCTCGGTATATAACCGATTGATTTTGGAGTCCGTCATTCTTAAAGTAGTATGTATAATTGCCTTCTTTGAAGGGAGCCGATATTTTCTCGTAATTCCACAATTTCTCCAAACGTTGCTTGATGGCGTCTCGGAAGGGAATCTGAGAAAGGTAGTCATTTGTCACTTCGTTTTGGGCTAACACCCATTCTTTGGTATCCACCGCTGTATCGTTCTCCAACCAACGGTATGGATCAGGAACTTTCGTGCCAAAATGATCGTCAACAAGATCAATCTTTTTTGTTTTTGGATAAGGCTTTAATTTCATAGCTGTAGCTGGTTCGATGGTTTTTTGATTATTGTTGCATGCCATCAAAAAAGATGCTAGCAGCAACAATCCTGAGTACGTTTTTACCATGTTGAATAAATAAAATTTACATTGTGAATTATTTGTTCAATATTACAAATAAAAAAGCCTCTTTTGAATACGGAATCGATTCCTTTCCTTATTTTTACAATAAATCCTTAGGTTTGCCAAGGAAAAAGCTTCCGCCAAACTGTTTTAATAAAACTTACAAATGAATACCGCTATACCGTCGACTAAAACGATTTATTTACTAACTCTTCTCACGCTTTTCTCCTTATTTTCCTTTGCACAATCATACGAATTGAACAAAGGTTGGATATTCAGGAACTACAAAGAAGTATCCTTGTCGGGTGAGAAACTTTCTGATCCTTCTTCAGTCATTCAAGGCTGGAAGCCGGCCACTGTACCGGGAACAGTATTGACCGGTATGCTGAATAATCAGGAGATTCCGGATCCTTTTTTTGGCATGAATAACAACAAGATCCCGGATATTTATACAGTTGGCAGGGATTATTACACCTATTGGTTCGTGAATGATTTTGAAGAAGGCATTCCAACCGGCGATAAACAGGTATGGTTGCATTTTAGAGGAATCAACTATAGTTGTGAAATCTTTCTCAACGGTAAAAAAGTGAATACTAAACCCTTCAAAGGGATGTATATCCGCAAGCGATTCAATATTACAAAGCTCCTTGCTTCAAATGGCAAAAACAGGTTAGCCGTCATTGTGTACCCACCTGACGTTGTAGGCAATCCAAATGGCGGACAAGGCGGAGATGGCACCATCGCCAAAAATGTTGGGTTACAATACACTGCTGGTTGGGATTGGATTAAACCTATACGGGATAGAAATACCGGCATATGGGATAAAGTAACGATTGAAAAAACGGGTGCTATTTCCATTATCGATCCCCATATCATTACGGAAGTTCCCGGAAAAAGGGAAACCAGTGGCATCCAGCAACCTGCCATTATTAAAGTTTCCACAACTTTGCGCAACGCGGCCAATAGACCTATAAGTGGCGCGCTGCAGTATCGCTTAGATGGACAATTAGTTAAGCAAAGTGTTACTCTTCGTCCTCAGGAAGAAAAGGAAATAAAACTCCCGGATTTAATCTTAAAGAACCCAAAGTTATGGTGGCCATCGAATTATGGACAACCCTATTTGTATCCCATGGAGCTAAGTTTTGTACCCAATGCAGCCAAAACCACTAGTGATAAAAAAGATCTGAAAATAGGTATCCGGGAGATTCAAACCTACTGGAATCCACATACACGTAGCCGGGAGGTAGCGGTTAACGGTCAAAAAATATTCATCAAAGGTGGCAATTGGATCATTTCAGATGCGATGCTTCGCTTCTCAAAAGAACGTTATGACGCCGAAATTCGCTTTCACCGGGATATGAATCTAAATCTTATTCGAATTTGGGGTGGTGCGTTGGTGGAGCGACCGGAATTTTACGAAGCTTGCGATCGTTATGGGCTACTTGTCTTTCAGGATTTTTGGATGTCCGGCGATTGTAACGGACGATGGGAAGATCCATTGAAGAAAGACGATCAATGGACAAGGCGACAATACCCGGATGACCATCAATTATTTCTTGAATCTGCTGCCGATATGATCAAAATGATTCGAAACCATCCCTCTTTAGCATTTTATTGCGGTGGTAACGAAATCACACCTCCTGATGATATTTTAGTTCCACTCCGGGATTCCATCTTGCCGAAATTGGATGGCACCAGATGGTTTGTTGATTATTCCAATTCAGATGCTATGTCGCAAAACGACATTGGTGGGAACGGCGATGGCCCATACGGAATACAGGACATCAAAACATTTTGGGCTGATAAAACCTGGCCCTTTAATTCGGAAGTTGGCTCCGTTGGTGTGGGCGACCTGGAATCATTGAAGCGATTTTTACCGGAAGAAAATCAAATTGCACCCTTATTCACGGGCTTTAACGCCGAGGGTCGAGTACAGGAAACCGTAGACTCGGTTTGGCAATATCACACCTATATTGGCTATGGTGAACATATAGCGCCTTATGGAAAAACAAACAATTTGGAAGATTTCGCAAACAAGGCGCAACTAGTCAATTATAATCAATACAGGGGCCTGATGGAGGGCTTCAGTGCCCATATGTGGGATTGGTATACGGGTACAATCATCTGGAAGACGCAGAACCCCTGGACTTCCTTGCGCGGTCAAATGTACGACTATTACCTCGATCCAAATGCTGGTCTTTATGGCTTAAGGAGTGGCAGCGAACCATTACATGCTATGTATAATCCAGTAGACGGTTTTGTTTCCATTGTCAACAACCATTTTGAAAAACGTAACAATATAATGCTTGTTATTCATGCATACGACATGCAAGGGAAAGCTTATCCAATAACAAAGGTATTTGCATTTATGGAACCTTCATCTGTTAAAAAAATCATGTCCATCAAAAAGCAAATCGACGAATTGGCAAAAGACAAAGGGGCTTTTTTGCGTCTACAGTTAATGGATGCAGGGCAACACCTATTAAGCGACAATTTCTATTGGTTGCCTGATGCGAAAGGTTATTATAGCGGTTTAACAGATATGGCCAACTGTAAGCTCGATATTCAAGTCAAACAAATCACACCTGGAGAATATGCGGTCACACTGGCCAATAATGAACACGATAATATTGCCTTTTTCAACCGGCTTGCTTTGGTCGACAATCGTACGCATCAACGGATCTTGCCAACTTTTTATAGTGACAATTATTTATCGGTAGTCCCCGGTGAAAAAAAGACGGTCATGATAAGTGTTGATCCTGCGCTAACTCGAGGCAAACAAGTTGTTTTGACAAACGCAGGTTGGAACGTGAAACAAACAGCGGTACTGATTTCCGAATAACAGCTCACTGTAAAACGAAGGTTTTATTTCTTTCTCGCTTTGGCTTGATAATTTTTAGTTTCATCTCACTTGCCAAAAACTTGATTAAGGGAAGCCTTCCTATAATCTTAGTCTATTATACAGATAAGCAGAAGCCATATCCCAAAAGCAAGCTTTTTAAATAAGCTTGCTTTTGGTTACCTTCGCGTCGATGGTAGAAAACAAAAAGATATATTTCGCCTCCGATTTTCACCTAGGCGTGCCAACCTATGAGAAAAGCCGTGAACGGGAGGCCCGACTGGTTCGCTGGCTTGAATCCATTAAACATGATGCCGCCGAGCTTTACCTTTTGGGAGATATTTTTGATTTTTGGTTCGAATATGCAACAGCCGTACCGAAAGGATTTGTTCGCTTTTTAGGCAAGCTCGCAGAATTAGCAGACAGCGGAATCAAGATCACGTTCTTCAAGGGCAATCACGACATGTGGATGTTCAGTTATCTTCAAAAGGAGCTTGGGGCTAAAATTATAGCAGACGAATTGGTTATTGAACGGCAAGGAAAGCGTTTTTATCTGCATCATGGAGATGGCCTGGGCCCAGGGGACGCTAAATACAAGTTTCTTAAAAAATTCTTTAGAAGTAAATTTTGCCAATGGCTCTTTGCCCGCATTCACCCCAATCTAGGAATTGGTATCGCGCTGCGGTGGTCGCAAAACAGTCGAATCGCCAATAATAAGAAAGAATGGCGCAAGGAAGCTGAACAAGAATGGCTGATTGTATATTCCAAAGAAGTATTACAAAAAGAACATTTCGATTATTTGGTTTTTGGTCACCGGCATCTACCCTTAGACATCGATCTGGGGAACAACAGTCGATACATCAACCTTGGCGAATGGGTAAACTACAACACATATGCTGTTTTTGATGGGCATAATTTGGAACTAAAAACATTTGAAGGGTGATAGGTAACACGATAGCTTTACATGGTTACGGCCTTAACCGAATATCCGGCGCCACTACCAGCCTATTAGCAGATAGTGACGCCTCCTTATCATTTTCATACGTTAACACATTATTCGCTATATATCCGCTTGCAAGGCGGGTGGTGTTTTTATCTTTTTTCTCGACCGCAGATATAAAACCAATCCGGCAAAAATAATGGTCAATACAATGGGGATAACGAGTGTAATTCTAATTACCTCCGGTCCTGCTAAACTTTTAGCCTGATTGAGTGCCTGATTCATCGATGTCCCTTCCGCTGCACTCAAATAGGTAGCAAGATCAGCACCGGCAGGAAGGTAATTTAGTACCAACCCATCGTAAAAGTTCCCCATAAAAATACTATAAATAGATACGGCGAACATTCCGGCGCCTCCCATTAGATTTAATCCTAATGCGCCGGATTGAGGAATATGTTCTGCGACGAAGCCGATCATCGTTGGCCAGAAATAACAAACCCCTATACCAAAAACAATAGCCGCAAAAAATATAGCATTACCGGTTAAGGTACTGAGAAGGTATAGGCCTATTGCCGAAACCATTGCTGATAAAAGCAACACACCCTGTGGCGACAAGCGATGTACGATAGGTCCTGCCAAACCTCTCCCCACTACCATTACACCGGTAGTAAGTGTTAATATGAGGATGGCATTATTTGTTAAATTTTTCAACAGCACGTCTATCCATTGCCCGGTAAACAACTCAGTTACTGCCGTACCAAACATACAGATCAACATAACGATAAATAGAGGAGATAGTACCGCTTTGTACATATCGGTTGTAGAATATCCGGAAGCCACACGCTCTGTAACCGGAAATTTTAAAGAGGAAAACAGATAACCATAGACTAGGGTAGGAATGATCATAATCGCCACCTGCCACTGCCAGCCAATTTCCAGCGTATTCAACAATAAAACGATGAGGGTACCAATAACGATCCCACCAGGGAACCACAAGTGAAAATGGTTCAATTTAACTGTTTTATTATCAGTATACAGTGAAGCAACCAAGGGATTACATGCCGCTTCAACCGTACCATTAGCAATACCTATCAGTAGTGTTGAAATAAACAGTGTCCAATAACCGGCTGCAAATACCGTTAATAATATTCCTGACAAATGCAGTATAAAGGCTACCACTAGTAGCTTTTTCATTCCGATAGCATCCACCACAAAACCGCCGATAATAATCGCCAGAGGGAAACCCCAAAATGCAGACGCCGTAATGACACCTAGTTCCGCTGTGCTCAAATGAAAATCGATAACTAGCTGATTCATGATACCTGCCCTTATACCAAAAGAAAGAGAGGTTACCAGCAAAGCTAAACAGCTTGCTACAAAAAGTTTGTTGCGTTCAATCGCTTGCATAATAAGGCTTTTAAGTTTATAATTACCCAAAAGTAAGTTTTTTTGGCTAACTATCGCAATTGCATATGAAAAGCATTTTATCTAAGTTTGTAAACTTTTTGCCCAACGGGGTGAAAAAGCAAATCATACTAGTATGTTAGAGAAGTTAGAAGCGATAAAATTACGTTGGGAAGAAGTAGAACGTGAATTGAGCAATCCGGATACGGTAAACGACATGAAGCGTTTTGCAAAGCTTAACAAAGAATATAAAGACTTAGGTAAAATCGTTGATGAATATTATATCTACAAAAATATCATCAGCAATATAGAAACCAATAAGGATATACTAGCCAATGAGAAGGATCAGGAACTGAGGGAGATGGCCAAAGAAGATTTAGATGCCTTACTTGTTCAGAAAGAAGAAAAAGAAGAAAAAGTAAGACTTATGATGATTCCCAAAGATCCGGAGGATGCCAAAAATGCCATTTTCGAGATCAGAGGGGGGACCGGTGGGGACGAGGCTGCTTTATTCGCAGGTGATTTATATCGTATGTATACTAGGTATTTTGACCAGAAAGGGTGGCGGGTCGAAGTAATGGATGTTACGGAAGGTACTGCAGGAGGATATAAAGAAGTTATCTTAAAAGTAAGTGGTGAAGACGTTTATGGCCAATTAAAATATGAATCAGGCGTACACCGCGTACAGCGCGTACCGGATACGGAGACTCAAGGCCGAGTACATACTTCAGCCGCTTCTGTCGCAGTACTACCCGAAGCAGAGGAGGTGGATGTGGAAATCAATCCTGCTGATATTGAAATGCAAACATCCCGCTCGGGAGGTGCCGGTGGTCAGAACGTTAATAAAGTAGAAACGAAGGTGCAATTAACGCACAAACCTTCGGGGATTGTAGTTGTATGTCAAGTAGAGCGCTCACAGCTAGCGAATCGTGAGCTAGCGATGGAGATGCTACGGACTAAATTATACGAACTGGAAGTACAAAAGAAACACGGGGATATCGCAGCCAAACGGAAAACGATGGTATCTACCGGCGATCGCTCGGCCAAAATACGCACCTATAACTATCCCCAAGGGCGGGTAACCGAGCATCGTATTGGTTTGACCATGTATAACCTTCCGGCTATTATGGATGGTGACATTCAGGAAATTATCGATGCGCTTCAATTTGCTGAAAATGCTGAAAAAATGAAAGAAGGCGGTCTCGAATAATTTTTTTAACAAAAAGATTTTAATTTTAAAAAAACGCGCTATATTTGCAGTCCTCAAAAGAGGGGAAGTAGGTCCGGTAGTTCAGCTGGTTAGAATACATGCCTGTCACGCATGGGGTCGCGGGTTCGAGTCCCGTCCGGACCGCTGAGAAGAAAGTAATAGGCTTTCGAAGTTCTTTATAAAATTTAATGTTTAGGTCCGGTAGTTCAGCTGGTTAGAATACATGCCTGTCACGCATGGGGTCGCGGGTTCGAGTCCCGTCCGGACCGCTTTCAATCTCTGCTTATTTTATGCAGGGATTTTTTTTTCTCCTATTTTTCTCCCGAGTATAAAGATAATGGATAGGAGAAACGTCATCATACAATAAAACTGAGGTCATATAATACGCTTGTTGTTACAACAAGCTTTTTCTTTTTCTATCAATATGCACGGATTAGGATTGCTTCGTAATGAGGCGGGCAAGACTTTGAAACTTGCAGGCCCTATAATTTTAGGTGAATTGGCACAAATGGCATTAAGCCTTATCGATACTGCCATGGTCGGCTCTGTTAGCTATAAGCAACTTGCAGCTGCGGCATTGGTAATGAGTGTCGTGAACATCCCTTTTGTCTTAGGGATAGGCATGACGATGTCCGTTTCTCAAATGGTAGCCATGGCCCACGGGCGAAATGACGCCCAAAAGGTCTCTCATTATTTATACAATGGGTTTATCCTTTGCTCATTTACGGCCATCATCATTTCACTCGGATTAGAATGCAGCAAAGATATCTTGTTCCACTTAAAGCAGGATCCGGAAGTAGCCGAAATGGCCGTCCCTTTTTTAAGAATTATCGGAATATCCATTATTCCCATGATGCTGTTCATGACCTTAAAACAGTTCACCGACGGCTTGGAATATACACGAACAGCCATGACGCTATCCCTTATTGCTTTGCCTCTCAATGCATTTCTTAACTGGCTACTGATTTTTGGAAATTGGGGGCTGCCAAGGCTAGAATTGGTAGGAGCGGCATGGGGAACCTTAATTACCAGAACGCTTATATTTTTAGCATTAACCTTTACAATCCTTAAACATAAAACTTTTAAACGTTACATGGCCGCTGGTCGTACACACTGGAAATTCAGTTGGCATACGATCAAAGAATTGCTGAGGATCGGTATACCCAGCAGTTTACAAGCCGGTATGGAGGTTGGGGTTTTTGCTGTTTCCGCTATATTGGTTGGTACCATTGGCGCTGTCGAACAAGCAGCGCATCAGATAGCCATGAACTGTGCCGCTTTTACCTTTATGGTATCCATGGGATTGGCTCAAGGAGGTTCGATCCGCGTAAGCAATGCTTACGGTCGAAACGATTGGAACCATATTCTGACTATTGGCAAGAGCAGTATCCTGACGGCGCTTTGTTACGGCGTTCTCTGTTTTGTAATTTTCATATCCTTTAACGACTTTTTACCAATGCTTTTTAATGATAATGTAGAAGTGGTAAAATTAGCTTCCTACTTACTGATCTTTGCTGCTATTTTCCAAATATCCGACGCCACGCAGGCGATCTCCGTTGGACTATTGAGGGGAGCGAAAGATGTGAAAATTCCGACCTTCCTGGTAGGTATTGCATATTGGGTAGTGGGTTTGCCCATAGGCTACTTCCTGGCCTTTAATTTAGATATGAAAGCTCCAGGTATCTGGACAGGCTTAATTATTGGCCTCAGCTTAGTGTCCATTTTTTTATCAATACGATTTTTACGATTGAAAAAACATATTGCAATCACGGACGGTATGTCGTTGTAAAAAGAGAAAACTTACTCAGTATCAATATATTTTTTAATAATATTTTTAAAATACGAATTTTTCTGTCTACCTTTGCAGTCCTTTAAAATAAGGAAAAAAGTATATTGTTTAATTAATTCAAAATCAAGCAAGTGAATACGTTAAGTTACAAAACTGTCTCAGCCAACAAAAACACCGTTAACAAAGAATGGATCGTTGTTGACGCTGAAGGTGAGATTTTGGGGCGCTTGTCATCTCAGATTGCCAAGGTAATCAGAGGTAAGCACAAGCCTACGTACACCCCACACGTAGACTGCGGAGATAACGTCATTGTTATTAATGCAGACAAGATTAAGTTGACAGGAAACAAATTAGGCGAAAAGCAATATGTTTCTTACACTGGTTACCCAGGTGGTCAGCGTTTCATTTCTCCCAAAGAATTATTGGCAAAGCACCCTACCCGTGTGATTGAGAAGGCGGTACGTGGCATGCTTCCTAAAAATCGTTTAGGTCGCGCTTTGTACAGAAATTTATTTGTGTATGCAGGTCCTGAGCACCCTCACGCGGCACAAAATCCTAAAACAGTTAAATTCTAAAGAGAGAAGAAATGTCAACAACAAACACTTCAGGAAGAAGAAAAACCGCTGTTGCCCGTATTTATTTATCTGCTGGTAGCGGCAACATTACCGTAAATGGTAAAGATTACAAAGAGTATTTCCCTACATTGCCATTGCAATATATTGTTACTCAAAGTACAGAAGTTGCCGGAGTTGCCGGTAATTTTGATGTAAAAGTTAACGTAGCTGGAGGAGGCGTAAAAGGACAGGCAGAGGCCGTGCGTTTAGCAATTGCTAAAGCATTGGTAGAGCTTAACCCAGAGGTGAAATCTGCATTACGTGCCAAAGGATTGATGACTCGCGATGACCGGATGGTTGAGCGTAAGAAACCGGGACGTCGTAAAGCACGTAGAAGATTTCAATTTAGTAAACGTTAATTTAAGGAGGATCAAACAATGGCAAGAACAACATATCAGGAATTACTGGATGCAGGTGTACACTTTGGTCACCTTACCCGTAAATGGGATCCGAAAATGGCTAAGTACATTTTCATGGAGCGCAATGGCATCCACATTATCGATTTGAACAAAACTTTAGCAAAGCTTGAAGAAGCCGCTTCAGCTATTAAGCAAATCGTAAAATCAGGACGTAAAGTATTATTTGTAGCTACAAAAAAGCAAGCTAAAGATATCGTTGCTGAACAAGCAAAAGCAGTAAACATGCCTTATGTTACTGAGCGTTGGTTGGGTGGTATGCTTACTAACTTTGCTACTGTTCGTAAGTCTATCAAAAAGATGTCTAACATCGATAAGATGACTAAAGATGGTACTTACGACGTATTATCAAAGAAGGAGAAGTTAATGATTCAACGTGAGCGTATTAAATTGGAAAACCTATTAGGTGGTATTGCCGATTTAAACCGCTTGCCTGCTGCGCTTTTCATTATTGATGTAAAGAAAGAGCACATTGCAGTTAGCGAAGCGCTAAAATTGAACATTCCTACCTTCGCAATGGTAGATACAAACTCCGATCCTACCAACATCGATTTCCCCATCCCGGCGAATGACGATGCTACGAAATCAATTACGTTGATTACAAACGTAATCAAGCAAGCGATTATAGAAGGATTGGAAGAACGTAAACGTGATAAAGAAGAGGAAGCAGAGAAAGAAGCTGCAGCAGCAAAGGCGAAAGTTGATAGTGGGGAAGAGCCGGCAGCTGAAGTTGCTCCTAAACGTGAACGTAAAGCAGAAGCTACGGAAGCAAAAGACGGAGAATAATTAAATCCAAGTATGGGTTAGGGGTCACCTCCGGTAAGCTTGCTGAAGTTATGCTTACCGTGCGGAACTCGTAACCCATAACTTATTTATAAAGCATATTAAAAAAGGAAAATAAAATGTCTACAGTACAAATTTCTGCATCAGACGTAAATAAATTGCGCCAACAAACAGGTGCTGGTATGATGGATTGCAAAAAAGCCTTAGTGGAAGCCAACGGCGATTTTGAGGCCGCAGTTGATTACTTACGTAAAAAGGGAGCTAAAGTGGCTGCTAGCCGCCAGGATCGCGACTCTAACGAAGGTGTTGTTATTGCAAAAACAACTGCTGATGGCAAACGTGGCGTAGTTGTTGAAGTAAACTGCGAAACAGACTTTGTTGCAAAAAATGCTGATTTCATTGCTTTTGCTGAAAGCGTTGCCGATGCCGCTATCGAAGCTGCTCCGGCTACTTTGGAGGATTTGAAAGCATTAAGTATCAATGGAGCAAAAATTGCCGATTTATTGATAGACCAAACAGGTAAAATCGGAGAAAAAATTGAGGTTTCTAAATATGAGGTGGTGACTGCAGATAAAGTCGTTCCTTATATTCATGGTAACTATCGTTTAGGTGTATTAGTAGGCTTAAGCGCAGACGTGGCAGGTGCAGAAGATGCAGGTAAAGATGTGGCTATGCAAATTGCTGCGATGAATCCCGTTGCTATTGATAAAGATGGCGTTGATGCTCGTACAATTGAACGTGAATTAGAAATTGCAAAAGAGCAAATCCGTGCTGAGGGAAAACCTGAAAATATGGTGGAAAAAATTGCTCAAGGTAAATTGAACAAATTCTACAAAGATTCAACTTTATTGAATCAAGAGTTTGTTAAAGATAACTCAAAAAGTGTTGCTCAATTCCTTGATAGTGTTTCCAAGGGATTAACAGTCACTGCATTTAAACGCGTGCAATTAGGCGCTTAATTATTTTAGTTGTTGGTTGCTGGTTATTAGTTGTTAGTAACCCAATCGGCAATAATCATTCTTCAGAAAAGCCTTTCTTTAAATTCAGGAAGGCTTTTTCTGTTTCAATGGACCTAGTCACTTATTTAAGAAGTTAGTTACGGATAACCAGCAACTAATAACAAATAACGATTACTACCCTGCCCAAGCTTCTCTGTCTAAGCTTCTATAATGGATTGCTTCAGCTAAATGATGCACTTCGATTTCCGGATTTCCATCAAGATCGGCAATGGTTCTGGCGACCTTCAAAATACGATCGTAAGCTCGAGCTGAAAGCCCCAATTTTTCCATCGCATTTTTTAACAGTGTTTGCCCAGCGGCATTGACTTTACAGAGCTCACGTACTTTCTTTGTATTCATTTGGGCATTATTATGCATTTTGTCTTCTCTCTTGAATCGCTGCTCTTGCATCTCCCTTGCTCGTATTACGCGACTCCTTATTGTTTTACTCGATTCTGCACGTTGCTTCGCTGTTAATTCCTGAAAGTTTACGGGTGTAACTTCTACATGTAGATCGATCCGATCAAGTAGAGGACCCGACACTTTACTTAAGTAGCGTTGAACATGCATAGGTGAGCATACGCAGTCTTTATCCGGATGGTTATAATACCCGCAAGGACAGGGATTCATGGAAGCGATTAGCATAAAACTAGCGGGATAATCTACGGTAAACTTAGCGCGGGAAATAGTGATTTGTCTTTCTTCAAGAGGTTGCCTTAACACCTCTAAAACAGAACGCTTAAACTCGGGGAGCTCGTCCAGAAACAACACACCGTTATGTGCTAATGAAATTTCGCCCGGTTGGGGGTTCCCTCCACCACCAACCAATGCCACATCGCTAACCGTATGATGTGGGGCACGAAAGGGCCTTATCGTCATGAGCGAGCTAGAAGCGGCTATCTTCCCGGCCACTGAATGTATTTTAGTCGTTTCCAACGACTCTGATAAACTTAACGGCGGCAGGATAGACGGTAATCTTTTGGCTAGCATCGTTTTACCGGCACCGGGCGGGCCAATCAGGATAACATTATGCCCGCCTGCTGCCGCAATTTCCAATGCGCGTTTGATATTCTCTTGCCCTTGTACATCAGCAAAATCGGTGTCGTAATTATTGGCGTTATTTAAAAACTCGGCTTTCGTATCAACGAATATTCGCTCAAAGGTCTTCTCTTCATTTGCAAAAGCAATCACTTCACTGATATTTTCCAGGCCATATACCTCCAGATCTCCGACTACAGCTGCTTCTCGAGCATTGATCGCCGGTAACACGATACCTTTGAATCCCTCCTTTTGCGCTTGGATAGCAATTGATAAGGCTCCCTTAATGGCTTGTAGGCTACCGTCCAGTGATAATTCGCCCAGTAAAAGATATTTATCAAGCTTATGTGCATTAATTTGGCCAGAAGCTGCCAAGATACCTATAGCCATCGCTAAGTCATAGGCTGATCCCTCCTTCTTAATATCAGCGGGTGCCATATTGATAACGATTTTCTGCCTCGGCATTCGGAGACCGGCGCTGTGTAGAGCGCTCTCTACTCGAAATGTACTTTCTTTTATAGCACTATCAGGCAGTCCGACGATGAAGTATTGTGTCCCCGAGGATATATTGACCTCAATAGTAATTGTTGTGGCCTTAATTCCATAAACTGCGCTGCTAAAAGTTTTTACTAACATATTTTTAGGTTTAGTACAGTTAAGAAGCCCCAAGATAATAAAAAAGGCGGTATCACGAAAGAGATACCGCCCATTTAAGCCATTTTATACTGCCTGACCTATTTTCCAAAAGGCGTACGGGGCATTCCTCGCATCATTTTAGCAGCTAAGGAAGGATTTGAGAATTGCTTCATCATTTTCCGCATATCACTGAATTGCTTCATTAATTTATTAACGTCATTGATATCGGTACCCGAACCCTTTGCGATTCGCATACGTCTTTTCTGGTCGATTGCGTCCGGATTTTCCCGTTCATATGGCGTCATCGATCCAATAATAGCCTCGATCGGCTTAAAGGCGTCATCGTCAATATCAATATCTTTAATAGCCTTCCCAACACCCGGTATCATTCCCATCAAATCCTTCATATTTCCCATCTTTTTGATTTGCTGGATCTGACTAATAAAGTCGTTAAAATCAAACTTATTCTTACGGATCTTTTTCTGTAAAGCGGCCGCCTCTTTTTCGTCGAACTGTTGCTGTGCACGTTCAACCAATGATACTACGTCACCCATCCCAAGGATACGGGACGCCATACGGTCAGGATGGAACACGTCCAAAGCATCCATCTTTTCACCGGTACCGATAAACTTAATTGGCTTGTTTACAACCGATTTGATCGAAAGCGCCGCACCACCCCTTGTGTCACCATCTAATTTAGTCAACACAACACCGGTAAAATCCAAGCGGTCATTAAAAACTTTTGCTGTATTAACGGCATCTTGACCCGTCATGGAGTCGACAACAAACAAAATCTCATGCGGATTCGTGGCTTCTTTAACAGCTGAAATTTCGTTCATGAGTGCCTCGTCAATGGCTAAGCGACCCGCGGTATCAACAATAACTACGTTCTGCCCATTACGTTTAGCCGCAGCAACTCCCTCTTCGGCGATGGCGATAGGATCTTTAGACTCCCGATTCGTGTATACAGGTACATCCACTTGTTGGGCTAATACCTCAAGCTGATCGATTGCCGCAGGACGGTAAACATCACCCGCAACCAACAAAGGTTTTTTACCTCTTTTCTCCTTTAGGTATTTCGCCAACTTCCCGGTAAAAGTTGTTTTACCCGCACCATTTAACCCCGCAATTAATATAACCGTTGGATTTTTACCAAGCTCCAGATCTGTCGCAGTGCCACCCATAAGTTGGGTAAGCTCATCATTCATGATCTTGGTTAACAACTGACCCGGAGAAATGCTCGTGAGGACATTTTCACCTAAAGCCTTTTGCTTCACTTCATCGGTAAAAGCTTTAGCTGTTTTATAGTTAACGTCGGCATCCAGCAAGGCTTTTCTTATTTCCTTTACGGTCTCCGCTACGTTAATCTCGGTAATATTTCCCTGCCCCTTTAGAACTTTAAAGGCCCTGTCTAACTTATCCTGTAAACTATCAAACATAGATTAAGTAAAAATTCAAAAGTAAAAAATAAATTCTATCTCAGATCAACTAATCCACCTTTGTAAGGCGGATAAAAAGACTTCTAAGTGCCTGTCACTTACTTAACATAGTAACGGGCCACAAAGATACAGAATTATTTTGCCTTCTCTATAATTTGACTATTAAGACGGATGTACTCGTCGCTTTTTGCCTTCTCGGCAACCTGCTTACCCAATTCTGCAGTCGCCTTAGCACCGGCTTTATCTCCTTTTTTCAGTTGTATTTGTGCCTTCCAATAGTACGGATAAGGCAAGGCCGGATTCGCTTCTACCGCTTCGTCCGCCCAAGTAAGCGCTTTATCCAAATCCTTATTGTTATTTAAATAGTATTGTGCAGCTGCTAAATAGGGTTTTTTATCGCCCTTCATCGCCTCATCAATGGAAGCCATAATTTCGGCATCTTGATTTACCTGTATAGGAAAGGTAACTTTTGTGTTCTCCCATGCGATAGCTAACGTTGCTTCGGTGGCTGTAACTTCCGGAAAACTAATAGTAAAAGTTTCAACTTTACTTTTTGTTTGCTCCAGCTTCACATTAAAACGCAACACATCGTCCGCCTGCTTATATTCATAAGCACCCCATTGTTTGCTATCCTTATTCAAGATGATGGTCCACTCGTTTTTATTAGGGATCGTAAACAAGCCATAGGTGCCGGCAGGTATCGTTTTTCCGTTAATTATTACATCCCCGCTAAATGTAAGCGTGGTAGCACCGTTTGCACCTGTACGCCAAACAGCACCATAAGGTTCTAAGCCACCAAAAATCTTACGCCCCTTTACATTTGGCCTTGCATAGCTGATGGTAATCTGACTGATACCTAAGTCTTGTGTAATGATTTGTTTGCTACTTGCCGCAGGCATTTTTAATCCTTGAGAAAAAGCGTTGTCTATAGTCAGTGTAGACAAGGCCAGCATAAGCATGACAATATTCAAAAAATTTCGTTTCATAAAATGTGTAGGATAAAAAGTATGGTTACCAATAATGCTATTTTGTCCCGAAGATAAGTATTTCTGCCTACTTCCTGCCATGAAAATTTATCAGTAACGCATCATTTAGCATTGGTAAATAATGGCCAAAAAAGATCGAGCAATAAATTCATTTAAAAACTATTCAATATAGCTTTCGCCTCGTTGACGAAAGTAGAGGCCGGTGTTTCAGATAGCGCATCCGTTTCAAACGCTTTGATTTTCATTTCCAACTTTTGAAGCTCTTCGTTTCGCCCCTCCTTTTTCAACTGTGCCCGTATTATCTTCGCCTTTTCGTAATCTTGTATTCCTTCCACCAGTCGTTCAAACCGAATGGAACTCCTAACTCCCGGATAAACCAGCCAGGCATCGCCCGCCAACCATGTACCATAACGTGTATCTTGCAAAGGACGGGGCCCCCAGCAGTTAAAGGCCCAGCGCAAGTAGCCGTCAAAATCCTTGTTGAGCGCATACCATGCCAGCCAGGTGGATTCAGCATAAGAGGATGATGTAAACGTATTAGGGAAAGGTTCGGTACAACAAGTATAAAACGTGGTTGTAAAACCGCTGCGCCGCCGTTTATTAATTAAATCGGGACTTAATTCATGTCGTAAAGCAACACAGTAGTCCAGCAACTGATCGTACAGCTCCGGATGGTCGGCTCCCGCAAGTGAGATATTAAAGTTTGGATCTGCTTCTTTGATGACTGCAATTGCTTCTAACATATCCTTCATCGCGCGCTCATCCATTGCAATGGTTGTCTTATCAAACCAGCCCTTGGACTTGAGATGCTTTGCAAAATCTATGAGCATACCTTTCCAATGATTTTTATACGCTGTCTCTCCAGGCTTGGCTTCCAACACTTGCTTCTTTCCGCTCGCTTCATCAAAGTAATAGAATTTCAGGTTCCAGGGAATCATACTATAACAATTTATAAATTTCTTGATTCCCAAACTCATCATAAACTCTACCCATTTATCAAAAATGCTATAATCGTATTCCCATTGCCCATTTTTCTTTTTCGTCCATTTAATCATACTCTCATATATATCGTATGTTTGTCCGTTCCATGGATCATAGATAATACTTGCTGTAATAGATTTTTGCCCTGCCTGCGCCAACATTTCCATATACGGTCTCATCGCATCGAAATGTGCTTTCGTCCAGGGCTTCACGCCATAAACCCGGGCAACGGAATACGGATTTTGCCATAAATCTAAATGGTATGACCAATCTTTGGCTTCGGGAAGAATCCGATTCAATACGTTGATTTCAAAGGGTAATATTTTCGTTTCTTGCGCAGACTTGATGATCAGCTGTCCTCGATAACTGCCAGATTTGGCCTCTTGTGGAACTTGTATACTAAGCCATATAGGCCGCGTCGTATTTTCCACTAGCGGAAGGACCGTACTCGTATCTATTAAATCGGCTACAAGGGAGGTATCTAAACCCTTGGGAATACCGCATCCCGACTTAAGATCTCCCAAATGATCCGTTAGTACATAGCGAACATATCCTATCTTTATTTTATCAGGGGCAATGCGGCTTCCCTGATCATCTTTTAATTCAGAAACCGTTAGGGAGATTTGCTCTATGGGCGTTTTTGACCATACCAAAGCTTGTGCATGCACCTTTTCGCCTCGCCAAGCCCTTTCCTTCCATTGGTCTTTCAATTGGCTTTTTTTTGGTGGCGCTGTATGTTTAAAAGCATCGTCTACAGAAACAAAACTTGCGTTTAATCCGTTTTCAACCTGAAGCCAGTCACTAGCCGGAGCAGGATAGGGATCCTTAAGTTCCTGAATAATAGCTCGATTTACTTCTTGTGCTTGCGCATAAGCTATACTTAGTATAGCGATAAACAGGCAAATTTTCTTCATAATTTAGTTTAATGAAAAGCCTTCAATGAGGGTATCATTGAAGGCTTGGTATGTATGTATTCGTTATTTTTTAACCAGCTTATGGCCGGCAATCGCGTAATACCAAATTACCAGATAGCAAGGAACCATAATCCAATAGGCTTGTTGGGGATTCCAGGCATCGGCTAAGGCACCATAGCCAAGTGGAATTAAGGCCCCACCGCATATCCCCATCACCAATACGGAAGAAGCCGCCTTGGTAAAACGTCCTAAACCGGCCAAGGCCAACGGCCAAATTGCGGGCCAAACCAGGGAGTTGGCCAAGCCCAGTAAAGCCACACAAGCTACTGATACATATCCGCTGGTAAAAATAGCGCCGAGTGATAGGAATAATCCCAACAAAGAGCATAATTTCATTGCGGTTTCTTGCTTAAGATACTTCGGTATACATACGATACCTATAATGTATCCGATGACCATACTGATCATGGTTCCCAACGTAAAATATTTAGCTGTTTCCAAGGCGATTCCTTGGGATGAACCATAGCTAATGATCGTGTCGCCTGCCATTACTTCTACCCCTACATAAAGAAATAAAGTAAAAACACCCAAGATCAAATGAGGAAAATCAAATAAACTATTTTTACCTTCATTCGTAGTTGCAACCGTTTCGTCCTCCGCATCTGTATCTATTTCTGGAAGACCGGAACGATAAATTAAAAGGGCAAGCAGCGCAAGGACCGCTATTATAGCGATATAAGGAAAAATTACGCGTGAGGCCAACTCATTAAGTTCAGCTATCTTCTGCGCTTCCGGCATCGTTTCTATTCTAGCGGTCAGCTTATCTGCATCTTTGAGCATAACCGTACCTAAAATAACCGGAGCCAACCCCCCGGCTAACTTATTACATATCCCCATAATACTAATCCTTTTTGCCGCACTTTCCGCAGGACCAAGGATAGTTATATAAGGATTTGACGCTGTTTGCAAGATGGCAAGACCACTCCCCTGAACAAATAAGCCCAATAAAAACAGGGCATACGTCCTTGTCATGGCAGCGGGAATAAAAATAAGTGCACCGATTGCTACGATTATCAATCCCACCGACATCCCGTTCTTAAACCCAAAAATTTTCAATGTTTTGGTGGATAAAGGAGCCATTACAAAATATGCTATATAAAAAGCAAAGGCTACGAGGTAGGATTGAAAATGATTGAGTTCGCAAGCAATTTTGAGATATGGAATAAGAACGGAGTTAAGCCAGGTAACAAATCCAAAGATGAAGAATAATGCTCCGATAATAACAATCGGGTTTACACCGCTTTTCGTGACATTAGCGCTGGGATGTTGGTTCATGTGAAAGTGAGTTTAAGTATCTTGTTTCAATATATAGATTGAATATGAAAAAATTTAACATTGTATTTACAAGGCTAATAAAATAATTCCATATTTTAAACAAAAACATTCATGCAAACGGTTGCTTAAGTTGGATGTTTCGATGAAATTAGTGGCAAAAAAAGAAACGCCTCAATTTCACATCGGGGCGTTTCCAAAAACCTAAACCTTATCACAAAACCATTACCTGGCCTTATTGATATGATAAAAACACTTTAGGTGTTAAATAGTTTTAAAATTAGCTTTAAAAGTTGTCGAATATATAGCAAAATCACCAACAGGCATTACACCATAGTATCCAAATACCTTTCTTTGATAATATTTTTATGGTGATTGAGATGTCCGGCAACGATATAGAGAAAAGCCCGAACGCTGATTAAACGATCAGAGGCCAAACCCCTTCGATTCAGTTCGGTTTCGTTAAAGGTATTGAACAAGGCCATGTTCGATTTCCGTAATAAAACAAACTCCTCCGCTAAGGAAGCCAAACTTCGTTCATTAAAGCGAGCATTTAAAACAAAGTCTTCTTGCTCAAAGCCGGGGAGCGCTTTGGTGTCGTTCCGAGCAAAACGAAGCGCTCGATAGGCCATAATCCGCTCCGTATCCAATACATGCCCAACCACTTCCTTTATGGTCCACTTCCCTTCGGCATAGGCATATTCGGACCGCCCCGCAGGAATGGCCTCTAAAAATGCAGGAAAACTAGTAATTTGCTCATTTAGTACGTGCATGACGTCGCCAAAAACGGTATCAATGTAAGTAGCATAAAAGGCCGGGAATTCATCAGATTTTAGCTGGCTCATAGGTTAAACTGCTTTTTAATACGATTCTAAAGGTAGTTCCTTTTCCTACTTCCGAATCCTTAACAAAAATTTGTCCTTTATGGTAATTTTCAATTATTCGCTTAGTTAAGGAGAGACCAAGGCCCCATCCCCGCTTTCGAGTTGTATATCCCGGTTGAAAGACTGCATCGAATTTATTTCTTGGGATACCTTTTCCTGTGTCGCTAATATCAATAAATATCTGCTCTTTAGCAATATTTTCACTGATAATTATGTTAATTTCACCTGCCGATTCGATGGCATTGGCTGCATTCTTTAAGATATTTTCGATCACCCAGTCAAATAAAGGAACGCTCAATTGCGCCTCGACAGTTTTATCGCCTGATACGGAAAATTTGATTTTATCACTCGTGCGAACTTTAAAATAACGCACAAAATTACTGACTACCGGGTAGACAGCATGATTCTCAAGCACCGGTTTAGAGCCGATTTTAGAAAATCGGTCTGCTACAATTTCCAGACGTTTCACATCATTTTCCATCTCTATCAGCAAGGGATCTTCTTCCGCATCAAATTTCGCCTTCATCAACTCGAGCCATGCCATAAGTGACGAAATCGGTGTTCCCAGTTGGTGTGCGGTTTCTTTGGCCAACCCCACCCATACTTGATTCTGCTCCGATTTTCGCATGCTGTTAAATACCGTATAAGCGATACCGAGAAATATAGCAATGAGCGTTAATTGAACATAGGGAAATACACGCAATTGGGTGAGCAACAGGGAGTCTTTATAGTAAACATACCATTTTTCTCCACCGGACAATTCAATTTCTATCGGTGGGTGCCTTTCTTTCATAATGGCCAGTTGATAATCGAAATATTCAGGATCATACTTCGGGAGGTTTGTTCCTTGATTTTCTCCGGTCACGTTGTACAAGGTCTTTGTTGAGTCGAGACCGCGATAGTAGATAATGCTGTCTTTTGAATCGGTAATGATCGCCGGTACCTTTAAGCTATCCCGAACGCTATAGATATAGGTTATGTACTCATCGTTCACATCCGGCATGGCGTACATATTTCGCGTACTAATTGCCCAAACAGATGCCTTCGTGCGTTCTGCTTCCGAAAGGTTTTGGACCAGAAAATTTGTATACCAAAGGGATGCCGTTGCAATAATTGCAGCGAATATGAGTAATAAAAATTTCCACCGTTGACTATGCTGATATGGATTCATTTAATTCGTTATTAGTTCATTGTTATTGGTTGTCCGCCCTCGGTTTAAGTGATTTAATACAAGGTTAACCCTATAAACCTAAAATCAATAAACAACAACGACCAACTAATAACTAGAAAGGTGCAAAGTACAAATTTTATGCAAAATGATTAATAAAATGGATATGACACTGTGAAGATTGCATATCCAAAGCCTTTTATCTAAGTTTGCGCTTATGTCTATAGAGAATAAAGTTAGGGTACGGTTTGCACCCAGTCCGACGGGTGGCCTACATCTTGGCGGTGTACGCACTGTTTTGTTTAACTATCTTTTTGCTAAAAGCCAGGGCGGTGAGTTTGTATTAAGAATCGAGGATACCGATCAAACGCGATATGTACCCGGCGCTGAAGAATATATTCTGTCTTGCTTAGCTTGGTGCGGCTTGACACCCGATGAAAGTCCTGTACATGGCGGGCCCTATGCTCCCTATAGGCAAAGTGAACGGAAAGATCGATACCGCACCTTTGCAGAACAATTGGTAGCAAGCGGTCATGCTTATTATGCGTTCGATACACCGGAGGAGCTGGATGCCCAACGCCAACTTATTCCGAATTTTAAATATAGCCATGAGAATCGACTGCAGTTACGTAACTCACTCAGTTTGGATGCAAAGGAAGTAGAAGAACTTTTGGCCACCGGCACGCCGCATGTCATTCGTATAAAGATGCCTGTAGGAGAAACGATCGGCTTCCATGATATGATTAGAGGGGCAGTCAATTTTGATACTTCTTTAGTAGACGACAAAGTACTCTTGAAAGCAGATGGCATGCCTACTTATCACTTAGCTGTGGTAGTAGACGACTATCAAATGAAAATCACACATGCTTTCAGAGGCGAAGAATGGTTACCTTCAGCCCCGGTTCATTTATTACTATGGGAATATCTTGGCTGGAAGCAACAAATGCCGCAATGGGCTCATTTTCCATTGATTTTAAAACCGGATGGAAATGGAAAGCTTAGCAAGCGCGACGGAGATCGGTTGGGATTCCCGGTTTATGCCATGAATTGGACCGATCCAAAAACGGGCGATCTCACCAAAGGCTTTCGCGAGCTTGGTTTTCTTCCGGAAGCTTTTATTAATATGCTGGCGTTACTCGGTTGGAATGATGGCACCGATCAGGAGATTTTTACGCTTGACGAACTCATCGACAAGTTTTCAATTGAGCGAATCAGTAAAGCAGGAGCGAAGTTTGATTTCGAGAAAGCGAAATGGTTCAATCATGAATGGATCAAGCGTAGCGGAAATGAAAAGCTTCTTCCGATGGTTAAAGGTGTCTTGGAGACACACGGCATAAGGGATGTGGCAGATGATTATCTGATAGAGGTATTAGCATTAGTAAAAGATCGCCTCACTTTTATTGAGGATTTTTGGGAACAAGCTTCTTTCTTCTTTATACCACCTACCACCTACGATATAGAAGCTATACAAAAAAAATGGAGTGATGAAAAGACAAACTTTTTTAACACCATTATTCCTGCACTCACTACCTTTGAACCATGGGAAACAGAAGCGCTGGAACAATATTATAAAGATGCGATCCTATCCAGTGGGTTAAAATTGGGGGAGCTAATGCTCCCACTACGCATTATGCTGGTTGGCGGTAAATTCGGACCTCATGTATTCGATATAGCAAAATTGCTCGGCCGAGATGAGACGATCGAACGGATGAAAAAGGGATTCGCCGCTATTTTAGGATAAATGAAAGGGCTTGTTACAAAATCTACCGGCAGTTGGTATACCGTTTCAGCGGGAGGAACAAGCTATGAATGTCGCATAAAGGGCAAATTCCGCACGAAGGACATTAAAACGACCAACCCGATCGCTGTAGGTGATTGGGTTGAAATTGAACCTGAACCCGAGCAAGAAACTGCTGTTATTATCCAATTATACGACCGAAAGAATTATATGATTCGTAAATCGGTCAATTTATCGAAACAGGCGCAAATTATTGCAGCCAATTTAGACCAAGCTTACTTAGTAGTTACTTTAGCTTCACCGCCAACTTCGCTGGGTTTTATTGATCGATTTTTAGTGACAGCGGAAGCCTATGATATCCCAGCCGGTATATTGTTTAATAAGCTTGACCTTTTTAGCGAAGAAGGTTTGGAAATACTAGCCGACTATCGATCAATTTATGAACATCTCGGTTATCCTTGCTTTGAAATTTCGGCTTTAAAAGGCATTAATATAGATGCTATAGAGGCGTCTTTGACGCATAAAGTAACGCTGATTTCGGGACATAGCGGCGTTGGAAAGTCAACACTCATTAATCGACTCATACCGGAAGCTTCTCTCCGTACCGGAAAAATATCCGATTGGTCAGATAAGGGAAAACATACAACAACCTTTGCCGAAATGCTGCCTTTAATACAAGGCGGTTATATCATTGACACTCCCGGTATTCAGGAATTTGGCGTAATCGATATTGAGCAACAAGAGCTCAGTCATTTTTTTCCTGAAATGCGTGCACTGATGAACCGGTGTAGATTTAATAATTGCAGGCATATCAACGAACCCGGCTGCGCCGTATTAGGAGCACTGGAAGAAGGAGAAATCGAAACAAGCCGCTACGAGAGTTACCTAAGTATATACCATGGGAATGATAGCAGAGCCTAATAGCCGATAAAGAATAGCTATTTGGATCTAGCGCTTATAAAGTCGCTCAAATAGCTGCATTCACCCAGTGCTTGATTATAAAACGCAGTCCCTTTATAGTATTTTTCTAACTCAACAAAATATTTATTTTTCATGCTAAATAACCACAAGGGATCAGGTTCGCCATAATTATGGCTCGAATAGTAATCATTCACTGAACGATAACCATATTTCTTTTGCTCACATTTGGCCAGCATAAAGGTACATGTTGCTTTAAAATTTACATCCTTACTTAAGGATCGTGCCTTTTCATACCAAATGATCGCTTGTTTTGCATGCTTATAGTCGTCATCATAGTAATTCGTACCTGATACATAAGCATCTAAATGGCTCCAGCTATAGCTGATAAGATACCAAGAATTACCAAAGATTCCCGTTTGATAAACACCATTAGCCATCGCAAAGTAGTATTTAGCTGCATTTTTCGGATTTGATTTTATTTTCCGTTGCCACATGGCCATCTGCTCAGCAAATTCCTTCTTATTTAATCCCCTGTCTGCATAGGCCTTCGGGTAATCGTTAATCGTGGTTAAAAATGGGTCAGCGTGTAATGCAGCGTCCTCACTCGAGCCATACCAATCAGATGCCACCCAGAATTTATAGTTTGGACTTAGCTTGTCGAAAGCAGCGACTGCCTTATCGTATTCATGTGTTCGGAGATAACCGGTTCCCAAAAGCTCATAATAATCATCATTTGGAAGAGCAGGCAGTACTTTCACTAAATAATCCGACAACCCATCTTTCGGGGTATTTTCTTTTAATGTCTTTATACGTAACAATGATGTAGGCGTTAATTGTTGTCGCCAAAAATTAATCGTTTCACTAGAGCTGTATTTAAAAAGCGAATCACGCGTATGGCTCTGATTCCATTCTAAATCGCCTTTTACCATCAAAATAGCGGCCATAGCCGTATCCTGCAGTGCTAGATATTTTGGAGCTAATAAACTTTGATAAAAATGCCTCGTTGTTCGACTAAAGCGTAAATCTTTTTGCCCATAAAAGCTATCAACCTTATCCTTCCGCTCAACTATGCATTTCTCATCCAGCCATTTTAAAGCCGGTACCAGCGCATTTGGGTTAAAATTATCTCCCTTTTTTATATTACTGGCTTGTACCAATAATTCTGTAATGCGGTATTGATCCTGTAACTTGGGTGATAGATGTTCCGGATTTAATTGTTGTAAAAGATCAAAAGCTCTTTTATTTTCTCCTTGCATCCAACTGATGTACGCTGCCGCAATCGTCGCGAAGGCTGGTTCTCGGTATTTTTTGTCACTTGCTAAGTGAAGCGAGAAGCGAAATAAACTATCGGCATAACTTTTAGCTTTCAGCTGCGACGAATCGCTTCCGTAATAATAATTCCGATATCCGTAAACATCATTGCTGAGGGGTGACTCATTTAGGTACCCTTCCAGCTTATTCATTTCCCTTATTAATAACACCCCGTTTAAAACACTGGTGGGAGCCAGCTTATATACCGTATCAAGCGTATGGAGATTCAAACTCGGATTGTTAAAACCCTCTATGCTCCAAATTACTGCCTGTTCTTCTTTTGATTTTGCCAAGGCAAGAACCGATGGCGTGCTCACGTCAATGTAGTGATAATTCTTATAAGCCTGGATTCTTCTTTCCGGATTACTTTCAAAAACCTTCGAAAAAAGAAAAGCCGCTTGTTCTTTGTCGCCCAACCACCTTAGGGCCCCGGCTTTTAAGGCCAAGGCCCACCCCCCTACCGCGCTCCGATAAGGCAGCGGTTCGATATAGTCTTCATAGACCGCCAAACATTTTTCATAGCGTGCTGAATAATGGTACATTCTTGCCGCTTGGTAAGCATATCGTAAACGTAAAAATTCGTCGCGCTTAACCTTCTTCAATCGCTTTATGGCCTTTTCAGCCAACGAATCCATCGATGTTGTATCTCGAGGTGCCGGATCCCACATATCATATGCATAGGCAGAAGCCTCCTCACAGTCTTTGGCAAATAAATAATAATCGAATGCGCTCTTATGCTTCGCAATAGCTTGTAAAAAAGTATTATCTTTCAACGTATCTGGCAGGGTTATGCTTTTTTTCGTCCTCCAAGCACTGATCAACGAGTCTGTCTTGTTATCTGCTCGATACATTACGGAAAATACATCCGTTGCCTTTACATCTCCGCCCAAATATTGAGCCCACTCATCACAATTTATCTGGCTCTCCTTTTGCGGCTCATCCTCACTGTACAAAAAACTTAAATCGGTAAAAGAAAATGCGGCATAGGCATCTCCCTGTATGTCATTGTGAAAATAGGAAACGTAATAATCATAAGGATCGGGTTCCGGACCGCAAGCAATATTGATTGCAATTTCGCCATAAAACAGAAGTATAAAAAAACTAAAAGCGATCGATAATTTCTTGTAGTTGTTCATCCGAAAAGCGATTTAATAGGTCGGCATCTAGGTGGTAAAAGAGCACCTTCAGATCCTTTCGAGGCAAATATCGAGATAAAAAATCAGAAGCAGCAAATAAATCCTGCACACTCACTTCTTCTTTTCTAATCACATCGTTTACCCGCAACCCGGCTTTTGGAAGATTTCGCTTTAAGTGGTACAAGGGTGTGCCCTCTTGTCGATAAAACAGGCTCGTATCAGCCAAAGACCAACTGTCGAGATGCTTAGAGATACCCACATATTGTTTATCTCTAAAAACCACCGACCAGCTGAACAAAGGTAAAGCAACGTCGATCGGCAAAGGGTAACTTCCCAGGAAATCTTTTAAATAGGTGGTCATCTCTTTCATGTCCAAAATGGAGTTTTGCATACCATATTTACGCAAGTTTCCCATATTATAGCACATTAGCAGTACTTTATCCACCGGTGGTATACCGCTCGCGTGTCTATTTTTTATTTGGTGTAAGCGTAGCGTTGCACTCAAGGTAACAGCCTTATCTGCCAGCAGGGCTTTCATTTTTCTTAACAGCAAAAAATAGGTTTCACGTGTCGTTTGCGTCCAATCACAGTCAATTTGCAGTTCTGTAAATTTATCTTTACCGCTTTGTTTTACTTTCGCCTCGGTAAATGCTAAAATTCGATTGGCGAGTATGGTTAACGTCTGTTCCGATTGTTGTCGTAAGACATTGTTCACGATGTAAACAACAGGCACAATATCGATGGAGTCAGGTAGGTTGTTTCTGAAAGTAATCGGCGAAACAGGAACAGCCTTTCCGGTTTCGTCCAAATCGACGTCCATTATCCGTACAAACAGCTGATTAACGCCTAACTTACGAAGGGCCGTGTGCTCTTGTTCCCGTTGTTGGTATTGTGTTTTCCAGAAGTAAAATGCAGGCTGTGCCCTTCTCTCATACCGGCAAGAAGTGAGCAGCAGCAAACAAAGGATCCGATATTTCCACATAACGCATTGAAGGAGCTATTCGTTTATAAGTTTTTCCTCAAAAAGCTTTAAAATACGTTTGTATTCGTCGGTCCAGCTGCTAGGTTCTACAAAACCATGATCTTCCACGGGATATACAGCCAGTTCCCAATTATTCTTTCCAAGTTCAATCAAGCGCTGGCTAAGGCGTACAATATCCTGAAAATGAACATTAACATCCACCATACCATGACACATCAATAAATGTCCCCTCAAGCCCTCGGCGAAATTAATAGGAGAAGATTGTTGGTAGGCTTTGGGGTCATTAATCGGTTCATTTAAAATATTGGAAGTATAGCCGTGGTTATAATGCGCCCAATCGGTTACCGAACGTAAGGCTCCACCTGCTGTAAACACCTCCGGTTGCGTAAAGAGCGCCATCAAGGTAATAAAACCGCCGTAGGAGCCGCCGTATATACCGATGTTTTTAGGATTAACTTGATATTTTTCCACTAGCAGCTTAGCCCCATCTACTTGGTCGGATAAATCTTTTCCTCCCATGTGTCGGTATATTCCGGTGCGATGGTTTCGTCCATAACCGGCACTTGCTGTGTAGTCGATGTCAAGGACGGTATAGCCAAGATCTGTTAACAGATTATGAAACATATATTCTCTAAAATAAGAACTCCACCAGTAGTGAACATTCTGCAAGTAGCCGGCACCATGAACAAAAATGACTGCCGGACTATTTTTCTTAGGCGTTTCCGGTCGGTACAAGCGAGCGTAAACACTATCTTGATGACGGTTGGTGAAACTAATGACTTCAGGCGAGCGCCAAGGGTAGGCTTTAAACTCGGCGCTTCGCGATTCGGTGATCTGCTTCGCTTTTGCACCCGGCCTGTTTTCTTGCAGATAAAGCTCCCAGGGCCTGTTACTACTTGAATAGCGTATCGCTAGCCATTTTTCGTCAGGCGAAAGGCTCACTTCGTTACCTCCCTTCATAGAGGTTATTTGCTGCAACGTTCCTCCACTAACCGGCATGCTGTAAAAATGTGTTATTCCGGGATGCTCTTTATTAGCTGTCAAATAAAACGTTTTTTTATCCTTTGAAAGAACGAGGTCTTGCACTTCAAATCGCCCTTTTGTTAATTGCTTTTTCACACGGGAGTCTACTGACATGCTGTAAAGATGCGAATATCCCGTTTGCTCGCTTTGAAAATAAATCTGATGGTCGTCAATCCATCCGACATTTTCTCCTCCCCAGCTTCCACCAATGCCAGGGCCTGCAATCCATGCATCATCATGCTGTCTATCGATCATTTGTAAGGCTCCCGTGGACAGATCTAAAAGCGTTAACCAACGATCTTTATGATCCTGTGCATAAACCGTGATAAGAGCCTTGTTTCCGACAGGATTCCAATAAATGCCGGCTATATTAACCGCCCGATCTTTATCTAACTTAATTAGTGAATCTTTCTTCTCGGGATAATCGTTATAGAATGCAGGTATATCTTTTATCCCTTCTAAATTAGCGGTTGTAATACGCACAACCGTATCCTCCTTCACCTTATAAAGGTAGGCAGCTGTAGCACCCTGTTCTTCTCCAACCTTGTTTCTAGTCTGTATGTCTTCCGTATAACCGGATTCAGTTACATAGTTTGGTACGATCGTACTCCGATTATCTTTCGCAGGACTATATTTTATATAGGCAATATATTGCAAATTAGGGCTAGCAGCAATTGTTCTAACAATTTCATTTTCTGCTATAGGCAGCTCTCTCAGCAGTTTTATCCTTTGCAGTTCTTCTAACGAATCAGCTCGGTGTTTTTTCTGTTTACGATCGTTGAGCACGTCGAATAAAGTCAATTGATTTTCTTTAAGCCATTGATTTTGATCGGAGAGTTTAGGGGCGTCACCCTTCTTTTTGCTTCCCTTAACAAAATTGGTAAGCTGTTTTGATTCGCCATTTATCAAGGAGAGGCTGTATAAATTATTTTCACGTTTAAAGAAAACAACGTCTTCACGCACATTAAATTGAGGCTTAGACTCTTCCTCGATCGTCGCCGTCAATTGTTTTTCGCTGCGTGTTTTTAAATCGTATATAAAAATATCACCACCCTTTACATATACCGCTCGATTTCCACTTCGATTGTATTGCGTTTGTTGTGTAAAACTTCGCGTCACATCCTCCTCTTGTCTTTTAGGCTCTTGATCACGCACCGTTATACTGTATAAGGGTGAATAATCCAGATTTTCCGGATTCCATCTAAAATAGATGTGCCCATCAAATTCTCCCCACCTAATATTTTCGGGCGACACGCCCATCCACTTAGGGTCGCGCATTATTTTTTCAACTGTTAAGTTAGTCTTTTGTTGTGCCCATACGGGATTGAAATAGGTTAAGATGATAAAAAGTAATATTCTCTTCATACGATGTAAACTTTGGTCTAAAAATACAAGCAATTTGTGATGGAAATGCGCTATTTGCGCAACAATTTAGTGGGTTAGTAAAGTTGTCGAATCGTCGAGTGGTTAACGGCAGCTACGAACAAAAAAACCACGGTGCGATCCGTGGTTTTTTCACTAATAATTTCAATTTCCTTAAACGGTCATAATATCTTTTTCTTTGGCTTCGGCTAATTTGTCAACTTTCGCGATAAAGTTATCGGTTAATTTTTGAACTTCACCTTCTCCCACCTTTATTTCATCTTCCGAGACACCATCATTTTTAAGCTTTTTAATCCCGTCATTAGCGTCCTTTCTGATGTTGCGAATAGCGACCTTTCCTTTTTCTGCCTCCTCCTTTACTTTTCTAACCAATTCCCTACGGCGCTCTTCGGTCAAAGGAGGAACCGCTAAACGGATAATATTACCGTCATTTTGTGGGTTTAATCCGATATTGGAATCAATAATAGCCCTTTCAATTGCACTTAATAAATTCTTTTCCCATGGTTGAATAACCAAGCTACGAGGGTCGGGCGTATTAATGTTTCCCACTTGAGATAATGGAGTAGGTGTTCCGTAGTAATCTACATTGATCCCGTCCAACATGGAAGGCATTGCTTTACCTGCGCGAATTTTTGTCAATTCTGATTCGGTGTGCGAAATAGCTTTCTGCATGGAATCATTAGCGTCTTCTAACTGTAACTTTATTAGGTCATTCATATGAATACAATATTTTCTAAGGCTATAAGAAATAATTAAATGCTTATAACGATGAATATTTCATGCTATTGCAAATTTGCCCAAAAATAAGATTTTTTATTCAATGGCAAAACACCACAGAAAAGGGGCTGAAGTACCTGATCCATTTTAAAATAACTTTTTTTACCTTTGAAAGGTATCACGACCTCATTTCAATACACTAATCCTTCCCTTTCAGATTTTTTTCAATTTTTGAATCCACGTCAAGTCCACGTGAAGTCCACCTTTATTCCACGTCAGATCCACCTATGCTTCTGTATACATTCGCTGCCTATTTATGTTTTCTTGCTTTTCTATAGAGCGGATATAGTGCGAATATAGCGGCAACAACTACCTTACTGCATGTTAAGTGCCCTCTTGCAAGCCAAGCAGACAGCAGTCAATACATACGGCCGGTTAAATACGGCTGCCTCATAAGGTTTTACTTGTTTTGTTCCACGAGAAACAATCGGATAAGTTGTTAGCAATAAGCTTGAAGCTTTGAGATGAGCCTGTGCTACCGCCACCGTTATTAATCATTCGGCGCTCCAGCCTACTGGTAGGCAGGCCTAATTCATCATTAAAAGTTACTTAAAACGTCCAACTAATAATACGCATTCGTATGCGAATTGCTAAAATCTAAAAAATATTAAAATTCTCTTGATAAATTAAAAATAAACCATTTACTTTACTGCCAATTACAAAAATGAAAGCAATTATATCTATTACAACATCCACAACGATTACCACCGGGATAACAAAACACCGAGGGAAGTAATCTTTATGTTGTAATAACAGCGATAAAACATAAAAGGCGCTTCTCTCGATGAGAAAGCGCCTTTCTTATTTAATGACTTTAAGGATAAATAGAAAAAATGAAGATACTTAAGTTTGGAGGTACCTCAGTCGGATCGGCCGAAAGCATTAATGCATTATTGGACATCCTAAAACAAGGGTATGAACAGGGCGAAAAGCCAATTGTTGTCTTATCGGCCATGAGCGGAATTACAAACCTCCTTACCAAAATGGCTGAAGAAGCAGAACAAGGAATCAGCTTCGGCCCTGCTTTAAAGGAATTGGAATCGAGACACTTCACAGTTGTTAAGCAACTCATTCAAATTAAGAACCAGAATCCTGTTTTTACGCAACTTAAAATTTACTTAAATGAACTTGAGGATCTTTTACAAGGTGTATTAAATCTGCGGGAGCTGAGTTCACAAAGCAAGGATCTCATTGTGAGTTACGGTGAGCGTTGTTCCGCATTTTTGGTCTCTAAGATTGCGGCTCAGTACTTCCCGGAGAGTTTATTCGTCGAAGCCAGCTCCCTTATAAAAACCGATAGCAATTTTGGTAACGCACGGGTAGATTTACAACAAAGCGAATTACTCATCCGTCAGTTCGTGCAAGAAAATCCAGGCAAATTTTTATTTGTAACCGGCTTTATCGCTTCTAATGTCAATGGTCGGATTACTACCCTGGGAAGAGGAGGTAGTGACTATACAGCTGCTATTTTCGGTGCCGCATTACAGGCGGAAGCTATCGAAATATGGACCGATGTGGATGGTATGTTAACGGCAGATCCACGCATGGTAAAAAAAGCGTTTCCTTTACCGATTTTATCGTATACCGAGGCAATGGAGCTATCTTATTTTGGAGCGAAGGTGATCTACCCGCCAACCATGATCCCCGCCTTCATGAAAAAGGTGCCTATCGTTATCCGCAATACATTTAATCCAAGCTTTCCAGGTACTATTATCCAATATGATAGCGGCAGAACATCTTATCCTATTAAAGGTATCTCCTCGATTAATGCCATTAGCGTTATCAATGTAAGCGGCAGTGGCATGATCGGCAAGGCCGGCTTTAGCGGTCGCTTATTCTCCTTGCTAGCGCATGAACAAATAAACATTGTGCTGATCACCCAGTCATCGTCCGAACATAGCATCACGTTTGCTGTTCATCCCGCAGATGCCTTAAGAGCCAAATATCTTATTGAAACTGAATTTGAACTGGAGCTGCTTGCAAAAAAATTAGAGCCCCCCGTCATAGAAAATGAATTATCGGTACTTGCTATCGTGGGTGAAAACATGAAACAAACCCCCGGCATGTCAGGCAGGTTATTCCATGCTTTGGGACGCAATGGTATTAATGTACGGGCTATTGCGCAAGGCTCATCGGAATACAACATTTCGGTTATTATTAGCCAAGCAGATCTGTCCAAAGCGCTGAATGCGGTACATGATGCTTTCTTTACAGCATTAAAGAAAACCTTACATGTTTTTAATCTTGGCACCGGCAATATCGGATCTACTTTGTTTAGGCAATTATTAGAACAGGAAGCTTTTCTGCGCGACAACAATGATATCCAGGTAAAGGTTGTCGGCATGAGTAATTCCCGCAAAATGTTATTTGATGTGGAAGGCATCTCATTGACCTCCTGGCAGACGGAATTGGACAGCAAAGGAGAAACTGCTAGCTTGGAGACCTTTATTAGCAGAATGCAACAATTAAATCTACCTAATTGTATATTTGTGGACAATACCGCAAGCGAGGAGCCTACCAAGCACTATCTTAAAATCTTTGAATCGAATATATCGGTAGTGACCTGCAACAAAATTGCTAATTCCTCGAGCTATGCACAGTATAAACAATTACGCGATACGGCCAGAAGGCACGGCGTCGACTTTTTCTATGAGACGAATGTGGGCGCAGGTCTTCCGATTGTCCGCACGCTGAAAGACCTGATGACCAGTGGTGATCGTATTATCCGTATTGAGGCTATACTTTCGGGTACTATCTCTTATATTTTTAATAATTTCATTGGCGATGCTTCATTTCACGATGTAGTGAAGAAAGCCCAGGCCTTAGGCTATACGGAACCCGATCCTAGGGATGATTTACGAGGTACTGATTTTATGCGTAAGATGCTCATTTTGGCACGGGACAGTGGTTTAGCCATCGAAGCCAAGGACGTCGATCTAGGAGCGATTCTACCCAAAGCCTGTTTAGATGCAGCGAGTGTTGAGGACTTTTACTTAGAACTGCAAAAGGAAGCGGCTTACTTCGATACGCTTAAAGAAAAAGCTCAACGGGAGAACCGAGCGATCCGTTATATCGGAAAATTGCAGGATGGAAAGGTATCCATTGCCTTGGAGCTGGTGGATGAAAAGCATCCCTTCTTCAACCTCTCGGGTAGCGATAATGTCATTTCATTCACTACTGAACGTTATAAAGAACGACCGTTAGTGGTAAAAGGGCCAGGCGCTGGTAGCGAGGTTACAGCAGGCGGTGTATTTGCTGATTTGATGAACGCGGGAGCATAAATTACATGTGATAATTAGCTAATGTGAAAATGAGCCTATGAAAGGTTATAGCCAAATTACACTCAATGTACGTAATGCGAAATCGACCACTGAGACAAGATTTGCGTCTAACGACGGTAGGTCTTTTTACTTCCTGCCTGCGGTAGGCAGGTTTACTTTTGAATTTTTACTTATCTAATAAATGGAATTAACAATAGAAAAAGAACCCGCTGGTAAGGCCCGAAAAGAAAAAGACCGCGTGCATGTGTTTGCACCGGCTACCGTGGCTAACCTGGTATGCGGCTTTGATATCTTGGGACTAGCCCTGGACGAACCGGGAGATGAGGTGATTATGGAACGCTCGGACCAGCCTGGCGTTAAACTGTTAAAGATTACGGGCGATGACGGCCGATTACCGCTCGATCCGGCAAAGAATACGGTTAGCGCTTGTGTTCAGATGTTACTAAAGCATTTAAACCGTGAAGATGTGGGAGTGGAAATAGAGTTGCATAAACACATGCCTATCGGAAGTGGATTAGGATCCAGTGCTGCGAGTACGGTAGCTGGTTTATTCGCTATTAATCAGCTGCTTGGACAACCTTTAACGAAACAAGAATTGCTTCCTTTTGCGATGAAAGGCGAAGAATTGGCCTGTGGGCACGGGCACGCGGATAATGTAGCCCCTTCTTTATTTGGTGGTATTACCTTGATTAAAAGTTACGAGCCACTGGAAGTCGTGTCAATACCTGTTCCAAAAAGCTTATACTGCTCCGTAGTGTTTCCCCACGTAGATGTGCCAACGCGTGCTGCTCGGCAGATGATTCGTTCTAAAATCGAGCTGAAAGATGCGGTGGTTCAATGGGGCAATATTGCGGGCTTGGTAAGTGGTCTGTTTATGAGCGATTATGGCTTAATCGGTCGCAGTATGCAGGATGTCCTGATTGAACCTGTTCGTGCTATTCTGATTCCTGAATTTTATGAAATGCGACAAACTGCCATGGCAGCAGGAGCACTTGGGTTTGGCATCTCCGGCTCTGGACCCTCTGTCTTTGCTTTTGCCGATAACCATCCAACCGCATCGGACATCACCCGGCAAATTGTACAGCATCTGCAATCGAAAGGTATTGATAGCAACGGCTACGTTTCGGCAGTAAATCAACAGGGGCCGAGGGAGTTATAGTTTCGTTATTAGTTACTCGTTAATAGTTATTGGATTTAACTATACTACCAATAACTAACAACCAGATAATTAACAACAAACAACCAATAACTAACAACAAACAACCATCATGAAACTATACAGTACTAATAATAAAAAGCTAAGAGTTTCTTTTAAAGAAGCCGTATTTAACAGTTTGCCTTCAGATAAGGGGCTTTATATGCCTACTGAGATCCCTTCGCTTTCTGCGGATTTTATTAATAATCTTGAGCAGTTTACTTTACCCCATATCGCTTTTGAAGTAGCTCACCACTTAATTGGCGACAGCATTCCGGCCAATGATCTTCGATTATTAGTGGATGATGCTATCAATTTTGAAGCACCTGTAGTATCACTTGACGACCGTACGGCAGTACTAGAGCTTTTTCACGGACCATCCCTTGCCTTTAAAGATTTCGGTGCCCGATTCATGAGTCGCGTTATGGGTTATTTTTCTAAAACCGAGGAAAACAGCAAGCTTTTAGATGTATTAGTAGCCACTTCGGGAGACACGGGAGGAGCCGTGGCTTTAGGTTTTCTAGGTGTAGAAGGCACTCGGGTAACCATTTTATATCCTAAGGGAAAAGTAAGCCCTATTCAAGAGCAACAGCTGACCCGTAACGGTCAGAATATTCGAGCCATTGAGGTCGATGGCACCTTTGACGACTGCCAGGCTTTGGTAAAAGAGGCGTTCAATGATGCTGAACTTAATCAACGGTTCCGATTAACATCTGCCAACTCGATCAATATAGCCCGTTTGATTCCACAGACTTTTTATTACTTCAATGCCTATGCACAAATGAAGAGAAAAGGAATAACTGATATCGTTTTTTCTGTTCCCAGCGGAAACTTCGGTAATATTGGCGCTGGCTTATTAGCCTATAAAATGGGTTTACCTGTTAGGCAGTTTTTAGCTGCTACTAACGTGAATGATACGGTTCCACGTTTCTTATCAGACGGCTACTATGAACCGCGCCCCTCAATAGCCACCCTATCTAACGCAATGGATGTAGGCAATCCGAGCAACTGGGTTCGCATTATGGATCTTTTTGAAGACGATCGCGCGTTATTGAAAGAAACGGTAACAGCTTACGCGTATAGCGACGAGGAGACCCGCAGCGCTATTGACGAGCTTTATAGCAGCTATCAATATCTTGCCTGCCCACACACCGCCATCGCTTACTTAGCAGGGCAAGCTTATAAAAAAGAGCAAGGTGGAAACTATACAACTATATTTTTATCAACTGCACACCCATGCAAATTTCCCGATGTATTTTCTGAAGAAAAACAGAAAGTCATCTACATACCTCAACAAGTAAAAGAATTGGAAAGTAAACCCAGCCAAAAAGAGGAACTTCGAGCTGATTACGAAGCTTTTAAGCAGTGGCTATTAGAAAGGTAAAGGCTCTAAGGTAGAAGGCGAAAGGTGTAAGTATGAGGCCCAATAAAAACAAAAAGGTATAAGGTTGGGATTATACCCTCCAACCTTATACCTTAAACCTTACTCCCTCTTACCTCACTATGCTTCCTGGTTGGATATTTGATTGCGGCGCCACGAAATCAAGGCGTCCATCGGCATCCTCGGCCATCAAGATCATCCCTTGTGAGAGAATGCCTTTGATTTCGCGCGGTTCTAAATTGACTAATATAGAAACTTGTCTTCCAATAATATCTTCAGGATTAAAGAATTCCGCAATGCCTGATACTACCGTGCGTTGATCAATTCCTGTATCAATTGTCAACTTCAGCAACTTCTTTGTCTTCGCCACCTTTTCGGCTGTTAAGATTTTGCCGACGCGAATGTCGAGGGGTGTAAATTGATCAAAGGCAATGTTCGCCTTCGCCGGCTCCGCGGTGCTTGTTTGCGTTTTTGCGTTGTCGACCTTAGCCTGTGCTAACTTGGCTAGCTGCGCATCGATTTGTTCGTCCGCTATTTTTTCAAAAAGCAATTGTACCTCGCCCAATTGATGATCGTTTTCCAACAAATTAGGATTACCGGCAGCCGTCCAATCCCGATCCTGAAAATTTAACATCTGGAATAGCTTTTCTGCCGTATGCGGTAAAAAAGGCTGCGCCAATACCGCCAAATTAGCGGCAATCTGCAAACCGATATTAAGCACCGTTTTCACGCGGTCTTCATCCGTCTTGATTAATTTCCAAGGCTCTTCGTCGGCTAAATATTTATTCCCTAAACGCGCCACATTCATAAAATGCGCCAAGGCTTCTCGAAACCGATATTGACTTAGCGAAGAACTAATGGTTTTAGGATAACGCTCCAACTCGGAGAGCACTAATTTATCTTTATCGCTAAGCTCGCCCGCAGCCTTCACTTTACCATCAAAGTATTTATGAGATAAGACCAGTACACGGTTGATAAAATTACCGAATATGGCTACTAATTCATTATTCACACGTGCTTGGAAATCCTTCCAGGTAAACTCACTATCCGATGTTTCCGGCAAAATAGAGGTCAAAACATAACGTAGCTCGTCTTGCTTACCCGGAAAATCAGCCAAGTACTCGTGCAACCATACCGCATGGTTTCTAGAAGTTGACAACTTATCTCCTTCTAAATTCAAAAATTCGTTTGCAGGAATATTTTCCGGCAAAACATATTCGCCATGTGCATGCAAAATAGAAGGAAATATAATGCAGTGGAAGACAATATTATCCTTCCCAATAAAATGTATCAAGCAGGCGTCATCCGCTGGATTTTCCTGCTTCTTCCAGTATTTTTCCCAGTCTTTCCCGGTATCTAGGGCCCATTGCTTCGTAGCTGATATATAGCCTATAGGCGCATCTAACCAAACGTATAACTTTTTTCCCTTTGCTTCTTCTAAAGGAACATCCACTCCCCAATCCAAATCACGGGTCATGGATCGTGCTTGCAGACCGGATTTTAACCAAGAGCTGCATTGACCATATACATTTGATTTTAAAATATCCTTTTTACCTTCCAATAACCATTTTTCCAGCCAAGCTTGATATTTATCTAAAGGCAAATACCAGTGTTTGGTTTCACGAAGTACAGGTGTTTTACCACTTAAGGTCGATTTTGGATTGATTAAATCCGTTGGGCTCAAGGAGGTTCCGCATTTTTCGCATTGGTCACCATAAGCTCCTTCGTTATGGCAGTTCGGACAGGTCCCTACAATGTAGCGATCGGCCAAAAATTGATGATATTCTTCGTCGTAATACTGCTCTGAGTACTTCTCCACAAACTCCCCTTTATCATAGAGGTTGAGGAAGAATTCTTGCGAAAGCTCGTGATGAATTTTGGAAGAGGTACGATGATAGATATCGAAAGAAATGCCGAACTGTTCAAAACTCTCTTTTATCTGTGCATTATACTTGTCGATTATTTCTTGAGGCGTAATCCCTTCTTTTTTGGCTTTTATAGTAATTGCAGCCCCATGCTCATCCGAACCACAGACAAAAGCCACCTCTTTGTTGTTCATCCGCAAAAAGCGCACGAAGATATCGGCAGGAATATAGGCTCCGGCGAGGTGACCGATATGTAAAGGCCCATTGGCATACGGCAGGGCAGAAGTGATGGTATAACGTTTAAAATCTTTCATTTTGTTGTAACAAGTTGTACGTGTTAAGTTGTACGTTTTAAGCAGTAGATAGTACTTATTACTTACAACTTATCACTTATAACGCGAGCGCTTTTTTCAAAAATGATTTGTTAATTCGGCAAAGATACATCAATTTGCACTTCATAATAAACAGATATGAAGAAAACACCTCCTTATTTAAAAAAAGGTGACAAGGTGGGTATTGTATGCCCGGCATGGAAGGTAGATAATGATTTGGAAGACGCTATAGCGCTCTTAAAATCGTGGGATCTTGACGTTGTGGTCGGTAAAACCGTTCACAGCAGCTACCGGCAGTATGCGGGCAGCGATGAACTGCGGGCACAGGACTTCCAATCCATGCTCGATAACGACGAAATAAAAGCTGTCTTTGCAGCGAGAGGTGGCTATGGCTGTGTGCGGATGATTGATTTAGTGAATTTCTCACATTTTGCCGCAAAGCCCAAATGGATTATCGGATTCAGTGATGTGACTGTTATTCATAGCCATATTCACAGAAATTTTGGAATCCCAACCATACATGGGCAAATGCCTATTACCATTCCTGATGCTACCAAGGAATCATTGCTCAGCTTAAAGGATACGCTTTTTGGTGAAATGCCGTTATACGAATATCAAAGTGAACATACGAATATCCCGGGTGAAGGTGAAGGCGTCGTGATTGGAGGTAACTTGGCTCTATTGGTTAACGTACTGGGCTCGGTTTCGGACATGGACTATGATGGAAAAATTTTGTTTATTGAAGATGTGGGAGAGTTCTATTATTCCATCGACCGAATGTTGTGGACTTTGAAACGAGCAGGAAAACTAAAAAATTTGAAAGGTCTTTTGGTAGGTGGCTTCACCAACTTAAAAGATAATAAAGTACCCTTTGGGATCACGCTAGAAGAGCTGATTTTGGAAATCGTAGGCGAATACGGTTATCCGGTTGCCTTTGACTTTCCGGCAGGACATATTGATAATAACTACACCTTAATTTTTGGTGCGCAAGCTAGTTTAAGTGTCAATGAGCACCATGTATGTTTGGCTTATATAGATGAGCAGTAGGCTATAGGCTATAGGCAGTAGGCAGTAGGCAACAGGCAATAGGTGTAAGGGGATAAGGTGTAAGGCTTGGAGGTATAGTTGCTAGTTGCGAGTTGCCAGCTTTTTGAATTTTGAATTTTGAATTTTTACTTAAAAAAATGGCAATACTTTCGACTCTTGGAAATTACAAAAACACGGGATTATTGATTATCCGTTTGGCGCTAGGCGCTATGTTTATTACCTATGGATATCCAAAAATTATGGGTGGCCCCGAAATGTGGAGGGGTGTAGGCACTTCGATGAACCATGTTGGCATTACTTTTGGTTATACGTTTTGGGGTTTTCTTGCAGCGATCACGGAAACCTTAGGCGGTTTTCTATTAATCATAGGTCTAGCTTTTAGACCAGCTGCTTTGTTACTGGCTTTCGTCATGCTGGTAGCCGCGCTGCATCATTACAAGACCGAAGGCTTTATGCCGGCCGGACATCCAATAGAGCTCTTATTTGTCTTTATAGGTTTGGCTTTAGTAGGACCCGGAAAATATAGTGTGGATAAACGTTAAGATTATGGGAGAGCGGCGATGGCCAATCAATTCACAGACAGATTAAAAGAAGAACTAAAAAAGCCAATCTACAAATATGCATTTGGATTGGCTTTTATTTTATTAATCATTGCCCTATCGCTTCGCTTTGGTTATTTGCTCGGCGAGTGGTTGTATGCTTTGTTTAATTGATAAAACTAATGGGACACCAACCCTACAGCCAACGTGGTAGAGGTATTATCTTTTATCCCTCTAGCAATAATGGTATAAAATCCACCTTGTTTCAGATCAGCTGTTTCATTTCGCTTAGCTAACTCTGTTCCGTTTACATCTGTAAACTGAATTGTATATATTCCCGCGGAAACGGCTATGAAACCTTGATTGGCGGTAGCACTTGTTTGATTATCATATCCTCTATTGGTAAAAACTTCAGTGGTTTGGCTAGCGTTGATTAAATTAACATCCATAGCAACTGTATTATCTGCTACATTGAAGAAACGAACGTAAGCCTTTCCTTGATCAAAATCACTTGGCCTCTTGTCCTCTACCAATATGCTGGTTGCTACCTCCTCTGTGCCATATACGATAGAAGTATAACTAGTGCTATCTTTAAGTGTAATCGTACTATCAACTATGGATTCATCTGTTCCGGAGATGCCTGCGCTAAATTTTCCAGTTCCTACACCAAAGGGTTGATATCGTAAATACATGCCATAATCAACTTTCCCTTGTCGATTCACTGTATATCCGTCCATTTTAAAGCCCAATGCCTCCTCATAAGGATAAGCATTCACGAACTGTACAGCCGACTGAGGTAAGTAGGTATAACCGTCATCATCGTTACTACACGCACTAAAAGTTAATCCTCCCACAAACAACATTATCAAGAGGACAAAGTAATTTTTCGTTTTCATATTCCTTTTTGTTTAGTTTATCTTTCTTTACACAACCTACATAACGGAATAGGATTTGAAAAAGCTACAGGTCTTATAAGTTGTAGTTTGTTGGTGATGAACGGTGTTTTGTAGTGATGCCTGCCGGTAGGCAGGAATTATGAAGCGTGAATTATCAATGCTATATATACGACGATTGCAAGTAGCAGTAACTTTGCATGAGACAGGTAATGCTAAGTTCGTGCGATCAATTCGCTCGCCAGCATACCTAATCGATAGTATTAGCTAATCGGCTAATGATCACATTGGCTAATTAGCTAATAATAAACTGACTTTACTGCAACTTAAACTGAGCCTCTTTCACATCGCGCGAATTGCCCCCCACAAAAACTTTGAAATCACCCGGTTCTGCTACATACTGCAAGTCGGCACTATAAAACTTCAGATCTTCTGCAGAAAGATGGAAAACCACCTGTTTGCTCTCGCCTGCCTTTAGTTCAATTTTTTGAAACGCTTTAAGTTCTTTAACCGGACGGGTTATACTGCCAACCAAGTCCTGCGTATATAATTGCACCACTTCTTTACCGGCCATCTTCCCTGTATTGGTCACCGTAACCGATACCGCTAAGGAATCTCCCGCACTGAACGCGTTCTTGCTTAATTTGATATCGCTATAAGCAAATGAGGTATAACTTAAACCGTAACCAAAAGGGTAGAGCGGTTCATTATCCACGTCTAAGTAATTGGAGCGGAACTTTTGGAACCATTTTCCCTCCGCTAGCGGTCTACCGGTGTTTTTATGGCTATAATAAATTGGTATTTGTCCTACATTTTTAGGAAAAGTGGCTGTGATCTTACCGGAAGGGTTGACATTACCAAACAACACGTCGGTAATGGCTTTAGCAGCTTGCGTACCACCGAACCATACATTCAAAATAGCGGGTACATGGGCCTGCTCCCAAGTGAGTGTAAGCGGTCGACCGGCAAAAACCACCAATACCACCGGCTTTCCTGTTTTCAATAAAGCGGCGAGTAAGCGCTGTTGCACGGCAGGGATATTCAGGTCCGTACGACTCGAACTTTCTCCGCTCATTTCCGAACTTTCTCCCAATGCGGCCACCACCACATCCGCCTGTTGCGCTGTCTTTACCGCCTCTTGTATCAAAGCTTCTTCCGAGCGATTATCTCGGGAAATTTCCCGACCAAACATCGTAGCCCGTTCTTGATAAGCGGCATCTTCCAATAAGTTTGATCCCAGGCTATGCAGTATTTTCACGTTCGACCCTAGCACTTCCTGCATACCTTCCAGTAATGACTGTGTATTCTTTAAATCCGCATTGACGCTCCACGTTCCGGGCATATTGCTTCCGGTATTGGCCAGTGGACCGATTAAAGCTACAGTCCCGGATTTTTTCAATGGCAAGACATTATTTTCGTTTTTTAACAACACAAAAGATTGTGCCGCTACTTCACGTGCAAAATCTAAATGTTCCTTTGCTAGGATCTCTTTCTTTGCACGTTCCTCACTGCAATATTTATACGGATCATCAAAAAGCCCTAGTTTATACTTGGCTTCCAATACATTTCTACAAGCACGATCAATATCGGCCTCGCTGACTTTTCCTTCTTGTAACGACTTCTTCAAGGTCGTTAAAAAGCCTTCCCCTACCATATCCATATCAACACCGGCCTTAAGGGATAAAGCGGAAACCTGTTGCAGATCGCCCAAACCATGATCAATCAATTCATTGATCGCAGTGTAGTCGGTAGCGACCATCCCTTTAAATCCCCATTGTTTCCGTAGCACATCGGTTAATAACCAGTGGTTAGCGGTAGCAGGTACGCCGTTGATATCATTAAAAGACGTCATAATGCTGCCCGCCCCTGCGTCCACTGCAGCCTTATAGGGTGGAAGATAATCGTTATACATACGATGCAAACTCATATCCGTTGTATTATAGTCGCGCCCAGCTTCAGCGGCACCGTATAGGGCAAAGTGTTTTACACAAGCCATCAAAGTATTATTCGCTGCCAGATCGTTGCCCTGTAAGCCACGCACCATGGCGGCAGCGATTTGCGAACCTAGATACGTGTCCTCGCCGCTCCCTTCGGAAATACGCCCCCACCGCGGATCACGTGAAATATCTACCATCGGGGAATAAGCCCAATTTAAGCCATCGGCGCTCGCTTCCGTTGCGGCAATGCGTGCTGTCTTTTCAATTAAGGCCAAATCCCAAGTCGCCGAAAGCCCCAAGGGGATTGGAAAAAGTGTTTTATAACCATGTATCACATCCTGTCCGAATATTAAGGGGATTTTCAGTCTACTGTGATTGACAGCCAATTCCTGTGTTTTCCTTACGCGATCAGGCGTAGTTAAGCTAAATACACCTCCCACTTGACCCGCTTTGATTTTGCTTTCCAGATCAGTACTTACCGCTGATCCCGTAGTTGCTTCTCCTCCGGTGGGCAAATTTAACTGGCCAATCTTTTCGTCAACGGTCATCTTGGCCATCAATTCATCAATAAAAGCCTTCATCTTGCTTTTATCTGTCGGCTTGATCGCCAATGTGGGTTTCTTATCCACCTTTCGCTGTGCTTGTGTCGTACATGGTACTGCCATCATCAGCGCAATCGCCATGCTTGGTATGATTAGTTTGTTCATGTTTTACTAGTTGTTAGGTCTTAGATGTTAGCTAATAGCTAATACCTAAAAGCTAATCGCTTTATTTCACTTCCTGTACCTTCGTTCTTTCAGATACACCATTTTCATTAAAAGCTTCGATGGCAAAATAATAAGTTTGATCAGTCGTCAAGCTCTTCATATCCAGTTTATTGTTATCATATACCATCCATGCGCTATATAGTTTATCTGGTGCAATACCCCATAAGACATTATAGCCTTGCGCGGTTTTCTGTTGATTCCATGTTATGGTAACATCCCTTTTATCTTGATGCCTCTCTACTTGGAAGTTGTTGACCCTAGCAGGTTTTTTCCCTTCACCTTTGCCAAAAACACGTATTCCGGAAATAGCGAGGTGAGGAGTCGGCACGTGTATATTTTTATAACGGACATATCGAATACGTTCCGGAGAAGCTAAAGAAACATATTCATTCGGCACATCCTGTAGGCTATTCCGTTTGTCAACAATCACTTTCCAATTCTTTCCATCCAATGACCCTTCTAGGATATATTGATGCTTAAGGCCCGGAATACGTCCATACATATCCGATTTATAATCATGGTAGTTGATTTGTATAGCATGTACCGCTGCCGGCTTCAAGAGGTCGATCTGCACCCATTGTTTATCATCATTCGCTGCCGCAAGCCAGAAAGTTTTTATACTTTCATCTACGATATGTTGTGCATAGAACTCCCCCGCAGTTGATGAAACGGAAACAGGTTTACGATAGGATAATAACATCCATTCCGTAAATTCACCTTGCTTCGGGCTTCCCGATGCATAGTGCGGATAATCACCAAACCGCGTATTAGCGTACATCAAACCATCTCGATCAAAATAGGTCGGAAACATACAGATGCGCCTCTCCCATCCCACATTGACTGAAACGGCCATCGAGCCAAAATGCCAATATTGATTTCCTGATCCTAACACCGTACTACCATGTCCGGCGCCATTGGCAAAGCCTCCCGGTTTATAGGCGACGGGGTTATTTGGCGCGTAACGATAGGGGCCGAGCGGGTGATCACTGACATAAACGCCATCACCATAGACATTAAACTCCGTACCCGGTGCAGCATACTGCATATAATACCTGTTACCATATTTGGTTAGCCAAGGGCCTTCGATATAGCCTCCGAGAACCGTATCTTGATGATTTTCGCCAAAGCGCTCCCATCCGTGTCTGTCCGGATCTAAATTAAATAGCTCATAAGTTTTCTCTGAAGGCCTGAACCGCTTATACCGATCCAGCGTTTTCGCTCTGATCGGAAATTTATTAGAAGATCCCCAAAACATGTAAGCCTGGCCGTCATCATCTATAAAAAGATCCGGATCTTGCAAATCATTTAGAATAGCAGGAACCGCTTTCCAATCTCCTTTTTTTGGATTATCTGTATAAAGAATGCTCATAGAGCCCGAAGGATCCCCGGTCACGTAAAGTACAGAATCTTTATAATTGTGTGCTGCCGGAGCGTTAGAGCCTTGGAAGTACCATTTTTCCGGTGTAATAAAATTCCAGTTTGTTAAGTCGGTAGAATGCCAATAACCCATTGACCGTGTAACGAACATATAATATTCTCCCCGGAATTTTACAACAGCGGGATCAGCGCCCGAACGGTAAGAAATATCGTTATGGGCATTGTAGATCATATAAGTATAATCCAGATTGAGCGGGTTACAATAGGTCTGCTGATGTTGCGCATGTACCTGGAGGTTTAATCCGAATACTAAAAAAACGAAAACTGCCCTTCTAATAATCGGCCAATGGGTAACACCTCTGGTGGCTAACAACTGATAATTCATAACTATAAAGTATGTTGACTACTTGAAAAACCTAATTTCTTTAATCCCTCCTTTACTTCCGGAGCACTCATAAATAAATTCCAAAGCAATCCACTCCGTTCATTTTCAATCATTACCGGAATAGGCCCCTGGTCAATTGCTAAATAACGTTGGGGAAACCAGTTATCGGTTTCGCTGTAGGCATCATAAAATCCATATTTTCCCCATACTTTACTGCCTAATTGATCATAAAGATAGCGGATGACCTGCATACTATATTCAGGCGTATAAGGATAAGAAGACAAGGCTGCCGTCGGACTGATTACACCTAAATCCTCTTTGGGGCTATGCCCGGCATAACCTTTTACCGAATAGCTCGCAGTTAAACCCCAAGCATTGGCGCCGTAGCCTTTAAAATGTTTGGGATTCTCGATGCAATATTCGCGTTGAATGAGTGTTTGATTCTTATTGAGTTCCCAATAATCCGCGTATTGGTCTTTCAATCCTCTCGGATCTAATCCCAAGTAAGAATAATGAGCCCAGAACATAGGTCCAACGGTTCCTTTATGTCCATTAAAGTCCAAAACGATTTTATGTCCGTACTGTTCCGCATCGGTTTTAATTTTTCCACTCTTTGCCCAACCTTCGTGGTATACCGCGGCAGGTACGCTGTGCGTAGGAGAGGCAGCTGCCAGCACATACATAATCAGGCATTCGTTATAGCCCGTTACCGGAAAATTCATTTCCCAACCATACTCGGGGCTCCAATGCCAGTATAATACATTCTGCCCGCCTTTACGATACCAACTCCAATCGATTTCCTTCCACAATTGATCCGCTTTGTCCGCAACCGCTTTCTCCTGCTCATTGCCCCCCGCCAAATACTGTCGTACGCATAGGAGGCTTTGCGCCATAAAGGCTGTCTCTACCAAATCGCCGCCATTATCTTTTTGGCCAAAGGGTTTTACTTTACCGGTAGGGCCATGCAACCAATGAGGCCACGCACCATGAAAACGATCTGCTTTCTCCAGATAATTAACAATTTGCTCTAGTCTTTGTACTCCGGCTTGACGCGTAATAAAACCACGTTCCATTCCAACCAAAATATTCATAACACCGAAACCACCCCCACCAATGGTTACCACATCTTGATCATTCTCCGGATACACACCGTCTAGATGAATACGTTCGCGGGCTAAGCCAGACGTTTTTTCAGCACCCTCCCAGAAATATTGAAAGGTTTGTTGTTGTACAATCGTCAGTAAGGAGTCGTTGGAAAGCGTATCCGTCTTTTCTTCTGATTGTTGCGCTTCTTTATTAGAGGGCGACTGAGAGCAGGAAAAGGAAAGAGACAGAATTGTTAATAATAATACGTAAGAAGAAACTTTCATTGATGTTTGTTTTTGGTGATGAAGCCCGCCCAAGCTATTACACATTTTTTTGGTGTAGTAACTCAGACAGGTTCGTTTGTATCTGAAGGAAGGTATCAACAAATCTGGAAGGTAAGACTTCCAGATTTGCAAGTTGTCGAATTAATAGCCTGGATTTTGCCGCAATCTATTTTCACTAGCAATGATCTCGTTTTGAGGAATTGGAAATAGCTCATGCTTGCCATCCACAAACTGCTTACCTTGCGCCCTCAAAATAGCTCCTGCTTGACCGGTGCGAACCAAGTCGAAAAAACGGTCAAATTCCATCGCCATTTCGAGCCGTCTTTCATTCCAGATTAACCGACGAAGTTCATCTTGACCTGCGGCTTGGATATCAGGTACTGCATTTGGGTTGTTTCCCCTTGCTCTCGCTCTAATCGCGTTTACCGAAGATAACGCTACAGAAGTATTGCCTAACTCATTAGCCGCTTCGGCCCGGATAAGGTATATTTCGCCCATACGGAGAATCCGAATGTTCACATTCGAGTAATCAGTACTACCTCCATACGTTTCCTTTAAAATGCTTTGATAAGCTTTGTAGTTATATCTTGGATTAAATGCCGATATTACGCGCACTCCGTCAAAAAGTGTATTCCCTACACTGATGATTGTCGCATCCCGTCTCACATCACCTTCACTATAAGCGTTATACAGATCAGCGCTAGGCGTATTGAACCCCCATCCTTGAAATACTTGTGAAGAAGGCACATTAAAGGCTCCCTCTTTGATGCCTTGCACTTGACTAAATTGTTGAACACTGCTATTTCTCAATCCACTGCTTTGGATTTCGAATAAGGATTCGGAAGAGTTTTCCCCCGACTCTCTCCAAATAGTAGTATAATCGTTTACTAATCCATAAGCTCCCACGGCCCCATTGATAATACTATCCGTCAAGGAATAAGCACGATTCCATTCCTTCCTGTACATAGACACCTTTGCCAACAGACCTGCAGCCGCACCCATGGTAGCTCGTCCCAAATCCTGCGCAGCATATTCGGTGTTCTTCGGCAAGTTGTTCAACGCAAATTCTAAATCGCTCTTAATAAATGCATAAATTGAATCAGCTGGTAACTGTGTATATGCTGTTTCACGTTCTTCGACATTTTCGTAATCTATAACACGGTCTATTTTTGGGACGTTTCCAAACATTCTTACCAAGTTAAAATAATAGTATGCTCTCAGAAAACGTACTTCTGCAGCATATCGAGTTTTCAAAGCCTCCTCTATAGAAAATTGTGGAACATTTTCCAGAGCCCGGTTACAATAATTTACACCTAAATAGTTGCTGCTCCACATACTATAAAAGGATGGAGTTGACGCGCTAAAAGTGAAGTTATCCAATTGGTCTTTATCGGATCCGGTATCACCTGGCGAGCTTCCTTTGTCTGCATCATCAGAAGTAATACTTGTCACGCCGATCCAAGCAAAGGAACTTTGATCCCAAGTAAGGAGGTTGGTATAAGCTGAATTGACGAAGCGTTGAGCATTCTGGGGATTAGTAAATGTTGAATCGTCGCCCGAAACCTGATTTTCGGGAGCGGGATTTAACCAGTCTTTACTGCATGAGGATACAACTATACCTAAAATAAGGACAGTTAGTATACTGATATGATGGATGAATTTCTTCATGATCTTAAAATGTCAAATTTAAACCAAACATATAGGTTGAATAAATTGGATATACATCCAATTCGATACCTGAATTAATTGCCGAGCCCGCATTACGCCGATCAGCATCGGAAATATTTCCTGAGGTTGCACCTCCAATTTCGGGAGTAAATCCGCTATAAGATTTGAATACAAACGGGTTTTGTGCAGTTGCAAACACACGTAACTTACTATCTTTTAAGAATGTCCATTTTTGATTGTCAAACGTATAGCCTAATGTAATGTTGTTTACTCGCAAGAAATTACCGGATTCGACATAATATGTAGAGGGCCGAGGAATAGTATTGGATGCAGCAGGCCCAGAAGCGTTCTGATTTTCCGGTGTCCAGCGATTAGCAAAGACTTCTTGTTCTACCGCATCATTGCCAAATCGTACAGCGCGTTTACCATTGAAAATTTTGTTTCCTAAGTTTCCGTAGAGATCAAACGACAGATCAAACTGTTTATAATTCACACCCGCATTGAATCCGAAATAAGCTTTTGGTTGATAAGACCCGACAAACACACGATCGTTGTCGTCGATAGTACCGTCTCCATTTACGTCTCGGTAAGTAAAGTTCCCCTGATCATCATGGCCAGTCACTTCATAAACCCAAAAGCTGCCCACGGGTTCGCCTACTTGGGTCATGGTAACAATTTGTCCATTGCCAAGACTTCCTCCCTGTAACCTTAGGTTTCCAGTAACTTCGTCGACGATATTTTTATTGAAAGTAACATTTCCGCCAAATCGATAGGAGAAATCGTCGTTTACCCGATTATCCCAATTCAAGGCAACTTCAAATCCTCTGTTCCGAACACGAGCTGCTTGTGTATAGACAACTCTGTCTGCATCGCCGAAGAGCGAAGGAATTGTTACCGGAACGTAGGCGTCGGTCAACTTATTGTAATATCCAAAGCTTCCAGATAACTTTCCATCGATGATACCAAACTCCAATCCAGCATCTACTCCTTTTGTCGTTTCCCACGAAGCGCCCGCATCCCGTATTTGATTATAATTGATCCCAAGCACCGGATCAAAATTAGGAAAACCAAAAGGATAATACCCTGTTTGAGAAACGCCTAATAAAGCTGCCAGGTTATTCCCTGAAATACTGATGTCATTTCCAACTTTACCGTACCCAACTCTTAGCCGTAAATAATCAAATAAATCTTGATCCTTCATAAAGTTCTCTTCACCGATATTCCACGAACCACCAATTGAGTAAAAAGTTCCCCACTTATTATTGACAGGGAATGAACTTGACCCGTCTCTACGCAAAGAACCGCTAATGTTGTATCGACCGTCATAGGTATATGTTAATCTTCCAAAAATGGATTGGCGGCGTACCAAATCACCGCCATTAATATTGTTGTTTGGATCAATAGTAATTGTCGATACATCTCCTTGACTGATATACCATAGATTTCGTTGATTAGGGACATCTAATACTTGAACGTTTGACCTTGTTGCACGGTCTCTTTCAAAGGAATAGCCTACGGTGGCGTTAACTTCGTGCTTCTCCGCGAAAGTTTTATTGTAAGTAGCTTGGTTATTCCAAATGTAATAGAAGCGGTTGTTATCCAATACATTTAATCTCGAGCGATTATTTTGCTGCGCACTGAAAACGGTGTACACAGGAGCATATTGAAGACCATCTCCATTTGTCTTATCGAAATTAAAATCACTTCGTAAAGTCAAACCCTCCACGGGTTTTAAAGAGATAAAGCCATTTCCCTGCAAACGTAACGTATTGGTAAAGTCATTGGTATAATTAATCGTCGCTACAGGGTTTCCAACATTTAACCCTGGTTGATACCCATAACTACCGTCTTCATTATAGATAGAGGCCGCAGGCGACATCCGGTAGGCTGACGCAAAAACACTTCCGGGAATATTATTCGACTTGCTGTAGGTTACGGTAAGATTATGACCAACAGAGAGAATTGGAGCTAACTTATACTCATTATTTACCCTTGCGTTAAAGCGATCATATTTTGATCCTTTTAGAATACCTTGATCGCCAAAGTAACCTGCACTAAAGTAGTACGTTGTCTTTTCTGACGACCCACTCACGCTTACGTCATAATTGTGGACTAACCCTTGGCGAGTTACGGCATCCATCCAGTCAGTGGTTTGATTAGGCAAATTATTCGGATCGAATAACAATTCAGGTTCTTCTCCCACGGGTGTCCCATTAATGATCGCTTCATTGGTATAAATCGCATAATCTCTACCACCAGCCATATCTACCTTGCTAGTCATGTTTCGAAAACCAGCGTAAGCATTTACATTCACTTGCATTTTACCACTTTGACCGGTTTTTGTAGTAACCAATATCACACCATTACCAGCCCTGCTACCGTAAATTGCTTGAGCAGACGCATCTTTCAACACTTCAATGGAAGCGATATCCGAGTTATTAATATTCGTAATATCGTCCGTAATTACACCGTCTACCACATAAATCGGATTTTGGTTCCCTGTAATTGATCCTACCCCACGGATTCTTACTTGCGGTTGCGAACCAGGCTGTCCCGAAGCGTTAATCTGTACGCCTGATGCCTTTCCTTGTAGGCCTTGTGCCGCTGTCAACACGGGCTGTTTGGTAATTTCTTCTGATTTAACGGAGCTTACTGAACCGACAATCTGGCTCCGCTTTTGTGTACCGTAACCAACAACTACCACTTGATCCAATACCTCGCTCTCACTGGCCAAGGTAACATTAATGGTGGTTTGATTGTTTACGGCTATCTCCTGTCTTCGATAACTGATGAAACTAAATGTTAGGGTGGCATTCGACGGTGCCTTGACATTATAGTTACCATTGGCGTCCGTCTGGGTCCCTTTACCTGTCCCTTTGATTAATACACTCACGCCTGGAATCCCTGTTCCATCGAGCGAATCTGTTACCTTACCTTGAATGGTTATTTCCTGCTGCGCGAAAGATGGCGCTGCGATAAAAATAAATAAAACCATTAGGCAGTACGTAAATCTGTACCTCATAGCTTTTTTGATTGGTTATAAATTGTCTCTTTAATATAGTTGGGTTTTACTCTCCTAAGTGAGCGCACCCTCATTAGTGGTTAACAAAACAAAGTTGCCCGATTGTTTTAAAATTTGGAAAAAAAGAGACTCTACATCAATACATCAAGCGTAAAACCACTTGCTCATTTCTGGATTATATTTTTTTAAAACGCTGATTAACAAATAAATAATCTGATACATCACCTCTCATATTTATCGGTAAGTGTGTACTTAATACACGAAGTGTTTGATGAGGTAATGATGTAGTGTTTTACCTTACATCTAATAGGGTCTATAATGATATACCAAAACAAGAGGGGTCACTACACATCCATTAGAAACTCGGTAAGATTCTGGTCGTGCTCAAGGTTTAATTTTTTCCGTAATCGATATCTTCTGATTTCAACTCCTCGAGTGGTGATATTAAGTAAGGAAGCAATTTCCTTGCTTGACATGTTCATTCGCAAATACGCACACAGTTTTAGGTCATTAGGTACCAACTCGGGATAGTTGGCTTTTAACTTTTTAAAGAAATTCTCGTGCGCTTCATTAAAACTTTCTTCAAAGAGATTCCAATCGCGCTCATCGCTCCGAGCGTCGTCTATAATCTTGCTGATCCTTTTTAGTTGATCACTTGATAACCTGCGTCCATCTCCGTCCTTCAATTGAAGCAACTCATCATGTACATTATTCAGCAACTCATTTTTATAGACAATATTCATGGCTGAATTGGCCAATTCTCTATTTTTGCTCGCAAGCTCCTTTTCCAATTGACTATTTTTCATCCTGAAAAGTCGCTGCTCATTTTCAAACATCTCTTTTTGTAACCGCTCCTCCTGCTCATGCAACATTTTTTGCTGCACTTCCTCGCGATGCCTTTTAAGCTTATATAAGTAATAACGTCTAACTCCGTAAAGCAGCAGCAAAAACAGCAACGCATAGGCTATCCAGGCCAAGCTACTTCTATACCAAGGGGCACTTATTTCAAAAGAAAGTGCACTGACCGACGTTACATAACCATTTACATTTGCTCTTACCCTAAAGATGTATTTACCCGGTGAAAGATTGGTAAACTCCTTCTGAGTGATACTGCTCCAGGCCGACCAGTTCTTTGAGTTTCCCTCCAGTTGATATTGAAACTGAATGGTATTAGTAGAAAAATAGGGCAACGCGAAAGTAATACGTATATTATTTTGTTTGGCTTCCAAAATAATTTCGCTCGATTGATAAAATGCGATTGGTTTGGCTGTACTATCAGCAATATCTTCTACCTTCTGGATAATTGGCGGGGCAATTTGTTGTTGCGGGGATCCGGTGACTTTTCTATAAAGCGCGAAACCGTCATCTAAACTAACTAACGATAGGTTTGGCGTGAGCAAGTTTACATTTTCATAAAAACTCAACATACGGTTATTCAACACCGTGAAACCAGTAGAATCAATATGGACTTTGCCACCATCACCAAAACCAACCAACGCCAAATGTCCTTTACGAATGAACCAATATTTGCCACCCGCAGCCGGCATTACCTTGTTTGCATTGGCAAAGGTACCCAAGCGTTCATTCAGTTGGGTATAAGCATGAAAGTGATCCGCTATCTCATCATGTAAATAAAACCCGGAGTCCGTTGCAAAAACGACTCTACCGGCTATACTAAATACGTTGACATACGGACTTTGAGGTAATCCATCATCCTCTGTATATTTCTTTTGATGCCGAACAAGGGTAGCTTCATTATTTAGCTGGACAGCATACAGGCCTTTGTATCCACTTACCCAGAATCGGTTGTTACTTATCTGCTCGAGGTATTGAACAGGTTCGTTGAAGTTCCCTAGTTTCCGATCAAAAGTCCAACGATTATTACTCTTCTTAAAAAGAGCTAAACCCGTATAGGTTCCCTGTATCAGGCTATCACTCTTCCCTTGTAAGGTATGTAAAGTATAGCCTCCGGTAACCGTTGATAGCCACTGCGGCCGCTCGTTTTCGACCCGAAAAGTTCCATTGTTATGACCGCAGAGCAATTCGTCGCCTAGGGTATAGAGCTCCCAAACTTGTCCTTGTGAGCCTTCTACTAGTCGGAAATCGAAACGATTATTGTTGGCTGGCCAATTACTGTAATAGAGTCCCTGATTAGTCCCGATATAGAGTTTGCCTTTGTAGATTTTCGAGGTGTAAACAGTACCTAAAATCCCCGCGCGATCGTCAAAGTAATAAATAGGTGAATTGATTTCTATACGATCGATTCCATTGTCCAAACCAACCCATATATTTTGAAACGCATCCGACTGTAAGCTTAAAACGGTATTATTTTGCAAGCCATTGCTTTTGTTTATGTGCTGAATGAGCTTCCCTGCTTGGTCAAGTATGTAAACGCCATTTAAAATGGTCCCGAAAGCATATTGATTTCCAAGTACTTTCAGCCCATTATTGAGTTGGTATTGTCTTAGCGCTACGTCTGCTTCGTTGATCCAGGGCCGAGCATCTCCATTTTCAAAGATAAACAAACCACTTTTGGCCGTACCAATAAGCAAGGCATTGGATGTGAAAGGAAGTATGGAAAGAATGATTGAATTTCCATAGAATTGTTTATCTAAAAGTTTTACGAGCTTTCCGTCTTTGAACTCGAACAAGCCTTTTGATATTATTTCTACCAAATAACGTCCATTAACTTGATATAAGAATAAAAAAGGGTCTTTTGTCTTTAATACGCTTAACTTTCCATTTTTGTAGGTATAGATGGCAGAAAAGGATTGAAAAAGCACTTGCTCATCATCAACATAAATCTTCCAAATTTCGTCATTGACCTTGTCCGCTTCCGTCAGTTGATCACTTAATGAGCGGTATACCAGCAAACCGAAAGCATTTCTTTCCCATACACCAAATTGGCCAAATCCGCCGGTATATATTTCCCCCTCCCTTCCAACAGCAACACCTCTCACCAAAATTTTGCGCGGCATGGTATTTAGATCCCAATGCTGCCCGTCAAAAGAAAGCAAACCATCGCTATTGGCAAAATACATTCGCCCGTCGGGCCCGTAGCTTGCCGACCAGTTCTGGTTCCCCGCCTGGTAGAAAGTTTTACTGAAATTTTGGACAAGAGGCGCACCGGCAAAATGGACATCGCCCATAGCAACTGTTTGTTTCGCAACAGGCGCTCCGATTCTTGGCCTACTTGGCTGCGCCATTGCCGGTTTAAGCGAAAGGCTAAGAAGCAACAGAACTAATAGGCTAAAAGAAAATGACCAATTGTTGCGCATACAGGCTAAATTAGGTCTTTGCCGGAAATTTTTTATGTTTTCTTTTGCTGAGATTGACAGTTTGTGGAATTTTGACATAATATCCCGTTCCGTCGTACTCTCTTTTTCTAGGGTGTGCTTTACACGCATCTGAACAACATCCATCCATCTTCCATCCGCATTCGTCGCATTGGGTAAAATGCTCATTGCATTCAGGATTGGCACAATTGATCATCTTAGTGGTTTGTGTGCCACAATTAAAGCAAGTAGATACGACTGAGGGATTTACGGTGTTCACGTCGACCGCCACACGGTTGTCAAAAACATAGCATTTCCCTTCAAAGTCTTTTCCGCCAGCTTCCTTCCCGTATTTTATAATCCCTCCATGTAATTGGTATACTTGTTCAAAACCTTCATGCAAGAGTAAAGCGGATGCTTTCTCGCATTTTATTCCGCCGGTACAATAGGTAAGGATCTTCTTGTCTTTATACTTAGCAAGTTCCTTAATCTTTTCCGGAAATTCCCTAAAGTTTTCAATGTCTAAACGTACTGCGTTTTTGAAATGGCCAACTTTATGTTCGTAATCAGACCGAACATCTAATACCACTACGTCGTCCCGATCCTTCATTTCAAGAAACTCCTTGGGTTCTAAATGTACACCTGTTTTCTTTGTTGGATCAATTATATGCGGGTCTCTCAATCCCGAATGCACAATCTCCGGTTTATACCGACAATGCATCTTAACAAATGAAGGTTCATCCACCTCGTCCACTTTAAAATCTGTCTTAGCAAAACGAGGATCAGCATGCACGGCATCCATATACGCTTGACATGCTTCCGGTGTACCTGATACTGTTCCGTTCAGTCCTTCATTTGCCACAATAATACGTCCGACAAGTCCTAAAGACTTACAAAAAGCTAGATGGTTTTCGGCAAATTCTTCTGCGTTTTCGATTGGGCTGTAACAATAATACAGCAAGGTTTGATATGCTTTCATATGTCATTGATACCGCTGCAAACGGCGTTTAATGTTTTTTAAGGTGCAAAGATAAGAATTATTTGCCTTTTATTGATAGCGAATGACCTAGTTAGCCTTCATTACAGACTCTTCACAGCTTTGAAACGAATTGCGCTCGTGCTATCTCGCATATTGCAAACTGTAAAGTTGCTGAAACGCCGTCGGATTATATCCGGCGATATGCTTAAAGAAACGACTAAAATGCGAGCTTGTGTCGAAATTAAGTTTACCGGCGATCTCTTTAACACTTAGGTCTGACGTGGTTAACCAATATTTGGCCTCTTCCATGATCCTGCTGTGTATCATATACAATGCCGTTGTTCCTGTATACTCTTTAACCACTTCACTGAGATATTTTGCGGTCACGAAAAGGTGCTCCGCGTACTCCTGAACAGTTCTTTTGGTTAAGAAATGATCATCAATAAGTCGTTTAAATTTATTGACCAGCTGCTGCTGCCGCGAAGGCAAAGTCAGTGCCTTGGCCGAAACATGCGTACTGGCGCGACTCGTTTCCAGAAGAAGTTCAATAAACAGCAGTCGCAACATCTTGTCGCGAAACAACTTACCGTTGTGATATTCTTGATGTAGTCGCTTGAAAGTTATCTGAATGGTAGCAAAATTAGGCTTAGTTAACGTGCATATAGCGGGTTCATCAAAACCATTCACCAATACATTTTCAATCAATGGCTCTTGAAAAACTGCATTAATAATAAAATCCTTCTTAAAAAGAATAATATAGCTCTGGATATCGGCTGTCAGTGATTCAAACACTGTTGCCGGTGTCAGTTTAATAAGATACAGCGTCCCCGGGGCTAGCTTAAATGAATAATTTTCCATATTGACTATTCCCTCTCCTCTAAGATTTAGAATAAGAGACATGTATTCATGTAAATGAAAATTAGATAAACTTGTTAAGGTATTTCGGTTAGCCTGCATGACAATAAAGTGGGGGTTTTTGTCCACTGCGGAATTGAAAGCAGGATCGTTCTTCTCAGTTATTACTAATTTATTTAAGGAATTGCTCATATATTACCTTTTGATCATGCAAAGCAAAGCATATCCTATCGTAACAAGGTAAATTGAATATCATATTAACATAGGTTTAATGTCAAAAACAGGCAAAAAAAACCTGTTTCCAAAAGGAAACAGGCCAAATTTAAAATAAACAAAAATCACTAAGCATCTAGGGGTTCTTACAAACCGAAACCATAAGCTATCCGTAAACCAAAGAAGTTATTGCTACTTCCATTGTCTGTAAATTTGCTATTACCTTGAAAACGTACACCCGCATCCAAGTAGCTTTTACCACCTAAATTGAATTGATAGCCTACTTGTGGTGCATAGGCAAATGTAGCAGATTTAGTGGCGCCTATATCGTCTTTGTTTGTTAAGAAAGACACCCCAGCCTCGCCTTGAACATAAAAGTTCCCGACAGGAAAATATTTCAAGCCTGCTTTTACAGGAAGCAATTGTAAGTCTTCGCCGGAAATGCCATTGAAATCTTTTGCAAAGAAATTACTGAATCCTGCATTCAGGGTTACGTATAAATCATTTTTCAGGATCGGGTATTCAGCTTGTATTGAACCTCCCACGCTCCAATCATAAGCATCTCCGAAATCTCCTACCGGTAAACCAAACTCCGGTCCAACGCTTAGACGAAAGCCTTCGCGGTCTTGCGCCTTAGCAGAAAATGTAAGCAAAGTTAATGCAGCTAATATAAATGTACTCAGTTTAATTGCCTTTTTCATGTTTTTAAAATTAATTGTAAGTTTTTCTCATTATTGTTACTAAGAAGTTGATAGCGTCTTTCTATCCAAAAAAATTGCTGCTTAATGATTCTTATTAATTTGTTTTTACAACACAAAAGTAGTTTGACAAATCAGCGCCATCAATTCCAAAAGGTCGGATTATGGAACCAATTTTTCGGCTAAATGAAATAATGGATATGAATTTGGAAGCGTCAGGCATAAAAAGTTGATATCGAAGAGCCTATGCAAACGAAATATAACAACTAATTAACAGCAACTTAACAATATAAATGTTACTTTGTATACAAAGTTTATACTTTGATGTCAAAACGTGCAATAGAGCTGGTGGTTATCTCAGATGTTCATCTTGGGACCTACGGATGTCACGCTAAAGAGCTCCTAAATTACCTCAAGAGCATTAAACCTGAAAGAATCATATTAAACGGCGATATCATTGATATCTGGCAATTTAGCAAACGTTACTGGCCGGAAAGCCATATGAAAGTGGTCCGTAAGCTGCTTAAATTTGTGGCCGAAGGTATCCCTGTTCATTATCTGACGGGCAACCACGATGAAATGCTTCGAAAATTTGCTGATTTCAATCTTGGCTCTCTGCAGCTTAGCAATAAATTGGTACTTCCGTTATCAAACGGCAAAGCCTGGATATTCCATGGTGATATCTTTGATGTAACCATGCAGCACTCAAAATGGCTAGCACGCTTAGGTGCCATTGGCTATGATTCACTGATCTTGCTTAACAGCTTTGTAAACTGGTGTTTAGTTAAAATGGGCAGGGGAAAGATGAGTTTTTCCAAGAAAATCAAAGCAAGTTTTAAAGATGCTGTTAAATTTATCAACAACTTCGAAACGATCTCTGCCGAGCTAGCCATTGAAAAGGGATATCAATATGTGGTTTGTGGCCACATACACCAACCGGAAATAAAGGAAATAGAAACAGAAAATGGCACGGTGACTTATTTAAACTCCGGCGACTGGGTTGAGAACCTGACTGCCTTGGAATACAACAAAGGCAAGTGGGAGATTTACCGTTACAGCAAAGATGAAATGGCAAATACTGCATCAGAGGAGATTGATCCTTTTGAAAGTGAAGACCTAAATGAAAAACTGAACGTAAACAAGTTGTTGGCGCTATTGAAAGCTGAAGGTTAAGAATCCCCAATGCTTGAAGTCTGTCTCTCCTTTTTCAACGGATATCCTTCTAACGTGACAGCTTTTTACTTTTACTTTTTACTTTTTACTTTGATTACACTAATATTGTAGTTCTATACAGATAGGTAAAAAGCAAAACAGGTAATGATCAATTTATTTAGAAAATTTACTCCCTCTAATCTTCTATTTTTAATAATCATCGCCTGCTTCCTTTGTATAGGGGCTTTTATTCACATGCCGGAATCGTTCCATCCGATTCTTTTTGAGCAAGCTATTATGACGTTTGTGAAAAACGCAAACGATTTAACATTTACGCCTTTAGCAAGTATTCTCCTCACCCTAGTGATTACCATTGCGCAAGCGCTGTTATTAAACCGGATCGTCGACAATCATAATTTACTGGGTAGACCCACTTTTTTGCCTGCGTTAATGTACGTAACAACCGCCAGTCTTTTACTGCCCTTTCTCGCTTTAACTCCTACACTCATCTGTAATTTTTTATTGATCTGGATGATCGATAAATTGCTGAAAACCTATCATCGTGCGGAAGTAAAATCTACCCTATACGATTTAGGCATGTTGGTTGCGCTCGGAACCTTATTCTATTTTCCTTTCATCCTCATGTTCTTGCTTTTATGGATAGCACTCATTATTTTCAGACCTTTTGATTGGCGCGAATGGATTGCCGGACTGCTTGGCTTTATAACCATCTACTTTTTACTGGGCATCATTTATCTTTGGAAGGATCGCATTAATGATTTTTACGCCATCTGGAAGCCTTTAACCAACCCAATTCCCACATCATTTCATATTGAGCTTTATGATTATTGGGTGTTAATGCCCTTGGCCCTGGTTTTGATTCTCTTTTTAAATACCCTGAGAGAAAACTTTTATAAAAGCATTGTCCATGTAAGAAAATCCTTTCAACTGCTGTTTTTTATGTTTCTGTTCGGGATTTTCTCTTATTATTTGAAAGCCGATGCACCGCAATATCATTTTTTAATATGCGCACCGCCTATCTCTATTTATATGGCCTACTATTTTAATTTCGCGAAAACCAGTTGGTTTTATGAAAGCGTATACGCTATTTTAGTCATTGCCATTTTATACTTTCAACTTTTTTAACCAAGTAAAACTGTTTGTTTTAACCTTTTTTAACAAAAACACCCCACTTCACAACTAAAAAATAAATAGCTTTGCAGTCTTGAATTGACATATATAGCTTCATGAACAGTAGATCCGCATGAGATTACACATTAAGAAATACCTTTATATCATTGGAATATGCGTTAGTGCAACCGCTAGTGCACAATCGAACAGCAGCTCACCTTATTCGGCATTTGGGCTAGGCGCTTTAAGGGGCGACCAATTACCGCAATACAGGGCAATGGGTGGACTGTCAACAGGGGTGCGTAGTTTAGGAGGCTATAGCAATATTAACGTAGCCAATCCGGCCGCCTATTCCAGCATTCGCCTATCAACGTTTGATATCGGAGCTTACATGAACAGAACCATCCTTGAAAAAGGAGGAAACAGTGAAGCAAGCGGAAATTTTGCTTTAAATCATATTAATTTTGCCATTCCTTTAAGTCAGCGTTCTGCCTTTAGTTTTGGCCTTATGCCCTTTTCGGATATGGGCTATAACTATGCCTCGCCTATGTCATTCGGCTCCGGAGATACAACACGGGCGAACAGAGCTTTTGCGGGTGAAGGCGGTCTCAGTAAAGCTTATATTGGATACGGGGTACAGATCGGCAAATACTTCAGTGTGGGAGCGAATGTATCGTATTTGTTCGGAAAACTAAATAATATTAGTGGAATCGAATATCCTAACCAACTAGGAGCTACTAATTCGAGAATTGAGAATAAACGGGATATTAACGGCTTTAATTACGATTTAGGCCTTCAATATCACACCACCTTGAATGAAAAAACGCTCCTAACACTTGGCTATACCAACAGTTTGGGCACTAAGCTTAATTCTACTGCTTCCGAAATTGTAACACGTATATCGAGCAATATATCTGACGGTACGATCAATTCGGTTTTGGATACCGTATCTTCTTATTTTGGTAATGAAGAAAAGATAACACTCCCTATGCGCCATAGCTTTGGCTTCAGTATTAACCGTGCTAATAAATGGTTACTAGGCGCTGATCTTCGTTATGCTAAGTGGTCCGATTATAAAGATGGATCTGTCCTGGACGATCAAACGAAATTCAAAGACAGTTACGGGGCTAGCCTTGGAGGCCAATGGACTCCTGATATTACTTCTATTCGCTACTGGAACGTGGTTGATTACCGTTTCGGATTACGCTATGATAAAACCTATTTAAATCTAAACGGGCAAGACATAAAGGATATGGCCGTTAGTCTGGGCTTAGGGCTTCCCATCCGGGCACAGTCGGGTATTCAAGCTTATTACAAAATCAACCTGACAGCGGAATACGGACAAAGAGGAACCCTAACCAATAACCTGGTTAAGGAAAGGTATTTTAATTTTACCGTTTCTTTTATGTTGAACGATCGTTGGTTCCAGCGGTATCGATACGACTAAGCAAAGAGAATGGGGCAAATGAAATGTATTTGGTGACTCATCAATTAATCTATAGGTTCCAAAAAAGACAAGCCATGGTTTTTAAACAAACCATGGTTTCGTTGTTTTTTGCTGTCTTATTCTTGTGTTCTTGCGAAAATGACCTGAAGGATGTCGAGCGCATAGCGAACATTAATGCTGAAGAACCGATTGATGTCTCTTATGGTGTTACCGTCATTTACAGTGATTCGGCGGTCGTAAAAGCTAAGTTGATTTCCAGCAAAATGATTAAGCATAATGTAGATAGTCCCTTTTACGAGTTCCCAAAGGATGTGCTTTTGATCTTTTATGATAAAAACAAAAAAGAGGAGAGAAGAGTCACCTCTAAATATGGTCTATACTTTGAAAAGAAAAACCTGGTCGAATTGAGGCATAACGTGGTTGTTACCATGGCTGATGGAACGATCTTCAAATCGGAAGAACTTTTTTGGGATAACGATAAACGGATTTTCTTCAATAAACTGCCATTGACCATCACCAGTCCTGATGGAAGTATATTGGAAGGGAACTTCTTCGAGGCTGATGAAAATTTTGAACACCGGAAAATAAACGGGGCAAGGGGAGTATACAATTTAAAAGAAGGTGATGGATTATGACAATACTCCATCGCAAATACTTTTTTTATTGTTAAAAATTGTATCTTGCGCCCTCATTTAAAAATTTGTTGAATTTTTATTTTAAATACTTATAATAAAGAACTTAAAACCTTCAATCAAAATAGTATAAAGAGCATATGGGATTAATGACCTTTTTGCGAAACCGCGCGGGAATAATCATTGTAGTAATTATCGGTTTAGCAATCGTAGCATTTTTATTAGGCGACGTTATCCGCTTCGGCACCCCGTTTTGGGCATCTCATCAAAATGAGGTGGGTAATATAGATGGCGAATCTATATCGTATACGGATTTCAATAATCAAGTGGAACAAAGCATCAACAATATGCGCCAGCAAATGGGGGGCAATATGAGTCCACAAATGACATCCTATGCGGTTGAAGATGCATGGAATCAAAACTTAAGACGGCTATTACTCGACAAAGAACTCGAGCGTATTGGTCTGGGTGTAGGAAAGAACGAGTTGCAAGATATGGTAACCGGTAAAAATCCATCACCGATGATGGCGCAGAATTTCGGCAATCCACAGACCGGAGAAATAGATCGCAATCAATTGAACCAATTTCTTGCCAATGTTGCAAAAGAACCTGCAAATAGCGAGCTAAGTAGACAGTGGGGTACTTTTTTGGAAGCCATGAGAGATAACCGTCTACAGCAGAAATATAACAACCTGGTACAAAACAGTGTTTACGTAACTTCCTTAGAAGCAACCGAAGATTATAATCAACGGAATAAAATTGCCAATTTTAGCTACGTTTTGTTAGATTATGCCTCCATACCCGACAAAGACATCAAGTTAACGGACGCTGATTATCAAAATTACTACAACGAACACAAGGCCGCTTTCAAGAATCAGATGGAAACGCGTTCTTTTGACTACGTTGTATTTAATGCGCAACCAACCGCACAAGATACGGCTTTAGCCAAGGAAACGATTACTAAACTAACGGAAGAATTGGCCAAGTCTACCAATGACTCGTTGTTTGCTGTATCCAACTCGGAGCAAAAGAGACCCGTTTCTTACATAAAGAAAGGAACCTTGAGCCCTGCTTTGGATTCACTGGTATTTAGCGCGGCTAAAGGTTCAACTGTAGGGCCTGTATATTCGAACGGTGTCTACGAGTCTGCAAAAATATTGGATGTACGCAATAGTCCGGATTCGGTCACCGCACGCCATATTTTATTAAATCCTGCAACAGAAGGCGGAGTTGATAAGGCCATGGCAAAAGCAGACTCCATCAAAAACCTTATTCTAAAGGGAGGTAACTTTGCTGCACTGGCAGTGGAATTTGGTACGGACGGGACAAAAGATAATGGCGGCGAATTAGGTACATTCGCTAGAGGCAGCATGATCCCTGCTTTCGAAAATGCTGTTTTTGATGCAAAACCAGGTGATGTATTCGTTCTAAACACACAATATGGTGTGCATATCATTAAGGTAGACGCACAAAAAGGGATGTCTAAAGTGGTAAAGGCAGCTATTATCGATAAAAGCGTGAGTAGCAGCAATGAGACGTTAAGAGCAGCTTATAGCAAAGCATCCGACTTCTTTGGAAAAGCAAATAGCCAAAACTTTGCTGAAGAGGCCAAAAAGGCTGGTTTGACCGTAGAACATGCGGATAACATTACGCCCATGCAAGGCTATCTGCCTAACCTTGAAACACCAAGGGAAGTGATTAAGTGGGCTTTCAAAGCCGAAAAAGGCGATTTAACGGACAAGGTCTACGAGCTTGACAATCAATATGTGATTGCTAAATTGACTAATATTCGCCCCAAAGGACAGTTGTCTTTGGAGGATGTGAAGAAAGAAATCGAGCCGGCAGTATTAAATAAGGTAAAGGCCACAAAGCTAACACAGAAGTTGAACGATGCTCTTCAAGGCGCAAAATCAATTGACCAGATAGCACAAAAAGTCGGAAAAACACCGAAAGCAGAACAAAACATCGTTTTTGCAAACCCGATATTACCAGGAGTTGCACAGGAGAATAAAGTGGTAGGAACGGTGTTCGGATTACAACCGAAGCAGCTATCTAAGCCAATCGAAGGAAATCAAGGTGTATATGTGGTACAGGTTACTGACTTCGTAAATCCTCCTGCCTTAGATAAAGTTGATCAACAAAAGCAACAAGTTAGACAACAACTGAGACAACGGGCTTCCAACCAATCCTTCCAAGCTTTATTAGATAAAGCAGACATTAAGGATAATCGTGTGAGGTTCTACTAAAATTATTTATTCATACCTTTGTATCCGGATAGCTATAACATACTATCCGGATTTTTTATTTTAAGACGGCCTAACATTAGTGGCAATAGAGGAATTTTGTAATTTATTCGAGGGGTATGGAAATTCAAGAAAACATAGTAAACAGGGTTGCAAACAGTGGTCTGCTAACCTTTGATTTAGCATCACTCAAATCAAAAGCTGAAGTAGCCGTTTACGATATAAAAGACAATTTATTTCAGGGACTTATTTTACGTGAAAAGGATTTTCGTGCCTTTGTAAAAGAAAACGACTGGTCTAAATACGCAAGTAAAAATGTGCTGATTACTTGCAGTGCAGATGCAATCGTTCCTACATGGGCCTATATGCTTCTGGCTAATAAATTGGAACCTTATGTAAATGAGCTTTTTTTCGGGGACAAAAAAACCTTTGAAGATATATTATTTGAGCGTGCCTTATCCAATCTGGACATAGAGCAGTTCAGAGACCAGCGAGTAGTAGTAAAGGGTTGCGGAGACATAAAAATTCCGGAATCGGCCTTCGTTACCTTTGCTTATAAGTTATCAAAAGTTGCCAAAAGTATTATGTACGGTGAGCCTTGTTCTACGGTTCCTATATTTAAACGAACGACATAAAGTATCGTCTAAGGCGTTGGTTAATGCTTAGCGATAAATAATTTATGATGAAGAAACTACTAGCGGTTATTATCTCAGTTACGTTTTCAGCCCATGTGTCCGCGCAGGTCTTACCCTATTTAAAAAAGGGCGTATTTCAACCGGGAGAAGAGCTGACTTATAAGCTTAAATATGGCTTTATTTCGGCAGCAGAAGGTGTATTAAAAGTCTTACCGTCTGATCTAACGTTTGATGGAAAACCAACATATCATTTAACCGCTGTTGGTAAGACTTCAAAGGCATTCAGTATCTTTTATAATATACGTGACCAATACGATTCGTATATTGATCAGAAAACATACCTTCCTTATTTCTTTAGCGAGGATATCAAAGAAGGTAAATATAGGAGAAACGATAAGATTCGATTTCATCAAGATAAAAAGAAGATTGAGGCAACGCGTGGCAATTTTACCGCTAAAGAATCGCAGACATTCGATTTGCTATCTGCCTATTATTTTTCGAGAACACTAGACTTATCGAATATAAAGGAGGGAGAATCATTTAAGCTCTCTTATTTTCTAAAAGACTCTTTAGCTTATCTCTACATTACCTATTTAGGTAAAGAAAATATAAAAACCCCTCTGGGAACATTTAGGTGCCTGCGATTTAGCCCATCATTGGAGCCGGGTCGTGTATTTAAAAAAGATAGTAAACTTCATCTTTGGGTAACGGATGATGATAACCGAATACCGGTAAAGGCACAAGTAGATATTTTAATAGGAGCGGTAACCTTGGAACTTACCGGCGCCAAAGGTTTAAAATATCCACTGAAAACAACTAAGTAACGACAAAAAGACATAAAAACGCCATTTTGTCGCAATATTAACGATATGATGATTGAAGTTAGTGACGTATTGGTTAATGAGGAGATCATTAAAGAACAATTTGTCTGTAATCTGAACAGATGTAAAGGAGCGTGTTGCGTGGAAGGCGATTCGGGCGCACCACTCGATCAGCACGAGTTGACTATACTTAAGGAGATTTATCCTGAAGTAAAACCCTTTATGACGGCTAAAGGAATTGAGACCATTGAAAGCACCGGAACACACGTGGTGGATGAAGACGGTGATTTGACAACGCCATGTGTTGACGGAAATAAGGAATGTGCATACGTGACCTGGGAAAATGGTATTACAAAATGTGCGATTGAGATCGCCTATCAAAAAGGTCTTATACATTGGAAGAAGCCCATTTCCTGCCACCTATACCCCATTCGTATTACGAAATATCCGGAATTTGACGTCCTAAACTATGATCGTTGGCATATCTGTCATGACGCTTGTTCCTATGGAAGGGAGTTAAAGGTTCCTGTTTATAGCTTTCTGAAAGAACCATTAATCAGGAAATACGGAGAAGAATGGTATAAAGAACTGGAGGAAGCAGCAAAATCCCCACATATTTAATGGCTTTGTAAGTTTTTCATATTAATCTTGTTTTTTAAGTTTTCTTTAACATTTTTTAACAGAAATGACAAGCCAAAAATTTGGCTTTAAGCACCAAATGGTATTACTTTTGAAAGAGTCAAATCAAAGTTTGCAGACTTGACTAAAACAAACAGGAGAGCGAAGGACTTTTACTAGGGGTCCAAATTTTTATCGAATTTTCCTTGAACGAAAAAAAGCAACATCCCGGTAATAAGTCATCAAGCTCCGCATAATGGTACAAACCGCTAAAAAATAAAATAGAAAATGAAGAAAATAGGATTGACACTACTAACAGCCCTTATTGGTGGAGCGGTGGCTGTTGGAGGTTACAAATTGTTGGAGAAGAAACAAATTAGCCAAATGTCGTTTGAAGAGCGGCAACAACTTCACTATGCGAATAACCCGAGTAACATAGCAGCTTCAACCGGTAATCTTGATTTCACGCAAGCGGCCGCAGCAGTTACTCCCGCAGTCGTTCACATTAAAACAGAATATGAGCAATCGGGTCGATCGGGCGGTGATCCTTTTCAGGATATGTTTGAGGAATTTTTTGGCGCACCGAGAGGACGTCAGCGTCAAGCGCAGCCGGCAAGGGCTTCAGGTTCCGGGGTAATCATTTCCAATGACGGTTATATCGTAACGAATAATCACGTGGTGGAAGGAGCTGATAAAATCACCGTTGAACTTACCAATAAAAAGGTTTATGATGCCAAAATCATTGGCCGCGACCCGAATACTGATTTGGCATTAATCAAAGTTAATGCAACAAATCTCCCAATTGTTAAATTAGGTAATTCAGATAATGTAAATATTGGCGAGTGGGTTTTAGCTGTGGGCTATCCTTTAGGTTTACAATCGACCGTTACAGCGGGTATCGTCAGTGCGAAAGGTCGCGCCATCGGTATATTAGCTGATCAACAGAGACAAGAACTTTACCAGCAGTGGCAGCAAAATGGCGCAGATCCGAATAATATACCGGCGAGCTCTGCAGTCGAATCGTTTATTCAAACCGATGCAGTGATCAATAAAGGAAATAGTGGCGGTGCACTGGTAAATGCCAACGGCGAGTTAATTGGTATAAATGCTGCCATTATGTCGCAGAGTGGCTACTATGCCGGTTACGGTTTTGCCATACCGGTTAACCTGGTTAAAAAGATTGCCGATGACTTTGTAAAATATGGAAGCGTAAAACGCGGCTATGTAGGCGTAACCTTCCAAGAGCTCAATACCGAAGTAGCGAAAGAATTGGGTGTTGCCGAAATTAATGGTCTTTACATCAATAGTGTAGTGCCAAATGGAGGCGGTGCCGCAGCAGGTTTGAAAAAAGGTGATATCATCACTAAAATTGACGGAAATGTAATCTACTCAAGTCCAGACCTACAAGAGCGTGTAGCAAGACTACGCCCTGGTGATAAAGTTAAGTTGACGTACAAACGCGATGGAAAGGAAAAAGAAGTAGTTGTAACCTTGAAAGGAGATGACTCCATTAAGTCAGATAAAGAAGGCAAGAGTGGTAGTAACCGTAGTACCGCTGAACTTTACAACAAGCTAGGCGCAGGCTTCATTCCAGCAAATGCACAATTGAAAAAGAAGTTCAACATTTCTTCGGGTGTTGTCGTATCTGAAGTGAGGAGAGACGGTTTATTTGCCGAATACAATGTTCCAAAAGGATTTATCATTACAGCGATCAATGGTAAACCGGTTAATAATGTGGATGATGTCGAAAGCGCATTAGCATATGGCAAGAATGACATGATTCAGCTTAGCGGTGTTACGCAAGACGGGGCTCGTTATACGTCGACATTCCCTTTAAAATAACATAGTATATATAACCTTTAAACAGAAAGGGATCTTCGCAAGAAGAGCCCTTTTTTGTTATACGACATCCAGGATCAGCGTCTTCTGCCAATCATCGAACCTCCTGGACTTGTTTATTTCAAATTAATTATATAAAGCCTTCTTCTTCAACTCGTTTAAGCTTGATTTCAAAAAAAAGACCGAGGATCGCCTCAAAAAGAGACATACAAAATCGGTTATAAAATTGTGTAAAAATGGTCAAAAATTAGAACCATTCTAAATTGCGTAAATAGATAGCCATTATTATGTCATTATTAAATCAAATAAATAGCTTTGCCTACCATTAATAAAATTAACACACAAAATGAGTAGTTTTAATCAAGCATTAACTTCCACATTAGGGAAAAAACTAATCATGGCCTTAACAGGTTTGTTCTTATGTACATTCCTGATAGTACACCTGATTGGTAATCTCCAATTATTTAAGGATGATGCAGGCAAGGCTTTTAATGACTATGCCTACTTCATGACACACTTTCCTCCCATTAAGGCAGTGTCCTATCTATTGTATGCGTCTATTATAATCCATGCTATCTATGCCTTATTATTGACCTTACATAATAAGAAAGCTCGTCCTGTTGGTTATGCAAGTTATGCGGGTAATAAAAACAGTACTTGGAATTCGAGAAACATGGGTATTTTAGGGACCGTGCTTTTGGTTTTCATCGCAACTCACATGGCCAATTTTTGGTGGAAATTCCATAACGATGAAGTGCCTTATATAGAGTATCGCACCAATTTAAATACGCTTGAAACACAGGTTACGGAGCTAAATGCATCAGATTTTACAGATTATCAAAAGTTTACTGAAAACGGAGAAGAGGTGACGAAAGCGCGCGATTTATATAAGCAGGTAGAATATGCCTTCCAAAACCCGGTTCTAGTTGCTTTTTATGTACTGGCAATGGCGGCCTTATCTTTTCACTTAATTCATGGTTTTAACAGTGCCTTCCAATCACTGGGTTTCGATCATAAAAAGTATGTGCCGATTGTGCGCTTTCTTGCAGTATGGCTGTTTGGCGTTATTATTCCGATAGCCTTTGCTGCTATGCCATTGTATTTTTTCTTTTGTAAATAAAATTCACTTTCCCGGTTCGCCGGAATTGTGATAAAAATAGAATAAAGATGATGTTAGATTCTAAAATACCAGAAGGCCCATTAGCCGAAAAATGGTCAAAACATAAATTCAATCTTAAGTTAGTTAACCCTGCTAATAAACGTAAGTTTACCATCATTGTAGTTGGAACAGGATTAGCAGGAGCTTCTGCTGCGGCATCGCTTGCCGAGCTAGGCTATAATGTAAAAACATTCTGTTATCAGGACAGTCCCCGTCGTGCGCACTCCATTGCCGCACAGGGCGGTATAAACGCTGCTAAAAATTATCAAAATGATGGCGATAGTGTATATCGCTTATTTTACGATACCATTAAAGGAGGCGATTATAGAGCCCGTGAAGCCAATGTATATCGCTTGGCTGAGGTTTCGGTCAATATAATCGACCAATGTGTAGCACAAGGCGTTCCATTTGCCCGGGAATACGGCGGCTTGTTAGACAACCGTTCTTTCGGTGGAGCACAGGTTTCCCGTACTTTTTACGCTCGCGGACAAACCGGGCAACAACTTTTACTGGGCGCCTATTCTGCACTGAACCGCCAAATTAATGCCGGCAAAGTACAATCCTATACGCGTCATGAGATGTTGGACGTGATAATGATTGACGGACATGCGAAAGGCATTGTTACCCGTGATTTAAAAACGGGTAAAATCGAGTCACATGAAGGGCATGCGGTTCTATTGTGTACCGGCGGATATGGCAACGTTTTCTTCTTATCTACAAATGCCATGGGATGTAACGTAACTGCTGCCTGGAGAGCGCACAAACGTGGTGCTTTCTTTGCGAATCCTTGTTACACGCAGATTCACCCGACCTGTATTCCTGTAACCGGCGACCACCAATCGAAGTTAACTTTGATGTCCGAGTCATTACGTAATGACGGTAGAGTTTGGGTGCCTAAAACAGTTGAATTAGCAGAGAAGCTCAGAAAAGGACAGTTAAAGCCGTCGGACATTAAAGAGGACGATAGAGATTACTTCTTGGAGCGGAAATATCCGTCCTTCGGTAACCTGGTTCCCCGTGATGTGGCTTCCAGAAATGCTAAAATGATGTGCGATGAGGGAAGAGGCGTCGGCAAAACCGGACTAGCGGTATTTCTTGATTTTGCAGAGGCCATCCAACGGATGGGCGAAGATACGGTACGCGCTAAATACGGCAACCTCTTTGATATGTACTATCAGATTACGGATGAAAATCCATACAAACAACCTATGCGTATTTATCCGGCTGTACACTACACCATGGGCGGATTATGGGTTGACTATAATCTGATGACCAGTATCCCTGGTCTATATGCTTTGGGTGAATGTAATTTCTCTGACCACGGAGCAAACCGGTTGGGTGCTTCTGCACTCATGCAGGGTTTGGCCGATGGTTACTTTGTAATTCCATATACTGTAGGTGATTACCTAACCAGCTTGGGAAGCTTTGCTCCGGTTGACAAAAATCATCCTGCTTTTGAAACTACCCGAAAAGAAGTAGAAGAGAAGGTCAAAAAACTTCTTAGCCTTAAGGGATCGAAAACCGTAGATGACATTCATAAGAAGCTTGGCCACATTATGTGGGAATACTGCGGTATGGCTAGAAATGAAGAAGGGTTGAAAAAAGCAAAAGTAATGATTCAAGAACTTCGAAAGGAATTTTGGAGTGATGTCACCGTCTTAGGAGAGAACGAAGAGCTAAATCTGTCATTGGAAAAAGCCGGTCGCGTAGCCGATTTCTTAGAACTTGGCGAATTAATGGTTGATGATGCCTTAAATCGCAGTGAATCTTGCGGCGGCCATTTCCGCGAGGAAAGCGCTACCCCGGAAGGTGAAGCAAAGCGGGACGATGACAATTTCGCTTATGTAGCAGCATGGCAGTATAACGGTGATAATCAACCGGAAACACTTCACAAAGAAGCACTCGTATTTGAGAATGTGAAGTTGACCCAAAGAAGTTATAAATAATTTAACCACTCAAATATATAAAGCATCATGAGTGAAGAAAGAACAATGAATTTAACGCTAAAAGTTTGGCGTCAAAAAAATGAAAATACAAAAGGTAAATTTGTTACAATACAAGCAAATGGTATTTCCTCAGATATGTCATTTTTAGAAATGCTTGATGTTGTAAACGAAGACCTGACAAGAAAGGGAGAAGATCCCATATATTTTGATCACGATTGCCGTGAAGGTATCTGCGGCATGTGTTCGCTGCATATTAACGGGCAGCCACATGGTCCTAAGCAAGGAACAACCACCTGTCAATTACATATGCGCAGCTTCCACGATGGACAAACTATCGTCATTGAACCTTGGAGAGCTGCGGCTTTTCCGGTAATCAAGGACTTAGCGGTTGACCGTACGGCTTTTGACCGCATTCAACAGGCAGGTGGATATGTATCCGTGAACACCGGTGGCGTTCCTGACGGAAACGCTATTCCAATTCCCAAACCAAAGGCGGATGAAGCTTTTGAATCAGCTACCTGTATTGGATGTGGAGCATGCGTCGCGGCTTGTAAGAATGCCTCTGCCATGTTATTTGTTTCGGCGAAAATATCACAATATGCACTATTGCCGCAAGGACAGGCAGAACGTTACCAAAGAGCACAGGCTATGGTAGAGCAAATGGATAAAGAAGGTTTTGGTGCCTGTACCGTTACAAAGGCTTGTGAAGCAGAATGTCCGGTGGGCATCAAATTGACAAACATTGCCAGAATGAACAGGGATTACTTTAATGCGAAGTTCTTTAAAGAAAAAACTGCTCATTCATAAAACCGTTTTACACTAACTAAGCAAAAAAAGCGGTTCCTCTTTTGGAGGATACCGCTTTTTCCATTTTACCGGCTTAGATTGCGTTCGTTAGTTGGCTGCTGTTTGCGAGACCTGCTCCTTTTGTTTTGACTTGCTTAGGTTCAATTTTATAGGAAGAGAATAGGATACTCGGACAGGCTTGCCATCTACAAGACCTGGGGCCCATTTTGGGGAGGCTTCTAATAGTTCTATAGCCGCCTCTCCTGTTCCTGAGCCTAGGTCTTTGTAAACTTCAATTTCACTGAGTGATCCGTCCAATTCCACAATAAACCTCACATGTAAAGTCCCTGCAATCCCATTCTTTTTGGCTTCCGCTGGATATTTATAATGCTCACCTACCCATTTATAGAAGGCATGTAATCCACCTGGAAACTCTGGTTGTTTTTCTACCTTATTAAAATCAACTACGTTTTTTTTGATACTATCTTGCTTCATCTCCCATCCATTTGGAAGTTTGAGTCCTTCCTTCTGATCGGCGTTAACGTGCGTGAGTTCTTTATCACTGACTTTTGCTGATGAAAATATTAACATAGCAGCAAACAATGGCACAGCCAAAACATATTTTAGCAATGCGGGTCTTTTTGATTTGTCTTTTAAGAGCATAACGATTCTACTTTTTATAAATGATTGATTCAAAAAATTGTTAGTCAAGACGGATGAGGAGACTGAAAAGGTACGACTAATGAGCAGTTCGGCATAAGTAATCTTATCGTCTCGACTGGCGTTGATGGCCTCATCGGCAATGTATTCATGCGTTAACTTAAGCGAATTAGTTAACCAATATACAACCGGATTAAACCAGTTAAATAACTTAACCACCTCCAAAAGCAGTACATCCAAGGTATGCAATTGTTGCACATGAACCAATTCGTGACGAAGTACCGTTGGACTGCCTTCTTGCCCGTCATCAACCTTAATCATGTGCATAAATGAATAGGCATCCCCACGATTATTGGTTTTTAAACGCCTCCTTAATTGAACTAACTTTCTGATTAATAGCGCGAGCTGTACCAAAAAGCCACTAATATAAATGTAGCCCAAAATTGAAATATGGATGTCGCCCATTGTATCACTAGGGGTATTATTCACGGTCATATCAATTGTAACGGCATCTAAACTTGATCTAGCAACAAAAACCGTTGAAGATCCAAAAGCGTTCTGTAACCACTCTAAATGAATGAGCGGAAAAATAAACGACAAGAAGACAGTCCCTACCAAATAAATTCTATTCAACTGAAAAAATGTCTCTCTTGCCAGGAAAAACCTATAAAAGCCGTAAAACAGGATCAGATAAATGTTAGCGATAATTAAGTAGTTCATCATAATTGTTGTTTCTAATGGTTTGAATTTTCTATTTTTTCTTCGCCTTCTCGAGTAGTTTTAATAGCTCATCCGTTTCCTTTACATCCAGCTTATGCTCTTGTAAAAAAAACGACAGCATACTGCGAGGTGAATTATCAAAATACCCGGATAACAATTTGCCCGTCGCAAACTCTTTATAGGCATCCTTGCTCACCTTGGCAAAGTAACGGTGACTTTTCCCAAAACTTTCATGATCAACAAAACCTTTGGCTTCAAGAATGCGAATGATTGTAGATACGGTATTGTATGCAGGTTTGGGTTCGTCCATTTGCTCAATGATATCCTTCACAAAAGCTTTACCCAGCTTCCAAAGCTCTTGCATAACCTGCTCTTCAGCGCGTGTTAATTCTTTGATTTCCATATATTTTCCGGTTAATAACACAAACTTAAAACTAAATATTTAGTTTTACAACTATTTTCTTAGTTATTTTAAAATAAAAAAAAAACGCCCTATTAAATGGGCGTCCATAAAAATATATGATGGGGGAAATCTTACAACCTTTTCTCCTTAAAAAACAGTTCCGCTATCTTAACCGAATCAGAAAAGAAGAGCCCTCACATTTAAATATTTAGGGATCGTAACAAAGGAGGCATTTAAATCTGCGGATCTTTGTATGACTTCTGTATTGACATGTGTACATATCACCAAAGCTGCTATTAATATCGGTATCAATAACAACAAGAATGGAGAAATATTCGATAAAAGCGTTTTCATATTTTTAGGAGTTAAGGTGTTCATTTTTTTTCTTAATTATTATGATACAAATAAACGAGTGTTTTCTTTTTTAATAAAGTTTTTTAGACTAACGCTTTATATTTCTAGACAAACAGGAGATTCATTACATCGGCTGTATTAGCAAGTTCATCGCTTAAGCGGGGCCGTTAGTATATCAAGAGTACCTAAATTGCCACATAAAAGATATATTTGTTACCTTGTAAGCAGCTATAAAAGCATAATATAAAAATAAGAGCGCTTAGCCTACATGAAGAGAAGTCACATCCTTTACCATATACTCGTTTGGCTTATTTTAGCCACCCTATTATTTTTGGCAAATGACAATAAGAACAGTCTTCCGCATTTAATCTTTTACAGTCTGTTCACGGTATTTAATGTTGGAATCTTTTATTTTACTTATTTCTTTACTGCCTCTTATTTTATTGGAAACAAGCGTTACCTTTCGGGCTTTATTATCTCCACTTGCTGCTTATTTGTTTGCGCGCTCATTAAGTTGACAATCGCCGTCTATAATGAACCTATTCTTATGCGTTACGGTGACCATATGGAAAGAACCTTAACCAAAGCAGAGTACTTTACTTCAGCCATTATAATCACCCTGTTTTTTATGCTACTAGGTTATGCCTTTCGGCTGGCGACAAATTCCTATCAAATGGAACAGGCAAGGAAAACACTAGAAACGGAAAAACTGAACGCAGAGCTGGCTTTTTTAAAGACGCAGATTAACCCACACTTTCTTTTCAACTCGCTCAATAATATTTATTCACTTGCCTACCAAAAATCAGATAAAGCACCGGAAGCCATATTGAGATTATCCGAAATTATGCGTTATATGCTATATGAAAGCAATGACGAGAAGGTGTCCTTAGAAGAAGAGATAAATTACCTGGAAAATTATATAGAACTCCAAAAACTTCGCGTTAAGGAACAAGTGTATCTGGATCTTCATATCAACATCGACAATTATCAGCACCGCATCATGCCTCTGTTAGTAATTTCCTTTCTTGAAAATGTTTTCAAGCATGGCGTTGCAACAGACAAGGAACATCCGATTAGAATCACCGTTGAAGTTCAGAATAGTCGCCTGCACTTCAAAGCGCAGAACAAGAAGAACAAGCTAAATAAAGATAAGTCCGGAGGAATTGGCCTGACCAATCTAAAAAGGCGGTTAGAGCTTGGGTATCCCGACAAGCATAGCTTCATTGTACACGATAACGAAGATTATTACAGCAGCGAATTATTTGTATATTTATAAAGCAAATTCATAAACCATGATACGATGTTTAGTAGTTGATGACGAACCTTTGGCATTAGATATTATAGCAGATTATATTCAAAAAGTACCGGAGCTTACCTTATCAGCAACAACCACCAATGCCATCGAGGGTTTAGGCTTGGTACAACAAGGGGCAATTGATCTGGTCTTCCTGGACATACAAATGCCGGAATTAACCGGCATCCAATTTTTAAAAATCATAAATGGAAAATGTGATGTAATTCTCACCACGGCTTACCCTCAATATGCGCTCGAAGGCTACGAGCTGAACGTCACCGACTATTTACTAAAACCCATTGCCTTTGATAGGTTTTATAAATCCATTCAGAAAGTCATTAGTCAAAAGATTCATTTTTCTCCAAAAAACTCCTCGGTTGATCAATCACAGAATCATAATAAAAACAGTGAGTTTATATTCGTAAAAACAGAGCATAAGATTCAACGTGTCGACTATGATGACATTTATTACATCGAAGGGCTCAAAGATTATATCTCGATTTATACTTCCAGTGAACGGATAATAACACTTCAAAATATGAAAAAGATGGAAGAAACGCTTCCCGAGGAGCGATTCGTCCGCGTTCATAAGTCATACATCGTAGCTTTGGAAAAAATTGAGAGTATAGAACGTGGCCGGATCTCGTTAAAAGAAAAGTTGATTCCAATAGGAGATACCTACCGGGATTCCTTTTTTAAACGCATCGGCGAAAAACATGGTTAAAAGTTCAATTATTCAAGGGCTCCGCAGAGGCTAGGTGGACTTTCGGCTTTCCAATAATATGATAGTTACCTTTTCCCGAAAGCACGTTATTATAAACCAACATATCGGTCGCGGCTAAGATCTGTTGTGCCTTTTTTGTAGCGTCGTCTTTCGTTAATGCTACACGATACCTACCTTTCTGAAAATAGTACCGCGACGCAATCTCTTCTTCAAGCTGTCCCTTTATATATTCTTTATAAAGTACTAAGTCTCGATTTTTGTGCGACCTTATCTTTTGCGCAAGGACTTTCAATTCGTCTGCAACCTGCTCGCTCCGACTTTCCTTTTCCAGCTCTGACCGCAAGTATTGAAGAGCCTTTTCCGAACGTGTACTGTAGATGAAATTATGGGCCGATAGATACGTCAAAAAGTCGCTATAATCTTCATCCGACAGCCGAAACGACTGAAGGTCTTTTAGCGAACTATGTTTATGATAATACTGATTGGCATAACCGGAAATTAAAAATTTATTTTTCAACTCCTGTACAATCATACTTTGGGCTTGTTCATTTATTTCAATATCAGGCGATATACCGTCACCATTATATACTTTTCTTCCATTTACCGTACTAAACTCCGTGATTAAACTATCATTAATCTTTATCGCCTTGCCCCGGTTATCCTTGTGCGCATAGTCGAGCGCTTGAATGCATCTGCCTGAGGGTGTATAATACTTTGCTACCGTTACTTTTACTAAATTATTATAAGGCAAACGATAGGTTTGTTGCACGAGTCCTTTCCCGAAACTCTTTTTTCCTATAACTACCGCACGATCCAAATCTTGCAACGCACCCGCCACTATTTCAGAGGCAGAAGCCGAGCGCTCATTGATCAATACAACTAAAGGTAATTGAAGGGCTAAAGGAGCTTGCTTCGTGATATAAGTAAATCGGTTATCCCCTTGTCTTCCTTGTTGAAAAACTACTTCCTGTCCTTGCCGAACAAAAAAATTTACAATCTTCACCGATTCCTGCAGTATTCCCCCTCCGTTATCACGTAAATCCAGCACAAGCCCCTTTAATGGAGCTGTTCGCCTCATTTCAAGAATCGCTTTGCGAACTTCATCCGCAGCGCCGGTTAGGAACTTATCCAGTTTTATATAACCTATATTTCCGGGCAGTGTAGTCGAATAGCTCACATTAGGCTGTATGATGTTCTGACGGGTAACTTTGATATTTTCCAGGGTTCCGGTCAGGTTCTTTTTAATGCCCAGTTCAATTACGGTCCCTTCTTCCCCCTTTAATAGATGACTAACATCTTCCGAAGTCATTCCTTTAACCGCCTGGCCGTTGATACGTATAATTTCGTCTCCCACCTCCAACCCTGCTTTATGGGCAGGATAGGCCTCAAATATTTCGGCAATTTGAATACTTTTATCTTCTAAACTTACAATCTTGGCACCCAATCCTGCATATTGTGTGTTTATATACCTAAGACGAAAATCATCTAAATCTGATTCAGGCACGAATTCGGTGTAGGGATCCAATTCTTCCAGCATGGCATTGATTCCCTTTTTCATTAAGAGATTTGGATTTACATCCTCGACATAAGTCATACTGACTTGTCGGTAAAGAGCTGAGAAGATCTCAAGATTTTTTCCAATCTCAAAGAAATCATCTTTAACGAACGTGAAAGCCATGAACAAGACTCCAACTACAAGTCCTACTAACAGCTTAACGATGTGACTACGTTTGGTTAATCTTTTCATCAGCTTGCATTTTATTGATAGACGATCAATGCCCCAAAATCAAGCTCTTGAGGCATTACTATAAGCATAATCTGTACAAAGAATCTGACGTAGATTGGCGGGTAATAACTCACGAACTATACTAAAGCCTATTGCTCGATAAATCCGCTAGCCCCTTCTTTAATGTAAACAAGATATATTCCGGTTTTCTTTTCACCCGTGTTGACAACCTATTGACGAGATCTTCTTCTTGCCCCGCCCGATAGTCAAGGTCCTCGTCAGTCAGGTGATTATATTTTCGCTTAATCTTTTCCCGGAGAACCTTCCAATCAGCTTCATTTAACGTAAAAGACATCATATATTCTGGTTTTAAACAAACTTAAAACAAAATTTCACTAAATCAAACAGGTAACACATATATCCGGGCCTGTAACCCTCAAAAAACGATTTTAGGCTCGAAATTTGTGGAATCAGGTATCGGTATAGTTAACAGATGCTAAAACTTTACCATACATGCTATTAACAATTAAAAACGAGTATGAACATGAAAAAAACACTTTTATCTATTTGTATACTGATTAGTACAGTGACAATCGCTTCGGCTCAATTACTTCCTACTTTTCAGCTTGGTATTAAAGGAGGGTTAAATTTTTCTTCCTTAAGAACAGACGGGAACTGGTTTGACAAAAGCAGCCGCACCGGTTATCAAGCGGGCCTTTGGGCGCGTATTGGCGGCGCAGGCTTTCATTTTCAACCGGAGCTTTACGTAACAGGAAAAAATGCGGAGGCAAAGGTAAATGAAGGGGACGCTGAAGTAAAAATGGATTTTACAAGCTTAGATTTACCCCTATTACTAGGTACTCGAATCGGACTAGGCCCCATCGCTGCCCGTGTACAAGTAGGTCCGGTAGTCTCCTTTATAATTGATAAAGACAATTCGGTTTTCGATAGATTAGGCGAGGTTGGTAAAACCGGATCTTATAAAAACCAAGCGATTGCTCTAACCGGTGGTGTAGGTGTAGACATCATGCGGCTTAGAGCTGATTTGCGCTACGAACATGGCTTAAGTAACTTAACTAAAGATGGTGCAGAATCGCAAAAAATAAACGTATGGACTATCGGCATTGGCTATAGGTTATTTTAATTTTAGCAAAAAAGAGCAGTGTCTCTCCGCACTGCTCTTTACTTCTTATTCTCAGGAGGGTATACACCTAGTTTGGTTTGCATAATAATAGCAATACTGTTCGCTCTGAATTTCGCTTCTTCTGCACGTTCGCCACTAAACAACTCGTTTACGGTATTTTCCCATATATCAAGCCATCTATCAAAATGGGCTGGTTTAAACGCGGAAAGATAATTTAAGTTCATATGCTTAAAAAGCATCCCCCCTTTATAGGCTCCTGTTTGAAATAAAATATTTTCCCAGAAAGATACAATCGTGGGAATATGTTCATCCCAATTTATCGGAACTACCGAAGTAAAATAATGCCCTATTAGCGTATCTTTTGTAGCTCGCTCATAAAATAAGCGAACTAAGTGTTCAATATCCCGTCTATCCTGTATATCATTCATTTCTCTATCTCATAAGCGCTGGTTAAACTAGCTAGACAAAGATACGCATAATAAAAAAAGGCCACCAAGAATATGGTAGCCTTCCGTCAGATACTAAAACAAACAGTACATACTTCTAAAGTACTTTACCGTTATCTTAACTTTACTATTTTGATTTGGTATCTCAAAAGCAAAGTCATTTGTATATTTAAACCTTTGATAGGTTTCACAAATTGTCAATTTAATTGTCTATTGAGGCCTCCCCCGATGGACATTAACAATGACTTTCATACGCTCTCTTATCTTGATGTGCCATTGTTTCACTATTCTGTATAGAAATAGCGTGCCAAAAAAAGAAAGGGGCCTCAATGCACCTAAGAGTTCATTTTTCTATCGCTCATCTTCGCCATAGGCACACAAAGTGTGGAAAAAAATCCACATTTTGGTAATTGAATTTCGGGCGACGCGTAACATCGGTCATCGAAAAATCCTGCGATGATTTAAAGTCGCTCCTTAAGGCCCGTATTATTTAGCATTAATACGGAACCATTCCTGCATTCATACCGTCGTATATGTTATCTTTGCAATATATGAATGCATCAGAAATAAATAATCGCTGGCGTGTATTGCAAAAATATACGGCCGATCATTTTGATACAGAGGTTCCCGATATAAAAGTTTTTTTGTTTCTAATAGGCGTACAGGAGCTGGGTAAGGGACCACAAAAATTCTCCAAAAGGCAGAAGGAAGAATTAATGCATATTGCAACCTGCCGATTATTTAGCGAAATGGGTTTCTATGAACTGGAAGGCGTCGACCAAGATGGGTGGCCACATTGGAAATTGATTAAGTCAATTCCCAATTACACCCTTTTAGAACAGGAACTCATTCTAAAGTCGCTCATTATTGATTATTTTGAAGAACATATCCCAAACTCTACAAATACTAAAACGCTATAATCTATCCGCTAATCTAATATGAAGAAAACAGTTCTCTTCTTGTCTTTATCACTTCTTAGCTTATTTACATTCGCTGCAAAACCTGAATATACCTATGCGCGTATTTCAGTAAATGGCACAGCATGCATTGTAAGGCTCTATAATGAGACCCCTAAGCACCGCGATAACTTCATTAAGCTTGCAAAAGAAGGCTTCTATAATGGTACTCTTTTCCATCGGGTAATAAAAGACTTCATGATTCAAGGAGGTGATCCCGATTCTAAAAATGCACCACAAGGGACGCTTTTGGGTGAAGGAGACCTGGATTATAAAATTCCGGCAGAGTTCAATGATAGTCTCTTTCATAAGAAAGGGGCTCTTGCCGCCGCTCGAGATAATAACCCCGACAAATCATCCAGTGCAGCACAATTTTACCTCGTCCAAGGCAAAAAGTACAGTCCTAAAGAACTGGACCGTTTAGAGCAGTTGAAACTGGAAGGTCGGAAAATCCCACCCTACCAACGTAATGTTTATGAGACAATAGGAGGGACTCCCTTTCTTGATCATAACTATACCGTTTTTGGCGAAACCGTAAAGGGCTTGTCTTTAATTGATAGCATAGCTGCATTGCCCACAGACAGCAATGACCGACCACTCCAAAACGTTACGATGGAGGTGAGCATTCTTACCCCTTTGGCAACCAGAAAATTGGAAGCAGAGCTGAAGGGAGTGCCGTATAAGCCAAACATTTTCAGACGATTTTTAGATTTGTTCGCAAAATAACAGCGATTCTTATCGAAGAAGATCGCCTAATTTCCGGTACATTACAAGACAGAACAAAAGAACTACTCTAGATTGATGAAAATAATAACGTATAACGTCAACGGTATTCGTGCCGCCATGCGTAAGGATTGGATAAATTGGTTAAAAGAATCGGACGCGGATATCGTTTGTCTGCAAGAGATTAAAGCTTCACCCGATCAGCTTATTGATTTATTATTGATCGAAGGACTTGGTTATGAACATTACTGGTTCCCTGCAGAGAAAAAGGGCTATAGTGGAACCGCCATTTTAACAAAACGTAGTCCGAAACATGTTGAATATGGTTGTGGCATTGAGGCCTATGACAAGGAAGGAAGGATCATCCGTGCAGATTTTGAAGAATTGTCCATAATAAGTGCTTATTTTCCATCCGGCTCTAGCGGCGATGCCCGACAAGATTTTAAGTATCAATTTCTGGACGATTTTCGCCGTTATAGCGATAAATTGTTAACAGAGTTCCCCAGCCTTGTCATTTCCGGCGACTATAATATTTGTCATCGCGCAATAGACATCCACAATCCCAAATCAAATGCCAATAGTTCCGGCTTCTTACCCGAAGAACGGGCTTGGATGGAAAGCTTCATTAATAGCGGGTATATAGACACCTTTAGACACCTCCATCCGGAGCCTCATCAATACACCTGGTGGAGCTATCGTGCAAATGCACGGGCTAAAAATCTCGGTTGGCGAATTGATTACAACATGGCCAGCCGCGCTTTAGAAGGCCGTATCAAACAGGCTGCTATTTTAACAGATGCGCTACATTCCGATCACTGCCCCGTATTTTTGGAATTAGATTGCTAAAAAATCGTTCTGTCGTTCATTAATGACAGCCTTTAACTGGTATGATCAGCAACGATTAACCATTTACCTCCTATTTTTTTAAATAGGAGCGTAAAGGTCCCTCCAAGATCATCGTTCAGCCGTTTTAAATGCCATTTACCCAATACGAAATAGCTCGTTGGAGATAAGCGGTCAAACCGCAAAAGATTAAAAGCTAATGTTCCCATGGCGTTCCGGTCCGGATAAGTTTTCTTATATCTGTCAAAGGCCCCTTGCCAGCCATAAATAGGTCCCGCCTTGCTAACAAAAAGCAAGCTATCGCTTTTCCAATAGCCCTCCATAAACCGTGGGATATCTCCAACATTCCACGCCTGTTCTTGCCTCTGCAATACCTTTTTAATGGCCGATACCTCCTTTTCTTGTGCGAACAGGCCTGCTGATAGGGAGATCAGTACTAGAAAAAATAAACTTTTTTTCATCCTATTATTGTCTTTTATTCATTTTTTGCTTGTTTTTATGCTGCATTCGGCGGTTAATGGCTAATAAACCGGGATGTAAATATTTTTTTTTAAACGGGAACGCTTCATATCAAGCGTTTTCCGGTGCTCAATATAGATATTACTGCTGAATGTTTATAATAACGCCTTAAGAAGAATTTTCCAACAAATAAACCAAAGGGATTTCTATTCTTTAAAAAATATTTTATACTTTTGAAACAAAAGCTTTAGGGGTGTCCCATTATTGGGGCTGAGAGTTACCCTCACAACCTGCTCAGGATAATGCCTGCGAAGGGAAAAGTAGACAAGTCTTCTCATACCGTTCCGGTTGACTTCTAAAGCATCAATTTTTTTGCAATATGGAAGTCAACATTAATCATCAGACATTTTTTGTAAATGGCCAGCATCTTATCGCTGCCTTGGAGAGTTACGGACTAACGCAAACAAAAGGTGTTGCCATTGCCGTAAATGAGCACGTTGTTCCCAAGTCTAGTTGGGAAAGCTTTCAGATCCATCAGGGAGATCATATAACGATCATTACCGCAGCACAAGGCGGATAACGCGTTTACAAGAAAAATTACCCATAAAATCTTTTCAAATGAAAACAGAAAAACTGCCTTCGGCGCAAACTATCAGCAGAACTCCTTTTCCAGGTTCCAGAAAAATCTATGTGCAAGGCGCTTTGCATAATGTTCAGGTGCCAATGCGCGAAATATCATTGAGCGCAACGACCGATCGTTTTCGGAATATAACAGAAGAAAACCGCCCTGTCACCGTTTACGATACAAGCGGGCCTTATACCGATCCGAATGTAGCTATTAATGTGCGACAAGGTTTACCGAAATTAAGGAATCCCTGGATTGAAGAGCGAGGTGACACCGTTCGACTGAACGACATTAGCTCGGCATATGGCAAATCCCGACTGAGTAACCCAGCGCTTGATTATTTACGTTTTGAGCATTCGACATCCCCCAGAAGGGCTAAGGATGGAGCGAATGTCTCTCAAATGCATTATGCCAAAAAAGGTATGATAACCCCTGAAATGGAATTTATAGCCGTACGTGAAAACATGCGCCTTGAAGAACTTTATGAGAAGGACAATAGTTTATGGCAACAGCACAAAGGGCAGAATTTTGGCGCACATATATACCAGGGATTTATAACACCGGAGTTTGTTCGGTCGGAGATCGCGCGCGGACGGGCGGTCTTACCAAACAATATTAATCATCCTGAAACCGAGCCCATGATTATTGGTCGGAATTTTTTGGTTAAGATCAATGCGAATATAGGCAACTCAGCCGTAACATCCAGCATCGAAGAAGAAGTAGAAAAAATGGTTTGGGCTATTCGATGGGGCGCTGATACGGTAATGGATTTATCAACCGGTAAGAATATACACGAGACCCGTGAATGGATTATTCGAAATTCGCCTGTGCCTATTGGAACGGTGCCTATTTACCAAGCGCTTGAAAAAGTAAATGGCAAGGCGGAGGAATTAACTTGGGAGCTTTTTAAAGACACTTTAATTGAACAGGCGGAACAAGGTGTTGACTACTTTACCATTCATGCGGGTGTGCGTCTTCCCTATGTACCTTTAACGGCCAAGCGGACAACAGGCATTGTTTCACGTGGAGGATCCATTATGGCTAAATGGTGTTTAGCCCACCATCAGGAAAATTTCCTTTACACGCATTTTGAAGAGATCTGCGAAATCATGAAAGCCTACGATGTTTGCTTCTCGCTGGGCGACGGTTTACGTCCTGGGTCTATAGCAGATGCCAATGATGCGGCACAATTTGCCGAATTGGAAACATTAGGAGAATTAACACAAATCGCATGGAAACATGACGTTCAAACCATGATCGAAGGCCCGGGCCATGTGCCCATGCACATGATTAAAGAAAATATGGATAAACAGTTAAGGGAATGCGGCGAGGCCCCTTTTTATACCCTTGGCCCGCTTACAACAGATATAGCACCCGGATACGACCATATTACATCAGGTATTGGAGCAGCTATGATCGGCTGGTTTGGCACTTCGATGCTCTGTTATGTAACCCCGAAAGAGCACTTAGGACTGCCTAATAAAAAGGACGTAAAAGACGGTGTTATCACCTACAAAATTGCTGCTCATGCCGCAGATCTTGCAAAAGGTCATCCCGGAGCACAGTATCGCGACAATGCCATGAGCAAGGCCCGTTTCGAATTTAGGTGGGAAGACCAATTCAATCTTGCGCTTGACCCGGATACTGCAAGGGAATATCATGATGAAACCTTGCCGGCAGAAGGTGCTAAAACAGCACATTTTTGCAGTATGTGCGGCCCAAATTTTTGCAGCATGAAAATCACACAAGATGTTAGGCAATTTGCTGCAGAACAGGGAATAAACCCGGAAGAGGCGCTTGATAAAGGGCTCCATGAAAAAGCAAAGGAGTTTCGCCAAAATAACTTTGAACTTTATTCTTGACACTTACAACATGAAGCTGGTTATTATAAGTCCCGAAACATTCATTAGGAACGAATCAAAAACTGTTAATCAACTGTTTGATCATGGGCTGGAAGTCTTCCACGTAAGGAAACCAAATGCGGATATTAAATCTATTCGAAAATTTATCCAATCCATTGATCCTTTCTTTCATCACAGGTTAATTGTTCATGGCGACTGTAATCTGCTTCAGGAATTTAATTTGGCAGGCATCCATTTGAAGGCAGGTGAATTTGAGGTTTTAAAGGAGCAGAGGGGGGTTATTTCCAGTTCGGCACATTCAATAGCGGAATTTATAGCAATGGACAGGCCTTGGACACAAATTTTTATCAGTCCTGTTTTTGATAGTATTTCAAAAACAGGATATCGTAAGGCCCCGCATTTGTTAGAAATGGGAAGCATAACAAGGCAAGGGCAGCTTATTGCTCTTGGCGGTATTTCGGATAGAAATATTGGTCTAATAAAAAGAAAAGGTTTCGACGGCGCAGGGTTATTAGGATATATATGGCTTACAACAAATCCCTTGTCAAATTACATCAATTTAAAGCATCTAGTAGAGGAACGAACTTATGAATCGAATTAAAAAACATATAGAGCGGCTACAATATATTACGCATGCAACAAAAGACAAGTCGATTATCGATCAAGTCCATATTGCGGTGGACGCCGGCATCAAATGGGTTCAATTTAGATTAAAAAATGCTGACGATGATACCTTTAAACAGCAGGCTATGGCTTGTTTGGAAATTGCTAAACGGCACCGTTGTACTTTTGTCATCAATGATCGCGTACATGTTGCAAAAGAAATCGATGCAGATGGTATTCATATCGGAAAAGAAGATATGTCGCCTCGCACGGCGAGGGAAATGCTCGGCCCCGATAAAATCATTGGGTGCACAGCAAATACCATTGATGATATTATACAGTTAAGCAACCTACCTATTGACTATATCGGCTTAGGTCCCTTTCGGTTTACTAAAACAAAGGAAAAACTAAGTCCGATTTTAGGTTTAGTCGGCTATGATGAAATCATAAAAAAGGCAGTGGCTCACAATTTATCCGTTCCTATTATTGCCATTGGTGGAATCCAGGTTGAGGATGTCGGCCATTTATTCCAAACAGGCGTACATGGTATAGCCGTCTCGGGAATTATCTCAAACAGTAATCACCCACGAAAAGACTGCCAAAATTTACTGAAACAAATAGAAGCACAATCATGTCCAACAGTTTAAAAATAGCAGATAAGATCTTCTCCTCCCGTTTGTTTACCGGTACGGGAAAATTTAGCTCGCTGTCGATGATGGAAGAGGCCCTGCTCGCATCAGGGTCTGAATTGGTGACAGTTGCACTGAAGCGTATCGATGTTACACCACAAGATCATTTACTCAAACATCTCGATCATCCACAAATTAGCTTGCTGCCCAATACCTCCGGGGCAAGAACGGCCAAAGAAGCTGTTTACGCAGCAGAGCTTGCTAGGGAAGCCTTGGAAACAAATTGGTTGAAGCTTGAGATCCACCCGGATCCGAAGTATCTCATGCCGGATCCGATAGAAACCCTACTTGCTGCGGAAGCATTGGTTAAAAAGGGATTTGTTGTATTGCCTTATTGCCATGCTGATCCTGTACTTTGTAAACGGCTGGAGGAAGCGGGCGTAGCTGCTGTTATGCCTTTGGGGGCACCTATCGGCAGTAATCAGGGCCTGCAGACACTTCCGATGTTGGAAATTATTATACAACAAGCGAATGTCCCCGTTATTATAGATGCAGGTATCGGTAAGCCAAGTCATGCAGCGCAAGCAATGGAAATAGGAGCAGACGCCGTCTTGGTAAATACGGCTATTGCGGTAGCTCCCGATCCAATCAACATCGCGATCGCCTTTAGAGAAGCCGTCCGGGCGGGTAGGATTGCTTACGAAGCTGGAATGGCTATTTCAGGACAAGAAGCACGTGCTTCCAGTCCGCTAACTTCCTTTTTAACGAATACATAATGTTCACAACTACTTTTGATCAGTTTGGCTGGGAAACAGAAAAGGCTTCTATCTACAATAAAACACAGATCGAAGCTGAAAAGGCACTGTTGGCAAAGCACCGTACCTACGAGGATTTTAAGGCATTAATTGCACCCGCAGCGCTCCCTTTATTAGAGCAAATGGCTCTATTAAGCCAAAGAGAAACGCAGCGACGTTTTGGCAAAACCATTCAGCTGTATGCACCTTTATATCTGTCGAATGAATGCCAGAATATCTGTACCTATTGCGGTTTTAGTTTGGACAACAAGATACCAAGAAAGACGCTTACGTCATTGGAGATCTTGCAGGAAATTGCTGTGTTAAAAAAAATGGGTTACCAGCATGTCCTATTGGTAACGGGTGAGGCGCAACAGCAAGTTGGAATGGATTATTTTAAGAAAGTTATTCCACTCATTAAACCACATTTCGCTCATATAGCCATGGAAGTGCAGCCACTGGAGGAGTGTGACTATCGAATATTACGTCAGCTCGGTGTTAACACCATTTTGGTTTATCAAGAAACGTATCATCAATCCGATTATAAAATACACCATACCAAGGGCAAAAAGTCAAACTTCAGATATCGCTTAGAAACACCCGATAGAATCGGACGCGCTGAAATCCACAAAATTGGCTTGGGGGTTTTATTAGGACTTGATGATTGGCGCACCGACAGTGCTTTTGCCGCCCTCCATTTGCAGTACTTGGAAAAGACGTATTGGAAAAGTAAATTTTCCATTTCTTTCCCCCGCCTTCGCCCGCACGCGGGTGGTTTGGAACCAAAAACGGTTATCAACGATGCGGAGCTTGTTCAACTGATTTGCGCGTGGCGCCTATTTAACCAAGATGTAGAGCTTTCCATGTCTACACGTGAAAGTCAGAACTTTCGGAATAACATTATCAAATTAGGTATTACATCGATGAGTGCCGGTTCTAAAACCAACCCCGGCGGTTATGCTGTTGAACCCCAAAGTTTGGAACAATTTGAGATTGATGATACGCGGACACCGGAGGAAATCATTGAGGTTATAAAACAAGCAGGATATGACCCTGTTTGGAAAGACTGGGATGCTATCTTACAACTGGATTGACATTTATTATTGGCTTCATGTTAACTGACAGAGAATATTACGACCGCCAAATAAAGTTGACGGGTTTTGGCGAGTCCGCTCAAAAAAAACTACAACAGGCAAGGGTGCTGGTTATAGGTGCCGGTGGACTTGGTTGCCCGACGTTACAATATCTCGCAACAGCAGGTGTGGGGCATATCGGGATTATTGACGGAGATCTTGTTGCTGTGCATAACCTACATCGACAGATTCTCTTTAGTCGAGAAGATATTGGCCATTCCAAAGCCTCTGTTGCTGTAAAGAAATTAAAGCAGCTACAACCAGCTATCCAACTCAAATCCCACCCCTTTAGCTTAAGTGCTGAAAATGCCTTGGACATCATATCACAATACGATCTAATTGTTGATGGCAGCGATAATTTTAATACACGTTATCTGGTAAATGACGCCTGTGTGATAAGCGGTAAAGCCTTCGTATCAGGTGCGGTAAATGATTACACAGGGCAACTGTCGGTTTTCAATTATAATGAGGGGCCAACTTATCGTTGCCTTTACCCTGATGCACCCGATCCTGATTACTGCCATAGCTGTTCGATCAATGGCATCCTCAATGTATTACCCGGCATTGTTGGTCTATTGATGGCAAATGAGGTTATAAAGGTCGTTACAACCTACGGAGATGTATTAAGTGGCAAATTGCTGACAATCGATATTCAAAAAAATCGCTATCAAACCATCTCTTTTGCTGTGGATCCGAACAATAAGAAAATAAACACCTTGAAACACCACAAACATGTAATGCGTGGCCATGAGGTGCTGACTTATCAACGATTAAATCCCAATACATTACTGGTTGACGTAAGAGAAGATTGGGAATTTGAAGAGAAAAATATTGGAGGTATCAATATTCCGCTCTATGAATTGCCTCATCGGATTTCCGAAATTAAAGGCAATCACCCGATTATTTTTTTGTGTCAATCGGGACTGAGAAGCAAGCAAGCCGCTGCCTTATTTAAAAATGAAAACCGACAAATTATGATCGCTAAGCTGGATTAGGGTCGATTCAGCTTTTCGTTATTCTTGTGTCTTTCGCTATCGCGAATAGACTTTTTATGAAGATTTTTTTCAAGTGCGTCGGTTAGATCAATTCCGGTTTGGTTTGCTAAGCAAATCAAGACAAAAAGCACGTCGGCCATTTCGTCCGCTAAATTTACTTCCTTGTCAGATTTTTTGAAGGACTGTTCACCATATTGTCTTGCCATGATGCGAGCAACTTCGCCCACTTCTTCCATTAACATGGCCGTATTGGTAAGCTCATTAAAATAACGGACACCGGTTGTTTGAATCCAATGATCAACTAATTCTTGCGCTTCCTTTATTGTCATAGTTCTTTATCTAGAAATGAAACTCAATAGTTTTCTTTATCCTTTGTGTTCATTATGATGGTTACGGGTCCATCGTTAAGTAAATCGACTTTCATATCAGCACCAAAAACACCTCTCGCAACAGCTTTACCCATTAACGTTTCCAACTCGTTAATCATTTTATCATAAATAGGCATTGCCTGTAACGGCTTTGCCGCTCGTATAAAAGAAGGCCTATTGCCTTTCTTGGTTTGTGCAAAAAGCGTAAATTGTGATATCAGTAGGATATCACCCTGCACGTCCATAAGCGATTTGTTCATCAACCCTTTGTCGTCGCCAAAAATTCGCATATTGACAATTTTTTGCGCAAGCCAGCGTACATCGTCCTCTCCGTCTTCTTCCTCAATTCCCAATAATATCAATAAGCCGTGTTTAATCTCTCCCGTAATTTTTTCAGATACCTTACAAGAAGCTCGGCTGACACGTTGTAGTACCGCTCTCAATTACGTTCCTCCTTTTTAGTCCATAAATGGGCGATGTGAATAAGCGTTAATGCCGCCTTCTGCATATCTTGTACGGAAACCCATTCTTGTTTTCCGTGGAAAGCGTGCTCTCCTGCAAAAATATTGGGACATGGGAGCCCCATAAAAGAAAGTCGCGATCCGTCCGTTCCGCCCCTTATACTTCTCCTGATGGGCTTTAAGCCTGCCAACCGGATGGCCTGAAGCCCGATATTGATAATTGCAGGATATTTATCCAACACTTGCTTCATGTTGCGATATTGTTCATGAATGATCAATTGGTAAGAACACCCCGTATATTGTGCTACGACCTGCTTAGCAATGCTATCCAGTATTTGCTCATGAGCAAGAAGTTGTTCATCCCTGAAATCTCGAATTATAAAATCAATTTTCGCCTGCTCAACGGTACCCGATATGGAGACGGGGTGAATAAATCCTTCTTTGTCGCTTGTCGTTTCGGGAGAAAGCCTGTCTTTAGGTAATGCACTTACAACTTCAGCGGCAATCTTTATAGCACTTTGCATTTTTCCTTTTGCAAAACCGGGATGGGCACTGATTCCGTTAATGGTAAGTGATGCCCCGTCGGCCGAGAAAGTTTCGTCTTCAATTGAACCAGCGGTTTCTCCATCAACAGTATAACCAAAATCAGCGCCAAGTTTCTCCATATCTACTTTGTCTACACCTCTGCCAATTTCTTCGTCCGGTGTAAAAAGGATTCGTATTTTACCGTGTTTTATTTCCGGATGCTTTAACAATAAGGCTACCGCATCCATAATAGCAGCAAGCCCCGCTTTATTGTCAGCTCCTAACAAAGTTGTTCCACTGGCGGTGATGATGTCATTGCCAATCTGCATTTGTAGATCCGGATGGTTTTTCTTCGTAAGCACCTGCGAAGGATCATCCGGTAACACAATGGGATCGCCCTGATAATTTTTATGGATGATTGGCCTTACATCCGTGCCACTACAATCAGGAGAGGTGTCCATATGCGAACAGAAACAAATGACAGGTATAGCGGGGTCATCAATATTGGCATCCACCGTAGCATATACATACCCAAATTCATCCAAATGCGCATCATGTACGCCTAACGCTTTCAGTTCTTCCACCAGCAACCGCCCTAAATTCTTCTGCTTTTCAGTAGATGGTTGGCTTATGGAGTGTGGATCACTTTGCGTATCTATTTTCACGTAGCGCAAAAAACGTTCGGTAACGCTATACTCCTCGGGCTTTATCAAAATACTCATTTGGTAAAATTAATACTTTCCTGCTATTCTTTTTAAAGCCTCTTTAGCTTTATTCTCTATGCTACTTTCGTAATCGTGGTTTTTCATATTGATTGCTTTACTGTAGCTATCTGCCGCCATTTTATACCGCTTTTTTTCCACATAAATATCTCCGAGGAAGAGTGCTGCATTAGCCGCATAATAGTATTTGCTGTCTTTACCGAAGGCGATTGTGTATTGATAAAACTTGATCGCTCCATTAATCCCGCCGGTTTCATGAAATACGCGAGCAAAACGATAACAATATTCAATTTTATCTCGTTTTTGCTTATAGTTATTGGCATTTTCTTTTTCTAAAACGTCCTTTGCTCTTTCATAATAGCCCCCGTCAAATAGAAATCTAGCCTTTAATAAACTTTCATTGGGTACTCCCTCATTTGCTTCATTGAGGGCTTGCTTGTCTTTTTCGTCATAAGTGGTCCCGTTAAGCTGTATTTTTGAGAGATAAGCCTTATAATTCAAACTATCGCCCTTCAGCAGAGAAATATAGGCCAAATGAAGATAAGTGTCTTTTATATAGCTTCCTCCTGCACTTTCCTCTAGGAAGCGTTGAAAATCTACCTTTGCTGAAAAATCCAGTTTATGAAGCTTGGCCATTCCCAGTAAATAGTCGAGATAGGGATAATTAACGTAATCGGCACTTTTGGGCTTTGCGATTAAATACGCTATTGCTTCATCGTTATGACCGGTTTTAAAAGCCGTAAATGCGCGGATGTAAAGTTTCAGTAAACTATCATCTTGCATTTTGCCGGTCAAAAAATAAATTTTTTCAAACGCTTGCTTCTTCTTGGTGATGTTAACCCAAACCTGCATCAGATAAAAAACAGATTCGTCATAAAAAATTTCATAAGCTGACCCTGGCAAACTATTCACAAGCTCTTCCAGCATCTTCTCGCCTCTTTGGGTGCTACCGTGTACGCCCAACGTACCCAGCGCCTTCTGCGCGCCCGTGGGTAAGGAGCCGATTACGGCATTTACCATGCCTAAACCTTTTTTGTTAGGAAGAAATTCCGGAAATTTCTCCATGTTTTCATGGAGCATATTATAGGCTTTTTTAATCTCTAGCGCACTGGCCACATACTCTTGGTACTTACCTCGAAGAAGGGCCCATTGCAGGTTTATTTCGGCTTGTGCAAAAAGATAGTAAGGAGAGTTCTTATCTCCTCCACCGAGTTGAGACAAACGGCTTGATTTGTTCTTTTTTAACTTATCGAATGCCGACTTGTCATCGCATGAAAGTATGTAGAAATAGTCAACATAATTCTCCAATAAGGGAATGAAGTTGTTCTCTGGGTTCACCAGTCTCTCTTTTTCGAGATATTGTTTCGCCAAATCCAACCTTAAATTTAAAATTTCTACATAGGCTTGTTTACAATTAGCCGAGAAGTCAAAAGCAGCATAGGTTCTAGGAAATAAACTAAAGGAAAGGGTGAGGAGTAATACTAATTTGCGCGCCATGTGCATTTGATTAACGAATATGATTCCTCTTTATTAGCAGTAACAATGCCAAAATACACCGTCAATAAAAAAGCTCAGGACATATGACCTGAGCTTAACAATATGTTATAATAAATTTTAGGCTTCCAATGTGTTCTCTACAAAAGCCTCATCCACCAAAATACGGCCACAGTGTTCACACACAATAATTTTTTTACGTTGACGGATATCTAACTGTCTCTGCGGTGGGATTTGATTATGACATCCTGAACACGAATCTCTGTCGATTGTTACGACAGCCAAACCGTTCTTTGCATTATTACGCAATCTGGTGTAGGCAATGAGTAAACGTTCTTCGATGTTTGATTCCGCTTCTTCTGCTTTTCGTAATAACTCGTCTTCGTCTTTTTGCGTTTCAGAAGTTATTGTATCCAATTCCTCTTGTTTAACGGCTAAATCTTTCTTACGTTCTTCTAAATCGCCCTGCGTTTTTTCGTAGATCTCCGTTTTGTTACGAATCTCAAATTCATGCTCACGGATTTTCTTCTCGCAAACCTGAATTTCTAATCCTTGAATCTCAATTTCTTTGGTAATCGCGTCGTACTCCCTATTATTCTTTACCTCATTTAATTGGGATTCATATTTCTTGATAGCAGCCTGCGCTTCCTTAATCATGTTTTTACGATTAACGATAGCGTCTTCTAAGTCATCAAGCTCTGAACGGATCTTTTCCATACGAGTTTCTAGACCAGCTACTTCGTCTTCAAGATCAGCCACCTCGATAGGCAATTCTCCTCGAACCTGACGGATCTTATCAATTTTGGTATGAATTGTCTGCAAATCCCAAAGGGCCTGCAACTTTTGCTCTACGGTTTGTTCCATTAAATATAATAATTTATGGGGTTTGTATTTACTCCGGTTAAACGGACTGCAAAGTTAGGAAATTTTTTTTGAATTATTTCCAACAATAATTCCTGTGTAAACTGCTCACTTTCAAAATGTCCGACATCGGCAATAACAATTTTTTTCTCCGCATCAAAAAACTCATGATACTTATAGTCAGCCGTCACAAACACATCAGCCCCTTGCCGAATAGCTTGAGGTAGTAAAAAGCCGCCCGAACCTCCGCAAACAGCGACGCGTTGCACACGCTTACCCCTTAAACGGGTATGCCTTATTACACTCGCCCCCAAACATTGCTTAAGAAGTTCAAGAAACTGGCGCTCTTCTAAAGGCTCCGGTAGGCTCCCTATCATGCCGCTACCTACTTGGTGATGTTTATTTTGAAGTTTATAAATATCGTAGGCAACCTCCTCGTAGGGATGCGTTTCATACATAGCGATCAAAATTTGCCTTTCCCGATGTTGCGGATAGATAACTTCTATTCGTTCTTCGACTTCGTAATGTCGTTCTCCGATCGAACCAACATAGGGATTTGTCTCCGCCCCCGCTTTAAAGGTTCCGGTTCCTGATGCATTAAAGCTACATTCACTGTAATTTCCGATATGACCCGCACCCGCTTTAAACAATGCTGACCGGAGCTGCTCTGCTTGCGTCTTCGGAACAAAGACAACCAGTTTATTCAATAGTTCCTCTTTAGGCGAAAGGATGGATAGCTGTTGAAGACTTAGCTTTTCCGCGATCTTCTTATTGACTCCTCCATAAATATTATCCAAATTGGTATGAATGGCATAAAGAGCAATATCATGCTTAATAGCCTTCATTACAACACGTTCAACGTAGCTATGTCCATTAAAGCGCTTTAAACCTTTGAATACAATGGGATGATGAGAGATAATTAACTGACATCCCAAGTCAATCGCTTCGTCTACGACCTCTTCTGTACAATCGAGTGATATAATAGCCCGATCAATATTCTGATCAGGGTTTCCCACGATCAATCCTGAATTATCGTAAGACTCTTGATAAGAAAGAGGGGCAATCTGTTCTAAATAATCTATTAATGCAGCTAAAATCATGATTTAGTTTTCTTCCTCCTGATGCTCTTGTTGTTCGCTAAGGAATATATTATGGTCTTTTAACAATTCCCTAAACTTGTTCATTTTAACCCAATAGGCAAAGAAATAGAAAAAATAGACCAAATTCACTCCCATTAGGATATTCACGGGGAGTGGAAGCATGGTAATGATATACAAAATAGCAACGGTAATACCGGTTGATCGTCCGGGAAATTCCTCCTCAGCAATCTTACGATCATAAAATTCATTCGTTAAAGAATCCGACATACGTCTTGCCAATTCAAAGCTCCAATAAATGTTAAAAATCGGAATTAACACTAAAAACGCTTCGCCCGGTTTCATGAATCTATTTTCCGGTGCGATCAATTTCAACGTAGCCCTAAACGTATTTGCATACAAAACTTTGATAAATAAAAAGAGAGCAGCCAAAGCTCCTGCGGCAATTAACGTTTCCCGGTCAATATTATTTATATCCAATTCCATTGGTACGAAAGTACATCAAAAACTTAGATAACTGAATTTTATGTGCAATTTACAAAACCCATACGTTACCTAAGCAGCCAACTTCCGATCCATCTTGCGCAAAACATAAAGAATATTGGTAATTAAAGGTTCTTAGGCTTATTCATGAACCAAAGGCTCACTGCCAAATTCAGCAAAATCCCGACCAATAAAGCCCCCCCAAATCGCCCCATGTATTCTTCCATATAAGGCTGCCTTTCGTACTGTAATAATATCGCCGTAGCCAAGCCTGCAAGTACTCCGCCTACCAGTAAAATCATAAAACCTTGAACAAATGCCCGAAAAAACGAAATCTGATAATTAGGCAGCGTATTTTTATAATGAGCGATTCCAAAATAGAGCCCTAAAAATGGGATAAAAACAGAAAGATATTCCATCCATGAAATTCCTAAGAATCCTGCTGAAGACCCTCCGCCGGTTTTCTGAATAACGAAAATCCATATTCCGCTTAGAATGCCGATGAGAACACCGTATGGCCATGCTTGTTTCATAATCAGTGCTTTTAAATTGTTTCTGTATAACAAGATTAATATATTATTGTTTAGTTACTCCCGGTCGCGGCTCGGGTTCCCGATATCGAACGACCGTTGCGAATGTTGTTTTATATAGTTATTTTAGTTTACCGGTAAAAACGCATTACATTGGCATTTCAAAAAAGAGTAGAAAAACATAATGAAGCTGATTTATTGAGTCGATATAAATCTACGGGAGAATTACACATATTGGGCGTGTTATACGAACCATATATGCCGCTCGTTTATGGTGTATGTTTAAAATACTTAAAGGATGAGGCTCGCAGCGAGGATGCTGTTATGCAGATATTTGAACAGCTTATACAGAAACTACGCATCCATACTGTTAATAATTTTAAAAGCTGGCTATATTCATTTGCTAGAAATTACTGCCTAATGGAATTGCGTGCAGCCAATAAAGAGACTACCATCTCCATAGAAGAAAATTCTTTTATGGAAAATGAGCTCGTTGAGCATCAATTCTTAGGAGAAGATATGCTTGAAAGCAAACTCACGCAGATGGAGAAATGCTTAGAGCAATTAAATATGGAACAGCGAGAATGTGTTCGGTTATTTTACTTGGATCAGAAATGCTACAAAGAGATATCAGACCTCACCGGCTACGATTTGAGTAAGGTTAAAAGCTATATACAAAATGGCAAACGGAACTTAAAAATATGTATGGAAAAAAATGACAAGTAACATAACGAATATTATACGAATTCAGCAATACCTTAAAGGAGAACTATCTCCTGAGGAAATGAACAAATTGGAACGGGAAGCATTGGATGATCCTTTTCTGAATGATGCATTGGAAGGTTATCTACAAAAGGGTGTAAACACACAACACTTAACTTTACTTCAACAACGCTTACAGAATAGAATAACGGAGCAGCCACAAGAAAGAAACCGCATGCTTTTTACTTCGCAAAGGCTCGGCATAGCAGCTGTTGCTTGTTTGTTGTTTGTTTTGGCTTGTGTCTTGCTTTGGATGGTTAACGCCCGAAATACAGCAAATAAGACGAACCGAGAGGTAACGGTAGAACTGAACACAGGTGACCCTATTCCTTCCGGCAACGGATTATCAATTGCAAGAAAGTTAACAGCATCCTCGGCATCGCCGGCAGCCGGATGGGATCACTTTAATGATTACATCGCGCAAAAAGCGAAGTCCAATATGGCTAAAGGAGTCATTGTTCTTCGGTTTCAAGTAAACCAACAGGGACGGCCATTCAACATACAGGTAATAAAAGGCACCGAATATAGTCAGCTAAACGAAATCAAACAGCTATTGAAAGGTGGACCGGCTTGGGAAGCGAATAAATCGGGGGAAGTTGAGTTTGTTTTTGAATAGATGTAATTCTATTCAAAAACAAACCTGAAGCTCTTTATAAAATATAATGCATAATGCCATAAGTGATGCCCGCCAAGATTGCGGATACAGGAATGGTTAGTACCCATGCCCATAGCAAACTGATTGTTACGCCCCAACGGACAGCCGACACACGCTTAACCAAACCAACACCTATAATGGAACCTGTAATCGTGTGGGTTGTAGAAACCGGGATTCCGAAGTGCTCGGTAATTCCTAGGGTCAAGGCTCCCGCTGTTTCGGCACCAACTCCCTCTAAAGCTGTCACTTTCGTGATTTTTGTTCCCATTGTTTTTACAATTTTCCATCCACCGCTCATGGTTCCTAATGCGATCGCACTATAACAGGTTAAAGGGATCCATTCCGGCATATGATCGGCATTTGGTAAATACCCGCCTGCTACCATGGCAACTACAATAATTCCCATAACCTTTTGCGCATCGTTTCCTCCGTGAGCAAAGCTCAAAGCGGCCGACGAAACTAACTGCAATCGCTTAAACCATTTTTCTGCAACCGCCGGGCGAGACCGTTTTGCCAAGTGCAAAATTATCAGCGTTATAACAATTGATATCAGCATACCAATTACAGGGGCCAACACAATGAAAGAAATTATCTTTAGGGTAGGTCCTAAGTTGATGGCACCCATAATGGAATCACCCAGAAATAGCGCATGGGCCATGCCCGCACCTGCAAACCCACCGATTAGCGTATGTGAGGAGCTGGAAGGAATTCCGTAATACCAGGTAAATAAGTTCCAGCTGATGGCAGCAATCAATCCGGCTAGGATAACTTCTAACGTAATATAATTTTCAACTACTGTCTTCGCTATCGTATTGGCAACTTTGTGATCTGTAAAATAGAAATAAGCCGCAAAATTAAATGCTGCTGCCCAAAGCACAGCCTGAAAAGGTGTCAGCACTTTAGTTGATACAATGGTGGCAATGGAATTAGCTGCATCATGGAAACCGTTTATATAATCAAAAGCAACGGCTAGCACAATAACAACGACCAGTATGGTTAACATAGATTTTAAATTTTAATTAGTGAAGGGCTTAAATGTAAAAATAGCACGCGCAAGATGCTACGCATTTTTCACTAAAATACTTTCTAACACATTCGCCACATCTTCACACATATCGGTTGCGGTTTCCAATGTAGCAAGCACCTCTTTATACTTTATAAGAGATATCGCATCTTTTTCGTATAAGAACAGGTCGCCTATCGCTTTATTATAAACGTAGTCGGCTTTGTTTTCCACACTATTTACACGAACGCAAGCATCTGCGATGCTTCGCACATTTTTCAAATTTCTTAACTCATGCATACCCTTGGAAAGCGCAGTAACCGCTTCCACAATCAGCCCCGCTAATTCGCGGATTGGATCTGTAATGGTATCGACATGATACAGCTCCATCCGATTTGCAGAATCAAAAATATAGTCAGCGATATCATCCAAAGCACTTGCAAGTGTATGAATATCCTCACGATCAAAGGGAGTAATAAAGTTCTTTCCTAACTCCAGATGTATTTGATGGGTGATTTCATCCCCCTTGTGCTCCAAATCTTTAACCTTTTTATAAAGCGTTTTTCTTTGTTCTAGATCATCTGTATTAACTGCCTCGTGAAGTGCTTGGGCGATGTCTATCAGGTTAGTACTTGCCTGTTCAAAAAGAGGGAAAAACTTTTTGTCTTTTGGAACGAAGTATTGGAATATACTGTTTAGCGACATTTTGTTTTTTATATATTATGTTGCAAAGGTATATCCTTTATGTTAAGTTAATGTTAAGTTTGTGCTAACTCTATCCAAATGAACATTTGTGTAACAAGGAAAACGGTTCATGTATTTAAGCCTTTGCTAAAGTAAACCCAAAGGTTGAACCCAATCCTTCAGTACTTCTTACGGAAATTGTTTGTTGATGCGCTTCCAGTATATGTTTCACGATGGCCAATCCCAATCCTGATCCACCAATTTGCCGTGAACGACTTCGATCGGTTCGGAAAAACCGTTCAAATAAGCGGGGCAAGTACTTCTCCTCAATGCCGATGCCATCGTCCGTTACCTCGATGAGCACTTGGTCATGCAACTCGTAGGTTTTAATATAGGTGTGCCCCTTTTCTTTGCCGTACTTAATAGAATTGCTAATTAGGTTGACCAAAACTTGTCGAATTTTTTCTCGATCGGCGTTTACAAAAATTGGATAACTATATTTCTGCTTAAAGATTAGTTCTATATCATGCTTTTCTGCTTTTAGTTCTAAGGATTCCATTACTTCCTTAACGAGCAGGGAAAGATCAAATCGTTGGTAATTTATTTTAATTTCACCGCTTTCCAATTTAGCTATTTCATCCAAGTCTTTGATGAGATAACTTAGCCGATCAATGTTGTTGGAGGCTTTTTGCAAAAAGACTTCTGCTCTTTCAGGATCTTCATACATAAGTCCATCTTGAACGGCTTCTAAATATCCCTGAATAGCAAAAAGAGGTGTTTTAAATTCATGCGATATATTTGAAAGGAACTCCCTTCTAAATTGTTCCTGGTTTTTCAATGCATCTATCTCAATTTTCTTTTCCCTCGCCCAGGCTCTTACTTCTTCATGCACATCGTTGATAGGATCGTCACCCAATTGCTCGCCCAAAGCTTCCTTTAAATCTTTACCCAATTTAAGGTTATGGATCATTTTGTAAATGAGCGTAATCTTTCGATAAATATAGCGTTCAATGAGGTAGTAAAAAACAAAAAAGCTGCAAATGAACGCAATAACAAACGTTATTAGGAAGTAATACCAACTATGCTGAAAGTAGAAGTTTACCGAACTTAATGATAAAGCAACAATTAATGCATTTATTGAGACCAGCAACTTAAATTGCATAACCGGTTTAGTTTAAAACTTTTTAATTAATAGGCTGCTCTTCATCAAATTCACCCAAGATGGTGATGCCGCCCTTCACTTTATCGCCCAGCTTTACATTCACCTTTGTTCCTATAGGCAAGAAGACATCTACACGAGAGCCAAATTTAATGAAGCCAAATTCTTCTCCTTGCTTGACTTCTTTGCCTTCGTTAACATACCATACGATTCGCCTCGCTAGTGCTCCGGCGATCTGCCTAAACAAAACCTCTACGCCAAATGAGCTTTCTACAACGATTGTCGTTCGCTCGTTAAGTGTTGAAGATTTTGGATTCCAGGCCATCAAGTATTTCCCGGGATGATATTTAAAAAATTTGACGATACCGGTAATGGGGCTCCGATTACTGTGTACATTAATCGGCGACATGAAAATGGATACTTGTAATCGTCTGTCTTTAAAATATTCTGTTTCTTCTGTTTCTTCAATAACCACCACCTTCCCATCTGCCGGGCATAATATCTTTTGTTCACTTGGACTGATTTTACGGATTGGGTTCCTGAAAAACTGTATAACCGTCACAAGAAGTACAAACGAAAGTATATATACGATCCACGTCAATATACTATTGTCTGAGTAAAAAAAATGCACCAACGCATTTATTACAAAAACAAATAATATTGAAAGCGCTAATGTCGTATAACCTTCTTTATGGAATTTCATTAGAATAATTTATTATTGTGTGTGCCCTGTAAGGTCATTATTTCGATACAAACTTAGCATATTTTTTCCTCAGAATAAATTATTAATAATCTTGCATGCCCATATCGCTGTGTCATATCAAGTTTGTTCATTGCATCATGCGCAGGTACAGATAATAGGATGGATTATATCGCACGATATATGTCCTTTAAATTACGGCCGATGCCGTTATAGTCAAGACCATACCCCACAACAAATTGATTCTCTATTTCAAAACCAACATAGGCAATTTCTTCAAAATCATGTTCAAGCGCATCCGGTTTTAACAGCAGGGTGCAAACAGCAATAGAAGCCGGTTCTTCTTCCGCGATTAACGCAATCACTTTCTTCAGCGTATTGCCGGTATCTACAATATCCTCCACAATTACAACCTCTCTTCCCTTGAGCGGATGACTGAGGCCAATTAGGTTTTTCACTTCTTCTTCCCGTTGATCCCCTCGATAGGAGGCCATTTTCACAAAACATACCTCTGAAGCAATATGTACTTCTTTCATCAGATCGGCCATGAACATAAAACAGCCATTTAGCACACCCACGAACACCGGTATTCTATTTTCATAGGCTACATTTAGCTGTATCCCTATGAGCCGTAATCGCTTTTTTACCTGCTCATGCTCGATCATTAGCTCAAAATCTTTCTGATCTATTTGTATTTTCATCAATCCTGCTGCTCGTCTTTTTTATCTTTTCCAAAAAGCCTTTCAAAAAAACTTTTTGCTTCTTTAAGCTCTTCCTCCAAAATGTCCGGTTTAACCGTATCCACTTGAAGCGTATCGGGCCTTGCGGGCCGGAGTGCCTCCCTAAGCGTTACGTTATAAAACCCGTAACTGCTACTATCGCGCGGAACGAGGCCTCGCCGCGCCATAATACCGCCTATTAGCCTAAAATATCCTCCTAGGTAGGGCTTTAAATGGCCATCATACTGGAATGGATAAAGGCCTGTCTTTGGTTTCGGTATGATACTGGCCAGATAAATGCTTTCTCCTACATTCAACTGGGAAGGGTGCTTTCCAAAATAAAATCGCGATGCTTCTCCGATTCCATATACGTTTCTACCCCACTCAATAATGTTAAGATAAACCTCAAACATTCGATTTTTACTGACTATCTGATTATTTTCAATCAGCCAAACCATCAATATCTCTTCTATTTTTCGCACCAATGTCTTTTCTCTTCCAAGAAAAACGTTTTTTACTAATTGCATGGAAATCGTGCTACCCCCTCGTTTAAAAGCTTTGGCTTTTAAGTTGGCTGTAATAGACATTTTAAATGCATCAATCACAAAGCCTTTATGACTAAAAAAAGAAGGATCTTCGGTGGTCAACACCGCATTCCTGAGATTGGGTGATATTTCATTAAGTGGCGTGAAGTTGGGATTATTGGGCGACACATCAATACTACGCATCGCCTTTCCGTCTTCATAAGGTATGTAAGTAAATGGCGTATTAATCTTTGCTAAATTCGTTTTACCCCATGAATTTATGCGAAACCCTTTTTTATCCATTCCCGCAGCGAGACGTACACTGTCAGGATTATCTAAATCTACAAATAAATCTAAGTGGTACTTCAATTTTCCCGAAACCCTAATGCCTTCCAAATTATCAAACATTCCATGAGGAAATGAGTCAAACATATCCTGCGCATCAATTTCCGGCATATCTACACCCAATTCCACCGTACGATGTGGTTTAAAGGTTATCTTTCCAAAAGGATGGGCAGACAATTTTTTTATTTTCACTTCCGAACTCCTGTCCAAACCGATATAGTTTTCGCCCACCAAGACCTTTGCGTCGATATGCCCCTGTGGAATGACGATTTCCTGTTCAGCTATTCTCCAGTGTTGAACAACAAGATTTTTGGCCGCCCACCCTCCTGATATTTGTAGTTCTCCGCCATTCATCGTCACCTTTCGCAAATCCGTTTCCAATGTATCAAACTTTAAGGTAAGTCCATACTTCTTTTTTATAACCGGTAATTCAACTGCTTTGCCCTCGGCATAAACTTTAAAATACAATTGCTTTTTAGACGGACGTACGCGCCCTAAAACATGCCACACCGCTTCATTCCCATTAATTTTTACAGTAGAAGACAAATCACCGTCATCAATGATGGCGTTTGGTACCGTTATAATTTGCTTAGCACTATCGTCCACATAACTTGCCTCGAAATTGGCAAGCTTCATGTTTTCGGGAATTTTATAAAGCACGCTGTTGATTAGCTTATCGGCCAATTCGGCTAAATTCATTTTGGTGCCCCGTTTCGTAGTGTCTGCCTTTTTCTGCTTAAACAAGAAATCATAATTACTTAGGCTATCTTTTTTTACAAAAGATAAGGAAGCATCGTGTAGATTCAGCGCAGAGACTTTTACATCTCCTGATAAAAGTGGCCAAAGTTTCACGGTGACATCTAAATAATCAACGCCCAATAGCTGTTCCCGTTGGTTTGGTACCACGCGAAAGCCTTCGAATGTCACGGTACTAAAGCCAGAAAAATACGCTTTATCTATCTTTACATAGAGGTCATAATCCGTTTGAGCTTGCTTTTTTATTTGCTGCAGCGCTTGCTGCAACAAGCTTTCCCTTTTATTATAGATGACGCCGAGCGCGATCGCTAACACCACCAAAATCGTCCCCAGAACGATTAGCGCAATTTTAATGTGCTTCGGATGAATTTTTTTTAAATATTCTTTTATCATAACGGGTGGACGCACTATTATTCGTCAAAAGTAACACTATTCTCTCATTATTAATGGTTCATTCACATCAAAGATAGGGGGATTACTATCGACGCAATGTATACTGTACGTTTGTTTATAAAATGTAGAAATACCGCAAACCCGGGTAAAGACCGAATTATCTACCCTATATTTCGTATTTTTGTACAAAATATGGAGTTCAAATGATAACTAAAGAACAGATATTACATGCTTTAAGTTTTGTTGAAGACCCTGATTTCAAAAAAGATCTTGTTACCTTAAACATGATCAAAGATATTGAAATCACACCACATAAAATCAGCTTCAGTGTTGTGCTTACAACGCCTGCTTGTCCTATGAAAGATCATATTGAACATGCTTGCCGTAATGCGATCGCGCACTTTGTCGACAAAGAGATTGAAGTTTCCATTAACATGACATCTCAGGTAAAATCGGCTCCCAATCAACAACTGGATAATATTAAAAATATTATCGTTGTGGCTTCAGGAAAAGGAGGAGTAGGGAAGTCAACCGTTGCAGCTAATTTAGCGTTAGCACTTCATCTTAAAGGAGCAAAAACCGGCTTATTAGATGCCGATATTTATGGTCCATCCATCCCTATGATGTTTGGTGTAGAAGGCGCACGTCCCAAGGCTTCTAAGACAACCGATGGAAAAACGAAAATAGAACCGATTGAAAAGTTCGGGATTAAACTATTATCTATCGGTTTTTTTACGGATCCGAATCAGCCTATTCCCTGGCGAGGGCCAATGGTAAGTGCTGCTATCAAGCAGTTGTTTAACGATGCTGATTGGGGCGAATTAGATTATTTAGTGGTTGACTTGCCTCCGGGTACCGGCGATGTACACATCACAGTAGCTCAAAACTATCCCGTTGCAGGAGCCGTTATTGTAACGACGCCTCAAAATGTTGCCTTGGCCGATGCGACAAAGGGTATTGGCATGTTTATGATGAATACGATTAATATCCCTCTACTAGGGGTTGTTGAAAACATGGCCTATTTTACCCCCGCGGAACTACCTGACAATAAGTACTATATTTTCGGAAAGGATGGCGGCAAACGACTGGCTGAAAAGTTTGATGCTCCTTTTTTGGGCGAACTTCCTTTGGTCAAAAGCATTAGTGATGCCGGTGATAATGGCTATCCCATTGTAACTGATGAGGACGAGCTTATTTCCAAAAACTTTATATCAATTGCCGAAAAAGTGGCGCAACAACTGTCCTTACAACATAATTTAAAGGAAGTACAAAAGCCGAATTTTACACAGTAAATAATTTTTAGTATCTTTACATCTATTTTAAAACCACAAAGGTTATGAGCTTACAGGAGAGAGTAGAAGAAGCACTAAACACCCTAAGGCCTTATCTCGAGGCGGATGGTGGTAATGTAACCATAGAAGAAATTACGTCAGAGAATGTCGTTCGCTTGCGCCTGCTAGGATCGTGTGCGTCTTGTTCAATGAGTATTATGACTTTTAAAGCGGGTCTGGAACAGGCCATTCAAAAAGCTGTTCCCGAAATTACCGCAGTAGAAGCAATTAACATTACCGATCCAAATGACCCGAATGCTACCATGCCCCAGCGTGTTAACTAATTGACGCAAATCCTTTTAACATTATTTAACAGGAGCTTTTGCTGAGTTTTGGTAGTTTTATTGCATTATGAAAAAAATCGTTTTTGTAACCTGCTTGCTTATTTTAAGTGTGTCTACCTTGGCATTTGCCCAACAACATACCGAAAAGAAGCTGGTACAGTTTAGCGGAGTTATACATAATGCGGATTCAAATATCGCTGTGCCCTATGTAACATTGACAAATCTCTCTTATCAAAAGCAGCTGTTTAACGCAAATCATCAGGGTTTCTTTTCTTTTGTAGCCCATGAAGGGGACACGATAAAACTCAGCGCTGTAGGATATCGTTCCGAGCAATTAGTGATTCCTAAAACCACCACTAACAAAGTGACGGTCAATTTAACAATGAAGGCGCAAATCATCGATTTGCCCGTCGTCACCGTTTATCCATGGGCCAGTATAGATGAATTTAACTACGCATTCATGAATTTGCAGATCGCCGATGACGATTATCTAATCGCTCAAAGAAACCTTTCTTATGAGTCATTGGTAGCGATGTCTAAGGTAGTTCCAAGAAACGCAACCGAAATACAAAATTTAGACGCGACCAGCAGGCATATCGGTTTAACCAATAAGACTGTCAATCAACGCAATTCCAACGCATTGTTTAGTCCCTTAGCCTGGGCAAATTTTATCAACCAAATTACGCAAGGAAATAAGAGTCGAGCGAGCGATAATTAGCTGTACTCCCTTACATAATTAACTTTTTATCCATCGAATTTTTTCTTCGACAGGTTTTCGTTGGCCTTCTGCTTCTTTTTCATGATGATATCCTAGATAAAAAAGTCCCAAACATTCCTCATTTTGACTGAGTTGCAGAAAATCGCTCATCCCACTCAAGGTACCCGGCGTACTCCAGTATCCACCTATGCCTTTCGCTTTTGCTGCAAGCCAAAGATTTTGCGTCGCACACCCGACAGCCGCTATTTCCTCCCAACGCGGAACGATTCCACTATAAGCTATGTTAATTGCAATTACCGCCGCAGATTTTAGAATTTTTTCCTTGATATTATCAAACTTCTTTATCAAAAACTGCTCTTCTTTCGTTTGCACTCGATATAATTCGGCCATCTTATCAGCAAGCGCTTGGAGCCCTTGCCCTTTAAATACCGTAAAAAACCACGGTTGGGTGAGCTTATGACTTGGTGCATAATTAGCATATGTCAGAAGTTCCTTTATAATTTCATCAGGAATATCTTGATCGATATAACTTACAGGAAAAACACTTCGTCTATATTTTATATTATCCAGAATTATCTTTTCAGTAGACATATGTTTGTCGTAATTAAATGAACGGTTGCTACATGCTATAAAAAGCCATAGCCACTTGCAGTGGCTATGGCTATGAGTCCGATGTGTTCGAACCAAAAAACTACTTTGCCGAAGCAGCCACTTGATTATGAACAGCAGGTTTCAATTCTATGAAATCGGCCATGATGTCTAAACTTTCATCTTCGATGAAATCGTTATCCATCCGTGGAAGCGCTTGTCCTTTTGCTATGGCCGGTAAGCCTTTTAGTTGCCGGCGAGCGTTTACACGATCTCTATTTTTTGCATCTTGATCTTCTCTTTCCTTCTTTAACTTCGTTTCCTGCAAGGATACAGAAGTCTCTCCTTCACGCTTATTGAACGCTTCGATATCGTCTAAAAGATATTTATATTCTGTAGACGTCTTCATCCGTTCGTTATGCTTCTTTATCAGGGCGGGTTTGATCGCACTTAAATCGGCATAAGGGTTATAAGAAGAAGATTTAATTTGGTCCCAGGGAAGAGCTGCTTTTTCTGAACTTTCTCCAAATTTATCTGCTGCATAAATCATAGGAAATTCTATATCAGGCGTGACTCCCTTATGTTGAGTGCTGCTTCCATTTATTCGATAAAATTTGAATGTTGTAAAATTTATTTGTCCGAATTTCGGGGCACCTTGAGGCATGCTTTCATCAACATTGGAAGCTTCATTCGTTTTATCTCTGGCACTCAATAACAACCTATCGGCACGGCTAATAAATTGATCCATGGCTACCGCACTTTGCACAGTCCCTTTTCCGTAAGACTGGGTCCCAATAATAATTCCACGTCCATAATCCTGGATTGCGGCAGCAAAAATTTCAGAGGCTGAAGCGCTGAATCGGTCGATTAAAACGCCTAGCGGCCCTTCCCAGCTTATGCTTTCATCCTCGTCGTTGTTAATTTCCACGCGATTGTTCGGGTCTCGAACTTGCACAACCGGCCCTGATTTAATAAAAAGTCCGGTCAATTCTACGGCTTCAATTAAAGACCCTCCACCATTCGCCCTCAGATCCATTAAAACCGCATCGACCTTTTCTTGTTTTAAGGTATCTAATATCCGCCGTACATCTCTTGTTGTACTCTTATAATCAGGATTTCCAGCTTGCATTTCTTTAAAATTCAAGTAGAATCCCGGAACTTTTATGACTCCTATTTTATACGTTTTTCCATCAGCGCCCTTAACCTCTTTCACTTCTTTCTTTGCTGATTGCTCTTCATCTACAATCTTATCTCTCACTAAGGATATTATTTTTGGAGCAGAAGTAAGTTCTTGGCCGGCGGGAATTACTTTCAATCGAACCGTTGTTCCTTTAGGCCCCTTTATTTTAGAGACTACATTACCAAGCCGCCAACCAACTACGTCTACAAATTCACCGTCACCTTGGGCCACAGCAATAATCCGATCATCTTGCTTTAGGGTTTTATCGCGAAAGGCAGGGCCGCCAGGCACTATACGCATTACCTTTACGACTTCATTATCCATCATTAACTGCGCGCCTATTCCTTCAAACGAACGGGCCATACTCTCGTTAAAGCGCTGCGCATCTTCCGGAGTGAAGTAATTGGTATGAGGGTCAATAGCGCCCGTAAAAGCATTCATCATAATTTGAAACGCATCATAATTATTAGACGTGTTTTCCTGTGAAAGCAAATTTTGGTACCGTTCTTTTAGCGTTTTTTTATTTTTTGTCTCCTCGCCTTCTTTTCCGGTACTACTCAATTTCAGATTTAAAAGATCGTATTTTATTCTTTTCCGCCAGCTCTCCTGAGCCTCGGCCTCGGTTTTGAACCAAGCAAGTTTCTCTCGATCGTAAACGAAAGACTCCTCTTTAGTAAAATCATATTTCTTGTCTATCTGGGAAATGGCGTATTTTAATTGCTCATTAAAGCGCTTTCTGTAAACATTGTAAACATGAAACATGGCACTTAGATCACCATTCTTTAAATCATTTAACAAGACTTTACGATAAGGTTCAAAACTGTCAATATCCGATTGGAGAAAATAATTTTTCCCTTGATCCAGATTTTTCAAATACAGATCAAAAACGACGGATGACAGAGAGTCATCAAAAGGAACTTTTTTGTAATGCGCCTTTTCAAGCAGGGCGACTAAATCTTTGGTTATAATTTCTTGTTTGGCATTGGGCCGCAGAGCTCCTGAACCTTCATCCAATTTAACGCGCGGGTTAGCACTACAAGCAACTGCTGCAGCAATAAACAACGCCAAAAACAATTTTTTCAACATCTCTTGGAACGATTTAATATCCATTATTTATACGTAATACTCTCTTGGACAACGCTGTCCTCAAGGCTTTAAAATTATCAAAAAAAGAACCAAAAACCACACAGCAATATAGTATAAAACTATTTCTTTTGTAAATCATATAAATTTTACATTTATGCGATGCTATACTTTGTCGGAGGGCTTGTTACATGGAAGTATTCTGCATTACTGTCATGGTATCTTCTTTTGTTTTTGATACCGTGGCCTTTACATCGCTAGTGGGAAATAACCGATTTTTGATATGGTGATAAGCTGTTAAATATTCAGAGGCTTTTGTATAATTTTTTGTCTGCAAATACACATCCCCTAGATCATCATATATACGTAAGCTCAACATCTCATCACCTGCCTGTAAAGCATAAGCGGCTGCAGAAGTATAATCGGTGATGGCTAGATCATACTCCTTCAGTAATTTCTTTACTTTACCAAGATGGTATAAGCTATACGACAAATCACGCTGACCATTACTTGCCAACGAAGCAACTTTTACAGCCTGAAGGTGGAACCACCTGGATTCGGTATATTTTTTTTCCAACAAATAAATGGCAGCCAAACTATTATAAGCACTCACACGACCGCTGGTGTTTTTCTCTTTTTTGTACAAAGGCAAAACTCGTTTAATGATATCATGCTGTGCTTCTTTAAATTGTCCTTTTCTAGCCTTCAAAAGTGCTAAATGCTCTAAGGCTATCGCCATGTTATGTGTACTGTTTGCCTTTAATGCAGCTTTACTCATTAGCTCATAATAGAGCAGGGCTTTATCGGTATTGTCCAGAAACTCATATAAGGCCCCTAAATTATTTGCAATAATAGCTTGTGCATGGAAGTCGTTAATCTCTCCCTTTATAGCAAAGGCTCGTTCAAAGCTACCAATAGCTTGTTCATAGCCCCTGTCTTCTACATATAAGAGCGCCAGCCGGTTTTGCAGATCTGATACCATTTCCATATTTCCAATTTGCAAATAGGACTGTAAAGAACGTTGGAGAGAATTCTGTAGATCGGCTCTATTTATACTTGTATGCGTGGGTAAAGGATAATACTGCCCGGTCTGCTGCAAAACAGCGCTGAGGCCTCTTTCTTCCAACCCTTTTGTAACGAAGACCGCAGCCATGCGCTTTTTGTCAAACTCTTCTTTCAGCAATTGCTCCTTGGTCTTTTCGGGTGGAAGTTCATATAAAACAGGGCCAATTCCTGAGAAATCTTTTACGGATACTGTGTCTGGCACAATCCCCCTATCACTTCTTCTTTTGGATAACTTGCCTTTTACCCCCGGTGAGAAACCCATTAATAGGCAAGAAACCAATGTATATTTAAGTATCTTTTGCACGTACGCCGTTTTTATTTATTTCCTATTATACAAACTTATATAAAATTGATTTGATTTGCAATTTTATGATATCCAAGACATAACCTATTTTTTCGACTTCTTTGTCGCAATGTTGGTATTGCTTTTAGATAAAAATAATAGTAGGTTTGCTAAAAAAGATGGCAACAACTCCTCCTTTGGCTGAGCGCATGCGCCCTGAAAATATAAATGATTATGTTGGTCAATATCATCTATTGGGCCCGGATGCTGTTTTAAGAAGATCCATTGAAAGTAACAATCTTCCATCTATGATTTTATGGGGACCTCCCGGGGTGGGAAAGACGACCTTAGCTTATATCATTTCGAAGCGTTTAAATCGCCCGTTTTTTAACCTCAGTGCAATAAATGCCGGGGTTAAAGATGTTAGGGAAGTCATTGAACAAGCGAACTTAAGTAAGGCCATGTTTCAGGATCAACCCATTTTATTTATCGATGAAATTCATCGTTTTTCAAAATCCCAACAGGACTCTCTGTTAAGTGCTGTTGAACGGGGACTGGTTACCTTAATTGGAGCAACAACAGAAAACCCATCTTTTGAAGTTATATCAGCATTACTATCCCGTTGTCAGGTATATACGTTGAAACCATTAGACGAAAGTGACCTTGTAACACTTTTACAAAAAGCCCTCGCTAATGATCCGGTCCTAAAAGAAAAAAAAATCATTATTGATGAACATGAGGCTCTTCTCCGAATTTCAGGGGGAGATGCCCGGAAGCTACTTAACGTATTGGAACTGGTTAGCAATGCTCTTCCTGAAGGCAACCATCATATTAATAACGAATTCGTGCTCAAACAGGTTCAACAGAACATGGCGCTCTACGACAAAGCCGGTGAGCAGCATTACGACATTATTTCCGCCTTTATCAAATCGATCCGAGGAAGTGATCCGAACGCCGCAGTATACTGGCTGGCACGGATGATTGAAGGAGGGGAAGACCCATCCTTTATTGCTAGACGATTGCTTATTCTGGCCTCCGAAGATATCGGCAACGCAAACCCAAATGCCCTGTTGCTTGCAAATAACTGTTTTCAGGCTGTAAATGTAATCGGATGGCCTGAATCAAGAATCATTCTTTCGCAAACGGTAACCTACATGGCCTCATCAGTCAAAAGCAACGCTGCTTATGAAGCGATTAACAAAGCACAGGCGCTTGTTAAACAAACGGGCGATTTATCGGTTCCTTTACATTTAAGAAACGCACCTACTAAACTGATGAAGAATTTAAATTATGGAAAGGAGTACAAGTATGCACACGCATACGATGGAAATTTTGTTGAACAAGAATTTATGCCTAAAGAAATAACAGGTCAACAATTGTATGATCCGGGAAAAAACCCTTCAGAACAAAAGCTAAGGGAGCATCTACGGAAACTATGGAAAGATAAATATGGATACTAGTAGGCAACGACCTAACCTTTACGTCGCTAAATGATGCCTAAGGCTTCGCAGGCTTTTTCCGCAGCCAACTTTTCGGCATTTTTCTTATTATAGTCGCGCCCCGTCCCCCTGACTTCCCCGGAAATAATAGCTTCTACCGTAAATAATTTAGCGCTCTCTCCTTCTGCATTATTCGCTACTTCAAACAACACTTCGTTCCCCGTGGACTGACACCATTCAATTAATCGGCTCTTAAAATTTGTTTCGGTTTGCTCTAACAGGTGAATGTCTACGTGAGGCTTTATAATGCGGCTGAGAAGAAAATTACGGGTAAACATGTATCCCTTGTCAAGGTAGACTGCTCCAATGAGAGCCTCAAAGGCATCGCCCAATAAAGAGCTCGATTTCCCGGGATATCCTACCATTTTCGAATCGTATTGTATGAGTTCATCGAAACCCAGCTTTCTGGCTAATTGGTTAAGATGAACTCTACTAACAATCTTTGAACGCATCTCCGTTAAAAAGCCCTCATCTTTATAAGGGTACATTTTAAACAAAAGCTCGGCGACAACTGCGCCTAGAATAGCATCTCCTAAAAACTCCAGCCGCTCATTGCTATTTTTTGTTCCTTTCTTTACCTGTACCGCAACCGATTTATGACGAAAGGCCATTTGGTAGAGGTATAAATTTCCCGGTATAAATCCGAGTAAATTTTTTAGTGCCCGAACGTATTTTCGTTTGGACGAGAGGTAGAGCTTATAAATGCTAAAAATAGACATTATTCATTTGGAAAATTTTCAGAATTCCATAGATATGATTCAGCGAAGCTTTCGAAAAGATACGTTTCTCAAGGCAGAAACACATTATTCTTCGTACTTCTTGAATATAACGGAGGCGTTATGCCCACCAAAACCAAATGTATTACTTAAAGCATAGTTGACTGTTCGACTTTGCGGTTTATTAAACGTAAAGTTAAGTCTGCTATCTAAGTTGGGATCATCGGTGAAATGATTAATCGTTGGAGGTATGATACCATTTCGGATGGCCAAAATGGAAGCGATTGATTCTACCGCCCCAGCCGCACCTAACAGGTGACCTGTCATAGATTTGGTTGAGCTAATGTTAAGCTCATAGGCATGAGCTCCAAAATGATCAAGAATGGCCTTCGATTCACTTATATCTCCTACCGGTGTTGAAGTACCGTGCACGTTAATATAGTCGATATGTTCATTAGAAATACGGGCATCTTTTATGGCATTGGTCATCGCTAGCCGCGCACCGAGACCTTCCGGGTGGGACGCAGTAATATGGTGCGCATCCGCACTCATGCCTCCACCGATCAACTCCGCGTAAATCTTTGCTCCACGTGCTTTTGCATGTTCCAAACTTTCAAGGATAATCGTTCCCGATCCCTCGCCGGCCACAAAACCATCCCGATCATTATCGAAAGGTCGCGACGCGGTAGCAGGGTCATCGTTACGTGTTGAAAGTGCATGCATTGCGTTAAAGCCTCCTATACCCGCTTCGTTGATAATGGCCTCTGACCCGCCACTAATAATAACGTCGGCATATCCTGTCCGGATATAATTGAGGGAATCTATCAGTGCGTGTGTCGATGAAGCACAAGCTGAAACGGTTGAAAAGTTCAACCCATGCAGTCCATACTTCATGGATATATGCCCAGGACATATATCCAATATCATTTTGGGTATAAAAAAGGGGTTGTATCTAGGTGTCCCGTCGCCTTTAGCAAAGTTACTTACTTCGTCTAAAAAGGTTTTCAATCCGCCAATTCCCGATCCCCAAATTACACCGATACGATTTGTATTTAACTTGTCAAACTCTAACCCGGCATCCCGTACAGCCTCTTCTGTAGAGGCAAGGGCATAATGAACAAATGGATCTAACTTACGAGCCTCCTTCCGATCCATAAATTGAGTAGGATCGAAGCCTTTTACTTCACACGCAAATCTTGTCTTGAATTTCTCTGCATCAAAATGCGTAATAGGAGCAGCTCCGCTTACCCCGTTGATCAAACCATTCCAATATTCAGAAACAGTATTACCAATAGGAGTAAGCGCACCTAATCCTGTTACTACTACTCTTTTAAGCTCCATTTATTCGATTGGCCTAATTTTTAGTTAGTTAACGTTTTTCTCTAAGTAAGCTACAGCTTGTCCAACAGTGCTGATGGTTTCAGCTTGGTCGTCAGGGATAGCTACGTTGAATTCCTTTTCAAACTCCATGATCAACTCTACGGTGTCTAATGAATCAGCACCTAAATCATTGGTGAATGAAGCCTCTGGTGTAACTTCATTTTCGTCAACACCTAATTTCTCAACGATAATTGCTTTAACTCTTGAAGCGATATCAGACATGATTTTTATGGTTTAATGTTTAATAAATCAGTGCAAAGAAAAATAAAATTCAGCAAAAATCAAACCTTTTTAAGTTTTAGGCCTAATTACTTTATTCTCAAAGACATTTTACCATAGGCAATTTGTTCAACTTAAGGCAGAAAATTACTTCCCTTAAACACTTGTTGTGCCAAGTGTCCTTAATAACAAATGATTTTTTGTTTTGTGTTAAGTATGTCAATTGCAATAGAATAGCAATTTATCTAAGTTTGCACCAAAGTTTTAGAAACATTGAATAAGCTGACATTAAAATACGAATTGGATATCGACTTCAATTTGGTGGCCATAACTTGCCCTTTAAAGGATTATCGGCTATGCTATTATATTAATAAAGTTACAGGATTGGACCTACACAAAATAGACGATCATGAAATTTGGCAAGACAATCAACATTCCTTTTATTTCGGAAGATACTACTATGAAGACAGCAATAATGAAATTTCCTACTACCTTTTAAATAATAAAGGTCTCGAGGGGGGGGTACTCATTCCGGAGATGAAAGTCACGGATTTTTTCTTATTGATAAAAAATGCCATCGATGATGAGCTGCTGGAGTGGCAGATCGATCAGATAAATAATTTAAAAGAGGTAGTTGTAGCATCCGAAATAGATCCACATAAATTGAAATCGAGAGAAAATTTAGTATTTTAGCTTGAGAATGATTTTCTTACCTTTGCCCGTGTAACTTTTACACTATTGTGAATAAAAACAACGACTTTTTCCCGAGGGGGGAAAAGGTAATTAACAGAATAATAGAATTAACAACCATAAAGAACAACTATATTTCCGGTAAACCAAGGGCTTATAGTATGTTCAACGCCATTAAAAACTAGCAATAAAATGAAAAAAGTTCATAAGAGAACTAAAATTGTGGCCACTTTAGGCCCCGCTTCATCGCCAAAAGAAATATTAAGCAGCTTAATTGAAAAAGGTGTAGATGTCTGTCGTTTAAACTTTTCGCATGGTAGCCAAGAAGATCACCTCAAGGTTATTAATACGATAAAGGAGATTAACGCCGAAAACAATTTGAATATCGGAATCTTGGCCGACCTACAGGGCCCTAAAATACGTATAGGAAAAATGAAAGAAGGCGGAGCCATTTTATTAAATGGAAAACAGCTTCGCATTACTACTAAAGAAATGATAGGAAATGAAGAAGAGATCTATATTACCTATCAAGAATTTCCAAAAGACGTTACTGAAGGAGAAATCATCTTGTTAGATGACGGAAAAATTCAGCTTCGGGTGTTAAAGACCAATAGTGTCGACTCGGTTACCTGTGAGGTGGTACACGGCGGTGTACTGACGTCCAGAAAGGGCGTTAACCTTCCTAATACAAAAGTTTCTATCCCCAGTTTAACGGAAGAAGACTTAGATAACCTTCATTTCGTATTGAACTATGATGTTGAATGGATCGGTATGTCTTTCGTTCGTACCGCCGAAGACATTCTACAATGCAAAAAAATAATTGCGGAGAGGGGCAAAACAGCGCGGGTCATTGCAAAAATTGAAAAGCCGGAAGCGATCGAAAATATCGACAGTATCATTGCCGCTACGGACGGGGTTATGGTTGCAAGAGGGGACTTAGGTGTCGAAATCCCGATGGAACAAGTCCCTCTATTGCAGAAAATGATTGTTCAGAAATGCCGCGATGCTTCTAAACCAGTGATTATTGCCACGCAAATGTTGGAAAGCATGATCACTACGCCTAGACCTACCCGAGCAGAGGTTAATGATGTTGCTAACTCTGTTTTGGATGGAGCTGACGCCGTTATGCTTAGCGGAGAGACATCTGTAGGTGAGTTTCCTGAAATTGTAATCGAAACGATGACAAAGATTATCAAAAACGTAGAGGGCACGGCTTATCCTTATTTTTCACCACGCAAGCCCGGGCATAATCCATCTACCTCCATTCCGGATTCAATTTGTGCATCGTCGGTTTACCTCGCTCAACAGGTAAAAGCAAAAGCGATTGTAGCAATGACCTCATCCGGCTACACGGCCTTTGAAATCTCCAGCCACAGACCGGATTCAGACATCCATATTTTTACCGGAAACAAATCGCTTCTTAATACACTTAGCTTACTTTGGGGTGTAAAAGGATTTTACTATGATGGGGAAGAAAGTACCGATTCTTCTATAGCAGATGTAAATTCTCAGCTTAAAGAAGCCGGGCTGATCTCTTCAGGCGACCTCGTAGTCAACACCGCCTCTATTCCGATCAGCGAAAAAGGAAGAACGAATATGATTAAAGTCACTGAAATCAAATAAGATAATAAACGCTCATTATTTAATGCATGAAAGCATTAAATAATGAGCATTATCCTGTAATACCTTCAAGCTCACTTCTTATTTTCTTTATCCCCGCACTTACTTTGGCAGGTTGAACTTGATCAAGAACGGTTACTTCAGTAGTTCTGTCTTGCTCTGACCGATAAATAACCAAAAATTCCTCATCGTTAATCAAAGCGTCGTAGGGACCTTTGCCACTCATCAGCTTAACCAATACGGGCAAGCATTCAAAAAAGATGAATAATAATCCAATGAATGTTATCGCCCAGTAATTACTCGCATTCGTCTTCCCTGCATCACTGTATTTTAACTGTCCGAGGGCTTCATTCCTATCAGCAAAACCAGCTAGTTTCACGATGCTATCCAACTCCTTGGATGTCATTAGCTTTTCGTCAAGCAGGCCATCGATCTGCCTCCTTTCTTTTATAAAGCGCTCCTGAACGCTTATCTGTGAACGTAAATCCTCTTCTCGTCTCTCTCTTTCCTTTAACGCCTCCTCCTTTCTTTTGGCGTAAGGGCCATAGCCCATCATACCCGAAGTCTCAGCTGTTTTACTTCCAAATATTTCAAAATTTAAACTTTGACGATCGTGCTTAATCGTTTTCGAAAGGGAATCAAGTTCCGATTTTAGTCCTTCTAATTTAGCAATATCGCTATTGTATTTACGATCAAAGGAGCCATTTAATTGATCGATCCGTTGTTTTTGTCCATTTAGATAATTTATCTTAAGCTGTTCTCTTATTTCCTTATCAAATATTTTTAGCTCCAAAGGCCTGGAAATCACAATCCCAATCAATATCGCCAAAACTAAACGAGGTGCTGCTTGGAGAAACTGTTTAAAGGGTGTCGACATTTTATTAATTGTTGAAACGATGTAGCGGTCCATATTAAAAATAGCCGTTCCCCAAATGAGACCAAAGGAAATGGAAGCGAGTAAGGCATAAGTGCTTCCGCTAAAAACAAAATACAGCGCATAACTACCGGCGATAGCGGCAAACAAACCGGTAAAAAAAATCGTTGCTCCAATACCGGCATATTTGTTGTGCTCTGAGGGAGTTTTCAATAAGGTAGGTATGTGCGCCCCACTACAAAACCAAAAAAAATGATTAATCTTCCTCATAACTCCCTTTTAAATTATAGATATTGAAGCAAGCCTTCAAAAGCCATTCCTCTAGATGCCTTTAGAAGAACCGTCGTATTTTCAAGTGGTTTCTCCTGTAAAGCCTGCTTAGCCGCATCGAGCGATTCGTAATATTCTATATCATGTTCTTCTTGCCTTTGTCCGAAAAAGTTTCTACCCACAAAAATTTTTCGATAAAGCTTCATGCCACGTATACGTTCGATCAAACGACGATGTTCTGTCGGTGCTTCTTCTCCCAACTCAAACATATCACCCAAAATCGATACCTTTTTCTCCGCATGAATACTTTCCAAATTATCCAGAGCCGCCCACATACTACTTGCATTGGCATTATAGTAATCGCAAATAACGGTATTCTTTTCAGTCTGCGTGATCTGAGAACGATTATTTGTAGGGCTGTACGCTGTAATGCCTCGGTTAATTTCCTCGGGGTTCAATCCAAAATATAAACCTACCGCTACGGCAGCTAATACATTTTCCAGGTTATAGGAGCCCGTTAAATGCGTAGGTACCACCTGACGATCGTAACCATATGCCTTAATACTGCTCCAACCTAAATTTAAAACGGGATTAACGGAAAGCAATTCGCCACTAATATTGTTCGATTTGTCTAAACCATAGGTTATGATTTGCTTGAAGGTTTTATTGTTGGCCATTGATAACAAATGATTATTATCTCCTTGTAAAAACAGAACCCCTTTATGTTCTTCCAGCCACTCATATAACTCGCCTTTAGCCTGTTTCACCCCCTCAAAACTTCCAAAACCTTCTAAATGCGCCTTCCCAACATTTGTAATCAGTCCGAGCTCCGGTCTCGCTATCCCACATAAAAAAGCGATTTCGCCAATATGGTTAGCACCCATCTCTATAATGGCAAGCTCAATAGCTGAATCAATAGCCAGCACACTCAACGGTACACCTATATGATTATTCAAATTACCTTTTGTAGCATAAACGTTAAACTTCTGCGACAACACCGATTGTAGAAGCTCTTTAGTAGTCGTCTTTCCGTTAGTACCGGTGACCCCTATAACAGGTATCTGCAGTTGATCCCGGTGATACCTCGCTAAATTTTGCAGTGTTTCCAGAACATTCGAAACCACTTCGATGCGTTCGTCAACAATGGGTACCGGCTCATCAACGATCGCTAATCTTGCACCTAATTCCAGCGCTTTTTCAGCAAATTGATTACCGTTAAATGTAGCCCCTCTCAATGCAAAGAAAATGGACCCGGGAAGAATATTTCTCGTATCCGTTGATATTTTTTGACATTCTTGAAAAAGCCTATAAAGTGTTGCAATCTCCATAAAAAATGATTTTTGCGACTAATTTACATATTATAATATTGAGAATAATGACTCGCCTTATGAGGCTTTTTCACTTAAGTTGGCTATCTGATTAATTTTCAATATGGACTGAATCTGCTTGATGTTCTTCTTCCTTTTTCATCTCTGCTATGCATTTCAACCCTTCTTCCGTCATAATCCATTCTGTATAAGATGCTCTATTTTCCTCGGGAAAATTTTCTCTACATTGCCAAACCGGCAAATTTCTAATGTGGTTATCGGCTTCATTACTTAAAAATAATTTTGCGCCCACAGGTAACAGCATTTTAATACTTACTCGCTGGTCGCGCATTAGTTCACCTTGTGGCAAGGTGGAGTTATTATCAAATACGATATGCTGTTCCTGCTGATTCACATTATAAATGATTCGTTCTGCTCGCTTCGCTGCTAGATCAAAGTTTTTCCCTCGGGCGTGAAACTCTTGAACGAGTTTTGCCGGACTGTTCGTCTCTCCCTTTATTATTTTAATATCGACCGAATTCATATTTCGGAATTTACCTCTTTTTCGATTGGATTTTATAATAGTACCCAAAGAGTCCAGTCGATTCCCGCTGGAATCAACCTTTTTAATGACGTTGACATCGTTTACATCCACATAATATGCAGGGAAAGGGGCTAGTAAGCGCTCCTGAACAATGGAAGCATCCTCTCTGAAATCTTGTGCTGTTTGAATCGTATAATAGGTGAGCGTACCGGCGGCTACGAGCCATAGTACCAGGAGTCCGAATCCTACATAACTACCCGCTATTCGCCTATTAAATACAATACGGATGGCTAGTATAATAAGTGCCAACAGAGGGATCGCCAAACTGAAGAAAGCGGCCACAATGACAATACCCTTATAAGATTCAGGAACAAGATACAAGGGGAAATCCGGGTCATATAACCCCCCGAAGCCATCTCCGTTCCAATCTGGTATTGCCAGAATTAGGCAAACAAGCAACGCAACAATTCCTGCGCTTAACCCGAAAATGATAAGAGCGCCGATAACTTTTAAGAATACAATGAATGCTTTTGCAATAAAATTCGCAGCACCCTCCAACGAGTCTGCCGCCTTATTTAGGCCGGGTTTGATTCTTTCCCCGGCCATAGTAAAATTTCCGCGGAGGCCCTCCATTTCCTCTTCAAAATTCTTTTTGAAGTTTTGCAAATTCGGTGCTTCCCCACGCATCGCCATACGGTCGGCCCGGGTTTTTGCAATGGGTACAACAATCCAAAGTATAATGTATAAAAGGAAGCCCGTTCCGGCAAAAACAAACAAGAGTACCATTACAAGCCGAACCCATAATGTTTCGATATCGAGGTAATGCCCCAACCCGGAACATACGCCCCCAAATACTTTATCATCGGGATCTCTAAATAATTTGCGTGTTCCTGAGTAGCCTGACCCATAATACGATTGCCGCGAATAATCATAAGAATCACCGGCATTATCACTTTCAAAGTCGCTCACTTTTCCCATCTGTGCACAAACTTCTTCCACATCCTGCATCGTAATAACTTCTTTCTTTCCCGGAACAATCCGTTCGTTGAACATCTCCGCAATTCTGTTTTCAATATCTCCTACAATTTCCTTGCTGTCTTCCGTATAAGCAAAATGCTTTTTCACATCGATCATGTATGACCGCAAAGCATCGTAAGCATCTTCTTCAATGTGAAAAACGATGCCGTTTATATTTATTATTATTGTTTTATTCATGGTTAATCATTTATTAAAGGTTCACATCGCTGTTTTCTTCTGTATTTCTAGGTGCAGTGGATGTTTTTACTGCAAACACAAGCTCGTTCCAAGTTTCATCTAAAGCTTTAAGCACTTCTTGGCCGGCTTCGGTTATTTGATAATACTTTCTTGGCGGACCCGAGCTGGACTCTTTCCAGATATAGCTTAACAGCTCGTTATTCTTCAATCTGGTTAACAGAGGATATAGTGTACCCTCTACCACCAATAAGCGAGCCGCCTTGAGCTCATTGATGATATCTGAGGCGTATATTTCCCCTCGGGAAATAATTGACAGAATACAGTATTCCAGTATTCCTTTCCTCATTTGGGTTTGCGTATTTTCTACTATCATATAACAAAGATATATGTTTTGGTAGGTATTATGCAATACATAGTAGCTTGTTAAAGACATACTAAATTATAAATGACTGACAATCAACGACAAAAAATTAAAATACCGACAAAAACGCATGTTATCAGAAGCTATATCTTCGATTATTTCAGGTATTTCGTTTGGTCTTTCTGTTTTCGCGATTATCAAATAGTGTATTTTTAACACAATCCATTTGCTTTTTAATATTTCATCCAATACATTTACAAATTAATTCCTTATAAACAAAAGCATGATTAAAGCGGCTAACCTAAAGAAACTATTTATCGAAAAATTTAGTCAGAATCCATTAATCGTCCGCTCACCGGGCCGAGTAAACCTCATTGGAGAGCATACCGATTATAACGAAGGGCTCGTTCTTCCGGCGGCAATTAATAAAAATGTATACTTAGCTATTGCTAAAAATAACACGGATAAAGTTCGTCTTTATGCCATAGATCTATCCGATTCTTTTGAAACCACCGTTGATGCTATAAAAAAGACTGACAAACTTTGGCCGGATTATATTCTCGGCGTCATTGAACAATTGCAATTAAATAATTACGCCATTAATGAAGGATTCGATATTGCTTTCTCCGGAGATATTCCGCAAGGAGCAGGCTTATCGTCATCCGCTGCCTTGGAATGCGCTACCGCTTTTGCTCTAAGCACGCTTTTTGAGTTCCACATAAGTAAGCTGGATATCGCACTTCTGTCTCAAGCTGCTGAAAATCAGTTTGTCGGTGTAAATTGCGGCTTAATGGATCAGTTTGCGAGTGTATTCGGAAAAGAACAGCACCTTGTGAAATTAGATTGTGCAGATTACTCATACGAGTATATTCCTTTTAAGACAAGCGACATAAAAATATTGCTGCTCGATACGCAGGTTAAACACTCGTTAGCTTCCTCTGCCTACAACGAACGCCGCGAACAATGCGAAGAGGGCGTTCGGTTGATCAGTCGGCATCACCCCTCAGTTACCAGTTTGCGGCACGCTACGGAAGAGATGCTTCTCAAATATGTAAAACCCGTTGACGAAATTGTATATCGAAGGTGTAGCTACGTGGTCGCAGAGATTGCACGTTTACAGCTAGCTTGTGAGGATTTGAAAAAAGACGATTTTAAAGCTTTCGGGCAACGTATGTTTGAAACGCATGAAGGCTTGGAGAAACAGTATGAAGTGAGTTGCAAGGAACTTGATTTATTGGTGCAGTTAGTAAAGGGCAATCAGTATGTGCTAGGAGCCCGTATGATGGGTGGGGGCTTTGGCGGTTGCACGATTAATCTTGTGAAAGCTGATAAAGCGGAGGAAGTGGCTCAACAAGTTGCTGCTGCTTATAAAGAACAAACAGGAATAGAGATTCCGTATTATATTGCTGAAATAAATTCCGGAACGAGTATCGTTGATTTAACACAAGCATCGTATGGCCAGGTATAAGCTTCCACTACTTAAAGATTTCAAAACAAAAGGAGACGATAAGAGTAGCGCGCTGATCATACTAAAAAATAACAGAGGAATGCAGGTGGCGCTTACAAACTATGGCGCGCGAATAGTAAGTATGATTGTTCCCGATAAGACCGGAAGTTCGGTAGATGTTGTTTTGGGCTTTAACAACATCTTGGATTATCTCCATGCGGATGAATTATATCATGGGGCTACTATTGGGCGATACGCCAACCGGATAAGCAACGGTACATTTGAACTTGGCGGAATACCCTATAAAATTGAACCAAATAACGGCCCTAATGCGCTACATGGTGGGAAAAATGGTTTTCACACAAAAATATGGGATCGAAGAATTAACAATCCCAATCAGGTGACCTTCTATTATACTTCTCCTGACGGTGAAGAAGGTTTTCCGGGAACACTAACCGTGTCCGTAGATTATCTATTGACAGATGAAAACGAGCTCCAAATAAATTATCGAGCAAATAGCGATAAAGACACTATTATTAACCTTACAAATCACGCCTATTTCAATCTGGATGGCGAAGGTTCGGGATCCATCGTTGATCATGTTGTTGAAATCGCAGCCGAAACGTTCCTTCCCATTAACGAGGTTCAAATCCCTTTGGGAGAGCTCCGACCGGTAAGCGATTCAGCTTTTGATTTCCGTAAACCGAAGCGTATATCCTTGGGCATATCAAGCGAGGATGAACAAATCCAAAAGGGAGGTGGGGGATATGACCATACCTTCGTTCTAAACGAAGCAAACAAAGACGGTAAAAAAGTCGCAGCTTCTGCCTTTTCTGAAAAGAGTGGGATTATGCTCGAAGTGCTTACTACCGAACCCGGGATACAATTTTATACGGGAAATGCGCTCACAGGAAAGGACAAAGGAAAATCAGGAAACCACTATGCCAAGCAACACGCGTTCTGCTTCGAGACACAACACTTTCCTGATGCACCGAACCAAGCACAATTCCCATCACCCTTACTAAAGGCAAAGCAGCCATTCCGATCACAAACAATTTATCGATTTCATGTGCAAAAATAAAAACACCATAAAACAAGCCCAATGAAAACCTTACACACTACTGACTACTTCGTTTTTTTATTCTATTTTTTGATCGTAGCTTTATACGGCTACTGGGTATATCAAAAAAAGAAATCACTCACTGCAGATTCCAAAGACTATTTCCTTGCTGAGGGTTCTTTAACTTGGTGGGCAATCGGCGCTTCGCTAATTGCTTCCAATATTTCTGCAGAGCAGTTCATCGGAATGAGTGGTTCGGGCTTCAAAATGGGCCTGGCGATCGCTGCTTATGAATGGATGGCCGCGATCACACTGATTATCGTCGGTATTTTCTTTATCCCGGTATATCTTAAAAATAAGATATACACCATGCCTCAATTTTTAAATCAGCGCTACAATAGTACCGTAAGTATCGTCATGGCCATATTCTGGTTGCTGCTCTATGTTGTTGTTAACCTTACTTCAATTCTGTATCTAGGCGCGTTGGCCGTATCCAGTATATCAGGCATCAATTTCACCGTGTGCATTTTCGCGCTCGCTATTTTCGCTATTATCATTACACTGGGCGGTATGAAAGTCATTGGGTTTACGGATGTAATCCAAGTGTTCTTTTTGATTCTCGGCGGACTGGCGACAACCTATATCGCACTCAATTTGGTAGCCGACCATTTTGGCGTACATGGAGCATTAAACGGTTTGGGACTTATGTATGATAAAGCTCCCGACCACTTTGAAATGATATTCGGCAAAGACAATGAAAACTACCTCGATTTACCCGGACTTTCGGTGCTCATAGGCGGTCTTTGGATCGTAAACTTGAATTATTGGGGCTGTAATCAATACATTACCCAACGGGCCTTGGGTGCGGACCTCAAAACCGCTAGGGGAGGTTTGCTATTTGCGGCAGGACTAAAGCTGTTAATGCCGGTTATTGTAGTACTGCCTGGAATTGCGGCTTATATACTTTATAAAGAAGGTTATTTTCAGGAAGAAATGCTTCAGGATGGAAGTGTAAATCCTGATCACGCTTATCCTGTACTGCTGAATCTTTTACCAACCGGTTTAAAAGGATTGTCTTTTGCCGCCTTGACAGCAGCAGTAGTTGCTTCTTTAGCCGGAAAAGCCAACAGTATTGCTACCATCTTTTCATTGGATGTTTACAAAAAGATTTTCAACAAAGAGGCTTCTGAAAAAAATCTGGTTAATGTGGGAAAAACAACCATTATCGTTTCCATGCTATTAGCCATCGTCATTTCACCATACTTAGGGATAGATAAAAAGGGTGGCTTTCAGTATATTCAAGAATATACCGGTTTCGTGTCTCCTGGAATTTTCGCGATGTTCATCTTAGGTTTTTTCTGGAAAAAAGCAACATCCTCTGCTGCAATGTTTGCAACTGTCGGCGGATTCATTCTTTCTGTCATTTTTAAATTTTTGCCGAACGTCATGGATCTATCTTTCTTGGCTCCATCCGGTTTTGCCGTCAAAAATGCAGAAGGTATTTATGAAATACCATTCCTTGACCGTATGGGCTTTGTTTTCATTATCTGTATAGCGGCGATGCTTATAATAAGCATCATCGAAAATAACCGTGGTGTTAAGCCAAAAGGTTTGGAAGTGGACACAAAAATGTTCCGCGTCCATCCAGGATTTGCGATAGGTTCTTTGTTAATAACAGGCGTTGTTGCCGCACTATACTTATTGTTTTGGTAATTAATTATCTTTGCTACGGGGCTTTACCCCGTAGCAAAAGTTATTTTTATAATGCATATTTTCCCATCCACATTCACGTTTCTAACGAGCTTACAACAAAATAATAATAGAGAGTGGTTTCAGGAGCACAAATCTGACTATGATTTAGCACATCAAAATGTTAAAGATTTTGTTGCCGAATTCATCCACGCGCTATCGAAAATAGACCGTTATATTAGCGAGGATATTCCCGTTTCAAAATGCCTTTTTAGGATATATCGGGATACACGCTTTAGCAAAGATAAGACTCCCTATAAAAATTGGTTCGGTGCCGGTATATCTGTTGCCGGAAGAAAGCTGAATGGCCCGGAGTACTACCTCCATATACAACCGGGAAATTCATTTATTGCCGGTGGCTATTGGCGTCCGGAGAAAGAACATTTGGCGGCAATCAGACAGGAAATTGATTACAACGGCACCCAGTTTAGACAGATCATCAACGCCCCCAAGTTCACTAAGTTCTGTATTTTAAATAACGAAGATAAACTCAAAAAAGTTCCGGCAGGCTATGATGCTGACCACCCGGATATTGAATTTCTTAAACTAAAGAGCTTCACCGCTAGCAGCACCTTAAGTGATGCCGATCTCTCCGAGGATGATGGGCGATCCATTACTCGTTTATTGAATTTTGCGGAAGCTATGTATGACTTCAAGCTGTTTCTTCATCAAGCCTTAGATAAAGAGTAAGCTCATCATCGCAACTCCTTCAGGGCGTAATGTAACTTTTCAAGTTTAACGAGCATCGCTTCCGCTGCTTTTTCGTTCGCTTCAGTGGCAGCAAACGATTCCTCCTCATTAAGCTGTTTGGAAAAATTTGCGAGTAGCAATCCATCGAAAGGGAACATTTGTAGTGCATTGGTAACTTGCTTAAGCTGCTGAATCGCTCGTGTCCCTCCGGCTATACCTCCATACCCTACCATGGCGACCGGTTTATAGGCCCACTCATTAAAGAGGAAATCCAGTGCATTCTTTAAAGGGGCGGGCATACCATAATTGTATTCCGGTGTGACAAATATAAAAGCATCAGCAGCGCCGATCTTTGAGCTCCAATCTTTGGTATGTTGATGGGTGTATTGCTGCATTCGAGGATGTACCGGCTCATCCATAAAAGGCAGATTGACTTTCTTTAGGTCTATCAATTCCGTATCAAACATTGTATATTTCTTTGCTGTTTCATATACCCAATGGGCAACAGCATGCCCTTTTCTGCCATTTCTTGTACTTCCTAAGATAATTTTTAACTGAATCATAAGCCTTAATCTTTAAGGGATAACAATTCGATAGCTCATTTGTTGAAGCGCTTGTTTTCGAGCGGAGAAAGTAAATGCTCTAAGCCATTTAATTTGATTTCATACATTGTAGCAAGTAGAACACCCAATTTTCCCTTAGGAAAGCCCTGATTTCGGAGCCAAACAAGGTAGTGCTCGGGCAAACGGCTTATAGGCCAATCCTTATATTTTCCATAAGGCATTTTATAGACAACGAGCTCTTTTAATATTTCTCTATCAGATTCCATACGCTTAACGGGCTAATTCCTGAAGAAGCATAACAGCTTCATCCACGCTTTGAATTCTGTCAAATCCGATACGCAAACTTCCTTTTACTTCTTTTAGGTTACAAACCGATGGATTTTGCTGAACAAACTGCAAAACCTTTCCAAATCGTTCACTTTCAAAATACGGAGATTTTTTATTGCTAATGAAGTACCCCCGAAGCACGTTCTTTTTGTAGGATATCTTCTCAAAACCTATTTCTTTACCAAGCCATTGTAAACGAAGCGTATTTAGCAACTCCTTTACCGGCAATGGTACCGGCCCGAAACGATCGGCCAAATCCTGCTCGAAAGACTCGATTTCATTTTCGGTCTTTAACGAAGCCATTTGATTGTATAGATTATAACGTTCACCTACATTGGTTACATAAGAATCTGGAATGTATACCTCTAAATCCGTGTCTATTTGCGTAAAATTAACATATACTCTAGCCTTTTCCTCCTTAAACAACCCTTCAAATTCATCGTCTTTCAATTCTTGGATAGCTTCGTCCAAAATCTTATGGTACATTTCAAAGCCTATTTCTGCGATAAAACCACTTTGTTCTGCACCTAATAGATTTCCGCTTCCACGAATGTCCAAATCCCTCATCGCTACATTGAACCCACTTCCCAGTTCACTAAATTCTTCAATGGCGCTCAAACGTTTACGTGCCTCGGGTGTAAGGGTCGAAAGGGGAGGAGACAATAAATAACAAAAAGCCTTTTTGTTGGATCGACCCACTCTCCCTCGCATTTGATGTAAATCGCTTAGGCCGAACATATGCGCATGGTTAATAATAATGGTATTTGCGTTCGGAATATCCAAACCCGCCTCAATAATCGTTGTGGCCACCAACACATCAAACTCATGATTAATAAATTTGAGCATGACATCCTCTAAGGCATCACCTTCCAATTGCCCATGGGCAACACCACATCTTGCATTTGGCACCAGCTTAGTGATCAAAGCTCCCAATTGGCGAAGATCCTGCACCCGATTGTGGATAAAGAAGACCTGCCCGCCTCTATTAATTTCATAGGCCACCGCCTCTTGTATCAGTTTTTCATTAAATACATGCAATTCCGTTTGTACAGGTTGACGATTTGGCGGAGGAGTGCTTATGATGCTTAAATCTCTTGCTCCCATCAACGAAAAATGAAGTGTCCGAGGAATCGGCGTAGCAGTAAGCGTCAGCGTATCAACATTAACACGCAATTGCTTAAGCTTCTCTTTAACACCTACACCAAATTTCTGTTCTTCATCAATAATCAATAGTCCGAGATCCTTGAATTTCACATCTTTGCTTACCAGGCGATGCGTTCCGATCACAATATCAATTTCACCCTCGGCGAGTCGCTTCAACGTGTCCTTTATTTCTTTGCTCGTTTTAAACCGGTTGATATAGTCAATATTACAAGGAAATCCCTTTAACCGTTCGGAAAAGGTCCTGTGATGTTGTAATGCCAAAATTGTTGTAGGAACCAACACCGCCACCTGCTTACTATCAGCGACTGCCTTAAAAGCAGCCCGTACAGCTACCTCTGTTTTTCCAAAACCGACATCACCACATACGAGCCGATCCATCGGATGCGGTGCCTCCATATCTTTTTTTACATCGTTGGTCGCCTTTTCTTGGTCTGGTGTATCCTCATAAATAAAGGAGGCTTCCAATTCCGTTTGCAAATAAGTGTCCGGGCTGAAAGCATTCCCCGTTTGCGCTTTCCGTTGAGCATATAGCTTAATCAGATCGCGGGCAATATCTTTAACTTTTTTTTTAGTGGTTCTTTTTAGCTTATCCCAAGTATCGGTTCCTAATTTATTCATTTTAGGAACAGTACCATCTTTACCCGTATACTTGCTAATCCGATTTAAGGAGTTTATATTAACATATAGCAGATCGTTGTCGGCGTAAACCAGGCGAATCATTTCCTGCATTTTGCCATTAACTTCTACTTTTTCCAAGCCCGCATATTTACCTATCCCGTGATCAATATGAGTAATATAATCGCCGGGTTTAAGGTCACGAAGTTCTTTTAAAGTAATCGCTTGTGACCGGGCATAGCCTTTTTTATGTTTATATTTATAATAGCGATCAAAAATTTGATGGTCCGTATAGCAAGCTAGTTTGAGCTCTTCATCGCTAAATCCTTCACGTAAGGCAATACTTATGGGAATAAATTTGACCGTTTTATCCAGATCATCTAAAATGGCAAACAACCTTTCGATCTGTTTCGGAGAGTCACTAAAAATACAATTGGTGATTTTCTTCTCCTCATTTTCCTTTATATTGTGAATAAGTAGTCCAAAATCTTTGTTGAAAGAGGGTTGAGGTCGCTGATTAAATTGAATTTGATGATCAGCATCGTAGAAAAATTGCTTACCGAACTCAACTACCGGAAAATCCTGTAACAGGTTCGCAAGCATCTTTTCATCCGTGAAGCTGAATTTAGGATCGATCCATTCGGGGTTATGTTCTTTGTCCTGGGCCGATAAAGCGGACCAAAGTTTGCTGGCATTTTTGTATCCAGATTGCACAATGTCAAGGGTAAATTGGACATCTTTAATCCAGATGACGGCGTCACTATCGATATATTCCAGTAAAGAAATATTGTTCTCTGTTAGAAACTTCGCCTGCACATTTGGAACAATTGTTACCGTATGAATCTTATTAACAGAAAGTTGATTCTCTGTATCGAATGTGCGTATACTTTCCACAAGGTTGCCAAAGAACTCAATGCGATAGGGTAAATCATTTGAGAATGAAAAAATATCAACAATCCCTCCCCTAATTGCAAATTGTCCCGGTTCGTACACAAAATCCACTCGCTCAAAGTCGTACTCTATCAAAAATTCATTGATAAAATCGATATCCAACTTTGCATTAATGGATATTTCAAGTGTATTTTTACTTAGTTCAGTCCGGTTAATTACTTTTTCTGCTAGCGCTTCCGGATAGGTCACGATCATCTTTGGCAATTCCGAAGCGTGATTCAGCGTACTGAGGGTTTCTGCTCGCTGCAATACATGCGCACTATCCGCTTGAGTAAAATCAAAGGGTTTCCGATAAGAGGAGGGGAAAAAAAGAACCTGCTTATCCAGGAGGCCCTCTAAATCACTCAAAAAGAACGCTGCTTCCTCATAATCGGGTAATACGAAAATAAAAGGTCGTTCCTGCAGCTGATAACTCGAGACCGCCGTTATGGCGTCGGCTGATCCTATCAATCCCTTTAATTGGATTCTAGGCTTGGCTCCCTGAAGTGCTTTTGTAAACGATAAGACTCCTTTGTGTTCCTTATATTGTTGTAAAATATCTTTTATTGTCACTGTAATAAATTAAGAATAATCCTTCGGAAGCTACTCCGAAGCCTTTAATTGTTCCATATTTTTAACACTCAATCTCGACGAAATAGCAGACGCAGTCCCTGAAACTAGTAATACCGTCAGAAATACCAAAAGAAAATCAGACCATCGCATGGATACAGGATAAACGTCCGAGACAATGGTAGTTGTTCCCATACGTACCAGACCAAACTTTTCCTGAATTATACAAAAGACTGCACCTAATAACAAGCCACCTAAACATCCCATCATGGAAATAAAGATTCCCTCTAAAAAGAAGATACGCTTTACCAGTCCATGTGGCGCACCTAAGCTATTTAATACCGCTACATCTTTTTGTTTATCGATGACTAGCATGGTCAATGATCCGACGATATTAAACGCTGCAATCACCAATACAAACGCTAAAATGAAAAATACCATCCATTTCTCACTATTTAATAACTTGTAAAGTCCCGGATTTTGTTCCACCCGGTTTTTTATGTTATAGTTTTTTCCCAGTAACTTTTGAAGATCCTTCTGGACACGGTTCAAATCGGCCCCCTTTTTAAGGTTAATTTCAATCGCCGAAATTTCATCATATTCTCCAAGTACATCACGGGCAAAACCAATTGGAACAATGATAAGATCATCAAGCTCTTGTTGTGCTTTGAAAACCCCTGCAGGTGCAATATTCCGAACATTAAATTCATCAGCTGGGTTGAGAGCTGACCGGACCCCTTTCTTTGGTGAGAAAACTTCAATCTCTGCTAGAATATTATTTAAACTTATACCTAAATTAGTAAAAACGCCCGCCCCCAATAAGGCGTAATTTATTCCGTTTTCGCTTAACACAAATGTTCCATCCCATAACAAGTTATCTGCCGGTCTATTTAGGCCATAAGATGGGTCAACACCTTTCATGTTTGCTATGTACTGGTATTCCCGATATCTTAGAAGCACCTTTTCTTGCAATACCTGACTATAGCTTGCTATTCGCGAATCCTTTTTGATTTTTTCAAAAACAACCGTATCTTCTTTAAATACTTTACCGGAAGCTGGTTCAATCCGCAATTCGGAGGAAAAGGAGCTATACATACTTAATATCAAACCTTCTAGCCCATTATAAACCGATAAGATTACAATCAACGCACCACTAGCTACCAATACACCTACCATGCTGATGGCCGAGATGATGTTAATCGCATTAACAGATTTTTTGGAGAACAGGTACCGCTTGGCAATAAAGGTGGCAGTATTCATAACATTAAGTTACTTAGGCTCTAACAAAAGGATTACTGACCTTTTCTTCTCCTATATATGTTTCCGGGCCATGCCCAGGGTATACAATAGTATCATCAGGTAAGCTATACAGATCTTCTTTAATATGCTTTAGAAGCAATTGATGGTTTCCTCCTGGAAGGTCTGTCCTACCGATACTTCTTCTAAACAGCACATCTCCACCGATAAGCAGTTTTTCCTGTTGATTATAGAAACACAAATGACCGGGAGAATGGCCGGGAGCAAAGATAAGTTGCAAGGAGGTGTTACCAAAGCTCACATTACCCTCCATTGGCAAAAAATGTTCTGGTATAGGCGACTGCTCATACCGTAAACCGAACATCGGCGCTCGTACTTGTACATCCGATAACACAGCCGCTTCATGCTCATGAAATTGGGGAAGTAGCCCAAATTCCTCATAAATCAACTTATTTCCTAGCACATGATCTACATGACAATGGGTATTCAATAACAAGGTGGGCTTCAGGTTATTCGATCTAATAAAATGAAGCACACTTTCTTCCTCCGCTGTCGTATACATCCCCGGATCTACTATGGCGCAGTTGTGCGTCTCATCATATAAAATATAAGTATTCTCGGCAAAGGGATTATTTTCAAACCTTTTTACGTATATCATAATAAACAAACTTAGATAAAATGCTTGGCATTCTCCAACAACAACAAAACAAATCGGAATGTGTCAATGCCACTTCATTGATTTGATCATTACGTTGATGTCCTGTTTAAGGAAATCCAATACGGGCCGAATAGAGTCAAGCCTTGGCTTTTCGTGAAAATAAAGCGCCCCCCTTAGATAGTTTCTGGTACTATCGGTCACAAAAAACTGAACCGAAGACGCACTGTTGCCTTCTATGGAATATAAAATGCCATACACGCGCTCATCCGGAAATGAAATAGTCGATTCATCAATGGCGGTCGCCCTAACCGTATGTTTAAAGGCAAAGGTTCGGGCATCCTCAACCAATTGATTAAAAACTTTTTGGCTGGAAATCGGATAATAACTCAGATGAATGCGGGCATTGTAAGATGGAAAGACTACATCAAACCAGCAAGGTCTAGCCGAAACATTGGTATCTGGCTCAATAATCGCATAGCGAGGGTAATCAAAACGAAAAGGACATGCTCCTTTAAAGGCTTGATATTTCTTGTCGGGAAACTTAATCCGAAAATAACCGCGGGGCTTAGGCGCATAATCTCTTCCACATGAAGAAAATAGCCCTAAAAGAAGAACGCATATAATTACTATTATTCCTCTCGAAGTCACCTTGCTAAGTTAGCGATTCTCTATGGTTATGAGTTCCATATTTCCCAATTCTTTTCTGCTTGTAGGTGAAGCATTTCCAAACCATTCTTTATGATTGCTCCACGTTTCTTTCCTTCCATTAAAAAAGCCGTTTCTTCCGGATTGTAAACCAAATCATAAAGCAAGTGCCGTTCACCAATAAACTCATAGGGAATTTCGGGCTTTTCATCTACCTTCGGAAAGGTTCCAAGAGGAGTGGTGTTAATAATAAGCAGATGCCCTTCAATTATTTCTTTATTTAATTGTTCGTAAGAAAACTGCTTAGGATTTGCTCGTCTAGAAACCACCTCATAGTCGATCCCCAATTTTTTTAACACATAAAAGACGGCACGGGCGGCACCGCCGTTACCCAAAACGAGCGCCTTTGAATGCTGTTTCTTCAGTAAAGGTTTTAAGGACTCCTCAAAACCGTAAACATCCGTGTTATACCCTTCCAGCTGAACCTTTTTCATGCACATTTCTCCACTAAAAAAAGATTCAACCGGATTCGATTTTACGATCTTTATACAATTAACGGCATCAATCTCTTTCGCTTCAGGCGATATTTTATCAAGATAAAACATAACCCCAATCTTATGTGGTATCGTTACATTAAGACCGCAAAGCTCTGGTTGCTGCTTTAATAAATCGGGTAGATCGCTGATATTGGGGAGCGGTAATAATTCATAATGGTAATCTTTGAGACCCTCCCTTTCGAACTTTTCGTTAAAATATTGCTTAGAAAATGAATGCTTAAGCGGATATCCAATCAATCCAAATTTCTTCATCACTATTTATAATATCCGGGGAAACTTTGCCCCCGTCTTTCGTTAGAATTTAACAAACATATATTTACTATGTTTTTCACTTAGCAAAACTACATGGAAATAAAATGGTCAAACGTATCGCCCCGTAGTCCAAGACGTATTGTTTCCAAAGGTATAACTTCCTGTGGCGCTATATTGCCTAAATTGACATTACTTCCAATCAATTTAATGAACCAAACCTGTTGCGCTTTTATAGGGGCTTCCCAAATAATGGACTCTTGCGGAACCTGCGTTAGTATCTCGTCAATGAGTCCCTGTCGCACTTCTCCTGTTTCACGATAAATTCCTACGTTACCACTTTCTCTCGCCTCGGCAATGACTTTCCAGGACCCGGCCGCTAATTCCGCTTTGATAAGCTCGATCCAACGATAGGGCGCTATTATTTTTTTATCGTCTTTTGATCCAACTTCTGAGATGACCGTAACCTGTTTACTCAGTATGTCAATATATTTACATTTTTCTTCATGGGGTAAGATGATCGATCCATCGGATATTTCTGCATATTCCATCTTATACTTATCAAGTACTTTCCGATATGCGTCGAATTGATTTCTTATCAAAAAAGCTTCAAACAAGGTGCCTCCAAAATAAAAAGGCATCTGTGCATCGCGATAAATCTGTAACTTCTCTTCAAGCTTTGGAGTAACCATGGATGTTGCCCATCCCAATTTTACTATATCGGTATGTGGTGCAGCAACTTCGATGAAATCTTGAGCCTGCCTGGTACTCATACCTTTATCCATTACCATCGTTATCCCATTATTCCGAGGCTTGAGCGTCCGTATTGGGATATTATTTAACTCAAAGTTCATAGGAATGCAAAGGTGAAAAAAAAAATCAACACTGCTATACTTTCATGTTGATAAAATGTAATTGTTACTTGGTAAACTTGTTGATAATTTCTAGAATCACCTTATTATCTTGTAGTTGGGGGAGATATTCAAATAGTATGTGATATTTTTCGGGATCCGCCGTCAGGGCCAATTCCAGAAAATTCAGCGCTTCTGTATATTTTCCTGCAGCAAACATATAAGCCACCATTCTATAATATAACTCAGGAGCATCGGGGTTGTTCTTTATAGCTTCTGATATTACTTCAATAGCGGTTGTAAGTTTTTCTTGCTCATATAAAATCGATGAATAGTCAAGCCAAGCTTCCGTATCAAGCGGATTCAATTCCACCACCTTTTCATAAGCAGCCTCGGCCTCCGCGATTTGCTTTAACTTATAGCGGGCATCAGCTATTGCAAACCAATATTCCGGATTTTGATCATCAATATCCAACGCTTTTTTGTAAAAATGTAAGGATTCAAAGTAGCGTTCTTCGTAATCAAGCGTCACACCAATTCCAAACCAACCATCTCCAAGCTTCGGATCAATTTTCACTGCCTTTTTATAATACGACCTTGCTTCATCCATTTGTTCCAACTTCTCATAACATTCTCCAATAGCGCAGTAGGTCTCCGCACTAGGCGGCTCGTACTCAAAGGTCTCCTTATAAACATCGATCGCCTCGGCATATCGATCTAAATTTACCAATGCATTTCCTTTGTTGAAATAAGCCGAGGCAAAATTTTCCTTAATCAATATCGCATAATCATAGGCATCGATCGCCTTTTCATACAAACTTAATTTATGATATGCGTTTCCAAGGTTATACCAGGCAGCATAGGAATATGGTTCATTATCAATGTATTGAAGATAAAACCCGATACTTTCCTCTTGCCGATCTAAAACATCATAGCAGAAAGCCAGTTCATATAATGCTTCCTGGTTCTCCATATTATGCTCAAGGCTCTTTTTTAGGTATTTGATCGCTTGCTCATAGTCGCCTTTATTTTGAAAAAGCATAGCCATTTGCAAGAATATCTCGTCCGGATTCTCTGTTAGAGACAGCGCTTTCTCCAGGTTTGCAATAGCCTCTTCGTATCGATCTATTGTTCCAAGAATCCCGCCACGAATAAGATATATATCGGGTTCAGAAGCTTCCAATAACTCAGCTTTGTCTAGCGCCTTTAATGCTAAATCCAATTGATTGGTCACAGAGTATAGTTGCGCTTGCTTGATATAAAAAATGGCGGCAAAGGGATGCTGGTTAACCGCGTAATCAACTACTTGAAGAGCTTTTACGGGATCATTCTTCTCCATATAATAATCGATGATTCCCTCAAATGCTTGGGCGTCAAAAAAGTATTGATCCTCATTACGGATCATCTCTTCGTAACGTTCTACCGAAAACTTTGGGTCTTCAGAGAATTCAAAATCAAAATCGTCTTCCATCGCAATTAAAATAATTAGTAGTTCTTTATCTTTGCCCCTCCACGTATCACATAAAACAGAACCAGACTCCAGACGGAATCTTTATTAACGTTCAATCATAATGCCAATATGTACAAAAACGAACAGCTTAGCTAATACACTTGCTGATGAAATAATGCCTTCAAATTACTGTTAAAACTCTTATTCTAAGAATTTAGTTTTCCACAAACAAACAAATAAAAACCCAAGGCTTTGTCTCATAAGCTTTTACAATTTTGTTTTTTGAAGTACTTTGTTAATAACATTCACCAGCGGCAATCTCTTGGAGGATTAAACAACCCCTACTAACCTTTGTATCTATATATACAAATATACATATTTTTCCGGAATTTTACTTTAGGTTTGTATAGCATACATTCAATTGAAAAGGCATTTTTATGAAAGCGATTCATATTTCCTCGATTTTAGAACGACTTTGTATTCAAAATGTTAGCGGCACCTCGCCTTCTATAACGAGTTTCTCCCCCGTGGATGGCAAAGCTATCGCTGCTGTCCCGATAACCACTCGTGTAGATTATGAAGCATTAGTCGGAAAGGCCGGCGTCGCTTTTTCACAGTGGAAACAGGTTCCTGCACCTAAAAGAGGGGAAATTGTCCGCCAGATTGGCGATGCGCTACGGCTTCATAAACAAGATCTTGGAAGGCTCGTTTCCTACGAAATGGGAAAAAGCCTACAAGAAGGTTTGGGAGAAGTGCAGGAAATGATTGACATTTGCGACTTTGCGGTTGGCTTGAGCCGGCAATTGTATGGATTAACGACCCAATCAGAACGTCCGGCTCATCGAATGTTCGAACAATGGCTTCCATTGGGTATCGTTGGCATTATTTCGGCCTTTAACTTCCCGGTTGCTGTTTGGAGCTGGAATGCCGCAATTGCGTGGGTTTGCGGCAATGTTTGTATTTGGAAACCGTCTGAAAAAACGCCCATAACTGCTTTAGCCTGTCAAAAAATCGTATCTGAAATATTTAATAGGAATGACCTACCTCAAGAGATTTCTTGCCTTATTCAGGGTGACGCCGAGTTAGGTAAACAGATGGCATCAGATCCACGTATTCCGCTCCTTTCCGCAACGGGCTCAACACGTATGGGAAAATCGGTTGCCCAAGCTGTAGCTGCTCGGTTGGGTAGAACCATCCTTGAACTGGGCGGTAATAACGCTATCATTATTACAGCGCATGCGGATACGAAAACCGCTTTATTAGCCAGTGTTTTTGGCGCTGTTGGAACTGCAGGGCAACGTTGCACCACCACTCGTAGACTCATCATTCATGAGTCCATTTATGAATCCTTTAAAGTCCAATTGGTTGATGCATACAAACAGTTAAAGATAGGAAATCCGCTGGACGAAGCGAATCATGTCGGCCCATTAATTGACGAGGCCGCTGTCAACTCCTATCTTGAAGCCATTAAACGATGTAAACAGGAGGGAGGTAAGTTCATTGTAGAAGGGGGCGTTTTGAAAGGAGACGGGTATCCTTCGCCTTGTTATGTTAAACCATGTATTGCGGAAGTTGAACCACATTACAAAATCGTTCAACAAGAAACCTTTGCCCCTATTTTATATGTGATGAAGTACAAAGATTTAGAAGAAGCAATCGCTATACAAAATAATGTTCCGCAGGGTCTTTCTTCTGCAATTATGACACTCAATTTACGAGAAGCAGAGCATTTTCTATCTGTTAACGGCTCCGATTGCGGCATTGCTAACGTCAATATCGGCACATCGGGCGCCGAAATTGGGGGTGCCTTTGGAGGTGAAAAAGAAACGGGTGGAGGACGAGAGTCCGGGTCTGACGCCTGGAAGGCTTATATGAGAAGACAGACCAATACCATCAACTATTCGGACAAGCTTCCATTGGCTCAAGGAATTACCTTTAATTTATAGCATTTACCATCCGATGAAATTTTAATCTTCTTTTTTTAGATTTACACGCACAATTTCATTTCTAGCAATGATTATTTACAATCCAAAAGACTGGCTGCATGCCGTTTTATCTTTTCACCGTTCTGAAACTATAAAAAAATTATATCCCTATCTTATTTTAATGGCGATTTATGCCTGGGCGATTGCTTATCTCGAAATAGAATACCTTAAATTGTCTGAGAAAAGCTGGCTGCGAAATATTCCTTCTATGCACAGTTTGCTTGGATTTGTCCTATCGATCTTACTGGTATTCAGAACGAACACAGCATATGATCGTTGGTGGGAGGGGAGAAAGTTATGGGGGCAGTTAACGAATAATAGCAGAAACCTTGCATTGCGAATTGAAAGTCTTTTGCCCGAGGGTGATAAGGGAAACCGAAGCTTCTATAAAAAGAGTATACCCTTATTTGCAAGCACACTTCGAGAGCATTTACAGTCCAGTCAAACACGTTTCATGTTAGACGAAAAAGATCACCCGGAGTTCAACCACCTAGATGAAAACAAGCATGGCCCTAATCAGGTGGCTGCTATGATCTTTAAAAGAACGGATACATTGTACAGAGAAGGCGTTATCAGCGGAGACCAATTAATAATATTAAATGCCGAGCTTTTGTCCTTTACGGATATATGTGGCGCCTGTGAACGAATAAAAAACACGCCGATACCCTTTACCTATACCTCTTTTATCAAAAAGTTTATTTCAATTTATGTACTAACCTTACCGTATGGCTTTGTGTTTTCACTCGGATACTTTGTCGTACCGGCCGTTGTTTTTGCTTTTTATGTATTAACATCACTCGAGCTTATCGCCGAAGAAATTGAAGACCCTTTTGGCACGGATGTCAATGACTTACCTTTAGAAAAAATGGCAGATAATATCCGAAAACATGTTGGGGAGCTTATTCATTAGCCCACTAATAACTTATATCCTTTCCCGTGTACATTCACAATTTCTACCTTCGGGTCTTCTTTAAGGTATTTTCTAAGTTTACTTAAAAAGACGTCCATGCTACGGCCATTAAAATAATTGTCGTCATGCCAAATTTTTATCAGGGCTTCTTCCCGTGTAAGCACGTCATTTTTCTTTAAACAGAGCATCCTTAAGAGCTCCGCCTCTTTAGTAGATAATTTCTGTTGTTGGCCATGGCGGCTAATCAATTGGGCTGTATAGTCGAAGTTATATTCCCCTAATTTGAATTTAACCGGAAGTTCCTCCTCAACACCCCTTTCCTGGAAGGAACTTCTTTTCAATAGGGCATTAATTCTCAATAACAATTCTTCTACTCGAAATGGTTTTGTAATATAATCGTCACCTCCTAAATTGAAGGCTTCGGTTTTATCCTCCATCATACCTTTAGCGGTAGCAAAAATGATGGGTACGCTTTCGTTCACTTTTCGAATTTCTTTCCCGAGTGAAAAGCCATCCTTTTTCGGCATCATCACATCTAAGATACACAGGTCGAACTCTTCTTTGCTAAAGGTGCGCAAAGCCTCCTCTCCATCCTGGCATAGTTTAACATCAAATTTACCCTTTAGTTCTAGGTAGTCCTTTAGTATTTCGCCCAAATTCGGGTCGTCTTCCGCTAATAAAATTTTCCGCATACCGTATGAGATTAGTTCTTTATAGTAGGTAAAATCAATTCGAACTCCGTTCCTTTATTCTTCTCACTTTTCACCTTTACCGTTCCCTTCATTCGTTTAATAATATCATGTACGTAGCTCAGTCCAAGACCGAAACCTTTAACATCATGTAGATTTCCGGTGGATACTCGATAGAATTGATCAAAAATTTTAGACAGTTGGTCCCTACTCATGCCGATACCCTTATCTGCTACGATAATATGGAGATGGTTACCGACATTTTTAGTTCTAATCGTAATTTCAGGAATATCCTTACTGTACTTTATAGCATTATCTATAAGGTTAAAGATAACATTCGATAAATGGAATTCATCACCATACAAAATGGGATTAGCCGCCTCAATTTGCATATCTACCTGTGCGTCCCGCTTTTTTAGTTGTAAATCCATGCTATCAACAACTGCCGCCACCAAATCATTAAGATTCAATTCCTGCTTATCAAGCTTCAGATCGCCTTTATCAATTTTGGCAATATTCAACACCCTTTCTATATGATTTCCTAGCCGGACATTTTCGTCATAAATAATGCTGGCAAGCTTGTCTACGCGTTTAGCGTCCGTAATAATTTCCGGATCCTTTAACGATTCGCTGGCAATCATAATAGTGGCAACGGGCGTTTTAAACTCATGTGTCATATTGTTTATAAAATCCGTTTTCATCTCCGAAATTTTCTTCTGTCGCAAGATGATAAAAATCGTATAAGTAAAACATCCGATCAAAACAAGCAGTAATGCCGCCGACGACCCAAGCATGACGCCCATACTACCTAACAACAAAGAGGTCCTGCTCGGAAAATTAATTGCCAACTTTCCTGAAGACTTAATCATGCTATTTGGAAATAGAAGCGTGGCATAGGAGTTCTTTAGGTCAAAATTACCGTTAAAAGATGCCATCTGAAAAAGAACAGAATCATCGCTTCCCTCGGTTATCACCATATTAAAAGGTAGGTTTATCTTTCGATGCAACAGCTCTTCCTTTAGCTCTGCTTCGATATAGGAGGGGTTTATACGCTTCTTTAATGGCTGCTTTGCCAATTCAAAGTCATTTGCCAAATTTTCAATAACCGAAGTTGCCGGTTGCTGCGCATTCGACATATAAGAATCGAAGAACTGGGTGGCTTGCCGAATCTTCTCCTGTTCTTCATAGCGTTTAATCTGCTCATCTAATTGACGATCTCTTGGCGGAGGCAGCACCACGACAGCAAATTCATTGGCATAATCGTCCAAAATCACGTATCGTACACTATCGTCCTTGGCCTTTTTGGGATTGGTAACAGATCGCTCGGCATATATCTCCATGCTATTATTCTGATAAATACCTGATGCGCTCTGCTTCAGTGATACTTTTACCAATCTTTTCAACTTGGGATCACGCATATAGGTTTCATAGAACCAATTTGGTATGAGCGTAGCACTTGGAAACTGTCGTTTTAGCTCCGACTCCAACTCACGATATTCAGCTTCCATTTGGCGTTGGCGCCTGCGCATACGTTCAACAACGGCTTTTGTCTGCCACTCTTCCTCTATCTCCCGTTGCTGCTTTTCCCGAAGCTGTTTGTTACGAATATTTTTTGCTTCTTGAGCCTCTATAAAATCAATAGCTTCCTTTTTTTCTGCTTTCAGCACAACCGTATTTAATGCGGCATTAACGGCCTCATCAAACAATTGCGCTTTAAGATTATAAGATTGATGAATGAAATAATATTGCATCGCTATTACACCCAAAAGGGCAAATAGCATTAACCCGATAATCAGCCCTATACTTTTACGCCTCATATACACAAAAATACGCAAGCACTTGCTTTTCAGACTTCTTTTAACAATTTTTAACACACCAAGCTTGAGGCAAATGACCAAAACATGCCACGAAGTATTAAAAATTCCAGTATTTAAGAAACGTGTGAAGAACCTGTCTGATGTTTTTAATAGATATCTTAAAAAAAAGAGCAAGCTATAGAAGTAGCTTGCTCTTTTTTCTTAGAAAGACTTTTAGAAGGGTAGATCATCGTCGTCTCCAGGGGCAGAGGAGATGTCTACAGGCGGTACATACTGAGGGGTTGCGCCTGCACCTTCCGGTGCAACCTTATTAACCCGCCACGCAACCAATGAATTAAAATAGGTTGTAACACCGTCCTTATTAGTCCACGGTCTCCCTCTTAAATTAAAAGAAACCTCTATATCTTCGCCGGGAGCCAGGTTATCAAAAAGATTAACCCGATCTTGCGTAGCTTCAAATCTTATATATTCTACAAACTGCGGGTTTTCAGCATACTGAACGATCAGATCTCTTTTTTTAAAGGAATCCGTAACCTGCTGTACCGCACCAACTTCATGTACCTTGCCTTTTATTTCCATAACATTAAAACGATATAAATTGTAAAATTAAGGATTTTTGGCGACAATAATCAGTAACTTCGCACAATAAGCTATGCAAGTTTTCAACACTCCTCAAAAAGTTATCATTACCTGCAATAAAAGATTGTCACCTTATTTGCAGCAAGAAGTCAAAGCACTCGGTTTTTCCATTAAAAGAGCTTTTAGTACCGGCGTCGAAATCAGCGCAAGTATGAACGACTGTATTACGCTCAATCTCAATTTGTATTGTGCGAGTCAAGTGCTATATTCAATCAGCTCTTTCATAGCCGCTGATGCCGCTCAGCTTTACAGCGAAATAAAGAAAATTGCCTGGGAAGATTTGATCGACTTTAATGGATATTTTTCCGTTACATCTACCGTTAATAACGAAACGATTACAACCCCATTATTTGCCAACCTGAAGGTAAAGGACGCTATCGTTGATCGTATTAAAGAAAAGAAGGGTGTCCGCCCCAATTCGGGAGCGGAACTTAATAAAGCTGTTGTTCACCTCTTTTGGCAAGAAAGCAAGGCAGATCTATACTTAGATACTTCCGGTGAAACCTTAGCCAAACATGGCTATCGCAAGCATCCCGGGAAAGCCCCCATGTTAGAGGCCTTAGCCAGCGGCGTGTTGTTTGCTACGGAATGGGACAAAAAATCACCGTTTATTAATCCGATGTGCGGATCAGGGACACTAGCCATAGAAGCTGCGCTCCATGCAACCAACAGAAAACCTGGCCTATTTCGCATGAATTATGCTTTTATGCATTTCTTGGGCTATGATGAGCAGGTATTTTTCGCTGCAAGGAGAGCGCTAAAAGAAAAAATCATCAAACCAACGGATTTAAAAATCATTGCTTCCGATATTTCGCAAGAAGCCGTGGAAATAGCAAAGGCTAATGCCAAAACGGCCGGCGTAGATCAGCTAATTACATTCGAAGTTTGTGATTTTGCACAAACGACCGTGCCCTCTTCCTCCGGCGTTATTGTTTTTAACCCTGAGTACGGAGAACGTTTGGGTGTTCACACCAAACTCGAACAGACCTATAAACGCATGGGTGATTTTATGAAACAATCATGCAAAGGTTACAATGGTTTTATCTTTACAGGAAATCCCGACCTTGCGAAAAAAATTGGGCTTCATACCTATAAACGGGTAGAGTTCTACAATGGAAAATTGGATTGCCGCTTACTGGCATACGAACTTTATGATGGAAGTAGAAGAACCCATCCTGAACATGATTAAAGCGTATATACTGTATACCGGTGCCGATGGCCACTCTCATTTTAAAGAGGGTTTCGTTACCAATGATTTAATAACCGATGTTAGGCATCTACACTTCAAAGAAACCGCCGCTAAAGCATCTTATGACTGGCATACCGCACCACGGACACAATATGTAATCACCTTGAAGGGAAGCTTGGAGTTTACCACTTCTTTGGGAAAGACATTCATACTACAAACAGGGGAGGTTTTAATCGCGACAGATACCACTGGCAAAGGGCATAAGTGGAAGCTGATCGGTACCGATCCTTGGTTAAGAGCCTATGTTGCTTTTGAGGAGAACGAACCCATCAATTTTCAAGAACACTTATGACCAACGGCATTATATTAAAAACCAAAGAATTTGTTCAATCAAAACTAAAAACGGCTGAAGCAGGTCACGATTGGTTTCATGTGGAACGTGTATGGAAAAACGCAAGGCTCATTTTAGAAAATGAAACAGCGAACATCATGGTTGTCGAGTTAGCGGCCTTATTGCATGATATAGCTGACAGCAAATTTCACGACGGCGATGAAGAATTAGGCCCCCGAATAGCCCGTTCCTTTTTAAGCTCCCTTCACCTTGAGGAGACGACGATTGCACATGTCTGCAACATTATTAAGAATATGTCCTTTAAAGCAAGCTTAGGGAAAATTGAATTTTGGTCAAAAGAATTAGAAATCGTTCAGGATGCAGATCGCTTGGATGCTATTGGTGCAATTGGTATCGCTCGTGCCTTTAATTATGGGGGATACAAAAACAGAAGCATGTACGACCCGGCCATAAAACCAAAAGAGAACCAAAGCAAAGAGGAGTATAAAAATACAACCGCTCCAACGATTAATCATTTCTACGAAAAACTCTTGCTGCTAAAGGACAAAATGAATACGGAAACGGGAAAACGTTTGGCAGAATCACGGCATCAATATATGCTAGACTTTCTTCATCAATTTTTCAATGAATGGGAGGGAAAGCAATAAAAAAAGCCTCTTGTCATTAAGAGGCTTTTTTATTTCGTGCGCAGAATGAAATCGCTCTGCTTATACTCTTTTCGATTTAATACGAGCGGCCTTACCGGTTAAGCTACGCAAATAGAATAGTTTTGCTCTACGTACTTTTCCGTATGTATCAACGACAATTTTATCAATATTAGGTGAGTTTACAGGGAAAATACGTTCAACACCAATGCCATTAGACATTTTACGAACCGTAAAGGTTTCATTTGATCCTGCCCCATTTCTTTGAATAACTACCCCTTTATATACCTGTATACGCTCTTTGTTACCTTCGCGAATTTTATAGTGAACGCTAACGGTATCACCAGCTTTAAATGCAGGAACTTCATTTTTTGCTACCGCCTGCTCTTCTACAAATTTTACTAAATCCATGATTTTAAGTAATTAACAACGATTTTTAACCCGTAAAAATCGGACTGCAATATTAGCTATTTTATTTTAAAATTAAAAACCTATTTTGCTTTTTTATTTTTACTTGCTTTTGTCTTTATCAACTATTCATCCAAGAGATCAGGCCTTCTTTCGCGTGTTCTTGCCAGCGACTGTTCATATCGCCAGTTATCGATTAATGATTGATTACCGCTCAACAGGATATCCGGAACTTTATGCCCACGCCATTCAGCAGGTCTGGTATAGACGGGTGCATCCAATAGTTCTCCCTGAAAGGAGTCAGAGAGCGCTGAAGTCTCATCCGATAGGACTCCGGGAATAAGGCGAGCAATTGCATCAACCAATACCGCAGCAGGTAATTCCCCGCCGGATAATACATAATCACCAATGGAAATTTCTTTCGTAACGTAGAGATCCCTTATTCGCTGATCAATCCCTTTGTAATGTCCACAAAGAATGATAAGGTTCTCGTGTAAAGCCAGCCCATTGGCAATCGTTTGATTTAAGCGTTCCCCATCGGGGCTCATAAATATGACCTCGTCATAATTCCTTTCCCTTTGAAGCTTCTCAATGCAAGCGGCAAAAGGCTCTATCTGCATAACCATTCCGCTTCCTCCTCCATAAGGATAATCATCTACACTTTTATGTTTATTGGTAGCATAATCACGTAGATTGTGAACATAAATCTCTACCAATCCTTTTTTTTGGGCCCGCTGCAGGATAGAATGAGCAAAAGGACTTTCCAAAAGCCCCGGAAGTACGGTTATGATATCAAAGCGCATAATTATCATTCATTGTAAACATCAACCAATCCCTCGGGTAGGTCGACATGCAAAACATGTTGTTCTTTATCTATTTTCACAATAAAATCATCATTCACCGGAAACATCAGCTCCTTAAACCGATAGTGAACCACCGCGATATCCTGTTGGGGATATTCATTGATCGCTATAATCTCCCCCAATTCGCCATGATGCTCATCATACACCAAATAACCTACAAGATCGGAGGTATAGAATTCATTTTCATCCCTTTCAGGCATTTTGCTTTTAGGCAGATATACAGACTTACGCAAAAGCTCTTTTGCCGCGTCTATATGTTCCACATCTTCAAAAAAGAAATATCCGGTTTTATTAGATTGGATTTTAAAAGAATCGACAAAAAAAGGAACGAGTTTTTTCTCGATCTCTAAAAATACCGTATCGAAATCTAACTTTTTATAGTCGTCAAACGCAAAATATAGCTGGACTTCCCCCTTTAAACCCCTTGTTTTACTGATATAACCAATATAAAAACAATCCTCAATATGCATGACTCATTCCCTTTGTAAATGCTAATGGAATATGTACTCTCCTGAAAAATAGCTTGAAAAACAAAATGCCATTCTTAAGATGTTTCTTTAAGAATGGCACTTAATATTAATACGCTATTCTATTACTCAGCGCTTGTAGTTTCTTCGCTATCAGAAGCATTCTCCGGAGCCTCTTCAGAAGCAGGCTCTTCCACAGGAGCATTTTTAGCCGCTAATGCCGCTGCTCTCTCTTCTTTCTTTTTGGCTTCTGCTGCTAATGCTGCTTTTTTAACTTCCTCTTTTGATTTAGAAAGCGAGTCTTTCTTTCCTTCTATTTTCTCCTCTTTTCCTTTTAACCAATCTTGAAAGCGACTTTCAGCCGTTGCTTCATCAAAAGCACCTTTCTTTACACCGCCTAACAAATGCTTTTTGTAAAGCACGCCTTTGTAAGACAAAATAGCACGCGCGGTATCTGTAGGTTGTGCCCCTTTCGTTAACCAGTCTAAAGCCTTGTCGAAATTTAGGTCTATTGTTGCGGGATTCGTATTCGGATTGTACGAACCTAACCGTTCAATAAATTTACCATCGCGAGGTGCACGTGAGTCTGCCACTACTACATGATAAAAAGGTTTTCCCTTTTTACCGAATCTTTGCAATCTTATTTTAGTTGCCATTTGAGATAATTTATGTATTCAACATATTTCCCGGAGCTATATACTGCGGGGCTGCAAAGATAAAAAAAATTCCTATTAAAAAATAAAAAACTACAGCAATTATTTGAAGCTCTTTAAACTTATATGTATTTTAACAGCAAATATACCCAAAACACAACGATGGCTACTACAAGTACCCGACCAAAACCTTTCTTCAATTTTTCCGGCATGCCTTTGTAATAAAAAGAGAAGAGGGCAACAAACAATATCAATAAAAATGGTAAAAGTTTTTTCATTATATTGATGTCAAACCTACGGTTTATTCTTATTGTTCTCACTATAAAAGATGCACTTTAACAGGTTTCGATTACGCTCCGCCCCTAAATAAATTTTGTTATATTTAACAACTTCGTAAAAAGCACGCCAAAAATTGGCCCTTTTCCAAACTGTTGATCCGTTTTTTGGTTAATAATCATAAAAAATTAAAAATATCGTGAACAAAACAATTATCGTTTCGAATAGATTACCTGTAAAGATTGTTGAAGAAAATAACGAATTGAGTTTTATTCCAAGTGAAGGAGGACTAGCTACCGGTTTGGGCTCTATTTATAAAGAGGGAAACAATATATGGATTGGATGGCCTGGAGTAGACGTTCAGGGAGAACGTGAACAACAGGAGGTTACGCAAAGACTAAAGTCGCTCAACTTAATTCCGGTATTCTTAAATAAAGAAGAAATTAAGCGCTACTATGAAGGCTTTAGCAATGAAGTCCTTTGGCCTATATTTCATTACCTGTCTACGTATGCAAACTACAACTACCAAAATTGGTTAGCTTATGTTCAGGTGAACCAAAAATTTGCTGACATTATCCTACGCGAACTAAATCCCGGCGATACGGTATGGGTCCATGATTATCAGCTTTTGTTGGTACCGGGCTTAATCCGGCTGAAACAACCCGAAGTGTCCATTGCCTTTTTTAACCACATTCCTTTTCCTTCGCAGGAACTCTTTCGTTTAATACCTTGGCGAAAAGAACTATTGCGTGGGATGTTGGGGGCAGATCTACTCGGTTTCCATACCTTTGACGATGTTCGTCATTTCCTTAGCGCAGCTACACATTTGCTTCCCATCCATGCAGATGCAAATCGGCTGCGTGTAGAAAATCGTATTGTTCTGGCTGAACCTTTTCCAATGGGCATGGATAGTGAGAAATTTTCGCGATTAGGAAACGATCCGGAAGTATTAGCGCATATTCAGAATTTTAAGCAAAACTTTAATGGAAAAAAGATTATTCTATCCATCGACCGGTTAGATTACAGTAAGGGTATTATTCAACGATTAAATGCTTTTGAACTGTTACTTTCAAAAAACCCTGAATATATTGAGCAGGTTACTCTTTATATGATTGTGGTACCATCCCGCGACACCGTACCGCAATATAAACGATTAAAAGACGAGATTGACCGGCTTGTGGGCCACATTAATGCACGATTTAGAACATTCGAATGGCACCCGATTGCTTATTTTTATCATGGGTACCCAATTGAAATTATCTCTGCTTTATATAATGTTGCGGATGTATGCCTCGTCACGCCGATGCGTGATGGGATGAATTTAGTAAGCAAAGAATATGTTGCGAGCCGAAACGATAATACCGGCGTCTTAATTCTTAGTGAAATGGCGGGAGCATCAAAGGAACTTAACGATGCTTTACTGGTAAACCCAAACAATATTTCAGAAATTCGAAAGGCCTTGATAACCGCTTTAAATATGCCGAAAGCCGAAATGGAAGAAAGAATGAAAGCCATGCGAGCGGTCGTTTTCAAATTCAACATCAAACATTGGGTAAAGATTTTTATGAATCGTTTACAGGATGTCAAACAGATGCAAAAGAATTCGATGGCGAATTTAGTGAAAGCTTCTATTCGGCTTGCCATACAAGAAAGATATAAGGCAGCCCGTAATCGCCTGTTGTTATTTGACTACGATGGCACGCTTGTTGGCTTTAAAAAGGAAATCGACGAAGCTTCCCCCGACCTGGCCTTATATAATTTATTGGATGCTTTCGTTGCGGATAAAAAGAACACATTGGTTATTATAAGCGGAAGAAAACACACCACGCTCGAACAATGGTTCGGAGCAAAAAGCTATACATTGATTGCCGAACACGGCGCTTGGAAAAAGAATAGCGTCGGCGATTGGGAGCAAGTTCCCGGACTATCCACTAACTGGAAAAGTGAAGTGCAAAAGTTGATGGAGGATTATACGGATAAAACACCAGGTTCCTTTATTGAGGAGAAAAGTTATTCGCTAGCCTGGCATTATCGCAAGGTACAGAAGGGACTAGGATCGCTTCGTGCAAACGAACTAATGGATAATCTTCAATATCACTTAAATGCCTACGGTCTTAAAATGCTTGATGGGGACAAAGTCGTAGAGGTGAAAAATGCAGACGTAAATAAAGGTCGGGCTACACTAAATCTTTTACACGACACTGATTATGATTTTATTCTAGCAATAGGTGATGATAGAACCGACGAGGACACTTTCAAAGCCCTGCCTGAAAAAGCGATTAGTATCAAGGTTGGTAGCAATGTGTCAGCAGCAAAGTATTATTTGGAAGATCAGGAAGAGGTCCGCGATTTGCTTACTTTCTTGGTAGAAACGTAACGGGATTAAGATCCCGTTACCAAAAATCGTGGTGTCCCTAATTTCACAGCAATTCTGTTAACGGCATTAATAAGCCCCACATGGCTATATGCCTGGGGGAAGTTTCCCCACTGATCGCCATTATTTGCATCAATATCTTCGCTAAACAGCAGCAGATGGTTTGCATAAGGCAACAGATTCTCGAAGGTTTCAATCGCATCTTGTGTCCTTCCTACAGAAGCCAGGGCCTCGACATACCAAAAGGCACAAATAAGAAAAGTCGATTTGGGTTTACCGAAATCATCGGCATGAAGATACCGATAGAAAAGACCATTTTCAGCTCGGAGCTCTCCTTCAAGCGCTCTTAAATGATCTCGGGCCTTTTGAGACGCCGGATCCAGATAATTCATGATAATAAGCTGCAACGTACTGGCATCCAGATGCCCACTACCTACCGCGTGCGTGTAAACTTTTCTTTGGGGATCATAACAATCTTCAATATGCTTTGAAGCCCGTAAAATCAATGCTTCTGCACGTTGTTCTAATTTTGGTTCCCGGATTTCCTTAGCAATCCGATAGGCCGCTTTGGCTCCTGCCCATTGAAAGAGATTCGTATAGCAATGGTAATTGGCAAAATTTCTAAATTCCCAAATTCCTGCATCCTTTTCGTCAATTGTTTGCTCTATTTTACCAATGATCATATCCAACCATGCTGAGGAATGCCCTTTCTCTTTTCCTACGAAGCGCTTGTCTGTATACAGGGGCAGCAGTGATAATAAGACTTGGCCGTAAACATCGTTTTGCACGTGTTCATATGCTTGATTCCCTAACCGAACCGGCTTATTATCCATATAACCCGACAGATGACTCAGTTCCTCTTCGATTAATTCCTTTCGTCCCGTAATGCTATAAAGTGGTTGATACCGCCCTTCTTCATTAGCAGATATATTCGAAATAAATTCGGCATAATGTTCCATTTCTTCAAACTGACCGATACGAAGCAGTGAAGCCAACACATAATAGCTATCTCTTATCCAACAATATCGATAGTCCCAATTTCGTCCGCTGCCCGGCGACTCAGGCAAACTGGACGTGCTCGCGGCAATGAATGCACCGGTATCTTCATATTGATGAAGCTTCAAAGCCAATGCCGATCTAATAACCGCCTCCTGATAAAATGGAGGAATCGTGGTGTGTTTAATCCACGTACGCCAATAATTTATGGTTTGTCGCAGAAATGTTTCTGCCGTCTCCTCAAGAGGCGCTTCTAAGGGCTCTCCATAAGTTAATATTAAATACTTCGTGTCATGAAGTACAAAAGTACCTGGCTCAAAAAAATGGCTGATAGGAACATTCGTTGTTAACCGCATGTGATCGCTGCCGCCCGTAAATTCGACATGATTACTCCCTCTATGCCGGTCCTGCGCAGTCCTTCCATAATCGGTTACCGGATAACAACGCATGCGAACACGCGGCTCCCCACTAATACGCTCTACCTTCCTAATTAACATCAATGGCTTAAAATAGCGGTCATATTGTCTAAATCGAGGAGCAAAATCGGTTACTTTATAGGTCCCCTCTTCATTAGAAATTATCGTCTCCAGAATATTGGTATTTGGAATATACCGCTGCTCCGACTGGAACTTCCCATCGGGAAGAATTGAAAATTCACCGCCTTTTTCCTTATCAAGTTTACTGCCAAAAACAAAGGTGCTATCGAAGGCCGGCCAGCATAACCAAGAAATATTCGTATTTGTTTGTACATGCGCAATGTAGGCACAATTTCCTATTATTCCACTTTGATAGGTGTGTCTATTCATTCTTTAAGTATTTTCAGTTTTAGAACAACAAAAACATGTTTCTGTTTAGGCCAACGGATCAAAAGGCACTTTTTGCTAATTTAAGAACAAGTTTTTCCGGATCGCAGGTATTAAATTTAACTGGCGTGCTTTCTCAAACATAACCTGTACGGCCTTCCTGCCTTCTTGTCCCAAATTAAGCGAGTACTTGTTAACATACAATTCAATATGCTTATACATGACCTCCTCACTCATTTCCTGCGCATGTTGACGAATAAAATCAATGCCGGAATCCGGATGTGCAAAAGCATATTCTACACTTCTTTTTAGAATACGATTGACCTTCATTTTGATATCATTCGGTATATCTCTTCTTATTACGATTCCTCCCAATGGAATGGGACATCCGGCTTCTTTTTCCCAAAAATCGCCTAGATCGAGAACCTTATGCAGCCCTTTATCTTGATAAGTAAAACGATTTTCATGAATTATTAAACCAAGGTCGACCTGCTCTTTCAATAACGCTGGTTCTATTTCGGAAAAAACGAGTATCTCTTTGTTTTGAAGCTGAGGAAAGGCTAAACCAAGCAGAAAGTTCGCCGTTGTATACTTCCCCGGTATTGCAACTTTTAAATCCGATATAACTTGTTCGTCCCTTCCCTGAAGCACTTGCTGCACCAGTTCCTCCTTTTTGCAAATAAGCAAGGGGCCGACGCCGAAACCCAGAGCACTTCCTGCGTCCAGCAAGACGTATTTTTCAAGCGCATAAGCATAGGCATGAAAACTTAGCTTGCTAATATCAAGCGTGCCATCAAATGTTTTATGGTTTAAGGATTCTACATCCTCATAAAATACATCAAAAGTTAATCCCTCCGTATCAATTTTGTGATGGATCATAGCATCAAAAATAAAAGTATCGTTGGGACAGGGAGAAAATCCAAGTGTCAAATTCATTGCTTTTCTGTTTACGTTCTATTTCATGTGAACATCCATAGCAAAAGTAGCAGAACCCGCAGCATCTTTCTTGTTTAGAATGTCATTTTATCTCAAAAGATGCTGTTTAGTTAAAATAAGAGATGAGCCAATCATTTAGATTTTTGACAGCGAGCCCGATCTGCCAATTTTCCCGATTACGCCTTTCAATATAGTTGGATATGCTTCGTATCTGTACACAAGGTAGCATTATTTGTTCGCAGGCGTAATAGAACGCTGCACCTTCCATACTTTCAACTTCCGCTTGTTGCCTTTCCAGTGCAAGCTTAATACTTTTATCATTTCCATGAACCCTGTTGACGGTTAGCCCGCTTACGCTTCTAAACCTTCCGATAAGATCTGCGGGGAAGCCCGGTATCGCCCGAAACGCAGCCTTCCCAAAACCCAGTTCATCTATCGATAAAAACTGCAGATCATCTTCTGCCCCCAATTCATAAAACAGGTCTTTTTCAATGAAAACGATGTCGCCAAGACCGATATCCCTTGAGAAAGACCCGCCAATCCCAACATTAATCGCAAAATCATAGCTTTTGTTATGTAAGGTCTTTCCCAAGGCAAAAGCGGTAGCAACCATGCCAACACCTGTTATTAAGATATCCGGTTTTTGCTCCTTTCCTTCTAGAGATTGAATAAAGGGCCCTATCTCTGCAGCGGTTGCTGCAACTATTAAACATTTGGTCATAAGTAATAGAAAGGCAATATAATGATTTTCATCCATCAAAATCCTAAAATGTTAAAATTATTAAGCTTATCTTTGCGGGCTAATAATTGATTATGATTTATATTACTCGTAGAGAGCGTTTTAGTGCAGCCCATAAATTATACCGCGACGATTGGAGCTTGGAAGAAAACGAAGCGACCTTCGGTAAATGTAGCAATCCTAACTGGCATGGTCATAACTATGAACTATTTGTTACCATCAAGGGCGAGATAGACCCCACCACCGGGTTTGTAATGGATTTACGAATCCTTAAGACTATTATTTTGCAACACGTTGTCGAAAAGCTAGACCACCGAAACGTAAACTTGGACGTGGATTTTATGCGTGGTAAAATGGCTTCTACCGAAGTTCTTGCCGTAGAGATCTTCAACCAGCTCAAAAGCCCTATTGAGACGGCAGGCGCACAACTGCATAGTATAAAACTTCAGGAAACCGAAAACAATTCGGTGGAATATTTTGGAAACTAATAATAATGAGGAACAATCCGATGAATATTAACAATAACGAAGCCCCTTTGGATGATGAGGAGCTTGATGGTTATGTAAAAATTGATCGTTATAACACCGATAAAATTGAGAGTATAGCCAACCACTACGAAGACATTCTATCTCAACTTGGCGAAAACCCAAAACGTCAGGGCCTATTAAAGACACCCGAGCGTATTGCTAAAGCCTTGCAATACCTAACCCATGGCTATGATATCGATCCTGCTGCCATCTTAAAAAGCGCTATGTTCGAAGAAGATTATAGCCAAATGGTGGTCGTAAAAGATATAGAAGTCTATTCAATGTGTGAACATCACCTTTTACCCTTCTTCGGAAAGGCACATATTGCCTACATTCCAAAGGGACACATTGTTGGTCTCAGTAAAATCCCGCGGGTAGTAGATGCTTTTGCCCGCCGCCTGCAGGTACAAGAAAGGCTTACCAATGAAATAAGGGATTGTATTCAAGAAACATTGAATCCGGCTGGAGTTGCGGTAGTAATCGAATGCAAGCACCTGTGCATGGCTATGCGAGGTATACAAAAACAGAACTCGGTTACCACTACTTCTGCGTTTACCGGAGAATTCGCCCACGAACGCACGAGAGCTGAGTTCTTGCGGCTGATAACCGCTAGTCTAGACTAATTTGCTTCATCTTTCTTTCCTTAATTATCCATTAAAACAATCATAAACGCATGAAGAAGGCCTATTTATTCCCTGGACAAGGAGCCCAATTTGTAGGAATGGGACGGGATCTTTACGAATACAAAGAAAATACCCGTAATCTATTTGAACAGGCAAATGAACTCTTGGGATTTCGTATTACGGATATAATGTTCGAAGGAACAGAAGAGGATCTTAAAAAAACGAACGTTACACAACCCGCAATTTTTTTACATTCCGTTATTCTAGCTCAAGCACTCGGCGATCAATTTGATCCACAAATGGTAGCAGGACATTCACTGGGTGAGTTTTCAGCACTTGTGGCAGCCCAAGCGCTAAGCTTTGAAGATGGTCTTATCTTAGTATCCAAAAGGGCCAACGCCATGCAGAAGGCTTGCGAGATTCAGCCTTCGACCATGGCTGCTATTTTAGGCTTGGACGATTTTACGGTCGAAGATATTTGCCAGCGCGTTAGTGACGTCGTTGTTCCTGCCAATTATAATTGTCCCGGACAATTGGTAATTTCCGGAACGATTGCGGGAGTCGATAAAGCTTGTGAACTCTTATTGCAGGCGGGCGCAAAAAGAGCGTTGAAATTAAATGTCGGAGGCGCTTTTCATTCCCCATTAATGGAAACGGCACGCGCAGAATTGCAAGAAGCCATTGAAAAAGTGTCCATCAAAGAACCGATCTGTCCGGTATATCAAAATATTGATGCCAAAGCCTATTCCGATCCTGCTAAAATTAAAGAAAATCTCATTGCGCAGTTAACCGGTGCCGTTAAGTGGACACAAACTATTGAACACATGTTAGCCGATGGGGCAACGTCTTTTACAGAAGTAGGTCCGGGAAATGTGTTACAGGGACTGGTAAAGAAGGTAAATAGGCAAGCAGAGACCGCCGCTGCTCAGCTCCCCTAAATTTACGGATACCGTATTCTTTCTACACCTCATACGTTTTCTTTATACGTATGAGGTTTTTTCATATTTTTACCAAAAGCAATACTTTTTACTTTGAATAACTCTTTAAAAATACGGGTATTACTTCTGGTACTAACACTCTGCTTTATTGGCACGGCACTAACTATTCATTTAACTTTCAGAAAGGAAGAAATTTTACGGATAGAGGCAAAACGGATCGAGCAGAACCTACATAAAAAGGAACTCTTCATAAAAGCTTTTCTTAAAGATAGTGCCAGTTTTAATGCGCTTAAAGACATTCAAAACAATGAGAAATTAACGGCGCACGTTGTTCAATATTTTGGGGAAAAGAAAAAAGTTCTGGTATATACCTATTCCAATAGCGAGCTGACCTTTTGGGGCTCCGATAAGATCGTGCCGCAATCAGATGCCGGATTACCCGAAGGAAGCTCATTAATTGTAGCAGATAATGGTTGGTATGAAGCGATTAAAAGATCAAAAGGTGGATTTTCTGTAGTTTGCCTAATTCCTATTAAATCGAAATATGCACTAAAAAACGATTATCTCAACGAGGACTTTTCACCGGATTTAATCCGTAGCCAGAATCTGACGATTGCCAATTATGACGATAATCCTGTATATAATATACGAAGTAGCGATGGGAAATACCTGTTTTCGGTGAAGCTGAAACAACAGACATACAATACGCTCTTCTCCAAGTTAGAGCTGGCGATGTGGCTTGCCGCTATGTTTTTTGCAACCGTTCTAATGAACAGCGTTTGCGCGTGGATGGCAGGTAAAGGAAAAGTAAAGTTGTCAGCCTTGGCCTTTCTCTCATTTTTTATCCTGACAAGATACCTCGATTTATCTAATGGTTTACTCGCCACTCACTTTTTTAACGAGATTTTTGATCCGAAATATTATGCCTCAAGCTTTGTTTTCCCCTCTTTAGGTGCCTTTTTATTGAATGTAATTGCCGGTGCCTGGTTTATGTGCTATATCTACAATTATCGATTTCAGCTTTTTGTAAAGAGGCCTTCCATCAATACTTTTTTAAAAGTAGTATTTTTCGTAATATCATCACTTCTCATTTATCTGATCAGTTCTCAAATTGTTCAGGTTTTTAGTGGGTTAATCGGAAATTCAAATATTCAATTCGATGTCACGAATGTTTTGAAACTCAACATTTTTAGCTGGCTGGGAATCTCTGCTTTATGCCTGGTTATACTCAACCTTTATTTACTGTTGGAAGTGTTGATGGCAGTTAGTTTAAGCTTTGATATTCACAAACGCCAATGGTTCACGTTGTCTTTTATAACACTTGTTGTTTACAGCGTTACTCTTCTTTTCATAAACGAACTGACCTTATCCTTCTTTCTTTTTAGCAGCATCATTTTACTGCGAGCCTTAACTTTCTTCAGCAAGAAAGATTTTAACTTAGTTGTATTCATTACCACCCTGCTGCTTTTTGCATGGATTGCATCCTTAAATCAGACTAAGTTTATTAATGATAAAGAACTGGAAACCCAGAAATTAATCTTGCAGCGCTTGGAGTCGGCAGACGACCCGGATGCTGTATTTATTTTTTACAGCATAGAAAATACGGTTGCGAAAGATCATTATCTAATAAACTATTTCTCACAACCTCAAAAGTATAATGTTCATGTGCTGAACGATTACATCAAACAAACCTATTTCAGCGGTTACCTTTCTCGCTACGAATTTAACATATATGAACTGAAAAAAGGTTTCACCAATGAGGTTAAGAATGTTCAAAAATTAGCTTATTACAAAGAAAAGGTGGAATCTGGTTCCATCAAGGTTTCGGAATATTTTTATCGCATTAACAACAATTTCGGAAGCCTTTTATATTTTGGTCTAATCCCGGTTATTGCCGATGGAAAAGAAGTGGGCACTACATTAATTGAATTGACAAGTAAGGCCTTCGAGCGTTATGCATCCTTTCCTGAAATCCTGAGTAATGGTCGACTTAATAAGCAAGAAAATCTAGAGCAATATTCCTTTGCCCTTTACCGGAACGGAAAGTTGCTCAATCAGTTCGGGGATCATCTTTTTCCTGCAAACGATCGTGATTATCCAAAAGAACGTTTTCAATTTATTCGGGTAAACACGGTAAATGGGGGAGGGGAACTCATGTATCGACCAAATGAGCATATATTAATGGTATTAAGCAAAGATCGGCAAGGCCTTTGGATGCAATTAGCCTCCTTGTCCTTTTTATTCCTTGTACTTCTGGTTTTTGCGGTTACGGTCTATGCCTCACAATGGTTGATTATAACTTTTAAAAATTATGATTTCAGTTTTCGAACAGTAAGGCGCTCTTTTTGGATAACACAAAACAAGATCCTGTATCGGACACGTATACAAGCTTTTGTTGTTTCGGCTGTTGTAATTACCTTGATTATCGCCGGTGTTATTACCTTCTTCAGTGTAAGTAATCAATATGCACACCAACAGGAAATAAATACAGTTAAACGCATTAATCAAATGGTTTCCGGTTTAGAAACCATTACATCCGGGCTGGAATCTTCCGCCTTTAAAAATACCGAAGCCAAAAATCCCGAAATTGAAAAAGAACTTTACAATACCGCAACTTCAAACGCAACCGATATCAGTCTTTACAATACAGAAGGTGTTTTATTTTATACTACCCAAAGTAAGATTTACGACCTGGGCTTAACGTCAAAACACATGAACGCCAAAGCTTGGTTGCATATGTCTAAATTCCGGCGATCTGAATATTTCCATAAGGAAGCGATCGGCAATTTAGAATACCCGGTTGCTTATGCCCCTATAAAAAATGATCAGGACGAAACGATTGCTTATTTAAGCCTTCCTTATTTTTCTGACGAAAAGGAATTTGCGGATCGGATAGGGATGTTGCTAAGTACGCTGATAAATATATACGCACTGGTAATAGTCGCTTTAGGTTTATTTGCCGTGTTTATTGCTAACCGGATTACCTCGCCTTTAAGCCTAGTTCAGAGAAGTTTAGCAAAAACTTCTATCGGAAAAACAAATGAGCCCATTTTCTGGAAAAGAAACGATGAAATCGGCTCCTTAATCAAAGAATATAACAACATGATTGCGGCTTTGGAAATAAGCGCTAACAGAATAGCGCAATCTGAAAGGGAGTCTGCTTGGAGGGAGATGGCTAAGCAGGTGGCTCACGAGATAAAAAACCCGCTAACGCCTTTAAAACTCGGTGTGCAATTACTAGAACGCTCGTGGAAGGAAAATGATCCTAATTTTGACCAAAAATTCAAGCGCTTTAGTAAATCGTTCATTGAGCAGATCGATAGTTTATCCACTATTGCCTCCGAATTTTCAAATTTTGCGAAAATGCCCGACACACAGCTTGAAGACGTGGATATTATCGATACAATAGAAAAAATAATACCGATCTACAACAACACCGCCGCCGTTGAGATTTCTTTCAGCAACCAGGCAGAGGGATCTGTGATGGTAAGAGGAGACAAAGACCAACTCCGAAGATCCTTTAGCAACCTCATTAAAAACGCGATAGAAGCAAAGGCTGGCCGCGGAAAATGCTTAATCCATATCTCTGTGAAAAGAAATAAAAGCTTGCTGATTATCGCCATTAAAGATAATGGAAATGGAATAGATGAACAGGTTCGAGATCGCATATTCCAGCCAAATTTCACGACCAAAAGCTCCGGTACCGGACTGGGTTTAGCTTTCGTAAAACAAACCGTTGAAAGTATGAAAGGCTCGATCAGCTATTCAACAGAAATCGGTAAAGGAACGACCTTTTTTATAGAAATACCACTCTGAGCTTTCCGTTTACGTCAGTCGAATGGTCCCCTTTCCCATGGTTCCCTTATTCGTATATAATACAATGGTGTATGTTCCGGGTTTAAAATTTTCAGCGCCTTTCCACTCAATCGTATAAAGTTTTCCGTCGTTTGAAAACTCTATTCCCGTCTTGTCTGTATATTGCATCTCTACGCCGTCTACTTCGAAAATGTGGTTCTCTGTAATCAACAGATTTCCATTGGGTTCTATCACTCTGATGTAAACATCGTAAATCGCTTTTTTTGCAAGTGGATTATCGGCAATACTAAACTCTATCTTTAACTTATCCGTACGTTTTGCTTTGGTCTCTACACTTTCATTGTTGCTTTTTCGTTCTCTAACTGCATTTATATTGATCGAAGAAAGCTTCAATGCCGTAGCAATTTCTACTTTATGTTCAAGTTCACTATTAATATTCTCCAGCTCGCTTGCTTTCTTTGTCGCTGTAGTAACACTCTCTTTCAGACGATCCCTCTCCGATACCAATAACGCATTTTCGTTTTTCAACTGCTTGATATCCTTTGTATACCTAGATACTGCTCCTCTCAGTTCGGCAATTTCCTCCCTCGCCCTTTGAAGCTCGGTACGATTCAATTCGTTTTGAGTCAGTTTTGCACGCAATTCCTCTATTTTGGTCCGCGCATTATCTTGTGTTGCTTTTAAGGATTCCGTTAAATTCAGGTTTTCTTTGGTAACGCGGTCCAACTCCACTTCGATCCTATCCAGCTCGGTCTCCATCTGAATTTTCTCACTCAATATCGTTGTTTGTTGTTCGCTGGAACTCTTATATTTAATATAAAAATAAATGTTCGTAGCTAGTAACGCTAAAATAGCGAAAATGAAAAAATAAATCTTTGGATTGTCTTTTCCTCGTTCCTGTACGTCTACTTGCTGCTCAACACCCCCATTGTTATCTAGTTTAACAGACGGTTTATAGACTATATCATTCTCTTCCATTTTTGTACGTTTAAACATTAGGCTCAAAACGATTAGCAAAAATTGTTCCAACAACAATTATCCTAAAAAAGCAGTATATCAGTGTGCTTTCATGGTGATAAACCTTCGCCTGTACTATTATCAATACATACCGCGATCAGCAGTTACACTTTTGCTCAATTTTTTTCTCATACTCAATACTATACTTATCTTTACAGCTTTTTATAAAGAAAAGCTACTGAAACAAATACTGTATATTTGATGAACATTCACCTCTTTAATAAATCATTAGGCCTCTTATTTTACCTTTTTCCATTTCTTTGCTTGAGTACGCAAGCACAAAGTACAGATCCTATTCCTAAGAGAGAACTAAGAGGTGTTTGGGTATCCACTGTTGTCAATATAGATTGGCCAAGTAAAGCCGGCCTGTCATCCGACATCCAAAAACAAGAACTTTTACGGCTCTTAGATGCCCATCAACGGGCGGGCATTAACGCTATATTCCTACAGGTCAGGCCCTCCGCCGATGCAATATATGCACGAGGAAAGGAGTTGTGGTCACGCTTCTTAACCGGCAGCCAGGGACAGGCTCCCAATCCTTTATATGACCCCTTGGATTTTGCCATACAAGAAGCCCACAATAGGGGAATGGAGCTACACGCTTGGTTTAATCCTTATCGTGCTACCTTCGACTTAAACGAAGCAAATGTTAGTAGCAATCATATTACCAAACAACATCCCGACTGGTTTTTCACTTATGCAGGAAAAAAGCTCTTCAATCCGGGTATCCCCGAAGTAAAAAAGTACATTGTGGAAGTAATTATGTCTGTTGTTAAAAACTACGATATTGACGGCGTTCATTTTGATGACTATTTTTATCCTTATCCAGCGGGGGGACAATCTATTCCCGATGCAAATACTTTCCAACGCTATGGACAAGGCTTTTCAAGGATAGATGATTGGCGAAGAAATAATGTCAATCAATTGATAAAAACATTGGCAGATAGTATCCACCACGAAAAGAAATATGTAAAATTCGGTATCAGTCCTTTTGGTATCTGGCAAAATAAAAAACAACATCCTGAAGGCTCTGAAACTTCCGGTTTAAGTGGTTATTCTCAATTGTACGCTGATGCAAGAACATGGCTCCAAAATGGCTGGGTTGATTATATTAATCCGCAGATATATTTCCCTTTTAATAATCGCGCTGCGGCCTATGAAATACTCATCGATTGGTGGAATACAAATGGCTACGGCAAGCATATATATATTGGACAAGCCGCCTATCGAGCCGCGGACAATAGCACGGGGTGGAGGGACAGACGTCAACTTCCAAATCAAATTCGCCACTTGAGGAAGTTTTCGGCTATACAAGGAAGTGTTTATTTTAGCTCCAAATCACTTGTGAATAATCTTGGTGGCTTTAGGGATTCCTTACAATACAATTTCTATCGATACAAATCCCTCCAGCCTACCATGCCCTGGCTCGATAGTATTCCTCCATTGGCTCCACAAAATCTCCTCTATCATAATTTAACTACCGGCGGTGTATCCTTACGATGGGATAAACCCCCAATGGCAACCGATGGGGAAACGGCCTATGGCTATGTTGTGTATCGATTTGACGAAGGGGAGGAAATTAATTTAAATAATGCTCAAAATATCCTGGAAATAATCTTTGATGCGAATCGAACCTTTTATACCGATCAGGCTGTCAGAGGAGGGTCGCGATACACTTATGTCATAACAGCTATTGATCGCTTAAAAAACGAAAGCGGGCCATCGAATATGCAGACTACGATACCTAACTGACAAATGCAACCCTTTGGAGTTAAGCGCGATAGATTTGCATAAGCTGCATTGTTTCAAGAGCCATTTGTTCGTTATAATCGCTCGTAAGCCTTTTGTGATTGATGAGATCTACAATTGTTCCGACATAACAAAAGCCAAAGGTCAAAAGATATAATATGCCCATGCCGATTTGTTTTAGCATAAAGCGTTGGATGCCTGCAATGCCAAGAAAGCCTATTAAGGTCATCAGCATCACTTCTTGCGTCCCTTTTCTTTTCCCTTTGTAAAGAAAAAGAAATTCTTCTGCATTCTCTTCCTTAATAGCTTGTAAAGCGCTCCTTAAAAATATCATTTCCTCCGGTGCAATATCCGGAATCATCATCAAGATTTTTTGCTCTTTCATTACCTTTACTTTTAATATTGGAGCTTAATATAGCACTTTTGTTACATAACTTCATGAGTAAAGTATGATACGTCATTTATTTCCATCACGAGACATCCTCCTGAAAAATTACTGCTTGTACGATTTCGGGTCTAATGCTGTGGGTGACCAGTTCTCCAAAAATTCAAGTACCTTCTTGGCGCTATGTCCTTTTCCTTCTTCCAAATAGGCACTATTCTGGGTATGAATCCGATTCCCCTTTTCGTTCAAAATAACAAATACCGGAAACCCGAACCGCTGTGGATACTCTAAGGAAGCTAGTACGGCTTCGTTCTTGTTCTCTTTACTATAATTCACATGCACAACCTCATAATTACGTTGTATATAATTCTTCAATGTATCATTTCCGGTAACCAGTTCATTAAATCGCAAGCACCAGACACACCAGTTTCCTCCGATTTGGATAAAAACATGCTTTCTTTCTTTTTTTGCCTTTTCGACAGCTGCTTGTATTTCAGATTGTGCATCTGCTTCAGGGTGGTACAATTTCTGTCTTTCTTGCTGTGCAGCTACTTGTAAAACAAAAACAATATAAATAAAGAATATACCCAGGATTTTCTTCATCACGCTGAATAAATTTACGTACTTTACAAAGTAAAGCGTTTTGTTTAATATGGCCAATCTTCCTCCAGTAAAAATATTAAAGGCTTCGGCCGGATCCGGGAAAACTTTTAGCTTAACCGCTCATTACATCAGTCTGCTCTTCACTAGTAAAGTTCATTTTTCGGAAATTCTAGCCGTCACCTTTACCAATAAGGCTACTGCCGAAATGAAACACCGCATTTTAACGGTCATTGAAGGCCTCGCGCTAGGCAGCGAAGCGGTCGAATCTTATCGCAATATTATATTAGAGGCCCATCCACAACTCTCCAGGCAAGATATACAGCAAAAAGCGATGGAGGTTTACAGGCAAATTTTACATAACTATAGTCGATTTGCCATCAGTACAATCGACGGTTTTTACCAAAAGATTATTAGAAGTTTTAGCTTCGAACTGGGCTTAAATGCAGCCTATCGCTTGGAAATGAATAGCGATAAAGTGAAGCAAGATTTGGTAGTACGGCTCAATAAACTATTGAACGATCGTGATGACTTGCTACAGTGGATTATCAATTACGCCAGAAAGCAGATAGAGAACGACAGGAATTGGAATTATACAACGGTACTGAAAAAACTTGCCGATGAACTTTTCAAAGAACGATTTCATCCTTTTGACGAAGCCATTTCTCAGCTGAGCGAAGCTGATCGACAAGTGGTTTTCACAACGATTAGCGATCTTTCGGACGAACTCATTACTCGTTTTGAAAAAGAAATCGAACGCTTGTTAAAAATTGCGACCGAAATAGTGAATAGCTCGGGGGTATCAAGCGACCTTTTTCTACGTAAATCGCAAAACCTGATTCCTAAAATCCCGTCCTTGGCTCCCGATAATTTAGAAGCCATCGACAAGTTTGCCGATTATATTGATAATCCGGAAAAGTGGCAAAAGAATGGCGTCAGTGGGGCTGTATCCGACCTGTATAATAAACTGAATCCGCTTTTGCGGCAGATTCTAAACTATAAAGAAGAACATAGTCGCACTTACTTTTTAGCAAAAGCGGTTCAGGCTAATTTTTACTACCTACGTCTACTAAAAGAAATGAGCGTGTTGCTTGCTGATTACAGAGCAGAGCATGACGTCTCTCTTATTAGTGATGCACAAAATCTCCTGAAAGAAATCAATCGCCATCAGGACCAAAACATTTCTTTTATTTATGAGAAAGTCGGGAATCGTTATAAATATTTTCTGTTCGATGAATTTCAAGATACTTCGTCGAACCAATGGTATAACTTTCAACCTCTGTTGGTGAATGCGCTGGCTAGTACAGAAGGGAACCGATCGATTCCCCATCACCTCATTGTAGGTGATGTTAAACAAAGCATCTATCGTTGGCGAAATGGCGACTGGCGGATTCTACAGTATCAGTCCACAAGAGATTTAGGCGATCATCACATCCGTTTTCAGACGCTTCAAGAGAACTATCGAAGCCTTCCCAATATCATTAAATTCAACAATTTTTTATTTACTCAAGCACCTAAACTTTTACAACAAATAATAAATGATAAGATTTACACCGAAATAGGTGATAGCTTATATAATTCATGGTGGCAGGCTTCGGGATATACACAGATATTAACCGACGCCTATGCAGAAACCGTCCAAAAAATCCCCTCCGACAAAGGCGAAGAAGGAGGGAGGGTTACCGTTTCTTTTTTTCCCGTTACGAGCTCCTTCGCAAAAACACGCGGTAAAGAGATTAAACCAGCAGCTTTAAAAGCGCTATCCGACACGATTATCAATTGGCTGACTGAGGGCAGATACCAAGCTCGCCAAATAGGTATTCTGGTACGAAACAACACGGAGGCCCGCGAAATTATCGAGTATTTGCTTCACATTCAGAAGGAACTGGACGAATCTCATAAGTTCGAGGTAATCTCGGGAGACGCGCTTTTATTGGTCAACAATCCCGGCATACGCTTGCTTATTAACACCCTGAAAGCTATGATTACACCCGTAGAGGAGGCCTCGCTTTATCGAGCAAATTGCCTCCTTCTTTATCAACAAGTTTACGGATTAAATCAAGAGGACGAAGCCTCGATTTGGTTAAATGCCACGCAATACGATATTAAAGTCTGGGGAAAGATCTTGCCCCCTATTGTCATTAATAATTGGTACGTATGGCAACAACACCCTTTAACAGAATTAGTTGAATCGTTGATCAATGGCTATGGAATAACCCATGATGAAGCCACCATTCCTTATTTAATAGCCTTTAGGGACATTATAGCTGAATTTAGTTCGCAGGGCGAACGCGGCATCGCTTCCTTCCTTAGTTATTGGGATGAAGAAGGAAAAACGAAGGCATTGCCGGCAAACGAAGGCAGTAATGCGGTAGAAATTATGACTATTCATAAGTCAAAAGGCCTGGCATTTGATGTTGTAATGATTCCGTTTTGCTCCTGGGAGCTTGACGGAATGGTTAACAGCAACTTTTGGGTGGATACAAGTGGCACCTCTTATGAAATTCTTCGAAGTGTTCCCGTAAAATACAACAGTATGCTGGTCAAATCATCGCTATTCAAGGCATACCTGGAAGAAATGCTTTTCAACTATATGGATGCGTTAAACCTACTTTATGTAGCTACTACGCGTGCCAGAAAGGAACTTTATATAAGTGCGCCTGATATTAAAGAAGGAAAAGAAAGTGACTCCTTAATTGCGGATGTGCTCCGCTCGGTACTAGCACTACATAGCGACGAACTCGGTATAGAATATAGCCATGGCATTGTTTATCCATCAACAACGCCTTTTAAAGATATAAAAAAATCCCCTATACTTCCGGTTAAATACCAAGAAGGGTGTATCGATTTCTGGGAAAGCCCACCCAATTACAATTGGAGCTTTAATAAATATCCTATTTCAGAATTGTTAAAGGAAGCCTTAGACAACCGAAAAATAAAAAAGGAACTGCTGTCGCTGGGCGAACAGAACGCAGCAACACGTCAAGGCTTATTGCTGCATGAGCTGTTATCCCTGACAACTGAAATAGCGGAATTTCCAAATTATCTCCATGCAATGCAAAGTGAGGGCTTAATTACAAAAGATGAGCTTATGACTTTACTTGATGAGGCCATACGACTTCGTAATAATGAACAATTAGCGGCGCTTTTGGACAAGCCTTATCAAAGTCTGAATGAACAACGTATTATAACGAAAGACGGAAGTGTGTTACGCCCGGATAAAGTATTAATTGGAGAGCATGAAACGATCATATTGGATTTTAAGTTTACCGGAATGGAAAGACCTCAACATATTGCCCAGGTGAAAGAATACCAGCAGAACTTACAGGAAATGGGTTACCCAAATATACGCACCTTTTTATTTTATGCATTCAATAACCGGTTGGTAGAAGTTTAATCTTTCTCTTTATCTCGCTTACAATGATCCCATTTTTAAAAGAAGTTGCAAATGATTTAATCGCTCGCTTTGGTTCAGAGTTAAAGGATATTGCTATTATATTCAATAATAAGCGTCCTGAAATGTATATGAAGAAGTACTTAGCTGAGCTTATCGGTAAACCAATCTGGAGTCCTTCTTTCTTTACTGTTCAACAATTTTTCAATAACGCTTTTGTTGAGCGGGAGGCCGATAAACTGACTCAAATTCTTACGCTCTATCAATGCTACAACGCCATCCAGCAACGCATAGATGGAAAAACAATGAGTATAGAGCGATTCTATCCTATGGCCGAAATTATCTTAAATGATTTTGCTCAATTAGACTACGACCTCGTTGAACCGAATGAGGTCTATACCGAATTATACGATATTGCCTTAATAGAAAAACAGTTCCCTCATTTCTCGGAAGAACAATTATCGTTTATGGCTCAATTCTGGTCGACCTTCAACAGCGAAAAACACAGTTATATACAGGATCGTTTTATTGAACTTTGGAAAACACTTCCACTGCTTTATACGGATTTTCATCAGGCATTAAAAGAACGTGGACTAGCTACGAACTCCCAATTTTATCGCTCTTTTGCTAAAGGGGATGAAACCAGTCCGTCCTATATATACCAATTTAAGCAATTAGTTTTCGTCGGCTTTAATGCCTTGAACAAAGCGGAAGCGCTCTTATTTAAAAAATGGCAAAAAGAGAAACGTGCACTTTTTTATTTCGATGTAGATCGATACTATTTGGATGACGTTCAGCAAGAGGCCGGCGCTTTTCTCCGTCGTAATTTAAACAGCCATGGATTGCTTCATGCACTCGGTGCCCCGTTTAATCAGCTAGCAGATCGTAACCAAAATATTAAGATCGTCCAAACGACAAGCTATACGGCACAGGCAAAGCTGTTGGATAGCTTCCTTGTTGATAAAAAATCCACGGATGCTATCAGTCAGGGCCTGACAGCAGTATTGTTAGCAGACGAACGTTTGTTAATTCCAACATTACAAAGCATTCCGGTATCAATAGAGACTAATATAACCATGGGATTTCCAATTTCACAATCTCCAATCTATGGAATTGTCGACTTATGGTTAAGGATACAAGAACGATATCTGCAGCAAAAGAGCGATCTTATATATTATAAAGATGTCGAAATTTTTCTTTCCCATCCCCTTATTCATACACCTGATCCCATCAAAGAGCAAGTTCAGCAACTCATATACACCAATCATTATATAAATGTACCCCTTGTCGAATTACAAGCGGTAAGCCGGACCTCTTTCTTTGACAAAAGAACCGACGGAAGATATCTAATCAAAAACCTGCAGGAAATTATTCGCGAAATTTTCCAGATCAGAAAAGAAAAAGAGCTATTAACTTATCCCGACGCGGCTATTTTTACAGAAGTATTCAAGATACTTAACCAACTCTATGATGCATTGAGCACACTCCCCTCACTCAGCGTCGAATTTACAATTTCGTTGATCAGGAAATCGCTGCAAGGAATAACGGCTGCTATCGAGGGTGATCCCTTATCCGGTGTACAAGTTATGGGTCTTCTTGAAACAAGAAATCTTGATTTTAAAGAAATTTATATACTAGGTGTTAATGAAGGCATTTTACCAAAAACAAGCTCTTCAGCGACTTTTATCCCTGATTCTATTCGCCGAGCTCACGGTCTCCCCGTACTGGAAAATCAAGAGGCACTTTCCGCTTATTTGTTTTACCGACTCATGCAGCGAGCCGAACAAATTACACTTGTTTATAATGGCCATGTGGATGAAAACAGCTCGGGAGAGATTAGTCGATTTGTCAAACAACTACAATTCGAAAGTCACTTTAATTTCATCGAATTAAAGCAGCAACAAATAATTAAAACAAACGAAGCGCCCCCCGCAATGGAAATAAAAAAGGTGAATGAGATTGGGAAGATTTTGCAGTCCTATTTGAACCGTGACAATAGCCTACGTCCCGGTATTTCGGCAACGGCATTCACAACCTTTCTTCAATCTCCTCTTCTTTTCTTCCTCAAATACGTAGCTAAGATAAAGGAACCCCAATTGTTAACCGAAGATTTTGAAGCAAATAGGATCGGTTCCATTATACATGAAATCATGCAATGGTTTTACGAAGAACTTAAACGTGTAAGCCCGCATATCACCGCACAACGGATAAAAGATCAATTGAGCCGGTTAGATCATTTGTGTCTGAAGGCAACGGCAAAAGATTTTTATGGCAATCCTGCTTATTTTGACATAAATAGCCCATCCAGCACAGAAAAAATCGTGCTTGAAATCGTTAAAGAATATGCACAGATTTTCATCCACCATGATTTAAAGAATACACCCTTTACGATTATCGAGTTGGAGAATAAACAAGATTATGTCATTGACTTTCCAATTACAGTCGACGGGAAAGAATCATCTGTTAAACTCTATGGAATCATTGACCGCGTAGATGAAAAAGATGGGAAAATCCGTATTGTAGATTATAAAACAGGAAGCGATGCGCTCGACTACACCGATATCGATTCCCTTTTTGATCCATCTTCAGGAAAATTCAATAAAGCCCTCTTGCAAACACTCTTTTATACGTATATCTATGAGAAAAAAACCGGCAAGATAGGGGTGGAGCCGAACCTGTATGTGGCAAGAAGATTAAGGCAAGAAGGTAGTTTGTTTTATACCAAATCAAGAGGCAGTAAATTTCTGCTTTCAGAAGCAAGTTTGTCCAGCTTTAAAGAAGCATTTGAGCTTCGCTTAAGACAGGTTTTAGAAGACCTTTTTAACCAACAAATACCTTTCAAACATGATCCGCGTATTAATTTACCCTATAATGATCACTATCAGGAATTCTTTCGGTCAGGTGTAGATCAAGATATTGAAATCGAAAGTGAATATTAATGAATTAGCGATCATTTACTTCATATTTTCAGTTTTTTAAAGTACTTTTGCGTACAAAAAATTGATTTAAATACATTACTTATATCTAATGAGAGAAATACAGTTCAGAGAAGCACTTCGCGAGGCAATGGTCGAAGAAATGCGCAAAGACGAGAAAATTTTCTTGATGGGCGAAGAAGTTGCTGAATACAATGGTGCCTACAAAGTAAGTCAGGGCATGCTTGACGAATTCGGAGCTAAGCGTATTATCGATACACCTATTGCCGAATTAGGCTTTGCTGGTATCGGTATTGGAGCAGCTATGAAAGGTCTAAAACCGATCATAGAATTTATGACCTTCAACTTTTCATTGGTAGCCATTGATCAAGTGATCAATGGTGCAGCAAAGATCCACTCGATGAGTGGCGGCCAATATTCCTGTCCAATTGTATTTAGGGGCCCAACAGGTAATGCAGGCCAATTAGCTGCGCAACACTCACAGAATTTTGAGAATTGGTATGCAAACTGTCCCGGATTAAAAGTTGTTGTTCCTTCTAATCCCTACGACGCAAAAGGTTTATTAAAGCAATCCATCCTTGATCCGGATCCTGTAATTTTCATGGAGTCAGAAGTGATGTACGGAGACAAAGGAGAGGTTCCGGAAGAAGAATATTATTTAGAGTTAGGAAAAGCACATAAAATACAAGAAGGAACGGATGTAACCATTGTATCTTTTGGTAAGATGATTCCACGGGTCGTAATACCTGCTGTCCAAGAGTTGGCTAAAGATGGCATCTCCGTCGATTTATTAGATTTAAGAACCGTGCGTCCGATTGATTATGCAGCGATTATAGAATCGGTAAAAAAGACAAATCGCCTGGTCATTGTAGAAGAAGCTTGGCCTTTAGCCTCTATCTCATCAGAGATCGCTTTCAATGTTCAAAAGAATGCTTTTGATTATTTAGACGCCCCGGTTATTCGTGTTACCTCTGCAGATGTTCCTCTTCCATATGCACCAACGCTTATTGAAGCCGCTTTACCTAGCATTAAAAAGATTATAAACGCAGTAAAAGAAGTTTCTTACGTAAAATAAGAAACATTCGTCTCTTAAATAAAAAGCCTATCATTAAATGATAGGCTTTTTTGTGCCATCTTCCTAAAACCTATGACAAATACGAATGAGATAATTAAACGTTCTCCTCCTCGTTTGAATCCGGTAATTAGCTTAACGACTACACCCTTTCCAAAAATATGCGCTTATTTTAGAGAAAATTGAATAAACATCATATCCTCCTACAGAACAACAAAGCGGTAATAAAGCTTCTATTAAAGAACAGGTAAAATATAAAAAATAATAAAATAATAGCATTTTACTCATTTTTATTACCTTTTTTGTACTATATCAGTGAAATTTGTCTCTTTATGCTCTCTTCCAGCGATATAATTGTCTCAGTTCTTGCTATTCCTTTAATAGCTTGTATGTCTTCATTCAAAACATGACGTAAATGATTGGTATCTCTACATATAATTTTAGCAAACATGCTATATTGACCTGTACAATAATGCAATTCCACCACTTCTTTAACCTCTTTTAGCTGTTCAACAGCCGTTTTATATTGAGATCCTTTCTCTAAATATATACCTAAGAATGCACATATATCAAATCCTATAGATTGAGGGTTAATAATTAGGTTAGAACCTCTGATAATGCCAAGTTCTTCCATTTTTTTCATGCGAACGTGAATCGTTCCACCTGAAACTACTAGCTTTTTTGCAATTTCAGTGTATGGAACTGATGCATCGTTCATCAAAATAGATAAAATCTGCGTATCTAAGTTATCAAGTTCTAAAAATTGAGACTTTTTTTCCATGATTTTTTGATGTTTATAAATTATTGACGGTATTTTTTAAAATATTTATAAAAATGAAAAATTTTATTAAAAATATGGTAAATATTATGAAGTTTTATTATGTTTGTATCAACAGAAGGGAATAAGTTATTGATAAGATATCAAAAACAATTCAACTTTTGTCTGGTTTTGCCCCTCAGTTTAATATAGGTTTATAATTGGTTAGCGTTGAAGCTCCTCTCCCAAAGGAGCTTCATCTTTTTAAAAAATAACATCCTATCCCGAAATATCACCATACCAAATATATATTTTTTAATTGAATGCCTATATTTTAAAAATTTTGTCAAAAATAACGAGTTTTTTTCTCATTCGAGAAACTTTTTAAACCTTTTATTTGATAATACGTTTTATTAATAAAATTTATACAAAAGTTTTAAGGAAATTAGGTCGTACTTATCTTACATGATGTCCGTATACACACCATAAAAAATGACTTCCATGAAATGAACGATTAATCATCCACTTCATGGAAGTCATTTAATCCTTTAATCTCTTATTTTACCGTAAAAGCTATTTTATAAGTCCCCCACATCAATTCTATCCTTCCCTCCTTAGAACCCGATATGGTAAACTGTTCTACTGATTGGCTATTCTGTTCCGTCGGAACCTCTACACGTAATGCATCTTCCTTTTCATCGTAATCGAGTCCCCATTTTTTCCATACTTTGTTAAAAATAATGGTTGAAGTTTGTTCGCCCGGTATGCTGTGTAAGCTATATTTGCCCGCCTTCAATGCTTTTCCTTCAATTGTAACGTCTTTATTTACTTCAAAAGTTGTTGCTTCATTAGCACCTGTCCGCCATATTTTTCCTACCGGGGCAATATCCTCACCCACCGTTCTCCCTTTAACAGAGGGTCTGCTATAATTGATCGATATAGTCACTCCCGATGATGTTGTTATACGAAGGCTGTCAGGAGGACTAGCGCGCTTACTTTTATCTTGTTGCGCATAAACGCCTAGGCCCATAAATAATAGGATGGCACCCAAAATTAAATTTCTTTTCATGATTTAATGGATAAATAATAATGTCTCTATAAAACATTTATTTTGAAGCTTTGTTTGTATGCTCCGTTTGATTTGTAGGTTGATTAGAAAAAATTCCTTTTTTGTTGGTTAACCCCTCCGCTTAATAGCTTTAAGCAATCTGAAAGAGTAAAATTTTATCTAAGTTTGTGCCATGGCACAAATTAAACCATCTTTAGCAAAAGGTACACGTGACTTTTCTCCACTTGAAATGGAGAGAAGGAATTATATTTTCAATACAATAAAAGACGTATTTAGGAAATATGGGTATCAGGAAATACAAACTCCTTCGTTTGAAAATTTGCAAACCTTAACCGGTAAATATGGAGAGGAAGGGGATAAGCTCATATTTAAAATACTCAATTCCGGTGATTTCATTTCAAAAATATCCGCCGAAAAATTTGCAACACTTCATTCAAATTCGATTACGCCCCTTATCGCTGAAAAAGCCTTACGCTACGATCTTACGGTCCCTTTCGCTAGATATGTAGTAATGCATCAAAATGAGATCACATTGCCTTTTAAGCGTTTCCAGATCCAGCCCGTTTGGCGGGCAGATCGCCCACAAAGAGGTCGATATAGAGAATTCTATCAATGTGATGCAGATGTGGTTGGCTCAGAAAGCTTGTTAAATGAAGCGGAATTTATCCTTGTATACCAGGAAGCGCTGTCATCCCTCGGTCTAAAAGACTTCGTCATTAAACTAAATAACCGAAAACTACTGGCCGGCATTGCGGATATTATAGGAAAGCCCGAACTACTTATCGATATGACCGTAGCTATCGATAAGTTGGATAAAATTGGATTGGTAGGTGTAAAACAAGAACTAGCGGCTAAAGGCTTTTCAACGGAAGAGCTTGCAATGTTAGATCCTATTATTACTTTATCAGGCAGCAATGTCGATAAATTAGCCACATTAAAGGAAGTATTGAAAAGTTCAGAAATGGGGCAAAAAGGAATCGAAGAAATTGAAATGGTCCTGGCTTATGCGCAAAAATTAGATGCCAATGCATTGCCCTATATAGAAGTTGATATTACCCTTGCCAGGGGATTAAACTATTATACCGGAAGCATCTTTGAAGTCAAAACCAACGAAGTTTCTATGGGAAGTATAGGCGGAGGCGGAAGGTATGATGACTTAACCGGAATGTTTGGTTTACCGGGTCTCACCGGTGTAGGAATATCTTTTGGAGCCGATCGTATTTATGATGTACTCTTGGAACTCGATCTATTTCCGGAGAGTACAACAAAAACAACGCAGGTGTTGGTAACAAACTTTGATCAGTCTACCGAAGATTATGCGTTGAGTCTACTCCAAACCTTAAGAAAAAACGGAATAGCAAGTGAGCTTTATCCAGTAGCTGCAAAACTTAAGAAGCAGCTAACTTATGCCGACCAGAAAAAGATTCCTTATGTTATATTCATAGGGGCAGAAGAGCTCTCCTCCGGTATGTTAACTATAAAAAAGATGATTACGGGCGAGCAAGAAAAAATGGCAGCTGATGATCTCTTCAGCTATCTTATAAACACCGCTGACCCAAACTAAAAAGTATCACATCTTGTTTCTGCCTGTCTTGAAGTCAGGCAGAAATATGATCGGCCCGATGGAGACTGCGAACACCTCGTGCTTAGGCAACCAGTTTCAAAAAACAATAGACTAAAGGCGCCGCCAACAGCAAGCCGTCAAATCGATCCAATAATCCACCATGTCCTGGCAACAATGATCCGGAATCTTTTACCTGAAAACTTCTCTTCAACATAGATTCCGTTAAATCTCCCCAGGTTCCGAATACAGAAATTATAACCGCTATCACACACCACTCCCAGCGAGCCAGATTGGCATAATAATAGTGTAAAATAAGACTTACACCAACACTTAAAGCTACACCTCCAATAAAGCCCTCCCATGTCTTCTTAGGCGAATGTCGTTCAAATAGCTTCGTTTTACCAAATTTCATACCCACAAGGTATGCACCGGTATCGTTTGCCCAAAGCATAAACAAGAACGACATGGGAAGATAGTATTCGTAATGACCTCCTAGGAATCCGAGTCTGAAAAAAAACAGGAAAGGAATTACTGCATAGATAACACCTAAAAAAGTAAGTGCAATATTGTAAAAAGGCCGTTCGTTTTTTCGATATAACTCCCGTATGTAAATAAAGGCTAAAAGAGGGACAGAATACAATAATGCAGAAGGCGTTACAAAATTTAAATCCAGCAGTGCCACGATTATAAAAAGAACTATTCCCAATAAGGTACCGCCCAAACGATCAGGTTTTACACCCTCTTTATCTATTAATCTATAAAATTCGATTAAGCTAAGAATGGCTAAAACAATAAAGAATATACTAAATGCATAAGCCCCTGAAAGTACAGATGCCAGCATAACTAAAACGAAGAAAAAACCTGTTATTACGCGCGTTTTCATGTGAATAATAATGATTTTTAATTTATTTGCTTCGCTTTTCGTCTATAGAAATACAGAACGAAGATACCTGCAAATAAGCTGGCGATCGCCAAAGGCCACTGATTAAGTTCAAATGATAGTGAATCCAAAGGCTTGTTTGATTTAACAAGATAATAGGCAATAAGAATAGCTGATACATTATTAATAAAGTGCGCTGTTACCGGAAGCCAGATACTTCGTCCCCAAAAGTATAAATATCCACATAAAGCACCGATTAACATTCGGGGCAGAAATCCATAAAATTGAACGTGGATTGCGCTAAATATGGCTGCCGTTAGCCATATCGCCATATGCGGCTTCCCGATCCACTTAATAAAAATGTTCTGTAAGCATCCTCGGAATAAAAACTCCTCACCAACGGCTGCTAAAATTCCGATCATGAAGATGTTAATAATCAACCCGGTGAAAGATTTGCGGGATAAAAAGGCATTCGTCAAAGCCCCGGTTTCATCTTCTTTCGCGCGCATCCATTGTTCGATATTCTTCATAAAATCCGGAAGATGCATTTGCTCGTTCAATAAGATTGTTATTTCAAAAAAGGGTGAAAATACCACCATTAATAATAAAACCAATGCATAGAGCTTAACATTAGGCTTAAAGGATAAATCAAAATACGGTCGGTTGTTCTTTTCTATTCGATTAAGCAATAGGGATGGAACCACAAATGTTCCTATCGCTGAAAAAATCTGTGATATACTGATAAAGTTTAACTCATCCGCTGTTAATCCGGTAAAACCCTTGGCTCCTATTTGCAAAACATCACGCCCAAAAAGTAAAAAACCAATAAACACCCCCACTAAACTAAAAACGGTGGCAGAAAGCAATACCGTAATGAGTAAGTAAAGAAAAGACATACTTGGATGATTATCAGAACGATTATAAGGATAAGCACTCAATTTTTTATATTTTTGCAAACTTAGATAAATTGCCTTTTATATGCAATATAATCGCGTTGCATATAAAAGGAATTATCGGTCTCTCCTCTGCCATTAAGAGCTTATTTTGTAGAGGAAATTATTTTAATGATTGAGTTGAATATAGATAATGTCTGTCAAGATAGGAAATAATATTGATTTAGGAGCGTTTCCGTTGCTGCTTGCTCCAATGGAAGATGTGAGTGATCCGCCCTTTAGGTATGTATGTAAACAAAATGGGGTAGATATGATGTATACCGAATTTATTTCTTCTGAAGGACTGATTAGACATGCGGCTAAAAGTAAGCAGAAGTTAGATATTTTCGAATATGAACGCCCCATCGGTATTCAAATTTTTGGCAGTGATATCAAAAGTATGGAAGAAGCTACTGAAATAGCCACTTTAGCCAAACCGGATCTCATTGACATTAATTATGGCTGCCCGGTTAAAAATGTAGCTTGTAGAGGGGCGGGGGCAAGTTTATTGCAAGACATTGATAAGATGGTAGCAATGACCAAAGCCGTAGTTAATGCAACGCATTTACCGGTAACCGTGAAAACAAGACTTGGATGGGACGATCATACCAAGAATATCTATGAGGTAGCGGAAAGACTACAAGATATTGGAATTCAAGCGCTTAGTATACACGGGAGGACACGATCACAAATGTACAAAGGAAATGCTGACTGGAGTTTGATCAAAAAGGTAAAAAAAAATCCGCGTATACATATCCCTATTTTCGGTAACGGGGACGTAGATAGCGTTGAAAAGGCCGCTGCTTGGCGTTTAGAATATGAAATTGACGGTATCATGATTGGCAGAGCTTCTATCGGTTATCCGTGGATATTTCGCGAAATCAAGCACTTTTTTGAAACAGGTACCTACCTTGACGGTCCTACCATCAAAGAACGAGTGGATGTGTGTAAGACTCATTTCGTAAAGTCAATAGAATGGAAGGGTGAGAAAACAGGTATATTCGAAATGAGAAGACATTACGCAAACTATTTCAAAGGTATTCCCAATTTCAAAGAATATAGAATGAAACTAGTAAGCCTAGATAAAGTACCGGAGATTAATGAAGTTTTAGATGAGATAGCATTTCAGTTCGCGGACGTCACGACTGATGTATAAATGAACAAAAATTGATAACGGAGTATTTCTATTTTAATTCTCCATTTCCTATATTGCCTCAAAATAAGAAAAGAATGGTTACTGAAATTACTGAAGGTGTTAAAGTTTCGGTAGAGGCAATATACCAACCGGAGTATTCAAATCCGGAAAACGAACATTTCATGTTTGCTTATAAAATCACCATAGAAAATATGAGCGACTACAATGTTCAATTATTAAGAAGACACTGGTTTATATTTGACTCAAATGGAACACATAGAGAAGTAGAAGGTGAAGGAGTAATTGGCCAGCAACCGCTCATTGCGCCTGGAGAACGGTATGAATATGTATCAGGATGCAACTTGAAGAGCGACATGGGCAGTATGCAGGGCAGCTATCAAATGTTGAGGGAAATAGACGGAGCGGTATTTGATGTAGTCATTCCTAAATTCCATTTAATTCCCGACCATAAGCTCAATTAATATATTCAATACCCCCTTCTATTGACAGATATTACTTAATTTTACAAAAATTTAGGTATTCTTTGATAGTTAGTCCCAATGCGTGTGGCTAGGCGCAATTTAGTATGATAAATAACTTCAAGAACTGTCAAGCTTGATAGTTATGGTAAAAGATGGTGGCCAACATAAAATTAGCATTTTAATACATAACTACTTGTAAAATAAATATTTACATATAACAAATAACAATATTATAATTTGAGTATATTATCAGTAGAGCGTATAAGCCATACCTTTGGTGATCGATGGCTATTTAAGGACCTCACTTTTGGTTTGCAGAAGGGGGATAGGGTGGCGCTTGTCGGCATTAACGGAACGGGCAAATCTACCTTGTTAAAAATCCTTAGCGGAAAGACGATCCCTATCGAAGGAAAAGTAGTAAAAACCAAAGATCTGAAAATAGGCTATCTCGAACAAGAACCTTCCTTTGAAAATCTTACACTCGTGTCAGATTTTATTTATAGCATAGACAACGATATCCAGCAATTCATAAAGGAGTACGATTTTCTTATACGAACAGAGCAAACGAGTAATCCCCGTCTACAGGAATTGGCAGATATACTTACCATTAAAGATGCCTGGAATTTTGAAAATAATATTAAGACCATTTTGAATAGAATGGGTATTGTTGATTTAGAACAACCAATCAACAAGCTTTCGGGCGGCCAAAGAAAAAGACTGTCTTTAGCCAAGTTATTAATAGACGAACCGGACGTATATATATTAGATGAACCAACCAACCATTTAGACATTGAAACAATTGAGTGGTTGGAAAATTTGTTAACGATCGGACAGAAAACTATTATATTCGTAACGCACGACCGCTATTTTCTAGACAATATCTGCACCGAAATAAAGGAGCTTAATGAAGGAAACCTTTATTCTTATAAAGGCAACTACGGGTATTTCTTAGAAAAAAAGGCAGAACGCGAAATATCCGACACGGCATCTCTAGAGAAAAATAAAAACTTATTAAGAAAGGAACTTGAATGGATGCGTCGCCAACCCAAGGCACGTGGTACCAAGTCAAAAGCAAGGATTGACGCCTTCTACGATTTGGAGGAAAAAACAAAAAGTGATAAAAGAAAGGACAGTCTTCGTTTAGACATTAAATTAAGTAGACAAGGTAATAAAATATTAGAGCTCAATCATATTAATAAGTCATTCGGAAAGCATACCATAGTTGATAATTTTTCTTACATTTTCAAGAAAGGAGATCGGATCGGTTTAGCAGGAAAAAACGGTAGCGGTAAATCTACCTTTCTCAATTTAATTACCGGTCAAGAGTTACCTGACAGTGGTGAAATCATCACAGGGGAAACAACTGTTTTCGGTTATTATAAGCAGGGCGGATTAAATTTCACCGAAAAGCAACGAGTAATTGATGTTGTCAAAGAAGTAGCTGAATACATCACAACCGGAAAAGGGGAGACCATTACTGCATCTCAACTCTTAAGTCATTTTCTTTTTACTCCAGAAAAGCAATACAATTTAGTTGAAAAACTAAGTGGCGGCGAAAAGAAGCGGCTTCAATTAATGCGTGTTCTTATCAAGAATCCCAACTTTCTTATCCTGGACGAACCAACCAACGATTTAGATATCGACACCCTAAATGTTTTAGAAAATTTTCTGGAAAATTATACGGGAGTCTTACTTCTTGTTTCACATGATCGCTTCCTTATTGATAAACTTACTGATCAATTATTCATTTTTCAGCAAGAACAACCAATAAAAATCTATAATGGAAATTATTCGGATTTCAAACTAGAGGAAAACCCGGTAAAGAAAGAAACAAAAACATCAAACATTCCTGAACCTAAAAAAGATAAGGTCAAGTTATCTTTTAAAGAGAAACGAGAATTTGAGATTTTAGAGCAGGAAATTGCACATATAGAATTTACAATTAAAGAAAAAACCGAACAATTGCTATCTACTACAGATCATCAACTTATTACGATACTTTCGAAAGAACTAGAAGTACTAAATAACGATCTAGAAGAAAAGAGTGTTCGCTGGATAGAATTAGGAGAATTAATATAAACGTTTCACGTGAAACACAATAAAATGTTTCACGTGAAACACGAAGAGTTATGTTTTCAAAATATAATGTTATTGTTGTAGGTGCCGGCCATGCAGGATGCGAGGCGGCGGCAGCGGCTGCTAACTTAGGATCAAAAGTGCTACTCATTACTATGAATATGGGTACAATTGCTCAAATGAGTTGTAATCCTGCCATGGGAGGTGTTGCTAAAGGTCAAATAATTCGCGAAATAGATGCGCTAGGTGGTTATTCTGGGATAATCGCTGATAAAACCACTATTCAATTTAGAATGTTGAATTTATCTAAAGGTCCGGCCATGTGGAGCCCGCGGTCGCAAAACGACCGAATGCGTTTTGCTGAAGAATGGCGACTCCAATTGGAATCATTATCAAACATAGACTTTTGGCAAGATACCGTTAAAGAAATTATTGTAGATCAAGGACGAGCAAAAGGTGTTATTACGTCACTGGGAATACGAATCGAAGCGGATGCAGTTGTATTAACGAATGGCACTTTTCTAAATGGTATTATTCATATCGGTGAAAAAAAATTTGGTGGAGGTAGAACGGGTGAGAAGGCCGCCACTGGACTAACCGAGCAACTCATCTCAATTGGCTTTGAGTCTGGTCGCATGAAAACGGGAACACCTCCTCGTGTGGATGGAAGAACGCTCGACTATACCAAAATGGAAGAGCAGTGGGGAGACGAGAAAAGAGGTCGCTTCTCTTATCAATCCATTGATTTACCTCAAGAGCAACGCTGCTGTTGGATCACCTATACGAATACCAATGTTCATGATACCTTAAAAGAAGGCTTTGAAAAATCACCGATGTTCACTGGCAGAATTAAAGGATTGGGCCCTCGGTATTGTCCTTCTATAGAAGACAAAATAAATCGCTTTGCAGAACGTGATAGACATCAAATTTTTGTTGAACCCGAGGGATGGAGAACCCACGAGATCTATGTTAACGGCTTTTCCACATCACTGCCTGAAGATGTACAATTCAAAGCTTTGAGGCAAATTCCAGGTTTTGAAAATGCCAAAATGTTTAGACCTGGGTATGCGATTGAATACGACTATTTTCCGCCAATGCAATTGGATTTAACACTTGAAACAAAAAAGGTAAAAAACCTATTTTTTGCAGGACAAATTAATGGCACCACCGGCTATGAAGAGGCAGCAAGTCAAGGCCTCATTGCCGGTATAAATGCGCATCAACGAATTAACGATCTACATGAACTTATACTTAAAAGATCAGAGTCTTATATAGGTGTTTTGATTGATGACTTAGTGACAAAAGGTACAGAAGAACCTTATCGTATGTTTACTTCTCGAGCAGAGCATCGATTACTTTTAAGACAGGACAATGCTGATATTCGACTAACACCATTGGCCCATCAACTTGGTTTAGCTTCGGAAGAGGCCTTAGATAAAGTGAAAACTAAAATTAGCAAGTCTGATGAGATAGTAGAGTACCTTCGCAAAACGTCTGTTGAAGCTTCTAAAATGAATCCAATATTGGAAAAATTATCTTCCAGTCCACTCACCCAAAATATAAAAATGTTCAATGTCCTTACTCGACCTCAGGTAAATATCTGGAATTTAGCTGAAGCAAATAGTAGCTTAAAGGACTTGCTCGCTGATTTTTCCGAGGAAATAATAGAACAGGCCGAAATAAAGGTAAAATACGATAGCTACTTCGATAAAGAAATTGAGATTGTAAATAAAATGAAGAAAATGGAGGATAAAGAAATTAATCCGCATTTTGATTATAATCAACTGATATCCCTTTCAAAAGAAGCTCGGGAAAAACTTATAAAGATAAAACCGAGAACGCTCGGTCAAGCCTCTCGAATTTCCGGCGTATCACCAGCTGACGTTAGTGTTCTTATGGTTCATATGTCAAATTAATATAAAATATTGAATATCAATACGTTATATAAAAATTAAATAAAGCGATAAGAGACATTATCTTTTAAAAAACGATGCTAATCTCCAAAAAGAAGAAAAACGTGTTAAAAGGCTTAAAAATAAGCTTAAATACAAATTACCTTATTTTACTCATTCTTTTCGTCACTTTATTATTCAATACGCATTGTGCAAGCATACAGCAACCGATGGGAGGGCCAAAGGATAGCATTCCTCCAAAAGTTTTAAAAGAAACGCCTATCAACCTCAGCAGAAATTTTAAATCCAAAGAAATCGTTATCGAGTTTGACGAATTTGTTAAACTTCAGAACGAACTGAAAGAAATCAGTGTAACGCCTGATATGGATAAAATTCCAATTTATAAAATAAAGAAGAAATCCTTAGTCATTACCTTACCTGATACCCTGGAAGAAAAAACAACATACACCATAAACTTTGGAAAAGCCCTCGGGGATTATAACGAGGGAAATCCTTTACTAAATTACAGCTATGTCTTTGCTACTGGCGATCAAATAGATTCACTTAATATATCAGGTAATGTCAGCAACGCACTTACTTTAGAAAAGGAAAAGGAGGTGACGGTTATGCTTATACCTACCCGGCAAGATTCAATATTCGGTAAGAGAAAAGCGAATATTTTTACGCTTACCGATTCAGCAGGCAATTTCAAGATTCACAATCTAAAAGAAGATACATATCGCATTTATGCTCTAAAAGAAAAAAATAATGATCGTATATTTAACGGAACAGACGAGGAAATTGGCTTTTTAACTGACTCCTTCTTATTGAACAAGGACACTAGTAATATTCGTTTAGCGATATCTAAACCTGTTCCAACAACTTTCAGACTGCTCGACCGTAAAATTGAAAAAAATGGTACGATAAATTTCATTTTTAATAGACCTATAACAAACCCCGATATTGAGGTCCTTAGCCCAAACTCCTTAGATCAGGATAAAATTGTAAATTATAGTTCTACACGGGATAGCGCTTCGATGTGGCTAAGTGAATTAACCTTCGATTCTTTAAAAGTACGTATTACCGAAAACAATCAGGTCTTAGATTCAACGACCATTCGCCGAAGCAAAAATGAAAAGTACGATCGGGATCTCATTATTACCGATAATATCAATAGCCAGAAGGTTAACAAAATAAAACACATCATATTAAACAGCACCGCTCCCATAAAGTCGTTTGACAAACAAAACATAATACTTACGGAAGATTCCGTTTCACGTACTAACTTCCAACTAGTAAAAGATACCAGCAGTAATAGATCGTACATTATACGGTACAATTGGCGCCCTAAACGAAACTATGAATTGGATCTAAAAGAGAATGCGTTTCAAGGCCATTTTGGTGAAAAATCAAAGGCTGTAAAGCGAAAGTTTACACTGGACGAAACGGAAAATTTTGGAGACGTTATTCTAAAATTAAATGTACCTGATACCATTGGAAATCAATACCTCGTTCAGATAACAAACGAAAAGAAGGAAAATATCTTTCTCTCAACTGCCATTCGGAAATCCGATCGCCTCGTCTTCAAGCAATTTCCGGGTGGGAAGTACTTAATTAGAATCGTTTATGATATAAATCGAAATAATAAATGGGACCCAGCTGATGTAGAAAAGCGTACACAGCCTGAAAAGGTTTGGTATCATAGTAAACCAATCACGGTTAGACCTAATTGGGAACAAGAGGAAGTCATCGATATACCGAGTGAAGATAAGTCGATGGAAGCTAATCCACCCCAAACCAACTAGCATATAGCACATAATTGTGTGGCAATTTATCTAACAAGGTCCTTTGTTCGGCTGTTAAGGGCTTAATCTTTTTTGCAGGTACACCAGCGTATAAAAAACCACTTTCACACACCATGTTTTCCAAAACAACCGCTCCCGCCGCTACAATTACATATTCCTCAATAACCGCCTTGTCCATCACAATTGCCCCCATTCCCACCAAACAATGATCCCTTAACGTACAGCCATGAACTATAGCATTATGTCCTACATTCACATAACTTCCTATATCCGTTCCATTCTTTAAATAAGTACCGTGAATCACCACACCATCCTGTATATTTGAATAATCGCCTATTCTAATATAATTTACATCCCCTCTTATAACCGCATTGAACCACACAGAACAATGATTCCCTATCGTTACATTACCAACTATGGTGGCGTTCTCTGCAATAAATGTATCAACGCCAATGCTTGGAGTCTTACTTAAAACAGCCTTTATTAATGCCATATACCTAAAAAACAGTGTCTATCAGCTCCTTTGAATGATTCGGATAGTCTGTAGTATAATGTAAACCTCTACTCTCTTTCCGAGCCATTGCCGATTTAATGACAATATACGAAACTTGGATGACATTTCTAAGCTCGCACAGTTTCACAGACAATTTCGTGTTCTTATAGAATTCTTCCGTTTCCTCATAAAGTAATTTGAGTCGCCGCATGGCACGTTCTAAGCGAAAATCCGAACGTACAATACCAACATAATCACTCATAATCTTCTGTGTTTCTCTTAAATTATGCGTAACCAAAATATCTTCGTTTGATAGCTGTGTATCCGTGTCATCCCAATCGGGTATATTAAGAGGTAAAGTGATCTTGTCAAAAACGCTTATTGCATGTTCAAATATCCGATGGGCATAAATCAAAGCTTCCAATAATGAATTGGAAGCTAATCTGTTAGCGCCGTGTAAACCGGTAGAAGAGCATTCGCCACAGGCGTAGAGATTATTAATAGAGGAAAGACCGAATTCATTTACCAAGATACCCCCGCAAAGATAATGAGCAGCGGGAGTCACGGGTATATAATCCCTCGTAAGGTCAATACCAATACTAAGGCATTTTGCATATATATTCGGAAAATGCTTCAAAAGCTCTGCCTTATCGCGATGCGTAATATCCAAATAAACGTAATCGTCTCCCGATTTCTTCATTTCATTATCTATTGCTCGCGCAACGATATCCCTCGGCGCCAACGATCCACGATCGTCATACTCATACATAAACTCTTCTCCATTCTTCCTTCTTAAAACGGCACCAAATCCGCGCAACGCTTCTGAAATCAAAAATGATGGATACTCACCGGGGTTATACAACGAGGTAGGGTGGAACTGAATAAACTCCATATTTCTTACTTTTCCCTTAGCCCGATAAACCATTGCTATGCCGTCCCCTGTAGCAATCACCGGATTCGTAGTAGATGCATAAATATGCCCGGCTCCGCCGGAAGCCATTACAGTAATCTTACTTAAGATTTTTTCAACTTCATTTGTCAACGTATTTAATGCATAAATCCCATAACAGGTAATATCGTCACTGGTCTTATTAACAAATAAGCCGAGGTGATGTTGAGTAATGAGATCAACAGCAAAATAATGGGTTAATATCGTAATATTGGCAGACTGATGAACTTGCTCCAATAGAGCCCGCTCAATCTCAAAACCCGTAATATCTTTATAATGTAAAATACGATGTTCCGAATGTCCGCCCTCTCGCGCTAAATCATAACTACCTGTTGTTATTTCGTCAAAATGAGTTCCATATTGAATGATTTCCTTGATCCGCTCCGGACCTTCCTTAACAACGTTTTCCACAACCTTTTTATCACACAAACCATCACCAGCAACCAGAGTATCAGCGATATGCTTTTCAAAGCTGTCTGACTTATCCACAACGACGGCTACACCACCTTGTGCATACTTTGTATTCGATTCGTCCTCGTTCGATTTCGTAACTATCAGAACCTTACCATATTTTGCGGCCTTCAAGGCAAAACTCAGACCCGCAATACCCGAACCCACAACTAAGAAATCAACATTCGTCATATTGAAAAAATTATTTACTGATATCTTCCGTCAAAACGGTGGAAAAACATGTTAAATATGTGGATTTTTTTGTAAAAAGTCAGTGGAATAAAAAGAATAACTTGTTAAGAAGCCATCATATTCACATTTACCAGAACTTTTAGATTATTTATCCATCCGATGAACCGCTAGTTCCTAACCAAAATTCCGTCATAAAAAACTGACAAAAAAATATGGAAAGAAAAAACAGCAAAATAAATAGCGATTGTAAATCAATTCATTAACTTATCAATAATGTTAAAAACTTGTTGATAAAAATAGAACATCAAATAAAACAAGAAAAAAGATATCCCATTTTCTAACATTACTAACACACTAATAAACGATAAGAAGATTTTATATAAAAAGAATTATTGTTTTTATTGAACAGTGGAAAAGCCACAAAATCCGATTTCATTTTCTTTGCGTACATTTGTATAAGTGAACTATGCTTAGGCTAAGAAAATGGAAAACTATACTGAACAACTGACTGCTAAAGGCTATATCGATGAAGCAATTGACCCTCGACTGGATTTAGTTCAAGAGATCAACAAGCTTAAAAAGGAAAAGAACGCAGTTATTTTAGCACATTATTATCAGGATGCTGAAATTCAAGATATCGCAGATTATATTGGGGATAGCTTGGGACTTTCTCAAGAGGCTGCAAAAACAGATGCTGCTATAATCGTTTTCGCCGGTGTTCATTTTATGGCTGAAACAGCTAAAATTCTATCACCCACAAAGAAAGTGTTGCTACCGGATCTTAAGGCAGGCTGCAGCTTATCAGATAGTTGTCCACCCCATTTGTTTGCGAAGTTTAAAGAGCAATACCCCGATCACCTTGTCATTACCTATGTCAACTGCACAGCCGAGCTGAAAGCACTTAGCGATATTGTGTGTACATCATCCAATGCCGTACAAATCGTTGAAAGCCTGCCGAAAGATCAAAAGATTATTTTCGGACCTGACAAAAACTTAGGCGACTATGTAAAAAAGAAAACCGGCCGAGACCTTGTTCTTTGGAACGGTGCATGTATGGTACACGAAATATTTTCGCAAGAGAAAATTGATCGTTTACGATTGCAGTTTCCTGATGCGAAATTTATTGCACACCCCGAGTGTGAGGAACACATTTTAAGGCAGGCTGATTATATAGGGTCGACCACCGGTTTATTAAACTATACCATAAAAGACCCAGCTAGTACCTACATTGTTGCGACCGAATCGGGTATTATTCATCAAATGCAGAAAGCTAATCCACAGAAGACCTTTATACCCGCTCCTCCTAATAATGCATGTGCATGCAACGATTGCCCGCATATGAAGCTGAACACCTTAGAAAAGCTTTATAACGCTATGAGGTTTGAATTACCGGAAATAGATTTGCCACTGGACGTGATAAACAGAGCAAGGAAGCCAATTGAGCGTATGTTGGATATATCTGCACAATTCGGACTCTAAATTAGAAATACATACTATATTAATTCTACATGTTTGATAACAAAGAGAATACCGGTTTAGATAAACTGGGCGAGTTTGGCCTCATTGACCTGATTAATAAATCAATTGAAATAAAGGAAGAATCAACCGTAAAAGGCATAGGAGACGACGCCGCGGTTATTCAGCATGGAGGAAAACAGACACTTATTTCAACCGATTTATTATTGGAAGGTGTACATTTTGACTTAAGATATGTTCCGCTTAAGCATTTGGGATATAAAGCGGTACAAGTAAACTTAAGTGATATTTACGCAATGAATGGCATTGCCACTCAAATAACCTTTTCTATCGGCTTATCGAGCAAGTTTCCTTTAGAAGCAGTTGAGGAGTTATACGCAGGAGCTATTCTAGCATGTAAGAAGTACAATGTGGACTTGGTGGGAGGAGATACATCCGCTTCCAAGCAGGGATTAGTTATTAGTGTGACGAGTATAGGTTATGCTGATTCTTCCGCTGTAACCTATAGAAATGGGGCAGAGGAAGGTGATTTGATTTGTGTGTCCGGCGATTTGGGAGGGGCTTATGTCGGTCTTCAGTTATTAGAACGGGAGAAGCAAATATTTTTAGAGAATCCAAACATTCAGCCCGATCTGGAAGGAAAAGATTATATTGTAGAAAGACAATTAAAGCCGGAAGCACGACGTGATGTCGTTCAATTGCTTAAGGAACTTCAAATTAAGCCAACGTCGATGATTGACGTATCTGACGGATTAGCCTCCGAAGTTTTGCACCTATGTAAACAATCATCAAAAGGCTGCAGATTATACGAAGAAAAAATCCCTATTGATCAAATGACCTATGACACAGCGCGCGAGTTCGGATTGGATCCTACGGTCTGCGCACTTAGTGGAGGCGAGGATTACGAGCTGCTATTTACCATTAAGCAGAGCGATTATGAAAAGATAAAAGGTGATCTGGATATCAGCGTGATTGGGTATATAATGGAAGAGAACGCTGGATGTAATTTAATATCAAAAAGCGGAAATCTATACCCAATTACTGCCCAGGGATGGAACGCATTTAATTAGTTAACAGGTAGCGGTTAACCGGTAAATAAATTATAATCGGTAAACTGCAAATTCTTCACCGGTTAACTTGCTTCCTTACTCACTGAAGACTAGCCGGTTTCACGTGAAACCGGCTAGTCTTCAGTGAGTTCCTCCTCATCAAATAAACTTATATCTATTTGTTTGCTTGCTTTTGCGCCCAGTTTTTTTAGCTTTTCTACTTTAGATATGACGTTACCTTTACCGGTTTCTAGTTTCTTGCGGGCATCTTCATGTGTCCTTGCTAATATGGTTATCTGTTTGTCAATCTTATCCATGTCTTCGGTAAAACCAACGAATTTATCATAGAGTGCGCCGGCTTCTCTTGCTATTTCCATGACATTACGTGTTTGTCGCTCTTGTTTCCAAATACTGGCTATGGTTCGAAGGGTGGCTAGTAGCGTTGACGGGCTTACAATTACGACACGTTTATCCCACGCATCGCTAAATAGTTCGCTATCAATCGTGATTGACATACTGAAAGCAGATTCAATGGGCATAAATAACAAAACAAAATCGGGTGACGTGATTTTGTATAAATCCTGATAATTTTTGCGCGAAAGCTCCGTAACATGATTTTTGATAGATTGTATATGTTGTTTAGCAAACAATTCGCGCTCATTATCATTATCCGCTGCATTTACCCATCTCTCGTAGGCAACCAGTGAAACTTTTGCATCAATTACGAGGTGTTTTTCTTCCGGTAGATCAATGATCACATCGGGTTGCAGACGTTTACCGTCTTCAGTTTGAAAACTAGCCTGTAAACGATATTCGCTATCTCTGGTAAGACCCGATCGTTCTAATACTCGTTCTAGAACCACTTCTCCCCAATTCCCCTGTTTCTTCTGATCGCCTTTTAGGGCTCTTGTTAAATTAATAGCCTCATCCTTAATTAGCTGGCTTTGCTCCATTAATTGCATAACGACCCCTTTAAGGGAGTTTCGCTCCGCAGCTTCATGGTTATAAGTCTTATCGACTTTCTCTTCGAAGCTTTTGATATTCTGTTTTAAAGGATCTAAAAGTTGGTTGATGGTCTTGTGATTTGTTTCCGTAAATCGAAGTGTTTTTTCTTCCAGAATTTTATTAGCAATCAATTCGAACTCCTTATTGAACTGGCTTTTCATGGTTGCTATTTCTAATTTCTGTTCATTCAATTTTTCTTGTTGCGATTCAAAATAGGCATTTAAGCTTTCAATGGTTCGCTCGGCTGCTGCAGCTTTTTCACGCTCGGTTTTAACCTCATTCAACAAGCGTTCATTTTCCAAGCGGTAGTTCTCCGCTTTCTGTTCTGCTTTCGCAATTTTTACAAGGAGATCGTCGCGTTCTCCCTGGAAGCCGGGTATATTATCATTACCCGATTGATTGGTTCGTTGCGTCAGTTTATATAAAAAGAAAAGTAAGACTATGAGTAGAATAACGATCAGCAGATTTTCCATGTTAATTGTTTTGTACAAATTTAGACAGAAAAATTGATTCAGGTAGCCTCGGTTTTTTTAGTGCTCTTTCCTATGTGTCCTTTTAGTACGGGTTTATTTATCAACCGACCTCGGATAAATTGTCAGTTTTTTACTTATCTTCTTGATATAATGTCAGGTAAGGTCAGCTTTTTTAATGCTATTTTAATCTTTTTGTCGTAAATTTAGGAGAAAAATGCATATCTTAGGTAGAAGGCCGGAAAAAGTAAATGTCGGTATGCAGTTTGAGGGAAGTAATATATAGTTGATAAAAAAATGGGAACAGAGTATTTGTTATTAATAGGTATTGCAATCGTTAGTTTTATTGTTCAATGGCGATTCAAGAGTAAGTTTAAAGAACATTCCGAAACACCATTAAGCAGTGGCATGTCAGGTAAGGATATTGCGGAGAAGATGTTACATGACAATAATATTTATGATGTTAAGGTAGTTTCGGTGGAAGGACGATTAACCGATCATTATAATCCGGCGGATAAAACAGTGAATCTGAGTCCGGAAGTATATAGTGGACGAAGTGTTGCCGCGGCCGCTGTGGCTGCGCACGAATGTGGTCATGCCGTGCAGCATGCAAAGGCATATGCATGGTTACAATTTCGTTCAGCAATGGTGCCGGTAGTCAATGTAGCTTCTACGCTAACATCTTGGACTTTGATGATTGGTGTTATGTTAGTTTTTTTTGCAGGTAATATTATTGTACTAGCGGTAGGTGTTGCTGCTTTAGCATTGGTTACCTTATTCAGTTTCGTAACCCTGCCTGTGGAGTTTGATGCTTCCAATAGGGCTTTAGCTTGGCTGGAAACAAACAAAGGAATAATGGCAAGCAGAGAGGAACATGATGGTGCGAAAAATGCCCTTTGGTGGGCTGCCATGACTTATGTGGTAGCTGCTCTATCTTCACTGGCAACGCTGGTATATTATGCAAGCATCTTATTTCGCTCCAGAGATTAAAAAAATAGACATACAATGCAGAACAAAGGGATTCATTTATTTATGAATCCCTTTTGTTTTTATACAAATGACCGTTTAGATAGATATTCATTTTCTTTTTCTGTCATTCGCTTTTTATCAACAGGTTTCTTATCTAAATAGCCACATAGGTGTAAAATACCATGAATAATAACGCGATGCAGCTCATCGACTTCTTTTACTAAAAAGCTTTTTGCGTTTTCCTTGATTCTATCAATACTGATGAATATATCACCTGCGATGACGAAAACGTCATCGCTATTATCAAAGGTTATAATATCGGTATAGGTATCGTGATTAAGATACTCCACATTTATCTTATGCAAATATTCGTCCGAGCAAAAGATGAAGCTTATTTCACCAGGTTTTAAACCTTCATTAGCAATAGCATCCTTTATCCATTGTTTTAATAGCAGTTTGTTTTTTATAGTGTATTTAATTTCTTCAGTAAAGAAGTTTACGGTAGCACTTGGCATCTTTATTTTTTTCTTTCAAATGTACAATGTTTAATACTTATAAGTAAGTTAAAGCGTAAAAAGCTGAGTCGTTAAACAATCTGCCTAAAGCCTTATAAAAAGTGGAGTCGTTAAATAGTTTGCCTAGAGCTTATTGCCTCTACGCTTGTTAATAGTTGCTATAAGGCCTAATAATCTTATGCCCAGCGATCTAACTAATATGAAGTAAAAGAAAGACAGAAATTATATAGATTATAGAATAATATTCAAATACATCGTAAATTGATCAATAAAGTGTCGTAAATCCATCGTATATTTTACGATGAATTTACGATAAAAATACGATAGATTTACGGCAAAATGTAATATCTGACATATTTCAATTTCTTCTTTATACAATTTTTGTTATTTGTTTTTTATGGTTAAAGGGTTAACGTTCGCAGGAGTAATCAGAATAAATAACGGTATTTGATAAAGCAATATTCAGCGAATAATATGTGCTTGGTAAAAAATTGTGATTTACAGATTTTTTCTATAAGTTTGTCATCCTAAAATTCGGGATGTAGCGTAGCCCGGTATCGCGCCAGCATGGGGTGCTGGAGGTCGTCGGTTCAAATCCGGCCATCCCGACTTTTAACAAAACAACCTACTGATTTTCAGTAGGTTGTTTTGTTTTACGGACAATATGCGGACAGATTTTTATTTGAAAGAATTGGGATGTATTAATATATTTTAAATTGTCTTTGTTATAGAAATCAGATATATGTTGCTATCATATCCTTACTTTAGCGTTTGATATTGATTTCTTACCTTTGGTAAAATATAATTTTATGAACGACCTAAACCGTGAGAATGCCGATAAAATTTTAAGGACGTTATACCATTTAAAAGTAAACACTATTGAAGCTTATCTAAATATCTGTGATTCAAATTTAGTGCCTGAATATGAACGAGATATGATTTATAGGTACCTTGATTCTAGAGGTTTTCTTAAAATTATGGGTAAAGTAGGTAATGGAGATGTATATGTAGTGTTATCAAAAGAAGGCTTCAAGTTCTTTTCGGAAGATAATTTGGTTTCTGAATATGACAGAAAGTATAGTCGGCAAACTCAGGGGAATTCAAACACATATTATATAGCTGGCGACGCCTCTAATTTTGGCAACACAAATAAAGGACCGGTTGAAAATGCAAGTTCACATACGCATAACAATGAATCAAAAGAAGAAAGTTTCTTTTATAAGCTGATGCATGATACTTTTACTCAAACGATAAGCGGATTGATTGTAGGCGCGATAATAGCATTATTAACATGGTATTTTGCTTAAAACGTTGATTTTTGTCTATCAATTAGGTGAATGTTAGGCAAAAGTTATGAGTACCCCATTATTATTGGAATATTTACTGCTACTGGATCTAATAAAAAATTTGCAATTATGACGTTGGTATCGGTCGTTAATAGTCATGGAAATATTGTTGTAGTAAGCGACAGAGCTATTTCTGATAACTATGAGTCTAATAAGATACTGTTGCCGTCTACCAATGATTATACAAATCAACCAACAACAATTGTTGGTTATAATGTGAAAACTATTCTTGTAAAGGAAATACTTTGCATTGGATTTTCTGGAATCGTTTATGAGATAGAATTACTTATATCTGATATTGAAGATTATTTTTTACATCGTCCAGTTAATAAAGATACATTGATGGAGGTGTTTTCAGAACTAAAAGATAGATATAGTTGTTCAGCAATTTACGTGCTTGGTGCACAAGGTAATAATAAAGATCAAATTTTGGTTCTACGTTCGGGATATTGGATTATCGACCAAAGCCGTATAGATCTGGAAATCATTTCGTCTGGCTCAGGTGCCGCCGATTGGACATCAGAGGTTTTAGAGAATTTTATAATAGTAGAAGGAGAATTATTTGATTCTAAGTTTAGTCGCCAGTTTGTCCTTCAATCATGTATCAAATTTTTGGGTAATGAAAGAATCACTCAAGAAATTCTCTCAAATGGCTGGGGAGGGGGATTTGATATTATATATTACGATGACGACAAATTTAAAAGGCTTGATAATGTAGCATATGCCTTTTTCGGTGTGGATATATCAAATATAAATACTTTAACCCCTCTCTCAATAATTCATCAAGGGTATTCACTGGGGAATGCGATTATAAAGCATTATGAGAAGAGGGGTTTTCAAACATATGTTATCCCAGAGCTGGGTAATAAAACTGTTTTTGATGATAACGTATGCTCTGAGAGTATTGCCTACGAAGTAATATCATGTATACATTTATTTAAGGAGAAAGAACACATTTCTGATATAGCAGTGCTGTTTTGGGACAATGACCCTAGCAACGTGGAACCTACGTTGTTTACAACACGAGAGGGGGGAATATTTGGTATAAAATTTCGAGATATCTATTTCGAAAAATTAAAGGAGGCTATTGAAAATTACTTATCATAAAATTTCAATATTGTATCCTTCTTAAATGTTGCCTTTTTATTGTGTAAGTGCAGTATTAACCATTTCGTAAATTATGGGAACGTAAAAACCTTTGGTGCATTAGGTATGAAAGTCTTTAAAAATTAGAAAAAAAAATAAAACATATTGTAATAGTCATTTCAACACAATTTTTTCTTGACTTTCATCATATTTAAAATTGAATATGGTATTATTTTTAACCAACTGAATAGCTTCGTTGATAATGTTTACGGGAACACAAAACCATTCTCTTGGCACAAATCTATTACCGCTCTGATCATAAATATCAATATTCAAACAAACACCACCAAAAAATCGATGCAAGAGATTTTCTAGTGCCTGTACTTCAACTCCATAACAATTATAGCTAGCCACTATTTCTACATCAGCAAATAGATACGTAGCTTCTTTATTGGCATTTTTAATTCTTTCTCTAACAGGCAATTTTGAGAAGCCTACTTTGTATAAGTTTTTTAAATCACTAACGTTAGGATTGTTTGATTTAGATCGTAAAACGTATATCCAGCCAGATTGTAAGGATTCCTCTTGTGCTAGATTGGCATTATTGATTAACTGCTTCTGTAAATTTTCATCTGTCTCGGTGATCATTTTTCCATTCTTGTGAATAGCTTTTCCTAATGATCTGAATAGCATATTGCTAATCGTGCCGTTTTCAAATATGGTGACCGTCCTTCCTTCCAATCGCACTCTGTCTCCGGATTTATTTTCTTTCAATATCTTTTCGGCATCCGACACTTCCAAGTAAGCAAGAATGCCATCCACAAGATAGAAATTGCCCTCCTTCAGGTTTCTTTCAGCATCGGAAAAAGGAAGTAGACGTCGCTTGCCTTCCTTTAATTCTTTATGCACCTTTTTAAACATGAGGTCATAGCGTTCGAATTCTTTATCGGGCAATGCTTTTCGCTGCGCTATATACTCCGCATCCGCCCTACTTCCACTTTTTGGTGCGTGAACAAAATCAAAAATAGAGGTATCTCCTTCCGTTTCCAATAACCCCATATTATCGTTTGCCAATATATCTTCTATGGATTCAATTTTGACACTCTCTTCTTTTCCCAATAAATTAAATCTGTCAAACGGCTTGAGCACATTTTTTTTTGCTGCATTTGATCGCAATTCTTTCAAACGGGCAAACAAAGCATATTCAGACATTGATGTTTTAGCAGGTTCTCGGTTATATTTTTCAAAAAAAACATTTAACTCTTCAAAAGCATCTATCAAACGGTCTTCATCTGTACGCATATAATTATGATGAGGTTCTTTGGCGTTTAATAATCCAAAATCATCGTCATCAAAAATATCGTCTAACGTCTTAGCCATTTTTACCTTGTTTACGTTTAGCGTCCTGCAAAAATAATAAAGCTTGGGCTAATCGTTGTTCTTTTGGATCGTAGGAATTGATATCAGGGGCTTTTCCAGTATTTAATTTCCATCGCTTTATCGCTTCCCAAGAAGCAACTGCTTCCTCTTCAGTCATTTCAATCCTTGTAATATTTATAGCATCCTGAATAGATTTTAATACTGATTTTGTCACATTTTTAGAAAGGATTTCAAAAGCCTTTTGAAAAGGATTAATTGTGTCTATCAGATCGACATGAATGTCATCTATATTAACAAATGAACCTGCCATACGTATAAATTTCTTTGAACCATGATCTTCTACCTCACCATTTTTAATAACAGAATCTACGACAACATATTGCCTTACAGCTTCAACATCTTCCGCACTCAAATCTGGATATACTTCACGGATAATTCTCGGAATAATCACCGTATTGATAACTTCCGGTTCTATGTTTCCTGGCATCGCTTTCAACATGGTGTCATCTTGCAAAATTTTGGCTTTCAAATCATTCAAGTCGCTTTCTATAATATCTTTAGCCCTTTGTGAAGTTGGTTTTTTAAATCCGCGAATTTTGATCGTATTTCTATCGTCATCTGAGTCGTCTTCATCTTCCATAGGCTTGAACTTGAAATTTGGTGCGAGCACCTGTTCCATTAGTAAAGAGGCTGTAATCGCCTTCAGCATATTATTTACCGCTAGCTTTACGTCATCATCAACAGCGTCAGGCTGTGCAATTAGATTGGTAAACTGAGCATGTGACTTATTACTGCTGTCTCGAGTGGCACGCCCAATGATTTGGATAATCTCGGTAAGCGATCCACGATATCCTATGGTCAAAGCGTGCTGGCAATAAGGCCAGTCAAAACCTTCCTTGGCCATTCCTAATGCGATAATCATATCAATATCATCGGGTGAGCTAGCCCCCCGCAAATACGCCACAATTTTATCGCGTTCTTTTAAGTTATCATTAACCAAATCCGCAATCTTCAATATCCGTGCAGATCGTTTACTTTTTACATAAAGGACACCCGTTTCTGTATCCTGATATTCCAGATTTCCTATGCAATCGATGATATGGTTTACCTCTTCCAGTTTTTCTTTAGAGGATTCGGCAGAATTGACACTGGGTATATGGATGATTGTTTTCAGGGTCTCATCCAATATTTCCTCCAATGCCGACGTTCCTTTTTCGGGATCATATTTGTAATATCGGCCTCTATAAAAATGATATCCTATTCCCAATGATTTAAGATATTCGTAACCATTAAGCTGATCATAATAATTGTAAGTTACTGGTGTGAACTTAGCTTCGTCTTCTGGCAATAAAACCGGTACGCTATCACCTCTAAAATAGGAACCTGTCATGGCTATGATATGAGCATTGGATTTTGCCATTATATTACGAAGCACATTGCCCAATATGTTCTCTCCGTCCGCAGAAACATGGTGAAACTCATCAATCGCTAAAAGGCAGTTATTAAAATCTGTCTCTTTTAATCCATCAAAAGCAAAGCGTAACGTTGAATGGGTGCAAATTAAAATACGTTCATTAGATGCTAAGAATTCATGAAAGGCTTTTACCTTACTTTTATCACTGCCCGGAGTACAGAGATTATAACGTTGGTTAGGTTCCCAATTCGCATAAAAACCATATTTTGATAATTCAGTTGGTGCAAACGAATTTCCTATGGAGCGTTCCGGAACAGCAACGACTACCTTTTTTAAACCCTGATTTATCAATTTGTCCAAAGCTAAGAACATCAAGGCCCTAGATTTTCCCGAAGCAGGCGGAGCTTTTAATAGAATGTATTGGGCAGTCCTAGCTTCAAACGCTTTAGCCTGCATCTCCCGCATACCTAAAGCATTCGTAGATTTGCTTTGCCCTGTTTGGGCATAAGTTACTTTTACCAAATTGATTGGTTTTACGTATTTTTGGTGTTCGATGTTTTTCTGCTCCATTTCTATAATACTCTCATCTCTTTAAAATTTTATTCTTGTTGTGATTGTGTCGCTAGCAGCGACACAATTTGTGGTTTATACCTTTTGAAAACGACTACAATTTAGAATCTATAAAAATAATATAAAAGGTATATACTTTATGGCTATTTATTCGTACCTTTGCAAAAGCTCAGTAACCAAACTATTATTAGTTGTAAGTGTTAAAGGAGTATAAGAGACCGTTTAGTTCCGCTAAGCGGTTTTGGCTTTTATATATGCTTCATACTCCGCCAATAATTTCTTCTTCCGATGAGTCTGTTCAATATAGTATGCCGTGATAAACATATAATAATCACCTCTATCCGTCAAAATTACAATATAATCTTCCATATCATTAAATAAGACAATTCGCTCATCTCTTCCTCTTTTGTTTTTCCAGATCAAGATTTCTTTATGTAAGCAATTATCAATGACAAATTTAGGAAAACGAATACGTTCCATTCTCCTTACATCGGGCTGTCTGTTTTCTTCGTCTTCCCCTTCGTGTGTGATATGGTAAAATGTTCTATGCATTCCGTCAACTTCCGGATACCTTTTGACGGAAACCTTTAAACCTTCATAAGTTGGTTGCGTACTGATGAAATTATTTTTAAAAACGCGGTATACAGCATCGATGTAACTTTGAAAATCACCACCAAATTCATCAAGAAGAAGTAATTCAGGAAAGACCAATGATTCATTATTGCTCATAAACAAAATAAGGTTTTTGCGGTTCCCAAATAAAAATATTGAATTTGCGTTCCCTTAATAAAGTTGATTTTGTCAACGAATACTTAGAACGATGTCTAATCAAGTTAACTAGCTCATTCTTCGCCTTACTGCTTGTTAGTCCTCTATTGACATATCCTGTTGCGCCAACCAATAAATCAGTCAATTGCAAAATTTCAACTTCGTGCGATCTTACTTGCTGAACTTTCTTGATAATCTCTTTTGAGTAATCATATTTATCGTTTCGGAGCACCTGTTCCAATTTATGGACTTTTTCCCGACTTCTGGTATCCTTGATATCGATATAAATATGATGTGAAAAATCGGGATTAAGGATGGCTTTCAGCATGCCAAAATACATTTTATAATAAAAGGTATCGTGGGTATGTTGAAATGTCTCATATGCTATTTCCGATTTATTGGAAACGACAAGTACACGAAACTGCAAGTGATCATCATCAAAGAAATAATTAATGACATCCTTGAAATATTCCAATTTGCCTTCCGATACTTTGTTCCACTTCAGTTCATAGTAAGCTCTATTGTCCTTTTCATCCTTTTTGTTCTTAGGGATAAGTCCGTGCTTAACTTTTAAACTATACAATCGTTCAAAAATCTCGTCTTTCTTTTCAATCGGACAATATACTGCCCCAAGGACCATCACTGGCTGTCCATCGGTCTCTAAATGACAGCTTTCATCACAATAAATATTGATTGTTGGTCTCATATTCATTTCTTTTTGCTCACTTTCTTCTCCTTAGCAAATAATGTATTCTTTCTGCTCATCTCATCATATAGCTTAAACAAATATTCTAACCGCTCTTCGTCTGAATGAAAAGGAGCTAATCGATAGATGCGCTCAATCGCCAAGTCTAGGGCATGGTGCGCTTCCTTCAATCCGGCAGGCATCGTTTCTGGATTGTACATCCATGCCATAGTTTTCTCACTATATTTGGCACGCTCATCCAAGATGTCAAAGACATATTGTGTAATAGTCTCTTTTTGCCTTTCGTTGATATCGGGAAATGGAAAAGTATTGTAACACAGCTTAGCGGAATATCGATATCTTGTCTCTAATTTACCTCCGACAGCATCCACCCAGACCATGTGCATTTTGGAATGCAGGACACCGAAAAGCCAGGGCTCGGCATCGTAAATGGTCATGGCGGAATCGCCAACAATACTACTTGCATTTAATAAACCAAGGGGAATATATTGTCGCTTTTCAGACGAGTGTCTTGGAACAATAATAGAATCCGTTGATTTATATCTTATTTCTGCAAATCTATATGGATAAGCCGCTAATCTCTTAGTAGCCAATTTTGTACTATTTCCTCTCATTTCTCTAATTGCAGATAATCTTTCTTTAATTTCTGGAATTTGACCAATATCTTTTAATTGGTTTTCTTTAATCCACAGACAAAACCGTTTTTTACCGTTAATAAATTCTTCCGCACCATAGAAAGGCATTATAATGTTTTCCAATTTTGGAAAACTCATGAGCAATTCGTTTGACGTCCGAACATCTAATAATAAATTTCCTCCATCGGTCGGCTGACTTCCTTTTCGCATTTCCGGAAAAACAGATATAGGCTTACTTCTCTCTTGAATAGTTATATTCGGTGCATCTAATAGGTAGAAATTTATATTTTTACTCTCTTTCTTAATCCCTGCATTATAAATATACTTAGGAAATCCGGAAGCATTCCTTAAACCAATAATAACTACCGTGACACCAGCGTTTCCTTTAGCATTATTAGTCCATTTGAAGGAGTGATGGGCGAAACCGATTTCTATGCCTTCATTTAGAACTTTAGGCCAAAGCAAAGCTACTTGTTCTCCTTGACAAACGGAATTTGTAGAAACAAAGGCTAATTGTGCATTATACCCATCAATGTATCTACTTCCTTTATAAAACCAACAAGAAATATAATCTAATTTTTTATAATCTTTCACACCTAAAAAGGTGTATGCCATATCATTTTTCTGTTCAGTATTTTGTATAGCATATCCCAAATACGGTGGATTACCAATAATATAGATTTCGTCATTAGTGTTTTTAGGACAAACTTCTTCCCAACTGACACGAGCCGCATTCCCTTGAACAATACTTCCGGCTTCTTTTAATGGAAGTATTGGTTTGGATTCACCATAGTCTAATAATTCAGATTCAAAAACTTGGTTCATCTGGTGTTCAGCCAACCAAAGCGAAAGTATCGCCATTTCATGAGCAAAATCCTTGATCTCTATTCCATAAAATTGCGTAAGTGATAGCGAAGTAAAATATATTTTTCGTTGATTCTGATTGAGATCAATCAATTGCTTAATAATCTGCACTTCCAGATTGCGTAATTCTTTGTAGGTAATAATTAGAAAATTACCACTTCCACAAGCAGGGTCAAAGAACTTAATTTTGGACATGCGAAACAGAAGTTTTTCCAGACCTTTAGCGTTATCCTTACTTTTCTCAAATTCTTCATATAATTCATCTAAAAATAGAGGTTTGATCAATTTGAGAATATTCTGTACCGATGTATAGTGCATACCAAGGTTAGTACGCTCCGACGGATCTGCTACAGCTTGTATCATTGATCCAAAAATATCGGGATTAATCTCTGACCAGTCCAATTCGCCCGAATCCAGTAAAATTTGTCGGGACTTTCTAGAAAATTTTGGGCATACGATTTCGTCACGAAACAATCCACCATTTACGTAAGGAAAGTTGTTAAGGTAGTCTGGAAATTCTGTTTTCCCAGATTCAGTATTCAATTTTTTAAATAATGTTGAAAGAAAATCATTTACATCAGCACCATCTACGTTGGTATTATTAGCTAGGGCCTCGGTAAACATACTTTTTACCGGAAAAATGCCAGTATCTTCTGCAAAATAACAGAACAAAAGCCTTGATAAAAACAAATTGAGCTGGTGGCTTCCTTGTCCTAACCATTCGGGGTTATCTACGACTAATATATCATAAAGCTCACCCAATTTGTACGCTGCATCCCGATCAGCTTTATTGTCTGAACTAACTCGATAGATTTCGGCTCCGGATAGAGGTAAGAAAAAATCGATTTGCTCAGCCAAATCGTGTAAGGAAAACTCTTTATTGGTTTTTTTTCTGGTATCTGTAGCAAGTACATTTACAAAATCAGTTACGACGATGAAACGTGGCTTTTGCTTTAAAACACCTTCATTCTTACTTATCTCATCAATTGTATTAATAAGTTTATCCGACTGATCGATTTTAAAGAATATCTTGCCTTTATAGAACAACTCCCCTTCAACCTTAGAAAGGTTATAGTCTCCCTTTTTTAGACGCGCGATGGTCGTTCTAGATAAACCGAAACAAGATAAAAAGCTGTAAATGAAAGTGTCTCGCTCTATATTTTGTGCAAGGTTATTCAGACGTTGTTGGATTTCAGATTTTTTCATACAAGCGATGCTCCAAAAAAGCAGTTAAAGATACCAAAACCATTAAAGATTCTTTACTTGTATGGGCTAATTACTTTAGCAAGAAGATAATTGGAGCTATGGCGCAGCTGAGGGTTATTTAAAATCTGGAATAAGTAGAAAGTATGGTTTTAGATTAATTTTTACTTATTTCCGAAATTTCAAGATAACCCTCAACTTCCTCAGTAACAAACTCCAACCAATATTCGCATCTCCTGTTTAAAATGGCTATGTCCGTGGGATGATAAAATAAGGAAGAACGGAATCTCAAATTGTTGATTCCCTGTGCCAACAATCCGAACAACCTATTATCCTCTTCCGTAATCCTTGGAAAAAATTCATTCGCCTTTACGCTGATATAGGCGCAAAGGTTATAGAGATGTGAAAGGCTTTGCAGATTTGGCTTGTAATCTAATAGCGTTTCGATATAAGCTAGACAGATCTGCTCAAGCGCAAGTGCAAGCATGCATAACTCCACATCTTCATTATCATCATAACCTAAATTTGAGGCCGATTCTATAAATGCATTAATTTTCCGCCTCCGTTTCCACCAGTTCATTTTTTTTGTTTCAAGGTCTACTTCGGCCTTTTTCACTTCATTGGGTATTTGCCAAATATCGTAAAGCCCTTCATTTATAAACACCTGTTCCCCAGTTATAATTATACGGTGAAAGAAAGGATTGCCGTTTTCCAGTGCTTTGGTAACAGATGCCATGCTGTGAAAAAGTAACACGACTTTTGCGGCCACATTTTTATCCTGATTAATATCGCTCTGTATCCGGTAAATATCGTTCGGTTGTTCGTCTTCGGTAATTACCAATAAATAGAAACGATCCTCGGAAGCTTTTTCTGTTGTTTCCATGTAATAACTATCGTGAGAGAAGAATCGTGAGCTTTTTCCCATACAATAAATGCGAATGGTACCTACCTCCCTTGTTATTTTTTCAATGATCTTTTCCATGATACATAAGGGTTTTAATGGTTCAATTGTTGGACTAGAAATAAATTTTTCAGAGGTTGCAACCTCCTGTTCACTTGATGGTTCCGATTGTTGCTCTTCCTCTTTGTAATTTCCGAAACGCACTTCGAACTGTTTTTGCGCCAGTCTTGAATTTTCGTCTACTATTTGTTGCAGGTCAAGTGATTTCTGTATTAGGTAGGATAATTCATCTTTTGAAATCTGATAGCTGTTTTCATAACGAACGGTGAGATAGGCTTCATCTAAAATGAAAAGAATGGACATTTCTTTTTCGTCATCCTCGTTGAAAAGCGTTTTAAGCTCGGGAATATAGGGAATCAGGAATTTGTGATGGTTACGCAATGAATGGGAGATCTTTTCTTTTCCTATGAGCGCAAGCTCGGCAAATCGGTAACATAGCTCAAAAACCTGATGTAACATCAATGCGCAGAGCTGGTCGTTTCCCTTTTCAAAGTAAAAGTCCATTCCCTCCCTGAACGAACGTATTTTGTTTCTTTCTTTTCCCTGCTCAATGATTGCCCTGTTGAATACCTTTTGATAGGTGGTTTTATTATTAAAAAGGGGAATATCACTTTCGGGATTTATATATACCAGCATATCAGGTTGGCAGATGGAAAAAAACACCATGCTGCCCTGTTTGAGTCCGGCTTTCACGTCGTGAAAATAGAATAAGCGGTATCTGAACTGAATATGAAGCGTCATTACCATTCTAACCAGTGGTCGTGCTTCGGTAATATGCTGTGTGCTTGAATTGGGAATGAGGATAATGAGTTCCCAATATGCTGCACCATGCTCAACTATATGATTCAGATATACCTGTTCTATCAACAGGGTATCTACCAAGCGTGAGGTAATGAGGTTTGCCTCCTGAAGGACTTCTGCTGAAATTGTGTCCATAGCTATAAAATTTAATCATGTTCTCAATGTTGCCTGTTTGGGTATTTCTTTGCCTGTACCAGATATCCCGCTTCCAACAATTTGACCAGATTGGCATGAAAGCTTGTTACTTCCTTTTTATCAAAAGGATAAGGTTCTTCATGTCCCAAAGCTGCCGTAAGCGATTCAAAAAGAATATGGAAACAAAACTGGAGATCGTATAGGTCGAAAAACTCACGCAGATAATTTTCTGGATTTTTAATTATTTCCGCTTCTAACTTATAGCGATAATTCTCTTTTGGTATTGGGGCATGCTGAAAAGAATAGGTTGTATTCGTGTTGTTCCAGCTTTTAGGGTAATTCGGGCCTAATTGCCTTATTAGCCAAAGACAGTCTGTCATGTGTACAAGGGTTTTAAACAGGTCAATCAGATCCGCTGGTGTTCCTTCCCATATTTTTTCCCGTTCAAATACAAGTTTCATCCATCGGCCAAGGTCTCTTTTATATGCCATAAGCGAGGTGTAATGAAAGAAACCATATAAATCGCTGTAGGGATTAAAAGTGCTTTCGATAGTACCCATATAGGGGTAATTATTCATATCGAACCACGGAACCAATTCGTGGTAAAGAAGTTCTCTTTCCTGTTTTTCTACCAGCCAAACGATTTCCATTAACTTAACAAGATCAAGATAGTCCTCATATATTTCTGCCGGGGAAAATCCGTGAGCTTCAATAATGCTTCTATCATCAAGTGCGCTCTCCATCCAGAGGGTAAGGTAACGTTTCCAATCGCCCTGACTCCTCCGTCCAAAGAATTTTCTATGGAATGCTTTTGACGAGCGAATCTCATCCTGATTCAGAAATTGGATTTCGCCTTTAAAACGATGGTTCCGTTCAACTGGCCATGTGCTTTCCTGTAACTGTGGGTAATATTGATCTATCGTATAATCTGAAAAAGAAGGTTGCAGAACGTCTACCTTAAATTCTTCATCTCCGCTACCATAACGTGCCTCGATCTGTAACTGGTGTTCATGTTCCAACCATGCGGCATCCAGTGCAAATAATAATTCTTCAAAATTATTCTGTAGGGTGGGCAGCGTTTCTTCCGGCCACCGTTCTGGGCTAATGACCACTCTATATAGATTTTGAAGGAAAAGTCGGTAGTGATGGGTCGTTTTTATAAATTTCAGCGAACTGCGGATATTGTAAATAGAGCTTTCATACGAGGAAAGAAAGCTTTCTTTTCCTGTAAATTTTTCCATGATGATTAGGGTTTAATGTGATATATGAAATAGTTTGTGGTTAGATTCAGGATGTTTTCTACGTGTTTTAATTCTTTTTCATCCGGTTGGAAACGTTCGGATACGTGCCTAAAAGTCCAAGAAAGCGAAATACAGTCGGTTAGGAACCGTGCTGTCTTGCCGATGGAAATTTTCCTGAATTTCTTTTTAAGAGCGTCAATTATCCGTGCAGAATTGTGATCCTGTGAAAGGAGGTCAACATTGATAGTTAGGTAATGGGCTAAATGCACAAGCTTATATAAATCACCATAATGCTGCATTAATTGAAATGCAGCGGATGGGTGCCATTCCTGTGACCATCTCTTAATGTGGTACAGAAAAGCAAGACTGTTTAGAACGTCCTTTATTTCTTTTGTTTTGAAATAACCCATACCCCAATTAATGGGACTAGCTATTTCGGATGTATCCAAACACCAGTGGTAATCAGCATTAAGATTATCTGTGTTTCCTACCAATAGATAGGTTACTTCCGCTAAAGTGTTTAGATTAACGTACTCACCGAATTCCCTAAGATCCATCGAATTACCGTGCATCCAGAAAAAAGGATCCAATAAAGCTAGTTGTCTATAGTATACAGCAATTGTCTTCCATCGATGGAGTTTAGATCCTTTGAAAAGTTTTCTCATCGTTTTGATAGGGTTTCTCGCCTCTTCCAATGAAAGAAAAGAAAGGCTATCTGAAGCGATCAGATCCTTCAAATTTGGATCGGCTTGATAGGTTATTTCTTTATGCTGGTTAACCAAAACCCACGCTGCGTCAATCAGTCTGTCTAATTGGTTACCTAATCGGAAAAGGAAAAGCCGTTGTTCTGGTGTTGGTGTGATTTCATCTGTCATTTGAAAAGGGAGCCAGTTCCATAGTGCTATCTGTATTTGCTTTAACGTGTACCGGTCAAAGACCTGTTTGACAGCCCCTATGGGATCGGCATATTCATGGGGATAAAGGGAACTTGGATAATCCGTCTGCCAGAGGCTGATTGCGTTTGATTCCATCATAGTCGTTGGTGTTATACCACCAAATTTCCTTAATAGTATCGTCGTACCGAACCAGAGTTCAGGGTATTTTACCAGCGATGTATTGTAATTTACCGAATAGGCCTCTTTATTACATTTGTTAAAATTGTTATCTTTGGGCTATGAGTGCAACACAAAAACCGAATCGTATTGGTCCAAAAATAAGCCGTGTCCGTGAGCTTCGTGGAATGAAGCAGGAAGCTTTAGCCATTGAGCTTGGAATGAGCCAGCAGGCAGTTTCGGCAATGGAAAAGAAAGATACTATCGAAAGTGAGTTGTTGACACAGGTAGCAGAAATTTTAGGCGTAACTCCCGAGGCGATAGAGAATTTTGACGAGGATAATGTGATCAATTATTTTAATACTTTTAATGATAATAGCGGTGCGGGAGCTTACAGTTCTAATCCTGCTTATACCTTTAATCCTCTTGATAAATTAATTGAAGCGTACGAAGAAAATAAAAAACTGTACGAACGGCTGTTGGAAGCGGAAAAGGAAAAGATTGCTTATTTGGAAAAGCTTTTGAAGGGGTAATCACTACTATTTACTTCTTGCTGATACAGGCGTGAGCGAATAGGATAAAAGCCCTTGCGAAAGCAAGGACTTTTATTGTTTAAGGATCTACGGTAATCTAACGTTATTAAAATTTGAGATTTGAATTCTTATTTTTTTCAGTTAACCAAGATACTTCTTGCTTACTTTCGTTGGATGTACTTAAGATGGAGCTATATATTTCCGGCCTACGAGCTTTAATATAACGGTTGCCACCGGCATCTTGTAATTTCTGAGGCGTTAAAACGGCTGTAACCATTTCATCATCCATTGTACGACATTCATTAAGTATATCGCCGAATGGATCTAGGATCATGGAGCAACCATTTTTAAGTTGGTCATCATCCATGCCAATGGCGTTTGAGAAAACGCAGTATACACCGTTGTCATAGGCTCTGGCAGGAAGCCATTTCATCAGCCATTCACGTCCTTTCATACCATTGAATTCTATTCTTAAACTGGTTGGATCTTCTTTTCTATTTTTCCATAGCTTGGGATCAACAAAACCCGCTCCCGGACGTGGTGAGGGCGTACACATGGTTACGTGCGGCATGAAAATAATTTGGGCGCCCAATAAACGAGTTGCCCGCACGTTTTCTATGATATTATTATCATAACAGATTAATATACCACATTTCCAACCGTCCAACTCGAATATACAATATTCATTTCCTGGTTTTAAATGTGGGTTGATAAATGGGTGTAGTTTCCTGTACTTAGCAACGAGGCCATTTTTATCAACGCATACATAAGCTTTAAACAAGTTATCTTCACTGTCTTTTTCAAATAAGCCTGCTAATATGCTTATATTATTTCGAGAAGCTATTTCGGTTAATTTTTGTATGGAATAGCCATCTGGGATCGGTTCTGCTAATTCAAGCATTTCCGCTAAAGATAAATTTCTTGCAAAGGTATACCCTGTAATTGAACACTCGTGAAAAGTAATGGCCTTTGCACCTTTCATAGAGGCTTCTTTGGATAAACGATCTATCACAGACAAATTATATTCTTTATCAGCACTTCTGTGCTCAAATTGTGCAGTAGCAATGGTTATATTGTTCATGTTTCTTTTTTACAAAGGTAGTACTGCTATACGGAATAAAATTGTACAGAATCGACATCTCATTACAGTTGTAAGAAATTAACAGCAAGTTTATTACGTGTTTTAAAATAAGACGAAGGTGTCAATCCCGTGATCTTCTTAAATTCGCGAATCAGGTGAGACTGATCATAATAACCGGCCCCATAGGCTACTTGACTTAGCTTGGTTTTTGTTGATGTTTTTCTGATATCGCTTAAAAAGAAATGTAGTTTGATTAAATTGGCAAAACGTTTGGGTGTCATCCCTGTTGTGTGATTAAAAATCCGTTCTAATTGGCGTTTTTCATATCCTGAAAATTTTACCATTTCATCAACACTCAATAAGCCTCTTTTTTTAATCACATGTGAAATAGTTGCAGGTACAACCGGCGGGATGGCATACAGTATGTCAAAAAACGACTTCATGAGAAAAGGCTCAAGCACTTCAATTTTTTCATAGATACCGGCAGTGGCCTTCATTGTTGATAATAAGCCCGAAGCTGTGTTTCCTAAAATATCAGTCAAATCGAGGATAGTTTTATCCAGCGAGTTGTCTAAAAATCGATAGGTTACATAAGGTTGTAATACAATTATGGTGAGTTTTAAGGAACCGTGACAGATAAGATCTTCAAATTTCTCAACTTTTCCGTAAAGGAAGCTTGCCGGAAGATCATGTTGATAAGTTGGATGATTGTTGATAAATAGCTTTCCTTCTTCGCACAAAACAATACCCGGATTCCCATCGGGAAACAAACGAAGATGATGTAAATAGTTACCTTTTGCTTCAAGAAAAAGATAATGCTTTACCAAGCTTTTTAAGGATGCTGAGGGCAAGAGTTGCATTTGCAGTCAAACTTAGGAAATATACTTTTACCTATTAAAATGCCGTAGTAGGAAAGATAAGTATTATTCTTTAAAAATTGAAATATTCTCTGGATGATCGGATACCATTCTAGGAACTCAGCCTATTTGCCATCCTTTTTTCACGTTTTTGGAGATAGAACTTCTGTGTACTGATTTGGCATAAAATTAGATAACGGTTATTTTGAATAAAAACACGTTATCAATAACCTATGAGTAAGCGTTATATCCAGGAATATAGAAAGAATTTATTACGGGCAATTTATCATTTGGAAGAAGCCTACAAAGGGTTAAATCAAAGTCTCCGGCAACTTGCTGTAAGCGGTGAGCTTCACGAAGTAGAGGAAATATTTACAGAAGGAGAAAAGTTTGAGTTTAAGCATAGCGACTTTGACCACTTAAATGATCAAAACATTCAACATGTATTACCAATTATTCAGCTGATTGAGGAAAAATATGAAACCCTAAAGAATATCAATCAAGTTTCAACTGAAGAAATTACCAAGCAATGGGAAGAAGATAACCATTTAGAAGATGAGGAAGATTGATGTCTTTTCATTGTAGATTACATTATCAATAAACATTTAATCCTGTTTATACCAGTTTTTAAGTGCATGTATAAATGAGAAAAGACCGACATCCATATGATCCATTTCTCGATAGGTTATTGAGGTGCAATCGAGGTTTTTTACAGCATCTGAATTTAGTTTTTCTGCCATCACTTCGGCTGGTTTTACATACCAAACAGAATCCTCTAACCCACCTACGCTTAAATAGATAGCTGTGCTGTCCTGCTTTCCGTTATTTTTCAAACTGTCCGTCAGGCGGTTTAAATAGAAATCATTGTACCAAATAGTTGGACTCGCCGAAACAAACTTATTAAAATTGCTTGCTCCACTTCGCACCTGTTCAAAGTAAGTTAATAAGGAGAAGTAACCACCAAAGGAATGGCCTAATAGCACTTTATCAGTATTTAGTCTTAGAGAATCTGCTAATCCCGGCAATAATTCGTTCGCAAGAAAGGCTTGGAATCTCCTGGCTCCTCCTTCAGCTTGCATTTCGTCAGAAGCAATGGAATGCGGATATAGGAAATCGCGTACCCGCAGGGAATCCATTTTCTCCAACGAATCATAACCAACTCCAACTAGAATGATGGGTTTCATTAGGCCTGTCTGTTCAAATTGGTGGACAATAGGAGCCAGCATAGGAAAATAAAAATTGGCATCGGTCACGACAACCAATGGATATGTTGATTTAGCCTTTTCTTCATATTCCAAAGGCTTTTGAATATAGATGGAAAACGTGTCTTTTACTTCATTTGAATATAAATTAAAACCGGATTTGCTTTCCGGTTTCCTTTCGCTATTTGGTTGACAGGCAGTTAGACAACCTATGCAGGCTAGTACATACGAGAGAATAGACTTATGAAACTTTTTATTATTTGCGAGGCGCCCGGTAATCTTTAAAAGATTCTTTAATGTGGGTAAGTATATCATATTCAGACATTTTAGTTAATTCTTCTTTATTAGGTCGATAACGTTGAATGAAAAGAAAAAGTGAATCGCCCTGAAGTCCTGTTATTTTTTGCACTTTTTCCGACGAAAAAACGTGATCTAAGTATTTTTCTCGCTCTTCTTGTAAGAGAATCTTTTGAAGCTTGGTTATAGGGCTTTTGTTCTTTCCGACAAGATTCACTAATGAAAGCAAATTTATACTGACAATAGACGCTGTACTGCTGGCTGCTCTGTTGTAGGGTAATGGCGTATTATCGAAGTAGTTTTTGGATGAGAATAGATCTTTCCAAGAAGGCTTGTTGGCATTGAAAACGGATGCATATTGTTTTCGAAAATATATAGAATCCATTGAATGGTCTTTCTTAGCCGTAATATTGATTTCATCCAATAGAATTATTCTATTGGACTTGGTGCTATCTATATTTACCGATTTTTCGACACTGTCTAATATTATCGTAGGATTGTTCCGGGCATATAGAACGGTGAAGCAAAAAACAAAAATGATCGTAAATGTAAAACGCATAGTCGTTCTTTATTGCGATATAAAGAATTTATCAGCTGATTTACAATTAATTAACAGTTTTTAACAAGGCGCTTTGGACAAGAGAGGGAGAGGGAAAGGAAAATGGTTTAACCCAGGTACCCCGCAATGCGATTATAGATAAACGCCATTTTCGTTGGTTTTAGTTCTCCAAAACGCATTCTTTTACAGGAAGAATTTGCCACATATCCGTAGGTGGATAAAAAATGGAGTAAACACCTATTTTCTTTTGGAAAGATTAATTGATGATGGTTTCTTAAATGTAATTTGGTAAGTGCTAATCCAGCCCTTTCGGTTTTGGCTATAATAGGTCCGTTTTCTAAAGTTGGTATATAGTATCCTTCAATTTCATTTTCCTCTAAGTAAACAAGCGCATCTTTGAGAAATTTTTCTAAATAAAATAAGCGGTTTTCGGCAGATGTTTCTTGATCAAGTTTCGAAATTCCCTGCCTGAAATCTTCTTTATAAGGTTGAATATGGCTCGTTTCAAGCGTTTCCTGTGGAAAATTAATATCGGTAAAAATCATGTATTCCGTTTCCGTTACAAAACCAACTTTTTCATATACCGGTGCACCAAGCGCTGTGGCCAACAAATAAATGGTTTGGCAATTATATTCTTTGGCAATATTGACTAATGTTTCGGTAATCAGTTTACCCAAACCTTTACCTCGGTATTCAGGGCTCACAATAATATGACCCAGCCAGGCGACGTCACCATGAATAATAGTAGCGCCAACACCCGCCAATTGGTTGTCCATGTCAACCTTTATCGGATATGAAAAAGGTTCCTCTATATAACGAGAAAAGGCGACTCGTATATCAGACCAACCATCTTGTTGTAAAGATGTTACCGGTGCTAAATCAACAGAATCCATCGGAGCTATAACCATGTAAGAAATCGATATGTTGTATGCTAATGTAAAAGATTTTACCGGATAACATTACATATCATTTTCACAATTTGCGATCGATACGAAAGCAAACCGATCGCAAATTGACTTAGGTTATTTATAACGTATTTTCTCCTAAAGAAGTGATTCCATTTAAATCGCGAAGGCGAGCGATGATACCCCAGCCATAAAAACTATTGGCTACCCCAATAAGTATTTCGTTATCTCCTTTTTGTAAAGGTAAATTAATAGCACTGTTTTCTATCGAACATCTGCCAAAAGGAGCTTTCATAATGGGGTGAGCGTAATAATTCTTGTCTACATAAATATAACGACCATTGATCAGTACCCATACTTCATCACTGAATCCGAAATCCATCCATTTCTGTTGATCGTTGTCCGACGTAATTTTCGTTTTTAACCAAATGAGGCGCCTGTTGGGATTTACGCCATAAAGCCTTGTTAAGTTTACGAGTCCTCGACGTTCAGTGTTAATTGATATCCACTTGTTGTCCGATTTTGGAAAATCATCACTCTTTGGTTCCCGGCCATATGGAAAATCGATCGGTTCAATAAGTTGCCAATGGCGAATATAACGCGGATCATTAGCAGTTGGATCGATCCCTGGTGTATTTGCAAGTCCTTCAATCGAACCGGGTTTAACCTTTAAGTTAGCAATAATCGATTCTCCGTCAAACGCCAGCGTTCCACGCGAAACATCTCCTTCCAGTTGAGGGACCCAAAGGACCGGTTTGGTTTGATCATTCAGGTATATTTGCATCTGCTTTTCCGAAATAACCAATTTAATGTGATTCCACTTTCTTTTCGAGAAATTAGCAGGTGCTTGGTAATGTGCCAACATATCCCATAGATTGACACCTTTTAGAAAAGGAGCATATTGCAGGGCATCCATTGCCAACGGATTACCTGCTCTTGGTGTGCGAAGGTACACACATTCAGATGCTTCGTTGCTCTGAAATCTGAAGTAAAAAGACGAGAACATGGTATCTATTGGCTGCCAGTCAAATTCAATTGTCCCGGTAGCAAATTCAAAGTCCTTTAGGCGAGTCAACCCTGCTTTCGGATGGATATGCATTGTTTGCACATCTTGTGTTTTTTTGTAGGATACCCGGTTTGAATCGTTTTGCCAATAAGACTTTTCCAGTGGAACGGTAATAATGCCATCCTTTACTTTCAACCCATTAGATTTTTGTTGTGCCGGCAAAGAAGTAGCAAGAAAAACATAAATAATTGATAAGATAAAGCGCGATGTTTTCTTCATGACTTTTGATTAGATATAATGGTTTTCCGCAAATAACGAATACGATAAACCATTTAAAGAATCAAAATCGATTCAAAATCATTCATTTCCGTTCAACCTTACTTCCGTAGGGATACAATGGAATGGAGATCAAGCAAACGAGGGCCTTGATTCGAAACCAATGAAGAAAGCTGATATTGATGGGGATGTTAATCGATGGCGAAAGAGACAGAGCTAACAAAATTGACTAATTTTCCCTTATTACACTCATATATAAAGTCTCTTAGCGCTTTACTGGTATATTTTTCAAAATCTCCCACAATGGCAAGTTGCATACGATAATTGGAAAACTTTTGTAGAACCTCTCCGGCAAAACCACTCTTTAGATCGAAGAAGGAAGGACTTATATCTTTCTCATGAAGTATAATTTTTTCAAATCCCTGATAGTATAAACTCCCCATTAAATCGAGTGCGTCATCTTTGGTTTTCAAAATAATTTCATCCGAGACGATCTCAGCGATTTCTTTATTTTGTACTTTGTGTGCTTTTATCTGCATTATTACAGTTGTTTGTTAGCGTATAAAGGGATAACTAATCTAAATTTCGTTAAACTTAGTGAATTTTTTCCTTATAGGCTTGTATTCGTTATCGTATCTCGTAGTGGAGAAAAGTCTCGTTTATGTCAATAAGTATATATATTCCCGAGTGGGTTGTTTTTTCTCCGTATAACGTTACTATTTAGTTCTTAGAAAAAATACTTTTGTGAAAAACATAGATTTATTCTTAATAGGTTGTCTTGTGCAAGTTATCTGACGAATGCACGGATAGACTAAGTACATGAGGAGAGAGAAGAAATGAAAGCAAAGACAATTCAGACTGAACTGCGTGTAAAGAGAAAGCAATGGATTACACCACACTATCTTCGGGTTTTTTTAACAGGCGAAGACATTGAGCAATTTGACAATACAACAATAGGTGTCAATAATAAAATTTTGATACCTCCTAAAGGTGTTAAAAAGATCTTCTTTCCAACCTTTGATTATGAAAAGGGCGAATGGATACATCCTCAAGAAGATGTGCGACCAGTTGTACGTACGTATACGCACCGGGGTATAAACTTACAAACAAAGGAAATATGGATAGACTTTGTGGCACATGGGGAAGAAGGACCTGCATCTGCCTGGGCCATCAGCGCTAAAGAAGGAGATGTGCTTGGTGTTTTGATGCGGGATGGAAAGACAGAACTTTTTCCATTAACTGATAATTACGTGCTCGTTGGGGATGCCACGGGAATACCGGTTTTAGCGGCAATTTTAGAACAACTACCTCCAAATACAAAAGCTACGTGTATATTAGAAGTACATGATAAGGATGACGAACAAAGTTTGACAAGTAAAGCAGACCTAGAATTGATTTGGCTACATAACGATCATCCCCAAAAAGGAAGCTTGTTGGCCGAATTGATTCAGCATATAAATTTGCCGGAACAGCGACGCTTTGCCTATGTAGCGGCAGAATATACAACGGTGAAAGCTATCAGAAATTATCTTCGTTCCGATAAACAATGGCAGCGAGAAGAGTTATATGCATATTCCTATTGGAAAGCCGGAGTTGCAGAAGATCAATCGACATCGGATCGTCGTAAGGAAAAAGAGGAATAGAAAAAGATCAAATATTCATATAAAAAACGTATCTTGCTATGAACCAATAGTATCACTATTAAATAGCAAATTATGAGGCGTTTAATTACTACACTTATTGCATTGAGCTTTATCGCGATCCTCTATGTTTTGTTGAAACCGGTTGATGATCAGCGGACACAAACAGTGCAGATAGAATCGGTAGTCACCAAAATAAATAAAGGACGAATGGGTGACTATATTATCGAATTAGAAGACAAGACAGGCATGTTCTTTATTAGCAAAGCGAACATTAAAGATGTGAGTTTAGATAGTTTGGTAAATAAACTAAGTGGGCAGCGTGTTTCGATCTCATTTATTAAGCCGAATATTTTAAGTCGTTTTGGACCAATGATTAATAAAAAGCAGGTTACAAAACTAACGGTTGGATGTCAAACGGTGTTTTCGACAATCTAGCTCTTTTAACATTATCAAAGATAACGTATAAAAGAGCTAGTTACTGCATAAAATAACGATAAGCGTACTCACAGAAAATTATTTTCATTAATACGGAACCGTTAAAGGGCCATAGATGGCTCTACAGACCTTGCCTTCTTATAAAAGAGAGTCTCCTAGATTAAATTCCATTGACTTCCCCTTCCCCTATCTAGATCTCCTCTGCCGCAATATGCTATTAAGTTGTGAATAACTAGCAGGCAAGTATAAAGGAGAGGTTCAAGAATTAGATAGAGACGGAAAAAATTTCTATTTTCGGCATAAGTATTAACGAAGCATAAAACCAATTATACCGTGAGTGACCCGTTTAAATATCATAAACTTTTGTGGTATCAATCTAAAACATAATGATCATGCATACGCAAATGTCTGACGCTGAATTGATCGAGTTGTTAAGGCAAGACGATCAGGCCGCTATGCGCGAAATCTTTGAGCGTTACTGGAAAAAGCTATTTAGCGTTGCATTGAATCGCTTAGCCGTTCCGGAGCAAGCAGAAGAGTGCGTATTGGATGTTTTAATATCTGTTTGGGAGCGCCGGAACAATCTCAGCTTAAAACATACACTTGCCACCTATTTGGCCGTAGCAGTAAAATATAGAGCTATACGCATACTGGCGAAAGAGTACCAAAAAGGCTTACAAAATACGGTGGAGTTGAAAGCATATGAATTATACGGCTACGATGTGTCTTCCGTAGATGAGTATATCCTTGAAAAGGAACTAATGGAGACTTTGGAAACAGCGGTTAAACAACTACCTGAAAAATGCCGGTTGATATATCGAATGAGCAGCGAGCAAGGCATGAGCTACAAAGAAATAGCAGAAAAACTAAACCTTTCAGAGAAAACAGTACAGGCACATCTAACAAAAGCTACCAAAACCCTTCGGAGCGATCTGGGAAAACAATATCCAACCTTTTTAATAAGCGTTGTTATTACGTCTCTACACCAACTTTTATAAAGCTATCTTGCTGCTTTCGGGCAAGAATAAAAAAAGTTCTCTTTAGACTAAGGTTGGTAGACCAGAATTGATACTATAAAATAAAGACGGTATATAATGGCGGCAAAATTTACCAACGCATATATTAAAGAATTGGCCTATAAATGGGAAAGAGGACTATTGACAGATTCAGAAAAGGCAGACTTTGAAGCGTGGTATAACAGCCATAATGATAAATTAGCAGAAATATCGGCGAACTATGATGCGGAAGAGGTGATCAAGAATAGGCTCTTGAACCAATTAGTATCTCATATGGGTGCCGGGCATACAGAAAAGCGGTATCCAAAACGCCGTTTTATTTCTTGGATTGCGGTTGCTGCTATCCTTCTTTTAATGTTTAGCATTGGCACTTTTGTGTATGTAAGTGAATCGGTAGGCTTTAAACAAAGTTTGTTGACCAACAAAAATGATATTAATCCAGGGAGGAATAAAGCCATATTAACGCTCGCAGACGGGCGTAAAATTAACTTGGATGCGGGCACAGATGGTGCGATAGCAGAAGAGAACGGTATGAAGATCACAAAAACAGCTGATGGCCAACTCATTTATGAAGTGGTAGCGGATCCTGTTAAGCAAGGAAGACGAGGGGATAAAAAGGCAGAAATAGTTTATAATACGATAGAAACACCTAAGGGGGGACAATATAAGATTGTGTTACCCGACCGATCGTATGTTTGGCTCAATGCGGCCAGTACCTTAAAATATCCGACAGATTTTACCCAAGAAAATAGAACGGTAGAGTTAAAGGGGGAAGCCTATTTTGAAATCCAACCCGATAAATACCGACCTTTTATAGTGAAAAATGAACACCAGATAACAAAAGTTCTGGGCACACAATTTAATATTTCAGCCTATAACAAGGAAGAAGCGGTGAAAACCACCTTGGTGGAAGGAGCAGTTAGTGTGGTAGCTATTTCTTCAAAAGAAAATGCAGCGAGTGCTTTGACTACCCTTTTAAAGCCAGGGGAGCAGAGTACCGTACATAACGGAAAGACTTCTGTACTTAAAGTTGATGTCGCGCCCTATATCGCTTGGAAAAAAGGAGTTTTTTATTTTGATGAGACGAAAATTACCGATGCAATGAATCAACTAAGTCGATGGTATGACGTCGAAATCGTATATAAAGGAGACGTCCCTGATACTTATTTCTATGGTGAAATCAGTAGAAAAAAGAGCCTATCCGCAGTATTGGCAATTTTAGAGGAGGGTGGTGTGAAGTTTAAAATTGATAAAACAACCGGGACAAATAAACTTATTGTGTATTGAGAAAAGCGTAAGTGGTGCTAGATTATGGCACAAACAAGTAAACCAAATTATTAACCATTAAACAAAAAATGTGATGATAGCGTACCAAACTTAAGACCAATGAGCCCGTCGCATTTTGAATAAACCGGATAGTGCTAGTGACACCACCCGGTAGATTTGGATGCGCAATATCGCTTCCTTTAAGGAAGCAAAAGGATCTAACCGATTATATTACATCATTCAAACAGTACAAACATATGATTTTTTACGCATGTGTTAAAGGCTCGTTTTGGCCTTTAGCTTATCGATGGCTACTGATTATGAAACTAACAGTTTTCATTACACTTCTATCTGTGATGCAAGTAGTTGCAAGCGGTTTTGCTCAAACAATTACCTTAAAGGCAAAGAACATTCCCTTGTCGCACGTAATGCGTGTTATTCAGAAGCAAAGTGGCCACCCCTTTTTTCTTAATGGAAAAGATTTGGCAGAAAAAAAAGTAGAAGCAGATTTTAAAAATGTGCCGCTCAATAAAGCGATGGCCGATTTATTAAAGCCGTTGGCATTGGAATGGACATTGAAAGATGGCACGATTGTGATTAAGCAGAGTCAGCATCAGACCGGAAATGGAGACATTAATTTTGCAGATATACAACCGAAAAGCGTGAGAGGACGCGTGACGGATGAGCAAGGAAAGCCCATTGAACGGGTTACAGTTTTATTGAAAGGAACTTCTCTAGCCAGTTCTACGGACGTGCAGGGGAACTATCAGATTAATTTAAGTAAAGAGGGGAGTATCCTTGTTTTTACCGCCTTAGGTTATGAAACCGTTGAGAAGCCAATTGATGGTTTAACAACAATTAATATCATGATGAAAGAATCGATAAGTGATTTGGATGAGGTTGTGGTAGTGGGGTATGGTACACAGCGAAAGCGCGATCTTACAGGAGCAGTCGCTTCCATAAAGGCCGAAGAAATAAGTCAAGTACCGGCTCCCAATATGATTCAATCACTCGCGGGTAGAGCATCGGGCGTTTATGTTTCACAAAACACAGGCTCGCCTGGAAGTCCTGTTAGTGTTCGTATTCGAGGTACAAACTCTATAAAAGGCAGTAATGAACCGCTCTATGTGGTGGATGGGTTTCCGTACTCCGGTTCCCCTTTACTATTGAACAATGCGGATATTGAATCGGTTGAGATTTTAAAAGACGCATCAGCAACGGCTATATACGGCTCTCGAGGTGCAAATGGCGTTGTTTTGATTACTACTAAAACAGGGAAGTCCGGCAAGATTAAAGTGGATTACGACGGGTATATCGGTATCCAATCTTTACGTAAAAAGCTTGACCTAATGAATGCAACAGAATATGCGAATTTTTATAATGAACAGGCTGCTAATGATGGCTTGGCACCTCATTTCACAGCGGAAGAAATTGCTTCATTTGGCGAAGGGACAGATTGGCAAGATGTGGTATTCCGCAGTGCACCAATTATTAGCAATACGGTTACCATCAGTGGCGGAAATGATAAAACAAGATATTCTATTTCTGGAGGAAACTTCAAGCAGAACGGAATTATTGAGGGGAGCGATTATATGCGGAACTCCTTGCGTGTCAACTTAAACTCCGATATCAGTGATAAACTTAAATTCGATTTTAGCGGTATTTTGAGTCGCTTTGATGAAAACAGAAAGGAATCGGAGAAAGGAAACCGTGGTTCTACACTAATTTCAGCAGCGTTATCGGGCTATCCGACGATGCCTTTGTATAATGCAGATGGAAGTTATTCAAATCTAACAGAAGCCTATACCTGGGGATCGAACGTTATGGTGAATCCATTAAATTTTTTACATGAGGAGTCGGATAAAATAAAGTCGGATAATGTACTTGCCAATCTATCGCTAAGCTATGAGCCTATTAAGGGTTTAGTGTTTAAAACATTAGGTGGGATTGAAAATAGTAGTGATCGTAAAGATAGATACCGAACCACGCGATTTGTTAATTCTACCGGCCAAGCATGGATTGAGACCCCTCAAAATACCAGTATACTAAGCGAAAATACAGTGAATTATCGAAAGGATTTTGGTAAACACAATCTCAATGCTTTGGCGGGGTTCACGTATCAAAACTATGTTGCGACTACTTTTACTGCTTCAGGTACCGGGTTTATCAGTGATAATCAGGAAACGTATGACATCGGTGCGGCGGCCACGCAGAGTGTACCTAGCTCCTCTTATACGAAATGGAGTTTAATTTCTTATCTGGCTCGTGTAAATTACTCATTTGACAATCGCTTTTTAGCGACTATTAGTTTTCGAACAGATGGTTCTTCCCGTTATAGTGAAGGGCAAAAATGGGGTTACTTTCCTTCGGCGGCGCTTGCGTGGCGTCTTTCTGAGGAAGGGTTTATTAAGCGTATTCCAGCCATTTCGGATTTAAAAGTCCGAGTAGGCTACGGCGAAACCGGGAATACAGCTATCGATCCCTATTTTACGTTAAACCAGTTGGTTTCTAGCCAAGTAGTATTTGGTGATGCTTTGGTTCCGGCGTATTCACCAAGCGACCGCTTGGCCGGACCTTTGAAATGGGAGACAACATCCCAAACCGATGTGGGGATCGACTTAGGCTTACTTGACAATCGCTTGAGCTTAACCGCTGATTTTTATGTGAAGAACACACGCGATTTGTTGAATAACGTCACCTTACCGGCGTCACAAGGGTACAAGTACACTGTTCAGAATGTAGGCAAAATTCGAAACAGGGGGATTGATCTTAATGTAACAGGTGATGTTTTTAAAGGAGATTTTAATTGGCAGTTAAGTGGAAACATATCCTTTAATCGAAATAAAGTAATGGAACTATATGGCGGGAACGATATCTTGGGCGCGGCAATCGGAGCTGCATCGATCGACAATATCAATATTTTGCGGGAGGGCTATCCACTAGGGTCCTTTTATGGCTATGTCGAGGAAGGCTATGATGCGAACGGTTATATAGTCTATAAAGACTTCAACGGAAATGGAAGCAGAGATCAGGGAGATAAACAAATTATCGGCGATCCCAACCCAGACTTTACTTACGGTTTTACCTCTTCTATGTCTTATAAGGGTTTTGATCTCTCCATTTTTTTGCAAGGAAGCCAAGGCAATGATATTTATAATCTGAGTGCGCAAGGACAGGGATATGATTATGGGCAAGCCCTCAATATGTTGCGAGAAGTATATACCGACCATTGGACTCCAACAAATACCAATGCAAAATACCCCATTATCAAAACCAATTCACAGGCACAGGTATCCGATCGTTTTGTGGAAGATGGCTCCTTTTTTCGTGTGAAGAATATTCAACTTGCATACAATCTACCAACGGATAAATGGCAATTAAATTGGTTGTCGAGCGGACAGGTATATATAAGCGCGCAGAATTTATTCACAATAACCAATTACTCTTGGTATGATCCGGAGGTGAATTCCTATGGTGGAACTAATTCGATCGAGCAGGGTATAGACCACTATGTTTATCCAACTGCCAAGACAGTGACGTTTGGTATCAGGGCAAGTTTTTAATAGATGTCATTTAATTAAAGAGATCAACATGAAGAATTTAATAATAGGACTTGTAGGGTTGTTTGTTTTTTCGGCTTGCTCGGATGCCTTGACGGAGAAACCCAAATCACAAGCAGAAGACAATTTTTATAATACAACGGCCGAAGTAAAAGCGGCTGTCAATGCAATTTACGGGCCTATGCGGGAAGGGGATGCTTTTGGATTGAATTATCCCGCTCAGCTGGAGGGATTACCTGATTATGGATACTCAAGAGGTTCGCAAGCAGTGGTCAGTACCTATCAAGGATTAGATAACACGAATATCAATCGAGTATCCGTTGTGTGGGACAAACTATATCGTTCCATTCGAAATGCTAATATTGTTATTTCGAAGGTGCCATTAGCTACTGAAGTAAGCGATGAAGAAAAAACGCTTTATATTGCTGAAGCGAAATACCTTCGCGCAATGATGTATTTTTCATTAGTTCGCTGCTTCGGAGGATTACCCATTCGAACGGAAGCTAATATTGATATCTCGGATGTTCCCCGATCATCGGTGGAAGAAGTGTTCAATTTAATACTGCAAGATGCAACGGATGCAGAGGCCGGGTTACCACCAACAGTTCAAGACCTTGGAAGGCCAACTCTATGGGCAGCGAAGACCTTGTTGACAGAAATTTATCTATATCAGCAAAAATGGGAGCAGGCCGCGGCTAAATCGGAAGAGGTGATTTCTTCGGAAAGATTTGCTTTGGTTGAAGTTTCCACTCCCGATGATTTTCAAAAGATATTCGGTCCTGATGTGGTGAATACACCGGAAGAGATCTTTTATTTGAAATTTAATAGACAGCAAGGTTTCGGGCTGGTCAGCTATGCCCACCGCAAAACTTCAGAATACAATTACTACGGGCCCGGAGGAGTTTATGCCCAATATACAGATTCGTTGAAAAACCCTTTCATAAAAAATTGGGATCATGCTGATCTGAGAAAAGAACACATCTTATACAATGTGGATGTCGGTCTAGGACCAACAACATGCTTGTTTAGAAAATTTAGGGACCCCGATGCAACGGCAGGTGCCGCGAATGACTACCCTTGGTACCGTTACGCAGATTTATTATTATTTCATGCGGAAGCGAGGCTCGAGCGAAAGGTGCTCCTACCGATGCCGCCATAGAAAGTCTAAACAAAATACATAGACGTGCTTATGGTTATCCATCAACGGTTGCATCGGCGATAGACTTTAAGATTCAGGATTTTAATCTCGATTCTTTTTTGGATAAAGTGATTGAAGAAAGGGGATACGAAACCATGTATGAAGGGAAACGTTGGCTGGACTTGGTGAGGCTTGGTATAGCGAAACAGCGTATCTTGGAAGTTAAAGGGATTACCGTTGCGGATAAAGTGATGCTATGGCCACTTCCAAATTCGGAGATATTATACAACAAAGCAATGGAAAGCGAACAGAATCCCGGTTATTAAGAGGAAAACTTAATTTTAAAATATATAGACACCCTATTATGAAAAAGACACTATTCAAGATTTATCTGCTATTAGCAATAGTTGGTTGCAGTTCTAAAAAGCAATATTATGAGGAAGCAGATATTATTATTTACGGCGGCACTTCTGCCGCCATTACTGCTGCGGTGCAAGCAAAGAAATCGGGTAAGTCGGTTATCGTTGTTTCTCCCGATACGCACTTAGGTGGCCTGTCTTCTGGCGGCCTAGGTTTTACCGACACAGGAGATAAGTCGGTTATTGGAGGCTTAGCCCGAGATTTTTATCATCGTGTTTATATGGCTTATCAGGACAGTGCTACATGGCGTTGGCAAAAGCAAGCGGAATACGGTAATAAAGGTCAGGGAACTCCGGCAATTGACGGTAATGCCCGCACCATGTGGATTTTTGAACCACATGTAGCCGAACAAATTTTCGAAAACTACGTAAAGGAATTCGATTTGGACGTGCGTAGGGACGAATGGCTTGATCGTGAGAAAGGGGTAGCGATGGAAGACGGCAAAATAGTGTCCATTACAACACTTGCCGGCAAGACCTTTCGTGGTAAAATGTTTATTGACGCAACCTATGAAGGAGATTTAATGGCTGCTGCAGGGGTAAGCTACCACGTGGGGCGCGAAGCCAACAGCCAATATGGCGAAAAATGGAATGGCGTACAAACAGGCGTGCTACATCATGGACATTACTTCAAGTCGAACATCAGTCCCTATAAAGTTCCAGGCGATTCAACAAGCGGCTTGCTCTTTGGTGTATCGAACGCCGATCCCGGTAAATATGGTGAAGGTGATAACAAAGTACAAGCCTATTGCTTCCGTATGTGTTTGAGTAATCATCCGGATAACCGTGTTCCTTTCCCTAAACCGGCCAATTATAATGCGGATAATTACGAGTTATTAGCACGGGTTTATGCTGCCGGCTGGCGAGAAACATTCCAAAAATATGATCCCATACCGAACCGGAAAACCGATACCAATAATCATGGTCCTTTCAGTACCGACTTTATTGGTATGAATTACGATTATCCGGATGCTAGTTATGAACGGCGTAAAGAGATTATCAAGGAGCATACCGATTATCAACAGGGTCTTATGTATTTCTTGGCAAACGACTCGCGCGTACCGGAAGATGTACGTCAAGAAATGGCACAGTGGGGGCTAGCCAAAGATGAATTTAAAGACAATGGAGGCTGGCCACATCAGATTTATGTACGGGAAGCACGAAGGATGATCGGTACCTATGTGATGACAGAGCATGATACCTTTAGTGAGCGCGAAATAAAAGATCCGGTAGGTATGGGCTCCTATGCCTTAGATTCGCATAATGTACAACGGTATGTGAAACCGGATGGTTTTGTTCAAAATGAAGGGGATATTGGTGTATCTCCAAAAAAAGGACCTTATCAGATTGCGTATGGGGCCCTTACGCCCAAAAAAGAAGAATGTAGCAATTTACTGGTGCCGGTTTGTGTATCAAGTTCACACATCGCCTTCGGGAGTATACGCATGGAACCCGTATTTATGATTCTTGGTCAAAGCGCATCCTTGGCTGCATCTTTAGCTATTGATAAAGGGATCGATGTACAGGAAGTCGCCTATGCCGATCTGGAAAAGCAACTAAAGCAAGAAAAGCAGGTATTGGAGAAGCCGGCTAAATAATATAAAACGAAAAGTACGCATTAATGCGTACTTTTCATTCGTCGCATTTTACGTCGCTTTTGTCGTAATCCTTCCCCGTTTGACGGTATAAACTTTCGTAAGTTTGTATTGGTCAGTATTGAAAATTATCATGAAAAGCAAACATCAGGAACTTGAGAATCTTTTTGAACAAGTTATGGCAGAAATGCTAGAGTTATTCGACTCAATGACGGAGCAACAGATGAATCGATGCTTGGTCATCGGAAAATGGACACCTGGTCAATTGGGGCTGCATTTGTACAAATCTTATGCTTCGATCTATACGATGAAAGGGACGACCATAGAAGCGAACAGACCAATTGATTTAAACCTACCACTGATAAAGAGTGTTCTTCTGAATTTCGAGAAGCAGTATCAAGCACCGCAGGAAGTGGTGCCGTCCGCTGATCGGATCGTAAAGAAAAAACTGATGCACGGTCTTCAACAGCGCGTCGAACAACATCGCGAAGTATGGCAGCAAGAAGATGTATCACGCTTATGCACAGATTTTGCTATCCCTCAATACGGCCCATTTACACGGTTGGAATGGTTGGGTTTTAATACGTATCATACCCTGCGACACCTGCAACAACTGACAGAGCAATTAGCCTCTTCCACGCGCAGCCTATGATTTAGCATTTCTTTTCTATATTCGCTTAGGTTATGGATCATCAAAAACTGCGAGCACCTGAATGTATATCCTTATTTGTAAACGATATCTGGATATATAAAGAAGATACCGTCAATGGGCAAGTCAACTTACCCTTCTTTGCCGATGGTTATCCAGGGCTCCTTTTTCAACAGACAAAAGAGGGCTTACTTATTAAGCCACATGGGAAATTGATGCCCCTATCTTTTTTGTATGGACAGACAATCCAACCGATTGAAATGCAGCTAACCGGGCCATACTTGCTTATTATATTTCGGCTTTATCCCTTTGTTTTCAAAAGTTTCTTTAATGTCGACCCGCAATCCATTAATGATGGCTGCTATGATTTAACGTCTTTTCGTGAAATAGATATGGCCTCGTTTAACGATAGATTGTTGGCTTATCGCACAGTGGACGAAAAGATAGAAGCCATTACGCAGCTTCTATCTTCATTGTTAGCACAAAAAAAGCAAAAGCTTGACTTAAAGATTAAACAAGCAATTGAGCGGATTATTCAAACGAACGGACAGGAAAGTATTCATGCAATTGCCTCTGCACTATATATCCATGGTAGGACCCTTGAAAGGCGCTTCATAAAAGAAACAGGCCTATCACCAAAGCAATTTGCCAAGATTATTCAATTTCAGGCGTCTTTTTCTCAACTTGCGCTCAAAGATTTTAAAAAGATGAATGAAATTGTTTATGAAAATGGCTTTGCCGATCAGTCGCACTTCATTCGCGTATTTAAGGCATTTACCGGCGAAACCCCACGAGTTTTCTCTCAACGGACGGACTAGCTTTTGTCGTTTTTTTTCTATTTCTCAGACTGAGATACGCAGAAATTCGTGATATCATTTTGTGTTAAATTTAAAAAGGAATTATCATGAATTTAATTGTATTCGGATCTACCGGAAGTATAGGTACACTTATCGTAAAGCAGGCCCTTCAAGAAGGCCATCGCGTAACAGCCTTTACCAGAAGCCCTGAAAAGTTACAAGCGCCGGCATCTCCACTATTGCACATTTTCAAGGGAGACCTAACAGATAAAACAGCGATACAAGAAGCGGTTAAAAACCAGGAAGCCGTGTTATGCGCAATAGGCGATGGAAATAAAGGGAGTATCCGAGCAATCGGTACCAAAAATATAATTGACGCCATGAAGCAGGAAGGGATAAAGCGATTAATCTGTGAAACGACTCTTGGCCTTGGGGATAGTGCCGGAAACCTCAATTTTTTTTGGAAATACGTTATGTTTGGTATGCTTCTTAAAAAGGCTTTCAAAGATCATCAATTACAAGAGCAGCATTTAGTAGGCAGCGATTTAGATTATACAATTGTACGGCCTTCGGCTTTTACCGCGGGCGAGCGAACAGATCGTTATAAGATCGGCTTTGATAGCAAAGCAAAAGGACTGTCCTTGAAAATTTCTCGGGCGGACGTAGCCGGTTTTATGCTAAAACAGGTGACAAGCAATGAGTATATCAGGAAAGCCGTGAGTATATCTAATTAGATATACTCACAACGGATTTGTTTTTTTGTCGAAGATTTTTATCGTTGTTGAGTTGGAAAGGATCTGTGCTCACAGGATGGCTAAACGATTCTACAGGTATAGTTAAAGAAGGATTCTGTTTTAGCTTCTGAGATTTGCTGATATTGATTTTTTTGTTGTGTCTAGGCGGAAAATATTGCTTATCGGAATCCTTACTATCGGAAAAAGGATGATTGTCCTCTTTTTCTGAAGCAAGGGGCAAGGCAATGGTACTAACCGTGCCGTTGGCGTTAATGACGGATGAACCTGCAATTACGGAATGTGAACCGTCTGCGTTAACGATGATAGAACCATGAACAGTTGATACCGAACCGTTGGAGCTGATAATTGTGGATCCATTTTGTATGGAAATGGTTCCGTCTTGATTAACGATAACACCTTGAGCAAAGGAACTGAGGGTAAGAAGGGTCAGTCCGCTTAGTAGTAACCATATTTTTATTGATGTAAAGCGCTGCTTCATAAAAATTCGCTAATTGAAGAGAACACGTACGTTCTCCTGTCCATTACCATTAATTGACTTTATTTTACCTGCACGATGTTCACCATCAAATCGATCGTAATAATCAATTTCAACCAAGCCGATCGATTTTAATTTTCCTTTTTTTTCATTTCCACTGAATTGATCGTAATAGGTGACAGGTTGATGGCCGATCGATTTTATTTTGCCCTGAAATATGCCGTCAAAGCGGCCATAATAGTCGATTTGTATATCACCTATTTGTTTTACTTTTCCCCTTTTGGCTTCGTCATCGAAATTGTCGTAATAATCTATATGAACATTTCCGATTGATTTCATTTTTCCTATCTTTTCTTTGTTATCAAATTGATCATAATAATCGAAAGATACGGTCTCCTCCTCCACATGATTCCAAGTATTGATAAGCTGGCCATTTCCGTTTAGATCAACCTGCAATTCGGGATAGAATACGCGAATGTAGGCAATGCCATTGCTTGGATTCAGACGAACAGCGAGTTGAGGTTTTGTTTGGGCGATCGTCAATCGAACAAAAGCAACGAAACAAATCAGTATAATATAGATGGGTTTTCTCATAGATAGCTTTTTTTATTAGAGGTTTTCGGGTTGTTAAGGTTTAAATATGCTTGCAAATTCTTAGCATATGTAAACTTGTTGAACTGGCTAGACCATGAGAGAACAGGCTTTGCTAGACACTGTTTTTTTTAGACTATTGACAGATTTAGATCATTTCTCTAAGTTTGTTCTGTGAGTATTCGGGATGTAGCGCAGGCCGGTAGCGCGCTTCGTTCGGGACGAAGAGGTCGCAGGTTCGAATCCTGTCATCCCGACGGCCAAAAGGTGCTTGCAGAGCAAAGTTCGAGGTTCATTTACTAGATTCAAGCTTATTTGAAAACACGGTAAATGGATCTTGGACTAAGTAGAGGGGACGAAAGCTTTTTGGATATTCTCCCTCTTAAGAATCACTGAGTTAAGTGAGATAATCTTATCCATGCTGCATGCGAGAAAAAGAATAAGGCCTTCGTTTTGATCGGAAGGCCTCCGAGTTGAAAATTATTCTATATAGTATTAGGCGTATATACTTTTAGCACGCCATCTTCTTCACTACTCACTATTAACAAACTTTTCTTCGTTGGGCTGTCGGCCGCGGAAATGAATAAAACACCTTCCGGTGCGTCACCGGTTTTAAAGATTTGTAAAAAAGTTGGCGCGCTCGGATTCGTTACATCATAAACAGCAATGGCGTCAGCCCTTTCCATACCGATGAAAGCAATATCCTTATTTCCCACCCTTCCAAGGGTGATACCTTCAGGTTCTACGCCTTTATCATCGCTGCGGTCGTCATCGTAATAGCCAGCAGCATTAGCTTTTACCTCCAATTCGTTTTTACTATCGTAGACCATTTCGCCGGTCGTGCCATTCCATACACTAAAAGAACGTGCACCCAAAGAATAAAGGGCTTCGTATAAGCCATCCTTGTTGCTATCTCCCAAGGTAGTAGTAACATTCAAACGACCAAGTTGCGCATCCTGTTTAAGCTCCTGCTCGTTTGGAAATACAGCAGGATCGAGACTCATATTTTTTATTCGTTTGAGTTCTTCTATTGCATCGTATTCCCGCGCGTCGCCTTCATTAACCGTAAATAAAAATGGAATGCTTCCCGTCTGCAACACAGCAATGGCGTCGGGCATGTAGATTCCTTTCACCGGACAGGGCTTAAACGCGACAGTACCATCTTCATTGGACGGGTCTATTGCGTTTGCTTCAACATTGTAATCTTTAAAACCTAAGGGGAATATATTCGTGGCCGTTTTAGTCGCCAAATCAATTTTGGCAATGGCATTGTTTTCTTGTAAGGTCACCCAAGCCGTTTTTGAGTCCGGTGAAATGGTGATGTATTCTGGTTCTATGTCTTGCGCAAAAGAAGCCCCGGGACCGAAAATGCGAAATCCTTTTTGTTGCAAAGCCGCTTGCTCCGATTCAAAACGGCTAAAATCTACATTGACAACCTGATAATTATCCTTCACACTAACAATAGACACCGAACCGACGGGATCAAGGCTATAATCGGAATTGGGTTCACCTTCGTTAGCTGTAAGAATATAATTGCCATCAGGGCTGAATGTCACCATATCAGGCAAAGGGCCGGTGCTTACGGTTTTTATTTCTGAATAATCGTTGGTATTATATACCGTTACCCTTCCGGGTTGTTGTTTGTCGGGCGATTCAATGGCCGCAGCCAACAAACCGTTCTTTACGGAAACACTATTTACCGCGCCGCTGTTAGTTGGAATAGAATGAATGATAGTCATCTTGGAAGGGTCAGCTATATCAATGACATCAATCTTATTTATTTCGCCATTGTTTACAACAAATAATCGTTGCATTGAAGGGTCATAGGCACTGATTTCTGCTGCGCCCGTATCGCCGATATCCAAAGTCCCGATTTCGGTAAATGAAGCAGGGTCTTCTTGCTGACCGGGCTCGTTTCCATTTGCATCGTCATCTTTCGAACAGGCATTTAGTATTACGATGAGAACAAAAGGCAGTAAATGTTTAAATTTCATAATTGTATCAAGGCTTTATTAAAACTAGGCAAGAGTAAAGAAGAAAGATGAACCTATTGTTAACATAGCGTTGCTAAATTGTTGCGACAAGTAAAACGGCTGATAAATGGAGAAGTCTCCTATGCTTCTTAGCGAAAACAAGGAGACTTCTTTTAAGATGGGTCAATGTGTTTAGTAACCAGGGTTTTGATACATTTTTTCCGGATCCAGTTGATATTCATCATAAGGAATTGGAAAATACCGGTCTTTGGTACCGATGTTATTCAAATTAGCCAAACCGTAATCACTTTGGTTTTTGGATTTAAAATAAGCAACTAGTTCTTCGGCAGTATAATTTCGGATCAAATCGAACCAGCGATGGTTTTCAAAAGCCAGTTCTACACGACGTTCGTGCAGAATGGCTTCTTTTAAGGTTGGATACTTTGTGGCATAAGCCGTATTTCGCATGGCCTCCTGATAGGAAGGCATGCCAGCGCGTGCTCTAACCTGATTCAATAAAACGATCGCTTCGCTATCTTTACCTAATTTCATTTTAGCCTCCGCCAGTAATAACATGATGTCGGCATAGCGGATCACGATCCAATCATTTCCACCCCAGCCTTGTGCACCAGCTGCCGGACTGGTATCTCTAAATTTAGTAATAAACCAATCGCTTACTTGCGGATCCGCAGCGAATTTCACAGAGAAGTCTTTTCTGAGGTCGCCTTGTTCGTAGTCATTCACTAAATCACGTTTAGCCATACCTCCCGATCCTGTAGATGGTTTTAAGGAGTTGATGGTCTCTCCTTTTGCTTGATTATTGCGTGCAATAGCAGAGGAATAATTTTGATCACCTTGTAGGTATTGAATCTGGAAGACCAACTCCTTACAGGTGTTTTTCTTATTTACATCAAATACATCGGTATAGGGAATCTCTTGTAATTCGCCAAAACTGCGCATGTTGTAGGCCGCCGAAAGATAAGCCTCTGCCTGTTGAAGATTTGCTTGCGGATTTTCGCTCAAGGTAGATCCCATAGTTAAGTAGACTTGGCCAAGCAGCGCATTGATAGCCGCTTTGGAAACCCTTCCAACGGCGTAATCCCATTGCTCATTGGGCAAGTTGCTGTCCAAAGCCTCGGTTAGGTCTTTTATAATCTGTCCATATACTATACGTTCCTCTTGTCGATAGGCAATTGCCGATACTTCATCCGTTGTTGTAGGAGGAACTGTTGTTAAAGGAATAGCACCCCATTTCCGCACCATATGGAAATATAGAAGTGCGCGGATAAATTTAGCTTCGGCCATATAGCGTTTTTTGGTGTCTTCATTTGAAAAAGACACTCCATCAATATGAGCCAGTAAGGTGTTGCATCGGGCAATTCCATCATACATGTTTACCCAATGCGTTTTTAGATAAGAATTGCTCGGGAGCAAGGAAAAATCATTGAACTGAAAAGGTTCGCCCGAGTTGGACTGATTATCGTTAGTTCCGGTATTATCTGAACGTTGTTCACTATAGAGGCTGCTGGTTTCCCCAATGGTATTTCCACTGCGGAGCGCCTGGTATAAACCATTAACAGCCAATAATACATCGTTCTCTGTTTTAAAATAGTCATCTATTAATGTTGCATTCGGATCTTTTTGATCCAGAAAGTCTTTACTGCAAGAGCCTAATGTCATGATCGCAATAGGCAAGATATATTTCCACTTCATGGTGTGCTATTTAAAAAGTTACTTTTAATCCCAAGTTATAAGAGCGAACCAACGGATATAGGCCATAATCTACTCCAGGTGTTAGGTTGGTGGCATTTTTACCGTTATTATAATCAGGCTCCGGATTATAACCTTTGTAATCCGTAATCGTAAATGGATTATCTACACTGGCAAAGAATCGAGCACCGGATATTTTTAAAGAAGAAATCCATCTCTCCGGGAAGGTAAAGCCAACCATGATATTGGTCATTCTCAAGTACGATCCGTCTTGCAGATAGAAATCAGATAAACGCGTGCTATTACTCTGGGTGCCTGCTCTGGATGCTCGGTATACCTTTCCGTTGCCGGGACTTGCTGCTGAACGCCAGCGTTGATCAACATCGGCATATTGATTACCGGATCCCTCCATATTATAGAGGTAATAATCATAGCCATCAAGAATTTTATTTCCCTGAGAGCCATTAAAAGACGCCCTTAAGTCGAATTTTTTATAACGTGCACTAATAGCAAAACCATAAGTGAAGTCGGGATAAGGACTACCGATAATCTGTTTATCACTATCGTTGACGATACCATCACCGTTGATGTCTTCAAAGTAAAGATCGCCCGGATGCATCGGATTCGATTGAGCCGCAGAAGGAGCCACCTGTTGGTAATTTTCCTCGTTCGCTACACCGAGTACTTTGAACCCCCAGAACATACCAACGGGCTGACCCTCCTGGGTAACGTGGGTGATATAAGAACGTTCGGCACCGTTCACATAGATGGTAGAAGCTCCTCCTAAATCCAACACCTTATTCCGGTTTACGTTAATGTTTCCGCTGAACGAAAGATTAAAATCCTGTTTTTGAATGAGTGCGGCATCAACCTGAAAATCAAAACCCTTGTTCTGCACCTTACTGTCTTTCAAATTGGTTAAGATAGAAGAGGTTCCTGATACTGCCGAAATGGGTTGATTAAATAGCAGGTTATACGAGCGACTTAGGTAAACGTTTGCTAAGAAGTTCACTCGGCCATTCAGAATGCCCACATCCAAGCCGGCATTATATTGCGAAGTAGACTCCCAACTCAAGTTCGGGTCCTTTAAATCGTCGGGCCAATAAGCTGTTGCCACTTGACCGCCTATAATCGCCCCTCCCGGCGCATTATAAGCCGTTAAGGCTTCGTAGTCGCCAATGTTATTATTTCCACTCAAGCCCCAGCTTGCTCTAACTTTTACCGACGACCCCATACCTAACCAGTCATTATAAAAGTCTTCGTTCGAGAGTGTCCAACCTCCCGATACAGATGGAAAATAGCCCCATTTATTATTAGGACCAAAACGAGAAGAACCATCTGCACGGAAAGTTCCCTGTAAAAAGTATTTCGACTTATAATTGTAACTTACCCGGCTGAAATAGGATTGTAGTGTAGTACGTTGTTTATAAGCCTTTTCTAACCAAAAGTTTGTTGGTGCGGCTCCTTTATCCGTGATTTCACCAATGGCATCGCTTTGAAAACCATTAGCCCTTACCGAAGTGAAATCTACATCTGTTTGCTGTGCGGAATAACCGATCAACGCGTCGAGGTTATGATCGCCGAAAGATCTTTTATAATTTAAGGTCGCTTCTCCCAGTATATCCAGATCGCCTTGGTTATCTGCCTGTGCATAGGCCGCATTAATGGCCTGTGGCGAATACGGAGCATAGTTACCATCGCTTAGGCTGGTCGGTTTATAATAATCGTATTTTTCGTTATACGTTGTTATGCCACCATTTACTCTTAGCCGAAGGCCCTCGATAATGTCAAAATTAGCAAAGGCATTATACAAAGACCGGCGCTCCTTGCGATTATCTTTCACCATGGAAACATAAGCAAGTGGATTTTCAGGATTCTGAATACCATAATTTTGCGCAGAAAGTTCTGCCATCTGGTATTGAATGGGATTACCCTTTTCATCCCGCGCCGGAAGGTAAGGCAGGTAAAGCAGGGCTGCCATGGACGGACTTTGGTTGTAACGACCGGTACCAACTTCATTGTTATCATTATAAGTAAAGGCAATATTCGCTCCTACTTGTAATCTTTTGCTGATCTGTGCATCAATATTACTGCGAAAGTTGAAGAGCGTTTGGTCGGTACCAAGCATAATGCCATCTTGCTTTTGATAAGATCCGCTGACATAATAATGAACTTTTTCGCTACCTCCGTAAAACGATAAATTATGTCGTTGAAAAGGCGCATTGCGATAGAGTTCGTCCTGCCAATCGGTATCGTATTGAGGCGCTTTGGCCTTTCCTGTTGAAAAATCATATATATCGGCAGGAATCTGTACGGATCCTGCATTTCCAACTAGTTTCACCCGCGTAGCATTATCATCCAATAGCATATTGTCTGACCAGGTTTTACCCGAGTTGATTACCAAGTCTTTATAGGCGTTGTTACGTCCATCGATCAATAAGTCAATGAACTGAGAGGCATTTAGGAGGTCTACTTTCTTTGAAAGTTGACCAAAGCCGGCTTGCACATCGTAATCAACATGACTGGTGCCTTCTTTTCCTCTCTTAGTCGTAATCAAAATAACACCACCGGCTCCGCGGGATCCATAAATAGCGGCAGAGGCAGCATCTTTAAGTACGTCTATGGATTCAATGTCGTTGGGATTAATGTTGATATTGTTGCCGGCAGGATATCCATCAATGACATATAAAGGATCCGAGCTGGCATTGATAGACCCAATACCTCTTACTCTGATCCGAGTACTGTTATAGGGTGCTCCACTGGTTTGGGAAACCTGCACACCGGCCAATTTACCTACTAACGCTTGGCCAAGCTTTGGCGCTGTTAGGTTTAATTCGTCACTCTTCACGCTCGAAATCGCGCCCGTTACATCCGATTTCCTGACCCGTTGATAACCAATGGAAACAGTCACTTCTTCCAATTCATTGGCACTGGCATTCAAACTTACTATTAACGGAGTATTTCCTTCTTCTACAAGAACTTCTTTGGTTTCGTAGCCAATATAGGTAAAAACCAAAGTTGCCCCTACCGGTGCATTCAAAGAAAAATTACCGCTACCATCTGTTGTTGTACCGTTTGAAGATTTGTTTTTCTCTCTTATGCTTACCCCGGGAATAGGCACTTGCCGATCATCAGTAACGGTTCCTTTTACGGTTTGCTGCATTGCTGCAACCGGTTGCTTTTCTTTTAACGACCTCCCTGTCATTGCCATGGAAGGACTCGCAGCGAGACTGCAAAGTAGCATAATCCCTGCTTTAGTAGGCAAAGACCCTCGCTTCTTTAGTAGACTGCTAAATCGTTTTTGTAAATACATATCAAATTGCGTTGTACATTAAGTTAGGTGTAGTTTTTACACTTACGCAGGCAAAGTTGATGTTTAGGTGTTATATTGATGTTAGGTATATATTAAGTTAAGGCTGTTGCTTTTCTTTTTTAACATGGAAAGATTGCGGCCGCAAAAAAGAGGATATAATTACGGAAGCATTTACCGTATTAAGGAGCATTTGGCGGCGTAGTATTCAGGAAGCATCTCTATTTCCTGCAAGAGGAAGGCATAATCTGCAAAAGTTCCTTTATTCGCTGAGTCCCATATTATGTCTTGACAGTAATTCATATCACCCCAGCCAAACATTTTGAGGACTGCTTCCTGGTGCACCCAAGCCTTTATCCAATTTTCGACACCAGTGAAGAAAAGTAGTTTTTTATTAAGGTGTATTTCGGGGATGATAGGCGAACGGGCTTGGCGATGCTCAATATCAAGCCCCAAGGAATGATCACCTAAACCTACTAACACCATTCCGCAGGCATGTGCTATGGAAATATGTAAATTTCTATCCCTAAAATAGGGTTTCCCCTCAGCGGTATACATAATATCCTGAATTTGGCACTGACTGTCAATTTTACGTAATAAATCTGACAACAATTTGAGTCCTAGTAGCGACTCCAGTTTTCTGTCCGTATTTTTAGTTTTAAATATCAAATGATTTGACGGGAAAAATCGGCTATAGGGGAGTAATATTTCCCTGTCGTATTCATGAATATGTGCATATTTTTCCATAAGGCTTCGTAAAAATAAGCTTTTAAATTAAACGGTAGATCATGGACCTGCTAACAGATAAAAATATTCCTTTTGGTCCCAAAGAGGCATCGGAAGTCGAGGAAGGGCCTCAGGCCTTATCGAACATCTTGAATTTATTTCATCAATACGGCGATATATATAAGATTTACTCTGAAAGACGGAATAATTATACCTATGTAATTTCTGATCCTGAAATGGTGAAGCATGTTTTGATCACCAATAACAGAAATTACGAAAAAGGCGTCGGCATAGACCGAGTAAAGATCTTATTGGGCAATGGGATCATGGTAAGTGAAGGCAATTATTGGAAAAGACAGCGACGGATGATACAACCCGCATTTCACAAACGAGTGATAGCCAAACTGACTGATGATATTGCGCAAGCCAACGAAACGATGTTATCGAACTGGTTGACCGGCAACAAAGAGATAAACCTAACGGCAGAATTGAGTTCGGTAACTTTGCGCATCGTACTACAGGCATTGTTTTCAGTTGATTTTCAACAATTGGAAAAACGCGAAGGAGTAAATCCCTTTGCGCTGCTTACCGAAGTTCACGAACGTAATCTCGTATTTGCCATGAAATTTAGGGCTTTGGCGAAAACCATTCAAGAGATTATCAATCTTCGACGCAAGGAACATCGGGTTGAAGAGGATTTTCTTTCGATGATTATGGAAGCTAAAAATGACGAAGGACAAGGAATGTCTGATAGGGAAATTATAGATGAAATGATGACCTTAATTGTTGCCGGTCACGAGACGACAGCCAGTGCGTTGACCTGGGCTTGGTACTTATTACATAAGCATCCGGAGGTTTATGCGAGAGCGAAACAGGAAGCCTTGCAAGTGCGAAACGTCCATTTGGGATTTCATCATTTAGAGCAGCTACCCTATATTAGGCAGGTTATTGAAGAAACCATGCGACTTTATCCACCCGGGTGGCTTCTTACCAGACGCGCTATGCAGGACGATGTCATTGGTGGATATCATGTGCCTCCGAAAACCGATATATTCATATCTCCATATGTTATCCACCGACATCCTGGGTATTGGGAACAACCGGACCTATTTAATCCCGAACGCTTTGATGCTTCTTACCGAAGGGAAAGACATCGCTTTGAGTATTTTCCTTTTTCGGGGGGGCCACGTCAATGTATTGGCGATTTTTTTGCTCTGGTAGAGATGCAGTTGCACCTCGCCTTGATTCTTCGCACTACAGATATGGAGATTTTGGTGGATGAGCCAATAAGCATGGAAGCTCAAATAAATTTAAGACCTGATAAGCCCCTCTTTGCCCGATTGATAAACCCAAGGAACTAATGCCGGAGCTATTATCATTCCCTGTTGAAATAGAATTTTTTTAAATGAAGACACTTGTAGATACGATTATAAGTAATAAAGAACCAAATGCACGTATACACTTTATCCGAGGTGCAGAGGAAGAGTTTGCCCTGTCATATGAAACATTAAAGCAGCGGGCATTGGGCTTACGCGCCTTTTTGCACGGCCAGGGTGTGACCCAAGGCGATGAGATCATCTTATTGAGCCAACGGAATGAGGCATTCATAGAGGGTTTTTGGGCCGCCATATTGGGCGGTAATCCGGCCATTCCGCTTGCTTTCGGAATTTCCGATGAACATAAATGGAAACTCTTTCGGATATGGCAACAATTGCAGTCCCCGTGGTTACTCTTAGATGCAACACAAAAGGAACGATTGGAAAAATTTGTTGCTCTAAATGGTTTGAACGGCCTTTGGCAAAGTGTTCAGAAGAAAAGTATTGTGATTGAAGAAATACCGCCCTTAATTGTCGCTGACGACTTTATTGCTGTAGAAGAAACTGATACGGCAATTATTCAGTTTTCATCTGGCACAACCAGCTCGCCTAAGGGGATTGTTCTAAGCCACAAAAATATATTAACCAATATTCGTGGGATTATCAAGGGCATGGCGATGACGGAGGCGGATAGTACATTTAGTTGGATGCCGCTCACACACGATATGGGACTTATCGGTTTTCATCTAACCCCTTTCGTGCAGGGTGTAGATCAGTATTTAATGCCCACGGATTTATTTATCAGAAGACCGTGGCTGTGGTTTCAGAAAATCAGTCAAGTGCGTAGTACCGTTACTTGCTCTCCGAACTTTGGTTATCAACATTATTTGAGTGCTTTGGAGAGAAACCAATCACAAGATGCCTTAGCCCTCAATCACGTTCGTCTAATATTTAATGGTGCAGAGCCCATTGCGGTCCCTTTAGTGCAGCAATTTTTAAAAAAAATGCAGATTTATGGACTTAACGATACGGCGATGTTCACCGTTTACGGATTGGCTGAAGCGAGCTTGGCTGTCGCTTTTCCCGAACCGGGTAAACGTTTTCGTTATGTAACGCTTGATCGAGAGCGGCTGCAAATGAATACACAAGTGCAATATACAGAGAATGGCGTTTCATTTGCTGTCGAGGGAAAGCCTATTGCCGATTGTTTTGTTCGAATTGTAGGGCCCGATCAGTCAATTCTGTCGGCTAATCATATTGGTAAAATCGAGATAAAAGGCGAGAACGTAACGAAAGGTTATTTGAAGCAGGAAGAGCTCAATCGCGAAGTTTTCCACGAAGATTGGCTAGATACGGGAGATCTGGGCTTTCTTACGACCGATGGGGAGTTGGTCGTTACGGGAAGATGGAAGGACATTATCTTCGTAAATGGACAGAACTATTATCCTCATGACCTTGAGCAAATATTACAAAGCAAAGGCGTAACGGGAACAGGGAGAGTCGCTGTAACTAGTGTGAGGGGAGAGGGTGAGGAACGGGATAAAATATTGGTTTTTATACTATATAAGGGGAGGCTGCCGGATTTTGTTCCGATCATCAATGCTGTAAAGGGAGTGGTAAGTGAGCAACTTGGAATTGAAGTGCAGGAGGTCCTTCCGATAAACCAATTACCGAAAACGACGAGCGGAAAAATTCAACGATACCAATTAAGTAGTAGATATCAACAGGGGGATTTTAATCAGGTGATTCAAGAGCTTTTAGAATTGAGCGCTATGGATGACAAAGGCCAACAGGGAGTGAGCACAATAGAGAAAACCTTAAAAGGAATCTGTGACGGACTATTAGCCAATAAACGAATCGACTTAGATGAAAATATTTTCGAAATTGGTACCACTTCATTGGTGCTTGCACAGATTCACCAGCAGATCGAAGAGATTTACCCGGGAAAAGTGGAAGTGACCGACTTTTTTGATTATCCAACTATTCGGCAACTAGCAAGCTATATAAATGGGAAAAAATGACACTATTCGTAAGCGCCGCGCGCATACTTCCATCTTTTATGCGTCCATAGCCAATTATCGGGATGCTCTTTAAGGAGCTCCTCAACCTTCTCGATATAGGTTGGCATGATTTCCTTTTTGAGATAGTCATAAGGAGGTTCGGCTATTTTCTCTATGGAAACAGTGTACCGGCCTCTTCCAATTTTGCGTGTTCTCAGGAAGAAGACCGGAAGCTTGGTAAACTTGGGCAGCGATTCCGCTCCCGGGTAAAAAGCGGTTTCTTGCTGCAAAAAATGCGCCCAATACTTGTCTGTTACATGTTGAGGGGGGCGTTGATCTGCCACCATGGCAATAATCCGCTTCTTTTTGATTCGCTTGATAAGTGTCGGTAAGGCCTCGTCTTTCGGGATAGGTAAACCACCAAAGCGGCTTCGTATGGCAAGCAACAGCGATTCTACCCGCTTATTGTTAACAGGCATGTATATGGCATCGATGGGCGTTTCAAAGGCAAGGCAGCCGGATAAAAGTACCCACTCCCAATTGAATTGATGAGCTGTTAAGACGATAACCGATTTATCTTGATCAAGATATTCACGAATGCTTGCGGTGTTTCTAAAATCGACACGCTTTCTAAGTTGGGCCTCGGAAAGATTAGACGCTTTTAACGTTTCTACTAGCCAGTCAGCCATGTGTTTATAAAATTTCCTCGCAATCTTGCTTAGTTCTTTCCGTTCTTTATCCGGGAATGCTTTGGAAAGGTTGTCGAATACTACCTTGCGACGATATTTGACTATACTGAACGCGATAAAGGCTAAGCAATCAGATAAAAGATATAGTACCGAAAGTGGTAGTTTTCTAAGGATATTCAAAAGAAACATATGCGCTCAGAATTTAGAAGGAAGCTCCTTACACCCATAATTTTTGTTGAAATTAGGGTAAATACCAATACCTTCGGTAAGGGAATCGTCATAAAACACCGATGTTAATAACGCATGGGATAGCCGGGATTTATGCGACCATTTCGGATTTTGTTCAATTTTTTATTTATCATTAGTTTCTGCAATTCGCTTAGATAGTCAATCGGTAATTTTCCAAGTATATGGTCATATTCATGTTGTATGATTCGTGCCGTTCTGCCATAAAAATAATCGGTATGTAGTTGAAAGTTTTCATCCAAATAGGTCATTTTAATCCAAGAGAATCTTTTTACGGGGAAGCTAATGCCAGGTATACTCAGACAACCCTCCTCATCCAGTTCCATTTCGTCGGAATGGGCCATGATTTTCGGATTGATAAAAGCTTGCCGTATGCCTGGGTAGTCTTTTTGCGCCATATCCTCGGTATTAACGCTGGAAAAGCTAATTCGACTATCGACTACAAAAAGTTGTATGTTTTCATTGACTTGTGGAGCTGCCAAGCCTACACCCGCGGCATTATCCAGGGTTTGCCAGAGATTTTTTATGAAAGAGTTTAAATCCGGATATGATGGGGAAACAGTTAGACAGGCTTTTCTTAAGTTTGTAGCCCCATATGCTAAAATTGGTAATATCATCTTTTTCTTTACAAAATTACTTGGGTTGGCCGCATAGTGATAGTAAAAAATAGACAGTTCTCAGATCGTACACTATGGATAGTTTTAAAGGAAAACCAGTATCTTTGTAGCGATATGCCCGTGGAGTTACTTAGACATATAACTTACAGCAATCAAAGGGAGGCATTTAAAAAACTACTCCCATCTGCCGATTTAACTAAATTTATCGATTCCTATGTTATCTTCGAGTCGATAAATTTGGAGGATTGTGTAGCGCTAAGTGATGGCGTGCCCACGCTGGTATTTCTTTCCAATCCGGATATAAACGTAACGTTCACCAACAAAGAAAGTTCGATAAATATAGTTGGAGCATGGTGCTGCGGTCAAAACTTAAAACAGGTAAAAATCACTTGTGATAGGCAGATCGATCAACTATTAATCATCCGCTTTCAGGCTGATGCCTTACAGCAACTCGATGCAAAAACCAATAACAATCTTCGAGGAGCAAAAGCCTTCCCTTTAGATTCTTTATTCGGTAAACCGGCCAAAAACCTATTGGATCTCATGTATACAACGAGCGATATCCGGGCTAAAATTGGATTTTTTGAACAGTTTATTAGAAGGCATTTAACTATGAAGCATGGACAAAATGGTATTTTGAGAGAAGCCATGAAATATATCGGCATGCATCATGGTAATATTTCAATACAGGAAGTATCGAAGCGGGTGGGAACAAATTATAAATGGTTAGAGCGGAACTTTCTTCAATGTATTGGGATAAGTCCAAAGGAATATGCGCGGACACAGCGTATTTTACGAACCTGCAACTATTTTGAGGAAGGAGAGGATAAGCTCTTATCAATCGCACTTAAAAGTGGCTTTTATGATGAGAATCATTTGTTGAAAGATTTTAAGAATTTTTTTGGTGAGAGTCCGTCGTCTTATTGGAAGAGGAATAGAAAAGAAAGCTGAGTCTTGCTTATGTAAAAATAAAAATCGCTAGAAATTAGCTAGAACTAAATCGTCTCATTTTTGTAGTGAGATAGAATCAATGAACATTTTTGTCGAACCAAGCGATTACTTTGAGAAATATGGAAAAACTTATAAAACCTACATTTAAAAAAGCTTCAGCTGACGATTTTTTTAAAAAAATGCAGAAAGAAGTACATGAAAACATTCTTAAAAATCCACGTATACAAACAGGAAATATTATAAAGTCCTTTTTTCTATTATTTGGTTTTTTAGGAAGTTATGTAGGGATATTGGTTTTTGGCCATACCAAAGGAGGTCTTTTTTTCTTCTATATATTAGCGGGTATGTTTATGATTGTATTATTTGTAAATGCCTTTCACGATGCCGCTCATAATGCTGTCTTCAGAAACCCTAAATACAACAAATGGTTTACCAACGTGCTCGAACTTTTCGGCAGCAATAGCTTTATCTGGAAAAAGAGGCATCTGGTTTTACACCATCCTTATGCGAATATACAACACTGGGATATCGATATTAAACAGAGTGACTTAGCACGTATATTCCCATCCAGCCCGTTTTTTAACTATCATAAATATCAACATATTTATATGTTTTTATTATATCCCTTTTACACCCTTAATTGGCTTTTTATAAGAGATTTTAAAGATTTTTTCGGAACGAAGGACAATTACTTAAAACGGGTAGTTACCATCCCGAAAATTGAATATATCAAATTATTTGCCTGTAAGATTTTTAACCTGTTTTATTTGCTGTTTGTGCCGATGCTGGTTTTACAGCAACCATGGTATATGATTTTGTTGGCCTGGTTTGTGATGCACTTATCGGGAAGCGCATTAGGTGTTATAGCCTTGCTATCAACCCATGTTGATGAACACGCACACTTTCCGATGCCTCCCGAAGACGGGAAAATGCAAACAACGTGGGCGGAGCATCAGATGCGTGTAACAAAGGATTTTAGTGCCGATAGTATGTTGGCCAATTTCCTCTTTGGCGGCTTTACGCACCACGTAGCCCATCACCTATTTCCAGGGGTTGCGCACACCTATTATCCTTATATCACGCGGGTAATTCGTAGATATGCAGTTGAATATGGTTTGCCTTATCACTGTTACCCGTTCTGGAAGGCGATAGCATCGCATTTCCGGCTGTTACAAAAAAACGGAAGAGAAGAAAACTTATTTAGGACAGGGGAGTTATAGAAGAAACCACATGCTAAAATTTTTCACCATAATAGCGCTTACAGGATTGTTCTCTTGCGGCAACGATGTTAAAAATCGACCTACTAAGAAAATAGAAGCCAATATCGAAAGAATCCATACGGATCTGGACAAATTAATTAATGTCGGGGCTGATTTGGAGATCATTGCTGAAGGGTTCACATGGGTGGAAGGGCCTTTGTGGGTAGAAGAAGCGGCAATGCTTTTGTTTTCCGATATTCCACCCAATAAGGTTTTTAAATGGACGGAACAAGGGGGCTTAGCATTATATTTGGAACCTTCCGGATATACAAGTAACAGGGCAAGAGGAGGAGAAGTCGGATCAAATGGCTTGCTATTGGACCGGCGGGGAAATTTAGTTCTTTGCCAGCATGGTGATCGGCGGATAGCCCGTATGGACGCTTTATTAAGTCATCCCGAAGCTAAATATACCACGCTCGCCGCCAAATGGAAGGGGAAAAAATTGAACAGCCCGAATGATATTGTAGAGCGAAGTAACGGAGATTTATTCTTTACTGACCCGCCTTATGGATTGAATGATCAACATATTGAACAACAGGAGTTGGATTTCTGCGGGGTCTATAAACTAGATACGATGGGTCGCTTAAGCTTGTTGATCGACAGCATCCACAGGCCTAACGGAATCGCTTTTAGCCCCAATGAAAATAGGTTATATGTCGGTAATTCGGACAATCAAAAGCCGATGCTCTATGCTTTTGACATTACTCCCGATGATTCCCTGAAGTCGGCCGGGATTGTTTTCGATTTTAGCAAATTTGGTGGCGGGCCCGATGGCTTTAAAGTAGATAAAAATGGAAATATTTTCGCTAGCGGCCCTGGAGGAATTTGGATCTTCAACAGTTCGTATGAATTGATAGGAAAAATACATATAAAGCAACGTGTTTCCAATTGCTGCTTAGCGGACAATGATAAAACCCTGTACATTACAGCTAGTAATCAGGTATTGCGTTTGCGCATGCGTTAAGATAAAGTAATAGCAAGTCACATCGGAAGGAGCAAAAAATAACGGGCATGTCCATCACAGAACATTGTTTAACTCCAGATCAAATTTATGGCGATTTGTTTAAGGAAGTCCAGTTGCAACGGATATTCGCCGATAATAAAACATTCGTAGACGCTATTCCGAAAGAAACACCGGAAGTGATTTTACAACGCTTTCGAATTCAGAGGCAGATAAAAGACTTTTCATTAATCGATTTTGTAAAAGCAAATTTTGAACTCCCACAGCCTCACGACGTTCAGTATTACAGTGATGCGAATACCCCAATTGTTGAGCATATAGAAAAATTATGGTCGGTTCTGAGAAGAGAACCCGATAAAGTGATTCCCGGAAATTCATTGTTGCCACTTCCCTTTCCCTATATCGTTCCCGGTGGCCGTTTCAATGAGATCTACTACTGGGACTCCTATTTTACCATGCTAGGCTTACAAGAAAGTGGCGAGTATGAGATGATTGAAAATATGGTAAAGAATTTCGCTTTTATGATCGACCGCTATGGACACATTCCAAATGGCAATAGAAGTTACTTTTTAAGCCGATCCCAGCCACCCTATTTTTCACTTATGCTGGATTTATTGGCAGAAATAAAAGGCGGAGCAGTGTACCGGGATTACCTCGGAACTTTGTTAAAAGAATATGCTTATTGGATGGACAAAACCCAAAAGGCCAAACATGTAGTGGAAATGTCGGATGGGCAATTCTTAAATCGGTATTATGACCAGTTAAATATTGCCCGTCAAGAGTCGTACTATGAAGACGCTCATTTAACTGTTGTTGCGGAAAAGAAAGATTCCCGTTTATTTCGCGACATCCGCTCGGGTGCCGAAAGCGGTTGGGATTTCAGTTCGAGATGGATGGTAGATGGCAAAGACCTGCACACCATTGAGACAACGAGAATTATACCCATCGACTTGAACTGTCTTTTGTATCATCTGGAAAGGACGATTGAAAAGAGTTATAAACTTTTGGGCGATAAAGGTAAGGCAATCAAATATAAACGGATTGCTAAATATAGAAAGCAAGCTATTCATCAGTATTGCTATAATAAACGCGACGGTTGGTATTATGATTATAATATTCGGACTGATTCCTTGTCAAAAGAAACTACAATTGCAGGTTTTACGCCCTTCTTTATTGGTATTGCACCGCAAAAAGGAATAAAGAAAGCGGTCGAGATGATTCGTAAAAATTTTCTAAAGAGTGGCGGAATTATCACGTCGCTCAAAATCTCAGGCCAACAGTGGGATGCACCCAACGGTTGGGCGCCCTTGCAATGGATGGTAGTAAAAGGTTTGCAAAATTATCGTCAATTTGATTTGGCTTCAAATGTCGCCAAACGATGGATCGCATTAAATACCAAAGTTTACCAACAAACAGGAAAGATGATGGAGAAATATAACGTGATTGATGCCCATGTAGAGGCTGGAGGTGGAGAATATCCTGCTCAGGATGGTTTTGGTTGGAGTAATGGGGTGCTGCTTAAATTTATAAAGATGTACGGAGAGTTTTGATTAAACAATTAAGCCTTATCTTTGTGGCAAACTTGAAGAATGGACTGGAAACAACTACTTTCTGCAAAACGCTGGGGATACGAACATCGGGAAATAAAAAATCAAGATATCGCGAGATCGGAATTCCAACGAGATTATGATCGATTGATCTTTTCTTCGCCCTTTAGGCGTCTTCAGAACAAAACACAAGTGTTTCCTTTACCAGGAAGTGTTTTTGTCCATAACCGGCTGACACATAGTTTAGAAGTCGCCAGTGTTGGACGATCACTGGGCAGAATTTTCTATACCAAAAAGAAAGAAGTGTTTTCAGCGCTGGATGAACAGTACCCTTATTTACAAGAAATAGGAAATATCGTTTCCAGCGCCTGCTTAGCACATGATATGGGAAATCCTGCCTTTGGGCATTCGGGAGAAGCGGCTATTTCTCATTATTTTTTAAGTGGAGATGGCTTGAAGTATAAAGAGCAAGTAACAGCTGCTGAATGGCAAGACCTCACTCACTTTGAGGGAAACGCAAATGCATTGCGCATTTTAACGCATCAATTTAACGGGAAAGAAGCCGGCGGCTTTGCATTAACCTATAGTACTTTAGCGGCAATTGTAAAGTATCCATGTGCAGCGATTGATGGAAACGTTAAAGGAAGAGGCCTCCATCGAAAAAAATATGGATATTTTCAACCTGAAAAAGAATCGTTTATTAAAATAGCCAAAGAACTTGGTATGGAACAAGATGAATCCTGCCAAGAAGTGTATAAACGTCATCCTTTGGTTTATCTGGTAGAGGCTGCTGACGATATTTGCTATAATATCATTGATGTTGAGGACGCTCATCGGTTAGGCATACTCTCTGCTGTCGAAGTGGAAGAATTGTTGATTCCGTTAACAAATGACGGAAATATAAAAAAGCGGCTGACAGATATAAATGATGTTGATAGTCGCGTGAGCTTGTTAAGAGCAAAAGCTATTAGCACCTTGATCCAGGAATGTTCTCATGTCTTTTTTGCAAAAGAGCACGAAGTTTTGTCCGGTAATTTTGAATCCTCTTTGATCGACAATATTTCGAGTCACTTGAAAGAGGTTATGAAAACCATTGAACGAATTTCAATTGATAAAATTTATAACGCACCGGCGGTTGTGCAAATTGAGGTTGCAGGTTATAAGGTAATGAGCGGTTTACTGGAAGAGTTTGTACCCGCTTATCTCAACCACGCCTCATCTTACGACAAGAAAGTGGCCGCGCTGATTCCTAACCAATATAAACGGGAAGAAAGATCTACCTACGGAAAAATACGATCGGTATTAGATTTTGTTTCCAGTATGACAGATTTATACGCAGTAGAACTATTTCGAAAAATAAAAGGGATTTCTTTTCCGTCGCTCGATTAAACATCACCCGCGGTTTTACCCGTGTGCTAAGCGCAGAACCGTTTTGGTTTTTGGTATAAAAAACATACATTTATATCAAAATTCATTTCTATGCGCCGTGAGCTCCTTCATTTTTCGATGATGATAGAAAGTCGCTTCGATAAAAGCGCGGTAAAAAAGAAGGGATTCTTCTTCCTCTTCAAGCGTTTTTTCTTCTGTCGTTAATAAAAACGATGAAGTATCTTTAAGAGACACGCTTCATATTTCCGTTCGCGAATAACGAGCATTTTACCTAATTTTGCATCCTCATGAAAAAAAAGATTCCACAGGACAAAAAGCTGCTCGAGAATATTGAAGTTATCGACATAGCGGAAGAAGGAAAGGGCGTTGGGAAGACCGATGACTTAGTAATTTTTATAGAAAAAGCGATTCCCGGAGATGTAGTTGATGTTGAGCTTATCCGTAAAAAGAAAAATTTTGCAGAGGCGAAGATCACAAAGGTCAAACAGGCTTCAAAACATAGACTCGACGCTTTCTGTGCGCATTTCGGAGTGTGCGGTGGTTGCAAGTGGCAACATATGGACTATAGGGCACAACTAGTGTATAAACAAAAGAGTGTCGATAATGCTTTAAGCCGAATAGGCAAGATAGACACCTCCTCTATGGAAGAAATTTTGCCCTCGGCTCATACGGTATACTACAGAAACAAACTGGAGTATACTTTTTCAAATAAGCGCTGGTTAACGACGGAAGATATCGCAAGCGGAAAGGAACACGAGATGAGTGCTTTAGGTTTTCATGTTCCGCTACGATTCGACAAAATTCTGGGAATAGAACATTGCTATTTGCAGAAAGATCCGTCTAACGCCATTAGAAATGAACTTAAACAGTTAACAATCGAAAAGGGGATTAGCTATTATGATCTTCGAAATCATGAGGGGGCGCTCCGGAATCTGATGATTCGTACTTCAACTACGGGCGACTTAATGGTTGTGGTGGTTTTTGCTTACCCGACGCAAGAACAAATTGTGCAAGTAATGGAATTTTTGAAGGAACGGTTTCCGGAGATTAGCTCCTTGCAGTATATCATTAATCAGAAAAAAAACGATACGATTTTCGACCAGGAGATTATTACCTACGCAGGAAAAGACCATATTTTTGAAGAAATGTCCTTACCGAACCGTTCCGTGCGATTACGGTTTAAAATCGGAGCTAAATCTTTTTACCAGACAAATTCAGAACAGGCATATGAGCTTTATCGTATAACCAAAGAGTTTGCGAACTTAAAGGGCCATGAATTGGTATACGATTTATACACAGGTGCCGGAACCATCGCCAATTTCGTTGCATTGGATGTTAAACAGGTAATCGGAATAGAATATGTACCATCGGCTATTGAAGATGCAAAATTGAATTCATCGATCAACGGCATTGAGAATACCTTGTTTTTCGCGGGGGATATGAAAGACGTGCTGACTCGCGAATTTACGGCAACCCATGGAAAACCGGACTTGATCATTACCGATCCGCCGCGGGCAGGGATGCATCCGGATGTGATAGCTAGACTGCTAGAACTGGAGGCTCCGAGAATTGTATATGTTAGCTGTAACGCGGCGACGCAGGCAAGAGATTTAGCTTTGTTAAATGAGAAATACCTGGTAAAACGAATTAAACCGGTTGACATGTTTCCTCATACGCAGCATGTGGAAAATGTAGTTTTATTGGAGTTGAAGAAGTAATATGCTTTAAGTTCTACGTTTTAAGACTTATAACGTACTACGTAAAACTTATAACGGTAAAGAAAATGAATTTAGAAGAATTATTATCCGCACAAGCCGGTGACGATGGACAGGCTCCGAAAAAAGATAGTCCCTTAAAGAGCTTGCGCGTTGATTTGAACTTTTATAAAGATTCAATTAAGGAAGTTGCTATCGAGATTATGGCGGAAGGGCTCTCTCAATATCCTATTTTTATCGCTCATCAACATGAGGTCAATCTGGGCGAACTCATATTAGATAGAAACGAACTCGGCACGCAATGGACTATCCAAGCATCCACCTTGGAAGAGTTTGTAGAGAAGGGAGTCATTCTTAAATCGCGAAAGGAACATTTTATAAAGACCTATAAAAAGCCTGAAGATTTCATGTGTCTTTTCGTTATTGTACCCGAAGGTGCAAATTTTGTCTTTTATCCTTATAAGGGAGAAGAAGTTAAAAGCTAAAAGTATATCGTTTAAAATGCATAAAGGTCGGAGAATCACAAAGGCCTTAATAAGGATAAAAACCAGATAATCAGTGATTTATATTTTGCTGTATGTTGTGGTGGTTGTATTAAAAGAACGTTTATTTTAATCATTTTTTGTCGCTTTGGCTTGAGTGGCTGTTGCACAACTCACAAGCGTTGATAACTTGTTTTAATAAAATCCTTGAATAGTAGTAAATTAGGTCATGCAAGGAAGAAAGACCTATCAAGAGAAACTGTTCATCCAATTTCAACTTTCGGACTATGTTCCGGTGGATAATTTTTATCGGCGGCTAAAAGAGACTTTGGATTTTGAGTTTCTGTACGCGACTACATCTAAATACTATGGCAGTGAAGGTCAGAAAAGCATTGATCCGGTTGTTTTCATGAAACTGGTCTTGGTAGGTTATCTGGAGAACCTTAACAGCGACAGGCGTATCATCAGCACTGCGGGAATGCGGATGGACATTCTTTATTTTCTTGGATATGACCTTGGCGAGGAACTGCCGTGGCATTCCACGCTGAGCCGTACCCGTCAGCTGTACGGTCAGGAGGTTTTCTGCGAGCTCTTCAAGCGGGTGCTGGGCCAATGTATCGAAAAAGGGATGATATCCGGCAGGAGGCAGGCAGTCGATGGTGTGTACGTGAAGGCCAATGCCTCACTGGACAGTATGGTGCAGAAGGATATACTCGAAGATGCGGAGAATTATGCAAGGGAGCTGAAAGAGAATGAAGAAAGCCCATCTCCCCGCAGCGTGGAAATGAAAAAGACAAAGGATCGTCACTACCCTTTACTCAGACCAAAAAAGAACCCGCATAACGATACGCATATCAGTCCTTCCGATCCCGATGCAAAAATGTCGGTAAAAAAAGGGAAAGCAATGGCGCTGAACTATCTGGGGCAGGTCTGTGTGGATACGGCATCCCATATGATTACCCACATACAGGCCTTTACAGCAGACAGGAAAGACAGCATGTGCCTGCCTGTTCTGTTGCCACAGCTGGTGGATAACCTGAAAGAACAGGGCTTAAATATGGAGGAGCTTCTGGCTGATACGGGATATAGCAGCGGAGAGGCCCTGAAAGCTTTGGAAGACAATAATATCATAGGATATATACCCAACAGGCCGCAGTTTATATACGAAAGGGCCGGTTTCACCTATGATCACGATGGAGATTATTACATCTGCCCCAACGGTAAACAGTTGACCTATAGAGGTACAGGTATGAGCCTGGGATATCTGAACAAATACTACAGGGCAAACAAAAAAGAATGCAATGTATGCCCCTTACGCGATAAGTGTACTGTGTTTAAAAATAAAAGCAGGGGTGCGTTGATACAGGAGACCGTTGACAAACCCTATTATGATAGAATGCACCTGCGTATGCAGACAAGGAAAGCTAAAATCCTGATGAAGAAACGGCAGAGCACGGTTGAGCCCGTCATCGGCACACTGGTCAACTACCTGGGAATGAAAAGGGTAAATACCAAAGGACTCGCCCAGGCCAATAAATGTCTGACTATGGCCGCAATTGTCTACAACCTTAAAAAAATGCTAAAGTTCAGCCCGAAAAAGCGGATCGACAACCTGCAAAGAATAAAATTGGCCGGAAAAAGACTTGTGCAGTTCATTTTCGATCAGTTAGACCTATTCGTTCCCGCCACCTGACCGCCTGTTTTCTAACTTGGCAAAGTGCCGGAGAATGCCTGTTAAAACATGTGCCAAATCCAAATCTTTAAAATCTTAAAAAACAGGTAGTGCAACAGCCACTTGATCCAAACCGACGCAAAGATCAAGGCTATGGATGCTACCTTGCACCTGATGGCAAAGCATCACTGGCGCGTATTGGAGCCGTTTCACTTCTTCAATCCGCTTGGGTATTACAATATGAACCTATGTACAAATGCTTTGCTGCTCGTTGCGTCGATATCCTCCAAGGCCATGTAAGCACTTCGGAACGGTTTTGCAAGGGGCCTCGATGGGCCGGAAAGAACGGCCTCACAGCGTGAGCGTTAAGAAGATTTAGGATAGCCAAGGCAAAAAAATCATGTGAAAAGCGAAGCGTGGATTGAAGGGAGGGGCGGCTCCACATGATTTGATCGATGAACCTAAATCTTTAGCGAAGGATGTGCAGCCTTGATTGTTTGGTTCTTTATGATCAAGCATAAAGAACATATATTAAGTTCACTGAAGGTAATTCCTGGGACTAAATTCAGATTGGTGAAAGCAAAAAAATAATTCGTAAATTTGCCCGTACATCACTAAAGGGGTGCCTTGTTTTTTTAAAACACAAATCAGGGCTGAGATTATACCCATCAGAAAAAGGAAGCGACAAGCTGTACTTTTCTGAACACCTGATCCGGATAATGCCGGCGTAGGGAGGGAAGAATTACCAAATGAGGTTATATTTTATTTAAGTGTAGTAATTAACTGTTGTAACCCCTATCAACGGTAAGGCGAATTAAAAATATATGTATATTGTGAAAAAGAGAGGCTTGCTTTTTATCTTGGCCGCATTTAGTCCGATGTTCTTATGGGCGCAGACCAATCTATCCGTGAAAGTAGTCGATAAAGACGAAAACAAACCACTTGGTGGTGCCAGTGTTTCTGTAGTAGGGTCTTTAGCAAACGGGCAAACCAACCGGCAAGGTAATATCTTGTTTAAGAATCTAAAAGACGGAAGCTATACGATCCGTATAAGTTATGTTGGTTATAAGCCCGTTGAAAAGAAATTGGTTTTACCATCGACTGAAGAATTTATTGTGTCATTGAGCCAACAGGAGTTTATAGCCGATGAAGTTATTGTTAATGCCACTCGAGCTAATGCAAATGCGGCAACAACGTATAAGAATCTTAACCGTCAGGATATCGCAAAGAATAATTTAGGGCAAGATTTGCCGTACTTGCTTGATCAAACACCCGGTGTTGTCACTTACTCAGACGCGGGTGCAGGCGTTGGTTATACAGGAATGCGTATCCGAGGAAGCGACCCTACGCGGGTAAATGTGACGGTCAATGGAATTCCTTATAATGATGCAGAAAGTATGGGGTCTTTTTTTGTGAATCTTCCCGACTTTGCGTCCTCTGTGGACAATATACAGATTCAGCGTGGTGTTGGTTCTTCTACGAATGGAGCGGGCGCCTTCGGTGCCAGTGTCAATATACAAACGAATACACGGGTTGATACATCCTATGCCGAATTAGATAACTCTTACGGATCATTCAATACCTGGAAAAATACCGTGCGAATTGGTACAGGGCTAATCAATAATAAGTTCACTTTTGATGGTCGTCTGTCTCGCATTAAGTCGGACGGTTTCGTTGATCGTGGTGCGTCTGATCTTAAGTCTTTCTTTTTAAGCGGTGCTTGGTATGGAAAAAAAAGCTTGTTAAGAGCCAATGTCTTTTCCGGGAAGGAAAAAACCTATCAAGCGTGGAACGGTGTGCCTGAAGAAAAGCTTTTTGGAACGGCCGCTGATATAGAGGCCTATATATCAGCAAATGGGTTAATTGGAGAAGATGCAGAGAATATAAGAAACGCAGATCCCCGTCGCTATAATTCTTTCTTATATAAAAATCAAAACGACAATTATCAGCAGGATCATTACCAACTTTTATACTCTACGAGTGTATCGGATAAACTTAATTTAAATGGCGCTTTACATTACACGAGAGGGCGTGGTTATTACGAAGAATATAAAACAGGCGCTGCATACGAAGACTATGGTTTAGCCCCCGTAGCGGTTGGAGATAGTACTATTTCTTCAACAGACCTGGTACGGGAAAGATGGTTGTCCAACCATTTTTACGGGATAACGTATTCCGGGCAATATAAAGCCAGCGACCAGCTTAATCTAACCCTTGGCGGGGCTTATAATGAATATAAAGGAGATCATTATGGAGACATCACATGGTCTAGAAACCCCTTGTTTGAACGTGCAGCTCATGAGATTGATAAGGGCGCATTTGATACGCGTTATCGGTATTACTTTAATGATGCCAAGAAAACAGACTTTAATATATTCGCAAAAGGGGAATATCAAATGGCAAACTTTTCACTTTTTGCAGATGTGCAATACAGGCGTGTCACCTATTCTTTCCTAGGTTTTGATAGAAATCTGAATAACGTGCAACAAGAAGCGGACCTCAATTTCTTTAACCCAAAAGTAGGTATGACTTATCGATTTGCCAACAATAGCCAAGCGTATCTTTCTTATGCCGTTGGCAATAAAGAGCCTGTGCGGGATGACTATGAAAACTCCACACCGGATAGTAGGCCAAAAGCAGAGCGTATGCAAGATATCGAGTTGGGCTATCGCTTGTCAACCGCTCACGTTAATATGGGAATCAATGGCTATGCGATGCTATATAAGAATCAGCTTATTCTAACAGGACAGATTAACGATGTTGGCGCCCAAACACGCATGAATGTCCCCGATAGCTATCGCCTGGGATTGGAAGCCGATGTGAAATGGCAGCCTATCCGTACCTTCTCTTGGGCATTGACCGGTGCTTTAAGTAGCAACAAAATCAAGGACTTTTACGAATACATTAATATTTATGACGCTGATTGGAATGTGTCAGATCAACAGGTAAATCATTACGAACGTACAACGATTGCGCTTTCACCCTCTTTCGTTGGATCAAGCGAATTGGCTTTCGTACCGGTAAAAAACGGAGAAATTGCGTTTATCTCTAAATATGTATCAAGACAATACCTCGACAATACCTCGAATGTTGATCGAAGTTTAGATGCCTTTTTTGTCAATAATTTACGATTGTCCTATCAATTGAAATTTAAAAGCGTAAAGAATATCGGGTTATCCTTATTAGTTAATAATATCTTCAATGAAAAATATGAGTCGAATGGTTATACCTATAGTTCTATTTATCAAGGAGATCCGGCGGTTTATACATCAAATTTCTACTTCCCGCAAGCAGGAACGAACTTTCTATTGGGACTTAATGTAAAATTTTAAGGACGGGAAGGTTTGAGGTAAAAGGTGTAAAGAATACGGTGTAGGGGCAAGGCTTTAAGCATACGGTGCCTTAATGCCTTGCCCTAAACCCTTACCTTCTTACTGTATGGTTAAAGCATAGACGGCGAAAGAAGCCAGCCAATGCTCGCCCATGTAATCTCCGCTAGCGACATGTGGTAAAGCGGCTGTAAGGTGTTTCTTTGCCAGATTAATTAAAGCCGCCTTGTTTTTACGACTGTGGTGGGCAATACCGTATAGACACCAGGCACGACTTAAATTCAAACCATCTAGATGCACCAACTTACCATCGGTTCTGTCTGTTACGGTTCCGGGTGTGAGGGTTGCCGGACCGTTAAATAAATCAGGTAAAAACCGCTCGATCCAGGAAGCATAGTCTTTTGCGGGGAGTATACGCCACATTAAATCGGCCTCCTCTAAACAAGGACTCAGAAAATCTGAGCCACCCGGTTCGTAATTGATTGGACATCCCGTGTCTTTTTTGTAGAAGCGTAGCGCGGTTTCCCGAACAATATGAAGCAAAGAATCATTTTTTGTTTCCATTCCATAGTCATAGGCCAAAGTCAGCCCAAAAGCCAGATTGCTATGTTCACCCACGCGTACCGCATAATTCATCTTGGGTAAGTAATTTATATACAAGCGAACGAGTTGCTGTGCCAAGGGCTCAAGGTTTTTACTTAGTTCTTTTCCTAAGGGATCGTTCCACGATAACAGCTCTTTTTGCAGCTGTAGGAGCCATGCCCATCCATAGGTCCTTTCAAAGCCCCGCTGCTGCTCATCTTTAAAAATTTCGACTTCCGTTAATATATTGTCTGCACTTAGGTTGGTACGAAGTTTAGTTCGAATCTCTGCTGCCTCCGGGAGATGAGGGAAAAGTTTGAGCAATCTTACCAACATCCAATGACCGTGTACACTGCTATGCCAATCGAAGCAACCATAAAATGCCGGATGGTAATTTCTGGGCCTTGTTATTAAGGAGGTGTCCGAAAAGGTGACACTCGTTTTGTAAGGAAATTCTTGCTGCATACATTTCAGCGGTAGCTTAGCTAGGTGGGAGGCACCGGCTACATTGAGAACATACTTCCCTTGAGCTTCACTATAGAGTTTTTCTTGGGCATGCGATAAGGAATAGAGACCATATAGCAAGAAAAGTGAAAGGATAAAGGTTTTATTTATCATTGTGAACGTTAATTTAGCGCTGAATATAAGTCTTTGAATGAAGCGAGACAAGGGTAGCGTCCTATTTTATTTACTAGGTACAGATCGCTTCAAAATGTTTATCTTAGTACTGGTAAGTTCCGTTGTCCAACATGAAACATATACCCATGATATTATTAACACTTTTAGCCTCCTGCGGAGAGAAAAATCAAGAAACACAAGGATATCGGTGGCCCGATTCAAAAGCACCGGTTGCAGAGAAGATTCCCCACGAAAGAACAATCCATGGCGATACGGTAGTAGATAATTATTATTGGATGATTGATTACTTTAAAAAAGGACCTGATAGCACGAAAGTAATCGATTATTTGAATACTGAAAATGCCTATCTCGACACCATGATGTCGGGTACTAAAGAATTTCAGGAAACCTTATTCAAAGAAATGCGGGCTCGTATAAAAGAGAAGGATGAGTCTGTACCTTATTTTAAAAACGGGTATTTTTATTATACTAGAACGGAAGACGGCAAACAATACTTTAAGTATTGCAGAAAAAAGGGATCGCTCGATGCAACAGAAGAGATTTTATTGGATGTTGATAAAATGGCAGAAGGACATCCTTACTTCAGTGCAACCGGCTTCAGTATCAGCCCTGACAATAAATTAATGGCTTTCGGTGTAGACACCGTATCTCGTAGAGAATACACAATATTTATTAAAAATCTGGAAACCGGGGCGCTTTATACGGAGGAGATTAAAGGAACCACCGGTGCCGTTGCGTGGGCAAATGATAACAAAACCTTCTTTTATACGGCGAAGAATCCGGTGACATTGTTAACTGAAAAGATAAAAAAACACGAGCTTGGTACCGATGTGCGTATGGACCTGGTTGTTTATGAAGAGAAAGATAATAGTAATTACATAGGCGTAGCCAGAGCTAAATCGGGCAAATTTATTTATATCTATTCGGGGGCAACAACCAGTTCGGAAACCAGATTTATCTCTGCAGATAAACCAAGCGATTTGTTTAAAGTGTTCCAGCCTCGAATGAAGGATGTGTTGTATGAAGTGACTGCCTTAGAGGACCGGTTTTTAATCTTGACTAATAGAGACGCGTTGAATTTCAAGGTGATGGAGTGTCCCTTGGATAAGACGGATATTGAACATTGGAAAGAAGTTATTCCGCATCGCAAGGACGTGCTTTTGGAGGGCATAGACGAGTTTAAGGACTTTATAGTCGTTTCCGAGCGAAAGAATGGATTAACGCAGTTGAATATTAGGAGCCTCCGGAACGGGGAAGAACATTACCTGGATTTTGGCGAGGCAGCCTATACCGCCTACACACAGGCAAATGTGGAATATAATACGTCGATCGTTCGTTATGGATATACCTCACTGACGACTCCCTCTTCCACATTCGACTATGATATGGTAGAGAAGAAAAAAACGCTTTTAAAACAGCAAGAGGTACTGGGAGGCTATGATTCGAAAGCTTACGTAACCGAGCGACTTTATGCAGAGGCAGAAGACGGCGTTCGCATTCCCATATCATTGGTTTACAAGAAGGGATTTGAACGGAATGGTAGCGCCCCTTTATTGCTTTACGGATATGGCTCTTATGGGGCATCGATGGATCCAACTTTTAGCAGCCCCCGTTTGAGTCTGTTGGATCGAGGGTTCGTCTTTGCGATCGCTCATATTAGAGGGGGACAAGAAATGGGAAGACAATGGTATGAAGACGGGAAGATGATGAAAAAGAAAAATACCTTCACTGATTTTATTAGCTGCGGGAAATATCTTATTAATAAACAGTACACAAGCAAAGGACATCTATATGCGCAGGGAGGAAGTGCCGGCGGGTTGTTAATGGGGGCTGTAATGAACATGGCGCCGGATTTGTGGAATGGTATTATTGCACAAGTGCCTTTCGTAGATGTGGTAAACACCATGTTAGATGAAACAATACCGCTCACTACGAATGAGTTTGATGAGTGGGGAAATCCAAAGAATAAAGAGGCCTATTTTTATATGAAAAGTTATTCGCCTTACGAAAACATAGAAGCAAAGGCTTATCCAAATATGTTAGTAACTACGGGCTTGCACGATAGCCAGGTTCAGTATTTTGAACCGGCAAAATGGGTAGCAAAGTTACGGGCTACGAAAACGGATAAAAACGTATTATTACTAAAAACAGAGATGGACTTTGGACATGGAGGCGCTTCCGGTAGATTTGATTATCTGAAAGATATTGCCTTGAATTACGCGTTCTTATTAGCCCTGGAGGGGAATGTTGAGTAGTTGCGTCGTTAAGTAGTTGAGTAGTTAAGTCGTTAAGTAATCCTTTAACAATTTCCCTACTCAACTATTTTCTCCATTTCTCTACTCAACGCATAAATTAGTCTGTCAATTCTCCTCTGATATTCACTTCTACCCACCGAGCCACTTCACTTTGGCTTTCAAACTCGCCCTGAAGGTACATTAGCTTGGTTACCGCCGCTTCGAAAGTCATATCAAAACCACTGAGTACGCCCATTTCCTTTAGCCATTGACTGGTTTCATATCGGCCTAATTCAACAGAACCTACCTTACATTGTGAAATATTAACAATATTCTTCCCATCGCGAATAGCTGCTCTAAGCATATCCAGAAACCAAGTAGCCGTTGTGGTATTGCCGGAGCCAAAGGTTTCCATAATAACGGAACGTGCATTGGATTCCAGCACGGCCTTAACAACTTCTTTACTGATACCCGGATATAACTTGAGGACTGATATCGAATTGTCTATCCTGGTATGTAATATAAAATCTTTACCGGTATTATTCATCAATGCAGGGCGATTGTATTTCAAGTGCACGCCTGCCTCGACTAAAACCGGGTAGTTTGGCGACCGGAAAGCTTCGAATTTCGCCGAATTATATTTAAAGGAGCGATTCCCGCGAAACAATTTACTATCAAAATAGATGCAAACTTCTTGTATTAGGGAGCGTCCATGCTTTTTCGCTGAAGCGATTTCCAGCGCTGTAATCAAATTTTCGCGGGCATCGGTTCTAATTTCGCCGATAGGTAACTGAGAACCCGAAAAAATCACCGGTTTTTGCAAACCTTCCAGCATAAAACTTAAAGCGGAAGCAGAAAATGCCATCGTATCCGAACCATGTAAGATTACAAAGCCATCATATAAGTCATAGTTATCTTTAATAAGCTCCGCCATTTGCACCCATATGGCCGGTTGCATGTTGGACGAGTCGATGATAGGATCAAAAGAGTGAATAGACAGGTTATAGTTTAGGCGACTTAGTTCAGGTACATTTTTATGTATCAATTCGAAGTTGAAAGGAACAAAGCTTCCTGATGTCTCATCAGTAACCATTCCTATTGTTCCCCCAGTGTATAATATCAGTATATTGTTCATGTAAATTAGCGTTGCATCTCTTAACAGAGCTCGTTTTGCCCAGGTTCAAGGCATTGTAAACTTAGATAAAATCGTCTTTTTTCACAAGTATTCGTTTTGGAGCTCCTTTGGACACAAGTATATGCAATATAATGCGTATGGTTCTCCTCGTCCATCAGACCCTATTTGTAGCAGTGAAATAGTTACATTCCAAAAACATGCAGTGCGTTTTGAGTGGTCATATTTGCTACTTCCTCTATCGCTATGCCGTGTAAATCGGCAACTTTCTGTGCTACGTGGATAAGATAACTACTCTCATTTGGTTTTCCGCGAAAGGGAACGGGCGCCAAATAGGGCGCATCTGTTTCGAGGACGATATGCTTCAAGTCTATCTGTTCAACTACTTTATCGAGACCCGCATTTTTAAAGGTAACAACTCCCCCAATGCCTAAATAGAAGCCCAGGGAGATAGCATGTTGTGCCTGCTCCAAGCTGCCGGTAAAGCAATGGAAGATCCCGAATAATTTGTCGTCCTTCAGTTCCTCCAGTAAAGCGAATTGCTCGTCAAAGGCTTCACGGCAATGAATAACGATGGGGAGACCACGTTCTTTTGCCCAAGCGACCTGTATTCGGAAAGCTTCTTGCTGTTGTGGAAGTGTTGATTTGTCCCAATAAAGATCAAGGCCTATTTCACCGATTGCTACCACTGATTTTGCTAATAGTGCTTTTTCAATCAGAGCCAACTCCTCCTTGAAGTCATCCTTGACACTACATGGATGTAGTCCCAACATCGGATAACACATATCAGGGTACGTATCTGTTACATGAAAAACTTTTTCGATCGATTCATTATCCACGTTGGGTAGAAATAAACGGGTAATGCTGTTCTCCCTACAACGCACGATCTGTTCCTCTAATGCGCTTCCTTCATTATAGTAAATATGCGTATGGGTGTCGGTAAGTTGCATATGGGCAAACTTATATAAAAAAACTTAAAGACGGTCAGTCATGAGCCGAACAAAAACAAAAAAGCCCATCGAAATGCGACGGGCTTTATCATTATTTTTTAGCAGTTGCGGGTGTGTCCGGTGCTGCGGCAGTTGGTGCCGGTTTTGCTTTTTGTGGAACGATGTCAACAATTTCTACGGTGAAAGCCAGGGGCGTGTAAGGTTGAATACCCATGCTTCCATGCTCACCATAAGCCAATTTTGAAGGCAAGACCAAGGTTGCTTTAGCACCTTTAGATAATAAAGCTAATCCTTCATCCCAGCCCGGAACAACGGCTCCTACACCGATCGGAATACGAATCGGATCGTATGGTTCGCGCATTTGATTGTATACGTTTCCTTTTTTTGCGTCCTCTTTAACGCTTGAATCGAAGATCTTTCCGCCCAAAAACTTACCGGTATAATGTACGACAACGGTATCGCCTACATTTGGTTTGTTACCGGTTCCTTCTTTTTCGATCGAGTATTTGAGGCCTGAGCTTGTCGTCTTGACTTCAAGATCGTTTTTCTTAATATAGTTTTCGATCTTTCCTGCTTCCGCGTTCTTTGCTTTTTCGCGATCTTGGGCAATATATTTTTCTACCTCCTGGTTGAAGACACTGTCTGTAAGCGTTCCTTTAGGGATGACTTTGTTGATCTTGAACGTATGTACAATGTATTGTCCTTTAAATGGAGGACGAGGTTGGCCCGTTTTTGCTACCATGGTATCAATATTCAATCTGAACACGGCACTGTCTCCTTCTCCCAACATGGATAAAGCCGTGAAGATGTCGCCGGGATACATAGATTTCTGTGCTGCCAAATAGAAAGGTTGCTCCATTTCATAGCTGCTATTGAGAACCGAGTCGTTTTCGGTAGAGATTACTGCACCAAGGGAAATAAAATCACCTTCTTTGATTTTAGTTTTTCCCTCTTCTTTTACAATTTTATATTGCATGCCACCTGCACCGTCTTTGAAACTTTGGCATGACGTAGCTCCCAATCCTGTTAAAGCTGCCAAACCTAAAATAAGGGATGTTCTTTTCATTATTTGCTTTCTTTTACTGTTTTAAATTTTCTGTATAGTTCTGTACATATTGTTAATTATCCATAAGTTGTTCCTTATAAGCGGGAAGAACTGCTTTAAATTTTTCAACCACCCGCTCTAAAGGATGATCATCATGACCGCCGGCCGCATTGCGATGCCCTCCACCGTTGAAATATTTAGCACAAATTTCGTTTGCAGGAAAGGTCCCAACAGAACGTAGGGATAATTTGATTTGATAGGTACGATCAATGATAAGGGCGGCGAGCTTTATGCCACTAATGGACAGGGCGTAATTGACCAAACCCTCTGTATCGCCTGTGACGATATTAAAACGGGTTAAATCCTCTTTTGTTATGGCGAAATAGGCGGTATTGTATTCATGGAGTACCACCAAGCGATTGAGTAAACAAAAGCCTAAAAACTTCAATCTATTTTCTGAAGAGCTATTGTATACCCGCTCATGTATTTCGGCGTTCTTTGCGCCCAAAGAAATCAGGTCGGCTATCGCCAAGTGCACTTCTACGGTAGTAGATTGGAAACGAAAGGAACCTGTATCAGTCATAATACCGGTATACAAGCAAGTTGCAATTTCCGGTGTGATCGACGATCGGTCATCCAGCAGATTAACAATAAAATCATATACTAGGTAAGCCGTTGCGGCTGATTCGGGGTTCCAATGTCTGAATTGGTCAAAGCCTTCCGGATCCAAATGATGATCAATCATCACTTTTGTGGCCTGGCTTGTACTTAAAATAGGCTGCATGTCATGTGTACGCGCAAGACCGTTAAAATCCAAGCAAAAAATTAAATCAGACGCTGCGATCAGCTTATCTGCGAGTGCTTTGTTTTCTGTATAAATGATTGCCTCTTCCTGGTGGGGCATCCATGCTAAGAAGGATGGATAATCTGATGGTACAATTAGGCGCGCTTGATGTCCATGGGCTTTTAGCCACAACAACATAGCCAAAGACGATCCTAAAGCGTCTCCATCAGGCTTATAGTGAGTTGTTATAACTATACTTTTGGGTTCGGCTAATATTTGTTTCAGCGTGGTAATCGTTAACATGCAGTGTTTTAAAGATTGCAAAGCTATTAATTTTTTTCTTAGATATTCAAAAGAAAAATTCGTACTTACATATATATGGACAATATTTGAAATAAGGAAACAAAGTGGACATAAAAGCTTATTTTTGCAAAAATTAGAATTTAAATAGATGGCTACTAATAGAACTTTTACCATGATCAAACCCGATGCAGTTAACAATGGCTATATCGGGGCAATTTTAAACGACATTGTCGAAGCAGGGTTCAAGATTGTTGCAATGAAGTATACGCACTTAACAGGTGGAACTGCAGGCGCTTTTTATGCCGTACATAAAGAACGCCCTTTTTACAAAGATTTGGTGGCTTTTATGAGTTCCGGGCCCATCGTAGCAGCTATTTTGGAGAAAGAGAATGCCGTGGAAGATTTTCGGAAATTGATTGGTGCAACTGATCCAAGTAAAGCGGAGGCCGGAACCATTCGAAATAAATATGCTAAATCCATCGAGGCAAATGCGGTACATGGATCTGATTCAGATGAAAATGCAGCTATTGAGGGAAGTTTCTTTTTCTCTGCCTTGGAACAATACTAAGAAAGGTGGTAAGGTATAAGGCTTTACGGCGTAGGGTATTTCCTTAAACCTTCTGCCTTATACCTTTCTAGCTCAATTGGGCTCTATAGCGCTTAATGGTTTCTTCCAAACCTAGATAGAGCGCATCTGCTATAAGAGCATGTCCGATGCTTACTTCCAAGAGGTGCGGAATTTGGCTGCGAAAGTATTGCAGATTATGCAAATCGAGGTCATGCCCGGCATTTAGTCCTAAACCCAATTCATGTGCGAGCTTCGCTGCCTCCGCATAAGGTTGAACGGCCTCCGCGGGATTTTTGTAATAATTGGTAGCGTAAGCTTCTGTATATAATTCAATACGGTCTGTACCGGTACTCGCTGCTGCTTCTACCATTTTGGGATCCGGATCTACAAAGATCGAAACCCGTATCCCAGCGTCTTTAAAGAGTGCTGACATCTCTTTCAGGTAAGATTGATTGGCTATAGTATCCCATCCGTGATTAGAGGTTATTTGTCCCTGTTCGTCAGGAACGAGTGTTACCTGGGTTGGCTTATTGGCAAGTACCAAGTCAACAAATTTTTTCTCCCTACAATTTCCTTCAATATTAAACTCTGTTGTAATAGCGGCCTTTAGATCATAAACATCCTGATAGCGTATATGCCTTTCGTCGGGGCGAGGATGCACGGTGATTCCCTGTGCACCAAATTTTTCGCAATCCAGCGCTACTTGTAGTACATTGGGATTGTTGCCCCCACGGCTGTTCCGCAAGGTAGCTACTTTATTTATATTAACTGAAAGCTTTGTCATGATATAATAGACTATTAGACAAACATAGAGAATGTTGCTTTCAAATACAAGGCTACGAGCTAAAACGCTCTTCTACTTCTACAGCCCGGATTTGTAATCTCAATGTCACAAGCTAATTGTTATTTAGAATGATTAAAAATAAACATATATTTGTGTATTCAAAAGAACGAGAACAGTTTGAATATTTCGAAAAGTCCTGTTTAGCCATGCTTAAGGCATGGCTAAAGCAGGCACAATAAGCCAAATATATGTGTAATACGAGAATATTATGTCAATCAAACAGAGCAACGGTTAGTCAGTGTACCGAATGTGGTATGTTTTTTATTTGGCATAACAACATTCTGTTGAATTTTAAACAGCAGGAGTTTTATTTATTTTTGGCGCACATCAAAAAGTACGTATTTCAACAACGTTCGATCTGTTTCCCTGATGGAGAACATCGGTTACTGATGCACTCTGCCGCAGACGAAATTAGCCTAGCATTTACAGAAGACGAGTGGGAAGATATAAAAGAAGTATTAACGGAATCTGCCTACTTGGCAAATGTTTATGATATACTAAAAGGAGAAAAGTAAAAAAGGAGCTCAGCTCCTTTTTTACTTAATATCTATAATGATCTGGCTTATAGGGACCTTCCACCGATACACCGATATAGGCGGCCTGTTCTTCGTTAAGTTCATCCAACTCTACACCGATTTTAGCTAAATGTAGGCGGGCAACTTTTTCATCCAAATGTTTGGGCAAGGTGTAAACCTTGTTTTCATATTGAGCCGTATTCGCCCACAGTTCAATTTGTGCGAGCGTTTGATTGGTGAATGAGTTACTCATCACAAACGAAGGATGGCCCGTTGCGCAACCTAAGTTAACCAATCTGCCCTCTGCCAAGAGAATAATGTCTTTTCCGTCAATCGTATATTTATCAACCTGTGGCTTTATTTCGATCTTGGTGTGACCATAGTTCTTATTTAACCAAGCAACATCAATTTCGTTATCAAAATGTCCGATATTACATACAACTGCTTTATCCTTCATTAGCGGAAAGTGTTCTGCGCGAACAATATCTTTATTACCGGTGGTAGTAACAATAATATCCGCCTCTTTAACGGCGTTCGCGAATTTTTTTACTTCATAACCTTCCATTGCGGCCTGCAAAGCACAGATTGGATCTATTTCAGTTACAATAACCCGTACACCTGCGCTGCTCAATGATTCTGCAGATCCCTTGCCCACATCACCATAGCCAGCAACAACAGCGACTTTTCCTGCCAACATCAAGTCAGTAGCTCTCCGGATTGCGTCAACTAAAGATTCACGACATCCATATTTATTGTCGAATTTCGATTTGGTCACCGAATCATTCACATTGATAGCCGGTAAATGAAGCGTTCCCTTTTTCATGCGCTCGTATAAGCGATGTACCCCGGTAGTCGTTTCTTCCGATAAACCTCTGATACCTTTGATTAATTCCGGGTATTTATCGAATACCATATTGGTAAGATCCCCACCATCGTCCAATATCATATTGAGCGGTTTTCGCTCTTCACCAAAGAACAACGTTTGCTCAATACACCAATCGAACTCTTCGGCCGTTAAGCCTTTCCATGCATATACTGAAATACCTGCGGCAGCAATAGCGGCGGCGGCATGATCTTGTGTGGAAAAGATATTGCAGGATGACCAACTGACTTCCGCTCCTAAAGCAACTAGCGTTTCGATTAAAACAGCGGTCTGGATCGTCATGTGTAAACAACCGGCGATACGAGCGCCCGCTAAAGGTTTTGATGCTCCGTATTCTTCACGCAGAGCCATTAAACCGGGCATTTCGGCTTCTGCTAATTCGATTTCTTTACGCCCCCATGCTGCTAAGCTAATATCTTTAACCTTATAGGGCACATACGTTGTCTCTACTGATGACATAGTTTATTGATATAAATTGTTAATGATCTGACAAAACTCCTTTATGGAGCATGCATTTCTATGTTTAATATTCTGCAAAGTTACTAACTATTTAGGAGGAATTGTGTTGGCAATAGGTAATATTACATATACGCTTTGTGGCTATCAAAATAAAGGTACGCATCAAGACGACAGGAAAAGTGAGCGCAATCTGTTAAAATATCCTAAATAATTTTGGATATACGAAACTCTTCGTATATTTACCTACGAAATACTTCGTAATGATAAGGTATATATTATAGACAACGATTGCGAGCGAAAACCAGGAGGCTAATGAAAACGATAAAACCAACGGAAAGTGAATTGGAAATCTTAAAGATTCTGTGGGAGCGGGGCGATTGTACCGTTAGGCAGGTGCATGAACAATTTGCTTCCGATAAAGATGTCGGATATACCACTATTTTAAAATTTATGCAAATTATGCATACGAAAGGACTGGTGGCACGCGATGAAAGTAATAAGACTCACGTTTATCGGGCTGCGGTAAGCAGGGATGTTGCGGAACAACAGTTGGTCAATAAATTTATAAAGGATTTATTTGATGGCTCTGCAACACGTTTGGTTATGCAGGCGCTTGGAAACCATCGTGCGAGCAATTCCGAGTTAGCGAAAATACGGCAGTTGTTAAACGATTTGGAAAATAAAAAATAAAGAAAATGAACTTAGCACCCTTAATTTACGCACTTGGTTGGAGTCTGCTGCACTCGTTGTGGCAAGGCGCCTTATTAGCGGGGATGGCCTATGTGTTGGTGTCTGTTTTTTATTTATCAGCAAAGGAAAAAGTAAATCTCTTATTTACCTTTTTAGGTGTATTGCTGTTTGCTTTCATTGGAACCTTCATCAGTTACCTGCCCGGCTCTACAGCAATTGGTAAGACGCAGCTCCCGGTTTCATTAGAAGGAATCGCTGTTTCGGTGGCCAATGGAAATAGCGATAGTTTATTGATATTAGAACGCTACTTTCCGTATATGAGCCTTTTCTATATACTAGGGGTGTGTATACAATTCACGGTTTTAATGGTTGGGTACTTGGGGATTATCCAATTAAGAAGGGCAGAGAAAGGGGGTGTCCCGGAACCTTGGGAAAGGATATTTACCCGCCTCAATGAAACGATGGGTATACGGAAAAAGGTTGGTTTTTACCTTTCCGCAAAGGTAGAGATTCCAACAGTTATTGGATATTTCAAGCCCCTTATTTTATTTCCAATAGCGGCATTATCAGCTCTTGACCTTAAACAAGTAGAAACCATACTCATTCATGAGCTTAGTCATATCCGTAGAAATGATTATGTGCTTAACATGTTAAAATGTTTGGTTGAAGCAATTTTGTTCTTTAATCCTTTTGTACGAATATTATGTAGAATGCTCGAAAAGGAGAGAGAATATACCTGCGATGACGAAGTGCTTAATTACGGAGGAGATGCTATGGTATATGCTTATGCCTTGCTATCTCTTGAAAGTGCTCGCACGAAAAATTCACCGTCTCTAGCTTTAGGGGCCTTTAACAATAAAGAACATCTTCTTCAACGAATTAAAAGAATAACCATTATGAAAACTACAACATTAAATACACGCCATAAATTGAGCGCAATGGCACTTTTAATTGCAGGAGCCTTAGGCTTGGCTTGGGTCAGTCCCGCTAATGACACTGTACCGCATCCGCCTAAACCTCCTGTATTGGCAGAAGCAGATCGTCCTGCACCGCCTTTGCCCATTATTCCTCGTCGTCCTTCTGCGGAAACATTGGAGCCTCTTCCTCCCTTAGCGCCTCTTGCACCGACAGCACCCTTGGCACCCCCATCGAAACCAGATACCTTGGACGAATTAAAAGTAACTGAAAGTGTGGTAAAGTTATTCTCTTCTCCTGAGTGGAAAACCTTGCAGCGAGAGATTGAAGCTAATGGCAAAGAAATAGGGGAAGTAGTAGCGAAGCAATTTGAGACGCCCGAATGGATGACTTTTCAAAAAGAGCTGAGCCAAAATGCAGCGGAACTAGCGCAGCTGAGCACGACCGAGCTTTTTAACTCTCCAGAGTGGAAAGCAGCTATGAAAGATGTACAAGAACAAGCACAAGAGATGGGGCTTCGTGCGATAGGGGGCCACGATTCCACCTATTTTAAATCAAATGAGTGGAAGCAGAAAGAAAAGGAAATGGAAGAGAAGAGCAGGAAACTGGAAGACCTTTCTAAACAAATTGAAGAGAAAATGAATGGCCCCGAAGTAAAGGCAAAAAGAGAAGCCCTCGAAAAGAGGTCGAACGATTTAAGCAAGCGGGCTGAAGTTTTTCAAAAGCAATTTGAAACACCTGAATTTAAAGCAAAGCAGGAAGCGCTTGCAAAAAAAGCAGCTGCATTAGCACGGCGTTCTGAAGCATTCCAGGCAAAAGTAGAAGCAGAATTTAAAGCAAGGTCAGATCAGAAAAAGATAGATTCGGAGAAGTAACTACCTGCTTGTCCCCGAGTATATAATCTGACATTATGTTGAAATAGCTGTATTGCCCATCCGGTTCATATCTAGTATCTTTGCTTTATTATATAAACATAAAAAAGGAAAAGATGTATCCAGAATATTTGGTTGAGCCTATGCGCAAAGAGTTGACTGCTGTAGGCTTTGAGGAACTTAAAACGCCTGAAGAAGTTGATGCGGCGATTAATAGTGAGGGAACTGTTTTTGTTGTCGTAAATTCAGTATGTGGCTGTGCGGCAGCAAATGCTCGTCCGGCAGCTAAGGCTGCTATTCAAAACGAGAAGAAACCTGCGAAGATAGTAACCGTTTTTGCGGGCATGGAGAAAGATGCAGTAGATAAGGCAAGGAACTATATGTTACCTTATCCACCGTCCTCGCCATCAATGGCTTTATTCAAAGATGGTAAATTAGTGCATATGATTGAAAGGCATCACATTGAAGGCAGACCTGCGCAGATGATCGCAGACAACTTGGTAGCTGCTTTCAACGAGTACTGCTAAGAACCAATAATTATCTTATTTGTAGGCTCTCAAAAGAATTTGAGGGCTTTTTTTTGTTAACAGGGCGGGTCTGCGACGAAGCTACACATCCTCATTTAAAAGACGTTCAAGTTCGTCATGCGTAATATTCATATTAACATTTCCTTGTTTGGCATATGAAATCTCGCCCGTTTCTTCAGACACAATAACCGCAACCGCATCACTCATTTCGGTAACGCCAATACCGGCGCGGTGCCGCAGGCCAAATTGGAGCGGAAGGTCTTCGCTATCGGATAAAGGTAGGATACAACTGGCTGTTTTGATTCTAAAATCCACGATTACCAGGGCTCCGTCGTGTAGTGGACTGTTTTTTTGAAAAATGCTTTCTAATAAGCGTTTTGAAATTTCGGCATCTATAAATTCGCCGCTATTCTGATAGTATTCCTCATCAAAAAATTTAGAGAAAACGATCAGCGCACCGGTCCGTGATTTAGACATACTCCTACAAGCATCAATAATAGGTTTTAATCGAGCGGTATTGTCTTTTTCGATCTCTTTCTTTCCCAGGAAAAGTGACCAAAGTTTTTTATTTCGTCTAAAGCTGATGTTCTTTCCGATATGAATTAAAAATCGCCTTATTTCCTGCTGGAACACAACAATTAATGCAATGGAACCGACACTGATAAAGCCACCAAATATTTCGGTAAGCAAGCGCATTTGCGATTGCTTTACCACTAAATAGGCTAAATAGATAATGAACAGTCCGATCAGGATATTTACCGCAATGGTTCCCCTGATGAGGTTATAAATGTAATAGATGATGATAGCTACCAAAAAGATATCAATTACATCCAGTAGGCGGATGTTGAAAAAGCTAAAATCAATATTGCCCATAACATCCGCAATTTATAAATTTTTTTGCTTAGCCTGATAGCATGAGCTGATTTTGCTTGATCCTTGCTTAGCGCTGACCGTTATAGTAGTTCGCAATACGCTGTCTCAGTTGCCATTCATATTGAGCTACCACTAAACTGATATTCGCTTGATCATATTTTGTTTTTTGAAGAAGGAATTCAACTGAATTAATGTCCCCCGCTTCGAAACGAACTTCCGCCACGCGGAAGGACTCTTTGTAAGCTTCTACTTGCTCACGGATTTCCAGGTATTTTTCTTTGGCTGTCTGTAAATTGATCAACACCTGTGCTGTTTGCTGTTGTAAATTATTCTCTGTGTTCTCAAGATCAATCTCCGCGTTTCTTAATTCAAGTTTGGCCCTGGAGACATTAATTCTTCTTCTAAAGCCATCTAGAATAGGGATGCTCAAGGTCAATCCCGCGCCCTTTCCTAAATTGTCCTGAATTTGATCCATGTAGGTCCCTCTGTTTTCGTCAGCGTTTGAGTATCGACTAGTTAGGTTGGCCCCGAGGGATAATGTTGGAAAATATAAAGAACGAGTCGCTTTCAGTTGATATTCAGCGCTCTCTTTCCAGAATTGGGCCGCCTTTAAAGTTCCAAGTGAAGCAGCGGCTCTTTCATAAAGGGCCTCTTGACTTAATGACGCACTGGAAACATCAGGTAGTTGATTAATCGGTTCAAATGAAAGCGCTTGGCTATAAGGGATATTTAATAAGCGTGTCAGCACGATTACATTTGTTCTAAGCGTATTTTCACCAGTTAATACTGTAATTTGATCACCGGAAAACTGTCCCTTTACATCATAATATTCTCCCGGAGCAACTGCTCCGTCCCTATTTAGAATGGCTAAACGTTCCAGTTGTTTTTTGGTGACATCTCGTTGTTGTTTATACTGCTCCAGCGCATCTTTTGCTGTAATGACCTGCAAGTACGCGAGGATCACGTCCATCGTTAGGTTATCTTTTATCCGCTGCTCATCCATTTGGGTAGCTTTATAAGCGAAGGCCTGTTGTCGAATGGTTCTAAGCAAATTGAGGCCGTTGAATAAAACCATGTTTGTATTCAGCCGCTGATTTCCCGATGTTATATTTTCAGAAACAATCGCGTTTGTTATGGGGTCTGTTGAAAAACCTGTGTTAATATTGTGATCGAAGCTTCCACTGAGCGTAGGCAATAAGGCCGCTTTAGCTTGTTTCAAATCTAATGAAGCAGCTTGGCTGCTGTTAGCACTTTTCTGTGCCTCCGCATTGTTTTTGAGCGCCAGTGCGATACATTCTTCTAGATTGTAGTGTGTTTTAACCGAGTCTTGACCATGCGTAATTAACGGGAGTATATATAGAAAAAATAATATCGCTCTTTTAAGTGTGTTCATGCAAAATTTCTTATGCCAAAAGAATACACAGGATAAGCCAAAAACTTATCTGTTTTATTTACAAGCTGTTATTAAAAGCGGGATGATGCTTTACGTTCGGAAACGGGCATTGGGTGTCCGTTTTCGGACAGTGCTAATGGCTGGACACCCTATCGTTGTATCTCTACTGCTTGCTCAAGATCAATTTCTTTTTCCCATTTTGCAATAACGAGCGTTGCCGCCGTGTTGCCTATAATATTGGTTAGCGCTCTGGCTTCGCTCATAAAACGATCGATCCCAAAAACCAGCGCAACGGACTCGACGGGAACATGACCAACCATTGGAAGCGTTGCGGCTAGGATGATAAATCCGCTGCCCGTTACACCGGCGGCCCCTTTTGAAGTGAGTAAAAGAACCAATAAAAGGGTTAATTGTTGATTGAAGTTCATGTGCATATTAAGTGCCTGCGCAATGAAAATTGCTGCCATGGTTAAGTATATTGAGGTACCGTCTAAATTAAAGGAATAGCCTGTTGGAATAACCAAGCCCACAACGGGTTTTGAACAGCCTGCCCGCTCTAATTTCTGCATAATGCCGGGTAGCGCAGACTCAGAAGAGGAGGTCCCCAAAACAATCAATAACTCTTCTTTAATGTATTTTAAGACTTTCCAAACGCTAAAGCCGTTAAAGTAAAGGACTGCTCCGATAATCAGAAAGATAAAAATAAGACAAGTAAGATAAAAGCAGAGCATAAGCATGCCTAGCTGCGTTAAGGAGTTCAAGCCGTATTTACCAATAGTAAAACCCATTGCTCCCAAAGCGCCTATAGGTGCCGCACGCATAATGATCTTAATCACGGCAAATATTCCGTTCAGAAAGGATTGCAAAACGGTCATCACCGGTTCTGCTGCTTTTCCGATTTTCGATAAGCCAAAACCAAGCAAGATTGCGAAAAAGAGCACCTGCAGCAAATCTCCTTGGGCAAGAGCACCAATGACATTATCCGGTATGATATGCAACAAAAAATCCTTAAGACTATCCTGGTGTTTGCTTTCCGTGATATAGCTTTCTACCGAGGAAGTATCCAAGGACGCGGGATCAATGTTCATCCCAGTACCGGGTTGTAAAATGTTTACGATCGCCATCCCCAAAAGCAACGCAATGCTGGTCATTACCTCGAAATAAATAATGGCCGTTAGTCCCACTTTCCCTACCTTCTTCACGTTCTGCATGCCGGCAATGCCCAATACCACCGTACAGAAAATGAGCGGCGCAATAATCATCTTTACGAGCTTGATGAAGCCATCTCCGAGCGGTTTAAGTGATTCGCCTACTTTTGGATAATAATGACCAATTAATACACCAATAATGATCGCTATAATAACCTGAAAATACAGACTTTTCAATAATTTCCTCATAGTGATGGTTGGACCTCGGATGTTTTAGGAATACGTAATTTTTTCCGCAAGATAAACAAAAGCGAATAAAACTTTATAGATTTAGTAGCGTTTCCATAAAGAGAAAACAAGATATGAAGCGATATTTTATTGCCATTTGGCTTCTACTGAACGTACATATTGGACTCCTCCGTGCGCAAAGCTTAAAGCCTGGGTTTGATAAACAAGAGTATCTTACTTTACTAAAGATTTCTTCTTCACAAGGCGATACACTTAAACCGGGGCCCAATTATTTGGAGCCTCCTATGAATTATGAGCGCATTTATCGATCAAAAGAGGCGGGCTTAAAGAATCGATGGGACCTTTGGCTCAGTCGTGATAAACAAATAATGGCAGTTTCTATCCGAGGAACGATTAATGACCCCGTAAGCTGGTTAGAAAATTTTTATTCAGCAATGGTACCCGCGAAAGGCGTATTGCAATTGAATGATAGCACCCAATTTGATTACGTTTTTTCGAAGGATCCGAAGGCGGCAGTTCATGCCGGTTGGACCATCGGAATCGCTTCCATGGCACCTGATATCGTACATCAGATTAAGGAACAATATCAAAAAGGAACGAAACAGCTATTGATTATGGGACATAGTCAAGGTGGGGCGTTGGCCTTTTTGCTCACGTCTTACCTTCGATATCAACGGGAAGAGAAGCAATTACCTGCGGATTTACTTATCAAAACCTATTGCAGTGCGGCTCCTAAACCGGGGAATCTATACTATGCATATGATTATGATTTCATTACAAGGGGTGGTTGGGGATTCACCATCGTAAATGCATTGGATTGGGTTCCTGAAACGCCTTTCTCACTACAAACCTTGGCAGATTTTAATCGGCTAAATCCCTTTCAAAACATTGATCAGGGATTAAAAAAACAGAAGCCTTTCTACGTTCGATGGTATCTTAAGCACGCCTTTAACAAGCTCGATAAATCAAGTAAGAAATCTAGACGGAATTTTGAGAAGTACTTAGGCAAAACACTTTTTAAACAAACTCAGAAAACATTACCACAATTGAAAGAGCCCGCTTATGCGGAAACGATGAATTATATGCGAGCTGGAGTCCCTATTGTTCTCCAGCCCGACTCAACGTATTATAAGGTATATCCGGACACGGGGAAAAATGTTTTTGTGCACCATGCGTTGAAAGCCTATGCAGATTTACTGGAGCGGTATTAGCATTATTTCACAATCTGGCCATCCAAAAGCTCGATAATTCGATTGCCGTACTCGGCGTTTTTCTCTGAGTGTGTAACCTGTATGATCGTTACACCATCTTCTTCGTTCAGCTGCTTAAATAAATCCATAATTTCTTCTCCTTGCTTGGAATTTAGGTTGCCGGTTGGTTCATCGGCCAATAATAATTTAGGGGTAGTAGCGAGTGCACGGGCAATGCCAACGAGTTGCTGTTGTCCGCCTGATAATTGAGAAGGGAAGAGATCTTTCTTGCCGACGATTCCAAATCGGTCTATTAGGTCTGCCACGATTGCTTTGCGCTCGCTACCCTTTAGGTTTTTATAAATGAGCGGTGTTTCGATATTCTCATAAACAGTTAGCTCGTCAATCAAATGGTAGGCTTGAAATACAAAGCCAATATGCTCTTTGTAAAGTGCGGAGCGTTGTTTCTCCTTTAATCGTAGCACTTCTTGTCCAAGGAATTGATAGCTGCCTTCATCCGGTTCATCCAGGAGCCCCAAAACGTGTAATAAGGTAGACTTTCCTGAACCGGAAGGCCCCATAATCGATACAAACTCACCTTCACTGATAGTAAGATTGATATCTTTTAACACAAATGAACGGTTGCCGCCCACATTATACCACTTGAAAATATTGCTCAGTTGAATCATCGTTTTTTTAGATTAAAAAATAAAAATTAAAAGTAAAAAGCCAAGTTCATTGGTACATTAAAATAAACAAAACATTAAAAATCAAAAAACACCGCTGATTCTTAATCTTTATAAGATTCTCCTTTAAGCTCGACAATTTCATTCGTCTTTTAAGGTATCAGCTGGGTTAACAATAGAAACCTTGATCGCCTGATAACTAATCGTAATGGACGCTAAAAGCAGAGTCAATACGGCGCCTACAGCGAAAATATGCCAAGATAAATGAATGCGATAGGCAAAACCATCTAACCATTGACTTGTGCACCACCAAGCAAGAGGTGTAGCTACCAAAATTGCCATACCTATTAACTGAAGGAACGGTTTATTGAGTAAAAGGAAGAGCTGTCGCGTATTGGCGCCTAAAACTCTCCGTATACTTACTTCTTTTTCGCGCAGACTGATTGTAAAGGCCGACATGCTAAATAGGCCTAATAGCGCCACAATCATGACCAAAGTTGAAAACGCCGTAAAAGCTTGGCGGAGTTGTTCTTGTTTAGCGTAGAGTGCAGCATACTGCTGATCCAGAAAGTCGTAAATAAGGTACTTTCCGTCCAGTTTATTGATGGATGGCCATTGTTTTTTCAACGTTTCCATCGTTGAGCGGATGCTATGTCCGTTTACTTTCACTAAAATATCACACTTAAAGGGATGATTCGGATAACCGCACTTCGTTTGTAGCGTGTAAGCTGTTGGCTTGATAAGCTGTTCGAAACCTTGCATTTTGCTATCCTTTACGATGCCTATGATCGTGTAAGTCTGATCACAGATACTGATTTTTTCGCCGTTCGGTTGCTTTATTCCCAAGCGTCGTGCTGCCGACTCATTTACTACGATGGATTGCGTCGTATCCGACAGAAGGGATGAGGAGAAAGTTCTGCCTGATAGCAGATTCATACCCAAAGTTTCGAAATAATCAAAATCAACACCTACATGATCTAATGAATATGTTTTATCGCTGTAAGTAAATGCTTCATTGCTTGGTGCCGGCCCACCGGGGTAGTTTGTTACCACAGTGACTTCCTCGATACCCGGAATGGCTTTCATTTGGTTTCTAATAGAGGCGAATTGAGCAGGTTTGTTGAAAAGGGTAAGATTTTTAATATGTACGACTTGATCGACACTAAACCCTTTATCACTTTTTTCCATATAGTTCATTTGCTTATTAATGACGAGCATCGCACTGATAAAAATAAAAGCGATAATAAATTGAAACATGAGCAAGGCACTTCTTAAGCTAAAAGCCCGTTGTCCATTATGGAATTGACCCTTAATGATGTTAATAGGATGATAACCGGATAAGATGTAGGCAGGATATATACCTGATAGTAGCGTAGCTAGAAGAACGGCCGTGCCCAGTTGACCAATTACGCTCATATTGAAATCGAAAGAAGAAAAATCGTACCTAAAAAAAGTAATCATGGTGTTCCAGCTGATACTGATCAAAAGGCAGGCAATAACAGCAGCTATGAGACATTGTGCAAATACTTCCAACAGAAACTGAAGAGCCAAACGTTTTCGGGTTACACCAAAGACTTTCTTCATACCGATTTCTTTAAATCTTCTCTGTGCTTGTACCAACATTAAATTGGCAAAGTTCATGCAGGCCAATAGTAAGATCACTGAAGAAAGAACACCCAGCGCCCAGACGATCTTGTATCCTGTATCGGAACCGATCCTTGGACGCAGATGCAAATTTTTTAGGGGATCAAGGTAAATGTTGGCTTCAGCGCGTATTGATCCTTTAATTTCTCTTTGTTTAGCTATTGTATTATGGTAGATGGTATTGATTTTAGCGGTGAGCTCCTCTATCCTGGTTCCTGGCCTTACAAGTATATAGGTTTGATAAACATTATTATCACCATCTCCTTTCCCTTGTGCGATGTCCTCTTTAAAAGCAATGTAATCGTATTCAAAATTTGACAAAAGGCGAGGTTTGCTAATGCCATGTATGTTCTCTGTAAAACCGCTCTGCTCGTTCATTAAGGATACGATCTTGGGCGCCTTGAAAGCTGCTTGCTTTTCATTAGGGAAAAGCTTTTTACCTACCTCGGCCGACAATAATCCGATTGATTTTTCCGGAGAATTAGTGATAGATAAACCTTCAAGCTGAATAGCGAAAATATCCGCTATTGTTCGATCGGCGCCCAACCAGTTCTTGATATAAAACATATCATTCTCCGAAATAAAGGGAATTTCAAAAGGAGCTCTAGCGACGCGGCCGGCGCTTTCTATTTCAGGAACTGCAGCTTTCAGTGCAGGCGCAAGTGCTGCAGGTGTAAGATCAGATAGGTTATCTTTGTTGATTAAACCGATAAGATAGATGTTATCGTAGTTGGGGTTCCACCTATCGTAGCTGTTTTCTCGATGGATGTAGGCATAGGCTAAAATGAAGCCGGCGAAGCCAATTGCCAGTCCTAAAATGTTAAGCAAGGTAAACAGCTTGGATTTCCAAGCCGTTCTCCACGCTATTTTTAGGTTATTGGTGTTCATATTTTATTTATCAAGTATGGGATCAAGCCTGCCTGCCGGTAGGCAGGTATCAAGATATTTTAAGAGCCTGCTTATAAATATGAATCTTATGTCTTGATACCCATGTCTTATGTCTTTTTTCTAAAAAGGCTAAGAGTAGGTTACTACCTACCCAGAGCCATCATTTATAACCAATCGTACCAAAATAGGCATAAATAAAACCAAAAACTATAAGTTTCTGATTTTTAGTCTGTTGGTTTGATTCTGATTTTGATAGCTGTTCGATAGTGCACAACCGGTGTTCGGAAACGGACAGTGTTTTTTTGTCGTAATGGTTATTTGTTGTTAGTTATTCGTTATTCGGCCCAATAACAGATAACGAGTAACTAATAACTAAATTTATTCATTCCTCAAACTATCAACCGGATTTTCTAAAGACGTTTTTATTGTTTGAAAAATGATGGTAAATAAAGCAATCAAGAGGATAGCTAAACTTGTATAGACAAAGGTCCACCCGGAAATTGTTATTCTTAACGAAAAGTTTTCCAGCCATTTATTCATCAGCCACCAAGCTATCGGACCCGCTATCAAAGTAGCAATGAGTACCAATTTAACAAATTCAATCGATAATAATTGCAAAAGAGAGCGAATGCTTGCACCGAGCACTTTTCGAATGCCAACTTCCTTTTTTCGTTGTTCAGACATAAAAGCTACCAAACCAAAAATTCCTAAACAGCTAATTAGAAGAGTAAGCAAAGTTAAAACAGAGGCAATTTTACCTACTCGTTCTTCAAAAGAAAACTTTTGTGCAAAGTCGTCCTTTACAAAAGTAAATTCAAAATCCTGATTAGGCATATGTTGATTAAAAACGGCTTTGATTTTTTTTAACGCGTCCTGCGCGTCAATCCCAGGTTTTAATCTAGCTAACAGAAAGTTTGCTGCGGGTTGCATAAAATAGATTGTCTGATGCACGGGGTCATACGGCGACTGTGTCACGAGGTCTTTTACTACCCCAATAATTTTGTAAGTAGCATCATTAAACGTACCGTCTTTCCATCTAACGGTTTTTCCGATGGGATTTTTAATCCCCATATAGCGTACTGCTTTTTCGTTTAACACAATAGAGGAGGAGTCACCTAAAAAATCTTTAGAAAAATCGCGACCCATTATCATTTTCCATCCAATCGTTTTTCCGTATTCGGGCGAGATGGCAACTAGCGAGAAATTATCTTTGAACGTTGGATTTTTACCTTCCCAAAAAAAACCGGAAGCATTCGACCAACTGTCTGTAGCAGGACTGGTAGTTTGCGCCACATCAGACAAAACGCCAGTTTGTAACAACTCATTGCGAAAGGCCTCATTACGACCGTTAAAACGGTTCATTCGAAAACTTATTAAGTCCTGTTGGTTGTATCCAACGTTGCGGTTTTTGCTGTATTGAATTTGCTGAAATATAATAATCGTACCCATGCTTAACACGGTAGCAATCGTAAATTGAATAACAACCAATATACGACGCGGTGTAATCGGATTTTTATTGGTGTTAAAAAGACCTCTCAGGGTCCCTATAGTATTAAACGAAGAAAGTAACAGCGCGGGATAGGTACCCGCCAATAATCCAATGAGTAAAACGAAACCGATACTTATTAACTGAAAATTAAGATCTGTATAGGGGATATATAATGATTTTTGTGCCAAGTCATTAAAGAGAGGTAAGGAGAAGTAAGTAAATAGCAAGGCCAGTACATAAGAAAGAAGTGTTGTTAAGATCGACTCGCAAAAGAATTGAAGCATTAATTGTTTTCGACTCGAGCCAATGGCCTTACGGATTCCCACCTCTTTCGCTCTTTTTTGCGCTTTTGCGGTGCTTAGGTTAATGAAATTAACAACCGCAAGTAATAAGACAAAAACGCCAACGATGGAAAAAAGCCAAACAAATTTTATAAGTCCACCGGCATTTTTACCTTCACTCCAATCGCCGTATAGATGCCATTTTTCCATAGGATGGAGAAATAGGGAAGGTTCATAAGCGAAAAGGGACACGTTATTTTTTAAAATATTTTTTTGAAGATTTTCTATTTTCTTCGACGTGTTAGCCATAGACACTTGAGGATTGAGTTCAACAAAAATTTCAAACCAATTGAACTCCCAACTTTTTTCAAGTTTACTATAGTTTTTGTCAATGGTGGTTAATAACTGCCACGGGATTAAATATTTTACTTCTTTGAAGGTTGAATTGTCTGGCAAGTCCTTATAAACGCCCGTTACTGATACCAGCATATGTTCATCAACCTTCAGTGCTTTTCCAATAGGATCGGTTTTACCAAAAATAGCTTGAGACATTTCTTGTGAAAGCATAATACTATTTGGTTTAATGAGTCCATCTTTTTCACCACTTAGCATTTGTAACGGAAGAATATTAGTACCTTCTTTTTCAATAAATTTACCGGTGGCACGTAACATTTTATCCTGATAGTGTAAGAGGTGATCCCCCGTTTGCCTTGCTAATACAACTGATTTAAATATGTCTCTATAATCGTTTCTTAACACCTCCGCTAGCGGGGCAGCTACTGTTTTAGATGTTTCCAAACTTCCGTTTTGCCGCGTATTGATCATTACTTGTGCAATGTTTTGAAAGTTAGGGTGCTGTCGATCAAAAGTTAACTCATCTTGTACCCAAAGGCTGATTAACAAGCTTACACCTAGGCCGATAGATAACCCAACGATGTTAATTATAGTATGCAGCCTATTTTTTATAAGGTTGCGCCAAGCAATTTTGATGTAGTTCTTCAGCATCATAGTTATTTGTTGTTAGTTGTTTGTTCTTGGTAAGGCATCGCGAATAACCAACAACCAAGAACTAATAACTAAATTTATTCATTCCTCAAACTATCAACTGGATTAGCCCTTGCTGCTTTAATGGCCTGAAAGCTGACAGTCAGTAAGGCAATAAATATTACACCGATGCCTGCTAAAGGAAAGTACCACCATTGGATTTCTATCCGATAGGCAAAATTAGCTAACCACCTGCTCATGGCCCACCAAGCGATAGGAGAAGCTATTACGCAACCCAAAATAACCAATAGGATAGGCTCTTTACTTAACAGTCTGAGTATAGAAGGGACGCTAGCTCCCAATACTTTTCGGACACCGATTTCTTTAATCCGTGCCTGAGCGGTGTGTGTTGAAAGGCCCAATAAACCTAGGCAGGAGATGAAAATGGCAATGGAGGCAAAGGCTTTAAACAGCATGCTTGCACGTATGTCAGTATTATACTTCGCCTCAAACTGTTTGTCTAAAAATCGATAAGAAAAAGGGGAGCCTTCTCCGTATTTCTGATAAAGAGCTTTTACCTTAGCTATTGCTTGACTGGCGTTGCGTGCATTCGTACGGACATATAAAATATTACCGGCAAATTGCCTAGTGAGTATCAATGGAGATATTTTTTCTTTAAGCGATTTAAAATGAAAATCTTTCACTATACCTTGAATATAACCTTTTTTACCATGGTAGACAATACTTTGTCCTGTGTAAGGTGGTTTAAGCCCCATTTCTTTCACAGCGGATTCATTGAGAATATACAGGTTACTGTCTGTAGGTGTGCCCGTAAAATTCCGACCTTCCAATAGTTTTATGCCCATTGTTGGAATAAACTGGTTGTCTATCACGGACTGCCCAATCATCATCTTATTATCCACAGCCTTACCCTGCCATTCAATATCGCTGGTTGCATCATTCATCTCCGAAAGATCGTAGATACCGGATAGCGCGACGTTGAGAATACTTGCTTCCTGCTTTATGTCATTTTTTATGGCATCAATGTGCTCAACAATCCCCCAAGTTAATGGAACGGTAAACACATAACTCTTATCGTACCCTAAATCCTGGCGTTGGATATATTGGATTTGTTTACCAATAACCAAGGTAGCAACAATGAGGATAATCGATGTCGTAAATTGGAAGGTTACTAAGGATTTCCGAAGAAATGCCTTGTTAAACTTTTTAGACAAAGCACCTTTAAGTGATTTGATGGGGTTGAGTGACGATAAGAGTAATGCGGGATAAATAGTAGAAGCGATAAAGGTGCCGCTTGAGGCCAAGATTAAGGTTAGCCAAAGTTGATAATTGTTTAAGGTGAAGGATAAGGGTTTGCCGCTTATATTGTAATAAAAAGATTTAAGCAAGAATAATAGCAGCGTTGCCGTGAGTATTACAATTAAAAATAAGGGAAGAGTTTCGAAGATAAATTGCCAGAAAAGCTGTCTCTTTTCTGCTCCGATTACTTTGCGAACGCTAATTTCTTTAAGGCGATTTAAGACGCGAGCGGTAGCAAGATTAATGTAGTTTACCGCTGCAATCAGTAAGATGAGGATCGCCACAAGCCTAAATATGTCAACCATTTTTGCGGCCGAATCGTTTCCGGCAATAGAGACTAAGTGTATTTTTGCCAATGATTGTAGCTTAAAATCGACTTCCACTTCGCCGTTTCGGGCTTTCGAATAGCTTGAACTAAACATTGCTGCTACTTTTTCTGCATGAGCGCCATTACGAAGCTTTACGAATGTGATATAGTTAAAATTGCCCAGATCGGTCTCAATAGTTTTCCAGTCACCATTACCTCCATCTTGAGTAAACTTCGTTGCTTTGAATTCCATTGGGAATAAAGCATCAAAACGTATGGAGGAATTGACCGGGAAATCGGCTAAAATACCACTAACGGTAAAGAGCTCACCTCTAAAGCGCAGTGGTTTTCCAAGCACGTCGGTCGACCCGAAGAACTTTTTAGCCGTTGATTCCGTTATGATCGCAGATTGAATTTCGGGAAATGGTTTCATGGTATCGCCTGCTAACAAGTGAAAGCTAAAAACCGAGAAAAAAGTGCTGTCTACAAAGGCGGTGGTGTGGCCATCCATGATTTTGCTGCGATCACTTGTTGACAGGATTTGGTCAACATCGGTCGCTATGCGAACAAGGTGTTTTACTTCAGGAATGTTCCGCGCGAATACGGCCAGCGGTGCGGGCACTCCCTCCCAGGAGGACTTTTTTCCATTGACGTCGAAAGTCGAATTTAACCGATAGATCGATTGATAATCTTGATGGAATCTATCATAACTCTTCTCGTCCTGCACCCAGATCAAAAGAAGGATCGCCGTGGCCAAACCTATAGCGAGCCCTCCAATGTTAATGAGACTATAGAATTTGTTTGAAGCTAGATTACGCCAAGCAATTTTGATGTAGTTCTTCAGCATCATAGTTATTTGTTGTTAGTTGTTTGTTCTTGGTAAGGCATCGCGAATAACCAACAACCAAGAACTAATAACTAAATTTATTCATTCCTCAAACTATCAACCGGATTAGCGCTTGCTGCTTTAATGGCCTGTACGCTCATCGTAAAAAATGCCACACAAATGGCTACCAAACCAGCTAATGCAAATATCCACCATTGAATTTCTATCCGATAGGCAAAGCTCTGTAGCCATTTATTCATGGCCCACCAAGCGATGGGTGAAGCAATTAAGATCGATAATACCACTAGTTTTAAGAAGTCTTTCGAAAGTAAAGCGACAATCCCTGCAATAGAAGCACCCAGTACTTTGCGGATACCGATTTCCTTTGTGCGCTGATAGGCCGTTAAAGTGATCAAACCCAACAGACCTAAGCAACTTATTAGAATAGCGACGACTGTTGCTAGGTTGATAATTTTCGACATTTGTCGTTCTTGCGTATATAAGTCTTCAATGCTTTTATCGTAGAAGGTATATTCAAAAGTCTCTTCCGGATAAAACTTTTTCCAGCGTTTTTCTATTTCAGCGATGCTTTCTTGCCAGCTTTCCGGATTACGTTCCCTTAATTTTATATTGTATGTTGCATTTATTTGCTTATCAATGAGCAAAATAATAGGATCAATAGAACTGTAAAATGTCTTATTGTGAAAATCCTTTACGACGCCTACAATAGGAGCTTGTTTGCCATCTTGGGGACCGATGAATTTCCCGATCGCGTCTTTTGGCGATTTAATGCCCAATACCCTTAACATAGTTTCATTAATTAGATACTCATTTACGGTATCAAGCGGCAAGAGATTGCGACCGGTCAATAACTGCATATTGTAAAGTGCAAGATAGGCGGTATCGATATTCTTTAGATAAGGTTGGAATTCCTTTTTTGCACCACCATTATCAGGTATATAATCGTAGTTATTGCTTATTGTATTATTGCTTAGAGGAGGGGCTGCTAAGGAAACGGCTTCTACTCCTTTCAGCTTTTTCAACTCATTTAACAAGGTATATTTGGTGCCTTTGTCGTTACTCACTTTTCGCCAGGGAACATTCACCAATAAGATGGCATCTTTGTTAAATCCTAAATCTTTATGTAGTGTATATCGAAGCTGCTGGCCTACTATAACCGCGCACACAATAAATAACATGGCAATTACAAACTGGAAAATGATAAGCGCTTTTCGGAGTGATAGTCGAACACTTCCAATAGTAATAAGGCTTTGATTCCTAAGAATTTGAATGGGATTGACACGTGTAATCAGCCAGCCAGGATACAGGCCCGCACATAGGGTGGTGAGCAATAAGAATAACCAGAACAGAGCGAAAATCCGGAAGTAGTTAATGTAAGCGTGCATCTGTTCAGGAAATAGTTCTTTGAAGGATAGCAGAAACAAGTAAGTGAGAAAACAAGAAAGGATCGCTGCTAACAGGCAAGTAATAAAAGTCTCGCCTAAAAATTGATAGATTAACCGTCTACCTGAACTACCCATTGTTTTGCGAACAGCGATTTCTTTCCCCCGCTTAGGTAATTGTGCCGTGCTCAGATTAATAAAATTGATAATAGCTAAAATTAACAAAAAGATTGCTACGCCAATGAGGCCTAATAGAACAGGTTTGTTAGCTTTATGGACATTATTTTCTCCGTATTCGGTGGTAAAGTGCATAGTGGCGACAGGAATCAGGCGTTGATCCCGTTTAAATCGCCATTTTTCAAATAAGTCTTTTGTGTTCTTTACAGAAAGCGCATTAATTTGCTGCTGCGTTTTGGCAACAACACTTTTTTCGTCAAGTTGTATATATAATTTATCATTGGAATTGGTGGAGCCCCAATCGCTCTGTGAAAAATAATCCTTAGGTAAGGGAAAAAACTCCTTGCCGTAAAAACTAGTAGCAAATGTTAAATCATCAACAATCCCGCTAACCTGCTTTTGAATTGTATCGTTATAGATTAGTGTTTTGCCAATGATATCGTTAAAACCTATACGAGGGAAATACTTTTCAGCCCGGCTTTTTGTTAAAACAACGGTGTTGGGATTATTGAGTGCCTCATCTTTAGCTCCAGCTAGCCACTCGTAGGGAAGCATGTTAAAGTATTTAGCTACTGTCATTACTTGACGATCTGGCGATTTAAACGTATTCTCTTTACCATCTGCCTGCGGTACGGTTACTTGTTCCATAAACTGTTCTGCAACAGGTACGACGAACTTAATGCCGGGAATCTCCGTTTCTATCGCCCGGCCAAGAGGTTTGGGCACGCCAACATTGTGTCCTTCCTGTCCGTCAAATTCCATGTGGCTTACCACATTGAAAATTTGATTGTGATTTGGAATTGCCTGTTCGAAGCCGAATTCAAAACTGACCAATTGATAAATAATAAAACAAGCACTGATACCGATACTTAAACCTAAAATATTTAAGCTGGTGAACAATTTATTGTGCCACAGCTGACGGAAAATTGTTTTTAACATTGTAGTTATTTGTAGTTAGTTGTTTGTTCTTGGTAAGGCATTGCGAATAACCAAGAACTAGTAACGAAATTTATTCTGTTCTTAAACTTTTAACCGGATTGGCCAATGCCGATTTAATGGCACGAAAGCTAATGGTAAGCATGGCAATTGATATTGCTAGAATACCCGCAACAACAAAAATCCACCATTCAATATCGATCCGATAGGCAAAATCTTCCAGCCATTTATTCATGCCTAACCAGGCAATGGGAACAGCAATTAGGATGGCGATAAGTACAAGCTTCAGAAAATCTTTAGACAGTAGTTGAACTAAGCTCTGAACGCTTGCTCCGAGTACCTTTCTGATACCGATTTCCTTGATCCGCTGCTCCGCGACAAAAGTGGCCAATCCCAAAAGTCCCATGCAGGAAATTAAAATAGCCAGTACGGCAAGGATGCCTACAATTTCGCTGGTTGTTTGATCCGTTTTGTAAAGCTCCGTGAAATGATCATCTAAAAATTGGTATTCAAAATCACTATCGGGACTTATGCGTTTCCATACGGATTGAATATAGGCCAGCGCTTCCGAAGCCCTTTCACCGTTGATCTTAATAGAAAGCTCGTTGTAACCAAAGTCTTTTCGGTTGTAAAGACATAGCGTTTCGATTTTATGATGGAGCGAATTGAAATTAAAATCCTTCGCAATTCCAATGATTGTACTCCCGGAGTCTAAACCATTAAATCCGAAACGCTTGCCAATTAAAGAAGCAAAGGATTGATTAGATTCTTCTTTTAAAAGTTCTTTGGCCAGTGTTTCATTGATAATATAGGTTCGGGCATCGTCACCCGGTCTATCCGGTGAAAAATTACGGCCAGCAAGAAGTGGAATCTGATAGACCGTCAGAAAATCAGGGTCTACCACAATTTGAGACGTTACCAGCTCTTTTGCTCCTCGATCTCCGTGAAATTTAACGCTTGTTTGATGCAAGTTGTTGCCTAACTTTTGTTGATTGGCCGTAACGCCTTTAATCAAACTGCTCGTTAAAAGTTCCTGTTTTAAGCTTTCATACACGCGGTAGGCGTTGTTATCCAATGTCACAGTAACCATTTGGTCTCGCGTAAAACCGACATCTTTTTTTTGCATAAAACGGAGTTGCTTAATGGCCAGTAAGGTTGCTGTAATTAATACAATAGCACAGGTAAATTGTGCGACAACTAGAATATTACGAAAGAATGCCTTGTTTTTACCACCGGTAACCGTGCCTTTTAGTACAACAGTTGGTTTAAATGCCGAGAGGTAAGCAGCAGGATATAGACCTGCTAAAAGTCCTAAACATAATGTGCCTAATAATAAATAGAGGATTAGCGACGGATCATGAAGCAAAGGGAAAGCAATGGCTCGGAGACTTATATGGTTTACATATAGGAGCATTAATTTTACCATCCCACAGGCTAAAATCACTGCGATGAAGCAGAGAAGAACGGATTCACCGATAAATTGAAGATAAAGTTGCCCTCTTTTAGCGCCGGTACTCTTTCTTACGCCGATTTCCTTCGCCCGTGCTGTTGAGCGGGCAGTGGCTAGGTTTACAAAATTGATAGAAGCGATCACCAGAACCACTAGTGCAATAGCGAAGAAGATAAGAGTATATTTACTATTGAATTTTTGATAATTGATATAATCATGCGTGATCTCGGTTGAGCCGGCATGCACCTCTCGAAGCGGCTGCAGGAATAACTCATAGCCCTTTGCTTGTTGTTCCTCCATGTGTCTCTTAAGGAAAGCTGGAAACCTTTTCTCAAGGCTTTCTATGTCGGCATTAGGTGCGATTTCCAGATAGGTCGTTAGCCAATTGCCTCCCCAGTTCTGCATTTGTTGAGGGCCAACATACGTGTTCATGGAGAATAGGGCATCAAAATGAATATGTGAATTTTCAGGAATATCTACTAAAACGCCTGTAACAGTGAAATTGGTAGTGTCCCTACCGTATGTGGTTATGGTCTTTCCGAGCGCTTCTTCCTTACCAAAGATCTTCGCTGCGGTTTTTTGTGTTAACACCAAGCTGTTCGGCTTTTCAAATACGGTACTTCTGTTGCCTTTTAACAGTTCGAAATCAAATAGTTGAAGAAAGGTTGAGTCGACTAAGAAGGTGGAAGGCATTATATGTCGTACTCCGTTTACTAAAAAGGAGGCTTTACCCCATTGATTGACACGCGTAAAGTTCACTATTTCGGCAAATTCTTGCTGAAGACTAGGTCCCATTGGATACATAGAGAGGGCTACCTTTTGGGGAGCCACCATGCCCTCGGGCTTTTGTACTTCATTTAGGCGATAAATGTTCTTCTTATGGATCGCATCAAAATTTCGTTCGTAGTTCACGAAGAGAATAATCACAATACAAACAGCCATACCAATGGCCAGGCCCAAAATATTGAGCAGCGAATAAAACTTGTTTTTCCATAAGTTGCGCCAAGCCGTTTTGAAATAGTTTTTCAACATAGTGTTAGTTTTTTAAGGTGTTTCAGCTATTCGCCCGAGGGCTCATGGTTTCAGCATCGTGTCTGTCTTTTATAGTGCTTCAGCTATCCACCATAGGTGGATGGTTTTAACATAATAGTTATTTGTTGTTAGTTATTTCGTTATTAGCCCAATAACCAATAACAGGGAACGAATAACTAAATCATTCATTCCCTAAGCCATTTGCAATGGTTTATCATCGTGGTATCAACTTGTAATCCGATTATCCAAAATGCTTCCATAAAATATAATTGTTTGCATATAAGTGTTTTATGTTGTTCTTTTTTAGCCTGCGGTGTCCGAAATCGGACAGATTGATGTTCGATTTCGGACATCTAGGGGTAGCATAGAGCATAAGAAGTCATTCTTTACAATTGTGTAACAAAGAGGCATACAAAATGAGATACAACCAACAATGCCCGGCAAGCAAATCGTTAATTTGCAGCATGTTATTAGTGAAGATGGGATAAAATAATGAAAGCTGCAGTAATAGAAAAAAAGGGTACTAATCCGAGATTTAAGATAAAGGAACTTCCTCGGCCGATTATTAAGAGCGGACAAGTGCTGGTTCGGAATTATGCTTCATCCGTTAATCCGATAGATGTAATGGCGCGCAATGGGAGGGCTTTGCTCGCTAGTGCCGGTTTTAGTAACCAAGTAATCGGCAGTGATTTTTGTGGTAAAGTATTACAATCAAAAAGTCGACTGTTTAAGGAAGGGGATGAGGTGTTTGGAATGATTTCCGCAATAAAAGGTGGCGCCTATGCGGAAGAGCTGACAGTTGATGCGGATCAAATAGCATTAAAGCCGAAGAATCTTGATTACGTGGAAGCAGCCGTGATACCCTTGGTGGGACTGACTGCATATCAAGGATTATTTAAGGTAGGTAGAATACAAGAAAAGGAGAATATTTTGATTACCGGTTGCACAGGAGGCGTTGGCTCGGTGGCCGTTCAATTGGCACGAACTTTAGACTGTCACATTAGCGGTTTATGTAGCGAGAAACATCGAGCATATGCTCATAGCGTGGGTTGCGATGTGGTGATCGACTATCAAAATCAGCAGATTCCTTCAGGTGCCCGGTTTGATCTTATATTTGATGCGGCCGGCATGTACACGTATAGCGACTTGAAACATCATTTAAACGAACAGGGCCTATTCGTGACCACAAGAGGCGAAACCAATAATATAAAGGGTTTGGTCAAAACGGCGGTTGATGTTGTATTTGAACCTTATATGAAGTTTGTGTTTGTCAAGCCCAATGCTGACGATCTCAACGTATTAAAGGAAATGATTGAGCAGGGGAAACTAAAATTGCATATTGAAAAAACCTTTTTGCTAAATCAATTAACCGAAGCACAAAGAATGATGAAAAATGGTGGTTTCGTCGGAAAAATAGGAGTCGATATTGGTGAATAATAAATAGTTGAGAGGATCTTGTTGAGTTTTTGTGGGCATTGCACTAATACCTAATATGGATATTTATTTAACCATTCCCAAAAATTGTCGCGATGAATTACTTGTGTTATCTCAGGCTTGTAGTTATCTACAAAGGCTTTTGGGAAATTCACTTTGGTTTTTGGATTCCATTTAAACTCAAAAGCATATAATTTGCCGTCAATTTCTTCTATATAATCTACTTCAGCTTGTTGTTTGTTCCGCCAGAAGTAGGTAGATCCGTAAAAACCATTATAGGCTAGCAGTTTTTTTCTTTCGGAAAGTAAGAAGTTTTCCCATAATGAGCCAATATCCTGTCGGGCTTCCAGTGAACTATAGTTACCTATCAAGCTATTTCTGACACCATTATCGTAGAAAAAAATTTTCTTTTTGGTGTTGATTTCGTTTCGTAGATTTCTGCTAAAAGTTCCCAAACGATAAACTACGAAGACTTGTTCCAATAGATATATATATTGGTCTACCGTTTTTACGTCTGCATCAACTATTCTTGATAACTCATTTAATGATACCTCCGAACCGACTTGCCAAGCAAGCGCTTTTAATATTTTTTCTAATAGCATGGGCTTTTTAACGCCCGTAAGCGCCAGAATATCCTTATAGAGATAGCTGTTTGTTAAATTAGTCAATAAAGGCTTTGCTTCTTGTGGAGAAGTTATGATCTCAGGATAGGAGCCATAAATTAGATAGAGTGACAGTTTTTGAATACTTTGTAAAAGACCTTCGTGTGTCACCAATTCGGAAAAGCTAATGGGATAAAGAAAATATTCCCATTTCCTACCGGTTAATGGCTCTTGCGTAATGTTCGCGATATTTAGAGCTGATGAACCTGTTAATATAAGTTGAAGGCCTAAATTTTCGTCAACCAATTGTTTACAGATAATCCCAATATCCGGAATCATTTGGGCCTCATCAAGTACAACGATTTTCTTGTCACCAAAACTTTGCTTTAATAAAGCAATCTGATCTGTTTGCCAAATGTTTCGGGTTATTATATCATCACCATTAAAATAAATGGCTTTTTCCGGGAGTTCAGATACGACCTGTTTAACTAAGGTCGTTTTTCCTACCTGCCTCGGACCGAATAGAATAAGAACTTTCTTATGATCTATTCGCTGTAGTAGTCGGTCTTTTAATTCTCTTTGTATCATTAACTATACAAATATATAACTTTTATGGATTTGATTCCATAAAAAGCATAACTTTTATGGATTTGATTCTGCAAAAAGCATAACTTTTATGGATTACCAAACTTGGTAAACTGTTTGCAATATGTTGAGTATCATAATTCAATAAAAGCGATTCTCTTAAGAGTGGTTTGGATTAACCAGGCGAGGCTTGAAATCACTTTGTCTTAAATTACCCTCAAATTGTCAGAATTACCTATAATTTGATGCGAATTTCTTCCGTATTTTTACCAATATGTTAGTAAGGAACATGTTCTAACATAAAGAGCCAGTTATGAAAGGTCTAAATAAATGATTCTATGGAGAAGACACAACATCCACCCACTATTTGGCAAGAGCTAGGCAACGCCATTCGAGGTACCGAAGCTGATTATACGCAGATAAGTTTAAAACGAGCCATTTTATTACTAGCTGTTCCCATGATTTTAGAGCTCATGATGGAGTCGATTTTTGCTGTTGTAGATATTTATTTTGTAGGCAAATTAGGTCCCTCAGCAGTGGCTACTGTGGGACTTACTGAAACGTATCTGTTTCTATTATATTCCATTGCAATGGGACTTTCCACGGCAGTAACAGCAATTATAGCACGTAGAATTGGTGAACGGAAAAAAGAAGAAGTGGGATTGTCTGCTGTTCAAGCAATATTCATTGCAATCTTAGCGTCTCTGCCTTTTGCATTAGCCGGTATCTTTTTTTCTAAAGAGCTGCTTGCCCTTATGGGAGCAGATGATTGGGCCATACAGCATGGCTATGGTTATACCCAGTGGATGCTAGGTGGAAATGCAGTAGTGATGTTGCTTTTTGTAATGAATGCGATATTTCGAGGTGCGGGGGATGCGGCAGTCGCTATGCGTGTACTGTGGGTGGCTAATGGCATTAATATTCTCTTAGATCCGCTACTTATATTCGGCTGGGGGCCAATTCCTGCTTTTGGTATTGAAGGTGCGGCTATTGCAACCAATTTGGGTAGAGGGGTAGGTGTGGCGATGCAGCTATGGGTACTGCTTAAAGGAGGAAAGCATATTCGTGTGCGTATCGATCAACTAATTTGGGATATGAAAACGATGTTTACCATATTGCGCACTTCTTTGGGAGGTATCGGTCAGATGTTGATTGCCATGACTTCCTGGATTTTCTTGATGCGCATTTTAGCAGAAGTTGGAAGCGAGGCGGTAGCGGGCTCAACTATTGCCATGCGCATCATGATGTTCTGTATGATGCCTGCTTGGGGCCTGTCGAATGCTGCTGCCACTTTAGTGGGCCAGAATTTAGGAGCCGAGAGACCAGATCGGGCCGAGTCTGCCGTGTGGAAGATTGGCCGTTATAATATGGTGTTCATGCTTATCATTTCATTGGTGTTTTTCTTCTTTAATAGAGCATTGGTAGGCGTCTTTAGCATGGATGACCGGGTTATTTCTATAGGGAGTGAATGGCTGCGTATTATCTCTTACTCTTTTTTTATTTATGGTTGGTGGATGGTGTCTGTACAGGCTTTTAACGGTGCCGGCGACACAAAAACACCAACAATGATAAACTTCGTATTCTTTTGGCTTATTCAGATTCCGCTTGCCTATTTTCTGGCTATTTCGCTTAATCTTTCTCATACAGGCGTATTCTGGGGAATATTTGCATCGGAAACAGCAGTAGGTATTTTTACCCTTTGGCTTTTTTCGCGAGGCCGATGGAAAACGGTTAAGGTTTAGATTGCAGTACGAAGTATCAAGAGGCCAGCCTTCCGCAGGCAAGTAGGTATCAGGATATTTCAACGTTAAGGATTCTATGGTGCTGAAATATCCTGATATTTGTATTGTTTCGTTCTCAAGCGTTATCATTTTACAAGGTAAGTACCCTATCTGGTTAGGATGGGTTGCGTTCCTATTCAGACCGTAAAGACTTCACCGGATTTGCCATCGCGGCTTTAATAGCTTGGTAACTCACGGTAAAAAAGGCAATAACCAGTCCTAAGAAAGTGGCTGCTACAAATATCCACCAGTGAATTTCCATATGATAAGCAAAATTGGCTAACCATTGATCCATAGCAAACCAGGCGAGGGGCGATGATATAAGCCCCGCGATTAATACTAATTTCATGAAATCGGTGGATAGTAGTTTGATAATATTGTTAACGGATGCGCCAAGTACTTTACGTACCCCAATTTCTTTCGTACGCTGTTGAGCAGTATAGGTTGCAAGACCCAATAATCCTAAACAGGCGATAAAGATTGCCATGCTAGAGAAAATGGAAAATACGTTTCTGAAATGGGTGTCAGCTTCATATTGCCGATTAAAGCTCTCATCAAGGAAGCTATATAAATATGGGCGTTGTGGCGCCAATTTTGTCCATATCTCGCCTAATTTACTAATAGTTGCCGGTAAATTATCCGACTGTATTTGCAAACTCAGAAATCGGCTTGCCGTAGGAGCTAAGCGTAAGGTTAGGGGTTCAACACGTTTATGAAGAGAAAGATAATTAAAATCTTTTGTTACACCGATTACCGTTCCGTCCCGTCCCCATTGCGAAAAGCGCTTCCCGATAATATCTTTCGGGTTGCTATAACCATAAAGCCTTGCCGTAGCTTCATTAATGACTAAAGAATGTAACGTGTCTGCCGGGAAATCACGCGAGTAAGGCCTGCCGGCGACCATTTCAATGCCGAAATGGGGAATGAAATCAATATCCACTTCAAAGATGGCCGGAACTTCCATAACGGAATTACCATTTGCCGTCTCGATGCTCGTACCGGCATTCGGGAAATAGCTGCCAGGGACGCTACGGGATGCAGATACGGATACGACCTCTTTTTCGCGCAAAAAAGCCTGCTTAATGGACTCCAATTGCTGGAGTACCTGTTCATCATAATTGAAGTCTATGACCAACATATGGTTTTTTTTAAACCCGAGATTTTTATTTTGCAAGTGATCTAACTGTGATACGACGATAACAGTTCCGGCGATTAGGGCAATTGACAAGCTAAATTGGAAAATAACCAAACCTTTCCTTAAAAGGACTCCTTTTGGAGAAGTACGGAAAACACCTCGAAGGATGGTAATGGGCTTGAAACCGGATAAGACTAACGCAGGGTAGCTTCCTGCTAAAAAGCCGGTAATGAACAGGGTAAGGAGGAAAAGTAAAAATGTTTGCCAACTAAAGACAAAATCCGCGTTGATCTGCTTCCCGGTAACAGCGGCGACAAACGGGAAAAGCAGTAAAACCAATAAAAGCGCTAAAACAGCTGATATGAAAATCATAAGGAACGATTCAGTCAGAAACTGCCAAATCAATTCTTTTCTTGTGCTTCCTACTACTTTACGTACGCCAACCTCTTTAGCCCGCTCGAGCGAGCGTGCCGTTGCCAAATTCATAAAGTTGATGCACGCTATACATAAAATAAAAATACCTATTACCCCAAAAATGTATAAATTGGCCAAACTACCGGTAGCGCCGGGCTGGCGATCGGCACTTGAGTGCAAATAAGCATTTAACATCGGTTCAAAGGCAATACTGTACCGACCATCATCATTAGCATGGTGCCGATTTAGAAAGGCAGGAATGTCTGCCGTTAACTGCTCAAGATTTGCTTTTTCCGAAAGTAGGAAATAAGTATAGAAATCCACATAACCCCACTCATCAAAAACCTCTGCCCAAGATTGCCTAAAGGAGCTCATAGACATGAGCGCGTCAAAAGTGAAGTGTGAATTAGGGGGTATGTCTTCTAAAATACCGGTTACTGTATAGACACCCGGGGCGGCTCTCCCACCGGTATTACCTCCCTCAATGGTTTTGCCAATTGGATTTTCGTCACCAAAATATTTTTTGGCCGTGCTCTTAGTAAGCACGGCGGAATAAGGGGCGACAAGTGCTGTTTTTGGATTACCGGCAAGCAATTTCCAACTGAAGACACTAAAGGTGTTGGAATCAGCAAAAAAGACATTGTCTTCTTGAAAGGCTTTGTCACCATAGCGAAGCAATACAGGGGATCTGCCGGAAAATTGGACAACCTCTTCTACTCCCGGAAAATCAGCTTCTAGCGCTTTTCCCACCGGTGCATTCCCCCAAATTTGATAAGTATAATCCCCTTTTTGCCCCGCTTTCGTTGTTCCGCTGGTTCCGATCTCTTTATAACCGTGAACAACGCGATAAATCCGATCCTTTTTTACGTGGTATTCATCATATGACAATTCATTCCGGATGTAAAGCCCAATGAGAAGACAGCTGGCAAGGCCGATAGCCATTCCGGCTATATTAAGCGCCGTGTATCCCTTGTTTTTTAAGAGGGTTCGCCAAGCGATTTTCATGTAATTTTTTTTCATATTAAGTATCTTTTGAGTTGTAAGTTTTAAGTCTCACGTTTTACGTATAAGTCGCTGCAAAAATTCTAATGGTCTTCGATGTGGCTTATTATTTAGCTCCTTTATTTAGTTTCGAGTTACTTATGACCTAAAACTTGCTACTCAGAATACTATTCGCTTCGCAATGAATCAACCGGGTTAGCTATTGCAGCTTTAATAGCTTGATAGCTTACCGTTAATAAGGCGATTGTAACTGCGCCTAGTCCGGCGAAGGCAAACATCCACCATTGCACGGTTATTTTAAATGCAAAGTTCTCTAACCATTTGTTCATTGCCCACCAGGCAATTGGTGTGGCAATCATTAACGCGATCAATACAAGTTTGATAAAGTCTTTAGAGAGCAGGCTGGTTATTCCGCCAACGGTAGCTCCCAGCACTTTGCGAATGCCAATTTCCTTGGTGCGTTGAAAAGCGGTAAAGGCTGCTAGGCCGTATAGTCCAAGGCAGCTGATTAACAAAGTTATAGCGGTAGCCACATTCACCAGTCGGGATGTACTATGCTCCTGCCGGTATAGCGATTTTATCGTGTCATCATAGAATTGATAAGAAAAGGGCACTGTCGGGTAAACTTGCTTCCATTCTTGTTCAATAAGGGCAATCGCCTTTTTCCAGGAGGAAACCTTAGGTGAAGATAGTTTGATATTAAAAGTTGTTAATCCAGGCTTCTGCGCTGTAAAACCGAGTAAATCAATTGTGCTCTTCAAGTTAAACTGATGAAAATCTTTAATAACTCCAACAATAGTCCGCGGCGTGTTACCTTGATATAAAGTTTGCCCAATGGCCTCTTCGGCACGAGAGAAGCCAAAGGCTTTGAGCGCGGTTTCATTTAGAAGCAATTCGCGCACGGTATCCGTTAACTGGACGTTCCTTCCCGCAAGTAACGGTATTTGATAAAGATCAAGGTAATTATTGTCTATATTTTTAAACATCACTTGCTTTTGTATTGTGCCGTTTTTTCCGCGATAATCCATTAACCAAGCCGTCATTCGGTCAATCATCGGTAAGTCGCCCAAAGAAACCGCTGCGATCTCGGGATGTTGAGCCAGTCGTTGCTTTAAAACAAATTGAGCGCCTTGAAAAAGCGAGTCCTGCTGTAGCTTATAGGGGATTTCGACCGTTAAGATGGCTTCATGTTCAAAACCTAAATCTTTGTCCAAAGTATATTTCAGTTGTTGTCCGATAATAATGGAGCAAATCACAAATACCTGCGCAATTACAAACTGGAACACAATCAGTCCCTTACGGAGATTCAACTGATAGCCCCTAATCGATTGCTTTGTTTCGCCTTTTAATACGCGGACCGCCTGTACACGGATAGCGAGCCAGCTAGGATAGAGTCCTGCGAGAACCGTAATAATACTGATCAATGCAATGGAAAAGGCAATCATACCGGGATAATTGGTGAAATTGTCCATACCCTCGGGGATGTATTCCGCAAAAACGCGTAGGGATAAAAATGTTAGAAATAGTGACAAGGCGACTGCTAGTAGACAGACAACAAAAGTTTCCAATAAGTAAGAACGGATAATGATTCCTGACGTACTTCCTAACGTTTTCCGAACACTTATTTCTTTTGCCCGTTGAGGTATTTGTGCGGTAGTCAGGTTAATATAATTGATACAGGCTAGGGCAAGTAGAAAGAACGCAATGCCTACCAAGCCGAATAATACGGATTTATTGGCGGTACGGGTGTCAGATTGGGTGGCAAAATGTTTGTCCTTCAGCTGAAGCAGCTTAAAATGTGATTTAAAGTTGCGTTGTTTAAAAACCTCGCTGTTGATCTTTTCGTTTAGTGCATTCAATTGATCAAGAACAGTCTTAGTGCTAACCCCTTTCTTAAGCTTAACAAACAATAGCTCATTGGAAGATAAGCTGCTCCAATCGGTACTGGTAAGACTTTCTTGGTCTATAGGAAAAAACTCTTGTGCAGGAAAACTATTGAGATAGCCTAAATCTGCGAGAACACCGGACACCGTTTTTTGTATGGTATCATTATAGGTGATGGTTTGTCCAATAATTTCTGAAGGGCGTTTACCGGGGAAATAGTATTGTGCTCGCGAAGCAGTTAATATAACTTGCTCTGGTGTTTTCAGAGCCTGCTGGGCATTTCCCGCTAGCCATTGATAGCCTATCATTTTAAAATAGCCTGGTAATGTGGCTATCCGTTCAGAGAGGTTTTCTACCAACGGACTTTTGGCAGTTTGGGCCGTTTCGTAATGCTGATAATAAACAGGAGAAACCTCATCCAGTCCGGAAATTTCCCGGAGCATTGCTGGCAATACACCTTTAGGAACAACAGCCATCTCACGATCCCGTCCATCTGGTGTTTTGAAGCTCGATGTCAGTTGAAAAATGCGTTCACGATCGGGTTCAAATTTATCATAACTAAATTCAAAGCTAACCATTCGAAAGATGATCCAGGACGCGCTAATGCCGATGGCCAATCCCAAAATATTTAAACCTGTAAATAGTCGATTCCGCCATAAATAGCGAAAGGTCGCTTTAAGGTGATGATTAATCATTTGGTCTTACTGTATAAGATTTCAATATGTATTGTGTCGATTACGTTGTTGCTGGGTACTATTTTTCAATGACGAACGTACCTTAACCAACTGTTTGTGCACAATTAGGCGGCCACAATAAAAAAGCAGTGCTTTCGCAGCTTGAACGAGGTTTACGATAAAGTGATGTACGGAAATGAACAAAGAGTGTTCGTTTCCGTACAAAAGCACATTTGAAGCAACCGTTTATTCTTTCCGATACATATTGCAAAACCTACCATTTCGCCCACGATGTCTGGCAAACTGCTATCACTAAAATTGATTTCGCTGGTAAAACGATCCATTTCAATAGCGGGATAGATTATTTCACGAATAGAACGATTTATTTCGATGGCACTATGGCGTATTTCGATTGCGGAGTACTGTATAATGCCAGCGAAGTGCTGCGTTCTGCTATTTCATTGATGTGTTTTATTGTTAAAGTCTGCCGTTTTGCTGGCAAAACAAGTCGTTTCATTGCCAAATTACTCCATTTTGAAAGCGTTTCTCGCTAATTGGGTATTGAAACGGCATATTTTACTAACTGTTTTCTTTGCGCTTACGATAATTTTTGCGGTCTAGAGGGGTGTTTGCGACATCTGAAAAGCGACAAAAGCGTCATTTTACGCCAAAAACGACAAAAGCGTCAAATTGCGACATGCTCTATTTTTTTCTTGCGGAATTTTGTTTTGTGCTTCAGGAGAAGGAGTACACTATTTTTTTAAATATAAAATATAAGGAGTAAAAATGGAAACAAGGATTGTCAATTATGTACCGCCTTAGTGGAGCGATGTATTGCGGTGATATATCACCAAGGACTAGCTAAATAAAAAAGAGAATGGACAACAATTTAAATAGAAAAATGATGAGAAATTTACGAGTAAACAGCAGTTTTAAAAGCAAAAGAGATGCTGAAATTTTACAAAATGCCTTAACAATTTTACAGGCGATGACTAGCAACACCAACTTTCCGGAACCATCACCAAGTTTAACGGAGGTGCAAGATGCGGTGACGGACTACCAGGAAAAATTGGCAAAAGCTAGTCAGAAGGGAAGCCCTCTTGATGTGAGTATCAAAAATGAGAGTAAGGAAGGATTGGGTAGCGTATTAAAGCGACTAGCTTTTTATGTCAATTCAGTTGCCGAAGGAAATATGCCAATGCTCCTTAGCTCAGGTTTTTCCCTGTCTGCGCAACCTATTGCTGGCTTGATACCTCCGATACCTACACGCTTGCGCCTAACAGATGGCCCCTTAAGCGGTCAAATACGCTTTGACTTTGACAAGATTGCGGGGCGTGTCATTTACGAGTACAGCAACGCCAAGGAACGGGATGAGTCGGGGATGTTTGTATGGAGTGATCGTAAGACCACTACATCCACACGCAACATCTTGAGCGGACTGCAGCCAGGGACCACATATTATGTCAGGGTTCGTGCTGTAAACAGCAACGGACCTGGTGATTGGTGTGAACCGGTATCATTGATGGCGAGATAGCTGTTTTCCCCGCGGTTTCTAAGCTGCGGGGAATTTTATCTATCCCAAATCGTATCTTTGCATCCTTAAAAAGTAGATAAAATGGCAATAAATGAAACCTTAATGGCCAGAAGTGGTGGACGATGTGAATTAAGTGGCAAAGAGGGCGAATTGATAGTTTATAGCGTCGCTCCCGATAGCTATTCGAATAATGAGCTTGTAATAGCCAAAACATTAGGGGATCAGCTGGAAGGTAAAGAAGCTTTTTCTCCCGAAGATTGGCGTTTCTTGCCGGATGTCATGTGGAGTGAAATATCAGCGGTACAAGTGTTAGCTTGGCGGGTACTTAATCGTCTAAAAGGAGAAAGTTGGGCTGCGGACGCACTTGACATTCTTTATTTAGAACCAGAGACGCTTTCGTGGGCACAAGCTGGGGTTTTTGAAGAAGGAGAGACTGCTAAACCCGTACATAAAGATGCAAATGGCAATATGCTTCAAAATGGCGATTCGGTAGTATTGACAAAAACATTGGACGTAAAAGGAAGTTCGCTCTCTGCCAAATTAGGGACTGTAGTGAAAAATATTCGTTTAGTGGAAGATAATCCCGAACAGATAGAAGGAAAAGTAGAAGGGCAGCTGATTGTAATCTTGACTAAGTATTTACGGAAACAATAAGAATAAATTTTGCGGTGCAGTCCCGCAAAATTTATAATCAAAGATAAGGGATTTGTGCAAGGCTGCAGCTAGGTTTAGGAAAGGCTACAGCACATTGCTAGGTTGTACGGCATGGTCGTTTTTTGCCGTTTCAACCGATTCTTTATTTATAGCAGCCACCTCGATTCGCTTTTGTAATTGAGCGAAAGTGGTTTCACAACAACTTTTGGCAATAGTTTGAAAACGCCTATAACAAGCCATAGCAATTTCGAGTTCCCTATCACTTGGTGCGGCTTCCTTTTTATAGCGAACTGCGTGTAAACTATTGGCGAGCGATTTAAAGGCTTGTTTGGTATCCTCCCCACCAAAAGCGAAACAGTCGGCAAGTTGCGGGGATATGAGCTTCGTTATCTGTAGTAGAAACGGAAGCGTACTTTGATCTACATGATAACCAAGGCAGGTATAGATTAAACCAATGCAAAGTTGCTCCATACTTTGCGATACAAGAAACATGGCGATGTGTGTATCTTGTCGTTGATGGATGGCAAGTTCTGCGCAGGTTAGAAAAGTATCGGCTTTATATTTCCGATAGTTCCAAACGGCCTTTGCTTTCTCTAAGGTGGTAATCCAATCATTTTCTGAAACATTGAATAGCGCTTTATCGGGATTAACATACAGGGGTGTTCCTTGGGTAAGCGTTTGTATAAAGAAGCGATTTTTCTTTTCGAGTGCCTGACTTACTCGGGAAGAGGTGCATAAAATTACAGTAATCCGGATATCCGTGTGGACAATATGATGGCTCTTAGAAGTACTACTGTTTGCACTTATGCCCAACAGATAACAATGTGTTGTTTGCGGAGTGGAGAGGATATCTGATTGATAAATTGCTACTTTTGTTGATTCACTTGCTTCCAAACCAATAAGTACCAATTGTTGCAAGGCTTCTTTTTTAATGAGATTCGTGCAAATAGTAGTTAAAGCCTTTGCTTGTTGTTCATTCAACTGGTTGCGTAATTGATCGGGAAGTGATAGCGTGATAGTGGGTGGGGCGTTGATTGTTGTTGCCTGTATAATGGGTTCGACCGATGCTTGCCGGATCATCGCATCGAGTTCGATCATGCAAGTATGGTAATAGTCGTTGCACCAATCTAAAACGGGAATCAGTTTGAATACCAACTGCTCGATTTCCTCTTTTTCCACTTCAAACTGTCGTTCATAACGCACGGCCGTATAAGATTGATCGATCAATTTGAGTAAACGATAATAATGGGGTTCTTCTTTGTCAAAAAGGGTCGCCAGTTCAGGGATGTACCGGGTAATTAACTTAAGATGCTCCTGTAAACTATGACTGGGGCGATCACGCTTAAAAACAGCCTTTTCAATACCCCGAAAGGTTAATTCTGTAGCTTGGTGCAACATAAACAGAGCTTGTTCAAAGTTGTTTTTGCTACGATAGAATTCCATACCTTCTAAGAAATCACGCTGTTTAATCGCTGCTTTTTCAAAATGTTCCCGTGCCTTTGTACGAATACTTTCCAGTTCTATTTGTGTAAGACGAGGAAGAGGTTTTTTGCCGAAACTAAGTTTCAAATGCTGCTTGCGGCATGCCAAGGTGGAGTAGAGTGTTCCGTTTTTGATTGCTGTTTTCAGTTCGCCATAAGGTATCAACGTATAACTATGCAAGGGTGTTTCCGCTAGACAGAGTTCAGCCATTGGTTCTAAGGTTTTGGCAGGAACCTGGCACTTGGAGTCAATTACAATGAGTAGGTGCTGTTTCTCTTCCCCTAAAAAAGTATAGGGGAATTCGTAAATACAGTCAACAGGAATCTTTTCAGCCAGTTTTTCCAGAATGGGTTTAATATCATTCATAATCAAGGGATTTATTGTGACAACATCTAATTGCTGTGTATAAGCTCATTTTTGTAAAGAATTTCTTTACAAGTTTAAAGAAATAATTTCAATATTCAAATAAAATGTAAAGAAATTCTATATAAATAGAATATTTGTCGGTACAACATAAACTAAAATCTTACAAAATGACTTCGTTAGGAGAATATTTAGCCAAGAAATCTGTCAATAAATCGCTTGTTGCAAGGCGTACGGGATTAAGTAAACCAAGGATTAGTGAACTGTCGCTTAACCCTACAGCAAAATTAAGGGCTGATGAATTAGTATTGATTGCCAAAGCGATTGATGTTGATCCCTGCGAGTTATTAATAAAGCTCTATGGGCATTTGAAATTAAAAACAGAATGAGATAAACACATTGTCGCTTACCTGTTCGGTAAAAAGCATCGTAACTTTTGCATGCAATCCAGAAATATTATGATTATTTTGGAAAATGACCCACAGCAGGAAATTGATTTAATAGAAGACGATTATGGCAAACTCCATGCATTTGAATTTAAATGGTCCGGCAAAAGAAAGGTACGTTTTCCTCAAACATTCACTGCAAACTATCCAGAAGCCTCTCGGCAAATTGTTAGTCCAGAGAATATGGATGAATGGCTGCTCTATATGTGAATAAGAGTCTTATGCCTTTATCGGTCTTCGTTGCTCATTCTGAGTAGGATCATACAAATAACCAATAACAATTAACCAATAACCAAAATCATTCATTTCGCAGGGAGTCAACGGGATTGGCCAAAGCGGCTTTTATTGCCTGCGACGCCACCGTGCTTATTGCAATGATAAAAGCAACGCATCCACCGAGGGCAAACATCCACCACTGAAGATCAATGCGATAGGCGAAATCAGCCAGCCATTTTTTTATAACCCACCAAGAAATTGGGGCAGCTATAACAAAAGCGATACCGACAATACGTATGAAGTTGAATGATAGCATATACACGATATCTTTTATCGAGGCTCCGAACACTTTGCGAACACCGACTTCCTTCGTGCGATGTAAAATCATGAGTGCAACCATACCTAATAATCCAAGCGAACTGATGGTTATTGCGATGGCAGAAGCGATCCATATCAATCGTTGTTGCTGTATTTCCTTTGTATACAAGGCTTCAATCTGATCGTCTAGAAAGGTAAAATCGAAAAGAGCATTAGGGAATAGGGTTCGCCATTCTTTCTGTAAATCGGCGATTAATCCTGTTATGTTTTTCTGTGAGAACTTCACGGCTAAAGACGAATACATAGCAGGCTTACTACCTATTACTGTTGGGTTAATCGGTTCAGTGAGGTAGTTGGTATTATAGTTTTTAACAACGCCTACGATGATCCCCGCGGCATCGTCATGCATTCCCCCAGCTAAAAGTGGTTTGCCTAAAACTTCTTGTGGATTATCGTAACCTAACATAGAAACCATTAGTTCATTGACTAAATATTCATGAGAAGGAGTGTTCGCCTGGAGGTTACGTCCCGCCACTAACTGTAGGCCAAAAGTGTGGCAATAAGCAGTATCCGCATAAGCATAGCGCACTGCCCAGCTTTCCCAGTCGGCTCGATTATCAAACAAGACGGTACCGCCCCACCGTTGATCGTTTGCCGGACCTTGAAAACAAAAACTGTGATGTACAACTCTCGGATCAGCAGTAAGAAGCTTGTTCAAAACATTCGTTTTGTTTTTCGCTTCCTTAGGAAGAGAGACCATCATAACGGATTCACGATTAAAGCCGATATCGGTATTACGGAGATAATTAACCTGCAATACGATTACGACCGTTATCATGATCATTATCTGTGCAATCGCGCTTTGAAGAATTACCAAAGATTGCCGACCTAACCCATTTTGTAATGAGAACCTGTTTTTTAGAGCGTCGTGAAGCTGAAGTCGCCCCATTATGTAGGCCGGATATACACCTGCGCCCAAGGTTACGATCAGCCAAAGGCATCCCGAAAAAAGCCAAAGCCTGGTCCAGGAAACGACCTGGATCGGCTCGCTGCTCAGTAGATATTCATTTGCTAAAGGCAACAACCATTTCAGACCGGTTAGTCCGATAAGTAAGGCCACGGATGAAATTAATACCGATTCGGTCATAAATTGCACGAACAGCTGCCACTTGCTGCTACCAAGAACTTTGCGCGTGCCTACTTCCATACTTCTACGTGCTTGTTGCGCAATGGTAAGGTTGACATAGTTGATTCCTGCTATCAACATAATGCAGCTTCCGATGATCGTTAATATCGTTAACAACCTGTGGCTAGCCGTTCCGCCATATCGATTATCAAAGTGGCTATCATATAACGGCAGTAATTTATACACGAAGGCGTCTACTATACTTGGGTCTAAGTTCTTTTTGGCCAACTGCATAAGCTTCTTTTCCACAATGTTCTTTTGAGCGGCATCATGTAAGGTTAAGTAGACGTTGTTGTTTGAGCTAAAATAGGCCCAGTAGGTGAAGAAGTTATCCATTAAGTCGGGCTGTAAGGTTTTAATGGACGCAAATGAAAGATACATGTCTGCATTAACACTCGTATTGCCGCGCGAATCATCAATAACACCGACAACGGTGAAGGGATGTTTGCTTTCTATAAGAATGGTTTGACCCAGCGGATCAATATCGCCGAAATATTTTTTAGCCATTTGATTGGTGAGTACGGCGGTATTGGGCGCATCGAGGGCTTTTGGCGTTCCTGCTAGCCAGTGGAAATCGAAAATGTCAAACCATGCGGAGTTAGTTAGTGCTATTTTTCTGTCGGTCTTGTAAAGTTGATCATTGATCTTTAATGTGAACTCTTGGTTCCCTAGTTCAAAAGCAGCTTTTTCTACTTCCGGTATTTCTGCTAATAGCGCTTGGTAAATGGCGTAAGACCCGCCCTGGTTATATTCCGTTGTTTCCAGGTGCAACTCATGCACAAACCTAAATGTGCGGCCGCCATCTGGGTGAAAGTGGTCAAAACTCCGATGAAAATCGATATACAAATACAAGAATAAACAGGTGCTAACTCCTAAACTTAAACCCAGCAGGTGAAGCAGCGAGTATTTTCTGTATTTCTTAATATTTCGCCAGGCGATTTTAATGTAGGTTTGAAACATAATCGTTATTCGTTGTTAGTTCTTCGTTTTCCGGTTTAAAACAATAACCAAAATCATTCATTCCTTAAAGAATCTACTGGGTTGGCCGTAGCTGCTCTAATAGTTTGGAAACTGATGGTTATCAAAGCTACAAATAAGGAGACGATACCGGCTATAACAAAAAGCCACCAAGAAACCTCCACTCGATAAGCAAAATCGTCCAACCATTTATTTGTCACCCACCAAGCAATGGGCGAGGCAACCACAGAGGCTAATAAAACTAACTTAACAAAGTCTTTAGAAAGCATTGCTGCAATACCTGTGATACTGGCACCCAGCACTTTCCGAATTCCAATTTCTTTAACTCTTTGTTCCACCGTATGTAAAACTAAGCCGAATACCCCCAATGACGAGATAAACAGCATGAGCCCACTGAAAAAAGTAAAAAGCAGTTGCTGTTTGTGCTCCTTTTCATAGTGTTTATTAACAATTTCGTCCATCCAGTTAGCACTCAGTAACTTATCTTGAAAAGCTGCCTTCCAGATTTTATGAAGGCCATTTAACACCTGTTCCTCCTTTCCCGGCATGACACGAATAAGCATGCCGCCATAATCAACTCCTTGCTCCGCTGAAATAAAAGTAGGCATTAAGGCATGGTGTAAAGATTCAAAATAAAAATCTTTTACTATACCAACTGCAGTGTAGCTCGTAGCGGGAATTGGCGTGTTTTCTTTTTCGATTCCAAAATCTTTTGCCGTCGATTCGGAAATCAAAACCGGTGATCGCAGTGGTTGATTAGATTTTTCAGTTTTCTCCATATCTGTTTCATCTTCCAATCTGGACTGTACATCAGTACCAAATCCCTCGTTAAAAATTCGTCCTTTTTTTAAAGAGAGTCCAATTGTCTCAGCAAAATCAATATCTCCCCAAATCATATTGACTTTAACCTGCTCTTCTTTTCGTTTAGGGTGATCGAAGCTCATCCATCCTGAAGCCATACCACTTTGTGGTTGCCAACTGGTAATTGCTGCGTTCGATACGCCGGGTAATTGCGCTAACTGTGTTTTTATAGTCTCACTTTTCCCCTGCCATGAAACCGGATCGATGTATAACAAATTTTCTTTTTTAAATCCTAAATCTCTGCGGTTAATGAACTCAAGCTGCGCATGAACAACCAGTAAAGTGATCAATGTAATAATAGCGATAGAAAATTGAACAATTACCAGCGTTTTTCGAAAGAAGGTGGACGAGGTTAACGATGAGGTAAAAATGCGACCACGTAAGCTGTTGGCCGGGTTAAATCCCGACAAAAAGATTGCTGGATAAAATCCTGTTATAATGCTTAATATCAGCGTAAATACTAGAATAGATAGGAAAAGGGGCCAATAGTCAAAAATGGTCAATGTAAGCTGGTGGCCTAAAAATTTTTCCAAGACAGGAATTGTTAACGCATAAAGAAATAACGAAAGTGCAGTTGCTATCGCGAAGAAGAATAACGCCTCTGTTAGGAATTGCCCGATTAGTTGCCTCCTGTCTGCACCTAAAATTTTTCTTATTCCACTTTCCTTTAGACGAGTTATAGCACGAGCTGTACTTAGATTGATAAAATTGATGCAAGCTATTAATAGAAGAAAAAATCCAACGGCTCCAAAAATATAAACCGATCGCATGTTTGATCTGATTTGTTGACGCGCATTATAATCTGAATGCAAGTATAGATCTTTCATTGGCTGAAAGATGAACTTTACCTTTCCTCTTTCTATATTCAGGTGTCGACGATACCAATCATTTACTTTTGCCTCGAAGTGCTTGATGTTGGTTCCTGGTTTTAATAAATAATAAATGGTATGTATGGTTGCTCCTTGGTTCTTCTCGATCCTTTCAGTTTTAGGTATTTCAAGGATAATGGCCTCGGCTCGTAAATGTGTATTTTGTGGTAAATCTTTAATAATCGCTGTAACAAAATAGGAAGTTGACTTTTCCTTCCATGAGGGCACATCATAAACATATTTACCGACCGCATCTTCGTCCTTGAACAACCGTTTTGCAAGGCTTTCTGTTAGAATGATATTCTTTTCTCCGACGATGTGGTGGGTAAGCTGGCCATTTATCTTGACAAAATCGAACATTTTTAGTGCGCTCGAATCAGCAGTCATCACATTGACATTATGCCTACTGGATTCATCCATACCCACTTTAAAATGTAGTTCCGATAGGCGTACCGCTGAAAAGGCTTCCACTTCAGGAAAGCGTTCTTTGAGTTCAGTGCCTAAACCAATGGGGTATACGCTCCTTTAAGATAAATACCGTTACCCATTTTATTTTCGGAATATACACGATAAAGATCGTCTGTCCTTTTCCAAAAGCGGTCGTATGACAGATCATCAAGTGCCACCGTTAATACTAAAAAACATGCAGAAAGTCCTAAGGTTAACCCAAGAATATTAATAAAACTAAACGTTTTATTCTTATAGAAGCTACGTATAGCCGTTTTTAAGTGAGTTTTAAAAAACATACAAGACTTAAGTTTTCAAGACTACGCGGCCCGATAACCAATCACGAATAACCAATAACCAAATAGCCGGTTTATCACTAATAATTAGCACAGGAATTACGCCAAAACAACAACTTTCTGATAACGTGATAGTTGTGGTGGTTTATAGTAAGGAAGTGTTCGGAAACGAACACTAGCTGTTCAGATCTGAACGGTAATTTGGCCTATTTTGGTGACAATTTTTGAGAACACACGGTTTTGATTTTGGAGACAGATCATATCTAGAGATGCGCTTAACTAAAGCGGATAAGAATGTGTTTTGAGTTTGCCTTAAAAACATCATAAAATTATTTTTAAGAATAAAAATATGCTTTTTAATAATATTTTATATATTTGCATTATTGCATTCATTCAATCTAAATCAAAAATAAATTGACCAATGAAAAGACAAGTAAACCTAAATCTTCCAGACGATTTTATTTTAACAAGTGAGCTGCTTAATATTTCACTGGAAAAGGCTCTTGAAACCATTGTCAGAAATGTCAAGATCTATGATTTTCTGAGCTCCCGCATACATGCTAAAAGATCGTCGGCTAAAGAAATCTTCAGACGTTTTTTGCATATGAAGGGTATTAATGGAGAACGTATTTTGCGCGAAACGGCCCATGCCAATTCCTATATACCTTGTATTCAATCACTCGTTAATATTGAATCTGGCGTTAAAGCTTTAGAATACAAAGCAACCGTAAAAGCTTGGTTTCAGGAAATCCATCAGGGCAGTAGCGTAGATACGATTGAAAAACCAATAATAACCGGCGAAAAGTTTTGTATAAAGACGACGGAAGATTTCGAAGTATTGTGTAAGCTTTTTCAAGTGGAAGCGGATATGTTTTTGCAATATTATATTGATCGTATCTCATTACCAAAGAAGTGTAGTGGGCACCCAGAAGATCCAAAAGGGGTACTGATGGAATTTTTTCAGGAATACACACCATCAGAGGACAGTGCTAAGCTGAAAAGGTATTTAGAAAAAAATATACAGGGTACTTATCATTACATAATGATCACAATAGTTAAAGCAGATAATGAGCAGCCTGAATGTGAAGCATTGCTAAGGGTTGAGATTGCAAAATGGAGGGATGAATATATGATGCTCAGAAGAAAATGGAAGAAACAAGGTAAACCTTTAAATATTACTAGCTATGGAAATTAATTTACGGTTTACAACAGAATTCGAAACAGCCTGTGATTTGTTGTATTGGAAGCCGGAAGAAGTATTACAGGCATTTATTGACCAGGTTTCGCAAGCAAAATTTTATAGTAAGCGAAAAAAAGGAAGAGAAGATTATGCTACAGCTTTTATACTTGAAATGAGTCGATTAAATGGAAAGCGCTTGCTGCCAGCTAAGAAGATTCAAGAGAAGTATTTCGAAAAATGGCGAACTAAAATCAAACAAATGGATGAGGAGCCTAACGATGCGAAAAGGTATAAACTTTATTCAGCTTTTTTTGCTGAATGGAGAAAGGAAATGATCATGAATATGTCTGATCAGGATTTTGTGATCGATGTGATAAAACGAAAGAAGGAACTGGGAATAGATCAGATGGGATGAAACAACATTAACTAACAATAAGAAAACTAAAATTCTAATATTATGTCTTTCGCTAACCCTACACCTTATGACTACCTTCCACGACGTTTACATATGGAAGAAATCGGAAATCCTTATCTCATTGTTCACCGGTTTTTTACTTGGGAGAACCTACCTGAGTGGCGTAATCATTTGGATAAATGGTTGCGTGCTGCACTTATGCCTGGTTTTCAGTTGAACCGATACGAGTTGGTGGAACTATTTGTTCGTTATGAATTTATAGAAATACTGATAGAGGCTGTTTCACTAATAAAAGGTCTAATGAATAGCTTTCATTTACCCGGTTCGAAATTGTATCATTGTATGGACGTGGATAAAGAGAAATTAATCCCTGATGAATTAAACACCGCTATCGGCTATTTTAATAATAACTATCATCCAAACATCTTTGAGGAACAGGCGTACTACCCGGTGCATTTAGATAATGATGAAAAAGCGCAACCGCATCAGGTGATCAAGCGTTTTTTCGAATATCAAAACTTACCGCAGTACCGTGATGCACTATATTGGTGGTATGTTGTGGCTATTGATCATACGTCAGCCGGAGAGAGTAGAGGAGAGGAATATATTATCAAAATACATGCAATGTTCCAAAAGCTTATCGAGGCTGTTCATTTAATTCATATTCGTAGGCCAGCAAATAATGACAACTTGTTTTAGTAAATTGCTATCATCTAAACCTTAATAACATGACCAAGAATAAAAAGATTAATGTCCAAGGAATCAATGTAGTAATGTATGAAGATGGTAAAGAAGATTTTATCAGCCTAACAGACATCGCTAGGCATCGGGATAGCGTACGCAGTGATTACATTTTGCAAAACTGGTTGAGAAACAGAGGCACTATTGAGTTCATTGGTCTTTGGGAGCAATTTCATAACCCAAATTTTAATTCCATCGAATTCGATGGAATTAAAATTTCGGCAGGCTCCAATAGTTTTTCTTTAACGCCTATAGGTGGATTGAGGAAACGAACGCAATCGGAATTGTTTCCAAAACGGGGAGATATGGAGGAACAGAAGAAAGTAACTGTAATAACCTTGAGTGGAATCTGCAACGTACTATTTCTAAAATAAATTACCGAATTCATACCGATGCCATCAAAGAAAACCTTATCCCGAAAGAAATTGATAGGTTGCAATCAAACTATATCTATGCAAATGAAGGTGATTTGCTCAATGTAGCGCTTTTTGGTATGACGGCTAAAGATTGGCGAGAACAGCATCCTGACACCAAGGGAAACATACGAGACGAAGCGACTATTGAACAACTAGTGGTATTGAGTAATATGGAAAGCATCAACGCTTTACTAATCCGACAGAATCTATCGCCAAAAGAACGCTTGGTGCAATTAAATAAGGTAGCTATTGCACAAATGAAGTCGTTATTGGCGAATAACGTGCAAGGAAAGTTGACTAATAAAACGAATAACCAATAACCCAATCATTCACTTCTCAACGACTCCACTGGATTCGCTTTCGCTGCTCGTAACGACTGAAAACCAACTGTCAAAATTGCTATTAGCAGTGCGGCAACTCCCCCTAAAGGAAAGACCCAAACGGGCATATCCATACGATAAACAAAATCTTCCAACCATAAATTCATAATCCACCAAGCAATAGGGGCTGCAATTAGAAAGGCAATGATAACAGGTTTCACGAATTCGCGGATCACTTTACCGGTGATATTGGCTACCGAAGCACCCAATACCTTCCGTATGCCGATTTCCTTTACTTTTTGATGAATAATAATAAGTGCTAGACCAAATAAGCCCATGCATGAAAGCAAAATGGCGATTCCTGCCGAGACTGAAAAAAGCGTAGCTAGGCGCTTTTCTTTCTTATACCAGCGATCGATATTTTCATCAATATAACTCCCTTTAAATTCAGCATCCGGTTCCAAGCTGGCATAAATTTTCTTTAGCATATCCATAGTAGCAACCGGGTTTTTCGTATTGACTTTTACGAAAATGTAATCTAGCGAAGCGTTGCCTTCAATAGCGATTGTGAGTGGCTCCGTTGGGTTGTGCATAGAATATAGGTGAAAATCCGGAATGATGCCTATGATATGCCAGCCATTGCGACCCGCCGAATCGGTGTTAATATGGCGCCCCAGTAATTGTCCGCTACCGAGTTGCTTGGCCATACTTTCCGTGATGATAACGGCTTCTGATGTGTCTGCTGAAAAAGCAACAGAGAAATCCCTCCCTTCCAATGGTTTAATGGATAGTGTTTTCAAAAAATCGTAATCAGCTGAAATGTAAGTCGTTTTTATATTCTTTCCTTCATGGCTAAAACCGACCTGCGATTTAGAAGTGCTCCCATCTTTGCCAACGCCCAAATTAACGTCTGCACCCGTTACACTTAATACTGACGGGTTAGCAGCGAGACGTGTGCGCAGTTTGGCACTAATATCCCGCCCGCGTGTAACGTCCTTAACGGGTATGCTAACAATGGAAGCGGTATTGTAACCAAGACTAGCCGTGCGAAGATGCTGAAACTGTAAATAACATATGGCCGTCGCACAGATCAGTACAATAGCGGTGATAAACTGGAGCGTAATCAGAATGTTCCTGCCGATTCCCGATTTAATAATGCTGAATTTGCCTTTAAAGATATCTGTAGTTTTAAGCTTGTTCAAGATGAAAAAGGGGTATCCGGATGATAAAAAGGAGATGAGTATCCATATAGCACATACACTAACCGCCATTTGCGGATTGTAAAGAATGGCATGGTCGAGTTTAAAGAAATTATAAAGCGTCAGTATTTTAATAAGCGTAGCTACACCTAACAAACCTATAAATAAGGAGAAGCCGATCTGTATAAAATTCTCCCAAAACAATTGTCCCCATACCTGCCGGGCGGCGGCTCCTAGACATTTCCTGACACCTAATTCCTTACTGCGAGTGAATGATAGGCTGATTTGAATATTGATAAAGTTGAAGCAGGCGATAAATAAAATAACAATACTTACCAACAAAAGAATATAAAGATAGGTCTTGCTGACGGTGTCGCCTGAGCCTATTTCCGTATTAAAGTGAAGGTTGTTTAAGGATAATAATCGCATACCTAAATAGTCACCGTTGGCATCCGCTTTGAATCCATCTCTTTTTAAAGATACTCCATCTGGATGCAAATACTTTTGCACAAACAAACGCAGTTGCTTTTCCACCTGTGCTTGACTTACATGTGGCGCGAGGCGCACGTATACATTGTGATGCTGCTCATACCATTCTTCCTTGGTTCTGGCCCAATTGGGGTCTAGTTCTGTACGTGCCAAGATGGGGAGCTTAAAGGTTGAATTTTGCGGAGCGTCTTCCATTACAGCAGATACGATAAGACGCCTCCAATCGCCTCCTATTTTAATCTCGACTGGTTTTCCTATGGGGTCTTGTTCTCCAAACAAATTAGTTGCAGTCGTTTGATTCAGCACGATAGCATCGATGTTATCCAACGGTGAGCGAGTTTGACCTTGTATAATACGGAATGAAAAGATATCGAAAAAGTCAGGATCAACTAGATTTATTCCCTGTTCGAGTGATTTGGCTCCATTACGAATTTCTCTACCACTGTTTTTAATTCGAGTTACTTTGTCGATCCCAATATTTTCCTTCTTCAGGTAGGTAGCTACGGGATAACCCATGGTAGCGCCAAGTTCCGTACCCTTTACCAAATTATGAAATTCATAAAGCTTAAATACGCGATCTTTATACCGATGAAACTTATCAAAAGAAAATTCGTGATAAACTGCAGCCAATAATAGCATGCTACAGATAAAGGCGATGGCCATTCCCAATATATTAATAAAGGTGTGCGCCCTATGCTTTAGCATATTGCGCCAGGCAATTTTTAGATAGTTTCTTATCATTTCGTTGTCCGTTACTCGTTGTTTGATCTGACGCGTATTGGCAGATTTCGGCATCTTGATTGACAGGTCTACCAATAACTAGCAACCAAGAACCGATAATTAAATTTATTCGCTTCTCAACGCATTAACCGGCTTATTAAGCGCTGTTTTAATGGTTTGCAAAGCAATTATGAATAATGTAATTCCACCTAAAACCAGCATGGGCATAATAAAAGTACTTGCTTCCAACGCTGTCCTTACGTAATAATTTGTTAACCATTTTTTCATTATCCAATAGCTAGTCGGTACCGCTATGCATGCCGCTAATAGAAACAGTGGATATACATCGTGGATGAACAGATAAATAATTTGTCTAACAGAGGCTCCTAAAACCTTTCGTATGCCTATTTCCTTCACCCTTTTTTGTAGATTGTGTGATATGAGCCCTACAATGCCTAATAGAACGATGATCATTGCAAGTATCGTCGCTACTGTTCCTGCATGTTTCAACTGCATTTCCGTCCTATACTGTTGTGCTAGTTTAGCATCCATAAACGTGTAATCAAACGGGGCGGTTGGTAATATTTGCTTCCAAGCAGTGGTTAAATGATTTAATGAAACGCCGACATTTCCTGGTTTTAAGCGAATACTGAAATAGCGGTAAACATTACTGTTTTTTATGTTAAACCATAGCATTGGTCCGATGGGAAAGTGCATAGAGGTCCCATAAAAATTTTTTGTTACACCCGAGATGATAGCAGAACTTGCATCCGTAAAATAAATGGCTTGATTAACGGCATCGACAGGACTGGTATAACCAAGTGCCTTTGATAAAGCTTCATTGATTACTACACGGTCCGTAGGTTCGGACGCTTCGTTAGGGCTATAAAAATTGCCCGCAAGTAGCGGTATTTTATAGGTTTCGGCAAAATGCCGATCGGAAAAAACTAAACCGGTACTGATGGGATCGCTGCCTGTCGCGCTTTTCAGAACGTTTGTATTGCCCGAAGACATCACCCCGGGGATATCATAAGAGATGGAAATATTTTCAACCTCGGGGAGTTTAGCGAGTTCTTGCCTTAATACTTCGGTATGTCGTAAGCCTTCTGCAGTCCAATCGCGCGGCACCTGTACCGTTAATAGATATTCTTTATCATAACCTAGGTTTTTGCTAAAGAACAAACTAACCTGTTGGGCAATAATAGCCGATGATGTCAGTGCAATCAGCGCAATAGCAAATTGAACACTGATTAACCCCCGAAGAAGAAAGGACCCATCTTTGCTTTGTGCCAGCTTACCGCGTGCTGACTGGACGGTAGGAAGCGAGGATAAACGAAGCGCCGGATAGGCTCCGGCAAATAGTCCTATGATTAAACAACCAAGGATAGCGAATATCCAAAACGACCCGGGTAAGTTGAAAAGTGAGGGAATGGATTTTCCCAATACGTTGGATATTACCTTCGACAAGAAAGGATAAAGGCATATTGATAGTAACATAGATATAACCACAGCCAATAAGGCTTCAGCAATAAATTGGGCCTGTAATTGTTTCTTGGTACCTCCAACCACTTTTCTGATACCAATTTCTTTTAATCGACCGGCAGATGTATTGATGCTGATGTCTACAAAATTAATGACGGCCAATAGCAAGATCGCAAAAGCAACGATCGAGATGGTGTACAGCAAATGCTTAATCGATCCATCACCTTTTTCCAGATGATAGGTCTTTAAAGGTGCCAGCGAGGCTTTATAATCTTTTACGATCGCTTTAGGAGCATGTGCTTGAATGAGATCTCGTATAGGTCTCTCCAAAGAACTTGGGGAGACATTTGGTTGTAGCTCTAAATAGGAAGCTATATAAAGGCTTTGCCAATCGTCAATAGGTCGGCCAAAAAAGCTGGTTGATTGTATTGGTAGTATTAAATCTGTCGCGGGGCCTGTCAAGTTTAAAACAGCATTTTCTCCTTTGTGTTCCAACACGCCACCGATCGTAAAAAGCTGTTCTTGATTGTTAAAGTTCCGGACGGTAAGTTGTTTACCTAGCGCCTCCTCGTTCCCAAACAGATGCTTAGCAAAAGGAGCAGATAATATGACCTGATTTGGTGTTTTTAATGCATGGTTTACATTGCCGCTAATCAACTTGAAACCGAACATTTCAAATAAACTTGAATCAGCTACAATAGCGTTACTTTGAACAGGTTGACCGTCATAGGCAATAATAGCCGTGATGCCATCAAAGCGGAAATAGTTCTTTACTAAATGGGGATAATTCTCCTTAAGAGCCCGCGGGAGCATACCAATGGCAGAATATTCATTAAGATTACTTTTTAAGAGATATTGCTGATCAATATGTTTAATGTCTTGATTGACCCGAAGTTCCTGCCATATAAATGCACCGATAAGCAATGCAAAGGACAAGCCGCACGCTAAGCCCAGTATATTGATCGCTGTATTGAATTTGTGTTTTCGTAAGTTTCTCCACGCAATTTTGATATAATTTTTAAACATATTGTCAATTTTTCGGCGATGTATCGGCTATTCATTGAATTGCTTAAAAACTTTGCCAAATCGAATGGGCATTATAAGGTCTTGATTTTTAGTGCATTTTGCTAGTGTAAGTGATGTAGCTGTTCGATATCGGACAGCAGAGTGTGCGATACCGTACAGTGGATTAGGTTGCGTTAAAGGGAATTTGTCTAGGCGTCTACTTTCTTGATCATTTCAATATGATCAATCCCATCTTCATCATAGACTTCTCCATCCACAACAAATCCAAGTGATTCGTAAAAGGGTATGGCATATACTTGGGCTCCAATGCGGATGGGACCTTCGCCAAATAGCTCATAACACGCTTGAATAGCCCGTTTCATCAGCTCTTTCCCCAAGCCTGTACCCCTTGCCGCTTTGCTGGTAATAATACGGCCAATCGACATTTCGGGATAGGATATACCAGGAGGAACTAGGCGTGCATAGGCTGCCAAGGTTTCGTCCTGATAGATTAATAAATGATGGCACAACTGGTCTTTATTATCGGCATCCAAATAGGCACAATTTTGTTCTACGACAAACACCTCACTTCTTAATCTTAAAAGCGCATATAATTCATAAGGATTAAATGCGTCGAAAAGTCTTATGTACTGCCTGAGGGAGCTAATATCAAGTTTCATAATAGGACAAAGATACGGGCTTTTTTTGTTTAAGTATCAAGCCTGCCTGCCGTAGTCAGGTATCAAGATATTCTTAAACTCCTATTTGTAGAGTTACGTCTTATATCTCGCTAACGGCATCTTTTTAGTCTACTAACCAATAACGAGCCACTAATAACCAATAGTAAAGATTTTAGGAGCCTCTTCTGATTAAATCATGTATTCAATCTAATAAATTCCTGAGGAGAAAGAACGGGTAGAGAAGGGAGGCTGTTTTTCTGAAAATGTTGATCGCGACTAATGACAAAATCAAGTTTATGATGCAGAGCCGTATAATATAATAAAGCATCTTCCACGTCAGTCATAGATGAATGGATCGCCGCCAAAACCTGTTCATGAGGAATTTCGATACTGTCTAAAAAGCTTAATAACGAACCGAGAATTTCTTTTGCTTTAACGGGACCATATGATTTGGTGATCCAGTAAGCACATATTTGTATGACAGAAGGGGATATGTATCCTTTTATCTTCCCTTGTTCCGCCCAGACTATAATGGTTTTTCCTTCTTCATAGGCTTTTCTTTGGAGAACAAAATCTAGTAGAATGTTGACATCCAACAATACTTTAAAAGCCATATTTATTCGCGTTATCCTCAAAATAATCTTTTGCCAAATCCGCTTGATCTTGGATTTCAGGTTTTGGCAAACTTTCAATAAGCTGAACGATTCCTTTTTCAGACGGCTTTTTCACAATGAATGTTCTAAAATAACTTTCTACAAGCTCGGAAACACTACTGTGTTTTTGGGTGGCATATGCTTTTACCTGTGCCAATAGCTGTTCATCAATAGTTAAATTTAGTTTTGCTTTCATGTGCTATTCTTAATTTAATACAAAAATACGCATAAATTTATAATATGCGCATCCGTTGCGAGCAAGATGTTTTATTTCATTACGAGATGGGCTAAACCGTTAATCATATCTTTCCCGCAGATAAATAAGATTTTCCTCAATCCAAAATTCCTTTAGTGACAGCAAGGAAGTGGTGGAATTCTTGATTTGGTGAATTGGCAGTTTCATCGGGTTGTATTGCACGCTTGCTTTTATATACGATTGATTTTTTGTAAATTTGTTTATTATGATCCGTACAATAATAAAACCGACGAAACGTAGTTTAACCATCCAGTTGCCAGAAAGTCTGGTAGGCAAAGTGGTTGAGGTTTTAGCTTTTGAGGTGGAAGAACCGATAAGGACAAAAAAAAGAATAACTAACAAAAGCAGTGTAGAGCAATTAAAGAAGGAGTTTGCGGAGTTTTCGTTCAATAGCGGTGGTTATAAATTTGACCGTGATGAAGCCAACAACTATGAGTAAAATTGCTATTGATACCAATATTCTTTTATACAGTATCGACCTATTTGATCCAGTCAAACGGGAAAAATCAATCGAACTCATTGCTCAGTTTCCTTATATCTCTTCCCAACTAATTAGTGAATTCTCCAATGTATGCTTGCGAAAGTTGAAATTTCCCAAGGAAAAAGTTAGTACAATAGTGACTTCAATGGTCAGTAAATGCGGGTTTATTCCGATAACTCGCCAGATCATCCTGCGTGCGATGGAAATCATGGAGAAATACAGACTCCAGTTTTTCGATGCCATTGTCATCACCGCTGCCCTTGAAGAAGGATGCAGAATTTTTTATACTGAAGACATGCATCATAATCTATTGGTAGAAAAAACGCTACGAGTTATTAATCCTTTTATTTAATTAAAACACGTCTCTTGGATTTTACTATTGTGCATTTTAATATTCAGGCTATCAATATGTGATGATCAAAAGCTCGGATTGTGAGAAATAATAATTGGCTTTTGTCGGGGTTGGGCCTACCGTTTTTCGAGCACTCAAGATGCACTACTATATTATAGCAACCCTTTTTCTTCTAGCGATACCTTTATCTCCTTGTGCTTATTCCAGAACTTAGTTTTGATGGTATGCATTACCGTCTTGAATTCAGGCAGATTTCTAAAAGGTTTAACTAAAGGATCTCTTTCTAGTAAAAGTATCCAATATTGATAATTATCTACCTTGCTAAATAGCTTCAAGTGATCGAGGGTTTTCTTGCTGTCTTTCAGATAAGCGTAGTACATAGCTAGGTGTACATGCTTATAAATAGATTGGTCATTGTCTGCAAACTCTTTAAAACTGGTTATGAATTTATTCGACTCCTCGTTAAAGCCCAATTTAGCTAGAACGATTCCAATAGTAAGATCTACGTGTTTAAAAATGTCCAATCGTTGAGCTTCACGCAGTTTAATAAATTGCTTGTAATACCGATAAGCGGCTTGATAGTCGCCAATGTAACAGTAAACATTTCCTATTTCCTGCAAAATATGGAGTTGTGTACTATCTCTATCCCATTCTTTCAGCAACAACTGTTTCGTTTGTTCGGTACTACTATCTTTGGCAAAAAGGATGGCTGCCTTCACCCAGATAGCATAGGAATTTTCGGGATTGTAACTTATCGACTTATTAATGTAATGAAGTGATTCTTCGACAAATCCGGTTTGTATCAGTGCATTGCTGAGGTGTAAATAGTTAATACTTGTGGTCGTAGAATCTTGTAATCCCGCATTCAACTTAACCCCTAGAAGCGCATACTCGAGGTACTTGGCGGTATTGGGAATAGAATAGTTATAAAAATCTGATAAAAAGTGGATAGCCAAAATGGAATTAGGATTGTATTCCAAGGCTTTTTCAAGATAGGGAACGGCAGCCTCATAATCTTTTTGATGTGCATAAAATAAAGCTTTGGCAATAAGGCTCTCGGGCAAAAGAGGGTCGCATAAAAGTGCTTTATCTGCGTAAAAACCCATTTCAGCGGTATAAATTTTTCTTTCTTGAAAAAGATCCAGATAATAATAGGCAATGGCAGAAACGGCATAAGCAAGGGCAAATTGAGGATCTTCTTTAATAGCCCTTTTGAAATAGCTGATGCCTTGCTCTAAATTGGTACGGCCACCTTTATGTAATAAATCGCTGCCTTTCAAAAAAAGGTCGTATGCCACCAAATTCTCGGTTGGATTTTTTTCAATCCTCGATCGTTCTTCACGAGTAATGGTCGCTTGAACTTCTTTGGCAATGTCTTTGGCAATCTCCTGCTGCAATTGAAAAATATCTTTAACCTCTCTGCGGTATTGACGAGACCATAAGTGTCGATCATTTGGAGCTTCAATCAACTGCACATTTAACAAAATTTGGTTACCGATCTTTTGACCGCTCCCCTCTACAAAATAATTTACATTTAGTTCTTTTGCCATCTCAGGGATGGATTTGAATATATTTCTGTACTTTTCGGACGATGTCCTACTCGTTACTTTCAAATCTTTTATTTTTTGAAGGTTATTGAGCGTAGATTCCATGAGACCATTGATTAAATAGACATTAGTGGAATCATTGCTGTCATTTTTGAAAGGTAATACGGCAATCGATTTTTCAAGTGAGCTCTTAGCAGATGAATCTTTCATACCATACCTGAGTAAAGCGATGGCTAATACAACGGTTAACCCGGCAGATAGTAAGATAAAAATGAAGCGTCGATTACGGTTTTTGGAAATAGCAGGAGGAGGAATATTTTCCGTTGCTTCTCTTTGACTATTAGCCGCTCCGGGAGGGAAGCCATAATATTCGCGAAAGCACTTGATAAAATAGGACGTGCTGCTAAAACCGACACGGTCTGCTACTTCAGAAACGTTTAAGGAAGACTCCCGTAGCAGATTCATCGCATGCTCTAAACGCACCTGCCTGATTAGTTGACTTACTGACAAATTGCTGAGCTTTCTCACTTTACGGAGTAGGTTTGAACGGCTCATATTCAGCTCTTCAGCGAGTTCGGAAACGCCAAACTGCTCATTGGAGAGATTTTTCTCCACGATGGTAGCAATTTGACGGATAAACTCATTAGCAACGGGCTGATAATCAGGCATTGGTTTACATCTTATCTTTTCTATATCAAATATACTTATTTGAACGATTATGCATCATAATTTATATCGATTCATCATAATTTATATTGTCATCTCTAAACTTGATGGTTTTATCCGCATAGCTATTTGGTGCGTCCTGTGAACTAGAACGATCTTTACAACAGAAAAAATCGAAAACAACTAATGCTTATTATCATGAAAACAAAAGAAACAAATTCATCAAAAGCAGCTTTTACATTATCCTTTTTAATAGCCTTGTTTATTATGACTGGATGTCAAGGCGGTTCTAACCAAAAGGAAAATGCTATTGAAGATAAGGACAAGGTTGCCGCTCCAAAAGTTGATATCCACACAGCAGTTATAACGGGAAATTTGGAAGCTGTTCAGCAGCATATCGACGCGGGAACAGATCTAAATAAGAAAGATCCTTATGGAGGGTCAAGTCCGCTAATATCCGCCGCGTTATTTGATAAGCCGGAAATGGTTAAGCTATTAATCGACGCAGGAGCAGATCTGAATTTTCAGAATAAGGAGGGATCCACTGCACTTATTACGGCCGCATTTTTTGGTCGGCCTCATATTGTCAAAATGTTACTGGATAGTGGGGCTGATAAAACAATAAAGAATAAATATGGAGCTACAGCCTACGAATCTGTAGCAGCGCCCTTCAGCGAAGTCAAGAGTACCTATGATATGATGGGTAAAATGCTTAAGCCTTTTGGATTGGAGTTGGATTACGCATATCTCGAAAAAATTCGACCGGAGATAGCTGCCCAATTGAAATAATATACAAAGAAAAAGGAAAGAATATGCCAATACTAGATAGAAGATACGATATTGATTGGATGCGGGTCATCGCGATTGCATTGCTCTTGATATATCATATAGCAATCGGTTTCCAGCCTTGGGGGATGATGATCGGCTTTATTACGAATGAAAAATCATGGGATGCGTTGTGGATTCCCATGAGCATGATGAACGTATGGCGGATACCACTTTTATTTTATGTGTCGGGCATGGGGGTTTATTTTGCCATGAGAAATAGAAGCTGGAAACAACTTTTGCTGGAGAGAGCCAAAAGGATATTACTTCCATTTCTTTTTGGGATGCTATTGATCGTTCCGCTCCACCTTTATATATGGCAAAGGTATTACCATTTTGATACAGCCTATTTACCCGGTCCCGGCCATCTATGGTTTCTTGGTAACCTTTTTGTTTATGTTATCATGTTCGCGCCGATTTTTTTCTATTTAAAGCGGCAAGAACATAGTCGGCTAGTGAATAGTATGAAAAAGACATTTAGTAGTCCGCAAGGCATACTATTAGTAATGAGTGTATTTATCGCCGAAGTTTTGTTGATCGACCCAATGCCTTTTGAATTGTATGCGATGACATGGCATGGTTTCGTTCTGGGAATGCTGGCATTCTTCTTCGGCTTTTGTTTTGTCTTGTGTGGTGCTACCTTTTGGCCTATGATTCTAAGGTGGAGATGGCTGTTTCTTGCGCTTGCAGTAACCTTTTTTATAATAAGGATTACTTATTTTCAGTCTTCAGCGCCGACTTATATGCTGTCTATTGAGTCGAACAGCTGGATTATTTCATTTTTTGCATTTGCGTACAAATATTTCAATTATCCCAGCAACCTACTTCGCTATTTAAGCCGTGCGGCGTACCCGTTTTACATACTTCATATGATTTTTCTTTACCTTGGATCTTATTTTATCTTTCCATTGGATATAGATGTACGTATTCAATTTGTTTTGGTTTTGCTCGCTACGATAACCGCTTGTTTCCTTACTTATGAATTCCTTATCAGAAGAATACCTTTCATCAGATTACTATTTGGATTAAAATGAAATCATCGCTATTATTATTCTATTTGTTATCAGCTCTTAATAGAACATAGCAAAATAACCGACAACTAATAACCAACAACTAATAACCAACAACTAATAACCAGCCTCACTCATTGCGCAAACTATTCACCGGATTGGCCAATGCGGCTTTAATTGCTTGAAAGCTGATCGTTACAAAAGCGATGATCAGGGCCATGACTAAAGCAAAACCAAAAATCCACCATTCCATCTCAATGCGATAAGCAAAGTCGTTTAACCAATTGCTCATAACATACCAGGCTAAGGGAAATGCAATAACCGCTGCAATGAGTACTAGACGTAAAAAATCGGTAGAAAGCAGTCGAACAATCGTTGCGGTACTGGCACCTAATATTTTACGGATACCGATCTCTTTGACGCGCTGAGTGATGGTAAAAGCAGAAAGACCGAACAAGCCCAAACAGGCGATGGCAATGGCAATACACGAAAATAAGGTAAATATTACCTGTTGTTGCTGTTCCGCTTTATAAAGATCGGCAAAACGGTCATCCAAAAAAGTATAAGTAAAAGGTGTTTCCGGTAAGTATTTTTCCCAGACTGCTTGTAAGTGCGCTAAAGCTTGCCGGACATTCCCGTTAACCTTAATCGAAATTCGCCCATAACCATTCTCATCAGTAGAACTAAACAAAACTAAGGGTAAAATGCGTTGATGTAAAGATTCGAAATTGAAATCGTTCATAACACCGACAATTTGTCCCGCCCTCGTGTCGTATTTAAAAGGTTTACCAATCGCGTCTTCCGGCGTTAATCCCAGAACACGAACAGCAGCTTCGTTCAGAATAAAGGAAGAAGTATCTCGCTCATTACCGGCGCGAAAATTCCTGCCGGTAATGATATCTATTCCATAAGTAGGAATAAAACCGGCATCGCTACGTACATATTTGATATCCGCCTTTGAGGGGGCTAAGCCATTTCCTAAGTTGATTTGCGAACCGGCGGCATCTAACAACCTTCCCGAGGGAATTCGGCTTGATCGTCCTACTTCTTTAATGTTTGGGTTGGCCAGTAGGTTGGTTTTAAATGACTGAAAGGCACCATCTAGTCCTTGGTTGTTGTTAAGAACTACAATCTGTTCTTTATTAAAACCTAAACTTTTGTTTTGAATGTATTGAAGTTGCCTGAACACAATCAAGGTACCTACAATAAGTATAATGGAAATAGAAAACTGAAAAACTACAAGTGCCTTGCGGAGCGAAAATGTATGCTCGCCGGTTTTGAAAATGCCTTTCAGTACTTTGATAGGTTGGAAACCGGAAAGAAATAGGGCGGGATAAATGCCTGATAACACACCGATAATGAAGGGAAGAATCGTAATGGCAATTAAAATAGGGGCCTGTAGCAGGTGACTTAGCGTAAAGGTCTTTCCGGCCAGTAGATTTAATCCGGACAATGCCATTCCTGTCAATACAACCGATATCAACGAGGCCAGTAAGCAGAGCAGGACACTTTCGCTTAAGAACTGATAAATTAATTCTGTTTTCTCGGCTCCAACGACTTTCCGGATTCCAATTTCTTTTGCACGCAGGGCGGAGCGTGCGGTGGACAGGTTCATATAATTGATACAGGCGATCAGTAAAATAAAAAGACCTATTATAGAGAAGATATAAACCCGTTTGATATCGCCGTTTTCTTCCAATTCGGAATCCTTATGAGAATGAAGGTGAATATCTGTTAGTTTTCTTAACGAAAGGAAGGTCCACTCCTGGGCTTTATTGTCGGCACCGGGAATATGTCTGTTTAAGAAAGACGGAAATTGTGCTTCCAGTTTGCCGGCATTGTAATCTTTAGGCAACAAAACATAGGTATAAAACGCGTTGTTTCCCCAATTGGTACGAAGTTGTTCTTCTCCATATATTGCAGTATCCCTTAATGTAGAAAAAGAGACCATGATATTGGGATGCCAATGCGCATTGGAAGGAAGCGATTTATAAACACCCGTTACCGTACCGGTAAGCTTTTGGTCAACTTTTAATAACTTATTTAAAGGGTTTTCCGTTCCAAAATACTTCTTGGCCATTTCTTCGGAAAGCATGATGGAATAAGGTTCTTGCAGTGCCGTTTTCGGATCACCTTTGGTTACTGTAAAATCAAAGACCTTAAAAAGGTCTTCATCCGCACAGTAGACATTATCCTCATTGAATACCTTATCCTGGTATTGAAAGGTCATACCCCCAATAGGAAGTATGCTGGTCAGTGCCTGAATTTCCTTAAAGTCGTTTTGTAATAAAGGACCAACAGGCGGCGCAACCGCACCGAGTTCTAGGGAGACGCTTTTACTCTCTGTATTTAAGAAAGTTCGTTCTACTCGGTAGATTTGGTCTGCCTTGCTATTATAGCGGTCATAACTCAGTTCATCAAATACATACAAGGCGATGAGTAGGCAACAGGTGATTCCAATACTCAAACCAAACAAGTTGATGAAGGAAACGAATTTGTAGCGTAACAAATTTCGCCAAGCGATTTTTATGTAATTTTTTAACATGGTATCAAGTATTAAGTATCAAGCCTGCCGGTAGGCAGGTATCAAGAGATGTTAAAAGCTCCTTTACGACGTTGCGTCTTACCCGCTAGTCAGGCAATCTTGCGTCTTATATCTTTACTCAACTTTATTGCCACAACAAAAAGAGTCCTTTTTAGCCGTTTGGGCTATTGTTATTTCAATTGTTGTTCGAATATGGACAACCGGTGTTCGTATTCGAACACTATTGAAACCTGCCAGTTTTCGGCAACGTTCTCGTTAATAGCTTGATCATTTTCATGAAAGCAATGCGGTTAACTGATATTTTTGGAATACGAGGAGTATATATTGCTTTATATTCCTGTACAACAGCCAATTTTTACCAATATAAACTCAGGGTCGTGTTATCCGCGTCCTATTAGGAGCGGAAAAAACCTACTGTTTAAATTATGAAACGAAAAAAAACCTATCCAACAGCTTTATTAGGGCTACTCGTAGTGCTCCTTTTGTACGGAAAAGGATATGCACAACAAAACAAGACAAGTGAAACTATTCGCGGCACCGTTCGGGATGCGGATTCGAAGGAACCGATTAAAGGGGCTACCGTGCTAGTTCTCAGATCATCCGTCGTTACGCAGACGGATGAAAATGGCCATTTTCAGCTATCACTTCCAGCGGGTAATAATGCCGTCTTGGTTGTCAGATCAATGGGGTATTTACAGAAAGAGATACCGATTACGAACCAGCAAACACTGCAGATCGCGCTCAAAAAAGACCAAGTAATGCTGGATGAGGTGGTGGCTATCGGATATGCTACCGTGAACCGGAAAGACCTAACAGGCTCAGTTTCTTCCCTAAATGATAAACAATTAAAAGACATCCCCATTAATTCAGCCGCGGAAGCACTTACCGGCAGGCTGGCAGGTGTGCAGGTAACTACATCAGAAGGCTCACCAGGGGCTAATGTCCAGTTGAAAATTCGAGGAGGAGGTTCTATTACCCAAGATAATTCACCCTTATATATTATTGATGGTATACAAGTAGAAGATGGCCTCAATAGCTTGTCCCCTCAAGATATCGCATCCATTGACGTGTTGAAAGACGCCTCTTCTACAGCAATTTACGGGGCACGAGGAGCGAATGGTGTCGTGATTATCACCACAAAAGGCGGAAGGGAAATGAAAACGGAGATAGGCTACAGTAATATTTTTGGCTTAAAGCAATTGGCGAATAAGTTGGATGTGATGCGTCCTTATGATTTCGTGATCAGGCAGTATGAACGCACGAGGGGAAACAGCAGTATGGAAGAGGGCTTTGCCACAATGTACGGTCAATGGAATGAACTGGAAAAATATAAAAACGAACCTTTTATAGACTGGCAACAGAAAACATTTGGCAACGATGCATTCATGCAGACGCATAACCTGAGTATTACGGGCGGTACAGAAGCCATTCAGTATAACTTAAGCTTAACCAGCAATGATGAGGAAGGTATTATGCTTAACTCAGACTTTAATCGGAAAATGCTCAATTTTCGATTCGACAATAAGGTAAACAGTAAACTGAAAGTTGGTTTTAATGTTCGCTACAATAATCAAAAAATAAACGGAGCGGGAACTTCAGATGAATCGGGGTCGACTTATAATATGCTTCGGCATACCATAAAATATAGGCCTCTTACTGTTGGCGGTTTATCGGAAGAAGAGCTGGATGAAGCCTATTATGAAGAGACCAATACAGGAAATGCGCTTGGTATTATAAATCCGGTAGAGCTAAGCAATGCACAATACAGAAATAGACATACACGCGTCACCAACCTGAATGGCTATGCCAATTATGTGTTCAACGACTGGCTTTCATTCCGCACGGCAGCGGGTTTTAACTATCAACTCGAAGATATTAATCGTTTTGATGATGGGATCACTTCAAGGGCCAGAACATTAGGTGCGCGCTTGCCTATGGTATCACTCTTGGGTACCGAACGCAACAGTTTTAACAACAGTAATGTCTTAACCTTTAAGATACAGCGCGAGCAACATCATATCGATGCGATTATAGGGAATGAATTTTATACCATATCGTCCAAGAGGACAGAAAACCAATTGCGCTATTTTCCGGAGGGGATTAATGCTGAAAAAGCACTGGCCCAATTAAGCCTTGGTACGGTTATCCCAACCTATCCGCAAACCTATAATTCCGAAACGCGTACGGTTTCTTTTTTCAATCGGACAAACTACGCTTTCGCGGATAAATATTTGGCCTCCTTTAGCATACGTGCCGATGCGTCTTCTAGATTCGCTTCCGATAAACGTTGGGGCTTCTTTCCTTCTGGTTCCGTCGCCTGGCGGCTTTCAGCAGAACCTTTCCTGAAAAATATGTCTTTCATTTCGGATATGAAATTGAGGGCAAGCTATGGCTCCGCTGGAAATGATCGAATAGACGACTACTTATTTTTGAATATCTTCGGTATTGGTTCTAAATATGCCCTCAATGAGCAAATACTACCGGGGCTGGCTGTTAATGATTTGGCAAATCGTGATCTGATATGGGAAACTACGGTATCTAAAAACATTGGGTTGGACCTTGCCCTATTTAACTCCCGTATACAGCTTACGATAGATGCCTATCACAATAAAGTGAACGATTTATTGTTAAACGTACCTATACCGACTACCTCAGGGTATAAAACACAGTTACAGAATATCGGTAATACGTCCAATAAGGGCATCGAATTTCAACTCAATGCCACGGCCGTCAGCAATAAGAACTTTACGTGGAATACGGCATTCAATTTATCTTTTAACCGTAATCGGATTGACAAATTATCCAACAGCCAGTCTTATTATTATGAATACTCTGGTTTTGGCATCTCTGGTCAACCGGCAGATTATGTCGTGCAGGTAGGTCAATCTGTTGGTACTATGTATGGCTTTGTATCAGACGGCTTCTATTCAGTGAACGATTTTCATTATGATCCGGCGACTTCCATTTATACACTAAAAGATGGTGTGGTGGATGTTTCTAATGCCATTGGCACTGCCCAACCGGGATGGATGAAATTGAAAGACCTCGACGGTAACAACCGGATTGATGAAAATGATAAGACCATCATTGGCGATGCAACACCTAAATTTTCGGGCGGTTTGTATCAGCAATTCACTTACAAGAATTTTGATATGAGCATTTTTTTGAATTTCGTGTATGGAAATAAAATCTATAATGCCAACAAAATAGAATTTACCAATGGTTACAGCAGCAATTCAAACTCATTAGCAATTATGAATGATCGTTGGAAGACCATCGATGGTAATGGCCAGGTAGTACAACAAGTGGTAACCGAGGGGGGAAGGCAGGTGGTAAAAGGGATAGCACCTGATGCCTTGGCCGCCTTGAATCAGAATGCCAGCATCTGGATGCCCATCAGCGGTGTAGGTGCTTGGTATCCTACATCTTGGGCAATGGAAGACGGATCTTTTTTGAGGATAAATAACATCACTTTAGGCTATACTTTTCCGAGTGCTATGCTTCATAAAATCAAACTTAAAAAGTTAAGAGTTTATGGTACCGTGAATAATTTAGCGGTATTTACCAATTATTCAGGTTATGATCCCGAGGTGAATACACGGAGAGCCGTGCCCACGACACCGGGAGTTGATTATTCAGCTTACCCAAGAAGTAAAACATTTATTATCGGTCTTAATCTTACGCTTTAACACCATGATCATGATATCCAAGATTCATTTAAAAAGAATAATCCTTGTTTTTGCACTTTCCGTATCGCTATTTTCATGCAAGAACTATTTGGACCTGGAACCGCCCTCTGCGTTCAGTGAAAATTATGTATTCAGTAACCTGCCCAATGCAAGAAGTGCGGTACTAGGCGTATATGATCGTTTATCGGGTTTACAAACCTATGGCAGTCGGTTGAGCTTGATGTATCCTTACGACAGTGATGAAATGGTTGGTGTTTTGAATGGTGCCGCTCCAGATAACAGTTCCAGAGATTTATCCCGCTATAATTTACAGGCAACCAATGCACAACTCGCGGGGCCTTTTGAACAATTATATGCAGGTGTCGAACGAGCTAATATTTGTATTAAAAACATTCCCGCAATGGATCAATACAGCAATGGTACGGCCTCGGAACAGTTGGAACTAAAGAGATTGCATGGAGAGGCTCTCACCCTTAGGGCACAGTTTTATTTTGAGCTTATTCGAAATTGGGGAGATTTACCGGCACCTTTCGAACCAGCAGCCGATCAGGCGGAGCTTACCCTGCCAAAGGTTGATCGTGATACGATCTACAATCGTTTGATTGCAGATCTGAAAACTGCGCAAGAGCTGTTACCCTGGCGCACAGAAGCAAGTAACGATGAGCGTATTACGAAAGGAGCCGCAAAGGCCTTACGGGCAAGATTGGCTTTATACCGTGCCGGGTTTTCCCTTCGCAGAAGTAACCGTATGAAACGAACAGGTGATTACCTGTCTTTTTATCAGATTGCCCGAGATGAATGTTATGAACTCATGCAACATCGGGAACAACATACCCTCAATCCAAGCTTTCAGGCGGTATTCAAAGATGGAATTGATGCTTACACCCTTGATCCACACGGGGAGATTCTGTTGGAAGTAGCAATGGGACGCGAAACAGATAGTAATTTAGGGTATTATGATGGACCGCGATTTTATGTGCCGGGAAATACCTCTTTATTAGGAAATGGCCAGATTAGAATTATTCCTGCTTATTTTTATGCCTTTGATTCGTTGGATACCCGACGGGATGTTACCTGTGCACCTTATTATAATGATCCGGATTATAGTAAAAAAGTGCAACCCTTGCTGAATATGACCAGCGGAAAATTCCGTTCGGATTGGATCAATCCGCGCCTTTCCTCCGCCATTCAGGCAACGGGTTTAAATTGGCCCCTAATCCGATTTTCTGATGTCCTATTGATGTTTGCGGAGGCTGAAAATGAACTCCATAATGGACCCACAAGCGAGGCCATATTAGCCTTACAGGAAGTGAGAACCCGTGCTTACGGCGGAAACGAAACCGGAAATATTCCAAACGACAAAGAGGGGTTTTTTAACAGCTTGGTACAGGAACGTTACCTTGAATTTGGCGGCGAGGGGATCCGAAAATATGACCTTATTCGCTGGAATCTGATTGGTCAGAAGATACAAGAGGTGCGGGATGTGTTGACTAAAATGAAAAATAAGGTAGCTCCCTATGATCAACTCCCGCAGTACATGTATTATAAACCGGCAGAACAGGAAGTTGTATGGGGAAATTCGTTGTATAAAGCGAGTCCTGCAATCGCGCCTGAGGGTTTTGTAAGAGTAAATTGGATGGCAGCCTTAACAGATGTTTGGATTACCAATGTTGCCCAGCTTTTTAGGGCCAATCACAGCGAGCTATTTCCGATTCCACAGACCGCGATCGATGCCAACCCGAACCTAACACAAGACTATGGTTATTAATTGTAAACATTTAATCGCAGCGAGATGATACCCTACCGTTATATGAAAAAGTTTGGCCTGATATTAGGCCTTATATGTCTATTTAGCTTTAAACAAACCGAAGAGATACATATTTATTCCATTGGTGATTCTACCATGGCCGATTATAGGGCAAGTTATCTCGATAAATTTGGTAAAGGATACCCCATCCGCGGTTGGATGCAGCTTGCACCCTCTTTATTTACAGAACATGTACATATACATAATGAGGCAATGAGCGGACGCAGTTCAAAAAGTTTCCGTGATGAGGGCTTTTGGTCGAAGGTTATACGACAGGTTAAGGCTGGTGATTACGTGTTTATTCAGTTTGGCCATAATGATGCCAAACCAGATACGGCCCGGCATACAGAGCCATATACGACCTTCAAGCAAAATATAGAACGCTATGTTCGAGAGGTACAGGCAAAAAAAGCATATCCCATTCTATTTACATCCATACCACATCGGAAGTTCGATCAAGAAGGGCATATCGTAGATACCCACGGCGCTTATTTAACGGTTGTAGGTGAAGTAGCGAAGTTAACACATACACCGCTTATCGATTTACATGCACTGGTAGCTGCTTTTTTAGAAAAAACAGGGCCGGAGCAATCCAAGAAATTATTTTTACATATTCCACCCGGAAAATTTGCTTCCTTACCCGAGGGGAAAAAGGACGATACGCATCTATCGGAATTTGGAGCGAAGTGCGTTGCGGGGCTCGCGGTCTCAGCGTTGAAAGAAACCAACTTACCACTCCGCGCATATATTAAATAACCGTTAATTCTTAAGCAAATCATGAAAAAATTTAATCATTATTCTAGAAAAGAGTTTTTAACGCGCAGCGGACTGATGCTCTCCTCACTGGCGTTGGATAAACTGCCTTCGTTTTCGAGCAGACTATCAACTGATCAAGTACAGGTAGGTATTATTGGAACCGGGTCGCGGGGTACCGGTTTAGCTAAAATATTAATGGGAATAAAAGGGGTGAAGATCACTGCATTATGCGACGTTTATCAACCTCACCTTACTAGCGCCCGTCAGATAGTAGGAGATAAGGTGTCGACCTACACGGATTATCGAAAATTGTTGGAAGACAAAAACATCGAGGCTGTCGTTATTGCTACACCGCTCTTTTTACACCATCCGATGGCGAAAGATGCTATACAAGCTGAAAAACACGTCTATCTTGAGAAAGCCATGGCCTATGATATTCCACAGGCAATCGACTTACGGAAGGTTGTTGAGGCGTCTTCGAAGGTATTCCAAGTAGGGTTTCAATATCGCTATTTCGCGCTTTATCATAAGGTGAAGGAAGTAATTAGTCAGAATTGGCTAGGTAAGATTACGCATTTTGAGTGTCAATATAATCGAAACTCCAATTGGCGTTTTCCGGTAAATAACCCGAAAGATGAAAAGTTGATCAATTGGCGGATGTATCGCGCCTATTGCGGAGGCCCCTTATCCGAATTGTGTGCGCATCAGATTGATGCTGTGCATTACTTACTGGATAAGAGACCTATAAAAGTTGTTGGGTTTGGAGGCGTCAATTATTGGAAAGATGGTCGGGAGACTTATGATCATATTCGAACGGTTTATGAATATCCCGAAGGCATACAGTCGAGCGTAACCTCTGTGCTGTCAAACGCTTATAACGGCTATAATATACGGATTTTAGGAGATCGGGCCACCTTAGAGATCCAAAGGGATAAAGCGTTTATTTATGCAGAGTCGACAAAGAACCAACAAGGTACTGTTGATGGCGTTACCGGCGCCACGCTTCTGGCGAGAACACAAGGAGAAGCCGAAGAGCTGATTTTTAAGGAAAAGAATGAGCAGCTACCTGATCCTTCCGTGCTTTCTTTACAACACTTTATTCATTGCATCGTGACCAATGATAAGCCTTTATCTAATGCGCATACGGCATATGATAGTACAATTGCCATACATATGGGCAATTTAGCAGCCGAGACGGAAACCGTTCAACACTGGAAACCCGAGTATACGCCCTGACTTTATATCCTAAACAATTAATAAATCGCTATTATGGAAAGAATTAAATGGATGTTCATTGGCCTTGTAACATTAATTTCTTGTAGCAAGGCAACAATTGACACACCGTCAAAACAATTGACAAGTACTCGAAACGTACTGCCTAATGATGTTCTTGTGGCATTTCCGGGAGCTGAGGGGTACGGAAAATTCGCTACAGGTGGACGAGGAGGAACGGTGTATTACGTAACCAACTTGAATAACTCGGGCCCCGGAAGTTTAAGAGATGCGGTAAGCCAACCCAATCGAACGGTACTGTTCAAGGTTTCGGGGACGATTTTTCTGGAAAGCAACTTATTTATTGCTCAAAATAATATCACCATTGCCGGACAGTCGGCCCCGGGGGATGGAATTTGTATTGCTGGGTATGGAACCGCAATACGGGCAAATAATATCATCATCAGGTATCTTCGGTTTAGACTGGGTGATATTAACGGTATCACAACGGATGCACTCTATACGTCGCTTCCGGCAGCGGGTGGCACCCCTTATGCAAATATTATTATTGATCATTGTTCCTTAAGCTGGTCGGTAGACGAAATCGGTTCGTTTTATGGTATCACGGATTTTTCGCTCCAATGGTGTATACTGAGCGAAAGCTTATATAAATCGGCCCATGAAAAAGGGACGCATGGCTATGGAGGAATCTGGGGAGGGAATAGATCTTCGTTTCATCATAATCTGCTAGCTCATAATTCAAGTAGAAATCCTCGTTTTTCAGGAACATTGGCTGCTACCGGTCCTGACGAAGAGTTGGTAGACTTCCGCAATAACGTGATCTATAATTGGGGGAATATAAATTCCACTTATGGCGGAGAGAATGGCGACTACAATATGGTTAACAACTATTATAAATATGGCCCTGCTACACCAGGGAGTACCCTAAGTAGTATAAGCAATAAGAGAAACCGGATCTTGCAATATACCAGTTATAGTATTTTCGCCGGTGATACCGTATGGGGTGGCAGGTTCTTTATCCAAGGGAATTTTGTTGACGGATTTCCAGACGTAAGTGCTGACAATTGGGAGAAAGGGGTGCAACGCGACAGCTATTCCGGTGCAGCAGCACTTATTGCGGCTGCCAAACAAAGTTCGCCCTTCCCGACGTTACCGATGCTTACCAGTACAGCAGAAGACGCCTATGAGGAAGTGTTGAACAATGTAGGTGCAGTATTGCCCAAGCGAGATACCGTCGATAAACGAATTATTCAGGAAGTAAGAAACAAAACAGCGACCTATGAGGGGGCTACTTATGCCTTAGTAAACACGACAGGTATCCAACACCCATCAGGTATCATCGATAGTCAACAAGATGTGGGGGGATGGCCCGCGCTGCAAAGTGTTACGGCGCCTGATGATTCCGATGGAGATGGTATACCAGATGCTTGGGAAACGGATCACCAGCTCAATCCAAATGATCCCACTGATGCAAACCAGTTGGCCGATGATGGATACACAATGCTCGAAAAATATTTGAATAGTTTGTAAGGCATGCCAACACTTCCTGCCCCTTTTTAGTTATTCGTTATCCGTTCTTAGTCTGGTATGACAAATAACCAATAACGAGTAACTAATAACCCATTACTCACTTTTTAACGATTTTACCGGGTTAACTGTTGCTGCCCTTACAGATCGGAAACCGATAGTGACAATAGCAATAACAAAGGTAATGGCGACAGCAAGCAGGAAAACATTAAGTCCTATTTCAATTTTGTAAGAAAAATCCTGTAAATAGGTTTTCATGCCCCACCAGGCGACCGGCGCAGCAATCATAAATGCAATGACCAGTAAACGAACGAATTCCCTCCCAAAAATCCAGAGAATATCCGGAATGGTAGCGCCCAAAACCTTCCGAACACCAATTTCCTTAGTTTTATGAAAGGCCATAAACGATATGAGGCCGTATAAACCAAGGCAGCCGATTAAAATAGCTACCAATGCAAAAGCTTGAATCAGTTTTAAGAGGGTATTATCGGTTTCATAGAATTGTGCAACTGCTTCATCCATAAATTGGTGCGAGTATACATAATCAGGATAGGTTTCACTCCATATTTTTTCAAAAGAGTCTAATGTGGAAGTGAGGTGTTGACTGCTCAATTTAATGGAACAATTAACATATTCTTTGTTGTTAGATGCAATGCAAATAGCGTCCTTTTCGTTACGAAAGGAATAATTATAGAAATCTTTCACCACACCAACAATAGGACCACTATAAGCTGTGCCATTTATGGTGATATTTTTTCCAATTACTTCTTCTGCTGATATTAGATTAAGCTTTTTGACAAAAGTTTCGTTCACCAAAAATTCGTTAATGGTATCAGACCGACGGATGTTCCTGCCAGCTGCCAAACGCATATTGAATGTAGACAAGTATTGGTCGTCTGCATATTTCAAATTGATGCTCCATCTTTCTTCTTCTGTCCGTGTATCATAGCGTACGCCGGTTGTTCTGTTCGATCGGGAAGCAGGAGGTTGAAAATTTAAGGAAACTGCTTGAACACCGTTGACGTTTTCAAGGCGGTTCTTGAGCGTCAACTTTTTATCGGCGTGATCACGATCCGCTTCCGGAATAGGGAGGTTGACAATAGCGCTTTTATCAAAACCAAGATCGGTATTATTGACATAATTTATCTGCCTCGCGATGATTAAAGTGCCAATGATAAGCATCTGTGAAATAGCAAATTGCCCTACTACCAATGATCTCCGTAAAGCAAAACCACCGACCTCGCGTTGAGTTATTTTGCTCCTTAGGGCTTGAATGGGTTTAAAACCGGCCAATACCAAGCCTGGATAAAACCCGGAGAGAAAAATAACAAAAGAAACAACACTTATTAAAAATACGGGCATTTGCCAAGCACTGAATAGATTTAAACGTATTTCGGATTGGAAGAGATCATTGATACTTGGCAAAAGCACCGATGCAAGCCCACATGCGATTAACGTAGAGATCAAAGTAATAAGTGCTGTTTCTGAAATAAACTGCCAAAAAAGTTGTTTCCGTTGGCTGCCCAGTACTTTTCGGATACCGATTTCTTTCGCACGATTGATCGCTTGTGCCGTAGCTAGGTTTGTGAAGTTAATACAGGCAGTAGAAAGCAATAATAGGCCGATAAATAACAACGCGTATAAATAATTTTTATTGACGGCGCCATTATAAACAGGGTTAAAATGAATGTCTCTTAGTGGTTGTAATTTGAAATTCCAAACCTTTGCATCCCGGCCTGGGTAATGTTTTTCTGAAGTTTGCCGCAGCGCTTTTTCAACCACATCCGCGCTTATACCTTCTTTCAACAAGGTGTAACATTGCGTGCCGCTGTATACACCATTCCAGGCATCGTCGCGAGCTAACTCGGGATCTCGATCCTTTAAGTTCGCGAAGGAGAGGAATATTTCACTTTGAAGATCTGTGTTGTTTGGTAAATCTTGTAGGACAGCTTTAACTGTGAAATCAGTGTTATTATTGACTTTGATCACTTGTCCTAAAGGGTTGCTATCTCCAAAATATTTTTTTGCGATTTTTTCAGTGATGATTGCTGTGTTCGGATCTGTAAGGACTTCTGCCGACTCACCTTTTAAAATAGGAAAAGTAAAGATGGAGAAGTAGGCGGATTCTGTATAGGCGATTGAGCTTTCCTCATTAAATTTCTTCTTGTCCGGTGTTCCCGGTAGCGTGACTAAGACATCCCGAAAATTAATCGACCTTGCCGTATATTCGTCGAGATTAAAGTCCTCGCGAAAGTCCTTACCTAAGGGGCTAGGAACGCCAGCGGAATGATCAACAATATCATCTTGCCATTCTGTAACCAAACGATAGATTCGTTCTTTATCTTCGTGGAAATTGTCAAAACTAAAATGGTAATTGACCAACGCGAAAATCAGCAAGGCGCAGGTGATTCCTAAGGTGAGTCCGAATACATTAATGATGGTAAAGGATGTATTCCTTCTAATATTTCGCCAAGCGATTTTTATGTAGTTTTTTAACATAATCGTTATTTGTTATCCGTTATTAGTTCCTAGTAAGAAATGGCAAATAACCAAGCACGAATGACCAGTAACTAAATTTATTCACTTCTCAACGATTTCGTTGGATTGGCCAAAGCTGCTTTAATGGCTTGGAAACTAACGGTCAGTATAGCGATGACAATAGCAGCGGACCCTGCAATAGCAAAAACCCACCATTTAATTTCAATCCGATAGGCAAAATCCTGTAACCATTTGTTCATCGCCCACCAGGCTAAAGGTGAGGCGATGACAATGGCGACAAACACAAGCCTTAAAAAGTCTTTAGTCAGTAATTGTACGATGCCATTTACGCTGGCGCCAAGAACTTTTCGAATTCCTATTTCTTTCGTGCGCTGTTCTGTGGTAAAAGCCGCTAAGCCGAATAACCCTAAACAGGCAATGAAGATGGCTAAGGCAGCAAAACTGGTGAATATATTGCCTGTACGCTTTACATCCATATACATATTGGCATAACCTTCATCTAAAAAGGTATAACGCATGGCTTGATCAGGTGAAAATTTCTTCCATACAGCACCAATTGCTTGCACTGCTGTGCTCATATCTTTACCGTTTACCTTGACAGCAAGCATGGTGGGGCTATTACTTAATGCCATACATAAACCCTCGACTTCATCTTTAAGTGATTCAAAATTAAAGTCTTCTACTACGCCGATAACTGTAAATACACGGCCATTAGTTATACGGGCACCTACAGGATTTTTAAGCCCTAGCTCTTTCGCCAACTTTTGATTAATAATAACGGACTGGGAGTCGGTAGCCATGTCTTTGGAAAAGTTTCTGCCCGAGAGTAACTTCATGCCTAAAGTGGAAAGATAGTTTTCATCAATTTCCCAAAATTGGCCCCCAGTTCCAGCCTCTTCTGTGATTTTTCCTTCTTTCCAAAAAGTGTTGCCATTTCTTTTTACCCCTTCCAATCGTACTGGTAGAAAATCGCTCACCGAAGCACTTTTCACTTGAGGCAGTTTTTGAAGTTCTTCTTTTAATACGTTGATTTGATCGCCAAGGGTACTGGTGCCCTGTAAAACCATCACCTGGTCTTTATCGAAACCTATTTTCTTGTCCAGTATGAAATTCATTTGATTGTTGATAATCAACGTGCCGATGATTAACGTGATGGAGGTGGCAAACTGGAAAACAACCAAACCGTTTCTAAGAACGGGGTTTCTGGTCCCCTGACTTAAGTCCCCTTTTAATACTGCGATAGGACGAAAACCTGATAAATAGAAGGAAGGATAAATGCCCGCAAGGAGACCAACGAAAAGGGCTGAACAGAGAACAACGGGAATTAATTGCCAGCTGGACCACGGGAAGCCAAGTTCCTTTCCAGAGAGGGTATTGAATAAGGGTAACAATAGCCAGGCAAGTAATAGGCCGATGAGGAAAGATAATATACTGTAAAGAGTAGATTCCGCTAAAAATTGGGCAATTAAACCGCTTCTATAAGAACCGACCACTTTGCGAAGACCTACTTCTTTTGCACGATTGGCCGATTTTGCCGTAGATAGATTGACAAAATTAATACAGGCAATTAACAGGATAAATGCAGCAATACCACCAAATAACCATACAAATTTAATGTCACCCCTTTGCATTTGGGGGTAATCGTGTATATCGGCAGAATATAGGTGGATATTTCTAACAGGCTGTAAGCTTAAGCGAAGGTTTTTTTCCATTTCATTTGCGCGGACGTTCCCTGCCTGCTGCATAGTTGGAATGACATATTTGGTAAGGATTTCTTTTGTTAATATCTTTTCAAATTGTGCAACATCAGTCCCTTTCCGTAGTTTAATATAAGTCGGGTAATTCGTTGCTCCCCAATTGTCCTGCTCGCCAGGATAAAACACTACGCCGTTTAATGTAAGTAAAAAGCTGAAGGGTTTTAAATGTGAAGTAGAGGGGAGGTCTTCAATAACTCCCTTAATGGTATAAGGTTTGGATTTATCGTTGTTCAAGTAAACAATCTTTCCAACCGGATTCTTACCCGGGAAATATTTATCCGCTTTACTTTTCGTCATGACCAAGGTATACGGATGTTTCAAGGCTTTTGATCGATCTCCAAAAGCCATGGGTAGCTGAAGCATATCTAGTAACTCCTGATCCATGTAAGTAAATCCTTCTTCATAAACGCTGGTCGGATTATCCTCAATGCTTACCTGATTACTCCCTGCTCCGTAAAATAAAGAATTGGGAAGGATCCGTCCTACCGTTTCGACTTGCGGAAAATCAGCCTTTATCGCTTTACTTAAGGGTGCCTGAAAAGATACTCCTTTCTTTATTTCGCCATTATCATTGAATCGCGCAATAATGCGATAAATCCGCTCTCCATCGGGATAACTTTTATCATAACTTATTTCATGAATAATATATAATGTAATAAGTATACAGGCTGCAATGCTACAAGCAAAGCCACCAATTTTGATGGCAGAATATAGGCGGTGTTTCAGTAAGTTCCGCCAGGCGATTTTTAGGTAGTTTTGAAACATATTATTTATTTTTCAGAGGTGTTTCAGCTATTCGCTGAATCGCTCATGGTTTTATCATTGTATCAAGTATTAAGCCTGCCTGCCGGTAGGCAGGTGTCAAGATATTCTAAAAGCGCCTTTACGATGTTGAGTCTTACTAGTCGGGCGATCTTGTGTCTTGATACTTGCGTCTTATGTCCTTTAGCTAGTAGACCAAGAATATCGCCAAATGGAAAAGTGGGCTTTAAATGTGGCTGGAAAGGAATGTAAAGAGGAATAGTGTTCGATTCCGAACAGTTTACTGTCCAAAATCGAACAAATAGTTGAGCTTAATCTAAGCGCTTATTTCTTATCAGGACGATGACTGAAAAAACTTTCCTTAAGCTTTTCTGCATCGATCTTTAGGTCTTCGTCTAAGCGGAAAAGCCAGGCGCGATCACTCAGTAATGGAACATGCTTTTTGGCTTCCGACAAATCAAGTGGTTTAATACGTTTAGTAATCTCTAAAGCGGGCTTGGGCACCTGTAGCACAACCGTATGAAATAAAAACTTAAAATCGAACAAGGGCCAACTGCTTACTTCGTTAATTTTAGCATTATAAATCTTTTGCGTGCTTTTCGGTGCAATTATACCCGCATATTCGCCTACAATTTGTTTTGCTTTTTCCGTGCTGAAGCTTAATAGTAAATCATACGAGGTTTCATTTACTAAATTGAAGATAGCGATGTTCTGTTTTTGGTCGCCGGTAATGGCTAAATAGATTCCTTCTCCTACAAAAGCGCCGGATATTACCGTCGGCTGCTTTTTATCTTCGTCAAAATCCAGCTCTTTCCGGCTTTGCTGCCCATAAACATGGGTTATCTTGGTCGTTTGTACAGGGATTTCAAAACCATCTTCTCCCGTTACTCCCACCAATTCATCATTGATTATTTTTGTAATGTGTCCTTCAAAGTCCTCTTCCACGAAGCGAACAAAGTCTCCTAATTTATATGCCATTTTCTAATTTAATCTTTTGTACAGAGATGTTACATTTCTTTACTCTTATACAGATTATGCTATTTAATGCTGTTTCGTAGAAACAAGTAAGCTACGAACGTCAACCTGTAATGCGTCTGCAATTTCAAAAAGCGACTCTACCGTAGGCTGCATTTTATTGGTGCTCCATTTAGAAACCGTGTTAATGTTTCTGTCTAGGGTTTCAGCAAGCCATTTGTTGGTTTTCCCTTGCTCAGCTAAGACTGCCTTAATACGATTGTATACTTTTTTGTCCATAAATATATTTTCAACACCTATTTATGTGCAATATAGCAAATGAAAGCGATATCAGCTATCTGAAATCTGCTGTCGGCTTTAAATTGTTTATCAATAGCTGATTGCCGATCTCTAAAAACTGATAGCTGTTAAAACACTTCATCCAGTCCGATTTGAAATCCTGAAAAACCTTTACTACGACCATAGTCAATGGCAATGTTTGTGCCCGAACCTTTATTGAATTTAATCCGTAAACCTCCGCCATAGGCTTGGTTCCAATCTTTAAAAATGTTGCTATTAGGGCCTGAAACGGTATTTGCGTTGGTAAATAATACAAAGCCTAACAGCCCGTTATTGGTAATGTCGCGCCGATACTCGGCCTCTAGATAAAATAAATGTCTGCCCCGGAAACGATTTTGATCAAAACCTCTACCGGAACGGTTATACACATCCCAGCCAATACTCGGCAGGTCTAGATAAGGAACTTGACGATTGAGCACTGACCAATAATAACTCCACAAACCAAGCATATTTTGGCGATTGGGGTCCTCCGTAAAACGGATATACTTTCGAAGGTCGAGATAAACAGAACTCCAGAAATGATCATTGCCGAGAAATTTAGGATTGATACGGTATTGAAAATAAGCATAATACCCATCTAATGGGTTGATAGAGTTGGCCCGTGTGTCATAAAGGAAATTAAAACTTAACCCCGAAGATAAACTTCTTCCAAAATCATCGGTACCGTAAGGATAGTCGACATAATCCCTTAGTAATACTCCATTTTTCTCAGCATCGATATTGGTACGGTAATCTAAATTATATCCTAGACCGGCAAAGAAATTCCGCTTAAATTTCCGTAAGGCATGTTGATAGAATCTGAAATAGGTATAGTCTACCAACATTTTATCATCTTCACTATGTTGCCGTCCTAAGCCCCAGGTATATTGCGGATATTTCATTAGGCGTGTATCTCCGATAATTACCCATTCATTGTTTTTTAACCAAACATAAGAGCGAATCGGGAGGCCAAAGCGCCCTTTAAAGTTGGTATAGGGTGTAAAAGTCACGCGAGACATGTTCGTTGTTTTACGATTGCCGGTAAAGAAACCCGCAGTCGTAGAGGTGATCAGAGCTTGGCCTCCCCCGGGTACAGTGGTGGAAAAAGGGAGAAAGGAAAAGTAAATCGACTTTCCGCTGCTATCAGGGCCCTTTGGAGGCTCTATATTGAGAAAATCTTTTGCTATATCAATAAGATCTCGTTGTTTTGTGGTGTCTGCTTTCGATCTTGAAGGCTCCAATTCATATCCCGGCCGTTGTGCGAAACTAAAATTGTAAAGTATAGTAAAAAGAAGTGAAAAAGAAATAAGTTTACTATAAGGCACATCATGTCGGATATGCAGATGACGTTTTTTCATGTAAGCCTTTCCCATCTATAAATCATTAAAAGATGCGTGGTTCTTCATCCTTGCCTCCCAAACATACTTCATTTTTAGTATATACGAAAGTCATTTAACAGTTTTAGCCACTTGAACAGGCTTACTGAGTTACCGTTATTGTTGTAAGCCGGAACGTAGGGAAAACAGTAAAACCTGACGAAAAGTTTAAAGCCTAGGGACGAATTGCTTTTTTGTGTTGATAAAAACCTGATAATTAGGTTAATAAATTAGTGTCAGCTGACTGAGTGATACTGACGAAATGATCATTATTTAATATAGGACCTTTGCGTTAATTATTAATTTTGAATAGGCACCCTGATGTTTAAAAACCCCTGTTTCCCGTGATGAGAGATGCAGCTACCATTACTTATTTTTGCGCCAAGAAGGAACCTATAGTAAATTTAAGGAACCGCTATCATTCAATTTTTATATGAAAAAAACATTACAAAGAGGTTTGTTTTTGCTGCTTGGCCTATTCTTCTGTCCAATCGGTTTCAATAGCGTGCAAGCACAGGAAATAAAAAAAGTAAAAGCCTGGGTTGTCGGATATGACATCGCTTTTGACATGCCAAGGAAGGACTCGGAAACTATGACCGAGGAGGAACAACAAATGGTGGCAATGATGGAATTAGGGAAGGCTATGAGCGGAGCAAAGGAAGGCGAGCCTTTGCTAAAGGCTTATGTAACAGCAAACAAAATGCGAATTGAACAAAAAGGGATCGTTTCTTCCGTTCAAATAAGTAATTTAGAAGACAGCATTTCTTACAACTTATATGCTGAAACCGAAACAGCATACCGTACAGCTTTGGCGACTCCGAAAGTAAGTACAGAAATGAAAGGTGACAGCATGATTGTGGTAAGTTCTGCGGATGGAAAATTGCGATTTTCCGATGAAACTATGGAGATTCATGGTTTTAGCTGTAAGAAGGCCATATTGGAAATGAATGTTGGCGATGTTAAGCAAGATATGACTATTTGGTATGCCGAAAAACTACCGAAACTTTTTTGGGGTGAATATGATTATTTGGAAAAGATTCCGGGAATGGCCTTGAAAATTTCGACGAATACCAACGGTATGGATGTAGGTATTAAAGCAGCTTCTGTTAAAGAAGAGTTAGTCGACGACACCCTATTCACCATACCCGCTCATTACACCATAGAAGATTCGTTCGACTTGTCAGGCGATACCGCGGCTGTGGATAGTACGGTGGAAGCAGAAGAAGATTATGAATTGGCCGAGGGATATCATTGGACCGACGATGGTGAATTATGGGGTATAGAAGATGATGCCGGAAATGTAATAGTAGAACCGCGCTATCACGACCGTTATGGTTATCGAGCCGGTCTCGCGCCGGTCTCTCGAGATGACAAGTTTGGCGTGGTTGATAAGACAGGTAAAGAAATAATACCATTGGAATATGAAGGGATTTTTGTTGCGGATGCGGATCGTTTATGGGCGATGAGGGATGGCCTGTATGCCCTCATAGATACCACGAACAAGGTGATTGTTCAACCAAGTTATCAAACAGGATCGCTGTTTGTCGACGGCGTTGCTTATGTACAAAAAGGTGAAAAGATTGGCTTTATAGATAAAAATGGCAAGGTCGTCGTTCCTTTTATTTACGATGAAGCGGAAATATTCATCGATGGGAAAGCTTGGGTAAAAAAGGGAGAAGAAGAATTTTATATCGATAGTAAGGGGCAAAGAGTTCAATTTTAGGTTTGGTTTTATGAAAATGGCCTCACAAGAGGCCATTTTTTTATACGCTTCCTAAAGAAACCCAACCCTAAATGATCACTTTATTTGCTAACTTTCGAAACACTCAGATAGACTGATCAAGGATATCCAATATTTTATTTAAATCATCGACGGTATTAAAAAAGTGGAATCCGACGCGTACGCCCGAACCGCGACGTATGCAAACAACGTTTGCTTCTTGAAGCCGTTTATGAACCGTATCATCAATCGATAAACTGAAAATGGAAGAATGTATTGGCCGTTTTATGACGCTATTGGCCAAAAGGCCACGATCGGAAAACGCAGCGAAGGCTTGAACAGATAATGTTCGGATCCTGTTCTCGATCGTCTGCATCCCTATCTGGTTAAAATAAGCGACTGACTGCGCCAGCGTGCCGAAGGTTAGGGTATCCTGATGTCCAGGTTCAAAGTATAAAGATAAATGCGTTCTGCCTCTTAAGAAGGGTTCTGTTGGAAGTTCCTGCCCTGATGCAAGTCGATACAATCGATCAGCAATACGACCTCTCAAGAACACAAAACCATTACCATATCCGGAAAGCATCCACTTGTAGCCGCTTGCTCCCAGAAAGTCTAAACCGGAATTTTTAAAGTCAAAGCGTTCTGTACCGCAATATTGGGTGCCATCAGCAATTAGCAATAGTTCGGGATACTCGGCCTTTAATTTTTTAATGAATTCAAAATTTAACTTGATGCCACTTATATACTGCACGAGGCTGAAAGCGAAAACCGTAGGCTTAAACTCGCTGATTTTTATCAATATGCGATCTTCCAGATTTTCATCCACTTCGACAGTCTCTACCTTGAAACCTCTACTCTTTACGGCATAATTTACCGAAGGATAATCTCCTTCTAGCAATAAGAAGCGTTCGGAAGAGGCTAGGCCATCCAAAAAGGTGTTCATACCAAAGGAGAAATTAGGAACTAAAAAGGTATAGTCGGCATCCGCTTGAAATAGAGATGCCAAATTTTCTCTGACTCCTTTAAGAAAGTCCTCTTGGTTTATCCGAAAAGAGCTTCCGTTCCGGAAGTACGCTTCGTCATGTTTTCGTCTCCAATCTAAAACGTCCTTTGATAAAATGCCGGTACCTGGCGTATTAACGTACGTGCAGCGATTCAATAGTGGAAACTGTTCGTGTGTGTCTAAAGTCATGTGTCCAAAATAGCTAAATTTTCTTTATTGTGAAAGGCGGGAATCGGTCTCCTCGTTCCCATTTTGCTGCTGTTCGGGCTTGCTAAAGAGTTTCTGTTGCGCATAAACAGTGTTAACACCTAATGCTAAAGCTAGCAAGAGTATGTTTCTTTTCATTTGTGAAATGCTTAAATTGTTTTCTCTGTGTAAATATGAAAAAAACATAGCTATTTATTTAAAATGCATGGCAGAAGTTGGATGAGAATGTACTAACTTTGCAGAGTGTATTTTAGACACTAAGTAGCTTATGAACAAAAACTTACTTCCATTAACTTTAGGAGGATTAGGTATAGGGATAACCGAATTTGTGATGATGGGACTTTTGCCCGATATCGCTCGCGATTTAGCGGTTTCTATTCCGAAAGCCGGCTATCTCATATCCGCATATGCATTGGGGGTTGTAATTGGGGCTCCGTTATTGGTAGCCATTGCCGGCAAATATCCGCCAAAGAATATATTGATCGCCTTAATGGTGATGTTTACGGCTTTTAACGCTTTTTCTGCTTTTGCGCCGGATTTTAATACCTTGTTTATTGCCCGTTTACTTTCGGGCTTGCCACACGGGGCTTTCTTTGGTGTAGGGTCTGTCGTAGCAAGCCGTATAGCCAAAAAAGGAAAAGAGGCGCAAGCCGTTTCCCTTATGTTTTTAGGTTTAACCATTGCGAATATTGCCGGAGTTCCTTTAGGTACATACATTGGCCATAATTTCTCATGGCGCTTTTCTTTTGCTATCGTCGTAGCTGTGGGGTTGATTACCTTGTTTAGCTTGAAGGCCCTATTACCGGCGTTATCAGCTAATGCTGACAGAAATTTAAAAAACGAGCTCAGTTTCTTTAAAAAAACCGAAGCTTGGTTGATTATATTTATGATCTCTATTGGAACAGGAGGCTTGTTTTGCTGGTATAGCTATATCGCTCCAATGATGACGAGTGTAGCCGGTTTTTCAGCGGATGCAGTGACCTACATTTTAGTATTGGCAGGGGTTGGAATGATGGTTGGAAATCTTTTAGGAGGTTTTCTGGCAGATCGTTTTTCCCCCGGAAAAGCCTCTGCTGCTTTGCTGGTTGTAATGGCTATAACGCTGATCATTGTACATTTTGTTTCCTTCAATCCGGTTACAGCGTTGATTATGACCTTTGTTACCGGAGCAGTAGCCTTTGCATTGGCGGCACCTATTCAGATGCTAATGATCAATACGGCCAAAGGGGCTGAGATGATTGCCGCTTCTGTTAGTCAAGCTAGCTTTAACATAGGAAATGCCTTAGGTGCTTTCTTGGGAGGTTTGCCGCTCGTCTATCACTTTGATTATACATGGCCAGCAGTAGTTGGTGCTGCTATGGCATTCGTCGGCGCCCTCTTCGCTTTTGCTTTTATTAAACGAAAAAAGCTGATCAACCCCTCTAAGCCTTTGGAAGAAGTGCTGGTATGCGAGGGGGCCGCATGTGATTGTATTTAAGTATTAAACAATTATCTTTGTTATCTGTTATCTCAACATTCGTTGAAAGCAACTCTTTATGTCAGAAATATTGATTTAAATGACCGACACGATAGGATGGATAGGCTTAGGGAACATGGGATATCCCATGGCAAAAAACTTGCTCAAAGCTGGTTATGCTCTAAATGTTTACAATCGGACTGCATCCAAGGCCGAAGGTTTGGTAAATGACGGAGCCACTTTAGCTAGTAGTATCAAGGATTTATGTGTAGAGAGTGAGGTTATTATTACGATGCTGTCCGATGATCAGGCCGTGAAGGGTATATTCCTAGGTGAAGGCGGCTTACTTAATTGCCAAGCGGAAGGGAAGCTGGTTATAAACATGAGCACAGTGTCGCCCAGAACGTCTTATGAGTTAGAAGAAATGAGTAAGGCAGTAGGCGCAAGGTTTTTAGAGGCACCTGTTTCGGGAAGTGTTAAACCGGCTGAAGACGGTACACTATTGATTCTCGTAGGAGGTGATGAAGATAATTATCGTGCTGCTCAACCGATCTTCGAAAAACTTGGAAAACTGTCTTTTTGGCTTGGAAGTGTGGGCGCCGGATCGTCTGCAAAATTGGCGATCAACTATTTTTTGGCTCTTACGCTGGAGGGTTTAGCTGAAACCGTTTTATTTGCGAAGAAAAACGGAATAAAAGCCGAAGATATGTTGCGTATCGTGAATGAAGGTGCCTGCGGAAGTCCGTTAACAAAGCTAAAAACAAACGCGATTGTCACTAATAGCTATCCGGCCGCCTTTGCGCTAAAACATATGGTGAAAGACCTTCGATTGGCCGTGGAGCAGGGAATCGACTTTCCATTAGCTCAGCCGCTCGCCGAAACCTATAAAAAAGCCTTTGATAAAGGGCTTGGAGAAGAGGATGTGATGGCCATTATAACCTATTTAGAAACTTTGTCAGCAGACTAATCGATGCCACGAGATTTTCATAAAGAGCAACCCAATAATCCCTTGCATGGAGTTACCTTGGAAATGGTTGTTAGGCGTTTGGAACAACACTATGGATGGAAAGAACTTGCACGTTTAGTACGCTTAAATTGTTTTGCTAACAATCCAAGCGTCAAATCAAGCCTCCAATTTCTTAGAAGAACGCCATGGGCCAGGGAAAAAGTGGAAGCGTTGTACATGGAAACAAAATTTGAGGAAAGCGATTAGCTTCCTACAGGGGGTGGTTACCACTGCAATTTATTGGCCCTTAAAGGCAGATTTCTTAGGCGCTGGCCAGTTGCTGCAAACAAAGCATTGGCTATGGCCGCTGCGGTAGGGCCTTGTGCGGCTTCGCCGGCACCCATTGGTTTTTCTTCCGGTCTATCAATAACAATTACCTCAGTTTCAGGAACGTCAGAGAAGCGCATAATGGGATAGCTTTCCCATGTATCACTTTGTATACCATCCGCTGAATACTTCACCTCCTCGAATAGTGTCCAGCTTGCCGACTGTATCATACCGCCCTCAGTTTGATTTTTTAGCCCGTCAGTATTGATCGTTTGACCGGCGTCAATGGCACCGGTTAATTTAGTGAGCTTAAAAGTTTTACGACTGCGATCTACTGCAACCTCAGCAATCACTGCAAAATAGGCCGCGTGATTTTTATACTGGGCAAATGCTAGCCCAAGACCGTAGTCTTTTCGCTCCTTTCGCTGCGACCAATTGACTTTATTGCATACCGCTTTTATCACGGCAATGGCTCGTGCGTCGTTCAAGTGTTTTAAACGGAAGCTTGCAGGATCTTGTTTACCGCGCGATGCCAGCTCGTCTATAAAAGACTCCAACGCAAAGATATTGGCATAGGCACCGAGACTTCGCAGTGCGGACGTTCTTAACGGACCTTGGAAGGCATAAGCTGTCACTTTTAGACTATCCGTGTTGTAAAGCGGGATCGCATTTCGATAAGCCCCACCGGATACGCCGTTTTTTTCAGCTTGTCTCTTCGGATGGATGTACTGTGCTGCAAGTAGCAATGAAGCTTGTCCTCCAGGGCGGACGCTGTGGGTATCTGACCATAATTGGGTTTCAAGATAGCTTATTTTTCCCTCATGGAGACTTCCATTTAGCTGGATTCGCATAGCTGATCCGTACGGTTCCCAGCAATGTTCATCCTCGCGCATCCATTGTAGACGGATAGTGCTCTCCGGTAATGCTTGCGAAATTAAGACAGCGTCAGCCGCTACATCATCAGCGCCGTTATGACCATAGCAACCGGATCCGGGGACACCAATGACATGAATGGATTCTTCAGGTAAGTCCACCAGGTCCGATAGACTCTTCCTAAGTGGGTAAACGCCTTGGCTGTGTGTCCATACTGTTAATCCCTTTGAACTCCACCTAGCTAGCGCACACGATGGGCCGATGGATCCATGCATATGATATGGACGGGTATAAGTGGCTTCGATGGTTGTTAAATTAGGTTTATTTGTGTCTCCCTTTGCTTCCACCACTTTCACTTCTTTGCTCCGATGTACCATATCTTCAAACAGGATCTGTTGAGAAGGTAAAACGCCTGTTTTCCATTTACTGAAGGATCGAAGGTATTCCCATGCCCGAATGGCGTGATACTCTTCTTGAGCCACTACTGCCAGAAAATCGCCGTTCCTGATAATTTTTCTTATTCCATCCATTTTTGCAACCTCCTTTTCCGGGAAAGATAGAAGCTTGGCATCATAAGAAGGGGGGCGAACTACCCGAGCATGCAGCATATCGGGAAAACGGAGGTCCTGTATATAGTAAGAAGTTCCCGTTACCATGGTACGTATATCTTCTCGTGGCACGCTTTTTCCGATAAGTCGATAATCTTTTGGATTTTTAAGGGGTGCATTACCCGAAATCGTTCCTTGGATTGCCTTCCCTTTCAGCAATTCCCAATAGCTAATCGATTTGTCGGGTTGCGATGGATCAAGAACGAGCCCATCGTTAACAATCAATGAAGTAAATGGGCTACGAAGCTTTTCCGCGGCCATTCTAATCAATCGATAACGTGCTTCTGCCGCCGCTTGGCGTATGCTCATTCCACTATTTTCTATAGAAGCGCTTCCGGCAGTATATCGTTCATCTGGTGTGTGTTCCGTGTCAGCTATAATGATGTGAATGCGGCTAAGGTCGACATCCAATTCTTCTGCAGCTATTTGTTTCAGCGCAATGCGGATTCCCTGGCCAAGCTCCATTTTTCCGGTCAACAAGGTTACTTTTCCTTCGTCGGATAATTTTAACCAAGCATCAATGTTGTTGCTATCTATCGCTCGGGCAATTTTAGCCCCTCCTTTGCTAGGTGTACAGCAAAGAAAGGGTAAAAGATGAAAACCAATAATCAGCTGGCCGGTGGTCGATATAAACTCTTTTCTGTTCATAGCGATGCTTTTACTGTAAGCGAGGCACGACGAATCGCCCGCATAATCCGATTATGACTACCACATCGGCATAATACTCGTTGTAAGGCTATTCGGATTTCCTCATCCGTGGGATTGGGATTCTTCTGTAACAAAGCTTTGGAGGCTATAATCATCCCGTTAAGGCAATAGCCGCATTGGGCCGCCTGCTCCTTAATAAACGCTTCCTGAATCGTATCGAGCTGTTCGCCTTGGCTAATACCTTCCAAGGTAGTTATAGAACTATCCACTAGGGAGTGGCAGGGTCGTTTGCAGGAGGGCATGGCTATGCCATCTATCAGTACCATGCAGGAGCCGCATCGCTCAACGCCACAACCGTATTTCGGTCCGTTTAATTGTAAATTGTTTCGAAGCACGTAAAGTAAGGGAGTTTCAGGGCCGACCCGTAATAAATAGTTTTTTCCATTTACTTTTAGGTTAATCGTATCCATGGTTCGTTTATTGAAAAAAGGAGAACAATTTCATCTATTCTTCACTTTAAGATAACTGATTCCTAATAAATTTGTTTCAAAGAACCGAAAGTTCGGAAAAATAGACTAGGTTTGAAATAAAACCAATAGAATTTATCGATGCATACCATTAAAACTGCTTTATTATCTTACGGAATGTCAGGGAGCGTCTTCCATGCGCCCTTCATAGATTTACATCCGGGCTTTGAGTTAACAGGCTCGTGGGAACGAAGTAAAAAGCTTATTCAAAAAGACTATCCAACGGTTGCTAGTTATCCGTCGTTTGAATCCATTCTAAACGATGCATCAATCGAACTGGTAATTGTCAATACCCCTACCGGTACACACTACGATTTTACAAAGAAGGTGCTCGAAGCAGGTAAACACGCCGTTGTTGAAAAGGCTTTTACGATTACAGCCGCCGAAGCAATAGAATTAGAAGCGTTAGCTAAGGAGCGTAACCTTAAATTAGCGGTTTTCCAAAACCGGCGATGGGACAGTGATTTTAAAACAGTGAAGAAGATCGTAAAATCAGGTGTTTTAGGCGAAATTGTAGAGGTTACATTTTCTTATGAAGCTTATTTGCCTAAATTAAATACGAAGGCACATTTAGAGGAACCTTCGCCGGCGGCAGGTTTGATAAGAGATCGTGGTCCTCATATGATCGATCAAGCCTTATCCCTTTTTGGCTATCCAAGGGCGCTCTTCGCTGACCTAGCTATAATGCGAACCAATTCGCAGGTAAATGATTACTTCGAATTAATCTTATATTATGAAGATAAAAGAGTACGGTTAAAGGGCGGCTTTCTTGCACGGGAAATGGCTCCCTCGTATATTGTACATGGCAAGGAGGGCTCTTTTCTGAAAAGCAGGGCAGATAAACAAGAGGATAGGTTGCTAGCGGGCGAGAAACCCAATACAGATAACTGGTGTGAAGAGCCGGAAAGTGAGTGGGGAATATTGCATGCTGAACGTGATGGTAAGGCATTCAGGGAAAGGGTCCCTTCTGAACGAGGAAACTATCTGGATTTCTTTGAAGGAGTTTACCAGGCTATTGTTAATAATCAAATAGAACCGGTTACCGCGGCAGAGGGTGTTCAAACGATGAAGTTGATTGAAGCGGCTATCGAAAGCGCGGATACCGGCTGTGTAGTGAAGCTATAAGAGCGCTTTCATATTTTGGAGATCAGCTATCAGTCTTAACTTAAGTAGGAGCTGATAGCTGAACACTGATTTCTGAAGGCCTATAGCTAAAAATGACCTTTAGCTTAGAAATAATCTCCAAGGAAACTTTTATCTTCGGATAAGTGTTCAATATAAGAAAAGGAAGGAGCAGCTATGAGAGGATTTCGCTTTTCGGAATTCGTTCCGACAGATATGCCAAAAGGGGGCTTCGATAGTCTGTTAAAATTGTTTAGTCAATTACTTAATTATACGGCGGGGGATGCGGCGGAAGCGTTAGCATGGATGAATGAGCTGGATAAGCAGTATAATCTGACGACCGATGAATATGGAATGGGAGACTTTATTGAGGACCTTAAAAATAAGGGCTATCTTCAAGAGAATCCGCAAGATGGCTCATTCCAAATTACGGCTAAAACGGAACAAACTATTCGGCAGTCGGCCTTAGAGGAAATCTTCGGGAAATTAAAAAAATCAGGCAAGGGAAACCACGGAAGTAATCGCAGCGGAGTAGGTGAGGAGAAAAATGCTGATCGGAGGGAATACCAATACGGAGATAGCCTTGACCAAATTGACATAACAGCTTCCATCCACAATGCGCAGATTAATCACGGATTGCAAAATTTCACCTTAACGGAGCGTGATTTAGAAGTCGAGGAAAGAGATTATAAGACACTTACCTCCACAGTGCTGATGATTGACATATCGCACAGCATGATTTTGTACGGAGAGGATCGAATTACACCGGCGAAAAAAGTTGCGATGGCTTTAGCAGAGCTGATCCGAACTAAGTACCCAAAGGACACACTCGATATCGTAGTTTTTGGAAACGATGCTTGGCCTATCGCATTGAAAGATTTGCCCTACTTGCAAGTAGGGCCTTACCATACGAATACCTATGCGGGCTTGGAATTGGCGACTGATTTGCTGCGAAGACGCAAAACACATAACAAGCAAATCTTCATGATCACAGATGGCAAACCAACTTGCTTGAAGGAGAACGGAAGGTACTATAAAAATAGTATGGGTTTAGACCGCAAGGTTATTAATAAGACACTCACCATGGCGGCACAATGCAAACGGTTAAAGATACCTATCACCACATTTATGATAGCTCGGGATCCCTATTTACAGCAGTTTGTCCGACAATTTACCCAAGTGAATGGCGGGAAAGCCTTCTACAGCTCTTTAACGGGATTAGGTGAATATATTTTCGAGGACTACATTAGGAATAGAAGACGGACGGTGAGATGATTGGCTATTAGCCTTTAGGCGTTAGCTATTTAGGTAAAATTCTTTGGTTTGTAAGTAATCAGTTTCAATAAGATGGGAATTGCTACGGACGATAGCTGTCGATATTAAATAGCAAATTGCGAGTAGTTACTGTCAAATAACGAACAAAATAGGAAGTGCTGCAGTTGGCACCGATCTATAAAGAATATAGATAATAACTAAGCTAAAAGGCTGATGCCTAATAGCTAAATTGCTAAGTATAACTATGATCAAAACATTAGGTGAGTTAAAAGCATCTGGATATAAAAGTAAATCCGTTAAAGAAGAATTAAGAGAAAATCTGATCAAACAGTTAAAAAGTAAAGAAGAGGGTTTTGAAGGCGTTTTGGGATATGATGAAACGGTTATACCTGAACTGCAAACCGCTATCCTTTCGCGTCATAATATCCTTTTACTAGGTCTTCGGGGCCAAGCAAAGACAAGAATAGCACGTCTAATGGTTAACCTATTGGATGAATATATACCCTATGTAGAAGGAAGTGAAATATTTGATGATCCCTTGAATCCGATTTCCTGGTTCGCCAAGAGCGAGATAGCGGCGAAAGGCGAAGATACACCAATCGCATGGCTGCATCGGAGCGAGCGTTATACGGAAAAGCTGGCAACGCCGGATGTGACCGTTGCTGATCTGGTAGGTGATATCGATCCCATTAAAGCGGCTACCCTAAAACTTACCTATAATGACGAACGTGTTATTCACTTTGGATTGATACCGAGAGCACATCGAGGTATTTTTGTAATCAATGAATTACCGGATTTGCAGGCAAGGATACAAGTAGCCCTTTTTAATATGCTACAAGAGAAGGATATTCAGATTCGAGGCTTCAAGTTACGGTTACCGTTGGATATCCAGTTTGTGTTTACCGCTAACCCGGAAGATTATACAAATCGTGGGTCCATTGTAACCCCCCTAAAGGATCGGATCGAAAGTCAGATATTAACACATTATCCAAAAACAATTGATGTATCGAGAGCGATTACCTTTCAGGAAGCAAGGCTTTCTCCCCAGCAGAAAAGCTTAATTGAGGTCGACGGCCTACTGAAAAACTTGATTGAGCAAGTGGCTTTTGAGGCGAGAAAAAGCGAGTTTATAGACCAGAAGTCCGGTGTATCTGCACGTCTGACAATCTCGGCCTATGAAAATTTAGTAAGTACCGCCGAGCGCCGAATGCTTATATCCGAAGAAGAAAAAACTTTTGCCAGGATATCTGATCTTATAGGGATCATTCCAGCTATTACAGGGAAGATAGAACTGGTTTATGAAGGCGAATTGGAGGGGCCGATTCATGTTGCGAATAAACTAATCAGTAACGCAATAAAGACATTGTTTGCTCAATACTTCCCCGATCCTGAGAAAATTAAGAAAACAAAGGTTACGAATCCATATCAAGATATTATCGATTGGTTTACGGCGGGCAATAAATTGGATATCAATGATGCTTTATCTACGGAAGAATATGCCATGATTCTAAATCATGTGCCTGGATTGAAAACTGTTGTTCAGGAGTTTCACAAAAAGCTAAGTGACAACCAAAAGTTGCTTCTGATGGAGTTCGTTCTGCACGGATTGGCGGAATATTCTCAATTGAACAAAAACATCATGAACGGAGGGTTTGCCTTTTCAGATATGTTCGGTAGTCTTTTCAATTCGTCATTTGAACAGGATGAAGATGACGAATTGGATGATGAGGATTTTAGGTAATCTCCTAACTCTTCTGATTTAGCTTCGGCAATAGTAAAAACTAAGACTAGACTGATTGCTGATAGCTAAAACTGTCCTACTAATTGCTTATTTAAAATAAGTCTAAAAATGTATTGACAAATTTTGAAACAAATTGTAGGTTTGTGCTCAATTTGTTTAACTAGATTTATTCTAAATAAAGTGAAAAGACTACTATCATTCAACCTAATTGTAGTACTTAGTTTTTGTTTTATGCATTTGGCCCATGCGCAAATTAAAGGAACTGTACGCAATCAATCAAACGAACCTGCGGCGGGTATATCCCTCTGGATTAAAGGTACCCGAATCGGGGGAAAAACAAATAGCGCAGGTGGATATGAAATTCAGGGTGTCAAGGCGGGCGAGCATACGCTCATTTTATCAGCTGTCGGTATTCAAAAACAAGAACGGCTCATTCATTTCGATGGAAACGAACTGATTGAAGATTTTGTAGTGCAGGCAACCAATGAACAACTCCAAGAGGTCGTTATTTCCAGTCAGAAGAAGCAGTATAAGGTGGATACTACTTCAACAAGCTTGCGCTTAAATGAACCATTATTGGAAATCCCTCAAAATATTCAAGTTGTGACCAATAAGGTGTTGGCCGATCAACAAATCGTTAGTATGAGTGACGGGCTGATTCGCAACGTTAGCGGAGCTGTTCGCTTAGAGCATTGGGGTGATTTGTATGCGAACATCAACATGCGTGGTTCGCAGATTCAAGCGTTTAGAAATGGGTTTAATGTTGTCGGTTCTTACTGGGGGCCCCTAACCGAAGACATGAGCTTTGTTGACCATATCGAATTTGTCAAAGGACCCGCCGGTTTTATGCTGGCTAATGGTGATCCAAGCGGATTGTATAATGTTGTCACCAAAAAGCCTACCGGTATTACAAAGGGCGAAGCGAGCTTTACGGTAGGAAGCTTTGACTTATTAAGAGGAACACTCGATTTGGATGGAAAATTAAGTAAGGACGGAAAGCTCTTGTATAGATTGAATGTTATGGGCCAGAATAAGGCCTCGCATCGTCCCTATGAGTATAATGATCGGTATAGTATTGCTCCCGTCATCTCTTATCAAGTAGATGAGCAAACTAAGCTTACCGCTGAATATACCTTGCAGCATGTACGGATGACCGAGGTTGGGTCTTACTATGTGTTCGGGCCGGAGGCGGGCGGCTATGCCACGCTACCGGTAGATTTTACCATGACGAATCCGGGTATTCCACCCACCAATATCGATGACCACAGTTTATTTCTAACCTTGGAACATAAGTTTAATGATCATTGGAGATTAACTGCACAGGGATCGTATTTCTTCTATGATCAGGTTGGCTACAGCTCCTGGCCCTCAAAAGTTAATGCTGATAGAACATTGATTAGAAATGTAGGTATCTGGGACGCCCAAGGTCGTATGGGGCTCGGGCAGGTTTTTGTAAATGGTGATGTACAAACGGGTTCCGTTCGGCATCGTATACTTGCCGGTATCGATATGGGAAAAAAGACTTATATTGCTGATTGGGGACAATCACATGATTTAGACCGCGATAGTGCCACTTTGTACTTTGATCCACTTAATCCCTCTTACGGAATTCCGACGAATGGACTACCAAATTTTGATAGAAGCACTGGTTTAGAAGCGAGAGCTTTAGCAGCAGGTGGATTGCAAGGTCAGCGCTATACGGGATTATATTTTCAGGACGAACTGGGTTTTTTTGAGAATAAACTAAGATTGACACTGGCAGGACGTTATACTTATGTACGCCAATATTATGGTGAAAGTGCAGACGAAGCAAAACGCTTTACTCCACGACTAGGACTAAGCTACTCGATTCATCCGAGTGCTTCCGTTTACGCCGTCTATGATCAGGCTTTTGTTCCGCAGAGCGCTTCCGGAACAATTGAAAATGGAGGGAAGTTAAAACCCATAACGGGTAATAATACCGAATTCGGAATCAAGAATGAGTGGTTTGACGGTAATCTAAGCACAACATTATCAGTTTACAGAATTTTGAAAAACAATGAACTCACCACAGGCCCTAATAGCACACCCACCAACCCTACCAGCATTGTTTTAGGACAGAAGAAAGCCCAAGGTTTTGAGTTTGATGCTAGAGGAAGCATTGGTGCAAATCTAAGCGTCGTTGCTAATTATGCGTATACTGATTCGAAGGTCAATAAAGTTACTCCAGGCGTAACAAGTGTGACGGTAGGTCAGGTGATGCCGGGCTTCGCTAAACATGTAATTAACGGGTGGTTAAATTATAAACTGCCGGTGAAAGCGCTAAATGGAGTGGGCGTATCCATGGGCTATACGGGATTGTTAAATCGTGCGACAGATAACTGGGGTGAAGGACAGCTAAGATTACCTGACTACCATAAAGTAGATGGTGGCATTTTTTGGGAAGGGAGGAAAATGCGTATAACGGCTAATGCCTTTAATATCTTCGATAAATACTTATTTAGTGGCTCCTATTATAATTGGTTGAGCAGTTATTACTGGCAAACCGAAGCTCCAAGAAATTACAGGTTAACGGTTACTTATAGCTTCTAAAAAGAGAAGGCCGGCAGATGGTGTTGGCCTTCTCTTTTTTTAATGGGCAATGCCCTTCTTCTTTTCAAAGCTATAAATTAGGTAAAATAGGGCCGGCAAAATAAAAATACTTCCCAGTAGGAGTGCCCAGGCCAACGCTTCTATTGTTTTATTTAAACCGGCATCTTCAACTAGGGATAGCGACGCGCCTCCTTTCAAAAGGATTATCTTTGGAAAGTGAATGTAGGTGGCGGCCAGCAAAATCATGCTTACCTGGAAGCCTGCCAATAAACGGATGAGAATCGCTCTATTTTTACTTAAAGATATCCACAAGAATATTAAGGAAATACTGGCCGCTCCAATCGCCAATGAACCTATCCAATGTCCGAAAATCCAATCCAACAAAGGGATTTGCTCATAATGTGCAGCAATAAAAACAAGCCCTCCTGCCACGAAAGCCGCTACAATCATTTTTTTAGCCACACGAATAAAGTGCTGTCTGTCATCTGAAGAATGCACTTCGCCAATAATGTAAATGGCGGCTAAAAAGCCGCAAATACATACCGTGAAAAGCCCTACCGCTATCCCGAAACTATTTAGCCAGCTATCAACATAAGCCGACAAAAAATTTGTCGCGCCCACATCTATCTTACGGCTGACGGTGCTTGCGGCAATGATGCCAAGGAAAAAAGGGGTAATAGCACTGGAGTAAACGAAAATGCGATTGTATATGCTTTGCATGCGATCTTCAACAGCGTCGTAATTTCGAAAAACAAAGGCTGTCCCCCTCGCGATAATTCCCAGCAACATGGCCGTCAACGGAATATGGACAAAAATGGACATGGTTGTATAAATTTTCGGAAAGCCAACAAACAAAATAACAATGGCTATGATAAGCCACATGTGGTTTGCCTCCCAAATGGGACCGATAACACGATACATGGTATGCCGTGTCTTGCTTTTATGCTCGCGCTTGCTTATTAATTCAATAATACCGGCACCAAAATCTGCCCCGCCTAATAGCAGGTATAACCAAATGGAGGTCCAAAGAAATGCGATGACTATGTATAACATATTTTTAGCTTTTAGCTGTTAGTTATTAGGTACTAGCAAGCCTAAACGCTAATACCTAATAGCTACAACCTAGATATCATAAATCCGCCCAACCATCTTAATTTGCCGGTAAAGTAGAAACGCTACGATGATCGACAAGGAAACATATACGGCTGTAAATAAATAAAAAGAATAAACGATTCCGGGCATGGGCGTAACTGCATCAACAGTTCGCATAATACCATAAATAATCCAAGGCTGCCTCCCAATTTCAGTGACCATCCATCCCGCCTCAATAGCAATAAAACCTAAGGGAATGGCGAGGATGAATAAGTTTAAGAGCCAGGGGCTACGCAGCCATGAGCGCTTCTTAGCCAGGGTGATGAAATAAATGATAGAAAGTGACAGCATCAGCATGCCGAGTCCTACCATTACCTGAAAGGCATAGTGTGTAATAGCTATTGGAGGATGATAATTTTTCGGGATTTGATCTAAACCGGTAACAGTTGCTTTGCTATTTCCATGAGCCATCCAACTTAATAAGCCAGGTATCTTCACGGCATATTTTACCTCGTTTGCCTTCTCATCTACGAGACCTCCAATAATTAAGGGTGCTTCTTTTTCTGTTTTGAAATGCGCTTCCATTGCTGCGAGCTTGGCAGGTTGTCTCTTTGCAACATCTTTTGCCGATATATCGCCGCTCAATGGTTGCAATACCGCAGCAACAGTGGCAAAAATAGCCGCAATCCGAAAAGCCTTTTCGTGAAAATTGATGTTCTTTCCTTTTTTGATCATAAACGCGTGAACCCCCGCGACTGCAAAACCGGTTGCTGCGAAGGCCGCTAGGGTCATGTGAAGCGCCTGTGAAAACCAGGCATCATTGAACATAGCATCTATTGGATTAATGTTGGTGTATTTGCCATCTACATATTCAAAGCCCGCCGGACTGTTCATCCACGCATTAGCCGCCACCACGAGTATACCCGAAGCCAAACCGCTTATCCCTACAATAACGCCTGTAAACCAGTGAAACCACGGATTGAATTTATCCCATCCATACAAGAAGAATCCTAAAGCGATAGCCTCAATGAAAAAAGCCGTTCCTTCCAGTGAAAAAGGCATTCCAAAAATAGGCCCGGCATGTTCCATAAAGGTTGGCCACAGCAAACCTAGCTCAAAAGAAAGTACCGTACCGGAGACAGCCCCCGTAGCAAAAAAAATCGCGACTCCCTTACTCCACGCCTTCGTGACGTTTTTATATACCTGTTCGCCTGTCCGAAGCCATTTATAATGGGCAATGGCCATAAAGAAGGGCATTACCATACCAATACAGGCAAAGATAATATGAAAGCCAAGGGAGAGGGCCATTTGAGAACGGGCGGCGAGGAAATCGTCCATAACGAGCGTTTATTAAAATGATAAAACGTAAACTCAGGGCTACTGAACTTCCTCAAAGATAGGGCTTATGCCGTTAATAAATGCAGCTTCTTTATGGATAGAAGAGGAATTTTTTATTTAGAATGGATATACATTAACTTTCCACTGGTTTATGGTTTGGATAACTGTCTCCAATAATTCACCATACCCCAAGAGACAGCGCCTTCATAGGTAAGGGTTTTGTCGGGGGCGATCTTTACGAAATACATGCCGGTCCAGTTGAAAGGAGAGACATCGGGAAATGTTGGATAACCGCCACTAATGATAATTTCATTAATGGGATGATGGGTGGATAGCAAAGTGATTTTATTATCTATTGGCGTTCCTTGCAATATTCTAATTAAGCCCTTAAACAGATCTCCTTTATTATGTGAAGGATGATTCAGCAAACTATCTTGTTTGATCGGCAAATTAAGTTCCATCAGTTCCACCGTCTCTATTGCACGATTGAATTCGCTGGCGTAGACCCGACTAATAGGGTAGCCAAGCGCTTTAAGATTGGCCCCTAACTCGCGCGCGCGGATTCGCCCTTCTTCATTCAATTGGCGTGCCAGTGCTTTGTCCTTTGATTTCCACCAGTTAGCCGGACCGGCATCATCATGATTCAAAGAATAATCCACGCCCTGATCGGCATCCGCATGACGTAAAACAAGCGCATATGTCTCGTTACTAACAGGCAATTTTTGTAAGGTTGCCCAACCTTTTAAGTAGGAATTATAAGTGTCAGTAGCTCCTTTTCCATTATAGGTGATTTGGGGCTTATCATGGTTTGTGTCGGTAGCCCCCAATAGATAAAAGCGCGTTTTGTTTTCGGGTTGTTCTTTGGGAGCAATGTCAATAGCAACCACCTCTCCCGAGGTTAGGCGTTTTACTAAACCGTTAGCATCCATCTTGACACGACTATCATCGGAGCTAAAGATAGCATCCCTGTTCGTCGTTATTTGGAAGTTGTTTTTGTTTACGAAAAGGAGTTTTCCGTCATATTCAGCGGAAGTAATTTGGATGCCGGGTAATTCATGATCATCGCTTTTTTTACAAGCGCTTAATAAGAGAATGGATAGCCAAAGAATGTTTACGAAATGCCTTTTGCGAAGAGAAAGTAGTATCATCATTTTTATTATCAACGATATATAAGGCTTCACTCCCCAACGAAGGGATGAAACTATCCAGGAGCGATTTAATAATTTGTCTGCTGCTGTTATCTATAAAAATACGACGAAACGCACGATTTATTTGGCACTATACCCGTTAATTGAAGAAAAGATGAACTGATATCACAGAAATGCGCAGGTTTTTGGCTGGATAATGAGGTTATATGCCACAAAATGTATTAAAAATTGTGGCATATATAGTGAAAGGTTAATCTACTAATTTGCTTCAAGGTTTAAATTCCCGACACTTACGTGGACATCCACGTCAGCTCCACCTCCGTTCAATTTCCCTACCACACGATCTTTTTCCTTCGTTCCTGCAAAGTTATTTAAAGAGGGAAGATTAATCTTTCCTGCTGATAAATTCAAGTCTAAGCCTTTATCCATAGGAAGCTGGAGGTTAACACTTCCGGCAGAAACATCGATTTTTAAGTATTTATCTACATTTACCATATTAACCGAAGTACTGCCGGCGCTTGTTGCCAGATCAGCACTACCTGCCATGCGATCAACCCGAATACTGCCGCCAGAGGTTTTTGCCAGTAGTTCGCCACTAATATCATTGGCTCCTATACTTCCACCGCTGGTCCGCGCATCAATTTTTCCTTTTAAATTACTCAATTTGATGGAACCGCCTGATGTATGTAGTAGCAGATTCCCCGTAACATCATCTGCATTAATACTTCCGCCACTGGTTTTTAAGTTTACATTGTTTTTTACATGAGCTACTTTGATACTGCCGCCGGAAGTTGCTCCTTCGATATAGCCATTAATGCCATTAAGGGAAAGGCTACCACCGCTGGTTTTCAACTTTGCTGATGCTGCTTTGGGCACATAAGCTTTGAACGAAATGGATACCGATTTCTTCCAGTTTTTAAACCCGCTTTTTGGTCTGGCAATTGCGATGAGTTGCCCGTTATTGGAACTAATTTGTAAATCGTAACTGTCTTTTAGCCGTTGCTCGATTTCTTCTTTGCTTAGGCGATTATTTCCGTTATTACCTTGCACAAATACTTCAAGACGAGCTTCGGAGTCATTTACACCTTCAACCGTTAAACTACCGCCGGAAGTTTGTAGATCTACCGAGCGGATATTTTCACTTCGCAATGATTTCGTTAAATAGGGCGAAGGAGTATCTTGTGCCGATGCCAAAAAATAGCTGCTATAAATGGCAATGAAAAAAAGAGTAAGCTTATTCATGATTTTTTTTCTAAAAGACGCAAATCGAAATTAAATGTTGCATGGCGGTTAGCTGTGAGATTTTTGCTGTCAGCAATCTGTTTTTAATTAAACAGAAAACCGATATCAGATGGCTGCTAGCTTCTAAAAGCTATTCATCCCGCAAACTATTTACCGGATTAGCTGCGGCTGCTTTGAACGTTTGCACACTCAATAATAAAACTGCTAACAAAAGCATTCCCAATCCACTCACTAGAAAAACCCACCAGCCGACAGGCGTTTTATAGGCAAAATTGTCAAGCCATCGATGCGCGGCCCACCAAGCTAAAGGAGAAGCGACAATAAAAGCGATAAGGATGAGTTTGATAAAATCCTTCGCCAATAGGCTAATAAGTTGAACAATAGATGCTCCCAACACTTTGCGAATGCCTACTTCCTTTGTTCGACTGTTTGTGGTATAAAGCACCAAACCTAACAGGCCCAAACAACTAATTAAAATAGTTAAACCTGTTGCCCAGTTTAACAGGGATGCGGTAGCTTGCTCTTTCTCATAAAACTTCTTAATACTGTCTTCCATAAATTCATAATTAAATTCCCCGTCGGGATAGTTCTCCTTAAAAAGTTCTTCCATATCGGAAATTGTTTTCTGCCAGTTCATTTCACCGGAATGGGCGGATCGAAGTTTTACGTGAAAAATATCTCCCCAGCGGTTTTGAAAAATGAGCGGTGCTAATTGTGCGTGCAAATTCTGCGTATGAAAATTCTTCACAATGCCAACAATAGGAACTTCTTTGTCATTGTATTTAAGGAATTGACCTAAAGCTTCTCCCGGTTGCCGAAAACCGATCTCTTTTGCGAATTGTTCATTAACCACAATTTCTGTTAACGAGTCGCTCGCAATCGCATTTCGCCCGGCAATGATTGGAATATTATATAGATCAAGAAAGTCATCGTCACCCCATCTAACATGAACAGTCGGTTTTAACTCTTCTTTCCCGTTGAAATAGCTAACATTTGCAAAGGCTCCGCCCGCTGTAGCTGGTGCAAGGAATCCATTGCTAACAGATGCAATACCCGGAATTGCCTGTAAGCGTTGCTTGAATTGCATGCGGTGGGTAGCGATGGTATCTCTGGGGGTGCGAAAAGTAAGAATGGCTTCTTTGGCAAAACCCATATCTGCATGGAGTACGAAATAAATCTGTTTACTGATAATCAAGGTAGATATAACAAAAAATTGCGCAATAACAAATTGAGAGACGGTTAACCCTTTTCGTAACAACGCTTGTCTTGACTGCCCCAAGCTGACTAGTTGCTGGTTCTTCAAAACCTGTATCGGATTATAACCGGATAGAACAAAGGCTGGATATAACCCGGCAAGGACGCTAACTAATAAAACAATGAGTAGAACGGAAAACAACATGCTTGGATAACCTAAGAATGAGAAGGTGAGGCCTTCCGGTATAAAGGCAGAAAAGGCCTGTAGTAACAGCGGTATAATGATAATGGAAAGGACGGTAGCAAATGTTGTCAGAAAAAAAGTTTCTCCTAAGAATTGAACGACCAGTTGTTTTTTGTTTCCGCCGATCGATTTCCTAATACCAACTTCCTTGGCGCGTGTTGATGCTTGTGCCGTGCTTAAGTTAACATAATTGATACACCCCAAAAGCAATAAAAAGCACGCAATGGCGATTAAGCCATACAAAGTGGGTTTATGAGCGATTCGGATATCCATTCCCTGATAGCGCTCATCAAAATGTATGGTAGATAAGGGCTGTAACGCTAAATGAAGTTCGGAAAAAAAATGCCCTTTTTTGGAATGCTTTGCGAGTATCGTGTTTAGTCCTTGCTCTATTTGGGATGGCTGAGCCTGTGGCGATATTTTAACAAGTAAATTTGAGTAACCCATCCAATCGTCCCAAACGTTTAACATGAGGTCGTCTTTCAATGAAGTTTTCTCTAACGTGGGCAGTGATATAAACTCCTTACTTCGAAAATCGGTGATTTTTTCTAAATCATCCACAACTCCACTGACACTCACTTCTATATCCCTATACCTTAGGGTACTTCCTGGCACATCCTGCAAATCCTTTTTGGGAAAATAAATCTCGGCCCTACTCTTGGTAAGTACTACTTGAAAAGGTTGTGTCAAGGCAATGGCAGGATTACCGACTAACCACTTATAACCCATTAAGGCTAGATAGTCAGAATTAGTAAAAATAATACGTTCTTGTTTTTTAAAAGTCTTTTTGTTGACGCTTCCTGCCGGCACTTCAACATCTGCTTTTGCATCACCGGGAAAACTATAAATGGGAATTACTTGCTCAATACCCGTTATTTCTCCCTGAGCTGCCTGAGCCAAAGGGCCAGGTACAGAGGTGGAGTGTCCCTCAAAGCCATCTCGTTTTGTGTCTAATACAATTCGATAGATCCGATCTTTATCCAGCTGAAATTGATCGAAACTAAACTCATAATGAACAATCATGGCGATGACTAAGGATGAGCTGATACCTATCGCTAATCCAACGATGTTAACGAGGGAGAAAAATTTGTGTCTCCATAAATTCCGCCAGGTAGAAACAAAATAGTTTTGTAACATAATGTTAGCTTTTAAGGTGTTTCAGCGATTCATCAAATAACCAATAACGAATAACTGATTACCAATAACGAGTAACCAATAACGAATAACGAATAACCAATAACCAATAACCAATAACGAGTAACTGATTACCAATAACCAACACCAAGTTACTCATTGCGTAATGACTCAACAGGGTTGGTCAATGCTGCGCGTATAGTTTGCGACCCAATAACGATCAAGGCAATACCAACGGCAATGCTTCCCGCCAATATAAAAATCCAGATATTGATGGTGGTTTGATATTCAAAATCATCCAACCATTTATCCATTAAAAACCACATCAATGGAGACGCAACAAGCAAAGCGATTATTACTAATTTCAAGAAATCAAAAGATAACAACTTTACGATGGTTGATATATTGGCCCCTAAAACTTTCCGTATGCCGATTTCCCGATATCGCTGTGTGGTATGATAGGACACCAAACCTAACAAGCCCAAGCAGGAAATAAAAATAGCGAGCATTGCGAAATTGAAAAATAAATTACCGAATCGATTTTCTGAACGATATTGCCTATCAAAAAATTCGTCAGCAAAAAAGTATTCAAAAGGACGATTCGGAATAATCTCCTGCCATTTTTTTTCAATTGACTTCAAGGCCGTGTTTATATGTTGGCCATCTATTTTGAGTGATACCATACCGCCTCCGTTTCCTTGCCCATAACGCATGCTGAGGGGCTCTATTTTCGACTGTAGGGATTTAAAATGGAAATCTTTGATCACTCCGATGATTTTACCTTCGCTTCCCCATTGAGAATATTTTTTACCAATGGCGTCCGCTGGTTTTGCATAACCGAAGAGTTTAATGGCACTTTCATTTAAAATCATAGCTTGCGCAGTATCTGTTCCAAAGTCGGGCGAAAACATGCGGCCGGCCACCAGTTCAATTTTATATAGGGGAAGGTAATTATAGTCTACAAAATAGACCGGGAGGTTTGCGATCTGCATATCGCCTTGCTTGTTCTCAATTTCAGAATAAGCCACCGGATTCCCACCACCCGGGACCGATCCGGATACAGCGCTAGCTAATACGCCAGGTACGCTGGTTATTGCGTCCTTTAAGATTCTGCTCTTGGCATCTCCGTTTGTTTGCAAAACCAATACTTGTTCTTTATTGAAGCCCAGATTTTGATTTCGCATATATGCAAGTTGACGGTTTACAATCAAGGTGCCTGCAATCAGCGCAATGGAAACCACAAACTGCACCACAACTAAGGTTTTTCTCAATAGTAAACCTTTTGTGTTAGACGAAAATTTACCTTTTAACACGGTTACGGGTTTAAAAGAGGATAATACAAGTGCAGGATAAATACCGGCAAGTAACCCGATTAAACAGGCTAACAAAAACAAAACGAGGATGTACACGGGATGGAGAAATATACCTCCACTAATTTCCTTACCCGCAAGAAAATTAAAATAGGGAATCAAGACCAGACAGAGTAAAATGGAAATTATAAAAGCTAATAAACAGATTAATACGGATTCACTGATAAATTGCCGGGTAATTTGTATGCGATAGGCGCCAACCACTTTTCTGATTCCTACCTCTTTGGCTCTTTCAACCGCTCTGGCCGTGGAAAGGTTAATAAAATTAATGCAGGCAATAAGTAGGATGAATAGCGCTACAATAGCAAAAACATAAACATTGTTGATATTGCCGTTTTCAAAACCACCTCGTTTTGAATAAAGATAAACGTCTTTAAGAGGCTCTAAAAAGAGGGTGTAATGCATCTTGGACTGATCCATTTCCTTACCGACACGGTTAGTTAAAAAAGCGGGAAATTTAGCGGTTAATAAGGAAGGATCAGTATTCGGTTTAAGAAGTAAATAAGAAGTGAAACCAAAATTACCCCATTGCTCATCAAATTTAAAATTGGCCATTTTAATCAGGGTGACCATAGAAACAAACACGTCTCCTTTAAACTGCGAATTTTCAGGAATATCTTTCATCACACCTGTAACTTTGCTGTTGAAACCTTCATCGGTCAGTAGCAAACTTTTACCGATTGGATTTTCCTTTCCAAAATATTTTTTGGCTGCCGATTCGGATAGAACCACGCTAAAAGGCTCTTTTAATGCCGTTTCCGGGCTTCCTGCTAGTAGCGGAAAATCAAATAGTTGGAAAAGGGAGGAGTCAGCAAAGAATACGGCGCTTTCCTGATATTTGATATTATCTTTGCGTATTAACAAACTATTGGGCAGTAAACGCACGTAGTTTTCGATCTCCGGAAGATCTTTAGCGGCATACATTGCCATGGGGCCTGACGTGATATTCGCATTGATGGTTTCTGTGGGTGTCTTGACATCGCACACCAAGCGATAAATGCGATCAGCTTTTTCATGATACCGGTCGTAACTTCGTTCGAAATTGACGTAAAGCGCAATAAGAAAGCAGGCCGTCATCCCAACTGCCAAGCCACAAATGTTGATAATGGAAAAAGCTTTGGTTTTCCAGATATTCCGCCAGGCGATTTTTAAATAGTTTTTTATCATGATTTTTAGCGTTTAGCTGCCAGCTATCAGGCATAAGCCGTTAGCGCCATAAGCAGTGATCGAATCTATTTTGTCGTTACTTAGAGCAACGGTTATATTTATAATTACTCATTCGCTTTCTGCCTTTTACTGTAAACCTATACCTTTATTCCGTACGTATGGCATTGACCGGGTTATTTCTGGCGGCTTTTAACGCTTTGTTATAGATCGTAAGGAGGGCTATAATAGCAACCAGTAAACCTGTACCGACAAACACCCATAGAGAAATATCGGTGTGGTAAGCATAATTGTTTAACCATCTCTTCATTAGCCAGTAAGCCAAAGGAAAAGCAATGACTATCGAAAGGCTGACTAGTGCGATTAAATTTTTGGAAACAAGCAGCATAATATCGAGTATCGTTGCTCCCAAAGTCTTTCTAATTCCTATCTCTTTTATTTTTGATTCGGCAGTTATAGTGACCAAGCCAAACAGGCCTAAACAGGAGAGCAAAATAGCGATACATGCAAAAATATTCAGCAGCTTGCCTGCACGAATATCGCTTTTGTACAACTCATCAAATCTTGCGTCAAGAAATTCATATTGAAATTCATATTCGGGGTTATATTGTTTCCATAATCTTTCTACAGAAGCAAGGGCTTCAGCCGTTTTACCGGCGCTCGCTTTAACATACATGCCTCCCAAGGCCCAATTCGTATCGTAAAATAAAATACAAGGCTGGATTCTTTCCCGTAGGTTTTGAAAATGGAAATCTTTAACAACGCCAATGATCGTTCTCGGACTGTTACGAAAGCTAATCGTTTTGCCAACCGGATCCTTTAATCCCATTTCGCGTACCGCCGTTTGGTTTAATATAATGTAGCTGGAGTCGACCAACCGACCTGAAAAGCTTCTTCCGGCTAGTAATTGCATCCCCATAACATGCAGAAATTTATGATCCACTACCATGTTATTAACCATAAATTGGGCCTCCTTGGTTGACTTACCAGGCCAATCAATGTCTCCTGTGCTACTTCCGATATCGTTGATAATGGAACTGGCCGATGTGATACCTTTTATGCTCGGATTACGCTCCAACTCTGTGCGAATGGACTCGAAGTGATGAAGAAAGTTAATTTGGGGAAAAACAAATACATTTTCCTGTTGATAACCCATATCCTTTTGTTGAATATAGATCATCTGTCTGCTTATTATGAAAGTAGTGATAATTAAGATGACTGTACTTGTAAACTGTATAATAACCAGTGTTCTTCGCAACCAAGTTTCTTTACCTATGTTACCGATAACGCCCTTAAGGCCTTGCACGGGTTTGAAAGCAGATAAAGCGAGGGCCGGGTAGATACCCGCCAATAGTACCGTTATCAATAAGGCGCCACTAAAGATGAGCCAAATACGTGGATCGCTTAAATTAAAAGATAGCTCTTTTCCAGATAGTTCGTTATAATACGGCGTGGAGAGGTAGATAAATAAAGTCGCTAAGAGAATTGAAATAACAAATACGACACACGACTCAACAATAAATTGTAAGAAAAGATGCAAACGATTTGCACCAATAACTTTTCGTACGCTTACTTCTTTACTTCTTTTGGTCGAACGTGCTGTAACGAGGTTTAAGTAGTTTATGCACGCGATGAATAAGATAACAAAAGCGATTAAGGAGAAAATTCGAACCTGTTGTGCACCGTTGTCGGTTCCATCTCCGTTATAAAGATGAATTTTCTCGATAGGCTGTAGAAAATATACTAGTTTCTTGAAGAGCTCATCTGATCGTTGTTGTTGCTGCAATTTAACTAACTGTTCTTCGACTAATTGAGGATTGGTATTTTTCTGTAATAAAAAATAAGTACGGAAAGAGAAATGGCCCCAATCGGTATCATTATCTTTAAATCGCTTCTTAAGTAAGTTAAATGGTATAAAAAAATCAGCTTGGATAGACGAATTGCTTGGAAGGTCTTCCATAATACCGGTCACTAAAAAAGGCTGCTTACTTTCTTTTAATAATGGATCAATGCCGACAAGAATATGTTGTCCCATAGCATCTACCTTGCCAAAGTACTTTTTCGCTAGACTTTTTGAAATGATGATGGAATTGTCATTCTGAAACGGGTTTCTACGATCGCCCTGCAATAAAGGAAAATCAAAAAGTTGAAAGAAAGTGGAATCGGTATATTGCCCCTGTTCGCTGAACTTTTCTTGTTGGTTAGGTAGTAGGATAACTGCATCGCTATTTGAAAAACGGCAGGCGTCTTCAATGCCCGGAATACTTGATTTAGCATACATAGCCAAAGGCGGTGGAGTTTGGGGAAAAACATTATTCGACTGGATGTCAAAGGTTGTGGAAACTCGATAAAGACGTTCTCTTTTACTATGTATGCGATCGAAACTCCATTCATCCCATACCCATAAGCTTATTAAAATAACAGCGCTTAAACTAACGGATAGCCACACTATGTTAATAACAGCATAGCTTTTGTTGTTAAACAAATTTCTAAATACAGTTTTAAGATAATTCTTAAACATAGCTCATTAGTTTTTAGGTGTTAGTATTCAGCCCCTTGATCTCGATCTTATCTGTCAAAGGGCCAAAACTTTGTTGTCAGCGCTGTTAATTGACTTATAACGTATAACTGCTGCCTATCGCAAGCAGATAAAACGTATAACTTCAGGAAAACAGCTAAAAGCCGCAACTCATTACTCCGTTCGAATTGCCTTTATCGGATTGTTTTTTGCCGCTTTTAACGATTGTCCGCAAACGGTAAGTCCAGCGATGGCAAAAGCTATAAGTCCTGCGGCAATGAAAACCCAACCGTGAAGCTCCGTACGATACACATAATTCTCTAACCACTTACTCATCATCCACCAGGCGATTGGAAACGACAGGATGAACGATATGCCGACCAGCTTCATGAAATCTTTTGATATCAATAAAATTATGTTGCTTACGCTGGCTCCTAAAGTTTTACGTATACCGATTTCCTTAAACTTGGTTTCAGCTGTATAGGTTACCAAGCCAAATAAACCTAGACAAGAAAGTAGAATCGCAATGCCCGCAAAGATGTTGAATAGCCTGCCTGCGCGCATATCGCTTTTATACATATTGTCAAAAGCCTCATCCATGAATTGGTAGTTGAAATCATAATCGGCATTGTATTTCTTCCATAAAGTTTCTATCGCTGCAATCGCCTGTTGTGCTTGTTGTGGCTTTATCTTAACATACATCGCTTGCCAACCCCAGTTCTCGTTCATAAAAATGAGACAGGGCTCAATGGCAGTTCGCATATTTTTGAAATGAAAATCTTTGACAACCCCTGCAATAATGCCAGGCTTGTCATGGAAACTAATGGTTTTTCCCACAGGATTTTCTATGTTCATCTGGGCGATCGCCTGTTCGTTTAAGATGTAATAACCGCTATCTGCAGGTGTTCCCGAGAAGCCTTTTCCTTCAACCAACCTCATGTTCAATACCTGTAGGAAATTTCGATCGGCGGAGATCTGATTGATCATAAAATTGCCCATATTATCGGGTTTCCCTTCCCATACAATGTCCCCGGTAGCGCTTGCGAGATCAATAACGCCTTGGCTTGATACCGTTACGCCTAAAATGCTTGGATTGTTTTCCAACTCGCTCCGAACAGCAGCGTAATGCTTTCCGAAATTATAGGCACCGAAGGTTAAAATATTCTCTTTGTCATACCCTAAGTTTTTATTCTGTATAAAGGAAAGCTGTTTTGCAATAACAATCGTAGAAACAATGAGGACAACGGAGCAGGTGAATTGCAATACAACTAATACTTTGCGGAAAGAGCCACTGCTACCCAATCGAGGCAAAAGGCCCTTAAGTCCTAAAGCAGGATTAAATCGTGATAGTGTTATTGCGGGATAGATTCCGGCCATTAGTAATACTAATATCAAGGCAGCACCAAATAATGCCCAAACGCGGCTATCAAATAAGCTAAAGCTCATTTCCTTTCCCGACAACTGGTTGTAGATAGGCATGGCTAAAAAGCTGAGCAACCAGGAAAGGAGCATGGAGATTAGAAAAACAACCAGTGATTCGGTTAAGAATTGTAAAAACAGATGCGTACGATTGGCGCCTACAACTTTCCTTACACTTACTTCTTTGCTTCGCCTAGCAGACCTTGCTGTAACAAGGTTTACATAATTGATACAGGCAATTAATAAAATTACGAGGGCAATTAAGGTAAATATTTTAACCTGGCGCATGCCTTGTTCGTCTCCTTTGGGATCATAAAGATGAATTTTATGTAAGGGCTGCATTAAATAGACAAGGTCTTTAAAGAAATCGCTCGACTGATTTTTTTTATGAAGAGCGGCTAGTTGTAGCCCAACTTCTTTTGCGTTTACTTCGGATTTTAGAAGAAAATAGGTGTCGTAGCCAAAATTTCCCCAATCGGCGTTGATTGGATTGCTCTCGCGACCTTCATTTAATTGATCAAATGGAATGAAAAAATCATTACGTATGCTCGAATTTTTTGGTATATCCTCAATAACACCCGAAACCCGAAAGCTGATACCCTCAAGCGCTTTTACCACTTTGCCAACAGCTTCTTCTTTGCCGAAAATTTTTTCGGCTAGCGACTTGCTTAGGACAATAGAATGTTTATCAGGAAAAGGTTGTTTTTCGTTTCCTGCAATCAATGGAAAGTCAAATATGGAAAAGAAGCTGGGATCGACATAGTAGACGCTTTCTTTGAATTTCTTACCTTTGTAATCCACTAAGGTTTCCTGCCAAGTATTGATTCTACAGGCGTCTTCTACGGCGGGCAATTCATTTTTTCCGAAAACAGCCAAAGGAGCAGAGGTACTCCATATTTTCGTCATTTCCTTGTCAATGGCGCCCGATGCCCTGAAAATTCGGTCACCTTTGCTGTGCATCTGATCGAAACTTAGCTCATCCCAAACCCATAATAAAAGTAATACAGAAGCCGCTAGACTTACCGATAGGCCAATAATATTAATGGCCGCATAAAGCTTGCTTTTCGCCAAGCTTCTGAAAGCGCTTTTAAAGTAATTCTTTAGCATAGCTATTCCTTTTAATCAGATTTCAGCCCGTCAACTTTAATTTAGCCCTAATTGCTAGGGTCTAAAGCCGAAACCCTACTTTACGCCACCGTAGTCATCACAACTTGCCCGTCCAGCATTCGGATAATGCGATCGCTATAACGCGCATCATGTTCGCTGTGGGTAACCATTACAATGGTAGTCCCTTGTTCGTTTAATTCAGTAAGCAGCTGCATTACCTCATTACCGTTATTTGAATCCAGGTTACCTGTCGGCTCATCCGCGAGAATAAGCTTAGGATTATTAACCACCGCTCGGGCAACGGCAACCCGTTGTTGCTGACCGCCGGAAAGTTGCTGTGGAAAGTGGTTTCTACGGTGCATAATCTGTACCTTCTCAAGCACCTCTTCCACTCGTTTTTTGCGTTCGGCGGCCGGCACTTTCGTATAAATCAGCGGGAGCTCTACGTTTTCAAATACAGTTAGCTCGTCAATCAAGTTGAAACTTTGGAAAACGAAACCAATATTGTGTTTACGCAAGTCTGATCGTTTCCGCTCGTTAAAGTGGGCCACCTCTATATCATTGAATTTATAACTGCCTTCGTCTAGATCATCTAAAAGGCCTATAATATTCAACAATGTGGATTTACCACACCCTGAAGGACCCATCACTGCTACAAACTCACCCTTTTGTACTTCTATACTTAGGTTGTTGAGCGCTACCGTTTCCACTTCCTCAGTACGGTAGAATTTTTGAAGTTCAGTTATTTTGATCATGTTCTTATTAGTTGTTAGCAATTAGGATTTAGGTGTTAGCCCAAGGATCTCTTGCTATTTTTATTTATTTTCTTAACTTGTAAAATCTTTTTATCGATCTATTCTGGAACCATGTGCGACTTTAAAAAACTTATCGTTTGGCAGAAAAGCCATTGCTTAGCTATTAACATCTATAAGTACACCTCATCTTTTCCAAAGGAAGAAGCTTTCGGGTTAATTTCGCAGATGCGTCGTGCTGCACTGTCTATTTCTTCCAATATTGCTGAAGGTAGTGCGCAGGAAAGCCACCTACAATTTAATCGATTTCTCATCATTGCATCCGGATCTGCAGCAGAACTCGACTGCCAACTTCTCTTATCTAAGGATCTTGGTTTCATAGATGAATCTATTTATGTAGCATTACAGGAACAAATTACTGAGGTCCGAAAAATTATTCATAGTTTTAAAAAAAAGCTAAAGCCTAATGACTAAAACCTAATCCCTAATCCGCTATTTTACCACCAACTCCTGCACCTTATCATACGTTTCGTAACTGGAAGTTACCACCTTTTCGCCGGGTTTCAAACCTTGAATCACTTCATAATAATCTGGGTTCTGTCTTCCTAATTGCACATCAGCGCGGTAAGCTGTTTTGCCGTCCGAGCTCAACTTAAATACCCAGTTTCCGCCTGTTTGTTGATAAAATCCGCCTTTTGGTAACAACACTGCTTTTGTTTCATCACTTAAAGCTAAACGTATTTGCAACGTTTGTCCACGTCTGATGCCTTTTGGCGTTTCACCGTCAAATTCCATATCCACTTGAAATCTGCCGTTAGCGACCTGTGTATAGACCTTTTTAACGCGTAACTTATAGGTTTTACCCGACAAGGTGAATTCACCATCTAAATCCGGATAAATACGTGAAATATAATGCTCATCAATATCAGCCTTTACCTTAAAGCCACTCAGCACATCTAATTGGCCAAATCGATCGCCCGGATTCTTCTTTTGTCCAATTTCTGCATCAAAAGCTGTTAATTGGCCATCTATCGGCGCCCTAACAATCAAATCGCCTACTTTACGACGCATTAAGTCAAGCGCACTGCGTGTCCGTTCATAGGTTTCACGGCTTTCTCTTAATGATTGCTGCGTCCGGATAGAGTCGGTGTGCAGGTTTTCTCTACTCAATTTCATGCGTTCAACCTGATAAGTATATTCGTTACGCGCTTTTTCAAACTCTTGCCGACCAATTGCTTTTTGGTCGTATAAATGTTTCTTTAGATTAAATTCTCGGGTTGCTTCCTTAAAGCCGTTTTCTACCTCTGCCATTTGGTTGCGCGTAGCGATAGACGCTTGTTGCGCGTTTGTTTGAGATATCTGAGATTGCGTTAGCAAGTTTAATACCTGTGTTTCCTGATTGACCAAGCTCAATTCCAAATCCGTGTTCGATAAACGCATAATGGGATCGCCTTTTTTCATGATGGCGCCGTCTTCGACAAATTTTTCCTCTACGCGTCCCCCTTCGGAAGCATCCAGATAAATGGTACTGATTGGCATGACCATACCGTTTACGGGGATAAACTCGCGGAATGGACCTTCGGATACTTCTGATATAGTTATTCTTTCTGCGTCAACATTTAATTTTGATTTTCCCGAGGTAAAATAATAGCTAGAGAAAATCAAGGCACCAATGCCCACAATCCCTGCAACGGTAGCTATCCGCTTATTATTCCATTTCTTTTTTGGTAGTGCTCTGTCCATTTTTATTCTTTATACGGCAAGAAAATATCCTTTTTGCTCGTTTAACAACTATACAAGCTTGTGCCATAAAAATAGGCTGCTAATAATCAGCTTTTTACGTGTTTTTTCGGTTTTGGTACTGTCCGATATCGTACACTTTATGTGCGCTTGCGTACAGCGTACATAAAGTGTTTTGTAACATTTTTTCTGATAATCAGTCTTTTAATAATAATGGTATAGTTATATCTTTACAAGATGGAGCGATTAGGTGTTAGCATATAGCCTTTAGCTATTAGAGTTAACCAAAACTAATGCCTAATAGCAAATACTCTGTACCCCTAATAACTAATCGCTAAAAACTAAATGCTAGCATGAAACACGCCAGAATACTAATTATTGACGATGATCCTGATGTATTAACGGCAGTCAAATTGCTGTTAAAAAGAGAAGTCAGTGAAGTGATTGCAGATAAAAACCCCGAGAATATTCCTGCCATCCTGTCGAGACAGCCTATTGATTTGGTACTACTTGATATGAACTTCAAGAGTGCTATCAATACCGGTAATGAAGGGTTGTATTGGTTAAATCGGGTTAAGTCGCTCCGTCCGGAGCTGCCTGTTATAATGATCACCGCCTATGGTGCTATTGATTTAGCGGTTACATCATTAAAGCAGGGAGCTACCGATTTCATCGTAAAGCCATGGCAGAATGAACATTTGCTACAAGTAATCGGAGATATCTTAAATAAAAAGCCGGGCAAAAAGAAGTCGGAAACACCACAAGTTGCGCAAAGTGACATTATCGGTGAATCGGAAGTAATGAAAAACCTGATGCATAAAATCACGAAAATTGCACCAACAGATGCCAATATTCTTATCCTGGGTGAAAATGGAACAGGGAAAGATGTAATTGCTGACATGATACATCGTGAGTCTAGGCGGGTTTTAATGCCTTATGTAAAAGTTGATGTTGGCGCTTTGACGGATACACTCTTTGAAAGTGAACTTTTTGGCCATAAAAAGGGCGCTTTTACAGATGCAAGGGAAGATCGCGTAGGACGCTTCGAAGCAGCTGATAAAGGGACTTTATTTTTAGATGAAATCGGAAACATTTCTTTACAGCAGCAGGCAAAATTATTAAGTGTGCTTCAAAATAGACAAGTTATTCCACTGGGAAGTAATACACCAATTCCTGTTGATATACGTTTATTGTGTGCTACTAATGTGCCGCTAGTGGCATTGGCTAACGAAAGTCGCTTCCGAAAAGACTTAATCTACCGCATCAATACCGTGGAAGTGCAAGTACCACCTTTGCGAGAAAGGGGAAACGACATCTTACTTTTGGCTCGCCATTTTATGAAAAAGTATGCCTCTAAATATGCAAAGCAGTTTCCCGACTTGGATAAACGTGCAGAAGACAAGCTTTTAAATTATCATTATCCGGGGAATGTTCGCGAGTTACAGTATAGCATTGAGCGGGCAATTATTATGTCAGACGGTGAGACCTTAAACGCAGAAGACATTATATTCTCTCCGATTGAGCAGGCCGGCGGCCAGGCAAAAGTAGAGCATGATGCCTATAATTTAAGTGAAATGGAGAAAAATGCGATCATGAAGGTAATCGAAAAACACAATGGTAACATTAGCAAAGCCTCGCAGGAGTTAGGACTAACACGTACGGCTCTTTATAGAAGATTAAGCAAGTATAATATCTAATGAACCGTTTGCGTCTTTTAATTACGTTTAGAGCGTTTTTACTTTTTCTTATCATTGGTCTGTTATGCTGGTTGCTTCTTACCGGTTATTACCTTTATGCATTGCTGGTTCTTCCGGTGTCCTTGTGGATGCTTAGTTTAAACTTTCGTTCGCAATTGCGCGCCTATAGAGAACTGGAAGAATTCGCAGAAGCGGCCCGCTATCGCGACTTTACCCGCTTCTTTCCCCTTCAGAATGCCGGACCTGAAATCAGGCCACTTCGTGGTGCTTTTAATGAGATTAATGGTGTATTCAAAAAAATAAGTAGTGAACGCGAAACTCAATACCAATACCTGCAAACTATTTTAGAAGTAGTGAACACTGCCATCCTTTCTTATGATGAGCGAACAGGAAAAGTCGTTTGGATGAATGAGGCTTTTAAAGAATTATTTAATATCCCTTATATCTCCGTTATTGAAGGATTGAACAAGCGTAATCCTGACCTATATCGGAAAGTAATGGAAGTGTCGTCAGATAAAGCGGACGTTTTTACAGTACCAACGCCAAAAGGCGTACTCAAACTTCAGTTTTCTACAAGTAGTTTTCAAACACCGGAAGGACATTATCGGTTATTAGCTTTCCAAAATATTAATGAGGCGTTAGATGAAACCGAATCGAGGGCTTGGCAAAAATTGTTAAGTGTTTTAACGCATGAGATTATGAATTCGATTGCGCCAATATCTTCCCTTGCTGATACCTTGAAAAACCGATTAGAAACGTTACCAAACAGCGAAGAGCTGGATGATATACGCTTAGGTACCGAAACGATTAAAAGAAGAAGCGAGGGTTTGCTGAAATTTGCAAGTACTTATAGAAGCCTCAACAAAATTGCTCAGCCGGAATTAACAACCGTTTATGCCTCGGATTTGTTCGAAAACCTTTATCAATTAATGGAACCTTCGCTTATTCAGAAAAATATTGAACTGGACATCATCCTGAAGGATCCCATCCTCCAATTATCCTTAGACGTCAATTTAATAGAACAGGTACTTATCAATTTGTTGTTAAATGCTATGGAGGCAGTAAAAGATATAGAGAAACCTTATATTAGCCTCTCCGCGCTAGCAAATAACGGTAGTCCACAGATTAAGGTGATGGATAATGGAAAGGGGATACCTAAAGATTTGCTGGAAAGCATTTTTGTTCCTTTCTTTACTACCCGTAAAAGCGGAAGCGGCGTTGGCTTAACACTCAGCAAACAGATTATGCTCATGCATAAGGGAAACATTAGCGTCCACTCGGAGGAAGGGAAAGGAAGTGTGTTTACATTGCAGTTTTAAATAAGCTATTAGGGGCTAGGTATTAGCCATTAGGTTTTAGCTAATCCCTAAGAGCTGAAGGCTAACAGCTTAAGAAATGAAAATACTCGTAGTTTGTTTGGGGAATATTTGTAGATCTCCACTAGCTCATGGAATATTAGCCCATTTAGCGAAAGAAAAAGGATTAGATTGGGAGATTGATTCGGCAGGAACGGGAGACTGGCATGTTGGAGAATGTCCGGATAAGAGATCAATAGCCATTGCAAAAAAATATGGCGTCGACATCAGCGGGCAGCGGGCCCGCCAATTTAATCGGATTGATTTTGAATATTACGATAAGATTTTGGTGATGGATCGGAATAATCTGCGTGATGTATTGGCGATGGCTCATTCGCCGGCCGATCGCGCAAAAGTAAGCCTCTTCTTAGAAAATGATATTGTGCAGGATCCGTACTATGATAACAACCTGTTTGATCCGGTCTATAAGATAATTGTAGCGCGTTGCGAAACCTTGCTAAAGGAGTTAGCCAGCTAGCTTTCTAACACCACGAGTCGATCTCCTTTTAAAACCGGGATCGTATTCAGCAGATCAACCTGTAAGCAAAAGTCAATATCTTTTTGGATCCCTAAGTGCTGTAATCGTTTACTATGGGCACTTTGAGCAAGAAAGTCGGCCAGGTCGTTTGCCGCGGCTAGATACAGATTTTCAGCAGCAATGGCTGCGTCATCTCCTTTTTGATGGCTATCCTTCAGTTTGTTTATAACCGCACCGGCAAAGACCGTGTCTTCTAAGTTAAAATTATCTTTCCACCCGGCACATACTAATAGGACAGGATCATCTTGTCGCCGTAACCAGTTACAAAGCGCGGTAAGATTCAAAAAAGATCCGATGACAACATTTTTGGCTTCTCGTGATAAGTGAATAGCCTTCGTACCGTTGGTAGTAGTCAATACAATGGTTCTGCCGTTGACTTTCTCGCTAACATAAGAAAACGGAGAATTGCCGAAATCAAAACCATCTACTACTTCACCATTTCGCTCGGCAGCAAGTAAATATCCATGGTCTTTATAAATAGCGCAAGTAGATACTTCCGCCACAGGAATAATCCCTTCAGCTCCGTTGGCCAATCCGTAGCACATAGAGGTAGTAGCTCTAAAAATATCGATCACCACCACAATGCTATTTCTGATGTCGTGTAAATGAATGAGCGCAGGGCTCAAGCAAACGTTTATTTCCTTAGTTTGGTCAAGCAAAATATAAATGTTTTTTTCGGATGATGTAAATGACAGCTTATTTAATAAAAGGGGGCTTACTTACCACAGCCTTTACTTTTTTATCTCTTATTTTGACGTAAATTTCAGTTCCTTCTTTGCTATATTCCTTACTTAGATAACCTAATCCGATTGACTTTTGAAGCGTTGGAGATTGGGTGCCGGAAGTAACATGCCCAATTGGTTGGTCGTTTTCATTAACAAGTTCGTAGCCATGTCTTGGAATGCCACGCTCAATCATTTCAAATCCAACTAATTTACGCTGTATTCCTTCTTCTTTTTGTTTTTTTAAGTTTTCAGCATTTACAAAGTCCTTTGTAAATTTGGTTACCCATCCCAAACCCGCTTCGAGTGGTGAAGTGGTATCATCGATATCATTTCCATATAAACAGAAACCCATTTCAAGACGTAGCGTATCGCGTGCCCCTAAACCAATTGGCTTGATTCCAAAAGGCTTACCGGCGTTCATAATAGCCTCCCACACTTCTTTCGCATGTTCATTGTCAACATAAATTTCGAATCCTCCGGCACCGGTATATCCTGTAGCGGAAACTAACACATTATCTATGCCGGCAAATACACCTTTTTTAAAGGTATAATATTCCATTTCTCCCAAATCTAGGCTTGTTAGGCTCTGCAATGCTTCTGTCGCTTTAGGGCCTTGTACTGCGAACAGGGAAGTTTTATCAGAAATGTCTTTCATTTCAACACCAAAGGTGTTGTATTTTGAAATCCAGTCCCAATCCTTTTGTATATTAGAGGCATTTACGACGAGTAAATACGTTTTTGCGTCTATACGATAAACCAGAAAATCATCGACAATACCTCCTGTTTCGTTGGGTATACAGGCATATTGAATTTTCCCATCAAAAAGCTTTGACGCATCATTGGAACTTATTTTCTGTACTAATTCCAATGCTCTTTCTCCTTTTAATATGAACTCGCCCATATGGCTTACATCGAACACGCCTACACCGGTACGAACCGTTTGATGTTCATCATTGATACCCGTATATTGTACGGGCATGTTGTAGCCTGCAAAGGGTACCATCTTAGCACCGAGCGCTATGTGTAAATCCGTGAGGGCGGTAGTTTTCATGTTAGAACAAATTAAAAAATCAAAAAATGCTGCGCAAACTTATACAAAATAAGGGTACTTGCAAAAACTTGTTTTGTTATGCAGGGATTTAGCTTTAAAAAAAGAACTTTTTTTTGTCACTTTCTTCCGCAGAAAGTAACCAAAGACTCATCGCTTGGAACTTTGCTACAAGAGGTAGTGCATCAACGTGCAAACCGCAAATTTCCTAGGCGATACTTTAGCAGAACGTAGGGATTTTACTCTTAACCGAACGTATTTATTTTCAGCCCTAAATACAGCCCTGTGCGTGAGAAGAATGGCCTTGGAGGATACCGACGCAACGAGCAGCAAAGCATTTGTACATATGTTCATATTGTAGTACCCAAGCGGATTGAAGAAGTGAAACGGCTCCAATCCGCGCCAGTGATGCTTTGCCATCAGGTGCAAGGTAGCATCCATAGCCTTGATTTTTGGTCAGCTTTTTATCAAGAAAAAGCTGATTAAGAAAAAAGTTCTTTTAATATAAACACCTTCATCTATATGTTAAAGACGAAATCAACCAACTGGAGTTCATCGAAGGTAACGCCTGTTTTGTTATGAAGGCGCTCCATAAGCAATTAAACAAAAGAAAGACTTAACTGAGGATCTGTAATCCTGAAGGTTTTACGATGGTGTGGGGTTAAGCCATACTTCAGAACGGCATCCCGATGCCTTTTTGTGGGGTAGCCCTTGTTTTTTAACCAGTCGTATTCAGGATGCTCGTTGGCTAAATTGTCCATATAATCATCGCGATAGGTTTTTGCCAAAATGGAAGCGGCGGCTATTGAAAGATACTTTCCATCACCTTTTATAACACACTGATGGGGAATATTTTGGTATCTTTTGAAACGATTTCCATCAACTAGAATATATTCGGCCTGCATTTTCAATGCATCTAAAGCTCGATGCATCGCAAGAAAAGAAGCATTTAATATATTGATCTGATCAATTTCTTCCGCGCTCGCACTCGCAACAGCAAAAGCAAGGGCTTCATTTTCTATCATTTCCCTCAAATCATAGCGCTGAGCTGCGGATAATATTTTCGAATCATTCAGAATACCGTGCTTAAATGAGGAAGAAAAAATAACGGCTGCAGCGAAAACCGGGCCCGCCAGGCAACCTCTTCCAGCTTCATCGCATCCAGCTTCAATTAATTCATTTTGAAAGGTAGATAACAGCATGTCTATGATACAATATTGATGGGGCACAAATGAAGCAAAGATAAGAATTTTTCTAGCTATTAGATGTTAGCTGTTAGTGCATAAATTTGTGAAGGCGCTTGATTGGCTAGTGCCTAATGCCTAAAGGCTAATAGCTAGATTCTATATATTTTTTATGTTACAATTAAACCAAAAAAATGTGAACCAGTCAAAAAGCTGCTTTACTATACAAAAAAACATGAGATTTCAGAAGACAAACTTGTTGATCTGTACTTGTCTGTTGTTAAGTTTCTGTTCCGTATACGCGCAGAAGAAGAAATCCATAGTTCCTACGGCAATTGACTTTAGATCCGATATTCAGATAGATGGGGATTTATCGGAATGGGGAGACAGCTTGCGGAATTATTATGAGAAGCAAGACCTCCAATATGAGATAGCAAATGACGAGAAGCAGATATATGTGGCAATGCGTGTGAAAGATGGCAGTTGGCAGACGCAAGCCTTGCACCAAGGGTTTAGCTTCCTCGTAAATAAGGAGGGAAAGAAGAAGGAAGGGGCTTCGATTATTTTTCCAATTCCCGATCGTGAGTCTTTGAGAAGCTTGGCATCAAAAGATAAGGACGAGAAACCGGCCGATATACGGGAGGGGGTTTTGAAAGCAGTACGAGCCATTTTCATTGTCGGAATGGCGGATGTCGTGGATGGCCCCATCTCACTGGAAAATAACTATGGTATTAAAGCGGCTGTGAAAATTGACAGTTCGGACGCGGTATGTTATGAGGCAGTTATTCCCTTCGAACGAATAGGATTGGAACAGGAAAGAGATAAGGAGGTAGCATTTAACATAAAAATAAATGGCATTATCATGCGTACAGTAGGAGGTGGGCAACCAATGGGACGATATGGTTATGGAGGATATGGATATTACGGTACTCAACCAAGTAGAAAGGAGACACAGCAAGAACCTGGGACGTGGATTATCTTACCACTCGCTAAACCGAAATAAAATAGTCGTACAGATACTAAATATATAATCATTAATTAAATGTGCTTAAAAAAAATCAACCAAATTGTTAGAAGTATTTTTCTTCTCTCCCTCTTCGGAATAAGCCTTTGTTCTTTTCAAGCGCAAGCACAGACAGGTAAAGTAGTTAACGGTGTGCTCAGGGATAGTACAGGGCTGAGTGTGATTGCTGCCTCCGTTAAACTGATGTCGCCGCAGGATACGCTTCAGGTGAGCAGTGACGTTGATGGAAAATTTAGCTTTAAAAATGTCAAGGCAAGCAGTTTCAATTTGCTGATTACCAGTTTGGGTTTTAGACCATTTAGCAGAAGTTTTTCCTTCAATGGACAGCATTCGCTTGATTTACCCCCATTAGTTATGTCGTTCGAATCGAAACTTTTAGAGGTAGTAAATGTAACAGGAGGTACTTTAGTAACGATGAAAGACGACACGGTGGAATACAATGCAAAAGATTACCGGGTGCGGCCAAACGCAATGACGGAAGAACTTATAAAGAAACTGGATGGAGTAGAAGTGGATAAAGATGGTAACGTGCAAGCGCAGGGTGAAAGTGTCACGCGGGTTAGAATTAATGGAAAAGACTTCTTTGGCGGGGATGTGAAAACAGCAACAAAAAATTTACCGGCTGATATCATTGAGAAAATACAAATCGTGGATGATTATGGCGATCAGGCAAATCTAACCGGTAATAGAACAGGAGAGCCCGAGAAAATATTGAATATAACGATAGCGGAAGAAAACAATAACGGTAATTTCGGGCAGTTTGGTGCAGGGATGGGCACGAAGCCGGCGGGAGATAATGGATATCGATATCAGCTGGGAGGTATGTACAATTCATTTACCGGGTCACGCCAATTTTCTGTCTTGGTCAATGCAAATAATAATAACAACCAAGCTTTTGATTTCAATGCAAGAGGCAGTGGAGCCAGAAGGATGCCCGGAGGGGGAGGAAGAAGAATGGGAGGCGGTTTTGGCGGTCCGGGAGGCTTTGGTGGAGGAAGCAACGGCTTAACCGATTCGTATTCAGCGGGCTTCAACTATAGAAAAGATTTTAATGATAAATGGACCACCTATGGCAACTATAGCTACAATCACAGTGACAATAACGTAATCAGTGTCAATTCCATTCAAGACTTTTTTCTTGATACAACGATTTTAAGAAACACCAATGCTACCAGTAATGCGATCAGTAATAATCATCGATTCGACTGGAATGTAGAATATAAACCGAATGATAAATTATTTATCAAACTTTCGCCTACATTTAGCATTGGCAACAATAATACAGGAAGTTATGAATTTACCTATCAAAGTATAAATGATACACTTTCTAATAAAATCGAAAATATAAACCATGATAAATCCTTTACACCAAATTATGGTGGTAGTGGCTTATTGAACTACAAGATAAACGATAGGGGTAGGAATATCTTTTTTAATTTTTCGCTAAATTCAGCCAGAACAGAGCAAGACCTGGATAGAATTATCAATAATATTACTTTCAGCAGGGACTTAGACAGCGCTGCTATTTACCAAAGGCAGTTGGTAGATTTGAATAATAAGGGGTTCAATGGGGGTACGTCCGTCTCGTATATTGAACCGCTTACTGACAAGAGCAATTTAGAGTTTAGTTACGATTTTAATTTCGCAACTTACGATAACGATCGGCAAGCGAACTCAATGGACGTGGAAGGAAATAGCATACCCAACCCATCCTTAAGCAATTTTTACGAGTATACCTTTTCAACTCATCGTGCCGGAGTTACCTATCGCTATAGAACAGATAAGTTCGTTTATCAATTAGGGGCTACCGTTTTACCTACCAGGCTAACAGGACATACAACCTTGGCTGGTCAAGATTTATCGTTCGGACGAAACGGCTTTTACTTTGTTCCGGTAGCTCGTTTCGAATACAAAGCTTCACGAACCCGCTCATTAAATGTGGAATATCGGGGGAATGCAAGCGAGCCGACCTTCTCGCAATTACAACCAATAACGGATGTTTCAAATCCAAATTTTCCTACGACGGGTAATCCTAATCTAGCTGCGGAGTTCAACCACACGCTAAATCTACGTTACCGTAACTTTGATTTCAAATCGGGTAATATTTTCTTCGCCGTATTGAATGCGAATGTTATCGAAGATAAAATTACGACTAATCGTATTACAACGATGGACGATAGTTTAGGAGTCGTTCAGGAAACGAGATACCTAAATACTGGCGGGAATTATAATGCCCGCGGTTTTTATCACTATGCGAAACCCTTTAATAATCGTAAGTATGTAGTTTCCTTAAGAGGATCCGCCAATTTCAATAATAACATATCCTATGCAAATTCTGTGGAGAATGAGGCTAAGAATTGGGTATTAAATCAAGGGCTCAATGTGCAGATCAACCCTAAAGACTGGCTGGAAATTCGACCGGGAATAGACTTTACCTATAACACCACAAAAAACAGTTTACAGAATCGGAGCAATCAGAATATAACGACTTGGGCCGCCTCTATGTATGGTAATATTTATATCACACCCACCTTATTATGGAACTTTGATGTAGCTAAAACGAGTAACAATGGCTATGAAGGTAATGTTCAGGCCAATCCTTTAATTATCAATACGTTTATTGAGAAACAATTCTTTAAAAACAAAAACGGAATGTTGCGGTTGCAAGCCTTCGATTTGTTAAACGAACAGGTGAGTATATCGAGGTCTGTTACCGAAAATAGAATTTCGGATAGCAGAACAAATCGACTCGCTCGTTATTTTATGCTATCTTTTACGTATCGCTTTCAAAAATTTGCAGGTAGAACGGGAGCTATGCCGGATGATAATGGCCCTGGACGTTGGGAAAGAGGTGGTCGGTCTATGAGTGGACCCGGGGGAAGGCCAGGTGGATTTTAATATACCCACAATTTTATCTAAGTTTGTCCACCACAATGGATCATCACATCATTCATTTATCGAACGGTATCCGCGTTCTTTTGAAGCCTGCAGATACGGTTGTATCCCATGCCTGTATTTTAGTCAACGCAGGAACACGCGATGAACGTCCTGAACAATACGGAATGGCTCACTTTATCGAGCACTTGTTGTTTAAACGCACGGAAAGACGAAATACAAATCAGATTCTGAATCGCCTTGAGCTCGTAGGGGCAGACCTTAATGCATACACAACCAAGGAATATACGTGCGTGCACGCATCCTTTTTAAAGGAACATTTGTCGCGCGTACTAGATCTTTTTGAAGATATTATTTTCCACTCCGTGTTTCCTGAATCAGAGATGGAAAAAGAGAAAAGCGTAATCCTGGACGAAATAGCATCTTACCAAGACAGCCCTGAGGACGCTATCGCAGACGATTTTGAAGATATGTTGTTCGATCAGCATGCTTTGGGCCATAATATCTTAGGAACCAGCGAATCACTGAAGGCGATAACCAGACAAGATATTTTCCAATTCTTGAAAGAAAATTATTGTACTGATCAAATTGTTTTAGCAATAACCGGGCAATATGATTGGAAGAAAATAAAAAAATTAACAGAAGGCATATTAAGCAATATTCCCGCAAATCTTTCTGCACGGGAGAGGAATATGACAATTAATTATAAGCCAATACAACGAAAAATTGTGAAACCAATTGTACAGGCGCACGTGAGTTTAGGAAATGTAGCCTATTCTTTACACGATGATCGTAAGGTTGGCTTAATGGTATTAAACAATTTGCTCGGCGGAATGGGAATGAGTTCTAGGTTGAATCTCCAAATCCGTGAAAAATATGGAATAGCTTACACCATTGAATCCAATTATACACCATACACGGATACCGGAATATTTTCCATTTACTATGGTACAGATGGAGACAAGGCCCATCAGGCTCAAAGGCTAGTCAATAAAGAGCTTAAAAAGCTACGCGATACCAAACTGGGAAGCTTACAACTCCATCAGGCTAAGCAAAAGTTTATCGGCCAGATTGCTTTAGGGGAGGAGAATCGGATGGGAGTGCTTATTTCGATGGCAAAAAATTTGCTAGACTATGGCAAGGTAAACACGCTGGAAGAAGTAGTAGAGCAAATAAATAGGGTGAGTGCGGAAGAGCTTCTGGCAATTGCAAATGAAGTATTCGAAGACGCAAAACTTAGTGAGCTCGACTTTATCCCGGAGCAGGAATAGCTATATAGTGGCCTTTTACGTTTTGACTTTTGACTTTTTAATTTTTACTTTGCAACATGAAGTTACCCATAGTAGCATACGGAGATCCGGTATTAAAACGAAAAGCTATCGATATAGATAAAGATTATCCTGAACTGGAGAATCTAATAGCAAATATGTTCGAAACGATGTATGCTGCCCATGGTGTTGGTATAGCTGCACCGCAAGTCGGGCTTTCTATCCGACTCTTTGTCGTGGATGCGTCTCCTTTTGCAGAAGATGATGCCCCTGAATTGAAAGATTTTAAAAAAGTGTTCATAAATGCGCATATCGAAGAAGAAGAGGGAGAGAAGTGGGAGTTCAATGAAGGTTGCTTAAGTATCCCTGATATTAGAGAAGATGTAAGTAGGCACTCCATTATACATATAAGGTATTTTGATGAAAATTGGGTAGAACACCGTGAAAAATATGATGGCCTTGCCGCCAGGGTTATTCAGCACGAGTACGACCATATTGAAGGTAAACTGTTCACTGATAGATTAAGCGTATTGCGTAAGGCGATGTTGAAGTCTAAACTGGACGCCATTTCAAAGGGCCATGTAAAAGTGGATTACAAAATGAAGTTTCCTGCTCTTAAAAAGAAACGCTAAACTTATCCGCCAATGATGGGCAAAGAAAGTTTGTAGCGTACAGAAATGATTCGGATAATAAAAATAAGCGAAGCACTTAGGAAAGCATTGAGGTTGTCGTCCATACCAAAACTTGATAAGACAATAAATGAAATAGCGCCCGATAGACAGGCGGTGGCATAAATTTCCCGCCTAAAGATAAGTGGTGTTTCATTCATTAAAGTGTCGCGCGTTACCCCACCCATTACCGCGGAAAACATACCCAATACAATAGCTGCGATCTCGCTGCTGTCTGCAGCAAGTGATTTCTGCAGACCGACAATGGTAAAAAAGCTGATACCCAAGGCATCAAACATAAACAAGGTCCTTCTCAGTTTACCAAGGTATCGGTGCGTTGTGATGGCGATAATAACACCAATCAAAATAGCTAGAAGGTAGTTTCCGTCATCTACCCAAACGGGGCGTGTGTTCAAGAAAATATCCCGTAAACTACCGCCGCCAATAGCAGTGACAAAACCGGTAAAGGCAGCACCAAAGATATCTATCTTGTGATCAGCTGCCGTCATCGCTCCGGAAATAGCAAAGACTAATGCGCCGATTAAGTCTATCTGATAAAGTAAGTCCACAAAGGCTATGTTTCTTTATTACTAAACTAGCTTTTAAATACTAAGTTTGCAATAGCTGATAATAGCTTTTCGCCGGAATTACTTTTGCTCCCATGGATCGGAGATGCTCGCTTTCGATCTGGCAGTCTATGAGTTCAAACCGATTGGAGGTGCAAAGTTCAATTAAGGCTAACTTACTGGCATTCGGTGCTAATGAAAACATGCTTTCGCCGCAAAAAACATGGTTTCTTTTTCCGCAGATAACCCCATATAAGCCGCCTACTAATTGTTCCTTTTTCCACACTTCCACTGACATGGCAAAGCCCTCTTGGTGCAAGTTAATATAGGCCGTTTGCATATCTTCCGTAATCCAGGTTCCCTGTTGGCCCTTTCTGGGGCTCAATGCACAGTGATGGATGACCTGTGCGAAAGCTGAATTATAAGTAATCCGATAGCTATTGCTGCGCAGTTCCTTACGCATGCTTTTGCTGATTCTTAAATCTTGTGGCAATAGTATAAAACGATTGGGGGGTGCATACCATAATATAGGTGTGCTTTCATCATACCAAGGGAAGATCCCTTGTGCATAAGCACATCGAAGGCGTTCTGTTTTAAGGTCGCCTCCGATTGCAAGTAAGCCATCCTCCTCGGCTAATAAAGGATCCGGAAACCAAAAATCCTCCTCGTTAAGTTGAAAAAGCATGTTTAGCTAATAGCTGGCCTAATCCTCTTGTCTTGGTTCTTTACTTATTTTTTCAAAGAGCTTATCCATCCGTTCCACATATTCGTTTGTATCATCTACAAAAAATTCAAGTTGAGGAACAATGCGAGCTTGGTTCTTAATACGACTTCCTAATTTATATCGGATTTCACCGGCATGACTTTTTATGTTCGCAATCGCCTCTTGCACGTTTTTCGCATTGAGGAAACTCAGGTAGATGCGAGCAATGGCCAAGTCGGGTGTCACCCTTACTCGTGTCACTGTCACCAATGTATCAGGAGCCCATACCATCCCTTCCCTTTGAAATATATCAGCCAAATCTTGCTGGATTACACTAGCAAAACGTTGTTGTCTTTTACTCTCTGTTGATGCCATGTTTTCAATTTCTTTTATGAATGATTAATATAACAAATTATTGTACGGGTAGCGGGCTGTATGAATTTTGATTACCTTGTCGTATAAGAGCTGTCGGAATTCTTCAACGTTCTTTTTTTCTGTGGCAGAAATGAAAACGGCAGGGCTGCTGTGTTTAGCCATCCAACTGTTCTTAAAATCGTCAATAGTGATGTTTTTCTTCGCCTGCTCATCGCCGTTATCATCATGCGCTACTTCGGCAGGTTTGTAAGCGTCAATTTTGTTAAAAACGGTAATCACCGGTTTGTCTATTGCACCTAAATCTTTTAATGTCTCATTTACGGTATTAATGTGATCTTCAAAGTTCGGATGTGAGATATCAACCACGTGGACCAAAATATCAGCTTCACGAACTTCATCCAAGGTTGATTTGAAGCACTCCACTAAGTGATGTGGAAGTTTTCTGATAAATCCAACGGTATCGGATAGCAGAAATGGCAAGTTGTCGATGACAACCTTCCGGACAGTGGTATCCAGTGTGGCAAATAATTTATTCTCTGCAAAGACTTCCGATTTTGAGATCATATTCATGATCGTCGATTTGCCGACGTTCGTGTAACCAACTAATGCAACGCGAATTAGTTCACCTCTATTTTTCCGTTGGGTTTCATTTTGCTTATCAATCTGCTTTAGCTTTTCTTTTAATAAAGAGATCTTGTTTAAAATCATCCGACGGTCACTCTCAATCTGGGTTTCACCGGGTCCTCTCATTCCGATACCACCTTTCTGACGTTCCAGGTGGGTCCACATTCGCGTCAGACGAGGAAGTAAATACTGCAATTGAGCGAGTTCGACTTGTGTCTTTGCCTGCGCCGTTTTTGCGCGGTTAGCAAATATGTCTAGTATGAGATTGCTCCGATCCAGTATTTTAATCTTCAGTTCATTCTCGATGTTTCTTAGCTGAGAAGGGCTTAGTTCGTCATCAAATACAACTATATCTGCTTCCTCCGCGTTTACATATGCTTTAATTTCGTCTAATTTTCCACTGCCTACAAATGTAGCTCTGTCCGGCTTTTGCATCCGTTGTGTAAAAGTATTGATGGTCTCGCCTCCTGCGGTTTCGACAAGAAAAGCGAGTTCCTCGAGATATTCTTTTTCCTGATCTTCCGTTTCATTGGGTGTTATGATCCCCACTAAAACAGCCCGCTCAGGCTTTATTGCTGTGTCGTATATTTTTCTTATCGCCATAGTGTTCTTATGGAATTAAAATTACTAATAATAGTTCTATAACTTATGTTTATACGCAATTTTAACAATACATATAAACGTTCTTTCTTCATTGCTTATGAAAGAATCGTGCCTGAAACATGGATGAATACGTTGAAATGATTTTTATCAGTAGGTGAAACCCATACCTATCAAAATACCGCATTTGCGCCCAGGTTCTTTTGGCAGCGATAATATGATATGGAAGGGATTACATAACTGATACTTATTATAGGGTGAAATGATTTAATGGTACAAAGATACGACTTTTGCTTTAAAAATACATGTTATGAAATTTTATCCCAACTTATTCCTTTACTTTGCACCAGAAGGTGATCGCGAAGTAACCGATTTTTCGGGTCTTCAAGCTTCGGATCTTGTTTAAAGATATTGATCACTAGATTTCTCGCGTCTTGCAGCAAGACCTGATCAGTGCTTAAATCGGCTAGTTTAAGATCTAATATACCACTTTGTTGTGTGCCGGCAATATCTCCCGGGCCTCTCAGCTTAAGATCGGTTTCTGCTATCTCGAAACCATCGTTCGTTTTTACCATAGTACTTAGCCTGAGTTTACCCTCAGTACTTAGTTTGTTGGAAGACATCAGGATACAAAAGGACTGCTCTCCGCCTCGACCAACCCGACCACGTAGCTGATGCAATTGTGATAAGCCAAATCGCTCTGCATTTTCAATAATCATGACGGTAGCATTCGGCACGTTTACGCCAACTTCTATTACAGTAGTGGCAACCATAATCTGTGTTTCTCCTTTTACGAAACGCTGCATCTCAAAATCTTTATCTTTAGCCGGCATCTTTCCGTGGACAATGCTGATTTTGTATCTTGGAAGTGGAAATTCACGAGCTAGGTTTTCAATTCCTGCCTCCAAGTGCATTAGATCCAGTTTTTCGCTTTCTTTAATTAATGGATACACGACATATACTTGTCTTCCTTTAGCAATTTCATCCCGCATGAAACCAAACATCCTTAATCGGCTACTTTCGAATAAATGAAGCGTTTTGATGGGCTTCCTACCAGCGGGGAGCTCATCAATCACAGATACATCCAAATCCCCATAGAGCGTCATGGCTAAGGTACGAGGTATAGGTGTCGCCGTCATAACAAGCATGTGCGGAGGTATTTGATTTTTACGCCATAATTTGGCCCTTTGTTCAACACCAAATCGATGTTGTTCGTCAATTACGACAAGCCCTAAATTCTTAAATTGTACGGTATCTTCAATAAGCGCATGGGTACCAACCAATATGTCTAAAGATCCGTCTAGTAGGTTTTCGTGAAGAATTTTCCGCTCCTTTTTAGACGTCGATCCACTTAACAGTTTAATGGAAACAGGTAAGTCGTCAATTAAAGAAATTAAACCGTTAAAATGTTGTTGAGCAAGAATCTCGGTAGGGGCCATCATACAAGCCTGACAGCCATTGTCGACAGCCAACAACATGGTCATGAGTGCTACCACCGTTTTTCCACTGCCTACATCTCCTTGTAAGAGGCGATTCATCTGCGCTCCCGTATGCGTGTCATGCCGAATTTCTTTAATTACCCTTTTCTGTGCGTTTGTTAGCGGAAATGGTAGGTGCTCTTGATAGAAGGCGTTGAAATTACTTCCAACTTTATCGAATACATGGCCTTTGAACTTATGGGTCTGAAGCAGCTTGTTTTTTAACAATTTCAATTGTATAAAGAATAGTTCTTCAAACTTTAAACGTCTTTCAGCTGCCTTTAATTCCTCTACACTGGACGGGAAATGAATATGGGTGATCGCTTCTGCTTTTGAGATCAAATGCTGTTCTTTTAGCAGGTAAGATGGCAGGTTTTCCTCCATTTTTTTTGAAGCCCAAGCAACTAGCCCTTCTTGCAGTCGTTGAATCCCCTTTGTATCTAAAAAGGATTGCTTGAGTTTTTCGGTTGACCGATAAACGGGTTGTAAACTTGGATTACCTACGTTTTTATTAGCCTCATTATATAGCTCCATCTCCGGGTGCGTCATAGCGAATTGGCCATTAAAAAGGGTAGGTTTCCCAAATATGATATATACCGATCCGATTTTCAGACTCTTTTCCAGCCAACGGATGCTCTGAAACCAGACAAGCTCCATTAGTCCGGTTTCATCTTTAAATTGAGCAACTAGTCGTTTTCCTCTTTTTTGTCCTATCTGTTCTACGGTGGTTAATCTACCGAGAATTTGGACTGATGGCATGTCCGGATGTAGATCCTTTATCTTATAATATTTCGTTCGGTCGATATAACGGAAAGGGTAATAGTGTACAAGATCGCCAAAAGTATATATTGTCAGTTCCTTTTTGAGCAAATCTGCCTTTTGTGGACCGACACCTTTTAAGTATTCTATTGGTGTATGTAAACCATATTCAATCACAGGCATTCGTACCGACTTTGCAACTAGGCTTTCCAGGCAATACAAGAAATTTCAACATCCACTCCTTTAGGGAGCCCTTTTACGGCAATCGTTTCCCGTGCCGGGGCATTCTCCGTAAAGTATTCACCATAAACTTCATTGACTATATTGAAGTTAGCCATATCTGTTAGGAAAATACTCGTTTTAACCACATCTGCAAAAGAGTAACCCGCTTCCTGCAGAATAGCATGTAGATTTTCCAGCACTTGTTTGGTTTGTCCCGCGATACTGTCTAGAACTAAATTGCCCGATTCGGGAGATAAGGCTATTTGGCCGGATATATAGAGTGCATTGCCTGCTTTAACCGCTTGATTGTACGGACCAATTGGGGCAGGGGCGTTGTTTGTATTAATGATTTCTTTCATTTGATCTAGCATTAATTGAGGAAAAACCAGTCGATCAATTTATATAGAACTCCAAGTAGAAAGAGAACAATAGCTATTTTATTGATAGCATGCATTACCTTCAAATTGAAACTCTTTTTGGAGTTATTCTCTTGGTTCTTCTTCGGGAAAAAGTACATGTTACGAAATTAACCCAGATCGATGAGAATTCAAAGAAAAAACCCTCGGAACATTGTCCCGAGGGTTTCTATAATAACCTGCTTAATAGACAGGATTATTTTTTGAATTGTACGTTACGGTTCAACTGACGACCTTCTTCAGTAGCATTAGATGCAACTGGTTTAGTTTCGCCGTTACTTACCACATTGATTTGTGATGCAGCAACACCAGAGTTAACTAAGTAATTTTTAACAGAGTTAGCACGGTCTAAACCTAACTGGTAGTTGTACTCAGTTGTTCCTTCTTCAGAAGCATTACCTTCTAAAGTAAGTGTAGCACCGCTAGCACGTAAGTCAGAAGATACTTGATCTAAAGTTGGGTAAGAGCTGGTTTTCAATACAGAGCTATCGAATTCAAACTGGATGTTAGAATAAGAACCAGTTGAAAGAGCTGTTGTATCAGGCTCAGGGAATTTAATTGGACATCCTGATCCATCAACTTGTGTACCGGCAGGAGTGTTAGGACATTTGTCGAATTTATCGGCAACACCATCACCATCTGAGTCAGTGCTTAACGCTTGAACAGTTGATTCAAGAGCGCTTACACGTTGTTTCAATGCATCAACTTCGTTTCTCAATTCCGGATCTTTCAACTCATCGTAAAGAGTAGCTACAGGATTAGCCCAAGTCAAATCTTGTTTGTCTTTGCTTCCTAATGAGAACTCTAAACCAGCATGGGTGTAAGAGAATTTGTCGTTACTAGTTCTGCCTTGAACAGGACCGAATAAGTTTTTGGTATCAACAAAGTTCATAGTGTAGCCTAAATCTAGCGCTACGCGATCAGATAACTTGAATTTCAAACCTAAACCAACTGGAACAAACGCTTCACGAGTGTAATCTCTGTCGTGTTTGCCTTCACGGTCGCCAAGGCTCTCACCCCAGTTACCTTTGTTATCCCATGCAGTACCGGTTCCGTCGTTATTTGTATAACCAACTGGATTGAATGCCATCAAACCATAACCTACACTTGCGTAGAAATTAACAGCGTTTTCTCTTCTTAAGAAGTCGATGGTAGCAAATTGGAATACACCATTTAAGCTTACTGCGTATTGAACATCAGTTTCTGCTGATTGTGCGTTGATACCATTAACATTCTCCCAAGTAGGTAATACCTCAGGAGCTTGTCCTTCTGCATTATGCGTAAAAATACGGCCTCTGTTTGCATCTAATTGCAAACCGAACCAGCTTGAGAATTGTTTACGGACATTGATACCATAATATTCTCTTACAGGTGCTTCGAAAAGACCTACTTTTCTTCCATAAGCATTAGATCCTCCAATCAATACATTTGGAGTGGTTATACCGCCATTGATACCAATGGACCAAGTTCTGTATTGGCTTCTTCCGCCAAATACTTTAGCATCTTGTGCTTGAGCTGCCCCAGTGAAACCTAAGGCGGCAATCAAAGAGCAAGTAACTGCTTTTTTGATTGTAGAATAGTTCATACTTCGTTCTTTTAAAGGTTAAACAGTTTTAATTGTATAATTTGTATACAAAAATAGTTATTAGTTTTATTCATGCAACAATAGCAAATACTATTCCAAAAAAAAAGGCGGGCTCAATTTGTTGTTGTTAGCCCTTTTTGAATATATATTGCACCATTTGTTGTTGTATAAACGCTTGTTTTAAAGAGTCTTGCGGCTGCCGCGGCTTGTTTAGATAATTATAGACAAACTAAAAAATGGCCGAAAAAAAATAGCAAAAAAATGTCTACTATTGCTACAATATTGACTCAAATATAGTACAAAAACTCATTTTTTGCCGTTTCTGATCAATTCTTTCACCCTTTTAGCCAGCTTAATCTTCAAGTATATAAGAGCCGCGATTCCCAAAACGCTCACCGCCATGATGCTATACTGTTTACCATTATAAGACGCAATGGTACAATACGCAAGCACAAGAATCCCAATATTTAGAAAAATATTATAAAGAATTTGTTTCCCCATTTTTGTTTAATATACCTCCATATCCGGCTCAAAGGTGTCACGCCAGGCGAGAATGCCGCCTTCTAAGTTAGAGAGATTTGTATATCCCTCTTTTTCTAGCATTAGAATAGCCTGGGCGCTTCTCTTTCCACTTCTGCAATGCACTACAACGGGTTTATCCTTGCTGATTTTATCTTTCTCGATTAAGACTTGAGCAAGTGGAATATTTTCGCCTTTCAGATTGGATGTTTCATATTCGAACTCCTCACGTACATCTATCAGTTGAAAATCTTCATTCCGATCAATCTTCTCCTTTAGCTCCTCGACGGTTATTTCTTTCATGATCTATCTTTTTAAGAATTAATACTTGTAATCGTCAAAGCTAGGGAATTTGTTTAACTTTATTACCAAACTTAGTTAAACTTTCTTGTATACAGGAATCGGTCTACCGGTAATTTGCTTGCCTATGATATTGATCGATCTCATGACAAGTGATATTTAGGTAATTTACTAAGGAGATTAAAATTATTGCAATATTTATGTATAAAACAACAGCCCCTTTGAATAAGCTTTCCTTCGTTCTCTTTTTAGTGTTGGGAGCTTGCGCCAGTCAGAAGAAAGAGCGTATTGTTAGTGTCGATCAACAAGAGGTCCATCGAATTATATCGACGTTAGCAGATGATCGATTGAAAGGTAGGGCCGTGTTTACTCCTGAAATAGAGGAAGCCGCAACTTTTATTGAAGGGGAATTCAAAAAGGCAGGGCTACAGCCATTGAAGGCAAATGGAAATGACTTTTTACAGCGCTTTCAGGCCACTCAAATAAAACCTTCTCTTTGTGAGATTTTGTTAGACGGAAAGGAGCTGGACAGTGACGCCGGTTTTGTTCTAAGCGACCAGGCGGGTCTTAACTGGAATACCGATCCGGAAGTGCGGATTTTGTCCATAAGTGCCAGCGACAACTTTCGAAAGAAATATAAGGAGATTTCACAGCAAGATATTAATGCCATCGTTTGTGTTGACGAGAGTTTTGTAAAGGAATTTAATTATTTGAAACAGCATGCTGATAACGGGAGAATCTTATTAAATACCGATCAGAAGAAAAAAGGTTCACTTGTTTTTGTACTGAGCAAGGAACAGCCTAAGTCCTTTCGAATTAACTATACGGGTACGGTGGAGAATAAGGGACTCGCTAATGTAGTTGGTGTGCTGCCCGGGAGATCAAAACCCAACGAGTTTGTTATCTTCTCGGGGCATTATGATCACATCGGTGTCCTAAAACCTATTGACCGGGATTCTATTGCAAATGGAGCCGACGATGATGCATCGGGAGTCACCGCGGTAATCAGTTTGGCAAATATTTTTGCCAAGCAAAAAGATAATGAACGAACATTGATCTTCGCTGCTTTTACAGCTGAGGAATCGGGTGGTTATGGCTCACAATATTTTTCTAAACAGCTTAATCCGGATCATGTTGTGGCCATGATAAATATTGAGATGATTGGAAAGGATGCTAAGTTTGGGGCTAATTCCATGTATCTCACCGGCTTTGAGAAATCCGATTTGGGTAAGATTCTCCAGAGAAATGTGAAGGGGACGGGTTTTTCTTTTTATCCGGACCCTTATCCTGAACAGAACCTTTTTTATAGAAGTGATAATGCGACCTTGGCAGCGCTCGGCGTTCCCGCACATACAGTTTCTACGGTTCAAATAGATAAGGATAATTACTATCACACCGTGAAAGATGAATTAGAAACTTTAGATATTAAGAACATTGTTTCCTCTATTAATGCTGTTGCGTTAGGTGCGAGATCAATTATAGCAGGAAAGGACACGCCCACGAGGCTGGAGCCGTTAAAGAATTAAAGATCCTCTGCTATGAGCAGGTAGTCGGTTTGGAAATGAATTTCAAAGAAGCCGTCTGCTATGGTCTTGTATGCCTGATCGTGTTTTTTTTCCAACCCCTCTGTATGGAAAATAGCATCGCTTGCAAGTATGTAGACGTTTTCGCTCGCTGCCTTCCACTTTTTGAAACCAGATTTAATCGCGAAGATTTTCTGCTTACCGTTGATAAAAACCAGGTTGATAAGAGAAGCGAATTGTTGGAATAGATCCATCGAAAAGTCTTGTGAGATGATATTGACTGCAGGATACCCTTTTTCAACAAGATAATTTAATGCGTCTTTTTTAAAAGAGGAAGGGTTTCCGAAAAGCATGGTAACTCCATCTTGTTCGATCCTGTGCTCGTCATTTGTAATGACAACATCGATATGAATGTCGTTTCTCGATAGCCATTGCGCACTGTCTTTATTAGCGATAACTGTTGGTGCCCATTCCAATAACTGTCCAAGAAGTTCATAGCTTAGATCGGAAAAAAATTCCACTATTAAGGCAGGTTCCTGCTTCTCTTTTACTATATGGTGGGAGGACATATTAGTGGAATTAAAAAGTTCTATGTTTGGGAAGGATGATAAGACCGTTTTAAAGTCCGTAGAGATTATTTCACGCTACGGACTTTTATAATATCTATTGATTTAGCACTTCTACAATCGGACTGCCTATACTTCCATTTGGCTCTTGAATATGTAAGAGACCAGCCACTGTAGCAGCGATATCTGTCATTTCAGTAATACGATTGGTCGCGCCGTGTTTGATTCCCCAACCCATCCATACCAAGGGTATATGCGAGTCGTAAGGATTCCAGTTGCCATGGGTCGTACCGGTAGACTTGGCTGATCCGCTATACCATTGTGGCTCAAGGACAATTTGAATCGCGCCGCTCCGCTTATAGTTATAACCGTTAATAATGCGTTCTTTTATTCGCGATGGTATAGCGGCTTCTGATACCTTGTCCATTTCTGCTACAAAAGCAACGCCCTCTAAATTCCGTAGGTATTTTACCGCTTCGTCACAAATTGCTTGCCGATCAAGATTTCTTTCATTGATAAGCGTATTATTTAAATGAACCTGATAATTTGATAAGCTGATAACCAATTTGTCCGTATTAAACTTCGCTTTTAACTGTTCATTCAATCCTTGCTGTGCTGTTTTGGAATTGAAATACCCGCCATTACCTTGTTGGTCCATGAAGTACTGAGGATTATGGGCGGCACCATGGTCGGCCGTTAAAAATACAGTATATTGCCCTTGTCCAACGGTTTTGTCGAGGTAACTAAAGAAGTCTTCCAAATCTTTATCAAGACGGAGGTAGTTGTCTTCAACCTCTATTGAGTTTACAGCGAATTGATGGCCTATTTTATCGGGAGATGATATGCTGATTGCTAAAAAATCAGTAAAACCGCCGGGATTGTTTCCCAATTCTTCATTGCTAATAGCGGCTTTTGCCAAATCGAGTGTCAACGTATTTCCATAAGGTGTCGTAGCAACCAAGCCTATTCCATTTTCTTTAAGCAGTTGAGACGTTTTAACAGGGAAAGTTGGTGATTGAGTACCTTTAAACTTTCCTTCATACGGATTATTGTCTTCAATGCTCTGTTTATAGGTTTCAATAGGGTATAACGTATTCCAGTCTTGTTTTAAATACTTTTCCGCAAGTTTTTGTTTGTTGAAATCTTTCACCCATTTAGGCAAGTCAGTCATATAGTATGAGCTACTGATCCAGTCGCCACTATTATCAAACCAATAAGCAGCATCAGCAAAATGGCCGGCTGGTAAAATAGCACCTCGATCTTTTATAGCAATTCCAATCACCTTAGAACGGAAATTGGAGGTTAATTTAAGTTCATCCGTTATGGTGGATGCCAGTAGGTTCCTTGGCGACATCTTGCCCGCTGCATTACCAACGGCCGTTCCTAATGGGGTAACCGTTTCATCTTCCGTGCAATACATGCTTTTTCCTGTAGCTTGTATGATAAAGTCGTTCCCGGCAATTCCGTGGATAGCAGGCGTTGTACCGGTGTAAACCGAGCTGTGTCCGATGGCGGTAACGGTCGGGATATAATTAATATAGGTGTTTTCGCAGGAAAAACCGTTGTTTAACATGCGCTTAAAGCCGCCTTCACCATAGCGGTCGTAATATCGATATAAGTAATCCCAGCGCATTTGGTCCACCATAATCCCTACTACCAATTTAGGTCGATCTACTTCTTTGGATGTTTTTTGTTGGGCTTGCGCACTGTATAAGCTGATACAACAGCATAAAATTAAGAGTCGTTTAAATATCATATTTCAATTACTGTTTGTTTGCCGCCAAAATCGTAAATAAAGTTTTGAATTAACAACTTTGCGTGTGATTTTTCTGTTATACTAGGTTCGAAAGAATGATAAAGGGATCGGTCCCGACCGGCAGGCTCATCATCGCTAAATGAAAAAAGGCATCTGCCTGTTCAGGAGATGCCTTTTTTCTATTTGAATTTTTTAAACTAATAACCGAACGGGTTCTTCTAGCAGTGATTTAACAGTCTGCAAGAAAGCGGCCCCCGTAGCACCGTCTACTACACGGTGGTCACAGCTTAAAGTAATCTTCATGATGTTGCCTGGGACAACCGCACCGTTTTTAACCACGGGTACCTGTTGTATGCCGCCAATGGCTAATATACAAGAGTCAGGTGGATTAATGATGGCGGTAAATTCGTCGACGCCGAACATACCCAGATTAGAAACCGTAAAGGTAGAGCCTTCCCAGTCTTTCGGCTGTAGTTTTTTGGCTTTAGCACGTTGTGCAAAATCTTTCACTTCAGCCGATATATGTGATAATGTCTTTCCATCAGCGAAACGGACCACAGGAACTAATAAGCCTTCGTCCACGGCAATAGCGACACCAATATTAACGTGCTCATTATAGCGAATTTTATCGCCCAACCAAGAAGAGTTAACATTAGGATGTTGTTTTAGCGCAACGGCAACAGCTTTGATGACTAAATCGTTGAAAGACACCTTAACAGGAGCAACTTCGTTGATTTTATTCCGTGCGGAAATAGCGCTATCCATGTCAACTTTCACTGTTACATAGAAATGTGGAGCAGTAAATAAGCTTTCCGAAAGACGTTTAGCAATCGTTTTACGCATTTGAGTCACAGGCTTTTCGGTAAACCGCTCTTCTCCGATAAATTGCGGAATAGTAACAGACTTACTTTCGGCGCTTGGAGCAGCAGCCGGTGCTTCAGTCTTTTGTTTAGCAGCAGGCGTGAAGGATTCGACATCCTTTTTGATGATACGGCCATTCTCTGCCGAACCTTTCAGTTCATTTAAATCAATACCTTTTTCTTTCGCAATTTTTCGCGCTAAAGGAGAAGCTTTAACTCGGGACGAGTCAGAAGAAGTAACTTCTTTGCTTTCCGCTTGGCTTGGCTCGTTTGCTGCGCTAGTTGACGCTTCTTCTTTTTTAGGAGCTTCTTGTTTCTTCGGTTTACTGCTTTTCTGTTTAAGCAAAGGCGTTACATCGGTACCTTCTTTTCCTACAATGGCAATAATATCATTAACTTTTGCTGCCTGACCTTTTTCTACTCCGATGTACAGTAAGGTGCCTTCAGCATAAGCAGTAACTTCCATGGTTGCTTTGTCCGTTTCTACGTCGGCAATTACATCATCACTTTTAATCTTGTCGCCAACCTTGAAATGCCATTCTGCAATTACGCCTTCGGTCATTGTATCACTCAGCAATGGCATAGTGATTACCGTTGCACCTAATGATTCAGCACTTACTTCTTCACCCTCATCTTCATCTTCTGTTTCTTCCTGTGCCGGAGCCTCTTCTTCTTTTTTATCTTCTTTAGTTGAAGGCGAAGCGCCGCCATTACCATTAAGTAATGCCTGATAATCTTCTCCTTCTTCTCCTAATACGGCAATTACAGCATCGATAGGAACTGCTTCGCCTTCCTTAGGACCTATATATAATAGTGTGCCTTCCTGATAGGATTCAAAATCCATGGTAGCCTTATCGGTTTCAACCTCAGCAATTAAATCTCCTGAGCTAACCTTATCGCCTACCTTTTTATGCCATTTTGCAATTACACCTTCTGTCATGGTGTCGCTCATTTTAGGCATTCGAACTACTTCAGCCATAATATTATCTGGGGTTTTTTATCTATTTAAATTATTAAGATTGCACTCCTGTTAATCCATAATATATGGATAATCGTTCTGCACATACACGTCTGTATATAGCTCTTCCGGGTTTGGATACTCAGATTCCTCAGCAAATTTAACCGCTTCATCAACAATACGTTTTACTTCGGCTTCCTCCTGATCAAACCATTGCTCATCGGCATACTTATTCTCTATAATGGCATGCTTAACCGCGGCAATTGGATCGCGCTCTTTATATTGTTCTAATTCTTCTTTTGTACGGTATTTGGCAGGATCCGACATAGAGTGTCCCTTATAACGATAGGTGCGAATCTCCAAAAACGTTGGTCCTTCCCCTTTTCTGGCACGCTGAACGGCTTCGTCCATTGCATTATGAACTGCTACAACGTCCATACCATCAACCGGAGCGCTTGGCATATCAAAGCCTAAGCCCATTTTATAAATGTCAATCATGTTAGTCGTCCGCTTAACGGAAGTACCCATCGCATAACCGTTATTTTCGCAAACGAAGATTACCGGAAGCTTCCAAAGCATTGCCATATTAAAGGTCTCGTTTAAAGACCCTTGTCTTACAGCTCCGTCTCCCATGTAACAAACGCAAACATTATCTGTACCATTGTATTTTTCGGCAAAAGCAAGACCTGCACCTAATGGTATTTGTCCTCCTACGATACCATGGCCTCCCGCGAAATTGTTTTCCTTATCAAAAAAGTGCATTGATCCACCCTTTCCTTTCGAACAACCCGTTACTTTCCCGAATAACTCTGCCATAGCTGCATTGGCGCTCATGCCTTTGGCAAGGGCATGGGCATGGTCACGATAAGCAGTGATCATGGAGTCCTCTTTACGAAGAACTGACATGGCACCTGCAACAACGGCTTCCTGTCCAATATATAGATGGCAAAAGCCTCTTATTTTTTGTTGACCGTAAAGTTGACCTGCTTTTTCCTCAAACTTACGCATAAGTAACATCGACTTATACCACTCTAGATATGTTTCTTTTGTTATTGGTGTTGAACTCATCGCTTTATGTTCGTGTACTTAATTTACTGGAAGGCAAATCTAATCAATTGTTGCGATATTCACAGAATGTACGTGAGAGAAAGTGAATTATTATTTGTTTTTCTCCTCCTTTTTTTATTGGCCTGTATGGTATATAGTACACATGTCAAAAAAATGTTAAAATTGTGTTTGCTTTTTTTGACAAAATAAAAGTTTTCATTTAGATTTGCGACACACCTGTTTTAGTGCATGGATAAACTTTTACATTAAAAAACAACATTGTTAACCTTAAACGGATAGTCAATCAAGCCAATGGGGGATAAGAATGACCTTCCTGTAAGTAAATTAACGCAGATGAAAACTGCATGTGCTCATGCAAGCTTCATTAACTGGAAAAATTTTATTCAAATGAAAAAAACGCTTTTGGTAGTATGCATACTGCTAGGTGCTCTGTCACTAAACCTTCAGGCCCAAACCTTAACTGAAAAAAATAATTCACCCGAAGATCCGGATAATTTAGCCAAAGAGTATTTTTCCCAAATAATGGGGATTGCTGCTTCAGCAACCACCAATACAAAGCTTTATCAGTTTGTTTATGATTGGATTGGCACACCCTATCGATTAGGAGGTAAAACAAAAAAGGGCATTGATTGTTCCAAGTTTGCCTATGAGCTATACGAAAAGGTGTTTAATACGTCGATCGGAAATAATTCAAGAAATATTTATACACAAGTTGATCCCATCAACAAAAATGAACTGAAGCCCGGCGACCTGGTGTTCTTCAAAATAAGAAGTAGAAGTATTACACATGTTGGCGTTTATTTGGGTGACAGGAAATTTGCGCACGCTTCTACCAGCAGAGGCGTTATGATTAGCAATCTTGATGAAGCTTATTGGAAGCGCTATTATTTCAATGGCGGCCGTATGAGCTTGAAAGCACAGAATGAGAATGCGTCGGAAGAGGAAGACGTTCTTCATTTAAATTAGCAATCGATTTTTCTAAAATCAGTCGGCTTGGCCTAATTCCACTGTTAGTAGTTTTCTATTTAGTGATTGCTCATTGGCTTATCACCTCAATTAGCCAAACGCGAGTTGGTGAGTGATGAACAAATGCGCATATCCATCCCTTTTACCTTAAAAAAAAATTTACTACTTTTATGCACAGGAATAATGCTATGGCAAGCGAAAAAATATTGATTTTAGACAAGGACCAGATTCAGAAAAAAATTACAAGAATTGCTTATCAGATTTTAGAAGATAACTTTGAAGAAAAAGAGATTGTTCTAGCGGGTGTTGCCGAAAGAGGATATGTTTTGGCTCGTCGCTTAAAAGAAGAACTAGCAAAAATTTCATTGGCGGTCGATGTCAAGCTTATCAACATTTCATTAAATAAAGTCAGTTCTACCCTGCAAGCAGAAACCGATATTTCGGTAAGTGAGGCGAAAGATAAAGTGGTAATATTGGTGGACGATGTATTGAATAGTGGGCGGACTTTAGCCTATGGTTTGGGTGTTTTTTTGAATGTTCCCTTAAAGAAGCTGAGAACGGCGGTTCTAATTGATAGAAGCCATCATAAATTCCCTGTTATAAGCGACTTCTCCGGACACAAATTATCTACCATTCTTAATGAGCATGTTTCTGTGACACTCGAAGGTTTTGAAAACGAACAGGACGCTGCGTACCTGCACTAGATGAGTGCCCTCGGTAGGGTTCCGCCAGCAGTCGAAGGACCCCGGCGTCAACCCTTAATGCATAAGCAATATTTTATTTTTAAAGGCTATTGATCTTTAAAGTCATCCCTGGTTTGATAGATGAGCCATTTAAATTGTTCATTGCTTTTATATTATTGACAGTGGCTCCTCTGTATTTTTGGGCGATTCCGGAAAGTGTATCTCCTCTTTTAACTTTATAGGTTACGTAATTAACGGATTTTCTTTCCAAGCTCGTTTTTTTCCCTGCTGCATAACCCGGTTCAGAGATCTTTAAACGCTGTCCCGGAACAATGGCATTTCTCCTCAACCTATTCCAAACCTTCAAGTCCTGTACCTCTACTTGATATTTATTGGCAATTGAGCTTAAGCTTTCACCTCTTCTTACGCGATGATAAATAGCTTTTCTATCGGTATTAGATGCTGTAATAACTTTTGCAGGAGCATCGGTCGGTGTATTTAAAGCTGCATACAAGCTGGCATAAGCGGTTTTATCTACCGCAGGGACGACTAAACGCTTCGGAGCCTCCGGTGTACCATTGATGATGCTCTTTTTATAGGCCGGATTTAGCGTGATCAATTGGTTCAGGTCGAGGTTTAACGCCTCTGCAATGCCTGATAATGGAATAAACTTATCGATCAAAATGACGTCGGTACCTTTCTCCGCTGTAAGGGCAGATCCGCTCCCGGAGGGTGTTGCAATTCCTAATACTTCATAGTTATTTAGCACGAAGGTCATGGCAATAAAAGCGGGCACATAATTACGTGTTTCCTGGGGAAGATATTTTCGCACGGTCCAAAAATCAGGTTTTTCAATACCTGAGCGTTGTATCGCTCTGGCTACATTTCCTTTTCCGCAATTATAGGATGCTATTGCAAGTTGCCAATCGCCAAATTCGTTGTAAGCATCTTTTAGATAAGCCGCCGCTGCATAAGTCGCGGCATAGGGGTCTTTCCGTTCATCAACGTAGTTGTCTATATTTAAATTAAACGCTTTTGCCGTAGCGAACATAAATTGCCAAGGACCGGTTGCGCCCACCCTTGAGACCGCATGTGGATTTAAAGCTGATTCAATGATAGATAAATACTTTATTTCCTGTGGCAAATCCGTCTCTGCAAATACTTTCTCGTAAATGGGAAAATAGTACTGCGCTAACTCAAGCATTTTAGAAAGATGGTTTTTATAGCGCGGTGCCGTATAAGCATCTATATAAGATTGGACATAGCTATTGTACGTTAAGGGGATTACCTTTTGCAAAGTGTCCAGTTGCTTTTTTATATTTTGAGGGGCGAGATACCAGGAGAGATCGTGAGGGTGGGAATTTTTCCTGAGTGTAGAATCTTCGCTAGATAGAACATTCGAAGAGGCACTTAATTTCGAAGGTTCGTCGGTATCTTTGCTTGTTGTTGCCTGCGTCAATTGAACGCAAAATAGCATACCTACGGCAAATGCCGAAAATCTTTTCAATATCATGTCTTATATTTAAGGCTGTTGATTATCAAATCAGTTCATTATTGCTAAATACGTTAACATATTTTGAGCCACGCTCAAAAGAGGTTTGATAATAATTTCTTAAACAACGTTTTAATCAGCTCACTTAGTATAGTAAGTTGATTTTTTTTTGAAATAATAATAAAAAAAGCTGCTGCAACATGCTATATGTTACAACAGCTTATCCTTTATAAGAATGAGGGATTATTGTTTTTCCTCTTTAACTTCATCTTTCGTGGTTCCGGCTTGGCCTTCTTTAAATTCTCTCACACCGCGTCCTAATCCACGCATCAACTCAGGAATTTTCTTTCCACCAAATAATAATAACAAAGCAAGAACGATAATTGCTATTTCAGGCCCACCAATACCCAGTAACAAAATTGTGTTTAACATAACTCAATATTTAAAATCTTTATTCAATGACTACATTGTAGTTTTTATTCTTTCCTCAATATACGTAATCGTCTTACGTCCAGTTTACAAACTTATGTAAAAATGCTTAGATAAACAATTTTTTATCGTTTATCATTTCACCACTTGTATGGCTAATTTCCCGCTAACCAACTACTTGGGTTGATAGGCGAAGTTCCTTGCCACAGTTCAAAGTGTAAATCGGAAGTTCCTTCCGTCGCATCTACAGCTACTGTGCCAATTGTTTGTTTTACAGAAACCTTCTGATTTCTGGAAACACTGACCGTTTTCATGTTTTGATAGACAGTGAAGTAATTACCATGACGTATAATAACAGTATATTGATTTTGGAGTTGCACGATTGATGTTACAACACCATCAAATACGGCCCGTACGGCGGCACCTGCTGCTGTACGAATGGTTAAGCCGTTACTATTAACTTTAACACCTTTTCCATAAGTATATTGTCCGTAACCTTGCGTTACCGATCCCGAAGCTACCGGCCAGGGGAGTCGCCCACGATTACCTGTGAAATCTGCTGCTAATTTAGCCGCCTCTGGTGTTGACAAGAGCGCCTCTTTGTCGGTTTTTCTAGCGGTTGGCTCCGGAGCCTTCGCATTAGGGTTTTTCTTCGCCAACTCTGCTGCTCGTCGTCTTTCTTCTTCTTCTGCCCTTCGCCGAGCTTCTTCGATCTCTCTTCGGATAGCCGCCTGTATGGCACGTGCTAAACGCGCATCTTCCTGCTGCTTCTTATTCAGCTCTTGCTTATATTCTTTTTCCTTCTTGGTAAGATCGTTAAGCACTTTTGATTTAACAGATTTTTGGCCGTCGAGCGCTTGCTTCTCTTTTTCCTGGTCGCTCAGAAGTACTACTTTCTCCTTTTTATTACTCGCCAATTCGGCAATTTTTTGCTCAATACTTTTCTGCGTTTCCTCTATCTCCTTTGCTTGTTTTTTCCGGGAATCGCTGAATTGCTGAAGGTATTTAAGGCGCTTATACGCTTGATTAAAGTCGTTAGAAGCAAAAATGAACATCAATTTATTGTAAGCGCTCGAGTTGCGAAACGCAAACTGTACCATGGACGCATATCCTTTTTTGAGCTTCGCCAATTCATTCTGCAAGGAGCGGATCGTATTGGTATTTTTGGCTATCTGGCTCTCTATTAAATTGACTTCGCTATTAATCGTTTTGATTTTTTTCACCCGTAGGTTGATTTGGGCGTTAAGGGCATTTACCTGTTTGAGCGATAATGACTTGTCTTTTGATGTAGAACGTAAAGTTTGATTCAATAATTCTATTTCACGTGTAAGGGCCTCCCGCTGCTTTTTCAACTGTGCGCTCGACTGTGCCCAACTAGATAGGCCTATCCCCATAAATAACAGCAAACAGCATATTGACTTTATCCGAATCATTCTCTTCTTCAAATCATTGATGATGTATTACATTACATCGTTATTTTAACGTATTTATTGCCAACGAAAGTACTAAAATATTTTTATCTCGATAAACATTTGTTGATTAACGTATTCCACTTAAGGGCTTATATTTTGACGGAATAGTGAATGGCATCTCTACGGCCTCATTCAAAGCAATACGATTGTACTTTAGCTGTAATTCCAGTTTTACAGCGGATGAATTAGCGGTTAAACGAATATCCTTAGGTACCGGATGTTTGCCTATTAATGCAAAATCAGAATAATCCGTATTTACTTGGCGTTCCTGATTGTAAGTGCTTAAACTACAATTAGTGACCCTGAAATTGTCATCTGTTCTTACTAAGAAATTTAAATCATTTTTAAAGCCACTTAGTAAATAACCTAAATCTCCTTTTTTTGCCTCGTTCGAATAACTCAACGCTTGATCAATCATATTGCCTACCATCATAGCCTGTAGATTACCATAAGTAATCTCTTCGGAGGCAAATTGATGTAAAAAGGCAAAGGGTTCGTCGATGTAGGTTCCGTTGATACGATTCATCATTCGAAAGCGGGTCGGCGTGATTAATACGCGAGCAGCCTCGATTCCAAAGACGGTGGTAATAGATATCCATATCGCTTCCTGGTTTTTTATCTTGATATTTAAGGTTGCATCATAGTTGTCTTTATTGATGGCAACGGCCGATTTTGCTTTAGCACTGAAGGTGTTGAAGCTCAATTGATTGTCAAGGATACCATTCACCAATACCCGATTATCCAAGGTGATCCGACTTTCTTCTTTGGTTGCGTCGACTATTACTTTTTTGCTTTTGCAAGCGACGATCAGCAAGCTAGCCGATAAAACCGTCAAAATGGATAGCTTTCGCAAATTTGAATGGTTAAAAGGCATTACTCAATATACTTTTTAGCATCGATCTTTTTAGTTAAAAGCTCCACATTTTCCCCCGTAGTTTCCCCGGTGGCTTTTGCTTCCTTCCATTTGGAAACGGCTTTTTCGATGTCACCCAGTTTAAACAATATATCACCATAATGTTCAAGGAGCGCAAAGGACTTTTCCCCTGAATTGGTGATTGCTTTTTCGATCCATTTTAAAGCTTCAGCGTAATTGCCTTGTTGAAACAGCACCCACGCGTACGTGTCTTGAAATGTCGGATTATTAGGCTCTAATTCGTTTGACTTTCTCGACATCTTAGCGGCCGCTTCTAAATTGGTTTTTCGAAGCGATAAATAGTAGGCGTAATTATTAAGCGTTCCCACGTTGTTGCTATCAATGGCAAGCGCCTCCTCATAGGCTTGATCGGACTCTGCAAACATATCCAAGGCGTGATAGGTGTCACCTAAGCTGCTATATACTTGCGTAAGCAACGGGGTGTTTTTCTCGTCAACATAATTAAGCGCGGCTTCAAAACAACTTCTTGCATCCGTATATTTCTTCTCCATAAAGAAAGCATGCCCCGAAAAAAACTGAGTTAAAGGCTGTTGCGGAAACAATGCAGAGGCTTTATAAGCATGTGCCAAAGCCTCTTTTTGCATACCTAAGCTGAGCTCTATCTGTAATAGTTGTTCCCAAATAGTATTCACCCGGCTGTTGATATCGATCGCTTTGAGATATTGTTCCCGAGCTTCCTTCAGTTGTTTTTGTTGGGCTAATATATCTCCATATAAAGCAAAAGCACGTGCATCCGTTGGATAGCTTATCGTTAATGTATTCGCTAAATCGCGAACGATAGGTGCCATTTCATTACTCTTCGGGTCAGACATGAGACTGATCAATAGGCGCATTTTCCCTTCGAAATCCATCCGTTCACTGGCAAAAGCCATTCGAAGCTCCCGAGTTGATTTTTCCTCATCTTTCAAATTGTGATAGGCATCCGCTTTACTTAAAGAAATGTAAGGATCGCCGGGGATACGTGCATGTCCTTCGTCCAAGACCTTAATAGCTTCCTTGGGCTTGTTAAGCTTTAAGTATAAGTTGGCTAAGAGTAGATATCCTTTTGTACTATCCGGTTCCTTTTCGATAATAGAGGTGACTTCTTCGATGGCCTTTTTGGGTTGTTTTTGTTTTAAGTATATCTCCTGCCGCGCAATAATGATGTTATCATCCTTTCCGAACTTTTGCTCTATTTCATGGTAAGCCTGTAGTGATTTGTCAAGCTCATTATTAAGGAAAAGGGCGTAAGCACGATCATAGAAGTACTCTTTCTTTTCGGGTTTGATGCGAATCAGCTGGTCAAAAATAGGAGGGAGGGAGTTAAAATCCTCCATCCGTTTGTAAATGTCTGCCAACAAAACCCAATACCACTCATTATCTGGTTTTAGTGTTGTTGCTTTTTTTGCATGGATGGCAGCGTCACCTAGATTTTTATCTTCCAACTCTAATCGGGCTAATTCGAAATAAGCAGCATCGTTGCTGTCGTCTAGCTTTAACAACTTGCGAAGTGTAGTTTGCGCTAGGTCAATATCTCCTCGGGCCTTTTCGTTGAGCGCCTGGTAATATAAATCCTTTACCTGACTGCTGTCTGTCGCTGTTTGCGCAAGTACCTGTTGTCCACTTATTAATAAAAGGCATATAAACCAGTATATTTTATTCTTTAAAATCATCTTACAATTGTTGTTTTAAATCGTACTCGTTTCACAATAGTCGGCCAAGTAGGGAAGTGCCTATATCCGGACTTCTCCTTTCATCGCTTTAACGCTATCGCAAAGGTTGGGCCATTATCTTCGCTTATAGCCTAATAATTGTTTAAGCTGTGGCCCCTCTTTTAAGTATATACCGATTAAGAAGAGCAAAAGCAATCCGTTACCGATTATTAGGTTCCTTCCAAATACGTAGAAAGATAACCAACTCAAAATAATTGCACATACAATATACGTCAAATTTTTAAATGTATGATAGGGAATTGGGTAATTTTTTTGTCCTAAAACATAAGAAAGAATCATCATGCAGGCATAGGTTATCATCGTAATCCAAGCTGACGCGATAAAGCCGTAAGAGGGAATAAAAACCAAATTCAACACAATAGTAACAATAGCTCCGGTACCTGAAATATAAAGACCATATTTTGTTTGATCAGATAATTTATACCAAATAGATAAACTCATATATACACCTAAGAAAATATATCCTAGTAAAAGGATTGGAACAATTGATAATCCTTTCCAATTTTCCATACTTGTTGTAAGAGAGGACCCGGCTATAAAATATTTTAAAATCTCAATATTGGCTACTAAACCAAACATGCCTATTGCCATGGCAATAACGAAATAATCCATAATGATGGCATAAGTTTGACCTGAATTTTTTTCTTTTGCTTGACTAAAGAAAAACGGCTCGGCACCTAAGCGAAATGCCTGGATGAAAATACTCAAAAATACGGCTAGTTTTGCCGACAATCCGTAGATACCGACTTGCGTTTCGGCGATATCATCCGGTAATAATTGTCCTAAAAATACTTTATCAAGGTTTTCATTTATAATAAATGAAAAGTTGGCAATCAAAATAGGGAAACTATAAGAAAACATTTCTCGCGCTAACGGGCCATTGAATCGTAATTTCAGTTTGAGCAATTCCGGGATCATGAGCAATAGTGTGACCGCGCTAGCGATTAGATTGGATAGGAAGACATAACCAACCCATTGGGAATGATACCAAGTAGAAAAGTATGGAGCAATGGATAGATCAGTCTTAATGGCCCAAGGAATGAAAACGATAAAAAATAAATTAGAGGATACAAAAATGAAAATGTTAAATAACTTAATCATTCCATATCTTAGCGGGCGTCCGTCTGCTCTGATTTTTGCGAACGGAATAACAGCGATAGCATCTAATACTAAAATAAGTGCAAAATAGGTGATATACCTCGATAGATCTGGGTCCGATATATTCATAAAGTGCGCTATTTCCTGCTTAAAAAGCAGCACTAGGAGAAGGAAACATAAACTGATAGCAAGAATTATCAGAAAGGTGTTATTGTAAACGGCCTGCTTATTATCCTCTTTTTTTTGAATGTAGCGGAAAAAAGTGGTTTCCATTCCAAAGGCAAGTAATGCGTTCAATAGCGAAGCATAACTATACATCGTGGTAAAAATCCCGAAGACGGCTGTGGATAGTTTTCTTGAAAATAAAGGTGTAAGGATAAAATTGACTAAACGAGCTATAATCGTACTTAAACCATAGATCATGGTTTGCCCGGCAAATTTTCGTAGTGTAGACAATTTTTGTTGACAGTTAAAATGTTAACGCTTAAGAATTTCGAAATTGTTATAGTTTTTCAGTTCACCTGAATTAATTTCAACTTTTTCGACAACAGCATGTTCCGGTCCCTCATGGCACCACTCTAAGAAATTCTCCAATCCGAAAGCATCTCCTTCTGCTTCTATATAAACACTTCCGTCGGGTAAATTCTTGACAAAGCCGGTGACTTTTAACTGATTGGCAACGGCTTTAGTTGCTGCTCTGAAAAAGACTCCCTGTACTTTTCCGAAAACGGTAATATTTAAATGCTTCATTGGCACTGATACTTCTTAAGGACAGTCGAAACTGTATGTTACAAATGTGCAATTTTTTTGTAAATCAACTTGTCTCTTTTCCATAGGATTAATTATGCCGAATAGCAATTAACAGAAAATGAATGCTTTAGATTAAGGGCGTAACGGTTGAGTTTTCGCTCAGTTTTAGCCCTTGCGTGTGACTGATGAGGTTAAGGCCAGGTTTTTTGCCCTTTTCTAGACTGCCGTATTGGTGATCAATACCTAAGTATTTGGCGCCATTAAGCGTTGCCCACTTTAAGGTATCCTCAAGTTTTAAATGCGGGAAATGAGCGTGCAGTGTTAAAAGCTCCGATAAAATGCATAACTTATCGTTAGAAGCTAAACTGTCTGTGCCTAGCGTAATGGGACTGTCCTGATTCAGAAATAGGTCGATTTTTGGCAGCCTGTTTTCGATATACAGATTGGCATTAGGGCATATACACCAGGTCACGTTTCCCGCAAAACGATCCACAAAAAAAATATCTTTCATGTTTGTGTACGTGTTATGAACAAACATAACGGGTTGCCGCTTTGGTAATAGAGGAACGATGGTTTGAATAGAATCCCTGGCTTGCGCCTTGAAGAAGCCAATATCTCGGTTTAACTTTCGATAAAAATCAATAAATTGCCCTGACTTATAGCGATAAAGCTTGTTCTCCTCTTCGCTTTCCTGATTGTGGATACTGAGCAGATTGGTTTCCGGTTTATGAAGTTGTTTTAAAAACCTGAAAATTTCTTTACATACCGAGTAAGGGGCATGCGGTGTGATGGAAGACGGTAGCCCGTCGAATGTTTCACAGAGCGCTAAGCCATCTCTAAACACTTCTTGCGCTTTTTCCGGTTCAAAGCACAGAATTTCTATAAAGGTATGGTAATAAAGGCTGCTTTTCTCCTTTGTTTCTTTCGAAATAGCACGGTTTGCAATATCACCAACCGCCACAATACCATTCCTTTTCATTTCCGAGTCGGCAGATTGCATGGCCTTTACAACTTCCTTCTCGTTCGCATTCCGTTGCCCAATAACAGCTTCGATGAAAGGAATTAGCCCAGTGCCTTTGGCGAATTTACCCTTCAGATGGGAAAGTTCTAAATGACAGTGCGTGTTGATAAATCCCGGAGTAATAATACCCTTATGTTTCGTAATGGTTTTATCCGATATTTCTTTTGCTCCTGATTCATAAACACCTATAATTTCACCGTTCTCGTCCACCCCAATGATACCATTATGAATGGGTTTTGCAGAAACGGGAAGAATATAGTCTGCCGAGTAATAATTTACCATGACATCTGAGGTTCACTAAAAATATGAAGAATTCGTCTACTTTTTTTAATAATTACGGGCAATGTTAGCAAAAAATATGAAACTAACGAAATTTGTTTCACGCTTTAACACACTTGTATAACAAAGGATTATATGTTTTTGTGTTAAAAAAGCGGTATATTTGCACCGTGAAAAACATGGGAAAGAAAGTAGATATCAGATCGTTAAGCCTTGAACAGTTGAAGGAAAGTTTACTCGCTTTAGGCGAGCAAAGTTTTCGTGCAAAGCAAATTTTTGAGTGGTTATGGATGAAGTCGTGCGTAGATTTCGATAATATGACCAATCTTAGCAAAAAGTTACGCGATTCGCTGAAAGAGAATTTTATAATCAACGCTGTTCGCATCGATAAATCCCAATACAGTGCTGATAAAACCATAAAGAGCACGTTTAAGCTTTTTGACAATAATATTATTGAAGGTGTTTTAATCCCTACTCCCGATCGGATGACTGCCTGCGTCAGCTCCCAGGTGGGTTGCAGTTTAACATGCAAATTCTGTGCAACGGGATATATGGATAGAAAGCGGAACTTAAATGCAGACGAAATTTACGATCAAGTTGTTTTAATCAATAAACAGGCAGAAGAAAACTATTCGATCCCCCTAAGTAATATTGTTTATATGGGAATGGGTGAGCCGCTACTTAATTATGCCAATGTTTTAAAATCTATCGAACGGATTACAGCTCCTGATGGACTGAATATGGCAGCAAAAAGGATAACTGTTTCAACTGCCGGAATAGCCAAAATGATTAAGAAGTTGGGAGACGATCAAGTGAAATTTAATTTAGCCCTCTCCCTTCATGCAGCGAATGACGCAAAAAGAAATGAAATCATGCCGATTAATGAGCAGAATTCGTTAAAGGCATTGGCCGAAGCGCTAAAATATTATTTTGCCAAGACAAAAAATCCCGTTACTTACGAATACATCGTTTTTAACAATTTTAACGACGAATTGGAAGATGCAGCAGAATTGGCGTCCTTCTGCAAACACCTGCCTTGTAAAGTTAACATCATTGAATATAATCCCATCGCCTTTGCAGATTTCGAGAATGCGGAAGGGGATAAAATTGATCGCTTTGCGGCGTTTCTTAGAAAAAGAGGTATAACCACCAATGTCAGAAGAAGCCGGGGCAAAGACATTGACGCTGCATGTGGACAGTTAGCTGTTAAAGAAAAACAAGAACAATTGATGTAAGCTTAAAGCTTCGAGAGAAAGTTTTAACTAACCGATGGCCAAAGCTGATACGATCATGTATTAATAGCTGCGCATACAAAATAGTAAGGTTGTCAAAGCGGGAAGCCAAGTGCGATTGATGGTCTTATGGCATTAATTATAGCCTATGATGATCCGGTATTTTCAAGCCCTTGTCTCATTACTATATCCCGAATTATGTGCGGGCTGTAAGCGATCGCTGTATGAACATGAATCGCTTATTTGCACCCATTGTCTCTATCATTTACCAATTACAAATTTCCATCTCGATCCGGCAAATGCTGCAAGCAAACAATTGTGGGGTCGGGTTCCGTTACAGGCGGTTTCTTCTTATCTTTATTATGTAAAAGGATCCACTGTTCAAAACATACTGCACCATTTAAAGTACTTCAATAAACCGGAAATAGGAAATATGCTGGGTAAACGGTATGGCGAACTGTTATACTGCTCCACTTTTCGGCATGTTGATCTCATCGTTCCCGTACCTTTGCATCCTAAAAAGCTAAAGAAAAGAGGATACAATCAAAGTGAGTTTTTTGCAAAAGGACTGAGCGAAAGCTTTAAAGTTCCGATAGAAACAGGAAATCTAATTCGACATACTCGCACAGAATCACAAACAACAAAAAGACGTTATGAACGTTACGAGAACATGAAAGAAATATTTGAAGTACTTAAACCTCAAACCTTTCAAGACAAACATATCTTGCTGGTGGATGATGTGCTAACAACAGGTGCTACCATTGAAGCCTGCGCTTATAAACTCTTGGAAATAGCTGGTGTACGTGTTAGTGTAGTGACGCTAGCCTATACCAAATAAACGTGATGGAGTTCTTCGGTCTATCATTAGAATAACATTATACTTTCTTCGTATTAACCATACTATTAATAAGGGGTTGAAAAAGGGTTGAAAAAGGGTTGATAAGGAGTTAACAAAGGGTTAGTAAAGGTTTTATCTAGGTTAACCCCCCACTAATTCTTTATTATTACTAAATGAATACTTATTTAATGGTAAGATATGTATTGATTAATGTCGAAGTTAAGCCAACAAAAACGGGCATTCACATTGAATGCCCGTTTGTTAATTTTACGACAGATGATCTTACTGTCTATTTATATAAAGGAAATTTTGCCATTAATTGAAGCACTTCTTCATGAACCGCATCAAGCACGGCTTCGTCTTCCGGCGCGTTAATAACGCGATCAATGAATTCAACGATTTGTACCATTTCGGTTTCTTTCAGTCCTCTAGTTGTTATGGCCGCTGTTCCCATACGGATACCTGATGTAACAAATGGTGATTTGTCATCAAACGGCACCATGTTTTTGTTCGTCGTAATACCGGCTTCGCCTAATGCAGCTTCCGCTGCTTTGCCGCTGATTCCTTTGTTTCTTAAGTCAATCAACATGGAGTGGTTATCTGTACCACCTGAAATAATTTGATAACCTTTGCTAACGAAGGCATCTGCCATTGCCGAAGCGTTTTTCTTTACTTGCAAGATATAACTCATATAATCGTCGCTTAGTGCTTCACCAAAAGCCACGGCTTTAGCGGCGATGATATGCTCTAAAGGACCGCCTTGCGTACCGGGAAAAACAGCCATATCTAAAAGGGAAGACATCATTCTTATTTCACCTTTAGGAGTTTTTAAACCCCAAGGATTTTCAAAGTCTTTACCCATCATAATCATACCGCCGCGAGGTCCTCTCAGGGTTTTATGTGTCGTGGTCGTGACGATATGGCAATGCGGAAGTGGGTCCGTCAAGAGTCCACGAGCAATTAAACCGGCTGGATGTGAGATGTCAGCTACTACTAAAGCACCGATTTTATCAGCTACCTGACGAATAAAGGCATAATCCCAGTCGCGTGAATAAGCAGAAGCTCCAACAATAATTGCTTTTGGTTGTTCTCTTAACGCCGTTTCTTCTAAGGCTTTATAATCGATTAGGCCGGTTTCTTTGTCGACACCATAAAAATGAGCTTCATATAATTTACCGGAAAAATTTACCGGGGAACCATGCGTCAGATGTCCTCCATGGGAAAGATCGAACCCTAAAATTTTATCGCCCGGTTTAAGTATCGCTAAAAATACGGCGGCATTGGCCTGCGCTCCCGAATGCGGTTGTACGTTAACCCATTCGGCATTGAAAAGCTGCTTTGCGCGGTCGATCGCTATTTGTTCAATTTCGTCAACTACTTCGCAGCCACCATAATAACGCTTGCCCGGTAGTCCTTCTGCATATTTATTCGTTAATACAGAACCGGCTGCTTCCATGACCTGTTTGCTTACAAAATTTTCTGAAGCGATTAACTCAATACCTTCTTCCTGGCGTTGTAATTCTTCATTAATCAGCTCAAATATGATGTTATCTCTTTCCATTAAATATTGATATAAGTATCAGTTTTAGATAGTTGCGCAAAGATAGGGAAAATGTAGAGAATTGATAAGTGCTTTGTGCATTTATTAGCAGTTAGCTAGTTAACCACCGGCATTACCCTTTAGGTCTTAAATCTTACACCATAAACCCTATAGCTTACACCGCTTGTGCTTTCTCTTGTACCCAAAAATTGTTATATCCCAAACCTAATTGTATCTCGAGAATCTGCTGTTGAAGCATTTCCAGTATGGCTAAAAAGTTGTATACAAAATGAACCCTATTTTCAGAGTGCTGTTGAATGGCCTTAAAATCTAACTTTTGATTGATGGTTAATAATGAGGCAATGGCTTTTTTCTGTTGTTCAATCGTATACGGATATTGTACAACAGTATGTTTTACTTCATTCGATTTGTTTAGATACGCATTCATTAATCGATCATAAACTTTCATTAATTTATATAGATCGAATGAATTCAATTCTTCTCCCGGCTCCGCCTCATTGGCTGCAATTTTGAGATTAAATGCAATGTTGCCACGCCTTTCAACCATGAAACGGTTATCTTCCAACGCTTTTAGATCTTCACAAACCGTTTTGAATTTTTTATATTCTATAAGTTTTTGTACAAGGTCTTTCTTGAGGTCAATTTCATTGCCGTCTTCATCTATTTCAGGCCGTGGTAATAGCATTTTGGCCTTAATCCGCATCAGGGTAGCAGCAACAAAAATAAATTCGCTCGCCAATTCCATGTTCAGGGCATTCATGTGGTGTATATATCCCAAGAAATCATCTGTAATTTTAGCAATCGAAATTTCGTGTATATTAAGTTCGTCCCGCTCAATGAAAAATAGCAAAAGGTCAAAAGGACCTTCGAATTGTGGAAGCTTTATCTCAAAACCCTCTGTTTGCATGGTTCCAAAGGTACGCTTTTATTAAATACAAATTATAACTAGAGTAAGTGCGTTTAAAAGGAACGTTTTTTTTGTCACTTTTTTCCGCAAAAAGTAACCAAAAACTCATCACTTGGAACTTTGCTATAAAAGGTAGTGCCTCAACGTGCAAACCGCAAATTTCCTAGGTGATATTTTAGTAGAACGATGGGCTTTCACTTTTAACCGAACGTACTAGTTTTAGCCTTATATATAGCCAGTGTGTTGGGAAAAATGGCCTTGAACGATACCGAAGCAACGAGCAGCAAAGTATTTGCACGACTGTTCATCTTGCAATATACAAGCGGATTGAGGAAGTGAAACGGATCCAATACGCGCCATGAATGCTTTGCAATCAGGTGCAAGGTAGCCTGCACGGCCTTGATTATTCATTTGTGTTTGTTTTAAAAGGTATTCATGAGCTCGAAGCAAGCTTCTCGGTTGTTTGGTTCTTTATGATCAAGCATAAAGAACAGATACTAAAAAAATAGATTAATAAAAAGGTTCCTTTAATATAAATACCTTCATCTGTATGTTATAAGCGAAACCGACCAACGAGAATTCACCGAAGGTAATCTCTGGTATTAGACTTAAAGATTGATTTAGACAAAAATGAAATGTATAGCTGAAAAACAAAGCGAGTAGTTGCTTGTTGGTGAAAAATGAGCGGAACTAGCGGAAAGCTGAGATGGAACAGATCAGGAACAAAAAAAGCAGTACATAGCTAAATTGAATATTTATCCTTTACTTTGTAAACGTTTTGTTATTACCGTAATTTTGTATTTACAGGCAGAGAATGAGGACTGATTGCAGGACAAATTCTTTCAGAACCTATTTTAATATGGATTTTGAACCAGGAACGTTGCTAAAAAACATAAATAGCCCCGCCGATTTAAAAAAGCTCAGTGAGTCGGATTTAGAGAATGTTTGTAAAGAGCTACGTCAATATATTATTGATGTTGTATCTGTTTATGGCGGACATTTTGCCGCTAGTTTAGGGGTGGTGGAGTTGACGGTGGCGCTGCATTATGTACTCAATACGCCCTATGACCAATTGGTTTGGGATGTCGGCCATCAAGCCTATGGACATAAAATCCTTACCGGAAGACGAGATGTGTTTCATACCAATCGCGTATATAATGGTATCAGTGGGTTTCCTAAACGTAGTGAAAGTGAATATGATACCTTCGGCGTAGGGCATTCTTCCACTTCTATATCTGCTGCGTTAGGGATGGCGGTAGCTTCTCATTACAAGGGGGAAAATGATCGTCAGCACGTTGCGGTAATTGGTGACGGCTCTATGACAGCCGGTATGGCATTCGAAGCACTGAATCATGCCGGCATAGAGAAATCTAACTTGCTCGTCATTTTGAATGATAATTGCATGGCCATCGATCCAAATGTTGGTGCGCTAAAGGAATACTTAACGGATATTACAGTTTCAAAGCCTTATAACCGCTTTCGCGATGATATTGCTGCAGTTTTAAGTAAGATCTCCCAAATAGGGCCTGATGCGCTTGGCTTAGCCAAAAAGATAGAGAAGAGCGTTAAAGGGACTTTACTGAAAAATAGTAATCTTTTTGAATCATTAAAATTCAGATACTTCGGTCCGGTTGATGGGCACGATGTAAAACGCTTAGTTAAAATTATTGATGAACTTAGGGATATACCGGGGCCTAAACTTTTACATTGCATCACGGTAAAGGGAAAAGGTTTTGCCTTGGCGGAAAAAGATCAAACTAAATGGCACGCGCCAGGCCTATTCGATAAAATTACAGGCGAAATCAAGAAAACAGTTAGCGACAAGCCTGTAGCGCCAAAATATCAAGATGTTTTCGGTCACACCTTGGTTGAACTGGCCGAGAAAAACGAAAAAATCATGGGCATTACACCGGCAATGCCTTCGGGTTCTTCCATGAATATTATGATGAAGGCTATGCCCGATAGAGCGTTTGATGTAGGTATTGCCGAACAGCACGCGGTTACTTTTTCCGCCGGTTTGGCAACCCAAGGAATGGTGCCTTTTTGTAACATATATTCAACATTTATGCAGCGGGCCTATGATCAGGTGATACATGATGTGGCTTTGCAAAATCTAAATGTCGTTTTTTGTCTCGACCGGGCAGGTATTGCGGGTGCCGATGGTCCTACGCACCACGGTGCGTATGATTTGGCATATATGCGTTGTATACCAAATATGAAGGTAGCTGCGCCTATGAATGAAGAGGAGTTGCGCAATTTAATGTACACCGCACAAATCGAAGATATGGGGCCTTTTGTGATCCGTTATCCCCGCGGACAAGGTGTCATGCCTGATTGGAGAAGGCCTTTTAAAGAAATAACCATAGGGAAAGGACGAAAAATTTGTGACGGAGAAGATTTGGCGATATTAAGCATCGGGCATATCGGTAATGAGGTGGTAAAAGCTACCGTATCGCTTAACTCTGATGGGATTTTTCCTGCACATTACGATTTAAGATTTGTAAAGCCCTTGGATGAAGAGCTGCTGCATGAAGTGTTTCGAAAATTCAGTAAAGTAATCACAGTAGAAGACGGATGTATACAAGGAGGCATGGGAAGTGCTGTGCTCGAATTTATGGCAGATCATGGTTATCAGTCGAAAGTCGTTCGTTTGGGAATCCCCGATGAGTTTATCGAGCATGGCGAACAGAATCAGCTTTGGGCAGAGTGCGGTTATGATGCTCAACATATTATTTTGAACGCAAAGCAACTTTCCGAAGGTCGGAAAACCAATACCATGGCGGGGTAGGGAATTAGTTAGTAGCTTATAGCCTTTAGGCATTAAGTAATGGCCATGGAACCACGAAAACGTTAATAATAAAAACTGAAACTAATAAAGGGCTGATGGCCGATTTCTGAGAGCTGACCCGCTCTAAACCGACGCTAACAGCTAAAAACTATATATGTACAGAACACATACTTGCGGACAGTTAACATTAGCAGATTTAGGAAAAAAAATTACATTATGCGGATGGGTACAAAAGTCGAGAGATCTGGGAGGCATGACCTTCATCGATATGCGCGACCGATATGGCGTTACTCAACTGGCATTTAATGCTGATGACGATGAGGCCCTGCGTGCAAGGGCTCGGGAGTTGGGGAGAGAATATGTAATACAGGTAAAGGGAACGGTAATTGAGCGTTCCAGCAAAAACTTAAAGATCTCTACGGGAGAAATCGAAATAAAGGTAGCAGACTTGGCTGTACTGAATGCTGCGAAATTGCCACCATTTTTGATCGAAGATGAAACCGATGGCGGTGATGACCTTCGGATGAAATATCGTTATCTTGATTTACGACGTAATCCGGTACGCAATAATTTGGTGCTACGACACCAAATGGCACAGGCTGTTCGCTCTTTTCTTGATCAACAAGGTTTTTTGGAAGTCGAAACACCGGTGCTTATTAAGTCTACCCCTGAAGGTGCGCGCGATTTCGTGGTGCCAAGCCGGATGAATGAGGGACAATTCTATGCCTTACCGCAGTCGCCACAAACGTTTAAGCAGCTGCTGATGGTGTCGGGTTTTGATCGCTATTTCCAGATTGTAAAATGTTTTCGAGATGAGGATTTAAGGGCCGACCGACAGCCTGAGTTCACCCAGATCGACTGCGAGATGGCTTTTGTAGAGCAAGAGGATATCTTGAATTTGTTTGAAGAGCTAATAAGTTACCTCTTTAAAAAAGTTAAAAATGTAGAAATTGGTAAGCTTCCGCGCATGACCTATGCGGATGCTATGCGTTTATATGGTTCCGATAAACCCGATACACGCTTTGGGATGCAATTTGTAGAATTGAATCCGGTGTTGCAGGGCGCGGGTTTTCCGGTTTTTGACAATGCGGAATTAGTCGTTGGTATTAAAGCGGAAGGGTGTGCTTCTTATACCAGAAAACAAATTGATGCGCTCACCGATTTTGTAAAACGGCCGCAAATAGGAGCTACGGGATTGGTTTATCTTCGATATAACGAGGATGGATCGTTAAAGTCTTCGGTAGACAAGTTTTTTAGCCAGGAGCAATTACAGGCCTGGGCGAAAGCGATGGATGCTAATGTAGGGGATTTAATATTGGTAATGGCAGGAGATGCTGATAAAACGCGGAAACAGCTGAATGAGCTTCGTTTAGAATTGGGAAACCAGCTGGGACTTCGTGATAAGAATAAGTTTTCCGCCCTATGGGTTGTTGACTTTCCGTTATTGGAATGGGATGATGATACCAAGCGCTATCATGCGATGCATCATCCTTTTACTTCGCCAAAACCCGAGGATATAGCCTTACTGGATACTGCGCCTGGTGAAGTGCGGGCCAATGCCTATGATATGGTAATCAATGGAACAGAAGTAGGAGGCGGATCAATTCGTATCTTCGAAAAAGATTTACAGCAACTGATGTTCAAACATCTCGGTTTTACACAGGAAGAGGCGCAGACGCAATTTGGGTTCTTGATGGATGCATTTACTTATGGCGCACCTCCACATGGGGGCATTGCCTTTGGTTTTGATAGATTAGTTTCCATTTTTGCAGGCCTTGATTCTATCCGCGATGTTATTGCGTTTCCGAAAAATAATGCAGGAAGAGATGTAATGATCGATTCTCCAAGCAGTATTTCGCAGGAACAGCTTGATGAATTGAAGATAGAAATAAGCGCTAAGGCTTAGGGTAAAAGGTATAGGGTACTTACGCCGCTAACCCTATACCTAAAGACCTTAAAAAGGTAGATCGTCATCCTTATTCTCATTGAAATCAACAGTGGTGGAATTTGGGTCACTGCTGTGGTCTGTATTGCTTGTTTTTTCGCCATTGCCGGGCGATTCAAAATCGCTTTTCCTTCCCAACATGGTGAAATTTTCTGCAACAATTTCGGTCGTATAACGTTTTACTCCTTCGCGATCCTCGTACGATCGGGTTCGCAATTTTCCTTCTATATAGACCAATTTCCCCTTTTGTAAATATTTAGCTGCAACATCTGCAAGACCCCTCCACATTACAATATTATGCCACTCGGTTTGTTCGACTTTTCTTCCATCTTTATTAAAGGTTTCCGATGTTGCCAAGGGAAAACTCGCAACAGATACATTGCCTTCTAAATGGCGAACCTCGGGATCCTTGCCTAAGTGTCCAACCAGAATAACTTTGTTAATTCCTGACATAGCTTATAAGTGTTAGTTGTTGCAAATAATATGGTCTCTTAAAAATGTGAAAATTAATTTAGGTTTAGCTAATGTATCTAAATCTTTTATAAAAACATAATTCCAGACCTTTTTTTTCGTCTTCAAGTGATTGAAATTTTTAATCTCTATGAAGGAAGCGTAAATATTCTGATGACTAAGCACATGTTTCTTTGGCGTGCTGATTACTTCTAATTCGCAGTCGCTGCCAAACAACTGTCGGAAAATCGAGGTTTCCTTCAATTGTACCAAATCTATCGCTATAGGATATTCTATTAATGGAAACTCATACATGTTCTCCCAAATATCTTTTGATCCTCGTTTTTGCATGGCAATCTTATCCTGATCTCTTACTATGAAATAGTAAAAGTATCTGTCTCGTGATGCTTTTCCTTTTATTTTAACAGGTAAGAAATTTACTTTGTTTTCACGCAAGGCATAACAACCGATGCTAATAGGGCAAACAGCACAGTTAGGCGACTGGGGTTTGCATTGGAGCGCCCCGAATTCCATGATCGCTTGGTTATAAACAGAAGCGTTGGCCTTGTCGAGCATCTCTTCTGCGATTTTGCTGAACAGCTTTTTCCCTTTTCCTGTATTAATCGCTTCACTTATACCAAAGTATCTTGCCAATACACGGAATACATTTCCGTCTAAAACAGCCTTTGGTTCATTAGAAGAAAAGGAAGCAATTGCGGCGGCAGTATATTCGCCAATGCCAGGTAATTTTATTAGGGAGTTATATTCTTTTGGAAAAATGCCGTCATATTGTTGCATGATTGTTTGAGCGGCTTTATGCATATTTCTTGCTCTAGAGTAATATCCTAGGCCTTGCCACAATCGCAGGATCTCACCTTCAGCTGCTTCAGCAAAGTCGCGAACCGTAGGATAGGCTGCAACAAAGCGGTTAAAGTAAGGAAGCCCTTGTTCCACACGTGTTTGTTGAAGGATGATTTCCGAAAGCCAGATAATATAAGGGTCCGTGGTATTACGCCAAGGAAGATCTCGTTTATTTTGATGATACCACTGAATAATCTCTTGTGAAAATAACATGAGGCAAAGGTAGTAAATAGGTTTTAGGCATAAGGTATTAGGTTTTAGGTGTAAGGTATTAGGCATTAGGTATTAGGCATTAGAATGTCAAAGTTAACGGCTAACCACTAATCAGCTAACACCTAAAGGCTAACAGCTAGTTTTAAGTATTAAGTTGTAAGTAATAGGTATGACCCAGGTATTAGGCATTAGGGTTTAGGGTATAAGGTAGGAGGTGTAAGGTATTAGGCATTAGGCATTAGGGGTTAGAACGTCAAAGCGAACTGCTAACCACTAATCAGCTAACACCTAAAGGCTAACAGCTAGTTTTAAGTATTAAGTTGTAAGTAATAGGTATTGCTCAAGGTATTAGGCATTAGGGTTTAGGGTATAAGGTAGGAGGTGTAAGGTATTAGGCATTAGGTTTTAGGGGTTAGAACGTCAAAGCGAACTGCTAACCACTAATCCCTAACAGCTGACACCTAAAGGCTAACAGCTAACCCCTAAAGGCTAACCGCTACCACCTAACCGCTAATACCTTATAAATTAGCCGTATAGTTTAATTTTTTACCTTAAAGGCTTCGCTGACAGATATTTTACATAAAAATTAACGTTTTATTTTTGTAAATCATTTAAAAGCAATACTTTTGCATCCCCAAATCGATTGATCGGGTGGTAGTTAAAGAACAAACAATTAGAAGAATATAACATGACTAAAGCAGAAATTATCGCAGAGATTTCTAACAAGACAGGTTTAGAAAAAGTAGATGTACAGGAAACTGTTGAAGCATTTTTCAAAGTAGTAAAAGGAGCTATGGTGGGTGGCGAGAATGTTTACGTTAGAGGATTCGGTAGCTTCGTTGTAAAAAAGAGAGCTAAAAAAACTGCTCGTAACATTTCAAAAAACACAGCTATTATTATTCCGGAACACTTCGTTCCTAGCTTTAAACCAGCAAAAGTTTTTGTTGAGAAAGTAAAAAACGGCAATAAATAATCTGCTTTATTCGGATATATTAATAATCATGCATAAAACGAAACAAATAATAGTCATTGCGCTTGTAGTAGTACTGATGGGAGTATTGATGGCGCAACCTATTAAGGGTTTGGTTAAGCGTGATAAAGCCGAACAAGAACAGCAAACAAATACAAGTACGGAGACCGAAGCTATCAATCTAGCTTCGGTCTCCAGTGTTGCAAAGCAAGGGCTGAATGCCTCTTTGGTAAAAGAGATTACCGATCTCGAAGCGGCTTTGTCGGCCAGTAGTGGAGAAGAGCGCATAAATTTATTAAAGAAATTAGCAGGTCATTGGGACGATCTTGCAAAACCTGCTCCCTTGGGTTTCTCATACGAGGAAATCGGTAAATTAGAATCTACATACGATAATTGGTTAAAAGCCGGAGATGCCTTTACGGCTGCTTATGAAAATTTGCAGGATACACTTGTTGCTCCTGCATTAATAGAACACGCACAGCAGGCTTATCAAAAGGCGCTAGATTTAAATCCTAAAAGCTTAGACGCTAAAACCGGTTTGGGAACTGCCATTGTAAATAAAGGCGGGGCGCCTATGCAAGGTATTGCAATGTTAATGGAGGTTGTTAAAGAGGATCCTCAAAACCTAAAAGCAAATATGAGCTTAGGGATGTTCTCTATGCGCTCTCGTCAGTTTGATAAAGCCGTGAATCGATTTAAAACGGTAATTGAAATTCAACCAAGTGCTGAAGCCTGGTTTTACCTGGCTACAAGTTATGAAAATATTGGCTTGAAGGCCGAAGCTATCAAAGCTTTTCAACAAAGCAAAGCTATAGCGGCGGATCCAAGCTTATCGCAGTTCATAGACCGTAAGGTTGATGAATTGAGCAAGTAATTAAAATAATTTATTAAAACATTTAAAAAATTAAGCTATGCCAAGCGGAAAAAAAAGAAAAAGACATAAAATGGCTACTCATAAACGTAAGAAACGTTTAAGAAAAAACAGACATAAGAAAAAATAAGCGCATCTAGGCGTGCCAGTATTCGGTAGCCTGCATCTCAAGACCTGAGGTGCAGGCTATTGTGATTGTTGGCTTTTTTTTTCATTCGTAGACGGGAATATCGTTTATGTAATGTCTGTTTTTTTATTGAACAATCTTATGGTTTAACCGAAAGAATAAGGGTTTACCACCTGGATAGCTATCCATCACGCCCTTTGTATTCTTTCTAAAAGAAAGTAGCTGTTGGTAAAGGAATTAATAGTAGATTCTTCCCCGGAAACGGGGACAACTATTGCTTTACTACAGGATAAACAGCTTGTTGAGTTAAATAAAGAACAGGTAAATAATAATTATGCTGTTGGCGACATCTATTTGGGCAGAATAAAGAAAATAATGCCCGGGTTGAATGCTGCTTTTGTAGATGTAGGCTACTCGAAGGATGCTTTTTTGCATTATTTGGATCTAGGGCCACAGGTACAGTCACTCATTAAGCTTACCAAGCTAGTAAAGAATGGCAGCTATAAAGATAAGCTGCTCAATAGTTTAAAACTAGAAAAGGATATCAATAAAGCAGGCAAAATTTCTGAGATCCTAAGTCGTAACATGTTGTTGCCGGTACAGATTGCAAAAGAGCCAATCTCAACCAAAGGGCCGCGTTTAAGTTCCGATTTATCCATCGCAGGAAGGTTTGTCGTTTTGGTACCTTTTTCTGACGCGGTTTCGATTTCGAAAAAAATTAAAAGTAACACCGAGCGAAACCGACTTAAAAAGATTGTTGAGGGAATCAAACCTCAGAATTTTGGCGTTATTATCCGTACCGTTTCGGAAGGAAAAGGAGTTGCTGAATTGGAGAAAGACCTCCGGGATTTAATCACCAAGTGGGAATCCTTCACGAAACGTCTTGCTTCTACTGATCCTGCGAAAAAAATATTGGGTGAAATGGATCGGACATCCACCATTTTGCGCGATATATTAACAGACGAGTTTTCTCATATCTATATCAATGATCCGATTATTTACGAGGAGACGAAGTCTTACATTCAGGAGATTTCTCCTGATTTGGAAAAGATAGTAAAGCTGTACAAACACAAGGATCCGATCTTTGAACACTTCGGTATAGAGAAACAGATTAAAGCCGCATTTGGTAAAATTGTTAATCTGCAGGGAGGGGCTTATTTGGTTATCGAACATACGGAAGCACTGCATGTTATTGACGTGAATAGCGGAAACCGAACGGCCAACAAAGAGAATCAGGAGGACAATGCCCTCTTGGTGAATAAGGAGGCCGCCAAAGAAATAGCCCGTCAGCTTCGTCTACGTGATATGGGAGGAATCGTGGTTGTCGATTTTATCGATATGCACAAGCCAACCAACAGGAAGGAGTTGCACGACTATTTAAAGGAATGTATGGGCAACGATCGCGCTAAACATACTATTCTCCCGCCAAGTAAATTTGGATTGGTGCAGATTACAAGGCAACGTGTTCGTCCTGAAATGACAGTGGTTACTAATGAGAAATGTCCGGCCTGTGGAGGTACCGGCGAAATTCGAGCCAGTATCGTATTAATGGATGATATTGAGAGTAATTTAAGTTATGTTTTAAACGAACAAAACGAGAAGAATATTACGCTCTGCGTTCACCCATATATTGAAGCCTTCATTAAGAAAGGCTTTATGTCCAGACGCTTGAAATGGTTTTTCCGGTACGGTAAATGGATCAAAGTAAAGGCTATTTCGTCTTACTTTATGAATGAATTCCACTTCTTAAACGCCAAAGAAGAAGAAATAAAACTATAAAGAAAAAGCCTTGCTGATTAGCAAGGCTTTTTCTTTATAGTTTTCAGCCGTCGGCTATCGGCTTCCAGCTAAATAATAAATATAAAGTTGACGGCTGAATGCTGATAGCCGAAAGCTAATAGCTATCTTTAATCCCTGCATTCGGTTTAATTGATTATTAACAAAAATAAAGCTGATAGCTAAAGCTGCCAGCTCACAGCTAAATATGGCAAAAGCGAAAACAGTATATTTCTGTCAAAATTGTGGATACGAATCGGCTAAATGGCTTGGTAAATGTCCTTCCTGCAATCAATGGAATACTTTTGTAGAAGAACTGGTTGAAAAGGGTGGGAATAAAGTGCCTGACTGGAGAAGTGGCAGCGTTGTGTCGGGGGAAAGAAAACCCAATAAAGCCGCTGTTATTCATGAGATCAACTATGAGGAAGAGGCGAGACTGAAGACCCCTGACAATGAAATGAACCGGGTGCTAGGCGGTGGAGTTGTACCTGGATCATTGGTGTTAATAGGAGGGGAGCCGGGTATCGGTAAATCAACATTAATGCTGCAACTTGCTTTGACCATACCAAATATAAAGACATTATATGTATCAGGTGAGGAAAGCGAACAACAGATCAAAATGCGAGCAGAGAGGCTACTCCAATCCTCAAAGGCGGATTGCTATATTCTCACGGAAACCTCTACTCAAAATATATTTAAGCAGATTGCGTCTGTAGAACCACATTTAGTTATTATCGATTCCATCCAAACCTTACATTCTTCACAGATCGAATCGACGCCTGGCAGCGTGTCACAGGTAAGGGAATGCACGGCTGAACTATTGCGCTTTGCCAAGGAATCTTCCACGCCCGTATTTATTGTGGGCCATATTACTAAAGACGGTGCAATTGCGGGACCAAAAGTGCTCGAACATATGGTAGATACTGTTTTACAATTTGAAGGAGATCGGCATCATATGTATCGGATTCTGCGGGCCGTAAAGAACCGATTCGGTTCGTCTTCGGAGTTGGGGATATACGAAATGGTTCATAATGGATTAAGGGAGGTTTCCAACCCATCTGAGATTTTGCTTTCACAGCGTGAATTTCCTATAAGTGGCGTCACCATAGCCGCTATGCTCGAAGGGATACGGCCTATGCTAATCGAAGTACAGGCACTGGTGGGAAATTCTGCCTATGGTACACCTCAACGCTCGTCAACCGGATTTGATACGAGAAGAATGAACATGTTGCTGGCGGTTCTGGAAAAGCGATTTGGCTTCCGGTTGAGCACGCAGGACGTGTTCTTAAATATAGCTGGCGGATTGCGTGTGGAAGATCCGGCCATTGATCTTGCAGTAATTGTGGCCATTCTTTCTTCGCAGCAGGATATCGCCGTCCCTACGCATATTGCCTTTGCCGGCGAAGTAGGGCTTTCGGGTGAAATTCGAGCAGTAAATCGAATCGAACAGCGAATCGCTGAAGCAGAAAAGCTTGGCTTTGAAGAGATTTATATATCAAAATACAACAACAAAGGCTTAGATACTTCAAAATATAACATTAAAATTAACTGGATGGCTAAAGTAGAAGAGATTTTTCAGGCAATATTTGGCTAGCCTACAAGATTTTTACACAATATTTTGAGTGTAAATTTTACACATGAGTTAAAAATGCTATTTTTGCTTGGGATGACTCTTTTTAAGATAATAAATATTATTGTTTTGTTGGGTTTCGTAAATACGATTACGTATTTTCCTACCTATGTGAACGATAATTTTTTTTATCAGAAGCAAGCTTTTCATGACAAGAAGCTACAGGATTTTGATGGCGACACCCTATTGGAATGTTTCTTTGACGATGTCCTCGATATACCTATGTCAGGAAAGGATGTAAGTCCGACCATTTTTTACAAAAACTACAATTTTTTAACCATTATAATATCCATATCGATTAAGATCTTGGATAGCTTTATTTTAGCGATCAAGCCGATTATAACTTCGCTGGTCAGTAGTGAAAATTACTTTGTATCAAAAGTTACCCCTTTATTAGGCTATTATATATTCTTATTTAGGCTGAAACCCTTTTAGCCCTGTTGTACCCATATCTATAGAAAATTAAATCAGGAGCCAAAATATAGGTATCCTGCCATTGCCTTTTTAGGCACGAACAACAGTCAACTAAAACAAAATACATCCTTAGAATATATTAATGAACAGATTTTATATAGGTTTATACGGTGTTGCTTTATCCGCTGCTATAGCATGCACATCAAGTAAAGGAAATAGTGATCAATCAGAAGAAAAGCGTTCGGTACCCTATACGCAACTAAAGGCCGTGGATACGATGTTATATACCGATTACGTTGCTGATATACAAGCGGTGCGAAACGTAGAGGTACGTTCCAAAATACAAGGCTTTTTAGATAAGATATTTGTCGATGAAGGGGCCTTGGTGCAAGCGGGGCAGATTTTATTTAAGATTAACGACGATGAGCAACGTGCGGATGTGTCCAAAGCACAAGCTCTTTTAAACAATGCAACCGCAGATGCGAAGACAGTGGCACTCGAACTGGAACGTGTTAAGACGTTGGTGAAGAAAAATATTATCACGAAGACAGACCTTGATGTCGCTCAAGCGCAATTAAAGGCAGCTGAGGCGAGAGTTCAGGAAGCTCGATCTGATTTACAACGGGCGCAGACACAATTGGGCTATACCAGTATCCGAGCTCCGTTCACGGGAAGGATCGATCGCATTCCACTCAAAGTGGGAAGTTTATTGAGTGAAGGAGCCTTATTGACCAGCGTTTCTGATTTGGATGAGGTATATGCTTATTTTACGATATCGGAAACGGAGTATCTACAGAATATAGCTAGGAAGTCACCGGAAAACAGTATATTATCTAAGGAAGTCAGACTTACATTAGCCGATGGACAGCACTATCCTCATATGGGAAAAATAGAGCTTGCCGAATCCGAGTTTGAAGAGCAAACGGGCACCATTTCACTTAGAGCTAGATTTCCCAACCCGGATAGGATATTAAAACATGGTGCCACCGGAAAAATACAGTTGCCGACAAAAATCACCGAATCTATCATTGTTCCTCAAAAATCGGTCTTTGAGATCCAAGATCGCGCCTATGTCTATGTGCTGGATACAGCGAATACAGTCAAAATGACAAATATTGAGCTAGGAACACGTTTTGGCCATTTTTATTTAATTCGCTCAGGACTTAAAGCCGGACAAAAAATTGTGTTCGAAGGTACGCAAAGCCTTACGGATGGTGTGGCTATCGAACCTCGTGAAGTTTCACTCGATAGCCTATTACACAGTCCGAGTCAAGGATTACAATAAATTATTTTGTTGCTTTAAGATACGTATCATGTTTGAAATTTTCATAAAACGACCGGTGCTATCACTGGTCATATCACTATTTATTACATTACTCGGGCTCCTATCGCTCTTTACGCTACCCGTTACGCAGTTCCCTGACATTGTGCCACCATCCGTCGTGGTAAATGCCAATTATACCGGAGCTAACGCGGAAGTAAGTACGAATGCCGTTGCTATCCCTTTAGAAAAAGCCATAAATGGCGTTCCTGGGATGACCTATATGTCTTCGGTTTCTACCAATAATGGTAATACTCTTATACAAGTGTATTTTGAGGTGGGAACAGATCCGGATATTGCTGCCGTAAACGTGCAAAATCGCGTAACCACCGTTTTAGACGAATTGCCGGAAGAAGTTATCAAAGCCGGGGTTACCACCGAAAAGGAAGTAAACAGTATGTTGATGTATCTCAACATCTACAGCGATGACGAAACGGCGGATGAGCGATTTATATACAACTTTACGGATATCAATATCTTAAAAGAATTGAAGCGTATCCAGGGAGTGGGGCGGGCCGAAATTATGGGCTTTAAAGATTATGCGATGCGGGTTTGGTTGAAGCCGGATCGACTCACTGCTTATCGCGTCTCAAGTGAAGATGTTATTAAAGCCATTCGGGCACAGAACGTGGAAGCAGCGCCCGGGCAAACCGGAATCGGGTCGGATAAGAGTGTTAACATGCAGCAGTATGTACTCCGCTACCCCGGTAAATTTGATCGCCCCGAACAGTACGAGAATATTCCACTACGCGCAAATCCGGACGGTTCGATTTTGCGTTTGAGAGATGTGGCAGATGTTGAATTTGGGTCTTTGGAATATGAGATGGCGTCCAAAGCTGATGGCCGTCCGTCAGCCTCTATCATGATTAAACAATTGCCGGGTTCCAACGCCAGCGAAGTTATTGATGCCATTAAGGCTAAAATGGAGGAACTTAAGGGCACTACCTTTCCTCCGGGTATGAAGTACGCGATGGGTTACGATGTGTCGCGATTCTTAGACGCTTCTATCAATGAAGTACTGCATACGCTTGTGGAAGCCTTTATTTTGGTGTTTTTGGTCGTGTTTATTTTTCTACAGGATTTTCGATCCACTTTGGTGCCGGCACTGGCTGTTCCGGTCTGTTTGATCGGAGCCTTATTCTGTATGCAAATGCTCGGATTTTCGATCAACTTATTAACCCTCTTTGCACTCGTGTTGGCGATTGGTATCGTGGTGGATAACGCCATTGTGGTGGTGGAGGCTGTGTATGTAAAAATGGAAGAAGAGCACATGCAACCCATGGAGGCGACGTTGGCGGCCATGAGGGAAATCAGCGGGGCAATTATTGCGATTACGTTGGTGATGTCTGCCGTATTTGTACCGGTGGCATTCCTCTCCGGCCCGGTAGGTGTTTTTTATCGACAGTTTTCTTTAACGCTGGCCGGATCTATTCTTATTTCAGGAATCAATGCGCTTACCTTAACACCGGCCCTTTGCGCTATCATTTTAAGATCGCCACACGATCGGCCTGAACCTAGAGGGGCCTTGGCAACCTTCTTTAGGAAATTTAATAGCGTCTATAACAGCATATCCGGAAGGTATGCCGGTCTTATCAGTCGTATCGCCGGTAGGCGCGTCATAACGCTGGTTATATTAGTAGTTTCATTCATAGCCACTTGGGGTATTTCCTCTGTTCTACCTTCCGGATTTATACCTACGGAAGATCAGGGAATGATTTACGTGAACGTTACGACGCCGCCAGGTGCAACCGTTCAGCGAACGGAGGCCGTATTGGATGAAGTAGATGCTATTGCTCGGCAAATGGAATCCGTCGAAAGTGTTTCGACGCTTGCCGGTTACAGTTTGGTAAATGAAGTTACCGGTGCTTCTTATGGGATGGGGATGATTAACCTCAAACGTTGGGAAGAGCGGAAGGAATCGGTTAGTGATATGGTAGAGCGCATGAAGAAAGAAACTGCTAAGATAACCGATGCGGAGATCGAATTTTTCCCACCGCCAACCGTCCCCGGCTTCGGTAACTCAAGCGGTTTTGAGCTACGGGTGCTAGATCGAAGCGGCAGTGATGATCTGGGCAAGTTGTCTGATGTGTTGAACACTTTTATGGACAACCTGAAGAAGGCTCCCGAGGTGGGTAGTGCGTTTACCAGTTTTGATCCCAATTTCCCTCAATATATGATTAACGTCGATTATGATGTAGCGGCTAAAAAGGGGATAAGTGTGGAGAACGCGATGTCAACCTTACAAACACTGATGGGCAGCTTCTATACCTCCAACTTTATCAAGTTTGGGCAAATGTATAAAGTAATGGTACAGGCAGGCCCGGGTTATCGGGAAAAGCCTGAAGATGTTTTGCGGTTGTTCCTTAAAAATGAAGCGGGAGAAATGGTGCCCTTTTCTAGTTTCATAAAAATGGAACGGATATACGGACCGGAGCAGCTAACCCGTTATAACATGTTTACCTCGGCCATGATCAATGGGGATGCAGCGCCCGGATATAGTAGCGGTGACGTAATTGCAGCGGTTGAACGCGTTGCTGCCGAAAGCTTACCGCGTGGATTTGAGATCGAATGGTCGGGTATGACACGCGAGCAGATCCTGTCCGGAAATCAAGCAATCTACGTGTTCGCTTTGTGTTTATTATTTGTTTATCTACTGTTATGTGCTCAATATGAAAGTTTCTTACTGCCCTTACCGGTTATTTTAAGTTTGCCGGCAGGGGTCTTCGGTGCTTTCCTATTTTTGAAGTTGCTTGGATTGGAGAACAATATCTATGCACAAGTTGCCTTAATTATGTTGATCGGTTTGTTAGGTAAGAATGCGATACTTATTATTGAGTATGCGATTTTGAAGCATAAGCAGGGCGCATCAATCTTAAATGCGGCTATCGAGGGATCTGTTGCGCGCTTACGTCCTATTTTAATGACCTCATTTGCCTTCGTAGCAGGATTAATTCCGTTGGCGATGGCTTCCGGGGCAGGGGCTTTGGGAAATAGATCAATCGGTACAACGGCAATCGGAGGGATGATTATAGGTACATTGGCCGGTGTTATTGTCATTCCCGGGCTATATGTGCTATTTGCTTCCATGAAAAAACAGAAAAAGGCTAAGAAAGTAAGTGGTATTGCAGTAGCTGTACTGGGTATTTTATTGCTTTCATCCTGTGGAGTGCAGAAGGAAACGGAGTTAACCCATCGAAAAGTTCCGGCACACTACCTCGGAAAAAATCAGACCGATACGCTCGCTAATGATAGCACCTCCATGGCAACCATCTCTTGGAGAACTTTTTTTCAAGATGAGTATTTGCTAAGGCTCATCGATACGGCTTTAGCCAATAATCCGGACATGCAGCAAGCTCTCTATCGCGTTGAAATGGCACGTGCCAATATGCGTTTGCGTAAAAATGCCTTATTCCCTTCCATCGATGCGGTTGCGGAGGCGGGACTTCGCAAATATGGATTTTATACCATGGACGGAATCGGTAACTACGACACCAATTTCTCTAATAATTTGAAAGATGACGAACGAGTGCCAGACCCCGTGCCGGACTATTTTCTAGGTTTACGTGCCTCTTGGGAAATCGATATATGGGGCAAGCTGAAGAACCGAAAGAAAGCTGCTTTTGCTCGTTTCCTAGCATCTTATGAAGGGAGAAAATTAGTACAAACGCAGCTAATAGCAGAAATCGCCGCTGCTTACTTCGAACTGTTGGCCTTGGATAATGAATTGGATATCCTCGAGAAGAATATTGCCTTACAACAAGAATCGTACGAGTTGGTGCAGGTGCAAAAAGAAGGTGGCCGGGCAACAGAATTAGGTGTGCAGCAGATGAGAGCCATTTTGATGAACTCAAAGAGTAGAAAAGAGACCGTTTTGCAACAGATAAATTCGAAGGAAAATTATTTGAATTTCTTATGCGGGCGCTTTTCTTCACCAATTGAGCGCAAGCGGGAGGAGTTAGATGCTTATCCTTTAGCAAGTGCTGTTCGGGTGGGACTTCCGGCAAAAATGTTAGCCTTGCGTCCGGACATACGGGCGGCAGAATTGAATTTACTAGCTGCGAAAGGAGATGTTAAAGCCGCCCGTGCAGCGTTTTTACCGTCGCTCAACTTTTCTCCTTATTTCGGATTTCAGGCATTTGATTTGTCTAAGCTATTTGTTACCTCGCCAAGTTCAATTGCGTATGGGTTGCTTGGAGGGTTAACGGCACCTATATTTAATCAACGCATGATTCGCTCTAATTATGAACAGGAATTAGCAAATAAAGGTATCGAGTATCAGGAGTATGAGAAAACAGTGCTAAAGGCTTGGCAAGAAGTTGAAACAGAGATCAATGCGCAGAGACATCTGATAGCAAGGCGATCCTTTAACCAACATGAAGTAGATGCTCTCCGTTTGGCTGTTGACGCTTCTTCTGAATTGTTTAAAGCAGGGAGAGCAAACTATTTGGATGTTATTACCTCACAACGAAATGTACTGGATGCAGAAATCACTTTGAATAGTACCTATTTGGAATACCTCCAGTCAATTGTTAATTTATACAAAGCTTTAGGGGGTGGGTGGCAATGATTTTAGCTATCAGCTGATAGCTTTTAGGAGTTAGCTAACAGCTAAAACCTCAGCGCTAATCGCTAAATAAAAAGAAAACCCCGGCAATCGCCGGGGTTTTCTTTTTATTTGCTTAAATACATCGATTTCTCGGCGTATAGATGTCTGAAATAAGGGTCGTCCAGGTCTTTGATAAAGCGAATCGCTTCACCGGTAGAGCGCATTTCGGGCCCCAGCTGTTTATCAACATCCGGAAATTTATCAAAGGAGAATACAGGCTCCTTAATCGCATAACCTTCCAGTTTTCGCTCAATTTTGAAATCGCTTAGCTTATTTTTTCCAAGCATTACTTTGGTAGCGATATTGATATAAGGAACGTCATAAGCTTTGGCTATAAAAGGAACAGTACGTGAAGCCCTTGGATTGGCTTCAATTACATACACCTTACCGTCTTTTATGGCAAACTGAATATTCAGCAAGCCCTTTACGTTTAACGCCTTTGCAATTTTTCTTGAATATTCATCCATTTTCTCCTGAACAGCTGTTGACAAGCTAAAGGGAGGCAATACAGCACTTGAATCGCCGGAGTGGATGCCTGCCGGTTCGATATGCTCCATCATACCGATGATATGCACTTCTTCGCCGTCGCAGATGGAATCGGATTCCGCTTCTTCTGCGCGATCAAGGAAATGGTCGATCAGTACCCTGTTTCCAGGCATATTTTTCATGATTTTGATAACCGCTTCTTCCAGCTCCTCATCATTAATCACAATACTCATTCCCTGCCCGCCAAGTACATAACTTGGCCGTACTAACACAGGATAGCCCACTTCGTTGGCAACTTTAAGTGCCTCCTCTGCGTTTTCAGCTACTCCATATTTAGGATACGGAATATCCAATTCCTTCAGTAAGTCAGAAAAACGTCCACGGTCTTCCGCTAAGTCCATATCTTCAAAAGAAGTCCCGATAATGCGGATTCCTGTTTCCTTTAGCTTTTCGGCCATCTTCAGCGCTGTTTGGCCACCAAGCTGCACGATGACACCCTCTGGCTTTTCTAAATCGATAATTTCCCGAACATGCTCCCAGAAGACAGGTTCAAAATAAAGCTTGTCGGCCATATTGAAGTCTGTTGATACCGTTTCCGGGTTACAGTTCACCATGATAGCCTCGTATCCCGCCTCTTTGGAAGCCAATAAGCCATGCACACAAGAGTAATCGAATTCAATCCCTTGTCCTATTCGATTTGGCCCTGAACCCAGTACGATAATTTTCTTTTTATCGCTCGGGATAGACTCATTCTCTTCTTCAAAGGTAGAGTAATAGTAAGGTGTGGCAGCTTGAAATTCGGCAGCACAGGTATCCACCATTTTATAAACACGCTTAATACCTAGCTCTCTCCGCCGGTTGTAAACATCATCTTCACTTACATTGCCCAATAACCAAGCGATTTGCCCGTCAGAGAATCCTTTTTGCTTCAATGTTAAAAAGAAATCTTTCGGTATATTAGATAACGAATAACGTTTTAGTTCCGTTTCCAGTTCAACAAGTTCCTGGATTTGAACCAAGAACCATTTGTCGATATGCGTAGCTTTTCTAATAGACTCCAAAGGAACGCCCATCTCAAAGGCATCCTTAATATGGAAGAGACGGCCGCTGCTTGGATGCTCCAAGCTATGCATAATTTCTTCTAAGTTACGTAGCTGTCTACCATCGGCACCTAACCCTAAACGGTTGGTTTCCAAACTTTGACATGCCTTTTGTAAGGCCTCAATAAAGGTGCGACCAATGGCCATTACTTCACCTACCGATTTCATTTGCAATCCTAGTTCCCGGTTGGCCCCTTTGAACTTCGCAAAGTTCCAACGCGGTGATTTTACGATTACGTAGTCTAAAGTAGGTTCAAAATAGGCAGATGTCGTTTTCGTGATCTGGTTTTCCAGCTCATCCAAATTATATCCGATAGCTAATTTGGCTGCAATTTTCGCAATTGGATAACCGGTAGCTTTTGAAGCCAAAGCCGACGAACGCGAAACGCGTGGGTTAATTTCAATCGCTATGATGTCCTCATTTTCGGGGTTAACAGAGAACTGTACATTACATCCACCGGCAAAATTACCGATCGCACGCATCATCTTAATTGCTTGATTGCGCATCTCCTGATAGCAAGTATCACTCAATGTCATCGCGGGAGCTACCGTTATGGAGTCGCCCGTATGGATACCCATTGGATCAAAATTCTCAATAGAACAAATAATGATGACATTATCTTTATTGTCGCGCAGGAGCTCCAACTCGTATTCCTTCCATCCTAAAACCGCTTGTTCTACCAGCACTTCATGTGTAGGGGAGGCTTGGAGCCCACGGCTAAGAGCCGCTTCAAAATCTTCTTTTTTATGCACAAACCCTCCGCCGGTTCCGCCCAAGGTATAGCTGGGACGAATCACCAAAGGAAAGCCGATTTGTTGGGCCGCTTCTTTACCTTCGAGGAAGGAGTTGGCAATTTTTGATTTTGCTACGCCGACACCAATTTCAATCATTAGCTGACGGAAGGCTTCTCGATTTTCTGTTTTTTCAATGGCTGCAACATCTACACCAATTACTTGTACACCATATTTTTCCCAGATACCGCGGTTGGAAGCTTCGATACATAGATTAAGCGCTGTTTGCCCGCCCATGGTGGGTAGCACGGCATCAATCTGACGTTCCTGAAGGATTTTTTCAATACTGTCAACGGTAAGGGGTAATAGGTAAACGTGGTCTGCGATGACCTTATCGGTCATGATCGTTGCGGGGTTCGAATTAATAATGGAAACTTCAATACCTTCCTCTTTCAATGAAAGAGCTGCTTGAGAACCCGAATAGTCAAACTCACAGGCCTGTCCGATAATAATTGGGCCCGAACCGATAATCAGCACCGAGCGAATGGAGGTGTTTTTTGGCATTTTATATGTTCAAAAGTATTAGTTATCAAAAAGAACGTTTGATAAAACAGTTTGGGAAGCTCTATGATTGTGAAGATTATTCCGACTGCTTTGTCGGAGTGCAAAGATAGGACTTTTTTGGTTTATAATTTGAAAAAAATGTAAAAAATATAAAGGCTTTTTCTTTATCCTATTTTTTTAGAATCTATTCTTTTGCTTGATCATAAAAACCAAATCCAAGAGCGCATATGTGGCAACTTGTATTGCAAAGCATTTTTCGTTAAATTTGAATATTCAATTTTATATTATGACGAATCTTAGTATTACTGATAAGCTACAGCAGCTTCCGCAAGATATGCGGCAGGAGGCAGAAGATTTTATCGATTTCTTACTGGAGAAAGTTAGCCGAATCCCTGACCATGTAAAAGAAGGTGTTCAAAAAGGACAATTGGACGTGCAGGAAGGAAATTTAAAATCTCATGAAGAAGTAATGAATAAGTACAAAAGGTATTTATGAAATACACTGTTTATTGGACAGAAACTGCCGATAGCACCTTAGATTGTATCCTTCAAAATGTCGAGAATAAATTTGGGTTTACTTCTGCTAGAAAACTAATGAAGGAGGTTGAAAGACATGTAGAATTAATAAAAGAGAATCCCTTCCTATTTAGAATTTCTCATCTTGAAAATGTAAGGAAGTGTGTAATATCGAAGCAAACGTCCTTATTTTATGAAATAAGACCTAATAATCATATATACCTCTTATATTATTGGGATAATAGACAAGAACCATTTATCGTTGATTAGTCTTTAATATTACGCAGCAATTGCTTTCCCAAATTGTACAAACCTCTTTATTAGAATGGTTTGCTGTTGTCGCAGCTTTCCTTTGTTTTGTTCCCTAATTTTCGATGACTAGAAAGGTGCTGCAAAATTGGTCAATGTGGGTTGTAGTGGATATTTTATTCCGCTTTTTGTTTATAAAAATTATACCTTAACCGCGTTATTATACGGAATTTTAGCATTTACAGCCTGGCAGGGCTATTTTGATTGGAAGCGTACATGGATGATAGTAAACAACTCATAAAAATTGCGGTAGTAGGTCCGGAATCTACCGGGAAATCGCAGATTTCGACCTATTTAGCCAAGCTATACGGTACCATTTGCGTACCGGAATATTCGAGAGAGTATTGTCGAAACCTGAACCGGGAATACACGCTGCAGGATGAATTGAATATTTTTTATGGTCAGATCGCTTTAGAGCGAAGCTTGGAACCGTTGGCCTTTAATCATTTATTGATTTGTGATACAACATTCTTGACAGTAAAGGTATGGTGCGATTACCTTTTTGGAGATACACCGGAGGAGGTGAAATCTGCACTAAAAAATCATTCCTATGATTTTTATTTATTAATGGATATCGATTTACCTTGGGAGGACGATCCGTTGCGGGATTTTCCTGAACCTGAACAGCGGCAGTACTTCCTACAAGTATGGAAAAATGAGCTGACAGAACTAAAGGCCAAATATCAACTGATATCCGGCCTTGGTGAAGAACGTTTTTTGAATGCCAAGAAAGCTGTTGACAGCTTTCTACTTTAAGCGTTATGCTCCTTTCTGGGAAATAAGAGTGAAGCGATCACACTGATAGCTAAAATCCCAATGATTATGTACAACGAATGTGCTGTGGTGAATCCCCACGCCTCCAACCAATGATGTCCCAGCATTTTTCCACCGATAAATATCAGCAGGAACGCAAGGCCTACTTTTAGATAATGGAACTTATGAATGATATTTACCAATAGGAAGAACATAGACCGTAATCCAAGAATGGCGAATATATTCGAAAAGAATACAATATAGGGATCTTTGGTAACAGCAAAGATAGCAGGGATGGAGTCGACCGCGAATATTAAATCGGTAAATTCAATAACCAATAAGACTAAAAAGAGCGGTGTAATAAATTTTTTCCCGTTTTCTCTGTGGAAAAAGTTGTGTCCGACAAATTCCGGGTAGACCGAAAAATAGCGGGATGCAAAACGGACAACTTTATGGTTTTTCGGGTCGATTTCCTCTTCTTCATTTCTATTTAGGTACATGGTAATTCCGGTATATACAAGGAAAACGCCAAATACATACAGGATCCACTCAAAGCGATTAATAAGGGAGGCGCCCAAAAATATAAACAAAAAGCGCAATAAGATTGCCCCAACAATTCCCCATACCAGCACGCGATGATAAAATTTGGGAGGAACGCCGAATGAGGTGAAAATTAATACCATTACAAAGATATTGTCAACGGAAAGTGCGTATTCAACGACATAACCGGTGAGATACTCAAGGGCTAGATTCTTCTTATATATTTCAAGGCTCGCGGCAAAATTTTCCGGTAACAGTTTAATATTGTGGAGATGTCGGCGCGTGACTTCCTGAAGATGGTCAAAATCTTGTATGTCATGTAGCTTATCGCCCCAGAACCGGAGAATTATATAAAAGCCTAAAGCAAACGCCACCCAAACACTACTCATAATCGCCGCTTCTTTAAAAGATACTTCATGATCTTTTTTATTGAAGAGCCCCAGATCAATAGCCAGCATCAGGATAATAAAAAGCAGAAAGCCAAAGAAAAACACTAATTCGTTCGCCATGGTTATTTATTTCTCTCAGTTGTAAATCGTACCAATTGTTCCAATCCCGTTTTATATTCGCTTTCGGGAAATGCTTCTAGTATGTTGAATGCCTCTGCTTGGTAGCTTAGCATTTTTTCCCGGGCATAGGCTAAGCCACCACTATTTCGTACAAATTCTATAACTTCCATTACTTTCTTTTGATCTTCGTTGTGATTTTTAACAAGATTAATGATCGTTCTCTTCTTTTCTTTGCTGGTATTGTTCAGTGCATAAATTAACGGTAGCGTAAGTTTTTTCTCCTTGATATCGATTCCGAGCGGTTTGCCCACATCATCAAAACCGAAGTCAAAAAGATCGTCTTTAATTTGAAAGGCAATACCAACCTTTTCCCCAAAGTCATGCATTTTGGTGACAAGTTCGCTTGGGGCATTGGTAGATGCCGCTCCACATGCACAACAGGAAGCAATTAACGATGCGGTTTTTTGCCGAATAACTTCAAAATAAACGCCTTCGTCAATATCAAGTCGGCGAGCTTTTTCCATTTGCAGTAATTCGCCCTCACTCATTTCGGTTACGGCCTCGTTTAAAATTCGAAGAAACTCAAAATCCTGGTTTTTTACGGATAAGGAAAGCCCTTTGCTTAAAAGAAAATCACCTACTAAAACCGCTATTTTGTTTTTCCAAAGTGCATTAACCGAAAAAAATCCTCTTCGCTGATACGAATTATCGACCACATCATCATGTACCAGCGTGGCTGTATGAACGAGTTCGACTAACGCAGCCCCTCGATGTGTAGACTCATTGATTCCGCCGCATGCGCCTGCCGCGAAAAAAACAAACATGGGCCGCATTTGTTTGCCTTTTCTCTTCACGATGTAATGCGTAATTCTATCAAGCAAGGGTACCGAGCTACGCATAGATTCTTTAAACTTTATTTCAAAATCATCGAGCTCGGTAGCTATCGGTTTCTTAATTTCCTCAAGTTTTAGCATGCATTTTTTTTTGTTAAGGTCGTCTAAAGGATTGTTTAGTCTGTCATATTGAGCTTTAATCGAACATCGCCACCCTTAGGCACCTTTCATTATTGGCCTTTCCAGAAACGTGACAAACATAGTGAAAAATCGCTAGATTTATGTGATGGGGTGTAAGGCGTAAGCTATAAGCTATAAGTTATAAGCTTTAAGTGTTAGCTATGGGGAGGTATAGGGATTAAGGTTAAACCTTATGCCTCAAGCTTCTTATCCTTCAAAGACTTGTTTGCGCCAAATTTTTGCTTCGGTGGCTACTTGTTTATATCGATTTGCAATGCTTGAAAATAGCAAGGTTTCTTTAGTGCCCAAGGCAAGGTAACCTAGCGGAGCTAGACTATCATCGAATAAACTGAAAACCTGGTTCTGAAGATAACTGTTGAAATAAATTAATACGTTACGGCAGGAAATTAGCTGAAACTCGTTGAATGAGCCGTCAGAGACTAGATTATGTTGACTGAAGATAATTTTCTCCGACAATTCCTGATTTAGTATGGCATGATGGTAATTGGCTGTATAGTAAGTTGAGAAATCCTGAAACCCTCCGGCGAGTATATAATTTTCCGAGTATAGCTTCATGCTTTTCAAATTAAATATCCCTTCCTTCGCTTCTTCCAATACAGCCGGATTAAGATCGGTTGCATAAATTAAAGACTTATGCAATAGATTGGCTTCTTTTAACAAAATGGCTATGGAATAGGCCTCTTCACCGGTAGAGCAGCCCGCTACCCATACGCGTATAAAGGGATAAGTCCCCAGCGTAGGTATGATTTGAGCGCGTAGAAATTTATAAAATTCCGCATCGCGGAACATCTCGGTAACGTTAACAGTAATTCCCTCAACAAAGCGCTTTAAATAAGTCTTGTCTACTTTTAAGCGATAACGCATTTCGGCGAAGCTAGGGAATCGGTCTCGTGTAAAAAGTCGGTTAACCTGACGCTTTAAGGAAGCTCTGCTATAATTGCGAAAGTCGTAGCCATGTATCTCTAGCAGATCATTAATTAGGGTTTCTAAGTCGGTATCTTCGATCGCTGGAAATTGCCACATATTATTGTAAATGTTTTCGAATCACCATAGTTAACTCATCAATGTCAATCGGCTTAGAAATATAGTCGTTCGCCCCTGCATCTAGGCACTTTTCCCTGTCGTGGCTCATTGCTTGGGCGGTGACAGCTATCACCGGAATATCTTTGATAGGTTCAGTTTTCCTGATCCGCGATGTAGCCTCGTATCCATCAAGATCGGGCATCATCATATCCATCAAAACCAGTTTTATATCCTTATCCTCTTTAAGAAAAGTTAAGCCTTCTTCAGCGCTGCTCGCAGTAATGGCCGTATAACCTCTTGATTTTAAAACAGCACTTAAGGCCAGAATGTTTAACGGTTCGTCATCAATGATGAGTATTTTGCCTCGGTTTATTGGTAGAGCCATACGCGCAACAAGGAAATTAATTGATCAATATCTATAGGTTTTGAAATATAGTCAGACGCACCGGCAGCAATACATTTCTCCCGATCTCCCATCATGGCTTTCGCCGTTACGGCTAATATGGGTAGATTTTTGAATCGGGATTCCTGCCTAATGCGTGTGGTAGTCTCGTAGCCATCCATTTCAGGCATCATCATATCCATCAAAACGATATCCACTTTATCAGCATGAGCATGCAAAGTCTGTAGCGCCTCTTTTCCATTTTCTGCAGCTAGTACATTTATTTTATATCGCTCCAGTGCCTTGGTCAAAGAAAATATATTTCGGATATCATCATCTGCGATAAGCACCGTCTTGTTATTTAGCACTTCGGTCAGTGTGCTGTTCAGTTTTAATTTTTCCTTCTTTGGCGTGTCATTAGACTCCTCCACAAGATGCAGAAATAGCGCTACTTCATCCAGTATCCTTTCATAAGAATGCGCAGTTTTTACCACAATGGAATCTGCATATTGTTTGATCTTAATTTCTTCTGATGGCGAAAGTTGCTTGCCGGTAAAAATAATGACCGGTAAATTTTCCATCCCCGCGTCCGACTTGATGGTCTCAAGTGTTTTATAAGCTTGCGCATCGGGGATACCCATGTCTAAGATGACACAATCGGCCTCGTGACTTTTCAAACGGTTAACGCCGGAATGAATATCCTTGCTGATATCCGTTTTGACGTCAAAGCTTTCCAAATAATGTGCAAGCGCCTGTGCATGTTTTAGGTTATCTTCAATAATTAAGACCTTTCGCGGGCCGGCCGACAACGCTTTTTCCACGCGATTAAAGATCTGGCCTATTTGTTCCAGCGCCATCGGTTTCCTGATGAAATCAATGGCCCCTTTTGTGATACTTTCTCGTTTCACTTCATGGGAAGACATAATATGAACGGGAATATGGCGCGTAGCAGGGTTACTTTTGATCTCCTCCATTACCTGCCAACCATTTTTTACCGGTAATTCGATATCCAAAAGGATGGCTCTCGGCATATATTTTTCAGCAAGCTCGATCCCTAAATCACCTCTTACCGTTGTAACAACCTTGTAATCGTTTTTATGGGAGAAGTCTACTAAAGCACGCGCAAAATTGGTGTCGTCTTCAATAATCAATAAGACGTTATCACCGTCGTTAATTTGGTCACGATCGTCGGTGAGCTCGTTCGGTATTATTGGACTTAGGAAAGGTACCGGTGGCGTGGAAATCTTTTCGTAAGTTATCTTTTTATCATTATTTTTCTCAGCTTCCCGGTGAACTAAAGGAACTTCTTCCACCACCGTTTTTTCTTCCACCGGTTTAGCGACTGGAATGCTGACAATAAACTCACTGCCTTTAGTCACTTCGCTATTAATATACAGCGAGCCGCCCAGTAGTTTAGCCAGTTCTTTACTAATCGATAAGCCAAGGCCGGTGCCGCCAAATTTGCGCCGCGTAGAGCCGTCTGCTTGTTGAAAGGCCTCGAAAACCAGTTGATGTTTTTCTTTTGGTATACCGATTCCCGTATCGCGCACCGCAAAGTTTAAATACCCTTCCTTTTCTTTATTCGGATATACACTTAAGGTCACCGAACCTTTGGCCGTAAATTTAAGCGCGTTGGAAATCAGGTTTCTTAATATTTGTTGTAACCGGAGATTGTCCGTTTGAATTTTGCTAAAGGTTGTTTTATCGCAGTCAAATTTGAGTTCGAGGCCTTTATCAACAGCCATAGGACCGAATAAATTTTGCAGATCATTGATCATATCGGCAAGTGATACGTCTTCATAGGAAAGTGTCATCTTTCCGGCCTCGATTTTAGATAGATCTAGAATCTCGTCAATTAGCGTTAAAAGTCCATTTCCGGAAGTTTGAATGACCTTAGCATATTCAATTTGATCTTCCAGTAAATTTCCTTCGTTGTTTTCGCTGAGTAAGCGGGAAAGCAATAAGATCGAATTAAGTGGGGTACGAAGTTCATGCGACATATTAGCTAAAAACTCCGATTTATACTTCGTGCTTAACGCTAGGTCTTCTGCCTTTTTTTGTATTTCCAAGTTCCGCTCCAGGATCATCTGATTTTTTTCTTCCAACGCCTGCGATTTGATTTCGAGTTCCTGGTTGCTTTCCAACAATTCTTCTTGCTGTACCCTTAATTCCTCTTCAGAAGCTTGTAATTTATTTGCCTGTGCTTCCAACTCAACATTTAGATTTTCGAGTTCGGTTTGTTGCGCCTGTAGTTCTTCCGCTTGTGCTTGCGTTTCTTCCAACAATTCTTTCAAGCGGATTCGACTCTTAATAGCATGGATAGCTGCACCTACGTTGGTAGCAATACGGTTGGCAAAAGCAACTGCCGCTTCCGGTATGTTGTTGATTGATGCAATTTCTATTATACCTTCTACTTCTTTTTCATGAATCAAAGGAATAATTAACACCCATTGGGGCTTAGCCGTACCTAAGCTGGTTCGGATTTGAAGATATTCATCGGGTAATTGTTCCAATAAAACGCTTCTCTTTTCTGCGATCACTTTTCCAAGAAGAGTTTCTCCAATGGTGATCTGCTGTGGTAGTTGCGATCGATCAGCTACGCCAATGCTGCTGATCAGTTCGAAATTTTTTCCATATTCACCTATGTAGTAAGTGCCTAAGGCAGCATCCAAATAATCAACTAAAGCCTTTAAGACGTCTAAACCGAATTCCTTCAGTTCGGATCGGCCTATAAGCAAGCCATTTACGACGCTTTCACCTGTCTGTAGCCATAACTCAGTTTTGTCTTTTTTCGAATGTCGTTCCAGCGAGTTTCTCATGTTGACGAGGGCGTTACCCAAAACGTCATGAGGACCCTTGGCTGCAATAGGAATATCGTAATTTTCTTTCCCTATTTCTTCGGCTGCTTTCGCTAGCTCCTGGTTGCTCAGGTCGATTTTCCTGATAGATCGAGCCACAACACCCAAATCGTCTTTGGCAAAGGTAGGCAAAGCGATGTTCGTATAACCCAGGGCAATTTTGCTGGCCGCCTCTTGTAGCTCGAATAAGTGATTTGCGATATTTTTTATAACCAAATAAATAAGCACGATGGCGACTAATACACAGAAAACCAGTATAATACGTGTAAAATTACGGTCGTATATCTCTGACTCATAAACGCTGGACGCACCCGTGCCAATTGACTCAATGGTGGTGTTTAAACGTGCCTTTAATACATCCATCGCCGTAGCCGATATATTCCACCATTCGTTGGCTGTAAAGCGCTCCGGCAATGCTTTAGTATCATGTACTGTTTTAAAGAAAGCTAAAGTGGTATTGAAGGCTTGGCTGGCTTTCAGTTTATCCAAATTTTGCTCACTATAGCGTTTGTCAAGACTTTTAAGCTGGTCGATATAGGATCGAAAAAGCTCGTAGTTCATATTGAATTTTGAGAAATCCAATGTATTCAGCTTGTCGTCAGCATAAGTAAAATAAATATTTAAACGCAGAATTGCGGCATAATTAATCAGCTGAGATAGGATCTCCCGAAGTTCGATTTGCCCTCCCAAGCTTTCATTAAGATTGGCATAATCGGTAGACACCCTACTGAAAACACTGAGTCTTTCGGTAATTTTCTGATAGTTATTGAACGTCTCTTCATAACCCATTTCTCCGCTATTGATGCTTGATCGCCAATGGGGTAATTCATTTATAAATGTATAATTTGCGTAGTCGGCATTTAATCCGCTGTCGATGTAGGTATTAAAATGTTGGATTGCTTCATCGGTTTTTAGCTGTTGTACATTAAGTGCGCCTTCATCTTTTGTTTTAAATATCTTATCTAGGCTCAATCGACGTTCTTGCTGTAACTGTTCGATGAGGTTGTCCGCGCTCAGCGCCAGATTGATGCGGGTTATGAAGTTATTTGTCCCTTCTATTCGCTCTGTCTTTTCGTTTTCGACAATGAAAAAGAAAAACAACAGGCACATAAGGGGTACAAAACCTAGCAAGGTAAGTTTATAGTTTAGTGGAATCAGGTTAAAACGATTTTTTGTCATCGGTTTTTATTTTTCAGCACAAATTCTAGTTTAATGGCAATCGGAAATAAAAAAATGAACCTTCGTTTAAGCGGCTTTCTACACCGTGCTCGCCATGATGGCGGGCAATAATTTCTTTACATATATAAAGTCCCATGCCCAGACCTTGAAATTTGTAAGAAGATTCTTCTACTCTATAAAATTTGTCAAATAAATGATTTAGTTTGTCGGATGGTATGCCTATTCCAAAATCGCGCACACCGATTTGGATTTTGTTGTCTTCCGTGAGCGCCGTTTCCAAATATATTTCTTTTGAATTAGGTGAGTATTTGATCGCATTGGTGAGGTAATTGATCAATACTTGTTCTAATCGCATTTCATCAGCAAGTATAGTGCTATCCACTTGGCCAATCCTTTTAAAAGCGTGTTCCGGATACATTTGACTCACATTTTCCAGTGTGTTACTGATTAACTTTTCTATAGAAACCGGCTGAAAATTAAATTTCATCTTTCCGCTCTCTATTTTGGAAATATCCAGTAAGTCGTCAATCAGTTCCCGTAATTTGTTCAGTTGAGCACTTGTTTTCCCGAGATAGGTTTTAAATTTTTCGTTGTTTTTGGCTTCCGGAAGACGCTCCAATAATTGCAAGTATCCCCTCACGCTGGTCAGGGGAGTTTTAAGTTCGTGACTGGCTATGCTAATAAATTCGTCCTTCTTATTCTCGAGCATTTTTCGATGTTCGATTTCTTGTTTAAGTGCTTCTTGCATTTCATGCATCGCTTGCGCTTGTTCAAACAGGCGATAGAAAGTTTTTACTTTTAGAAGCAAAATATCCGGATCAAATGGCTTTGTCAGGTAATCAATCCCGCCGGTTTCATATCCCTGTGTAATAAATTTTTTTTCCGTGTTTACCGCCGATAAGAAGAGTATGGGCGTATCAACGGTCTTGCTATAGCCGGAAATCAATTCTGCTACCTCAAAACCGTCCATACCAGGCATTTGAACATCTAATATGATCAGCGCGTACGTAGTTTTAAGAACTTTTTTTAGTGCCTCTTCTCCGGATGAAGCAGTGTCAACTTTAAAGTTGTTGGTTTCTAGGAACTTCCGTAAAGAAATCAGATTCTCTTGTTTGTCGTCAACAATTAGTATCATTTCGGTGTTGGCACGATGCTGTTAAGCCGTTTGTTTTATTAATATATGTTATAACTACAAGTTTAGTAAATTTTTAGGATAAGCAAAAGGATGGTTGAGTAGTTAATGGTGAGTAGTGAGTAGGGAATAGTTAATAGGAGGTATGAGACGCAAGCCATGTTCCCAACTAACAGGTTTCCTTGTTCACTAACGAGTTGTGAGTAGTTAATGGTAAGCAGTGAGTAGGGAGTAGGGAATAGTTAATAGGAGGTATGAGACGCCATGTTCTCAACTAACAGGTTTCCTTGTTCACTAACGAGTTGTGAGTAGTTAATGGTGAGTAGTGAGTAGGGAATAGTTAATAGGAGGTATGAGACGTAAGTCATGTTCCCTACTAACAGGTTCCCTTGTTCACTAACGAGTTGTGAGTAATGAGTAGGGAATAGTTAATAGGGAATAGTTAATAGAGGGTATGAGACGCAAGCCATGTTCTCAACTAACAGGTTCCCTTGTTCACTAACGAGTAGTGAGTAGGGAATAGTTAATAGGAGGTATGAGACGTAAGTCATGTTCCCTACTAACGGGTTCCCTTCTCACTGGCTACCAGCATACGAGCTTACAGCCTATTGCCTACAGCTTCCATCCTATAGAATCAATATCAATACTAAAATAATGATGATGATGGCTCCTACGGATAGATAAACCCCACCGCTGCCTAGGGCACGCGCTCTTTTGTTCATTTCCCGAAGCTCTTTACGGAGTGCTTTGCGCTCTGCCTTTGTCATCGTTGATTTATCCATCGCTTTAATCTCTGCCACGCGCCTTTTCATAGCATTGATCTCTCTAGCCGCTTCTTCTTTAGACACTTCTATTGTTTTAGCATTCTTGTCGTTAGCAAGCGCTGCAATTGGGGTGCTAAATGTGAAAGCTAGCATGAAAACAGTTAATAGTGCATAGATTTTTGATTTCATAAAATTGTTTTTTAGTGAAACTTTGTGCAATTGATTGGGATTATCATTACACTAGTGCATAATAATTAAAGTTAGCAATTTGTTTTACTTATTCGAAAAAAAATCGAGTAAGGAAGGAATGAAAAACAGCTTGAAATAAAATTCTTTAAATAGCGAGAACTGTTCGTCCGGTGGTAACAAACTGTTGTGCATTTCCTTTGGGAAGCGCGAAGGTTCCCGTTAAACTACCGAATGCAGGCAATAAAAGTAACGACTGCTCTAAATGAAAGCAGGGAAGCCGAAGCGTTTGCTTTCCCCTTGCTTTAAGATTGGCCGCAGGATGAACATGGCCGGCAATGTTCAGTACTCCTGCCGGAACTTCGGGCAAAGGCGCATGTGAATAGAGGATAAAATCTTCCTGTAAGGTTTCCAAATGGACCTTTAAATTACCCTGTTGGTAATAGGCGAGGGGAAGTATGTCATGATTGCCCTTGATGAGAATAAGCTCTGTATGCGGATATTGGGAGGAAAAATCGACAAAATGAAGCCATGCGGTATTCTCGGAACTGTGAAATAAATCACCCAAAAAAATAATCCGCTTTGTTTCATATTTTTTCAATACATCTTGCAGCAGTTTATAATCTCGGTCGGTTCCCGCTTGTTGCGGTATGATAATGCCGGCTTTCCTAAAATGAGCAGCCTTTCCAAGGTGTATATCAGCAATTACCAAGGTTTGATTTTCAGGAAAGAAAATGCATTTTTCCGCTAATAGATATACCGTTTTATTTTTTATTCGCAGCTCCAATCGGTCTCTCATTCCAGTTGCGCTATAATCTTGTTTAGTCTATCTTCCAACGCCTCATTACTGAAACGTTCCCGGAAGGATTCTGCAAATATAGGAAAAGCAAACGGTGTCAAGCGGTCGGTTTTATTGATGATAATTTTTTGCGAGGTAATGCGATTCAGGGCATTCAATAAGCGATTGTAGTCTAACTGGAAATCAAAAACTTCGTCGTAAGCTTCTCGGAGCAGTAAATTATCGCTTTCATACTCCTCAAACACCTTAAAAAATAAACCTGAATTTGCTTGCAAATGCTTGGTTTTAATCTTTTTTCCCGGAAAGCCTTGAAAAACCAAACCGGCGATACCGGCGATATCCCGAAAACGTTTCCTTGCCAATTCGGTCATGTTGACACTCTGTTGTATATCCTCGCTTAAATTTTCAACAGAGAAAAGACCGTTGGCAATAGCGGTTTTTATATCGATTTCTTGGTCGCTTAACAATTCGAAGCCATAATCGTTGAGGGCAACAGAAAAAGTGTATGGTCTTGCCTTTCCTAATCGGTGGGCAATTAAGGCGGCCATGCCCTCGTGAATAAATTTTCCTTCAAAAGGGAAGAAAAACAAATGGTGACCTTCTTTTGTCTCTGTCTGCTCCACTACCAGATACTCATTGCTAGGCAAGGTACTGCGTCTTTGCTGTTCCAGAAAAAGAGGTTTGAGAAAAGAAATTTCCGGTTCTTGGGCTGCGGAGGTTTGCCACTGATCCAAAACGTGGCGAATAGCGAAGGAAAGGTGCGTAGAGAGGGGTAAACGCCCGCCCATCCAAGAAGGAACCAGTCCCTTTTTCTTATTGGACATCCTGACAATCGCTTGCAAGTCTTTTACACGGATCAACTCTAAGTTTTTGCCGGCAAACCAAAAGGTATCCCCCGGATTGAGACGCGAAATAAACCATTCCTCAATACTGCCAATATATTTGCCACTGAGGTATTTAACGGTCATCATTGTGTCGCTTACGATGGCGCCTATACTCAGGCGATGGCGCATGGCCACCTTTTTGCTGACAACCTTATAAACCCCCTCTTCAATCACTACTTTGTGAAACTCATCGTAAGCATCCAGCGTCTTGCCGCCCTGTGTAATCATCAAGAGGCATTGCGTAAACTCTTCCCAGCTAATCGATTCAAAACAGTGCGTGCTCTTTATTTCTGAGAAGACTTCCTGTGGCCTGAACCCGTCTGATACGGCTAAGGTTACCAAGTATTGAATCAATACGTCAAAAGAACGGATATAAGGAATGCGATCTTCCATCAATTGATGCTGCTCGGCATAACGGAGGGCTGCCCCCTCCATAATTTCGAGCGAGTGAGTTGGTACGAACCAAATTTTGCTCGTCGCCCCGGGTCGGTGACCACTGCGCCCGGCACGTTGCAGAAAGCGAGCAATCCCTTTGGCGGATCCTACCTGAACCACGGTGTCCACCGGCCGAAAATCCACACCTAAGTCCAGACTACTGGTACATACCACTGCCTTTAATGTGCCGGCATGCAGTGCTTGCTCTACCCATTGTCGGATTTCTTCACTTAGCGATCCGTGATGCAAGGCGAGAATACCGGCTAGATCGGGTTGGAGACGTAGCAATTGCTGATACCAGATCTCCGCTTGAGACCGCGTATTGGTAAAAATTAAGGTTGTATCGCTATTATTAACAATTTCGAGCACCTTGGTGGCCAAGTGGATGCCTAAATGACCGCCCCAAGGGAATTTTTCCAAAACATCCGGGAGTACGGTGGTTATTTGCGTTTTCTTTGGAAGGTTTGCTTTAATAATCACGCCGTCTTGCTTTCCGAGAAGAATTTGTTTGGCTTCCTCTAGGTTCCCAATGGTCGCAGAAATACCCCAAATCTGCAACTGTGGATTAAGGTCCTTCAACTTAGATAGGCCAAGCTCTGTCAGCACACCCCTTTTGCTGCCTAATAACTCGTGCCACTCATCAACTACTACAAATTGGATGCTCTTCAATCGCGACGCATAACCTTTTTGGGCTAGCATCAAATGGATACTCTCGGGAGTAGTGATAAGGACATCGGGACTTTCTTTGATTTGTCGTTGTCTTTCTTTCAGTGTAGTGTCTCCGGTGCGTAGGGCTATATCCAGTTTTAAATCGAGATCATTGTTCACTCGATTGAGCGCCAGTACCATTTCTTGCGATAACGATCGTAGGGGCGTTATCCACAGGCAATATGTTCCACGTGACACTTTCGTTTGGCTTTGCCTAAAGGCCAATAATCGCTCCAAAATACCAAACCACATGGCGTAAGTTTTACCGTAACCGGTTGGGGCATTCAGTAAACCGGAAGCGCCTTTAATTATGGCCTGCCAAGTTTCCTTTTGAAATCGGTGCGGCGACCATCGTTTAAGTTCAAACCATTTTTCAGCTAACACGTTGTTGATTATTGGTTACTCGTTAATTGTTATTGGTTATTCGTTAATAGTTGTTAATTGTAAATACTATTTCTTTAGACAATGCTTTCCGCTTTAAGCCTTCTGTTGCTTCAGCAAAGCTAATAAATCCGCTTTTGTGTTTGCTTCCTTTGCCGGTTTATCTTTTCGCCAACGGACGATACGCGGAAAACGCAAAGCTATACCCGATTTGTGGCGGGGAGACGAACTGATTCCTTCAAAGGCGAGCTCAAAAACCAATGTTGGTGTTACACTCCTCACGGGGCCAAATTTATCAATGGTATGCCGTTTTATCCAAGCATCAACTTCCAATATCTCTTTGTCTGTCAGTCCTGAATAGGCCTTGGCAAAGGGGACCAGCTCTCCATTATCCCATACGGCAAATGTATAATCGGTATATAAATTTGCCCGTCGTCCATGTCCTCGTTGTCCATATATTAAAACGCCGTCAATCGTATAAGGCTCAACTTTCCATTTCCACCAATTGCCTCTGCGGCGTCCTGTTTCATAAATGCTTTGCTTCCTTTTAAGCATAACTCCTTCACATTGATAAGCCCTCGCCTCTTCACGCGCACGAGCGACGTCGTGCCACGTATCGCAAGGAATGATACCGGAAATCAGAAGAGGGATGTCCAAGGGAAGCTTTTCCAAGAGCATCACTAACATATTGCGTCGCGTTTCTAATGGCCGGGCGCGAATATCTTCTCCATCGTATTCCAATAGATCATAACAGATCATGATTAAAGGCGCATCAGCGAGTATTTTTTTGCTTAATTGCTTTCGGCCGGTCCGCGTTTGCATCACCGAAAAAGGAAGTACTTTTTCGTCTTTAAAAGGAAGTATCTCACCATCTATCACGGTACCATTCGGTAGTAAATCAGCCAAGGGATGAAATTCCGGAAATTTATCCGTCAATAAGTCTTCACCTCGACTCCATATATATAAACTGCCGTTGCGAACAATGATCTGTCCTCTTATGCCATCGTATTTCCGCTCAATAAACCATTCGTCCGCATTTCCTAAACTTTCAGGGTCTTTATCTAATTGATAAGCTAAATAAAAGGGATACGGTTCAAAACTGCGCTCGTCCTTCGGCATTTCTGTCAAAAGAAGTTGCTGAACGTCCGCCGTAGTGGGGTGCCAATTACCCATCAGTCTATGTGCCATTTCGCTTTCCGGTTTATCAAAAGTTATCGACAAAGCTTTAATGACTAGTTGTTTGGATGCACCCATCCGGAAGTTTCCGGTAATCAATTTGTTAAAGACAAAGCGGTGGTTGTTTGGTGTATGCATCCATCTGGAAGAAAGGGCCGCTTCCATCTCTTCGTCGCTAAGATTCTTCAAATCGTGTAAAAAAGCCATCGTTTCGTTTAATGTGTAAGCCTTTGGCTCAAGCGGTGGTGGCAAACACAGTGCGATCGTCTCTGCCAAATCCCCCACTACATGATATGATTCCTCGAAAAGCCAGGCGGGAAGTTGCGATAATTGGATGGCCGCTTGGCGAAGTATGGCCGTTTTAACAAAGCGTCCGGTTGATTTACCCATTAGCAGGTATACACACCATAATAGATCTTGGTTGTGCGCCGACCTGAAGTAACGAACGAGGGCCTCCACTTTTGCATTCGTTGAGGTTGTTCGATCTATTTCTTCGAATAGCTCATTGAATGCTCTCATCCCTGTCCTCCTGCATTAAAAGGTCGTCTTCATACAACGTATCCACTTCTATGGCATTTACATGGTACTGCTCGCGGAGCCACTTGGCGTAAATGGATTTATAACCGTGTGTTACATAGATGTTTTCGGCTTCCGTGGCTGTGATTGCTAAATTTAATTGTGACCAATCTGCATGATCTGATAAGACAAATCCGCGGTTGACATTCCTTCTTCTTCTGGCGCCTCTCAACTGCATCCAACCACTACAATAAGCTACTTCGTACGGTGCAAATTTCTTCATCCAAGAAGAGTGCAAGGCACTTGGAGGCATTACCACGACATAAGGGGCTGGAATTTTTTTTATATCAGCTGATGCATAGGCGACGTTATGCAGCAAGTGTCCGTCATCAATTAATCGTTGTTGAATATTTACTATGGCACCATGTGCGTAAATAGGTAAACCGGTTTTTCCGGCAACTTCAATAATACGTTGCGCCTTCCCTAATGAGTAGCCGACCATCAGTGAATTTATGTTGGCTTTTCGATTATTATCGATCCAGTTGAGCATATCCCGTTCTACTTCATAAGCTTCGGGAAAGCGATAAACCGGCAGACCGAAGGTAGACTCCGATACGAAATGGTGGCACTTTACCGGATCAAAGGGGGTAGAGATTCCATCCCTTTCCAGCTTATAGTCGCCCGACACCACCCAAACTTCTCCTTTATAACTAAGACGTATCTGTGCCGATCCAATAATGTGTCCGGCAGGGTGTAAAGAAACTTTGACACCATTTATGTCTATTTCTTCTCCGTAGCCTAAACACTGAATCGACGTCTGGGGTCCAAGTCTTAATTTTAGAAGTGTGGCGCTATCACGATGACAAAGATAATGCTTGCTACCAAAGCGCGCATGGTCTGCGTGGGCGTGTGTTATAATTGCCTTATCAACAGGAAACCATGGGTCAATATAGATAGCTGCCTGCGCACAATAAATTCCTTTGTCGTTAAAAGTAAGCATAATAGCATTTTGAGAAGGCTCTTCTCCTGACATCATTCAAGTACTTCTCCGTTCTATAACAGGTAATAGGGATTAAGGTTTGTATAGAGGAGTATACACTGTTAAGGTATAGGGTGTGAGGTATTTGGGAAGGAAGGTTTAAGGTTCAGGACGTTTTGCGTTAACGAAGGACTTTTACTTTTAACAAAAGGGATTATACCTTAAACCCTAAATATAGCCCCGTGCGTGGTACGACGGCCTCATGACATTGGACGTTAAAAAGATTTAGGATAGCCCTGAGAAAAAATCATGTTGAAATATACCTGCTTTTTCCCTAAGTTTGATGCGTTAAAGAGATATAAAAATCATCGAACGTGAAATTTTTTAAATATCAGGGAGCCGGGAACGATTTCGTTTTAATCGATAATAGGGATCAGCAATTTGATACAAAGGACACTGCCCTAGTGGCACAGCTTTGTGATCGGCGTTTTGGTATTGGTGCTGACGGACTTATGCTTCTCCAGCAGCGGGCCGGGTATGATTTTGAGATGGTGTATTATAATGCTGACGGCAACCCTAGTAGCATGTGTGGCAATGGAGGGCGTTGCATTGTGTCTTTTGCAAAACATTTGGGCATTATTGAAAAGTCAACCCGATTTTTGGCGGTAGACGGGGAGCATGAAGCCACTATAAATGATACGGCCGACTGGGTTAGTTTGAAAATGATAGACGTTGAGCATATTGAAAAAGATGGCGATGACTTTGTCTTAAATACCGGATCACCACATTATGTAAAAGAAGTGGTGGATTTAAAAAATCTCGATGTGTTTGCTGCAGGCCGGACGATTCGATATAACGCCACCTATAAGCAGGCAGGTATTAACGTGAATTTTGTAGAGGCCGTAAATGATGGGTATCAAGTACGCACCTATGAGCGAGGCGTTGAAGATGAAACGCTGGCTTGCGGAACCGGTGTAACGGCTGTAGCGCTCGCTATGGCTTGGCATCATAACCGCTTAGGGACATATAGTACCCCAATCAAAGCCATGGGAGGCGACCTCAATATTCGTTTCACTTATTTAGGAAATGGGGTTTTTAAGGACATTTATCTGGAAGGCCCTGCTAAACTGGTTTTTGAGGGTTTATATCCCGGTAATTCTTAGTCAATTTTCAATTTCTTTGAACAAATAGCCCACCTATTTGTTCCATCGTTAAGAACCAATTATAACGCGTATAGAAATATTGGATAGGTAAGAAGGACATAGGTACGCTGCAACATTGCTAAGTTGCTAATTTAACGAGTCGTATAAGGGAGCAAAAAAGAATCTCACTCTTCCGGAGATTGCGCCGTTTTATATGATAATAACTTATTTTAAAGATTCTATTGTGTGTTTTAAGGTTCTTTAAGGCATAGATTGCTATTTTTTTTAATTTTTTATAATACAAAAATTTTATCCGATGCTTTTTGTAAAAAAAACATAGCTTTTGTTTAAAAAATAGATGATAGATTTTTCATTTTTTTCTTTACTTTTTATTTTATTGATATTTAAAATACAATAAATGTGTATAAAAATGCTTTTTATGTATATTTTATTTTGTGTTTTTGTAACAATTTTTCATTTTTCTTGGATACGAATGTTATTTGAATAATATTTGTTGGAAATTTTTATTCTTTATTGTGTTTTTTACTGAAATCTATCTTTTGTAATGAATAGTTTTTGTGTTTTTGGAATTTTTTATGAAAGTTAGCGCCGTAATTGTGTATTTGAGAAAGGAATTTGTTTTCAGTAGAGCTGCTCAGCGTCGAAAATTTGTTTTAGTAATAAAGCCAGCCGAATAAAGCTGTTGATATTGCTGAAATTGTCTTACATGTTGCTTACGAGGAAGGTAAGCACTATTATATCCAATAATCATTAACCATTCAAACAAACACATGAAACAGAAACTACTCAGTTTCTTTCTTGTTAGCTTGGCTTTATTAGGAAGCCTTTATGCGCAAGAAAGAACGATTCGAGGAAAGGTCACTGCAAAGGACAGTGGCGAACCGCTGCCGGGCGTGTCCGTGATGGCGGTCGGTACATCATCAGGCTCAACAACTAATGAAGAGGGAATTTACTCCATTTCGGTTCCCGCAAATGCGAAAGCATTAATCTTCTCCTACATTGGTTTTGAGAAAGAAACGGTATCTATTGGTAACCAAACAGTGATAGACGTTGAATTATCACAGGATGCCCAGGCATTAAGTGAGGTCGTAGTGACAGCGCTAGGTATTGAACGTAAAAGAAACGAGCTGGGTTATGCCGCTCAGGAAGTGAGAAGCGAAGATATTACCCGCACAAGAGACAATAACTTCACAAATGCGCTTTCCGGAAAGGTGGCAGGTTTGGATATTAAGCAATCCGGTACAATGGGGGGCTCAACAAACGTAGTCATGCGGGGGTATAAGTCATTAACCGGGAATAATCAGGCTTTATTCGTTATTGATGGAGTTCCTGTCAGTAACGTCAACACCAATACTGATTTGCAAGAAGATGCCGATGCCCAGAATCAAGGACGTGGAGGCTACGACTACGGTAACGCCGCTGCTGACATCAATCCCGATGATATTGAGTCCATCAACGTGTTGAAGGGAGCGGCTGCTTCCGCATTATATGGATCTCGCGCATCCAATGGGGTGATTATGATTACCACCAAAAAGGGAAAGAAAAATAGTACCAATATTACGATCAATAGTGGTCTAACTATTGGTAAAATAGATAAAAGCACCTTTGCCAAGTATCAGAAAGAGTACGGAGCGGGATATGTTAACCAGTATAGCGAAGAAGGCTATGCCTCTCCCGATGGAAATTTCTGGTATGAAACCGTATTCGGTAATTCCGGACCGGCTTTGGTAGTACCCTTTACAGAAGATGCCTCTTATGGTGCAGCTTTCGATCCAAATTTGTTGGTATATCAATGGGATGCCTTTGATGAAACCTCGCCAAACTATGGCAAGGCAACTCCTTGGGTAGGTGCGCAAAATGATCCATCTAAATTCTATAAAACCGGTTTAAACTCCATGCAAAGCATCAGTATTGATGGAGGTGGTGATGTAACTACATATAAAGTAGGTTATACCCGAAACGATGAGACCGGTGTTTTGCCTAACAGTAAGATTACCAAGAACATGTTTAATCTTTCCGGATCCCATCAAATTAATGATAAATTAACGGTTAGTGCTACTGCCAATTTTTCTAGAGTAGATGCAATTGGCCGATATGGAACGGGTTATGATGGAAGAAATCCGAATCAGGGTTTCCGTCAGTGGTGGCAGACGAATGTCGATATTAGAGAATTGGAAAGAGCTTACGAGCGAGAGGGAAGAAATGTTACCTGGAATTGGTCGGATATCGACGCGACTGGACCTATTTACTCCAACAATCCTTACTGGGAGCGTTACAAAAACTACCAGAACGACAGTCGTAACCGTTATTTCGGAAGTGCCGTCGTAAACTGGAAGCCTCTGGAATGGATGGATGTAATGGGCCGTGTTACTTTTGATGGATCGAATGAGTTCCAGGAAGAACGCCTGGCAATCGGTGGTGCAGAAGTGCCGGAATACCAACGTTACGATCGTACCTATAGTGAGGCCAATTACGATTTGATGCTTAATTTCCATAAAGATCTGGCAGAAGATTTGACATTTACGGGTTTATTGGGAAGTAACTTGAGAAGAAATTATTTATCGGCTATTCGGGCACAAACGAATGGGGGCTTAGCTTATGAGGGCATTTATTCCCTTTCCAACTCCATTTTCCCGATAGAACCGCCCAAAGAACGGTATGAAAGAATCGGAGTAGACGGTATTTTTGCCAATGCCAACTTCGGTTACAAAGAAACTTATTTTATAGAAGGGTCTATCCGTCGCGATCAGTCAACTACACTTCCAACGGATAACAATGTGTATTGGTACCCCTCTGTTGCCGGTAGTTTCTTGTTTTCAAATTTATTAAAGGATTCCAACTGGCTAGATTACGGTAAATTACGGGTTAATTATGCGGAGGTTGGAAACGACGCATCGGCTTTAAGTTTGTATAATACCTACACCATTAATACACCTTTTAATGGAATTCCTATGGCTTCTATTGCTGAGGAGCTACGTAATTCAAATCTGAAACCGGAACGTACCAAAAGTTTTGAGGTAGGTTTGGAGATGAATTTCTGGGATTCAAGAGTCGGCTTTGATGCCAGTTATTATCGCTCAACCTCCTTTGACCAGATTATGGCCGTAACCGTTTCCTCAGCCACCGGATATGATCGGCGTTGGGTGAATGCGGGTTCTTTACGAAACCAAGGTTTCGAACTGAGTGCTTTTGTAATCCCGGTGCGGACCAACGATTTTTCTTGGACTCTGAATCTGAATTTCGCACGTAACCGCAATAAGATGATCGAGTTGTACGAAGGGAATAACAATTTACAGCTTGGTACCTTCCAAGGTGGTATAACCTTAAATGCCACTTTAGATCAACCCTTTGGTACTTTAAGAGGGGTTGATTATCTATATCTTGATGGACATCATGGTGACCCCGACTATCGCATAGTTGGCGAAGATGGTTACTATCTTACTTCCAGTCCGGATCAAGTGCTAGGCAATATTAATCCCGACTGGTTGGGCGGTATTCAAAACAACTTTAAGTATAAGGATTTTTCATTGTCCTTCTTAATCGATATTAAAAAAGGCGGTAGTTTATTCTCATTGGATCAATATTACGGAATGTCGACCGGGATCTATCCCGAAACGGCTGGATTGAACGATTTAGGCAATCCAAAGCGTTTACCAATCAGTCAGGGAGGTGGCGTTGTGTTGCCAGGGGTTAATCCCGACGGCTCTCCCAACGCAACCCGCGTAGAAGCCTATGACAATTCTGTAACACCTTATGGTTATGCCAATAATCCGCAAGCGGGATTTATTTACGACGCGGGATATATTAAACTTAGAGAAGTTTCGCTTACCTATAGCTTACCTAATAGGTGGCTGGCCAATACCAATTTCTTCAAAGGGATTGACTTTTCTTTAGTGGGCAGAAACCTTTGGTTAATTCATAGTAATGTACCTTATGCAGATCCCGAAGGGGGCTTAAGCTCCGGTAACTTACAGGGTATTCAAAGTGGGGTGTACCCTGCTGTTCGGAATTTTGGATTTAATGTTCGAATGAGGTTCTAATAATATTAAGATCGTATACAGATGAAAAGAATATTCTTATATATTGCGCCCCTAGTTTTGTTAGCTTCGTGCGCAAAAAACCTGGACGACTATAATGTCGATCAGAAAAATCCTGCAGAAGTTTCGCAGGCGCCACTCTTCAGTAATGCACTGAAAGAACTTACGGATGATGTAACTTCTCCGAGCGTTAATATCAATGTGTTTCGGTTTTGGATTCAGCAATGGACTGCCACGACATACCAAGACGAGCCTCGATATAACTTTGTTACCCGAAATATTCCTGAAAATTTTTGGGAGCCGCTTTATCAAGAAGTTTTACATGATCTAAAGCAAGCAAAGACTTATGCAACCGAGGATACGGAAATTGAAGACGTTCAACGGAATAATCAAATAGCTGCTATTGAAATTACTTCTGTTTATGCCTGGACGGTGCTCGTCAATACATGGGGAGATGTACCTTATACAGAGGCTCTTTCCGATATCGGCCAACCAAAATACGATGATGCAGCCACGATTTACGGCGATTTACTGAATAGATTGGATGCGGCGATAGCCATGATAGACCCGAGTGGAGAAGGTTTTGGCAGTGCAGATTTATTGTATGGTGGTGACATGGCCGCTTGGCTGAAGTTTGCGCATAGCTTAAAACTAAAAATGGCCATAACTCTTGCTGATGTAGACGAGCTCAGGGCACGTGAAATCATCACAGCTTCAGCAGCAGCTGCTTTTACGAGCAATGCAGACAATGCCGCCTTTGCCTATGTTTCGGCCTCGCCTAATAATAATCCGGTTTCCAATAATTTGAATTCTCAGTTTACTTCGCGGCAAGATTACGTAGCTGGAGGACCGTTTGTTAATGTATTGAATAGCTTGGAAGATCCAAGGCGCCCATTCTTCTTTACTACCGTTAATGGTGAATATGTTGGTGGAGGAATTGGGTCCAGTAATCAATATTCAACGAACTCCAAGCCAAGTGATAAAGTAATTGCCCCTGATTTCGAAGCACTGCTACTCGATTATTCAGAAGTAGAGTTCATTTTAGCGGAAGCTGCTGCCCGATGGGGCATCGGAGGCACACCAAGCGAGCATTATAACAAAGCGATTGAAGCATCTATCACCTATTGGGGTGGAGACGACCGCGATGTAGCGAACTATTTAGCGCAGCCAGCGGTTGCTTATGCTAGCGCTTCGGGTGATTGGAAAGAAAAGATTGGCGTTCAAAAGTGGTTAGCTTTATATAACCGAGGTTATGATGCCTGGGTAGAATGGAAAAGGCTTGATTACCCTCAGCTGGAGCCTGCGTTCCGGGCGGTGGACCCGGGCATTATACCTAACCGACTCACTTATCCGGTGAGCGAACGTACACTGAATGGTACCAACGTAGACGCTGCGGCCTCAAAATTAGGAGGAGATGATGTGGTTCATAAAGTTTTCTGGGATGTGAATTAAGCGGATCACTCTTTATTGAGATGGAAAGTTGCAAGGCCTCCCGCAAGGGAGGCTTTTTATTGCCGTCTAGACAAAATCATTTATTTATATGATGTATCAATGTTTGTTACATAGGACTCTTTAAACGCAGTTGAAAAGCATGTTTACACAGCTATTTTGTAACTTTTTTTAATTTTTTTTGAAAATTTTAAAATAGAATGAATATTTGCACTTGAATTTAACATTTTTTAACATCTAACTAACATTAAAATTTTTTAGCTAAAAGCGGAAAAAGGAAAATCTCCTGTGCAAATTTACATACATAGAAAGATCGTTGAAAATAAAAAAAAAGAAGTACTTACTATAGAGGAAATGGATACCCAGACGAGGGCATATGTACTTATTATTAAACCTGGTGAATAAGCTTTCTATTCATCAATCTCCTCTCTTTTACCTTATTACTTATAATACCCTTTATAATATATTAACTTAAAATCAAACACATGAAACAAAAACTACTAAGTTTTTTTCTAGCGTCATTTCTGCTCTTGGGGGCAGCCTACGCGCAGGAAAGAACAATTAGAGGGAAGGTGACTTCTCAAGATGGGGAGCCGCTTCCAGGAGTTTCCGTTGTGGTCTCGGGAACTACAGTTGGGACACAAACGAATCAAGACGGAAATTTTAGCTTGAACGCACCAAGTTCAGCCACTTCTATTACGGTTTCTTATATTGGTTTTGCAAGCCAAGTAATTAATCTTACTGCGTCTAATGAATATAATATTTCGTTAGCTCAAGATGAGGCACAATTAAGTGAGGTTGTTGTTACCGCCTTAGGTATCAAAAGAGAGCGTAAAGCATTAGGCTATGCAACCCAAGAAGTGAAGGGAACAGATCTTACTGTAAACACTAATCAAAACGTATTAAACAATCTTTCTGGTAGAGTCTCCGGTGCTCAAATAACAAGCGCAAGTGGTGCAGTTGGTTCTAGTACTAGAATTGTCTTGAGAGGAAACAATTCTTTTGGCAATAATCAACCTTTATTTGTTATTGACGGGGTGCCAATTGATAACAGCGCCTCCACCGTAGCTACAGGAACTACAACAATTACGTCAAGCGCGGTAGACTTTGGTAGCGGTATTCAAGATTTAGATCCGAACAATATCGAATCGATGAACGTATTAAAAGGCGCCAATGCAGCTGCCCTTTATGGTTCGCGGGCAGCTAACGGCGTTATTGTTATCACAACCAAAAAAGGAGCCGGTGAAAAAGGAATTGGTGTTACTTATTCCGGTGGAATTTCCTTTGAAAAGCCCTATATTTTACCTAAATACCAAAATAAATACGGGCAAGGACAAAACGGTAGCGAGTATTATTACAAGTTAGATGGCAGCCCAGGAAATTATAACGATTGGGCAATAGAAAACGGCTATAGTTATGTTAACGGTGCTGGAGCAGGTGTTAACGATGGCTATGACGAGAGCTGGGGGCCGAGATTGGATGCTGGGTTAATGATTCCTCAGTTTAATAGCCCTCTTGATGAAAATGGTAACCGAATTCCAACACCTTGGATATCACATCCAAACAACGTGAGAGATTTCTTTAGAACGGGGCTAACATTAGATAATAACGTGGCTTTTACTTCTACATCTGAAAAAGGAAGTACTAGGTTTTCCTACACTAATCAAACTCAAAAGGGAACTATACCAAACACTGATCAAAAAAGGAATACAATTCAAGTTGCTACAACACAAAATCTGACAGACAAGTTGGTAGCAGAGGCTTTGGTAAACTATGTTCGTATTGACAATGATAATCTAATCGGACAAGGATACAATTCATTTAACCCCATGAATAGCTTAGGTAGCTGGTTCGGCCGTCAAGTGGATTTAGATGCCTTAAAAGCAAATCAAAATGGGGATTTAGATACAGGTGCTCCCTACAACTGGATCAGTGTTTATCATGATAATCCGTTCGCAAGTGTAAATTCGATTTTTAATCAACCACGTGTTAAAGACCGCGTATTCGGTTATGCTTCTATAGCTTACAAATTCCACCCTTGGTTTAATGCTCAATTTAGGGTAGGTAATGATGTCTCTTGGGAAAATCGGCAAGAACGCGTTTCCGAACGTCAAATTGATATGTACCGTAGTGGTGGTAATGGTAGCTTTAGACAGACCGAATTATATCGTAGTGAGTTAAATGCGGATCTTTTATTAACTGGATCTGGAAATCTAAACGATGATTTTAGCTTAAGTTATACCGCAGGAGCTAACCTAAGAGATAATAAATACAAGTATACGATTGTTTATGCTCCTGACCTAACTGTTCCGGGAATATACAACATAGGAAACGTAAACGGAAATCCGCAGGCCGTAAATAGATTAGAGCACTTGCGATCCAATTCCCTTTTCGGACAGGCGTCTATTGGTTACAAAAGTTGGTTATACTTGGACGTTACTGCACGTAATGACTGGAGCAGCACATTACCAAGTGACAACTGGTCTTATTTTTATCCCTCAGCTAGTTTAAGCTGGATTTTCACAGATGCACTCGGACTAAGTGATTCATTCTTAAACTACGGAAAGCTAAGGGGAAGTTGGGCCCAAGTTGGTAATGCTACGAATCCCTATCAAACGCTGTCTACTTATCTAGCTGTCACACCGTCTTTTGGAGGAATTCCTCAATATCGGATAGATCCACAATTGCCACCGCTCGAACTAAAACCTGAGAAAGTAAACAGTACGGAAATAGGTTTAGAGTTAGGAGCGTTTAATAGTCGTCTACGTTTTGATGCAACATACTACAACAAAATTACGACTAATCAGATCATGGCGATTGATCTTCCTAAATTTGGAGGCGCGAGTACTTTGTTAATCAACGCAGGAGAAATTCAAAATAAAGGTCTTGAGCTACAATTAGGTGGTACGCTGATTAAAAAAGATAATTTCTCTTGGGATATGAATATTAACTGGGCTTATAACAGAAATAAGGTGAACGAACTTTATACCGATCCTGTTACAGGTAACGAGTTACTTTCTTATCCTATATCTAATGCATGGGGCGTTAATGTGCAGGCTGTTCCTGGTGAGGCATTTGGTGTAATTAGAGGTTCCAAATATAGAAGAACCGCCGATGGTGCTCTTGTCGTTAATCCTGAGACATTCGATGAAGATGGTAACAGGGATCCAAGTAGTGGTTTACTTCAGTTCGATACGCAACAACCAATTGGTAATATTACACCAGATTGGGTCGGTGGTATTTCAAATAGCTTTAGTTACAAAAACTTTAATCTAAGTTTTCTTGTTGATTTCAGAAAAGGAGGAGACTTCTTCAGCGTTACAGATATGTTTGGCGCTTATACAGGTGTCTTAGAGTATACTGCAGAGGGAGATTTACGGGAAAATGGGGTAGTGATTGGGCAGAACGTGCTTTCGGATTTCCGAGTAGTCACTCCTGATGGCCAACCCAATAACATCGTTGTTTCAGCTGATGACTTTTTTGCAAATACCGCTTATAATGGAGGTGGTACTGAGTTTTCTATCATAGATGGAAGCTTCATCAAATTGAGAAATATTAACTTGTCTTACAGCTTGCCAAAAAGCTTCACAAGCAGATATTCTTGGCTCAAGGGTGCAAGCGTTTCGATATTCGCCAATAATGTTGCTCTATTATACACACACAAAAGCAATAGAGCCCATATCGATCCGGAAACTGGTTTTGGAGCGACAAACGAAGGCCTTGGATTGGAGACTTACCAAATTCCGCCAAATAGGAGTATTGGTTTGAAGTTAAATGTTGCATTTTAAGCTAATGGATAATGAAAAAGATAATAAAATATAGTTTTGGTGTCGGTATTCTTGCTTTAGTTGCGACATCATGTACAAAAAACTTTGAGGAGATAAATACAAACCCTAATAGTCCGACAGAAGCACCGCTTACAAACCTCTTGGCATTCAGTACAAGAGATCATGCTGCCAGTTTTTTCGACGCATGGGGAGATATGAACGAACCATCTACTTACGCGGCCCATTTGGGAAAAATTCAGTATATTGATGAAGCTCGTTATATATTCAGACCTAACTCGGTAGAAAATATATGGACATATGCTTCCCGAGATCTGAAAAACTTGCAAATTGTTATAGAAGATGCTAGTGAACAGGGGGCGACAAATATGCAAGCTGCGGCGTTAACCGTACAATCGATGATTTGGCAAGCGACAACGGACAGATGGAGGGATGTACCTTTCACCGATGCTCTTAAAGCCGACGAAGGATCTATCACCCCAAAATATTCGACTCAAGAGGAAATTTATCCTGAATTGCTGAACAGATTGAAAATTGCCGCTGAATTATTTAATCAAAATGGTTCGGACGAGCTTGGTAATGGCGATTTAATATATGGAGGTGATATTGACAGCTGGAAGCGCTTTGCAAACTCTTTGCGCTTAAGAGTCGCTACTCGCATCTCAAATGTAAATCCGGAGCTAGCAAGAGCTCATATTGAGGAGATCTTAACCAATCCTTCTGTATATCCTGTAATTGAAACCAATGATCAAAACGCTTTATTAATGTGGCCAGGAGAACTTCCGTATTTAGAGCCTTGGGCGGACGATCAGTTCAACCCGTCGTCTGCTCGCGACGATCATGCGGTAAGTGATGTTTTGGTTAATCAATTGAAATCTTTGTCAGATCCAAGGCTTTCAGTGTATGCGAAACCGGCAACGGCTGACAACGAATATCGTGGAGCAGCCATTGGCCCTAACGCGTTAACTCCTGCCGCCTTGAATATGTATTCGCGCATTGGTGCAAGATTTAGAGATAACCGTTCTGGTTTTACCCCGTTTTTAAGAGCATCTGAAGTTAAATTTCTTATTGCTGAAGCTGCATTTAAAGGATGGAGTGCGGGCGTCAGCGCTCAGCAGGCATATAATGACGGCGTACGTTTGTCCCTAGAAGAAAATGGTGTAAGTGCAACTAATATAGCTGCCTATCTTGCTGGTGGAGGTGCATGGAAAAATAATTTGAATGATATATATCTTCAGAAGTGGATTGCCCTTTTCAAAAATGGAAACGAAGCTTGGGCGGAAACTAGAAGAACAGATGTACCATTGTTGCCGCCTGCTTCTGGGACACCATACAGCGGACATAATAGGCCTCCATTCAGATACCCTTATCCAAACTCGGAAATCAACTTAAATGGACCTAATAGCTCGGAATTTGTGTCCAGTGTTGTTGATAATTTTTGGGGTAAAAAAATGTGGTGGGATACAAGGGAAGGTGTAAATTAACTGCCTGCAACATAATTCATGGAAATTGGTCGCCATATACGTTGGCGGCCAATTTTTTTATACACTCTCCATTAAATAAAATAATACGAAGGATGTTTTAATTGGAGTAAAGCTTTATGTAATTTGATTAATTGAAAAAAAATGTTAAATTAGCATCCACAGTGTTCTGTTTAATAATACCTGTTCCTATTATGATTCGATTAAATACGATATTCTTCAAAATATTTTTTCTTCTTGTTGCGCTTTCTTTTATGATCTCTTGCAACAAAGATAACATCAAAACGGCTGATCAAGAAGAAGATCTAATCGTTGTGTCGTCACCTGAGAAAGTTGGTCAGTATAGTATCATTGACCAAGGCTCTGCGGTTTTGCAACCCACTAAAGTGGGCAGGCAATCTTTATTGGACTGGGAGCATATTAAATACATGCCTACATCTGTTGGTAAGGGGCCTATTCTCGCTCCTTGGTTTAGCTTGTCACAAGATTATGATAGTAACTACATGCTCGACTTTAAAAAAAGAGACGGATGGGAATTGCTATATAATACTTTTTCAACGGAATACGAAAATCCTTTAGACTTTTTTATACTATATAATAAATATCGTGGTATAATAAGAATGTATAAATATATCGACAATACTGATATTAGTCAAATTAAAGATCTCAATGTCTTGTATAATACAATTAAGATGCATTCAGGACGGGGGCATACCCTTATTTTTTCCGATCAACTTATTGTTGATCTCAATAAACAATCTAACAGCGTTAGTATTATTGAACCGAAAGAGGTTAAGAACAATAGTTGGTATATTTCTGAGTTTGAAGTAGCTTATGATCCTAATGTAAGCGATTCTCAGATGTTAAATTTTGTAATGGGATTTGGAAAAACAATGCAAAGTACTATTGGGAGACACGATTTTTCAGGAAGTCTGCCTTTAAGATTTAACATACAAAATCAAAGTTTTCCATATGTGGGCGGAGCAGGCGAATTATACCAAATTAACTTGAGGTCAGCTAAGGAGTTGCAGGATGCAAAAAATATTATACCAGAATTTTCTATAGATAGCAACATTCTTGACACTAATGATTCCAAAGAAATCGATCTTTTTAATGCTGTCATTGCGGACAAAAAAATGTCTCAAATGATTAAGGTAGCCACGACTGCTTCTGTTAATAATTTAGTGAATAACGCATTGATCACGACTCCAGTAGTCGGATGTCCTGGGTTTGATTGGAGTAATGGTGTTGGGGAGTTCCCAATTTTTAATGAGCCATTAGGTGTTTTTTACTTGAATAAGATGCCCGAGGTATTTTTTACAAAAACTAGCGGAGAGCTTGCTTATAAGTACCAATTAAACGAAGGCTCATTAGAATATCTTTTTAATCCGTTTGTGAGCAAGTATGCAACGATAGAAAATATAGAACAGGAAATGCTTGCTGTAGAGGATGGAGTTGAGAACGCTTTGATAAGTTCAAAAGTCTATAAAGGGAGACAACTAAGCTCCAATAAAGCCCTGGACGTAGTCGGCGTTAGAGTATCTTTCGATTTGGTACCGAGTAATGGAAGCAGCAAAGTTCATATAATAAAAACTTTTAAGGCTAATATAGTGGACAAATAGGCTTTTTTTTGAGATTTATAGAAATCATGAAAAGGTTGCCGTCAGCGTTTTTGTGTTTTCAGGCAACTCTTGTCAAAGGGAAATTAATCATGGATAAGTTTAAACAAATGTAGAGATCTTAAAGGAACAACCATTGTGTTTTTGCCGCACTGACTTTAATCTGGCTATCCGTAAAATTGAACAACATAATCGTAATAAAGCTTGCTCTTTCGAAACTTAAATAGTAATACCGGTAGAGTAGATCGGATAGTTGCAGTCGCTCTGAGATTGTTTCTCTTGTTTTATTTAGGATTGCGGATATGAAAATAAACGGAGCTATCAAGGTATAGGTTTCCAGTGCCTATCCTCAATAGGACCCTACGGAACAGGATAGTGATGGTACAAATGGGTTTAGCGCTCATCGTGGTTTTTCAGAACACTGCAAACAATGGAGAGATTAAATTCTATCGTTCCGCTCATGATATACTGTAAACTACCATTATTAAAATTCATTTAGCTATCGAATCGGCTCATTTTGCCGGTAGAAGGCTGCGTTTTATTAGTAAAATAGGTTATTTCGATTGCACTATGCCGTGTTGGGGTGCCGTAATACGACACAGTGCCATCAAGGTTCGGCATCGTGCTCTTTGATTGATACGTTTTACTATCAAAGATTTGTGTTTTGCTAGTCAAATAAGCCGTCTCGCTGTCAGTTTAATTCGCTTCGCTTATAAAGGACACTATTTTGCTAATTAAATGTGAAGTTTAGTAGCGGTTTTCTTTGTGTTCAGGGAGGCGAAGCAAAGAAAAGTAGGAGCTCATTGAAAACATAATAAATCGAATAGCTTTTGACGCTGTTAAAATAGTGTAATTAGCAGTTATTGAATTAACCTTCATCCAATATTTGTGGTAAATAGGAAAGCGATAAAGGAAGTAAGGCGTGAGAAGCGAAGCCTTATTTTTATACTGGATCCATCTTGTGAGATCGCAGAAGAGAAGACTAATCGGGAAAAGAAAAAGGAGTTGGAAGATTGGTTAGAAGGAAAAGATTAATCTTCTATACGAAATAATATAGTTAACTCTTGTTACAATTCTTATCTAATTTTAATTTTAGATGATGACTAAACATTGATGATTTGTAATTCTATGTGCTTTTTTAAATAAGTCTATATGATTGAATTTTTTTTCGGATTTTCTTTTTAAAAGTCTATCTTGCAAAGAAGCTAGGCTATCCCATAGGTTGGCTTGCGGCCTTATTCTGGGGGTACTCTAAGATAATTGCTTTATCCTTGTGTTGTTTCTTTTAGAAAAGATAAGTTTAGGATTATTAAATAAACAAAATATGAAAAAACCTATTTCCAGCTAACATTCTTATTTCTAGCTTGCGTTGCTTTTGTTTTGTTTCAAGGTCTGCAAGTATCAATGCCGAAGTGGCTTAGTTATGGTTAAATACAGTTGATGTCCAGCTCTTTAATCAATCGCTGCTATAGAGAGCATAATAGTCGGAGCTTATACTATTAGATGAACTACTTTGCTGTCGTATTTAAATTATGTGTCTTATGACTATGAAAATGACAGGTGTAAAACAAAGACACTCAAGAGATAGGTAAAGTGTGATTTTAGTGCCTTTTTGAATAACTTTATTTCGCTGATACTAATTGGAACTTTGGATATTTAATATTTTATGTTATGTTTGATAAAATTAAAATTATGAAAAGATGTTTACCAATAATTCTAGTCTTTACGTTTGTGTTTTCATGTTCTAAGAAAGACTCGTTTGAGAAAGATAGAGACTCGAAACAAGACAGGTCTATTACCTTTGATCAGGCGATGAGCATGATAAAAAGCGGAACAAATGCTGCAACTTCGAGTGTTATTCTAGCAGTTACTCCAAATAAAAAATCAACTAATATAAATTTTTCCGACTTTACTGGATATTCATCCTGTTCTATGCCTGAAAAAACGGTAAACGGAATCACTTTTAAAGCTTTTCAAGGTAGTTCTTTTGCGGGAGATGCCCTGAGTCTTGGTGCGGCACACGCCTATTCTGATGCACTACCAGGGAGTTACGGAAGCGGTATGGGGATCAGGTATCCCTTTAAACAAGGCTCAGTATATACGATAAAAACCTATTTGACTGGGGGTGATGATATATTTTATGGCAATATGACAACAAGACGCTATCCCACATTGCAGGCTAGATTGACAAACAATCCTGTTATGTCGACTTTATGCACGAGTGTCGCCTCAATTAACATAACTGGCACATCAGAGCCTACTCAGATTTTTCCTGCCATTGAAAAAGATGCAATTAAGGCTGTTTCTATACAACTTACGGCGGATAAATGTTATGATTACCTTTGGCTAAATGTAATTCCCAATACTTCTGGAAGATCTTTATCAACAGCAAAACTAAATGGGAATATGGTTATAGAAGAACAAAATCAATTTGCAGTTGTAGGACCGGAATCTTTGACCGTTAATCAGGTTGCCACATATTCTGTTGAAGCCTTTTCTTTGCCAATTAACTCAAATTTTACATGGTCTGTTTCCGGCGATTTTCAAATAGTTGGTAGCAACGTGGGACCTTCTGTAGCGATAAAAACAACAGGCTTAGGGGGCGGGGAAATTTCTATAAGTCTTAACGGATGTAATAAAATCGTTTCGAAAGTTTATACCTCACCAATTGTTAATGAAGTTCGGTTGGAGGGGCCTTCATTTCTGTATGAACTTGGAAATTTTTCAACGTTTCAAATTGTAAAAACTGGCTCGTCAGTTAATAGAGTTATTTCGCAGGTCACTTGGACGCCACCTCCTGGCTGCTTTATTCAGGTTACATCAAATACAACAGCTGACATTAGAGCTGGTCAACCGTCACAATCTGATTACTTGATCGTTTCATTTCTAATGGATGGAGTTCCAATCACGTTAAAGAAACCTATAACAATCCAAATATTAAGCCCTAACCCTGGAGATCCAGGTACAACGACTTAGTAAGAATAATTTGTTTAGATCTAGGCGAAATATAAACAAAAGAAGAACTGGTTACATATACAATTTATCTCCTTTTTAGGAAGGGGCCGACTAAAAAGGAAATAAATTTGTCTCCTCATTCCTCGAAGAATTGTGAAGACCTGATTGTCGGTCCTCATGCGGACAACCATCTTAACTATATTTTATCGGCGTTAATTTTCTTATCGACGGCTACAACTGTCTGAAATAGCAAGTAAATGTAACTACTTCCTAAAGCTAATTCGCTCTAATTTGTTATTCGCAAAAGATGTTCTAGCATTTCAATTTGCAACTTATTTGACTATTTTGCGGTACATAGCGTAAAGTCTAGCAAAGATAGGGTATTTAGTAAATATCGGTTTGCTTGACAATTGTATTTTTACTTTACACTCTTTCGCCGATAGGTGGAGAGATTCTTCTATATAGCATTTTAATTTGTTACAATTCTCATGAAATTTTAATAAGCAATCATTGGATTATTTGTATTCGTGAGTATGAGGATTTTCAATACTTTAATTACCTTGCTTGTTACAATCGCGTTTTTAAGGAAGCTAGTAAAAAAGGCGCTACAAGCTTTTTTGCTGAAATTTTATCCTACATTTATGAATAGATAAAAAAAAACTTGCAAAATATTTTCAATATCTTAATTTTGGAAACTAATTGTCAAATTTTTCTTATAATAACTTAAGTGTAACGTATTGAGATAGATTTACTTAGCCTAATTAGGATGACAAATGTAAGTGACGAAGAATTGAGTGATTGATCAACCTATTCTAAAGCCGTTTTTCCTGTCTTTTGCGTACACTGAACTCGAATTATTATGATAAGTGGTAATTTGTATATTGTTCAACGGATCAATATCCGGGACCAAGTGAAAGGATATGCCTTGACATCATACTTGATGCGTAAATCTTATCGGGTTCGGCCTAATATAGTCCAGTTGCTTTATATTTAATCAATTTAATTTTTAACCAAAACACAAAACACATGAAACAAAAACTACTAAGTTTTTTCTTACTGTTTACTCTCTTAATAGGAGCAGTATACGCGCAGGAAAGGAGGGTCAGCGGAAAAGTGTCTGACGAAAACGGACAGCCCCTACCAGGAGTATCAGTGGTAGTGAGCGGTTCAACTATTGGAACCCAGACCAGCAATGATGGAATGTTTTCTTTATCTGTTCCAGCAGGAGCTGTAAGCTTAACTTTCAGTTATATTGGTTACAAAACCTTAGTACAAAGTTTAAGCGCTGGAAACAATTTAGATGTAACGCTAGGTATTAACGCTTCTGAGTTATCGGAAGTTGTGGTTGTTGGTTATGGACAGCAGAGTCGAGCTTTAAGTACTCAAACAGTAGCGTCTGTAAGTTCGGAGTCTTTTAAAAATGTACCTATTCAGACTCCCCAGCAAATTCTACAAGGGCAAGCTGCTGGCGTTAATATGGTGAACTCATCGGGTGTTTTAGGTGCTGAAGCGCAAATTACCATTCGAGGTGGTTCCTCTCTAAGTGCGGGTGGACGTCCGTTGTATGTAATTGACGGTGTACCTCTAAATTCTGCTGGAGCGCAGTATACTCAAGCGCAAGGAGGTGCCTCAGCCCTTAACCCATTGATTAACATCAATCCCAATGATATTGAAAGTATGACGGTATTAAAGGACGCCTCTGCAGTTGCAATCTATGGATCAAGGGGTTCTAACGGGGTCATACTTATTACTACCAAAAAGGGAACTGGGCAAGGTAAAACAAAGATAAATGCGGATTACTTTACAGGGTTCTCCAAGCCAACTTCCTTAGAACCAATGATGAACGCTGATCAGTGGCGTCAATTTCGAACCGATTATTTGACAGCGAATAATGCCTCTGTTCCGCAATTCCCAACGACAAGTTACGATTGGATAGATAATGTTGTTAGAACGGGTCATGTGAATACCGCGAACCTCAGCGCTACTGGAGGAAGTGAAAAGACAACGTTTTTTGTTGGAGGAACGTATTCTACTGAAAGTGGTTATACGATAGGAAACCAAATGGATCGTTTATCTGGACGCATTAATTTAAATCATAAGGTCTCTGATAAAGTGAATTTTGGTGTAAATTATAATCTTTCTCACGTTGATATGGATAGAATTGGGGCAGAGAACAATACTTATGCACCACTTACATCTGCTTATTTGCAATTGCCTTATATTACACCATATGGTCCTGACGGAAAGTTTCAAAACACGGGCTTTATTGCTAATGTAATTGCTATTGAACAGACTGGTATAAATAAAAATTGGTCGGATAGAAGTACTGGTAACGCTTACGCAGAATTGGAAGTTATTGAAGGTTTGAAACTGAAGACCGATTGGGGAATTGATAACTATAAAATTGACGAAAAATATAGAGAGTCAGATTTGCTAACACCTGGTGGTTATGGATATCGTACTAATTATACCGATAATAAATGGTTGACTACCAATACGCTGAATTATAACAAAACTTTTGATGGCAGACACAACATCGGCGCATTGCTAGGTTACAGTTTTGAAAAGGCTACATTGACGCAAATATTTGTGGAAGGAACAGGTTATGCTAGCGATGGGTTGCCTAATGTTGGATCAGCATCAAATCCAGTTTCCGCATCTGAAGAGATTTTTGACTGGGCGCTTGAATCTCAGTTTGCGCGTGTAAACTATAGTTTCGATGATAAGTACTTGTTTGAAGGATCTTTTCGTCGTGATGGTTCCTCGCGGTTTGGACCGAATAAAAAATATGGAAACTTCTATGCTCTATCAGGCGGTTGGGTCATTTCCAATGAAGGTTTTTTCAATAAGGATAATAATATTGCTCAATTCCTGAAATTGACCACTAGTTATGGAACAGCTGGGAATGATAATATAGGTTATTATGATTATTTAGGCACTTTCTTAGCGGGAACCGATGCCAATAGTCAGATTGTTAATTATAATGGTGAGTCTGGGTTAGTTCCAAGCAGGGTTGCAAATCCCAATTTAAGCTGGGAAGAAACGGCTCAGTTCGATGTGGGACTAAGCGGTCGATTCTTCAACGCGATCGATATTCAAATGAATTTTTATAATAAGACATCGCGGGATCTATTGCTTAATGTACCATTACCTTTTACAACAGGATTCGCTAGTGCGTCACAGAATGTAGGTAAACTAAGAAATAGAGGTTTTGAATTTACAATCAACTCTGAAAATATCAATCGCGATCATTTTACTTGGAGAACCTCTTTTAATATAGCGTTCAACAAGAACACGGTTTTGGAGCTACCTGAAAATAGAGACGAAGACGGAAGAAACTTTTTGGGAACAGGCGAGCAAAGAGCAATTGTAGGACATTCTAAAAATACGTTTTATTTGATACGATATAACGGAATCAACCCGGAAACCGGGGATGCGGAGTGGTTAACAAAAGATGGTACACCTACTACATCACCAACGGCTGCTGATCGGGTGATAGTTGGCAAAGCAGACCCAACGTTTCAAGGTGGTATCACTAATACCTTTACATTCAAGGGTTTTGATTTAACTGCATTTTTTAACTTTACTCAAGGCAATGATGTTTATATCGATGGCTTAGAATTTACTGATAATTTCGGATCAGGTTCCTACAATAAAAGCGTGAAGCTTTTAGACTACTGGAGACAACCTGGCGATCAAGCCTTTGCACCTGCATTGAATAGTGATACAAGAACAACCTATCATCAGCCGTCCACGAAGCAAATGATGGATGGTTCTTATTTGAGACTAAAGACGTTAACCCTAGGATATAACTTGCCAAGCAGTTTTTTGGCAAAAACAAAAATATTCTCGAGTGCTAGAATATATTTCCTCGGTCAGAATTTGTGGACTGTTAAAAGTAAGGATTTTAGAGGCGATCCTGAAATTTCAGCTAATGGAGCTAGTAATTTAACAATAGGTCAAAGTTTCTTTGCACTACCACAGGCAAAATCATACACATTCGGAGTTAATCTTACACTTTAAAATATAAGAACATGAAAATCAGATATATATATTTAACTTTTGCGATGTTGGTTTTCCTTTCAGCATGCGAAAAGAAATTAGACTTGCTTCCGCAACAGGACTTAACAGAAGAACTTGTCTTTAGTAGTCCAGAAACCACTCTAAGCGCCCTTAGGGGAGTATATAGCACAACCCAAACGTTGGAATTTTATGGTTCGATGCCTCAGGTTATTGCTGATTACATGGCGGATAATGTTGATTTTATTGGGACATTTCCAACCCTTCAACAATTAAACGATTTTGCATCTGTATCGACAAATAGTAGTGTTTATGATGTTTGGGAAATACATTATCAGGTAATCACAAGAGCTAATAAGGTAATTGCTAATGTACCAAATGTTGAGGGGCTTTCGGACGAATTGAAAGCCCAGTACATCGCTGAAGCGAAGTTCTTAAGAGCACTAGCATATTTTCAGTTAGTGAATTTCTTCGCGCAACCATTTCAAGTCAGTAACGGCAACAACTTAGGTGTTCCGCTCGTTCTGGAAGACTTTACTGGAGAAGTTACCTATCCTTCGCGGAGTTCATTAAATGAAGTCCATGCTCAAATATTAAAGGACTTAGAAGAAGCTGTACCTGCGCTTCCGTCATCCTATGAAAGCGCTTCGGATACGAGGGGAAGAGCTACAAAAGGAGCTGCCCACGCCCTGCTGTCTCGTTTATATCTTTATAGAGAAGAATGGGCTCAGGTGGTTGAAGCTGCCAATAATACACTTGAGCAAGGAATATATGATTTAGCTGCAGATTTTAGCTTCTATAATGGAAATACTAGTGAAGATGTATTCACCATTCAGAATAGTGCAACAGACAATGGTAGAACAGGCGCCGGTGGCTGGGCCTCTTATTATATGCCCGCTTCTGCTGGTGGGCGAGGCGATGCTCCATTCTCTCAAAGTTTAATTCAGGCATTTGAAGCGGAACCTGGAGATAAGCGTTTCAATTTAAAAATAGAAGGACAAACTGCTGGAATAGACTACTTTTTCAATAACAAATTTCCAGATGCAGTAAACAACAGCGACAACTCTCCTGTTATTAGGACAACGGAAGTTTACCTAAATTTAGCTGAAGCATTGGCGCATTTGAGTACAACCCCAGATGTTCAAGCGATTGATATTTTGAACAATCGTATACGGAGGAGGGCTGGACTTGGTCCTAAATCTGTACTTACGCAGAACGAACTTATTAACGCTCTACTTCTTGAGAGAAGAAAAGAGCTGGCATTTGAAGGACATCGGAGGATGGATATGCTAAGAAACCGACAGAATCTAAGAGGCGGGCAGGCCTCGGCAGCGTTTGGAGCACCAAAAACTATTCTGCCAATCCCTCAAAGAGAGATAGATAATAATCCGAGTTTACAAGGACAACAGAACGAAGGATACTAAATTTAGGAAGCGACTGCAGGGGCATCTCTGTCATTGCAGTCGCCCTATATTTAAATTATTACTTACCTACCTTTGGAATACATGACATATGTATTACCTCTAGCTTAACGCTTCTGCAATTAGGCATGTATCAGAAATAATCGATACTCTGAAAGAAGTAAATTCTAAAAAAACTTGTAAAATATTTTCAAAAGCTTAGTTTTGCTAATAAATTGTTAAATTAGTTTAATAACAGCCCTAATGTTTAGCGTATTGAGATAGATTTACATTAACCTTTTTAGGATTTTAGTATTGAAGAACGGAATATTCATCATGATTGACCTAATCCTATAGCCATATTTCTCTCTCATTTTGCCGGTAAAGGGTTCTATTATACTAAATAGTGCCTAATCTGTTCTTCAGCAGTCTTGTATATGTTGGCGAGTGAATGGATTTGCTTTAATCATCAAATCTGATGAATAAAATATTTACTGATTTCTATATGAATTTAAGTACTATCATTTTATATTTTTAATCAATTTAATTTTTAACCAAAAAGCAAACACATGAAACAAAAACTACTAAGTTTCTTTCTGTTATGTATACTGCTAATAGGCGCAGCGTATGCACAGGATAGGAGAATTAGAGGTAAAGTAACTAATGAAGTTGGAGAATCGCTTCCTGGTGTATCCGTTATTGTGGCGGGGACTACAACTGGTACGCAAACAGATTCGGACGGAAACTATGCTATAACGGTGCCTCCGACAGACGCCAAGCTTATTTTTAGCTACATTGGTTATGCTAGCCAAAATCTGGAAGTTGGACAACGCTCTATCATCAATGTTACCTTGTCCGGTCAGGATAACTCGTTGGATGAGGTCGTCGTCGTAGCTTACGGTACAGCAAAGAAAGAAGCCATTACCGGTTCAGTTGCCACCATGAATTCGGCTGATATAAGTAAGCGTACCGTTACTAACATAACGAATGCTATTGCAGGTATGGCACCAGGTGTCAATGTCAACTCAGGCAATGGGCAACCAGGTACTGGATCAAATATTCGAATTAGAGGTTTCGGTTCAATATCTGCTTCTAACGCTCCGTTATACGTGGTAGACGGTGCGGTTTTCGATGGCGATATTGGTGATATTAACCCTAATGATATCGAGAATATATCCTTGCTGAAAGATGCGTCTGCAACGGCTCTTTACGGTTCGAGAGGAGGTAATGGAGTCATTATTATCACAACGAAAAAAGGGACAGTTCAGGGCACTCAGCTTAATGTGAACCTAAACCAAGGTTTCTCTTCCCGAGGAACACCCGAATATGATAGGGTTGATGCCTACGAATACTATCCGTTAATGTGGCAAGCTTTAAGAAACAGCCTGGTGTATCCAACTTCCGGTACTGGGAAGACTCCGGAAGAAGCAGCTCTCCAAGCGAGTAATACTATTCAATCGCAACTCATTTACAATCCATTTAACGTGCCTAATAATCAAATTGTTGGCACGGACGGAAAGCTTAATCCAAATGCTTCTCTACTTTATAACGATTTCGATTGGTATAAACCGCTTGAAAGAACAGGGAAAAGAACAGACGCCAATATGAGCGTAACGGGTAAATCGGAGAAATCTGATTACTACGTTTCTCTTGGCTACTTAAATGATAAAGGGTATATTCTTCAATCAGACTACAGAAGGTTTAATGCGCGTCTTAGTGCCAATTCGACTATTAAGTCGTGGTTGAAGACCGGTTTTAATTTAGCTGGATCCACCTCAGACGGTAACTTAGCGAGTGATGCGTCAACCGACAATGCAAACAGTTATATAAACGCCTTTATGTTTTCTAGATTTATAGGTCCAATTTATCCTGTACGAGCATTCGATGGGGAAGGCAACCCAATCATGAACGAGTTAACAGGGGAGCAGTGGTATGACTACGGTTTTCATCCGGGATCAATTAATAGGCCTCAAGGAGCATATCCTGGACGCCACGTGATTTATGAAACCCAGTTGAACGAAAAACTAAATAGAAGGAATTTGATCAGTGGTAGAGGTTATGTAGAAATTAAATTTTTAAAAGACTTTACGTTTAGGCCTTCAATTAGTGTCGATATCAGAGAGAACCATAATACGACCTTCTGGAATAATTTGGTTGGGGACGGCGCTTCTTACAATGGATACTCCTATAAGTTATCATCTACAACCAGATCCTACACGTTTAACCAAATTGTTTCTTATGATAAGGTGGTTGGCAAACATAGTATAAATGCTTTGGCAGGTCACGAAAATTATGATTATGATTATCGTTCCTTAACCGCAACCAAAACCGGGATTACTATTGAAGGGAACTCCGAATTTCCAAATTTTGTGACACCCTATGGCGCAGGTGGATATAGGGACACCTATAGAATTGAATCCTACTTGTCGAAGGTGGCCTATAACTATGACTCAAGATACTTTTTTGATGCTTCCTTAAGAAGGGATGGATCTTCGCGATTCGCGAAAGATTCTCGGTGGGGTACGTTTTTCTCATTGGGAGGTTCGTGGTCTATATCCAAAGAGGCATTTATGAGTAATGAGTCTTGGATCGATGATTTAAGGCTGAAAGTGTCCTATGGTCAAGTCGGAAACGACGCAACCTTAAATGCTGACGGTGATCCTACTTATTATAATTACCAATCGTTATATGAGTTAGGATGGAACAATGGTGGACAGCCAGGAGTTATACTTGCAACCCAAGGTAATCCGGCGTTAAAATGGGAATCCTCTAACACCTTGAATACCGGTGTTTCTTTTTCGTTCTTTAATAGTCGGATTTTTGGTGAATTGGAATTTTATAGAAGAGGTTCAAGCAATCTAATCTTTTCTGTACCCTTGGCGTTATCCAATCCAATAAGGAGCGTGTATAGAAATATAGGATCTATGTATAATACTGGTATCGATTTACAATTGGGAGGTGATATTATACGCTCGAAGAATTTTACTTGGAATATGGTTACCAACTGGTCGACTATCAAGAATAAAATTACCAAAATGCCGGCAGAAACTCCCGTGGTTACCAGCGGTAATAAAAGAAGAGAGGTCGGAAGAGATTTGTACAATTTCTGGTTAAGACAGTATGCGGGCGTAGATCCTGCAGATGGAGCGGCGTTGTATGTGCCTGCTGAAGGGACAACTACGAATTTAAGAACGGTTAATGGTGTTGAATATACAACAAATTATAACAATGCTAAGTTTGACTATTCGGGTAGTGCTATTCCGGATCTAATTGGTTCCATCAACAATACCTTTAGGTATAAAAGCTTTGCTTTATCGTTCCTGATTAACTATCAGATAGGTGGTAAGTTCTACGATAGCAACTATGCTGGCCTAATGGGAATAACTTATGGCGCGGCTTTACATGAAGATATCAAGAATTCATGGACAACACCCGGCCAGATAACAGATATTCCCCGTATAGACATCAACAGTACGACGCAGTTTAATGCCGCTTCAAATCGTTGGTTAATTGATGCATCTTACATTAGTTTTAGAAACGTGAACTTATCCTACACGTTGCCATCTGAATTGACAAAGAAGTTCGACGTCTCGGCACTACGAGTTTTTGTTACTGGAGAAAACTTAGGTCTTATTTCGAAAAGAAAAGGGATGAATCCTACCGAATCGTTTGATGGTTCAAATAACACGACATATTTGCCTAGTAGAATATTTAGTGTTGGAGTAAACGTTTCGTTATAATTATTAAAAAGAAAGACATGAAAAAATACTTAATATTGTCATTATTGTTCGTATTCATCATTAGTAGTTGTAGTAAAGATTACCTTGATACTAAACCGACCGATAAGGTTGATGGAGAGTCTGTCTTCAATACGGTCGAAAACGCAAGCAAATTGCTAAACGGCATTTATCGGTTGATGTTTGAGAGAACAGAGGAAGTAACCTCAAACCAGCAAAATAAACCCGGAGTAGGCGGCATTCTATTGAATATCGACTTTATGGGCGAGGATTTAGGGATTTCTAATAACAATTGGTTCTCTTCGGAAGCATCTTGGAATGCACATCGGGTTGATAATAATATCGTGCCTCAGTATGTATATAGAACATTCTATCGAATCATAGGTAACGCAAATTATATTATTGACAATGTAGATGCGGCTGTCGGAACAGAAAGTGAAAAGGCGAGAGTTAAATCAGAAGCTATTACATTAAGAGCATATGCCTACTCATATTTAGTGCAGTTTTTTGGAAAACGATATGATGCGAATGCGAAGCCAAATTCGCAAGCTGGTGTACCACTACCCCTATCAACTAAAGACAACGATATGCCTCGTGCCACTGTTGAGGAGGTTTACGCAGCCATTGTAAAAGACTTGGAAGATGTTATTGCCCTGAACGTGACAACGCGCACAAATAAATCACATGCCAATGCGCTAGTTGCTAAAGCGTTAAGAGCCAGAGTGGCACTTACGATGCAAGACTATCCTAACGCTATAAAGTATGCAAAAGAAGTGATTGATGCTGGTGAATTTCCATTAATGTCAGAGGCGGCTTATCTTTCGGGATTCAATAATGCACCCAATTTGAGCGAAGTAATGTGGGCATCCATGCCTACTGAAGATCAAGGAGACACCTTCGGGTCGTTCTTTGGCCAAATTGCCTACAATGCCAATACTTCTTTTATGCGCGCAAATCCTAAACGAATAAATTCAGCTCTTTATAGTCAAATAGCAGCGACGGATGTTCGTAAAAAGCTGTGGGAGCCAACACCTACTGCCGATAATTTTCCTTTGCCATCAACTGCCTTTGCCAGGCAGCCTTACATGAGTCGGAAATTTGCAGTTAAAGTTGTCGGTGGCCCTTCACTAGGCGATGTGCCTTTATTGAGAAGTGCCGAAATGTACCTAATTCTCGCTGAAGCTTATGCGAGAAATGGTCAAGAAGGCGAAGCTCAAAATACCTTATTTCAGTTGACTTCAGTTCGTGACGCTAATGCTATAAAATCAACAAATTCCGGAGCTGCTCTGATTGAAGAGGTTTTGTTTAACCGACGAATAGAGTTATGGGGCGAAGGTTTTAGATGGCTTGATCTAAAACGGTTGAATTTGCCTTTAAATAGAACCGTTGTGCCAAACTTTGTCTCGGCATCAGTTGCCGGTGTTATGGAGATTCCAGCTGGAGATGTAAGATGGCAGTTTTTAATCCCTAGATCTGAGATGGAAGCAAATCCGAATATCGGAGAACAGAATCCGTAAAACAAAACAGGATTTATTAGTCCCATCAATTGGCTTAGGTTGGTTGATGGGACTTTTTTATGCGCTAATAATTCTCTACAGTTGTATTTAAAGAAGCTTTTCCATAAGTTTGGAGAAACCATAGCAAAATATGCTTTATAAATGTATTGTCATTGACGATGAACCTGATTCGGTAGAAATTATTAATGATTATATTCAGCAAATTCCTGAATTAGTTGTCTTGCAAAGCTATATAGACCCGGTAAAGGCAATGGCTGATATGGCCCAAGGAGATCCCGTGGATTTCGTTTTTATGGATATTGATATGCCTCGCATTTCAGGACTCGAGTTATCAAGAGCGATCCGAAGTAAGACAAATAAGCTTATTTTCACTACAGCGCATACTAAATACGCATTTGAAGCCTTCGAAGTGGAAGCAGATGCTTATTTGTTGAAACCATTTACCTTTGCAAAATTTGCCTTAGCTATCAATAAATTACTCAACGATAACCCTCGAGTTCGAACAGAGGACAATTCAAAGGAGTTTTATGTTAAAACTACGGAAGAACGTAATCGCTTTGTTCGCATAAAATTTGATGAGGTTATTGCGATTGAAAGTGTTAAGAACTATATTAAAATCTATACGACCACAGAGGAGATAATGACTTATCTCACCTTAAAGGAGATAAAGGAGCGTTTTGATGAAACCGATGATTTTATTCAAATACATCGCTCATTTATTATTTCAAAAAATTACATAGAAAAAGTAGAAGGAAGCTTGGTGAAGCTGCCAAAGAACATGCTTATCCCAATTGGCACTTTTTATAAGGATGCCTTTTATGACTACTTGTTGAAAAATACAATAAAGACTGGCCGTAATAACTAAGCCAGCCTTTAAACCAACCAACTAAAACTATTAAATAGATTTTGACTATACCGTCCAAGTAAAAAACTCATCTGTAAAAGTTTCTTTTTTTGCTTGGGTACTTCTCTGTGTCTTTTTAAATAAAAAGATTGTTTTTTTTGTAACTTCGATCTTTTTCATGGCTTTTCTTTTAAAATTGAGAGTTATAGTTGTGATGTCCAAAATTTTTACACGAAAGCCCGTTTAGCTTACACCAAATGAAAAATTATGGATAAACGTATCCCGAATTTTTTTACCAAGTACAAGGTTCATATTATAACTTGGTCAATTTTTATCCTTTACGAAACCATCATTCTTGGATTGGTGTCTGGTAGATTTGCTAAAATTGGATCCTATACGATCCATTATGTGCAGCATATTTTATTATTCTATTTTCATGCTCATTTTGTGCTTCCCCGAGTTTTAAGAACAAAATTTGCTGTATTGGCTTTGCCTATTGGAATTGCAATTGAAATTGTTGTTTATTTCTTCGTTTTTTTTATCATTGAAAACGCTGCAGCTACATTTCCTGGAATATTTGGCGTTCGGAAAGTAACAATGGCCTGGGCATTGTTTATAAAGGTTTCGTGGCGGTCGCTTTATTTTATAGGCTTTTCTACCGGGTATTATTTTTTGATTAACTTATTAAGAGAGAGAGAACGGACAACCTCTCTCGAACGACAGCGATTAAATCAAATTATAGAGCAGCAGAAAATGGAGAAGGAACTGGCTAATGCACAAAATGCGTATTTAAGGGCTCAGATTAACCCTCACTTTCTTTTCAATACCCTCAATTTTATCTACAATAAAACACGTAAATCGGCTCCGGTGGCTGCAGATGCTATTTTAACTTTATCAGCCATGATGCGTTATGCAGTAGAAAGTAGTGAGGACAAGGGATATATTGCCATTGAAGAAGAAATTGAGCAGGTACATAATCTCATCCACCTACATCGACTTCGCCAAAATCACCAAATATATTTTAACATAGAAGTCGATGAACGAGTTCGCAACATATGGATGATCCCTTTAGTTCTAATTACGCTAACAGAAAACATTTTCAAGCATGGGAATCTATCCTTAGCCAATCATCCTGCAATTTTGAAGATATATACTGACCAAGAAAGTCTGTTAATTGAAACCAAGAATTTAATTAACGCCATACATAATACAAGTGGCTTAAGTAAAGGTCTGGAGAATATAGCCAAAAGACTCGAACATACCTATGGGGACCAGGCCACCTTTACTTATCGCAGTGATGGCAAAAATCATTTTGAAACAAAAGTTCAAATCAAGCTTGCTGTTTTAAACGGTTTTGTTGCGCCAGCAGCTCTTTCAGATAAAATTGGTAAATAATCAGTTCGTGGACGCGTTGATCGGTGGTGAATAGTCGGTTAACATGCATATGGACTAAATCCCGTATTAGCTGTAAGGATTCGTTTACATTTGTTTGTTTCAGTAGAAAGGAAACTTGTTTTAATAAGGTTTGATAAGCCCTTTCAATTTTTTTAGGCAGGGATATACTCACTTTTTCTTTTTTGAGATGGCTAAATAATTCATTGATGGCTTTAAATCCTTTCATTTCTACCTTAAATTCTTCGGCAAAAGCATCACCGCCATTTTTTATAAAAGCACTTATTTTCTTAGGATCAACATCTAATTGGTTAAGAAGATCACCCAATAGACGCAATACTAGTCTATAAGAAGTATGCTGATCAATATTGTTTTTGATTAACATGAACGTGTATTCACTATCCTTCCAAAAGCAATGTTCAGCTTGATCGATGGTGGAAATACCGTACCGTTCAATTTCTCTATGATAATTTTTTATTTGTAAATCAGAGATGATGCCACTTTCGATTTCTCGAGATAGGTGTTTGGTCAATTGAAAGATTGCTTCATGAAAGGATGTGGGGTCTGTTAGCTTGAGACGTAATCGTATGTGAGGGGAAGGAGCCGAATAACGAATAAAAAACCATTTCGATATGTTGGGTTTAACTTTTTCTAAGTAAGAAGAAATGTTTTCGGTTAACAGCACATTTGAATGTAACGGATGTATATAGATTTCAACGTATAACCAGTCTTGTCCGATCATTGAAATTCGTTGATCAGCATTGATCTTCGTAAGGCCTGTCGAGAAAGTTTTATATCGGTTTGCTGTATCGTGCAAGTGAATGTTCAACTCAGATAAAAAAGGTCGTTTTTGCTTACTTTTGATTGCCGATTTTTTTGGTAAAGCTGCTTCCGTGATATATAGTTCCTTTCCGCTTTTTATATATTGCAGTAAGAATTCGAGATCTTCATCTGAATCCTTACTGAATAGCAGGTATTGATCGCTATTTAAACATTTGAAGGTTGAAGGTATTCCTGCTTTTTTTAGGTATTTCTTTAGCGCCCTGATCGGTATAGACTCATTTAAAAAAGTCTCTCCGTTTATCCTCCACATCCGAGGAGAAAACACAAGGTTTTTGTAGTTAACCCGAGGATAATAGTTAAGTTGAGGAAAAATCTTATTTAAATTAATTGTTAGACCGGTAAGCAGGTGCTGATGTTGTATGTCGCATAGAAGACGAAATATCGATAAATCAGATCGTGTATAATTATAGGCGCTAGCTAAACGTGGAACGATACGTTTAGCTAGGCTTTTCGCGCGCAGGACAATTTCATTGCCTTTTACACTAATATAAACATCGTCTAGTCGTAATTGGTGTTCGTTCTCCGTCCACGTGAGCAGAGGTAGCTCATAATGATAAAGGTTATCCCGTCTATTAACGTTATCGACTTTCCGCTCGGATTGATAAGCAAGGTCAAAAAATATGATTTCGGGATTAGCCTCTTCCTCTATGCGCACGAGCTCTTTACTGTACCGAGTCAAATTGGGATTTTCCAAGGTAAATCGGCCTATAAGTGAATTTGCGGTAGCTCCGCCAGCCTGTTGGATTAAAATTTGGCCGTCTATCTCCTGTATAATCAGGCTAAATGTATTGGGTAATTTAGCGACATACTTCGGAAGATCATGTTTTACTAATTCTTCTAGCTGAATATCTTCCCCTTTCAAGATCCCATTTAATAAAAACTGATGGAAAGGGGTGTAAGGTATTTGTTCGTTTTCTTGTATCCGACTGCCTTTTAAAAGCTCTATTAATTCGTCTGTGTGAGGCGATGATTCCAATTCATTGTATCCCACACCTAGTTCCGGATCCAAGGCTTCCAAGAGCGGAACTTCCCGATATTCGAATTTAAGTTGGAAAGCACGCTTAAAATCTTCCAATGGCTTATGGACGGGTTGGGGTAAGTAGTCTTTTATAAAATTAATGGCCTCCGGTATTACTTTAAACTGCTGTGTGCTGAGACTACCTTTAAGCAACGATCGGGTAGCAATTATATAGGGATTTTCTTTAAATTCTTGCCCGTCCAGTCCAACTCGCTTAAAGTAATCCGTACCGATGATATTGGGATGTAGATCAGTCAATAGCAGCTGCAATTCGATGAGCTGAATCAGAAAATCGTCTACAACTGCTAATTCTAGTTCATACTTACTGATGAGATGCTCTACTATTTTTTCTTTGGCAATAGTGGTTTTACATCGCTGCAGTACATCTTCGATAATTGCTTGTTTATCAATCGATGCAATTTCAAAGGTGCCGTCTTCCAAGGTGCTGATGTAACGTAATTGATCGCCGCAGGGGTAAACGGACGTGTTGGCCTGAAAAAATTTGGCGTTCTTATAAAGATTGGGTAGATCGGATAGTAAGGTATCTTTATGAATCCAATTCGTAAACGTATGTAACGTAGGATCTTTCTCAACGATAACTTCGGATCCCTCTCTTTCCAAGGGGACCATCGTGATGGAACCAAAGGGACCAAAAGGTGTGGCCCGGAAGCGTGCCCGATTGAAATACTTCCAGCAAGAAAACCTTACTTTCTCGGGTAGTTTATCATAATCTTCTTTTTTGGCGTCTTTGATCTGCTCATAAAGGTCTTTTGACGAAATTTTAATGGCTTCTTTCAGCTCGTCCCACTTGTCTTCTAAAGTATCTTCATATGAAAAAAGAGGGGTACGGCAAATAACGGTAGGAAGTAGTTTAAGGTCCATATGGATAACGTTTTTTATAAGACGCAGTTTTTATCCAATGGTTACATGGTAAATTAAAAAGCTTGCCTCCCGCAGGGAGGGTAAAAATTAAACCTGCCTGCGGGAGGCAGGAAGTCAAAACCCCGACGGGCTCATTGATGCGTCAGGATTACCTTCGGTGAACTCTCGTTGCGTCGGTTTCGCTTTCATATAGCTAAAGGTGTTTATATTAATTTGATCTCTCTTTACCTTGATGCAAAGAGAGGCAAACATCAAGGCTTTGTAAGCTACCTCGCTCCTGATGGCAAAGCATCATTGGCGCGTATTGGAGCCGTTTCACTTCCTCAATCCACTTGGGTATTGCGATATGAACAGACGTGTAAATGCTTTGCTGCTCGTTGCTTCGGTATCCTCCAAGGCCATTTTACCCACGCGCAGGGCTATACTTAGGGCTGAAGATAATAATACGTCCGGTTAAAAGTAAAAGCCCGACGTCTAAAACAATGCCGCTGCCTGCCTGCGGTAGGCAGGAAGTGGCGATTTTATTCACTACTTCATTATTTTCAAAGGTGTTCATAGACTCCCTACAGTCGGCTCTTTGCTTCTTTATTTCGCGGACCTTCCCGTTAGGGAAAGCTTGAATGCCTTAAAAAACGAGAACTTAATGAAAAGAAAGAAAGAAGTTAAAATAAACGGTCTTTTTTTAAAGCGAACCCCTTTAATAAGGTAACGAAGCATCAATAACCCCGAAGGGATGGTCAAAATTCGAATGCTTAATGCCTATCGCTTAAAGCTTATAGCCTCTATTTAAACGTGATCGACCCATATTTGGAATCAATGCGTACCTGATTGGACGAACTCTTACCAAAGTAGCCATTATATGTTTTATGGAGTTTGGGGCCTCGTTCACTTGGATCGGGTTCTTCTTTGGTAACAACCGCATCACCCTTATCAAATCCGCCATAACTAACGTCTACTTGATAGGAAAAATGGGCTGCCGGATCAATACGGATGGTGCTAGAAGAGTAGGCTGCGTCCAGATTGAGCTTTTGGATGCTTTTATCTAATCCGATCTTAAAACCGCCCGAGTACTTAATGTCAACGTTTCCTGAGCTGATGAGCGTGCCAATTTGACTACCTCCGCAGTAGCCGATATTTAATTGTATATTATTGGCTTCACCTAAATCCATGCTGCCGTATTTGAAATCCATCATTGCATCTTTCACGGAAAGAATTTTAGCTGAACCGTAACTAGAATGGACGCGAATATTATTACCTGACAATCTGCCGGCATTTAAGCTGCCGTAGGACACGTCCAAGTCCACATCGCCCGCTAAATCAGGTAGCACAACTGTTCCGTATTTATTGTTGATGGCGAGCGAATTGTCCTTCGGTAAAGAAATAAGGTAGTTAATCTGTACCCCTTTATTGTTCCCGCTGATTATGTTATTCCACCAACTGGATTTCCCTTTATTAATCTGCGTGCTAAGTGAAATATTGCTCGGTGATTTAGTCTCCGATATGGATACACTGTTGATAATTTCTTCGGCTCTACTTCCGGAGGCGTCTATGGCTCTAATCGTTATGTCGACTTTAATTTCGTTCTTTGTCCAAGTTTTTACTTCAACCTTTCCATAGCGGTTATTAATGCTAAGTGGGGTGTTTTTGGAGATGATATAAACTTTTTGTATCGTTTTGCTTTGCTCCACTCCATTTATGGGAGTTGCATTTTCTTGGTCGATTAGTAATCCCTTCTGTTCCCAGTCGATACCTTCTATTTTTCCTGCGATTTTATTAGCCTGTTCTTCCGAAAAGCTAGCGATCCGTTCCGCTTGCTGAACAATTCCTTCTGTATCGATTTCCTTCAGACCTTTCACTAGTTCAGTTGTCATCCGTTCGATCTTCTCGCCTGTGGCTTCCAAGCGGCGAGCTAGCTTATTTTCCTCGTCATTATTTTGTGCCATCAGTTTAAACTGACTTGATACAAGCAAGGCAATGATATACACAGAAATCTTATACCTGTTCATGAGAAGATTTATTTTCTTGTTGATGGATATAATTCAAAATTTCTAATTGCTGATTGAGCACTTCAATTTGCATCTTAAGGTTATTGATCATGGCTTCTAAAGTCAGCTCTTTATTCGGACTTTGATCCAGTTCGGTTTTAAGCTGTTTATAGTTCCGCTGCATCTTATCAATAACTTGGGTGAATTCTTGATATAGCTGCGGGTTTTTCGTAGCCATATTTGATAAAGCATCCCTTTTTTCACTAATTAAGGATGCGTATTCTACTTGCTGTTTCGCCAATATAGGGTCGATTTGACTATAATCCAGACGATTCGATGTGCGTGCTTTGTAAAGCAAAAATGCAGCACTGCATACTAATACAAACATGGCGGCCATCGATATAATGGTTCTAAGACGTAAGGATCTCTCGCGCTTTTTTAGCAAATCTTCCCCCTCGAAAACAGCTGTTATGTTCTCCCAAATCCGATCAGGTGGTAATTCATTATCAAACGCTTTCCTGTTTTCAGAAATGAATTTCTCAATATTTCCCATACCTAACATTTTTTACGAAGCTTCTTTTGGCTAAAGAGCGGCTTCTATTAATTTTCCAAACCCACATTTTTGATGATACTATATTATTTTAATTCTTGAGTATCTCCAATAGTTTTCTTTTTGCTCTTAAAAATTGCGTACGAGATGTGTTCTCGCTTATTTTAAGTATATGTGCTATCTCCTCGTGGTCGTAACCTTCCAGTAAATAAAGGCTTAATACCACGCGATAGCCATCTGCCAGTTGATTGATTGCTTCTTTTACTTGTTCTACTTGAAAGCTGTAGTTGTTCTCTTCTATTTCTTCGTCCGCTACATCGTCTATATCACTGATGGATTCGAAAACAACGGTTCTCTTTCTTAGTGCGGAGAGCGATTTATTAACAACAATCTGTTTCATCCATAAGCCGAACGTGCTTTCTTGTCTAAAGCTGTCCAATCGCTTGAAAGCGTCAATAAATGCATCCTGTAGTACGTCGGCCGCTTCGTCCGCATCGATTACAATACGCAAAGCCGTATTATACATAGCTTTTGAATAAAGCTTGTACAACTTAAACTGAGCTTGCCGATTACCTTTCTTACAGTCGGCAATCAAATCTTCATGCGGGTCGCTATAGCTGACTTCCAATGTAATTGTTTATTGTTCTTTGCCTAATAGACGCAATAGGTTTATAGATGTTGCACGTTGTTTATTTTTTTTAGTGAGTTAAGTAGGGAAGTAGTTGACCGCCTACCGCTTTTTATCGCATCAATTTTCGAGAATACCATCCTTTTTATCTATGTTTGGCTTAATTTCTTAAATCACGGAAAATATAGTGTAAGCGAGTAAATGACAGAAATCATATTAAAAAAGGGTAAGGATAAAGCAGCTTGGCAATTACATCCGTGGATCTTCTCCGGTGCCATCGCGAGGATAGTTGGAAAGCCTGCAAATGGTGATCTGGTAAGCGTTTATAACGATGATCGTGAATTTATTGCCTATGGTTATTACAACGGTGAGTCGCGCGTGGCAATACGTCTTTTGGAATGGGATCCTGCAAAAGAAGTAAATGAAAATTGGTGGAGAGAGCGAATCCAAAAGGCTGTAAAGGCGAGAAATGGTATCTTTAATGAACAGACAAATACAGCCCGGTTGATTTTTAGCGAGGCTGATTTTCTACCTGGATTGATAGCAGATCGTTTTGGCGATTTCATATCTTTACAAATATTAACTAGCGGTATCGAACGCGTTAAATCGATCGTCGTGGATGAATTGCAGAAGCTGCTTAATCCAAAAGGAATTTACCAACGCGAAGATGGAGCGGCAAGGGCACATGACGGTTTGGAGGCACAAGGGGGTGTTCTTTTCGGCCAACACCCGCCTGTCTTTGTTGACATTATTGAAAATGGAATACATTATAAAGTGAACATTGCAGAAGGCCAAAAGTCTGGCTTTTATTGTGATCAACGGACCAACCGGTTAATTGTAGCCCAACATGCTCCTGACAAAAAGGTATTGGACTGTTTTTGCTATTCAGGCGGATTTAGCTTAAACGCCTTAAAAATGGGTGCGTCCCAAGTGTTTAGTGTGGACAGCTCGGCTTTGGCTATCGAGACCTTGATCCAAAATATTAGCGAGAATGCGTTCGACAAGTCGAAGCATACGGCCATTCAAAGTGATGTAAACAAGCAGCTAAAGGCATTTAAAGAGCAGGGCGAAAAGTTTGATCTGGTGATTTTAGACCCGCCCAAGTATGCCCCTTCCAGGAGCAGTTTAGAAAAGGCTTCCCGTGCTTATAAAGAATTGAATAGGTTGGGCTTACTGTTATTATCCAGTGGTGGTTTGCTGGCAACCTTTTCCTGCTCGGGAGCGATGGACATTGACACCTTTAAGCAGGTACTGGCTTGGGCTGCCTTGGACGCCGGCAAAGAGATTCAGTTTATTGATCAGTTCAACCAACCGGAAGATCATCCTATCAGAGCGTCCTTTCCGGAGGGCGAATATCTAAAGGGACTGCTTTGCCGCGTGCTTTAATGGATGTACTTATGGAGTGAATTTACTGGTATTATTGATTATTTTTTGACACATGCGTATCTATTTACTATCTTTTGTTCTTTTCTTTTTTGTTTTTGAAGGCTTTTGTCAATCTAATGAGAGTTTGAAGCCGATTTTTCAAATGATCAATGAAGAAGTATTTCAGCACTCGGAGGCTTATCATAATCTGGAAACATCTACCCTTCGTATAGGGCATCGCCTAACCGGTTCGGAGAACGGTGCCAAGGCTGAGCAATTTGCATATGATCTCTTCAAGTCTTACGGTTTCGACGAGGTATCCTTTCAAACGTTTAAAGCAGAAGGCTGGAGCAGGGGTGCGCTTTCTTTAAAAGTAACCGGTAATGTCGGGGAAAGAGAAATCAAAGCGGTATCCCTTGCGCATGCTCCTACGAACGCGAGCTTGCATGCAGAAATCATTGATATGGGCAGTGGCCTCGAGGGAGATTATCTAGTTGACCCGGATAAAGCAAAAGGGAAGATTGTACTAGCTTATTTGGGCGTTTTGCCAGACGCCAACCCACTTGCGAAAAACTTACATCGATCAGAGAAAACAGCCCTTGCCATAAAATACGGGGCAAAAGGTATCATCCTTTATAACACAGTTCCGGGAGGCGTATTACTTACGGGAACCGCCTCGGTGACTGGAAAGCTCATTCCTATTCCGGCTGTTTGTATAGGCTTGGAAGAGGGCTTGGCACTAAAGGATTCGTTGAAAAACAAAGGGCGAGTTAATGCTTCCATCGTAATGACTAATTATGCGGGCCCCGTCACGGCACGTAACGTTATTGCGCGTATTAAAGGCGTGGAATTCCCCGAAGAAAAGGTTGTGGTTGGCGGACATTTGGATAGCTGGGACCTGGCTACGGGGGCCATTGATAATGGAATAGGTGCGTTTGCAGTAATCGATATGGCCCGTACCTTGAAGAAACTAAACGTAAAACCAAGACGAACCATCGAATTTGTGCTTTTCATGGGTGAGGAGGAAGGCTTACTTGGATCTAAAGCTTATGTGGAGCAAGCGATACGGGATAAAAGTATCGAACACATTCGCTATATGTTGAATTATGACATGACCAATAACCCAAAGAGTTTTCAATCCAGTTTGGAAAGTAGCAGAACGTTGTTTGAGGCCATCGGAAAGCAAGTGCAAGCCATTGATACAACATTCAAAAATAATTTTGAGGGTAGAGCAGGTTTGCATAGTGATCATCAGCCGTTTATGCTGCAAGGGGTGCCTACCGGCGGCGGTGGTGATACGTATCTTAGCAAGGATGTATTAAACTGTTATCATGCGGATTGCGATCATATAAACTTAGTGGATAAACCGGGGCTTATTAATACAGTTCGTTTCGGTGCGATGCTGGCTTATGGTATCGCGGAGGCACCGGCGATTGATACTAAGCGCCTTTCCGATGAGGAAGTAAAGGCACTCATGATCGAGAACAAACTGGAAGAACCTTTGCGTATTTCCGGGGATTGGCGATGGCTTGAATAGTTTTAAGTACATCTCACAACCGGCAACTCACAACTATTTTTCGTATAAAACTTTTTATCTAAGTTTGCAGCCGCAATGGGAAAAGATAAATTAAGAAAGTTTGCTGAGATCGCTACGTTTGATAATGTCCTACAGTTAGAGGAAGGAAAGGTGATGAAGGGGCAATGGGCTGAGAAACATTTTGGTAATAATAACCCAATTGTCTTGGAGCTTGCCTGTGGCAAAGGGGAGTATGCTGTAAACCTGGCAAGGCTTTTTCCAGAAAAGAACTTTATTGGAGTAGACTACAAGGGAAATCGCATATGGCGGGGGGCAAAAACGGCATTGGAAGATAACATTTCAAATGTGGCCTTTTTAAGAATACAAATTGAGACGCTTCTGGATTTTTTTGAAAAAGGGGAGGTAGACGAAATCTGGATAACGTTTCCGGATCCACAACCTCAAATTAGTCGTGAAAAAAAGCGGTTGACATCCGATAAGTTCTTAGAACGCTATCATTGGGTATTAAAAGAAGGCGGCTATGTCAATCTTAAAACGGATAACGATGGTTTGCATGCCTACACATTCTCCAAAATAGAAGAGCTGGGATTAAAAGTGCACTGTAAAACAGAAGATTTATATCATTCCGAGTTTGTAAACGAGACGCTTACGATCAAAACTTATTACGAGAAAAAATACCTAGCTCACAATAAGAACATCAATTACTTGAAATTTTCTTTTAATTAGCGCTCATAGTATTGCCATCAAGCATCTTTTATTAGTTAAAACGTTGCCGTCTCAATATGTACACATCACACTATGGTACATTGTATATAAGCGTTAATTTGCCTATGTTTGCAAAGTCAGATCTTATAAGAAACAAATGGAAAAGAAGAAGTTCTCTACCGGGCTATCTCTATGGGTTTTTCTTTGCCTTTGCCCAACGATACTCTTTGCTCAAGATAGCCTTTCTATTATACCAGCACCAACATTTTTACAAGAAAAGCCCGGATACTTTCAATACCCGGAATTAGCGGAGGTCTACGTAAGTCAAGATTTTACAGAAGAAGTTGAATTGCTCCGAACCCATCCCTATATCCATTTTGAAACGCCTCATAAGCTGAAATCCAGGAAAAAGATGCCCGAAAGCGGTATTTTTTTGCTTAAAGCCGAAGCCGAGGATCGCCTGCCCCAACGCGCTTATCAATTGGAGGTAGACACAGGAAAGATAACGATCATAGCCCATGATCGTCAAGGGGTAATACACGCTTTAGCGACACTCACCCAAATTGCTTATACGCAATCAAACGAACGCTTGCTACCGGCTGTTTCCATACAAGACGAACCTGCTTTTGCTTATCGGGGATTAATGCTTGACGTGTCTCGACATTTTTACCCGATTTCTTTTTTGAAGCGAATGATTGATCTGATGGCCCTATATAAGTTAAACACCTTTCATTGGCATTTAACAGATGGGGCGGGATGGCGTCTGGAAATAAAAAAATATCCTCAACTGACGCAAAAGGCGGCGTGGAGAAATTATCCTCGTTGGAAGGATTGGTGGAATTCAGGACGAAGATACTTGGAAGTGGGAGATCCTAATGCTTCCGGTGGGTACTACACGCAAGAGGAAGCGCGTGATTTTGTAGCCTATGCAGCTGAAAAGGGCATTACCGTAATTCCCGAAATTGAGATGCCCGGGCATAGTGAAGAGGTTTTGGCAACTTTTCCGCAGCTCTCCTGCTCAGGTGAGGCTTATAGAAATGCGGAGTTTTGTATCGGCAATGAGGAGACCTTTTCTTTTATTACTAATGTGTTAGATGAAGTGATGGATATATTTCCTTCTACGTATATCCATATTGGGGGAGATGAAGTAGACAAGAAAGCTTGGAAAAACTGTCCCAAATGCCAAGAACGGATAAAGAGCGATAATCTTCAAAATGAAGAAGGCCTGCAGAGTTATGCGATCAAGCGGGTTGAAGCGTATTTGAAAGACAAGGGGAGAAAACTCATTGGATGGGACGAAATATTGGAGGGGGGCTTACCCCCGGAAGCGACTGTCATGAGCTGGCGGGGAGAGCAAGGTGGGATTGAGGCGGCAAACGCGGGGCACGATGTGATTATGACGCCTGGCGCTTATCTATATTTCGACTCTTACCAAAGTAATCCAATTGGTCAGCCGGAGGCCATGGGTGGTTTCTTACCTTTAGAGAAGGTGTATTCTTATCATCCCATTCCGGCTGAAATTGCGGCCGATCAACAAAAACATATTTTAGGGGTACAGGCAAATGTCTGGACAGAATACATGCCAACGCAGGAGCAAGTTGAATATATGGTTTTTCCAAGAGCTATAGCGTTGGCAGAAGTTGGATGGACACCTGCTGATAAACGGGTTTGGCAAGACTTTAAAAAGCGTTTGCAAAAACATTATTTGCTTTTGCAACGCTTGCATGTCAACTACTATCGACCTTCTTATGATGTTTCCATTGCGAGTAAATATGACATCAATAAGAAAAAGGCAACGGTAACAATTTCTTCTGAGCAATATAGTCCTGAAATAAGATATACGACAGACGGAAGCGAACCAACAACGGCTTCTACGTTATACATTGACTCCTTGTCGCTCGTAAACACAACGACTATTAAGGCAGCTGTTTTTAAAGATTCTGTCCGTTTTGGTAAGGTGGAGGATTTTACAGTTGATATCCATAAGGGAATTGGTAAAAAAATCGTTTACAATAATCAATGGAATGACAAGTATCCGGCAAAGCTGGATAGTAGTTTATTAAATGGGCAATACGGTGGTCTAAGCTACGGTGACGGTGAATGGCAGGGATTTTTAGGTGATTTTGATGTGACACTTGATTTTGAACGACGCGAAGAACTACATGAGATAAAGTTGCGGTTCATGCAGCTTGCAGGGCCAGGGGTTTATATACCGGGCAGTGTGAAAATATTAGCCTCTGATGATGGTAAGCATTTCCGTGAAATGGAAAAAATCGATAACGATGTGCCGACGACCGATCCGTCTTTACGATTTAAGACGTTCAGTTTCGATCTGGAGGGTCGACTTGCGCGTTACATTCGTATTGTAGGCCAAAATAATATGAAAGGATTTCTGTTTACAGATGAAATTGTGGTTTATTGAGCTAGGACTGAAAGGTCTTATATGGCACCATTGGTGCAATGGCGTAAGGTAAAAGGTCTAGAGGCATAAGCTATAAACCCCGCTTGGTTGTGGTTGTATCTGTCTGCGATAGGGGGGAATGCAACTAACTTAATAACTCTTTAATATCATCTGCAGTTAGCGATTTTACAAAGCTCTCTTCGGTTGTTATTAGTTGATTGGCTATCGTCTTTTTGCGATCTTGTAAAGCCAGAATTTTTTCTTCTACACTATCTTTTGTGATAAACTTATAAATGAACACGTTTTTCGTTTGTCCTATACGATGCGACCGGTCGATAGCTTGTTGTTCTACAGCCGGATTCCACCAAGGGTCAAGAATAAATACATAATCTGCTTCTATAAGATTTAATCCAACACCTCCCGCTTTAATGGAAATTAGGAAAAGCTTAACTTCCTCGTTATTTCTAAAGTCATTAACCACATCTTCTCGGTTTCTTGTTGAGCCGTCTAAGTAAGCATACCTGATTTTTTTCTTATCAAAATGCCGGCGGAAAATTTCCAGTTGTTTTACAAACTGTGAAAATATAAGCACTTTATGTCCCCTTGATAAGACGCTGTCCAGCGTGTGCACCACGTTCTCGAATTTGCCCGATTCCCCCTCATAATCCTCGTCCACCATGCGCGGATGATTTGCCAGTTGGCGAAGTTTTGTTAAGCCCTGCAGTACTTGAATCTGTGATTTAACCATTAATTCGTCGAGCGATTGCTCTAGCAGAACGTTGCGATACTCCGATTTAATCTTTTCGTAATACTCGGCCTGTTCATCGCTCATTTTGCAATAAAAGATCTGCTCAGACTTGGGAGGAAGCTCTTGCGCTACCTGATCTTTTGTTCTCCTTAACACAAAGGGCTTGATAATCGCTTGGAGCTTGCGCGCCTTTTCTTCATCCTTTTTCTTCTCAATCGGAATTACAAAGTCGGACTGGAAATGAGCATGACTGCCTAATAATCCTGGGTTTAAAAAAGACATTTGCGACCAGAGATCGCCCACCGAATTCTCAACCGGTGTACCACTGAGCGTTAATCGATATTTGCTTCTGAGTTCTTTTACTGCTTTAAAGGACTTGGAACTTGGATTTTTGATGTTCTGGCTTTCATCCAAAATAATATAATGAAAATAAAATCCCTGTAATAATTCTTCATCGACGCGAGCGATGCCATAGGTAGTAATAACGACATCAAATTTTCCAAAATGGTCGTTTACTTTCGGCCTATTGGTACCTGTATGAATTAATATATTTAATGCAGGTGCAAATTTCTCGGCTTCACTCTGCCAATTGTAAATGAGTGAGGTCGGCATGATGATCAGCGAGGTGCCTTGGATGCCTTTCTCTTGTAACTCTTCTCGCTCTTTTTGCAGCAATGCCAGGGTTTGCACCGTTTTTCCTAAACCCATATCATCGGCTAAGCAACCCCCAAAATGATAGTTTTTCAAAAAATGAAACCAGTTATATCCCGCTTTTTGATAACTTCTCAATGAACCTTTAAAATGGAGTGGCTGTGCAATATCGTCGATTTGTTCAAATTCCTGAAGACGCTGCAACTTGCGCTCCATACTAAGCCCTTGGATATTACTTTCACTTAGATCGTTGATTAAGCCAATATGATGTTTTTGAAGCTGAATGCTTCCTTTGTTTGCGGAATAATAAAACAGGTTATTAAATTGAGCAAACCAAGCTTCCGGAATAATCGCTATTTCTCCGGAAGGTAAAATAAACTCCCTCTTTTGATGCAGGATATGGTCTCGCAACTGAATAAAAGGAATTTCATATGGACCAAAGCGAACAATGGCATGAACATCGAACCAGTCATTTTCTTCTTTTACTTCCAGATCAATCTTGGTATTACCAAGTAAATATTTCCGGTGGTTTTCTGTTTTTTGCTCGATTTGATAACCCTTATTAATCAAAAAGTCGTGGTTTACGTTAATCCAGTTGATCAATAAGTGGGTGTTAGTGGCGCCGTCGATATGTTCCGGATGTTTTTTTATATTCAGGTTGTTGAAAAGCGGATCCGGTTTTGATAACCCTAAGTTCAAAAGTTCTTGTAAATGGTCTTCCTCCCATTTTAAGGAACGTTTTACCCGATGGAAGGTGTAAAGATCTTCTGATTCTTTGTAATCCATTCGAACGGTAACCTTATGTTCGCTACCGGCATCAAAGGTATACGGGCCATATTTAAATTGCAATTGCGCAAAGGCGTCGCCATTGGCGGTATTAACAATTTTAAGCAAGGGAGATGCCTCATGTTGATAGGTTTTGATATCAAAGCCTTCCGCGTAGACGTGGTGCTTAGTGATCAACGACCGTACAAATCGATCGAAGTAATTATACTCGGTATTTCTGGGGATGCTGATATAACGCTTATTTAGGAAAGGCGATATTTTTTTTCCGTCTAAATCTTGTTCAAAAGAATATAGCGTTCCTTCTAATAATAGCCAAGCAGGTTCATTGCTGATGATCTGCGCATTTTTGTACATAAAATCAATGCGCAGTCCCTGATACTTTATGGTCGGGAAATAACGTGTTTCTTCCGCATTTCTGCGAAAATGAAACAGTACGGAAGCAGGCTCGGGAGCAATCGTCAGTTTTTCTTCTACGGGCCATCCCTCTTTGCTCATGAGGTAAAGTGGTTTATCGCGGATAAGCTGTAAGATGGCTGCCAGTTTTTTATCTATTTTTGGACGGATATAATCAAATAATTTTTTGTCGAAGATTTTGCTGAAGAATTCGCGTGGGCGAATCGCTTTTTTATGCATCTTTTTGATGAGTTCCGATTGCTCTAGCTCGTCCAGCAGTTTAATGATTTTTAAGTCGTTGTCTTCGAGTGCGGGTGCATACTCGCGAGCGGTATTGCTAAAAATTCGCTGATAGGTAAGTGAAAATTCACCATTTGGATTTAATTGTACAATGTGCGGCTCAATTAAATAACCCAAAAATTCATGTTGACATAACGAATAAACTAAACTATATGGTTTTTGCGTATCTATTCTTAGCATTATCTGTCGTTAAAAAAGCTTTAAATATAAGGTTTTTAATAATATATTGCGAAATATTGCCCTATTGCTCATGAAATTTTTTCTGTTTTTTTTCTATTTACTGTTAGCTGCCTCCTTGTCCGCCAGGCAGCAAGCAGATGACCTTCATAAAAACGCAATCGTGATTGATTTGCATAATGATGTTCTTTCGGAATCAATTATCACGGGAAAAGATATAACAAAGCGATTGACCAAAGGCCATACGGACTTTCCAAGGTTGAAGAAAGGGGGTGTTGATGTACAATTCTTCTCGGTATGGTGCGACGGGAAAAAATTAAAGCCCTTTCAGTATGCAAATAGGCAAATAGATGCTTTGAATGAACTGATAGAACGGAACACAGACCAAATAATCCTTGCTAAAAGTGTAGGTGATATTTATAAAGGGGTGCAACAAGGTAAAATAGTAGCGATGCTCGGGGTAGAAGGGGGACATATGATTGAAAATCAGCTTAGCAATTTAGATAGCTTATACCGTAGGGGCGTACGCTATTTAACCTTAACATGGAACAATAGTACTGCGTGGGCCTCTTCGGCAGCTGATGAGCGGAAAGGAAAGCGTCGGGGGCTGACAGACTTTGGAAGGCAGGTGGTTAGGCGAATGAACGAATTAGGCATGGTAATTGACTTGTCGCATGTAGGAGAACAGACTTTTTATGATGTATTGAAGATTACGGATAAGCCGGTTTTTGTATCACATAGCGATGTTTATTCCATTAACCCACATTACCGAAACCTGACGGATCAACAGATCAAAGCTATTGCAAAAAATGGCGGGGTTATCGGCGTGAATTTTTATGCATATTTTTTAGATCCAACTTTTCGCCGGAATGTAAGTCTGCTATATGCAAAGCATATCAGTTCGACGGATAGCCTGCCGGTAAGTATAGATAAAAAATATCGTCTGCTTCCTGTTCAAGTAAGGCAACAACTGGCACCACCGCTATCGCTCGTTGTGGATCATATCAATTATTTGGTACAAGTAGCTGGTATTGACCACGTGGGTATCGGTGCAGACTTTGATGGCATGGACGCTACCCCGGCAGGATTGGCCGATGTAGGTGAATACCCTCATCTAACCGAAGCACTTATTGCATGTGGTTACACCGATGAAATGATTAAAAAAATATGGGGCGGCAACGTGCTGCGTGTACTTCGTGCACAAGAGTGACGATATTATTTGTCGTTTCCTGTATCGCCCTTTTTGAGTCCCGGTTTAAACCGAGGCTTAAAGCCTAAAGGTTTAGCTTCAGTGCTCGCGGCGTTGTGCTCGGTGTCTGTATTCGGATTTGTATGAGGAACCTCCGCTTTTGCTTCCGGAGCCATATTTTTTTTATCCTCCTCAGCACGGGGATTGGATGTTTGTTGCGGTTTTTCCGTAGACGTTTTATTTGTAATACCGGCTTTGAATCTAGGCTTAAATCCCGTAGGCTTCGAAATAGTAGGCGGTTCATTAGCAGCCGATTTGTCGGACACATCTTTCGCATCTTTTGACTCGCCCTCCACCTTACTTGCTTGGTTTGAGGGGTGGTCAGGTTCTTTCCGCAGGTGTTCGACTGCTGTTTTATCGGTAAGGCCAGCTTTGAACCTGGGTTTGAAGCCCATGGGTTTGGATAGGTCTTTTGGTTCACCGGTCTTCTGTGTTTCAGAAGGTTCCTCTGTTTTGCCTGTTGTTTCAAGTTGCTTAGGCAGCGCCGGTTCTTCTTTTGGTGTTGCCGTTTCCTTATTTGTTACGCCAGCTTTAAAACGGGGTTTAAAACCGGACGGCTTATTGACATGGTCGGTAGCTGGCGCTACAGTTGGAGGGGTATCCTCACCCTTTACAGGTTGATCTTCTGCATGGTCTTCTTTGGAACGCGTGGTCTGTCCCGGTTTAAATCTAGGCTTGAAACCGGTGGGCGCTTTGCTTGCACTATCCGTATCCGTTTCGGGGTTCGGAGCGGGTTTTGCTTCTCCGGTAGGTGGAGTTGCTTTAAACCGCGGTTTAAAGCCGGTCGGTTTCGCGGCTTGCGGGGATTCTGCTGCAGCAATGGCCTTGTTTTCGTCCAAAGAGGAAGTGCTAATGGGCGCCTGAGATAGGCCAACCTCTTCTTTGAGATGATAGCTTTTCCGTAAGCGGTTAAACCAGAATTTCTTTGTATGGTCGAAGCTCTTTTCGCCCATTAGCTCAAAATGACTTTTGAACTCTCTATACAATTGAGGTTCCACCTTCTCTAATTGGCGAAGGTCTATCCTTTTTTTTATAAAGAAATCTTCGAAAGTCATTCTTTTAGTATTAAGTATCAGATATCAAGTATCGGGTATCAAGTACCCAAGTATCATTCTGGCTACTTACGTCTTACATCCTGATACTTACCTGCCTGCCGGCAGGTGTCTTTTATCTTGATACTACTAATTAAACCATATTATGATACACCGCTTGTACGTCGTCGTCTTCCTCAATCTTATCGATGAGTTTCATCACTTCTGCAGAAGCCTCTTCCGAAACTTCAGTTGTAGAGAGGTTAATGCGCTCTAATTTAGCACTTTTTACGTCAATGCCCTTTTCTTCTAATAGTTTTTGCATATTGCCGAAGTCCTCGAAAGACGTTTGTACTACCACAATGTCGTTTCCTTCTTCGTCTGCTTCGACGTAGAGTTCCTCCAGGCCGCCATCGATTAACTCCAATTCCAGTTCTTCTAAATTCAGGTCTTCTGTCGCCGCAAAACGAAAGATTGACTTGCGTTGAAAGATAAAGTCAAGTGAGCCCGTTTTACCTAAAGAACCGCCTGCTTTAGTGAAATAGCTTCTGATATTAGCCACTGTTCTATTGGTATTGTCAGTGGCTGTTTCGATTAAAATGGGTACTCCATGTGGGCCATAGCCCTCATAAACATGCTCTTCGTAACCTTTGGCGTCTTTCTCAGATGCACGTTTGATCGCAGCTTCTATCCGATCTTTCGGCATGTTGACCGCCTTCGCGTTCTGTATAGCCGTGCGAAGACGTGAGTTGGACTCCGGATGAGGTCCGCTCTCTTTAACAGCGATGGCGATTTCCTTTCCAAGGCGTGTAAATTGGACCGCCATCTTGGCCCAGCGTTTAAATTTTCTTTCTTTTCTAAACTCAAATGCTCTTCCCATATAATGTATATTAAGTGGTTTCTAAATTTTGTTTTAGGTTTTTTATCATCTCCTCTGTCATTGCCTTGAGATTAAATTGTGGGTTCCAGCCCCAATCTTTTCGAGCATATTCATCATTGATGGAAGAAGGCCAGCCATCTGCAATTGCCTGGCGTGGATCATTATTCGAGTAGGAAATGGAAAATTCGGGAACATGTACTTTAATTGCTTCAGCTAATTCCACCGGCGTGAAACTCAGGCCTGTCAAATTATAACTACTTCGGATTGTTAAATTTTCAGCAGGTGCATCCATTAATTGAAGTGTACCTTGGATTGCATCCTCCATATAAAGCATTGGTAAGCGAGTTTCGGCAGAGAGGAAGCACTCATAGGTTCCTTTACTCAAAGCTTCATGAAAAATGTGAATAGCATAATCCGTAGTGCCTCCGCCTGGAGCAGCCTTCCAGCTTATTAAACCTGGATATCGGATGCTACGAACGTCTAGGCCATATTTATTGAAATAATACTCGCACCAACGTTCACCGGCCTGTTTGCTGAGGCCATATACCGTACTTGGATCCATGATGCAATATTGAGGAGTTTCCTCTTTAGGTGAATGGGGTCCAAAAACAGCGATGGAACTTGGCCAGAACACTTTGTCAACGCGGTATGTTACGGAGAGATCCAATACATTCAGTAGACCGGTCATATTTAAATCCCAGGCCAATTTGGGATTTTGTTCACCAACAGCAGACAACACAGCAGCCAAAAGATAAACTTGTGTTGGTTTGTACTTTTCGAATAGAGATTGTAGTAGTTCTTTGTCAAGAACATTCACAATTTCAAAAGGACCCTGCGATGGGGTATTAGGTTGCCTTATATCTGATGTTACTACACTTTTTTCTCCATATTTTAATCGCAAAGCAGTTGCTAATTCCGTTCCGATTTGCCCGTTAGACCCGATAATGATAATGCTTTCTTCCATCGCCCACAAACTTAGATAAATTGCCTTTCATATGCAACTGAGTAGTGAGGTGTGCAGGGAAATCGCTTTTTAAAAAAGACCGGTTTTTTTATTCAACTTTTCAAACATACGAGTTGAGCAAACCGAAGAACGTAGTGATGAGTTCATGAACACCTTTAAAAATAAACAAGAGTGAATAAATCAAGGCGGTGTAGGCTACTTTGCACCTGATGGCAAAGCATCACTGGCGCGTATTGGAGCCGTTTCACTTCCTCAATCCGCTTGGATACTGCCATATGAGCAGAGGAGCAAATGCTTTGCTGCTCGTTGCGTCGGTATCCTTCAAGGCCGTTTATCCGACACTCGGGGCCCAGTGGCTGCCCGCAAAAGCTCTTCGTTCAGCTGAAATATCGCCTAGGAAGTTTGCGGCTTGCAGGTTGAAGCACCACCATCGTAGCAAAGTTCCAAGCGATGAGTCTTTGGTTACTTTCTGCGGAAGAAAGTGACAAAAAAAACGTTCTTTTGATATGTTAACTATTGTTTGCCTAAAATTTGGTTGCCAATACGCAACTCATGCGATATTTTTTTATACCATCAACGGAGTTGTAAACTTCTACATAAACGAGGTAAATACCCACGGGAAGTCGCTGACCTGTATCGCTAACACCATCCCAAAATAGTGTGCCACTTGTACCAAGTAAATGGTTCCGGTATAAGGTTTTTACCAGCATTCCCTGTTCATTATATAGGTAGACATTCACCATATTACCGCTTTGCTGAAATCGATAATTGATTTGCAATAGATCTTCGAATCCGTCATAGTCAGGTGAAAATGTCTTTGAGCTAAGCCAGATAGCGTCATGCTGCTCAGTACGTTGCTGTGAGTTTCTGTATCCCGGTGTAGCATAACCCACCGAAGCCGCTGCGGAAGTGAAATTGCCCGGTTTATTGGTGTCTTCCTCAAAACTTTGTCTTTCCAAAGAAACTCCTTTCGGATTCTTTACCAGTGGATGGTGCATGCCTTCATGATAGTCGAGTCGGTCAATGATCGTTTGACCGCTTATAATTGCGATTGATCCGCCTGTATTGGGTAATTGAGGCATTGCCGCTATATCAATGAAAGCTGTTGGGTTTTCGGTATAATAATGATCTTTAACGATATTACCATCTTTACTTAGTACCATATATTGTTTAGGGTAAAAGGGTGTCTCTTTGGTCGCAAGAGGTCGGACGTTGATTAGACTATCCTTGTCAATAACGCGAGCGATCTGTAAGCTTTTTAAATCGATGGTTTTTTCCGACCGGTTATACACTTCAACAAACTCCACACCACTGGCTTTTGGATCGGGAAGTATCTCATTGATCAATATATCAAGTGGCTCTACCTGAGCGTGTAGTGTCGCGGTTAGTAAAGACAATAAGGATGAAGCTAATATAAGACAGATCTTATTCATTATCCAGGTTGTGGTTTGGTTTATTTCAGATGAGCTAAGATAAAAAGCTTGGTTGAGGAGGGCAAACGTTCAATCGCTTGACAAGAAGAATGAACGAACTGAACAAGGTGTTTTCGAAAAAATGAACTTTGAAGAAGCTGATCGCTAAAAACATTCCTCTTTTTAACTTTAAAATTCGTATGTTTGAAGGTTAAAAAATAATGATTCATTAAAATTTACTATTAAAACAAAAATTTAAAACAAAACAATGAAAATTGCAGTCGTTGGCGCTACCGGGCTTGTCGGTTCGGAGATGTTAAAAGTTTTAGCAGAGCGCAATTTCCCAGTAACAGAATTGATTCCGGTAGCCTCTGAAAAAAGTAAGGGTAAGGAAATTGAATTCAAGGGAAAGAAGTATAAGGTGGTTACACCCGACGAGGCAATAGACTTGAAGCCGCAAATCGCTTTATTTTCTGCCGGCGGAGGAACGTCGACGGCGTATGCACCTCAATTTGCTGCGGCAGGAATTACTGTAATTGATAACTCATCTGCATGGCGTATGGACCCTACAAAAAAACTGGTCGTTCCGGAAGTGAACGCGCATGTACTCGCATCAGATGATAAAATTATAGCAAATCCAAACTGCTCAACCATTCAGATGGTTGTCGTATTGAAACCGCTTCATGAGAAATATAAAATAAAACGTGTTGTCGTTTCAACCTATCAATCGGTAACAGGAACAGGGGTGAAAGCGGTACAGCAGCTCAACGATGAACGAGCAGGCAAAGATGGAGAAAAGGCTTATCCTTATCAAATTGACCTTAATGTGATTCCTCAGATCGATGTATTCCAAGATAACGGTTACACAAAAGAGGAGATGAAAATGATTAAGGAGACGAATAAGATAATGGGGGATGATAATATCCGCGTGACCGCTACTACGGTGCGCATCCCGGTGATGGGAGGGCATTCTGAATCTGTCAATATTGAATTTGAGAATGACTTTGATTTAAATGAGGTAAGAGATCTACTTGCAAAGCAAACCGGTGTTATCGTCGTGGATGATCCGGCTAATTTGAAGTATCCAATGCCAAAAGACGCTCATGGAAAAGATGAAGTGTTTGTTGGACGTATCCGTAGGGATGAGAGCCAGGAAAAGACACTTAATTTGTGGATTGTGGCGGATAACTTGCGTAAAGGAGCTGCTACCAACGCCGTCCAAATTGCCGAATATTTAGTGAAGCAAGGCTTGGCTTAATGCCAATAGAAAATAAAAATAAAAGGAAGATGCTTGAAAGCCATCTTCCTTTTTTATTTTTGGTGCGTCAGCATAATAAACAAAACAATGAACAAGGCCTTCTTGAGAACCCTTTTTACAATTACCTGTTTGCTTCAATTTATATTTGGAGCCGAAATTGTAACCGCCAATGAAAAGGATACATTGCGTATTATTACCTATAATATTCATCATGCTAACCCACCGTCAAAGCCGGGACTTATCGATTTAGAGGCCATAGCAGCGGTTATTAATCAAAATAAGCCGGATTTAGTTGCTTTACAGGAGGTGGATGTAAATAACCGGCGATCGGGTAAAAACCTGAACGAAGCGGCAGCATTGGGAAGCTTGACAGGGATGCATCATCATTTTGTAAAGGCCATCGACTACGAAGGGGGTGCTTATGGTGTTGCCATACTATCTAAGTGGCCTATACAACAAAAGGATAGCTTAATATTACCAATGGCTGAAGGAAGTAATGGCGAACCTCGCGTACTCGCCATTGTAGCAGTAGAGCCGAAGCCCGGTAAACCGCTTGTGTTTGCCAGCACACATCTAGACCTAAAGGAGCAGAACCGGCTGTTGCAAGCAGAGGCCATCGTTAAGAAATTGAGCACCTATTCTCAACCCGTTATTTTAGGGGGCGATTTTAATGCAAAACCGGAATCCGACGTAATTAATCATTTTGATACCTACTTTTCAAGGAGTAAAACTAGCGGTAGTGCTGCTTTTACAATTCCTGAGGTAAATCCCGATCGGGAAATTGATTTTATTATGTTCAGACCGAAAAAGCGCTTTCAGTCGGTACGGCACGAGGTGATTAAAGAGCCTTATGCCTCCGATCACCTCCCCGTAATGGTTGAATTGACTTATTGAGCGGAAAATAACTAAAGCAAAGATGGTGTTAAGTAATGCTATAAGCATACGATTTTGGTTGATTTTGATCGTTTTTTCATTGACAACTCAATCGTATGCCCAATCCCTGGAACAGAAAATAAATATCGCTTATCAACAGTTTGAAAGTAATCCGAACCTGAAGTATGGAACGGCATCACTTACCGTATTAGATGCTAAAACCGGTTCCGTTATCTTTTCTAAGAACGGAAATACAGGGCTAGCTACAGCCTCCACCCTGAAGACGATCACTTCTGCTGCTGCGTTTTACCTGTTGGGAGCAGATTACACGTATCAAACAGAATTGTACTATACCGGTCAGGTTGTAGATGGTATCTTAAACGGCGATCTAGTTATTAAAGGAAGTGGCGACCCCTCTTTAGGTAGTGACCGATTTGAGCAAACAAAGGAATCCCTGTTGTTAACACAATGGACTCATGCTATTGTGAATGCAGGGATCAAGAAAATAAACGGTAGTATTATCGGTGACGATTTGTTATATGGAGGACAAAAGGCTGGTCCGCGATGGATTTGGCAGGATTTAGGAAGTTATTATGGCGCGGGGATATCTGGGTTAAATTGGCGAGAAAATTTAGTGGACGTTCATATACTCCCGGGCCGACAGGTAGGAGCTGTCACAACCCTGCAGTCGACGGTGCCTAATGTATCGTATTTAAAAATCGTTAATGAATCTACTACGGGTAGCCCCGGTTCGGGAGATAAAGTCTATCCCTACAGTGCACCCTATTCGTCGCTCATATATCTGCGGGGTACTTACGGGATTGATTTAAAAAAGCCTATTCAGATCGCGCTTCCGGATGCCGCTTACGACGCAGCGCTAAGATTACAGTTGAATTTGGAACGCCAAGGTGTAAGCGTACGACAACCTGCTACTAGTGGCAAATTGCTTAAGCTATCGGGAAAGGAAGTGCCATCAGCAGGTAGGACATTGTTTATCCACCAATCTCCAACCTTAAAAGATCTTGTTTATTGGTTCAATCAAAAAAGTATCAATTTGTATGGTGAGGCACTCCTAAAGACGATCGCTCAACAAAAAGGGTCTGTGTTGGACACGGACGACGCGGCTGATACAATGCGCGACTTTTGGGTTAACAAACTAGGATTGGAAAAAGGGTCGATGAGAATATTTGATGGTAGTGGCCTCTCGCCCGAAAATCGTGTCACAACAATGGCCATGGCAAAAATTTTGACCTCTATTAAAAGAGAACCTTGGTTTAGCGACTATTATAAAAGTATCCCTGTTTATAATGGCATGAAGATGAAGAGCGGTACGATTGGCGGTGTACTGGGGTACACTGGATATCAAAAAGCATCTAATGGAACCGAGCTTGTGTTTAGCTTGCTCGTGAACAACTATGAAGGTACCGCTTATAATATGCGACAGCAGATGTTTAGATTACTGAATGCATTGAAGTAGTTAGAAAGTAAAAAGTAAAAAGTAAAAAGTAAAAAGTAAAAAGTAAAAAGTAAATTTTACTAACAACTAACAACTAACAACTAACAACTAACAAACAACTTATAGCCAAAAAATGCTATCTTTGCATCATCATGAGTTATCAACTGCGCGTTTCAATTGATAAGGATTCCGGCTTTTGCTTTGGAGTGGTTTATGCCATTGACATGGCAGAGGAAATCTTGGAAGAGGAGGGATATCTCTATTGTTTGGGGGATATTGTTCATAATGATGAGGAAGTAGCCCGCCTAAAAGCCAAGGGGCTGCGCATCATTTCCCATGAAGATCTACCTAAGCTCCGGAATGAAAAGGTTTTAATCAGAGCGCACGGAGAATCTCCTGAGACCTATAAAATAGCTCTGGAGAATAATATAACCTTGATTGATGCATCTTGTCCTGTGGTGCTAAAATTGCAGAACAGGATTAAGACATCTTACGACGATAAAGAGCGCATTCTCATCTTCGGCAAACATGGACACGCAGAAGTGATTGGCCTGCAAGGTCAGACAAATAATGAAGCAATCGTTTTTCAAGATCTGGAAGAACTTGACGCGCTTGAGTTGCCTGGTAAGTTTACCTTATATAGCCAAACGACAAAAAGTACCGATAAATTTTATCAAATTAAAGATGAGCTGTTAAAGCGGGGATACGAAGTGAAAGCAAATGATACGATTTGCAGACAAGTATCCAATCGTTATGAAGATCTGGCTAAGTTTGCAAAACAATTTAATAGAATTGTTTTTGTGTCGGGCAGAAAATCGTCTAATGGCAAGGTCCTTTATGATGTTTGTCTAAGAAATAATCCAAAAAGTATATTTATCTCTGATCCTGCAGAACTGGATGCTTCTATGTTTGGCCCAAATGAGACTATTGGCGTTTGTGGGGCTACATCAACACCTATGTGGTTAATGCAAAAAGTGAAAGAACAGTTGGAGCGTTTTTAATCGTCCGATCTTTCCATGTATCCCATTATCATATAAAGCTCACATTCATTTTTGATTAAAACCAAAGCGAATACAAATTTGTAATTTTGGGATGGAGTAATGATGCAAAATATGGCACAGGTTTTGGCGTAAAGGTCTAACTTGTCTGCAAGGACAGACTTTTACTTTACCAGTAAATGTTGTGCTGACTGCTCTTGATTGTGTAGGGAGGGATTTAAAACACTAAAATTTACAGATGAAAGCAAAAAAAGGCGTGTTGTTGATTAATCTGGGAACGCCTGATAGTCCTAAGGTACCTGACGTTCGGCGATATCTAGATGAGTTTTTGATGGATGGTCGGGTGATTGATATCGGTGTAATCCAGCGCAATCTCTTGGTACGGGGAATTATTGTTCCTTTCAGGAGTCCAAAGACTGCTAAGTTATACAATGAGATTTGGGATAAGGAAAAAGGTTCCCCACTGCTTTACATCAGTGAAGAACAGGTAGCTTTATTGCGCGAGGAACTGAGCGACGAGTACCAGATTGAACTCGCGATGCGTTACCAAAACCCTTCTATCGAACAGGCATTGGAAAAGCTTCGTTTAGCTATGGTTGACAGTATTCGCGTCATCCCCTTGTTTCCACAGTATGCATCCGCTACCACTGGGTCTGTGATTGAAAAGGTAATGCGCCTAATGAGTACGTGGCCAACCTTTCCGGAAATATCATTTGTCAATCAGTTCTATGATAACGAGTTGATGATCGAAGCTTTTGCCGACAATGGCAGATTAAAGAAACCTGAAACTTTCGATCATGTACTATTTAGCTTTCATGGCTTACCGATTAGGCAATTGAAGAACGTTGACAATTCCGGTAATCACGGTTGTGATGCCCCCAATTGCTGTGCGCAGATAAGCTCAACGAATAAATTTTGCTATGTTGCGCAATGTCATGCAACAGCACGGTTGATTGCGGAAAAGCTTCATATAGCTCCTGAAAAGTACACTGTCTGTTTTCAATCAAGATTAGGAAAGGAGCCGTGGGTTCAGCCCTATACGAGCGATGCGCTGGAGAAACTAGCCCATGAAGGTGCAAAAAGACTGCTGGTTTTCAGTCCGGCATTTGTTGCCGACTGTATAGAAACATTATATGAAATAACCGTAGAATACGGGCAAGAATTTAAGAAGCTAGGTGGAGAACATGTCGAATTGGTGCCAAGCTTAAATACCCATCCAAAATGGATAGAGGCATTAAAACAAATGGTACTCGGCGAGCAGGCAAACATACCCAATATGCAGCTTGGAGAAACAGTTGTGAATAAGTAGGATTTGAATGGGTGTGCCCGATAGGGCCGGAAAGGATTTAAATATGAGACTGATCGTTATTAATGCCTTTATACTGCTTTTAATTGATTTTTATATTTATTATGCACTTCAAAAAAGCACCATTCGATGGGCTAAAGCACGTTTTTTTAAAGCTGTTTGGTGGGGATATAGTATCGCTTTGTTCATTGGTGTTCTGGCGAGCTTATACTTCAGCCTTCCTTTGATTGTTCGATCCATTATATTGGTTGCTTTTTTCTTGACCTTTACCAGTAAGATTTTTTATGTACTAGTCTTGCTTGTAGATGATTTTAGGAGAGGCGGCGTGTGGATGACAAGAAAGATATTTGGCAGAAAAGGTGAATCGGAAGCGACGAAGCTTTCTGCGGAAACCGTTTCAACTAATGCTGATCGTATTAGTCGATCACAATTCCTAACTAGAGCTGGTATTGTTGTTGCTGCTGTGCCCTTTGCCACCTTGAGTTGGGGAATTGCTGTGGGAGGCTATGATTATAGGGTGAGACGACAGAAACTTTATTTGCCGAATTTGCCTAAAGCCTTTCACGGATTAACGATTGGGCAAATATCGGATATCCATTCAGGAAGCTTTTATAATAAAACGGCCGTTCAGGGAGGCATTGATATGCTACTTGCCGAAAAACCGGATGTCATTTTTTTTACCGGCGATTTAGTTAATAATAAGGCCGATGAAATGCGCAATTATCAGGACTTATTTAGTAAAGTGAAGGCACCTTTGGGCGTTTATTCGACATTGGGGAACCACGATTATGGAGATTATTTCTATGGGAAGGAGGATAGCCCCGAGAAACGTAAAAACTTACAGCAGGTGAAGGACATCCATAGGATTATGGGGTGGGATTTACTTTTGAATGAACATAGAAAATTGCGTGTTGATAATGAAGAGATTGGTATATTAGGAGTGGAAAATTGGGGAACCGGCAGATTCCCTAAGTATGGACGAATTGATTTAGCAAAAAAAGGTACGGAAGACCTGCCTGTAAAACTTTTATTATCGCACGATCCGTCCCATTGGCGAGCTCAAGTATTAAATAATAAGGATATCGATGTCATGTTTGCCGGCCACACACACGGTATGCAATTTGGTATTCGAGGAGATCATTATCAGTGGAGCCCTGCAAAATACGTTTATAAAGAATGGGCGGGACTTTATACAGATGGTAACCAACAACTGTACGTTAATGTGGGGTATGGTTTTTTAGGTTATCCTGGTCGCGTTGGCATTTTGCCTGAAATCACCATTTTTGAACTAGTAAGTGAGTCTCCGGCTGTAACATAATCCTTATTTGCATGTCTTAATAGCAAATCGTTTGAGATTATGTCAGTAAAGATGCCCTATCGAGAAAATATCCGGCTTTCGTTGGAGTCCATTGCTAGCAATAAATTGCGTACTTTTTTGACCGCTTTGATCATAGCAATCGGTATCACCGCCCTGGTAGGCATTCTTACCTCCATTGATGCTATTCAAAACTCATTAAAAGATTCGTTCTCAGCAATGGGAGCCAATTCCTTTAATATTAGGAATAGAGGAATCAACGTACAAATCGGAGGCAGCGGTACAAGACCTAAAGTTTTCAAAAAAATATCCTATCGTGAAGCCTTGGCCTTCCAAAAGAAATTCGATTATGGTGCCATTGTTTCCATTAGCGCCTATGCTTCCAATTTTGCGGTTGTAAAGTACGGGAGCGAACAGTCAAATCCAAACATATCCATATTGGGAGGTGATGATCATTATTTGCAAACCGGGGGGTATAAATTGGAAAGCGGTCGAAACTTTACCCAGCGCGAGTTGGAAACCGGATCCAATGTGGTGATTATCGGGAGTGAAATAAAAAAACGTTTGTTTAAAGAGGGGCAAGACCCCTTGAACAAAATGCTGGTTATCGGTAATGCAAAATATTTAATTATAGGCGTGTTGGAAGACAAAGGATCCAGTGCCGGCATGGGGGCTGATAAGACCTGTATCATCCCCTTGTTGCGTGCGCGAGCTGTAGTGCAGGGGGAAATGCCTTCTTATACTATTACGGTAATGAGTAGCAACGCGCAGGGAATAGACCCAACAATTGGGGAAGCAACCGCTTTATTTAGAAATATTCGTGGATTGGCAGTTACACAGGAAAATAATTTTGAGATCACCAAAAGCGATGCTGTTGCCCAAATACTGGTTAGTAGTCTTACCTATGTCGCCGTAGGGGCTTTTGTGATCGGCATTATTACATTAATAGGTGCTTCCATTGGCTTAATGAATATTATGCTTGTTTCCGTAACCGAGCGTACGCGGGAAATCGGAGTTCGAAAGGCAATCGGCGCGACACCAAAAGTGATACGAATGCAATTCTTAACGGAAGCGATAGTAATCTGTTTACTTGGAGGGATAGGCGGTATATTGCTCGGTATTTTAATTGGTAATATCGTGGCGGTGGTTGTAGGAACGAGTTTTGTCGTGCCATGGAAATGGATAATAATGGGGATTGTTGTCTGCGTGGGCGTCGGTATGATCTCGGGTTTTTATCCGGCTTCTAAGGCATCAAAACTAGACCCGATCGAGGCGTTACGCTACGAATAAGTGCCGAGAATTAAAAAAACTTGTGAAAAAAAGCAAGTTTATCTATGTTTATCTCATGGAAGAGATAAATTGGCATGATTTTGAAAAAGTAGAACTACGTGTAGGTACGATTGTAACAGCGGAAGACTTTCCGAAAGCTCGAAAGCCGGCTTATAAGTTAACCATTGATTTTGGGTCCGAAATAGGCATTCGAAAAAGCAGCGCGCAAATCACTAAACATTATACAAAAGAAGAATTGCCCGGCAGGCAAATTATTGGTGTTGTAAACTTTCCCAAAAAGCAGATCGCCAACTTTATATCTGAATGTTTAGTTACCGGATTTGCTGACGAAAATGGAGATATTGTTTTATCCACTGTTGCATCAAGGGTACCAAATGGTGCCAAACTGATGTGAGGCTTTAATAATAGCCTTGTAACACGGAATCTTGAATTTGTTAGTAGTGAATTAATCAACGGATAGTGGCTGGCCGACAGTCTAGCTTAAAACCTGCGGTCGAAAGAGAAGATAAATGAAATATATAAATTTTGAAGATACAAGCGATACCGTATCGGACGAATTCTTTATGAAGGAAGCTTTGCGCGAAGCCCAGAAAGCTTTTGATGCAGACGAGGTTCCTATTGGAGCCGTCATTGTACATGATGGTAAAATTATAGCGCGGGGGCATAACTTAACAGAAACACTGAATGATGTAACTGCTCATGCAGAAATGCAGGCCTTCACAGCCGCTGCGAATTACATTGGTGGTAAATATTTAAAAGATTGCACCCTCTATGTTACAATAGAACCTTGCGTTATGTGCGCGGGAGCATCCTATTGGTCTCAGATTAAGCGAATCGTTTTTGGCGCACGGGATGAAAAGAGAGGATACGCTACTATTTCAAAAGATATTGTCCATCCGAAAACTACGGTAGTAAGTGGTATTATGGAAGAGACGTGTCGGGAATTAATGCAACGATTTTTTCAGTTGAAAAGACGATAGTTCAAGGTTTTAGGCGGTAGGCTATAGGCTTTAGGCTATTGGAAAGGTGCTTATTGCTTACCGCTTACAGCCAATTGCTAATTGTCATCTCCTTATAAAAACTTAATTCATAAGAACAATTCGGAGCATATATCGTTATATTTGTGTACAACAATCAGAAAATTAAAAAACATAAAATTATGGCTTTTTCACTTCCTGCGTTACCATACGCATCCGATGCATTAGAACCACATATTGATAAAGAAACCATGGAAATTCACCATGGAAAACATCACCAGGCATATGTTGATAATTTAAATAAAGCAATTGCCGGAACTGATGCGGAATCGCTTTCTATTGAAGAAATCATAAAGAATATTTCAAAATATCCTGCTGCGGTTCGAAACAACGGCGGGGGGCACTATAATCACTCCTTATTTTGGACCATATTGTCGCCTGATGCGCAAACTACTCCGAGTGGTGAGTTGGCTACCGCTATTGATGAAACATTTGGTTCTTTTGACGAATTAAAGAAAAAACTTCAGGATGCCGGAGCAACGCGATTCGGTTCCGGCTGGTCGTGGTTGGTTGTAGATGCCTCCGGAAAGTTGCAGGTAACGTCGACACCAAATCAGGACAGTCCATTGATGGACGTTGCAGAAGTTAAGGGAACACCAATCTTAGGTATTGATGTTTGGGAACATGCCTATTATTTGAAATATCAAAACAAACGCCCTGCTTACTTAGAGGCAATTTTTAATGTTATCTGCTGGAAATCAGTTGGCGAGCGTTACGCCAATGCCAAAAAATAATGGCTCATTTGGATTTTCAAAGATTTAAAAACATGCGAAGAAGCAGTGTTTGCCTAGGCAGCACTGCTTTTTTTAATCGTGAAAGATCGGCACAGTGCTTCGGATTCATGGTTGCACAAAGTTGTGGTCACATCTGCCTGACAGCGATGAATGGCATCGCCAACATAAAACACAAATAAATGAAAGCGATAGTTCTGGACGGAATTAACTTACCCTTAACGATAAAGAATGTAAGTAAGCCTAAACTAAAAGCGAATGAAGTACTCGTAAAGCTTAAAGCTGCGGCACTTAATAGGCGAGATTATTGGATACAAAAGGGACAGTACGCCGGTTTGAAATTCCCCATTATTTTAGGTTCCGATGGTGCAGGAGTCGTAGCAGAGGTGGGGAGCGAATCGGAAAAGGAGTGGATCGGAAAGGAAGTGCTTATCAATCCCTCATTAAATTGGGGCGAAAGCGAAGCCGCACAGTCGACCACATTTCATATTCTCGGACTTCCAAAGGACGGTACCTTTGCAGAATACGTAAGCGTGCCACTCCAAAATTTACATATTATCCCAGCTCACCTTACTTTTGAGGAAGCTGCTGCAATACCCTTGGCCGGGTTAACCGCTTGGCGAGTCTTATTCAGTAGAGCGCATCTGAAGAGAGGGGAACGACTACTCCTAGCGGGTGTTGGAGGCGGGGTAGCAAGCTTTGCTTTGCAGTGGGCCGTTCTTGCGGGTGCAGAAGTATATGTAACATCAAGCAAGCGGGAAAAAATAAGGAAGGCGCTAGACCTAGGAGCGAAGGCTGGCGCATTGTATACCGATAAAAACTGGGCAAATAAAATACACCCTAGCGATGGTTTTGATGTTATAGTAGACAGCGCTATAGGAGAGGGCTTTAATAATTATATCGAGCTTGCGAAACCAGGTGGTAGAATTGTTTTCTACGGTGCTACGGCATCAGGCAATTTACCTGAACTCAATGCGAGAAAAATATTTTGGAAACAACTGAGTATATTGGGTAGTACGATGGGTTCCCCTAAAGATTTTCATGATATGTTGGCATTTGTAAATAAGCATCAGGTAAAGCCTGTTATTGACTCAATTTTTCCTTTAGCGCATGCCGAAGAAGCTGTGAGGAAGATGGATCGTTCGGAACAATTTGGTAAACTGATACTAAGAGTGGATTAGGTAATAGAAAGATGAAACCGAGATGTAAATAATAATAGACACAAAGGGCAATTATTATTGACAAGCATTTACATTTTTAGGTGTCAATGAGCCTCGCGGTCGCTTCGGTTATTTACTCGAGCTCTCATTAACCATTAAAAAGAAATAATAGGATGAAAACAATAGGAATGGTTATAAGTGCTTTGTTGATGAACGTGTTTCTCTCTTGCGCGGGAGAACCCCAACAAAAGCAAGAGAAGAATAAGGTAGTTACACCTTCAGCAAATGCCGGTCTTTTAGATACGGCGACTTTTGCCGCGGGGTGTTTTTGGTGCGTAGAGGCGCAGTTTCAACAGCTTAATGGCGTTGATACAGTTGTCTCCGGTTATACGGGTGGATATGTTAAGAACCCCTCTTACAAAGAAGTTTGCACGGGTAATACAGGCCATGCAGAGGCCGTGAATATTATTTTCGACCCGAAAGTAATCAGCTTTGATGAGTTGATCGAGGCATTTTTTGTGGCCCATGACCCAACACAACTAAATAGACAGGGAAATGATGTGGGAACGCAATATCGATCAGCCATCTTTTATCATAATCCGCAACAGAAAGAGAAGGCATTGTATTATATCAAAAGATTAGATGAAGAACATGCCTACAACAAACCTATCGTCACAGAGGTAAAACCATACGGTGCTTTTTATATAGCCGAGGACTACCATCAAAATTATTTTAATTTGAATCGGAGCGAAGGGTACTGTCAATTTGTAATAGCACCGAAATTGGAAAAATTTGAAAAGGTTTTTAAGAAAAAACTGAAAAACAATAGTGAAGGAATAAAATAATCCATTGTATTAGGTGGCATGAATAAAAAACTGCTCTTGTTGCTTTGCAAAACGCATAAACAATTCGGGAAGGCCGGATAGCGGTCCATGGGGATGGATGAAAAAGAAATTGCGCTCTATGGTGAAATCTTCTATTTCAATAATTTTTAAATGTTTTTCATGCAATTCGCGAGTGATGGCATGAATAGACAAAAAGGCAAAGCTATTACTGTGCAAAAGAAATTGTTTAATACTTTCGGTACTCGCTAAATTAACGTTTATCTGCAAGTCCTGTAGATCTACACCTTTTTCTTTTAAATGTTTAGCGATCACGTCATTTGTTCCTGAACCATTCTCGCGCATGATAAAGTCAAGCCGTGAAAGATCCCTAAATGCCAATGTATCATGCAAAGCAAGCGGATTTTCTGCACGTGTAACTAAAACAATTTCGTCTTTAAAGAGAGGTGTGTATTTCATTGATTTATTTTGCGTTAACCCCTCGATAATTCCGAGATCAATGTTTTTTTTATCGAGCCAATCTTCCACTTGTTGTGTATTGCCGTGTGCCACTTCAATATGTATACCGTCGTAATTGCGATGAAAATTCGCTAATATGAGGGGAATGATGTAGTGCGAAATAGTGGTGCTGGCACCTAATTTTAATTTTCCCGATGTTTCTCCCTTTAACTTATCGATTTCGTACGTAGCTTTATTATATTGCTCAATAATAAGACGAGCATGTTTGTATAGAATGGAGCCTGCGGCAGTTAGTTTAAGCTTGTTGCCACTTCGTTCGAAAAGAGATTGGCCGATTTGTTGTTCCAATTCCTGGATATTTTTACTAACAGCAGGTTGTGATATAAAAAGCTCCGAAGCCGTTTTTGTAAAATTCAATTGCGTAGCGGCAGTGAAAAACACTTTTATTCTGAAATCACATTCCATAAAACAATGTAGATGTCTTGATAATTGTTGGGATTAATCCCGATAAAACTTGTTTATAATTGGAAAGAGCGCTAGACCAAAACCAGCCTAGCCTCTTTTTACATCGTTTTGAAAATAAAATTAAGATAAGATATCCACAATTTTAAGCAAGCTAGGTGTAAGGGAGTCTATATGCTTGATAGCCTTATTGAATGGAGTAAATGCAATGTCACCATTGATAACGCCCGCCATTTCACCTTTACGTCCAGCTAGTAGCGCTTCCACGGCAGCAACGCCTAGACGGCTTGCCAGTACTCGATCCATACAAGTTGGGCTACCTCCACGTTGTATGTGACCCAAAATGGAAACTCTGGTATCATAATTTGGAAAATGTTTCTTCACCAGTTCGGCTATAGCGAAGGCGCCACCTTCTTCGTCACCCTCGGCCACTAATACAATTTTCGAAGATTTATCTTTTCGGCCATGAGCCAACTTTTCCAATAAAGCTTTTGAATTTGTTGCGCTTTCCGGAATTAAAATGGCCTCTGCCCCTGTTCCTATGCCACTACGAAGCGCAATAAGTCCGGAATCACGGCCCATTACCTCAATAATAAATAGGCGATCGTGCGACTCCGCTGTATCTCGGATTTTGTCAACTGCACTGATAACGGTATTGATGGCCGTATCATAACCGATGGTGAAATCGGTTCCTGCTAAATCATTGTCAATAGTGCCTGGAAGCCCCATTACCGGGATGTCGTGTTCCTCAATAAATTTTGCTGCTCCCGTGAACGTTCCATCTCCACCAATAGCGACTAATCCGTCGATTTGGAATTTCCTGATTTGTTCATAAGCCTGTTGACGTCCTTCTACGGTTCGAAATTCTTTGCTACGTGCGGTCTTTAAAATAGTTCCGCCTCGTTGAATGATATTGGCTACAGATTTAGCATCCATCGGAAAGATATCTCCATTTACCATACCATCATAACCCCGCTGAATACCGAATACATTTAGATTATAATGCAAACTCGTGCGTACAACAGCACGTATAGCTGCGTTCATGCCCGGCGAATCTCCACCTGAAGTAAATACTGCAATATTTTTGATTGTGCTCATATTAATGTATAGCTGATTTGATTATTACGGACGCTATAGCCTTTCTTTATAGGCTTTAATACCTGATTCAAGAAAGTCGATGTAATTTTGGGGATCATAATTCGCTCCTTGCGGAGGAACCAATACATTACCATTGCTGTCTACAATAACATATAAAGGTTGCGAATTGCTGTTGAATTTGGATGCCTGGAAATCGCTCCATTTTTTTCCGATGGTATTGATCTTTTTTTTGCTGTAAGTCGAGATGTATTGTTCGTTTTGCGGCAGCGTAGTCTTATCGTCGACAAACAATTCTGCCATAATAAATTCGTTATTTAAGAGGTTTTTTACGCGGGGATCCGTCCAAACATTTGCTTCCATTTTACGACAATTCACGCAGTTCCAACCAGTGAAATCAATTAAGACAGGCTTGTTTGTTTGTTTAGAAACCTCCAAGGCTTGTTCATAATCATAATAGGGATCAAATCCTTTCGGAGTTCCACGTTCATGAAAGATCTCTGCATATTTTTTAGGACCGGAGTTTGTGGTAGTATGAGACGAAGCCGATATACCGGTGCTTAAGTCAAAATCTTGAGTAGCACTTGGCGGCAAGAATGCGCTGACTGACTTTAATGGGGCGCCCCACATACCCGGAATCAGATATACGACAAAGGATAGCACCACAATGGCAAAAAATGTACGCAGAACCGATAAATGTGGAACCTCACTGTCGTGTGCAAATTTGATTTTTCCTAGTAGGTATAGCCCCATTAAACCAAATATTACGATCCAAAGAGCTAAAAATACTTCTCTATCCAGCCAATTCCAATGGTATGCCAAATCCACATTCGATAAAAATTTAAGAGCAAAGGCTAATTCGAGGAATCCTAATACCACTTTTACGCTATTTAACCAACCTCCGGATTTCGGTAAGGATTTCAACAAGGATGGAAACAAAGCGAACAGCGCAAAGGGGATAGCAAGTGCCAAAGAAAAGCCAAACATCCCAATGGCAGGTCCTAAACGTTCGCCCTTGGAGGCTGCATCTACTAACAAAGTTCCAATTAGTGGGCCCGTGCAAGAGAAAGAAACTAAAGCGAGGCTAAAAGCCATAAAGAAGATGCCAATAAGGCCTCCTTGATCCGATTTAGCGTCTACTTTGTTAACAAATGAGCTGGGAAGGGTAATTTCGAAAGCACCTAAAAAAGACGCAGCAAATACCACTAACAATAAGAAAAACAAGAAATTAAAAATACCATTGGTAGAAAGTGCATTTAAGGCGTCTGATCCAAAAAAAATGGTGACAAGCATTCCCAAGCCAACATAAATAACTATAATAGATAAGCCGTATAGAATAGCTTGTCCTATCGCTTTTGACTTAGACCCGGCTCTCTTCGTAAAAAAGCTAACGGTTAAAGGAAGCATTGGGAATATACAAGGCATTAAAATAGCGGCAAAACCAAAAAGCAAGCCATTAATGAATATTTGCCAAAGTGAAACGCTATTCGCAGTATCTGTTGAAATTACCGGTTGAGCAGGCAAACCTTTAGTAGGAGTAGCTGCTTGGACTGTATCGGTATTGACGCTTGTATCTTCTGTTATATCAGTAAATTCGATATCATCCAAAGAAATGGTGTCGGTTTGTAACGTAAGCGCAGAGGCTTCGTTCATAAAAAAGCTTAAGAAAATACTAGCTAATGTAATTATAATGAATTTTCTATACATCAGTTTTAGTTTGAAGGCGTGAAATTAGTAATTATTCCTGAGAGGGTGCCAATTTTCAGGTCTCCTTATTGTAAATAAAGTACGGTTAGGTTAAGATGGGATGAAGGAAAGCGGCTTAAGCCACTTTCCCTATTTTATTGGAATATTGAAATTCACTTCATCGGGAGGTAAACATTCCCGATCGTTGCACACCATAAATTCAATGGTCCCTTTAACAGAGGTTGCGGCTTTATTGAGTTTGATTTTTTGTTGAAAGACAACCTCGTTTTCAAAGTATACAACATCCATGTCAAACACCTTCTCGAAGTGGCTTATCCCCTTCGGTTCACTGGTTTTTCCAACAGGGGTGTAATCTGTTGATTTTGTGAAAGTAAAACTGGTGGGCACCGGGCCACCGGGTTTGATGTTTTGAGAGTAAATATGCCAACCTTTATCGATGGTAGCTTTTATTAGAAGCACAGCCTCCGTTTTATTAATCTTTTTAGCAGCATAGGCCCATTTTACCGGCGTTTTAATCTGTGCGGACGCAATTAAGGTGCTGAAAATCAAAATGGCTAAAAATGCACTTAATTTTTTCATTTTAATACAATTTGTCTTTTTAGACGCTGTTGGTCAAAAAGGTTTAACTTATGTGTGAATAGTCGGCCTTGCAAACTATGGAGCGAGGACGGTGCAAACTTATAGAAAAGGAGGGGATTATGCAATTTGGTTACGTCTTCTTCGCCCCAACTTTAGTCAGTTCCGTGATTTCTCTTCTGCATACTTGGCAGGAATCCTCAAATGAACGCAATTTCTTTAATAGCGTGCTCTGTCAACTGGCCGTCAAAATCTACTATAAGTTTTCCTTCTTTGTTTACGTCAATGACTGTGCCGCTTTTGTGTTGTCCTTGCACCAGAAAATTGGCAGGCTCCCCTAATCGGTAAAGAAGGCTTTTGTAACGACTTTTTTGCTGTATTATATGTTTTTCTTTAAGGTGTTGATATTCAGTGCTTAAGTGAAGGCAAAGGCTTTGCAGTAAGGTTTTTATTTCAAAATCCTGATTCAGCAGCAGCTTGAGAGAGGAAGCCCTCGCCTGATTGTCACCAAAAACAGTTTGGTTAACATTTAGCGCTATGCCAATAATGGCATGTTTCCAACTGCTTCCCCGCAGTATATTTTCTATAAGAATTCCTCCAATTTTTTTATCTAGGTAGTAAAGGTCGTTCGGCCATTTTATACGCAGATTTTCGCCCAATATCGGTTGAAGAGTATCCGCAATTGCTAAACTAACGGCGATATTGAGATCGAACTGATCCTTTGGTAAAAGGAAGGTCGGGTTCAATAGAACACTACAAGTTAAGTTTTTACCTGGTTCACTTTTCCAAATATTGCCCGCTTGTCCCTTTCCTGCATACTGCTCTACTGCCATTATTACAGTTCCTTCAGTATATGGCGTAGAATTTGACAGGTTAGATTTAAGATAATCATTAGTTGAATTTACCCGTTGAAGAGTAATAATATTTTCTCCAACAATAAGTCCCAAAAAAGTGTTACTTTGCAAAGTCTTTGTGGCATTAAATGAAAAACTGTTCAAAACTAAAATTTTTTAATGGTAAAAGGTAAAAAGGTTAAAGAATCCACTCATCTCTCGGAGATTATTATACACGGTATCCAAGAGAAGAAAGGTAACGAAATAGTTAGATTAGACCTCCAAAATGTACATAGCTCTGTTTCTGATTATTTTGTAATATGTCATGCCGAATCGACAACCCAAGTGAGGGCGATAGCGAAAAGTGTGGAAGAGGAAGTGTATAAAGCGGTTAAACAAGATCCATGGCGAAAAGAAGGGTTAGATCATGCTGAATGGATTTTGCTGGATTACATAGATGTTGTTGTACATATCTTCAAAACGGATAAAAGACAATTTTATGCGATAGAAGATTTATGGGGGGATGCAGAACTGAAATATTTTCAAAGTGCATAAGATCCCCGAGCTAAATAAACAAAGAGGATAAAACAATTTATGAAAGATAATATGTCAAATCAACCTGGGAAAATAAAGAAAGTTCCGGGGAAGAAAATCAGCCCCAAACCTCCTAAATTCAATATCATGTGGTTATGGATAGCCATGATATTGGGTTTTATTGCTCTTCAGTACGTTTTCACGGGAGAGAGTGCGAAAGAAATTACCTATCAACGATTTGAATCTACCATGTTGAAAGAAGGAGACGTGGAAAAGTTGGTAGCATATAAGCGAAATGAGTTAATTGGTGTTGAGGTTTATATTAAAAAGGATAAACTCAATCAAGAGAAATATAAGGACGTGCGTCCAAAAAATAACGGGCTTAATCTTTCCACCGGTAGTGCGGGACCCCAGTACTTTTTTCAAGATGGATCCTTCGATGCTTTGGAGCGTAAGTTAAACGCTGCACAGCAAGGTGTTCCCGAAAATCAACGGGTGAGTGTTACATTGGAGGAGAGAAATAGTCCTTGGACCGGCTGGTTACTGTCTATCATCCTGCCCTTGGGTCTTGTGATTCTTTTTTGGGTTTTCATTATGCGCCGAATGGGTGGCGGTGCCGGTGGTGCCGGCGGTCAGATTTTCAATATTGGTAAATCGAAGGCACAGCTATTTGATAAAGAATCGCAAGTAAATATTACCTTCAATGACGTGGCGGGATTGGAAGAGGCCAAGCAGGAGGTTATGGAAATTGTAGATTTTCTAAGAAATCCCAAGAAATATACCAATCTCGGAGGAAAGATTCCGAAGGGCGCGCTATTAGTAGGATCTCCAGGAACAGGGAAAACATTGTTGGCTAAGGCTGTTGCAGGAGAGGCGCAAGTACCGTTCTTTTCGTTATCGGGATCAGACTTCGTTGAAATGTTTGTTGGGGTTGGAGCTTCGCGCGTGCGGGATTTATTCAAACAGGCGAAAGATAAGGCCCCTTGTATTATCTTCATCGATGAGATCGATGCGATTGGACGTGCTCGTGGCAAAAATAATATTGTTGGCGGGAATGATGAAAGAGAGAATACACTTAATCAACTGTTGGTTGAGATGGATGGATTCGGCACGGACTCGGGTATTATCATCTTAGCTGCAACAAACCGACCGGATGTACTAGACTCGGCTTTATTGAGACCGGGGCGTTTTGATCGACAGATTTCGATTGATAAGCCGGATTTGGTAGGCCGGGAGCAGATATTTAAAGTGCATTTGAAGCCGATTAAACTGGCAGCAGATGTAGAAGCGAAGAAATTATCGGCGCAAACACCTGGTTTTGCAGGGGCAGAAATCGCTAACGTTTGTAATGAAGCCGCGCTTATAGCCGCTCGTAAAAATAAAGAATCGGTTGATATGCAGGATTTCCAAGATGCAATCGATCGGGTTATCGGCGGATTGGAGAAGAAAAATAAAATTATTTCTCCTGAAGAGAAGCGAATTGTTGCTTATCACGAAGCTGGACACGCTATAGCTGGATGGTTCTTGGAACATGCTGATCCTTTGGTTAAGGTATCCATCGTTCCTCGTGGAGTAGCCGCTTTAGGTTATGCCCAATACTTGCCGAAAGAGCAGTTTTTATATACCACGGAGCAGTTAATTGACGGTATGTGCATGACCATGGGCGGAAGGGTTGCTGAAGATCTTACTTTTGGCAAAATTTCTACGGGGGCACAGAATGACTTAGAGCGCATTACCAAATTAGCTTATGCAATGGTGGCTGTATATGGTATGAATAATAAGGTTGGTAATATATCGTTTAACGATAGTCAGGAGTCTCAATTCCAAAAACCTTACTCCGAAAAGACGGCGGAGCTTATTGATGAAGAAGTTCGTAAATTGATAAGCGATGTTTATGAGAAAACGCGGCAATTGCTTAGCGAAAAGTCAGACGGACTGAAGGCCTTAGCAGAAAAGTTATTGGAAAAAGAAATATTATTCCAATCGGATTTAGAGGAAATCTTAGGCAAAAGGCCTTTCGACCACCGTACTACATATGACGAATTTGTGAACGGTGATGAAGGTTCTTCTGACCAACGGAAAGCAGCTGAGGGGCTCATGCATGAAGGTGTAGGGGACAATTCCGGAACCTTCGATAAAACCAAATCCTCCGATGAAAACAGTACAACTGACACGGTGAAATAATCGTTTTACCAAAACTAATATCAAAAGAGACGCAGCTAAGTTGGTTGCGTCTCTTTTTTTATACTACCTAATTGGTTACACAGTCTATCTTCTCTTTCAGGTTTTTAATAAAAAACTTATAACTTGCACTTTAAATAGATGACTATGCAAGAAGCTACTGCGAAGGAAAGATTGTTGAAGAAAATACGAAAAGCGTTGTTGCTAAAGCGGGATAATCCCTACCCTAATTTGGAAGAAGTGCCTCTATATAAAGAGTCTGATGAAGCCATTGAGATTATGTTCGCTCAAAACTTTACAGCCGTTGCCGGTAACTTCGTTTTTTGTGAGGATGAAATCCAACTGATAGAAAGCTTACTTGCCATTACGGAAAAGGAAAATATTAAGCGGATTTATGCTTGGGAGAGCGAGATACAAGAAATACTTGACCGGTATGAATTTCCATTCTTTAGAGGGGACGCGGAGTTTCAAAAAGCAGAAATGGGTATTACGAAATGTGAGGCACTCATTGCACGGTCAGGAAGTATTTTAGTAAGCAATGGCGGTGCTGCAGGAAGAAGATTGAGCATTTATCCTCATGTACATGTCGTAATCGCCTATATGTCGCAACTGGTAATGGATCTAAAGGACGGATTTGAAGTTGTCAAGCGAAAATACGAGCAGATACCTACCATGATCAGTGCAATTACAGGCCCGAGCAGGACTGCCGATATTGAAAAGACCTTAGTTTTAGGAGCTCACGGGCCTAAACAATTATATCTACTATTGTTGGACGACACGATTGAGTCATAACAATGTACTAATATTTTTAGCTGTAATACTAAATATATTAGTATATTTGTTTATGGATACAATGCAAAATGAGGAGTATTTTAAGGGTAGGGGAGCTCAAATAAATACACACAATAAGTTTTTTAAAAACAAATATGTTTGTGAGCACATAGAGGGCTTAGATGAGCCTTTTCTGGAAAATACAGCTACTCAGATCATAGAGTCTTATCCTAAACAGATTATAAGTGAGAGTGACAGTCCGGATTTACGCTTTATGAGGTCAATAAATCCTTATCAAGGATGCGAGCACGGGTGCATTTATTGCTATGCTCGGAATGCGCATGAATATTGGGGGTATAGCGCGGGACTGGATTTTGAAAGAAAAATTATTGTAAAACGTAATTGTGCAACCCTCTTAGAGAAGGAGTTTAACGCAAAAGGTTATGTTCCTTCAACCATTATGCTGTCCGGAAATACCGATTGTTATCAACCACTGGAGCGCAAGCTTAAGCTTACACGATCTTTGCTTTACGTTTTTTTGAAATATAAGCATCCCGTTTCCATTATTAGTAAGAATAACCTGATACTTCGTGATCTGGACATTTTAACTGAACTGGCAAAATGGAAACTGGTACATGTAGCAGTTACGATCAATTCTTTAAATGAGGAATTAAGGCAAAAAATGGAACCTAGAACGGTAACGGCTGCTGGGCGACTGAATGTGATAAAGAAATTGACGGATGCCGGCATCCCGGTCATGTTAATGTGTGCGCCAATTGTACCGGGTTTGAACAGCGACGAAATGCCGGCCCTTATTGAGCAAGCGGCAAAGCATGGAGCCACTGCAGCTTCTTTTACCATTGTAAGACTTAATGGAGCAATCGGGGAGATATTTAAAGATTGGGTTCATAAGGCCTACCCCGATAGGGCTGAAAAAATTTTGCATGGTATTGCTGCGTGTCATGGTGGAAATTTAAATGACAGTCAGTTTGGTAGGCGGATTAGAGGAGAAGGACAACTCGCCGATAGTCTGCATCAGCTATTTAAATTGTCGGTGTCGCGCTTTATGGGTGAAAATAAGCTGACCGAATTACGTAACGATCTATTCGTTCCAACCAAGGGGAAACAATTAGGATTATTCTAACGATTAATAACAATTTTTTAGTACTTTCAACCCTATTATTTAAGATATGGAGAGTTATATCACAGAAACACCTGTTGCCAGCCTAATTTTTGTTTTTACGCTTATCACCAGTATTTATGCCTTTTCAAATCATGGTGTTCTTGAAAAGTTTATGCTGCATCCATATAGCATAAGTAGGGGAGCGCGAATATATACATTACTTACCAGTGGCATGATTCACCGTGATTGGATGCATTTATTTTTTAACATGTTCACCTTCTCTTTTTTCGGTTTTCAATTAGAAAAAATTTTGGTATCCATCAGCAGCTGGGGACATGTACAATTTGCTTTAATTTATCTGTTGAGCTTGGTTATTAGTGATATAACCACCATTATGAAGCAGAAAAACAATTACAATTACTATAGTTTGGGAGCTTCAGGTGCCATCTGTGGAGTACTTTTTAGTGCTATTTTATTTCAACCTACCTCTTATATAGGTGTGTTTTTTATTCCCATCCCTGCGGTTATTTTTGGTCCCTTGTTTTTATTCTATTGTGTGTGGGCAGCTAAAGTAGGGCGCGATAGCATCAACCATGATGCGCACTTTTATGGTGCGATCGTTGGCCTTGTTGTTACGGTATTACTATACCCTCAGGTTATTGGTCACTTTTTCAGCGCCGTAGGGCAATTGTTCACTTAGTCGCCATAAGTCTTAGGTAAATCAATTGTTTCACAGGGGCGGAATGATCCGTTTTGATCCGCCAAAAATGTCATTGGGTTTTCAGGATCCTTAATGATTTCAAATAAGGTAAAACCCCAAGGTTTCCAGAAATTTTCCAGTACCTGTCCATATGTTTTAGCTTGAAACGTATCAAAGATGGGGCGTGTGTCCATGCCCGCTAGTGGCATAGGTTCGATATAGACGATTTCTTCGGTTGGCAGTATGGCATATTCAGGTAGCCGATTAAAGAGATAAGCAGAATAAAAAAATAAGCCACAAATCTCTTCAAACTGAATGGGATGCAGTTTTTTTCCGGATACTAACTGAAGCTTCCGCTCGTGATATCTATTATTGGCTCCGTTGTCTTGCAAGCAAGCTACAATGCCGAAATTGTTCATTCGTAATGAGAAAACCAATGTGTTAATTTCATCTCGATAACTGAATTTGTCTTCCGGACTGTCTATTTCAAATACGTTGATGCTGAAAGGTAAACTGCCTTCGAATTCCATAGGTTTAATCATCGATTGCAGCATAACATGTAGATTGGAAAATTTTTTGGCTAGAACCTGCGAAAAGTTCATCGCTTCACCGCTCATATGCTGTTGCCTGATCCCAATCTGTATTTCATTGAATACAATTCCATAAAGAAGCTTTCCAATCCATTGAAACAATAATTGCTTGTTAAGTTTGATTACTTCCTGATAGCCTCCTAAAAAAGCCGCTTTTACTTCCTCTTCTAACTTTTCCAATCTATCAGAAGTGTCTGCCGAACAAGGCACCTTAAGCTTTTTGTAAGTCGTTATACTTTCGTCGAGCAACTTGAATGGCTTTTCTTCTAAATGATAATGTTGCATCAGCCAGGAAGGGAACACCTGTATTTGTTCTTCGGATGATGTTAACGTTTGCCCACTTAAAAAGCAAGTCTTATTGTCAAACGAAAATTTCTGAAAGGGGTAGTATAACATTGTTAAATAGTTAATAGGGAACTTGTTAATAGTTAGTAGGAAATAGAGAACTTGTTAATAGACATGTTGAATCGAGATAACTAATCATTTTGTCTTCAATATCTGTATAAGTTTTATCAACATTCTCTTTATATGGATAATTTCTTCTTGCAACCGGCTATTTTCAATACAGAAATTTAAGCGCTTAGCAATTTCCAATTGTGTTTCTATCTCAACGATAGATCCTAAGCTAACATATAAAAATTGTATGTATTCCTTAACAAATTGTCTTGCGGCTCCTTCTGCAATATTTGAAGGGATTGATATAGCAGCCCTTCTCATTTGACTGGTAAGGCCAAATTTTTCTTCTTCAGGAAATTTAGCGGTTAATTGATAAATGTTCTGGACAAAGTCCAAAGACTTTTGATATACTAATAAATCTTTATGGGAATTAATTTCATTCATAAGCTAACCTTGAAATGACAGCGCATATCGAAAGAGGAAAGGGCGCTTAAAGCTTTACGCTATTAACCACTCCCTTGTTCCCTATTAACAGCTAACTATATTGCTTATTATAATATTCCTGATAGGCTCCCGAGGTTACGTTATTTAGCCATTCTTCATTTGCTAAATACCAATCAACGGTCTTTTCCAATCCTTCTTCGAACTGTAAGCTAGGCACCCATCCCAAATCTTTTTGCAGTTTTGTGGAATCGATCGCATACCGTAAATCATGGCCTGCACGATCTTTAACGAAAGTGATAAGTTTTGCCGATTCGCCTGCGGGTCGTCCCAACTTCCGATCCATAATGTTACAAAGTAATCGGATCAGATCAATGTTTTTCCATTCATTATGCCCACCAATATTGTAGGTATCGCCGGCCTTTGCTTGGTGGAAAATAACGTCGATGGCACGGGCATGGTCTTCTACCCACAACCAATCCCTAACATTTTCCCCTTTCCCATAAACAGGCACGGGTTTATTGTTTTTTATATTATGAATTGCTAAGGGAATCAGTTTTTCCGGGAAGTGATGGGAACCATAATTGTTTGAACAATTTGAGATGACCGTATTAAGCCCATACGTATCATGATAGGCCCTGACAAAGTGATCGGAGCTTGCCTTTGAAGCAGAGTAAGGTGAGTGTGGGTCGTACTTCGTTTCTTCGGTGAACATACCACTTTCTCCCAAGGCGCCATAGACCTCATCTGTACTAACATGATAAAAACGTTTGCTACTATCACCTTCCCAGTATTTCCGCGCAGCATTCAACAAGTTGACAGTTCCAACGACGTTGGTCAGTACAAAATCCAAGGGGTTGCTAATAGAGCGATCTACGTGCGACTCAGCAGCAAGATGGATTACGGCATCCGGTTTGACACGCTCGAACAGCTCATTGATAAATGCAGCGTCAGTAATGTCACCCTTTACGAATTCATAGTTCACCTGATCTTCTATATCCGATAAGTTGGCAAGGTTACCGGCATATGTTAATTTATCGAGGTTAATAATGTGATATTGCGGATAGTTGTTAACAAAACGTCTTACTACGTGCGATCCAATAAATCCGGCACCTCCTGTTATAATGATATTCATGGTCTTTCTATTAAGTATGTTTGCTAAACACAATTTTATTATCCAAATGGATTTTTCTCTTTTAAATAAACTTCCCAAGCCCAAGCCGAACGCATCATTTCCTCCACATCCAATTCGGCTTTCCACCCCAATTCCGTCAATGATTTAGAGACATCTCCCCACACTTTTTCGATGTCTCCTGCACGGCGTGGGCCAATTTGATAATTCAGTTTTACGCCTGTTGACGATTCGAAGGCCCTGATAATTTCGAGCACGGACAAACCTTTACCCGTACCGATGTTGAATACTTCATAATTGGCTTTGGCCTTATGTTCTTCTAAACGTTTTATGGCCGCTACGTGTGCCTTTGCGAGGTCTACAACATGGATATAATCCCTAATGGCTGATCCATCGGGTGTATCATAGTCATTTCCGAACACGGTAACTTTTTCTCGCTTTCCAATTGCTGTCTGTGTAATGAAGGGTACAAGGTTTTGAGGTACACCTAATGGCAATTCGCCGATTAAAGCACTGGCATGTGCTCCCACAGGATTAAAATAACGTAAAGCAATGATATGATAATTGGCAAAAGCCTTGGCCGTATCGCTTAAGATTTCTTCAGCTACCTGTTTAGTATTACCGTAGGGCGATTCAGCTTTTTGAACCGGTGCGCTTTCGGTTACCGGTAATTCCTTAGGCTGCCCATAAACTGTACAGCTTGAGGAGAATACAAAATTGATATCGCGATCCTTAAATGCATTTAATAGATTGAGTAAAGAAAAGAAATTGTTTCGATAGTACTTGATCGGTTCTTCTACAGATTCGCCAACCGCTTTGCTGGCCGCGAAATGAATGAGTCCGGTGATATCCGGGTTATTCTTTACAAATTCGATTACCTTTTGTTCGTTGCAGAGGTCAAATTCATGAAACTCCGGGCTATTTCCGGTGATGGAAGCTATTTGTTTCAAAACCCCTTTATTAGAATTCGATAAATTATCAATAATAACAGGCGTGTAACCTGCATTTTGTAATTCTACAACGGTATGCGATCCGATATATCCCGTACCGCCGGTAACCAAAATTTTGCTCATATAATCGATTTTAATTAATGCTTGTTATAATACGTAAAATCTTTGTGTTTTATTTCTTTTTCGGGAAGTGATTTAAAATATTTATAAGTCTTTTGCAGACCTTCCTCCCGTCCAATCTTAGGTTCCCATCCTAGAATTTCCTTCGCTTTTGTTATATCGGGTCTTCTTTGTTTAGGATCATCGATCGGTAGGTCACGATAAACTAGTTTCTGATTCGTTCCTGTCAGTCTTATTATTTCTTCACCAAACTGCTTGATGGTTATTTCATCAGGATTTCCTATGTTTACCGGTTGTGTATAATCACTCATTAATAACCGGTAAATGCCATCTATTTGATCGTCCACATAACAAAACGAACGTGTTTGTGAGCCGTCTCCGAATACCGTTAGGTCTTCACCTCGCAAGGCTTGTCCTATAAAAGCAGGTAAAACCCTTCCATCGTTTAGTCGCATACGCGGACCGTAAGTGTTAAATATTCGAACAATCCGTGTATCCAATCCATGAAACGTATGGTAAGCCATGGTAATAGCTTCCTGAAAACGCTTAGCCTCATCGTATACCCCGCGAGGACCTACCGGATTTACATTTCCCCAATATTCTTCCGGCTGCGGACTTACCGTAGGATCGCCATATACTTCTGACGTGGATGCTACTAAAATGCGCGATTGTTTAGAACGTGCTAAGCCGAGTAAATTGTGGGTGCCTAAGGAACCGACTTTTAATGTCTGAATTGGAATTTTTAGATAATCAATCGGACTGGCAGGAGATGCGAAATGTAAAATATAATCTAGGCGCCCCGGTACGTAGACAAATTTGGAAACATCATGATTGTAAAACTCAAAATTTTCCAGTTTGAATAAATGCTCGATATTTCGTAAATCCCCGGTTATTAGATTGTCCATTCCGATTACATGGAAATCCTCTTTGATAAAACGATCGCATAAATGTGATCCAAGGAAACCAGCTGCCCCGGTAATTAATATGCGCTTTCTTGACATGCTTTAATAAATGTTTGGAATATTCTTTGGCGAAGATAAACAAATTGAATATAATTGCCGTTTCTTATAAAAAACTATCAGGGCCTTGTCTGTCCTTAAAATGATTCATAATCTTCTAACAGCATGTGGATATTGTATAATTTGGGTATTTTTTTGGGACAGTTTTTTGTACTCATTGCCGCACCCTTTAATGCGCGGGTTCGGAAATGGAAAGAGGGCCGGCAAGGCTTGTTTAAGTTGATCGCCGGTAAAGTAGACTCATCAAAGAAACACACTTGGTTTCATTTTGCTTCCTTAGGCGAATTTGAGCAAGGCCGCACTGTTTTGGAAGCCTATAGAACACATTTTCCTAACAAGCTAGTGGTAGTTACTTTCTTTTCTCCATCCGGCTACGAGGTGAGAGCTAATTATGCCAAAGCGGATTATGTGTTTTATCTCCCCGCAGACACACCCGGCAATGCCAAGAGGTTTATCGAGCTCATCAATCCCGAAGAAGTGTTCTTCGTAAAGTATGAATTTTGGCACAATTATTTTAAGGCGCTTCATAATCGGCGAATTCCCCTTTATTTAGTTTCGGCTATATTCCGGAAAGGGCAATTTTATTTCACTTGGTATGGCCGACTTTTTAGATCGACTTTGCGCTATGTGACTTTTTATTTCGCTCAAAATCAGGAAAGTGTTGCTTTGCTGCATAGTATTGGTCTTAAAAATGTTTCGTTAACGGGTGACACCCGATTCGATCGCGTGGCGCACCTTTCGCAGCATAAACGCGAGATAGAGGTTGTTTCCCGTTTTGTTAACGGACATAAAGTTCTAGTGGCGGGGAGTACTTGGTTGCCAGATGAAGAATTGATTATGTCTTTGCGACAGGTTTATCCCGAATGGAAAATAGTGATTGCGCCACATATTGTTGATGCCGCTCATTTAAATGAAATTGATAGCCGATTTAAACAGAGTGTGCGATTCTCCACGTTAAATAGTAGCGTTCATCCAAAAGATAATGCGAATGCTTTTGTACTAATTATAGACAACATAGGTATGCTCTCCTACTTGTATAGTTATGCAGATGTCGCTTATATTGGTGGTGGTTTCGGCGTTGGAATTCATAATATATTGGAGGCGGCAACTTATGGCGTTCCGGTAATTTTTGGCCCTCACTATCACAAATTTCAAGAAGCAAAAGACCTAATTGCAGCCAAAGCAGCTTTTAGCATTCGCAACTTACAAGAGTTTGTAGCAGTGTTTGAACTTTTGCAAGAAATAGAGATTAGACAGGAGGCGGGGAATCGAGCGTATGGCTATGTACAACAACAGGCTGGTGCTACGGCGAAGATTATCGATTATTTGGCTGGAAGCCGAGAGTAGGTCCGTAGTTGGGTGCAGTGGTGGCATTTACTCGACCATTCTTGAAAGTAGAAGGAATAAGGTGCGACTAACAACTGCTAATACATCCGCTCAAATCACTTTCGCTTCTCTGATTTTCCTCCTAAAGAGCTTGCCTGGTAAATATTTACTGGCCCAAATCGCTTTAATTTCACTTCCCGCTATAAATATTTCTTCTTTTTGTTTGTCTAAATGAGGGATCAAGCGTTTCACGAACTCGGATACTGACATTGCTTTGATGTGGACATCATCTTTCTTTTGATATTTTTCACCATTGCCTATTAGTGCTTTTTCGCCCAATGAGGTGTTTACGAAACCAGGGCATACCATACTAATGTGTATGTTGTCGTCGTAGATTTCCGGTCGCAGGGATTCGAAATAACCATGTAATGCATGTTTGGATGCTGCATAAGAAGATCTAAATCGCGTTCCAATTTTTCCCATCAAGCTGCTTATAACTATGATATGCCCTCTGCCCTGTTGTTGCATGGCGGGTAATACCGCTTGGGTTATGGCTACAGGTCCCCAATAATTAATGTCCATAATCTTTTGTGCCACGGATAACTTTGTGTCTATGGCTAAGGCCCGTTGGGTTACACCGGCGGAATGGATCAATGTGTCGATTCTGCCAAATATGCGTAATGCTTCCAGTGCTTTTTCGGGCAGGGAAGTTTCGTCTTCTAAATCAAGAGGTAACACATGGACATTCATGGGATTGCCTTTGCAGGCTGCTTTTACTTGGTATAGCTTGTCTCTCGAACGGGCAGAAATGATAAGCTTAGCGCCTATAGAAGCATAGTACTTGGCCAAGCCTTCTCCTATTCCGGCTGAAGCGCCAATAATCCAAATAACTCGATGACCGGCAGGTATTATATTTTTTTTAGATCTTTTCATGTTCATATCCTTCTTCAATAAAAAGTTCGGAAGCGATGTAATCGGCCATCAATTTTCCTGAAACGGTCAGTTTTAGGCAATCGCGCTCCCTATATATTTTGTTATCTTCTTCAAACTGCTTCGCATTGCTTACAACATAGCCCAGGGCGGCACTTCCGTAGAGACGTTCGAGGTATTCTAGATCGAGCCCCCACATTGTTCGTAAAGAAGTCATGATATACTCATTGATCCGATCGATTTCAGATAATGTCTCGACCTCAGCAGGAACACGCTGATGGTTTATCGATGTTATATACTGCTGGTTGTTATTGATATTCCATTGCCGTTGTAATCCATTGAACGAATGAGCGGAAGGACCTATTCCTAAATAGGGCTTTGATTTCCAGTAATTTGTGTTGTGTTTTGCATAACGACTCGGTAATGCAAAATTTGAAATTTCGTAATGCTCATAAGCATAGCCGTCTAGCGTTTCAATGAGTTGAAGAAATTGTGCTGCCGCCTGTTCATCGTCCATTTTTTTATATTTTCCTACCTTTATGAGATGGGCTAAGGCTGTTTTTGGCTCTACTGTCAAACTGTAAGCAGAGATATGCGGAATGTGAAGCTGTACGAGTTTCTGTATATTGTTTAACCATTTTTCATCGGTTAACAAAGGATAGCCATAAATTAAGTCGGCTGTGATATCGTCAAAACCGGCATCCTGTACTCGCTTTATCGCACTATCGGCTTCTTGAGCAGTATGCGCACGGTTCATCCATTTCAGATCTTCGTCATAGAACGATTGGATACCAATACTGAATCTGTTAATGGAAGTTCTTCGAAAAGCTTCAATCTTTGTTTTGCCTAAGTCGTCCGGATTTGCTTCCAGGGTGATTTCAACCGTATTGCTAATATCGTAATGGCGACTTGCCTCATCCAGTAAGAAACTGATTTCCGACGCTTCTAAGATCGAAGGCGTGCCTCCACCAAAATAGATTGTATTAATTCGATCGGTGTGAAGATAGCTCGATTGTAAGCGCAGTTCTTTCGCCATGGCTTCCAACATTTCATTTTTGTACTTGATTGAAGTGCTGAAATGAAAATCACAGTAGTGACATGCTTGTTTGCAAAAAGGTATATGAAAGTAAATACCACCCATGCCTGCAAAGTTAAGGCAATGGAATGGATTTATTCTTCATCGTTAACTCATTTTATATAGGCTTCTTTTCCGGGATCGTCCAGAAGTAAATAGTAGATTCGCCAACTTTGATTTTTTTCTCAGGCTGCCAATCCCCCATATCAAATTCGTTTGAGACAATACGCGTACCGGGTTTTAATTGTTCCAATAGTTTTGGACGCAGTTTTAAATTGACATAGGGAAGCAGATACAGCGTCACCACGGATGCTTTACTGAAATCCACGTCAAAAAGATCTTGCTGTAGGAACTGAACCTTGTCGCTAACACCTTCTTTCTGTGCATTTCGATTCGCTTCCTTAATTCTATTCGGATCTATATCTACGCCAACACCGGTGGCTCCATACTCTTTAGCTGCCGTAATAACGATCCGGCCGTCTCCGCAACCTAAATCATATATCAAGTCGTTTTTGTTTACCTGGGCAATTTGTAGCATCGCTTCAACAACCGCTGGTTTACTGGCTACGTAAGGAACATCCAAAGATTGTTCTGTTGCGGTCTTCTTAGTAGAACAGGAAAGGAGTCCAAGGCATGTTGATAAAAAAAGTATGATAGCTAGCGGAAGTTTTTCTGCTAACTTCGAACGTTTATTTAAGTCGACAACCATATAATGTGTTAAGGTCTGTGGTAAAAGTTTTGACATAAATGTACAACAATCGTACCTAATTTCTAAAGTATTTTACCTTTTAAGAAGCTGTTTCACTTAAACAGCTTCTTGAACGTAGATGCGCAATGCGATCATCGCACTTTGTGATGAAATTGTTATGCATCTGATAGATTTTGAGTAAATGGATTATTACGATTTTTTAATATCTTTGGCGGGCTGTTCTTATTTCATTATCTAAAGCATATAGGTACCGCATACAGGTTAGGGACGTATTTGCCGGGAACGTGAAATTTCAAAAGATGAATAAGAATCCCCTTGACAAAATCGTTGTTTTGAAAGATACATTGAAAAGACTACGCTATATATCTTTAAAAATTAAATAACATCTGGATGAATATCCACCATTTTATATCACAAGAAAATACGAGTTTTATCAATCCCTTATTTATCTTGTATACTTTCCCCCCAAATAACATAGCTACCCAATTTTGCGTCGTTGTTAATGACGACCCACAAGTTGAGGAATTGTACGGGCAAAATAATGTAAATACTTATCAATAATTATATACAAATGAAATACAAACGTATCCTACTTAAACTTAGCGGAGAAGCTTTAATGGGTAACAAACAGTACGGTATCGATATCGACCGTGTCGCCCAGTACGCACAAGACATAAAAGCTGTCTATGATGAAGGGGTAGAGATTGCAATTGTTATTGGAGGCGGAAACATTTACCGTGGACTGAGTGCAGAAAAAGCAGGGATGGATCGTGTGCAAGCTGACTACATGGGCATGCTGGCCACCGTCATCAACAGCATGGCTTTACAGGATGCGTTAGAAAAGGCTGGCATGAAAACGCGCCTGCTCACAGCGATAAAAATGGAGCAGATTTGCGAGCCGTTTATCCGAAGAAGGGCAGTAAGGCATCTGGAAAAAGGTAGAATCGTAATTTTTGGTGCCGGTACCGGAAACCCATACTTTACTACGGATACGGCGGCTTCTTTAAGAGCTATTGAAATCAATGCGGATGTTGTGTTAAAAGGTACTCGGGTAGACGGTATCTATACTGCCGATCCGGAAAAGGATCCTAATGCAACTAAGTTTGATCAGATTACCTTCCAAGATGTATATAATCAAGGATTGAATGTAATGGATATGACAGCCTTTACTTTATGCCAAGAGAATAAATTGCCGATTATCGTATTTGACATGAACAAAAGTGGCAATTTAGTTCGTTTAGCACAAGGCGAGCTAATAGGTACTTTGGTAAAAGACTAAGGCAGCTTAAAGGAGTGGGATGTAGGGTATAAGGCTTATGGTTAATTTGATAATCTTATGCGTTATGCTCTACATCTTCACCTTTCGTCCTTATTGAAGCAATTCCTTTAAGGCTCGGTCCACTTTATGGAAACCAAATTCGCCTAGGACCTTATCGAAGAGGTTTTTTATTTCTTTGTTTTGTAAGTTTCCGATGCTCCCTTCGTGCGTGTGCTTTACTTCCTTAATGGGTTTAAAAGTCCCTTTTTCTATTGCCAAACCGATGTTTTTATAAGCCTCTCTAAAAGGGACGCCTTGTAACACTTCATGATTCACCACTTCTACACTGAATAAGTAGTTGTATTTTGGATTCTCGAGAATATTTGTATTGACTTTAATATTGCTCAGCATTAAGTGCATCATTTGAAGGCAGTCGTTGATGGATTGAAAGGCAGGAAATAAATTCTCTTTCAGCAACTGCAAGTCTCGATGATATCCCGAAGGAAGATTTGTGGTCATCAAAGCGATTTCATTTGGCAAGGCCTGGATTTTATTGCAGCGAGCTCGGATAAGTTCAAAGACGTCCGGGTTTTTTTTATGGGGCATGATGCTGGATCCTGTGGTCAATTTATCGGGAAAACTAATGAATCCGAAATTTTGATTCATATATAGGCAGGCATCCATGGCCATTTTTGCTAGTGACGCGGCGATTGCACTCATTCCTTGTGCTAAGACTCGTTCTGTCTTTCCACGGCCCATTTGTGCGTATACAACGTTGTAGTTTAAGGTCTCAAAACCCAATAATTCGGTGGTTAATGTTCTGTTCAATGGAAAGGAAGAACCATAGCCTGCTGCGGAACCCAAAGGGTTCTTATTGCATATCTTCCAAGCGGCCAACATAAGCTCCAGATCGTCTACTAAGCTTTCAGCGTAAGCACCAAACCAAAGCCCAAATGAGGAAGGCATAGCAATTTGCAAATGGGTATACCCCGGCATTAACACTTCCCGGTATTGATTACTTAGTTCTATGAGTAGCTCGAATAAAAACTTAGTATTTTCTACAATTTGTTTGATCTCGTTTCTAAAGTAAAGTTTGAGGTCGACCAATACCTGATCGTTTCTTGAACGACCACTGTGTATTTTCTTTCCGGCATCTCCGATACGTTGCGTGAGCAATAGCTCAATCTGAGAGTGAACGTCCTCCACATGCTCATCAATTGTAAAACCACCCGTCTCAATTTCGCGATAAATCTTTTTGAGCTCTTCTTGAATAACCGCTAGTTCGTCTTTTGTCAATAGGCCAATGCTTTCGAGCATCTGCGTATGCGCCAGGGATCCTAATACATCAAAAGGAGCCAAAAATATATCAAGTGCTCGATCGTTTCCTACTGTGAATTTTTCGACCGATTGCTCTACTTCCGTTTCTTTTTGCCAAAGTTTCATATGTAAATAATTTGTCTTTGAAAGGTCATATGGAATGTCCAGATTATTTTCATTCGAGTTTGTGTTTTGCAGTCATGGACATTTCATAAGAAATTAAAATTCAAAATTAAAAAGTAAAAAAGCCATTAGCCGAGTGCCAATCTCCGATTGCTGATAACCGAAAGTTAATTGCTAATAGCTAAGACCTTGCTTAGCAAAGCTACATAAAGTTCTATTCCCTCTTCAATTTCGCGAAGATATATAAATTCATCCGCACTATGAGAGCGGGCGGAATCACCGGGACCCATTTTTAAAGACGGCACCGGAATGAGCGCTTGGTCACTCATGGTGGGCGACCCATATGTTTTCCTGCCTAAAGCCACTCCCGCTTTCACAAAAGGATGGTCTTTTGTTATTGATGAAGGATTGAGTCGAGTGGATCTCGGCTGTACATCGCTTGCCACATATTGGCGGATGATAGCCAGTACTTCTTCATTGGAATAAGCATCGGTTGTGCGCACGTCCACTACATAACTGCAGGTTGCCGGGACTACATTATGTTGGGATCCGGCATTGATGACTGTTACACTCATTTTTATAGGGCCGAAGATAGCGGATTCTTTAGGGAATTTATAGGCGCGGAACCACTCAATGTCTTTCATGGCTTTATAGATCGCATTATCGCCTTCTTCTCTTGCTGCATGTCCTGACGCCCCCTGGGCCATGCAGTCAAGTACCATTAGCCCTTTTTCGGCAATGGCGAGATGCATCTCCGTGGGCTCACCTACAATGGCAAAATCTATGGGCTCTAATAAGGGAAATATCAGCTCAATTCCATTCCTTCCTGAGATTTCTTCCTCTGCAGTTGCTGCTATGCATATATTGTAATGGAGTTCTTGTAAAGGATAAAAATGTAAGAAAGTTGCGATGAGAGAGACTAGCGGTCCACCTGCATCGTTACTTCCCAAGCCATATAATTTACCATCGCTTACAGCTGCTTTAAAGGGATCGCGGGAGTAACCTGTATTCGGTTTTACTGTGTCGTGGTGAGAATTTAATAAAATTGTGGGTTTACGCTTGTCATAAAACTGATTGTAAGCCCAAACGTTATTTAACTTCCTATAACAGGGTATATCCCGCTCTTGGAAGAAGCGCTGAATTCGATCTGCTGTCCCGGTTTCTTCCTTGCTGAAAGATGGAATTTCAATTAGGTCTTTCAATAAATTGATGCTATCCCTTATTAATGCGTCCATCTTATTCCTTATATAGCCCGCCGGCCCGTTCCGCAGAGAGCTTAATGCCTTTGATAAAGGCAGAGCTAAAACCGTTATGTTCCATCTCGTTTAGGCCGGCAATTGTGCAGCCTTTTGGTGAGGTTACTTTATCAATTTCGCTTTCCGGATGGCTTTGCATTTGCAATAACAAGTCGGCCGCACCCTTTGCGGTTTGAACAGCCATCTTTAATGCATCGTGGGCATGAAATCCAATTTCAACACCTCCCTGAGAAGCCGCGCGAATACTTCTTAAGAAAAAGGCAATCCCGCAAGCACAAAGCGCAGTGGCAGAGGTCATCAAATCTTCATTGATGGTAACTACAGCACCTACGGTTTCAAATAAGCGAGTGACCTCGTCCATATGCTGCTCGTGTGCATTATCAGAGGCGATACAAGTCATCGATTGTCCAATGGCGATAGCGGTGTTCGGCATCGCCCGTATTACTTGTACAGCATCGCCCAGCTTATGACGGATATCTCGGCAGCTTACGCCTGAAATTACTGAAACAACAAGCTGTTTATCGGCAATTACGGCTCCATTGATTTGTTCCAATACTTGATTTAGTTGCTGAGGGAGAACCGCCAGAACAATGATATTAGCATCAAGAACTGCTTCTCTATTATTGTCCGAAAGCTTAAATCCAAGTTTGGCTTCCTGTGACATATTTCTGATGTTCCTTCTCGTGAGCGTTATATCGGAGGCATTACAATAAGCCTTCGCTATCAGTCCTTTTGCCAAGGATAGGCCGATGTTGCCGCTTCCTATGATGGTAATCTTAGGCATAATGTTCGTGTTGAATTATTTGCGTTAAAAAATGGTTGTTCCTGCTTGCTCATCTGTTAAATCATTCGCATGTTTAATAATTACTTTCTTGACACCTTTTGAAATGGCATCAAAAGCATTATCAAGTTTTGGAATCATGCCGTCGGCAATAATACCTTGCTCCTTTAACATGCTATAATGAGTACGATTAATTTGCGTAATAACGGAGCCTTCGTCTTCTATATCTTTTAATACGCCTCTTTTTTCGAAGCAGTAAATTAGAGAAATATCATAGTTTGAGGCGAGCCCTACGGCTAATGCAGAAGCAATGGTATCGGCATTTGTGTTTAATAACTGACCTTCTCCGTTATGGGTTATAGCGGAAAATACAGGGCATAAGCCGAGTTCGAGCAGACTTTGGATACGCTTGTTATGAATCGAAGTTGGGGTCATATCGCCCGCAAATCCATAATCGATCTCTTTGACAGGGCGTTTAATGGTGCGAATCGTGTTCCCATCTGCTCCACTTAGCCCAATCGCATCGCAGTGGTTCGCTTGTAATAGCGCGACAATGCTTTTGTTTGTCAAGCCGGCATATACCATGGTCACAATTTTCAGCGTTTCGAGATCCGTTATCCGTCTGCCATTGACCATTTTTGCCTCGATGCCTAGATCGCTTGCTAACTTACTGGCAATTTTTCCTCCACCGTGCACTAATATTTTCTTTCCTTTCAAATTGGCAAAAACGTTAGTAAACGCAGATAGCGCGGTTTCATTCTCTACAATATTGCCACCTATTTTTACGATATTTAGTTTTTCCATATGAGGGATTATATAAGTGGCTCTTATAGATTTTCCAATATCCTTTTCAATACAACCTGAGCCGCCCATACGCGATTACCAGCCTCTTGAATAACCAATGAGTCCGGACCGTCTAGTAGGGCTGATGATAATTCCAGATCCCTTCTTACCGGCAAACAATGCATCACTTTTGCATGGTTTGTTACTTTAAGCTTCTCGGGTGTGGGCATCCATTCTCTTCCTGTAACCAGTATTTTGCCATACTCTTGATAGCTCGACCAATTCTTAACATAGACGAAATCAGCGTTTTTTAGAGCCTCATTCTGATTGGTGGTGATTGTAGCCCCGTTTGTAAAGTGCTCATCGAGCTCGTATCCTTCAGGATGGGTAATAGTAAAATCTAACAATCCCTGCTCTTGGGCTTTACACATCCATTCGGAGAATGAATTGGGAACCGCTTGCGGTAATGCTTTAACATGTGGAGCCCAGGTAAGAACAACTTTTGGCTTGGCTGTAACTGTTGAAAATTTACCGTCCACTTCTTTAGACGTGGATGGCGTATGCTCTAAGATCGTAATTAAATCTGTTAAGCTTTGAAGCGGGTGACGTGTAGCACTCTCTAAGCTAACAAGGGGTTTTTTGCAGTAAGTTGAAAATTTATTAAAAAGGTCTTCGCTATAGTCTTCTTTACGATCTTTTAAGCCTGGGAAGGAACGTAAGCCCAAAACATCACAATATTCACCCATTACGGCCGCCGCCTCCCGAATATGTTCAACCGTTGTGCCATCCATCACAACGCCATCCCTGGTTTCAAGCGCCCAGCCATCCTTATCCATATTCATGACCATAACATCCATTCCCAAGTTTATAGCAGCTTTCTGTGTACTAAGTCGTGTGCGTAAACTTGGATTCAGGAAAACAAGTCCGAGCATCTTATGTTCTCCCAATTTGCGATGAGCATTCGGTGCAGCTTTAAGCGCTAATGCTTCTTTGACAATAGTTGATAAATTATCTACATCCGCTACTGAAAAAAATTTCTTCATTGAATCTCTTTTTTAATAGTTGTACGTTTTAAGTTACAGGTTGTCCGTTTTAAGCTTTAGGCACTTACGACGTGAAACTTATTACTTATAACTTCTTAATCTCTCCGATAATGCCTCCAAAAACCTGTCCGCCTCCTTCTTTCCTAAATTCAATGCAGGCAGTAAGCGGATCACATTAGGCTTTGCCTCTCCTGTAAATATATGGTTTTTAAATAATAGATCTTTCTTGACCTGATTTAGCTCTTCCGGAAGCTCGATGCCGATCATTAAACCTTCACCTCTTATTTCTTTGATTTTATCAAATCCCTTTAATTCGCTCATTAAATAGCGTCCAATTTGCAATGCGTTCTGCACGAGTTGTTCCTTCTCCATCGTCTCCAAAACGGCTAAGGCGGCTACGCATGCAAGATGATTCCCCCCGAAAGTGGTACCTAATTCACCAAACCAAGGCTTAATCTTGGGTGAAATGGAAATGGCACCTATCGGGAAGCCATTACCCATACCCTTGGCCATGCTATAAATATCTGCTTGTACGTTTGCATGGTCATGGGAGTAAAATTTTCCGGAGCGTCCGTAGCCGCATTGTACAGAATCAGCAATAAAGATTGCATTATACTGTTCGGTTAAGCTCCGTATTTTCTGAAGGAAGCTGTGGTTGGCTACCCGTATACCACCAACGCCTTGAATTCCTTCAATAATGACGGAAGATATCGCTTCTCCTTGTTCCGCAAAGATTTTTTCAAGTGCGTCTTCGTCATTGAAAGGAAGGAAAATAACATTTTCCGTCTCGTTTACCGGAGCGATAATCTTGGGATTGTCAGTTGCCGAAACCGCTAGTGATGTTCTTCCGTGGAAAGCGCCTTTGAATGCGATCACTTTTTTGCGACCATTGTAAAAAGACGCCAATTTGAGCGCATTCTCATTAGCTTCGGCGCCGGAGTTACATAAAAAAAGCTGGTAATCTTTTTTGTCAGAAACTTTGCCCAGTAGCTCAGCGAGTTGTTTTTGAAGCGGTATCTCAATCGAATTAGAGTAAAAACCTATCTTATTCAGTTGATCTGTTATACGCTGTATATAATGCGGATGGCTATGGCCTATGGAGATAACTGCGTGTCCTCCATATAGGTCTAAGTATTCCCGGCCAGTGGCATCATAAACATAAGAGCCAACTCCTTTTACAATTTCAATGGGATTTATAGGGTATACGTCAAAGAGTTTCATTGCGTTATGAGTATTAAGTTTTACGTTTTAAGCTATCGTGCTACGTATTTTTGTTATGAGCGAAATGAGCATTGCTTTTATCTGATTAATTTCGTCGTTGAGCGATTCAAAAGTTTTTTGTGATAAATAGCCTAAATCATTTGCAAGTAGTAAAAAGTATTCTGTTTCGTTTGCAGATCCTAACGAAATGCTCAAAAAGTGAATAAAATCTTTTTGGGAGGGCCTTCCACATCTTTCTGCAATATTCGCAGGTATAGAAGCTGTAGACCTCCGCAACTGACTGGTTAAACCGTATTGTTCTTCTTTAGGAAAAGCCGCGCTGATTTTATAGATATTAAGAGTAGTTTGATGCGACTTTACCCATACAATCAATTCTTTATAATTTTGCATTTTGAAGTTAAACGTATAACATACTACTTATAACTTAAAAACCAACGGCTTTAAGCTTCAATCCAGTCGTTTCCTCCAATCCGAATAGAAGATTCATGTTTTGTACGGCTTGTCCGCTTGCACCTTTTAGAAGATTATCGATGATGGAGATAATCATCAATTTAGTACCATGTTTCTCTAAATGAATCAGTGCTTTATTCGTGTTCACCACTTGTTTTAAATCGATGTTGCCCGGACTTACGTGAGTAAATGGATGACTTGCATAATAGTGGCTATATAAATCTGATGCCTCCTCTATAGATAATGTTGACTCCAAATAAGTACAGGCTAAAATACCTCGGGTAAATGCACCACGTTGTGGCACAAAATTGATTGTTTGATCAAACGAAGATTGCAGTTGAATAAGACTTTCTCCGATCTCATGTAGATGTTGATGCTCGAAAGCCTTATATACGGAAAGGTTATTATTCCTCCAGCTAAAATGGGATGTCGGTGATAAGCTCTGTCCGGCACCGGTAGAGCCGGTTGTTGCATTGATATGTATTTCCGAAGCCAGCAGTCCTTTAGCTGCCAACGGCAGCAAGCCCAATTGAATCGCTGTAGCAAAACAGCCCGGGTTCGCGATATGCTGCGCCGTTTTTATTTTATCCCGTTGAAGCTCGGGTAAACCATAAACAAAGTTTTCCGCCTTTGACTTCAATCTGTAATCCTGGCTCAGATCAATTATCCGAATGGATTCGGCTATCCGGTTTGCCTCTAAAAATTTCCGGGCCGCACCATGACCAACACACAGAAATAAGACATCAATATTTTGGGGAAGCTCATCGGTAAATTTCAGCTCTGTATCGCCAAATAGATCAGTATGCACGGAATGAACCGGGTTCCCTGCGTTACTGTTACTATTGACAAAGGCAACTTCTACATGAGGATGATTAATGAGAACCCTTAAAAGCTCTCCTCCGGTATAGCCGGCTCCGCCAACAATCCCTACTTTTATTTTATTCATATCAGAATAGTTTTGAGTTATAAGTAATACGTTATACGTTTTTTTCTTACTCACTCGATACTTATAACTCATTACTTAAAACTTACAACTTATTAACCTTATGCCATATCATTACTTGATTTCCAAAGATTTTAGAGAATCCCTTTACATCTTCGCCAGTCCATGCATTGTTCATCTCTCCATAACTTCCGAACTTACTGGACATTAAATCATGCTTGGATTCCACGCCAATTATATTAAATCGATACGGGTTTAATTCAACGAATACTTGACCACTGACCATTTCCTGTGAGCTTTGCAAAAAGGCTTCAATATCTCTCATAATAGGATCATGAAATTGCCCCTCGTGCATCCAGTTACCATAAAAAGAAGCTAACTGATCTTTCCAACTTAACTGCCATTTCGTAAGTGTGTGTTTTTCAAGCGTATGATGAGCTTTAATAATAACAACCGGTGCTGCCGCTTCAAAACCGACTCTTCCTTTGATGCCAATGATTGTGTCTCCTACGTGTATATCTCTTCCTATTCCGTATGGTTGGGCAATCGACTGCAATTTTTGTATCACTTTTACCGGACCTAGCCGTTCACCGTCAAGTGCTACCGGCTCACCTTTCTCGAATTCGATGGTAATTCTTCTGCTTTCACTTGCTGTCACTTGTGTGGGCCATGCTTCTTCCGGTAATGTTTCATGGGATGTTAAGGTTTCTTTTCCTCCCACTGAAGTGCCCCAAATGCCTTTATTAATCGAGTATTTTGCTTTTTCGGCACTGTAGGTTACACCATGATTATGCAAGTAATCGATTTCAGATTCGCGGCTTAATTTCAAGTCCCTAATAGGTGTTATGATTTCTACGTCCGGAATCAGGATATTAAAGATCATATCGAAACGTACTTGATCATTACCTGCACCAGTACTTCCATGGGCAACGAAGTTTGCGTCGATTTTCTTTACATAGTTTGCAATGGCAGTTGCTTGGCATACACGCTCGGCACTTACCGATAAGGGATAGGTTGCATTTTTTAATACGTTACCGTAGATAAGATACTTTATACTTTCGTTATAATAGTTTTGGGTTTCATCAACTGTAGCATGTGACGCAACACCGAGCTCATAAGCGCGTGCTTCGATCTGTTTAAGTTCATCTTCCGAAAATCCTCCCGTATTGACGATGACGGAATGAACTTCTAAGCCCATATCTTTGGATAGGTAAATGGCACAGAATGAGGTGTCTAATCCTCCACTAAATGCTAATACTACTTTCTTTTTCATTAGAATAATTTATTATTAAACGGAATGAACTCGCTTGCAGTACGCCGGCAAATCCATCTTATAGAATATGATGAGTGAAGGCTCTTATTGGCATAAATGAGCTCCTAACACTCGGTTATACCTGTCTTTTACAGGCTAGCTTATATTGTAATTACTGTAAGCGGTAACTAATACATCAACTAATCGTACGCTAAAAATAAGGTAGCGATAATTTTGCTCCTTCTTCTCAAACTTAATTCGATACGTTTTAATAAGGAGTGCTTTTTTTGCATCTGTTTCAAACGTTCTTTTGCTTTCGCTTTTTGCTCAATTTTTTGTCGAAGCTCTTTTTCCTTCTCCACAGGGTCCCATAACATAGCTGTGCACATACAATTTTTACGGTCTTTACTCATTAAGATATCGTAATTTACACAACTTTGACAACCTTTCCAAAATTCTTCGTCTTGGGTTAACTCTGAATAGGGGACGGGTTCATACCCCAGCTCCGAATTGATTTTCATTACTGCAAAACCAGTGGTCAGACCAAAGATTTTTGCCTTCGGGTATTTTTCGCGCGATAAGTCAAAAATCCGCTTTTTAATAGCTTTAGCTAACCCTTCTTTTCGGAAAACCGGATTAACGATGAGGCCGGAATTGGCAACATATTCACCATGGCTCCAAGTTTCGATATAACAAAAACCTGCCCAAGTGCCATCTTTATGGAGCGCTATTACAGCTTTTCCCTCAAGCATCTTATTGGCAATATATTCCGGTTTTCGACGTGCAATACCCGTACCGCGTGCTTTGGCAGATTCCGCCATTTCATTGCAAATCTGTTCGGCATATCCGATATGCGATTCATTTGCAGGAATAACAACAAAATTTGAAGTATTCATTGAATGTGAATGACCCAAGAGAACAAAACAATAAAACACATTTTGCTCTACCGTTTGATTTTGATTACCTTTTTGTTAATTGTTTTTGATGGATACAATAACCGGACTCGCTATTGTACTTTTTGTGGAGTGGGTATGCCCTCGAATCAAGCCCGGGGCATAATGGGTCGTCGGACTCTTAAAACAAGTTTGTTGCCAATCGCTTTTATGCATGGGATTACTTGCGCACTTCCTGGATTGGAATGCTTAGCAATATTTATATGCATATTAGCAATATTCATGTTATAAAGAATCTTTCCTTATTTAATAATGGTTGCAAATGTAAAAAATAAAATTTGGTTTATGCAATATTTATTGTATAAAATTAGTAATATTTTATCGATTTTGCTTGGCAGTTTTGATAATGTTATGGCTTGACTCCCATTTTTAGGATTTCTTTAAAGGTGTAAAACGAAGGCTGTGGCGTTATATTCCATTAAAAGGTGTATAGAATGGGATACCTCTTGTAACTGAAAGGCAATATAAGAGGTATCCCATTTTCGGGAGATTACCAGAATCTTACGTAAAGCGCACTAACTAATAGTAAAGTCAATACAATCATAACCATTACGGAAGGTTCTACTTTAAACATTTTAGTGTCTAAAATGAATGCTTTGGGATTAATTTTTGGTCCTGCCAAACTAACAGCGATCATTGCAATAACAGTGAACAGAAACGAAAGGCCCATGCAAATCTGAAAAGGAATTTCATAACCACCGCGCCCGTTTGGATAAGCCGTATATAACAAAGTGTCATTTCCAAACCACGTCGGCGCGTAATTGTTAAAAACTACCGATAAAGCAAAACCCATAATAAGTCCTACGATGGCTGCAGCTCCTGTAGTTCGTTTCCAAAACATACCTAATAAAAACATTGCCAATACACCTGGACTGATAAAACCGGTATATTTTTGAATAAAAGTAAAACCGCCCTCTCCGCCGATTCCAAGCATATCGTCCCACGTGAAGAGAATTGATGCTGCAATCGCGATGATTACGGTAATTTTTCCAACATTGACCAGATTTCTTTCCGACGCATCTTTATTCATATACTTTTTATAGATGTCCATGGTGAAAATAGTGGCTATACTGTTGGCCTTTCCCGCTAACGAAGCAACAATGGCTGCGGTTAAGGCAGCTAATGATAGCCCTTTCATGCCATCAGGCAGAAAACCTAGAATAGCCGAATAGGCATTGTCAGGGTTGAAATGTCCACCCGGTGCCATTTCTTCCTGCAAAGCGCCATTTTTGTATAGAACATAAGCGGCGATCCCGGGAAGCATAACGATAACCGGCATAAAAAGCTTCAAAAATCCGGCAAAAAGAATTCCCGTACGTGCGGTTTTTAAATCAGCACCCAAAGCGCGTTGGGTAATATATTGATTGCAACCCCAATAATTTAGATTGACAATCCATATCCCTGCTAAGTACATGCCTAAGCCGGGGAGCATAAGGTACTTATTAATTTCCTCCTGGGATGACGAAGCAGTCGGCTTTTCGATAATCATTTTAAAATGCTCCGGCGAATCCTTCATAAGTTGCGAGAAGCCGGCCAATACATCTTTGCCTAAACCAAAATGTTCGCTGACAAGTGTAAGCGCTACATAAGTTGTAGCTACGCCACCAATAATAAGTACCAGCACCTGAATAACGTCCGTAAAACCGATTACGCGCATACCGCCCAGGGTAATTACAACGGCAAAGACCGATAGAGCCAACACAATCGTATGAAAGCTTCCACCGCCGGCCAAATTATTAATAGCTAAAGCTCCTAAGAATAAGATTGACGTTAGATTTACAAAAACATAAAGGAACAACCAGAATACAGCCATGATTAGACTGGTTGTTTCATTGTACCGATTATTTAAAAATTGCGGCATGGTGAAAATCTTGTTTTTCAGATAAACAGGAATGAACCACACGGCTACAATAATAAGAGCCAGGGCCGCGATCCACTCGTAGGCTGCAACAGCAACCCCGACGGTAAATCCATTGCCGCTCATACCGATGAATTGCTCTGCCGATATATTGGAGGCGATAAGCGAAGCGCCAATTGCCCACCAGGTTAACGATCCTTCAGCTAAAAAGTAATCTTTACTACTGGCGTTCGCATTGTTTTTTTTGCGATAAATCCAATATCCATATCCCGCTACTACTACAAAATAGACGAGAAATATGATGTAATCAATTTGTGCAAATTTTCCCATAATGGAGTTAAGGTTAAAAGGTTAGCAAAAAAGGTGGCGAAAAGAGCCGTTCCGCCACCTTTTATTTTATTTTTGGATCTGATAAAACACCTCACTCCATTTCAATTCATTTTCGAATTGACCAAGCTTCGTGTTTTCATCAATTTTTACAAATTCAATACCTGCTATACGTGCAAAATCTTCCAGGTACTCACTTGTTAGATTTTGGCTATAAACGGTATGGTGCGCACCACCGGCATAGATCCAAGCGGTACATGCGGTTTTCATATCCGGTAATGGTTTCCAAAGAACGCGTGCAACCGGTAACTTTGGTAGTTCATTTTGTACATCAACCCCTTCTACAACATTCACAATAAGGCGAAACCTGTTTCCCATATCCACTAATGAGGCATTCAATGCCTTTCCGCCTGCTGCATTAAAAACAAGTCGGGCCGGATCTGCCTTTCCGCCAATACCTAAAGGATGAACTTCTAAACGAGGTTTATCTTTTGCTAAGGAAGCGTCTACTTCAAGCATATGTGACCCGAGTACCATTGCATTATCAGGATCGAAGTGATACGTATAGTCTTCCATAAAAGCATTCGCTCCAGGTAGACCCGAAGCCATTACTTTGCAGGCACGAACCAAAGCCGGTGTTTTCCAATCGCCTTCTCCTGCAAAACCATACCCTTGTTGCATAAGCCTTTGGGCGGCAATACCTGGAAGTTGTACTAAACCGTGCAAATCCTCAAAGGTGTCTGTAAATCCTTTATAACCGCCTGCTTCCAGGAAGTTCTTTAAACCGATTTCGATTTTTGCTGCATCTAGTACGTGTTGTCGTTGCGCTCCGCCTTCTTTCGCGTTATCGGCAAGTATATATTCTTCTTCATATACTTTTACCAGTGCTGCAACCGCTTCATCACTTACTTTGTTTATCTCAGCTACTAGATCACCAATGGCATAAGTATTAACCGAGAAACCGAATTTCATTTCTGCTTCCACTTTATCTCCATCGGTTACAGCAACATATCGCATGTTATCGCCAAAGCGAACAAACTTCGCGCCTTGCCAATCGTTCCAAGCGGCGGCGGCCCTAGTCCAGATACCAATCTTTTTGGCAACATCTTCATCCTGCCAGAAGCCGGTCACTACTTTTCTGTTGATCCGCATCCTGGAAACGATGAACCCAAATTCCCGGTCGCCATGTGCACTCTGATTGAGGTTCATGAAATCCATGTCAATACTGTCCCACGGAATATCTCGATTATACTGCGTGTGCAGATGTAAGAGGGGTTTTTTGAGAGCGTTCAATCCCCTGATCCACATTTTTGCCGGAGAGAACGTGTGCATCCAGGTAATAATGCCAATACAATTGGCGTCTTTGTTTGCCTCTGCGATGGTGTTATATATTTCTTCCGAGTTTTTTACAATTGGTTTGTACACAATATTAACCGGAATCAGTGCTTGATCCGTCAAATAATCAGCAATCTTTTTAGCGTGCTCCGCAGCCTGCGCGAGGGTTTCAGGACCGTATAAATCTTGACTTCCTGTTATAAACCAGACGTCAAAAGTTTTTAAATTTAGCATATCTATATTTCGTTGTTCGTTATTTGTTTTGTATCAAGTATCAAGATATTCCTAGAAGTTTTCAGTTTTACGTTTATTGATTTTCCAGCCTTTGTCTGTGGCTTAGGAGCTGGGAAACAGGGGGCTTATTCCCTGTTGTAAATTTAAACTTACCACGTAAAACTCATCACTTAAAACTACTGTTGTCCATAATAAGAATCCGGTCCATGCTTCCGCTCGAAATGTTTTTTGATCAATGAATCTTTAAGGCGTGGCGCATTGGGATTAATCTGTTCCGTTAATAAGGCCATTTGTGCCACCGTTTCCAAGACAGCGCTATTGTACACTGCTTTTTCTGCGGTCTTTCCCCAAGTAAAGGGGGCGTGGTTTCCTACCAAAATCATTTCCACTTCCCGGTAATCCAATCCGTGATCCTTAAAGTGGTTAAGGATCTGAAAGCCTGTTTCATATTCATAATTACCTTTGATCATGTGATCGGCCATGGGCGGAGCACACGGAATATCGGTAGTAAGATGGTCGGCGTGTGTCGTGCCAAATATGGGAATATCCCGCTGACTTTGCGCCCACGCAGTAGCATAAGTAGAATGGGTATGGACAATACCGCCGATATTTTCCCAGTGTTTGTATAATACAGCATGGGTTTTCGTATCAGAAGAGGGTCTCATGTCACCTTCAATGGTATCGCCCTCAAAATCGACAATCACCATGTTTTCGGGACTTAATTTTTCGTAAGGCACACCACTTGGTTTAATGGCAAAAACTCCTTTAGCTCGATCGACAACGCTGACATTGCCAAATGTAAAAAGCACCAGACCTAGTTTAGGAAGCTGCATATTGCTTTCATATGCAGCCTCTCTTATATCTTGATAATTAAAATTAGCCATGAATTTTAAGCGATATGAGTTAATATATTGTCTTTTGAGGTTAACTTCTCTTCAATGAGCATACCCATTTGTGTATACTTTTCGTAGCGTAGTTTATAAATCGCAACTCTTTGCGGATTCGGGTGATATTCAGCGTCAAAGCCTTGGCCCATGGCAGACATAGCCTCTTCTACTTTGGTGTAAATGCCTGCCGCAGTGGCTGCAAACATAGCGGCTCCAATCGCACAAGTTTGTTCCGATCGATGGATTTTTATGGGCATATCCATTACATCAGCCATCATTTGCATGATAAATGGTGCTTTTCTGGCGACACCTCCCATGCCAATTAAGCCTTTAACCGGTACACCTTGTTCATTGAAGCGATCAACAATTTTCTTAGCGCCAAAACAAGTTGCTTCTACTAATGCTCTAAAGAGCTGCACCGCGTCTGTTCCCAGGTTTAGGTCGAAAAAAGCTCCTTTAAGCGCCTGGTTAGCATCAGGTGTCCGTCTTCCGTTTAGCCAGTCGATTGCAAATTCTTGCTGAATATTAGGTTCGATCTTCTGGGCGAGTTTACTCAGTTGCGGTATAATCTGCTGTTCTAGTTGGTTCGCCAAATCGTCCAATGCCGGATTATCATTTGTTGACAAAAGATTTTTTAGTGGCCACATCAAAAGATTTTTGAACCAGGCATAGGCATCACCAAACGCAGACTGACCGGCCTCCATTCCGAGCATCCCGGGAATGACAGAACCATTTACCTGGCCACAAATACCGCTTACTAAGATGCCGTCTACTTCATGGTTCGGAGCCACTAGCATATCGCAGGTAGACGTGCCCATTACCTTGCTTAAATAGTATGGCTCAATTTGTCCACCCACAGCTCCCATGTGGGCGTCGAAGGCGCCAATTCCGATCACTACCGATGTGCTGAGTCCGAGTTTTTGCGCCCACTCTTCACATAAATGGCCCGCCTTTTTATCGGCCGTATAGGTATCTGCTGAAATATTGTCGGTAAAGCCATTTAGCAAAGGATCAACAGCAATAAAGAATTCGTTTGGCGGATAACCGTCAAATGACTCGTTCCAAAGGGATTTATGACCGGCTGAGCATACACCTCTTTTTATATGTAGCGCATCTTTGCCACCGGTTAGTAAAAACGGAATCCAATCGCAATGTTCAACCCAAGTGAAAATGTTGTTGGCGATCGCTTTGTCTTTACGTAAAATATGGAGCAACTTCGCCCAAAACCATTCAGAGGAATAGATGCCTCCCACGTATTGCAGGTAGTTTATATCAAATTTTTTGGCGGTTTGATTGATCTCGTCTGCTTCCTTTACGGATGTATGATCTTTCCAGAGTACAAACATTGCGTTTGGATTTTCCTCGAAAGCAGGAAGCAGTGCTAACGGTGTACCTGTTTTATCAACGGCAACTGGTGTTGATCCGGTTGTATCAACTGCGATAGCCTTTACATTGGCTGATATCTGTTCACCACTCTGCTTTAAGCAGTCTTTAATCGTATATTCCAGACCTTCAATATAATCTAAGGGATGTTGCCTAAATTGGTTGATGGAAGGATTACAATATAAACCTTTTTTCCACCGGGGGTAATGATAGATCGAGGAAGCGATCTCTTGTCCATTACGGGCATTCACGAGCACAGATCGTACCGAATCCGTGCCGTAGTCTACTCCGATAACATATGCATTGTCCATATATACTAAAGTGTATTTCGTTCTTTAATTTTTATACCCAGAGAATTACAGTGCTGTGAGTTTACGATACTAATTGGTCAGTCTGTCAATCTCTTCTGCTATTTCGTGTCAAAATAACATTTATTTTTTTAGATAAAAAAATATTATCGAAAAAATGTGCATGAAAAAAATTAAGGGTTAGGTATAAAGTTTAAGAATGAACTTATTTTATCTTTATAGGTTTCCTTATTGAGCTTGTAATAAAATGCACCCTTTTTCGAATTCTCTTTATCCTTATCTTTTTGACGAACTAATAAACCTGTTGACAAAAGTTTTCTATTAAAGTTTCTTTTATCCAATACAATATCATAAACACCCTCATAAAGAGTCAGTATTTGGGGGATAGTAAATTTTTCGGGCAGTAACTCGAAGAGTATTGGATGCAGGGCGGCTTTATAGCGTAATTTTTTCTTCGCATGTTCTACCATGCTATTATGATCAAAGATAAGTTTCGGTATTTCTTTTAGTGGCATCCACTCGGCACGATACTCCTTGCTTAACTGATCTTTGTATTTACGAATGTCAATAAGTGCATAATAAGCAATGCTGATTGTTCTCTCAATGGGATCTCGATTGGGTTCGCCAAAGACCTCCATTTGCTCCATATATACATTTTCTAAACCCGTCAATTGCTTCAAGACGCGTGCAGCGGCTTCCTCAGGTGTTTCATTCGGCTCCACGAATCCGCCCATTAAGCTCCATTTATTTTTTTCAGGCTCAAAGCCTCTTTGTATAAGCAGCAATTTAAGACTTTCCCCATCAAATCCAAAGATGATACAGTCTACGGCAACAAGTAGGCGTGTTTGTTTTGAGTATTTCGTCATAATTTAAAGGTAATTAGATCGGTAAGATAATATTCATTTAAGATAATTATCGGCATTCTGTAAAAATTAGTTCCACGTTCGCATTACATGCGATAAAGATAGTCAAATTCCAGTTGCTTTATCAAATTGGTAAAGCAGACAATGTTACAAAGATAATCATTTGTTTAAACGATTAAGTATTCAAAGAAGTGTTTTTTTGACACTTTTTATTAAATGTTCCATTGACATTTAATAAAAAGCTTCTATATTCGTTCCGACCGATTACGCTTAAAACGAATAACCAATATATAAACACATGCAACGAATCAATTTAAAATTCAATTGGCGTAGCGCTTTGATAGTATACATGGCGCTTCTGCTAAGCCATTTGGGGTGGAGCCAACAGAGCACGCAAATTAAAGGGAAGGTAACTGATAAAAAAGGAGAGCCTATACCCGGTATCAGCGTAAGTCTACCAGGCTCGAAAATCGGAACTACAAGTGATCTCAATGGTTTTTATCAAGTTCAAGTACCGGCCTTAATTGGCAAGCTGGTATTTACCAATGTTGGGTATATAAAAAAAGAAGTCCCTTTAGTTTCCGGACAATTCATCTACGACGTAACCTTGGAAGAGGATTTACTGGGATTGGAAGAAGTGGTGGTGGTGGGATACGGAACGCAGCGAAAAGCAGACATTACCGGCTCTGTTGCTATTGTGGATGTTGCCGAATCCAAGAAATACTTAACAAATGATATTTCCCAGCTATTACAGGGACGGAGTCCGGGTATTACCGTAAATAGCGATGGACAGCCCGGTGCCAGCCCAAATGTAAGAATTCGAGGCGTAAGCACTTTTGGTAATGCACAGCCGCTATATGTGGTAGACGGTGTTCCTGTGGGCACGTCCATACGTGATTTCAGCCCTAATGATATCGAATCGATGCAGGTCTTAAAGGACGCTTCAGCAGGTGCTATATACGGTTCTATGGCAGCCAACGGAGTGGTGATAATTACAACAAAACAGGGTAAGAAAAATACGCCGTTAAATATTGAGTATAATGGATCCTATGGGGTGGATAAAGTTTGGCAACGTATACCGGTTTTAAAGCGCACCGATTATCAGTTGATTGCCAATGAAGTAAGAACCAATGCCGGGTTACCGCTCATTCCGGGAAATGATCCATCTTCACCACTATTTATTGATAACGTGGATACGGATTGGCAAAAGGAAGGATTAAAAAACGGATCAAGGCAAAACCATAATCTCAATTTTATGGGTGGTGGGGAAAATACGACCTATAACCTTTCTTTCGACTACCTTGGTAATGACGGTACTTTTGTTGGCAATGGACCTAGTTATGATCGGTATACTGCACGCATCAATACAACTGCCAGAAAAGGTATTTTCAAAGTTGGCCAAACTTTTACCTATACACACTCGCACGAAAATACACTTACCTACAATAATACCATATTGACTGGCAGTCGCCCGCCATTGGTGATCGATTTGGTGGAAGCTATTCCAACACAAATGATTTATGATCCTAATAATAAGGGAGGTTTTGGCGGTACGGAGTCGAATATCCATGATGTTATATCGCTTAATGCAATTGCCATCAATAGTTTGTTTGAGAATTATACAGACGTCGATCGCATGTTTGCAACTGCTTATGGAGAGATCGATTTAATAAACAAGAACGGGCATAGCTTACGATATAAATTAAATTTAGGATACGACAAAACACAGGCGCGGGATTACGCTTTTCAACCTGCCTTCGATTTGGGATATTTTTTCCATTCAAATATTTCCAGATTAGACGACGGGCAACGCACCTATACAACGGGCTTGGTAGAGAACACCTTGAATTATGAAAAAAAGTTTGGAAAACATGCGCTCACGGCACTGATCGGGCAAACCTACCAGTATGGATCTGCATTAGTTCGTAGTGGACATTCAGAAGCCTTTACAGAGCCATATTTCCCAATTTTAGACAATGGAAGCAATAAAACGGCCTCCGGCACCATTGACGAAAATGCGCTTTCATCTTATTTAGGCCGTATTACATATAATTACGATGATAAGTACCTCCTGACTGCCAATATCCGTCGAGATGGATCTTCCCGATTTAGTCCTAGGAATAGGTTCGGTTATTTCCCCTCGATTGCTTTGGGATGGAAGTTGACCAATGAACCATTTTTTAAGGTATCGAAGGATATTGTAAGTGACTTAAAGCTGCGAGCGAGTTATGGCAAGCTGGGAAATCAAAATATTGGGGATTACTTATATATGAGCTATATCAATCCGAATATTGTCTACAACTTTAATGGCCAAAAAGTGTTCGGCGGACTTCAAACAAGTTTAGTGTCGCCTGATATCAAATGGGAATCTAAAGTTACCTCCAACATCGGTTTGGATGGTATTTTGCTGAATGGACTAATTGATTTTACCGTAGAATATTATCGCAATAAAACCACTGATATATTGGTTGGTGTTCCTATTCCCGGTTCAACGGGATCGGTTAATAAGGCACCGACAGTTAATACGGGAAGTTTGCAGAATTCAGGGTTTGAGTTTATGGCAGCCTATAATAAAACCCAAGGAGATTTTAATTTTAGTATTGCCGCAAATGTAAGTACAATTAAGAATAAAGTATTGGCTTTGGGTGATAACAATGAACCTATTTATGGTGCTGGTTCCAAAACGGAAATTGGAGGCGAAGTGGGACAGCATTTTGGCTATGTGACGGAAGGTATCTTTCAATCGGTCGAAGAAGTAAATGCGCATGCTTTTCAAAGTGCAGGAACAGCACCCGGAGACCTTAAGTTTAAGGATTTAAATGGAGACCATGTGATTAATGCGGATGACCGAGCCTATCTCGGAAGTGCTATCCCGGGATTAAATTATGGATTGAACTTCACTGCCTCTTACAAAAAAATAGATTTTACCTTATTTGCATCCGGTAGTTCGGGCTTTAAAATCAATAGCAGAATGTACCGAGACCTTATGTTAACGACAGATTATATTAATAGACATGAGGATATTTTGGAGCGTTGGACACCGACAAACACGAACACCGAAATCCCTCGTTTGGTAGCCAATGATCCCAATGGAAACGGACGTGACTCGGATAGAAAGGGCTGGCTGCAAGATGGAACGTATTTACGGATCAACACGGTATCACTGGGCTATACTTTACCTGATAAATTGATCAAGGGCGTTCAACGCTTGCGGGTCTATGCAACGGCTCAAAACTTATATACTTTCCAATCTTACAAAGGATACAATCCTGATTTCACTGCCGGGGTCTTTGAGCCCGGGTTTGATTTTGGTTCCTTTCCGAAGCCAAGAACCTTGATGTTGGGAGTACAAGTTGGGTTTTAATATATAATCAAAATAATTATGAAAAGATATATAATCGCACTGTTTTTATTCTCCATGTTGATGGTTGGATGCGATAAAAAACTAGATCTTAATAGTCAAAAACAAGAACAAGTAGAGACTTATTGGCAAACAGCAGAGCAAGCATCGGCGGGTGTTATCGCCATTTACAATAGTCTGATTCAAGACGGTACCTATATGCGGATGATGCCTGCTCTTACCGATGCAAGAGGAGATGATTTTGTAGGAGACAGCCCCTGGGGCGATTTGGTGCAAACGGGAAAGTTTACGGTTATGTCAACCTCCGGACCGGTAGAGTGGGTTTGGTCGCAATGGTATCAATTGATATACAGGGCAAATCAAGTGCTTACGTTTGTTCCCAAGATTGAGATGGATCAAGCATTGAAGGATCGTCTATTTGGACAAGCTCATTTTTTAAGGGGTTTAGCCTATTTTACCCTAGCAAATACTTATAAGACTGTTCCCGTTATTCTTACACCTCCTGTCGATAGGCAGGATTATTACCCGGCAACAGCCTCTGAAGAGGTTTTATGGCAACAGATTATCGACGACCTTCGTGCTGCAGTAGAGTTGTTACCGATTTCTTATAGTACGGTATCCGGGCCTGATGCCAATCAAACCGGGAGAGTTACGAAGGGCGCTGCAGTGGGAATGCTCGGGAAAGTGTTTCTCTATCGGAAAAATTGGGCAGCAGCGGCTGAGCAATTCCGATTGCTAATAGAAGGGCCAACGCTGAATACCTATCGTTTAATGACTGATTATCGAGATAACTTCAAGCCAACTAACGAAAATAATGCCGAGTCTTTATTTGAAGTCCAATTTGCCGACCCGGAAACGGTTGGAGGAACTGTCTTCAATTACGGAGGAGAGCCGAATGCCAACTGGAAGCAAGTCTCTTCTGTTGGGCATACCTATGCCATGGACGGTTTTGGTTATTCTGACTTTTTGCCTACAAGAGGACTTTATAATGAATTTAAGGAAGAGCGGACAATAGATGGTGAGCTCGATCCCAGACTGCTATCTACCATTGCTTCCTTTGAGCCAGGTGTGTCCGAATTGGCCTATGGGGATGTTTGGAAAAATCCGAAGAGCAATATCTATCCGCGTAAATATACCCATGATGGTATTCCAGGCTATACAAATGAAAATAACGGCGTGGAAAACTCAGGCATTAATTACCGTATTCTTCGGTATGCTGACGTATTACTCATGTATGCGGAAGCGCTGAACGAACTTGGCCAGACAGACCAAGCCTATCCCTATATACAACAAGTAAGAGATCGCGCGAAACTTCCTGATCTGGCGAGTGTAAAGTCGAATATGACACAAGAGCAAATGCGCGATCAAATCGCACATGAACGATTTCTAGAGCTAGCTATTGAGGGAATTCGGATTAATGACATTATCCGATGGGGCTGGTTATATGATCCGGATAAACTTGCCAAACTGAAAGAAAATGATAACGATTTTGACACCTGGCGAGCAGGAAAGGAATACCTTCCCATTCCACAGCGAGAGTTAGATCTTAATAGAAACTTGTTGCCTAATTCGGCAAATTAAAAGGAATAGCTGAATAGGATAGTTTTTAAATGTTTATTTTACATTTATTAATATTTTCCTATCTTAGACGAGCGTATAGCCAATTATTTGTTAGATACCAAAATTGATACCATGAATAAAAAACCACTTATTGCCTTACTGTCCTTGCTGATTTCCAGTACGACATTATGGGCACAAAACCTGGTGAAATTATTGCCGGGGAAAGACACCATTACCATTAATAAACATATCTATGGGCATTTTGCCGAACATTTGGGCCGTTGCATCTACGATGGCATTTATGTAGGCGAGGACAATAAAACCGTTCCACATACCAACGGTGTTCGCAATGATGTGATAGAGGCATTAAAAAAATTAAACATACCAAACCTTCGTTGGCCGGGTGGTTGTTTTGCAGATACCTATCATTGGAAAGATGGTATCGGGCCAAAAGGAAAGCGACCAAGCATCGTAAATACTTGGTGGGGAGGAGTTACTGAGAATAACAGCTTTGGAACGCATGATTTTTTAAATATGTGTGAACTTCTTGGCACCGAACCGTACCTAGCTGGTAATGTAGGTAGTGGGGAAGTGCAAGAACTGGCCGATTGGGTACAATACGTCAATTTTGATGGAAAAAGCCCCATGTCCGATCTTCGGAGGGAAAACGGGAGAGACAAACCCTGGAAGGTTAAGTTCTGGGGAGTTGGTAACGAAGCGTGGGGATGCGGGGGCAATATGACGCCGGAGTATTATGCGGATGTATACCGTAAATACGCCACCTTTATGTCAGATTGGACCAATAGCGGCGGGCTGTTTCGTATTGCATCCGGAGCCAACAGCGATAATTATGAATGGACCGAAACGCTTATGAAAAAGATTCCCAAATCTTTGGTCAAGGGCTTAGCATTACATCATTATGCGGTAATTGACTGGCAAAAGAAAGGTTCAGCAACCATGTATACTGATGAACAGTATTTCAAAACGATGAAATCTGCCTGGTTCATGAATGAGCTGGTTGAGAAGCATAGTGCTATCATGGATAAATATGATCCTAAAAAAGAAATCGCGCTTGTTGTTGATGAGTGGGGTGGCTGGTACGAGGTAGAGCCCGGCACTAATCCCGGCTTTTTATATCAACAAAATACCATGAGGGATGCGATGATAGCCGGTATGACGCTCAATATATTCAACAATCATGCAGAACGGGTGCGAATGGCTAATCTGGCGCAAACTGTGAATGTGCTACAAGCGGTTATATTAACCGAAGGTGATAAGATGCTGGTGACTCCGACCTATCATGTTTTGGAAATGTACAAAGTGCATCAGGATGCTAGATTGGTTCCTATTGAAGTAAATAGTCAAAAGCTTTCATTTAACGGCGAATCAATTCCAGCGGTTTCCGCTTCGGCATCCATCGCAGAGGACGGCAATACACATATATCGTTGGTAAACATCGACCCTAAAAACCAGCAAGAAATTACGATCGACTTAAGTGATAGAAAATACAAAAATCTAAACGGACGATTACTTACTTCAAAAAAACTTAGAGATTTTAATTCTTTTGAGAATCCAGGCTACATAAAACCAGAAATATTTAAAGGAGCCAAAATGAAAAATAACCAAATTTCGGTCACGCTACCGCCATTCTCTGTGGCCGTCTTAGCGTTAAATTAAAGGTACAAACGAAAGATATATAACATAATGATTCGACGGAAGTTACTGGGAGTATTTATTTTGAGTTGCGCACTCGGCTTAAGTGCGCAAGAAAAGAAATCGTTTACTATCGATATTTCACATCCTACAGGAAACATATCCCCCAATATGTGGGGGGTGTTTTTTGAGGATATTAATTTAGGAGCGGACGGCGGAATCTATGCTGAACTTATAAAGAATAGGTCCTTTGAATTCGCAGATCCTTTTATGGGCTGGAAGAAATTGGGTGAGAAGATCGGAGAGGGAACTTTTTTGGTATTGAATCGAAAAGACAAACCCAATAATCCACGTTTTTTACGGGTTAACACAAGCTTATCATCAGAAAAAGTTGGATTACAAAACGAAGGTTTCCGTGGCATGGGGATTAAGCAGGGACTTCGATATGACTTTAGTGTCTTGTATAAACAAGCTGTACCTGGCATTACTTTACGTTTACAGCTGGTGGATACCTTGGGTTCTGTAATAGGGGAGAGTACGATTCGTCCGGAAAAAACCGGGACGGATTGGCAAAAGCAGCAGATAAGCTTCCGAGCCGCTAAAACGGAATCAAAAGCGAAACTTGTTCTCTGGTTCGAAGGGAAGGGTACGCTAGATGTAGATATGATTTCGCTTTTCCCGGAAGATACTTGGAAAAACAGACCCGGGGGCTTACGGAAAGATATGGTTCAATTATTGGCGGACATGAAACCGGGTTTTATACGATTTCCCGGTGGGTGTATCGTTGAAGGCAGAGACTTAGCTAATCGTTTTCAATGGAAAAAGACCGTTGGGCCGATTGAGGATCGTAAGCTCATCATCAATCGATGGAATACCGAGTTTAAGCATCGCTTAACACCTGATTATTATCAAAGCTTTGGATTAGGGTTCTTTGAATATTTTCAGTTGGCGGAGGATATCGGGGCCGAGCCATTGCCCATCTTGAACTGCGGTATGGCTTGCCAGTTCAATACGGCCGAGCTGGTTCCAATAGATGAACTGGATGAATATGTACAGGATGCATTGGATCTAATAGAATTTGCTAATGGGGATACCGGCACAAAATGGGGAAAACTGCGTGCCGAAATGGGACATCCGCTGCCCTTCAATTTAAAAATGTTAGGAGTAGGGAATGAAAACTGGGGTCCGCAATATATAGAACGACTTGAAGTCTTCAAAAAAGCCCTTAACGAACGATATCCGAATATTAAGATTGTAGCTAGTTCAGGTACCGATCCCGAAGGCGAACGTTTTGAATTTCTTAATAAGGAGTTAAGACGACTAAAGGTCGATTTTATTGATGAACATTATTATCGCAGTCCCGATTGGTTTTTGACCCATGCTAATCGCTATGACGCTTATGATCGCCAAGGACCAAAAATTTTTGCGGGTGAATATGCTGCCCATACTGATCGGACCGCAGGTACCGGTAACCGAAATAACTGGAAAGCGGCCATTGCCGAAGCAGCATTCCTAACCGGGGTAGAACGAAATGCAGACGTTGTCGGTATGGCTTCTTATGCACCCTTATTCGCTCATGTTGACGGATGGCAATGGACACCTGACCTTATTTGGGTGGATAATTTGCAAGCATACGGTACACCGAACTATCAAGTGCAGAAGCTATACGCTATAAACAAAGGAACTCATGTAATCTCCGTTCGTATGGATAACGTGATTCCTAGTGGTCAGGATGGTCTATATGCGTCCGCGGTACTAGACAGTAAAACCAACGAAGCGATCATTAAGGTGGTAAATCATAACGATTATCCTATCAATGGTAGTTTTAATATACAAACAAAAGAAAATTTAGCAAAAGAAGTAGAACATATTGTGTTGACCGCTGGATTAGCGGAAGAGAATTCCATTCAGCATCCCAATAAAGTCAGCCCGAAAATTGACAAGGTGACGCTTAAAGGGAAAACGATAATCTCCGACTTATCACCCTATTCTTTTCATATCTTCAAAATCAAGATTAAATAGATATGCTAAGCCGGAATCTAATTGTTGTATTTCTCGTGATTACCTGTTCTAGCTATGCACAGCAGCCGGGACAGGTAATCGTACACGATCCGGTGTTGATTTCGGCAGACGATAAATATTATCTCTTTGCTACCGGAGATGGTATTGATGTATGGTCTTCAACCGATTTGGAAAACTGGTCTAAACAGGCACCTGTTTTTCCGGAATCACCGGCCTGGGCAAAGCGGGAAGTGCCAACATTTAAAGGGCATATTTGGGCACCTGATATCCATTATTTTAACGGCTTGTACTATCTTTATTATAGTATATCTGCTTTTGGAAAAAACACCTCCTGTATTGGACTAGCGACTAATCCAACTTTAAATCCGCAAGATTCGGGGTTTAAGTGGACGGACCGTGGAAAAGTGATCCAGTCGATACCTGGGAAGACAAATTGGAACGCCATAGATCCCAATCTAGTGTTCGACGAAAGTGGGCATCCATTTCTTGCATTTGGTTCCTTTTGGGACGGTATCAAATTGGTGAGACTAAGTAGAGACGGTATGCGAACGGAGGACGATTTGCTTACTATACCAACACTTGCCAGTAGAAAGATAAATCGCCGGGCACCTAATCCCCCAGCCATAGACAACAATCCAGTTGATGCAGGGGGCAATGCCATTGAAGCTCCTTTTATCTTTAAACGGGGAGGCTATTATTATCTTTTTGCCTCCATCGATTATTGTTGCAAAGGAGCGGCAAGCACTTATAAAATGATTGTGGGAAGAGCGAAAAAGGTGACAGGACCTTATTTGGACGATCAGGGGAAAGACTTGGCTTCTGCCGGTGGTAAACTCCTTTTGGCGGGCGATAGCCGATGGCATGGCGTCGGGCATAATGCCGTAATAAAGCTTGAAGAAGACGATTATCTCGTTTTTCATGGCTATGACGCTCGGGATCAGGGTAAACCTAAATTAAGAATTGAGAAATTAAAATGGGACAACAAAGGTTGGCCTTTGTTGATTAATAATGAATTATCAAACCAATAGATAGTATAATCATGAGCAAAATAATTTACATTGCTGCAATAGCCGCGGGTCTGTTAAACGGAGCATGCAACCAGCGTACCCAACAATCTGCTGAAACGGCGGATACGGTGAAAGTTGATACAACTTCCGGTTTTAATGCTGAAATTGACGGAAAAGAGGTAAAACTGTATACATTGATAAATGGTAAGGCAAAAGCGATCATTACCAATTACGGAGCCCGTTTGGTAAGTTTGTTAGTCCCGAATAAAGAAAATACACAAACAGACGTCGTATTAGGCTATGATAAGGCCGAAACTTACAAAGCAAATAAAGCAACTTTTTACGGTGCTATTGTAGGCCGGTATGGAAATCGCATCGCAAAAGGTCAATTTACCCTCAATGGAAAAACGTATCAACTGGAAAAAAATGACGGAGAAAATTCACTGCACGGAGGGACTAATGGTGTATATGATAGGGTATGGGATGCCGAACAGATAGATGAAAAAACACTTAAATTGACTTATCACTCGACCGATGGGGAAGCGGGGTATCCTGGTAACGTTGATATGACGGTGCTTTACTCCCTAAAAGAAAACAATAGCTTGGAAATCGATTATACCGCTACGACCGATAAACCAACTGTTTTAAATTTAACGAACCATGCTTACTTCAATTTAAATGGTGAAGGAGATTCAACCATTTTAGATCATGATTTAACCCTATATGCAGACCAGATTACACCTGTAAACGAAACCCTGATTCCTACCGGTAAATTTATGGACGTTACCGGTACGCCTTTCGATTTTAGAAAAGCGACTCCAATCGGTGCGCGTATCAATGCGGATGATGAGCAGATAAAAAGAGGGAAGGGATATGACCATAATTTTGTGTTGAACAAAAAAGAAGGCTTACAAACAGCTGCTTTGGTATATAGCAAAAAAACAGGGATTGAGATGGAAGTGTTGACTGAAGAGCCGGGCATACAATTTTATAGCGGCAATTTTATGGAGGGAGGACAAAAGATAGGCAAAGACGGGAAAGATTACGGATATCGCTCGGCCTTTTGTCTGGAAACACAACATTTTCCTGATTCACCCAACCAACCAGCTTTTCCTTCCACTGAGTTAAGACCGGGCGAGCCTTACAAGACCAAAACAATCTATAAATTTTCAATTAAATAAGATGATACGATTTAAGCAAATATGCCAGTGGATCAAGTATAGTACATCATTTCTATATTGTCTGGCTTTTATGGCCTGCCAATCGAGCTCGCAGTCGGTGTTGAAGAGCCCTGACGGGAAAATCGTCCTGACTTATAAATTGGATGCGAAAGGAAGACTATGGTATCAGCTCCGTAAAAATGATACCCTGGTGTTAGACTCGTCACGGTTGGGTGTCCTACTTAGCCAAACTAAGTTTGACGACAAATTACAAGTAACATTTGATTCCGCCTATCACGGAATTAACGATAACTATGTAATGTACAATGCAAAGAGAAAGCAAAATCATTATGCAGCAAATGGTCTGGTTTTGGGGTTACAAAATGAAGAAGGTCAACATTGCCGCATCATATTTCAATTAGCAAATGATGGCTTAGCTTTCCGTTATTATTTTCCTAACATAAAAGCACTCACCAAGGTTGAAAAAGAATTAACAACTTATCACTTACCAACAGGGTCGAAGGCTTGGTTACAACCTATGGCCGTTGCTAAAACCGGGTGGGAGCATACGAATCCTTCTTATGAGGAACATTATGAGCAGGAAATACCGGTAGGGACGGCGGAAAAAACAGGTGCGGGCTGGATATATCCTTCGCTGTTTAAAAGCGGCAATAACTGGTTACTTATTACAGAATCGGCTTTGGATAGCCAATATTGTGCAACCCATTTAGCTGCGCAATCGCCCAATGGAGTTTATCAAGTGGCTTTTCCTGATTCCAGGGAAGAAATAGTAAACGATGGTATTTTGCCTCGTTCAGATAAAGCGTTCTATTCTCCATGGAGGATTGTTACCGTTGGTAATTTGGCAACCATAATTGAATCTACCTTAGGGACCGACCTTGCTCCGCCCGCGATGGATACCGATTCCTCTTTTATTAAACCCGGTAAGGCCTCGTGGAGCTGGATTAATTCCAAGGACGATTTTATTACCTATGATGAACAAAAGCGGTATATTGATTTTGCGGCAAATATGAAATGGCAATATTGCCTGATTGATGTGAACTGGGATACAAAGATTGGCTACGAAAAAATCGCTGAATTATCGGCGTATGCCAGCCGGAAAGGTGTTGGGCTAATTTTATGGTATAATTCTGCGGGAGACTGGAACACGGTAAAATACACGCCAAAAGATAAATTGTTAACCCATACCGATAGGCAACAGGAGTTTAAGCGTTTAAAGGAAATGGGCATTAAAGGAATCAAGGTCGATTTCTTCGGAGGAGATGGTCAATCAGTTATTCGTTATTATCAAGAAATCTTGGAAGACGCAGCCAGCTACCAATTATTAGTAAACTTTCATGGCGCTACTTTGCCAAGAGGTTGGGCAAGAACCTACCCTCACTTAATGACTACAGAAGCTGTTCGTGGTTTTGAAATGGTCACTTTTGGTCAAGCCGACGCTGATAAAGAAGCAACGCACGCTACCATGCTTCCTTTTACACGCAATGCATTCGATCCGATGGATTTCACACCGATGAATCTTTATAAAATTCAAAGCAGTGTGCAACGCAAAACAAGTAGTGCGTTTGAATTGGCAACAAGTGTACTTTTTCTTTCAGGTATCCAACATTACGCAGAGTCACCGGAAGGAATGAAACATGTATCGGAAGATGTTCAGGATTTTTTACGTGCGTTGCCAAACAGCTGGGATGATGTGAAGTTCATTGATGGGTATCCCGGTAAATATGTAATTATTGCCCGTAAATCAGGCGATAATTGGTATATAGCTGGAATTAATGGAGAAACGCAAGAGAAACAATTGGCGCTTAACTTGTCTTTTATTGATGGAAAGCAAGGAGCGTTATTTACAGATGGGAATGGTTCGGAGCTTATAACACATCAAACTATTACGGCGACAAACAAGCTTCCGATATCGATGAAAGGAAATGGAGGCTTCGTTATGAAGTTTTAGATATTAAATGGAATCGCAAGCGAGGCAACTTAATTTACAAGTTGCCTCTTTTTATTTCATCCACGGCGTAATTAGCAGCTCTCGCTGTCAAGGCCATAAAAGTGAGTGATGGATTCTGGTTACCGGTTGAAGTCATACAGGCCCCATCTGTAACAAATACATTTTTGCAATGATGCAGTTGGTTCCATTTATTTAAAAGGGATGTATCCGGGTCGTTTCCCATGCGCACACCTCCCATGTCGTGAACTTCAAGCCCTGGATTTCTATAACCAATAGCATGTTGATCAACTGTAACAATGTCTTGACAGCCAGCTGTTTCAAGCATTTTTACTCCCTCTTGAAAGAAATCTAGAAGCTGTTTATCATCGTTTTCCGTGTAGGCGATAGATGTTATTAATAAAGGTACTCCCCATTGATCCGATTTATCGTTGCTTAATCGTACATGGTTTTCTTTGATAGGTACCGTTTCTCCTTGCATCATCATGGAAACTACCCATTTTCCAGCCTCCGTAAGCGCCTCTTTGAAAGTGGAGCCGATACCATCTGCCCGCTTAGACCACCCTTCTCTACTTGCACTGAAGGCCACCATATAACCGCGCAAAAAGTCTGTTTCCTGTTTATACACATTTCTAAAAGAGGGCATAAATACTTGGGTGGGCCTGCGACCAAAATAATATTGATCTTCAAAACCGTCTATAGAGGCCGTTATCCTTCCACGATAGTTATGAAAGGCAATGTGCGTTCCCATTAAGCCATTCAGATTGCCAAGACCATTCGGAAATTTACTCGATTTTGAGTTCAATAAAATCAAATTGCTATTTAAAGTTGCGCCATTTACAAATATAATACGGGCTTTGTATAGATGTTCCCGTTTCGTGTCACTTTCAATCGCTTTTACACCAACGGCCTTTCCTGCTTTCTCATCATACAAGATGGAATGTACGACGGTATCTGTTTTAATGGTGAGGTTCCCGGTTTTCTCCGCCCAAGGTAAGGTGGAAGCGTTTGAGCTGAAATAGGCACCAAAAGGGCAACCTCGTTGGCATAGTGAGCGAGCCATACATTTTGTTCTGCCTTGCTCCGTGTGTACTGTTTGCGGAGCCGTCACGTGTGCGCACCTTCCCATAATGACCGGTCTATCGGGAAAATGGCGATTGATTTTACTTTTAATGTATTTTTCAACTGCATTCATTTCAAATGCGGGTAGAACTTCACTGTCAGGAAGGTTGGGAAGCCCGTCTCGATTACCGGAAATACCGACAAATTTTTCTACGTGGCTATACCAGGGAGCCAAGTCGTTATAACGAATAGGCCAATCAACAGCAAATCCGTCGCGTTTTGGGGCTTCGAACTCATAATCGCTCCAGCGTTGGGTTTGCCTTGCCCACAAGAGTGATTTACCGCCCACTTGGTAACCTCGAATCCAATCAAAAGGTTTCTCTTGGATATAAGGATGCAGCGCATCCTGTATATAGAAGTGTTTCGTTGATTCATCAAATGCATAGTGTTTACTGATGGTCGGGTTCTCTTCAATCATGGTGCATGTTTTTGTATTGCCATGTTGAAAATCCCAAGGATCAAGCATCGCAGTGGGGTAATCCCGGACATGTTTTACCATTCGGCCCCGCTCGATAACCAATGTTTTCAGCCCTCTTTCACATAATTCTTTGGCTGCCCAGCCGCCGCTAATACCGGAACCAATGACAATAGCATCAAATGTATATTCCATCTTTGATCTGCAGGTTAAAATTGTCTTCTCATGCAAGCCGGATGCTCGCATCGTTGAAAATAGAGTTTTAATTTTTTATATGAAACCCTTTTTCGAAAAAAAGAGTTTCAGCTACAAATTTTTTACATGGAATGAACAGAGATTACCTTCGGCAAACTCCCGTTGGTTGGTTTCGCTTTTAATATATAGCTGAAGGTGTTTATATTATAAGAACGTTTTCTTTATTCAACTTTTCTTGATAAAAGTTGAGCAAAATCAAGGCTGTGTAGGCTACCTTGCATCTGATGGCAAAGCATCACTGGCGCGTATTGGAGCCGTTTCACTTCCTCAATCCGCTTGGGTAGTGCAACATAAACAGAGGTGCAAATGCTTTGCTGCTCGTTGCATCGGTATCCTTCAAGGCCGTTTTACCCCACACCCGAGGCCTTGTTGGCTGCCCGCAAAAACCCTCCGTTCTATTAAAATATCGCCTAGGAAATTTGCGGTTTGCACGTTGATGCACTACCGTTTGTAGCAAAGTTCCAAGCGATGAGTTTTTGGTTACTTTTTGCGGAAAAAAGTGACAAAAAAACGTTCCTTTTTAAAAGTAAAATCCTTGGTGGAATGAAGGCTAAGAATGTGAAAGCTAACTATTATATTACATTTCCTTTTAAAATAAGGTAATAAATGGTTAATATTTGATCGCCTATTACATGCATATCAAATTATATTTGCTCTTGCTAACAATTGACAATATAAACCTCCATTTTGCTTAGGGCGATAACTTGTGATACTTGATCAGCGATTTAAGTGGCTTGAGGAGGGTACACTAAATTAATTTATAAATAGCAAAAGGAAATGATCAATACGAACTCGAAGGCCATTACGGTGCTCTCAAAAATGATGTTTGTTTTTTTATTCTTAGTACAGGTGGAAAAAATGGATGCGCAACCAAGCGACTTCTATAAGCAGACGAGCGAAATAGCTCCAATAATTATCCGATATGATCAAGATGTGCATACGATCCTCGATTTTTATTCACCGCGGGCTGCAAACGGATTTTCCTATCAACCGGTTTTGAACTCGCCCCAACAAAGAAAAAGACTGAATGAAATTAATATTCTGTATTTAAATGAACTGACTAAATTTCAGTTTGATAAGCTACAAGTTAATGGACAGGTAGATTACCTCTTATTAAAAAATCAGATAGAGGGTTATCAAGAGGAGCTAAAGGAGGAAGATGCTCAATATCAATCGATCAAACCCTTTATTCCTTTCGCAGATTCCATTTATAACTTAGAGCGTGTAAGGCTGAGGGGTGGCTCAGTGGACGGTGAAAAGATTGCCGGAGAACTGCATGCGCTATCCAAATACTTGGAAACGCGCTTAGAGGAATTATCGAAACAAACTAAAATTGACAAGAGAGAGGCTGAATTTGCACGTGGAGCCGTATCTGCTTTACAGGCAAGATTACAGAATGTTTTCAAGTTTTATAATGATTATGATCCCATGTTTACTTGGTGGGTGCCGCAGACTTACGAACAGCTTGATTCATTATTAGGAAAATACGCAGAAGGATTGGCTGCATTGGGTGAACTAAGGACCACGCAGAAACCCGATCAAAGTGGTATCAAGGGGAATCCGGTTGGTGAGGCAGCGTTGAATAAATTACTACGCCGCGAATATATACCTTACAGTCCACAAGAGCTTATTGAAATTGCAAATCAAGAGTTTGCTTGGTGTGATAAAGAACTATTGAAAGCTTCGGCGGAAATGGGTTTTGGAAGCGATTGGAAAAAAGCACAAGAACAGGTTAAGAATAGTTACGTTCCGGTAGGGCAACAACCGGAGCTGATTATAAAATTGTACAATGATGCCAAGTCATTTATAACGGAACGGGATTGGATTACTTGGCCGGAGCTGGCTGACGAAACTTGGGGGATGATCATGATGACACCGCAAAGACAGTTAGTGAATCCCTTTTTCACAGGAGGAAGAGAAATTAGTATCTCATATCCAACGTCTGGGATGTCATACGAAGATAAGATGATGAGTATGCGTGGCAATAATCCTTATTTCTCTCGAGGTACCGTACAGCACGAACTTATTCCGGGGCATCATTTGCAGTACTTTATGAATAGTCGATATAAGCCTTATAGAAGAGAATTTAGAACACCTTTTTATACAGAAGGGTGGGCCTTATATTGGGAGTTGTTGTTGTATGAAAATGGCTTCGCTAAAACTCCCGAGGAGCGTATAGGTATGTTGTTTTGGCGCATGCACCGTTGTGCCCGTATTATTTTCTCTTTGAATTATCATCTCGGGAAGTGGTCCCCTCAGGAATGCATTGATTTTCTGGTTAATCGTGTTGGCTTTGAACGTGCAAACGCAGAAGGAGAAGTAAGGCGTTCGTTTCAAGGTGGTTATCCTCCTCTTTATCAGGCGGCCTATTTACTTGGAGGAATCCAAATTATGGGTTTAAAGCATGAACTTGTTGACAGTGGAAAGATGACGATGAAGGCATTTCATGATGCGTTTATGCAGGAAAATCAGATGCCTATTGAGATGATGCGGGCAATTCTTACCAATCAAAAATTGTCTAAAGATTTCAAAACAAAATGGAAATTCTATGATTTCAAGTAAAGATAAACTGACTGTCGCCCCCTGCATGACAACAGAAAAAGAAATGCATCAAACGGGCTTTAAACCTTCTTTACGGCTCATTGATGCCACGATGCTTGTTGCAGGCAGCATGATTGGTTCCGGTATCTTTATTGTCAGTGCCGATATTACCCGTCAGACCGGTAGCGCCGGTTGGTTGATGTTTGTTTGGTTTATCACAGGTTTTATGACCCTTACCGCAGCTTTGAGCTATGGAGAACTGAGTGCTATGTTTCCCAAGGCGGGGGGCCAATATATATACTTGAAGGAAGCTTATAATCCACTGATTAGTTTTTTATATGGATGGAGTTTTTTTACAGTTATCCAAACGGCTACCATTGCGGCCGTAGGAGTGGCATTCGCAAAGTTTACCGCTTATCTTCTACCTCAATTCAGTGAAGATTTGGTGATCGCGAATTTTGGCATCCTCCAAATTTCGCCGGCTCAACTTCTCAGTATTGTGATTATTTTCTTGTTGACTTATATTAATACGCGCGGTGTAAGCAATGCTAAATGGGTACAAACGATTATAACGCTAGCTAAAATACTGTCACTGGCGCTTTTAATTATTTTTGGCTTATTAGCCCTTAAGTCAGACGTATGGCAAACAAATTGGTTAAGCGGTTCAACGTGGAACTTGCAGCGATTAAATATAGATGGCTCGATAGAAACATACACAAGCATAGCTGCCTTCGGTGCTATAGCTGCTGCCATGGTCGGATCTATTTTCAGTAGTGATTCTTGGCATAGTGTGGCCTTCATTGCCGGCGAAGTTAAAAATCCGCAACGAAATGTGGGCCTTAGTTTAGCGCTGGGAACCATACTGGTTACCTTGTTATATATGCTCACCAATTTAATGTATACGGGAGTTTTGACCCTTCCGGAGATGGCCGCTTCCGAAAAGGACCGCGTTGCGGTCACCGCTTCTCATATAATCTTTGGGAATGCAGGAACCATGATCATTGCGTTGATGATCATGGTGTCTACTTTCGGTTGTAACAACGGACTGATTATGGCGGGTGCCCGTGTCTATTATTCGATGGCCAAAGAAGGCGCGTTTTTTAAGAAGGTAGGTACCCTAAATAAGCAGGCGGTTCCCGAGGTAGCATTATGGCTGCAGGCTATCATTGCGTCGTTATGGTGTTTAAGCGGTCGCTATGGTGATCTCCTGGATATGATATCCTTTGTTGTGGTACTATTCTATATGTTAACCATAATCGGAATATTCATTTTACGAAAGAAACGGCCCGAACAACCACGACCTTATAAAGCTTTCGGTTATCCGGTTTTGCCGATTATCTATGTTTTAATGGGCTTAAGTTTTTGTATTTTATTGATTATTTATAAACCACAATATACTTGGCCCGGCTTGATCATCACTTTAGCAGGAATTCCGGTTTACTACCTGATAGCAAAGAAACAAATTGTAAAATAGGCCTCATTCTAGAATAAAGAAAGGATTCATATGAACAGAAGTATACTAAGCTTGATCGTATTTTTAACAGTCGCGCTTAGCGGATCGAATGTGTTAGCCCAGGGTACGAAAGAAGATTACAATCGAGCCAATAATTTACGAGAATTAATAAAAGGTAAAACACCTGGCTTAACTTCCAATCCAATATGGATAGATTCAACACACCAAGCTTTCTATTGTGTAACAACAGAAAAAGGTAAGCAGTTTGTGATAGCTGATTGCAGTCAGCAGAAAAAGAGACCTGCATTCGATCATCAGCAACTAGCGCAACAGCTATCAGCTTCAAGCGGCGTACAGGTCGATGCGGAAAATTTGCCCTTGACGCAGTTTAGTTATTCGATAGAGCGGAAGCGATTAACTTTTGCCGCTTATGAAAAGGGCTGGGATTTAGATTTATCTTCGGGAAAAGTGGAAGAAAATAAAGAATTTACAGCACGCTTACAGAACGGGAGAGGATATTGGGGAAAGCGATTTAAAGGTGCACAGGATCGTAAGACCTTTTCACCGGACAGCCAATGGGTAGCCTATATAAAAAACTATAATGTGTATATTCAAAGAAGGAAAGGCAACGATAAGGAAGTTCAGTTGAGCTTCGATGGTTCTGCCGGGGAATACTACGATGCTTGGATGGCTTGGTCGCCCGACAGCAAAAAGTTGGCAGCCATGAAGGTCAGGAAGAACGAAGATCATACGCTTTATTTAATTGAGTCGTCTCCTGACGAGCAGCTACAACCTAAGTTACAAACGCGCGATTACCTAAAACCTGGCGATGCATTACCACAGCGTACGCCAACGTTGTTCATCGTCGAGGAAAAAAAAGTAATGGCAATGCCCGCAAGTTTGGTTGAAAACCAATACGATTTATCTTTTCCTGCATGGCGTAAGGATAGCCGTTCGTTTACTGTTGAATACAACCAACGCGGCCATCAGCGTTATCAAATAATTGAAATGGATGCTCAGACCGGCGTAGCAAGGGTGTTGGTGAATGAACAGAGTAAAACTTTTATTGATTATAGCGGAAAGAAATATCGTTATGATGTGGCGGATGGAAAGGAAATTATTTGGACTTCTGAACGCGATGGTTGGAATCATCTGTACCTCTATGATGGTTTATCCGGGAAGATCAAAAATCAAATTACAAAAGGTGAATGGGTGGTTCGGAAAGTCGTTCATGTCGATGAAAAAACGCGACAAATCATTTTTGCCGCTAGTGGTCGGGAAAAAGGACAAGATCCTTATCTTATTCAGTATTATCGCATCAATTTTGATGGAACAGAATTAAAGGCGTTAACGAATGAAAATGCTAATCATGATGCAAGTTTTTCACCGGATCATAAGCTGCTTGTTGACCAGTATTCGCGGGTTGATTTAGCTCCTGTTACTTGTATAAGACATGCGGTTACCGGAAAAGTACTGATGGATTTGGAAAGAGCTGATATCCGCCCATTAATAGCTACTGGATGGAAAATGCCGGAGGTTTTTACATCAAAAGGGCGCGATGGCGAAACAGATATATGGGGCATCATTGTTCGTCCAACTAATTTTGACCCTGATAAACGGTATCCGGTAATAGAATATATTTATGCCGGTCCCCACAGTTCCTTTGTACCAAAAAGTTTTCAGACCCTTGTTCCCTACGGTGCGCAAGAGCTTGCGGAATTGGGCTTTATTGTCGTACAAATAGATGGCATGGGAACGTCCAATCGGTCAAAGGCCTTTCATGACGTTTGTTGGAAGAATTTGAAGGACGCGGGGTTTCCGGATCGTATTGCTTGGATGCGGGCAGCCGCTAAAAAATATCCATACTTAGATTTAAGCCGAGTGGGGGTTTATGGTACCTCCGCAGGTGGACAAAGTTCCGCAGGAGCCTTGCTTTTTCATCCTGAATTCTATAAGGTCGCGGTATCCTCCTGTGGCTGTCACGACAACCGAATGGATAAAATGTGGTGGAATGAGCAATGGATGGGATATCCCATTGGTCCGCACTATGCCGAATCATCCAATGTCGAAAATGCCTATCGCCTTCAGGGAAAGTTAATGCTGATTGTGGGCGAATTGGATGATAATGTTGATCCCTCTTCTACTCTTCAGGTAGTAAACGCCTTAATTAAAGCTAACAAGAACTTTGACTTTTTAATGGTGCCGGGAATGGGACATTCCTCCGGTGGCGATTTTGGAGAACATAAAAGAAGAGATTATTTTGTAAAGCATTTGCTTGGGGTAGAACCACCGGCGTGGTAAGACAATTTAGTAACGATGATGAGTGACGAAGCGTCTCACTGCTTTTTCAATTCATATACGAAGTTTAGCTTCGGTTGCTCTCCAAAATAAGCTACTTCTTGCTCGGCGATTTTCGTAGCGCCGAGCCTGCTGACGGCTATCTGTGAACGAAGATTACCTGCGCCAACTTGAAAGTACACCCGGTTCACAAATTGAAAAGCATAAGCGAGCATCAATTTTTTCACCGCGGGATTTAAGCCTGTACCCCAAAATTGGGTAGCGAGGAAAGTGTAACCGATCTGAATGCTATTATCTTCTTCGTTATAGGAATAAAAACGAGTACTGCCTGCTACGAGGTCTGTTTCCTTATCTATAATTTTAAAGGCTCCCTTACTTTGCATAGCGCCTTCAAAAAATGTACGGAAAATAGTTTCTTGCCACCTATCTTTATTGGGATGTTGTTCCCATACCTTTTTATCCGAAGCGATGGTATATAAATCATCAAAATCGGCTTCTACTAAAGGAACTAACAATGCGCGTTCATTTTCTAAGGGAGTTTGTATTGAAAACATGATGTTACTTTTTATACGAAGGTATATATTAGTGGTTTTGTTTATGTAGTCCAATTTTTAGAAACTGAATAGTCCAGTAATTGATGTCCAAACAGTCTAAAAGTAGGGCAGGGATTACCTTCGGTGAACTCCGTTGGTCGGTTTCGTTTTAGTATATAGATGAAGGTGTTTATATTAAAGGAACGTTTTTTTGTCACTTTCTTCCGCAGAAAGTAACCAAAGACTCATCGCTTGGAACTTTGCTACGATGGTAGTGCTTCAACCTGCAAGCCGCAAACTTCCTAGGCGATATTCAGCTGAACGAAGAGCTTTTGCGGGCAGCCATAGGGCCCCGAGTGTCGGATAAACGGCCTTGGAGGATACCGAAGCAACGAGCAGTAAAGCATTTGCACGTCTGTTCATATTGCAGTATCCAAGCGGATTGAGGAAGTGAAACGGCTCCAATACGCGCCAGTGATGCTTTGTCATCAGGTGCAAGGTAGCCTACACTGCCTTGATCTTTGTGTCGGTTTGGATCAAGTGGCTGTTGCACAACTCACAAGCGTTGATAACTTGTTTTAATAAAATCCTTGAATAGTAGTAAATTAGGTCATGCAAGGAAGAAAGACCTATCAAGAGAAACTGTTCATCCAATTTCAACTTTCGGACTATGTTCCGGTGGATAATTTTTATCGGCGGCTAAAAGAGACTTTGGATTTTGAGTTTCTGTACGCGACTACATCTAAATACTATGGCAGTGAAGGTCAGAAAAGCATTGATCCGGTTGTTTTCATGAAACTGGTCTTGGTAGGTTATCTGGAGAACCTTAACAGCGACAGGCGTATCATCAGCACTGCGGGAATGCGGATGGACATTCTTTATTTTCTTGGATATGACCTTGGCGAGGAACTGCCGTGGCATTCCACGCTGAGCCGTACCCGTCAGCTGTACGGTCAGGAGGTTTTCTGCGAGCTCTTCAAGCGGGTGCTGGGCCAATGTATCGAAAAAGGGATGATATCCGGCAGGAGGCAGGCAGTCGATGGTGTGTACGTGAAGGCCAATGCCTCACTGGACAGTATGGTGCAGAAGGATATACTCGAAGATGCGGAGAATTATGCAAGGGAGCTGAAAGAGAATGAAGAAAGCCCATCTCCCCGCAGCGTGGAAATGAAAAAGACAAAGGATCGTCACTACCCTTTACTCAGACCAAAAAAGAACCCGCATAACGATACGCATATCAGTCCTTCCGATCCCGATGCAAAAATGTCGGTAAAAAAAGGGAAAGCAATGGCGCTGAACTATCTGGGGCAGGTCTGTGTGGATACGGCATCCCATATGATTACCCACATACAGGCCTTTACAGCAGACAGGAAAGACAGCATGTGCCTGCCTGTTCTGTTGCCACAGCTGGTGGATAACCTGAAAGAACAGGGCTTAAATATGGAGGAGCTTCTGGCTGATACGGGATATAGCAGCGGAGAGGCCCTGAAAGCTTTGGAAGACAATAATATCATAGGATATATACCCAACAGGCCGCAGTTTATATACGAAAGGGCCGGTTTCACCTATGATCACGATGGAGATTATTACATCTGCCCCAACGGTAAACAGTTGACCTATAGAGGTACAGGTATGAGCCTGGGATATCTGAACAAATACTACAGGGCAAACAAAAAAGAATGCAATGTATGCCCCTTACGCGATAAGTGTACTGTGTTTAAAAATAAAAGCAGGGGTGCGTTGATACAGGAGACCGTTGACAAACCCTATTATGATAGAATGCACCTGCGTATGCAGACAAGGAAAGCTAAAATCCTGATGAAGAAACGGCAGAGCACGGTTGAGCCCGTCATCGGCACACTGGTCAACTACCTGGGAATGAAAAGGGTAAATACCAAAGGACTCGCCCAGGCCAATAAATGTCTGACTATGGCCGCAATTGTCTACAACCTTAAAAAAATGCTAAAGTTCAGCCCGAAAAAGCGGATCGACAACCTGCAAAGAATAAAATTGGCCGGAAAAAGACTTGTGCAGTTCATTTTCGATCAGTTAGACCTATTCGTTCCCGCCACCTGACCGCCTGTTTTCTAACTTGGCAAAGTGCCGGAGAATGCCTGTTAAAACATGTGCCAAATCCAAATCTTTAAAATCTTAAAAAACAGGTAGTGCAACAGCCACTCAAGCCAAAGCGACAAAAAAGTTGATTAATAAAAATGTTCCTTTTTTAAAGGCGAAATCCCTGGTTGAACTATCGACAAACGTTAAAATAAGCTTACTTTAGGTCAATATTCGGTTTCAATTGAATAAGTGTCTTGTTTACATTTGTGTATTGAAGCAATTTTTTCATAAGCTAAGATATACATGAACAGAGAGATGCATATACCAACGACTGGCATTGACAAAGGGCTTACACGGAGTCTTCTATTTATACCATTTTGTATATTATTGACTTTCATTTGTTATGCGCAAGATCCATGGAAAGCTCTTGCTCAGCGGCCGGAAACTTTAGGGCTCGCCGGTGGGAAGGAGAGCTATCGTACCCAATCATTTAATCTCGTGCTCATTAAGGAATCACAGACGGTTGCGGCCTTGCAACCATTGAACGACTTAGCATTTGACTTCACGCCAGGTGATCGACTGGATTTGCGTAAGGCGGATGGACTTTATCAGTTAGGTGACATTAATTTGCGTTTAAGGCAGGTCGGATCAGTGGAATGGAAAGATTACTCGTCCGCAAAACATCGGAGTAAGGTACAGGCTTTGCCGCAAGCGGGGAAAGTATTAGCGGCGGCTGATTTAAGTTCTACTTTAGGGAATGACGTTCCGATAAAGATTAAGCGTTATTGGGAACAGGTAGATGGAAAGCTGATTCTTCGTTTTGAACTTACTAACAACACGGAACAAGGTGTCGAAATAGGAGCCCTCGGAATTCCCATGATCTTTAATAATATCTTGCACGAGCGAAGTTTGGATGAAGCACACGCAAAAAACGTTTTTTTTGATCCTTATATAGGCATGGATGCAGGGTATCTACAAGTGGCGCGTTTGAGCGGGAAGGGAGAAGCACTGTTGGTGCTTCCCTACGGCAAAACACCGTTTGAAGCCTACAGACCACTGCTAGATGATCCAACCCCGAGGGGCATTACTTTTGAAGGTTTTCACGAATGGACGGTGCATAGTAAAGCTTATGCGGAAAAGGAATGGAAGGGTGTTAGCCAGTGGAATGAACCTACTTCAGTGATCTTAAAGCCGAAGCAAAAATTAAGTTATGGATTGCAATTTGTGTTAGCAGCAGATATTACACAGATCGAGAAAGCCTTAAAAACGAATCACCGACCTCTTGCCGTAGGAATACCCGGTTATGTATTACCACAAGATGTAGACGGAAAATTATTCCTCGATTATGAAGAGAAAATCCAATCGGTTAAAGTATTTCCAGAAGGAGCGCTATCCTTAAACAGAGAAAAGGGACAAAAAGGAAACTTACAATCTTATCGCATTAAAGGAAACAAATGGGGCAGGGCAACTATAAAAATTCATTATGCAGATGGCAATGTGCAAACGATCCATTATAAAGTCATTCGACCTGAAACACAGGTGATGGATTCTATCGGCCACTTTTTGACCACCAAACAGTGGTTTGATCGAGCGAATGACCCTTTTGGGCGGAACCCATCAGTTATTTCATACGATTATGAAGAGCAAAAGCAAGTAACACAAGATCGCCGCGCTTGGGTTGCCGGGTTAAGCGATGAAGGTGGTGCCGGAAGTTGGTTGGAAGCCATTATGAAGCAATTAGTGCAGCCTAATAAGGAAGAACTGCAAAAGTTACAAGCCTTTGCGCACGAAACATTGTGGGGAAATATTCAGCACAGCGAAGGACCTCAGAAGTATGGCGTTAAAAAAAGTGTGTTTTACTATGAGCCGGACTCCATGCCGGCAGGTACTTACGATCCGAATATTAATTATAAAGTTTGGTCGGCCTGGAATAAAAAAGGGGCAGATGATGTTGGCCGATCCTATAATTACCCGCATGTAGCGGCTGCACACTGGGTGCTGTACCGACTGGCTCGGTATCATCAGGGGCTGGTAGATCGCGAAAGTTGGCAATGGTATTTAGATAAGGCTTTTAACACGAGCATGGCCATGGTGAAACAGGCCCCTTATTACGCACAATTTGGCCAGATGGAAGGAACAATATTCCTGCTTATACTACAGGATTTAAAGGCAGAGCATATGTTGGTGGAGGCACAAGAGCTGGAGACAGCTATGAAAGCACGAGCTGACCATTGGCGTACATTAAATTATCCGTTTGGGAGTGAGATGCCGTGGGATTCTACCGGACAAGAGGAGGTATACATGTGGTCCGATTATTTTGGCTATCAAGATAAGGCGGCTGTAACACTAAGTGCGATTATGGCGTATATGCCTACTATGCCACATTGGGCCTATAATGGTAATGCGCGCCGTTATTGGGACTTTCTTTATGGAGGTAAAATAGCGCGCGTCGAGCGGCAGATTCATCACTATGGTTCGGCATTGAATGCGATCCCTGTACTGAAAGCCTATCGTGATCAGCCAGAAAATCTCCATTTATTGCGTGTGGGCTATGGAGGCCTAATGGGCGCGATAGCTAATATTACGGAGGATGGCTTCGGTCCTTCCGCTTTTCACTCTTACCCGTCTACCTTAGCAAATGATGCCTTATCAGGAGATTACGGTAGTGGTTTCTTTGGCTATGCAATCAATACGTCGAGCTATCTAGTGCGTCATGAAGATTTTGGATGGTTAAGCTTTGGTGGTAACATTAAAGAAGAAAAGGATTGGGTTGTGCTAAAGCCGACTACCGCTGCAAAATCGAAAATATTTATCGCATCGGCCAAGCTCTGGCTAAGCCTCGATGCGGGCCAATTCAGTGAAGTTGCGTACAATGTAAATACAAAAGCTATACGTATTAAGCTTGCTGCTAAAAATGCTTTTACCCCACAGGCCTTTTTGCGATTGAGCCAAGATAGTAAAGTAGCGAGCTATTCTTTGGATAAAAAGCTGGATATCGAAAGGGGCGCTTATCTGATTCCATTGTATAGCGAAGAAACGATATTAACATTGACTGATAACAATAATAACTAAGAAAAACATACTAAGATAATCTATGGTAGGGGCCGCTTCGAAAGAGGCGGTTCCCTTTTTGTTCATATTCGATGATACATTGTTAAAATCTGGTTAATTTCGGATAAATGTCTTATGTAGATTTGTGTGGAAAGCTAAGCGGATGGCTAGTGGCTAATCAATTGTAACGTATTCCATTTTTTTCCGAGAAAAATATCCGGGGATAAACCCGAAAACTAAAGATTTTGTTTCATGTGTGTTTGACTATCCGCCGTGAGGCGGATGGTCTTTTTAGCTTTAGCGTGAGATGGACAGCATAGTAACAAATCCATACAGACTCTTTGACTGCACTAGGAGCGACGGCTACATAGTGCAGTCTTTATTTATTCATGAGGGCTTCTACCTTTACGGGTCGCCAGGAGAGTAAAATAGAGGATATCCATCCTTTCAGATTACTATTTATTTCCTGAAACTTCGCAGATATGAAAAGCATGTAACAAACTGGTTAAAAATTGAAATGTTCCTGTTAAAATCCGGCAAGTAAGGCTTCTCATTTCATTCTACATTTGAAATATAAATGTTTAAATGACATTTATATACTAACGCTATCCAATTATTTATTTATCAGAACCGAGGAAATCACTGCGAGATCTAACTTTTGTGTATCCACACGATGTATTAACTATAATTTAAATTTGTATGCAGACAAACTACCAAACCAGTAAAAGGCGTCTCAGTTGGACGTTTTTAATGCTGTTGCTATTTTCCGTAATGCGAGTACAAGCGCAGGAACAGATAACAGGACATGTAAAAGATTCGAGAGGACTTCCATTACCAGACGTGAGTATTGTGCAAGACGGAGAGGGTATCGGTACGAAAACTGATGAATCAGGAAAATTTTTACTCAAGTTACCGAAGCTTGGTGTTAAGTTAATCTTCCGATCTATAGGGTATAAGAATTACGAGCTGGTTGTGACCAACTCAAATAATCTTGAAGTAGTGATGGAAGATGATATCGCCGGGTTAGATGAGGTTATGGTTACGGCCTACGGAACGAGCAAAAAATCGTCCTTTACCGGGTCGGCTACCGTCATTGATGCGAAGCAGCTTGAAAACGTAAACACTTCCAACGTTGCGCAAGGCTTGCAAGGTCTTTCCGCAGGTGTGCAGGTCACAAATACTTCAGGACGACCTGGAGCGAACCCAACTATTAACATACGAGGTATCGGATCATTAACGGCAGAAATGGCGCCCCTATACGTCGTCGATGGAGTTCCTTCCGACGTGAATTTAAATGCTTATTCTCCGTCGGACATCGAGTCTATCACCGTGATGAAAGATGCGGCTGCTACTTCGCTTTATGGTTCAAGAGCGGCAAATGGCGTGATTATGATTACCACGAAACGCGGCGCGAGCGGCAAAGCGAGGGTGAATGCACGGGCCGCTTGGACAACTAGTGATTTTGCCGTGAAGTTTCCTGAACGAGTATCTCCCGCCAAACAATGGGAATTGGCGTGGGAAGGCTTGTACAACGATGCGCGAGATTTTGATGGAAAATCCGATGAAGAAGCGCGAGAGTACGCGAGTAACCGGGTACCTTCTGTATTTTGGAATACGACGCCCCTCTATGATGCGAACGGTAACCTGATCAGGAATTATCGTTCGGGTTGGAACATGGATTACCCCGTGGGTTTGGACGGGAAAATAAAGCCGGAAGCGCAACGCTTATGGGATTTTGATCTGTTTGATGAAGCGTTCAACTATCGTTTAAAGCAAGATTACGGAGTGGATTTTAGCGGGGCAATGGGCGAAAATAATACCTATTATGCCTCCTTTTCCTACCTGAATGATAAGGGCGTTCATATCAGCGACGGTTTTAAACGTTACACCGGAAGAGTGGCCTTGAATTCAAAGATCAACGATTGGTTCAGTATGAGTAACTCCATTATGTTTATGAACAGTGCGGATGTAAACGGTGGCTTTGATGCACGGGTGTTTCGTGTGATGCCAACGGAATATTCAGCCTATTTATGGGACTATGAAACCAATTCATATGCGATAAGTCCTTTTACCGGAAAACCGCAACTAGATGAGGGTGTAGCTAACGGTCGTGCCTGGTGGCCTCGATGGAGTGCCTATGGAGCGTTAACAGAAGCAAAAAATAGCCAAACCGATAATTTACAAACCGTATCTGCTCTTACGTTCCGATTGTTAGACGGGTTAAGCCTGAAAACGACTTATTCGTTCCAACTGATTGACAACTTCTATAGTATGTGGAAAAGTCCTGAACGTGAGAATCAGCTGCTTCCATCAGAAGGTTATGTGCAGCGCGACAACTACCGATCTTATTCGCACACAGTTAATAATGTGTTAACTTATGATAAGACCTTCAATAACTTGCACCATATCAACGTACTCGCTGGGCAGGAAATTTATTCTTATACTACTTCTGGTTCTGGAGTAACCCGCTCAGGACTTGCGCTTCCTTACTTTAAAGAAATCTCACTTGCATCTAATGATCCAACTGCGTGGTCAACCTTTGGACGTTATGGTCTCGCCAGTTTCTTTGGTAAAGCGGAATATGATTTTGATAATCGCTTTTATATATCGAGTAGCATTCGTACTGACGGATCTTCCCGTTTTCATCCTGATCATCGATGGGGACAATTTTATTCTTTAGGTGCTTCTTGGCGTATCTCTGAAGAGTCCTTTATGGAGAATACACAAGACTGGTTACAGAACCTAAAACTGAAAGCCAGTTACGGTGAAGTGGGGAATGATCGCGTAGGAAATTACTATGCTTATCAAGCTTTATACGGGCCAACAAGCTATGTTGGAACTGTCGGTGTACGATTAAATCAGTTAGAGAATGAAAATATAAAATGGGAAACGAATATTCAAACGAATATTGGGTTTGAATTTTCAGTTTTTAACAAACTTTCCGGAAGTGTAGAATATTTCACACGTAAGTCACAAGATCTTTTGTTAAACAGGCCATTGGCCCCTTCTTTAGGAATGGATGCAATTTTAACCAATATTGGAGATGTGCAGAACAAAGGATGGGAGGTAGATCTGAATTATTCAGCCGTCCGAACAAAGGATTTTGATTGGAATGTTTCGTTAAATGCCACTAGCTATAAGAATATAATAACAAGTCTACCAAGCAAAGAGGAGCAATATAGTCAGGGTGTTGCCATTTTTAAATGGAAAGAAGGCGGGTCGCGTTATGATATTTATGCCCCCAGTTTCGCCGGTGTCAACCCCGATAATGGACATAACCAATGGTGGAAATATGAATTTGACGGAAACGGAAATATTATTGGTCAGGAAAAGACAGAAAACTACAATGAAGTGAATGTGAACGAACAACGCATCAATCAGGGTTCTGTATTGCCTGATGTTTTTGGCGCATTCACCAATAATTTTCGATACAAAAGCTTAGATCTTTCCTTTATGCTTTATTATAGCTTCGGTGGTAAGCTATATGATTACAACTACTCAGAAAGTAATGTATTGCGGGAGAATTTTGCCGCCTACGATAATTTGGATCGCCGTTGGCAGAAACCGGGAGATGTAACCGATATCGCGAAGATCTATACGTATCGTACATTTGATGCTTTTGCCAATGCGCGTTACAGCGATCAATATATATTCACTAATAATTTCGTACGCTTGAAAAATGTGATGCTGGGGTATAATTTACCGCAGTCGTTAGTGTCGAAGTGGGGCCTCTCTGCATTAAGAATCTATTTCCGAGGAGATAATCTACTCACCTTTGGCAGTGCAAAAGGCCGTGGTACGGATCCCGAGAACTATGGTAATGGTTTAGTTGGTGTAGTGGATGCTAGTTCAGGTGTTCCTGCATTAAGGAGTTATTCTTTAGGTTTAAACGTGTCTTTTTAAATGAGGCGTAAAAATATAACAAAATGAAATTTATAAATAAAACTTTAATAGGTCTATTGACAACGATGCTATTGCTAAGCACTGGTTGCGAGAAATTCTTGACAGAAGAGCCAACTTCTGATTTGACCAATACAACGGTTCTGCAAGATGTTACCGGTTTGAATTTACTGTTACAAGGTACTTATCGCATGATGCGAGATGGAAACAATGGAAGCAGTGATAATCCAGCGACATCTAGTCCTTTAGGAATTAAATTGTTATCAACCGTTTCAGGTTTGGATATGATGGTCAATCAAGAGCAGGTAGGTAATAATTGGTACTTCTATACTTATAGTAACCAACGTTACGATGCGACTAGCGGTGTCACATCTACGATGTGGACTACCATGTATAGGGTTATCAATAATACCAATATTATCTTAGAGAATGTGGACCAAGCAATAGGAGGGCAGTCAGAGAAGAACGCAATTAAGGGACAGGCCTTGGCTTTACGAGCCCGTTGTTATTTTAATTTGGTTCGTATGTATCAACACACATACATCATTGCTAAGGATAAGCCAGGTGTCCCTCTACAATTAACTTCCGATTTAGATCCAAAAGCGAGAGCAACCGTAGAAGAAGTCTACAATCAAATCATTGCTGATCTAACTAACGCTGAAACTTTATTAATAGACTTTAATCGCCCTAGTATTAATTATTACAATGTTGACGTTGTCAATTTTCTTTTGGCAGAAGTGTATCTTACCATCGAAGACTGGGTTAATGCACAAAAATATGCCAATAGAATCCGTACAAACTATGAATTGATGACGACGGGTGAATATAAAGCAGGCTTTTCTTCACCTAATAAAGAGTGGGTTTTGGGTTATGAACAAGGTTCGCAAGATTACTGGTGGTATGATTCGCCTGCCTGTTGGTTTGATTTTGGACAAAATAATGCGCCTTGGCAGGCCGAACAAATTTTACCATCCAATTATTTTGTTGAGGTAATAATGAAAGATGATCCACGAGCCCTTTTTATTGAAAATCCGTTGTACCCCGGGAAATATGCTGCCACGAAATTCCGGGAATTGCGGGACGAGCCTCCATATGGCCACCTTTACGATTTTCGGGCAGCAGAAATGTATTTGGTAGAAGCAGAAGCAGCAGCAAGACAAAATGATTTACAAACTGCTTTACAAGTGTTAAATACCCTACAGCAAGAACGAGGCGCAGCGGTAACGAGCACCTCGAGTCAAGAAGCGTTAATCGATGCCATTTTACTGGAACGGCGAAAGGAAATGTGGGGGGAAGGTCTTGAATGGTTCGATATTCTGCGCTTGCAATTATCGGTGGAACGGACAAGTGCACAAGGGCATTATCAAAATGTCAGCGTTCCAAAAAACTCCAATAAACTGATTCTCATGATACCTGAAAAAGAAGTGATTAACAACAGATCATTGGAGCAGAATCCAAACCCAAGCCAAGTCCCGGTGTTTGTTCCGTAGTTTGAAAAAGTATATTTTGAGCGTATATCTATCAGTTGTAACATAAAAACAACTGATAGATTTTTATTTGTTAACGGGATAATTATTTACATTCGTCCTAATTTTATCGTCAAATCCAAATACATGTTATGCCTCCAACAACTTTAGAGGAAATCCAAAATTTTGAAGGAAAATATCCAAAACAACTCTGGTATCTCTTTACCGTAGAAATGTGGGAACGCTTTTGCTTTTATGGTATGCGAGGGATATTGGCCCTGTTTATGGTGGATCAATTGGCTTTAAATGATCGGGAAGCGAACCTCAAATATGGTGCTATCCAGGCTTTTGTGTACGCCTTCACTTTTATGGGGGGCATCGTAGCGGATAAAGTCTTAGGTTTTAATAAATCCCTGATTTTTGGCGCTTTGGTAATGATTGCAGGTAGTACTTTAATTGCTATTTCACCAAATCATTTCTTTTATATTGGAATTTCCTTATCTATTATTGGTACAGGCTTTTTTAAACCCAATATTTCTTCGATGGTTGGTCAGCTATACAAACCCACCGACACACGGAGAGACGCTGGTTTTAGTATGTTTTACGCGGGTATTAATATTGGATCGTTTTTGGGCGGTATCCTGTGCGTTTATCTTGGAAAATACGTGAATTGGAGTTCCGCCTTTGCTGCGGCAGGTGGGGTAATGTTGATCGGACTCATTACTTTTCATTTCTCAAAAAAACAATTGGGCCCCATTGGTTTATCGCCGCTGTTACATCAACCAAAAGGAAAACGTAGACGCAATGAAATACTCGTTTATTTTCTAGCCTTACTGGCGATCCCCTGCATCTTGATCATGATTCAAAACACGCAGTATACCGACCTTTTTATGTATACAATCGGTCCGATAGCGCTAATATATTTCTTTTATGAATGGTTCAAACTGTCGGATAAGCGGTTTCGGTACCCTCTGTTAGCGGCACTGATCTTCATTATCGCTTATATTTTCTATATCGCATTCTTTGAGCAAATGGGTGGTTCTTTGAGTTTGTTCGCGGCTAATAATTTAAAACATGAGCTCCTTTTCTTCCAAATCGATCCCAACATGATCAATAATTCATCGGGAGCGCTCTTTATTGTACTTTGTAGCTCGCCCTTGGGAATGTTATGGATTTGGATGGCGAAGAAGAAGATCGAGCCCAATACCTTAATTAAGTTTGGCATCGGATTCTTTTTACTGGCTATCGGATTCTATTTGTTTTTCGCAACTCGGTTTTATGCAAATGAACAGGGTAAAACTTCTTTGAATATTTTTACACTTGCTTGGTTTTTTATCACTTTGAGTGAGCTATGCATAGGTCCAATCGGAATGTCTGTCATCACTAGATTGTCTCCCCAAAAGCTGACGGGTATGATGATGGGACTTTGGTTCCTAGGGAGCGCTTACGGGCAATATGTTGCCGGTTTATTGGGCGCGGATATGTCCATTACCGATGAAAAGGCCTCTTTATATGATAAGTTATTGGCCTATACGGAAGGTTATAAGCAATTAGCCTTATATGCCGTATGGATAGGTATTGGCTTGATACTGATTAACCCCATCATGAAGCGTATGATGCGCGCTAAATCCGGAGGTTAATCAGTCATGTAATCGATCTAAAACTTATAACTAAAGCTGGCAGCGAAGTTGCGGAGCCTCTGTGGGTTAACCGACCAATAACCTATATAATATTCCTTATTGGTGATGTTATTTAGGTTAAAGGATATGCGATAATGTGTTTGGTTATAAAACAGCCCTGCATTGAGTAATACATAACTTGGTAAATCAAATTCGCCCGTTATACTACTATCAATTACCCGATATTTACCAGCATAATTACCTCCGACGCCAACACCGAAATGCTGTAATTTCCCGCTTGTGAACCGATAACTTGCCCATAAATTCGCAAGGTTTTGTGGACCTTGACCTCCAATCGCGCGGCCGGGTTCACTATAAAAATCCGCTTCATCACCTGCTATAACCTCGGTTTTATTGTAACTATATCCAGCAATTAGATTGAGCCCCTGCATGGGGTTGGCATTCACTTCAACCTCAAAGCCCTTACTCTGAACTTTACCTCCCTGTAATGAGTTGTTTACATTAGCGGGATCCGGCGATACCCTATCTGACACCTTAATATTATATACCGATACGGTGGTATTTAAACGTTCATTGAACAAATCGGTTTTTATACCATACTCGAATTGATTAGCCTGCTCAGGTTTAAACGATTTTATGCGCGGATTACTTCCATCGGGATCAGCAACTGAACGAGGGGCTACATTGATAAAAGCGTTCATATAATTGGCAAAAAGGGACACCTTATCCAAAATAGGTTGATAAACTAGGCCAAACTTTGGAGATAATGCTGTCTGGTTAAAATCATCTTCCAGGTCGCTTTTTTCCCCTTTTGAAACGAAATGATCAACCCGTAAGCTTGCCATTGCCGATAGTGCGGGTGTAATGTTCAATACATCGGAGACATACGCACTATACGAACTGTTACTCACATTACTGTTGGCACCCCCCGTGCCTGCTAGAATCTGGTCAACGAAAGCGCGCGAGAGGTAAACAGGTGCAATCGTGTCAGTGGTACCCGGTTTGATATATTCCACTTCTGCTTGTTGTGGGGTAACTTTTCTTACGGCCGCTGTGCCTGAGCCATTATCAATAACATTTCGGCTAAAGTAGTTTAATCCTACCAATAAGCGATTCCGAAGTCCAACAATGTTGAAGTCGCCGTTAAAGTTTTGCTGAATATTGGTTACACTGGTTGTTTGTCTTTCTTTATGAAAAAATTGGTCAAAATACGAATCGCTGATTCCGTCGTCCCAGATATAGGTGTAATAACCATCAGACTTCACAGTCCCTCTTGAAATAGCCGTTTGCGAAGTCCATTGTTCTGATATTTTGTAGAGCATTTGACCCTGTAGATTAAATCGTGGATTTTTAATGGTCATGTCATTATTGGTAAATGATAGATCATTATTCAAGTTAAGTTCTTCGAGCGATTTAAATGGTAGCGGTCCGGTACGGTCTGAATGAAAAAATACAGGTGGAACGGCACGCTCTTCTTCAAGAATTTCTGCCATCAAATGGAAAGACAGTCGATCGTTTACCTCATAAACCAACGATGGAGCTATGAAAAAGGACTTCTTGAAACCCGCATCTTGGAAGCTGTTTTCATCGTGATAGGCTGTATTGATGCGCAGCGCTATTTTTTCTGTTTTACTTAAAGGGGTATTAATATCTGCTGTTACCCTGTTTAGTCCGTAACTTCCCATTTGATAAGTGATCTCACCACCGAATTCATAATATGGTTTCTTGGTGATCGTATTGATCATCCCTCCATAACTGTAGAAGCTGCCGCCGAATAAGGTGGCTGAAGGTCCTTTGATCACTTGTATTTCTTCGATATTGATGGGGTCGAGGTTTCCACTCGTTAAGCCTGGTAAACCATTGTACATAATGGGTTGAGAGTCAAATCCCCTTAATGCAAAGTAAGAGGCTCCATCACCCGCCCGCCCTGTTGATTCCCAAGTACGCGTAATGCCCGGTACATTGCGTAAAGCATCGTCAAAGTTGGTAAGCCCTTGTTCTTTCATCGTCTCTGATGATACGATGCTATATACTTGCGGGTTCTCCAATTTCTTAAGCGGCATTCGTGCAACGTAATTGTCCTTTTTATTTAGATTTTTAGTGGACACAAGCACTTCTTGCAAGGTAGCGGCGTTTTCCGCCAACGAAAAATTTATTGTTAAGGGACTGCCTGGTTTTACCTCGATCGTTTTTTCCTGTTTTTCTAGTCCTACAGAAGTTACTTTAAGCACATAGGACCCAGGAGTAACGCCCTTTATAGAATAACTGCCGAATTTGTCCGTTACCGCTCCGAGGTTAGTACCATTTACGGTGATACTCACCAATTCGGCAGGTTTTCCGTCCGAAGTACGGATGGTACCGTTTATACTGGTGACTTGGGCGAGGGCCGAGCCGTAAGTCCATAAAAAAATAAAAATAAAGAAAGTAAACCTTTGTAGCATGGGTATTTAGATTTTTGGGAGCAAATATATTATTTAAAATAAGTCTAAACAATCTATTTTAAATTATTCTAAATAAACATGTTCTATTCGATGAAGTTTACACTCCATAGGAAGAGGAAAATCTTTTAGTATTGGCTTAGCGGTGAGTTATTAGCATAAAGAGGAGTGTCCGAGAACACTCCTCTTTACAGTTTATTCGATGTTAATTTTGAATACAAATGTAGCTTGCGCCGTTTTTCCTGGCTCATATTCGTAAACTAAGGCCTGTTTCACCGTATATTGGTTGCCTGGAGTCGAATGACCGGGATATTGTCCTATTGAAAAAGTAAAATTTGTGGCATTAAACTCCGAGAAAACTTTTGCGTCATTTCCCCAATTAATAACATTGCCGTTTGCATCGAACCAGTGTCCATAGCCATTGGCGGTCGTCGTCGCATTTAAATTTCCATTGCTCTCCACTGCATAGAATTTAACGCTACTTCCCATTAATTGTGTGATCTTGCCAGGTTGTAGTACAAAAGCTTGGGCAAGAGGAGTTACGTCTATCGAGACGGTCTTACCCGAGTAATTCACAGTATCTCTCGGAAAGCTTACATTATAGGTAAATGTAGTGTCCTTTGGTGTGGCATCCTCTTCTAGATCGATATGATTGATGAGTGTAGTGTTTGTAAACTTAACTTTATACGGCCACTGTTCATCATTGTTTTCGTCTTCATCCCAAGGATGTACTGCATAGGTACTAGGTGCTCCTGTTACAACAAACCATAGCTTTGCACAGTTTTCGGGAATGGTAAAATTCACTGTCTTATTAATACCCTGCTCCATGTTCCCATATACGCGGGCTCCATTAGCTAATAAAGCTACGTAACCGTACCGCCAACCTGCGCGCGAAGCGTCCACCGTATTATACCCTGTCGCATTAGGTAGACCCATGAACGCCGTTGATATTTGTGTTCCGGCAGCGGGTACCTTCAGTGGTATGATATTATAACCGGATGTGCCTGGGCAATGGTCATAAGCAACTTGAAAACTGCCATCGGCAAGTTCATTAAAATTGAAGCTATGAGCTCCAATGTAATTTTTTCCGTTTTCCCGCAAAGCATCTAAGTCCCATGTGGCAAATTTTGCTGCTGCGTCATATAATTCATCGTTTAATTGCGCATTGGAAATACCGGTTATCCGCATATAAGCTTGTATCGGGTCTTCCGGCTGTTGTGCTTCACGCCAGATTCTCCCAATGATGTCAATGCCATGCTTATTTGCCCAATAGTAATGGATGAAATAACTTGCATAACGTTGCCATTCATGATGAATATGCCGATGATAGTTTTGCGTGTAAACGGTGAAATTGTGTGAAGAGAACGCTTCCAACGGATAGCTTTGATAGGCTTGCCATTGCGCGGTCTGTTCCCAAAAACCGTTTCCTCCATTGCCACCAAAACCATATCGGAAACCCGAACCACCGCCTAAATCGCAATGAACCTGATACTGAAAACTATGCCCTATTTCATGAGCGATGGTGGAACCAACGGGTTGTGAGGTGCCCGGACTTATCCAGAGCGCGCCGATTACGTCATCGTAACCGGAACCTGTTGCTAACCATTCGTCTTGGTAATAAAGGAAAATCATCATCTTATATTTGTCGAGATTCGATTTACCCTTACCACGCTCAGCAAATTTTAATACATTGATATTTAAATCATAAAAAGATTCAGCTTTAGTTAGCAAATCATCGATATTGACCCGATATTTAGAGGGAATATCGGTTGAATTTGGATCGTTATCTCCATATTTTGCTCCCCAAAAGACAATGAAGTGTTCTGATTGCCTGCTACGAGGATAACACCAGGTGCTCGTCGTATCATTGAAGTCCATATGTTGGAATTCTTGCGGAATATAAATTGCTAAACTATCGACCTCCTCTCCGGGAACCGGATGAAAAGGATTTTTCTTACATGAAAGAACAGTGGCGAGCATAAGAAGGCAAATGAAAAATGGAACTAGCATAGCTAATCGAAAGTGCCCCACCTTCTCTGAAATGTTGATTTTTTTCATAAATAATAATAAAACTTACGTTAAACTTTGATTTTAATACTTTGGCCAATGTTGATTCTTCCATCCTTGTAGCTTGTGAAGGAAGAAGGATAAAAAGGGGTCATGAACTGTTGTGCGTTGCTCATTAATTTAGTGTTACATAATAATAATCACTACTGTTTCGGATTCTGTAGTGCTTGCCTTAGTTTGAACTTAATTTATAATTGGGTATGAGCTCAGTTTATAAATGTTTTGTTGACATTTATTTGCGTTGTACGAAATTAATGACTTGCTGGCAGTTAAAACTAAAAGTATTTTAACCAATAGTAACCATTTATTTGCCAGCTATCTATTTTCGTTTCTATCGAACGTTGGTAGAAAAATAAAATAACTGTTTTAAAGACATTTATTGTTAAAAAAAGACAATAGTCTGTTAATATCTGGATGGTTGTCCATTCGCTAAGACCTTAACTTTGGTTTTTACAGTGTAAAAAGGCCTAAATAGTTGGTTTATGTTTGTTTAATTGATGTGGAAAGCCATCTCTATGGGCAAGAGATGGCTCTTCCTTATTTTTAGAATATAATGGATAAAAAAGAGATTTTTGTTTTCTTTCTACTTCTTTGTTCGCTTAGTGGATTTACGCAAGCGCCAAGGCAGAACTCGCCAAGGACTGGAAATCCCATCATACCGGGTTATTTCGCTGATCCAACTATAAAGAAATGGGGTGATACTTATTATATTTATGCCACGACGGATGGGAACGGCTTCGGATTGGGGCCATCTCAAGTATGGAAATCCAAAGATTTTGTGAACTGGTATATGGAGCCGATGAATTGGCCGAATACACCGATTTATTGGGCGCCGGATGTGAATAAAGCAAGTGATGGCAATTATTATATGTATTATAGCCAACCTTGCGAACTATATGGAGCCTCATCGAATTCGCCAACGGGCCCATGGACTCCGCTATTACCGGGAACCGAGGCAGTGATCCCGAATTATCTTGTACCCAATGTGATTACTTTAGACGGCCAAACCTTTCGGGATGATGATGGTAAAATGTATATGTTTTGGGGTACCTGGGGAATTTATCCGAATAGTGGTTGTGGCATGGGGTTGTTGAATGCCGATATGAAATCTTTTGCGAAAACGGGGATCATTCCAAATACCATTGCAAAAGACTTTTTTGAAGCACCTTTTATGTTTAAGCGAAATGGAATTTATTATTTAATGTACAGCGCTGAACATTGTGAAGATGCAAGTTATAAGGTCCATTATGTAACGAGCAAAGAGGGACCCATGGGCCCTTTTGTATATGGCAAAAACAGTCCGGTATTAGTTACTAATGAAGACGGTACCGTACATGGTCCCGGGCATAACAGTGTATTGCAGGAAGGCGATAATTTTTACATCGTTTACCACCGACATAACAATCCACACAGTGGAGGTGGTTTTCACCGACAAATAGCCGTAGATAAGCTTGAGTTCGACGAAGAGGGAAGTATAAAAAAAGTTGTGCCTACACATCAAGGTATCGGCGCGTTGGCAAAAAATACCATTCAAGCCATAAATTTAGCATTTGGTAAACAGATAAGTGCTTCTTCTGTGTATAGCGATGATTTTAGAGCTGACTATGCGGCCGACGATAATAATGGGACGCTCTGGAAAGCCGCCGATAATATGCATGAAGCATGGTGGCAAGTGGATTTAGGAAAAGAAGAATGTATACGGAGCGTCTTAACTCAGTTTGAATACGCTACGTGGTACTATCAATACCTGATGGAATATTCTAACGATGGGCAGCGTTGGAAAGTTTTTGCAGACCGCACCCAAAATACGCAATGGGGTAGCCCGATGAAAGATTACGGCGATGTAAAAGCCCGTTATTTTCGAATCACCATAAAAAACACTCAGTTATCTGGACTTAATAGGGCTATCTGGAACGTAAAGATATTTAGCGAACCTCGTATTGCTTATGAAGAAGGAAAACTGTCGACACCGCAAGCTCCGGTTGGAAAGCAAGAAAGTCTGGGTCTGCTGGTCGACCTAGAGGCAGAAAAATATGCCCTACATACTGCAGATAAAAAGGTGGCTAACAAAGGTGTGTTAGGCGGCCTTTTTCGGGTAAAAAACGGAAGCTACACGATTGATTTGGTGCAGGGAAGAAAAGCTTTTGTTTTTGACGGACAAAGTTATTGGCAATCTGAAATGGCGCTCCCTCCAACCGTAGGAGGAAACAGTAGTTTCACCATCAGCGCATGGATAAATAATCCAAACATCGCGAAAGAAGAACCAATTATTCAATGGGCATCTGGCGGGAGGGACTTGACAAATGCATCATTGGGCTATGGATCCGATCCGGCCGTCGGGGGAATAGTACATGGGGGGTGGGCTAATTTGGCTTTCAAGGATATCCCAAGTCCTAACAAATGGCATCACGTGGTGCTTGTTTTTGATGGTACGGAAGAGCGATTATATGTCAATGGCAAGTTAGAGAATCGCGGTAACCGCATGCTTTTTCTGGAAAGATCTGCCGATATATTAATTGGAACAGACAGACGTTTACAGCACTTCTTCAGTGGCGCCATTGCTTCGCTAAAAATGTACGACTATGCTTTAACGACGCAAGAGATTGAAAAATTACGGATTAGCGCTAAAAAGAGCGCGTATGTTGGATCGTTTGAAGCGAAAGATTTAGTGTTTGGAAAAGTGAAGACTTGGATAAATAAAGGCTATGGTAAATCAGGAATAGAGCTTCAAAATCAGGACGCTGAACTACTCGCTTACAAAGGGCAAATGGCGGTATACATAAAGAACGGGAGGGACGCGTTGCTTCCTTATTTAAAATCGACGCTTGATAGCTTGGCTTATTATAGCCTTGTTTTGGTATACGCAGATGGTAAACGGAAGACGAAGGACACTTGGACACTAACTGCCCTCGTGAAACAGCGCGATGGGCTCTATTATTACCATTCGGATAAATGGGAAAAACGAAATGAGCTGAATGCGGAACTCATAAAAATGATTCCCTCAAAAGGCATTTATCTAAAATCGCTTCATTTATTGAATGAGGCTAAAGATGAAAACGAGTTAAAGCGCTGGGCAGATTCCGTGCTGAATCTAAAGCCGGACGAGCAGATTAATCCAACATATACGATTCATCCAAAATGGGTATCGGAGGAACTGGCTTTTATGGAGGTAGACACTTCACTGGCGAATCGGGGTTATCAATTTAGTTTTCAAAATATAAATAACGACAGTACAAGTACAATATGGCAATCGGCTACACACTATCTTGCACAAGATTTGAGTAAAAGAGAAAAGCGAGCTTTTCGGTTTTTTGTAAAAAACCGTTACGGCTTTGTATGGAGTTCACAACAAATTTCGCTAAAGGATGTCGAAAAAAACCGATTTACTAGTATGCGAGAGGGCTTAGACCTCGCAAAGGATTTTGCCGGCCAGTATAATTGGGATGGTATGGAAGGAGGTTCGGCCGATAGCTTAACGATGCGGCAAGGCCAAGGCGTTGTTGAACTGGCTTCGGCAAAAACAGCTTGGGACGGTAGTAGTAATCGAGGGCCCTTTTTATATAAAAATGTATCCGGTAACTTTTTGATGCAACTAAAAGTGAACGATTTGTCCGGTCTACAGCAACGCAAGCCATTGGGCCCAAATGAAGTGGGTTTGATGGTTCGTTATGTGAATGAAGAAAATGAACAGTTATTGCAAAATGGGGTGATGCTTGGTTGGGGAATAGGCAATATTGTAACGGACCTAGACCATAGGAGAAAACAACAGCATAATAATACCGGTTTCGACTTCTATCCTTATCTGCAAATTCAGCGAGAAGGTAGGTTAATCTTTGTTCGGGGAAGTAAAGATGGTAAAATATGGGTTGATTTTCCAGGAAGCCCGTATGTTAAGCCAAAATGGCTTGATAAAGTGCTGCAAGTAGGTCCATATCAAGCTAGTTATTCAGAAAAATATGGTTATGGACGTCTGTCTGATTTTAATTTGTATGAATTTCACTAGTTGTTGCTAATAATACACTTTTTCATCTGTTTTATTGTGGATGGTAGTTGGTTGTTGGTGTAAAATAACTAATAAAATAGCTTTTTTTTGATTTTATGTTAATATTCGGTTTGTTGTAGTTAATTTTTGATAATAATTCGAGGGGTTTATGTAATAGTTTTGTTAAAGTCCAGAAAAAAATAGGTAATAGCAACAAAACCAACACGAATTAATCATGAAAATCAACTATTTAATTGCCTTCATCGTAAGCTTATGGGCTTTTTTAGATGTGCAGGCGCAAACCAAGACATTAAAAGGAGCGGTAGTAGACCAATCCAAGACCCCTATCCCAGGGGTGTCTATTAAATTATCCGGAACTGCGCAAGGCACTTCCACCGATGTAAATGGGGTCTTTACCATCGATTACCGGCCGGGAGCTGTTTTGAAAATTACAGCGCTAGGCTATCGGACGCAAGAGATCACCCTTACTGCGCAATCGGTTTTAAACATTACACTTGAAGAGGATAATCAAACCTTGAATGAAGTAGTTGTAACAGCTTTAGGAATAAAAAGAGAGAAAAGGCAGTTAACCTATAGCACGCAGGAGGTTTCAGGGGCAGATATTGCCAAAACAAAAGAACCGAACCCACTTAATGCATTAACAGGAAGAGTTTCGGGTGTACAGATTACTTCTTCTTCCGGGCAACCGGGAAGCTCCTCGCGTATTGTCATTCGTGGTACGAGTTCATTAACCGGAAATAACGAGGCCTTGATCGTGGTCGATGGGGTTCCTATAAATAATGATCAAACGGCTACAAATGGTAATGGAAGTGGTATCAGTCGTTTCTCAGATATCGATCCGGCCATCATTGAAAGCATTAATGTGCTGAAAGGATCGGCCGCTTCGGCCCTATATGGATCAAGTGCCGCACGTGGTGTAGTTATCGTTACTACCAAAAATGGTAATAAAGAGCAGAAGCCAAGTTTTAATTTTAGCACACAATTTTCGCTTGATAAGGCAATTTATCCACAAGTACAATCGGTTTACGCACAAGGCGATCGCGGAGTGTATTGGAATGGAGTGGATAACGATCAGAAAACAAGCTTGGTTTGGGGCCCCCGCTTGGATACGTTGATGGTAGACGGTAAACCGGTACGTAATGTGAATCCAATGGATGCGTTTTTCCAAACAGGCAAGACCTATACAAATACATTAAGCGTACAAGGGGGAACAGATAAATCTAATTATTTTATGTCTTATTCCTACCTGGATCAGGAAGGTACAATACCAACTACGAACTATAAAAGACATGCGGCCTTTGCTAAATTCAGCAATAAGATCTATGATAATTTTACAGCCACTTTCCAGTTCAATTATGTCGCTACAACGGCGCATAGAACCCCGGAGGGTTACGGTTTAGAAGCACCCTTATGGACCGTGTATACGGCTCCTTTTTCCTGGGACCCTTTGCCTGCTACCAATGACGATGGTACACAACGTGTTTTCCGCTACTCCCGCAATAACCCTTACTGGTCTTTAGAAAATGTATATAATGATGTGCGTGGAAATCGTTTTATCCCAATCGCTACTTTTAATTATACGCCTACAGACTGGTTAACCATTACAGAACGCTTAGGGGCAGATATATACTCCGAGCAATCCAAATACCATGAAGCTCCTAGTATACCGGTGGGAACTACCGGCGTCTTACGCGACCGCAATAATAACTATCGGCAATTCAACCACGATTTGATCGCCGAGGCGCGTAAACAGATAGGAGAAGATCTAGAGGTAAGTATGTTGCTGGGCAATAATGTGTTCGCCACATATGATCAGCTCTATCAATTGGAAGGAACAGGAGGATTTACTGTTGATGATTTTGACAATATCAGTAATACCGAAAATCAGATAAGTACGGAAAATTATAGACGCTTCCGTCGCGTATCTTTTTACGCACAACCCACGGTTGATTACAAAAAAATGTTAACGCTTTCGCTTACGGGACGGATGGAACAAAGTTCCGTGTTTGATAAAGCAAACCGAACCTATTATTATGGATCGGTGTCGGGAGGTTTTGTGTTTTCCGAACTTTTAAAAGAACAAACTCCCTGGCTAAGCTTTGGTAAGTTGCGTGCTTCTTACTCAAAGGTGGGTAATGATAATGTACGTGCATACGCCACTTCGACAGTATACAACACGGCAACTAATTTTCCCTTTAACGGTGTGCCGGGATTTTTAATCAGTGGCGACTTAGGTAACACGAACCTGAAGAATGAAACAACCACCGAGCTTGAAATCGGTCTGGAAACCCAGTTTCTAAAAAATCGCATCGGCTTGGAGTTTAATTATTTTGATCGAGACCATACAGACCTCCTATCGTATATTACCTTAGCGAATTCTACCGGCTATCGCAATTCCTATATCAATGCCGGGAGTATGTATAACAGGGGAATTGAGGCTTTGTTAAATGTAACACCGGTTAAAAGTGAAGATTTTTCCTGGGACTTCACCTTCAACTTCACCAAAATAAAAAACAGGGTAACGGAACTTTATGGCGGTGCCGATCAAGTGCAGATTGGACAGACTTTTGCATTTACCGGTGACCCTTATGGCACGTTCTACGCTCCGGGCTATAGTTACAACGAGGCTGGGCAAAAATTAATAGATGATACCGGCTTACCTGTTATTGGACCGTCCCAAAAAATAGGGAATATTCAACCCGATTGGTTGGCAGGCTTAAACAACAGCTTTACCTATAAAAATTTGAATTTGAGCTTTTTCTTCGATATGCGAAAGGGAGGGGATATTATGAACTCGGATGATCGTTATGGGTTCTTTTATGGCACACCGAAGGCAACCGAGAATCGTGAAGACCGCATAGTGGAAGGAGTGAACATAAATACAGGCCAACCAAATACGGTTACCGTGTCGGCTCAGGATTACTATCAGCGACTGAATGCGATCTATGAAGCGGCTGTGCAGGATGGTACCTATGTAAAACTGCGTAATGTAAACTTAACCTACAATTTTCCTGAAAAATGGATCAAGAAAACACCTTTCCAACGGGCTTCATTAACAGCAACCGGACGGAATTTGTGGATATATGCCCCACATTTTACGGGTTCTGATCCCGAGGTAAATAGTTATGGATCCGGGAACGATGCTTTGGGTTTGTACGGAAATTCTGCCCCAACTTCCAGATCGTATAATTTCACTCTATCCCTTACCTTTTAATTGATTAGAAAGATGAAAAAGTCAATTTCTTATATCATACTCGTTGCATCATGCTTGTTTTCCAGCTGTGAGAAATTTTTGGATGTCAATGAAAATCCGAATGAACCTTCATCGGTACAGGAATCATTGTTATTGCCTGCTATCGAATATAATTTGGTGCACAATGTGGTTGCTGGCTGGGCATCTATTGATGCGGCTCATTTTATGCAGCTGATTGCTTTGAATCAGGCACCACCCAATGTAGGCACTTATTTGTTAAATCCGGCGGATTTGAATGATACCTGGCGTTATACCTATACGGATTGTTTGGAGAATCTTAAATTGATGAAAGAACAGGCGGACGAGAAAGGTAATACCATTTATAGCGGAATAGCCAGTGTTTTAACTGCATATACCCTTGCGTATGCTACCGATATGTGGGGGGATGTCCCCTATTCGCAAGCATTAAATGCTACGGAAACTTTTACACCCGCATATGATAGTCAAGAAATGATCTACAATACGATTCAGAGCTTGTTGGATGAGGGTATTGCCAGTTTACAGACAGCTGGTGGAACACTACCGGGCAACAGGGATTTTTTCTACCAAGGAAATACCACGCAATGGATTAAGGCAGCTTATACCCTAAAGGCCCGTTATTATATGCACCTTACAAAAGCGCCAAATCATACCGCAACTGCGCAGGCTCAATTAGCGTTGAGCGCCTTAGAAAATGGTATGCAAAGTAATGCAGACGATTTGCGTTTAGTGTACGATGGTACAGCGGGCAAAGAGAATAGGTGGTACAGAAATTTTCTGCCCGTTGAGACTATTATTTTATCGTCAAAAACCGTTGATTCATTGGTAAGTCGAAATGATCCGAGAATAACACAACTGATTACCCGCTCAAAGCAGAATAATACCTATTTAGGTCGTGTTATTGGCTCATCTGGTATTGGCTCGCTGGAATCTTATTCTTTAGGCGGCTCATTTTACGCAAGTGCTAATTCGCCGTTAAACCTCATTAATTATCGGGAAGCATTACTGTTGAAAGCGGAAGCTACTTTAATCTTATCAGGAGCAGAGGCAGCAGCACCCATATATCAGCAGGCTATTGAAGCAGATATGGCCCATACTGGTGTTTCGTCTAGCACCGCAATCGCAGCCTATTTAGCAAGCAGAGGAAATATCAATGCTGACAATGCTTTGTCATACATTATGGAAGAGAAAGCCATTGTCAATTTTCTGTCGCCGGAAATTTTCAACGATTGGCGTAGAACGGGTTATCCGGCAATAGATAAAGTGCAAAACGCAGTTTCTGATATTCCACGGAAAATGCTATACCCATTAAATGAGTTAACCAATAATCCGCAACCACAGCATAATGGCGATGCGCTCACGAAGCGTGTTTGGTGGGATGCTCAATAAGTTGTCATTTTTTAGCGTCAAATCTTTGATTTGGCGCTTTTTATTTGAACCAAATGGAAAGAAAATCATTTTTATCAATTGGGCTTATATTACTGTTTGTTAATGCGTCATCCGTTAAAGCGCAAATTTCCACAGAAGGGTATGTACCCTGTCAGGAGATTCCTTATTTGATGAAACAGTTTGAAGCGGATGAAGCAGCCATTTATCGCTTTTATTCTCCCTCAGAAAATGCCCCCCGTTACCGAATGGCAAAGGGCTTGGGATCGCCTGATCGGCAAGCACGATTAAGGGTGTTGAATGAGCAATACCTTAATCAACTGAAGAATGTAGATTTCGATCGATTACCGCAGGAGTGTAAAGTCGATTATTTATTATTTACAAGAGACTTAAAAGAGAAGCAAAATCAATTGGAAAAGCTTACACAGCAGATGGAACAGCTGAAAGGTCTATTTCCCTTCGCAGATAGCATTTTTACATTAGAGCGTTCACGTAGGCGCGGAAATTCACTCGATGCGGCCCGGGTTGCTTCCACTTTTTCGCATATAGCGAAAGCGATTCCTCTGCTTATGAAGAACTTGAGTGATATGCATTTAGAACCCGAACAAATTAGAGCAGCAGGAGAAGAAGCGGATTTGTTGCGGAGGACGGCAGCAAGTATTTTCCAGTTCTATGATGGTTTTGATCCGGCATTTTCGTGGTGGGTGCCCGAGGCATATCATCGTGCTGATAGCATGCTTGTACGTTATGCCGGTGTTTTTCAAAAGAAGCAACAACCAAACAAGATGGGTATTTATACACGCACCCCTATTGGTAGAGAGGAGCTGATGCGACTGCTTCAGCACGAGTTTATTAACTATAGTCCTGACGAACTTTTGGCAATTGCTCATCGGGAGATGGCTTGGTGCCAGGAGGAAATGCTAAAGGCATCTGCAGCATTAGGCTTTGGTAATGATTGGAAAGCTGCTTTGGAAAAAGTGAAAGCAAGTGCTGTACCCGTTGGACAACAACCTGCCGTAATCCGTAAGTTGTATGATGAATCGGTAGATTTCCTTAAAAAAAATGACTTAATTACGATTCCTGAACTTGCCGAGGAAACCTGGGGAATGATTATGATGTCGCCCGAACGTCAAAAGTCAAATGCCTTTTTCACGGGTGGGTGGGAAATTAGTATAACTTACCCAACCAATACAATGGATTTTGGCTTGGCAAGAATGCGCATGCTTGGCAACAATCCTTATTTTTCCCGGGCAACGGTACACCACGAATTAATAGCAGGGCATAATTTAGAATTTTTTATGAATGCCCGTTACCGAACCTATCGGAATTTTGATACACCCTTTTGGATGGAAGGATGGGCTTTATATTGGGAAATGCTGCTGTGGGATAAAGGTTTTGCGCGGACACCGGAAGAACGAATCGGTATGTTATTTTGGCGTAAGTATCGATGTGCTCGGATCATCTTCCAGCTTAACTTTCACTTGGGCAAATGGTCGGCAGAACAATGCGCTGATTTTCTAGTAGACGAAGTTGGACATGAACGGGCCAACGTGGAGAGCGAGCTAAATTGGCCTTTATCAAGGGATAGTCAGGCCTTTCCGCTTTACCAGGTATCTTATTATATCGGCGGATTACAGTTCTATGCGCTCCAGCGAGAAGTCTTGAAATCACACAAGTATACCTTAAAGGAATTTCACGATACCGTGCTCAAATTGAATGCGATGCCGGTGGAGATGATTCGAGCTATCTTGCTTGAAAAGCCTTTAACAAGGGAAAGCAAAACGGTATGGAAATTCTACCAGCACTAAATTAGACGTAAAAAGGCCGTTTTATATTGTAAAACGGCCTTTTTAGGTTGCGAACAGCTAAATTTATTCAATCAATATACCGATATAATAGTTATAAGTATCCACTTCGATATTGTCTTTGTTGGCTCCGGGTAAAGTGACTTCTTTCCAACTTCTGTCTACTTCTATAAATTGATAATCACTGTCCTTTTTACGTATCTTCACCGGCATGGTGAAATCTGCCACATCGGAAATCCAACGTGCGTAGGTCTTACCTTCTTTGAAGCGAAACTCCAGGGTAGGAATGTTCGTGTGTTTAACGTATTGTTCAAAGACAGTGCTTAGGTCGCGAACGGCATGTTGACTGATATAATTGACTACATCTTCGTAATTAACGGTTTGATGATAAAATGTTTTGTTCAATCCTCTTAATATCTGCCGCCATTTCTCGTCGTCATTTATAATGGTACGAATCATATTCAGCAATACACCGCCTTTTGGATACATATCACCTGAACCTTCTTGATTTACTCCATAGGGACCCTGCACCGGACTATCGTTTCGGATACCACTCCGGATTCCATGCACATAAGCTTGTCCCGCCTCTTTTCCATAGTTATAGTCGACAAATAGCGCCTCTGAATAATTGGTAAAACTTTCATGTATCCACATGTCCGCGAGGTCCTTCGAAGTGATGTTGTTTCCAAACCATTCATGCCCACTTTCATGAACAATAATGAAATCCCATTTCATGCCCCAACCGGTATCTGATGCATCGCGGCCGCGATAACCATTGGCGTAGCCATTACCATAAGTAACAGCGCTTTGATGCTCCATGCCGGTGTAAGGTACATCCACGAGCTTATAACTGTCCTCGTAAAAAGGATATGGACCGAACCAGTGTTCAAAAGCCTTCAACATAGGAATTACATTAAGCGGGAAGAACTTTTTAGCTTTCGCTTCGTTTTCTCTCAAAACCCAATAGTTTAAATCCAGAGGGCCCTTTTCTCCCTGATAAGTATCTTTAAAGTTGACATAGTCGCCAATGTTAACTGAAACACTGTAATTGTTGATCGGGTTGCGTACAAACCAATCGAATTGGGTGTAGCCGTCTTTACGGTTTGTTTTCTTGATGAGGCGGCCGTTGGAAACATCCGTCAACCCTTTTGGAACGCTCACACTGATTAGCATGCTGTCTACTTCATCCGCTTGATGATCTTTATTAGGCCACCAAACGCTGGCCCCTAGTCCCTGGCAGGCAGTCGCCACCCAAGGTTTACCATTGCTATCCTGAGAGAAAACAAAGCCACCGTCCCATGGAGCTCGTTTAGCAACCTGCGGATTGCCTGAATAAAACACTTGCATTGAATCGACCGAGCCGCGTTTAATATTAGCCGGGAAGTTTACAAATACGGCATTGTAATTACGCGTAAAAGGCATCTCCTGACCATGATAAATGACCTTTTCTACTTTTAAATTGGCAAACAGATCAAACTGTAGCCTGTCGAAGTCCATAGTGGCTTCAAATTTAAAAAGGTTGCTTCCGCTGATGAATTTGTTATCGATATCAACCTTTACGTCTAAGTGATAATACTTGATGTCATAACAAGTACGTAAAGGAGTTAATGTCCCTCTTAGCGAATCTGCCTTTGTAAAGACCGGTTGATCTTTTACCAGTAATTGGGCGGAAGTTACGATAGGCAATAATCCTAATCCAAGGACGTATCCTAATTTTTTATATAGTGTTTTAATCATGATAAAAGTAGTTTTTATTTGTAAGGCCAACGGTAGCCTACAACTTAAAACTTATAACCTAGAACGTACAGCCCACTATCTCCCTCCTGGAGGGCAGTATTGTTTTAAATAATTCGTGTACAAACGCGACAAGTGCGCAGACGTGCCCTCACCTTCCGATATCGAATGGCTGCGGTTCGGATATGACATCAATTGAAACTGTTTATTGTGTTTGACCAACTCATTGATGAGCATTTCAGCATTCTGATAATGTACGTTATCATCGCCTGTGCCGTGAATATATAATAAGTTACCTCGCAAGTTTTTAGCATGCGTAATCGGTGAGCCTTTTACATAATCTGCCTGGCTTTCAGGCGGAACGCCCATGTAGCGTTCTTGATAAATATTGTCGTACATGAGTTGGTTCCCCACAGCGGCTACTGCGATGCCTGTTTTATAAATTTCAGGATATTGAAACAATAAATTCAACGTAGAGGAACCTCCGCCGCTCCATCCCCATACGGCCACGCGAGATGAATCTACAAAATTCCATTTTAAGATTTCTTTAGCCGCCATAGCTTGGTCTCGAATGTTGATAGCACCGATGTTGCGATAAATTGCTTTTCTCCAATCTCTACCTTTAGGTGCGGGAGCCCCACGATTTTCTACGGAAATATAGATGTAACCATCATCTGCCATGCTGCCTTCATATAAACGGTTGAATCCCGCGCCGTAGGTGTCGGTAACGGTTTGTCCGGCTGGTTCGCCATATACGTAAAAAACAACAGGATACCTTTTTGTTGAATCGAACTGGCTTGGCTTAACCATCCAACCATCCATCTCTATGCCGTCTATTGTCGTAACTTTGAAAAATTCGGGCTTAGGCGTGCCTTGAGGTAGACTCCGACGAACCGTTGCGGCCAATCTTTCTTGATGATTTGGCAAACTGACAATTTCTCCTGTAAAATATGTCGTGCTGCTGCTAAATTCATGTTCAGCCAGTTTTCCATTTGGTGAAATACGGTAACTATGGGTGCCCGCTTGATCTGTTGGAGATAGTTGAGTCGCTTTACCGCCCTTTATACTTATTTGATACAGATATTTTTGTGTGGCATTTGCCGGTGAGGCACTGAAGTAGATTTTTTCATTACGTTGATCAATTAAATCTATCCCAATAACATCGTAATCTCCTTTGGTAAGTAAGGCTTCCTTACCGGTCATATCTATTTTATAAATATGTCGCCAACCATCTTTTTCGCTTACCCATAAAAAAGCCTTGCCATCATCGATCCACTCCCAGCCTGTGGGATCGTCATCATTCCAACGCGATTTAATGTCTATCCAAGCTTGATCCTGCTCCGTATAGATAGTTTTAGTTTTGCCATCTTCAATTGAGCAAAGCATGATATGGCTTTCCTGTTGTTTACGGTCTAACTGTTGGAGAATAAGTGATTGGCCATCCGGGGTCCATTCCATGCGAGGGATGTAATGCTGTACGGGATCGCCGGGAATGTCCATTTTTTTGTTTTCTTTGGTTTTTACATCGACCACATAAATGAAGCAAGCACTCGGATTTTGTCCCGCTTTGGGATATTCTACCGGGATAGTAAATGAATAAGTGGAGTCTGTTGTGTTCAACATCAGGTAATTGCGAATACTTCTGGCGTCAATTTTCCAATAGGCGATATGTTTGCCGTCGCTTGACCACCGGAATCCATCCCGACAGCCGAATTCTTCTTCATAGGCCCAGTCAAAAGTTCCGTTAATGATGCGGTCGGTCCCATCTTCCGTAAGTTGGCTAATATGATTTGAAGCCAAATCCTCTATATACACGTTGTGCTTGCTGACATAAGCAACGCTCGTACCATCAGGGGATAACTTCGCAAACATTAAGGAAGAAGCAGGAAGCCCTTTGCCCAGTTGAGTTAGCTTTTTGTTGTTAACATCGTAAATCCAATAATCGCCACGTGTATGATAGCGCCAAACCCGTTTTGTATTGGTAAACAACAAGACTTTCCGGCGATCGGCAGAAATACTAAACTGTTTAACTTTCAATGGTGCGCTACTGTCTTGTGGCGTGAGCGCGGAGCCATCTAAAAAAACGACCGGATGATTGGGATCTAATAACTTAACCTCCAAAACCTGCCCGTCCGAAATTTCATAATATCCGTTACCATCCGGCGTCCATTGTGTTTTTACGCCAGGTTGTGCAAATAAAAAATTAATGGAAAATAAGTTGCTTACAATGAAGCAGATCCATAGTAGGTGGTTTACATGTCTCATGTGTTATATAGCAATTGTTTTTTTAAATAACCGAGTTGTCTTTTCCGTGTTTAAAATTAAGGCGTGGGTTCGCTTTACTAACTGCCTCTTAGTTCCTCTATCTCATCAACGGTTTTGGCTAAATAATTTCCTAAGCGTTGGCTACCTGATGAGGTTACCAAATAGTTGTCCTCAATACGGACTCCACCAAAATCAAGGTAGTGCTCTACTGCTTGGTAATTAATAAAGTCTGCTAGCTTATTAGCTGCTTTCCAACGGGCAAATAACTCAGGTATGAAATAAATACCGGGTTCAACGGTCAATACATAGCCTGCTTCCAGTGCTTTGCCTAAACGTAACGATTTTAAACCAAAAGTAGAGGTGTCTTTTTTTAATGTATCGGTATAGCCAACGTATTGTTCTCCTAAATCTTCCATATCATGCACATCAAGTCCCATCATATGACCCGTACCGCATTGGAAGAACAGTGTATGAGCGCCTGCTGACACCGCCTCGGCTGTATCACCCTTAACCAACCCAATTTCTTTTAATCCATTAAATAGTACGGTGCAAGCCTCCAGATGCACGTCAAGGAAACGCACTTGAGGGGCCACCATCGCAGAAGCCTGGTTAAAGGCTTTCAATACAATATTGTAAATTTCTTTCTGCTTCGTACTGAATTGCAGATCGACAGGGAAAGTTCGTGTTAAATCACCCGCATAACCCATAGCAGTCTCCGCTCCGGAATCGTTCAAGACTAATTGCCCTTTTTTTAGGGTGTTATGCTGCTTATGGTTATGTAGTATTTCGCCATGAACAGATAGAATAGTTGGATAAGCTAATCTGCCGCCACCATTTTGAGCGATTTCCTGGATGGCATTGGCAATCTGCAACTCTTTCATTCCTTCTTTGGCCATCTTCATTGCATGAACGTGCATATCCACCGAAGTATTCACAGCTGATTCGATCTGGGTAATTTCTTCTTTACTTTTGATCGATCTTTGAGCGACTACCGCTTTGATGAAGGGCACGGAAGCTTTTTTTTCCTGTTCAAGAGGGGGGATGCCTAATAAATGTAAGAGCTTAATTTTATTGGTAGGCTGATAGGGGGGGAGATAACGGATGTTGCGGTTTTTTTTTAATGCATGCTGTAAATAATCTTGTAAATCCTTGGTGGGAAGGACAATACTTAAACCGCTTTTTTCACATTTTTCCCGCAAGGTTTCTTGTCGTCCCATCCATATAATTTCGTCGATCGTGAGCTCGTCTCCAAACAATATTTCTTTATTTTCATCTAAATCGATGACAGCTGCGAGCTTGGGTTCCTGAATACCATAGTAATACAAAAACGAACTATCTTGTCTGAAAGGAAAAGCGTTATCCGCGTAATTCATAGGCTGTTCATCATTTCCTAGGAATAGAAGCAGTCCTTCTGAAAATTGATTTTTAAGTTGATTTCTTCGCTGAATATAAATCGATTTTTCGAACATATCTGTATGTAATAGCTGATGGTTTTAACAAAGGTCTTATCTTTTTTGATAATAAAAAGTAATGATGCGCTTTTTTGACAAAGATCGCCCCATATAACGTCAAATTTAAAGCGTATTACCCATCAGCTGTTGATTATACGCCGGTAAAAATCGCAATTTATTTTGGGGATGGCTCTCCCTTTTTTCTCTTATATTATTCATATTTTAACTAGTTGTTTAGATTCCGGCTGTCAGTCATGCCGTTAGCTAACAAGATCCGTTGTTGCTTCTAGGCAAATAATCCGGAGCTAGTTCGAATACGCGTCAATTAACGAATAATAACCGTATTTTAACCTATTTTGTGATAACTCTTGGATTTATGGGTTAAAAATTGGTAAATTCACGTTACCTAATACACCAAACCAACGATGAAGACACTACAATTCACCATTCCAGTAGCGCATGATCGGACTGTTATTGTTCAGGAAGATTGTATGCCGCACTTCTATCCTCATTTACATCGACATCATGAAGCCCAACTCATGTGGATCCTAGAAGGAAAAGGTACGTTGATTGCTGACAATAGCATGCATCCCTTTCAAGAGAACGACATTTTCTTGCTCGGCGCCAATCAATCGCATGTTTTTAAAAGTAATGCGGAGTACTTTGACGAGGCTCATCCGAAGCAGGTCCGCTCGATTTCCGTGTTCTTCGATCCAAACGGAAAGTTGGCTTCCTTGTTTAACTTGCCGGAGCTTTATATGCTTCAAAGCTTTGTGAAGGATTACGAAAGAGGCTTTAAAGTGCCGAATGAGTATTTTAAAGAAGTGTCAAGGCGCGTATTGCGCTTAAAGGAAGCCAGTCAAATGGATCAGCTTATGCACTTCTTTTATTTGTTGCGTACGTTATGCCATGTATCAAAGCAAGTAAATGCGTTATCGGGCGGTAAAAACTCCTCGATTTCTGAAAATGAAGGTATCCGTATTGGTTCTATTTACAATTACATAGCCCAAAACTTCACGAAGCCAATCACCTTGGAGGAAGTTGCCGATCAGGCAAATTTAACTCCTCAAGCTTTTTGCCGATATTTTAAAAAGCACACAGGAAATACTTTTGTCGCATTTTTAAACGAAATGCGTGTACACGAGGCTTGTAAAAAATTAACACACCATAAATGTGAAAGTATATCCGGCGTTGCCTATAACTGTGGATTCAATAGTATTACGAACTTTAATAGGGTGTTTAAAAGTGTAATTGGTAATTCGCCAAAAGAATACATGGTGAATTTTCAGCGAAACGTACAGTAGAGATACATTCTTTGATTTGGCTATTTACGCGAGGCAAAGTGCCTTGCTAAAAAAGTTAAAATATGCGCATGATTGATTAATACATGGATGGATACCTTTAAATGTTCGTTTTACTTTTGAAAAAAAATAAGAACTATAATGAGTAAAGAACTTTGGAAAGGAATTTATCCTGCATTATTAACTCCATTTAAAGAAAGTGGAGAGATCGATTTTGATATGTTCGGTAAGAATCTGACTGCCCAACTTGAAGGGGGCGTACATGGTTTGATTTTAGCGGGCTCATTAGGTGAAGCCAGTACGTTAACTACACAGGAAAAATACGATTTATTGACATATACCGTTAACTTTGTAACGGGTAAAGACGTTCCTGTTATTTTGGGTATTGCGGAACAAGCTACCGCTGAAGCGATCAAAATCGCCCGGAAAGCAGAGGAATTAGGTGCAGATGGATTGATGGTATTGCCACCTATGCGCTATAAGGCAGATGATAGAGAAACAGTAATTTTTTTCACAACGATAGCGAACAGTACAAGTCTTCCTATCATGGTTTACAACAACCCTGTTGACTATGGTAATCTGGTAACGTTGGATATGTTTGAACAGCTGGCTATTGTACCCAATATCCAGGCCGTTAAGGAGTCTACGCGCGATTTGACCAATATCACCCGTATGATCAATCGATTTGGCGGCCGTTTTAAGATTTTAGGTGGAGTTGATACCATTACTACAGAAGCTTTACTAATGGGAGCGGATGGGATTGTGGCCGGCTTAGTGGACGCTTATCCAAAAGAAACGGTTGCGATCTATGATTATGTAAAAGCGGGTAAAATAGAAAAAGCATTAGCTATATTCCGTTGGTTTTTGCCTTTACTAGAGTTAGATATCCATGCCAAACTAGTTCAATACATCAAATTAGCGGCAACGAGTGAGGGTATTAGTAATGAAACCGTGCGTGCACCTCGCTTACCGTTAGTAGGTGAAGAACGCGAACGTATATTGAAAGTTATTGCCGATAGTAAGGTGAATAGGCCAAACTTGGAAACAAAGGGTTCCGGTAGCCTAGTTTAATTATTGAAAGGAAATAGAATGTACACAGAAACACCACAGGAACAAGTCAAGGAATTACTGCACAAGGCAGAAGAAGCATTTCAATACCTAAAAGGAAGAAGCGCAATCGATAGAGCAGGTTTAATGTATGCGATTGCAGCCAAAATAGAGGGATTGGGGACTGAATTGATCGCAACAGCAATGGAAGAGAGCCACCTTCCCGAGGCTCGTCTGATCGGAGAGAAAGCCCGGACTGTCTTTCAATGGAGAAGCTATGCCGATCATATAAAAGAGGGCCTATGTTTTGAAGCAAGAATTGATACAGCGATTCCAGACAGAACACCACCGAAGCCGGATTTGCGTAAAATCAAGGTTGGGGTTGGTCCGGTAGTTGTTTTTGGTGCAAGTAATTTCCCCTTTGCTTTTTCGACCGCCGGTGGAGACACGGCGAGCGCTATCGCAGCGGGTTGCCCGGTAATTCTTAAAGCACATCCGGGACATCCCAAGACTTCAGCATTAATGGCGGAGGCTATTTTCGGCGCGATAAAAGAAGAGGGATGGCATGATGGAATTTTTTCCCACATATACGGTAATTCAAACGAGTCGGGGGCTTATCTTGTTCAACATCCTATAGTCAAATCGGTTGCGTTTACGGGCTCTTATGGAGGAGGGAAAGCGTTATTTGATTTGGCTAATCAACGAAAGGAGCCCATACCGGTATTCGCTGAGATGGGTAGTGTAAACCCAGTCTTTGCGCTGCCGGAAAAAATGGCGACTGATCCGCGAGGTTTAGCGAACCAGTATTTAAGTTCGCTAACGCTCGGTGTGGGTCAATTTTGTACCAATCCAGGTGTACTCATCGCTGTCAAGGGGAAAGATCTTGAGACATTTAAAGAAGTTCTCCGCCAAGAAGTTTTAAGTTGCCCTCCAGCGAACATGCTTCATGCAGGTATTGCTAAAGCTTACCATGCCAATAGCGAACGCATGTTAACGGAATCCACCATTCGCGTAATAGGCAAAGCAGAACAAATCGCTGCAGAAGGCCAAGGAGCTGCGCTGCTTGTTGAAACCGATGCGAAAAGCGTTGTAGAAAATGACGCTTTACTTGAAGAGGTGTTTGGTCCTTTCGGATTAATCGTGGCGTGCGAGAGCGAAGAGGAAATGCTGAATATTGCCGATCATATAAAAGGACAGCTAACAATTACTGTGGCTGCCACCGAGGCGGATGCCGTCAGACATAGTAAATTAATAAGTCTTTTACAGGATAAGTGTGGGCGATTGTTGTTTAACGGTATGCCTACCGGCGTAGAGGTATGTATAGCTATGCAGCATGGAGGGCCTTTTCCGGCAACGACAGATGCACGGTTCACCTCCGTTGGATCAGATGCTGTGCAGCGTTTTCTACGTCCCATCTCTTTTCAAAATTGGCCGAACGCACTATTGCCTGATGCCTTGAAAAATGAAAATCCCCTAGGTATTTATCGTACTGTAAATAACGTATTGACGAAGGACGCTTCTGCGTTGTAAGTTATAAATTTTAAGGAAGGTAGTGGGGCTTTTCAAGCGAATAAAATTAATAGCTAAAATATTTAATTTAACAGCAGCTAATAGCTAAAGGCTAATTGCTACAACAATGAAAAAAACTTTTTTCTGTATAGACGCCCATACCTGTGGCTGCCCGGTACGGCTCGTTGCAGGCGGCGGCCCACTGTTGGAGGGGAATTCCATGATGGAGCGACGTTTGCACTTCATGAAAGAATACGATTGGATTCGGAAGGGGCTGATGTTTGAGCCACGGGGCCATGATATGATGAGTGGAAGTATATTGTATCCACCTTGCGATCCGGCGAATGATATCGGCGTACTATATATAGAAACCAGTGGCTGTTTGCCCATGTGTGGACATGGCACAATCGGGACGGTTACTATTGCTATTGAAGAGGGCTTGGTTGAACCCAAGACACCGGGTAAATTACGTCTCGAAACACCGGCAGGTCTGGTCTTAATTGATTACAAACAAGAAGGTAAACGGGTTAAGTCCGTTAAATTGACGAATGTTAAATCGTTCTTATACGCGGAAGGACTTGAAGTAGTTTGCCCTGATTTAGGGATGATACGTGTTGATGTTTCCTTTGGAGGTAATTTCTATGGTATCATTGATCCACAGGAAAATTTCGAGGACATCAACCGGTTTTCTGCCAGCCAACTCATTTACTACGGTAAAGTAATTCGAAAGCTATTAAATGAAAAGTATCAGTTTATTCATCCGGAGAACAGTAATATTTCGGGTCTAAGCCATATACAATGGACAGGGAGTGTTTTGGATCCTTCGTCGACTGGGCGAAATGCAGTACTTGTAGGAGAGAATGCATTAGATAGGTCTCCATGTGGCACCGGCACTTCTGCACGAATGGCTCAATGGTACGCCAAGGGCAAGCTGAAAAAAGGAGATCGGTTTATTCACGAAAGTTATATCGGGTCAAAATTTCTTGGTACGATCGAGGAAGAGGCGACGATAAATGGAAAACCGGCTATTATACCCGGTGTAGAGGGCTGGGCTTTAATTACAGGATATAATCATATCATCATTGATGATGAGGACCCTTATGCTTTCGGTTTTCAGGTGATTTAAATTCAAAAGTAAAAAGTAAAAATTCAAAAGTAAAAAAGTCTGTTATGCGTTTCAGTTTGGTTCTTGGTAAATTCAAAAAGCCGAGAACGGACAAAGAAAGCTGACAACTAGTATGCTAACACATGGATAAAGAAAATAAGGGGAGTGTTCTGATTATTGGAGGAGGTATTGCTGGATTATGTTCAGCCTATTATCTGTTAAAAGATGGTTGGAAAGTTACGCTTCTAGACAGCGGTGATTTAAAAGACAACTGTTCTTATGGTAACGCCGGAATGCTGGTTCCCAGTCACTTTACACCACTCGCGGCTCCAGGTATTGTGGCGCAGGGAATCAAGTGGATGTTTAACAGCAAGAGCCCATTTTATGTAAAACCGAGTTTGAGTGCTAATCTTATCTCTTGGGGGTTAAAGTTCATTAAACACGCGAATGCTACCCATGTTAACCGTTCTGCACCAAGTATTCGCGACCTAAATCTCCTGAGCAGTAACTTATACGACGAAATGGTGAAAACGGATGAATTCTCCTTTGAATTAGCACATAAAGGAATTCTCATGCTATATAAAACAGAGAAAATGGCAGAGGAAGAAATCCATTTGGCTGAAACGGCGAAAGCACTGGGTTTGGACGTAGAGGCTTTGTCGAAAGAGCAAGTACAATTGTTGGAACCAAATAATAAGCTTGATGTATTGGGCGCGGTACACTATCGTTGCGATGGTCATTTATATCCACAAGCGCTAATGGCGCAGCTTATTGCTTTTGTGAGACAAAAGGGTGCAGTGATACATGAGCACACTACGGTAACGGGTTTTGAATCCGGTATGGGAAAATTGCAGGCCGTTATTGCCGGAAACAAGAAGTTCAGTGCCGATAAATTTGTGATGACCGGAGGCGCTTGGTTGCCGGCAATTGCAAAAAAGGCGGGACTTCGGATTCCGTTAATGCCGGGAAAGGGTTACTCGTTTATGTATAAACCTCAGGAGCATACGTTATCGCATCCATCATTGTTACTCGAAGCGAGGGTGGCCGTAACTCCCATGCATGGTCATATTCGCTTCGGAGGAACCATGGAATTGGCCGCTTTGAACGAAGATATTAACATGAACCGCGTACAGGGCATCGTTGAAGCTATTCCCCGCTACTATCCCGAATTAAAAGTGGCTATGCCGGAGCGAAAAGACGTTTGGTTCGGTTTCCGACCTTGTTCGCCCGATGGCTTGCCATACCTTGGGTACACTAAACAGTTAAAGAACTTGATTATAGCCGGAGGGGGTGGAATGATGGGACTTAGTTTAGGGCCTGCCTATGGAAAGGTCGTCTGCGAATTGGCAAATGAGCTGCCAAGTTCATCTGATATATCGCTATTTTCACCCGAACGTTTTGCTTAATTAGCCGTAAACTCACTGGCCCCGTCAGCAAATATTTGAATAGAACTTAATAATCAAATGATCAAAAGAAGCCTGCCTTACTAAGCACAGGCTTTTTTTGATCCTTGTAAGCAATTATTTCGCATTTTTCTTTTCCGTTACTTCATTACGGATGTCTTGAGCTAACGCTTTAGTTTGTTGTAATGCGCCTCTTAATCTTGTGCCAGCGGCCTTATTTCCTTTTTCGTAGAATGCAAGAGCGTCTTTTTCAGCTTGAGCAATAAGTTCTTTCAGTTTAGAGAATTTTTCCATAATACTTATAAATTTTTATGGGTTTATAAAATTAAGTTAATGATTTTGCTAAACTACGTTTTTTTATTAAAATGCAATAGGCTTTTTAAATTTTATTTGCCCCCTAACGCATTTCTCAGTGCAGTTACTTCTGCACTCGTATGTTTTGCTCCCGAAAACAGTTTCTGTGTGTCCGAATTAGCCCCGTAATAATTACTATTGGCTGTTTTATCAAAAGCTATATTAGAACCATTAATACTGATGCCGGCAAAAAGCCCCTTACTTCTCGAATAGGAATAAACTTCTGCGTCCAGTTTATAATCTGTATTGGCGCTCGTACTTCGGCCTACAGGACCTGCCGCAGCCGAAAGATCGCCACCAATGGTAAAGTCTCCGTTCTTAGCATTTGTTAAAGCTTCTTTATGCTTAAATAAAAGCACTAAATCTACTGCTTGCACCCCTGCTTGAAATCCAATACTACCACCGGTAATCGTTACAAATACCGGATCACTCCATTCTCCGGAAGCAAGTTTTACCATTGCAACACCCTTTCCTCGTTTTCCACCTATACCAAATCCTGCGTTGATCATTTTTGGGATAATGACGATTCCCTTTGAGTCTTCCAGCATGGATGCGGGTATACTTTCTTTCATGTTTGTGAAGTCTTCAAAGACACTTGCTGCTTTTTGAATCCGTTCAGCTTCTTTATCTACGATATATGACGAGCTCAGCACGCATATTAGGGCCAATAAAATTGGGGCCGCTATCCATTTTCTAATTATCTTCATACGCTTTATTAACGGTTTACCAATTAAAATAGTGTGCGCTAACTGCTATGGGTTATAAATTTTAAGTTCTATGGGTTTGAGCTTAAAACCTACAACTTATCTTGAAAGGTGGATGCGCTTATATTCCAGTGGAGTAACGCCTTTTTGTTTTTTGAAATGCCGATAGAAATTAGATACATTGTTAAATCCACATTCGAAGCAAATGACTTCCGTTGGTAAAATATTCTCGATCAATAAACGGCAAGCGTGGCTAATCCGAATCTCAATTAGAAAATCGTAATAGCTTTTTCTGGTCATCATTTTGAAGTAGCGACAAAAAGAAGTTACGCTAAGGTTGCTGATCGCCGCGATTTCTTTCAATGTTATCTCCGATTTATAATTACTAAAGGTGTAGGTATAGACTTTATTCAACCGAATGGTGTCGGCTTCATTGGGCGAAGTGAAGGCATGGTATTTATTCGTTATAAGCCTATACTCATCGCTTTCCGCTAATGTTTTTAAAATAGATAACAATAGAATAATACGTTCCAAATTTTCAGCAGTAGCACAATCATGCATTAGCTGTGCAACTTTTTTCTGCGTTTCTCCGTAAAATATCATTCCGCTCTTGGCTTTTTCGTACAATTTTGGAATAAGGTAGGCTTCCGGTATATTAATCCAATCCTTGCCCAGACAATCCGGCAAAAACTGCATAACGATGGCTTCAATATTAAAATTCGGATCTTGTTGAAAATACTCTTCTCGACAGCGCCAGGCATGAGGTAGGTTTTCGCCTAATAAAATAATTTCACCCGAAGAAAAATTGTCTATGTGATCACCAATAAACCGTACACCCTCCCCTTTAATATTGTAGTGCAACTCCAATTCGGGATGGTAATGCCAAACATTACCAAAGTTCGGCATGATATCATGATTGATGCTAAAGGAACTCTCTGATTTTACAGGAACTTTTTTTAAACGAGGTTTCATTGCGTACTTTTTTAACGAGTATCTTATAATATCCGACCAATCTATCACCACTTTATGTCATATGATAACTCGATCCTTAAAGGTATGTAAACAAGTTTGGTTAGCTTGTTATGCTTGTTATAGCATGATTTCCTCAAATGTAAGATGTTTATAGTTTCTATGCAAATATTGTATAGGATGAGGGGAAAATTGTACAACAAAGTGGTTTTACCGAGCCCTATATTTGAATTTCATTTATAGCCGGTGTAAGTCTCTAATAATAAGGAAAGATAGCGGCCATTATAAACTTTTGGGACTTCTGGGGAAGACCCATTGAAATTCATATAGAAGCTGACAATTGCGTTTTTGATGATGACAGTTCTACGAGATATAAGTGTTAATTTTCCAAACAAGATACTTTTTGGAAGCGGATGTTTGAATCAAATAGCATCTGATATTGCGCCTTTAGGCCTAAAGAAGGTACTGATCGTCAGTATAGCACCTTTATTGCCCACTATACAAAGCTTGATCAAGCAATTAGATAACATCGGGATACAAGTTTTTCTTCATACAGGAATAGAACAAGAACCTTCTTTCGATGATTTTAATCAGCTGATAAATAGCTATGTATCGGAAAATATCGATGGCGTAATAGGTATTGGCGGTGGCAGCGTACTGGATATAGCAAAACTTGCAGCCGTGCAGTTAAAAAGTGATCAAAAGCTGGGAGCGATTGTCGGTAAAAATTTAATTCGAGAGAGACGGATTAAGCTAATCTGTGTACCAACCACTGCGGGTACGGGAAGTGAAGCTTCGCCTAATGCGATTTTTATCGATCCGGTCGACCATCAAAAAAAAGGAATAATCAGCCCTTTTTTGGTACCCGATCTAGTTTGTGTGGATCCTTTATTGACGCATAGCGTACCTGCAGGGGTAACCGCCGCTACCGGGCTTGATGCGCTTACACACTGCTTGGAAGCATATACGAATAAATTTGCTCATCCTTTTATCGATATATACGCTTTAGAAGGAATAAAGTTAATAGCAGCCAATTTAGTAAAGGCTGTTGAGGACGGTAGCCATGAGTTTGCTCGCGCGCAAGTAGCGATGGGAAGCTTATTCGGTGGGATTTGCCTTGGACCGGTCAATACGGCGGCCGTGCACGCCCTGGCTTATCCTTTAGGGACGCGTTTCCAAATAGCGCATGGCTTATCCAATGCGTTACTTCTACCCCATGTGATGACTTTTAACATTCCCGCAGCACCCGATCGTTACGCAGCGGTTGCGCTCGCATTGGGATGTGAAAAGTTAGCCGATGACCGAGGGACTGCTATGGCGGGTGTTGAAAAAATAAAGCAAATTATTCGAGCATGTAATCTTCCGGCTAGATTAAGAGATTTAAATATTCCGGAAACTTCGATACCTCAGTTGGCCGAAGATGCCATGAAAATAACAAGATTATTAGTAAACAATCCAAGGGAAATTACCATAGATGATGCAATATCTATTTATCGCGAGGCTTATTAAACGACTGACGCCTGAATGCCAAAATAGATAGATGTAAACAAAACAAAAGACTGACAGATGAAGACAAAAAAGAAATACCATGGTACCATTGTTCCCTTAGTAACACCCATAAATACAAAATATCAACTTGATAAAGAAGCGGTCGCCCGAATTTTGGAGAATTTAAAACAGTTCAATGCGTCTCCCTTTATTTTGGGTACAACCGGCGAGTCCGCATTGCTGACTAACCAATTGAAACTAGAGTATCTTGAAACAGTTGCCGGTATTCGATCAACTGAACATAAGCTATATGTTGGAATATCATCCAATTCAATGAAGGAAACCATTGATTTTTCGAAACGTTGTTTCGAGTTTGGCGCGGATGCGGTGGTTGCTACGCTTCCATTTTATTACAAGCTATCAGAACGTCAAATAAAGAAGTATTTTCTGCAATTAGCCGATCATGTGGACGGTCCAATGGTTATTTATAATATACCCGCTACCACCCATATGTCTATACCGCTAAATCTATTAGACGAGTTAAGTCTGCACGACAATATCGTAGCTACCAAAGATTCCGAACGATCAGAAGAACGTCTTCAGGAATCATTGTCTCGTTGGGCCGATAGGCCTGATTTTAGTCATCTGCTCGGTTGGGCTGCGAAGTCCGCGTATGCACTTCTACATGGTAGCGACGGTTTGGTACCTAGTACGGGGAATTTAGCGCCTTCCATTTACGACGAAATGTACAAGGCCATTGCTGAAGGCTCCGAAGAGAAAGCATACTATTATCAACGACAATCGGACCTATTGGGCGATCTTTATCAAAAAGGAAGAACCTTAGGCGAATCTCTATGGGCGCTAAAAATCCTGATGCAATCAGTTGGTTTATGTGAACCCCATGTGATGCCGCCGCTTCAAGGGTCATCCACAGAAGAAATCAATCTTTTAAAGGAGTCGTTTCAGCAACTTATTAAGGAAGAAGGAATAAAACTGAATATTTATAATCATGTCTGAGAAGCCAATTATTGGAATTACTATGGGCGATCCGGCTAGTATCGGGCCTGAAATTGCCGTTAAGGCGCTACTATCAAAAAAAGTCTATGATGCATGCCGACCGCTACTGATAGGAAATGCCAACGTATTTCAACATATCATAAATGCATTGGATATTCAGGTTTCAATCCATTCAATACAACATATAGAAGACGCAAAGTTTATTTATGGCCAACTGGATGTATATGATTTGGGACCTGTTGATTTAAATGCGATTCATTTTGGACAAGTGTCGGCTGCGGCGGGAGATGCTGCCTTTCGATCGGTAAAAAAGGTGATTGAATTGGCGATGGACGGTCAGATTAATGCCACGGTGACAGGCCCCATTAATAAAAAATCGATTAGTGAAGCTGGGCATCAATATCCCGGACATACCGAAATCTATGCACATTATACCAATACCAAAAAATATGCGATGCTATTGGTAGAAGAGCAAATGCGCGTTATTCACGTATCAACACACGTTTCCCTCCGTCAAGCCTGTGATCTGGTAAAGAAGGATCGTATTTTAGAGGTGATTGAATTGCTTCAAAACGGGCTGATCAGTTTAGGCTTAAGAAATTTAAAGATCGGTGTGGCCGGCCTTAATCCACATGCAGGCGATTCAGGACTGTTCGGAACGGAAGACGACGAAGAGATTGCCCCTGCTGTAGCGGAGGCAGGGCAGCTTGGATATGATGTGGAGGGGCCTGTACCTGCAGATACCCTGTTTTCCAAGGCCGCTACCGGCTATTACGGAGGAATTGTAGCCATGTATCATGATCAAGGCCATATTCCCTTTAAATTAACCGGATTCAAATGGAATCCTGAAAAGAAGCAGATGGATAGCGTGAAGGGAGTTAATATCACCATGGGATTGCCCATTATTCGCACGTCCGTGGATCACGGTACGGCCTTTGAAATCGCAGGCAAGGGTATTGCCAGTGAGGACGCGATGCTCTTGGCGATCGAAGCAGCAACACAATTAGCATTAAACAAAGTGTCTAGCACATGATTATTGTAATCGCAGATGATTTAACCGGAGCCACTGAATTAGGAGGGGTCGCCCTACGTTATAACCTTCAGGTAGAAATTACGAATCAAATAGACGTTTCTATAACTTCGGGAACCGATCTGTTGGTAATCAATACAGACACGCGGTCAATGGCTATAGAGCAGGCGATGGAGCGGTTGGACAACGTACTGAGATGGATAAAGACGCTTTCCTTTACACATATATTTAAAAAGGTAGATTCTGTATTAAGAGGACATATAGTTGCTGAGCTTACAGCGCAAATGCTTGCTATTGGTGCCAAACGGGCATTATTGCTCCCTGCTAATCCACGGTTAGGCCGGACAATCCGAAAGGGAAAATACTATGTGCAAGATAAACCAATTCATGAGACGGCTTTTTCGTGCGATCCCGAATTTCCTGTTAAAAATGCCAATGTCTTGGAAATGCTTGGAGCGCAAGGAGACGTGCAGATAAAATCATGGAGTGACACGTTACCTGCACATGGCCTTGTTGTAGGCGAAATAGCGACAGAACAGGACATTAGTAAATGGGTACAAATTGCACCGGAGGATACCCTGCTTGCAGGCGGGTCTTCCGCATTTATTGCTTTTCTTGAGCATAAAGCAAAGGCATTAAGGTGCGAACCATTGGAGGAAAATAAGTCATTTACAGGATTCAGGAGACCTTCATTATACATCTGCGGAAGCAATTACGAGAAAAGTATACAAAGAATTAAGGCTTGGCGTATGGTGAATGAACCTGTTTGCTACCTTCCGATCAGTAAACCGGGGGAAAATATGGATGAAGAAGAGCTCTACCGTTGGATGGAACGGGTGAAGGCTGCGCTAATGCATCATCAAAAAGCAATAATCGCCTTTGATAATGAGCTAGTATCCAGTATGCCATTAACTCCAAGCTTCTTAAGGATAAGCATGGCAAAAATTGTCGATCGCCTCTTGAATGAAGTCACCATCCAAGAACTGATAATAGAAGGGGGAGCCACGGCCGGAACGATATTAGCACATCGGCAGATCGGACAATTAAAACCAGTGGAAGAATTAGCTCCAGGGGTAATTCGCTGTAGCATATATAAAGAGCCAAAAATATGGATAACTTTAAAACCGGGTAGTTACAACTGGTATACGCTATAGCACAAATACTAACACTAAAACAACCAACATTATGACAAAAACTGCATTAGGGGCGGTGGATTATGGTATCATAGTTATCGTTATTATGATAACCCTGTATATGGGGATGCGCTATGCAAAAAATCAAACGTCTACGCACTCATTTTTTTCGGCAAGGGGTAGGGTTCCGTCATGGGCTATCGGTATTTCGCTCTTGGCCACGCTGATAAGCAGTGTCACTTTTCTCGGCTACCCAAGCGAAGGATTCACATCCAACTGGATTTTATTGGTCCAAGGGTTAATGGTGCCAATTGTATTGCTGCTTAGTATATGGTTTATCGTACCTATGTACAGAAAGGTAATCGGATTAAGCACCTATGAATATTTTGAAAAGCGCTTCGGATCATTCGCCCGTTATTACAGTTCCATTGCCTTTGTTCTGCGCCAATTCTCCGGAATGGGAACCGTGTTATACCTATTGGCAGTTGCTTTAAGTAGTATGACAGGAGCCAATACTTTTTGGGTAATCGCCGGTACCGGGGCTATTATCATTACTATTAATTTGCTTGGTGGTTTGGAGGCCGTTATCTGGTTAGATGTTTTTCAGGGATTTATGCTGTTTTTAAGCGGAATCATCTGTCTGCTATTGATATTCTTTGCCGTTGATGGCGGTGCTAAACAAGTATGGCATATTGCCCAAATGAATCATCGAACCGGCTTCGGACCTTATGACTTCGATTTTAAAAATCTGACCTTCATCGTCGTTGCCATTAATGGCTTATTTTATGGAATACAAAAATACGGTACTGACCAAACGGTTGTTCAGCGATACTTAACTGCTAAGACAGACAAGGGAGCTATTGGAGCTTCGCTATTAGGTATCTTACTTACCGTACCCGTTTGGGCGCTGTTCATGTTCATTGGAACTGCCTTATTTGCATACTATACTCAGCAACCGCTACCAGCAAATGTAAATGCCAATAGTGTGTTCCCCTATTTTATTATGACCGAACTGCCAACAGGTGTTGTGGGGTTTGTGTTAGCGGCCATGATCTCTGCTGCAATTTGTAGTTTAAGTGCCGATCTTAACTCCTTGGCAGCAGTAGGGGTAGAAGATTACTATAAAAAGATAAAACCGGGAAAAACAGATCGTATCTATTTAGCTAGTAGTAGATGGATTGTAGTATTATCGGGCATCATTACCATCATAATAGGCTTCGTATATGCTTATTTGGGAAGTGAAGGGATTTTAGGGGTTATTTTTACATTATATGCTATATTTTCAGGTGGCATTGTCGGAATCTTTCTGTTAGGGCTGTTTTCAAGTAGGGCCAATGAAAAAGGCGTTAATATTGCTATTGTAACATGTATATTTTTCACAGCTTATGCACTTTTAACGTCAACGGAAGTCGGTATAGGAGATAATAAGTACAAACTGCTGGATTTAGGCACCTTTAATTTTACCCATCACAAGCTTATGCTTGGTGTATATAGCCATATTCTGGTGGTCGTAGTAGGCTATATTAGCAGCCTATTCTTTCCAAAACCGTCAATCAATGAAAATTTGCTTTACAGTGGCTGGTTGAAGCTAAGAAGGGAGAGAAAGCAACAACAACAAGCTCATACCGTAATAAGCGAAAAGTTTAAAGAAGGGGGTGAAACCTCTGCAAGAGAAAACGGGAAGCGAAAGCTCTTTGTTGGCTAACCTGATCACCGGATAAAGCTATTTGATTTTAGCGAGTTAATTCCTATGTTTGGGTAAAACTAATATCAAGCCTAAAGATATGTTTTATTTTTACCCTTCAAGCGGAAAGAAACCGGTCATTTTAATTTTATTGATAATTGTTTCTTTGACAGTTAATGCGCAGTTTAAGCGTATCGGTTTAAAGGAGGGTTTATCCAATAATTCCGTTACCACGATTTTCCAAGATCGATATGGATTTATGTGGGTGGGTACTTTTGATGGTTTAAACCAATATGATGGCTATCAGTTTAGGACTTTCAAAAACAGCCTTGATGATTCTTTATCCTTACCAAACAATAGAGTATCAGCCATCGAAGAAGATGGCGCCGCTAATCTTTGGGTAGGAACCAAAATGGGCGTTTATCGTCTCGATAAATCTAAATGGAGTTTCTTCCCTCTTTTTTATAGGGAGGAAAACAAACCAATCAACCCCGATAGAAAGGTTACCACTCCTATAAATGCCTTACTAAAAATGGAAAACGGCAACCTGCTGATTTGTACGGCTGGACAGGGTTTGCTGCTTCATGACCCAAATACAAATAGAGCAAAGCAAATTCCGTTAAAATGTGATAAACAGTTAACCTATCAATTTCACGCACAGGCTGCTGTAATGAGTAGTAAACAAACGGTTTGGGTCTTCGTGCAGAATGTAGGGCTCATGTATTATGATGCTACGAAGGGATTCCTGGAATTGGTCGACCACAAGGTTTGGCAGGCTAACTGCTTGGTGTCCGATAAGCAGGGAAGTATATGGATAGGTAATAATAAGGGTCTTCATCGACTTCGAAAATCGCAGAATAATAGATTCATCTATCAGCATTATGCAGCCATGGGTAGTCAACCTGTCATGAGCCTAAGTCTCGATAAACAAGGGCAAATATGGGTTGGATCAGATGGAGGAGGTGTTTTTCAGATTAATCCTCAAACGGAAGAACACCAAGGCTTTTTTGCAGGCGACGCGGCCGATAATCTATCAAGCGCTGCCGTATACGCAATATATATAGATAATGCCGATCGGAAATGGATTGGCACCTTAAGAGGCGGTCTAAATATACTGGATAAAACGGCTAATCGGTTTAAATTGGTGCAACGTAATGGTAATCATCCGAATGCCTTAAGCAGTAACTTTATTATTTCTTTTTGTGAACAAGATCGTGATCATGTTTGGATAGGTACCGACGGTTCGGGAATAAGCTTGTGGAACCGATCTACCAATACATTTAAAAACTTTAAGCACGATCCTCACAATAGCAATAGCATCAGTAATAATTATGTGGTGAATATTATAAAAGACGATGAAGAAAATCTGTGGATTGCAACTTATGGCGGCGGAATTAACAAGTTTAACCTTCGAACCCGTCAATTTAAGCGATATCGTTGCGTTAATACCGTGTACCGATATGAAGAAGCGAACGTATGGGCACTTTATAAAGATAGCAAAGGAGGTATATGGGCAGGAACCTTGTCGGACGGAGGGCTTTATCGGCTTAATAAGAAAGGAGATTACTTTGAGCTTGCGGACCATTCGATTACCAACCTGCTTACTATTACGGAAGATGAAGACGGACAGTTATGGGGAGGAACGTTCAACAGTTTGATAAAAATAGATCTCCAAGCCAAACAGCATGTCCGGTTTCCTTTGGGTAGTGCGATACGTGCCATTAAGCCGAGTGGAAAGGGAAAATTCTGGTTAGCCACCGAAGGTAAGGGCTTAATGCTTTTTGATAAGGTGAAAAGATCATTTAAAACCTATTCAGAATCCGATGGGTTGCCCGAAAATGCCGTATTGAATATCTTGGAAGACAATAGCAACCATTTGTGGTTGAGTACCTTCAACGGTTTATCAGAATTTTCTCCTCGCGACAATACCTTTCGTAATTTCTTTGCTGCCGACGGGTTACAGAGCAATCAGTTTAACTATAATGCAGCGTTGAAACTATCTACCGGCGAATTGTTGTTCGGCGGTATAAATGGATTCAATATCTTTCTTCCAGAGACGATAACATCGTTAGAAAGTAAAGCACCGTTGCGCATTACGGGCATCCGAATAAATAATAAGCCGATAGAAAATTCGGATTTAAATACCGACGAGAACGGATTTAGTGAGATTACTACGCTTAAACTTCCTTATGATCGTGCGGTACTTTCGGTAGATTTTGCAGCTTTAAATTATAGTTTTCAAGATAAAATCAATTATGCATTCTACTTAGCGGGCTGGGAAGACAATTGGAATTATGTCGGCCATACTCGGAGTGCAAATTATGGGAAATTGCCTCCGGGAAAATACGTTTTACATATTAAAGCCTCCGATGCCGATGGGCAGTGGATGCCAAATGAACGCTTACTTTACATACAGGTATCACCGCCCTGGTGGGCTACTTGGTGGGCTTATGGTTTGTATGGTATTATCTTTCTATTTACTGTGACAGGTTATAATCGCTATAGAAAAAGCAGTTTGCAACTAAAATATGAAGTGGAAAGGGCAAAAGTGGAGAAAGAAAAGGAACACGAATTGAATGAAAAGAAAATCGCGTTTTTCACACACGTTTCGCATGAACTTCGTACACCCTTAACGCTCATTATTAATCCAATTAGAACCTTGCTGATGAAAGAAAAGGCACAGGATCTAGAGATTTTGCAAAGCGTATACCGGAATAGTAAACGGCTTTTAAGTATGGTAGATCAATTGCTTTTATTTAAAAAGGCAGAAAGTGATTTGGATAACCTAAAGATCGTTCAGCTTAATGCCGACGAGCTGTGTCAGGAAATTTATCAATGTTATGAGCAGCAGGCTAAGTTAGCATCGATTGACTTTTTTTTGGAATTGCCCGAAACAACCGAGCCTATCTATGCTGACCGGGAAAAAATAGAAGTTATTTTGTTTAATCTGCTCACCAATGCCTTTAAGTTTACTGCAACAAGAGGCACGGTGACATTGAAACTACGTTTTCACGAGGATAAAGTTCAGTTCCTGGTAGAAGACAATGGTTGTGGAATACCGTGTGAATATCAGAACGAACTGTTTGAGAAATTTGCGCGACATGCACATGGACAACAAAGTGGCTTCGGAATAGGCTTATACCTCTCCAAAAAATTTGCCGAACAACATGTGGGAACGCTGGATTATTTCAATCGGCCTGATGGGGGTAGTACCTTTATCCTTTCTTTACCGCGTGGGCGACAGCATTTGCAAGATCGCTTAATTTACGAAGACATCGGTCAGAAATCGATGTTCTTGGAAGAACTTTTGGAAGAGCCGATCAGTAGACCGCAAATAATAGATTCGTACGCTAAAGGCAAGACAATGGTGCCTACAACTTTAATCAATAAAAAGCCGTTGATGATGATAATCGACGATAACCAAGAAATCGTTGATTATCTATATAGGTGCTTTGAACCAAGCTTTTCTTTGATGGTTTTTCATAACGCTAAGGATGCATTGGCAGCTTTGCCGAGTAAAATAGCTGACATTGTTCTTTGTGATGTGATGATGCCGGATATGGATGGACTTCAGTTTGTAGAGGAGCTGAAAAAAAACAAACTTTGGCATAAAATTCCTGTGATTTTATTGACTGCAAGTACTTCAGAAGAAAATAAACTTAAAGGTATAGAGTTAGGGGCTGACGATTATGTTAGCAAACCCTTTAATGAAGTTCATTTGCAGGCAAGAATACAGGCCCTGTTAAAACAAAAAAAGGTAATTGAAGAAACATTTTATGAACAGGTAACTTTGTCAACCCGCATCGGCATTTCTGAAGAAGAGGTAGCTTTTTTACAACGCTGCGAGGACATTGTTCTCAAACACTTGCATCATGAATTTACTATTAAGAGCCTTGCGGCCGAAATAGGGATGAGTCATTCGGCACTTTATAAAAAGATTAAGAGTCTGTCAGGACGTACCGCCAATGAGTTTATGCGTCTGATTAAACTAAGAAAAGCAGCGCAAACACTGTTAAAAGAGGACGTAAATATCAATGAAGTGTCAATAATCGCGGGGTTCAATGATGTAAAGTACTTTCGCGAGCAGTTTCAAAAGGAATTTAGCATGACGCCTTCTGAATATGTAAGAAAGTATAAAGGATTATTTCAAAAGAAGTATCAAATTAGTTGATCGCTGTCTGTATTAAAATCAAATCGACTTCTCCAGTCCGGAGAAGAACTGGTTCCTCTTGTGTTTACCTTCAGCGGATATTTTGGTTATATACTAACAGTATCCGCTATATAGAAAATGAAAGAAAAGCGAAGAGATAGTAAAGGAGTAGTGAAGGATACGTGGACCTGACGTGGATTAAAGGTGGACTTGACGTGGAGTTCATGTGGATTATTGGATTGTTTTTTTTAAGAGAAAGAAATGATCACGGGTTGTATAGAAGGTAATGCAAAAATACGAATTGATTTAATATTTCGGAATTTTACTACCGGAAGTCAAGCAAAAAAGCCAACGGCATTTACACCGTTGGCTCTTATGAACAAGCATTATCTGTTTATTTACCAAATTATTTGACCTCTTTTTTTGCGGTAGCTGTTTGCACGACGGCTGAGGTTTTACTTTCTCCTTTTAACGCATGGCTTTTACGATGCTTTTTTACACCTTCACCTTTTTTTTGAACTTCAGTTTTAGCTGATACTGTTTCTTTTTTAACATTTTGTTGTGCGAATGCGCCGAAAGTTGATGCAACTAATGCAAGCGCTAAAATTGTTTTTTTCATGGTATTTATCTTTTTAATACATCGGAAGCTTTTGACGGCTCTTTCAATTTATGTCTTTGCTTCCGTTGTTTTGTTATACCAAAGTTGAGAAGTTAACATGAAGATTTGATGAAGATGAAATTCAATGACGTGTAATAGGTATATGCAATGCAATAGTGGTCCCTCCGTGAAGAATACTGGAAGCCTGGATATCCATCGTGTGGAAAGCAGCGATACTTTTGGCAATCGCCAGCCCTAAGCCATGCCCTTCTTCCTGTGAAGTACTGAAACGTTCATAGCGATTAAATATGTGTTGTAATGTTTCCGCTGTCATGCCAATTCCAGAATCCTCAAAGAAAAGAACGAGATGGTCGTTTTTTATCTCGTTGTAGACACGAATTGTGCCATGCTGTTGGTTATATTTTATGGCATTTTTGATGAGGTTGGCAAAAAGAATGTGAATCAGTGTTGAATTTCCGATGATATTGAGCTTCGGCGATAATTGGTTGTGTAATTGGACCTCTTTATTAGCCAGTAAATCGTCCATCTCAACTCGAATCTCTTCAATCAAGTTTGTGAAATCGATTTTCTCGAATTTTTCGTATTGTCCATTGTCAATCTTCGCAATCAAAAGTAGATCTTTTATGGTTCTTTTTAAAAATGCGAGCGTCATTAACGAATCACTTATTTTCTGAACGGCTGAAGTGGATAGACTTTCATCGTTAAGCATATTTTCAAATCGGCTACTTAAGGTACTGATCGGAGTAAGTAGTTCATGTGAAACATTTGAAGTGAATTGCTTTTCGACATCCAACTGTCGACTTACTTTTTCCATTAGTTGCATCAGGCTTCTATCTAACAGTAGGAAATCTTCTGTACTTGTTTTCTCGGGAATATAGCTAAACTGTAAGGGATCGTTAATTTTATTCAGCTTCTTTTCGACAATATTGTAAAATGGTTGTAGCAATTTATTAGTAAAAGATATATCAATGATTAAGGTTATAATGATGGAGATAAGAAGTGCTAAGCAGGTAAATAACCAGATATTTTTCTCCAATTTACTTAACACAACCGTAGTTTCGCCTATTTCCAGGCGATAATTGTTTTGATGAAATCTAAAATAGTAAGTATAAATGAGGTAAGGTTGTGTTTCCCCCTCTATTTCTCGCGTTTGTTTGATGAAATTACCATGGTTGTTTTTAACGAGTTGCTTAATGGGAGTTAAAATAATAAACTCTTCCTTTAAAATGTTATAGTCGGTAAAGTTGGCTTGGCTTTGAATAAGGTGGTCGATCTGTTCCTGCGTAAGTCCATGCATGAATTTCTTGCGCTTGTCTACGAGGCGCTGCTGCAAATGATGATTCGAAATGCTATCCGTAAAAAGGTAAATAACAAAACTGAACACCAAGATGATGATTACTTTGGTAAGTGAATTATATAGCGCTATTTTATTGGAGAGTTTCATAAGCGACGCCAAATAGGTTACAATTTAACTCGGTAGCCAACCCCGCGAACGGTTTCGAGCCAATCGACCTCGGCATGTTGTTGTAGTTTTTTACGTAAGTTCTTTATATGAACATCTACAAAATTGGAGTCAACATAAGCATCGTAGAGATCACCCCATATATGTTCTGTGAGACTCATCCTCGCCACTACTTTGTTTTTGTTCAACACTAAATAAGCAAGTATATCATATTCTTTTTTGGTGAGATTTAATACCACATTCCCGTAACAGAAGGTCCTTTGCTGTATATTTAACGAAAAGTCACGTACGGGAATGTTATTATCGTTCACCTGATGTTTCCTGCGTATAATTGCATGAATCCTAGCGCGCAATTCCGGCAATGAGAATGGTTTAGGCAAATAGTCATCTGCTCCCAGCTCTAAGCCTGCTATGCGATCGTCAATAGCCCCTCTGGCCGAAAGAACAATCACTGCATCCCTTCTGTCTTTGAATTTTTTTAGCTCGTTTATTATGTCCAAACCGTTGCCATCCGGTAGTGTAATATCCAATAAAATGAAATCATAGGTGCTTTCTGTTATTTTTTCCAATGCAGAGCTTTTTTTCCATGCATGGTCGATTACGCATCCCTCTTCTGTAAACAGAAATTCAGCCACTTCGAGCGCAAGGTCTTTCTGATCTTCAACAATAAGGATTTTCATGTTTATCCAATAAACACATTTATGAACGCTTTGTCTTTATATTAAAATATTAAAGCAAAGTTAATACTATTTTACCCCCTAAACTATCATATTTTGCCACCCCTGCCATCCGTAAAAATCTTTCATAATTGCATACGATAGATGATGTCAACGACTAAACCATATGGCCATCAGCTATTGAAATCAACCAACAACATTATGGAACGTATTTTTTTAAATTATGAGCAAATCTAGGACCTATTGTTTCCAATATGGAAGTTTATTATTCATTTCTCTCCTGCTGGCGAATGTACAGCTGGTAGCAGCTCAAAATGTTCAAGTTACAGGCCTTGTAAAAGATAGCCGGGGGCCTGTTGCTGGGGTATCTATAAGAGAGCAGCGTAACGGAAAGGCTTTGGGGCAAACAGGAGATCAGGGAACCTTTAAAATTGAGGCCACGGAGGGCGCGGTTTTGATTTTTTCATGTATCGGCTATAAATCGAAAGAAATAGGCCTTACTACATTGGCACCAAACCGCCAGGGGAACTACAATGTAAACGTGGAGTTATTGCCCGACGATGCTAATGATTTGGATGAAGTGGTTGTAGTTGGTTTCGGAACGCAGAAGAAAGTGAACCTCACAGGCGCCGTGGGAATTGTCAGCGCTAAAGATTTGGAAGCGCGGCCTGTACAGAATGTTACACAGGCACTTCAAGGAGTTCTACCTGGGTTAAATATCTCTACACAAGGATTAGGTGGAACCTTGAATGCAGGTAGAAGCGTTAATGTAAGAGGGACGGGTACAATTAGCGGTTTTTCGTCTGGAAGCCCCCTAGTGCTGATTGATGGGTCGGAAGGGTCTTTAGATGCCTTGAATCCGCAAGATATAGAGAGTATATCGGTATTAAAAGATGCCGCCTCTTCTGCAGTATACGGCTCAAGGGCACCCTTTGGAGTTATTTTGGTAACGACAAAAAAAGGAGCTTCCGGAAAAGCTAGGGTAAATTATAACAATAGTTTCCGCTGGAGCACGCCTGTATTGCTGTTAAAAATGATGAATTCGTATGAGTTTGCTACTTATTGGAATGACGCTGATTATAATGGTGGAGGAAGTGGCCAGAAATTTAGCCCAACGGTGGTTCAAAAGATGAAGGACTATATAGATGGGCTTTTGGATCCAAGCGACGTAGCTGTAGCCAGACCCGACGGTAAATGGGATTATGATAATACTTACGGAAATGTAGACTGGATGAGGGAATATTATCGCGACTGGGCGCCTGCGAATGAACATAATCTGAGTATCAGCGGAGGCTCTGATAAATGGACTTATTATTTGTCGGGTAATTACCTTAACCAAGGAGGTTTTATGCGCTATGGAACAGATAAGTTTAATCGCTATGGAGTTACTGCGAAGATAAGTGGACAATTACGCGATAATCTTAATGTCGAGTACATGAGTCGATTAATTCGAACGAATTATGGGCGGCCCACCAGCATGACCGATGGGTTCTATGATAACGTTATGCGCAGAGCTAGACCTAATCGGGCGCTTTATGATCCGAATGGATTTTATATGTCGGATATCAATTATGTAGATGCCTTGCAAAATGGTGGTAGGCGTACGGATGAGCAAGATTATATAACACAACAGCTGAAAATGACCTATACGCCTATAAAAGATTTAAATATTATAGGCGAACTGAATTATAGGACAGAAACGCAATTTGTTCATGAAGACGCATTTAAAGTGTATTCACGTAATGCTGACGGAGTAGGTCAATATGTTTCTTTACTTAGTCCCGCGAATGATTATGTTTATGAATATGCCCGAAAACTGTATTTCTTCAATCCCAATCTATATGCAAATTATACAAAAAGTATAAATGACCATAACGTTCAATTGATGATGGGTTTTCAATCTGAATGGACAAGAACAAAGAATTTTAACGCCCAAAGAATGGACTTGATCACTACAGAATTGCCGGTATTGGGATTAACCGGTAATCCTGTTCCTACTGTGGGAGGTGGCTTGGATAAATGGTCAACGGCGGGCTTTTTTGGGCGTATTAACTACGATTATAAAGGCAGATACTTACTAGAAGGTAATCTGCGATACGATGGATCTTCACGTTTCAGAAGAGATGCACGATGGAATTGGTTTCCTTCTGTTTCAGCAGGATGGAATATCGCGCAGGAAGATTTCTTTCGTTCCGTTACTAATACCGTGCAAATGCTGAAGCTTCGTGCTTCTTATGGTAAGTTGGGTAATCAAAATACATTAGATAATTGGAATCCAGCATATTATCCTACTTATCAAACTATTCCAACAGGTACAGCAAATGGTAATTGGTTAGTAGACGGTGCTAGGCCAAATACGTCGGGTGCGCCGGGCTTAATCAGTACCTCCTTAACATGGGAGAAGATTCGGAATTGGAACTTTGGTTTGGATTGGCAGCTCTTGAACGGTCGATTAAGTGGCTCGTTCGATTATTATATGCGTTATACAGATGATGGTCTCGGTCGGGGTCAAACCTTACCAGCTACGCTGGGAACAAGTGTTCCACTAGTTAACAATATCGATATCGTTACAAAAGGTTTTGAATTTACGTTGGCGTGGGATGATAAGATTGGAGAGGTTTCCTATGGAGCAAGATTAAATCTTTCCGATTCAAGAACGAAGGTTCTCAACTTCTATAATCTAACCAATGACATTGGATCATATATTGCCGGACAATACATTAATAATATATGGGGATATCATACCATTGGTATTGCCAGAACTAAAGAAGAAATGGATGCCCATTTAGCTTCCCTTCCAAATGGAGGTCAAAATGCCATTTCGGGTGGGGCTTGGGAAGCTGGAGATATTATGTATGCCGATCTTAATGGCGATGGAAAGGTGGATGGAGGCGCTAACTCTTTGGCAAATCCGGGTGATAGAACCATTATCGGAAATTCTACTCCCCGCTATGCAATCGGAGTGAATTTCAATGCTAGTTGGAAGGGGTTTGATGTAAGTATGTTCTGGCAAGGTATTCTAAAAAGAGACTGGGCGCCATCGGGCATGGTATTTTGGGGTACCACCGGTGCCGGCGATTTTTGGTCAACGGCCTTGAAGGACCATTTAGATTATTTCCGTGCCGACCCAAATCACCCACTTGGCCAAAATCTCGACTCCTATTATCCGAGACCATTATTTAGCGGGAAAAACCAACAGGCACAAACGGGGTATCTACTAGATGCTTCCTACATTAGGCTCAAAAACTTCCAGCTTGGCTACACCTTGCCTAATACTTTAACCAGAAACATAAAAATGTCTAATGTTCGCTTATTTGTTTCAGGCGAAAACCTATTGACATTTACTAAGCTCAATGATACACTTGATCCGGAATCAATAGGGATAGGACGTCAAGGAGGAACAGTATATCCTTTACAAAAGGTGTTCGCCTTTGGGATTAACGCAAATTTTTAAGTTAAACAAGCATGAAAACAAATAAATTTGATATAAAAATAACACTTCTCTGTTTTTTGACTATCCTAATCGTAGGATGTAATAAGCATTTGGATATTGCGCCGCAGGCAGCAGTATCGCCGGAGAACTATTTTAATGAAGAAAGCCATCTTAGTGCTTATACAATAGCGCGTTATCAAGATGTTTTCAGAACTACTGATGGATCAGGTGGTGCCGGGCTCTATTTAGATGATGCGACTACCGACAATATGACGAATCGAGGCAGCAATAACCGGTTTTTGCCAGGGCAATGGCGCGTAGGTGCTACAGGTGGTGGCTGGTCTTTTGGGACAATTTTTCAATTGAATTATTTTTTACAGACCGCCTTGGCAAAAGTAGAGGCAGGAGCGGTTATGGGCAATGTTAATAACATCAATCATTATATAGGCGAAGCATATTTAATGCGAGCATTTGTCTATTTCGGAAGGTTAATGGAAATGGGAGATTTTCCCATTATTACGGAGGTGCTACCCGATCAACAAGCTGCGTTGGTAGAAGCAAGCAAACGAAGGCCACGTAATGAGGTCGCGCGTTTTATTCTCAGTGATCTTGATAAGGCTGCCGAACTATTGTTAACCGTTCCTCCAGTTGGTGGGCGAACCCGGATATCAAAAGATCTGGCTTACTTAGTCAAGTCTAGAGTGGCATTATTTGAAGCAACATGGTTAAAATATCATCAGGGAACTGCTTTAGTACCTAACGGTCCGAATTGGCCTGGAGCGACTAAGGACTATAATAGAGGCTATCAATTTCCTACAGGAAGTATAACCAATGAGATTGATTTTTTCTTGGGAGAAGCAATGGCGGCAGCAAAGATTGTAGCAGATGCTCATGCCTTGACGGTTAATTCGATGCATATTAAACAAGGTGTTTCCGATCCTAGTAATCCTTATTTTGAGATGTTTAACTCTGAAAATCTCGCTGCGTATGATGAAGTGCTGCTGTGGAGAGATTTTGATTTGACATTAGGTGTTGTACAATATTGGAATCACTATATATACTATGGTAATGGTTACGGATATACCCGTCAGTTTGTTGATAATTTTTTGATGGGAAATGGTTTGCCTATATATGCTGCCGCTTCCGGGTATGAGGGTGACGATTTTGTGGGTAATGTAAAAGTAAATAGAGACTGGAGGCTTAAGTTATTTATGCGTGCTCCGGGGGAAACCAAAGCGTTTATAAACCTACCCACGGGATCCTCACCGGAAGTGGAGCCAACGGTTCCTAATATAGACCTTGCTAGCAGGTTTTTGGAGGGTACAGGTTATTCTATCAAAAAAGGTTTGTCTTATGACAATAATATGCAATCTATCGTTGGGCGTGATGTGACTGCCATCGTATGTTTTAGAGCTGCGGAGGCTTATCTTAATTACATTGAAGCTTGCTTTGAGAAGAATGGTGGGCTTGATGGTAGCGCTGTTAGTTATTGGCAAGCTATAAGAAATCGAGCTGGAGTAAATCCCGATTTCAATGTAACTGTCGCGGCAACGGATATGAGTAAAGAAGGATTGAACGACTGGGGTGCATATTCGCATGGTAACTTAATAAACCCTACACTTTATAATATACGCCGTGAAAGAAGAGCTGAACTCATGGTAGAGGGGCTACGTTATATGGATTTGATACGTTGGCGGGCAATGGATCAGCTAAACGGGTTTAAGATAGAGGGAATCAAGGTTTGGGGACCAATGAAGGATATATATGGCAGTAGATTAAAATATGGAGGAACGACTACCAATACGGTTTCTGATCCGTCGCTGAGCCGTTATCTCAGGGTACATCAAATATCGCCTAACAATCAGTTCTATAATGGGTATTTTTTCACAGAAGCACATTATTTAAGTCCTATCGCTACCGAGCATTTTCTGATTTCTTCGTCCGATGGTCAGTCAACGGAGACCTCACCTATTTATCAAAATCCGGGATGGCCCGTTACAGCTGGCGCGGGGCCTATTGGCTATTAAAATAAGAACTCCGCCAAATAGATTTTTAAATTTAGTACTAATAATAAACTGGTAACGATAAACCAAGATACAAAACTGACATAGAATGAATAATTATATAGAACTTTTAGCCATCATATTTACAATTAGTTTTTCCTCTGTTTTTGCGCAACGTGTCGTAAATGATCATGTAGGAAAATATGAAAAGGAGGGATACCATTTAGTTTGGTCGGACGAGTTTGACCAGACCGGAGTACCCGATACGGCTAACTGGAAATTCGAGGAAGGCTTTGTCAGGAACAAAGAGAAACAGTGGTATCAAAAAGACAACGCTTGGTGCGATGGCGGGTTATTGATTATTGAAGCACGTAAAGAAGACAAAGCCAATCCGAATTATAATGCGGATAGCAAGCAATGGAGCGAAAGCAGATCAAAAATAACGCATACTTCTTCCTCAATCAATACCCGCGGTTTGCATAGCTGGCAATATGGCCGTTTTGAAATGAGAGGACGAATTAATATCAGTGCCGGACTTTGGCCGGCTTTTTGGACTTTAGGCATTTCAAAGCAATGGCCATCTAATGGTGAGATTGATATCATGGAATACTACAAAGGTAATATCCTTGCCAATATTGCTTGCGGCACCGATCAGCCCTACCAGGCGAAATGGTATAGTAAAACAAAAGCGGTAAAAGAATTAGGGGGCAAAAAGTGGGCATCAGAATTCCACGTGTGGCGAATGGATTGGGATGAAGAAGCAATTGCTTTATACGTAGACGATATCCTATTGAATAAGGTTCCATTGGACGAATTGGTGAATCGAGATGGCTCGGGCTTTAACCCATTTAAGCAGCCTCATTATATCCTGCTGAATCTGGCGATGGGCGGGATCAATGGAGGAGATTTAGGAAATACCCAATTCCCTAATCGTTTTGTAGTCGATTATGTACGAGTTTATCAAAAAAAGTAAATTATCGCTTCACGATAAAAGATAAAGCAACATCATGGCGGTGCCCGACTTGAAATGTTGAAGCGATATCTTAGCTTTATTGGCTTCGGTATTGATACAGGCGGATTCGTGCTAAATAGATTTAATAAATGAACGAATAATTTATTCGGTTAGGCTTAAAAGATAAAACCAGCCACCTGTGGACCGCCGCCTATAAATAAATCATTCGCTCAATGCCGATCTGCTCCAAAAAGTAGGTATCGTGTGATACTACAATCAGCGTGCCCCTATACTCCTTGATCGCTATGGTTAATATCTCAATATTTTGGATGTCCAAGTTATTGGTTGGCTCATCAAGTATAATTACATCCGGAGAATTGTTGCCTAGATTAAGGCAACACAGTATCAATCGCATCCTTTCGCCACCACTTAAGGTGCTACAAGGCTTGTTCCAATCATCTTTTGTAAATAAAAAGCGATTGAGACGAACCTTAACTTCATGCTCCTCGAGGGCAGCTTCGTTATATCTTTGTGCTTGTTCATATACCGTGAGCTCATTCCGGATTAGTGAGTAATCTTGATCTATGTAAATTGCCTTGTTGATCGCTCGCCAAGTGTTACCCAAAGAAGGACTTAATTGTCCCAAAATAATATTGATTAAAGTCGTTTTTCCTGAACCATTCGAACCCGCTAGGTTAATGCGCTCTCCGCTGGCGATCTGAAAGCTTAAATTTTTTCTCCAAAGTTGATGCTCCTTGTAAGCGAAGTTGATATCGACGGCCGTAAATAGTAATTTCCCTTTATGCAGCACAGAATCTTCGAAACCAAGCTTTATTTTATCTAGATCGGCTACAGCCGAACGTAAGGTGTGTAACTCTTGCGAAATACCGTCGATTTTCTCTGTGTGTACGCTTTTAATTTTGGAACTGCTCTTCTCCGCATTGTTTCTTAATGTATTCATCATAATGCGCGCAATACCTGCTTTTTCCTGTTTCTTCTTTCCACGCGCATCCAATTTCTGTTGTCTTTCTATAGTTTCCCGTTCGCGCTCTTTAGCTTTACGTAGCGCTTTCTCCTTACTTTTGATATCCTGATTTAACGCTATCGTTTCTGTATTCTTCTGATCGATATAAAAATCGTAATTCCCTCCGTATACAGCGATACCTTGTTTATTCAATTCGCAAACCGTATTCAACAAGTTCAATAGTGTTCTGTCATGGCTTACTATAAGCAGCGTGCTCGAAGTGGATTCGATAAACTCATAAAGTAATTTTCGACTTACAGCATCTAAATGATTGCTGGGTTCGTCGAGCAGTATGAAATCTGGTTGGTGAATGGAGATTCCTGCTAGGAAAACTTTTGTTCGCTGTCCGCCACTTAAAGTATCCATCCCTTGTTCCAAGTTTAAGTCTTTGAGCTGCCAGCGATCCAAAGCCTCTCTACAACGTTCATCAATGGTCCAGTCGTCAGCTAACAAATCCATCAGTTCTTCCGTAGCTCGCCCTTCTAGTATCTCTCTTAAGGCATGTAGTTTTTCTTCGACACGCAAAGCCTGGGCAATAGTCAGGTGATTGAATTGTCCAAAGATCTGAGGAACGTAATAAGGACTTGTGACCGTCATCACCTCTCCGGTAGCTTTCAGTTCGCCGCTGATAATTTTAAGTAACGTAGATTTTCCGGAACCGTTATTACCGATCAAGGCGATTTTATCGTGATTGTTTACGGTCAGATTAATGTTATCAAACAGCAATTCTTTGTCCGGATGTATATAGGAAACATTTCGTAGGATAAGCATGAATTTCTTTCTTAAAGGGTACAAGCATAGACCTGGTTGCTATTATTGGCAACGCATGTTCATTTGTTATTGAAAGAAATTAAATCCTACATTTAATGCCTTGTATGGTTTATGATGCAAATATATAATTTTTGTAATGACTATAAAAGTACATTCTTTCTAAGCCAAAGTGTCATGCCGGAAAAATAACCCTGATCTAGCCTGATTGAGCAAAAAGATCGCGTGAAGGCTTGGACGTGTCTTAGTATTCTCCAACCGAGATAGCTTGCTCTTCGAAAATTTGAATTAGTCGTTCACTCCAGATTTCAAGTTCACGCTCACGATCCGCTGGCGATAACCTTGCGGGGCCGTAGACGACGTGAGGAGACAGTATCTCGAAACCGGTAAATTCAAAAATCCCCCGATGAAGCGGACGCAGGATTCCTGCAAGATCCCCGTTAAAACCACCTTTTAGATAATCGCTCTTACCGCCGCCTGTAGTAAGCGATAGTAAAGCCTTTTTATTACTAAAGACGCCCTTTTCATAAATGCGACCGTTCCCATAGAAGCGTCCCATAGCAAATACACGGTCCACCCATCCCTTTAAAATAGCAGGTACACTAAACCACCAAAGCGGAAATTGCCAGATCATCAAGTCACACCATTCAACCTTTTGTTGCTCTGCCTCAATGTCGTCAGCAAAGCCGTTTATTTTCGTGGCATGGACTTCCTCTAATTGCTGTTTATAAAATTCCGGATTGTGAACGCTGACAAAATTGCTTCGATCTGAGATAGCGTTAAAACGCATTTCGTATAAATCAGATACCTTTACTTCATGCCCGGCTTTGGTAAGGGTATCGATGGCCATTTTAAACAAGGCTCCGTTCATGCTTTGAGGTTCCGGATGTGCATATACAATGAGAATTTTCATACAAATAATATTTATGTTTTAATAAAGCGTCGACAAAATTATTGGCTGATCCTTATATTTGCCAGTATGCAGCCCTTTGTATGAGGCACACAAAATTGTAAGTAATGAGTTTGCATAATGAGTAAGAGAAAGCCTACATCCACCAATAGCATTAACCGAGAAAAGTTGATAGACTTTTGCGGGATGATGTATGCGGTTGATATGTTGGGAGGACGATGGAAGCTGATCATTCTATATAAACTTGAAAAAAAGACACTACGTTTTAGTGAGCTAAAAAAAATTATTCCCGGCATTACCGATCGTATGTTGACTTTGCATTTACAGGAACTGGAAAGAGATGGATTGGTCGAACGTACAGTTTACGCAGAGGTCCCGCCTCGGGTCGACTATCGACTCACAGCAAGCGCGCAAGCGCTTATCCCCGTTTGGCAACAACTCGAACAATGGGGAGTGGCGCACAAACAATGCAGAGAAGAACGAGATTCTTAGCTTAAGATTTAACGTTGCCATAATATAGACCCCTTATCTTTGCTGTAAGAGTTAATTGAATGCAACCTGTCCTGGAAACATGCGAAAAGGTCTTAATGGAAAGCATGCGGAACGATGACGCCGCGGCTTTTGAGCAGCTCTTCGAACGATATTGGGAGCATCTTTATCAGCGAGCTTATTATAGGCTCCGTAGTCGGGAACTGGCCGAAGACCTTGTACAAGATGTTTTTGCTGATTTTTGGATTCAACGGCACAATTTACAGATTCAAAGCGATCTCGGAGGCTATCTCGGCGCTATGCTTAAATATAAAATTATTCGTTGGGCAAGCCAACAAGAACGCGAGGAGGAATTGCATGCGCACTTATTTCAGCGAATGGAAGAGATCGAAGACGGCGTTATTAGTCTTCTAGAAGTTGCATCCCTACAACAAACCATAAATGAGGCAGTGCGAGCCTTTCCGGAGAACATGCGGAGCGTTTTTCTGCTGCGTATGCAAGACTATACGATAGGTGAGATAGCCGAAGTATTGCAACTAGCCGACCAAACCATTCGAAACAACCACACGGAAGCGCTGCGACGGTTGAAAACCAAACTCATTGAGTCGCATCCCCATTTGCCTATTTATTCTTTACTGACAATCCTGTTTACAAAAACTTAACAATTTAACCATCTTTTCTTGAAGTATAGATCGTGCACTTTATACACTATAGTATAAAATCAGCAGTTGTGAAATTTAGTGTATATAAAGATTTATTGAAAAGATATTATGCAGGTGAGAGCACCAAAGTGGAGCGGCAGCTTGTAGACATATGGTACGATTCATTTGAAGAGGAGAGAGCGGTGGCGGAAGTTCGCCCCGGCGAAGAAGAAAAGTTACGTGTAAAAGAACGTTTGAGAAAACATATTGACGCGAATAAGCAGGAGGAGCCAAAGCTTAAACGTAATAAGCAAAAACGTCTTGCACCATGGTTGAGAGTCGCGGCGGCAGTTATCATGCTGATCCTCGGAATCACTTGGTTCAAGCCTACTGATTTTGGTCTACCGTCCCGTAAATACCATACCAAAGAGCCGATTGTGATGCACTTTTCTACCAACTCGGGAGAATATAAAACAGTAAAACTTTCGGACGGCTCTGTCGTGACGTTAAATGCTAATTCGTCATTGGTGTTGAAAGATGGTTATGGAGAAAAACAACGTTTTGTTCAGTTGCGAGGGGAGGCATTTTTTGAAATCCGGCCACTTACTGATCGCCCTTTCTGGGTACAAACGGATGAGTTGTTTATACAGGTTTTAGGTACATCTTTTAACGTAAAAGCGTATGATTACAGGCCTAAAGCAGAAATAACAGTTAGCACTGGTCGTGTACAGGTAAGCAGTGAAAATAAGGGGCAATCATTGCTGTTGCATAGAGGTGATGGATATATATATGATCGGGCAAATAAGCAATTCAGAAAGAAAGCTGTTCCCGCTACGCTGGCTTGGCGCGACGGGTCAATATCCTTAGCGCAGGTGTCTTTTTCAGAGCTGGCGCTGTGTTTTCGCGATGTCTATGGGATATCCTTGATTAGTACCGACGCAGCTGTGCTAAGTCATCGGTACACGCTCAAACTGAAGTATGAACGGAGTGCTTCACAAACATTGGAGATTATCTGCCATATGTTGAACAAACAATACAGAAAGGAGGCGAATGGATCCTTGAATATCTTCTAATACATTAAGGATAGCTTCCGTAAAGGAAGTAATATCAATCAATCTTTAAAAATTCAACCCTTAACTCAAATGAAATTAATACGCTGGCGCTTTAAATTGCCAATACTACAATCGCTCGCATTACTAGTTAATATGTGCGCGGTAATTACAATGGCTTCGGCAAATAAACCCGAACAAGGACTTGAGAAGCGAATTCATCTCTCTTTTAATAAAGTAAATGCTTATACACTGCTGAAGGAAATCGAACGAAAGGCATCTGTCGATTTTGCATTTACAGAAGATGTCCAACTGGAAAGGTTGGTTTTCAGTCACATACATTATCAGAATAGTAAACTATCCGAAATACTGTCTGATCTATTTAAAGCAGAAAAAATTGTTTTTGAAGAACAAGCCGGCACTATCTCACTTCGCCGTGTTCAACAGGGATTAGCCGTTAACGGGCAAGTGCGTGATGCTACTAGCGGTAGTCCTGTCATCGGCGCAAATATACAGGTGAAGGGCACATCTCAGCGAGCGACTACCGATCATAATGGTCATTATCAATTGCAAGTTCCAACTTCACAAAGCGTACTTGTTTTTAGTTATATTGGTTATCGGTCACATGAAGTAACTGTCAATGGGCAGGCCCGAATCGACGTGACTTTGCAAGAAGATAACAACCCTTTGAACGAGGTGGTTGTTACTGCCTTAGGAATATCGAGGGAAGCAAAATCGATTGGTTTTTCTCAGCAGAAAGTAGAAGGCCAAACTATTCAAGAATCTCACGAAACAAATTTGCTTAATACCTTGAATGGAAGAGTGGCAGGTGTGCGCATCACCAATTCGAGTGGCGGAATTGGCTCCTCCGCCAACATACAAATTCGTGGACAAAATTTTGTGAGTGGTTACAATTATAATAACTCGCCCTTATTTGTTGTAGACGGTGTTCCGATCAGTAACAATAATGAGCAGTCGACCAGGGCTTATACTGGAAGGCAAGATTTTAATAATCCGAATTTCACTGCCGGAGAAGGAGAAGTAGATTATGGAAATGCGGCGGGAGAACTTGACCCCAATGATATTGAGAGCATAACCGTTTTAAAAGGACCAAATGCTGCGGCGCTTTATGGTTCGCGTGCAGCAAACGGCGTTGTATTAATTACTACCAAGTCGGGTAAGGGAACAAAGGGTGTTGGCGTTAGTTTCAATTCGCAAGCGAGCGCAGAGGCTCCACTTAAATTACCGGATTATCAGTACGAATATGGCCAGGGCCGCGATGGCGAATATAGCTATGTAGACGGCATGGGAGGTGGCTTAAACGATAATGTGATGGAAAACTGGGGGCCACGCCTGAATGGCCAGCTAATTCCGCAATTTGACTCACCAATCGATCCAGCTACCGGGCAGCGTATACCTACCCCCTTTATTGCCTATCCAAATCAATTGAAAGACTTTTTTCAAACAGGACAAACTTTCACTAATAATTTAGCTATAGCGGGAAGTAATGAAAAGTTAAATTTCCGATTTTCTTATACAAATACCTCTCAGCGCGGAATTGTACCGAATACCGATTTAAGTCGTAATGCTGTTGGGTTAAATGCAGGTTATGCTATTACTCCTAAGTTAAAAATAGATGTGAATATGAACTATGTTAATTCAGGAAGTGATAACCGCGCAAGTTATGGTGCCAAGAATGAGGATGCCATCATGAAAATCTTCCTATATATGCCTCGAAATGTAAACATAAATAGCTTGCGTAATTATTGGGCAGATGGTTCATTGCGAACGAGGCAACTTTCGCCCATTTGGGGTTTAAACAGCAGTCGATTAAACAATCCTTATTTTGTTGCTTACGAAAATCTAAACGGTAACAACCGTGATCGGGTTTACGGTAATGTAAAGTTTACCTATAACTTCTTGCCGAACTTAAGTCTCATGCTGCGTACCGGTCGTGATTTCTATAATGATAAGCGTACGATGCGTCATGCAGTGTCATCGGCACAATATGTTAATGGATATTATCAGGAAGATGATGTTTATTTTCTTGAAACGAATCATGATGCCTTACTTTCTTATCATACCAAGATCAACGACGATTTTAGCGTAAATGCATCCTTGGGAGGGAATTTGATGAATCAGGAATCAAAACGGCTCGGCGCTATTGTAGATCGTCTATCAATTCCCAATGTGTACAACCTGACGAATAACGCTTCTCCCATTGTGGCAGGTAATATTCGTCAACAAAAAAAAATAAATTCAGTTTATGGAACTGCTCAGGTTGGCTATAAAGACGCTCTTTTTTTAGATCTCACCGGGAGAAACGACTGGTCAAGTGCATTACCAAAACAAAATAGATCTTATTTCTATCCATCGGCATCCCTCAGTTTGGTGGCAACTGAACTTTTCGGTTGGCGTAGCGACGCCTTAAGCTATTTAAAACTTCGCAGTAGCCTTTCTTCGGTAAGGCGAGATCTCGAGCCCTACCAGACGATGCCAAATTTCCAGGTTACACAGGGATGGAATGGTGAGACGGTTGCTGTACACAATAATAATTATCCCAATCCGGACATTCGGCCCGAGAAAGTTAGCTCATATGAATTTGGTTTTGATTCAAGATTTTTCAATAACCGCTTGGGGATCGACTTTACTTATTATAGAAGCACTACCACCGATCTGATTATTCCCGTTACGCTAAACCCTTCGGCAGGATACGATACGAAGTTAATGAATGTAGGTAAAATGAAGAATAATGGTGTTGAACTAATGATAGATGTAACCCCCATAAGAACGAATCAATTTAGTTGGAACGTAAATGTGAACTTTGGACTAAATAGAAATCGAGTGCTCTACTTGGCGGAAGATTTAGGCATTTCGCGTATCCGTCAGCTTGAGCGTTGGGCATCTTTGGAAATGCGTACCGAAAATACAAAAGGTGATGGTTCTTTCGGCTCTCTGTACGGTGATTACCTGATTTATCAGAACGGTACACTGACGCATCGTAACGGTTTACCCCAAGAAGAAAATGGCGACTGGGGATACTTGGGTAATGTGAATCCTGATTATACCGGAGGGATTACTAACCAATTTTCCTATCGCAATTTTGACCTCAGCTTCCTCTTCGGATTTCAGAAAGGAGGTGTTGTACATTCACGTACTTATATTGAGGGAATCAATAGTGGCTCTTTGAAGGAATCCTTGGTAAATCGGGATGCAAATGGTGGTGGTACAATGATTGGTGAAGGGGTTGATATTGATACGGGCGAACCGAACGATACAGAAGTTACGGTGCGTAACTATTGGCGAGCTTACTATAACAACGACCGCATTGCCACTTTTGATGCTTCTTATATAAAACTGAGGGAGGTGAAAATTACATACCGACTGCCCGAAAAATTATTGAAGCGTACACCGATAAGACAGGCAAGCTTTTCGCTAGTGGGACGTAACCTTGTCCTATGGTCGGACGTGCCCAACATTGATCCTGAAGTATCCGGTTACGATGGCCAATTTCAGGGTTTAGAAGCCTTTTCACTTCCTTCACTACGTAGCTTTGGCGCTGCGTTAAATATTAACTTTTAGAGAAAGCACCATGAAGAAGTTGATCTATTTTTCACTGTCGATCCTTTTACTCATTTTTGGATCGTGTAAAGACTTTGAAGCAATTAACATTAATCCTAATAATCCGGATATTGTACCTCCTGAAATGCTATTACCCCCCATACTCAGTGGTGCTGTTAGCACCATGACTGCCAGTGGAGGCAGTAGGGCCGGACAATTTGTTCAGCATATTGCCTATTTGGGCGGAACAAGTGAGGAGGATGGCCGGTACAATCTGACGGGAGCCTCTTTTCGTGAGGAATGGAACGGCGCGATGCGTCTGATTAAAGATGTGAATCAGCTACGTTTACTTGCACAGGAGAATCAATTGCCGCATTATGAAGCGGTTGCCTTGATTTGCAAGGTTTATATTTTATCGATCATGAGCGACGCCTATGGGGATATACCTTATGACGAAGCTGGAAAAGGGGATGTGGCAGGATTGGAATTTCCACATTATCAATCGCAGCAGGAGGTATATGGACTAATGCTTAACGATCTGGAGCAAGCCAATCAATTATTAAAAGGCATAGATCCCTCATTGACTATCAATCGCGATATCCTATATAATGGAAACACCGGTGCTTGGCGTAAATTCGCCAACTCTTTAAAAATCCGTATATTGATGCGCCAATCGCAAAAAGCAGATGTCGCAGCTGCGGTAAGCGCCATTTTTAATAATCCTTCGGAATATCCAATATTCGAAAAAGTGGAAGATCAAGCTACATTAGTTTATAATAATAATGCCGATTTATACCGGTGGTTTATTCTTAATCCGCCTGCAGATGGTAGTGGTGTAAACTTCGATGGGAACGATCGTGTAAGCGAAACGATGGTAGATATGTTGCAGAAAGTGGCCGACCCTCGGATGAAAATTTATGTAGCCCCGACAAAAAATTCCTATAACGCCCATCGTAGTAACTCTACTGTTCCTTATGTTTATCGTGGACAGCGGGTTGGGTTGAGTTCATTGGAGCAGAACGCTTTGTACCAGCAAACAGGCCTCAATAAAGATGATTATTCCGTATTGGGTAAACGAATAAGAAAAGAAAATAGGGCCTTCCTCTTCACTTATAGTGAACTTCTGTTTTTAAAAGCAGAGGCAATCGTGAGAAATATGGGGGTGCAGGGAGATGCGGCGGCTGTTTATTTAGAGGGGATAGCCGCTTCATTGGCTAAATGGCCACAAGTAGGTCAGGCATCCAACGAGGAAACGCCTTATATCAGCCAAGCGGAGACAACGGGTTTCTTAAGGCGTACCGATATAGCACTTCGGGAAGAAACAGCTTTGCAACAGATCGCCGAGCAGCAATGGATAGATGCTTTTTTAAATGGCTATGAGGCTTGGGCTTCTTGGAGACGTACCGGTTATCCACAGTTAAAGCCCGGACCATCGGTATTGGCACCTATTCCTGTTCGATATGTGTATTCGGATAATGAACAAAATAACCCCAATCTGATTCAATGGGTAAATGACACAATGGGAGGTAACATGCCTACTCATAATACAAAAGTTTGGTTTCAACCATAAAAGTATTAGATGAATATAAAAAAATGGATATGTGCGTGCAGCTTGGCAAGTAGCGGGCTGTTTGCGCACGCACAGCAGTACACGGTTAACAAAAACGCGCATTCGCACAACGATTATTTACAAGCACAGCCTTTTTATACAGCTTATGCGAATCGTTTTGCTTCCATCGAAATAGACGTGTTTCTGAAAAATGATTCACTTTATGTAGCACACGAAGAGGAGGAGATTAAACCCGGACACACCATTCAGAATCTCTATCTAAAGCCCTTATTGCAACAGATATCTTTGCATAATGGTAAGGTATACCCTGAAGGTGGGCAACTACAATTTTTGATCGACTTAAAAACAGATGGAGAGCCTACCTTGAAAGCATTGGAGCGCCAACTTGCCCCCATTCGGGCTTATTTTGATGTAAACCGAAATCCGGATGCCGTGCGTTTAGTAATTAGTGGTGATATGCCTAAGCCGGAGCGTTTCGGGGCCTTTGATCCAATATTTTACTTTGACGGCCGTACACAACTTCGCTATAGCGATGAACAGCTTAAACGAGTCGCATTCTATAGTGCACCTTTTCAGTCTTTCAGTGTTTGGAACGGTTTGGGAAGAATAACTGAGCCGGAGCGGAACAAAGTAAAGCATTTTATCGATTCGGTGCATGCAGTTGGTAAACCCGTACGCTTCTGGGGCTGTCCCGACACCAAAACGGCCTGGCAGGCCTTTATAAAATTGGGAGTAGATTACCTAAATACCGATTCACCGAATATTCTGGCTAGCTTTTTAAATAGATACGAGGTGAATAGTTATACCCGTAAAAATAAGCATGAAATATATCGGCCAAGCTATAAGCAGGATGGTACGAAAGGAAAGGTGAAGCGGGTCATTTTGCTTATCAGCGACGGAGCAGGTTTCAACCAGCAATGGGCAGCAGCGACCATCAATGGTGGCCAATTGAATATGACACAGTTTAAGCATATTGGTTTTCAGAACACTGCACCGGCGGATGATTACAACACTGATTCCGCAGCAGGTGCGACAGCTTTTGCTACGGGTGAAAAAACAAAAAATCGCTACATCGGTAACGATAGTACCGGCAAAGCTTTGCCCAATTTACCGGAGAAGTTGAATAACATACAGATACCAAGTGCTATTCTCACAAACGATCGACTTACCGGCGCAACACCCGCCTCTTTCTTTGCACATCAAAGCGAGCGCGACTATTCGACATCCATCGCTTATGATATCCTTAAAAGCCCTGTAAAGCTATTTGTAGGTGGCAGCCACCCAAGCTTAGTCGCAGACAGCGCTAAACTGAAACAGCAATTAATGACAAAAGGTACCGTTATTTGTACCGACCCACATGAGCTGGATACCGTTTCGGCCGGGCAGCTTATTTGTCTAGCTCAAGATGATCCTTCTAGGGGCTATCATATGCTGGAAGATGCATTTGACGGTGCCTTGCGTCTAATGGAAAAGCGGCATGATCGTTTTTTTATGATGGTTGAAGGCGCTAAAATTGACGGGGGTGGACACAGCAATAAGATTGCACAATGTATTGAGGAATATCTAAGCTTTGATAGGATATTGGGAAAGGCCTTGCAATATGCCGATAAAAATGAAGGAACACTGGTAGTGGTGACCTCTGATCATGAAACAGGCGGATTAGTATTGGTGGATGGTGACTATGAGAAGGGCTTCGTACTCGGTGAGTTCGTTACAAATGACCATACCGGTGCCCCTATTCCTGTATACGGTTATGGCCCCAGAGCCGCTAGGTTTACTGGTTTTATGCAAAACAGCGATATCGGGAAGCGCATTTTTGAACTACTCTCCGCTAAATAATCCATTCTTTACCCCACTCTATGAGCAGGAGTGGGGTATTGATATTTAAACTAATGGGAGTGCTAGTTGCGTCGCTTAGAGATCAATAAACTTTGGTTGACTTTTTCAGATAATATTTTTCGATAGCCGGGACTTGCTAAAATTGTCAATTCATTGCCAAGTAAAATCTTATTGCCTTCAATCGACTTAATATTTTTTGGATTGACGATAATAGACTTATGCACTCTGACAAAATCATATGGCTTTAAATATTCCTCTGCTTCAGTTAAGGTTATATAAGTCATATAGCTTTCAGTAGGTGTATAAATGGTGATATAATTGGCCGTCGACTCGATGTACAGAATTTTGTCTATTAAAACACGGATCAACTTACCCTTTATATCGCTTTTAATAAAGAAGTAATTTTCTTTTTTGCTTGGCTGTTGGGTGCTCTGCTTAAGTTTTTGATAACGCGATACCGCTTTTAAAAATCGTTCGTATCCAAAAGGTTTAGCAATGTAGTCGATAACGTCACGATCAAATGCTTCTAAACCGTATTGCGTATGAGCTGTAGTAAAGACAATATGCGTATAGTCTTTAATTAAATTGGCTAATTCCAAACCTGATATTTCAGGCATATTAATGTCAAGAAAGGTGATGTCGGCCCTGATTTCATTTTGTTGAAATTTTTGTAAAGCTTCCAAGGGATTTAATGAGGATCCCAATAATTCAAGGGTGGGCGTTTTGTTTATGAATTTGCTTAGCAGGCTTACAGAAGCTGCTTCATCATCAACTACATAACAACGTATCATGCGCATATCTAATTTTGAGCTCAATCAAGAAGTCATGAACTCTGTTTTCAATGGATAGGCTAAAACGGTCATTGTAAAAGCTTTGCAGTCTTTCGCGCGCATTTGAAATGCCGACGAAAGTCCCCTGAACAGGCATATGTGTACGTTTTTTATTCCAGGTTTTAAATACAAGTTCACCATGTTCGGCAATTACGTAAACAATACCGGGAGCCTGGTGGTCCGTTAAATCGCCATGTTTATACATGTTCTCCACAAAGGTAGTAAACAAAAGAGGAAGAATTTTTAATTCATTCAGGTCATAGTCTACCAAATTGATTTCTAGGGTGATATTTAACTTGCCATTGGTTCTTATGTGGTTTATTCTAATGAGATTTCGGATGTTCTCCAGTTCCATCTGAAGCGGTACCTCATGGTCATCATCTGTTTTCTGCAAGGTATAGCGCATGATGTCCGACAAGAGCAAAACTGCCTCGCCTGCTTTTTCTGATACGCCTTCTACTGCATCATAGATGAAGTTCATGGTGTTGAAAATGAAATGCGGTTCAATTTGCGTACGCAGTTTAGCATTTTGTGATTTTATTAATTTCATTTTCAGTTCTGCCTGTTTTTGCTCATTTTCAGCACGTTCTTGTTCTAATTTCGCTACTTGTCGGTGCTTCTGCAGCGCATTAATAAAAATCCAATATACTGTGCTCAGCATTATAAAGAAAAGGGCGCGATAACTATGTTTTATAATCAACGATTTTTCGGAGAAGGAGGGGCGATTTTCATAATCAAATAACTTCAAATAATCTAAAAACATTATGGTTTCATAATAAATTAGAACTTCGAGGGGTATAAGTAAAAGTAACCATTGTCGATTTTTTCTGGTTAACGCCCAGTGAGCATGAAAATAAAATAGCGCAATAGCGAGAATATACGCGAAAACAACGACAAAAGGCGTTACTTTTGCTCCGAAGGCTATCACAAAACTTACCTCATAAGCGATCAGGATAAACCAGCCTACGATATGCCAAAGCACCACTTTTCTCTTCCGCAAAAAATCTGTTGCAAAAATCATTTTAGGTGTCCGATGTTTATTGAAATGCAAATTTCCATTGGCATCGATGCCAATTTACATAAAATTGCTAAAACAAGCTGACAATATCCACTGACAGCTCAAAGATAGGCCCCGTCGGGTAAGGAGAGGTGTTACCCGAGGTGATTACATAGATTTAGGCGAGGCAATTAAATATAGTCATTCATTCCTTAAACTATCTACCGGATTGACAAGGGCTGCACGGATGGCCTGCCAACTAACCGTCAGCAAAGCGATGGTGATTGCCGAAGCGGCTGCTACCACAAACATCCACCATTCAATATTAATTTTATAGACAAAGTTTTCTAACCATTTATTCATCGCCCACCAGGCAACGGGCGACGCCACAATTAGGGCAATTACTACAAGCTTTATAAAATCCTTCGATAACATGGTTACTATGCCCATGGCCGTTGCACCTAACACTTTTCGTATGCCAATTTCCTTTGTGCGCTGGAAAGCAGTCAACGTAACCAAGCCAAATAAGCCAAGACAACTGATGAAGAGTGTTATCGCCATCGCTAGGTTAATAAGTTTAGCAATTTGCCTTTCTTGTTTGTACATGGCCTCGATTGTTTCATCATAAAAGGTGTATCGAAAACCTTCAGGTGGATAGAAGTTACGCCACTGATGTTCAATTGCTTTAAGCGTTGCTTGCCATTGATCCGTATTCTCTGTATCTAATTTAATATTCAATGTAGACAGGCTTGACTTGTCTGACATCATGACCAAAGGCTCTATTGAAGTATAAAAATCTTGTGTATGAAAGTCTTTCACGACACCTACAATAGCATGTTTGGTGTTGCCTAACTGATTGATCATTTTACCGAGAGCCTCTTTGGGAGAAGGAAAGCCAAAAGCCTTAACAGCGGTCTCGTTAATCACAAATTCGCTGATCGTATCAGAAGGAAGTATATTTCTTCCTGCAACGAGTTGCATTTGATAAAGTCGGAGGTACGCTGTATCTATGTTCTTTTTAAACATTTTTATCATGTTTAAGTCTTTGCCATCCACTGCAGTCTGGAAAGGACTGGACGAATACCCGGAGGAAAGGGGCGGGATACCTAAGGCTACAGATTTGATGCCTGGTTGTTTGCGTAGTTCAGACAACAACGTAAACTGCTTATTGCTATAACGAGCATCACCAAGATATTTCCAGGGTATATCAATCAGCACGATGGCTTCTTTATTAAATCCCATGTCTGCTTTCAACGTATGGCGCAATTGTGCACCTACAATAATGGTACAGATAATAAACACCATGGCAATGGCAAACTGAAATATAATCAATACCTGTTGTAAGCTGAATCGCGAGCCCGAGCGGATCACAGTGAAGGAATTTTTAAACACTTCCACTGTTTTTACCCTTGTGATAAGCCAGCTTGGATAAAGGCCCGCTAAACATGTTATTAGTATTATAATGATGCTTACGAATAGCGGGAATACATGAGGTTCGCCGCTAAAGGTAACTCCTGTAGGAATAAGCTCCTTTAATATTGAAAATCCGATTTTGCCGAAAGCAAACGCCAATATCGACGCTATAAATGTAGTCAATAGCGTTTCCACTAAAAATTGGTTCATCAAATGCCATTTACTGCTTCCCAAGGTCTTTCGCACGCCTATTTCCTTTCCCCGTTGCGGCATTTGGGCAACGCTTGTATTGATATAGTTGATGCAGGCAAGTATCAATAAAAAAACACCGATGCCTACTAGTCCAAACATGACCGGTTTACTGGTTTTACTAATACCATAATCGCTTACATCAGTTGCAAAATGCACCTCTTGTATAGGTAATAATTCATACGATTTGGTTTTCTTTAATTCACTTCCCCGTTCATCTGCAAAAGCTTTCCAATGTCTTTTATCAAGCTCGTTAATCTGCTTGAGCTTGGCGATTACATTTGCATCTTTTTTGAATTGTAGATAAAGACGATCACCTCCATTTGTGTTTGTCCACATGTAGCTTTCATAAACTTTTCCAGGCAGGGCAATCATTTCCTCCGCGATAAATTCGGAAGGTTTATTAAAATCGGATACGATGCCGGTTACCGTTCGTTGTACAGTATCCCGTCCATAATAAGTAATCGTTTGATGTAACATATCTTCCGGTTTTGCATTTGGAAAATATTCCTTTGCACGACGCTCGGTAAGGACAACACTTTTTGGATCTGTTAAGGCCGTTACTTTGTCGCCAGCTAACCAATTATAGGGCAACATTTGAAAGTATTGGTTATTCGTTGCTGCGACATGCTGTGGGTCCTCTAATGTAAACTTTTCTCCATTCCGCTGCGTTTCCGCGCGGTTAATTCCCTGAAAGAATACGGGAACTACGTGCTCCAATCCGGTAATTTCTTCCTGGATTCCTTGGTATAAGGGTGCCGCCACGCCCCCCATTTTTGAAGTTTTATCTTCAGAAACGAAAGAGGAAATAACTTTGTAGATATGTTCCTTATTAGGGAGTTGTGCATCATAGCTGAATTCGTAACCAATAATACGATATATAATCCAGCAAGCGGAGATGCTGATACACAGGCCGAAAACATTTAAAGTAGTAAAAAGGCGATTGCGCCATAAATGGCGCAGGGCAATTTTCAAGGTATTATTGATCATTTTACAAATAAATCTGCCTACTGGTTCAACACCATCGCATTAAAAGTAGGGGTGTAACCGATACCTACCAAGAAGCTTGCCACCTTTAAAAGCGCTTTTTTTTTGTGTTTGCTAACGATTTTAATTCTCTATCACTGTTCGATTATGAACACTGGCGTTCGAAAATGATCATAATTTAAATTTGGAGTAGTTAATCACAGTTTTCTATATTCCGTACGTAAAGCACCGATAGACCATTCGATATTTCCGTTTTTCAATCGACGTATCGTATTGGGATTACCCATGTAAAACCATTCAAAAAAACGCTTATTATAGCGTATTTCCGTGCTATCGAGTTTTGTTTTAAGAAAGTACTGGTCGTCTTGCTTCGAAATTTCAATGGAATCCGGATTGGTTGTTTTTATGTCAATCCACTTACCTACGAAGAAGCTTGGATCATAAAATTCGTTTATCTTTTTTTTGCGCTCAGTTGCCACCGCTTCAGATATTTTGGAAAGTTCGTTTGACATACCGGCGATATCCATTTGCAGGCGCTTGCTTTCACTTAGATAAAGTGCTTTCACATCGACCAAATTACCTGTAGGCATCGGTAGTTTGGCAAGGATAGATTTTCCCTCCCGATCAAACATAGCCGGTAATTCAGTCTGCTCACCATTAACATTCATCACGATATAAAGCTTCCCATTTTTTTGCTTAATTTCTGTCGGTATCGCCAACTCATCGCCCGGGTCTAGCCAAAAGCCTATATATTTTTCCGGATCCTTGCCGTTCGAACAGGCGGCGTGAAAAAAAATAATCAACGATAAAAGATGGAAGATAAACAATTTGTGTGATGCCATTAGTGCTCGGTTTATATGTTCTACTGAAGTAACGCGCTACTTAGCAAACGGTTTTTAAAATTGCCATAAATGCCTTCCAACAATAAAATGATACATGCGATAACGTTATTGGAGTTCTACAAATGTTCTCTTTTTGAAAAGCTCGAAAACGGAGGGAGCGCCCATAAAGAACCAGATAGCGAGCACCGGATCGCATACGGCACACCCTGCTGATGAGCTTGGTGACATAGGGACAATGGGATTTCCGTAAAAATGATGGAGCAAGTCGTAAACAGTATGGACTAGCCATCCAATAGCAATGTAATTGTAATTCTTAAGTCCTTTATATGACAGAAAAATCATGACGATACGTAATGGAAATTCAAGAAGGCCCAAGCCCCCGCTCCAATAAGTGGCGCCAGCGATTCTTACGCATGTACATTGTAATAGACAGCCTTAAAACAAGCCTCATTAAAGAGTGTTATCTTTGTGTTATGGTATTTCATCCCGCAGGCGAAGATCCCATTAAGGTGCCACGTTTTGAAGAGGCGGCCGGCTTTTATACTACGAAGCAGCGTAGTTACAACATGTCGCGTGTGAAAGGCAAAAACTCTAAACCGGAGTTGACGCTGCGTCGTGCGCTTTGGGCCAAAAATCTGCGTTTTAGATTACATGATAAGGCCTTACCCGGCAAACCCGATATCGTTATAAAAAAATACAAATTGGCAATTTTTGTTGACGGTGAATTTTGGCATGGTTATAATTGGGAAAAGAACAAACATCAAATTAAAAGCAACAAGGCATTCTGGATACCCAAAATTGAACGTAACATGCAGAAAGACCGTATCAATCATGAAAAACTTAGAGAAATGGGCTATACTGTTTTTCGTTTTTGGTCAGACGAGGTGAAAAGAAATCTACCACGGGTTGTCAATCAGATTATGCTTTATGTAGAAACGGCCAGAGAGATTAAAATACCTTGATCCGAGTAATTCAATTTATGAGTTTACGGTTACAAGACGCAGATGGTATTCCTCGCGGATTTTAATCTTAGTGATACCAATTTAAAAAGATAAACGTTAAAATAATATATTAAATATTTATATGTACTTGTTTCGAACCCCGGCTAATGCCGGGGTTTATTTTGTTTAGGTCTAATATTTGCCCTCTAAATCAAATTAGATCCTAAGCGAACCACGAAAACCCCTAGCAGCATAATAAGAGTCGGCACCATTGTGATATACAAAGACATGGTCATACCGCCGATCGCAAAAAAGAGCACCGCCAAGTTTTCGAATATTTTCGGGTGTTATTATCCAGCTGGATGTCTTCATGTCGAACTTTCCAAGCTCCTGTAAGGAGCGATACTGTTCTTCCGTTAACATTTCAATACCCATTTCAGCAGCCATATCCATCGCGCTATTTTTCGGTTTATGTTCTTTTCTTGAATCCAGTGCGACGCGGTCATAGCAAATGCTTCGACGCCCCTTTGGGCTTTCCGCTGAACAATCAAAAAAGATGTATTCATCTGTAGTTTGATCTAAGCCGACAACGTCCGGTTCACCTTCAGTCACTTCCATTTCATGTAGAGACCAGAGCTTTTCAGGATTTCCCTCCAATCGTGCCTGTATTTTTGTCCAGTCAAGATTCTTATGACGTTGCATATTTTTTTCAAAGCGCATTTTCAATGTCTTGAATAGCTCTTCAGATTGCTCTTTAGACAACCTCTTTGTATTATTTGCCATATTATTTTTGCTTTGTTATTCAGTTCAATTAAGATGATTTAGTTTACGACTTCAGAAAGCATCAAACCAACATATTAATCGTTTAATCCTTTTCCCTCCAGTATTAGTGGTATACACTTTTCAATCCTCGCTTCTCTTGTCTTCGCCTGTTTAGGCTGAGAAAAATGAAAGATATAGGCTCTTTGCCGGCCTGGCGTCAATGCTTCAAATGCAGCTTTCAAAACCGGTGTTTTATTTAGCTTATGCAGAAATTCGTCCGGGATTGTAAAATCCGCAGTCTTTTTGAAATTTACTTTCAATCCTGCTTTTTCTACTTCAATCGCTTCATAGATGTAAGCCTTTATGAGGGCTTCCATCTCGATTATCTGTTGCACATGCGTGAATCGGATTTGGCGCGCTGCCTGCACATTTTCTGTTTGCTGAATTAAGATGCCGTTGATGTCCTGCAAGAGAGCTCCTTTGAAAAACAGAAGGGCGCAATATTCTTTAAATCCGTGGATTAAAACGATGTTTCTTTCTTGGTTATCAGGAGAAGTGTTTCGGAACGTGTAACAAGGATTACCCCACTTCAGTTCTTCGCTTAGCTGACAGTCAAGTATAATCGTTCTTAGTCTTTTAAATGCGTTTTGCCACTTTTGTTCCTCATTGAAGAAGAAATCAACTTTAGGATTCATGTTTTTTTTAGTTTTTTAATAGTCTGCGGTAGCATACCAGGTCTATTCGATTATCGGTTAGCTGTGACAAGCGTTCTCTCCGCCGGTCTGAAATACCAAGATATTACCGTTAAAACTAAAAGAAGTAGCGGCGGAAATATTTCTTTCACCGGATCGCAGGATGCTATGTGAGAAAATATCGCTCCCGACATAGCAAAGAAAAAACCTGCATAAGCCCATTCCTTTAATAAAGCAAATTTAGGAATAAGCACCGTTACAACACCTAAAATTTTCCAAATACCTATTATTGTTAATAAATAGATCGGATAGCCTAAATGTAATGTCACATCGACCTCCTCTTTTATTTTTATTAATTGGACAATTCCGGTCGAAAGCATTCCCAATGAAAGCCAAAGTGTAGCAATCCAATAAGTAATTTTTCGTGCTTTGCCAGCGGAGCGATTTAGCATATTCATCTTTCTTGTTTTAATTTGTTTACCATGTTTTGTAGACGGTTATGTGCCATGTTAATGCCTTGGGCAAAAGGTAACTTTAGCATTTCGTCGCGAAGAGCTACCGATCTAAATATTGTGTGTATCGTGAGTTTGCTTGTGTCGACCGTAAGTTGTTCAAATTCCAGAAACTCAAGTTGAACGTCAAAAGGTGCATTTTCCATTTCGAATGTCCGTATGATTTTTTGGTTTGGAATAAACGCGTGGATTGTTCCGTTGGCCCGAAAAAGAACGTTTCCCTGCTCATCTCTTGTTTCGAATTGCCAACTACCATGCTTTTTACCTTCAAGTTTTAATACATTCGTTCCCATCCACTGTTTAACAATTTCAGGCTCTACATGAGCCTTAAAAAGAAGTTCTAGAGGTAAATCAAATTCTCTCGTAATCATTAATTCCTGCTTACCATCTACGGCATGCACCTGCGTCTTATATTTCATAATTTTTATTGATCTATTTTGTAGTTTTTCATAATATGCTCGAGCTTGTCGAATCGATCCTCCCATAATTGCCTGAATTGTTCAATAAAATCCGCAATTTCTTTCATCTTTCGAGGGTTTAAGTGATAGTAAATCTCTCTTCCATTTTGCTCTTGAGCAAGCAATTCGCACGCTGTAAGTATTTGAAGATGTTTGGAAACGGTCGGCCTGGCGGTATCAAAGTTGGAAGCGATGGTGCCCGCAGTCATCGATTGCGAAGCAAGCAATAAAAGTATAGCCCTTCTGGTTGGATCAGCTATGGCTTGGAATACGTCTCTTCTTAAGTTCATCATGTAGCTATTTGACTACAAATATATGTGTAGTTATTTAGCTACGCAATTTTTTTAAAAGAAATTCTCAATTATCTTTTAGCCGGTACTGCACACTTAGGTTGCCCTAATGCAGGGAATATCCTTTAGTATTGATCAGTTGCCACGAGTGAAGTGGTTGGATAAACCGGAGGTAGGGAAATAAGGGACAGAATTCATTCTTATATCTTCAATTTCGCCGACCATAACACCATGCGTTTTTCCCGTTTCCTGTTTAATGTTTTTCCATTCTTCATCTGCCATGAATTTACTCCAAGAGCTTTCCATCGTTTGCGTATCAGGCCATTCTAATAAATAGATAAATTTAGTTTTATCATCAGTTTTAGCTTCCCACATACCTAAAATATGAAAGTTATAAGACTTCATGATACGCAGCGCATGATCGTTAAATCTTTTATGAAATGCGTCTTTATTATGATCAAAAATCTCATAGATTCTTAATTGATGAATCTTTTTTGATGTTGTTTGCTCGGGTTGCTGGGCGTAGCCCGTTGCCGTAAAAAGAATCAGCGTAAAAAAAATTAAGAAGTTCATAAAGTCACTTTTTGATACATGAAAGATACAAATTGTAGGCGAGTATAAATTATTTTATTGTTTCGCTTTTCGCTTTTTCATAATCATAGAACCACTTCACTCCTTTATCCCATGCTTCGGCGCCTACACGCTTAAACCACGATTCATATTGTTGTTTTAAGCGCCCGGCCACTTCCGGTTCTTCCAATATCAAGTTGTGCAATTCGGTGCGGTCGGCTTGTAGATCATAGAGTTGCCATGTTTCAGGCCACTCGGCAACAAGCTTCCATCTGCCATCTAGTACAGCCTTATTCCCTTCGTGTTCCCAAAAGATGGGCTGCGATCTTTTAAGTCTTTGACCAGCTAAGACAGGTTTTAAACTAATCCCTTCAGGCGGTAAAATTGCCTTTCCTTTCCAGCTGTTCGGGTAGTCGGCCCTGCCGATCTCAGCGAGCGTTGCTAGTATGTCTACAATATGCGCAGATTGCCGCTCAAACGCTCCATTTCGCGAGGTAGGAATGCCATTTGGCCAGGAAATAATGGCAGGAGAAGAAATCCCTCCCTCATGGGTATGATGCTTATATGACCAAAATGGTGTACAGGCAGCTTCCGCCCACCCTTGTCCTAAAAACACGGTCGACTGTGAGGATCCAGGATCAGGGCCTTCGTACTTAGCTTCATAGCCCGGTTCTGCGTTTCCTCCATTATCGGATATAAAAAGAATCAGTGTGTTGTCCAATACACCCCTTTTTTCCAGTCCCGATACCAAATCACCAATACTTTTATCAAGATGCGTTATTACAGCGGCGTAAATAGCCATGATGTGATCATACTTTTCTTTTTCTTTCTTACTGAGGGTTTCCCATTTAGGTACATTAGGGTTGAATGGTGGCAATTTCCAAGACGGATCAATCAGCCCAAGTTTCTTTTGTTTTTCATAGCGTTCCCGTCGTAATGCGTCCCAACCTTTCATATATTTACCTTTAAATTTTTCAATTTCAGCAGCCGGAGCCTGTAATGGAAAGTGGGGAGCATTGTGCGCCAGATATAATAAGAAGGGCTTTTTTTCTGAAATAGCTTCATCAATGAAGCGCAATCCATAGTCTGTCCATAAGTCGGTTGAGTACCAGTTCTTGGGTAATTCTTTAGCGTTATTGTCTAATGCACGGCCATTTAAAAAAAGTTTTGCGTTCTTTCCGTTACCGTAGTAAAAACCACCTGCCGGTGCATTCAGTGAACGATCGAAGCCTCTCTTCCAGGGAACTACGCCATGAGGCTGGCCGACATGCCATTTGCCGGTCATAGCGGTAAAATAGCCTGCGTTTTTCAATAATTCGGCGATGGTGATTGTGTGATCATTCAACTGTCCGCGATATCCCGGATGTTCAGGCCCTTTGTCGTCCATCATGTGCCCAATACCGGCTTGGTAAGTGTAAACGCCTGTAAGCAAAGTCGCACGAGAAGGGCAACAGCGAGCAGTATTATAGAAATTGGTAAAGCGGATACCTCGTTTAGCTAAATTATCCAGGTTTGGTGTTGGAATTTCACTTCCATAACACCCTAAGTCGGCATATCCTAAATCGTCTGCCAAGATCACAATAATATTCGGACGATCTTGCGCAAGCGTTCTAAAATAAGATAGCAAAAAAGTCAAGACAAGAAGTGGTATTATATGATTTATTTTCGGTTTTCTTTTCATGTTATTTGTGGCTTTTGAGGCATTCGTGATACTTACTACTATAGCCGATGAAACTTATTTACAGGTAAAAATAATAAATACACCTACATGAAATTACGAAAGAAAGATACTTATTATGTGAATAAATTGTACCGATTTCTTTGAAAGGCCATTGATGTCAACAGTTAATGGAGATCATGCGTCTTTGTTAAAGATCAACGTTCTCTTATTAAAGCGTTAAATCCGGCCTTATGGGTATCTGCTCTTTTTTTATTTTTTTTGATCCCGTATTTTAGCAAAGCAAAGTTTAGAATATGAATTATCGGACAATAGCGCCGCCGCCATCGTTAGCACGATATATTAGTTGCCTATGGTCTTTGGAAGCACCCGTCGATGATATGTCACAAAGGGTATTTACGGTTATGTCCAGTGGCTTTCCCGGACTCATTTTTCAGCGAGATCCCGCCGTATTTACTGGTTTTGGAGGGGAGCGATTACCACAGTTGTTTATTTTTGGCCAAGCAACGCACTATGGAAATTTACAAGCGAAAGGGCGTATTCAGCTAAGCGGTATAAATTTTCGGCCGACGGCCCTTAAAACTTTATTCAATCTGAATGCCAACGAGCTAAGGGACGAGCATATAAATATTCATGATCTGATTAAAACCTCTTTGACCGAACAGTTGCTCCATGCTGATTCGCTGGAAGAACAAGCAAATTGTCTTTTTACCTGCTTTAACAGGCTTGCGGGTCGTCGTCAAGATTCGGGTACAATGCTGACCTATGCCATAGAGATATTGCAGAGAGGGGGTAACATTCCTCATCTTTTGAACAAGCTTAACCTATCTGAACGTTCATTGGAACGCCTTTTTCAAAGCTATATTGGCATTAGTCCAAAGTTATACATCCGTATAATGCGTTTCCAACGATCGATTACATTGTTGAAAGAGCGCAGCAGTGCTTCATTAACAGATATTGCGTATTCGCTTGACTATTTCGACCAATCCCATTTTATTCACGATTTTAAACGGTTTTCGGGAGTAAGCCCCAAGATATATAAAAGAGATGCTGTGGAACGTATGCCGGGATTTCCCGAACGGAGACCCTAAACAAGTCGTGTCGGTTTTTTACAATTTTCAAAAGTTCAGGGGCGTTATTTTTGCACGCTGTGAATTGAAAATTTAAAAGCATGAAAAATACCATTAACTGGTTGGACTTAGCTCCCATGCAGAAAGGAAAAAACATATGGAACAAAAGATAATGGAACCGGATAATACAGCGGTAAGAACCGCTTTATGGAGAGCTTTACATTTAGAAGTGGACGGAAAACCGCCTATAATAGAAGATGACCTAGGGTTGAGGCTCGTTGCACCCGATGCCGGTTGGCGGGAACGACCCGACATGCACCCGGAATTTACGAAGCGTCTTCGCGCTTCAATTGTTGCCCGCGCCCGTTTCATTGAGGACTTAATCATTGACCAAAGTGCGCACGGTATTCAGCAGTATGTAATTCTTGGTGCCGGGCTCGATACCTTCGTACAACGCAGGCCGGATATTGCGTCCAAGCTTCAAGTGTTTGAGATAGACCAACCAAGTACGCTAGCATGGAAACAAAAGCGGCTTATTGATTTAGGGTATAATATACCCGATTATTTACACTTTGTACCGGTCGATTTTGAAGCCACCTCGTGGTTGGAAGAACTGCTAAAATCAAAATTTAACGCAAATAAAGCTGCCGTAGTGGTTTGTACAGGTGTAACCCTATATCTTACTCGGGAAGCTATTGTATCCACCCTGAAGCAGATCGCTTCACTCGCCACGGGCTCGCAACTTGCTATGACTTTCTATCTACCGCTAGCATTGATGGATGAAGAAGACAAACCTTTACAACAAATTGCGGAAAAGGGCGCCCGTGAAGCAGGAACACCATTTGTGAGTTTTTTTGCACCACAAGAGGTATTGGCCTTAGCTAAGGAAGCAGGTTTTAAGGAGGCGCGGGTATTTTCTACTAAAGAGATGGAGCAAACCTATTTCAAAGACAGAGCTGATCAGCTTTTGCCTGCGAGTGGAGAAGTGTTTTTATTGGCAGCAACTTAACACGATTAAGACCCGGCCGTGCTTGGCCGTTTATCTCCGAATACTAAAGCAAGGGTAACAATTCCAATTAAAAAAAAGGAGGCAATCAATGGGAATACCGTGTTGGCCAGCAGATTGCTTATAAACGAGCCCAAGGCCGCCCCAATGAAAAAGAATGAAGTTCCATATATAGCCGATGCCATTCCTGCCCTGTCGCCCATTGGTTCCATTGCCAATGCACTACTGTTTGGTTCAACTGCTAAATTAAGGCCAACCAATAAAGCAATGGCAATAAAAAATAAAGTCATCTGTGGCGGATCTCCCCAAGCAAAGGTGCAGGCAAGCAATAATGCTCCTACGAGGCTGTAAACAATCAACAGCCCTCGTATGGTTCGTCTTGCGCCAAACTTAGATGAAAGCCGTGAATTAGTAAGTGCTGATAAGGCAGCAATAAAACCAACGCTTGCAAAGATCCATGCAAATAGTTCCGGTCTTCCGTATATTTCTCCCAAAATATGTTCAGAGCTAGAAACCCAAGAACTTAAACCTGTGAAAAGAAACGTGGTAACTGCTGTATATCTTAGAAATACGCTATTGCTAAGAATGGATCGTATGGATTGACTGATAGTGTTCCAGTTCAGTTTACTGCGTTTCTCAAGCGGCAGCGACTCTTCCATCCGCAATGACCAAACAAATACTACAACCGCAAATAAGGGTGGTGTTAAGAATACGGCACGCCAAGTCGAAAAAGATAGAATCGCCAGACCTAAGAAGGGAGCAAAAACAGGTGTGAACAAAAATATGGTGAAGATCAGCGATAAGATGCTAGCCATTTTATCGCCAACAAACCGGTCCCTCACACCGGCGATCGCGGTCATAAAAACAGCTGATGCTCCCATTCCGGCTATAAAGCGGGCGACTAACATAATGCTTAGGCTGGGTGCATAAGTTGCAGCAATGCCGCCGATAATATATAGAGGAAATCCAATTCGCAAAATAATTAATCTGCCAAAACGATCAGAAAGTGCACCGAAAACGAGTTGTGCAATCTGCCCCATAAAAAAGAATACTATTATTTGCGCCGTGGCGTTTGATTCCGCAGCGAGGCCAAAATGTTTCCGAATTTCACTAAATGCGGGCAGCATAATATCAATTCCCAAGGCGGTAAGCATCATCGTGCAAGCGGAGAGTGTAATAAATTCAGCCGATTTCATTTTCATAGACTAAAGGGACTAAGTCGTTCATTTGTTTTTTTCAAATGTTCTTTTAAAAATTCGTTTGTCAATGTACAAAACTACTAGCCTACGGTCGATTATAACGGGTGTGAATTAGACATTGTTGGAGGTTGATTTGGACAGATCCCAGCGTACCAACCGCATGAATATCCGTTGCCTTTCGGTAAAGGGAAGATCCTATGGGCTCCGAGATAAAACTTTTTTTTGTGTTATTATCATTTGGGAGCTACTTTATTTTCAAGTAAACTCATCAGATCCTCTAAAACTGCTTGATAAATATTTCTTTTGAGTTCGTTGGGTTCCAACTCAATCAGGCGTTGGTATTTTTTTATGAGCATGGATACTTTAAGTTCTTTCATGAGGTAACCGATAAGTGACTTACAAAGTTATGGAAATATATTAATCCTTATAATCATTTTTGGTGCGATGGATCGTTTCTCCATTTGTAATTACTAGGTTAACGGCCATGAAAATAGTTACCTTTGATGTAGTACTAGAGATCAAAATAAATACGATTACCGGCCGCATGGATCGATGTAGGGTTAATAACGCAAAAGCCCCTCTTTCGAGGAGCTTTATAACTAGTAAAAACAAAATTTATTGTTAATAATTAACCGTCAAGTTGATGTATTGTTTTTAGTTCTACAAAAAAATCTTAAAACTATAAAGGAAATAGCGAATCTGTTTCTTTATTGGGTTTTTTGTTTTAATCTGCTCACAAATTTTATGTGCCTGCTTTGAGGATTTGTGATATTGAGGCGAAATCAAATGAAAGTTTCAGCATTTTTTCTCAAAAACAGGAAATTTCCTGTGTTAATTTAGGTATTAATCCTTCTGTTACTTTTTACTTTATTTCTCACCTTTGTGCTACTGAAATAAAAACATACCTATGGACAAACATTATGGCGAAATTATCGAAATGGTAATTAGGCGCAACGGTTACAGTATTAGTGAGTTAAGTCGTTTGATGAAAGTGAATAGAAGATCAATTTATAACTGGTTCGGGCAACCACGAGTTAAATCAGAGATTATTTTCAAGATCGGTGTAACACTACGTCACGACTTTTCGCGGGAATTCCCCGAGCTTTTCAACTCCGAAGATTTTCAAATGGAGTTCGAACGCAAAAAAGAAGTGTTCCACGATTCTATCCAACATGTGGAGGAGGTATCGTATTGGAAAGATAAATATATTTCGTTACTTGAGGAGTATAATACTGCATTAGCTCGTCAATCACAGCGATACGGTATATCTGCTGCGATGGCATAGCATCAAACCTAATAGATAGGAAAGGCGGCTTAGGTCGCCTTTCTTTTTTTTGAGAGGATTCATTCTTGTAACACACCTAAATAAAATAAAAGAGATTTACGCAATTCCAACTTCTTTCCAGTTTCCCTTTCTAAGCTTGCCATTAAACAAAGGAACATTGGATGATAAAATGGATACTATTGATGTTGCTGCTTGCGACTACCAAAAACAGCTGTGCCCAAGTGGAGTCAGGTACATTACCGCTAAAGCTAAAGCATGCCGAACCACTTTATATGGATTTAATACGTGATCTCGGCGCTCACAAAGGAGAAAAAGAGATTAACATCGGTTTGAGTTACGGAATAAACGGGAGATACAAGGAAATGGGAGGGTTTGCGGAGTTCGAATTCGCTGTCGCAAATCGATGGGGAATGGAGGTGGAAACTGATTTTTCGTTTTATAAAGGAAATCATTCGGATCCGTTGGCAAATGTTCCGAGTAATCGGATAGAAGGGCTTAAGTGGGCGAACCAGTATACCTTTTTGGTGTCTGAAGATTGGCAAACTTCCATGGCATTTGCTTTTATACATGAATTTCGTTTTCACTCTTTTTATTCTATTCGCCATCGACACCAATTAATGAAAGGAGTCTCAGAGAATCCAATACTAATCATAGCAAGACGATGGGGAAAACATGTCCACTCCTTATTGTACACCGGGCCCGAGTGGATGTTTTCTTCCAGTAAAAGGGATAATTACATAGGATATCAATTACATACAAGTATCCATTATGTATGGGATGGAGGATATTTTTTGGGAATAGAATGTAACCAGGAAAAGGATGTGGCCGGATGGCATAGTGTACTGCATCCACAGCTAAAGCTGGCATTAAACCATGCAGTATCTGTCGGCCTCGTAATAGGAGTGCCATTAAGGAATACAACTGAGAGGGCTGGTTTCATGACACGATTGATTTTGGAACTCTAGTGAAGTAAAGTTCGTCTTGAATCTCGTTACGTCAACGCTGAATGACAATTTTGGCTTATCCATTCAAAGGGTATAGAATTGACAACACCTAAAAGTAAAAACCTAACAAATTATTCCATTGCAGGATACTTTTAAATATATTAGAGGCATAAGTATAATTCCGGGCAAGGCATAATAAAAACGAATAGAAATGTGGAATCAAACAAAAATCACCGAATTGTTTGGTATTAAATACCCGATTTTACTCGGTCCAATGGGAGGAGGGTTTTCAACACCCGAATTATTGGCAGCTGTTTCTAATGCGGGCGGTTTAGGTAGCTTTGGTGCTTACACGTTAACGCCTCAAGAGATAAGGGAAGCGGATAAAGCTATTCGCCGGTTAACTGATAAACCTTATAACTTTAATTTATGGGTATCAGATGTTGATGAACGGCTGACGGACTATTCCGTGAAAAAGGTGGAACAGGTGAAGCAACAATTCAAGCCCTATTTCGATGAACTAAGCATTCCAATGCCAGACTTATCCACAGATATCCCATCCAAATTCGAAAGTCAGGTTGAGGTTATATTCGAAATTAAGCCGACAGTATTCAGCTTTATATTCGGTGCGCCATCATCTGAGATCCTTCGAGAATGTAAACGACTGAATATTCGAACAGTGGGTGCTGCCACAACGCTTGATGAAGCACTTCTGTTAGAAGAAGCAGGAGTTGATGCCCTCGTGGCTGCCGGCTTTGAAGCAGGTGGGCATCGACCTTCTTTTCTTCGCTCGCCTCAGGAGTCGTTTACCGGATTGTTCGCCCTTCTACAGCAACTGAAGTCCAAGGTTAAAATTCCAATCATTGCAGCGGGGGGGATATCCAATGGGAAGGGGATTGCAGCGGCATTCAATTTGGGAGCTGATGCCGTACAGTTGGGCACAGCCTTCGTTGCTTGCGAAGAGTGTAACGCAACCGCGACGCATCGTGCTAAGCTTTTTTCAGACGAGAGTAGATATACCGTTGTATCGAAATCGCTTACCGGAAGAATGGGTAGGATGATCAAAAATCGTATTGCTGACGAAATCCCCTTTGAGCAAGAGGTACTGCCATTTCCCTTACATACAAAATTGTTGGCACCGTTAAAAAAAGCTGCGTTAGAGCAGGGAAAAACAGATTTAGTAAACTTTTGGGCAGGCCAGCACGCACAAAGCTTTATTCATCGTAATGCAGCCGGATTAATGGGATCCTTAGTTCAAGAAGCATCCATTTTATTAGCTTGATACCTTATGTTGTTGCATCTGCTTGACAGGGGCTTTATTAGCGCCCTGTCATTTCTTCGTAGGTTGGTCCGTAAAGGCCTGGCACCTTATTGCCGGTGGCACGAAGATAAACAATCAATTCGCCACGGTGATGATAAATATGATTAAAAAGAAAACTTCGCGCTACAATACCTCGCGGCATCGGTCCAAGTACCGTACGTTCGCCCACTTTCATGGTCCACGGGTCTTGCAAGTTTTCTTCCTTTATCGATTTCAATGCCGCCCGTGCCCTTTCCACATTTTCTTCAAAAAGTTCAATAGTTGCTTTGATATCAACCGCCTCTCCGCGTTCAAGGTGATCTGCCGCTAAGTCGTACACATCTTGTGTAAGTGTACCCACATACCAGTAATATATGGTAGCGATATGTTGCGCGAGCTCGCCCATTGTCCATGAAATGGTAGAAGGTTTGTAATTAATATCTCTTTCCGGTACAGCTTGTAATAGTTTTCTAGTACTGTTTACTTCGTATTCAAATTCAGCAATTAGGGATTCTAGTATCATAATCGGTTGTTTTCACAAACTTAACTAAATTGCATTTTTTTTACAAGTCTTATTCTGGATGACAAGGCACTTTAAAGTTAGAGAGGCGCGTGAAGGAGACGTCGCTCAATTGGCAGAGGGTTTTTACGCATTTGAGGTTCGGTCCGTTTTTATTGAACCCTTTGACGGATCTGATCTCATAGAAAGTACGCTTGCTGTTCCGTACGAAAAAATATATGATTTTGATGCAACCTCTTTAAAAGAGCATATCGGTAATGCCGAGGCTGCCTTATTTGTTGTTGATGATCTCGATTTTAGACCAAGAGGCTACATTGCTGTTTCCCACTTTTGGAATGGCTATGCTTCCATCGATGATCTCGCGGTTGATCAGGGTCTGCGTCGTTTAGGCGCGGCAAAATTGTTGATGAATGCCGCGGCTAATTGGGCACAACAAGAAGGGTTGGCAGGACTACGTTTGGAGACGCAAAATAATAATGTTGCCGCTTGTAAATTCTACAAGCAGTACGGGTTTATCCTCGGAGGCTATGATCAGTACCTGTATAGCGGTATCCAAACAGAAAAGGCAGAAACTGCACTCTTTTGGTATCTCCGTTTTCTATGAGGGCTAAGCCATTAACGCCATAAAAGACAGAATCCTAATTCGGTTCACGACAAGAAAGATTGTTTACCCCCTTAAAACTGGTTGAACACCGTATCAGCTCGATACTTGAGCCGTCCAGACAAGTAAATTGAGCCGTAAGAGAAAGCAATCTCGGCGCAAAAAAACGGACCTTTATACCGTTAATCATAAAATAGCAGCAATGGCAACAATAACAAAGATAACCTTAGGTAAAAATGGACCACTTGTGTCCAAGCTCGGACTAGGATGTATGCGCATGTCGCCCGTTTGGGGAGGACAGGTGAACGATGAAAAGGAAAGCATCGCTACCATTCAAATGGCCTTAGACAATGGTATTAATTTTTTGAACACAGGCGACTTTTACGGTAGTGGTCACAACGAATTATTAGTAGGTAAAGCCATTAAGAATAGACGCGATGAGGCTTTCATAAGCGTCAAGTTTGGTGCGATCTTTTATGGAGGCCAATGGATTGGGCTCGACTTACGCCCCATAGCCATCAAAAATTTCATAAATTATTCTTTAGTTAGGTTGGGAATAGATACCATCGATCTTTATCAACCCTGTAGAATGGATAACAGTGTTCCGGTAGAAGATATTATAGGAACTATTGCAGACCTGATTAAAGAAGGAAAGGTACGTCACCTCGGTGTCTCAGAAATAACGGCCGAACAACTACGAAAAGCGAATAGTGTTTACCCGGTGTCGGCATTGGAAATAGGTTATTCATTGGCTGACCGTCAAATCGAGCATGATCTGCTTCCCACTGCTAAAGAGCTAGGTATAGGTGTAGTAGCCTTTGCCAATACGGCCGAAGGTTTACTCACCGGTGAAATGAAAGCGCCGCTTCCGGCCGATAGCTACCAAAATCACTTCGCGCGTTTTCAAGGAGAGAATCTGATTAGGAATCTGGAAAAAGTGGAATTTTTAAAGCAAATGGCGAAAGAAAAAGAATGCACGCCAACGCAGCTAGCCATTGCTTGGGTAAATAAACAAGGTGATCATGTAATGCCATTGGTAAGCATGAGCAGGAGATCCCGGCTACCGGAGAATATGCAAGCGATGGAAATAAACTTCACGGCAGAGGAGATGAACGCCCTCAATACACATTTTTCACCCAATGCAATACTCGGTGGTACTTATTTACAGCGCTAATCGGACTACGCATAAATTCTGTCTGTTTTATATCTTTACATCATGACGAGTCCAACCGAAATAGTCCCTGGAGTAATTTTTTTTTCCTATCTTTCAAGTAAGAGGAAGGAAAAAGGAGCATTCTTGGGGCACAACATCTTGGTGTTGCTAGTTTCAGGCTATTTCACGTTGGAAACTGCGGATCAAAAAATTTCAATGAGTCGCGGCCAGATGTTATTAATGCGAAAAAATCAGCTGGGAGAGATTACTAAAACGCCCTTGGAGAATGAGGACTATCAGACGATTGTTATAAGCCTGCAAGAAGATTTGTTACGGCAGATTGCGCTTGAAGAGCAAATTGAGATAGGACAAAAATATGCCGGACCTTCCAATATTCTCATCCCTGAAAACGATTTTTTAGCGGCCTTTTTTCAATCCATTATTCCCTATATTCGTCATCCTGAGGAAAAAATAATCAATACGTTAGGCTTGTTAAAAGTAAAAGAGGTCGTATATCTGTTGCTTAATACCATGCCTCAGCTCAAAGAATTTTTGTTCGATTTTTCTGAGCCCTATAAGATCGATTTGGAAAAATTTATGTTGAATAATTTTCATTATAACATTCCTATTGAAAAATTTGCCGGGCTTACAGGAAGAAGCCTGGCTAGTTTCAAGCGTGATTTCCATAAGATATTCGGCATGGCACCTCGCCATTGGCTGCAAGAAAGAAGACTGGCCGAAGCCCGACATCTTATAGAAAGAAAGAACAAGAAGCCCTCTGCCATCTACCTTGATCTCGGATTTGAAAGTCTTTCACATTTTTCACACGCTTTTAAGAAGAAATTCGGCAAAGCACCCACTGAGTGGGTGCTCTAAAAGTTTTCGAGAGTTCGACTATTTTGTGCCTTTTTCCAGTAGCGCAGCTGCACACCAAAGGTAAGGTGCTTGCCCATGAAGATCTCCAGCATTTCGCGGACGGTCGTGATAATACTGTTTGTCATTCTTTTTGCCGGTACCGATGCAAACCTCGGTTACATTATTACGCTGGTCAATGTAAGGAACCATCGCCAGCCACGCTTTGCGTGCAGCCGGAGCGTAGGATGCCGCATCCAACCACCCTTCCTTCACACCAACAATAAAAGCGTAAGCGAACATCCCTGTTCCTGAGGTTTCCGGCCAGAAATCAGGTTCATCAATAAGCTGGTTCCACATACCACTTTCCCCCTGATAATTTTTCAAACTCTTCATCATTGTCAAATAACCTTCCATAATACGTGATCGATCTGGATGGTCTAAAGGTAATAACCTTAACAGATTTGGCATTCCTACTGCCATCCATCCGGCGCCTCTCGCCCAATAATAGGGGACGTCAGGAGCGTGGTAGAAAAGGCCATTGGGACGCTGTAACTCATTTAAGTAAAGTACCATTTCCTTTGCCGCTCGATCCAGGTATTTACGATCACCCGTCACTTTATATGCTTCACTTTGTACAACCGTAATCATATACATATCGTCAATCCAAAGACGTGTCTGCCAGGAGTACCCCTTATCTGCCCAGGCTTTTTCCTCTGCTTTAGCATTTGTTGGCACATTCCATTGCGAATCAGCATAGGCCAGTCCTAAAGTTTTATAGCGCTCTTCTTTTGTTATCTGATAAAGCTTGAGTGCGAGACTTCCAAACATATTATAATCCACATGGTTCATGGGAGGCAATAATACCCTTTCTGTTGTAAAAAAAGGTTCAAATTTTTCCTGCAGGAGTTTAATAAGCTTCTGGTCATTAGTTTTTACAGCATAGTCCAAAGCGCCATTCCAGGTGCATACCTCTGCATAATGGATAAACCGTCCGGCATATAGCTCATGCCTCCCATCTATAAAATGATAAGCCAATCGTTTACCAACTTCCGTCGGCGTTGATCCTTTCGGAAAGTTGGTCAACACATTTTGCGCCAATAAGATTTGAAACGAACATACTGTTAGTAATAACAAAAATGGTTTTTTTAAATACTTCATTGAATGGTTTTTTAATTATGAGAAAATTTAAGTTTTTTTGAAAGCATGATTAATCGTTTTGCTATCTGAGATCCTTTTCAAGTATAGGACCGGATCGGTTTATGGTATCAGCTTCGTTCCGTTCACCTGGCTTCTCTCTTTTCTTCCACGCTCCCGGAAGTCGATTTCCTTCCACATCGTCCCGATCCGGTGTAGGGTTTTGAGGCTTCGAATCACCGGTCTCTACGATCCATTCATCAAGAACCTTTCGCAGATAAGCTAGTATCTTCTGATTACTGCCCACCTCTGCCACATTGGTAAACTGAAAGGTATCTCCGGATAGGTTATAGAGTTCTTCTGGCTTTCGCGGCTTCAGGAAAACATCTTCCTGCGCTGCGTTGGTCAAGCCTCTCTCATAAGCTTCCCAAAGTTCTTTGCCTGCCGGGAACATCTTCGTTGATTCACCGGCAAGGTTCTGCCTTTCAGGGAAGCCATTTCGGATATATACCCAATCCTTATAGCGAACCATGCGTTCGTAACCTTGAAACACGTGCCAGTTATGTTCAGCAAAAACAAAATCACGTATCATCTGTTCGCGGCCTTGTAGCACCCCGAAAAAGCTTTTTCCCTGTATTCGCTTATCTGTTGTAGCGATTCCTGCTATGTCCAGCATGGTAGGGGCGATATCAATGGCGCTAAATAAGGAGCTATTCTCGGCGATATTTATGCCAGGGCCGATCATAATAAAAGGGCTTTTTATACCGCTATCATATAATCTCACTTTGTTGCGCGGAAAAGGGCTCCCGTTATCACTCATAAAAATGATATAGGTGTTTTCAAGAATGCCTTGATGTTTAAGTTCTTCCACCACCTTTCCAACATAGTAGTCGAGACGGGAAATCTCATGGTAATAGGCCGCCAAATCTTTGCGCGTTTCAGGACCGTCGTATAACATGGGCGGCACCTTTAACTTTTCCGGATCGTGTGTTATACCCCGTTCATCGAACTGCCAGTCGCGGTGCGCATCGTGCGAAGCAAACCACATAAAAAAGGGTTTGTTCTCAGGTCGGTTTTGAAGGATAGACACCCAGTCTTCCTCCGCACCGGGGCCCTTACCTGACGAAATCATATCAAATGCTTTTTTTACAGCGGGGCCCATATGGTTTTTGCCCGAAAGTGCTGTATAATATCCTGCTTTTCTGAGTATCTCCGGAAACATGATTTGCCTTGCCGGGAGCGGATCATGTAGTTCCGGCGCCCCCGTGTTATGTGGGTACCGGCCGGTAATGATGCTGCTTCTACTGGGGCTACAACTGCTGGTTGTAAGATACATGTTCTTAAATACTAACCCGGCAGAACCTAAGGCGTCAATATTAGGCGTTCTTACATCCTTGTTGCCATAGCAGCCAATATCGCCCCAACCAATATCATCGGCAATGATGAGGACGATATTAGGCTGACTGGCAGTCTCACGCTGGGCAAATAATAATTGAAAAGAAAATATTGCCAACATGAAAAGAAATCGTTTCTTGCACATCATATTTTTGATTTTTATTGATTTATTAATCCATTACATAATTCAATAGACCTATGTAATGCTTAATTCGTAGTATCTTCATCAGCTACGGCATCCTGCCAGTTAGTCCACATTTCAACTCCTGCGTCATAGCCGCTGTAACCGGGATTTTGATGTAATTTGGCATACAGGTTAGAATTAATTGCATCCTGAGGAATGGGCCAATAAATATTATGAGGCGCTATGGTATAGCTTCTATTCCTAACAGTTACCTTGTTTTTGTTATAATAATCGTTGTAATGTTGAATACGCTGGTACCAATAATTGTTGTCTGATAAGTTATTTAGTTGATACGTATTACCCCATTCGTCTGCTTTATTGCTCAATGCCAAACTATAGGATATGCGGCTTAATTCCATGTGTCTCCATTCTTCCATATATAGTTCACGAGCGCGCTCATTAACGATATCACCAATGGTAACGCTTGCATAGAACTGGCTACAATGTGCTCTTTTTCTTACGGTATTGACATCTGCTGTCGCCATTCCAATATTTCCTTTATAAAATTGTGCCTCTGCCCTTAGTAGATAGGTTTCTGCCAAACGGTAGCAGTACCAGTCGGCAGCTCCACCATCATTTCTGTTCGAAGTAGGCGTTGCTAGGAATACAGGGTCATCGATGTATATCTTATAGTGAGGCCAATTAAACCAGCTGCGGATTGTATCGGTGCATAAGAGCGTGGTACCTTCGTACAGGCGCAAGTTTTGTCCATAATAGGCATCTGTAGGATCATTATATTTAAGCATCTCCATGCGGGCCCAGTTGCCGACGGTGCTGTTGTGCCGCAAATCAGTCGTATCTTCAATTCCGTTAACAGACCAAAGACCGTATTGAGCAAAATGAGTAGGTCTTATCAATCCGATCCCTCTGCCTACCGAACCATTAATGTCATATTCAGCTCTATATTTAGAATCGGTTTTGGCGGCAGCCAACAGAACCTTTCCACTGGGTGATTTCAATGCCGCCTGGTTCCACATAGGACCCCAGTTGCGCATCGATTTATACCGAATGGTAGCATCTGTGCCCTCGCGATTAGGCATTACCAGGATCGCTTCTTTATTTGCTACGATAGCTTTATTTATAGGGCGATGCAAGTCCCATATCACATTGCGGGTAACAGGCCATGCAATAGGAGAGGGATTATCAAATGTACCAAAGTTTTCCGTCATCAATGCATATCCCGAACGATCAATCAGTATATTGGCCTGTTCAATTGCCTTATCCCACTGGCCCGTGGCTAGGTAGCATTTGATTAAAAGCTGACGGCAAGCGGCCTTATTGATCATGCCAACATAGGCCATTTGCGATTGTTCCGGCACCCATTCCACCGCTTTCTCCATATCCGCGGTAATCATTTCCAAAATAGCTGCGCGACTGGAAGTTTTATAGTTTTGTTTGGGTGCTGTTAATATTTTCGTCACCAGTGGTACATCTCCAAATTGGAAACAAAGTGCCAAATACCGAAAAGACCGATGAAAGTAGGCTCTACCTAGGTATTCGCGCTTGGTAGCGTCATCCAAATCCGGCACATTATCAATGAAACTCGTAATTGTATTGGCATATTTGATACCCATATAGGTCTGATCCCAGAAAAAAGAAATCGTGTTTATTTGATTGTCGTGCATTCCGTCCGTCGGCGTAAGGCGCGTTGCCACATCAGCAAAAATGTTACCGTCGTCTGTTTTACCGGAAACCGCTACGTCCGACAGCATATACTCGGTACTAATCGGGACAGATACATCCCTTGTTTCCAAATGGCTCCAATAGGTACGCAAATGCCTGTCTGCCATCGCCACGGTCGCGTCTAAACCAGAACGTGTTGAAAAGGTAAGTTCAGGTTCGTAAAACGAAAGTGGATCTGGCTTTAAATAATCCTTTGTGCAGCTGGCCAATAAAGTAACTGATAATATACTGATAACCGATATATAATAAGTCTTCGTTTTCATAATTAATGTTTTTAAAAAGTTAGGTTTACCCCCAAAGTGAATATTCTTGGTGCCATCGCCCCAGTTTCGATATCCCAATACCGCCAATTCTTATCTTTGTACCATACGGCCGCATTCCGAACCGAACCAAAAACTCTTATATTTTCGATGTGGTAGCGCGAGATTAATTTACTAGGTAATGCATAGCCCAAACTTATATTGTCCAACCTGATGAAAGATCGGTCGAATACTCTTTGGGGAGCGTTAAGACCCGCAGGTCCTTTCGATTCTAATCGCGCCCAAAAATCACTTGGGTTTTCCGGTGTCCAATAAGGTTTCTCATAAGTATTTGCCAAGCCCTGGCTAATCGTTGAGGTTCCGTTGTCCTGATTCAGATAAGCCCCGTTCGTGCTCTTATGCCCCCAGTATGAATAGATATTAAAAGAAAAGTTAAAATTTTTATAAGTGAAATTGTTCCGTAGCGACCACATAATAGGCGCCTGCGTTTGCCCCAAAAACTCTTTATCATTATCGTTGTAGACAGGACGCATGCTCCCGTCTGCATTTTGGATATCATCGGCGGTGTAGTTATTGGCTACTTTAGGATCGCCGGGACGTTGTCCGTACCGGGCGGCTTCGTCTATTTCATCAACCTGCCAAATTCCCGTTACTTTATAATTCCAGATAGCGCTGATAGGCTGGCCAATAAACCATCCATTTCCAATGTCGTCTACTTCTTTGCTGGCCACCACATTACCATTCGCATCCAGCACATCCTGATATTGGTAATACAGGTGCTTAATGGTGTTTTTATATTTTGAAAAACCAAAAGAAGTGCTCCAACTAAAGTCCTTTTTCATGATGTTCTGTGTATTGATGGCTATTTCGAATCCATTGTTTTGCACTTCACCCAAATTGGTAGTAATGCTGGTAAAACCCGAAAAATTCGGTAAAGACTGGTTCATGATCATGTCGGTAGTGGACATTTGAAAATAATCCAAGGTCGTTGCTATACGATTATCCAGAAAGCCGAAGTCCAAACCGATATTGAACGAAGCGGTTTTCTCCCACTGCAGATCCTTGTTGGCTAAGCGGTCTATCCGTAAGTACTGATACTGTATATAGTCGCCATTTGCGTTGATATAGCCCTGCGTGCCCACACCATTGGCTAAGTTGGCCAATGCAATATAAGGGTTTGCAAGCGAACGATTGCCATTTTGTCCGTAAGACAGGCGCAGTTTCCCATTACTCATGGCATTCCAATTAAAGAAATTTTCTTTGGTAAACGTCCAGGCTAATCCGGCAGACAAAAAAGTAGCCCGTGGATTGGAGGTACCAAATGCCGAGTAGCCATCCCTGCGTACCGAACCCGTAAACATATACTTATCGTCATACGAATAGAAAAGGCGGGCCAACATACCGTCTGCCGTTTGCCGACTGTCTTCGGTATCAAATTCACTTCGCAACCTGTCTCCACCACTCGTTTCATGAAAGCCCAACGCATCGGTAGGTGTTATATTCCGGGCCCTGATAACATCCCACCAGTATCGCCGCTCTTCCGCTTCCTGCACCAGGGTTATATTTACTCGGTGCTTTTCGGCAAAGGTTTGCTCCCAGTTAATCGTGTTATTGATCGACCAGTCAAAGCGTTTACTGTTTTCGCGATCTACCCCCGCATTATTAGAAAGCGGGTTCCAATCCGGGTGTGTTGATGAAGCAAAATAGCGTTTGTAGAACCACTGATACCTGGGCGAACCATTAAATGAATAGGTAATGTTAAAAGGCAGTTTTATTTTAGCTGTGAAAATGGAATTTAACACGGTATAGCCACTTTCCAGATCTTGGAATTGTCTGTCAAAATCATAATTATAGCCTCTAATAAGCCCCGTAAGACCGGAACCCTGCGGGTGTACTTCGAGGTTCCCGTTCTCATCTCGATAAGACCCAAAAGGGCTATTTAACGTGATAGCTCTACCCCAATCCGTGGCGATGTTTCCGTCCGTACGATCCTGAAAATTTATATTCGCACCAATATTTAACCAGTCTGTCACCTTACCATCTACTTTGAGGTTCGACCGTACAGCCCGGTAATTGTCGCCTACGATAACACCCTGATTAGACAAATATCCGGCGGACATATAATAATTTATCTTATCGCTGGCACCGGAAATACTCACATTATGATCTTGATTAAAACCGTTACGGAAACTATGATCGTACCAATCGAAGGTCTTTCCGGCAAGATAATTCGTTAATACATTATGATCGAGACCGATCCGTCTGGCAAATATTTCTTCATTGGAAGCATCGGCTCCGTTAACGGAATAAGCTAGCCAATCGGCCTCCGTTATTCCATATTTAGCCAGCATTTCGGGGGTCAGTTTTTCATAATAACCAGGCTTACCTTTAGCAGATAGAGCGTCGGTACTACCGGACATATAAGGCTCGTAATTACCTGTAGTCGGATTGATGTCATACGTACCGGCGATGTACCAGTCTTGCCTGTATTGTAAATACCCCTCGGGGCCCCAAACCGGTCGGTTGGCACCCATCGTTGAAAGTCCTAGGTTTGAGGTAAAATTAATTTTGGGCTTTCCCTGCTTTCCTTTTTTTGTGGTAATGATGAGTACCCCGTTAGCAGACTGCGCACCATAGACAGCCGCTGCCGATGCATCTTTCAATACATCGATCTGTTCAATATCGTCCGGATTAATTTCGGATAGCTCGCCATAGAAAATCACCCCATCCAAAATCAACAAAGGAGAGTTATGGTTCGCTTCCGTATATACTGAACGCTGGCCACGTATGTTGATACTACCACCGTTTTTTGCTGATGCATCCAGTCCAATCGTTAAACCGGGTGTACCCCTTAAAATATCTTGAACGGTACGCGGATTTTCATCGGCAATTTCATCCGGTTTCAGCTGTGTAATCGCCCCGGTTAGGTCACTCTTTCTGGCAGTACCGTATCCCACCACCACTACTTCATCGAGGTCACTCAATGTTTCCTTCAAGGTAACATTTATCGTTGTGTTGCTATTAAATGGCACTTCTACCGGGGCATAACCCATTAGGCTGAAAACGAAGATACCGTTGGCTAGGGAAGTTTTGATTTCAAAAACACCATTTTCATTGGTTTTTGTACCTGCGGTTGTGCCTTTAATGCTCACGGTTGCCCCCGGTAATGGGGTGTTGTGTTCATCGGTCACCCGTCCGGAAAAACTCCGTAGCTGTAAGGGGCTTATCTGTGTTGCAGTCACCTGAGGTGTTTTCCTGATGGTAATAATCCCATCTTCCAATGACCAGGCAAATCCATTTTCATCTAATATAACACGCATCGCGTCAACAAAATCCACCTGATTCAATTGAGCGGTAATGCGTCGATCCGCTATATTATCTCCACGAAACAAAAATGAATACCCATGTTGTTTTTGAATTTCAAGTAATACCTCGCGAAGCGTTTTATTACGGGCATTTAGCGTAACAGTTTGTGCCTTGGTTTCGGCCATAACTTGTATGGTAAAGGCGACCGTTAAGAGAAGCGCTAATTTCATAGTAAGTAATAATCGGTATCTATAGGGGCAATAAAACACCCTTATACGTGATGTAAAAATCATATATTTGTTTAGTTTGGCTTTTAAAAATTGGTTTTTCGGCAGCTTCAGGAAGAATGTGCCGAATATCAAAATCCAGACAGAATGAGCGGGTGATGTCGTTACCATCATCCGCTTTTTTGCGGATATGTTTGATCAGTTTGGTTTTATGTTTCTATCATGGTTACTCCTCTTTTTTGGGTTTTCTATCTAATGAATTGGTTAATTTTATCGTTGTTCTCCGAAAACAATCAGTTGTTTTCTTTGCCCTTTTTGGACGACCTTAAATTTCAACTCGCTCTTTTCAAGCGCTTTTAAAACAGCACTTAATGGTTTGTTGCGGTCGATATAAGCAAATAGGTTGGCCTCTGGTCGCGTTCCTTCATAAATTACATCCAAGTCGTACCATCGTGCCAACTGCGTAATGGCTACGGCTGTGGGCGTTCTATTAAAATAGAAAAAGCCATCCTTCCAGGCAGTATACGCTGCAATATCTACCTTGGATTTTGTGATTCGCCCGTTACTCAGCCTTCCCTGTTCACCGGGTATCAATATTACCGTTTTATCCAGGGAAGCAGTGCCTTCGGATTTTGCGGACCAGGACAAGCGTATCTTACCATCCACCAAGGTGGTCTTGGTTTCATTTTCATCTGGATAGGCAGTGATATTAAATTCTGTACCTAAAACTTCAATCTCTTGGTTTTTGCTAAGCACCTTGAAGGGTCTTTGACGGTCATTTTTGATGTCAAAATAAGCCTCACCACTGATCTCCACAATACGCTCTTTGCCAATAAAATTACTTGGATACTTAATAGTAGAAGCAGCATTGAGCCAGACTTTAGAACCGTCGGGTAAGGTCATCCGATAGGTTCCGCCTCTTGGTGTAGAAAGTTCCAGTGTAGAAATCGTTTGCACTGTTCTACCTACGTCGGGTAGCACTGCGAGCGATGAACCATCTTCATAGGTGATTTGGCCATTTTCAATAATAATTCCCGATTGCCCGGTGCTCAAATCTATTTTCCGACCGTCTGTTAAGGTAAGGAATGCATTATTGCCGCCGGTTGATATATCTTCAGCTGCGATTTCGTGCACTTGGTGTACCTCTTGATTATAGGTATACCAGATGCCAGCAAATGAGATAATCAATATGGCCGCTGCATAGGGAAGTATGCGCCTTATTCGCTGACGGAAATGCAGGTTCCTGATGGACGCCTCCTGCTGCGCAATGGCAGCTTCCAAACGAGCATCGTCTGCTACCGATCGCCTGGGAATCGCATACCAATCCCGAACATGAGTTTCGAGGCTTTCCTCGTCAATCACTTTGTTTAAGAGTTCCCAATTGGCAGGATCTGCAGCAGCCCAAGCCATGAGTTCAGCATGCTCAGCCTGCGTGAGAATGCCTTTTAGGTGCTTGTAAAGTAATTGACTGATCCGTTCCATTTTTTCTGTCTATTTGTTGGTTAGGGGTACAGATAATATAGATACGGATGCAGAGGATAAACCTTACCAAAAAAAATTCATTTTTTTATTAGGTCGTTGATAATGCATAGGGAAGATGCGATCATCCAAACCAAATAATAACGTTGATGATTATGGTAGCTTGGCGAGCCACAAGAGAAATAAAAGATTTCCCTTCAATAATTTGCGGAGGGTACTTACTGCCTTTGATTTCTGGGTGAATATCGATGACTCCGTCATGCCTGTTTCGCTTACAATTTCATCGGTAGTCTTGCCTTCAAGGAAACTCTTTCGGAAGACGTTTTGCTGACTAGGAGGTAGTTTGTCCACCGCTTCCTCAATTTGTTGCAATAGTTCAGCGTATAAGATACGATTATAAACTTCGGGAGCTTGTATTGCAAGGTCATCTATATTTTCCGGTAAGTACTGCATAGGGCGTGTGCGGCTGCTGCGCAAATTATCAATACAAGCATTGCGTGTAGCGATGTAGAGAAAAGCTTTAATTTGCTGCTCCGTACGAATCTGCTGGCGGTTATTCCACAGCTTGAGCATGCTATCGCTTGCAATCTCTTCCGCCAATGCGTGGTTATGCACATACGAAAAGGCAAAATGCTGTAGCGGACGCGAGTAATAACGGTAAACTCCGTCAAACGTTTTCCGTTCTCCAGCATTAAACGCATTGATATCCACTACAAAAGAGGGCATAGGTCAAATTGATTCTGATAGCTAAATCTCAAATGTCGAAAAAAAAAGTGAAACCGAAAAATTTGACAAAAGCAGCTCCTTTTAGTTCTAAATCGATTTATTAATTCCGCCGTAATCGGCTTACGCAGAAATATTCTAGTCGATTTAACACTTGTCTATTTAGGGTCTAAGTGACGTTTATCAAGTAAATTTTGTGTCAAATGTCCTTGTCATGACTTGTAAAAGTATCTGACCTTTGATTCATAAAAAGTAAAATATGAAATTAAAGGATAAAGTAACTGTAGTTACCGGAGGTAACAGCGGTATAGGTTTCGGAATTGCAGAGGCGTTGAAAAACGAAGGTGCTGTGGGCGTTATCACCGGGAGGAACCGAGAAACGCTCGACCAATCTGTTAAACACTTAGGGAACAGTTTTATCGGACTCCAAGGTGATGTGACGAAGTTGGATGATTTGGAACGTATATTTAAGACTACATTCGATCATTTCGGCAAAATTGAGGTGCTTGTCGTCAATGCAGGGGGCGTTGCTGACGGTGCCAAAATGGGTGCTATTACCGAAGTTGAAGAAAAGGATTACGACCATTATATGGATCTGAACTTAAAAAGTCTCTACTTTACCGTTCAAAGAGCACTTCCTTTTATGAAAGATGGCGCTTCAATCGTGCTTATCGGCTCAAGTGCTGCACACCGTGCGGCCCCTGGAATGGCGATATACAGCGCCGCTAAAGCAGCTGTTATATCCCTAGCCAAAGGGATATCGTTGGACTTAATAGCGAGAAAAATTAGAGTAAACGTACTTTCTCCGGGAACAATCGATACCCCCGTATTTAGTAAACTGGTATCGCAGGAAGAGGTTGATCATGTTAAACGACTTTGGGTAAATCTTATACCTGCCGGGAGGATTGGTCAGCCCTCGGATATCGGAAAAGCTGCGGTATTTCTAGCATCTGATGATTCATCCTTCATCCTTGGTTCTGAGATTTTGGCGGATGGAGGCATGACAAATATCAGCTTGATGAAATAACCAACCAACAAACGTGCGCGTATAATCTCTCCGGATTTTAATATGCGTACGTTTGTGTCAATATATATAATGTAAAAAAAATAAGGCATTTCATAATATCGTTCAGGCCTTGATTTTTTTATCTGATTTTAAATAGCTTTGTAAAAAGCTGTTAAAAATGTTAGAATCTTTAGCTGCCTATCTGGCTGAAAGGGGTGACCTAAATAATGAAGAAATAAAGCGAGTTGAGGGCGTTGTGGTCCCGAAAAAACTTCGCAAGCGTCAATACTTATTACAAGAGGGAGATATCAGCTTTTATAATTCCTTTATTGCCAAGGGATGTCTAAGGCTTTATCAAGTAGGGAGGGACGGTTCCGAGCATATTTTAAGATTCGCGATCGAAAACTGGTGGATCAGCGATTATGAAAGCTATAATTCAGGCCTTCCTTCCAAGTATAATATTGAAGCGCTTGAGGACAGTCTATTGTTAATGATTCACAGAGATAAGTTTGAAGAGCTCGTCGAAACAATCCCTGCTTTTAAAAAACTGAGAGAAACACTTGATGCCAAAAATTTTGAAGTAAACCAAAAAAGAATCCTTAGCAATATTAGCGAAACTGCTGAAGAAAAATACGATAACTTCATCCAATCTTGCCCGCAGATTTATAGTCGAGTCCCTTTGCACATGATCGCGTCTTTTCTGGGCGTTTCGCGAGAAACACTTAGCCGCGTGCGACAGCAATATGCCAAAAACTCCACCAATAAATAATTAGATGATAGCCTGCTATTCATTCTTTAAGCGTGGAAAAATGAATAGCAAGCTATTATTCTATATGAGCAAACTATGCATCTGGAATTTCAGGTTCAACTAACTTAATCAACTTATCTAAAGATTCCTGCCAGCCCAAATAGCACATTTCTGCCGGTATTACAGCAGGTATTCCTTCCTGTAATACTTTTAATTCCGTACCTACGGACGTTTTGTTAAGCCACACGGAGGTTGTCATGACGCCCGGCAAATTGGGATCGTCAAATTTATCAGAATACTTTAAAAACTCATTGGTTTTCAATTCTAAATACTCTCCGCCAAAAGAGTGACTATTGCCCGTGCTAAAATTTTGAAACGACATTTTAAAGGAACCGCCTACGCGGACGTCCATATCATGTACGGTACAAAGAAAACCATAGGGGGGTAACCAAGAAGCGATTGCCAAAGCTTCTGTGAAAGCGCGATAAATTTTTTCCGGGGATGCTTTAATAACTCGGTGCAATGATACCTTATTTTCTGACATAACCTTATTTTTTACGTTATTCCTACTCGTTTGGCTTTTCGGATCGCCCGTTTTTTAGGTGGTTGCTGCTCCACCTTGGCGTAACTAATTGATCAATTTTGCCTTTAACAAATGTCATAACAAAATTCCATCTTAAAGAGGGGGTGATGCGACAGTTTAGTGGGCGGTTTATGCCGTTAGGGTAAGGATTGCCAAATGATGGATTACTATAATTGATCGATGGCTGCTTGGACACAAGTTAGCTTCCGAATGCACATAAAGCTATCGGCTTTTAATATCGAGACGATTATTGCGGATATCATCATTTAGTAAAACACGCTGCTTTAGTACAAAGTCGTTAAAGTTGCGAGCGGCTTTATGCCTCTTGTATGGAACGTAATAAGGACCTATAGACGAATAAATGCTTAGCGAATTCGCTAAACGTATATTATTTTGCTTTTGAAAAAGCCATTTTTATAGCCAAACCGGTAAGTACACTCGCCATAAACCACTTTTGAATTTTCAACCAAGTAGGTTTTCCGGAAAAAAAAGCGGCTACCTTTGCAGCGGATAGAACAATAATAAAATTAATACCAAAACTTACTATAATCTGTGTAAATCCTAGCTGCAGGCTTTGTGCGAGGACAGAGCCGTATACAGGTTTTATAAACTGTGGAAAAAACGATAAATAGAATACTGCCACTTTAGGATTAAGTACATTCGTTAGAAAGCCAACCGCAAATAATTTCCCGGGTTTATCTAAAGGGAGGTGCGAACTTGTTTCAAATATATTCTTGCTATTTGGCTTAATCGCTTGAAACGCTAGATATAAAAGATATATAACGCCTAATGTCTTTAAGATTGTATAAGCAAACGGCACGGCAAAAAGGATTGCTGTCAGCCCATATGAAACCATTATAATGTGAAACAGAAAACCGCAAATTACACCTACAAGAGATATTAATCCAGCTTTTCGTCCTTGTGTTAGCGTTCTTGAAATTAAGTAAATCATGTTTGGCCCTGGACTAACGACCAATATGAGCGCGGCTAATGCAAAAAATAAAATTTCGTTAAAAGGTATCATCACATTTTAGGTTAAAGATCTATATTTTTTGCTTTTAAAAAAAGAAAAAATTGCTGAGAAGCTGTTTATCCCGTACAAAGTAATCTCGTTTTCCGATAAAAATTTGCATTTAAAAGTATTCGCTCTATATTTGCGCATATTTTTAATCAGTCTAAATAATATATTATTTCAACTGATTTATCTTGCCAAATTGATATGAAGAAAACTTTATTCGTTTTAGTCGGCCTGTTCATTACTGCGACCACTCTTTGCGCTCAGCAAACATTTTCTGTTGAAGGATCGGTATTTTCACCAGATAATCTCCCTATTCCAGGTGCTTCTATTACTATTTTGGAAGGCAAAACAGTCAAGGGAAAAACACCCTCCAATAGCGAGGGTACATTTGTATTCAATGCCGTTAAAACCGGACATTATAGAATAGAGATCTCTGCATTAGGTTTACAAAAAACCACATTGGATATTAAAGTTGAGCATCAAAATTTGGTTTTGCAACCAACTATTTTGCAATCTAATGAAATAGCAATTGATGAAGTTGCTGTATACGGGAAATACTATCAAAATTATAAGTTAGATAGCCTATCGGGTTCTTTACGATTAAAGACTTCTATTTTAGAATTACCACAAAATATCCAGGTTATTTCATCCGATATTATGGCTGATCAGCAGGTATTTGATATCGTAGATGGCATCACCCGCAATATTAGTGGTGCAACACGTCAGGGACATTGGGATAATCAATACGCGAATATACGTATGAGAGGGTCAAAGATCCCAGCCTTTCGAAATGGAATGAACATTGAAGCATCTTGGGGGCCTACGGCAGAAGACGCATCCATGATAGAGCGCATAGAGTTTGTCAAAGGACCGGCAGGTTTTATGCTCGCTAGCGGCGAACCCGGTGGGTTTTATAATGTGGTAACCAAAAAACCTTCGGGCCGGCAAAAAGGGTCAGCAACGTTTAGCATGGGAAGTTTTAGCACCTATCGCGGTGCCTTGGATTTTGATGGCAAGTTAAGCCAAAACGGAAAATTACTCTATAGGTTAAATGTAGCCGCTCAACAAAAAGATTACTTTACAAAATACAATTATAATAATAGAGTTGTGGTAGCCCCTGTCTTAACCTACAAAGTAGACACCGCTACTTCCATCACCATTGAATATACTTATCAAGGATCAAAATATCTGACGAACGGAAACTATACTTTTTCTCCTAAGCAATTTGCAGACCCTGACATCGATAACGACTTTTTTTATGGCGACCCTTCCTTTGAACCAGGCAAATTAAGAGACCATAGCGCCTATCTCTATTTAGATCATAGTTTAAACTCCAAATGGAAGCTGCATGCACAATTAGCATATTTCAATTTTAATATGACTGCTAACAGCACTTGGCTAACTTATATGAAAGAAAATGGAGATATGCCTCGTAACTGGAGTATCGCTGATGAAACGGGAGAAAACAGATTTGCACAATTTTCTTTTAATGGGGAAGAAAGAACGGGAGGCATCAGGCATCGGATATTAGTCGGAGGTGATTTTGGCAACAAAAAATTCTGGGGTGATTTCAGAGAAATCTTAAAATCGCTACCCATAGAACTCAATGTGTACAACCCCCAGTATGGCATTTTGGGATCGGCATTTCCGGTGATCGACCGATCACAAAGTACCAAAGTGAGAGCCGGTGGTAGCAATTATGTTTCATCGGTTTCGTATATGTCCTTCTATGCACATGACGAATTGGCTTTCTTAGAAGATCAGCTTCGTCTTTCGCTAGGCTTAAGATTTACGAACGCCGAAACGGTTGGCAGAACAGGAGCGGCGGATATTAAGGACAACGTCTTGAGTCCACGGGTGGGGTTAAGTTATTCCATCGATAGAGCAACAAGCGTTTATTCTTTATTTGATCAATCTTTTGTTCCCGTTTCGGGAACAGATTGGGAAGGTAATGCCTTCAAACCGATTCGTGGTAACAACATCGAATTAGGGCTAAAAAGAGAATGGTTTGGCGGTAGATGGATTTCTACCCTCAGTGCATATACCATTAAAAGACAAAACCAACTTGTCACCGACTACGACCATCCTATGCCCGGTGGTAGCGCGCAATTCTTCCAAAAACAAGAAGGAGAAGCAAAAACACAAGGAATAGAGATGGATATTTCCGGCGAAGTGGTCCGTGGTTTAAATGTTAATGTGAATTATGCATTGACAGATTCAAAGATCACTAAATCAACCGACGAATCCGTCATCGGAAATATAACACCTAATACTGCTAAACATACAGCAAATGCGTGGCTCAGCTACCGTATACAAAAAGGCGTGCTAAAAGGATTTGGTTTAATGGGAAGTGTACAGACTATGTATGACCGCGCAATTGGAACTACAAAGGAAGCTAACTTCAAAAATTATGTGAGAACGGACGGAGGATTATCCTATCAAAAGAAAAGATATATGATCTCTTTCCTCATCAATAATTTATTGGACAACAGATCTTTGTTAACAGCAGGGTCCTTTAACAAAGCAAATGCAGAGGCTCAGGCTCAAGGAGGTGTAGATTATTACTCTTATATCGTGGAAGCGAGACGAAATATGCGTTTAGGAATTATGTATAAATTTTAAAAACCTTGGCACCGAAGGAGGCACCGCAATTTGCGGCGCCTCCTTCGGTGCCAAGTGCTTACTCACTCCTTAAACTTTTCGCTAACATAAATACCTTACCGGCTTACTGTAACGAATCCCTCGTTTTGAAATAAATAAGCAGTTATGAGACAAATCAGCTAAATCTTGAAACGACTTTGCTAAATCGGGTTAGCATTATGTAGTAATTTTACAGGCATCATACAATTAAAACGCTCAATACCCGATAATCGAGATGAACAAATTAAAAAAATTGAAGGCTTGGAGCTTATTGGCTTGTTTAATTACCATAGGCCTTACCATAGGCCAGGTCCAGGCACAACATAGAAAAGCCCCTGCTTATCCGCTGATTACGCACAATCCTAATTTTAGTATCTGGTCAACTACCGATCAGTTGAACGCATCTACCACCAAGCATTGGACAGATGCTGATCATTCGCTTTTAGGATTGATCGACGTGGACGGCAATATTTATCGTTTTATGGGGAAAGAAGAACCCAATTATAAAACGGTACTCAATACCTCTGACGAAGAAGCCTATACCGTGCAGTATACAGAAAAGGAGCCGACAGGAGCGTGGACAACTTCCGACTATGCTGCAAGCGACTGGAATTCGGGCGCTGCTCCTATTGGTGATGACGAAAAAAGTGTAAAAACCCTATGGAAATCTCGCGATATCTGGGTTAGACGTACGTTCAATGTAAGCAAGCCCGAAACTATTGACGAGCTCTTATTGAAATTGAACCACGATGACAATATTGAGGTATATCTGAACGGTAAAAAGGTATATGAAAAAACCGGATGGACCAATAACTTCCACTATTTACCGATCAGTAAAGCCGATCTAAAAACCGGAGAAAACCTCCTAGCTATCCACTTGACAAATACTGCAGGCGGTCGATTCTTAGATTTCGGACTAGTAGATAAGCGGAAGGAAACCACTAAGATTCAAACGGCCATACAAAAAGATGTGGAAGTTACCGCAACGCAAACCATATATACGTTTGAAGCAGGGAAGGTAAATCTGAACCTGACCTTTACCTCACCACTACTCATGAATGACCTGAGTTTGTTATCGCGCCCTGTATCTTACATCACTTATGGTGTAAGCGCCAACGATGGGAAAAAACACGCGGTAAGGCTTTTTCTTGGTGCATCGTCCAATATTGCGGTATATCGATCGTCGCAGGAAGTAGTTGCTGAAAAGTATACAGCTGATCAATTATCAGTGCTCAAGACAGGGACCGTTGAGCAAGCCGTTCTGCAAAAAGCGGCGGACGATATGCGTATTGATTGGGGATATTTCTACGTTGCGACGCCGAAAGCGAAAGGCGTAGCGCAATTTATAACGCCTGCGACAGCTGCCGTAGATGCCTTCAAAAAAGGTTCTGTAGGGTCTACCGCGTCAAAAGGGAAATTGCTATCACTAAATACAGTAATATCTTTTGGTACGGTAGGTAAAGCGGAAGTACAGCGATTTATAGAAGTAGGCTATGATGAGATTTATGCTATTCAGTATTTTCAAAATAACCTTCGGCCATGGTGGAACAACAGCGGGAAAGAAAGCATCGAAAAGCAGTTGAATAATGCGGCGAACGATTACCAATCTGTGATGAAAAAATGTGCGGCATTTGACCAACAGGTTTATGCCGACGCGCTGAAGGCGGGAGGTAAAGATTATGCGCATCTTTGTGTGCTTGCCTACCGTCAAAGTATTGCCGCACATACACTGGTCAAGAGCCCTCAGGGCGAGCTATTATGGCTGTCTAAAGAGAACAACAGCGGCGGTTTCATTAACACCGTCGATGTGACCTATCCCTCAGCACCGCTATATTTGATTTATAATCCCGAGTTATTACAAGGAATGTTAAGTGGTATTTTTTATTTCAGCGAAAGTGGTAAATATCCGCATCCCTGGGCCGCGCATGATTTAGGGACCTATCCATTGGCCAACGGCCAAACTTATGGAGAACCCATGCCGGTAGAAGAGTCGGGAAACATGATTATTTTAACAGCGGCAATTACCAAAGTGCAAAACAATGGCAATTACGCCAAGAAGCATTGGAAAAGCCTTACGACCTGGGTTGATTACCTGGTAAAAGAAGGCCTCGATCCTAAAACCCAGTTATGTACCGATGATTTTGCCGGTCATTTAGCACGTAATGCTAATTTGTCGGTCAAAGCCATAGTGGGTATTGCCTGCTACGCACAAATAGCAGAAGCATTGGGTGAAACAGCAACCGCTAAAAAATATCGAGCCATTGCGGAATCTATGGTGCCTAAATGGATTGAGATGGCTGATGCCGGCGATCATTACGCACTGACTTTCGACAATAAAGCTACGTGGAGCCAGAAATATAACTTGGTTTGGGATAAGGTGTTAGATTTGAACCTATTTCCGCAGAAAGTATACGATACTGAAATCAGATATTACCTCACCAAGCAAAACAAATTCGGTATACCCTTAGACAGTAGAAAGGCCTATACTAAAAACGACTGGATTTTATGGACTGCAACCTTTGCGCCTACTCGGGAAGCATTTGAAGCGCTAGTAAAACCCGTTTACACCCATGCAATCGAGACCGAATCGCGTGTTCCATTGAACGATTTTTATGATACAAATACCGGTATCCGCGAAAATTTCAAAGCCCGGAGTGTGGTAGGCGGTTTTTATATGAAACTTCTAGCCGATAAATTGAGAGTAGATTCGTCTCTACAAGGGGCAGAGAAACGATAATACAAAAGGGTGAAAGTACGCTAAAGGCCATTTCTTTCGAAAGAAATGGCCTTTTTTTTAAGCAATGAAATCTTTAGAATCATTATTTACAGCACATCTAAAGTGGCTGTAAATGAGATAAATTGATGAAATTTTGAAGCAAATTAAGAAACATATTAATTAATTACGCTTGTAGATTTGAGTCAATTATTTAATAACCACATAAAAACCATATTATGATGAAGTCTTACTTGTCAAAAGTGGCATTGCTGATTTTTGTATTCGCTTCCTGTGGAAAATCAGATATGTTAAAAGAGCGTCCGAATGTTATTGCTAACGGAATAACTGCTCAGGAATCGGCGCTAAACCAAGCTGCAACGATACGATACTTACCCGCCCAGAATGGTCCGGATGAAACAGGCGCTTTACAGGCGCTGATCGATCAATCTGTCGCCGGAGATATCATTATTATTCGTGCGGGAAACCATTATTTCAGCGGCACCGTGCATATTAATAAGAGCGGGTTAACCATTCGCGGAGAACATAATGGAACCGATCCTACAAATTATATGCGTAAGGCGGCTACGGCGTCAGGGCAGGGCGTTTCGGTACTTGATGTAGATGTTAATATTGTCAATACGGTTATCGATTGGATTTATGTCGATGGTGGTATGCTTCCCGAGCCTAACATACGCGTTTTCGGAAATGACACGAAAATTTATAACAGTCACTTCCGCAACAGCGGGCATTCAGGTATTTTGATCCACAATGCCAATCGAATCTGGATCGAAGGGGTGAAAACTTACTATAACTATGTAGTAGGCATTTCCCAGTGGGGCAGTTCAGATAACCGTATTAAAAATTGTCAAACTTACGAAAATGGGGGAGAGGGTATCACGATCGATGGCGGATCTCATAATTGTTTTGTGGAAAATGTTTGGATTTACAAAAACAATACGCATAAACGGGGTGTCGGAGCTATCGGTATTGATGCAGCTAACGGTGCTAATATTTTCAACTGTACAATCGACCAAACCAATGGACACGCAGTACGGTTTCAGAATAACTTAAATCAACCGGACGACGGCTGTCAAGTATATAATAATATCATTACTAACAACCAAGGTTGCGCCATTAGTATGCGCCATCCACAACTGGTTACCAATTTTGGGCAATGGGGAAATACCATGACTAATAATACGGGCGGATCTATTTGTAGTGAACCCTGAAGCTTAAAAACTATAATCAAACCCGAGTGCAATATAGCGGGGTAGCAGGCGGTATTCGATTAAAGAACGATAGGTGTCCGTAACGGTTGCACTTCGAAAGTGCCGGTTATTGAGCAGATTCTTGGCGTTTATACTAAATCTGGCTTTGATTTTTTTTGCATCATAAGCAAAGGAAAAATCAGAAAAGTAGTAGGTGCCAGGGACTTCCGAAAGAAAACTGCCAAAGCGATAAGCTTCGTTTTTTAAACTAGCTTGGATGTTTTCGGAAACTTTGAAAAAGGCGTTCAGGAAGCTGTATGTATTTACGAGCCGGTTTGTGCTTTCGCTACTGAATGAAGATAGCTGCATGCGGCTTCCTGTATGAATGTTCAACCAATATTTCCAGACACTTCGGTACGACAAGCCGTATTCGTGTGAGCCAGAGCGTATTTTGCGGTTCCCTATTCCGGATATGCTTGTCTCATAAGCAGCGAAATTTGCCCCTATATCCAATCGCAAATTCCCATTCAGCGGTTTTACGTAATAGTTAAACTGTGCCTTATAAAAGGTCGTTTTTTTATTTTTCAACACGAGCTGCTCATTTAGATTGAAATTGGTGTTCAGCACACTCCGAGTACTGATATAATCAAATAGTATGTTGTATCCCATGGATAAATTCGCAAAAAACTTATCCAACATATTTCCGTGTGTATATGTCAGTACAGTACCCGAATTATTTAATTTCACTATGTCATTCAATCCTTTCATAAAATTCCGAATACCGGTGGTATAATAATTAGGAACTACCTCCATTAAGTCAGCACTACTTTGTTGAAACGACAACGTTGCCTCCAGCTTCCCTTTGCGGTGTGGTGTCCATTTTGCCAGCACACGTGGCGAAAAGAATAGATTGTTTCTGCTTTGTACGCTTCCATACGAGCGCAGCCGCGTATGGATAAAAGCGGTATGTAATTGTGGAGTCCATTCCCATTTTCTCCGTTTGATCGTATATTTGGTCATAATATGCGCGTTATTGCTGCCGAAATCCAGCCGATTAGAGAATCCTGACGGCCGTATATCGGTTCCATCAGTTCCATGCAATACTAAATCCGTCGCCAGCTCTTGCATTTTGTACTCATTGGAAAAGGCTAGCTCCATAAAGTCACTGTTTTTTTGTTTTCGCACGTAATGCGAAGTAATTCCGAGGTACTGCAGGTTATTTTCGGCACGCTGATATACATCCGAAATACTTCCAACCTGAAACAAATCTTCATAATAATATTGATCAATGCGGTAATCCAATGGCGACTGCTGCGCAATCAAACGTGCCGAACTTACAATGGCTTCCCGGTCAGAAAGCTTATAACTATAGGTAAAGTTATGATTGGTCAGATAACCCTGCATTTCGGTCGTCTCCACTGTATTGTTTCCGTTGAACAAGAGGTCGCCCGTATCGTGTCTGCTGAGCGATCCTAAATTTCCGGTATAGGTAAGACTCGATTGTCGATTGATATCATACTGCAACTCTACCTTCGTAAAGTACGTGTTGATACGCTTGTTAAGTTCGTAGTCCTCCGTATTGGTAAATTGGATGCTCTTAATATTGTAATCCTGCACCGTATTTCGATAGAATGATTTCTTCGTTGGATTCACAAAACCCAACCACTTAATCTTGAGTTTTTTTGTCGGATTAAGAATCGTATTGAACGACAGTAATTGGTCACGGTTGAAATTCGTTCGCCTATAGTCAAAATCGGGTAAATCTGGCATAAAGTCAATTAAAGTAGGTGTTTTTGCGCCTATGCCCACCTGCCCGGGTTCATCAGTTTGAGCTGAGTACAGACGATGGTTGATGCTGCTTACCGCGTCAACACCATTATTGTTAGCCGTGCCTAAAAGATAATATTTGTTTTTTTTTTCAATCCTCATCAAGTTCAGACTTGCTTGGTAAAGCAAGGGTTCGGTCATGGTGCCCATAGCAGATACCGATCCCAACCACTGGTGTTTGCTGTCTTCTTTCAATTGTAGATTCAAAGCAACTTTATCCGAGTTTTCAATTCCTTTTAGGTGCTTATTGTTTGAATAACGCTGTAATACCTGTATCCTGTCTATCGGTTGAACAGACATGTTTTGGGTGAGAAGTCGGTAACCCTTTTCAAAAAAGTCATCACCTTCTATCATCACTTTTTCCACTTCTTTCTGCCCGATTTTGATACTTCCGTCGGTCCCAACATTCAAGCCCGGTATTTTCTTTAATAAGTCTTCTACTGTGCGCTCGTCTCCCTGTAAAAAAGATTGAGCCTTAAGTTCGATCGTATCTCTCCCAAGGCGATAAGGACGCTTTGCGTTTATCACTACTTCCTGCAGTTGTTCCAAACCACCTGCTATAAGTCCAACATCTACTATCGTATCTTTTTGGCCAAGCTCGATTTCTTTGGCAAGCGACTCATAGCTCAACGCTTTAAAATGTAAGGCCAGTTTGCCGGCATGGTTCGTTGTTAATCGATATTTTCCTTCTCCGTCCGTAAATGTATAAACTAGAAAACGGGAAGCTTCACCTTGCCGAAGATCAACTCGTACACCGCCGATCGGTACTCCAGCAGAAGTTACTCGTCCGCTGATTGACACCTGCGCCCAAGCTGAAAAATAAGCTGGCCCGAGACAAAAAAGCAAAAACCAACTTAAGCAAAGGTGGTTAATCATACATAGCTTCTTGTTCTCACTTATCGACTTGTTCCCATTCATAAACCTGTTCCACCGTACCGCGCACTTTTTGCCTTTCAGTTGTTACGCCTCCCACGGCAGGCATTTTACTTTCCATAATACGCATCTGCTCTTCTGCCCACGCCTCATCTTTCTTAACATATTCCTCCAGCGATAATTTGGGTAAAGACAAGATATAATTTTCATTCACCGGGATGTGCTCTTTGTAAGGATAGGAGACTTCTTTAAGTGTCCAATAGTTCGGGCTAGCGCTTTCGTTATATAGGAGTACAATCAATCCCGGAAGTCCCCCAAATTTGTATGGACCTGCAGATACCGGAATGTCGTTGGTATAGTAGGCTATTAACGTAGTTCCGCGATAAGTCGCCGTTGCTTTATGGCAAATATATTTACCCAAGGTATCCGTATCGGTATAGTTGGTATTCCATATGAGTTCTGGAAAGTTATCGGTTACCAAATAATTCGTTTCCTTGAGCGAACGGGTTTCAATCAGTTCTTTTTCATTATTCTTCTGAACGACAATACGTCTATAGTTAATACCTGTATTGAGCACCATTGAAAAGCTGGAAGACACTTCATTATCTATATTTCCACCCTTCTCTGTATGAGCGTTTACTGGAACCGAATCAAGGATCGCGGTTTTTACACCCCCCTCAAAATAGACATGCTCATGAAAAGTAGCTACGGCAGAAGGAATATATTCGTACACAGCGTGTAAGTTCTGTGCTTGTGCTTCCCATGTGCAACGCAGCAATAGGCAAAATAATAAAAACTGTTTCATCATTATAAAAGCGATAAAAGTGAACCATTCGGTTCACTTTTTATGTAAATAGTAATCTATGGGAACAATAATCTTAGAAGGCGCCTTTGGTGATGGAAAAACCTTGCGCTCTATGCCCATTGTCTATAAATTGAAAGAACTCGGCACAGCTTCCAAATACATCGCCCGATCCGCCTACATTGGTAGAATAGGTAACACTATTGTAGCGGATACCTCCACCGTTATAATAGTTAACTGTGTAATGACAGGCTTGGAGACGCTTGTAACCTTTTTTAATTGCTTTGATCTCACGGCTAACTTCAATAAAGCCCTCACCTGTAATGGCTTTGTGCATTGTTGTCCGCTTAGCGGTGTTGTTTTCCATTGCCTTTGCACCTGAATGAGCAAAAGCAGCCGTAGACATGGCCGCTACAGCAACCAAACTCATTAATAATTTTTTCATTGCTTTGATTTTTTTGTTAAACAATTGCATACAACAAGTGCATGCTTTAATAATAAACATAAAAATAAAAGCCTGTGTACTTAAAGGGCTAAAGCATTTATGATTTGCAGTCTATATTTACAATTCGCATAATGTCATTTTTATAAGTGCCACGAGAAAAATAAGACAAGATGGTAATTAAGAAGCTCGTCATCGAAATTATCCATAAACGACAGGAATACGTAAGCTGATCAGCGTGCCCCCTCCTTCGATGGAAGTGGTGGTAATGTTTGCTTTTTTGCCGAGTAGGTGGATGCGTTCCCGGTTGATGGTTCCGGATAGCGAACGATGTGTCCCATCAGTAGGTGAGGCTTCAATTTTGCCGCTGTCCGTAATCGTTACCTGTAAAACATCCCCTTCCAATTGAAAGCGAACAGCAATAGTTCCCGCTCCCTTGATGAGGTCAATGCCATGTAGGATGGCGTTTTCCACGTAAGGTTGGATCAGCATGGGCGGCAGCATGACAGCACTTAAATCCTCATCCTGTAGTTGTTCGATATGGTATATAAACGCATGATCAAAGCGCATCTGCTGCAGACTAAGATAGTTCTCCAGCGTTTCGATTTCCTCACTCAATGGAACTAAAGCCTCTCGGCTTAGTGCTAAACTACTACGCAGCAAACGGCCAAAGCGGTTGAGGTATTTAATGGCATTATCTTTCTGATCGAAACGAATAAAACTCTGTACGGCGGATAAGGTGTTGAAAATAAAATGAGGCTCCATCTGTGTACGCAATAATTGTTGCTGCAATAGCACCTTTTCTTTTTCCTGGCGGGTTCGCCGTTGGCGAAAACTGTAATATAAGAATAAGACTGTCGCACTCAGCGATACAACACCCAAAATAGAAACGGCAAGCCACAAGCGGTTTTGCTGCAATTGCAGTTGATTGATCTTCATACTTTCATTCAACGTACGGATGGAACGATCTTTAGCCTGCAATTGGTAAAGTGTATTCATTTCGGCAATAGCCTGTATGTTTTCTCTTTGATAAATGCTCCTTTCTAATGCCGATGTTTTGAGTAATAAATCAATGGCCGCATCTTTTTTCCCTTGAAGCTTGTATAAAGCTGCTAGATCTTTTTGATAGAGAACTTCATTCTGTGTAGAAATTACTCCCTTATGCTTTTCATTCAACTGCTTAGCCTTGGTCAAAAATTCATTCGTGCGTGAAGGCTTCTCCAACAGGATATAAGTAGCCGCTACATTGCAGTAATCAACAAACAGATTATTGATATCCGTTGCATTTGCTAATCCGGCATGATAATCGGATTCATCTAAATCACTTTTCATTAACTGATAGTGCAACAAAGAATCTGTTTCTGCGCTCTGTTCAAAATAATTGACTTTCGATTCGTAGAGAAAACCAATATTGTACCTGTCCGGATACAACCGATGAAGCGCCTCCAATTTTTGAAGATAGGAAGCAATACTATCAGCTGGTTCTTTCTGATCGTTCAGCACATTTATCATCTGTACTAATACCCGTTGATGATTGATGTGCCCTTTCGGTAATGAATCACAAAGGGGTATTGCAGCGCGATTCATTTTCTCCGCCAAATCTAATTGGAAAGCCATCTGGTTGCTCTGTGCAGCGGAAAGCAGTATGGCGGATTTTGCTTCGGGTGAAAGATTTACGGTACTGTCGGAGATTACGATGGCAGCGGCTTTATTGTAGTAATAACTCTCTTCATGCGTTCTGGATTCCAGTCCACGGATATTGCCGATGCCATTATAAACAAGTGCTTTTTCTTTGAGATTTCCGGTGGTCGGTTCAATTAATTCCAATGCCCGCTCTATATATATTTTGGCAGAATCCTGCCCTTGCATCCCATATAACCGAGCCAACTGATAATAAACCTTCGTAGCAAGCAGGGTATCTCGCTGTACGATTGGATTTTTAAGTAATCTAGTCCATACGCCCTTTAACGAATCACTATCTTGGTTATTAACTTTTATAGCAGCAATTTGCGTTATCCGTTCAGTAAGTGCGTTCTGGTTGTTGGGTAGCATTGATGTCTGCTCACGGCAGCCAAGGCATAGCAACATCGTTATAAAACACCCCGTGTATTGTAAAAATAAGTTCATTTTGTAGGAAAAAGTTGATCTAGAATAGCATTTTTCCGGCGCAATGAGATGGGAATTTCTTCCTTGTTTTTAAGTACAATATAATCTGAACGGTTTACATCGGAAACATACCTACGGTTGACCAGATAAGATTGGTGCGTACGTAAGAAATGCGGAGAGGGTAATAATCCTTCGTAAAACTTAAGCGGTTTTGATATCAGTTCTTTTGTTCCATTGTTCAGAAAGAAAAAAGTATACGGACCATCGCCTTTGCAGTATACAATATCCTGAACAGGCACGATACGGATATTATTAACGGAATTCAGTGCAATACTCTCGGGTAAATTATTTTCGGTCATTGATGCCTGAGCCAGCGACAATTGTTGCATCCATTGCGGGTTGTTTTCACATCGGCGACGATAGCGCTCCAAAGCTTCTTTCAATTCGGTATGATCAACAGGTTTCAATAGATAATCCAATGCCCCGTATTTAATCGCTTTGATGGCAAAATGGTTATAGGCTGTAATAAAAATAATGTTTTGTGGAATGAGATTTAGTTTTTGCAACAGGTCAAAAGCCGTTCCATCGCGAAGCTGAATATCCATCAATATCAGGTCAGGACGTTCTCTTTCTATTACTTTGACGGCAGCAGGCACGTTGTCGCTCCACCCAACAAGTTTAGTGTCGGTCTCCTGCTGTATTAGGTGGCTAATTTCTCTGCGTACTGCAGGTTCGTCTTCTATAATCACAACAGATATCATCATCATTTTTGTGTCTGGTAAAAATAATAATTGTAAGTGAAGGAAATTTACCTTTTCGTAAAAAAAGCTAGTCAGAAGCAATCCTTGTTTAGCGGTTCTAGGTTTAATGTATTAAGCCAGCACATTTTCTTTTTGACTATTGAATGCCTTGTTTTCGTTTTCTGGATGCATACCTGATAATATCCTGTGATCATTTGCTAAAATAGGCGTAACGAAACAGTGCGAACCTTCATAATTTTACGAAAAACTATCAAACTATAAATTATCTATTTTCAATATATTGGTCTTTAAATCTTTTTGTAGGGATTTAGACGGATGCATTCCAATATAGTACTAGAAAAACGCTACTTCTGAAAGTGGAATTTTGTAAGAGCAAAAAAGATTTTAAACAATTTATGGCAACGAAAATGTACAAAGTAATCTTGCGTGTTATCCTATTTTTGATTGTTTTAGCCGAAGGCGTTAACATCGCTCGAGCACAAAATGGAGACCAAATACTCGACGGTATCGGTGAAACCGGAATGATTGCGCGTTACGTATTTGATGGAGATACCAAAGACTGGTCTAGAAATAATTTGCACGGGAAATTTCAAGGCCCTGAAATCAAGTTTACTAATGATGAGCGGTTCGGGAAGGTTTTGTCGCTCTCCGGAGCAGCTAATGATTTTGTGATGCTCCAAGGAGATGCTTTAACAGATTTAGAGTCGCTCAGTATATCGGGATGGATATACTTGCGTTCAGATAAACGGGGTCAACATTTTTTTGATTTCGGACAAGATGCCACCAGGCATTTTTTTGTAGCTCCCGTAGGGACAAATACCCAAGAAGGTTGCCAGGCATTGATAACAACAAAAGGTGATCATCAGAAGGGTGCGGTTTCTCCAGCTATACCATTGAATAAATGGGTACACCTTGCTATCGTGATCGATATTCCTTCAAAAGCAATGATAACCTATGTTGATAGCCGACCAGTAGGAGAAACAAAAGATATACCGTCGGAGTTAACAGCGGTCTTCGGTGAACAGGGGGCAAAAAGGCAACTATATATCGGTAAATCGCTATTGCCTGAGAACCCCTCGTTGAATGCCCTGATACATGATTTTCGTATTTATCGCGTTCCCCTAACGAGAAGACAAGTTACTGGCATTTACTACAATGCCCTGAGAGGTGGTCAGGAAGCTGCGGTTAATGTCGGGAAGCCAGAAGATAATCTTCACCAGTTTTCTCCAAGCGAGTCGAAGCTTTATAATGCCTACTTAATAAAGGTACCCGATGTAGAAGTGAAAACAAGCATAGGAAATTTGCCGCGTTTACCAAGTCATATAGAGGGAACTTATCGGCAAGGGATAAATGGGCCAAAAGTGCGGGTTCTTTGGCCTGCTCCAACCGACAATACTGCCGTTCTTCAAGCGGGACGTTATACCATTACCGGGCGCGTTCCAGGTACAGATCTACAACCCAAGGCTTTCGTCACCGTAATAGATGCTAAATCGGGCGCTACCCCTAGTTCAAAACTCGCAACCTTTAATTTGGACCAGGTTTCTTTGGAGGCCGACGCGCGTGGCCACAAAACTAAATTTATTGAAAATCGGGATAAGTTTATCAATACATTAGCTGCAACCGATCCTAATTCTTTTCTTTATATGTTTCGCCATGCTTTTGGTCAGAAGCAGCCGGAAGGAGCGCGACCTTTAGGTGTGTGGGACAGCCAGGAAACGAAATTACGGGGGCATGCAACGGGTCATTACCTTACCGCAATTGCACAAGCCTATGCCGGCACCGGATATGATAAAGCACTTCAGGCCAAATTTGCGGAGAAAATGGAATATATGGTTAATACCCTTTATGAACTATCGCAATTATCCGGAAAGCCTAAAGAAGCTGGCGGTATCCATGTATCTGATCCGACGGCTGTGCCTTATGGCCCCGGGAAAACGGAGTATGACTCAGATTTTAGTGATGAGGGTATCCGTACCGATTACTGGAACTGGGGGGAGGGCTTCATCAGCGCCTATCCACCGGATCAATTTATCATGTTAGAACGTGGTGCTAAGTATGGCGGACAGAAGAATCAGGTTTGGGCACCTTATTATACGCTACATAAAATCTTAGCAGGGCTAATGGATGTATATGAAGTGAGTGGTAATAAAAAAGCGCTTGAAATAGCAACCGGTATGGGTGATTGGGTGTATGCGCGTTTGAGCAAATTGCCTACCGAGACACTTATAAAAATGTGGAATACCTATATTGCGGGTGAATTCGGTGGTATGAATGAGGTGATGGCCCGTCTGTATCGGATCACGAATAAACCGAATTACCTTAAAACTGCACAGTTGTTCGATAACATCAAAATGTTCTACGGTGATGCTAGCCATTCGCATGGTTTAGCTAAAAACGTAGATACTTTCCGTGGTTTACATGCCAATCAGCATATACCTCAAATTGTGGGTAGCATCGAAATGTACCGTGTTTCCAACAATCCGGTATATTACAGTATCGCCGACAACTTTTGGTACAAAGTTGTGAACGATTATATGTATAGCATTGGAGGCGTTGCCGGAGCACGTAATCCGGCCAATGCAGAATGTTTTATCAGTCAGCCCGCGACGTTATATGAAAACGGCTTTTCTGCAGGGGGTCAAAACGAAACCTGTGCCACCTACAATATGCTTAAATTGACCAGCGATTTGTTCTTATTCGATCAAAGGCCTGAACTAATGGACTATTACGAACGCGGCCTCTATAATCATATTTTGGCGTCAGTAGCCGAAGACAGTCCGGCAAACACTTATCATGTACCGCTCAGGCCCGGTTCTATTAAGCAATTTGGTAATCCGCATATGACAGGCTTTACCTGTTGCAACGGTACCGCTATAGAAAGTAGTACCAAACTACAAAACTCTATTTATTTTAAAAGTAAGGACAACGATGCACTTTATGTCAATCTATTTATACCTTCTACCTTGGAATGGGCGGAACGTAAGATAACCGTGCAACAAACAACGGATTTTCCTAATGAAGATCACACCCGTTTAACGATTAAAGGAGGTGGAAAGTTTGATATGCATGTCCGCGTGCCGGGTTGGGCTACCAAAGGTTTTTTTGTAAGGGTGAATGGTAAAGATCAAAAACTAGAGGCAAAGCCGGGTTCTTATCTAAAAATAAGTCGCAATTGGAAAGATGGCGATGTTGTTGATTTACAAATGCCCTTTCAGTTTCACCTCGATCCCGTTATGGATCAGCAGAATATAGCCAGTCTATTTTATGGTCCTATTTTACTAGCAGCCCAAGAACCTGAAGCAAGGAAAGACTGGCGTACAGTAAGCCTGGATGCTGAAGATATAAGCAAATCTATTAAAGGCGATCCAAAACAGTTAGAGTTCACCATTGACGACGTAATTTTTAAACCATTTTATAATACATACGGGCGTCACTCCGTATACTTGGACGTCCGATTAAAATAGGATTCGCCATTCTGAGAGCACATTTTGTGCTCTCAGAATGGCGAATCTGTTAAAAAGTACTTAGTTGCCGAAATCGGTCGAAAGACCCAAACTCTCATATGTAGTCATTTCGTTTTCGATCGTTGCCATTTTATCCCTGGCCATTTTATACGAGTCGCTACCCAAGAATAGATGCAAGGGTTTTGTTTCCATTTCCGCGACTTCGATAAACACCGCGGCAGCCTTTTCCGGATCGCCTGGCTGATTGCCTATTACCTGTTCTTCGTGTATAACCTCTAAATCCCGAGCTTCTTTATATTCCGCAATCGGATTTTGGGCGAGACGCATAGAACCTTTTAACAAGAAATTCGTTTTGAAATAACCGGGATACACTACCACTGCTGATACCCCTAACGATTTGGCCTCCGCCGATAAGGCCTCGGTAAAGCCGGCAACCGCAAATTTTGTCGCATTATAAATGCCCCAACCGGGAAAAGTTCCTAGAAAACCTGCAATAGAAGAAATGTTGAAGATCGTACCCGCATGCTGTTTACGGAAGTAAGGCATCACATGGCGGATGACATTTAGCGAACCAAATACATTTATGTCAAAGTTTTGACGAGCTTCTTTGTCGCTCAATTCTTCGAGTGTTCCTATCTGACCGTACCCTGCATTATTTACTACGACATCTATCATTCCGAACGTATCAACGATCCTGTTTATCGATTTGGCGACACTTTGTTCATCCACCACGTCCATTTGGAGTGGAAGGAATTCAGAGCCTGAGTGGCTTACTTCCGAACGTAACGCATTTATATCTCTTGAAGTAGCCGCTACTTTATAACCGGCGTCCAGTAATTTTTTTACCAATGTTAATCCTAAACCTTTTGAAGCTCCGGTTACTAACCATACTTTTTTTGTTTCCATAATATTTGTTTTAATGTTATGGTACAAAGTAAGTTATAGTAACGCGGTTAGGGTTTGTTCAAAACATACCGATATTTACGAGTTTCAAATATTTGGTTGCAATAAGCCGCTTTTTCTATAGATAGAAGGAGAAACACGTTCTTTTTTCTGAAAAAACGAAGAAAAAGAAGCAGGACCGGAAAAACCCAGCGCATAGCCAATGGTACTTATCGTCCAATCCGTTTGAAAAAGTAAAGATTTAGCTTCGTAAATTAAGCGTTCTTGAATGTGCTCACGGAGTGTTTTTCCTGTCCGCTCTTTAACTACCCTATTTAAATAATTGGGATGCACGTTCAACTGGTCTGCAAACTCGCTTGCGGTTTTAATTTGAAGAACCGAATTCGGATCCCGGACTTGAAAAGAAGACTCCAATAAGTTCAAAAAACTATAGAGATAATTATATCCTTCAGAAACATTCACATTAGGAAGAACCTTTTCCACTCTTTGCGCTTCCAACAATAGCATTTGTAAATGTAATAGGATCGCTTGCTTTTTATCTTCATTATCCCCTTCATTTTCCTGTAGCATTAACTCGAAATAGTGATTTATTTTTGAAGATTGGCTTTCATTTAATTGTATCACCGCTTTGTTTGCCTTAAAATAAGGGAACTGTTTAAATAATTGAAGAACATGGCCGGCATCAAGTTCAAAGTATTTTGGATTAATCAAACAAAAATGTCCACCTGTCTCTTTGGAAGTAGTTTGCCAGGACATGATTTCGTCCGGATGTAGAAAACCGATATCGCCGGCCGACATATGATATTGATGCAATCCCACTGTAAGAATCCCCGTGCCCGACGTCATGTGAAAAATTTTATAGAATTGTCGCCGGTTAGGGGAGATATAATCATTTACCGGATAATCGTCTCGATTTTTTATGACGAAGTGATCTCCGTCAATAGGATAATGCTGGACATTTAAAAAAGGCACCTGATAGCTGTTTTGAGCGAATGCCGATAATTCTAAACGAGGTATTTCTGATTTTTCCATAGTGAAAATTACAAAAATGAGATTTACATCTATCCGTTTAACCCTTTTTACATTTAATCAGAAAAAACGGATAGTTTTCCGTAACTTTTGTAACCTCGAATAAGCCGAAGTTGCCAAATTCTGCTTCAATTGATTCGGAGTCATAAAAAAACAGATTAACACCACCAAACATTTCATAACGATCTTTACCAATCCGTTTGCCTTGTCCGTAAGTGGGTGCTTCTTTTGAAATGGCGGAAAAAACCATATAGCCACCCTCCGCGAGCTGGTTGTAGCAGTCGCGAATCAGTTTCTCTCGTTCATCACTGCTCAATAAATGGATTAAAGCATAACAGAATATCCCGTCAAATTGTGCATTATCAAAAGGCATATCGGTAACCGAGCCATGATAAATGGTCATATCTTTTCCATAGTGCTTTCTAGCTATTTCTATGGCCGTTTTAGATATTTCAATGCCGGTTACCCGCATTCCGTTTTCCACAAACAATTGCGCATTTCGGCCATATCCGATTCCGGGGATAAGGATGTTGCTGATTGAATTCTTCAGAAAGAAATCTTTTGTTAAAATTGCAGAATTAGCAGGTTCAAAACCCCACATTTCCTGTTTTTCGATAAAGCTTTTTTCCCAGAACTCGGGTCCTTCGTTCTCTATTGACATAACATGTGTATTGTCATGCCAAGTTACCTATTTGATAGGACATTATAAACAACGAATTATCTCGAAGACCAAGTTCCGTACCTATCACATTTTCTAATGTAGGAGCGGTGGATAGGCCGCCCCGCATCTTAACCTATGCTCGTTATAGCATTTCGGCCAGTTGAATATTGTTTCCGCAAGTGTCATCCAATACAGCTATCATGGTTGGTCCAACTTCTTTAGGTTCCATAATAAATTGGACACCGAGCGCTTTCAACCTTTCATATTCTTTCTTTAGATCATCTACCATAAAGGATGTCCACGGAATACCCGCCTCTTTTAATGCCTTCTGATATTCTCTTGCTGGCGTAAATGCCATAGGTTCGAGGAGGAGTTCCACCCCGTTCTGTTCATTTGGCGAAACTAAGGTCAGCCATCTATATTCACCGACGGGTACATCCGTTTTTTTGATAAACCCTAATTTTTCTGTGTAGAACTGAAATGCTTTTTCCTGATCTTGTACAGGTACGCTTGTTACATATATTTTAATCATTGCCGAAGTGTTTTGTTAGTACAAAGATCAGCAGTTTTCGTTCAATATATTTATTCCCGATTGCTAATATTCAGGTCTTGATAGGCTTTGGGAGAATAGCCCGTGCCTCTCTTGAAGACCTTCGAGAAGGTGGGTAAACTTTCATATCCCACATTGAAACAAACTGAGGTGACGGAATGGCCTTTCTTGAGTAGCTCTTTAGCTCTTGCGATGCGTAAATCTCTGAGGTATTGTCGGGGGGTCAATCCATAAACTTGTTGAAATACCCTGATATAGTGAAAACGAGACATAAACGCGGCGGATGCGATCTTGTCTAATTCAATTTTGTCGCCATAATGACGCTCCATGAAGGCTTTAGATTGCCTTACGTATGCATAATAATGTTGTGGCAGGCCATGCTCTCTGCTTATTCGTTCTACTTCTTGTTCGTAAAAAGTCTTCTTAGGTGTATTCATCCTTAACTATTTCTTAAACGATGGTCTATTGAAGCGTATCATATAATACGAATATCAGATACAAGCCTAATAATCACAAGCCATGGTTGAAAAATGTAAATTTTTTACACCATCCATTTTAATGAAGTAAAAAAATCCAACCAATATCATACTTAATTGTTTCAGTGTAAGATAGTTGTTTGTTGGGAAGGCAACCGGCTATTGACTGCATCGGCCCCCTTAAACAAACGACGGAATAAATGGTTAACAAAAAAAAACAATTATGAAAACCGCTAAGTACATTGTGCTTAAATTTATTGAAAGCCTCAATAGAGAAGATTTTGATGCCGCTCATGAATTGTTGGCTAAAGATATGACCTTCGAAGGCGTATTAGGCAGTCGCAATGGCTCCGATAGCTATATCGACGACATGAAGAAAATGAAGCTTAAATACAATATTAAGGAGGTGATGACCAATGGAAATCATGTCGCTGTATTTTACTGTATTAACATGGGTGGAAAAGAAATCTTCAGTGCAGGATGGTACCACATAGAAAACGAATGTATCTCCAAATTTAAGGTGGTCTTTGATCCCCGACCCTTACTGGAAGCCGTTGAAGCCAAGAAATAAGCCGACAGTAATTGTCGCTGCTATTTTCAGATTGGGATATCCATGACTAATAGTAACGCTAATTACGCTGCGTTTATTGAAATGAACTAATAAAAATTCAACATTCCAGCCTATTTAATAGGCTGTTTGTACGCCGTCTTTTTGCTCCAATTCCTTCTCTTGACGCACACTTTCAGCGTGCACATCTTCGTAAAGCCGCTTTATGAAATCAGCTGATAGTCCTACCTTTTCACCTTCTGCAATGGCTTGCTGTAACACCTTCTTAAATCGGTCCGGTTGAACCACGGCTAAGTTATGCTTCATTTTGTAGGCGCCAATAATTCTAGCAGCTTGCATTCGGTCACCTAACAAGTGAATAATCTCTTTGTCTAATTCATCTATTCTTTTCCTATAAGTGGCCATCGTGTCTTGTGTAGACACAAGGTGGCTTTGAGCCTTTCCTGTCACAAAGCCTATAATACATATTCCTGTGATGGTGATGATTTTACGCATGATTTTTTAGTTTCACAACAAATCGGCGGCGGCTTTATTTCTACTCAATAATAACAACAAGCTCCGCTATTTGCTGTCTGTTCAGTTTACATTATCCAAAATTATCATTTCAACGGAAAGTATAAAAATATAATAAGCTCATAAACCCTCACTTTCAAACACGTACTGCGCACTTCCGTCCAAAAGGCGTTTGCTAAGGAACAGTCTTATCAGATCGATGAATAAAAACTGCTAAAATGAGAATTATTTCAAAAACGCTTGACGCGATATACCCCTCGCAATGTCTTATTCACCCATTTTGGCTGTGAAAAAGGACCCCTATTTTTATGCAATAAAAGTAGTTGTAGCAATTAGACGAACACTTGATGTTGCAGTGAAACACAGACACAACCCTAGTTTCTGCTAGTATGTCCGGTCATTGCGAATGTTAATAAAAATTGAAAAATGAGCTCAAAAAAGGTAGATGAATTTTTGGAAAAATTGGAACATCCGTTAAAGGAAGAAATGATGGCACTGCGTAATGCAATTATGAAAGTGTATCCTGAAATTACAGAAGACGTTAAATGGGGTGGCCCAAGCTTTTATTACAAAGGTGATATCGCCACTTTTAGTCTACGTGTGAAGGATACCCTAACGCTGGTCTTCCATCAAGCGGAAGGGTTGACCCCCGGCAGCGTGCTAGAACCGGCATCTAAAGGTAAAGCCTATGCGAAGTTCAAAAGCCTTGATGAAGTAGAAGCCAAAAGTAAAGAACTGCAAGCAGTCATAAAGCAGTGGATTCAACTCAGGGATAAATCATAAGGGCGCCGTAAACTTATACATGCTTTTAAGCAAGCAGAAGCCCGTAGACTTATGCGGCTATAGGTGCGTAGTAATAAGGTAAAATGATCTTATTACTATGTGCCAATTCGTTAACATTCAAGGTGAAATACGTTTTTTTCGTTTATATTAAAATGATTTAGTAGATTCGTAACGGCGAACCGATAAACTACTCAATCCAATTAGTGTCACCTAGCGTATGTCATCCTATAAGTTATATACGGATAACGAATTAATTCATTTGTTAGCAGCGAATGACACGGCTGCTTTTTCCGAAATTTACCTGCGCTATGGTGAGCGCTTATATAAGCAAGCTTATCATGTATTGAGGAACCGCGAAGATGCAAAAGACATCGTGCAGGATATTTTTACCTCCCTTTGGAATAAAAGAACGGGGTTACAGATTAATAACCTTGCTGCTTACCTGTACATTGCCAATCGTAATCAAACAATCAAATTGATAGCCCATAAGAAGATTACTTCTGTTTACTTCGACTGGCTTCAGGCACTGGCCAAAGAAGTGTCAGATAACGCCCATCATACGCTTCTTGAGAAACAACTTAACCAACTAGTGGAAGATGAAGTCAGCAAGCTGCCCTCCAAAATGCAAGCGGTGTTTAACCTCAGTAGAAAAGCACATCTTTCTCACAAAGAAATTGCAGCCAAATTGCATCTGTCTGAAGCAACAGTTAAAACACAAGTCAAGAATGCTTTGCGGATCTTAAGAAGCAAATTAGAAGCTTTTTTATACGCCATCCTTTTCCTTCTTTATTGGCTGTTCTGAGTTAAAATTTTTTTTTTCTACCCCCAAGCAACTCCTCGTCGTACTTTACTTTTAATGATCCTTATTATCCGAGCGTATGGAGAAAGAAAGAATTAAAGAATTACTTCATAAATATAAAAAAGGTCTTTGCACTGACGCTGAAAAAGCTTGGATAGAATCCTTGTATGAGGCCCTGGCTAACCCTCCTTCTTCGGATTTAACCGATGAAATGATACAAGCAGATTTAGCAGAGGTCTATCAGCGCATACCTGCTTTATCGAAAAATAAAAGCTTTACCCTTTGGCCCCGGATCGTTGCTGCGGCGATATTTCTACTTTTCGTTTCCATTGGCTTTTATTTTTTCAAAGAAAAAGACCCAAGCCAACCACTTGTTCAAATTGTTGATAAATCGAAGATCAATCCGAACGATTTTGCACCTGGTACCAATAAGGCCTTGTTAACATTAGCAGACGGATCACAAATAGCATTGGATAATGCGCCGGACCAGAAAATACTTGACAAAGGAGGAATAAAAATTACTAAGAATGAAGATGGTTTAATTACCTACCAAATTAATCCGGGTGTCCGAGAGTCGAAATCAAATACATTGAGTACACCAAAAGGTGGGCAATACCAGGTCATTTTATCAGATGGCACGAAGGTTTGGTTAAATGCTGCTTCGTCCCTCCGCTATCCTACCGTATTTACAGGAAATGAGCGGAAGGTTATATTAAATGGCGAGGCCTACTTCGAGGTAGCCAAAAATGAAAAACAACCATTTAAAGTGGTGACAGATCGGCAAGAACTGTTGGTATTAGGAACCCATTTCAATATCAATAGCTATGAGGACGAACCTGATGTTAAAACAACCTTGTTAGAAGGAAGTGTTAAAGTCTCGGCATTTCAAACTAAACAAACCATCCTCCTTAAACCGGGAGAACAAGCCGCCTTAAAACGAAGTGGAAAATTAAAGGTAGCTCAGATCAATGCTGAAAATGCGATTGCATGGAAGAGTGGGCTTTTTCAATTTCAAGGCTCCGGTATTCAAGAAGCGTTACGGCAAATGGCGCGATGGTATGATATAACAATTGAATTTGAAGGGGCCGTACCTGATATTCAACTTTGGGGAGAAGTGCACCGGAAAGCCAATGCGCTAGAAGCTTTGGAAATTTTAAGTTATTTCGATTTAAAATATAAAATTTTAGCAACAGGAAATACCAAGAAAATCATCGTTATCCAATAAACTTTAATCAATAAATTATGACAAAATCAAAAACGAAAATCACGTAAGTAAGCATAGCGTTAACAAAAAACCGTTTCCTAACGCCATTAGGAAACGGAATACTTAGAGTTAACTCTTTCCGGATAAATCCGGAACGCCAATTTGTTAAAACCTTTATTAACTCAAGCTTTACAAAAATAATGAAAATTAGACCTAAGACAATGGCCTGGGGTAGGCCATTATCCAAAAATTTTTTTGGAAACCCAAGTCCAGTTCAATACCAAGCCACTGATATTAAAAGGAAAATTATAATGCAATTAAATCTTACATTTTTCTTTTTGCTCATAGCCTTGATGCAGCTACACGCAGCAACATACGCGCAAAAAATCTTTGTTAATAAACAAAATGCAACCTTAGAAGAAATTTTTCGGTCCATTAAACAGCAGAGCGATTATGTGTTCGTTTATAACAGCAAAGAAATCAGCAGTTTAAAGGTGAGCGTAAACACGCAGCGTTCTACAATAGAAGAGATTATGGATCAAGTTCTTCAAAATCAGCCTTTCACCTATAAAATTAGCGGACATAACGTATTGATCAAAAAGAAGAACGATTCCTCTGAAGCTCTTCCGCCGTTGCAACAGCGCGAAGTGAAAGGAAAAATAATTGACGCGCAGGGTTTGCCCATACCAGGTGTAAGTGTCAAAATAAAAGGGATCTCGGCAGGTACCACCAGCAATGCAGAAGGTTTATATACCTTGCAAGTGCCAGGAGCAGAGGCAACCTTAGTATTTAGCATTTTAGGTTACGCACTACAGGAAATCAATGTAGGAACGAACACCTTGATCAATGTAACCCTAACCGAAGAATCCTCTGCGCTGGATGAAGTTGTGGTTATTGGCTACGGAACCCAAAGACGTGCTGACGTCACGACAGCCGTCGCTTCCGTATCAGCAGAGAATATCCAAAATCGCCCGGTTCAAAACTTTGGGGAGGCCATAGCAGGTCAAATGGCAGGCGTTCAAGTACAGCAGACTAATGGTGCCCCCGGAGGGGAAGGTTTGGCCATTCGGGTAAGGGGTACCGGCTCTATCACCCAATCAAATGATCCGCTATACGTAGTAGACGGGTATCCCATGGAAGGAAATGCATTTCGTCTTATCAACCCTTCCGATATTGAAAGCATACAAGTACTCAAAGACGCCTCATCAACCGCTATTTATGGTTCGAGAGGGGCAAATGGTGTAGTGGTGATCTCGACAAAAAAAGGCAAAAAGGGGCCCCCTGTTATCAATGTCAATTCATTTGTAGGTTTCCAACAACGCGGAACAGAAATCAAAATGATGAACCGCGATCAATATGTCGATTGGTTTGTCGATGGTCGCAATCAAGCTTGGTTGGATGCTGCAGTTATTCCAAATGATCCCAATCAGTCGCCGCACAGCATCAATGATCCTAACTCACGGCGAAGCCTTTATCCCGGAGCAACCGGTCAGTACATGATTCCCGACGGCACAGGAGGCTACCTCTATAACTTTTTAGATCCCGCATCGGTTGCTACCATGCCCGACAATAATTGGCAGGATTTATTGTATCGGAATGCCTTAACGCAGCAAAATGAACTTTCCGTCAATGGCGGCTCTGAAAATACCCAATATAACTTTTCAGGAAGTTACATGAAACAAGACGGGATTGTGATCAACACCAATTATGACCGCTTCAATTTCCGCTCGAGCGTTAATTCCAAGATCAGCAAAACCATCAATTTAGGTGCTAATCTAATGGCTTATTCCGCACGCGGTCGCGAGCAAGATCAGGGTAAGTATTCGGCCGTTATGTATGCCTTGCAACTACCACCCATTTATCCTGTACAAAATGCCGACGGTACCTACGGGTCAATGGTCCGGAATCCTGAAATTCTGGTTGGTGATGTAGCCAGTCCAATCGGTGTGGCCGAGCTAGTCAATATTAATAGACGACGTTATGGTTGGTTGGGAACAATTTCGGGCGATTGGCAGATATTTGAAGACTTGCAATACCGCTTAAGCATCAACGGTGGGATTGAGGACGATCATTTGAAGCGATTTGAACCTTCAACAGTAGATTTAGATGCCTCAAAGGCTCCTCGCCCAGCCAGAGGGGTGGATACGCGCTACACGGATTATGATTGGGTGATTGAGAATACATTGAATTACACCAAAACCTTTGCGGAGAAGCATCGTTTTTCGGCTTTAATTGGGTACACCACCCAAAAGCACACCGAAAACTACATGAACGGTGAAGCGAGAGGTTTTGCGAACGATGATATCGAAACGTTAAACGCCGGCAATATGTACGCGCTATCGAGTACTGAATCCGCTTACTCCCTGATCTCCTATTTAAGTAGAGTCAACTATTCATATGATGACCGCTATCTTTTTACAGCCACTTTCCGTAGCGATGGTTCGTCGCGCTTTGGCCAGAACCGGAAATGGGGTACCTTTCCTTCCGTTTCGATAGGATGGAGAGTTTCCGAAGAGGGCTTTATGAAAAATGTCGATCAAATCAGCGACTTGAAGATCAGAGCCGGATTTGGTATTTCCGGAAATAACCGGATAGGCGACTATGCATCCATTGGCTTATTGAATCCCGGTTATTACCCAACAGGAGGAACCTTGCAAAACACCGTGGATGTGGATGCAGAGTCGATGGCAAATGCAAATCTGGGTTGGGAAAAAACCCGACAATATAATCTCGGTTTTGAATTTGGCTTGGCCAATGATCGGGTACGAGTAGAGGGCGATTTTTACGATAGTCAGTCGCTTGATTTATTGCTGGATGTACCGGTGCCAACCATTACCGGTTATGTGTCTCAATTTCAGAATATCGGTAAAGTACAGAACCGCGGAATGGAGTTTTCGGTCACTACCAGAAACTTTATCAATACCTTCCAATGGAGTACCAATTTTAATATTTCCTTCAATAAAAACAAAGTGTTGGAAGTAGGGCCTGATCAACGACCTATCTATGGAAGTGCGCCAAATGCAAATAATGCCTTTATTACTACCATTGGTTTGCCTATTGCAAGCTTTTACGGTTATAAACAGGAAGGCGTTTTCATGTCGCAGGAAGAACTGGACCGCTACCCTCATTTAGCCGCTGATAAAATAGGTGATGGTCGTTATGCCGATATCAATGGGGACGGTAAGTTGGACCAAAACGATAAAACTATTTTAGGAAACAATATGCCTGATTTTACCGGTGGGATTACCAATAACTTCTCGTACAAGAACTTTTCCTTGAGTGTGCAGTTTACCGGGTCTTATGGTGCAGAAGTATTTAGCTTTTTCAAACGCATGGTAGGGATTTACCATGGCGACCGGAATGGTATGATCGAACAGATTAATCGCTGGCGGTCGCCGGAAGAACCGGGCGATGGCATTCACTTCCGTGCTACCCGCAACCCTACCGGTTGGCAACGGGACCCTTCGTCGGCATGGGTACAAAATGCCTCTTACCTTCGTTTACGTAACGTAAACTTCTCTTATAACTTCGGGCAGTCCGTATTGGATAAGCTAAAAATTAAAGGATTGCGCGTATATGTAACCGGTAGTAATTTATTTACTATTACCGATTATACAGGTTATGATCCGGAAACCAGCAGCGAAAGTGGTCTTCAAAAAGGAGGCGATTATTTAGGTTATCCAACAGCCAGATCTTTCATTTTCGGTGCTAATCTAACTTTTTAACTCCTAATTTATGCGATATATAACAGCTATGAAAAAGATTCTTTTATTAAGTATGACGGCTTTAATACTGTCATCTTGCAGTAAGGATTTTATTGAACTTACGCCACCTTCTAATTTAAATAGTAGTGATTTTTATAAAACCCAACAAGATATTAATCAGGCTACTTTATCTGCTTATGCCAGTCTGCGTGAACTCTATAATGGGACCTATTATCGCTTGGGCGAAATTCGTTCTGATAATACCACTTACTCTTGGTTAGCCGGTAATCCGGCAAATGAAAAGGGAATAGACGAGTTTGCCTCCCCGTTGCTGCCCGAGAATAATTTTTTGATGGATTGCTGGGATGATAGTTATCATACCATTTTGCGATGTAATCTCGTCCTAGGGCGAAGCGATGGTGCTACTTTTACCGATGAAAAGCTTCGGAACCAATATAAAGCAGAGGCTAGCTTCATACGCGCATCTACTTATTTTTGGTTAAATAGGGTATTTGGCGGTTATGCACTGAACGGGGAGCTCTTAGGTGTCATTAAAGCGGATAAAGAACTGACACCTGATGAGGCCTATCAATTGCGTCGGGTACCCTTGGAGGAAATTTATGAATTAATTATTAGCGATCTTCAATTTGCGGAAGCTAACCTTCCGGAAAATTATGGCGGAAGCGATAAAGGGCGCGTCGCCAAAGCAGCGGCTAGCGCTTTATTAGGAAAGGTTTATATGTTCATGGCAGGATATCCTTTGAATAAAGGGAATGAGTTTTATACCAAAGCCATTGAAAAATTCCGAGAAGTGATTAATAACGGACAGTATGCATTGGTGGCAAGCTATGCCGATCTATTCGATGTAAATAAGAAAAATAGTGTGGAATCGCTTTTTGAAATTCAATACATGAAAGGTTCACCGAATGGGGTTACGGGAAGTCCGTGGAATAATAATTTTGCTCCCCGTTTTTCGGATAAAGAAGTAGTGCTGGTGGGAGATAAAAGCGGTCAGAACGCCCCGACTCAGGATATGTCGAATGCTTATGAAACCGGAGACCCTCGAAAATATGTATCCATGCGCGATGGTTGGGTAAACGCCAAAACCGGTGCCTTTGAAACCGATAAATATATTCGCAAATATTACGATGTAGCGACCAGTGGTTCCGATAACGGAAATAACTGGATCGAACTTCGGCTGGCCGATATTTATTTACTCTATGCTGAAGCGCTGGTGCGCACCGGTACAGATCAAGCGACCGCCTTGGTCTATCTAAATAAAATACGGGAGCGGGCTAGAAATACACCCGGAGATCCAAATGCCCCAGCTCCTGCTAATCTGCTAAGCGATTATCAATTAGCAGACTTTGCCAATGATCAGGCTTTCCTGCTAGCGATCGAAAAGGAGCGTCGTGTAGAGCTTGCTTTTGAGAATCATCGCTGGTTCGATCTCGTTAGAACCAGTAGAGCGAAGGATGTCATGATTGCGGAACAAAAAGCCGATGGTTTTAATAATTTCACCTGGAGTGATGACGCGCTGGCCTATCCCATTCCGATGACTGTCATGCAAGCCAATCCGCAACAGATTATCCAGAATAAAGGTTATACACAATTATAAATGCTAGATCATGACAATTCAAGTAAATCTCTTTTTTTTGCTGATATTCCTTGCGCTCTTCGGGTTAAGTAATCAAGGCGCGTATGCACAGGATAATGCCTTAACACCACAAGAGAAGGTAGCAGGCTGGCAATTGCTTTTTAACGGAAAAGATTTAACCGGTTGGACTTCTACAAAAGGCACCTCACCGAATGCAAGTTGGAAAGTTGAAAACGGCCAACTTTCTTTAAAGGAAACCGGAGGGCAACGACATCTCGATATCATTAGCGCAGAAGAGTATAGCGATTTTGACCTGCGTGTCGATTTTAAGTTAACAAAAGGTGCCAACAGCGGTATTAAGTACTTCTTTACACAGTATAGCGAGGGTGGATGGCTCGGCATGGAATACCAGCTTATTGATAATGATTACCATCCGGACGCCAAGCTCGGCCGCGATGGCAATCGCCAACTGAGCGCCTTGTATGATATGCTGGCCGTTGAGAAAAAAGTACCGGTTAAGGTAGGCGAATGGAATCATGCCCGCGTAGTTTCAAAAGATAGTCAAATAGTCCATTATCTCAATGGCCAGGAAGTACTTCGCTATGATCGCAAGAGCGCGGCATTTGAGAAAGCACGACAGCTGAGCAAATTTAAAGAGGCGAAACCCGCTTTCGGTTCAGTTAGTAAAGGGCACATCTTGCTACAAGACCATGGAGACATCGTCTATTTTAAGAACGTGAAAATAAAAGCATTATAAAAATTTAAAAAAGACATCATGAATGCTAAATCAAGAAGAGATTTTATAAAAAAGTTGGGAATAGGCACAGCCGCTTTAACAGTTGGTGCCGACATAATAGACCATCACCCTGCGTTGGCCTTTAGTGCCAAAAGCTACCGCAATATTATCGGAGCTAATGAGCGTATTCAGCTTGCCACCATCGGAGTAAATAGCCGCGGAAGCAGCATGAGCGGTACTTTTGCCAAGCAAAAAAATGCAACCGTAGCCTGCATTTGTGATGTAGATGAGCGAGCCATTCCAAAAGCAATGAAACGTGTTGCAGAGGCAGGGCAAAGCAATACACCCCGCGCTGAGAAAGACTTACGGAAAGTATTGGAAGACAAAAGTATTGACGCTATCTATACGGCGACACCCGACCATTGGCATGCACCATTAACCATCATGGCTTGCCAGGCAGGCAAGCATGTATATGTTGAGAAGCCAATGGCACATAATCCGGCAGAAGGAGAGATGGCGGTAGCAGCTGCCCGAAAATATAACCGTGTTGTACAAATGGGAGCACAGCGTCGTTCGGCGCCCACACTTACCAAAGGCATTGAGCTCTTGCATCAAGGCATCATTGGCAAGGTGTATATGGCCAAAACGTGGTATACCAACACCCGCAAAGAAACTTTTCTGAAACTCGGTACCGTTCCTTCCTGGCTCGATTATGATCTGTGGCAAGGCCCAGCACCGCGGGTACCCTATAAGGACGGCTTAATCCACTACGATTGGCATTGGTTCTGGCATTGGGGAACAGGTGAAGCTTTGAACAATGGTACCCACGAGGTAGATGTTGCCCGTTGGGGTTTAGGTGTAGATTTCCCAACACGGGTAAGCTCAATCGGAGGGCGTTATCAATTTCAGGACGATTGGGAAACACCCGACACGCAGGTTGTAACCCTGGAATATCCTACTGCAACCCTCATTTGGGAAAACAGAAGCTGCAACGGACGCCAAGTAGAAGGTTTGGAACGAGGTGTTATTTTCTACGGCGACAAGGGAAGTTTGGACACCGGTGAAGATGCTTATAAGATCTATGATTTACAAGGTAAGCTCATCAAAGAAGAAAAATCGACATCGGCTAACGAAGGTTTGGCCGGTAGAAATACAGCAAGTCCAAGCTTGGGGATGGACAGCTTACATGCTGCCGATTTTCTGAATGCGATTAAAAATAATAGGCAACCAAACTGCGATATCGAACTTGGCTATAAGAGTACAGTGGCTATGTTGTTAGGGAATATATCTTGGCGAGTAGGCCGTGATTTAAGGATTGATCCTAAAAACGGGCATATTGTAGGTGACGCCGAAGCGGAAAAATTGTGGAGCCGGAGCTATGAGCCGGGATGGGAACCTAAAATTTAAAGAAAAAGGGGCTGCGGGAGAGTCTAAGATTTAGATCGATGAACGGACCTGCAGCTTCTATACCGTTGTCTATGGATTTCTAATAAATCAACACAAATGAATAGGCTAAAAATGATGGTCTTACTTTTTGTACTACTCATGTATAAAGTACAGGCACAAACGGAAAATGAGTTAACTGCCCAAGAGAAAGCAAACGGATGGCAGCTCGTTTTTGATGGAAAAAGCTTTGCAGGTTTACAAAAACTAGCTGATGGCGGTTGGGTGGTGAAAGATGGCTTATTGATGGCAACCCCCATTCCGCATGGAAAACAAATGGATATTATCACCACGGCTTCCTTTGATAATTTTGAACTGACCTTTGAATTTAGAGCGGCAAAAAACACCAATAGCGGCGTTAAATATTTAGTCACCAATACCTTTCCAGAGAAAAAGGGCACTTATTTAGGGCTGGAATATCAAATTCTGGATGATCTGCATTACCAATATCCAGAGCGAGGCGAATTGCGGTCTGTCGCCTCACTTTACGATCTCATTCCTGCCGATCCAAAAAAGGAAGTAAAAGCACTTGGCGAATGGAATACCGCCAAGATTATTGTAAACGGGCGTCATATCAGCCATTGGCTTAATGGCAAAAAAGTGGTCGCATATGATCGGAGTACACCTGCATTTGCACAACTGATTCAAGCAAGTAAATACAAAGACCTTCAAAATTTTGGAAAAGCCGAAAAAGGACATCTCCTTTTTCAGAATGAGGGCACACCAGTTGATTTCCGAAACATCAAAATCAGGCCTTTGACGAATGTAAAATAAAAATAGTTGACTTAATTAGCCATCTCATAAAAACAAGAGATGGCTTTTTTTTAACAGCCGTCCATTCTTCGTCAATTGCTATGCATTTATTTACCCTAGGTAACCATTTTTTTGAACTCATTTCATAAATTGCGCGGCAAGAAAAAGAAAGTTTTGGATAACACCTCGCCGTATGGTCATTTGGTATTGAAATAACCATTCAATTTATACATTTTTATGCACAAAATCGCTTCTGCTGCTTTTGCAGACACTAAACCCCACTACATTCTTCTTGACGGCTTAAGAGGCGTTGCGGCTCTTATGGTTATTTGGTACCACATATTCGAAGCATTTGCAACAAGTCCTGTCGACCAACACTTCAATCACGGATATTTGGCCGTTGATTTTTTCTTTATACTGTCCGGCTTCGTTATCGGCTATGCTTATGACGATCGTTGGAAAACAATGAAAACAAAAGATTTTATCAAACGTCGATTAATCCGTTTACATCCCATGGTTATTATGGGCGCTATTTTAGGCGCGATTACTTTCTATATACAAGGCAGCGTGAAATGGGATGGTTCGAAGGTATCTTTATCCATGTTAATGCTAGCTTTACTCATGAATCTCTTCTTAATCCCTGCTGCTCCAGGCTCGTGCCCCGAAGTACGTGGAAATGGAGAGATGTATCCGCTCAATGGCCCTAGTTGGTCCTTATTCTTTGAGTATATCGGCAATATCCTGTATGCATTGTTCATCCGTAGGTTATCGGCAAAAGCACTTGGGGTACTCGTCCTGTTGGCCGGAATCGGATTGGCCTCCTTTGCTATATTTAATTTTTCCGGTTATGGTCATTTAGGTGTAGGATGGACGATGGCAGGCCATAACCTGATCGGTGGATTTCTACGTTTGTTGTTTTCATTCTCCGCCGGTGTATTGATGTCGCGCAAGTTTAAACCTGTAGAAGTAAAAGGCGCATTTTGGATCTGCAGTTTGGCGATTATTATTTTACTTTCCATACCCCATATTGGGGAAGCAGAAGCTCTTTGGATGAACGGGATCTATGATGCGCTATGTACACTTGTTATTTTTCCCATATTGGTCTATTTGGGTGCCTCCGGAACTACAACCGGCAAAAGCTCTATTAAAATCTGTAAATTCTTAGGTGATATATCGTATCCACTATATATGGTACATTATCCTTTCATGTACCTGTTTTATGCATGGGTATGGCAAGAAAATCTTACCTTCACCCAAATATGGCCGATAACGTTGCTTCTCTTTTTGGGTACTATATTAGTAGCTTATCTCTTCTTAAAGCTTTATGATGAACCCTTTAGAAAATGGTTGAGCAAGAAATTGCTGATGAAAAGTTAATCGACTATTTGAGATATAAGATAACCTATCCTCATTATGACTACAAATATCCGCACTTAGCACACAAGTAAAAAATGTGCATAAACTACTTTTGTTGTGAACAAAAACGATAAACAATCATGACACAACAAAAAGATAAAGTTTGGTTCATTACCGGCACATCGCGTGGTTTTGGTCGTGTATGGGCGGAGGCCGCCTTAGCACGAGGCGATAAAGTAGCAGCAACGGCACGTAAGTTGGAAAGCATTGCCGATCTGAAAGATAAGTATGGCGAGCAAGTATTGACGGTAGCACTTGACGTAACGAAACCCGATCAGGTGAAAGAAGCAGTCACAGCCGCACATGCGCATTTTGGTAGGTTGGATATCGTGCTCAATAATGCCGGCTACTCCTTGGTAGGAACTATCGAAGAAGCAAGCCCGGCGGATATCCGAGCACTTTACGAGACCAATATTTTAGGGCCGGTTGCCGTGATACAAGCCGCCTTGCCCTTGCTTCGGGAGCAGGGGTATGGCCATATCCTCGGTACTTCCAGCAACCTTGGCCATGTTACCATGCCGGTAATAGGCTATTACTGTTCTTCTAAATGGGCATTTGAGGCTATTCATGAAAGCTTAGCGGCGGAGGTAGCCCCTTTCGGTATTCAGGTAACGATTATTGAACCCGGGGCCTATGCTACCGAATTTGGTAGTCAGGAATCCTTAAAGTTTGCGCAGGGTATGGAGGTATATACTGATTTCAAAGCTAAATTTGTAGACAGTTTAAAAACCATGGAAAGAGGCGATCCGGCAGCAACGCCACAGGCCTTGTTTAAAATGATAGACGCGGAACAGCCACCCCTGCGTTTCAACTTGGGTAGCCATAACCTATCAGGTACCCGAGCGGCTTACGCGCAACGATTGGCTATTTGGGAGGCTTGGGATGAGGTATCCCGCGCCGCTCAAGGTGAACTGAAATAAAAAACAACCATAACCGGTTATCATAACTAGCCGGTTATGACTATATTAGCTGTTGGCATGAAAAAGGAAGAAAAAAGCTTACATAAATTTGAATCGCTTTCAGATGCACATCGGGTTTTTGGTTTGCCTCAGCCCCGGCATCCGCTTATTAGCCTTATCAATGGAGCACACACTCAGATCGAACTTTTTAAAATTCCGCAACGTCACGTTTTGGGATTTTACAAAATCTCGTACAAGCCAAAGCTGAGCGGAAAGCTGAAGTATGGCCAAGGTTACTATGATTTTGATGAGGGAGGCCTGTTATTCGCTTCCCCTGGTCAGATTATAGGCGGTAATGATAATGAGGGCGCTGTATGTTCAGAATACACCCTGTTGATTCATCCCGATTTCTTTTTAGGATATCCCTTGACAAAAAAGATTAGGCAGTATGGTTTTTTCTCTTATGCCGCCAACGAAACACTCCATTTGTCAGAAGAAGAGAAATCAATCATCATGTCCATTTTCCGTAATATCGAAACAGAACTCAATAACCGGATTGACGACTTCAGTCAGGACGTAATGATCTCCCAGATCGAGTTGTTGCTTAATTATGCCAATCGCTTTTACAAGCGACAATTCATTACGCGTAAGGTCGTTAGCAATGAGCTGTTGCAGAGACTAGAAGAGTTGTTAAACCAATATTTTGATCAAGAAATGCCGTCAAGCCAGGGCACGCCAACTGTGAGCTACCTTGCTGAAAAGCTACATCTTTCGCCCAGCTATCTGAGTGATATGTTGCGTTCTCTAACAGGGCAGAACGCGCAACAGCATATTCATACAAAAGTAATTGAAAAGGCTAAAGAGAAGCTTTCTACCACCAACTTATCCGTGAGTGAAGTAGCTTATGCACTAGGTTTTGAACATTCACAGTCATTCAGCAAGCTTTTTAAAATCAAAACGAAGCTATCACCGCAAGCGTTCCGGAACTCCTTTAATTAAATATAAATTAGCTAATTCATCATTTTTAACCGCCGTTAGGGTGTTGTCGCCAATTCATTTAAATTGTCTAGCGTAAAAAAATTAAGGGTATTGCACATAATCAGTTACCTTTACATTGAATTATGGCTAACCCTTACATCTCCCTATTACGCACCGCCTGGACTTATGCCCGAGGTGAGAAGAAACGCTATGTTTTCATATATGGGCTGTTTATTCTTGCCAGTGCAGCCTTTGCCACTTATCCGCTACTGTATGGCTGGTTCATCAACGGTATACAGCAGGAAGGAGCTGCGTACCTACATTATGCTTGGCTCTATGTAGGGGCGTATATGCTTCTCAAGTTGGTGGAATGGAGTTTCCATGGACCGGCGAGAATACTTGAACAGAAGTTGGCATTCGCCCTTAGCCGAAATTTTTTGCAAGATCGTTATCATCAAACCTTACATCTTCCGGTGAAGTGGCATCAGGATAATCACTCCGGAATTACCATCAATAGAATCCGGAAAGCCTATACAGCCTTGAAATCCTTTTTTGAAAACGGATTTATGTATACCTATGCATTGATGAAGTTTGTGTTCTCTCTCATTGCTATGATTGCTTTTTCGCCGTTGTTTGGGCTGATCGGTGTAGGTATCGGCATGCTGACGGTTTACGTCATTTTCAGGTTTGATAAGCCCTATATCAAGGCACTGGACGAAACAAACGAAAAAGATCATATCGTATCCGGAACACTGTTTGACAGCCTTTCTAATATCATCACCGTGATTACTTTGCGGCTACAGAATAGAATGGAAAAGAGTTTAATGGGGAAAGTAGCTGATGTTTATCCTCCTTATAAAACGTCCGTACATGTAAATGAATTCAAATGGTTCATCGCCGATATGCTTGTAGCGCTTATTTATGTAGTTACCGTACTGGGATATATTTATCAGCACGGGCAGCCCGGTCAACTCTTTTTAATCGGTAATCTAGTTGCCCTGCTGGGATTTGTCAACCAGTTCACGAGCGTTTTTCATGACGTAGCTTGGCAATATACGCAGATCGTTCAATTTAATACCGATGTGGAAACCTCCCGTCATATTAGCGATGCTTATCAACAACAGCATCAGGCCGAGGCTACGGTAGCACTACCAAATGAATGGCAGCAGGTTGAGGTACAGGGTTTGAATTTCTCGCATACCGAAACCTATTCTTCCGGTCAAAATGCGCACAGCCTGCATGATATTCATCTTACCATTCAAAGGGGGCAGAAGATTGCGTTGATTGGAGAAAGCGGCAGTGGTAAAAGCACGCTTATGGCCATACTAAGGGGCTTATATACCTATCAGTCCGATACACGTATTAGATTAGATGGAAGTAAGCAAATTGATGCTGCTAGCTTGGCCGATGCTGTCACCCTCTTCCCGCAAGAGCCGGAAATATTTGAAAACACGATCAAGCACAATATCACCCTAGGGCTTCCCTTTTCTGATGAGGAAGTGATAGAAGTCTGTCGAATTGCTCATTTTGCAGAAGTCGTACAAACCCTTCCCAAAGGTTTGGAGTCGCACATTCAAGAAAAGGGTGTAAATCTTAGCGGAGGACAAAAACAACGACTGGCCCTTGCGCGAGGTATACTAGCGGCGCGATCAAGCAGTATTGTCTTGCTAGACGAACCCACCAGCAGCATAGACCCTAAAACAGAGGTTAAAATCTATCAACATCTTTTTGAAGAATTTAAAGAAAAAGCACTTATCTCCAGTTTGCATCGCTTATACTTACTTCCATATTTCGATTATATTTACATTCTGCAAAATGGAAGAATAGTTGATGAAGGTAATTTTGTCGATTTGAAGGCACGTAGTGTGTTATTTGAGGAGCTATGGAAACATCAACGGGAAAACAGCCCGACCGGTAATTAGGCGATTGAAATTTAATCAACATATCAGGTATTGGTAAGCTCAGACAGCGATTCACGCTAAAATACATACTGTACGCTTTCGCACAAGAAGTGTTCGCTAACGAACAGTGCGCTCCGTTACACGTCCCTCCGGTAGTTATTTAGGTCGTTTTTTCATGATGGCAATGCATTTGTGTGCTTTACCGAGTCTGGTTATGCTGTAATTATTCGCTTAGTACAGCACAACCCGTATAGAATGATCAACGGGTAAAAGCCTACTAAAATGTTAAAGAATTATTTTAAAATCGCTTGGCGTAATATAAGCAAACATCGGCCTTTTGCACTTATCAACGTCTTTGGTCTTTCACTAGGAATCTCATGTGCCTTACTTATTTTTGCTTTGGTAAATTACCATCTAAGCTTTGACACGTTCCACATCAATAAGGATCGTATTTACCGAATAACAACCGAGTGGCATGATGACCTCATCAGCCGGTCGCCGGGAGCCCCACGTCCACTGGCCAAAGCTTTTGAAAACGATTTTGATCTTGCTGAAAAAGTTGCCCGATTCGTCAGTTATGGTAATACGCTCGTTTCTTTACCGGGATCGCCCGATAATAAAAAATTTCAGGAAGAAGACGGGATCGCATATGTAGAACCTGCATTCCTTTCGATCTTTGATTATCCTTTACTCCAAGGTAACCCTAAAACCGTCCTTCAACAAGCAAACGAAGCCCTCATAACCGAGCGTATTGCAAAAAAATATTTCAGAAACGAAAATCCGATTGGGAAAGTATTAAAAATAAATAATGAAGCAGACTATGTGGTGAAAGGAATCCTTCGCAACCTCCCTGCCAATACCGATATCAAACAGGAGATTTTCCTGTCTTTCCATTCACTTAATGGTACCGACGAAGACAAAAATTGGTATGGGGTCTATCGCGGTTCAAAATGTTACGTGCTATTGAATAAGCATGTAAGCTATCAGCAAGCTGTGGCTGCTTTAACGGCCTTACCAAAAAAGTATTATGAAGGAGGGCAAGAGAAGGTCTGGAAATTTAACTTGCAACCTTTAACCGACATACACTTCAACACGGCATTTGATGGCTATATCAATCGCAGTTATTTATGGGCTTTGTCCTTTATCGGCCTTCTGTTATTGCTAACCGCTTGTATTAATTTCACTAACCTGGCAACTGCTCAAGCCATGAACCGAGCCAAGGAGGTCGGTATCCGCAAAGTATTAGGTAGTAAGCGCAAGCAGCTGTTTTGGCAATTTATCGCTGAAACTACGGTTATTACTTTATTTGCCGCGATTGTTGCTTACGGCATTGCGCTGACCACATTGCCAATTATTAACCGATTACTGCAATCAGAAATTCACGTAACGCTTTTCACCAGTTGGCAGATGCCTCTGTTTATTGGTGTCGTCATTTTATCGGTTATCTTTCTTGCAGGTTCTTATCCCGGACTGGTACTTGCGGGTTTCAAGCCCATTCGTGCCTTACAAAGCAAAATCAGTCAAAAGGAAATCGGTGGCCTGTCTCTGCGGCGTATTTTAGTAATCGGACAGTTTACAATTTCGCAGGTTCTCATTATTGGAATTATTATTATAGCAAGCCAAATGCGCTACGCGCAGGAAGCTGATCTAGGTTTCGACAAAGAGGCGATTGTGAATGTACCTATTCCACTACCGGGCGATGCAACCAAAATGAAAACGCTGAAAAATCGATTGGAGCAGATAAATGGTATTCGGCACGTTACACTTAATTTTCGTCCGCCGGCTACTTCATCGAATAGTACTACCGGTGTAAAATATGATAATCGACCGGAAACGGAGACTTGGAAAATCAATATGAAATTCGGTGATGAAAACTACCTTTCTACTTTCGATATCCCATTGGTAGCCGGCCGTAATGTGCTGCCTTCCGATACCATAAGGGAATTTTTGGTGAACGAAACCTTTGTAAAAAAGCTCAACCTGAGCAACGCGGCAGACGTTGTCGGGAAGAAGATTGCTGTAAATGGCGATGGATACAAAGGAGTTATAGTTGGTGTCATGAAGGATTTCTATAATCAATCATTCCACGCCGAAAAAGAAGCTATTTGTTTGATGACTTGGACCGCCTATTATTTCAATTGCTCGATAAAATTGGACGGAAAACAAATGTCGCAGGTGATGTCATCCGTCGAGCAGATATGGAGCGATACCTATCCCGAATATGTCTATTCCTATGATTTCTTTGATGATGCCATTGCTGAATTTTATGAAGTAGATCACATTATTCTTCGATTGGTACAAGGATTTGGATTCATTGCAATACTGATTGGTTGCCTAGGGCTTTACGGTCTGATTTCTTTCATGGCCTTACATAAAACAAAAGAAATTGGCGTAAGAAAAGTATTGGGAGCAAGTATTCCGCACATTTTATGGATCTTCGGAAAAGAATTTACCAAGCTTTTATTAATTGCATTCATTATAGCTGCTCCAATGGCCTGGTGGGGTATGGGAAGATACTTACAGGACTTTTCTTATCGAATTCCAATTAGCTGGGAAATCTTCATTAGTGCAATTGGCATAACGTTCATCGTTGCAAGCAGCACGGTAGCTTATCGATCGTATAAAGCAGCTATTGCAAAACCCATCAAGAGTTTAAGAACGGAGTGATTCAAGTATTGTTTTGCCCTTCTTTCAGTTTGTCCATTGATTGATATTAAAAACCAATTAAAAGTTACTTTATGAAACGCCTTGTATATCTTTTGACTTTAATCTATTTACTTTCTGCCACCGTTTCCTGTCAACAAAAACCGAGCGTCCCATATACCTTAGCAGTACCTAAAGGATGGACAGTTGAAACTTTCCCCATTCCAATTGATTTCGCACCGAACATTCCCTATAAAGGAACGGAAGAGGTACGCTTCACCCCTGGCTGGGGTGCTCCGGGCGCGCAACATTGGTCTTATTCATTTTTATGGTGGCTGGAGGGTAGGCCTCTCATTAATGAAGCGAGCTTACAACGTGATCTCGAAGCATACTATGGTGGTCTCGTAGGCCGTAATATTACCAAACGAAATATCCCGGCCGATAAGGTCGTACCTACTAAAGTTATGATTAAAAAAATAGAAACGGCACCTCAGGACGAAGCCACTTTTTCTGGTACCATTAATATGCTAGATTATATGCCGGTAGTACCCATCGAGCTAAACTGTGTTATCCACTTGTTCAGGTGTAAGGAAGATAATCGTACAGGCATCTATTTCGCGGTGTCGCCTAAAAAACTGAATGATCCATTATGGCAAGAATTTGAAAAGTTGCTGACAGTAAATTGCCGCCAATAGCTACTCCAGAAGATTATATCGTTTTTAGTTACGGCACTTGTGCTGATAGAGAGCCTTTTTATAATAAATAAGACCCGCCAGCTGTTCAACTGAAGCTTGGCAGGTACAACAAGACAAGTATAGTAACATGCTAGATAACAGCAAAAGATGCTGTAATTTGTGTGTTTAACTATGATGCAAAGCTATATGCTTCCCATTCCCTATCCTTACGGGAAACCGGAAAAAATCCTATATTTCGAGCGGGATGAGATCCATTGCGATGATGCCCAATTTTAAAGACTACTCGGCAGTGGCAATTGCGGCATCGAATATGTCTCGCGGAGGTTTTTTGCAAATAAAAATAAGCACTATTTGGATAGCCCAATCAGTGCGTCAACATACTGCTGAAGCGACGTTTCTCCACGTATTGGCGATTTGGGTTTTTCAAAATCTTGTTTTAAGGTTAATCTGATCATGTTAACCATTGACTCAGCCGATTCTTCAGAAAATCCGGCTTTCATTAAAAAGTCTAGCCATTCATCCGGTTTAATTTCAACTGTTTGTACAGGTGTATCCAATGCCTCAGCAAATGCACATGATACATCCTTGGGTGAGTAATCTTGCGGCCCTTCTACGTAGTGCGGGCCAGCCGTGTCAACTTCATTTGTTAAGAACCTTGCCGCGAGTCTTGCTATATCGACAGGAGCTACCATCGGAATCCGAAAATCTGGTGGAAAAAGGGAGTAAATCTTCCCTTCAGTCTTGGCCGTTTCGATGGCCATATTCCAGTTGCTCATGTAATAAGCTCCACGGATAATGATGGTGGCAGGCCGTAACCGGGCCAAAGATTGTTCCATATGGTGAAGAACCCCCAAATCCCCAATGTTGTTACCTACTTGTGCCCCATAAGTTGATTCTGCCACTACCTTTTCCAGATTTGAATTTTCAATGGCCTTAATAATCGAATCCACTGTTTTAAATTCCTGCTCCGATGCATTTTTTGAGATATCGCCCGGTGGGTTTAGTAAGAACAACCGCTGTCCTTTATTAAAAATCTGTGTCAATTTTTCCGTATCGCGTACATCAACAACTGCTGGTCTTGCTCCTAGGTGTTCAATTTGCTGAATGCGGTCCTTATTGTGTGTAATGCCGATCACTTTTTTTTCTTTTTGCGCTAACAATTTCGTCAATTCCGAACCGATATTGCCTGTTGCCCCTAATACGATATACATACATATTAATTTTTGATCTCTATGAAGAATACAACAAGCTGCTTATTACATTGTTTATCGACAATCTCGCCAACAGAAACCTGCAATCAAATGACAACATCACAATAAGCTACCGGTATTGTTGGGTTTTTGTTGAACTGCTAATAGAAAAGCAGCTGCACTACCCACCCATACCGAATAATCGAGTGGTGCTTTTATTCCCAAAGAAACCGTCATTGAAAGAGCAAATACCAACAGTAGAGTTCCGGTAGCAATAGCGGTCCATTTTAATTTAAAGCCCAAAATCAGCAATAGCGACAACACAATTTCCAAAAAAGTGGCTGCATAAGCGGAAAATCTGCTTAAAGTTGGAGGAAGAAAAAATGTGAGCGTTGCCGTATATTCTTCAAAACGCTGCCAGTTTCCCCAGGCTGAATTATCTCCCCAAAAACCTAGTCTGTCTGCAACTGCTGAGAGCATCGTCATAGCAAGAGCAAACCTTAAAAACAGTTGCGGAAATTGTACTAATTTCATGGCCATAGCTAAATTTTTAAATTAACAGTACAAAATTACTAACAGAAAAGCACATGAAACTTAAGTTGGTTTAAGAAATGCTTACCACCATACTTAAGGTTTTATTCCGTTATACTAGAAATATGATGTTAGTGCATCCACTTTAAAAACAGAAGCTTGTAAAAATTCTCATTGGTAATAACAAGGAGATGATAATTATAGGCAAAACGATAGCGGATATAAAAATACCTGACAGCCTAATTGCAAGGCAGGCTCAAACACAGCGTTTGTATAATGCTAGAAGTTAATTGGCGAGAACAATTGCAATATGAAAACCGTTATTTCTAAATAATTGCGTTAGTTCCTTTAGATGGAATGTGCAATATTTTTTAGCAAATTTAAACGGAATGTCCAGACAAATCTTCAATAGAACCATAAAAGTTGATGGAATTGATCTTTTCTACCGGGAGGCCGGCGATAAAAAAAATCCATCGCTACTGCTCTTACATGGATTCCCGACTTCATCGATAGCTTTCAAAAATTTAATGATTGCGATGTCTGATCAGTATCATCTTGTCGCTCCGGATTATCCCGGATTTGGCTTCAGTGAATTTCCCGTACCGGATACTTTTGACTATACGTTCGGGAATCTATCTGTTTTGATAAACAAACTGACTGAGGCGATAGATTTAAACAAATACTTTATTTATCTCCATGACTATGGTGCACCGATTGGACTTCAACTATGCATCAATCACCCGGAGAAGATTGCAGGTATTATTGTTCAGAGCGGTAATGCGCACCGAGAAGGCATGGGACCTGAATGGGACGAGTATATCGACTACTGGTACAACCCAACGGCTGAAAAGAAAAAAAAGCTCATTAAGTTTTTAAGCGTAGAAGGTATAAAAAACCAATACTTCGGTGGGCTTCCCAAAGAAGCATTATCGAGGGTCAGTCCGGAATTTTGGATGCTTGACTGGGAGTTTTTGAAGAGGCCGGGTAATATCGAAAAGCAGTTTGAGTTAAACTGTGATTTCAAAACCCACCTAGAAATGTTTCCTGTTTACCAGGCCTATTTTCGCGAACACCAGCCACCGGCTCTTGTCATTTGGGGAAAATATGAAATTTTCTTTTCAGTGGAAGAAGCCCCTTGTTACAAACGTGATCTGCCCGAAGCCCAAATCCATATTTTAGACGGTGGGCACGATGTGTTGGATACGCACTTTGATGAGGTGTTGACGCTAATAAGAAATTTTATAAACGAACAAGCGTTTTGATCGCCGAGAAGCGTATGCCGTTTATGTAAAGATAACCGCCAACCATTCAGCGCCAAGTATCACTTTTTCAAGTAATGAAGCGCCACATATCCCGATTTTAAAAATTTTTTATCAATCAGCTTCAAATTAAGGTTTTCCTGAAGACTGCCGGCAGCTAGCAATGGCCGTCCTCTCCCAACGATGATTGGATGGACAACTAAATTAAATTCATCAATAAGACCTGCACGTATTAATTCAGGGAGCAGGCTGACAGAATCAATTAAAATTTTTTTACCCGGTTGTTGTTTCAGCTTCCGGAGTTCTTCCGCAGGATTGCTACGAACAATCCGCGTATTGTTCTCGGCGCTTGCTAATGATCGGGAAATAACAACTTTGTCAATAGCAGTAAGCCTTTCTGCAAATTTATTTTCGTCTGCGGTGCCCGATTGGTTTTTGGCAACATCCGCCCAATAGGGAAACATAAGCTGATACATGACACGACCGAAAAAGAGCAGGTCTACGTCATCCATTATTGCCGTGAAATAATCATGAAGCTCTTCATCGGGATTAAAAATCGTGTGATCACAATATCCATCGATGCTTATATTCATACTAAATGTTACGGTTCTCATGCCAATTTTTTTGATGTTAAAAGATAAATCAAAAATAAGAGACTAGCTGAAATATGAGAAGGGTTATCCGCGACAAAAAAAGGGTCAATGGGTCAAATCAGTACTCGTTCCGGGATGTCGCTTCTTTCGTCAGACTGACTGCAGAAAACAAGATTCAGAACCACATTCTTGTCATAATTGTTTTTGTTTTCAAATTGAAAACTTGTTACCTTGTAGATATGAATATAATCGTATGACGACTGGCATTATATATCTTGCAAGGAATAACAGTATCAACACTTAACGTAATACAAATACTTTCATATGACGCCACAAGAAGTCCTCAGGCAACATATCCATAAAACTGTTCAGTTGAGCGATGAACAGTTTGACTATTTCTTTTCCCTCTTTAAGCCAATTTCTTTCAAAAAAGGGCAACAACTTATTCATGTGGGAGACGAGGTTGATTGCGAGTATTTCGTGTTAAGTGGCTGCTTGAAGACGTTTTTCGTAAATGACGAACAAAAAATGCACATTTTGCAATTTGCCATGCGAACTTGGTGGGCATCCGATTATAAAGCTTTGTACAATAATGAAAGAGCTACTGTAAACGTTGACTGCGTTGCGGATGCAGAAACGCTTTGTCTCCACAGTGAAGAGAGGGAAAAGGCTTGTAAAGAAATTCGCGAAATTGAAACTTTTCTAAGATGGCGTTCCAATAAAGGTTATATCAGTTTGCAAAAAAGAATTTTATCGCTATTAAATAACGATGCCCGTAGTCGGTACGAGGAACTAATGCACCAATATCCTGAATTGTACAATCTTGTTCCGAAACATTTGATCGCAGCATATTTGGGAGTTTCAAGAGAAACGCTCAGCAGACTTTACCATAGTAAATGATGTGACCTAGCTCACTAAAAATAGCGGCTTTCTAAAATGTGATCTATATCACCTAATGATGCTGTTTTTTATCCGCTACTTTGTACTATCATTTTATGACAATAAAAATTAAAAGAAATGGATAAAGTAATTTTTAAAGTACTAATTGTACTTACCTCTCACGATCAACTGGGAGATACCGGTGAAAAAACAGGTTTTTGGGTGGAAGAGTTTGCCGCTCCTTATTACGTTTTGGCCGATGCAGGCGTAGAGGTCACGATCGCATCACCCGAAGGCGGACAACCTCCGATAGATCCTAAAAGTGCACTTCCTGATTTCCAAACGGAAGCCACTAAACGTTTTGATGCAGACAAGGCCCTGCAGGAAAAATTGGCACATAGCATTCCATTAAGTGATGTGAATGAAAAAGATTACGATGCGGTATTCTATCCGGGAGGCCACGGACCGCTTTGGGATTTAACCAACGATGCGCGTTCCATTAAACTGATCGAAGCGTTTTGGAAAGAAGGTAAGCCGGTTGCTGCCGTTTGTCATGCGCCTGGCGTATTACGGTTTGTGAAAGATGCAGAGGGAAATCCCCTGGTAAAAGGAAAAAAAGTTACCGGTTTTTCCAACACTGAAGAAGAAGCGGTTCAATTAACAGATGTTGTTCCTTATTTGGTGGAAGATGAGTTAAAAAAACTTGGTGGAAACTATAGTAAAACGGAGGACTGGAAGAGCTACTCTGTGCAGGATGGGAATCTAATTACCGGACAAAACCCGGCGTCTTCAGAAGAAGCAGCTAAAAAGCTGCTTGATTTACTAAGAAAAAGCTAGCGGATTAATCCCATAACTTTAAGGGTCAGGAGGAAAGTTCTGACCCCTAAAAGCCATCACATGGCTACTAATGGATTTTACCTCCTTTAATAGCATTTTCTTATCCTATGTTATTTTGTGCTTTCGTTAATGTCCTTAACTTTACGTCTCACTAGTTGTAATGTCATATGCTTGATATCATTATAGAATCCAGACAGGCCGAAATTGCTCCCGGTTTTGCCGTTAAACGTATTCTTCCCTATCAACTTCGCAGAATGGTTGGGCCGTTTATTTTTATGGATCATGGCGGACCGGTAAATATTCCGGCAGCGACGGTCAATAAACTGGATGTGTTGCCGCATCCGCATATTGGTCTATCTACGGTAAGTTATTTGTTCAGCGGCAATGTAACCCACCGAGATAGTCTTGGCGTAGAACAAGTGATAAAACCGGGCGAAGTAAATTGGATGACTGCCGGAAAAGGCATTGCCCATAGCGAACGTTTCGAAGATCCCGCAATGCTGAACGGAGGCGAACTGGAAATGATACAGACATGGGTAGCACTTCCCGAGAAGGATGAAGAAAGCAATCCTACCTTTGACAACTATAAGCCCGAACAATTGCCCGTATTTACTGATACAGGTATTTGGATGCGTTTGATTGCAGGCGATGCATACGGATTGAAAAGTAATGTCAAAACGCACTCACCCTTGTTCTATGTGCACGTTATACTGGATCAGGGCGTCCGTTTTGGCCTGCCTACCGGGCATAGCGAAAGAGGCGCTTACATTGTTAGGGGCAGTGTCGAAGTAAATGGAGTAATCTATACCGCCGGAAAACTCATGGTATTTACTAAGGGTGTTGATCCGGTGATTATTGCCAAAGAACATACTACGTTGATGATGCTTGGCGGTGAACACTTAGGTGATCGGTATATCTGGTGGAATTTTGTTTCCAGTAGAAAAGAAAGGATTGAACAGGCCAAAGAAGACTGGAAACAAGGGCGTATCGATTTGCCACCCATGGATAATGAAGAGTATGTGCCCCTACCTGAAAGTAAAGGTAAACCCGCAGGAGGCCCTCCACCCAATGCACTTTCCTAATTCTGATGATTATTAATAGTTGAAAGGAGGTTAAAATTCACATTTTATTGCAAATTTAATTGTTCCAGCAATTTCTCAGCTGTGGCCTGAATTGCGGGCACGGCAACTGAGTTTCCGAATTGCCTATAAGCCTGCACATCGGATACGCAGATTCTGTACGTGTCCGGAAAACCCTGCAAACGAGCCCACTCGCGAGGAGTCATTTTCCGGATTCCCTCTCGGTTCACTTCTCCTTTTATTTTTGTAACCGGTGTGAAATTCGTTAGTCTATTATCGATTATTAAATTTCGTTCCCTTCCCATGCCTCCACAAACAACCGCATTGGCAATGCCATCATTTGGTATGATTTCAAATCCGAAGCCATTACCCTTACTTTCATGCCTGGCTTTATGTTCTTTTAACGTCTTTAAGTATTGCGTTGACAAGTAATATTTCACGGAGACTTCCTCTTCTTCAAAAATATCCTCGATGGCTACCGGTTCATCCAAGGGTTCAGGATATTCAAAGCGATCTATCCCCAAATCTTTGCGGTAACCCACAATAAAAATGCGTTCCCTGTTCTGTGGCACTCCGAAATTTTTGGCATTGACGATCTCCGGATCCGGAACAAAATAGTTTAGGTCATTCCGCAACACGTTCAATATCGTAGTTAAAGTGCGCCCCTTATCGTGATTTCTAAGCCCTTTTACATTTTCCAAAAAGAAGGCCTTCGGCTGATGTCGCTTGATAATCTCCGCAACATCAAAAAAAAGCGTTCCACGAGTATCTTCAAAACCACCTCTTTTTCCGGCAATGGAGAAAGCCTGGCAAGGAAATCCTGCACATAAAACATCAAATTGCTTTGGAATAAAGGCTTTTGTTGATTCTTTGGTGATATCTCCAAAAGGCACTTCCGCAAAGTTAGCTTCATAGGTTCTTTTGGCGCTCTCGTTCCACTCGCTGGTGAACACGCATTTTCCTCCGAGATTTTGACAAGCCAATCGAAATCCTCCAATCCCCGCAAAAAGATCTATAAATGTGAATTTTGGCCTGTCAGGAGAGGGGAAAGGAATATCCCACTTGATCGACTTAAGGTGCTGCATGGATATATCTCCGAATTCGGGGACATTCCGTTGAAGTTCTTCGTAAAAACTGTGCGCATATTGCTCATATGTCGCGCTCGATTCTAGATCCTGATTTTGCAAATAGTGGGTTAGGGTGGCAACATTGTCTGCGGAGCCATTTAATCTGTTAACACGCAAATGTTTCCTTATATCAGAATAGCGTAGTTTCATAAAATTTACGTGAGCACAAGTTTACAAATTTCTTTGTTGAAAGACCTCTCCTTGTGGAAAAGATATGTAAGAGAATGTATCGTGCGGCAATGATTCCGAATGTAACAAACTATCGATAAGCGTATTTGAAACGCTGTTCGTACATGGACGGTTACATCAAGTGGATAAGTAAAGAAGATTTTTCTTCAATCTCAGCTTTTATTCTCGCAACACTTTGTTCGATGGATAGATCTGTTGTATCAATGACATTTGATTCATAGTGCTCTAAGTTGTTAAATTGCTCCCACATCTTTTCCACCAACTCCGTGTTCGTCTCCTCGTCTAATTTGGAACGATTGATTGCCCGTTTCATCGTTTCTTCTTTTGTCGCTCTTAGAATAATGTAATGTACTTCATAATTATCCTGTACCGCTTGTAACCACGGGCCTAAGAACCACGGGCCAACAATCCCATCAATAACTACATCAAATCCACCACGTGCAAAACGTTTTGCAGCTTCCAAAAAGGCTTCAATAACAATTAAGTTCTGTTCCTGTGATTCCGGTAGAAATGGCGGTATTGCCCCCTTGCAGATATAGTGATAGAAGTCATCGGTATGCAGGTGTACCGACTTTGATAAAGTAGATGCCTTAGCCACTATGGATGCCGTTGTACTTTTACCTGTTCCCGGCGAACCGGTAATTATGATCATTCTACCTTGTTTCATCGCTATTCTCCCGAATTAAAATGTAAGCTTCTTTCTGCGATCAAATATATTGATATCTTGATGATTTTACCTATTTACAAGCTCCCTTCTCCGGCTAGAAATCTTTCATCAAACCTTATACAAGGTCTGGCTTTCACCGTTGCCTTTCAGTCAACTGACCGTTCTTTGGATTGGTACCCCTACACCCTTGTCGTCAACGTTAGTTAATTGATTAATCCCTCAAAAATGTCGGCCAATTCGTTTGGAGCGGTAATCATCGCGTCATGGCCGGTGCGAAGTTCAATATGTTGCCAACTCAGGTTTTTGTCTGCCTGAACCTTATCACTCATTTCTTTCATTATAGGCAGTTGTGGGCGGGTACATGCGATATAGACTAGCGGTAGGCCATTCCCATATTTATGCTTTAGTTTCAGTGGTTGAGCAAACGTATTAAAAGGTTGAGGCGTCAATCTTTTCTTAACCGAAGTAGCCACAACAGCATCGGTAACACCAAATAAGGCCACATCAAAAGGTTCGAAGTTCTCCTTCCTCTTGATGTTTTTTAATTGTAGTTGCTGCACACCGTCGGGCTGTAGAGAAATAGCGCTTTGTCCATTTTCAACAATCATCGCATCAAGAAAAATCAATTTCGATAATCGTTCCGGAATACGGTCGGCAACGCCCGCAATAACAGCACCGGCATAACTATGTCCAACCAGGTAAACATCGTGCAAATCTTCCATTTCTATCAGATGGACAATATCGTCAATATGCGTATCCAGGTTTACCTTTTCGCTAACCAAATGTTTACGTTCACCAAGTCCGGTAAGTGTTGGTGTAAAAACTTCGTAGCCCTTGTCGATAAGGTTTTGCTTTACGTCCGACCAACACCATCCGCCATGCCAAGCGCCATGAACGAGTACAAATACCGGGTTATTTTTGGGAGCTTTTGCCGTCGCAAAGATATGGACGCTTACCAATAATAGTAGTAATACTACGCTTTTAAACTGTTTCATTCTAAAATATTTTGTTTCTTAACTGCCTTATGAAACCTCCTTTTTTTTTACCTTTTGTGTTAGCGGTACTACCGCGGAGGTTTCATTTTTAATAAATTTGTATGATTAAACGAAGACTACAAAAGTATGGTGAGGTGTTAGGCAACACAATAACTCATCCCAAAGTGAGTAAAAATTATCAAGATTACACTATGGCAACCCCCCGGAAAGAACTATCGACCAACAGCGAAAATCGGCAGACATTAGCAGAAGCCTGCGACGTAAATGACGTACTGGCCAGTATTTCACTGCGATGGAAAATGCAATTATTATATTGTATCAATGAAGGTATCGCTCAGTTCACCGCGTTGAAAAAAAACTTCCCCACGCTTTCCGATCAGATCTTAGGCAAAAGGCTTAAAGAATTAAAAGAAGAATCACTCATCACTGCTAGCGATATTCCGGATACCACACCGCCACAGATTCGCTACACAACGACTGAAAAGGGGAGAGAACTCTTAGCCATCATTTTGGATTTACATCATTGGGGATTGAAATGGAAAACCGTGGGCAATAATTATTGTACAGCTAATGGCTAACAATTTGTCGTTGCCAACACAAAGATAACTTCGAGAAAATCAATAAACTGCGTGGCATTAGGTTTATGAAATAAAAAAAGCTTCAACTAAACGATGCATTTGATTGTTCCAGTAGAAAACAACTAGATATAGTAGATGTCAAGAACATCAAGAATGCAAGGGATAGGAACAACATAGAAGAATATGAGTAAGTTTAGTGAAAAGTTTGAAGCGGCGGCAAATAAAATTACCCAGTGGACGGGATCTTCCTGGGCATTCGGGATCGCTTTAGGATTTATTGTTGGGTGGGCTGCGTCGGGTCCTGTTTTTGGATTTTCAGATACCTGGCAGTTAGTCATAAACACCAGCACCACCATCATTACTTTTTTAATGGTTTTTCTTATACAGAAAACCCAGAATAAAGATTCAAAAGCTACTCAATTAAAACTGAACGAGCTGGTAGCGGCTAGTCGCAAAGCAAGTAACCGGCTTGTAGATATTGAGGATCTGAGCGAGGAAGAACTTGATACATTGCATAAGTATTACCAGATCATTTCCGATAGAGCCGAAAATGAAAAAGATATCCATAAGTCCCATTCAATCGAATCTGCGCAACGGCTGCACCAGTATAAGATGACAAAAAAGAATACAGAACCCGAAAACGGTGAATAAAAAATTGCAACAGATATCGCTGCTTTATTTTCCACTCCGGCTTTACTCGTAATGTGATTGAACCTGACCGTTTAGCCTATACGATCTTCAATTAGCTTTCCAATGGTGTCTTGATTCAGCATAGTTTCTGTAGTCGTCGCGCCTTCTGAAGTTTTCATGAACCAATTACCGTCAGTATCTTTGTTTATTACATATGACCTATCGCCAATGTCTTCCGTTAAGATGAACGTATTCTCTTCGCCGGACGGCTTAACATTAAAGTCGCCTAAACCCGGTATTGTTAAAGTGAATGTTTTCATAATCGATGTTTTCTGAATAAACAATTCAGATAACCGCTTGTGTGGTAAAGGGCAATAAAATGTATGGAATAAATATACGCTATAAGGCAACTGAAATTTCATTTCATTCGTGTTGGATGTAAAGTTGCGGTGGTGAGAAACTCAAGGTGGTCAAACTGGTAGTCAAATTAATGTATTAGCCGATAGACAAAGAGAAGTTAGCTTAATAAAGTTAAAAAGATCAAAATTACTATTTCTAAAAATTCTAGAAGGCATATAGCAGTTGCTGTTTAAAAGATGAACCCGAACTGAAAAGCGGCAGTCACGGAGGCGGTATGTTCATTGCCGAAACGGATCGGGACCGGAACTGCCAGAAATAGATTTCCCGAATGCCCCTTGGTGATGACCTTGCTCAGAACCGGTGTGAAGCCGAACCTGCCCGAAGTTTCAAAGGCGGCCCTTCCGATAAAGGTAAAGCCCTTGCCCAGCGGAAAAAGCGCGCCGGGATGAAACAGGAAATTACTCATCCTGCTCTTTCCGTGCTGTACGCTGATATAAGGCACCATCTCCAAGGAAAAGCCTAGATGCCCATCCCTGCGGATGTTTATGCCGGTTGGCATGCCTACTACATATCGATCTTTAAAATTTGGTGTGAAATCGCCCGATGCATAAGTGACAATCGGATGCACAACGCCGACATAGGCAGTCACCTTTACCCGTGCATCAATCTCCTGTGATGCTGCGCCGACTGAATATGCCAGAAGCAGTGTAACCGATACAGTGGTCTTATAGAAGAGGGTATAAGATTTTTCTTTTAGGTACTTCATCGATCTTGCTAACATTTATGCAAGAATAATGAACAGGGCCATCGAAAAATAGAACATTATCTACCCTTTTGTATATCCTTTACCTTTGATTATTTTTTTTCGATACACCGAGGGATTGGAGCCCATGTGTTTATTAAAAATCCGGGTAAAATGGCTCTGGTCCGAAAAGCCGGTCAAGTAAGCAATCTCCGTAAGATTAAGTGACGGATCGGCCATCAATTCGATTGCTTTCTCGATACGCTTTTTACGGATATATTCACCGAAATTAACGTTATCAAAATATTTTGAAAACTCTCTGGAGAGGTAAGTAGGGCTGAGCTCAAGTTCATCGGAAAGCTGATGAAGGGTCAGGTTCATGTTGGTGTCCACCTGATCCTGGATCAGCTCCCTGAGAGTAACCACCCATTCCGGCATCTGCTCCTTGCGTCGTTGTTTCAGGTACCGTTGGTAGATTTGCAGAAGTAGTTGTTCCACCGGACTATCACCTCCATGCCGTTGCCTGAAAAGATGCTGTGCCCAGCTGTAAAGACCGTCGTAGATAATCATTCCCAGCTCTAACAGTTCACGGTCGTCCTTTATATTATAAACCAATCCGGCAAAAATCGCTTCCAGGCCTGCAGCCTGTGGCGCAAAATCATGCCGGTCAGTATCTGCACCACGGACTATTTTGGCGATCCTGTCGAGCGCAGGATTTTTCAGCTCATATTTTTTGATGAAATAATCGAAAGTGCATTTATCCTCATAATGGCTATATTCAACACCAGGTATATCAAAGGGTGTGGCACCTATCTGTTCCGCCACCCGGATCACATCTTCGGCCGGGACAAAAACAATCTCCGCACCGGGGTCGATAAACCGCTTTATCAGCCAGGGGCAGGCTATTCTATCGATCTTGGGCCGTTCTCTTGTAATCCATTTCATTGAATGATTTGTAGGCTAAGTATGGCTAATATCCATAAAATTCGTTACACTAACAATTTCGATCCGAAAGCCGTTGAAAAGTTTGCAATCAATTAATAACCATTAAATAGATGACAATAATAAAAAAATTACCTTTTTAATTTCAGATAGGGTTGCTTAGGTTATTACTTAACTTTACTTTTGCTGCGTGAAAAGGTTTTTTCTCTATATAATGCTTATACTATTGATAAGCGAGGCAACCTCACTCTATCAACTGGCAAAGCTGCCAAGTTTATACAGGCATTTTATAGAACATAAAACGCTTTCACCAACGGTTAGTTTTACCGAGTACCTTTCAATGCACTATTGGGGGCAAGACCTTAACGACGATGATGACGAAAAGGATATGCAACTGCCGTTTAAAAAGTTCGATATCCATACTCCCGTTTTCCTTTTCGTAGCATTCGATAAATCATTTGCTATCAAGCCCGAATACTGGCCGATTAATCTCGACTTTGCACGGGATCGGCTTGTTGTATACTTCAGCCCAGAACAGAACTCGCTCTTTCGCCCTCCCAGAGTGTAAATACATTTAATCATGACATGCAGGGAATGTTCCCTGCAAAAGCGCTGTCCGCCGTAAGGGGGCCGGTATGTGTTTTCATGTATTTACTTCAAATTCCATGTTAAATAAAATCATTCAGTTTTCAGTTAAAAATAAACTGGCAATTGGTATATTCATGTTGCTGTGGGTAGTTTATGGCGGCTACCAGATCACCCAACTACCCATCGATGCCGTTCCGGATATAACCAACAACCAGGTCCAGATTATTACCACAGCCCCGTCCCTTGGTGCAGAGGACGTAGAACGATTAATTACATTTCCGATAGAACTAGCAATCAGTAACGTTCCGGGCATACAGGAGAGCAGGAGTATGTCCCGATTCGGACTTTCCCTTATCACGATTGTGTTTGACGAAGGTACCGATGTTTACTGGGCGCGCCAGCAGGTTACTGAAAGGCTTTCGCAGGTAGAAATCAACGAAAATGCCAATGTTCCGTCCCTTGCGCCGGTAACTACCGGTTTGGGCGAAATATATCAGTATGTGTTAAAACCCAAAAAAGGGTATGAAGATAAATTCACCTTGGCTGACCTCCGCTCTACACAGGATTGGCTCGTAAGAAGGCAGCTATTGGGTACACCCGGCGTAGCTGATGTCTCTACCTTCGGAGGTGAACTTAAGCAATATGAAGTTTCGGTAAACCCGGCAAGGCTCAAGGCACTCAACCTAACTATAAGCGATATCTTTACCGCTCTGAGCAGAAATAACCAAAATACCGGGGGTGCCTATATTGAAAAGGGCCCCTCCGTTCTATATATTCGAAGCATTGGCCTTACCAAATCAATTGAAGACATCAATAAAATCGTAGTAAAGAGTAATGGCGGGCAGCCCATACTCATCAGCCATGTAGCCGAAGTCCGTTTGGGTTCAGCTATACGTTATGGAGCATTAACCATGGCTGGTTTAGGGGAAGTAACCGGCGGCATTGTGATGATGCTCAAAGGCGGAAACTCTTCCGAAATTATCAACAACGTTAAGCAACGGATCGCTGAGATACAGAAGACCCTTCCTGAGGGATTAGCGATCGAACCTTTCCTTGACCGCACCAAGATGGTTAACAACGCTATCGGCACCGTAGAGCACAACTTGCTTGAGGGTGCATTGATCGTCGTGCTCGTGCTGGTACTCTTTTTAGGGAATCTACGGGCGGGATTAATTGTAGCTTCTGTTATTCCCTTATCCATGCTCTTTGCCATAACCATGATGAATACCTTCGGTGTAAGTGGCAATTTGATGAGCTTGGGGGCCTTGGATTTTGGACTCATTGTAGACGGTGCCGTCATTATCGTTGAGGCAATTCTGCACCATCTTCATTTTTCTAAAAAATATAACGATGTCACTAGTATTTCGCAGGAGGAGATGAACTGCGAAGTAACCAAGTCCGCATCACGCATGATGAATGCGGCCGTCTTCGGTCAGATCATTATCCTGATTGTATATTTACCAATTCTTTCCCTTACGGGGATAGAGGGAAAAATGTTCAAGCCAATGGCTCAGACCGTGGCATTTGCCATTCTGGGAGCCTTTATCCTTTCGCTCACCTACGTGCCGATGGTAAGTTCGCTGTTCATCAGTAAAAAGATAACGCATAAGCCGAATCTGTCCGACCGTATCATGACACGGATAGAAAATGGGTACCGGCAAATGTTGGAGAAGGCTTTATCGATCCGTCGGTCGCTGGTCATGTTCGCGTTTATATTGTTCGGTGTGTCTGTGTTTATGTTCATGCGCATGGGCGGCGAGTTTATACCCCAACTTGAAGAGGGCGATTTTGCCGTCGAAACCAGATTATTGGTGGGCACCAACCTTAGTACCACCATTAATGCCATTGACCGTATCGCCGAAACGTTGCAAGCGCAATATCCCGAAGTTGAGAAAGTGGTGTCGAGAATCGGCAGCGCCGAAATCCCGACCGATCCTATGCCTATTGAGGGGGGAGACATGATTGTTGTGCTGAAGCCGAAATCAGAATGGACCAGCGCGGAAACTTTTCCGGAGCTTGCCGGTAAAATGGCTGCGACTGCACAGGAAGTTATGCCTGGTGTAACCACCGGCTTCCAGTATCCCGTTCAGATGCGGTTCAATGAGCTCATGACCGGCGCAAAACAAGACGTTGTTTGTAAAATCTTCGGTGAGGACCTCGAGAAACTAGCGATCTATGCCGATCAGCTGGGCGCCATTGCAAGAACGGTGGATGGAACAGCCGATCTTTATGTTGAAAAAGTGACCGGTATGCCTCAGATCGTCATTGATTTCAACCGTAGTGAGATCGCTAAATACGGCATGGATATCGAAAGCCTAAACCGTACCATCAACGCAGCCTTTGCCGGTGCCGAGGCTGGAAAGGTTTACGAAGGTGAAAAAAGCTTTGATCTGGTGGTAAGAGTTAGCAGCGAGGGGAGAAAAAGCATAGAAGATGTCCGTAACCTGCCCGTATCTACCCCTATGGGGGTTCAGGTACCGCTCTATCAGGTGGCCGATATACAGGAGATCGAAGGGCCAAATCAGATACAACGCGAAAATGCGCGCAGGCGGATTATTGTGGGCTTCAATGTACGGGGACGTGACGTACAAACCATTGTTGAAGAACTCCAGCAGAAGATTGGCGCTAAAATGAAGTTAGATGCAGGTTATAGTATAACCTACGGGGGGGCTTTTGAAAATTTGCAACAGGCTAAGAGCAGGTTGAGCATCGCTGTCCCGGTTGCGCTTTTACTCATTTTTGTAATGCTATATTTTGCGTTTTCGTCCTTTAAAGAGGGCGCACTGATCTATACTGCCATACCATTGTCAGCCATCGGCGGAGTATTTGCCCTAACCTTAAGAGGCATGCCCTTCAGCATTTCTGCCGGTGTCGGATTTATTGCCCTCTTCGGCGTAGCGGTGCTGAATGGGATCGTGCTGATTTCCGAATTTAACCGAATAAAAAAAGAAGGCGTAATAAGCGATCCGAAGCAGCTCGTGATGACCGGAACCCGTAACAGGTTACGTCCGGTACTGATGACAGCGGCGGTAGCTTCGCTCGGTTTTCTACCCATGGCACTCAGCAATGGCGCCGGGGCGGAAGTACAGCGGCCTTTGGCCACGGTGGTGATCGGAGGGCTTATAACAGCCACCCTGTTAACATTATTTGTCCTGCCTTCACTGTACCTGCTCTTTAACAGAACCGCTAAGCTCAACATGAATAAAAGTTTAAGTGCGATCATTGTATTTATGTTCCTTGCTTATCCGGCTACCGCACAGGAGCAGCCGGTAAAAATAAGCCTTGACAGCGCGTTGAAGATGGCAATACGGAATAATAGGCAATTGCAGAGTACACGCATGGAACAACAAGCCGTTGAAGAACTGCAGCACAGCGGGTTCGATCTGCCTAAGACGCAATTGTCCGGCGATTACGGGAAATTTAACAGCATATACAATGACAATAGGATCGGCGTGAGCCAATCTTTCAACTTTCCCACCGTATATACTAATCAGAAAAAGATGCTGCAGGCAAACTTCGAAGCCTCACGTGCACAGACTAGGTTGAGCGAGCAGGAGCTTAAAGCCAGTGTCAGGTTTGCATTTTTCGATTACGCTGTAATGAATAAGCGGAAACAGCTGCTGCTCTATGCAGATAGTATCTACCGATTATTCGAGGCCAAATCACTGAAGCGTTTTGAGAGCGGCGAGGCCAATATCCTGGAAAAAACGGCATCGCAATCCCACAGGCAGCAAATTACCAATCAGCTGAATATGCTTGAAAAAGACCTTGCTATTGTGAACAAACAGTTTAATCTGTATTTACAGGATAGTATGATGTACGTTCCCGATCTCGCGCAGTCGAAAGTTGCTGTTGCTCAATCATTAATAGATGATTCCGTTGTGACCGGTGAGCTTCCGGCGGCCGCGCTGGCCAGACATGCGGAAGAAGCTGCCCGCAGCCGGTGGCGGGTAGAGCGTGCCCGCCTTCTTCCAGATCTCACAATAGGTTACAACAACCAGAGTCTGCAAGGAGTTCAGAATGTGAACGGGCAGGATGTTCTTTTCAGCGGTAGGGATCGCTTCAATTATTTCAGCGCGGGAGTAAGCATTCCATTGTTCTTCAAAGCGCAATCGTCTAAAGTAGCGGCAGCGAAGCTGCAATGGCAGAGTCAAATAAAAAAAGCTGATCAAGTTCAATTACAATTACATGCTGAAATTACGAACGCCCGCGCTCAGGTGCAGAAATTTGAGGAGAGTCTCGCATATTACGAAAATCAAGGACTTAACAATGCAGATTTGATCATTGCTACGGCAGACCAACAGTTTCAGGGTGGAGAAATCGATTATCTACAGTGGGTTATCTTGGTAGATCAGGCCATCACCATCAGAAACGAATACATCAATATGCTCGGCAGTTATAACCAGGCCGTTATCCAATTACAAAAATTAAACGATCAATAATTTAAAATGAAAGCATTTATATACAGTTGCATCTGCCTTTGGTTTCTGGCGGCATGCAGCAATCAAAATAAGCAAGAGACGGAATCGACTAGCCAAAAAGACAGTACGATCAGTCCTATTACTGAAACTGTACGACTCACTTCGCAGCAGCTAAAAAGCGTCGGCATCGAAGTCGGCAACCCTGAGTCGGGCAGCGTAAGTGGCAAGCTTACACTGCAAGGAGCAGTAGAGGTGCCGCCCCAGAATATTATTAGCCTGAGCTTTCCTATGGGAGGGTATCTGAAATCCACAGCGATGTTACCCGGAACACATGTGAGCAAGGGACAAGTGTTGGCCATCATGGAAGATATGCAGTTTATTCAATTACAGCAAGATTACCTAACGGCGAAGACCGACTTTGAGTTGGCAGAAAAGGAGTTTATTCGTCAACGTGAACTTAATAGCAGTAAAGCAAGCAGCGATAAAGTCTTCCAGCAGGCAAATGCCCAAATGGAGCGCCAAAGAATTTTAATGAATGCGTTGGGTGAAAAACTAAAGCTGATCGGTATCAATATCAATAACCTGAACGCATCCAATATATCTAAAAGTGTAGCGGTATTATCGCCCATCAATGGTTTTGTGTCCAAAGTAAACGTAACGGTCGGCAAATATACTGCTCCAACCGATGTACTATTTGAGCTGGTAGATCCGCGTGATATCCATTTGGTATTAAACGTATTTGAGAAAGATTTGGCGAGCGTGGCTGTTGGCGAGCAAGTAGCCGCCTATTCCAATAGTGAACCGGATCGAAGATTTGATGCCGAAGTCATCCTGATCAATAAAACACTTGATGCCAATCGCATGGCAGAGGTACACTGCCATTTCAAAAAATATGACACCTCGCTTGTGCCCGGCATGTTCATGAATGCCGAAGTTTCAATCAAGGATATGCCGGCACTTACCGTACCGGAGGATGCGGTTGTCAGGTGGGAGAACAAACATTATGTATTTGTGGCCCAAAACACCGGAGAATTCCGGATGGTGGAGGTAAAGCCAGGAATGCTGAATGATAAACACCGGCAAATAGAGAGTAATGAGATTACGTCGGCATCTAAGGTGGTGCTCAAAAACGCATATACATTACTTATGAAAATCAAGAATACAGAAGAAGAAGAAGGTTGATATTCACAGGTATTGCCGTGTTTAAGCGGCTGGGAATTAGCGAGAAACCGGTTTTAATCCGATAAGGTGGTACTGAGCTTGCAGTTCAACTCATCTCCGCGAAAAAGGCTAAAAAATTAATAAATTAGATGACTGATAATCATGGATATTTTTACAGAAAATTTTTTATACCCCGAGGAGAACAAGCCATTGTTGCAGCATTTCTCCTCCTATTTTGATGCGGTCTATATCGGTTTAATACCTTTCTTTAAGCTGAATAATGCGGAGGTGTCCAGCCGTAGTAAAGCATCTAAAAAGGTTCTTTCTTTAGAAGAAGCACAACAGCAAAATCCAATTCTAAATCGCCTTCGTCCAAGCAAAACACGCGTCATTTATGCCAATGACGAAAGTTATCCATCCGACAAAGAAATATGCCATGGAGGCAAGCCCGTGACATGGAAACAAATCTTGAATAAAACAAGCCTAGCTGACTATAAAGAGCTTAATCGAGCATTGATGACTTCGGTTGGTGCCTTGAGGCAAGAGTTTCAAACACCAAAGGCACTTCAAATACTGAAAGACTATACTGAAGGTGAAGGGATCTTTCATCCTACCGAAGGGGCGTTTGATGTATTTACGAAGCAGCAAATTTATAAGCTTTTAAAAAAGTATGATTGCTCCCAAATTGTGGTGACAGACGAATTTTATGATGAAACCAAAGAGCTGGACATAGTTGCTTTGGATGAAACATCCTTTATCAATCAAATCGGGTTTAAACACTATTATCTTTATCCGCAAAACAAAACGATTCTATTCACCATCAGTTGGGATTATTTTTTCTTTTTTATAGCGATCGATAGCTGCAAGATAAATCCAAATGAAATTGAAGCCAACTTTGAAGGATTTTGGGCAGCGGCAGAAGATTCGCATTTATGGTACCGGAAGTAATGTGTTATTCATGCATTCAGCGGTTTAGTGTAATAAACCGCTGAATGCATGACCGATTCTACTCCTCAACTGAAAGATAAATATCAATCTCAGCACTTTACCAGTATGGCTTCTTTCACCATAGACCTCGAAATCAAAACAGAATTTCCGATTAAGATCTAACTTCCAATCTTTTTCTAAACATGCTAATACGGTATATTTCCTTTCATTAATCTAAGTATTACCTGTTGAATCTGTGGAAACAATAAGAGGATCACAATAATGCATACTACACCCAGCAGCATCAAATCATAATAATCCCGGGTAGCACGAGCCAATATTTGTTGTCCTACAAATTGATTAAAATATCCGCCCGAAACGCCTTTTGCGATATACCCGTCATTCCCCGCATTCATATATTGGTTTTGAATATCCAGTAAAGTAACAGGTAATTGAGGATTCGTTTCAGTCAATGTTTCCCGAATCTTTTCCCTAACGGCCGATTTGGCAAACAATTGAAGTTCATTATTGAGCGCCAAGCTCATTGTAAACCCGGTGAATCTCGCCAATATTCCTACAAGTGATGCATTGATCGCAATCTTTGGCGGTGCTGTAGATGCAGTAAATGAAACAATTGGGACAAATAAAACGCCTGTGGCTACACCATAAATAAACATAGGCAGCATTAAATCCATTGTTTCACCCTGTACAGAAACAAAAAGAAGCATATACGCATAATACAAGGCCATAAAACCAAAACCTACGATGATGATTCTTATCAGGTTAAACCCCATTAGTATAAACCGGGAGGTGATAAACATACTCAGTACAGTTCCTGAAATGACGGCTATCCAAATAGGGATCGTATTGAGCGGATCATTGCCTAAAATAACTTCAAGATAACCATAAGCAAGCCCGGTACTTCCTTTGAAAATATAAAACGCAAAAAGCAACAGTAACCCAATTACAAAATTCTTGGCCTTAAAAATTTGCAGGTCGATCAATGGACGTTTAAGCTTTGATTCTCTGACGATAAACAGCGTAAGAATGGCTAAATTACCCAGACTAAGCAGAACAATTAAGCAGCTATCATACCAGCCCAATTGCCGACCGTAAACAAGGATATAGCCAAGTATTAAAATAAACGAAACATAAAATAGATAACCGACCCAATCCACCTGATAAAGTGGTATCTTTTTGGTAAACCGCGCTTTGCTATCCATGGTCAACAATACAAGCAGCGTGAGTACGATGAGTATGATAATGAGACCATAAAATAGCCAGTTGAAATTATAAAAATGAAGCACTATACTGGAATAGATGGAATAAAACGGGATAGCGATCTGTATACTTCCGTAGAGCAGACTATAGGCAATTACCCGTGCACGTGTCGACTGCAATCTTGGAAAGGTGAGCTGTAGGACGATTCCGGACATCAATGCGCAGGTAATACCTTGTACAAACTGACAGATCACAAACAGTGTCCAGTCTTTGGAATGAAAACAGATGACGGAACAGAGGGCATTGATAGCAAGCGCTATTAACAAGTATTTCCTCGGCGCAAAATACTTCACAATGCGAAAATCCAACGCCAAAAAGGCTACGGTTGAACCATAGAGAAGCACCATGGCATATTGGACATCTGTAGCTTGTACACCATAAAAACCCATTGCCGAAACGGGACTGCTATAGTAGGCGAAACTGAACAGGCAGGTCATTAAAATGGCAAATATTACGGATCTTGCCATCCATTCAGAAACCCAAGGTTTGAAAATCGGAATTTTATGTGCTTGCATACTTAATCTTTTAAAACGTAAACATTGGCATTCATTCCGGCAGAGAGTTTTGCTAATTTTTCAGCTGTATCGGTAAGTTTGATACGTACCGGGATGCGTTGAATGATTTTGACAAAATTGCCGGTGGCATTGTCCGGTGGCAGTAATGAATAACGCGAACCAGTGGTAGGCGAAAGTGATTCGATAAGACCACTGAACTTATCATTCGGAAAAGCATCCACTTCTACCGTTACGGTTTGTCCCACCTTGAAGCTGCCCACTTGCGTTTCCTTGAAATTAGCGATCACCCATTTTTCTTCTGCGCCGTTGACCAAGAATGCCAGTGTTTGACCAGGTTGTATCAGTTGCCCTTCCTGAATGGTCTTTTTACCGATTTGTCCGTCAAAAGGGGCCGTGATTACCGTATATCTAATGTCCAGTTCCTGTCTTTCAAGTAGCGCTTCCTTGATTTTTATCTCTGCCTCTATCGCTTTACGCTGCGCGCCGAGATCGTCTAACTTGGATTCGGCTACCTGCAAGGACGCCTTTGTCTGCTTATAATCAGCTTGTGTGATCGCCAAAGAGGCGCTGACATTATCGAATTTTTGTTGTGTGGTAGATTCATCCGCCAGTAGATTTTTATAACGGTCAAATTCTCTTTGCTGCTGGTTCAGCCTCGCTTTTGCTCCTGCCAATTGTGCCCTTATAACCTCAATGCTTTTGATTTGTGTTTCTTCATTCGCCGTCAAAATAGGTAATTTGGCATGCGAACTCATTAGTTCGGCCAATGCGGCATCTCTTTTTAGGCCATATTCATCAAGTTCAATAACCACAAGTGTATCTCCTTTTTGAACCTGCTGATTGTCTTTATAATAAATCTTGCTGATATAGCCACCTACTTTTGCATTAATGGGTGACAGATACGCATCCACCTGTGCATCATTCGTCTGTTCGTAGCGGTATCCCTTAAAGAAATAGACGGCTCCCCAAATGACGATCGCGATGAATAAGACGATGCCAAACCATTTCGTTAGGTGGACGATCAGTTTATCGGTTTTATTTTTGTTCATGATATTTATATTAAAGAATCCCTACGATTGCCTGTAGTCGGATGCGGCTAAGTTTTACGTTTGTTTGTGCGGTTGTTAAACTAAATTTTGCTTCCAGTAAGGTGTTTTCAGCCTCTAAAAGATCGGTCAGGAGTGATTCCTGATGGAGATAACTGTTCCGTATGACCCGAACCGTTTCGGTTGTTTCGATGATGTTTTTCGCTGCGGTTTCTACGCTCTCCAAAGCCTGTTGCCGTTGCAGATAAGCTTCTTTTACTTGAAGGGAAATTTCATCTTTTTTAATCTTGGCTTTTTCTTTTGCCTTATTATTTACAATCCCGGCACGAGCAACGGAATGTTTGCTTTTATATAAATTATCGATGGAAAATTGCACTTTGATCCCTGTTTGGCCAAATCCCCATAGATCATTCGAGTAAGGGTAAAAAGAAATCTGCGGATAGGTATAATTGTAATAAGAATACAAGGAAACTTTTGGCAAGAGGGTAGCTTTTACCTGTTTGATATTTAACTCGCTCTGGTTGATGTCGCTTTTGACAATTCGGTAGTCCGGCGATTGGTTGAGTGCAATGTCAATATAAGCCCCGAAACCGAAATCTGTGATGCTATCCATTTCAGCATTGTTTTGATAGGAGATTTGCAATTCCTCTTCGTTATCACGTCCCATAAAAATGTTCAGACGTTGTTTTGCGATATCGATCTTCTTTTCAATATCCGATAGATTTAATTCAAGTTGCGACAATTTTACCGAGGTTCTCAGCACATCACTCTTTAGCACAATGCCGTTTTTGTGCAAGCTTTCGATCAGTGATAATTGTTTTTGCTCCGCAATAATTTCAGCAGCCATAAAATCCCGAAAGTGTAACAATTTATACAGATCGAAATAGGCCACGGCAACATTGTATTTTACGTTGTACTTTTGCAAGTCAACTTCATATTGCCGACGCGCCTCTTCTTCTTGCTTTATCTTGATATTTCTTCTGTCTTTACCACCATTAAAGATGTTAACGTTCAAATTATAACCCACTCCGTAGCCATAGCCTTTTACAGGCACATCCCTCGGGGAGGAGAAAAATCCACCATCATAAATAAGGAATTTGGAATTGAGTTTTACATCTCCCCCTACCGAAAGCTCCGGTAGCAGGTGGTCTTTGGCCTCAAGTTCTTCCAATTTGCTTTGCTGAAGATTTAAGGCTGATAGTTTAAGTTGTCGGTTATTTGTTTCAGAAAGCTTCCATATTTCTTCCAAACTCATTACTTGAGTAGTTACTGCATCTTGGGCACGGAGCGATGATGCCGACAGCCCTAGTACGACTCCCAGTATCGCGATCGACCTATATGTTTTCATGAATTTTATTTTTGTAACTGTTTTTATGTTCTCTTTTCTTTACGAGCCAATGCTTTACCATTTTTCTTATTTCATCATAGATAATGGTTAAATCGATCATAGGCACAAAAGGATAAGAATAAGCCAGCCAGTAGCGATAAAGCGCGTCCATTTCTTCTGCCGAATGAGATTCTATATTATCAGCGATTTTATCTTGTGCCGCAAGCTCAATGTTTTGATCAGGACTTTTGATTTTTTGTTTCATAATGATGCTGCTTTATTTACTAGGCAAAACTATTCATGCCGGCAAAGTATCGTTTTATATAATTAGCCTAATATTTGTTATATTTGGCCATATGGAGGTTCTGAACCAACTGATAAATGCTGTTGACCAAAATCCTGAGTCTATTCTGGTGATGCGACAGCAAACCGAACAGCGTTTGCCTTCACATCAACATGATAAGGCTCAGTTGTTATTGGTTTATGGGGGAATTGCTTACTTGCAAACAAACGAAAGGGACTTCTATATTCCGTCCAATCATTACATCTGGATACCGAAAAATTATCCCCACAACCTGATGTTTAATACACAGGATCTATATATTATCAATATCTATTTTCCTGATGGAAGATCCAGTGGTTTTTACGATGAGTTGGGCATCTATCCGGTGAGTAAGCTACTATCAGAAATGCTTGCTTTCAGCGAAACATGGCAGGGCGATTATTATCAAGGTTCTTGGGAGTTTGAATTTATGACAACATTAAAGAAGCTGCTGTCCAAAGAGAATCTTAAAAAATTTTCAATTCAGCTTCCCACTACTGACGATCAGCGGCTCAATGCAATTATTGATAATTTGAGAAATCGGTTAAATGAAAACCTTAGTTTAGAAGAGACGGCAAAGCTATCGGGGATGAGCGTGAGAAGTTTGACAAGATTATTTCAGACAAAACTCCGCACTACCTTTGTTCAGCATGTGAAAATGTTGCGGATTATTCGAGCTATGGAATTGATCAAAGACTCCGACCTGAATATGACGGAGATTGCTTATGAAGTTGGGTATTCAAATATAGCCGCATTCAGCAATAATTTTCGGCAATTGACCAATATGAGGCCTACCCAATTTAAAGCGCAACGTATATTTCAAAAGAGTGCTTTAATACCATTCCAAAAAGATTGAGGATGAGTTACAGCAAAGTATATTATTTTCAATACTCCTGGCGCAAGTTCCAAGGCTGGAATAAATAAAATAACAAGTAAATAAGAAATCGCTTTTTGATTCTCAGAACGCATGGGTTTTATGTTTGATACAGTTTTCCAGACCGGCGTTAGTTGATTTTTATAATAAAACAATAAAAGGCCGATATAACACAAATAGCCAGTTAATCGGAAGGCAAATGCAAGTTTGAGACCGTAAGGCATAATCGTCAGATCAATAATCAAAATGTTCAGAACAATAGGGGCGAGCATCAGTGCCCCTATGATCATCGTTCTGTTATACAATAACATCAGAGAGGCTATAATTTGAGAGACGCCTATAAATATTTTGAAAGGCTGATGATCAAACAAGTACCAGGCAATTTTAAACAGGCTCAGATCCTTGATAGGTGTAGCCAGTTCTTTTTCGGTCAAATTACCGAACTGTCCGCCAGACAATTTTCCCGTTCCGTATGAAATAAAAATAAGCGCTAGTAAAATACGGATTGATAAGATAATGAGATCCGATATTCGTCTTTTTTGAATCATAAGTATTAGGGTTATAAGTCATTTTGGAGTATTTCCTTAAAGATGCAATTTTTAGTCAAATTTCATAATTGGAGTACTAAATTTCTTGTTTTATGATGTTCGAGGCCTACTCCTTTTATTTAAATAAATTTAAGGATTAACACTTCAAAAATTCACTATTCAGCTTTCCAAAAGATGTCCTGCCATTTTTGGATAGACATCTTTTTAAGTTCATCATCCGGAAATTCAGCTTCTATCATAGCGAACCAGTCATTGCTTTCCTGCATCAGCATCAGTATCGTGGTATTCTTGCCAGCGAACTGATAAAGCCGACGATTTTTACCTCCCTTTTCTTCCTGTTTGATGAGCATCAATCGGCTATCCGGATTATAATTCTTAAGGTTTTTCTCAATGCCATCAGCTACGCCGTTCATGTTCATTAATTTACTGCTCGTTTGGGTAATGATGATTTCGAAGGGGTTGGAGTTGTCTTTGGTGTCTACGGCATCGTAATAAGTTATTAAAAAACCTTCCTCATCTTCTTTCCTGATATGGAACTGATAGACGTCTGAAAGGGTGGTGTCTAACTGAAGAGATTGGGTATAAGCACTAGAAAGATTGATAAACATTAGCGAAAGCAAGATGATAAATTTATAAAAGGACATTTCAGTTCCCATAGTTATTTTCAATAATCTCCATTGCTATTCTCCCGGATTTTGAAGAATGATGGCGCTTGAAGTACAAAAATAGTTTCATCAGCACAAAGATCATATAGCAGATTTCAGGGATATCGCCTCTTTATGGTGTATCCAGCCAATGAAGGATGTTTAAAAGAAACCGAGCGTTCTGCATTGCATCAGGGTGATTCATACCTCGTTTTTCACTTTTGATCCCTCTTAAGATTGCGTAAAACGGACCGGCATCGGCAATTAGACATACCCGCCCACGCCCACATTGTAGAATAGCACTGTTTACTAAACCTTTACCTGATATTTTGGACCCATCAGACGCAAGCGATACTTCGTAGTCTTCGCCCAACGACGAAACAATAATGGCGTCCGGTGGCGGAACAAATCCCGTTCCTACCCAAAAGCGGATGCTGTCTATTGCAAAACCGGCTGCATCGGTGACCGGATTGCCCGTGAGATTGCCTCTGTTACGAGAGAAGATTTCAGGCTGGCCATCCTTACGCTGTGCAAAACCATTGATGAGGGCAAAGCCAAAGCGGGCAGCCAGCTTACCGGCGGACCCGGCAGCAGGCATCTGGTCGGTGATAAGGAAAAGCGAGCCGCCGCGCTGCACCCAATCGTATAAAGTTTCCACTTCTTCGTCGGTATAAGCGCTACCTGTCTGGGCACCCCAATTGTCCAGGTCGTGCAATGCATTGACAGTCACAAACACACGGGCATCCGTCAAGGTTTCTGCAGTAATGGCTTGTCGGTTGGTCTCCAATTGGTAACCATCCGCTTCCAGTACCTTGGCAAATGCAGCATACTGCCCCTTCAGCGTGAAAGGGTTATTGTGCCCCTCATCATAGCGAACAAGGGGGCCTTTCCCATTTTTATATCGAGCGTGCTCCGTTTCAAACCGAAAATTCGGGTCAGCAACACTTTGGGCAAACAGGTAGGTAACTGGCATGAGCAGCCAAATCAAGAGCATCGATTTAAACATCCGCTTATTCATGATCTATCCTTTCCCAACGATCTGATTCAAAACAGATAAGTTCTTTAACAGTACCATTTGCGAGGATGAATGTCAGTGGAAAGGACAGCTCCTCATTAAGGAAATCCGTAGGGGAGAAAGCTTCAAACACGATGGTTTTGTTATCCCATAGTTGCTCTACAGCAAGTTTATTGCCCTGCCTTGTTACATTGATTTCCATATTGTTGTCAGTCTGAAGTCGATATCGCCCCAAGAGCGGCATAAGTTGGTCCGCGGTAAGCGAAACATATTGCGTAGGGTTGAAGAAAACTTTTTCCAGCATTACCCGGTTAAGAATCTTGGCCTTATCAATTTTTCCGTCAGTGCCTCCGATAAATGCAACTTGGTACGCTTCATCACGTGACTGGAAGGTGAGTGATCCCGTACGCTGTAAGGGATAAGTCCGTCCATCCCATGCCTGCTGCGCTATAAATTGGCCGTCCTGATCAAAAAACCGGATATACGCAACTCGGTTTGGAAAGCGGAAATAACCGGATAAGTCATCTAAGGATACGCTATCGGTTTGAAGTGGCCTTATTTCATGGAATACATTTCCTTTTTGCGGATTCACGGTGTAGCTGCTAAGCATAACTAACCCCACGGCTACAAGTGTGCAGGCCTTTAGCGATCGATACTTTACTGTTTTTACATTCATATCATTTTTTTGTTTTAATGATGCAATAATCAGTATAAGATTGGTAAAGGTCGTTCGGCTGGATACAGATGAACAAATTCACGGTGATAACTAGGAAGCGTTTGATTTAAACTTTTGTCAATAAAAAATTCAGGCTTACACCACTTTATTTATGCTCTTTTGCTTCCTGAATTGCAAAACAGAACCGATCACAAACAGCACAAAAAGGATGAGCAGGGTTCTTCCGATTAATGGGTCTTGCGGTCCATTGGCCAACGGATGACCTATCGGGATACGGTTAAAAGTTTCATTAACCGTTGGAATCAGGGACAGGAAAAAGCTGAACGTAAGAAAAAAATTCTCAATAAAACGCGATCGATTGTTTCCCGATCTTTTTGCGTAAAGATAGTACGCCACCGAAATCAATATAACAATTAACAGTGCAAGAATATGCCCCGGATTGACGCCTTTAACACTGGATAGTCCTAAAGCTGTTAACGATGTAACTAAGGTGAAATAAAAATAGATCTTGCCACTCAATTGGCTGAGATCTATTTTACCTCTTCTTATTAAAGATACAATGGCGGCAATAATAGCTGCTACACCTATAACCGTATGAAAAATACCTAAATGTGATAGTCCCATGAGTTTAATTTTAAAATTTAACAATTATTAATAGTGCAAAATTAAACCGTCCGAAACCGGATGAATTTGTAGATTAGGCCAATTATTTGACAATTTGGTTCAAAAATCGAGGTAAGCTTCGTTTGCCACGCATTTTGCGCAAAGGCATTGATAGAAAACCGCATAATAAAAAATGCTGAAATGGGATGTTAAGGCCCATACCCTTTCTCAGCCTTCTTTTATTTTTAGGCGGAAATTTGAGGGGGAAACGTTATATCTGTCGTGAAAACTTTTCGTGAAATTTGCCAAGTCATTGAATCCACAATCAAACGCAATGTCTGTAATCCGTTCATTAGAAACCGAAAGCAATTCGGCAGCCCTTTCCAATCGTTTCGTTCGGATATAATTGGCAGGCGAATCGTCGTATAATTTTTTAAATTCCCTTTTAAACGAAGAAACGCTCAAATTGGCTTTTTGCGCCAGATCCTCTACACCGACTTGTTCAAATAGATTGGCTTCTATAATCTGCTTGAAGGTATAGGTTGCAGGCGAGAAAAGTTGCGATAGGATGACTTGTATCGTTTCCGCATCTTGCGTTTGCGATAATAAAAGTATGATTTCCTTTAGCTTCAAAACCAAAATTTCATCATTGACCAACGATGGATTTTCAAAATAAAAGAGCAATCCTTCAATATATTTATGAATCAAAAAGTCGTTGTTGATTGCCTTTCTGGACTGATTAGTTACCCGATTAGCTGGCTTAAAGATTAGTGGGATTTCTTTATCGTAAACTTTTTTCAGTATATCCGGATGGAAAGTGACAATAACGATCTCACCTTCGCTATCCGAACCGGTATCATGTATCTGTTTGCCCGAGTTGATGCAGTTAAGCAACAAGGAGTGATGGGTAGGTATCTTCAACTGATCGTCTGCTGATTGGTATTCCATCTCACCTTTCAGCATATATAAGAAGCAAGCCTGCTCGGCCACGGGGAAGGCAAACTCAAAAGGTGGTTTTAAGTCCACTTTTTGGATAAATGTCTTCCCGAATAAGTCGAATTTTTTGTAATCAGTAACCACTCTTAGATAATCCTTTAAATATCAGGTAACTTAACTAATATGACTTCGATAGCCTATGAGATTAAACAAAGCATGCCCATTCAACACCAAATCAAAGATAGATAAAAATGTTGAACGGGACATTGCTTGCTAGTATGTAAAAACCTATTGGTTTTACCCGATTACTATGAAACCAGTAGTGCTTCTGAAGTTATAGGTACTATCAAAACTTTTGAAATTAAGCAGTTTTGTTCCGCTTCTGGTATCCCGTGCGATTCAGACCAAAATCGCACATTATGGGATGCGTAAGCGCTCAAAAAAATTCCATAGCAAATCGTTTGCATCTATCGCAGCGGATGGCGGTGCAGCACCGGGCCGTACCTGCTCGCCTCCCGGCCATGAGTGGCCGCCGTCCGCGGTGACATAGTGCATGATAAGCGGCGAGCCGGTTTCATCCACCCACTGCATCTGTGTGTATCGGTCGTTATCAACAACCACCTGGGCGTTCGGCAGGCAACCGTTCCGTTTCGCCCATACGTTCAGTACCGAATCAACCGGTGCGAAATGGTACCCCAGCGAGTTTGTGCCGCCTTCATAGGGGACAATCTCATCCAGCACGGAGTGCAGGTGGATGATAGGCAGCGGACGCGATTGTTCGGCCGGAGGGTCGAACACCATCGTGCAGCTCACGGGCGCTATGGCGGCAATCTTTTCAGGAATCTCCGCAGCCAGCCGGTAGGCGAGCATTCCGCCGTTGGACATGCCGGTCACATAGATGCGTTTGGCATCGATGCGGTATGTCTCGATCAATCTGTCGATGAGCTCGCTGATGAACTCCACGTCGTCCACATGCTCGCGCATCGCAAAATCGCAGCACGATCCGGCATTCCACGTACGTATGCCGAGACGGCCATCGCTCCTGACGCCGTTGGGATAAACGGCTACGAATCCCGCTTCGTCGGCTTTCTCAGAGAGATGGTAGTGACGGTCAAACTGTACTGCACTGCCTCCCGTGCCATGCAGCCCGATGACCAGTGGAAACAGGGTATCGCCTTCTTCATATTGGGGCGGCAGGTGCACATTGAACGTGCGTGCACGGCCGCCTACTGTCAGGGTATCCCAGTCGACAAGGCGCTCCCAATCCATCCAATCTCCCCATGGGTAACGGGGAGCTGGATCGGGCGCTTCGTCAGCACATCCACCAAACAAAAAAAATGGCAGCACTATCAGTAGCGCTAAACGGATATATCTCTTCGCGTTCATGATTTTTTGCGACTTTTTAATTCACTCCTCATCTCTTTCTGCATCGCCTTGTAGCGTTTGTACTGATTCCCGTCGAGCACCTGCTTCATTTGCTCATCGCGCGTTTCGCTAAGCGTTCGATACATTTTGAACTTCGACAATTTGGAACCGTTCGATGCCTTGAGCCCGGCCAGTCCTTCGAAGTATGTGGCATTGATTGATTTCACTTGCTCCTGCTGTTGGTCCGATAGATTCAATTCGGCCCGGTATTGCTCCATCTTAGCCAACAGTTCTTCCTTCTGCTCATTGGTGAGCTTCGATTGTGCGAATGCACCGGTGGTAAGGCCACTGACGACCAATATTAACACCCATTTTAAGACGTTCTTTTTCATATGATATTACTATTTATTGATGCAAAGCTCGAAGGAATCGAAACATGTTTAATATAAAATGATGATGAAACGGACAGATTGCCCAATGAGAGGGAACTGTGTCCGTAGCAAATCACCGGCCGCTTCTATCCTGTAAGATGACTCTTGCATGCTATGATTAAGGTTTGTAAATGACAGTCTTCCTTCGGACGACCGTTGTTGACGACAGCGGCTGAACAGGGAAGGGAGCTACTATTACCGGCTTTGGCGTTATAATCACCGGAGCCGGCGCTACCACTACCGGCCTTGGGGTTACGATCACACGGGGCAACGGCCTTACCACGGTCATTCTTGCCGGCGGAAGCGGAGCTACAACCACCCGGCGCACCGGCCGTCTTACTACAACAACCTGTGCATTTACTTCGGAGACGATGGTACCCAGTACCAGTGTCAAGGGGATAATTAGTTTCTTCATGATATTCATATTTCTGTTATGGTTGTTTCGACATTGCGGACCCGAGGAAGTAGACCACTTTGGTATGAAACGGCCACATATCGAGATGAACAGGTCATTACCGAACATAGGATTAGCCTCACAGCTTTCCGTTCATCGGCCTTTTTGTCCGTTTGATTATCACGGGTAAACCTTCCTGTCTGCCAAAACAGTACCTTTGTACCATGAAGCGACTATACCCCCTCACCGGGTCTATTATTTCTTTGTTTATTGCACTCCTAGGCTACGTGCTGCGCAGCTACCGGGAAGAAACAGCTTCCTCATTGCTCACTTTTGCCGGTTCTTTTGTTAACGTATTCCTGAGTTGGCTAGTGATACAAAGTGTCATACAGCTAGATAAGCCACGGTGGCACGGGTGGAAAGCCGCTATTGCCATTGCAGCATGCATGTGTATTTCGTTAGTTGTTTTTTATAGCATTCAGGATATCGGTGAAATCCGCGGACGGGTAGCAGCACTACCACGAGGCATGCGCGTCGTATATTTTTTACTCCTGATGCGGGGGATGGTATTAGGCGGGTTCCTGTATTATATCGTCTACTTGTTACGAATGGCGGAAGTGACCCAACGGTCTAGGTTAGAAAACGAACGGCTGAAAAAAGAAAACCTGCAGGCGCGGCTCAGTCTCTTGCAGGAACAGGTGAGTCCACATTTCCTGTTCAACTCGTTGGGCACACTTCAAAGTATGATCAATGAACGCGCACCGCGCCAATTTATCCAACGCCTCGCTGACGTATACCGCTACCTGCTGAATAACCGCATGGCCGATCTTGTATACCTCCGTGCAGAGCTTGATTTCGCCCGGTCCTACCTATATATCCTTCAGGAACGGTTTGAGCACGCTTTGTTCGTAGATATCGACATCACTGAGCAATTCCTCGACATGAAACTACCGCCCATGACCTTGCAAGTGCTCATCGAAAACGCTGTCAAGCACAATGTCGCCGATGTCGAAGTACCCCTGCACCTGCAAATCAACGCCACGGATACCAACCGGCTTACCGTCAGCAACTCCCTGCAACCGAAACCTACACAGGGAGACAGCCTGGGCACCGGATTGGACAACATCCGCGAGCGCTACCGCCTGCTAGCTGGTCAAGAAATCGAGGTGTTGAAAACCGCTCACGCATTCACCGTATCCGTTCCTCTGTTAAATGACCCGCTATGAACATCCTGATCATCGAAGACGAAACTAAAACGGCCAAGGCCTTGAAAGCAATGATAGAGCGACTCGGTGACGATTTGCATGTCACAGGCATCGTCCCATCCGTAAAAGCTGCTATCCAATGGCTGGGTAATCAGTCCACACCGGAACTCATCCTTTCGGATATCCAACTTTCCGATGGATTGAGCTTCGAGATCTTCCGCACCGTCCAGCCTCCCTGTCCGGTTATTTTCTGTACCGCCTACGATCAATACGCCATACAGGCCTTCGAGGCCAATGGTATCGACTATTTGCTAAAGCCCATCGATGAAGATAAACTAGCCAGGGGCCTACGCAAATATGAGCAGATGCGGCAGTTGATGGGGGGCCGAGTGCAGACTATCCCGCCCGGATTGGAAACCCTCCTTAAACAACTGGTGCATCCTGCCTACAAGTCTAGTCTACTGGTCTTCAAAAACGAGAAAATCATTCCCATATCCACCAAAGACATCGCATTTGTCTACTCGGTTGGAGGCATTGTACATGCCTATACCCAAAGAGGCGAAACGTACCTGATCCAAGAAGTGTTGGACGAGCTGGAGTCTATACTGGACCCGTCTCTGTTTTTTCGTGCCAATCGGCAATTTATCATCAACCGTGCCGCCGTCCAGATGGCCGAGCACTTCTTTAATCGAAGGCTCATCGTCAAGTTGAGTGTCGAAACTCCTGAACGGATAGTTGTAAGCAAGGTAAAAGCCTCAGATCTACTCGCTTGGCTGGCCTCGTAGTTAAATTGCAGTATCCAAGCAGACCTAGTCATTATTGACAAGGTAAAATTGCATTACAAAAAAGAGATGCATTTTGCGAAACAACCCAATTATTTGGTGATTCGGTTCAAAGCACAAAGCATTATTGTTGAGTGATCCGGTTAAGGATCTGAAGTAATTCAGTTGGTTTGGAGAATTATGAAATCAACCGATGTCCTTCAATCAGAGGGACACCGGGGGATCAGGGCGGCATAAAGCCTGAGGAGGGTAAGACGTTTAAGCTAAAAGCTCCCTAAGACCATAGGCTTCCATGGTCTTATTAAATTCGATCTGCGTGCCTTCATTGATGGCACTGATGAACTGTCCTGTGGTTGGGTCGACCACTGTCCTTACCGGTCGTTCACCTTTCGGCATGCCGATCAGTTTAACTACGGCGTCGGCGATGTACTGCGGATCCGGCTTATGCGTCTCAAAAAGCTGGCCGATAGCTGCGAAGATCTTTCCTGGATATTCTTCAAGCGCTCTATACCCTTCGGCGACAGCGGTATCGGCACCTGTCTGCACTTTTGAACCCATTTCAGTGGGAAAGCCACCCGGTTCAAGAATGACCGCATCAACGCCTAACGGCCTGAGCTCATAATAAAGACCCTCGCACAGCCCTTCCAGACCGAACTTCGAGGCGCAGTACATGGTGAAGAACGGGAAGCTGACCCGGCCAAAACCGCTAGTCACGTTGATGATCAGACCCTCTGAACGCTCACGCATTCCGGGCAGAGCGAGCTTCATCAGTCGCCATGGACCGATAACGTTAATGTCCAGCATACGCTGTAGATCGGCAGCTGTGGAGGTTTCACCCACGCCGAACATGCTTGCACCTGCATTGTTCACCAGAACATCAACCTTTCCTTCTATGGCAATGATGCTGTCGAAAGCTTTTTTGACACTCGCTTCATCGGTTACCTCTAGGTCTACCACGGTAATGTTCTCCACCTGGGACAGGGCCTGTGCCTGTGCTGCATTTTTGCTTGCTGTATCTCTCATGGTGGCATAGACCTTATGCCCCAGAGCTGCGACACTTTGAGCGGTCAGCCAGCCGAACCCGCTGTTGGTCCCTGTGATCAGTACGACTTTTTTACTCATTTTTATTAACGCTTAGATATCGATACAAATATTGGGATCTGGCGTTCAAAACTGTTTATCATATGGTAAAAAATGAGCTAACGCAGATTTTTTCTGATCCTGCTAAGCGATTGCTGCGTGACGCCGACATAAGAAGCAACGTAGGCCAGCGGTATGCGGGTGACCAGAGCGGGAAAGCTTTCCAGGAATGACAGATAACGCTCCGTAGCGTCGTTGGAGACCATCGGACTGCGTCTCGACAACGATTCGTTCAGGCATTTTTTGACCATTTTGGTCTCTATGTTGCTCCAGGTTATGATCGTCGCCAGCAGATAATCCCAGTCCTCCTTCGTGAACACGAGCAGTTTGCAATCGGTGACGGTCTGTATATATTCAGCCGAAATGATCTGCGCCTCGAACCTCGGAAAATCGGTAATGAACTGGCCCTCGCCGACAAAATAGTGGGTGACCTCCTGACCTTTGTTATCGTAGTAGCAGAACCGCAGAACGCCTTCCAAAATGTAGCCAATCTGCTTCGGCACTTTACCGGCTTCGGAAAAGTAGGTCTCTTTGGGAAATTCGACGAGTTTGGCTTTGCTTGTGACCATTTCCGCCTGCTGTTCATTCAGGGTATCGAATTGCTGTAAATAATCAAGGAGTTCTTTCATGTACTAAAGATCATAATAATTTCACAGGAAGTATTTACCATATGGTAAAAAAATGACGACGCTAAGGGGCTCAGGCGAGTATTACCTTGCCTGGCCAGCCGGATAATCCGTCGTTCATTCTGCAGGAACTGGAACCTTCACTGGCAGAACCATTCAGACACCCAATAGGGATACACAAAACAGCGATCTGGTTATTCCGTTCCAAATACGACGCATTTAAATTTGCGTGGTACGGGGCAGAATATACCAGACATTATTATTAAACATCAAAATTAAATAAGATCATGAAAAACACGCCTGCTAAGGAAAAACCGGGAAACAGAAAAGAATTTATCAAAGTGGCGCCAAATGTGCGTCTCCACGTGACAGACCTCGGCGAAGGGAAACCGCTGGTGTTGATATGCCGTCACGCAGTCGCCCATCACCCTAAAAGACCCGCAGCATTGACCAGAACCAAAAACGGAGCATAGCGGTTTGATGAGCGCAGCCCGGCTGACAGAATCGGTGAAACGTCGACATAAATCTACGACTTTTAAAGGCCTATGTCATCTTTTCACGCTAGCCGAAACAAGTAGATTTGTGGCAACGACCGGAAAAGCGACATACGTGAAAACGAACAAATTTACTGTCCGGCAGCGGACCATCGCCCGTAGTTCACTGACTGGCCATTACAGGCCGGAAACACCCAGGTCTATGCAATCTATGAGAATAGCTATTGATAAATAACCATATATACTATCAGATCATGTCAAACATTCAAAAAAAGGGCCTTGACGCCCTGTTACGGCCGGAAGACAGTATCCTTGTACTGATCGATCACCAGCCTTTCCAGTTCACCAACCTGAACAGCCACGACCCTGCGGTCATCATCAACAATGTGACCGGTCTTTCCAAAGCGGCTAAAGTGTTCAAGGTACCTACCATCCTGACCACCGTGATCGAGGAGCGCGGCGGACTGATCATCAAACAGCTGCAGGAGCTTTTTCCTGATCAGAAACCGATCAACCGGACCTTCATCAATACCTGGCAGGATCCCGCTGTTACCGATATCGTTGCCGCAAGCGGCCGTAAACAGCTGATCATCGCAGGTCTTTGGACGGAGGTCTGCGTGGCGATGCCGGCGATCCAGGCGGTGGCCGAAGGCTATGATGTTTTCGTCGTTACCGATGCCTGCGGCGCTGTTTCAAAGGAAGCGCATGATATGGCGATACGCCGTATGGTGCAGCATGGCATCACGCCAATTAACTGGATGGCGGTCGCTTCAGAATGGCAACGTGACTGGGCACGTACAGAGACCGCAGGACAACTGGCCAGTGTGCTGTTCGAGAATGGCGGTGCCAGCGGAGTGGCATTAGCGTGGGAGCTGCAGTTACTGGCTACACTGGTGCCGGCAGAGAAATAGCCGCCGTGCAGCGGCATGCCGGACCGAACGGCATGCCGCTTGCTTCTAATTCGTTTAACCTTCAACACTTACTGATCATGCGCTATGAACTATCCCGGATCATGGAAGAAAACCTCGATCAGGTCTGGAACGAAAAGGACCCGGCAGCCAGATTGAAAGCCATTGAAAAGATATACAGCGAGTCAGCGATACTACATCACGTAGAGGACCAGGTGACCGGCTTTGACGCCATCAATGAAAGCGTTTCCACAACACAAAAGGTACTGCCTTCCAATTTCGTGTTCACTAAACAGAGCCCCGTTATCATCAATAACGGGATCGGCAGGCTGGTTTGGGGCGTGGGCCCGGCGGGGCAGCAGCCCGTCGCCACGGGGATGGACATTGTTCAATTCCATGATGGCAAGATCGTGGCACTGTTCAATTCCATGATAGCAAGATCGCGGCACTTTACGTGTTGCTGGACAGCGGTCCGAAATAAAATAGCATTGGACAGCCATCGCAGACAGTAACATTAATCAATAGAACGGAGAACCTTATCTCGTCCGCCACGGCGAGAAGCAACAGTTGTATTTTAAGGAAGATCAGATCAGAATCTGGGATAACCATGTTTGACCTTATCGAAGGCCATATCGTCTACATCAAAGTCCTTTCATCCAGGTGATTTCTTGAAGTAGTTAAATGGACAGGAATTTTCAGATCGCCAATTTTGTGTCAGACCCGGCGTCGATCGGAAGATATGGAGGATCGATCGTCTATGGCGCTCAAAGCTACCGGAGCATCGCGCCCGCAGCCTTGCCGGTCATACCGGAATGGTCGCCCTTCATCAATGATATCATCGATGCACACCGGGACGGTTTTTTTATGAGTTATCAGGCACAATTCAAGTTTTAAGAAATATGAAAAATATGAAGAACGATCTGGCCGGGCCGGCTTTCTTTAACAATGCAAACAGCGGAAAAACCGCAGCGATCACAGAACTGAACAAATATTTATTAACCATTTAATTATTCATACCATGAGCAGTATTACACCCATCCGCGATCCGAAGAACGATCATCTGATTACACCTGAAAATTCAGCATTGATCCTGATCGACTACCAGCCCCTTCAGGTCAATTCCGTAAGGTCGATGGACCATGAACAATTGGTCAAAAACATCGTCACCGTGACGAAACTTGCAAAAGGATTCAATCTGCCGATTATCCTGACCACAGTTAATGTGGAAAGCGGCATTAACAAACCGACGGTGAAGCACCTTAAAGAGATCTTACCCGACGTGCAGGAGATCGACCGCACGACGGTCAATTCCTGGGAGGACAAGGAATTTCAGGAAGCTGTAAAATCCCTCGGCAAAAAGAAGCTCGTCATTTGCGCATTATGGACGGAGGTTTGTCTGTGCTTTCCGGCGCTGGATCTTCTTAAAGAAGGTTATGAGGTGTATACCATTGTCGATGCGATAGGCGGAACCTCGACTATTGCGCACGAGGTTGCCCTGCGCCGGATGGAGCAGGCGGGCGTTCAATTATCTTCCGTTACCCAGTTTGGCTGTGAACTGCAAAGAGACTGGAACCGCCTAGAGACCAAGCAGGTATTTTTCGATAATTTAATGGAGAACGGCTCCTTTTTTGTGGAAACACTTCGCTGGTAGAACCTGCGACCAAAACCTTTCAGACCAGGTCCGCGGGCCTGGTCTGCTTTTGATATACACGTCTGATCAGACGACAAATGATAGGGGGGTCTAAATGAAAATCATCAGTACCATATCCGACAAACATCGTCTGCTGTCCTTACCTGATCCGCTTCACCCTTTGATCAGCGTCGTTCGGATAGCGGATGTCCGTGCGGCGGCCGATTCAGTCTTGGAACGTTTTTCCTTGAATTTTTACTGCATCGCTTTGAAAAGGAATGTTAAAAGTAAAATGCAGTATGGTCAGCAGCAATACGATCACGATAAAGGGATACTGACCTTCCTGGCGCCCAAAAAAATCCTTTCGCTGGACGGTCCGCCGGTTTACGAGGTTGGTGAAGATGTCGGTTACGCGCTATTTTTTCACCAGGATTTCCTATATAGCTTCCCGTTGGCTACCAAGATCAAAAACTACGGATTCTTCTCCTACGTATCCAGTGAAGCGCTTCACCTTTCGGAAAAGGAAGAGAAGTACATCGCAGAGATTTTTTTAAAGATCGAAGAGGAGTATCAGCATCTGGATGAACACTCACAGGAGGTCATCATCGCACAAATAGAATTGCTGCTGAGTTACAGCAACCGGTTTTATGAGCGACAGTTCGTCACACGTAAAACGGTCAATCATGCCGTGATCACTAAGTTAGACCTAATCATGAATAATTACTTCGACAAAAAGCTCGCCTTAAAATCCGGTATACCCACAGTCGAGTATATAGCTGCCTGCCTTAACCTTTCGCCGCATTATTTCAGCGATCTGCTCCGGTCGATAACCGGTCAGGGGGCACAGTATCATATTCAGGAGAAGCTGATTGACAGAGCCAAAGAGTATCTGTCCGTCACGGATCTGACGGTCTCGGAGATCGCTTACCAGCTAGGGTTCAAACACCCGCAGTCGCTCAATAAGTTATTCAAGAGGAAAACCAGCACATCACCATTAGAATTCCGAAGGAACTTAAATTTAACACCGAATTTGTTTTTGCACGGGCAAACGTGAAGGACCTTGATCAGCTACCTGTCCTGGAAGAGCGACCGGCCATATTAACTGCCTCTATCCTGCAACGGCAGTGTTTCCCGAAAAAAAAGCCGGTCAATTTCATTTTTTACCATATGGTAAGCAGATTAAAATAATAGTTTACAAGATTTGTAAGGCCATTCCCAATTTCTGAACAATGGGTAAAAATTGTAAGACTTAACATATTCAATCCGATCGCGATGTTCGAAAATATACTTCTTAATGTCAGCAGGTACATCACATTGACGGATGATGAAAAAGAAACCTTCACCAGCTTATTAGAGCGAAAAATGGTTCCGCGCAAGACCGTTCTGTTGCGAGCCGGCGATATATGTCAATTCGAGGGTTACATCGTTAAAGGATGTGCAAGAATCTACCACGTAGATTTTAATGGCTGTGAAATCATTCTCTCTTTTGCGGTTGAGGATTGGTGGATAAGTGACATCGCTTCGTTTCATGAGCGAAAGCCGTCAACGTTTTTCATCGAAGCGCTTGAAAAGACAGAGCTTCTGATGCTTAGTCGCCGGAGCAAGGAAAGGCTCCTTCATGAGATACCGAAATTTGAGCATGTTTTCCGAATGCTTGTTCAGCGAAATCTATGTACGATCCAGAACAGGCTGGTAAGTGCAATCGGTAAGTCAGCGATGGAACGATATGTTGAATTCGTTACCCTGCATCCAACTGTTCCGTCGCGAGTTCCGCAATATCACATTGCATCCTACATAGGTGTCTCGCCTGAGTTTATCAGTATCATCAGAAGACGGCTGGCATCTAAAACAGACCCGACCCCTTAAGCCGGATACTGTTGTATCATCCTTAGCTATGAACGTTCTTTCCGGATTTTTAAAGGACTTGCCCATTGATCAATTATTAACATACAGTAATGACACGCATTCAACTAAGCTATTTGTCGATCATACTATCGATAACATATTTCGGGACACGGGCGAGCGCGCAGGTCTTTGAAAAAACACCCGTGCTGCATGGCGACTCGGTCGTTTTTCCCATCACGCTTATAAACGGCTACCCGTTCATCTCAGGAGCGGTAAACGGTGTAAGTGGCAAGTTTATGTTCGATACAGGCTACAGAACGTCCATATCGTTAAATGATAACCTTATCGATCTCCCCAACAAAAAAACGAAGAGCACCGGTATCACCGGCAGCGGGCATGATTTCAAGATCAATACGAACGACACCGTTAGGGAAATCAGATTCACGAACGGTGTTATCTATCGAAATCTTGAGAATATCAGCAGCGGAAACTATGATTTCCTACAGAACTATATCACACCTGATTGCCTGGGCTACATAGGCCATGATTTCTTTACCGGCTATCTGTTTAAGCTAGACTATATCCACAGAAAGGTCACCTTCTATAAAAGCTCTGCTGAACGTAACCAACGCAAGGATTTTCTGAAGGAAGAACAAGTATTGGCTGTTATCAATTTTGAGAACAGAAAGTTGCCGAATCACCCGATGGTCAGACTATCGATAGACGGGATCAGCGTTTTAGGGGCATTTGACACAGGCCAGAACGGCTTGTTGCAATTGGATGAACCATCCGGTAAGATATTGAAAGGCCGCGGTTCCGTTCAAATTTCCGGTACTGACAGTGGCGGCGATACATTATTGACCATAAAGAATCTGATCATCGACGGAAAATATAAATTCACATTAAAAGGTGTAGAACTCTCTTCTCTGAAAGGCACGCAGGTTATCAGAAGAGAGCTGGCAATAACCGAACCGAACCTGATGAATTTAGGGTATCGCTTCTTATCGCAATTTAAAACAGTATGGGATTACGCCAATTCCAAGATTTACTTACTGGAATACTGAAATAGACCAGTCGACCTATCGTAAGTAGTTGAGAAAAGATAGAGCACAAATTGGAATATTAAAGAACGGAATTGATACGACAGTTTTCAATTAAACGATTGCCTGAAGGCTAATGGCGAAAGCTTTGTTTTTATTTTAAACAATTTGCTGAACGATTGCGAATGTTCAAACCCTAATTCATAAGCAATTTCTGAAACCGATAAATTGGTTGTACATAACTTTTCTTTGGCTTTTTCTATGATAAAGTTCTGAATATATTGTTGCGTGTTCAACCCTGAAAGTGAACGCAACATATCGCTTAGATAACGTTGTGATAATTTTAATTGTGTACTGATATATTTAACAGATGGTAATCCATTTTTCAAACTGTTTTCTTTTTCAAAATAGCTGTTTAACAGTTTATCCAAAGAAGTTATGATATCATGATTGATTGCTTTTCTTGTGATAAATTGCCTAGCGTAAAACCGATGGCTATAATTCAATAACAGATCTATTTGCGATACCAACACATCTTGGCTAAAATGATCAATATTGTTGTCTAATTCATTGGCTATTGCAGCAAATAAATTGGCTATAATTTCTTTCTCTTTTGCCGACAAACACAGGGCTTCTGAAACATCGTAAGAAAAAAAACCGTATTGATTTATGGTGCTTCCCAATGGATAATGCCGTAAAAGGTCAGGATGAAAATACAAAGCAAAACCGTGGTAACTTTCTTTATCTTCCGGCGAATAAACTATTTGTTTGGGTTTCAAAAATGCCAATCCGCCTTCTTCAAAATCGTAATACCCTTGTCCGTATTTTGTTTGTCCCTTGAATGCGTGCTTAAAAGAGATTTTATAAAAATCAAGAACTAATTTTTGCCCTTTAGGAAGCATTTCAACCGAAACTTTATCGTAGTCAACCAAGGTGATCAACGGATGCAATGGTACAGGAAGCCCCAATGCCCGCGTTAATTGCGAGATGCTCTTCATATGATTTATGTTAGATTGCCCTTGCATTTTGTAGCTCTAATATAATCAATTTTGACGTGCCGGACGAATGACAATGTCGCCAACTTCAACATCTTTAGGCTGACTAATGGCGTAGATTACGGCATCAGCGATAGCTTCGGGACTTATCGCCAGTTCTTCAACAGTTTTAGAAATCGCTGTTTTCATTTCTGCCGTTTTTACGCTTTTTGCCGCGAAATCTGTTTTTATATATCCGGGCGATATTCCTGTAATTCGGATGCTTCCGTCCGACTCTTGCCGAAACGCTTCTGCGATAGTGCGGACCGCGTTTTTTGTTCCTGCATATACGCCTTGCATGGGCACTATATTTATACCCGAAGTCGAAATGATATTGACGATATGCCCCGATTGCTGTCTCTTAAAAACGGGAATTGCCGCTGCCATTCCGTATAAAACACCTTTTATGTTACTATCAATCATATTATCCCAACCGTCAGTGTCTAATTCGTCTATGCGACTGAGACGGGCCACACCCGCATTGTTCACTATAACATCCAATTTGCCATATCGTGTAACGGCTACATTTACCAACTGAACCAAATCTGCTTTATTACGTACATCTGTTTTTGTACATACAGCTTCACCTCCGTTCCTTTTAATTTTTTCAACAACCTTTTCCAAAGGCTCGGTATTCCTTGCACCTAAGACAACCTTTACACCATGCTCTGCCAATTTTATTGCTATGGCTTTACCAATTCCTACGCTTGCACCTGTAATGGCAACTACTTTGTCTTTAATATTTTGCATATTCGTTCTGATTTAATTCAGCTGTAAAATTCTTAATTGTCATCGCACGAAATGTAGCCCAATTGGTATTTGTTGTAGTTGAAAAGCGATAATTTCAAACAATCTCCGATTCCTTACCACATTTAAAATAATCAACTACAGAATATTCACGTTAAGAGAGAGGATTCGTATTTCAGGACGGAAAAATGGGTGGACAGTCAGGTGTTTTCCCTGCAGGTGCTTTGGTAACATTGTTGACCGAACAGTAGCACTAAAAGTTTAACTTTGTAGGATATTAATCCATTAAAAAGAATTGATGATTACCATAAACCCCAAATATGCTTTTCCTGTTGAGGATGTACTGTTTACGTTTGCACTGGCATCTGAAGCAGCCGATGTGTTTACGGATTACAAGCACCTAATATGCGGAATTGGCAAAGTAAATGCGGCTTATAACCTGATGAAAGCCATACAGCAGGAAAAACCGAAATTGATTGTCAATTTAGGTTCTGCCGGAAGCAACCATTACAAAAAAGGCGACATCGTCTGCTGCACCAAATTCATACAACGGGATATGGACGTTAGAGGATTGGGATATGAGCAGTACGAAACGCCCTTGTCGGGATTGCCTCCAATCCTTGAATATGGTTTGCAGATGGACGGACTACCCGAAGCCGTTTGCGGAACGGGAGATAATTTTGAAATGGCACATTCCACTACTATTTACAATGTGGTGGATATGGAAGCCTACGCGTTGGCTCTTGTGGCAATGAAAGAAAATGTCCCTTTCCTCAGCCTCAAATACATATCGGACGGAGCAGACGGCAATGCGGCAGAAGACTGGACAGTACAGGTACACAAAGCCGCACTGGCATTTGGCAAAATACTAAAGCTGGGCAAACAGGATTTCCGGTAACATATAATGAGCAATATGGAAGAATTACATAAAAAACAGCATTGGGAAACGATTTATGAAACCAAAAGCCCCGAACAGGTAAGCTGGACACAGGAAGTACCGAAAACTTCACTGGATTTTATTCGTTCGTTCGGCGTAGATAAAACGGCTCGCATTATTGATATTGGCGGTGGCGACAGCAAATTGGTGGATCACCTGCTGAACAACGGTTATGAAAATATAACCGTTTTAGATATTTCAGCCAAAGCATTGGACAGAGCCAAAGCCCGCTTAGGCAACAAAGCCGAAAAAGTAAATTGGGTAATCAGCGACATTACCGAGTTTGAGCCCGAAATGGCTTTTGATATTTGGCACGACAGGGCAACATTTCATTTTCTGACAACCAAAGAACAGGTAGCAAAGTACCTCGATATTGCAAGGCAGAGCGTAAACGGTTATATGACCATTGGTACGTTTTCAACAAACGGACCAACAAAGTGTAGTGGACTGGATATACAGCAGTACGACGAGCAAACTTTGACAGCAGAACTCGAAAATGGTTTTGATAAATTAAAGTGCATTACGGAAGACCATACTACGCCATTCAATACCAAGCAGAATTTTTTGTTCTGCAGCTTTAAACGACAAGTGAATTAAATCAGAACTATTCGATGTACTATCTTGCAAAAGTTCGATCTGCTCATCTACAGTTTTAACCATCATAACGATACACACCGTTTAATGTGCCGAACCAAATACTTCCATCGTTCGCTTCCAGAATGCCAAAAATCATCCCGTCATTTGCTCTTATTATTTCGGGTAAGGTTGTATGGTCAGCTAATGACTCTACATTATAACGGGAAAGCGTCCAACCTTTTTGATTGTTAATACTTTGTAAGCCGGGTTTGGAACTTTGCGCTTTATCGCTTGCTGAACTCGTCCATATATTGCCTTTTCTATCTTCATACACATAGCCAACAAATTGCTTTGCGAAGTTGATAAATGTACTGCCGTTATAACGCCAAAGGCCATCCATTCCACCTAGCCAAATATTGCCCTTTTTATCTTCAATAATCGAACGGACATTTTTAAAAGGTTTGCCCCTGTGGGTCAAAACAGTAAATGTTTTTCCATCATAAATGAAGGTATTGCCTCTCGTAGCAAACCAGAACCTTCCCGCTTTGTCTTCAATAATCGAGCTAACTTCATTTTGGCGGCGTTCAAAAACCGTAACATTTTTTCCGGTTCCGTCTTCACGCATAACATCTCCGATTATCCTGTAATTTCGAAATGATTTTCCGTCATAACGGCTTGCTCCTCCATTAACACCAAACCAGATGTTACCTTTTTTATCTTCGTAGATAGTTCCAACTTCATTATTAAGAAGTCCATCCTTGGTTGTAAAATTATGAAAGGATTTTCCATCATATCGATAAACACCCGATCCAACAGAACCGAACCACAGGGTGCCTTTGTTATCTTCTAAAACAGAAAAGAAACGTGCCGAACTTACTTTACTGGTGATATTAGTAAACGATTTTCCGTCATATCGAAAAATACCATCAAATGCAGCAATCCAAATGTTTCCCTTTCTATCTTGTATGATATTACGCGTGATGTGGTTGGGGCCGCGGGAAGTGATAACATTTTCGGCCTCCAATCTGGAATTACCCGCTGGCTGCTCAATTCGGTTTTGTCCCGTACAGGAAGTGTAAAGAACAAACATTAAAAATGGTGCATATACCTGTATGTGTTTCATCATTTTATTTAATATCATATCCTACCTAATTGATTTACCGAAAATACCCTGACAGCTTTCACCCAAAGGAATCAATATTGTAAATAAAAATGTAAACTCTGTAAATTAAAACAAAGAAAAGTGGACAAGTTTTCTGCGCCATAAAGCAATAAACTTTAACTTTGTGACGAACCACCAAAATTCAATAATGACCAAAACCGAACTAATAAAAAAGCTAACTGATATCGAATGGGAAGACTTTGAAGTCAAAGAATCAAAAAGTGAATTACCTAAAAATATATGGGAAACCGTCAGTGCGTTTTCTAACACGGCCGGCGGGTGGATTGTTTTGGGCGTAAAGCAAAAAGGGAAGACCTATGAGATTGTTGGCGTTGGCAGTCCCGATAAGATAGAACAGGATTTCACCAACACCCTTCGCGGAGAAAAGTTTAATGCCAAGCTATTACCTCTTTGCAAAAAGTATCAGTTCGATGAAAAAGTGGTTTTAGCATTTTTTATTCCCGTTTCCAGCAAAAAACCAATTTATTATAATAACCCTGCCAACACATTTTTACGGACAGCCAGTGGTGATCAACGTGCGAGTAAAGAAGAGATAGATGCGATGTATCGCGATCAAGCTTTCGGAACCAGATCATCTGAAAGCGCAAAGGAATTTACTCTCGCTGATTTAGATATGACATCGGTTAAAGAGTTCAGGTCCTACTTAAGTAGAATTGACCCCACCCATCCATATAATAAATTGAGTGATGATATTTTCCTGCAGAAAGTGAGGATTACAGATAACGGAAATCTTACCTATTCGGGATTATTCTTTTTAGGGAGTAATGATGCTATACAAAAAGCCGTTCCAGATTTTCGGATCGATTACTTGGAAATTCCCGGTACCAGTTATAGTGATTCATCGGTGCGATATTCCTATAGATTAGATGAGCAAGAGAACTTGTGGCAATATTTTTTTGTTATTATGCGGCGTTTGCACAACGCTATTGATCTGCCATTTCAGATGGATAGTGAAGGGTTTGGTAGAGAAGATCAGCCACAGTTAAGTGCCTTAAGAGAGGCGTTGGTTAATATGCTGATGCACGCCGATTATTTCAGTCCGATGAAATCCAGAATTAGGGTTTTCAAGAACCGTATAGAATTTCTTAACGCAGGGGCATTACCTCAAGACTTGGAGATGATCCGTAGTGGAGATATGTCATTGCCAAGAAACCCTATTTTGGCGAAACTGTTTCGAGTAGTCAATCTAGCTGAGAATGCCGGATACGGATTTGATAAAATGGAAGAAGGCTGGAAACATTATACCGATACCGCTCCAATTTTTGAACAAGGTACCAATTTTACAAAAGTGGAATTTTGGTTGTCTGCAAAAGAGATTCAAGGTGGTCAGAAAGGTGGTCAGAAAGGTGGTCAGAAAGGTGGTCAGAAAGGTGGTCAAACAGAACCATTAACAAGTAGGCAAGAAGAGGTCTTTTCGATGCTTAAAAAACGCAATACTATTGGAAGGAAAGAGATTGCAGAACAACTTCATATCAATGAATCGGCTGTACAGAAGCTTTTAGATGCTCTTAAAGATAAGGGGTATATTCAAAGGGAAGGGATGAAAGGCGGCTATTGGAAGATATTGAAGGAATAGAAGACAAATACCCGTCAACATCATTGTCCTCTTTCATCGTGCATTAATATCAGTGTCGTGTTATCCTGCGCTATTAAGCGTAAACTACGGTCCTTCGTCCGCTCAATTTTATAGGTAACGGTTTTGGTTATATTCTCCATCTGAGATGTTGGTTTAAGCGTAACAGTAAGCTCCGTATCCTTTCCTATGAGATACTTTGTTGGGATGGTTACGCGGCTATATCCAATAAAGTCAATAACGAAATAAAAATTTTGCGGATTTTCATAAACAATGGCATACGCGAAACCTTGTTTGTCTGCCATCATCAATGATAGTGGTTTTAATTCTGCGTTATATAACCCAATGTTCGCCTGAATGGGGTTCTTGGTTTCATCAGTAACCGTAACGGAAATTTGAGCTACTTTCTGGACCTTACGTTCCTTGCTGCTTGAGACGTAGGTGGATGTATCATATCGCTCGATACCATCATAAGTCAATACAAGTTGTCGTTTTAGTTTCTTGAATGTTCCCCAGCCAATTGTTTTCACAACGTCTCCCGCCTTTAAAGTGTCAACAAAAAGATTCTTATCGAAGTTCAATACGTATGAACAGTTTTTGTCACTTTTACTGGCTCGATAAGTTCCGGAGAATTCTTGCGCATACACGTTACCGCTTAAAAAGGCGCTCAATAGTATATATTTAATCAAGTTTTTAGCGATCTCCATTTTAGCTTCCAATTGTTTTGTTTGATACCGTTTGATCTTTTCCGATCGAAAAGAATGCTTTTCTTCCATCTATCCGATACGAAACAACTCCAAATAGTCGGAACCTCCTAATATCCTACAAAATAAGCGTCTCCCTCTTGGCTTTCTCCTTTAATTATGTACAAATCAAACGCCTTTATCTTTTGTCCTTCTACCCACATATACATTAAGTTATCTGTTCTAAACGCTACAGCGTATATATGATGCCTAACGCTTTTGTCAAACGGAACCCGGTGCAGTAAGTCAAGCTCATTATAAGGAATAATTTGTGTGCTGTCAGCGTCATACAATTTACTGTATTTTTTATTAATCAATTTGAGATGCTTTTTAAATAACCGCTTTCTCTCTTTCTGTGATTTTTCAGTATTTACACTATCGCGAAATAATCGGAAAGACATGTACTTATCCGCAATTTCATTTGCTTTATATGACTTGTTCACGAGCACTTCTTGTAAAAACGACCTAATGGTTGCTTTCTCTACCGTCTCTTGTCCGAAAGTTACATTGCACGACAGCGCAATAATCATAAAGAGAAGTAAAGGCTTCACTATTTTCATGTATTCATGGTTTATTATAAAAGATAAAGATCATTTGCCGCTTTTAAAAAATCAACTCAAAAATAAGAATCAACGTGTTGTTAATGAAGTGTTAAAGGCTTTGTTTTATTTCGGGTAAAATGGCGGAATGTATATTTTTATAAAAGAAGACCTAAATCAAATATGAAAAGGTTGAAGCTTTTGATCAGTATTTTATTTGTGGTTTTAACCCTGTATGGCAATAAGGGGATATCAGCAAACCCTTCAAACATAAATCCTATAAGCGATTCAATAGGTAATACAAAAGTAAATCATATCCCCGTCTTTGATCCGGATGCGGTAAAGGGAGTGGGTAACACTTCCGATTTTCTAGATTCGGTTACCTTTGTCATGCTTGAGACCACTCCGGAATCGAAGTTTTCCGAGATAACTCAACTCGAAATCACACCTAAATACTATATCATTTGGGATAAAGCAAATAATACTATATTGTATTTTGACAAAGGAGGACATTATTTGAAAAAAATAGCGAATACCGATCCAGACTTAGCTGTCCCTTTCAAAAAGATTGATCATTTTTCGATAAATACCAAAAGAAATGAACTGATTTTTAACGACGCCCATTCTTCTTATATGTATGTCTACACGCTGGATGGCACATATAAAAAGCATGTAAAAAAGCCTGCCTACCTCGGCATGAGTTATTATCAGCTGCACAATATAAGGCTGTATTTCCTGGGCTACAATGGAAATGGGTTCAGTGCGGCTGGGGTACCTGCAATGAATCTATTTGTGTTCAATGGAGATAAGAAGCCAAACACCTTTTTCCCCTTTGACAGCACCTTGGTGGATTATACCGATGTATATACCATTTCAACTAATTTCTATAACAATCAGGATGGTACAGTGAATTTTATAAAAGCATATGATTACAATGTGTATTCGATAGATACAACAGGCAAACTTAGTAAGACCTATCGGATCGATCTGCTGCCTGGTAAGGCTATTCCGGCAGATTTCATGTCGAACGTTGCTTATCGCGGAAAAAGGATGGCCTATACAAACACAAATAGTAAAGTGATATATTCAGTTGCCGATTTCTTTAAATCGGGGAAAACGGTTGTTTTTCGATTGATAAGCCATTTAGACAGACCATTGTTTGTTTACTATGGCACCTCGAAAAGGCTATTCTCTTTGTCGGATTACACTTCAGATAATGCTACTCACCTGCTCCCGGTTATCGAACAGGGAATCCATGCTGTTGATTCAGAGGGTCGATTTATATCTTCCATAAACGCTAAAACCCTATTTCAAATAAAGTCATATATGGATAATGAACCAAGTTGGTATCAATCCCTTCCTAGTTCTTTAAAGGCGTTTTACAACATCAATGATCATTCACAAAATCCGGTGTTGACACTACTTTCCATGCAAGAAAAAAACAATTGGAAAATCAATAGCTCGCTTTGACCTTGTTTTCCGGATCATAAGTCACTGTTAGAAAAGAAACTAATTAATCGCCAATACAATTATCTATGCAAGTATTTCCGTTAGCAAAATATCTACTCCTTATCGTTAGTTTGCTGAGTAGTTTATATTCACAGGCACAGCAGCATACGTTGCTAGATCGTATTATACGGCAAACCCAAGAAGGCTCGGTATATCGCAAACGACTATTATGGGATACCCTGAAACCTCAGATATATGCTGCCTATAATACGGCCGGAACGGATACATTAGTTGCGTTACGCGCTGCAGTAGGTTTAATGCTCGATAAACTTGATGATAATCATTCCTTTATACTTTATAAAGGAAAGTATATTGGACGGACGGGACGACGCAACACAATGGATCAGCTTAACCAGCAAACCAAAAACGCACTGAAAAAGCAGCTGGGCAGCCCGGTGCATACAGCAAAACTAGCCAACGGTATCGCATATATTAGTGTCCCCGGTATGCCTGCCGGTGCGAAGGACGGTCCCGACAAAGCGCACATCTTAGGGCAAAAGCTGCGCGATTCGCTTTGTTCCTTGGATCTCTCGTATTTAAAGGGTATCATTGTTGATTTACGTCTTAATACCGGCGGAAATATGTACCCGATGATAGGTGGCTTGGGGCCCCTATTAGGGGATGGAAATGCAGGATCCTTTATACGTGATGGGAAAATTTTAAGTACCTGGAGTATTAAGCGGAGTAACGTTTACTTAGGACGGAGAGCTTTCACTACGATAAATAACAATTGCAAGTCAAATAGGAAGTTGAAGATCGCTGTTTTGATAGGACCCGTTACAAGCAGCGCCGGTGAAGCAACCGCTATTTCATTCATCGGAAAGAAGAATGTAAAGTCGTTTGGAGAGCCAACTTCCGGCTTGATTACCGCCAATCAAATGATGGCCTTAGCGGCAGATGTTTATTACTACCTATCTGTTTCAACCGAGGCCGATCGGAATGGAAAAGAATATACAAAACCAATTCAGCCCGACGAGCTTATTATGGATGGTGACAATTTTGAAAATTTACATGCAGATCAAAAAGTTATTGCAGCATTAAAGTGGCTGGAAAATTAACGAAGAAATATGTTATTCATGCATTCAGCTGTTTAGCGTAAACAGCCTTAATTCCATGACCGATTCTACTCCTTTACTGAAAGATAAATATCAATCTCAGCATTTTCCCAGTTATGGCTTCTTTCATCGTAAACCTCAAAATCAAAGCCGAATTTCCGGTTGATATCTGAATTCCAAATCTTTTTCCAAGCCTCGGTAATGCAGCCTGTCATTTGGCCTTTGGCCATTTCCTTGTGATAGGTCTGTTCTGGAATGATCAATTCATCCAGATTTTCCGGAACTTGAGTGTCATTTGCTACTTTGCAGCCTATAAAATAGGAAAACAGTCCTTTTTCATCACTTTCATAGTCAAAGTAAACTGCATAAACAGCATCTGAAACTTTGCCAGGAATCTGATCTGCAATTTTTTTAACTTCAAATTTCTGCCATAGCTCGCCGCAATCTTTTCCCGATTGTTCGTTTTCATTTTTAGTCTTTCCTGGTAATCGGAGCCCTACGAGTTTAAATGATTTCATTTAATAATTCTTTGTGATTCGATAGACAAATATAATCAATGCTACTTTTATGGGCCCCATTCCCCCCCTCCATTTGTGGAAAAGCGTCGTTTAGTTTTTTATCAATTCATTTCGGTTACCGTATATCACAAAAGCTACGAAATCGGGAATCCGATCGAAGTACAGGTATGGCCAGATAAAATCGAAATATTAAGTTTTCCGGGGCCAATTCCACCCGTGGATGTTCAAATACTAAATCACCAAAGGCGGATAGTTGCCCGGGATTACCGAAATCGCCGTATCGGTGATTTTTTAAAAGAATTGGACCTTACTGAAGGACGAGGTACGGGTTTTCCGACCATATACCGCACTATGAATAAAAATGGTTCTCCTGATCCTATTTTTGAAACCGACGGCCAGAGCACCCATTTCCTGACTATTCTACCAGCTCGTCAAGAAAAAAATGACCAAGCTAGTAACCAAGCTGGTGTCGGAGTTAAAGATTTGGTATTTAAAGAATTAGGTGATGTTGTAGCTTTTTTCAAATTACCGAGTAACCAAGCTAGTAACCAAGCTAGTAACCAAGTTCAAGAGATAATCAATAGAACGGTACATGATAAAGTTGTCCCTATTTTAGGAACTGCTATGCAGTGGATTTCTAGCAGAGATTTGCTTACTCAAATAGGTCTTAGTGTACAATCCAAGAATAAAAACCGTTACCTAACTCCACTGCTTAAAATAGGCTGGCTTCAACTGGAATATCCTGAAAATCAAGCCCACCCTAATCAGCGGTATAAGATTACTGACGCTGGAAATAGGTATTTGGAGTTTGTGAAGTCGATAGGTTAGCTAATAAAGCCAACAATGAGGTATAAAGTTCGCTGATCTATATATTTTGATGGCCGAAAAGAAACCGAAACGGAATTTCTGCTGCTGTGACTTTAATAACTTCGGATTGATGAGCAATCGAAATATGAAAGATATCCGGTTCGCTCAAAATATCAGACTGATTAGGATATAAGAGAAGTACGCTGTTAAAGTCTACCTACGGTTTTAATAGCTTTGATTCCTTTTAGAAAAAGAAAGTACTGGCTTAAGTTTAGGCAAATACTACCTCTATCTATCGGCTGTATAAGCGCTTTGCTGATTATCATCAGTTTTTTCTCAAATAAACTTGGACAACCGAGACGTGCGAAAGTGGTTCATAAAGTTGTTCTGTTAACTATCTTTTGAGCTCACGGTTTGTGATCTCCATCCACATTAATTTTCTTGAATTGCCCCGGCGGCCTGAACTCCCAGTGATTGTGTTTATCGGCAACGATATAAACATGTTCATATGATGAAATTACATTTAATGGATGTGCACGATCGAAATAGAAACTTTTGACATCAGCCTCGTTAAAATAGTGATTAAAGTAATATACCTTATTGCGATCTCTCGCAAAAAAGAAATATTCAGGACCATCTATCACGTTGAACGTTTTGCTGTATTTGTTGTCGTGAAAGGTTATTCGCGACAAATTTATGTCGCAAAAATTGATTTTGCGACATAAAACAATTATTATTGTCGTAAAACTGTGGCGAATACTTGATGAATGCAACGGAACAATTAGACATAATCGTACAATCATTAGATGAAAATGGGCTATCCATCGATCAATTAATGGACAGGCTCCCTTTTCAAATTGAAAGGCGGACATTGCAACGACGATTAAAAAAGTTAGCGGACGATCATTTGATAATGATCACTGGGGGCTCGAGATCAACCAAGTATTTTCCCACCATTACCGAGGTACAAATACACAATGAAGACCGTTCCTCAAAACCAAAAGATGATATTCCGTTATCTATTGAAGGAAAAGATGTTTTAGCCCTAGTTACACGATCTGAGACAAAAAGAAAGCCAGTTGGGTATCAAACGGAATTTTTAGCCAACTACCGTCCTAATTTGGATAGTTACCTGACAAATGCAGAAAAAGAACATTTGGCACTGATCGGAAAAACACAGGGAGCTGCACAAGCAGCGGGAACTTATGCAAAGCAGATACTTGGTAGACTATTAATCGATCTATCGTGGAATTCCAGTCGTTTAGAGGGCAATACCTATTCTCTGCTGGATACCGAGATATTGATCCATGGTGGCAGACCTGCCGAGAATAAGTCTGCTAAAGAAACCCAAATGATATTGAATCACAAAGATGCGATTGAGTTTTTAGTTGAGGGAGCAGATGATGTGAGTTTCAATCGCTATACCATTTTAAATCTTCATGCTCTGCTCTCCAACAACCTGCTGTCCAATCCCGCGGCTTCAGGTAGATTAAGGGAGTTTGGTGTTGGTATAACAAATTCGGTGTTTACCCCCTTGGAAATACCCCAACTCATTTCTGAATTTTTTGATTTAATTTTAGAAAAAGCAAGGCAGATAAAAAATCCGTTTGAACAGTCATTATTTGTCTTAATACATTTGCCTTACCTTCAACCGTTTGATGACGTAAATAAGCGGGTTTCGCGTTTAGCTGCAAACATCCCATTAAACAGCAACAACCTTGCGCCACTATCCTTTGTCGATGTACCGGAAGAATATTATGTTCGAGGAATGCTAGGCATCTATGAATTGAATAGAATTGAATTATTCAAAGATGTTTTCATTTGGGCGTATGAGCGATCCGCAATGCGCTATGCTGCCATTAAACAGTCGCTTGGAGAACCTGACCCATTTCGCTTAAAATATCGAGAAGAGATGAGAGTTATTATCTCCAACATCGTTCGTAATGGAATAGGAAAAGAAGGGGCAGCGCTTTTCGTAAAAAAGGAGGCGGAAAAAATCCCAGAAAATGATCGCAACAAATTCATCGAAGCAATTGAAACGGAGATTTTAGCTTTGCATGAAGGTAATTTTGCACGTTTTCGGATATCGCCTTCAGAATTTAAATATTGGAAAAGTAATTGGAATTGATACTTAATCACCCTCGTAAGGATTAGGCGAGCACAAGAGCACTCGACAACCAAGTTTAAAATTCCGAAAAGAAAAGGATTTTCTAGAAGCAGGGGACATTGGAAAATCAACAATTTTAAACAATCTCCGATCCCTTTACCTATTTAAAATAATCAACCACGGGATATTCACGATAGGAGCGACGATCCGTATTTGTCCAGAATACCGATTTTTTTCCAAAAGCCTTTAGTAGTAATTCCTTAACCTTAATGGCTTGTTTACGTCCATCTTTTCCGGGACATGCTTTTTCCAGCACTTCGGGGGCGTAATACCGTAAGCGTTTGGTGCCATTTTTTGTTAACAGATCGAAGAAATAGGTGTGTAAATCATGCTGGCCTAATCGCTCTTCTGTTACCGTATTTCCCTTTTCGTCTGTTGTTACCTTCTTTATAGGTGGGCAGCCAGAACCATAGGAATTATCATCAGCCATTTTCCACGGATTAAGCTCCATTAACTGTCTCCAGATCTTTAGTCCATCCTTAACGGGTATTTCATGTACGGAAAAAAAAGGCCCGAATTTAGAGACGTTTTGGGGAAATTGTTTCTCACGGATAAAGTCACCAAGCGAATCAGGTAGGGCTTCATATCTAGGAAGATCATTGTGATCGTAATGATAAGTGAAAAAGCTTACCGTATCCCCCTTTTTGCTTACAATAAATACATTTTTTGGCTCTGCTGAAAAGGGAACGGATCCGCTGAAGATCAAGGTGCTATCCGCGTAACGAGTAAATACTTCTTCAAACTCATCTACGCGATGTTTAGTGGCCAACGTTGTTAATGGTAACGAAAGGGTTAATATCAGTATATGTAAAATTTGCATGGTTTTTTAACTAATGATGAATTACTAAACATTTTTCCATAATGTCAAGTGCTGCGAGAAGCGGGAAAATAAAACGGCCACCTAATTACATAAGGGCGTTCCGCTGTTTGGTTTGTCCTTACCTCCCATATAGTTTGACGATTTTTCTTCCATGCCCCGTCTGAAATGGTATATTTTAAGAATGGCGGAAATAGGAATATAAGTATTCGGGTCTAATTCTCGGTTACCCATAACAGGTGTGTGAATTGTCAGGAACGCTGGATATCGTGATCAAAAAATTCAGATTGGCTATTTTCATTGATGGCGAGTTCTGGCACGGTTACAACAGGGAGAAAAATAAACATCCGACGAAAAGCAATAAAGCTCTCTGAATAACCAAGATAGATCACAATATGTAGCTAAACCATATTAAAAAAGAACGACTACATGCCATGGGTTACACGGAATGAAGGAGTTGAAAAAGAACTTATCGAAGTTGGTCAATCAGGTAATGTTGTATGCAAAGAAGCAAAAAGAAACCGAATACCTTTTACAATTGATTCCCCTTTTAAGTGAACCTTACTTGAAGATTAATCTTATAATACAGTTTATTTTGCTCCTCATAAAGCCAACCATAGTAATATTTCTTTCCATTGCTTTTTGGAAATCCGGGATTTAATTCATCTTCTCCGGTAGAGGCCTGTTCAAACATTGTGTTGTTAAGAAGATAATTACTAAAAAGATTGAAGTCGTAAACATGGAAACAAACTATGTCGCCATCATTTTTTGCAATTATGACACCGCCAAATGAATCATATTCGCCTATCCAGGGAGTTTCTGCCGTCATACCCATAGCAGATTCGATTAAGAATCGTTTTATTTTACTTTCGTAAAATTTTTGGCCTGAGGTTTCACCTCCATAAAATTCCATGGGATCGTTGGCCTCTAAGAGTTCTGTGACTTTTTTTATCGATGGTTCCCTAAAAAACCATCGATAGTACAAGGCCCAAGCCATTACTTCTGGAAGATCTCCATCAACTATTTTTAGATTTTTCCAAAGTTTACGGGACTGAATATCTTTGAATTTTAAACGACATCCCATTCTATGGAGCTCATTAAGCCGATAAGTCAACCTAGATGTTTTGTTTGGTGATTTATAGGTGTTTTTGTTAAAATCAGTAAGGTCGCAATTTGATCTGTTTTCAACCTCATATATGAAATTATTACCTAATCCTGTATTGAACAACGTGGAATCATTTCCGAGCAGAGATTTTATACTAAATCCAAGGTCAGTTTCTTTAGCAAGACGGTGATCATAAATTCTTAATTTTATATCAGCTTTGGTGGATGAATCTGCTTTAAGTTTGGTGATCAGAAGATCTCTTTCTAATGATTCACCGATTGGATTTATAGGAAAGGTTTTCCCTTTTCCAGTTTTTATGCCTTTTAATATCTCTTTCGAAATAGTTGTAAACTCGTCTATTGATATAGTGGCAACATGCTCGGTGGCTGAATTGATTACTTTATAAATCGTAATGTCATCGGCCCTACGGAAATCGAGGCGATAATTCCGTTCGTCTTTATACGCAGTGACTATTTCATAGACATTGTCAGGATCTTTGTTAAGGGAAAAATCGGATTGAAAAAGCTTTCCATCAGCAATAACCTTTATCAATACATACAATTCGCTCCATTCTCCTTTATTTCCAACTAATGGCATAAGTACACTTTTAATTAGGTTGTTGCAGATTCAACTTTGCTAACAATTTTTCGGCCGTAGCTTGAATAGCTGGTACGGCAACCGAGTTTCCGAATTGTTTATAGGCTTGGACGTCCGATACACAAATCCTGTACGTGTCTGGAAAACCTTGCAGACGGGCCCACTCACGGGGAGTCATTTTCCTTATTCCTTCACGGTTTACTTCCCCTTTTATTTTGGTAACAGGGGTAAAGTTGCTAAGCCGTTCATCAATTATCAGATTTCGCTCTCTGCCCATACCGCCACATACAACGGCATTAGCAATACTATCATTTGGTATTATCTCAAATCCGAATCCATTGCCTTTGCTTTCGTGTCTCGCTTTATGCTCTTTTAAGGTTTTTAGGTATTGAGTTGATAAGTAGTATTTTACTGAGACCTCCTCCTTTTCAAGGATGTCTTCTATAGCGACCGGTTGATCCAACGGTTCAGGATATTCAAACTGATCAATTCCCAAATCTTTATGATAGCCAATAATGAAAATACGTTCTCTATTCTGAGGCACTCCGAAATCTTTTGCGTTGATAATCTGTGGATCTGGTACAAAATAGTTTAGATCGTCTCTCAATACGTTTAATATCGTATTTAACGTTCTTCCTTTGTCATGGTTTCTAAGTCCCTTTACATTTTCCAAGAAAAAGGCTTTAGGCTGATGACGCCTAATAATTTCAGCGACATCAAAAAAAAGTGTTCCACGTGTATCTTCAAATCCACCTCTTTTTCCGGCAATGGAAAATGCCTGACAAGGGAACCCGGCACAAAGAACATCGAAACGTTTTGGGATGAAGCCTTTGGTTGACTCTTTCGTGATATCACCAAAAGGCACTTCTCCAAAATTAAATTCATAAGTCCTTTTTGCGCTTTCGTCCCACTCGCTAGTAAAGACGCATTTACCCCCCAGATTTTGAAATGCCAACCGAAACCCACCAATACCTGCGAAGAGGTCTATAAAGGTAAATTTCGGTTTGTCAGGGGCAGGGAAAGGTATGTCCCATTTTATCGGAACTAATTTCTTTAACGGTACAGCTTGGATCTTTTCGTTTCCCTGTTGGATTTCCTGATAGTATGAAATGGCCCGTTCCGCATAATCGATTGTATCTTCCAACGCGAAGTTCTGCAAATAATGGGTTAGGATAGCTACATTTTCCGCAGATCCGTTCATCTTTTCGATATTAAGATGTTTCCTAAAGTCCGAATAATTGACTTTCATAAGTATTTCGATGATAACCGTTCAAATAGGTGAAAATATTAAAAGTACAAATATGCTAAAAAAATTAGTTTATTTGAAAAGAAAACGCTTTTCCTCAGGATAAAAGTAAAAAGATTCTCTCTGTGATAGGATCTTTGTGGAAACATTGGAACAATGTTGAAAAAATAGTTGGAAAATCAATATTCCGTGCAAAGAGCAGGCTTAATCAATTTACCCCGGGATATCAGGCACGTTTGGATCAAAATGGAACAATAGTTTATGCGTAAGCAGATTGTCTGTTTCCACGAGCCTACTTTTTATCAACGACTTGGTGCGTCTATGGTGATCCCCCCGATCTCTTTAATTTGCCTTACCGCATCTTACATTAAGTCTTGTTGACCAAATGACACATTGAAGTAGTTCACCGTATACCACGCGTTTGCAATCATGCTAGCCAAGAGCTGGTGCTTGTTCAACTCGGCAGTAGGTTTTTACAATAGAAGGGGCTAGAAAATTGAGACATAACAACTTTAAGTATATTTTCTGTTTATACTTGGTCGCCATAACTTTAATAGTCTTTATCAAATGGCGGTTCGAACCAAAGAACAACATCTGGTGTATATTTTAGAGAGAATGTGACTTCTACGTTCCTTTCAAAAATATTTTTACCTTCTTTTGTATAGCATTAAGTTTTGCCTTATACCGTTTTGCTGACGGGTTCTTAGCTTTTAATTGTTTCAACGTATTTTTGGTTACGAATATGGTGTCATATCTTATTTGATTCCGCCAAGGTAAACTTGCTCCTCTTTCCTTCTTAAATCCATTTGTTGCAACATTGGTTAGGGTGCCGCTGTCAATTAGAAGAATTTCTTTTATTTCTTTATTGTTGAAAACCGAGTTGAAATCTGTAAAAGCAGTTCCTTGCCTAATTTTTAAAGAGTCTAATGCGTTTTTATCCTTGTAGCCAATAAAATCTTTATCTACGATCCAAAAATAAGGGGCGCATGAGGCAACGGTTATGCTCGCGAATAGCGCTAATAGTAACCTGCACGAGCCAGCATGTTTGAATTTTTTATTTTTCATTCTTCTTGTAAAGTATCCTAAAATACAAATTATGGCATATTATCTCTCCCTTTTTCCATATAAACTGAAAAGAGACTAATGGGGGTGGCCATCATTTTGCTGGCATCAGCAAAATGAAGCACCCTGCATTACATGATAAAGTTTTCCTGGCAAACCAAATAACATCCGAAGCTGAATATTAAACCAAGCCAAAAGAAACGGCAAAGCGGATCAGTTCGGCCAAGCTCTTTATGTTCAGTTTGCGAATAATGTTCTTCCGGTGGTTGTTTACCGTGTGGATAGATATGAAAAGCAAATCCGAGATATAGTAACTGCTTTTTCCCTCCGCAATGAGGGCGATGATCTCCTTCTCGCGTTTACTTAGGGCATTGAACAGGTGAAAATGCTTCATGCAATAAGTACTCTGATCTGCCAAATAGTGGCAGCGGTTAGAAGCCTGTATCAAGCCGTCTGCAGGTAAAGACAAATGGAGCAACAGCCCTGCTTCTGCATTGAGGGTGCGTGTTGTGGTAAGATACCATTCATAGCGGCCTTTTGTTCCTGTTTTTACCCGTTGGTAAAAAGAAAATAAGCTTTTCGGATCTCCGAGTTGCAGGTAATTTACCAGCTGTTTGCGTAAAATCGAAATCTCTTCGTGCGGAAAAAATTGCTTAAAATATTCCGGCCCCATCAGTTTAAGCTCTTCCGATGAGTGGCGCAGCCTGTCGGCTCCGTATCGGTTCATATAAATATTTGTTAGGCTCTTGATGTTCTGTAACATTACACTGCCCGGCAAGTAATCACCAACCTCTTCCAACTTCAGTTTTCCTGCTTGCACTTCATTTACTAGCGCATACAACGGGGCTTGTATATGTTGCCCAATGTAGCGTGCGGGGATAGACTTTAGCGTGGCCATAGTGCGCGGTTTTAGATTGTTAACTTGTTGATTGTTAGCTATAAATATAAGTGTATAAATAAAAAGAAACAATACACAATTTTATAAAAATATAGCTTTTATTAGCATCTATGCGTTGGGGGTAACAATATTTGTACTTTACAAATGAACGAAGTGATAAACAATAAATGGCTACCAATAGCTATTTGAGAACATTAAATAAAGCAGGAGCTTTAATCAAGATTCAACCACTTATAAGTAAATACAACTAATCAGTATCAAAAGCAAAAACAACCGTCAAAAATGAATTTAGACGATTATCTCAACGAAAACCTCGGCGCAACGAACACTCCATCCAATTTATGGAGTACCCCTAAATTCAATGCAGTTACCGATATATTCGGAGGTATCGAAAATGTAGGCCCTATCATGGCAACTACCACTTGGCAAACCTTATTAGAATCACCCGATCTTAATCGCCGGCTTTATCCCAACGCCCTGAAACATGCTTCCTATCAGCCAGCGCTAAATCACCAACTGGAAAAATACTTGCTTTGTTTAGGTAATGGACAATATTGCCTTCTGGTGTTCGACCCTACAATGACTACGGATGACCCTATATACATTGATGCCTCTAAAGGCAATACCAAACAATCTATCCGATCAGGCTATGGTATCTGGAAATCAAAAATCGCGAGTACCGTAAATCATATGTATCTCCGCAATATGAATAACTTATATGGTTTCGGTAATCACAATCAGTCACTGGATAAATTCTCATATCCGTTTCAATCCATTTATAACCAAAACACGCTTGATTTGCTGGAATCCGATCTATTTGAATACAGCATCGATCAGATCGAATGGCCAATCATCGTATGCAAGCCACCCGAAAGGATTCTTTCCTGTTATCATCCGGATGAATCGCATGGTGTTGCGGTAAACAGCGATGGTTCATACAATTCATTGGCAGGCATTTACACACAGGATGTAAGTGGCGATTACGGTGCAACCGTTTGCTTGCATTGCTTCCCCAATTCGTATGTCGAAATAGGGAAAACCCAAGTTATCATACACGGCTTGCAAGGCATTGTGAAATCGGTCAACAATATTACAGACAGTTGTTTTGTGAAATTAGATTTAAATGAAAGCCAGATCACCCAGTACAAACCTTACAAGGGTCCCTTATTGGGTGTAACACCGCGCGAATTCGAAAGTTGCTTCTTTTATAACCGAGATGGCAAAAAGATAAAAAGCGAAGTGATCGGCTGGTCGCCAGACATCTTGAATTATGAACCCTACAATCAAGTCAAGGTACTTACCTCCCCACATACAAATCCAGGGGATTCAGGGACCGCGCTGATCGATAATAACGGAAACGTTTTAGGTTTCGCTTTTTATCGTACTGGCCTAGATGCTCTTAAACAGTTTTCTGCATGGATTTGGGCTGCGTCCGTATTCAAATCGCACAATTTAATCTCTTAATAACAAATATATGGGATGGTTTAATGACATATTCAGCAAAGACGCCGAAAACTGGCTCTTCAGAAAACTAGCTGCTACGCAAACACCTGAAATGCGGCAGCATACCATTATAGAAGCAGACGGAGGGTACCTCAGTATACGATTGAAATCCATGCGCATTGTGAAGACCAGAAGCGGCTTCAATAAATTTTACCCTACCGTTCACAGTCACCTTGAACTGAGTTATATTGGCAGCGGCACTGCTAAATTTAATGTCGTCACAACACCGACCAATTTGGTAGAGCTAGACGGAAAAAATGTCGATAAGGTTATCAACGTAAATCGTACCTTGCTAGATTCGGTACCCTACCGTGGCGGGAATGTGAAGCTGGAAATAGGTCTGTTCTCAATACAGGAAGATAATCTGGCATCGCCATTCATTACGTTGCTTACCAAGATGTCAAAGCTAGGAGGGGTTTCATTTATAAGTGCAGCTTTACCCTATGTAGAACCCTTGGAAGAAGGGATTAAACTGTTAACCGGGAGCGATGTGAAACAAAAATTAGAAATAGGAGTCTGTACGGAACTTAACGAGATCAGCACGGGCTTATTTGTAGTAATGCGAGCTAACGATAATGATGTCGACGTATCCAAGCTAAGTATCAAGGGTGATGAGTTTGCACTTATAGACCGTTCTGGAAAACCCGTAAAAGACTATCCTTATATGGTTTTTGAAATCGCTGCGAGCGATAAACGGGCCGATTTCTTTAAAATACCTGATATAGCCAGCGCTTACAATGATTTACGAAAAGCTGTGCAAACGAACGACTTTGAAAAAGTAAAAGAAGCAAAGAACTTCTTCCGGGTTATTTTATTAACAAGCCCTGATCTCTTGACTAAAGACGCCCAAAACATCTTTAACCAGGTTGATAAAGAAGTCAACGAAATTATGAATACCACGCAAGTTAACCTCGCGCCAAGAGAATTAATGCCACTAGATCACGTGAAGTTATAGTGGTAAGTGTTGCATTGAATTTTCCGCTGCAGATGATCAATCAAGAATAAAGCGAAACAATTATTGAGTTCGAGTTAGCTGCTGAAATAGCGAAGCGAAAACGTTCTGTCAGATTTTGAAGATCTTAGAAAATAGAGGATATGACAAGCGCCTTAGTATAGTCGCTTTTACGGGTAGGTGAAATATAGATTGTTATTTAATAATAGCGCTCATTTGTGCCTTTAATAAAATTGATAATGAAAGTGATTTTTATAACCTGTGTTGTCTTCTTGATGGCAGCAGCCTTTCAAACTAGGCCGAGAATATGCTCTGCCCGTGTGACGCCGATTGCAGAAAGATATCAATTATTTGGCAGTTCAGGCAACGCTATAATAGACCAAGTCACAAATCAAGAGCTATTGTTGTTACAAAGCAGCTTTTTGGTATACCCAATCTTCTATTTTTATGACGATAGTGAGGGTCGGAATGCAAAGGCTACGGATGAAGTTACCAATCAACGAGGACCAGACGGAACCGTAATTTTTGGGCGTAGGTTGTTTAATAGGGAATTTGTTCGGAGTTCTGGAGGTACAACTATTCCAATTATTATTGCACATGAGTATGCTCACATAGTTGATTTTAAGTATGGTGTGCTAGAACATGCATCGCAAAAAAAGAAGGAAATTTTCTCAGATGTGTTTGCCGGTATGTATATGTATGTTCGAGGGATGAAAGGCTGGGCTACCGATTTGTCCGCAGTTCAACAGTGCTTTGAAGAGATGGGAGATACCGACTTTGGGAACGAAGAACACCATGGCACACCTGAAGAACGAACGCGGGCGGTTTTTTATGGTTATAACTTGATGTTACAAAATCACAGCCAAGGTGTATTTGTTGATTTAAATATGGCGATAAAATTTGCGAGCAGTTATGTAGAACAACTTGATGAAGACGATGATTTAACAAGGTATGAATAAACCTCGGTAAAATTATGCAAAAAAATATCTTTAAGGCCACTATTATAATTAACGCTCTACTTTCAAGTAAAAGTTTTGCTAAAAATGAAGATTCGTCTGTTGTCAAGTCTGTTTCAGAAGGAGGTCGAGGAAAGGTCTCGGTACGTTATAGGGAACCGCTTGAGTCGTCTGCCACTTCAGCTGCAGATTATATTCTTTCGCACAAAGAAGTATACTTAGCTCTCGCGGTATTGTTGAGTTTAATAATCTTAGTTCTTCTTGAAGTCAAAATAATTAAAGAGCGTAACATTGGAGAAGAGGCTACAATCAGATTGCTAATCGTCACATTGGTAATCGTTGGCTCTTTATTCGTGATTATGGCTGGTTATACGGACACTCAAATAGCACCAATATTTGCATTATTTGGAACTATTTGCGGCTATTTATTTGGTAAGCGAGATGGTACTAAAAATGACAATCAATCTTCATAATAATGAAAAAAGCAATTTTTACAGCACTAAGCCTGTTTCTTCCTTTATTATCACTATGTCAATACATTGAAGATATTGAAGAGCAAGAGCCCGGCAGGGTTTTGAATGCTTTGCCCTCTGGCACAATACAAATTACAAATTTAGCGACTGATGTTTGCTATATTAAGTTATCAACTGATGAAAATGAGTGGAAGAATAAGAGCATTAGACCAAGACGTGGAATTTTGGCTACTATAAGAATAAGTGAACCTTACTTATACGTTGATTTATGTGAAAAGGAGAACGGGCAACTACTTTGCGATAGATATAGACTTAAGCCAAAAAGGAGGTATTTCGTTGAGTACTCTGACAATGAAGGGAGAGTCGTTTTGAGAAAAAGCAGATAGCCATACTTCCCAATTGCAAAGGTTTTATGCCAGCCCGTTTGCCATGTATCGGTTCATATATAAGTTTGTCCAGCTCTTGATATTTTGTAACATCAATTTGCCTGGCAAATAGTAGCCAGCCCCTTCCAACTTTATTTTCTCAGTTGCGGCTGGCTAAAAAGCGTGGATAACGAAGCTTGTTTATGTTGTCCTATTATCTATTCTATGATTGTACCTATTTAAGGCTTTTCTAGTTTTATTAACTACCAGTAAACGAAGCTCAGTCCTGATTCGGCGATCGGCAACATTTAGCAATATAGCTACCGATAGCTATTCTTTTTTTACATATGGAATTTAACTTTGTATATATTAAGGTTATGTTATTATAAAAAATATTAACGGTCATTATTGTGTTTGTTGGAATTCTCTGTTTCCATTTTTTACTTATCAATTGCAAAATAACTTTATACACATAAATTAACAACTAAAGGTTCCAATTATGCAAAAGAAAGAATGTACACAAGACAGAAGCGGCGATCGTCACGCGGACAAATGTAATGTCACTAGCAATGCTGTAGGCGATATATGGGCTGGAGGGGCTTCCAATGCCCGCAAAATTTATCTAAATAAACCTGCGGGTGACAACGGAGAGGAACGTATTAAGATTTGGCAATCGGATACAATTGTCATCGACCGTATTGTCGAGCCAGGTTTTAATGAACATTTACTGAAATCTGAATCAGGTCGAAGTGTGAAAATTGAAGTTACAACCACTAAAGTCGGTTCAAACGGAACTAGTTCATACTACATACATTTAGAATGGTTTAGTTAGTTCTTTTTTCATTTACATTCCAGTACAGGTTCGGTAAAAAAAAGCGAACGTTTACTGGCGGAAATTAACTATGTTGCTTGAACCAGAAGAGGCGATCGTTTGCATTAACAATGAAAATTGTGTAAATCGTTAGAGTAGAGCTGTTGGTCTCATTTTGGGAGCAAAGAAAAAACTAATAGTGCAAAATCTTGCGGTCTTTAGTACCCAGTGCTGAGATCAAGAACAAAATTCCCATTAAACCCAAGACTTTTTGCACTTCTGATGTGTGTTTTAATCTCCGTTTTATTTTGGTGCAAAAACCTTCGTATGATAAGCTTGATATCTGCTCCTTGTCTATATCTAATGCACGAAAATAATTTTCAATTGGTGTTAATGAGTTTATTTTCATCCTTTTTATTCAGGGATGCCACTTGTAATGATGGATTGCCGTTATCGGTATTCTTGCTTGTCAGTGTAAATTTTGTTTTATTTGTCTTATTATATTGGTTAAAACTTAGGCAGATTAGAACACCGCATCAGGATTGCTTTTCCAGTTGCCATTGATATCCATATAGAAGGTATGATGAACACCGTTGTCTGAATGTACATAACAACCCGGATAAAAAAAGCGAAGTGCGAACACCAAACAAGGGGCGTAAGATCACGAAGCAAGAAAGAACCAAGCGATCTTCCTACGAAGCCTTAACTGTGTATTTCAACCAGGCCGTAGCCGATCATATCACCTTGAGCACTGACGAAATAGAAGCCATCATTGGCCGCGCATTACCACCCTGGGCTTTTGATCATGCCGCTACTTTCTGGGCAAACTCAGGGCAACAGTATCACTCCCATAAGAAAGCCTGGTTACGAAACGGATATCTTGTTAGTCAATCAAGAATAGATGCGAAGAATAAAATAGGGGAGGTTGTTTTCAGTAAGAAAAGTCTTAAATATAATCAACAATAAACTAAAATATGGACTATAAAGCATTTACACATCAAATTTCAAAAGTAACTCATGCGGTAAGTATTATTGGTGAAGCAAGTTATACGGCACAGATACATGAATAAGCAACAATCACTGGAAAGGTTCTTAAAAGAAGCGCAATTTCCTAAGCCTGTTCGACGGAAGCGAACATTTTTCGATATTTCCGGAACTTCTCATTACGAACTTGCCATATCTAACTGGTATGCCTATTTTTTCGATCAAGAAGAAGATCATGGTTTAGGTAACCTCTTTATAGAATGTTTGTTTGAGTTGGTTAAGCGTAAAACCGGTAAAGAGATTTCATTGCGTTTTTTTAAGGTTGAAAAGGAGGTGACTACAAAAGGAGGAAAACGCATTGATATTTTAGTCTCCGGCATCGAACAGGATGAACGAAAATACATCATTATAGAAAACAAGATTAATCACTGGCTAAATAATGATTTGGATGCCTACTGGCAGCACTGTGTTGGGGCAGAGGATTCAAAAGTAGGCGTGGTTCTTAGTTTAAACCGCGAAACCATTCCGTTAACTGTTCAACATAAATTCGTCAACGTTCAACACGGTGAGATCATTAACTTGGTAAAGGAAAAGCTGTCTACATATAAGCAGGAGGCCTCCTATTATCTTAACGAATTTATTACCACAATCGAAAACCTATACACAGATTTAACAATGAATGAAGAAGTAAAATTCTATTATCAAAACCTCGAAAACTGCAATCGTATATACGATATCGTGGATCTGGCCTATAAGTATGTAATAGATCAATTAGCAGCTGCGTCAGAAATCTTAGGATTACAAGCGAGCGGAAAAAGTGATTACCACCGATATATCTATGATCCAAGACACGAAGGTATTAGTTATACCATCCATTTTGACAAGCTTTTTGAGCAGAAAAAGGAAATAACAATAAACATTGAGCTTTATGGCAACGCTTTATTGATTGAAGATATGATTGATGAGCGAGTAGGAAGTGATGCGGTTGTTTCAGGTGGGTTAGCATATAAGACTAATAGAGCAAATGGTTGGCTTTACTACGCAAGTAAAACCTATGAAGTGAAGGAAGACGATCTGGAAGAGTTGGCAAACTTCGTCGCTGAGAAAATGCGAGATGATTTTGAAGTGATCTATGATAAGATTGAGGAGGGAATTTCTAACCGATAGAGCAGTATAATTGTAGCATTATTTTTTACCTGGATATTACTGTGTATGTTATTATTCTCGGAATGGATCGGTTTTTTAATTAAGGAGTACGATTTACCGAGACATCTTTGAACAAATTTTTGGTACATCTGGAATTAATGCTTCTTATTCATAGCCATCTTGTCTAATTTTGCTCCTATGAGCTTTTTGAGTAAACTTAAACCAGATTGGAGGGATGTTTCATCAGGATTAATTGTAAGCTTATTAGGTATACTTTTGACTTCTATCTACACCTTTTTCATAAGCGAATTCGCAGGAGTAAATTTTAGGAGTAGGATAAGTACGATCTGGAATTACAAGACTGGCTTCTGGATACTTCTGATTGCTCTATTAATAATTTTAGTAGTAACGTGTAAGAAAAGATTAAAGAACCGTAGCACGTTCACCTACCAGAAAGACATACTCAATGTAGACAGAAACTTTTTCAACAGACTACGATATGAATATATAACGCAACAAATAGCGATGGTTCTATATTCGTTGCTCTCATAAGAGATGTGAGGAAATTCTGATATTTGCAATTCTCCAGCAATCGAATTTATCCATTCCAAAACTTTGATTAGTTGGTCATTTGATTTGGCTTTCCATATTTTGTCTTCTTGCTTATAGGTCTTTAAAAATTTTCTCTTTGATTAGTATTCCCGTCTAAGTAAGCATTTCTCAACTGGCACAATAAACACCAAACCATAGCTTGATTTCTTGGCGAGAATGTTTTCGATAGTAAGTCGTCCCATTCTGATGCCTCTGCTAAAACTCCTAATGGGTCATCTCCTCTTCCGGTCTGAAATAGTGACCTCGCCAAGTTTTCATATTTTAATGCTTCCATAATTTAGATTCTTATCTATATACACCTTCAAATTTGTTTTAAATATAGGCAAAAACCCTTATATTAGCCAATAATTGTCAAGTCAAATTTCAAACAATAAAATCATGATTGGAGAAAAGATCCGGGAACTACGTGAAGCGAACAATATCTTGATCCGACAGCTTGCTGCTCAGCTGGATATCGATACAGCTTTGTTGAGCAAGATGGAACGGGGCGACCGCTTTTTTAGGAAAGAGGACCTCACAAAAATTGCGAACATCTTCCGGGTTTCGGAGCGGGAGCTGTTGATCTTGTGGCTGGCGGATCGGATTCTTAAAACGGTGGAAGCAGAATACCATCAAAAAGAAGCATTGGAACTAGCGTTAAAGACGATTAAATAACCTAAATAGAATAGCGAAATGAGTGTAGACAAATTGGATATGCAATCACCGGATTTGGTGAACCAAAACATAGAAAAGCTAGCTGAATTGTTTCCGAACTGTGTGACGGAGAGTGATGCAGGTAAGGCTATAGACTTTGATTTACTAAGACAAGAGTTAAGTCATGCCGTAGTCGAAGGAAACAAAGAGCGCTACCGACTGGAATGGCCAGGCAAGAAAGAGGCCATTGTGACCGCAAACTTGCCCACAACCAAGACACTTCGCCCTGTTCATGAAGATTCCGTGGATTTTGACAATACGGAAAATATCTACATTGAGGGAGATAATCTGGAAGTGCTTAAGCTATTACAGGAAAGCTACCTCGGTAAGATCAAAATGATTTACATAGACCCTCCGTATAATACCGGAAAGGATTTTGTGTATAAAGACACCTTTGCGAAAGATACGCAGGAAGAGCTCCTGGAAAGTGGACAAAAGGATGAGTACAATCAGCGCTTGGTCGTTAATCCGGAAACAGCGGGTCGGTACCATTCTGACTGGCTAAGTATGATGTACCCGAGACTGAAATTGGCTCGAAATCTTTTGAAAGAGGATGGAGTGATTTTTATTTCGATTGATGATAATGAGGTACATAACCTAAGGAAGGTCTGTGATGAGATTTTTGGGGAGAGAAACTTTGTAGCCGATGCGATATGGAGGTCAAAAGATAATAGTAATAATGATGCAAAAAAGTTTTCAATTGATCACAATCATACTTTAGTATATGCTAGAAATGAGGAATGGCAGCCTGCGAAAGTAAAAGATGAAAATAAGCAAAAACATTTTAAAAACCCAGATAACGACCCTAATGGGCCTTATTTTGACGGCAACCCTCTAAACTCTCCTAATTATAGAGAAAATTTGGTCTATGACTTGATTTCACCAAATGGGACAATTATAAATGCCCCAAAAAATGGATGGAGGTGGTCCGAGAAAGTTATGAAAGAGAAAATTCAATCAGGAGAGATTCGTTTCACCGAAGGTCAAAAAAACATCAGGAGAAGAACATATTTGAAAGATATGGGAGGTCTACCTCCATCCACTTTGATGATCGATCTTGAAAAGACGGGCCATAATCGACAAGCTAAGTATGAACTATTAAAACTTTTACCCGAAGACGTGTTCGACACACCTAAACCAATTAAGTTAGTTAGCTATTTAACAACAATAGCCAATTGTGATGAAGATGATATCCTACTTGACTTCTTCTCCGGATCAGCAGCTTCTGCACATGCCATTATGCATTTAAATGCAAAAAAAGGAGCGGGAAAACTCAAATACATCATGGTTCAGCTTCCGGAAATCACTTATGAAGGTGTAAAAGAAGAATATGTAAATAGTTCAGGCAATAAAAAATGGCGATACGTTATTGACAGACAAACAGGGTTACCTAAACTTGAAAACCATAGTGAAGCTTCAAAAGCAGGCTATATGACAATTGCTCAGATAGGCAAAGAACGTATCCGTCGTGCAGCGAAGAAAATCAAGGAAGAAACTGGGGCAGATATCGATTACGGTTTCCGAGTATACCGTTTGGACGACAGCAATATGCAGGACGTGTACTATAAACCCCAGGAATATACTCAAGCGAATCTGGATCTGTTTGCAGACAATGTCAAATCCGACCGAACAGCAGATGACCTTTTAGCACAGGTCATGCTCGACTGGGGACTTCCATTAAGTTTGAAGATCGAACGATTGGAAATTGCGGGCAAAGAGGTTTTCCGCGTTGCTGAAAATTCACTGTACGCGTGTTTCGATAAAGGCCTTGATGAGATATTTGCCAAAGAAATCGCTAAAGATAAACCTTTACGTGTGGTCTTGAGAGATAATGGATTTAAGGATGACACGGCGAAGGTCAACGTTAAGCAATTGCTGAAACAATTGAGTCCAGAAACTGAAATGAAGGTGATATAATAAATAAAAAATGTTGATAAACTTGTTCACTAATAAAAAGTTCCTTACCTTTGCAGTAATAATACCCGCCACGCTTCCCGTAAGATTAGCGCACCTGGGCGGGTTTTCGCTTTTTATAACGTCTTTTTTAACCTAACCGCCCTCAATTCATGAATTATACTAAACCAGCTGTTTCTGTTGCAGATCAAATCATTACATTAAAGAATAGAGGATTAGTCATTTCAGATGAAGCCAAAGCGGCTTCTTATCTATCGAATATTAGCTATTACAGACTTCGAGCATATACTTTTCCATTTCAGGATAATACCGATCCGAACCATCCTTTTATCGAAAAAGTTTGTTTTGAAGATATTATCAATCTGTATGTTTTTGATCGGCAGTTTAGACTTTTTGTTTTAGATGCCATCGAGAAAATTGAAATCTCCATGCGTACACAAATTATTTATCAGTGGGCCATGAGCCATGGAAGTCATTGGCATTTGGATGGTTCTCTTTTTAGATACTCTGTGCAGTTTGCCAAGGATTTTACTCGATTGCAGCAAGAGGTAGATCGTAGTGTTGAGACTTTTATTGAACACTATAAAAATAAATATTCCAACCCACCGGAGCCGCCATGTTGGATGAGTTTAGAAGTAAGCAGCTTTGGATTATTGTCCTTAATGTTTCGAAATTTGAAGTTCGGCAGCGAAAAGAAGGCTATCACTAAATATTATGGTTTGCCGGATGTAGCCATTTTGGAAAGTTGGATGCACTCTTTCAGTAATATACGCAATATTTGTGCACACCACGGTCGGTTATGGAACCGACGATTGACAGCACATATCAAATTACCAAATCGCCCATTAAATCCATTTATAAACAATCAGCATGTTTTACCCTATAAAATTTATGCTACTTTATGCTGCATGAAGTATATATTGGATATCATTAGTCCAAGTAATACGTTTAAGGAAAAACTCAAAAGTCTAATGGCCACTTGTCCATTGGCACAGGAAAAGGAAATGGGCTTTCCTAAAGATTGGAAAAATGAAAACTTTTGGCAGTAATGAAATTACAATTTAAAGAACAGGATTTTCAGATTCAGGCGGTCAAAGCGGTGGTCGATTGTTTTCAAGGGCAACCGTTGAAAACAAATCGATTCACCCTAGAGCGGAGTCGCGAACTTATCCGAAAAGCAAAGCAGGCTGCCAGTGGTGCTATACAAACCTCGGCTTTTGATCATGAGGTACTCGAAGACATTGGTTATCGAAATAGTGGCATTCAGCTAGTAGACAGCCAGATTCTCGAAAATATACAAGAGGTTCAGCGGGAACAGGGATTGAGCGAAAGTCAAACCGTAAAGCGTCCAAAAGGTGTTAAATTAGGCTATAACCTGACTATCGAAATGGAAACAGGTACGGGTAAGACTTATACGTATATCCGTACCATGTATGAGCTACATAAACATTACGGTTGGAGTAAGTTTATTGTAATTGTACCTAGCATTGCTATACGTGAAGGCGTTTACAAATCATTTCAAGTGACACAAGACCACTTCCAGGAACTGTACGGACATAAAATCAATCCGTTTATCTATAATTCTGGTAGACCACAAGATATAGAAAGTTTTGCATCCGATAATCGCATATCGGTTATGATTATCAATACACAGGCCTTTTCTTCTCCACAGTACGATGCTCATGGCAATCTAAAAGAAAATGTTGGTAATAGAATTTATAGAGAGTTAGATCAATTCGGCACTAGGCGGCCCATAGAAATTCTTGCGCAAACCAATCCGATCTTGATCATCGACGAGCCTCAATCAGTAGATGGTGAGAAAACACTGAAAAGTATGCAGGATTTTAATCCGTTGTTTACCTTGCGCTATTCGGCTACGCACAAAGTTGAATACAATAAGGTATTTCGTCTGGATGCCTTGGATGCTTACCATCAAAAACTGGTCAAAAAAATCCAGGTGAAAGGAATTAACCTCAAAGGATCGACCGGAACGACGGGCTACCTCTATCTCGAGCAAATTAGCCTGAGTACATCGAAGCCTCCGTTTGCAGTGGTAGAGTTTGAAAAGCGTGTCGGCGAAGGTGTCAAGAAAGTACGGCAAAAATTGGCTGAGGGGGCCAACCTTTATGAGCTCTCTGGCAACCTTCCTGTATATAAGAACCACACGATTACAGAGATAAATGGCTACCTCAATAAAATAGTCGTTAACGGCGAGGACATTTATCCGGGAGATATCGTGAACGACAAAGACGAATTGGCCTTTCGTCGGGTGCAGATCCGCGAAACAATCCTTTCTCACCTCCAGAAAGAAAAGCAACTATTCGACAAGGGAATTAAAGTATTGAGCTTATTCTTTATCGATTCGGTAGAAAAATATCGCGTATACGATGAATCTGGTGAAAAAGCACTCGGTGAGTACGCGAAGCTATTCGAAGAAGAGTACAATAAAGTCCGTAATGATTTTTTAGATTTATTTCAGCAGGATTATAACGACTACCTAAAAGATACCGATCCGAGTCAGGTACACAAAGGCTATATGCCCACCAGCTATTTTGATTATCTACAGCGTGATGATGCAGGGAAGATACATGAGGGCTATTTTTCGATAGACAAAAAAGGGAAATCAGTAGACCCTTCGTTGAAACGAGGCAAGGAAGATTCTGACGACATTTCAGCTTACGATCTGATCATGAAGGACAAAGAACGTTTACTGAGTTTTGAGGAACCTACACGTTTTATCTTTTCGCACTCCGCATTGAAGGAAGGTTGGGACAATCCCAATGTATTCCAGATATGCGCGCTGAAGAGTGCAGAAACTGGAAGTCAAACCAGACGTAGACAAGAAGTCGGGCGTGGTATGCGTTTGTGTGTGGATAAACGTGGAGTTCGCCAAGACTTTGAACTCATTGGTGAGCAGGTACATGAGGTCAACAAACTGACCGTCATTGCTTCGGAAAGCTATGAAGCCTTTGCTAAAGGATTACAAACGGAGATAGCAGCCACGCTGGCTGATCGGCCACAAAAAGCTGAAATAGCATATTTCGTTGGTAAACTGGTATCCAATGAACAAGGTGAATCCCGGCGATTGACAGAAGATGACGGTAAAAAGCTCAATAAGCTACTTTATAAGCACGATGTGATTGATGAGGATGATAAGATTACAGCTGAAGGACGGGAACTGATTGAACAGCATAAGGTACCGTTGCCAGAGCAACTGGAGTCTTATCGAGCATCGATTACCCAATTGCTCCAGTCTATCTATACCGGAGAACCGTTCAAACCTGAAGACGAACGACAAACGATCGTATTGCAGACCAACCCGAATTTCAAGAAGAAGGAGTTTCAAGCACTTTGGGATAAAATTAATCTCAAAACTGTCTATGAAGTTCGCTTCGATACGGAGAAATTAGTTTACGAAAGTAAAACGCTGATCAATGCCAACCTGCACATCAGTACCCGCATGTACGAAGTGAAAACCGGAGAATTGGAAGATGGCACAAAAGAACAAATGCAGCAAGGGGCATTAATCCGTGAATCACAGCGGCAATATATGAAGCTGGATAATGACCTTTACACGAACACACTGTATGATATCGTTGGCGAGATCGAGCAAAAAACAAATCTAACCCGGCGGACCATCGTGGATATCCTAAAATCTATCCACGAGGAAAAGTTTCTGATGTTACGCCGAAACCCGGAAGAATTCATTGCGAAATGCAGTAAATTGATCAATGAGGCAAAAGCCAAACTCATTATTAATAATATTGTGTACCACAAACTGGAAGATAGGCACGATGCCAAGACGGTATTTACCAATGATAAATCTGCATTGCGTAATTCGGAGTTGCTTAAAAAACACATCTATGATTACCTAACTTCCGATTCTAAGATAGAAGCTGATTTTGCAGAGGCCTTGGAGAATAGTGTAGAAGTAGTAGTATACGCTAAATTGCCGAAGAGTTTTTATATCTCGACGCCAATAGCCAATTATAGTCCGGACTGGGCTATCGTGTTTGACAAAGACAAAGTACGCCATATCTATTTTGTCGCCGAAACAAAAGGATCTGATTCGGAGATGGATCTCCGTGAAATCGAAAAACTAAAAATCCACTGTGCACAGGAACACTTCAAAGAGATCAGTGGCGGTGTGGTGAAATTCGATACGGTTAGTAATTATGGTAAATTGTTGGATATTGTTCAGGTAATGTAGGCTATGCAACTCATCGATAACATCAATAAACGCCTTGGCGATGATCTAAGGCAACATATTCAACGAGGAAGCAAGTTGAGCATAGCCGCCTCTTCTTTTTCGATTTATGCCTTTGAAGCGCTGCGCAAGGAATTAGGTCAAATCGATGAGCTTCGCTTTATATTTAGTTCGCCGACGTTTGTAGAGGAAAACCTGAAGAAGGAGGTTCCAAAGTTCTTTATCCCTCACCTATACAAGGAGGCTGATTTATGTGGTGGTGAGTTTGAACTGCGATTAAAAAATCAGTTGAATCAACGTGCTATTGCGCGAGAGTGTTCAAAATGGGTAAAAGACAAAGTTCGTTTTAAATCGAATCGGCATTTTCATCAACCCTTACATGGAATGATACATGTAAAGAACAGTGCAGATGATTCCGTCAATTATGCGCATATTGGAAGCTTTACGACCGCCGATTTAGGCTTTACACACAAGAAAGGATTCCCTACACTGATTCAAAAAACCAACTATCCAGATAGCGAGGCTTATCTGGAATGGTTTGATCAGGTGTGGAAAAATGAAGACGACCTCAAGGAAGTAACCGAGCAGGTGCAAAGCTATTTTGAAACTGCTTACAAAGAAAATAGCCCGGAGTTTATCTACTTTATTACGCTATACAATATTTTCAATGATTTTCTCGAAGACCTTTCCTTAGATACTTTGCCGAACGACCAAATTGGCTTCAAAGATACCTTGGTCTGGAGCAAGCTCTACAATTTTCAACGTGATGCCGTCATAGGTGCTATTAACAAGCTTGAAAAATATAGCGGCTGCATTTTAGCGGATAGTGTGGGCTTGGGTAAAACCTTCTCTGCTTTAGGGGTGATCAAATACTACGAGATGAGGAATAAGGATGTTCTGGTATTGTGTCCGAAAAAATTAGAAGCAAACTGGAACGCTTACCGTCATAATGACAAGAACAATTTTTTGGCAGCGGACCGCTTTCGGTATGATGTATTATTTCATACAGATCTCAGTCGCGACCGAGGTATGAGCAACGGTCGAAGTTTGGAAAATGTCAATTGGGGGAATTATGGTCTCGTGGTCATTGACGAATCTCATAATTTCAGAAATAACAATCCATATTCAGATCGGGAAAACAGGTATCAGAAGCTATTGCGTAAAGTGATCAAGGAAGGTATCGAAACAAAAGTCTTGATGTTGTCTGCGACGCCAGTCAACAACCGCTTTGCGGATTTACGGAATCAATTGGCATTGGCCTATGAGGGGGAAGCCGCCATTATAGACCAAAAGCTGGATACCAAAAGCTCCATAGAGCAGGTTTTCAGAAAAGCACAACAAGCTTTCAATACCTGGAGTAAATACGATACGGGATATCGGACTACCGAACGCTTATTGGAGATGCTTGACTTTGATTTTTTCGAGATATTAGATTCGTTAACCATCGCACGATCAAGAAAGCATATCACCACGTACTACGATACCAGTGCTATTGGTAAGTTCCCGAAGCGGAATGAACCGCTCTCTATCCAAAGCCCGTTAACGGAGGATGGGCATGTCACCTACGTGCAAATAGCAGAAGGTCTTACCTTATTAAATCTTTCGGTCTATACGCCATTAAATTACATCCTTGACAGCAAATTAGAACATTATCGATCGCTGTACGAGAAAGATGTACGAGCCGGAGCGGGCAGGCTATCACAAATCGACCGTGACAATAGTCTCCGTATACTCATGCGTATTAATCTTTTGAAGCGCTTGGAAAGTTCCGTGGACTCTTTTCGTATAACGCTAGAAGGTATTATCGGCTTAATTGAGAAAACACTACAGACCATTAGAGATGGGGTAAAATCAGATTACGAAGGTATACAGGCACGAATTGAAGACGAAAATTTTGACTGGGAGTCCGACTGGGGCGATGAGGAAAACTTTATCGGTAAAAAGATCAAAGTACATGTCGCAGACATGGATGTTTACCGTTGGCAAGAGGATTTGCAGGACGATCTAAAATTACTGCGTGGCATCTGGGATAGCATTGAGCACGTTCGTGGAAATAACGATTATAAGCTTCGTCAGCTCCATGAATTGTTGGAAGGAAAGATAAAACATCCTTTTAATGGTCAGAACAAGAAAGCGATTGTCTTTACCGCTTTTGCAGATACTGCAAACTATCTGTACGCGCATATTCACAGTCACTTTAAGAATAAGTATGGTATCAACACAGCGCTTATTACCGGATCCAGAAAAATAAGTTCAGCGAAAAATATACCTTCGGATTTGAACCCATTACTTACTTGTTTTTCTCCGCTGTCAAAAGGAAAATCTCAGCTATATCCGCAGATAAATGAGGAGATTGATATTCTGATTGCAACAGATTGTATTTCGGAAGGACAAAATCTTCAGGATTGTGATTACTTGGTCAATTATGACATTCACTGGAATCCGGTGCGTATCATTCAGCGATTTGGTCGTATCGATCGTATAGGATCTAAGAATGATACGATAACGCTCGTCAATTTTTGGCCAGATGTGACGCTGGATGCTTACATCAATCTGAAGCAGAAAGTAGAGAGCCGTATGTTGATTTCGAATATGGCCAGTACGGGAGATGACAATATCTTGAATGCTAGAGAGCAAGATCTGGAGTACAGAAAGATACAGCTCCAAAAGCTGAAGGATGAAGTGATTGATCTGGAAGATCTTCGAGAGGGCGTGGACATTACAGATCTTGGATTAAATGATTTTCGAGTCGATCTTTCCAATTATTTTAAACTGTATGGAACATTGGATCATATTCCTGAAGGACTACATGCTGTTGTTCCTGCTGATGATATATTGCCTGCAGGTACTATATTTGTCCTGAAAAATATAAATTCGTTCCTCAACATCAATAAAACTAATCGTTTACATCCATACTATCTGGTATATATCAGTTCGAGTGGACTTCTTCACCTGAAACACGTAGAATCTAAAAAGATACTCGATGCCATGCGCAAGCTATGCAAAGGTAAAACGGAACCGCTAACCGATCTTTGTAAAGCATTGAGTAAAGAGACAGATGAATACCACCGCATGGATAACTATTCCCGGCTATTAAAGGATAGTATCAGCTCCATTATCCAAACAGAAGAGGAAAAAGAAATACATAGTCTGTTCCGATCAGGTGGCACCACTGCTTTAACGGATAAAATTAAGGGATTGGAAGATTTTCAATTAATCACTTTTCTAATCGTGCGCTAATGGTTGATCTTTTTAATTTACCGATCAGTACAGTGTATGGTCAAACTATCCCAAAAAAGATGTTTGACGCTCATCTATCCAACAAACAAAAAAAGATTCTCACTGATAAAATCAGTAAAATGACTTGGACGCATAAATTGGCGCCGGCAACAATAAACCTGTCCGGAAAGTATTTTGCGGAAATCCAGATCATCCATATTGAACTAAAACGGGACGACCGAATATCAGAATTGCTCGCTATTATCGGTAAAAGCGTCCCCTACGGCGTCATATTTGTCATGCAATTTGGTGACCGATTTTATATATCTGCCTCCGCTAAACATCCTCATCCGACACTTGCTGATACCTCTGTTATAGATTGGGAATTTGCTTCAGACTGGTTCACGGCAGCAGATAACACATTCCAGCTGAATTTGAGGGAAAGCCTAGATGCTGTTTTTTTTGATTTTTGTAAACAGCTATCTGGTTTTAAACCGAAAGAAGTGGATTCTATGGCTGAACTTATCGAAAAGAGTGCGAAACTTTTTCAACTTCAAAAAGACATCAACAAACTACGGTCGGCCATATCAACCTGCAAGCAGTTTAATAAGAAGGTAGAATTGAACTTGCGATTAAAAAAGATCGAAAAGTGTATTGAGAACTTACTTAACTCGTGATAAGATGAGTCTGGTCACGAAGTTTCATATTTTATCAGTGTACAGTATCAATTCAATATGTATATTTACAGTTGAAATAATTCTAAAGTGATCACTTTAATGAGTAAAGTTAACCAGGACGTAAAAGGCAACCCAGATCTATTCAAAGAGCTTCTGAGCGATAAAAAATATGTTTTAACTAATACCATCCAACTACACCATAAAATCAATAATGCAGTTTGGTTGATAGGGAAGAGTAAAGTTCAACACAAAAATATCGGTGATGAAATTTCATTGATAATTGAACAAAGCAAAAGAGAATCGAAATATGGTATAAAATTACGATGTACATCTTTTACTCAAGAACCATTTTTTAGATTCGATTCAGATGGACCTGCTCATCGAAATAGCTTTCCTGACATACCATTAGAAAAACAATCAGTGTCAACACCGCATTTTAATACATTTAATGATAAAGGGATGCCTTTCGCGTATAAAAATGAGACTCTAAAAAAGGAGGAGGAGGCAAAAGAAATTGTAGAGGATATAAATTTTGGTGTGTCTCTTTTTTGCATGGAAACTAATACAAGCCTGAGTGATGGTAATTTTCCAAATATCGTAGAAAAAGTTCCTGAGATAAAGTTTGAAGATACAAAACTAATTAACTTCGATCAGATAAATTTCGAGTAAAATGGATAACGCGCAAATTATAGAGCAAATTAAATCATCATTTTGTAATTTAACTAGTTTCAAAGTAAGACAAAATGCTCTAGAAATTATTACTGCTTACTCTACTATAAACAACAAATTTGTGTCTGTGTTCGTAACTTACACAAATCAAAAAATTGTGATTACAGATAGTGGATGGATAGATCAAAACTATTATGAAACACCTGTAAATGACGAGTCTGAAGATATAATTGGAAGAATAATAGGTTTGTTTAAAGCATCTTACAGTGTTAAATCGACACTAGATAAATCAGGGAGGGAATTCTATTATAAAACGTGTGAAAATATTGAACAAATTCCTAGTTGTGTTTTCGATTTGGCAAACTTTATAGTTGGTGTTGTAAATGGGTTTTGCATGCGATACAAAGATGAGAAGGAAGAAAGGGAAAGGGAGACGTTCAAAACGGATGCAAATGACTTTTTAAAATTGAACTATGACAACATGGTCAAATTACGCGCACCACTCGATGACTTTAAAGGCATAAAATTTAATGCTATAATAAACAAAGGACCCAATTTGTTTATTATAACTTATGTTACCGGGTCCTCGTCAACGTACTTTGAAAACGATTTGCGCAAAGCAATTGTGAATTTTGAAATTGCCCAAAAATCAAAATATAAAGATCTCATAAAAGAAAAAATTACAATCATTAATGACTTATCAGAAGGATATTCTATGAAAAGATCTGCAAACATTTTTGAATTGTTAAAAGAGAAAACAACCCGTAAACCTATAAAATGGACTGAAAAAGAACGAATATTAGAAATCATATAAAATCAGCGCTATTTAGCTGGAAGTGTTATTTTCGTTGTTCGACGATACAAATATGAAGAGCGCTTTTAGTGTTTCTTTGGTAGGGAGCTCGATTATTTTCTAATTGATGCCATGGATAATGGAGTGCCGGGTTTTTAAAGCTATCCCTTGATAGAGAGTGGTATGCCGTTCAGAGTCAGCTAGGTCTTCCACTGCTAAATTTTTCAGCATATCGTATTTTATTATGAGTTGCTTCATCTTAGAAAAACACAGGCCATTATAAAACAATAGAAACAGTTCTGCCGATGACAATTGAGATTGCAAGGTGCCTGTATAGAATTTATATTTCTGTTCAATGTTATCTTTATCAGTTTGTGCTAGCGCGACATCCTGTTCGAAATGATTGTCGACATGTTTTAGAATATAGTAAATATTTCTAAAGTAGTGCCCAAGGTAAGGGTGATAAGTGTCAAAAAACTTCTTATATTTACTCTTAATTCTCTCGATTGGTTGGTTAATCGTGTGATTTGTTGACGGGTTAGGAAGGACGTGTTCTAATACGTTGTCCTGCCGAATACTAATTGGGGGCATTATCTGACCTTCTGGTTGGTATAGTCTATAGAAGTCCCATTTTGCAAATTCAAAAAACTCGATGCCAGATATCGTTCTATACGGTTCAACCTCTTCTTCAGTCCACCATGTTAATCGTTCTTTTGTGTTGAACAGAATAGACTGTTTAAGACTGGTATGAGAAGATATCAACTGAAAGAATGTCGTTTGAAATTGCTGATCTTTTTGAGCTATTTCATTTTTCTCTAGGTATTTAGTTTGAGTCCTCGAAAAAGTTCTTTGATCAATAAATGTATTATAAAGTAGGATTACACTTACACCAGTTATTGTTGTACCCACCACACCGCCAATAAAGTCGCCAACTTGCCCAGTAGTGTCCATTTTTAGTTCGCCCTCGCCGGTGTAAATTGTATAGACTTCACCGATAATGATAAAAAAGGCGATAACAACAGCTAAGCTTAAAGCAGTAGCAATTACTGTCCAAGGAGAATCAAATTCTTTATGCTTTTTCAAACAAAATCGGTAAATTGAAAAGAATAGGAGTAATATGAAGAGGAGAAACAATTTAATAAACATATTCACCTTCCTTTCTAAGCTTTTTCTTTTTCAACCTATGATTCTCAGAGAACTTATCAATATTTCTAACTTGTTTAAGCACTTTTGTCTCTACTCCGTACAAATCCGCTAAATCCCTGTCCAGCATCACTTTTTGATCGCGGATATAATAGATCTGATTCATCACTACTTCTTCAGGGATGATTAAGCTTTCTTTTGATGATTGGGTTTTGGTCATAGATTAGGTTTTGTTGTTTAGCTATAACGTTTCATTAATCGGAGATCGAAAATTGTGACTGTAAAACTTCTATATTTCCAGGTATCACAATCTGTGATGCCATTTTTATGTATAATCATTAAATTCCTCCCTGCCAATTCGATACCAATTGCACTTAATTCCATTTAGAAAGAACACCTCTTCGTGAGTCATACCTATTTTGGTTAATATTTTATTTGATCCTGTATTGTTGCAATCTGCGATCGCAAATATCTCTGGTAAATTGAGTTTGTCAAAACCGTATGAGAGTGTTGCTTTTGCGGCTTCTGTTGCATAACCCCGTCCCCAGAATTTTTTTATTAGCCTATAACCTAGATCATAGTAATCAATATGATTATTGATCGTCTCTTTAATCAGCTTTAAACCTGCCCATCCTATAAATTGATTTGAGCTTCGCTCCACTACTGCCCAACGGCCAATCTTATTTTCGATATACTGCTGCCGTATGAAATCAATGTTTTTCCTTGCTTCCTCTTTGTTCTTTACAGGATTGTTTCCTAAGTATTTATGTACCTCATGATCGGAATCCAGTTCGAACATTCCATCAACATCTTCTGGGACGATTTCTCTTAGTATCAGCCTGTCTGTTTCTAAATAGGTTTTCATGCTAATAAGACAACATTGGTCCCTGAAAATTACCCATAAACCTCCCCAAAAAACGCATCTACCTTATGTTGGTCCTCTGGGAAGTTGTAAACCTCTACGATTTTACCATTGTCTATTTTCCATAGGAGGCATGACATATTGTCTAAATTGGTGCTGCCTTCTAAATTGCTCCAGTTGCGGTGGCAGTCGATCACATACTGATCGCTTACGCCCATTACAATAGGAGAGGCCTGGAATGCGGCTTTGCTTAGCTGTCCAAGGTATTCTACTACGGCTGGTATACCGACTTTGGTTCCTGCTAGCGGATGCTTGCCGGGAATATGCCATTTGATGTCTTCTGCTAGTACATTACTTAACCGCTCAGTTTCATTGTTTGCATAGATCCGGAAGAATTCGTGTATCAGTGCTACGTTCGGATGATTCGTATTCATATATTAGGTTTATGTGTTAGGCTGTTTTTATTAATCGTTCTGTGTGCCTTTGTTTACCTGTGTGGAGAATAGAAAGATTCCTATTTCTTTGCCGCACCATTATTTTTATTAGTCTTATTCGCTAAAAGATACCCAATACATCCAAACAGCGGCACGGAGAGAATAATAATAAGCCAGACAATGCGTTGTGTGGTTGTAATGTGCGGATTAGTTATGCACTGGTATAGGGCATAAATGCCGATCGCCATCACTGGAGCTACAAACAAGAGCATTACCATTTCTGAAGAGCCGATGTTTAGGAAACAAAGTGTCATATCTCTTTAGTTACGGATTTATATACATTATTTTTCCGGTCAGCTTTCCTTTTAATTAGAATGCCTTCTTCCTTTTTACACCAGTTCAAAAGAACACCGGAAATTTCAGCGCTGAGAGTTTTGGAATCTTGAACTTCCCCTTTTTCAAGTAATCTGTCCTTTACTTCTTTCACTCCTTTTTCATCTATAAAGAATTTTTCTTTAACTAATAAAACTCGCAGTTTTCTCGTCAAAAACACGCGATCCTGTTTTTCTTTCGACAAACTGTTCTTTGCGCCAAGTTCTATCTCGATTTCAAAAAGAGATCGTAATTCATACTCTAATGTCTTCGCGTATTCGATGTAATAGTCAATATTAGTTGTCTTGCCCTTTTCAATGCTCAAACAAGTATTCACTGGGATACCGCTCATTTCTTCCATATCACTGAGAGAATACCCTAAGTCCAATCGCTTTGTTTTCAGTTTATTACCTAAAATTTGCCGATATATAGGTGATCTTATGATCTCATTCCTTGTTACTTTTTTATCTTCTGACCCCACTTTTGATTAAAATCTTACATTATTTGATTTATAATTTGCATCAAAAAGAATCTTTACCTATCTTTGCTTAAAGATTAGAAGTAACGATGCTCTTTTTGAGCGTTAAACGTAAATACAATTGAAGGCTTTGCCTTCAAACGAGTCTCCAATCTTTTCGATTTGACACCCCGAAAAGGAGACGACAAGCTGTTATCGCCTGCAAATTTCTATATTTGCAGGAATGGCCTTGTCGTGAAACTGCTATCGGGGTGTCAACGAAGAGACGTAGTGGATCGGCAAGGCCATTCTTGGTTTCTATCCATGACTCGTTGCAACCTGAAAATTATGAAGACGAGCTATTCACACAGCCAACAAAACCAACCAACTAAAAATCCCGCAAGCTATTCTTGCCAAGCACCTCGCGCGCTTGCAAAGTCACTTCAAAATCCAATAATTCTAATTATTACTGCCCCGACCTAAGCGCGTAAACTCCTTTCTTATTTTCGACTTGATGGACTATTTATATAGCCCAAAAGGGTGGATTATATCTGAAATTTTTTAACAAAAACACCTAAATCTAATTTAAAAAATGACGGTTTACGTTCATAAGGGCTGCCTATGTCTCAAAGATAGGCTTTATAGGCATACGTGCCAAATGATTTTGCTCACATTTGCACGTTTTATTAAAAATTCAACGGTTTTTAAATTATGTAGAAATTGTTTGATTAAAACAGAGCCTATTGAAAATTCCAAATCTGATCGGCGACTTGCAGAAAAAGAGCCGCAGATTACAAGAAAACTACCTCAACTGGTAGGAAAATGGGTGCGACCTGCATCTGTTACAGCGCCAAATGCAGTAAAAATGACCCGAACGGTAGGAAAACTGGCGCGAACGACGTTTTTGGGCAGGCGCTCGCTAAGGCGTTTGTTAGTGATGAATATTACTTGTACCTTTTTTCCGCAAAAAGGTACCCAAAAACTCCTGGCTGCAAAATTTCTGTGTAAGTTACTGCAGCTACTTAGCTTGTGCTATCCGAAATTTTGGAGGTCAGTTATTAGCTGTCTAGCAGATATTCCTTCGAGACCTTTCCGTAGCATCTTCGGGAAAAGCTTCAATTTGACGCTGGGACAAACTGCAATATTCAGGGACGAACAACCTATTTGTAGTACTGTTTTGGGACGAACAACTGTTAACAGGGACAAACAACAAGGTGATAGCTCTGTAATAGAAAGTTTTAACTACCCAAATAACAAAGGACGAACCCTAGGGTTTTTCTCACGAAGGGAGTTAATTTTCCTGCGAACCTTTGGAAAGCCAGTCTTCCTAAAACCGGGACGAAATACAATATGTAGGGACAAACAACCTATTTGCAGTACTGTTCTGGGACGAACAACCGTTAACAGGGACGAACTACGTTTTTGGGCTAGCGCATCAAATGATAAGCGACTTGCAGAAAAAGCGCCGCGGAATGCAAGAAAACTACCGCAACTGGTAGGAAAAGGGGGGCGACCTGCATCCGACGAAAGGCGAGATGCAGCGAATGCTATGCCAAAAGCAGTCAATAGGGGGCGAAATGCAGGCACGGAGGGGCAAAATACAATTTGGCGGGGTCAAAATGCATCTTTATGCTTTTCGCTTTCAACCACTTTGTTCTGTGCTTTTCAGTATTTGTTGGGACGAACTGCAATATTAAGGGACGAACGACGCGATTTGGCTGGCGCGCGAGAGCAGTCCCTAATGATGAATGATGAATTATTAGTGATGAATATTACTTGTACCTTTCCCCGCGAAAGGTACCCAAAGCTCCTGGCTGCAAAATTTCTGTGTAAGTTACTGCGACTACTTAGCCTGAGCTATCCGACCATTCCGGTTTATCGGAATAGCTTTATCTCCATTGAAAATAAACACAACGATAAAAACTTTTGGAGGCCAGTTATTAGCCGTCGAACAGTTTTTCCCTTGAGACCTTGCCATGAAGGGTTCGGCAAAGCGAGGTGGTATGTGACGTACGTTACGCGAAATGCAGGTAAATTATGGCGAAATACAAAGAAGTTTAGGCGAAATGCACTTGCTCAATGGCGAGATGCAACGAAAGGTGTGCCAAATTCAGTCAATAGAGGGCGAAATACAATTTGGCGGGGGCGAAATGCATTTAACGGTGAGCGAAATGCAAAAAAAATATGGCGAAATGCAAAGAAATTTAGGCGAAATGCATCTGCTTTAACGCGAGGTGCTATACCTTCGAGAGATAGGTTTTTTGGCTTGTTGTGTAAGTGGGCCTTGCGCACCCTTAAACCCTACACCATATACCTTACAGCCTTAAACGTCTTGTTCTGTGTTTGTTTGGCACACGCCCGGCAGTCCTCCTCCCCGGAGGCTGCCCACGGCGTGGCTTTGCAAAGTGATTACTTTGTAACGGGAAGGGTTATGGCTATAGGTACAGATGAGACACTTACGGGTGCAACCGTGCGAATTAAAGGGAGCACTATTTCTGTACGCACTGATGCAAATGGTTTATTTAGAATAAGTGCTAAAGAGGGGATGGGTGTACTTGTCATTAGCTTTCTCGGTTATAAAACACAAGAGGTGGACTTTCAAAGGGGCGAAGCGGAAGGCTTGACGATCCATTTGGAACCTAACGATAATCAGCTGGATGAGGTAGAGGTGAGCACGGGCTATCAGACCTTGCCCAAGGAACGGGCTACGGGCAGTTTTGTACAGGTCGATAAGGAACTGTTTAATCGGAGTGTAAGTACCGATGTTATCAGCCGATTGAAAGGTGTAACGCCATCATTGACCTTTGATGAAAGGGCAGGAGGAGAACCTAAGCTTAGTATACGGGGCAGGAGCACTATTTTCGCAAATGATCAGCCTTTAATCGTCGTGGATAATTTTCCTTACGAGGGTGATATCAATAACCTTAATCCAAATGATATTGAAAGCATCAGTATCCTGCGAGATGCAGCGGCTGCCTCTATATGGGGTGTCCGTGCAGGGAATGGTGTCATTGTAGTTACAACCAAACGAGGCAGAGAAAATCAACCCATTTCAATTGAATTTAATGCAAATACGACCTTAAGCGAGCAGCCCGATTTACACTATGAAAGGAGGTTGGGTGCAGCAGATTTCATCGGGATGGAGCGCTTTCTGTACGATAAAGGTTTTTTCAACAATGTTTTTAATAATAATATAAATCCATCTGCGCTAAGTCCCGTTGTCGAGTTGCTGAAGGCCAGCGATATGGGTTTGATCTCCGATGATGCTTTAAGAACGCAACTTAGCAGATTTGAACAATATGATGTGCTCAACGATCTCGGCGATTATTTTTATAGGCGCCAATTAAATCAACAATATGCGCTCAGCATTTCGGGCGGAGGTAACAAACATGATTTCCGTGTATCGGCCGGTTACGATCACAATGCCTTAACCTTGGAGGGTAATAATCGGCAACGCTATAATATCGGAGCACAGCATAACATTACGCCTTTCAAGAATTTCAGTATTACTACATCGCTGAATTATTCCGTACAACATCGCGAAAGCGATGATACCTACCAAGACATTCGCATCGGTTCTCGTACCATATATCCTTATGCTAGGCTTACAGATCATGAAGGCAATGCACTTGCTATACCCCGTCTTTATAGGGAGTCTTTTATAGAAAGTGAAAAGGAAAAGGGAGTTGATTGGAGTTTTTTTCCGCTAAATGAGATGGGCTATAGGGATAATCGCTCGAAACTTGCTAATGTACGATTCAACACTGGCCTTCACTATCAACTGATTGCCAGGCTAAATATAAGTTTAAAATATCAGCTAGAACAGCAAACCGATAATCTTCATGTTTTATGGAATGAAGAATCATATGCCATGCGCAGCCTCTACAATCAATATATTTTTAAAGATGTTAATGGAAATATAGAGAGTTATATTCCAAAAGGTGGGCTGTTGATAAAAGGCCAAAATTCCTTAAATGCGCAGAATATAAGAGGGCAGATTGCTTTTGAAAAGCTGATGGGAAACCACAATATCAACTTGCTTGCAGGTGCTGAAATTCGAGAGAATAAGCGGCAGGGGAACAACGTAAGGTATTATGGATATGATGTGCTGACTGGTACTTCGCTTCCCGTAAATCTCAATACACTGTACCCGCAGTATCCTTCGGGCGGTAATCGGGTAATACCTTCCGGAAATACCTACTTTGAAACAACTGATCGATTTAGATCATTTTTCTTCAACGGTGCTTATAGCTACAAGGAACGCTATACATTGTCATTAAGCGGAAGAGTGGATCAGTCAAATCTATTTGGGGTAAGAACCAATCAAAAGCGGGTTCCATTATGGTCTGTAGGTGGTAAATGGAATTTGCTGGAAGAGGAATTTTTTAATGTAAACGCTTTTTCAAAATTGAACCTGAGAACTACCTATGGCGTTAGTGGTAACCTTGATAATTCACTTACGGCTTTTACGACGGCTAGTTTGGCAACTGATAATTATACCGGACAACAGGCTGCTACGATAACAAATCCGGCCAATCCGTCACTCCGATGGGAGAAAATAAGCACCTTAAATTTCGCCGTGGATTATGGTCTGTTGAAAGATCGGATAAATGGTAGTGTAGAATATTATAAGAGACGCGGAACGGATCTGATCGGGAATGGCCCATTGGACCCCACCAATGGATGGGTAAATTATAGAGGCAATGTGGCCGACATGGTAGGTGAGGGCTGGGACATCGAGATAAATGCGCTTTTGATTAAGAAATCGTGGCAATGGAGCAGTGCGTTGATCTTCAGTTATGTGAAAGATAAGGTGACAAAGTATAACCTGAATCCCACTAGAAGTTATTTTTTTATCGATGCAAGTTTAACGGGTAATCCTTTCCAAATAAACCCTATTGTAGGAAAGCCGGTTTACGGTGTTTACAGTTATGCCTGGGCGGGCCTTGATCCGGAAACCGGTGCTCCAAGGGGATATCTGAACGGTGAGGTGTCGCAAAACTACAGTGCCATGTTAACTGCTGCCGATGAGCAAAGTCTTATTTACAATGGTCGCGCACAACCGGCATATTTTGGTGCATTCCGTAATACCTTTTCGTATAAAAGTTGGAATTTATCAGCAAACATCATGTACAAGCTGGGTTATGTCTTCAGACGGCAGTCCATCAACTATAACATGGCTTTCCAATCTTATGTGACGCATGTAGATTATACCAAAAGATGGCAGCGTCCGGGAGATGAGTTTTACACTGATGTTCCTGCTATGATTTATCCGGCCAATACCTTACGGGATAATTTCTACGCCAATTCGGAGGTTTTGATAGAGAAAGGTGATCATATACGGTTACAGGATATTCAGCTCAGTTATGATCTGAACACGAAACTGAAGGGAATCAGAAAGCTTCAACTTTACCTATATGCCAATAACCTGGGGATTATTTGGCGGGCGAATAAACAGGGGCTCGATCCGGATATTAGTGCAGTACCGCTCAGCGGTACGCCACTTATCTATCCAAACCCGCGGAGTTATTCCTTGGGATGCAAAATCATTTTTTAACAGATCAGATTATGAAAAAAAATACTATAACACACGGCTTTGCACTATTGCTGATTGCCCTGATAGGACTATCTGCTTGTTCGAAAGATTGGTTGGAGGTGAAACGCGAGTTAAGCATCGTTGTACCCACCACCTTAAAGGACATGCGGTGGCTCTTAAATAATAATAGTGTGTTCGGTGTGGATCATATCGGTGCCATGATAGGAAGTGAAGATACTTATTACTTAACGCAACAGGATTATAATAATGCTGCCCTTGTTGTAAGGGATGTCTATACTTGGGAACGAGATGTTTTTAGGGGCATAGTTGACCCAGAGGAATGGAACGGGTCTTATAAACAGATTTTCTATGCCAACACCATTTTAGAAGGCCTGGAACGTATAGCCGTGAATGAGCGAAACGAGATGGAATGGCGCGATATCAAAGGCAGTGCGTTGTTTTTTCGTGCAAAAGCCTTTTTTAATTTGGCGCAGCTATTTGCTGTACCGTATGCTGAATTGAATGATGAAACGCCCGGGATTCCTTTAAAGTTTTCATCGAACGTTGATGATGTAACAATAAGGGCATCCCTTGTGCAGACCTACGAGCAGATTATTTCAGATTTTAAACAAAGTGCTTCTCTTTTAAAGGGGCAGCCGATAAGGAAGACGGACGCTTCTAAAGCTGCGGCATATGGTTTGTTGGCACGGTGTTACGCAGCGATGGATAATTATACAAATGCACTGTTATATGCTGATTCCTGTCTGGCTTATAATACCACGCAAATGGTATATGAAAGGCTTGATGTTACACAACGCTATCCATTTGCAGCCATGAACGATGAAGTGATCTTTCAGTCAAAGGCTTCTCCACAATATGTTGGAAATACGGCCTTGCGAATTGATACTTTGCTTTATGGTCAATATGATGATGAAGATCGTCGTAAAGAACTGTTTTTCCAGCGAAATAATGATGGATCACTGGGTTTCAGGGGAAGTTATTATGGTGATTTTAATCTGTTTTCGGGCATCGCAGTAGATGAAATGCTTCTTACTAAAGCAGAATGTTTGGTTCGAACAGATCGGATAGAAGAGGCCCAAGCTGTTTTAAACACATTTCTGGAAAATAAATATCGGAACGGAACATTCGTGCCCATCGTGATGAATGATAGGGATTCTGCTTTACTGTTTGTACTAGCTGAACGGCAAAAACAGTTGTTGTTACGGGGGCTCAGGTGGCAGGATTTACGGAGGCTGAATAAAGATGTGAAAACCCAATCTACCCTCAGAAGAGTGGTCGGCGATCAGCAATACACACTACCCCCTAATGATGCCCGATACACTTTTCCCATTCCCACTAAAATAATTGAATTAACAGGTATTGAACAAAATAAACGATAATATGAATTTGCCGAATAGGGTAATACGATTGATAACTTGTGTTTTAATCTTAGAGACGAGTGTTTCAATAGGACAGGAATTTACGCCGATAGCGGAAACCAAAACCAACGATACGTTTTTTAGTGAGGGCGATACACTGTCAAGAGAACTTAGGGAAGAACTTAAGCCCTACCTTGGAAAACCGATTATATTGGATTTTTGGGCAACTTATTGCGGTGCTTGCATAAATGCCTTTCCGCACTTAGATGAACTCCAAAAGCAGTTTAACGATAGAGCCCAAATAATACTGGTTACTAACCAAAGCAGAGAAACTATCGAAAACTTTGCGAAACGAAATAAAAAGTATCGAACTCTGTCACTGCCGACTGTGGTATCACAAAAGTTATGGAACAGCTTTTCTTTTCGAACCATTCCTTTACATGTATGGATAACAGCAGATGGAAGGGTTGAGCATGTCACTGGCGGCTGGAATCTGAATGCCGAGCGACTAGAGGATTTCATAAATGGAAAAAAATTAAATCTAACAACACTTGTGCAAAACCGCGACTTTGATAAGACAGCGGACTTGTGGCTCGAAGGCAATGGTCGACAAAATAAATACATGCAATATTATTCTTTCTTTATGGGATACGTGCCGGACGCGGGAGGTAGAACAAGCGTGGTAAAAGATAAAAACACTGGCATTTTACAGAAGATTAAAATTTGGAATGGCACCCTCATTAATATGTTTGCAATTGCTTATGGGGAAACGACCATCAATAATCCATTTAAACGTTATAACCGGGTAATCATAGAAGCTCAAAATAAGAATCGGTTTATGATGCCTTCTGATAAGACTGAATACGATCAATGGCTTTCCAATAATGCCTTTTGTTATGAGCTATACGTGCCAAAAGAAAAGTCCGCTGAAATTTTCGATTTTATGCGAATGGATCTTGAACGCTATTTTGATCTAACGGCATCAATAGAACAGCGGGAGGAACCTTGTTTTGTCTTAATGAATTTATTAAATAATATGGAAAAGATACGTACAAAAGGAGGGAAGCCCAGTGCCTATTTCAGAAAAGAGAATACTATAAATATACAGAATAGGTTAATGTATGTGTTTATGGAAGAATTACAAGATGAACTCGCCACATTTTCATCGTTGCCCTTAATAAACGAAACGGGATTTGATGGCCTGTTAGATATTGACTTTACCCGGCGTCCGAAAGATCTAAAGACGATAAATAAGGAGTTGGAAAAATATGGACTACAGCTGAAAGAGACGGTAAGAAAGATAGAAATGCTGGTGATCAGAGACAAAGATAAAAATCCATCCGAAGTGTGAAAACACGACGGATGGATAAATGGAAGAGACCTCTATTGGTTACGTTGTCCTTGCATTTCTGCGCCTGTTGGGCTAGAGAAGTCCGGTTGCCCAGATGCATCTGTGTGATACTCTAACGCACAGATTTCTTCCGGATTGAGCTGACAGTCCGGGTTGGACGTCGTATCATTACTTCCGTCTTGGTAAACCCAAATGGTCTCCTGTTGTACAGCTTTCGAGGCAGCTGTTGCGCCTAAGGTGAGTAAGAAAGCAGCTACTGCCGTCTTACTCCATCTGCTATTACGCATAATTTAGTATTTAGTAAAGGCCTTAATGGATGACGGGCTTAAGGCTTATCCCGAGTTGTTGCAACAAATATTTTTCTACGTATACGGTTACGTTTTCCTCGTGCCTGTGTGCCTGCTTTTTGCGGTTTACGGACAGTTCGATTTAGGTAGAAATAGATCGCCGAAAGAACCAAAAGAAAGATGTTGATATATAATTGTTGATGCCACGTGAACCGATCTGATAAACCTATACAGGAGCAGGGCACAAAGGGGGCGATGGTTAAAACCGCAATGATATAAATTGTAAAGGCAGCTATTACCAAAGTCGGGAATACCATGTCGGAAGGGTTGATAAGGAGTAGCATTATAGATAATATTAATAAGACTACTACGCTCTTTGATATGGCAATATCCATTCCCGGAAACATAAATGGAGAAAGCCCCAGTTGGGTTACAAATTTAGAATGGTCCCATATCTTATCTATTGCAGCGTAAACGAATACGATTACAAATACGATGCAAATGGATTTTTTTACTACTTCTTTCATTTTTTATTTCTCCTTTCTTTTTAACCAGCGGGCTGCCGATCCCCGCACTAACCTTACTGATCGGCAGCCGGCCGGTAATGGAACTGATGCCTACGGTCTGGCTCCGCTACTCCTCGTTTCCATCAAAAGCAAATTTAGTAAGGCGCGAAAGCGAAAAACTGTGCTGCTGGAACAGAAATAATTCAAAAAAAATTGTAGGGAATACATGACTGGATTGCAAAATGCTATGCCTTCAACCTTTAAGATGTCTTTTCAAACCCTGGTAATACCACCTATGGTTAATATCGAGCAAGTCACAGCATTCATCAACCTTCAAAATCGTTGCCCAACTATTTAGATCTTCTAAAGCCTTATACATCCGTTCAGCAGGAGGAAGCTTTAAGATTTTTACAAGGGCTTGAAAGTGTTTTAACTTTTGTTCTTTCATCACGTGAAGAAACTCGGCAAACGCTGGGTATCTATGCTGCGCCATGCGCAGTGCCGAGTATGGAAATTCTAATAGCTCACTGGACTGCAGAAATTTAAGCTGTAGGCCATGGGGCTGATAGCTAAAGGCATGTTTGCTTCCGGTGAAATATTGGTTCTTGACGCTTAACCACTGTAAAAATTCACCGCCTTCGCTGTCAATTTTGAAAGCGGCTAATGAGCCATCTAACATGAAACACCAATTGGTTTTGTATTCACCGGCAAGTAAGTAATAATCATGCCTGCCATAACTTCGTAACCGACAATTGGCGATTATAAATTGCTTCTCTTGTTCAGCTAGCATGCAATACTGTTCTGCATAAGTAAAAAATCTTTCCATAATAAAGTGCTTGGTTCCTGCGCGAGTTAGCTATTTGCTTGGTGGGATACAAATCGATGGGACGAACACCCCTGTTTACGTGACAAAGGCAGGGTTTTTCGAAACAAAACCTGTTTTTCTCAGAAATGCTCGTTTTGTCTCGTTTTTACTCGACTTAGTCACATGGTTTTGTGATACAAATGCCCATTTGAGAGTATTGCATCGTGATGATCACGTTTCCCCTTGGCCAAGGGTACAGGCGTAGGCCCGGCCTGCATAAACCGGGCGATTGATTAACCATTAAAAATTAAATTCATGGAAACGATGCAATTAAATCAAGAACGCAAATTGTGGAATCGCGACACGCACGCTAAACGAGGCGTCGCGCATTTATTGGGATTTATAGACAAGGATGAACCGGATGGTGATCGTAAATGTGATTTTGTAATCCTGTAGTCATGCAGAGCGGGGTGCCTCCCCGCTCTTCCATACCTAAATTAATTATCTACAACGAATGAATACTATATGTAATGAAAAGCTATTCACAATTACCCTATCTCGACGCGTTTGCTAAATTACGCGAGGAGGTTGGAAAACTCGATATCTTTGGCCGTAAGGACGTGTTGCGGCGTTTTATCAGCTTCAGTACTAATCTACAGTTTTTTTTACCAGCTATACCTTACGAAAGCCATGAGCAGTTGTTTAAAAAACTCTGTCTTCAGCAACACCTAAGCCATTTAGACCAAAATCATCCGCAGGCCTTACGGTATGTGGCTCCCGGCACCTTGGATGTATTACATGCTGAAGTGTTAAAGCCAACAGCAGGAATTATCTGTACCTATCATACGGGTTCTTACCGCTTGATCAATAAAATGTTGATGCAACAGGGCGTGCCTTTTTCTTTGCTGGTTGCGGGTGACGTGCTGGCGGAAGAGCAGGCAGACTATCTCCGTATTTTCCGGGAAACTGCAGCTGAACAAAACGGGGGTTGTTTTCACTTAATTAACGCGCAGCATCCGAAAGCTTTATTGCAATTATTAGGAGATTTAAAAAGGGGGCGAAAATTGGTGGTTTACCTGGATGGAAATTCGGGTACAGGCAACACCTTAACGGTTAAGAATGCTTGTGCCGTTCATTTTTTCGACAAATGCTTGCGCGTGCGGAAAGGAGTGGCTACGCTTGCATACTTAGCCAAATGTCCGATTTTTCCGTTGATCTGTAAACGTACCAACAATGCACAAATTGATTTTGATGTCCATCCGACGATTCATCCGCAGCTTGCTGCTAGCCGTGCGGAATTTGAGCAACAAACGGTACAGCGATTATATAAGTATTTGCAGGTGTACACGCGGGTAAGCCCGGGCGACTGGGAGGGCTGGTTGCATATACATCGCTACCTTGTTGAAGGTAATTCGATCGGTCGAGGGAACGACATAAGCCATCTTAAAATCTGGTAAATGCGTTTTTTTTCTTGCCTGCTCCACCTAGAATGGGTAAATTCAGCTTTTCTCAATTCAAAAACCTAGGCGTATGATGCTAAGATTACTAGACCAAACGGGCTATAAACGCTTTTTGCTTTATTTTATTCCCATTTTTTTGTATTGCTTTGCCTCTTACTGGCTGAATCGATTGATGATGCCCACCATCACCTTATGGTCGGTTTTGGGCTTTGAAATTGTTTTTATTGCCATTTGCGCGGGCTTCGCTTTTATTGTTAATCTGGCGCTGTCGCCCCGATGGTGGTACGTAGGGTGCTTGCTTTTGGTTTTATTCTCTTTTGTGGCCAGTGTTATGGCGTACCACTACATCTATGGCGTGATGCCTTTTTTGGGCATGTCGATTACCAAAGCAGAGGTGGACTTTAACCAGCGGGAGTTTGTACAGAATTGTATTCTAGGTTTGTTCAGAGCTTTTACCTATGGTGTACTTTATGTGGTGCTGCGAAGATTGAAGGAGGAATCAAAACAACGAATTGAAGAGCTTAAACAACGCTTGGAGGCAGAGCAGCTAGCGCGGAGATTGGAACAGGAACGGAATGATCACCTAATGAGTTTGCTTACTGCTGAAATGTACCCGCATTTTATTAAGAATGCACTGAATATGCTGGCGGGTATGGCACTCAGACATCATGATGACCGCATGCTTGAATCGGTGCTTGATCTCGAATCGCTATTGGATTACTCCAATGAGCGGATCAGGGATCTTAATCAATTGGTGAATGTAAACAAGGAGCTAAAGCGAGTACAGCGATTGATACGCTTGATTCGCCGACAGCTTGGTAAGGATGCGGCAGTGCTTTATGTTCGCAAAGGGATGGAGATGGCTTATCTGATTCCGCCCTTTGTGTTAATTACCATCGTGGAGAATGCCATGAAGTATGGGGAGATTTCGGAAACTAGTCCCTTGCGGATTAACGTAGCCTATTTGGAAGGCTCTTTTTTGTTTACTTGCTATAACCGGAAAAAGAAGGGAAGCCGAACGGTGTCCTCCTCCAAGATAGGGTTAAACAATATTACGCGTAGGCTGAATATGCTTTTGCGGGATCGCTTTGAACTGCACATACAGGACGAAGCCGACGACTATACTGTTTCACTCAAGTTGACCTAAATGACAGGCTTAAGGAAGATCCGTGTAGTGCTTGTTGACGATGCGCCGCAGGCGATTAACATGCTGCTCTTTTATCTGAAAAGGTTTGAGAATTTAGAGGTGGTGGAGACGTTCACCAGCGCGTTGGCTGCTTTGGAATGGCTGTTGGAGCATCAGGTTGACTTAATCTTCGCGGATATTGATATGCCGGAGCTTACCGGGATCGATTTAATGAAGGGGCTAATAAATCCGCCACGGGTGATTTACTGCACATCGCATCGAGAATTTGCTGTTGAAAGTTTTGAGACGCATCCGATAGATTATCTGATGAAACCCATTGCTTATGATCGTTTGCAGCAGGCCGTTACGTGGGCTATGGAATCGATTTTAGGGTTGAAGTTGGAACAGGTACAGGTGAAGGAGCCGTATCTCTTTGTGAAGGAGGTTGAATCAATGGCGGCAGTGCGTATAGACATCGATGATATTGTATACGTGCAGGCGGAAAAGAATATATGCCTTTTCAAGTTGTTGAATAGGGAAGTGAGAACCCGCAAAACGTTGAAGGAAATACGTGAACGCCTGGGAGATGAAAACTTTATGATGGCCGAGCGCTCTTTTCTGATTAATAAGCAACTGATTGTGAGAATTCAGGATAGCAAGATCATACTTCGTGGTTTGCAACATGGGATTCCAATCGGCCCGGATTATGCACCTGCAATCCGCGAGTTTGTGGACGCACGGCTTTGGTAAGCGGGCTAGCTGCTTAGGTTGAGTAAATAGAGAATCCGATGTTGTTGTAGGTATGCGTAAAACTCCTCACGATCGGCTTCGTCAAAAGAAGAAATGCGCAGCATACCTTGCGTGCCTAAAGTTAGGAGGTCTTTCAATGTCGAGATGTGTTGTTGCCGGCATTTCTGTAGAAATGGCTCGCTAAAACGGTGTTCTTCAAGTGGCTGTGAGATGAAATCTTCGGTTGATAATATCTTAGGCATGGTTAAAAAAATAGCGCGGGTTAAGCTTCATCTGGTATTCCCCGGCTTCTCACGGCCGACTGTACAAGAATCAGCTGGCCCCCACGCATACCGCGGGCGACCAGCATATTTGTCTTGTACAGTTTCAATAGTGTGAGAATTTGGGAAACCAAACCAAATAGCTGTCGCTAAATATTATATGTTAAAAAATCGTTCTATATCATTCTTTTTCTATTAATTTCCTTGTTTCAAAGGTAGCTATATTTCGTCTCGGAGGCAAGGGACTTTTTCAAACCTTTATTGTTACAACCTATTATGATTGCTAAAAAACTGGACTTACTGATTGACATATTAAGCCAACTGTTATCATTGGCGCAAAAGCTGGTGTCTTATGATAACGGCGGCCACAATGGAAAAATTCCAGACTCCATGCTCATGACGAAACAGGAGGTACTTGCTTATCTTAATATCAGTGATAGTACCTATAAAAGGCGCGTGAGGGAAGGCTTGTTAAAACCTATGCGTTTGGGTGGTGGGGATGTGTTCTATAAAGAGGATTTACAACAAGCACTCTGGGAGAGTAAAAGAAAGGGCAAGATTTAATCTTGCCCTTTCTTTTAAACGTGGCTGTTCCTATAATTGGCAGAAACTGCCATCAATATAATTTAGCGTTGCTTAAGGAGTTGCCACATAAGCAACGGGGCCGTTCCCGGTAAAGATCAAGCTTTTTAGATGTGTGACCTTTACTTACAGGCACTGACCGAAATCTGTTGGCATATAAGCCAAATAAGCGCACCGTTGTTGTCTTTATTTTCCATCGTACCTGCAAAGGTAATAACCCACTTCTTCCATTTGGCCATGCTAGTGTCGTTTTTCGTCCCTTTTTTCTTTGATGACTTTAGTATTGCCTTAGTTTTTGATTACCCTTCGCTTACCTTTTGTTTACCTTATAGTTACCCAAACTATACCCTTCCTTTACCTTGCGCTTACCCTTTGTTTACCCGGGAGGTAGCGTGGGGGGCTGCTTAAGGATAAGAGATGGTAACTAATCACTTTAACCGGCATAAAAGAACAATAGATCTGGGTCAAATAGGGTCAATGGAAATCAATGAGGGGCAAGATGGTTCAAAAATCGTTGCATTGCTCAGTGTGCTTTTATGTTTGAACCGTGGATGAAAAAATACCGGTATTGAAGCTCATCCTTAACAGAATGTTTCATTTTAATTTTTTCAATCATGGGAAGATATGTTAAAGGCGCCAATGGCGCATTCTCCGGAAAGGTAGGAAGTGTGGTAGGAAGCAGCTGGCGTAGCATCAATTACTTGCGTAGTTTGCCTAAGATCACTAAAAAGGGTGCTTCCGAAGCGCAAATTGCGCATCGCACGAAGTTTGCTATCAGCTCGCAATACCTGCGGCCTCTGAAGGACATCTTGAATATTGGTTTCAGCGATCAGCAACAGGCGAAAAGTTCGGGCTATAACATGGCAGTGCGTGCTTTCTTCAACAACGTTATTATAGGGGAGTACCCCGATTACGAGGTTGATTTTTCGAAGATGGAATTGAGTCGCGGTTCCATCAATCCGCTTCCAGGGTTAGGTTATGTAGAGGCTAATCCGGGTGAACTTTCCTTCACGTGGCAAACGGATACGAATAAGTATAATGCCTTTGCTGATGATGCGGTTTTGCTGGTGATTTACAATCAATCAAAACGGATGTACATGATCTATGATGAAGCGTCCAGAGCGGATGGCACTTTCAGTGTAGCGATTTCCATCAACTATTCGGGTGATGTGCTGCACGCTTGGGGCTTTGCTTTGCATCGCGATGGTAAGCTGGCTTCGACTAGTCAATACCTCGGAACGCTAACCGTTTCCTAGGGTGAAAATCGGGTAGGGCGGCTATTGCCGCCTTGCTTTTAACCCAATAACGAGTAACGAACAACCAATAACGAACAACGAGTAACGATTATGGAAAATTTTATCATCATTTATAGAAAATATCTTTTAACAACTCTTTTAATAGCCAGTATCTTGGCTTACATCGCTTATCAACCACTCATTCGTTTAGTGGATGTTACCGCAGCGCCTATTGACTATGGGGTGTTAAGTGCGATTTTAGTAGCTGCGGTAGCTGTATTAAGTTTTGTGCAGCTCTGCTTATGGGTGCTTCACAGGCATTGGCCTTTTTTAGGTGAATATGCCGCCGAGCATTTTGAACGCAACTTTAAATCGTTGCTCTCTTGGCAGAAGGTTGGTGTTTACTTGGGTTTCTTTTTGGCTTTGCTGTATGCTTTTGTAATAGCATTGGGAACGGTGCTGTAAAGTGAGTGTTGAATGAGGAGTGATGAATGATGAGTGTTGAGTGATGAGTGGCTTCCGATTGCTTCGTCCGTAAGCCTAGTCCTTATTTACTTTTTTTTCATTTGTGTTAATTCTTAAAGGTATTCAAGCTTTCTCTTTGCAAGAGAAGGTTCCATCAGCTGAAAAAAGTAACAAAAAAAGCCGCGGCTGTAAATTTTCCTTCGAACGTTGGTGCTATTACTTAGCCTGTGATAACCGGAATATTTAAGGCCGATATAAGCTTATTATGGGTTCTTTGCTCAGATTGTATACTTCGGAATGGTAGTATAACGGGGTTTGTGAGCGTACGGCAAACACGACCTCATGAGATGAAGCTTTAATTTCGTCTACTTTTTTTCATTTGTGTTAATTCTTAAAGGTCAAGCTTTCTCTTTGCAAGAGAAGGTTCCTTCAGCTGAAAAAGTAGCAAGACTTAGCGAAGCGACTTCATGAGCACCACTAATAACAAACAATAGCGAATAAACGCCTAGGCCATTTAGTATTTATCAACGTTGGTGCAACGGGGCTCTGGCGGGTAGGGCAGGACGGCCTCACGGAGTGAGCGTTAAGAAGATTTAGGATAGCCTAGGCTAAAAAATCATGTGAAGAAGCGAAGCATTGGCATGTGGTGTGGCGCGGCTCCACAGGATTGAGGGTGAGACCTAAATCTTTAGCGAAATACGTGCAGCCTTGATGTTTATTCACTTGGGTTTATTTTCTCAAAGGCGTTCATGAGCTCGAAGCCTCGTTTCTCGGTTTGCCCCTTTTGCATCTAAGGTAAAAGGGGAATAAGTTTTTATCAAGAAAAAGTTGAAAACAATTTTAACGTTTTAAAAATGAAAAAGAAAGTAAACCCTTTAATAATTATACTAAGTGTTTTAATTATAAAAACAATGATCTTTCTTTTAGTTCCGACTAGGAAAGATTCTTATAAGAATTCATCTACTTCGATTTCGTACAAGAAAAAGGAGGTGTTTTTGGGAAAAAGTTCATTTCGTCCAACAGATTCGTTGGTTTTGGAAAAGAATCGTATAGAAACTACTCGTTTAAGGGTCAAGAAAGTTTACGATAGCCAACTCGGGGTACGGGAGGCTACGGGGCGTAACGATGGGCCGCAGGTAGAAGCTTACTTAGCTTATACGGGCCTTGGCAAAGCCTATGCCTGGTGTGCGGCTTTTGTCTGTTGGGTGCTGGGGCAAGCGGAGGTGGATAACCCTAAAACTGCTTGGGCCGCCAGCCTCTTCCCTCATGATAAATTGGTGTTGCCACGAGAGAAGGTGCCCACAAGGGGATCACAAACAACTAACGACGAACAACCCATAACGAAAACAGCCTGTGTGTTTGGCCTCTACTACCCCTCGCTCAAACGCATTGCGCATTGTGGTTTTATTGATGAATGGGGCGAAAAGGAAGTGATTACAGTCGAAGGGAATACCAATGATACGGGTAGCAGGGAAGGTGATGGCGTATATCGGAAAAGAAGACCGATCAAAAGCCTCTATGCGGTGGCTGATTGGATAGGGAAGGAGGCGAAATGAAAATATACCTAATGATCGGTGCAGGACTGTTGTTGTCTTGCACCGCCTCTAAACTCAAAACAAAGTATTCAACAAAAGAGAGGGTCTCAATTGCAAATGATTCATCCCTGAGCGAAAGTAGTTGGCGTGGTTATATAGCCGAAGATCAGTCGGAATATGATGCTTTATGGTGGTTAAAGGGGAATGCGCGTTGGCATCCGGATAGTGGTTTGACCGCGGACGAGCTTTGGTTCCGCTACCGTGGTCGTGATGAACGCAAACTGCGTTTGTTGGATAGCCAAGGACGGCTATTGGAGGGAAAGAAAGTGATGCAGCAAGAAGTATCTTCGCAGTTTCATGAAAAACAGAAAGAAAAATCAGGCTTGTTTCGCTTACCTTGGTGGGTTTATGTGATTTTGTTAGTAGGTGTCTACTTCTTTATGCAGGTAAAAGGGAAGAAGAGGTAGTGTCGATTATTAAGTTAAATTTTGTCTACTTTCTTTCCCCGCGAAAGAAAGATAGCAAAGAAAGCTCTGGCTGGCTTACTCCCTTGCAATTCGTTGCCGCTTGTCCGTTCGCAAAAGGAGACACGCCCGGCAATGGCTATCCCTTCGTTCGTCTTTTGCTTTATGACGTTAGCTTCGCGTGAAAATATGTTTAGGGACAAGTCAGGCTGCCGATTGCTGCGTCCGTAAGCCTAGGCCCTTATTTACTTTTTTTTCATTTGTGTTAATTCTTAAAGGTATTCAAGCTTTCTCTTTGCAAGAGAAGGTTCCATCAGCTGAAAAAAGTAACAAAAAAAGCCGCGGCTGTAAATCTTCCTTCGAACGTTGGTGCTATTACTTAGCCTGTGGTGCCCGGAACATTTAAGGCCGATATAAGCTTCTTATGGGTTCTTTGCTCAGATTTTGTACTTCGGAATGGTAGTATAACGGGGTTTGTGGGCGTATGGCAAATACGATCTCATGAGATGAAGCTTTAATTTCGTTTACTTTTTTTCATTTTTCCTGTAATAGCTCTAAATCTTTGGTTGATCGCTTTTTGAGTAGTTTTAGGTCTTTTAGAAATTTGGTTGAGGTAACGATTTTAAACATTAGGTTAAATCATATGCTATCAAATAATTCATCTACATTATTGAATTTTTTTCCTTTGCCTGCTTTTAATTCGTTCATCGCAGCAACAGTTTCAGCATTGGGTTCCTTGCTTACCTTTTTTACTTTGACGATCACCCCAAGTTCTTTTAAATATGCTTTTACTAAAGCTGTTTTGTTGTCAGGGACTTTTATTTCAAGCGTTTCCATACATACAAAAATACGAGAATAGCTCTTTTTTTGCAAATGCAACGAGCTGAATTCTAAAGATTAAAACAAACACGACCTCATGAGATGAAGCTTTAATTTCGTCTACTTTCTTTCCCCGCGAAAGAAAGATAGCAAAGAAAGCTCTGGCTGGCTTACTCCCTTGCAATTCGTGGCCGCTTGTCCGTTCGCAAAAGGAGACACGCCCGGCAATGGCTATCCCTTCGTTTGTCTTTTGCTTTATGACGTTAGCTTCGCGTGAAAATATGTTTAGGGACAAGCCAGGCTGCCGATTGCTTCGTCCGCAAGCCTAGGCCATTTAGTATTTATCAACGTCGGTGCAAACGGGGCTCTGACGGGTGGGGCAAGATGACCTCATAAGATGAAGCTTTAATTTCGTCTACTTTCTTTCCCCGCGAAAGAAAGATAGCAAAGAAAGCTCTGGCTGGCTCACTCCCTTGCAATTCGTTGCCGCTTGTCCGTTCGCAAAAGGAGACACGCCCGGCAATGGATATCCCTTCGTTCGTCTTTTGCTTTATGACGTTAGCTTCGCGTGAAAATATGTTTGGGGACAAGCTAGGCTGCCGATTGCTGCGTCCGCAAGCCTAGGCCATTTGGTATTTATCAACGTTGGTGCAAACAAGGGACAAGCAGCCTTGATGTTTATTCACTAAATGTCTGTTGTAATCGCGTATTTGATATGTTTGGAAATCCCCTCTATAATCGTATCCCAATCTTGAACATGCAATTCATGCCCGGTGCCCTCAAGTGTAATAAGCTTTGAATTGCCGATTTTATTCAGCAGTATCTTCGTGTTGTTAAAATGCCAAATTAAATCATCTGTGCCATGGATTACTAAGGTTGGCTGTTGTATTTCATCTAATCTGTTATAGTATTGTTCTCCACCGCCCAAGGTAGCATGGTTAAACATACTGATGTAGTTTTTCGCACGCGCATATTCCGATCGGATCAGGTTTTCTGCCTTGGCCTTGTCGAATGGTTTTCTACCGGTCATAAGTTTTGCCCCCTCGAGCATGTAGTGGACTACATTTTCTTCTTGGCTCCAGTTTACATCTGCCGCTTTTGCATGAAAATCTAAGATTCGCTTATCCATTTCCGGAATGTCTGGGTCCATTATACCCCACGGCCCTGTGGCTATCAACGTGAGGGATGCTACCCTGTCTGAATGTCGTATCGCTGCAATTTGTGAGATTAAACCGCCTAGAGATATACCAACAAAATGTGCTTTGCCGACTTTATATCCATCCAGAATAGCAATAGCGTCTTCTTCAAGGTCAATGATATTGTAGGTAGCTGATCCCGGTTCATAGTTCGTTGACCTACCAACATCCCTGTTATCATAACGAATAACATGGAAACCCTTATCTGCTAATATCCTACAGAACTCCTCGTCCCAATATAGCATAGATACGGTTGCTCCTGCCAACAATAAAATTGTCGGATTTTCAGGAACTCCGAAACGTTCCGTACAGATTTCAATTTCTCCTCTGGTAATTATTTTTTCTTTCATATCCGATTTGCAATTAATAGTAGATGCAAGTATTGAAACGATACATCCAGTCTTTCTTTATGACGCAAAATTACCGTTGTGTACCGCGATATAATTGTACGAATTCGACTTTTTTTTAGCTTCTTTATTTAAAATGACGAATTCGTACAATTTTAAGAGAACATCGCTTCATACTTTTGCTCATGTTGCAGATAACCCGAGATAGGCAAATCGAGTTATGGGCTTAAATTGTAATTGCCTGCTTAATTGTCGAGATGCTTTTTTGGACGATTATGTTGGAAACAAGCTGCTCAGTTACTATCTTTAAATGGAATCGGTACGGTAATCGTATGCACATAGTTGTTCAGGAAAATGCATTATAGAAGAATATATCCATCCGCAGACCTCAGAAATCTCGTTTGTTTCTTTTGGGAATTCGAAGGGATGTATACCGGGGGTGAGTCTTATCAGCATGGATTGACAGCGTCGATCAACCCAAAACTCGCATTCCAGTATAGCGGCTTGATGCATATTGAGCAAGATAATGTTCGATTACCTCTGTTTAAAAGTGGTTTTCAGTGTCAAACACGTGCTCATTTATAAATTTCAGCTACCGGTAAAGTGGGGGTGTTTGGGACATACTTCCAACCTTTTGCAATTCCTCTCTTATTTGGTATTCCCGCCCATGTGTTAACGAATTTCAATATTGAAATATCAGATTTGTTGGGTAGTGAGGGAACCGCATTGGAGGATAGAATAATGGCTTGCAGGAACACTGAGGAACGGGTTGGCACGATGACTTCTTTTTTAGCTAAAAAGCTAAAAGATGATGTGAAGTTTAATAAAGACATGATAGCCACAGTTAATTTCATAACTCACCACAATGGCAATGTGGATATGCTTGGATTGGCGAACCAAAATTTTCTATCTCAACGGCAATTTGAGCGTAAGTTTAAGTCGTTAATTGGCTTTAGTCCCAAAATGTTCAGTAGAATCGTCCGGTTCGAAGCGTGCTTATCCAACACTGTGTCCAAAAGTCAGTCACTCGTCCAACTTTCATTGGACTCAGGCTACTATGACCAACCGCACATGATTCGGGACTTCAAAGAGTTTTCGGGTAAACATCCCCGACGCTACCTTATTGAAAATCATTCTTCGGTCTTTGAATAAAAGAGCATATGTATTGCTATAAATGATGCTTTTTACAAAAAAGTAAGTAATCATATTGGCGGTTTGCGTTAAATATTGATCGGCGCCTATCATTTCAAGTATTTACAAGAGCCTCTGCTGTCTCCAGTTCTAATCCGGCAATGAGAGGTCGGGAGATGGCCGCCACAGTTTGGACAAACGTCGTATAAAATATTTGAGACGCAGTCTATGCAAATCAAATGTCAGTAGAAAGGAAATACCAAGGATACAAGCGGTAGGAAGGCGATGGTGGTATGTCGGAAAAAAGACCGATCAAAAGCCTCTATGCGGTGGCCGACTGGCAGGGAAGTAGGGGAAGTGAGGCAATAGGGATGGCATAACCAGAACCTTGGTTAGTTATCAGGTTTGTAAATAGGGTATTTCGATCGAAATCGAGATACCCTTGCGTTAATTGGTGCTTTTTTTGGCGTAGGTGTTTAGCATGATAGGCAATAATGCCGCCTACCGTTTGATATTGTCTTCTAATAAGGTTAAAGGGTTATTTCATGCTACGGGCTGCATCTTCTATGAGCTGGCTGACTTCTGCCGGACGTGAGGTGTAAATGGCATGGCTTCCGCCGTCGATTTCGATGGTTTTGATCGCCCGAGCGCGTTGGGCATAAAATCGCTCAAGATCGGGATTGATAATGCGGTCGGCGGTAGCTACCATATAATAAACGGGTTTGTGTTTCCAGGCCGGACTTGTAATGGTTGCCTGTAAGCAGGCTTCTGCGGTGGGAACTTGTGAGGCGGCCATAAAAGCTGCTTTTGCTGGCGGTAAATCGGCCGCAAAATCGGCCGGAAATTTTGCCTGATCAATATAATCATAACCGTCTTCGCCTTTGATTAATGAGGTGTATGCAGATGGATATTTTTTGATAAGGGCGGCACGTGGCTCGTTTGCGTCAGGTGCATGGGCTGCGATATAAACCAGGGCGCTTACCTTCGGGTCATTTCCGGCCTCTGAAATGACCACCCCACCGTAACTATGGCCTACTAATACCACGGGGCCGTCTTGTTGATCGATGATGTTGCGTACGGCGGCTACATCAGCACTTAAACTTTCTAATTTGTGTTGTACGATGCTGACATGATAGCCCTTCTCTACCAGACGTTGATATACACCCTCCCATCCGGAACCGTCGAGAAAGGCGCCGTGCACTAATACAATGTTTTTGATCTTTCCACTTGGTTGGTTAGCAACTTGGGCTTGTGAGCCGAAACTCAGCATGAGGGCCAGAATGCCTAAGATGATTTTGCCCGGCAATGTTTGTGTTTTCATTTTCCTATATTTTATGTTTATTAACCTTGGCAAAGGTAGGAGGGCCTGTTGCAGGAAGGAAACAGGTGGCTGCGAATGGGGCTTTTTTTTGCTTAAAGGGGATTTTTAAAGCGCGAAGGGGAATGCGAATTGGCGTTTAACGGTCTAGCCAACGCTTAAAGTCAGCAATTTTGTGTTTGCTAATGATAATTGCTTCGGGTGCCACAGGAGTGGTTTGTATGCGTAGCTGATTGCGGCCATACATCAGAATGGAATCAATGGCGCGGATATTCAGGATGAATTGCCGGTTGGCGCGATAGAAGCTGTCGGCGTCTAACTGGCTCATCAACTCGTCTAAACTATTGTTAATGGGATATGCCTCGGAATGAAAGGTGGTGACGGACACCGTGCCTTCGGCAAGGTAAATAAAGGCGACATCCTGCACGGCGATGGAGATAATCTGATCTTTATGATAGGTCATGAGCCGTTTTCGAGATTCGGCATGCTGAGCCTCATTTAGTGTCACTGTTGTTGCCGTGGTTTCTTGTTTTTCTTTGGATGCGAGTAAATGCTTGTTTAATGCTGAGACTTCAATGACTTCTGCGTTCAAGCCGTCTAGTTTCCGCTGTAATCGGGTTTCGTATTTTTGGTAAATGAGTCGGATAAGGATGAAACAGCCAATGGATATGCCTAATACCAGGCTTACTGCAGCGAGTATGCATTGACGATATAGGGTAGCGATTTCGTTTTGCCACACAGCTGTATTGGCATGGCTAGCCAACATCCAATTGGTGTTTGTTACGGGGTAGACACTCACAACTTCGGATATCCGTTGCTTTGCTTGAGGAAATTGCCGGATGCCGGATGCGCTTTGCCCGCGTTTTAATACTTCGTGAAAGTCTTCGGCCTGTGTTGAATTTACTAGCCGGGAATTGCCCGGGTTAATCTTAAGGCCAATCATTGCGGGATTGGGATGGCATAACTCAATACCGGAGGTATTGTACATGCAAACAAATTCGCTCTGCTCATCCATATTGGTTATACTTTCCTGCAGCCGACGGATAACTTCTTCGGGCGATGTGCCGCCTTTTAGTTGGAAGGCTAGCAGCGAGGCGATTTCGCGCAGTTCTCTTCTGCCTGATTCTGCCTTACTGGTTAATAGGGCTTCTTTGGCCTGTTCGTAGAAGTAACGAAAGGACATCCAGGCTACCAGCGTGGCAATAGCGAAAAGAGCTGCCAAAGTACGAAAGGGTAGAGTTGATTGCTGCATACCCAAAGGTACGTACTCCGATTGAATCTTCGATGCGCAATTTTGGAGCGACGGCTTAAACGGGCAAAAATAAATTCTGCCCCTGTCTTTTAAATCAGCTCAGGCCTGTTAACGGCTGAACCTGTCGGAAATGAAACACATGAATACTTTGGTACGGTTACGTACGTATTGATCGGCTCCTGATAATCAGGCCTTCGTGGATGGATAACCTTTACAGGTGCCCGCTGAAATTTGCTGACAAAGAAACCAAATAAGTGCTGAGTTGTTGTCTTTATTTTTCATCGTGGCTGCAAAGATACTATGCTATTTCTTTGATTTGGCCATAATAATGTCGTATTTTGTTTACTATTTATCAACGTTGGTGCAAACGGGGCTCTGGTGGGTGGGGCAAGGTGGCTTTATATGATGAGACGTTAATAAATAAGTTGAGAAGATGTGAAAATGTTCCGTATGTTGTTGTTTAAATAAATCAGAATGAGTACCTGTACGGACCAATTCTAATAGACTAATTCTAAAGATTAAGTTTGTAACTACTTTAATCGAGATACCCTTTGGGATAGGTCTTTTGACCAAATTGCTTGTCAATCCGTGCCATCAGTTCCCGACGTTCGTCTGTAAGTTCCGGAATGGGGGCAAATTCACCGCTACCTACCGGAACACCGACTAGTTCGAAAACTTTTTCCAAACCGGCGGGCATGACGGTACAAAGTAGCTTGGCCACAGTGCTGGAGGTATTCGTAAAACAATGAATAGCTCCTCCAAATGGGATGGTTATAAAGCCTCCGGCACCCACTATGGATTTCTCCTGTTCCGTCTGAAATTCAACTTCTCCTTCCAATACATAAAAGGTTTCGTGTGTATCGGGATGCGAATGGGGCGGAGGTCCGCCTCCGGGTGGGACAATCATCTCAATGACTGCATATTTATTGTCCGTTTTATCTCCGGGTACAATGATGCGGTAATTACCACCTGCTACTCCTAAGATTTGTCCCTTGTCTTTTTCGATAATTTCGATCCCTGATTTCATATAGTGCTAATTTAAATGCTCATGCCACTATCAGCCTAAACGCTTATACCCGACTTTTCTGCAAGATACTAACCTGTTACTGTCCCGAAGAATTTATTTCCCGTAATTTTCCTGCAGGGTTCTTTTTTTCGTAACTTAACTTTTTAAAAAGATACAAAAAGAAACCGAAATTAGGGGTAAATGTTTTAGGGTGGATTGATTGAAAATGGACCGGCTATAAACTCGGAACCGTAATGGAAAAATTTGTAACTTCCGTGCAGTTGACATCAACATAAAGGAAGTGATATGAAAAGACAGAACCATAATCCGTTCCTTCTTGCCCTGAAAGCCCGCAACCTATCGGTTGAAATTCATCATCATGCCGCGTATCAAATCGTTTTATCGGATGATACGCCGTTTAATTCAACGATCGGCGGAGTACATTATGAACAAATTCGCGGTTTTTTGATAAAACCTCATGTTTCGCATCTCTGCGTTGCAGAAAAGGGAACATTGAGTGTATTAAATATTGAGGCCTACTCAAACATTGGTTTAGAACTGGCACGTAGGTTGAAGGAAGGCAAGGATTATATTGTTTTCGACTCACTAGCGGAAACAAATCTGTTCTTTCAAACACCTAAAGAAGGTTTGGACGTTAATAAAGTGGTAGATGCCTTGCTCGCTACCTTACCTAATGCCAAATATGATGAAAGGGTCATAAAAATCATAGAATATATCAAGGTTAATTATTTTGAGCAGAACATAACACCACAGATATTTTCCGATATGGTCTTCCTTTCCCCCTCGCGTTTGGCATCGTTATTCAAAGCACAAACCGGTAGCAGCTTATCCAAATATTTGTTATGGACACGGCTACGCGAAGCGATTTATCTTATTCTTTCTGATAAAGCAAGAAGTCTTACGGATATTGCATATGACACCGGCTTTTATGACCTCCCACAATTTAATAAGTATATGTACGAAATGTTCGGAATGCCACCTAAAGCGCTGAAGCATAATAGCGATCTGATTGCAATTTTCTGATTTTACTGCATCGCTCTTTGTCTCCCTTCCTGCGCTGCTTCCTACCGTTAAAAACATTATCGCCTTGGTCAAAACAGTGATCTGATACAAGTTTGGCGATGCACTTGTTCGCAACTTTGTGATATCATTTTTAAACAATAAAAATAATATCATGAAAGCAATCGTGTATAAAAAATTCGGAACTACAGACGTTCTGCAAACTGTTGAACGACCCAGACCTACTATTAATGCGGATCAGGTATTGGTGAAAGTGAAAGCTTTTTCTATCAATCCTATGGATTGGAAAATTAGAAAAGGAGAGATGACTTTGATGTCCGGCTCGAAATTTCCAAAGTACGCAGGTGCTGATTTTGCCGGTATTGTTGAAGAGATTGGATCTTCTGTTGTCGGCATAAAAAAAGGGGATGAAGTTTTTGGGGTGGTTAAAAACATGATGAAAGAAGGTGTGTCAGTTGAATACGTTGCCGTTACCTCTTCGTTAGTCTGGAAAAAGCCTGCTGATATTGACTTTCAGCAAGCGGCTTCTATTCCCGTGGTTGGGACTGCCGCTGCTACCGCAATTGAAAAAATGGGTAACATCCATGCTCAGACAACGATTTTGGTAAACGGCGCTACCGGTGGCTTCGGCATGTTTTTACTTCAATTATTAAAACAACACAGTGCCAACGTAACAGCCGTTACCGGCACACAAGGTGTAGCGTTCGCAAAAAGCTGGGGAGCGAATTCGGTGATAGATTACACGAAGGAAGATATCTTTTCTCATAAAGCAGCTTTTGACATCGTTATTGATTTATCAGGCAAAATGGGATACAAAAAGGCCAAAGAAATAATGAAAGCTAAAGCCCTTTTTCTTAACCCTACACCAAAGGCAATTGAAATTCCGGCCTCGATTTTCAAAAACCTGTTTACGACCAAAAAGCATCTGGTAATACTCTCAAGGCCGTCCACAAAATACACGGGTGTGCTGCTAAATGCATTACGGAACGGGCTTAAGATTGAGGTCAGTAAAGTGTTTCCATTTGCCCATTATAAAGAGGCTTATCAGTACGCTGAACAAGGCGGTTATATTGGAAAGGTTGCCATAGAAATAGACTAAAAAGCGGCAATCTATAACGGATAGCGATAAATCTATTTGTCAACGGAAAACAGCGATCTGATACATCTGTGCACTTGTATCGTTAATACGTCATTCCAAGTTGCCAAAGCGGAATGGTGTTTAAAAATCCGGATTCGATATCGTCTTTTACAACATAACCGTTTTTAACACCTTGTAGCTGTTTTTGACTTTTTGTTTTTCCTCCGATTTCGAAGACCATATCACCGATCTGAAAGTCACCCACGGTTGAAGCTATGACTTCATGTTTGACCCGTAGTTGATTAAAAAAAAACGTTTCCCGAATATTCCCAATGTTCGGGGAGCTTTCAGCTAAACTATAAATGAGATTGGTATTATCCAGGTATATTTTATCAACCTTACCTAAGCCTCTTATCCCCCCGGTGTCGTCCCGCAATTGGGCAATCATTCCTGCTTCTTCTATATATAGGCAATAATCAGCGATATTGTTTCTGCTTGCAGAGAGCATAGTTGCAATGTTGGAAAAATTGGGTTTGAAAGGAACGCTCTTGGCGATGATGGCTAAAAGCTGTTTCATTTTCCGTCCGGTTGCCACGTTCATATCAGCAAACAAAGGAATATCAGATTCTAACGTTTGATTGATTATCTGTTGCAACCGTATGTCAAAATCGCCTTCTAATGCAAATGGGTAATATCCTCTTCTTAAGTACTGAGCAAAGAATTTGAGCGGATGCTTCAAGTTCGGTATTTTTACCTGATGCGCCAGAATATCATCCAAAGAGTATACATCCGAGGATATTTGATGAAAGAGTTGTAAATATTCCCTAAATGATAGCCCCTGCATATGGTGCATAACAGCTCTACGACTTAAATCGGAAGCACCCTTGTTAATGTCCAATACGGAAGATCCGGTGAAGATAACTTGCAATTCGGCATAATAGTCATAAATTAACTTGAGCTCTTTTGACCAGTTTTTATATTTATGAATTTCGTCTATAAAAAGGTGTTTTCCTCCCTGTTTGATGAAGACGTCGGCTAAGTCTATTAACTTGTGATCGGCAAAATAAAAGTCCTCAGCGGTAACATAAAGTGCTTCTGCCGGATTCAAATTTTTCTTGATGTATTGTAGGATGAGCGTAGTCTTACCGACGCCTCGCGGTCCGGTAAGGCCGATCATTCGGCTTTCCCAATTTATTTCTGCATAGGTATAGCGAAGAAAGCTTGTATCAATAGCCTGTAAAAGCTTATGAAAATATTCCAATAATTTCTCCATAGCAGTTAATTTTCACAAAGATAGCTATTTTGCACTGTAATAGTGCAAATTTCAGTAAAAAATGCACTGTGAGAGTGCAAAATAGCACGCTTATGGATTTTTATCCTGCCGGTTGAATGGGTTTAGGGATTTCCCGTACTTCTACCGTTCCGCCATATAACAAAACCGGGACGGATTTGGCGAGCTCCAGGGCTTGCTCTATACTTGCAGCACGTAGTACAACCTGGCTTACAACACGAAGATTGCCGGAAAGCACGCTTTCTTTTTTTACGGTTTCCCCTCCGGTACCTGATACAGTGTAGCTTTCTCCGGGAAAAGCAAAGCTGAGCACATATATGCCTGCTGCTTTCCATTGCTCAATCAAATTGTTCCATTGCACACCTGCCGATTTAACCTGCGCTTCACTATAGGTTTCGGGTACACGTACTAATAAACTGAATTGTTTCATTTCCTGGTGTTTTGCGGTTAACGTCAATGCTTGGGCTGACTGATTGAAGGTTCTGTAACTTATCAATGCCAGGCCTGCAAAGACGGCTAATAGACCTAGTTTCATATACTTTTTTTATGCAAAGATGGCGCGTTGGAAAAAGCAATCCTTGTAAAAAATCATTGATTACCAAAAAGAAGGTGATTTGAAAAAATCAGTGGGTGTTTGCCCGGTAAATAGCTTGAAATCCCGGTTGAAATGGGGTTGATCGTAATAACCGTTTTCAAAGACCAGGTCAAGAAGCGATGCCGGATTAGGTTGATGAACAATAGCGTTCATTTTTATAATCTGCGAAAATTGTTTAGGAGAAGCTCCTGTTACTTTTCTAAACCGCTTTTCGAAGGCGTCTTGGCTGATGCATAAAGCCGCAGCAAGCTCCTTTATTCGGATATTTCCCCTTGTTGAATGGATTTTATGGATCGCTTCTGTTACCAATAGATCGGGAGTACGGTTAATCAGTATGGAGATTAAAAATTCCTCCATGCAGGCGATTCTCAATTGGTTGTTGCTCATTTCGGCTAGGCGCTCTTCCACAAGTGCTAGCGTGGCGGGTGGTATATAATGGTCTAAGGGAACGGTCTGCTCAAATAAGTTGTAAAGCGGTTGTCTGAAAAAGGCAGACAGGCCCTGTTCACTGAATGAGACAATAAGGGTGCCTGAGTTTTTCTTATAATGGATAAACCGAACGGACTTTCGCAATCCTGACAAGGCGATGTTTGGTAAATCGACGGAGCGGTCGTTGTTTATATACGATATTTGGCCGCTAAGACGAAAAGCTAAAGCAAATGAGGCATTAGGTACCACTTGGTTGGTTGTATCATACTGGCTTTCAATGATTTTATAATCTTTGATAAATGGCGTTAATTGAGCCGTAGGTATGTACGTTGTAATTTTCATTATAGGGGTAGCCTGCGTCCGTTTTCGTATTCTATGATAAATATAGTGAATAGAAAGGGAATTTACTCATTTCGTAAACTCCTCACCGGATTGGCGGTTGCTGCTTTAATGGCTTGAAAGCCAACAGTGAGCAGGGTGATCACCAGCGCCAGTACAGCCGCTACGAGAAAAACAAGCCAGCTGATGTGAACACGGTAATCATAATTGTTAAGCCACTGGCTAAGGTAATACCACGCGACGGGCACGGCGATGATGCAGGAAGTGCTTACCAACAGGATGAACTCTTTGGAAAGCAATTGCAGTAAGTTAGCGACGCTGGCGCCTAATACTTTGCGGATGCCGATTTCTTTCGTCCGTTGCTCGGCCACAAAACTGGCCATGCCGAAAAGTCCCAGACAGGAGATGAAGATGGCCAGTACGGCAAAGTAAGAAGAAAGCTTCCCGATGCGTTCTTCTACCTTGAATTTGTCTCCGAATGCTTCGTCCACAAAGGAGTAATTAAAGGGTACGTCTTCCACGTATTTTTTCCAAACACCTTCAATGGCGCTAATGGATCGTCCCGCGTTCTGTTTGGGGTTTAGTTTCAGTACGATATTCACCATAGCATCATACGAATCGAGATGATAGAGCGTGGGGCGTACCGGAAAGAAAGGTGATTCCTGCAGGATATCGTTCACGACACCTATAATGGTGAAACGCTCACCGCCTTGTCGGATTGTTTTCCCGACAGGATCTTTAAATCCCATAAACCTGGCGGCGGATTCATTGATGATAAAAGCCATGGAATCGGTAGCGAATGCTTTTGAAAAATCTCTCCCCGCCTTTATTTGCCATTGCACGGTTTTACCAAAATCAACGGATACCGAGTTGTTCGGAAAGTCGGTCGCCAAATCGGGGTCTTTGCCTTCCCAATCAAAACCGCCGTTGCTATTCCATACCCCGGTAAGGAGCTGACAACCGGCCATTTCTTCAATGGCACCGGCGTTTTTCAGGTCTGTTCTGAAGGCTTCAAAATGTTGTCTCAGTTCACCTTCGAGGGGCAGGTTTATCAATCCCTTTTTGGTATAACCGACCGGTCGGCTTTTGGCATGCTGAATTTGCTGATAGACGATAATGGTACCGATGATCAGCATAATGGAAACCGTAAACTGTACAACCACGAGTACTTGGCGCGGCACCGAAGCAAATCGGCCAACTTTGAATGTCCCTTTCAGTACTTTCAAGGGTTGGAACGATGATAAATAGAACGCCGGATAGCTACCGGCCAATAAGCCGGTGATGACTATAAAGGCCAGGCTGGTGCACCAGAATAGGGGGTTGAGCCAAGGGATTTCGATTTTTTTGTCGGCCACCTCATTAAAAGAAGGTAGGAATAAGATGACTAATAGCAAGGAGAGTACAAAAGCGATCAGCACGGTGATATACGATTCTGCAAAGAACCTGCCGATAAGTTGCAGGCGATGCGAGCCGACGGTTTTACGGATGCCCACTTCCTTGGCGCGCTTTTCACTTCGTGCGGTCGTCAGGTTCATGAAATTAATGCAGGCCAATAGCAACACAAAGCCGCCGATGAGGCTAAACAATCGTACGTACTGGATACTCCCCCCGGTATTGATACCATTGCGGAATTCATTATACAAATTCCATTTACGCATGGGGTGCAAGAAAACCACCCAGTTAGTTTTCGCTTCGTCTTTCCCTACCTTATCTGACTTTACATGTTTGATTTTACGGGAAATATTCTCCATATCGCCCTGTTCGGTAAGCTGCACAAAGGTTTGGCTGAAGTTGCTGCCCCATGGTTTTTCCATTTTGTTGACCCAGGGGTTTTGAATGATCCATAAAGACCAGGGCAGGATAACTTTTACCTTATTGAAAGAGCTGTTGTTGGGTAGGTCTTCATAAACACCGGTTACCTTCACCTCTTGGCTGCGGTCTACCCTCAAGGTTTTTCCCATGGGATCTTCCTCGCCAAATAGGGCTTGGGCCGCAGAGGCGGATAGTAAAATGGAATGCGGATCATGTAAGCCGGCACGTGTTCCCTTCAGCATTTGCAAACTGAGCATTTCAGGGGCGTCTTCTTCGAAATAGATGCCTTCTTGGCTGATATGTTTGTCGCCCACAGAGAGCAAAGGGTTGTAATACCAGGATGCCTGTACCACATATTTGAAATCATTTCCGTATTTAGCCCGTAATTCCGGGCCCATCAATGCAGGGTTGGCGCTCTGTGTACCTATTTTACCGTTAAAATTGGCATGTTGCATCACTTGTGCGATGCGATCATAGTTTTTGTGGTAGCTATTGTACGTGAGTTCGTCATATACCCATAAACCGATCAGCATGACGACGGCCATCCCCACGGCAAGTCCCCCGATATTGATAGCGCTATACCCTTTGCTTTTAACCAGGTTGCGCCAGGTGGTTTTCAAATAGTTTTTGATCATAGCGTTTATATTCCGCGACCGATTTCCGGTGTTTAGCAGAAGGCTATCATCAACTAAGCCAAAAATGTAAATGACTGATTTTGTGTTGTATAAGCTATTGATTGGTGGTGTAACTGTTCGATATTGAACACTCGCTGTTCATTTGTGGACGGATAGGTTTGATTGCATGATCTCATTCGATATCGGCAAACCGAGAACGGCCTCTTTATAAAAGGGTACATTGCACTATGATAGTGCAAAATGTTATAAAAAATGCACTGTCATAGTGCAAAATGAAGATAAAATTAATTTATAGAAAACTTAGCTACGGGCGAAAAGGCGAGCGAAATGATTATCAAGATGCTTTCGCATGGCATTCCGGAATACCTCGGGATTACCAACTTTTAAAATGTCAACCAAACCCCGATGCGAAATGAATGTTTTCGATTGAGAGGCTTTGGTTAATAAGCCGCTCGTATGTACATATTGAAACACCGGTAAAAGCATATGCTGGAAATCTTTCAGCATTTGATTGCCTGATATTTCATAGAGCTTCCCGTGAAAAGCGATTTCATCTATAATATTAAATAGGGTCGCGTCCGGATTCAAGGGCTCATTGGCAACAATTTTGTCCAATTCTTCCAGGTCGGTATCCGTAATACGTTCAAATAGTAAGTCCGCCATACCAACCTCCAGCACCAAGCGCATTTCAAATAAATCCCGTAAGGTTTTCTCAGCTAATATGCTCGGATGGAGCGATTTTTTTAAAGGTGAGAGCAAGTCCGGATTGGTGAGCACAGCACCACGATGCTTTTTCGAATCGATCAGTCCTACCATGCGTAGCCGCAACATCGCTTCGCGGATAACCGTGCGGCTCACGCCCAAAATTTCAGCGAGCTCCACTTCTTTTGGAAGCGCATCCCCAACTTTCAAGCCCTTATTAATAAATAAGTCGATAATCTTCATTTCTACTCGATCGACCAGACTGGAAGTGTCTAATGTGCCAAATTGCTCTGAGATTGTGCTTTTACTGCTCATAGGGTGTTATGCTAAACTTGCAACAAAGATAATGAATTGCAATCGTTATTATGTTATACATATACTTGTTTTTTTCTTGCATATTATTTTTTAATCTCTATATTTGTGCATTATGTAATACTTAATACTTTTATACCTGAACTAGTAATTATGAGAGTAAACTTAAAAATCCACCTTGTAGCGATACTATGTACGCTGATAGTGGGCTATGAGCAAGCGTATGCACAGACGAAACGGATTGTCGGTCAGGTTGTTGATGCAACAACGAACGAAGTCTTGCCGGGCGTTACCATTACGCGCAAATCAACGGGAACAGCGGTACAGAGCGATCTGGAGGGGAAGTTTAGTTTAGATGCGGAACCGCAGGATGTGCTGATGGTAACCTATACGGGCTACACGCCAAAGGAAATTATTGTGGGGAAAGAAACCCGGCTCCGCATTAGCCTTGAAGTGAATGTGCAAACAATGGATGAAGTGGTGGTGGTAGGTTATGGAACACAGAGCCGATCGAACATCACCGGTTCCATTGCTAAATTGGATAAAAAAGTACTTGAAAATGTACCGCGCGCAAACGTAGCTTCGGCCTTGCAGGGTGCTGTGCCGGGTTTACAAGTAGTTAATAAAACCGGGCAACCGGGTGCTGCTCCGATGTTGCGTCTACGAGGTGGCGCCTCCATCAATAATCCGGGAGGGCCCTTGGTTGTGGTTGATGGGGTTATACGCGATTTAAATGATATTGCTTCAGAGAATATCGAGTCGATGGAGTTATTGAAAGATGCTTCGGCCACCGCGATTTATGGCGCCAGGGCAAATAATGGGGTTTTATTGGTGACTACGAAAACGGGTAAGGCCGGTACGGCGCAGATCACGTATAAGTTTACCGGTGGATTTAATCAACGGAGAAACGGTTATCGATATATGAATGCCGGTGACTATATCTACTACACGCGTTTGGGTTATTTGAATGCGAACAGAACGGAGGCACAAGTGAATAGCTCCCGTGGGCTTGGACTGCTGACTGATCCGGCTAATTTAGCGACTTTTGATATTCGGCGGTATACACCGGAGCTTAACTATCTTGTAAACGAGGGCTGGGCTGTGCTGGATGACCCATACGGCGGCCAAATTATTTATAAAGATCACGGTGGTGAGGTGGAGGATATTTTATTCAGAAACACCACAACGCAGGATCATTATGTCAATGTTACGGGCGGGAATGACCGGGGTAAGTATTTTGCCTCCTTTGATGCCTATAATGAAAAAGGGGTGATTGTGGGTTCGGATTATAAACGCTACTCGGCAGACGTAAATGGCTCGTACAAAATAAAACCTAATTTGGAGGTGTCTACGGGTGTTACGCTATCTACTTCCTCTCAGTATGGTGTTGCGGGGTCAGAAGTAAATGCGCTATATCGGACGCTGGCCATTTGGCCAACGTTCAATCCCTGGCTCGATGAAGCGAAGACTTTACCGAACCCCGGGAATGGGGTTAATGACGGGAACCCCTTGTATTGGTTATCACGTATCTCCCGAAAAAATGAAACCAATCGCGTCATTGTAAATGGCTCGTTGAAATGGGACATTCTTCCCGGCTTCTATTTTAAAGCTACTGCCAATGCTTATATGCTCGAGCAGTTTAATGAGTCCTTTCAGAAGTCTACACAAACCTATGCTAACATCTTTTCGGATCCACCATCTATCGGTAGTACTTCCAGAGATGCTTACCGAAACTTGAATCGGGATTTTCAGACGCAGTTCAATGGCCTGTTCAATTATACCAAAACCTTTAACGATAAGCATAATTTCAATGCCATGGTTGGGGCGGAATACTACAATGTAAAAACGGATTACATGCAGGTGTACGGAAAAAATGCACCAACCGATGATATACCTACGGTAAATGCCTCGACGGTTTTTGTACCGGGAGATAACACCAGCACGCAGTCGGAATACCGCATTATATCTTCTTTGGGCCGCCTGGCCTATGACTTTGACGGTAAGTATTTAATTAATGCGGTCTATCGCTTGGATGCGGCGTCCAGCTTAGCGGCCGGAAATCGTACCGGATTCTTTCCGGGGATTTCAGCGGGTTGGAATATGCATCAGGAACACTTTTTTGCAGCATCGGCCCTATCGAAATATATCTCGACCTTCAAACCTAGGGTGAGTTATGGTGAGAACGGGAATATTTCGGGGCTGGGCAGGTACGAAGTGCAGGGAACCTATGGCCTGCAGACCAACTATAACGGTGTGGCGGGTTACTTAAACACCGAACCGGTTAATAGCAACTTGGCCTGGGAGAAGAGTAAAACGACAGGGCTAGGATTGGATCTGGGGCTATTCGATAATAGAATAACGCTGTTGTTCGATTATTACGATCGCCGGACGAGTAACTTGTTGACCGATTTGTCTCTTCCAAGTTATATCGGGTTTTCTTCGATTACCACCAACCTGGGTACCTTACAAAATAAAGGATATGAGTTTGCTTTGAATGCGCAGCTACTGCGTAAGCCGGAAGGTATTAACCTGAATGTGGGTATCAATGCGGCTTTTGTTAAGAACAAAATTTTAGAATTACCCTATAATGGCAACGAGCATAATCGCCAGGGCGGCTTACAGGTCTATGATCCGAAATCAGGTCAGGTCGTTTGGGTCGGTGGTTATCAGGAGGGGCAATCGATGGGCGACATTTATGCCTATAAACAGGTTTCTATTTTTAAGGATGAACAAGAGGTGCAACAGTTGGCCGGTAATCGAACCGATGCTATTGCCGGGATTACCGGACCTAATTTGCCGGCCGGGCCGAATGGACGCATCACACCGGGCGACGTAAACTGGCTGGATGTAGATGGCAATAATATCATCGATTCGCGCGATCAGGTCTATATCGGTAATATTAATCCGAAATGGACGGGGGGATTTACAACCAATTTAAGCTATAAAGCCCTGAGCTTATTTACGAACTGGGAGTTTGCGTTGGGACATACCATCTATAACGATTTGGTAGCGCGGACCTTGGGAAATTATCAGGGAACTTTCAATTACATCGAGCTGCAGAAACAGGCTTGGTCTCCAACAAATACGGTAACGGATATTCCAAAAGTATATTTTGCCGATCAGGTGGCGGGTTCGAAACAGAATTATACGCGCGGAAATAACGCAAACCCGGTGTTGAACAGTAATAATTCCAGGTTCTATGAAAAAGGGGATTACCTGGCTTTGCGTGAAATCACCTTGTCGTACGATCTGCCCAAAAGCCTATTATCAAAAACGCATTTGCTTTCGCAGGCTAGAGCATATGTAAGTGCTAACAATTTGTTTTACATCACCGGGTTTTCGGGCCCGACGCCTGAGCCGCCGGTGAACGCGAGTAACCTCGCGACGGGAATATACAGTGGTACGTATCCAACGCCACGCTCTTTTGTCATAGGTGTTCAGGTTTCATTTTAAGGCGATAAATCGGTGAGATCATCCTTTATCAAATGAACGAATGTAAAAAATAGTATAGCAACTTCATTGCCATTGAAAAAAAATTATTTAAATGAAAACTACAATGATCATATCGCTTATAGCGATCAGCATAGGTGCCACGGGCCTTACTTCGTGCAATAAAAAGCTGGATTTGGTACCGGTGAGTACCATCAGCGATGCCAGCTATTGGAAAACGCCGGATCAATTTGACGCCTTTGTTACAGGTTTGCATACCCGTTTCCGAGACCATGCGCAAGGTTTTATGTATCTGGGCGAACTGAGAGGCGATATTTTTGGAAATGATGCCGGTACCTCAGCCTCCTTTACCGGTGAAGCCTCGCAGGGCCTGGAACGGATGTGGTTACATAACCTTGACCTGGATAACCCCGGTGTAAGTAATTATGGAGATTTCTATAGTAACATCAATCAATTGAATTTATTGATCAGCAAATTGAATAGCACAAATGTTGTAACCGAAGCAACCAAGCAATATTATTTGGGCATTGCCCATGGTATGCGGGCCTTTTACTATTTTCAATTGTATCGTTCTTGGGGGAAGGCTATTCTGCAAACGGAGGCAATAGCGGATATTGATGTTGCTAATTTAGCAAAGGAAGCGAGCCCCGCTAATGAAGTATTGGACTTGGTGAAGCAGGATATTGAGACGTCGATAAGCCATTTTGGCTCGGATTATAGTATCCGAAGCAACAAAGCGTTCTGGTCAAAGTCTGCTTCGCTGATGCTGAAAGCGGAAGTTTTTTTATGGACCGCACACCGCGAGGGAGGGGCAGCAGACGCGGAGGTCGCTAAACAAGCGCTGCTTGAGGTACAAAGCAACTTGTCTTTGAACCTACTAACAAGCTATAGGGAAGTATTTGATGCCGCCAACAAAGGAAATGCGGAAATGATCTTTGTAATCAGGCATCAACTGAATGAAGCTACATTAGGGTTTATCGGCAATTTTGTTCCGCAAACGGGTTTGATTGCGAATTTCTATGATTCGCTTGAAAACAGGCAATTCAGTGTAACGGCCGATAATTATGGCGGTATACTGCGCGCCCCCACTAAAATACAGACCTATAGAAAATTTGAGGAGGACGATACGCGAAAAAATACCAGTATCCAGGCGGCCTATGAAAAGGATAACGAGGGAAAATACCGTATGGCGGGTTGTTTCCTGAGAAAATTTCAGGGCGAACAGAATGCAGGAATGAGGGCCTATACCAATGATTATCCGATTTATCGATACGCTGATTTACTTCTGTTGCTGGCGGAAGCAAAAGCGATCTTGGGCGAGAATCCGGCCGACGAAATAAATCAGGTCCGTCAAAGAGCCTATGGAAGTAATTATCAAGCTGCCGTACACGGCTATCCCAATCAACTTGTGGACACTAATCCTGCGGAGGCCATCTTGCAAGAACGCTTTTTTGAGTTTGTGGGAGAGGGGAAGCGCTGGTATGATTTGCGTCGTTTTGGTGATGCTTTTGTTTATAAGTACACCGGGCTTCCTGCTTCCGATGCGTATAAGTTATACTGGCCGATTGATCGGAATACCTTAACAAATAACCGATCGCTCGCGCAGACTGATGGCTATTCGCAATTTTAGATTGAGTGTACGAAATTAAATGATAACAAACATGAATAAACACTTAGCGGGTTTAATTGCTGCTCCTTTTACACCGATGCATGCCTCGGGAGCACTTAATTTAACGGGTATTGCCGATTATTATCGATTTTTGAAAGCCAATGGCGTTGCCGGTGCTTTTATTTGCGGTTCTACAGGGGAAGGGGCCTCGATGACCTTTGCCGAAAAGGTTGCTGTTATGGAGGCTTGGGCGGTGACCACCGCGGAAGACAATGACTTTAACGTAATGGCATTGCTAGGGGGTACCTGCCTGAGCGACTGCAAGGAATTGGCAAAGGAGGCTTATCGGCTCGGGCTCTATGGGGTTTCTTTCACGGCACCGTATTATTTTAAGCCGCCGCATGTAGCGGCGCTTGCGGATTGCTGTGCAGCGGTGGCTGCTGCGGTTCCGGACATGCCTTTCTATTATTATCATATTCCGGTGCTGACCGGCGTTGGTTTTCAAATGGCCGATCTTTTAGCGGCCGTTGATGGCAACATACCCAATTTTGCGGGCATTAAATACACGCATGAAGATTTCATGGATTTTTTAACCTGCTTACATTTTGCAGCGGGTAAATATGATATGCTCTGGGGGCGTGATGAAAATATGTTATCGGCTTTAGTGCTCGGGGCGAAGGGTGCGGTGGGTAGCACCTTCAATTATGCCGCTCCGCTTTACCACAAGCTTATCGCTGCTTTTGAATCGGCTAAGCTTGGGGACGCACAAAAGTTGCAGCAACAGTCGATCGATATGATTAGATTGCTCGGTAAGTATGGGGGCATCGCAACAGGCAAGGCCTACATGAAATTGGTGGGCATCGATTGCGGTGGTTTTCGTTTGCCGGTACAGAATATGGGTGAAGAGGAAACCGAGCGCTTTAGAAAAGATGTTCTGGCCCTGGGTTTTGACCAATTCCGGTCGGTTTTGCCTTGAGCACCAATTTTTTGTAATGAACACAGGTTTTTATCGTATTATTTCTCTTATATTCATGACAATAGCCATATCGGTGAAGGGCCGGCATGAACAAAGGCAGCTTGATTGGTCGGTAGCCTTTTCAATACCTGGCGCAGCTAAGGGGACGGTACATCCAGGTTTGGCCGGCCCCATTGTGGGGGTGTGCGATTCGTTGCTTTTAATTGGAGGAGGTGCAAATTTTCCGGACAAACTGCCTTGGGAGGGGGGTGTAAAGGCCTATCACCGGCAGGTTTATGTTTATAAAAAGACAAAGAACGCGGAAGAGTTGATGGATCAGGTTGAACTGCCGGTTGATCTCGCTTATGGTGCGAGTTGGAGCACGGCGGATGGGATGGTAATTGCCGGAGGAGAAAATCGGGAAGGATTGAGCGATCAAACGCTCTTGCTGCAATACCGGAAGAAGGGCAAACACCTTCAAGTAAAAAACCTGCTACCGCTGCCGTTTCGGTTAAGCAATGCAGCGATGACGTCTGTGGGCGATATCCTTTATTTGGCCGGTGGCGAGCTGGAGAAGGGCGTTTCTGATCAGTTGCTTGCCTTGGATATGCGGCAACCGGAGAAAGGATGGATAAGGCAAGTGAATCTGCCCTACCCTGTTTCCCACGCTTATTTGTTTAGTCTGGGTGATGCTATCTATTTAATTGGGGGCAGAAAAAGGAATGAAGGGACACTGAGTGATTTTTATCAGGGTGTTTGGCAATATCAAATCAAATCAAAAAAATGGATTGCTAAAGCGTCTTTACCAGAAGCTTTATCGGCAGGTACAGGGCTCGCAATGGGCGAAGATGAAATTTGGATATTCAGCGGCGATCAGGGCGCTACGTTTAAAAAGGTGGAAAGATTGCTGAGCGAAATTGCAGTGGAAGAAGATAGTGAAAAGAAGCGGGCATTGATCGACGAAAAGAATAACATACAGATCGCACATCCGGGTTTCGGGCGGAAAGTTTGGGCATACAATAGCTTAACTGATACTTGGCGGGTTAAAGAGGATCTTCCGATAAATGCACCGGTTACAACCACCGCAGTATGGTGGGGAGGGCAGGTATATATACCGAGCGGGGAGGTGAAAGCCGGCATTCGAACGCCGCTGGTGTTAAAGGGAAAGTTAAAATGATAAACGATCAATGGATAGACAAAACCAATGATAAACACCGCGCAATGAACCGAAAAAAATATTATCCTTGGTTAGTAGTAGCCTTGCTGTGGGTAGTGGCTTTATTGAATTACCTCGATCGGCAAATGCTGGCCACGATGAAACCCGCCATGCAGGTTGACATCACGGAACTGAAACTGGCTACGAATTTTGGCCATCTCATGGCGGTCTTTTTATGGATTTATGGTATGATGAGTCCCCTTGCGGGTATGATAGCCGACAAAACGAATCGTAAATGGTTGATCGTTGGTAGCTTGTTTGTTTGGTCGGGTGTCACATTTGGTATGGGCTATGCAAGCACTTATCATCAGCTTTATGTTTTAAGGGCTATTATGGGGGTTAGTGAAGCTTTGTATATTCCTGCCGGTCTTTCGCTTATCGCCGATTATCATCAAAAGCGGACCCGCTCTTTGGCCGTAGGCTTACATATGACAGGGCTTTATTTCGGGCAGGCACTGGGAGGTTTCGGGGCTACAATTGCCAGCAATACCTCCTGGCAGGCTACTTTTCATACCTTTGGTTACATCGGTATGGCTTATGCGCTGGTGCTGGTATGGCTATTGAAAGAATATAGACCCACGGCAACGACGCCACCTAGCGTTACAAGAACACCTTTCAGTGGGCTGTCGGTTTTGTTGCGGAACGGCTCCTTCTGGATGATCTTACTGTATTTTGCCATTCCCAGTTTGCCGGGTTGGGCTACGAAGAATTGGCTTCCTACCTTGTTTTCGAATAATCTGAATATCCCAATGGCAGCGGCCGGGCCTTTATCGACGATTACAATTGCCGGGTCGTCTTTTGTGGGGGTCATTTTTGGTGGGATGCTATCGGATGCCTGGGTGAATAAGCATATAAAAGGACGGATTTATTGCAGTGCGATCGGACTGGGTTTAACGGTACCTGCGCTGCTACTTTTGGGCTTCGGAAACAGCTTGCTGTTTGTGCTATTGGCAGCGCTGGGTTTTGGCCTGGGCTTCGGTATGTTCGATGCAAACAATATGCCGATCCTTTGTCAGTTCGTCGACACCAAACATCGGGCAACGGCTTACGGCTTAATGAATATGGTGGGGGTATTTTCCGGGGCGTTTATTACGGATCTTCTGGGAAGATTTGTTGATTCAGGCCATCTGGGGCGTGCTTTCGCAGTGCTGGCTTTTATTGTTTTAGCTGTTGTACTCCTGCAATTATCACTACTAAAACCGACCACAAATGATTTTCAAGAAGAATAAGATAAAGCAAGGTGTTTGCTTTTTTATGATCTGCTGCTTGTATGTGTTTAAAAGCGGCGCTACCGAGGTGATGAAGGTAGCTTGTATGGGTAATTCGGTTACTTATGGATATGGTTTGCAGGACCCTTCTGTACAATCGTATCCGGCACAATTACAGCAGTTACTGGGATCGAAATATCAGGTCGGTAATTTTGGCCATAGTGGGGCAACCTTATTAAAAAACGGACATAATCCTTATTTCAAGACGCAGGAATTTTTGGATGCATTGGCTTTTAAGCCGGATGTCGCCATCGTCCATCTCGGCTTGAATGATACGGATCCGCGTAATTGGCCCCATTACCGGGATCAGTTTGAGCGGGATTATCATTGGCTGCTTGATACCTTACAGGAGGTAAATCCAAAGGTAAAGCTTTATGTGTGCGTGTTAACGCCCATTTTTAGCGGTCATCCCCGCTTTAAATCGGGTACTTTTGAGTGGTATAAGCAAATTCAGAAACTGCTGCCCCTTATTGCCAAAACACATCAGGCTCAATTGATCAACCTAAAGGAACCTTTGCATAGCCGACCCGATTTGTTTCCGGATAACCTGCATCCGAATGAAGAGGGTGCTGAAATTATTGCCAAAACGGTCTTTAAAAAAATAACGGGAAATTACGGTGGTTTACAACTGCCAAGGGTATTTGCCGATCATATGGTGCTGCAGCGCGAAAGGCCTATTCATATTTATGGAATAGCGAATGCCGGGCAGCGCGTGGAAGTCCGTTTGGGCGAGGAGCAAGGCATGGCAGAAGCCGACGAGAACGGGTGTTGGACCGTATCATTGCGCGCAAGGGAAGCGGGAGGGCCTTATCAGCTGCTTGTGCGGAGTGAAAATCGAAATATCGTGCTAAGGGACATTTTAGTGGGTGATGTATGGTTGTGTAGCGGGCAATCGAATATGGCTTTTCCGCTGCGGGCTGCCCAAGGGGGAGCGATGCTTGCACAGCAGGCAGACAGCAGCATGAATTTACGCTTGTATCAGCTTCAAGGGGCCACGCCCACGAGTGATAAGGCCTGGTCTAAAGAAGATCTCAGGAAGACGAACGCATTGCAGTATTTTAACGGCATATGGAAGCGGGTGAACGCGGTAGATGCCGCGAGCTTCTCGGCCATTGGCTATGTCTTCGGTAACAGATTGCAACAGGAAACGGGCGTACCGATTGGCTTGATACAGCTTGCGGTAGGTGGCTCGGGGATCGAGTCGTGGATAGATCGCTGCAGCCTGGAGAATGATCCGCTGCTGGTGGATATGCTCAATAACTGGCGGAAATCTGATTTTATTATGGACTGGAATCGCGGGAGGGCTGATGTGAATTTAAAGTTTGCAACAAATCCCGGGCAAAGGCACCCTTACGAACCGGCCTATAATTTTGAAGCAGGTGTGGCGCTATTAAAGGATTTTACGATCAAAGGGGTTATTTGGTACCAGGGTGAAAGCAATGTGCATAATCCGGAGCTTTATACGAAACTTTTCAAGACCTTCATTCAGGGTTGGCGTCGGCTTTTTAATCAGGATAGCCTGCCTTTTTATTATGTGCAACTTACTAGTATAGGTCGGCCGGCATGGCCATATTTTAGGGATGTACAAAGGCGTCTTCAGCAGGAGATTCCGAATACGTGGATGGCTATCAGTGCTGATGTTGGTGATTCATTGAATGTACATCCGACCAACAAGATTCCGGTTGGCGAACGTTTGGCCAATTTGGCATTGGCGCATAGTTATGGTCGGGATATCTTGGCGGATGCACCTGAAGTAAAGGAAATGAACCGAGGAGGAGCGGTTTTGAATCTATATTTTACCACCGACTTGAAAACGGCTGACGGTAAGCCGGTAAAGGGCTTTGAATGGATTGACACGAAAGGAAATGTGCTACCCACAGCGGTGGAGATACAGCATAATATAATACGGATCGAAGTACCTAAAGGTGTTTTTCCAAAGGCACTCCGTTATGCCTGGCAGCCTTTCACACGCGCGAATCTGGTTAGCGAGCAGGGGGTGCCGGTATCGACATTTAGCATGGATATAACTGAATAACATGATGTACACGATAGAAGAGCTAAAGGCATTGAAACAGTTTTATAAGAACCAACTGTTGCATGATACCGTTCCATTTTGGTTTCCGCGGTCTTATGATGAAGAAAATGGTGGTTTTCTGTTGATGCGCGATCAGGACGGTAGTTTAATTGATGATGACAAGGCGGTTTGGATTCAGGGACGGGCTACGTGGTTACTGGCGACACTTTACAATACAATAGAAAAGCGAGAAGAATGGTTGAAAGGCGCAAAGCTTGGATATGACTTCTTGATGAAGCATTGCTTTGATCAGGATGGACGGATGTTCTTCCATGTGACCCGATCGGGCGAACCGATTCGGAAACGCCGTTATTTTTTCTCGGAAACTTTTGCGGTGATTGCTTTAGCCGCTTACGCCAAAGCAAGCGGGAGTAAGGAGGCTGCTGATTACGCCCGCACGCTGTTCGGTAGCTGTTTGCGCTATGCTTCCGGTGAGCTTCAATTGCCGGCCAAGTTTATGAATACGCGACCTTCGAAGGGTATCGGCGTACCGATGATTATGATGAATACGGCGCAGCAGTTACGGGGAATTATCGGTGATGAACGTTGCGACCAAGCGATCAGTAATTGGATCAGTGAAATTGAATCGGATTTTGTGAAAGATGATATCCGATGTGTGATGGAGCAGGTGACACCTGATGGTCGTATCATTGATCATATAGATGGCCGGACCTTAAATCCGGGGCACGCAATTGAAGGAGCCTGGTTTATATTGCATGAGGCGAAACACCGGAATAATGATCCGGCATTGATTCAGCTGGGATGTAGGATGCTTGATTATATGTGGGAAAGGGGATGGGATAAAGAACAGGGTGGTATTTTATATTTCAGCGATGTATATGGTAAACCGGTACAGGAGTATTGGCAGGATATGAAATTCTGGTGGCCACAAAATGAGGCCATCATTGCTACTTTGCTTGCTTACTTGATGACGGGGAACGAAAAGTATGCGCAATGGCACCGCATGATCCATGAATATGCGTATGGACATTTTCATGATCGGGTGCATGGCGAATGGTTTGGTTATCTTCATCGGGATGGCCGCCTTGCGCAGACGGCCAAAGGAAATTTGTTTAAGGGGCCCTTTCATCTACCTCGGCAAGAGTGGTACTGCTATTTACTGCTGGATGAATATTTACGTAAAACAAGATAAAATAAGAGAATATGATCAAGAAATCGATGGTGGTAGCCTGGTGTATGCTGTTATTGCAGCAGATGAGCTTTGCAAAGGAAAAGATTGAGGGATTGCGGGAAGATACTACTGCTGAAAAGGCAGTTTTTGTTTCTGGAAGGGAAGGATATCAAAGCTATCGGATTCCCGCCATTATTAAACTTAAAAATGGCGATTTACTCGCGTTTTGCGAGGGTAGGGTGGCTCATGCGGGTGACTTTGGGGATATCGACATTGTGATGAAACGGAGTGCCGATAACGGAAAAACCTGGAACACCTTGCAAAAGGTGGTCGATTACGGCGATTTACAAGCGGGCAATCCGGCGCCAGTAGTGGATTTAACGGATCCTGCTTATCCGCAAGGCCGTATTTTTTTGTTTTATAATACGGGTAATAATCATGAGGGTGAGGTGCGCCGGGGAAAAGGGGTACGTGAGGTATGGTATGTTACTTCCACGGATCACGGACAAACATGGTCTGAACCTGTGAATATTACACTGCAGACGCATCGACCCAATCAACCCGCTTTTAATCCTGCTTACCGTTTTAAGGAGGATTGGCGCAGTTATGCGAATACGCCCGGACATGCGGTGCAGCTCGAGGCCGGGAAGTTTAAGGGAAGGATCTTTATTGCGGCCAACCATTCTGCCGGCATGCCACAAGATGCGTTCAAAGACTACCGGGCACATGGTTATTATACGGATGATCATGGGAAGACGTTTAAACTGGGCGAGAGCGTTTCGTTTGAAGGGGGGAATGAGTCGATGGCGGCTGAGTTGACTGGAGGCAGGCTCTTGATGAACACCCGTAACCAGCAGGGACAGGTGCGAAATAGAATCGTGAGTATCAGTAAGGATGGGGGGGCGACTTGGGACACTACCTTTTATGATAAGCAATTGCCGGATCCGGTTAATCAGGGAAGTGTGCTTTCCTTTTTAGATAAGAGAAATCGGATACTGGCTTTCTGTAATGCGGCAGCTACGCAGAACCGCGACAGCCTGACCTTACGTTTGAGCAAAGATGATGGTCAACATTGGTTTTATAATAAGCGGGTTGCCACGGCCCCTCTTGCTTATAAAGGTGGTTATGCAGCTTATTCTGATCTTGTTCGACTTGGGAAGAGAACCGTTGGTATATTATACGAGAAAGACAACTATAAGTCGATTGTTTTTATTCCGGTTAAATGGAAATAAAGCGGCGCCAAATGAAGATGAACCGATTTAAAAAGTTAAGAGTACAGCTTTCCGATATCTCTCCAGCTTAACACCTTATATTTTGTGCGCTCTTGGTTTTCATTACCACCATAAATTAAGGTTTTATTCACGGGTTGTGGACTTGCTAGCTCAGCGAAATAGTCCATATTGGCGAAAAGCTTTGGTGTAACGGTTTGTGTGGCTTTTACTTCGAAGATCTCAAAACCATTGGCTTTTTTAAGAAGGAAATCAATTTCGTGTTGATTGCTGTCTTGCCAAAAATAGGATTCCTGATGAAGATATTGATGTGCATTCTGCTTGATGAACTCCGCAATAACCATATTTTCAAAGATGTTACCTTTTAAGCGGTTCTCGAGCACTTCTTCTTGATGGCGAATACCCAATAGATGACATAATAAACCGCTGTCATAAAAATATAGCTTGGGACTTTTGATTAGCCGTTTGTTAAAATTTTCGTGATAAGGATTGAGTAAGAAGATGATATAGCTGCTTTCCAGAATAGAAAGCCAAGCTTTAGCTGTGGGTTGGCTAATGTCGCAAGCGTTAGCCAATGCGCTGATATTAAGTAATTGGCCGGCGCGGCTGGCGCAAAGACCAAGAAAAGTGCGGAAGGTTTTTAAATCACGAATATTGATTAAGGTTGTTACATCCTTTTCAATATAGGTTTGGATGTAATTTGCATAAAATATATTCGGGTCGATTTCACGATCGAATATTGCCGGGTAAAAACCCTTGAAACAGGCATCGGTATAGGTCTTGGACAATAACCGTGCGTTTTCCATTTCCTGTATATCAAAAGGTAATAATTTGAACAGCGCTACCCTTCCGGATAGGGTTTGCGTAATACTGTTCAGCAGGTGAAAATTTTGGGAGCCTGATAGGATAAATTGCCCCATTTTACCGGTTTCATCCACCTTTGATTGGATGTAAGAAAAAAGTTCAGGTGTTCGTTGTGCTTCATCTAAAATAACTTTCCCGTCATATTGTTGCAAAAAGCCGTTGGGATCTTCATTTGCAAAAGAACGGATGTCAGGATTTTCTAACGTTATATATTTATAATCTTTGAATAGATGCTTCAATAAAGTTGTTTTTCCTGATTGCCTAGGACCGGTAATTGCTAATACTGGGAACTTTTCCTTTTGGGCCATCAGGATACTTGAAACAGAGCGGTTTATGAATTTTTCCATCTTCTTATTTTTTCAAAAATACGTAGTAATTTTGAAAATACATAAGATTAATTTTGAATTTACATGAACTAAACTTTGAAATTACATAGAATAAATTTTGAATTTGCATAGAAATCAACTATTGTAGTTCTTGCAAAAGTGAAATGTGAAAAATATACTTGCATATAAATCGTCTACTCATTTCGTAAGCTCCTCACCGGATTGGCGGTTGCTGCTTTAATTGCTTGGAAACCCACTGTGAAAAGCGTGATAATGAGTGCCAGTACGGCAGCGGCGATAAACACGAGCCAGCTGATCTCTACCCGATAGTCATAATTGCTAAGCCATTGGCCAAGATAGTACCAAGCCACGGGCACCGCGATGATGCAGGAAATGGTAACCAACAGTACAAACTCTTTTGAAAGCAGGCGCAGTAAATTTGCGACGCTGGCACCTAATACTTTTCGGATGCCGATCTCTTTGGTCCGTTGCTCTGCCACAAAGCTGGCCATGCCGAACAGTCCGAGGCAGGAAATGAAGATGGCAAGTACAGCGAAATAAGAAGATAACTTGCCGATGCGTTCTTCTGTTTTGAATTTGTCGCCAAAAGCTTCATCGACAAATGAATACTCAAAGGGAACATCATCCACGTATTTCTTCCAAATATTTTCAATGGTGCTGATGGATTGACTGGGGTTCTGTTTTGGATTTAACCTTAAGACAATGTTTACCATTGCGTCGTACGTGTCGAGGTGATAAAAGGTTGGCCGCACGGGGAAGAAAGGCGATTCTTGCAAGATGTCCTCAACTACGCCTATAACGGTAAAGCGATCGTCGCCCCGCCGAATCGTTTTTCCTACGGGATCTTCAAGGCCCATAAATCGGGCGGCCGATTCGTTGATGATAAAGGCCGATGAATCGGTAGCCATATCTCGTGAAAAATCCCTCCCCGCTTTTATCTTCCATTGTATGGTTTTGCCAAAGTCGTATGATACGGAGTTATTCGGGAAGTCGGTAGCTAGATCGGGGTCTTTGCCTTCCCACTCAAAGCCGCCATTGCTGTTCCATACACCCGTAACAGGAACGGCTCCGGCCATCTCTTCAATGGCACCGGAATTCTTTAATTCGGTCCGGAATGCCTCGAAATGTTTCCGCAGCTCGTTTTGGAAGGGCAAGTTTACTAAGCCGTTTTTGGTGTAACCAACGGGCCGGGCTTTGGCATGCTGAATTTGTTGGTAGACGATTATGGTGCCAATAATGAGCATGACGGATACCGTGAATTGGATAACGACCAACACCCTGCGGGGAACCGATGCAAAACGGCCGACTTTGAAGGTTCCTTTCAACACTTTCAGCGGCTGGAAGGAGGATAGGTAGAAAGCCGGATAGCTGCCGGCCAGTAGGCCGGTAATAAAAACAAAAACCAAGCTTGCCGTCCAGAATATGGGATTGAGCCAGGGGAGGCCGATTTTCTTGCCCGCGACTTCATTGAAGGCCGGTAAAAATAACACGACCAACAGCAGCGATAAAACAAAAGCAATCAGCACGGTGATATACGACTCGGCGAAGAACCTTCCAATGAGCTGCCAACGATGGGAACCAACAGTTTTGCGGATGCCTACTTCCTTCGCCTGTTTTTCGCTCCGCGCAGTAGCGAGGTTCATAAAATTAATGCAAGCTAATATCAATACAAAGCCGCCAATAAGGCCAAACAGTCGTACATAACGGATACCTCCACCGGTATTTACTCCGTTACGGAACTCATTATATAAATTCCATTTGGACATAGGCTGCAGGAAAACTACCCACTCGGCTTTTTGATCCTCGTCCCTTACATTATCCATTTTCACGTTTTTGATTTTCGAAGAGATGCTTTCCATATCTCCTTTCTCGGTAATCTGCACGAAAGTTTGACTGAAGTTGCTGCTCCAGGGCTGTTCCATTTGGCTGGCCCAGGGGTTTTGGATCAGCCATAAAGACCAGGGTAGGATAACTTTCACATTGGCAAAGGAGCTGTTGCTGGGGAGATCGTCGTATACGCCGGTTACTTTTACTTGTTGGCTGCGATCTAAGGTTATCGTTTTACCCATAGGCTCTTCATCGCCAAATAGGGCTTCTGCAGCCGAGGCTGAGAGCAGAATGGAATGCGGATCGTGCAGGCCCGCCCGGCTTCCTTTCAGCATGTGGAGGCTCAGCATGTCGGGGGCATCTTTTTCGAAGTAGATACCTTCTTGGTTGATACGCTTATCACCGATGGAGAGCAGCGGATTGAAATTCCAGGACGCCTGTACTACATATTTAAAATCACTTCCGTATTTAGCCCGTAATTCCAGGCCCATCAAAGCAGGATTGGCAGTTTGGGTACCTATTTTGCCGTTAAAGTTGGCGTGCTGCATCACCTGCGCGATGCGATCATAATTCTTATGATAGGTATTGAATGTCAGTTCATCATATACCCATAACCCAATCAACATCACGACGGCCATACCCACTGCGAGGCCACCGATGTTAATGGCGCTGTATCCTTTGCTTTTTGCTAAGTTGCGCCAAGCGGTTTTGAGATAATTTTTGATCATCGCGTTTATATTTTGAAACAGCGTATTGGTTTTTTGCCAGTATGCTGCTCAAAATACATCAGCAACTACGCCAAAAGTATAACTTATTGATTATGTTGTTGTTAATTGAAAGTATGCTTGAGTAAGTGTTCGATTTTGAACAGGTGCTGTTCGTATCCGGACGAATCGCTAATGTTGTTAGGTTAGTTGAAAGTATTTGATGAAAATAACGATTATTTTGAGCCCAATATGGATAGAAGCCTATAGGAGGGCGGATAGTGGCGGATTTTTTGTTTCGGTATAAAGATTAAAAGGATTTTTTATACTTTTAAAACAAACAAAATTATGAAAAAGGCCATTTATATGTTCGCCGCATGGGTGGTGCTAAGTAGTATGCAGATGCAAGCACAAGAGCGAACGAGCAAAATTCCAAAACTCATCTTCGATACGGATATGGGGCCGGATTACGATGATGTGGGCGCTATTGCAATCTTACATCATTTGGCGGCGAAGGGCGAGTGCGAAATATTGGCGACCGTTGCCAGTGATAGCCATGCATCGATAGCACCGACTATTGAATTGTTTAATCGGTATTTTAAAAGGCCGAATATCCCGGTTGGGACGGCCATTGCAGGTGCACCGGCAATTGAAGCGGGTAATCACTGGAACGATTCGCTGATCAAGCGCTTTGATCCTTCTTTGCAAGGAAAGCGTTATCCTTCGGCTATTGAAGTATACAGGAAAGTATTGGCCGGTCAGCAGGATCATAGTGTAACGATTGTTACCGTCGGCTTTCTGTCGAACCTGAAAGCGCTGTTGCAATCGAAACCTGATCAGTTTTCGCCACTTAACGGCGCGGAGCTGGTGAAACAAAAGGTAAAAAAGCTGGTTGCCATGGCCGGTGGCTTCCCGCAGGGTGCTGAGTTTAATGTAATGAAAGATGCATCAGCTTCTTATGAGGTTTTTAGACACTGGCCAAGTCCGATATTGTTCAGCGGCTTTGAAATCGGTAAAGAGCTCTTTACCGGCGGTCGTGTAGCGCAGGAAAGCACCGAGGAGAATCCGGTGGCCTGGGCCTATGCTTATAATCTCCGGACCTACACCAAGGAAGGCGAAAAAAGCAGACCCTCTTGGGATCAAACAGCGGTGTTGTGTGCGATACGGAATCCGGAAGACTACTTCTATGTAAATGGTCCGGGGCAGTTTGTGGTTGACGAAAAAGGTAATAATGTTTGGAACCCCAACGGAAAGGCCGAGCATTATTTCCTTTCGCATAAATATCCCTATAATGAAATGGCGAAAAAGATTGAAGATTTGATGATGCCGTAGCTAATAAGGCGCGTAGATACCGGTAACCACAGATAACAGTTTACCTTCTTCAAAATAGAGATGAACACGCTTTTGTTTGCCGTCGGCTTCGCTATGGGCAAAATACCATTGGGGTGATCGAGCCATAGCCGGGTCAAAATCTTTGTTGGTATTTTTGGAGAATAGGGAAATGCGCTGGAATTTACGCGCGTACTGGTTGATACTGCTAAGTGCTAATAATTGCGGATAGACGCGGCTAACTTCCATACCCACGTTAACACGCATGGGCGAAAAATTGTTGTTGGGCCAGCTGTTAAGCTGCTTGCCATCATTAGTATAAATGGACTTGATGCGGTCGTCTTCAAAATAAAGCTGAACGCCGGTGCCGGTGCCCTTTTCTTCATCAAAGAGTAAGGCATTGTATAAGCCGATTTTTCCGGCTATGTCTTCCATTTTATGATAGATGTTGGATACTACTTGCACGTTGGGGGTATGGCTTTGCAAGCGTTGCTGTACGACCTGATAGGCCTCGGTAGCATTGGCGCCAATGGTAAAGCCTTCTACGAGGCCGCTGCTAATGCTGTCTTTAGCGATTTCTCTCCATTGTTGGGGCTCTACAATGATGGGGTTTTCAGTTTCTTCTTTCTCGCAACCGATAACGAATAAGATACCGAGAAACAGGGCGCAGGCTAGGTGTATTTTTTTCATGACCTTGATTTAGGGGTTTATAAAGAAAACGGGAAGAAGATGGAAAGCGCTACAAGTAAGCCGGCGCGAATTGACCTAGGATATCAAACGGAAAGTAATTGAATACTTTCCGGAAGCGTAGGTAGATGGAGTAAAAAGGGTTTATGAAGACTACAACCTTGCCATGGCACTTATTTCAATGTGTGCGTTTCTGGCAAGTTCTTGTACGGCTATACAAGTCCGCACCGGGTAGGGTGCTTTGAAATGAGCAGTATATAGCCGATTGAAGGTGTTGAAGTGAGTCATGCTGCTCAAATAAACCGTTACGCTGAAAATCTTTTCTTTACTGCTGTTGGCCGTGCTTAGCACCTGATCTAAATTGCCAAATAGCTGGAGCACTTCTTGTTCGAATGTTGGCGGGATGCGGCCTGCCGCGTCTAAGCCTAATAGGCCGGATGTATAGACGACTCCTTGCTGCACCACGTAATCGCTATAGGGCTTTAGCACTTCGTCTGTTTTTGTTTGTGCACTTAGTTGCAAGCATATGACGCTGTAACATAGCGCTAAACAGGTTGTTAAGATGTTAGTTTTCATGGAGATAAATCATTTTATTGTTTTTTACAAACCGTACTCGCTTATCAGGAAGGCCATCACGGTCATGGCCACCGCTCCTAAGGTCACTTCCCTGTAATTGAGCTTATCAAGGGTGTCTAATTCGCTATGGTGAATGTCAAACAGCCGATGCGATTCACAATCTAAACTCAGTAATACCCTGGATAAATCTTTCATGGCGACAATGTCTACGCCTCTATGCTTCGGAAGGATACGTCCCATGCCATATTGGGATAAAAGCGAACTATAAGCCGTGATCTGATCCACGGCTTGTGGGTCGCCATCAATACGAAATCCAACCGGTTGAAAGCCGCCGGCGTCAGACTCGATGGATGCAAGGTGTTTCTCCTCATTTTCTCTTGCCGCAGACGCATATTTACTGCCGCCATGGGCACCGGATTCCTCGTTCATATAGAAGATAAAGCGAATGCTTCGTTTGGGTTTGGACGCTAAGGTTTTAAATAAGCGCAGCGCCTCGATGGTCTGTACAATACCCGTGGCATCGTCGCTGGCACCTTCGCCTACATCCCACGAATCAATATGTGCACCGATGGTGATGAATTCATCCGGGAATTCGGCCCCGGTTATTTCGGCAATGACATTGTTCGAAACAATCTCGGGCAAGGTGCTGCAGTGCATCTCTAAAGAGAATCGGAGCGCGGGACGGTCTTTAAGCTTTTGGCTCAGTAGGTCGGCGCTGCGTGTGCCGAGTGCGGCAGCCGGGATTTTGCTGATTCCATTCGCATACTGCATGGCGCCGGTATGTGGATAATCATCCTTGGCAAGTGTTAGTGAACGCACTAAGGCGCCTACAGCCCCTTTTTTGGCAGCTTCAATGGCGCCTATGGAGCGCTGATCAACAGCTTCTAGGTAGGCTTCAAATGGATCTATTTTAGTGGGATCCATAGCGCGGTTGTAGAAAACAAATTTGCCTTTTACTTTATCGGCCGGTAAGGCCGACAATTCCGCCCATGATTTTACCTCCACAACTTCGGCACGCAAGGTGCCCTTGGTGGCCACCGATCCACCAAGGGCGAGTACCTGCATTTGTTGCAAGCTATGACCGGCCGTTTGGATGAAAGCCTTCTCTTTTGGGCCTCTTTTCCATACCGGAATGTTAACGGCTTGTAAATAGACGCTGTCGGGCCTTAATGCTTCCAGCTGCATCTTGATCCAGTGCACGGCTGCTTCTGCCTGTGGTGAGCCGGAAATCCGGTGGCCGATCTGTTTGGTTAAATCGTGCAGATGGGCCGGTATAGGCGCATTTGTTAGCGACTCATTGAAAAAATGTGCAATCGTTGCTTTTTTGTCTTCGTGCGTCGTTTGGGCTGAAAGATTCCTGAAAAGAAGAAAAACAGCGGCAACGCAAATCCAATACTTCATGTGTCTCATTTTTTTGTTTTACTGTCCCTTGCCTGTTGGGTCGATTGTATAGTTGATGGGATACCAGCGATAACCATTTCCTTCCTTTTTGATATGGCCAATACCTGGATAGGAGAGGTGATCTGCCGCAATCCAGTATTTATGTTGAGCGGCATCGGCGAAAGCCTTTTTACGTGTCATTGCAGCCTGCTCTGGATTGATGTCGTAAACAATTCTTACTTCAGGATTGGGGAATTGTACGGCGGCAGAATGCAATAGATCACCCCAGAACATGATTTTTTCATTTTTGCTGATTAGCTGATAAAAGGTATGCCCTGGCGTATGTCCTTGAGCAGCTACAGGCGTCAGACCTGGAAATAATTCTTTCCCAAACGCAAAGGTTTTGACCTTTCCCGCGTTCAAATAGGGCAGGATTCTTTCCCGCGCTTGCTCGAAATATACTTTCTTATCGGCCGGAGCGTTTTTATAACTTTCCTCGCCTAACCAAAAGTCCAGTTCGGGTTTGCTGACATATACCGTAGCATTGGGGAAAACCATTTTGTCGCCATCCATCAGTCCACCGGTATGATCGGTATGAATATGCGTCACCAGAATCACATCAATTTGCTTCGGATCATAACCTGCTTTCAAAAGGTTGCGGGGTAGAAAGCCTAAAGACGGTCCGTATAAATCTGCCGTTCCGGCATCTACCATCATCAGTTTGTTATCTAATTTAAATAAATAGGCGTTTACAGACGCTTCGTTTTCGTCGGTTTGAAAGTTCTCAGCAGTAAGGTGGTCAATTTCTTCATCGGTAGTGTTTATCAACAGGTCTTTAAGAACTTGATTGACACTGCCATCTGAGAGTGCGGTGATTTTAACGTCGCCCAATACCATTTCGTAGCTACTGGGCTGCTTTAAGTAAGGGGATCTTTGTTGTGCGGGCAGCTCGGCATGAATGCCTACAAAGAGGCTGAATAAGGTGCCGAATAGGAGTTTTGAACGTTTAATCTTCATTGTTAATGCTGTTTAAATTAAAAAGTTGAATTCTGCGCGCAAGAATTAGAATGCAAATCTAGGGTCGTAGGATCTGATAAACAAGTACGTACTTGATTGTAGCATAGGTACAAAAAAGTACCTATGGCTATAAAATAACAAATTGTTTTACCTTTGTATATAAATACCAGCAGGCTATGTACGAACGTAAGATTCCAAAAAATATAGATTGTGGCGTGGCAGCAACCATGGATATTATAGGTGGGAAGTGGAAGCCCTGCCTTATTTTTAACATCATGAACGGAAACAGGCGGCCCAGCCAATTGCAACGACTCAATCCGCTGGCCACCAGAAAAGTGCTCAACCAGCAATTAAAAGAGCTGGAAGAGCGTGGTGTTATCAGACGGGTAGTATATCCTGAATTGCCGCCGAAGGTGGAATATTTTCTAACGGATTTTGGAGAATCATTGATTCCGGTAATAAAGGTGATAGACCAATGGGGCACTGAATTATTACAAAACCAACCGGTTGAAGCACTTTGATGCTTTTTCTAGTTACCTGTGCCCGCTAAAGAAAGCTAACATTTTTTCCAATGCATGCTCGGAATGCATCGTCTCACCATTTTCGAGCGACTCCCGAGCGGCTTTTGAGGCTCGTTTGCGCATATTCGCTTCGTAAAACGAGAGGGCTGCTTGCAGGGTGCTGAATTTGCCGGATGTTAAGCATTCGCTCAGCTCCAGGGCATCACGCATGGCCATGTTAACCCCTTCACCGGCAAATGGCGGCATCACGTGTGCGGCATCGCCCAGCATGGTAAGGTTGGTTTTGGTTTCCCAGTGCTGGTTTAAAGGCATGCAATAGATAGGCCGCGGAATGAAAGGGGGCACAACATTTTCGAAGAGTTCATTCCAAATAGCACTCCATCCGGGATATTCCTTTTTAAACCAATCCAGCATCCGGCTCGTATCGTTATAATCCAAACCACAATTTTGCGGCCATAGCTCATCGGCTTTGAAGCTGGCGTAAAAACCCAGGTCGCCATTGCCTTTTTGACCGCCCAATATACACTTACCGTTGCCGAAAGCCATTACTTTGCCGCCATTGAATAAGGCTGCCATAGCAGGTGTTGTTTCTTTTGCCTTGTGTATATTGCCTTCTAGCATGACAATGCCTGAATAGAAAGGTTTGATCTCGGTGATGTAAGGGCGAATTTTTGAATTGGCGCCGTCGGCAGCAATCACAATATCGGCATAAACGGAGATCCCATTTTTGAAATGTAGCCGCCAGCCTTCGCCTTCCGTCTCCATGGAAATAAAATGGCTATTCCACACAACCGTTTCGGGTTTTAACGATGTGAGCAATAGATTTCTTAGCGGGCCGCGGTCTATCTCCGGACGGAAATAATCCGCACCGAAATTCTCTTCGGGTTTGGCGTCGTGATCGCTAAAGAGGATTTCGGCATGGGCATTGGTGATGACCTTTTTATCTGCCCCGCGAAGGAAATTCTTTTTAAACGCATCCAATAACTCTGCTTTACGCAAAGCCGCCAATCCGGCGTCTTCATGCAAGTCGAGCGGTGCGCCCTGTACGCGGGCATTTTTGTCGAAATCTCTTTCATATACGTTTACATTGGCGCCTTTTAGCTGTAGTAGCCGAGCTAAAGTGAGCCCGCCGGGGCCACCGCCAACAATAGCAATTTGCTTGTTATTCAGTTCCATACCATTGTATTTAATGGCACAAAATTATTGCTGTTTTAAAACGGATAATAGTACAAATCGGTCGTTTTGGTTTTTGGACAGTTCTTTGGGAACTACGCCGGCGAATTTTTTAATCTCTTTGATAAAATGGTTTTGGTCTGTAAAGTTGAGCTCGGGAAATAGCTTGCCCTGTGCAATATGTGCTAGGGAGGTCCTGAAACGAAGGATGTTGCAATAGGCTTTTAGCGGAAGGCCGAATTGATGTTGGAAATACCGATTGATTTGCCGACTGCTCCAGCCTACGTTCTCTGAAAGTTCTTTAACGCTCATTTCTCCCTTGGTGGCGTAGATTAGCTCGAAGAGCTTTTGTTTTCTTGCGTCAATTTTCTCGGGAAGAAATGCTCGAAGGGTTTGAGATGCTTTTTTATAAAAGGTGTCAAAATCTTTGAAGTCACCTGCATTAAAATGCCAAAAATCAGGGGGTAGATCTTGGGCACTGTTCAAAAAATCGGCGATGGGCTTCTGTAAGATATATTCAACGGCTAAGGGTTTAAAGCTGATAACGAACGTGCGCATTTGGGGCGGAACGCTTCTTTGTTCAGGAAAGGTTTCCAAACCCATCAACATTACCCGAAAAGGGGCGGATGCCGTTTGTGTGAAAAATAAATCGACCCGTCCGTCGGGTAATACAACCACTTCTTTTGGCTGCCGGGCCGGATTATGAAAGAAGCCAATACTTTCTACGAAATCGGCAAGGGCCTCTTCCGGATCCACAAATTTGTAATGAAAGTGCTGATCCACTGTTCCGTTTTGATTGCTAGTGCTCCACGCCGGTAGAATTTGCAATATAACGTGGCAGGTACGCCTATGTTTAAAAAATAGAAAGAAGCTGGTTTAAACAGCTTCTTTGCTATACTATTTTATTTTTATCGGAACCTTTACTTTCTCCCATATCAGGGCGATTCCGTCACTGTTGACTTCATACGTCAGGGCCTCCGTCATGGTATTGCTTACCGGTTTAACATTAATGGTTAATACATCATTGGCACGATCTAAGTTGGCCTCGCCACCCTTTTTGGTGCCGGGTTGCCCAGTCTGTGAGTTGAAAATGATCGTCCATGATGATTTGCCCGGGATGGCAAATAAGCTGTAGCTTCCGGCGGGTAGTTTTTTGCCTTCTACTTTTAGGTCCTTATCGGTTGTAAAAACCGTAGCGGCATTAGCCCCTGCTCGCCAGATTTTGTCATAGGGCACCAGTTCTCCCCATATGGTTCTCCCCTTAACACTTGGGCTGCTGTACTGTATGGATACGGTTGCACCGCCGATTTTACCTTCCGCGCTTTTTTTAGGACTTTGAGCGCAGGCAATTAAGCTGACATTAGTCAGAATGAAAAGGATAGCGAATATTCGCTGAACACCTGAATGGATACTAGATTTCATGAAAATATTTTTTATGTATGATACTAATATAGGATTAATTTTTATTTAAGCTAATGGTGGTGTCTAATCATTATATAAAGGGCTTGCTAGGATGAGCTTTGTCCAAATGTTAGCAGATTATTATCGGGATCCAGCAATGAAAATTCTTTCTGTCCCCAGGGCTTGGTTTGCAAGGGTGCTAGGGGATGTATACTTACTTTATTGGCCAGAAGAGATTCATATAATTCTTCAATATTGTCTGTTCGGATATAAATCTGTCCGTAATTCGTTTTAGGATCCAGTTCTTCAAACAAAAAGAAATGAATTTGTATATGATCCTTCTCAATCATTAAATAATCAGGATAGTCGGCACTGCCGAATTCCTCGAAACCGAGTTCCTTAAGGTAATAATCTTTTGTCGCGGCTTTGTTCCGCATCGGCAACTTGGGGTTTATATCCGTTAGCATAATGGTAGTTTTTTGCGTCCGTTGATACATCGGGTTTATACCTGCAAGATACGATAACTTGCCTCGATAAACAAAGTAAAAGCGTACAACTTAAAGCTTATAACTTATAACCTATCTCAGATACTATTCACTCCTCAAGCTTTTTACCGGATTGGCAACGGCCGCTTTGATTGCCTGAAAGCTGATGGTTACAAGGGCTATAACTACGGCCGTCAATCCGCCAATGGCAAACAGCCACCAACTAACATGGATTCGATAGGCATAATCCTGCAGCCATTGGTGCATATAGTACCAGGCGATAGGAGTGGCTATAGCAAAGGCGATAGCAATCAGTACGATAAATTCCTTTGAAAACAAATAAACAATGTTACCTGTACTGGCTCCCAGTACTTTACGGATACCTACTTCCTTGATTCGCTGCACGGCCATAAAGGAGGCTAAACCATATAGGCCTAAACAGCTCAGGAAGATGGCAATAGCGGCAAAAATTTTATATAGGACAGCTAATTGATTTTCCTGTTTGTAAAAGTCTCCAATTTTTTCGTCGAGAAACTTATATTCATAAACGTAATCCGGAAATGCCTGCTCCCATATTTTTTTGATCGCTTGCATGGTGGATGAAATATTGGAAGTTGTTAGCTTTATTCCTGCCTGACGGTACATGGTGCTGTTTGTTGCCATAAGTAAAGGCGCAAGATGGTGGTGAAAAGACCGATCGTTAAAATCTTTCACTACACCAACAACAGGGCATTTTATGACGTCGCCAAACATGCTTATTTCTTTACCCAATATTTCTTCGGGACTTTTTAATCCCAAACTTTTTACCAGCGCTTCGTTCACCAGGAATTCCCTTGTCATGCCGGAGGCTTGCAAGTTTCTTCCCGCTATCAGCTGTAATTGATAAGCGGGCACATATTCATTATCGACGAACTTGGTTATGGCCTGGAAGCCTGCCTCTTTGATTGCATGGTCAAATTTTAGTTCGGTCCATAAATCATTATCATTTTCAGCCGGTGTATGGGAGCTGAAACTTACCGCCTGCACACCATTTACAGACAATAATTGCTGCCTTAAATAATCCGTTAATTTGGTGCCGGTGCTATCGGGGCGGAACGGAATGTTTACAATAGCTTCTTTATCGAAACCCAAAGGCTGATTCATGAAAAAATTCATCTGCTTCACAATGACCAATGTGCCGATGATCAGTGCCTGTGCAATGATAAATTGAAACACAACGAGCGCTCGTCTCAGTGAAATGCCCTTTGTGGTACTTGCCGTAAGTTTGCTCTTTAAGGCATTAACCGGATTAAAGCGGGACAATACCAGCGAAGGATAAAATCCTGCCAGCGCAGTTACCACTAGGGTTACCGTTAGGAGAAATAAGATAACAGAAGGGCTGCCGAGTATATTAAATGGCAGGGAAAGTTCAAGCAATTGGTTGATAGATGACAGGGCCAGTACGCTGATAAGGCTTGCAAGTACGACAGCGAAGCTAACGATCAAAAAGGTTTCAACGATGAATTGGATTTGCAACTGCGATTTACTGCTACCTAAAACCTTTCTTACGCCGACTTCTTTGGCACGGTTTACCGCTTGGGCAGTAGAAAGATTGATAAAATTGACGCAGGCAATTAACAGAATAAATGCAGAGATTAACCACAATACATTGATCAGTTCGCGACTGATGGTTTTGTTGCTGTAATTGCCTGTTTGTGTATCATAATGCACGGCATCCAATGGTTGTATAAGGTAGCTGTCCTTATGATCGGGCGCTTGCACCTTTTGCGCGTAATCACTTAATTGCTGATTAAAATTGTCGACGGCTATATGAGGAGGCAATAGAACGTAGCAACCAAATTCAGGTGCTGTGGCCTTCCAATCAGGAATCTGCAATCCGTATTGTTCATCGCCGGTAAAATCCGTTCCGAAGGCAATGACGAGCTTTAGCTGGAAATCTGTATTAGCGGGTATATTGGCGAGGATGCCGGAAACTTTCAGTGCGACCGGTGGGGATTGAAACAAGCCTGCGCCGACGCGATACGATACGATTATTTTGAGACTTTTGCCGATGGCTGTCTTCCAATCGCCGAAGTATTTTTCTGCAATCTCTTTGGTAAGTAATACATGGTTCGGATCTTTCAGGGACGCATAAGAACCGGCAAGTAGCGGAAAATCAAAGATGTTGAAGAACGAGGGGGTTGTATAAAACACACCACTCTGCTCTTTAAAACTCTTCACCGGATTTCCGTTTACGTCTAATACCTGTAACTGATCATTATGGCTTGCATAGATCGGTGCCACCTGTTCTAATTCGGGGAAGGTTGTCCGTAATCCTTTGGGCAGCGGGAAGGGAACGCCTTTTCCATACGATACACTGGCTGCATCTGTTTGGGGATATTCAGTTAATACACGATAGATACGATCTTTTTTGGTATGAAAATTATCGAAGCTCGTCTGAAATTGTATAATGATAAAAATCAGCATGCAAACGGCAATACCCACAGCCAAGCCAATAATATTGATGGCTGCGTAGCCCTTATTGCGAAGGAGGTTGCGACCGGCTATCTTAAAATAATTCTTAAACATATTAATACAATTTAAACAAGTGATTTCCACACTTCAATCTTTGTTCCAAACAGTTATATTGTTTATTATTAGTGTATTATAGCGATTTTGAGATGCGGTAATTGTAACGATAGCGAACAGGAAAGTGTTCGTTATTGTTACAACTTGCGTTGATCATAAAAACAGCTTCTGTGCGTCATGAAGGTTAAACTCCTACATAAAAATGTGCTGTACAACAAAAAGTCGTACGTGTTTTTGTAAAGCAGCAAGAGGTAACACATCGCAGGTTGATAAAAGAAAACTATAATTTAAAAAAGATACGTTTCTGATAAAGCCAATAGCATAAATACCATTCGCAAAACAGGGTAGCAATAGCAACAAGGATAGCCGTTGGATCAGCCGGTAAACCGAGGAGGTGAAGCCCTCCGCCGACAAATAGATGCACGATGCCATTGAACCATTGCTTGCCAACGGTTTCAAAAAATAGATAGATGAAAATGGGGTTCATACCAACCACCACAAAAATCCAGGCACCTGATTGGTATCCTTTAACATCAATCAACCACCGGAAGAAGGCAAGTATGGCCAATATATAACCACCGGAAACGAATACAAAACCGGGCGTGCTGATGCGTTTGATGATAGGGCTGAGCAACGTCCAATCTAGCATATAACCTATGAGCAGACAGCTTAGGGAAGCAAGGATTAATTGCTTGCTTTTTGCCACATCGTTGGAGACGCTTGATAGGACTTTTCCTGCAAGGACACCCCAAATGGTATGGGCGGCGGTTGGGATGAAGTTGATGGTTACCCAACCACCATCATTATCTTTGCCCATTACGAGCATATCGATGTAAGTGCCGAAGTTTTTCCCCAATACGAAAGGCTGATCATATCCTGGTATGGTGGTAAAACGATAAAGGATATCGGTAAGCAGCAGCAAAAAAAGACTGAATAGCAATTGCTGAAGAAAGGACCAACGGATGATCAGATAAGCGATGATGGTTGTAAAAGCCAATTGGGTTAGTACGTTCCAGAGTTCCCAAACGAGTTTGCCACTGTACACGCAATGCAAGGCAACGCCACAAAGGAAAAGCTTTGCCGAACGCCAAGCAACGCTTTTAAAGTGCGCCGACCAACTGACACCAGCGGCTTGTTTACGTTGAAAGGACAGATACAGTGAGGTACCGGCAATGAACATAAAGGCGGGCTGCACCAGATCCCAAAAATAGAGCCCATGCCACTCGTGATGAAAAAAATGATGTATGATACCCTGTGGCCATCCGCTTGAATAGGTTGAGGATAAGGCCGTATAGAGCTCGCAACTTTCCGCGGCCAATAAGATCATAATGAGCCCGCGCATGACATCGAGCGATAGAATCCGTGTTTGAACTTTTTTTTCTTCCATCTGATTTTGGCTTCTTTTCTGCAAAACATGAAGATTGCGAGTACCTGATATACTACCTTGTTACAGTAGCGTTTGTAATTGGCTTTTGGTATTAATACTTACAATGCTAAAAAAAGTATTTAATGTAAACAACTATTTTGGGAACGCAACCGTTTGTCTAATTTGAATGATTAGGGGATTGCACAAAAGGCCTGCTTTATATAAGTTTGTATCAGTTATGGAGAAGCCGGTAAATGCAGATGAGTTTGTAGAACGATTTATGGTGGGTAACATGGATCACCTGCGTTACCAGCATTCGCCGGTAAAGGTGTTCCGCCTCAGCGAAATTGCGCCGTATATCAAGATCCCGGTACCACCCATCCTTTTTGGTTATAATTTGCTGGTGCATATCACCGCGGGTTCTTTTGCACATCAGGTTGGATCTAAGGTATATACAGTGAAAGCCCCGGCGATCCTTATCAGTACTTATGGCAACATCGCCGCTATCAAATCAGTCGATCCATCGGCAAAGGGCCATTGTGTCTTGATAAACGATAGTGCGATGACCTCCATCTTTCGGGAACAGGAGATTCTGAACATCTTTACCATTTCACCGCTTGTGAATTTAACGGATGAGGAAAGTACGAGGCTCCATCAACTTTTCCAACTGCTTTACGAAGAGCTACATACGCGTGAACCTTATAAAGAGCTGGCCGAAAGCTTGTTGAAATCCCTGCTGCTGAAAACTATTAAACTTTCCGCATCAAACCATAGCCTCAGCCGAATCCAAGAGATTGCTACGCTGTTTAAGCAACTGGTGCATAAGCATTGCCGGAAACAGAAACAGATTGGTTTTTATACCGACAAGCTTGCTATATCGGCCAACTATTTAAATCGATGTGTCTCCATGGTGTACAATAAGTCATCGAAACAGCTTATTCTGGAAGTGTTGGTAATGCACGCACAGCTTTTGTTACTGGAATCGAGCAAAAGCGTGTCGGATATCTGTTATGAACTGGATTTTCAGGATCCGTCTTACTTCTCGCGGGTGTTCAAAAAATTGGTAGGTATGTCACCTACCGAATACCGCCAGTCCATAAAAAAATAATATGCACGATTTGTCCTAATCCTTGCACGGAATCAAACAGGCTTTTGGGTTTCTGATCGGTAGCTTTGTGTGAGTTCATTGTAATAAAACATATACCTATGATCAATACCGCAGAGATTACCCGTGAAGTGCAAAATTTTAACATCTTTATAAATTCGTTCAGGAAGCGTTTAGCCAGCTTGTTTAACACTGAACATGACTATAATGCCCTCAGTTTGAAAAGGGGACTGCCACCTGGTTTTTTAAGTGAAATTATGGATATGCAACCGCTTGCCGTGGCTATTCCCGAAAACTATGGTGGCCGTGGCATGAAGGTGAAGGAGTGTTTGAGCGTATTGTCTGCAGCGTCTTATGAGTCCTTATCGCTCTCGCTTATTTTTGGGATTAATATTGCCCTGTTTTTGGAGCCTTTTGCAAAATATGGCCATGTGGCTGCACAGGAACGGGTTTTTAGGCGATTTTTGGAAAACAAGGCGATGGGAGGTTTGATGATTACGGAACCGGATTATGGTAGTGATGCACTTAATATGCAAACTTTTTATCAGGAAGAAGCAAACGGTTATCGAATTAAGGGCGAAAAACATTGGCAGGGTTTAACGGGCGCAGCTGACTTTTGGTTGGTAGCGGCACGGAAAAAAAATGAACAGGGCGAGTTGGTTCGGGATATCGACTTTTTCTTCACCGATAATGCGCTTGCTGAACAGCAGATCGACGTGAAAGAGCGTTATAACAGCTTAGGCCTATATGCTATTCCTTATGGCTTGAACCTTATTGATGTGGAAGTGCCGGCTACGCAGCGTCTGCTTCCGGAAAGTACAGGGCTTAAGTTGATGCTGGATACCTTGCATCGCAGTCGATTGCAGTTTCCGGGCATGGGTATGGGCTTTATTAAACGATTGCTGGATGAATCGTTGCTGCACTGCAAAACGAGGGTAGTTGCAGGCCAGCGTTTGTACGAATTGGATGCGGTGCAATTTCAGCTATCGCGTATTCAGGCCGCCTACACGATCTGTTCGGCCATGTGCTCATACAGTTCTAAAGTTAGCTCGATTGAACAGGATGTTTCGGGCAACGGCGTGGATGCGAACAGTGTGAAGGCATTGGTGACCGACTTAATGCAGGAGTCGGCACAGATAGCACTGCAACTGGCCGGGGCCAATGGTTACCGCTTGGATCATATAGCGGGTAGAGCAGTAGTGGATAGCCGACCTTTCCAGATTTTTGAAGGTTCGAATGAAATGCTCTATACACAAGTGGCTGAATCGGTTGCCAAACTGATGCGGAAAAATAAAGAGTCGAATCTGCTACGCTATTTGAAGGGCTATGAACTGACGGCACAGGCTGCCCCTTATTTTGCCGGATGTTTAGATTTTAGCTTTCCCGAGCAACCTAAAAAGCGAGATTTGGTAACGCTTGGCCGGATCATTGCGCGGGTAATCTGTTTCCAGATGGTGGTGGTGTTGCAGGATGCCGGATTTAACCGTGAATTGGTAGATATTACGCAAAAGCATATGGGGATGGATTTGAATATGTTGATCGGACAACTGACCGCTAATAATGATGCCGTACCGGTGATTGATTATGAAGAGGATGCGGCTTGGGCCGATTTCGTTTAAGGCTGGTCCGGTTCGAAATCAAGGCAGAGAGAATTCATGCAATATCGTCATTTTCATCTTCGTCATTTTTTTTAAGTACAGGTGCCTCTGGAAAATCAAGCGGCACTTGCATCGTTTTTGCCATGAAGTTGCTCATATAACTTTCTCCTATGGTTTCTAGGACATCTAATAGATGCTCTTTCGTATAGCCCGCATCGAAGAAGGCATTTAGTTCATTGGTGATATTTTTACCTTTGCGTACTGCCATACTTTTTACCAAACGGGCGAGCGTAGCAAGTTTGGTGTCGAAATTTGCTTTTCCGTCACGTAATTGCATAATTTCCTCCTCACTAAATCCATTCAGTTTGGCAATCATGGTATGGGCGCTGAGGCAATAAAGCGAATTGTTCAGCTGGGCCATGACGAGGCTAATGGCTTCACGTTCTTTTAAAGAAAGACTGGTTTTCCGACCATGAAAGCGATAGAAGTTTCGAAAGGCATGATTCGAATGCATCATGGATAGATAGAGGTTTGGCACGTGCCCGAGTTTTTCATCAAAATATCGAATATAATTTCTATTTTCCTCACTGATCGCCTGTATGAGGGGCATCTCAATAGTTATCATAGCTTGGCTCTTTTAATCACGCTCTTCGGTTGTTCTGAATTCGGAAATATTATGCCCGGTATGTTGTTTGAAATATTTGCTAAAATGGGCGGGGCTTTCGAAACCGAGCTCATAGGCAATTTCTTTGGCCGACCGATCGGTATAATGGAGGTAGCGTTTGGCTTCCAGGATGATTCTGTTACGTATAAGAACTGAGGGGGCCGACTGTTTTAACAAGGCAAATACATTACTTAAGGTTTTGGGTGATTTATTCAGCAGGGCAGCATAAAACTTTACCTCGTGTTCGGTTTTGAAATTTGCTTCCAAGAGAAGGGAAAATTTCCGCACGATATCCATCTTTTCGTCCGGATTCAGCTGATAGCTTTCATGCTGTTGCTTGGCAATACGGGTCACCTTAATGATGACGCGTTTGAGCAGCGTCCGTAGCATTTCGCCCTGAAAATTATCCCGGACCTTTAATTCACGGGAAAAGACATCCGCTAGATGCTCCATTTCGCTCACCTCTTCCGGCTCCAATCGAATAAACATGGGATGCTGAATGCCGTAGAAGAGAAAGCCGACGCAACCTACTTCTGCGTCATGATCTACGATGCAATAAAACTCGCGATTGAATTGCCAAGCAACTAGATTTTCCGGATGTTCAAACCGAAAGTGTTGATTGGCTACCAAGGGTAGGATACAGGTTTGGGGCATAATGTATTCAATTTCATCGATGATAACGCGCTGGGATTCTCCGCGATTATAAACGAATGTATTGATAGGGACGGGGTTCCCTTCCCGTATACCCTTCCCTGCGAGCAGTCGGTTGTTGCTATGCATGACAAACCGACCCAATGTTCTGTTTTCGATGTATTCACTGATCATTGTCTACCGCTCAATTTTTATCAAATCTATGGATTATCATGCCAAAATTTCTTTCCTAGCTTTTTGTTTTTGCTTGTTTTCCGAAGTCAACGAGTTTATCACCGGTAACAAAGCCCACTTGCCGCATAAGCAACTTACCTTCGGGGCTGAAGAAGAGCAAAGTAGGATAGGCGCTTACCTGCCACTTTTCGGCTAATTTCGGTCCTTCTCCTTTTTCCATGTCAATACGGTAGTTAATGTAATTGGTATTGTAATAACTTGCCGCATGGGCCTCTTTGAAGGTTTTTGATTTCAACAGTTTACAAGGTGCGCACCATGAGGTATAAGCGTCAACGAAGATATATTGACCACTCTTTTTGGCTCTTGCCATTACATCTTTCCATTTACCTCCTGTAAACCGGATTTCGCTTTCCGTTGTCATCGCTTTTTCTTTCATTTGAGCATCGAGCTTGGCTGGCAATAGCAAGCAAAAAGGGATGATCAGGATGCTGCTTAAACAGATTTTTATGTTCTTCATGTTATAGTTCTTTATAGAGGGTTTGTGTTACAGCTTTTAATAGTTCTGTACTGAGCCTTTGCTTGAAATCGGGATTAATGTACTCATAGTGTATTTTGCCACTTTTATCGAGGATAAAGACGGAAGGTACGGGTAATAGGAGCTCTTGATCCATACCACCGGTGGTTTTGGGCAACATTTCCCAATACGCTTTCGGAGCCTTAAAAGCTAATCCGAATTGCTTGGATGCATTTAAATCGGCATCGGAAAGTAGGGTATAACCCAGAAGCTTTTCTGTTGCAGAGGCCTGTAATCCTTCCGGGCTGTCCGTGCTAATTGCAATTAACTGATAACCCATTTTTTCCAACTCGGGCATTAATTCTTGCAACGCGGCGAGTTGTTTGCTGCAGTACGGGCACCAGCCACCTCGATAGAAAACAAGTATGGTGGGTTTAGTCGCTACCGCCTGATGGAGTTCGAAGTCTTTACCGGAAACATCTTTCAGTGTGATCATCGGGATTGTTTCGCCTGTCAGTAACGGACTGATATCTTCGGGTGACTCAGGAGCCTTATACATCAAATCGCTCCCCTCCTTTTTCATCATTTTCTCATCGCCCTGCATCGAATTTTGACCGAAGGTATGCGTTGCTATGATTGCACTCATCATCGACAAAAGAGTCACTTTATAGATCAAACGGAAAGACTTTCCTGTTGTATTCTTCTTTTTCATTTGTAAGTTAAATAGCGTTCTACTTTATTTATACGAGTTCTTTGGCCAAGGGAAAGTCGACAGGCACCTCGGTTACGGCATGTAGTAAATTGCTGATTGTTCTATCACCAATTAACATAATTAAATCAACGAGGTTTTCTTTGGTATAACCTGCTTCAAAAAAGGCGGTCAACAGCTTACGGTCAATCTGCCCCTTTTTTTCAGTGATCTCTTTGGCGAGCTTTACCAGGGCATCTAATTTCGGATCGGAAGGAATAGTTCCACCCCTAATGGCCAGGGCCGCATTTTCTCCAATGCCTGTTGACCGTGCAATGAGGGTGTGGGCGCTGAGGCAGTAAATGCAATTATTCACCTGACTTACTACCAGATTGACAGCCTCTACTTCTTGAGGGCTAAGAGAGGTGGAACTATCTTCCAAGGTGAGATAAGCTTCTAATGCGTGTTCAGAATAAGCCATTACATTGTAGAGATTGGGGATTTTACCGAAGGATTTTTCCATCTTCTCGAAGAGCTTTTTATTTTTTTCGGAGACTTCTTCTTTTGTTAAAATATGGAATGCATTTTTCATTTTTATTATTTTTAATGATGGGCGAGATGCATTGCTACAAGTTCGCCCATCGCACTAAGCATTGATTTATTGGAGCGTTACTTTGATAATATGATTGATTGCGGGTAATGTGGTAAATGCATTGGGATTGGGCACTTCTTGAATAGGCTCGCTTTCTTCCAGCGGGGTACCTGCCAAATTAAACTGCGTGATACCGGCTCCGGGGAATTGATTGACGGCCGTCCCGTTATCGAATAAGCCTATTGTGGTAGAGATATCTCCTTTTTGAGTAGCATCTACACCATTATCTTTACTGGCGAAGAACCAATCGTTTGATAGTCCGTACATCGTGGCAATTGCCAGCCGATCTCCTTCGGCGATACTCAATTGTTGCGAGACACTGCTTCCTACCTGTTCTCCTACTTTTGGTAACAACACCGTTGAATTGGCAGCCGGTAAAACGTAAACGGCTTTTACACCCTCAACTGTTTTGAGATGATCGGCCAATATGCTGGCATCTCCTTGTTGGGCAAGCTCTTTTAAACCTTGTCCGCGATCGTTTTCGCCGACTTTGTAAATGGGATTGTCTATATCCTTGTATACGACGACCAATATTGGCGATAAGGGGGTGAAAATGCCGGTTTGACTTTGGATATATTCGCCGAGCACGCTGTTGTCGCCCATCTCTGCAATGTTTGTTAAACCATTCGCGCTTGGTTTACCGGATTCATACAAGGGTGTCGGACTTAAAAGATCGCCTCCGGCAATGTAGGAAATTGCCCATACACCTGGACTGAAGGGGGTTGGGTTGTTGGTGTTTCCGGAGGTATTGTTGATGGTGAGCGTAAAGGTTGAATTACCTTCATAATGCAGACTGACATTCATCAGAGCCGAGGCGGCAGCATAAGTGTTACCCTGTGCATCGGTGCCCGCAACTTCGGTGATATTTTGAGTAGCTGTTTCTGCGGTACCGGGATGACTTACGGAAGCACCGGGTACCTGATTGATACGGGTACCGTTATCCCATAGCTTGATCTGGTCAGATACATCGCCTTCAATCGGGGTGCCGTCTTCTTTGTAAAGGGTAATGCCCGGATTTTCGGGTGCAAAGAATAAATCATTGGACCAGCCATACATGGTGGCAAAGGTGAGCGCTTGCCCTTTTGCTGCTGAGAATTGGAAGGATAGGGATTCTCCCGGCATAATCACCGGCGCAGAACCTTCATTTTGAAATGTTCCAGATTCAACCAAGGGGCGAGAATCTAATACGTTTTCTACCGTGATGGTAGAGGGTACTCCCATTTGTGACCCCTTGTCGTCATCTTTGTCGCAAGCCGCAAACAGGATCGGCAAAGCTACTAGTGATAACCATACTAATTTTTTGTGTTCCATAATCAATGTCTTTAATGTTAACAAAACAAAGGTAGATTGGAGCAAGGCCCTGAGTGATACCTGTATTTCCCGTAGATATGTCGGTATTTCCCGAATGCTGTGGTTCACTGGAGGAAATTGTTAAGTATAAGCTGCTTAATTATCCCTTCAAAAAACGATAACCATTTTGCTTTCCTTATCGATGGTAGTGATTGCCGGTATGATTGGCATGAACATCAGAATCTTGTTAAGGCTTGGTTTAGTGAAGAATAGTTTTGGCAATGGGCTTCTCTTTTGAGCGCGAGTTCCATTCACCAATCACTTTCCTATTTGTGAGCTGCCCCACATACGCAAGGGGTTATCTGCCGTGATCATTAATCGATCAGCCTCTGCTTTTGGGGATTTATTGTCTGCAATTACCTGAAGAACTCGCTGATTATGTTGCATTCTCGCATTCGTACTTTCAGAAGAACAGTTGTACAGTACGATGGCGTAGATGAATATGAAACCTAATGCAAGTTTACGAGCGATTTTCATAGTTGCTTGTTAATTTCTTACCTACGCGGAGTCGGTTTTGGTTTGTCATGTGATCGAAGTTTTGTGTTAGAGCGTGGGTTTAAGCTGCTCAACCTCATGACAAAATTTGGTGTTTTTTGACAACCGACAGAAGAAAATCAACAAGACCGGGCTTTTTTTGCTACCGTTTACCGTTATTTTTCAATGCTTCATCTATTGAAAAAACTGCAGTAAGCATTGAAAATGATTGGAAATCAGGCATCAACTTGATACTTTTGGGGCCATGATAAAGGTGTTTAGCAAAGACGTGCCTGTTAATCAACTTCAGTTAGTGATTTGGCTTTTTATAACCGCTATTACAAGTTTTTCCTATTTCATGTATGCCGAACCGATAAGGTCTCTCGTTTTTGGCTTTATGAATATATTTTCTTATTTCATTATCGTCAATGTAAATGTATACTACCTCATTCCACGTTTCTATAAGCGTAATCGTAAGCTGCTTTATCTTACATCGGTTTTACTACTGCTTTTGACTGTTTGTTGGGCCCGTGTTGCGTTCAGGTCTTATTTTTATGCTAGGTTTTATCCACAAGAGCAAGACACAAGCACGAGCATGGAAGTTTTCGTCGCTTTATTAATCCCTTCTATATTGGTTTATATAATAAGCTGCATACTTCGGGTGGCATTGGACTATTTTGTTTTGCATCGTGAGCAGGAACGATTGAAACAGCACTCAGCTGAAATGGAGTTAAAGCTGCTTAAAGCGCAAGTGCAACCTCATTTTCTATTTAATACGTTGAATAATATTTATTACGTAGCCCAACAGCAGTCGCCGGAAACAGCAGCACTATTAAGTAAGCTCTCTAATATCATGCGCTACTTTGTAGATACAGGGCAACAACAATTTATTCAGCTAAACGAGGAGTTGAACTTTATTTATGATTATATTGATCTGGAGAAAATGCGTATGCGCTACCCGCTACAGACAACAATCAGGGAAAAAGGGATAATCAATGGTATACAAGTACCTCCAATGCTGATTATTCCACTCGTTGAAAATGTATTTAAGCATGGTATCGATAAGCGTAGTAAGACCAATGAACAAACAATGGGGGTAGGTCTGCAAAATCTTCGTTCGCGATTGCAGTTGCTTTACAAAGACCAATTTCGATTGGATATTGTTGAAAAGGATAATTATTACTTTGCCACATTAAATATACCGCTATACACATGATCAATTGCTTAATTGTGGACGACGAACCCAATGCTGTGAGTTTATTGGAAGACTATATCCTGAAAGTGGATTTTCTGAACTTAAGACAGAAATGCTACGATGCTTTTGAAGTAGTGACTTTTCTCAGAAATAATAAAGTCGACTTAATTTTTTTGGACATCAATATGCCTAATATATCCGGGTTGGAGCTGGCTTCTATGCTGCCGAAAGACCAGTGTATTATTTTTACGACAGCCTATTCGTCACACGCCATGGAAGGTTATGAATACAATGCCATTGATTACCTGTTAAAGCCTATAACTTTTAAGCGATTTATGCAAGCGATTCGTAAAACGGAAGGATATTTCGCTCTCCGGCGCCCGGCCGAACTTAAGGAGCTCACGTTGTCAGATGATACGATCTTCATAAAATCCGGAAAGCAGATAATGAAAATGAGATCCAGGGATATACTTTATTGCAAAGCAAACAAGGAGTACGTCAATATCGTATGCATCAACGAAAGCGTCCTTATTTATAGGCGCATGAAACAACTGGAAGAGCAGTTACCGCCAAACTTCATACGTATACATAATTCCTATATCATTAACTTGGATCACTTGGAGAAGATTGTGGATAATCAAGTCTTGATCCGACAAACAAAGTTGCCGATTAGTACGGGGTATAGAGAACAACTGCTCGCTTTGATCTCAAAAAAATTGTTTTAGATGCAGCGAATTTCTTGGGAGCTAAAAGGAACGGTTTTAAAATATTGCTGTTTAATCATTTCTCCTTTTAACGGACAAATGACTAACTTCGATATCGCATTATGAGAAAAAACTTCGAGTCTAAATCGCTGTTAGAGCTATATCAATACCTTCATCTGCCGGTTGACTTGCTTGATGTTACAGAAGGCTTTACCATTTTTAATCTAAAGGATGTTGGCTTTACGCTACCCTATCAGTCAGCCTCCTATCGTCCCAACTTTTTCTCTTTCTTATTTGTAAAAGAAGGTTCCGGGAAATATACGATCGATGAGCTTACTTTTGAAGTAAAGCCGCATTCGGTCTATTTTACCAATCCGAGTAACTACCGCACGTTTAGTTGGACTCATATTGAGGATATCTGTCTAATCACCTTTGATGAGGCATTTCTTAAAAACTATATCAGTAAAGAAATTTATGATAACTTCCCTTTTCTATTAACGGAAACCGTTAAGCCTCAAGTGGTATCAGACGCTTTTTTTCAGTCGGTGGAAGGCATTTATAAGCAAATTCAACAGGAATACTTGGGTAAGGCAGAGGCGAAATACCCTATCATCGGGCATTTGCTTGCTATCCTTTTGTATAGGATAAAGGAACATATTTGGCAAGATTATAATCCGATTTACGAAGGTAACCGGAGTTCGCAGATTGTTATTTCTTTCAAAAGGTTATTGGAAAAACATTACCGCGATCTAAATAACGGCAATGTAGAGGTCGTATTTAAGGTACAGGACTACGCCGACGCGCAACATTTACATCCCAACTATTTAAGCAATGTAATAAAATCCAAAACCGGCAAACCCATCGTAACCTGGATTGCTGAAAAGACCTTGGTTGAAGCGAAAACACTCTTGCAGCGTTCTACCATATCGATCAAAGAGATTACGTATAAGTTAGGTTTCTCTGAAACCGCTCATTTCAGTAACTTCTTTAAAAAACATACCGGTACCTCGCCGGTGCAGTATCGGAAGGCGCATCTTCTTTAAAATTTGCAACACTTGCTGTAATATACGTAAAGCCACCGGTTATTGCGCATACTAACTTTGTTCTATCAAAATTTAAAAGATAGACAAATGAATAATCTAGCAGAAAAAGTAATCCTAGTGACCGGTGCTTCTAAAGGTATCGGTGCTGAAGTAGCCAAAAAACTGGCAGCAGCTCATGCAAAAGTTGTGGTAAACTATGCCGGCAGTAAAAGCGATGCCGACGCGGTTGTATCTTTCATAAAAGAGCAAGGAGGTGAGGCGATCGCCGTACAGGCTGATGTGAGTAAAGTCGCCGATGTAAAGTCGTTGTTCGATCAATCTATTGCTCATTTTGGTCGGATTGACGTATTGGTCAATAATGCGGGTATTATGATCAATAAACTTATTAAAGACACAACCGACGAGGATTTTGACCGGATCTTCGATATTAATGTGAAGGGCGTTTTTAATACGTTGCGTGAAGCCGCGACTCGCTTGGCGGATAATGGAAGTATTATCAATTTTTCTACCAGTGTAAACCGTTTGATGTTGCCTACTTATGGTACTTATGTTGCTACCAAATCTGCCGTTGAACAATTGACGCGTGTATTTGCCAGGGAAATAGGCAGTAGAGGTATTAACGTCAACTCCCTCTCACCGGGCCCTACTGCTACCGCTTTATTCCTCGAAGGCAAATCGCAGGAAACGATTGATCGTTTAGCCGCTTTGAATCCCTTCAATCGGATTGCAAATACGGATGATATTGCGGAGGTGGTGGTGTTTCTGGCCAGTGATGAAGCAAAATGGATCAATGCACAGAATATCGGCGCCAATGGAGGAATGGCTTAATTAATTTTCAGGTGGTATAAAATTAAGATAAAAGAAATGAACAGTTTACATCATAAAACAGCCCTCATAACGGGTTCTGCAAGAGGCCTTGGTAAAGCAATTGCTGAGCGCTATGCCGCTTTGGGTGCTAATATCGTTATTAATTATTCGAGGGATATATCCTCGGCTGACGAGGTGGTTTCGAACATTAAGGCAATGGGAGCGAACGTAATAGCTATACGGGCAGATGTTAGTAAAGTAGCGGATATTGAACGCCTATTCAAGGAGGCAAAGGCCGCGTTTGGGAAGATTGATATTGTAGTGGCCAATGCCGGTATCGAAATGGTAGAAACACCGGTTACAGCTTTCACGGAAGAGCAGTTTGACAGGCTATTTGCCATCAATACCAAAGGGGCTTATTTTACAATGCAACAAGCCGCCAAAACGGTAGAAGATAATGGGCGTATTATTTACATTGCCTCAAGTACAACGGCCTTTCCCGTAGCCGGAATGGCGGTGTATGGTGGAAGCAAAATTACACCACGCTATCTGGTGGATGTGCTATCGAAAGAAATTGGACACCGAGGCGTAACGGTCAATTCCATCATACCCTTTGCTGTTGATCATTCCGGAATTTTTGCCGAAGAAGGCAGTTATCCCGAACTCCGAAAATCACTCATCGATAGCTGTCCGATGAGACGACTGGCCGAGGTGGAAGATGTAGCGAATATTGCCGAGTTTTTTGCCAGCGGTTTGTCGTCATTTGTTAACGGGCAGCACTTGTTGGTTAATGGTGGAGCTACCCAATAGCTTACTTGTTTTTGGTTCCCAACTTGACTTTCAAATTAAACGGTAGCTGGTATTGATAATCGTCGTTATATCGCCTACCGTTTTTCCTGCGTCGGTTTTTGCAAGTGCACGTAGTTTGAAATAGGCGCTGCTTCGGGCCTCCAGTCGAACTTCTAAAGATACGATATCACCCGCCAAGGCTAAGTTGTCAGCTAGTAACGTACATTCGTCTGCAATAAGTCCATTTTGCATACTGCGGGTTGCATGTTGAACAAAGGCGATACATAGATCGTGAAGGGCGCCCATAAGCACCGCCACCGGTAAGGCCGGATAATTGGGGAAATGGCCACTGCAATCTTGTTCTTTTATTTCACCCAAAGAGGCTGTGGCACCGGTATCGTACAATTTTAAATCATATAGTGTGTTTTTACGCGAATAGGGACTTGTTAAGGCGGGTAAATAATCTCGATAAGCATGGGCGAATAGCCTATTGAACATCGCTTGGGGGATTACATGAAAGCTGACATCGATACCGCAGATCAGCTTGTTCTCTGCGTCAATGAGACAAGCTTTGGCCTTAGCAAGTCGCTTATCGAATGATACACACTCAGCCAAAACGGTGAGGGGTTTGCCGATCGCAAACTTTTCGTTTGAAACTCGTTTGTAGGTTCCTTTATGGGCTAAGTAGTAGTGCTTTGACTGATTAGGGTTGACGGTAGCGCAAGCAACTGAACCGAGAATGGCAAGATGTCGACAGGCTTCGGCCATTGTAATGGGTGATTGCTCAAATCCAAGGGGTGATTCGGCAATTACTTTTGCGGCTACGATATTGTCTTTTAACACATGAACATCTTGAAGCGCGTAATAAGGTGTATGCACGTCAATAAGTTGAAATAACTCCTCCCGCGATCGGGGCCCGAGATTGTTTTGGCTAAGGGAAGGGTCCAGGATTTTGGAATGGATAAGGGCTAATGATTCGGGTGTAATCGTTGCGAGAGCTTCCATATAATGTGTTTTAGTAATGAGCAATTAATAGATTCAGTGTTATTGTAATAAAGAAAGTAACTATTTAGGCTTTTACAAAAAAGATTACACGGAATGCTTGTTTGCTTACACTAAAGCGTTGCGTGAGGAAACTGAGGTTAAAAAGGTGTAAAGTTTAAATGAAGTCGTGTTAATTCGGCTTGCTTAGCTGAGCTCGGAATTCATGAAGCATTATTGGCGAAGCAGGGGATTTATCAAAGCATGTGGGATATATAGCAAAAATCAACTAGATAGAAGCTTCGGTAATTTGTTTTTTTTCTTTTTAGGCCTGAGCCAGATTATAAAACCCGTGATAGGAAGAGAAGCACAGATTAAACAGATGCAAAAGCCCAATATTTTACCGGGAAAACCTGCAAAAGAACCGACATGGAGGTCGAAGTTTAGTGCACGGACTTTTTCTGCGAGCTGAAGATCTGCCGTGCCGTAGCTTGAAAGGAGATGTCCGGTAGTTGTGTTATAAAATAGCCAGTTAAAATGGTAAGTCCGACCCGGTTGAAGCCGAACCTGAAAATCATAGGGTGCTCCTGGCTGACGACTAAATCGTGTGGATATCATATCAGCCTTAGGATATTTGTTCAGCACATCGGACAGGGCACGATCGAGAGCAATAGTCGTCCCTGATGTCTGTATTGGACTTGGTCGACGCTCTGTTTTTTGCTTCCCTCCGCTGAAGATGGCGTAAATGGAGGCATCCATCCATTTAAAGGAATACACGGTACCGGTAAGGGCAATGATGAGCGCGGGAACCAAAACATAGAAGCCAAGTGTATTATGTAGATCGTAATTGATACGCTTGAATTTTGCCTTCCATTTAATGGTAAAGGCTTGTTTCAAAGCCTTCTTTTTGCCTTTTTTGGGCCACCAAAGGACCAGCCCGCTCAGTAGCAGAACAATAAAAATGAGCACGCAGATTCCTACAAGGGGCTGACCGATGCGATGCCCAAGTAACATGTCGGTATGCAGACTAAGCACAAGCTGAAAAAACTCATTGCGCGTGTCTTCAACCTGAATAACCGAGCCGGTATAAGGATTCATATATACACGGTAATAATATTCATAATAATTCCAGTGACCGATGGCGTCGGGATTTGTTTTGATTGCACGGAAAATCCAACTGCGGTCGGCCGAAGGATAAATATCGCAACGACTAATGTCGATTTCTTTACCAAGGGCTTTGCGGGCATTGGCCATCAGGACGGAGAGTGGCTGAGTTGTTTGATGAGTCGTTTGTACGAAAAGACGATCGCGATAGAAAACGGCCTTCAACTCATCTACAAAGACATAAATACATCCCGTTAAGCTGATAATAATAACAACTAAACCGGTGATAATGCCTAGCCAACGATGTACCCAGCTTATTCCTTTTTTGATCATATAGCAAGGCTTATAGGTAAGGAGCAAACGAATAGCTTTAAGGGCACTTCACATGCCTCTGTGTGTTCCCTGGAAAGTAGCGATATCGTGCTGGCGATAGACATAATTGTGCAAAATTAGATTTATTTAGAATAACTCAAAATAAAACAACCTGCTAATGTGTTCGTTGTGGCAGTCATCGCTCAATTTGCATGAGGAAGAAGGTTGCACTTAAGTGTATCGTGCCAATAAAACCATGAAGGAATTTTTGCGAAAAACGTAAATTTGGATTTTTCAGCATATATGATGACAAACGAATTTACTTTACGAGCGGCAACAAAAGAAGATAAAGACAGAATTTGGGAGATCTTACAACAAGCCATTGAATTAAGGAAACAGCAGGGAAGTGAGCAATGGCAAGATGGCTATCCGAATCCGGAGGCGGTAAAACAGGATATTGATAAGGGATACGGCTATGTGCTTATATCGAAAAACGATATTCTGGCTTATATGGCCGTTATTTTTGATGGTGAACCGGCTTACGAAGCGCTTGAGGGAGAATGGCTAAGCAATGAAAAATATGTAGTGGTTCATCGGGTAGCAGTAGCACAGGATATTAAAACCAAAGGAGCGGCGACGCATCTAATGAAGGAACTGGAAAAATTGGCTATGAAGCGGGATGTTTATAGTGTGAAAGTGGATACCAATTTTGATAACAAAGCGATGCTACGTATACTGGAAAAGTTGAACTACCAATATTGTGGAAAGGTTTATTTTCGCGGCGGCGCACGGATGGCTTTTGAGAAGCTGTTAGATAAAGACTAATGCTGAGGAAACGATATTCCGTTTCCTCAGCATATGAATCTATTTTTTCATCAGATCCAAATAATATCGCTTAATAGCATAAGGTATATTGACAACTTCTTCGATACCTGCATCAAACGGAATACTTTGCCCGTTAGCAAAACGAACGACTTTTGCTGCCGGATCAAATATGGCCGGTTGCACTTTACCACTTCCGTCGTAATCACCGGGAATAGGTAGATCACCCGTCTTACCCAGCTTAATGGCTTTCTCAGCGCCGTATACGAGCCATTCGCCGGTGCTCGGTCGCCATACTGCTATATCTGCTTTCCCGTCGCCATTGTAATCTGCCGGTAGGGGTATGTCGCCCGTTTCGCCAAAAGGTACATTCCCAACCGTGGCAATATACCAGGTTTTGTTGCTGGGACGCCAAATGGCCATTTCCGCCGCACCATCTCCATCATAATCGGCCGGTACGGGCACAGAGGCTTTCCATCCATGCTTAACGGGGTCTTTTCCTGCCGCTAGCCATTCGGCTGTTTCCGGATTCCAAACGGCTAGATCAGTAATGCCATCGCCATCATAATCTGCAGGAACGGGAATGTCTCCCGGTTTTCCTAGTGGAACAGCTCGCCAATCGGCCACATAAAATGATGCGCCGGCAGCATTATAGACCGCTGGGTTGGTCTTGCCATAACCCGTATAAGGTGCCGGAACAGGAATATCACCTTTGCGACCTAATGAGCTTTTGATACTTTTAGCATCGTACCAATTTCCGTCTTTGAAACGATATAGATCGGCCTTGCCGTCTAAGTCAAAGTCATAGATCCTGCTGGCCGAAGCTTCGCGGAAAAGCGGTAAGGTAAAGAAACTGTCTTCGTCTTTTTCTTCTAGCTGATGATAGGGGGATAGCGTACGGACTCGTAATTGATCTTTTTCAAGATCAAAGGTCAATAAACGCATGAGTCCATTGCCGCCCATGGGTCGACTTTGATAGTCGGATAACATGGTTTTGATGGTATGGCCGGCATAAGTATCCTGGCGATAGCCCTCGCCATTGTCGCCTACGTGACCGCAAAGCATCAGGAATACATTGGACTGGGTTTTTACGCGATCGTACAGACGTTGCCCTTGCTTGCCAAAGGACGCCTGCCCCGCCATATTGCTACCCGCTACGGGATTATAGCCAAGAATGTAGTGGCTGACGATAATGGCTTTTCGGTCTTTATACTGCTTCAATAAATTTACCGCCCAATCGTTCATGGCCTCTTGCTGCTCGTCGAAAGCATCAAATTCGAGGTAAATAATGATGAGATCTATCCCACCTGCTGAAATAAGGTCGTAATGACTATCGTTGTCTTTGCCAAAATAACCGCCATAATAGTTGCGACCTTTAAAGTGGTCAATACCAAAATATTGGTTATAATATTTCGTGGTACCGCTTACAGCAAATTGACTGGGGTATTGGTCGTGATTCCCTACAGCTAACCCATAGGGTAACCCATTCGGAAGTCCCGGTAGGGGTTTTTCCAATGGGTACATCGCCTTTGCAGCATTAGCCCATTGCTCGGGCTTACTGTCGCCCTTGTCGGTAATATCGCCTAAATGCGCTACGTAAACGATATTTTCTGCTTCCCGATTGGCCAGTATCCATTCGATCTGTGTTTCGAAGAGCTTGTTGGTGCCACCTTGGCTCTCCTCGGTGTTATACTGCGTATCCGGTATCACGGCAATAGAGAACGTATTTTTGGCTTTCGGCGGGGTATTGCCTTTTTGTGCCTGTGTACTGAAAGGCAGTAACAGGGCGATCAAGAAACTGAGTCTTAAAAATTTATTATACATACTTTTTCGTTAATAGCCGGGGTTCTGGATTAATTCGGGATTGACACCTACTTCCGCAAACGGAAGCGGATATAAAAGCTTGTTCTCATCTACCTGATAGGAGGATGGTACTAAATAGCTATGTGTTTTCTTAAGTTCGGCCCCATAGGCATTCATGGTTTCGATCGCCTTGCCCGAACGGAGTAGATCAAACCAACGATGGTTTTCAAAGGCGAGTTCCACGCGTCGCTCATGTAGAATGAGCTTACGGGCATCTTCCTGCGAAGTGGCTGTTAAAGGTGCTGCTTGCGGGATTGCCCGGCTCCGTACACGATTGACATGTACCATGGCTTCTTGGGTTTTGCCTTGCTCGTTCTGTACTTCTGCTAATAGCAATAAAGCATCGGCAAAACGATATACCGGCCAGTTATCATTGGTATTGTTCTTATCGGTATGTGGATTGAGGTACTTTTTGATGAAAGGAACCCCTACCTTTCCTGCTGGAGCCTGATAGTTTACAATACTTTTTTGAGCGGTTAGGGTAAAGTAATAACTGCCATCGTACGTACCTTCAGCAACGCCAATGGAAGCTTCTAAGCGTGTGTCACCCGTTTCATACGCCCGAATGATATCTTGGGTCGGGGTGTTCCAACCGCCGCCGCCATCTGTGGCGGTATTTTGGGTGGCTACGCCGTAGGTAATAATAGCGGTATTATAACATTTAGGTAAGAAGATATAAATGAAGTTGCTTTGCATGCCGGTTTCCAGCCCTTGCATGAACTGTACTTCGAAGATGGATTCGCGACTGTTTTTATTGGCTGTGGAGAAGACATCCGCATAGTTTGGCAGTAGGCTATACCCCATCGCTTCTAGGCTCAAGAGCAAGTTTTCTGCTTGTGCGTATTCTTTTCGGGTGGCATAAATATCCGCCAGTAGCATCGTAGCCGAGCCTTTGCTAGCATACCCCGATTGTGGAAACTTACTTGGCACCGGTAACAGTGCAATAGCCTCCGAGGCATCATTGATAATCTGGGTATAAACTTCTTCTATCGAGGCACGGGGAAGGAAGGCATCCGCTTCATTATTTACTTCTTTTAAGTACAGTGGGACACCACCGAAATAGCGGACAAGCTTGAAATAATAGAAGGCACGAAGAAATAGGGCTTGCCCTTTAAAGTTATTTTTTGCTTCGTCGTTGAAACTGGCCTGATCAATTCTCGCTAACACGACGTTGGCGCGGGAGATGCCTTTGTAACTGTCGTAATAAATCTGATTGGAATAGTTATTACTGGCATCGTTGGTGAAATCGGCAATATCGGCTTTCATTTCAACAGCGGTACCTTGGATAGCAGGGTTATGTTCGTAATGGGTGTTATCAGAACGCATCTCGGCCGTATAATAATCCGGGCCTACCGTACGTAAGGGATTGTAGGCAGCATTGATCGCCTGTGTAAAGTCGGCCTCGGTTTTAAAGAAATTGGTTTCGGAAACCTGATCTTCGGGCGACAGCTCCAAGACATTTTTGCATCCCTGTACGAGGAAAACAAGCAGAACCGATAAGATGGAAATATATTTTTTCATGTTTTGTCTATTTTTTATATGCACGTTATTGGAAAAGGACATTTAAACCAAATGAGATGGTGCGTGGTACCGGATAGGCATTTTCGTCGATCCCGATGCTGGCGCCGTCTAGCCCGTCTAAGCTGATTTCGGGATTCATGCCGGAATAACTCGTCAGTATAAAGACATTTTGGATAGAGGTGTAGAAACGGATTTGCTTAATGGGGCCGAGACCTTTAACGGGATGTCGGTAGCCCAGTGTGATGTTCTTCATTGCCAGATAAGAGCCATCTTCTACCCATTGCGAATTGACTTGCCGTCCGATACCGGTTGAACCGGTTTTAGTACGCGGAAATTGGCCGGAGCCGGGCTCTTCAGGTGAACGCCAGCGGTCGGCCGCCTCGGCTAAGAGGTTACGCGCGCCGTCCATATTGGTTAAATAGGCCCATTTGGCTGGTAGAATAATGTCACCGCCAATAGCTCCCGCCATGGAAATACCTAAATCGAATCGTCTGTAGGTGAAGTTGTTGGTAAACCCGAAGAGGAAGTCAGGGTTCGGATCACCAATAAAAGTACGGTCGTTCTCGTTGATAATACCATCACCGTTCATATCGCGCATTTTAATGGTACCGACGTCCGAATTCGTTTCTTTGGCTGAGTTGGCTAAATCTTCTGCATCTTTATAAAGGCCTTCGAAGATGTATCCGAAGAACATGCCCAGTGGATACCCTTCCTGATTGCGGTAGTAATCAGCACTGGTGGTGTTGTTCCTGCGGAAATAGCCAGGGCTCACCAGTGATTCAATGCGGTTTCTGTTTAAGGATAGATTGAACGCCGTATTCCAGCTGAGTTCGCCAAAGTCGAACTGACCTCCCAAGCTGAATTCGTGTCCCCAGAATTTGATTTCGCCTACATTGGAAGTGATGCTGCTAAAACCGGATGCTTGTGGAATAGGGCGCGCTTGTATCAAGCCGTCCGACAGCTTGTGGTAGTAATCATAGGTAAAGAAAAGTTTATCGCCAAAAAAGGAGGCATCTAAACCGATATCGAATTGCTTACTGCGTTCCCATGCCAAGTTGGTATTGCCTAAGGTGGTAATAGTAGTGCCGGGCGCTAAACTTCCGTTAGCTACATAGTTGGCAGTGCCTAACTGCGCAATATGGGTATAGTTACCTATATTGTTATTTCCGGTGATACCGTAGCTGCTGCGGATTTTGAGCAGGCTTAATGTTTGACTCCAGCGCTGCATAAAGGATTCATCGCTCAAGATCCAACCCAACGAAAAGGAAGGAAAGGAACCGTATTTTTGATCACGGCCGAAGCGACTGGAACCATCACGGCGCATGGAGGCGCTGATGAGATAACGATTTTTGAAGCTATAATTGATTCGACCCAGATAGGAAATCAAACCATAAGCCGTGGCATTACTGGAGCCGCCGGTGATGTTGGCAGCTACGTTAAGATAAGGGACTTCATCGCTGGCGTAGTTGCGTCCGGTAACGGTATTGCTTTCCTGATCGAAAGATTGATAGGAATAACCTGCCAAGACGTCGATGGAATGTGCCTTCCAATGTTTAGTATAATTTAGATTGGCTTCTGCCGTATAGCTATAGTTTGTTACGGAACTACTGGTGCCTGTAGAGATGTCATCACCGTTAATAAGGGCAGGCGAAAAGAATTGCCGTGATTCATCACCTTTATCGATACCGAACAAACCTTTCAGGCTGAGGCCGTCCCATATTTGATAGTTAAGATGAGCATTACCTAAAATACGGGTGGTTTTATAGTCGTCTTTCACCATTAGATAGCGAGCCAGTGGATTGATGTAGTTAACCATACCGGGAGAGCTGGCGTATTTAACGAGGTTACCGTTTTCATCATAGGGATTGATTAAGGGGCTCGCCTCGGAAGTTTTTTGGACAATGCCTTGAATACCGTCGTCTAAGCGGTTGTTGTGATCTAAACGATAGCTCGGAGCGAGGTTAAAACCAACCTTTAGCTTGTCGTCAAAGAGATTATAATCTTGATTGATACGAAGGGAGTAAAGTTGGGTACCGCTATTGATAACAACTCCTTGTTGATTCTGGTAGCCTGCCACAACCGACGATGCGGAGTGTTTACCTGCGCTGGTGAAACTTATATCGTATTGCTGAATGGGGGAGGTACGGGTTAACAAATCAAACCAATCGGTACCTTCACCATATTGCTCGGGATTTTGATAAACCTCCGGGATGGTGCCTTTATAGCCTTCATAGCGAATCATGTCCTGATAGCGTTCGTTCATGAACGTCGCATACTGGCGGGCATTCATCATGACGGGTACACCGCGACTTGGAATGGTTTGGATACCATAGTTACTGTTTAGTTCCACTTTGGTTTGATCGCCGGGTTTCGCATGTTTGGTGGTGATAAGGATCACACCGTTTGAGGCCCTTGACCCATACAAAGCGGTAGCTGATGCGTCTTTCAATACGGTGAAAGATTCGATTTCTGCGGGATTGATGTTATTGATGCTGCCAGTGATTGGCATACCGTCGATAACAAAAAGGGGGGAATTGCCGGAGGAGAGGGACGCTGCGTTACGAATACGCCAGGACATCCCCCTGCCAGGTTGTCCTGATGTTTGATAAATTTGGACACCGGCCAGTTTACCCTGTAGTTGTTGTGCAAATTGGTTGACAGGCATATCCTGTAAATTTTCGGCACTGATTTCTTCCAGTGCACCCGTGATTTCGCGTCTACGTTGGGTACCGTAGCTCACAACCACTTCTTGCAGTTGCCCCGTTCCGCGTAAGCTCACCTGTAGCGATGTTTCTTTATTCTCCAGAACGTTGACACCTTTTTGCTCGTATGTTTCATAACCAATATAGCTCACACGGAGTGTATAGGTACCGGGGTAGGCCTGAAGGGCAAAGCTGCCATCTTCTTTGGTCATAGTGCCGTTATTGGTTCCTAATAAACTGACGCTCGCACCGATAAGTGGATTGCCTTCCGTGTCTTTGATAAAGCCGGCGAGCCTTCCGGGTTGTTGTTTGCGGTTGATGTAAATATTTCCTTTGTTTACTTCGGGAACTAAGGCGGCAGTTTCGGCCAAATACTGCAGAAGCACGTCTAATGTAGTACGCTTTTGAGGTAGTTCTACTACGATCTGCCCATTAATCTGGCTTGGGCTATAGATCAGGTTGAAGTCTGATTGCGCCTGAATGGTTTGCAGCACCTCTTCTAAGGCGATGTTCTTCGACTTAAATTGAATGACTGTGCTGCTGGTTTGCTGTGCCTCGCTTTTATGTGCTAACAGGGTGCCGGCCATGGATAGCAAGGTGAGGAGGGTGATGCATGATAACTTCATAAATGCAATGAAATAAGTGACCAGTATTCGTTTTTTTGGCATATCTTTATTTGTTTTTGATTTGTTTGTGGAAGAACGATTGAAAACAGATGGAACCGGAACTGCTGTCAACAGTTTCGGTTTATTGTTTAACGGGTTTTAGTTGTGTATATGAACCTCCTTTTTCTTGATGGTATATTGAAATGGATTGATTTTTTGTAAGGCTTTTAGCACGGCCTCCAGCGTTGGATCTTCAAATCGGGCAGTGAAGGTTTCATGTTGCCCCCTGCGTAGGTTTAAATGAATGCTTACGCCATACCATGTTTGTAGCTGAGCAACAACTTCTTTCCAAGAGGCGCTTTGAAATACCAGCTCATTATAAATCCAAGCGTGCTCGCTTCCGGGTTGGATGGCCTTGATTTGGTGCCTGCCATTGATATAATCGTAGGTGAACTGCTGCCCGGCGGTAAGCACAGTATGCTGTATTTTACCTTGGTTATGGCTAACGCTCACCTTGCCGGTATTGATACTTAAGCTGTATTGATTGCGATGATTCTGTACTTGTAAATTAAAGGAAGTACCAAGTACGCGCGTTTGCAGCTTAGTTGTGTATACGATAAAGGGTTTATGCTGATTGGGATATACTTCAAAAAAAGCTTCTCCCTGGTCAAGATAAATAGCGCGATTGGGACCGGCAAAGTGTTGATCATACCGTATCGCGGTATTGCCGTTTAACCAGATTGTGCTACTGTCCGGTAGTCGCAATTTAGCCCGCTGCCCTGGTTCAGTGTGAAAGGTAAAAAGTTTAGGTACAGGCTGTTTACCTTCGCTGCCGCTTTGGCTCCTTTTACTAAAAAGAATAAATACACCGATCAGCAATGCGATAGAAGCTGCGATACTACTTGTGAACCATAGCCTGTGAGTATCATTCCGGTTTCGATGCTTTAGGGGTAAATGTTCTTGAATACGTGATAGTATCGCTTCTTCTAATTCCTGAACCTTTCCGGTAGCTAAGGGCTGTTCGAATCGCTGATCAGCTTCGAACCAGCGATCGATCAGTTCTCTTTCTTCTTGGCTACAAGTGCCCCTGAGATACTTCTCTAATAAATTACGTATCTTATCTTGATCCATGTTGGTGCGTTTATTCTATAGGAGTAAAAATGCCGACATGGGTACCAATGGGATTAGGTTATCAAATTGTTAATAAATTATGTGGTTTATGTTGTGGGCTAAAAAAAGAATATAACGGAGAGCATGTGATCTTTAATAGCCAGTCGTATTTTACGCTTCGCGTGTCCTAATTGATTTTTGACAGTTTGCTCGGCCAATCCGAGTTCTTGTGCAATCTCTTCAGTGCTCAGATTGTCTTCTTGATGTAAGCGGTAGATATGCTGTTGCTTGGTAGGGAGTGCATCCACTTCTTTTTTCAGTTGTGCCTCCAATTCTTCTGCAAATAATTGCTGGTCATCGGCATGGGTTAAGGTATCGATAAGTTGACGGTAATCGAATCGATGCGCTTCGTCCTTTAGCGAGCGCTGCATACGTCTGACCAACTCATATTTGGTCATGCTATATAGATAAGCTTCTACCGAACCTTGAATATGAATGTTTTCCTTCTTTTGCCATAATTGGATGTAAATATCTTGTACAATGTCCTTTGCTTCTTCCTCATCTTGCGTTTTACGGAATGCCAATTGATAAAGCTTTTGCCAAGTATACCTATACAATGATGTGAAAGCGACAGAATCACCGGCTTTGCTGTGTTCGAAGAGTTCGTCTAAGATAGAACCAGACATAAGGTTAGACACGTTCGGCCTCAAAGCTAGTTTGCTAAATTTAACTTCTTGTTAAGCAGTTGTTATTTTGGTGTTATGCTTTACTGTTTGTGCCTCGATATCCGCGAAGGATTTATTTTATATATCCTATCCCGTTTGTAAAGCTGATTTGAAGGGTATCCATAATACGTGCGATATAAACTTATCGGTTAGATAAAAAAGAATAAAGGATGAGAAATAAGGTTTGTTCCACGATAGATTTGCGTAATATAGCGTAAGATTTTTTCAATTGATTTTTAACCGTATGAATGGAAAGATTATAACGATCTGCAATTTCTTCATTACTCAGACCCTCATCGCGTTTTAAGATAAAAATCTGTTGACATTTTTCGGGCATTTGTGCTACGGCTTCATCTACCAAGCTAAAAATATCCCCCTTTTCTTCTGATTCAATTTCTCCACCAATCGACCAATCACGATCCTTTGCATAATATTCTTCACGGGCAGCTCTGGCCGTTAATTCTTTTAATAAATTGATCGCTTTATTTTTTCCCAAGGTGTACATCCAGGCCCCTATCGAGTCAATTTTGCCTAAATGCTCTCGACCTTCCCAGATCTTCACAAACACGTCTTGCGTAATTTCTTCTGCAAGTTCCCTGGAATTTACCAAACGAAGAATAAATTGGAACACCCGTTCTTCGTAACGCATCATCAAGCTTTCCAATGCATAGGCATTACCTTGCTTGATCTCCAACAGCAATGCTTTTTCTTGCTGTCGAGACATGACCGGTTGATTCATAAGATACCTCTTTCAGATTACAGCGGCAAAAGTAATAATGCTATATTATCTTAATGTTACGTTCAGTGATTGTATAAAAGGAACCTTTTTTTAAATCAATTTGTTGTCACTCTGGCTTAATCCAAATTTTTTCGTTCTTTATGTTTCATTAATTTTTTCTCACTTTACCTTTGATGCAAAGTGAGGCAAACATCAAGGCTGCACATCCTTTCGCTAAAGATTTAGGCCACAAGCGCAATCCTGTGGAGCCGCTCCGCCACGCTTGTCAACCCTTCGCTTCTTCACATGATTTTTTCCCAGGGTTATCCTAAATCTTCTTAACGCTCATGCTGTGAGGCCGTTTTCCCTTCACACAGGGCTATAGTACCAGGCTAAAGAATAATACGTTCGGTTAAAAGTAAAAGCCCTCCGTTCCGCTAAATGTCGCCTCCAAAATTTACATTTCGTATTGGGAGGCACTACCGTTCCTGTAAATTTTGCCTGCCTGCGGTAGGCAGGAAGCGACGAGTTTATTCACATATTGTTTATTTCATTAGGCGTTCATGAGCTCGCCTTGCTCGGTTTTGCGTCACTTTTTGCGGAAACCACGAAGTAGCATGAGTGCCTTTTAAAACAAACAATAACGAATAAAAGTGACTAAAGAAAAGGTTCCTTTAATATAAACACCCAGACTGTTATATGAAAAGTGAAGCTGAGTTTACAGATACTTAGTTTACTTTTTCTTAACAAATCTTTAAACGAAGCTTAATCTCCGAGCGTAGCTCTTTTCAATAGGTCGTTCTGTCATCTTATTAGATGAATGAGACGTTATTACAAACCCTATTTAAAAAGTATAGAAGTCAAACCCTAAGTGAAGAGGAAAGGGAACTTTTTTTCAGCTTGCTGGGGAATCCCGAATATAAAGAACGAGTAGAGGAATTAATACGCGAACTATGGAAGGACACGGAGCACTTTGCAAATGCCCCGCTAACATCGGCGGGGAAGAAGCGGATAGCCTCGGTAATGGCACGCATCGAAAGCCCTGAAAGAAGAGTAAAGAGGAGATTCCCAGCCTTCTGGGCAGCGGCAGCCAGTATTGCCTTGGGGTTTGGGTTGGCAATACTTTATTACGCCCAACAGGTAAAAACACCAGGTCCGGAAGCACCTCATGTGACGGAAATAAAAACCGACTATGGCGAGAAAAAGAAAATCACCTTACCAGACGGAAGCTTAATTTACCTGAATGCGGGAAGTGTATTGCGCTATGCCAATACTTATAATAAACAGAATCGGGAAATTGAATTGATCGGCGAAGCCTTTTTTGAGGTGGCACCGGATAAAGCACGGCCATTTGTTGTACGTAGTCAAGAGCTGCGGACTTACGTTTTAGGAACGTCGTTCAACGTGCGGGCTTTTGGTGACGACGATTATCTTTTTGTGGCGCTGATAACGGGATCGGTACGTGTTGACCATGACTCATCGTCCTCTGTATTAAAACCAGGCGAAAAAATCAACTATAATAAATTAACCAAGGAAAGTAGCGTGTTGCCCATCAATGATAAGGATTATTGGGGGCTTTGGCGTAAGGAGGTCTTGGCTTTTAACGGGCAACGTTTTGCCGAAGTAGCGTCCTTAATGGAAAAATGGTATGGTGTAAAAATCCATGTTAATAACCGGTCTTTGTTAAATCGGCGTTTCACCGGTGAATTTAAAGATTTACCCATTAACAAAGTGCTGGATATGCTAAGTAAGAGCAGCTCTTTCTCTTATAGAATTGAAAAGAATCAGGTCTATATTAAATAAGTTAAAATTTGCAAAATCAAAATCAGGGATGAACAATCGAATACCTAACTATCTAAACTTTATGCTGAAAGCGTTCAGCACTGGTTGCTTTGCTCTGTCGGTGGTGCTGTGGAGTTATAGCCTTGTTTGCGCCAATACGGTGAAGGCTCAAGAGCTATCGAAGACACTGGTGAAGCTCCATTTACGTAACAAGTCGCTCAAAGAAGTCTTGCAACAGTTGGAACGGGAAAGTGATTTCCGATTTGTGTACAGCGATGGGGCGATTCCGAAAAACAAGTCGCTTTCGCTCGAAATGGAAGGCACAATGGCCGAAGCGCTAAATAAGATTTCGGCGCAAACGCATACGCGTTATGAGCAACAGGGAAACAACCTGGTAGTAACCTATAATCCTCCTAGGCAGATGATGCCACTTTCCGGAAAGATTGTGGACGACCAAGGAATGGCCTTGCCCGGTGCAAGTTTACGTATCCGTGAACTGAACAGGAGCACGGCGGCTAACGAAGAAGGGAACTACCTGATTTCTGTTCCGGCAGGCACTTATACCTTGGAGGTATCCTATGTGTCTTTTGAAACACAGGTGCGAAATGGGGTAGTGGTGGAGGAAGGTAAACCTACGACTGCCGACTTTCAGTTGAAAGCGAAAGGCGGCGAGTTAAATGAGGTAGTGGTTGTAGGATATGGCACGCAAAAGAAAGTAAACTTGACCGGTGCGGTAGATCAGGTGGGCAGTGAAGTATTTGAAGGGCGCGTGGCCGCTAATGCAACGCAAATGCTGGCCGGTGCTGTACCGAACTTAAACATCAATTTACAGGACGGGAAACCGACTCGTTCGCCGAGCTATAATGTGCGAGGTACCACCTCTATTGGTCAGGGTGGAAGCGCCTTGATATTGATTGATGGTGTTGAAGGTGATCCTTCGACCTTGAACCCGAATGATATTGAGTCGGTATCGGTACTGAAAGACGCTTCCTCAGCAGCGGTATACGGTTCGCGCGGTACCTTCGGTGTCGTGTTGATTACAACCAAAAAAGCAGCTTTAGGAAAGACCTCTTTTACTTACAGCGGGAACACGTCCATGCAACAACTAGCGACGCAACCGGATTTTGTGACCGATGGCTACACCTACGCTTCGCACTTTTTTGAAGCTTATAATGCATGGAACAACTATTCGTCGGTGCCGAGTAAGTTAAATAAGACACAAATCTTTACGCTCGATTGGCTGGAAGAGTTTAAAAGGAGGAAAGAGCAGGGCATTACCGAAGAGATAACCGTAAATGATAATGGTGAATATGTATATTATGGTAATGCGGATTACTTTGGCACCTTGTTGAAAGATAGAACGTGGGCGCAGGACCATAATCTATCTGTATCGGGTACAACGGAAAAATCAGATTTTTATTTATCGGGGCGTCTGTATGACTATAACGGTATTTATCGCTATAATACAGATGATTACAATAGCTATAACCTACGCGCAAAGGGCGGCTTACAGGTAACTGATTGGCTACGGATCAGTAATAATATGGATTTTAATTTATCTAAATATCATGATCCGCAAACGGCCGGTGAAGGAGGGAATATATGGCGCAATATTGACGATGAAGGGCACCCCACGTCGCCCATCTTCAATCCTGACGGTACTTTATCCTATTCTGCGGCTTACACGGTGGGCGACTTTATCTATGGCAAGAACGGTGTGGATAGCAAAAACGATAATTTACGGAATACGACTTCTTTTGAAACGAAGTTCTTTAATAACAGTTTCCATATCCGTGGGGATCTTACTTTCCGTAATCGCGATTTTACGTCTACGCGGATTAGGGTGCCCGTACCTTATAGCGTGAAGGAAGGAGAAACTCTGCTGTTACGTACTTCTTTCAACGATAACATTTATCAGCTTACCGAGAAGTGGCGCTACTTGTTTACGAATCTATACGCGGATTATGAAAAAACTTGGGGCGATCATTATTTTAAAGGTTTGGTAGGTTATAACTATGAGCAGCGGGTCTACGATGCCAATTATATTACCAAGAATGGTTTGTTAACAGAAAATACCGAAAATATTAACTTGGCTTTAGGCGAATCCGTAACAGCTACAGCGGGGTATAATAAGTATCGGATTGCGGGTGTCTTTTTCCGTGCGAATTATATTTTTAAGGATAAATACCTCTTTGAAGTGAACGGTCGTTACGATGGGTCTTCGAAGTTTCCGACCGATGAGCAATGGGCCTTCTTCCCTTCGGCTTCGGTTGGCTGGCGCCTTTCGCAGGAGTCTTTCTGGAATGTTAATCCGAAGGCCATTTCGGATGTGAAGTTACGGGCATCCTACGGTTCTCTTGGAAATGGAAACATCGATCCTTATACCTTCTTAAATACGTATAACATTACAACACAGGGTATTATTTTGAATGGGGCTAAAAATCCTGTAACCTCAAGGCCAACCATACGGCCTGATAACTTGACCTGGGAGACGGCTCGTACAGCTAACTTTGGTTTGGATTTGGTAGCACTAAATAGCAAGCTGACTTTTACCGGTGATATTTATACGCGCAAAACCTTGAATATGTATACGGTTGGTCCTACTTTACCGGATATTTTCGGAGCAGAATCACCAAAGGGTAACTACGCCGACTTAACCACGAATGGATATGAGATATCGATCGGTTATAATGACCAATTTAATATAGCCAACAAACCGTTCCGCTTCAGTGTAAAAGCCGGTTTGGCGGATTACCGTTCGACGATCGACAGGTATAATAATACCACGGGAGCTATTACCGACTATTATGCCGGGCAACGTGTAGGGGATGTTTGGGGCTATGTAACCCAAGGTCTCTTCCAATCGCAGGAAGAAATTGACGCAGCACCTAAACAAACTTTGATTAAATCTTCAAACTCGGGTGTGGTATATCCGGGAGATGTACGCTTTGCGGATTTAGATGGTAATGGCGTTATTGATTATGGTTCGAATACACTGAGCGATCATGGCGACAAGACTATTATTGGTAATACTGAACCGCGTTATATCTATAACTTCAACCTGAATTTAAATTATAGTAACTTTTATGTATCGGCGTTCTTTCAGGGTGTAGGTAAACAGGATTGGTATCCAAGTAACGAGTCGATTTTCTGGGGGCAGTTCAACCGGCCTTATAATAACTTGCCAACGTGGCACCTGAACAATTACTGGACGGAGGATAATCGGGACGCTTACTTACCCCGTTACGCCGGTTATAATACTTCCATACAAAATACGGCGCAAACTCGTTACCTGCAAAGCGTTGCTTATCTACGCTTGCGTAACCTGCAGGTAGGATACAATTTGCCTAAAGCCTTTGTACAAAAAGCCGGTCTGCAAGCGGTACGGGTAGGTTTATCCGGTGAGAATCTTTTTACTTGGTCGCCTTTATACAAGCACACCAAGGATATCGATGTAGCGAATATTGGTAAGTCTGATGAAGATGTCAGCAACTCCAATTCCGGAGATGGCTTTAATTATCCAACGATGCGCAGTGTAAGTTTTAATCTGTTAATCAACTTTTAAGATAAACAATCATGTTGAAAGAAATATATAGCGATAGCGGGTCGCAAAACAAGAAATCGAAACGCAATTGTACATTTAAAGTGATGAAAAGAAAGTGGATTCTATTGGCCATGGCAGCATTGGCGTTTTCATCTTGCGAATTGAATGAAACGCCTAAGGCTACCGCAACGGAAGAAGATGTTTTTGGGAGCGAAAATGGCTTAGCGGCTTATAGCCGCTCTTTCTATGGCATGCTGCCTGATGCAAGCAATGCTTATAATAGGGATGCAATGGCGGATTATGGCGCAGTAAATAACCTCAACAGCTTTATCCGCGAAGGCGGTTACTCTCCGGAGACAAGTGATGGTTGGAGCTGGGGTGATCTTAGGAATATCAATTATTTCATCGAACATTGCACTGATCCCAATGTGAGTGAAGCTGTACGCAATAATTACATAGGAATTGCCCGTTTCTTCCGTGCCTATTTTTATCTTGATAAGGTTATGCGATTTGGAGATGTGCCTTGGGTAGATCATGCTTTGGGTATTGACGAAACGGACATTTTATATGGGACAAGGGATTCGCGCGCCGTGGTAATGGAGCATGTGATGGAAGATTTGGATTTTGCTTCGCAAAATATTTCATCTACCAGCTCGGACGGATCACTGATAACGAAATGGACCGCTTTAGGCCTGAAAACAAGGGCAGCGCTATTTGAAGCTTCCTATCGGAAATATCACCCGGAGTTGAATTTCCAGGAAAGTGCCAATACTTTTTATCAATATGTAGTAGATGCCGCTACGGAATTAATGGAGAATGGCCCTTATTCTTTGTACACAGGTGCCGGTGTGGAAGGTTCGCAGCGGGCATTATTTATCAGTGACGCACCGCTTACGCAGGAAGTAATGTGGGCGGTAACAATGAGCGAGGATCTGGCGGTAATGAGCAGCGCCAACTGGTGGTGGACATCAGCAACCTACGGTCCGCGTTATAGCTTAGTACGTCCTTTTATTAATACCATTTTGAATCTTGATGGAACGCCTTATACCAGCCGGACAGATTTTCAAACGGAGGAATTTTATGACGAGTGCCAGAATCGTGACTACCGTTTAGCGCAGCTGATCCGCACCCCTGGATATTCTCGTAAGGGAGTGGCAGCACCGCCTAATTTTAGCAGCCATACCTATACAGGTTATCAGCCCATCAAATATATCTTGGACGACCCTCACTATGATAATGGAGCGTACAATACGAACGCGATCCCTTTAATGCGCTATGCGGAAATACTGCTGAATTTTGCGGAGGCGAAGGCTGAGCTAGGTACGTTAACGGATGCAGACTGGGCAAAATCGATCGGAGCATTGCGCGCACGCGCGGGTATTACCGGTGGTTTGACCACCTTGCCAACAACGGTGGACACTTATTTACAGCAAACCTTTTTTCCGGACATAAGTAACCCGATTATCTTGGAAGTTCGTCGCGAGCGACAAGTGGAATTGGCGCTGGAAGGTTTTCGTTTTAACGATTTGAAACGTTGGAAGCATGGCGAGCTCATGGCTAATTTGCAATGGTCGGGAATTTATGTGCCGGCACTGAATGTACTGATGGATCTTGACCATAATGGTAGCTATGATGTGGTATTCTATGATGGCAATACCGAAGGCCCAACAATCGCGGTACCGAGTGGTTGTGCGAAGGTAGCAATTGGCGGGAAAAGTACAAATTACCAGACATTAACGGCAAATAGGCATTTGGAATGGTTTAAAGCACAGCCTAGAAAATGGTATGAGGATGGCCGGCAGTACCTGTATCCTATTCCATCGACGGCCATTGTTAAAAATAACAACTTAAGCCAAAACCCGGGATGGTAAAGTTTTTTTAATTTTAAATAAATAAAATGATCCTTAAAAGAGTTAAGATGAAAAGAAAGATAATAGGCGTATTGTGTCTCCTTATTATAGGTATATCAACATTACAGGCGCAACAATTAAGAGTGGCTACCTTTAATGTACGCTACGCTAATCCGGGTGATACCGGTAACTTATGGGAGGACAGAGCGCCTGTAGTGGCTGCTTTGATCGACTTTCATGATTTTGACATCTTTGGTACCCAAGAAGCACTGAAGAGGCAATTGGACGATATCAGTGCCGCTTTGCCTGAATACCAACGGTATGGTCTAGGCAGAGATGACGGACAGGAAGGGGGCGAGCATTCGGCTATCTATTTTAAAAAAGATCGATTCTTTTTATTAAAGAAAGGCGATTTCTGGTTGTCAGAAACACCGGATAAGCCGAGCTTTGGTTGGGATGCAAAATCGCATAAGCGCATATGCTCGTGGGTGCAGCTGCGCGATAAGAAAAGCAAGCGGGAGTTTTTTGTGTTTAATGCGCATTACGATCATCAAGGTGTACAGGCCCGTAAGGAAAGCAGTAAGTTGATCTTAAATAAGATCAAGGAAATTGCCCAAGGCGCTCCGACAATCTTTACGGGAGATATGAACGGCTCTGAAGAAACGGAATGGTATCAAGCTTTAGCACAGTCGGCTTTGCTGAAGGATACGCAAAAGCTGGTAGCGAAACCGTATAAGCCCAATGCTTCGTTCAATGGTTTTGGCAACGAAAAGTCTCTACAGGCAACGGCAATCATTGATCATATTTTTGTTACCAAAGATTTTAAGGCCCTTAAATGGGGTGTGCTGACGGATACTTACCACGGTAAGTTTCCGTCAGACCACTTTCCGGTGATGGTGGATCTGGAAATCAAATAATGTTTGTAATATTCCGAAAAAACCCTCCGCAATGGAGGGTTTTTTTTCAAATTGAATCTCCTGTTATATGCGTTCCTTACCACGGCTATATTCGTGGTTATCAGTAAAAAGCAATTTCGCTGAATGATATGCCAAAATATCTGAATAGCTTTTCCTTGAAATAGCTTACCTATGCATCTTAACCAAGATGAAGCCACTATGCCTCAGGAGCCTAAAATTAGGTATTTGCAAAGCAAGCCTCATTATGATCTACTGGATGGTTTACGGGGAACGGCGGCTATTACAATTGTCGTTTTTCATTTTCTGGAATTTGTATACCCTGACTATAGTCAAAATTTTTTAGGACACGGCTTTTTAGCAGTTGATTTTTTCTTCTGCTTATCGGGTTTTGTCATTGGTTATGCTTATGATGAACGAATAACTAAAATTGGTCCCTGGCAATTTTTTAAGGCAAGGCTTATTCGTTTGCATCCGCTCGTTTTATTGGGGTCTGTATTGGGATTACTTGGCGTTTGGATTGACCCTTTTTCCGACATAGGTTATGATGCAGGGCAGCTCTCGCTCATTTTTATTTTTTCGGTGTTGTTGGTTCCTTATCCCGTTATGCCCGATCGCGGTTATGGTCTGTTTGGACTGAATACACCTTCGTGGTCGTTATTTTTTGAGTATGTAGCGAATATTGTTTACGCTCTTTGGCTCTATAAAATAAGTCGCCAAACCTTATTCCTGCTCTGGTTAGCGGCAATGATTTGGCTTGGTTGGGTGAGTTATGAAGCAGGTACTTTGATCGGTGGTTGGGATGGAAAAAGCGCTTGGGATGGTGCTGCGCGTATTGCCTATTCTTTTTTAGCTGGTCTGCTTGTATATCGTTCGAACTGGTTGGTTAAAAATAAAATGGGCTTTGTTGGGCTTTCCATTTTGCTATTGCTTGCTTTTATAGTTCCATATTTTAAATGGAACTGGTTGGTAGAAGTCGGTATTGTTGTGTTTTATTTCCCTTTGCTACTAACCTTGGGCGTGGGAACAAAGCTTTCGGAAGGCATGAGGTCACTTTGTGTATTTTTCGGCAAAATATCTTATCCTTTATATATGACTCATATTCCCATGATATGGATATTCGGCAATTATTACAATAGTCATCAGGTAGACACGCTTCGGCTGACTTTCATTATAATTCTTGGAACTGCCTTTTCTTTAGGTTTAGCCTATGTTATTATGAGATTGTTTGATACACCCGTTAGGAAATGGTTGCAGTTGAAACAACGACGTGCAGTAATGAGCTCCTCGAACATAGATAAGAAGTAGACCGGCGAATATGCTGTAAGGCGGTTAATCATCTCATTAATATTAAGCGTATGTCTTCGTTTTTAAGATTGCATTTGCGGCATTAAACATGACGGTTACTATTCCGGAATTCCCCGAAATCAGGGATTTACGCAATAGTTTATGCTGCTTACTTTTGATTCATGAATAAACGCTATTTGTTGCTTCTATATTTCATGGTTCATCTGTCAGTTTTTGGGCAGACACCTGCAGTAGTGGATGCTATTGATTTTTCGTCGTATGAAACCTTTCCGGAAGTACAGTTGGATGGCAAGAGATATCTGTATTTACCGGAGGCGAACTTGCTAATTGATAAAGTAGAAAACAGCACCGGAAATATGTTAAGTGTGATAAAGGATGGCATGTACGGCGCTGTGGATAAAAATGGGAAAATCCTTGCGGCTATCGAATACGACGGTATTGAGTTGAAAGACGAGTATAAAGGACAATGGTATGAAGGAATAAGTTACGATTATGAGTTTATTATAACCGAAAAAGAGGGCAAATATGGCGTTATAAATGTCAAGGGTCGTGAGATTAGCCCACCTCAATATGACGGGATAGAGATTATTAATAAGGATTTAATAGGAGTTAAACAACACGGCAAATGGGGGTGGACTGCTGCAGAGGATGGTCATGTCATCCAACAGCCTATTTATGACGAAGTGCGTAAATGCTACTTGAATGATAAGTGTGTGGCGATTTATCTAGGAGATAAGCAAGGAATGGCAAAGGCGGATGGAACCGTTATTATTCCACCTAAATACGTTTTTCTTTCGAATCTTTATACACATTCGGCATCCTACATTGCTTGTTCTGAAAACGGATTATATGGTGTTTTGGATCAAGGGGGAAAGGCGCTTACGTCTACTCAATTTGAGGCGGTATCCTCTTTAGGTGACATTGATTTAATAAAGGTGAAACAAGGAGGTAAATTTGGGGCTATTAACACGCAAGGCAATTGGATTATTCCTGCTGAATACGACCAAATCGACGACTTTGTTAAGCGTTTGGCGATTGTTGCAAAGGATGGGAAACAAGCGGTTGTGGATAGCAGCGGAAAATTGCTCGTCCCTTTTGGCTATGATGAGATTGAATTTCAGGATGCGGAAGGACAACCCGTATTTCCTGCTGCAGCGGCGGTAATGGCGCCCATATCTTATGGGGCTGAGTTGTCGGAGGTAGCTTTAAAGGAGCAAGCAAAAAGGAAAGCAATAGCTGCATTACCCTATACCATTTATGTACAACGGGGCGATCAAAGTAATCGGCTCGACTGGTCCGGTAAACCTATATTTCCGCCCAATCAATTGTTGACGACTGATCCCTTTATCCAAGGAGGAAAATCTTACTATCGCGTTTTCACAAAAGATTTATATGGTGTATATGATGCAGAGGGGGAAGAGATTTTACCGACGAAGTATCACTTACCGCAGGATCAATATGCAATGACGACGGACTATAACCTAGGCGGAATCGATTTGTCCGATTCATCGTTCGTCCCTATATATGATGGTGAAAAGCTGGGCCTATTTAATTTAGTGCAAAAGTCCTTTATAGTTCCTGTGGCTGATCAAAAAATCAGCTGGATTAGCCGACATTATTTGGTTGTGACCCGTAAACTACAGGATAGGGACTACGCCTATGAGGCAGCGCTTTACAACAGCGAGGGGCAATGTGTCAGGGGTTTTGATGCCAATGTTTACGATTATCATCCTGTTAGTGAAAATTTCTTCCTGCTGGAGCGGGAAGACCAAAGTTTACAACTGATAAATGGCGATGGAAAGGTCGTCTATGAAAATCCAAGTTGGAAGGGCAGTTTGCGAAAGCAGGGCTTCGGCTTACCTATTAATGAAAATCAGGATGCAGTTCCGTTTGAAAGCGGCCTGCTAAAAATAAGCGGTGATCAGCACAACCTTTTCATCGATTTGCAGGCTAGAGAAAGGCGCTTTGCAGGATACACGGCGGTGGGAAATTTTTATAAGGGGCTAGCCTTCGTCGTGAAAAAAGCGGAGGATGGAAAGGATCGCTACGGGGTAATCAATAAAGATGGGAAAGAGCTAATTCCGGCAAAACTGGAACAAATCAATACCGTATACGACCACCCCAATTTATTGCTGGTACGCCAAGATAATCAATACGGGCTGTGGAGTCGAGAAGGGAAATTCTTATTAAACCTAGAATACGATGATATAGAAATCAATAGTTCGCAACGCTATGTGCGAATTGTGAAAAACGGTAAAATTGGTTTGGCAACTAAAGACGGGGAAATAGTGCTTGCCCCAAAATATGATGAGTTATTTGTTAACTATGAGGGTGATGAGCACACTTGGCCCGTCTTGGTAAAAGAGAGGGAGTGGTATCACATCGTAGCCAAGGACGGAACGATTTATCCAATAAAGACGCAGAAAAAAGGAGCTTATTAATATGGGAAGATACTTTTATATCGTTGTTTGGCTTTTGCTTCCCATACTTGGCGCAGGGCAAGGGAAGGAAAATGACAGTCAAGGATCGATAGCTGGCCAAGTTGAACAGCTGACCAGTTTGGCTTCTTTTTATCATGGTTATGCACGCGTTAAGAAAGGAGAAAAAGAATACTATATAAACAAACAGGGCGGGAAGGCTTTTGATACAGTAGTTCCGAACGCAAATGTCATGTTAGGGAATAAAGACGATATCGCCGCCTATGATGAGTCTGTTAAAAGTGAACTACTACCAACTAAGGTAATCCCCTTTATAAAGGACGGGAAATGGGGAGTGATGAACCCACGGGGTGAAGTTTTATTGAAGGCAGCGTATGACAGTGTGGGAGTTGATAATCCCTATTACTGGAAATTGAAGAAGGCTAACGAAATTTCCTTCTACCTTAAAGGGGGAAAGATGTTGCCGTTTTTTGAGGATGCCGGCTATTTAGATGGTAATTACTTTGATGTAAAACAACAAGGAAAGTGGGGTATTTACAGCTTCAAAGAGCAAAAGTTGGTAATACCGGCCATCTTTGATGCCTTTGATTACTGCGGTGGTTGTGGAAGAAAACCTTCTTATGTATATGCAAGTCATAATGGTAAGTGGGGTATTCTGGATTGGAACGGAAAAGAACTACTTCCCTTTGTTTATGAACATGGTCACTATGGCATGCGGAGCGATAATTGGGTAGAATCTTTTACGAAGAATGGGAAGCGCTTAATTGTACATATTCCCACTAGAAAAGAATTCCTGGCAGATGAACAGGACGATTATCCTAAAATCGTTGCAGGTCTTTTGCTGGTTAAAGAAATTATAAACGTAGCGCATCGGCAAACTGTTAAAACAGGAAATAATGGTTCTATGGCGCGATATGGTATTGGTATCTACGGGCAGGATGGAGAAATGGTTTCACCGCCACAGTATGAATGGATCGACGAACCGAATGCTAATTCTTACCTAGGGTATTATGGACCTTATCTTCTCGCAAAAGCCGATGGTAAGATGGGTGTTGTTAACCACTCGGGGAAATGGGTACTGCCGGCTCAATATGATGATGTAAAGGTTTATGATGATTATTTTGTAGCTAGAAAGGATAACCTGGCCATCTTATTTGACAAGAATCAAAAAGAACTATTGCAGGTCAATAATGCAGAAATTACGCATGCCAACGAGTATTTCTACTCCAATGGTAGTGATGGTTTAGCCGTTTTTAAAGTTAAGCAGCGTGCTTACTACGGTCTTTATTTCGTGGACAACGTAAGGTATTACCCGCCGGAGTTTTATGACGTGGATATCAAAGCTAAATTTGATGGTGAAAATCGAAACTTGATTGTGGGGGAAAAGCAAGGGCTTTTTACGGTATTCGATGCTCATGGAAATTTGTTGATACCGGGACAGTATAATGGCTTCTCTTTTTTGGAAAGCTTACCGGATTCGTTAGCGGAAATTGTGCGGGGTAAGAAAGTGGGCCTATATAACGTGAAATCACAAAAGGAAGTTATACCGCCTGTTTACGACCATTTTGAGCTGATGGGACCGCAGCACGAATTGATAATGACAACGAAAGGGGACTATGATAAACCTGCCTATGAATTTTGGAACCTACAGGGACAAAAAATTATTGGTAAAACCTTCACCGACAAGGACACCATAAACACCCAATATTGTCTGTTAAAAAACGACCAAAACGGTTATTCACTGTTTAATGTAGAAACGAAGCAAGTTCGATTTTTAGATTACGCTTATGTTTGGAAGGTGGGCTCGTCGCGTCTGCTCTTTGTATCAGATGATGGGAGAAAGGGGAAGCTTTTTGATATTTTGGAGGATAGAGAGCTTGGGACCGTTTATGATGCCAGTCAGTTTAACTTTGAATTGAATGGCGAACGGAATACCACCTATGTTACGCTGTTTCCTTTCAAAAATGGTTTTGCAAAGATCGTAAAACATGGAGAATATGGTTTTATAGATGAAAAAGGAAAGGAGCTTCTACCTCCAAAATATGCCAAGGTATCGGATTTCAACGGAGCAGGGCTTGCCGTTGTAGTTGATGCCCGGAAGCTCCAAGAAATGGGTTATAACAACCGGCTGTGGCCCGTAAATATCATCGATAAGAGCGGGCGAACTTTACTTTCTGAAGGTTATGTAGCGCCTGATCTACAATTTTCGGATTTTTCTGAACTGTTTCTGAACGATAAAATATTGCTTTTTAAAATGCTTTCACATACGAGCGAATTGCGCGTTGGCCTAGCCGATAGTAAGGGGCAAGTGCTATTGGAGCCGATTTACAATGACATCATTCCGACGAAGAATAATCGCCTACTTTTACTAAAGAAAGGAGCTAAATTCGGATTGGCCACCTTTGAAGGAAAGATTATAGTTCCGGTGCAGTATGCAAACATGGGCTTGGGAAATGGTGCTTTTTATACGAGTTCGGACAGCGTCGATATGTTTCCGGTACCGGTCTTCAACGACGATAAATGGTTCTATATTGATGAGACAGGCAAAAAACTACCCCTTGAAGCAGCTAATTTAGATGATTTACTGTATTAAACTATATTGTACACTTATATAAATATTCCGACGGCAAACTGATCATCGTTATGGTTTCTGTTAACGGATTTGCCCCCTGAATTGTATGAGTATACCCCCCTTGTTTGCAGAGTGCACTCCGTAGGTTTGTGTGATAAAACCAATTTTTAGTATAAACACAAATATGAACCAAAATGAATGTACCTATTTTATTTAAAAAGCTAGGATGGATGATTCCAGTGGGATCGCTGTTCTTTGCCTGTTCAAAGCAGGAGCTGGGTGAAGTAAAAACAAGTTCAGGTGTTGATGGCAAATTAAGCAACACGGAGAATGTAGTGTTACAGCAAAGTCCCGTGGTCTTGGTTGACGCTTCTTCATTTAACAATTACACAACCTTTGAGCAAAAATGGAATTATCTTTATCCCTGGGGCAGTGATCATAATGGGACGGCACGCATGTACGGAAGTTCTACCGATCATAATCACATTTATTTAACAGGAACGGACTTAAATATTTTGGCTACCCGAATAAACTGGAATGAAGGAAATAGTCCGCATGATCCGTATCTACCCATTCGCTACCATTCGGGTGCTATTCATTTAAAGGAGAAGATAACTTTTACCGACGCGCTTCCCTATTGGGAAATCCGAGGTGATTTTCAAGTGCCAACGGTTCGTGGTTCTTGGCCGGCCTTCTGGTTAACAGGTGCCGATAGCTGGCCTCCGGAAAGCGATATAATGGAGTTTAAGGGCGATAGCCGAAATTGGCAGAATACCGCTACGGGGCCTAGTTGGCAAAATGTTACTTGGCAAAATAAGATTACCCCGGTAACCAACGCCGGTAATTGGCATAATTATATGCTACGCGTACGTCGCGTGTCGGCGACACATGTCGATTTAGATTACTATATAGACAATCAACTCATGGCCACACACCGCGCCGATTTTATGAATAAGCCTTTTTGGTTGATTATTAATATGCAAATGGAAGGATCAAGCGGAGAACCCGGGCCGCAAGAAGCTTTAATGAAAGCAAGAAATATTTATGTAGCAGGGTCCACTACGGCTTTTTAATTTAATTAATAACATAGAAATCCATGCATAAATAAAGTCACCTATTTTATATTGTACTAAGTATTGAGACACTTAATATGCCGACAGGCTGTAATAAGAAGCGTAAATTGGATTCGCTGGATATAGGAACTTCGGGTGTATCAATCTTTATAAATGTATGTTGTGTTTGGTTATAATGATCGAATGTGTAACCGAATTGGTTGCACATTTCAGTTTGATCCTAATGACACCTTTGGCTGAGAGAGATACAATTAAATAGAGACGCTGTTTTACAGCAGAACCCAGGTTATAATTAATGTTAAGAGAGGTCTGCTTCATAGAGAGTCTCTATAGTTAATAAAGATCGGGTTGTTTGTTGTTCACATCGAGGAGCTCCTTAGGGAGCTTCTTTTTCCTGAATAAGGTTTGCTAACCATCGAGTGGATTACTATCTTAACGCAAATAAAATATTAAATGAAAAAGCATTTTATTCTTTTAGGAGTCATACTTTCATCGTTACTATATACTGTGTTAAATGCGCAGGAGCTGCCAGATAAAGTGGAAGTAATTAATATCATTCGCCAGGTAAATGATTATTGGCAAAGTAAACACCCCGCCAATGTACGGGCTTTTTGGGATAATGCCGCTTATCATACGGGTAATATGGAAGCCTATCAGGTTACACAGGAGGAACGCTATCGTAAATACTCGGAAGATTGGGCCATACACAACGAGTGGCAAGGCGCAAAATCCACCGATAAAGCGACTTGGAAGTATTCCTATGGAGAAACGGACGAATATGTGTTGTTTGGTGATTGGCAGATCTGTTTCCAAACGTATATTGATTTGTATAAATTGAATCCGGACGAAAGGAAAATCGCTCGTGCAAAAGAGGTTATGCAATATCAAATGAGCACCGGTAAAAACGATTATTGGTGGTGGGTTGATGGTCTTTATATGGTAATGCCTGTAATGACAAAGCTATATACCGTCACAAAAGATCAGCAATACTTGAACAAGTTGTATGCGTATTTCAGTTTTGCAAAAAACCTAATGTATGATGAAGACGCCAAGCTGTTTTATCGCGATGCTAAATACATTTATCCAAAGCATAAGACCAGCAATGGGAAAAAGGATTTTTGGGCACGGGGAGATGGTTGGCTTTTTGCAGGTTTAGCAAAGGTACTAACCGATCTACCGAAGGATGATGCCCATCGAAAGGAATATGAACAACTTTTTAAGGAGATGGCGAAGGCTGTTCGGAAGGCCCGGCAACCCGAAGGATACTGGACGCGAAGTTTGCTGGATTCACAACATGCTCCTGGTTATGAAACAAGTGGCACGGCCTTTTTTACTTATGGATACTTATGGGGGATTAATAATGGTTTGTTGAGTGAAAAGCAATATCTGCCCACCGTTAAAAAAGCATGGACTTATCTGAGCGAGGTAGCACTACAGCCTGATGGTAAAGTAGGTTATGTTCAGCCCATTGGCGAAAAAGCAATCCCTGGTCAGGTTGTCGATATCAAATCGGAAGCAAATTTCGGTGTTGGAGCGTTTCTGTTGGCTTCGGCCGAGCTTTTCCGCTATTTGGAGCGAACTAAGTGATAGCTTGTGAAGATATAAAGGTTGTAATAAATGTCTTATTTACATTTTTTGAAAACGTTGGCATTGTTGAAAAAAAGATATATTTTTGAATGGTAACCATAACGCAACCATTTATGAACAACGCAAGAAGAAACTTTATTAAAAAATCAACGGCGCTTGCCGCAGCAACAGGCTTATCAGCTGCTTTCCCTAATCTCTACAGCATTGCTGCAGGACATGCTCAGCAAAAAATCAGAATAGGGGCTATTGGGATTAACGGAATGGGCTGGGCGGATTTGAATGCGATTTTAAAACATCCGGATGTAGTATGTACGGCACTCTGTGATGTTGACAAAAATGTATTGGATAAACGAACGAAGGAACTTGCCGATCGTGGTATAAAAACGAAAGGATATAATAATTATCGAGACCTACTGGCCAGCAAGGATGTGGATGCGGTCGTAATCGGCACACCGGATCATTGGCATTGCTTGCAGATGATTGAAGCTTGTCAAGCTGGGAAGGATGTTTATGTAGAAAAACCCTTAGGCAACTCGATTACGGAATGTAAAGCCATGGTGGCTGCTGCAAAGAAATACGACCGAGTGGTGCAGGTAGGACAGTGGCAACGTAGCCAGCAGCACTTTAAAGATGCAATGGCCTTTGTTCATTCGGGAAAACTGGGTAAGATACGTTTGGTAAAAGCCTGGGCTTACCAAGGATGGATGAAAAGTATTCCGATTAAACCGGACGCCCCTGTACCGGCCGGTGTGGATTATGACCTCTGGCTGGGTCCGGCAAAAAAACGTCCTTTCAATCCTAATCGCTTCCATTTTGAGTTTAGGTGGTTCTGGGATTATGCAGGGGGATTGATGACTGATTGGGGTGTTCATATGCTTGATTATGCACTCATCGGTATGAAGGCAACTACGCCAAAATCCATTATGGCTGCAGGTGGAAAGTTCGCCTATCCGGAGGATGCCGCCGAAACACCGGATACACTGACAACGGTCTTTGAATTTGATGACTTTAACATCCAATGGGAGCATGCCAATGGCATCGATGGAGGTCCTTATGGTCGAAACCACGGGGTTGCCTTTATCGGAAATAAAGGAACATTGGTGGTGAATCGTGACGGTTGGGAGGTAATACCCGAAGGTGATCGGATGGAAGCGGTGCCATTGCAGAAGAAAGTGGATAATGGGTTGGATCTGCACGCCGTTAATTTTATCGAAGCGGTGAAAAGCCGTGATAAGGCTTCACTCAATACGCCGATTGAAGCGGGAGCTCACATTGCGATATTTTCCCAAATGGGTAATATTGCCTACCGTACAGGGAAAAAGATTTATTGGGACGAAGAAAAAGGTTCTTTTAATGATACAGATGCCGATAAGCTAATCACAGCGTCTTATAATAACGGTTATACAATACCTCAAGTCTAACAATTTAGTTGTTCATGTTATCAACCAACTCATTCCGTACACTGATTATTATTTCACTAATCCTTTTAGCACCTGCTGGCAGGCAGCTGCTTTTTGCTCAACAGGGGCCAAAGGCGATAGCTGAAAAAGATTATGTCGCCTATCTTTTCACTTACTTTACCGGAAACCGTATGGAGGAAGAGGCTGTGCGATTTGCTGTTAGCTTGGACGGCTACCATTATAAGGCGCTTAATAATGACTTACCAATACTGGATTCCAAAAAGATCAGCTCAACCGGTGGAGTGCGCGATCCTCACATCCTTCGTGGAGAGGATGGGAAAACCTTTTATATGGTACTGACAGATATGGTCTCAGCAAAAGGATGGGACTCCAATCGGGCGATGGTGTTGCTGAAGTCTACTGACTTGATCAATTGGACTTCGCACGTTGTCAATATACAGCAAAGATATGCTAATCAGGATAAGTTGTTGCGCGTATGGGCTCCGCAAACAATTTACGACCCACAGGCCGCGAAGTATATGGTATATTGGTCAATGAAATATGGTGATGAACCGGACAAGATTTATTATGCCTACGCCAATCCGGATTTCTCGGATCTGGAAGGCGAGCCGAAACAATTGTTTTTTCCTTCGAATGGGAAATCGTGTATAGATGGAGATATTGTACGGAAGGATAATACCTATTACTTATTTTATAAGACGGAAGGACATGGTAATGGCATCAAAGTAGCGAAAGCTGCTTCGCTTACGGATGGTAACTGGGAAGAATCGGTAGATTATAAACAACAAACTACAGATGCGGTGGAAGGCTCCTGCGTATTTAAGTTAATCGGAACGGATACTTATGTATTGATGTATGACGTATATGGAAAGGGCAGGTATCAATTTACAAAGAGCACCGATCTGGAACATTTCTCAGTTATTGATAATGAAGTGTCAATGAATTTCCACCCGCGGCATGGAACGGTGATGCCAATAACGAGAACAGAGTTGAAACGTCTCACAAATAAATGGGGAAATCCTGGTATCGACCTTGAATCGCTTCGTCAAAACCCGGTGTTGGAGGGTTATTATGCCGATCCGGAAATACTATACGCTCAGAAAACGAAAAAGTATTATTTGTACCCTACTAGTGACGGATTTGATCATTGGGGCGGTTATTCCTTTAAAACATTCTCGTCCGACAACTTGGTCGATTGGAAGGACGAAGGGGTTATCCTCGACTTAAAAAAGAACGTGCCTTGGGCCGGCCGCAACGCTTGGGCCCCGGCTATTGAAGAAAAGAAGATAGATGGTAAATACAAGTATTTTTATTATTACTCCGGCGCACAAAAAATCGGTGTCGCGGTAGCTAATGAACCGACAGGTCCCTTTAGGGACATTGGAAAACCTTTAATTGCTTCTAAACCAAAGGGAATAAACCGTGGACAAGAGATTGATCCCGATGTGTTTACAGATCCAAAATCGGGTAAGAGCTATTTATATTGGGGCAATGGATATATGGCTGTAGCAGAGTTGAATAAAGATATGGTTTCGATTAAGGAAAGTACGGTAAAGGTCATAACACCCGACAAAACTTTCCGTGAAGGAACGTATGTCTTTTATAGGAAGGGACTTTATTATTTTCTTTGGTCGGAAGATGATACGAGAAGCGAAAATTATCGCGTACGATACGGTACCGCAAAATCACCACTCGGACCCATAGAAATTCCGGAAAACAATTTAGTACTGGCAAAGGATCCATCGCAGGGCATCTATGGCACTGGACACAATTCCGTATTGCAGATTCCGGGTAAAGATGAGTGGTATATGGTTTATCATCGCTTTAGCAGGCCCGATGGGATCAAAATGGGAGAAGCAGCCGGTTACCATCGAGAAGTATGTATTGATAAAATGTCTTTTGACAGTGAGGGGCGGATTTTACCGGTTAAGCCAAGTCTTCATGGGATAGAAGGGGTGAAATGAATCAACTAGTTAATGTGAAATAATGGTAATGATACCTTTTCGTCCTGTTTGCCTATCGATTTGGCATGCGTGCTTACTGCTTTCGGTCCGACAAGTTAAACAGCGATCCTTTCCATCCTTGATATTATTGAGCATGCGTTTCTTATGGATACATGCTTTTCAACTTATACTACTAAGTATACTAGGCAGTGTCTTTACAAATACTAATGTGCAGGCACAAGTAAAGCCATTTACTACAATCTATCCCGTGGCAAAGGCGTGGTCAAAAAACTCAATTAATGCGATTATTTTTAGGAAGAATTCATTGGTGACCTATAAAAAGCATCAATATATCGCCTTCTATGATGAAGAAGGACAAGTGGTGTTGGGCAAAAGGAGGCTTGGTTCTGAAAATTGGTCACTAATAACCACTAGCTATTCCGGGAATGTAAAGGATGCTCACAACGTGATCAGTATAATGGTAGATGGTACGGGTTATTTGCATGTTTCTTGGGATCATCATAATAATCCGTTAAACTATTGTCGCAGCACAAAGCCGGAGTCGTTAAAATTAGGACCAAAAATGGAGATGACAGGCAGTCAGGAAAGTCGCGTTGCCTATCCTGAATTTTACAAACTGGCCAATGGCAATTTGCTTTTTACTTATAGAAACGGGGAATCCGGCAAAGGAAATCTGATTGTGAACCTTTACGATTGTAAACAACAGAAATGGACAACGCTACATGATAATTTGATTAATGGTGAAGGACAACGAAACGCTTATATCCAGACTACAGTGGATAAGGAAGGCGTCATTCATTTATCCTGGGTTTGGAGGAGTAGTGCGGACGTGTCAACCAATCACAATATGTGTTATGCACGTTCGAGAGATGGTGGACACACCTGGGAAAAAAGCAATGGTGAGCGTTACACACTCCCAATAACAGCGGGTAATGCAGAAGTGGCGGCGCGTATTCCACCTAATAGCGAGTTGATTAATCAGACATCCATGACCACGGACGATATAGGAAATCCGGTAATTGCCACCTACTGGAAAGAGTCGGCTCAAGATGTGCCGCAATATCACCTGATTTATTTGCAAAACGATTCATGGAACGTGAAGATATTGCCCTTTAGGAAGACGAATTTTACTTTGAGTGGTGTTGGAACTAAACGTATCCCTGTTTCGCGACCGCAAATTTTGGCGAGCCGATATGGTGGTAGATCGGTATTTTATATGATTTTTAGGGATGAAGAACGGAAAGGAAAAGTGTCACTTCTCAAAGTAACGAACGATCAGAATAACCACTGGGAGATTATCGATCTATTTAACGAGGATATGGGGGCGTGGGAACCAACACTTGATACAGAACTTTGGAAAAAGAAGAAAATCGTCAATCTCTATTTGCAAAAAGTTGAACAAGCAGATCTGGAGGGCCAGACGGATTTTCCTCCACAGATGGTTAACGTACTGGAATGGAAACCTTAAATTTTGTCTATGTTACTTTATAATAATTTGTTCAGGATTATAACTTTATCACTGATTCTGTTCAATGGCTTGCATGTGCTTGCAGGGAATAGAGAAGAAGAGATTTATATATTTGCCTATTTCAAGGGCAATGGAGAAGATGGACTTCATTTAGCTTATAGCAAGGATGGCTATAACTGGGATGCTTTAAAGAATGATGAGTCTTTTTTACAACCAAAATTAAGCAAGGACAAGCTGATGCGTGATCCTTGTATTATTCGAGGTGGTGATGGACTGTTTCATATGGTTTGGACAGTCAGTTGGACAGACAAAGGAATCGGCTATGCTTCTTCGAAAGATCTGATCAATTGGTCAGAGCAGCAATATATACCGGTTATGCGGAGGGAAGAAGGGGCGAGGAATTGTTGGGCGCCAGAAATAACTTACGATCCCAACTCGAAAAACTACATGATCTATTGGGCAACAACTATTCCGGGAAAATTTCCCGAAACGCAAATCGAGGCAGAAAATGCCTATAATCATAGAATGTATTGTATATACACGAAAGACTTTAAAACATACAGTGATACACGCTTACTATATGATCCCGGTTTTAATGTGATCGATGCAACGATCGCTAAAATAAACGATAAATGGATCATGTTCTTGAAAGATGAGACGAAAGAACCTGTCGAAAAGAATATAAAGATAGCCTATGCTGATCAGCTGCAAGGCCCCTATTCAAAAGCAAGTAAGCCCATCACAGGGAATTATTGGGCGGAAGGCCCGACACTTACAAAAGTAGGCGCTACTTGGCTGTTGTATTTCGATAAGTATACCGAACATCGCTATGGAGCCATCGCATCTACCGATCTGGAAAATTGGAAAGACGTGTCTGACAGGATTAATATGCCAAATGGAATCCGGCATGGTACAATTTTTAAAATCACACAAAAAGAACTACAGAAATTATTGATTGCTAAATAAAAACGCTTAATTAACAGCTATCTGCAGACAGCCATATTAAGTTTGCTTTTTTCTTACTCCCAACTCCCCATTAACTACTCCCTGCTCCCTATTAACTACTCCCTGCTCCCTATTAACTATTCCCAACTCCCCATTAACTACTCCCTGCTCCCTATTCCCTGCTCCCTATTCCCTGCTCTAAAAACCTCTTCGCTTTTCATTTGTTATTCTTATAAAAAAAACGTAACTTTAATATTACATTAAAGCTAACTTAATATAAACACTTAAAACTGAATGCTATGCTTACCCATCACGTCTCCCACAAGGGTGAAAGGCATCACCCACTTTGGTTGGAAATAACCAGAATTGTACTTTCATTGGTTATTCTTTGGAAGGGAATTGAATTCATTGCTAATATACATGTGTTTACGGATATCATGATGAATAGTTCGGTACCTGTTGCTATTCTGATGAGTGTGCTCGTACATACAATCATCGTAGCCCATATTTTTGGTGCGATAGCATTGTTTACAGGGAGTTATGTTCGTATTGCTTGTATTCTTCAGATGCCCGTTATTCTGATGGCCTTACTGTTCAGAGATCTGGCGAAGGATGTGCTTAATCCCTATGCTGCCGTTTGGGTAAGTATTGCTATCCTGTGCGCGCTTGTATTAGTGTTATGGAGAGATAAGCATGATTTTATAGATAGAGATCGTTTGCGAAATAAAGTTTAGCCAAAATATTTTCGAGAAAGTTAAACCATGGGTATTATCTTTGAGGTAGATAATACTCATGGTTAAAAAGTATTTATTCACATATCTGTTTCTTATATCTGTTTGGCAATCTTTTGCTCAGCAGCCTGCAGATTTTACCACCTTTATCAATTCCCCTCATCGATGGGTGGATTCTACTTTTAATAGTTTAAACCAGAACGAAAAGATTGCACAGCTCTTTATGGTAAGAGCGCATACTAACTTAGGACAAAGGTATATAGATTCTGTAGCGAAAATAATTGCTAGTGAGAAATTAGGCGGTGTAGTGTTCTTTCAAGGTGGCCCCCTTGGACATGCAAAGGCTATTAATACGTATCAATCCATCTCAAAAGTTCCACTGCTGATAGCCCTCGATGGTGAGTGGGGGTTGGGAATGCGTCTGGCAGATTCCACCATTTCTTATCCTTATCAAATGACCTTAGGAGCTATTAGAAATGAGAAGCTTCTCTATAATATGGGACGTGAAATTGCAAAAGACTTCAGACGACTTGGCTTGAATGTAAACTTTGCACCGGTAGTTGATATAAACAATAACCCGAGAAATCCTGTCATTAATTTCCGCTCTTTTGGAGAAAATAAAGGTAATGTAACGCGGAAAGCAAGCGCATACATGCGGGGAATGATGGATGAACATATATTGACTACCTTAAAGCATTTTCCCGGGCATGGGGATACCGATGTCGACTCACACAAAGATCTTCCTCAATTGGCATTCAGTAGAGGTCGGCTGGATTCGCTGGAGTTGTTTCCATTTAAGCAATTGATACGTGAAGGAGCCTCGGGTGTGATGGTTGCCCATATGAATATCCCCGCCCTAGATAAAACGCCTAATTTGCCGTCATCACTGTCGCCTGCTGTAATTGACGGATTACTCAAGAAGGAACTTGGCTTTAAGGGTTTGGTATTTACGGATGCCATGGATATGAATGGCGTGGTTAAATATTTTAAAAATGGAGAAGCAGATGTACGTGCCGTTATTGCCGGGAATGATATATTGGAATTATCTCAAAATAGCAAAAGAGCCATTGCTATGATCGCTAAAGCCATTAAAGATAAACGGATTAGCCAAGCAAGCTTAGATGCAAAAGTAAAAAGAATTTTGGCGGCTAAACTCTGGCTCGGACTGGATAAAAGGGAACCGGTAATGCTGGATGGCTTGTATCGCGAACTAAACCGGTCAGCGTCAAAAAAGCTGAATCAGGAACTGGCTGACGCAGCCGTCACATTACTGAAAGGCGATAGCCTTATACGGAACATTGATTATGGCAAACGTACCGCTATCATTAGCATAGGAGCTCGAGAATTGACTACTTTTCAAAAAGAATTGGAAGGTAAATTTGATAATGCGCTGAAATTTGTCATCTCACCCGACGCGAAACCTAATGATATCGCAAAAGTGTCTGTCGAACTGTTGCGATATAATCAGGTGATCGTCGCCTTGCATGATACGCGCCGATCGCCGCAAAGTAAAATTAACTTCAGTGGCACAGTCCGTTTGTTTATTAATGAATTAGCTAACATGAATAGCATCTTTTGTGTCTTCACCAATCCCTATGCATTAGCGGGCATGCCGGGTATTGAGGCTTGTAAAAGTTTGGTTCTAGGTTACCAAAATAGTGATGAACTGCAACGGGCAGGAGCAAAAGTCATATTGAAAAGCTTAAGGCCGACTGGTAGATTGCCCGTAACTGTCAGTACTTTTTTCAAATACGGAGATGGATTGTAATTTTTAAAATGCGTTTTTTTGCGGTTTTCATTTTGCTTAAAAGCATTATAGGGCGATATTCTGCTTTTATTATCTTTTTTTATTGAAATTTTTGCATAAAACGGCAATTATAACTAAGTTTGATTTCATTGTTTCATTATGTTAAGAAAAGCCAGCCTAATACTCCTCATCGTTTTGACCGCATCGCAGATAGTTTCTGCTCAATCGTCTTCAAACTTTATAGATTTCATTAATCAAGAACATACATGGGTGGACTCAGTTTTTAACAGGTTGAGCAAAAAAGATCGTATTGCGCAAATGTTCATGGTGCGTGCGCATACAAATTTAGGTAATGCGTATAGCGATTCAGTAGCCAAAGTGATAAAAAAGCAAAAGTTAGGAGGAGTGGTGCTTTTTCAGGGCGGCCCTGTTAGGCATGCTAACCTTATAAATAGGTATCAAAAACTTGCAAAAGTTCCGTTGTTAATGGCGCTGGATGGAGAATGGGGATTGGGCATGCGCTTGATGGATTCGACCATCTCCTTTCCTTATCAGATGGCTTTGGGAGCCGTACAGGACGAACGATTAATCTATCAGATGGGGCAGGAGATTGCCAAAAATTTTAAACGAATTGGCTTAAATGTAAATTTCGCTCCCGATGTGGATGTAAACAATAATCCGAATAATCCGGTAATCAACTACCGGTCTTTCGGCGAGAATAAAATGAATGTGGTGCGAAAAGGGGGTGCCTATATGAAGGGGATGATGGATGGCGGTTTAATGACTACTTTAAAGCATTTTCCAGGCCATGGTGATACTGATGTGGATTCTCATTATGACTTGCCTAGTTTGAATTTTACGATAACTCGCCTGGATTCACTGGAAATGTACCCTTTTAAAGAATTGATCAAACAGGGGGCCCCTGGGGTAATGGTGGCCCATATGAATATCCCCGCCTTGGATACAACCGCGCATCTGCCTTCGTCACTTTCAAAAAATGTAATTACCGGTATGCTGAAAGAGCGTATGGGCTTCAAAGGACTCACTTTTACCGATGCGATGGATATGAAAGGCGTTGTAAAGTACTTCCCGGATGGTGAGGCTGATGTAAGGGCGATTATTGCCGGAAATGACGTGCTTGAATTGTCAGAAAACAGTAAACGAGCAATCAAAAAAGTAAGAAAAGCGATCCGTAAAAAGAGATTATCTTGGGATGATATCAACGCGCGTGTAAAAAAAATACTAGCAGCTAAATACTGGATGGGTCTGAATCAACGGCAAGCGGTCATCACAGAACATTTATACCAGGATCTTAATAATGATTCTGCCAAGCAGTTAAATCAACAATTAGCGGATGCTGCTATTACACTGTTGAAAGGGGATACACTCATTAAGCAGTTAGATCTTGCAGAAAAGACGGCGCTGGTTAGTATTGGCGTCGATAGTTTAACTACATTTCAGCAAATACTTGGTGGACATTTTGATAATAGCTTAAATTTCATCTTATCTGCTAAGGCTACTGGCGCAGAAGTGTCAAAGGTAGCTAATGAGCTGAAGAACTATAAACAGGTGATTGTAGCACTTCATGACACACGTTTGCGTCCGCAAAGTAAATTAAACTATAGCCAAGAGCTTAACATGTTAATTAGCGAACTTGCTAGTCATAATGTGCTATTTAACGTCTTTGCAAACCCCTATACTATTGCTTCCTTCCCCGGCTTGGAGCACGCCGGTGGTTTGGTGGTAGCCTATCAAAATGACGGAACCTTTCAAAAAGCAGCGGCAAAGTTATTAAGCGGGCAATTAAAAGCCACCGGTAAATTACCGATAACCATTAACAGCTTTTTCAAATATGGAGATGGCTTATAGCTTTATGCTAGGGAAACCATTTGCTTTGCTGCTCGTTCCATCGGTTTCCTCCGAAGCCGTTTTTCCCAATACACTGGCTATATACAAAGCTAAAGCTAGTACGCACGGTTAAAAGTAAAAGCCCTTCATTTTTAATAGCAGTTGCTCCGCGTCTTATTTTCAAAGTTCACAAAATATAAAGAATTTCTTATCTTGCTTTACATTAATCAAGAAAGATAAGAATGAACCAAGATGAACCTATCATACGCATTGAAAATCTTCATAAAAGTTATGATGATAAACAGGTTTTGAAAGGGATTGATCTTGAAATATATCCCGGTGAAGTGATTGGCTATATCGGCCCAAATGGTGCCGGTAAATCAACAACCGTTAAGATCCTTACCGGATTAATAAGTGATTTCGAGGGTCATATCACTGTTGATGGCATCAACTTAAAAGAGAATGCACTTCCAATTAAATCCATTATAGGATATGTTCCGGAGAATGCTGAGCTATACGATGTGTTAACCCCTTTGGAATATCTGGATTTCGTGGGTAAGCTATATGACATGGAAACTTCGCTCATTGCAGCCAGAGCAACTAAGTTGCTTACTGCTTTTGGCCTGAGTGAATCACTTAATAAGCGAATGGATACCTTTTCGAAAGGTATGAGGCAAAAAGTGTTATTGACTTCCGGAATTATTCATAATCCAAAAATTCTCATTTTAGATGAGCCTTTGTCTGGCTTAGATGCAAATGCAGTAATTGTTGTTAAAGAGCTGATCTCTCTATTGGCAAAGGAAGGCAAAACGATATTTTATTGTTCGCATATGATGGACATTGTTGAAAAGGTTTCAGACCGTATTCTATTGATTAATCAAGGCAGTATTGTGGCAAATGGTACTTTCGAGCAATTGAAAGCTGAGCATGGCGATTCCCTCGAACATATTTTTGCTAAGCTCACCGGCCATGCGGAAACTTCAGGAAGTGCTTCTAGTATCATGTCTGCCTTCGAATAGCGAGAATGATCGCAAAATATTATATCCATGAATAATTTCATTGTCCAACTGGCTTTACTTTTTAGTCCTCTATATCGTAAAATCGGGGTAAATACCGCTCAGATGGAGGTTATATTACGTGTCAAATTACTGATGGATGACCGAAGACCGCTAACGGCATTTGGAAACAGATCGAAAAAGGAAAACAACTACAGCTCCTGGCTTAATTTTTTACTGCTAGCAGTGATGGGTTGCGTATTGCTGCTTTTCCTTTTTTCCGTCAACCAACCTTATCTGTCTTTTACGATCTACTTCGGTGTGTTTATGGCAATGTTATGCCTCAGCTTGATCGCTGACTTTTCCGTCATCCTGTTAGACAGTAGAGATAATTTTATCATATTGCCACGTCCCGTTGATGATCGAACGTTTGCCTTAACACGCATCCTGCACATCGGAATCAGTATAGCTAAACAAGCGGTTGGTTTGGCGCTCCCGGGACTTATTTTTACAATAATTAGTCGAGGAGGATTTGCCGGTGTTATTTTTATTTTTCAAGCGGCAATAGCAACCGTACTTTGTGTATTACTGGTAAACTTGTTTTACCTGATTGCCATGAAATTCGTCTCGGTGCAGCGCTTTAAAGACATTGTAGCGTATTTACAAATTGTATTTTCGGTGCTGATCTTTATGTTGTACTACACGATGCCAAATGTGCTGGAAAGTGCCATGGTTCAGCAGCTTGACTTTGCAGCGGTGCCCTGGTTATGGCTTACACCAAGTGCTTGGATCAGCGGACTACAAGAACTCGGAAGGGGAGATACGTCATTACTTACCATTGCACTGTCCCTAGCGGCTTTCTTATCGCCGTTGGTGGCTTTGTGGATAATGAGCAAAAACTTCTCTACCGGATTGAACGCTACGTTGAGCGCTTTGCAGACAAGCGACGACTCGGTTAAGGTCGAAACAGCTGCCACCCGTAGGCAAACGCTTAGCGATAAATTAGCGAATATATTAACCGGTAGCCCATTGGAAAATGCCGGTTTTAGATTAGTTTGGAATGTAACGGGACGCACACGTGAATTTAAAACTAAAGTGTACCCTTCGTTGGCTTATGTCCCGGTGTATTTTTTTTTCATGTTTTTTGTACGTAACCGAGGAAACGCAGAAGGAACGTGGACAGAAAAATGGAAGAATATCCTCGCGCAACATACTTATCTCTTCATTTTTTACTTTTCTTTATTTACTTTATTAACCGTATTCCAATTTATCACACAAAGCGAAAAATATAAAGCTGCCTGGATTTATTTTGTGGCTCCTATTCAACAACCGGGCCTTTTGATGTCCGGTGTATTGAAAGCTGCGTTTGTTAAATTTTATATGCCTTTTATGATTGTTTTTTCCGTGCTGGGACTAGCCTTTATTGGTCTGCCGGTAATAAATGACCTCCTTTTATCTACGGCTGTAGGCGGAGTAGCGGCCATTTTAATTTGTCTGTTTACCGTAACAGGCTATCCTTTTAGTCAACCGATAAAAAAGACAGAAGGGCGCTTTATTGCCAATCTGCTTTTGATAGGATTAATCAGCGCGATCGGCTTTGGGCATTATTTAGCTGTTAATTATGAGTGGTTGGTGTGGGCACTTGCTAGCCTTGCCGTCGGTACATTCTTTCTGCTATTACATTTTTTTAAAAAAGAGTCTTGGGAAAAAGCGGAATTTCGGGAATAAGATCTGCCGGCTGTGACCATCTTTTTACTTCAAAAATAGGACTTTCTTCGTATCGCGAAGCAACCACAATTTTTACGCCATTGGCATGGGTTGAGAAAAGCTCGGTAACTAAATTCGGACAATTATTATCTTTGGATAAATGAGATAAAAAAAGATGACTCAAATTGTCCGTTCTGTGGTTTAGAAAGAGCTCTAAAGCTTGCTTATTGGACAAATGACCATACCCCCCGCGAATTCTGTTTTTCAAAAAATACGGATAACGCCCGCGATCTAATAGATCGTCGTCGTAATTGGCTTCTAAAAAAACCGCATGACACTGGCTGAAATGATGCTGTACACGTTCGCACACCCTTCCTATATCCGTAAAAACGCCGATCCGAATGCTTCCTCCTTCTACCACAAAGCTATAAGGGTCAGCCGCATCATGATACTTGGCAAAGGGAGTGATTTGAAAATCGCCAATTTGAATAGGATCGGATGCATGAAATAGGTGGAGCAGCTCGGGAGCAATAAAAAAGCCGGTTGCTGTTAATGTCCGCTGATTGATATAGACTGGTATGCGGTATTTTAAACTTAACCTGCACAAGCCCTTTATATGATCACTATGTTCATGGGATATAAAAATCGCTTTGATAGATGGAATGGATAAACCTAAACGGGTCATTCGTCGCTCAATCTCGCGGCATGAAATGCCGGCGTCTATTAGAACAGCTTCTCTTCCATTGCCAACATAGTAACAATTGCCATTACTTCCGGAATTGATCGAGGTAACATAAAGCGACATGTGTGCAAACTTAATAATTTTCGTTGGGATTACTGCCCGTGCTTTGCGTTATGGAATTTCTTTTTAAGCGATATTACGATGTTAGTATTAAAGAAAGGTTTCCTTGAGTTACTCTTTTTAATATATGTTCTTTTTCTTGGCAAAAAGAACGAAACCGAGAAGTTTGCCTTCGAGCTCCTATGAACGCTTTTGAAAATAAATGCAAGTGAATAAAGTCAAGGTTATCCACCTTGCTAATGGGCGCAGTAAGTGGGATGTATAAAATAAACTTTCTTTTAAAACCACGATTCATTTCAATTTAAAAGGAAAATAGGAATATATGAAAGTCCCAAACAAAAAGGGACACACAGCTGTATCTAGGTTGAAGGTTTAATTATGGAATATATTGATTACTATAAAATATTGGGCGTTGATAAGAATGCATCTCAAGATGATATTAAAAAAGCATACCGTAAACTTGCCAGAAAGTTGCACCCCGACTTAAATCCGGATGATAAAGAAGCGCATAAACGATTTCAGGAATTAAATGAGGCCAATGAGGTACTAAGTGATCCTGACAAGCGGAAGAAGTACGATCAATATGGGAAAGATTGGAAGCAAGCGGAAGCTTATGAGCAGGCGAGACAGTCACAACCTGGAGGCGATTACTATGCACGTGGAAATCCTTTTGGCAATCAAAATCCATTCGAAAGCGGTTTTGACGGATCGGAAGGCGATTTTTCTTCAGGCGGTTTTTCAGATTTTTTCGCCTCCATGTTCGGTGGAGGAAGAAGGAGCCGAAGCCAATTTAAAGGGCAGGATTACCGCGCGGAATTACATCTCAGCTTGAGGGATGCTGCAGAAACGCATAAACGAACCTTAACAATAAATGGGAAGAAGCTGCGCATCACCATCCCTGCGGGTGTGGAAAATGGACAGGAAATTCGTTTGAAGGGTCAGGGTGGACCCGGTGTAAACAACGGGCCGGCGGGCGATCTCTACATCACTTTCGTTATTGGAAATGACCCAGTGTTTAAGCGATTAAAGGACGATCTGTATTTGACGCAGGAAATTGATTTATACACAGCCGTTTTGGGAGGAGAGGTTATGGTCGATACACTGGGATCAAAAGTTAAATTAAAAGTTAAACCGGAAACCCAGAATGGTACCAAAGTGCGTCTAAAGGGGAAGGGCTTTCCCGTATATAAAAAAGAAGGTCAATTTGGCGATCTAATTATAACCTATCAAGTCAACATACCAACCGGATTGAGTGAAGAACAAAAAACGCTATTTCAGCAGCTAGCCAATTTAACGACTAAATAATTAGACAAATGGGAACCACATTCATTTTGGTCAAGGAATATTGTGCACAGAGCACGGTGGACGAAGGTTTTATTCGTTCGCTTTATGAAGAAGGGTTAATAAAGCTCACTTTGCAAGCAGATGAATGGTATATTCATGAAGAAGACCTTGAGGCGTTGGAACGATTTAGGCAATGGCATTACGATTTACACATTAATGTCGAAGGTATTGACGCCATGCGCCATTTAATTGGAAAGATTAGAAGTATGCAAACAGAAATTAAGCTGTTAAAAAGCAGGTTACGCTTACACGAAGAGGGATGGTAAGTTGGGCGGAGGCTTATAACGCCCCGCCCCATTTTTTTATTATTGAACCATAGAACGCAGCATCCAAGCCATTGATTCGTGCTGCTCCATCAAGCCTGTCAGGAAATCTGCCGTTCCGGCATCTTTATGCTTATCTTGAATAGGATCAATCGATGTGCGAATCTCTCGTATGATGGTTTCATGGTCTTCTAAAAGCGCTTCAATCATTACTTCAGCAGATGATCCATCATCTGTATGCTCCAAAAGATTGGTTTCATTAAGGAATTGTTGTAAGGTTCCCAATGAATAATGACCCAATTTACGGATACGCTCTGCCACTTCATCCATCATTTCCGCAAGTTCTTTATATTGCGATTCAAAGAATAAGTGGAGGTCGTGGAAGTGGATGCCCTTTACATTCCAGTGGAATTTTCGAGTCTTGGTATACAATACAAATTCATCAGCTAATAAATGATTCAATTTGTTTGCTACCGCTTGGCGATTATCTTCAGAGATGCCAATGTCAATTTTAGCAGTTTTTACGAGTGCCATGATAAAAGTTTATTAGAGTTCATTAAGATATTTATAGTTCATTTTGTTAGGGATTCATATGATCCCTGATTTTCTTGAGCTGCATAGAAAAAATGATATTTACCACGCCGGCAACGATAAAAGCAAAGGCCGTCCACCCAACAATAGTCGCAATACCGATCACTGGATTGAAAATCATACTTAGGCCGAATAATACCGTTAAGATACCTCCGGCCAAGATCCATCCCCAGCCCTTTACGTCTAAGTTCTTCAGTTGAAAGGCGTAGCTGCAAAGTGAAGCTCCTAATAAGAGTATATAAAAACCCACTATGAAAGGTAGAACGCTCATCGATAAACTCGGATATAATAATAAAACGAAGCCCAGTACAACGTCCAGAATGCCTGCAGACAGTGTCCAACCCCAATGATGCAAACGGTGTCGATTCCCGAATGTAAAGGAAAGCTCCATAATACCATTAACAAAAATAAGACCACCAAAGAAAACCGATAAGCCTAAATAGCTCGCCAGCGGATTCGATATTGTATAAAAACCGGCAATCAATAACAAGATGCCAATAACAGTGAAAAGCCACCAATTTTTGACCTCACGTTTAATCTCCTGTATAAATGCTGTCATATGAATAAAATTAATCAAGAACCCGAGCTTTATCAAAGCTACTTCGTTTAGATAAGATATGAGTTGATAACAATCATACTAAATTAGGTGTTTGATCATCTTTTACTTTATTTCAATGGAATGACAATTAATGGTCAATTTCGTAGAACTCCAAAGGCAAGTCGTCGGGATCCGCAAAAAAAGTAAAGCGTTTTCCGGTTAGTTCATCTACCCGAATCGGTTCGGTTTGTACCTGATGCATCGTTAGATGATCGATTGCCTTCTCTAGATTGTCAACAGCAAAGGCTAAATGTCTTAAACCGCAAGCTTCAGGCTTGCTCACCCGTCTCGGAGGCTCAGGAAAGGAAAATAATTCAATGACGTATTGACCATTTAAGGCCAAGTCTAGTTTGTAAGATTCCCGTTCATCTCGATAAGTTTCGTTAAGGACCTCAAACCCAAGTACGGTAGTATAAAATTGCTTGGATCGTTGATAATCGGAACAGATAATAGCCACATGATGAAGCGCTTGTATTATTGGATTTCCCATGCCAATGTTTTTGAACGAAGGTATAACTTATAATGTAAAAAAGGTAACATTCTTATGAGAGAAGGCCAAAACAAATTTTTTTTAATTAAAAAGGGTATTTTAGTGAAAAACTTGGCGAACGCTTGGTTTTTATCGTCAACAACAAAAAAATCCGCAAAATGGATTCTCTTTTTTGACAACTTGAACTTTTTATTCTTTAATTAGATGTGCATTATGCGAAAAATCTTACCCTTTTGCCTCTTTTTATTTAGCTTTTACTTCCTGAAAAGCCAGGAAACTTTTCCTGTTAACGGCTCGCACGATAAGCGACCGAAAAAGTACGCGTTTATAAATGCTCATATTATCACAAAAGCTGGGCAGAGTCTGAAAAATGCGACGCTACTGGTGAACGATCGACTGATCGAATCCGTAGGAGCGGGACAGGAAGTGCCCGCAGGTTACATAACGATTGATTTGCAAGGCAAGTTTATCTATCCATCTCTGATTGATCCTTTTACTACCTACGGCGTACCTGAAAACAAGGAATCACGCGCTTTTGGGAGGGCTGCCCAGGTACTCACTTCTACAAAGAACGGCCCATACGCCTGGAACGAGGCAATACGGCCGGAGACTCGGGCGATCGATGTTTTTGCACAGGATGAAAAGAAAGCAGAACAACTTAAGAAAATTGGCTTCGGAGCGGTACACACGATAGTAAAAGACGGAATTGCGCGGGGAAGTAGTGCATTGATTGCACTGAACACCAATAAAGATAATGAGCTTGTCATCATTCCCGACGCCGCTGCTCAGTATTCTTTCGATAAAGGCTCTGCAAAAACGTCTTACCCTTCTTCTTTAATGGGAAGCATTGCCCTTTTGCGTCAAACATATTACGATGCGAAATGGTATCAGCAACAGAAGAAAGAATACAACATTTCCTTAGAAGCGTTTAATAAGTGGCAGTCGCTACCACAATTTTTTGAAGTGAACGATGTATTGGATGTTTTAAGGGCTGATAAAATAGCCAAAGAATTTGGGAAATCCTATATTATCAAAACGGGAGGAAATGACTATCAACGTATTCAAGAAGTGAAGGCTACAGGGGCAAGTCTTATCGTTCCGCTTAACTTTCCGAAAACATATGATGTAGCAGACCCCTACGAGGCTAATAAATTGTCGCTTGCGCAGTTGAAGCACTGGGAGCTTGCTCCAGGCAATCCCGCCGCTTTGGAAAAGGCATCCATTCCTTTTGCCTTAACAGCTAGCGATTTAGATAACGTCCGGGACTTTTGGCCCAATTTACGCAAAGCCATTAAATATGGATTAAGTGAAGATGCCGCTCTACGTGCATTGACGGAGACTCCTGCTAGATTGTTGGGAGCGGGTGATCGCTTAGGAACCTTGGAGAAAGGAAAACTGGCTAGTTTTATTATTACTTCGGATAGTTTGTTCAAAGAAGGGAATATCATCTATGAAAATTGGATTGAAGGAGAAAAATTTATCGCTAACCATAGCAGTAATAAAGATCTGAGAGGAGAGTACGCAAGCAATGTGGATGATTTCGGTGCAATAAAACTGCTGATAGGCGGGAAGCAGGGAAAGTATGAAGCTTACATTAGCAAGCCGAACGATACGACAAAAATCAAAGCGAATTTGGTAGTAGATGGTGATTTGTTAAGTCTGAGCTTTAATCCGAAAGGGGTAAAGAAAAGCTACCGGATTAGCGCCTATATTGCAACAGTAAAACCACTTCAATTAAAAGGTGAAATTAATCGTGAGGATGGTGGTACTATTCCTTGGTCAGCTTCTTATACGGGGGCCTACACGGAAAAGACCGAAACGAAGCGAGCGGACAAGCCCCTTGAATTAGGCAAGGTAATTTATCCTTTTGCAGCCTATGGTCATGAGCAACCTCTTGCTGCTGCCGATGTATTGTTAAAAAATGCGACCGTATGGACTAATGAAAAAGAAGGCATATTGGAAGGAGCAGATGTATTAATTGCCGGTGGAAAAATCAAAGCGGTCGGTAAAAATCTCAATGCCTCCGGCGCAACGCTCATTGATGCTACCGGCAAGCACATTACGGCAGGTATCATAGACGAGCATTCACATATCGCTATTTCTAGAGGCATAAACGAGGGAACGCAATCAGTTACTGCTGAAGTGCGTATTGGTGATATTATAAATTCGGAAGATGTTAATATCTATCGACAATTGGCAGGCGGGGTAACGTCCTCGCATATATTGCACGGCTCAGCTAACGCAATTGGCGGGCAATCTCAATTAATTAAGTTGCGTTGGGGTAAATCACCTGAGGAGCTTAAATTCGAAGGGAGCGATGGCTTCATAAAATTTGCCCTTGGCGAAAACGTAAAACAAAGCAATTGGGGAGATATTGCACGGGTGCGTTTCCCGCAAACACGAATGGGTGTGGAGCAGGTGTATGTAGATGCTTTTACAAGAGCGAAGGAATATAAGGCAAAAATAGCGATGAAAGGCAGCAATGCGCGTCGTGATCTCGAATTGGATGCTTTGGTGGAGATATTAGACAATAAGCGTTTTATCACCTGCCATTCCTATGTGCAGTCTGAAATCAATATGCTCATGCATTTGGCTGATAGCCTTGGTTTCAAGGTAAATACCTTTACGCATATCTTAGAAGGCTATAAGTTAGCGGATCGTATGGCCGCAAGAAGTATTGCAGGAGCTACTTTTGCAGACTGGTGGGCCTATAAAATGGAGGTACAGGAGGCAATACCCTATAATGCTTATTTAATGGAAAAGCAGGGTGTGGTAACGGCCATTAATTCGGATGACGCTGAGATGGCTCGTCGCTTAAATCAGGAAGCTGCAAAAGTAATCAAGTATGGTGGCTTGACAGAAGAAGAGGCATGGAAATTAGTAACCCTCAATCCAGCAAAAATGCTGCACATTGATAATAAGGTGGGTAGTTTGAAAGCCGGCAAAGATGCAGATGTGGTGATATGGAGTGGTAATCCTTTAAGTATTTATGCCCGTGCCGAGAAGACCTTTGTAGATGGTGTAAAATATTGGGATGTAGAGGAAGATGAGAAGATTCGAGATTTTCAACAAAAAGAGAAAGCTAGATTGATTGCTAAATCGTTGGAAGAAAAGGATAAAGGGAATGCAACACAAAAAGCAGTCGAAAAGCCAACCATTATTTATCATTGCGAAACGCTTTCAGGAGATATTAACGAGGATGTCAACCATAACTAATACAATGACGATGCAGTTCACTTTTAAATACATATACAGCCTAAGTTTATTCCTGCTGGCCGGAGTTTGGGCTCAGGCGCAGCCAACCGTTTATCCGGCAAAGGCGCAAACTTCAGCCATTAGCATAAAAGGAGCCACTATTCACATAGGCAATGGACAGGTAATAACAAACGGTACCTTAGTCTTTGATAAGGGAAAAATCACTTATGTGGGCGATGGGTCCGGAGCACCTAATGCCACGGAGACCATTGATGCCCATGGAAAACATCTTTATCCTGGATTTATTGCGCCTGTTACCAATTTGGGCTTAGTGGAAATCGAAGCGGTGAGAGCGACAGTTGATAATACAGAAGTAGGGGGAAATAACGCGCACGTGCGTGCGCTGATTGCCTATAACACCGATTCTAAGGTGATTAATACCTTGCGCACTAACGGTATATTATTGGCGCAAGTGACGCCCGAAGGAGGATTGGTTACTGGTCAGTCGTCCATAGTGCAACTCGATGCATGGAATTGGGAAGACGCTGCTTATAAAAAGGACGATGCGATCCATATTAATTGGCCCAGTATTCGCTATGCACGTTTTGGTGCAACCAATGAAGAGGAGCAAAAGGAACGGATCCGAAAGGAACGCACTACCTTGGCGGATTTATTAACCGATGCAAGCGCTTATTGCGCCGTAGATAAACCAGACGTGTTCAATGGGCGGTTAGAAGCTTTTCGAAAGGTCTTTGACGGTTCAAGAAAGCTCATGGTTCATGTTGATAAAAAGAACGATATCATTGCAGCGGTACAATTTTTCAAAGATTATGGATTGAAGCCGGTATTAGTAGGAGGAGCGGAAGCTCATCTTGTCAGTGCTTTTTTGAAAGAAAATGATATTGCGATCATCATACATCAGGCGCATTCGCTTCCTGCGAATGAAGATGATGATGTTAATTTACCCTATAAGCAAGCGAAACTCTTATCAGATGCAGGACTTCTGGTCGCTTACGGGATGGATGGTTTTTGGCAACAACGTAACTTGCCTTTTATGGCCGGTACCGCGGCTGCATTTGGTTTGGATAAAGAAAAAGCACTGGCTACTATTACCTTAAACACCGCGAAAATTTTGGGAATTGATCAAACAACGGGTAGTTTAGAACTTGGGAAGGATGCGAATCTATTTCTCTCCGTAGGAGACGCTCTTGATATGAAAGGAAATCAGTTGGAAAAGGCGTTCATTGGGGGAAGAGATATTAATTTAGATAATTTGCATAAACAATTGTTTGAGCGATTTGAGTATAAATACGGACAAAAGTAAAACGAAAAGAGGGAGTTTCAAGCTCCCTCTTTTCGTTTTACTTAACCGGTTTTTCAAAGCCTTCTTTAGTCGCTTTTTCAGACATTACTTTAATGCGTTTTTCTGTATCTGGATGGGAAGACATCAAGCGCTGCATGGTGGACGCTTTTTCAGTGCCTTCACTTTGTTTAGCCAGACTCTCAAAAGCGGTGGCCATATACCACGGGTTGACCTTTTGCGCTTTTAGTAGTTCATAACCGTAGATATCCGCGGCACTTTCTTGCGAACGGGAGAAAGACGAATTAGCAACAGCAGTACCCAATTCTCCTAACTTAGAGTCACTAAGTGCTCCGGCTGTGCCTCCCTGTGATCCCACACCGTCTTTTAAGGCAGAGCTTAATAGAGCAGTACGGAAAGCATCTTTCGAGTCTTTGTTTTTTACGTGACCAATTTCATGGCCGATAACGCCTAATACTTCGTTATCATCCATCACTTCCATTAGACCTGCACATACGCGTACACTGCCATCGGCACAGGCAAATGCGTTGATGTCACGAACTAAATATACTTTGAAGTTCAGGCTTAAATCATCGTGGTTAGTTAAATCTTTCGTTAGTTTGGCTAGGCGTTGGGCTAATTCATGATCCTCCGGTGCAACGGGGTTATTTTCGTCCATCCAAACCATGTACTCCTTTGCATAACCTATTACCTCATCGTCTGATAAGGTAATTGCCTTTGCTGCTGTAGTCGCTGCCTTGATACTTTTTGTATTTAATTTAAATTGTGCCTGAGCATGAATGCACATGATTGTTAGTGCAGAAAGAATAGCAAGTTTAATTGTTTTCATATGGGTGTTTTATAGTAATTACCGATGTCGAGACAAACATACCATAAAACCTTTCATAGCTCCAAAATAAGGTGAGAAGATCCCTGAAATCAGCTATATAAATACGGTCATAAAGCAACTATCTGTTTTCATTGAAGCTTTATGGAAGTTAAATCGTATCTTTGCAACAATGCATATCCTAGAACGGATAATGGTTTTTATTACAACTAATACACTGATATATTGTCATTTAAAGAACTGAAGCTTATTGATCCTTTATTGAAGGCAATCCATAAGGAGGGGTACGAAACCCCCACACCCATACAGTCCCAAGCGATTCCCGTTGTACTTTCAGGAAGAGATTTACTCGGTTGCGCCCAAACAGGTACGGGCAAATCTGCGGCTTTTATTCTGCCTATTTTGCAGCAACTGAACAGCCTGCCTAATAAAGAGAAAGCAGTGAAAGCTTTGGTGTTGGCCCCCACGCGGGAATTGGCTATCCAAATTAACGAGAGTATCGCTACGTATGGCCAACTGCTACCCTTAAAACATCAAGTCGTTTATGGAGGGGTTAATATTAATACGCAGATTTCAGGATTAAAAAAAGGAATCGATATATTGGTAGCGACTCCCGGACGTCTTTTGGATTTGGTTGGACAGCGGGTGCTTACCCTTCGGGCTGTTTCTCACTTCGTGCTAGACGAGGCGGATCGAATGTTGGATATGGGATTCATTCATGATATTAAAAAAGTTGTTGCTCTTTTGCCAATAAAGCGACAGACGCTTTTCTTTTCAGCAACCATGCCGCCCGAAATTACGAAACTCGCGAATACGCTTTTAAAGAACCCGGTACGTGTAGAGGTAACACCGGTTTCTTCAACAGCCGAAAAAGTGACTCAAGTAGTATACGCTGTTGATAAGGCAAATAAGCCGAAGTTGCTTTTACACCTTTTAAAGAGTGAAGTGCGTGATCATGTGCTGGTGTTTACGCGGACGAAGCATGGTGCAGACCGTTTGGTAAAGTTCTTGGCGAAACAAGGTGTTCAAGCAGCAGCTATTCATGGAAATAAATCGCAGAATGCCCGACAAAATGCACTTCAAGCTTTTAAGAGCGGCCAGCTAAAAGTACTTATTGCGACGGATATCGCAGCTCGTGGAATCGATGTTGAAGAACTTAAATTTGTGATCAACTTTGATCTCCCAAACGAGCCTGAAACTTACGTGCATCGTATTGGCCGTACCGGTAGGGCGGGTGCGAGCGGTAAAGCTCTTTCATTTTGCGATCTGGAGGAACGGCCCTATTTGCAAAGTATAAACAATTTAACAAATCAGGCCATTCCCGTGATCAATGAGCATCCTTTTCCTGCGACTGATAAGTTTGTGGCTGTACCTCTCCCGAAACGACCGTTACAGAACAAATCAGAAAAAGCGTCAACAAATAAAAATCGGAAAAAACGCCGATTCAGACCTGCCAGCGCACAAAAAGGGAATAGAATAGGCTAATTTTTTGTTAAGATTTTATAAATAAATATTTTATTAAGAAAATCTTTGATTAATATCCTTACCTTTGCTCTAATTATTAATAAATTCAATACAATACAATGCAAGAAGGAGTAGTAAAATTCTTTAATGAAACGAAAGGTTTCGGTTTCATCGTTCCAAATGCTGGTGGAGGCGATATCTTCGTTCATTCATCTGGCCTTATCGATTCTATCCGTGAAAACGACCACGTATCTTACGAGGTTGAACAGGGAAAGAAAGGCTTAAATGCGGTAAATGTTAAAGTTATCTAGGATAGTAATAATATAAATCGTATGAAGGCTGTCCGAAGAGGACGGCCTTTCTTGTTTTTAATGTAGAGAATAGAAAGCATTAAATTTTTTCAGCATACTTTTTCATCAGAGAATTTTAGCTAAGTTTGTGCCTTATGAACGAAGAGAAATCATTGAATTTCCTGGAGGAAATTATTGAGGAAGATATAAAAAATGGGAAAAATGACGGTAGGGTGCTGACGCGATTCCCGCCGGAACCAAACGGTTATTTACATATCGGTCACGCGAAGTCGATTTGTTTAAATTTTGGTTTGGCACAAAAATATAATGGTAAAACTAATCTGCGTTTTGATGATACCAATCCGGTTACGGAAGACATTGAATACGTGGAAAGTATTAAAAATGATATCAAATGGCTTGGTTTCCAATGGGCCGAGGAGCTGTATACATCGGACTATTTCGATACGCTATACGGATATGCCGTGAGCTTGATAGAAAAGGGTTTAGCCTATGTCGACGATAGTACACCGGAAGAGATCGCTGCAAGTAAAGGGACACCTACCGAACCAGGTAAGCCGACTCCCTATAGAGACCGGACGGTGGAGGAAAACCTTCGTTTATTCGCAGAAATGAAGGATGGAAAATATCCCGATGGAAGTAAAGTGTTGAGGGCGAAAATCGACCTGGCCAATCCAAACATGCATATGCGCGATCCTTTACTCTATCGTATAAAACACGCGCATCACCACCGTACGGGGGATGCTTGGTGTATTTACCCGATGTATGATTTCGCGCATGGACAAAGTGATTCGATTGAGCGGATCACACATTCTGTTTGTACGCTGGAATTTATACCACATCGGGCTTTATATGATTGGTTAATCGAGCATATTGGTATCTTCCCATCTAAACAATATGAGTTTGCACGATTGAATATGACTTATACCGTCATGAGCAAACGCCGATTACTGCAACTGGTAAACGAAAAGCATGTGGAAGGATGGGATGATCCTCGAATGCCTACCATCAGCGGATTAAGAAGACGAGGATATACGCCTGCAAGTATCCGTAATTTTTGCGAGCGAATTGGGGTGGCAAAGCGGGAAAACGTAATTGACGTAAGCCTGTTGGAATTTTGCATCCGCGAAGATTTAAACAAAACGGCTTGGCGTAGAATGGCGGTGCTGGATCCGGTAAAACTGATTATAACAAACTATCCGGAGGAAAAAGAAGAACTGTTACATGGAGAAAACAATCCGGAGGTGGAAGGTGGTGAGGGGGAAAGAGTGATTCCTTTTAGTCGTGAACTATGGATTGAACGCGAGGATTTTATGGAAAATGCACCTAAGAAATTCTTCCGTTTAGGCCCTGGATTAAGTGTTCGTTTAAAGCATGCTTATATCGTTACATGTGATAGTTTCGTAAAAGATGGAGACGGTAATGTCACAGAAATCCATTGTAGCTATATTCCAAACTCAAAAAGTGGAGAGGACACAAGTGGCCTAAAAGTGAAAGGAACAATTCACTGGGTAAGTGTACCACATGCGAAAACAGCGGAGGTAAGACTTTACGATCGTTTATTTAAGGCTGAAAACCCCTTAGCCACAACCGGTGATTTTAAAGAATCTATTAATCCGGATAGTCTTGAGATTTTAGAAAAGGTCTATATTGAACCTGATTTATTAAATGCCGTACCGGGGAAAGGGTATCAATTTATTCGTAAGGGTTATTTTACGCTCGATACACGGTCGACACCTGATCGATTGGTGTTTAATCGCACTGTTGGCTTACGCGACACATGGGCGAAAGAATCACAGAAAGAAGCTTAAGTAATTAATTGGATCCTTATAAAAAAGGAGCCATCTGGTAAGAGATGACTCCTTTTTTATAAGGTTGTTTTCTTGATATAAAGATTGTAAAGCACGCTAAGTGCAAAAGGAGTCCACTCTTCAGTGGTTTCCTCAGGTATAAAATGTCTCTTAAAAGCTAAGATTGCGGCTGAAGCATTTCGGGTATCATAGCCTAGAATACGCAAACCATCTAGCGGGTTGAAAGTGGTGGGGGGTGCTTGCAGTACGTCGTCATACCACAAACCAAACCCTTTTTCTGCTAAGCGTTTCCATGGAAAATTGATGCCGGGATCTACTTTGCGTCCCGGAGCGATATCACCATGGCCAATGAAGTTTTCTGAAGGAATCTTATAATTAGCTTTGAGGGTATCCAGTAATACGAGCAAATTGTTTATCTGTGGCTCAGTGTAAGGTTCAACACCGTTGTTGTCCATTTCGACACCTATAGATGCGGAATTCATATCCGTAACGGATCCCCACCTTCCATTACCCGCATGCCAAGCTCGTAAGTAATCGTTGAGCAATTGATAAACTTTACCTTCTTTATCAATGATATAATGAGCACTTACTTGTGTACGTTCTAGCGTAAACGTCCGTAAGGTTTGCTGAATACTGTCTTGAGCTGTATGATGTAAAATAACAAAATTGGGTTTGCGCATATTGAAATTAACGGTGCCTACCCACTCAAAATCTTTTCGCTGGCCTTCTACTCCCGGAGACGGCAATCCGGCAGAAGCCATGTGCTGCGGAGTCGGCAAAGGTTGCTTAATTACTTCAGCCAATTGTTCTACCTGCTTTTCATATATTTTATTAGTCTCTGCAAATTTCTTTTTTGAAGCGCAGGCGCTTAGAAAAAATAGCATTAAGACCATGTATCCGTATGAGCAAATATGTTTCAGCATAGGTTATCTCGGAAATTTATAATTCAAACCAATACCTATACTTTGAGAGCGTTGCAGTTCCTCTATTTGATTAGGATCATACAATAAGGTCGCATTGAACAACAGGCTTATTACCCTCGAGACGCGTACCCCTAAGATGGCGTCTAGGCGATGCCTTGAAGTGCTAAGCTCTTCAAAATTAGCTAAAAATTCGTAGGTGGTTTTTAAATGCAACCATTTTGTTAAATCTCGATCAGTACCAGCTAATAGTTGAAAGCTCACATCATTCTTGAATTTTCCAGGGATTTCTACACCGAAACGAGTAGTATCTTCTTCCCTTACCGATTGAACTCGGTCATCTAAAATAAAGGTCATACGGGTCGCTGGACCAAAACGGATAGAACTAAACTGATCCGGTTTATATTCAAGACCGACTGCGGGTGTAAGATAACCTGGAGCCATGAAATTGGATATCTTTCTGGATTTGGTGTCTACACCATCAATGTTCGTATACTGCCAACCTGCATCAAATTGTGTTTCAAAGGTCAAGGCTGCAAATAATGCCCATTTCTGAGAAAATTTAATGGAGTACTTGTTATCCCACCAGATGCGGTCTTGATTCTTACGCGCAAGTTGATTTTCATTCTTAATCTTTCCATACCTTAAGTCTAATTCAGATACAAAGTTTTTACCTTCTTTGGTGTAATCCCATTTCGTATTAAAAAGGGCACCTAAAGAGATAGAGTTTACACCACCACTGTTCCAGCTATCACTAAAGGAAGCTTGGTTCGCGTTTATGGCGAAATTTGTCCAATTCCGCCAATAGTTAACCTTTAAATCTAAACTAGGGTTCTGTACTTCTACATCATGAATGCCCATTTGGGGAGTTCTAACGGGTAGGCTGTTTTTTGGCGGGGCCTGGCGAAGATCATTGAGATCATAATTTTGCGCGTTAGCGAAGAAAAATGCGCCCGTGAGAATAAATGCAACAAGTAAATGTCGTACGTTCATCAGAATAGTTTTATTGTTAACGCTGGTTTGCCTTTGCCGAATACTTACGCTCAGCTGACTCCAATCCAAACCACAAACTTAGATAAAATGATCTTATATGCCAAGCACATAATTACCGAAACTGTACGATGAGGCTCTCTTCGGTCGTATAATTTCCGACCCAAACTAATGCCCGTATCGTCGGAAGCATTTTATCTGCTTTTCTTAAGCAATAATAATGCCTCTAATTGGAATCCAATCGTTCGATCTTTACCTCTTCTTTGTTAGGCTGCACTCTGGGTAATGGCTGTAGTCGATATGCACTGGGGTTTTTACGGTACATATTATAGGAGCTCTGTATATACTTGCCCAGCTCATAATCATTGGCTTGCATAATAAAGTGGTATGATGGCCGATATTGATGCATAAAGTCTTCTAAAGCTACGCCTGTTAGATTAGTCAAGCGCTTTACCATGGCTTGCGTAAATCGGGCGTCGATCATATTGTTTTCGTATTCACGTTGGATAAGCTCCTGTAAAAAACGTGCATTTTTGCCCTGTCGACTCAATAAAGAGTACAGCGCATCAATACTTAAGCCTGCTCCGGTAGGTCCGGTCGATAATAAACTGCCCGGATTTCCCTTTCGATAAGCCGAACTGTATTCCCGTTTACGATCTTCAAGTATTTCCGCAGGTGAACGCTTCGCAATAATACTTACTTCATCTAGCCAGATAGTCGATCGTTGTAAGTTAAAAACAATGACGGGATCTTTCTTTACGATTAACGTATCGGCATGGTAGCCTTTAACAATGGCAATCAGGGTGTCGCCCGGACTCGCTTTAATTGCAAATTCTCCGCGCTTATCATTATACTTCATCTCGTCGTTCGCTGTATTGTAGATATAGACGCGTGCAATCCGTTGTTTGGTATAACTGTCAAATACAATACCTTCCCGCTCTTGTGCCGAAGCAAAGAAGATGGAAGCTAATAGTAAAACGATTATGGTTGCAAGAATTTTCAAGTTAACAAAGATAGGGAATGGCCTATGTCATTGAAAAACATTTTGCACTTTTTAACACGACTAACAGGAATTTGTTGATTTTATTTCGAAACGAGGAGCAATTGTCCAACAACGAGATCATCGCTATCCAAGCTGTTAAGATTTTTTAGTTCGTCGGTGGTAAGCCCGTAACGTTTACTGATACTGTAAATTGTATCGCCTTGTCGCACCTCATGTATTTTCATTTCTACCGGTGGTTTGGCTTCGGCTTTTTCAGGTTCTTTCGGACTGTTATCAGCAATTTCAACTAATACCCGTTCTTCCCTGTTTATTTTCTCCGGTGCTTTTTCTCCACGATCGTATTCATATAATCCATAACGTTCAATCAAATCGATCAATAATTCTGCATAGCGAGGATTGGTGGCATAACCGGCCTTTTTCAGCCCTTTAGCCCACCCGGTATAGTCGTCTTTGTCAAGCTCAAATAAAGGAGCGTAGCGTTTTCGTAAGAGGAATTCAGAATGATCTCGAAAAGAGTCTTCCGGTGAACGATACACGCGGAAACAGTCATTGATAGCGTCATCATCCTTAAAAAACGATTCACCTTTCCAATCGGGGGTACATTTGATACCAAAGTGATTGTTGGCTTCTCTAGCCAATGTACTATTTCCGTTAGCCGACTCTAAAAGGCCTTGTGCCAACGTGATGCTGGCGGGTATCCCGTAAGTGTTCATCTCTTGAATAGCAATCGTTTTATAACGACTGATATAATCTTGTGCAGAAGCGCTTATCGCGGCAGGCTTGTTACTCGGCCGATGCGGATGATTATGCCGCCGTCCCTCGTTGTTGCTTCCGTACGATCCCTGTTGTCGAGTTTTGGAACTCTGTAGCACTTTTTGCTTAGGTAGGCAAGATGTTAGGCTCAAGGAAATACAAAAAAAAAGAATGAGGTATACGAACGATGGTAAAGCGATATGCTGCAGCTGCTTGTTCATTTTGCGATCTACGTTAAATTTTTAAATGTTGACCAATTCTTAGCCGGTCACTCCGAAGTTGATTTTTGGTTTTAATACGGCTAACGGAGGTTTTGTATCGTTTGGCAATTGCTCCCAACGTATCGCCTTTTTTTACCGTATAGCGTAGATTGATTTCGGAAGCAGTGGATTTCTCTTCGAAAGGGGCATCCTGCGGTTCTATATAATCCGCTGGTCTATTGTCAAATAAAAAAAGTTGATGTTTCTTTATAATGGCAACAATGTGGGCTGCCCAGGCCTTGCTACCTGCGTAACCACCGCGCATGATGCCATAGGCCCAAGAATGATAATCATACGCACTGTATCGATCAAAAAGCGACCGAAATTGCTTACGGGTTTTGAGGTAATTAATGAAATCATCGTAAGAAGCCTTAACGCTATCATAGCCCTTGTAAGACGATCGGATTTTTTTGCTGTTATTGGCACCACGAATGCCGAAATGATTATTGAGATGGATTGCAACCTTACTACTACCATTCGCGCTTTCATGCATAGCTACCGCTAGAATAATACTGGCCGGAACACCGAATTTCTCCATCGCGTCGATGGCCCACTCTTTGTGAGCCTCTATATAGGCATGCGCGCCCCCTTGCGCATAGCTGGTTTGCGACAAGAAAAAAAGGAAAAACAAGAATATGGGAAACCGAAGGGTTTTCATTTACTATAATTTTCTGATAAGGAATATACCATCACGGATTGGTAAAATCAATTTCTGTACCCGTTTGTCTTGTGCGATGGTTTTGTTGAGTTCAATGATTTGCTCGGTTTGTTTATCCGGTGATGCGTCTGTAATTTTTCCCTTCCAAAGTACATTGTCGATCATAATCAGCCCGCCTGTTCTCACTTTGTCAAGCACGAGTTCAAAATAATTAAGGTTATTCTTTTTATCAGCATCGATGAAGACTAGGTCGAAGGTTTCCTCAAGTGTCGGTATAATCTGCAGGGCTTCGCCAATATGGTAACGTATTTTGGCACCGTAAGGTGAAGCATCGAAATACCCCTGAACTCGTTCAGCCAACTCTTCGTTGATATCAATGGTATGCAAGATCCCATCAGAAACAAGCCCCTCTGCTAAACAAAGACTTGCATAACCTGTGAAGGTGCCAATCTCTAAAATTCTTTTCGGAGCTAAGAGGTGACTTATTAAACTCAAAAAACGCCCCTGGAAATGTCCGGAAAGCATATGAGGCTGAGTTTCCTTTAAATAGGTCTCCCGATTAATTGCTTTCAAAAGGGGAGGCTCATCATCACAGGTACTCGTTAAATAGGCATTGAGCAAGTTATCCATTATCTCCATGAAGCAAACTTATATAAAATGCTCGGTATTTTCGAATACCACAATATAAATTATAGCTATACAAAGATCCTTTCGAGAAGCGCTTTTAATCTGCTATTGTGCTAGTATTAAGAGAACGTTTTTTTGAAAACATAATAATGGTCTGTTATTAAGACTGAATCGTCTTAAGATAATCTTGCAAGATAATGACAGCAGAAACGGCATCCACTAAGCCTTTTTCTTGTCTTTTTGATCGTCTTAGTCCGCTTTGTGCAATACTGGCCGAGGCCATTTTTGAGGTGAATCGCTCGTCCATGGTAACGATTGGCATTTGAGGAAAGGACTTTTTCAGTAAATTAATAAAACCTTTTACATGTACGGCCGATTGAGAATCAGATCCATCCAGTTGCTTGGGCATACCTACGACAAAAGATTCCACCTGTTCCTGGGATACATATTTTTTCAGGTATTCAATAACATCTTTTGGATGAATGGTGGTTAAAGCGGTCGCGATAATTTGTAAAGGATCTGTCACTGCGACACCTATTCGCTTTGTGCCATAATCAAAAGCCATTATCCGCATAAATTCTTATTTTTGAACATCTGTTCGCAAAGATACGGAAAGCTAATCTATTTTAGGCTTAAGAAGGCCAAGAGCGAGTAGTACAAGCCCATAAAGGAAAATATGCAGTTTAAAGATATAATAGGACAGGAAAAAGTAAAAGCGCACTTGATCAATACGGTAAAGGAAAATAGAGTAAGCCACGCGCAACTTTTTCTTGGTCCCGAAGGAAGCGGAAGTTTACCACTTGCTGTCGCCTACGCGCAATACATTAATTGTGAAAACAAGCAAGAGAACGATAGCTGCGGTAGTTGCAGTTCGTGTAGAAAATATGCGAAGATTATTCATCCCGATCTGCACTTTTCCTACCCCTTTTTTGCGTCGCATAAAGAGGACACGGCCAGTACTTTCATTGATCAATGGCGAAACAGTTTCCTGAGAAATCCCTACCTCAATCTGGAAACCTGGCGAAGTAGCCTGGATGCAGGAAATAAACAGGCGAATATCAACATTGCTGAATGCCATCACATTATCCAAAAATTAAGTCTCAAAGCTTTTGAAGCTCCCTATAAGGTGCTTATTATGTGGTTGCCCGAATTTTTGGATAAAGAAGGGAATACCTTACTTAAGTTGATTGAGGAGCCGCCTGAAAAAACGCTATTCTTGCTGGTAACGCAAAATCAGGATCAATTACTGAACACCATTATATCCCGAACTCAATTAGTAAAAGTAAATGCACTTGATAAAGTTAGTCTGGCGGAGTTTTTGGTTCGTGAAAAGGGTGTGTCACATGAGAAGGCTTTGCAGCTGGCTTATATTAGCGAGGGTAATGTGCAGCAAGCGCTGTCCCTTTTGTCCGATGATCCGGGTGGGGGATATTTTCAGCTTTTTGTACAATGGTTGCGCTTCTGTTTTGGCGCACGTGTACTCGATCTTTTGCAACTGGTTGAAGAAGATTTGTCCAAGCTTGGACGTGAAAATCAAAAAAGTTTCTTACTTTACGCTATTCAAATGATGCGTGATGTAGTGTTATTTAAAGAGGGTGCAAAAACGCTCGTACACCTACCGGAGGCGGAAATGTCTTTTGTTGAAAAGTTTAGCCCGCTTTATGAAACGGCTAAATTGGAAGCTTGTGTCAGCATATTTGAAAAAACAAGTTATTACGTAGAACGCAATGCAAACCCTAAAATCTTATTTTTAGATGTATCTTTGCAATTAGTTTTATTATTTAAACACTAAACGCTCCCGTGATAAACGGGACTCAATATATAGAAATATGGGATGTGATAATTGTTCATCCGGAGGAGGTTGTGCCCCTGCAGGTTGCCAGAGCAACGGTTCATGCATGACGAATGGATGCAATAAATTGGATGTGTACGATTGGCTAAGCCATATGGATATGCCAACAAATTATATACCGTTTAACATTGTAGAAGTAAGATTTAAAGGATCTCGAAAAGACTTTTATATCAATCAGGATAATCTTTATCTGGAAATGGGCGAACCTGTTGCAGTAGAAACGGCAACAGGCGGTTACGATATTGGCTTTGTCTCACTCACCGGTGAACTGGTTCGCTTGCAACTTAAAAAGAACAAGGTTGACCCTAATAGCGTTGAACGCAAGATATTTCGTAAGGCAACCAGTAATGATATGGATAAATATCAGGCGGCTAAAGACTTAGAATGGGAAACTATGCATCGTGCGCGAAAATTGGCTCTTGATTTAGGGTTGTCCATGAAGTTAAGTGATGTAGACTATCAAGGAGATAAGACAAAAGCTACTTTTTACTATACAGCTGAGGGCCGGGTCGACTTTAGAGAACTCATTAAAAAGATGGCGGAAGCTTTTCGTATTCGTATTGAGATGCGCCAAATTGGTATGCGGCAAGAAGCAAGTCGTTTGGGAGGCATCGGGTCTTGCGGAAGAGAACTTTGCTGTTCCACTTGGTTGACCGATTTTAAAACGGTCTCCACCGCTGCTGCACGATATCAGAATTTATCGCTGAATACGCTGAAATTAGCCGGCCAGTGCGGAAAGCTCAAATGTTGTCTCAACTATGAATTGGATACCTATATGGACGCCTTAAAAGATATTCCTAACGATATTGACCGCTTGGAAACAAAAAGAGGTACCGCACGTTTGCAGAAAACGGATATCTTTAGGAGACTAATGTGGTTTTCCTTTCCGGAAGATGAAAACTGGATTCCCCTCGAAATAGACCAGGTGCGTATCATAGCTGAAGGAAATAAAGAGGGCATCAAACCAGATGATCTGGTGGAGATTAAGGAAGAGGTAGCCATTGTTAAACCGGTAACTTACGACTATGAAAATGTAGTAGGACAGGATAGCTTAACTCGTTTAGATGACAAAAGCAAAAAGAAGAAACGTCCGTCCAAGAAAAGAAATAAAAACAAACAACCAGCCTCCGATAGACAGACAGATGCCGGACAGACACTAAATTCCGGACAGAAACTGCAACAGAAAACAGCCACTTCTCCAAAAAAAGAAGGCAAGGTTTCAGCGGATCATGCGGGAGGGGATAAGGGAGCGGTTAAGGACGCGGCAAACGCGCAAAAAACAAAAAACAGTCGCAGACGATACAGAGGTAAACGAACAAATAAGGAGGGAGGGGCATCAAATGGTGAAAAACCCTAAAATTCGTAACCTTATTTGCTTGGTGGCTATGATGAGCTGTATGCTTTCGTGTAATCATGGCGCATTGGTCGACGAGTTTAGACCCGTACCCAACCAGGCATGGAATTATGCCTTTACACCAGAGTTTAAAGTTGAAGTAAAAAATAATACGATACCCTATCGATTGAAAGTGAATGTACGCTTGACGTCGGAGTACCGATACGCAAATCTATTTGTTTTGGTACATCAAAGAAGTGCAAAACATAAACCGAGCAGCAAACGGATCGAGCTGCAGGTGGCCGATAAAGACGGCCGTTGGCTGGGCAAAGGTATCGGAAGCTTGTATAGTTATCAGATTGCTTACAATACCAACTATCATTTTCCCGATACAGGGACTTACTATTTTAAAATTGAGCAAAACATGCGAGATAGTCCTTTAAAAGGAGTTAGCGACGTGGGAATTTGTGTGCTTCCCGAAAGTGTTGCAAAATAATCGGCATGATTTATGTCTTAATAAAGACAAAAAGCCAGAATTTGTCTATGCACAAAACTTTACCTCAACAGCTTTTCTATATCTTATTTTTTGTATTACTGGCAGCTTGCAGACAATCGGGCTCGCCTATCGGAGATCTGTTATTTAAGCAAACCAAAAATAAAGTTTATAAAGAAGTAAACACCGATTCGTTACATACTTACTTTAAAAACTATTTGGAGACAAACACAAATCTATTTAAGAATCCAAAGTATTTAACCCGCTTTTATACAAACGCAAATTTTGAGCCGGTACTAATTACCAAGTTTTACGCGGATTCTTCACTTTTTCGTTTGATAGATTTTCTAAAGCGTGTCGAAGAACATGGCCTTTCAACCCGATCGTATAAAGCAGATACCCTATACGATGCACTTGTTCAGCTGTCGGGTCGAAAGGATATGAAGGTCGATGAGGCCTATGCATGTATTGTTCGTGCGGAGCTGCTCGCGGCGGAGGCGCTTACTCGATATGCTTTTGCATTGGAATATGGGATGACGAATCCAAGGAAAGTATTACCTCGTTATTATATTCCTGTAAGCAGACCCGATAGCGTGTCCTTTGACCGGGTTCTGAGCGTTGAAAATTTAAAGCATTACCTAGATAGTATACAGCCTAAAAGTGGTGCTTACAGAGCGATGCAAAAAGCTTTGATTAATGAGAACCATGGAGCAAAAAAGATAGCGTTGATCGCAAATATGGAACGTTTGCGATGGAAGTACAAAATGGACAGCACCCATTTGATATATGTGAATATTCCAGCTTATCAATTATATATTATCCGTGACCGAAGCACAAAGGGTCAAATGAAGGTGGTTGTAGGAAAGGCAGACGGGCACGAAACCCCGATGCTGGCAAGTAAAATTCATAGTGTACAAGTGAATCCGATTTGGAATATACCAACAAGTATTGCAAAGAAGGAGATATTAGTACAGGCGAAGGCCGACAAATATTATCTGGCCAATCATGGAATGGATGTGTATAGAAGGGGCGTAAAAATCGCAAATCCGGATACGATCGACTGGAGCGTATATAATGAAGAAAACCTGCCTTATAGCTTTAAGCAACAACCTGGGAACACTAATTCACTCGGACTTATTAAGTTTCTGTTTAAAAATGGAAGCAGCGTCTATCTGCACGATACACCGGCAAAGGCAGTGTTCAGTAGATCAATGCGTGCTGCCAGTCATGGATGCGTAAGGGTAGAAAAGCCGCTGGATCTGGCACGTGCTTTATTTGGCGAAGGCGAAAAATACGACCTCATCAAGGAAGAGATGTCTAGTGAGGAACCTGTAGCCAAAACAATTGGACTTAAGCCACAAGTTCCCGTGGTATTAGACTATGTTACTTGTAAAATGGATAGTTCTTCCACTTTAAAGTTTTATCCGGACGTATATAAACTAGACTCCCTATTGTACCGATCGCTAAAGTAGGTTGCCTGCTTCGGCTAACGACATTGAATCGGGTATTTCTGATTTGGATTCATCCATGTTGGCCGCCATTAAGCTTTGTGTTGCCGTCTGCTCATTTAGATAGGCGGACTGGTATTTTGCTGATTTACCGTATATATAAAGAACCGATTTGTTTTTGATCAGATCAATGATTTTATCTTTTAAAGGTTCGGATACGGCTGGACAGCCTTGGCTTACTCCCATTCGGTCTTGGCCTTTCAATATATTGGCTCCTACATACCAAGCGCCATGGAGCACAATGCCCCGCGCTCGCGCGTTTGTATTAAATCCACGATCTAAGCCGTCCAATTTTAACGACCGACCATGCTTTCCTTGATACGTTTCTCCCGTTAAATAAAATCCTAAACTACTCTGATTCGAATTTGGTCGATCGGAAAACAACCTAGCCTCTTGAATACCGCTCCCGCGGCCATGCGCGACAAAGGTATTTAACAATAGACTATCCCGCTCCAAGTCAATAATCCACAAACGAGGCTTACTACTGTGTATGCTGAGATCTGCGATGGTCAAAATGGGTGAATCGGTCTTTCCTTGTTCTCTTAAATTCAAATAGCCAATATATGCTTGCCTGAATACGACGCTATCTAATGTAGGTGCAAGCTTTTGCACATGCTCGTAAACAGATTCAAACGTGTTAGATAAGAGCGAACCGCGATTGGTCTTCTTTTTTTTGTTAAAAACCTTATGGTTTATAGGTCTGGGTGAATGGATGGATCGCCAACTGGTATTAATAACGATTGCTAAAAATAAAAAAATAATACTGGGCACTAAAATGCTCTTTCTCAACTTCATATACTCTCCACTTTTCTCTTTTCCATTTAGAGTCAAAGACGTTTTTTTGAAAACGACAATTGCCCCGAATTTATTGTGTGACAAAAATACAATAAATATCTTAAAACTCATTCATTGTAAGAAATATTTTAACTATTCTGACAATTTAATAACAGGATACTAAGAAAAATGTCAAAACAGAAGTTTTATATATAAAACGAAGCGAGAAGGCTTTATATTTATCAGAATTTAAAAACATTCGCTCGTTTGATTGTTAGGAACTAAACTGAAATTCATATGACATATCAATATTTGTTAACGACGATTGAGGGAGAGATTTTGAAAATAACCATCAATCGTGAACAGAAGCTTAATGCATTGAATAGAGATACGCTGCGAGAATTAAACCAGGCAATTACAACAGGTTTGCAGGATAAAAACGTAACCGGTATAGTTATTACCGGGGCCGGAGAAAAAGCTTTTGTGGCAGGGGCCGATATCAGCGAATTTGCCGGCTTTGACGAATCGCAGGGTCGAGATCTGGCAACTAAGGGGCAATTGGAGGTTTTTAACTTAATTCATCATGCAGAAAAGCCCATTGTAGCGGCTATCAATGGGTTCGCATTGGGTGGTGGGCTTGAGATTGCAATGGCCTGCCATATACGCATTGCTAGTCATACCGCACGTTTGGGCTTGCCTGAGGTTTCTCTTGGGCTAATCCCGGGATATGGGGGAACGCAGCGTTTAACCCAGTTAGTAGGCAGGGGAAATGCGATGGAGCTGATACTAACCGGAAATATGATTAATGCTGAAAAGGCTTTGCAGATTGGTTTAGTTAACCATGTGGTACCGGCTGACGAAGTAATTAGCAAGTCGGAAGAGATCATTAATGACATAGCAAAGCGATCACCACGTGCCGTAGCCGCAGCCATTCGAGCAATTAATGCCTCCCTAGTAGCTGGCGAGCAAGGGTTTAATGTTGAAATTAATGAATTTGCTAAATGCTTCGCAACCGCTGACTTTCAGGAGGGCGTAGCTGCATTTCTTGAAAGACGACAACCCCAATTTCCTAAAGAATAATGAGATATCAAGTATTTGCATAACTGCTTTTACTTTTTATAACCATAAATGAGCTCACCTGATTACCCAGGTCAGTTTTTACCATCCCTACGGGAGGCAAGTTTTTTAATTTTTAATTTTTAATTTTGAATTTAAAAAAAGCATGTCTTTAGCTTTGTTCGATCAGAAACAGCGGAATAATATCACTTTAGTGATTATCGTTGTGCTAGGTGCATTTATTCTATATTCTTTACGAGGCATTTTCGGTGCCTTGCTGGCAACTATGATTATGTACACCATCTTCAGATCGCTAAATCTGTACTTAACAGAGCAACTGAAATGGCGGAAATCAATTTCAGCGGTATTGATCATCATTGCTTCTTTTTTTATTATTGTATTCCCTTTTTATGGCCTCATTAACATGATTGCCAAACGAGTAATAGAGCTCACCAAACATCCTGATAAAATCCAACGGGTAATCGACGAGATTAACCGCTTTTTAGGAGATAAGTTACAACAGCCGGATTTGATAACGAATAACCTGCAACGAGGGGTGGCTTATGCGGGAAATCTGATGACTTCTATTTTAAGTGGTGCCGCCAATATTTTGCTCGACATCTCGGTCATGTATTTTCTACTATATTTTCTGTTTGTAGGCTGTAGGGAGTTTGAGAAAGGTGTATTGCGTTATTCCCCATTCTCGGATGAGAACGCAATACGCTTCGGTGTGGAATTAAGAAATATTACCTATTCGAATGTGCTAGGTCAAGGTCTGATTGCCGTAATACAGGGAGGTGCCGTCGCCTTTGGATATTGGATGTTTGATTTCGCTGATCCTCTATTTTGGGGAGTGATTTGCGTTATCCTGTCTTTTATTCCAGTGGTAGGTGCTCCCATGGTTTTTATTCCTGCTTGTATCATAAAATTTATAGACGGCGATACATTCAATGCAATCGCCATGCTGCTATGGGGCATCCTTTTAGTGTCGAATATCGATAATGTACTTCGCTTGGTAATTGCAAAGCGTGTGGGCGATATCCATCCCATTATTACCATTGTAGGGGTTATTATAGGAATTCCCATGTTCGGCATTATGGGGCTTGTTTTCGGGCCATTGCTGCTTTCTTATTTCTTGATCACTGTGAAAATTTATGAAACAAACAAGTTGGCTGAAATGCGCTTAAGGAAAAAAAATAATGACAATTAGTATTGTTGGCAAACTGTTTGCTTGTTATTTTGTATATATATAAGGTCGCTTCAGGTAGCCTTTAAAAACTATTAGTTGATAATTAACATTAATTTTTTAAAAGTCATGAATGATAATGGTAAAATAGTAGCTGCTTTGCTAGCAGGCTTGGCTGCGGGTGCAGCGTTAGGAATCTTATTCGCACCTGAAAAAGGCTCTGATACTAGAGATAAACTAAGCGACTCCTTAAAAGATTTGGGCGACGCAATTAAAGAGCGCACAGCAGAACAGGTGGAGCAGTTTAATGATTTGAAAGAACGTTTAGTGTCTACAATCAAGTCAAAAGTGAATAAAGGCGAGGCGAGCGTGGAAGAAGCATTGGAAGAACATGCGTGAATATAAATGAAATCCATTATAGATGTTGATAGCATCTATAATGGAAAAATATTATCTATGGAAGAAAAAGATACATTTTCAATTAAAGGTGTTGTCCAGAAGCTAAAAGAATATGTAGAAAACTATACTGACTTAGCTTATCTAAAATTTGTTGGACGCATTTCCAAAATACTTCCCGGAATTGCTGTTAGTGGTATAAGCCTCTTATTTGCTTTTTTTGTGGTATTCTATCTAAGTATGGCGCTCGCTTTTTTTATTGGGGAGCTTTTAGATAGCTACGCATTGGGCTTTGCCGTCACCGGATTGGTGTTCATCTTACTCATATTGCTTGTAGCAGCATTTAGACAAACGATCAAAAAGATGATCGCCAATGTTTTTATAAAAATTTTTATTAGTCTACGTAAAGACGATGACGATGAAGAACAAAATAACTAATATAGAAGAGCTACAAGCTGAAATTGCACGATTGAAGACAGTAAAGATGGAACAGGAAGCCTATTTGGAGCATCAGTTTGGGATCCTGAAGAATAAAATCAATAAGCCCGTTCATTTTTTTCAAAACATGTTTGCCTTTCTTCCCAATACGGCGAGCTTGTTTAGCAACATTGGTACAAAAGGGGGAGCTTTTCAAGGCGATTGGCTGACAAAGAGCTTGCGGGTAGGGTTACCTTTCCTTGTTAATCGCGTCTTTTTTAGAAAAGCAGGTTATGTCAAACGTATTTTAATGGGGTTGCTCTCAAGCCAAGCTGCTGGGTTCTTTAATAAAGAACGCCTCGCTCAAGGGGTCGATGCCATTACGTCGTGGATAAGAAAGTCTACAAAGAAAAGCCATACTGCAAAATCCGGAAAAAATAGGCGAAGTGATTATAACTTCGGTATCCCGCCCGATAGTGAAACGTATTAGCTAACTGCCGAAGCAGTAACTTGGAAAGTGCTGATGCTAACAACTTAATAACATATTTCCCATAAAAAAAGCCATGATATTTATACCATGGCTTTTTTTTATGGGAATGATTTATATTACATCATGCCGCCCATGCCACCACCCATTGGAGGAGCACCGGCACCAGCTTTCTCATCTTCTGGCTCATCTGCTAATACACATTCGGTCGTTAAGAGCATCGAAGCGATTGAAGCTGCGTTTTCCAAGGCAACACGTGAAACCTTCGTAGGATCAATTACACCTGCGCTAATTAGATTTTCATATCTGTCAAAGCGAGCGTTGTAACCGAAATCACCGCTACCTTCTTTTACTTTCTGTACAACAATAGAACCTTCTACGCCAGCATTGTTACAGATTGTACGCAACGGCTCTTCGATAGCACGTTTAATAATGTTGATACCTGTGGTCTCATCTTCACTTTCTCCCTTAAGATTTTCAAGAGACTCAATAGCGCGGATAAAGGCTACACCGCCACCTGCAACAATACCTTCTTCAACAGCTGCGCGTGTTGCGTGAAGAGCATCATCTACACGGTCTTTCTTCTCTTTCATTTCTACTTCTGTAGCAGCACCAACATAAAGTACAGCCACACCGCCTGCTAATTTCGCTAAACGCTCTTGCAGTTTTTCACGGTCATAGTCAGATGTAGTCGTCTCGATTTGCGCTTTGATTTGGTTAACGCGACCTTTAATGGTTTCTACCTCACCTGAACCGTTGATAATAGTAGTGTTGTCTTTGTCAACAACAACTTTTTCAGCTTGTCCTAAGTAAGAAAGGTCTGCATTTTCTAGTTTGTAACCTCTTTCTTCCGAGATTACGGTACCACCTGTTAAGATCGCGATGTCCTCAAGCATAGCCTTACGACGGTCGCCAAAGCCAGGAGCTTTAACGGCAGCAACTTTCAATGAACCACGAATTTTATTAACTACCAATGTAGCTAATGCTTCGCCATCCAAATCTTCAGCGATAATCAATAGCGGCTTGCCTGTCTGTACTTGCTTTTCCAGAATCGGAAGCAACTCTTTCATATTGCTGATTTTTTTGTCATAAATCAATATGTAAGGATTCTCAAGCTCGGCCTCCATCTTTTCCGTGTTGGTAGCAAAATAAGGCGACAAATAACCGCGGTCAAATTGCATACCCTCTACGGTTTTTACTTCTGTCTCAGTACCTTTCGCTTCTTCTACAGTAATAACACCGTCTTTTCCAACTTTTTCCATCGCTTCTGCAATCAATTCACCAATGACTTCGTCATTGTTTGCAGAGATAGTAGCAACTTGTTTAATTTTACTATTGTCTTCTCCTACTGTTTGCGATTGTGCTTTTAAATTTTCAACAATAGTAGCAACAGCCTTGTCGATACCGCGTTTCAAATCCATTGGATTAGCACCGGCTGCAACGTTCTTAATACCTGCAGTCACAATGGCTTGTGCTAAAACTGTAGCCGTTGTTGTTCCGTCCCCTGCTTGGTCAGCGGTTTTAGAAGCTACTTCTTTCACCATCTGTGCACCCATGTTCTCTAGCGCATCTTTTAAATCGATTTCTTTCGCTACAGTAACACCATCTTTAGTAATGGCAGGCGAACCAAATTTTTTCTCAATAATTACATTGCGTCCTTTTGGACCTAATGTTACTTTGACAGCATTTGCTAAGATGTCAACACCTTTTTTTAAGGCATCACGCGCTTCTACGTTATATTTTACCTGTTTTGACATAGTTTTTAAAGTTTAAAATTGCGTACATCGATCTTCTCTAGTTAATTATACGCGCTTTTAATGGTTAATGTTCGTTTTAATCTATTCTAAAAAGCTATACTGACTAGATTATAGCATAGATGTCGGATTCGCGCATAATTAAATACTCTTTTCCTTCGTAGGTTATTTCTGTTCCGGCATACTTACCGTACAGCACTTGGTCGCCCACTTTAACAGTAATAGGCTCATCTTTTTTTCCCTCGCCAACAGCAACAACGGTTCCGCGTTGCGGTTTTTCCTTGGCGGTGTCAGGAATGTAGATACCTGATGCAGTTTTCTCTTCAGCAGCAGCAGCTTCTACTACTACTCTGTCTCCAATCGGTTTGATACTTAATGCCATAATTGTACTAGATATTATTGTTTTTAATATTAGATTAACGTTTCCGGGAAATTTTAAGTCATGAACTGTGCCAAAATCAAAAAGACGATTTTTGTTGTCATTTTTTCATTTCGAAGGCTCGTGATAATAGAAATTTATTTTCAACTTGTCAGCTTGGCTGAATATTTGGCAGAAAAAAGGGCAGTGCAGAATGTGCAATGCCCTTTTGTTTTTTTACGGGTTTTAATATAATTACTTGGTAGTGTCGACAGACGCTGGTTTCTGCCCTTGCGGAGTAGCCGGAGTCGTCGCCGGTTTCTGTAAAGGAGCAGTCGGTGTAGCCGTCGGTGTAATTTGTTTTTGCAGTTCTAATCCGGGATTAGAGCCAGTACCCGCGCCCGGGTTCGTAATATTCAACAATAGCGAAAATACCATAATCGCAATTACCAAAACCCATGTCCCTTTTTCCAAAATATCTCCTGTGCGTTGCACGCCCATGAGGTTGTTGGACCCGGCAAAACCTGAGGCTAAGCCACCTCCTTTCGGATTCTGGATTAAAACAATAAATACCAAAAGCACACAGGCTAAAATGGTTAATACGATAAGTAATGTATACATTTCTTTATGTGGTTAATTAATTCTACTTTCTAACGCTTTAATACGGTCGGCAAAATAAGCACTTTTTTTGGGATATTTCAAACTTAATTTCATGTAAGTATCGATTGCCTTATGATAAAGCCCCTGCTCTTCATAGATTTGAGCCAAGGTCTCCGAAACAAAGTTAGATTGATCTTCGGCACTTTGCCTAGCCTTATTCTCGAGTGTGATCTGACTGGCTTGGGGAGGTCGAATCTGCGGTTCTTCTTTAATAAAGCGTTCGATAATCTCATCGGTTTTTTTCGGAACCTTAAAAGTGATGGTTCTGCTTTCCTTAATACTTAGCTTTTCTTCAGGCTCCTGCAAATGAAAGATGTTTTCTCGGATCTGCTGATCTAACACCAAATCACTAATATCGTTTTGTAATTTTTTTAACGAAGGCTTTCGGTTTGTGGCATAAGGTTGATAAGTGTCCGCATAAGCTAAACGAGTTTTGTGAAGCCACCATACAAACGTGTACGGCATTAAATCGTCGTCATATTTCGAAACATCTTCTCTAGAGGCTTCTGTTTCTTCAGGAGAAGGGGGGGCTACACCTGTTGGTACTCTTTGGTCTTCTTCTGTATATATAACCTCAGGCTCGTCCGCAGATTCAGTGGTTTCATCAATTACATCTTCTTCTACAATGGCTGCTTCGGAAATAAACGCACTTTCCACGGCATGTTCCTTAAGGCGGTCTTGCCCCAAAACCTGATCGAGTTTTGCGACAGCATCGTCCTGACTTAACGTAAGGTCATTTAAAGGAGAATTGTAAATAAAGTTATAGAGCTGTTCCGGATCGCTTGCAAATAGCGCTGCCTTCTTAAAGATAGCTTGTTGATCACCCTTGTCCTGTGAACAGCGTTTAGCTTCTAAAAACCATAAGATATGACTGTAAGGATAGGCTTGCAGAAGTAATGCCAAATCTTCTTGCTTCATCTGGGTAGAATCTGCCAGTAATCCATTAAATTTATGTCTTAATGATTGTTGCTCCACTGTCGACGATTTTACGCTTACCAATTGGCAAAAGCGCGGTTAAAAATATCTTCGGTTAACTGTCTATTGATTGCTTCAATAAGCGTTTGCTCCTGCGCCTGCACTGTACCGGTGAAATCCTGATAGCGTGTAAAGCTCTGTTCAAAGCTGTTGTCCGGCTTGATGTTATCAACGTATTTTACACTCACCGTAATCGATAAACGATTGGCCTGCGCGCGATCTTGACCCCCAACCGCTGCCGAAGTAATGGCATAGCCGGTAATGCGTCCCTCAAAAATGGCATCGCCCTCGGAGGTCACTTGGCTTAATCGCGATTGGTTGCGAATACGCTCTTTTAATGCCTCGGTGAATTGCTGACTTAAATAAGGCACCACAATGGGAGCAGAATTTTCGAAAAATTGCACATTAAAGGTTTTCATTCCTTCGGGAATGGATGCCCCGTTAAGTTTATATACTCCACATGACTGGAGAAGCACTAAAAACGGGACCAATAAAAATGATAATCTAACAGCTCTAAGCATCTTTTTACTTTCTGGCAATCGGGAACTCTTAACTTAAATTCAAATCTTTGATTTTACGATACAGCGTACGCTCTGAAATTCCAAGTTCTTGAGCCGCTAATTTTCGCTTACCTTTATATTTTTTTAAAGCCCTTTTAATTAAATCGGATTCCTTTTCTACTAACGATAACGATTCTTCTATTTCTTCTGCATGGGGAGCGATTTCAAAATTCTCTTTATTTGCAGGGGGTTGATGGATCGTTAATGGTGAGAAGGTTTCATTGCTTGATGATGTATTTGGCTGCACTTCCCGATATAATTGGTTTAAGTACGGAGAATTGTCGGAAATAGTATTGGAATTGATGCCATTTTTTAATAGCTCAACAACTAATTTTTTTAATTCCACCATATCTTTCTTCATGTCAAACAAAACCTTATACAGCAAGTCTCTCTCTGAAAAATCTTCGTTGGCTTTGTTCTCTAACCGCATAGGTAAGGTGCTTGTCCGCTCGTTGGGTAAATAGCTTTGTAATATCTGTGCAGTAATCACTCGCTCCTTTTCAAGTACGGCGATCTGCTCCGCAATATTTTTTAATTGCCTTACATTACCCGGCCAATTGTAATTGCTTAACAATTGTTGGGCATCATCGGTAAGCTGAATACTCGGACTTCTATATTTGTCCGTAAAATCCGCAACAAACTTGCGAAAAAGTAAATGAATATCTTCCCTTCTGTCTCGTAACGGCGGGATCCGTAACGGAACAGTATTTAAGCGATAGTATAAGTCCTCTCTGAATTTGTTGGCCTTTACCGCATCATAAACATCTACATTGGTTGCGGCAATCACTCGCACATTGGTTTTCTGTACCTTCGACGAGCCTACCCGCAAGTACTCACCGGATTCAAGCACGCGTAATAAACGCGCTTGCGTACTTAAAGGGAGCTCGGCCACTTCATCTAAAAAGATGGTTCCACCGTTGACTACCTCAAAATAACCTTTCCTTGCTTCGTGAGCACCTGTGAAGGAACCCTTTTCATGTCCAAATAGTTCGGAATCAATCGTTCCTTCGGGGATAGCACCGCAGTTTACAGCAATAAAAGCACCGTGTTTTCGGCTACTTAATTGATGGATAATATGCGAAAATACTTCTTTACCACTGCCACTTTCCCCGGTGATTAAAATAGAGATGTCGGTTGGAGCCACCTGTCTAGCAACATCAATGGCTCTATTTAATAAAGGCGAATTGCCGATAATACCAAATCTATTCTTAATATCTTGTATATCCATTTGTTCTACTAATATTTTACGCCACACAGAATTGAATTGCCAATCCTACTGGATACATATAGATGCGTTATCAAACAATCTTACCGATTAAGGTTGCTGATGTGCATGTCTCTGCCATTACATTGACATAGTCGCCAACTTTATATCGGGCATCAACGGGAAAAACAACCATGGCATTTTGATCATTACGACCGCAATAGTCCTTGTCAGATCTTTTTGAAAAACCTTCTATCAAAACTTTGTGTATCTTTCCGACCTGTTGCTGTAACCTGAAAAGACTGTGTGCCCGTTGTTTCTCTACTACTTCTGTTAATCTTCTCTTCTTTATCTCTTCCGGAATGTCATCAGCGTAACGCTTGGCAGCCAGTGTTCCGGGACGTTCCGAATAGGCAAACATATAAGCATAATCGTATTGCACATAGTCCATCATGGAAAGTGTATCCTGATGTTCTTCTTCCGTTTCGCTGCAAAAACCGGTAATCACATCTGTCGATATCGCACAGTCAGGGATAATTCGTTTTATGGTGTCAATACGTTCTATGTACCATGCGCGATCATAAGTGCGGTTCATTAGTTCCAGTATCCGGCTATTGCCTGATTGAACGGGTAGATGTATATAGTTACAAATGTTCTCATGCCTAGCGATGCTATATAGCACTTCATCGGTAATATCTTTGGGATGCGAGGTGGAAAATCGTACGCGGAGTAAGGGGTCAACAGCTGCCACCATTTCCAGTAATTTTGCAAAAGTAATCGCCGTATGATTTGCAGCAGCATCGTCTTCTTGAGGCGACCATTTATAGGAGTCCACATTCTGTCCTAACAAAGTAACTTCCCGATAACCGGCTTTAAATAAGTCTCGCGCTTCCTTAACAATAGAATAGGGGTCACGGCTGCGTTCTCTCCCACGGGTAAAAGGTACTACACAGAAGGAACACATATTGTCGCAACCGCGCATGATCGATATAAACGCAGTAACGCCATTGGTATTTAATCGTACCGGATTGATATCAGCATAGGTTTCTTCGCGCGAGAGTAACACATTAACAGCCCGGCTACCATCATCTACTTTTTCGATTAAATTGGGTAAATCCCGATAGGCGTCCGGTCCAACAACTACATCAACTAGCTTTTCCTCCTCTAAGAATTTTGATTTTAAACGCTCGGCCATACATCCCAGTACACCTACAATCATTCCCGGCTTTTTTAGTTTAGCGGATTCAAATTCTTTTAGGCGGTTGCGCACGCGTTGTTCTGCGTTTTCGCGAATGGAACATGTATTGATAAAAACTACATCCGCTTCTTTATAATCGGGAGTAGTGCTGAAACCTTTATCCAGTAGTATAGAAGCAACGATTTCACTATCAGCAAAGTTCATTTGACAACCATAACTTTCAATATAAAGTTTGCGTCCATTTTGCTCTTTATTATCAGATAACATTACTGCTTCGCCTTGCCGCGATTCGTCGTGTTCTTTTAAACTCATTTCTGTCTCTATCATGGCCATGATTTAAGGCTACAAAACTACGAAATAATTTTGGTTTTAATGACACTTTGTCAGCTATTGTTGGAAAGGTGGTTATTCATAGCATTAACAGCGCCGCGGTATAGACGAATACTAAAATACGATCATCAGGCTACTTCTTGCTTGAATGAAGTGACATTACCAACCTTTGCGAACAATCTGTATAAATCGGTGTTAATCGAAAAGAAGATATTTAACTTAGATGTGTTTTTATTTTACTAGTAATATTAAACCTATTCGTCAAGGTAGCATTTATTTGCAATTAGGACGTGTTAATCATACTATATGCCAGAACCAATAAAAGGAAAAAGAAGGGGTACGAAAGGGTGGTTATGGGTAGGATTCGCCCTCCTTGTTTTTTTAATAAGCGCTTTAATTGCAGAGCAAATTATTGAAGATAAGCTGCCTAAACGTTTACAATCAGCCATAAGCAAAGAAAGTGAAGGGCTATATCAAATCCATTTCGGATATACTAAGGTAAACTTATGGAGAGGCCAGTTTATAGCTAAGAATATTCACTTAATACCGGATACGGCCAGGAATGGGAGATTGAAAAAAGGAGGACAGACAACTTTGTTTGAGCTAAAAGCAAAGTACATAAATGTTGCCGGATTTAAGCTATTGAAGCTCCTTTGGCATAAAGAGATCAATGCCTCCGATGTAATTGTAAGTCAGCCAATCATTATACAATACAAGATCTCATCTAAAACGGAAAAAAATGGAAAAAATATAAGACAGCAATTGCGGGCTATAAAAAATAAAATCGTTATAAAGAAAATTACCCTGTCAGGAATTCAATACCGCACCATCGATATGCAGTCGAAGAAGGAAACTTGGCTAAAAAATATTAATTTTCATGCAAGTAATATTAAACTAGGCCAGTGGGCTAAACAGCAGGATTCGACAAGGCTTGGACTTGTGGAGAGCTTTCGTTTTTATGGCAAGAAAGTAATCTACTTATCGAACGATGAGCTATATAAATTGCAACTAGCCCGTTTAGATATTTCTACTGAAAAAAATACGCTTGGTATTGATTCGTTTTCAGTTGTTCCTAAATACACGGAGAAGCAATGGTCAAAGACGCTAAAATATAAAAGAGATCGTTATGACATGTTTTTTCCGAAGATTGAGGCTAGTGGGCTAGATCTGAAACGGTGGCTGGACGAAGGATGTTTAAAAATGGATAGCCTTGTTGTTAATCAGGCAATTATCCGTGTGTATGCCGACAAAGGGATGCGGGAAAAAAAGACGACGGCGTCAAATAATTTTCCATCCCTTGCTTTTCAACGTTTAAAAGTACCGATTACAATTAACAATATCTATATCAAAAACACGGATGTTTATTACAAGGAACTAAACCCGAAATCCGGTAGAGCAGGATTGGTGTTCTTTAACAACTTAAATGCTCATTTGCAACATGTTAGCAACGATAGTCTGCAGCTTAAACAAAATCCCTGGATTAAAGGATCTTTCTCAACATTCTTTTTAGGAAAACCAAAACTCACATTGAATATAGATTTTAATATGCTTGATACACTTGGCGCATTTCACTATAAAGGGGTTTTGGACGGAGCACCGGCAAGCTTTTATAACCAATTGCTCGAGCCTATTACTTTAGCGAGAGCTGAAAAGGGTTATGTGAATTCCGTTCGATTCAATATAACGGCAAATCGTTATGGCGCTAATGTCGAAACGGAAATGTTATATAATGATTTGAAAGTCGCCGTACTGGATGCAAGTAGTGGCAAACTGGAGAAAAAAGGCTTTCTCTCCTTGTTTATAAACTGGTTAGCGATAGAAGCGAACAATCCTTCAAAGGATGGGAAGCCGCCTCGTATTGCGCGGCACTATTATAAACACCCGCAGGAAAAGACTTTTTTTAATTTAATGTGGAAAGCGCTCTATTCCGGATTAAAAGTTAATTTAGGCTTGCCGGAGATATGATAAGTGAGCGCAAACTTTTTGCCTATATTTAGGTTATGGATTGCATATTATACATTCGAAAGAAATAAATCTATGAAACCCGTTTGGAAGTGGGTGATCGGCATTTTGTTAACGCTGATACTCGTTGTTATCGCTGGTCTATGGTATCTGGGAAATCACTGGCGACCTATTTTAAATGAAAAGATACACGAGATCGTTTTGAGCTCGAGCGACAGCTTATACCAGGTCTCTTATGATGATCTTGACTTCAACATGGTAACAGGAAATGCTTATCTGTATAATTTTAAGCTCACGCCCGATACTAATGTATACAATGAATTGAAAGCGCAGCGAAAAGCCCCGGATAATATATACGATATTTCCGTAGCCCGGTTAGCTATTCGTGATTTTCACCCCAAACGAATTTACACAGAAAGGAAGCTCAATATTGATGAAATTATGATTGAAAACCCGGATATTAAGGTGGTCAATCAAACGCAGGCGTACAATGATAAGGTTCAGCCGAAGGATCAGCGTACCCTATATCAAAAGATTTCAAAAATACTAAATGAGTTAACCGTTGAACATATCGCGTTCGAAAACGTAAATATTGCCTATACCAATCGAAACGAAAAGAAGGAGAAGACGACGCGTTTGAAAAATGTAAATATCGACATCACCGATCTGCGCGTAGATTCCACCTCTCAGGAAGATAGCTTGCGCTTTTATAATGCTCGCTCGGTAGATTTTAAAATGAATGACTACCGCATTGCCACCGGTGATAGTTTATATTATATCGACTTAAAGGGAATTCAATTTACTTCCACTAATCGAACGATGGTATTAAGCGGTTTGCAAATGATGCCCCGTTATAGTAAAGTGGATTTCCATAAAAAAACGAAAATAGCGAAAGAGCGTTTTGAATTGCGATTTGATACCATCAGTATCAAGCACATTGACCTATTTAAATTTTTAAAACAACAGAGATTATATGCAGGCGAAGTTGTACTTGGAAAATCAAAAGTTGAAATCTACCAAAATACAGCCTATCCGAAGAAGAAAGCAAAAGAAAAAATCGGAAAATTCCCGCACCAGGAGTTAAGAAAACTGGCTTTTCCGATTAAAATAGACACACTCACGCTAAAAGAAGCGCTGGTTACTTATCAAGAATATAATCTGAAAAGCGGGCAAATTGGAACAGTAAGTTTTCACAATACACATGGCACTTTTTATAATATAACGAACGATTCGCTGGCGCTGATCCATAATCCCTATATGACCGCTGATATTCACTCGAAATTCATGAACAACGGTAAACTCCATATTAATTTCGGGTTTAATATGCTTGATAAGCTCGGGGCTTTTACTTATAAAGGTTCATTAACAGCAATGAATGCCAAAGCATTAAATCCGTTAACAAAACCGCTGGCAATGGTAGAGGTATCGTCGGGATATTTTGATCGACTCCATTTTAATGTAAAAGCGAATGAGTACAAAGCAGTGGGACGAGTCGACTTCTTTTATAGAAACTTGGCGGTACAGATAATAACCAAAGAGAGCGATGGGTCAAAATCTAAAAATGGAATGGTGTCAATCCTAACAAATAAATTTCTGATCAATGATAGTAATCCCGACGCGAACGAGAAATTCCACCCCGGGCCTATTAATTATAGGCGACCTTTAACCGCTTCCTTCTTTAATTTCCTATGGAAGAGCCTCTTTGAAGGGGTCAAGGCTAGCGTCGGAATTGATAAGAAGCGGGAGGCTAAATTAACAGCTACGGCAGAAGAGGCTGATAAGGCAGTTGGAAAGCTCAAAAAGTTCTTTAAAGGAATATTCCATAAAAAGGAAAAAAAAGAACAACAAGACAGTCTTAAACGTCAATGATTAGTCATCGGCTATCAGCTGATTCCGATAGCCGATGGTTAGCTTTATCCTACAATGAAGTTCCAACCGAAAGGATCTTCAACTTTACCGTAACGTAACTGGTTAAGATAGTCCAATACCTTGTTCGAAAACTCACGGGTGGCGGGGTCGCTGAGCTTATAAATCTTACCTTCATATCCTATCTCCGAGATTGGTGTCAAAGTAGCAGCAGTACCGGCAGCAAAAGCTTCACTTACCTTGCCTGTCTCTATGCCTTCGATTAATTCTTGGACACTTACATCCCGTGTTTCGGTTTTGATTCCCCAGCTCTTAGCTAGATCCATAATGCTGTGACGGGTAACGCCTTGTAAAACAGTTTCAGACCCTGGGGTTATAAGCGTATCTCCCAACATAAATACTAAATTGGCAGTGCCTGCTTCCTCAATGTATTTATGCTCCTTGGCATCTGTCCAAATTAGTTGATCGAAGCCCTCGTCCTGTGCTAACCGAGTAGGATAGAGCGAAAGGGCGTAGTTGCCGGCATTTTTGGAGAAGCCAACACCTCCCGCTGCAGCTCGGGTAAAATAGGTTTCTACTTTTACACGTAATGGCTTATTGTAGTAGGCGCCAACCGGCCCCGTAATAATCACAAATTTATAGGACTTTGAGGGATGAACACCTAAAGCCGGTTCTGTACCGAACATAAACGGGCGAATATAAAGGGACGCACCGGTAGTTGGTGGCACAAAACTGCGATCAATATCAATCAATTTCTTTAGCCCGTCCATAAAGATCTCTCGAGGGACTTCAGGCATTTCCAACCGGACGGCAGACTTATTAAAGCGGTCAAAATTTCTGTCCGGACGAAAAATGCTAACACGACCGTCTTCAAATTTATACGCCTTAATGCCTTCAAAAATAGCCTGCCCGTAGTGAAGGGCTGAAGTGGCAGGGCTCAGACTAAGGTTAGCATAAGGGACAATCTTGACCTCTTTCCATTCACCATCATCGTAATCCGCCACTAACATATGGTCAGATAAAATTTGTCCAAACTTTAGGTTGTTAAAATCAACCTTTGCTAATTGTGAGTCTTTCGTTAACTCAACTTTAATTTCATAAGAATGTGCCACGGTAAAAATATATAAGTTGTATGCCGTGCAATTTAGGAAAAAAAAGGAAAAGAAGGCAAATACTTGTAGCATGTTGTGGGGCGATCGCGTTAAAAAAGACCGTTTATTCTTTCAGAAGGGTTTTGCAAAGGCATCTCTGTAACATGTTAGCTAAAATTTAGCGATTAAAACATTCCCTCTTCCGTTCCCTAATTTTAATGTTACTTTTGTAAAGAAGGGGGTGCCTTTTGTTTTAGGTTACAAGCAATGGAAATACTTTGTTAAACACAGTTTACTTACTGTTTATTTTGGTGGTAAGTTATACGGTATAAAAAGAAATGTATGAAACAACTAATAATTGGTGTATTAACAGCCCTGCCTTTTTGGGCCAATGCACAGCAAGATTATGTGATTAAAGGAAATATAGGAAATGTAAATGCTCCGGCGAAGGCTTATATTTCTTATCGCCTAAACGGAGCTAATCAGCTTGACTCCACAAGTGTCATAAATGGCGCATTTTCGTTTAAAGGTGCAGTAGAAGAGCCGCTTAACGCTGTTTTAGTATTAGCCCATAAGGGGGAACCTGTAATGCAACTGGAAGCACCCGATATGATTCCTGTCTTTTTGGAAAAAGGAACGATTACGGTGCAATCGGCTGATTCATTAAGTAAAGCTACATTAGGCGGAACTCCATTAAATGTAGATCAATCCACCTTAAACAAGGCAATGGATGTGCTTAAGGCTGATCAGGCAAACATCATGAATGTATATTATGGAGCATCGGATGAAGAAAGAAACTCCGAAGAGTTTCAGAAGAAGTTTCAAGCACTTTATGAAGGTTTACAACAGAAGCAAATACAAATTGTAAGTGATTTCATTAAGAGCAAACCAAATTCATTAGTTAGTATGTATACCTTGCGATCTACGCTGGATCCCGGGAGAGATTATGAACAGGCACAACAACTATATAGTAGCCTGTCAAAAGACATACAAACAAGCAAGATAGGCGCAGAATACGGACAATCATTGAATGCAGCAAAAGGTACCAGTATCGGTGCGCAAGCCCCTGAATTTACCATGAATGATACAACAGGCAAACCAGTGGCCCTTTCCTCTTTCAAAGGTAAATATGTTTTGATTGATTTTTGGGCGAGCTGGTGCGGCCCGTGCAGGCAGGAAAATCCAAATGTAGTAGCGGCCTTTAATAAATATAAAGATAGAAATTTTACTATTTTGGGCGTTTCTCTGGACAGACCAAATGGAAAGGATGCTTGGTTAAAAGCTATTTCCGATGACGGATTGGCATGGACACAGGTTTCCGACCTGCAGTTTTGGAATAATGCAGCGGCTCAACTCTATGGCGTACGAGGCATACCTGCCAATTTTTTGATTGACCCACAGGGAAAAATTGTCGGAAAAAATCTACGAGGAGAAGAACTGCATGCCAAATTAGCTGAAATACTTCAATAGGAAAGAGTTTCGCTTTGAGAAAGCCATAGGAATGTTATGTTAAAGGAACGCTTTTGTTTTTCTTTTTTCCGCAAAAAAGAAAAACAAAAGCGTTCCTTTTCAAAGACAAGGCGCTAATATAAAATCCGAAGCTTAATAGTTGTAGTAATCTGCCTAAGCTCTTTTAAAAGCGTATCATCATAGCCTTTACTAATATCCGTTATTACATAACCGATATTTCCTTTTGTCATTAAGAATTGTGCAACGATATTAATATGGTGCTGAGCAAACACATTGTTTATTTGCGCCATAATTCCCGGGACGTTTTTGTGAATATGGATAAGACGATGTGCTTGATGAATGCGTGGCAATTGCATGTTTGGAAAATTACGGCTCATGGCTGTATCTCCCTTATTAATGAAGTCGGCCATTCTTTTAGGAATAAACTCGCCACTTCTTTTTTTATCCTTCTTGTCGTCAAAAAGAACGATTCCCATTTCATTACATAGCTCCCGATTAATGTGACCTTTACTGTTTCCGAGATAGCCAATGGTTTTCAGTTTCTCTGCCTGCGAAAGTTGCTCATCGGTGATATCTATACCGTTCGCCAAAAGAAGCATTCCGACATCTTTTACATATTTCTCTTCTAATGTTTCTTTATGGCGGATAGAAAAACCATCTCTCCTAAGCAGATGGATAGCAATTTCCGGAACGTCGCCAACAATAAGACAAAGAATGCGATTTTTTGGATATGAAATAGCTCTGGGTAAATGATTGACGTATAAAAATTCGTCCAAGCTAGGTGTGATATGGTCTGCTTTTTCTGATACCGATTTGCGTTCAATGTTTTCTGTGAAGGCATAGAACTTTTCAATCAGACCCGATTCTTTTAATTGGAAGTCCGAATAACCATCACCAATACCATAAATAGTGCCGTCAAGATTCATTGTCTTGAGCAATTTTACCTTACCTCCCTCATCTGATAAGGGATTGCTCTCATCGTAACCGACGATATTTCCATCCTCATCAAAAATGAATGTATTGGCATAAATATTTTCTGTTTTTATACCGTACGGAGTTACTACGGGGGTTATAAATTCTTTAAATCCGCCGGAAACAATCAATACATCTTCACTATGCTCACGGAGAAACACACGATTTCGAGAGAAAGATGAAGACACTTTCTTTTTGAGGGTACTGATCAATTTCTCCAGATGCGATTTGTTAGCCTGGAGAAGCTTCACTCGGCCCGCAAGGCTCTCTCGGAAAGAAATGTTGCCCTCCATTGCCGCGTTGGTTAAGCGTTCAATTTCCGTGTAGATCAATTCTCTGGCCGGATGATGTTCAAGGGAAATCCGGGCCAATTCATCAAGTGCTTCAACTTGTGTAAATGTACTGTCGAAATCAATGATGTAATAATGTTTCATGTCCGTAATGGGATTAATCTTTAAAGATAGGCGAGAGAAGAACTTCCGCCTATCTAAATATGTTCACAAATTTCTTTTAACGTTTCGCTAATAGGCTTAAATGAAAAGCCTATCTTCTCTTTAAATTTTGCATTGGAATAGGCTTGCTTTTCACGGGCCGCATGCGCAGTGTCGTGCGTTAATCCCGGTTGTCGGCCGGTAAACCATGATAAAACCTTCGCCGCCCTCCATGCTAATCCCAACATGCCCCTGGTTGCTAATTTATTGGGTGCAGGTTTACCAAGGTAATTCGCGCAAATGCGGAAGAGCTCTTGGTACGTCATATTTTCATTGTTAATAATAAAACGCTCTGCTTGGATATCCTTACTGTTCATTAAAATGATCGCGGCTCTGGCAACGTCTTCCACATCCACCAGACCTACACTGCCTTCCGGGTAATACCGCAGGCCATCTTTCAAAAGCTTAAAAATTGCACCGGTGTTTTCCTGGCCGCTTTGACAACCAATAATCAGCGAAGGGTTCATGATGACGGCATCCAAACCCTCTACCGTGCCTCGCCAAACTTCCATTTCTGCTTCATATTTTGAAATGGCATAACCATTCTGTGAACCGTCAAATTCCCAAATGTCATTTTCGTCGGAGAGCAGCTGTGGTGGCTTCGGCTTACCAATAGCAGCTACCGAGCTAACGTGTAATAGACGGGCACCGTATTGTATACACAGGTTGACAATGTGGGCCGTGCTGCTGCTATTGACTGCAACGATTTTCTTTTTGTCTTTTGGATCGAAAGAAATCATTGCTGCACAATGATAGACCTCCTTAACTCCGTCAAAGGCGTCTTCCAGTTCAAAATAATTGCTAATATCGGCTTCCAGCCACTGCAGGTTTGGATGTGTAAGAAGATCATTAGGAATGACTGAAGTTTGACGTTTGATCGCCCGAATCGTATTTCCTTCGGCGAGTAATCGTCTAAGAAGCGTTGAACCTAAAAATCCTGTTCCACCAGTAACTAATATCACCGTCTTATTTCCTATAGATTGATCATTAATACTTTCAAAAGTAAGTTAATAAATGGATATTTGCACAATCTTAAAGTAAATTGCATTAGCTAATCCTTTTTTCATGTCATTGATCGATTTTTTTTCTCCTATTGATGTTCAGCAATTAACCCCTCCGCATGGCTTCTTGACCAGTCAGCTTGGAGCGCATATAAAGGCTTTTGAAACGAAATTCCCGGATCAAGAAGAGGAGGCTTTTGATTTAGCCATCATTGGTGTAGCGGAAGATCGCCGAGCAATCGCTAATCAAGGGTGTGCACTTGCTCCTGATCATGTGCGTGAAAAATTGTATAGCTTGCACCGCGGTGATTACCTCTTGCGAATTGCTGATTTTGGAAACATACAAGCAGGTGAGCGGATAAGCGATACGTATGCTGCCCTGAAAATAGTGGTAGAAGAGTTAATAAAAAAGAACATTATTCCGATTATTATCGGAGGAGGGCAGGATCTGACCTACGCACAATTCCAAGGTTATGAAAAACTCGAGCAAAAAGTGGACCTGGTGGTGATTGATTCACATTTCGACTTAGACGAATCTATTGAAAATGAAAGTGAAACAACGTCACAAACCTACCTAACCAAAATATTACTACACCAGCCGAACTATCTTTTTAATTATAGTAACATAGGGTATCAAACCTACTTCGTAAGTCAAGATAGTCTGAAAGTGATGGATAAGCTCTATTTTGATTCCTATCGTCTTGGCTTGTTTACCGGAAAAACGGATCAGGCAGAACCTGTTATCAGAAATGCCGACTTATTAAGCTTCGATATCAGTGCTGTTCGTTCTTCTGATGCTGCAGCCAATGCAAATGCAACACCAAACGGTTTCTATGGTGAAGAAGCCTGTCAGCTATGTCGCTACGCTGGGATGAGTGATAAGTTAAGTTCTATCGGCTTTTACGAGTTTAATCCTGCATACGATCAAAATGGACAAACTGCCATGTTATTAGCCCAAATGATCTGGTATTTTATTGACGGCTTCTATAACAGAAAGAAAGATTTTCCACTACAACCAAAATCATCTTATGTTACTTATCGTGCTTCATTAAACGATGATAGCTATGAATTGGTTTTCATAAAAAGTAAAAAAACAGATCGTTGGTGGATGCAGGTGCCTTACCCTAATACAAAGTCAGTAAACGAGCGTTTTCATTTAGTGCCTTGCCGATATGAAGATTATCTATTAGCCATAGAAGGCGAAATGCCCGACCTTTGGTGGCGGACATTTCAGAAACTATCTTGATTACCACTAAAAGCCTATTTCATGTAACCATACCAAGGCATGGTCAAACCATTTGTCAGTGGTTGTTTTATTGTGTAAACCAAAGCCATGTCCTCCATGAGGATAAGTGATTAGCTTGGAAGGGACCTGCTGTTTTTGTAATGCTTCGTAAAAGCGTTTGCTATTGGCAATCGGAACAGCGGTATCATCTTCTGCATGGACCAAAAGGGTAGGTGGCGTATCTGAAGTAACTTGTGTTTCATTGGAAAAATAGTTTACCATCTCCTTGTTCGGCATTTTTCCTAGCAAATTATTACGCGAGCCGCCGTGTGTAATGCCGGAGTCCATACTAATAACGGGGTAGATCAGTAACATAAAATCGGGGCGAAGACTGGTTTTCTTTGGATTATCAATTTTAACATCTTGATAATGTACACCTGCCGAAGAGGCCAAATGCCCCCCCGCAGAAAAACCGATAATACCGATTTTTTGTGGATTGATACCATACGTTTCAGCCTGCTCCCTAACAAGTTTGAATGCTTGTTGGACATCCTGTAGGGGGCCAATGCTCTTATCCTGCATCAAAGCTTCGTTGGGCAACCTATATTTTAGAACAAAAGCAGCAATACCGTTCTCTGCAAATTTTTTGCCTATTTGATCCCCTTCATGTCCCATGGCCAAAATGCCATAACCGCCGCCTGGACAAATAATAATGGCAGACCCCTTACTTTTGCGCTTATTTGGTGCATAATACTTTATCGCCGGGATACTGACTGACGATATTCGCTCGATGCCATCCTTTCCTATCTCACTTACTTCTGTTACCGCCGTTTTATCCGGTCGTTCATTGGGAATCTTGCCGTTTGGGTAAATGGGTTGGAAATCACCCGTCTGTGCGCTTACTAAATGACATGTCATGCACGAAAGGATCAACATTTTGATTTTTAAGTTCATAAAAGTTTATAAAGCTAGTTTAAGAATCATGTATTCTGTTTGTTGAAGTGTAGAAATGATACGATCATTTTAGATGCTAAATATAGCTAAATATCACGATTGATACCGAACAACCTAGTTTGACCCAAAATAATTACTCCATACCGAGTGCCCTAACTAAAATATTTCTTCTTGCAATGTGATCAAAAGAAAGTGTTTGAAATTCTTCTTCGATGAAATCATAAAGCGCAATAACTTTAGCCCATAGGTTCTTTCTCGTTTCTTCATCATCATTAAGGCCTGCAAGCTCATCTAAGAAGGCCGCTAGCATATTCAATTCTTCTGCCTTATAAGCTTGTTCTCGGATTTGATCCATAAACACATCAGTGGATATGGCAACCAATGCTTTTTGGGAAGTACCATAATAGTGTTCTAAAGTATAAATTACCTCTTCCAGTGCTTTTGGTTCATGGTCTTCTATGATCAGCCTTTTCACCTTTGCCAGTGTATGGCTTAGTTGCTGCATTTGTGCGGTTAAAGAATCTCGTTTTAACATTTTTAAGCTATCAGTTTTCTGTTACTAGCAGTATTTCTTTGAGTTGGGCGTTATCAGTTATGGTTATGCTCGTTGTTTGTTGTTCCGATAACGCTTCTAAAGACAATGCGACTACTACTACTACTACTACTACTACTACTCAACCACTTAACTACTCAACTACCTACCAACTTCCACTGGAGCCTCCGCCACCAAAGCTTCCTCCTCCAAAGCCGCCGAAGCCTCCACCTCCACCACCAAAGCCTCCGCCACCGCCGCCACCGAATCCTCCACCCCGGTTTCCTCCGCGTCCCATGCCGCTTAACATGGTAAGCCAGAATAGATCAGATGCACCACGGCCACCGATGACTTGCCCACCGCCCCCTTTGCCCCCACCTCTGCTGGCAAGTAAACTAATGATAACAGCAATTATAATCACAGTTAGGATGAGTCCACCGCTTCCACCTCCTCCTCTGTTCTTACGTGGTTCAGCTTTAAACTCTCCTTTCGTGTAAGAGATGAGCGCATCTGTAGCCCGATTAATTCCTGTAAAATAGTCGCCCTGCCTAAATGCAGGTGTAATAATATTTCGAATAATTTGAAAAGCGATGGCATCGGGTACGGCACCCTCTACACCATAACCGGTTTGGATAGTTACTTTTCTGTCTTCCTTGGCAACAAGCAACAAAATCCCATTATCTTTACCTTTTGTTCCAATACCCCATTGCTGGGCTAGTCGTACTCCATAGTCGGCTATGTCGTAATCACCTACCGAACGCATAATCACAACGGCTATTTGCGTTGAAGAGGTGTCAGCAAAAGCAACTAGCTTACTTTCAAGCTGCTGCCGCTGAGCATCCGTTAGCGTACCGGTAAAGTCGGTCACCAATGTTCTGGACGGGGGAGGGAAATCCTGAGCTTTTACTAAAGTTGATAAAAAGAATATAAAAGAAAAGAACAAGGTCTGGTAAGCTCTCATGTTTGCTTTATTTTGGACGATTCATAAACACAATATCATTAGGCAGTTCGTTTACATCGTCATGTTCACGTGGAAATAGAACTTTAAGTTTGCTTCCGGCAGATTCAATGCCCGCTATTATACCTTCTACTAAATTGCCAGTCTTGAAATAGGCCAGCATTTTATCCTTTGTAGTGTCCCAAAAGTCAGGTTCAACTTTATTGTTGATACCGGCATCGCCTATAATGGCAAATTTATGATCGTCAACAGAAAGGTAAATGAGTACACCATTGCGCAGGTTGGTTTTGTGCATACCAAGTTGGTTAAAACACGCTGCTGCACGAGAAAGTACTTCCTGATCGCATCTTTTCTCCACACAAATGCGGATTTCTCCGGAGGTATTTGCCTCCGCTAAACCAATCGCATGTGCAATGTGTTCTTGTTCTTCACTATTGAAAATATTCATCTCTTTCCGAAGGTTAAAGTGTGAAAGGCTTGCCCTCAGGCGAGCCTTCCGTGTGGTACATTATCGTTTAAAATTTCACTTCAGGCGCTTTGTCCGCACCGGCTTGAGAGGTGAAATAGCCCTTTGCTTTGAAGCCAAAGATACCAGCCATCAAATTATTCGGGAAAGAGCGGATTGTCGAGTTGTATTGTTGTGTCGCTTCATTAAAGCCACGACGCGCAACGGCAATCCTGTTTTCTGTTCCTTCTAGTTGAGCCTGTAAACCCTGAAAACTTTCAGTGGCTTTTAGCTCAGGATAGTTTTCCGCTACAGCCATTAAACGACTTAATGATCCTGTAAGAGCGCCCTGGGCGTCTTCGAATTTTTTTATGGCTTCCGGTGTTAGGTTCGATGGATCGATATTAATGGATGTCGCTTTCGCACGCGCTTCCACTACACTTGTTAATGTTTGCTGTTCGAAATTGGCAGCACCTTTTACGGTATTCACCAAATTCGGAATCAGGTCGGCGCGACGTTGATAGGCATTCTCCACCTCAGCCCATTTGGATTGAACATTCTCATCCAATTTAACCATACTATTGTAGCCACATGAGCTCAGCGATAAGGTGGCAATCAAGCCAACTAAACCAAAAATAAATCTTTTAATCATTGTCTTTTCTTTTAATGTTGATCATTTTTACCTGCTTAACAAACTTATGTAAAATGCTTGTTATTCACGAATACAAATACAAATTAGCCGTCTACAAGTAACCTCCGTTGATATTATCTCCGGAACTTATTCTGCTATAGCAAATGTTCTGCCATTTATTATAAACAACTGGTTTTGTCAGTCCGGCTTTCTCAGGTTAATACGTATTATTTTCATGATGGAATGATTTTAAAAGAACGTTTATTTTAACTTCTTTCTTTCTTTTCATTAAGTTTTCGTTTTTTTAAGGCATTCAAGCTTTACTTAACGGGAAGGTTTCTTGACCTTTTTTATTTAACTTTTGGTTTGATCCAAAAGTTACAAAAGATCAAGGCGTGTGTAGGCTACCTTGCACCTGATGGCAAAGCATCAACGGCGCATATTGGAGCCGTTTCACTTCCTCAATCCGCTTGGATACTGCACAATGAACAGAGGTGCAAATGCTTTGCTGCCCGTTGCGTCGGTATCCTCCAAGGCCGCTTCTCCCGCGCACAAGGCTATAGTACTGGGCTAAAGCTAATAAGTCGGGTTAAAAGTAGAAGCCTTCCGTTCTGCTAAAATATCACCTAGGAAGTTTGCGGCTTGCAAGTTGATGCACTACCGTTGTAGCAAACTTCCAAGCGATGAGATTATTCGCGTTTTGTCTATTTTTGGTGCTCATGAGCTCCCTACGGTCGGTTTTTGTTCTTTTTTGCGGAAACCACGAAGTAGCATGAGTGCTTTTTAAAACAAACAATAACGAATAAAAAGAAAAACAAAAACGTTCTTTTAATTTAAACAACAACCTCTTTACATTAAAAGTCAAATCTCGGAGGATTTATCTTGAGATAAATGACTGACAACAAAATTTTTTACCTTTGTATATCCTGGATAACAACCGGGCAATATAGTATGCAAAAAGAAATCGAATTAGCGGTGAATCCCGAAAATATTTCGGACGATCACTTCATCCTCCGACAGGCGGCCGCACAACTTAAGGTAACACCGAAACGTATCCAATCGCTTCAAATCAGAAAAAGATCAATTGATGCCCGCGGACGAAAAGTAGTTTACCGATTACGCCTTGTTGTCTATATCGATGAAGCAGTAACCTTAACCGTTCCGAAAATTAATTATCACGACGTTTCAAAAAGCCAACCCGTTATTATTATAGGTGCTGGACCGGCAGGGTTATTTGCAGCCCTGCAATGTTTGGAGCTAGGTTTCAAACCAGTTGTCTTGGAACGGGGCAAAGCCGTGAAAGACAGGCGTCGTGATTTAGCGGCGATTAACAAAGCAGGTTTAGTTAACGTGGAATCGAACTACTGTTTTGGTGAAGGGGGGGCGGGTACTTATTCCGATGGAAAGTTGTATACACGTTCTAATAAAAGGGGTGATGTGCAAAAGGTTCTGCAAATCCTCGTCGATCACGGTGCTACGCCGGACATCCTTGTGGACGCTCGACCGCATATCGGAACGAACAAACTACCACATATTATAGAAGCTATTCGCGAAAAGATCATTTTATTTGGAGGAGAAATACGTTTCGACTCCAAGGTAGTCGATATGGTCGTTAAGAATAAGAAATTACAAGGCGTTGTTTTACACAATGGGGAAGAGGTAGTTGGTAATCATGTCATTTTAGCTACAGGGCATTCGGCGAGAGATATTTTCTATCTTTTTGAACGGAAGAAATGGTTGGTTGAGGCAAAACCATTTGCTCTGGGCGTGCGCATTGAACATCCCCAGGAAATTGTCGATCAAGCCCAATATCATTGTTCGATACGGAGTGAGCACCTGCCACCGGCCTACTACAGCCTGGTTGAGCAAATTGACAATCGAGGCGTGTTTTCCTTCTGCATGTGTCCTGGCGGCATCATTGCACCTTGTGCTACCGGTGAGCGCGAGATTGTAGTGAACGGATGGTCGCCATCTAAACGAAATAATCCCTACGCGAATTCAGGAACAGTTGTTCAGGTGAACTTGGAAGACGTTGCAGGGGCGCACACAAATCCTTTTGCTTTACTCGCATTTCAGCAACAAGTCGAGCGAAAAGCATATGACCTGGGTGGTGGACAACTGGTGGCGCCCGCACAACGAATGATAGACTTTGTAGAAGGAAAATTGTCAGCCGATTTACCTATAAATTCTTATAAGCCTGGATTGAAATCCGTTCAATTAGAAGAGTTGCTTCCGAACTTTATATATAAGGCACTAAAAGGCGCCTTGCCACTTTTTGGAAAAAAAATGCAAGGCTATTATACAAATGAGGCCGTGTTGGTTGGTGTCGAATCCAGAACTTCTTCTCCGATACGCATTCCTAGAGATAAAGATACTTTACAACACCCCGAGATCGAAGGTTTATACCCCTGTGGCGAAGGAGCAGGTTATGCGGGCGGAATTGTTTCGGCGGCTATCGATGGCATGAATTGTGTTAGTAGAATAGGAGATAGGGAATAAGGTGTGAAGTGAAAGGTGTGGGGTGTAGCGTTAAAGGAGTGAGGCCCATGGCGTGCGGCCTAATGCTTGCTTATAGCAAGGTGGTAAAGCCTAAAGCAATACCAATAACGAACAACCAATAACCAATAACTAATAACCAACGACGAATAACAAATAAATAGACAAAGAATATGAAAACCCTTATATTAGGAGCTACCACTAACCCGGCGCGATATGCTTATTTAGCCGCGAATCGCTTGGTGGCAGCTGGCCATGAAATTGTTAATGTGGGAATCAAAAAGGGCGCAGTAGCAGGAGTAGATATTGTCCCGCCCAGAGAGCCTTTACACGATATTCATACCGTCACCCTTTATATTGGGCCGAAACTGCAAGGACAATATTATGATTATCTTATGAAAACTAAGCCTAAACGTATTATATTTAACCCAGGTACAGAAAACGATGAGCTTGCTGCATTGGCGAAAACCAATGGAATTGAACCTGTTTATGCCTGCACGCTCGTTTTATTAAGTACTGGCCAATATTAACTAAATGTAGACTCCATGTTTGGGTTTTATGAGAGAACATAAACCGGATAAGTCCGAAATTAGCATTGTTGATATAGCAGAGGCCTTGAACGTTTCGGCTGCAACCGTTTCGAGAGCATTAAATGATAATCCTCGAATAAGTGAAGCAACACGGAAACGGGTGAAGGATAAGGCAGAGGAATTAGGCTACCGGCACAATAGCATGGCCTCGTCGTTAAGAAATAAGCGCTCTAATATCATTGGAATGATTGTGCCCAGAATCTCCATGTACTTCCATGCGATTTTTATTACCGCTTTACAGAATAGGTTGCAGGAAGAGGGATATAGCTTAATGGTTTGCCAGTCGAATGATTCCGAATCGATCGAACAGAAGCTGGCCGCAACCTTATACTCTTCACGAGTAGACGCCTTGGTCGTTTCGTTAGCGTTGTACACAGAGGATTATAAGCACTTCGATGGTTTCACTAAACAGGGCATCCCCTTAATTTTTTACGATCGGGTTCCAACAAAAACCTATGCAGCGCATATTATCAAAGGCGACGATTATCGTGGTGGTTTGTTGGCCGGCAATCATCTGATAGAAACCGGCTGTTCAAAAATTGCTTATATCTCGGGGCCATTGTCATGTAGTATCTATAAGGAACGAACGGAAGGTTTTCAACATGCTTTAGACAAAGCGAAAATAAAACTTGAAAGGAAATGGTGTTTCTATCAAGAACTTACGGCGGAAAATGCGTGGAATAGCCTAAGGCAGATATTTGTCGGTAAGGAGCGACCTGACGGCATTTTTGCATCAAACGACACAACCGCTTTAGCGGCTGTCGAGTTTGCTCGGGAACAAGGGATAAAAATTCCTGATGAACTGAAGATTGTCGGTTATTCAAACGATCCGAGAGCGTCTATTATTTCGCCACCGATAACAACAATCGACCAGCATCCTGTTGAAATGGCAAATCGGGTTGCCCAAAAATTGCTGAACTTGTTAAAGGATAAATCCCTAAGGGCTATAAATGATACGCGAGAAATCGTTCCCGTAACATTGGTGAGGCGAATGACAACGTGAAATTTATGCAAACGATTGTGTAATGTAATCGATTGCAATTACTACTTATTTCTACTATTTTGGCCGTCATAATCCAAACACTTAACCAATATAACGATGGCCAAAATAATCAAGCCGGTTTTTATACTTATAAGCATCATGCTATCAGGTATACAGTCTTTCGCGCAAACTAAAAGCATGAAAGAACTGATTCAAGCAAACTTTGATTTTGCAAGAGCGCAATATAAAGTGCTTGCCAATAATATACCATCTGAAAAGTTGCCTCAAAATTGGGATCCGAAAACAGGCAAAATCGACGCGCGCGACATTCAATGGTGGTGCAGCGGCTTTTATCCGGGATCATTATGGTTGATTTATGAGCAAACAAAAGATGAAACTATCCATCAAGAGGCTTTGCGAACACTAAAATTGATTGAACCGAATAAAACTTTTACCGGCAACCATGATCTGGGGTTCATGATGTTTTGTAGCTTCGGAAATGCCTATCGTATCACGCGTGACAATGCCTATAAGGATATTCTGTTTCAATCGGCTGCCTCTTTAGCAACGCGTTATAGACCCGAAATTCAAGCGATTCAATCATGGAATAAAAATAAGTTCTGGGACTGTCCCGTGATCATTGATAACATGATGAACCTCGAAATGCTGAACTGGGTGAGCGATCATGGAGGCGATAAGCGATATAAAGAAATCGCGATCACACATGCGAACACAACGCTTAAGAATCATTTCCGTCCCGATTTCAGTTCCTTTCATGTAATTGATTATAACCCAAACAATGGAACGGTACGCAGAAAAGCTACCTGGCAAGGTGCTGCTAATAGTTCTGCTTGGGCAAGGGGGCAAGGCTGGGCGCTTTATGGGTATACACTCATGTACAGAGATACGAAAAATGAAGCCTATTTGAAACAAGCAGAAGGCATTGCCGCCTTTATCTTGAATCATCCCAATCTTCCGGAAGACAAAATCCCCTACTGGGACTTCGATGCGCCTTTCATGCCTTATGCTGAACGAGATGCCTCTGCCGGTGCACTTATAGCTTCCGCATTGTTGGAACTCGGGCAATATGTAGAGGGGGATAAAAAACGCTTGTATTTGAAAAGTGCAGAGCAGATGTTGCGTTCTTTAGCAAGTGATACTTACCGATCTAAATTTGGCGAAAATGGTGGTTTTCTTCTGCAGCATAGCACGGGCGCCTTTCCGTTAAATTCTGAGATCGATAGACCAATTATTTATGCAGATTATTATTTTTTGGAAGCGCTTAAACGTTATAAAGATTGGTATTTATAGAGCATGCCAAATTCAGGTGAGTTATTAGGAGATGGTGTAAGTTAAAATTAATAAGAATGAAACGATTTTTCAGTATGATACTCGTCTTGCTTGGCCTTTATTACTCGGTGATTGCGCAAGAGGTATCGAGAAAAGAAGTCGAGAAAATTAGCTGGTTTAAAGAAGCAAGGTTCGGTATGTTTGTCCATTGGGGGCTTTACAGCATATTGGGTGGTACCTACAATGGAAGAACAATGCCGGATACAGCACTTGCAAACGGAAAAAGCTGGTATGCCGAATGGATACAGCAACGTTTAGAGATTCCCAATAACGAATACCAAGCCTTAGTCGAAAAATTTAACCCAAGTCGTTTCAATGCAGATGAATGGATTAAGGAAGCGAAGAACGCAGGGATGAAGTATTTTGTGATAACTGCCAAGCACCATGATGGGTTTGCATTATGGGACTCAAATGTCTCAAATTACGATATAGCGGCTACACCGCTCAGGGGCCGGGATATTTTAGGAGAGCTTGTAGATGCCTGTAAAAAATACGGTTTGAAATATGGCTTTTACTATTCGCATTGGCAGGATTGGGAACATCCCAATGGCGCTATTCCTTACTGGAAACCCGCAAGAAAAAGCCGTGATTTCGAAAAATATTGGAAAGAGAAGAGCCTGCCGCAAGTTCAGGAATTAATCGAACGCTATGACCCTGATTTATTGTGGTTTGATACTTGGGACGAGGAGGCGAAGGAATTGATTACACCTGCCCGAAGAGATGAGCTGATTCATTTAGTTCGAAAATTAAGCAGTAAATGTTTGATCAATGGACGTATAGCGATGCATGACCCCGGAAACGAGATTGATTTTTTGGAGATGATGGATAATGCCTATCCCAAACAATTGCTCGATAAACCGTGGCAAACGCCTGCAACCATGAATCATACCTGGGCATGGCATAGTAAGGATTTTAACTGGAAATCATCCGGACAAATGTTACGTTACTTGGTAAGTAATGCAAGTAAGGGAGGAAATTATTTACTTAATATTGGCCCTAAACCGGACGGTACGCTTCCGCTTCCGGCCATTAGACGGTTACGGGAAATGGGGGCATGGATGCTTACTCACGGTGAAGCAGTATATGCCACGCAACCGCTTCGTGACGTACCAACAAACAAGGGAGTCGTTCTTACTCAAAAGAGAATAGAAGGTGGCCAAATTATCTATGCGCATATACTGGATGAACTTCCTGATAACACCTTAAAGCTTGCTATAGCTAAAGATAAGGTTCAGAACTGTCAATTGGTAGAAACGGGAGAGATGAGAAATGTAAAGAGTGACGGAAACAAGGGAGTTACGATTTCATTACCTGAAAAAGATCCATATGATAATGCCATACGTGTGTTAAAACTGTACGTGAAAGAATAAAACATCAAACGGATTACTCCAATCAACTAGACTACTGCATATATGCTAAGCTACATGACCATATTAACCAATGTAAACGTTTGCGCCTTTCCTGACTTTCTTGTATATTAGCCCACTAAAACGCCAATTAGTTAGTAAAAAAATAAAAACTGAAATAATGAGCACTACGTATGAAACCCGTTATGCTTCGAGTCCAACCGAAACGAAAGGCATGGACACGGAGGCCTTGAGAAGTAATTTCTTAATTGAAAGATTATTTGAAGAAAACAAAATCACGTTGGTATATACCCATTACGACCGATATATTGCTGGCGGTGTCATGCCTATTGCACAGGAGGTAGTTTTAGAAACCATCGATCCATTGAAAGCACCTTACTTTTTGGAACGGAGAGAACTTGGATTAATTAATATAGGTGGTGCCGGTATTGTTAAAGTAGATGGTGAATCATTTGATATTGGCTTCAAGGAGGCATTGTATATTGGAAAAGGAAAGAAGGAGGTGATTTTTGCTAGTAAAGACCAAAATAACCCAGCTAAATTCTACATAAACTCGGCTCCGGCACATCATGCCTATCCTACCAAGAAAGTGACGAAGGCGGATGCCGAAATAGTCGAATTGGGAAGTTTGGAAACAGCGAACCATCGAGTTATAAATAAATTATTGGTGTCAAGTGTGGTGGAGACATGTCAACTTCAAATGGGAATGACCGAGCTTAAAACCGGTAGTGTTTGGAATACAATGCCTGCACATACGCACGATAGACGTATGGAAGTGTATTGTTATTTCGAGGTCCCACAAGGTCAGGCGGTTTGCCATTTTATGGGACAACCGCAAGAAACCAGACATATATGGATGCAGAATGAACAGGCCGTCATATCACCACCTTGGTCGGTACATGCCGGAGCAGCTACATCTAATTACACCTTTATATGGGGAATGGCGGGCGAAAATATGGATTATGGAGATATGGATGGATGTGCCATTACAGAACTTAGGTAGTACATGCAGGTTATCCAATTAAAGATGGACAAGAAAAATAAATGGCTGGCGTTTGTTATAATGATGGTCGGCCTACTTTCCTGTAATAATAAAGATAAAGTAGGAAAACAGCTGGTAATAGCTAACACTTTAGCAGTTGATCGTGAGGAATTGGCCAGCATCCCTTACCGGGAATTTTTAAGGGTATACAATACCCATTCTGCACCTAAATGCTTCAAACTGGTTGATGATAAAGGTAAGGAATATGCTTATCAGTTGGAGAAAAAGGGCAGCGATAGTATTGTAAATGTGTTGATCTGGATAGCGATCCCTGCAAACAGTGAAGTCAGACTCCATGCCGTGTCGGGGGAGCCCACCGCGATCACGGCAAAGACATTTGCCCGCTACGTACCGGAACGATATGATGATTTTGCGTGGGAAAATGACAGAATTGCTTTCCGGATGTATGGTAAAGCCTTAGAAGGAAGGCCGGATGATGCACAGGGGCTTGATATTTGGGCGAAGCGAACGGAAAAATTAGTTGTCGATGAGTGGTATAAAACCGGCGACTACCATAAAGATCATGGCGATGGATTGGATTATTATTCCGTTGGTATGACCTTAGGTGCCGGTGATATAGCTCCCTATGCAGCCGATAAAATAATTTATTCAAAGCATTACCGTAAGCATGAAGTGCTGGACAACGGCCCGTTGCGCACTACCTTTCGGCTAAGTTATGAACCTTGGCAAGTGAACGATCGTGTCGTGTCTCTTACTAAAACAATTACCTTAGATGCTGGTTCACAATTGAATAGAGTGGAGCTACTTTATCATTTCGAGGGACGTGGGAAGCTTCCGCTAGTGGCAGGTATAGTGCTTCGTCAGGAAGAAGGGGGGAAGATTATAAAAAACCTGAGCAAAGGTATCGCAGCCTATTGGGAACCTCCTCATGGCGAAGATGGAACCTTGGGCATAGCGGTGCTCGGGCAAACGGATCTACCTGAAATCACCGAAAATGAAGGTCAATTGCTGGCACATTTTAGTGCGATTGCCGACCAACCTTTGGTTTATTACAACGGCGGCGCTTGGGATAAGGCAGGAAAGATTCACAATGCGAATGAATGGGAACAATATTTAACATCCTATAAAGAAAAAGTAAATAATCCGTTAAGCATTTCAATAAAATAAAAATATGTCTATACTCAATAAATTTGATCTTAAAGGGAAACTTGCCTTGGTTTCAGGCTGCAAAAGGGGGATCGGTAAGGCAATGGCTATAGCATTGGCGGAAGCCGGTGCAGACATTATCGGTGTATCGGCGACCCTTGAATTATCCGACAGTACGGTCGCAAAAGAGGTGACAGCCCTGGGTCGTAAATTTTATGCCTATCAGTGTGATTTTTCAAATCGGAATGCCATTTATCAATTCATAGCGAAGGTTAAAGCTGATCACGAAAGTATTGACATCCTTGTGAACAATGCAGGTAATATCCTTAGAAAACCGGCCGCAGAGCATCCCGATGAATACTGGGACGAAATTATAGCCATTAATCAAACTGCCCAGTTTATTATTACACGTGAATTCGGAAAGGATATGGTCCAAAGAGGAAGCGGGAAAATTATATTTACAGCCTCGCTTCTGACTTTTCAGGGAGGAATTAACGTGCCCGGTTACGCAGCGTCAAAAGGTGCTGTCGGACAATTGACCAAAGCTTTTGCTAATGAATGGGCCGGTAGTGGCGTCAATGTCAACGCGATAGCACCCGGTTATATCGCAACGGATAATACATCAGCACTTCGGGCTGATGAAGAAAGAAGCCAATCTATTCTGGCGCGGATCCCCGCAGGAAGGTGGGGTGACCCCGATGATTTTAAGGGACCGACTGTATTTCTGGCCTCTAAAGCGGCCGACTATGTTCATGGTACGATTTTGACGGTAGATGGTGGTTGGATGGGGCGGTAAAAGAATTTTTTTATACATCTCCGCTTGATTATTGGCAAGGTGCTTCGGTTTATCTATTCCCTTGCAACACCTGGTAAGAGGTCCATCAGTGAATCTATCTGCTCTTTTCTTTCAAAGATAAAAGAGCAAATATTTGATAAGAAATTGATTAATAAAATCTTTTTTTATGATTGCAACGAAGATTAATCAACCATACAACAAAAAGCATAAGACGACGTTATAATAAAAGTGTAACCCATCATAGGGTTGCACTTTTTTATATCCGGGATTTCGGTACAGAGTTCAAGCATGATAAGAAAATTAATCAAAAGAAACCTTTTACAACTACTGCTATTTCTTCTTGCGATCGGCGGCTGCTCTACCGGCAAGCAAGTCGCGACAAAGGGGAATAAATCACTCACGGAAACAATTGAACAACGCTTCAAACATGCAAGTACACAGTACAAGCTACTCATGGAAGAGTTGCAGGAAGATAAATTGCCAAAAACTTACGTTAAGGCAAATAATTTCCTCGAAACGAGCGGTTCAGATTGGTGGACAAGTGGTTTTTATCCCGGAACATTGTGGGCCCTTTTTGAAGAAACTAATGATAGTGTCTTACTCAAAGAAGCGCGGCGAACGTTAAAGCTCTTAGCTAAACAGCAGACAAATGATAAATTGGCTGACCTCGGGGCCATCATGTACAATAGTTTCGGTACAGCGATGAAAATAGATCCACAGGTATCTTATCAAAAAACACTTGTAGCCAGTGCCAAAACGCTGATGAAAAGATATAACGCTAAAGTGAAAGCCATTCGTTCTTGGGATACCAGACAAAATGATAAAGAATTTGTTGTTGTCATCGATCATCTCATGAATCTGGAACTGCTGTTCTGGGCTACGCATGCTACCGGTGATTCCGCTTATTATAAAGTTGCATGCAACGAGGCCGAGACGATTTGGAAAAATCATATACGGCCCGATTACAGCACCTGTCAGATTGTGACTTTTGACACCAAAACCGGGAAGGTTAAACATAAACGCAATGCGCAGGGCTACAACGACGAGTCTTGCTGGGCAAGGGGGCAGGCTTGGGCATTATATGGTTTTACCGTACTCTATAGGGAAACAAGCAATCCAACCTATTTGAACTATGCCGAACATATTGCAGAGTACATCCTGAATGAGCCAAACTTACCAAAAGATAAAGTGCCATATTGGGATTTTAATGCCCCGGATATTCCTAATACTTATAGAGATGCCTCTGCCGCAGCAATTATGTCGGCCGCTTTTTTGGAGTTAAGTGGCTATAGTACCAACAACGGTAAAACATACTTCAAAGCCGGTGAAGCAATGCTCGAAACCTTGGCATCTCCCGAATATACTGCGCTTTTGGGAGCTAATGGCGGTTTTATCTTAATGCATGGCGCAGGCTATATTCCCGTTATGGCTGAAGTGGATGTGCCATTGCCTTATGCTGATTATTATTATATACAGGCACTGAAGCGTTATAAAATGTTGACAATGAATAGTTCAAATCTCAACGCAAGCTTTAGATATCCCTAATTCGTAAGCGATGATACTCGTCTGTTAGTCAAATCAACTATAATTGCTGTCGAAATGACATTTTCTTAAAAAAAATATATAATATTTTGCAGCTTTATTTTTTTGCTAAAACGCTTTAATTATATTTGCCTCACGTTCCATTAAAAATTATAAACACGTTAATGAGTAATAAAATTGTAGTAGGTTGTGACATCGGAGGATCACATATCTCAACAGCATTGGTCAACCTGGAAAGCAAATCACTAGTCAATGATAGCTTCGAACGGCGCTCAGTAAATTCACACGATACAGTTTCCGAAATTATTAGTGCTTGGACTGATTGTATTAAAGCCTCATTGCAAAAAGGTGGTTTTGAGAAGCTTGCAGTGGGGATTGCCATTCCCGGTCCCTTTGATTATGATCAGGGCGTTAGCTTAATGAGGGGACAGAATAAGTATGAAGCCCTATACCAAGTCAATGTGCGAAATTTATTGGCCAACCAATTAGGGATCGATCCTTTGCAAATAAAGTTTATAAATGATGCTGCTAGTTTTCTACAGGGTGAGATGTTTGCCGGTGCCGGAGCTGCCTTCAAAAAAGCTGTAGGCTTAACATTAGGTACGGGGCTGGGGAGTGCTTTGTTTTTGAATGGACATGCAGAGGATGGTGATCTTTGGTGTGCTCCTTTTCGAGAAGGGATTGCGGAGGACTACCTCGCCGGGCGATGGCTAAAGGATACGTATTGCCAGCGGAGTGGGCAGCATATAGAAAGTGTGAAGGCTTTGTGCGAGCTCGTTCCCACCGATGATGTTGCTAGGGGCGTTTTTCGTGAGTTCGGCGAAACATTAGGCGTGTTCATTGCCGACTATCTACTCATTAAATCGCCGGAAGGTTTAGTCTTAGGCGGCAATATTAGCAAGGCACATGGCCTTTTTTTGGAACATACCCACAAATTATTGAGTAATAGAGGTTTTACTTTTCCAATCGAAATAGCAGCCCTCGGAGAGATGGCGGCGATTTACGGCGCAGCCGATATGCTAAAATAATAGCTTCAGTTCGGTTAAGGCGCTGATACTACGTTTAACATCAATGGGTTCTTCAAGCCCGTTCGGATTAAAGTAAATGGCATCTAGCCCGAAGGCCTGTGCCCCTCGGATATCGGCCTCAATGCTGTCGCCTATCATAACACTCTCTTCCTTTGATGCCTTGGCGGCAGTTAAGGAGTAATGGTATATGTCGGGATGTGGTTTATGTACGCCCACGTCTTCAGAGATGATTATTTGCGAAAAGTACTTTTTGATGTCTGTTTTTATAACCTTTATTTCTGCAGCATCTTTAAAGCCATTTGAAATTAAATGTAAAACGTATTTCTCTTTTAAGTAGCTCAGTGTTTCATGCACTCCCGGAAATAAGTTCGTTTTATGCGGACATAAACGAAGATAGTCAGTCTCAAAGGAGCTCGGAAAAAGTGTAGGCGATAAACCCAATTCTTGAAAAGTGTCCGCAAATCTCGCCCTTCGTAATTCTGTTTTATCAATCTTTCCATTATGGTATAGAGCCCACACCCTTTGATTATTACGGGTATAAGTTTCTATAAATAGATCTGCTGATGAAATCCCGAGGTCAACAAACTTATAAGAAATAAAAAGTTCGTTTAGTGTTTCCTCTGCATTTTTGTCGAAATCCCATAAAGTATGGTCCAAATCAAAAAAAAGATGCCTCTTACCTGTGTACATACTACAAAGATAGCTATACTAGTCATAAGTTGTTATAACCATTATCACATTGGCTAATTATTTCAGCTTTTAGCCATCAGCAGTCAGCTATCAGCTTTCGGTCGCGCTGGTCTCTCAACTCATGTCGGCTAATCATCACATTGGCTAATTATTTCAGCTTTTAGCCGTCAGCAGTCAGCTATCAGCTTTCGGTCACGCTGGCCTCTCATAATCATGTCGGCTATCATGACATTGGCTAATTATTTCAGCTTTTAGCCATCAGCAGTCAGCTATCGGCTTTCGGCCACGGTGGCCTCTCTACTCATGTCGGCTAATCATCACATTGGCTAATTATTTCAGCTTTTAGCCGTCAGCTATCAGCTTTCGGTCACGCTGTCCTCTCTAATCATGTCAGCTATCATGACATTGGCTAATTATTTCAGCTTTTAGCCATCAGCAGTCAGCTATCAGCTTTCGGTCGCGCTGGCCTCTCTACTCATGTCGGCTAATCATCACATTGGCTAATTATTTCAGCTTTTAGCCATCAGCAGTCAGCTATCGGCTTTCGGCCACGCTGGCCTCTCTAATCATGTCGGCTATCATCACATTGGCTAATTATTTCAGCTTTTAGCCATCAGCAGTCAGCTATCAGCTTTCGGTCACGCTGCTTCTCATAATCATGTCGGCTAATCATCACATTGGCTAATCAACTACTTAACTACTTAACGATTCAACTACTTAACTATTTACCTTTTCTCCCCATAAGCTAAATCACCGGCATCCCCAAGCCCGGGGACAATGTAAGCCTTGCTGGTCATTTCGCTATCTACTACACCAATCCAAAGATGGGCTTTGGGCAAATAGGCCTTAATATGCTCAACGCCCTCTTCACTCGCAATTGCGGCAACAATATGCAATTCTTTGATGTCATAAGTTGCTAGCAGCTCTTGACAGCTTAATACCATGCTGCTACCCGTAGCAATCATTGGATCGATCACAATAACTGTCCGACCTTTCAAATCAGGAGAGGTTAAATACTTACGCTCGATTTCGAAGGCACCGCTTTTTTTTGTTTTTCTGTATGCGCCAATAAATCCACAATCTGCACGATCGAAAAAATTTAAAAGGCCTTCATGCAAAGGAAGCCCGGCACGGACAATCGTAATCAGTACAGGTTGCGCTACCAATAAGGACGTTTCAGCGGTACCTAGCGGCGTTTCTACCTCGGCTGCCCTGAACGCTAATTTTTTGCTTATTTCATAAGCAAAGATTTCGCCCAAACGCTCCATGTTGCGACGAAAGCGCATTCGGTCCTGTTGGATAGTGAGATCACGCATTTCAGCAATGAAATGATTCGCAATGCTGTTTTCTTTACTTAGAATAAAGGCCATGTGTTCAGACAATTTGGTGTTGGTTTGTACGCACTTAGTAATTAACAATCAAACAGCTTTTTCGTATCTTTGTTTACCATAACGATAACAGAATTCGTTAGCGGTCCAAATAAGTATCATTTACGCCTTTAATAACGTAAATTGAATAAGCAACGGAACATTAATAAAAAGCATTGGAGCATTACAGACGCAAAAAGTTTTGTATAAGCGTAATCTCCACGGCCATTAAATAAATCACTCAATGAAGCCGAGATATAAATAATATTGACACACAAGGTAATTATTAGTGACTCGAGCTCTCATTGGCAATTAAAGAAAATAATAGATGAAATTTACAATATCCTCTGAATACGTTCCTACAGGTGATCAGCCCGAGGCCATTCGACAATTGGTTGAAGGAGTAGAAGCCGGGGAACATTATCAAACACTATTAGGCGTCACCGGTTCGGGTAAAACTTTTACCATTGCCAATGTGATTGCGCAAACACAACGGCCAACCCTTATATTAAGCCATAATAAAACTTTGGCAGCGCAGCTTTATGGCGAAATGAAGCAGTTCTTTCCCGAAAATGCGGTAAACTATTTCGTTTCTTACTACGATTATTATCAGCCAGAAGCCTATATTGCTCACTCCAATACCTATATAGAAAAAGATTTACAGATTAACGATGAGATTGAAAAATTACGTTTACGCACAACATCAGCCTTGATGTCAGGACGAAGAGACATCGTTGTCGTTTCGTCAATCTCTTGTATCTACGGTATGGGAAACCCTGAAGATTTTTCACGTTCCGTATTTCGCTTCGGCGTTGGTACCACCATCAGCCGAAATGCCTTTTTACATCGTTTGGTGGAGATTCTATACGCAAGAACAACCGCTGATTTTAAACGGGGAACTTTTAGAGTGAAGGGTGATACAGTGGATGTTTTTCCGGCTTATATGGATGACGCCTATCGAATTACTTTCTTCGGAGATGAAATTGAAGAACTGAGCGTCATTGATCCTGTATCGGGAAAAACGTTAGATAAGATGGAGACGTTAGCGCTATTTCCTGCTAACCTTTTTGTGACGCCTAAAGAAAAATTTACACAATCCCTATGGGCTATACAAGATGAACTAGTACAACGAAAGGAACAACTCGTGAAGGATGGGCGGATGCTCGAAGCAAAACGTTTGGAAGAGCGTGTAAATTATGATTTGGAGATGATGCGCGAGTTAGGTTATTGTAGCGGTATCGAAAATTATTCACGCTTTTTTGATGGCAGACAACCTGGTATGCGCCCCTTCTGCCTGTTAGATTACTTTCCCGACGATTATTTAATGGTAATTGATGAAAGTCATGTGACGGTCCCCCAAATACGGGCTATGTACGGTGGCGACCGCTCTCGAAAGATATCACTTGTAGAATACGGTTTTCGCTTACCGGCGGCGCTCGATAACCGACCGCTGAATTTTCAGGAATTCGAATCAATGGCGCCGCAAACCATTTATGTGAGCGCTACGCCCGGTGATTATGAACTGCAAAAAACGGAAGGGGTAGTGGTAGAGCAAGTGATTAGGCCGACAGGTTTGTTGGATCCAACCATTGAAATTCGACCGGTAGTTAATCAGGTTGATGATTTACTCGATGAGGTAGATAAGGTAACCAAAGAAGGAGGAAGGGTTTTGGTAACTACACTCACAAAAAGAATGTCGGAGGAGCTTACAAAATATATGAGCCGATTAGGAATAAAAGTACGTTATATTCACTCCGAAATAAAAACGTTGGAACGGGTGGAGATCCTTCGTGGACTTCGTTTGGGTGAATTTGACGTGTTAGTGGGAATAAACTTGCTGCGTGAAGGACTGGATTTGCCCGAAGTAACTTTAGTGGCAATTTTAGACGCCGATAAAGAAGGTTTCTTACGTTCACAAACATCGCTAATACAAACGATTGGCCGAGCGGCGAGAAACGACCGGGGGCGTGTCATTATGTATGCCGATAGTATTACTGATAGTATGCGGGCAACGATCGATGAAACCAATAGAAGAAGAGAGAAGCAAATTAAATATAATGAGGAGCATGGTATTGTGCCTCGTACGGTCGGCAAGTCAAGAGAAGCCATTATGGAACAGACATCGGTTGCCGATTTTAAAGGAGGAGCGGCGAAGGCCTATGTCGATCCGGATCCTGCCAGCAGTGTAGCGGCTGACCCGGTGGTGCAATATATGAGTAAAGCACAACTGCAGAAGGCAATCGATACTGCAAAAAGAGACATGGAACGGGCAGCGAAGGATATGGATTTTTTACAGGCAGCCAAACTTCGCGATGAAATGTTTGCCCTTGAAAAAACAATGAAGGAGAAGTTTTAGCGAGGTGTAAGGCATTAGGTGTTAGGTATAAGGTAAGGGCATGAGGTGCAGGGCAGTATCAACCCTAACCCCTACACCCTAAACCTTCCACCTTTAAAGCGTGTATTTAAAAGTAAGCCCAAATCTACCAGCCTCAAATTCCGAATCGGGCGAAACTATCCAATAGGGACGCCAGTCGAAACCAACACTTAAAGGAGCCTGTGGAACCTTAAATTCAAGACCTGCCTGTGGGCGGAAGGCAAATCCGGTATCGCCATCGCCAAATAACACCTGCGGACCAATACCTACGTTCCACATAAGCCCCCCGGCATTAGGAACTTGTTTGTTATAAGAGTATTCTACGCCTAGAATAGTTATATCGTTACCAAATAATACCATAGCTTGTCCGGCATTGTTTTCCGTGAAGAAATGTTTTACATGAGGACCGACATAAGTGCCACCGTTTCCTAGATCTAAAAACAAACCAAAACCGGTGTTGTAGGGAGCTCCACTTTGGGCTGAAGCCGTTTTTATGGTCAGAGCCCCGAGTAACATTAAAAAGATTGAAAGGAAAAGAAATTGTTTCATCATTAAGTTAGAATTATTTTTTTGAAAAACCATTGGCTCAAAATTGAAGCTTTATTTTCTTTTATGCTATCCTATACATTCGGGATTTTATTCTAATGGTTTTCAGGTATATTCTTGTTTTCTTTACAATTATGCTTGAGAGAATCGATAAATTTGTTTGTTAGTCGCCCATTGCTTATGCATTACTTTTTAGTTTTTTATCTATCGTTCTTCTCCTGCTATTCGCTATTTGCGCAACAAAGGTTAGCGTTTAATGAAGATAGTTTGAAGAATGTACTAAAAAGTGATGCGAGCGAGCGAAAGAAGATAAGTGCACTTCAGGATTTATCCGATCACTGGCTTTACATCGATTCAGCAAAATCGATGGGTTTTGCGCAAGATGCCTTCAAGAGAAGTGTTCGATTGAAAGAACCTTTAACGCTTGCCATTGCACATTATTATGTAGCAGGGGTTTACATGGAGCATTATAATCTGTCTGAAGCGCGACGAGCATTTGAAAAAGCCAAAGCTTTACTGGAAACAGATACATCCCACAACGCACAGCGTTATCTTGCACGGGTATGGCATAATATAGGTGCTATAAGTCAACGCGAAGACGATACAGAGACTTTTTTGAGATTGCTGATCGAAAAAGCCTGTCCGATTCTCGAAAGAATAGGTGATTCATTGCTCTTGGCAAACAATTATTACGATATCGGTAATGTTTTTGCCGACATTAAGCAATATGACAAGGCATATTCCTATTTTCAACGTGCAGCGCTTATTTTCGCTGATCATCATGAATATGCGGATGCTGTTAACAGTCATTTAGGTATCGTGAAGGCCTTGCTTTATCAAGAAGACTTTTCACCCGCCAATCGGGAGCGAATGCAAGCACATCTCAATTTTGCTTATAAGCAATTAAAGGATTATCCGCAAGCCTATCCCTGGACGAACTACTATGTCCTCGCAGGAATGTACCAACAATATGTTGAAAAGAATTTCGATCGCGCGCTGAAAAACTTTAACGAAGGAATCACTTTCGCTAACCAGCGCCAGGAAGCATACAATCGCATCGAGCTCCTTAACCGTAAGTATTATTTATATTTCGAGAATCAGCAGTACGATAAGGCAAAGGAAATGGCTTATCGCGTCTACAACGAAAACAAAGCCTTCCCTTTATCTCGAAATAAACTGATTAGCTTGAGGAACCTTGTAAATGTAGAAGAGGCAGTCGGCAATAAAGCTAAAGCTTTTGCGCTTTTGAAAGAGTATCTTGCGCTGGCCGACACAGTGAACGAAAAGCAGACTAACGTAAAGATAAACCTAATAGAAAAGAAATATGAAGATGCAAAAAAAGAAAAGGAGATCGTATCACTAAAGGCCGAAAATGAGCTTAATTCAGCGGCCTTGAAATACAATAAAACGATGCTGGTCTTTATCTGTATTGTGTTGGGGTGCCTATTGATATTGCTTGGGCTTGGATACTTACTCTATCGAAACAAACAACGGTTAGCAAAGCAGCAGTGCGATTTGCACGAAGAACAGCTTCAGCGTATGCAGAAAGAGCAACAAATACGATTTTTTAATGCTATGTTGCAAGGACAGGAGCAAGAAAGAAAGCGTCTGGCAAGTGATTTACACGATGGTTTAGGCGGATTACTGTCAAATGTAAAATTGCTTTTATCTAAAAATCCCTGTGTAAGTCCCGAGCCGCAAGCACAAGAGCAACACAGGATTATTCTTAATAAACTCGATGTAGCTGTAAACGAGTTGAGAAGAATCGCTAGGAATATGATGCCGGAAACTTTATTGCGTTTTGGCTTAGTAACCGCACTTCGCGATTTTTGTGAAGATCTTGAGCGATCCGGGATAAGCATATCTTTACAGACCTATGGTTTTAGTTTAGAGGATGATAAAGATCGGCAAATTATGGTTTATCGTATTTTGCAGGAATTGATCAATAATGCCGTGCGACACGCTGGAGCAAACACCATTCTGGTGCAGTGTATTCAAAACGACGGAAAGGTTTTTATTACCGTAGAAGATGATGGCTGTGGCTTTGATACCGACGACCAACAAGGAAAAGGAGTGGGGTTGCATAACGTGAAGAACAGGGTAGCTTATTTGAATGGCCAATTGGATATTCAGTCTGAAAAAAATGTGGGAACAACAATTAATATAGAATTCAATGTCAATAAAGCATATATCCCTACTTATCGTTGACGATCATCCTGTGGTGCTGGAAGGTATGAAGGCCTTATTGTCTGATAACGAATCGGTAACGGTCAAAGCTTGCTGTCATGATGGCGAAAGTGCTTTACGGTTTTTAGCAGAAAACAATATCGATGTAATTTTACTCGATATTAATTTGCCGGATATCAGTGGTATTGATCTGTGTAAACAGATTAAGCAGCTCCATCCACATATTCATATTATCGGCATAAGCAATTATAATGAGCGAAGCATGATTACCAAGATGCTGCAGAATGGAGCTAATGGTTATGTGTTAAAAAATGCAAGCGCGGAAGAAATTATCAATGCGATCCAATCTGTTGTAAACAAAAAGCTCTATTTCAGCCCGGAAGTGCAGCAATCTTTGTTCGAAGCAGCTTTGCATGATCCCATGAATTTACCGAAACTTACCAGGCGCGAACAGGAGGTGCTTCGGTGTATTGCGGAGGGAAAAACAACGGTGGAAATTGGCGAAACACTGTTTATTAGCCCGCATACGGTAGAGACCCATCGAAGAAATCTGATGCAGAAATTTGAAGTTTCAAATGCGGCAGCCCTCATCCGCGTAGCCACGCAATATCAGCTGATCTAGCTTCATATAGTTCAGTAGTAGAATAGTAAGTGGTTAAGTAGTTCCAAATTCTGCAACCTAACGACTTCTTCTACTCAACTATTTTCCTATTTAACTATCCAACGGCTCTACTCGAAAGCTATCAGCTACCTTGGAAACCTTGCCAAAGGGGGCTCCCGTCGAGTGGTAAAACATACAGGTCCATCCTTCTTCTGCTGCTTTGTTTCCGTATTCTTCCCGAAGTTGCATAGCTTTCTTACCGTCAAAATCATATTTAGCAACAAACTTTCGGAGAAGCTGCTCCGGTTCGGGAAGCTCGTCTCCTCCAAAAAAATAATGTGAATTGTTCTCGCTGATATGAAATACTTGATGGAACTCTGTATGGCCACCACTGTGTTCGTAAGTAATGGTGTCGTTAATACGCCCATTTCCTTCCACTAGCTCTAGATTTCCGCTACGTTGCAGCACATCAAAAATTGGGGTTTTGTAAGAACCCGACTTTCCGCTATAACCAGTTTCCCACTCTCCACGTGAAACAATATACTCCGCTTCGGGAAAAGCCAGTTGTAACTTGCCTTGGTGCTCGAAAACCATACCACCGGCATGGTCTTGATGTAGGTGCGACATCAAAACAAAACTTACGTCACGAGGATCAAATCCTGCCTTCTTGATATTATTATGTAGTGTCAGATTGCCAAGATCATCCTTATACCCTAATCCTGTGTCCAGTAAAATCAGATCCTTAGCGGTTTGGATGAGGAAGGGATGAATATGAATAAACAAAGAGCCTTTTCGATCTTTCGGATCATCTTTTAAGGGATCGAAAGGGATAAATTTTTTGCTGCTATCAACAGAATAGGAACCTTCATAAAGTGAGAATGCTTGCATGCGAATAAGTTATAAGTAATAAGTTATAAGTGATAAGTAAACTGCCGTGAATGATTGGACCACGTATAATGTATAACCTAAAACTTACAACTAAAAAAGCGTATATTTACCCATTGATTAGCGCAAACTTAGACAAAATGCTTTTTTTTCACAAGTGTTCGTTGCGTGTTCGAGCCTCTGTCATACAGGAATGCAGATGCATGCAGCCCACATCGTGTACAAAGTATTCGTCACTCTCTTATTAGCCTTTGAGAGATACAGTTTAATAGGTAAAAGTATATGCAAAAAAGGTGGGTTGAAAGAAATACAGTTGATACAGATGTCGTTACTTCCTTATCAAAGGCTCTTAATATACATAAGGTCTTAGCAAGATTGTTGGTACAGCGAGGCGTATTCGACTTTGAGCAGGCACGGAAATTCTTTAGGCCTTCACTCGACGATCTCCATAGCCCCTTTTTGATGAAAGATATGGACCTTGCTATTCGCCGTATTGAACAGGCTATCGGCATGAAGGAAAATATCTTGGTCTACGGTGATTACGATGTGGACGGAACAACTGCAGTTTCAGTACTTTACAGCTTTTTGAAACGGTTTTATAACCATATAGGATATTATATCCCTGATCGGTATAAAGAAGGTTACGGTATTTCCTTCCAAGGTATCGATTATGCAGCAGAAAACAACTATTCGCTAATTATTGCGTTGGACTGTGGTATTAAATCAGTCGACAAGATTGAGTATGCAGCACAGAAGGGCATCGATTTTATCATTGGTGATCACCATACGCCGGGGGACGAATTGCCCAAGGCAACGGCGGTTTTGGATCCAAAGCGAAAAGATTGTAACTATCCATATAAGGAGCTATCAGGTTGCGGTATCGCTTTCAAAATTATTCATGCTTTTGCAAAGACAAATCAGTTAGAGGAAGCAGAAGTTTTTCAATATCTCGACCTTGTTGCGGTGAGTATAGCTTCAGATATCGTACCGATAACTGGAGAGAATCGGGTGCTGGCATACTACGGATTAAAGAAATTGAACAATAATCCAAGCTTTGGACTAAGGGCTTTGGTTGACCTTTCCACGAAGGCCGGTGAAATGAATTTAACAGACGTTATTTTTCAAATTGGCCCACGGATCAACGCCGCAGGTAGAATCGACCATGCAAAAGATGCGGTAAAATTATTGATTTCAAAAAGTTTAGAGGAAGCAAAAAACTGTTGCGGGCTAATTGACGTACAGAATATGCAACGGAAGGATTTTGATGCGCGGATTACAGCAGAAGCGCTCGAAATTATCCAAAAAAGTGAAACGCTTATTAAACGTAAAACAACCGTCGTCTACCAGGAAGATTGGCATAAAGGCGTTATTGGTATCGTTGCTTCACGTTTAACAGAAAAGTATTACCGTCCGACAATTGTACTTACGAAATCAAACGGTCATGTAGCCGGATCTGCTCGATCTGTGGCGGGCTTCGATTTATATGAGGCGCTATCTGAATGTAGTGACCTATTAGAGCAGTTTGGGGGACATAAATATGCTGCGGGGCTAACAATGAAAGCAGAAAATGTGCCTGCATTGCAATCGAAATTTGAAGCGGTAGTGGCACAAAGTATCGCTCCCGAATTGTTGGAACCTGAAATTTCAATTGATGCAAAAATCCATCTAGCGGATATTACACCAAAATTCTTTCGTGTTTTAAAACAATTTGCACCGTTCGGACCCGAGAACAACGCACCTGTTTTTATTGCCAAAAATGTGTATTCTGTAGGCGAGGCGCAGTTGGTAGGAGCGAACCACCTAAAGATGTATATTACACAGGAAGGAGCTCCGGCCTTTGATTGTATTGGATTTGGCTTAGGGGAATATATAACACATATTAATAAAGGAATACCTTTTACCGCATGTTTCTCTATTGAAGAGAACGTATGGCGAGATAAAAAAAATATTCAATTAAATTTAAAGGGAATTAGGTTGATGTAAGCTTTAAGCTTGCAGCTGATGACTAAAAGCTTAAAGCTAGTATGATATTAAAGGCAGAACATCTGGTAAAGAAATATAAACAGCGTACGGTTGTAAACGATGTGTCTTTTCATGTCGAGCAAGGAGAGATTGTTGGATTATTAGGACCTAACGGTGCCGGTAAAACAACGTCTTTTTATATGATCGTCGGATTGATCAAGCCGAATGAAGGTAATGTTTATCTGGAAGATGATAATATTACAGAAGATCCCATGTATCGCAGAGCTCAAAAAGGAATTGGATATTTGGCGCAAGAGGCTTCGGTTTTTAGAAAACTATCTGTTGAGGATAACATTATGGCGGTGTTGGAAATCCATCACCAGGATAAGACGGTTAGAAAAGAAAAGCTGGAAGAGCTTATCAATGAGTTCAGTTTACATAAAGTCAGGAAAAACAGAGGCGATTTGCTGTCAGGAGGAGAGCGCCGGCGCACGGAAATTGCTCGTGCTCTAGCGGCAAGCCCTCATTTTATTCTGTTAGATGAACCCTTTGCGGGAGTCGATCCTATTGCGGTCGAGGAAATCCAGACCATTGTGCATAAGCTTAAACATCGAAATATTGGGATTCTGATAACCGATCATAATGTACAGGAAACCTTGTCCATTACAGACCGAGCTTATTTGCTTACTGAGGGAAAAATCATGTTGACGGGCACTCCTGAAGAGATAGCGGTCAATGAAATGGCGAGAACCTATTATCTGGGGCGTCATTTTGAGTTGAGAAGGAAGAAACTGGGATAGTTAGTTGAGCCGGTAAATAGTTAAGTAGTTGAATCGTTAAGTAGTTGATGAGCCAATGTGATGATAGCCGACATGATTAGAGAGGCCAGCACGACTGAAAGCTGATAGCTGACTGCTGATGGCTAAGAGCTGAAATAATTAGCCAATGTGATGATAGCCGACATGATTAGAAAGGCCAGCACGACTGAAAGCTGATAGCTGACTGCTGATGGCTAAAAGCTGAAATAATTAGCCAATGTGATGATGAGCCGACATGATTAGAACGGCCAGGCCGCCCGAAAGCTGATAGCTGACTGCTGATGGCTGAAAGAGGATATAAGACATAGGACGCAGGATAGGAAATCCTGATACGTACCTGCCTGCCGGCAGGTGTCCTGGTACCAAATCCTGTGCTAACAACTAATAACCAACAACGAGTAACTAACAACAAATAACCAATAAATTTGCTACTTTAGTAGCTAAAACCAAGTATCCTAGTATAACAAAATGGCAATTGTCAATTCAATTATTAATTGGATAATGAAAAAGCGAATCCACCAAATTGAACTTTTCATGAAATATCCTCATGAAGTTCAGGAAGAGTGGTTTCAAAGCCTTATTACCACTGCGCAGGCAACCGAGTGGGGGAAGAAGTTCGACTATAAATCGATTTGTAATCTTGAAACTTTTAAAGAACGTGTGCCTATACAAGACTATAATAGCCTGAAACCATATATTGACAGAATGATTGCAGGTGAGCAAAATTTGTTGTGGCCATCGGATATAAAATGGTTTGCAAAATCTTCAGGTACAACCTCTGATAGGAGTAAGTTTATACCGGTGAGTGAGGAGGCTTTAGAGGATTGCCATTTTCAGGGGGGGAAAGATCTGCTTTCTATTTATTGCCATAATCGGCCCGATGCTAAAGTTTTTACAGGAAAGGGGGTTGTGCTGGGAGGAAGTCATAAAATAAATCAACTTGGCAATGGAGATTCCAGTTCCGGTGATTTGTCGGCCATTCTGATCCGAAACCTGCCTTTTTGGGCCGAAATGTATAGAACACCGGATTTGGAGACAACTCTTAATCCCAATTTTGAGGAGAAAATCGAACGGGTCGCCAATCTGGTAATTCATGAAAATGTAACCAATTTATCCGGGGTACCCACGTGGAACGTAGTATTGGCAAAAAGGGTGCTTGAATTAACAGGGAAAGATAATCTATTGGAGATATGGCCTAATTTGGAACTGTATCTGCACGGTGGAGTGAGCTTTAAGCCCTATAAAGAGCAGTTTAAGAGACTTATCCCTTCTGATAATATGTACTATTTGGAAAACTATAATGCCTCAGAAGGTTATTTCGGAATTCAAGATCAGTCAGACTCGGATGATTTACTGCTTATGCTCGATTATGGGGTTTACTATGAATTTTTGCCTGTTGAAAATTTGTATGACGAACACCCGTTAACGCTTACGCTCGATCAGGTTGAGCTTGGTAAAAATTATGCTTTGATCATTTCGACGAATGCCGGTCTATGGCGGTATATGATCGGAGACACGATTAAGTTTACTACTTTACACCCTTACCGTATACAGATTACCGGCCGAACCAAGCAATATATTAATACTTTTGGTGAAGAGTTGATCGTTGATAATGCCGATAATGGTTTGAGAGAAGCCTGTAAAATCACCAATGCGATTGTACGCGATTACACAGCAGGGCCTGTTTATTTCCATAATAACGAGGCTGGCGCACACGAATGGATTATAGAATTTGAAAAAGAGCCGGACGACTTTACGGAATTCAAAAACGTGTTGGATGAAAAACTGCGAGAAGTGAATTCAGACTATGATGCGAAACGGTTTAAAAACATGGCACTGAAGGCGCCGATTATACATATGGCTCCGTCAGGTACCTTTTACCGATGGATGAAAAACCGAGATAAATTGGGAGGACAAAATAAGGTGCCACGATTGGCAAATGACCGAAATTATCTCGACAGCATTTTGCCGTTGTTAAATAGTTAGGTAGTTAACTATTCGTAAGTGCTTGCTTTTTTCGGCACTCATGAGCTCCCTACGGTCGGTTAGCCGATAAGTTAATTAGCTAATGAGTTAATTAGCCGATAAGCCAATGTGATGATGCGATGATGAACCTAGGCCTTTCATAGCCAATGGATATCTGCCCGCAACTAACTACCAACACTAACAACTAATAACCAACAACCAACAACTAATAACTCGCAATGTAACAATCATCAAATCCGCTGCTTAGCCTTAATTTCCAAATACTTATTGATTGTGTTGACAGTCAAATGTTCAGGTGGCGTCAAGACAGACTGTATTCCATGCCTGGCAAGCTCTCGAACAAGTAGTTTTTTTTCGTAGACAAATTTCTCTGCGATTGTTTTCAAATAGATACCTTCGATGCTTTCCGCTTTTTCTTGACTTAAGTTTTTCACCTCGATGTTCTCAAAAAAGATTACTACCAATAAGTGGTATTTTGCAATTTTCTTCAAATAAGGTAATTGTCGATTTAAGGCAGATACACTTTCAAAATTCGTAAATAAGATAATCAAGCTTCTTTGCCGTAGCGTATGCCTTACAGTCGAGTATAAAATCTCCAAATTACTCTCTAAATAACGTGTCTTCTCTTTGTACAAGGCCTCCATAATATAATTAAGTTGTGTAGAACGCCTATCAGCAGGAAGAACAGTCCCAATTTGCTCGGCAAATGTGATAAGTCCGGCTTTATCTTCCTTTTTGAGCGCAATGTTAGCCAATACCAAACTTGCATTAATGGCGTAATCTAATAAACTTAAGCCATGAAAGGGCATCTTCATTGCCCTTGATTTGTCGATTATACAATAGATATGTTGCGATCGCTCGTCAATGTACGAATTGACCATTAAACTGCCTTGACGAGCAGAAGCTTTCCAATTTAGCGTCCGATAATCATCACCCTGAACATAAGCCTTTATTTGTTCAAATTCCATGCTATGGCCTAAACGACGGATCTTCTTCAAGCCGTAATCCGTTAACCGATTAGAAATGGCTAACATCTCGTATTTACGCATTTGAAGAAAAGAAGGGTATACGGGTACATTAGCCTCTGCATCTTCATTAAATCTACGTTGTATAAAACCGATGGGTGATTGTACAAAAGTTCGTAGTTTTCCGAAAGAGTAAAGGCCTCGTTTTACAGGGCGTAGTTGGTATGAAAAAGTACTCCGTTCCTTAACTTCCAGAGCTCGCTCGAACCAAATATCGCGCTTTTGGAATTGATAAGGTATTTCATCGATAATGCCTATTTTTACAGTAAAAGGATAACGATTGTTGCTTGTAATAAAAATTTCGTTATCATCACTGTTGCTTAGGCGGGCAGGAGCAATACGCGTACTGACTACCCCTCCATTTTTTACAGCGTATAGTAATGCGATATCTGCTAATAAAATCAGCGTCGTTGTAAGAGCAGCTATATAAGGTAAAAATCCCAGCCAAGGGAAAAAATAAGCTAATAAAAATAAGAATGCCGTTATTCCCCAAGCGATAAAAAATCGCTTACTCAGAAATAGATCCAAATAAAATAATCGAACGATATTACGCATCGTAGAATCTTTAATAAACGCTTTTTGTTAAGTCCCGCTCTTTACCCTTATCTCCACCCTATCCCTAATCCCTATCCCCTATAAGCTTCACCTCGGAATCTCGATATTCTTAATGAGCTGATGGATAACTTCATCAGGCGTAATGCCTTCCATTTCTCGATCAGGCGTTAAAACAATACGATGGCGCAATACGGCGGGTGTAACGCCTATGATGTCGTCCGGCGTGACAAAGTCACGACTATTCATGGCAGCAATAGCCTTTGCCCCATTCATGATGGCTAATGATGCTCGGGGCGACGCTCCCAGGAATAAAGACTTGTGGTTTCTTGTTTGATAGACGATCTTCGCTACAAACTCGATTAATTTATCTTCCACATGTAATTTCCTTACCGTATTCCGTAGGGATTTAATTTGTCCACTCGAGAGGACCGGTTGTATATGCTTGATTGTTTCAAGAGGATCCGCTTGATGGTGTCGGATCAAAAGCTCTGTTTCTTCCACCAGGGAGGGATAGCCCACCTCGATCTTAAACAAAAATCGGTCGAGTTGCGCTTCCGGTAAACGGTAAGTTCCTTCCTGTTCTATTGGATTTTGGGTCGCCAGCACTATAAATGGCTCTTCCATTGGGTGTGTGATACCATCTAGGGTCATTTGACGTTCTTCCATTACTTCGAATAAGGCAGATTGTGTCTTTGCGGGAGCTCGATTGATCTCATCAGCTAGAATGATGTTTCCGAATATAGGCCCTTTTTTAAATTCAAAATCAACACTTTTTGGATTGAAAATGGATGTACCCAGAACATCTGAAGGCATGAGGTCTGGCGTAAATTGAATGCGACTAAACTGTGCGTCAATACATTTTGCAATTAATTTAGCGGTCAACGTCTTAGCAATGCCCGGCACCCCCTCTATCAGTACATGGCCATCAGCTAAAATTCCGGCAATTAAGAGTTCAACCAGGTTTTGCTGCCCAACAACAACCCTACCGATCGAGTCTTTAATTTGTTGAACCGCTTGCTGTAATTCACCTAAATCGGCACGTTGTTCGAAAAATTCTTGTTCCATAGTATCTTCGATTGATTGTAAAACCGTTCCACGTAATTATTAAAATCTGTCAATTCTTGATCACTTAATTGTTTCCCCAAGTGAACAGCTTCCATATATTCAAATATCTTTTGAACGACATCCGCTGTGACACCCGAGCGTTCGGCAAGTAACGCTAAAAACTCATCGTTTAAATCGCTTGTTTTAATTCGATAGTGAGCGCGAATAAAATGAAGAAGATACTGAGCCTTTTTCTGTGCGATATCGCTATTGTCACGCTGTCGAAAATAAACGCTACTTACCACTTTTATAAATTCTACGCTGGTGTTTGCCATTGGATCTTCTATTGGAATGATCCGTTGTCGCCGTTTAATTTCGAACAGAACAAATAGTATTAGGCATGCAAGCATAATGTAATAAGACCACTTAAGTGAGGCATTGCTAAAAATAAATCGCAAGAGCGATCGCTCACCTGCCATACCAAGTAATTGATATTCATCATAAATGAGGGGCCGATTTGGATTTAAGTACGAAAGTGTTTTGGAGGCATAGGCAGCCCCTTCTTCAGTTAACAATGCGTAGTTGGTGAAAAAATCGGGAGAAGCCAACAAGTATAAGTCACCATTGCCGATATGATAACGCAAAAAATTTGCTTCACCTTTATTATTCGTACCTAATATAGTAGCTTTCAGTGTGTCTATTTTACTAAAGTATTGGGAAGCTATGCCTCTGTTGAACCGATAATAACGACCTGGAGCCAAGTGTTTATTCAGAAAATGAAATTGTAAGCTGTCTTTTGCAAAAAGAACATCTCGTGTACGAATTTGTAAATGAAGTGAATCTAAAAGAATTTGATTGAAATCACTCGCCGCGAGAAAAACATCGTTGCCTTTCTCGATATGTGTATAAAGCTTTTGATAATCATCGTTGCCCAAGGAAATCTTGGAGGAAATAATAAGTAAATTGGCACCTTTAGCCTTTGGAAGTGTTTCTTCGAGCGGTTGTCGACTATTATATACACCCCTTTTAAAAAGCTTCGGAAGTTCGCGATAGCATATGTAAGTTCCGAAAGGTATTTTGTCGCTTCGCTGATAAGTGGGCGACCAATTAACAGCCACTGGACGGTTATATTCAATAAATAAATATATACCCAACAATAAAAAACCTAGCAGAAGATACAACTTAAGATCTTTCATATGTTACTGTATCTAAATCCGATCCTTTAATTTCGCGAAACTTCTTCTAAAGTCGAAAAAATCGTTTTCTCTTACCGGAAAGGCGCCATACCATACTTTTTCAAACAGACCTGTCAAATTTCTAAAATCGTTGCTGAATGGTCTGTTTCCTAACTCCTGCACATAGATTTGATTCGTTTTTCCCGGTTGCCAATCGATTAATGCCCGATCTGTCAGTTCTTTTAGCAATTGAAGATATGATAAACGGACCGCCTGTCGGAAATTTTTGTTTGTAATAGCGGTCTGGAGCTCCATTTCAAAATCGATTTGATGTATGTCCTCTTCTTCCGCAATGGAACTTGCACCACTAACCCGATTTCTTCTTCCGAATATGTACAGTATATCCATACCGGCAATTTTATAGACAAGGAATAAGAGCGCGGCACTCCCTAGTATAATAAATAGCCATTTAAAAGTTGACCCGGATTGTCCGTTCGAAAAAATGCGGGCTAGCTGATTGTAAAGCCACTGTTTAAAATGTTGCCACCATCCAACAGGAACCTGTTCTTCCTCATACTTGAAGGCTGCGTCCTCTTTATAACTTGCTAACTTGGCAGCATCAAATGAGCGTAAAATTATTTTCCCGGTATCAATATTTATCTGTTTCTGTTTGTCTTGTCCTTTTGATAAAGCAGCGTCTATGCTTACGGCCTGGAGGGGGCGTATAAAAGATAACAAACACAATAGGAAGAGACAGATACGGTGCATCGATTAATAATTAATATTCTTCTTTTGGCCAATCGTTGGACGCCTTCACTCCGCCGGACCCAAAGCCTTCTATTCGTTCCATAAGGCCTAATCCGTCTTTCTCTTCTGTAAGACTAAAATACCACAGCGCACTCACAATTGCAGGTAAGATATAAAATAGCTGTGCTAAACCCGTTAAAATAGACCCAAAGATACTACCAGCGAGAACCAAGGTGGGAGAATCTTCAACAAATACGGCGCCGATACTTAGAAATGCTGATGGAAGACTCAGTATTCCCATGCTAAAATAGGCAATGATAGATGCTAGAAATATCAATGCGAAGGTTTTCCACCAGTGGTCTTTTATCAATTGTATGCTGCGCGATAATGCTTCAAATAAGCCTTTGTCTTCCATAATCATAATGGGCAAGGTTAAGCTAATAATGGGAATCAGGTAAAAACCGGGAACTAAACAAAAGAGGAAACCAATAAAGATGAATATACTTAAAAGAATGGTCGCTATGAAAAAGGATATAATATGGCTTTTAAATAAGTCCCAAACGGCTTGCATGGATGGAATTGTATGGTGGTGTTCTTTATAGAGTTTCATATAGCAATAGGTAACTAGATAAATTACGCTAACAGATAAGATACTGAATAAAAGTAACAGAAAGTAGGCTAAACCAAATGTGTATCCCGTCATATTTTCGGCTAATACGGTTGAGGTTGATGCTTTTGCCAAGCCAACCAATCGGATAGTTTTCATTTGTTGTGCAACGCTACTGGCTATTGTGGCGATAATAAAAAAGCCACTTATATATAAAAGGGGTTTAAAAAGATTTTTGAAATGTTGTTTGATAAAGCTGAAGCTATCATTCATCGTCTCACTGAAATCTCTTACCTTTCTTAATTCAATCGGTTCTTCAGAGGAATAATTCATAACTAAATAAGTTTGGAAAGCTTACGGGGATAAATCACCACGTACCATACGATAAAAAGAAAAGATGCTATCAATATAGCGCTGCTTAACCAGAAGGGCATAGCTGTATGTCTTGTTACAAAAGACTCCAATAAAGCAGCGATAATGAATATGGGGATCAATCCGACAATGATTTTTAGACCATCCTTCGCTCCCCGTTTAAGCGAAGTGAGTCTACTGTAAGTTTTGGGAAACAGCAGACTGTTTCCCAATATCAAGCCCGCGGCTCCTGCCAACACAATCGCCGATATTTCCAATGTGCCGTGTATCCAGATAACTAATACCGATTCAAAACCTAAACCTTTTGTAAAAAAATAATATTGAAAAGATCCCAACATAATGCCATTATACATAAGCAGTACGACCGTGCCAACAGCGCATAAAATACCCAAGAGGAATGCCATACACGACACTCGAATATTGTTCAGCGCAATCATCAAAAACATAAGCAACGGATTCGATTGTTTATATACGCCAAAAGGATCTCCTTTTTCTATATTAGTATTTGTCATATTTACATAGTCGTCACCTAAAACAAGCCGAACAAATGTTTCATCATTCGCGGCAGAGAATGCACCGATAAAGGTGAATAATAAGAAAAATACAGCAGAATAGGCCAACTGATTTCGATACTGAAAAAAGATAATCGGAAGCTCCGTTTTCCAAAAGCTCAGAAAACGACTTGCCTTTTCTTTTTTATTAATATAGAGCGACTGGTGTAGACGAGCTGCCAAGCCATTAAGATAGGCGGTGGTTTTCGATTTTGGGTAAAAGGTTTTGGCATAGGCGAGATCGTCCGTGATTTCGATAAAACGCGCTGCTAACTCATCCGGATGGGTTGTCTTTATTTTTTCATAACTTTCCCATTTTGCATTATTTTGTTTGACGAACAGTGCTTCCCGCATATGGTATTAATAATTTGAGTATAAGTCCTGAATCGAAATAAAGATAATAAAAATCAAACGCTTCCATATCCATGGATTTCACTAAATTCGTTTTGATGAATCATGTAAAGGTAATTACTTCGCAAAATATATCGATCGATTATGATGTCGCCGGCGTGGGCGAGCGGATCGCTGCACGTATAATCGATCTGCTCCTCTTTTTTCTTATTTATCTCTTATTTATATTGATCGTTTCAGGCTTAGGACTGGCTTTTGATAATACCGGTAATCTGATACTTTTGGCTTTATATGGTTCGCTGTTTGTGTTTTATGATTTGCTGTGTGAAATTTTTTTTAATGGGCAGAGTGTTGGCAAGCGCATACTGAAAATTAAAGTTGTCAGCCTAGACGGTTATCAACCTAGTGTAGGTCAATACTTTTTGAGGTGGTTATTCCGGTTTGTAGATTTTACACTAACAATGCAAGTAGGGGCATTGATCTGCGTGGCACTATCCGAAAACAAGCAACGAATAGGCGATATTGTGGCGGGCACAACTTTAATTAAAACCGTTCCCCGAACGCAGTTAGAAGCAATTGCCTTTCATCCTCCAACCGAAGAACTATATAAGCCCTTGTTTCCGGAGGTGACAAGTCTTAACGATCAGGACATAACACTCATTCATGATGTGTTGGCCAATTTCAGTAAGTCAGGCAATAATATGCTCGTATATAAAATGGCTATGAAAGCAAAAGATGTGTTACAAGTGAACATTCCTAACGAGATGAATGAATGGGAGTTTTTGAAACAAATTGTTCGCGACTATTCGTATCTGACATCAAATACGAAATAAAAGGCTCCATTAGCTGCGCTTAAAACATCTTGTTAAGATAGGACGTGATGATTAGAAAGCCCACTAAGCAAGATAATACGGTAGCAAGTTTTTCATTTTTCTTAAAATAACGGTTTTTTAGCAGGAAAAATAAACCTAATAATAAAAGTGGAATGGTTGGTGGATATTGTACTATACTGGCTTGCCATCGCCCCTGAAGTAATAACAATAATGCTCTTTGAAAACCGCAGCCGGGGCAATCTATGCCGGTTAACCATTTAAAAGGGCAAGGTAGAAGATGATGTTGTAGCCAGTCTATTCCGGACCAGCTACTGAAAATCAAAAACAGCAAATAGTTCATACCATATTAAGCTGTTGGGTCTCTAGGTGCATTCGGATCATCAAATGGATTCTTATAATTCTTAAACTGATCAAACGAGTTGCCACCTCTCGCTTCAGCAGCTGATGGTCCCAAATAGCGATCGCTCCCGAAGCCAATCATGGGAAAAATGATAAAAGAGAAGAAAAACGCCAGTACCGTGTATATTGAATCTTTTCCGAAGCTCTTCATCAACAGATTCAGCACCCAAATGATTACTACAAAGTTTACACAGGGAATCAGAAAGAAAAATATCCACCAAATAGGTTTTCCAACAATCTCAAGAATAACAATGAGATTGTAAACAGGAATTATTGCTGCCCAGCCTGGTTTGCCAGCCTTTTCGAACATTTTCCACAAACCGGCGATCGCTAAAATACTAAGAGCAAGCGAAACAAGTGTTGTGCCAATGCCCATGGCGGCAAATAAACCGGAGCTCATTGAATCGTTGTAATCGTAGTTGTTCATATGATTCTTATTTAAGTGAAAAACAGGGGTGTTGTTTTTATAAGACTTTTAACTTTTTTAGGTAAATAACTGCATTGAAAATTAGTTTATTATCAATTTTTTCGGCTTATAATAAACAAATATAAAATATGGAACTGATAAAACGTACAAAAATGTTTTCCGATGGTTAAAATTTTTAAAATGATGTCAATATCGGGTAAATGAGCCGATAAGGAAATCACAATTATTAGGCTTAACTTCGTATGCGTTATTTTATGAATAAAGAACAGATTTCCATTTTTGATATTTTCAAAATCGGTGTCGGGCCTTCTAGCTCGCATACCCTTGGGCCATGGCGTGCAGCACAACGATTTATCCAAAAGCTTGATCAAGAAAAGAGGCTTGCTGATACAGAAGCAGTTAAAATCTTACTCTACGGATCCTTGGCCAAGACAGGTAAGGGGCATGGAACCGATATAGCAATCCTTTTAGGGTTGAGTGGTGGTGACCCCGTGACTTTCGAGGTTAGTCGGATTCAACCAACAGTTGACCAGATTAAGGGTGATTGCCAATTGTGGCTTGCGGGGCAGTATGTAATTCCCTTTAATTATGGAGGGGACTTGCTTTTCCTGATGACGGAAAGTTTGCCCTATCACCCAAATGCGGTTACCTTTCAAGCTTTTTTCAGAGATGGAACGGCGTTATCTGAAACTTACTTCTCTATTGGTGGAGGTTTTGTAGTCCAGGAAAATCAACGGGCAGGTGATACAGAAGAGGTGGATTTACCCTTCCCCGTTCAAAATGCGAAGGATTTATTGATGTGGTGTATGCGTACCGGCCTTAAAGTTTCAGAGGTGGTGCTCGAAAATGAGCATGCGTGGCGAAGTGAAGAAGAAACTAATAAGGGGATCTTAAAGATTTTTCATACGATTCGTGATTGTATTTATCGAGGCTGTCACACTACGGGTACCTTGCCGGGAGGCTTAAATGTGGAAAGAAGAGCCGCTAAATTAAATAAAAAATTGTTGAACGGCCGTCATTATGCCGATTTCGAAACCTGGATGTACGCTATCCGTGAAGGAGGGAGTGGTTTCCAATATACGTTAGATTGGGTAAGTTGTTTTGCCTTGGCCGTGAACGAGGAGAATGCTTCATTCGGACGGGTCGTTACCGCTCCGACAAACGGTGCTGCCGGTGTAATCCCAGCCGTCCTTCAATACTTTTTAATATTCTGCAATGGCTACAATGAAGAAAAAATCATTCAATTTATAGCGACGGCATCGGAGATAGGAAGTATCTTCAAGAAAGGATCGACGATATCGGCTGCAATGGGTGGATGCCAGGCTGAGATTGGTGTGTCTTCGGCGATGGCAGCGGCGGCATTAACCGAGTGTTTGGGCGGATCCCAGCGCCAAGTACTGATGGCAGCTGAAATTGCCATGGAACATCACCTTGGACTAACATGCGATCCCATCGGCGGATTAGTACAGGTACCCTGTATCGAAAGAAATACCATGGGAGCTATTAAGGCCATTACAGCATCGCAACTCGCTTTACAATCCAATCCCGAAAAGGCAAAAGTAAGTTTAGATGCCGTAGTGCACACCATGTGGGAAACAGCCTTGGATATGAATGTTAAGTATAAAGAAACTTCTGATGGTGGTTTAGCAACCAACATTCCGTTGAGTTTGCCCGAATGTTAACGGGTTGTCCGTCGCTAATCGTTCGGGATTAAGTTGAATTTCATTCGCGTTTCCTTTACCATTAATAGGGTGTTAACAAAGGGTTAGTAAGGGGTTTATAAAGGGTTAATAAGGGTATCACCCTTATTAACCCTTTATAAATTCTTCTTTAAAACTTTATAAATTCTTTTTTTATGATATATTTGAGTGGAAGCAGCAGTAAACCAGCTTCGACTAGCAGATATATAAACCAAAGGCTTTTAACATGGCAATTGCAAAGAATGGTCTTCATGGCCCTATTAATGGAAGGACGGGGGATTTAACGACGTATGAATTAAATGGTCAACTGATTGTTCGTACGATTGGGCGCCGTACCAAACCTTTCTCTCCCAAGGAATTATTGAATCAGGCTAAAATGAAAGCTGTATCTAAATTTTTGACACCGATAAAGCCTTTTGTCCTATTCGGTTTTAGGAATGCAGTTCCGCCTGGGAGTAGGGTGGGACCTTTTCAGATGGTACAGTCATACACCCGTAAATACGCCGTAGAGATCGACGAAAATGGTGAACCCTATATCAACCCGGAAAAGGTTTTGATAAGTAAAGGCCCAATAATTCCGCCGCATAACTGCTCCGTTGAACGAAATGGGACTCGTATTACGTTGTCATGGGAATCATTAGGTGGATGGAAAGGGGATCGTTTAGTGGTTTTGCTATATGATGGCGACTTATTTCGTCATTTTAGAGAAATCGGCGCAGAAAGGGTCGCACAGACGGACAGCTGGGAGAATAGCACCTTAGCCTTTGCTGAGAAGCCAATACATGTATATGCCTCCTTCCGGGATACCTATCATGATACGCTTTCCGATAGTGTGTACTGTGGAGTGATTTAGAACGCAGTCAATGCAGCGCTTATTAAATTCATTTTGAACAAATCAGCAAAATGTTTTTTTAAGTGTTCTTTTACTTCTTCCATGTCTACTTCCCGTCCTAGTTCACCTTGTAAAGAAGCTACGGCTTTATCGTCTATACCACAGGGCACAATATGGTTGAAATAATTTAGGTCCGTGTTGACGTTAAATGCAAAACCATGCATGGTAACCCACCTACTGGCTCGAACACCGATAGCGCAAATTTTCCGGGCTTTTTCATTGTCCGGATCCAACCATACGCCGGTATAACCCGGGTACCTGCCAGCCTCAATCTCATAATCGGCTAATGTACGAATCACGGCCTCTTCAATCGTACGCATGTATAGATGGATGTCAGTAAAAAAATTATCAAGATCCAATATAGGATAACCAACTAGTTGGCCAGGGCCATGATAAGTAATATCTCCTCCACGGTTTATCTTGTAATAGGTTGCTTGCTTATCGTGTAGCCCCTGTTCATCTAATAATAAGTTTTCGGGCTTACCGCTCTTACCCAGTGTATAAACATGCGGATGTTCTACGAAAATTAAATAGTTGTCTGTAGGATGATTGGTGCCATTAACCCGGTTGCCCGTTTTCTGTTGAACTACCTGCGCGAAAATAAGTTCTTGCCGATCCCACGCTTCTTGATAGTCAACCCTGCCCCAGTCTTGGAAATAAACGTTTTTATTCATGTGTAATCCTAATAAGGAATGCAAAGTTACGGAAATAGGAAGAAAAGCACCTATCCCATCACATATCCTAACATAAACTCCCGAAAACGCTCGTAGTAAACGGTATAGATCGCATGTTGATGCGGGCCTTGAAGATGGGCAACAATACTGCTCCCCTGTTCTTGATACGTAAAGGGTTCGATATAAATATTGTCTTTAAAAGAAACTCCTTTTTTTCCTTGTAACTTATAGACCGCTTCTTTAGCTGTCCAGCAAGTTAAAAGCTGTTCTACATAGCGGTGTTCAGGCTGAAGCTGTGCCAGCTCTTCGGGTTTCATGAATTTACTGGCAATGACTTCTATTTTAGGTTTGACCAACTCCATGTCGATTCCTACCTCGTATCGTGTACTAAGCATGCAAGCAGCATAATCAAAGGAATGACTGAGTGATATTTTATGCGGAAAATTAACTAAATAAGGTTTGCCATTCTCGTCAGAAGGGCAATCAATATAACCCGGGGTATCTAACATGGTGCGGAGCAAAACACGTGTTCCCAACCAATTTAATGTCCTTTTACCCTTGTTAAGTCGCTCCAAAAAAGCCTTTTCACTTCTGTTTAGCTGTAATTTAGCCAATAGCTCTTCAGCTGTTTCTTCAATTTTCCAAATGGCAAAACGTGTGTGCGGATTAACTTCCTTAAGATATACTAAACCCATGAATAAAAGTAGTAAATTTTTATCAATAGCCATCAGCTTTCAGCGATCGGCTTTCGGCTGTTTGGTTAGTTGTTTGTTATTAGTTATTGGTTATTAGTTATTGGTTAGCGAGCGCACATTCATTGGCTATGAAAAGCTGTAGGCGTTAAGCAATAAGCAGATGGCATTAGGCCGTAAGCTTTAAAGTACCTCCCTATCGGAAGACAGCCCAAACCATTATCACATCGGCTAATTATCGCATCGGCTCATCATCACATTGGCTAATTGGCTCATCGGCTAATTATTTCAGCTATCAGCTTCGGACGCGCTGGCCGTTCTAATCATGTCGGCTATCATCACATTGGTTCATCAACTACTTAACTACTTAACGATTCAACTACTTAACTATTTCCCTACTCAACAACTCAACTCATTCACAAATTGATTAATTATTCCTTATGTTTGTATCCTGCACTAAAAACACTATGATACTTTCAGACAAAAGGATTTTAGAGGAAATCGATAAAGGCTCTATTATTATTGAACCATTTAAGCGTGAATGTTTGGGGACGAACTCATATGACGTTCATTTAGGGAAATACTTGGCTACTTATAAAGATCGGGTATTAGATGCTAAGGTTCATAATGAAATTGTTCACTTTGAAATTCCGAAAGCTGGTTATGTGCTTGAACCAAACACCTTGTATTTGGGAGTGACATTAGAATATACAGAAACCCATAACCATGTACCTTTCCTGGAAGGTAAAAGCAGCACAGGACGTTTAGGTATTGATATTCATGCCACTGCCGGAAAGGGAGATGTCGGATTTTGTAATACCTGGACACTTGAAATATCCGTGGCTCAACCGGTACGTGTATATGCTGGCATGCCCATTGGGCAGTTGATTTATTTTACAGTAGAGGGAGATATCCACACCATGTACAACACAAAAGGGAATGCGAAATACAATAGAAAGACAACGCGACCCGTTGAATCCATGATGTGGAAAAATGAATTTTAGTTTCCACCAAATTCCATCAGATAAGATTTTAGAAATTCATCCAATTCACCGTCTAATACCGCTTGGGTATTGGATGTTTCGTGACCTGTCCTTAAATCTTTTACCAGCTTATAAGGATGTAAAACATAATTACGTATTTGCGAACCCCATTCTATTTTTTTCTTGCTGCCTTCAATAGCCGCTGTCGTTTCCATACGCTTACGCATCTCAATTTCATAAAGCTGCGATTTTAAGAGACGCATAGCGTTATCCTTATTTTGGAGTTGTGAACGCGACTCCTGGTTCTTGATAACAATTCCTGAGGGCTTGTGGTGCAGCCTAACGGCTGTTTCTACCTTATTGACGTTCTGTCCACCAGCGCCTCCTGAACGGAACGTGTCCCATTCAATATCCGAATCTTTTACCTCAATCTCAATTGTATCGTCCACCAGTGGATAGACGTATACGGAGGCGAACGAAGTATGCCGTTTCGCATTGGAGTCGAACGGAGAAATTCGCACTAAGCGATGCACGCCGTTTTCTCCCTTTAAATATCCATAAGCGAAATTGCCGTCAAATTGAAGTGTCACTGATTTTACACCTGCAACATCGCCTTCGAGGAAGTCTTGCTCCGTTACCTTATAGCCATTCTTTTCTCCCCACATAATATACATACGCATCAACATAGCCGCCCAATCACAACTCTCAGTGCCTCCAGCGCCGGCAGTAATTTGTAAAATAGCCGTTAACTGATCTTCTTCGGCACTAAGCATATTTTTAAATTCGAGCTCTTCAACCCGTTTCAGCGCTTCTTGAAAAAGTTCATCGGCTTCCTCCTCACTGGCGTCGCCACTCTGATAAAAGTCGAACATGACAGAAGCATCGTCAATGGCTTGCAGTAGCTCGTCAAAGCTATCTGTCCAAACTTTTTTGCTCTTGATCGACTGCAATACTTTTTCCGCTTCTTTTGGATGATCCCAAAAGTCTGGTTTTAGGGTTATTTCTTGCTCTTGGTTTATTTCTTTTTGTTTTGCATCAATGTCAAAGATGCCTCCTCAGGGAAGCTGCTCTATCCCTTAATTCTTGAATGTTTTCTTTCGTCATAGAACAAAGGTAGGATTTTAAGTTATAAGTTTTAAGTAATAAGCTTTAGGCTGTAGGCATTGGGCAATAAGCTTTAAAGTACTTCCCTATCGGAAGGCAGGCAAGTCCCAAAACATTATCACATTGGCTAATCATCACATTGGCTCATCGGCTAATTATTTCAGCTATCAGCAGTCGGCCTTCAGTCGCACGAATCCTTCTCACTATTCCCTACTTAACTACTCAACTACTCAACTACTTAACTACTCAACTACTTAACCATTTCCCTACTCAACAATTTAACAATACAACTGCTCAACTAAACGGCTATTTTACAGTAATTTCCTAAGTGCTTCGGCTTTCGAATGAATGGGGGCTTCTTGAGGGATTTTATCCAGCCAATTACGAGCACTTTCTTTATAATCGTCCTCTTCTTCTAGATAGGATAAGGCGATATAGTAAGCCGCGTCATACATTTGCGGTGCGTTTTCGGTGTAAATCTTCAGTAAATCTCGACGGGCAGATCCGAGGTATTTTAAATTTAAGAAAGTAAGGCCTCTATAATACCGAATATACAAATCATTGGGTTGTTCCGTTAATGCCCCGTTTAAAAGAGGCAAGGCTTCTTCGTATTTGCCTGCATTAAAAAGCTCGATAATATCGGCATATTTATTACCAACAGGTAAGCCCTCTGCGTTAACGGTGCCCATTTGAACAGATGATGCATCAATCTCTCGATATATTTTCCACGGTGACCATAAAAGGATTGTTACGAAAATGACGCCAATAGCTGTTAATGCCATCCATTTAAGTCTGTTCATATCTTGGTATCGTTTGTTTTTGGCCTTGCCGAAGGATAGTTCTTCAATAGGGGTATGATAAAGACATTCCGAGATGCTTTGATTTACGTACATGTAAAAATGAAGTTCCTGAGCCAAGTCTTCGTTTTCGTCAAGCTCGGCCTCGAAATGATGACGCTCCTTATCTGTCATACTTCCAGATAGATAACGCTCAATATTGTCATAATTTACATCAGTCATCTCGATACGTTTTTAAGATGGTTGATACCTTAATCCGCTTTAATGAATTAATATTTTTTGGCTAAAAGCTGCCTATGTTAATCCTTTATAAATTAACTGACTAATATAGGATTTGTTTGGATAAAGATATCGAAAATTTTTACATATTGTATAACAAAATGTGTTAAAAGTCAGGAAACTTTTTTGAAAATAGCGGCTACGCTGTTTAGGAATTTAGCTTTAAAAAAAGAGGTTTCCTTAATCAACTTTTTTCATCACTTGTTCGTTTTCAATAGCATTCAAGCTACTTCGTGGTTTGCGGAAGAAAGTGACTAAAGAAGATGGTCTTCTAATATTCCGTATGTAAAAGTGAAATCTTGATGTTAAAATCGGAGATTTTAAGTAGCTATTCTGTCTTAGGAAAGTAAATCTAGGCTGCGCCATCAAATGCTTTTCGCTTTTCTGCGACTAAAATTGTAGTTTCGTGAAAATTTTGATTTGCTTATGTTACCAACTGTAAATTTTACCGAAACCGATGCTTACAACTACTTGAGCAACCATTATATCAACATCGCGCCGAAACATTTACGTGATCTGTTCGCCTACGATCCGGATAGATTCGAAAAGTTCTCATTACTATTTGAAGACATTTTATTTGATTATTCAAAAAATAGGATAGATGAACAGACCGTTGCTCTTTTAGTGCAGCTTGCTCGCGAATGCCACCTGGAAGAGGCCATTGACGCCATGTTCAAAGGACTGCCGATTAATAAAACAGAAAACAGAGCGGTATTACATACGGCATTGCGAAATATAAGCAACACACCCGTACTTGTTGATGGCCAAGATGTGATGCCTTCAGTCAATGAAGTACTGGCACATATGAAAGAATTTAGTGAAGCAGTGATTGACGGTTCTTGGAAAGGATACAGTGGTAAAGCAATAACGGATATTGTTAATATAGGAATCGGCGGTTCAGACTTAGGTCCGGTTATGGTAACGGAAGCATTGAAACCATATAAAAATCATTTAACCTTACATTTTGTATCAAATGTTGATGGAACGCATATCGCTGAGACGTTACGAAAGGTGAATGCAGAAACCACGCTCTTTTTGATTGCTTCCAAAACCTTTACCACGCAAGAAACGATGGCCAACGCTCACAGTGCGCGTGACTGGTTTTTAACCCAAGGAGGCGCCGAAAAGGATATCGCTAAGCATTTCGTCGCGTTGAGCACCAATGCTAAAGCGGTGCAAGACTTCGGTATAGATACGAAGAATATGTTTGAATTCTGGGACTGGGTTGGTGGTCGCTATTCTTTATGGAGCGCCATTGGCTTGTCGATCGTGTTGAGCATTGGTTTTGATAATTTCAAAGAACTTTTAGCGGGAGCCCACGCGGCTGATAATCACTTCAAAAATACTCCCTTAGAGGAAAATATTCCAGTTATTATGGGGGTGTTGGGTATTTGGTATAATAATTTCTTTGATTCGGAAACGCATGCGATTCTACCTTATGATCAATACCTACATCGTTTTGCGGCATACTTTCAGCAAGGCGATATGGAAAGTAATGGTAAGTATGTGGATAGAAATGGAGTGCCGGTTGAATATCAGACAGGGCCCGTTATCTGGGGCGAACCCGGAACAAATGGCCAACACGCCTTTTATCAATTGATTCACCAAGGCACGAAGATGATCCCTTGCGATTTTATTGCACCTGCTCAAACACACAATCCAATTGGGGAACACCATACGCTCCTGTTATCTAATTTCTTTGCCCAAACAGAAGCGTTAATGAATGGTAAAATGGAAGAGGAAGTGGAAGCTGAGTTGAAAAAAGCAGGGAAATCTGACGAGGAAGTAGCGGCTATTACGCCATTCAAAGTTTTTGAGGGAAACCGGCCAAGCAATTCTTTTCTTTTGAAAAAAATAACGCCCCGGAGTTTGGGAAGCTTGATTGCGTTTTATGAGCATAAAATATTTACACAAGGTATTATCTGGAATATTTTTAGTTTCGATCAATGGGGAGTTGAACTGGGTAAGCAGCTCGCTGGAAAGATATTGCCTGAGCTCAGAAACGAGGGAGACATTACCTCACATGATAGCTCCACCAACGGCTTAATCAACCAATATAAAGCTTGGCGCTAAAACAAACATTTTGGATGGCTTGGTGTTCCTTTAACATGAATAAAACGTCATCCAAAATGAATCGATATACTTATTGTCTTTTTTTTTCTTTTTTGGTTTTGATCAATGCCTGCAAAGGAAATGGGCAAAACCAAGAAGAGACGCCGGAAGCCCCAACGGATTCGGTAGGTGAGTACGGACTAAACATTACCTTAGCTGAGCCATTGGCAACGCCATCCAGTACTAAAAACTCAAAGGTAATCGGATGGCCAACAGGGAAAACACCGATTGTGGCCGCGGGCTACAAGGTTGTCAAATTTGCCGATGGTTTGCAAAATCCCCGTTGGATCTATGTCGCCCCGAATGGAGACATTTTCGTGGCCGAATCGCAGACACAAGGAGCAGGTGCGAATAGAATTACTATGTTCAAGGATACCAACGGAGATGGCGTAGCCGATAGCAAATCCCCTTTCTTGGAAGGGCTTAATAAACCCTTTGGCATGTTGATCATGGATAACAGTTTCTATGTCGCTAATACCGATGGTATTTTAAAGTATCCGTATAAGATAGGAGAAGCTAAAGTTAGTGGAAAGGGCGAGAAAATTTTGTCGTTGCCCGCAGGCGGATACAACAATCATTGGACTCGAAATTTATTGATGAAACCGGATAGCTCAAAAATATATATTAGCGTCGGGTCGGGAAGTAACGTTGGTGAACATGGGATGGAGAATGAAAGACGGAGAGCAAACATTTTGGAGATTAACCCCGATGGAAGTGGAGAACGCATTTTTGCAGCAGGACTTCGAAATCCGGTCGGCATGGCATGGGAGCCTCATACCGGTAAATTATGGACCGCAGTGAATGAGCGTGATGAGTTGGGAGACCAAATCGTTCCCGATTATATAACATCTGTGGAAGAAAATGGCTTCTATGGCTGGCCATATGCTTATTGGGGCAAAAACCCAGACCCTCGGTTGAAGGGAAAAAGAGAGGATTTGGTGGCTGAATCCATCGTTCCCGATTTTGCAGTGGGGTCACATACGGCTTCACTAGGCTTAGCTTTCGGAGCTTCAGGTAAGTTCGCAGGTGGCGCTTATGTAGGGCAACACGGATCTTGGAATCGCTCGCAATTGGTCGGATACAAAGTGCTCTTTATTCCTTTTGAAAATGGAACGCCTATAGGTGAATATAAAGATTTTTTGACGGGCTTTATAGCAAATGACGCGGAGGCTGAAGTATACGGCCGACCGGTAGGCATCGCATTTGCCAAACAAGGATATATGCTGGTCGCCGATGACGCAGGAAATACCATTTGGGCCGTGCTTCCACAATAGTTAAGTAGGGAAATGGTTAAGTAGTTGAGTAGGGAAATGGTTAAGTAGTTGAGTAGGGAAATAGTTAAGTAGTTGAGTAGTTAAGTTATTGAGTAGGGAATAGTGAGAAGGATTCGTGCGACTGAAGGCCGACTGCTGATAGCTGAAATAATTAGCCGATGAGCCAATTAGCCGATGTGATAATTAGCCGATGTGATAATGGTTTGGGACCTGCCTGCCTTCCGATAGGGAGGTACTTTAAAGCTTACTGCCTAATGCCATCTGCTTATTGCTTAACTACAGCCTAAGCCTTTCCTAGCCAATGAATGTGCGCTCGCCAACCAATAACCAATAACTAATAACCAATAACCAACACCCAATAACCAATAACTAATAACCAATAACCAATAACCAATAACCAATAACCAATAACTAATAACCAATAACTAATAACCAATAACTAATAACCAACAGCGGACAATTAACAAACGGCTGAATGCCAATCTCCGAAAGCTGATTACTATTAACAAAAAATCACTAACTTTGACAATTGTATTGATGTCAATATGACGCAACATGGGATTTGGCGCATTTGTTGACACCAATAGCATATATTTTAGATTATTATTGAACATGTTAGGATTCTTAAGTAAAATTTTTGGCAGTAAATCTGATCGTGATATAAAACATATTCGTCCGTTAGTAGATAAAATCAAGGAAGAATTTGCCAAACTGGAGGGATTAAGTCATGATGAACTTCGTGCAAAGACGCTTGATTTTAAGCGACGGATTTCCGACTATTTAGCGGATATTGATGGTGAAATCAACCAGTTGAAAACAGATGCTGAGGAACCACAGGTAGAAATGGCAGAAAAAAATGCCATTTATGACAAAGTAGATAAACTGATTAAAGATCGCGATAAAAAATTAGAGGAAGTATTAATGGAAATACTTCCGGAGGCATTCGCTGTTGTGAAAGAAACGGCACGCCGATTTACTGAAAACACGACGTTAGAAGTGACAGCTAGTGAGTTCGATCGTGATCTGGCAGCGAAAAAGCCAAATGTCGAAATCAAGGGTGATAAAGCTATTTGGCATAACACATGGATTGCTGCCGGGAATCAGGTTACCTGGAATATGGTGCATTATGATGTACAGTTAATCGGTGGTATTGTTCTGCACGAAGGTAAAATTGCTGAAATGGCAACGGGTGAAGGTAAAACATTGGTAGGTACTTTACCCGCTTATTTAAACGCTTTATCCGGACAAGGTGTTCATATCGTGACGGTGAACGATTATTTGGCACGACGTGACTCCGAATGGAATGGGCCTTTATTTGAATTCCATGGTCTTCGCGTAGATTGTATCGACAAACATCAGCCAAACTCTGCGGCTCGCCGCAACGCTTATGCCGCTGATATTGTTTTCGGTACAAACAATGAATTTGGTTTCGATTATCTACGAGATAATATGGCGCAAGCACCGGAAGGCTTGGTGCAACGTAAATTACATTTTGCTATGGTGGATGAGGTTGACTCTGTACTCATTGATGATGCACGTACACCTTTAATTATATCCGGCCCAATTCCCCGTGGCGATGAACATGAATTCTATGATTTGAAACCGCGAATCGAGCGTCTGGTAAATGCACAAAAAGCGTATATCAATACGGTGTTGAACGAAGCGAAGAAAGGAATTTCAAGTGGTAATACCGATGTAGAAGGTGCTGGTATGGCCTTATTACGTGCACATAGAGGCTTACCTAAGAATAAGGCGCTCATTAAATTTCTGAGCGAAGGGAGTAATCGCCAGGTGCTTACGAAAACAGAGAACTATTACCTGCAGGAACAAAGCAAAAATATGCCAAAAGTGGATGCCGAATTGTTCTTTGTAATAGATGAGAAAAATAATCAAGTAGAGTTGACAGAAAAAGGAATTGAGCTAATCACAAGCTCAGGCGAAGATCCTCACTTTTTTGTCATGCCTGATGTAGGGACTGAAATTGCTGAGATTGAAAAGTTAGCGATCTCTGCCGAAGAAAAGGCGCAGAAGAAAGATGAACTGATGCGTGATTTTTCTATTAAATCTGAACGTATTCACTCCGTTAACCAGCTATTAAAAGCTTATACCTTGTTTGAAAAGGATGTAGAATATATCATAGATGAGGGTAAGGTTAAGATTGTCGATGAGCAGACGGGGCGTATCATGGAAGGTCGCCGTTACTCGGATGGGTTACATCAAGCAATTGAGGCGAAAGAAAATGTAAAGGTAGAAGATGCTACACAAACCTACGCGACGATAACTTTACAGAATTATTTTAGAATGTACCACAAGCTAGCAGGTATGACGGGTACGGCGGTGACGGAGGCGGGTGAGCTGTGGCAAATCTATAAGTTGGATGTGGTAGAAATACCAACCAATATCCCAATACAACGTGATGATCGGGAGGACTTGGTTTATCGTACGGCTCGTGAAAAATATAATGCAGTTGCTGAGGAAATCCAAAAGTTAACCGAGGCTGGTCGCCCGGTATTGGTAGGTACGACCTCGGTGGAAATATCAGAATTGTTGAGCCGTATGTTGAAGTTACGCGGTATCAAACACAATGTATTGAATGCTAAACTTCACCAAAGGGAAGCCGACATAGTGGCGGAAGCAGGGCAGGCGGGTACCGTGACCATCGCGACGAACATGGCGGGTCGTGGTACCGACATCAAGTTAGGACCTGGTGTTAAAGAGGCTGGTGGTTTAGCTATTGTTGGTACAGAACGACATGAATCTCGCCGCGTTGACCGTCAGTTGCGCGGTCGTGCCGGTCGCCAAGGTGACCCCGGTTCTTCGCAGTTTTTCGTTTCCTTGGAAGACAATTTAATGCGCTTATTCGGTTCCGAACGTATTTCCAACATCATGGTACGTATGGGCATTGAAGAAGGAGAGGTTATTCAGCATTCGATGATCACCAAATCGATCGAACGAGCACAGAAGAAAGTGGAAGAGAACAACTTCGGTATCCGTAAGCGTTTGCTGGAATACGATGATGTGATGAACTCACAGCGTACCGTGATCTATGCGAAACGTAGAAATGCACTATTTGGGGAACGTTTGGATGTTGATCTGAATAATACCATTTATGATGTGGTTGAAGACTTGGTTACTGAATATAAGGAAACGGGAACCTATGAGGATTTTCAATTGGAATTTATCCGTGTTTTTTCCGTTGATCCTGAGTTGAATCAAGATGCTTTTTTAAGTGGCAACATTGCCGGCTTAACAGATACCTTATTTAGCCGGGTAATCGATTTCTACCACCGCAAAGCGGAGCATATTGCAAATCAGACCTTACCGGTTTTGAAAGACGTGTATGCAACACGTGGTGAACAGATTGAAAATATTGTCGTGCCATTTACTGATGGTCTTCGTGGATTGCAGGTCGCAGCTAACCTAAAGAAAGCGGTTGAAACAAATGGAAAGGAAGTATTTAAGGCCTTCGAAAAAGGGGTTGTTTTATCCTTAATAGATGAGGCTTGGAAAGAGCATTTGCGTGAGATGGACGATTTGAAACAATCGGTGCAAAATGCAGTTTACGAACAAAAGGATCCTATCATTATTTATAAAATGGAAGCCTTTAACCTTTTCAAGGAGATGTTGGTAACCATGAATAAAGATATTGTGGCTTTCTTGTTTAAAGGAGAAATTCCGCATCAGCAGCCACAAGAAGTGCGGGAAGCACGCCGGCCTGTTCAGGAACCCAAAATGCAAGTATCTAAGCCGGAATTGGCCGCAGCAACGTCAGGAGGTGGTCTGCCCGTGGAGGATACCAGGGAAGTGCAAAAGACGCAACCTGTCAGAAATGATAATAAAATAGGAAGAAATGATCCTTGCCCTTGTGGTAGTGGGAAAAAATATAAAAATTGTCACGGTATAGGACAAGTTTAGTTCTTAGCTGTTCGTTCTTAGTTGTTGTCATTTACTCATTTACTAAGAACAATAACAAACAACGAATAACCGTTTGAATATGTTAATAACATCTTGCCTTAAACAAATTTTTATCGCTCTAGGTCTATTGCTTTTCTGTTTTATAGGAAAGGCAATTGCTCAGGATGAGAAGGGGATAGTAGAAGAACATAAAAGTATCTTAATTGAACGTCTACAGAAAGAGCGTATGTTACTGGGTAGTAACACGGTTTTGTCTCCAGCAGATGAATCCAGCAAACCCGGTGTGCCGCTGAAGACCGGTAGAAAAGTTACGGCACGCGGTTATCGGGTACAGATTTACTCTGGAAGCAATCGTAACGAAGCTTACAGCGCGCAGGCAAGGTTTAAGCAAATTTATAAAGATCTTAATACCTATGTCGGCTATCAGCAGCCTAACTATCGGGTGAAGGTAGGTGATTTTACGAGTCGGAGCCAGGCACAAGCACTTATGAATCAGCTTAAGCGGGATTTCAGTTCTGTCTTTATATTTACCGAAACGATTAACATAGAAAACTAACATGTTAAAAGAATCTATCCAAGCATTAGCTCAAACCATTTTCTCTGAGATAGTAGATACGCGCCGTCATCTTCACGCCAACCCGGAATTGTCTTTTCAAGAATACAATACCTCGGTATTTGTCAAAGAGAAATTGGATGCTTTGGGTATCGCTTGGGAAGAAATGGCGAATACTGGAATCGTTGCCCTCATTAAGGGAGAACAAGTCGGGGATGGGGTGATAGCTTTAAGGGCGGATATGGATGCTTTACCAATTAAAGAAGTAGAAGGAAGAACTTATGGATCTAAAAATATAGGTGTTATGCATGCTTGTGGTCATGATGTGCATACTTCTTCCTTATTGGGAACAGCTAAAATACTAGCTTCCTTGAAAAATCAATTTGCAGGAACTGTTAAGTTAATCTTTCAACCTGGAGAAGAAAAGCTTCCTGGAGGGGCAAGTATTATGATAAAAGAGGGAGCGCTTGAAAACCCCAAACCACAAGCTATTATCGGTCAACATGTCATGCCGCTGATCGATGCAGGTAAAGTTGGATTTAGGGCGGGGAAGTACATGGCATCTACTGATGAACTCTATGTAACGGTGAAAGGAAAGGGGGGCCACGGGGCACAACCACAACAAAATATAGACCCTATTGTTATTACCGCACATATTATTACGGCTTTGCAGCAGATCGTAAGTCGTGTAGCCGACCCCAAGATGCCTACCGTCTTGTCGTTCGGTAAAATTAATGCGGAAGGCGCTACGAATGTAATTCCGAATGAGGTTAAGCTGGAGGGAACATTTCGCACATTTGATGAAGAATGGCGCAAAGAGGCGCATAAAAAAATGAAAAAAATGGCCGAAGGCATCGCAGAAAGCATGGGCGGATCCTGTGATTTTGAAGTACGCCACGGTTACCCCTATCTTGTGAATAATGAAGCGCTAACCAAGGAAGCTCGTGGCTATGCCGTTGAATACCTTGGACAGGAAAATGTACTGGATCTAGATCTTTGGATGGCGGGAGAAGATTTCGCTTTCTATTCGCAGGTAACGGATGCTTGTTTTTATCGCTTAGGTACGCGTAATGAAGAAAAAGGAATCACGGCATCGGTACACACCCCTGATTTTGATGTCGATGAAAAAGCATTATCCATAAGTACGGGCTTAATGGCCTATATTGCTCTCAAACGTCTAGGAAACTAGCTGAAAAATCGTATCTTTGCTAATAAGCCCTTTGGCTTATGAATCTATTGGCTCTAACAGATATCTTCTGTTTTTCCGAGCTTTAACATCGTGTTTTTATTTTAACTTATCCGGCCTACGGGTTTGGATGATATTTAAAACCTATTCCACAATGGACAATTTAGAAAGCAGCTTAGAGAAATCCTCCAATTTTATTAGTGAATTCACCTATCACAAACTCATTGATCTCGGCATAAACAAAGAAGTGGCTACTTATGTGAATGTCTTTGTTCTGCTCGCAATTTTGGTATTTCTAGTTTATGCCGTACAACATGTTGTGAGAAAAGCACTGAAAATCGCTTTTACTAAAATTTACAATAGTACGCAACTTCGGTTTTTCGATTATCTGTTAAAAAACCGCTTTCCTCATTTTCTTGCACTGATAGCACCATTCAGCCTGGTGAAAAATTCGATACCGGTTGTATTTAATGACTTCCCGCATTTAATAAATCCCTTGGACATCGCCATGGAAGTTTACATGGTTTTTATGATCATATCCATTGTGATGGCCATTATAAGGTCGGGTGCCGACGTATTACGAGAAAAACCCGAATTTTCAGCTAAACCAATGGAGAGTTATCTACAGGTTATTCGGATGGTTTTCTTTCTATTTGGTGCCGTAGCTATTTTTTCCAGTATAACCGGTCAATCCCCGACGGCTTTCTTTGCCGCTATGGGCGCTGCTTCGGCGATTCTATTACTCATGTTTAAAGATACCATCATGGGGTTTGTGGCCAGCATTCAGGTAACAACCAATGATATGGTTCGTATCGGCGACTGGATCACCATGCCTAAATACGGCGCAGATGGCGACGTGGAAGAAATTAACCTAACAACCGTAAAAGTGCGTAATTTCGATAAAACGATTACCACTATTCCTACCTATACCCTTATATCCGATTCATTTCAGAATTGGCGCGGAATGCAAGAATCCGGTGGGCGTCGCATTAAAAGGGCAATCATTATTAAACAGGGCAGCATTCGCTTTGTGGGTGACGAAGAGCTTCCTCGTTTCCAAAAAATACAAGGAATTCGTGATTATATTGACGAGCGCGGAGAAGTGATTAAAAAGCACAACGAAAAAATAGGAGCAGACAGGACCGTTGCATTGAATGGGCGAAACTTTACGAACTTCGGACTTTACAGAAAATATATTGATTGGTATCTGAATAATCATCCAGGGCTTCATAAGGGCATGACGTTGATGGTTAGGCAATTGGCGCCAACTGAAAATGGCTTGCCTTTGGAGTTATATGCTTTTACCAATACAACCAAGTGGGCCGAATATGAATATATAATGGCTGATATTTTTGATCATTTAATAGCAGCAGTACCATATTTCGGATTGCAAATTTTCGAGCGAACTTCCGGGAACGATGCCTTCGGAATCAAATTTGCCAATGGACCAGAAGTAAAGAATGAAAAGCTAGGTATTAAGTAGTGATGAGTGAGGAGTGATGAATGAGGAGTAGCAGTAGCGAAAGCGGAAACAAGTGATAAGCGAATAGGCTTTTTTACTGTCCCTCCATGAGGCAGGCCATCCCTCCGGGAGGCTTTTGAATTATTGATGCTTTGTTAGTTCTTTAAGGTATCAATGAGCCCTTCGGGGTTATTGATGCTTTGTTAGTTTTTTTAAGGTATCAATGAACCCTTCGGGGTTATTGATGCTTTGTTAGTTTTCTAAGGTGTCAATGAGCCCTTCGGGGTTATTGATGCTTTGTTAGTTCTTTAAGGTATCAATGAGCCCTTCGGGCTTGTTACTTATCCTGATACCTACCTGCCTGCCGGCAGGCAGGTGTCCTGATACTAAAACCTGTTTTCACAAAAGCATCCCATAACCAGCAACTAACAACGAACAACGAACAACGAATAACTAACAACCACTAACCAATAACGAAAATTACTATCTTTACCAAGAATGATTAAGCAGGAAACAATCGGGAAAATTTTGGATGCCGCTCGTATCGAAGAAGTGGTGGGTGACTTTGTGGACTTAAAGAAACGGGGAACGAGCTTAATTGGTGTTTGCCCATTCCATAATGAAAAGACACCTTCTTTTCATGTTTCTGTAAGCAAGGGTATTTATAAGTGTTTTGGTTGTGGCGCTGGAGGGGATTCAGTACGCTTTGTTATGGAGCTTGAGAAATATTCCTACCCGGAAGCGTTACGCTACTTGGCGCAGAAATATAATATAGAAGTTGAGGAGGTTGAACTATCTCCGGAGCAGGCGGCGGCAAGCGACAAGCGCGAAAGCCTATTGATCATTACCAATTGGGCGGCTAAATTTTTCCGTGAAAGCCTCTGGGATACAGAGGACGGTCAGGCTATCGGTCTGAGTTATTTTCGCGAACGGGGTTATCGGGATGATATCATTAAAAAGTTCGAACTGGGTTATTCCCCCGAAGCATGGGCAGCTTTATATGAAGAAGCCGTAAAGGGTGGCTTCAGCGAAGAATTCTTGGACGAAACAGGCTTGATAATTCGTAGAGATGACGGGAAACGTTATGATCGGTTCCGAGGGCGGGTGATGTTTCCTATACATAACCTGACAGGACGTGTCTTGGGTTTTGGAGGAAGAACGCTCAAAACAGATAAGAAGACGCCGAAATATGTTAACTCACCTGAGAGCTTAATTTATCATAAATCCGATGTTCTTTACGGTTTATACTTTGCCAAGAAGGCAATAACGGACCAGGATAATTGTTTTCTCGTGGAAGGTTATGCGGATGTGATTTCCATGCACCAGGCGGGCGTCGAAAACGTGGTTGCCTCCTCAGGAACTTCATTGACCACTGGTCAAATCCGACTGATTTCAAGATTTACGCGAAATGTAACCATTTTATACGATGGCGATGCTGCGGGTATCAAAGCATCGTTAAGGGGAATGGATATGTTGTTAGAAGAAGGGATGAACGTTAAAGTGCTCCTTTTTCCCGACGGAGACGATCCGGATTCTTTTGCCATGAAACATGGCGCAATGCAATTCAAACAATATATAGCGGAAAACAGTAAGGATTTTATTTTTTACAAGACCGACATTCTACTCAAAGATGCCGGGAATGACCCCGTAAAACGTGCGGGTGTTATTCATGATGTGGTAGACAGTATCGCGCTTATTCCCGATGATATTAAGGCTTCTGTATTTATACGAGAATGTAGCCGATTGTTGGATATTGAAGAACGTTTGTTGATCGCAGAATTAAACAAACAAAAGCTGCAAGCAATCAAGAAAAATCAAAAGTCTTCGGATTCATCTGCTGCTGCAAACGCTCCCTTTGGTGGAGATGAGCCACCTCCTGACCTGTTTATGGACCCGCGGGATATGGCGGAAACACGCTCGCAGGAGGAACTGCAGCCCGCACTATCGCAATCTATCGCTTTACAGGAGCGTGAGATTATCCGCTTGCTCATTAATTATGGACAAATACCCGCGAAATGGGAACAGGACTACCCCATTGCCTTCGTGTTATTTGCAGGTTTGCAAGACATTGAGTTTGCAGATCCTTTGTGTCAAAAGATCATAACCATTTACTTGGAATTTATTGAACGCGAGGAATTACCGGACGAACGCTATTTTATTAGTCATGCAGATCGCGAAATTGCAGATTTGGCTATTTCCCTGCTTTCATCGCCGTATAGCCTAAGCCCTAATTGGAACGATGAGAAACGAAAGATTTATGTATCTCAAGAAACAGATAATTTAAAAAATGCAGTATTGGGAGCGCTTTATCGTATAAAGAAACGGAAGGTAGAACAAAATATGCAGGAAGTTAGAGAGGCCTTGAAAATAGAGCATAATGAAGCGAATTTGGAAATCCTTATCGACAAATATCAAAAGCTAAAGATGATGGAAAAGGAGTTGACAGGTTACTTGGGAACTGTGATTGTTAAATAATTCAATGAATGGCTACGCATCAGATAACCGGTTCGGATGGAGAACGGGCCGCACTGCAGTATTTATTGCATCAGGGCTATTATTTGGTGAAGCAGAATTGGCGCTATAAGCATCTAGAGGTCGACTTGATCATGAAAGATGGGACTCAATTGGTCTTTGTTGAAGTAAAAACCCGGTCTAGTAGCGGTTTTGGACTTCCTTACGAAGCCGTTAATTGGCAAAAACAACGTAAGCTATCACAAGCGGCAACCATTTATATTCGTCAACATCACTATGCGGGTGAGATCCGTTTCGATATCGTTTCTATTTTTGCAAATAAAGATAAAAAATATAATATCCGACATATCAAAGACGCCTTTTGGCCTAGGTATTCTTAGTTATTGGTTATTGGTTATTTGTTATTCGTTATTAGTTATTGGTTATTTGTTATTAGTTATTGGTTAGTTGTTATTAGTTATTAGTTATTGGTGTCTGGTTATGACGTACTTTTGTGAGGACAGGTTTAGTATCAGGACACCTGCCTGCCGGCAGGCAGGTAAGTATCAGGTATCAAGACGTAGGTATCAGGATAAGTAGAAAAGAGATTCATCACTCATGATTCCTGCCTACCGGCAGGCAGGCAACACTCATCACTACTTAACGTCTCAACTACTCAACAATTAACTATACCTAAAATATTACTATTCTCTAAGTTTGTATCATAGGAATAAATTATGTCATATACACTACATCTTCTATATTTGTGTATGAACAAATTTTTGCTTCTGGCATTGACTGCCTTATGTAGTGTGGCGGCTTGTGATCGAGAAAAATCGAATAATTCATCCAATAAATCGTTGAGCTTTAGCGCTGTTGAACCAGGATCTTTGATCAACAAAGGCGACAGTGTTTCTCTGCAACTCAGTTTACCGGCAGACCTTTCTTTTGATTCAATTGCTTATTCATTAAATGATAAGCCTTATGTAACGGTAAAAGACAGTGGCGCCGTTTGGTTAAAGACAGATAGTTTGGGTATGGGAAGTCAGCTTATCACTGCTAATGTCTTTAAGGCAGGGCAGTCAGAAAGCGCTAGTACGAATATTGTTGTTGTAGCATCCAAACTTCCTGAACAATACAGTTTTACGGTGGTTAATACGTATCCGCACGATGCTCACGCTTATACGCAGGGTCTAGAATATCATGATGGCTTTCTGTATGAAAGCACTGGACAGCGCGGACAATCAACCCTGCGGAAAGTGGAGTTAAAAACCGGTAAGGTTGTAAAGAAAATCGATCTCCCCTCCAAATATTTTGGAGAAGGAATGACCTTTGTCGGTGATAAAATTGTTCAGTTAACCTGGGAAGAAGGCGTTGGATTTGTGTATGATAGAAACTCTTTCGAAAAGGTGGGAGAATTTCCTTACCAAGCAAGCAAAGAGGGTTGGGGATTATGCTTTGACGGACAGCGTCTGATCAAATCAGATGGTAGCAACCGTCTTTATTTCCTAAATAAAGATAATTTTAAAGAGGAAGGCTTTATCGAAGTATATAACCACAAAGGTCCTGTTGATAAGTTGAACGAATTGGAGTACATTGATGGAAAAATCTATGCCAACGTTTATTACTCTGATGTCGTCGTGGTAATCGATCCACATTCAGGACAAGTGGAGGCTGAGATTAATCTTATTGGCTTGTTGCCTCAGAAAGATGTGACCGAAGATACCAATGTACTCAATGGGATCGCTTATGATCAGCAGGGTAAACATCTCTACGTAACAGGCAAAAACTGGGATAAACTATTTGAAATTAAGTTATTGGGACGATGAGAAGTAATAGAGTATATGCGCATTGAGTGAGGAGTAATGAGTGCCTTGTCCTGAGTTCAACGCTTATTGTCCATAGTTACAGTCGAAAGCCGACATCCGATCCGATAGCTGAAAGCTAATACCTAAACCTTATACCTACAGCTTGGTCGGTACCGACCGACAGCTGATATCAAAACACGCAATCGGTTGCGTTTGCAAAGGATTTGCATTTCATCTAAAAAGTTTCTACACTTGATCGATACAATCAATCTTTCTGATAAGAATCGCTAGTTCAATTATATTAACCAATACTAAGCAGGGTATTTACTAGATATTGATTATCTAATACATAGGTGCTTTATGATGAATGAACCCAATTACATGGACCAACCGAATCGTTTGTCAGTTGAAGACTTATTCAAAAAGTATTATCTGCGTTTGTTTGAATTCGCGTATAAGCTTTCGGGCAATGAGGAGGAAGCGGAAGATTTGGTGCAGGACGCTTTCGTTGTCTTCTGTGAACAGACAAATGGTACGCTTTGGAGCGAACATGCCATTAAATCATATTTGTATACAACCATTAAACATGATGCGTTCAATCGATTTAGACACCATAAGGTGGTCGAAAAATATCAAAAACAGCATCCGGACCAATTATTAGAAGATTTTCAGATCGATAACTTTTTAATTCATGCAGAAGTTCTCGGGGAATTAATGGCCGCCTTAGATAAGCTTCCGGGAGGCTGTGCCATGATATGCAGGATGGGATACTTGGAAGGACTAAAGAACCCGCAAATTGCTGAGCTTTTAGGTATAAGTATCCATACTGTAAAAAGTCAAAAACAGCGAGCCCTTCATCTACTCAAAGAGCAATTGAAGCCCGAGCTTTTTACGGTGCTTCTTGTCACCTTGTTAAAATAAGCTTGCAGTACCACGAGTATTCAATCGCATATACTTCGTAATAGCGCTTAGATTAAAAGAAGGATTATTTTAGTCATATTTTTATTCTCTTTAATTTCATCCTATTGTTTTCTTTTTAATGGTTGATGAGAGCTCGAGTAAATAATAATTGCCCTGTGTGTCCATTATTATTTACATCTCGGTTTCATCTCACTTTACCTTCGATGCAAAGTGAGGCAAACATCAAGGCTGTCCAGTTCTCGCTAAAAATTCGGTTCCTATCCCTCTGTTCTGCGGAGCCGCCCCTATTCACAATTCCTTCCCTTCGCTTTTTCGCATAGCACTTTAGCCCGCCCTGCTAACCGAATTTTCTTTACGCTCACCCTGGAAGGCCGTTTTACCCTGCGCCATCACCCAGACGCATAGCCGTTCCGAAGGACGTCAATGGCCTAGTCTGTGGAGGCAGCAACCGGCAGTCAAAGATGCCCCTTCACCATTATTATGCGAAGCAGACGGTAATCAGTGAATCGACGAACGAAGGACATGCCATTGCGTAAGAGGGTGGCTCCGATTCACGGATGGGCATCTTGACCACGGGTTGCAACGGAATAGACAAGCCGAAGCACCTTGCCCCACTTGGGTGCGTCCAAGTGGGATGTATAAAATAAACCTTTGATTTTATTAGGCAGTTGGTTTTTCTGAGCAACCTGTATTTTCTTCATAATTTTTTTCATTTTCTTCCATACTTTTTTTATCCGAAGGTGCTTTAGCAGTATATAACGAAGAGGTATGTACGACGACCCACTGGAAAAGGCTCGATTGATAGTCGGGTACATTCAAGGTACACTTTCTGAGCAGGAGGAGTCTCAATTTTTAGATTTACTGGAGCGAGACAAAAACCTGCAAGATCTGTTGGAAATGTATAAGGACACACCAACGATAGCAAGTCGTATAAAGACTTTAAAAGAAAGGGATACTGAAAAGGCTTGGAATCGCTTTAAAGAAAAAGCAAATAAGGGATCCAGGCGCCGAATAAATTCCTTTTGGATAAGTATCGCTGCGGGCATCGCTTTATTCTTAACCTTTACGCTCAAGCACTTTAATCACCGAGACAATAAGGTAATTCCTGACAGTTCCCATCGCTATGCGAATGATGTGTTACCTGGTGAAAGTAAGGCGAAATTAGTGCTTTCCGACGGTAGTGCCATTCACCTTGGTAGCAAATCGGTGGCGCTTAATGAACATGATGGGACGAATATGCAGGGAACTAAAGAAGAACTGATCTATCGAGGAGAAAAGGCAAGCGCGGCCCGGTTAATCTATAATACACTTTTTGTTCCTCCCGGGGGTAACTACCGTCTTACCTTAGCTGACGGAACAAAGGTTTGGCTTAATGCCGCATCAAAACTTGTTTTTCCGGTCAGTTTTGCTAATAATGAAAGGCTAGTTACCTTGGAAGGTGAGGCCTATTTTGAAGTGGCAAGGGACAAAAAGCGCCCTTTTAAAGTCACAATGAATGATACAAAAATTACTGTTTTAGGGACAAGCTTTAACGCACGATCCTATGAAAAGGAAAGCATGACAACCCTCGTTAGTGGCGCGGTAAAAGTTCATTACGGCAGCAGCCTATATGATCTAAAACCGGGGCAATGTGCCGTCGCTGATGGTAATGATCTTAACATAGGAACTGCTGATATTGAAAAAGCTCTTGCGTGGAAAGAAGGACACTTTTTATTCAATGAAGATGCCATCAAACCTATTTTAGAGGAAGTTGCTCGCTGGTATGATCTCGAACTATCATACAAAGGAAAACTTCCCGATATCCATATTGGTGGCAGTATCAGTCGAAAAGAGAGGTTAAGCGAAGTACTCGAAATGCTGAAAGAAGTAAGCGGATTGAATTTTAATGTGAACGGACGAAAGCTCCAAATTATAGCAAATCCTAGTTGAAATGAACTTGAAATCAAAACCAACCTAATAGTTAGTAAAAACGTCAAACGAATACCGGGAGTGGGCCAACACTCCCGGTAAAAGTTAAGGCACTCGTATTATGATTGAAGGATATAATAACCAAACCCTAACTATACGAAAGTATGAAATATCCAGGTAGTATAAGCACTACAAATGTGAATAAATTAGACCGAATATTCCATATGGACGTAGCAGCAAAACAGATATGAATCGTTTATCTCGAGAGAAAGCGTCGGGAAGGAAGACGCTTTACTTACAAATTGTAAGGATTATGAAATTAACATGGCTGATGGTCTTTGTCTTTTCGTGGGGTGTCTATGCAGCAGGGAAGGCGCAACAGGTCAGCATATCGCTAGAGAATGCGCCACTGAAAGAGGTATTGCAAGCACTGAAAAGACAGACACACTATCGTTTCCTTTACAACGAGGAACAGCTGAAGGCGGCAGGTACTGTTTCCTTAAAGCTACATAACGTGCCGGTGGAGGAAGTTTTGCAAAAGGCTTTAAATAGCAAAAAATTGCAATATAAGAGACATAACACCACCATCACGATTGCTCCTGTTTCAGCTCTAAGCTCAAGCCGCGAAATGATGCAGCAACAGGACCTGGATATACGCGGTACGGTCCGAGATTCGGTAGCGGCATTGACGGGTGTTTCGGTATTTGTGAAGGGCAGGGCATCTAACGGTACCACGACTAATGCGAATGGGCAGTATCAGTTAAAAGTGCCTGAGGGTGCTACCCTAGTCTTCCGATTTATCGGTTATGCCGAAAAGGAGGTTCCCGTAACAAACGCCGGAACTATTGATGTTGTTTTGAGCAATATCGAATCGCGACTAGATGAAGTGGTAGTTGTTGGTTATGGTACACAAAAGAAAGGAGATTTGACGGGCTCAATCGCTTCGCTAAGTGCCGATGACTTAACAAAAGGAGGCGCGATCAGTAATGTCGCGCAGGCTATTCAGGGACGTGCATCCGGTGTAGTAGTCACACAAAACTCAAAAGCCCCAGGTGGAAGTATGTCTATTCGCATACGTGGCTCCAACTCAGTAAGTAGCAGTAATGAACCGCTTTATGTCATTGACGGTTTCCCCAGCAATAATAGGGTCAACATTAATCCAGACGACATTGCGTCTATGGAAATTTTAAAAGATGCATCCGCTACGGCTATTTATGGCTCACGGGGTGCTAACGGTGTGGTGATGATTACCACAAAACGGGGTAAAGCCGGGCAAAGCAATGTCGCTTACAACGGATATATCGGAACGCAAAAGGCAATCAATCCTTATCATTTGCTGGACGGTAAATCCTATATGTTGCTTGCTAATGAGTTGTATAAAGAAATCAACGGACAGGAAGGAATTGAGAATGGTGTTTATACGCAATCGCAATTGAATTCAACCATCAACACAGATTGGGTGAAAGAAGCTACTCGAACCGCTACCGTACAAAATCATAATCTACAATTTACAGGTGGGAGTGAGAAGACGAAGGTATTAAGCAGTGTGGGTTACTTCGATCAAAAGGGGATTCTAAAAACTACCGACTTCAAACGTGTATCCGGAAGAGTCAACATCGATCAAACTATTAATGATTATGTACGTGCAGGTGCTTCCATCTTTGGTCAAAGAGAAAATTCCAACTACCAAATATATGATGGAAATATCTTGAATTCCAATGTGCTCTACAGTGTGCTGACTTATGATCCCACCGTTCCGGTATATGATGCGAATGGTGCCTTTGGCCGTCCTCCCGGAGGAAGAGGAGACAACCCACTTGCAAATTTAATGGCTCGTCAGAACGATGTACAAAAGGATAAGCTTAATGGGAACGTTTATTTGGAGATAAAACCATTTGAAGGCCTAACTGCACGGTTTGACGCGGGCACCGAAATTCTGCATGATCAATTGGGTACTTACTTGTCGCAAGACTCTTATCAAGGTAGTATCGATAAGGGAGTAGCCTCCCAGTCGGATTATAACCTGACCCACAATTTAGCGGACATGTTTATTACCTACGATAAAGGTTTCGGCAAGCATCACCTAAATCTAATGGGCGGTTACTCTTATGAAAAATTTACAAATAGTAATAAGGGAATCAATGTGTATGGATTCTCAACAGACTTGTATGGTTATAACAACCTGGGTGCGGCATCTACCATCTCGGGTGTCAATTCTTATAAATCGGAAAATATGCTGATTTCATTTTTCGGTCGGGCAAATTATTCTTTTGATGATAAATACCTGTTTACTTTCACCGTAAGGCACGATGGTTCTTCGCGCTTTGGCTCCGACAACAAATGGGGCACCTTTCCTTCCGGATCTTTCGCCTGGAAGTTGATCAACGAATCTTTTATGCGAAACCAACAATTGTTCTCCGATCTTAAGTTGCGTCTGGGTTATGGTAAAACCGGGAATGAACGGATTGGGAATTATGCTTCTTACGGATTAATGAGCAATGCCAATTATACCTTTGATGGAATCAATAATACCAGTGGTACCTATTTAAATAGCTCATCACCTGCTAATACAAGACTTAAATGGGAGACGACCAGCCAGTACGATGCCGGAATAGACTTCGCTTTGTTGAATGATCGTATTGCCGTTACCATGGACGCTTACTATAAAAAGACAAGCGACCTCTTGATTAAATTGAATTTACCTCTGTACTCCGGATATTCCTCTGGTCAAAGTAATGTTGGTTCTGTTTCCAATAAGGGATTTGAGTTCGCTATCGCTACAAAAAATTTAACCGGAGCTTTCACCTGGGACACGAAATTGAATTTTGCCATGAACCGCAATAAAGTGCTTGATCTTGGTGGCGATAACGATATCTTTATTACTTCTTCCAAGCCAATGGGAACCGTTTCTGAAGAGGCTTATGCCATTATTCGCGAAGGAGAGCCGCTCGGTTCGCTTTTTGGATACAAATATATTGGCGTTATTCAGCAGGGAGAAGCCTACGCGGCACAACCTAATTCGAAAGCCGGCGATCCGAAATTTGCCGATGTCAATGGAGATGGTATTATTACCGCTGCGGATAGAACAATCATCGGATCTGCTTATCCAAAGCTTACCTATGGAATCACCAATACCTTCGCTTACAAAAATTTCGACTTATCTGTTTTCATTTATGGGAATTTGGGTAACGACCTGCTAAATATGACGCGCATGAATTTGGAATGGAATCGTTCTACAGATGCATTGAATCGCTGGACACCCGAAAATACCAACACCGACTTGCCTCGAAATGGATTCTATTATACAGAATATGGGGGGTATGTGAATGATCATTTTGTGGAAGACGCCTCCTTTTTGCGGTTAAAAAATTTAACATTAGGCTACACAGTACCCCTAAAAACCAAAGCGATGCAATCATTACGCATATATGTAATGGCTGAAAATCTGTTTACAATCAGTGGTTATTCAGGCTGGGATCCAGAGGTCGACACGAAAGGCTATGAAAATGATGCGCTGATTAAATATAGTTCCAATGCGCAAACGGCTAACGCGGGTGCTGGTTTGGACTTTAACTCTTATCCTAGCATGCGTGCCTTTACTTTTGGTGTTAATGTTAACTTTTAAAGAAAAAAAAATGAACTTCATAAAATTAAGCCACCGTTTTTTATGCCTCGCAACAATATGGGCTACGATTAGTGCTTGTACAAAATTGGAACCTGAGCTATACAGCGATTTGACTACCGAAAATGCGTATTCCTCGGAGAGTGATATAAACGCGGCATTAACTGGTACTTATGCGAGTCTAGGGCCTTACCCGGGTGATGCCTATCTTTACTACGCGGGCTATTTGGTGATGATTACCGATTACGCAACCGATATGGGTTTCTCTACTGCGGCTGGTAATCCGACCCATTTGAGCAATTTTTCTTACGACGAAAACAATCGCTATTTTAAGAATAACTGGCAAAATATGTATCAGGTTATAGCGAATGCCAATCTGTTGATTGATAATATTACCGCTGTATCAGGGATGAGCGATGAAAATAAAAACCTTGTGATAGGACAAGCTCGTTTTCTAAGGGCATTGGCCTATAATGACCTAACGGATGCTTGGGGGCCGGTACCTTTGATCACTTCCACAAAAAATCCAGCGGAAAGTTATAATACACCTTTATCTGCCGTTGAACAGGTAGATTCTTTAATTCATGCGGACTGCCTTTTCGCAGCGGAGGTGCTCCCGGAAAGCTGGACGAGTGAGCTAGGCTTAGCACGCGCAACTAAAGGTGCAGCGCTAACACTTTTAGGTAAAAACTATATGCGCGCCCATAACTATGAGCAGGCAAAAGTATACATCGATCAAGTGCTTTCGCTACGTGATAAGGGCGTTTATACCTTAAATCCCGATTTTAAAAACGAATGGTCCGAATCAAACAAAATGGATAAAGGTATGATATTCGGTATTTTACATGAATCATCACTCAATGGTGGTGAAATTGCCAACCATTTCGGTCCTACTGATCACCAAGAGGTGACTGACCGTTGGCAGTATTACGGGGTTTCTTTACAATTCTGGCGTAAGTTTGATGACCGCGACCCACGAAAGCAGTTCTTCTACTATAATTATGAAGGAAAAGCGGCAAGAGACGGGTCTACTACACACGGGTTTTACTATACGATTCCAAACCCTGGACAAACCACCGCGCCCAATGATACCACAAAATTATTGCAGAACGTAGCGACTAAGAAGTACTCTTATGAAATGGTGAACAGTTCGTACTTGGACGGACGAACCATCCAGGTATTTCGTATAGCCGATGTAATCTTGTGCAAAGCTGAAATCGAGAATGCATTATCAGGCCCATCAGCGGGTCTACCCTACATCAATGAAATCAGAAAAAGAGCAGGGGCTCCACTTTTAGGCGAAAGTGCCGATTTTCCAGCTCCTGCAACGAAGGAGGAGTTTGTTAACGCACTGGTTGACGAGCGTGGTTTCGAGCTCGTTTTTGAGTACAAGCGTAAAGCAGATTTGGTGCGATTAGGTAAATATGAAGAAGTATGCAATGCTTATCTAAAAGCCCGTGGCATGACGCCGAAGGTTACCGAAAAGCTTCGCTATTTTCCATATCCCTTAGATGAAGCGAACCTGCATCCTGAAATGGCAGCAGCCAACGCCCAACGTTTACCCTAGCACTTTTTTAGTATGCGTATACTCAAAATTGTTATCGGAGCCCTTGTAATAGCCGTCTTGTATGCCTGCTACTATTTTTATAGTCAATATGTTCAGCTAGTTAACATTCAGTTGTCTTCGCCGGATAACTCTGCCATCAAGGAGGATATTCATGTAAAATTGAATAGACCAGCGGCGGCCTATGTAGAATATTGGAGCGCGAATGGCGAGCACTATTATACCCCCGTAAAAGGCGAGAAAAAAGACCATATCTTCAATCTCTTGATGTTGGATGCCGATACCGACTATCACTACCGTATTGTGCTCGATCGGTTGATTCCGGTAAAATCGAAAGTCATGCGTTTTAAAACGCGAAAGCAATCGCCTTGGATGGTGCATGACTGGATTAAAGAGGAACATCCCCATGATCCTCGGGCAATGGGCGATGGGTTAACGATGCTTTGCTATCGGGAGTTTCCGGGATACATTGCCATGGTTGATGGAAAGGGAGCAATCAAGTGGTACTGGCAAGACGAAAAGATGGGGGTACGGATCGCTTCGCTTACTCCCCGTGGTACTATATTGGCGCTCTTAGCGCCGGTAGGGAAGGACGAATTCTATAAGCCGGAACCTAACAAAGCTTTTGTAAAAAGTGGTATGGGATACAGCTTACGGACTGGTAAAATGGGTTATATGGGCGGAACGGAGCTCGCTGAAATTGATCTCACCGGGCGGGTGCGTTGGCGATTGAATGTAGATAAGCTTGGATTAATTGTGCACCACGATTTACGTATGGATAAGGCCAATCACATTGTGGCGGTTGTTCGGGATTATATCTTGCCGGAAAAACAGACGGGAAAACCTATCGATACCTTATGGGGTGATGGTATCGTCGTAATGGATACGACCGGGAAGGTATTAAAAAAATGGTCGACATGGGATCACTGGGATTTGGCAAAAGATAGGCGGTTAGACAGCTTAAAACATGATCGATTTCATATTAATACCATCTCTTTCGACAAAGACAGTAATTACCTGGTGTCGTCTCCTATCGAGAATCAAGTATGGAAAATCAACGCTCAAACAGGAAAAACCATGTGGCGATTGGGACAGGGCGGAGACTTTCAATTAGATGCTTCCGACTTTTTCTATTTTCAACACGCGCCGCATATCAATAAAGACGGTGATTTAATGCTTTTCGATAACGGCGATTTTTCTCCTCGGGACTCTTCTACCGCAAATAAGAAATCCAGAGCTTTATCTTTTTCCCTGGATGAGAAAAGGAAAACAGCATCAAAAAAATTGGATGTTCCGCTGCCTGGCAAGCAATATACAGCAAGAATGGGAAGTGCTTATTTACTGCCTAACGGGAACGTGCTGCAAACCAGTTCAAAGACAGGGAGCGTTTTAATATCCGATAAACAAGGGAACGTGCTATGGGAGTTGAATACCTATTTTATACCTTATCGCGCGGAGTATGTGCCGGCCAAATTTTGGCAGGATTATGTAAAAATGAAGCCGGATTAAAAAAGCCTAAAATGGATACTAAAACAATGCGACTGACAATTACTGTTTGCTTATTAATCAGCAGTTTAATAGCTTGGGGCCAGCATCCCTATCCACCGGAGAAAGCTAAATGGAACGCAGATTCATTGGGTAATCAACGAGCGGTACTGCGGGTTGACGGAGGGGATAAACTCGTGAAAGCCTCCATAGCATGGAGAAACCGACAGGTGAAGGCAAATCAAGGCCTGATAATCGTTGATAGCACAAACAACCAACTGGTGAAACCTATAGTTTATGGCCCGATGTCTGAGGAGGGAGGCGACTTTGCTTTTGAAGCGACATCAGGTTCGGGGATTTACTATGTCTATTATTTACCTTATCAACTAGGTGGTAGAAGCCGATATTATCCCGACGCGATATATCTCAGCCAGCCTCCTGACGATCAGGCATGGGCAAAGATCAAAACCAATAATGAAGCGAAATTTCTTCGATTCGAATCAGTAGATGAATTTAATCGGAACGATCCCATGGAACTCATCGCTACGAAAGCGGAAATCCAAGCTTACTTGAAAAAATACACAAATGAAAACTATTTTATCTTTCCCGAACTGTACACGCATCCGATTAAGATGCGATCACATGTGCCGAAGAAGTGGATGGAGACGAACCCGGTGGCGGCTCTAAAGGGCGAAACGGAGCGAGGATGCTATTACGCTTTTCAGCTAGGTATATGGTCGGCAAAAACCGATTTGAAAAACGTGACGGTCCGGTTTTCATCCTTAGAAAGCGAAATGGGAACAACATTGCCGGCAGAAGCATTTGATTGCATCAATACAGAAGGAACGAGTTATAAAGGGAAGCCCTTCTCTGCTACAGTTAACGTTCCCTTGTCAAAAGTTCAGGCGCTCTGGTGTGGGGTTCACATTCCTGAAGATATTAAACCCGGGACTTATCAAGGCTTTGTATACGTTCGTCCTGCCAACGCACCGGAGAAAAGGGTAGCCCTCAGCCTTAAGGTTGGGCCGACCGTGGCTCGTAACAAAGGGATAGATGAACCCTGGAAAATGACACGACTGCCTTGGCTGAACTCCACTTTAGCACAGGAAAACACGGTGATAAAGCCCTATATCCCCCTTGTGGTATCGGGTGACACTGCTATCTCCCTTTTAGGAAGGAAGCTTATTCTCGATCGAACCGGGTTCCCGAAACAATTGATAAGCTATTTTACACCGGAGATGACGAGTGTCGGTAAAACCTCGACAAGCTTGTTAACCGAGCCCATTCATTTTCATGTGAAACGTAAGGTAGACGGCAAAGATATAGCATTCAAGACTCAGGGACTTTCTTTTAAAGAAAAGCAGGCTGGAATTGTAAGCTGGGAAAGCCATCACGTTTCGAACGAACTGCGAATGGAGGTACAAGGTTCCTTAGAGTTTGATGGTTTTGTCAGTTATACAGTCGGGCTTATTGCAAGGAAAAATATAACCTTGCAGGACATTGCAATGCACATACCTTATAAACCGGAAATGGCTTCCTATATGATGGGACTTGGGATGAAAGGCGGATATAGACCGGAACAGGTTGTTTGGAAGTGGGATGTCACTAAAAAGAACCAAGATGGCGCCTGGATTGGTAATGTAAACGCGGGGATGCAGTTTTCGCTACGGGATGAGAACTATACAAGGCCGCTGAATACAAATTTTTATTTGCAAAAGCCTCTATTACTCCCAAAGTCGTGGGGTAATAACGACAAGGGAGGTATTGATATAAGTATGAAGGGACCTTCCGCGTTAGTGAATAACTATAGCGGAAAGCGAACTATGCGTGCCGGCGATACGCTTTACTATAATTTTACCTTATTACTTACACCTTTTCATCCACTCAATACGGAGGCGCAATGGAATGAACGTTATTTCCATGCTTATAAACCGGTTGATACGGTGAAGCAAAGTGGGGCGAATGTGATCAATATTCATCATGGCAATGCCTTGAACCCCTACATTAACTATCCCTTTATTGCCACGAAAGCAATGAAGGCTTATATTGATTCGGCTCATCGCGTAGGACTTAAAGTGAAAATTTACAATACGGTGCGAGAAGTGTCCAATCGGATGTATGAGCTCTACCCCTTCCGTAGTTTGGGACACGAAGTGTTTTCTCCTGGCCCGGGGAAAGGCTACTCCTGGCTACAAGAGCATTTACATGACGATTATATTGCGGCTTGGTTTGTACCTTTTTATAAAGATGCGGCTATTATTAATAGTGGTATGAATCGCTGGCATAACTATTATGTGGAGGGGATGAATTGGTTGGTTGATCGGATCGGTATAGATGGTATTTACTTGGATGATGTGGCTTTCGATCGCGTAACCATGAAGCGCATTAAGCGGGTTATGACTAAAAATGGCCATCCCGGTTTAATTGATCTGCATTCAGCGAATCAGTATAACGAGCGTGATGGCTTTAACAATAGTGCGAATCTCTATCTTGAACATTTTCCCTATATCAATAGGCTTTGGTTCGGCGAGTATTTTGATTATGAAAATAACAAGCCGGATTTTTTTCTAACAGAAGTGAGTGGCATTCCTTTCGGGTTAATGGGGGAGATGTTGCAAGATGGGGGCAATCCCTGGCGCGGTATGATTTATGGCATGACTAATCGGTTACCCTATCAAAAAAGTGGCCCGCAGGCACTTTGGAAAGCTTGGGATGATTTTGGAATTAAGGGGTCTCGAATGATTGGTTACTGGGTTGAAACTAATCCGGTAAAAACGAGTAGTCCGCAAGTTTTAGCTACCGTTTACAAAAAGGAGAAAAAGGCAATGATTGCCTTAGCCAGTTGGGAAAATAAAAACGTTCTGGTTGACTTGGTGATTAATTGGGAAAGTTTAGGAATTGATCCTGCCAAGGCATTAATTCGGGCACCTCAGATTGATGGTTTTCAACCGATGCGAATTTTCAAGATAGGCGACAAAATCCCGGTCAATCAGAATCAAGGTTGGCTGTTGATCATCGAATAATGAATCTATTATTGACGAACTCATGAAGCGTATCTATATCGTATTATTCGGTTTGCTTCCATTGCTAACAAGAGCACAAGGAGAAGCAAGCATAAGAGAACTCAAAAAGATTTACATAACCTACCCTTTTTCGGACCCTGACCCTATTCCTTCTGAAAAGATCTATCCATATTTCCGATTTGACGGTTTTACTGATCAAGCTGTATCCAAAGAATGGAAGGTGGTAGAGCTGGAAAATGAGTTTCTGAAAATACAGATTATGCCAGAGATAGGAGGAAAAATTTGGACTGCCTATGATAAAAAGAACAAGCGGGATTTCCTGTATAATAATGGCGTTGTAAAATTTCGGGACATTGCCATGCGTGGCCCTTGGACAAGCGGGGGAATTGAAGCCAATTACGGAATTATCGGACATACACCCAACACCTCTACCCCCGTAGACTACCTTACGCGGGAGAATAAAGACGGTAGTGTCAGCTGCTTCATCAGCACCTTGGATTTGTTAACGAGAACGAGATGGACTATTGAAATAAAATTGGAAAAGGACAAGGCTTATTTCTCCACGCGATCTTTTTGGACAAATTCAACACCGCTGGAGCAAGCTTATTACACGTGGATGAATTTGGGGATACCGGCGGGTACGGACCTACAGTTTCTCTACCCGGGATCACACTATATTGGGCACGATGGGGAAAGTCATCCTTGGCCTATTGATACAGCCGGTAGGGACCTGTCATTTTACAAAGAAAACGATTTCGGGGGTTCTAAGTCGTATCACGTGTTAGGCGTCCATAGCAATTATTTTAGTGCCTACTGGAAAAATAGCGATTATGGCATGATTCATTATGCTAATCGAGAAGAAAAATTAGGAAAGAAAATTTTTCTGTGGGCGCAATCGGGGGAGGGTAAAATGTGGGAGCAGCTATTAACAGACAAGAGTGGGCAATATGTTGAGATTCAAAGTGGACGTCTCTTCAATCAAAATATGTTTAAAAGTAGCTTTACACCTTTTAAACAATTAGGATTTGCTCCTTATCAGGCTGACCAGTGGCTAGAATACTGGTACCCTTATCAAGGAATAGGAAAACCGTCCACCAGTCGTCCTTTAGCTACGCTGAATATAAGTAGTAAAAATAATAGTATACGACTGCGGCTGCTGGCAAATAGTCCAATTCGTGATAGTTTGATTGTATACAATGAAGCGGATGAAACGATCACTTCTTGCTTTGTTGAGCTGAACACCGGAGAAACGCTCGAGCGGGATATCCCCTGTCCCTCTTTAACCTCTGTCGCGAAAGTAAAGTTGCAAGGAGAAATATTTGATTTGGCGGAGCAGGAAAAGCAAAATGTACTCAACAGACCATCGAGAAAACCGGTTGCGTTGGATAGCAGTTCAGCTTATGGATTATACTTGCAGGGAAGGGACTTAATGCGTTTTAGAAGCTATCGTGAGGCTTTCCCAAAGATTAGGGAATCTTTAATGCGTGAACCCTTCTTGTTACCCGCGTTGGTTGAAATGGCAAAGTTAAAAATTTTCCATCTAGAGTATGACTCCGCCTATATATACGCACAGAAGGCATTAAGTGTGGATACTTATCATGGAGAAGCCAATTATTATTATGGCTTAGCCGCAGCGCATTTGGACAAAGTGTACGATGCGCTAGATGCTTTCGAAGTGGCCTCGCTTGATCCAGCATGGAAAAATGCAGCTTATACGCAGCTCAGTGCGCTATATATAAGAAGGAAAGAATTTTCAAAATCCTTGGAATACGCGGGAAAAGCATTGAAGTGCAATCAAGATAATGTGTTTGCGCTTCAACTGCAATATATAGGCGCAAGATTATGCCAACGAAAGGCATTGTGCGATACGGTAAAGCGACGGTTAGCTGACTTAGATCCCCTCAATCACTTTTTGCGTTTCGAACAATATTTTGCCGAAAGGTCAGATACCACTCGCGAGGCTTTTGTGTCTTTAATACGTAATGAACTGCCCGTAGAGACTTATTTGGAGCTCGCTATATGGTATGCTAATCTCCAATTAAAAGAAGAGGCATGCGAAGTGCTGGAGTTAGCTCCGAAAAATGCGGAAATATTATACTGGCTGGCCTGGTTGAATAGGAACAATCCTACAGAAAGTGAGGCCTGGTTGAAGCAAGTAGGTCAAGCTGATTTAATGCGTAACTTTCCCTTTAGGGAAGAAAGTGCAGCTATATTTGATTGGGTAATAAAAGAACATCCTTCTTGGCAAGGGTTCTATTTGATGGCTTTGCTCCAACAATTTAGAAATAATCCTTCGGTAGCGCGGCGTTTAGTCCAGGAGGTAAATGAGCCGGTTGATTTTGCGCCCTTTTATGTTTTAAAGGCGCTGCTTTCCGACTCCACGCAGTCTAGTGATGTCTTGGTTAACATAAGAAAAGCAATTGAAATTGACAAAAACGAATGGCGTTATGGACAATTAATGGCAAAGTATTTACTGGCGGATCGACAGTATATCGCCTCGGAAAAAGTGTTGCGAAACTATTATGAAAAAAATCCCGAAAACTATGTCATAGGTTTAGATTATGTACGTGCGCTTTTATTGAACAAAAGACTGAAAGAGGCCGAAAAAGTCTTGCAAGAAATTCGCATTTTGCCTTTTGAAGGAGCTACCGATGGGCGGAAGTTATATGAGCAAACTAAACTATTACTGGCATTAGAAGCATTCAATAATAGGAAATTTGATCTAACACTGAAAAAGGTACAGGAGGCTAAGTTATGGCCTGTTAATTTAGGTGCCGGTGAACCTTACTTAGAGGAGAAAGACGAACGTATCGCGGATTGGATCGCTGTAGAGGTTTACAGGAAAAAGCAAAAACCAGATTCCTGTAGACGTATCTTGGAAAAGATGGCGGCGAGCAAGGGTGTGCTGTCATATCCCGTCTCATTGTTACAGGTTGCTGCCCTTGTAAAATTGGGAAGAAAAACAGAAGCGGCTCGGTTGATGCAGTTGTGGACCACAAAAAGAAAGCGTGAAAAGCTGGAAGCAATTGATGAAAAATTAGTGAAAAATGCGTTAGGAGGAGAAGCTAATGTGTTATTGCTTATCAACCTCATCTTCAATAAAAGCGATGAACGACTGTTTTAAAGGTGATTGATTGGTTCAACTTGTTACATAAGTTAACATGTTTATTCTACGCAATCGATTGCGTTTATTTGGTATTTTGAAAAGCGCTAATCGAATTTTAATATTGTCTATATTATCGTACTAACCAATAAATATCATATAAACTGAAAGGGAGATAACCTGTTCCTTTGAAGCAATGTTTTTAATATGGAAGTGAGAAAATTCTTATTAAGTTGATAGGAACTTAAACCAGATTAAACATACCCGTGTTAGGTTTGCCAACTAATTTGATACAATGGATACTCGAATAATAGCGATACGCGCAGGGAATCAAAAAGCTTTTCGGTTGTTTTATGACGACTTAAAGCATCCTATATATAATTACGCTTTCCGTTTCTTTCGATCTGCTATACTTGCTGAAGAAATCGTGCAAGAAGTATTCATGCAAATATGGAAACACCGGGCCACACTCGATCCAACACAAAGTGCAAAAGCGTATACCTATCGCATTGCGAGAAACTTGATCTATAATAAATTGAAGGAAATCGTACGCCATGAAGAGTACATCAACCATGTTTTTTATAGTCATGCAGCAAGTCACGAGGCGGTAGAAGACTCTTTGGACTATAAGGAGCTTCAACAACTATATGAGGAAGCGATTAGTAAATTACCGCCGCAGCGCCAACTAATTTTTCGAATGAGTCGTATTGAATTTCTTTCTCACGAAGAAATAGCGGATCAACTGGCTATATCTAAAAATACGGTAAAAGATCAGATCGTGAAAGCGCTTAAGTTTATTAAACAATATATGCTAGCCCATACGGAGTTCACAATGGGGCTTATTGGTGCCTTGTTTCTGATGAATACATGATTTCTAAAATAAACTAAAAAATTTTCACCTTGAATCGTCCTTCTCCTTCACTTCTTTGTATGAGATGATAAAAGAAGTATATGAGCAATCAGCAGGTCAAGAGTCTCTATTTAAAATTTATGAAAGGCGAGTGTACACCCGCTGAGATAGAGTTGTTGATAGAACTTTTGCAATCGGTTGATGATGTGGAAGGTTTGCCAAGCTTAGAAGAGGTGGAACAGACGCTACCACAACAGGAATCATTAGCAGATGCGTCCAGTGATCGTATTTTTAATGCGGTCCTCTTCCAGAACAGTCTAGTTACTGATGTTGAAAGAACAAAAAAGCGTCAAACGAATTGGTTGATCGCTGCAGCTATCATTTCGCTCCTTATTTTAGCCAATTTTGTATTCTACCTTTCAAAACCTAGTAAAATCATATACCAAACAGATTTTGCAAAAAAAGAGAAGTACCAATTACCGGATGGTACCAAACTATTGCTCAACGCTAATACAACTATTGAAATTAATGAGACCTTTTTGACCGATAAGGAACGTGAGGTGTGGATCTCGGGCGAAGCTTATTTTGACGTTGCTCAAAATAAAAATAAGCCCTTTGTTGTGCATACAAATACCGGGATGGATGTTTATGTATTGGGAACAACTTTCAATTTAAAGGCAAGATCAACCGAAACACATCTCGTACTCAATAGGGGGAGTGTAAAGGTATTTCCGGAGGCACAGCAGGATAAAGCTCAACTATTAGTGCCAGGTGAGATCGCGCATTTTCATGCAGAGGAAGCAAGAGTGGTCAAAAGTGTCACGGATACGATGTATTTTTCTGCCTGGCAATATAATCTTCAATCTTTCAAGAATGAGCAGTTGAGAAATGTCGCTGCCAGTATGCAGGATATTTATGGTTACCGTATTGATTTTACCGAAGAGACCTTAAAAAACATGCATTTTACGGGGGCCTTACCTACCAACGATATTAATAAGGCAATAAAGACGTTGGCAGCTGCACTTGATTGTACAATCAATAAAGAAAACGACAAAATAATAATATCAACCAAAAGATTAATTAACTAAAACGGAGAGGTATGAAACAATTTTTACTAGGCATAAAAATGCCTACAGTGCTCCTTATTGCCCTGATTTTTGGAAAATTATCCATGGCAAATACTGAAGAGCAACGGATTCCCTTTCGGGATTTATTAAGCTCTTTAGAGCAAAAATTTAATGTACGGTTCAATTACAGCGCCGATTTAATAGGTCCGACGATGGTTGAACGCCCGGATATGAGTAAAGTAAAGAAAGCCAATCTAATTACATTTCTAGAGAATCTGGCGGCAGGTAAAGTCAATATTGAAAAAATTGACGAAATGTTATATGTGGTAAAGCCGGTAAAAATTGAAAATAAAGAGAACACTGAACATACAGTGATCAGCAATCATCATATGAAAACAGTTCAAGAAGAGGTTGCCGGCACGGTAAAGGATGCGACGGACGATTCCTTGCTTCCAGGGGTTAGTGTGCTTGTGAAAGGGATGGACAGGGGGACGATAACGGATGCTTCCGGAAGGTTTGTATTGAGGGATGTTCCGGATGATGCTATTATTGTCTTTTCTTATATGGGCTATCAAACCATAGAAGAACCAATTGGAAAGCGACAGCTCATCCATGTTAGTTTACGTCGAAGTGAAAGTCAACTAGAAGAGGTGGTGGTAACAGCATTAGGAATAAAAAGAGAAGAGAAGTCGTTGGGTTATGCGGTACAGAAAGTATCAGGTGAGGAGCTACAAACTGTGAAGGGCGTCGATGTAGGAACTTCTTTAAGTGGCAAGGTTTCAGGGCTAGTAGTAAAAAATTCAACCGAATTCAATGCACGTCCAACGATTGAGCTCCGTGGCGAAACGCCAATTATCGTAATTGATGGGGTGCCTTATGGGAATATGACCTTACGCGATATCCCCACCGATGATATTGCCGATATGAATATCTTAAAAGGAGCAACAGCCTCTGCTTTATATGGTTCCAGGGGAGGAAGCGGTGCGATTATTATTACTACCAAAAAAGGTAAGGCTAAAGGATTCTCCATCGATGTAAACAGCAATACGATGACTCAAATGGGATTTCTGGCCATTCCGAAAGTGCAAACTTCTTACGGTCATGGTATCAACGGTGCTATTGCGGACGACTATGTGTGGGGACCGAAGTTGGATATAGGGCAAACTGCTGAACAATGGAATCCATTGACGAAACAATACGAGGATATGCCTTTAGTATCCAGCGGAAAAGATAATCTAAAAAACTTTCTGGAAAGAGGTATTATCACTAATAATAACGTAAGTATTACGCAAACCGGAGAGCATGGTTTTTTCAGAACCAGTTTGAATCATATTCTCAATAAAGGACAATACCCTAACACCAAGTTGAATATTATCAACTTTACAAACAGCGGTGAAATGAAGTTGGGAGATAAAGTTACCATCGGTGCACAAACGGGTTATACGCGGCAAAACGCCCCACAAATATGGGGTACGGGTTATGGCAACCAGGGCTATCTCTATCAGATCCTGATGTGGACCGGCCCCGACTATGAAATCCGTCAATATCGAGATTATTGGATTACCCCTCATCAGCAACAGAACTGGCTTTACGATGCCTGGTATGATAATCCTTATCTCATTGCTTATGAAAAGTTAAACGGTATCACACAGAATAAACTGTATGCCAGTTTTAATGCCAATTATCAGGTCAACAAAAATCTGAACATTTTATTTCGTACCGGTTATGATTTCTATAGCAATCAAGAGACAATCCGGAATCCGATTGGTATCAATTCAACAAGAAGTAATTTTTATGTCGGAAGTAGTTACATCTCATTCAATTCACTTGGGACTTATGGTATCAACAAAGATTGGGGCTTTAGCACCAATAACGATTTTATCGTAACGTATAATAACAGTTGGGGTAAATTTGGCTTGAATGCGCTTGGGGGTGGGACAATCTATTACTATAATGACCGTAGTTTAGATGCAGCCACACAGAACGGGTTAAGCGTCCCTGGATGGTATTCGCTGGCCGCATCTGTGGATAAAGCGCTGGTGGCCGAGACTGAATATCGAAGACAAATCAACAGTGTCTTTGGTAAGGCCAGCTTCTCTTGGGATGATGCCGTTTTTATTGACGTAACCGGACGTAATGACTGGAGTTCCACGCAATCAAAAAATCAGCGATCCTATTTCTATCCGTCCATAGCAGCAAGCTTTATTCTTTCTGAATACCTGAAATTGCCACAGGCATTTGATATGATTAAATTAAGAGGATCTTGGGCAGTGGATAAGTCGCCATTAGATGTTTATGCGAATAACCGTACATATACGGTTACACCAGGCGCTTGGGACAACCAAAACACGGCCGGCTATCCAAGTAATTTATTGGGAAAAAGCTTGCTGGCAAATGCGCATCGAACGTATGAATTTGGGGGAAACATTGCGTTGCTTCAGAAGAGAATCGGATTAGATATTACTTATTTTAATAAATATTACTATAACCAACAGGAGGAAGTTACCATTTCTTCTGCTTCGGGGTTTACCAAAACACTGATCAATACCGATGAAACGTATGAGCGAAGGGGCCTCGAAATTACTTTGAGCGGAACACCGATTAGAAATAGCAATTTTGAATGGAATACCGCAATCAACTGGTCAAATAACCACCAATACTATGTGAACCTAGATCCGGTTTATTCCTCCGATGATTTGTGGACCAAAAAAGGCGCAAGAAAAGATGTTTATCTTAAAAACAAATGGGAACGCGACCCGGAAGGAAATATTATCCACGTAAATGGTATTCCGAAAAAAAGTGATTATCAGAGCAAAATGGGGTATGGCGATCCGGATTTCATGTTCGGCTTTATCAATAATTTCCGCTTGGGAAATTTTAATCTAGGTATTACCATCGATGGACGTATTGGTGGCCTTATGTATAACTATATCTGGGATAAAATGTTTGATACAGGAGCGAACCCTGAGACAGATAACCAGTATCGCTACGATGCGGTCGTGAATGGTTTATCAAATTACGTGGGGCAGGGGGTGAAAGTAGTTTCAGGCGAGGCTACCTACGATAAGTATGGACGAATTACCAGCGATACCCGCGTCTATACTGCAAATGATGTACAGGTGAATTATCAGGACTATGCACAGTCGTTAAGTGGAGGCGATAAAGAACATGGTGTACAAAATCAGTCTTTTGTAAAACTCCGCGAAATATCGTTAGGATACAACTTCCCTGCTAAACTTTTAGCTAAGACTCGTATTAAGAGTGCTTCGGTCTCATTGACCGGTCAAAATGTGCTGTTATTCACTAAGTTTAAATTTTCAGACCCTGACGTCTTTACAGAGAATCTAAATTCTCCCTCACAACGAATGTTGGGCTTGAATATACGTCTTGGTTTTTAATATATACTCGTTGTACCATAAAAGTAGATTGCAATGAAAACAACTATGATAAAATATATGAGTTTGGTAGGAATATTGGCTACCTTCTTATTTTCCTGCTCCAAGTTTGAAGAAATTAATACCAATCCAAACGCTACTGATCAAGTAACGGCCGGTATGCTAGCCAGCAATATGATCCTCGATATTACCCGATCGGATATCAGTACACAAAAATCTTTTATGCAGCCGTTTATATTGGCTAAGTATGTGACTTGGCAAGAAGGGCAGGAGTCTTTTCAATATAACCGAATTACCCGGGGAAGCTTTGGCCGACTCAGCCTATTGCGCAATATTGAACCCATGATCGCTTATGCTCAAACTCCGGAACTGAAAAATTCATATACCGCCCTCGGACATTTTATCCGAGCTTGGCAGTCCTTTATTTTAACCATGCAAATGGGCGATATACCCTTTTCTGAGGCGACTAAAGGCGAAACGGAAGGAATTATAAAACCGAAATATGATACGCAAAAAGAAGTGTTTCTAGGTATTCTTAATGAGTTGGATGAAGCACATAAGCTTTTTGGACAGGGGGTCGACTTTGAAGGAGATCCGATCTACCAAGGGAGTAAGGATCAATGGCAGCGTCTGGTTAATAGCTTTGAATTATACGTACTGCTAAACTTATATAAGAAAACGGATGACCCCGACTTGTCGGTAATTTCACGTTTTCAGGATATTGTCAATTCCAGGCCACTGATGCGCAATTATAATGATAACTTCGCTTTAACTTATTTGGATAAGGATGGTCAAAAATATCCTTGGGTGAATATCAATAGCTCCAATCCGTTTACAATATACCCCATGCTTACGGCTAATTTATTGGAACCATTGAAAGCGATGCAGGATAGGCGCTTGTTTTACTATGCAAAGCCATCATCGGTTAAGCTTGCTGCAGGACTTGAGGTCTCGGATTGGGATGCATACCCCTCTGTTGAAGCATCTGCTTCTTTCAATAGCTTACAAGGAATACGGGCTTCCAAGGATTTTACCGATTTGAATGATCGATACGCCGATCTATTTAATGCGGAACCCGTAGGACAGTTTACTTATTGGGATTTACAATTTATTCTCGCTGAAGCAAGTTTACGGGGTTGGGTCAGTAACTCGGCTGTGAATTATTATAATGAGGGTATTACAGCCTCCATGCAATTCTTGGCTAGTCACACGCCCGACAATGAGAAGTACCACCATAATATGCAGATTACAGACGGCTATATTCAGACCTACCTAAATGCTAACCCGTTAAAGGGAGCAATGGAGCAGCAGCTGGAACAAATCATCACCCAAAAATATGTAGCAGGCTTTCTTCAAGATTGTGATTATTTTGCCTGGTTCGAAAATCGCAGAACAGGGTACCCTACTTTTATTTTGAACCCCGCAACTAATCTAAATGATCCGACTACTTCCTTTCCCAAAAGATGGCTATATCCTGCTGACGAACTAAATTACAACGGAGAAAATGTTGCTGCCGCCATTCAAAGGCAATTTGGAGGCAATGATAACGTCAATCAAGAAATGTGGGTGCTGAAATAAATATGGAACGGTGTAAAAAGGACCAGCTCCAATACATATCTTATAGAGCGCATTATTATATTGTTACGTGCTGATTTTGATGTTTTTATCCTATATTTAACCATCCGGTATTTAGACGGGTTTCGTATAGGGCCACCAAAATCAGGATCGTGGATGGAATGAAATTGTAATAAAGAAGGCCGTCTAAAAAGTTTTTTAGCGCAAATGGTGATGCAATTATTAAGGAATACTTTTTAGACGGTCCTAAACCAATAATAACTGAAGGAATAAGCCGTGGGGTCGCATTTTTTACATTGAAGCCAAAATTGGATGACTAATACATTAAAAAAAACACTTACACCTTTCTCTCTATGGGCTTTGGGAGTTGGCTATGTTATTTCAGGTATGTATTTCGGCTGGAATTTAGGTTTGGAAAAAGGCGGCACCCTAGGAATGGCCCTGGCCACGCTGATCGTGATGTTGATGTATATCGCTTTTACTTTTAGTTATAGCGAACTTGCCTGTGCCATTCCAAAAGCCGGTGGCGTTTTTGATTATGCAGGAGCTGCGTTGGGAAAGGATATTGCTTTTCTTGCCGGTATCGCACAAACGGTTGAATTTGTGTTTGCACCGCCAGCCATTGCCTTTGCTATCGGTGCCTATTTTAATGCCTTCTTTCCGGAAGCTCCTATTCTACAAACAGCTATTATTGCCTACGTACTTTTTACTACACTAAATATCATAGGGATTAAAGCCGCTGCCACTTTTGAATTAGTCATTACTATTCTTGCTGTCAGTGAGTTATTGATCTTCGTTGGAATTGCTGCACCTCATTTCAATGCAGCCGGTTTTGTACAAAATCCCTTACCGCATAACTGGTCGGGCGCCTTTGCTGCCATCCCTTTTGCTATCTGGTTTTTTCTCGGTATCGAGGGAATTGCAAATGTAGCCGAAGAAACTAAAAATCCGCAACGGGATATTAAAAAGGGTTTCGGTTGGGCAATCTTGACGCTTGTGATGCTTTGTGTGCTCGTATTCGTTTCCTCTGTAGGCGTGGCAGGTTGGGAAGCTATTGTTTTTAGGAATGGTGTAAATGGGGAAACTTCTGATTCGCCATTGCCTCTTGCGCTATCGCACATTACAGGAGATAACCATATTTTATATCATTTACTGATAACGGTAGGCCTATTCGGATTGGTAGCCTCTTTTCACGGATTAATCTTGGCCGCAGGGCGATCGACCTATGAAATGGGAAAAGCAAACAATTTTCCTCCTTTTCTTGGTAAAATTTCAAGCAAATACCGAACACCAAGCTATGCATTGATCTTAAACATGATACTGGGAATATTGGCGCTCCTTTCCGGAAAAACAGCAGAAATCATTACCCTCTCCGTTTTTGGGGCATTAACCCTATATGTTGTGTCAATGATAGCGCTTATCAAGTTAAGGCGTGTTCAACCCGAATTGTACCGCCCCTTTAGAGTCCCCTTGTATCCGATTTTTCCCCTCATGGTTTTAGTCATTGGTGGTATTTCCTTGCTTGCCATGTTTGTGTACAATGTGAAAATAGGATTGGTGTACTTGCTCATTATGTTATTATCTTATGCACTATTTAAAGTATTCAAAAAATGACGACACAAGAAATAGAAGAATATGTTAAACAGCATCCCGGCGGTCGGGTCAAAATTGCCGCATCGGATATCGATGGTATTCTCCGAGGGAAGTACATTTCAGTAGATAAATTTCTTGCGGTCTTAAAGGGTGAGCTTGGTTTTTGTGATGTAGTATTTGGTTGGGATGCGCATGATGTCGCTTATGATAACAGTAAATTTACCGGTTGGCATTCGGGGTATCCTGATATGCCGTTAAAGATCGATTTGAATACTTTTAGAAAGGTGCCATGGGAAGCGAATGTGCCCTTTTTCCTGGGCGACTTTTTTGACGAGCGGGGAACGGGGGCGGTCGTTTGCCCGCGGCAATTGCTGAAGCGGATTATTAATGAATGCATGCAATTGGGATACAAGCCTTTTTTTTCGCAGGAGTTCGAATGGTTTAATTTTGAAGAGACACCGCGAAGTTTAGAGCAGAAAGCCTTTCAAAACCCAATACCGCTAACACCGGGAATGTTCGGCTATTCTATTTTAAGAAGCTCGTTAAAAAATGATTTTTTTCATGATCTTTTTGAATCGCTAACTAAGTTTGGTGTACCCTTGGAAGGCTTGCATACGGAGACAGGTCCAGGAGTTTATGAGGCAGCAATCACCTATGCAAATGCGTTGGAAGCGGCTGATCGAGCTATATTGTTCAAAACGGCAGTAAAAGAAATTGCTTATCGACATGGTATCATTGCTTCTTTTATGGCTAAATGGAAAGCGGATTTGCCTGGCTGTAGTGGCCATGTACATCAAAGTCTGTGGGATGAAGATGGACAGGAAAATTTGTTTTACGACAAAACAGAAGTAAACAAAATGAGCGAATTGATGAAGCAATATGTTGCGGGACAATTGTTCTGTCTGCCCCATATGCTGCCATTGTTAGCGCCGACCATTAATAGTTATAAACGCTTGGTAGAAGGTGCTTGGGCGCCTACAACGCTAACTTGGGGGTTGGATAATAGGACAGTAGCACTCCGAATCCTAGCGTCAGGGAAGAAAGCAACGCGAATTGAAACGCGGGTTGTCGGTTCTGATACCAATCCTTATTTGGCTATTGCAGCTTGCCTGGCGGCAGGCTTATATGGAATAAAACATCAACTGCAGCTTAACCAGGCTGCTACGCTTGGAAACGGTTATCAGGATCATTCAAATGGAAATTTGCCGACGAATCTATGGGAAGCAACCGCTCAGATGAAACAATCGCCGATTGCACACGAGCTTTTTGGATCGGATTTCGTGGAGCATTTTTGCTGTACACGTGAATGGGAATGGCAACAGTTTGCCAAAGCAGTAACCGATTGGGAATTAAAAAGATATTTTGAGATTATTTAAGAAAATTAAAAATTAAAAAGCGGTAAAGTTAAACGATGAAAGCTAATAGGTATAAGGTAAAGGAAGAGAGATCCTCACAACTCATATGAATAACTAACAACTAATAACCAGCAACAAACAACGAAAATGATTTACCAATTCAACATTCCCACAACGATCCGTTTTGGCTGTGGGGCTATAAAGGAATTACCGGCTTACTTAATCGAGCAGGGCTTGAAAAGGCCTTTACTCGTGACCGACCCGACCATTGCCCAGCTGGATTTTTTTGCTGAGATCGTGAGGGACCTTAACTTAAAAGGAATTCACCTGGAAGTATTCTCCGATATTCATAAAAACCCGGTGAAATCGGATGTATATAAAGGGACTGATATTTGGGATCAAACCGATCGTGACAGTATTGTTGGTATTGGTGGTGGCGCTGCTTTGGACATCGCTCGCGCAATCGTACTGCGTGTCAATCACCGAGACGATTTGTTTAAATACGATGACTTGGTTGGAGGCGACGTGTATGTGACCAACAGCGTTCCTCACTTTATTACGGTTCCGACCACCGCAGGTACCGGTAGTGAGGTGGGAAGGAGCGCCATTATTGCTGATGACGAGACGCATCAAAAAAAAATCCTGTTCTCGCCTAAATTGATGGCCAAAATCGTTTTTGCAGATCCCTTGTTAACCATGGGTTTGCCACCTCATATTACGGCTGCAACGGGTATGGATGCCCTTACTCATAACATGGAAGCTTTCTTGGCCAAAAATCCGAATCCAATCTGTGATGGTATTGCACTTGAAGGGATGCATTTAATTGCTAAATCACTTGAACAGGCTGTGTTGAGGCCAAATGAACAGGTGCGGAGTAATATGTTAGTAGCGTCCATGATGGGGGCAATTGCTTTTCAAAAGGGTTTAGGCGTGGTGCATTCATTAGCACATCCCTTATCTTCGTTATTGGATACGCACCATGGATTGGCTAATGCTGTCAATATTCCTTACGGAATGGCTTTCAACATAGCCGGCAATGAGGATAAGTTTAAACGTATTGCCCAAGCTTTACAGCTTCGCGAAGAAGCAGGAGAAGGGGTAATAAAGTACCTCTTTGAATTAAATGAGCACATCGGGATTCCGAAAAAATTACGGGATATAGGTGTAAAAGAAGAACATATAGAAATACTGGCTGATTTGGCAATAGCAGATTTTGCACACCCGAATAACCCAAAGCCCGTAAGTAGAGAAGATTTTAAACGATTATATCAGCAAGCATTTTAATTTGGTTGAGTAGTTATTGTTAAGTAGTTAAGATGTTGAGTAGGGAAATAGCGCTAGACAAAAGACACCTGCCTGCCGGCAGGCAGGTAGGCATCAAGACATAAGACAATAAAGCTGTCTCGGCATTTGTTGGCCTGCCGGTAAGTTAGTGTCTTGATACCAAAATGGGTGCTAGCCTAAAGCTTATAGCTTAATAATTAGTCAATTGGTCGATAATTCGTCATAACTACTTAACCATTCAACGACTAAACTATTTAACTACTATTGGAAAGCACTACTTAACCCAAAGCTAACAACGAACAGCAAAGCGATGCAAAACAAAAAAATCATAGGAATGACGGATGGCAGAATGTACGATCTCTATGCCAATTGGATAAAGGGGGCCGATGCTAGTATAGAGATTATTCGTCTGGGATATAGTTTGGATAATCTAAAGGAGGTTGAAGTCTGTCAGGCGATAGTTTTCACGGGAGGAGAGGATGTACATCCTAAATACTACAACAAATTAGAATATCTTTCCTATTGTGTGCCCGTTGATTTCGATGAAAAGCGTGATGCTTTTGAATGGCAATTGCTGCGATTGGCTGAGAAACGTGAACTTCCAATTTTAGGGATATGCCGTGGCTTGCAACTAATTAATGTGTATTATGGAGGGACGCTGATTCCGGATCTAGCTTCTTGGGGAAAATTTGGTCATGCTAAATTACCCAACGGCTCACTTCCCAACCATTCGATCAATGTGGATCCCTACACCTTGCTATTTAAAATAACAGGGGCTCGCGAGGGTGTAGTTAACAGCTTGCATCATCAAAGTGCAGATAGGATAGGTAAAGGCCTGGTAGCTTCCGCTGTTACCCGAGACGGTGTGGTAGAGGCGCTGGAACGAACAGATGCTAAAGGGAAGCCCTTCTTACTGCTGGTACAATGGCATCCCGAACGAATGGAAGATGCTTCAAATCCCTTTGTGGAAAATATCAGGGAATCTTTTTTGGTAGAAGTTAAGTAGTTAATAGTTAGTAGTTAATAGTGAGTAGTGTCTAGGGGTTTCATAGGACGTAAGAGATGCTCACTGAAGTGAGTTGCAGGTGATGAATTTAGAGTTGTGAGTTGCTGGTTGCTGGTTGTGAATTACCCGTTGCGAGTTTTTTTCGTCATGTCGAGTGGTGTGATTGGGATAATAGGAGGCGAGTCGAGACATCAGTATGAAATTTTTTTGTGAGGGGTTAGTGTAGTAGCAGTTACGGTTACACTAACGAAAGCCGACTGCTGATATCTGAAAGCTGGATAAGTTGTGAGAAAGGCTTGTGCGACTGAAAACTGACCGCTGATTGTAGATAGCTAAAGTGTGTGATGAATCGCTTTTTTACTTTTTACTTTTGAATTTTTTACTTAACAAAATGAATATCATTAATCCAGCAACTGAGGAGGTAATTGCTACTGTACAGGTAGATTCTCCTACTACGTTAGAAGAGAAATATAGGCGGCTACTTGCAGCTCAACAGATTTGGGCCCAGCTGCCATTAGGAGAGCGGATAAATACGCTTATCCGGTTCGCGGCACTTTTGGAGGCTGAGTCGGCCTCTCTTGCTGAAATATTAACAGCTGAAACCGGTAAACCGTTGCAACAAGCAAAAAATGAGATTAAAGGTGCGATAAGCCGAATTAATTGGTTAACTGCAAATGCAGAACGCTATCTGAGCGATGAGCTCATGCAGGAAAATGGGACGGTGCGCGAATGCATATCCTATGAGCCTCTAGGTGTTATCGGAAATATTTCCGCTTGGAACTATCCGTATTTGGTAGGGGTAAATGTGTTTGTGCCCGCCCTGATAGCCGGTAATGGGGTATTATACAAACCGTCTGAATATGCGACGCTGACGGGACTAGAAATCGATAGGCTGTTAAAAAAAGCAGGCGTACCGGATCACGTCTTTCAATTGGCGATTGGTGATGGACCAGTGGGAAAAATGATGCTAGATATGGAGCTCGCCGGTTATTTCTTTACGGGCTCATATCATACCGGTAAGTATATCTACGAACAGGTATCTCAAAAGATGGTGCCTTGTCAGCTCGAATTGGGCGGAAAAGATCCGCTTTACATCGCCAATGATATCAGCAACATAAAAGCAGTAGCAGAAGCAACAGCGGATGGTGCCTTTTATAATAATGGACAGAGTTGTTGTTCGGTCGAACGAATTTATGTCCATCAAGACATTTATGATGAATACCTCGATTATTTCGTACAGCAGGTAAAGGCATGGACAGTGGGTAATCCATTAGATGATGATGTTTACTTCGGCCCGTTAACGAGAAAGCTACAAATTAACATATTGGAAGCGCAAGTTAACGATGCATTAGCAAAAGGCGCGAAATTGCTTTGTGGGGGTAAAGCCATTGATGGGAAAGGGTTTTACTTTGAGCCAACAATATTGGTTGATGTGACACATGACATGCTTATCATGAAAGAAGAGAGTTTTGGTCCTATCATAGGAATCATGAGCGTAAGATCGGATGAGGAAGCCTTATCGCTGATGCAGGATACTGATTATGGATTAACAGCAGGTATATATACCGATTCAGAAGCGCGCGCCGTTTCTTTACTGAAAAAAATTGATGCCGGCTCTGCCTATTGGAATTGTTGCGATCGCGTAAGTGCAGCAGTTCCTTGGAGTGGTAGAAAGCATTCTGGTATTGGTTCGACACTTTCGCATCAGGGGCTACGGGCCTTTACCAAGCCCAAAGCCTGGCATTTGGTAGGTAGTAAATAGGGAGTTGGGAAATAGTTAAGTAGTGATGAGTGTTGAGTTATGAACTATGAGTGATGAATTACGTTGCCAGACTTAAGTCAAATATCGAACACCTAATGTTGATAGCTAATAGCTGAAATGAGTGATAAATCGCTTTTTATTTTTTACTTTTTACTTATCCTGATACCTATGTCTTGCTACTTACATCTTGATACCAAATTCTGTGCTCGCAACTCACAACTGGCAACTCATAACTCAAAAGGCTGTCTTAATACTTGATGCTTATAGCTAATAAAATGGAAAATAGAAGAGACTTTATAAAGAAAGCCGCATTTTTAGCGGGAAGTACAGGTCTGTGGAATGCATTGCCAAAGTCATTACAAAGAGCTTTGGATATTAATCCTGCACCAGGTAGTACTTTTTATGATGCTGAGCACATCGTCTTGCTCATGCAGGAAAACCGATCATTTGACCATTGTTTCGGAACATTAAAAGGCGTACGTGGGTTTAACGATCCCCGAGCGATCAGATTGCCGAATAAAAACCTAGTTTGGTTGCAGTCGGACCCGGCAGGGCATACCTATGCGCCATTTCGGCTCAATATGAAGGAAACAAAATCCACCTGGATGGGAGGCCTTCCGCATTCATGGGAAAATCAAGTGGATGCTCGGAACAATGGTAAGTATGATGGATGGTTGAAGGCAAAGCAATCGGGAAATAAAGCATACAAGAATATGCCTCTTACCCTGGGTTATTTTAACCGCGAAGATATCCCGTTCTATTATGCCTTTGCAGATGCCTTCACTTTTTGTGATCAACATTTTTGTTCGTCCCTGACGGGTACAACAACGAATCGCCTTTTCTTCTGGAGTGGAACGCTGAAAGGGGCGGCAGGCGAGCAGGCGAATGTGAGAAACTCAGACGTCTATTATAATAAGGAAGTGAGTTGGAAGACTTTTCCTGAACGATTGGAGGAACATGGCGTAAGCTGGCGGGTATATCAGAATGAATTGAGTATACAGACTGAGTTGGAAGGCGACAGGGAATATTGGTTGTCCAATTTTACCGATAACAATTTGGAGTGGTTTAAACAATATCACGTACGTTTCAGCACCGGTCATCATCGATTCCTGACAAAACGGTCGGAGCAATTGCCGGCAGAGATTACGGAGTTGGAGGTACAGATCAAGAAAACGAAACCGAATCAAGTACAAAGCCTCAAAAAGAAATTGAACCAAAAAAGAGAACAGCTGTCCAAATATAAAGAGGAGTTGGCCAAGTATAACCCCGAGAATTTTGCAAAGCTCAGCAGCTTTGAACAACAGTTACACCAAAGGGCCTTTACCACCAATATCAACGATCCAAACTATTACAATATTGAGGAAGTTTCCTATATTGATGGGGGTGAGGAAAAGAAAATGCAAGTGCCGAAAGGGGATATCCTACATCAATTTAGAGCGGATGTAAATTCCGGGAAGCTCCCAACCGTATCGTGGTTGGTGGCACCCCAGGCATTTTCGGACCACCCCAGTTCACCTTGGTTTGGTGCATGGTATGTGTCCGAAGTGTTGGATATCCTCACCAGAAATCCCGAAGTCTGGAAGAAAACGATCTTTATGCTTACCTATGACGAAAACGATGGATATTTTGATCATGTGCCGCCGTTTGTCGCTCCTAACCCTAATGATATCGACAGTGGTGCGGTTTCAGAAGGCTTGGATACGCGTGATGAATATGTGAGTATGGAAGAGGAACGCAAACGAGATGGAATGGATAAAGATGACCTTCGGGAAAGTCCCGTTGGTTTGGGATATCGCGTACCATTGATCATTGCATCTCCGTGGACACGTGGGGGCTGGGTTAACTCCGAACTTTGTGATATTACCTCTACGATTCGTTTCATGGAAAAGTTCTTGGAGAAGAAAATAGGAAAGCCAATTAGGGAGACGAATATTAGCAGTTGGCGGCGCGCTATTACAGGCGATCTGACCTCCGCATTCCGCCCTTACAACGGGGAGACGCTATCCTTACCTGGTGCTGTGAAACGCAATGAATTTGTACAATCGATCTATAAAGCAAAAGTGAAGGACTTGCCAAAGGGCTTTAAGGAACTGAAGCAAGATGAGATTGCGTTCATTAATAAACATCCTTTTAATTCGCCTTTATTACCCCAACAAGAGAAAGGTATAAAAAACTCGAATGCTTTACCCTATGAGCTTTATGTTGAAGAGAGGCTGGTAGATTCAAAGGCTGTTGAACTTACTTTTCTTGCAGCGGATGAGATTTTCGGTGAAGGGGCCGCTGGTGTAGCTTTTAATGTTTATGCTCCCGACAAATACCTGAAAGAGAGCGCTAGGAGCCAACCAATATGGGAAGCAGTAAAAACATGGGCCTTCGCTGTGAAAGCGGGGGGTAGACTAAGCTACCAATGGCCGTTCGACCGTTTTGAAAATAAGCAGTATCATTTACAGATTTATGGGCCTAACGGCTTTTTTCGCGAGCTGAAAGGCACCGAAATGGATGATGTGATTTCGGTACAATGCCTATATGAAAGACAAAAAGATGCGAAACAGCTGACTGGCAATATCGAACTGCAATTAATGGGGACCCAAGGAGGGTTGGAAGTGGAACTGAAGGATTGGTCGTACGGTAAAGGCCTAATTCGAAAAAAAATAAAAAATAACGAAATTGTCAAGATCGTTATGGATACCTCAAAAAGCTACGGTTGGTACGACTTTTCTTTGTTTATTAAGGGTCGGCCAACATTTGAGCGACGCTATGCGGGCAGGGTGGAAACGGGCGCCGACTCAAAAAGCGATCCATTTATGGGAAGAATGGTGGAATAGTTGAGTAGTTAAGTTGTTGAGTAGTTAAGTTGTTGAGTAGGAAAGTAGTTAAGTAGTGATGAGTGTTGAGTTATGAACTATGAGTGATGAATTACGTTGCCAGACTTAAGTCAAATATCGAACACCTAATGTTGATAGCTAATAGCTGAAATGAGTGATGAATAGGGCGTCTTGCTACCTGATACTTACCTGCCTACCGGCAGGCAGGTGTCTTAATACCTAAGCAAAGCGGACTGACCATGACAGTTGTTTGGAAAAGAATGCGTTATTTTGTTTTGATTTTATGGAGGGGTGATAAAACCTAGTAAAGATAGCTTAATAAATAGTAAAGATCGCAAAATGAAGCTATATTGAAAGTTCTTTACTTTGTATTTCTATCCTTTTTAACTAAACAAAATAACACATGGAGGTTGCCTTATTTGTACCATGTTATGTAGACCAATTTTATCCGGGAGCAGCACGAGCGACACTTGAACTCTTAGAAAAGCTAGGGGTGAAGGTTTCTTATCCTGAGGGACAAACCTGTTGTGGACAGCCAATGGCCAATTCAGGCTATGAGCACCTTACCGGAGGATGTAATGAGAATTTTATCAAACGTTTTCAGGGATATGATTATATAGTTTCACCTTCAGGAAGCTGTGTCTTGCACATAAAAGATCACCTGCACTCGGATCAGTCTCCTACAATAAGCAACGAGGTTCGCGAACGTGTCTATGAATTAACCGAGTTCCTTACTGATATTTTAAAAGTAACAGCGCTGGACGCCCGTTTTCCGCACCGTGTAGGCGTGCATCAAAGTTGTCACGGGCAACGGGGCTTGATGCTTTCGCAGATGAGCGAACTAACTGCCGAGCCCTTTTCAAAACCCGGTAAACTGCTTAGTATGGTAAAAGATATCGAGCTAATTGAACTGGATCGGAAGGACGAGTGTTGCGGTTTCGGTGGAACTTTCTGTGTAGCAGAAGAAGCCGTATCGGTAAAAATGGGTAAAGATCGCGTAGCCGATCATTTGCGGCACGGAGCTGAGTTTATAACAGGAGCGGATATGTCCTGCCTTATGCATATGGAAGGTATTCTTCGAAGACATAAAAGTGCTACCAAAGTGATACATATTGCCGAGATATTGAATAGTCAGTAGGTAATGATAGCGAGTTTAAAACCGAAGGAGTTTTACCTGCCTGCGGTAGGCAGGAGTAATAAGTTATACGTTGTAAATAACATAAAGCTTATAGCGTAGCGCAATCATATGGAAACACAACAAAAGAAACACGCCGCATTAGCGGATATCTTTAATAAAGATGAAGCTCGAGTCGATTGGCACGATCAAACGCTTTGGTTCGTTCGGTCAAAACGTGATCGATTAACGCACGATATCCCGGAATGGGAGGAGTTACGGAACACCGCTTCTCAAATTAAAAACCATGTGCTATCCCGTTTGCAGGATTATTTGCTAGCGTTTGAAAAAAACGCGCAGGCAAATGGCGTGCAGGTTCATTGGGCGGCAGATGCGCGTGAACATAATCAAATTGTTTGCGAGTTGTTGAAGAAGCATGGCATCGATCGGATGGTAAAAAGTAAGTCTATGCTGACGGAAGAATGCCATTTGAACGATTACTTGGCAGACAATGGGATTGAAGTAATTGATTCAGACTTAGGTGAGCGGATTGTTCAGCTTGCTAAAGAAATGCCCAGCCATATCGTACTACCTTGCATTCATAAGAAAAAAGAAGAAATCGGCGATATTTTCCACGAGCATCTTGGAACTGCAGCAGGTGTATCAGATCCGCAGATTTTGACGGAGACGGCTCGACAGCATTTAAGGGACGTTTTTGTTACACGCAAGGCGGCATTGACGGGAGTGAATTTTGCGATTGCAGAGACAGGAGAAATGGTGGTATGTACCAATGAAGGTAATGCAGATATGGGCGCTCATCTTGCTGATATACACATTGCCAGTATGGGCATAGAAAAGTTGATTCCAAAGCGGGCTCATTTGGGCGTGTTCCTCCGTTTGTTGACAAGAAGTGCAACAGGGCAACCTATTACCACCTATTCAAGCCATTTCAGAAAGCCAAGGAAGGGACAGGAAATGCATGTTATTTTAGTGGACAATGGGAGAAGCCGGCAACTCGGCAGACCTGATTTTAAAAACTCGCTGAAATGCATTCGATGCGGCGCCTGTATGAATACTTGTCCGGTATATAGACGCAGCGGGGGCCATAGCTACCATCACGCTATATCAGGCCCTATAGGCTCCATCTTGGCTCCTAACTTGGATATGGAAAAATTTGCAGACCTTCCCTTTGCGTCAACGCTTTGCGGTTCATGCAGCAATGTTTGCCCTGTAAAAATAGATATCCATAACCAGTTGTACAAGTGGCGACAAGAATTGGTAAAAGCGGGATATACCGATAAGAAAAAAACAATGGCCATGAAACTGATGGCAACCACTTTGGCGTCGCCCACTAAATTTAGGTTAGCAGGAAAAATGGGGCGTTTTACGCTTAAGTACGCGCCATTTACGGTAAATAACAGTCTTAACCCATGGTATAAAGGACGTGAGATGCCGGTGCCTCCTAAGCAATCTTTTAGTGAATGGTATAAAGAGCGAAATAGATGAGTTTTATGTTATAAGTTATAGGTAATACGTTTTTTTAAACACGATTGAGAAAAAACGGTGAACTTAAAACCTATTACTTAAAACTTACAACCTTACGAAATGACAAGTAAAGACAAAATATTACAAGCCATTAAGGCAGCGCAGTTGGATGAAGTAGCATTACCCGCTCCGGTTGAAAACCCAACGGTATACGACGATCCGGTACAGAAATTTTCGGATGTTGCAAAAGCTGTCGGAACCAGTGTCCTGGAGGCGACGAACCTGGAAGCGGTAAAAGATCATCTTTTGCAGACCTATATTCCCGAAGTGCAGGCAAGGTGGTCTATTGAGAAATCTTTACGGATTGTGTCAACCTTGCCTGAAATGGAAAACCTGGCCGAACAGATTGTTGACGCCGATCTCAATCCGCATAGCTTGGAAGATGTTGATATAGCTATTATGGCTGCGCAGTTGGGTGTCGCCGAAAATAGCGCACTATGGGTTCCGGAAACACTTATACGTGTACTGCCTTTTATTTGTCAACATTTGGTGCTGCTTGTCGCGAAAAACCAGATCGTAAATAATATGCACCAGGCTTATGAGAAGATGGGGCTAGGCGTCGATCCCTTCGGAGCTTTTATCGCGGGACCCTCAAAAACGGCGGATATTGAACAGTCTTTAGTACTGGGAGCCCATGGCCCGCGAAGCTTAGCGATTTATTTGTTGAGCAGTTAAGCTGTTGATTAGTTAAGTTGTTGAGTAGTTGAGTAGGGAAATAGTTATGTGGTGATGAGTGTTGCCTGCCTGCCGGTAGGCAGGAATTATGAGTGATGAATCTCTTTTCTACTTATCCTGATACCTACGTCTTGATACCTGATACTTACTTACCTGCCTGCCGACAGGCAGGTGTCCTAATACTTGATACTAACTTGTTCTCACAAAAGTGCCCCATAACCAGAAACCAATAACGAACAACCAATAACCAATAACGAACAACCAATAACCAATAACGAATAACCGATAACCAATATCCACGATAGCTAATATAGCAGAACATAATGCTAATAATCCTGAATGTTTAACTTTGGATAGCATTTATGTTTGTAAGTATGTACAGCAGAAAAAGCCTTTTAACCATTATTGCAACATGTCTGTTTGGAGTAAACAGCATCGCTCAGGATTTCGATGATGCGCCGAAACCCTATGGTGCATTACCCACTAAACGCCAGCTCGCATGGCATGAAACGGAGATGTATTGTCTCATCCATTTTACGCCAACCACCTTTCAAGATAAAGAGTGGGGTTACGGAGATGCTGATCCGGCTATTTTTAATCCAAAAAAATTCAGTGCTGAGCAAATTGTTGCGGCCGCAAAGGCAGGTGGATTTAAGGGCATAATCTCTGTCGCTAAGCACCACGATGGCTTTGCCTTATGGCCCACGAAAACAGCGGCATATAATATTAGCGAGAGCCCTTGGCGAGCGGGTAAAGGTGATATGGTGAAAGAGTTTCAACTAGCAGCTCAAAAACTGGGGATGAAGTTTGGTGTTTATTGTTCGCCCTGGGATCGAAACAACCCTGCTTATGGCACGCCCGAATATGTTAGTATTTATCGAAACCAGCTGAAAGAGCTCTATAGCAATTATGGTGAACTTTTTATGAGTTGGCATGATGGCGCCAATGGGGGAGATGGTTATTACGGCGGCAAAAAAGAAAAGCGAAAAGTTGACCAATCGACTTACTACGATTGGATGAACACGTGGAAAATAACGCGAGCAATGCAACCCAACGCAAATATTTTTAGCGATATCGGTCTGGATGTACGCTGGGTAGGGAATGAAAAGGGAGTTGCTTCGGAAACTAGCTGGTCGACCATAACGCTTGTAGGTAAAGAAGGTAAGGCACCGATGCCAGGTTACATGGATGACAGCAATTTGGGAACGGGAACAAGAAATGGTGAAAGCTGGATACCTACGGAGTGCGATGTGCCTTTGCGACCGGGCTGGTTTTATCACGCTTCACAAGACGATCAGGTGAAGACTCCTGCCATGTTGTTCGACTTATACTGTAAAAGTGTTGGAAGAGGTGGCGCTTTTGACTTGGGGCTTTCGCCGAACACGGATGGTCTCTTGCATGAAAACGATGTGAAGGTATTAAAAGAATTTGGTGCATTATTAAAGAAAGTTTTTGATAAAAATTTAATCAAAGGGGCTCGCTTGAAGGCTTCTAATGTACGGAATGCGAATGATCAACACTATGGGCCGCAGCGCCTAACGGATGAAGATCGATATAGCTATTGGGCTACGGATGATGACGTTCACCAAGCTGATCTCGAAATCGAACTGCTAAAACCGCAAACATTTAATATCATTCGATTACGCGAAAACATAAAATTAGGCCAACGAATTGATAGCGTTTTGGTGGATAAATGGAAAGATGGCGCTTGGGTGCGTGCGGCTAACGCAACAAGCATAGGAGCTAATCGTATTATTCGCATGCCCGAATCGATTTCAACAAGTAAATTGCGACTAAAAGTATATGCTCCCGTTAGTATTGCTTTGAGTGATGTCGGACTCTTCGCCGAACCAAGAGCGCTTAAAGGACCGGAGCATGGTGAACGTAAGGGCTTGGAAAAGGCCAACTGGGCAAGCGAATCGAGTGCAGCTGAAAAAGCCTTTGACAATGATGATCAAACTTTTTTCCTGACGGATAAGAATGCAATCGTAATTGACTTAGGCTCCAAACAGAATATATCTGCATTTGGTTACCTGCCACGGCAAGATGGGAAATCCATCGGTACAGTTGAAAAATATGAATACTATGTTAGTGATAATGGAAAAGATTGGAGATTGGCTGTGACCGGTGAGTTTTCTAATGTCAAAGCAAACCCCATTTTACAATATACCGCTTTGGTGGAAAAAGTGACTGGCCGATATGTCAAATTGCTTGCTAAACAGTCTGTATTCGACAATGATAAACCGGCATTCAGTATTGCGGAGCTAGAGGTGTATGGTAGGGAAAGTAAAAAGTAAAAAGTAAAAATTCAAAAATAAAAAGTAAAAACCCCGGAGGGCTCATTGATGCCTTAGAAAGACAAACAAGATATCAATAATTCAAAAGTTAAAAGTCAAAATAATAAAACCCTACCTCCCTTAGCGATGGCCCGCCTTCCGTAGGAATGGTAAATAGTCAAAAACCAGAAAAGTCTTTAACTGTAAGACCAAAGGGTTCCTTTTTATTTCAGCGCTTTTCCGGTCAGACCAGTAAGGACTTACATAAGAGCGTCTCTGCGAGCTGAAGCTAGGGCTGAGTCTTGAGCGAAGCAGTCACATAAATAAATTAAAAATTTACCTCTCTAGAGGATGCGTGACATCTCTCGGGATGGTAAAAAGCCAGACGATCAACAACAAAAAACTAATAACTAATAACCAACAACAAATAAATATGCTAAAACAATTTATTACACTGCTGATCACTTTTTTTTGTTTGAGCAGTGTCTTTTCTCAGGAGCGAAATTACGCGCTTATCCCAAAGCCTCAGTCTATTCAATCTGGAGTGGGTGTCTTTAAACTGGATAACCAAACGACATTAGTAGCAAAGGATGAAGCGACTCGGAAAACCTTTAACCTGTTCAACGAAATGCTATCGAACCGCTACCAGCTACGTCTGCCAGTCGTTTCAGAGCCTAGTGGCAAATATATTTTGATAGAGAACAGTCAGACGGAAGCGGAAGCTTATCAGTTGAATGTTACTGAAAATTCAATAAAGATCAAAGGCGATAACAGCGGTATGTTTTATGGGCTTCAAACCATTTTACAGTTAATTGAACAACATAATGGTGGTTTACAGATTCCGGCGGTAACGATTTCAGATAAGCCTGAATTTGGTTATAGAGGGGTAATGATTGATGTCGCCCGACATTTCTTCTCATTGGACGAAATGAAGAAAATCGTCGATTTAATGGCTTATTTTAAATTTAATAGATTACACTGGCATTTGACGGACGATCAGGGGTGGCGTTTAGAGATCAAAAAATATCCGAAGCTGACCCAAATTTCAGCGTGGCGCGATTCCAGCATCATTGGTCAGTATGGTGATTTCAAGCCCTTTATTTATGATGGTATAAAACATGGCGGATATTACACGCAGGAAGAGGCACGGAATTTGGTTGAGTACGCTGCTGATCGTAAAATCACGGTGATTCCGGAAATAGAGCTGCCAGGGCACAGTACGGCCGTCCTGGCGGCTTACCCTGAATTTGGTTGCAAGGATACGACTTATCAAGTGCCAGGCTTTTGGGGAGTACATCCTAATATTTTCTGCCCAAAAGAAGAAACATTCAAATTTTTGGAAGATGTGTTCACTGAAGTAATGGATATTTTCCCTAGTCAATACATCCATGTTGGAGGCGATGAAGTGCCAAAAGAACATTGGGAGCAATCTGCCTTTGCACAAAAGCTAATCAAGAAAAATAAGTTGAAAGATGAACACGGCTTACAAAGTTACTTTATTACCCGGATCGAGAAATTTTTGAATCAACACAATAGACGTTTAGTAGGCTGGGATGAGATATTAGAGGGAGGACTAGCGCCGAATGCAACGGTTATGAGCTGGCGAGGTGAAGAGGGTGGAATTGCCGCCGCTAAAATGAACCATGATGTCATTATGACGCCGAATAGCCATCTCTATATAGACCATTATCAGGCGAAGGACATTAGCACAGAGCCTTTAGCTATCGGAGGTTTTTTGCCCTTGGAACGCGTGTATAGCTACCATCCTCGCCCTGAATCCTTGAACGCCCAAGAGCAAAAGCATATTTTAGGCGTACAAGCTAATCTTTGGACAGAGTATATTGGTACCAATAATAAGCTGGAATATATGCTCTTTCCGCGTGCGTTAGCGCTAGCTGAAATTGCATGGACAGCGAAGGAAAAGCAAAACTTTGACGATTTTTCTACTAACAGATTACCGATTCGTTTACAGGAATTAGAGAAATTAAAGGTTTTTTTCCGTATTCCGGAAGCCAAGATAAGCTTTGGTACGAATTCGGCAACAGGAAGGAAAACAGCGGAGATTATTCCTTTTATTGCAAATAGCACTATTTATTACACGTTTGATAACCATAAAGCCGATCAAACCGGAAATATCTATAGCGGACCTATCGATTTGCCTAAGACCGGTAAAAAGGAAAAACCGGTTAACTTGAACTATATAATTGTAACACCTACTGGCAGAGTAAGTAATATGTTCAGTGTCCCTTATAGCGAATAAATTATTTAATTTTTAGCTGAAGCCACATTCTGCAATGCGAATGTGGCTTTTGTTTTATAAGGTTCCCATACTGCTTCACAAATTTAAAGTATAGCGCTATTTTTGTAAATACTTCAATGTGAATAAGTTCGTTTGGAATCTTCAACATAGATTAGTAAGTTTGGTTATCCGTTATATGCTATTTCCAAAAAGCAAAGGAAACGATTGTTGAACCAATTATACCGAAACGCTATGTTAAGAGAAATCGATTTAATTCGCATATTGATGTCCTATCACCCCGAATGGGAAAAGAATCCGGAAGCATTTTTGGAACTCACCATTCTAATTTCTTCCATTGACTGCCGATGCCTGGAGTCGGGAGAGGTGGATTTTGAGCAGATTATGGGCCCCAAATTGGATAACGTAGCAAAAGTTTTGATGTCAATTACCAATGTACAGCTGTCTCCTTATAAAGACTTTGCTGATTTAAAGAAGAATGGACATCCTACCACCTTTTTAAGTGAATGCCTGGTAGAGGTGTTGGAGAAAGTACATGGCGAGGTTCCGGCAACCGTAGGTCCTGACGCAAGAAATGAAGGGGAGGTCTTTTGCCTCGAGGATCATTTTCATGATAGAGAGTCCGAAAAATTATTTTTGAAGCTCTGGCCTTATATCTCGCCAATTGAAGACTAAGGAGATGTGAAAAAAAGCGAACTGCTAAAAAGGTCGTATCAAATTTTTACTTCGAGGGCGGTCTCTTTTTTTATTTCCTTTAGTACGAAGCTGCTATTTACATTTGCGACGTTTGGAATGCCGGATAGATGTTTCATTACGAATAAATGGTAGTCCTCTACATCTTTTACGGCAATTTTTAGCAAATAATCGTGATTGCCGGCAATGCACATGATTTCCAAAACCTCGCTGAATTGATTAACCGCCTCTTCGAAATTCTTAAGGGTTTCCAGCGATTGCTGTTTAAGGGTCACCGTACAGATGACTAAAAGATGTTTCCCTAATTTTTCTCGATTGACAAGCACCACATAACGCTCAATGTAACCGTCTTTTCGCAAGCGCTTTATGCGCTCAAAAGTGGGAGAAACACTTAAACCGATCTCCGCCGCAATTTCTTTGACACCTAAAGATGCATCCCGTTGTAAAATGTTCAAAATACGAGCATCCATCTTATCTATTCTATCAGTCATAGCTTTTTACTGATTTCAATGCTGCAAAGTTAGATAAAAAGTATTTAATTCTGATGATCGATTTATTTTCCGTTTTATTTTCTGATATGAAAATAAAGTTAGATTATAATTTTTTATAGTGATAGTTTTGCAAAATATTAAAACAACATGGGTTTGCAAGCTATCGATCAAGAAAGACTGACAAATTATATGCAAAGGGCAGAAGAGCGCGCAGCATATTTTCTGGGATATCCCATTGCCCGCGATTTTGATTATTCAGACTTATATCCCTTACTGAAACTTCCTTTAAATAATATAGGCGATCCATTGGTAGAATCTACCTATGATCTTAATTCACGTTCGTTGGAACAGGAAGTGTTAGCTTTCTTTGCTGATCTGTTCAGAGCACCCGCCGACAACTGGTGGGGCTATGTAACAAATGGCGGTTCTGAAGGGAATTTATATGGGTTGTATGTGGCGCGCGAACTTTATCCAAATGGAATCGTTTATTATTCGGAAGCGACCCATTATAGCGTTCAAAAAAATATTCAGCTCCTTAATTTGCGAAGTATTGTCATCCGAACCGATGAGCGGGGAGAGATGGATTATAGCGATTTGGCGCAAATGCTACACATGCATCGAGATCAGCCTGCTATTATTTTTGCCAATATCGGTACAACGATGACAGAGGCCAAAGATGACCTAGTGGAAATAAAAAGTCGACTACGAATGGCGGCAATTAAAAATTATTATATCCATTGCGATGCCGCTTTAGCCGGGGTATACAGTGCGTTATTAAATTTAAAGCCGGGTTTTGACTTCGGTTATGGAGCCGATAGTTTGGCCATCAGTGGGCATAAGTTTATTGGCTCCCCCATTCCTTGTGGACTAGTATTGGTAAAAAGGAATTATAAAGAACGGATTGGAAAGGCCATACCTTATATTGGAACGGTGGATACAACCATCACGGGGAGCAGAAATGGTCATAGTCCCGTCTTTTTATGGTATGCTATAAAGAAACTGGGACGCGAGGGACTTCAACGAAGGGCAGCGGAAAGTCTTACGATGGCAACCTATCTGGAAAGCCAACTATTGGACCGGGGAATCCAAGCTTGGCGAAACCCTTCGGCTATTACAGTCGTTTTTCCGGAACCTTCGAAACACCTGCGTCAAAAATGGCAATTAGCAACTGAAAATGGGTGCAGCCATGTTGTCTGCATGCCGGGCGTGGAAAAAACGCAATTAGACGAATTTTTAAAGGATATGCAGGAAGACGCTCGAGTTAGTAGGGAAATGGTTGAGTCGTTAAGTAGTTAAGTGTTTGAGACGTTGAGTAGGGGATTAGTTTGGTAGTTAAGTAGTATTGCCCTTAGGAGCGTTTCTGCTCACAACTGACAACAAATCACCAATAACTAATAACTAATAACTAACAACGAATAACTAACAACCAACAACCAATAACGAATTGAGAAGATATGTGTTTGGTAAGGTCGCCTACAATTTTCTGAGGCGGCCTTTTTTATTGATACCTATTGGGAGCATCGGGGTGCTCTTTTAAGTAACGACGGGCGGCTGCATCATAATTCGATAGCCATTCCTTTAAGGACATCTTCTCTGCTAAATTTCCATAGGGTACTTGATAAACATCGCCGCTTCCCGTTGCGTAAAACAATAGATCTGGATTGTCTACCCTGTGATAAGAGCCATTGGCGTCGTAGCGGAAAGCATTGATCACATAATAAGGGAAGCTTTTGCTCGGTTTTTCCACAATCTCAAAATGAAGATTTTTTTCCTTTTCCGTTAAGCGGTTGTAATAATTTGCAAAATAAGCTTTGCTGATGAGGGCTTGACTATCTAATTTCTTTATTAATTTAGCTTCAAATGGATTGTAGCTAAATTGATAGGGCAGATAAACACGATCTATCGCTTGGTCTTGTTCAGATGATTTTTCGGGCAGGGCCTGTAAGATTCGACCTTTTTTGTCTATATAAAAGGTGCTGGCATTCGACATGTCTAAGCGAGGGTGCTCGGTATCTTGGCTATAGTCAATAGTGCAACCGTTGCAAGCTCGAGCGATACCGTATTCGAAAGGGCTAACCCAATCCCATTGCGCCTTAATTATTTTTTCGCCATAGCGGTTGACAAAACCTATTTTGTTATTTTCGACGTAGCGAGAAAGCCCCTCCTCTAGATAATCAGGGCCGTTGTCGAATAGGTAAGGAGCGTATAGTACTTTTCCATTTCTATCATAAGCCAAACCATAAGGCTTCGGATCTTTCAAGTGATGGGAACGTTTTGGAACCAGCATGATAATGCTATCCTGAATAGGCAAGCTAAAATCATCATATGCAATGGGAAGAAAGTAATGCATGGCGGGAATGATGATGTTGCCTTGACTATCCTTAACGCCTAGTAAGCTATCAGGTGAGAGAAAGTAGAATATTTTTCTTTGCTCTTGCGCCGAACTCACGCTGCACAGCATGGTGCAAATGAGAACGAGTATACTCGTGTATTTCATAAGAGTGAAGCTAAGCATTTAAATAAATTCAGGCTAATTTTTAGTTTCAAATTTACCTTTTTCGAATTAAAATACCGGTTTTCAGGGGCTGATTTAATCCTTTTTCCAAAAGAGAAAGTAAAATCGAGTTTAACAAAAAAATGTAACAATTAAGTGGCGATTAAACTATAAAAGCAAGATTCTGTCTTACTTTATACTAAAACAAACAGAACATTAATTTTTCTGGATAGAGCCTCGGGTAGGCAATGAAGGGCATGTCTAAATGAGTCGGCAAATCCGACGATTTATGACATCCCTTTTTATCCAAACCAATTTATGATAAATGCGTCAGATACATTTAAGAGTCGTTATTTGCCTTATTTTTTGCTTTTCATTCTTTTCCGGCTTTTCCCAACATAAGATTATCGGTACTGTCGTAGATAGTGCTGATGGTATCGGGCTGCAGGGCGCCCGTATCAGTTTGTTGAACACCGGAGACTCCATAATCAAGCAAGCAGTTGCGCAAGTGAACGGTCGTTTTGTAATAGATCAACTGCCGAGCGCTGACTATACTCTTTTATTAACCTATATCGGCTATAAACAAAGCAAGCGAAGGATAAAAATAGCGGATCGAGACTTGGAATTAAAGTTTCCATTGACAACTAGTTTTACGATGCTTGATGCGGTTAATATTACGGTCGCTCCTCCACCTGTGTTGGTAAAGGGGGATACCACCGAATTTAGTGCCGCCGCTTATAAAACGGAAGCTTACGCTGACGCCGATGCACTAGTTGCCCAGATCCCGGGTGTAGAAATTGACGCGGATGGAAAAATTAAAGCACAAGGTGAAGATGTACAGAAAATAATTGTAGATGGAAAAGAATTTTTCAGCTCCGATCCGGCCGTAGCTTTAAAAACGCTTCCTGCTGATGTAATTGATAAAATACAATTGATTGATGAAAAGAGCGAACAATCAAAGCTAACCGGCTTCGACGATGGGAACAGACGTAAAATCATTAATATTGTCACGAAACCGGAGAAACGGCGTGGCTATTTCGGGCGTATGGCGGGAGCTATCGGTAACCAGGAGCGCTATAATACAGGCGGTTTTCTAAACGCTTTTAAGGGCGACCGCCGAATTAGTGGAAATATTCTTTCCAACAATATCAATCAGGGAAGTTTTTCGAGCAATGAGCTTGTTGGAGCGAGCAGTAGGGGAGGTCGGGGAGGCGACGGTGGTAGCGGTGGAGGGATTGGCCCCAATCATCGAATTGCTTTAAATTACAATAATACGTGGTGGAAGGAGGTGGAGTTTAATGCAGATTATCATTTTAATACGTCCGATAAAGATTTAATTCGAACAGCGAATCGGGAGGTACTTATGGCAGATGAGGCCAACCAGTTTAATATATCTTCGCAACAAACCAATCGAACTAATCAAGGGCATGCCGCTAGCATACGAGTAGTATACAAGCGTGATTCAACGCAACGTTTAACCGTTAATCCACGTATCAATTTCAATAGTGGGAAAACAACGAATACCAACCATACGCGTACACAGGACATTTTACAACAGTTGATCAATACGTCCGATAGGGAAAACAGAGGAAATAACCATGCGTTTACCTTGGGAGGTAGTATTGACTATGGTTTGCGCTTAAGTAGTGAAGGCCGATCGGTTTCTGCGCATCTGGAGAATAACTACAACCGAAACACGAACGAAGCCTTTGCCCTTTCTTATAATACGTTCTATGATAGCGGTACGATGAGCCGATCCGATACAGTCAATAATCGAAATGATAGTCGTTCTAACAGCACGCTTTGGAATGCGCGACTTACTTATACGGAGCCTTTCGGAGCGCATGCCCGACTGATGGGAAATGCGAGTTACCGTAGTAATAATAGCTATTCCGATCGAAGAATGTATGACTTTTTATTGGAAACGGGTCAGTACAGTGAGTTGAATCGGGAACTCTCTAATGAATTCAGGAACGATTATAAATTTTACGGGGCAGGGCTCAACTACCAATATTCTTCGGAAAGTTTTCTAGTTGATTTGGGGATCGACTATCAACAGGCGAAAATGGCAAATGACCGGATTTTTCCGGAGGTAACGAGCGCGTCTCATCAATTCGTTAACTATTTGCCGAATGCAAACCTCATGTATCGATTTTCACGTGATCGACGTGTACGCTTCAACTACAATACATCCACGAATCCGCCAAATGTTTTGCAATTGCAAGATGTAGTGAATAACCAGAACCCTTTGAATATTACAGGGGGCAATCCCAACCTAAAGCAAGAGTTCAGACATGCCTTCTCCTTGCACTATAATAGTGTTAATAGAGAGTCGGGAGCTAACTTTTCAGTTGGTGTGAATGGTGAACTTACCAATAATCGCATTGTCAATTCGACGATTATAGCAGCGATAGATACCTTTATATTGGACAATGTGTTGTTGGGCAAGGGGGCGCAATTTACCCGTCCGGTTAATGTAAATGGGTATTATAGTGTGCGTGCCAATAGCTCTTTTGGTATTCCTATTGAAGCCTTGAAAATTAACTTGAATGCTAATACGACCGTGCATCATAATCGGGATGTAGGTATATTGAATGAACTGGTCACACATACGAATACCTTTGGTATTAATCAACGTATCGGTATTAACAGTAATATTAGCCGTAAGATTATTTTTAGTCTTTCTTATAGCGGGAATTATAATATGGTTCGGAATAACAGTAACCGCGATCTAAGCAATAATTCATACAATCAGCAGATACGAAATGATATTACTTATATTTTCTGGAAGGGATTGCGCGTAGCTTCCAGTTTAAACTATCGCTACAATACCGGCCTTGCTGCCGGCTATGACCAAAGTTTTCTTCTATGGAATGCCTCCATCGGTAAAAAGTTATTTAAAAAGGAACAAGCAGAGATAACGCTTACTGCCTTTGACCTGCTTAACAGTAATACGCAGATTACCCGAAATATTACGGAACGCTATATTGAGGATTCTCAGTCGAATATATTGCAACAATATTTCCTATTAAGCTTCACTTACAACTTACGCCAATTTGGTGGAGGTGGCGGTGGACGTGGCATGCGACTTACGCGGTAATGGTTGGTTTGCTAGTAGGTAAAAAATAGTTAAATTGTTGCTTGTTTAAGTAATAAGCTACTTAACAACTCGATTATTCAACAGCTCAACTATAAACGAATATGACAAACCGATTTTTAACCTGGCTTGCGTTTTTAGCCCTAACATTTCCAAGTTATGCGCAGCAACGATGCCCGATTATCCCTGCACCACTAAAGGCAGATCTTGAAGCAGGTATATTTAGCTTGGATGTGAATACGCCGCTATGGGTGGAGGACCCTGCATTAGAGAAGGTGGCTTCTTATCTGCAACATGAGTTGCTACGTCTGAAGTTTTTACCCTTGGCCCGGAGCAGCAAAAAAATGTCGTGCACTGCCGGCATTCATTTAAGATTAGCAGAAAAGAAAAATATGGCAGAGGAGGCTTATCGTTTGAGGATAACAGAACGGAACATTGTTGTTGAGGCTAACTCGGTGGCCGGAGCCTTTAATGGCGCATCCAGCTTGGTTCAATTAATTAGTGGCATTGATATTAGCAATAACAAGTTGTCAATCCCCGCTTGGCAAATTGAGGATGAACCTGCATATCCCTGGCGTGGATTGATGTTGGATGAATCACGTTTCTTTATCGGAAAGGAAAAGGTAATGGATTTAATCGATTGGATGGCCTTTTATAAATTAAATAAGCTGCATTGGCATCTGACGGATGAACCTGCTTGGCGACTGGAAATCAAAAAATATCCCAAACTGGCGCTGATCGGAGGGATTGGTGATCACAATAATCCGCTGAAACCGGCGGCTTATTATACGCAGAGAGAGATTGCCGAAGTGATTGACTATGCCGCTAAGCGGAATATTTCAATTATTCCTGAAATTGATATGCCAGGCCATGCTACAGCCGCTAATCGAGCTTATCCATACTATAGTGGGGGTGGAAGTCAACAGCACCCTGATTTTACCTTTGATCCGGGAAAGGAAGAGACCTACACTTTTTTGTCAAATATTTTAAGGGAAACCAATGCCGTGTTTTCTTCCGGCATGTTACACCTTGGTGGTGATGAGGTGAGCTTTGGATCGGACAAGTGGATGGAAAATGAGGGGATAAAAAAGGTAATGAAGAAACATCATTTACAGGGATTGAAGGATGTGGAGCGTTACTTTATGGAGCGGATGGCCGATTCCGTATACCAACTGGATGCGAAGCTGCTGGTATGGGATGAAATGGCGGACATTAATTTGCCAAAGGATAGCACTATTATATGTTGGTGGCGCCATGATAAGCCGGAACAATTGCAAAAGTCACTCGATAAGGGTTATCAAACAATTCTCTGCCCACGGTTGCCCTATTATTTTGACTTTGTCCAAGACAGCAGCCATCGTGCCGGCAGGAAATGGGGAGAATTATACAGTCCCCTCGAAAACGTCTATAAGTTTTCCGTGGACAGCTTGGTTCGAAATACAGAACAAAGGAAACTGGTTCTGGGTATACAGGCGAACCTCTGGACGGAAACGGTTACCAATTTAAACCGCGTTGATTATTTGCTGTTTCCACGACTGGCGGGTCTGGCAGAAGCAGCTTGGAGCCATAAGAGCGTGAAAGACTATGCATCTTTTAAGGAACGCTTAAAACAACACTTGCTGCTATATAGGAAGCAGAATCTTTATTTCTACAATCCCTTCCAGCCAAATGATATTCCCGAACCCGTTTACTTTAAAAAAGATCGGAAGGATTTAAATGCAGAGGAGAATTAATAATTAGTGAAAAATAGTTGAATAGTAATAATAGTTAAGTAGTTGTTTGTTCAATGACTTAACTACTTAACAATTCAACTACTCAACAAAGTAACAAATGAAAAAACTAACCTATCTAACCTTATTCCTTTGCCTTGGGCTATACCAGCCCTTAATGGCCCAATTTCCAGGTGCGGTTGAAAAAAGATCGTCGATAACGCTAGAACACGGTGCCCATCGTTTGGGGAAGCGGACGGATGCACAGATGGAAACTTGGAGAAATTATGGTTTAGGCCAATTTATTCACTGGGGCCTTTATGCCATTCCGGGAGGGCATTGGAATGGGAAATATTACGCAGGTGCTGCCGAGTGGATACGCTCTTGGAAAGATATGCCCAAAGATGCCTATGATAATCTCTATAAAGAGTTTAACCCCCAAAATTTCAATGCAAAAGCTTGGGCTAAACAGGCTAAAGATATGGGAGCACGTTATGTGATTATTACTACCAAGCATCACGACGGATTCTGTATATGGCCAAGTCAATATACCGATTATACGATCGCTAACTCACCTTACAAAAAAGATGCGCTGAAGGAAATTGTGGAGGCTTATGAGTCTATAGGAATCGACGTATACCTCTATTTCTCCATTATAGACTGGAATCATAAAGGATACCGTTCTGCCATTCCTGAAACAGGGGAAGAAAAGCGGGCATACGAGGACTTTAAAAAATTTACCGCCAATCAGCTCAAAGAATTACTACGCAATTATCCTAGTACGAAAGGCTTATGGTTTGATGGAACGTGGGATAAGGCTTGGATAGAACAAACGGCTTTTGCCGATAGCCTGGAAGCTGAACTAAGGGAAATGCGCCCTGGCTTGATCATTGGGAGCCGTTTTCGAGCAGATGAATTTGGTCGGAGGCATTTCGATAGTAACGGCGATTTGATGGGTGATTACGAACAAGGGTGGGAACGCAAATTGCCGAATACCATCGAAGATGTACATGGCAATGATTGGGATTGTGTCATGACGATACCGGAGAATCAATGGGGTTATCATTCGGAATGGCGTGGTCACGTAAAGACTAGCGTAGAGCTTATTGAAATGATGGCCAAGTCGGTGGCTTTAGACGGAAACTTTGTACTTAACTTCGGACCGGATGGACAAGGAGCGATCCGTCCTGAAGAAACCAAATTAGCGAAGGAAATTGGCGAGTGGATGAAAGTGAATCATGAAGCTATCTACGATTGCGGCTACGCTGGCTTGGAGAAGCAAGATTGGGGATATATCACTAAACATAGAAAAACAGGCAAGTATTATCTGATTGTTTTCAATATACCGGTATCCGGTGCCTTGCGAATCAAGTTGGCTCCGGGCTCAGATATAGCGAGCCTCTATGACCTGGCTGAACCGAACAGGAACTATTCTCCCGAAGAAATTCACCGAAGTAAAGCGGATGGTAACGAGTTTTTTATTCACCTGAAACACAAGCCTAGTCAACCGATGGTGATTGTATTAGAAAGCACAGATAAAGAGCAGGCAAGTTCTGTATTATATGAAAAAGCAAAAACATAGTTGCTATCATGTGCGGTTTCCAAATAGGTAGAACTTCAACTCGTTACAATTTCTTGTCATAGGTTAATTTTTTTGAACAATGGGATGTCGACCTTTGTATCATAAGATAATAGAAAGGACAAAGACATGGACAATCAAATAAGAGGCATACACCATATCACAGCAATTGCAGGTGATGCTAAAAAGAATTATGATTTTTACACACGTGTGCTAGGTTTGCGATTAGTGAAAAAAACGGTGAATTTCGACGATCCGGAGACCTATCATTTTTACTATGGCGATGAAGTTGGTACACCCGGTACTATTTTGACTTTTTTCCCTTGGGGCGGGATTTCAGCAGGTAGACGAGGAACACGCCAGGTTACCGAAATCGGCTATTCCGTGCCTGCGGAAAGCTTGGATTTTTGGATGAAGCGATTCGAAGCTAATAATGTAACTTATAATAAAGTGGCAGAAAAATTTGGTGAGCAGTATCTCACTTTTTTAGATCCCGATGGACTTAAATTTGAGCTAACGGTTCCAAAGAATGAAGATACGCGCAAACCATGGACAACCAGTGAAGTAGGCGAATTAGTAGCTACAAGGGGATTCCATCATATCACTATTACCACCAATAAGGCAGAAGCAACAGCAAGGGTGTTGACTGACATTTTGGGTTATCGCTTGACAGAGCAGCACGTTAACCGTTTTCGCTTTATTACCGATCATGCAGCACAGGCCAATTTAGTTGATTTGGTTGAAGCGCCGGGTGAAAGTGCCGGCCATGTAGCAGGCGGCTCGGTACATCATGTTGCGTTCAGGGTAGAAAATGAAGAGGTGTTAATGTATTATCGCCAAAAAGTGTTGGAAGCTGGTTTACAGATTACGGAAAAGATAGATAGAAACTATTTCTATTCACTTTACTTCCGGGAGCCAGGGGGAGTACTTTTCGAAATTGCAACGGACAATCCGGGTTTTGCAACGGATGAAACGGTGGAAGATCTAGGTAAAGGATTAAAACTGCCGCCGCAATACGAAGCTTATCGGGAACAATTGGAAAAAGTGCTTCCTTCTTTGGGATAAGCGGAGAAAGGCGTTGGGTTTAGGGTATAAGGTGTACGCTTTAAGCTCCTGCAACCGCCGCTGCCCGTGCTACGGCTAAAAATTCATAACTCATCGTTCAACACTCATCATTTAATAACATGTACACACACGATAAACAATTTATAAAAGCGGGAAAACCGTTCAATGAAACGGATAAGGCTATCCTTATGATTCACGGACGCGGAGGGAGTGCGGCCGATATTATATCACTTCAGCGTTTTTTGAAGATTGATGATATGGCTATCTTCGCACCGCAAGCTACTAACAATAGCTGGTATCCTTACAGTTTCATGGCACCTGAGCAGGATAATCAGCCTGCACTTGATTCGGCAATAGCCATTATTGGAGAGGTTGTAGAAGAACTCAAAGTGAATGGTGTTTTAGAAGAGCAGATCTATTTTCTGGGTTTCTCGCAAGGTGCCTGTCTAACGCTTGAGTATACGGCAAGGAATGCAAAGAAATATGGTGGTATTATTGCTTTTACAGGTGGATTGATTGGACAACAATTAATTAATCAGCGTTATCAAGGCAATTTTCAAGGTACACCTATTCTATTAACTAGTAGTGATCCGGATGTGCATGTGCCCGTTGCACGTGTGACAGATACAGCGAAGGTCTTGGAAGATCTTGGTGGACATGTTACCTTGCAATTCTTTAAAAACAAAGCACATAGCATCTCGAGGGAAGAGCTGGACTTAGCTAATAAGCTTCTCTAAACTCCCTTTCTCCATTGGGTACAAATAAGCGGGAAATGAGGGGTTATCTATTTCAAGATAGCTCCCTCATTTACTTGTTGTTATTCTTTAGCCGCTATATCGTTACTTTTTGCTAGCAATTTAGCACTTTCTGCCAATCGTATAAATTCCGCACGATAACCCGTTGAATCCGCCCCTCTAGCTGATTTCGCACGATTAATAAGCGCATCGTAATTAGCCTGCTGTTTGAAATCGGAATTCCGCAACAGCATGGCAAATTCAGCAATAGCACTTGCGAAGCGAAAATCATCGCTGGTTTCGGCTAGCTGCATCGGCTTATCCAAAACACTAACTTGTTTCATTTTGCTTTTATCTTCTTTTGGTTCCTTGTACCTAAATTTAACCGTAAGCAGTTCATCGGAAGCTTTTGCGACAAATACACTTTTCTCCGGTTGATATTTTAAGGGATCTACACTGCCTATATAAGGCTCTTTAATGCCTTTGGGAACAATTTCATAAAAGGCAGTAACGATATGTCCGGTTCCCATATCACCGCCGAGCTTTTGATCATTGTTGAAATCTTCTTGGTTCAGCAAACGATTCTCGTAGCCCAATAAGCGATAAGCTTCTACCTTAGCGGGATTGAATTCAACTTGCATTTTAACATCCTTGGCTACCGTAAAAAAGGTGGCGCCGAACTCGCTTATCATTGCCTTTTTTGCTTCCATCAAATTATCTATATAGGCATAGTTCCCATGTCCTTTATTCGCCAAAAGTTCCATCTTGCTGTCTTTCAAATTGACCATCCCAAAGCCAAGTACCGATAAGCTGACACCGCTTTGTCGTTCTTTTTCAATCAATGTTTCCATATCCTCGTTACTGGAAGGGCCTACGTTAAAGTCGCCATCCGAAGCCAGGATAATACGATTATTACCGTCTTTTTTAAAATGTTCTCTCGCCAAGTCGTAGGCCATTTTTAAACCGGCACCACCGGCAGTAGAACCACCGGCATCAAGTTCGTCGATGGCATTTTTTATACGCATCTTTTCGTTAGCCCAAACAGGCGCAAGTTTGATTCGCGCGGTGCCGGCATAGGTCACAATGGCCACTCGGTCTTCTTTGCGCAATTGATCGACTAACATCTTTAATGACGATTTTACTAGGGGTAATCGATTGGGACCGTCCATTGATCCCGACACATCGATTAAGAAAACGAGGTTTGCAGGTGGAAGTTTCGCGGCATCAATGGCTTTTGCCTTCAAGGCAATACGCAACAGACGATGGTGAGGATTCCAAGGGGCTTGCGATAGTTCCGTGTGGATCGCCACGGGCTCATTATTTTGAGGGGCCGGTAAATTATATTGAAAATAGTTGATCATCTCTTCCAAACGTATGGCATCTTTTGGTGGTAATTGACCGTTATTGATAAAGCGGCGAATATTGCTATAGGACGCACCATCAACATCAACCGCAAAAGTTGATAAGGGCTCTTTTTTTGGACTGACAAACCCGTTTTCTTTAATTTTTTGATAATCTTCCGTCGATGGAAGATGCTGCATATAGAAAGGTGACGATGGGGGACGCACGTGTAAGCCAGGGCTATAGGCCATCAATGTTTGTGCGCCGCGTTTTTTGACATGCGCATGCTCCACTACGGTGATCTCTTGTAATGCGACAGAAGGTATTAATGTCACGTCCAGCTGCTTCCCTGCCCCAATCGCGACACGTTTACTTTCGAAACCGAGTTTGGAAAAAATAAGAAACTTTGCTCGGGGAGTCAATTTAATAGTATATCGACCCTTTGCGTCTGTGAGCGTACCGATAGTTGTACCTTCTATAAGAACCGAAACACCCGCTATACCTAGTTGATCTGCCTGATTGTAAACGATGCCATTAACGGTCAGTTCCGAGCTTGGCTTGAAGGAAAGCAGGCTAAAGAGGAGTAGAATTACTGATATTCTTGTATTCATAATCGTAAATTTTGCCCAAGGATGCAGTGCTATCTATAATTCCATAATTTTTTTTATAATAACTATTTACAGGGCGTTAGGCTATAAGCAGTAAGCTATAGGCAGTAGGCTTTAAGCACGACTTAACGATCAACCTAAGCTAGCTAATTGGCTCATTATCACATTGGCTAATTAACCTCTCAACTGTTTAACTACTTAACTAATCAAAAAAAAGCATTATTTTACGCTCGGCATGAATTGGTTCCAACGCTCAAAAAAAACGAATGAGACACTAGACGATGCGTCATTGTTAAAACGTTATCTCCATACACGAGATTTAACGGTTTTAGGTGAGCTATATGAGCGGCATACGGAAATGGTATATTACGTTTGCTTTCGTTATTTGGAGGATGGAGAGCGAGCAAAAGATGCGGTCATGCAGCTGTTTGAAGAGCTGATCGTAAAGGTAGAAAAGCAAGAAATTAAGAAATTTGTCACCTGGCTTTATGTGTTGACTAGAAATTTCTGTTTGATGCAGCTACGGTCGGAGAAAAAGATGCAATGGGTTTCCATGGAAGAATTTGTGGAATTTCCTATGGATGTGCATCCTGAAGACCGGGAAGAAAAAGAGATTGCTTTGGTAGCTTTGGAAAAATGTTTAGAAACGCTACCGGAAAAACAAAAGAAGAGCATAGACCTCTTTTTTCTGAATGAGAAATGCTATAAAGAAATTGTGGATATAACAGGGTATTCGCTCAATGAGGTAAAAAGCTACATTCAAAATGGCAAGAGGAATTTAAAGAATTGTATGGATAATCACCGTGAAAGAGCATAAATCTGACATAGCGTTAATTAAGAGCTATCTAAAAGGAGAGCTGAGCCGCGAAGAAATGTATCAACTGGAGCGGCGGGCACACAACGATCCTTTGTTGATGGATCTATTGCAGGGAATGGAGAAAGGGGATGAGCAGATGCACGTGGGGAACTTAGCGGATATTAAGGGACGTATGCGGGAGCGGCTTAATACGCCTGCTATTCATCGAAAAAAGCAGTCTCTTTGGTGGATGGCCGCTTCTCTTGTGGGAGTTCTCTTCTTTATGGGATATTGGATCTTAAAGAAAGAATTCATTCAACAACCCACTTTGGTGCAAGAACAAAACCAGGCAAGGGATTCGCAAACTAGCGTTAAAAGAGATTCTATGCCTTTGATTGCGATGAAACCTGTTAAAGAACCTAAAACCACTGCCAAGGCCCCGGTACCGACGCGTTCATCAGCGGCACGTCGTAAACCGGTATCTTCTTTGAACCAAGTAGAAGAACCATCACATCAGAAGGCTACAGTAGTAGACTCTCTTGTGGAAACACATGCTGAAACTGCCTTAGCGACTTTAGCGCCCAAACAAGTGGTCGAACCTACACCTATTCGAGGACGTGTCGTGGACGAACATACGGAAGAACCTTTAGCAGGCGTGACCGTGAAAGCAGCCAAACTTACAAGTGTCGTTACAGATTCGAACGGTCAATTCACCCTTTTAAATCCGCAAAGAGCCGAAACATTAAAGGTGTCCTATTTGGGATATGAAAATCGAAATGTCGCCGTAAAAGATCAGGATAGTGTAATGATTGCCATGCAGCCGGTAAATGCGACCCTGAATGAGGAAGTGGTTTCGGCTTATAACCGACAAGGGACAAAAAAGAGCGTGTCATCGAAATTAGCGAGCCGCACTCTTGATGTTCATATCACTAAGGATTCAACCATCAGCATACCTTCCGCGAGATTAGTCACCGAGCCCCTCATTGGTTGGAAGGCCTATGAGAAGTATTTGGAGGAATCGACAGGAGCCATTAAAGACCGAGCGGGCCGAGTCAAAATCGCTTTTTGGCTAGATAAAGATGGTAAACCGGAAAATATACGGGTTATTAAAAGTCTGGATCCCAAACATGATAAACGAGCTGTGGAGATCGTACGAAATGGCCCGCTTTGGAAGAAGATGGATGTCAACCGGGAAATAAGTATTGATATCGATTTTAAGGTAGTTAAGTAGTTAAGCCGTAAAACCGTAAAGTAGGTGGGTAGTGATAAAACTGTAGCAGCTACAGTAACACCAACCAACAGAGGGGCAGACAAGCTCAATCTTACCCTAAAGCTAATTGTTAAGTTGTAAAATAAGAACAGGGAATTGACCCCCTTCTTCCTATTTCTTTTCTACCCGAATATATGACGTTGACTTACCTAATCTTCCATTCACATCAAGTCCTTCTATTTCGATACGATAAATTCCCGGTTCGTCTGCCGTATAGAAAGAGATGGAGGCGGGATGCTCCTTTTGAACGACTATTCCGGGTTGCCAGTAGACGGTGGTACGTCGATCGGAACCCGTAGTATCTGCAGCTGCTTCGTAATCCGGTGATTCAAAATTACGGATTTCATAGAAGCCTTGCGGACTAAAGGTTGTCAAGCCGGGGGCATAGAGTTCGGGACCGAAACGTCTAGGCTGATCGCCTCTTCTTGTAGTGATCACCAGCACACCATTGCTTCCCCACATACCGTAAATGGCTGTATTACCTACTGTTCGTAATACTTCAACGGAGGCCACGTCAAAAGGGTTAATAATATTGAGCGCGGAAGCGTCCATGTACATGCCATCCAAAATGATTTGCATTGGCCGGTTCATGGAACGGGTACTATATGGGATACCATTAACAAAACGTACGCCTACAAGCCGTCCTTGTAGACAAATATCGAGTGTCGGACAGCCGTTAAAATATAGCTCATCACCACTGATAACTTGGTCGGCATTCCCCGGACCATTCAAATTAGATGAATGTTTGGCCGGGTTCTCTTTTTTCGCGTTGACTTCCACTTCCTCCAAAACAATGCTTTTCCCGGAAAAACCATATTGTTGTACTTCATCAAGCGATTTTTCGCTATTTTGATTTGAAGCCCCTTCCTTCGCAGTTACTTTCACTTCTCCCTCACGATCTTCTTGGGATATGGCCTGACTGGGGACTTCATCCAATTTTACTTTTACATTTTTTTTGCCTTTTGCATCTCTTGCCTGAACGAGGAAATCGGTTTGATCATAAAACAATAGTTTGTCGAAATTAAAACGGCCAGCGCTGTCTGTCACCGTATCTAAAACAGTCGCAGTTGGTTTAAAGGACGCAATGGTCACTTTTGCATTGGCGACCGGCTCGTCTTGCTTATTGGTTACAATACCGCTGATCCTTAATTCTTTTTCAGGTGTATAGGCAATCTCGGGGAACTTGCCCTCTTTTACATTTTTCCAAAAGCTACGATTAATAGACTGAGTGAGCATCAGCACATCTATTTGCTGCTGAGTCTGCTTGTTTTGATGAACAATGTTGATCGGAGGTTGATCAAAGGTGTTGTAAGTATTAGCTTGAAGCCATAAGGTCGAAAATATATTCTTGTCTGCTTTAGGAATTTGGGGTATTTTGTCGATATTCACCACTGAAGCGGAAAAAGCACCTATATCGGTTGTATCAGGCATAAGCCCTTTTATTTCAAGGGTAATCTTTTCGCGAGTACCATAGCTTGTTTGATTTGGTCTTGCTTGTAGTATAAGGGTATCGCGGGGGTTCAAAATGAAGATTTTGCGGGAGCCGATCAGATCCATTTGCTCATCTAACAAAGCTACCTCAAGTATGCCTGAGGGTAAATCTTTTTTAGGGATATTAAATGTAATCGCTGGTTTGCTCATCGACTGTTTCGCTGCGTAGAATACCATACCCTGGCTTTGAATGATGCATGCGATTTGCTGATTTTTTATATGACTTTGCGAGGCCGTCAATTGAGCAACGATCCCCTGCTCCATTAAATTGTTGACGGCCAAATGAAATCCTTCTGTTTGCACGTCTGGCAAAGGCATACGGATGGTATCACCGTCAGCAAAATATACCAGTACGGAATAGGCTTTGTCGCTTTCCGGGATAAAGTCGAAACTACCTAAACCGGCAGCGTCACTTTTAAATTTTGTGATTACTTGCCCGTTGCTTTCTAATTGCCCCTGCACTTCTTGTTTTTCATCTATAAAATTTCGGATTACTTGGACACCAACCCGGTTTTGGATACCTGCTAGCAGCGTTCCTGCTTCTGCTTGTAGGTGTATCGAACGTTTATCGGGACGGATAATTACCGGAATATTTTTTACAATCGTCCCTTGATTACCGTGGTCGATATGAAGAATTAATAAATCCGGTTGGTCTTTTTTTCGACTTTCATAAGGAAACTGAAAACGCAATCGGCCAAGCTCATCTGTTGCCACTTGCTGTTTAGCAATTGTTTTGCCGTTATTCTTTAGCTCGAAGGCTACTTGCCTATTTAGAATCATCCGGCCTTTAAAGTCCAGCAGCTGGACAGTACCATAAACCTGTTTGTCTTTTTCCGTTGTGTTCTTGTAAATAAAGTTGCTTCTGCTAATAATGCCGCCGGAGTTTTTGTTGTTTACGGTAATTGCTTGGTGAAAAAACAAGCCTTCATCGAAGTTCCGCATCCAATTGGTATAAGCACGGATATGGTATTGGCCTTCTACAAGTGTTTCCGGCAATTTAAAGTCGCCCATTGACAAGCCGGAAATCACCGGTAATCGCCTGGATTGTACTACTTCCTGTTGATCATTCAATAGCTCAACATACATGATTTTGCTAATGGCCGAGAGTAAATTGAATTGACTTACCGTTACATAGGCCTTAAACCAGATATCATCACCGGCTTCATAATATGCCCGATCTGTCTGTAGATAAACCCGTTCTTGTGGATGTTTCTGTTGAAAAGTTTCCAGGTGTTTTAAAGTCCGCTGCAAAGCATCTGTAGTATCATGCTTTTGTGCATATCCGGTTAGGGAGATGAAAACCATTATAAGCAGAAAATAGGAAGGCCGTTTCATGGAATCTTATTTGGTAAGTATATCAACAAGTAAATATAGCGGAAGGTTTTGAGAACAGGAATTTTCAGTCTACCAAATGTTTGAACGCGAAATACCAAACAGAACTGATATCTTGCTATCAACAGATGTGTTGGTGAAATAAAAATAATACCTTCGTGTATTGACAAACAATAAGCTATGACAAATTCAATTAAATGGGGAATGATTGGCGCGGGAGACGTTACCGAGGTGAAAAGTGGTCCCGCTTTTAAGAAAGTGCCACACTCCGATTTGGTGGCCGTCATGCGCCGTGATGCAGTTAAAGTGCAAGATTACGCCCGTCGCCACGGTATTCGTAAATGGTATACAGATGCGAAGCAATTGATCGATGATGAAGAAGTAAATGCTGTTTATATTGCCACGCCTCCAGATACCCACCTTCAATATTGCATGATGGCCCTACAAGCCGGAAAGGCAGTTTATGTCGAGAAACCTGTTACTTTAAATGTAGAAGAGGCGATGCGCTTAGCTAATTATGTGCAAAAGGTGGGAGGATGTTTATCTGTGGCGCATTATCGAAGAGAACAACCTTATTTTAAAAAAATTGTACAAATAATTGACGACGGACTTATCGGTGAACCGCTAGTGATATCATTACAGTTGCTGAAAAAGTCGTTGACCGAAGAGATGCTGCAAGATCCTAAAATAGCGTGGCGTTTAGATCCGGCCAAATCCGGCGGCGGCCTATTCCATGATTTGGCACCGCACCAACTGGACATCATCTATCGACTTTTTGGCCCTATTCAAAAAAGCGAAGGACTGGCTTTAAACCTAGGTAAGCGATATCCTGCCGACGATGTGGTAACCGGGCGGATTCTTTTTGAAAATGACGTACTTTTTAATGGTTTATGGGCTTTCAATGTAACAGAAGAGGTAGATCGATGTGAGATTTTCGGTAGCAAAGGTAAGCTGACTCTTTCTTTTTTTACGCCACATACAATTGAGTTAATGAATGGGGAGGGAGTGCAAGTCTTTCATTTCGAAGCGTTAAAGCATGTACAACAGCCAATGATCGAAGCAGTAGTTGGTTACCTACGCGGTGAACGTGGTAATCCCTGTAGCATAGATGATGCTTTAGAGGTTGCTACTATTATGCAGAACTTCACCAACAAATAAATTTATTAATGACTGCCGGATATAATAGGATTGCTTAAAAAGGAAGGATTATTTTAACTTCTTTCTTTCTCCGCGAAATAAAGAAGCAAAGAAAGCTCGTCGCTTGGAACTTTGCTACAACGGTAGTGCATCAACGTGCAAACCGCAAATTTCCTAGGCGACATTTTAGCAGAACGTAGGGTTTTTGCGGACAGCCAATAGGGCCCAGAGTGTCGGACAAAACGGCCTTGGAGGATACAGAGGCAACGAGCAGTAAAGCATTTGTGTGTCTGTTCATGTTGCAGTACCCGAGCGGATTGAAGAAGTGAAATGGCTCCAATACGCGCCAGTAATGCTTTGCCATCAGTTGCAAGGTAGCCTACACGGGCCTTGATTTATTCACTTTTGTTTGTTTTCAGATGAGTTCATGAGCTCAGCGCTCCGCTCTTCGGTTTGCTCAACTTTTATCAAGAACCTTCCCATTGGGAAAGCTTGAATGCCTTTAAAAAACTAACGAATGATGAAAAAAGTTGATTAAGAAAAACCTTCTTTTTATATAAACACCTTCATTTGTATGTTAAAGGCGAACCGACCAACGGGAGTTCATTCCTATTTTACGGAAAGCCGATGGTCATATTTATTTTTCAGGTACCGGTATCGAAAGGTGAAAATAGCTGAATAAATTGCCGATATAACTGTTTGCTTTGCCGGCAGATTATGCTATCTATGTAGTTAAACTAAATGTATGATACCGTTAAGATATAAATCAGTGCTAATCTTATTTTTCAGTATTTTATTGTCAATAAAATTGGCGTTCTCTCAGCAAAAAGCGCTTCAACTATGGTATGACAGGCCTGCTACCGACTGGATGCGGGAGGCGCTTCCAATCGGAAATGGGTATATAGGCGCTATGTTTTTCGGAGGAATTGGTGAAGAGCAGATCCAATTCTCCGAGGGGTCACTTTGGTCCGGTGGTCCAGGTGCTAATCCAAATTATAACTTCGGAAACCGACCCAATGCCTGGAAATACCTTGGAGAGGTGAGAGCGCTGATTAAGCAGGGAAAATTAAAGGAGGCAAACGAACTCGTAGAGAAACAGATGACAGGCATGGCACCGGTTAAACTGGCTGGCGACAGTACAGATTGGGGCGATTATGGTGCCCAGCAAACAATGGGTGATTTATTTATTAAGGTAGGGCATGGATCGATCCCTGTACAGGATTACCGACGCACGTTGGATATACAAAGAGCAATCGGAAAGGTGTCCTACAGTGTGGCGGGAAATAAGTACCAACGTAGTTTTTTTGGCAGTTATCCCCAAGGCGTAATGATTTATAAGTTCACCTCCGATAAATCGGAGAGCTACACACTTCATTTTAGCACACCCCAATATAAAGAGAAGGAAAGTTTTGAAGGACTACGTTACTCCTGTGTAGGCTATGTGCCCAACAATAAGTTAGCTTTCGAAACGGCTTATCAACTGGTTACAGATGGTAGAGTAAAATACACTAACGGAACAGTATCCGTAGAGGAGGCGAAATCACTGCTTATTATTCATACGGCTGCAACTGCTTATAAGATGCAGTATCCGCATTATAACGGTAACGACTTTCGAGCCATTATCAAAAAGCGTTTAGATGCGGCCAAAGGAAAGAGTTATAAGCAACTCTTTCAGATACATCAAGAAGACTATCAGCCACTTTTTGATCGGGTATCCTTTCAATTACAGGGGAAATCAGCCGATCATTTACCGACTGATAAGCGACAGCAAGCCTTTTTCGAAGGTGCCGAAGATGTGGGTTTGGAGCAACTTTATTTTCAATATGGCCGGTATCTGATGATTGCTGCATCAAGGCCGGGAACCATGCCAATGCATTTGCAAGGGAAGTGGAACAACAGTGTAAATCCTCCTTGGGCAGCCGATTATCACACCAATATTAATGAACAGATGTTATATTGGCCGGCAGAGGTAACCAACCTTAGCGAATGCCACGAGCCTTTGATTGATTATATCGAAAGCTTGGTAGAACCGGGAAAAAAAAGTGCTCATGATTTCTTCCATACGAGGGGGTGGATCGTCAATACGATGAACAACGCTTTTGGTTATACCGCTGTAAATTGGGGGCTGCCTTGGGGTTTTTATCCCGCAGGTGCTGCATGGTTGACGCAGCATGTATGGGAGCATTACGCCTATACGCAGGATAAGGCATACTTGCGCAATCGAGCCTACCCTATAATGAAAGAGGCTGCTCGTTTCTGGATTGATTATCTGACACCCGATGAGAACGGGCACTTGGTGTCCTCGCCGTCTTATTCGCCTGAGCATGGTGGTATTTCAGGAGGAGCTTCCATGGACCATCAAATAGCGTGGGATATATTGAACAATTCACTTGAAGCTGCCATGGTGTTGGATGATAAAGCTTTTGCTGACACGGTACAACGTGTGCGGGATCGCATTTTACCTCCGCAAATAGGACGATGGGGCCAGCTGCAGGAGTGGAAAGAGGATGTGGATGATCCCAATAATAAACACCGGCATGTATCTCATCTTTTTGCATTGCACCCGGGACGTCAAATATCCCCTCTTAAAACACCTGAACTGGCAGAAGCGGCTAAAGTAAGTCTGGAAGCACGGGGTGATGAAGCAACCGGCTGGTCTTTAGGCTGGAAAGTGAATTTTTGGGCAAGACTTAAAAATGGTGATCGTGCTTTGAAACTGTATAAAATGGTTATTAAGCCCGCGGGTGCAACAAAGTCAAGTTCAGGCGCTATTAATTACGAGGGGGAGGGTTCAGGCTCTTATGCCAACTTATTGGATGCGCATCCACCCTTTCAGCTAGACGGAAATATGGGCGCTACGGCCGGTGTTGCGGAGATGCTATTGCAGTCACAAACAGGCGAAATCGAACTGTTACCTGCATTGCCAAAGAACTGGCCTACAGGGCGGATCAGCGGTTTGTGCGCGCGCGGCGGTTTTACCGTTAATTTAAATTGGGAAGCTGGACAATTAAAATCGGCAGAAATCATTGCAGACAAAAGTGGGCAAAAAACCTTAACATATAAAGGCAAAACAAAGGCTATCGATTTTGTTTCAGGGAAGAAATACCAGCTATCATTTCACGACTTTTGATAAATTGATAAAAAAAAGAAGCCCGAGCGTACTGTTCGGGCTTTTACTAACAGATTTTAATCTTTTTTCTTTATGGGTTTTGCACTAAAATCCCACCTGACGCCGTAATCTGCGATTCCGGAATATATTCGACAATGTCGTTAGATGTCGGTGCGACGATGGATTTAGGAGAGGCTCCTGAAAGATGTGTTCCTGGGTATTGACGGTTCAGAACAAGTCCATTTCGGAAAGTATCGAACTTGTTATGCCCTTCCCAAGCCAACTCCAATTGCCTCTCCTCCATCACGATATCAAAAACTGATTTGCCATCTAGATTAGTAAGGTTATACAAACCTGCTGCTGGAATGCCCGCGCGAGTTCGGATAATATTAACGTCGTCAAGTGCGGCTTGATTATTGCCTAATTTAGCGTTTGCTTCCGCACGGATTAAATAAATTTCTGCCAAGCGCGAGATTACGGGCGACCAAAGATGTCCTTGGCCTTCTTGCCCTGAACATTTCAAAATATAGTATTTTGGATATCCATTGCGCATTTCCATTTCCGAATCAATCAGTACCTTCTTTTCTTTACCTGCTACATTGATCCAATAATCGTAACTTCCGATGTTATTGCTTCGTTTGATGAGCGATTTGGTGGTTCCATCTTCGCTGTATTGATAGTCGTCACCTACTTTGGTAACTACTTTATGAGCGTAAGTATAATTGTCGGTTACATAGAGTGCCCAAAGGTTAGTAGAACCCGTCGTCTTCGGTGCTATAAACTTATTTCTTTGGTCTGACGGATATTTTCGAACCAGTTCGAGGTAAGGCCTTGAGGCATACATCTCTCCCCAGCCGGCGCCATCTATAGTCGCATACAAAGAACCTACAGTATACCAACCGTTATCAGGATAGTCAGTATCCTTCACAAAACGGATAGCAAAAATTGTTTCGCTATTTGATTCGGGCGTTATTGTCGTATAATTTGCTAGTTGAGATGTACCTAAAAGTGAGAATCGACCAGAGCTTAATACTTTATTCGCGTACGTAATGGCGTCTTGATTTTTTCCCTCATAAAGATAAATACGAGCTAAGAGCGCCTGTACTGCTTCGCGAGAGGCATAGATGTTTTCTTTACTTTGGGTAAAGAGGCTTTCTGCTTTTAATAGATCATTTTCGATTTGTGTGTAAACGTCACCTACAGTTGCTCTTGGAGGATTATCCATAGGATCGCTCGAAAGCTTCAATGGTACCGCTAAATTATCTAATCCTTGATTATAAGGCCGGCCAAATATATTGGTGAGATAAAAGTACAACATAGAGCGTATGTACAGGTTCTCAGCCAATAATTGCTGATCCTCGGGATTTGTGCTGTCCTGCAATTTTTCTATTACGATATTCGTTCCTACGATTATTTTGTACGATTGTTCCCATACATTGTTGACTCTTGAATTGGTAACCAATCGATTGTAATTATACGAATAGAATAAATTATCTGTTGTTGTTCCACTCAAAGCTACGTTGGTTCCAGGATATTCGGTAACACGATGCCAGTTTTCAACCCAGCCTTTAAGGCGACTGTAATTACCTAAAGTAACCGATCCTAAACTTCCTTCCAGGTTATCAAGCTCATCGGACGTGATGGCGTCATAAGGTTTTTTGTCTAAACTGCAGGCACTATTGAATGCAATGCAAGCAAGGAATATATATTTAAAGTATGTTTTCATGATCCACTACATTTAAAATGAAATATTGATACCTAAGGTAAAGCGCCTTGGGGCAGGATAAGTGCTGGTGGCGTCGCCTGCAACATTACCATTATCGGCTTGTCTTACACCTGTATAGAGAGCGGCTTCGGGATCTACACCCGAAAATTTCGTCAAGGTCCAGAGGTTGTCAGCGCTGATATAAGCGTCCAATGCTTTCAGTTTTAGCTTTTGGATAAATTTACTCGGTACGCGATATCCCAGAGTGATGTTCCGCATACGTAGAAAAGATGCGTCTTCTAGGTATCTTGAGGAGGTCTTATTGGAGTTCGTGCCACCATTATAAACCAAACGAGGATGGGTGGCATTTGGATTGTCCGGTGTCCATCTAGACCAACCATCTTGCAGAATCATTTGATTATAATAAGGGTAGGCACCGTCACTATCGAATAATTCACGTCCGCTAAAATAAGCATACGCTCCTTTATTGAATGCAAAACTGGCATTCAGGAAAAAATTTTTATACTGCATGGAGGAAGAGAACCCACCTGTAAAATCCGGAGTTGCAGTTCCAACAAACTGTAAAGTGGCTGCATTGTAGCTATTGGTGGTGGAAACAGCTCCTGTCGTGGGATCAATAACTTCCCAAAGGGGATCGCCATTTGCCGGATCTACTCCAATCCATTTACGCATATACCACGAATCAATATCTCTACCCTCTGCATAACGCTTGTTGCCGGCGGCTTGTTCTTTATGGTCCGCTAGCTCGACAATTTTATTTACATTTTTTGCAATATTGAAATCAATACGCCATTGAAAAGGATTCTCAGCATTGAAGATATTAGCACCGATACTGAATTCAATACCACGGTTACGGACGGCTCCAATATTGTCATAATATCCACTATAACCAGAAGTAACCGGTAATTGTACATAGTGTAGTAAGCCATCGGTGTTCTTATTATACAGGTCTAAAGTAAAGTCGAGTCGGTTGAGAAGGCCGAACTCAAATCCCAGATTGGCATCTTTAGAAGTTTCCCATGTAAGTCGTGGATTGCTCAATTGGTCCGGGTATGAGGCGGGCAGGCCATTATACTGTGCATCGAGCTTAAATAGATCATAGGAGCCATAATAGGTATTAGGAACGTTTCCTACTTTCCCATAGGACGCCCGCACACGTAAGTAATTTACAGTTTCAGTTTTAAAGAAAGCTTCCTCATGTACGTTCCAAGCAGCACTAAAAGCGTAGAAACTACCATACTGTCGTTCGCTACCGAAGCGCGAGGATCCGTCGTAGCGATAAGAAGCTTGAAGGTTGTAGCGGTCATCATAGCTATATGTTGCATTAATGATTCCGGATTGGGCCGAGTAGTCGTTTTTAGTTCCGCTGTAAGACCCAATGCTGGCAGCATTATCTAAAATTTCTGAGCCGGCAACGATACCATTTCCCGTTGCGGACTGGTCTTTATATTGATAATCCATGTATTCATAGGCAATAAAGCCACCAAAAGTATGCAAGCCAAAACTTTGATTGTATTTAAGCATTTGGTTCGTAAAGCGCACGATTCGCCGCGCAGAATTGTTGGTAATTCGACCTTCAGTGGATTGACCGGCTATGGATTTAGGATCCACATAAGACATACCGGTTGAGTTATAGTAAGCTACATTGTTCGTGGAAACATAGGAGAAATGATCTGAAAACTTATAATCAAAATCACCATTGAATTGGAAATCAAAGATGTCGGACTTTCCATAGTTATATTGCAAGTCATATAAGTAATTGCTCAGATCCCTTCCATACCATAGGGACGCCTCCTGTGCATTAACCAGTTTGCCGGAATAATCATAAGGATTGTCCCAAGGCATATTTAAGTACATTTGGTATAAATCATGCTGTCGGTCGTCGCTAGAAGTAAAGGTAGCGTTGATTTTCGGACGAATCGTTAATTTGTCGCTAATTTCATAATCCAAGTTCAGACGCCCGGCCCAACGCTCAAATTTATACCCTTTTACAGACCCTTCTTCAGCATAGTAATTTCCACCGGCATATAAGGTTGCCTTGTCTGACTTTCCTAAATACGTTATACTTAAATCATTAAGCTGACCAGCCTGCGAACCGTTTTTTACCCAATCATAGTCGGTGTTCAAGACATCGTCTGTAATGCCTGTATCTTCATTGAAAAGTTGAAACTGATCATACAATTGCCGACTATTCATCAGTTTGAATTTTCCTTGATTGAGATAGGTTAACCCGGTTTTCAAATTCGCTGTTAATTGTGAGGTACCGACTTCCTTAGCTCGTTTGGTGGTGACAACAATAACACCATTGCTACCGCGCGAACCGTATTGAGTTGTAGCAGCAGCATCTTTCAATACAGACATCGTTTCAATATCATTTGGATTGAGGTTAGGTGTGCCGTGGATAATAACCCCGTCGACAACCCAAAGCGGATCGACGCTGGATAGTATCGAACTTCTTCCGCGGATACGGATATTGGGATTATCACCGGGTCGCCCTGTGGCTGCAACAACATCCACGCCGGCAACTTTACCTTGGAGGAGGTTACTTACGCTGGGAGAGGACGCATCCTTCAGTTTTTCGGGAGCCACTGTTGCTACTGCGGCAGTGATGTTCCCTTTTTTCTGTGTAGAGTAACCGGTGACAACAATTTCATCTAATTGAGCCATGTCCTCCTGCATCGTTACGTTCATTGATCGGTCAACGACTACCTCTTTGGTTAGGTAACCGATGAAGGAAAAGCGTAAGGAGGCCTTGCCGGAGCTAACAGTTAGGCTAAATTGTCCGACTTCATTACTCTGCGTAGAAATTTTTTCATTGCCCACTTCCGAAATGGTGACACCCGGCAGGGGGATGCCTTGCTGATCTTGCACTGTTCCTACGACTTTCATTGTCTGTGCCCTAGAGGCATGAACTAGAAATACAAGGAATGTGCAGAATAAAATAAATTTACTCTTCATGGTTTTTAGTTTAGTTTTGATAAATCGGCCGCCGCAGGGGCATCTGTTATCGTAGTCCTTCTCTATTAATTAGTTGATCAAACTATACACCACTCAGAATACAACCGATAATGAGCGTATAGGCTAACAATGATAATCGTAAAAAAATAGCATTCAAAGCGACCGGAAAACACAATCGATTGCGTAAAAAAGCACAATCGATTGCGTAATTTGATGTTTCTCTAAAATTTTAGTACAACGTTTGAAATGCAGTTTTATCGCGGTTTTTGAACGAAATCTAAAACTTGTTTCGCCCTGTTGTGCAACATCTTGCTCTTGACGTCTCTAATTTTATCCCATCCATTGCAACGGATTATTGATAACCAATTGGGTTTAACCACCCCATAAAAACAAGGAGACCAAATTATGATGAAAACTTTTCCACAAAGGATTCTACATGTACTTTTTTACCATTTTAAATCGATAAGCCTGTTATTGGCTTGGCTTTTATTCTCTGTGGTATCCGCTGAAGCCCAACAAGGGATAACCGTAAAGGGTGTGGTCATCTCACAGACAGATCAGGCTCCCCTGTCTGGCGTAGCCGTCAAAGAAAAGGGAACAACCAATGGAATCAGTACGGACGACAAAGGGCAATTTGTGCTATCAAATGTTAAGCCCAATGCAACACTTACCTTTTCTTTTGTAGGCTACGTAACGCAAGAGCGGGTAGCACAGGCTCAAGAAGCAATTCGGGTGGAACTCGTAGCTGATATGGCTAATTTAGATGAAGTGGTCGTGGTGGGGTATGGAACTGTGCGTAAAAGAGATTTAACAGGTGCAGTTTCTCAGGTAAACACACAGAAGTTGGAAAACGAAGTGCCTGCGCAGTTGACAGATGTATTAAGAGGGAATGCTGCGGGAGTAAATGTGGGCTTCAGCGCCCGCGCCAAGGGAGGAGGTAGCTTACAAATTCGGGGTAGAACATCGCTAAATGCCGGGACATCACCGCTGATTGTAATGGATGGAGCCATTTATTATGGCGCATGGGAAGATATAAATCCTAACGACATTGAAACTGTGGATGTTTTAAAGGATGCGAGCTCTGCGGCTGTATTCGGAGCAAAATCTGCAACGGGGGTTATCATCGTCACTACTAAAAAAGGTAAAGAGGGAAAGCCGCTCATTAACATAAGCTCAAATGTCGGACTTGCTACGATGGCCGTTAACCAAAAAGTGTTCGATGCGTCTAGTTTCACGACATGGCGTTCTGATTACTTCAGAACGAGTAATCCGAAGGCCGAACCTTACCGATATAACGACCCGCGAACATTGCCCAGCGATATCAGCGTTGAAGAGTGGATGGGGTATGACGGAGCCAGTGGTGATCCTGTTCGCACTTGGTTGCGGCGCCTTAACATGCAGCCTGTCGAAATTGATAATTATATAGCGGGTAAAAGTGTAGATTGGTATGATCTCGCTTTTCAGAATGGACTACGCCAAGATCACAATATTAGTTTTTCAGGTAAGAATAAAGATATCTCTTATTATGTTGGAGCAGGATATTTAAATAATGAGGGGATCATTGTGAACGATCAGTATAAGACGATACGAACACGAGTCAATATTGAAGCGAATGTAACCAAGTTTCTGACGGTTGGTATGAATACGCAGTTTACTACTAAGAATGAAAGTGCAATCCCATACAATTGGGGCGCCATTACAAGCTTATCACCTTGGGGTAGCCGTTATGATGAGAACGGTAATCTGATGTGGCGGCCAAACAATGAAGCAAGCGGAGGTGTCAACTTGGGTTACGATGCTTTCTTTACCGACCGTTTATACCGAACAAATAGTTTGAATAGCACTATTTTTGGTCGTGTTAAACTCCCTTTTGGCATTACTTATCAATTGAATTTTACACCTCGTTTGGAGTTATTGGACCAATATAATGCACAAAGTGCAAAGCACGAAGAATGGGCGGGGTTTGGTGGTAGGGCGTCCAGAAGGCAACGGGAGACTTATTATTGGCAGGTGGATAATTTGTTAAAATGGGACCGAACTTTTAACGACATACACCGCTTCGATGTGACATTCTTAGTCAATGCGGAAAAGTTCCAACGCTGGGATAATACCATGACCAACGAAAATTTCGATCCTACGGATGAATTGGGATATCATGGTATTGGATCGGGAATAAAACCGATCATCAGTAGTAACGACCAATATAGTACCGGTGATGCCTTGATGGCCCGCTTGGTATATTCGTTGAAAGACAAATATATGTTCACCGGTACCTTTCGGCGCGATGGTTATTCTGCTTTCGGACAGCGCAATCCACGGGCCAATTTCGGCTCAGTGGCCGTAGGTTGGGTGTTCTCGGAGGAGGCGTTTTTTAAAAGTAAGTGGTTTAATTACGGGAAATTACGCTTCTCATGGGGTAGTAATGGTAATCGTGATCTGGGAGAAGACGGCTTATATAATGCGATCGCTGATTTAACCACTGGAAAGTACTTATATGTTTTGCCTGATGGAACAGTTATTCAGGCAAGTCAGCTTTGGGTGAATAGGATGCAAAATAAAAATTTGCGATGGGAACGGAATACGTCCTATAACGTGGGGCTTGATTTTGCTTTGTTTAATAATGTATTGGACGGTACGATTGAAGCTTATCAAATGAATTCAACGGATTTATTGGTTAGAAGAACCTTGCCTAATGTTTCCGGTTTCGACTGGGTGATGGATAATCTAGGAGAAGTGCAGAATCGTGGTTTCGAAATTACCCTCAACTCGAATAATATGCAGAGAGACAACTTTACATGGCGTACTACATTCAATTTCCAATTAAATAGAAATAAAATTTTACACATCTATCGCAACTTCGATAGCAATGGTAAGGAGGTAGATGATATCGCCAATAAATGGTTTATTGGGCATGCTATTGATGCCATTTGGGATTGGAAAGCGCTTGGGGTTTACCAGCTAGGACAAGAGGAGCTTGCAGCGAGGTATTCTTTGGTACCCGGAGACTACCGCCTAGAAGATGTGGATGACGATGGACGATTTACGAATGCAGATCGACAGTTTTTGGGGTATACCGAACCCCGATTTAGATGGTCACTTCGAAATGAATTTCAGATTTATAAGAATTTCTCTTTCTCCTTCATGATGTATTCGCTGTGGGGGCACAAAACTTCTTTTAATTGGTTGAAGAATAGAAATGGCTTTCCAGATCGGATGAACTCCTATGATTATCCTTACTGGACGCCTGAAAATCAATCAACGGAATGGGCCCGTATCGGTTCTAACGAAGGCAGCGCAACGGGTTTCAATGTCTATCGCGATCGGTCTTTCATCCGCTTGGATAATGTGTCGCTAGCCTATAACGTGCCCAGTGCCTGGACTGAGAAATACAAGATACGAAACTTAAGGCTTTATCTAAATGTGCGTAATGCTGCTCTATATACCAAAGAATGGCAATTCTGGGATCCGGAGTGGGATCCAAACGATGGTGCAGGGCCAACTCCACGTACCTTCACTTTTGGACTCGATGTAACGTTATAAAATTGCCTTTGATCAATCAAGAGATTAGAAGAGTTGGAGATTTAACAAAACTAGATGAAATGAAAAATCGTATTAAACCTTTATATATTGTTGTTAGCCTATTTGCCTGCATGCTACCGCAAGCATGTAAGAAAGAGTTTTTAGAGCCTAGGCCACTGTCATTCTTTACACCGGAAGAAACCTTTAAATCAGCGCAAGGTTTGTGGGCAACCTTAGTTTCTTGCGAGCGAAATATGCGTATTGAGTTTTTTGGCGATGCGCCTCCAATCGTTACCGAAGGTATCTTTTCGGAAATAGCAGTAGAGGGTACAACCGATAAGCCGGGCCCGGCGCAAAATCTCGATTTGGCTATTACGCCGGATGCTGAGTTGAACCATACCGACTATAATAAAATCGGTTGGTACTGGAATGAAGGATATCGTGGTATTCGCTATGCCAATACGGCCATTGTGAATATTGATAAACCGACGGACTACGCCTCGGAAGCGGAACGCAACCATCTCTTAGGGGCTGCTTATTTTCATCGAGCCGCTCGATATTATCGATTAACGCAACAATTTGGGGATGTTCCTTTGATTCTTAATGTATTGGATGAACCTAAATTGGATTTCTACAGTACCAAACGAGAAGTCATTCTTCACAAAATGAAGCAAGATCTTGAATTTGCACAAGAATGGGTGCCTGATGACGTGAACAAAGGACAAGTTACCAAGGGAGCGGTGAGTCATTTATTAACGAAAGTAAACTTGGCTTTAGGCTTATTTGATGATGCCATTGCTTCAGCCAGTCGCGTTATTGATGGCGGTCGGTATCGGCTTATGACCGATCGCTTCGGTACCGACGCCGGTGATCCTACCAAAAATGTGATATGGGATTTACATCGACCTGAGAATAAATCGTTAGCTTCTAATACCGAAGCGCTTATGCTTGTTATTGACCGTCTGAATATCGACGGAAATTTTGATGGGGGTAGTCAAACCATGCGAAACACGGTTCCTTTTTGGGCCAATTCAGGAATTGTTACGCCAAGTGGCCGTGGTGGTACTTCGGATACAAAGGGGATCGAAATTGACCAGGTAACAGCCTATGGAAGAGGAATCGGCCGTTTACGTCCAACTTATTATAGTCAAAAGGGGCTTTGGACAGACGCGAACGATCTTCGACATGCACCCGGTAATTGGATGGATATGGAAGACCTCGTTTACAATCACCCCAATTTGAAACGAGATAATGACCCTTATTATGGGAAGCATCTTCAGCTGCGTAACGAAGCCGGGAAGTTATTGTCGAGCGACACGATTCGCCAATGGTTTGGATGGCCCCATTACAAACTGTACATAGAAGATCCGAATCGCGTACAACCTGCCGGCGGAAATACGGATTGGTATGTCTTTCGGTTAGCAGAGACTTATCTGCTACGTGCGGAAGCCTATTTTTGGAAAGGTGATTTGGCAAGTGCCGCTAACGATATTAACAAAGTACGTATACGGGCGCAAGCCGCTCCCATTTCGGTAGCAGACGTCAATATAGGAACCATCTTGGACGAACGTGCACGCGAATTGTATTATGAAGAACCGCGGAAGACAGAATTGACACGCATTGCTTATATCTTTGCGATGACCGGAAAAGTGGCAGAGAATGGGAAGTCATATACCTTGCAGGCTTTTTCAACAGACAATTACTTTTATGATCGTATTTTGGCCAAGAGCGATTTTTATAATAAGGGCGTAACTACCAATTTGGGGATTACTTATAAAATTAGTCCGTATCACGTATTATGGCCTATTCCGATTAGCGCTATTAACGCCAATCCAATGGGGCATATCAATCAAAATCAAGGTTATGCGGGCTCGGAAAGCAATATTCCACCTTTGGAGGAAATCCCGGCTGAAGGAAATAATTAGTGGATGTCATATAGTTGATTTTATGAAGAAAGACCTATATTTAAAGAGAAAACTAACCAAGCAGTGATGAAAAATTATCTTTTATTGACGTATTTATTATGCTGTTTTACTTACGGTTTCGCACAGCAGGCCGTTAGGAAAGATGGTGTGCTGAAGTTAATGGATGCAAAGGGACACTATTTACTGGGCTATCAGTATGAAATCTTAAGCCCTCCCCCCGGAGTTGACGCGGCGTTCAAGCGAGCTGGTTTTATCCATCCTCTTAATACTTTGTCCGGAAAAACATTGACACGCATTCAGCCATCCGATCATTACCATCATTTTGGATTATGGAATCCTTGGACACGAATTGCTTATAAAGGCAAGGTGTACGATTTATGGAATATTGGAGATAAACAGGGGACCATCAGATCTCAAGGGGTGGAGGAAATAAAAAGTAAAGGGAAGACGATTGGGTTCAAAGCCAAACACGCGCATATTATATTCCCACAGTCAGAAAAAGAAGTGCAGATTTTGGACGAAAGCTGGGAGGCGCACATTTCACCTATTGATGATAAAAGGTATAGCTGCGATTTGACGTCAACACTCCAAGTCGTTGGACAAGACACCGTCGTGTTAAAGGCATATCGTTATGCTGGCCTTGGCTTTCGCGCAAGTGAGCAGTGGACTAATAAGAACAGTAAAATCATTACTTCAGAGGGAAACGACCGTAAAACAGCCGATGGCTCTTTAGCACGTTGGGTAATCGCTGAAGGAGATCTTGATGGATCATCTGCAGGGCTCCTTTTCTTGTCTTCTCCTGAGAATTATAATCATCCGGAGCCCATTCGTGTATGGCCGGAACAAGAGAATAAAGGGAGAGGGGATGTGTTTGTAAATTTTTCACCAACTAAAAATAAAGATTGGGTGCTAGTTCCCGGGAAGAAATACATACTCCGTTATCGAATGATTGTATTTGATGGTGAAATGGAACCGACAGAAGCGGAGAAATTTTGGAAAAAATTTACGGGGCAGTAGAAAATAGTTAATTGGAGTTAGTAGGGAGTAGGGAATAGTTAATGAGCCGATGAGTTAATTAGCCGATGAGCCAATGTGATAATGAGAGGCTAGCGCGACTGAAAGCTCGTTAATTATTCGTAAGTGTTTGCTTTTTCGGTACTCATGGGGCTCCCTACGGTCGGTTAGCCGATGAGTTAATGAGCAGATGTGATAATGAGCCAATTAGCTGGTTTAGGTTGATCGTTAAGTCGTGCTTAAAGCTTATTGCTTATAGCCTACAGCTTTAAAAGCTGAAGCTACTTAGAGTTCTTTAAAATAATGGAGTTTACAAGGGAGTGAGATAAGCTTTGGCTTGCGGGACTGATGCGGATTTTTGATCATATCAAGAAGTAGCGAACCTGCTTTGACGCCAATCTGGAAAGGTTGTTCTTTTAAGGAGGCAAGCGGTGGTCTTTCGAAATGGCTAAAAAGAGGCAATGCACCATAGCCGATCAGTTCTGTTATAAGATATCGATTGGGGAATTCTGTACGTAGGCAGGTCATAATATCGAGCATCAGGTAGTCTTTAAACAATAGCATCGCTGTTGGTGGATCCGTTAGTCGCATAAGCTTTCGTAAGACCTTATAGTTATCGGTTGTTGTTAGATCGCTTTCGCATATCAATTCTTGATCAGGAGATAGACCATTTTTAAGTAATCCGTCACGATAGCCGAGGTATCGATCCCGACTGGTTGTCCAATGTGATGGTCCGTTAATAATGGCAATACGCTGATGGCCTCTCGATACAAAAAGGTCTACGGCGTCTTTAGCGGCGTGGTATACATCGCTACTTACACAGCTATAGGTTTCATTGACAGGTTTTCGTGCAAAAAACATGACGGGTATCCCCGCACGTTCCAGTTTTCGCAAATGATCGAGGTTGCTTGTCTCTTTCGACATGGCAATTAACAATCCATCAATGCGGTTGCCCTGCATCACTGACACGAGTTCTTTTTCGCGCTGGAGGCTTTCCTGATTTTGGCCTATCAGTACAGTGTAGTGCGCTTTGGATGCAACTTCCTCAAAGCCATTTACGGCATGTATGTAGAAATGATCGAGCAATGTGGGAACGATAATGCCCAAAGTAAATGTTTTTTGCTGCTTAAATTGAATGGCTGTAATGTTTGGCGTATAATCAAGCTGCTTTGCCATGGCCAACACACGCTCTTTGGTAATGGCTCCTATATTTGGATGATTATGCAGGGCCTTTGATACCGTCGATATGGATACCTTAAGTGCTTTAGCGATATCTTTAATCGTAGCAGGTTTATTAGGCATGACTAGAAATTTAAAGTTGACGCAAAGAAATATATATGTTTTGGAAACGCTTAATTTCGGTAATCTCTTTTTTACGACATCGTTATCGTTAATTTTTAATGACATCCGTGGTGTAAAACCGTTCGGCTATACTTAATATTGTGGATCATGGAGGATGTTCATGGCTATCTTCGTCTAGCCTCGTGTTAAGCCAAACATAGACTATCAAAAATGAAACCAATGTAAATTGTACTATATTTATGAAAAGGCTAATAAGTATTCATTTGTTCCTCTTCTTGTGTTTACCAACATTCTTGAAAGCGATGCAGACCATCGTTTGGAAGGATGTAAAAGTGCTGGTTTATACCAAAAACGGTAAGGGCTTTGTTCACGACAATATCGAAAACTCCAAAAAAGCCCTACAGGAGATAGCAGCCTCTACAGGCTTCAAGGTTGATTTTAGCGAGAATCCGGCAGATTTTACGGATGAGAGATTAAAACAGTATGATGTATTAATCTTCTCTAACACAAATAATGACGTTTTCGATAACGACAAGCAACGGCTTGCCTTGATGCGCTACATTCAGGCGGGTGGTGCTTTTGTCGGCATTCATTCTGCATCTGGAACCGAGCGTAACTGGCCCTGGTTTAAACGCTTGCTAGGTGGGACTTTCGACTGGCACGAACCCGGACAAGCCTTTGATGTACTGCTTATCCAGCAGGATCACCCTTCTGTATCGCATTTGCCTGTTAGATGGAAGCGAGCAAAAGATGAATGTTATTATTTAAAGGAAATGGAGGTGAATCTGCAAGTGATTGCGGTTAATGACCTCAACACAATAGATAAAGTGCGCGAACGAAGACCTATCACCTTCGGTAATAAGTTTCCATCCGTTTGGTGTCATGAATTTGACGGTGGACGGGCTTGGTATACGTCATTAGGACATCAGAAGGAAGATTATGATGATGCTGCCTTTCGGAAGCATATTTTGGGAGGCATCCAATGGGCTATAGGCGAACAAAGGGAGCGAGACTACAGTAAAGCTAAGGCTCAACGTGTTGAAAGAGCGATTAACCAGCTTGCTAAGTGATGGAAAGATGAAAAAGCCAATCGAATTATAGAACTAAATATGATAAGATATGAACAAAAACCAATTAAACCGTCGTTCATTCATTAAAAAATCGGCGAAAGGTTCTGCTGTATTACTTGCAGCAACGGCGTTTCCAACAATTGTACCAGCTTCTGTTTTTGGAAAAAATGCGCCTAGTAATCGCATTCATATAGGCCAAATAGGCTTTGGTAGAATAGGTATGACGCATGATCTGCCGGAAGTAATGAAACATGATTATGTACATGTAGTGGCTGTTGCTGATTTTGATAGCAATCGACTGAAGCAAGGTAAAGCCTGGATAGAAAAGAAGCATACGGACAAATTTGGAAAATCTATTGATGTAAAGACCTATGATGATTACAAAGACTTAATTGCTGCAAAGGATATAGATGCTGTTGTCATTAGTACTCCCGATCACTGGCATGCACAACCGGCTATGGAAGCCGCGCTGGCAGGTAAACATATTTATTTACAGAAGCCAACGGCTTTAACCATTGCCGAAGGTAGAACCATGGCCGATGCGGTGAAAAAATCAGGGGTAGTCTTTCAACTTGGAACGCAACAACGGTCCATGAACCCTTGGCCTCAATTTAAACGGACCTGCGAATTAGTTAGAAATGGCCGTATCGGTGAACTTAAGCGAATCCAAATCGGATTGCCCATCGATCCTGCCGGAGGCAACACAGCGCAAATGCCGGTTCCCCCAAATTTAGATTATGACAAGTGGTTGGGATCGACTCCTTATGTATATTATACCAAAGATCGCGTCCATTCTCAAACGGAAATTGACGGCGAACGGCCGGGCTGGTTGCGCTGCGAGCAGTTCTGTGCCGGCATGATTACCGGTTGGGGCGTTCATCACTTCGATATAGCACATTGGGGCATGGACCAGGAACTCGGAGGTCCACTTGAAGTTGAGGGAAAGGCGGAGTTTCCGACAAGTGGTCTGTGGGACGTACATGGTAAATATGAGATTCATGCGCTTTATCCCAATAAGGTGCAAGTGGAAGTGCGTGATACTTTTCCGAATGGGGTTCGTTTCGAAGGGACGGATGGGTGGATTTTCGTTTCCCGTGGAAACGTTGGTGTTACCGCCACCGATCCTACCGCTTCCGCCAGCGGTGAAGAAAATAAAGCTTTCTACGCAAGTGACAAAAAAATATTAACTTCGAAAATAGGACCTAATGAGATACATCTTTATGAAAGTCCTGAACAACATACCAATTGGCTCGAATGCATTAAAAATGGTAAAGAGACAATTAGCCCGGTAGAGGTGGCGCAACGTGTTGGCTCGGCTTGTATCGTGGCACACACAGCCATGAAACTGGGCAAGAAGTTAACCTGGGATAATAAAACAGAACGTTTTATTGGTGACGAAAAGGCGAATGCAACCTTCGCTAGACCGCAGCGTTTTCCTTATGGAACTAATTATGTGAAAGGGTGAATAAATTCAGAAGTAAAAATTCAAAATTAAAAATTCAAAAGCCTGCCTCCCGGAGGGATGGTAAAAATGCCGAAGGGCTCATTGATACCTTAAAAAACTAACAAAGCATCAATAACCCCGAAGGGCTCATTGATACCTTAAAAAACTAACAAAGCATCAATAACCCCGAAGGGCTCATTGATACCTTAAAAAACTAACAAAGCATCAATAACCCCGAAGGGCTCATTGATACCTTAAAAAACTAACAAAGCATCAATAATTCAAAAGCAAAAAGCGCGACGCTTTAAAAGGAAAAACAAATACTTGCTAAAATAGGAAATTCAAATGTTTAAAAACAAATTTATGAAGGCTGCGGGACTGCTGCTACTGGGTGGAGCAATGGTTGCCTGTAATAACCAGTCGAGTAAAGAAAAACAAGAGAGCGATGCGAATGCCATCCGCTTAATTACACTGGATCCCGGACATTTCCATGCCGCCCTGGTGCAAAAGTCTATGTATCCGAATGTTGACAGTGTGGTGCATGTATACGCACCGGAAGATGGTAAAGATCTAAAAGCGCACTTAGCTCTAATTGAGAGTTATAATACGCGAATGGAAGATCCAACTCATTGGAAAGAGGAAGTTTATACCGGTACGGACTATCTTCAAAAAATGATAGCAGATAAAAAAGGTAATGTAGTAGTGCTCGCCGGAAATAACCAAAAGAAAATAGATTACATTACCCAATCTATTGACGCCGGATTGAACGTGCTGGCCGATAAACCGATGGCCATCGATGTAGCAGGTTTTGAGAAACTGGAAAAAGCTTTTGCCTCAGCTAAAGAGAAGAAGGTCTTGCTTTATGATATTATGACCGAACGCTTTGAGATTACAGCTACCCTGCAAAAAGAGTTCTCTCAAATTTCAGCGCTATTTGGCGAATTGCAAAGGGGTACGCTTGACGAACCGGCCATAACCAAAGAAAGTGTGCATCATTTTTTCAAGAATGTATCGGGTAAGCCCCTCATCCGCCCTACATGGTTCTTTGATGTGAATCAACAGGGAGAGGGTATTGTGGACGTGACTACGCATTTGGTCGATTTAGTTCAATGGGAAGGATTTCCGGAACAGGTAATTGATTATAAAAAAGATATTAAGCTGTTAAATGCTAAACGTTGGCCAACCTGGTTAGGTGCCGCACAATTCAAGAAAGCAACGCAAGAAGAGTTTCCCGATATGCTGAAAGGTAACATGAATGAGAAAGGCGAGTTGGGGGTTTTTGCTAACGGCGAAATTAACTATACGATTAAGAATGTGCATGCAAAAGTGGTGGTGAAATGGAATTTTGAAGCTCCTGAAGGTACCGGCGATACCCACTATTCTATTATGCGTGGATCAAAAGCGAACTTGATCATTAAGCAAGGTAAGGAAGAAAATTATAAGCCCGTTCTCTATCTGGAAGCAGTAGGGGAAGAGCAAGCGGACTTCGAGAAAATTGTACAGGAAGCGGTTGCGCAAATTGCTAAGCAATACACCGGTGTAGCTGCTGAAAAATTGAAAGCAGGTTATTATAAGATTAATATACCGGAAGTGTTAAAGACTAATCACGAGGAGCATTTTGGGCAAGTGACCAGTAACTACCTAAGTTATTTGAAAGAAGGTAAACTGCCCGACTGGGAAGTGCCTAATATGATCGCCAAATATTATGTAACCACAAAGGCCTTGGAATTGGCCAAGAAGAAATAAATCTAGATAATGAACCCGAGAAGAAATTTTTTAAAGAAAAGTATAATAGGAGCAGTAAGTGCAACACTTGTAGACGGCGTATATAATAGTGTCGAAGCTAAACCACTTGGAGGAGCGCATGCGAAAGACGAACCTTTCAAACTTGGAATTGCAGGTTATAGTTTCGTTAATTTTAACTTAGATCAATCGCTGGAGATGATGAAGAAAGTAGATGTACACTATTTGTGCATCAAGGATTTTCATTTACCATATAATAGTACAGCCGAGCAAATAGCGACTTTTCATGCGAAACTGAAAAGCTTTGATGTTACCGGTTACGCGGTAGGACCTATTTATATGAAAACCAGAGAAGAGATTGATAAAGGTTTTGATTATGCTAAACGGGTTGGTGTAAACTTAATTATCGGTATCCCTAATCATGAAGATCTGGCGTATGTCGCCGAAAAAACAAAGGAATATGACATTCGCTATGCCATTCACAATCATGGACCGGAAGATAAGCTTTACCCAAATGCATCGGTAATTTATGATTTGATAAAGAATTTGGATCCACGATTGGGCATCTGCTTTGATATGGGACACAACAAACGGGACGGTCGCGATTCGGTAGCGGACCTGCAAAAATACAGCAAGCGCATTTTTGATATGCATTTAAAAAATGTCACCGCAGCAACAAAGGACGGTAAAACCTGCGAGCTGGGGCGTGGGGTGATTGATATCCCCGCTTATGTGAAAATGTTACGAAAAGTAAACTACACAGGCTCTTGTAGCTTGGAGTATGAAAAAGATATGAAAGATCCATTAGCTGGTATAGCCGAATCCGTTGGTTATTTCCGGGGTGCCTGTGATGGAACACGTTAAGGTGAGCTCGTAGTTAAGTAGGAGAGTCGTTAAGTAGTTAAGTAGTTGAGTCGTTAAGTAGGGTTTTATTAGTGTTGAATTATGAATGATGAGCGATGAATGGCTTTAATTAGTTTGTAGTTAAGTAGGAGAGTAGTTAAGTAGTAGCAGCAGCACAAGCCTATAGCCGACCGCTTACAGCTTACTGCCTACAGCAAAACTAAGCTTTCTCCAAAAAAGCCTTTTGATAAGCCAAAGGGCTTTTTTCTGTTATCTGTTTAAAGTATTTGTGAAAACTTGCGAAGTTGTTGAATCCACTTTCGTAACATAATTGTTTGACACTCATTTTATTCTCAATCAGTAATTTACAGGCATGGCCAACGCGGATTTCCAAGAGAAAGCGAGAATAGGTTTTACCTGTTTTTGCTTTAAAATACCTACAAAAAGAGTTAGAACTAATGCCGGCGATAGCTGATATATCTTCTAAGCTAATCTTTTGACGAAAGTTAGCTAAGGTGTAGTCAAATATGCTGTTGATTCTTTTTTTCTCTTCATCTTGCAAGTTTGGATGAAAGCCAATGGATGAAATCAACCGATAAGAGGAATCGGAAGCAATTGCATGTAGGGCCTCCATTAATAAAATAATCCGTCGGGTTCCTTCCGAATGAAGCATTTGTTCTAACAAGGTACTTACTTTCTGTTTAGCTTGCCCTGTTACCTGAATGCCCCTTCGTGCCTTTTCGAGCAACTGCTTAATGGCTATGTTTTCGGGAAGTTCCAAAAAGTCGCGACCCCAGAAGTGTTCATTGAAATGAGCGACTCGAACATCGGCCCGATCCTCATTTTGCTCATCAAAATAGTGATCGTCAAATCGCCAATAGTGGGGTAGCTGAGATCCAACCAAAACGATATCCCCTGAATGAAAGTGATTGATTTGATCTCCAATAAACTGTGTTCCTTTTCCTCGGTAAAAATGAATGAGTTCTACCTCCGCATGATAATGCCATCTATTATTAATATAGGGAACAAAGTCCTGGCGGACGCTGAAAGATTGCGTAGGTGCCGTACTTAGCTTGAGTAATTGAGGTTTCATTATTTTACATATTAGGTGATTAACGTCAACTGCTTAATGCGAAACAATATCCAATCTATTCAGTTGTATGGTCAGCTAATCAGGCAAATATAAAACAAATATGCTAAAATAGCTTAATGATTGGCTAAAATGAGCAAGGGATTTAAAAAGTGAAATTCCTTAATTTGTAGTTGGCTTTACCAATAAGGATAAATTATTTTGATTAAAACTGAACCTAATATTATTTTATGTCGAAAAAAGGTGTGCTGATACCCATCATTTTAGTTACTTCATTGTTCTTTCTATGGGCCCTGCTTCATAACTTAAATCCCATATTAATTCCACACTTGAGAAAGGCCTTTGCCTTAGACGATCTACAGTCTTCATTGATCGACACATCTGCTTACATAAGCTATTTCGTAGTAGCTATTCCGGCGGGTTTATATATGCAACGGTTCGGTTATAAAAAGGGAGTTTTACTTGGATTGATTCTTTACGCGATAGGAGCACTCCTGGTTATTCCTGCGGCCTCTGAAAGGAACTATATCTTTTTTCTGTCGGCTATTTTCGTCATTGCAGCAGGGGCAACCTTTCTGGAAACGGTGGCTAACCCGTATATAGCCGTACTAGGTGATAAGGAAACCGCCACACAACGGCTAAATTTTGCTCAATCGTTTAATGGTTTGGGCGCCGTGGTAGCACCTATTTTAGGTGGTAGATTCATTCTTTCAGGGATCGAACATAGTCCCGAAAAATTAGCCGCTATGAGCCCCGAGTCGTTGAATTCGTATTTACAGTCGGAAGCCGATACGGTGAAAGTACCCTATCTTGTTATCGCCGGTATTGTAGTCGCCCTTTTACTCTTATTCGTTGTCACCAAGCTTCCGGAAAGTCAAGAGGAGGAATCGGATGGTACGCACACTGTTGGGACGAATTTTTCATTGAAGATATTTAAGCATAAGCATTTTTTATGGGCAGTTGTCAGCCAATTTTTCTACGTGGGTGCACAAGTGGGCGTCGGTAGTTTTTTTATACGCTATGCTAATCATGTGACCGATATGGGAGAAAAAAATGCGGCCTATTTGTTTGGATCAGTAGCGATGGTTGGTTTCATGTTAGGTCGCTTCAGCGGCACTTTCTTAATGCGTTATATTAAACCGGCTAGTTTATTGGCGGCTTATGGTTTGTTATGCACTTTGCTATTGTTGGTGGCCGTGTTTAGTTCAGGCACCGTGGCTTTGTATGCACTTGTTGCCGTTCCTTTTTTTATGTCCATTATGTATCCAACCATCTTTTCACTCGGTATACAAAATCTTACAAGTGAAGAAACAAAGATTGCTTCTTCCTTTTTGGTGATGTCAATCATTGGTGGGGCTGTTGTTCCTTTGTTGATGGGGCTCGTCTCCGTTGCGGCAAACAGTATACAAATTGCTTATCTGGTTCCGTTAATATGTTTTTTGGTTGTCTTTTACTATGGATGGAAAGGGTATAGGATCTAGGTAGTTCAATAGCAGTTAAATGGTTGAGTAGGGAAGTAGTTAAATAGTGATGAGTGATGAGTGAGGAATGATGAGCGTTGAATGAGTGAATGGGCCTTTTTACCATCCCTCCGGGAGGCAGGCTTTTGAATTTTTACTTTTGAATTTTGACTTTGCAAAATGAAAACATACGCATTGGCACTTGATCTCAAAGAAGATGATCATCTAATAAAAGAATATGAGCAGCATCATCGGGCTATTTGGCCTGAGATCAGGGAGTCGATTTTAACAGCGGGAGTCATCGATATGCGCATATACCGATTGGCTAACCGTTTGTTTATGATCATGGAGGTTACGGATGATTTTAGCTTTGATAAAAAAGCGGAGATGGACGCAAACAATCCGAAAGTACAGGAATGGGAAGCTTTAATGTGGAAATACCAACAACCGTTGCCACAAGCAAAAGAAGGTGAAAAGTGGTTGTTGATGGAGGAAATTTTTAAATTATAAGGCTTTATGCTATAGGCATATTGGCAAAAATAAATCGAAACAAAAAGCTGATCGCCCAAGGCTGACAGCTGATCACTGGAAATGACAACAATACGAAAATATTTGCAAATACATCCATCGGATAATGTACTGGTGGCGTTGCAGGACCTGCCTGCCGGTGAATCAATTCACTTTAATGGTGATAGTTTCGTGCTACCTGGCGCGGTAGCTGCAAAGCATAAATTCACGATAGAGGAGATGGCACCGGAGCAGGAAATACATATGTACGGCGTTCTGGTAGGAAAAACGAATAGAGCAATCGGCAAAGGAGAGGCAATTACCACCGAAAACATTTATCACGCAGCAAACGATTTTAAACTAGGGAAACGAAAACTAGACTGGCATAAACCGGATGTTTCCCGCTTTTCAAACCGTAGCTTTCTTGGCTATCATCGTAGCAACGGAACAGTTGGAACAGGAAATTATTGGTTGGTTATCCCCTTAGTTTTCTGTGAAAATCGGAACGTATTGGTAATGAAGGAAGCTTTTGAGGAAAAGCTTGGCTTTAAAAAAGCCAAAAGTTATGAACCGGAAGTAGAGCAATTGATCTCGCTCTATAAGACCGGTGCCTCCATCGAGCAGTTATTGTCGGTGGATCTGCGGGATGTAAAGGAATCGCACCGGCATCACAAGCTTTTTCCGAATGTAGATGGCATTAAATTTTTAAATCATGATATGGGTTGTGGTGGAACGCGCATGGATTCAGATGCTTTGTGCGGTCTGCTAGCAGGTTATATAACGCATCCTAATGTAGCAGGTGCCACCGTCCTAAGCTTAGGCTGCCAACATGCGCAGGCGAGTATTTTGAGAGCCGAGATTGCAAAACGTGATCCACATTTTGATAGACCCTTATATGTTTTTGAGCAACAGAAAATCGGATCTGAAAGTGTGCTGCTTCAGGAGGCCTTGAAGCATACTTTCACGGGTCTGATTCAAGCTAATCAACAAGAAAGAAGGCCGGCAGGTTTAGATAAGCTGTGTATCGGTTTAGAGTGCGGTGGATCCGACGGGTTTTCCGGTATTTCAGCGAATCCTGCGCTTGGTTATCTATCCGATATGCTGGTAACCTTAGGCGGATCTGTTATACTTTCCGAATTTCCGGAGCTTTGCGGAGTAGAGCAGGAGCTTAGCGATCGCTGTAAAGACGAGGAAACAGCCCTTCGGTTCATGGAATTGATGAAAACTTACAATGCGAAGGCAGAGCAAGATGGCAGTGGTTTTTATGCCAATCCTTCACCTGGAAATATTCGTGATGGTCTGATAACCGATGCGATTAAATCCGCAGGCGCAGCAAAAAAAGGAGGAACTTCGCCGGTGCAAGCGGTGATCGATTATCCGGAATTAGCCAACACACCTGGATTGAACCTTTTGTGTACGCCGGGAAACGACGTAGAGAGTACCACGGCCGAGGTGGCAGCAGGGGCGAATGTTGTACTGTTCACGACGGGTTTAGGTACACCTACGGGCAATCCAATTGCGCCCGTCGTTAAGTTGTCGACCAATACAAAGACCTTCGAAAAGATGCCAGACATTATCGATATTAACTGCGGCACGATCATCGAAGGTACAGAAACCATCGAGCAGGCTGCCGAACGAATTTTGGATTTTGTAATAGAGGTGGCCAGTGGGAAACAAGTGCCTAAAGCGGTGAAATTAGGGCAAGACGATTTTATCCCTTGGAGACGGGGGGTGTCTTTATAAGGTGTAAGGTGAGAGGTATAAAGGGGCTGAAAGCTGAATGCTGAAGGCCGATAGCTAAAAATAAAATATGATGTTTGATTTAACTGGAAAAAAAGCGATTATTACAGGAGGGGGAAGTGGTATCGGAAGAGCAATCAGCTTGTTGTTTGGAAAGCAGGGGGCTGAAGTGCATATATTAGAACTTAATGAGTCAGCGGCTTCGGCTGTTAGAGACGAGATTAAGGAAGCCGGTGGGAAGGCTTTCTCTCACGCTGTGAATGTGAGCGATCAAAGCGAAATGCTAGCGGTTGTGCAGGGAATCGGAGCGGTGGATATTTTGGTGAATAATGCCGGTATTGCTCATGTCGGCAATTTAGAAAACTGTAAAGTGGAAGATTTCGAACGTGTTTACAGTGTGAATGTCAAAGGAGCTTATAATGCTTTGTTTAGTGTTATCCCCTTGATGAAAGAGCGAAAAAAGGGTGCCATTCTGAATTTGGCATCAATTGCCTCACAGGTTGGTATTACTGATCGATTTGCCTATTCCATGAGCAAAGGTGCTATTGCTGCGATGACATTGTCGGTTGCTCGTGATTATATTGATTATGGGATACGCTGTAATAGTATTTCGCCGGCAAGAGTACATACACCTTTTGTGGACGGCTTTATTGCTAAAAATTATCCGGGCAAAGAAGAAGAAATGTTTGCTAAATTAGCCGCTAGCCAGCCCATTGGACGGATGGCTAAACCGGAGGAAATAGCCTCGTTAGCACTTTATCTATGTTCTGACGAAGCTGATTTCATTACGGGCAATGACTATCCAATTGATGGAGGCTTTATTAAGTTGAATAATTAACAGCTTTCTGCTTTCAGAAGTCAGCTTTCGGCCAATTGAAAACGAATTAAAGCTGAAGGCCGATGCCTGATAGCTAAAAGCTAAAAGCTAATAATAATATGAAACTAATCCGTTACGGTGAGCCTAGCCGTGAAAAAATAGGTGTACAGATAGAAGAAAAAAATTACGATGTATCCGCTTTCGGCGGTGATTTTAACGAGCAGTTCTTCCAAGAAAATGGATTGGCTCGCTTAGAAGAGTTTATAAAGGCAAATAAGGAAACCTTAGTGGAGGTCCCCGAAGGAACGCGACTGGGCAGCCCGATTGCCAGGCCATCAAAAATTGTCTGTATTGGTTTGAACTATCGCGATCATGCAGAAGAAACCAATGCGAAGATTCCTGCCGAACCCATCATATTTATGAAATCGACCACTTCAATGGTTGGACCAAATGATGCGATCGTTATACCGAAAGGTTCTACTAAAACGGACTGGGAGGTCGAATTTGGTATTGTCATTGGAAAGAAAGCGAGTTACGTAGAAGAGACAGCAGCCATGGATTATGTTGCTGGTTATGTATTACATAATGATGTCTCTGAAAGAGAATATCAATTAGAGCGCGGCGGAACATGGGATAAGGGAAAAGGATGCGATACCTTTGCTCCTATAGGTCCTTTTTTGGCGACCCAAGATGAGATAAGCGATATAAATAATGTCCGTTTATGGCTCAGTGTTAATGGTAAAGTTGTTCAAGATGGCAATACTAAGAATCTAATTTTTAAAGTACCATTCATTGTTTCGTATATTAGCCAGTTTATGACCTTATTGCCTGGAGATGTTATCTCTACAGGAACACCGGCAGGAGTGGGTCTCGGATTTAATCCACCCGTATACTTAAAGCCTGGGGATATAGTGGAGTTGGGAGCTGAAGGTCTAGGCACCTCTAAACAAGTAGTAAAAGCTTATGAAGCGCATTGATTCGCATCAACATTTTTGGAATTATAATGCTGTGAAAGATGCTTGGATAACAGACGACATGGCCGCTATCCAGCATGACTTTTTACCTACGGATTTGGAGGGCCTTTTGCAAGCCAATGAAGTCGATGCTTGCGTAGCTGTACAAGCTGATCAGTCTGAACAGGAGACTAACTTTTTGCTGAATCTGGCAAAACAATTCTCGTTCATTAAAGGCGTAGTGGGCTGGGTCGATTTGAAAACTGCACATATCGAAGAGCGTTTGGCTCATTATAGTCTGTTTCCCAAATTGAAAGGATTCAGGCATATTTTGCAAGGAGAGCCCGACCCTCACTTTATGTTGAGTCCATCCTTTATCCGAGGTGTGGCAGCATTGCACAAATTTGGATTTAGTTATGATATATTGGTTAAACCTAAGCAATTACCTGCTGTCATTAAGTTCCTTACGCATTTCGATAGTGAACAACGCTTTGTAATCGATCACTTAGCTAAGCCTTACATCGCTGCTAAAAAGACAGAACCTTGGGCAACCGAGATGGCCCTATTAGCGCGTCATAACAACTTATATTGCAAGCTGTCGGGCATGGTGACCGAAGCGAATTGGAAGCACTGGAAGATGGATGATTTTTCATTTTATATCAATCATCTCTTGGATACGTTTGGCCCTTCCAGACTTATGTTCGGTTCCGATTGGCCGGTTTGCCTGGTGGCGGCCCAATATGAACAGGTTGTAAGTTTGTTAGATAAGCATCTCGGATCGCTAACATTAGCGGAGCAAGAAGCGATATGGTATAAAAACGCAGAGGAATTTTACAGACTTTAATTAGCTGTCGGCTATCGGATATCAGCCATCAGCTAATTTCGCTGAGCAGAAAGCTGAAAACCGAAAGCTGATAGCTCAAAGCTACAACAAATGGATTTAAAACTTAAAGATAAAATCATCATTGTAACAGGGGGAGCGAAAGGTATTGGCCGAAGTATAGCGGTGACCTTAGCAAAGGAAGGGGCTGTACCGGTTATTATTGGTAGAAAAAAGCCCGACAATGATACCGTTGTGGATGAAATTATTGCGCAGGGTGGACGGGCTTTCGGTGTGGAAGCCGAATTAACCCAAGCAGAGGCCTGTAAGAATGCTGTGGAGCAGACCTTAAGGAAGTTCGGTAGAATTGATGGGCTGGTAAACAATGCCGGACTGAACGATGGAGTCAGTTTAGAGAGTGGAAATTACGAGTTGTTTTTGAAAGGACTTCATAATAGTTTAGTACATTATTATCTTATGGCGCATTATGCGCTACCTTCACTCAAAGAGCATAAAGGGGTGATTCTGAACATTAGCTCAAAAACGGCCGAAACCGGACAGGGAGGAACATCCGCCTATGCAGCTTCCAATGGAGCAAGGAATGCACTGACGCGGGAATGGGCTGTCGAACTATTGCCTTATCATATTCGAGTCAACGCCATCGTCGTAGCAGAATGTGCCACACCTCAATATGATAGCTGGATACAAACCTTAGACAATCCAGAGGAAACGCTTAGACAAATAACAAGCAGAATCCCACTGGAAAATCGAATGACTACGTCTGAAGAAATTGCAGCCATGGCCGTGTTTTTATTATCGCCCCAGTCTTCCCATACAACGGGGCAATTAATCCATGTAGACGGCGGTTATGTGCATCTCGATCGCGCCGTAGGCGCCGGAATTTAAAGATCGCTTTTACTGAAATAGGAAATGAGGAAATTGGTAATTGGGGAGTGGTTAACCGCTCCCTTTACTATTTTATTACTTCTCTGCTATTTATTCTATTTGAGACAAATAGACGAATCATTGATACAATTTGTAGAACAATAAATTTGCTTGCTTAACCGATTAAGCTTAATATTGTATCATTATAAGCCAAATATTTTTCTTCTTACTAATCTCCTTGATACGGTCACAGAAGCAGTTTGCTTAAACGTTTAAAGAGAGACTTGCTAATAAAATTACGATAAACAGAATTAGAAACGGGGATATTTAAAACACATTTGTTTAATCGATTAAGCTAATGAAAAACTTATGAAACAATCATTCAATTCAGGTTAAGCTCCTATCGAAAGTTTGAGCTTGCGCCCGATAGGAGCGAATAACGAACCAATTAGAAAACTTAACTCATTATGCTAATGAATTTTTTACAACGACTCGCAGCATGGCGCTGTAGAGGAGAGACTCTTTTGCCTATACCTTTTATACGAGCGTTATGTGTAGGCACATTGCTCATTTACCTGATCGGTGCACAAACTTTCGAAGCGCATGCCCGTCAGCAAACCCGAAAAATCATTGGTCGTGTACTAGATGAAGCGGGGGAACGGTTGGCCGGTGTTAGTGTGTCCGTAAAGGGCATCGCCGCCAGCACGCAAACCGATTCCTTGGGACGTTTTGAAATGGATGTGCCCATTAACACAACGCATTTGCTATTTACATATGTCGGAAAAGAGGTTTTAGAATTAACGTTGACGAGTGTTCGTGAGTATACGGTTACCTTAAGCGATGATGCGCAAGCACTCGAAGAGGTGGTTGTTTCAACTGGTTACATGACCCAAAAGAAAGCGGATTTAACAGGAGCTGTCAGCTTGATAAAAAGAGCAGATTTTACGAAAACACCCAGCGCCAATGTGATGCGATCCCTCCAAGGTAAAATTCCGGGCGTCCGGATCACAACCGATGGTAACCCGGCCGAAAACGTAGGTATCCAGGTTCGCGGAGTTACTTCCTTCAATTCTGCGCCGGCGTTGATCGTACTTGATGGACAACCGGTAAATATCAATCTTCGGGATATCAATCCTAATGATATTGAATCGATTCAGATCTTGAAAGACGCGTCATCCGCTTCTATTTATGGTGCGCGTGCAGCTGGGGGTGTTATTCTGGTAAACACAAGGAAAGGACAAAAAGGAGGTACACAGATCACCTATGAAGGTTATGTCGGAACATCTAAGATTACCGGTGTACCAAAAATGCTCGATGCCGTTGGTTATGGGCGTGGCCTATGGCAAGCTACTGTTAATGATGGGGATGATCCGTCTACTGCGATACGGATTTATGATTACGATTGGAACTATGATAACAATGGTGTCCCGGTACTAAACAGTGTAACACCAATTCCGTGGTTAAATGCGGCTCAAACAATGCCTTCATCAAACACAAATTGGTTTAAGGAAGGGACGAGGGAGGGGATTCAAACCAATCACCAGTTGACAATAACGGGGGGAGGTGAAAAATCGACTAGCCTCTTTTCTTTGAATTATTATAACAACGAAGGTACACAGCTTACTTCATATTTTAAACGTTTGGCAGGACGCTTTAATAACGAATACCAATTACTCAACGGACGAGTGACGATCGGCGAAAATTTAACGCTTACCCATCTGCGTTTTCGGGATGTCAGCCGAACTTACGAATTTTTAGTTATGCCTCCGAACATTCCGGTGTACGATAACAACGGAGCTTGGGGTGGTGTAGCTATGCCGTTAGGCATGGATGACTTTAATAACCCAATCCGTGACCTAATGCTTAATAAAGATAACATTGGAAATTTTATGAAGGTTTTGGGAACTGCCTATGCTAATGTGAAAATATTAGATAACCTGAACTTTAAAACACAATATGGTGTCGATTACAGTATGTGGTATGATCGAAATATCCAGCGGAAGTGGGAAGAGGCAGGGGGCAAAAGCAGCAGTTTAAATGGGGTTAGACAAAACAACTGGCACGATATCGGTCAAACCTGGACCAATACCTTAGTCTATAACTTGGAGTTGAATAACAATCGCTTCGATATCTTAGGAGGTATTGAAACCTATAAATTTACCAATGAAAGTGTAAATGTATATCGCGAAGGGATTCTGCTGGAAGACCGAGCTTATGCCTATCTATCTACTGCTACGGGAGAAAGAAGGGACCTCGCGGGAGGGGGAAACGAACGGCGTATTTTGTCCTTCTTTGGAAAAATCAACTATGCTTATAAATCCAAATATCTGCTGTCGGCCACTTTTAGACGTGATGGCGCCTCCGTTTTTGGAGAGAATAATCGATATGGTAACTTCCCGGCTTTTTCAGCGGGATGGAGATTAAAAGATGAAGCATTTTTGAAACAAGCTGATTTTTTATCAGATTTGAAACTCCGCGCCAGCTGGGGTAAAAATGGTAACTCACAACCTGTTTTAACGGGGAGATTCACCGATATTTATGTTCCGGATGTGAATGGCACCTCCTATGCAATAGGCGGGAATCCCTCAGGTAATATTCCATCTGGTTACAGAAGGAGTAGTTTGGGGAATCCTGACCTCAAATGGGAAACAACAACGCAGACCAATATAGGGGTCGACTATGCGTTTCTTGATAATCGCTTATCGGGGTCCTTTGATTGGTTTACCAAAAAGACCACGGATATGCTTTTTGAACCGCCTTACATTGCAGCCTTGGGAGAAGGAGGTTACCGGTGGGTGAATGGAGCCAATATGACCAACAAAGGTTTCGAATTTTTGCTCAGCTGGGGGGAATCAAGAAATGACTTTTCATACACGATCACAGGGAATTTTTCGGCCTATAAAAATGAAGTGCACGATGTACCAGCAAATGTTCGCTTTGCTTATGGTGGAAATGGCTTAACGGATGATATTATTGGTCGGCCGTTAAACTCGTTATACGGATTGGTAGCCGATGGTATTTTCAAAACCCAGGAAGAAGTTGATAATGCGCCACAACAGCAAGGAAAAGGGGTCGGTAGGATTCGCTATAAGGATCTCGATGGTGACGGCGTGATTAACGAAATTTATGATCGTACATGGATTGCGATTACCGATCCTGATTTAATGGCAGGCTTAAATTTCGAGGCGCGTTACAAAAATTTCGATATAACCTTTTTCCTTCAAGGCGTATTTGGGAATGATGTTCGTAATACGTGGAAAGAACTAAGCGATTTCTGGAATATCGGAGTTCAGAATGACCGGAATCATCCCAGTCGCATACTAGACGCGTGGACACCTCATAACCCGGACTCAGACATCCCTGCTTTATCTAGGCGTGATGCAAATGGAGAAAAAAGGTTATCAACCTACTTTATTGAAAACGGATCTTATATCAAGTTGCGAACATTAGATATCGGCTATACATTCCCTCAAAAGTGGATGGATTCTTGGCACTTAAGCAGACTTCGACTTTACGTATCAGGTCAAAACTTGTTTACGCTGAAGAAAACTTGGGGAGATGACCGGTTTACAGGGGGAGATCCCGAAAATCCGGGTTTTGGTTACCCAATGCCAAGAACATTATTTGTAGGAGTTAATGTGACATTCTAATCTTATTATGATGAAAACAGTTCAATTGTATATAACCCTGACTTTACTGATCTTATCAGCGGGGTGTCAGAAATTTTTAGAGGTCGACACCAAGGGTGTTTTATCGCAAAGTCAAGCAGAAGACCCTGCTCAAATAGAAAGTTTTGTAGTGGCCGCCTATTCACACATGTCTTCGTTGGGATTTGCAGACACACACAATCCCTGGATTCAATCTGTTCGTTCAGATGACGCTTATAAGGGAGGTGGTGGTTTGAGTGATCAAACACCGTGGTACGAAATGGAAACCTTTACCGGTGTAACACCAAACGTCGGCAATAACGACGGTCCTTGGTACCGCGGTTATGTTGGGATTAGCCGAGCAAACATTGCTTTGCGTTTACTGAATGCGGTAGATGCGTCCACGTTTCCAAATAAGGATCAGCGAATCGCAGAAATGAAATTTCTACGCGGATGGATCTACCTTGGTATGAAACTAAGATGGAAATATGTGCCCATAATTGACGAGAACACACCTTCTGACGCAGTAGTGGTAGAAGGTATTTCGAATCGACCGGATGGCATGGCGAATGATTTGCCTTTATGGGATTGGATTATTCAAAATTTCGAAGATGCGGCAGCTATTTTGCCTGAGACCCAAGCTGAAAAAGGTCGACCAACAAAATATGCGGCACACGCGCTAGCTGCAAAGGCCTTGCTTTTTAGAGCATACGAACAAAACGATCGGCATCAAGTGATTAACATTAACAAGGAAACGCTGCAGAGAGCATTGGACCACTTAGATGCAATTATGGCCGTAGACGGGGCTGTTTATGATTTACAAGCGGACTTTGGAGATAATTTTATGATTGAATTCGATAACGCTACCAAGGAGGCGCTTTGGGAGATACAATATTCCATTGATGACGGCACAACGGATGGTCATATCAATCGAGGTAATGAGCTCAATGCTCCCTGGTGGGCGCCATACTTTACCTGCTGCGACTTCAATAAAGTTTCACATACAATGATCAATGCTTTTAAAACAGACGAAACGGGTTTGCCTGATTTCCAGAACTACAACAATACGGAAATGAAAGGCAATACCTATGTTGAATTTTTTAAAAGTCATGAATTTGATCCACGATTAAGTCATACAGCTGCTATACCAGGCTATCCCTGGAAATACGATAATAATTTATTGTATCAAGAATCAGGGTCACGCGCTCCTTTCCAATATGGCTACTTCAACTCCATGAAAGAACAGGTTCATCCCGATTGCGACTGTATTTTTCGGCCATTTTATGTAATGAATTCGATGAATGAAAAAGTTATCCGCTACTCCGAAGTTTTACTGTGGAAGGCCGAGGTACTTATCCAGCTCGATCGCTTTAATGAAGCATTGCCATTGATTAATCGTATACGCCAACGAGCCGCGAACAGTACACAGCGCTTGCATAAACCGGATGGTTCTTTGTGGATGGATTATAAAGTGGAAACGTATAAACCTGGGGTAAACGTGACCTGGACAAAAGAGTTCGCTTGGCAGGCTTTGATGTGGGAAAACAGATTGGAATTTTCCATGGAGGGGCGACGCTTTTTTGATTTGATGCGATGGGGACAGTTAGAACCTGTTATGAATGCTTTTATTAATAAAGAGAAAACGCGATTTGATTGGTATAATCAAGGGCGCTTTACCGCAGGTAGAGATGAATTTTTGCCGATCCCCCAAGCGCAGATGAATTGGTCTAAAGGTAGTTATAAACAAAATCCCGGCTATTAAACTATCATATTATGAAAATAGTACTTATATATATATTCTCGCTGTCCGCGCTCTTTTTTACCGGTTGTAACGATCGCGATATGCTGGAAAGAAAAGATGGAGTAAGTTTACCTGCCGTTGAGGGATTAACTATGCAGCGAGTAGATGATAAGCATGTTCGCTTAACATGGAATATTCCAGACAATATTCCAAACGAGATAGAACTACCGGTCAACGTTTTTGTTGAAGTTAAGGAAATCGTTAACGTGACTAAAACGCTTCCTGTTTTCAATACGACATTGTCAAACGCACCTTCAGAATTCATTTATGAAATTCCCGATATTGCTAAAACTTACCATATAACCATTAAGCTAAACGGTTCGACAAAAGTAAAAGATGTAAACTATTCAAGTAATATCTATTCTTTAGGCCAAACGGCGGTTATTGCCGAAGGTCAGTGAGACGGATTGTTGAAGAAATGATAAAAAATAAATGGCTTTTATTTGTTTGTTTAAACGATTAAGCTTACTATTGTAAAACCAAAATGAAGATAACCGGCAATCGGTTTCCAATTATTAAACTAATGCTTTTATGAACCTTAAGAAAAATATGATGAAAAAATTTCTGGCAGCGCTAATCGGTCTTTTCATTTATTCATTTACGTACGCACAGCAACAGGGCGCATTCAATGGTCTCGACATGAACATGGGCACGCTGTCCAAGTTATCGGATGCCAAAACCCGTTCAATTAGTCCCGAAAATTTTTCCGGTGCTAAAGGAAAGGGCGGTATGGCAGATCCGGTTAAGCAGGCAGGTCAGCGAAATGTAGCGAATTCCGCCTCTCAGGCACGTGACTTAGGTCTTGGTTGGAAAGTGAATCCTTATATTACTATCAATGGAGGCGAGACCTTCACGATTGCTGAAATGGAAGGCCCAGGGGCGGTGCAGCATATCTGGATGACACCTACAGGCAATTGGAGTTACTCTATTATCCGTTTCTATTGGGATGATGAAACGGAGCCTTCTATTGAAGCTCCGGTTGGTGCTTTTTTCGGAATGGCTTGGAACGAATTCGCTCCGTTGAGCTCTATGGCAGTCACGGTGAATCCGGGTAGTGCCTTTAATTGTTATTGGAAGATGCCGTTCCGAAAAAAATGTAGAATTACGGTTGAAAATATTAACAGCGAACCCATGAACCTGTATTATCAGGTAGATTATACGTTAACAGATGTAGGGGAAGAGGAGGCTTATTTACATGCACAATACCGCCGTTCAAATCCAAATTCAACTTCGCTTCACACCATTTTAGATGGCGTCAAAGGAAAAGGTCATTATGTAGGTACCTACATGGGCGTAGGCGTAAACAATAACGGCTGGTGGGGTGAAGGCGAGATTAAGTTCTTTATGGATGGCGATAAAGACTTCGCTACTATTGTAGGTACGGGTACCGAGGATTACTTCTGCGGTTCTTACAATTTTGAAAATAAGAAAACACATCAATATCAGGAATACTGCACGCCCTTCGCCGGTTTGCATCAGGTGATCCGTCCAGACGGTGTCTATCAAGCGCAACAACGCTTTGGCATGTATCGCTGGCACATTATGGACCCAATCCGCTTCGATAGTGATCTGAAGGTGACGATTCAAGACTTAGGATGGCGTTCCGAGGGACGATATTTACCGCAAAAATCGGATATTATTACCGTTGCTTTCTGGTATCAACGCGAGCCCCATGCTCGTTTTCCGAAATTACCGGCGAAAAACGATTTGGAAGTTAACTAAGATGAAAAGAATGAAGCAGCGTATTATTGTCTCAAGCATACTGGCTCTTTTTAGTGTTGCTTGCAGTCAATCGTCAAAAAAATCAGATAAACAAGCAACGATAGCCTCTAAAGAAATGACCACCTATAAACCCGGCTCGTTCGGTTATGATATTGCCTTTTTATCTAAACGGGATAGTGTTATTGTGCTTAAAGATGTGCACGGAGATGCGCAGGTGGTAGTCTCGCCCAAATATCAAGCAAAGGTATTTACCAGTACGGCAGATGGAGAAAGGGGTAGAAGTTTTGGCTGGATCAACTACGCTGCTTTTGATAAGAAAGATGAGCACATGAATGCTTACGGAGGCGAAGATAGGTTATGGTTAGGGCCGGAAGGCGGGAAGTTCTCTTTGTTCTTTGAACCGAAAAGCACAATGGAGTTTGCTAATTGGCATACTCCGTCGGCAGTAGATACAGAGCCTTGGGAAGTCAGCGCTTCCAATGATAGAGAGGTAACGCTTCATAAGCAGACTGCGATTACGAATTATGCCGGTACTGAGCTACAAATCCAACTTTCGAGAAACATCGAAATTCTTGAAAAAAAGGATATCGAGCAAGTACTGGGACTTTCTTGGAGTGAAAGCATAAAAACAGTAGGTTTTCGAACAACTAATAAAATCCTTAATCAAGGTGACAAAGCTTGGGATAAGCAAAGTGGCGCACCTTGTCTATGGAGCTTAGATATGTTCACTCCGACGCCTAAAACCGTCATTATAATTCCGTTTGAGAAGGAAGTTAAGGGTAAAATTGCTACTACGGATTATTTCGGAGAGATATCAAAGGACAGACTGATCGCAAAGGATAGCGTGCTGTTGTTTAAGGCTGATGGAAAATCGCGAGGGAAGCTCGGCATACCTCCTCAACGCGTTAAGCCAATTGCAGGCAGCTATGCTGCGGACACGAAAGTGTTAACCATCACTTATTTCGATATTCACCCGAAAGCAACTTATCTCAACCAAGAGTGGACACCGGATAAGGACCCCTTTACCGGCGATGCAATGAATGCTTATAATGATGGTCCGTTAGCAGACGGCAGTCAGATGGGGCCTTTTTATGAAATTGAAAGCGTATCACCGGCTGCTTTTTTAAAGCCTAAAGAAGAATTGACACATCACCATTATGTCTTTCATTTTACCGGCGAGGAAGAGGACTTAGACACCATTGCGCAAAAGGTGCTCGGAATATCGTTGAAGGAAGCGAAAATTGAGTAGGAAATCGTAAAATGGTTGAGTAGGAAAATAGTTAAGTAGTGGATGCCTGTCTGCCGGTAGATTGGAATGAGGAGTCATGAGTGAGTTGTGGCAGTGGCAACTGGATTATAAGAGTGGCAGTAGCACGTACTGACAGGGTTTTGAATTTTGACTTTTGACTTTTGAATTTAACACGATTAATAAATGAACAACTATCCCAAAATAGGAATTAGGCCCATTATCGACGGCCGCTTAGGAGGTATCCGCGAATCATTGGAAGAAACGACTATGAATATGGCGCAGGATGTGGCTGCTTTATTTCAGTCAGAGTTGCGTTACCCTGACGGAAGTCCGGTGCAATGTGTGATTGCCGATACTTGTATCGGCGGCGTAAGGGAGGCCGCCGATTGTGCACAAAAGTTCGAAGCCGAAAATGTCGGTGTTTCTTTGTCTGTAACACCTTGCTGGTGTTATGGTTCAGAAACAATGGATATGAATCCCTTGTTGCCGAAAGCAATTTGGGGTTTCAATGGGACAGAACGCCCTGGTGCGGTGTATTTGGCAGCTACCCTTGCGGCCCACAACCAAAAGGGACTTCCAGCTTTTGGTATCTATGGCGAGGATGTACAAGATATGGGAGATCGCTTTATTCCGGATGATGTAAAAGAAAAACTGTTGAGCTTTGCACGCGCGGGTTTAGCAGTAGCCATCATGCGCGGAAAATCGTATTTAGCCATTGGTTCGGTTTCTATGGGCATAGTGGGATCAATCGTTGATGCTGACTTTTTTCAGAATTATTTAGGCATGCGTAATGAATACGTTGATTCGTCAGAAGTGCTACGCAGAATTCAACTGAATTTGTTTGATCAGGATGAATATGAACGGGCGCTAGCTTGGACAAAAAAATACTGTAAAGAAGGTGAGGATTTTAATCAATCTCATAAAGTAAAATCGCGCGCCGAAAAAGATAACGATTGGGAATTTGTAGTGAAAATGACCCTTATTATCCGCGACCTCATGATCGGGAACAAAAAGTTAAAGGATATGGGCTATGCTGAAGAAGCACACGGGCATCATGCCTTGGTATCGGGCTTCCAAGGGCAACGCCAATGGACCGATTTCCTGCCGAACGGCGATTTTTCAGAAGCATTGCTGAATTCTTCCTTCGATTGGAATGGCAAACGTGCCCCCTTTATAGTAGCTACCGAAAACGATTCGTTGAACGGGGTGTCCATGCTGTTTAATTACTTATTGACGAATAAAGCGCAGATTTTTGCCGATGTCCGAACCTTTTGGAGCCCGGATGCGGTTGAGCGTGTTTCGGGTTGGCGGCCTACAGGTGTTGCTCAACATGGCTTTATCCATTTAATTAACTCCGGAGCCGCTACGCTGGATGGCACCGGTAAACAGAAATACGAAGGAGAGCCTGTGATGAAACCACATTGGGAAATTAGCGATGAAGAAGTGGAAGCTTGCTTAGCAGCGACCACTTGGCATCCGGCAAATCTCGATTATTTTAGAGGAGGCGGCTATTCGTCCAAATTTTTGACAGAGGGCGGTATGCCGGTTACGATGTGTCGTTTAAATCTGGTGAAAGGTGTAGGACCGGTATTGCAACTGGCCGAAGGGTGGACTGTCGAGCTTCCGGAAAATGTGAATAGGTTACTGGATGAACGAACGGATCGCACATGGCCAACTACTTGGTTTGTACCGAAAACCACAGGAGAAGGCGCGTTTCGTGACGTTTATAGTGTAATGGCTGCTTGGGGCTCCAACCACGGCGCTATTAGTCATGGACATATCGGTGCCGATCTATTGACGCTGGCATCCATGCTTCGGATCCCTGTTTGTATGCATAACGTTGAATCCCCTCGCATTTTTAGACCCAGCGCCTGGAATGCCTTTGGTATGGACCATGAAGGTGCTGATTACCGCGCCTGTGCCAGTTATGGACCACTATATAAATAAGCCATGTTTATGAATAAAAAAACAACAGGGTCGCTTTTCCGAACCAAGGATGGTATAAACTACCTCGTTCCTTTTATGTTTATCTGCAGTCTTTTTTTGCTATGGGGCTTTGCTCATGGTTTATTGGACGTGTTGGATAAGCACTTTCAGGATACGCTACAGGTTTCTAAGGCGCAATCCGGATTTGTCCAATTTTCCCTTTATATCGGTTACTTGGCAATGGCCATCCCTGCGGGCATTTTTATGAAACGTTACGGATATCAAAAGGGAATTATTCTGGGACTAACCCTTTTTGGGATAGGAGCGTTTTTGTTTTATCCGGCAGCAAAATTTGAAGCTTTTATTCCCTTTTTGCTAGCCTTATTTGTAATTGCTTGCGGACTGGCCTGTTTGGAAACAGCCGCGAATCCCTATTCTACCGTGTTAGGCTCGCAAGAGGAGGAGTTTGCAGCACGGCGTATCAATATTTCCCAGTCGTTCAACGGACTGGGGTGGATTTTAGGACCTTTGATGGGTGGTTTGTTTATTTTCGGTGCCGAACAACAGGACGGCGCCGAAAAATTTGATTCGCTGGTAAAACCGTATATGGGCATCGGCTGTGTGGTTGTAGTGGTCGCTGTTATTTTTATGTTGATTAAATTACCCGATATTGAGGAAAAAAGCGAGGAAGAGTCTGAAGAGAACCCGAAAATGGGCCGACTGTTAAAACATCCTGCCTTTATTGCTGCAGTAATTGCTCAGTTTCTTTATGTGGCCGCCCAAACTGGTGTTAATTCTTTCTTCATTAACTACGTAACGGAAGAAATTCCAAACGTAACAGGCCCGGTCGCTAACATGATGCAACACTTAGGTTATTTTGGAGAGGTCTTTATGCCGAAGAATGCAGAGCAGGCAGCCTCCGTAATTCTTGCAATCGGAGGCATGGGCTTATTCTGGATAGGGAGAATATCCGGGGCGTATCTCATGAAATTTCTAAAACCTAAAAAATTGCTGGCTATTTATGCGCTTATTAATACAGCCTTAATGGTTTTCGTACAGTTAGCATTAGGTTGGGGCTCTGTTATCGCCTTATTTAGCTGCTACTTCTTTATGTCTGTCATGTTCCCAACTATTTTTGCTTTAGGAATCCACGGCTTGGGGTCGCTTACAAAAAAAGCATCCTCTTTTCTTGTTATGGCAGTAGCAGGAGGAGCCTTTTGTCCACCTATTATGGGCGTAGTTGCCGATCATTCAAGTATGTCTGTAGCGTTTTTCATTCCGATGCTATGTTTTGCGTTCATTGCTTGGTACGCGATCTGGGGGGTCGGCAAAATAGAACATGATAATGAGATTATCTTGCATCATCATTAATACGTTAAGTAGTTAAATAGTTGAGTGGTTAAATAGTCGACCAACTGTTCAACAACTCCTGTCTGAAAGGCACAACGAATAACCGGTAACTAATCACCAATAACGAACAACAAATAACCAATGGCCTATAGCTTACTGCTTATGGCATAAAGCTGAAGAAATGAATTCCAATTACTGTATAGGTGTAGATTTTGGCACGGATTCCGTGCGCGCGCTCATTGTTGATGCGCATTCCGGGGAAGAGATAGCTGCCGCCGTACACCCCTATCCGCGTTGGCGAGACGGTTTGTATTGCAATCCTATTCGTAATCAATTTCGTCAACATCCCAAAGATTATATAGAAGGCTTAGAACAAACTATTAAGGCTTGTCTGAAACAGGCGGGCAGCGTGGTGCGTGCTAATATTCGGGCCATTTCGGTAGACACGACAGGGTCGACACCTGTTGCAGTGGACGCTGCCGGTACGCCGCTAGCCCTTTTGCCGGGCTTTGCCGATAATCCCAATGCCATGTTTGTTCTTTGGAAGGATCATACCGCGGTAGAGGAGGCTGCTGCTATAAATGCTTTAGCAAAAAAATTTAATATCGATTATTTGAAGTATGTGGGTGGAATATATTCCTCTGAATGGTTTTGGGCTAAACTACTCCATGTAGTGAAGTCCGATGAAGCGGTGTATAAGGCATGTTATACTTGGGTTGAACATTGCGATTGGATGCCTTTTTTACTAACAGGTGGAAAGCACGCTGATCAAATCAAAAGAGGGATCTGCACAGCGGGACATAAAGGGCTCTGGTCAAGTGAGTATGATGGATTACCTTCTGATGATTTTTTTGCGACACTTGATCCTCGTTTGATGAAGGTGGTAAAAACTTATCCCAAAAGGGTTTATACTGCTGACCAACTGGCCGGAAGCCTAAGTGAGGAATGGGCTGATCGTCTGGGTTTATCCACACAGGTTTTAATCGGTATTGGGGCCATGGATGCGCATATGGGGGCTGTAGGAGGGCAGATAGAACCTTATTTTCTAAGTAAGGTGATGGGAACTTCTACTTGTGATATGTTAATCGTGCCGCCCCATGAATTGGGACATCGGGTTGTAAGAGGAATCTGCGGACAGGTAAACGGCTCGATCATCCCGGGGATGATTGGCTTGGAGGCCGGACAATCTGCTTTTGGGGATGTATATGCTTGGTTTAAACAACTGCTTTTATGGCCTGTACAACATTTGTCCAACTCCAATTCTGCAGACCCAATCTTAACGCGCCAGCTGTATGCTCGTTTACAGGACCAATTATTGGACGGACTTGCAAATGAAGCTGCTAAACTAACTTTCGACGAATCGAGCGAATTGGCGGTTGACTGGTTAAATGGGCGAAGGACACCGGACGCAAATCAGCAATTGAAAGGTCTTGTTAGTGGCTTAACTTTAGGAAGCAGCGCCCCTAGTATATATCGTTCATTGGTTGAAGCAACCTGTTTTGGTGCACGTAAGATAGTAGAACGATTTCAAGAAGAAGGCATTCCGGTAAAGGGGCTAATTGGTGTAGGGGGGATCGCTCAAAAATCGCCCTTCATTATGCAAATGTTAGCTGATATTCTAGGAATGCCACTTAAAGTGCATCGATCGGAGCAAACCTGTGCACTTGGCGCTGCTATGTTCGCGGCGACCGTAGCGGATATTTATCCTTCTGTGGAAAAAGCGATGGAAGCGATGGGGCCAGGATTTGATCGTGTCTACCATCCGAATATAACATATACCGAATTGTACGAAAAGCGTTATCAGCGATATAATCAGTTAGGCGTTTGTATAGAAAAGGCTTAACAGCCAGTTTTAAACCTAAAAATATGAATTATGCAACAGAAAAAAGATCGGCGGAACTTTCTTCGTAATCTCGCATTGGGAGGAGTTGCCGTAGGTGCGGCACCTTCAACGCTCTTTGCCTCTACCAATGAAAGCCCTATAGAAAAGGAACAGCAAAGCTGTAGACAATTCACGAAGGAGGAGCATGACCGAGTATTCAACGGACCATATGTTGGTCATCACCTCGATAAGATTGCTTTTCCCATTGGTGGAATCGGTGCCGGTATGTTCTGTTTGGAAGGCTCCGGCGCAATTTCGCACGTCTCCATCCGTCATAAACCGGAGCTGTTTCATGAACCTACCATTTTTGGCGCTGTAGCCATTAAAGGTCGAGCAAACAGTGCGAAAGTGTTGGAAGGACCGGTGCCGGACTGGAAGCTTTTCGGTTATAAGGATTATGGTGGCGGTAGTGGTGGTACAACTTATGGCCTACCTCACTTCGAGCAAGCTGAATTTTTAGCACGGTTTCCTTTTGCGGAGATCCAGCTACGTGATGATAAGTTTCCGTTACAAGTACGACTGGAGGCGTGGAGTCCTTTCGTTCCTTCTGATGCCGATAATTCCAGCCTGCCGGTTGGTGCTTTAACGTACCGATTCATTAATACTTCACAAGAAAACCTCGAGGCTGTTTTTTCTTTCAACAGCCGAAACTTTGTAGTTCAACCGGAAGGAGAGGGATCGATAAAGAAAATACAAAAAGGCTTCCTCCTATCGCAGGCTAAAACAGAGGGTAAAAATAATTTAGCGACCGACTTTGCCATTTTTGCAGATACCAGGGACGAGGTAATTGTTGATTATTGCTGGTTCAGAGGAGGCTGGTTTGATCCCCTAACCATGGTGTGGAATACCATTAAGGATGCCAATGTAAAAGCGGTAGATCCTATTGACAAGGATGCACCTGGAGCTTCCCTCTTTATTCCTTTTCAATTAGGGGCGAATGAAGAGAAGGAAATCCGAATCCTTATGGCATGGTATGTGCCCGAATCAAATGAGAAAGCAGGGCAAGCCATGCCAGACGACAAAACAGGCAAAGAAGCTTGTTGCACTACACCGGCCGCCTTAGGTATGGGGGAAGATAAGCCGATTCCTACAAATTATAAACCTTGGTATAGCCAAAGATTTAAGCATATGGAGGAGCTGGTTGACTATTGGAAAACCAATTACACAACACTTTATAAAAACACGGCCTTATTTCGGGATACCTTTTATGCTTCCACTTTACCGCCTGAAGTATTGGAGGCAGTAGCTGCTAATTTAAGCATTTTGAAAACGCCGACCGTAAGAAGACAGCACGACGGTCGTCTTTGGGCCTACGAGGGAATCTTTCCGCATAACGGTTGCTGTGACGGGTCTTGTACGCATGTATGGAACTATGCGCAAGCATTGCCTCATCTGTTCCCCTCCTTGGAAAGAAGCTTACGACTCACGGAATTTTGTGAAAATCAAAATGCAGAAGGGCATCAGGGCTTTCGAGCTAATTTGCCGATCAGTCCGTTGAAACACGATTTTCACGCTGCGGCTGATGGCCAATTGGGCGGGATTATGAAAGTTTATCGAGATTGGCGAATATCGGGTGATGATGAGTGGATGAAAAAGCTTTACCCGATGGTACAAAAGAGTTTGGATTATTGCATTCAAACTTGGGATCCCAACGGCAAAGGGATCTTGGAAGAACCGCATCATAATACCTATGATATCGAATTTTGGGGCCCAAATGGTATGTGCACAAGCTTTTATTTAGGAGCACTGAAGGCACTGATCGAAATGGGGCGCTATCAAAGGAAAAATATGAAACGTTACGAGACTTTGTATGATCGCGGAAGGGCCTATATGGAAGATCAGCTGTATAATGGCGAATATTTTATTCAAAAGATACAGTGGACAGGTTTGAAGGCCCCGGATCCAACCAAAGCGCAATCCTTTCATACACAGTATACACCCGAGGCCATCGAAATATTGAAAAAAGAGGGGCCAAAGTATCAATATGGTACAGGCTGTCTTTCGGATGGTGTAATCGGTGCTTGGATGGCGGCGATGTGCGGATTGGAAAATCCGTTAGACCAAGAAAAGGTAAACAGCCATTTACGTGCGGTGCATCAATACAATCTCAAAAACGATTTAACAGATCATATCAACCCACAGCGACCGACTTATGCGATGGGACATGAAGGTGGTTTGTTGCTCTGTACTTGGCCTAAAGGAGGCATGCTTTCGCTGCCTTTCGTGTATAGTAATGAGGTGTGGACAGGTATCGAGTATCAAGTAGCTTCGCACTTGATGCAGATCGGTGAAACTGATAAAGGACTTGAGATTATCAGCGCTTGCAGAAAGCGGTATGATGGACGTATAAGAAACCCATTTAATGAATACGAATGTGGAAGTTGGTATGCCAGAGCAATGGCTAGTTATGCTTGTTTACAGGCAATGACGGGAGTGCGCTACGATGCAGTGGACAAAGTGCTTTATATTGATTCCAAAATCGGTGATTTCTCTTCTTTCTTGTCTACAGACAAAGGCTTTGGATTGGTGAGTTTAAAAAATGGTCAGGCAAAGTTGGACGTTGTTTATGGTGAAATACCAGCGAAAGAAATTTCACTATCAGGTAAAAAAGTGAGACTTGGTTAAAATAAAGGCATATGCATTTAAATCTTTTAAGCGGTTTTTTGGGCAGTGGGAAAACTACGGCTATTAACCATGCATGCAAATTATTGCAGATGCAAGGATTTAGAGTAGGTGTTATTACAAACGATCAGGGAACGGAATTAGTAGACACCCAATTTATGGCTCGAGAAGGCATCCTCACTGAGGAAGTGACGGGAAGCTGCTTCTGTTGCAACTTCGAGTCGTTTACTCGTAATATGAATCAGCTGCTTGAGCAGCATCAGGTTGATTTGATTTTTGCGGAGTCGGTTGGTTCTTGCACGGATTTGATTTCGACGATTCTTAATCCTTTACGTCGATATTATGGTGAAATCAAAATAACCTTATCTGTTTTCGCCGATGCGAAGCTTTTGCCTATAGCTTTGGGACATTCCCGAATTTTTAAAGATAGTGTAAATTACATTTATAAGCGTCAACTGGAGGAGGCCGACTTGCTGATCATCAACAAAGTAGACCTTTTAGAGCCAACCGAATTAGCTGTTTTGGATTCGTTGATCAAAAAAGAATTTCCCGATAAGCAGGTGGTCTTTCAAAGCTCCTTACAGCGTGAATCTATTCTGAATTGGTTGCAGAAAACGGAAACATATGAGCATTTTAAGGAAAGAACATCACTTTTTATTGATTATGATATATATGGGAAAGGTGAGGCAGCCCTAACTTGGCTTGATTACAACTTGGAGCTGGTTTCTTCGGAAGGGCGTGCGGGCCACGCTGCTGAGCTATTGATTAGCATGTTAAACAGGATGATTCGCGAGCGCAATTTGCCTATAGGACACCTGAAATTTTTAATCGAAGGCGGAGAAGAGAGTCAGAAATTAAGTTTTACTACCATGGAAACAGCGGATTTTCGTATACAACTATCAGGCAAGCTTGACAAGCTTCGGATGCTTATAAATGCACGCGTCCAATGTCGGCCTAAATCGTTACAAGGTATTGTCGATAAAGCTTTACAGCGGGTTGCAAAACAGAACGGTGTAAAAATAGCCTTGCTGAAGACAAGTATATTTGTTCCTGGATATCCCAGACCTACACATCGAATCATTACCTAGATCATTATTGATTAGTAAGAAATCCTTATGAAGATAAAAAGAAATACGGTGGTGAGCTTGCGCTATAGAATGTCAAATAGCAAGGGTGAAATTCTTGAAGATTTGATGAATGGCCCGGCCATTGAATATCTCTATGGAGATGGAAAGATTGATCCACAATTAGAGCAGGAGCTGGCGGGTTTACAAAAAGGAGATCAAAAGAAAATTACGCTCGAAAAGAATGTAGGGAAAGGTCTTGATGATAGTTTTGAGCTGGAAGTGATTATCGATACGGTCCGCTTAGCTAATAAGGCGGAAATTGCAAGCGGCCTGCATGAGAAACTAGTCAACTGCGACGAAGACTGTGTTTGCTATAAATCATAAAATAATGAAGTCTTTTATTTTTTTCCTTACGTTTTTCTGTTTGCTGCATATTTCATTAAATGCGCAAGATCGTTGGATTAGACCGAATGATGTACACGATGTGGCGAAATGGGGAATCCGGCAAGGCATTGTTTTCAGTTTATGGCCCTACGGTCTCGAAGATGCGCATGCGATTTACGGTGGTGGTCCTAGGGGATTGATACGTGTTGGCGTTGAGCGAAGTGGAAAAATTTATCTACTTAATTTTTTAGCTATTGAACCACTTGTAGATGGAAAGATCGAATTTAGCGAAATATCGCCTTCATCAGTTGATAACCGCTGGGGGAAGATAATGTGGGCAAGCGATCACCCCAATCCCACTGCATTTTATCCAACGGCTAATTGCCGTGGTGTTATTAGTCACCCTGATGACGCTCGTCCCGAGTTGGAGGAATTGTCTATTTATGTATTCCTGGAAAAATATCACTCGGGGGCGCATCCCTACTTAAAACTCTCGATTCGAAGTGATCGACCGGATGAATTGGCTATTCAGTTATTCAATCGGGAGGATAGTAAGCAAATGGATTATTGCAATATCACAGCGACGATGGGAAACTATGCACGACTACGATCGCTACATTTAAAAGAAGGCGCGATTGATTCCCGAGTGCTCTATAAAGGCTATAATGGAATAGATTTTATCGAAAAGGAAAGCTATCCAGCGAGCAGCATGCTCCGTAGTCTTGACGGAAGTTATTTCGCATTTGCAACCGGTAATGAAGATATACAAGCCTTAAAAGCTTGGCCGGTTGATTCCTTGGCGAAAAGCAAATTGGGCTGGAGGTATCGCCCACCCCTGAAGTTTACGCAATACTGGCGTAGCGAACAAAACAATGGAAGTGATAATCGTTTAATGGTAAGAGTGAACGGCAGGTATCGTTATTGGAGCGGTGGAAGTCGGGATTCTACCCATTACATGAAAATCCCAGGAGGGGCAGCCTTTGAAAATTTTGAACTGCGCCAACCTTATCAATCCGGTCAAAAGATATTTTTTGGAATATCAGAACGCACACCTCAGGAAATTTTGGACAGGTTTTAGTCCCGTTATTGAAGACAATAATTAATTGGAATTTGAGATTTAATCGTTTAAACAGTAACTTGCGAACTAAATCTTCTGATAAGATTCTTTAAGCTAAATCATTATTCACGCCATTATATGAATAAAAAAGTTTCGTTAAAGGACATTGCCAAGGCTGTAGGAGTTTCTACCGCTTTAGTTTCTTATGTACTTAATAATAAGGAAAAAGAAGCGAGAGTAGGCAAAGAAATAGCCGAAGTGATTCGTAAAAAGGCAATGGAAATGAATTATCAACCAAATCAGTTGGCGAAAAGCTTGAAGAGTGGAAAGTCATTTACGATCGGATTGATATTGGCGGATATTTCCAACCCCTTTTTTGCAAATATCGCCCGCACTATAGAAGATGAGGCAAAAAAATATAATTATACCGTTATCTTCGGTAGCTCAGATGAAAATGCTGAAAAATCCCGAGATTTAATTGAAGTATTGATTGAAAGGCAAGTTGATGGGTTTATTATAGCACCCACAGAACGAACGGAGTCACAGATAGAGAGCTTAAAAAAAGCCAATATCCCTTTTGTCTTGATTGACCGGTATTTTCCCAAAATTCAAACCAATTATGTGATTACCGATAATTTTGGAGCTGCCTACAGGGCAACAAAGCATTTAATTGATGCCGGTTTCGAACGGATCGGTATGATAGCTTATAAAAATGGGCTTATTCATATGAAAGAACGGGTAAGGGGATATAAACAGGCAGTTAAAGATGCTGCATATGGAAAAGCCTTATTAAAAGAAGTTACTTATGAAATGGGTGAAGGCGAAATACAGGATAAAATTGACGAATTAATTAACGGAAAGCAAAAAATTGATGCGTTGTTTTTTGCTACCAACACACTTTCCATTCATGGCCTGAAATATTTAAACCGCAAAAAGCTAAGAGTACCGGACGATGTGGCCGTGGTCTGCTTTGACGAGTGTGACGCATTTGATTTTTTTTATTGTCCGCTAACTTATGTGAAACAGCCTTTAGTAGAGGTAGGACAACAGGCTGTCAATATTTTACTCAAGAAGATTAATAATCCGGAAAAAGAGGAAGAACAGGTTTCTTTAGCCTCTGATTTTGTTATTAAAAAGTCAAGTGCCAAGTGATAGGTCTCAAAAGTTTAGGGATTGGTCTCCAAATTCTTCGGCTACATCTACTTCTTCGCTAAATGCTTACGAAGCTTACTAATTTAGCTTGTGATCAGGAAATTGACGACTCAATAAGCGGCCTCGTCATAAACAAAAGGAGGAGTAACATGAAGGCTCACATAGAAAGAAAAATCATACGTTGGATACACATTATATTAAGTATTCCAATACTCGGCTACATTTACGGGCCGGTGGCAGCACTAACATATCCGGCTTTAGCCGTAAAGTTTGTATTCTTACCCATCATTATTCTTTCGGGATTCTGGCTTTGGAAAGGGAGTCTTGTCAAAAAGTGGATACGCAAAAGTGCCGATCGTAAGCGGGTGCTAAAATAACTCAATACTATGCTAATATAGTTTGATTGAATCTGCTTTGGGATGTGTATTTATGCATAAACCAAAAATTATATTATGAGAACCCTTCTATTAAATCTACTATTCATTGGATATCTTGGAGTTTCGATTGCGAGCGGACAAGGCAGCACTGAAACGCCCCCATGGGCGAAGGAAAGCCAAGAGCATAAAGATCAGCGTCTGGCTTGGTGGAGGCACGATCGCTTTGGGATGTTCATCCATTGGGGATTATATGCTGTATCGGCAAGACATGAGTGGGTACAGCAGATAGAACAACGGAGTACTGAAGAATATAAGGACAAGTACTTCAATATATTCGATCCGGATTTATACAACCCAAAAGAGTGGGCAGCGTATGCAAAAGAGGCTGGGATGAAATATATTGTACTCACCGCAAGGCATCATGAGGGTTTTAGTTTATGGGATACCAAGGTAAGTGATTACAAAGCACCGAACACGCCTGCAAAAAGAGATCTTTTGAAACCTTTCGTCGAGGCTTGTCGCGAGGCCGGCTTAAAGGTTGGCTTTTACTATTCGCTAATCGATTGGCACCATCCGGATTTTAAGGTAGACGGTACGCATGCTTTGCGCAATAACAAGGAAGCCCGCGAGAGCAACAGTAAGCGCGATATGAGTAAGTATCGGCAATTTATGAAAGACCAGATTACCGAGCTGCTTACTAACTATGGAAAGATCGATCTTTTGTTCTATGATTTCTCCTATCCAGGTCCGGATGGTAAGGGACATGATGACTGGGACAGCGAAGGGATTTTAAAGCTGACCCGCAAGCTACAACCCGAAATTATCGTGAACGACCGATTAGATCTAAACGATACGGATTGGGGCTGGGATTACAAAACACCGGAGCAGTTTATGCCAAGCAAATGGCCGGAGGTGAATGGTAAAAGAGTGCCGTGGGAAACCTGCCAAACGTTTTCCGGTTCGTGGGGCTATCACCGCGACGAAAATACGTGGAAAAGCACCAACCAGCTGATTGCTATGCTGATTGAAGTCGTAAGCAAAGGCGGAAATCTATTGTTAAATGTAGGGCCAACTGCCAGAGGGTATTTCGATGATCGGGCTACTGATCGGTTGGCTGGTATGGGCAAATGGATGAAATACAATAGCCGGTCCATCTATGGATGTACGGCCGCCCCTGAAGCATTTAAAAAACCTGATAACTGTTTTCTGACCTACAATCCGGATACCAAGCGTTTGTACGTCCACCTATTACAATGGCCGTTTAAAACACTGTATTTACCCGACTATAAGGGCAAGGTAAAATATGCGCAGTTTCTGCACGACGGCTCCGAAATTAAGTACACCTCGCGTTCGTCTGCCGCGTCCGGTGCACACACAACAGCAACAGCCGGTGAAAACGATCTCATTGTGGACTTACCGGTGGTGAAACCGAATGTGGAGATCCCGGTTATCGAATTGATCCTCGAATAAAAAAATGCGACCAAAAGGTCGCTTTTTTTTTTTGCCCCTTATATCGTCTTTTACCATTCCCCCTTCTTCAATCTTCTATAAGACAAATTGGCGAATTATTGATACAAATAGAGTATTTAAAGAATTGCTAAATCGTTTTCTTTGAATCCTGAGTCATGTTTATGCAAATAAGCGTGATTCAGACACTAGCCGTGCTAAACCGTTTTAAATTATTAATGCTAACTGAACAAAATTAATGTGCCAATAAACTTAAACAATTTCTTATGAGGAGGAATACGCGCTTTTATTCTGAGTGGCTGCTCATCAAATTGCCTTTGATGAAAACACTGCATCCACCATTTCTATTAAAAAAACCGAGCAGCTATTTTTTGTGCTCAATCATTTGTATTCTTTGCTTTCCTTGGAAGAATACTTATGCAAAATCAACGTTCTTTGCACCGCCAAATTCACACTTAGAAGCACAGCAGCGGGAGATTATTGGCAGTGTAGTAGACGAATCTGATTTACCATTGCCCGGTGTAAGTGTGAAGGAGCAAGGAACAAGTAATGGTACATCTACTGATGAAAAAGGGGCTTTCCGTTTGATACTACAGAAAAGTAACGTCATTGAGATTTCATTCGTTGGCTATATGTCCCAAACTATAAATATCGGTGATGATAAAGAAATACGAATTATGTTAAAACCCGATGCCCAATCTTTAGAAGAGGTGGTGGTTACGGGCTTTGGATTATCACAAAAGAAAGCCTCGGTAACGGGAGCGATTTCGACGATCGGTTCAAAAGATATTGCACGTTCTTCAGCGCCCAACGTTTCTGGTGCGCTCGTCGGAAAAGTTGCTGGGTTGAATACGAGGCAAACTGATGGTAGACCTGGTTCGGGTACACAAATACGAATTCGGAATATGGGAAATCCCCTTTATGTGATCGATGGTATGCAGTCAGATCAAGGGCAATTCAATAATTTAGATTTTAACGATATTGAATCTATATCGGTATTAAAAGACGCTTCTGCTTCTATTTACGGCGTACGAGCGGCTAATGGCGTAATAGTTGTGACTACTAAAAAAGGTGCTAATAACTCAAAAAACACGGTATCTATAAATAGCTACTTTGGTATGCAGGATAATTTTAAATTTGTTGATCCTGCTGACTCCAAAACCTATGTGCACAATTATGTACAAGGTGAAACGTTACGCGGCACCGATAGACAATATTCCCGCGAAGAATACGATAAGTGGATGGCAGGAACGGAGGTAGGTTACCAAGGTTTCAATTGGCTCGATTTTATTTGGGAAAGTGCTCCCCAGTATTACTTGAATGCTAATTTTAGTGGTGGAACGGACAAATCAAATTATTATGTTTCTATTGGACGCTTGCAGCAAGATGCCACTATCAAAAATTACGGTGGTTTTGAACGGACCAACCTGCAAATGAACTTGGACAGCAGAATTAATGATCGCTTTAAGGTTGGTTTTCGTATGAATGGCCGTCTGGAAGAACGGGTGAACCCTGGTGTTCCGGGGGGAGACGACTACTGGTTGCCTCGATTTGCTGTTCTTCGTAATTTACCTACGCGCCGTCCTTATGCAAACGATAATCCACTATATCCACAACGTCCCGGCGACGATCCGCAGACAAATTTTGCTGTTCTGAACTACGAGCGGTCTGGTCGAATGACAGAGAACTGGAGGCATATTCAATTGCAGGCTAACGCCGAATACGAAATCATGGATGGTCTTACGGCAAGAATGCTGGGTGGCTATTATTATGGGAATCGTAAATTTGACAACCAAGAGTATACCTATCAGCTTTACCGCTATGATCCTGCGACAGACAGCTATCCCGTGGATTATTCCATGGACGACCCTTATCGTGAACGAATTTATGAAGAGATCGAAGAGATTACATCGAATGTCCAATTGGATTATAAGAAAACTTTTGGAGACCATAACATCAATACAATCGTGGGATTCGAAACCATTCAGCGCAGTGACCCACAAGGCCAGATTGTCAGCAGACCAACAGCTAACAGTTTGAACCTGATTAGTTTTGATGAATTGCGGACATTCAACGACAGAGGGAGGAATACGCAAGCACGTATGGGAATTATGGGACGTTTCAATTATGATTTTAGAGGTAAGTATTTGCTGGAATTATCGGGTCGCTATGATGGTTCCTGGAAATACCCTCCAGGACACCGCTGGGGTTTTTTCCCATCGGCCTCAGCTGGATGGCGGATTTCAGAGGAGGAATTTTGGAAAGGTCACGGCATTCATGATGTGATCAATAATTTGAAAATCAGAGGTTCCTATGGTACGGTTGGAAACGATGACGTCAACGGCTACAGTGCCTTTGATTTCCTTGCAGGATATAATTTCAGAAATGGTGCCGGTGCTTCAGTAATAGACGGCCAATATGTGATCGGTTCGCGTCCAAGAGGCTTACCGGTGACTACTTTATCGTGGACACGCTCCCACATCTTAGACGTAGGTTTCGAAATGGAAACCTTAAAAAATCGGATGACGGCTACGTTTTCTTATTTTAATCGCTTAACGACGGGCATTCCCGCAGCGCGCTATGACGTGCAACTGCCTTCCGAGCTCGGCTTTGGGTTACCTAATGAAAACTTAAATTCAGATGTTATTAGAGGAGTAGACGGGATGTTGCGCTGGGCGGACAACATCAACGACTTTAATTATAGTATTGGCGGTAACTTTACCTATGCGCGCTTCTACGATTGGGAGCAATACGACAATAGGAGAAGCAACTCGTGGGATATGTACCGAAACAGCATATACAAGCGTTACGGATACCTTAACTGGGGATTGGAAGCCATTGGACAGTTCCAGAGTTGGGAAGAGATTGCCAATTATCCGATCGACAATGATCGGCGCGGAAACACGACCCTCATGCCAGGAGATATTAAATACGCGGATCTCAATGGTGACGGGGTAATTAACAATATGGATGAACGTCCAATTGGTTACCGCGAAGATGCTACACCGATTTTGAATTTTGGTTTGAATTTCGCTTTTAACTACAAAGGATTTGACCTGGCCTTCGACTTCTCAGGTACGGCATTCTCTTCTTGGTATCAACGTTGGGAACAAGCTGTGCCATTCCAAAACAATGGTAATAATCCGACTTTTATTTTTGACGACGCCTGGCATTTGGCTGATGTTTGGGATCCCAACAGTGAATTAATTCCCGGTAAATTCCCTTTGGTACGTTTGAATCAAGGCGACCATAGCAATTATTGGGGTAGTACATTTTGGAAAAGTAATGTAGTCTACGTGAAGTTACGAAATATTGAGCTCGGCTATAACCTGCCCAAAACGTGGTTAAGCAAAGCAAAAATTTCAGGCATCCGTGTATATATGATGGGGCAGAATCTCTTTGCCCTGACAAATGTGCAAGGGGTCGATCCCGAGCAGCAAGATCAGAATGGCTTGGGCTATCCGACCATGCGTATGTATAATTTCGGTTTAAACCTTCAATTCTAACACATGAAAAAAAGATGTTTTTATATAGCAATCCTCGCGGGCGCTTTACTAAATAGCAGCTGCCAGGATTTTCTTGATCAAAAACCCGATACCATATTAACAAACGACCAGGTTTTTGGTGATCCCAACTTAATTCGTTCAGCACTCGCAGATTTTTACGATCGCATCAGCTGGGGGCAACGGCCTGGAGGAGGACAATATGATTATACCGTATTAGATGAAGCGATTAAGTATGATTTCGACCAATTTAATAGTTTTGACCGTAACCGTTGGCGCGTTTACGACTATGGGCTCATCCGAAGTTTCAATCAGTTTTTACAAGGATTGAACGAAACAGATGCCCTGACCGATACCGAGAAAGCGCCCTTGATTGGAGAAGTACGATTATTACGTGCCTGGTGCTATTTCAATACGTGTCGAACATTGGGTGGCATGCCCATAGTAGGCGATGAAGTTTTTGATTATGTGCCTGGTGTAGACGTTACCGCTTTACAATTTCCAAGAGCGACGGAAGCGGAAATGTACGATTATATTATCAGTGAGTGCCAGGCGAGCGCTGAACTGATGAGCGGAGACAAAACAACTAATAATGCACGCGCCAATAAATGGACGGCAAAAATGTTGGCAGCTCGGGCAGCTCTATATGCTGGTTCCTTAGCGAAATACAACAACATGATGCCGGCGCCTATACAAACAGCTGGTAGAGAGGTGGGAATTGAATCGGCAAGGGCTAATGGTTATTATGAAACGGCTCTTGCAGAAGCTACAGAGGTGATCGAACAAAGCCCATACGAACTTCAAGACCGGAGGCCGGAAGACAAGGCGCTCAATTTTTATGAAGCAGTATGCGTTAAAGAGGCCAATACCGAAGTTATTTGGGCGCGTGACTATATTTTTCCTGGGCAAACACATGGTTTTACAGGAGCGAATCTCCCCACATCGATGGCACAGGATGCCAATACCAGCTATTTGTCCATCCTTTTAAATTTGGTCGAGGAGTTCGAACCTATTAATACAACAACGCCTGGCCAAGGTAGTAAATTTGAGGTCGGTAGTTTCGGCGGAACGCCGCAGTTTTTCGAAACGGCAAGTGAATTATTCGAGAGTCGGGATCCACGGTTAGCGGGGACGGTATTATATCCGGGGTCTACATTCGCAGGCGCCGAGGTAGTTTATCAGGCCGGGCAATTGAATAGAGAGGGCAACGCGTGGATGAAACGAGAAGGTGCTGCCAATAGTACGGCGAATGGTCAGTTGCTGACTTCCGAAAATGGGCCGATTTTCAATTCTGCCCTTCGGCTAGTTAATAAGACTGGTTTTGGTATCCGCAAATTTTTAGATGAAACGCCTGCTGCCGGAACCATTGGTAGAGGGTCAGAAATGTGGGAACCCCGTTTCCGCATGGCAGAAGCTTACCTGATTGCAGCTGAAGCGGCCTTTGAATTAAATGGTGGTAGTAATGCCGTCGCCTTGTCGAATATCAATGCCGTGCGTGCACGTGCGGGTGTACAGCCATTGACAGTACTTACTTTTGAAAATATCGTACATGAACGGCGCGTCGAGTTCGCATTCGAAGATCATCGCTATTGGGATCTGTTACGCTGGCGGCGTGCGCATATTGTTTGGAACGGGAATCCACGTAATGAACAAGCCGGCAGAAGAGGCTTGTGGCCTTATCGGGTTGTCGCATCAGGGGATCCTAACAATGGCAAGTGGGCATTCGAGGTACGGAATATGGATTTTATTTATCCAAATCCTTTGTATTTTGAACTGCGTCATTATTACAGTGAATTGGATAACGGTTGGTTAAATAACAACCCGAAACTGGTAAGAAACCCCTATCAGTAACATAGTTTAACTAAAGAATATGAAAAAGTATTGTATATATAGCTTATTAATTTTCGTGACGCTCCTTGCGGGTTGTGGAAAAGACAATTATGATGAACCCACCTCTACATTAACGGGTCGAATCGTTTATCAGGGAGAACCTTTGCAATTGAAAGGGACTAATGAGAGCGTACGCGTTCAGTTATTTCAGGATGGTTACGACTTTCGGACGCCATTGGACGTTTTCGTCTCCCAAGATGGCAGCTTTTCCGCTAAATTATTTGACGGACACTATAAATTGGTTACCAGAGACGGTAATGGTCCCTGGCTTAATACCCGCGATACCACGGAAGTGGAATTAAGAGGGACGGCTTCCGTGGATTTGGAAGTAACGCCTTACTTCACCATCTCTAATTCATCGATCTCCTTGAGCGGTAATGTGATGAATACCTCTTTTACGATTAATCAAATTGTGGATGCCGCGCAGATCGATCGGGTAATGCTGCTCCTCAATACGACCACCTTCGTTGACGAAGTGGCTAACGTTGTACGAGCCGAATATACGGGTGATGATGTTCAGGTCGGACAGATGGCTTTAAATGTGGATTTTTCAGACGAGCCTGACGCGGTCAATGGACGTGCGCTCTTCGGGCGGATATGCGTTTGGCCAAGTGGTTCTGATCAAGGAATTTACTCACCAGTTGTTCGCCTTAGATAAAAATTGCAATGATGTTCTATAAATCCTTAATTGTCGCATCCTGTTTAAGTCTATCGATCCTAAATCCGACGAAGGCTATTGAGGAGGTTACCAATGTAAGCCGCCCCGATACAAGTGCATCTAATAAGCATTACGTATCCAATCGGAAACCGCTGCGATCTGCTTATTTCGTTAAATTGCCTGTGGGTTCTATCCAACCAAAAGGTTGGCTTCGGAAATACCTGGAATTACAGCGTGACGGATTGACGGGACATCTCGGGGAAATCAGTGCTTGGCTAGCAAAGAAAAATAATGCCTGGTTAAGTAAAGATGGAAGTGGGGATCATGGCTGGGAAGAAGTTCCTTATTGGTTGAAAGGTTATGCTAATCTTGGCTATATTTTAAAGGACGAACGGATTATTCAGGAAGCGAGGATCTGGCTTAACGCCGCGTTGGAAAGCCAGCGAGAAGACGGTTACTTCGGTCCATTGATTTTAAAAGATGGCAAACCCGACCTCTGGGGCAATATGATTATGCTGTGGTGTTTACAATCGTACTACGAGTATAGTCGTGACGAGCGGGTGCTATCTTTTATGGAAAAGTATTTTGCCTGGCAAAATCAACTTCCGGAGGAGAAGCTACTCAAGGATTACTGGGAGAACAGTCGGGGAGGGGATAATCTCTATAGCATTTATTGGCTTTATAACCGAACACAGGGAAAGGAATGGTTGTTGGACTTGGCAAAGAAAATCCACCGAAATACGGCCGATTGGAAGCAGCAACATAACCTTCCGAATTGGCATAATGTGAATATTGCGCAATGCTTCCGTGAACCCGCTACTTATTATTTGCAAACTGGCGATCCGAGTGATCTCGAAGCTAGTTATCGTAATTTTGATATTATCCGCGAACGTTTCGGCAATGTACCAGGGGGCATGTTCGGCGCAGATGAAAATGCGCGGGAAGGCTATGCGGATCCACGACAAGGAGTTGAGACCTGCGGCATGGTCGAACAAATGGCCTCCGATGAAATATTAATGGGAATAACCGGTGATCCTTTTTGGGCAGATCATGCCGAAGAGGTTGCTTTTAATACCTATCCTGCGGCCGTAATGCCTGATTTCAAGGCTTTACGTTATATTACGAGTCCGAATATGTCCATCAGTGATAGCAAGAACCATCATCCGGGCATTGATAATAAAGGCCCCTTTTTAATGATGAACCCTTTCAGTTCGCGATGCTGTCAACACAACCATGCACAAGGATGGCCTTATTTTGCCGAGCATATTTTTATGGCCACACCGGATAACGGTTTGGCGGCCCTGCTTTTTGCGGAAGCTGTTGTGACAGCAAAAGTGGCAAATGGACAGGAGATTAGCATTGAATCGGCCGGGCATTATCCTTTTGATGATCAGATTTCCTTTACCGTACATACAGCAAATGGGGTAAGTTTCCCCTACTATATACGGATTCCAAATTGGTGTAATCAAGCCAGTGTACTGGTTAATGGTAAAAAGGTGCAACAAGCCTTTAAAGCGGGTTCTTATGTTAAGATCGAGCGAACATGGAATGATGGCGATAAAATTACCTTAACATTGCCCATGGAACTTTCTATTACAAAATGGAAAGAGAATAAGGGAAGTATCAGTATTAACAGAGGACCGCTCACTTATTCTTTAAAAATCCAAGAGCAATATATCAAAAAAGACAGCAAGGCCTCTGCCATTGGGGATTCTAAATGGCAAGATAATGCAGATCCTGAAAAATGGCCATCTTTTGAGATACTGCCTAACTCGCCTTGGAACTACGGAATCGTGTATGCTGGCCAGAAACCAGGAGAAATAATAGAAGTAATAAAAAGCGAGTGGCTGGAGGATAACTTTCCTTTTACGCCTGACCATGTCCCGGTAAGATTAAAAGTTAAAGGTAAACAAATTCCGGAGTGGAAAATCGATCAATATGGGTTAACGGATGTATTACCAGCCAGTCCGGTACAGGTGAATACGGAGGCAGAAGAGCTAGAACTTATACCCATGGGGGCAGCAAGGTTGCGGATTAGTGCTTTTCCGGTGATTAAGTATTAGTTTTAAGGGATTAGCTAATAGCTAACAATGGATATACTAAAACAAACAATACAATAGAAGATGAAAAAAAACATCATTTTTAGTGCGTTAATGATCAGCTTAGGCCTCCTGTCAAGTTGTGGAAGTGGTGCAGATAAACAGGCCTCAGCGGAAAAGAAACAAGGTTTAAGGGCACCTGCTTATCCCTTGATTACGCATGATCCTTACTTTAGTATCTGGTCTTTCGGAGATACGCTGAATGCACAGTCAACTAAACACTGGACGGGCGAGGATCAACCACTTGTAGTACTGGCTCAGGTGGATGGCAAAGTATATCAATTAGTGGGCAAAGCAATTTCGCTTTTGGAAGATGTAGTGCCTACCGCACAGAAAAAACCTTATGAAGTTCACTACACCTATGCAAATCCGGGAACGGGTTGGGAAGCAACTGATTTTGTCAATCAGTCTTGGGAGGCCGGAACAGCACCTTTTGGCGATAATTCCGTGGATAATCCGATGAAAGCCGCATCACGTTATGATAAGGAAATTTGGTATAAAAGGGAATTTACTTTGGACAAGCTTCCAAATGATCCGAAGTTACTGATTAGCCATGACGACGCGGTGCAAGTTTTTATCAATGGCGTATTGGCTTATGAAGACCCGAATTTTATTCTAGATTATGGACAAAGAGCTCTTTCGCCCGCGAGTATAAAAGCACTGAAGCAAGGTAAAAACACTTTAGCTGTACATTGTCGTAATGATCGGGGTGGCGCCTTTATCGATGTCGGTTTGGTACAGGAACGGAAACTGTTGGATACCGAATTGGCAAAACAGACGTCTGTGCATCTAACGGCGACACAGACTGAATACTCCTTTGATGCCGGCGGCGTAGCCATTGATTTAACTTTTACTTCGCCTTTATTGATGGATCAATTGGAAGTATTGGCTAGACCCGCATCCTATCTAACTTTTAAATCAGTGTCGAAAGACGGGAAAGCCCACGATGTAAAAATCTGGTTTGCATTATCGGGAAAAGTGAGCGCTGATAAAGCTAAACAGGAAGTGAAAGCAGCTATAGAAGATCATGATCAACTACTGGTACAATCGGTGGGGACAACGAGTCAGCAAATATTAGGTAAAAAAGGAGATAATGTTCGGATTGATTGGGGAAAAGCATATATCGCGACCACGAAAAAGGCTTCTATTAAATCAACTCCAAACAGCTTGCAGGGTTTTGTCGCAGATATTGCAAAAAAGGGTGCTTCTTCTGAAGCAAAAATTGGCGCTGCATCCGATATGCTGATCGGTGTGGAGATGACCTTAGGGCAAATAACGGATGCAATCTCAGAACATTTGGTGATTGCTTATGACGATGAATACTCGGTACAATATTTCGGAAAGAATTTGCGCCCGTGGTGGCGTCGGGATAATAAGACAAATGCCCTAGATATGATTCAAGCTGCGGAGAAAGACTATGATCGTTTAATGCAGGCCTGTCAATCTTTCGATGAAAAATTATCGGCCGATGCTCAAAAGGTAGGCGGTGAGCAATATGCCGACTTATGTAACCTTGCCTATCGACAAGCAATCGCTGCGCATAAAGTAGTAGCAAATACCAATGGGGAATTGTTGTTTTTCTCGAAAGAAAACTTTTCAAACGGTTCCATCGGAACGGTGGATGTTACCTATCCTTCTGCGCCGCTTTTTATTTTGTATAATACGGAGCTTGCGAAAGGTTTGTTACGTTTTATTTTTGAATATTCGGAAAGTGGTAGATGGAAGAAGCCGTTCCCTGCCCATGATGTCGGAACGTATCCTTTAGCCAATGGTCAAACCTATGGAGAAGATATGCCGGTGGAAGAGGCAGGTAATATGATTACCCTTACCGCCGCTATAGCTTTGCGGGATGGCAATACGAATTTTGCGGAGAAACATTGGGAAACCCTGACCACTTGGACTGAATTTTTAAAGAAAGAAGGACTCGACCCGGCAAATCAGCTCTGTACCGATGACTTTGCAGGACATCTCGCGCGCAATGCTAACTTATCTGTGAAAGCGATTATGGGAATCGCTTCTTATGCGAAACTAGCAGAGATGCTAAAAAAAGAGGACGTAGCAAAAAAGCATTTCGAATTAGCGAAACAAATGGCCGCCCAGTGGATGAAATTGGCCGACAACGGTAATCATTATACCCTTGCTTTTGGCCAAAAGGATACTTGGAGTCAAAAGTACAACCTCATTTGGGATAAGCTGTTGAAATTGGATATATTCCCTAAGGAAGTGGTAGAAAAGGAAATTGCTTATTACAAGACAAAACAGCAAACATATGGTTTGCCCTTAGATAGTCGAAAAACCTATACAAAATCTGACTGGATTTTATGGACCGCTACCTTAGCGGATGATACGGATTTTGAGACGTTCGTAAGCCCGGTGTGGAAATTTGTGAATGAAACACCGGACCGTATCCCCTTGAGCGATTGGCATGAAACAACCGATGGTAAGTCAGTTGGTTTTCGTGCACGATCGGTGGTAGGCGGCTATTTTGTGAAGATGCTAGAGAAGGAAATGTTGAAAAAGTAAACAGCAGTCGACAGTCCGTTTGAAACGAAGTTTTAACTCTTAAAATAAATTAAATCTGAAAGCTGATTGCTGAAGTCTGACAGCTAAATTGAGACAATATAAAGAAAAATTGACACAGTGCTAATTGGTTTATCGTACGATAATCATTTCCTTTGGTTGGAAGATTTTTTATCAAACGACAAACCAATTAGCAAATCGATATGAAGCTATCAACATTATTACTAGGTATTTCATTTATTCTCGCCGGAGGATGGCTGACGGGCTGCTCGTCAACCAATAATAAAAAAGAAAATGAACATACCGAGGAAGCTGCGGAAACGCGCTGGTCGACAGAAGACGCCAACGAATGGTATGAAAAGCAAGCTTGGCTTGTGGGCTGCAATTTTAGTCCAAGTACGGCGATTAATCAGCTGGAAATGTGGCAAGCGGATAGTTTTGATACCTTGACTATCAATAAGGAATTAGGCTGGGCGGCGGATCTAGGCTTTAACACAGTTCGCGTATATCTTCATGATTTACTTTATGAGCAAGACAGTGCGGGCTTCTTGAATAGAATGGAAACTTTTCTGGCAATTGCCGATAAGCATCATATCAAACCACTTTTTGTATTTTTCGACTCTTGCTGGGACCCTTTTCCAAAATTAGGAAAGCAACGCGCCCCAAAACCACATGTCCACAACTCGGGATGGGTGCAAAGTCCTGGTTCGGAAGTGTTAAAAGATAGTACCCAATACCCTAAATTGGAACGCTATATTAAAGGGGTTGTGACGCATTTCGCCCAAGACAATCGCATTTTAGGTTGGGATGTTTGGAATGAGCCCAATAATCCCAATAAAAGTTCTTACGGAAAAGTAGAATTAGAGAATAAGGACAAGTATGTTTACGAGTTGCTCAAAAAAACCTTCGATTGGGCGCGTGCTAGTCAGCCAAGCCAGCCCCTAACGTCTGGTTTATGGGATGGCGGCGACTGGTCTGATTCAACGGCACTGACCGAAATACAGCGTTTGCAATTGGAAGCGTCAGACATTATTAGCTTCCACAATTATGAAGATCCCGCATCTTTTGAGGCGCGCATTAAGCAGTTGGAAAAGTACGGGCGGCCTATATTATGTACAGAATACATGGCCCGGCCAAACAAGAGTACTTTTGAAGGTAGTTTGCCCATTGCAAAGAAATATAATGTAGGGGCTTACAATTGGGGTTTTGTCGATGGGAAAACACAAACCATTTATGCATGGGATAGCTGGTCTAAGTCTTACGACGCGCCGCCTAAGGTTTGGTTTCACGACATTTTAAGAAAAGATGGCACACCTTATAGTAAAGAGGAGGTTGCCTTCATCAAATCGCTTACTAAAGCAACAAATTAATATTTTATTCACATATAAAAGAACGCATGACACGTAACTTGATTTTTGGATCCTTACTTTTAATTAGTTCGCAGTTCGCTGTGGCGCAAGACGCAAATTGGAAGCCTGTTGGCGATAAAATCATGTCGCCTTGGGCAGAGAAAGTAAATCCGAAAGAAACGCTACAAGAATATCCTAGGCCGCAGCTTGTACGGAAGGGCTGGCAAAACTTGAACGGCCTTTGGCAATACGCCATAACTTCGAAAACAGAACAAAATATACCAAGTAATTTCCAAGGACAGATTCTTGTCCCTTTTGCCGTTGAATCTGCTTTATCAGGCGTTGGAAAAACGGTTGGTAAAGATCAAGCTTTATGGTACAAAAACACCATTAAATTAGAAGCCGTAAATAGCAAGGAAGATGTACTGTTGCATTTCGGAGCAGTAGATTGGCAATGTGACGTATACGTAAATGGCCAACAAGTGGGTAGTCATCAAGGTGGTTTCGATCCATTTTATTTTAATATCAGCAAATACCTTAAAAAAGGAAAGACACAAGAGATAGCGATCCGAGTGTGGGATCCAACGGATGAAGGGCCTCAACCACGTGGTAAGCAGGTGAAAAATCCGGAAGGTATTTGGTATACGCCCGTTACCGGTATATGGCAAACTGTTTGGCTGGAAAACGTTCCAAAAACCTATATAGCTCATACAAAGCAAACTCCGGATGTCGACAAAAAATCGCTAACATTCTACGCGCAAGTAGAGGGCAGCCAAAGCGGTGATCAGGTTAAAGTGCTTGCACTGGATGGTGATAAAGTTCTGGCTGAACAGACTGTAACGGCAGGGTCAGAAGCAAATTTATCGGTCCCCGGCGTAGAGTTATGGTCGCCATCGAACCCTAAACTTTACGATCTACGCGTATCGGTTCTTCGGAAAGGAAGGGTAATAGATGAGACGACAAGCTATTTCGCCATGCGTAAAATATCCATGGCCAAGGATGGTAAAGGTATTCAGCGGTTAATGTTAAATAACGAGTTCGTATTCCAGTATGGCCCATTGGATCAAGGGTGGTGGCCCGACGGTTTGTACACGGCCCCAACCGACGAAGCGCTATTGTTTGATATTGTAAAGACAAAAGAAATGGGCTTTAATATGATCCGTAAACACATTAAGGTAGAACCTGCTCGTTGGTACCGTTACTGCGACAGTCTTGGTTTGCTGGTATGGCAGGATATGCCAAGTGGCGATTTAGGCGGTAACCGTTGGGACAATCATCCAGGGCAGCTCTCAGGGTATAACTTGGATAAAGAACGTTCCGCTGAATCAGAAGCCTATCACAAGAAAGAGTGGAAAGCTATCATGGACGCTTTGCATAACTTCCCCAGTATCGTTGTGTGGGTTCCATTTAATGAAGCTTGGGGACAATTTAAGACCAAGGAGATTACCGAATGGACTATCCAATACGATCCGTCACGTTTGGTTAATAGTGCCAGCGGAGGCAATTTCTTGAAGACAGGACATATTTTGGATATTCACAACTATCCTGATCCTTCGATGCCCGACCCAGCATTATTTGGCGAAAAACAAGTATTGGTACTGGGCGAATTTGGTGGTTTAGGTTTGCCAATAGAAGGTCATACCTGGCAGGAAAAAAATAACTGGGGATACCAAAGCTTTAAAAATAAAGAGGAGCTTTTAAAGCGTTATACTAAACTGATCGAAGACTTAAAACGATTGATCCCATTAGGATTATCGGCTGGTGTATATACCCAAACAACGGATGTGGAGGTTGAAACGAACGGAATGATGACTTATGATCGTGAAGTGATCAAGATTCCTGAAACACAGTTGAATCAACTGCATCAGACGCTCTATCAACAGTCTATACAATAAGGGTTATATTGAAAAAATGGGACTAAATCGAGATGAAGAATCAAATTTAGTCCCACCTCATGAAGACAGATATGAAGATAAAATACTATGTTTATTACATGTTGGGCTGTATAGCCCTTTCGTGTAATAACCCCGCAAGAGAAAACAACGCAAATGAGCACAGCGTAAAAGAAACAACAGCGTTTGATAGCCAAATCGATGGTAAAGAAGCGAAGCTTTATACAATCAGCAATGGAAAGGGATTAACCGCAACACTCACGAATTATGGTGGCAGAGTTGTCAGTTTAACCGTACCGGATAAAGATGGTAAGCCTGTCGACGTCGTTTTAGGTTTTGCGACAGCGGCGGAATACAAGGCCTCTTCAGAGCCATATTATGGTGCTACGATCGGCCGTGTAGGGAATCGGATAGCGAAAGGGAAATTTGAATTGGATGGAAAGGCATATAGTATCTTTACCAATAATGGGCAAAACACCTTGCATGGCGGAAAAAAAGGGTTTCAGGATGTAGTGTGGGATGCAGAACAAGCAAGCGACTCTTCACTTGTTTTGCGATACCGTTCACCCGATGGTGAGGAAAATTTTCCAGGAAACTTAGAAGTTAAAATAACCTATACCGCCACCGCCAATAATGGATTGCGGTTTGATTACGAGGCAACTACTGATAAACGCACGCCCGTTAATCTTACGAACCATGCTTTCTTTAATCTGAACGGGGAAGGCTCGGGCACCATTAATAATCATCTTTTACAAATAAACGCAAATAGATATACACCAGTTGACAGCACCCTGATTCCGCTGGGTAATTTAGCTTCTGTCAAGAATACGCCCTTTGACTTCACAACAGCGCAAGCCATTGGTAGCCGCGTAGATCAGGACAATGAGCAATTAAAATTCGGAGGTGGGTACGATCATAATTTTGTACTCAACAAAGGGAATAAGTATGGTTTAGCAGCTACTGTTACGGGTGATAAGAGTGGCATTGTTATGCAGATCTTTACCGACGAACCGGGATTGCAGTTTTATGGAGGCAATTTTATGAAGGGACAAAATACCCTGAAAAGCGGCGTGAAGGATGACTATCGAACATCTTTTGCTCTAGAGACTCAGCATTTTCCGGACGCCGTAAATCAACCGGACTTTCCGTCGATCATTCTGGACCCGGGCAAGGTCTACAAAACGACTTCGGAGTACGTCTTTTCCGTTACTAAATAGGGTGTAGAATGCGTAAGTTTCTCCTTTTTTCGCTGCTCTGTTTTGCGCTCGAATGTGCTGCTCAAGAGCCTGATCGATATGGCAATCCGGTATTCGAACCTGTACTGGCAGATCCATCCGTCATAAGGGATCCAAAGACGGGTTTGTTTTATGCATTCGGCACAGCTGACGACTGGGGAGATGGAAAAGGGCCGCGATGGGTACCCATGTTGCAATCAAAGAATTTAACCCAATGGCGTTACGTGAAAAATGCTTTGCGGCAAAAACCGCAATGGAAAGAAAAGGGAGGTATTTGGGCACCAGATGTAAATCGAGTAAATGGGAAATATTACATGTACTACGCATTTTCTACTTGGGGAGATCCTAACCCTGGTATCGGTTTGGCAATTGCCGACTCCTTAAATGGAGATTTTATAGATCAAGGAAAAATATTTCTCAGCGCAGAGGTGGATGTGCCAAATTCTATTGATCCATGCTTCTTTGAAGATCGAGGTAAAAAATACCTTTTTTGGGGAAGTTTCAGCGATTTACCAACACAAGGAACTTATGCCATTGAACTTAGCGAAGATGGTAGATCGGTTGCTGACATCCACAAAAAAACAAAAATAGCAGCTGGCGATTGGGAAGCGGTTATGATTCATAAGGAGGATGATTACTACTACTTCTTCGGTTCAAAGGGCTCTTGCTGTGAAGGCTTAAACAGCAAATACCATGTGCTTGTTGGAAGATCAAAGCATTTATTAGGACCTTATCTAGATAAAGAGGGGTACCCAATTACTGAAAGAGGACGAGGTACTTTACTGATTCAAGGGAATGACCGGTTTGTAGGAACAGGGCATAATGCCCGTCTTATTAGTGATGACAATGGGCAGGACTGGTTCTTGTATCATGGTTTCAATGCCCGGAAAGGAAAGTTAAGCAATGGTACGGATCGTCGAGTCCTACTCATGGAACCTTTGTTTTGGAAAGATGGTTGGCCTGAAATAAAAGGGCAAGGAACTTCTTCTGCCAAACAAAAGGCTCCTGTATTTAAATAACTCTTTTCTCGTGCTGTTTTAACAGCTATTTACCTTATTTTATTCCTACTGTTAAAAACCTGAAGGAATTCGAATCGACTTGAAGGATGGGCGGATTTCCGCTATGCTTGAATTTAAGACCAATAAATGCTGTCTTTCTAGGTGCAACCTGCCCATTTTTGAAATGGGTATGAAATACATAATGCAAGTTACCCTGCTTGTCTTGAATAAGGTCTCCATGGCCGGCGCCATCTTCCCCAATTAATCTTTTACTTATAATGGGATTGCCTCGATGCTTTTTCCACGGCCCCATGGGATGCGATGAAGTGGCATAACCGACGGCATAATCGGGGTTTCGAAAATCATTGGCTGAATATAGAAGATAATAAAGTCCGGCATGTTTAATAACGGTAGGTCCCTCCGTAACAGGCCAGCGCGCGTCGGATGTATTTTCCCAAGGTTCATCGGCACGAAGGCATTCGCTGGCAGTTTCCTCTTTAATTTGACTTAAATCATTTGACAATTCCGCACAGTAGATCCGATTGCCATCCTGTAAGCGCACAAAATAGAGATAGGCTTTATTTTTATCAAAAAATATAAACGGATCGATTTGTTTGGTAGGTCCATTGAGGGCGCGTTTTGTGTCTTGCGTAAAAGGACCAAGTGGGCTATCGCTGCTAGCGATCGCAATTTGTTCGTTAGCAGTATAAGCCATGTAAAACCTATTTTTATATTTAAAGACCTGCGGCGCCCAGAAGCCCATTGTGCCGAATGTATGGTCTTTATGCAAAGCGTAACCGTTACGATCGCGACCAACAGGACCTGTCCAGTTTTCGAGGTCTACGGAGCTATATACTTGAAAACCATCAGGTGCTCCAGTACCGTACAAGTAGTAGGTGCCATTGTCATAGAAAATGTGAGGATCAGCTAAAGTAAGCGGTGCGGAATGGGTGCTCGCATCTTCGATCTTAGGCCAGCCCTCCTGATAATGGATTCGCTTGATAAGGGCTACACGTCCGTAGCCATCTGGTTTGCCCGTGTTGGGATTGATGGGAATGGCATGATAAGCGATAAAGATATTGCCCCTCGGATCGCGGAAAATGGAATTATGCCCCGGAGCCAGCCATAAACTATCCTTTTCAAGCAAAACACTCCTGTTAGACCCCTCAAAAACACCCAATCGTTCGAAGGGCCCAAAGGGGTTTCTTGCACGAGCGATCATCACCGCATAACTGGCTTGAGGCCCACAGCAATTATCACCTGAATAATAAAGATAATAATAGCCTTGGTGGTAATCTACCCATGCTCCTTCAATTAATTTATCGTATTGTGCTTCTTGTTCCGGATGCATAACGTCAATCGATTTTGAGCCCTCACGAAATGCTGACCAATCATCCGTCATTTCTTGCACCTTAATCGGCGCATGACCTGACCCCCAATAAAGTAGTTTCTTTTTGGTTTTAGGGTCTATAAAGGCCATAGGATCGATATTCACAAACCCTTCTCCACATAACAAAGGTTTGCCCGAATCCTTAAACGGTCCAGCGGGGTGTTTAGCGTAAGCGACACCTAGGCATTTTCCGTTCCCCGATTCGCCGGAATAAAAAAGCACAAACTGATTTATGGCACTATCAAATAGCACGTGAGGAGCCCAAAAATCGCGATCCGCCCAGCTTGGTTTTTCGGGGAGAGCGTCGCCTAAAATAGTCCAATTTTGAAGATCTTTGGAACGGGCCACCTGGATATGGGCTAGTTTATCATCGATATTGCTATTGGTTGCATAAGCGTAATAAAATCCTTCAGTGTAAATAATGGTTGGATCAGGAAAATCTTTATTGATGATCGGGTTCTTGATGGCCTGCCCGAACGAATAATGGATGAACAAAATCGATAGAATCGAAAAAATAAAGCGCCTCATGTAATAATTGGTTATTAGACCTCAAATAACGTAAAATGAAAGGAAAAGTGGCTCATCCGATTGTATCAAACTTTCGACAAATTATCTTTCGCTACATGTCTCGCCCAGGCCAGGTAGCATAGAAGCGTTAAGAACGGGTACTATCAACGAGCATATCACCACTTAACCAATTATTAATTTATTTGAATATAAATAAGACCTTATTTGTCTGTATCCGAATGAGATCCGAACAAGGTCCGAATAAAAGCTGACTAAAGTCCTGTTTTATTGATAGTCATTCATACTAAAAGTCAGATGCGACCTTGTTCGAAATGAAAAGAAATATTAAGTTTGAATTAGCCATGATAAAAAAACTAATCAGCGTATTCCTGTTTTGCCTGTTCGTAAAACTACTGTATTGTCAACCTTATTACTTCAAGCATTATCAGGTTGAAAACGGCCTTTCTAATAATGCGGTTATTTGCAGCATGCAGGATAGTAAAGGTTTTATGTGGTTTGGTACACGCGATGGTCTCAATCGATTCGATGGTTACACCTTTAAGGTCTTTAACCACAATCCACAGGATTCACTTAGCTTAGGAAATAACTTTATACACAGCCTGTTTGAAGATCGCCTCGGGAATATTTGGGTTGGGACCGACTTAGGAATCTATATCTATGATCCACTTACGGAGAAATTCAGCCACTTTGTTCATCATCAAGACGCGGCGATCGCTCATATTCAAGCAGACGAGGAAGGTAATATCTGGTATACGGCCTTTTCATCCTTAGTCCGATACCAGACCCAAACAGGGCAAATTAAGAACTTCGGAAAGCTAGGAATGAGTTCAGTAGATGCAGTGTCAGTAAGTAAAACGGGTGTATGGGTCGGCTCTAGCAATGGTGAAATTAAGCTGCTTGAACCTAAATGGGAAAAGACAAAACGCTTTGAAGTTTTCGGAAAACAATCGTCCATCGGTTCGAGACCGGTTACATGTCTTTTATGGGACGAGAACAAAGAAAGGCTCTGGATCGGCACGGCTAAGGAAGGACTAAAGTTATTATACCCGCTAGACGGATCCTATCAGGATCTATTAAAAAAAAGTGAAAATCAACTGCCCATTTATGTGCATGATATCAAAAGGACGGATGAGGGGCAATATATGGCAGCTACTGAGCTGGGCGTTTTCATCTACGAAGATCGACACAAACGCTTTGTACATTTAAAAAAGGAAGATAATAATCAATGGTCCATCAGTGATAACGCTGTTTATACTATTTGTCGTGATACCGAAGGCGGTATTTGGGTTGGCTCTTGGTTTGGAGGTGTCAGTTATTATCATAAGCAGCATACTTTCTTTGAGAAATTTTTCCCGCAAAAAGGAGAGAATAGTCTTATAGGAAGTGCTGTTCGTGAAATAACGGCAGACAGCTATGGAAATTTATGGATCGGAACGGAAAATGGTGGATTAAACAAATTGTCGCTGACAAGCGGAAGATTTGAACATTTTTCGGTTCAAGGTAAACCTCAAGAACTATCTTCTTCCAATATTCATGGCTTATTAGCGACTGGGGATACTTTATGGGTGGGAACCTTTCACCAAGGCTTAAACCTTATGCGTATATCCACCGGCGAAGTTTTTAAACAGTATACTGCTTCCAATGCGCCATTCCATTTGGGAAGTAATTTCATTTATACCATGTTACGCCTCCGTTCCGGCGAAGTACTATTGGCGACAGACAGAGGAATCTATGAATATTTATATGAAAGAGAGGGGTTTCAACTTGTACGTAATTTTCCGTCGAATATTTTTTATACATCGCTTTTTGAAGACCGGGAAGGTACGATTTGGGCGGGCTCTTGGCGAGATGGCTTATACTTTTACAATCCTAAAACAGGTAATAGAGGAAGGTATAGTCATCAACCGGGCAATATCGCTACGTTGACAAGTAATCGTGTGACTTACATTACGGAAACAAAAGACCGACAGCTCTGGGTCGCTACCGAGGAAGGGCTCTGTCGCCTGGACAAGTCGTTGGGAAAGTTTAAGCAGTATCAATTTCCTCAATCTATGCAAAGCCTATTGGTATGTACAGTACAAGAAGATAATCATGGGGACCTTTGGATCAGTACATCAAAAGGCTTGATCCGTTTTAATCCGCGCGCAAATACCAGTCGTTTTTTTGGAGTTGCAAACGGGCTTTTAAGCGATCAATTTAACTATAATTCCGTTTATAAAGCACAAAATGGTATGTTATACTTTGGTACCGTAAAGGGTTTAATTCGTTTCAATCCGCGGCGATTGCAAGACAAATCCTTTGTACCACCCGTTTATTTTACCGGATTTCAGGTTTATAATAAAGACCTGACGATTGGTGAAAACGGCTCGCCCTTGAAAAAGTCGATTACGTTTACCGATACCATCATTTTAAGACATAACCAATCTACCTTTAGTATCGACTTCGCTGCGCTTAGCTATACATCTCCTGAAATGACAGAATATGTTTACAAGATGGATGGCTTGGATCCCGACTGGACCCACCTTCAGGCAAACCGAAAGGCTTACTTTACTGAATTACCACCCGGCGAATACATTTTTCGGGTTAGTACAATCAATAGTTTAGGGGCCCGTATCGGGAAGGAGGCAATCTTATCCATTCATATTTTACCGCCATTTTGGGCTAGTAAAGCGGCTTATCTTTTATATACCGTATTGATTATAGTATTAATCTATTATATCGTAGGCTCCTATCACCGCCGTCTGCGGGAAAAGAATAGGTTAAAATTGGAACAGCTTGCACATAAAAAAGAAGAGGAAATGTATCGCGCAAAAATAGAATTCTTCACGCAAGTTGCACATGAAATAAGAACACCCTTGACCCTTATAAAGGGACCTATGGAGAAAATTATTAAACAAGTGGACGAAGTGCCGACTATTCGAAAGAATTTGTTGATAATGGAAAAGAATACCAATCGTTTGTTGGAGCTATCGGGGCAACTGTTAGATTTTAGGAAAACCGAGGAACAAGCCTTTGTGCTCACTTATCAACATCTTGAGGTAACACAATTTCTAAAAGATCAAGTAGAAAGGCTCGGTCCAACAGCGATGGAGTTGCGTATAAAGATTAAGTTAGAAGTGTTAAAGGAGGAATTATGGGTATATGTTGATGTAGAAGCCTTAGACAAAATGTTAAGCAACTTATTAAATAATGCCCTTAAATATGCGGCTAGTAAAATTGTTATTCGTTTACAAAAGGAAGAACTCTTTTTTCGAGTCATTATCGCTAGCGATGGAGAACGAATACCTCCCCATCTACAAGAGAAAATTTTTGAGCCCTTCTACCGGATCAAAGGGAATACGAAATCTGTTGGTAGTGGTCTGGGCCTAGCTTTAGCGCGTTCGCTTGCCGAAATGCATCGAGGCAGCTTGATTTTAGATATTAAGAATAACGAAAACTTTAATACATTTGTATTATCGCTACCACTTAACCATAAAGAATCTGATCTATGATAAATACCCTACAAACCACTACAAACAAACCTGCTTTGCTGCTGGTAGATGATCACCGTGAGATCTTGGATTTTTTAGCAGATGATCTGCAGGAACATTATCAAGTATTTACCGCTAATGATGGACGAGAGGCTTTGAACTTTTTAGCGGATGAAAGTGTACAGCTCATCATCAGTGATATTATGATGCCCGTAATGGATGGCTATGCTTTATGTGAGACCGTCAAATCTACCGTTGAATACTGTCATATTCCCGTTATTCTACTAACAGCAAAAAATACGTTGCAATCCAAGATACAAGGGCTGGAACTGGGTGCGGATGCTTATGTCGAAAAACCGTTTTCTCCAGAGTACCTGCAAGTTCAAATTGCCAATTTGCTGGCCAATCGGAATAAGTTGCGCGAGTACTTTGCATCCTCTCCATTGGTACACATAAAAACGATGGCCCATTCGAAGTCAGATGAATTGTTTCTCGAGAAATTAAACGATTTGATTCATCAGCGATTGGAAAATCCAAATCTAGACGTGGAGCATTTAGCCGACTTAATGTGTATGAGCAGGCCTACCTTATATCGGAAAATTAAAGCAATATCTAACTTAACCCCGAATGAACTGATTAATGTTGCTCGACTTAAGCGGGCTGCGGAATTGTTGGCTGAAGGCGGATTGAAAATATATGAGATAGCTGAAATGGTAGGATATAGTTCGCAGACCCATTTCGGTAGGAATTTTCACAAGCAATTCGGCGTTTCTCCTTCAGAATATGTAGAGAATCTTAAACAGCGAAACTAACCGTTTTTTTTTTCTTGTAGGAACTTGTCAGTATGTTGATTGCTTAAGATTCGTCTGAGTGCAATTGAATGGGTATTTGGAAGCTTCTTGATACAGCTAAATTGACACAATATGCTGAAATATTGATACGCTTCGTTTAGCATTAACAAGCATGCAGCACCTACCTTTGGTTATCGACGAGGGAGTTCTTCGCTCCTTTTTTACTAACCAATGAGAACGTATGCATACTAGTCAATTGTTAAATGGAAAGGGCAGTGTAATGAAGGTATTCTTTTTACTGATTTTCTTCATCTGCCTTTCGGTTTGCCTGTGGGCGCAAACCACCATCACCGGCTTAGTCCGGGACGAATCAGGCGCACCTTTAGCCGCCGTAAGTGTAAAGGTTAAGAATACAAATACGGGTGTTTCAACCAATCAAGAGGGGCGATACCGTATTGAAGTTCCCAATCAACAAGCCGTTTTGGTTTTTTCCTATGTTAGCTATACCACACAAGAGGTTGCCTTACAGGGAAAGGAGGAAATAAATGTAACCCTCTTGCCTGAAGAAAATTCGCTTGATGAGGTAGTAGTAGTAGGATATGGTACACAACAGAAACGGGATTTAACGGGCGCCGTTTCGGTGGTAAAAACGTCTGAATTGACAAAAAGGCAAGTAACAACCATGGGAGAAGCGCTTCAGGGACTGGCGTCGGGTGTTAAAGTGCGCGGAGCGGGACGGCCTGGAGCGGAAGCCAGAGTGGAAATTCGTGGTTTGAAAAATTTAAGCGGTACCAATCCACTCTACGTGATTGATGGAATGATTACAACCGCCAATCGGGATTTTAATCCCAACGACATCGAGTCCGTACAAATTTTGAAAGATGCTTCTGCTGCGGCAATTTACGGTTCGCGCGCTGCTAACGGTGTAATCATCATCACAACAAAAAAGGGAGCCAAAGGGCCGATGAAGGTACAGTTCTCGGGAACAACGAGTGCGCAAACTACACCTCGCTACAAGTTGGCGCAAACAGAAGAGTTTGCCAGACTTAATTATATGGCCTATGACAATGCAGGAGCTACTAGACAAGATTTAGATTTAAGTCAAAATACCGACTGGCAGGATGCGGCTTTCCGCACAGGGAACATGCAAGATTTGAATCTCACTTTTTCGGGCGGTGGAGAGAGTGGTAATTACCTGGTATCGGGGAATTATTTCAAAAATGATGGAACCGTAATCAGCACCGGGTTTGATCGCATAAGCTTTCGCGTAAATACACAAGGTACAAAGGGTATTTTTAGTATCGGTGAGAACCTAGCAATCAGCAATGCAAAAGCTGATGAAATGTCGGGCAACCCTATTGCAGATGTCGTACGGCTTTTGCCCACCATTCCGGTATATAACCCGAATAACCCGGGAGGATATGGATATGGTGATGAACGGAGGGCGCGGACCTTTGGTAGCAATCCCGTGGCGATTGCTGATTTGGATGATCGGTATAACGAAAATCTACGCATTCGCGGAAATGTCTGGTCTGAGTTGAAGCCGGTTGAATTTCTAAAGTATCGGTTTAACTTAGGTTACGAAACTAGCAGCGATCATTATGCCCATTTACGAAAGCAGGGTAACTGGTCCTTAAATCAAGAATTTCAACCTTCCATCGCCGATGAATATCGTGCTCGCTTTCAATCGATATTAGTAGAAAATACGCTAGCATTTAATAAAGACTTTGGTAAACATTCGGTCAACGCGGTAGTTGGTCAAACCTATCAACGGGATTTATATGCACGTATCTCCGGGATGAAAAGGAATTTAGTCCCTGATGGAAAGGGCGGCTATTACAGTGAGCTCGATCAGGGAAATGAGCCGCAAGCAGGGGGGTATCGGCAAGAAGCTATTATTTTATCTTACTTAGGGCGTATTGAATATAACTACGATAATCGTTATTTATTAAATGGTGTTATCCGTCGCGACGGAAGTTCTCGTTTGGGTCGATCCAATCAATGGGGAAATTTTCCCTCCATATCAGGAGCTTGGCGAATCAGTAATGAAAAATTCTTTCAGAAAGAATGGGTTAACGATTTAAAGTTAAGGGCTAGTTATGGACGGCTTGGAAATAGCACGACGAGTACAGACCTAGCTGGAAATAGTAGTGCCAATTATTGGGATTACTTAGCGGTTATCAACACATTTTCGACTATCGCCATGGGTCGTGATCAGTTGATTTATCCCGGTGCTACCCAGGTCGCGCTGGTTAACCCTGACCTTCGCTGGGAAACCTTGACGCAAAAGAATTTCGGTGTCGACGCTACGTTATTCAATAATAAAATTACGTTAACAGCCGAATATTTTATTGCCGATACGAAGGATGTCTTAACGGCCATGCCTATTGCATTGACAACAGGCCATGATGGAAGACCACCAATAGCCAATGCTGCAAGTCTAAAAAATACCGGTTTTGAACTTTCTTTGGGTTATAATGAAAGCAGCCGAGAGTTTAAGTATTATGTAAACACCAATATTACGACGCTCAAAAACAAAGTGACAAGCTTAGGGTATGGTCGGAACAACATTTTTGTGGGGAATACCGTCACGCAAGTCGGGCAATCTGCCGGTATGTGGTATGTGCTGGAAACGGATGGGCTTTTCCAATCCCAAGAGGAGGTAGACAATTATAAGAATGCAGAGGGAAGAGTTATACAACCTTCGGCCAAACCAGGTGATATACGGTTCAAAGACCACAATGGTGATGGACAGATTACAAATGATGATAAATTGGTGCTAGGATCTCCTTGGGCAGATGTTGAACTGGGAATTAATCTAGGTGCTTCTTATAAGAACCTTTCTCTTACCATGAACTGGTTCGGTGCTTTCGGCGCTACGGTTTACAACGGTTATCACAGCTTAGTAGATCGTTTTGATGATAACTCCAATTATCGCGCCGGCATACAACCCTGGACGCCTGAAAATCCTAATACAGATGTGCCAAGAATGTACTACGGTTCTACGTTGAACTCGCGCGGAGACACCGACCGCTGGCTTGAAAGCGGTAATTTTATGCGTCTTAAATACATCAGTTTATCATATACACTTCCTGAAAGCTGGTTGAAACGCATTGGCTTCCAAAGCGGACAGGTAACACTTTCGGGACAAAACCTGCTGACCTTTACCGGCTATAAGGGGCTCGACCCCGAGTTTAACAATACGAATATATACGAACGCGGGTTTGACAATTTTAGTTATCCAAATCTCAAGACCTATTCGCTGGGTTTGCAATTTGGATTTTAAATTTAATTAGGATACATCATGAAAGGCTTATATATATTGCTCTTTATCTCCCTTTTAACGCTTTGTGGAAGTTGTAAAAAGGATCTATTGAATATAGAAAACCCGAACACACCGACGACGGACGTGTTCTGGAAAACGGAGGAGGATGCCCAGAGAGGTGTCAACTCTATTTATGCTATGTTTTATAAACCGGCTTTGTGGTCGAGATGGATATACTTTCGATTGGATCTTACTTCTGACGAAGGATTTAGCAAAAGTCCTTGGATAGAGTTAGGCGATTGGACGCGATTTCAATATGTGAATTACAATTTCGGCGAAGGAAATGTCTTCACTTGGAAGGATACGTACAAGGCTATCTTTCGATGCAATCAAGTATTAGATAATGTGCCAAATATCACTTTTGCCGACCAGGTAAAAAAAGACAGAATATTAGGGCAGGCTAAGTTTTTAAGAGCATTACATTATTATTACGCGGCTTTATTATGGGAGAATGCTCCGCTGGTTCTCAAAACTTCTAAGCCTGATGATTTGCCTCTTCAAAGCACCTTGGCAGAAGTTTGGGCGCAGGTTGAAAAGGATTTAAAAGAGGCCCTGGAAGTGCTCCCGGTTGAATGGGATGACAATAATGTCGGACGGCCGACAAAGGGTGCTGTCAACGCTTATTTGGCAAGGGCATATATGCAACAGCATAAATGGGCAGAAGCTAAACAAGCCTTGGATTATTTCTTTACCGGTGAAGGTAATGGTAAATATAGCTTGGTAAGCGATTTTCAGGACAATTTTACCCACACTAATGAAAATAATAGCGAGTCTGTATTTGAAATTCAATTTTCGGACGTAAACAAAACACCGGAGGATGCCGATGGCCCCGGCCAAATGATGAGCAGTCAGCGTGCACAATTCTTCGCGCCAAGGAGTATCGGTTGGTCAGATGGTCAGGCGCGTTACTGGATTGTAGATGAGTTTAAGAAGGAAAAAACAGTCGACGGAAACATTGATCCTCGACTGCGTTATACCCTATTCTATCCCGCTTTGGAAGCGGATTTTGGCGATAAAGTATATGGCAGAAGTTGGCAATGGGACGCGAATGAAGCTTGGTTTCGTAAATATGCCCGAGATTACTTTCGCGATAACGAGGATTACTATGCGCAAAATAATTTCCGTATGGTACGTTATGCTGATATCTTGTTGCTCTATGCAGAGGTCTTGAATGAGTTGGGAAGTACAAGCGAGGCGATTACCTATGTTGATCAGGTGCGGAGCCGTGTAGGATTACCAAACTTGGCGGTTAATCATGCCGCTGCAACACAAGATGCCAATGCTTTTAGAGAACGACTGAAGATGGAGCGGGAATTGGAACTATGTGGAGAAAGTGTGCGCTGGGCAGATTTGAAGCGTTGGGGTGATTTGGAAACGCAAGAGAAGGTGGCAGCTGTTGCCGAGCGGGATCCGGATTTTAAGAATTTCGTGGTTGGTAAACATATTCGTCTGCCAATTCCGCAAATCGAGGTGTTAAATAATCCTAACTTAAAGCAGAATTCGGGATATTAATCAGCGATCAAATCAATGAGAGGTGCCTTTCTTCTAGTGTTTCTATTTTGCTTTTGTGCAACGCAGATATATGGACAGCCTATTGTTTGGGATCGGGGCTCGATGCGAAAAGTATCGGCCCCGGCCAAGCATTACACGAGTTATCCTAGAATGATTGAGCTGCAGGATCAATCTTGGCTATGCATTTACGAATCGGATGGGAATATCGTATGCGCTGAAAGCGTGGACAAAGGCAATTCGTGGAAAAGAATCAGTATTGTAGCAGAACGTAAACCGAGCGTGAATATGTGCGTTCCGAGCATGATTCAGCTGAAAGATGGTTCACTTTTAGCTATGTACAACCCAAGACCAACAAAGAATAATACGGAACATCACTTTGAGATCAGAACAAAAAAAAGCAACGATCTGGGATTAACCTGGCATGATGAACGTTTAGTTTATCAAGCGGGAAATGAATTTAAAAACGGCTGTTGGGAACCAGCTGCTATACAATTGCCAGACGGAGCAATCCAACTGTTTTTTGCTAACGAAGGTTTGTACTTAAGCAGCGATGAACAGAATATCTCGCGATTTACATCCTTTGATAATGGCTTAACTTGGTCTAAAGTGCCAACGATTGTAAGTTTTAGAGCTGGTTTTCGTGATGGTATGCCGGTACCCTTACTAATTGACGATCATAGGTTGGCAATTGCAATCGAAGATAATGGAATGCAGCAATTCAAGCCCTATATAATTTATGGGAATGCAAAGAATGATCGAGCTTATCCGGTGCTGGCTAAGGATTCGAATCGTGCTTATGCCTTAAAGCATAAGCTGGCAGATACGATTTATGCAGGTGCCCCATATTTGTGCCGAACACAAAACGGGCTAACGCTGCTTTCCTACCAAGGGACCGAAGGGCGAAAAAATAAAATGAAATATGCTGACATGAAAGTAGTGGTCGGAGATCGGTTTGCTGCTAATTTTGAGCATTGCACGACGCCTTTTCTTATTCCTCCAGATAAATCGGCTTTATGGAATAGCCTAGCAGTTACCTCCGATGGTACTGTTGTTGCCCTGACGGCCACCAATGCCTTTGGTAAAGGTCAAACGGAAATATGGCTAATTAAAGGGCAACTAAAACATCGGGAGCCTGAAAGGTAAAGTAAAGATTGGTAAAATTGATGTTGCAAATGGAGGGAAATTTTTGTTTCGCTTAAATATTTATTTTAGCTTTAACACTTCTAGTAGGCTGATAAGTATCTCGTTCAATACAAAATCAGCTAAATAACAAGGACGAAGAATATCCTGATCTATTTTAGTCGATATTTTAAGCAAGCTAAACAATGAATAAAACCGACAATAACAATTCCCGAAGAAAGTTTCTGAAAAAATTGGGTGGTTCTGCTGTGCTGGCAGCAGCAAGTCCGAGTTTATTAAGTGCAGCAACGAATTTTGCCGATAAGCACGTTCAAATCTTAAAGAAGCGGGGGAGAGTACCTGCTAATGACCGGATTAATATTGCAGCAATAGGTTTGGGTATTATGGGGTTTGGCAACCTAAAAGCGGCACTAAGCAGAGAGGGGATTGAGCTAGTTAGCGGGGCCGACTGCTATGACGGACATTTACAAAAGTTAAATGAGTTGTATGGTAGCCATGTTAAAACAACGCGTCACTACGAGGAGATTTTAGATGACCCGGGAATTGATGCGGTGATCATTTCTACACCGGATCATTGGCACGCCCGGCAAGCGATCGCTGCGATGAAAAAAGGGAAGGCTGTATACTGTGAAAAGCCGTTGGTGCATAAAATTGAAGAAGGCGAAGCTTTGATTCGGGAACATCGGAATACAAAAGTAGCCTTTCAGGTAGGAAGTCAATGGGCAAGTTCTATTGTTATTCATAAGGCAAAAGAGTTATACCAACAAGGAGCCATCGGAAAGCTGAATTTTGTGGAAGTTTATACCGATAGATTCGATGCAAAGGGCGCTTGGCAATATTCCATTCCACCGAATGCTTCAGAAACTACATGCGACTGGAGAACGTTTCAAGGCGGAGCAACGGCGCTTCCTTTTGATCCGGTACGTTTTTTCCGATGGAGAAATTATCAAGCCTATGGTACAGGCATGGCAGGTGATTTATTTGTGCACTTGTTTACTCGCTTGCATACCATTACAGGCTCGTTGGGGCCGGAGAGAATTTATGCAACCGGAGGGCTGAATTATTGGAAAGACGGACGTGACGTGGCGGACTTGATGTTGGGGTTATTTGATTATCCTGAAACGCAGCAGCATCCCGCTTTCAACCTTTCTTTACGCGTTAACTTTGTGGATGGTTCCGGAGGGGGTGATAGCATGCGCCTTGTAGGTAATGAAGGAGAAATGGTTTTGGATGGAAATAGTGTCAGTATTCGAAATAAAAAGCTTCCACAAGCACCTGGTTACGGAGGTTGGGACACTTTTGAAACTTTTCCCGAGAAAGTGCAACAGGAATTTGTGTCTCAATACAATGAGAAATATCAGGGCATCAGACCACAGGTATTATCAGTAGGCGAAAATATTTTTCAGGCGCCCAAGGGTTACGATATGCGCGTGGACCACTTTGATGACTGGTTTAATGCTATACGGACTAAAGGTGTTGCCATAGAAGGTCCTGAGTTTGCCATGCGAACCGCAGGACCAGCTTTAGCGGCGAATATCAGTTATAACGAAAAGCGGATCGTCCATTGGGATCCAAGTCAAATTAGACAGAAGCAAAGTTCATAACTTCTCTGCATTTGTCAGTTAGCCATTGAAAGCCGGCTGCCTCAGCTGGCTTTTCAAATAATTTGGAGCCCATACCTACCGCACTAACACCTGCTGCAAACCATTTGGAAATACTATTTTCATCAGGATTAACTCCACCTGTAGGCATAAAAAGCATGTCAGGAAAAAGCGGTTTAATAGCTTTTAGAAAGTCTGGGCCTAAACTGCTTCCCGGAAACAATTTTACCAGGGGTGCTCCTAGAACTTCTGCGGTATTGATTTCTGTAGGAGTCATGCATCCGGGTATCCATAGAACGTCTACGTCCAATGTAATTGCAGCAATTTCCGGCTTCACAATTGGACTTACGATAAAATCAGCTCCCAAGGAAAGGTAGTCTTCAGCCTGTTTCGCCGACTTAATGGTGCCTATGCCTAGGTGTAATTCCGGTAATTGCGCGTCGCGAAAAGCTTTCAATTCTTTAAAATTTACCAAGGCTTGACCACCTCTGTTAACAAATTCAAAGACGCGAATACCGCCATCATAACATGCTTTCACGGTATCTAAACATGTTTGCAGGTCATCATGGTAATAAACCGGAATGACTGGATATTTTTTTATTTGTACAATACTTTCTTCAATTGTTTTCATTTGGATAAAGTAAAAAGTAAAAAGTAAAAAGTAAAAAGTAAAAAGTAAAAAGTAAAAAGTAAAAAGTAAAAAGTAAAAAGTAAAAAGTAAATTTCACTAACAACTAACAACTAACAACTAACAACTAACAACTAACAACTAACAACTAACAACTAACAACCAATAACCAATAACTAATAACTGCCGTCTCCTAAATCACCTTTAACGAATAACTTTTTAAAGCCGGCAGAAGTTGCTATGTCAATTACCTCCTGGTTTTCTTTTCCTGTAGTAAGCGCGCGAATGAGTCCGCCCATAAAGGCGTCCCCGCTTCCAATCCGATCGATCACTTCATTCGTCTCTAGTGTTTGTGATACATAATGCCCCTTTTGAGTATGATAGGTGCCATAGAAAAGATTGTGGGACGGGTTATCCATGAATCGGAAAGTATAGGCTATGTGCTTACAGTTTTCGAATCGCTTGAACACTTCTTGGGCCGATTGATTGGCATGTTCCACATAAGTTTCTTTCGTAGTGTTACGATCAAGGTCGGGATCTATGGAAGTGCCCAACATGGTGTTGGCTGCCCAGATGTTACCCATAATGACATCGCAATAATCGACTAAGGAAGGCATTACGTCGATAGGGGACTTGCCATAGTTCCACAGTCTATTTCTGTAATTCAGATCAACCGATATAATAAGCCCCTTTTTCTTGGCGGCTTGTAGAGCCTCTTCGCAAACGGCGATCATGTTTTCATTTAAGGCTGGAGTAAGGGCCGTCCAATGGAACCAGTTGTGGCCTTCCAATACATTGTCCCAATCAATGTCTCCAGTTTTAAGCGCGCTGAATGAAGAATATTTCCGATCGTAGACCACTTCTCCTTTGCTAAGCCCATTGGCCGACAAAAGGAAATAAAGGCCTAGCCGATCACCTGCAAATCGGCATTGGCTAATGTTTACGCCTCGCTCCTTTAGACTGTTAAGAGCTTGGTTTGCCAACTGATTGTCGGGCACACAACTTATGTACGAGACTTGCGCATGCATACAGGCTAAAGAAGAAGCTACATTTGCTTCCGACCCGCCAGCGTAAATAGAAATGCCTTCGCTTGCATTGATAAAATGACCGGTCTGTGTGCTGACCCTTAGAAGAAATTCGCCAAAGACGGCTATCCGATTACCTTCGTTTAAACTCATGAATTAAATTTTTTAAGGCAAGCCTAATGATAATAGATCATGACAAGTATCTTGCTGGAAAGCATAGCTGTTGTGTCTTGTCAAGAGTGGCTAGTTTTTTTGTCGAAAATAGTTATTATTCCCGTGTATAAAAATATCCATTCCTTTTAAAACTACGCAATCGATATCGTAAAATCTTTTCGCAAAATAATTGAAATCGATTTTAATTTGCTAAAATTGAATCTTAATAGTTCATTATTGATTCTTGCCAAAGACAACTGAGCCCTTTATAAGCTGTTAAATTCTTTGCAAGGCATCTTTTTGATGAGTTGATATAAAAAGCTAAGCAATGAATAAAACTTCACCTTTTTCTTTAGAAAATAAAGTTATTGTTATTACCGGTGCAACCGGTGTGTTGGGTAAACACTTTTCTTTAGCCGTAGCCGAAGCTGGAGCAAAGGTGGTTGTCATGGGTAGAAATAAAGAACGCGCCGATGCGGTAGTTGAGCAAATTAAGGGTGTTGGTGGTGAAGCAATTGCTGTTTTAGCAGATGCGATGGATGAGGATCAAGTGCTTCTTGCCAAAGAGCAGATTTTGCAGCATTTCGGAACCATCGATGGTTTAGTGAATGCTGCAGGTGGTAATATTCCAGGGGCGACTATATCGCCTGATCAGAATCTTTTTGATGCCAAGATAGCTGATACAAAAAAAGCAGTTGATTTAAATCTTTTTGGTACAGTGATACCTACGTTTATATTCGGGAGAGTAATTGCAGAGAAGGGAAGGGGTTCTATTGTGAATATCTCCTCTCTTTCGGCACATCGACCTATAACCCGTGTATTGGGATATACAATGGCCAAAACTGCCATTGAAGGTTTTACGAAATGGATGTCTGTAGAGTTAGCACAACGTTATGGTGATGGTGTGCGTGTGAATGCGATATCGCCGGGTGTTTTCCTCACGGAGCAAAATAGAACTTTACTAACCAATGCCGACGGATCGTATACAGATAGAGCAAATCGATTCGTAAATGGAACTCCTTTTGGCCGATTGGGTAATCCCGAAGAGTTGAAAGGAACCCTGGTATATTTATTAAGCGATGCTTCTGCTTTTGTGAGCGGAACAAGTATTTTAGTTGATGGTGGTTTCAACACCTATTGTGGCGTTTAAATTCCGGGTATTTAGTCTTTAGGCGCGGGCTCTGGAAATCACTGTTGGCTATCAGTCGTTGGATAGCTGTAACAGCGGTTTATAGTTTAAGTTTCCGCCTAATAGTCATATCATTTAATTTAATCTAAAAAGAACTATGAAGTTATTACAAAGTTGGCGTTGGTATGGACCAAATGATCTGGTGTCCTTACAAGATGTAAAGCAGGCAGGTGCTACAGCGATTGTAACGGCTCTTCATCATATTCCACATGGAGAGGTATGGCCGCTAGAGGATATTAAGGAACGCAAGCGGATTATTGAAGCAGCGGGACTTACCTGGGCCGTAGTAGAAAGCGTTCCGGTACATGAAGCCATCAAAACTGATCGGGAGGACGCAGAAAAATACCTGAAAAACTACATACAAAGCTTAGAAAATCTTGCAGTCTGCGGTATTAAAACCATATGTTATAATTTTATGCCCGTGCTCGACTGGACCCGTACCCAGTTGGATTTAGTAATGAAGGATGGGTCAAAGGCTTTATATTTTGATTGGACAGATTTAGCGGTGTTTGACTTGTTTATTTTGAGACGGAAAGGGGCGGAGCATAATTACCCAACATCGATATTGGAGAAGGCGAAGGAGCGGTATAGTACAACCAATCAGGATGTATTAGCGAAGTTGAGTGAAGTTGTTTTGATGGGCATTCCTTCCGAAGACCCAATCGGCTTAGGTGATCTACAAAAGAGTATCGAAATTTATAAAGAGATTGGTACGGATGGCCTACGTAAAAATCTGCTTAAATTTTTAGCGGCTATTTCGCAAGTATGCGAGAAGCATGGAATTCATATGACCATCCATCCGGACGATCCTCCTTATCCCATCTTGGGCTTGCCGCGTGTAGTTAGTAATAAGGATGATTTATTGTTTTTGATGAAGGAAGAGCCTCGGGAATTTAATGGCCTTTGTTTCTGTACCGGTTCTTTGGGAGCCGGTATAAGCAATAACATCCCTGACATTTTAGAATCGGTCAAAAACCGAGTTCATTTCGCGCATTTGCGGAATGTGAAAAAAGACGAGGAAGGTAATTTTTATGAAGCAGACCATTTAGATGGAGATGTGGATATGTACGCGGTTATGAAGATTCTTACAGAGGAAAATCAAAAGCGTGAGCTGCCCATTCCCTTTAGGCCCGATCATGGACATCAAATGCTTGATGATTTACATAAGACCTCGAACCCTGGTTATTCTGCCATCGGAAGGTTACGTGGCTTGGCTGAATTACGTGGTTTAGAATTAGGGATACTCGGAAGTTAATTGGCTATTGTGATAGATTAGCTAATCATTTTATTATTGATATTAAGTAGGGAATATGAAAGAATTTCTTGACGAAGACTTTTTGTTACAGTCGGATCTGGCGGTGCGTTTATATAATGAGTACGCGAAAGACTTACCCATTATTGATTATCATTCCCATTTACCCCCGGATGTTATTGCTGCTAATCAACACTTTTCGAATATCACGCAAATATGGTTGGCGGGTGATCATTACAAGTGGCGAGCACAGCGGGTTTTGGGAATCGATGAAAAATATATTACAGGAAATGCGTCCGATCAGGAGAAATTTAAAAAATGGGCTGCATGTGTGCCCTACACGGTGAGAAATCCACTTTATCACTGGACGCATATGGAACTAAAAAACCCTTTCGGTGTTCAAGAAATACTAACAACAGAGAATGCTGATCGGATATACGAAGTAACTGGCAATAAATTACAAGATCCGGCGTTTACACCACGCGGCTTACTTACACATTTTAATGTGGAGATGGTAGGAACAACGGACGATCCGCTCGCTAATTTGACTGAACATGAGCAAATTGCTGCATCTGATTTCGCTACCCGAATATTACCCTCTTTTCGTCCTGATAAGGTATTCAATTTAAGTGGTGGTGATACGTTCAGACAGTACATTTCCTCGTTAGCAGAAGTTTCGGATGTGGTGATTAAAGATATCGACTCGTTGTTAGAAGCCTTGCAGAAGCGGGTGTTTTATTTTCATGACAAGGGTTGCCGCATAGCTGATCATGGCTTGGCTCATATGCCAACGATTCACTTTAACAAAGCTGAGTTGGAAAAGGTCTTCAAAGAAGTTTTACAAGGAAACGATTCGAAAGCGTTGGCTAGTCAGGACGCCTTTACAGGATGTGTGCTTCAAGCTTTGTGTAAAATGTACCATCAACAAGAATGGGTACAGCAGTTTCATCTGGGTGCTTTACGGAACAACAATACACGATTACTTAAAGAGCTGGGACCCGACACCGGATATGATTCAATAGGTGATTTTCAGCAAGCATCTAATCTTTCTGCCTTTTTGAATTTACTTGAGAGCGAAAACCAGTTAACAAAGACTATTTTATATAATTTAAACCCTTCTGATAATGAGGTATTTGCATCTATGACGGGCAATTTTCAATCAGGAGGCATTATTGGTAAGATACAGTTTGGTTCAGGCTGGTGGTTTTTAGATCAATTAGAAGGAATGACGAATCAAATGAATAGTTTATCAAATATCGGTTTGATTGCTTGTTTTATCGGTATGTTGACAGATTCAAGAAGCTTTCTATCATATTCACGACATGAGTATTTTCGCCGCTTACTTTGTAATCTGTTTGCCTCCGATATAAACAATGGCTTACTGCCAAAAGATATCAATTGGATCGGTAAAATTATTAAGGACATCTGTTATTATAATGCCAAAAATTATTTCCCTCTATAGGACACAAGATAAAGAGGTTTTCCGCCGACCTCTTCATCTTTGTTATACCAATCGCCTGCTGGAAGCCCGCTCATGAAGTTGGGCAGCCAGGTAAACGGTTTGCTTTTCCTCCTCGTCTGTACCTTCGATAATATCAATTAATCGGTTAGCGGCGGCTTCACCTATTGCAATTGCGGGTTGATAAATAGTGCTGAGGGGTGGGTGTAATGAATTTGCAAGGCTTGTATTGGTGAACCCAATGAGTGCCATATCTTGTGGGATTTGATAACCCATTTCCTGAAGTATAGAAATGCTGGAAGTGCTGATTTGGTCGCTTAAGGTAAGAAGCGCTGTCGGCGGGACAGTTAAAGCGCTGAGTTTTTGCATCGCTTGGTGAATACTCTCTTCTAATAGGGCTGTAGTCTGTAAATTACAGGGTTGTATATATTCATCCATCAATTCAATCCTATGGTCACGTAATGCTTTTTTATAACCTTCCAAGCGTTGAATATTAATATTTAGACTTGTGTTACTATGTAATACGGCAATTCGCGTATAGCCATTTTTTATAAGATGTTCGGTTGCTTGGTAAGCGGCGTCCAGGTTATTGATACTGACTCTTGGAACGTCCAGTTCATCGCTATATCGATCAAATAAGACAATAGGTAATCCTAATTGCTGAAATTTTTTTAAGTGGTCGACATTAGGCGTTTCGCAAGCTGGCGAAATGAGTAAACCGTCAATCGAGCGACCATAGAGTACCTCAGTACATTTTATTTCTTGTACGTGCGATTCCTTACTTTGCATGATCATGATACTGTAGCCCCGTTCATTGCAGGCACGGTCAATACCATTGAGCATTTGGGATACAAAACTGTTGTCAATGGCACATATTACTACTCCTATGGTGCGACTTTTTCCCTCTTTAAGGCTTTTGGCGAGCGTATTAGGTTGATAGCCAACCTGCTCGGCGTAGGCTATCACCCTCTTTTTTGTGTCTTCCCCGATTTCGTAACTGTCTCGGAGCGCCTTAGAGACGGTTGAAGTAGATAAGTTCAACGCTTTGGCTATATCTCGTAAAGTCATAATAGTGATTATCCTAGCTGATTATAGGTTAATAATTCGCCATTCTTTTGGGTAATAGTTGTTTACCCGATTCGGTAGTATTTTCATCCATCCCAAGGGATGTCCGTCATAGCAGGCTAAAACCCAGCCCTTCACTTCTGTTGTTAACTGAATATCTGCTTTTCTTAAATATTGCAAGGCGGTTTCTAAAGAAAGCTCAATGCGAGGTATTTGATTACTAATAGCTGTACTTAAGGCAAGCTCGTGATGTGGAAGTAATTCTTTTTTTGTAAGCCTTCCTACGTTTGTTCCAGCCTTTTTCAGATACAAAACATGTTGAAGTGCTTTTACATTTAGTTCGTGTTGTGTCGGAATAATAAGTATATCGTCCTTAAAAAGGAGTCCGGTAAATTCGGTTTCGGTTTTTATCCAATTCTTTAAATATGCTTTATCTAATTGAGTCTTTTCGATTTTAATTTTTTTCGTATTAAAAGTGGGCTGATTTTTTTTCTTACGGAAACAGGCGACGTAAAAACCTTCGCCTCTCACTTTGTGTGGATAAAAGCGATAACCATGACATTGAAACTTTGGAGATCGTGTTTCCTCTATTTGCCAAGCAAGATCATGGGGGATTGGAATGGATTGCATATCATGATTGGCAACCAACCAATCTGCGATCTCTTCGTTTTCTTCTATAGAATAGGAACAAGTGGAATAAATCAATATGCCATCTTCCTTAAGAGTGGAAAGACTATCTGATAGAATTCGCTGTTGCCTTTGACTGCACAAATTTACTGTTTCCTCAGACCACTCACTGATGGTTTGTTCGTCTTTCCGGAACATGCCGGAACCTGAACATGGAGCGTCAACCAGCATGAGGTCGAAGAAACCAGGTAACCTGTTAAAAGACTGTGGATCATTATTAGTAACCACAACATTGAAATTTCCCCATTTTGTCAAATTATCTGCCAGAACGTTAACCCTGGTTTTTATAATTTCGTTTGAGACTAATAAACTATCAGGGTGTAATACGCTATTTAATAAAGTACTTTTTCCACCAGGTGCAGCACATAGATCGAGTGCTAAAGAGGCTTTCTTATCTATATTGAGCGAGCGAATAATATGGTCGATAAACATAGATGAAGCTTCTTGAACATAATATGTGCCTGCGTGAAATAGCGGATCTAATGTAAATATAGGGCGTTCATTCAAATAATAACCTGTAGGACACCAAGGGATGTGATCTTTGTTTTCAAAAGCTTTCGTCCATTTTGTCGGATTGAGGCGTATCGAGGTGATCTGTTCCTGCTGCCGATGTATACGACGGAATTCCTCCTCGTCAATTTGGAAGTCTTTCTTTAATGCTGTGATAAGCTTAGAAGGCAAAAAATTGCTCATAGTATTTACAAACCTAACATGAAATTATGAGATTTAGAACATAAGCGATTAAAAAAGAACATTGAATGGCTCAATGATTAGGGTATCGTGTAATCATTTTTTTCCCGATTTAATGAATGTTTGTCTGATGAAAGATTATTATTATAAAAAAAACGGTTTGATTTCCAGTTTGTTGTAAAAAAAGCTGTTGTCCGGGGCGCGAAACATTTGGGGGAACGGGGGAAATTCGTACCTTTGCCATCCCGTTCGGAAGGCGGGCGCTCCGCAAACGAAGGGATGCGGTTGTTTTTTGAAGTACGGAGGTGAACGGCGGGGGAGGAAAAAATATTTTAAAAAAATATTTTGGAGAAAAGAAAAAAGCTGTTACCTTTGCACTCCCAATCGGGAGAGAGGGGACGACGGAACGGGCGCAATGCCCGGGAAGGTGAAAGGAAAAACAGGAAGTACCGGAGGGGAGACCCGATGGATACGGCGGAGGCCGAAGCGTGAGCGGAGGCGTTTAAAGTTCTTTAAGAAATCAGATTCATGTAGCGTAACGGGCGGCCTGTTTTTTGGCGAGAGTCAAAAGGACAGGCCTGAACGGTCCGTCGGCCGGAAGATACAAAAAGATCGGAAGGCTGCACTGAAAGAAGTGCGAATGCCGAGATCGGAAACTTAACATTATACAATGGAGAGTTTGATCCTGGCTCAGGATGAACGCTAGCGGCAGGCCTAATACATGCAAGTCGAACGGGATCGGGGGCTTCGGTCCCCGTGAGAGTGGCGCACGGGTGCGTAACGCGTGAGCAACCTGCCCGTCCCAGGGGGATAGCCGGAGAAATCCGGATTAATACCGCATGAGAATGCAGGTCCGCATGGGCCTTCATTTAAATATTCATAGGGGACGGATGGGCTCTCGCGTGACATTAGCTGGTTGGCGGGGTAACGGCCCACCAAGGCGACGATGTCTAGGGGCTCTGAGAGGAGAAACCCCCACACTGGTACTGAGACACGGACCAGACTCCTACGGGAGGCAGCAGTAAGGAATATTGGTCAATGGGGGAACCCTGAACCAGCCATGCCGCGTGCAGGAAGACGGCCCTACGGGTTGTAAACTGCTTTTGCACGGGAATAACCCCGGTATGTATACCGGGCTGAATGTACCGTGAGAATAAGGATCGGCTAACTCCGTGCCAGCAGCCGCGGTAATACGGAGGATCCGAGCGTTATCCGGAATTATGGGTTTAAAGGGTGCGTAGGCGGCGCGCTAAGTCAGGGGTGAAAGACGGTGGCTCAACCATCGCAGTGCCTTTGATACTGGCGCGCTTGAATGTACCTGAGGTAGGCGGAATGTGGCAAGTAGCGGTGAAATGCATAGATATGCCACAGAACACCGATTGCGAAGGCAGCTTACCAAAGTACGATTGACGCTGAGGCACGAAAGCGTGGGGATCGAACAGGATTAGATACCCTGGTAGTCCACGCCCTAAACGATGAACACTCGATGTCGGCGATAGACGGTCGGCGTCCAAGCGAAAGCGTTAAGTGTTCCACCTGGGGAGTACGCCCGCAAGGGTGAAACTCAAAGGAATTGACGGGGGCCCGCACAAGCGGAGGAGCATGTGGTTTAATTCGATGATACGCGAGGAACCTTACCGGGCTTGAAAGTTACTGAATTGTCCAGAGATGGACAGGTCCTTCGGGACAGGAAACTAGGTGCTGCATGGCTGTCGTCAGCTCGTGCCGTGAGGTGTTGGGTTAAGTCCCGCAACGAGCGCAACCCCTATGTTTAGTTGCCAGCACGTAAAGGTGGGGACTCTAAACAGACTGCCTGTGCAAACAGAGAGGAAGGCGGGGACGACGTCAAGTCATCATGGCCCTTACGTCCGGGGCTACACACGTGCTACAATGGGGGGTACAGAGGGCAGACACCGCGAGGTGAAGCCAATCTCAGAAAGCCCCTCACAGTTCGGATCGGGGTCTGCAACTCGACCCCGTGAAGTTGGATTCGCTAGTAATCGCGTATCAGCAATGACGCGGTGAATACGTTCCCGGGCCTTGTACACACCGCCCGTCAAGCCATGAAAGCCGGGGTACCTAAAGCATGTAACCGCAAGGAGCGTGTCAGGGTAAAACCGGTAATTGGGGCTAAGTCGTAACAAGGTAGCCGTACCGGAAGGTGCGGCTGGAATACCTCCTTTCTAGAGGGCCCTCGGGCCGTTCGGTTACGCCATGAAGATTTCTTGAAAAAAGAGAGAGAGAAAAAAGAGGAAAGTGCCACAGTGCCCCTTCGGGGTCACCGGTGCGGAAGCGAAGCAGTCCCGTAGCTCAGTTGGTCAGAGCACTACACTGATAATGTAGGGGTCAGCAGTTCAAATCTGCTCGGGACTACCTGAAAAGGGAGGATGGTCACGGGGACAGTCCGCAGTGATATAATGCAGGGTGCTGTCAACGGTTCGAATCCGTTATTCTCCACGCTTTTCAAATTCAAAAGTAAAAATTCAAAATTCAAAAACGCGGTACGCCGGTCGTTTTTATTTTTTTTTTTTTTTTTTTTTTATTTAAAAAAAAATTATTTGACATATCGGAAGAAAAAACACAAGAGAAGACAACAGCAGAGACGTTTCTTTCCTACGGGGAAGGGACATGACACAAAAGCATCCCCGTACGGCAAAAGGGTACGGGGAGAAGAAAGTAAGAAAGGGCACACGGGGGATGCCTAGGCTCTCGGAGGCGATGAAGGACGTGATAAGCTGCGATAAGCGCCGGGGATCTGCAAATGAGATGAGATCCGGCGATTTCCGAATGGGGAAACCCGGCATGTTGAAGACATGCCGTTTAACAACGCGAACGCGCCGAACTGAAACATCTAAGTAGGCGCAGGAAAAGAAAATAAGAATGATTTCCTGAGTAGTGGCGAGCGAAAGGGAAAGAGCCCAAACCGGATATGTTACGGCATATGCGGGGTTGTAGGACCACAATGTGGTACAGTCGGAAGAAGTGGAAGGGTCTGGGAAGGCCCGCCGTAGAGCATGAGAGCTGCGTACACGCAATGAAGACCGGCCTAGTGAGTTCCTGAGTACCGCGGGGTCGGAGACGCCCTGTGGGAATCCGGCGGCACCATCCGCCAAGGCTAAATACTACCGAGAGACCGATAGTGGACCAGTACCGTGAGGGAAAGGTGAAAAGAACCCCGAACAGGGGAGTGAAAGAGAACCTGAAACCGTGTGCTTACAAACTGTCGGAGCCCTTTATGGGGTGACGGCGTGCCTTTTGCATAATGAGCCTACGAGTTACACTTCACTGGCGAGGTTAAGCGGTTAAGCCGCGCAGCCGAAGCGAAAGCGAGTCTGAACAGGGCGTACAGTCAGTGGAGGTAGACGCGAAACCTTGTGATCTACCCATGGGCAGGTTGAAGGTGCGGTAACACGTACTGGAGGACCGAACCGATAAACGTTGAAAAGTTTCCGGATGACCTGTGGGTAGGGGTGAAAGGCCAATCAAACTGGGAAATAGCTCGTACTCCCCGAAATGTTTTTAGGAACAGCGTGGACATTGAGTCTTCCGGAGGTAGAGCTACCGATTGGGTGCGGGGGAGTCACATCCTACCAAATCCAGACGAACTCCGAATACCGGGAGATATGGTCCGCAGTGAGGCGCAGGGTGCTAAGGTCCTGCGCCGAGAGGGAAAGAACCCAGACCACCGGCTAAGGTCCCCGAGTGTACGCTAAGTTGAACTAACGAGGTCCGGTTGCCCAGACAGCTAGGATGTTGGCTTGGAAGCAGCCATTCATTTAAAGAGTGCGTAACAGCTCACTAGTCGAGCGGCCGGGCGTGGATAATAAACGGGCATTAAGTGTACCACCGAAGCCGTGGGATAGAAATATCGGTAGGGGAGCATTCCGGCACGGGAGAAGCGGTTACGTGAGTATCCGTGGACGTTCCGGAAAAGCAAATGTAGGCATAAGTAACGATAAGGCGGGCGAGAAACCCGCCCACCGAAAGACCAAGGTTTCCTGATCAACGCTAATCGGATCAGGGTAAGTCGGGACCTAACGCGGACCCGAAAGGGGCAGCGGATGGCCAACGGGTAAAGATTCCCGTACTCTTGTATGCTGCGAAGCGGGGACGGAGGAGTGACACCGCCGCGCACTGACGGAATAGTGCGTTGAAGGCCGTAGGTAAACGTGACCCAGGCAAATCCGGGTCGTGTGCCGAAGGCCGAAAGTACGGCAAACCTCCGGGGGCGCCGATAGCGCGGGTAACCATACTCCCGAGAAAAGCCGCTAAGCTCCAGGCATATAAGACCCGTACCGCAAACCGACACAGGTGGTCGGGGAGAGAATCCCAAGGTGCTCGAGTGAATCATGGCTAAGGAACTCGGCAAAATGGCCCTGTAACTTCGGGAGAAGGGGCGCTTCCTCCGGCGACGGAGAAGCCGCAGTGAAAAGGCCCAGGCGACTGTTTAACAAAAACATATGGCTTTGCCAAATCGAAAGATGACGTATAAGGCCTGACACCTGCCCGGTGCCGGAAGGTTAAGAGGGGATGTCAACCTTCGGGTGAAGCATTGAATCGAAGCCCGGTAAACGGCGGCCGTAACTATAACGGTCCTAAGGTAGCGAAATTCCTTGTCGGGTAAGTTCCGACCTGCACGAATGGTGTAACGATCTGGGCGCTGTCTCGGCCATGAGCTCGGTGAAATTGTGGTACCGGTGAAGACGCCGGTTACCCGCAACGGGACGGAAAGACCCCATGAACCTTCACTATAGCTTAACATTGGGACTGGGTGCAGGATGTGTAGGATAGGCGGGAGATTGTGAAGCGGGTTCGCCAGGATCCGCGGAATCGTCCTTGAAATACCGCCCTTTCTGTATCCGGTTCCTAACCCCCCTTTGGGGGGGACATTGTTTGGTGGGTAGTTTGACTGGGGTGGTCGCCTCCAAAAAGGTAACGGAGGCTTTCAAAGGTAAGCTCAGTACGCTTGGTAACCGTACGCGGAGTGCAATGGCAAAAGCTTGCTTGACTGTGAGACATACAAGTCGGACAGGGTCGAAAGACGGACATAGTGATCCGGTGGTTCTGCATGGAAGGGCCATCGCTCAAAGGATAAAAGGTACTCTGGGGATAACAGGCTGATCTCCCCCAAGAGCTCATATCGACGGGGAGGTTTGGCACCTCGATGTCGGCTCGTCACATCCTGGGGCTGGAGAAGGTCCCAAGGGTTCGGCTGTTCGCCGATTAAAGTGGCACGCGAGCTGGGTTCAGAACGTCGCGAGACAGTTCGGTCCCTATCTGTTGTGGGCGCAGGAAGTCTGAGTGGGGCTGACCTTAGTACGAGAGGACCGGGTTGGACCGGCCGCTTGTGAATCTGTTATGCCGCCAGGTGTACGGCAGAGTAGCTATGCCGGGAATAGATAAGCGCTGAAAGCATCTAAGTGCGAAACTAGCCACGAGATGAGACTTCCTTACAGGGCCGTGGGAGACTACCACGTCGATAGGCGGCAGGTGTAAAGGTAGAGATACCACAGCCGAGCCGTACTAATAGCCCGAAGCTTTCTCAAGCGCAGCAGGCTGTTGTCTTCCTGTTTTTTTTCTTCCGTTATATATGTCGACCGGGTTATAAGTTGTAGGTTATAGGTTATAAGTTGCAGGTTATGGGAACTTAAAACGAATAACTTAAAACGTAAAACTCAGATAAGATATTCAGGTGCCTATATCGGCGGTGTCCACCTCTTCCCATCCCGAACAGAGAAGTTAAGCCCGCCAGAGCCGATGGTACTGCAGTAACATGTGGGAGAGTAGGTCGGTGCCGATCTTTACAGAAGGCCGCCGTGCATTGCACGGCGGCCTTTCCTGTTTTGATGTCCATCGGTCCGCAAACCCGAAATATAGGCCGCTTTCCATTCCTTCAGAAACCAATTCCTTCCTTCTTTTTTCCTTTGTAATAAGATTTTTATTTCAATAACTATGGGTCTAAATAAATTATACTATTTTTATTGAATACATAAGTTTTCATTCATGAGTATCGCTAGAACGCCATTTTTCTTATTAGTTTTCATTACCCTCTTTTCATTCAATACATATGCGCAAACAAAAAAGGCGAAAGATAATTGGCATAATCTCGATTTGCAAATGGACGGTGTGCCTGGGATAAGTACAGAGAGAGCTTATAACGAACTTTTAAAAGGAAAGGAAGCGAGACCTGTAAAAGTGGCGGTAATTGATGGTGGAGTGGATATCGAACATGAAGACTTAAAAGAGAAAATCTGGCTGAATAAAGGAGAGGTAGAAGGCGATAGCATAGATAATGATTCTAATGGCTATATAGACGATCTTCATGGCTGGAATTTTATAGGTAATAGCGAGGGAGAAAACGTTCACTATGATAACCTTGAAGTTGTAAGACTAGTTAGGGACCTACATCCAAAATATGTTTCTGTACTACCAACAACCCCCTTGAGCGAGGAAGAGCGCCGCAAGTTTTTAGCATATCAAAAGATGACGACCGACTATATGAGTAAATTGCAGATTGCTCAGATAACCGAGCGAGTTATAAAGGCGTTTAAACAACAGGTTGATTCTATTGTGAGCGATATAGGAAAAGATAATCCAACAATTGCCGACTTTAAACGCTATGAGCCTAAAAATAAAATGGCACGGAAGACGTTATCTATGATCGAAAAGGGCATCCATGAAGAGGGCAGCTATGAGAAATTTTATGATGATCTGGTCGAAGGAGTGAAGCATTATGAGGCTGAGGTTAATTATCATCTGAACATGGATTATAATTCTCGGCATATTGTGGGAGATAATTATAATGATAGTAAGGAACGCTATTACGGAAATAACGATGTCAAGGGCCCTGATGCTTTACATGGAACCCATGTTGCCGGCATTATTGCCGCTGATCGAAGCAACCAAAAGGGAATTAAAGGAGTGGCTGATCAAGCTGTTATTATGGTATTACGTGTGGTGCCTAATGGCGATGAACGGGATAAGGATGTGGCCAATGCTATTTTCTACGCTGTCGACAATGGAGCAAAAATAATTAACATGAGTTTTGGTAAGGCATATGTGAAAGATAAACAGATAGTTGATAGTGCTGTAGGATATGCCATGAAACATGACGTCCTTATTATCCATGCTGCAGGGAATGAAGGGCAGGACAATGATTCAGAACCAAACTATCCCAATAAAAATTATGTGGATAGTTTAGGAATAAATAAAGGAGTTGCGGAGAATTGGATTGAGGTGGGTGCTACAGGCTGGAAATATGATGAAACGCTGGTGGCAGACTTTTCAAATTATGGTAAGCGTACCGTCGATGTTTTCGCTCCCGGTGTAGATATTTATTCAACGGTGCCAGGGTCAAAATACAAGGAGGAACAGGGAACGAGTATGGCAGCTCCTGTTGTAAGTGGCTTAGCTGCTCTTATACGATCTTATTACCCTGATTTGACAGCTTCTGAGGTTAAGAAAATTATATTTGATTCTGTTGTAAAGCCTACATATCGTGTGAAAATTACACAGGATAAAACTAAGAAAAAGGTATGGCTTTCCGATATTAGTGTAACAGGTGGTATCGTAAACGCATACAATGCGTTGAAGCTTGCCAACGACTTTGCAGAAAAACACTAACTGTATGAAAAGCTACACAATATGTGTACAAAATCGACGTTATTAAATTATATCTTCAGACTTTAAAATATAATCTATGGTAGAAACTTTTACATCCAAAATTCTAGAAAACCTCGCTAGCGATACCTCTTCATACGATGAAGTATCAAATGCAGAGGATAGGCTTTTCTACGCTATGCTTCAGCAGCCGTTGGATAACCTCTTAATAGAGCCGTCTCAACGGAGCATTGACACTATTTTGACCTTTTCAAAGCAGCACAAGACTTCCCGTAGTTAATAATTATAGGGAGTATCTCTTGCTATAGTTAAATTTGATTCGAGTGACAAAATCGAATCAATGGATAGCTCTATATTCGGATTTGATCAAAAACCATTTTGGGAATTGGTTAAATGAGGATTTTGTTATAGGTTTGCTTATGCTTAAAAAAGATCGTTTTCGAGAATTCGTTGCCTATTTTTCGTCACACAATCCTGACGCGCAAACTGAACTTCACTATAGCAATGCCTTTGAATTGTTGGTCGCGGTTATTCTATCCGCTCAATGTACGGATAAACGGATTAATCAGATTACACCCAAATTATTTGAACGCTTTCCTGATGCCGAAACATTGGCTGCTGCTTCTGTAGAAGAAGTATTCACTTATATTCGAAGTGTAAGTTACCCAAACAACAAGGCAAAGCACCTCGTTGGAATGGCAAAGATGCTTCTCGAGAAATTTGAAGGCACTATTCCATCGGATATTAACGATTTACAAAAATTACCGGGCGTGGGAAGAAAAACAGCTAACGTCATTGCTTCGGTAGTATATGATGCTCCTGCAATTGCCGTGGATACACATGTTTTCAGGGTATCCAATCGCATTGGCCTAACGAATAACGCTAAAACTCCCTTGGCTGTGGAAAAGCAGTTGGTTCATTATTTGCCCAAAAACACACTTGCTGTTGCACATCATTGGTTGATATTACATGGGCGTTATATTTGCGTAGCAAGAAGACCTAAATGCGACGAATGTCCCATTACCTACCTCTGCAAATATTATGAAAAAGTATATCTGAAGGGCTTGAAGGCAATAAGTGAATAAAAATTGCAAGATATGCTAACATATTTAGTATTTTAGAAATAATATATCTATATTTGATTAAAATTTTGGAGATGAGTAATCAAGATAAACTAAAAGCTTTACAGCTAACGCTGGATAAATTAGAAAAATCATACGGTAAAGGAACGATCATGAAATTGGGTGATTCCGCAGTGGAACCGATTGACTCAATTTCAACAGGTTCCTTAGGTTTGGATATAGCTTTAGGAATTGGTGGTGTACCTAAAGGCAGGGTCATTGAAATTTATGGGCCGGAATCTTCGGGTAAAACAACTTTAGCGACGCATATCATAGCTGAGGCGCAAAAAAAAGGAGGAATTGCCGCTATTATTGACGCTGAGCACGCATTTGATAAATATTATGCACGGAAGCTGGGTGTGGATATTGAAAATTTGTTGATATCGCAGCCGGACAATGGCGAGCAGGCATTGGAAATCGCTGATAACCTTATTCGTTCAGGAGCAATTGATGTAATTGTTATCGACTCGGTAGCTGCTTTAGTTCCAAAGGGTGAGATTGAAGGCGAAATGGGCGATTCCAAGATGGGATTACAAGCTCGACTTATGTCTCAAGCGCTTCGAAAATTAACAGGAACTATTTCTAAAACGAATTGTTGCTGTATATTTATTAACCAATTGCGTGAGAAAATCGGTGTTATGTTCGGAAATCCGGAAACGACAACCGGAGGTAATGCATTAAAATTTTATGCATCCGTGCGCCTAGATATTCGTAGAACCTCTCAGATTAAAGATGCTGATGAAGTGTCGGGAAATAGAGTGAAAGTTAAAATTGTTAAAAATAAAGTGGCACCTCCTTTCAGGGTGGCAGAGTTTGATATTATGTTTGGAGAAGGTATCTCCAAGGTTGGTGAAATTATCGACTTAGGTGTAGACTTTAATGTGATCAAGAAATCAGGATCTTGGTTTAGTTATGGTGATACCAAACTAGGACAAGGGCGCGACGCTGTAAAGAACCTGCTATTAGATAACCCCGACTTGATGGAGGAACTTGAAGCTAAAATTAAAGACATGGTGTCTCCGGAAAAACTGGAAGAGCACAATGCTAATTAATGTTTAATCTATAGAATATGAAAGGTGATGTGGAGACTTTCCTCATCACCTTTTTTGTGTCTTTATAAAATGAAGGCTTGAACTTTTAGCGATCTATTTCTTCATATTTTTGCCTATCCAATTCACTCTTACTCGCTTTTAACGAGGCTGCAATAGCGAAAACAACGAGTATGATCAAAACAATAATACCAAAAATGCCTTTCCTTTTATCCTTTCGCATCAGCCATATGAGAAAAGCGAAAAGAGGAATGGCGAAAATGCCGAAAAAAAATAAACTTGGTGCTCCCATTGTGAACAGTATAATGAGAAATGGCCTAATTACTTACACTCCAGCGAGCAAGTGGGGCAATTTCTTGTGAAACAAAATCGTTATTAAGGTATTTATAATATCCGGCGATTGCAATCATAGCTGCATTATCTGTGCAATATTCAAATTTCGGAATATATACATTCCAATGTTCTTGCTCAGCAAGCGATACTAATGCGCTTCTGAGTCCCGAGTTAGCTGATACACCGCCGGCGATAGCTACATCAACGATCTCAAGCTGATTAGCGGCTAATTTTAGTTTCTTTAATAAGATGCTGATGATGCGATCTTGCACAGAAGCGCAAATATCATTTATGTTTTCTTGTAAAAAATTTGGGTTCTCTTTTGTGTTTTGCTGAACGAAATATAAGATGGCTGTTTTTAAACCACTGAAGCTAAAGTCAAAGTCCTTAATTTGAGGTTCAGGAAATTTGAAACGCGGATTGCCTTCCTTTGCAAGCTTATCTATTAGCGGTCCCCCCGGATAGGGAAGATTTAAGATTTTGGCAGTTTTGTCAAAAGCTTCTCCTGCGGCATCGTCAATTGTTTGACCAACCAATTCCATATCAAAATAATTTTTGACAAGAACAATTTGCGTATGACCTCCTGACACCGTTAAACACAAAAACGGAAACTTCGGTTTGGGATCTTCAATAAAGTGCGCCAGTATATGCCCTTGCATATGGTTAACTTCGATAAGCGGAATATTCCGAGCAAGTGCGAAGGCCTTTGCGAAGGACGTCCCCACAAGTAATGATCCAAGCAGGCCAGGACCTCTTGTAAAAGCTATGGCATCTATCTCATTTTTATGTATTTTTGCCACACGTATAGCTTCGCTAACGGTTGGTATGATATTTTGTTGATGGGCCCTCGAGGCTAATTCCGGAATAACACCACCGAATTTTTCATGTACGGTTTGATTCGAAATAATATTTGATCGTATTTCTCCGTCTATACAAATAGAGGCCGAAGTTTCATCACAGGAGGATTCGATGCCGAGAATGGTTGCCAAAGCACAGATTGTTTAATGTTTTAAATGCAAATTTATTAAAAAAGTAGCAAAAATAGTACTTTATATTTGCACCGGTATATTTGCATTGCTGGTAGGTATATTGTTTGCCTTGCAATTTAGGTCAGTTCAAACTTATGTTGCACGGCAAGTCGCTTCTTATTTGTCCAATGAACTTCATACAAAGATCGAGATTGAAGAAGTATACCTAAAACCCTTTTCTTCTCTATCCCTTCGAAACCTTTATATAGAAGATTTGTCACACGACACTTTGCTGTTTGCACAAGAGCTTAGGGCCGGTATAGATTTGGAGAGTATACGATCAAAGGAGATTACAATAAAAGATTTAACACTGTCGAATAGCCGCTTTTATTTGAAAAAAAAGGCCGATTCGGTTAATAACCTCACTTTTATTTTAGACTACTTCAGTGCACCTAAGCAGCCAAAAAGAAAAAGCTCTTTTATAGTAAACCTGAACAGTCTAAAACTTAATAACATTCATTTCAGGTACAAGAATGAATTAGTGAAGCGTCATACGGCGGGTGTTAACTTTAATGATATAGACATTTTAGGGTTACATGGAGATTTTTCAACGATCGATTTCAAAAACTTTTTGTTAAAAGCCGATATAAAAGGATTGAAGTTTAAAGAAAAAAGTGGTTTTGAACTTAAACGACTTGATGCTTCTTTTAAAATGGATAGCACGTCTATGAATTTCGAAAACCTTTCCGTGCAAACAAATAGAAGCAAATTGGGAAAACAACTCCGGTTTAAATATGCTACTTTGGCAGATTTTGCCAACTTTATCGAGAAGGTAGAAATTTATGCCGAAACAGAGGATACTCGAGTAGATTCTAGAGATATTGCGTTCTTTGCACCCGGTATGAATCAAGTTGCCTTTAATGTTGGTTTAAGTGGAAAACTAAAAGGTACGGTGAGACACTTCAAAGGTGAGCGCTTATTGCTGAAAACGGGAAAAGCAACCTACTTGCGAGGCAATATAAGCGTTGCGGGGCTCCCTGATATTGAGAAAACAATATTTGATCTGGATCTGGAGCAGTTTGCCACAATTAAAACGGATTTGGAACCCTCTATTGCCGGCTTTAGCGGTCAAAAGGATTTTAAATTACCTGCAATATTAACATCCCTGGGTCATGTTAACTATACGGGTAAAGCGAGGGGATTTTATAATGATTTTCAGCTCGACGGGAGTTTAAAGACAGTACTGGGACAGGTCGATGCCAGAGTAGCCATTAACTTGAAGGATGAAAATTCATATGAAGGAAGCCTAAAGGCCGAGCGTTTTAATATTAGCGGCCTGCTTGACAACCGACAAGTCGGGTCGGTTTCTTTGCAGGCGGACATACAGGGTACCGGCTTTTCTTTGAATGAATTGAATGCTAACATAAAGAGCCAGATCGCTTCGGTTATTTACAAGGGTAAAAACTACAGAAACATTCGGTTAGATGGAACTGTCGATGCTCGGGTCTTACATGCTCAAGTCGATGTGAACGATCGGAATTTAAAACTGCAGGGAGAAGCTGCTGTCGACTTTCGTAGCTCGGAAACTTCCTATGATTTTTCGACTATCGTAGAAAAAGCTAATCTCCTGGAGATGGGGCTAATTAAGGACTCCCTCCAGCTGGAAGGCCAGGTGACAGGCAAATTCCAGGGGAATACTATTAATAACATAGTAGGTAATGCGCGTTTGCATCATATTGTTTTGCGGAAGCCATCTTCCTCGATCTCCATTGATTCTATTGTGTTTTTAGCGGAAGGAGAACGGTCGAATCGAAAGATCGCCGTGCAATCCGATATGCTTGATGCGACGATGAATGGAGAGATTGATCTAGCTTCTTTTCCATCCTACTTTAAATCGGTTGCCAAACGATATTTGCCGTCGTGGGAAATTGAGCAAAAATCCAGTAAACAAGTGTTTGACTTTGCTCTTAAGTTAAAACGATCTGAACCGCTGTTGTTGCTTTTCGCACCTTTTATTACGATTCCAGACACCATGTTTGTGAATGGAAAATTCTCTACAGTGGATAGCACGGCCAATTTAAACGCCTATATTCCGATGGTAGAGGTTGGAAAAATCAAAGTCACAGATATTATTGTTGATGGAGTAGCCATGGACGAATCACTTAACTTGACAGTCACAGCCGATCAATTAAACATAACCGATAGCCTTTATGTAAAAAATATCAACATAGCTAATATCCTGAGTGATGATAGTTTGCGTTTTAATATGAAATTATCGGATGTGGATGCGAAAAATCAATTGGATTTGAACGGGTTAGTTGAATTTAATGAAAAGGAGGCAGCAATTCTAAGCTTGTTGCCTTCAAATGTGATCATAAACCGTGAAGATTGGAAACTTGAAGAAAAGGTGAATTTTGACTTTCACGGCGGTAATATACATGTTAATGACTTTGAACTCGCAAATGGCGAACAGCATGTTAAAATTGACGGGTTGATTTCTAAAGATGAAGAAGATGTGTTAAACGTGTCCTTTGATAAATTTAATTTGGTGACGCTTGCAGGAATAATGAATCCACTTGGAATCGAATTGGAGGGTAAATTAAATGGGAATTTCCAACTCTTCTCCTTATTGAAGAATCCCTATATTTCAGCCGACATCAATTCTTCGGATATTTATTATAATGGAAGGGAAATTGGTGATATGACCCTTACCGCAAAAATGGACCCGGCGAGTGATTTAGTCGGAATGAATATGGAGGTGAATCGGCAAGGAACTAAAACCTTACGGATAACGGGATCATACGATGCAAAGGCATCTGAAAACAGCTTGGATTTAATAGCCAATTTGGAAGATAGTGAAATCGTGCTTTTTGAACCATTTCTGAAGAAGCTAGTCTCTGATTTAACAGGGACAGTGTCTGCAGCCATTAGCATCAAGGGAACCCCTTGGAGCCCAATTATAAGTGGAGATTGTGAATTTAGAAATGCTAGCTTCACCGTAAACTATCTTAAAACGCGCTATACCATCAATGATCGAGTTGGTGTAAACAATAGTTCCATTGAGCTGAAAGATTTGGATATCCTCGATAAAAATAACAATAAGGCCGTAGCAAATGGCTCAGTGGATATGAGTAACCCATTAGATCCGGTTATTGATGTTCAGATTAATGCCAAAAAATTCATGGTGTTGAATACAACGGCAAAAGACAATCCGCTTTATTATGGCATCGGCATAGGTACCGGCGATTTTGTGTTTAAGGGACCGACCAGCAATATGGATATTGACATTAAAGCAGCGACAGAAGAGGGGACCAGCTTTAATATACCCCTAAACGCGTCCGGAACGGTGAGCGAGAATGATTTTATCACTTTTGTGTCCAAAGATTCTACCTTCAGCGAAACCAGGGGCTCATATTTTGATGGTTTAACGCTACACATTGATCTGGATATCAGTAGGAATGCACAAGCAACCATCATTACAGACCTTGGCAAATTGTCGGGTGTAGGAAACGGTAATATAACCATGAATATAACCAGTTTGGGCGATTTCGAGATGTTTGGCGAGTATGTGATTCTGCAAGGGAAGTTTACTTTCACTGCACAGGATTTTATTAATAAGATCTTTGAGATCAATCGCGGTGGAACTATTCGTTGGACCGGGAATCCCGCAGAAGCGCTTATCAATTTAACCGCCATGTATGAAGTAAGGACAAGTGTCAGACCGCTCTATACGGCAGCGGGAAGGCAAGGGACAGATCAACGGGTTGTAGCGCAGGCCGAAATGATTTTAGCAGGGAACCTTCTTCATCCTGACATAAGCTTTGCTATTGATTTTCCGGTTGATTCGTATGTAAAAGATGAACTGCAGAGCTACCTTAGCGATGCGAACAACGTAAATCAACAAGCCTTGAGCTTGATTGTTAGAAGAAGCTTTGCTCCCGGAACAGGAACGGATTTGACTACAGAGTTGAATAGTACATTCCTGAGTGCGGGTACTGAACTGGCATTCAATCAGTTGAATAACATTATTTCACAATCGTTGAATTTAAATTTCGTCGATTTTAACATTCGTTCGCTGAATGAAGCCAGTGCTTCCATTCGATTATTGAACAATAGACTTATATTGACTGGAGGGATAACCGATCGCCGTAGCCAGCTAAACGACCTAAACGTATTTGGAAATCAAGTTGCTAGTGATGTTGAAGCATTATACCTGATCCGAAAAAATGGTAATTTATTGTTCAGAGCTTCAAATCGACTGAACAATCGAAATTTTTTGAATCCAACAGATGAATATGTAAGTGCTTTTGGATTGGTATATAGGCAGGATTTCGATACCTTCGGTGAGTTCTTTAAACGGATGTTCATGCTAACCCGTAAGAAGAAAGAAGAGGAAGAAGAAAATCCGAAACCAATTCAGGAAAAAGAGGAAAGTACTTCGGTCAAAGGTTCAAAAGTAAACTAGAACAAAAGATTCAGCTCATTTATTCCAGTTTACTTTGGCGATAATTCGCTCTATTAGGTGTTTTTCATAATCGTATGGCCCATTTTATCTCTTTTAGTACGGAGATAAAGCTCGTTATGCTTATTAGATTGTATTTCTAATGCAACATTTTCAACAACCTCGAGGCCGTAACCAACCAAACCAGCCCGTTTTGTGGGATTGTTTGACATAAGGCGCATTTTAGTGACCCCTAAGTTGCGAAGGATTTGTGCTCCGATGCCATAATCCCTTAAGTCTGGGCTGAAACCAAGTTTAATATTTGCATCGACTGTGTCTAGTCCATTTTCTTGGAGATTGTAAGCATGCAGCTTATTGATCAAGCCGATGCCGCGTCCCTCTTGGTTCATATATACAATAACCCCTTTGCCTTCTTGCTCAATCATTTCCATGGCTTTATGTAACTGGGGCCCGCAATCACAACGACACGATCCGAAAATATCACCTGTTAGACAAGAGCTATGTACTCTAACAAGAATGGGTTCGTCAGGTTCCCAAGAACCTTTAACAAGGGCTAAATGTTGTTCACCTGTATTTTTTTGTTTGTAGGCTACTAAGTTAAAATCCCCCCACTCAGTGGGAAGCTTAACAGATACCTCTTTGTTAATTAAAGAGTCTTTTGTTAAGCGATACTCGATCAAATCTTCTATGGAAATGATCTTTAAATCAAATTTTTTGGCAACTTCTATCAGATCCGGAAGTCTAGCCATCTCGCCATCTTCTTTTAGGATTTCAACCAAAACACCGGCAGGCTCAAGGCCAGCCAATCGGGCCAGATCAACAGCTGCTTCCGTGTGGCCTGTTCTTCGCAAAACGCCACCGTCTTTTGCTATCAATGGAAAGATGTGTCCAGGACGCCCTAATTCTTCCGGTTTAATGTCAGGATTGATTAAAGCTTGAATTGTTTTCGAACGATCAGACGCTGAAATTCCTGTTGTACATCCATATCCCTGAAGGTCGACTGATACGGTAAAATTAGTTTCGTATACCGCCGTGTTTTGCCCTACCATTGGTTTTAATTCAAGCTCTTGACACCGCTGCTCAGTTAAGGGGACGCAGACCAAGCCTCTTCCGTGTGTAATCATAAAGTTGATAACTTCGGGTGTTGCTTTACTTGCCGCGGCTATAAAATCGCCTTCATTCTCGCGGTCTTCGTCGTCTACAACAATGATGACCTTACCGGCTTTAATATCTTCAATCGCTTCTTCGATTGTGTTTAGATGAAAATCCATTCGTGTATTGTAATGTTACGTAATGCAAAGATAAGTGTGTTCATGTACACCTCTATAATTATAGCGTCATGTCTTTTAAGAATGCTGTTTTCGGCCAAATCTTTTTTTGAATAGCTCGCCCATTTTTCCGAAAAATCTGTTGATCGCTAATTTATAGCTTTCTATGTCAAAAATAGATGAGTCGGTTGCCGCTTTGTAGGTTAAAAATATGCCAAGCGGTGTTAAAGCAATAATTGCGGTCCAAGTTCCTAAAACCGGATCGATATTTCCTTCTTTGGCTGATTTTTCTGCAACGGTTGAAATAATGTGATAGATAAGAAAAAATATTATAGCCATTACTACAGGGAGGCCTAATCCGCCTTTTCTGATAATTGCTCCAAGTGGGGCGCCGATCGAAAACAAAAGTAGACAAGAAACCGCTAAGGTAAATTTTTTATGATATTCCAGGATGTATCGAACGATGGAAAGGTCAAAATCCTTGTCAGACTTTGCCTTCATATCCAGTACCTCTTTGATATACCGAATATCATTGAGGGAATTATTAACCGCTACAACACGTTTATCAACAGGAATTATCTCTTCAAACGATTTGTTATAATTTTTTAAAGCTCCAGCGGCCTCAACCGGTTTGTTTTGAGCTGCTTGATAACTATTGAATATTTTATAATTCGACTTGATCTCATTGAAAATCTTGCCTCGTATGCTGTCGAGGATCTTCGTCGTTGAATCGGTATAATAACGAAGCTGCTTTAGATTAAGCATCATCGAGTGGCTTTTGAAGAGATCTTCATCGGTCCTTTTCATCTGAAAGGTGGACATATCAAACTTTTGTTCTGTTTGATCAAAATAGTAGCGGGTAAACTGTTGTCTTGGATTATAAGAGCGATCACCTGCAGTTGTTTCTTCATACCGAACGCCATCTTTTAATTTCAGAATCATATAGTTATTATCGCGGGAATTGTACATGACACCTTCCTTCGCTAACAATACGTTCGTTCCTCGGGAAATATTACCGTGCTGGTATATAATTAAATTATATAATACGGTACCGTCCTTGCTTTTATTTTTTGCACGTATGGAATAGCCCGGTATGCTGTTGTTAAAAATTCCATCCTTAATTAGAAAGTCAGCTTTTTTATTTCTTACGTCATACAAAAGCGAACCCATTTTCAGGTTCGTTACAGGGAGGATATAATCACTAAAGAAGAAGGATCCGATGCTGATAAGACTGACCAGAATAATGAGGGGCATCATTGCTTTACGTAAGGAGATACCTGCCGCCTTTATGGCCACTAATTCGTAGCTTTCACCGAGATTTCCAAAGGTCATAATGGAGGATAAAAGCATAGCCAAGGGCATGGCCATTGAAATTTGAGCGGCTGAAGCATACCATAAAAGCTCTAATATTACATACCACTCAAAGCCTTTACCAATCAGGTCGTCAATGTACTTAAATAGAAATAACATTAACAACACAAACATCACAATGAAAAATGTAACTATAAAAGGTTTAAAAAAAGCCTTTAATACCAGTACATGAACTTTTTTCATTGAACAAAATAGTTTTTCCGGCTTTACCATCTCCAAACAACATTCCTTTCAATTAAAGCGTTTGTTGAATGAGTTAAAAGCCAATAATCTTTCTCCATCTATGCTCGCTCTCGTTAGATTGAAGCGAAACCTTTCACAAAGGTACGAAATTTATGCGCCAAGCACACTTAAAAGATATTTAATCTGATTGTTCCAGATTAGTTTTCTTTCAGCTTCATTCTCCTCGGCAGCGAAGTCGGTAATGGCGAGCGCCACATCGTTTGTTAATTCATCCTGTAAAATCTCTAATTCAAGGTAATAGGGGGAGTCATCCAACCAAGCGAATTTTACGCTTTTGTTTTCGCGAGCTGCCAACAGCTTGGCCGGGTGCGTTTCGTCATCCCATACAAAATGATATTTGTTATCTCGATATATAACGTCGTCGGCAAACCATTGCGCTAATCCATTTGGCTCACTTATAAATGAGTATAATATTTTAGGAGAAGACTTTATTTCATACTCTAACTGCATTTTCCTTTTTTCTGCCATAATGGTTTAGGATAATAATTGTGTTCCAAAATACTTTTTTAACTTTTTTTCTAAAGAAAAGGAAAATAAACTATATTTGCAAACCCAAACGAGAAAGGGTAAAAATGGCGGGGTAGCTCAGATGGTTAGAGCGCAGGATTCATAACCCTGAGGTCGGCAGTTCGATCCTGCTCCCCGCTACTGAAGGAAACACCGTAATGTGGTCGTTTCCTTTTTTTATGTCATTTACGCCTGCATACCGATAGATGGTTGCCCTTTATCTGGTAAATACAATTTGCAGGATCGTTTAAATGTAAGGGTGTTGCCAGGGGCTTCGGTACGGTCTTCTCAGCAATTTTGTCGCTTCCGGATCGTTAACACATATCCTCTTTTGTGGATCGTATGTCAATGGCCGATTCAAATGCATGGAAAGATTAGCTAATATGCAACTGGCGGTTGATATGTGCCCTTCTTCAATATCTGCAACCGGCAGATGGTCGTTTTCAATAGCCGATAGGAGATTCAGCATGTGCCGCCTGGTAGCTGGCGCTGTGTGCAATTCAATGCGAGGCTCATTTAAGTCTGCCGGAAACTCTTCCTTTTCGTAAACCACGTCTTTTACAATGCGATCGCCCGTACCGGTTGGAATAAACTCATACTTCATAACGCTTCCCTTGAGGGTGCCTTTGTCACCATAAATAACAAATGCCCAAGGATATTCGGGGTCAGCTGGATTTCCCCAGGTGCGATGTTGCCATATACAGTTCAATTCATCGTATTCAAAAATAGCCGTTTGCGTATCTGCAATGTTTGACTTTCCCTCTTTTTGAACGTAAATTCCCCCTGTTGCACTGATGCGTTTCGGCCACCTAAGTTGTAATAGCCAACGAACCGTATCAAACATATGAACGCACATATCTCCTGTAATTCCATTTCCATACTCCATAAAGGTTCTCCACCAGCTTCCATGCGGCAAACCGTCATATGGACGTAAAGGAGCCGGGCCCGTCCACATTTCGTAATCGAGGAAATCGGGAACGGGCTCTAACGGTGGATTCCCGTTCTTTCGCATATGATAATAGCAACACATCTCTACGTGAGATATCTTGCCAAGCAAGCCTTTATTGATTACATTCTCTTTCGCATCAATCAAATGAGGAGTGCTTCTTCGCTGTGTGCCTATCTGTACTTTTCTGTTATATTTTCTTGCAGCACTCAGTATTGCCTCCCCTTCAAGTACATCAACGCTAACAGGCTTTTGTAAATAGAGATGCGCGCCTGACATCATCGCATCAATAGCTTGTCGGGCATGCCAGTGATCAGGTGAACCAATAAGAACTAAATCCAATTTATGATCTGCTAACATCTTCCTATAATCGCGGTACAATGCGGGAACCTTCTTAGAAGTCTGCCTTAAACTTATCAATTTACCGGCTTCTTTTAAATGATTGCTGTCCACATCGCATATGGCAACAACGTTAATGTCGCTTACTTGAATGAGTCTGAAGAGATCACTTTTTCCATACCAACCTGCTCCAATTAAACCAACCTGCATCTTATTGGCAGTACCTGCAAAAGTTAGCCCTTTAGCTTGTAATGCAGACAATGTTAAAACAGCGCCAGCGCCTTGAATGAATTCTCTACGATTCAGATTCGAGTTAGCCATAATCTTCGGTTTATTGTTTCTAATGAGGAAAGGAGTGAAGTTAATGTTTTTTAACTAGTTCTCATCAAAGAATTGGTAAAATCTGTGTATCGTAATAGGACGTTTATCATCAGGAGCTTCAGACAACTGTTCCGGAAAGAAACATCAATGCGCCCGAATATTTGTTTGTTTAGGCGTATTCTGATTTGAATTTTTCGTTATTGCAGACGAGAAGTACAGCATCAGTTATAAGTTGAACCTCTACCTGTTTAACCTTCCCAATATATTCGCCGTCTACCTGTAGAGACGTATTTTCTCTTATAGTTAAATTCGCATAGTTGGTAGGTATAATTTCGGTTTTAAAAGGATTAAATTGAGTCTTGAAGCTAAAGCACATTTTTAGTAGTTCCAAAACGGAAAACCACTTGACAATAACAATCTCGAATTGGTCGTCAAATAGGGAACCGGTTTTGTTTATTTTTACACCTGTTCCATAGCTCGTGCCGTTTGCTATTACCACCATTTCGGCTTTTCGCGATTTACTTTTCCCTTGAGCGTTAACGGTAACATGCATTTTTTTGTGTCTTTTGATAGCCTGCCATGCAGCCTTGGCATAGCCTATCATGCCTCGTTCATCCAAGGATTGGAATTTTTTGACAATGCGTGCATTAATGCCTATATCCGCCAAGTGAATGCTAAATTCCCCATTGACCCTTAAAGCATGAATAAGTTTTGGAGTACCGTTTACGGCTAATTCGAGTGCTGCTTTGATGTTGTTTTTGAGGTTGATCTCTTTAGCCATGCCGTTCGCGGAGCCGGTTGGTATAATGGCGAGCGGAATATCTGTTTCGAGCAGACATTCGGCTGCCAACTTAACCGTTCCATCACCACCTACTGCAAGAACCCGATGAGGGCCAAACGCAATTATATCTTGACGAATCTCTTCCACGGAAGATGTTTTTGAAAGCGTGAAGAAATGTAGTACATGCGTACCGCGGTAGAAATCCCGAATAACTTCCTCGAAGTCGTTTTGCTGATTACCGGATCCTCTATTGATAAGGACATATAGTTTTAAGGAAGCAGTTATGTTCATTCATATTTGTGTTGACAACTATAAAACCAATAACTGTTTTATATGTTTGATGGATGATGGGTACATCAGTTGAAATAAAAATATACAATGGATATGGCCATAGTAAAAACTTAGTGGTTTATGGACATGTCCTTAAGCGTAAACCAAAAAAGGCGAGTGATTTTTCAAAGGATGGTTGGAAGCATACCCTTAGTTTATTGAAGCTGTTTTTCGTACGCCCGGTAGGTAGTGTTCGTTTAAGATTGCATTTTTATGATCAAGTAATCGAAACGATAGCGGAACCGGATGGCTTTTTTAAGTTTAAATGGGCCTCAGACATCCATTTAGATCCCGGACTACATGACCTGAAAATTGGATTAGTCGGTAAGGAGGAATTGCATGGCTTTACACAGGGCAAGGTTTATGTGCCGCATTCGACACAGTACGTATTTGTTTCGGATATCGATGATACCGTACTCATATCGCATTCGGCGACTGTGTTAAGGCGTCTTCGTGAACTACTGATTAAGAATGCCCATCGAAGAAAACTCTTTTCAGATCATGTCCTTTGGTACAATTTATTGTCTCGATCAGGAACTGAAATGCGTCACTTAAATCCTTTTTTTTATGTATCAAGCAGTGAATGGAATTTATATGATTATCTCCAAAGTATTTTTGCTCACAATAAACTGCCACATGGCTCCTTTTTGCTAAGCCATTTTAAGCGTTGGTTCGATTTTTTTAAAACAGGAAAAACAGGGCATGATGATAAATACAGAAGAATCAGTAGGCTGCTTCGCGTTTTTCCTAAGCAGAAATTTGTATTAATCGGCGACAATTCACAAAGAGATCCAATCATATATGCCGCACTCGCTAAAGATCTTCCTGATCGAATAGCCGCTATTTATATAAGGAACATAAAACCTAAAAAAGCCGCAATAACATTGCAGCTTTTTAAAAATCTTCAAGAAACAGAAATTCAAACCTGTCTATTTAATACCAATCGAGAGGCTATAAAACATGCTGTTTCCATCGGTTTAATATGCCAAACCGATATGGAAGAATTAACCGGTTTTTAACGCGACCTCAGATGTTGATATCATCTTGCGGAGGTTGTTTAACGCATAACGCATGCGCCCTAATGCCGTGTTTATACTAACATCCGTTACTTCTGCAATCTCTTTAAAACTCATATCTCCGTAATGGCGCATAATCAGCACCTCTTTTTGATCATCAGGCAATAATTGGATCATCTTCCTAAGATCCTTATGTGTTTGCTGTCTGATAATACGCTCTTCAGTACTTTCATCGTAGAACGGCAATACGTCGAATATATCAAATCCATCACTATTGGCGATAAGGGGCGTACGCTTCTCTTTACGATAATAGTCAATCACCAAGTTATGCGCGATTCGCATGGCCCAGGGGAGAAATTTGCCTTCATCATTATATCTCCCAGCTTGCAGCGTACTGATAACTTTGATGAAAGTATCCTGAAAAAGGTCCTCCGCTAAATAAGGATCTTTTACCAATAAGTAAATGGAAGTGTAAATTTTTGATTTATATCGATGTACTAACTCTTCAATTGCAGCCTCATTTCCGGCTAAATACAAATGAATTAGTTGTCGGTCAGTTTTCTTTTGCAGTGTCATGCTATGCTACTTCGTCTTTTTTTTGTTATAAAAAAGTATGTTAAGTAGTTTTTTCCTCTATAGCAGTCCTCCTAAATTTAAGTAAGCCATTGGTTTAACCCAATCGATACATTAATAAATTTTTTCAAAGCAAAACATTTTTTTTAGAAAAACAAAGAAAAAATATGAAAATCGTTTGTTGTTTCTTTATTCTGTATTTTTGTACGCTCGATTTACGTAGGTAACGACGAGGCGGAAATCGTTTAAAAAAAGCAAATTACGAGGTATACATGGCACAAAAGGTTGATTCAAACGCAAAATCTCATATACTTATCAAAGGCGCACGCGTCCATAATTTAAAAAACATTGATGTAACCATACCGAAAAACAGGTTGGTAGTTATCACAGGTATGTCGGGCTCAGGAAAATCATCCCTAGCTTTTGATACACTTTATGCAGAGGGGCAACGCCGGTATGTAGAAAGCTTATCTTCCTACGCTAGACAGTTTATGGGGCGTATGAATAAACCGGAGGTAGATTACATCAAAGGAATTGCCCCGGCAATTGCCATTGAGCAAAAAGTAATTACAAGTAATCCGAGGTCTACAGTGGGAACATCAACAGAAATTTATGACTATTTGAAGTTATTGTTTGCCCGTATAGGAAAGACCATCTCGCCCATATCAGGAAAAGAAGTGCGAAAAGACAGCGTTACAGATGTAGTAAATTTTGTGTCCTCACTGCCTAGTGATACACAAATAACGATTTTAAGCCCCCTTCATCCTCATAATCAGCGGAAACTAAAAGAAGAATTAGCCGTCTTGCTTCAAAAGGGTTTTGTTCGAGTGGAGTACTTAGGCCGAATTGAGAAAATCGAGTCCCTAATCGAAGATAAAAAGGTTGCTAATAGCAGTGTCAACTTAGGTGATTTACGAATCGTTATTGACCGTATTCGTGTGAATCAAGAAGACGAAACTTTAAGTAGAATTGCTGATTCAGTCCAGACGGCCTTCTTTGAGGGAAAGGGGGACTGTTATATTGATGATGGAGAAAAGGAACATTTTTTCTGTGATCGATTTGAGTTAGACGGTATGGCATTTGAAGAACCGACTCCTAACTTTTTCAGCTTTAATAATCCCTATGGAGCTTGTAGCAGGTGTGAAGGGTATGGGAAAGTGATCGGGATAGATCCCGACTTAGTAGTGCCCGATAAGAGCAAATCGGTATACGATGGAGCAATCGCTCCCTGGAGAGGAGAGAAAATGGGAGAATGGTTGAACCGATTTGTTAAAGTGGCCATAAAATTTGACTTTCCGGTGCATAGAGCCTATAAAGATTTATCGCCCCAACAAAGGCAAGTCTTGTGGAGCGGGAATCAATATTTTAGTGGTTTGGATGATTTCTTTAAAGAATTGGAAGAGCAGACCTATAAAATTCAATACCGAGTTATGTTATCACGTTATCGGGGGAAGACGGATTGTCCGGATTGTAAGGGAACCCGACTACGTAAAGATGCAGCCTATGTTAAAGTAGGAGGGAAATCAATTACCGATATGGTGCTTATGCCTCTTGATGATTTGTTAGATTTCTTCAACAATCTATCATTAGATAAGCACGAGGAGACAATTGCAAAAAGGTTATTGATAGAAGTAAAGAACCGCGTGCGTTTTTTAACGGAAGTGGGGCTAGGATATTTAACATTGAACCGCCTTTCAAACACACTTTCGGGCGGCGAATCACAGCGGATTAACTTAGCAACCTCTTTAGGAAGTTCTTTGGTGGGTTCCATATATGTCTTAGACGAACCGAGTATCGGTTTACATCCACGCGATACCCAACGTCTAATCGGGGTGCTTAAATCTTTACGTGATGTTGGCAATACTGTTTTGGTGGTAGAACATGAAGAAGAAATGATGCAGGCTGCGGATTACCTTATTGATATTGGTCCGGAAGCCGGTGTACATGGTGGGCAGCTTGTTTTTTCGGGAACATATCAAGAGATTCTTAAGGACGAGCAGAGTTTGACCGGAAAATACCTAAACGGAATCGAGGCCATTGGTATACCAAGTAGTAGAAGGAAGTGGCAGCACTTTGTAGAGATAAAAGGTGCTCGGGAGAACAATCTGAAAGGGATTGACGTGAAATTTCCGTTGTATACCTTTACGGTAGTATCCGGTGTGTCTGGTTCGGGGAAAACTTCCTTGGTGAAGCGTATATTGTATCCTGCTTTGCAGAAAGCGACCGGTAATTATTCCGGCGAGCAAACCGGTGTTTTTGATGGTTTGGATGGAGATCTTCAGCTTGTTGAACGTGTCGAGATGGTAGATCAGAATCCGATAGGGAGGTCTTCGAGATCGAATCCGGTAACCTACGTAAAGGCGTGGGACGATATACGAGCGCTGTATAGTAGTCAGCCAGCTGCAAAAGCTGCGGGGTTAAAGCCAGCGGCTTTCTCTTTTAACGTAGAAGGAGGACGATGTGATGTTTGCCAAGGAGAAGGGGAAGTGAAAATTGAAATGCAGTTTATGGCCGATATTTATCTTACCTGTGAGGCTTGTGGAGGTAAACGGTTTAAACAACAGGTGCTGGATATAACGTGGCAAGATAAGAATGTTTATGATGTACTGGAATTAACGGTAGAGGAAGCTTTGACTTTTTTCGGCAAACAAGCGAAGATACTCAATAAAATCCAACCGCTGGCGGATGTAGGGTTAGGTTATGTGAAGCTCGGTCAATCGTCGAATACCTTGTCGGGAGGGGAAGCACAACGTATTAAGTTAGCTTCGTTTCTGGTGAAGGGAAACAACAGTAAGAATACACTTTTTATTTTTGATGAACCTACTACCGGGCTTCATTTTCACGATATTCGAAAGTTATTGAAGTCATTTGATGCATTGATTGCTCAGGGTAATACCATCTTAGTCATTGAGCATAACATGGATGTCATCAAATGTGCCGACTGGGTGATAGATATCGGGCCGGAGGGTGGAGAGAAGGGTGGAGAGCTTGTATTTGAAGGAACACCGGAGGATCTTGTCAAGCATTCGCAGTCTTATACCGGTCAGTTCCTCAAAGCACATATGTGATTGCATAGAGGATTGTTGACCTTTATTACTAAAGGAAAATTCGTAATTTTACAAAAAGCAAAGGAATAATATGCTGTCGAAAAAATCAAAATATGCCATTAAAGCTCTTATTGTACTGGGAAAGAACTACGGGAAAGAGCCGATGCAGATTTTAAAAATTGCTGAAGAGGAAAACATTCCGAAGAAATTTCTTGAGCAAATATTACTGGAAATGCGAAATGCGGGTATATTGTATAGCAAAAAGGGAGCGGGCGGAGGATATAGTTTAAACAAAGACCCGGAAGACATTCGCTTATCGCAAGTTATCAGACTCACCGACGGCCCTATAGCCTTGCTACCCTGCGTAAGCTTGAATTTTTATAGGCGATGTGATGAATGCAAAACCGAAGAAACTTGTGGTATCAGAGATACTTTCGTAGATGTTAGAAATGCGATGTTACAGATTTTGAATGATACCAGCATTGCCGATATTATTAAGCGTGAAGAGAATCTAGCTTTAGGTTTGTAATTAATGACCTGATAACCAATATTTTAAAAGAAAAATAAAAATTTTAATAAAAAAGACTACTAAATTGGTATATTTTATATATATTTGTCTCGTTGATTTTTAATTTTGAAAATATGAAACGCTCCATCTGTAAAAATATGAATAATATGTGTTATTTATTAACAAGTTAGGAGAGAGCGTATAGATTTCCAAGAGGCCTCTTCAGTAACCTGCGGAGGCTTTTTTTTTAATTGATATAAATAGGAGGCAATATATGGAAAGGCAGCAACATCCCGAATTTGAGAAGGTATATGTCGAACCAAAAATCACCTTGGTAGGCGCAGGCCCGGGAGATCCCGATTTGATTAGCATAAAAGGTGTTAAAGCACTTAAAACAGCGGATGTCGTAATATACGATGCGTTAGTGGACGAAGCATTATTAAGCTACGCTCCCAAAGAGGCAACCCGCGTTTATGTTGGTAATCCATCAGGAGACGAAAACTTTTCGCAAACAACAGTCAATCGCTTAATGGTTGATTATGCGCTAAATTTTGGACATGTGGTCCGATTGAAAGGAGGCGACCTTTTCGTTTTCGGAAGGGGGTATGAAGAGTTGGAATATGCGGCATCGTACAGCGTGGAAACGGAAATTATACCCGGAATAAGCAGTGCCATTTCTGTGCCCGGTTTGCAGGGGATCCCCGTTACCCATAAGGGAAACAGTGATAGTTTGTGGATTTTAAGCGCCACCGATAGTAATGGTTCGTTTAATTGGGAGATTGAGGAAGCTGCGCGAAGCAGAGCGACTGTTGTCGTGTTATTGGGCTTTGCGCAATTGCCTGAAATCGTATCGATTTATAAAAAACTTGGTAAGGGGCGGTTGCCGGCGGCCGTTATACAGAACGGCTCAATGAAAAATGAAAGATTGGCCATTGGTGTCGTTAATACAATAGAGGAAGTTGCAGAAGAAGTATCCATTGATAACACAGGGCCGGTCCTATTAGTATTTGGTCAGGCAGTTGCTTTGCATAAAGATTTCTCACGGATATTAAATTTCCTGGAACAGGATTTAAATTTGTATTAAGTTTTTTATATTTCCCTATAGATTTGGTTGTTTTTTATGAGGCGTTGGTTCATATACGGATCAACGCTTTTTTGATGCGTTCCGACTTTGTTTATTACAAAACAATTAAAATAAAAGTTTCTAACTAAGTGAATTTTATGGTAGGTTTGAGTCGACAATAGAAATAGAATGGAAGAACAAAGTAAATTAATTCGTAGTCAAACTCAACGTTCACAGAATCGCGAGCATTCTGTACCTTTATATTTAACCTCAAGTTTTATTTTTGATGATGCCGAGCAAGGGCGCGCTGTATTTGCCGGCGAGGAAGAAGGTATTGTATATTCTAGGTATTCTAATCCAAATACGAACGAATTTATACAAAAAGTTTGTGAGCTGGAGGGAGCAGAGGCCGGTTTAGCCTTTTCTTCCGGAATGGCGGCAGTTTTTGCCTCTTTCGCTGCACTGCTGAAAAACGGCGACCATATTGTGGCCTGTAGATCGGTTTTCGGTTCTACTCATCAACTGTTTACGACTTTATTTCCACGATGGGGCATTACTACCTCTTATGTAGATGCAAAGAATCCAGCTGATTGGGAGAAAGCCATTCAGCCTAATACGAAGATGTTTTTTTTGGAAACGCCATCAAATCCAGGCTTGGAATTGGTAGACCTGGAGTGGTTAGGAACCTTTAAAAAAAAATATCCAAATATTATATTAAATGTAGATAACTGTTTTGCGACGCCCTATCTGCAAAAGCCGATACAATATGGTTTTGATTTAGTAAGCCATTCTGCCACGAAATACATGGACGGACAAGGACGTGTTTTAGGCGGGATTGTTGTAGGTAAACAGGAGTTGATCGACGAGATGATGTTTTTTATTCGGCACACCGGGCCGTCTATGTCACCCTTCAATGCTTGGATTATATCAAAAAGTCTTGAAACTCTGGCGCTTCGTATGGACCGCCATTGTGATAATGCGTTGGCAGTAGCGGGCATGTTAGAGTCGCATAATGAGGTCGACTTTGTTCGCTATCCTTTCTTGCCCTCACATCCTCAATATGAGTTGGCCAAAAAACAAATGAAGGCTGGAGGTGGCATTGTTACCTTTGTCATTAAAGGTGGCTTTGAACGTGCTAAACGTTTTCTCGATAATTTGAAGATGATCTTGATCACTTCTAACTTGGGCGATTCACGTACGATTGCAACGCATCCGGCGTCTACGACACATTCAAAATTAACAGATGCGGAGCGTGAACAAATCGGTATCTATCCAGGAACCGTTCGTATTTCGGTCGGATTGGAGGATGTGAACGATATTTTGGTCGATTTGAAGCAGGCTTTGGACGGCAGCAAATAATTGTCGGCTTTCGAAAAGGTCGGAGCTCGACCTTAAACGAGGAATGGAATACCGTTTAAAGCTTAGAGCAAAGCTTAGTATGCATTGCATGATACTTAAAGTATCATTAATTAACAGGAATAATAACGAAATAAAGCTGGCAGCTGATGGCTGAAAGCTAAGAGCTAAGAAAATGAAAGTAACGCTAAACAGGCTAAACCAGGCGGTGCATTTTGAAGGTGAAAGTGCGTCCACCGATGTAAAAGTCCATATTGACGGCTCTCCGGAAATTGGTGGTGAGGCATTAGGTGCACGCCCTATGGAGCTGGTGTTAATGGCTTTGGGTTCTTGTAGTGCACTCGACCTTATAAATATCCTGAAAAAACAAAAGCAGGAAATAGAGGATGTAAAAATTGAGGTTGATGGAAAACGAAAAGATGCGATTCCGGCCGTTTTTACCGATATTCATCTACTATTCAAGTTAAAAGGGCGTATTGACATCGAGAAGGCCAAGAAAGCAGCAGAGCTAGCAGTAAAGAAATATTGTTCGGTACACGATATGTTGGCAGCAGGTGGCGTACAAATTACATATGAGATTGTAACTGAGGCTGTATAGTGTTAGTTGAACCTAAACATTTTACGGTGTTTATTGTTTTCTGTGATAAAAACACATATTATGGCTTCTATATGGAAAGTTGATCCGGCGCATTCAGAAGTGCAATTTAAGGTAAAGCATTTGGTTATTTCCACGGTTGCGGGTAACTTTAATAAGTTTGATGGACAAATTGAGGCAACGAACGAGGATTTTTCTGATGCAACGATTAGATTTATGATTGATGCTGATAGCATTGATACGAATATGAAGGATCGTGATGAACATCTCAGATCAGCCGATTTTTTTGATACGGCGAATTACCCTGAGTTGACCTTTCAGTCAAGCTCGTTTGAAAAAAAAGGAGGCCGCGAATACTTGTTAAGAGGCGATTTAACGATCAAAGGACATACCCAGGCTGTGCAGTTTGAAGTAGAGTTTGGCGGTACTGCTAAAGATTCGTACGGTAATCAAAAAGCGGGCTTTGAAGCAACCGCTAAGATCAGCCGACAGGTTTTTGGGCTGAAATGGAATGATTTGACGGAGGCTGGATCCGTAGTGGTTGGAGATGAAGTGAAAATCGTATTGAATCTGCAATTTATTAAACAATCATAATTTGGGTGGGAACTCCTTCTTTTTTAGGAAGCTTCCACTCCAAATTTTTTCGGCTTTTCGTCCGATAAGCCAAAAGGATAAGGCGAGCAAAGAGAAGAAAATCGCTCGATTTATATTGTCCCATAGATATTCGAAGAATCGCGTATAAAGATTAATTAGAAGGAAGATGATGCCGAATTCACGGGCGATAATATCGTTCTTTTTGAGACCATACCAAGCAAATGCTAAACAAACGACCGTTGAGAGTACTCCCCAATAAAATATATGATATTGCTTGGTAGCTGCCCATTTGTCTAAATCGCTATAGTTTCCGAAAATTGATAGTAACCATAAGGAAATAAGGAGATATAATACTCCCATGATGTAACTTAATTGTTTAAAGCCTCTAATAGCTGCCCATTTATTATGCAGAACCAAGGTGAAAACTGTTAGTAGTATTCCAAATATGGTAAAGCGCAATGGATAATTCATTCCCCAAAATTTAAATCCCCAATTGCTGTGGTAAGCAGTTTCGGTGGCAAACCATATACCTAGTGCGATCAACATAAAAGCCCAAATAGTTTTTGAAGAAAGCTGTATAGCAAGAACGGTATAAATGACTATAGACAATAAAAATAAGAATGAATACATCCCGTCACCTTTGTCGATAACCTTGCCCAGATAGCCAATGAAAGTAGCCGTAGAAAATACACCCAACACAATTAAGCTTTCATTGGTAAATAATTTCTCTGGATGTCGTTTTTTGTTGAAATAACCCAGGTAATAAAATAAAAATGAAAGCAAAGCGCAAAACACGCAGATAATGATATTGGGTGTTTCGTATAGCGTTGACAAAAGTTGAAGAATCTCCTGATCGACAAATAAGGACAGGAAGGCCAGTACAATACAAGAGAGTGCAATCCAAAATGAATATTGTGCTAGACGTCTCCAGTCGAAGCCCTTCACCTCGTACGAGTGCCTAAGTCTGTCCGCCGTTTCTTTGTCAATCAGGCTGTTCTCTTCCCAATGTGCAATGGCGTTTTCAATAGCTTCTTGTTCGTTCTTATCGATATGAAGTTTCATCCGGAAATTTAATATTGGAGAAATTAAGCAAGCAGCTCTTTTATTTTCTTCTCGTCTTCTGCCAATTGCGCCGTCATTGCCTCAATACTATCAAATTTATGATCGTGACGCACAAAGTGTAAAAATTGTATTTGAAGCGTTTTGCCATATAAATCTTCGTTAAGATCAAAAAAATTGATCTCTATACTTCGGTTGACACCTCTTACAGTGGGCCGTGTTCCGATATATCCCATACCTTTTAACGTAGGGCCTTTTTTTGCCGGTATATATTCTCCCGTAGTCATCTCCGCATGTTCAATAAGGGTTGCCTGTACTGCGTAAATACCATAAGCAGGAATTAATTTGTAGCTTTCCGGAACTTCGATATTAGCGGTGGGGTATCCAATGGTTCTGCCTAGCTGCTGTCCTTTAACCACTTTTCCTGTAATGTGGAAAGGATAACCTAAGTACTTGTTGGCAGTGGCAATTTCGCCAATAATGAGTGCTTCGCGTATTTTCGTCGATGAGACAGCCACATCATTGATGTCTTGCTCCGGTATCTCTTGTACCGAATAATGGTACTGTTCTGCATATTTTAGCAAATCGACCAGTGATCCTTTGCGGTCCTTCCCAAAATGATGATCATAACCGATAATGATCCGTTTAGTGCCGATTTTACTGACCAAAATTTCGCGAATATATTCTTCTGCCGATTGATTGGAAAAATCCCGTGTAAACGGCGTGATAATCAGGTGATCGATTCCACTTTCGGCTAGTCGATCGGCTTTTTCCTCAATGGTGTTTATAAGACGCAAGCTATCATCATCCGGATGCAAGATCATCCTTGGATGGGGAAAAAAGGTAAGAAGTACCGTTTCTCCGTTTATCTTTTGCGCATATTCTCTTAAACTGCTTATAATTTTCTGATGTCCTATATGAACGCCATCAAAGGTTCCAATCGTCACCACTGCATTGTCCAATGGTATAAAATCTTCAATGTTTCTATATATTTTCATCCGCAATAAATTGTTTTTTTATCATGAATCTGCTGTTTACCTCATAAGCATTTTACTTTAGCAGCAAATAATCATACTAATCTTTGTTCCAAAGCCATTCCTAAACCCTTATTTGCAATATATCACGCTTTGTGTGTTCCACTGTTTCTGCCTACAGAAAATCTTATGAGATAATTTTATGTACCTTTCTTCCAAGATACGTATTTATTCTAAAAGTGATAATGTATTGAGGTTAAGGTTTTTTATGAATGTTCTCCTTCGTCATTTATTAATAGACCTTGTTCTTTCAAAGACCGAATATGATCGGACAGCTCCAAAACATTCCAGGCATCTCTGACATGAAAATTACCGCTGCGAGTTCTTCTCAATTCACTCAGATAGGCACCGGCGCCCACTGCTTTTCCAAAGTCATGTGCCAACGATCGAATGTAAGTTCCTTTGCTGCAAACGACTCTGAAGTTAACTTCCGGAAGAGCAATACGGGTTAATTCGAACTCATAGATCGTTACACGACGAGGTTTTAGTTCAACGGACTCGCCTCGTCTGGCTTTTTCGTATAATCTTTCGCCTTGCATTTTTACAGCCGAATGTACCGGCGGATATTGTTCAATAGCACCGACGAATGTTAGTGAGGCGCGAAGTAGATCTTGTTCCGTAAGATTTGTGATATCAAAAAAGCTATCCGGAATTGTCTCTAAGTCATAAGACGGCGTTGTTGCTCCGAGTGTGAAGGTTCCTATGTATTCTTTTTCCTGCGCTTGAAGCTCATCAATAGTTTTAGTGCGTTTGCCGGTACAAACAATAAGTAAACCTGTAGCCAGCGGATCGAGTGTGCCTGCATGGCCTACTTTCAATTTCAAAGGCTTTAAAGCATTGCGGATCTTTCCCACTACGTCAAAACTAGTCCATTTGTAAGGCTTATCAATCAGTAAAACCTCACCGGCGGTGAAATCGAAACGAGGGAAAATCGGCTTTTCTTTTTCGTCTTCCATTAAAGCACCGATAAGCTGTGACCGCTTAAAAGCATCACGATAATAATCCCACCTACTATAATTCTATACCATCCAAAAGCTTTGAATCCGTATTTCGTAACGTAACCAATGAAGCTTTTAATGGCTATGATGGCTACGATGAAACCCACCAAGTTACCTATAAAAAGGATATTATATTGGTCTGCGGTAAACTGGTTGCCATCTTTGTAGAAGTCGAGCAGTTTTTTTGCCGTCGCGCCAAACATAGTCGGCACGGCTAAAAAGAAAGAAAATTCAGCTGCGGCTTTCCTTGAAAGTTTCTGCGCCATACCGCCAACAATGGTTGCTCCCGAGCGAGAAGTGCCTGGTATCATTGCTAGACACTGAAAAAAGCCAATTTTCAGGGCGGTAGCGTAAGAAATGTTGTCTGAGTTATCAATGCGAGGTGCATTAAACCATTTATCGACGAATAGGAGCACAATGCCGCCTAAAACTAAGGTGATTGCCACCGTCATTGGGCTCTCTAGCATATTGTCTATTTCGTCGCTAAATAATAAGCCAAAAATGGCTGCCGGAATAAAAGCAACAAATAGTTTTAAATAAAAAGACCACGAACGAAAAAATCGCTTAAAATAAAGAATCACAACCGAGAGGATGGTGCCTAGTTGAATAGCTACTGTAAACAGTTTAACGAAGGCAGATGGTTCGATGCCCATTAAGGCGGTTGCGATGATTAGGTGGCCGGTGGATGAAACAGGTAAGAATTCGGTTAGCCCTTCTACGATGGCTAAAATAATCGCTTCTATTAAAGTCATCTATTGGTGTTATTTAGTAGGGTTCTTTAATATTGCTACAATGCCAAGAGCAAAGCCTGCGACAACCACAATCGGCGCTAAAGTTATTTTAGTGAAACTGTAAATATCTGTTTTACCGGCCATCAAAATAAAGCCAATGATAACAATGGCAATACTTAATAACATTAATTGGTAGTTCAATTTACCGAAAACAAAGTTTGACTTTTGTTCGCCTTGAGCTACTTTCTTTTTTTCTTGCGGCATAATGCTAAATTTAATTAAGTGAATGTATATTACCGATAGAGATCATTTATTCGGAGACGTAAATACTTGCTTACTGCAAAATAAGTGCTGGCCCCCGAGATCAGAATGCCTAAACAGATTACACCTATGAAAATGAGGGCAAATTCAAAATAGTTACGTAAAATAACAATTTCAGGAATTTGCTCTTGCGCAAAATACAATGTCAGCAATAGTAGAATGATTGCAATCAGAGCACCCAAAAGGCCGTGAAGAATACCATAGCCTAAAAATGGACGGCGAATGAAGCCCTTTGTTGCTCCCACCATTTGCATACTTTTTATTAAAAAGCGTTGTGAATAGATTGCCAGCCTTATGGTGTTATTGATTAATGCGACGGCAATAATCAATAAGATAGCTGCGAAGGCAAGTATGATAAGACCAATGACACGAATGTTTTTGTTGACCATATCGATCAGCGAGTCTTGATAAACAACCTCTTTGACCATGCTGTTGCTAGATACCTGCTTTGTAAAGGTCTCTACACCTGCTTTATTTGCATAATCTGCTTTGAGATAGACGTCGATGGACGATAACAGTGGGTTATAACCCAGAAACTTAACAAAATCTTCGCCCAAGTCATTTTGAAGATTTCTAGCTGCTAATTCTTTGCTAACATATTGTGTGCGAAGTACCGCAGGATTTCCGTCCAGCTCTTTTTGTAGACTAAGAATATCGGCTTCTGTTACCCCGTCATTAACGATGATGTTAAGTACAATATTTTCCTTAACATAATTGGAAAGATTTTTAGCATGAACGAGGATCAACCCTAATAGTCCGGTCATGAGTAATACCAGAGCAATACTAATAACCGTGGATATGTAGACGGATTTTGTTTTTCTGGATGACGCACTTACTTCAAATTCTTCCATATGCTACTATTTGAAATGCGAAATTAATAATTAGATATGAGATATAGGACATGAGATGTGAGATTTTTCGTACTTTCGCAAGTCATACTGTAATGTGTTATAATGGACTATCAATTTAAGACTATAGAGAAAAAGTGGCAGCAGTTTTGGGCTTCCAATCAAACATTTAAAGTTAATAATACGTCAGATAAGCCAAAATATTATGTGTTAGACATGTTTCCTTATCCTTCAGGAGCCGGGCTTCATGTTGGTCATCCACTCGGATACATAGCCTCCGACGTTTTTTCGCGATATAAGAGATTACGTGGATATAACGTGTTACATCCCATGGGATATGATTCATTTGGGTTGCCGGCTGAACAATACGCTATTCAAACCGGTCAGCATCCCGCAATAACCACGGAAACCAACATAAAGCGTTATAGGGAGCAGTTAGATAACATTGGTTTTTCATTTGATTGGAGCAGGGAGATACGAACCAGTGATCCATCTTATTATAAATGGACACAATGGATTTTTATGCAGCTCTTCAACTCATTCTATAACACGGATAGCGATAAGGCTGAACCTGTTGACCAATTGATCCGGATTTTTGAAACCAAAGGGAGCAAGGGGATAGAAGCAGTATGTGATGAAGATGTCCTCGAATTTACAGCCGAGGAATGGCACCATTTTTCTGAAGAGCAAAAGGAGACCGAGTTGTTAAAATATCGTCTAGCTTATTTGCGCGAGAGCACCGTCAATTGGTGCCCGGCCTTAGGTACTGTCTTGGCAAACGATGAAGTGAAAGATGGGGTATCAGAGCGTGGTGGTTATCCGGTGATTCAGAAGAAGATGATGCAGTGGAGTATGCGAATTACTGCTTATGCAGAACGATTACTGCAGGGGCTGGACACCGTTGATTGGCCCGAGCCGTTAGTAGAGATGCAGCGCAATTGGATAGGAAAAAGTATAGGAGCAAGTGTAAAATTTGCCTTAGCAGATGGGAGCGATTCCATTGAAGTGTTTACCACACGAGTTGATACGATATATGGCGTAAGTTTTCTGGTATTAGCGCCCGAGCATGATTTAGTTCCGATCATTACAACGAACGTACAGCGGGCACAGGTCGAAAATTATATAGAACAGACCAAAAAGAAATCCGAGCGTGACAGAATGGCCGATACCAAAACCGTTACCGGTGCATTCACAGGTAGTTATGCGATGCATCCTTTGACAGGCAAGCAGGTGCCGATTTGGATTGCCGATTATGTGTTAGCTGGTTATGGTACCGGTGCCGTCATGGCTGTGCCTTCGGGGGATCAACGTGATTACCTGTTCGCAAAGCAATTTCATTTACCTATTATCAAAATTCTTGATATACAAGAAATAGATGAGGAGGCCGATAGTCGGAAGGAGGGTGTTTATATTAACTCCGAATTAATTAATGGTTTATCTTATCAAGAAGCGGTTTCGAAGCTAGTATCTGTACTCGAAGAACGTGGTATCGGAAAAGCCAAAGTCAATTATAGGATGCGCGATGCGATTTTTGGTAGACAACGTTACTGGGGTGAACCGGTGCCTGTTTATTTTAAAGATGGATTGCCTAAACTAATCAAAGAAAACGAGCTCCCGTTGTTATTGCCGGAAGTGGATAAATATCTGCCTACAGAAAGCGGCGAACCGCCTTTGGGACGTGCAACGAATTGGAAATATCAGGGGGGATATGAGTACGAACTTAGTACAATGCCCGGATGGGCAGGATCTAGCTGGTACTGGTATCGTTATATGGATTCGCACAATTCGGAAGCGTTTGCCTCAAAAGAGGCTATTGATTATTGGCAGGCCGTTGATCTATATATTGGCGGTTCAGAGCATGCTACCGGACATTTGCTATACAGCCGCTTCTGGAATAAGTTTTTGAAAGACATTGGAAAGGTAAAGGAAGAAGAACCCTTCAAAAAACTGATCAATCAGGGGATGATACAAGGACGCTCCAATTTTGTGTACCGTGTATTGGATGAGCATGGAGCGGGCACTAATACTTTCGTTTCTTTAGGCCTGAAAGATCAATACAAAACGACTGCACTTCACGTTGACGTTAATATCGTGAACAACGATATTCTACATCTAGAAAAGTTCAGGCTATCCAGACCCGAATATGCAGAAGCTAAGTTTATTTTAGAGGACGGCAAATATGTCTGTGGACATGAGGTAGAAAAGATGTCCAAGTCCAAGTTTAACGTCGTTAATCCGGATGATATAATAGAGCAATATGGCGCTGATACCTTACGCATGTATGAGATGTTTTTGGGCCCTTTAGAGCAAAGTAAACCTTGGAACACAAACGGTATTGAAGGCGTTCACAAATTTCTTCGTAAATTTTGGCGCTTGTTCCATGACGCATCTTCAAATTTTTCCGTATCGGATGAAATACCGACAAAGGCAGAGCTTAAGTCCTTACATAAGATTATCCGTAAGGTGGAGGATGATATCGAACGATTCTCTTTTAATACTTCGGTTTCGAGTTTCATGATTTGCGTAAATGAGTTAACTGATTTGAGGTGTAATAAGCGAGCCATTCTGCGGGATTTGGTAATTGTGTTATCACCCTACGCACCCCATATCTGCGAAGAACTATGGGTGCTTCTTGGAAATGAACCGGGCTCCTTGTCTTACACTTCTTACCCTGTTTTCAACCCGGATTATTTAATAGAGGATGAGTTTGAATACCCTATATCGTTTAACGGTAAAATGCGACTAAAACTCAATCTATCGCTGAGCCTTGAGGGGATCGAGATCGAACAAGCTGTATTAGCGAACGAAGATGTGCAGCGTTACCTTGATGGTAAAACACCTAAGAAGGTGATCGTTGTCAAGGGGAAGATCGTAAATATCGTTGTTTAAGTCGCTTTTGGTTGTCGGAAATCGGCTTTCTGCTTTATTCATTATCGCTGAAAGCCGATTTTCAAAAGCTGATCTTAATCGCCTTTTGTTTGCGAACTATAGGTGCTTTCAAATATTTTATCTGCGTTATTGGCTTCAAAACCGTCTCGACGATGCAGCCTTTTTATTTGTTCTTTTGCTAGGTGAACGTAAGCAGGCAATACCTTTCTTTCTGCAAATTCGACATAAGAACCCGATATATGTTGTTTTTCTCCATCGGCAAAAGTGGCCTCAATCATTTCGGCCACGGTAGCACTTTGAAGTAAGCCTCCATCAGGACTTACCTTAATTTTACCACCGGAGGTATTTAACTTGAAACCATGTTTTTCGAGAAAGTTATTGAAAAGCGCGATATCATTAAATCCTTCTTTCAGATTGTGAATACTGATTGTAAAGTGATTTAAATAATAGCGGTTGTAAATAACCCATGAAGCATATTCACTTTCTTCGGCCAAAATATTGTAATCTTCCAGCGATGGTATTCTCCATAAGGGGCTGTGAAGAAAACGGTCGACTTCCATCGCATTATCAAGATCCAGTTTGTCCACCGGATCGGATGTTACTTCATCGGTATAGCTTTTGATAATATCTTGGGCTTTTTGAGAAAGATCGCTCACGCGAAGCTCACTCACAAAAATTCGGGGATATCGGTCGGCAGGAGGTGCATACCAATAAGCATCTAACTTCTTTCCGGGGAAATTATAATAATCGCGCTTTTCATAACCATAATGCAGAAAGATTTTCTCAAAAGATTTTATACCTAATTGGGATACTCCCATGGTCCTAAAAGCGATATGGTCATTTTCGATCTCATCTGGATGTTGAATAATGCCATCTTGCAGCATCGCTTGGATAATGGCACCGACATCCGGAACACGTTGTTTATAACGGGTCATTAAACCGTCCAAAACGTTGTTTAATGTTTCTATGCGGCTCATAATAGTAGCTTTATCTACAGTAAAGATACAAAAAACACCGGAATTTGTTAGTTGGCGGCAAGCACCAGCTCTTTTACCATCCATACATTACAGGCATAATGCCCGGAATTGCCAAGTGCGTGAGGCAATGAAGAGAAACCCATTTTTTTGTACATGCTTATTGCTGTTTCAAATTGAGGGAAAGACTCCAAGTAGAGATGGGTATAACCTAAGTCGACAGCTTTCTCCAAGCACCGATTAATGAGTGTTTTACCCAAACCTTTACCTCTACTTTTATTAGACAGATACAGTTTGACAAGCTCTGCGTAGCCTGTTGGTAAATTGGCTGTCGGATAAATACCACAACCACCTAAAACCTCCCCATCCTCTTCTACTACATAATAAATACTTCTTGGTTGCTGGAAAAGTGTATACAGATTGTCGGTTGTCGGATCTGTATATACGGTTCCTTCTTTTGGGATATGGTGTTCTTCTAAGGAAGTTCTCAGAATCTGCGCTAAAATCTGATTATCGTTCTGACGGATTGTTCTAATTACAATACTCATAAATTATTTGCTCTTGTTTTCTTTGATTAATTCGGCTCTTTGATAGAAACCTTGTAGTTTTAGTTGGTACTCAACTTCGTCAATAGCTTTCATTAGGTTGTTAGACGTATTAGTAAGTTGTTCTAGGGCTTTAACCATTACATCCCAAATGGGCTGCATCTTTTCGACTAACGTTTCTCCTTCTCTGGTTAGGTATAAAAGCCTCTTCCTTTCATCATCTTTATCTTTCTTTGATTTTATCAGTTTTTTTTTCTCTAATTCTTTGAGAAGGCTGATAGTAGAGGGATGAGTATACCCAATTTCGTTGGCTATTTCCACTACGCTCAATATGGGCTTTTTATGGAGTGTGTAAATCACCGGAAACCATTTCGGTTCGAATTGGATACCATAGGATTCGTAAATTTTTAGTCCGTCTTTTCGCAGCTGATCACTTAAGCGTTGTAGGCGTGTTGATATCGCTAAGAGGCCCGACTCGTCAATCACATTTGTCATCGTTATTCAGAATTAGGTGAAAAAATACATCGTCTACTTCCATAATTGGAAAATGGGAAGGGAGTTGCACTTTTTCAATTTGCATGAAACCGTTCCGTTCATAAAAACGTAAGGCGGCTTTTAATGTATGAAAGGTACCTAAGTATAAATGGCTCATACCGGCCTTTTTGGCATAGCATATCAAATGTTCCAGTAATTTCTGCGCTAACCCTAATTCTCTTCCTCTATACTCCTTGCGGACAAACATTTTTCGTATCACTCCGCCCTGTTCTGCTTCCATCTTTATTAAAGCGATAGTTCCCAAGAGCGTTCCTTGGTGTTTAATTCCCCAAAAAGCGCCACCCTTTTGTTGGTAATGTTTTTCTACATTCAATAAGTCTGGCTGATCTTCAATGGTTACAGGAACTTGATGTTCTTGCTGTTGTATCGGCAAGATAAGCCCGATGATTTCCGGGACATCGGCATTGTTTAAAAGTTCAATTTCAAAAGCCATTTCTTTTTTTAGCAAAACTACGTAGTTAACTACATATTTGCAAATGCTAAAATTTATCAGATAGAATATTTAGAAGTAATATCGGCCTAAATGTTTTAAAATCATCTTTTTCATTTCAAGAGGATCTATTTCCCCTTGTTTACTATAAAGAATTTTTCCGCCCGGAGCTACTAATAGGGTATAAGGAAGCGCGCCTTGCCACGCTTTGTCAATAGCCTCAATCAGGTCGTATTTATTTTTACTTTCGAACAAAAAATTCTGGTTCGCGGCTCCTTTGCTTTTAAGGAAATCTAAAACCGGCTGTGGTTTCTCCGGGTTGTCGGCACTAATACTGATAAATTCAAAAGGCCTATTTCGATACATTCGGTTGATTATAACGAAATCAGGAAATTCTGCAACGCACGGTCCGCACCAGGTAGCCCAGACATTGATTAAGCGAAGTTTATCAGAATTATTTTGTAGTAGGGAGTCGATTTGTGTGATTTGAATGGGGTTAATAGTAACAGGTTCTTTTGCCCATTGTTCGTCAGACTTTTTTACCGCATCTTCTTTGGTTGACCATTTTACACTACATCCAAAAGTTTTTGTCTCTTTTACAGGGATGTCTTTTTTTGCTAGAAGTGCTTCAATTGCTTGAATAGCATTGTGCTCTTTCGTTTCTTTAGGATTTTCGTTGTCATCGAATCGTCCTTTATAACGAAGCTTTCTATTGTTATCGAAAATAAAAATATGAGGTGTCGCAACTGCGCCATATCGTTTTGATGTCAACTGCGTCTCACCATCATATAAGTAAGGGAAATTAAAATTTTTATCGGAAGCCCGTAATTTCATTTCTTCAGGAGAGTCGTTATATTCTGTATAGCCAAGTTCGTCCAAACGTACAGCGTAGGGATTGTTTGGTGATATGGCAATTAGAGCTACTCCTCGCTCACCATATGTTGCCTTTAAATTAATGAGGCGATCTTCGTAGGCCTGTGCAGTTGGGCAATGATTACAAGTAAATGCCACCACTAAAATTGGAAACCTCTCAAAATCCCGGAGTGAATATTGTTTGCCATCTGTCGCGGGCAATGTAAAATCCGGGGCCTGGTCATTGATCTTAAGGCCATTTTGCTTATCTTGGGATAAGGGAGAAATAAAGCTGCTGAGTAGTATTATTATCAAAATACTAAATAGCGAGTAGGAATACTTCGACTGTTGCATTTTGCCATAATTTAGATAATCGGGACTGTTCAGCAATTAATTTGAATTGATTGTTAATCAATTCATTTTTGCTTTCATAGTGTTTATCAAACTTAGGCAAAATGCATGAAACAGAAAAGATATTTTATTAAGATTAGGATTCTATTTCTCGTTGCGTTGTTATTCCTACACGGTTCCATGCATTCATAGCAATAATGCCCATCATAACCTCCGTTGTATATTGCTGTCCCAAAAGCTCAACGGCTTGGTTATAAACCGCATCAGATACGCCATGTGCAGCAATATTGGTCATTTCCTCTGCTAAAGCCAGTATAGCCCGTTCCTCAGGTGAATAGAAGGGAACTTCGCGCCAGGCGCTTAGCAAATAGATGCGTTGTTCGCTTTCACCTGCTTCACGCGCCTCTTTTGTGTGTTTATTAATACAATAGCTACAGCCGTTTATTTGTGATACGCGAATTTTTATAAGCTCTGCATGTGTTTTACTTAGGGAACTTTCGGATAGGTATTTTTCGAAAGCAAGCATCGTTTGGAACGCTTTAGGATCAGCTTCTTGAAGTGTTTTTCTTTTTGCCATTGTCTTATAAATAAATTTTCTTCTCAAAGATATTGTATATTTGGACTCTGTAAGTCGTCCAGTTTGCATAAAATAGGTAGTCCACATGCTTCCGTTTCCCAGCCTTCTAATCATAGATAGAACCTCTTCAACCGCGTTATATTTGCAGGTGTCTAAGCAAATTATTGCATTGATTCGCAAGGGAATATTGAAGCCGGGAATGCGACTACCTAGTACGCGCGAACTTGCCCAATCGTTGATGCTTCATCGTAAGACAGTTGTGGCTGCGTATAATGATATGCTTTTGCAAGGATGGGCAACCACAGTGCCTAAAAAAGGTGTTTTTGTATCCCCGGTTTTACCGGAATTAAATCCGAAAATTTGGGAGCAAAATTTAAAGAAAGTGCCGGACTCCAATACTACTCCTTTTTTTTATCGTAACTCGTTTAGTGTGATCACTGATCTCGGATCTGACGTTGCCGGATATGATATTGTTATTGATGACGGTTTGCCTGATTCCCGTATAGCCCCTTTAGATTTATTGGCTCGCGAATATAGAGCGCGATTAAGAAGGAATTTGCAATTGAAAGGAAGAACGGATTCATTGTCTGTCGGCTCCATCTTACTGAGGGAAGCATTAACCGATTATTTATTTGAAACACGTGGTATACGGGCGAGTGTACACAATCTTCTTACCACCCAGGGTGCGCAAATGGGAGTTTACATAGCCGCACAGTTATTACTGAGAGCGGGCGACGCAGTTATTGTTGGCGAGCCGAATTACTTTATGGCTAACAATGCCTTTTCTTATCAAAACGCACGAATTTTTCGTGTGCCTGTAGACGAGCACGGCTTGGATATGAATAAAGTAGAGGAGATTTGTCTAAGAGAGCGTATTAACATGTTATATGTTATTCCGCACCACCATCACCCAACTACCGTAACCTTAAGCCCCCAGAGGAGAATGCAGCTTATTGCGCTTGCCCAACGTTTCAATTTTATGATCGTAGAGGACGACTACGATTATGATTTTCACTATCAATCCTCGCCCTTTTTGCCTCTGGTAAGTTACTGTCCGGAGCGCGTCATTTACATTGGCTCTTTTACGAAATGCTTAGCCTCGTCTGTCCGCATAGGCTTCATGGTAGCTCCCCAAGAGATGATCAATGAGGCTGCTTATGTCCGAAGGATGATAAATTTGAGAGGCGATTTTATAATGGAAGATGCTTTAGCCTCTTTGATACGGGAAGGTGATGTTGCAAGACACATAAAAAAATCCGTGAATATCTACCGGGAACGACGCGATTACGTATGTGCATTAATGAAAGAGCGGCTATTTGCGTTTTCCTCGTTTGAAATTCCAACAGGAGGCATGGCAGTTTGGCTACGTTTTAGTGAAGCTTATCCATTGATCCATGTGGCTGCGGAGCTTGCCAAGCACCGCATACTGATAAGTGATGGCAGGAAATATAACACCGGTCCGTTTAACTATAACGCGATTCGTTTCGGATTCGCCTCTTTGAATACCCGTGAACTTTCGCGGGTAATAGAGCTCCTTACCGCAGTGTTGTCGAAAGAAGTAAATGGTCGATCGAACGCTTAGTTTGCTTCCATCGTGCTTTCTTCTTTACGCTCTCCGATCTGCTGTCGCCACATTGCATAATAAAGACCTTTAAGCGATAGTAAATCAAAATGGCTTCCTGTTTCCACGATTTTACCCTTTTCCAATACATAAATTTTGTCGGCATGCATGATGGTTGACAAGCGATGGGCAATCATAATGGTCAAATGCGTTCTTTGCGCTGTAATTTCCCGGACAGTATTAGATATCGCTTCCTCTGTAATGGAGTCGAGCGCTGACGTGGCTTCGTCAAAAATAAGAAGGCGTGGTTGCCGTAATAGCGCGCGAGCGATTGATAAACGCTGCCTTTCACCACCGGATAGCTTTAGGCCTCCTTCACCGATCACGGTTTCGAGACCCTTTTCCGCTCTTGCTAAAATATTCTGTCCCGACGCTTTCTTTATTACATCCAAAATCATGTCGTCAGTTGCCGATGGATTGACGAAGAGTAAGTTTTCACGGATAGTACCTGAAAAGAGCTGCGTATCTTGTGTTACAAAACCTATTTGATGTCGTAATTCTTCAAAATCGATCTCATTATCGTTAAAGTCGTTGTAATATACGTGGCCTGAAGTCGGATGGTATAAACCTACGAGTAATTTTACCAGTGTTGTTTTCCCCGAACCGGATGGTCCTACAAAAGCAATGGTTTCACCTTGTGAAACATCGAAGGAAATTCCGTCAAGGGCAGGGCGTGTAGCCGACTGATGTTGAAAACGCACTTCGTTAAAGCGCAACTGCTGAATAGCATCGATCTTCTTTGGTGCAAGGGGCTGGTATTCTACCTTTCGATTCAATAAGCGTTGCAGGTTGTTCAAGGATGCCTCCGCCTCCCGATAGGACATGATTATATTTCCTAACTCCTGTAAAGGGCCAAAAATGAAGAATGAATAAAATTGCATCATCATCATCTGCCCGACCGTAATCTTATCGCGAAAAACGAAGAATAGCAATGCAAACATAATGCATTGTTGAAGGAAATTAACGAAGGTCCCCTGTACAAAGCTTACAGACCGAATACTCTTTACTTTTTTTAGTTCAAGTTTTAGTATTTTCATCGTTGTATCGTTCAGCCTACTTATCTCCTGTTGGGTGAGGCCTAGACTCTTGACCAGTTCTATATTTCGGAGGGATTCCGTAGTAGAGCCGGCAAGTGCAGTCGTTTCGCTTACGATATTTTTTTGAATGAACTTAACTTTTCGACTTAGAACGCTGGTTAGAATAGCAAGAACAATTGCTCCTACCAGGTAAATCAAAGGAAGAAGAGGACTTAATTTAAAAGCAACGATAACAACGAAAACAATACCCACAAGCGTCGCAAATAGCACGTTGACAAAGCTGGTAATAAATTTTTCACAATCGGCTCGCACCTTCTGCAGCACGGAAAGCGTTTCACCACTTCGTTGATCCTCAAAATCCTGAAAGGGAAGCCTGAGTGCATGTCGAAGTCCGTCGGTATAAAGCCGTGCACCAAACTTCTGTATTATAACATTAACAACATAATCTTGGAACGCCTTCGCAATACGTGAAACCATCGCTACACCAATAATCATCAATAAGCCAATGGTAATACCCTTAAAAAAAGCACTATCTGCTCCATCGGATCGGAACTGCTGTGCTTTATTTGCATAAGGGTCAATGATCAGATTCCCAAGAATATAAGGATTCAATAAGGAAAAAACCTGATTGATCGCCGCTAATATCAACGCTAAAAGTATGAGCCATTTATGTCTACTTAAGTACTTAAGGAGTAATCTCATGGTAGGAAAATATATTAGGACGTAAATATAGGCTATCTTTTATTATAAAATTGTTATGAAACAGTAAAAAGCGATCGGCGACGGTTGTATTAGCGGAATATCCTAGAAGCGAAAACTAATGGGTAAGGTTAAATGCAAAGCACACTTCATTTTGAAGAGACGACTATATTTCTGTTTTTTGCTGAAATTCCATATTTTGCAGAAGAATATCCTTTTACAACATATGAATTACCTAAGCAAGGCAGTATTTATACTGATCTTTAGTACCATGGGATTTGCTGCTTATGCGATGAATGATAGCATCTCCGTAGATAGTATAAACAAACAAAAAATTACGTCTGATGCAATCCGTTTTGTGGACGGTGTAGCATATACCGTTTCGAGCCCTATTCGATGGAAAGGATCTGATTGGTTAAAGGTAGGGGCGGTTCTTGGCGGAACCGCGTTATTAACAACCTTAGACAAACCAAACAGGAACTTTTGGCAGGATCGGAATTCTAAAGTGTGGGATGGCATTGAGCGCGCCGGTTTTCATTATGGTAAACCTTATGCGGCCTTTATCATGACCGGCGGCTTTTATTTAACGGGGTTAGTTATTAAAAATGAATGGGCTAGGGAAACGGGGCTCATGTTGGGTGCTGCATACCTGACAAGTGGCGCCTTACAGACCTTGATGAAAACCGCCGTAGGGCGAGCGAGACCGGCAACGGACGTGGGCCCCTGGGCCTTCGATCCTTTCTCTCCGGAAGCAGGTTATCATTCCTTTCCATCCGGACATATGCAGATCGCAACCGTGAGCGCGCTGGTACTGGGGCATCGAGTAAAAAGCCCGCTGTTAAAAGCGCTATTTTACAGTACTGCGGGCGTTACACTGGTAAGTCGTATGTACAGCGATTCCCATTGGCTATCCGATATGGCTTTTGGCGGTGCTATATCTTGGTTCTGTACGAAGGCAATAGTCCGCCGTATGGAGGAGAGTAAGTATAGAAACCCTTTTAAAAAGCAGAACCAAATTACTTGGACCGTTACGCCTGCACGGCGTGGAATTGGCTTAGTAGGCGTTTTTTAGCAATTAAAGTTTTACACCGATTCGTATCGCTTTTAAGCCACTTACGCCTTGTAATTCCTCTAGTTCAAGCTCTTCCATATCGTCTAATAAAATGTCTTTATTTTGGAGATAATTAATATAGCTCATATACTCTTTAATCTCTCTCGCATCGTAATATACCAAAGCAATCTTTCCAGGCTGGGTGAGCCGTTCAAAAGAATCTTTTAAGTGAACTTTATCGATTCTCTTTTTTATGATGTGGTATCGAATGTTATAGGCTCCTTCTACATCAAAACGCCTTTCGTCCACGCGGAAGCTAATGTCTATATCGTTTCCATTGATAAAAATAAGCTGGGTCGTTTCAAGCGGAGTTTCCATCTGTTGAAGTAAGGTGTGCGTTATTTTTGCAATGGAAGCCATTGACGTAAGCTGCCAAAGCCTTACGTTTTTGAGATAGAGCATGTCAAATGGCCTTTCAGGAGCAATAGATTGTCCTATATAAATATCATATTCAACGCCGTCGGTTCTGAACTTCTCAAAATAGCAAGGATAAGAGCGCTGTATTTCATCATTTAATAATTCTAAATAACCGTTAATAGCGGTATTAATGGTGGCGATGGATGATTCGAGCGCGCGTTGATGCTGATGGGCTTTCCCTGTTTCCGCTAGTACTTCTTGTTCATATTTTTCGATGATCGCTGCTAAAGTTGAATTACTGTTTTTGAAGTGCATCAATAACATGTACACTTCTTTCTCCATGAAGTCTTTAACCTTCATTTGTACAACGTCGATTGGACTCGTGTCTAATTGGGTCAACCACTTATCACAATTAAATTCCATTTCATCGAGTAGTGCAATACTATAAACGTTTTTGATGTCTTGTAATACCTGTTTTAATAAACCTAATTGTATTTTATAGTCGGCAACTAAGGCTTTATTGCGCTCAATTGTAGAATTTCTAATATCAATAGCCCCATATAAGGGATAAACATTCTTGAATTGAACGTTTTCAATAATGGGTTTCGGTTTTTCCGGCGCTATCTTTTTCAAGTATTCATATGCAGCTTGATTAAATTTCCATTGGACGGCTGGTTGTAAGGATGTAAACTTTTCTTTTATTACCGCGTCGATGCGAGCGTTGAATCTATGTGCTTGATCATTCAGTAACTGCGCAAGTAAAGGGGCGGCTCGACGCAACTTTGCCAGGACAATCTTGTCAAAGGTATGACCTTCGTTGGTATAAACTTCTAAAAGTCCCGTTACCTTATTGTTATAATATAAGGGGATACATACATAAGAAGTAACACCGAGATCGGAAAGGTCGTTCAGGAATTTGAAGTTGTTATCTCCGAAATCTATCCCGACATTATATACTATGATTTGAGGGTTGAGCAAGTAAGATTCCGTAATGTTAGCTTCCTGGCAGTTTCTTGTTTTCTTCTTCAACAGAGCAGGTAATATACTGGCATGCATATATACCTGATCCAATATTGGTTTGTTGTTCAGTTTCAAGATGGGAGATAAACCAAACTTAATATGTTGATTACCGGTAAGCGTTTGCAAGGATTCTTGCAATACGTCATAAGCGTGCTCAAGTTCTTCGTCTGAGTTTCGACTTACGATATCCCGAATATTCTGGATAACGCGATCGGGTGTGATTTCCTTCACCGTAATAATCGAAAAGCCTGTAAAAGAGAACTGGTTGAGCGGAAGTAATTCACGTAAAAACCTCCATTCAAACTGCTGAACGTTATTCTGTCTAATTTTTTTATAATCCAGTTCCGGTAGCTTCATTTTGGGAGTGATGTCCACAAAGCGTTTATCAATTTGGATGGCATAGTAGCGAGGTAAGCCCGTTACTTCATCTTTCGAAGAAAATTCGATCACTTCGTCTTCCACGGCGGGAATTTCGTAAAAACGTTCTAGAAGTAGGCTATATATGGACTGCTCGAGCAGGTCCTTTTTCTTAGTCTTTTCTTCGATGTCTTTAAAAGTTTCTTCACAAAATTCCTGACGCAACAGATTGTAGAAGCCTTGTGTGCCGTAAAACACATTTTTTCCTAATGGTGTTGCCAGCGCCCAGAGCGTATCGTGTTCGTCTTCGAGTGGAGGTACCAGCAAATTATAGGTATAGAATAAGATTTGCTTGTAACTTGCTAAATTTTCTTCCGTCAACGGTCCATAAGTCTCTCTCGTTTCTAAGAATTTGTGAAGTATAAATTCTAGCATTTCATGCTTCACGTTATCCTGAGTACTTGCGAGCTTTCTTAAATGTGTTATAAAGCTATCGAGGGACAGCTGTATATCGAGCTCGCCTAATAAATCTTTTTTATTTTCCGATAAATCGATTACCTGCGCAAACATTGTTGATCTGAGGAATTAGTAGTTAAAAACGGAATCCCATGGTAAAATAAGGGTACCAACCTTCTTTTGAATGACCTGCTACCAATTGCAAAAGTGCAATTCTTGCGGGGGCATAATATACACCGGCTCCCGTACCCTGATGTATGGAACTGTTATCCAATCCGTCAACCCAAACTTTACCGATATCATAAAAGCCTAGTAGCCCAAGTTGTCCCGGTAAAATATAGCTGCCGATCTGTGCCAGCTTAATCCTGGCTTCAAAATTATTAAAAAATAAATGATCTCCGGCAAATCGATATTGGCGATATCCCCAGAGATTATTTTGTCCACCTAAAAATAGTGCCTGATAAAAGGTCGTTTTTCCCAAGGTTGTCCCGCCACCCAATCGATTAGCCAAGGTTACAGCATTTTGCCAAATGCTTTTATAGACTGCAACTTCAGCTTTTGCCTGAAAGAAAGATTTCGAGTAATCATTCAAACCCGTTAAGCCTTGTATATCTAATTTTAGGTATCCCCCTTCAGTTGTCATTATTTTGCTATTTCTATTATCCTTGAGAAAGGAAGCATTAAATCCCGCAAAAAGCTTGTCTTTGGCGATCGTTAAACTGTCATAGGTATGAAGCTGATCGGTGTTGTTTATAAATCGACCCTCATTATCATCTGAATCATAATAATACAATTGGAAGGAGGGCCCTATTGAAATCGAAGCAGTTTCAGTCGGCGTCCATCGCAATGCTCCATGCATCTCATATAGATTAAATCGAGTTCGGTAATACCTTACTGAATGACTATCTTTATCATAGATGGAATTGTTCCCTAAGCCAAAAAAGTTTTGTGTATTGTTTGGTGCATGTATATTGACGTCTGTTAAAAGATCCGCCTTACCCACTACTTCCTTCCAGGTTCCTTTATATTTTACTTTAACGGCTCCTGTAGCGAAGGCGCCCGACACAAGTAATTGTTGTTGATGGGCAAAGGGACTTTTTCTAAAGCCGCGCTGGTGGGTGTACCTAAATCCGCCTCCAATCAGGATTCCATCATCCGCATTGTAACCTGCGGTTATCAGTGGCATCCAAACATTATATAAATTTACCGGAACAAATGCCGTGTTGGCACTGTCTTTGGAAAGGTGCTTTCTCAATTTCGATACCTGTCCGGAAAAAAGGGACTGCTGACCCGGATCATAAATCTTAACCGGTCGGACAGCGGTGTTTATATGATAGACCTTTTTTCCTTGTCCACCGATAACACGAAGTTTAATGGGAGCATGCTTGTTTTCTATATAAACACTATCATCCCCATCTGCTAAATAAATTCGGATTTCTTTGGTCAAAGTCGGTAAATATTCCTTCTCCATTAGCTTGTCTTTCCGTTCCCCCTCCTTATTTATCTTTCTAACCGTCACCTTTAGGCCTTTATCGTTGTCGTCTTCCACCTCCACCCATTCGTGTTTATCACTTAGTTTTATATCTACAATATTGTTGATAAAGCGGTAATAAGTTTCCATGGCTGCAGGGATAGCATCCCTTCTATTCTTGAGCTCGGCAAAAAGGGAATCGTGACGAATGGCATAAGAAGACGCTGGTAGTCTCTTCAAACCTTCTTCCAGTACGCTATCGGTGATGTTTGCGACAAATTCATGAGCCAATTCCATCCATTCCTCAAAAGTGAACTGATTTTTTGAATGTGCATTTAAGAAGCGTGATTTAAATAAAGAATAGTTAGGTCGATTGATAGTCGCACGAAAGCCCTGTAATGTAGGTAGTGCCCAACTACGAGACATAATATTTGGGAAAAGACCCTCCACTTTTCTAAAAGCCTGATCTCTGTCCCTCGGTATCGGTAGGTAATCTTTGTCTTTACCTTTGCTATCGTCATACCATCGCCATTGATCTTCATGGCGATCCCAATCGCCTACCAAAAGATCTAACATGCGGGCTCGCAGGAAAGTCTTTGCTTTGTAGATGTCATCATTATCGTGATTGATTTTACTGAGCATTTTGAGCGTATTGTCGGAGTCACCCAAAGGTTCGCGCTCTTCTATTAAACATAGCGTGTTGGCAAAAATGTTGTTATAAGCGCCCAAGGCTGTGTCGGGTGCAATAATACCAATGATGGGATTACTATGAGCAACGCCAACGGCATCAGCTAATGGTGGTATCATCAGTGCTGAATAAGGATGCTGTGCACTGTTGGCGTCATCGAGAAAATCACGCGCAAACGTCTGTTGCAGTTCCAGAGGGAGCAAGGCATCGGTGTTCTTATTAACGCTTCGAATAACCCATTCCTTCCCCGACTTGTCCGCCAGTCGTAGTGATACTGTCTGCATACCCCCTCCTCGTTTCAAGGGCGTTAAACCGCCCTGAAAGGAGGAAATTCGGATAACGGGCACTTTTGAGTCGACGGCCCATTCTTGCCTGTAATTTTCACCAAAAAGTTTTCGGTGAAATTTTCCCACTCGATTGTACAAAGGGTTCGCCTGCGTCACGGTACTGTCTATATCGGAGTGACTTAGAAAAAGAGAATCTCCCAAGGGAATGGGATCAACAAAAGACTTTTTGTAGTTGTATGTTTCTTTAAACATGCCGCTATTCGAAGTAAAAAACCGAATCTGCTTGCTTTTATCCATCCATTCGTCGACAATAACAAATCCAGTTTCTTTATTTGTGAATAAAGCCTTTTTGCCATTTTTAATGAAACTTCCCTTTGATCCGCCGCCGCTAACAAGTTGTAACGTGTTGCCATCCGACAAAAGTTGGAGGCCATGTTCATGGCCTGCTACATACAATAGATTAGGAAATTCATCTACTGTATGTTTGATATCTTGTATCATTTGTTGATAGAGTGGGTGGGGGATATCTTCGGGATGTAAGAATACGGTTGATCTTAAAATGGGATACAACGACCCTACCAAAGGCAGGGGAAGATAGAGTTTTTTGCTCAAATTAGTCAGTGGGAAAAGATGATCTTTCCAAGAAAAATATCCCCCATGTACTCCGTAAGAAGAAAAAGGATGATGCGACGCAAGTAATACCGTTTTATTTCTATTTTTATAAAGCAAACTTTCTAGACGCTCCAATACTTCTTCTTTACTGCTACAGTTGCAAGTTGTATCGCGATTTATTTTGTCGAAAGGAAACAACCACCATTCGCTATCGTATGCAATGACCGTCAGGTTCTCTGAAATACTAATTTCTACCGGGTCAGGGCAACCGTTCTCGGGGACCATCCGTAATAAAGAATCCCCAACAGTTTTAAGATAATTTGATTGGGCTTTAAGCTTTCTGAGACCTTGCTTACCTGAACGATCCCAATCGTGATTTCCAGGTAAAAAGTACACAGGTATTTGCTTCGCTCGAAAAGGACTAAATTGTGATTTTAAAATTTCTTCGCCTATTTGTTTTTCAGACGGATTCACCGGCATTCCTTTAGGATAAATATTGTCGCCAAGAAAAAAGACCGTGGTTTTACCGGTAAGCACTTGCCGGGTGGCAGCTTCAATAACGGCATGCTGAGCCGTATTCGATTCTCCGGCATCGCCTATGAATATTGTCCGACTTTTGATAAAAGGTTCCTGTGCATTGGCTGCTATAAAGACAATACAAAGAAGCGTAAAAGAAACAAGTAAAAATTTATTGTTCATATGCCTCCGTCTGTTTTTGAAAGGAAAATATGGATATCTTCTGTCTTATTTAGGCCAAAAGGTAGTCCCTGTTTTTTCTAATGCTTATAATTAAATTTAAGCAAGGTGGCTCTTCCCGAATCACCTGCTTCGTTGCTTATATAAAGATTGTTATCCTTGTCGAAAGCAATACCTTCCGGTTGATTGAATAGCTTTGGATTCAACAGATGCGCTTCTTTTACTTTCCAATCATGATCTGCAATCAATAAAAGCTTATTAATGGACGAAACAATATACCATTCATTTGTTTTTTCGTTTCGCGTCAATGCCGATGGTCTAAAAGCTTTACCTTTTAGTTTTACATATTTACTGATCTCTTCATTATCAATAGAAAAGCTTCCCTCTTTTATAATCTGACTCCCTGACTCAAGTTTAAGAATGTAACCGGTGGTCTGTGATGTTTTTTTGTCGACACTACATTGTTTACATAAAACATATAGACGATTGTTCGTGATAGAAGCAGCTAAGCTTTCATATTCGCCTTTAGGTAAAATTTTTTCGGAAACCATCGCATCGATCTCTGCTTCATATAGTTCTTGAAGCGGAAAGGAAAAAAAAGAACCGTCGCTCCGAAGGAGAACAATACGATCGTTACTGACAGCAATATCTTCATAATCTCCTTTACCGGCAAACTTAACATATTTAGTAGACTTGTCACCTGCTTTTAAATAATATACATGCCCCTGTTCATCTTGCTGCGCAAGCAGTCGGTTCGAATCCCCATTAACAAAGGTTATGCCTGATACTTCTTCTAGTTCAGGTGGAAACTCCATTTGCTGAGGCTCATTTAAGTTATAATGACTTGGTGAGGTAAATGAGGGATCTTTTTTTTGTGCACAAGCCGCACATGCAATTAGTGCTATGTATAACGTAAATAACGATTTCATTGATGTATTATTAATGGTTACATATTAATTATTGATACATAAGGTCACGAAATGATGCATGAATTAATTTATGTATCTCCTCCTGCGAGCGAGTGGTCCCTTCGGCCAACTCCACGTTTTGGGCGTTTTTATCTAACTGGACAGCCGCTATATCATCCTGTAGTTGCAGAGTCAGCATTTGCTTAATCTGCTGTTTTAGTTCTTCGTTATAAATCGGGAAACACACTTCGATACGACGGTAAATATTTCGATCCATCCAATCCGATGAGCCGAGAAATACGCGTTCATTTCCACCATTGTGGAAAACAAATATCCGTCCGTGTTCAAGATAGCGATCAACGATACGGACAATACGTATGTTTTCGCTTAATCCGGGTATTCCGGGCCGAATTCTACAAATACTTCGTACGATTAGATGAATTTTAACGCCTGCCTGACTAGCTTCGTACAACTTATGAATTAACTTTTCTTCTTCCAAGTTGTTTAGTTTAATAATAATCGCGGCTTCTTCACCGTTCAAAGCCCGATTGATTTCATTATTTATGTGATGTAAAAAGGTCGGAAGTAAGTTAAATTTGGCTACAAGTAAGTGTTGAAAAGGCAAAGCCGGATATTCCTTTCCAAAGCTTGTGCTGCTCAAATAAGTAAAGAGTAGATCTAATTCGCCGGTTATAAAAGATGAGGAAGTGAACAACGAATGATCCGTATAGGTCTTCGCGGTATTTTCGTTAAAATTACCGGTTGAGAGTAGCGCTATTGCGTTTAGAGGTGCATTAGCGCGAAGTTTGACTAACGAAATTTTGGCATGGACTTTTAGCTTCTGATCGCTATATATAATTCGGATTCCTGCATTTTCCATCCTTTTTGCCCATTTGATATTATTAGCTTCATCAAAACGAGCTTTCAATTCCACAAATACGGTTACCCTTTTGCCGTTTTTTGCTGCGCTTATCAAGGCATGTACAATTTGAGAATTGGTGGCTACCCGATAAAGTGTAATGAAAATTTCTTCTACTTCCGGGTTGAGAACTGCCTCGTTAAAAAAGCGCAAAATGGGGTCATAAGAGTGGTATGGTGTGTGAAGCAACAGGTCACGGTGTTTTATTTCCTCAAATAAGCTTGCATGTTGGTAGGTGATTTCCGCAACAGGCAATTTCGCGTATTGAAGCTGTTGGTCTCTTATCGGGAAAGCAAAAAAATCCTTTAAGTTATGGTAAACTCCCCCTTCAATATGATTGGCATGCTCGAGTTGCAAACACCTAATCAAATGATTTAGCGTTGGCTGTGGAACGCCTGGTGCATATAGGAATCGAGTGGCCATTCCATAATCTCTTAAAACCAACAATTTTTCGATTTCATTAGCTAGGTCACCATTAAATTCGTCCTGTAGGTCAAGCTCGGCATCACGTGTTACTTTGAAAGAAAAAACACACTGAGGGATTTGCGTAAAAATATATTTTAGATTGGCTCTTATAATGTCGTCAATTAATACAACGTAGTGCGTATTCTCAATCTGTGTGTGAAAAAATCTAGGTATCTCATCAGAGGGAATGCTTACAAGCGCCAGTCCTTTGTTCGCATCGCCGAAATCAGCTGCCAAATAAAGCTGGTTGTTCTTTGGAGAAAACGCTTTTTGTTCAGGGTGAATGATTTCGAGGAAAGCAGCAATGGTATCAAAAAAGAAGCGATCCGTTTTTTTCTTAATACAATCGGGGATGTCCTCATTATATACTAAGTGGATATTTTTATTTTTTAGATCGGGAATAATATGCTGCTTTAAAATACTTCCGAAATAAGCCTGTTGTGTCTCAATAATTTTTTTGGTTTTCTTTAGTATACCCTTCTTTATGAGCTTTTGCGAGGCGATGGCTCGTTTCTTTAATTCTTTCAATGCCATTAAGACGGGAATTCTTACACGATAAAATTCGTCTAGATTAGAAGAATAGATCGCTAAGAATTTTAAACGCTCCAGCAGAGGAACTTCATCTTTTGCCGCTTCCTCAAGCACTCGACCATTGAAAGAAAGCCAACTTATGTCTCGACTATTTAAAAGCTTCTCTCGTTTTTTGAGCATGGTAGTATTATTGAATGGTGACAATGACCGCAATAAATGATAGAACAGACGCAATTAAGCCATACATAAATATGTTGTACGCGATTCGCAGTAATCGATATTTCCTGCCCAGCACCACACCCTGTGAGTAAACGTCTTTAATTAAGGTCCCGTATAGAAAATCACGGTCTTCCATTACCGTACGCATACCTTCGTTGTATTCTTGCAACCCCATTCTGTAAAAATTACCGAAAAAGAGAAGGTTTACTTTCTTCTCTTTCATATCTTCGGGCGAAAAAATGCCGTTAGGTATATAAGGGCGAGTGGCTAAGATCGCAACTACCATGGTTGATAAACTAACGGCAAGCAAGACAAAAGTAGGTAAAACAAGATGCTCATTACTGTCGAGTTTTCTCAAAAGTAAGGCTATAATAACCGAAAGAATAATGGAGTTGACGGTTATAAGGATGTTACTTTTGTTATCTGCCATGTCACTTAAACGTTGATTATTGGTAGATGTGACCCTAAACATGGTCTCGATCCCTCTGTCGGGACGTTTATCTTTGTCTTTATCTTTATCTTTCTTTTGTTTTTTTTCTTCTTCCATGGACGTATGGTTGGCTTTTGATTTAAGTGACGCTAAATTTTCAAGTTTCTTATCTTTTAGAAAAAGATTCGCATATTCGGTATGGTAGTGGTGCCTTTCCATCAAGGCGATCGTTCCGTTACGCCAGGTTTCTTTGTCAATTGATTTGCCTTGGCAACCTTCTGCTTCTTTACGCATGAGTTTGTTCCTTTCATTGAAGCCATCGCTTCCCAAATGGAATAGGTCCGCGTCACAAACAATTTTTTCTAGCAAGCTTTGTGGATTTTGCGGCATGCGGGTAGCAACAATGCATTTTTTTATGGATTCAATAACAGATGCTTCCACCTGCCTTTCCTGCAAAAAATTTTCAGCAATTTCGGCGCTGCGTAATTCGTGATTTTGGGGAGGTCCTGTATAATATCCCACGTCGTGAAAATAAGCAGCTACCTGAACAATGAAATTGTCTTCCGCTGATAGCTGATAATATTCGCCGATTTTCCTACTGGCATCAACTACCTGATGTATATGTTCTATGTCGTGAAAACATAAATTGGTGTTATTTCTCGCTTTGATATAATCCTTTATCCAGCTGGCAGATTCTTGAATAATAGCCTGATAATCCATTTAATCTTCTTTGGCATTTCTAAACAAACTTAATTAAATTGATAGTATAATACAATGCATAAAACAGCCATTTTAATGTACTATTTGCTCCGGTAATTCAAACGATATGATAAGACTGGTTAGCTAAGTCTCAGCGATTGCTCACATAGCCCCTTAAAGCACTGCTAACGTCTGTTTTTTAACATGCTGTAAAGCCTGATTGCCGTTATAAGATTTTTAAGTTGCCAAGTTATAAAAGATTGTTTGCGGGCTCGCAAAAATAAAAGAGGATGACATACTGTTGTCACTGGCGCATCCTTTCTTTGTTCTATAAAACTAGGCGATTATGGTAAAAGAAAACTTGATCTTCGAACTCGAAACAGTAGGACTCACTAATCTGATAAGAAATTATGTAGACTACAATTTGTGGACTAACATTACATTAGTTAACTGGTTAAAAACAAAGCCGAAGAAACTTCTTGAAAAAGAGGTTATTTCCAGTTTCCCAAGTGTTCTATTAACATTGAAACATATGTATAAAACACAGGGTTATTGGTTTGCTATCATTAATGAGAAATATGACTTCGATCCGGAAAAAGATCTTTTTACGATTGACGAAGTAATGAGCTGCTTGGTGGAGCAGTCGGCTCAAATCGCAGATTATGTAAGTGCCTTGACGGTTAAAGAATTACAAGAGCCGGTTTTAGTCGAAAGTCCGTGGTTTAACTGCGAATTTTCGGCTTTAGAGTACATCATGCAGTTTGTAAATCACAACACGTACCATCGGGGACAAGTGGTAAGCATTGGTCGGCAGCTCGGATTCACGGATGCTCCAATGACGGATTATAATTTTTACAACATAATGGCTAAGTGAAAATCTTCCTATTGATCGGGGCACAGTGGCTTCATTTGCTTGCCCTTCTTTGCCTTGACGAAATTTATCATGGCAACGCCGCACAAAATAATAGCAAGGCCTATAATTTGAATCAAAGTTACCTGTTCGTTGGCGAAGGTGCTGCCCAGAAAGACAGCCACCAATGGATTGACATAGGCATGGGTACTAACCTCTGTTGCCGGACGTACTTTCAATAACCAAATATAACTTGTGAAGGCCAGAATGGAACCAAAGATAATCAGGTATCCGATGGCTAGCCAAGAAGAGATAGGTGTGGCCTGCATATGAAATTGCTGTACATCGCCATGTGCAAAGGCGGCACCCCAAAATAATATGCCTGCTATTAGCATCTGCCAAGCGGCATTAGCAAAGGTAACACCGCTAGGTAATACGCTGTATTTCGAATATACCGAGCCTGATGCCCACGAAAGTGTTCCTAGTATGAGTAAGCACATACCGATTGCTTTATTGGATAAGCCGGTTTCAGTAAAGGAGGCAGCTAATTGTTCACTAAAGAGTAGAATGACACCTACAAATCCTACTATGACACCCACAACGGTATTCCAGTTCCGGAAATTAACTTTCCACATTTTTTTATCGAGCAGCAAAATCCAGATGGCGGTAGAAGCTGCTACAATAGCAATTAGGCTGCTTGGTAAATATTGTTGAGCCTTCATGACTAAACCCATATCGATGAACAAAAGGAGTATACCCGTAACAGCTGCCGTTTTTAGCAGTTGTTTATTCCAAATGGGCTCTTTCATTTTGTTGCACCAGATCAACAACAACGTACCTGCGATCGTAAATCGTATGGCTCCCAAAAGAAAGGGAGTAAAGCCCTGAAGAGCAATGTGAATGAAAAAATAGGTGGAACCCCAGACAATGTAAATTAACAAATAAGCGATAATAATGGCCGCTGTAGATGTATTCTTAGCTTTCGTCATTTTCTGTGTCTCTTTTGATAACGATGTGCTGATTTTCTTTAACTGTTTCCAGCACGATGGTAGTTCTTGTTGATACAATATTTGGAATATTCCTCAGCGAAGTTTTCATGAATTGCATCAATTCCCCCGAGCTGGAGACTCTGATTTTTACCAAATAGCAATCTTCGCCCGTGATATGATGAACCTCTTGGATCGCTTCGATTTCGCTAAGCAGTTTGTCAGCTTCATCGCAGCCTAAACCATCTGCCACTTTAATAAAGATAAAGGCTAACAGGTTCTGATTAACGGCCTCGGGATTGACCCGTGCGGTATATTGTACTAATGCTCCCTTTTGTTCAAGTTTGCGAACACGTTCTAAGATACCGGATGGCGCCATGCCTAATTCCCGAGCTAAATCGGCATTTGTCATCCTCGAGTTTTTCTGTAAATAATCTAATATTTCCAGATCGATGCGATCTAGTTGTATATCATGCATAGTTACATTTGTTGAAAAAGCTGACAAAAATACAGAATATTATAGTTTTTATCGAATAATGTTCATTAATAAAATGTAAGATTTGAATAATATTCGATGGTTCGCTTCTGTTGGAAACGATGTATGTCCGTGAGCTGGTTATAGGTCCGATGATTCTAATGAAAATCTGTACTTTTACATAAATAAATCCAACAAAAAAATGGCATTACCTTTAAGACTCATTCTAATATTCTCCTTACTACCGGTCCTTGTACATGCACAACAGCAGATAAAAAAGTATGTACTTGTCATACATGGTGGTGCGGGAACCATCGAGCCTAGCCGTATGACGCCTAAATTGGAACAAGCGTATAAGGCAAAATTGAAGGAAGCATTAACAGTCGGCTATGAAATTATTCAGAAAGATGGAAGCGCTTTAGATGCGGTCGAGAAAACCATACAAGTGTTGGAGGATTCTCCCTTATTCAATGCCGGAAAGGGCGCCGTCTTTACCCACGAAGGCAAAAATGAATTGGACGCAGCTATTATGGATGGAGAGAGCTTACGTGCAGGAGCAGTTGCAGGCGTAAAGATTGTTCGGAATCCAATAAGTGCCGCACGTGCAGTTATGGAAAAATCAGAACATGTGTTGTTGGCGAGAGATGGTGCAGAGGACTTCGCTCGACAAGTAGGCCTAACAATGGTAGATCCGTCGTATTTCTATACGAAGGAGCGATGGGATGGGCTTCAAAAGGCTCTTCAGCAAGAAGCTGCCCAAAAAAAGGCGAATGAGACCGCTGTGACGCTGGGTGGTGGTCATCATGATTATAAATTCGGAACAGTGGGTTGTGTTGCCCTTGATAATCAAGGCAACTTAGCGGCAGGAACCTCAACGGGTGGAATGACTAATAAAAAGTTTGGACGAATAGGTGATTCCCCCATTATAGGTGCAGGTACCTACGCTAATAACGCGTCGGTTGCCGTATCCTGCACAGGTTGGGGCGAATTTTATATTCGGAATGTAGTAGCTTATGATGTGGCAGCCCTGATGGATTATAGGGGTTTGACAGTAGAGGAAGCTGCGGAAACCGCGCTCGCAAAAGTAGCAAAAAGCGGGGGGAACGGCGGTCTGATCGCCCTGGATAAAGAGGGCAATCTTGCTATGCCCTTCAATACTTCAGGGATGTACCGTGGCGCTATTTCGGCGGAGGGAGAGCTGGAAGTAGCAATCTTTAAAGATGGAGGGCATGTACCTTCAAACTAATACGATTGTTTTAAAATGCATCGCTCTTTTTTTAGTACTTCAATAAAATCTTGATTCCTAAAATCAGCTTTGATACGCTCGCCTTCTTGCTTATAATAGCGGTTTAATTCCTTTCTGTGCATCGCCGTAATAAAGCGCTGTATCTCCGTTTCGTTTTCCAGAATCAAGCCCGGAACTTGGACCGGTTTGTGGGTTTCCTCATCTAAAGCAACCATTGAAAAATAGCTCGAGTTTGTATGCTTAACAGCATGCGTCTTCACATTTTCGGCCAACACTTTTATACCCACTACAAGTGAAGAGTTACCTACATAATTTACAGAAGCAAGTAATGAAATAATCTCGCCCACTTCCACCGAAGCTCTAAAGTCAACTGTGTCGATCGACGCGGTGACGCAATAAGTTTCGGCATGTTTTGCGGCACATACATATGCAACTTTATCCATTAACGATAAGATGACCCCGCCGTGTATTTTGCCCCCAAAGTTAGAATAGGAGGGAATCATGAGCTCGGTCATTACCGTTTGAGAATCGGCCACCGTTTTAAAGTTATTCATACATCAAGATATTTTAATTAGTTCAATGTTGGCGGCCAGTTCGATTTCTTCTGACACAACCATTCCTCCTGCTTCCATTAATGGGTTATAAGTTAGACCAAAGTGTTTCCTGTTGATAATTCCTGATACCTGAAAGCCTGCTTTTAATCGACCGTTCTCTTCTGCCGTCCCGCCAAATGAAACATGGAATTGTACTTCTTTAACCATGTCTTTTATGTCGAGCATGCCTCTTAACACAAATGTGCTTGCGTTGTCGTCATCCTTGCTTAGCTCCGTGGATCGAAAAGTAATGTACGGATGCTTATCAACGTCAAAAAACGCGGATGATTTAAGGTGTTCATCGCGGTAAGATTCATTCGTGTACACACTATCGACGTCGATAGACAAATGGATCGATGCTTGAACGAAATCATTAGGTTCCAGGGTGTCTACGGTTCCTTCAAATTTGGTGAATAAGCCAGTTACGGTAGATATAAGCATGTGTTTTGCCCGAAAGTGGATTTCTGAATGCTTTGGGTCAATTTCCCATTTAGTCATATATCAATTGAAAAGAAATTAGAATACTCGGATTGTTTCTCCTGTCAACGCACCCATTACGCTTTTATAGTAAGCATTTGCTACTCGTTCCATTTTTACGGGGATGTGGCCCGGAAAAACTTCAAAAAAAGAAGGCGAATCTTCCACAACGCCGGGACTCACAGCATTTATGCGCACATCATTTTTTAGCTCGATTGCTGCTCCTTTTACAAAAGCATTGATAGCACCATTCACTGTACTAAGTGCAGATCCTCCTGGAACGGGGTCTTCAGATAGAATACCTGATGTCAGTGTAAACGAGCCGGCCGGGTTAATGTAGTGTTGTCCAATGAGTACCAAACTGATTTGGCCTAAGAGCTTATTGTCCAAACCAAGTCGGAAATCGGCGTTGCTTAAGTCTTTCAATGACTTAAAAGCAGCTTTGCCGGTCGTGCTAATGAGCGCATCAAAGGGGCCAATAGTTTCAAAAAAAATCTTTATTGATTGCTCGGAACAAATATCTATTTGGTAATCTCCTTTCGTAGTCCCCACTTTAATGAGTTCATGTTTGCCTTCAAAAAGTGTTGCCACATGTCTGCCAATCGTCCCTGTCGCACCGATAATAATAATTTTCATCTGTATGTAATTATTTGTTACTATAGATTCCTAAAAGCACTAATGAGTTTGCAAGCGATTTATTCATCGCCTTAACCCCTCTCTATATTTTCCAATAAAAAGCGCTCCTGAACATTTCTTGATATTATTCATTCTTTATTGCAAATCTTAATTTGCTTATGAATAGCTTTGTTGAAGATAGACAATATTTGCGGGAAGTATATTCATAAGAATGTTATAAAATGACCTTTACAGATAAAATAATTGATTCAGAAGAGGCTTCTTATACAATTGAAGGTTTTGCGGATGAGCAATTGTCAGAAATCTTGATGTACAAACACTCGTCTGATCAACTCGTTCCGAATGCATCAGTTCATGTTAAACAACTATCCATCGACAGAGGCGTCTTTGATTATTCGCACCCTAACTTACATACTGCACAGATAAGGGTATGGACAGATCGGATTGAAAAGCGTCTCCATTTTCACTGCACTTGCTTAGAAACACCGCTTCGAATGTGCCAACATAGCAATCGGGTTCTTTATGAAATAATAAAAAACACAGATATCCGATTTTTTTTTGACGGAATTTCACGACATGTGAGAGTACGGCAAGTTGCGCGAGATTATGGTCTGGAAGACGAAGCAGACATCACTTCGCATTTCCATATGCATTATGTGGAGAATAAATTAATACTTACGCCAAAAATACAAGGCTTATTGAAAATAACGGATGAAAATGTACGGTATCTTAAAGGTAAGCTTTTACCGGATGTTAAACCGGCGTTCCGTGAACAAAATTTGGAGGGGAAAGTGATTCTTATTTATCCCCACAGACATTATGGCCACCTTACAATTCAGCTTGGGGAATTAGCGTTTGCCGTTAACGGGAAGGTTAAGGCCTTGGTTAATACCATTGATGCAACAACGTTATTGTGGCATGAAAAGCGGCCGGAATATATTCGCTTTTTGGCAGCGCTCAGTCGATTTCCCCAACCAACCAAGGAACCGTATAACGAAGATGATATTCGGGCCTTACACGAAATAGTGAAAAATCCCTTTGATATGCCCGTTTACTATCAAGGGAATTCAAAACAATTTCAGGCAAAGAATTTTAGTAGAGTGAACCTGCAAGTAATAGGGGCTGACCAATTTACGCTTGGAATTCGGAAAAAAGATAGCCTCTACCAAATAAGCCCGCTATTGCAGATAGCAGATCAATGGTACAGCATGCAAGAGCTCGTCTTTGCCTTTGATTGTTTTCTGCACATAGGGAAAACTTTTTATGCATTTAAGAACCATAATGTGTGGAGAGTATGCCGATTTTTTAAGAATCTAGGGACTGATCTGATCGTGCATGCATCGAAATATCATCTCTTGCAAAGTGAATTGTTGGATAAGGTAAGCGATACCTTAAAGGTGAACTACGCATTTCTTACAGAGGGGTACGATCAGTCATCTATGGAAACGCCGGTACAGGCTACCGAGCGAATCATTTATTTGTCAGAGTCTGAAAATTACATCGTGATAGAACCTGTTATGCGCTACGGGACAGTCGAAATTCCCATTCGTTCGAAACGACCCGTTTATGGGAAAGACGATTATGGAAATTCATTTTTGATTCGTCGTAACGATGAGCAGGAGTTGCAGTTCTTATCTTTTATCCTCAAACAACACCCTTATTTTCCGGAACAGTTAGATGACGATTTACTGTATTTTTATTTACATCAAGATCGGTTTTTCGACGGAAATTGGTTTTTAGAGGCTTTTGAGCAATGGCAAATCGAAAAAATAGCGGTCATGGGTTATGATAAGCTATCGATAAGCAAGCGAAGTCCGTATAAGGCTGCAATAAATATAGAAGTTACCAGCGGTATTAATTGGTTTAATACAAGGGTGAAGATTTCTTACGGCTCAAAGGTAGCTCGACTGCGCGACCTTGAAAAAGCGGTTAGAAATAAATCAAACTACGTACTCTTAGACGATGGAACCTATGGTATATTGCCTGCCGAGTGGCTTCACAAGTTTGAACAGTTCTTTAGCTTGGGAAGACGGGAGGGAGATTTACTTAAAACGGCCAAGATAAATTTTCAGGCTTTGCAAAGTGCCTACGAAACCGACATGTTCGACTCCGGTGTAAAGCAAGAGTTGCTTCTTTTTAAACAGTGGAGCAATCAGGAAGAGGATCCGTCGCTAAAGATTCCAGAGGGATTTATCGGCAAGTTAAGGCCTTATCAATTGGATGGTGTAAAATGGCTTCATAGTTTAAGTCGGCTAGGCTTCGGCGGTTGTTTGGCGGATGATATGGGGTTAGGAAAATCCATTCAGATTATCGCTTTTTTGCTACTAAAGAAAGAGGAAGGAAAATCAGGTACGAATTTGATTGTTGTTCCGGCAACTTTATTGACTAATTGGTTGCAGGAATTCGAAAAATTTGCACCTTCATTGCGGATTTTTCTTTGGCATGGAGGACAACGGGATCAAAACCATACAATAGATTCTTGGGATGTCGTGTTAACTACTTACGGCACCATGGTAAGTGACCTGGATCGTTTTCAGGAAATAGAATTCGATCACCTATTTCTAGATGAGTCCCAACATATAAAAAATCCGCTATCTCAGCGATACCGAGCGGCCAATCGATTGAAGGCAAAGATTAAGATAGCGGTAACGGGAACACCTTTGGAAAACAATACTTTTGATTTATTTGGGCAGTTGTCGTTCGCTTGTCCAGGCCTACTAGGTAACAAAAGATATTTCCGTGATGTTTATTCTACGCCTATTGATAAATTCGGTGAAAATAGGCGTCTGGAAGAGCTTTTACATAAAATTAAACCTTTTGTTTTACGAAGGACAAAAGCAGAAGTAATGGATGATTTGCCCGAGAAAACAGAAATGGTTATGTACTGTGAAATGGGCGAAGAACAAAGAAGGATATACGACGTATATGAAAAGGAATTTCGATCTTATATATCGGCACAAACGGAGGAAGAGCTAAGTAATAAAAGTGCAGTCGTATTAAAGGGCTTGATGCGACTACGCCAGATTTGCAATTCGCCGCTTTTGTTGAAAGATAAGTATAGCAATGTACCGAACGCCGCCAAAATTGAGTGGCTGATAGAAGAGATCGGGCAGAGGAGTGTTCAGCATAAGATTTTATTGTTTTCCCAATACGTGCATATGTTGGATTTGGTAGAAGATCAGTTGCATAAACAAGGATTGCAAACCCTTAAGATGACCGGAAGTACAAAGGTAAAGGACAGAGAGGGGCTGATTGAGCAATTTAAACTGGATGGGCGTGTAAAGGTATTTTTGATGAGTTTAAAAGTCGGCGGAGTCGGATTGAATCTTACAGAGGCGGATTATGTGTATTTAATTGATCCTTGGTGGAACCCGGCGGTAGAAGACCAAGCGATCGATCGTATTTACAGAATGGGACAGAAAAAAAATGTAATAGCAGTGCGATTGATCTGTAAGGAAACAATAGAGGAAAAAGTGTTGCAATTACAGCAAAGTAAGAGTGAACTGTTCACTAAACTGGTCGATTCGATAACCCTGACTAAAACATCTTTCTCTAAAGAAGCGTTGTTGCAATTATTATCCCGTTAAAAAGTCCTAAATCTTATACAAGACTAGGACTTTTCCAGGTATAAATACCTCCTAAAAAGGAGGTAAGGAAAGGTTGATATGTATGTTTGTGCTGCGTGGATAAGCGCGCGCATATTCGTCATAATAATATTCAGGATGTCTTTCTAAGGGTATATTTGCCATTAGCTGTATGCGGGCTCTTCCAAGATCGACATTCGCTAAGAAGGCCGGAACATTTGGTGTGAAAATCCAACGATTGCTTGACCAATATACATAGCCTCCACGATAGGGGTCGTAGAACGTACAATAATCCCTGAAATAAACATGATGTCTCGCTCGATAACGATGCGCACGGGCCCACCTGGGATATCCATAGTGATCATAACGGCGGTGCTTTTCGTAATATCTTGCCTGTTTCTTATAGTGTTTATGGCGTTTTTTATAATAATCTCTGTCGTATCGGTAGTGGTGCCGATGCCGATCATCGTCGTCATCATCATCCCAACGCTCATGCCCATATCCTCGGCCATGCCCTCTCCCATGTTGCGCTAATGCCTCTGAGTAGCTAAAAATCGATAAGAGGACCACACATAAAGTAATAAATCTTGCTGTTTTCATGTTGTTCATTTTACATCCTATTGGAATAGATGTTGGAAAAAAGGTTTAATTTTTTTTACAAAGTATTTTTTAAGAATCTTCTATAAAACCTGTCGCTTTATTTTTTGAAAGTCGTTTTTGATGATTGAATTTTATAATATATTTGATGATCAGCATCAATTCTTGCCGCTCCTTATTAGGGGTTAGTTCTACAATATGACTTGCTAAAATAGTTAGTAATAGAATCGCGATCGTTTCTTTCGCCAAACACTACGGTTTTTTTGTTTAAGACGGAGCTTTCAGGCTCAAGAAAGCATTGCGAAATTCATAATCATAAATTGATTCGTTTTTTAATTTGCTCATAATGAGTTATGTATAGCTATTTGTGCAGGCTCTACTTTAGTGTGAAAGGAAACAAGGATTCTGATATCTCTTTTTAGCTCATTTTCGATTCGTTAATTATTATGAAATTCGCAAAAAGATGACTGATTTATTTTTAATATACTTATTGTCAAACGTTTAGTATGTCTATTTGAACTCGTGATCTAGCGTTATTTTGATGTAAATCGGATTTTGATGAGTTGTTTTTTTTTGATACTATAAGCATTATAACGGCGCGAAAATGACACTTTGTCAGCGGTGTTTAGGGCGTTCTGAGGCAATGAAACCTAATTCACTGCAGGATATTATTAGCTGTTTTTGATAGGGTGTAATATTTTACCAATGTTTGAATATGATAATATGTGTAGTTGCTTATATCGTGGGGTAAAATAAATCGAGATGCAGAATCAAGGTAGTTAAATGAGAAATATAAAGAGAACGAAGAACAACCGGAATTCTTTTAAAATAAAAAACCCCACTTGGGGAGTGGGGCCGAAACCTAAGTTTCAAATCAACCTAAACCTGTCCTCTTTTTAGCATATATCGTGCCAATATTGAAGAAAGATGAGGCTTTACAGCCTATTTTTAATTCAAAAACGGCTTTGCATGTGTTTGTTTTAAGATATGTGAGTAGCCCTTAATTGGTTACGGGTAAGTCGTGCTGATTAACGCATGTAAATAAAACTATAAGTAACTAATAAGTTACCTTTTTATGGGTGATTTGTATACTTGTTGTTGTAACATTTGTCAATCGCGAACGACTAATGTTCAAAAAATAGATCAGATGAGTATAAGCAAACAGTTATTTGTATGTATTTTGATGCAGTTGAGTGCTTGCGTTGTGTTTGCGCAACAAGTGGGTGGACCGGGAAAGATAAAGGGGCAAGTAATAGATTCCTTAACGAACAAACCTATTGATTTTGCGACGATAACCCTTTTAAAAAGTACATCATCACAGTCCGTCACCGGGGCCCTTGCAAACGAAGGAGGGTCATTCAGTCTAGACAAAATACCCCTAGGGAAATATAAGTTGATTATCAGTGCGATGGGATACAGTCCAAAAACAATCAGTCCGATAGAAATTACAGAGCAGCTTACTTCCTTAAACGTGGCCAATGTGTTATTAAAACCTTCCGCAACCGAATTGCAAGCGGTTGAGATTACGGGGCAGGTGCCTGTGGTCGAAAATAAAGTGGATAGACTTGTCTATAATGCAGAACAAGATGTTACAGTAGCTGGTGGAAATGCCGCCGATGTGTTGCGGAAAGTTCCTTTGTTATCAGTAGATATGGATGGTAACGTGTCCTTACGGGGAGATCAAAACGTTCGTATCTTTATTAATGGAAAACCGTCCGGGGCCATGACGAACAATGTAGCGGACGCGCTACGTATGATTCCGGCTGATCAGATTAAGAACGTTGAAGTTATTACGAGTCCTTCAGCGAAATACGACGCCGAGGGCACTTCGGGAATCATCAATATAATTACTAAAAAGAAAGACGTTGTGGGTGTGAACGGTTCCATTTCGGGAGGTATTGGCACGCGCCAAAACAATTTCAACGGAAACGTAAATGTGCGAAAAGGCAAGCTGGGCGTTACCGCTAATTTGGGCGCTATGTGGGGTTGGCCCGTTACAACGGATGTAACCTTTGATCAACGATCTTTGACAGATCAGCCATTGATTTCGCAAAACAGCGCCAGTACCACGAAAAGAGGTGGAGGAAGAGGTAGCTTAAGTGTTGATTACGACATAGATGATAAGAATATTATTACATCCTCTTTCAATTACAATCAGTTTCGAATGGAAACAGATGGAGATATGACGTCCATTTACGGTGGGATTAACCAAATTTTAAGTAATTCGAGAAACCAGATTAAATTTCATGGCTTTGATTGGAGTGCCGATTACACCCATAAATTTGAGAAAAAGGGGCAGGAATTGACATTTGCCGGCCAATATTCTAAAAACAACAATAATACTGATTACAATACCTTATATAGACAGCAGGGTTTTAGGCCCAATGAAATGGGCTATAATAATGGTGTAAATGATGAACTCACCTTTCAGGTAGACTATACTCATCCTTTTAAGAAGGTCGTACTGGAAGTAGGTGCAAAAGCGATCCTTCGAGATATCTCTTCCGACGTCACGGTCGACACCATGCTGCAGAATGGTTCATATATCAATCATGCACAACGATCTTATGATTTCGGTTACAAACAAAATGTGGGTGCCGGTTATTTTACGGTGAGTGTTCCCTTTGCTAAAGATTATGAATTGAAAGCGGGTGCGCGTTATGAATATACACTGCTTGACGGTGATGCAGTAGCAAACTTTCCGGCCTTTGAAAACAATTATCACAACCTGCTTCCCAGCGTGGTGTTATCGAAAAAGCTGGGGCAGATGTCTAATGTTAAACTAAGCTACAACCAGCGTATCCAAAGGCCAAGCTTGTTCTACTTGAATCCCTTCCGTAATGAAGCAGATCCGGTGAATCAACGGCAGGGAAATCCTGAATTGGATCCCGAGCTATCGCACAACGTTGAATTGGGTTATTCAACCATGATCAAAAGTACGATTCTGAATGCATCGCTTTATTATAGGCGTACAAATGACGTTATAGAGTCAATATACACCAATATTGGAACGGAGGAGCAACCAATCGTACTGCAGAGTTTTGAAAATATCGGACGGAATAATTCATTTGGTACCAACCTGTTTGCTTCTGTCAATCCGATTAAGATTTTGACGTTAAGAGGTAACCTGAATTTGTATACTTATGATATTAACCTTCAAAATATCGATGACAACTTAACTTCGCAAGCAGGTAATGTTTACTGGATGTACCAGGCTTTCCTAAGTGGTACGGTGAATTTAAAAGGAGGGCTTATTGCGGAAACGTTCCTTATATTGAATGCGCCGAGACGTACTTTTCAAGGTTACAACCCTGCATTTAATATGTGGAGTATTGGTATGAAAAAAGAAATATTCAAAAAACAGGCAAGTATCGGGTTGAATATTATCGATCCATTTAATGAGAAAAAGAATTTCAGATCAAAAATTCAAACCGCTAGCTATAAGCAAGAATCGAATTTCGCCGTACCATTCCGTTCCTTCGGTATAACATTCAGCTGGAAATTTGGTAAAATGAATTACAATGCTAAACCGCGAAAAGAACGAGGTATACAGAACGACGATCAAAAAGCGGGTGAAAGTGGACAAGGGCAACAAATACAATAAAGCATAATATCATACCGACTTAAGGAGCTGGGCTATTTATTTAGCCCGGCTTTTTTGTTCAAAATAAACTGATTGCCTCTTCTGTTGAAGTGAGGTCGTGAATAAAGGCATTTGTTAAGCTGGTAGGTCAGAGATAGAATGATTATGGCGCAATTTTTTTTGTATGAGAAAGTAAAAATAGGTTAATTCGTGTAACAATATAGGCTTAAACAGATCAAATGCAAAAATACCAAACCAAATGCTTCCAACGCATTACAACAATCAACACATATGAATAAAAAAAAGCTAGTAATAGGCAGTATGCTGATTGGTCTACTTGGCTCGAGCAGTTTACTGAATGCCCAAGAAAAAATCCAATTCAAAGAATTTAAGCTCGACAACGGATTAGATGTTATTATGCACCAGGATAAAACCACCCCTATTGCAGCCGTTTCTGTGCTTTATCACGTGGGTTCAAAAAATGAAAAACCCGATCGTACGGGATTTGCACATTTCTTTGAGCATTTGCTATTTGAAGGAAGCGAAAATATTGGCAGAGGCGAATTTATGAAAAAGATACAGGGCATAGGAGGGACGCTAAATGCCTATACCTCAAATGACCAAACCTATTACCATGAAGTCGTTCCGTCTAATTATTTGGAAACTGCCTTGTATATGGAAAGTGAACGAATGTTACACGCAAAGATCGACTCAGTTGGAGTGGAAACGCAGAGAGAAGTTGTTAAAGAAGAAAAACGCCAACGAATGGATAATCAGCCTTATGGTTCCATACTGATTGAAGTCTTAAAACGAGCCTATCACAAACATCCGTATCAATGGGCACCCATCGGCTCCATGGATCACTTGAACGCTGCTTCCTTGCAGGAGTTTATGGACTTTTATAAAACCTACTATGTACCTAACAACGCCGTTTTGTCCATCGCCGGAGATATCGATTACGAACAAACGGAAAAGTGGGTTCGTAAATATTTTGCAGAAATACCCAAGGGAGAAAAAGAAATTGTGCGGCCATCAATCGTAGAGCCCAAGCGAAATCAGGAAATCCGTGATGTCGTCTACGATAATATCCAATTGCCGGCAGTGGTGGAAGCATACAACCTTCCGCGTAAGGATAGCCCTGATAGTTACGCACTCAACATGTTGTCTACCTATTTAGCGGGTGGAAAAAGTTCGCTGCTTACAAAAGAAGTAGTGGATAAGCAGCAGAAAGCGGTACAAATAATGGCTATGCCTTTAGATTTGGAAGATGGCGGCCTATTCCTATTTTTAGGGATTGCTAATATGGGTGTCAGCGCTGATTCATTAGAAGTTGCGATTGATGCACAGATTGAAAAACTCAGAACTACCGGAATAACCGATAAAGATTTTGCGAAATTAAGGGCGCAAACAGAAAACGCTGTGGTAAGCCGTCACGCTTCCGTTGCCGGTATCGCCGAAAGCCTGGCCGAAGCGAAGGTGTATTATGGTGATGCAGAAGAAATCAATAAAGAGCTGGCCAATTATAATAAAGTCACCAAGGAGGATATACAACGCGTAGCCAGAGAATACCTGAACAAAGACGGTAGAGTCGTGTTACATTACCTACCTAAAAAAGGAGAAAGCAAATAGATGGGTTGTTTCTAATAAAAATTAAGACTCGATAGCCACGAGCTTCCAAAAAAATAGTTATGAATCGTCCATGTTTAAAATTTCATTTTCATCTCACAGGAATATCAAATTTAAAGCATGGTAAGCTCCATCTGACCGATGGAATAAAAACCGGTTCGCGGTTCATGAGTGCGAAATAGTAAAATATAATTGACGAATAATTATTTACAGATGAAAAGAATTTATATATATACACTGCTATGTTTTCTATCAACCGGCCTTTCTCAAGCGCAAGTTGATCGTACGAAATATCCTGAGCCTGGTCCCGCTCCTCAAATTAATATTGGCGATGCTGAAACTTTTACACTGCCTAACGGATTAAAAGTATTTGTTGTTGAAAACCATAAACTGCCCCGTGTTACCTATTCGCTAGTGTTGGATCGTTCACCTTTGCTTGAAGGCGAGAAGGCTGGTTTAACCAGCTTGGTAGGAGATATGCTGATGGGAGGTACAAAAAATCGGACGAAAGACCAGATCGACGAGGAGATCGATATGATTGGCGGAAAAATTTCTTTCGGATCTACCTCCGCTAATGCAAGCTCATTAACCAAGTACCAAGATAAACTGTTAACGTTATTTGCAGACATTCTATTGAACCCGTCATTTCCCCAGCCGGAACTTGATAAACTGAAGAAACAGGCAATTTCCGGCATTGCAAGCTCAAAAGATAGCCCGGATGAAATTTCGGAAAAGGTCTCCAACGTTGTATTATATGGTAAAGACCATCCCTACGGAGAGTTTGCAACCGAAAAAACAGTTTCCAATGTGCAGCTATCTGATATCAGAGAGTACTACAATGCATACTTTAAGCCGAATATTGGATACTTGGCAATTGTTGGTGATATTACAATAAAAGAAGCAGAGCGTTTAACTAAGCAATATTTTGGCGCCTGGCAAAAAGGAGAGGTCAAGAAGCGGGAATGGCCCGTACCTGCTGCGCCGCAAAAAAATGAAGTGATTTTAGTCAACCGCCCTTCGAGTGTACAATCCGTTGTTAACGTAACTTATCCGCTTGCGCTCAAACCTAACGACGCTGATGCAATTCCTGCTCAATTGTTGAACAATATCTTAGGCGGAGGTTCTGCGGGGCGTTTGTTTCTAAACCTTAGAGAACGTAAAGGCTATACGTATGGTGCCTACTCTTCTTTATCGCCTGACAAAATCGTCGGAAATTTCAGCGCCGGGGCGAGTGTTCGGACGGAAGTGACAGACAGCGCTGTATACCAGTTTTTGGAAGAACTGAAACGGATCGATAAAAAGACCATTACTGAACAAGAATTAACCGATTCCAAAGCTATATTAAGTGGTAGTTTTGGCCGTTCGTTGGAACAGCCCGCTACCATTGCCCGCTTTGCCATCAATACGGAGCTGCAAAATCTTCCTAAAGATTATTATAAGAATTATCTTAAAAACCTAAATGCCGTTACCGTTGAACAGCTCAATACCTTAGCCCCTAAATACATAAAGCCTGAACACGCATATATTGTCATTGTTGGAAATACGGATGCTTTTAAAGATCGAATAAAGCAATTTGGTGAAGTAAAATATTATACAAATGCGGGTGAACCGGAGGTGAAAGCCGCTATTCAAGACGCTAGCTTAACGGCAGAGAAAGTGATTGATAAGTATCTTGAAGCGATTGGAGGGAAAGATAGACTTATGAAAGTTAAAACATTGAAAAGCGTGCAAGAAGCAGAGATACAAGGTATGAAAATAACGGCGGAGTTATTGGTTGACCAAACGAAACCCATTGCGATACAGTCAATGAAAATGGGTCCTCAGGTCATGTCGAAGTTTATTATTCGGCAAGATAAGGCTACGATGATTAATCAGGGGCAACAACAGGCTGTGCCTGATGATATGTTCAAATCCTTAAAGAACGCGTTGGAGATTTTTCCGGAACTAAATTATATGAAAAATGGAACGAAGCTTGCTTTGGATGGTATGGTAAAGGTAAATGACGAAGAGACCTATAAAGTGTTAGTTACAACGGCCGATGGATCAAAGTCTGTAAACTATTATAGCGTTGTTAGTGGTTTGAAGTTAAAGTCAGAGAGTGCCAGCGAAGGGGAGGCGGAAATAAATGAATACAAAGACTACAGCGGTATTAAATTGCCGGCCGTTAGTACGATTAAAAGCCCCAACATACCGGTACCACTAAAAATGGTAGCAATTGAACAAGTTATAAACCCGGCACTTACACCGGCTGATTTTCAATAGTAATATACAAGGAGGTAATACATTATAGTATAGCCTCCTTGTTATTGTCGATAACCTTTCCTGCTAGTTAAGAATGACTATTCTCGGTAATAAATTCGTAGTTGATATAATCCGTCTTTCTAAATCCGAATTTTTCAAATAAGGTCTGAGAGTTTACATTATCGACCTTAGTTGCTAGGTATACTTTGCTTTTATTGGTTTTCTTGCTAAAGAAAACAGCTTCGCTGAGCAGCGACTGAGCAACGCCCTGATGCCTATATTCATCAGCAATATAAATATCGTTTAACAACCATATCTCCTTAATTCCTGCTGGTGTAAAGAATGGAAACAGCAGTGTAAACCCCGTAATGCTGTCGTCTATAATGGCGATGAAAATAATGCAATCTTTCTTCGTTAAACGATCTCTTAAAAACTCCTTCCCACCCGCTAGATTGTAGTCTTGGCCCGCAGTTGTTCGGTATTCGGCAAAAACAGCGGCAAGTGGTTCCAAATCTTGCAAATTGGCTTGTCTGATTTTCATTTTGTTCTTTTTAGTAATGAAGCCCCGCTTGTAGCAACCGCATTGTTCAAAAGGGCGTCACAATATAAATGAATTATTCACCATCGTTCTTTTTTCTAATGGAGCCATTAAAAATTTGTATGGTAATGCAATCTCATAATTTCTACTACAAACCTACTATAAAAATTTGCCATTTCCGTCATATAATCGACAATTAATGGAATTTTAATGTGTTTTTGGCATAACAGGGCATGACAGTTCCCTGCTATAGATGCTTTATCTTGCGCCACATGATAACCAACAAGAACCTTAGTATATATGCAGGCATTATTAGGTGTATTTTTTCATTTTATCGGTGGTTTTGCTTCAAGCAGTTTTTATATACCTTATAAAAAGGTACATGGCTGGGCTTGGGAAAGTTTTTGGATTGTCGGAGGCTTGTTTTCCTGGCTAATAGTACCACCTTTGGCCGCCTGGCTTACTATTCCAAATTTTGGTCATATTATTAGTCAGACAAGTACAGCAACTTTAGGTTACACGTATCTTTTTGGTCTTCTGTGGGGAATTGGGGGGCTAACCTATGGTTTAGGCGTACGGTACCTGGGCGTTTCTTTGGGTAGTAGCATTATGTTAGGGCTCAGTATGGTTATTGGATCCATGTTGCCATCCATTTACTATGAATTCGTTCCTCAAGAAGGGAAAGACACGATCAGTATGTTCTTTGCAAACGCTTGGGGTTTATATACATTGGGCGGCCTGCTGATTTGTATTATCGGTATTTACCTATGCGGTTTAGCAGGAGTAAGAAAGGAACGGGATCTAGGAGGGCATAGTGATGCCAGTGGAAATAAGGAATTCAATTTAAGCTTGGGTTTGATTGTTGCAATTATCTCAGGAGTATTAAGCGCTTGCTTTAATTTCGGTTTAGAAGCTGGAAAACCCATGGCGATCGTAGCCAACGATCTATGGAAGGCAGCCCATCCAGGCGAAGGGGAATTCCTGTTTCAAAATAACGTTACCTATGTTGTCGTGCTTTGGGGAGGGCTTACCACCAACTTTATCTGGTGTCTTATCTTGAATGTGCGCAACAAAAGTTTCGGGAATTATGTAGACGCAAAAACACCGCTGTTAAGAAATTATGTACTATGTGCATTGGCCGGTACCACCTGGTATCTTCAATTTTTCTTCTATGGGATGGGAGAAAGTAAACTGGGTAACGGCGCCAGCTCATGGATTTTGCATATGGCCTTTATTATCTTATTGGCAAATGTTTGGGGCGTAGTATTAAAAGAGTGGAAAGGTGTAAGTAAGAAAACCTACGCAACAATTTTGGCAGGAATACTTGTTATCATCCTGTCGGTATTGATTGTGGGGTTCGCTAAAGAGATGGGTTAATAAATGGGGTTTAAAATTGGCAAATTAATATTGGTAATAAAGTGACAATGGCCGCTAGGCCTTAAAATGCAGTAAAAACATAAGAACATGGCTGAAATAGAAAAAAGAAAATCATTTAAGCACGTTAGCTATTTATGGGATGATCAAGAAGCCGCCAAACTAGCGGGAGATGAGGTAGGCTTGTTAATTTATCGCTCTAATCTTTTAGGCGCCGATTTGCGCCTTACAAATTACGGTGGAGGGAACACCTCATGTAAAGCCATGGCAAACGATCCGTTAACAGGAGAGGAAGTGGAGGTGATGTGGGTAAAAGGCTCAGGAGGTGATTTGGGAACACTTAAAAGAAGTGGATTGGCGGCGCTTTATGTGGAGCGGTTACGCAATTTGAAAAAGGTTTACAGAGGGATTGACCATGAGGATGAAATGGTGGAACTCTTCAACCATAGTATTTACGATTTAGCGTCTAAAGCGCCCTCTATCGATACACCATTACATGGCTTTCTACCATTCAAACATATCGACCATTTACACCCCGATGCAGCCATTGCCATTGCGGCAGCAAAAGACGGTAAACGCATTACTCAGGAGTTATTTAAAGGTACGATTGGCTGGGTTGAATGGCAGCGGCCCGGTTTTGATCTTGGCTTGAAATTAAAACAATGCCTGGATGAGAACCCTGGAATCAGGGGGATTATGTTAGGTTCGCACGGTCTATTTACTTGGGGAGATACTGCGTACGAAAGCTATATCAATACGTTGGAGGTTATTGAAAGCTGCGCCGAATATCTAGAGCAGCATTATGGTAAAAAAGGGCCTATCTTTGGAGGCCAAAAAATAAGCAGTCTTCCTGCAGAACTTCGTAAAAAACAAGCCGCTGCTATTGCGCCCATACTAAGGGGGTTCTGTTCTTCTGAAAGACCTATGGTGGGCCATTTTACCGATGACGATCGTGTACTTGAATTTATAAACTCCAATGATTTAGACCGACTAGCACCCCTAGGTACAAGTTGTCCTGATCACTTTCTTCGCACCAAGATAAGTCCATTGGTTTTAGAACTGCCGGCTGACGCAGACTTAACGGATGTGGAGCAATTAAAAGTGAAGCTTAAACCTGCATTTGAAGCTTATCGCGCGATGTATGCCGATTATTATGAGACTTGTAAGCATCCCAATAGTCCGGCCATACGTGATAAGAACCCTGTTATTATACTGTTCCCCGGAGTCGGTTTATTCTCTTTTTCAAAAGATAAACAAACAGCCAGAGTGGCAGCGGAATTTTATATCAATGCCATTAATGTCATGAAGGGTGCAGAGGCCATATCGGAGTATACCTCGTTACCTCGACAAGAGGCTTTTAATATCGAGTACTGGCTCTTAGAGGAAGCGAAGTTGCAGCGCATGCCAAAACCGAAAGCTCTCTCTGGTAAAATTGCCCTTATAACGGGAAGTGCAGGCGGTATCGGAAAGGCGATTGCCGTTAAATTTGTGGAAGAGGGAGCGGTGGTTGTTATCAATGATAATGATGGAGAGCGGCTAAAAAAAGCTGACGACGATTTTAAAGGTCGTTATGGAAAAGATGCTTATATCACGGCGAAGCTAGACGTAACCAACGATGCCGACATCGCAGCGGCTTACAATGCAGCAAGTTTAGCCTTTGGAGGGGTAGATATTGTGGTTAACTGTGCCGGACTATCTATATCTAAACCGCTACAAGATCATACAGACAAAGATTGGGACTTACTTTATGACGTGCTTGTAAAAGGACAGTTTAAAGTAACGCAGCAAGGTGTAGCGATTTTAAGAAAACAGGAAATCGGAGGAGACGTTATTAACATCGTTAGTAAAAATGCATTGGTGTCCGGACCGAATAATGCGGGATATGGTTCTGCAAAAGCTGCACAACTACATTTGAGTAGACTAAACGCTGCTGAACTTGGTGGCGATAAAATTAGAGTGAATGTGGTAAATCCGGATGCCGTAATTTCAGATAGTAAAATATGGGAAGGTGCGTGGGCAGAGGGGCGTGCTAAAGCATATGGAATAAAGGTGGAAGAACTTCCTGCGTATTATGCAAAACGGACCTTGCTTAATGAGATTATCCTGCCAGAGGATATTGCCAACGCTTGTTTTGTGTTTGTAGGAGGCTTACTTAATAAATCAACGGGCAATGTTTTAAATGTGGATGGAGGTGTGGCTATGGCATTTGTGCGATAAATTTGGAATATTAGCTAATTAGCCAATCGGTTAATTAGCTAATGGAAAAACTTGAATGGATTTAGTAAATTCACCTGCTAGTAGCGGCTAACTGATTAGGATTATGAATATAGAAAAGTATAAAATCGAGGAATATAACCAACAAGCAAAAGCGAAACACGTTCGCAAATTGGAAAGTTTGGTTGAAGATATAAATAACTACCATGAGGTTTTAGAGAAACTGATTGATTTTCAGATTGCCATTCCAAGTTGGGCGCTTGGATCAGGAGGAACACGCTTTGGGCGTTTTCCCGGTGGTGGTGAACCCAGAAGTTTAGAGGAGAAAATCGAGGATGTCGGATTACTACATGCCTTGAATCAATCGAGTGGTGCCATTTCTTTGCATATCCCTTGGGATGTGCCAAAAAATTATCAGTCTATAAAGACCTTAGCGGCACAGTATGGGCTTGGCTTCGATGCGATGAACTCAAATACCTTTCAAGATCAGCCTGATCAAACCTTTAGCTATAAGTTTGGATCCATGCAGCATGTAGACGCTGCCGTTCGTAAGCAGGCAGTCCAGCACAATATCGAGGTCATACAGCATGGGATCGAACTTGGGTCAAAGTCGCTCACAGTTTGGTTGTCTGATGGATCCTGCTTTCCTGGTCAACTGAATTTTAGAAAGGCTTTTCAACGAACCTTAGAAAGTCTTCAGGAAGTGTATGCGGCGTTACCGGCAGATTGGAAAATTTTCGTTGAATATAAAGCTTTTGAACCCAATTTTTATTCAACAACGGTGGGTGATTGGGGACAGTCGTTATTATATGCCAATAAATTAGGGCCTAAAGCATATACCTTAGTTGATCTTGGACATCATCTGCCGAATGCCAACATTGAACAGATTGTTTCTTTGTTACTCATGGAGGGTAAACTTGGGGGCTTCCATTTCAACGATTCTAAATATGGTGATGACGATTTAACGGCCGGAAGTATCAAACCCTATCAATTGTTTTTAATATTTAATGAGCTGATTGAAGGTATGGATGCTCGAAAAATGAATCATGCAACTGACTTAGGCTGGATGATCGATGCCTCGCATAATGTAAAGGATCCACTGGAAGATTTACTGCAATCTGTTGAGGCAATCATGCTGGCTTATGCACAGGCGCTTTTGGTGGACAGAAAAGCTTTATCCGCTGCACAAGAAGATAATGATGTTGCCAAAGCTCAGGAAATACTACAAGCGGCTTTTCGCACCGATGTTAGACCATTGGTAGCAGAAGCGAGGTTACGTGCAGGAGGTGCTTTAAATCCCATAGAATTGTATCGATCATTAAATGTTCGTGGAGAGCTGATCAAAGAAAGGGGCTCTAAGACAGTGGCCACTGGGTTATAAGTTATAGGTTCTAAGTAATAAGTTTTAAGTGATAGGTTTCGAGGCGTTCCGAGCTTATGATTTAAAGCGTAAAACTTAGAACCTATAACGTACAACTTAAAACGTATAACTTAAAACGTATAGCCAACAACGATGAAGATACCGGTTATTGCCATATTTGATGTAGGAAAGACTAATAAGAAATTATTTTTGTTTGATGAACATTACAGGATTGTATTCGAACGTTCCGCTCGTTTTACTGAAACGGTAGACGAAGATGGCGATCCCTGTGAAAATCTTGCCAGTCTTCGCTTATCCGTTTTTGACTCCTTACATGAAGTATTCAGAAAGGATGAATTCGAGATTAAGGCTATCAATTTCTCAACCTATGGGGCAAGCTTCGTATATATTGATGAGAGTGGTAAACCCTTAACGCCGCTATATAACTATTTAAAGGATTATCCCCAAACCTTAAAAGATCAGTTTTACAAGCAATATGGTGGCGAGGAGAATTTCGCCTTACGGGCCGCTTCGCCGGTATTGGGAAGCTTAAACTCCGGTATGCAATTGTATCGATTAAAGCATGAAAAACCGAGCGTCTTTAAGCAAGTATATAAAGCCCTGCATTTGCCCCAATATATGAGTTTCCTAATATCGGGTAAGGTTTACAGCGATATGACAAGTATTGGTTGTCACACCAATTTATGGGATTTTCAGAAGAGCGGATACCACGAATGGGTAGAACAGGAAGGAATTTTAGACAAATTGGCGCCCATTGTACCTGCTGATTCAGTCTTTCAGGCCTCCTTTCCGGGTAATAACTATGCTGTTGGTGCGGGCTTTCACGACAGCTCAGCCGCGCTAATTCCTTATTTAGTAAGTTTCACTAAACCCTTTGTGCTCCTTTCTACGGGTACTTGGTGTATCAGTTTAAACCCTTTTAACGAAGAGCCGCTAACAAGTGAGGATTTAAAAGCTGATTGCTTATCCTATATCCACTACCAGGGAAAACCGGTTAAAGCTTCCCGTTTATTTGCCGGATATGAACATGAACAGCAAACCAAGCGAATTGCTGCCCATTTCAACGTGTCTACCGCCAAATTTAAAAACATTGCTTTTGATACGCATTTAGCCAATAAATTGCAAGAACAGACGGATCAATCGGTAGGGATGAGTCCTCAAGAAAGCTTGGCTATTTTCGGTAAACGAGATTTAGGAAAGTTTAGAACCGAAACAGAGGCTTACCATCAGCTGATGATCGATTTGGTGAACGCTCAAAAGATATCAACTACATTGGCTATAGGTGCATCTACCGTGAAAAGACTCTTTGTTGATGGCGGTTTTGGAAAGAATGTTATTTACATGAATCTGCTTGCTGAAGCATTCCCGCAAGTGGAGGTATTCGCAGCTTCTATGGCACAGGCAACAGCGGTCGGTACAGCTTTAGCTATCCATCAATCATGGAATAGCCTCCCTTTTCCGAACGACATCATTGAGTTGAAATATTATGCCCCGGTGAAAAAAGTAGCCTCTTAGCACAAAGATTAACATGTTGTCTTGGGTGTTAAATAGGAAACAGCAGTTTAAAGACAGTTCCTTGATCAGTATCGGATTCAACACTAAGGGCTATATGGTGATAATTGCAAATACTTTTTACAATGGTAAGCCCCAGCCCGTAGCCGCGGTTTTCGCCATCGGTCGACTTTTTGAATCGATCAAAAATAAACGGAATTTGTGCTTCCGGAATGCCAACACCTGTATCTCGAATGCTGATTTCATAACCGGGGATTAAAATACGATCGCTGATATATATACGGCCGTGCGCTCGATTAAATTTGATGGCATTATTGATTAGATTATAAAACAGATGGAAGAGTAGATCTCTGTTCACGTTTGCTAAATTTTGATTGATGGTTAGGTTTACTTTGGTTTTAATTTGCTTTTCTTCCAGTTTTATTGCCAATTCCTCTAAGATTTCTCGAACCAATTCCAAAGGATAGACTAAGTCTTTTCTCGCAAATTGCGCATTGTCGATTCTTGAGATTAACAATAAAGAACTCGATATTTTTTTTAATCGAGTTAAGGTTTTCATCATTTCAACGATGTGTTGTGCGAACGGTTCTTCAAGCCCTTCTCCTGTTAGTAAATTTTCCATTTTGCTCTGAAGTATACTAATGGGTGTCATCAATTCGTGAGAGGCGTTTGCGGTAAATTCCTTTTCTTTTTCAAACGCTTCGTTTACTTGTTTCATTAAAATTAAAATCGATTCATCCAGGTATCTGAAGTCATAGGTGCTTGTTTTTATGGGGGGGTGTTGTCCTCTAAATGGGAACTTGCGGTTCAGTAACCGCGTCCTTATGATTTTATTTAGTGGACGAACCAACAAACGTAGGAAGCTTAAATCGATAATTAGGGTGAAGGCGATTAGTACGATCAGCGTATATAAGGTGAAGCGTTGGAGCGGTTTGTTATATTGGTTTATGCTATTTACTGTTTTCCCTATTTCTAACAAATAAGTTTGCCCATTATGTTGAAAAGTATGGCTTAAGATTCGATATCGTAACGTGTCGTTCTCCACAATACGCTGAGATTCCTTAATATTATCTAGGTGAAGATTGGTAGGAGCGGGTTCAATTGCTATGTATTCCTCCTTTAACATAGTGTAGCTTCCATATTCTTTATCGCCTTGCAGATAGTAATCCAAGCCATTCTGTTCCAAGTCCGCCAATACTTTGGTCTTTTGCTGGCCCAAAATGTAGTTCGTGTATTCAGAAGCGATCTGATCAACCAGCATAGGTAAAAGCAGTATAAAGATGATTACGATAATCAATTTTGAACTACTTATAAATAGTAAAAGCTTGGTAGATAGTTTCATCGTAAAGACCCTATTATATAGCCATTAAAGTAATCTATCCTTTGATTCGGTATCCGACACCGCGTACCGTTTCAAGCCATTCGGTACTTGCCCATAGACCGAGTTTTTTTCTAATATTCTTGATATGAGCATCAATGTAGTTTGAGTCATTATCATCTATAGCATAAGAACCCCAAATGTGCTCACTTAATTGCATTCGCGTTAAAACCCTATTCTTATTCAACAGCAAATAGCTTAGCAAATCAAACTCTTTCCGGGAAAGGTCAATCGGGTTACTATCAAATAGAACCAAGCGTTTCGGTAAATCAATACTGAAATCACCTAAGCGTATGAGTTCGTCCTGCAATTTGAATTTCCTTCGCGCAATAGCCTGCATACGCGATTGTAATTCCAAAAGATAAAAAGGTTTTGAAAGGTAGTCATCCGCACCTAGATCCAATCCTATGATCCGATCGTCCAAATTACCTCTTGCTGTCAATATTATATAAGCGGCCTCCTCATTATGTTTTTTTGCTTTCCGTAAAATATCCAGTCCATCCCCGTCCGGTAAACCTAAATCAATCAATATGAAATCATATTGATTCAAGGCGATCTTTTCAGCCCCTTCCTGATAGGTATGAGCTAAATCGCAAATATAAAAGGCCTTCTTTAAGAAATCAGCCATCTCATAGGCTAAGGTTTTTTCATCTTCTACAATGAGTACTTTCATAGTGCGGCTTTAAAATTGATAATAAAAGGCCAATCCAAAAAAAGATTGTGCACGTTTTATTGCTTCATCTGAAGGGACCAAAAGCGATAATTGATAGCTTAATTCTATTAAATAACTACTACGACTATAACTTAAAGGCAGTTTAGCGTTGTATGTAAGCATGGAAAAGGATTTAGATGGAATATATTCGGTCACCCCTCCTGAATTTCCCGGGTTTGTTGGCGGCTTCCCATTTCCTTTATCCTGCCCACGTTGGTTCTTAGCTCGTACATAGGTCTCATAGTAATTTCTCGTTCCTGCTACCAATTCTATAGAAGGTTCTATGCTAATCAGATCTTTATCATCAAATAGGTTGCCCAGACTCGCGTCCTTGGAGTTGGAAAGCGTTAAAAAAATGTCTTGTTCATCTCCAAAAGCATAATCGACATCCAAGGCACTCTTAAACCAAGGCCAGTGATAACTTAACGAGCCATTGAGGTTATTCGTGAGCGATGCTTGAAGCAAAGGGGAATTGGTGGGATAAAACGATCGTGTATAAGCTAAACCGCTCGATATCTTTTCGTTGAAATTGTAATCGTAACCTATGCCTAGATCGGTTCCGGAAATTCCGGATCCGTAATTTAAAAATTTGTATGAACTGGCAGAAAAATATAATCCAAAGGGTAAACGAACTGTTGCATTTAGTAAGACATAAGGCAGCTTCTCATCCGTAACTTGCCCATAATAATTAATATTGCTGTTATAAAGTGCTGCAAAAGTATAGCTTGCGCTTGCTAAACTATCGTTGATTTGCCTAGCTTGCAAGTGCGAAAAAATTAAACAAGTGAATACAATCGAAATAGCTAATTTCATCTGATGCCAATCATTTAATGCTTCTTAATTTTTGGTCGAATCACTTTTGGTTTAACTTTTATATTCGGTTTTACTTTAACAGGTGCGTTTTGTTTCTTCGCTTTTGGTACTTGCTTTACCTCCACTTGCTGTTTAGTTTTTTCCGGTTTCTTATTCTTTCCTTTATCGTCCTGTTGTCTATTAGATGCAATGGAGTACTCATCATTTACCGAATTTGTAACTTCAGGTAATGTGGGTACTGTAAATGCATGGCAAATAGAGGCGTTTAAAAAGAACAAAAATACGGTATGCAAGTGATAGTGCCTCAACATGAGCTTATGATTTTGATAATTCAGAACCCATTTCGGGTCCTATTAACAAAGATCTGTTCTTTGTATGAAAAATAAATGAAATGTCGAAATAAAAAAGATTTAAAATTTCATGTTGTTTTCATCTTGTCTCCTCAATTTTGAATCAACATCTATTTATGGGAAACATGTTTAAGCAATAGGGTGTGCATGTTAAACGGATGAAACAAGCGCACACACCGAAGGAAACATAAAAAACAGATCGTATGAAAACGAAAAACGTTTATTTAGCATTAGGAATAGCAATTATAGGACTTTTAGCCTTTGCCGGCTGCGATAAAAACGATGATAGTGCCGGGGGCGGAACAACTAGGGTAGAGGTACGTATGACAGATGCTCCAGGTAACTTTGATGCAATCAATTTACATGTCAAAGAAATTGTATTAAAGTCGGACGAACGATCCTATACTTTTGCCGCTGAAACGGGTTTGTTTAATATTCTCGATTACAGAATCGGAACCGCCAATCCTGATATTTTGGTGGCTTCAGGTGAAATGCCCAGTGGCGACATTACTGAAATCAGGTTGGTGCTTGATGACGGAAATACGATAGTTGTAGATGGAACGGAATATGCATTAACAACACCAAGCGGCCAATCTTCCGGTTGGAAAGTAAAATTGACAGAAAACCCTGTCTTGGTGCCGGGAGTGACTTATACACTTTTATTAGACTTCGACGCGGCTAAGTCCATTGTGCAAACCGGAAATGGAAAATATCTACTAAAGCCTGTTGTTAGGGGAGTGACGGCGGCTACCTCTGGACTTATATCCGGTTCCGTATCACCGATAGAAAGTTACCCCGAAGTACTTGCTATTCAAGGTACCGATACCGTGGGAACCGTTGCCGATCCATCAACAGGCGCATTTACAATCGGAGGTTTAGCTGCGGGAACTTATTCGCTGAAAATTGTTCCGCAGGATACTCTTGCCTTTCCTGATAGCACGATTGCTAATGTATCTGTTTCACTTGGTCAAAATACCAACATGGGTGTTATCAACTTAGAAAATTGATAAACGCGGAGCAGGCAGCCGACAACTAAAAAAAATAAAAATGAAAAAGCTATTATTACTTGTCATTTTAGTGACAATAGGGTTTATACCAATAAAGTCCGCAGCACAGGTGCAAGTAAGCATCAATATAGGATCACAGCCTCTCTGGGGGCCCGTAGGATATGATTATGTCGATTATTATTACTTGCCGGAAATTGAGAGCTATTATTACGTGCCATCCAGACAGTTTATTTATCTAAGCAATGGATCCTGGGTTTTCAGTTTAAATCTACCTCCACGATATAGAGGATATGATCTATACACGGGATATAAGGTAGTGATGAACCAGCCCCGACCTTATATGTATTTTAATAACCATAAGGTTAAATATGTTAAATATAAATCGAATCATTCGCAAGGAGTGATTGCACGGAGTAATAATCCTAAATACTATGTTGTAAAAGGACACCCAAAATACATGAAAGCCGGAAATGGGGGCAAGGGGAAAGGGAACAATCTTATTAAAAAAGGTGGCGGCCAGCACAAGGGACATGGCGGTCACGGACATAGTAAATAAAAGTCCCTATTCTAGCTTTGTGCCATTGCACCTGGCCTAATTTTGGCCGGGTGCATATGGTTTTGCTGACTTGGACCCCGTTGCTTTTTTGACCTGGCCCGGAGGCACTTTTCCACTTCTGCCTGCGGTTCTTGTGGTATAACAGGAACTAAATAAAAGTATGCTAGACAATGTGAGTAAGAAGTAAATCTTTTTCATGGCGTTATTTTTAGCACTTCTATCGAATATAGTGCCAAAAATAAGTTAACTCAAAATCCCCGCGCTTATATATTCCTGCTCTCTAACATCCGGGATGTTATTGCTGATCAACCAACTCTTGAATAGGTTTTCATCCGGGGCAATGTAATGTACAATGCTGCCATCCGTTAAAAGCAAAGTGAAAAGTTCTAAATTACTTATATATCTTTTTATTTTATAGGCTGGATATTCAAATCCGTCCAAATTGGTAAAGGAAGTTTCCATAAGCCAGCGATCATTTAATTTTAATTATAGCCTCTAAATTATTGGTTTTGTTTTGTAAATAGCTGATAAATAAAAAGTTGGTCAATTAACGCGAAAGTGTGTGTATAGCTGTTAAGAGCTTTCCTAGCTTTCAAGAAAATCTGAGTTATTGGGTGACCTTTTTTTACCACAGTTTGCGCAGAATTGTATTTTTTGGCTAAAAAATGTCCATTGATCGTAGCCCTTCACCAAATGATAGGCATACCTCGCCTAATCAAAAAAGCCAATCATTTTGTTTAGTGATTTACTTGATAAATGGTATCTTGCCTTATCAGCTAGCAGCTAGTTTCTTTAACATTCATATGAAAGAATTTTTAATTGTATATAGCACTTTCGTCGCTTTGTTTTTCCATAGTCCTGTTTTTGCCCAACAGTCCCAATTGATTCATTTTGTACAACCTTTGGCAGGAACCGCGGTTAGCGGCACTGACGCAGCAAAAAAGCATAGTGAGGCTAGCTCCGAACAATATGCCAATACAATCCCGGCAGTAAGTACACCGTTTGCTATGACTCAATGGACGGCTCAAACAAGAAAGACGGAACAGAAATGTGTAGCTCCTTACTATTATAGCGATTCGTTAATCAATGGTTTCCGAGCGAGTCATTGGCTAAGCGGTTCTTGTACGCAAGACTATGGTAGTTTCAGTGTAATGCCTGTTAGCGGCTCTTTACAGAAGGCGTTGCGACAGGCATCGAGCTCCTTTTCACACAACAATGAACAAAGCACCCCGGCTTATTATCAGGTAACACTCGATCGTTATCAATTGCTTGTAGAATTAACCGCTACTGCAAGATGTGGTATAATACGGGTCACTGCCCAGAAAAGTGATAGTGTTTATTTGCTAATAAATGCAAATAGCGATCAACATCAAGGGCAGTTGCATTTTGGAGGAAAGGGAAAAGTTCTTGGAAAGAACCCGGTTCATCGTATTTATCAGGGATGGGGTGAATATGCGGGATTCGATGGTCATATGTGTCTAATAACAGAGAGCGTACCATCAATTAGCGGGAGTTTTCATCAGGGTAAGATACAAAAAAGTGTTCTGGGTAGAAGTGACGAGACGAGTGGTATTTACCTGGGGTTTTTTCTAAAAAAAGGAGAGAGTATTTGCTTTAAAATAGGTACTTCCTTTACTGATATAGCCGGCGCCGAACAAAATCTAAAAGAGGAAATTCCCTTTTGGGCATTCGATGAGGTTAGGCAAAAAACAACAGATTTGTGGGAACAAGCTTTGGGAAAAATTGTGGTAGAGGATAATGACCTACAAGGCAAGCGAATCTTTTATACAGCCATGTATCACGCGATGCAACATCCACGCTTGTTTAATGATGTTGATGGCAAGTATCCCCGGTTTGCAGGAAGCAGCGGGTATGCACTGGCCGGACCAGCTGATTATTATGACGACTTTTCAATGTGGGATATCTATCGTGCACAGATACCCTTACTGGAAATTATAGAGCCGGAATTGGTGAATAATTTTGTGAGCTCCCTCATCAACAAGGGCGCACAGGGCGGATGGATGCCGATTTTTCCTTGCTGGAATAGTTATACTGCCGCCATGATCGGCGATCATGCCACGTCGGTCATTAGTTCAGCTTTTCTTAAAGGAATCGGACGGACCGACCCTTATGAAGCTTATGCGCTCCTTCGTAAAAATGCATTTATTGTGCCTGATACGGTCAGTTATCATGAGGGTAAAGGTAGACGCGCTTTGGCAACTTACCTGCAATATAATTATATTCCAATGGAGGATAGTGTGCCAATTGCCTTCCATAAAAAAGAGCAGGTGAGCCGAACACTAGAATATGCTTATGATGATTATGCATTGGCTATGTTCGCAAAATCTATCGGACAAACTGCAGATTATAAGCGGCTGCTCGCACGGGCAAAGAATTATGAAAACGTGTTCGATAAAGAGACGGGGATGGTCCGCGGACGCTATATTAATGGAACATGGTACAAACCATTCAATGCAAATAAGAGGGAACCCTATATTACGGAAGGAACACCGCACCAATATACATTTTATGTGCCTCAGGATATCCCGGGTCTCGCTAAATTGATGGGAGGACGAGACGTATTGAAAAATAGTTTAGATAGTTTATTCTCAAGCGGAGGCTATTGGCACGGCAATGAACCGGGGCACCAGATTCCCTTTCTCTATAATTTTACAAGTTCGCCGTGGAAGACACAGGAACGTGTAAGGCAGCTTTTAAAGGAAGAATATACGGACGGGCCGGGCGGACTCAGTGGGAACGATGATGCCGGGCAGATGTCGGCCTGGTATGTTTTTGCCTCGCTTGGCTTTTACCCGGTGGATCCGATCTCAGGTAGTTATCTGTTGACAAGCCCTTTTTATAAGAAGTATGAAATGTTGCTGCCTGACGGTAAAAAATGGATAGTAACTTGTGATAAAGATCCCGAAGACCATCCCTATATCCGTTCGGTTAGTTTAAATGGACGAGATCTCCGAAGGAACTATATTAAATACGAAGAGATCATGCAAGGCGGCAATTTGAAATTTCAATTGGCAAAAAAGCCCACGCAATGGGGAAGTACTGAAAAAGAACAAGTGCAGGGACTCAGCATTAGATGAAAAAAAGGCCCTTTCTCTACAAGAGAAAGGGCCGAATATTTGTAACTTCTCAAAGAAGTTAGTAATTACTTAACACCTGTTCGGGTATCCCACCACATTTGTTGGCCCCAAGCGTAATCAGAGACATTGCTTAATACTACGTCTAGATTTTCTCGATTAAAGAGATACTCATTGTTTGGATACGGAATGCGGAAGGGCTGGTCATTGTGCGCGTCGCCGTATATTGAGTTTAGCGATGGATAGTTCGTCGAAGGTATTCCTGTTCTACGATATAGCGCCCAAGCCTCGAAATTATCTTTGAAAAGTGCAACCCATTCATCCCACCAGATGCGCTCTTTAGTATTATCCCATTTGCCCTTCCCCGCAAGGTAGGCTTCGGTAGCTGCTTGGCTAATGCCGTTATCTTCCATTGATAACCGTACGGCGTTTTCGTATGCCTCTTGTGCGCTAATGCCTACATTATAACCCAGCATAGCGGCCTCTGCCATAATATAATAACTTTCACAAGATTTGAAAAAAGGTGTAAAGCCCGCGGCATTCTTCATATAACGGTCGCCTATGTATGAAATCCGGGTTAATACAGGAGGAGGAGTCTTTGCACCATTCTGATAGCCACGATATTCCCCATCCGAAGCAACATTGGCCACGCTGGCAATCCGTGGATCTTCCATTTCTTTTAGGTGATCAATAAAAATATCGGCCATGCCAAAGTTATTTACACGCGAATCCCCGGTATACCCAGTTTCATACCATGGTTCATAATATGGTGCTGCACCAGGCCAGTATAAATAGCAATTAGCCGCATTAGAATTGATTACAGGATATTTCTCGGGTTGCGTGCAAATTTCTTCAATAGTGCTCTTCGCTAAATCTGGGGCAACACCCGAAATATGGATAGCCATACGAAGTCTTAAAGAATTGCAAAAGCGTTGCCATTTTTCCATGTCACCTTGGTAGATAAAATCACCTTCTCCAACTTCATCAGTACCGAAACCTGTGGCCATTTCATCTGCAATGGCTTTTAAACTAGCCATCACTGCGGGATAAATATCCTCCTGTTTGTCATATTTCGCTTTTAATATACTACCTTCTTCTTCAGCCCCCTGAAGCGCTTCCGAATAAGGAACGTCCCGCCAACCATCCGTTAAATATTGCCACATATAACATTGCCACAAACGGGCAACTAAGCGAATATTTTTGTACGCATCGGCAGCTTCTTCCGTTTTAGCCAACAGATCCTTTAATTGTGTATTGTTATAATAGCAAGCATACCATCGGTTGCCATAACCATTATTGGTAGGGACAAGCCCTCCGAAATAGTCCAAATACTGTATTTTGACAATATAGCCAGCAAAAGTGCCATAGCCATCAATATCCCCGCCAAACTGTTCCCCGGAATTTCGTAAAACGTTTGCGAGCATATTCGTTGGTGGTACATCCGGTAGTGCATCCGGATCGGTGTTGACTTCGTCAAAAGTTCTGGAACATCCACTTATCGCCGTCATTATTGCAACGATAGCTACTGTCATCAATCTATTTCTAATTTTCATGATTTTTCTTTGTTAAAATGTAACGCCTAACTTCAATCCAAAACTACGGGATGTAGGTACGGACGCTTGTTCAAAGCCTACACCGCGGCTATCGCTCGACACACCTCCGGTTTCAGGGTCAAGACGCATGGTATTCGATTTATGTACCCAGAGTAAGGCAAGATTAGAGCCGATAAGCGAAATATTCGCCCGTTTAATGCCTTTAAAACGCTGAAGGTATTTTTGCGGAACGGTATAAGTGATGGAAGCTTCACGAAGTTTCAAGAAAGACCCGTCGAACACATACATTTGATCGATACCCCCTGATTCATACCATGTTTGAGCATCCGTAGCGATGGTGTTCTGTACCCAAGATCCGTCCGCTGCTTGCATAGCAAAACGTTCGTTAGGCATGACATCTACACCAGCTACAATGGCTCTTTCACGCACACCATTTTCAGCGGTAATTTCTGCAGTTCCCGCTACATAGCTATGCGCCATGGTTTGCGACCAAATATCCCCTCCCTTACGCATATCTAACATGAACCCGAAAGAAAAGTCTTTAATGGTAAAATCATTACGCCAGCTTAACAGGAAATCAGGATTGATATTTCCCAAATTCTGACTAGCTTTACTTCTGACCAAACCATCAGAGGTTACTTTTATCGCACCTGCCATGGGGCCATCCTCCACACGATCATATCCGGGACCCACCAACATACCCCAAGGCTCTCCGGCTCTAGCCATTGTGGCAATCCCCCAAGTCCAGCCAATCTGATAATCGTTAACGCCTAGTTGTGGATATAGCTCAATTACCTTACTTTGGTTTTTAGCAAAATTAACCGTGCTTCGCCAATTTAAACCGGTCTCTTTTTTAATAATATCGCCATACACCATAATTTCAACACCTTTGTTTTGTATCTCACCGGCATTTAAAACCATGCGGTTAAAGCCTACTACATTGGACGTATTCACATTTAGAATCTGATCCACGGTTTTTTTGTAGTAGTAAGTGAAATCGGCGTGTAAGCGGTTATTTAAAAAGCCTAATTCCGTTCCTACCTCCCAGGTAATAGTGTTTTCAGGTCTTAAGTTCTTATTTGGATAAGTCATACTCTTATACATTTGCGCTACACCGTCAAAAGAATTGTTTTGCGCATAGTAATACAGCTGATTCTGATAAGCTGAGGTCCCTGCACCAATCTCGGCCCAACTGCCACGTAATTTCCAGAATGACAGGACTGTTCCGCTTAGACTAGGAAAGCTTGTAGTAGGCAGCCAAGTTAAACTAAGTGAAGGATAAAAGAAGTCGTCTTTTACGGTTGAGCTCCAATCATTACGCAAACTAGCATCGAGGTACAATTGCTCTCTCCAGCCTAGTGATGCAGACCCATACACGGAATTCGATCGGATATGTGTATGATCCATTTCGGTAATCGCGTCTCCTTTTTTATTGGCAATAGTATAGACTCCCAATACGGTTAACGCATCGGCGCCTTGCATTGTTCTTGACCATTTCGCATCTCGATAGTTGACTCCCGCCATGGCAAATAGGCTGAAATCGTTTAGTTGTTTATTGAAAGATGCAATAAAATCCAGGTTTAACTCCGTGTTATCCTGTTTGATGTCTCTGAACATGCCCTCCCGATAAGAGGTGTTGTAGTAATTCTTTTCCAACGCTTTTGACCCATAGTAGTCAAATCCCATTCTACCTTCAAATTTTAAAAATTCAAAAGGTTGATAATACATGGAGGTTTTTCCGAAGAACCGATCCCGTTGAAAGCTATTGGTGTTTTCATATACATTAAAAAAGGGATTGATATGGTAGCTTTGGTTCCAGTTATAATAGGTATAATCGCCTTTCTCATCCCGCTGATCCCACTTAGCTTTTAAGCTCGCCATATTAACCTGGCGGCCAGACCAAATGAACCCATTGATTGGGTTATTTCCTTCGTAACCTTGGTTTAGCAAATTATCACTTTCGGTTCTTGAATAATTACCCATCACGTCGTAGGAAACCTTGTCACTAATATTCATGTTATTATTCAATTGTAAACTGTACCTCCGTTGGTCTGTATTTGGAACAGTACCTTGTTGATTTCTGTACGACATTGATACGCGCGTACTTGATTTATCCGTACGAGAAAGTAATGATACGTTATGATTCATTGAATAGCCGGTGCGTAAAAATTCCCTCACATTATTTGGGTGTGAAATCCAATCGGTTGCTTGGCGCACCCCATCAATTACCGGGCTGTCAAATTGGGGTAACTTTAAGCCTATATCCAAACGAGGGCCCCAAGATTCGTCGAAGCCATCATTGACACTGTTTTCATCATTTCCGGTGCCATCTACATATCTAAAGCTTTTTTGAGCGGCATAATCTTGATAGCTCAAACCGTCTTCGTCTAGACCGTAATGGTACTCGTCACCATCATGCCCTTGTCCATATAAATTCTGGAGCTTAGGGTAGGTGTACGCGCGATCAAGGGTAAAATTACCATCATAGGATATGCTCACGCCATGGTTGGCATTTTTGCCTGATTTGGTGGTGATTAAAATAACACCATTTCCTGCGCGCATACCATAAAGGGCCGCTGATCCACCTTTTAAAACATTAATCGATTCAATATCCTCTGGATTGATATCATTCAACCCCGAACCGTAGTCAACCCCTTTATAGGTGTTATCGCCCGAGCGCTGGCTATCACCATTAATTGGTACCCCATCCACTACTATAAGTGGCTGCTGATCACTGTTTAATGACGAATTTCCACGGACTGAAATGCGTGAAGAAGCACCAACCGTTCCGCCGAATTGATTCACTTGCACACCTGCTACTTTGCCCGAAAGTGCACCTGTAACGCTTAGCTGTCCGGATTTCGTCAAATCTTCTGACTTTACTTCCTGAACTGCGTATCCTAGAGACTTCCGCTCTCTGGTAATACCAAGTGCAGTGACCACCACCTCATTTAATGTTTGCTCGTCAGCATTTAATACGATTTCTAATGTGGTTTGTTTTTCAATGGTTATTTTCTTTTTTTCGTACCCGATGGCGGTTACGTTTAAAACAGTTGGACCGTCATAAGTAACGGAAAATTCCCCATTAGGTCCTGTTGATGTTCCTGTTCCATTTGCTAATGTAATGGAAACTCCCGGGATTGGCTTTTGTTCGCTGTCTACCACCCTTCCTCGCAGAAGCGTCTGCGCATAAAGAGTAGTAGACAAGAAAAAGCAAAAAACCAAAAAGGTAAAGATCTTTTTTCTCATGGTGTTTAGTTTTTGTTGAATTGGGTTGATCTTTTTATTTTTTTTAAAAAGTACAGCTCAAATTTATCGTTCTGAGTCAGCTGTTTTTAATCGGATTTTAACCTAAATTTATCTAATTTTAACCTTATTTTAATGTGGGGTTATTGAGAGAAGGTGCGATTGTGGTTTGGATTGGTGCTTCTATAGTGTCTGTGGTACTTAATTTGGGTGTTTTTCTGTTTTTTGTGATAGGTTTTTGTTTGTTTTTGAGATATTTTGTGCTATACGTGTGCATTTTCTTTATGCTAACCCTTATATAGTGAATTGTTAATACGTTTTAGCAGAAAAAAATTTAAAAGAATATAGAAAAGCATGCCTGTTCCGGTCGTACTGAGTACTGATAACAAATGTCAATTACCGGAAAGAGTTAATGGAGTTAAAGTAATCTCGCCTATAAGGCCGGATGGTTTTGGTGTCCAATTTTTCGCTGTAAATTTTCCATCTTCGCCCATATTTTTTTTCTTCCGTGCGTTAAAATTTGTATTGTAGAAAATTCGCCACTGAACGTTCCTTTTATCGAGATCAGCAATTCGGTTAGCCATAAGATTCGATACCTTTATCTCCAATTCATCATTGCCTTTCAGTTGATCACTTGGAATTTCTAAACTGTAGGGTGTGCTGAACAACGTTGTTAGATATCTACCATTTAAGTATACGGCAGCACTTTCGTGTACCTCGCCAAGATCCAAGCGCCAGGCATCAGCTTTAGTAGGAAGTGCCGGGATTTTTGTTTTATAGGTTGCGGTTCCTGAAAAGCTTGTATAAGCTTCTCCATAATCTGTCCACGATTGCAATTCTTTTGTGTATAGGATATTTGGAAGCGTGGGACCACCTTTTATAAAGTTTATTTGCCAGTCTTTTGCGAGTGTAATCGCATCGCCACTCACTTCATAGTAAGGGTAATGGTTGCCTTTGTAGCTGCCTTTAAAAGTTTCTAATACGATCGATTCAGCTGGTTTCAATTGAAGGTAGATTTCTACCTGATTCCCATGCCGACGTGTCTTGGCGTAACCATCGATACCTGTCATCAAATTATATAAGGCAGCCGACTGATAGTCCGCATTTAAGGTAATCCAACCTTCAAAAGGCGACTGCAATGGATTGTGAATAAAATAATAATAGTTACCATCTTCTTTCACCCTCCGGATTCTTTGGAGTCCAACGGCATATATCCTTTCCGGGACAACGTCGGTATGCACGCTTAAGTCAACCAACCCTTCGCTCAGGACGATTTGGCCTTTTCCATATTTCGCTATTTGGCTGCCTTGATTTCCTGTGAAAGCGAGCTTTTCTTTTAGTAACTGCATTCGTTTCCTAGCTTCAGTCAAATTGGCGAAACCTGATACGTCAGTTGGCAAGTTTTTGTGAAACACAATGCTTGCTCCCTTTTGCGCAAGCATCATTAGCTTTTCAAAAGTCGCGACAGGCATATGGTGTGTTTCAGGCACTACAATGGTTTTATAACTATTGCCACCAATAAGCAAAGCGGTATTTTGGTACTCAACATCCAATAACTGCTTATCACTAATGGCGTCCCAACTATAACCGTGCTCACTTAAATAAGTTCCGCAAGCTTTTAGTGATAGTTCATCAAAGAAGCGGTTGGAATGAAAATGATGGAGCATACTTTTGCCCGTTTCAGACCAAAGATCGGATACACCAAAATAAAGTAAGATATCGTTCGAGGGTTTGCCGGCTTGTAGGAAGGCCTGTCCTCTTGCTACATATTGATTAAAAGCACCGAAATGATCCCAAAGGCTATTATTAGGTGTAAAATGTACGGCCGCGTAAAAAAGCCATCCGGGCCATGTAGCGTCTTGAGGAGAATAGGCAGTGCCATGATAAAATACATGATTAACACCGGCAAGCCACAATTTATCAATGGCTGTTTTGACATCTCCTAAGTTCGATTCAAAATGCTCGTTTAACCAGGTAGCCGATTCGGAAGAAATTAAGTTCTTTCCTGTCACATGCCCTGCGGACGGAGCACTTTTGAGATTGACGATATCTGTACCTTCAATTTCAGGAATGTCACTGGCTGCATATAAGTCAAGTACATTAGCCGGTGAGCCATGCGCTTGATTGCGGATCCCCTTTCCTTGTTTAGCGGCCCAACGTTGCCAATTTTTGGTGTATACTTCCAATAATAGATCACTAACAGTAAGTCGGTAGTCGTACAATATTCTTTTATTTTTCTCTTCGGTGTCAATTCCCAGCAAAGCCGGGATATGTTGGCGGAGGTCATACCCTCGCATTTTTTTAAATGCTGTAAAAAAGTCGGGTGTCCAATTTGCCTGTCCTTGTGCATCGTCTACTTCATATGAATCATTAAAGAAATAACGGAGGTAACTCAAATCATATCCTTTAAAGGCTTTGTCAAATTGGAGCAGATATTTTTCAAGTGCTTCTGCCGAAAAGTGATCGATCACGTTGCCCTCGCCGCCTGGTCCTGCACGTTCCACCATTTTTCCATGGTCGCCTTGAAAAAGAGCACATACTAGCCATTTGCCATTCGGAGCAGTCCACTCCAACCTGCCATTTATCACGTTGTCGGTTAAATCAATAACCTCATCAAAGCCTTGGCTAGTTATTTTATTGGCAGTTACCGAAATGAGTGGGAGTTCTTTTTCAAAACGTACCTGATCAAAAGCATAGGCTTGTAGATTGTTGTTGGCGGTGATGGGGTCTTTTAGCTCCCTTATGTCAACCTTCTTATCACCGGCAGTACGTACAAGTGGTTTCTGTACATATTTTATAGATTCCGTTACCTTTTGCCCGCCTTCAATAGTAAATGTTTTTGAAACCATATTTTTACAGGCGATTGTTTCATCGACCCACGGACCGCCGAAAGGCCAGCCGGAAGCGTTGGCTAAATCGACTCCTAAGCCCAGCCTTTTTGCTTCCTGTAAAGTGTAGCTTAATTTGTCCATCCAAGCGGGTGAGAGAAAATTGATAAATTGGTCTTCCGCTCCATGCACACCATAAATCGGTGTTATTTCCACGCCACCTAATCCTGCTTTTTTATAGGCTTCAAGGGCAGCCGTTAAGTCCTTTTCCGTAACGGCATTACCGAACCACCACCATCGCGTCCATGGCTTTACTTCTTGTTTAAGTTCGGGCCAGTGAATTCTTTCATTTTCTTTTTCCTTTATCGGTTTTTCTATACGAAAACTGAAAAAAGCAGCTGCCATTACGAGCAACAGAATTACTTTTCGGGATATACTTAAAAATGGTTTGAACATCACGAGCTTTCCTGGTTTATACTAAAAATGACACAATAATTTTTGTCTTATTCCCATCCAAGTGTGCACTTGCCCACAGCGTAGAACTTTTTACCATTCTTGGACGTCAGCGCTGTATAAATAACCGTAAAAGTACCGTCTTCTTCTTCAATGGCGCAAAGTGGTGTACGCATGGCATGATCCCCCGGGTCTCCCCAAAGATTCTTTTGAGATTGTACTTTGATGCGTGTCTCATGATTCCAATGTATCCCATCCTTTGAAAGGCTGTAGCCGATTTCTTGATCACCAAATGAGTCAAAAACGGTTAAATAACGTCCGTCTTTCAACTCAGTAACCTGAGCATTTTCGTTAAAAATCTCCGTTAAAGGGATCGGATTATGTCCTTCCGGCATTCTTGTCCAAGGCCCACTCAGCTTGGTTGCCGTTGCCATACCGGTAGGCCACGGTCCTTGGGGTACATGATTGTGCCCGTCGTAAAAAGCATACCATCGATCACCCACTTTATAGGGATTAAAGGTCGCTACGGCCTGCTGACCTTCCCACGGTTGCGAGTTTTCATCCGGTTGTAGCACGATACCCATATCGGCATAAGGGCCGGCAATACCTTTGCGGCCGGGTATAACTGATTTGGCTCGCCAAATCCGGCCCGCATAGTCATTTCCCTCGATCTCGTCTTTGGTTTTATCGCCTGCGCGATAAGCTACATAAAAAATGTTCCAGGCATTTTCATCTTCGTTAAATTCAACCGCGGTGACCCATACTTCTGATCGCGGATTGGATGGGCTCCGTCCGGCAATACTTTCGACGAGTGTAGATTGGCGTTTCCAATGAATAGCGTCCCCACTTGTCCAATAAGCAATTCGCATATCCCGATGTGGCCGTTCAAACATCTCATTAATAAACATATGATAAGTACCATCGATTTTTACCACTTGTCCTGTTTCAAAGCCTGCCCGATTTTTACTGGATAAAACATCAGGGTGGTTTGGACCAATGACCGGTTGCTCAAACTCTCCGATACGTTTTAAGCGAATCTTAGATAACTCGTCCTTTCTAGTAGCTTTCACCGTTTGCGATAATGCGATGTCGGTACTGCTGAATACTAAAATGGTCAATAAAATTAAGTGACGTATTAATAACAAGGTGTTTTTATTCATGATCAGGTCAACGCTACGATCTTAGGATTATAAAGCCATCGGTTATCTTTCAAAAGAAAGATTTTCCAAGCTTAAATCCATCCTGTACTGTTATGCATGCTTATATCGTGAACTCCGGAATCGTTTGCGTAGATTTTTTATGTGTTTAAGCGCTCCTCTGCTAAAACGTTTCCTTTTTTTTCTTGATCCATTTACACGTATAATCGTTAAAAAAACACAGGATGGGGCAGGTTGCGCCAACTCAACAAATATTGTTCTTTCGTTAGTAAATGTCTCGCTAACATTTATTGAGACACACCAAAACCAATTATTTTACTAATTAATCAACAAATGAAGAAAAACCTATTGCAACCGAATGCTTTGTTAACCCTGTTGCTTGGCATTTTCTTAATGCTTATTACTGCTCGAAGTTTTGCCCGGCAAAGCACCCCGATATCCGGGCAGGTAAAGGATGCTTCAAGTGGAGAGCCCCTGCCGGGAGTAAGTGTCTTTTTAAAGGGAGGTACCACCCAATCAAAGACAGATGACAAAGGAAATTTTGTTATTTCAGCCGAACGTGGTCAAACCCTTATATTTAGGTATGTAGGCTACGACGAAGTTCAACAAGCTATTGTTAATTCGACCATGCAAGTCGTGATGGCGAGCAACTTACAACAACTGGAGGAAGTTGCCGTGGTAGGCTACAACGTCGTCAAGCGTGAAAATTTGACCGGTGCTGTTGCTAGTATAGGCAGTAAACAGATTGAGCAGCTACCTGTCCAAAATCCCTTGCAGGCCATGCAAGGACGAATTGCGGGCGTCGATGTAACTGCCAATGCGCGCCCTGGTGAAATGGGAAGTATCCGGGTACGTGGTAATCGGTCTTTGCTGGCTACTAACAATCCTTTATATGTGGTAGATGGCATCCCGTTATCAGCCGGTGGGATTGATGCCATTAACCCGCATGATATTGAAACGATCGATGTGCTAAAGGACGCTTCCGCAACAGCCGTTTACGGTTCCCGAGCGGCAAATGGTGTCATTATGATCACAACAAAAAGAGGAAAGCAAGGGACCGCACAAATTAATTATAACGTTATCAATACATTTGAACGCATTAACGATCTGAACACCATGTTCAATGCGGGTGAGTATGCAGAATATCGACGTAATGCTTTTCGTTCGGTTTCTACCACCAATGCTACAACGGGTTATACTACCCCGTATCCAAATCCTGTACAGGACAAAAGAATATTGGGCGTTGACCCCTATGCCTGGGAAAGCATTGCAAAGGGGTATACGTGGGTAGATAAGGATAATCTGATTGCTCAAATGCGGCCTACTACCGCTGAGGAGAAGGCGAAGTGGGGCGTTGATGAAGTACCCATGTATGATGCAAGCCAGGTTCCTACCACAGATTGGACCGATTATGTCACGCAGACAGGATTTACAACTGATCACACCCTGGGAGTGTCCATGGGATCTGATAAGATGACTGCTAATTTTACGGGTGGATATCTTAATCAGAAAGGGACTAATAAGGGGCAAGATTATAAACGCTATAGCGGAAGAGTGGGTTTGGAGCTCCGTCCAACAAATTGGTTTACACTGGGAGCGTCGATTAATGGCACATGGTCTGTTCAAAACTACGGCTATACCGGATCCGGGAGTCGGGCTGCTAATGCCATCTATGGTGCGGCACAAGGTATGCTACCCTATGCGGTGCCTTATGATAACCAGGGCAACTACATTTACCTGCCGGGCGGCGACATCAATATTGTAAATCCTATTTTGGAACATGAATATGTAATTAATGAACGAACGGCTTTGCGTGCCCTGGGAAGTTTTTATGCAGAACTCAAATTATTCGATGGTTTGAAATATCGTATGAACTATGGGCCTGATTTTAGAAATTTCCGTAATGGCCAGTTCCAAGATGCCCGCTCTATACTTAGAGGAGGTGGTGCTTCTACGTCGACTAATTATGCGCGTCTTAATAAGACGCAAAATATCGCCTGGACATGGGATAATCTCTTGTATTACAACAAAACCTTTGCTGAAAAGCATAATCTGGACATTACGTTGTTGCATAGTATGACATCGAATCGATCCGAAAGTTCAGACATGACTGCTATCGATTTGCCTTATAACAGCCAATTGTGGTATAATTTATCTTCAACCGCTCGAGGTGAATTGCAAGGTTGGGGCTCGGGTTATTCCAAAAACACCTTAATGTCCTATATGGCTCGGGTTAATTATACCTTTGCCGATAAGTATATTTTAACAGCCTCTAACCGATGGGACGGAGCTTCTGTTTTAGCACCTGGTAATAAGTGGCAATCTTTCCCCGCAGCGGCATTGGCCTGGAGAATGGAACAGGAAAGCTTTATTGAAAACAGCTCATGGGTCAATCTATTGAAGCTTCGCGTAGGAGTAGGTACTACTGGAAACTCCGCGATTGATCCCTATACCACGATGGGCGGGTTAATTGAAATGCCCATTGTATTTGGCAATCAGGTAGAGATGGGATACATTCCATCGGACCCAAAAGCTGCTAACCCCGGAACCATGGCCAATCGCGATTTAAAATGGGAGCGCACCACGCAATGGAATGCGGCGGTCGACTTTGGTTTATTCAAAAATCGGCTGAATGGTTCATTGGATTTCTATATGTCTAAAACGAGTGATCTATTAATGAATCGTCCTATTCCAACTGTAAATGGATTTACCACCATGTATTACAACGTGGGTAAAACTAAAAATCGTGGTGTTGAGTTAACGCTGTCTTCCATGAATATTGATCGACCTAATTTCAAATGGTTAACTGATTTTAATATAGCTACTAATAAGGATGAAATTGTCGAATTGCTCGATGGCGAATCCGATCTTCCGGCATCTAGTTTCTTTATCGGACAACCTTTATTTGTTTACTATGATTATGAGAAAATAGGCATTTGGCAAACTGCCGACGCCGCGGAAATGGCAAAATTTAATGAAAACGGTGCAACTTATAAGGCCGGCGATATCCGCGTGGCGGATTTAAATGGCGATTATATTATTGATAACAATAATGACCGGAAGGTGTTGGGTAGCAGATTTCCGCGCTGGACTGCCGGTATAACCAATACCTTAAATTATAAAAATTGGGAATTGTCCTTTTTCTTTTATGCGAGATGGGGCTTCTTGATCGAAGGAGGAGCGGTGGATATGCAAGGGCGCTACGCGTCACGAAAAGTAGATTACTGGACACCGGAAAATCCTACAAACGCTTATCCGCGAGCAGATTATGGTAATGGTGGGCAGCCGATTCATTATTCGTCTATGAACTACCAGAATGGATCTTTCATTAAACTAAGGAATGTTTCTTTAGGTTATAATTTTGCGCCCAACGTGTTAAAAACGCTTCATATGAGCAACTTAAAGTTATACGCGCAAATGATTAATCCGTATATCTATGCAAGGAACGGTTTTATAGATCCTGATATCAATTCATCAATTTCATCAAGAAGTTTTGTTCTTGGACTTAATGTTACCTTCTAAGTAGACCTAATTATGAAGACTCTTAATAACAAAATATATATAGGCTTGCTGTTGGCAAGCACGATCTTACCCAGTTCTTGCTCCAAATTTTTAGAAGAAGAGGTCGTAGCCACACTGACTAATCAACATTATCAAACCGTGGAGGGTTTAGAAAGCTTGGTGGTTGGTATGTATGATGGATTGCGCTTTCATTTTAATTATGAATGGGCTTATACGACCACTAACTATGGTGTTGACGAATTTACGAATGGCGGCGGCTTGGACAAAGTACATTTCAATACTTATTCAAGTGTATTGGATCCGACTGTCGGGGAATTCGCTAACGTGTGGGATAATATGTACGCTAATATTAATACCGCCAACACCGGCATTAAAAACATACCCGGTGTTTATCCGGACGGAGAGCAGAAGAATACGCGCTTGGGCGAATGTTATTTTATGCGGGCATTCGACTATTTTAAGCTGGTAAAACAGTTTGGCGGTGTTCCGTTAAAACTGGAACCATCCGAAAGTTTGCAAACCGATTTTGTCCGGGCACCCGCAGAGCAAGTTTATGCGCAGATAATAAGTGATTTTAGACGAGCTGTGGATTTATTGCCTAGCACGGCCGCACAAGTTGGTCGTATTACAAAGGCTGCCGCACAACACTGCGTGGCTAAGGCATACCTCTATCGAGCCAGCGAATTGAACGCATCTTTTAGTAAACAGACCGACTTAGATAGTGCCATCTATTACGGAGAGCAGGTTATAAATAACTCTCCCTATCAATTAGCCTCCGATTATGCTGATTTATTTCGCTATACCAAAGTGAATGACGTAAATGAAACGAATTCGGAAATTATTTTGGCAGCGCAGTTTGATAACCAAGATGCCTTGGCCGGACGCTACGGTAATCAAACGCACCTTTACTTTCTTTCGATTTATCAAACACTACCAGGTATGGTAAGGGATATTGCGAATGGTCGGGAATTTCAACGATTAAGACCCACTGATTACGCGCTTGACGTTTTTAATAGAAAGATTGATTCTCGATTTTATAAGAGTTTTAAATTCGCGTACCTTGCCAATAATGCAAATACGCTACCTAAATGGACTGAAGCTAATGCGCCGAGTTCTAACCTGATAGGACAGGCTAAATTTAATCTTGGTGATACCGCGGTAGTTTACATCGCTAATAGCAGCAATGATAACCGTTTTACTGCCGAAACCATCAATAAATCTGCACCTACTCTTTTTGTTCGTTACTACCTTGATAACGGAGAAGTTAAATCTAACTGGACGATTAGCCAGTATCTTTCTTTATCTAAATATATTGATCCTTTCAGAACAACTGTCGCCAGTCAGTTTGGAACACGGGATGGTATGATCGCCCGTATTGGCGAAACCTATTTAATAGTAGCAGAAGCATATGGCAGGAAGGGTGATTACGGTTCCGCTTTACGCTATATCAATATATTGAGACAGCGAGCAGGATTTAATGAAGGTGAAAATCGTACGCCGGTTTACTATCGCGCTGAAAATGTACCCGCCGGTACGGTAAGTTCAACAAAAAACGAAATGATCGTAACGGAGGCTGCTTTTACACCAGGGACAACACAAGCCGCTGCTGAAATGTATCCTCCTTCAGCTAATTCCATGGCGCAATGTTTCATCCATTTTATATTGAATGAACGCTCAAGGGAGTTGCTTGGCGAATTCCATCGGTGGGAAGATCTATCACGTACCAAAACGTTAGTGGAACGTGATCAACAATTCAATCCGGAGGCGGCACCAAATGTGCGGGAGAAACATTTGTTACGCCCTATCCCGCAGAGCTTTCTGGATGCGGTGCAACGTAACAGCGCCTCTTTGACTTCAGAAGAAAAACAAGCGATGCAGAACCCTGGCTGGTAAGAAACCTTTTTTTACATACATATTGTTCTAGTTCATGTTGGTTCGGCGAGGCTGCTTAAGGGCAGCTTCGTCGTTTTAAAGTAGGACGTTTTCGTCGTCAGGACAGTCCCTGACAGTTAGCTTTGTCGGAATGATTATCTTGTGCCTGTATTTAAATGAAACTTAAAATTTGATATAACCAATTAGTAATGAACTTCAAATTGAAACCTTTTCGAACAGGCATATTATCGGGTGCACTAAGCCTGTTTTACTGTATGTCTTCCTTATCCTTAAGTGCACAATATATCAGTAAGGGCGGAAATGATGCCTCGGCGCCTTTGCATCTTCTTAAGCCCGGCTATGATATACCTTATGGTGAAACAAAACCGGAAGGGGTGAAAAACACTTTGGATCGGATATACCGATATTTGAATACCACAACCCCCGCAGCTTTAGTTGATAAGTCTACCAATAAGGTAATCGACCTAGGGCAGGCAAATGACAACAGTATCTTTCAACCTGGCGATTTCAGACTAATCAGTTATGAGTGGGGGGTGACTTATACCGGTATGTTGGAAGTGGCTTTGGCAACGGGCGATCAAAAGTATAAAGATTATACGATAAAGCGGCTTGATTTCATTGGTGCTGTTGCCGAGCAATATAAAAAATATCTTCGTCAGCATAAAAATGCTACGACCCCTGTTCGGAGCGTACTGGAGCCGCATGCCTTAGATGATGCGGGGTCCATGGCTGCCGCTATGATAAAAGCTTTGGACGCAGGAGCTAAGTCAGCTCTTCTACGTCCCTTGGTAGACCATTACCTGAATTATATCTTACACAAGGAATTTCGATTGAAAGATGGGACTTTGGCCCGCAATCGGCCGTTACCGAACACACTGTGGTTGGATGATTTGTATATGAGTCTACCTGCGCTGGCACAAATGGGTAAATTAACAGGAGACAAAAGTTATTTCGACGAGGCACTGAAACAGTATAAGCAATTTGCCGAGCGTATGTTTAATGCGGAAAAAGGGCTATATATGCACGGCTGGGTGCAGGATATGGATCCGCATCCGCAGTTTCATTGGGCCCGAGCAAATAGTTGGGCTTTGATGACAAAGGTAGAACTGTTGGACGTATTGCCAGCTGATTATTCCGGTAGAGCAGAAGTGCTCGAAAAGCTTCGCCGACATGCTGTAGGGCTTGCCGAAAGGCAGGATAAAACCGGCTTTTGGCATCAGTTGCTGGATCGTAATGACTCGTACCTTGAAACATCCGCAACAGCCATCTATGCTTACTGTATTGCGAGAGCAATTAATAAAGGTTGGTTGGATGCGAAAGCTTATGGCCCCATGGTTTTGCTTGCTTGGAATGCAGTGAATACAAAAGTAACGGAACAAGGACAGATAGAGGGTACATGTGTCGGAACGGGGATGGGCTTCGATCCGGCCTTTTACTATTATCGTCCGATCAGCAATTTTGCTGCCCATGGCTATGGTCCCGTACTCTTGGCGGGTGCAGAGATCTATCGCTTGTTACAACAGCACCCCTTTGAAATTAACGACAGTGCGGTGCAGATGGTTAAATAAAATCGTAAACATAAAAGGCATCCATTAACGTTCAGTTCACCTCAATGGATGCCTGATAAAGGTTTACTATTGCTGTTGAAAGTTTAACACATTTTCATGAATATGTTTTTTTTCTTCTACTGTTTTCCCCTCGACGTTTTTTAAAACAATGTTTTCTATGGGAAGTTCCTTTTGACCCAATATCCTGGAAACAAATTGCACATTTTTAGCTGTTACGTTGTTTAAATAAACGTCTTTTATTGGTGTTAGTCGACGTTCAACAGTGGGTACTAAATTTCTCCATTGATACAAAACATCCGTCTCAATTCCTAATATGCCGAGCTCTATTCGTCCCGCCTGAAGATTGGAGGCATAGATGTTACGGACATAGCCACCCATGCGTTCATTGGTTTTTATAAAGAGCAGATGGTTTAATTTTGCCCCGTCCATCACTACGCAACTGTCCACGAATACATTTTCAATACCTCCGGAAAGCTCACTGCCAATGGCGATCAGTTGATGCCCGTTTTTTACCGTGCAATTGCGGATTATAATATTCTTTGACGGGGTCTTCAGTCGCCAACCTTCGGGATTCCTGCCGGATTTTATAGCAATCGCATCGTCGCCCTGGTCAAATACGCAATTTTCTATCAATACATTTTGACTCATCTCTGGATCTACACCGTCATTATTATGACCATGTGCATATACATTTAGGTTACGAATTATTATATTTTTCGATAGATAGGTGTGGATGGTCCAAAAAGGACTATTGGTGATGGAAATCCCTTCCAATAGAACGTTTTCACTTCGATTAAACTGGATGAACTGTGGACGTAGGTGTGCGGTGTCATTCACCATTTGTCTTTGCTCCACAGGAGTATAAGCGGAGGCTAAATTATATAGTCGTTTAATGCTCTCCATATGTGGTTTGGGTCGTGTAAACCACGTCTCCCATACATCCATTTTAGCTTTGATCTCACCTTGGCCGGTAATGGCTATATTTTTACATTCATAGGCATAAATGAGTGGTGAATAATTATAACATTCCATACCTTCCCAAGAGCTATGAACAGCGGGTAAATAATCAGCAGGATTTTCCGAGAATAAAAGAAGAGCACCTTTATCCAAGTGAAGATTTACATTGCTTTTCAGGTGAATTTTCCCGGTTAGCCATTCGCCGGCAGGTATAACTACAATACCGCCTCCAAGCTTATGGGCTTTTTCAATAGCAGTTGTAATGGCTTTTGAAGTAGCTGTCTGATTGTCCTGTAGCGCGCCGTAATCGGTGATTGGCAGTCGCTCACAGCTATTAAAATTCGGACTTTCAACAGAAACAACGCCAAAAGGAGTCTTTATTTTTCGCTTATCTAAGGTAACTTCGGTTTCCGTGTCATTGCCGGCGCAAACGAAAATAGGCAGTAAACATAGAAGATAGACAAAGAATTTTTCCATACTATTTAAGATAACTCATTTATTTCATTCCAAACAAATCGTTGCGTTATGTGCCTTCACGACAGCAAATCCATATATGTTATATTACTGCATCTGCCAGGGCTGCTATTAATAACTCAACTAGTTAACAATTCAACAAGAAACAATAGGTCTCACTTCAAAGAAAAGCGATTTAAAGCTTATCACTGTCATGTTCTGTTAGGCAGGAAGCTCATAACTTTTTGATGTATGTTTCGGGAAGAGTACGGTAAGCCTTCTTTAAGCCACCTAAATCTATACGGATTTCATCTACAATAACGCCTGGGTCCACACAGAAAATTTTCAGCTGATGTTTGCCGGTTTTCAAAAAAGGCATCTCAATTTTTCGCTCGGCCCGGTTTCGCAAGACATTTTGTTTCCACTCCTCGCTTCTTCCGACCGTTCGGATATTGACCATTTTTAAAGGGCCGTCGTCAATGGATACGGCATAACGGACCTGATAGTTATTGTTGATGGGATGTGTAGGTAAAGCAAAAATGGTAACGGAAGGATTGGTCTCCGTAAAATTGTAAAAGTCATACGCGACAAACGTACCATTTTTCTTCATCGCATCGAGATCGGTTGTGACATTTCCTTCCACCGTTAAGGGAAAGGCCTGGATGGCATTTTCCGTATACCCTAAGCCTGGGATCACTTTCCACTGTTTTGCTTGTTGACTATTTTGTCGATTAAAATGATTGGCGTGTATACTAACAAAACCATTGTTTTCAACAAAGCCCTTATAGTTAGCTAGCTGTAGTATGGCAGGATTACTGGCTGATAATGAAAGCACTATTTGCTTGCCGCCCCCCGTGATCGTAATGCTACCGGGTACGCTTTCTTTTTTATTTATGTTTTTCCAATCAATATCTACCCACAGACGCACTTGGCTTTTTCCCGAATCAGGAAAAAGCTGTCCGTTCATTTTTGATAACCGAATCCACGGGTGCGAAACGGAGGCTTTCCATTGCATAGGCTGGCTCTTTTTTAAGAAAACATCAACAAAATACCGCTGCTTATTGAACACATCAAAGGGAGGTAAAGATAGCCGAGGCTGATTCGTTAATAAAGAAGAATCTTTTGTCACCAAACCTTCAGGAGCTATATCCCAAACGTCGACGCTATCGATATGAATAGGGGCTATAACCGGTTCTTGATATACAGCCAAATCTCGTGGTTTCATAGACATGATATGTTTCCATTTCCCCTTGGCTAGTTTTGTGTTGTAATTTGTTGTTTCCGCAATGATTCGTTCGTAAGCCTTCTTTGCCAATCGGGCATAATCATAAGCGCTAATTCTATTTTGTTTGGAGTAGAAATAACTTTTGTCGCGGTACAAGAACTTTTTATTAATCTGTGAGGCGCCAATCACCGGATAATATACCAGTTGAAAAAAAGCATCGGCGTCGTGAGGGGGTATCTGTTTACGCAAATCACCAACTGTTAACTCCAATGCTTGGTACTGATCGATCCGCTTTTGTGCTTCATCGCCGTAGTAAAAATGATTAAAATCGGTATAAGTAGTCTCGGTATTGGGTTCCGTCTGGCTCCATCCCATAAACTCGGGACGACGCTCAAATGCTAGCTGATAGTACTTCCAAAGAATCGATTGAATTAACGGTGCTTTTTCCGCTCCGAAAATACTTTGCGTCCAGTGCAATAAGTGTTGTTGCGTATACTTGCCATCTTGAAAGGGAGCGGGGTTAAATGCCATATCCAAAAATTGTTGGATGTTATATTCTTGCGGTTTAATATCGCCTACATTAAGTACCCATAAGGTACGGGCACCCGTTTCATATGCCTTGATCATCTCTTCAGCCATTAAGGCTGGATGCGTTGATGGCACCCATAGATAGTCGTGGGGACGGCCCCAGTAGGAGGCGTGATAATAAACGCCGGCACCTCCTGTACGATTCCGTTCCTGTTCGTTGTTCAGTCGATGAATATAGCCATAATTGTCGTCGGGCCATACTAAAGTTACATCATCGGGCACCTTTAAGCCATGGTCATATATATCCAGTACTTCTTTATAGGGAGTAAGAACTTGCGGTACGGCTGTTACATCCTTATTAATATACTTGGAAAGCAAGGTTCTTTCCTCATGGATGATACTTTGTATCAAAGGGACAGCCTCTTTCAAATCACTCACACCCTCCATTTGGCCGTCGTGAATACCACGCATACCTAGTGTATAAATAGCATCAATCCCTTTACTTTCTTGTATTCGTCCTTCCCAATATTGAAGGATTCTCTTCTTGTTAGTAAGGTAGTTAAAGTGTCCCATCGCCTTTGTGTCCCACTCATCTACATTATTGCGGAGCATCGGTTCAGCATGAGAGGAACCGATCACGATTTGATAGTCTTCGGCCGTTTTTCGATTACCTGGGTAATGAAAGAAGGCTTTCGTACTCGGGTGCATAGCAGGCCATATAAGGTTTGCTTTTAACCGTAATAATAATTCGAATACCTTAGCATAGGTTTTAGGGCCAATGTCGCCGGTTTCAGGCTCAAAAGTTTTTGCAGCCCAAGGTTGTAATCCCCAGTCCTCGTCATTAATAAAGATTCCTCGGTATTTAACAGCAGGTGATTTCGAAATGTAACTTTCCTGTTTTAATATCAATTCTTTGCTCTTTTTTACAGGCGCATCTGCCCACCAGTACCAAGGGGAGACGCCAATTTTCTCGGAGATCGTAAATACACCAAATGCCGTACCGCGCGGATCGCTTCCCGCAATTACCAGTGCTTTCGATATGTTTTTGGTCGGTTTATTTATGATATTTAATCCAAAGCTTTCCCATTTGCCCTTGAGTTTTTCTGTAAAGTCATTGTCTTTATGCAGTACTGTTCTTATCATCGCAGATTGTATACTGCCTATAGCAATAACGTTTCCACTTACTTGGGAAAGTTCGGTAAACACCTGCGGTTTGCAAGATGTGACTCTTTCGATATCTTCGGCAAGCAGATTCGCGATAATTGAATCTAGTTTAGGAGCCTGTTTATCGTATAGAATCGATACTTTGTCTGTTTTGGTAACGAACGGAAACAGATCGTCTTGCGCTATGGCACAGGTGGAAATCGTTAATACGAGAATGAGTAAACAAAAACTTTTTTTCAAATTCATTATTTAGTAATGTTACATTAAACATTGATTAATTTTCAATAAAATTGCTCCAACTGGCAGAAATCTCGCTTTTAAAATCTAAAAAAGGAACCTTTTTAATCATTTGTTAACTTTTAAAGGCATTCAAGCTTCCCTACGGAAGGTTTCTTGGCAAAAAGTTGAACAAACCGAAGAACGTAGTGATGAGTTCATGAGCACCTTTTAAAATAAACAAGGGCGAATAAACCCAAGGCCGTTTTTCCGACACTCGATACCTTTTTGGTTATTCGCAGGAACCCCCCGTTCTACTTGAAATGCCACATCGGATATCCTGCGGTTTTGCAGGTTGATGCACTACCATTGCAGCAGGAGATCCAAGTGGCGAGTTTATTCGCGTTCCGTTCATTTTTGGCGCTCATGAGCTCCCTACGGTCGGTTTTAGTTTCTTTTTTGCGGAAAAAAGAAAAACAAAAAGGTTCTTTTAATATAAACACCTTCATCTGTATGTTAAAAAGCGAAGCCTTTGCTACAATTAGTGGTCATTTTGATCAATTACAATTTTATTCAGTGAAACCATGTATCCTGTACTTCCGTAAAGACGTTTTCGCTTGTCTGACCAGTTGCCGCGTTCGCCCATTACGGTAACTGTCAAGGTATAATCATCCTTTGAAAGACGAGGACTCAGAAATTTGAGCGTTGAAATGGGGTACTTGCAGTACATATCAACGATAGAAGAAAACACGGTTTGTCCATTGCTGTTTTGAAGTTCTACAAGCGCATAGCCTCCATTGGAGCGTGCCATCCCATAAAAACCAACCTGCGTACCTTGGAACTGTATGGAGAAAGAAGCTCCTTTTACATCAGAACTTCGTGAAGACAGGGTGTCTTGTTGCCAATTGCCCGAATACTTTATTCTGTGCATATTAGCACTTTCGATAGTTGTACCTTCCAACAACGTTGGCGATGCCATTCCGGTTGAAACATCGACATTCCAAGCTTCCAAGTATACCGGAATAGATAGGGAGGTGCCATTAACAATCAGCGGCTGCCAGACATAGGTAGCAGCAGAATTTTGTTTGGGGAAAGACCAACGATCACCCATATACATATAAGTAGTGTCTTTTGTTCCTTCAATTGGTAATACAAAGGTGCATTGCGAGTTCCATGTGAGGGAACCTACCGGTGCTAATAGACCTCTTTTTATCCAAGGTCCTTGTAGCGATTTAGCGGTGAAGTAATAGTTGTCATTTCTTTCCCAGCTCGTTAAGTTAGAACCTAAAAAATAGTACAGACTATCTTTGCGGAAGATAACTGGTGATTCGAATCCGGACGTCATGGTTTCGTTTACCTTTTCTTTTACACTTTTATAATCGTTTGCTAGCTTATAAATTTCGCCACCGTGTATCAGCACGTAGCCGGATCCATCCCGATCCTGAAACGCACCCATATCCCATTGCCTAATAGGATTACCTTCGAAAAGCAAAGCTCCTTGAAAAGTGTAAGGGCCGGTAATTTTTGGAGAAGTGGCGTAACCCACAAATTGATCCTTATACCCCAATGTATCCACATGCATATACATAATGTATTCGCCTGTTGGGCATTTCATGACTTTAGGTCGTTCACCCACCCTGTTTGGTCCTAACTTGCCTGCTGGCTGCACGGGAAGAGCCATGCTTTCAAATTTCCAGTTACATAAGTCGGTAGACGAATAACAAGAAAAGCCATTAAATACATTAGCAGAATCAGTTTTGTATTCTCCAAAAAGATAATATTTACCGTTTTCCCTTACGATGTTTGCCCCATGGGCACTCAGGGTTTTGCCTTGATTGTCCATCCAAGGAATACCGGAGTGAATGGCATTATAGGCTTTTCTGCTTTGTGCCGAGGTGATGGATGTGCTCAGTACAAATGTTATTATTAATATGGATTGAGCCAAGCGTCTAATTATGATTAACATCTTGTTTTTAGGTGTTATATAATGAATCCAAGCAAGCATGCCATATCTCCCTTGGATTCATTTCGTTAGTAACCGGGGTTCTGCGGGTAACCTTCCGTATCGCGATCTATAACGGATTGCGGAATAGGACGTAGATAGTATTTATCTACTAGGCCTCCCGGGTTTGCCATTTTTGTTAAAATATTATATTCGAATGCACGAGCTAAGCGTTGTGTTCGTTTAAGATCCAACCACCTTTTGTACTCCCCGGCCTGTTCACGTGCTTTTTCATCCAAAATAAAATCGATGCTTACATCTGCAGCATTGATGTTCATGTTCTGCCCAGGCTTTGCTGCACGTTGACGGATCGCATTCAGCTTCTCTGCTGCTTTGTCGAGCTGGCCGAGCTTAAAATAGGCTTCAGCAGCTAGTAAATAGGTTTCAGCCAATCGAAATAAGAATACGTCTTTTGTACTTGCGTAGGCAAATTCATTGTTATAAGGAAGACCGGCATTTGGATCATAAAACTTATTGATCATAGGAAACTTCTCTAATCCTCCTACATTGTTAAAAGCTTGCTTCCATTTATCAAGGCGAATGATTTCAACATTCGGATTGGACGCCTTGAGCGCAATGGAATCGGCCGTTGTAAAAGGTTGGTCGGGGTAGGGGAAATAATAACGAAGGTTACCGGCCTGTATCGCCCCGTCTGTTTTGGTTGCATAAAACCGACTTAAAAAGGTGGCATCGTAGCGAGAATCCTTGGTGGTATTGTATAAGGTGTACAAAAATTGGGTAGGCATAAAATTCGAAATCCGCCTGTTGTAATCTCTTAATCCGGTTACCTCGTCAAAACCTTTCTCGCGCCAATATCGCCAGCCGAATAGGATGTTTTGGCCGTTACCATTGTATCCCGGCTGTGCTCCATACTGAACAGCGAAAATGATTTCTCTATTCAGTTCATTACCAGGTTGAAATACTTCGGCAAAAGTTGGAAGTAGTGCGTAATAAGAACTGCCAATCAATTCTTCTGCCAGTTGGGCGGCACGCTCAAAATCGGCCGCCTCACCGAAGGATTTATATCCGCGTGTTAAATATAACAATGCAAGCAAATGCCGGGCGGCCCCTTGCGTTGCCCTTCCCGGTTCTGTGCTTGCGGGGTTTGCCTCTAAATTAGGTAAGGCGGCATTTAATTCGGCAATCATAAAATCATATACCTCTTGTTCAGAATTGGGAGCGAAATGCGTAACCGGTGAACTGATCTCTTCCTGCACAATAGGTACATTTCCAAAATTTTCGACCAGTAAATAATAAAAATAAGCGCGTAAAAAACGTACTTCCGCAAGTCTTCTATTTTTGATGTTTTCTGCTAAATCAGGAATACCCTCCGCTCGATTAACCGCTGTATTGCAACGTTGTATTCCTCTGTAGGCTACTGTGAAAAAAGTGTCGATGGGAACATTGTCAGCGGTTAATGAGCGGTATTCGTTAAGCTGAATGGCGGGGACCTCATTCGCCTGCCCACTTACCAGTTCTATTTCGCCTCTTGTGGTGATGTCGGTTCCCCATTCAAATAAATTAGGGTTAGGGCTATAGATACCCCTAAGCGAAGCATAGCAGGAGTTAATTAATGATTCGTAGCCGGCCGCATTAGTATAGTAATTTTCTGCAGTAATGCCGCTTAAATTTTCTTCGGTCAGAAATTTTTTACAGGAAGTGAATCCCGCAAACATTATGACAACTATAATGATAAGTTTCTTCTTCATTTGATTCAATTTTAAAAGGAAAGATTTACCCCAAAAAGATAGGTAGCAGTACTTACAGCGGTCCCATAAGTGTTTTGAATGGCCCACTCGGGATCATATCCTTTGTAATTAGTAAACAAAAATGGATTCGTAGCCGTTGCGTAAACCCGTAAGCGGTTTAGTTTAAGCTTTTCGATAAGGCCGCTTGGAAAAGTATAACCTAAAGTATTGTTGCTGATTCGGACGAAATTTGTCTTTTGATAATAGGCTGCATTTACAAAAGGACCTGGGTTACCAGGTTGAAAATGGGCCTGAGAGGGACTGCTTGGTGTCCAATAATCTACTTTTACCTGGTTATAAATCTGATTGTAATTCATAAAAGAACCATCAAACGAGCTACTAAACTGCTCGCCTTGTCGGGTATAAGCCAGTACATAAAGGTCCACGTTACCGTAGCGGAAAGTATTGGCAATCGAACCTGTCCAGTCGGGTACCCGCTTACCAATAATCTGCCGATCGCTGGCATTGATGACACCATTATTGTCTATGTCTTTTACGCGGACCTGGCCGGGGAGTTGATTATATTGTGCGGCAAGGCTTCGTTCACTTTCTTGCCAAATACCGTTAAAAACGTAGTCAAAATTTACCTGAACGGGTTGGCCAATAAACAAACGGTTTCCAATGTCATCGTTTTTTCCATTGGCTGTTTCCAGTATTTCATTTTTGTTAGCATCGAAAACGAAATCGGTTTTCCACGAAAATTTGTCTGTTTGAATATTAACGATACTCAATCCGATTTCAATTCCTTTGTTTCTCAGTTTGCCCAAGTTGTCTGTAACAAAGTTCCATCCCGAAGGTGCCGGCAGATTGCGGTTTAATAGAATATTGTCGATTTTTCGGTTATATAGGTCGATCGTTCCATAAATGCGGTTTTGTAGCAAAGCAAAATCTAATCCTAAATTGATTTCTTTCGTCGTTTCCCAAGTTAATGCTTTGTTCGCTAAACGATTAGGAGAATAACCCTGTATAAGGGAATTTCCGAAAAAATAAGTGGATGCTCCAAGTGTTGCCTGTGTAGTGTAGGAGTCTATTCGGTCGTTTCCGGAAGCACCGTAACTTAATCGTAATTTCAAGTCATTAATGGCATTTATTTTTTTGACAAAGCTCTCTTCTGACAATCGCCAGGCAAAAGATGCGGAAGGAAAAAAGCCCCATTGATTGCCTTCTGCAAATCTTGAAGAACCATCCCATGTACCCGATGCGGTTAAGAGATATTTATCTTTATAACTATAATTAATACGAGCCCGTGCAGAAGCTAAAGTATATTTTGTATAGCCGGAACTTACGGTAGGTCCACGGAAGGTTCCGTTGAAGTCGGTATTTGTTGCCGAACCTACATTGTACCACAAAGAATTATAAGGTAAATTGTAGACATCGATTCCACTGGTTTCCAGGCGGTCCTTCTGCATACTCTGTATGGCTGTAACGGTCAATTTATGCCCTCCATTAAGCTCTCGCTCATAAGTTGCTTGGTTATCCCAAAGCCAGTTTATTTGTTCATTCGTGTCGTAGTCCCTTGCCTGCGCGTAACCTCCATTGCCTGCGCCCTCCTTGGATAGCGCACCAAAATACCAACCTCCTCGGCCTATGTCCAAGCTTGGTGAAAAAGTCGTTTTTAAGGTGAGGTGGGCAACAGGCTTTACTTGAATATAAAGTTGACCAAATGCCCGAATGGATCGGTTTTGACGAATATCGTTTTCTTGATCAAATAAAGGGTTGATAACCCCATCTCCTCCTAGTACACGGAATACCCTATTGCCATTGTTGTCGTAAGGAGATACAGTAGGTGGCATTCGATACGCTGAACGAAGTGATTCATAACTGCCTAGGTTTTGTAGGTTCTGTGCAGCATAGAAGCTCATGCCTGCTTTCCACTTCTCATTGATCTGTCTGTCAACACTTCCGCGGAAGGAATAGCGTTTAAAATCTTCGGGGCTCACATTGCCTTCTTCGCTTAGTATACCGGCGCCAAAAGCAAACTGGGTTTTCTCATCTCCTCCGCTTGCAGATATATTATGATTCATTTGCAAACCATTTTTTAGCAAGAGAGAAGGCCAATCAGTAAACCTTCCTGCGTCTATATTTTCCCATTGTTCAGGTGTGAAAAACGCTGCATTCGTGCGTGAGGTATCTCTCCCCGTCGCTAGAAACTGTTGGGTACGGAACTCTACATATTCCGGACCGTTGAACATGCGGGGCAAATTAACCGGCTTTCTTATTCCCATATAACCATCATAAGAGATAGTGGTTTTTCCTTCCTTCCCTCGTTTGGTGGTTACAATAACGACCCCTTTAGCACCGCGGGAGCCATAAATAGCGGTAGCCGATGCGTCTTTTAAAATGTCTATTTTTTCAATATCTGCCGGGTTCAAATCATTTAATCCCGAAGTAGTAGGAATTCCGTCGATCACAAACAAAGGTGAACTTGGGCCACTAAAAGAACTGATCCCCCGGATAGTGATGTTGTAACCCGAACCTGGTTTCCCTACATTTTTTACCACTACCGCACCGGGCGCCTGGCCCTGTAAGGCTCCGGCAGCGTCGGGGGTAGCAGCTCGTGCAATGGCGGTTGAGCTTACGGAGGCTATTGATCCGGTAACGTCGGCTTTTCGCTGCGTGCCATAACCTACAACCACCACCTCATTCAGATCCTGTCCGGCTGACGAAAGCTGTATAGTGAGTGATGTTTTTCCCCCAACAGGCATCTCTATCGTATTATAGCCTAAGTAGGAAATTACCAAAACAGCATCGCTGGCCGCTTCAATTACAAAGGCACCATTGCTATCCGTTGACACCTCTCTGTTGATACCCTTTACCTTTACCGTCGCACCAGCTAGTACTTGTCCGGTTTCATCCACAACCTTACCTGTAATCTTAATATCGGCTCGTATCGGATTTTTCGGAACAATGGCTAGCAGTTGATCGGGTAAAATTTGTAGTGTAAACGGGGTGTTGTTAAGGAGATCATTAACAACCGTTAATACATCTTTATCTTGCACGGAATAATTCTCATATTGTTTAAGAGGAATATTCCTTTCGCTGAATACAAATCGATAGCTGCTTTTCTTCTCAATCTCCGAGATGATTTCCTTAAAACCGGCCTTTCCGATATTTAAGGTAACCTTGGTTTGGGAATATCCCGCTGCTAACATTTGAAAGTTGAAATACACAATCAATGCAAATGTTAATTTCATAATAAGAATTGGCTTTTTGAGGCAATAAATCCCCGAAACACCTCGATGGTGTCTGAAAAATTTCATAACTTTAAAAATCTTAAGGATGGTCAAAAGCAGACTCCCGGTCAAAGCAGTCTGCATTAATTACAATCGTCTTTAATGTAGCGGGGATGGCGAGTCCCCGTTGCTTTTTAATCGGGTCCTAATTCAGTTTTCATAATGTTTTTGTTAATGGTTAGCTGTTCGTAGTTTTAATAAATAAGTATTTTTTTGTCTTGCATGGTATAAGAAAATGGTTCAACTAAACGTAGGGCATTTAAAATGTCCGTTACCGACTCCCGCTCAAAATGGCCGGTGAACTTTAGTTGCTTCAGGTGTTGGTTTTTGAAGTCAATTTTTACGTCATAAGCTCTTTCGATCATTTTGGATACATCCACAAAAGATTGTTCTGCGAAAATAAGCTTATTGAATATCCATGAGGTTTCTATTACTGTATTGTCCATCTTTTGTAAATGCGTAATTTGGGTTATGGCACTCGACTTGCTTTCCGGAAGTTCATCTTTGGCAGTCGGATTCCTGACAATCAGTTTTTCAGAAGGCATTAATGTAAGTCGGTCAGCGGGTCGATCCTTTAACGTTACCTCTATAGCCCCTGTCAATAAGGTTGTTTCGCTAAACGGGTCATCAGGATAAGATTTAAGGTTAAACGATGTTCCCAGCACCTTGATATCCATTTGTTCGGTATGGATAATAAAGGGATGTTTGGGGTCTTTAGCAATGTCAAAAAATCCCTCTCCCACCAAGGTAACCTGTCGTTGCTTATCCTTAAATGTTTTGGGGTAGATGAGCTTGCTTTCCGCATTTAAGACTACTTTACTTCCGTCGGGTAAAGTAAAACTTTTCTTAGCTGCTCGTTCAGTGTAGGCAATTTGCCGCGTAGAAATTCCGACGAGATAGGTCATAATTGCAATAGAAGCTATAATAAGCACAAAAACGGCGGCAGCAACTTTCCATAGATACCGTTTGTTCTTACTTTTTTGCGAAGAAATAGGGAACGCTTCCTGCTGTGCGATTTTTGTCCGGATCTTGTTAAAGACACGCTCGTCCGATGAGTGGTCGGATTGATTATTAGATAGATAAGCTTTGAACAAATCGTACCGCGCCTTAAGCAAAGGATCTTGGAGCAAGCCTGCTAATTCGCTCACCTCTGATGCTGTTAATTCATTGGTGAATTCTTTTGTTATCAATGTTATGAATCGATCCTGTGACATATGCGGTTTATACCTGTATATGGAGAGGACAAATTTTTTGAAGAAATTACCTACAAGAAAATAAAAAAATGTTATTTCTTTAAAATATATCAGGACAGCACAGGTTGCAGTTAACAAAAGAACACCCTTTTTTTGGAATAAATGCAAATGGCAGCTAGGCACTAACCTTATTATAATCATTAGAAAAAATGCAAGATAAAAACCTGATCATTTTAGCTTTCGTGTTATTCTTCTATTTCCTTGGTTTCAAAAATACCGGGAATTTATTCGCGCAAAATTTTCCGGATGGAACGCCTATTCCGGCTTGGTTTTCAGATACAAATAGGATCGAAGCGAATGCGCTCGGGGAAAAATATATCATTACTGACCATGGTGTAAAAAACGATAGCACCCTCGTACAAACAGAAAGTATCCAAAAAATTATTGACAAGGCGTCTGAAAATGGTGGTGGTGTTATTGTTATTCCAAAAGGCGTTTTCCTTACGGGATCACTCTTCTTCAAACCTAAAACACATCTATACCTAGACGAAGATGCGACGCTCAAATGCAGTGACAATATTGCTGATTTTAAAGTGCTTACTACCCGTATTGAAGGACAGTCGCTGAAATATTTTGCGGCCTTGATCAATGCCGATAGTTTGGATGGATTTACGATTTCAGGAAAAGGGATAATCAACGGCAATGGATTACGTTATTGGCAGGCGTTCTGGCTTCGCCGCGAGTGGAATCCGAAATGTACTAATATGGACGAACAGCGCCCGCGGCTATTATACATATCGAATAGTAAAAATGTACAGGTATCAGGCGTTCAGTTGCTTAACTCGCCCTTCTGGACCTCGCATTATTACAAATGCGAAAACCTAAAGATTTTGGGTGTGCGCATTCTTGCAGGTTCAAATAATGGAAGTGAGGTTCGCGCGCCAAGCTCCGATGGCATTGACCTAGATGTATGCCAAAATGTGTTAATAAAAAACTGCTATATATCAGTAAATGATGATGGTATTTGCTTAAAGGGTGGTAAAGGGCCGACAGCCGATAAGGACCCAAATAATGGGGCTAATCGCAATATCATCATAGAAGACAATACGATTGAAAACTGTCCGTCTCTTACATTGGGTAGCGAATCGGTTTTTAGTGATAACGTCATTATGAGGCGTTGTACTGTAAAAAATACCTCTTATGTGCTTCGATTGAAGATGCGGCCCGACACACCGCAAAAACATAAAAATATATGGGTAGAAGATATTACCGGTACTGCACGTAACTTTCTTTCCATAGATGCATGGACGCAGTTTTTTGATCTGAAAGGGCAACCGGAGCCCAAATCTTCAGTGAGCTATTTGACTATGCGTAACTGTAATGTAGCCTGTGATCGCTTTCTCCATATCAAATCTTCGAAACAGTACACGCTTTCCAATTTTACGTTTGAAAATTTAACTATTTCAACGCCGAATGAAAGTGGTGTCGTGTTTGACTTCATCAGAGGTTTACAATTGAAGAATATCATTGTAAATGATAAGAAAGCGGTGAAATAAAAGGAACGTTTTCTTTAGTCACTTTTATTCGTTATTGTTTGTTTTAAAAGGCACTCATGCTACTTCGTGGTTTCCGCAAAAAGTGACGCAAAACCGAGCAAGGCGAGCTCATGAACCCCTAATGAAATAAACAATATGTGAATAAACTCATCGCTTGGAACTTTGCTACGATGGTAGTGCTTCAACCTGCAAACCGCAAATTTCCTAGGCGATATTTTAGCAGAACGGAGGGCTTTTGCAGGCAGCCAACAAGGCCCCGTGTATGGGAAAAACGGCCTTGGAGGATACCAACGCAACGAGCAGCAAAGCATTTGCACGTCTGTTTATATCGCAGTATCCAAGCGGATTGAGGAAGTGAAACGGCTCCAATACGCGGAATGGATGCTTTGCAATCAGGTGCAAGGTAGCCTACACCGCCTTGATTTGTGGTTTTTTTCATCTAAGGAAAAGAACATACGTTAAATAAAGGTTGACTAAATAAATCCTTTTTTTCAAAAACAGCTGCTCTGTAGAAAAAGAAACAGCGCGATGGCTGAAGCAATGTTCTTAATAATTATTGCAGCATCAGACGCTTGGTGTTTGGTCATGACGGTGTTTAATTTGGTCATGGCTCGGTAGATTTGTGCATGTACCGTACGTACCGAAATATTCAAAATTTCGGCCACTTCAGCGCATTTCATTCCATCTTCCTTAACGAGCTTAAAGATGACGCGGCATTGATGGGGTAAAGAGCCTATCGCCCGATCTAACTGCATAAAAAGTTCTTTCCTTTCCAGTTCTTCGTCGGGGCGATAGGCATCAATTATTTCGTTTGTTTCTTCGTCTAGTGACACTAACTGCATGGAAGATTTTTTTTTCCAATGATTGAGTGCTTTATTCTTTACACAAATTAGGAGATAGACCTCGGGCTTTTTAACATGCTCCAATTTACTACGATTAAGCCATAAATCTACAAAAACGTCTGAAACAATCTCCTCTGATGTCTCCCGATCGCTAATATACTGTTGGCAGAATTTAATAAAATTGGCATTGGTCAAGCGGAATAATGCTTCAAAGGCATTGACATTGCTTTCAAAAAGCACTTGCTTCCAACACTTCAATATCTGTGTATCTCTTTCCAATTTTTGCGTTTTTGACTTGTAAGGCAAGGATTATCGGTTTATAAAAATAAAACTCCGGTTACACAAAAAAAAATATATTTCAATTGATTTTCATCCTGTACCGTTATGTTGGCTTCATTTACTAAATTTCCGCTATTTAATAAGCCTTTCTTCCAGCCATTCACCTACTGCCTCATTCTGTTCTTTATAAGTCCAATGTCCGGTTTCTAAAGCAAGATAGAGTTCTTTTGGAGACTGGATTACGTTATACACGGCATATAAAGAAGTTGGCGGACAGGTTTCATCGTTAAACCCCCATGAATAAATACCAGGCACTTTAAGTTGTCTTGCAAAATTGACAACATCATAATAACCCATTGTTTGTAGCTTTTCTTTCGTATTATTAACTTCCCGGCTCGCTGAATCGAGATAATGTGGCCAGCCACCGGCTCGGCCTTTTAGGTATCCTGTTAAATCACTTAGTGCGGGGTAATAGGAAGCTAAAAATTTGACACGAGCATCTAACGAAGCGGTTACAATTGCAAGTGCTCCGCCCTGACTGCCGCCAATCACTGCCAGTTGCTCACCATCAAACTGAGGTAATGAAGTAATGAAATCATTCGCTCGCACGCAACCTAAGTATACGCGTTTATAGTAAAAGCGGTCCCGATTATCTAAGTTATAATTAAAGTAGTTCCCCAACCCACCCAAACGGAGACTGGCATAAAGTTCAGGGTCCATGTTTACCGGTATGCCATGAATGCCTATTTCTAAGGTTATAAATCCCTTCTCGGCGGTTGCAATGTCGCCATTATAAGGTCTAACGCCCGCGCCCGGAACTCTTAAAATAGCGGGGTATTTGCCCGTTGCTTTAGGGATGCACAGAATACCGTAGAGCCTGGAATTACCATAGTTCTGCATGTTGACATGATAGACGTTCACTTTTTCCGTACATCGTTCGGGCAATAGCGTCATCTTTGCATCTAGCGGAATTCCGGCCAGTTCTTTCTTGGCTTGATCCCAGAATGCGACAAAATCATTCGGCAGTTGGGCTGTTGGTTCAATTTGTTCCGGTGTAAATCCAGCGGTGGCAAGTCCTTTATATGCTTTGCCATTTACATAGGCATAGGCAGTTAAGCGAAGAAAGCCTGGCTGCTTCATGCCTTCACTTTTAACAGTATAGGACGCGGACGTCAACAGCAGCGAATCTTTCTTAAGTGCAGGCATTTTTTCCGGGCCGAGCTCATAACGTAAAGGAATATTCTTTAATGGATTGCCATTTTGAAGAATGGTAACCGTGAATTTCACCGGTTCATTTAGCTTGTATTCCCAGTTCTCATGATCGGGTGCTACTATCACCTTAATAAATTGCTCGCTAGGTTGGGCAGTTACTCGAAAAACAATTACAAATAGTAGAAACGCCCATAAATAAATAAATCGCATAGTCATAATTTAAGTTTAATAATGCCATTATAGCAAGGTTGTCGTTTACTTTTGCTAAAGTAATGAGAATTCGATATTGTTCAATTGTTATCTTCCATTTTTTTCAAGCCGATAAGTATCAAGACATAGAGTACACACGCTTTAATAATTTCGCTTTTAACATACAGCAGAAGGTATTTATATTAAAAGAACGTTTTTTTTAATCACTTTTATTCGTTATTGTTTGCTACAATGGTAGTGCATCAACTTACAAACCGCAAATTTCCTAGGCGATATTTCAGTAGAATGAAGAGATTCTGCCAAGCAGTGTAATACTTTGTAAACGATTTAAGATCTGTAAACTATGGCACGTTTGGTTAGAAGCAAATACTTTTCGCTTTCGACAATGCCGCCTCCAAAATTTACGTCATGCAGTGGGAGGCACTAACATTCCTGTAAATTTTGCAGCGGCGAGTTTATTCACTACTTAATTATTTTCAAAGGTGTTCATGGACTCGCTACGGTCGGCTCTTTGACTACTTTCTTTGCGGAAAAGAAAGTAGTTGGCGGTGTCGCTGCCATTAAGCGACAAATTAATTTTTCCTTTTTTAAAAAGCAAACCCCTAAGTCAGGACGGCGCAGGTTGCGATTGCATAGCGTTTATGTGTATGTTTGCTTTAAGTCATTATATACACAGTAAAAACCGATTAAAGCCAACATAATAAGTATGAAATCATTCCTTCTCACAATCCAGCTATGTCTATGGACTTGTGCCTCTTCCATATTATATGCACAGTTACCCCCGGTATTTGAATCAATATATGATGGAAAAATACAAAAAGATGAATTGACGCGGATTTTTATATCACCCCAACGGATTGTTTGGAAATATGCTGGAGATGGCAGTTTGGTAACAAATGAAAATGAACTCTTAAAGATAGGGAATAGCCAGACCGAACTCGGTAAAAAAAATATGTGCGAAATGGTGAGTGCCGAAAATGAGACCGCCTCAATCTTATTGGATTATGGAAAGGAAATACACGGGGGGATACAGCTTGTATTGGGAGGCTCTACACGTCGCGAACCATCTTTAGTCCGTATTCGTTTTGGCGAATCGGTAGGGGAGTGCAATAGCCAAACCCGAAATTATGAATGGGGAGTTGGGTATTCGACTGACGACCATGCCAAGCGAGATATTATCACGGAAATACCTCGGGATGGGTTAATAGAACTCGGCAATACGGGGTTCCGCTTTGTTCGTATTGACCTATTGCAGAAGAATACCACTATCCATATTAAAGAAGCGAGGGCAATTTTGCGATACCGTGATATACCTTATTTGGGATCATTTAGAAGTAACGATGAACGGCTCAATAAAATTTGGCTAACCGGAGCCTACACCGTGCATCTGAATATGCAAGAGTATTTGTGGGATGGTATTAAACGGGATCGTTTGATATGGCTAGGTGATATGCATCCGGAAGTATCTACCATTGCACGAGTGTTCGGTGACAATGACGTGGTGCCAAAAACACTGGACTTGGCTTGCCAACAATATCCCTTACCGCAATGGATGAACGGAATGAGTGCATACTCTTTATGGTACCTGATTATTCAGCACGATTGGTATAAATACAATGGGAATATTGATTTTCTAAGGAAACATCAAAACTATATTTTGGGCTTGATCGATTTAATTGACAGTAAAGTTGATGCTGAAGGTAGAGAGAATCTAGCTGCGGAACGCTTTTTAGATTGGCCATCTACTCCCAATAAGGAAGGAGTAGAGGCGGGGTATAGAGCGCTCATCGTCTGGGCGATGCAAGATGCTGTCAAATTATGTGAAATTTTAAAGCAACCGATTGCTGCAAAGAAAGCAGAAGCCTGTGTTGCACGTATGAATAAATATGTAAAAGATCATCATCAATTAAAACAGGCTGCTTCCTTAATGGCTATAGCCGGGCTTATTGATCCGGAAAAAGCTTGTAATGAAGTAGTTTCGGTTGGCGGCGCTAAAGATTTCTCTACCTTTTATGGCTATTATATGTTACAGGCACAAGCAAAAGCCGGACAATATCAGCAAGCCGTGGATATCATTCGCCAATATTGGGGGGGCATGTTGGGCATGGGCGCCACTACCTTTTGGGAAGACTTTAATTTGGATTGGACAAAAAATGCTACGCGCATTGACGAGGTACCGGTACCAGGTAAAAAGGATATACATGGAGATTTCGGTGCCTATTGCTATCCCGGGTTTCGACATAGCCTTTGTCATGGTTGGGCATCCGGGCCTACCGCTTGGATGAGTGAACATATACTTGGTGTGAAGATTTTGGAAGCTGGCTGTAAGGTCATCAAAGTCGAACCACATCTGGGTGACTTGCAATGGGTAGAAGGTACTTTTCCTACTCCCTACGGGCTGATTGAAATTCGGCATAGTAGGCGAGCTAACGGGACGATTGAGTCTACCGTAAAGGCGCCGAAAGGTATTAAGGTAATTAAATAGATGGTGGCAGGACGCGTCAGGATAGTCTTTTAACCTCATTCTTTTATTTTTAACGTATATAAACAATGCTTATAAATAAATGCCGGAGCATGCTTATCGCACATAAAACCTTCTTACTCTTTATTTTCATGACCTTTGGTCTGTATACCGCTTTTTCCCAAGAAGTCGAAAAGCGGATTCAGTATCTATCCGGTACAGATAATGAACATACGGTGAAGTGGGACTTTTGGTGCTCGGGCGGACGGAAGAGTGGTAAATGGGGAAAAATTGCTGTTCCGGCTCATTGGGAACAACAGGGGTATGGGCATTATAATTATGGAAGGGATTATGTTACCTATGGCAAAAACTTTCGCTTTCATGACGAGAAAGGAGTATATCGACATACTTTTCCGGTTAATGAACAATGGAAGGGGGAAAAAATATTTATTGTCTTTGAAGGGGTAATGACCGATGCTGAGGTAAAAATAAATGGCCAATCCGCCGGCCCGATCCATCAGGGCGCTTTTTATCGCTTTCGTTATGATATAAGTGACAAGCTCCGCTACGGAAAGGAAAACCAATTGGAAGTTACAGTTAGTAAGATGTCCGGGGATCCGTCTGTTAATAATGCCGAACGACTAGCCGATTACTGGATTCTCGGCGGAATTTTTCGCCCGGTGTATCTGGAAATAGTACCGCCATCATTTATTGACTATGTAGCCATTGACGCAAAGGCTGATGGTTCTTTTCGTATGCAAGCTCACCTTGAAGGAATATCCGCACAAATGAAGGTGAAGGCGAGTATTATTGATCAACGAGGCAAAACGGTGGATATGCTGGAAGCTTTGGCCAGGGAAGGGGATTCCGTCGTGTCTTTTAATACCAAAGTGAGTAATCCTGCTTTGTGGACCGCCGAAAGCCCTAACCGTTACCGTGCGAGAACTGAGCTCTATAAAAATGGGAAGTTGGTATACTTAACGCAGCAGCAATTTGGCTTTCGTACCATTGAAATACGCAAGCAGGACGGCATTTACCTGAATGGGACGAAGATCAAAATGAAAGGAGTAAACCGACATGTATGGTGGCCTGAAACGGGACGATCAGTAAATGCTCGTATTGACTTGGAGGATGTGAAGCTGATGAAATATATGAACATGAACGCCGTTCGTTGCTCACATTATCCGCCCGATCAGTCTTTCTTGGATATCTGCGATTCTTTAGGACTCTATGTTATCGATGAATTAGCGGGCTGGCAAAAGGCTTATGCAACACCGGTGGGAACAAAATTGGTAAAGGAAATGGTTCTGCGCGATCTCAATCATCCATCCATTATCTTTTGGAGCAATGGGAATGAAGGCGGACATAATTTTGATCTTGACACCATATATGGGCATTACGACCTGTCGAAAAGACCGGTAATTCACGCGCATCATCGTCCTGGCAATGATTTTAATGGGATCGATTGTAATCATTATGAAGATTATTACAGTACGCAGAAAATTTTGGCCGATACCAATATCTATATGCCTACCGAGTTTCTTCACGCTCAGGACGATGGCGGGGGTGCAGCGGGCTTAGCCGATATTTGGGAATTGCATTGGAAGGCAAAAAGGGGTGCTGGTGGTTTTCTTTGGGCCTTAGTAGATGAGGGTTTAGTTCGGACGGATGAGCAAAACAAAATAGATGTGAACGGCGTGAATGCACCGGATGGTTTGGTCGGGCCACATAGAGAACATGAAGGTAGTGTGAATGCAATCCGGGAAATTTATGCACCTATTAAAATCGACGGGAAGGAACTTCCTCCTGATTTTGATGGGCGTATTTCAGTAGAAAATCGCTATCATTTTACGAACCTGAATCAGTGTACTTTTAAATGGGAACTCTTAAATTTTGACAAACTCTTACAAAATGGTGAAGGCTCTACCACTGTATCAAGCGGAAAGGGCAGGTTTCCCGCTATTGCACCTTTAGCAACCGGTCATTTGTCTATTGATTTACCAGCAAATTGGTCTAACGAAGATGCCCTGGCTTTAACGGCATTCGACTCCCAAGGGAATGAGATCTGTCGTTGGGTATGGAAAATCAAACCTAATGAGCAACTCGCGGTTCATCAATTTGATGAGCCCATCGACGGAACAGTTAACATGCAGGAAAAGGATAGCCTGATACAGTTAACGGCCAATGGTATAACGGTCTCAATTCATAAAAATACAGGTCTATTGGCGCATTTAGCGAATACTTATAGTAAAGCACTTTCTTTTAAAGACGGCCCTGTTTTAGTGAGCGGACAAGCAAAGGCCGTATCAGTAAAGCATTACCGGGAAGGTCATATTGCTGTTGTGGAAGCGTCATACAACGGTGATTTAAAGTATATCAAATGGAAGATGGATAAATCGGGATGGCTCGAAATGGACTACGCTTACGCGTTAAGTGGTGATCAACCTTTCGCCGGCATCAGCTTTTCTTACCCCGAAAACTTTGTTTTGGGTGTAAAGTGGCTTGGTAAAGGTCCCTACCGTGTATGGAAAAACAGGCTGCAAGGCACTACGTATGGTGTTTGGAAGAATCGGAATAATAATACGCAAACGGGTAGTTATCCTTGGCGCTATCCCGAATTTAAGGGTTATTACGCGGATGTTACTTGGATGGAAATGAACACCGTAGAAGGTAAGTTCTATATGTCTTTTCCAACGGAAGACCAATATGTACGCCTGTTTGATTTTTACGGACTAACCGGCGCAAAGCCACATCCGGATCTACCTGTCGGGGATATCTCTTTTTTGGATGCGATACCGCCTATTGGTACTAAACTTGCGTTGAATATGACCACTGATACCAAAGGACTGGGACCGCAAAGCGAATTGAATCACCTCACCGGAAAACTCATCGAAAGAAAGGTTTATTTTTACTTCGGAACTCCAAAAGTGAATGGGGAAAACAAACAATTTGAGATGCCGAAAGTAAATGTACTAACGGATTAGTTATTGGTTATTAGTTGCCGGTTTTTAGTTGTGGGTTGCGAATTGCCAGTTGTGAGCAGAGGCACCCCTAAAGGCAATACTACTTAACTACTCAACTATTTAACAACTTAACTATTCAACAATTCCGGAAACGATTGCGTAGTTTAACCTACAGTTAAAAAGTGGCTTTATTGTTATGTCAGCAGCTTTTTTGATGCTCTTGGTTTCCTTAAGCAGGACACTACAGGACGCGGAGGCTTTCTTCACTCTTTAATATTGCGCTCAGCTAACAAATACCTAATCGACATAAACTAACCAATATCATTCGATTTTAGCATTACTTGTTAGGCGAATTAATTATTGAACGGATATATCCTGATTCAACTAATGTAAATCTAATAAACTAAACTTATGAACCGAAAAATTACTAAAATGTATGCAGGGCAATTAAAGTTACCTTGGCGCATCAATGCCTTGCGGACTTACTGTTTACTTACTGTTCTTTTGTTTTATGCACTGTTGCCCTCCGCTTTTTCGCAACAACCTGTTCGTGGAAAAGTAATTAGTAGTCAGGATGGCGCATCGCTGCCCGGTGTATCTGTCTTTGTCAAAGGCACAAAGCAAGGAACTACTACCGATGCGGACGGAAATTTTGTCTTACAAGCCGGTGAAGATGCCGTGCTGGTTTTTTCCTTTATGGGATACCACAGTAAGGAAGTCCCTGCAAAAGGAGTATCAACCGTGTCATTGGAAGAAGATAGTCAAGGTTTGGATGAGGTGGTCGTCATTGGTTACGGAACGGCGAGAAGACGGGATTTAACGGGCGCCGTTGGTACGGTCAAAGGGAGCGAAATCAGGAATATACCGGTAACCAACGCAGCACAAGCGATTACTGGTAGGGTTGCTGGGGTTAATGTAGTGACACAAAGTGGGGCACCTGGTGCTGATATTAATATCACTGTCCGCGGTGGGACTTCCATAACGCAAGGAACCAACCCCTTGTATATTGTGGATGGCTTTCAAATGGAAAACGCATTACGTAATGTTGATATCAACGACATCGAATCGATCGAAGTCTTGAAGGACGCGTCAGCCACCGCCATCTATGGTGCACGCGGTGCTAATGGTGTAATTCTAATCACTACCAAGTCAGGTAAATCAGGTAAAACCGAGGTAAATTATAATACATATTTCAGTTTTGAAAAGCTGAGCAGTAAGCTTGATCTACTGAGCACAGAACAGTATGTAAAATATCAGTATGAATTTCAGACACTTTGGGGAAAGGAAAGCCAGTGGGCGAACATGTTTGGTGGTGATGTATCGAGCAGCGACTTCTATACCGGAGCTTACGATCGGATTGCACGCGACTATGGGTCACGGGCTGGCATCGATTGGCAGGATTTAGTGTTTGGGGATCAAGCTATTTTGCAGAACCATAACGTTAATATTAACGGTGGTTCTGAGAAAACGAAGTTTATGGTCAGTTATAACTTCACCGGGCAGGATGGAATTCTTGCAAAAACGGGTTATGAAAGAAATAGTGTCCGTGCTAAATTCAACCAGCGATTGGCCGAAGGGATTAGTCTTGATTTCAACACAAACTTGCAAGCCACCAAAACAGAGGGAGGTGGTTCTTTAGGCGGCATGCTCAAAATGTCTGTCTTGCAGCCTCCAACGGGTGGTATCCGATTTACGGACGAACAATTGATCCAAAGTGATATAGCAGAAGAGCTGCAGGCAGAGGATTCCCAATACGATATCTATAATCCGATTATTACAAATGATGCGGTTACCCAAACGAAATATGCCCGTTTAGCGGGAGTCAATATGGGCTTGAATGTGGATTTTCTTAAGGACTTCACGTTTCGTACCGCTGGAAGCTACCAATGGACACAAACACGCAGTGATTACTGGGATGATGGTCGTACGCGAACGGCACAAAATAATAAAGGGCCCTACGGTAGTCGTAACAACAGTGAGAAATTTATATGGCAGATCGTCAATACCCTTTCTTGGAAAAAATCGTTTGATAAACATAATTTCAATGCGGTATTGGGACAGGAGACAACTTATGAGGAGTCGATGTCGTTAAACAATACGTATTATGAATTTCCTGAAAATAATTTCGGCTTGAATGACGTCGGTATGGCAGGAAGGATCGACCGTCCTTCGTCTGATAAATCACGCTATGGCTTGGTTTCCGGTTTTGCCCGTTTGATGTATAACTACGATGATCGTTATCTATTAACGGCCACGATTCGACGCGACGGTGTATCGAAGTTTATGCCCGGTCGGCAGTGGGGCACTTTACCTTCTGCGTCCGCTGCTTGGAACATTGATCGAGAGCAGTTCATGGAGAACATCGATTTCTTCGACCAGCTGAAGTTCAGGGTAGGTTATGGGACAACCGGAAATTGTGATATCGGGAATAATACTTATACCACTTTGTATCAATCCACCACTTATGCTATTAACAATGTAGAGGTTAATGGATTAAAACCGACAGATAAATTGGGTAATCCGCTCTTGCAGTGGGAGAAGACACAGACCACCAATATTGGCTTAGACTTTTCTATTCTTAAGAATCGGGTGTCACTAACGGCCGACTATTATAATAACATCTCCAAGAACTTGCTTATTAGTGTGGCTATACCCACTTCTACGGGTTATACCAGCCAAAATCAAAATGTGGCTTCCATCAGAAATAGAGGCTTTGAGTTCCTGCTAAATACAGTGAATGTTCGTTCAAACGACTTTCAGTGGACAACAAGTTTAAATATCTCCTTTAACCGATCGAAAGTATTATCACTCTTCGGTGGCGACCGTGATTATATGCGCACCAATTTGAGTTCTCGTGTCGATTTCTGGACGGAGCTCAATAATACGGTCGGACTGTTTTATGGCTATCAATACGATGGCATTTATACAACCGATGATTTTATCCAAAATGGCGATGGCAGTTATACCTTAAAAGACGGTGTGGCCTCTTTGAAAGGGAAGGCGCGTTCATCCATAAAGCCAGGAGATGTTAAGTATGTAGCGCTCAGTGGTGAGACCGATGCCGACGGTAACCCGGTTTGGTCCACTAATGATCGCACCGTCATTGGAACCCCTGAACCCAAGTATTTCGGCGGTATCAATAATACTTTTGCCTATAAGGGTTTTGATTTAAGTGTATTCCTCAATTTCAGTTACGGTAACCAAGTTTTTAATATGAACTCCCAGCGTTACATAGGACCTTATCTGCCCAATCAAAACTCGCTGTCTGTCATGAATAACCGCTTCACTTTAATTGATCCGGCAACGGGTATGCAAACAAGCGATTTGGGTCGGTTGGCGGAGCTAAATCCTAATCAGCATGATAAAAAAGCGATGTGGAGTCTGCATTCACCGAATAACATTGCTATTACTGATGCCTTGGATTACTACCTCGAAGATGGTTCTTTCTTACGCATCAATAACATCACACTGGGATATACTTTACCTAAATCATGGTTACAGAAAGCCTTCATAAATAATGCAAGAATTTATTGCACCTTGAATAATATCCATACATTCACTGGTTATTCGGGCTATGATCCGGAAGTTTCAGCTACCGGGTCTATTCTCACCAGAGGCGTAGATAATTCGGCTTATCCAAGAACAAAAAGTATTGTCGTAGGCGCTAACTTAACCTTTTAACCGTAAAGCTTGTCAATCATGAAAACGAACATAAAACTTATTTTTTTGTTAGGGATTGTTCTTTGCAGCTCCTGTAAGAAATGGCTGGAGATGCCGTCCGAAAAAGAATTCGATAGTGAAACTATTTTTGATAACGTCTCCCGGGCCGAGATGGCGGTATTGGGTGCCTATAGCAGCACCTTCAATCGTGAATTATATTATCAATTCGGTATGGGAACCGACGAATGTTTCTCTACCGAAGGAGAAACCAATTCAAAAAATCAGGTAGCGAATTATGTATATAATACCTCCAACATTCCTACTTCTACTTATACAGCGATGTATGCCGGTGTCGAGTACGCAAATGTATGTATTAAAAATCTGCCGCAAATGGAGGCCGCCAATGAGCAGGAAAAGCGCAAACTGGATATGCTCTTAGGTGAATCGTATGCCATCCGGGCGATGAATCTACTTAGTGTGGTCCGTTTCTTCGGAGATGTTCCGTATCCCAAAATTCCGGTTGTGGATGCAGGGACCTTCAATTCGTCAAGAGTAAGTCGCGACACCATCTTGGATGGGTGTATTGAGGATCTTCAAAAAGCGATCGAACTGTTACCTTGGAAAGGGGAGGGGATGGTGGCCACGCCGGAGCGTTTTACTAAAAATGCTGCTTATGGAGTGCTTGCCCGGGTAGCGTTGTATGCTGCCGGTTATTCATTGCGCTGGGACCTGAATTCGTATTCTCCAGGTTCTGTTAAGATAGCACAACGCGACGATGTCAATCGCATTACACAGCTGTACGAGATTGCTCGAGACGCCTGCAAGGCCATTGTAGATCGTGGCGAAAATAATTTAATTGCTTATGAGACGGTATTCCGCGATTTGGTGAATGGACAATATAATGTTGAGACAATGCTTGAATATGGTCAGTATGGTGCGAATAGTAATGATGGTTCTATTGGTTATACAAATGGAATGTTTGCCCATACGAACTGCATGTTCGGTAAGGCTCAACCGGCCATGGGAGCTTTGCCAACTTACTATTTCGATTTTAGTGAGGGTGATGTCAGAAGGGACGTAGCGATTTGTAATTATAGCATCGCGAGCGATAATACCCGGCAGATGAACAACTATGCCGGTATGACCATCGGTAAATTTCGGGTGACATGGAAAGCGGAAATTGGAACAGCTATTAATAAACGGGATATCAATTGGCCGGTACTGCGTTACTCGGATGTCTTGTTGATGTATGCCGAAGCTGAAAACGAACTGAACCATGGTCCAACAGCCCTTGCCGTTGAAATGTACGAAAAGGTACGGTCAAGAGCTTTTAACAATGATCGAGCTAAAATGGGGGCAACACCGAGTGGTTATGAGGACTTCAAAAAGGCCGTTATTTCGGAGCGGAAATTAGAACTCGGCTTTGAAGGCTGGCGTAGAACCGACTTGGCTAGGTGGGGTATTTTATACGAAACACTTAGTGAAACGAAGCAGAAACTCATCCAATTGGCAAAAGGTGAAGGGCCATATGCCGGCGTTGACAAATATCGAGCTTATAAAAAAGAGCAAGCTAAATCTTTCCTCGATCCGGTCGTCGCAGTTCCTTTTATCGGTTATTCGCAAGCTCCAACAGCGTCTGAGCAGCAGGAATTAAACACTCAAGGCTATACCTTGCTTGAAATGCATGGTAATGTTTCGCTCTTTAACGCGAATAGAACCGATGCCACCTCGGCTTGGATAACAGGATTGTTCCGAGGCCTCGAGAAAAATAAAGTGGAAATTTTACCATTAAATGCCACAACGATTGATGACAACCCGGGATTACAAGGACAGCAACATCCGCTTTATTAGAGAGTAGTTAATAGGGAGTAGGGAACTAGTTAAATGGAATTTCCTACTCTCTATCCCCTGGTCCAAATTTATCACTTCATAATTCCTGCCTACCGGCAGTCATCACTACTAAACTACTTCCCTACTCAATTATTCAACAATTCACTGATTTCTTTACTCCCCCGCAGGCCCCATCATCACATTAGCTAATTCATCAATTGGCTAATTAACTACTCAACCACTCAACAATTTCTCTGCTCCACGCCCATGCTTCATTGGCTAATTTACCAATCGGCTAATTAACTACTTCCCTACTCAACTACTCAACGTCTCAACTACTTAACTATTTATCGACCCATCAATTCCGGAAACGATTGCGTAGTTTAACTCATAGTTAAAAAATGCGTTTATAGGCTTCTAACGCTGTTTTTGATCTTCGGCCTATCGGCAAACAGGACACTACAGGATGCATCCATTTATTGAGCTCTTTAATATTGTATTAGCTAGAATAGCCGGTATAGGTCTCTATGCTAACCAATGAGTAAATAATTCACTCGAAAACAAACGCAGATACACAACCAACAGGCTTACTGAAGGAGTTTTTTATCGTCTCCGAAGTAAAACCAACAATTTAACCATGTTTAAAATGAACCAAGAATCAGAACGGAACCAGACACGGAGACAGCAAGTACACTCACTTGTAATACAGCGAGGGATCAGCTGGCTTTTCATGTGTCTGCTATTGTTTAGTTTTCCCGTGCGCTTATGGGCACAGGAAACTGTAAAGGGAAAAGTAATAAGTGCGCAGGACGGTCAAGCCTTACCGGGCGTATCGGTGCTTGTAAAGGGGAAGAAGGCAGGAACTAGCACAGATGCAAATGGAAATTTTGCTATTCAAGCCGCAAAAAATGAAATCTTGATTTTCTCCTTTGTGGGACACAAACCAAAAGAGGTAACCGTTGCGGGGCCTGTTGTAAATGTTACCTTGGATCAAGATAGCCAAGGTTTGGATGAAGTTGTCGTGGTAGGATATGGCCAACAAAAACGGGGTAATATCACTGGGTCAGTAGCAACCATGAATACTGAAAAATTAACGGAAAGACCACTTCCACGAGTTGATCAGGCCTTGGTTGGACAAATGGCCGGTGTCCGTGTCAAACAAACTACCGGGAATCCCGGGCAAGGTTTGAGTGTCCAGGTACGTGGTGTTGGTTCAATCTCCGCCGGAAATGAACCGCTGTACGTTCTGGACGGCTTCCCGCTATCGGGAGCAACGCCTAATCAAAATGGTGGCTATTCTACTGGCAATCCATTGGATAATATCAACCCGAATGATATCGAATCCATCCAAGTGCTAAAGGATGCGTCATCGGCAGCTATATACGGTTCCCGCGCAGCCAATGGAGTGGTTATTATCACGACTAAAAAAGGAAAGTCTGGAAAGCCGTCCATTAATTTAAATACCTACGTAGGCTATAATGAGCGCAGTAAAAAGCTTGATATGTTAAGTGGTCCGGAGTGGATAGATCGTGCTATTGAAATGATCAATTACCAATGGGTCACCTCCGGCTCGGGTAGAACGGCCGATCAAACAACGGAAGAAAGACGTGCTATTCTGGGCATAGCAGCTGATCAGGTCGATACACGTTACATGATTGATGATCGTTGGGTGCAGCCGGGTTATCCAGGACTAAATATTATTGATTGGCAAGATGAAACTTTCCGTAAAGGTTTAGTGCAAAATTACCAACTTTCTGCTAGTGGCGGTACCGACGCGGTTAAATATTATGTTTCGGGTAATTACAACGGACAACAAGGGATGGTGAAAGAGCAGGACTTTACCTCCTATGCGGCGCGTGCCAATGTAGAGGTGAAAGCTAATGAAAAACTGACTTTTGGTATTAATTTAACCCCCACCTATTCGATTAATAACGATCCGGGTGTGGAAGGAAAAGATAATATCCTGCATCAATTAGTTTCATTTACACCGGTACAGGAAGCAAGTGCCGGCCTATATCCTAATGTTGGTGACAACCCTCAATACCGCTGGAGTACTTCGGCCAACAGTCCGGTAGGTAAATTAGAGCAAACCTTGGCCGTGACCAAACGCTTCCGTACAGTCGGATCTTTATTTGGTCAATACGAGATTATTGATGGACTGAACTTCAAAACAACCCTCAATTTAGACCATGTGGATAATACCTTTAAGCGTTATATTCCTTTTACGATTACCGGTAGTTTACCGAATAGGCAATCGGATTTAACCAAACGTACTTCCGGAACGTATAGTACTTTCAGAAGACAAACACTGGTTAATGAAAATACGTTGAATTATAATAAGACGATTGCCAATGACCACAGCATCTCTGCGCTTTTGGGTTTTTCTTATAACTCCGATAAACTGGATAATGCAACCATGTCATCCCAAAACGGTTATGGAAGCAGTACCATTACTACCTTGAATTATGCATTGGGTGTGACGGGTAATACAACGGAAACCAAGAACGTCTTACTCTCCTATTTCGGACGTTTGCAATACGCGTATCAAGATAAGTACTTACTGAGCGTGTCGGCTAGACGAGATGGTTCATCTCGCTTTGGTGCAAATACCAAATGGGGCTGGTTCCCTTCTGCGTCTATAGGCTGGCGTGTGTCGCAGGAAGATTTTATGCAAAGTATTAAGGGAGCATTGAGTGATCTTAAATTGCGTGCCAGCTGGGGTAAGTCGGGGAACTACAACATTGGCGACTATAGTAGCCTGTCGGTCCTCGGAAACTATGCCTACTCTTTAGGTGGGCAGCTGGTTACAGGATTAGCTCCTAATGGTATCGTGAACCCCGATTTAACTTGGGAAAAGTCGAATACCTTTGATGTCGGGCTTGATCTAGGCTTCATCAACAATCGCATTACGGCCACAATCGATTACTATGATCGTAAGAGTACCGGACTGCTCTTGAACGTGCCGGTGTCGCAAATCACGGGCTTTGCGTCTTCCCTGGATAATGCAGGAAGCGTACGTAACAGAGGATGGGAATTGGAAATCAACAGCCAAAATATTACAGGGACGGCGGATGCATTTCAATGGAGTACTTCTTTTAACTTGAGTCATAACAGCAATAAGCTGACTTCATTACCTAACGGGCAGTCGCAAATCCTGATCCCATCTTCTTTTGATATCTCACATAGTATTTTACGCGTGGGCGACCCGATGTACAGCATTTATGTGGTTCGGCAAGAGGGTATTCTATCGCAGGCCGACATTGACAACGGAGCGGCTTTGTATGGAAATCAAACAGCGGGTGATCCGAAGTATTTTGATGCCAACGGTGATGGCATCATTAATGAGAACGACCGTGTTATTGTAGGTCAGCCTAATCCAAAATATACATGGGGTATTACCAATACCTTCCGATATAAGGGCTTCGATTTGAGTGTGCTCGTACAAGGCCAGTGGGGCGGTGGTATCTACTCTTTATTTGGTCGGGCTGTTAACCGGACCGGAACCGGTATTGTGGATAATGTGCTGGGCAGCTGGCGCGATCGCTGGCGCTCACCAGAGGACCCAGGGGCCGGTGAAGTAGGAAAGACAACCGGAACTTTCGGCCGAATCAAAAATACGGATTGGTACTATCCTTCCGATTACATTCGGGTACGGAATATCACATTGGGTTACGATTTGGGACGGATCATTCCGAAGACAACTTTCCAAGGTGCGCGCATATTTGTTACGGCTGAGAATTTCTTTGGTCATGATAAATACAAAGGTGGTTTTAACCCCGAAGCAACGAACACGAACTTAAGTGGTAGCACGCAGTTTCCGGAAGCGGGTGATTACGGCGGTCTACCGATTCCGAAATCGTTGATCTTCGGATTGAACGTAACGTTTTAACGAGAAGTCCTCGTCGGACAACATACATAGTGATGATCATTATTAAAGATATAAAGTGATGAACAAGATTTTTTTAGTGCTATTGGTCCTTGCAGTTCTTACAGGTTGCGAGAAGGAGCTCGATCAACAACCTATTTCTGATCCTACGACAGAAACTTTCTATGCAATTCCCAATGATTTTATTCAGGGAGCAAATGCCATATATGCTGCTTTGCGCGGCTATCCGGACCGACAATTAAATTTATCGGAAACACGTTCTGATAATTTATATGCTGTATCAGATGGAGGTGTGCGCGATTGGGAAGGCATCAACGGATTTCACCGCAATCTGGCAGCGAATCCGTATATCGCGGAAGCTTGGTTAACCAACTACAATGGTATTAACCGTGCGAACGTCTTACTTGAACACCTAGATAAAAATGGGCACATAGTAACCGACGAAAATTTGAGAGGTCGTTTACAAGGTGAAGCCCGCTTCTTGCGTGCCTTCTTCTATTTTGATCTCTTGCGTTGGTTTGGACGGGTCCCGATCGTCGATCGCGTTATTACAGCAAGTGAAGCAGCTACCATTCCACAAAGTGATATTGCTGCAATTTACGACTTTATTATTGCGGATCTGCAAACGGCAATTCCTCTTTTGCCCTCGAAAAGTGAGTATGCAGGAGTTGATCGCGGTCGCGTCACCAATGCGGCGGCGCAAACGCTCTTAGCTTTGGTATATATGACCCGCTCGGGCCCTAATTTAGGTGTAAATGGGCCTGGCTTAGCTACTAACAATTGGCAAGAGGCAGCTGCTTTATTGGATGAGGTGATCGGTTCGGGTGAATACCAATTTTTGGAGGGTAACAATGCCTATGCTTCCATTTTTTCTTACGATAATGAAAATAATGCCGAAGTGGTATTTGATGTTCAGTATATCACAGGGCAAAATCCGGTAGCAGGAGCCACTTTTGCGTGGCTGTTAGCTCCTGACACATGGTTTAATGCCAATGGACATCCCAATCAGGGCGGTTTGACCATTCGTCCGGTATCGAATGATTTGTTGAATTCGTATGAGTCAGGCGATGTTCGAAAGGCCTTTTCTATTCAAACAGGATACGTTTATAATGGGGTGGCGGAAACCAGATCATTCTTTAAAAAATATATTGATTTATCACGTGTGCCGAATAATCGCGAAGACTGGCCCATTAATTTCATTGTTTGGCGTTTTACCGACATCTTAATGTTAAGGGCTGAATGTACACTGCATGGTGCTTCCGGATCACAAGCGGAGGTAGATCAAGTGGTCAATCGGGTTCGTGCAAGAGCAGGTTTAGCGCCTAGGAGTCAGGTAGACCTTGCCGGTTTGATGGAGGAAAGACGAAAAGAATTTGCTGCCGAAGGATCAAGGTGGCACGACTTGATTCGAAGTGGTCTAGCGGAATCGGTCATGAGTAGCTGGATTGAAAAAGAGGACGTTCAGTCACGTATTGATCCCTTTCAATTAAATTATACACTTTATCCCATTCCGCAAGCCGAATTGGATGCGAAGCCAGGGGTGTATACGCAGAATGGAGGGTATTAATGGGAGTTGTAAGTCATAAGTGGTAGGTTTTAAGCTCAGCTTATCCAACGACCGGTGTAGGCGAATTATAGGTGACAAATCGTCACTCGACAAGGTATATTAATTAGCTAATGTGAGCCACTTGTGACTTACATACATGTGTTAACATAAGGGATACTTATAGCGTATAACTTTAAGTTTGGTTTAACCAACGGCCTGTGTGTGTATTATAGGTGACAAATCGTCCTTCGACAGGGTATATTAATTAGCTAATGTGAGCCACTTGTGACTTACATACATGTGTTAACATAAGGGATACTTATAGCGTATAACTTTAAGTTTGGTTTAACCAACGGCCTGTGTGTGTGGATTATAGGTGACAAATCGTCCTTCGACAGGGTATATTAATTAGCTAATGTGAGCCACTTGTGACTTACATACATGTGTTAACATAAGGGATACTTATAACGTATAACTTATTACTTAGAACTCAAAAGGTATGAAAAAGCATTTATTGTTTTTCTTTGCTCTGCTGCAGGTAGCGATCCTACCTGCGCAACCATTATTGGAAACCGGCGGAAAGGAAATGCCGGATGAATGGGTCGACAACGTAACACATCATCGGGTGATGCGTTTGGTGCGGAGGCCGGGAATCAATTTGAGCTTCTATTTTCATAACAATCCTTTTGTGGGAAATGAAATGGTTTTTTACGGAAGTAATGAGCGACAGAAAGAAAGTTATACGGGAGAGCTAAAGAATAAGGCACAAGAAATCTATAACCTTAATGTGAAAGACAAGCAGCTTTATGTAGTTAATTTAGAAAACTTGAAAGTTCGCCGGTTAACGCAAGAATCCGGAAAAATCCAAGGGGAAATCGTGCATGCAAAAAGCGGGAAAGTATATTATCAATGTCAGGATAGCGTATTCAGCCTAGCGGTAAAAACAGGTAAAAAGGAACTGATCTTTGTATTTCCGGCAGATTTCAAGGCCTCGATTACAACGATCAATGCTGACGCTTCCCTACTAGGCGGAGCCTATGCCACGGAGGAAGAGAAAGAAATTTCAAAACGCTATCCGGAAAAGAGCCAGTATTTCAATCGCATTTATGAAGCAAGATTACCGAGAACATTATTTACCATCGATATCAAAACAAGACAACTGCAAAAGATATTTACGGATAGCGCCTGGTTAAATCATGTACAATTTTCTCCTACAGATCCCAACTTATTAATGTTCTGTCACGAAGGCCCTTGGCATAAGGTCGATCGGATCTGGACCATTAACGTAAAAACAAAAGCTACGCCCAAACTCATTCATAAACGCAGCATGGATATGGAAATTGCGGGCCATGAATGGTTCAGTAAGAACGGCAACTACATATGGTACGATCTGCAATTGCCTCGCGGTCAAACATTTTTTGTAAGTGGTACGGATCTTAAAACCGGAAAGGAGATAAAATACCAATTGCAACGAAACGAATGGTCTGTTCACTACACATCCGCAGTTGATGATAAAACCTTTGCTGGCGATGGCGGCGATCCAGGGTCGGTAGCTAAAGCACCGGACGGACAATATATTTATCTTTTTAAACCTCAAGGTGATCACTTTGAGGCGGAGCGCTTGGTCAATATGAAACATCATAATTATAAGCTGGAACCGAATGTGCATTATTCACCGGACGGGAAATGGATCATATTCCGGGCAAATTTTGAAGGCTTTGAAGGTATATATGCAGTTGAGATAGAAAAAGCGAGGAACTAATGACAGTCAATAGAAAGAAATTCATCCACACCTTATCCTTTTCTTTGGCAGCACTATGGGTGCAAGGGGGAAGAATGCTCCATGCGCGAACCAAAGATGATGCCCGGATATCAGATTTTTGTAGGAAACTGAAACCGATTGGTAGAGCTTTGGAGCTGCCTGGTTACTATGTATGGTGCAACAGCCCAATTGAAGCTCCGGATGGTAAAACGCATGTGTTTTTCTCACGATGGAAGGCAGATCTGGGAATGAGCGGATGGATCAAAGGCTCTGAAATCGCTCATGCGGTAGCAGACGCTCCTGACAAGCCATTTGAGGTACTCGAAACGGTATTAGCCCCGCGTGGCACCGGGTTTTGGGACGCCACGACTTGTCATAACCCGCTGATAAAGAAAATAGGTAACACTTATTATCTTTTTTATATGGGAAACTCCAATGGTAAAACCAATACAAAGCGCATTGGTTTAGCCACATCCTCATCCCTCGACGGTCCATGGACACGCACCGATGCGCCTATTCTCTTGCCGGGTGCAGCGGGCGCATGGGATGATCATTGCACCACAAACCCGGCTTGGGTAAGAGGAAAAGATGGCAGAAATTGGCTCTACTACAAGTCATGGAATACCCACGACTATGAAACAACAAAGGGACCGATCCGGGGAAACAGAAAATATGGCGTAGCCTTCGCCGATAAGCCGGAAGGTCCGTATGAAAAGTATGTCCATAATCCGGTTATTGATTTTTCAGCAAAGGGAGCTAATCGCCAGTTTGAGGATGCCTTTGTTTGGCGTGAAGGGGACAAGTTCAAAATGATTGCGCGCGACATGGGTGTCTTTAACCATGAAGTAGGGCTGATTATGGAGTCTGATGATGGATTGCATTGGTCAGAACCACAAATAGCTTTTCAGCCATTGAGTCATTATGTACAAGAACCACCAGCCCCCGCACACTTGAAGCGATACGGGCGCTTAGAGCGACCCATGCTTTTATTGGAGGATGATCAACCGGCGTGGCTTTTTGGCGCCTCGCAAGGCGGAAAGTATCAAACATCCAGTGCTTTTATTTTTAAATGTGAGGTATAACCAATAAAATCCTGAATTATGATGAAAACTATTCTTTTACAAAAAAATCGCTGGCTTGCCGGCTTTTTAGGAATGGCCGCATTACTAGGGGCCTGTTCTAAATTACCACAATCAGACAACAACCATCCTTATATGGAAAATGGGCGAGTTATTGCTTTCCCGGGAGCAGAGGGCTTTGGCCGCTTTGCACAGGGTGCTCGTGGAGCCGCTAATCCTTCGGTCTATATAGTCACTAATCTGAATGATAATGGCCCTGGGTCATTTCGCGATGCAGTGAGTCAGCCGGGTCGATTTGTCGTTTTTGCGGTGAGTGGCATCATTCGTTTGCAATCTAATTTAAGTGTCGCAGCGAATACAACCATTGCTGGACAAACGGCTCCCGGTAAGGGCGTTGTACTCTATGGTCGTAAAGTCACCTTTACCGGAGCAAACAATTCCATTACCCGCTATATGAGAATTAGGCTGGGAGTGAATGGAGGTGCATCGCGCAATGATGATGCTTCAGGCGTAGCTAATGGTAAAAATATGATTTTTGATCATGTATCGTTTTCTTGGGGGCAGGATGAGGTCTTCTCCATTAACTGGGATAATAAAGGAAATGAACCCGATAGCATAACCATACAGAATTCCATCATCGGACAAGGCTTGCATCGGCATAATCACTCGGCAGGCGGTCTGATTCAAACGGTGAATGGAAAAATTAGTATGCTAAAGAACCTTTATCACAGCAATAAAACCCGCAATCCTAAAGTAAAAGGGTATAATGAATTCGTTAATAATGTAGTATACAATTATGGAAATTTAGATAATCCTATGGGACATACCGTTTCAGGGGATGCTTATATTATGGGGGGATCGGCCGGTATTTCTGAGGTTAATATTCTCAATAATTACTTTATTTCCGGTCCACTTACACCACCAAAAAACACACCTTTCTCACGTGGTACAGGAACTTTTTATCTGCATGCCGCGGGAAATTACTTCGATCCTAATAAGAACGGCGTTTTAGATGGTAGCTTGGTACCCTTCGACACCATCGGATATCCAGGATTAGCGGATTCAAATTTTGTACAACAGCCTTTCGCCTATCCGGCAAAAACGCCGAGCATGAACGCGGAACAAGCTTATCATTATGTATTGAATAATGCCGGTGCTACCTTGCCAAGCAGAGATGAAGTCGATTTATCGATGATCAATGAGTTGCGCTCAAAAGGAAAGCAGGGCAACTATATTTATACGGAATCTGATGTAGCCTTACCTAATGATGGGCTGGGATCTTTTCCCGAAGCCACTGCATTGAAAGATACCGATCAGGACGGGATTCCTGACGTGTGGGAGCAGCGTTTAGGGCTCAATGCAAATGACGCTACCGATGCGCTACAAACTAATACGTCTTTCCCTCAATACCTAAATATAGAAGTTTATATTAACGCTTTAACACCAACATCGAGATAGTGCCAAAAAACGATTCATTCATGTATAACAAGTTAAACAAAAGGTATTCTTTTTTATCAAAACGATCTTTCCAATTCAGGTTTTTATCTTTCATTTTTATGTCAGCTTGGTCAATTAATAGTTACGCGCAAGAGAAGGCATGGACTTCCGCTAAGCAACCGGAGCAGGAAATGGAAATGCTTAAGCGACAGATTAAAGCGCCTGTTTTCCCAGAACGGGATTTTTTGATAACGGACTTTGGTGCGGTAGGGGATGGACTGACTAAAAACACGGAAGCCTTCAAAAAAGCGATTGAAGCCTGTCATAAAAGCGGTGGAGGAAGGGTCGTTGTTCCTTATGGAAAGTTTCTCACCGGTGGGATATATCTAAAGAGTAATGTAAATCTCCATTTAGCGGACAGCGCCACGATTGTATTCAGTCGGGATAGCTCGGATTATCCGATTGTTTTCACGCGTTGGGAGGGAATGGAATGTATGAACTATGCCTCTTTTATCTATGCTTATGGGGAAGAGAATATTGCCGTTACAGGAAATGGGATACTGGATGGAAATGCAAATAACGATTATTGGTGGTGGTGGTGTGGGGCTAAAAAATACGGTTGGCGGGAAGAGTTGGGTAAGCAAACCCCTGCAAGGAATGCCCTGCATGAGATGATGCATGAAGAAGTAGATCCTAAAAAGCGGATTTTTGGTGATGGGCATTATTTACGACCTAATTTTATACAGCCCTATCAGTGTAAAAATGTATGGATTGCGGATGTGAAGTTGATTAACTCACCCATGTGGAACCTCAATCCCGTATTGTGCGAAAATGTACTGATTGAAAAGGTAAAAGTGATTAGTCATGGGCCCAATAACGATGGCTGCGATCCGGAAGCTTGTAAAAATGTATGGATACGCGATTGTTATTTCGATACAGGCGACGATTGCATTGCCATTAAATCGGGAAGAGATGAAGATGGCCGCAATATCGGTCGCCCGGCAGAAAATCATATTATCGAGAATTGTGTGATGAAAGATGGGCATGGTGGCGTCGTCATCGGTAGTGAGATTGCTGGAGGCGCTAAGAACATTTATGCTATCAATTGTGAAATGGATAGTCCTAACTTGGATCGTGTCTTGCGGATAAAGACGAGCTCGAGCCGTGGAGGGATCATTGAAAATGTATTTATGAAAAATGTACAGGTCGGCACGTTCAAAGAAGCCGCTGTCAAGTGCAATATGTTTTATGAAAAACCGGGGAATCACATTCCTACGATCCGTAATATTTGGGTAGAAAATCTGAACGTCGAAAAAGGTGGGCAATACGCGCTGATGGTTGCAGCCTATCAGCAGTCGCCGGTAACGAATCTGCGAATGATTAATTGCAATTTAAAAGGAATTAAAGAACCCTTTAAGGTCGACCATGTTAAGAACCTTGTCTTTGAGGATGTGAAGATCAATGGAAGGGTGATGGAGGCGCCAAAAGGAATTAATTAGTTATTGGTTATTCGTTTCGCGTAAAGCGATCCTATTCAGCCGCTCAAAGGTTTAGCGTGTAGGCCCGAATGGCCATATGGAATGAGTGTTTGAATTTTATTTGATACTTTGTTGTTGGTTAAAATATAGGGAATCGTCGAAGGAATTAACTTTCATATAAATAAAGATCGGCCTCAAAAGGTTCGGGTAGCATAAGCTATGTAACGGCATAGAGGCTCAAAGAACATTTTCAGCCGAGAGCTTTCTTTGTTACTTTCTTTCGCGGAGAAAGAAAGTAAATAATTGGTTATGATAAAAAAAAGAACATTTTTTCTGAGCATGATCATATCGATAAGTATGATATTATCGAGCGATCCATCCTACGCGCAGGAAAATGACCATAAGCCTTTATGGCACGGTATAGAACGAGTGGTACATTACAAACCCGAGGGCGAAGACTTTGTATTGGTGCAAGGGAGGCGGCGATTTAATCGCGCCTTGTATGGCACGAATACGGCTTTTCGCGTGGAAGCGGGCGATTTGCCTGAATTTGCTTTATACTTGCCGGGCATGGGCGGTAACTTACAGTTTGTGCTGACCGATGGTAAGAACTATAAAAGACTGATTGATGCGGATCATATTGAAACTCGGTATCGTCCAGGGACAATGATTTACTGGATTAAAGATACACTGTTGGGTGATGGGCGATTGACGGTGCAAGTTTTGGCACAAGCGGAGAACGAAGGTTTAATTCTGGAGGTGGAGGGAGAAAATATTACACATTCAACGAAGCTTTTGGCTATCTATGGAGGAGCTAGTGGGCAAAATTTCAGTCGTGCCGGCGACATAGGTGCCGACCCGGAATCGAGCTTTTATTTATTGCCCCAGAATTGCGAAGCGAATACGTTTACCCTAAACAATCGCGGATTCCATTTGAACTTTTTAAATAAGAAAAAGCAAACGCAGGAATTGTTCGGTACTTTTTCCGGACAACCGTCCCTGAAGCTGCTGGATGCAGATAAGTTGACGGTTTTACCTGAATTATGGGAAAGTTCATCCATTGATCGTCCGGTGTTGGGTGCTCAATATCTGCTAAAAGACGAACACCCGGTTTATATAGCAATCCAACGGGAAAAAAGTCAGGCGCCATTGGAAGTAGTTTTTCAACAGGCTGAAGAAAAACGGAAGGGCTTAACGGAGCGCGTAAAGCTTAAAACCCCCGATCCTTATATCAACACGCTGGGTGGTGCATTGGCGATTGCGGCGGACGCCATATGGGAGTTTCCAACCTACTTACACGGTGCAGTGGCTTGGCGCATGCGCTTAAATGCCTGGCGAGGGGCTTATGTGGCTGATCCGTTGGGCTGGCATGATCGCGCTAAATTGCATTTCTCAGCTTACCTTCGTTCTCAGGTACTGGAGCCGGAGAAAGGGCCAGTGGTATCGGATACCTCACGGCATCTGGCAAGACAGCTTGAAGAGATGGGCACAACCGTGTTCTCCAGTGGATATATCTCTAGAAATCCCAATGATAATACCAAACCGCATCACTATGATATGAACTTGGTGTTTTTTGACCAATTATATAACCATTTTCAATATACAGGTGATACCGCCTTTATAAAAGCTAGCTGGCCTGCCATCAAAAGGCACCTGGCATGGGAGAAACGGAATTTTGATCAGGACGGTGATGGGCTATACGACGCGTATTGCGCCATTTGGGCAAGCGATGCCCTGCAGTATAGTGGTGGTGGCGTAACGCACACCTCGGCGTATAATTATCGAGGTTTTGAGATGGCGGCAAAGCTCGCTACGATCGTTGGTGAAGATCCAAGGCCTTATAAACAGGAGGCTGCTAAAATTAAAGAAGCAGTAAACAAGCATTTGTGGTTAAAAGATAAAGGCTGGTATGCCGAATATAAGGATCTCTTGGGTGAGGGATTACGACATGAGCAACCAGGATTGTGGACAATCTATCATGCGCTTGATACCCGCATGGCTACACCCTTTCAGCGCTATCAGTCACTAACTTATATTGATGAGCACATTCCCCATATCCCCATACGGGCGATAGGCCTATCGGAGCAGCATTTCTACACCTTGTCTACAACAAATTGGCAACCGTACACTTGGTCGATCAACAATGTGGCACTTGCTGAAAACCTACAAACGGCTCTTGCGTACTGGCAGGGAGGCAAAGCGGAAGATGCTTTTCGATTGTGGAAAAGCAACCTTATAGAAAGCATGTACTTAGGTGCCAGTCCGGGTAATTTTCAGCAATTGTCTTTCTATGATGCGCAAAGAGGCGAGTTATACCGGGATTTTGCCGATCCGATTGGCGTAGCGGCTCGAACCTTAACGGAAGGACTGTTTGGCATTTTACCGGATGCATTAGCTGATACGCTTACTATACGTCCTGGTTTACCGCAATCGTGGAATGAAGCAGATTTAGATGTTCCCAATATAAGTTTTTCTTTTAAGCGCTCGGGATTGCTTGATCACTATGAAATCACGCCAAGATACCAAAGGAGTATGAACTTGAAATTGCTGTTGCGCACTAAAAAAGCGGCAGTAAAGCAGGTAAGGGTGAATGGAAAAGACGTTGACTGCACATGGATAGAGGAAGCACTGGGGCAGCCGACACTTCAGGTGTCGATACCCAAGACTGCAAGCTACCACATTGAGATCGAGTGGGCTGATAAAGAAATAGCCGAACTGGGCTATCAAAATAGTGTCGTTTTGGGACAGGATCTGAACTTGGATATCCGTGAAGCACGGCTTGAAGAGGTGTACGATCCACAACGAGTATTGGTGGATTCCTCAAATGAGAAACGGAAGTTTTCCTTCAAGCGAGTGGGGAAATCATTGTTCTTTGTAAAGCTTAGACAAGGGAATGCGCAATGGTGGATGCCTGTGGATGTACGCGTTGAAGATGCTTATCGTCGCAGTGCTTTTCCGAAGACTGAAGGCAAAAGCAAGGGTAGATACGAAATGCTGGACTTAAGCAAGGAGTTCAACGGAAAAATAACAGAATTGTTTAAGCAACGTTACTTAAGTCCACGACCGGGTGCGCCGACCTTACAACTACCTTGGCAAGGTATCGGTAATTGGTGCTATCCCTTGATTGAACCTGTTTTAGATGATCAAGGGACCAAACGGTTAGCGAAGGCGCAGGGTCATATACGCTTGCCAAATGGTGTACCAATAAAATTATCGGTTGATGGAAACGATATCCTGTTTACCTCGCAGTGGGACAACTACCCAACAAAGAAGACCCTTGCCCTAACAGGCAAAGCCTCGCATGTTTATTTGCTAATGGCCGGCACCACCAACCCCATGCAGAGCCAGTTCATCAATGGCCTAGTGACTATTGTTTACGCGGACGGGACCAAAGAAAAGCTGGAACTCCGAAATCCCGATAATTGGTGGCCGATCGAGCAGGATTATGAGGATGATGGTTATGCTTTTTCCCTACTGAAGGAAAAACCCTATCGGTTGCATTTGAAAACCGGCCGGTTCGTACGCGGAGGGGAAGGAAGTTATGATGAAATCAAGGGATTTACGAAGCGGGCAATCGACGGTGGCGCCGCCACGCTATTGGACTTCTCGCTCGATCCGACGAAGGAACTGAAGACACTTGAATTGCGAGCGATAGCCAATGATGTAGTAATAGGCTTGATGGGAATGACACTAGAAGTTGTTGAGTAGGGAATTATTCATTCGTGTTCACTTTAAAGGTATTTATGAGCTCGCTACGCTCGGTTAGTCAATTAGCCAATGTGATAATTAGCCAATGAAGTAACGTAGGCAGGTGCGCTTAAAGCTTACTGCCTTGTAAGTAGTTAAATAGTCTAATGGTTAAGTAGTCAGTACGAATAACTAGTAACAAATAACCAATAACAAATATGATATACAAGAAAAGACATTATTTATCGATATTAACTTACTGTTTGATTGGAATACTCTCCTGTAATCAAAAGCAAACGAAGAAGAACGATTCTATTGATCGAAAAGCCGTAGTAACCCGGCATAATGTTGTTAATGAGTCTATTGATTCATTGAGCTCTTTAACCGTGGGTAATGGAGAATTTGCATTTACAGTTGATGTGACAGGCTTGCAGACTTTTCCGTTATTGTACGAAAAGGGAGTGGCCTTGGGAACGCAATCGGAATGGGCGTGGGATAGCTTTAAAAACGAAAAAAACTTCCGCTTTGAAGAAACATTGAAGAGCTACGACTTTAACAACGAAGGAAGAGATGCCAAATATAGTGTACAATGGAAGGAACCTCAACGAAATAAAGAAGCCACTGATTGGTTTCGTGAGAATGCGCATCGACTTCAATTGGGAAATATTGGTTTTGAATTGTACAAAAAAAATGGTCAACGCGCAGAAGCAAAAGATTTAACGCATATTCACCAGGAACTAAATTTATGGACAGGTGAAATTCATAGTTCATTCCAAGTGGAAGGCGAGCCGGTTGAGGTATATACCGCTGGCCATCAAGAGCAGGATCAGCTGGCAGTTAAAGTGCAATCACCTTTAATTAAGACGGGGCGCTTGGCAATCTATATACGCTATCCTTACCCAACAGCGGAGTTTTTGGATGAGGGAACCTTTTGGGAGCGCCCCGAGCTGCACCAAACTAAAATCGAAGTAAGCGATACACATTTTGCCAATATTAGTCATCAGCTCCAGGGAACGCGGTATGAAACTAGCCTTGCTTTTACCGAAGGTAAGCTCAACAAAGGTAAAGAAGATCATTATTTTGTTTTTCAACCGGGAAGAAACACGGATCTGTTGGAGTTCAGTGCTGCCTTTTCGCAAAAAAAAATGGAGGGAAAGCTGTCTTTATACGATGAGACTTTGGCTAGCAGCACAAAAGCTTGGGCCGACTTCTGGAACCGGGGGGCAGCTATTGATTTTGCCGGGAGTAAAGATCCACGGGCGAAAGAACTTGAGCGACGCGTGGTGTTGTCGCAGTACTTAACGAAGGTACAGTGTGCGGGACATTATCCACCGCAAGAGACGGGTCTGACATTCAACAGTTGGTTCGGTAAACCACATACGGAGATGCACTGGTGGCATGCTGTGCATTTTGCACTTTGGGGTCGTGTAGACCTGATGGAAAAAAGCCTCGGCTATTATGCTAATACGGTGGAGAAGGCAAGAGCAATCGCCAAACGTCAGGGATATGAGGGTGCCAGATGGCAAAAAATGTCAGACAACGAAGGCAATGAAAGTCCTTCTTCCGTGGCCGCGTTTCTTATTTGGCAACAGCCGCATTTTATTTATTTGGCGGAACTGGCCTATCGGGATAAGGAAGACCCCAAAGTCATTGATAAATATAAAGACCTGGTTTTTGAAACGGCCGACTTTATGGCGTCATTTCCGACTTACGATAAAGTAAAAGACCGTTATAATTTAGGTAAAGGCGTAATTCCGGCACAAGAGGTTTTTAAAGCGGCTGAAACTTTCAATCCAACCTATGAGGTTGCCTATTGGGATTGGGCCTTGCGCATTGCACAACAATGGCGCAAACGGGCAGGCATGGAACCCAATGAAAAATGGGATGAGGTGATTCAGAAGTTGGCAGCACTGCCGGTTCAAGGAGGTGTTTACTTAGCAACTGAGAGCGCAACAGATTCTTATACCAACCCAAAATGGCGGACGGATCATCCTGCCGTGCTGGGCGCTTTAGGCATGGTTCCTGAATCACCCAAACTAGATAAGAACGTGATGAAAAGTACCTTGGATACGGTTTGGAAGACCTGGTCGTGGGCCGATACTTGGGGCTGGGATTTCCCGATGACTGCCATGAATGCGGCACGCCTGGGCCTGCCCGAAAAAGCACTTGATGCACTCTTTATGGATATACAAACAAATACATATCTTAGGAATGGTCATAACTACCAAGATGGGAGATTACGTATTTATCTCCCGGGAAATGGAGGCGTATTAGCAGCGGTAGCCATGATGGCCGGTGGATGGGATGGAAGCGAGGGCGAGCTTCCGGGATTTCCAAAAGACGGTTCGTGGCAGGTGAAAGCGGAAGGATTTAAAAAAATGCCTTAGCTCACTCTTCGGTTTTGGTTATGTTTTTCATCATTTGCTCGTTCCACTCGGTTCAAGCTAATTCGTGGTCTTCGGAAGACACTAACAGGACGCTACAGGTTGCCGGCCTGCTTGATTTGATGTATTATAGTAGCATAAAAAGTGATATAGCCATACGATTCATATATTAAACCATAGATTAATATTTAATAGATTGGTAAAAAGTAAAGGCCCTCCGTTCTACTAAAGTATCGCCTAGGAAATTTGCGGTTAGCACGTGGAGGCACTACCGATGAAGCAAAGTTCCAAGCGATGAGTCTTTGGTTACTTTCTGCGGAAGAAAGTAACAATAGCTTAACCAACAATTTTTTTTCTGCCATTGGGCAGGCGAGAGCAAACCTTTGCACCATATTTAAAAGATATTATATTAAACCAAATAAATCGATGCATTCATCAAAAATTAAACCATTCGTCAGTATACTGTTGCTCCTACTGTTGGCAATGAAGCCGGTTGACAGAAAGCCAACCTTATATATTATTGGCGATTCTACCGTCAAAAATGGTAAAGGTGATGGCAGCAATGGTCAGTGGGGCTGGGGGAGCCTACTGTCTTCTTATTTTGACACCACGCGTCTTTCCATCGAAAATCATGCTTTGGGAGGAGCGAGTACACGTACTTATATAACCAAAGGCTTATGGGATAACGTGTTAAACCGAATCCAAACCGGCGACTATCTTATGATGCAGTTTGGGCATAACGACGGTAGCCCCTTGGACGATACAGCCAGAGCACGTGGAACATTGAAAGGCATAGGTGAGGAACAAAAGGAGATATATAATCCCATTACAAAGCAGCAAGAAGTTGTTTATACATACGGTTGGTATTTGTCTAAATTTATTCGCGAAGCGAAAGCAAAGGGGGCTCGAGTGATCGTATGTTCGCCTATTCCTCGTGATAGATGGGAAGAAAATAAGATAGCGCGTGACACGGATGGATATCCGAAATGGGCAAAAGAAGTAGCCGCTCGCGAAGGGGCGACATTTATTCCACTGCACGATTTGGTTGCTGATTATTATGATCAAATAGGACGGGAACAGGTGAGAGCCTATTTCCCCGACGACCATACGCACACTGATTCGGAAGGTGCAAAGAAGAATGCAGCGCTGCTTGTAGAAGCGATAAGGAAAGTCCCTAAAATGGGTTTGAAAAAATTTATTAAACGAAAATAAGCTGATTTGGGATAGCTGATCGCTGAAAGCTGTCAGCTAATACCTAATTGCTAATAACTAATAACGATGAATAAAATACGCAATAGAAACTTACGGAAAACGCTAACAACACTATGCTGCTTGTTAGTGATTGGCTTACCTGGTTATGGGCAAAAATTGCCAAAGAAAGACGAAATATTACAGCAGCTTCGGCTGGCTAATAACTATTTTATGGAGAAATGGCCCGACGCGGGGAAAACAATCATTACGAATAAAGAGCGCCCGGCGAATATCTGGACCAGGGCGGTGTATTACGAAGGCTTGATGGCATTGTATACAATTGATGCTGATAAGCGTTACCACAACTACGCTACGCAATGGGGAGAAAAACACCAATGGGCACCTGCACGTGATTTGTTTACGCGCAATGCGGATAACCAATGCTGCGGTCAAACGTATATCGACTTGTATCGCTTAGATAAGCATGCTATTCAGATCAAAGCGATTAAAGATAACATCGATGCGATGGTCAATAGCGATCAGGTAAATGATTGGGATTGGATCGACGCCATACAAATGGCTATGCCTATATTCGTAAAGTTGGGAGTAACCTATAATGAACCGAAATATTTTGATAAAATGTACGCACTGTATGCGTATACTAAATACAAAGAGGGCGGAAATGGTTTATACAATCCCGAAGATAAACTGTGGTGGCGCGATAAGGATTTTGTTCCGCCTTACAAAGAACCAAATGGTGAAGATTGCTACTGGGCACGTGGTAATGGCTGGGTAATAGCGGCTTTGGTGCGGGTCTTAGACGAATTGCCAAAAAGTGACGCGCATTATCAGGAATATTTAACGGATTTGACCAATATGCTAGCGGCATTGGCTCCTCTGCAACGGAAAGACGGCTTTTGGAATGTAAGTTTACACGATCCTACGCACTTTGGAGGGAAGGAAGCGACGGGAACAGCGCTATTTACCTACGGAATGGCTTGGGCGATCAATAAAGGCTTGGTGGATAAAAAGGTATACTTGCCGATCGTAACCAAGGCTTGGAAAGCGTTGTCAAAGGAATCCTTACATAAGAATGGTTTCTTGGGTTATGTACAAGGCACCGGAAAAGAGCCGAAGGACGGCCAACCGGTTACCTATACCAGCAAACCCGACTTCGAGGATTACGGCTTGGGTTGTTTTCTACTGGCCGGAACGGAAGTGTATAAATTAGCTAATAGCCTTTAGACATAAGGCATTAGCGATGTGTTAACTGCTAATAGCTATAAGCTAATACCTCAAAATGAAAATCGCTTTTAAAATGAAATTAATGCCGGGATTCCAAGAGGAATACAAAAAAAGGCATGATGAAATATGGCCGGAAATAAGCGCACTGCTAAAAGAAACAGGCGTAGCCGACTATTCTATTTTTTTGGACGAAGAAACGAATACCTTGTTTGCGGTACAAAGGCAAAATGGCAGTTCTTCGCAGGATCTGGGAGATCACCCATTGGTAAAAAAATGGTGGGCCTATATGGCGGATATTATGGAAACAAATGCAGATAACTCGCCCGTGAGTAAACCTTTGAAAATGGTGTTTCATTTGGAGTAGACAGTAGTTAATAGGGAGTAGTTAATAGGGAGCAAGGAGTATGACCAGTTCCCAACTAACAGGTTCCCAACTAACAGGTTCCCTTGTTCACTAATAAAGATGTTAAAAAAACTTCAATACATATTCATTATAAGTCTCGCGCTAACAGCAGGATGCCAGCGCGAACCCGATACCCTTTGGCCGGAAGTTACTAAAGAGATGAAACCTTGGACGCGCTGGTGGTGGATGGGAAATGCGGTAGATAGTGCAAACTTACGTAGCCTCCTTCAGGAATATCAACAACGCGGTTTTGGCGGGGTAGAAATTGCACCCATATATGGAGCAAAAGGTTATGAAGATCAATACATAGAACACCTTTCGGACGAGTGGATGAAGCGCTTACGGTTTACCTTGCAAACGGCCGATAGCCTGGGGATGGGGGTCGATTTAACTAATGGTACCGGTTGGCCTTTTGGCGGACCGCAAGTTGATACAGCCGATGCGGCTACCAAGCTAATAGTAGGCACGTATAAATTACAAGGGGAACAACCGTTGCAAAAAAAGATTAGGTCTTCAGATCCGAAACAACCCAACGCTCCCTTAATCTCTTTAACCGCATATGGTCCCGATAATAAAACGCTTTTATTGACGGATAAAGTGGATAGCTCCGGTACACTCCATTGGATGGCCGATAAGGGCACGTGGGAATTATATGCTTTATTCCTAGGTAAAACTAAGCAGCAGGTTAAACGTGCCGCACCAGGTGGTGAAGGTTTAACGCTCGATCACTTTTCGAAAGGGGCACTGGATCGCTATCTTCAACCGTACACACAGGCATTAGGTAAAGAGCGTATTGGAATAAGGGCTTTCTATAACGATAGCTATGAGGTGTATGGAGCAGACTGGACGGAAGCACTGTTTAAAACCTTCCGAGCTAACCGAGGTTACGATCTACGGTATTATGTACGCGATTTGCTAAGTCGGGATTCAACCGAGCAGGTCGCGCGTATCAAATCTGATTATCGCGAAACGGTGGCAGAGATGCTTTTAGATAATTTTACCAGGCATTGGACTCATTGGGCGCATGAACAGCATGGTATTACAAAAAACCAAGCGCACGGTTCGCCAGGTAATCTCTTGGATTTATATGCGGCGGTGGATATACCGGAGGCAGAAACCTTTGGTTCGAGTTATTTTCCGATACCGGGGCTGCGTCGTGATAGCGCCGATATACGTAATGTGGATCCCGATCCAATGATGTTAAAATTCGCTTCTTCCGCTGCGCATGTAACCGGTAAGAATCTGGTGTCGAGTGAAACCTTCACCTGGCTGACGGAACACTTTAAAACGTCCTGGGCGCAATGTAAACCGGAAGTGGACCAAGTGTTTTTGGCCGGGATTAATCATGTGTTTTACCACGGTACGACTTATTCTCCGCGAGAGGTGCCTTGGCCGGGATGGCTCTTTTATGCGTCCGTGAATTTTGTGCCGGCTAATAGCTTATGGAGCCATTTGGACGGGATGAACCGATATATTACCCGTGTACAGTCGATCCTCCAATCGGGAAAAGCGGACAATGAATTACTGATTTATTGGCCGATCTATGATATATGGCATCAGCCAAAGGGAGCTTTAAGGGCCTTGAAGGTTCACGATATCGATGAATGGTTACATCCTACTGAATTCTATAAGCAGGCTTTGCAATTACAGGAAGAAGGCTATTCTTTCGATTTTGTATCCGATCATTTGCTTGAAAAGCTGCAGGTTCAAGATGGAAATTGGGTGACAGGTAAGGAGTCCTTACCTTATCGTGCTTTATTGATACCGAAAACCGATAAAATGCCCGTAGAAACCTTAGAAAGACTTATTCACTTGGCGGAAAATGGCGCTACGCTTATTTTTCAATCCTTGCCGAAGGATGTTCCCGGTGCTCACGATCTGGAAAGGCGTAGAATGAAACTTGCTCAGGTCTTGGAAAATATAAAGAAGATGTCGAGGCAACCGAAGGTTGGTAAAGGTAAAATTTTAGTGAAAGAAATCTTGCGTGACGGTCTCCAGGAAGTAAGTTTGCCCGGGGAAGCCTTGGTGAAGACAGGACTGCGATTTGTTCGGCGGAAAGTTGGAACAGGTCACTATTATTACCTGGTCAATTTAACCGGAAAACGGGTGGACGAATATGTAACATTTAATGGAGCAGGTGCTTCTTGGTATATTTTGGATCCCCTTTCGGAAAAAACCGGAAGAGCAGCAATCATGTCTAAAAATAACCAACTGAAAGTGAGGGTACAGTTGGACCCCGGTGAATCTTGGATTTTGGCAGGCTTACATAAAGAGCACCAAGAACTGGTAGATTGGCAATACCTCGAAAAACCCACTGCGTCTATCGCTATAGAAGGAAAATGGCGATTAACCTTTAAGGATGGGGGGCCAACGATTCCAAAAGCACGAAATCTGGATCGCCTGATGCGGTGGACAGATCTACAAGATAGCGCAGCAAATAATTTTGCCGGAAAAGCCGTTTACATGTCTACTTTTGAATTACCAGCAGGCTCCGCAAAGGAATATGTTTTAAAGTTGGACAACTTATTTGAAAGTGCTCGTATAAAAATTAATGGAAAAGATGCTGGATTGATTTGGAGCCTTCCTTATAAATTAAGACTTGGAAATCTTGTTCGTCCAGGGAAAAACACCATTGAAATCGAAGTAGCGAATTTAATGGCCAATCGAACCCGCTATATGGATCGACGGAAAATGAAATGGCGGGAGTATAATGGAAGTCAATTCGTCAACATCGACTATGAACCTTTCGACGCGTCAAACTGGAAAACAAGTCCTGCCGGCTTAGCGGGTCCGGTGTATATCGAATGTTACTAAACTGTTTCATGTGAAACTTGAACATATCATTTTGTAAGATTAATCATCTTATTAAGCGTTAATTTATTATTTTCAGGTATATTAAGGGTTTCTTTCGTGGAGACCCTTAGTCTTTTTACAGGACGGTACAGGTTGCTGCGCTTCTTGTTTTAACCTTTATTTGCTAAAACGTATACGCTTCCATGGAATCGTTGTGTTTCAACAATGCTGATTTTTTTACGCGGTTATTTTTTATACTTTAGTGAACTAAACAAACCGTATTATGATGAAGTATAGCCAGTTTAAACCGCAAAAAACGGATAGAAGAACATTTTTGAGAAAATCAAGCTTGCTAGTGGCAGCGGGTACTTTGGCTTACCGTCAACCTTCATTCGCTGCTTGGCAGGTGAAGGAGTCTGTGTTGAAGGTAGGATTGATCGGTTGTGGCGGTAGGGGGACAGGCGCTGCAGCTCAAGCTTTACAGGCAGATCCCCAGGTGCATATTACTGCCATGGGCGATATCTTCGAAGATCGTCTGGAACAGGCGCTCAACGCGTTGTCGCAAATAGATGAGAAACGAGTGAAGGTGGACAAGAAGCACCGTTTCATCGGGTTCGACGCTTATCAAAGGGTATTGGAGGCCGATGTGGATGTCGTATTGTTGGCTACACCTCCCGGATTTAGGCCTGATCATTTAGCCGCAGCAGTAAAAGCAGGGAAGCATATTTTCTGCGAAAAGCCCGTGGCTGTTGATGCGCCTGGTGTGCGTAAAGTGCTTGATGCCGTGAGGCAGGCAAAAGAGCAGCGTTTATGCCTCGTCTCCGGCTTTTGCTTTCGTTACGATTGGGCGAATAGAGCGGTATTCGGTAAAGTGCTTGATGGCGAGATCGGTTCGGTAAACACGGTGTCAACTTTTAGGAATGGAGGCGAGTTATGGTCGATTCCCCGACAACCGGATTGGTCTGAAATGACTTATCAATTGCGAAACTGGTATTATTATAACTGGCTTTCCGGTGATTTTATTGTAGAACAGGCCGTTCATAGTTTGGATATGATGTCGTGGGCAATGGGTGACAAGATGCCTGTAAAAGCAACCGGTACGGGTGGTCGTCAGGTACGTACCGACGAGATCTACGGAAATATTTATGACCATTTTGCCATTGAATTTGAGTATGAAAATGGTGCACGTGGTTTTCACTTTACCAGACAACAGGCCGGTACGTCCAACAGAAATAGCGTTGAGGTCTTGGGAAGCGACGGCCGGGCTGTCGTTAATATAGGCGGTCCGGTTGAAATTATAGGGAAAAACAATTGGAAGTACCGCGATAAAAAGAATAACATGTACCAAACCCAGCACGATGAGTTGTTCGCCGCCATACGCAAGGGTACACCCATCAATGACGGCGAGTGGATGGCCAATAGTACCATGCTGGCTATTTGGGGTCGCATGGTGGCTTATAGCGGACAAACGATCACCTGGGAGCAAGCAATTCAATCGGAGCACCGTTTAGGGCCGGCCATCGAGGAATATGCGTGGGATCTAAAATGGGAAGGACCGGGAATAGCCGTACCGGGAAAAACGAAGTTTGTCTAATCGGGCGCTCGCTGAAATGATTTTAACGATGAAGATATATAAATTTGTGCTTCCGCTGCTTTTGGTGCTCAGCTCGAATCATTTGCGAGTTTATGCGCAATCGGAAAGTATAAGCTTTGGCCACGCTGTTGCTTTGGAAAATATAATAAATAAGGAAGCAGGAGGGGAACATAGCCTAAGATGGCTTAATGTCAACACGGACCCAGGTACTTGGCGGGTGGATGGCGAGCTTTTGAAATGTACAGGAAAGCCGATCGGCGTCATGCGTTCTGAAAAAATATACGAAAATTTTATACTGCACGTCGAGTGGCGCCATATGGAGGCGGGAGGAAACTCGGGTGTCTTTATATGGAGTGATGCCAAGCCGGATGCAAAAACTCGTCTTCCAGCCGGGGTTGAAGTCCAAATGTTGGAGCTTGATTGGGTCAATCAACACCTGCAGGACGGACGAAAACCGCCGATAGCCTATGTGCATGGTGAGCTTTTCGGTGCCGGTGGAACGACAACAATACCGGATAACCCGCGAGGTGAGCGAAGTAAATCCATAGAAAACCGATGTAAAGGAAAGGGAGAATGGAACACCTATGATGTGATATGTGTAGACGGAACGGTGAAACTTTCTGTTAACGGTCGTTTTGTAAATGGCGTGCGCAATGCATCGTCTAAAAAAGGCTATCTCTGTCTCGAATCGGAAGGTGCTGAAATTCACTTTCGCAATTTCAAAATTATAGAACTCCCGCCAAATGCGGACGTCCCAAAACCTAATCTTTAAAAATCAAAAACAACAAATTTATAATAAAATCATGCATTCCCGTAAATCCTTTACCGTTATAGGTGTCCGTTTTTTTGCCATTCTACTCGTTTTATTCGCTTATGGAAATTTAGCTGCACAAGAGGTTAGACTCGTTCACTTGCAGGTTGAACATCTTCCGTCGCCTCTAGGTATCGATCAGGAGCATCCCCGATTTACGTGGAGATTTGAAACTGCAAAGCAAGGTTTCAAACAATCGGCTTATGAAATATATGTCAATAGCGATTCCGTTGCAACGCAGCGAGGTGAGGGGAACTTATATCAAAAGGGGAAGATTGTCAGCGATCAAACACTCGCACATTATGATGGGTCAGCACTGAAAGCCTTTACGAAATATTTTTGGAAAGTGAGAGCCTGGGATCGCCAAGGTAATGTATTAGAAAGTCCTGTTAGCTCATTCGAAACAGGCATCATGCAGACGGCTAATTGGAAAGGGAGCTGGATTTCCGATGGTCAGGACATACATGTAAAACCCGCACCTTACTTTCGAAAAACGTTTACTCCATCAAAGCCGATAAAATCTGCGCGTGCTTATGTTGCAGCTGCCGGGTTGTATGAATTGTATTTAAATGGCAAACGAATTGGGAACCATCGATTGGACCCGGCGTACACACGCTTCGATCGACGGAATTTGTACGTTAGCTACGATGTAACGGAGCAAATCCAGCAGGATAGGAATGCGATCGGCGTCTTGCTGGGAAATGGCTGGTATAACCATCAATCAACGGCTGTTTGGTTTTTTGATAAAGCGCCATGGAGGGCACGACCGACCTTTTGCTTGGACTTGCGAATTACTTATGAGGATGGTTCAGTTGAAACAATTGTCAGTGATAAAACTTGGAAAACCAGTACCGGTCCTTTGGTGTTCAACAGTATTTATACAGCAGAGCATTATGATGCACGCCTAAAGCAAGAGGGGTGGAGCAAGGCTGATTTCAATGATAGTACTTGGAAAGAAGTTTTTTACCGTGCTGCACCCTCACAGCAAGTGGTATCGCAGACGATGCATCCTATTCGAAATGTGAAGCAGTTGAAGGTTAAGGATTTTAAAAAATTGAATGATACGACGTATGTCTTTGATTTTGGCAAAAATATTTCAGGCGTTACGGAACTACATATTCAAGGGGAGGAAGGGACCGTCGTTCGCCTAAAGCATGGGGAGCGACTTTATGAAAACGGACATGTTGATATTTCCAATATTGATCAACATTACCGGCCTACGGATCATAGAGATCCTTTTCAGACCGACATAGTTATCCTTAGTGGAAAGCATGATCATTTCATGCCTGCCTTTAATTATAAAGGGTTTCAATACGTGGAAGTAACGGCCAGCCGTCCGATAATCCTGAAAGAAGAAAGTTTAACGGCTTATTTTATGCATAGTGATGTGCCTCAGGTTGGTACTATTCATGCCTCTAATCCCGTTATCAATAAAATCTGGGAGGCTACCAATCGTTCGTACCTATCAAATTTATTTGGCTATCCAACCGACTGTCCACAACGAGAAAAAAATGGATGGACGGGTGATGCGCACATCGCAATTGAGACAGGCTTGTATAGCTTTGATGCCATCACAATTTATGAAAAATGGTTGGCCGATCACCGCGATGAGCAGCAAGCTAACGGCGTTTTGCCTTCCATTATTCCAACAGGCGGCTGGGGCTATGAATGGGGCAATGGTCCGGATTGGACGAGCACGATTGCCCTAATTCCCTGGAATGTTTACTTGTTTTATGGTGATAATAAACTGTTGAAAGACTCCTATTCTGCCATTAAACGTTATGTCGATCATATCGATGCTCTATATCCTAGTGGACTTACCACTTGGGGTCTGGGCGACTGGGTGCCGGTAAAATCGAAATCCCCTGTGGAACTATCATCTTCAATCTACTACTATGTGGATGCAATGATTTTAGCCAAAGCGGCCAAGTTGTTCGGAAAAGAAGAAGATGCCATACATTATGAGCAATTGGTGGGAAAGATAAAGGACGCTATTAACGCAAAATATTTAAATAAGGAAACGGGAATTTACGGACAGGGCGTTCAAACTGAACTAAGTATGCCGCTCTTTTGGGGTATAGTGCCTGATGATTTACGTGCAAAGGTGGCAAAGAATCTTGCAGAGCGTGTTGCAACAGATAACTATCATTTGGATGTCGGGCTTTTAGGAACCAAAGCCATCCTAAATGCTTTAAGCGAAAATGGTTATGCTGACATAGCTTACAAAATTGCGGCTCAGGAAGATTATCCCTCGTGGGGATGGTGGATAAAAAATGGTGCAACTACGCTTTATGAAAACTGGAATATCCAATCGGCGCACGACATCTCGCTTAACCATATTATGTTCGGTGAAATTGGGGCATGGTTATATAAAGGATTAGGTGGCATTAAACCAGACCCTGAAAAGCCGGGCTTTAAACATGTTCTTATCGAACCCCATTTTGTCGAGGGACTGGAAAATTTTGAAGCTTCGCATATAGGACCTCAGGGTAAAATTACAACACGCTGGGAAAGGAAAGGAAAACATATAAAGCTTTGGCTGACGATTCCCCCTAATAGCGATGGAACATTGACGCTACCGTCTGGAGAGAAAAGAACGTTGGCTGCCGGTAGTCATGAATTTGATATATAAGGAAAAGAAAGGATTAATTTTGTCGCTTAATGGCAGCGACATCGCCAACTACTTTCTTTTCCGCAAAGAAAGTAGTCAAAGAAACTCGCCGCTGCAAAATTTACAGGAATGTTAGTGCCTCCCACTGCATGACGTAAATTTTGGAGGCGGCATTGTCGAAAGCGAATAGCATGTGCTCTTAACCAAACGTGCCATAGTTTGCAGATCTTAAATCGTTTACAAAGTATTACACTGCTTGGCAAAATCTCTCCGTTCTACTGAAATATCGCCTAGGAAATTTGCGGTTTGCACGTTGATGCACTACCGCTTGTAGCAAAGTTCCAAGCGATGAGTTTTTGGTTACTTTTTGCGGAAAAAAGTGACTAAAAAAAACGTTCCTTTATATACAACACCCTAGCTTTTCTTCTCTAATGCAATAGCAAAAATTTCCGTATCTTTGTAAAGAATCTCCAACACCGAATCAACCAATCAAAAACCGTCTTTTCCCTTTAAAATTACAATCTAGAAATCCACCTCAGGTCTACCTCAAGTCCACGTTATATCCACGTTACATCCACCTGTCCTCCGCTATCCCTTTTATTTCCATCCCTGTTCCATTGCTTTTCTTTAGTACGTATCTAGTACGGCTATCACTGGAATGACTTAGGTAGGTAAGTAGTTAGGTAGTGATGAGTTATAAGTGATGAACAATGAGTGATAAATGATCAACGGTGGGAAAATAGGTTTTTTTACTTCCTGCCTACCGCAGGCAGGTTTACATTTGAATTTTTACTCTATCAAAATGAACAATGAATAAACCGATAGATCATAAACTCACCGACTTGTCAGTAGGCAGATGCTGCCTAAAGCTTATAGCTTACAGCCTTTAGTCGCTTTAAATAAATGTTTTGCAGACGCTTAAATCAGGACGGTACAGGATAGCGGTCTTACTGTTTTTATTAGTTTTGCTATCTACCGAGTTAACCAATAATGAAGCCGATTTATAAAAACCTTTCAGATATAGATTTGGTAACGCGTTTAACGAACAATGACCAAGAAGCTTTTACTGAAGTGTATAATCGTTATTGGAAAAAACTTCTAACCGTCGCCAGCAATAAAATAGAACGATTTGAAGACGCGGAAGAAATCGTACAGGATATTTTTGTGAATCTTTGGAATCGGCGACAGGAATTGGAAATTCATACTTCACTGAGCAATTATTTAGCAGTATCGGTTAAATATCGCGTCATCAAAATGTTGGATAAATACTTTAACAAACAGCATTACATCAATAGCTTGGTATCCAGTAGTTTTGTTGATAACTCAACGCAAGAGTGGCTGCAATTTAATGAATTGTTTAGCCAATTAAACCTTTATGTGCGCGATTTACCCGAGAAATGTAGGCTTGTCTTCAAATTAAGTCGAGATCATGGTTATTCTCAAAAACAAATTGCGGAAGAATTAAAGATTAGTGAGAAGACTGTGGAAGCTCATATGGGCAAAGCAATACGCGTTCTGCGGGCAAAACTAAGCCATTTTATATTTACCCTTCTATAACCAATACTGCTCATTTCAGCAGTACGAAAATATTTTTAATTTTTTTTTAAATCGAAGTAAGGGATTTGCTTTCCACAAAGGACATCCTTATAAAGACCAATTATTTACAATGAAATATAGCGCACGATATCAGGAACTAGCTGCGAAGTGGTTAAGTAACACGATCAGTGAGGAAGAAAAAAAAGAGTTCGCCGCCTGGTATAATGAGGGGCAGGATGAGGAGCTTATTATTCAATCAAAATTTGCCGGTAATGAAGAAGCCTATCGGAAACAGTTGTTCGACAAAATTAAGCACTTAACTTCCCTAAGTGATAACAAGGTTGGTCCGAGAAGCTTAAATAAGCGGTGGATGTATGTCGCTGCGTCTATCATTAGCCTTACGGTAATTGGAGCTTTAATTTACCTTGATAGGCCTGATACACAAAGGAAGGAATTGGTTAAAAAGGAAGGTTCGAACCCCAAAAAAGAAAGAGCTTGGAGCGATGATAAAACGATGCTGCGTTTATCCAATGGAGATGTTGTTAACCTAGACGATGTGCCTGTCGGCACGTCGCTAAATGTGGAAGGGGTAACTATACATAAGTCAGAGGAAAATGTTATCCGCTGTGTTAGTGATCGCAAAGTTTCTGCACGAGATGGGCAAGCATATAGTACCATTATTAAAACACCGGTGGGTAAAGACTATAAATTGGTATTGGCAGACGGTAGTGTGGTGTGGTTAAACGCGGCATCTGAAATTCGTTTTTCACTCCATTCATGGGGTCAGCGGCGTGTTAAACTAGACGGTGAAGCTTATTTTGCAGTGGATCCTGCCGAAGGAAAGGCCGTTCCTTTTATTGTCGAAACGAGGCAGCAAGAAGTATACGTATTGGGTACTGAATTTAATGTTGATGCTTACCGCGACGAAAAATGGGCGCGCACCACGCTTGTTAAAGGTTCTGTTAAGGTGAAGCAAATGCATACAGATGCAGTAGCTATATTAAAACCTAATCAACAAGCCAAGGTTAGCCATCATATGTCGAAAATAAAAATAAGAAGTGTCGATGCCTCCGAGATCGTTTCATGGAAAAACGGCTACTTCAGTTTTCATGATTCGGACATTCAAAGCGTATTAAAGCAGTTCGCTCGTTGGTACGGTGTCGAGGTAATCTACCGGCGAACCGAGTTTGCGGAAACCTATGTGGGTAAAATTCCACGATCATTAAGTCTGACCGAGGCGATCAGCGTATTGGAAACCGTTGGTGTGAAATGTAAAATGGAGGGTAAAAAATTAATTATTATATAATTATTCAATTCAAAAAAAGGAGGGGTCATGTATGAGCTTTAGTGTATAAAATCACAAAGCGGATTTACATAAATAAACCGATAGTGTTGCGAGCACTATCGGTCTCAATGAGGGTAAATCTGAGTCAATTAGGCATAGCGTGATGAGCTATATTCTTTAACCAAGATAAACCACAAACCTTGCAAAATTATGCAAATTAATCAATTTGACAAAAGACTGTATCTGTGCAGTCTGTGCATCAGCGCGAAGGATACTTTATTAAAAGATAGGCGCTGGTTAGAATACCTAAAAAATCTTTTTTTCATGAATATGTGGCTAGCGGTATTAACCACCGCCTGTTTGCAAACGACAGTTGCTGAAACGATTTTGGCACAAAAGGTTAGTCTAAATCAAAAAAACGCTACGGTAGCGCAATTGCTGGTCAATATTGAACAGCAAACAGGCTATACGTTCTTTTACAGAAAAAATGATATCGAGTTAATGAAGCCGCTTAATGTCTCATTGCAGAATGTCAGTGTTGAAACGGCCTTGAACTATATTTTCAAAGACCAACCCTGTAGCTTTCAAATCAAAGATAAATTAATCGTCCTTCAGAAGCGACTTGTTAACAACGAACCGGAGCAGTTATTGCAACAGCAAGAGCATACTGTTTCGGGTACCGTCACAGACTCCTCGGGGATGCCGATTCCAAGTGTATCGGTGCTTATTAAAGGTTCCACAAAAGGTACATCAACCAACACGGATGGCGTTTATCAGATCAAAGTCAACCCCGGACAAGCATTGGTATTCCGTGCTATTGGCTTTCAGGAGAAAGAGATGCAAGTAGGAGAAGAGGCTCGAATCGACGTCGTGCTGGACGCCTCATTTGAAGGACTGGAAGAAGTGGTTGTTGTTGGCTATGGTAGCCAGCAACGTCGAGATGTTACCGGGTCAGTGGCTCCTATATCGATGGAAAATGTGCGTGGGCAAGCCATATCAAGTCCGGACCAAGCACTTACGGGGCAGGTTTCCGGTGTTAATGTAAGCACCTCAAATGGTACACCTGGTGGAGGACCCCGAATACAAGTAAGGGGAATTGGTGCCATTGGTGCCGGTAGCGAGCCTTTATATGTTATTGACGGTTTTCCAATCCCTTCGTCTTCCGGACAGCAGTCTAACCCAATGAGTGCACTGAATCCACAAGACATTGCATCGATGACGGTCCTAAAAGATGCTTCGGCAACTGCCATTTATGGTTCTCGAGGCGCGAATGGTGTCATCATTATTACAACAAAGCAGGGTTCGAGTGGAAAGCCGAATATCCAGTTATCGGCAAGTACAGGTCTTCAGGAAGTACCGCAAACCGGGCGCCCGGATTTAATGAATGGACAGGAGTTCGCTCAATGGCGCAAGGAGGCGATTATGGATAAAATTCGCTTTGAAGAAGGCCGTGAACCAACATTGGAAGATGTACCGGAAATCTATCGAAATCCTGAATTAATTGGAGAGGGAACAAACTGGTTTGATGAGGTCACGCGTGTGGCCCCCATGACTGACCTTAACTTAAGCGTTTCGGGCGGTACAGAGAAGATCAAAACCTATATTTCGGCAGGCTACTTTAATCAGGAAGGGGTGATGCTGAATACGGGGTTCGACCGGTTTTCGCTTCGTACCAATGTCGATGCCAATTTATCGGATCGGTTTAAAGTTGGATTGAATGTGTCGCCTTCTTTGACCTATACACGGGGCGGCGTGAGAGGTCAGGGCCGCGACGAAGGTTTTGATATTGCAAGTCCCATCCCATCCGTATACAATCCGGACGGCAGTTATAATGCTTATATCCAATCCCCGGGAACCTTCGGCGTACCCAATCCGGTAATGGTGCTGAATGAGACCACCAATAAAGCGAGTCGAATTAAGCTGTTAATGAATACCTATGCTGAGTATAGCATATTAAAAAATTTGCGGTTCAAAACAACTTTTAATGTTGATTATGAGGACGGAAACAGCGAATATTTCCGCCCGTCGATCTTAGGAAACCAAAATGCCGCCCCTCCTTCGGTACCGAGCGGACGCTTTATACAATCGAAATACTTAAACTGGTTGAATGAAAATACCTTGAATTACGACCTCAATACCGACAATGGACATTCATTGACTGCGCTTGTTGGTTTTAGCGTTCAATCTCAGAAAAATCAATCGGCCGATTTTACAGGAAATCAGTTCCCCGATGATGATATCGAAACCCTAAACGCTGCTGCTCGTATAACCGGTGGGACGGATAAAAGTGATTGGTCTTTGATATCGTATCTCGCCAGGGCAAATTATGCGTATTTGGATAAGTATTTGGTAACCGCAACGGTACGGAGCGATGGTTCATCACGCTTTGGTTCGAATAATCGCTGGGGTGTCTTCCCTTCTTTGGCCTTAGGATGGCGGATTTCGAATGAAAATTTCTTAAAAGATGTGCCTTGGTTGAATGAACTTAAAGTACGTGCATCATACGGTTTTACAGGAAACTTTAATATTGGAAATTACTCCTATATGAGTAATATCGGAACGAATGATTATGTATTTAATGGCACTTTGGCGAGCGGCCGTGTGATGAATACTTTAGGGAACCCAAATTTAGGCTGGGAAAAAATGCGGGAATTGAATACGGGTATCGATTTCGTAGGATTCGATAATCGCTTGACTTTCAGTGTAGATTATTACCATCGCAATACACAAGACCTATTGTTAAATGTTGAGATTCCTGAATCGTCAGGTTTCAGTACCGTTACGGAAAATAGAGGCGATGTGCTGAACCAAGGTCTTGAGCTGGGCATTAATTCCGTGAACATTGCAAAAGACCATTTCAGTTGGAGCACGAATATTAATGTGTCTTTCAATCGTAATAAGGTGCTTGCATTAGGCCGAAGCAGCGATCCGATTTATTCAGGTACCAGCAGCGAGGGCAACCCGACCAATATCACAAAAATTGGCAGTCCGGTAGGTATGCTATTTGGTTATGTGGTAGAAGGAATCTATCAAAATGAAGCAGATTTGGAGCGATATCCGTCTTTCCCGGGGGCCATACCGGGTAATATGCGCTTTAAGGATGTGAATGGCGACGGGCAGATCACGCCGGTAGAAGATTTTGACGTCATTGGAAATCCCTATCCCGACTTTACATGGGGTGTTACCAACACGTTAAAATACAAACAGTTTGATTTTCGGGTATTAGTAGTAGGATCTGTAGGTGCTGAAATGCTGCGAGCAACGAACTTTTACACCGGCAATATCGATGGTGTCTTTAATGTTAGAAAAGAAATTGCCGATCGATGGCGATCGCCGGAGCAGCCAGGTAGCGGACGGGTGCCTACCACTAATGGAACTGGTCGTGGTCGTGTTATGTTTCGTGATACGCATTCGTATTCAGTGGAAAAAACCGATTATGCTTGGATAAGAAACATTACGTTGGGCTACACTTTACCCAATGGGATCGGGAAAAATAAATTTATTCAGCAGGTGCGTCTCTATGGTACGGTTCAAAATGCTTTCTTATTTACCGGATATAGCGGTAATCCGGAAGGGACGAATTACAATCGGGAAGATACAGGGGCCTTGGTACCGGGTATAGATTATTCCAATTATCCTGTCCCACGCATATTTACCTTGGGTGCGAATTTATCCTTTTAAGCTTAAACACGGACATTAAAAGAAAATTATTCTCATGAAGATCAGAATCTATATAGTAGGATGTTTGCTATTGCTTAGTGCATCCTGTAAGAATCTACTGGACGTAGAACCTTACTCATTTTCAAGTGATCAGAATTATTATCAAACGGAGGGACAGATTTTAAGAGCTGTCAATGGAGCATATGCATCCTTACAGACTCTATATACAAGTGATTTCTGGGCGCTGACCGAAATGCGCGCAGATAATACCAACTATCAGTTCGACGAAACAGATCGGGGGGCACAGCAACGCGAGGAGATTGATGAATTCATGATTACTTCAACCAATAATTATGTCAACACGTGTTGGCGAATTTTATACGATAATATTCAACAAACCAACGTTATATTGGATCGGGTAGATGCCGTTCCTTTTGCGGATGAAACGTTAAAAAATAGATATATTGGAGAAACGAAGTTTCTAAGGGCCCTACAATATTTTTACTTAGTTCGTCTTTTTGGCAAGGTGCCTTTATTGATTCATGAAGTTGCCGAACCCGAAAAGGCCTTTTCAGAAGGACGCGCAGCGATTGAACAGGTTTATGAGCAGATTATAAGCGATGTGCAAGGAGCCGTGGCAAGTTTACCCGAGTCGTATAGCGGTGCAGAAATTGGTCGCGCAACAAAAGGCGCTGCGCTAACCCTATTGGGGGAGATCTACCTAACGAGGAAAGAATATGAGCTGGCCGCGTCCACTTTAACCCAAGTAACGACGTTAAACTATTCTTTGTTACCTAATTATGCGGATAATTTTAATCCTGCAACAAAGAATAATGCGGAAGATGTCTTCTCTATTCAATACGATGCTGCATTACAAACTGAGGCAGGCAATTTTATTTTCATATTTGGCCCCAACAACGGGAAGATGCAGCTCACCGGCTTTCCCGGGAAACTGGGAGGAACAAACATCCCCACGCCAAGTATATGGAACGCTTATGAAAACGGCGACATTCGTAGAGATGCCTCTATTCAATTATTTGACGATCCGTCTAATGCGTCATTTCAAGAAGCGGTAGCTTTTGGTGGCAAAATCCCCTTTATTAAAAAATACTATCATCCACCTTTCTTGGAAGACGGTCGCGCCAATGAAAATTGGCCTGTATACCGCTACGCTTACGTGTTACTCATGCTGGCAGAAGCAATAAACGAACAGGGTGGAGATCCTTCTCCTTATCTAAATCAGGTGCGTGCAAGAGCCGGCTTACAACCACTGTCGGGTTTAAGCCAGACGGAACTTCGTGACGCGATTGCGCACGAACAGAGGGTAGAGGTTGCTTTTGAAAATCATCGATGGTTTCAACTACTTCGAACGGCTAAAGCGATCGAAGTGATAACGCAACACGGAATTGAAGAAAAGCAGCGACTATCTCGTTTAAGCAAGGCCTCCTATAACATACAGGAATATATGCTTTTATACCCAATTCCCGAGCGTGAAATTCGGTTAAATGGATTTGAACAGAATCCGGGATGGTAATCGTTTAATCAGGCAACGCAAAATGGATTTTTTTCTTTTTGCTAAAATGAGTGATGGACTGATGTTTTGTTGCTCGTTGCTACGATATTCTTCAAGGTAATTCAAGCATTTCTGAACGATTATGCCGGGATGGCGAGTAGGGAATGATGGCCTTCCAGGATGAGCGTAAAGAAAATTCAGTTAGAAGGATAGGAAAAAACGTTCTGCGAAAAAGCGAAGGGATGGAATTGAGAGCGGGAGCGGCTCCGCAGAACGGTGTACGGGGAACGGAATTTCTAGCGAGAACTGGACAGCCTTGATTGTTTGGTTCTTTATGATCAAGTATAAAGAACAATCAATAAGAACAACTAATAACATAAACATCCTTTAGATGATAAATGCAGTAGCCCTGCCTTTAATGTATTATTCTAAAACAATTCAAGAAATCGTATATGCAATCATATAAGCGTAACGTGTTATGGCTGGCACTGATCATATCGTTGATCTTTGTTGGCTGTCGCGAAGAACCGGAAAAAATAATAGAAGTAGACCCTAAAGTAAAAAAAATCGTTTTGCCACCTGATTTTGTGGCCGAACATATTTATAGTCCTTCAGACAATGAATTGGGCTCTTGGGTGGCTATGACATTCGACCAGAAGGGACGAATGATCACATCCGATCAGTTTGGTTCGCTCTATCGTATCGAATTACCGCCTATCGGTTCGGATTCAACGGTGAAACCGGTAATCCAAAAACTTGACTTTCCTAAAGTGGAGGGATCCGGGAAGGATACTACTGATAAAACGATCGGGATGGGTTTCGCTCAGGGACTTTTATGGGCACATAATAGCCTGTATGTTATGGTGAATCATAAAGCAAATGACGAGTTTTCAAAGGGTAGTGGTTTATATCGCCTCCAGGACACAGACAATGACGACCAATTTGACAAAATTACTCAATTGGTCGCATTGGAAGGGGCGGGTGAACATGGGCCGCACAGCGTTGTCTTAGGCCCTGATAGTACATCCATCTATGTAGTAGCGGGCAATTTTACCGATCTCCCGCAAATGGATCACTACAAATTACCACCCACTTGGCAAAGGGATAATCTCTTCCGTATGATTTTAGACCCTCAAGGGCACGATGCGGATAGCTATGATAAGGGTGGATGGATTGCCAAAACAGATTCCGTGGGTTCGCAGTGGGAACTGATTAGTTCCGGTTTCCGAAATCCTTTTGATATTGCTTTTAATCGGGAGGGAGAGCTCTTTACTTATGATTCGGATATGGAATGGGATTTTGGAATGCCCTGGTATCGTCCGACGCGAATTTGCCATGTAACCAGTGGCGCTGAATTTGGTTGGCGAAAGGGCAATGATAAGTGGCCAGCGTACTATCCCGATAACTTACCGGCGCTGTTAAATATCGGACAAGGATCACCAACGAATCTGATGTTCGCTTATAATGCCCGATTCCCTGAAAAGTACCGAAATAGCTTGCTGGCTTTTGATTGGAGTTTTGGTATGATTTATAGCATACAGCTTGGGGCAAAAGGGGCAAGCTATCAAGCCAAAGCAGAGGAGTTCATTTCCGGTTCACCGCTCGCCTTGACCGACGGTGAAATTGGCCCGGATGGTGCCTTGTATTTTTTAACAGGGGGAAGAAAACTGGAATCAGATCTTTATCGGGTCTACTATAAGGACTTCAAAAAAATAAACCTCGATAAAACAAAAGAAAACCAGGCTCAGACAAGCTATCTGCACAAGCTTCGGAAAGAATTAGAGCAGTATCACCATGCCGCTGCTCCCGGTACGGCCGCTAAGCTTTGGCCCTATCTTAAATATAAAGACCGTTTTATACGTTATGCAGCCCGGATAGCCATTGAGCATCAACCGGTGGCAAGCTGGATAGACTTAGCCCTGCGTGAAAGAAATGTGACGACTTTAACAGAGGCGATGATCGCTTTGGCGCGAACGGGTGAGCCGGCATTACAAAGCAGCATGCTGAAAAAAATGGCAACGGTTGAGATTGCCAGTTTGCCATTGGTCATGCAGCAAAATTTGCTTAGAGCTTATGAACTGACGATCGCGCGCTTAGGTATTCCTAAAAGGCAGGACAAAGAGATGATTGTCCGGCAGCTGGGAAATTTGTATCCTTCCGGGAATAACGCATTAAATCAACAATTAAGCAAGATTTTGGTTGCCCTTGATGCCAAAGATGTGGTGGAGAAAACCGTTCCTTTATTGTATACGGCTAAAGATGATACGGCCGGTCGAGAAACCGTTACACAGTCTTCCGACCTGATTTTGCGGAACCCACAATATGGCTTGGATATTGCCAATATGTTAGCCAAAATGCCACCTGCACAGCAAATCTATTTTGCTACCGTATTGAGTGTGGCAGAAAGCGGGTGGACAACGCAACTGCGCGAGGTATACTTTAAATGGTTTTACAATGCCTTTGGATATAAAGGCGGCAATAGCTATATCGGCTTTTTGGACAGAGCGCGAAAGCGGGCCTTACAAAAGGTTGGGAAAAGTGAATACGTCCATTATAATAAATTATCCGGCGATTCGCTTTTGAGTGCTACCGGCACTTCCTTGGCTTTTGAGGGAGAAGGACCAAAGGGTCCGGGTAAAAATTGGAAGATGGAGGATGCCCTGCCGATTGTCGAAAAAGACTCAGGCGATCGTGATTTTAAAAGAGGGGCAGCGCTATTTGCCGCGATTCGTTGTAAATCATGCCATACGGTACGGGGTGAGGGCGGTTCTATCGGGCCCGACTTAACGCAGCTGGGTACACGTTTTACCATGAAGGACATTTTGGAATCAGTTATCGAACCCAATAAGGTTATTTCAGATCAGTATGCCTCTACGGTCTTTACGCTGAAAGATGGCAGTTCTATTTTAGGCCGACTTAAAAATGAGGACGAAGAGAATTATTATGTATCGCAAAACCCTTATGCACCACAGGTCTTAAAGCAAATCCCTAAGAAAAGTGTGACGGCTAGCAAGATAGCAGAAGTTTCCATGATGCCTCCGGGTACGATCAATGTATTAAATCCAGCGGAGCTTAAAGACCTGATGGCCTACCTGAAGTCGGGGGGAAATGCCGAAAGTGAATTGTTCAAACCCAAGAAAGCTAAATGATGGATGACAAGCAAAGAAGCAATTGGTTAGAAAAAGTCACTAATCCCAGTCAACTGGGTGGGATAGAAACCTCGGTGTTGGATAATGGCCTTGGGGCGGGAACCCGTATTGCTTGGATTAATACCGGCGCAGGCTTGCGGTTTAAGGTCGTCATCGATCGGACAATGGACATCGCGGAGGCCTTCTTTAATCAGCATAGCCTATCCTGGTTAAGTCGGTTAGGCGTCATGAAGGCACAACCATTTGCAGATCGCGGTACCGATTGGCTGCGAACTTTTGGAGGTGGTTTATTAGTAACCTGTGGGCTTACTCATACAGGTGGGCCCGAGCAGGATGATTTTGGTGCACGCGGTTTACATGATCAAATCAGTAATTCACCTGCTGAAATAATCGCTGTTATCCAACCGGATCTGCGTGATGCTGAACCTACGATGTCTATGACGGGAATCATCAGGCAAGGGCACCCGCTAGGGCCTAATCTTGAGCTAAAAAGGACGATCCGGGCTGTATTGGGAAAGCCCGCAATCTATATCGATGATCGCATTACTAATTACGGGAATACGGCCGTACCTCATATGCTACTCTATCACTTCAATTTCGGTTGGCCTTTAGTGGACGAAGGAAGCCGACTGTTATGGCATGGGAGCTGGGAAGCACGAGAGACGGGAGCAAAAAATAAGCTCTTTAAAGAAGGCCAAGCCTTCAAAAAATGTAGCGCGCCTTTGTCGATCCATAACGGACAAGGGGAAGAGGCTGCCTTTATCGACGTCAAGAGTGATCCGAACGGGAAATGCCAGTGTGGTGTGTATAACGAGCACCTCGGCTTGGCTGTTTCCTTATCCTTTCAAAAAAGCCAGCTTCCTTGGCTAACAAACTGGCAGCATTGGGGGCGGGGCGAATACGTTACCGGCTTGGAGCCGGGTACGCATCCGCCGATTGGTCAACATAAAGCGAGAGCGCAGCAGCAATTGATTTTATTGAAACCGGGCGAGTCGCGTGGTTACACGCTAACGCTTGACGTGATCAGCCAACAGGCGGCTATTGAAAAGCTGCTTTCAACGTATACAGACGAATTGTAAACTTTTAAATAAATATAGGATGAATATTATTCAAAAAGCAATGGAACAGGGAGAGGGGATATTAAGATTAGCACCCAATTGGGTGCCCCGATCTTTCTGTGTACCCGGTAGGCGTATTAAATTACATCCGGACGATTACTACATATTGGGTGGCGAACGAGGGGGTATTGACGAACGCTGGCTCTCATCCACGACACCCGCTAAAAATGGCCCATTAACAGGCGAGCACGAGGGCTTAAGCTTTATTGTGTATGAAGAGGGTTCTACCGTGCAAAAGGCCCTACTCCGTGATGCTGTTGAACTACTCAAAGGAGAATTAATCGGTCAACGTCTATGGGATGCTCACAAAAGCTGGCCGATGTATTCCAAATTTTTTGACAATATGGGCCCACTTCCACATCATATTCATCATAATGATGAGAAAGCAGCACTCATCGGTCAACAGGGCAAACCGGAAGCCTATTATTTTCCACCACAGCTGAATAATCATGGGGGCGACTTCCCTTATACGTTTATGGGAATCGCGCCCGGTACAACGAAGGATCAAATAAAAACTTGTTTGATGAATTTTTCAAAAGGCGATAATAAGATTACCAATTTTTCACAAGCATTCCGCTTGGAGCCTGGTACGGGGTGGGACGTCCCACCGGGTTTGCTTCACGCACCGGGCAGTTTATGTACTTATGAGCCGCAGAAAGCTTCGGATGTCTTTGCGATGTACCAATCGCTCGTCAACGAGGCCGTTATACCCGAAGAGCTATTATGGAATGGTACGCCCAAAGAGCGTATCGGCGATTTTGACGAATTACTGGATGTGATCGATTGGGAGTTGAACGTAGATCCCCATATGATGAAAAATCGCTTCATGCGTCCTGTGCCGGTAAAATCAATGGCGGAGATGAGAGAAATGGGTTATGAGGAAAAATGGATATGTTATAAGTCTGACGCCTTTAGCGCGAAGGAACTGACCATTCTGCCAGGCCAAACGGTGACGATATACGATGGCGCCCCCTACGGATTGATTATGATGCAAGGCCGTGGAAAGCTAGGTGTTTGGGAGGTTGAAACTCCAGCGCTCATTCGGTACAACCAGCTTACTAATGATGAGTTTTTCGTATCGGAAAAGGCTGCAGTAAATGGTGTTACCATCAGCAATTATTCACGTGTTGATCCGATGGTCTTATTGAAACACTTCGGTCCTGCTAATCCTGATTTAGATAAAACCAACTTTTAGGCAAAATCCAAATTCATTCCAAAACAATCAAATTATGAAGAAGAACAATTTTCCCAAACTACATAATGCTACCTGGCCTGGTGTTGTTGGAAAAGGTGAGGGAGCTGAACCAATCATTTCGTTGGATACGCTGCTGGAACGGACAGCAACAGCGGTGGTGGATGGTGTTAAGTTCGACGGTATAGATTTGGGTCTTTTCGACGAGCATATTCGGATGGACGCTTCCGATGACGAAATCAAACAATTGGTGGATAAAGTAGGGACACTCGACCTCGTAATCGGCACCTTGGTAGCGCCGGTTTGGCCCCCTTCGGGCGGAGCAGCAATGGGATATGCGGAGGAGAGAAGGCGCTTCGTGGACGTGGTACGCAGGGCCTGCCGTTTCGGTGAAAAACTGCGAAAATTAGGAATCAGGACGAATAATGTAATCCGCATTGATTCGGCTTCGAGTGTAAATGAGTGGCTAAAAAATCCAGTGGCAAATAGCAAACTGATAGCACAAACCTTTCGCGAGGCTTGTGATGTTGCCGAAGGTTTCGGAGAAAGGCTTGCGGCAGAGGGTGAAATATGTTGGGGAGGGATGCATAGCTGGCGGGTGATGTTAGATACCTTGGAACAGGTAAATAGGCCTAATATCGGTTTTCAGGCAGATATGGCGCATACACTTTTATACTTGCTAGGGTATAACAGTCCGGAAGATCGCATCTTGCCGACAGATTTTGAATGGAGCGATCGAGGAACCTTTCAGGCGGGCTTACGCGAACTGACTGAACAGTTAAGACCCTGGACAATTGATTTTCATGTGGCGCAGAACGATGGTACCGTTTTCGGATCCGGCTCGCACGATAAGACAGGACGCCATTGCCTAGCGAGTGATCCTAATGGAAAGCTTGATATTGCTACGGATGCCGGGTTTTGGTTAAGAGATAGTCATGGTGAATTAACAAAAGCTTTTAACCATATCTGTTGGGATGGCTGCATGTTTCCCAATACGGTTATGGAAAAACAAGATACTTGGGAAGATATCTTAAGGGCTATGGTTCAGGTGCGGGAGCAGCATGGCTGGTACGCAGCTGAATAAGGTGTTTACTAAACATAGAAAGATCATGAAGAAAGAAATTAGAATAGGTTTGGTTGGATGCGGTTTTATGGGAAGAACACATACAAATGGCTACAAGAGAGTGGGCGATTTTTTTCCCGAACTTAATTACCGACCAATTTTAAAAGCTGTTTGTGCAAGAAATAAAGAAAAAGTAGCCGCTTTTGCCCAACAATGGGGGTATGAGTCTTACGAAACGGATTGGAATAGGCTAATAGCCCGTGATGATATTGATGCGATTGATATCTGTACGCCCAATAATATGCACGCCGAAATAGCAATTGCTGCCGCTAAAGCAGGGAAAATGATTTTATGTGAAAAGCCATTGGCCCGAACGTTGCCGGAGGCAGCATCCATGGTTAAGGCCATTGAACAGGCAAGGGTAAAAAACACCGTGTGGTATAATTACCGCAGAATACCGGCTGTAACGCTGGCAAAAAAGATCGTTGATAGCGGTAAATTAGGTCGTATTTTTCATTATCGCGCTAATTTTCTGCAAGATTGGACGATTAATGAGCATCTTCCACAGGGAGGAAAAGCTTTCTGGCGTATGGATGCAAACGCCGCCGGCTCAGGAGTCACAGGCGATTTATTGGCACATTGCATCGATACGGCGATGTGGTTAAATGGTGCTATCAAGGATGTGTCGGCTGTAACGGAAACTTTTGTTAAACAACGAATGCATGAAGAGACGGGGCGGCTGCAGGATGTAAAAATTGATGATGCCTGTATTTTTCATTGCCATTTTGAAAATGGCTCCCTTGGACTTTTTGAGTCGACACGCTACGCCCGTGGTCATAAAGCATTGTACACCTTTGAGATTAATGGGGAGCACGGCTCATTAAAGTGGGATCTGCATGACTTGAACCGATTGGATTACTTTAACCACCGGGATGAGTCGGAGCTAAGGGGATGGCGATCGATTCTCGTTACCGATGGCGATCAACCTTATATGGATAAATGGTGGGTTCCTGGCCTTTCAATAGGCTATGAGCATTCTTTTGTACATCAGGTAGCCGACTTTCTGCATAGTCTGGAGAGCGGACAAGCTTGTGCACCAAGCTTTCGGGATGCCTTAGAAACGCAAAAGGTCTGCGAAGCCGTCCTTCATTCTGCCTCGTCCGGCCAATGGCAGCAGACGGATGTGGTATGGGCAGCGGAAACACAATAATTGATCTGAAAATCTAAATAGATTATGGAAAAAATAATAAAGAAGCGCTTCGAGCGAGACTTAATCGCTTGTTTACTGCTTATACTGCCGTTCGGCGCTTGCAGTCAATCCACCGGCGAAAGCAACAATGGCCATCAAGCGTCGGCAGACGGCAAATACGTGCTTATGTTTGATGGTCAGACACTCAGGGGATGGGAAGGTGATACGAGCTATTGGCGGGTAGAAGACGGAAAAATAATAGGTGAACGTACGGCCACTGACGAACCCTTGAAGCGGAATACCTTCTTGATATGGAAGGGAGGGCAACCCGCGGATTTCGACTTGACTTTGCAGTATAAAATTTCGGACGCTGGTAATAGTGGAATAAATTATCGGAGCGAACAGCTTGAGGATACGCCATTTGCCTTAAAGGGATATCAAGCCGATATAGATGGGAAAAATAACTATACCGGGCAACTTTATGAAGAGCGTAAACGGACCACACTCGCTTATCGTGGACAGGTCGTTGAAGTCCCGGATGCTAATGGTGGTGAAGTAAAGAACAATGCCTGGACAGGATTGATGGTAAAAGGCACCCTTGGTGAAGACGCGAAGCTTCGGGCAGCGATCAAAGCAAACGATTGGAATACCTGTCGGATCGTCGCAAAAGGAAATAGCTTGCAACATTATATCAATGGTGTTTTGATGAGTGAAGTGCTTGACAATGACGGTAAAAATCGCCGTGATGCAGGCTTCATCGGTGTTCAGATTCACGTTGGTCCGCCAATGAGAGTGGAATTTAGGGATATGAAATTGAAAATACTGCACTAAAATCTATTGGCTATGTGGTGGTTACAGATACTGAATATTATTTTCTTTTTGTCGTTCTTACTCTTTGCTTATTTTAATTTAAACGACAAAGACTCTTGGTTATGGGTTCCCATTTATGTGTTAGCAGCGGTGCTCTGCGGACTTGCCGTATTGAATAGGTACTTCCATATAGTCTATTTAGGGGCCATCGGATTTTACCTCGCCTACGCCTCTATTCTCTTTTTTGTGAAGGATGGGGTGCTGGATTGGTTTACCAAATATAAGCGGCAGAGCATCGTGGAAAGTATGCAGGCCACGAAACCCTACATTGAAAAAACGCGGGAATTTTTTGGACTGCTGATTATCAGTACCGCATTGGGATTGAATTATTATGTAAGTGCCTGATCTAGAAGGATATGAACGAAGAAACTAAAAGCCAGCTTAATGGATTAGCTTATCGCATTGGGCAATTAAACTTTGAAATCAATGATTGGAAGTGGCTGGAGGAACAGCTTGGTAAGGTGAAGATGAGTTCCGATCATATTTATGGTACCTTTTCATCGCTGAGTAGAATATTACCGAAAAAGGCGGTTGAATTATTGGACGCGGATCGCGAAGCCTTGCAGTTGATCGCGCCGGGTTTTCAGATGCGTGCCTGGGATACGCATCGATTAGCGCGTATGTTACTACTGCTAAATTTAAGAGACTTGATGGAAGCTGATTATGTCCAGGTGTTAAATCATTTATTTGATTATGCCGATATATCCGAAATGGTTGCCTTATATAGTTCGCTGATCGTTTTGGAATACCCTGATCATTGGAAATCGGTCTGTGTGGAAGGAATTCGGATGAATATTGGACTTGTACATGAGGCTATTATGTATGACAACCCCTATCCCTTTTTCTATCTGGATAATGCCGCATGGAATCAACTCATCTTGAAAGCAATCTTTAATGACATGCAGTTAGCGTATATAGTCGGAATATATGCACGTATGAATGAACCGCTTATTTCGGCGCTTTTAGATTATGTAGCAGAACGTGAGGCGGCGGGTAGGACTGTAAGCCTCCCCGTGCGGAAATTGCTCAGTTTGAGCGAAAAGAACTATTCTTTTAACATGAATTAGTAGCGTAAAACTTATGTGTGGAAACCAATTGTTTATAAATGGGGAAGATGCGGTATCCCCTTTAAGTGTCGACTTGTTGGAAACGGTAAAAGAGATGAATTTCTTTGATCCGCATATCCATATGACATCCCGTACAACCGACGATTATCAGGCGATGGCAGATGCAGGTATTGTTGCCATTATTGAGCCAGCCTTTTGGTTAGGTCAACCCCGAACCAGCGCGCATACCTTTAAGGATTACTATAGTAGTTTGATCGGATGGGAGCGATTCCGAGCGTCGCAATTTGGGATTAAACATTATTGTACGATTGGATTAAACGCCAAAGAGGCAAATAATACCGCTTTGGCGGCGCAAGTAATGGAATTATTGCCTTTGTTTTTACATAAAGAGGGGGTGGTGGGTATCGGCGAAATCGGTTTTGACGATCAAACAGCTGCGGAGGAGCATTATTACCGCCTGCAACTGGAACTGGCGAAAAAGGCAAGGTTACCGGTGCAGGTTCATACACCTCACCGCGATAAAAAACGAGGTACGCTTCGGAGTATGGAAATTGCTTTAGAGCATGGGTTGGCCCCTGATCAACTCATTATCGATCACAATAACGAGGAAACTGTTGAAGAGGTCCTGAACAGGGGCTTTTGGGCAGCTTTTACGATTTACCCTTTTACGAAGATGGGCAACGAGCGCATGGTAGAATTGGTGAAAAGATATGGAGCAGCGCGTATCATGATTAATTCGGCTGCGGATTGGGGGATTAGTGACCCCTTAGCGGTTCCAAAAACCGCGGCGCTCATGAAAGCGAAAGGAATCAGTGATGAAGAAATTCACCTGGTAACTTATCAAAATGCCATAACGGCTTTCGCCCGGAGCGGTCAACTTGATCCGCAGGATTTCGTCGTGAAAGCAAAGGTAGACCAACGCGAAAAGTTTGCGGGTAATAGTGTGCTCCGCGGAGGGCAGCAACCACGAATAGACAAGTCATCGATCATCATTAGCTGATATGGGAAAAATAAAATACTACCTACGGTTGTTGCGACCGGCAAACATTTTAACCGCTATAAGTGATGTACTGGCCGGGGTAGCTTTGTCGACAGCCTCTAGCGATGCCGTCGGCATTGGCGAGACGGATATCCTGTGGCTCTGCATGGCAACGATCGGCTTGTATGGTGGTGGAATTGTTTTCAATGATGTTTTTGATGCGGCAATCGATCGATTCGAACGTCCCGAAAGACCTATACCCAGCGGAAAGGTCTCTGTTAGACAGGCTGCGCTGTTTGGAAGTCTTTTCTTTGTATTCGGACTTTTAGCTGCTTGTACGGTCAATATTGCAGCCGGTATGATTGCGAGCTTCATTGTATGCGCAGCACTTCTTTATAATAAATGGGCAAAACATCACCGGCTGTTTGGCCCACTGGTGATGGGACTTTGCCGAGGGGCTAATCTTTTGCTGGGAATAGCGATTGCTTCCCACAACCTGTTAGCTATGGGATACATATCGCTCGTGCCCATCGTTTATATTGCCGCAATCACCTTGATTAGTAGCGGGGAAGTTCATGGAGGTCGGAAATCCAGCGCTATGATAGCCACCGGTGCATATACGCTCGTGATTGCGGCTATTGGCTTATTTGCTTATATCCATCATTCCTTTGCTTATACCCTATCCTGTTTGGTTGTGTTGGTGATCGTCATCTATCCTCCCTTGTTTCGAGCCATGCTAGATGCCGATGCAGGAAACGTTGGTAAAGCGGTAAAAGCGGGTATCATCGGCTTGATCGTCGTGAACGCCGCTTGGGCAATGGCTAGCAGTGCCTTCGTCTTAACCGGAATCATCTTGTTACTATTGCCCCTTTCGATTTGCATTGCGCGATTTTTCGCGGTTACTTAAACAAAACTATCGCATGAAACACATTTTAAAGCAGCATTTGACAGTGACCTTTCAGTACGAGGTATACTTTAGTGAAAATATCTTTTCAATCGATAATTCTTTATTTAGGGATGCGCTAGCGCCTTACCTAAAGCCTGGTTTGGTTCGTCAATTACTTTTTGTAATAGACGAGGAACTTAGCCTTGCTCATCCGGGCCTCCTCAAGCAAATCGATGTGTACTTTCAGGGGCAGGTACATTTAGCGCTTGTGAAAGAAAAAATAATCATCCCCGGTGGCGAGGTAGCGAAGAATAATCCGTACTACTTTAATCAAATTGTTGAGGCTATCCATCGGCATAAAGTCGATCGCCATTCGTTTGTGGTTGCTATTGGTGGCGGAAGTGTATTGGATGTGGCCGGTTATGCCGCGGCTGTTTCGCACCGAGGGATCAAACACATCCGCGTACCCACCACCGTGCTGTCTCAAGACGATTCAGGGGTCGGCATAAAGAATGGAATCAATTTTTTCGGTAAGAAAAACTTCCTCGGAACCTTTGCACCACCGATTGCTGTTTTTAATGACTATCAATTATTAGAAACATTGAGCGATCGGCATTGGGTGGCCGGGATTGCTGAAGCGATTAAAGTAGCGCTTATCAAAGATGCAACTTTCTTTGAATGGCTGCGTGATCAGGTGGATGGTATTCTAAAGCGAAATGCTGATACCATGAAATATTTGATCTGGAGAAGTGCGCAATTACATATGGACCACATCGCGAGTGGCGATCCTTTTGAACTGGGATCTTCACGTCCCCTAGACTTTGGGCACTGGAGTGCGCATAAAATAGAACAGCTGAGTGACTTTCAAATATTGCATGGCGAAGCTGTTGCCATTGGTATTGCACTGGATACAACGTATTCTTTTTTACAGGGATATTTAAATGAATGTGATTACAAGGAAATACTGCGTGTACTGCAAGCTTATGAATTACCTATTTTCCATCAACTATTAAAAGATGAAAGGGTCATATCCGATTTACTCGACGGTTTGGAAGAGTTTAGAGAACATTTAGGAGGTAAATTGACCATTATGCTGCTACGTGCGGTGGGTGTAGGTCTGGAGGTACATGAAATGGATCACGATCGGATTAGGGAAGCGCTTGCACGTTTAAAGAAGTTAGATGAAGTTCAACAACAAAGGAAATTGGTTTCGCTTCCAGATTAAATTTGAAATTATGTATACAGCAAATGGACATTTAACTTATTGTACGAATATACATGCCGGCGAAAGTTGGTCGGCACACTTTAAAGTGTTACAGACATTTCTTCCGGCGATTAAAGAGCAAGTAGCTCCGCTACAACGGATGGGGATAGGGCTCCGCGTTTCGGAAGAGGCCAGTCGAACATTGATTCAGCCAGCGGAGCTGGCAGCCTTTAAAGACTGGCTAAAGCAAGAACAGCTTTACGTATTTACTATGAATGGGTTCCCCTACGGTGCTTTCCACCAAACCAGCGTGAAAGACTTGGTACACCAACCGGATTGGACTACCAATGAACGTTTAAGTTATACAAAACGACTCTTTGATATCTTGGCTGTGTTGTTGCCGGAAGGAATGCATGGGAGCATATCAACCTCTCCATTAAGCTATAGGCATTGGGAACCGCACAATTGTCAGGAAAGGCGAAACGTAGCGACCCAAAACATCGTCGCTGTGGCGATCTATCTCCGACAGATTGAGCAGGAAAAAGGTATACACTTGCATTTGGATATCGAACCCGAACCGGATGGCCTTTTGGAAAATGGAGACGAGTTTTTGGATTGGTATATAAACGACTTAATCCCTACCGGTAGCCGCTTGCTTTCCGCTGCTCATCATCTATCTGATGTGGAAGCAGCAGGGATACTGAAGCGTTACATTCAGCTATGTTACGATGTCTGCCACTTCGCTGTGGGTTATGAACAACACGAGGAGATAATAGAAGCCATTAGAAGTGAAGGCATACAAATTGGGAAAATACAGGCCAGCGCGGCCATTAAAGCCTCCATGTCACCCCTAAGGGAAGATAGGAACCAGCTAAAGGAAGTGTTTAATGCATTTAATGAAGATACCTACCTCCATCAGGTGATTGCAAAAACCACCGAGAACGGTTTGATCCGATATCGTGATTTACCCGATGCACTCTTGGATGTGGACAACCCTGATGTGGAAGAGTGGCGGGCGCACTTTCACGTACCCTTGTTTATAGATAATTATGGAAATATTGCTTCTACACAAAACGATGTGCGGCAAATTTTAAGTTTGCAGCGATCAGCAAAATTGAGCGATTATATTGAGGTCGAAACCTATACCTGGGAAGTCTTACCGCAAGCATTGAAAATGCCTTTGGTAAGCTCGGTAGCTAGGGAAATTAACTGGGTCAAGGATCAAATTATTTAATGGAGATGTTACACAAGACCGTTGTACTGGATGTGGTTGGCTTATCAAGTTCCTTGATAGGGGAGCATACACCGTTTTTACAAGCTTATGCCGCGGAACATGGATTGCAACCTATTGCGCCGATGTTGCCGGCGGTAACAACGTCGGTGCAATCCACCTATCTAACAGGCAAGTGGCCCAAGGAACATGGGATTGTAGGAAACGGCTGGTATGATCGGATCGATTGTGAAGTGAAATTTTGGAAACAATCGAATAAATTGGTGTTAAGCGACAAGATTTGGGAAAAAGCGAAGGAGCTAGATCCTGACTTTACATGCGCGCAATTGTTCGGTTGGTATAATATGTACTCGCAGGCAGACTACTCGGTTACGCCTCGACCAAATTACCTGGCCGATGGACGGAAAATTCCCGATTGTTATAGTCGGCCTGCCGAGCTGAGAGATTATTTACAACATCGGCTAGGGCAATTTCCTTTGTTTCAATTTTGGGGTCCTGGTGCAAATATTAAGTCAACCCAATGGATAGCCGACGCCGCCATGCTTACGGATAAACGTTTTGATCCGACTTTAAGCGTTATATACTTGCCGCATTTGGATTACGGTTTACAAAAATATGGCCCTCATGCCTCCAAAATAAGGAAGGATTTAATGGAAATTGATCGCGTTGTGCAACAGCTGGTCCATTATTATCAGGAACAACATGCGCGAATTATTATTTTATCGGAGTACGGAATTTGTCCCGTTAATCGGCCAATCCATGTGAATCGATTATTGCGGAAGGAGGGTTTGTTGCAAGTTCGGGTAGAACGCGGTTTGGAACTGCTCGATCCCGGGGCTTCGGCGGCATTTGCTGTAGCGGATCATCAGGTTGCTCATATTTATGTACAGAATAAGCGTAAAATTCCGATGATCCAACAATTGTTAGCGCAACTTGAAGGGGTGAAATTAATACTGGATCGGGATGCGCAGCAGGCTTATCATATACAGCATGAGCGGTCCGGCGACCTCTTGTTAATGGCGGATGCACAGAGTTGGTTTACTTATTATTTTTGGTTAGATGATAAAAAGGCACCGGATTACGCGCGCGCTGTAGATATTCATAAAAAACCCGGTTATGATCCGGTGGAGCTCTTTATGACATCTAAAGGACGAGCTTTTTATAAACTGCTGCGGAAAAAACTGGGTCTTCGCTATGTGATGGATGTGATCCCTTTAGACGCAACCCTTGTTAAAGGTTCGCATGGTAGCCTGGCAATCGATCCCGCTTATTATCCGGTAATCATGAGTGACGTCACGAAGCAAAATACGGGTGAATTGACCGCTATAGACGTTTATCGGGTTATATGGGAGGCGTTGAGTAGTTAAAGAGTTGAGTAGGGAACTAGTTAGGTAGTGATGAACGATGAGTGATGAATGATGAACGATGAGTGATGAATGATCAACAGTGGGAAAATAGGTTTTTTTACTTTTTACTTTTGAATTTTTACTTTATCAAAATGAGTGATGAACGATGAGTGATAAATGATCAACGGTGGGACAGTTGCTGCCTAAAGCTTGCCGCTTATGGCTTAAGGCCTATAGCTTACAGCCGCTAAGGCCTCGAGCTAGGGAAATAAGCTGATGGGCTGAAAAGCTGATATCCGAAAGCCTATAGCCTACTGCCTAAAGCTTACCGCTTATAGTTTACAGCTAATAGCTCCTATCAGGATAGAACAGGATGAAGAAATACATAATAAAAGCTATATTGGCTAAGAAATTACCGATTATTACCTAATCAAAATATGAATTATTGGCGTTTCCTATTTTTTCGAACAATTATCTTACTATGGACGTGTTTTCTGTGCTGGAAATGCGCCCCCGATGATACCGATCAATCATTTGCTGCTTTGGAAGAAGCTTTTCAACAACCGCCCGACTCCATCCAAACAAGCGTCTATTGGTATTGGATTTCGGATCATATTTCCAAAGAAGGGGTTGTGAAAGATTTGGAAGCGATGAAAGCCGTTGGTATTAATCGCGCATTTATCGGCAATATCGGTTTAGAAGATGTGCCTTACGGAAAGGTCAAACTTTTTTCGGATGGGTGGTGGGAAATTACGCATGCAGCTTTAAAAAGAGCGGGTGAGCTAGGCATCGAAATCGGTTTATTCAACAGTCCCGGCTGGAGCCAATCGGGCGGGCCTTGGGTTAAAGCCGCCCAAGCGATGCGCTACTTAGGGGCAACGGAAACGTTGGTGAGGGGCGGCAAGCAAGTTGCCGTTAAACTGCCGCAGCTGGGTGAAAACTTTCAAGATGTGCGCGTCCTCGCATTTCCCGCAAGCGCAGAATACGGACAATCAATTGCGGATGCTAGTCCTGAGATTTTGGCACAACCTAGCTTAAAGAACCTCCCCTTACTGATCGATCAGGACACACAGACCCATGTGAAGCTGCCTGCCGGCTTAGCAACAGCAATTACCTTTACGACGGATAAGGATTATAGTGCCAGAAGCCTAACCATTACGCCTGCGGCGCAAGCGATGATGCTTCATGTCCGCTTGCAAGTTGCGGTCGATACCGGTTACCGGGAAATCAAATCATTTAAGATCGATCGTAGCAATAGCCAGCTCAATGTCGGTTTCGAACCGTACGCTCCTGTATCGGTATCTTTTGCAGCTGTTCGCGCCAAGAAGTTTCGCCTAGTCTTTACGGAAGTTTCGGAAAATGCCGCCTTGGCCGAAATAATACTGAGTCCTTTACCGCGTGTAGCGCGCTTTAAGGAGAAAGTTTTGGCGAAGATGCATCCGACTCCGCTTCCTTATTGGCATGATTATCTGTGGGAGACACAAGCTCCTGTCGACGATGCGGTACAGTTGACAAAGCCAACCACTGTGTTGGATATTACGGATAAAATGGACGCTGACGGTGCCTTGATTTGGAATGCACCGAAGGGTGACTGGATTGTTTTACGAACCGGCATGGTACCAACAGGTGTCAAGAACGGTCCTGCTTCACCGGAAGGAACCGGATTAGAGATCGATAAAATGAATCACCTCCATGTCGTTCAGCATTTTGATGCTTTCCTGGGCGAAGTTATGCGACGGATTCCGCCAGCCGATCGGAAAACGTTCAAGGTGGCTGTTCAGGATAGCTATGAAATGGGCGGTCAAAATTGGACAGACAATTTCATAGAAAAGTTTAAAAAGCAATACGGTTATGATCCTGTACCCTATATCCCCGCGATGTATGGGTATGTTATCGGCAGTCAGGATGAATCCGATCGCTTTTTGTGGGATTTGAGACGATTTATTGCCGATAAGGTAGCCTATGAGTATGTGGGCGGATTGCGTGATATCAGCCATAAACACGGACTAAGCATTTGGTTGGAGAACTACGGGCACTGGGGCTTTCCCGGTGAGTTTCTACAATATGGCGGACAATCGGATGAGGTGGGTGGTGAGTTTTGGAGCGAGGGTGATCTGGGGAATATCGAAAACAGGGCAGCTTCTTCCGCGGCACACATCTATGGGAAAAATAAGGTGTCGGCCGAATCCTTCACGGCTGCGGGAAACACCTATGGTCGATATCCTGCATTGATGAAACAACGGGGTGACCGCTTCTTTACTGAAGGGATCAATAATTCCCTGCTGCATGTTTATATTCATCAACCCTATGAAGATAAAAGGCCAGGCATGAATGCTTGGTTCGGAAACGAGTTTAACCGTTTCAATACATGGTATGCGGATATGGATTTATTTGTCGATTACCTGAAACGCTGCAATTTTATGTTGCAGCAGGGGAAATACGTGGCCGATGTGGCTTATTTTATCGGCGAAGACGCGCCTAAGATGACGGGGGTGCAGGATCCTGCCTTGCCAAAGGGTTATTCCTTTGATTATATCAATGGCGAGGTCATTCGGGATCGACTGAAGGTGAAGGATGGGCGATTTGTTTTACCTGACGGGCTGTCTTATCGTATATTGGTGCTACCGAAGTTGGAAACCATGCGTCCGGAGCTGCTCGAAAAAATTGAAGAACTGGTGAGGGATGGTGGTGTGATATTAGGGCCGAAACCAAAGCGATCGCCCAGTTTGCAGCATTTTGGGGAAGCGGACAAGAAGCTACGGGACTTGGCTGACAAACTGTGGGGAAATATCGATGCTAAAAAAATAAAAACGTATGCTTATGGAAAGGGCTTGGTAATGGATGGTATAGACCTGCAAGCGGCATTGGATAGCTTGCAAATACTTCCGGATGTTAAACTAGCGGATCGGGATACGGCTTTATTTATTCATCGCCGATTGGATGGAGGCGATATCTATTTTGTGTCGAACCAAACGGATCAAGCGATCCGTATAACACCTGAATTTCGTGTTAGCGACAAGGTTCCGGCGTTATGGAATGCGATCGATGGTAGCCGACGGGAATTGCCGGAATTTAGTCAAACTGAACAGACTACAACCGTACCGCTGTTGCTCGAAGCCTATGAGAGTGCCTTTATTGTATTCCGGAAGGCCAACAAGCTCGATGAGAAGAAAAATCGGTTGAACTTTCCGTCTCCTACAAAAACGGAGATCATCCGGCAACCATGGACGGTGATATTCGATCAAACAGCCCAGGGGCCGGATAAACCGGTAGTCTTTGATAGCTTGAGCGATTGGTCGAAGCATTCGGATGAGCGAATACGCTATTACTCGGGAGCTGCGAACTATCAAACGACCATTCAACTGCAGAAACCTAAGGAAGGGCAACGGGTATACCTTAATATGGGGTCCGTTATTGCCTTAGCAAAAGTCCGGATAAACGGTAAAGATGCAGGTGGTGCTTGGACTCCACCTTATAAAATAGACATCACATCTGCTGTCCAAGAAGGGAAAAATCAGCTAGAGATCAAAGTTGTCAATACTTGGGTAAACCGGCTGATTGGTGATCTGGGTATCCCACAAGATAAGCGTACCACCTGGCTGCCGATCAATCCTTATCGAAGGGATAGTCCGCTACATCCGGCGGGCTTGCTCGGGCCCGTGACGATTGAGACCTATGCGTATTGAAGTTGATAGAAAAAAATACTCCCATGAAGAAGAAAATCCTCCTTTCACTAGTGTTCTACTGCCTGGCAGTACCCATTTCCTTTGCGCAAAAAGCAAGTATCATACCTGTCAATCTCCGGTTTGAATACTTAGAAAACCCGATGGGGATCGATGAACAATTTCCACGCTTTAGTTGGACTTTGGAAGCGAGGGATAAAAAGGCTTTTGGACAAAAGCAGGGAGCGTATCGGATCTTGGTCGCCTCGAAAGCAAGTCTGCTGGATAGGGGGGAGGCCGATATGTGGGACTCCAAATGGGTCAATTCAGACGCGATGCAGCAGGTTGTCTACCAAGGAAAGCCCTTACTGTCCGACCGAACCTATTATTGGAAAGTTGCCGTAAAGGATGAAGACGGGAAGCCGTCGCCTTGGAGCAAGTCGGCGCAATGGACTACCGGCTTGTTTGAACCAGGTGAATGGCAGGCGGAATGGATTGGCACGGATCAGCTTTTCGATCCCAAACAGAAGGACTGCAATATTATTGATCCTTGGTTGCGTAAAACATTTGAGTTACCGCGACGTCCGGGCCGCGCATCACTTTTTGTCGCCTCCGTTGGCTTCCATGAAGTGTATGTGAATGGTAAACGGATAGGCGAGGATGTGCTGGCTCCGGCAGTAAGCGACCATACCAAGCGTGCACGTTACGTAAGCTACGATATTACACCTGCTCTAAAGAAAGGAAAAAATGTGGTTGCAATTTGGTTAGGAACGTCTTGGTCCATCCACGGTCCTTACGTTTCAGACCATCGGCCCAACACCCCTATCGTGCTGGCGCAGGCTGCCATTTATGCAGAGAAGGAACCGCAGGCTGATGCGAAGCCCATATTTTTACTAGCTACCGATGTTAGTTGGAAAACCCATCCAAGCCCTAATAAACTGCTCGGTATTTGGGATTCCAATCGAATGGGCGGTGAATTATGGAATGCCAATCAGGAAATGCCGGAATGGAACCGGCTTGATGGTGGCGATTCGGCTTGGAAAAATGTGGTGGTTTATAAACCGGAGTTGAAATTGTCGGCACAGCAGGTAGAAAAAAATTACCTGTTCGACGAAATTCGGCCGGTTAGTATAGAAGAAAGGGCGGACGGTTCATTTCGCGTAGATATGGGTGTTAATTTTGCGGGCTGGACCGAAGTACCGATAAAAGGAAATCCGGGAGATACTATTCAATTTCTCTATTCGGAACGAGAACAAGACGACATGACCTTCGGTTTACATAGCGCCTATATCATAGGTGCAACGGGTAAGGGCGTTTTTCGGAATCGATTCAACTATAGTTCGGGTCGGTGGATTACTATTAAAGGTTTAAAGAAAAAGCCAAAACTATCAGCTATTCACGGCTGGGTGGTGCGCACCGGTATTCAATCCGCAACGCAATTTGCGTGCTCCGATTCGTTGCAACAATGGATTTATGATAAGGTGCGGTGGACTTTTGAAAACCTTTCGTTGGGTGGATATATTGTCGATTGTCCGCAACGGGAGCGCCTCGGTTATGGGGGGGATGCTCATGCAACCTGCGAAACGGGTATGCTTAATTATCATATGGGTGCTTTTTACACCAAATGGATGGAAGATTGGCGTGATGTAAGTGGAACGGAGAGCATCGTCGGTAATATGTATGATAGCACCTTTGCCCGTAAGAAACTGATGGGTGGCCGAATCCTTAACAATGGTATCCTGCCACATACTGCTCCGACCTATATGGGGGGTGGTGGGCCTGCATGGGGCGGGATTGTGGTGACCTTACCTTGGGCAATGTATCAACAGCAGGGCGACAAGCGGATACTGGAAAAGAATTTTGAATTGATAAAAAATTGGCTGGCTTTTCTGGATTCAAATACGAAAGAGGGTCTCTTGCAGCGATTTGGCGGGCATTGGGATTTTCTGGGCGACTGGCTCTGGCCGGGAGCTACTGCTGAAGGAATGAATAATGATAAGCCCGAAACGCTCTGTCTTAATAATTGCTACCGGGTGTACAATTTAAGGACAGCCGCAAAAATTGCAGATGCACTTGGCAAAGAGAAGGAAGCTAACCAATGGGAGGAACAGGCGAATGTCTATAGTAAAGTTATTCACGATCGTTTTTTTAACAAGACGGACAACAGCTATGCCGATAGCTCCATGGCGAATCTGGCCGCAGCACTCTTAGCGGATATTATGCCTAAAGATTTGCGTCCTCAGGTGATGGAAAGACTGGAACAAGAAATTCTGCTTAACAGGAACGGTCATATTCATGTGGGTATCACCAGTGGTGCGCTGTTGTTTAAATTGCTCCGTGAAAATAACAGAAACGATTTGATTTATAGCATGACTTCCCAAACGGATTATCCGAGCTGGGGCTACATGAAAGCGAATGGCGCAAGCACCATTTGGGAGATGTGGGAGAAAGATCTACCCGGGCATTCGCTCTTACATAGCTCGTACCTTTATCCGGGAGCGTGGTATATAGATGGTATTGCTGGCATCAAACTGGATCCAAAGCGGCCTGGATATCAACATTTTGTTGTGAGTCCTCCCAGCGCCTTACCCGCGCTGCGATGGGCGGAAGCTTCATTCAACTCTCCTGCGGGCCTTATTGAAGTGAAATGGAAAAGGGAGGAGCGCTTAGCCCTGCAGGTTATTGTGCCACCCAATTGTAGTGCAACATTGCGATTGAAACATGAAGATGATATTGATGTGGAGCCCTACGGAAATTATATCAAAAAAATCGGCCAGCAGGGCGGTGAAGTGATTTATGAACTGCAGGCCGGTACGTATTCTTTTTAGCGGATTGATCACCTTTTAATAATAAATTATGATACGGAAAGTAAATGAACATGTTTGGTGGAAATGTACTTGTTTGATCTTGTTATTTTGTGCTATCGCTATGGGAGAAAGTCAGGCACAAAAGCTTAGTTTATATGGCTTAACTTGTGAATATCAAAAAAATCCCGTTGGCATTGATATCGCAGTTCCACGGTTAAGCTGGAAGATAAAGGCGACGGAAAAAGGGGTGATGCAAACGGCTTACGAGCTGAAAGTAGCCACTGATGTTGGTGGATTGAAAAAGGGAAATACGTGGCATTCGGGAAAAGTCGCAAGTGATGCTTCGGTACTTATACCCTTTGGCGGAGCTACGCTGGAAAGTAAAACGCGTTACTTTTGGCAAGTCCGTGTTTGGGATAACAAAGGAAACGTTTCGCCATGGAGTGAGGTAAGTTTTTGGGAAATGGGCTTGCTCAATCCTACCGATTGGAACGCGAAATGGATTCAGCTTGATCAGGCAACCGCGCCTATTTCCAATCCCAGTCCTCAATTTAGGAAAGTGTTTGACCTGAATCAAGGGATAAAAAAAGCAAGACTCTATATCACATCGCATGGCTTATACGAGGCTTATCTGAACGGTGAAAAGGTAGGGGATGCCTATTTTACCCCTGGATGGACCAGCTATCATAAGCGTTTGCAGTATCAGGTCTACGATGTTTCCAAGCAGCTCAAAAATGGACAGAATGTTATAGGCGTTCTACTGGGCAATGGCTGGTTCAAAGGAAATTTGATGGGTGGAAACAATTTTTACGGAGGCGACCTGGCTCTTTTGGCTCAGCTGGAAATCGAGCTTGAAAATGGGGAAAAGATGAATGTTTCCAGCGATGGTACGTGGAGCTGCTCAACGGATGGCCCGATCCGAATGACTGACATTTACAACGGCGAAACTTATGATGCCCGTATGGAGCAGGTTAATTGGACAACTGTTGCTTTTAAGGATGATACATGGAAGCCCGTTAAAGTGAACGATTCACTTGCATACCAACGGCTAGTCGCATCGCCCGCTCCACCCGTGACGGCACAGGAGAGTATTCAACCCCTTAAGATTATCACAACACCAAAAGGCGAAAAGGTGATTGACTTTGGACAAAACCTGGTGGGATGGATTCAGTTTGACGCCAAGGGAAAATCAGGTGATTCCCTGGTTTTCTATCATGCTGAAGTATTAGATAAAGAAGGTAATTTTTATACGGAGAATCTGCGTTCGGCTAAGCAGCGATTGACTTACATTTTCAAGGGGAGCGGCTCGGAAACGTATCACCCTCGTTTTTCTTTTCAGGGCTTTCGGTATGTGAAGATTGAAGGTGCTAACGAAAAAATCAATTTAAATAATATAAAAGCAGTTGTTCTACATTCAGATATGCGTCAAACAGGGGACTTTGCAACCTCGGATAGCTTGATCAATCAACTGCAGCACAATATCCGCTGGGGGCAAAAAGGAAATTTTTTGGATGTCCCTACGGATTGTCCACAGCGCGATGAACGATTAGGTTGGACGGGCGATGCACAGGCCTTTTTCAATACGGCAGCTTATAACATGGATGTCGCTGGTTTTTTTATGAAATGGTTGCAGGATGTAAAGGCCGACCAGTTCGCCAGCGGTGCGATACCACACGTCGTACCCTATTACTGGAAAACGAAAGAGGGTGGCTCGGCTGGCTGGTCGGATGTGGCTACGATTATTCCGTGGAATTTTTATCGTCTGTACGGCGACAAGCGGATACTGGAGCAGCAATACACCTCAATGGCAAAATGGGTGCAGTTTATGGTAGATAATAGCACGAATGACCTTTGGAATAAAGGGTTTCATTTTGGTGATTGGCTTTTCTATATTCCTAATGATGATCGGGATGGACGGGCTGCTATTACCGACAAGTATCTTATTGCCCAGTGTTTTTTCGGACATTCCGTACAATTGATGATCAATGCAGCCGAGGTATTAGGAAAAAGGGAGGATGTTGCCCGTTATCAGCAATTGCTGCAGCAAGTGAAGACAGCCTTTATGAAGGAGTATGTAACACCGTCAGGTCGCTTGGTTTCAAGCTCACAGACAGCCTATGTATTAGCCCTGCAATTCGATATGTTGCCGGAGAATCTACGTGCACAGGCAGCAAAACGCTTAGCCGATAATATCAAAAGCTATGATAACCACCTTACCACCGGCTTCTTGGGGACACCCTACCTTTGCCACGTCTTGAGTCGATATGGCTATGAGGATCTCGCTTATACCTTATTAATGCAGCGTACCTATCCATCCTGGCTTTATCCGGTGTTGAAAGGTGCTACCACTATTTGGGAGCGCTGGGATGGTATTAAGGCGGATGGTTCCTTTCAAAATAAAGACATGAACTCGTTTAATCATTATGCATATGGAGCTATAGGCGATTGGATGTATCAACAGGTTGCCGGTATTCAGGCGCCAAGTGAGACACCGGGCTATAAAGCGTTTGTGATTGCTCCGCGACCTGGAGGTGGATTGTCTTTCGCCAACGCTTCGCTTGAGACGATCTATGGAAAAATCGTCTCGAACTGGAAAATTACCGGCACGAAGATGCAAATGACGGTAGAAGTTCCGCCGAATACCACCGCAAAAGTATTTTTTCCCAATGCGGTGAAAAACTCGGTGAAGGATGAAAAGGGAATTGTAGTGGATAATTCCGCTGTGGAAATAGGTTCCGGTAAGTATAGTTTTACATTTGATGTGGTACGCAATTAATCAAAAATCTGTATCTTTCGACTTTGTAACCTATATCCATGAAGTGTGATCCGTTTTTTGAGTATATAAAGATTGATGAGTTTTCGGCAACACCAAAGTATTTACAGCTAACGAATGCCATATTGAATGCCATTAAAAATGGTAAAATCGATAAGGATACGATGCTGCCCTCTATTAACGAGTTAAGTTTTGTTTTAGAGGTCTCAAGAGATACTGCTGAAAAGGGTTATCGGTATCTCAAGAAATTAGGGGTGATCGATTCCGTGCCCGGTAAAGGGTATTATGTGAGCCGTACCGACTTCAGGCAAAAAAGAAGCATCATGTTACTTTTCAATAAATTGAGCGCACACAAGAAGATTGTGTATGATGCCTTTATAAAAACGCTCGGAACGGATGCTGCGGTCGATTTTTATATTTACAATAACGATTTTAATCTTTTTAAAAAGCTCTTACAGAACCAAAAGCAGGATTATACGCACTATGTGATCATCCCTCATTTTGTGGAGGAACGTGAAAAAGCCGCCGAAGTAATCAACCAATTGCCAAAAGAGAAATTGCTCTTGTTGGATAAAAAAGTACCCGGAGTAGAAGGCGATTATGCTGCCGTATATGAAAACTTTGAAGAAGATATTTACCATGCCTTGGAAGAGGCCAAAGGGGAATTGGCTAAATACCATACCTTAAAATTAATTTTTCCGGATAAAAGTTACTTTCCACGAGAGATTATAAAGGGATTTTACCGCTTTTGTCAGCAATATGCTTTTGACCACCTGCTTGTGAGCGATATTGCGAAAGAGCCGATCAGTGCAGGCGAAGTTTATATCAATCTAATGGAAGACGATTTAGTGATTTTGTTGGATCGTATTATTTCCATGAAATTGGAAATCGGAAGCCAGGTTGGTGTCATTTCTTACAACGAAACCCGCGTTAAACGATTTATACTGAACGGCATAACCACCATCTCAACTGATTTCGAAAAAATGGGCACGACCGCTGCCAACCTCATATTGGAAAACTCCAAGCAACATGTCGAAGTGCCCTTCTATTTGTTTAAGAGAGCGTCTATTTAGTTATTGGTTATTAGTTGTTAGTTATTAGTTGTTAGTTATTAGTTGTTAGTTATTGGTTATTAGTTGTTAGTTATTGGTTAATAGTTGTGCGTTGCGAGTTGCCAGTTGTGAGCAGAGACGCTTATAAGGGCTAGGTTAGTTGTTGGTTATTGGTTACTAGTTGTTGGTTATTCGTTATCGGTTAATAGTTATTCGTACTAACTACTTAACCACTAGACTATTTAACGACTTAACTAGATTAGTTATTCGTTATCGGTTAATAGTTATTCGTACTAACTACTTAACCACTCGACTATTTAACTACTTAACTAGATTAGTTATTCGTTATCGGTTAATAGTTATTCGTACTAACTACTTAACCACTCGACTATTTAACTACTTAACTAGATTAGTTATTCGTTATCGGTTAATAGTTATTCGTGCTAACTACTTAACCACTAGACTATTTAACTACTTAACTAGATTAGTTGTTTGTTAACGGTTGTTAGTTATTCGTACTAACTACTTAACCACTCGACTATTTAACTACTTAACTAGATTAGTTATTCGTTATCGGTTAATAGTTATTCGTACTAACTACTTAACCACTCGACTATTTAACGACTTAACTAGTTATCACATCGGCTAATTATCACATTAGCTAATTCCCTACTCAACTATTTAACGTCTCAACGACCCGATCGCTTCCCCCACTTCAATCGGTAAATCGGATTCCAGCACATCGGCGCCGTCTTCAATAATGGCTCGGTAGGCTTTTGCGCGTTCTTCTTTCGTTTTTACCTTGTCATAAGTGGGCGCTGCCGAAATCATACAGCGTATGCCTTTTGCATGCAGTAACTTGTACATCACTTGATTATCGGGTTTTATATCGGGTCCGATATAAGCGATCATTTGACTGGCTGGTATTCCCACATCCTCATAAGGCTTTAACGCATCGGGGGTTTTTACAAAAGCAGAGAACATTTGATTTTTATGCTGTTCGTAATAAAATTTCGCTTGCTCGGCATTGTGTACTGTTACCATCACAAAGGCTTCTGCTTGGTGCTTTTTGATTAAGGCGGCGGTCATTTCCATCGGTACATCCTTTTTGTCGAGGTTTAGAACCGTTTTACCCCTTGCCCACTCGATTGCTTCAGAAAGGGTAGGGATATGGTAAGGTGTGACGTTTCCGTTAACATCTTTTAACTTGAACTGTTTAAGTTCTTCATAGGTGTAGTCGCTAACCTTTCCTGTGCCGGTAGTCGTGCGTTCAAGCGTCGCATCGTGCATCAATACGATGATGCTGTCTTTCGTAAGCCGTGGATCGATTTCATAAAATGCTTGTGTATATTTTAGCGTATTTTCGAATGCTTCGATCGAGTTCTCGGGAAAGCCTTTTTCCGTACCGCCCCGATGGCCTGAAATAATGGGTTTATTGCCGGGCCTATATTGGAAAAAGCGGTGTAGCTCTTTTGCCGTTTTAACGGAAATAACATGTAACTTTTCTTGAGCGGTAGCGGGGCGACTTAAGCTGCTGACAATAAAAAGGCTTAATAGAAATAATTTATTCATAAGGTAATTAAATTTTAACGTGTATTCAATTGATGAAGGCTTAATATCCCCTGATTGTCCAGTTCAAAAAGAGTGATGGCAGAATTTTCCTGAACAATCCGACGATAATTTCGCAAAGGCATTCCCAATTTGTAGGCAAGATATAACCTGTTGACGGTGTTATGAGCCACCACCATAATGCTGCGATCGCGATGCGTCTGCAACATTTCCAAGAAAAAAGCATCTACGCGTTCCACAATTTCGCTACCGGTATTACCGGTACCACCGGCTCGGGCAGTTTCGGGTGCTTTTTCCCACGCATTCCAAAGTTCAGGATCTTCCCGCACAAATTCCTCCCTGGTTTTTCCTTCCCAATTACCAAAGTCAAGTTCTTTTAAACGCTCCTCCTTCTGTATTTGTATCTTGCCCTCAATGGCTAGAGCGGCTGTTGTAAAAGCCCGTTGCAAGGGCGAAGCATAGACGGCTTCGATGGGTGTATCCTTCAGAAAGAATGCCACTCGTTTTGCCTGTTCTACCCCCCTTTCCGTCAGGCCTATATCTGTTAGGCCACAGTAGCGGTTCCCGTCTGCATTATAGGCTGTTTCGCCATGTCGTAAAAGATATACCGTTAACATGTCGCAATATATTGTTTGTCGATTAACAGATGAATAAATTGATGATAATTTTCTTCGTATATGGAAATAAGCTCTTTTTCCGGCAATACCTCTTCAGTTATCTGTGTCATGTGGTTGACGGCTTCTGTCATAGAGCCATATATGGTTTTGGACGCAGCAGCTATTGCCGCCCCCAATACACCGGTTGCTTCCCGGGATTTATAAATGGGCTTCTTGAGTACACTGCTTCGGATACGCAACCAGGGAGCGCTATTGCTGGCCCCCCCGGCGGTGAAGATAGCGCTTACCGGCTCGGATGACAGACCTTCGATTTGTTCATAAGCATAGCGTTCGATATAAGCCACGCCTTCCATATTGGCCGTATAACGTTCTTCATTCGATATGCTTGGAGGAGCAAAACCCATTGCATGCGGTGAAGTAAAAGGGAATCGTTCGCCTTTTTGTTTTAATGGCCAGGCAAGATGTGAGGTGGGCAAGAGTCGAGCGGCATGCGCGTTTAATATCGGCAGCTCTTTTTTATCAAAATCCAAACTAACCCAATCGGCACCGGTGTTGCTCGCGCCGCCCGGCATCCAATATCCTTCGGGATGCCGATGGCAATAAATGCTACCGCTGGGATCAATGATTTTGTTACGGGTTACGCCCTTAATCACCATGGTAGTCCCAATAGTCGTATTCCAATCGCCTGGTTTGACGGCGCCGGAGGCTAACTGTGAAGCGCAACCATCGGTAAGACCTACTACGACCTTTGTTTTGTCCAATCGTAGTGCCCCTGCTAAGTCCGTGGCCAATTCGCCAATTACCGTTCCTGATGAAACCACCTCCGGTAGCCAGGTGGTTGTAATAAGTCGATCGAGGTAATCCGGCCAGCAATAACGGTCTACATCAAAACCTGTTTTCAATGCATTGGTGTAATCCGTTATATCGAACCGGCCACAGAGTTTGCCGGTAATGAAGTCGGCAGCATGGATCCATTTGTGTATCCGTTCCGTCTTTTCCGGATAATTTTTGTCGAACCACCTGATTTTGGAAAGTCCACACGATGCATTAAAACCGGTAAATCCATCCGGATTGTACTGTTTTGCCAGCGCTTTGCAGTATTGACCCTCTTCGGCCGAACGGGTATCACTATACATAAGTGCGTCATGTAGAGGAATGCCGTTTTTGTCTATCGGAATAACGGTTCCGGATGTAGAGGTTGTCGCAATGGCTTTGATCGCCCGGGGCGCAATATCATTCGCTGTTTGCTTTCTGATTTCCAACAACGCTTCAAGCGTATGTTTCCACCACATATCCGGCGACTGCTCTTCTCTTGACCGGGCGGTAAGTTTAAAAGGAGTGGATACTGTCTGTATAACCGTTCCGTTTGCCTGAACAAGTGCTACCCGAACCCCCTGCGTGCCAACATCGATTCCAATGATATATTCCTTCATTTTACCTGCTTAAATGTTTTACGGACTTTAGACCATTCTTTATAAAGGGCTAAGTAGCGATCGCGCTCGCGGGGAACGCTTGTGTCCAGCACATGGGTTTCATAGGACACGGTTTGTAAAGCTTCGGTACAGATCAGCGCTGCTCCGATGATGGATGATTGTCTATAAGTATCGCGGATGATGATCTTTTTATTAAATAAGTTGGCCAGAAACTGCCGCAACGTTTTACTCTGTACCCCACCGCCGCATGCTAATACATAATCCTTCGAGTGCCCGCTAACCTGATCAAGCGTTTTGTAATTTTCGTAAATGCTGCAGGCGATATCCCACAATATGGCCCAGACAAAGTCGCCCCTCGTGAGCTGGTGGGAAACGGGTGCATTGAAAATAAAACCTCCTTTGGTTAGGGGCGATTTTTCGTCTGCGATCAGCGACCCTAAAGACGCGATACACTGGGGCTGTGATACCTTGTTCAGTTCTTCCTCAATAACCTCGTAATCTTCATTTGGATAAAAAATTTCTTTAAGGCGCTGGTAATTTAGGCCGGTGACACCCGCATTCGCTTCCAGTACAAAATAGTTGTCATCGATGTGCCGACTTGTCCAAGTACGTTCCGAGGCATCGACCAGGTAGTTGTCAACGATCTTAACAACCGGCGTGGTGGTGCCTGATACGATAACCACATCATCCGTATTGGGTGACACGCTTTTTATGGCCATTTGGGTGTCCGATCCACCGACAATGACCCGAGCCTTAGGATTAATGTTGAGTTCCAACGCTAGTTGGGAGCGGACAGGGCCTAGCACTGTTCCGGCTACATTTAGCGGTGGCAATAGTGCTGGAGATATTCCGAAAAGGTCGCCGTAGGCTGCTTCCCATTTCCCGCGCTCTACATCGTATAACAATGTCTCTGAAGCTTGCGAATGCTCATAAGCAAGGATGCCCGAAAATTTAAAGTTAACCCAATCGCTGATACTGGTAAAAGCTGTTATTTTTTTGCCTGCTCCCGTTTTTCTTTCCCTGAAGCCTACCAGCTTCAGAGCGGAAAACAGAGCGGTTGGGTATCGCCCTACGACCTTATACATGGCCGATTTGTCCTTTATCATGTCTTCCCATTCGCGTCCGCGATTATCGTGGTTAGACATGCCTATCAATTCACTTTCGTCCGGGCCAAAGACTACGATCCCTTCTCGTTGACTCGTTGCGGTAATAGCGATAATGTCGAGATTTTCTGTTTCCTGAAGCACTTGCTGGCTCATTCGAATGATCTGTCCCCATAAGCATGCCGGGTCGAACGAAATGGCGTCCGGATAGTCAGCATCTTTTTCATAATGAACGTTCTCCCGCCTAAGGGCTACGATTTTTCCGTCGGTCAGAACAGTTGCAACGCGTGCATTGCCCGTACCTATGTCTACCACTAAATAAGCTAATTGCTTTTCCTGATTCATAATTTACAGCTTAAGGCGCTAAATTTCTTTGTTGACAAGTTGTTTAATACGTTTGTTGCCATTTTTGAAGAATTCCTTTAAGCAATTATTCATAATGTCAGCATGGTGATCTTCAACTTCAAATGTTGCGCCTGCAATGTGTGGAGTTGCCAGCACGCGTTCGTGATGAATCAGCTTATAATCCATTTCGTCGGGCGGTTCATGGTCAAAGACATCCAATATAGCTCCGCCGATTTTTCCTTCCGTTAGCGCTTGCAACAAGTCCACGCGATTTACGACCACGGCACGGGCGGTATTTACAAAAATAGCATCAGCCTTCATCTTGCTAATTAAATCTTTATTAATCATACCTTTCGTTTGCTCCGTAACAGGTAGATGTATTCCTACAATATCAGCGGTGCTGAAGACCTCCTCTAAAGATACTTTTTTGAAATTTACATTTTCGGAAGTATAGTAGGGATCATAATATACGATGTCGGTCGGAAAATGTTGCAGTAAATTGGCAATGGTTTGTCCAACGGCACCAAAGCCAACCATTCCAACTTTTTTTCCGGCAAGCTCATGTCCCTTGAATTGAAGATAAGAAGCATGAGCACCGGCCTCCCATTTTTTCGCCTCGAGCCATTTAATACCGGCCAGTGTGTTACGCATAAAGGTAATCAAGTTGGCTATAAACATTTCGGCGACGGCCTGTGCATTTCTTGCCGGTGTATTAAACACCGGTATGCCTAATTCAGTTGCTTTATTTATTGCGACATTGGAGGGGGTTCCCCGGCAAACACCGATAAATTTTAAATGAGGAAAGGTGGCGATGACCTTCTCGGTAACCTGGTCATGTTCCGTGATGAGCGCATCCGGTTGTTCCTCAGTAAGTAACGCTATCAGTTCTTCTTCTGTGTAAGCACTTCCTTTGATTTTCCACTCGCGGTATATAATTTCTCCGAACAATTCCTTTAGTTCGCCTTGAGCTTTCTCATGGTAAGGGGCCGTTATTAATATTTTCATTTACGTAAAGTTTTCTTGTTTCTATTTGTGTTTTGTTTTTGGGTAGCGTTATAAATAGCGTTAGCAAGGCGCTTATAAAATATAATATGGCCAGAATCCAGATGATGCCAGCATTGCCGATTGTGCTGATGAATAAACCCACTAAGGCAGGACCGACAAATACAGGAAGTCCCGCACCGAGGTTTAGAATTGCCATAGCAGCGCCCTTGTCCTTTTCTACGAGTGAAGGAACGAGCGCAGAAAGTGGAACATAACCAGCTAATAAAGCTCCCCATAGCACACCGGCCAACATAACTGCCCAATAACTTCCTTGGGTCCATGCAGGGATATAAAAGATAAGGAGTGTGGTAAGGCCACAGCCAATGCCTCCGAACCAGATGATTGTGTTGCGCCATCCGAGACGGTCGCCCACAAAACCAAAAATTAAATTAAAGGCAATGTTTGCGGTAAAAATAGTTCCCCAGATCTGTAACCATTCTTTGGTGCTGATATTAAATTGCGCCATATAGATAGGTAAGAAGACAGGAAATGCAAATTGCGCCGTTGTATTGATAATCCGTACAATCCCTCCTAAAAGCACCTTCGGTTCCGCTTTAATAATGGTAAACCCTTTCAACAGCTCTTCCTTCTTACTGGTCGTTTGCCCCTGCGGTTGATGGGTATTAAAAGATTCTTTGTTAAACACGAGCGCAAAAAGAGCACCCAAAGCTACCCAGAAAATTGAACTCCAAAGGGTGTTCTGATATCCTAATTTTTCGATCGCCCAGCTGGAGTAATATGCTCCAAGCACGTTTAGGCCGCCGGTGAATACAAACCAAAACCATCCAACGGCTCTTCCAAGCATTGCTTTTGGTGTTTTGTAAGTAATCCAAACTAAAAATGAATAGGCAAACAAGGGATAGCCAAATCCACGGATGGCGTAGGTTATTAGCATGATGGGGTAATTCAAATTCGCCATGCCAAAGCCCACAAAACCAACGGTGCCGATAATGTATAATAATAGCCCGGCTAACATCGACTTTCGTGGGCCGAATGTTTCTGCTAATACCCCCGATAACCAAGACGATATGGCTATCGTAACGCCATACACGGTAAATAAAGCAGCGGATTGTTCAATATGCATATTGTGTGAAAGCAGGTAAGGGCTCAGCCAGCCCTGTTCAACCCCGTCACCCATCATAAAGATCAATATGCCCAAGTATCCCCAAGTCAGTGTTTTTGGAAGTCCGACTTTTGTTAGTAGGGAGGAATTTTCGTACATCATAGTTCCTGTTTATATTGGTATTAGTTGGCATCAAATAAACAAAAAGAAATAAAAAATAACAAATTTAAATATAAATAAATAAAATTAAAGTTTAGCCATTGGTATGCACGAGCAACACCAATGGCCATACGGTTATCTCGACTCCCACCCGGCATTCTGTTTTAGATCGGGATTGAGGGTTATTTCCTCGATAGGAATAGGTCTTAAATACATGAAATCGTCAAATATCCGTCGTAAATTGTTTTGTGCGACAATATTTCCGCTTGTTTGATTTGTCAAATAATGTTGCGTGCCGTTAATGACAAAATATACAATACCCTTTTGCGGATTGGAGGGTACAGCGGTTACAAAGGAGACATCGTCTTTACCATCTTCATTGAGATCATATGGTGTATTCATTGCAGGAACATAAAGTCCGGTATAAGGCTTAAGTAACAAATTAGCCAACTTCCAGCGCATGAGATCATCATATCGAAAGCCTTCCATGGCTAGTTCAATAGCACGTTCTCTGCGTATTTCAAGCAGCGCAGCGCTGAGGTTTTGATCGGCAAAGTATTCCTGTTCCAGATAAGTGTCGGCTGTTAAAGGCATTGCCGTGTTGCTTAAACCGGCACGTTCGCGAAGCAGTTTGATGGTTAAGTTCCATTCCGCCTCTGTGAAACGGTTCAGCTCGGCCATTGCTTCGGCATAGTTCAGTAACACTTCCGCATAGCGCATCAAGGGAAGTGAGTTGTTGTTTTCGGCACGTCCATCGGTTGCTTTCGAATCGAGCGTAAATTTGTAGGGCATGTAGCCGGTGTAGGTATAAGTGAAGTCGGGCGGTGCCGGCTGGCCCTCCCGTTGATAGCTGCCCATGCGAATGCACTGTTGTAGGCGGAGATCTCTGTTTTTTACTTCCTCCCAGAAAGGGATCTGATTGTAGTTCGCCTGATCGGTAAATCGACTGCCATCGCGATTTAAGAATGTATTAACGAATGTTTTCGTGAAACTGAGCCGCCGACCGTAGGTTGCACTTGTCCAGTACCAATTGGCATCGTTCAGTACGCGCAAGGAGGCGTTGTTGATTGCTGCCAACATGATTTCGTTGGTTTTTGGTTGCTCATTGATAAATAGGTTTCGGAAGCTCGTCGTCGGGTCCGATTCTATGTTCAAACGGTATTGGCCGCCGTCAATTACTTGCTTGGCTGCATCAGCGGCTTCTTGCAGCCAAGTGTTTGCCGTGGCTTGAAGACTGAGTTCTTCATGATACTTGCGATAAGTGCCTTCGAAAAGACAGATTCTGGATTTGAAGGCCAAGGCTACCGGTCTGCTGATTTGGGAAGACGTGGGATCAATGGCCGGTGAAATGTTCTCGCAGGCAAAATTAAGATCTGCTAGAACTTTTTCCATTACATACGCACGTGAGTCCTGCGTTTTGTATAAATCGGGATCATCAATCGTGAGTGTTTTTTCTTGCCAGGGAACGTTGCCGAATTGTTTTACTTTATTAAAGTAGAAATAGGCACGGAAGAAACGGGCTAACCCCTCAAAATGCTTACGTGATTCGTCGCTTATTTGCGCTCTTACCATTTGCTCGAGGAAGTAGTTGATGTTTCGAAGTGGCTCCCAGGTCCATCCACCGGCTTGTGCGGCCGAATAACTACCCGATAAATAATTGTCGATCGTGGAGCCTACGAGGAAATCACTTGTTTGGTCACCTCTGACGATATCATTGGCGCTAGGCAAATTGTTGTAGAAAGAATTCGCATATAATTGCAGATCCTTTTCGGTATTGAATGCATTTTCGGGTGAAAGCTTGTCCGGTGGATACTGCTCGAAGGATTTTTCGCAAGCAGTTAACAAAGCGAGTGTAGCAATAAAAAATATCTTTTTCATCCTATATTTTCTTTTATTCATTTTTTGCTTGTTTTAAAAGGCATTTTGAATAGATTCTTATTAGAGTGTTACGTTGATTCCCAGTGTATAGGTTTTGAGCATCGGATAAGCCATGCCCTGTCCTGCATTTGGATTCAGCTCCGGATCGGCACGTTCTATGTTTTCCGGATCCATGTTGGGATTGTGTTTGAACATGGGCGACCAGGTCCAGAGGTTTTGGCCGGTGAAGTAGACGCTCAGGTTTTCGATGTTGAGCTTACCTAACCACGACTTCGGCAAATTGTAGCCGATCGAAATACTTTTCAGGCGGATATAGGCGGCATTTTGAAGGTAACGGGTCTGATTAAACGTTAGTTCGCCGCGCGAATTAAGTGCCGTATAGCCGCGTAGGCGAGGGAAATATGCATCGGGATTTTCTTCTGACCACATGTTATTCACAACATAAGTTGGATGCCAGCTGTACGGACGATTGTAAGGTCCCCAGAAGAGCGCGTTGTCTGCACCAGGCATAAATTCACGCTTCCCAACCCCTTGAAAGAAGCTGGTTAAGAAGAAATTGTTCCAGCTAAAATTAGCATTAAAACCAAATTGAAAGCGAGGCTCCGTATTGCCGATAATCACTTGGTCGCCGGGATCGCCTAAGGTATTGGTTCCTTGGTCAATTTTTCCATCGCCGTTTATATCTTTAAATTTAATATCGCCCGGTAGGATTTTGTTAGCGGCTGACACTCGTATAAACGACTGGTCGATTGCGTAATTATCGATTTCTTGCTGACTTTGGAAGAAACCGTCATTAACAAAGCCCCAAATGTCTCCCACGCGTTGTCCTTCGTAATAGGTCGTAATCAATCCGAGTGGATTGTTGAAGCGTGTGATGAAAGCCCTGCTGTCCGCCAGCGTAAACCGTAGGTCGTAATTGATTGGCTTCGACGTTTTGATCTGGTCGCGCCAGTTAAGACTTAATTCCCAACCGATTGTTTTCAAATCAGCGTAGTTTCCTTCGGGGACATCTGTTCCAAAAATGCCTGGTAAGGGAAGTCCAACCGTAAACATATCGATTGTTTTCCGGGTATACCAGTCGAACGTAGCATTCAGCCTGTTTTTAATGAAGGACAAGTCGGTCCCCAAATTAATAGTGGTTGCTTTTTCCCAGGTTAGCCCGTTTGGTATTACGCCGGGGTTAGACGTGTAATTCGGCCGAATACCTCCCAAGATAAGACCAGATCGGCTGACGTCCATTATCTCCAGGAATTGGTAAGGGTCAATATTGCCATTACCTAAGCTGCCGTAGGAGGCTCTCAGTTTAAATTCACCAATCGCCTCTTTTAGACCGTTTTTCCAGAAGTTTTCTTCAGAAACGCGCCAACCGCCTGAAATGGACGGGAAGAAACCCCATTGCTGTCCGCGCGGAAATTTAGACGATCCATCATAGCGACCGTTCGTTTCGAGTAAATATTTACCGTCGTAATCATAACTAATCCGATAGAAACCTCCGGCAGTCAGCCATTCGTTTCCTCCACCTGTTAAGAGAAAATTTTGTCCATCAATTAAAGAGAAATCAGGAAGCGAAGGATTGATCAAATTATCACGTTCCATATAACGGCTCGACAATTTTGATCGCTCGTAATTATAGCCAAGTACGGCGTTGATATGGTTTTTTCCGAAGTCTTGTGTGTATTGACCATAGGCATTGAGCGCTAGATAGGTTGTGTTGTCAATAAGCTCGTTCATTTTGCTGATCCCTCGCTCGAGCGTAACACTGGGTGCATTGCTATACGGGACAGGCGTGTACAGGCGTGTGCGATTGAAAGCGGTTTTTTCAAAGGTGAAGTCGCCGTTGATTTTTAGCTTATTGTCGAAAAAATTGGTAAAAATCCGGGAGGTATTGCGGGTTTGTCTACGGGATTCATCCCAATGATTATTACCGGAAATAAAGCTGCCGAAAACAATGGAAGCATTTTCCGTGAGCGTTCCATCCGGATTACGCAACATGGCTACCGGAAAAGCTTCATCCGAAATACGTCGCCATACCGGGGTATTGCTTGGATGATTCAGTATGGGTGTAAAATAGGCTCTTTCGTTATAGGTAATGTCGTTTTCCACACGCAGCCATTCTTTCACCTGTATGCTTCCTTTAGCGCGTAAATTATATTGGTTGTATTTATCGGGATTATAACGAAAAATCCCGCCTTGGTTATTGTAGCGACCTGAGAGATAGAATGATGTCTTTTCACCACTGCCGGAGAAGCTTAATTGCTGCTCCATTGAGGGCGTGTGGTCAGCATACAATTCTTTCAACCAATCTGTGCTTCCATAATAAACGTATCTTCCGGTAGCCGGATCAATATCGGTAGAAGGGGTGTTGCCGGCCTCATGCCGCTTACGCAATTCTTCCAGGTATTCTTGCGACCAAGGAAACACACTATTAGCTTTTTGCGGGTCTGCATTGTAGTCGTTCCACGAGCTAAAAGCCTCATTGAACGTTTTTGCCCACGGATATCCTTCCGTTACCAGATCCGGGCGTATGGTATGATCATTTCTGGAATAGCCGGATGAATAGTTAATAACCGATCGTTCTTTACTGGGTGTTTTCGTTGTTATTAATACGACCCCGAAGCTACCGCGGGCACCGTAGATGGCTGCGGATGCCGCGTCTTTTAAAACAGTGACGCTTTCAATATCATTGGGATTCAAGAGATCGGCATTGCCCGGTACACCATCTATAAGTACCAGCGCCGATCCTCCGGCACCAATGGAGGTCGTTCCGCGAACATTAAAGGTAGCGCCACGCGTAGGTTTTCCATCGGTCATTTTAATGTTCAGGTTTGGTATAACCCCTTGGAGCCCCCGAGTAGTGCTTGCGAGGGGGCGATTTTCAAAAACCTCTTTTCCGACTTGATCAACAGCGCCGGTTAAATTTGCTTTCTTTTGTGTGCCATAACCAACCACTACCACTTCTTCCAGATCGGCCTGCCCGATTTTCATGACGACATCCAGTTGGCTTGCGCCTTGTGGGTTCAGCTGTTGTGTGATGTAACCGATAGCAGAGAATGAGAGCGTAGCGCCATCTGGAATTGATAAGCGGTAGATCCCATGCTCATTAGTAGTTGTTCCGATGCGTTTATCTGTCCCGATAACGGTAACTGAAACACCGGGTAAGCTTTCTCCACTGTCTGTCACGACTTTTCCATGAAGCGTTTTTAGCTCCTGTCCATTGGCTAGAAAAATGCAACAGAGGCAGTAGAAAAGGCTTAGGTAAATCTTTCTTTTCATTTTTTTTAGTTTTATTGATTGTTTATTTTTGTTTATAAATATTTTATAACGTTGCCAAAATTCCCTTTTGAATGTTAAAGCTTTGTTAAGTACAGGTTATTAAATCCTTTTATAGCTATTGTGCAAGGGTTTGTACTTCAGAATTCAAAATGGATTGACGCTTTTACTTGATATTTAACTACCTGCTGGTAGGCTGTATTTCGGTTGCTAACTGGTTTTAAAGCCTCTAAGATAGAATATTTAATAAAAAATAACAAAATAAATGTTTTAAAAAGTTTTAATAAATAAAAAATAACAAAATAAAACATATTTGATATGATATGATATTTAAGAAATAATAAGTACTATTGCAGTAGAATCCGTGATTATGAGGAATATTACCAAAAGACATGAGGCAATCATCAAGCTGATCAAAGCAAATGGAAGCGCAACCATTCCGGAATTGGTAGAGATGACAAAAGTTTCGGGGGTTACGATAAGAAAAGATTTGAAATTTTTGGAGGATAAGAACTTGTTGTTTTGTACCCGAGGAGGGGCTTCATTAACCAATCCGTATGCGAATGATCGTCCAATTGTGGAGAAGGCGTTGATTAATCCGGATAAAAAGCAAAAGATTGCGAAAGCATCTTTATCGTTGATCGGACAAAATGATTCCATCATGATTGGATCGGGTACAACCGTGTTCGAATTAGCAAAGGCATTGCAGCCAAACCAGCCGATTACGGTTATAACACCTGCGATTAAAGTGGCCTTCGAATTAAGTGGAAGAAATAATATTGAGGTCCTTCAATTGGGTGGCTTGGTGAGGCCAAGTTCTTCTTCTGTTGCCGGGGCGCATGCGGAATATATATTGGAAACGATTTCTTGTGGTATGTTATTCCTGGGGGTTGACGGAATCGATATAGATTTCGGTTTATCCATTAGTAACCTGGCGGAAACGGGCCTGAACCAAAAAATGATACGTGCGGCCCAGCAGGTGGCGGTTTTGGCCGATAGTACAAAATTTGGAAAAAGAGGGATTGGTAAGATTTGCGAACTCAGTGATATCGCTTACATCGTCACCGATGAGGGGATTCCGTCGAGCATGGTTAAACTCTTGGAAAAAAAGGGAATTAAAGTGGTAATTGCGTCGTAAATATTAAAACGCTATAAATTCCGTAATTTGCTGATTCGTGAAGTGAAGTGTATCTTCTTTAAAAAAATCCATTTCTTCATTCAGCTCTTGCTTGATATAGGGGATGTGAATGCGTAAAGGAAGTGTATGAAGATTAAGGTAATGACAAACACCCGTGAAGTGCTCGATCCCACGGATATTGCCATATCTGCCGGAGCTGATTCCTACCAGTGCTGCCTTCTTTCCAACGAAGCTGTCCGGAAATAAACAACTGTCGATAAAAGTTTTCAAGACACCTGGAAAGCTCCCGTTGTATTCCGGAATAACAAAAATAAATTTTGTTGTGGCGCTGATCCTGTCTTGTATGGGTTGAAATGCGTCACTTCTCGCCCCGTAAAGATCACTAACAATAAAATTATCCGGCAGTGATTCGAGTGACATGATCTCGGACCCATAACCTTTTTTGCCAAGTTGTCTGTAGTAATAGTTCGCTACTTTTAGCGAGTAGCTGTCTTTGCGATTGGTGCCGGCTATAATTGTGATCATTGTTAATAATATGTGTAAAATCTAAACCCCTTCTGGTTTTTAAGCTGTGTAAAATTTGTATCTTAGCAACCTTGTTTAAGGTGTTTAAAAACTGCGAAGATACTAAATAAACGCATTTTTAAACAAGGAGAGAAGAAAAGGGTGCGCTTTTTTTGGGGAAACCGAATCAATTTTTTTCGGGGAAAATGCTCCATTAAGGCAATATTAAGAAGACATCCTAGTTTAATGGATTATGACGGATTTAAAGCGGGAAACCATTAGGCGAATATTTTTTACTTAGGACTTATAAATTACAATGGGTAAAATCATAGCGTTAGCCAATCAAAAAGGAGGAGTGGGTAAGACCACATCCTCGATTAATTTAGCAGCGAGTCTTGCCGTATTGGAGTACCGAACACTTTTGGTGGATGCGGATCCTCAGGCAAATTCAACCTCCGGTATCGGTTTCGATCCAAGGGCTATCAAATCGAGTGTATACGAATGTATCATTAATGATTTAGATCCCAGAGAGGCTATCCAAAAAACCGAAACACCTAATTTGGATCTGCTCCCTGCACATATTGATCTTGTAGGGGCTGAGATCGAGATGATCAATCTCAATGATCGTGAGTATAAAATGCGGTCCGTATTGAAGCAGGTAAGTGACGACTATGACTTTATTATCATCGATTGTTCGCCCTCTCTCGGATTAATTACCATTAACGCATTAACAGCGGCAAACTCAGTGATCATCCCTGTTCAATGCGAATACTTTGCGTTGGAAGGATTAGGTAAGTTGCTAAACACCATTAAAATTGTTCAAAACCGCTTGAATACCAATCTCGAGATTGAAGGCATTTTGCTAACCATGTACGATGTTCGCTTGCGTTTATCCAATCAGGTAGTTGAGGAAGTGCGCTCGCATTTTAACGACCTGGTTTTTAATACCATTATCCAACGAAATACGCGTTTAAGTGAAGCTCCGAGCTTTGGTATTTCCGTGATCATGCACGATGCCAACTCAAAAGGAGCCATTAACTATCTAAATTTGGCGAGAGAGATTTTAATTAAAAACGGTTTACAGAAAGAGCAAGAGGAGGCAAAAATATAATGGCGCAACAGCGAAAAACAGGTTTAGGAAAAGGCTTAAGTGCATTGCTGAATGATACAGACGAAGTGGTAAAGCAAACAGCAGCCAGTCAGCAGTCAACCGCAGTGGGAATAGGGAAGGATGTGCCTCCGGGATCAATTAGCCAGATTAAAATTGACGCTATAGAGGTAAATCCTTTTCAGCCAAGAACAGATTTTGACGCAGACGCCTTAAATGAGCTTGCTGATTCAATTAAATTACAAGGTCTGATTCAACCCATTACCGTACGCAAAATGGGAAATGGGAATTATCAGTTGATTTCCGGCGAACGACGCTTAAGAGCATCTAGGATTGCAGGACTGACAGAGATTCCGGCATACATAAGAACAGCTAATGACCAACAGATGTTGGAAATGGCACTCATCGAAAATATACAACGGGAGAATCTAAATGCAATAGAGGTTGCCTTAAGTTTTCAGCGCATGATTGACGAGTGTAACCTGAAGCAGGAAGAGTTAGGTGATCGGGTAAGTAAAAACAGATCAACGGTTACCAACTATCTTCGTTTACTAAAATTACCACCGGCTATTCAGGCATCTATCCGCGATGGAAAATTGAGTATGGGGCATGCCCGTGCCTTAATCAATGTCGCCGATGTCGATAAACAACTGTATATTTTTCAGGAAATTATTGAAAAAGGATTATCTGTACGGAAAGTTGAGGAGCTGGTCAGGCTCGTTAACGACAGTACTTACAAGAATAAAGCGAAGCCTGATACTAAAGAGAAGCCGCTGTCGTTTGAGTTTCAAAAGATCCAGGATGACCTGGCCTCCAAATTTTCTACTAAAGTAAAGCTCAACGTAAAAAGTAAGGGTGGAAAAGGTACGATTGAGATTCCGTTTATGTCGGAAGATGATCTTAGTCGGATTCTGGAGTTATTAGATTGGTAATGACAACATTTCGGTTTCTCTCTTTACTTGTTTTTTTTGTGATGGCCTGCTCTTGTGTGCTAGCACAGGTGCCCGATAGTATTAGAACACCTAATGATATCAGTAAAGATCGTTTCAATATGACTGATACCGCTAATGTGCCGAAAAAGGAACGGAAAAGACGGGAACAAAAAGAGGAAGAGCAGAAGCCGGTCGTTTACAAAGATTCCGCTCGTTTAGCATTAGAAGCTTTGACGAAAAAGGCAGTTCGCCGATCACTTATTTTGCCGGGATGGGGGCAATTGTTTAATCGTGGTTGGGGCTATGTAAAAGCTCCGATCATCTGGGCAGGTTTCGGAGGCTTAGGTTATTCGTTTGTATTTGCACAGAATAACTACAGTGAGACCTTAGAGGAGGTTCGCTTCCGTCTAGCCAACCAGGGGCTCAGCCAGAATCCAAAGTATCCTGACTACGTGACAACTGAATGGCTTATCGGGGCGAAAGATTTTTATCGACGAAACCGAGATTTAACCATTCTGCTTACCGTTGGATGGTATGCGCTGAACGTAATCGACGCTTACATCGATGCGAAATTTAAACGCTATGATATGAGTGACGACCTCACTTTTAATATTCGTCCTACCCTGATGCAAGCTCCCGGTATGTTGGCTTACCGTTCGACTCCGGTAGTGGGGCTAAAAGCAACCTTTTCGATTAAGTGACAAAATTTACTACATTTAGGAGTTTTAAGTAAAATCGTATATTGCAAACCTAAACACATAGCAAAATATAATGAACATAGCCTTGATTGGTTACGGTAAAATGGGCCGTATCATAGAAAAAATTGCTTCTGAACGAGGTCATACGGTGGCATTGATTATTGATGAGAATAATCGACATGAGATCATAGCGGACGATTTTTCTGACATTGATGTTGCCATCGATTTTAGTACGCCACAAGGGGCCCTTCAAAACATAAATCTTTGTTTTGAAGCAGATACGCCCATGGTTGTGGGAACAACGGGCTGGTATAGTCACCTGGCGGAAATTGAAGAAAAATGTAAAGCAGGTAACAAATCCTTACTTTACGGGTCTAACTTCAGTATTGGTGTTAATGTGTTCTTTCATATCAATAAGTTATTGGCTAAAGCTATGAGTCCTTATAAACAATATGACGTCCAAGTAGAGGAAATCCATCATACTCATAAACTGGACTCCCCAAGCGGTACGGCCATTACGATAGCAGAAGGTATTTTGGAACATAACGATGATAAGGATGAATGGGTAAACAACCTGGTCGGAGAAGGCGACGAAATCATACCGAAGAAAAATCAGTTATTGATCGAATCGCATCGGATTGAGGAAGTACCCGGCACTCATACGGTATTGTACAGTTCGGAGGTGGATCAGATTGAATTTAAACACACAGCACATAGTCGTGCAGGCTTTGCTTTAGGTGCGGTCATCGCCGCGGAGTGGTTGCAAGGTAAGAAAGGCTTCTATGCTGTTACGGATATGTTTGATTTTAATAGGTTTTAGCTGTTAGGGTTTAGCTATTAGTTATGACCAAACGCTAAATGCTAAACGCTAATTCCTAAGAGCTTTTTTAATTATTGATATCTTATTTGTTTCTTAAGGCATCAATGAGCCCTCCGGGGTTTTGACCATCCCTACGGGAGGCAGGCTTTTTAATTTTTACTTTTTAATTTTTACTTTATAAGGCATGTTAACAGCTTTTTTGGTAGTATTTTTTCTGGGCACGCAGATCGGTTTATGGTTACTTTTTGTGAAAGCAGGAAGGCCCGGATGGGAATCACTGACTCCTTTCTATCGTGAATATATTATTACTAAACTTACCGGAAGACCATGGTGGTGGGTGATTTTGCTAGTAGTCCCTATCATCAATCTTTTCATCGGTATTGGGCTGTACATAGATTTTGTTCGATGTTTTGGTCGGCGTTCTTTTCTCGATCAAGTGGGGACCATTATCGTACCTTTTATCGTCTTCCCCTTATGGGGCGCTGATAAAACGGTTACCTATTGGGGAGCTTCGGCTACAGAAGAATTTAAGAAGAAGTATCCTTACAAAAAGTCTGCGACCCGGGAATGGGCTGACGCCATCGTCTTTGCTGTTGTAGCCGCAACGTTGATCAGGACTTTTTTAATTGAAGCTTACATGATTCCCTCCGGCTCTATGGAACGGAGCTTACTTACCGGGGATTTTCTTTTTGTTAGTAAAATAAACTATGGACCACGTCTTCCGATGACGCCGATTGCTTTTCCTTTTGCTCATCACACCATGCCAATAACGGGCACGAAGGCCTATTGGGACGGTTTGGAAATGGATTATCGTCGATTACCGGGCTTGCAGAAAATCAAACGTAATGACGTGGTGGTATTTAATTATCCGATGGAGGCTGATGCACCCTTTAATAGACCGGTGGATAAACGGGAAAACTATATAAAGCGTGCGATCGGTATACCGGGTGATACCATTTCCATTGTAAATGCACAGGTTTATGTTAATGGAAAACAGGGCATAACGCCCGTGGAAGGTCAACTTATGTACGAGGTGACCACGGATGGTACCGATATTAATCTAGACCGCATTAACGATATGCGGATCGACGGTGGATCAACGGGGCAAGCGAACCAGTACGTTTTCTATCTGACACCTTCGTTGGCAAATACAATCAAAGGATGGGCAAACGTGAAGGAAATTAAACCGCTTATTTATCCGAAGGGAACCCCTGAACCTACACAGGATATTTTTCCCCAAGGGTCAGATTGGAACAGAGATAATTATGGGCCGGTCATTGTGCCACATCAAGGTTGGACGGTTCAATTGAATGAACAGACCGTGCCAATTTACGAACGTGCTATTACGGTATATGAAGGCCACACGTTTGAGAAAAAAGGGGATGGTTATTATATTGACGGCACTAAAGCAACGAGTTATACCTTCAAAATGAATTATTATTGGATGATGGGGGACAATCGCCATAATTCGTTGGATTCGAGATTTTGGGGATTTGTGCCGGAAGATCATATTGTTGGTAAGGCCCTTTTTGTATGGCTTAGTTTAGATGACAAAGGATCTTTCTTTGACAAGATCAGATGGAATCGTATTTTTATGGGAATCCATTAATTTTAGTTATTCGTTGAGAGTAGTTAAGTTGTTGAGTAGGGAATTATTCATTCGTGTTCACTTTAAGGTATTCATGAGCTCGCTATGCTCGGTTAGTTAATTAGCCGATTAGCCAATTATTCATTAATGTTTATTTAAAGGCATTCCCTGAAAGACTCGGGACGGGCATGAGCTCTCCCGAGTCTTCGGAGTCGGTTAATTAATGTGATAATGTTGGTACGAACAACCAACAACGAATAACCAACAACTAACCTAGCCCTTAGGAGTGCCTCTGCTCACAACGGACAACTAATAACCAATAACTAACAACTAATAACTAATAACCAATAACTAACAACCAATAACTAACACTACGCCCCTCCACCCAATGCTCTATACAACTCAACTCTAGCCAGCAATAATTGTTGTTTAAGGCTTACTAATTCCAGTTCACTGTCAATCGCATTCTGTTGCGCCGTAATGACTTCCAGATAAGTAGCATAACCTGCTTTAAATAATAATCCCGCTTGTTTAATACCTAGTTGAGCAACCTTTACTCGATTTTCAGCAATTTCATACTCTTCCTGCAATTTTTTAAAGGTTATCAACGTATTGGTAATTTCATTAATGGCATCCAATACAACCTGTTGAAAATCCAGTTCGGCCTTATCCCGTTCGAGTTTAGCAACTTCGATGTCCGTTTTTATTTTGCGTTTATTAAAGACAGGAGCTGTCAAACTCCCTATTATACCCCCAAATAGAGAGCCGGGAATTTTAAACCAATTTTTGGATAACATACTGTTTACCCCGCCTTCGGCTTCTATGGTCAGCGTCGGATAACGATAGGCCTGTGTGACGCCGACATTTGCATTAGCAGCACGTAGCGCGAGCTCAGAGGCACGTACGTCGGGTCGGTGACTCACCATGTATAGCGGAACACCGGCCGTAACAGAATCTTCGATCAAAAAATCAGTCAAGGAGGCATCGCGTGGAATACTATCGGGCAATTCACCGGATAAAGCTCGCAAGCTATTTTCTTGAATGACTACCTGACGCTCCAATTGCGGAATAAGCGATTGAGCTGCTAAACGTTGCGACTCGGTTTGCTGGATAGCGAGCGAGGTTACCTGACCCGCATCCCGTTGCAATTTGACAATGCGTAACGTGCTATCGGTCAACCGCAGGTTTCGACGGGCTACTTCCAATTGAGCATCTAACATCAATAAGTTGTAATAGCCTTCCGCGATATTGGCAACCAATTGCGTTTGTAAGAGTTTACGAGCCTCATACGTTTGCAGATACTCCGCTAGGGTCCGCTCATTCATGCGCCGAATTTTACCCCAAATGTCCAGCTCCCAGCTGAGTCCAATACTGCTCATATGCTGCATGGTATAATCAAATAAGGTTTCCGGAGCTTCTTTACCCTTCGTTTCGTAATATTTCGAGGAGGGATTAGAATAGAAGTTTTTGGATCGGTATTGCCTATTGACGCTTCCCAAGGTAGCATTGATGTCGGGAAGAAATTCTGCACGTGCCTGGAAAACACGTTGGTTAGCGATCTGAATGTTTTTCAGAGCTTTCCGCATATCGTAGTTACTCACAAGGGCCGTGTCAATAATCTTACGAAGTGTAGTATCGACAAAGAATTCGCGCCAATAGATGTTGCCTATTCCGACCGAATCGGCGGGACTGATTTCATCTCGATATTTTTTGGGAAGGTTCAAATGCGGCCGCTTATAATCTTTCCCTACTTTACAAGCATTAAGTAATAGACTAAGGAATATCGTCAAAAGTGCTATTGAGCCGAAGTGCCTTGTTTTTATATTTTTTTTAATCATCTTCTTCCTGAATCATTTTGGATTTTACCTTTTCATCAAAATGCTGAAAAACCATATAAAGAACGGGGATAACAAATACACCAACTGTTACGCCGAATAACATACCGCCTGCTGCACCGATACTGATTGAATGATTACCTTGTGCCGACGGCCCGACCGTCCACATCAAAGGAATCAAGCCCGCAACGAAAGCCAGTGAAGTCATTAGGATCGGTCTCAATCGTAAGCGGGCTCCTTCAATCGCGGCATCGTAAATCGACAAACCGGATTTACGTTGTTGAACGGCAAATTCCACAATGAGAATGGCGTTTTTCGCCAGTAGTCCTATAAGCATGATAAGGCCAACCTGAACATATATGTTGTTTTCGAGTCCGACCAGATTGACAGCTGTATAAACCCCTACGAGACCAACCGGAACCGAAAGTAAAATGGCGAAAGGTAAAATATAGCTTTCGTATTGTGCTGCCAGTAAGAAATAGACAAAGAGAATACTTAACGTAAAGATTAGAATGGTTTGTCCACCACTTTGTCGCTCTTCCAAACTCATGCCGGTCCATTCATAGCTATAGTTTGCTGTCAACACCTTTTCCGCCACCTCATCGACAGCTTTCATCGCGTCACCGGAACTATGGCCTGCCGCTGGTGTCGCATTGATAGCAATAGCATTAAATAAGTTATAGCGATTGACGGTTTCCGGACCAAAGACTTTCCGCAGTTTTACCAAGGTATTGGCTGGTACCATGTCACCGTTTTTATTACGGACGAAAATCGATTTAAAAGACTCCGGGTCATTGGTAAATCGGGCGTCTGCCTGCATGTAGATACGATATTGTCTGCCAAAGCGACTGAAATCGCCAGCTTGTACCCGGCCGTAATAGCCTCGTATGGTTGTCATCAGATCCTTTGCGGTGACACCTAGGGCCTGTGCTTTTACAAAATCGACCTCTAGCTGATATTGTGGGAAATTGGCTTTAAACGGCGTAAATGCTGTTTCAATTTCAGGTCTTTTTTGCAGTTCTTGAATAAAATTGTTCGCCACCTTGCTGAACGATGCAAAAGTACCACCGAGGCGGTCTTGTAATACGAACTCTAAGCCACTAAAATCACCAAACCCTTGTACCGTAGGACGTGGATAAACGCTAAAAGTGGCTTCGCTAATCTGAGAAAGATCCTGACGGATACTATCCATAAAAGCGTTAATGTCTTTTATCTCTCCTCGTTCCTTATGGTCTTTTAGATTGATATAGCCTACCGCAAAGGCCGGGCTGGCCGTGGCGTCAATGGCATTGTAACCGGAAATAGTCGTCATGCCTGAAATCTGCTCGCGTTTTCTCACTATGCTGTCGGCTCGCTGTAATACTTCTGTCGTTCTCGCTAAAGAAGCCCCAGGAGGCATAGACATAGAAAAGGTAACAAAACTGTCGTCTTCTGTGGGAATAAAGCTTGACGGTGTTCTATTCATCAAAAAAATACCGGCTGCGGAAAGCAAGGCTAACAGGGCCAGGGTAAGCCATTTCTTACGCAGCAGGAAATTTAAAGAGCGTATATACTTATTGGTAAGTGTATCAAACGCAACATTAAATCCATCAAAAAACCGCCTCGAATATTTGGACAATTTGCTTCCTTTTAACTCCTTTTCCTTATCATCATGGTGGTTGTTTCTCAACAACAAAGCGCATAGTGCAGGACTTAATGTTAATGCATTGAGCGCCGAAATCAAGATAGCAGTAGCTAGCGTATAGGCAAACTGTTTATAAAATAGGCCGGACGGACCTTCCATGAAACCGACAGGAAGGAATACTGCCGCCATTACCATGGTAATCGATAAGATGGCGCCGGTAATTTCGCTCATCGCAGAAAGTGTTGCTTTCCGCGGAGATAATCCGGTACGTTCCATTTTTTGATGAACCGCTTCTACGACAACAATGGCATCATCTACCACAATACCAATGGCTAAAACGAGCGCAAACATGGTTAAAACGTTGATGGAAAAGCCAAATAGAAGTAGGAAGAAAAAAGTTCCTACCAACGATACCGGGATGGCGATTGCCGGAATCAATGTGGAACGAAAATCTTGCAGGAATATAAAGACAATGACAAACACCAAGAAAAAGGCTTCGAATAAGGTGTGTTTCACCTGACTGATCGACTCGTCTATTTGATCACGAACACTATACGTGATTTCATATTTGATACCCTCGGGAAAAGATCGCTGTAACTTTTCCATCACCTTTCGTATTTGTCCATCGATTTCCACGGCATTCGAGCCACTCGTTTGGACTACGTTGATCGTTAACCCCGGGAAGCCGTTTACTTTGTTGTCCGATCCCACATTAGAAGCACCGAATTCGATACGAGCGACATCTTTAAGGTAGAGCACAGAACCGTCTTCGTTGGTCCGAATAACTAGATTTTCATAATCCTCCGGATTACTGAAACGACCGCGATGTTTCAAAACGGTTTCGAAAACCTCATCGGATGCTTCACCGAATTTTCCCGGGGCGATTTCAAAGTTTTGACTCTTGATGGCATCGATGACATCTTGAGGTACCAAGCCGTAAACAGCCAATTTTTCCGGATTAAGCCATGTACGCATGGAATAATCTCTAGCTCCAATTCGACTGATGGCGGCAACACCTGGGACGCGTAATAACTCGCGGTTAATATTAATTTGCGCATAGGCTTGCAGGAAGGTTTCATCATAAACCGTATCAGGGTGATTACTGAAAATATTCATAGTCATGATGACACCATTCTGCTTGGGCATAACACTGATGCCCGCTTCGTTTACTTCTGCGGGAATTTGGCTGGCGGCCTTTGAAACACGCGTCTGGACATTAACGGCCGCTTGATCGGGATTGGTGCCTGCTTTGAAGAAAATATTGATACTGCCGGAACCGGTATTACTGGCGGTAGATCGTATATAGGTCATATTGTCGACCCCGTTAATAGCTTCTTCAATAGGTAGTAAGACACTCTGCGCCACCGTTTCAGCATTGGCTCCGGGATAAGATAAAGTAACGCTCACGCTCGGAGGGGCAATTTCGGGAAAACGTGTGACAGGTAATTGCAGCATGCCGACAATGCCCAACATGACCAATAAGATGGATATGACGGTAGCAAGGACGGGTCTGCTTATGACGGTTTTTAACATAGTTTTTTCCTCTCGCTAATGGAGTTAATAGGTATTTACTTTAACACGGGGATTTTAACTGCGTTTGGGATTTTGTAGTTGTGGATTAATGGCTAGGCCGTCTTCCAATTTGTCAAAGCCTGACAGTACGACGCGGTCGCCCGGCCTTAGTCCATCTTTAACAATATAGTTAGGGCCGCTGACTCCATCAAGAATGACGGCACGCATCTTTACCTTGTTATCCGGCGTTACAATATATACAAAGGTTTTGTCTTGTAATTCAACGGCAGCTACTTGAGGCATCAACAAGACGCCGGGTTTCTTTTCTTCCATCTTAAGGGTACCGGTATTCCCTTGTCTGAGAACATCATGCGGATTGGCGAAAGAAGCCCGTAAGGAGATGGCCCCCGTTGTTCGGTTTACTTGACCATCAATCGCATCTACAATCCCTTTCTCCGCATATTCGGTACCGTCGGCCAACATAAGGCGAACGTAGGGAATTAACATGTCATTGTTAGCAGACGAGTCGTTTGATCGTCCACCTTTGGTGAAATGTAGGAAATCTGCCTCGCTCATCGAGAAATAGACATACACTTCGCGAGTATCCGAAAGTACCGTGAGCGGCTGGGAGTCTCCTTTGGTAACCAAGTTTCCGATGCGTTTGGGAATTCTGCCTATGTATCCGCTCGAGGGAGCTTTAATATTGGTGAAGCCAAGATTTATCTTGGCAGTAGCTACTGCCGTTGCCGCTTTTGCTACCGAGGCTTTAGCAACCTCGTTGTTCGCTTGTGCCGTACGGAGCTGAACGTCTGATATTACATCGTTTTCTACCAAAGGTTTGAGGCTCTCGACTTCCAAACGGGCATTTTTTTCTTTAGCCTTTTCAACTGTTTCTTCTGCAATGGCATTTTTGAGCGCCTCCAAATAAGGTTGTTCGTTGATTTTAAAAAGATTTTGTCCCTGTTTCACGTAGGCACCTTCATCAACATATATTTTTTCTAGAATGCCCTCAACCTGTGGACGGATTTCTACATTTACTTTTCCTTCGATGGTTCCGAGATAATCTCGTTCTGTTAAAGCCGTACCGGTGTCAACCATAAAAACCGGAAGACTTAATCGCTTGTTGCTTTCATCTTCTGCGTTGGAGGAACCGGAATGGCAGCTGCTTGTAATTGCTAATAAAAAAAGACCTGTATTGAGTGTTAAAAGGGATTTAATGTTTTTACTCGTTTTAATAATCATTGATGTTTTTTATGTTTTAGTGTTTAAGCATGTTGTTGCTTTTCAACAAAACATTTTCAAATAAGTTTGCTTTTATAAGGACATAAAGCCAACCTGTAGGTTTCAGAATTAATGCCAAAAACGTCATGCTATGTTCGGTGATGGTAAACTAAGGTCATTCGCTAGCTTTAGTAAATCATCAAATACACTTTTAACAACAGGGATGCCATTTGCTTTTCTTTCTATGGTTGCAGCCCGCTCGGGTTCGCCGGGAATAATGACAGGTTGATTTTTGTCAATGGGTTCTGCGTTCTTAAACCGATGAATCCAATTATCCATATGCTGTTTAAAATCGTCAAGAGGACGGAAACCATCGGCTCTCAATGCGCCTAAAAAATGTCCCAAACCTTCTCCTACGGGTTGAGGATGAGGCTCTAAATAAGCAACAAAAGGCGGTGCCCAAGGGCCATAATTAGCGCCCGAAAGCACGGCACTTAGAATGTCAACCGTGGCGCTAAGTCCAAATCCTTTGTGACTACCGTGCGCTCGATCGCTTCCTAATGGAAGTAAGGCCCCTCCGGATTTAAGCTCATGCGGATTTACCGAAGGAGTGCCGTCTTTCGTTTGTACCCATCCGTCAGGAATAGAATATCCATTGCGCTGAGCAATTTCAAGTTTACCGTTAGCAGCAGCGGATGTCGCCATATCTATAACTACCGGCGGATACGCTCCTGCCGGAAATGCATAACACATGGGGTTAGTCCCTAACATCCGCTCTTTGCTGAAAGTGGGGGTTACTAGCGGACTGGCATTGGTCATGGCATAACCGATCATATCTTGTTTAACAGCTAATAAGGCATGATAACCGGCAATGCCGAAATGATTGGAGTTGCGTACAGCGACCCACCCGGAGCCATAGTCTTTCGCTTTTTTGATGGCAATTTCCATGGCATAAGGTGCTACTACCAAACCTAAACCGCGATCCCCATCTACGGTAGCCGTGGTGGGCGTTTCATGTACAATCCGTATCTCCGGTGAAGGATTTAGTCTGCCTTTTTGCCACAGCCGAACATATCCGCTTAGTCGTGCCGTCCCGTGGGAATCAATGCCCCGTAGATCGGCTGCAATCAGCACATCCGCAGCCAGTTTAGCATGCGCTGCCGTACAACCGATCGTTAAGAATACTTGTTCAGTAAATTCACGTAGGCTGGTTTCGCTTATTATAAGTGTGTTTTCCAATTGTTTGTGTTTCTTTTTGTTCAAGTGCTTCGCAAACTTAATAAATTGTTGTTAGTTATCGTTATTAGTTATTCGTTGTTGGTTATTAGTTATTCGTACCAACATTATCAAACTAACCGACCCCAAAGACTCGAGGGAGCTCCTATAAATAATGCCTTTAAATAAACACTAATGAATAATTAACCAACCCACTACTTAGCTATTTAACGTCTCAACCACTCCACAATTTCTCTACTTCACGCCCATGCTTCATTGGCTAATTCACCAATTGGCTAATCGGCTAATTAACTAATCCCCTACTTAACTATTTAACGTCTCAACTACTCAACAAAAAAATAAAAAAATCATGCAACCTTTTTACTGCTCTTGACATCTAAGAGAAAAAGGGAACATAATTTGAAGCAATTATACACCATCGATGATCTATTGGAAGGTTGCCGCCGGGGAGAGCGAAAGGCACAGGAGTCGCTCTATCGGGCAATTGCTTCGAAGATGTTCAACCTTTGTTTGCGTTACGCCACATCCGAGATGGAAGCAGAGGATATGTTGCAAAATGGTTTTATCAAGGTGTTTCAGTGTGTAGCTGGTTTTAGAGGCGAGGGGTCTTTCGAAGGTTGGATACGAAAAATCTTTGTAAATACAGCGATAGAGATGATACGGAAGAATAAGCGAATACAGAACACAATAAGTGTTGACGCCGTTTTTGACGAAGAACAACAGACATTTGATATGGAAGGGCTGGAGGTACGTGATTTGCTTGCGCTGATTCAACAATTGCCTGACGGTTATCGTATCGTATTTAATATGTATGCCCTGGAAGGTTATTCACACAAAGAAATAGCAGAAGCACTGAGTATCAGCGAAGGTGCTTCAAAATCGCAATTGTCCCGTGCGCGGGCATGGTTAAAAAGTAAATTGGTAATGTTAGAAAGAGGGGGTAATTATGGATCGTATGCGGAATGATATTTTTGATGAGGAAGTTCGGAAAAAACTTGATTCTTTTGAACCGCAGGTCTCGAACAAAGTATGGTCGAATATCGCCGAACAGTTGGATCAGCAGACAACCGGATCGGGAGCAAGGTCGCTTCAAGTGAAGAGAGCCTTGATGAGGTGGTCGATAGCCGCCATGATTGCGCTTACTTTAGGGGTGGGGATAACTTATATCAAACAGCCACGCAAAGTTGTATATTTAAGTGCAAAGAAAGAAGTTATAAAAGACGAAGGGGCTGCCTTACCAATGCCGGTGACCAAAAGCAATAATGGAATCGGTAAAGGCGAAAAGATGGTTCATAGGAGCGTATCCCCTGCGAAAAGGAATTTAAAGGAGCGAATAGACGGGCGGAAAATAACGGTATCGGAAAATAGGGCAATGACAGATCCCGATGTTATTATGGAAGACACGGGCAACCGGCCCATGATCGTCAATGAGGTAGTATCAGTCGCCGTATCTCCAGGTAATGGACGCGTGGAGCAACCGGCGCTACAGTTTGCTTTTATTGAGACTCCGACGTTAAAGGATACAAAGATGAAGAGCCAAGAAAAGAAAAATTTCGGCATAGGTGAGATTTTAAATTATGTCGTAGGTTCGGTTGATCATGGCGATGCAAAGGTGCTGTCTTTTGCCAGTGATGATGAAGGCACATTGAAAGTAGCCGTTGATTTGAAGGCATTGAAGGTTAGGCTGTGATGGGGGAATGGTTAAGTAAGGGGGATAGTCAAGTAGTTAAGTAAGGGGGATAGTCAAGTAGTTAAGTAGAGGAATAGTCAAGTAGTTAAATAGGGAAGTAGTTAAGTAGATACGATTTGACGACTCCACGACTCGACAACTTAACTATTTAACGACTCAACGACTCAACCATTTAACCTCTCAACGACTCAACAACTCAACGACTCAACTATTTAACGTCTCCAACAACTAATAACGAACAACTAATAACTACATATATGAAGCATATTTTATTTACAGGGTTAACTTTTTTAGCGTTGATTGGCACCGTTCAGGCAAGCAATACTGAATTATCGAAGGTGGAGGGGATACGTGATACAACGGATATGGACACCGTAAAAACTGAACGGAAGCGAAAGCTAACCGTCAAATGGAGCTCTGATGGAGATAATATGGTCAAGGTTGAACGTTGTAATCCTTGCGATAGCTTAAATAAAAGTAAGAGTACTGACTTTTTGAAGCAGAAGCCGAAGGTTATTTTAGGAATCACATTTTCCCGCTTTGATTTAGGATTGGCTACCTTACTAGATAATGGTAGTTTTACGCTTAGTCCGGAGAACGATTTTCTAAGGAACCGAACATGGAAAACAATTAATGTGGGCTTTGATGTTTTCCAATTCGGCTACCGCTTCAACGAAAAGTTTAGATTGTTTTTGTCTGCCGGTTTTGATTGGACCCACATCCGCCTGAAAAATGACATCATATTCGACCGGAATACTACACCGCTAAGCTACACCGAATCGGATATACATTATAGCAAAAACCGTTTCAGCTCCAGTTATCTTAGGATACCGATAACCTTCGAACATCGATTGGGCATGGATCGTGATTTACGAATTGCCTACGGCCCAATTGGAGGTTTCTTGCTAAGTGGAAGCCAAAAATTTAAGAGTGAAGAGGAAGGCAAACGGAAAGTTAAAGACGATTTTAATTATGCTAAATTCCGTTATGGTGCTTTTGCACGTGTAGGCTATAAATGGGTCGGTTTATATGCCAAGTACTATTTCAATGATATGTTTGAGAATAGTCCACAGCAAGAGGGCCTGAGAAATATGTCTTTCGGACTGATGTTCTTCTTCTAAAAACTTTTGCTTTTATAGGTCGATCAGTGCTATCACGATCGACCTAGTTCATGAATGCCTAAAATTTTTTTATCTTCGAGGCGTTTACACTATAAGTGTAATGTTTTTTGATGGCAAATAATACAAATACACCTTCCTGCGATTTTATTCCTTCGGATACGCAAAAGCAAGGACTCGCATACATTCAGGTCGATAATTTATCAAAACGTTTTTCGGATAAACCGGATAGTTTAGGGTTAACCCAGATCTCCTTTGGTGTGGAGCAAGGTAAAATCACGGCGATCATAGGGGAAAGTGGAAGCGGAAAAAGCACACTGTTGCGATTAATTTACGGTCTTGCAAGTCCTGATGAAGGGGAAATTCGTTTCAAAGGATGGAAGGTGCCGGGGCCCTTCGATAAATTGATTCCGGGGCATGAAGACATGCGTCTGGTATCTCAGCACTTTGATGATTTAAATACCTATGCTAATGTTTGGGATAATGTGGCGTCTCGTTTATCAAATACCAACTTACTGGAAAAACACGATAAAACGGAAATCGCCTTAAACAGTCTGAATATTTTGAGGCTATCCAAACAACGTATTGCTGATCTAAGCGGAGGCGAGAAGCAGCGGGTAGCCATCGCCCGGGCACTTGTGACCGGACCGCAGGTCTTATTAATGGATGAGCCCTTTAATCAGGTAGATGCTTCATTCCGCGACCACTTGCAGCAAGATATCCGAAAGATAGTAGATGAGATCGGCCTAACGGTCATTATGGTATCCCATGATCCAAGTGAAGTACTGGCTTTATCGGATGCTTTATTAATTTTACAAGACGGTAATTTAATGGGGGTCGGTAGCCCGAAAGAAATATACAATAATCCACCCAATGCGTATACCGCTAGGTTATTGGCAAGGAGTAATATATTGTCCGAGGAGGAAGCTAGTTATCTATTACCGGAGATAAGTGCAAAAGAGATCATTATCCATCCGGAGTGGATACGAATAGATGAGATCGTACGGACTACTACGCCATTTACTATTCAGAACATCCTTTTTAAAGGCTTTTACGAAGAAATTATATTGTCGGATGAGAAGCTCCAATTGCGATGTATCAATAAAATGCCGAATCGATATCAGCTTGGACAACAGGTATCAATTGAAGTCTTGCAACATAAAGCGATTAATTAAGCCTCTTATCCAGGACTTCTAATAGCTTATCAAACTCTTCTTCCGTATAACCAAGGGATAAATAGATGATTTTGCCCTCTTCATCTACCACGACGTTTCTAGGAATACCGCTGTTTGCGTATTTTGAGAATATTTCCCGCTTCACATCAGGGAGGATGGGAAAGGTGTAGCCCGTTTTTTCAATGAATGGCCGCAGTTTGTCCCAATTCTCTTCACGGCCGAAGACGAATAACTCAAACTTTTTGTTAGTCTTGTAACGATCGTAAATTTCTTTCTGAACGCGAGGGAGTTCTTTTCGGCAAGGAGGGCACCATGTTGCGAAGAAATTGATCAATACGACCTTTCCTTTATAATCCTGTAGGTTTTTTAAGCTGCTGTCGGCTAGAGTGAACGAAAAATCAGGTGCCTTATCGCCTATTTTTACCAACCATTCTTGCTGATCTTGTGCATAGGAAAATGCCCGTAGAAAGCTTATCAGGAAAAGGAACATGTATTTCATTGCTGTTGTTTTATTAGTTATTAGGACAAAAGTATCAAGATAAAAGTATTAGGACAAAAGTATCAGGATAAAAGTATCAAGGCGAAGACTGTTATGTTATTATTCTAGCACACACATCTATTGTCCTATGTCCTACTACTTACCTGCCTGCAGGCAGGTGGTTATAACGGTACCAATACAAAAGTATCAAGCCTGCCTGCGGTAGGCAGGTATCAAGACAAACGCGAAATTATTTGCCTGTCAGTTGGGATTACTTTCTCCCGTTGGTCGGTCAGTTTCGGTTTTAACATAGAGAAGGAGGTGTTTATATTAAAAAAACCTTTATTTTGTCACTTTCTTCCGAAGAAAGTAACCAAAGACTCGTCGCTTGGAACTTTGCTTTAAACGGTAATGCATCAACGTGCAAACCGCAAATTTCCTAGGCGACATTGTGGCAGAACGGAGGGCTTTTACTTTTAACCGGACGTATTAGCTTTAGCCCTAAATATAGCCTCGTGTGTGGGAAGAACGGCCTTGGAGGATATCGACGCAACGAGCAGTAAAGCATTTGCACCCTCGCTCATATTGCAATCCCCAAGCGGATTGACGAAGTGAAACGGCTCCAATACGCGCTAATGATGCTTTGCCATCAGTTGCAAGGCAGCCTACACAAGCCTTGATTTATTCAGGCTTGTTTATTTTTAAAGGTGTTCATGAACTCATCACTACGTTCTTCGGTTTGCTCAACTTTTATCAAGAAAAGTTGATTAAGAAAAAGGTTCTTTTTTAAAAACGAAATCCCTTTGACAGCTATGGTTCTATGTCATGTTACCTAGACCTTATGTCCAAAATTCGCTCATTATAAAAAAAAAGCTCACAACTAGGAATCAAAAAACTTCTTTACTGCACCATTTTATTCGCACAGGTTGAGCTTGCAAAAGCCTCCGGTTTCGCTTTGAATACAAAGCCCATACTTAAAATGTATCCCATAGCTTCATGAAGTGCCTGATTGGATTTAAACATAGGATTAGTGTTAATATCGGCATGTACTTCTAAGTCGACATGATAGGTGTCCAAAATATCGCAAAGTGAATAAGCCGTTTCAATAGAACGCTGTACTTCCGCGAGCATTCGTTCTTTGATGCTCATTTTAAGCAGGGACCGTTCTTGGTGAATGAACATAAAGCCACCTTTCTTTTCGCGGATAAAAGCAATCACCGTTGCAAAATCAGTGATTTGCCCTTTTACCTGCGAGTCGGTGCCGATGCAGACTTTGAGCTTGTTTCCTAATGCATATTCTTTCGAGATGGCTGTGCTTACTTCTTCGAGAAGTGGTTTGCGAATGGGTTCTCCGCTAAATTTTTTCCAGGTCATAAATTAAAGGTATTACGTTAAATCTAAATAGCCCTTGCCTGCGTATCGATCTTTGCTATAAAGTTAGCGCATTTGAAGTGTTTCCTGATAAAGAGAATGTGGTTTATTTGTTAACATTTGGTTAATTATCAACACGTTGGGTTGTTGAGAGGTTAAGTCGTTAAATAGTTGAGAAGTTAAATAGTTAAGTAGTTGATTAGCCAATGTGGTAATGTTGTAGGTAAGTGCGTGCCTAAAGCTTACTGCCTATAGCATAATGCCTCGCAATAGTTGAGTAGGGAAATAGTGAATTAGTGAATTAGCCAATTAGCAGATTAGACAATTAGCCAATGTGGGTAGATGGCTGCCTAAAGCTTACTGCCTATAGCCTAACTCCTCGCAATAAATAGTGAATTAGTCAATTAGCCAATGTGGTAATATTGTAAGTAGGTGCGTGCTTAAAGCTTACTGCCTATAGCCTAATGCCTACTAACAAATATCCAATATTTTACATCAGATTCTTCGTCCTTTTTAAACAAAATACGTTACTTAGCTGTATTATTAGATTAGATATTAATCTTATTAGTACTTATCGTAAAAAAAATAGCAATATGAACTTTAAATCTCAAATCATGACGCTGGTAACGGGCGCTTTCATAGCAGCTTCTTTGTCGGCATGTAATCAATCTGGCACAAAATCAACAGAAGGAACCGACAGCACTACTGCCACTGAGGCTGCAACGAGTGCGATCAGTGTTACACCTGTCGCAGATTCAAAGGCATTTCCAGGTGCTGAATTGGCCGTCTCTTCTATTACGGCTACACCGGGTGCTTCCCAGGATTCAGTGAAGTTGGAGGTTAAATATGCGGTAAAGAATTTTACGTTGACAGAACATACAGCCGATCATAATGCGGATCATATGGCTAATTCAGCGGAAGGGCAGCATATCCATTTTATTTTGGACAACCAGCCTTATACCGCACTTTATAAACCGGAAAATAGTGTAAGTCTGAAGAAAGGAACCGAGCACTATTTATTGTCCTTTCTTTCACGTTCTTACCATGAATCCATAAAAGAGCCAAAGGCTTATGTTTTAAAGCATTTCAAAATTACCGATCAGGGAAAATATGAGGAATTACCCGTTCCTGCGGATGCCGCTTTATTCTATAGTCGTCCGAAAGGCGAATATAAGGGAAAAGATACCGAGAACTTATTGCTTGACTTCTACCTAGTGAACACGGAGTTATCGGCTTCGGGCAACAAAGTGAAAGCAGAGATTAATGACACTACGATCACGTTGGATAAATGGGGACCTTATGAAATCAAGGGAGCTCCAAAAGGGAATCTAAAAGTCAAATTAACGTTGGTAGGACCTGATGGAAATGAAATAAAAGGAGACAATACTTCTATAACAAGAGAAGTTAAATTGAGCGAATAAGAAACAATTTTTAAAGAGGGGGCTGTTAGTGATTATATCCTGGCAGCCCTTTTTTATACCCCTCATTTTATCTAAGTTTGCTTCGTAAACAATAATACTATGCAAGATTATACCTCGTATTTGTCGACAGTTGTGAAGGCTTTAGGTTTGGATGAAGCATGCGTAAAACTACTGGAAGAAGACATCAACTTAACACAGCAACTTCATCATATTGATCAAATATATGAGCGCATCTCTTACATAGGAACAAGCTTGAACGTGTCTCGAGAAGCGGAAAAACTAATCGAAGAACTTGCTGAGCGTATTAATATCGTGGTTCACAAACTGAAATTTATAGCAGATAACCAACGACCTACTGTTAAAGTGGTAGCCGAATCGACGCTTGATAACGAACCGGAGGCTTATATTAATACCATTATACGAACTGCAGGGGGAAGGGTATATAACGAAGTACTGGATACGAAGGGACCTCAGCTTTTCATCTTTCTAGCTCAAAATAGGAGTATGTTTCAATTATTAGGTGAAATCCCAGGCTTTTTAGCAGATGAGGAATGGGAAAACACGCCGGCTATTAAGGAAAATAAGGTGTTTTTAATTGACGGCGAAAAGCACTTACTTGCTAGTTTGCCCGAGGCCGCAGATGATGTAGAGCTTTTGGCAGAAATTCTTTACCCTCAATATTTTGTGTTTGGCGGGGAGGGAGAATCGTGGATGAAATTTGAGCTTAGTTAATTCGTTGGGTAGGGAAGTAGTTAAGTAGGGGAGTAGTTAAGTAGAGAAATAGTTAAGTAGGGAAATAGTTAAGTAGAGAAGTAGTTAAGTAGGGAAGTATTAATACGATTTAACAACTCGACAACTTAACGTCTCAACTATTTAACGATTCAACGACAAAAGAAGATGTGTTTTTTATGTTGAGGAAAAATATATAGTTATTCGTTACCGGTTACTAGTTATTCGGCCAGTGTTTGACGAATTACCAATAACCAATAACGAACAACTAATAACTAATAACAAACAACTAATAACTCGCAACTATTTCACCAACTTCTTGTATTTAATCCGCTTCGGTCCTGTGTCTCCCAATCGTTTCTTCCGGTTCTCTTCATACTCCGAGTAGTTTCCTTCAAAGAAATAAACTTGGGAATCGCCTTCAAAAGCGAGGATGTGTGTACAGATTCGATCTAAAAACCAACGGTCGTGTGATATAATCACGGCACAGCCACCAAAATTCTCGAGACCCTCCTCCAACGCTCGAAGCGTATTCACATCAATATCATTGGTTGGTTCGTCCAGCAGTAAAACATTGGAACTTTTCTTAAGCGTAATGGCTAAGTGCACGCGATTGCGCTCACCGCCCGATAGTACGTCGATTTTTTTCTGCTGGTCGGCACCATTGAAGTTGAATTTGGAAACATAAGCCCGGGAATTAACGGTGCGATTCCCTAGGACGATATTATCGTGCCCTCCGGTGATATTTTCCCAGACGTTTTTGTTCGGATCTAAGTCGTCATGCATTTGATCCACATAACCCAATGCAACGGTTTCTCCTACCCGGAAGGAGCCGCTGTCCGGTTGCTCTTGTCCGGTGATTAATCGGAACAATGTAGTTTTTCCTGCACCATTTGGTCCTATAATACCAACAATGCCCGCAGGAGGAAGTGAAAAAGTGAGGTTTTCAAACAGCACTTTATCGCCGTAAGCCTTGGTTACATTTTGCGCTTCAATCACCACATTTCCCAAACGAGGGCCTGGAGGAATAAAGAGCTCCAACTTTTCTTCCCTTTCCTTCGTTTCTTCAGAAGCCAACTTTTCGTAATTGGAAAGACGGGCCTTGGATTTAGCGTGACGCGCTTTCGGAGCCATCCGCACCCATTCCAACTCCCGTTCGAGTGTTTTTTGGCGTTTACTTTCCGTCTTTTCTTCCTGTGCCAGACGTTTAGCCTTTTGATCTAACCAGGAAGAGTAATTGCCTTTCCAAGGAATACCTTCCCCGCGATCTAGCTCCAAAATCCATCCGGCCACATTATCCAAGAAATAGCGATCGTGTGTTACCGCAATCACCGTTCCTTTATATTGTTGTAGGTGCTGTTCCAGCCAGTCGATCGACTCGGCATCCAGGTGGTTCGTTGGCTCGTCTAACAGTAACACGTCCGGCTCTTGAAGTAGAAGCCGACATAATGCCACTCTTCTGCGCTCGCCTCCTGACAAATTGGCAATGGATGCGTCGGGGTCGGGGCAGCGCAGAGCATCCATGGCTCGTTCAAGCTTATTGTCCAATTCCCAAGCACCGGTGGCGTCGATTTTATCCTGTAGTTCACCTTGTCGATTCATTAATTTTTCCATCTCATCCGGGTTTTCATACACCTCCGGCAACCCGAATTTTTCATTAATTTCCTCGTATTCCGTTAAGATGGCCTTCGTTTCAGCGACTCCCTCTTCCACTACTTCTTTCACTGTTTTTGCGGGGTCTAAAATAGGTTCTTGCGCTAAATAACCCACCGAATACCCCGGAGAAAAAACAACTTCACCCTGGTAAGATTTGTCTAAACCGGCTATGATTTTTAAGAGGGAAGATTTTCCGGAGCCATTTAAACCAATTACGCCAATTTTAGCACCGTAGAAAAAAGATAAATAGATATTTTTTAGTACCTGTTTTTGAGGCGGGTAAATCTTATTTACACCGGCCATCGAAAATATTACTTTCTCGTCTGACATATTCGTGATAAAATTCTACTGCAAAGATGGCGATATTTAGTCATAAACGCGTAACTTTAGGTATCATAAAGACTGACAAGAATTGCATATGAGAGAAATGGCGTAATTGTTGATAAAAGTTACATAAAGCGCTCAAAGTTTTAATTAATAATTTTATACATTAGAGCATTAAAAGAAAGGTAAATACATTCATGGAAGCAAAATTCTCGCCACGCGTAAAAGACGTTATCTCCTATAGCAGGGAAGAAGCGCTTCGACTTGGACACGACTACATCGGCACCGAGCATCTCTTGCTGGGCCTGATCCGCGAGGGAGATGGTTTAGCAATCAAAATATTAAAGCATGTGGGGGTAGATACTGCCCGTTTACGCCGCTCCATCGAAGAGGCTGTAAAAGGGACGTCATCCACTTCGGCTAATCTTGGCAATATTCCACTGACGAAGCAGGCGGAAAAAGTGCTCAAGATTACTTACCTAGAAGCTAAGATATTTAAGAGCGAAATTATTGGCACCGAGCATCTATTACTTTCTATCTTAAGAGACGAAGATAATATTGCTTCTCAGATACTTCAGCAATTCCATATCAATTATGATATTTTCAAAGCTGAGGTAGAGCAGAACAAAACGGAAATCACCGACCAAGCAGCCGGTTCGGCTGCGGGAGATGATGATTTCCGCGATGAAGATAGCTTCAGCCAACCTAAAAAAGTGTCAGATATTAAATCGAAAACCCCGGTACTGGATAACTTTGGTCGCGACTTGACCAAAGCTGCAGAAGAAGGACGTTTAGATCCAATCGTTGGACGTGAAAAAGAGATTGAACGCGTATCTCAGATTCTTTCACGTCGTAAAAAGAATAACCCGATTTTAATTGGTGAACCGGGAGTTGGTAAATCGGCTATTGCCGAAGGCTTAGCCTTGCGCATTGTACAACGGAAAGTTTCTAGGGTGCTCTTTAACAAGAGAGTAGTTACCTTAGATTTGGCTTCCCTAGTCGCAGGTACTAAATACCGCGGTCAATTTGAAGAGCGGATGAAGGCGGTGATGAATGAACTCGAAAAATCACCTGATGTGATTTTATTTATCGATGAAATTCATACCATCGTGGGCGCCGGCGGAGCTTCCGGATCACTGGATGCTTCGAACATGTTTAAACCAGCTTTGGCACGTGGAGAAATTCAATGTATCGGAGCTACTACGCTGGATGAATATCGCCAGTATATTGAAAAGGATGGCGCCTTGGACCGTCGTTTCCAAAAAGTAATGATCGAACCGGCAACGCATGAGGAGACGATTGAAATTCTTAACCGTATCAAGGATAAGTATGAAGAGCACCACGCGGTAACTTTTACACCGGAGGCGATTGAAGCCTGTGTGAGTTTAACTACTCGCTACATTACTGACCGATTCTTGCCGGACAAGGCTATTGATGCCTTGGATGAAGCAGGGTCACGTGTTCACCTAACAAATATTCATGTTCCTCAGAGCATCATTGATATTGAAGAGAAAATCGAAGATATCAAAGTGGAGAAGAATAAAGTAGTTCGTAGTCAGAAGTATGAGGAAGCTGCTAAGCTTCGTGATACGGAGAAGAAATTACTGGAAGAGTTGGATCGTGAAAAGCAAGCTTGGGAAGCAGAAACGAAAACCAAACGTTATACCGTTACAGAAGATGATGTTGCTCAAGTGGTGTCGATGATGACCGGTATTCCTGTTCAACGTGTTGGACAAACCGACAGCCAAAAGCTGTTAAACATGGCCGAATCGATGAAAGGAAGGATTATCGGACAGGACGATGCGGTGAAGAAACTTGTGAAGGCGATTCAACGCACCCGTGCCGGTTTGAAAGATCCGAAAAAGCCAATTGGTTCCTTTATCTTCTTAGGGCCTACAGGTGTCGGTAAAACGGAATTAGCGAAAGAGTTAGCACGTTTTATGTTCGACAGCGAGGATTCTTTGATCCAGATCGATATGAGTGAATACATGGAAAAATTTGCTGTATCACGTTTGGTAGGAGCGCCTCCAGGATATGTCGGTTATGAAGAAGGCGGTCAGTTAACTGAAAAGGTACGTCGCAAACCGTATTCTGTAGTTCTATTAGATGAAATCGAAAAAGCTCACCCGGATGTGTTCAACTTGCTATTACAGGTATTGGACGAAGGACAGTTAACCGATAGTTTGGGTAGAAGAGTAGATTTTAGAAATACGATCGTTATCATGACTTCGAATATCGGTGCCCGTCAATTGAAAGACTTTGGTCAAGGCGTAGGTTTCACTACTAGTGCGAAGGCTACACAGGCTGAGACGCATTCTCGGAGTGTCATCGAGAATGCCTTAAAACGCGCTTTTGCTCCGGAGTTCTTAAACCGCGTAGACGATGTGATTGTGTTCAATTCACTTGGTAAAGAAGAGATCTTCAAGATTATCGATATCGAGTTAAAAGCATTGTTCACCCGTATCCAAGGTTTGGGCTATACCGTGAACTTAACAGAAGGTGCAAAAGAATTCATTGCGGAGAAGGGCTTTGACAGTAATTTCGGAGCTCGTCCATTGAAACGTGCCATTCAGAAGTACTTGGAAGATCCAATTGCGGAAGAAATTCTGAAAGGTGATTTAGCAGATGGCGCTACTTTAGAAATTGACTACAATAAGGAAAAAGAAGAGATTGTGGTAAATGGCTCACATAAGAGCGATAGTAAGAAGTCGGCTAAGCCTACAGATATCGAGAAAGAGCATGAAGATGAGAAAGACGGAAGCAATAGTAAGTAGCTAAGGGCTTTCAGCAATCGGCTATCAGCTTAATATAGAAAAAAGCGTCGCGCATTTGCGTGACGCTTTTTTTGTTGGGGATTTGTTAAATCGTTGAGTAGTCGAACCGTTGATTTAATTAGCCAATAGTTGAATAGGAAAATAGTTGAGTAGGGGAGTGGATCCAGTTGTTAATATGCTTTTGAGCCTCCTCAATTCGTTTAATATCTTCTTCTGCCCAAGCGGAAACTTTTAATATTTTCTTTTTGTAGGAAGAGAGATTCTCCACTTTTTTTTCTTTTTGTTTAATAGAAAGTCAACAAAGTCGCTTACCTCTTTTTGTGAAGCGGCATCAAGTAAATTGTATTTTATTTGAATGTTCGTCATGGCATCTTTGTTATTTCTACTACAAGGATAACAAAATGAGGTGAAATTACGTTATTCACTATGCGTTGAAAAAGAGGATAATGCTACTCCATACTCCATATTAACTACTCCCTATTCACTAAATTAAAATTATGGAGCGATTCTTGCTTAAACCTTTTCATGTTTTGTCACTCTAAGAAGTAGATACTCGTTGAGTGGTTGAGACGTTGAATAGGGAATTAGCTAATTAGTTAATGTGATAATGTTAGTACGAATAATGATAACCGTTAACAATTAACTAGTCTAGTTAAGTAGTATTGCCCTTACGAACGCCGTCACCAATAACGAACAACCAAGAACGAATAACGAATGGCTGGCAACAAATAACCAATAACGAACAACTAAAAACAAATAGCGAATGAAGAAGTATTTATTTTTAATGATTGCCTTAGTAGGTTTGGTAGGTATGAGTGGGTGTAGTAAAGATGATGATCCAACTTTTAATCCTAATAGAACATTTGTAATGGAATTACCTTCGTCTTCGTGGAGGTCTATTGATAATGGAGAAGCTTGGGAGGTTGAAATACCACTTGATGAGTTGACAAGTGAAGTTTTTGAGAACGACGACGTTTCGGTTCATCTTATGTTTGAGGACGAAATTTATGAACCGTTAACGACGGTATATAACGGGATCGCTTATCGCTATGATTATGCAATTGGCAGCATACTATTAGACGCCAAATGGGCAGACGGAAGGGGAGGGGTAATGGAAAACCGTCCTCCAACAAGATATGTGAAAATAATATTATCAGAATCTTGGTAATAAATCAAATAATATTAGCGGAGAATAAACTTGGATATTGTTACTTCTCCGCTAACCCTAAAACTGTTGGCGCTACAAGGCTTGCTAATAACTCAAGCAAGGTCTAAATAAATCAGCTCTATCAATTTCCAGCCAAATCGTACATTTACTTACTCTTTATCATCTAATCATTTCTTCTTCGTTTTTTCTGCCTTTGCTTTAATACGATCGATTTCGGTCTTCTTTTCTAAAAGTATGGTGTAAAACCATTCAGCTTCTCTTAGTGGTTGATGGTCAGGGCCGATGGCCGTTGCCTGATTTTTTATATACATTTCCTCATTAACGCAAAAAGCGTGTAAGAAACCGGCGGGATTCATTGTTTTTTCGCCAATCATTTTTCGTTGTTCTAGCCAGTCGAGTTGATAATAATGCAAAGAAAAATAGACAAATACCAAGGCTTCTTTGGGTAATTTTTTAAGGCATTTCCATTGTACATCAAAGGTGGCGGGCAGCGGAGGTTGTTCCATTTTTGATTTAACGAGCATAATTTCTTCCTGTGCCAGTATTTGATATGCTTCCTGCGCATAGTCAATACTTACCAATGCTACCCGGAGAAAAGCTCCGGGACGGGGGTTGATATTACGCTGCAAGAAGGGAATATCTTGCTTTGGTGTGAGCGCATCGATAGTGATCTCTACGGTACCGTCTGGCTGAATCGAACAGCGGGGAAAAACATGCAAGGTTTTCTCAAAAGGAGCATCCGGATTGAATTGGAAACCGATAAAGGGGCTAGGATCTATTTGGTTTAGGTTTTTGTGGCCAGCGGCTTCCGGGAGTTGACTGACGCATTTTTGCATAACCGCATTTAACCTGCCCGAAACATAAGGATCCATATACTCAAAAAGCAAACTCCCTATCTGTCGGATAATTTTGGTTGCATTGCTGCTGATACCAAATTCCTGCGCAGCAATGCGGGTATTGGTGGTTTGCTTTACCACTCTCGGCATACTTTGTACGATGGATTCGCCATTTACATCCCGATAAACTTCATGTCCTTTTTTTCCGCTCAGTCGTCCGTTTTTGTTAATCTTCGCCATAATTTATATATTCGCTTTTAGCCAATACTTGGCCGTTTCAATTATTAATTCCGGTTCTTCTTTTCCTCATACCAAGTCTATACTTTCTTCATATCTTCTTCGCCTTTATTGAACATGCAATCTATATCATTTCCAGGGTGAGTCCAGGTTTTTAACTTAAAACGTGGACTCACCCTGGACTCAATGTGGACTCACCCTGGACTCACCCCGAAGAAGGTCCCTAGCAAATGGCTACTTGGCCATTTTATAGTTCAAAGAAATTTGCTGTTTTTAATAGGTATTTGAAAGGAGCGTTATTGTATTAAACGCGAAGACAAGATAATAATTTACAGGCGAAACTGAAAATTTAAAGTATAAACCTATATACATTTACCAAAATATTTTATTCATCTTGAATGTCTTCCTCCTAGTTATCGGGGGATGGCAAAAACCTCCTGACTGAGTACGTCGTAGCGGAGTCCTTGCTGTTAACGCTAAGGCAATATCTAAACAAAAAAGCAACGGAAATTCCCCGTTGCTTTTTGCTGAAAAATATAATTATTGAACACTTACCCTTCAATACCGAATTTCTCCAAAATGGTGCTGGTAACACCGGTAGAAGAATATCCACCATCGTGGTATAAGTTCTGCATGGTCACCATGCGGGTCAAGTCTGAGAATAAGGTAATACAGTAATCAGCACATTGTTCTGCGCTGGCATTGCCTAGTGGTGACATGGCATCGGCAAAATCAAAGAAATCGCCAAAGCCTTTGATACCCTGTCCGGCAGTGGTTTTGGTAGGCGACTGTGAAACGGTATTAACACGTACCTTTTTGGCGACACCATAATGATAACCGAAGCTTCTCGCAATGGATTCTAAGGCAGCTTTGATATCAGCCATATCGTTGTAGAAGGAGTAGGTGCGTTGAGCGGCTGCATAGGTTAAGGCTACTACACTTCCCCATTCATTAATGGCATCTAATTTCATCGCTACTTGAAGCATTTTGTGCAATGACAAAGCTGATACGTCCATGCCCTTTTGAAAGAAGTCGTAATTAGCTTCGGTATAAGGAATGCTTTTACGCACGTTTACACTCATACCAATGGAGTGTAACACAAAATCGATTTTACCGCCTAAAATCTCTTGAGATTTGGTGAATAGATTGGTTAAATCGTCTACACTGGTTGCGTCCGCAGGAATAATTTCCGCACCTGTTTTTGAAGCCAGTTCATTGAGTTCGCCCATACGCATAGCGATAGGAGCGTTAGTTAACACAAATGTAGCACCTTCTTCATGTGCTTTCTCGGCAACCTTCCATGCAATAGAACTGGAATTTAACGCGCCGGATATAATACCTCTTTTACCTTTCAGTAGGTTGTATGCCATATCGGTTTGATTTATTGTAAACTGTATTTATATAAGGGGGTAAAATTACACTTTTTTTCATTAGAATAATCTATTTTTTAATGGCAATGAAGCTTGCATGAGCTTAGATTTATTCTTATCTTTTTTGAGTTGCAACTCATGCAGGTTTCATCTATTGGGAAGCGCTCTTTAGGGAAGATGAAGTTTTGCTGTCAGCTTTTTTAATTTTTAATTTTTAATTTTACCTTATTACGTACCTTTGATGCTAATCATGTATAATATGACAAGAACCTTCGTTTCTTTTCTTCTATTCAGCATTGCGACGCTGGCACCGGCATGGGCGCAAGACTTAAATGCGCGGGTGCAGATTTTGTCGCCGCAGGTTCAAGCAACCAATAAGCGTGCTTTCGATGTATTGCAGCAAGCAATGACGGACTTCCTTAATAATAAGAAATGGAGTAATCAGCAAATCCTGCCTGAAGAACGTATCGACTGCAGCTTCGTTATTACAGTGAAAGAGTGGGACGGTAGCAGCAACTACAAAGCCGAGGCGCAGATTATTTCAACGCGCCCAATCTACAACACCACCTATAACAGCCCTATTCTTACTTTATCCGATAAAAACTTCGATTTCACCTATACAGAAGGAGAGCCCTTGGATTTTTCCGCGCAGCAATATCTAAGCAATATCACTTCATTGTTAGCCTATTACGCCTATCTTATTGTCGGGCTCGACGCTGATTCGTTTAGTGAGAAAGGTGGAACACCCTATTATACACTGGCGCAGAACGTACTGAACAATGCGCAGACAGCCAATTTTGCAGGCTGGAAATCGATCGAGAGCATGAACAACCGTTTCTGGTTGGTAAATAACATGCTCGACAATAATTATGAACCGCTACGTAGCTTTTCTTATCGTTATCATTTAGATGTATTGGATAAAATGGCAGATAATCAGAATGCTTCGAAACGAAAGTTGATCGACTTGCTACCGCTCCTAGCGAAGGTAGATCGGATGGCGCAGGGGGCCATGTACAACCAAGCTTTTTTCACTGCCAAATCCGATGAGTTGGCAAACTTAATCGGCGGATTAACAGGACCGGAGAAAATAAAGGCAATCAATATATTATCAGAGGCCGACCCGGGAAATAGCAATAAGTATGAAACAATAAAAAGTCTTTAAAAAAAACACGATCCGATACAGATGCTTAAGCGCTTATTAATAAAAAACTACGCTTTAATAGATGAACTTGATATCAGTCCTGCCAAAGGACTCAATATATTGACGGGTGAAACCGGTGCAGGGAAATCCATTATATTAGGAGCCTTATCCCTCATTCTCGGGCAAAGAGCCGAAAGCAAATACTTCTATAATCAAGCGCAGAAATGTGTAATCGAAGGTTTTTTTCAAATTGAAGAATATAATCTAGGTGATTTTTTTCAGGAAGAGGATCTCGATTATGAGCCTGAAACCATCCTCCGTAGGGAAATAAGTGCTGACGGAAAATCACGAGCTTTTGTAAATGACACCCCGGTTACGCTTAGCACCCTTAAAGCATTGGGCGAACGGCTGATTGATATCCACTCGCAGCACGCTACCTTGGAAATCAATACAGAGGATTTTCAGCTTATGACCCTTGATAGTGTGGGTGAAAATGGATTGCTCTTAAAAACCTATCAAGAAACCTTTAGGAAATATAGACAGGTAACACAGGCTCTTCATGACTTGATAGAGGAAAGTAAGCAGGCGCAAAGCGAGGCCGACTATCATCAGTTTTTATATGACGAACTGGCCGCTGCCAAATTGAATGGCGATGAACAGGAAGCCTTGGAACAGGAGCAGAATCAACTGAGCCATGCGGAAGAAATTAAGCGCGCCTTATTGGCTGCCAACTTTTTGTTAAGTGAGCAAGAGCAACCTGTTATTAATTCATTGAAGGAGGCAGGACTGCAGATACAGCAAGCGGAGCGTTATGTCAGTAATCTCCATGAGTTAAGTGAACGCTTGCAAAGTGCTTTGATAGAAATTAAGGACATTGCGGAAGAAGTAGAACGGACCGAGCAGCACATTCTTTTTGATGAGGGACGTCTAACCGAGGTAAACGAGCGCCTGAGTTTACTCTATCAATTACAACAGAAACATCATGTAAGCAGTGTTGCAGAGCTTTTAGCCATACAGAAAGATTTGGAAAACAAGCTTATTAAACTCTCGTCCAATGATGAGGAGATTGCAAAACTTAAGGCAGAGAGCGATGCGCTCCGTGAGACTAGTGAAAAGCTAGCCGAAGAACTAAGGGCCAATCGACAAAAGGCCATCCCATTGGTACAAAAAGCAGTGATTGAGGTGTTATCAGAAGTAGGTATGCCAAATAGTGTTTTGTCTATTGAGCTGGATTCAAGTACATTGCGTTTATCCGGAGCAGATACGGTACGTTTCCTTTTCACAGCAAATAAGGGACAGGTGCCACAGCCATTAAATAAAGTTGCCTCAGGTGGGGAATTGTCGCGATTGATGCTGGCCATTAAATCGCTCATTGCTAAAAGTTCGGCACTTCCAACCATCATTTTTGATGAAATTGATACCGGTATTTCGGGCGAAGTTGCCCTTAAAGTCGGAAATGTTATGGAAGAAATGGCTAAACACATGCAGGTTATTGCCATCACCCATTTACCGCAAATTGCATCGAAGGGAAATGCCCATTACAAAGTCTATAAAGCAGAAGCAGGAGAAGTAACACGCAGTAACATGAGGAGGCTAAACGACGAAGAACGGGTGGTTGAAGTTGCGCAAATGTTAAGTGGCAGCAATCCGGGCGAAGCGGCTTTGAAACATGCCAGCGAGTTGCTGAAACATCGATGAAATGTTTTTATTTATAAAACATTTCATCGATGTTCTATTCATTGTACATTCCTGTAGAATAGGGCTGTTAAGGTGCCTGATCCTGTACACACCTGAAGCCTAGGTTATTGCTTGCACTACTCACTTCTCCTTTTCCTCTGCTACCTGCTTTGTAACGTTCACAATATTGCTCGTTACATAAAAACGAGCCGCCTCGTTGGACACGCTTTACCAATCCTGGTTCGGCGGGATCATAACTATCACTTGGGCCCTTGGGATTATCCTTCTCCGCATGCTCATAAGCATCGGGACGATAGAAATCAGCACACCATTCCCAAACATTTCCGTCCATGTCATATAAACCATATGCGTTTGCTGGAAAGGATTTTACGGGAGCAAGCTCCACAAAGCCATCTTCCGCCGCATTACTCACCGGAAAATTTCCCTGATAAGTATTGGCAACCCATTTACCTTGCGGTTTTAATTCATCCCCCCAATAATACTTTTTTCCCACTTGTCCGGCACGCGCAGCATATTCCCATTCCGCTTCGGTGGGCAGGCGCTTTCCGGCCCATTTGGCGAATGCCTCTGCATCTTCATAGCTTACTTGAACAACGGGTTCGTTTTCCTTTCCATTAATGTTACTCCCAGGCCCTTTAGGCTGTCGCCAAGAAGCTCCGGGCACATACTTCCACCATTGTAGATGGTTATTTAGATTTACCGGCTCTTTGGGGGGCGTGAATACCGCCGATCCCGGAACGAGTAAATCCCTCGAAACTCCGGGGAAGTCGGCCGGGTCCAGAGCCCTTTCCGCTACGGTGATGTAACCGGTAGCCTCTACAAACTTAGCGAATTGCGCATTGGTTACCTCGTGCTCATCCATCCAAAAATCATGGACCTTCACCTCATGAATCGGCTGGGTATCAGCAAACTCGCTTGAACCCATTTGAAAAAACCCTCCTTTAATAAAAACCATCTTCGCATCATCAGCTCCTTGTAACAGGTTTTCTTGTGTCTTTTTTACGGCTGCAGCTCGTGAAGGAATCCCTTCTGAAACACACATTGCTACGGAGTCTTTTTGATTGGCTGATTTATCCGCAGTTGAATTACAGGCTGATAATATCATTGCTCCGCCTACCAAAGCCTGAATCCATCGATTGCTATAGTTGTTCATAGATTGCATAATATCGCTTGCACTGTTTGCTCCTTCTTTAACCTGTCGTAAATTTCATTCCTTCTCCTATTCATCTATCCGAAAAGAAGCATTGCCAGTACTAAGGTAAGGATGATATTAAATAACTGAGCGATTAGAAAAACCCAAAATGGGCGCTTGCTATTCTCTCTGATTAAATCCTTAAAGTTTGTTTCTAAACCGATACTTGTAAACGCAAGGGCAAACCATAAGCCTTGTATACTTTTTATATCCCCTTTTACCGACGCCACCGTATCGGGTTGCAAGAAAAATGAAAATAATAAAGACGCGGCGATAAAGCCTAAAACAAATTTGGGGAAACGTTCCCAAATGACACCTAAACTCGGTTTGTTTGCGGCTTCCTTTCCTGCAGGATGATTGGTATAGGTCCAATAAACAGAAATAGCAAGTGCAGCTACTCCCAATAAGACGTTTTGAGAAAATTTAACGATCGTGCTTATTTTTAGCGCCGTTTCGCCTACCAGGGAACCGGAGGCTACCACCGCTCCCGAGGTATCGATACTTCCGCCTAACCAAGCTCCTGTTACTTCTTCCGAGAAACCAAAATAATTCGCGATGTAAGGCATGATAATCATCATGGGAATAGCCGTAATTAACACCATAGAGACAACATATGATAATTTCTTGGAGTCGCCTTGTATAGCGCCTGATGTAGCGATGGCGGCAGAAACCCCGCAAATGGATACGGCACTGGATAACATTAAACCCAATTCTTCATCTATCTTAAACTTCTTACATAGCCAAAAAGAAAAATACCACACTGACAATACAACAACTAAGGATTGGATGAGGCCTAGTGAACCCGCTTTGAGGATATCGGAAAAGATCACATTTGTTCCGAGCAATACCAAGCCTATTTTCACCAAAAGTTCGGCCGATAAGGCTTCTTTAAGCCAAACAGGCAGTTTAACCGTATTGCCTACCAATAGGCCTACAAGCAGACTGAAAATAACGGCTTCCAATCCCAGATCTTCCATCGTTTTATTGCCTGCTAATAGCAAGGCGAGTGCCGTTAAGAAAAATACAACGGGAAAACCGAGCAAATATGGCTTTATTCTTCTACCTGTTAACAGCCCCCCCAGAATCAGCAGCGCAAAAGTAAAAATAAGCTGCTTGAATAGCTTGAGGAGGTTCGCAGCTTCAAACACGGAAGACAAGCTCTCAATAGCTGACCATTTGTACTTGGGTGCTTCCACGTGAAAACCTAAAATAGCAAGGCCGATAATGATGAAACCCAATATCACGACGGTCCAATCCTCTGTAAGAAAATTCCGCTTCGGTAGATTTTGTAATTCCGGCGATAAATCTTGTTCCTGAAGAACGGTTTCGGCCGATGTTATTCCTTCACTCATATTTTTTAGTATCTGATTTGATTAGTATGGAATCAAATCTATCATAATATGTTAACATGAGAAAGGATTTTTTTAAAAAATCCTTTCTCATTACCAGCTTAAGCGGTGAACCTCGGTTGAATTCCGTCGGTTTCCAAGGGTGCGGTTACTTCTTCCTTTGTGTTATTTACTTCCACCTCATTTGGTTGGATGTTTTCGCGTACCATCGGGCCATGTGCAGCCAATTCGCTTCCGGGCACGCTGGATTTTAATAGGGGCCAAAGGAGCTGTGCGTACCACTCATCACCTTCATAATGAGAAATACCATAAGATTTCGGGTATTGCCGGGTTATTAACGCCGTCCCAAAAATAACATCCCAAAGGAAAAACATATTACCGAAATTTCCTTTGTAATATCCTATCCCATCATCGGTTGTATCTGCATGGTGAGCATGATGGGTTGCCGGTGTGGAAATCGTTCTTTCAAGTATCCATGCAAGTGGATGAAGCCATTTTTTTTCATAAAAAGGTTTATCCCATTTAATACTCGAATGTGCCATTTTAGTAATCAATGACTTTATTCCCTTTGCAAACAAAGCAGGGTAACCTAAACCTAAATACACTAAAATAACTGTTAAGTAAGTTTGCGAGAAAAAGATCGTATAAATAATATTTTGTCTGGATGCCATGGCCATTCCCATATACGAAGCCGAATGGTGTGTTCGATGAAATCGCCAAAGCCAGGGGATTTCATGATGAAGCCGATGATACCAATATTGCGTCAAATCGTCATAAATACAGATAATCACAAAGCCCCAGAAAAAGGGAACCCACTCAAATGCATCCTTTGCGTGCGGTAAAACGAAGGGAACAAGTTTCAACCCAAAATAAGCCACTAACGGCCTTGTCACCAATCTAGGCAAAGCATAGCAGGCAAGGTCAAGTATTTTTTCATTTCGATTCCATTCCTTTCCGTAAAGGCCTAACGAAAACTCAGCAATACCGACAATCAGCGTCAGCACCGCAAGCCCCCATGTGTTTAAATTTTCAAATATGGCTTCAATAAATTGTATCATAATAATGTGTCATTAAGGGATAATGGATAATAGTTCTACACGCATCTACTTAACCCAAGGTTTTTCACCGGTCAAATAGAAATAAAGAAACATGAGCAAAATGGGTAGTGCATAAATAAATATACTAAGCAGGACATTTCTTACAATCCGATCTTTAACTTCTTTTTCCAATTTCATTTCAATACCTCCTATGCAATAAGTTTTTGTAAAAAGCTAATCGTAAAAAAGATAATCAACACGGGAATGGCTGTTACTACAAGGCCTACCAGTATTTTTTTTGCCAACAAAACAATATCTTGAAAAGTCATGTCATTAAATTTTATGTTTATTCAACTCGGTAAGAATTTCTTCTTCCGAACTCAGTCCGTGTTTTTTCCAAACCACCTCTTTTCCCTTGTATAAGATGAGTGTCGGTAATGCGTCCACAGCTAGCGCTTTCGTTAGCTGCTTATTATCGTAGGCTTCGATATTAACCAATTTAAGTTTATCCTTATTTTCTTCCGCTAACTTCTCCACGATCGGTTTCAGTTTTTTACATCCGCCACAATAACGAGATCCGACATCAACTAATACCAACTTTTCTGATGTAATTTGCTCGTTAAATCCTGCCAATGACAAACCATCTCCCACTGTCGATTCAACGGGTTTCCCCTGTGCTATCCATTTACTAAGTCCTCCCGGAAATTCATACACCTCCTTAAAATGCAGTGCGCGCAAAACCGCAGCCAACTTAGCACTTCGCCCGTTGCCAATAGAGTAAATAAATACGGGCGCCTCCTTTCTTAATTTCGATGCTATTGATTTAAACTGCTTTTCATCGGATACATTCAGCGCTCCCTTTACATGATTTTGTATAAACTCTTCTTCAGAACGAGCGTCCAAAATTTGGGGATCAGGTCCGGCAGCCAATAGCTTTTTTTCAAATGTCTCGAAAGGCAATAGGTTAGTTGTTTTTTCTTGTGCCATTACTGCCTCTAGCGTGAACAGTAATAGCACGCCTAAGATTAATTGTCTCATCTTTCTATATCTGATTTATTTGACACCGAGTTATTATTGTTTTGACAATGTATTTCGCCTATCAGCAACATCATCCCAGGTTATATAGGGGTATATATTGTTTTTCTTTGCTTCCTCCTCGAATAACGCTTTCAGCTCCTCGAGTTTAGCGGGATTTTTCTTAGCCAAATCATGTTGTTCATTGAAGTCTTCATGAAGGTTAAATAGCTGCCAGTCGATATGGTCGGGGTCTTCAAAGCTCACATTGCGACTTTTCCCCCCTTTACCATCGGCAATCTTAAAGGCCAAGCTTGCCTTCCAACCGTCTTTATAGATAGCCCGTGAACCGAAAATGTAATAGTATTGGACGGAGTGACGTGATGGAGCGTTCTTTTCAGCAAAAGAATACAACAAAGACGTTCCTTGAATGGTATCCTGTTTAATACCACGGATATACGCAGGCGCTTTAATATTGAGAAATTCCAGCGTGGTGGGCAATAAATCGTTCACATGGCCGTATTGATTCCGAATCCCTCCTTTATCCTGAATCGATTTCGGATAAAAAACAATTAACGGATTTCGTGTTCCGCCCTCTGCGTGCGCATCTTGCTTCCAATATTTAAATGGTGTATTGGCAGCTTGAGCCCACCCTAAAGGATAGTTTCCATTGGTGGCTTGAGGAGTGCCGATCAGATCGAAATTTGCCAGATTGACCTTGAGCGCCTCCTCTTCGCTCAGATCTTGTTGCAGGGCAGCTGTCGGTGAGCGCTTGATGGTACCGTATAAAGTTCCTTCTTTACTGGCTCCGTTATCTCCGAGAATGACAAAAATTAACGTATTATCCAACTGATTGATCTCTTTTAGGTGATTCACTAAACGACTTACTTCATAATCGGTATAAGTTAAATAGCCTGCATAGACTTCAAAAAAGCGAGCATATACCTTTTTCTGGTCAGCCGATAACTTGTCCCAGTCTTTGATATTGGGATTTCGTGCAGGCAAGTTGGCATTAGCCGGTATGATACCCAATTCCTTTTGCCTTTTAAATACTTGTTCTCGGTAATGATCCCAGCCCTTATCAAATTTTCCTTTATATAAATCTCGCCATTTAGCTTCCACCTGATGCGGTGAATGCGTAGCTCCCGGGGCATAATACAAAAAGAAAGGCTTATCCGGGGCAGCGCTTTTCTGTCGGTCGATAAAGCTGATCGCTTTATCGGTTATCTGCTCGCTCAAATGCTTGCCATTGGGCGTGACGTGTGCATTGTCTTCTACTAAATCCGGTTCATATTGGTCTGTTGCCGACCCAAGAAAACCAAAAAAATGTTCGAAACCCTTACCGGAAGGCCATCGGTCAAAAGGGCCTGCATCCGTTGCGTCCTGATCAGGTGTCAATCCGTACTTCCCCACGGCGAAAGTGCTGTAACCCTGTTCTCTTAATATTTCGGCGATGGTACCTTTGTCAGCAGGTATTCGGCCATCCCAGCCCGGAAAGCCAAATGCTGACCATCGGTGGGAGAAACCACCCTCATGTACACGATGGTGATTACGGCCTGTTAGAAGAGCCGCTCGCGTGGGCGCACAGATGGCTGCGGTATGGAAATTGGTATAACGCAAACCATTGTTCGCTAAACTGTCAAAAGTTGGGGTATTAATTAAACCACCGAACGTACTGCTTGCTCCAAATCCAACATCATCCAATAAAATCCAGATGACATTTGGCGCGTTCGAGGGGGCTTTTATGGGGTCTACCCAAGATTCCTTTGAATTCGCATAATTGGTGCCAACAACACCTTTAAAAGGTTCTTGCTGTTGCGTGATATTTTGCCCCTGTACTGCCGAGAGCGTACCTAGCAAAAAGAGAGAAGTATTGATTATTTTCTTCATAATAATAATTGATTATTGGGAGTCATTTTATCTTACATATACAATGTTTTTAAAAACCGGGGTTTTGTGTTAGCAAATGATTGTTGTCGATTTCTGATTGCGGAATAGGGTATAATCGATGTTTCTCTGCAGCGTTAGTCTTACCCACCTTATGTAGACTTTTTACAAAAACACTGTTGCCCGAAGCATCTTTCTCTCTGATCAGATCAAACCAACGTTGATATTCATATACTAACTCCAGCCTTCGATCAAGGTAAACCGAATCGCGAAATTGATCCTTGGTGAGGCCAGGTGTCAAATCGGGTAGTCCCGCTCTCCTTCGCACGCGATTGATCGACTGATACGCTTTAAGGGTAGGGCCATTCTGCTCATTTTCTGCTTCGGCATGAATCAATAAAAGTTCCGCATACCGAATAATAGGTACATTGGCGGCTGATTCACTTGGGACAGCCGTGGAATTGGGATCCCACCATTTATGAAAAAACGGCGTCGAATCTCCCGGTACGGCGGGGTTGTTAAGCGGAAGCGCATATTGACGTCCGTTGGTTGGACTGATGAAACTGGTAACAAAAGTGACAGATCGGCGTTTATCGGATGGTTTATACAATTTATAGATACTGAAAAAATTATCGCTACCTTCTTTATAATAACGTACCATATGCGCATAGTTCCCTCGCAATCCCGGAACACCGCTCAATATGGCACGTGGATTTTCATTATTACCCTGATTAAGGGAATTTGACTTAAACTGGGCTGAAAAGATGTGTTCCTTCCCATTTTTAAAATCGGGAAGAAATACCTCGGCATAGTTTTCGAAAAGATCGTATCCGTAATTTCCGGTACCACCATCTTGGGCAGAGAGCACTTCTTCAGCTGTTAGCACGGCATTGGCATAATTGTCCTCCAGCTTCAATGGTAAAGATGCTTCCGTTAAATAAACTTTTGCCAATAAAGCTTTCGCAGCGCCAGCCGTTGCCCGGCCGATATCGGGCGCTGCATAGCGATCCGGCAATACTTCCGCAGCTTCCTTTAGGTCCTTTTCAATCTGTGCGTAGACCGCTGTGCTAGGTGTCCGCGCAATTGCATAATCGTTGGCATCAATATAGGTTTCATAACTAAGTACTAATGGAACGTCGCCATACAAGCGAACGAGATTAAAGTAGTATAAGGCACGTAAGAATTTTGTCTCGGCCAGTAACCTGTTTTTTAAACTGCTGTCGAAATCTATGTTGGGGATTTTTGCTAAAGCCACATTGGCACGCTTAATAGCCGCATAATGCTGCTGCCAGATTTCATAAATTCGGAGATTGGTAGATGAGTGGGCCAGAACGGAAAGTGACCGTACATCCGGGTTCGTCGCTCCAGGGCCTGGATCCTCATCATCACCGGCCATGTTCATCCCGGTATTAAATAAGGTGTTGTAAGGTGTTTGAACAGAAGATCCGCCCGAGTTAAGAAAAAAATATACCGCGTTTACCGCATTGAGTGCATCATCCTGTGTCTTATAAAACTGATCTTCCGATATAACGGAGGCGGGCTCCTCTTCCAGAAATTTCTTGCAAGAAGAAAAACTAAGTCCGATAATGAGTATTAAGATATAGCTAAGAATTTTCATATTTCACGCGTTATTTATAATGTCAATGAGAGTCCAAGTTGAAAAGATCGACTATTAGGGTAAACACCTTGGTCAATTCCCTTATTAATTAAAGATTGTTCGTTTAAGCTCACCTCCGGATCAAAGCCCGTATAGTCGGTCCACGTCCATAAATTTTGTGCTGATACATAGATGCGAAGTGAATCGAAGCCGGAATTTCCAAAAACTCGTTTAGGTATGGTATATCCAAATGATAGATTTTTCAAACGGAGGTAAGTTGCGCTTTCAATAAAGCGGTCGGAAATGGTAATTGCCGGGTCTTGAAAAGCAGCCTTTACATCCGTATCGGTGTGGTTAGGCGTCCAGCGGTTTAGCAGCACTTTGGACGCATTTACATAACCGGTACCTAGTTCCAAATTAGCCCGATTGGCATTGTAAATTTTCCCGCCTACAGAACTCTGAAAGAAAACGGATAAATCGAAACCTTTATAAGAAAAGTTATTGGTAAATCCGGCCGTGAATCCAGGTTGATTGGAGATTACAACCCGATCCCCTGCCTGTGTAATTTGGCCATCACCGTCAATATCCTTATATTTTTGTCCACCTGGATTTTTGTTTTGTTGCGGTGTTAGGGGCGTGTCGCCTTCTTGAATGATGCCATCGGTTTGGTAAACGATAAAAGAGCCCAATGGATAGCCTACCTTAGCAATGGAGGGTTGTGAGATTACCGGAATAATTTGATCGACGCCCTCTCCCAAGTCAAGAATCTTGTTTGTATTTTTAGCGAAAACCAAGATAGATTTCCAGGTAAAATCTCCGATCAAATTATTCGAGTTGACATATACCTCTATTCCTTGATTAGACACCGCCCCTATATTCTGATAGATGGTGGATGCTTGTCCGCCTCCGAACTCGGCTAAGCCTGACGTCCCGGGCACGGTACGGCTTAGGAGCAGATCGGTCGTTTTTTTATAATAGTAGTCTGCAACTAAACTGATCCGATTGTTAAAAAAACCTACGTCAATTCCACCGTCAAATTGAAAGGTCTTCTCCCAGCCCAAATCCGGGTTTGGGACCGTGATAGGTGCGAAACCGTGTACGGTTGTATTTGAGAAATTATATCTAAAGTAACTCAATCGCGATAGCGACTGATAGGACGGGATATTTTGGTTGCCTGTTGTACCCGCGCTTAAGCGCAATTTAAGTTGGCTTATCTGTTTTACATTCTTAAAGAATGCTTCATTACTCACATTCCAACCAAACGCCGCTGAAGGGAAATATCCCCATTTATTCCCAGCCCCAAACTTAGAGGATCCATCAGCCCTAAACGTTAGGGTGAATAGATATCGACTGTCATAAGCATAGTTCACTCTTGCCAGATAGGAGGCAAGCGACCATTCATTGGCAATCGAGCTCGGTGTTCTATTGGTTACGCCCGTCCCTAAATTGTTAAAGCTAAAGGCATCGGTCGCAAATCCAGCTGCTTCCGCAACGGTGCCTTCACTGTTCGATTGCTGTGCGGTAAACCCTACCACGGCATTGATCCTGTTCTTTTCACCGATCACCTTGTCGTAACTTAACGTGTTTTCGTTTAACCAGTTGGAGGTAAAAACAGAGCCGACTTGTGCCAAGCCACCTAAATCCAAACCTTCGGCGGTGGTTTTTGGTAAATAACGATTCTGTTTATTATCGACAATGTCGACACCTATCAGCACTTTCGCTTTTAATCCTGTAATGATTTCATATTCACCCGCGATATTCCCCAGCAAGCGATTGGTTTTTGTTTCATTTAACTGATTGTATAGGGAGTTGATAGGGTTCTGTAAACTTGATTCGAAAGGACTATAAATTACATACGAACCGTCGTCCTGATAGATGGGAAGGGACGGGGGGGTCAATAATAAATTAGCGACAACTGCTGTTGGGGCAACATCGGCTTTCGACTGGCTTGCTGAAATATTGCTTGTAAACTTTAATTTTTCATTGTAGTCGTGGGCAACATTTATTCGTCCGGATATTCTTCTAAATCCGGTGTTTTGTAGAATCCCATCTTGATCAAAATAGTTGCCTGAGATAGCTAACCGGGTTTTTTCGCTCCCTGCTAAAATAGACAAATTGTGGTTTTGAATAGGCGCTTCCCGAAAAGCGGCCGCCTGCCAATCGGTCCCCACGCCACTCGTATCTAATGAATAGCCCGACACCGCTGGGAGCGAAGCTGATTTACCTGAGTTAACGGCCGCATCCTTTCGCAACTGCCACCATTCCCCCGCGTTCAATAAAGGGATGGTTTTTATCACCTCCTGGAAGCCATAGTACCCATCATAATTTATAGAAGATTTATTCCGACTTCCACTTTTAGTAGTGATAATCACCACGCCGTTAGCGCCCCTCGATCCGTAAATCGCAGTTGCCGAAGCGTCTTTCAATACATCAATAGACTCAATGTCAGAGGTGTTAATGGTAGATAAAGGGTTTATTTTGGAACCCGTAGTGACGCCGGCGTCGTTTAGTGAATAGTCGTTATTAAGCGGGAAGCCGTCTATAACATATAAGGGATCACTGCCGGCCGTAATGGAGTTATTCCCCCTTATCTGCACACTCACTCCGCCGCCTGGCTGACCAGAGGTTTGCGTAACAACCACGCCCGGTACAGATCCTTGTAATAGGCGCTCCGGAGAAGCGACAGGTTGGCTCTTTAGCTCTGCCGGAACAGAAGCAACCGATCCCGTCAGGTCACCACGTTTTTGTGTACCATAACCTACCACTACCACGTCTTCCAATTGGTTGAAGTCGGGCTCTAGTCCAATGGCTATTGGACTTCCCGTTGCAATAACTTTCTTAACTTTATAACCAATATAGTTAATGATAAGTGTATAGGGGAACTTTTGTCCAGTGATAAAATTGAATTTCCCATCGCCATCCGTACTAGCTTTATGGGTGGTTCCTTCAATCGAGACAGTGGCGCCCGGGAGTGGCTCTTTCGAGTTACTATCAAACACTTTTCCATCCAGTGTGGAATTGATCAAAGGCTTTGTAACCTGTGCACATAGATTTCCGCTTAAAAATAAAAGAAGAGTTGGCAAAAATATTTGCCATAAATTTTTGTGGAACGGAAAAATAAGCCTATATAGTTTAGCAAAATGATTAATCATTGTATATTATTGTTAGTTGCATACAGCTTCGTAATCGACACGAAGTGATTAGGAAAAGCAAAAGATGAAATCGTTAGAAAATGGAATAATTTGCGGAGATGGGTTGTTAGCAACAACAGGAATAGCACATGGCTGATTGCATAGAATGGATCGTAAAGGCGGGACTATTTAGGCGTTTTTTAATGACCTCTTCCTTCTTTAAGGGCGTTCTTTGTTCAATTGTATTCATTTGTATGTTTTTGCTGATTTTAATAAATAGACTACTTATTTAGTAGACATTAAACTCAACACAAATATACAGGCATGGAACATGCATCGTTAGGAATAAAAACTTCCTATTTAGGCTATAAATTTTACCTATTTGGCCTAAGATCGCTTATGTAATGCTAAAAATCTACTTCAATTCCGAAACGCTTTTTTAATGCTTGTTTTGCGGCATGGTATCCACACATCCCATGCACACCTCCACCGGGAGGCGTTGAAGAAGAACAAATATAAATGTCTTTCGCAGGCGTGCCGTAGGGCGACCACCGCAAAGCGGGTCTGGTATATAATTGTTTAAGATCCATTACGCCTCCATTGATGTCGCCACCTATATAGTTTGGATTGTAGATTTCATAGGCATGTGTATTCATGCATTGCTTGGCAATTATTCGATCTTTAAATCCCGGAGCATATCGTTCTACTTGTTGTTCAATGGCCATGGTCATATCAACAGTTGAACCGTTTGGGACATGGCAATAGGCCCAGGCAATTTGATGATTCCCCATTACGCGGGTGGTATCGAACAAACTCTGTTGGGCAAGCAGTACAAAAGGTCTCTCCGGATGTTTCCCTTCCCAGACTTGTCGTTCTGCATGGGCAATTTCCTGTAGACTATTACCGAGATGTACAGTGCCGGCTTTTCTGCATTGCTCTGACTGAAAGGGTATAGGACCGTCAAGCAACCAATCAATTTTAAAAACACCCATCCCATAGCGATATCTGCCAAGTTGTCTCCGATAGGAGGCATGGAATCGATCCCCTGCAATTTGTATCAATTGCTTTGGCCCTAGATCAAAAAGAAATGCTCGGGCCGTAGGAAGCTTTTTAAGCGAGTCTACATAAAAACTTGTTTCAATGTCCCCGCCAATCGACTTAAAATAAGAAGCCAAGGCATTGGCTATTTGCTGCGATCCGCCTCGGGGAATAGGCCAACCTCCGGTATGACCGGCGATAGATAGCACCAATGCCACCGCCGATGTAGTCATATAATCTAAGGGCAACATGGAGTGAGCCGCCATACCTGCCCATAGAGCTTTCAGTTCTTCGGTTTGAAAGCGTTTTGCGAGTTGCGTTGCCGATAGAAGTGCGTTCTTGCCAAAACGTATGAGCGGGAAAGGATTCGAAGGTATATGAAAAGGGGCTAATAAGTCGCTGATCAGTGTGGGCCATAACTTTGTTAAGGGTTTAAATAAATGAATGTAGGCGTTTTTATCTGTATTGAACTGACCGGATGTTTGCTCTAGTGAAGAAAAAAGCCCTACAGCCTTCCCCCCGTCTAGGGGATGAGCCGCCATAATCGGCGGATTTATGTAAGTTAACCCATGCTGTTCAAGAGGTAACCTCTTGAAAAAGGGAGATTGAAGTGCCATCGGATGTATAGCAGAACATATATCATATATATTTCCTGAATCCATAAATTGTGCGGATCGTAGGCCGCCTCCTATTGTTTCCTTCGCTTCTATCAGTAAAACTTCCAATCCGGCTTTCTGCATGGTGATGGCTGCTGCCAACCCATTGGGGCCGGAACCCACCACAATCGCATCGTAAGAATCCCTTGTCATCTGTAAATAATTAGTTCGTTCGTGTTTGTTTTATTTATGAACCCTTTGTGGTTTAAACACAACCGGATATTGTAAATTACGTGAATAAATTTACATTCCACTGTGTGATGAACATGAAATTTTAAACATGGAGGTTCCTCTTTTATAAAGATAGATGCATGGAATATAAATTTCGAAATGGCAGCGGTAAGCAATAGGCGTTAGACTTGCACAGGCCGCCTCATTATCACCGTGGCGAATTTTATTTAGTATTTAAAAATCGGATCTGTTACTTTTGTAATATTAATTTAGAAAGTGTTATGGGATTACGTATAAAATTTAGGTATATGTTGACCTGTTGTTTGTACGCTTTGTATCTACAAGGGTGTGCAATGGCCACACAGGAAGAAGGACCTTTGACGGCCAAACAGTATCAACAAAAACTAAAAGATAACTCCTCTGAGACTGTTCAGTTGATCGACGTGCGGACTGCTGATGAGTTTGCGGATGGACATCTTGAGCATGCGCTTAACATTGATATTAAGGATAATGATTTCGACAAAGAGCTTAGTCGTTTGGATCGGACAAAGCCTGTATTTGTATACTGCCTGGGAGGAAGTAGAAGTGCAAAGGCAACGGCAACATTAAAAGAGCTTGGATTTAAGGAAATATACGATTTAAAAGGTGGTATTATGGCCTGGAAAAATGAAAATTTGCCTGTAACACCCGGAGAGAAGCCAGTGAAGAAAGACTTATTCACCAAGACAGATTTTGACAAGATTTTGCATGAAAACAAAGTTGTTCTGATTGATTTTTATGCAGATTGGTGTATCCCTTGCAAGGAGATGGAACCGACTTTGAAAAAATTAGCTAAGGAGTATGAAGGAAAGGTGTTCATTTATCGGTTAAATATTGATCAAGCCAAGGCTTTGACCCGTGCGATGAAGGTGGAGGGAATACCGGTTTTTCATCTTTATAAGCAAGGAAAGTTAGTAAAGGAAGCGCAAGGCTTTCAGCAAGAAGAGCAATTGAGAAATTTATTGAAATCTATATAAATAATTCAATCGATACAAAGGGAAACGTTACATTTCCCTTTGTATCGATTGAATCGAGTATTAAAAATTGGTTCCTTCTTTATCCCACCAAAGACGGGTCCCGCCATTGTCGGGGCCTCCTAAAAGTTGGATGGCTTTTTGAACCTCAGCAGCATTTGTATTGTATTCGTTCTGAGGGAAAGGTAGCCTCCTAATCTGTACTTCAGTATCGATCAGGCCTCCACTGTTATTAACAACCACCGGGAAAATCCTCGGATAGCCGGTCCGTCTAAATTCACTCCAAGCTTCCTGACCTTCAGGAAAGATAGCTAACCATTTCTGTGTGATAATGCGCTCCAGTTTTTCTTCTGCTGTCGCGCCTTCGTTCCATTGTACGGTAATGGTTGTCGGTGCGGGGGCATTATTGCGGCTGTTCCGAGGGTCAACATAGGCAATAGGTGTATTGGTGTTATTTTGTATATAAGCGTTGGCTCCTTGTACACCCCATTGACTAAAGGAGCTTTGGATGCCCTGTTCATAAAGAGCCTGTACGGATCCACCGGCATTGGCCCATCCCCGAAGAGCGGCTTCTGCTCTTAGGAAATATACTTCAGCGGCGGTCATCAACATCGGTGCGGTACTTGCGCTAAAGGTAGGCGTACCATCGTTTATGTTGAGCGAAGAATAACCGATATAAGCGTCTTTCGTTAGCCCCGCAGCACCTGCCCGAATCCCTTTGTACTGACCGGTTATGACCTTGTCGGTTGCCTTGTCCATGTATTTGGCTATGCGCGGATCTTTATAGCCCACCATATAAGATTCCAGGGAGGCATTGATTCGGGTATCCCCCCAGTTTTTAGCTATAAAGTAAAGTGGGTTGGAAAAATTGGCATCCGATGGAACCGTTATGCGGAAATTATCGGCGTTATTGTCGATGACACCACCATTGGCGGGATCCAGTGCCTTTTCAGCTTCGGTTTGCGCCAACTGAGGGTTTGCTTTTACGATACGCATCGCCAAACGTAAACGGAGCGAGTTGGCCAGACGAATCCATTTTTGGAAGCGTGTTTTGTTATCAACTCCCTGGTAGACCAGGTCTGCCTCCCCGATATTCGCAGGCACCTGTGTTGTGTCGGTACCGTTATTGAAGGTTAATAATAAATTACGTGCCGTGTCGAGTTCCAGGAACAGCCGTTTATAAATATCTTCCTGGCTATCATAGGGGATACTGCCGGTAATACCTACACGGCTGTATGGAATAGGGCCGTAGATATCAGTTACACGGCTGGTTGCTTCTGCCTTTACTACCAGGGCGGCTGCCCATACTGCCGGATATGTTTCTGCAAGGCCGTTGTTTTTAAGCTTATTCAGCGAATTCAGAACGTTTACATAAAGCACTTTGAAAGGTTCACCGTTCCAGCCGTTGACCATCGCATAATTGAGGTTGTTCTGTCCGCTGTTAAAAGGTGTGGGTGACATAAAATAGCCACTGTAAACATCGGCATTCAGATTCTGCTGCACCTGGTACGAATTCGGATCGCCGCCACCTGAAAAATTATAGATAGACATTTGCGCCTGACGGAAGAAAATTTCCAGATCCTGACCATTCGGCTTCAGATCTTCATCCGAAACGCCAGTATTATTGGTGTTGAGATCCTCAAAATCTTTTGTACAGCTGCTAAATCCGATCGCCAACGCTGTAAAAAGGACCATATATTTATTCAAAATTTTTGTCGTATTCATTAGAAAGTTGCATTTAGTGTTAAACCATAGCTGCGTGTAGCGGGCATCATGAAGATATCCAGACCGCTCAATGTATTGCCGGTTGACATCGTTACCTCGGGGTCAAAAGGAGCCTTTTTGTAGAAATAGATAAGGTTTCTTCCAACGGCTGACACTTTCAGGTTCTTGATAAATCCTTCTTTCAATGGGATGTCATATCCGAGTGTAAGTTCGCGTAGACGGACTACCGTTCCATCATAGATATAATTGCTGGTTACAGGCCCGATACCACCGGTTGAAGTATACCAAACCTGCGGATCGATCGTATTCACTGCGTTGCCTTGCGGATCTACACCGTTGATGGATACCCCGCCTGCTAAACGCGCATCGCCGGTCGCCTTTGATACGCCATAACCGTCCATAACGGATTGGGTTACGGACAGGACATCATAGTTGAACTTTCCGTCAATTAAAAATGAAAGCGAAAATTTCTTATAACTTAAATTGTTGTTCCACCCCATTTGCCAGAGCGGATTGGCGTTACCAAGCTTGGTATATTCCGAATTTTTCAAGGGGATGCCGTCCGCGCTGATCATAATTCTGCCCTGATCATCCCGTTGGAAATCCTGCCCGTAGATATCGCCAAAAGAGCCTCCAACTTCAAATTTTGAAGCAAAGTTATTTCTACTTTCACCCGTTAAAGCAAACTCCTGAATGTTATCGGAAAGTTCGATGATTTTGTTTTTGTTATAGGAATAATTCAGGCTCGTTGTCCAGTTGAAATTTTCTGATCGAATGGCATCGAAACTGATGAGTGCTTCAACACCCTGATTCTGGATGTTTCCTGCATTGATTGCGTAGGTGTCATAGAATGAAGCCTGACTGGCGGCAATTTTAAAGAATTGATTTTTTGTGTTCGTCTTGTAATAGGTTAAGTCTACCCCCAAGCGGCTATCAAAGAATTTCCATTCCGTACCGATTTCCAACGAGTTGGTAATCTCCGGTTTCAACTCTTTCAGGAAGGTAGTGGTGTTCATTCCGATTACACCGTATGGATTCAATGTGTTCAACAGATAGGTAGTATATGGAGGAAGATCATTACCGACCTGGGCGTACGAACCACGGATTTTCGCGAGATTGATAAAATCCGGGAAGTTGAGTTTTTCATTCAGGGCAAGTCCCAAACCTACAGACGGGTAGAAGAAGGAGCTGTTATTCGTGAAACTCAATGTACTCGACCAGTCGTTTCTCGCGGTAAGATCCAAAAATACCCAGTTGTCATAGGACAGGTTCGCACTGGCAAATATAGATTGCAATTGCCTTCTATTTCTGGCTAGGGTGCTGATATTTGGTGTTTCGGAGTTTTGCATGGTAAACACATTAGCGGTTGATAAACCGGCCGTGCCGCTGTTGTAATTTGACCCTTCTGTTTTCCAATCAGTAATGCTTGTACCTACTACACCGGTAATGCTTAGTTTATCCGCCACCTGGAAGTTCATGTTGGCGATCAAATCGGCATACTGTTGCGTAATTGTGGTATTTGTATAATTATAGGCGCCACCCGGGCGAGCTAAAATGTTATGTGTGCCGGCAAAGATCTTTGTTTCGTATACTTCACTGGTACGATCAAGACTTCCACGTGCCTGAACAGAAAGCCAGGGAGCCACTTTGTATTTGGCGCTGGCATTCAGTAATAACCGGTTTCTGTTCGAATAGTTCTGGTTGCGGTTAACAATCCACCAAGGGTTCTGTTGAGTGGTTTCGCTGTCCGAAAGAAATGGCCAGTTCTGATCATTCAGGTTTTTCTGTGCGTTGAATTGCTCAAAGGTCTTATAAGGGGCAATATCCATGCCCCGTGGAAATAGGTACAATCCTACCATCGGATTGAAATAGAAGCCCGTTTGCGGTGCATTATCCAACTTCTGGGAGATGTAGTTCGCACCGGCCGAAACCTGTAGTTTGTCGTCCAAAAAATTAGCCGTTTCCTTAAAGTTGAGGTTATGTCTACTTAGGTCGTTGTTGGGCTGTATACCCTTTGCCTGTGTATTGGCATACGAAAAATAGGTCTGCATTTTATCATTACCGCCAGACAGGCTCAGCGAGTTTGTTAGATTACTTCCTGTTCGCAGAAACGCAGACACATTATCGTACTTCCTGCTGTCAGTTGCGGCACCCCAGCTGTTTAAGGAAGAGGTATTGGAAACCCCATCCATTCCCTGGCCGAAGCTGTTCTGGAATTCAGGCGTGTAAGCTGCTCGATCTATTAAAGCGCTGGAAGAGAAGTTAATGACCGCTCTGCCGGATTTACCGGATTTGGTAGTGATCAGAATAACCCCATTTGCTGCCTGACTGCCATATAAAGCGGCCGCTGAGGCACCTTTCAGGACTGATATGTTCTCAATATCCTCTGGATTAATTGTAGAAATGGGATCACCGGGATCGCGTTCACCTCCGAACACATTCCCTGGTTGTGCACCGGTTGTATTGTTATTAATAGGCACACCGTCGATCACATATAATACCTGATTGTTTCCGGAGGCCGATTTGTTCCCACGGAGTACAACTTTGGCCGAACCTCCCGGTCCGGACGAGCTGGGAGCAATGTTAACACCCGCCACTTTACCATTTAGCGTATTAATGAGATTCGGGCTTTTTGCTTTATTTAATTCCTCAGCACCGACCTGTTGGGTGGAATAGGTCAGCGATTTTTGCGCCCGGTTAATACCAAGTGCAGTTACTACCACACCTTCAAGCTCTTGTGCCGAAGCGGTTAGCGTAATATTTAAGGTAGTGGTCTGCGCATTGATCGGCATCGTTCTGGCGTCATACCCAATAGAACTGATACTTAAAGAGCTGGCATTTTCGGGTACATTTAGCTGAAATTTGCCATCGACATCAGTTGATGTAGCGATATTGGTTCCGACCACTTTAATAGTAGCCGCGATAATAGGAGATTGATCCTGTGCATCGGTTACTGTACCCGTTAGTTGTCGTGTTTGTGCAAATGCACTCAAATGGGGCATAGTTAACATCAAAATCGCAAAAAACAGCGATTTCAATGAACACAACGTTTGGTTATTGATTTTCATTGGAATGAATTTGTTTTTTAATGGCAATGAAGCTTGCATAAATTATTCATTTGCATTTGTTTGTTCATTTCGTGTCTAATCCAAAGGTGTTATTCATGAACGTTTATGTTCAATGGTATCATGAGCTCATGTCACTCGGTTCATGCTACCTTCGGCGGTTCAATGACATTCATGAACTCACTACATTCAGTTATTTACTGTCTTCAGTATTGCAATTTATGCAGGTTTCATCTGTGTTACATTTTATGATATAAAAGTTCTTTCGATAAAGCCTCACGCTTTACCGTTGCATTCCTGCCTGTGCTATATTTGGCAGGTCCAGTTTATCATAATCTTAGGTTTGAAGGGTTATCGCCTCAACGGGAGGGGGATTCGTATGAGGTGCAAACGTGTAAAAAGTTGAAACAGGTAAAAGGGTATATTGCCAGTTGGTTGCTGACAACAAATAGAGATTAAATTGGGTGAATCTCAGTTTTGAAAAATAGTTAGCCATGTGTGATAATAAAACGCCATACATAATCTTTTCGCATCAACGGTTCCGTGCACGCAGAAAGAAATCTCAGAAAAGTAAAATGTGTTTGTTTTAGTATGTTGTTAAAAGCTTTTAGCAAGCATACGGTTCAAAGGTAGGATTTAATTTAATAAGTACGAATACGGGTCTCGTTTTTTGAGAAAATAACGAGAAATGTTACAAAGATAAATCCTTTACGACGCTCAGGTTGAGAATAAAAATGATTGGGTAAAGGATTTATCCTTTATTTACTCTTCTAAATGTGCGTCTACAGCAATATTTGTATTTAACAATTTAGAGATGGGACAGTTCTTTTCTGCATCGGTTACCAATTCATCTAACTTCGTTTTAGGAATACCGGGGATTTTTGCCCGAACCGTTAGAAAAGAGCTCGTAACGCTTCCGTCCTTTAATTCGATGTTACAGGTAGTTTCCAACTTTTCTACTTCAAAACCTGCCGCATCAATGTTAAAGGCAAGTTTCATGGTAAAACATCCGGCATGAGCTGCCGCGACGAGTTCTTCCGGATTGGTGCCTTTTGCATCTTCGAAACGGGTTTTATAGGAGTAAGGAGTTTCCTCAAGTACATTACTTTGTGTGGTTAGTGTGCCATTTCCTTCTTTTCCTGTTCCTTGCCAAACGGCCGTTGCGCTTCTTTTCATTTTAAAATTGTCTTAATTTTTCTATAAAGTTTGATTAACAACAAATATAATGCAGTTTTGTTTCTTTCAAAGAAGTACGTAGGTCCGATCTTGAGCAAGGTGGAAGCTTCGAACGAATTAATTATTTACAGATGAAATCGAGATGTAAACCGGACGCATATTAAAATAAATAATAGGATGAAATTGAATTTATTACGTTTTGTTTTTCTTTCTTGTTTAAGTATGTTGACTTTGACGGCCCAAGCCCAGAAAATCGATAAAGAATTTCGAAGTTTTTACAAGGGGCTTCAGCGAAATATAGAGACGGATAGAGTGGATGCGATAACAAATATCGTACATTTTCCTTTACAAACGATTTATTGGGTAGACGAGCTGAATAACCTAAGTGAAGAAGAAAAGCGAGATGGTTTATTAGAGTCTGAGGATTTTGATCGTTATCGATCGGTTATCTTCAATGAAGATGTAAAGCGAATAATTCCCCTGCGACAAGTGGAGCAAGTGCAGCAAATTGATATTGAATCGAGTGGCGACTATTATAAAAGGCTTGCTGAATTAATTGACCCTGGTAGTACGTTGCTGGAACTGTACTGCCAATACGGAGAATATGATACAGTAGGAGATAATTATTTTGCTTTTGTATTTGGCAAAGTCAATGGCGAATACCGGATACTTGCCTATTATACGGACACAAGAGTTAAAGAGTAGGGGGTTAAAATACCCCCTGTATAATTCTTTTGGTCGGTTCCGGGTTACCCATTGTGTAAAAATGCAATACAGGTGCTCCCATTTTTATAAGGTCTTTACACTGCTGGATCATCCATTCAATGCCAACATCTTTTACCTCTTTTTCACTTTTGCAGGCTTGTACGGCCTTGCTTAACTCTAAAGGTATATCCAAATGGAAAACCTTCGGCAGGCTTGTAAGCTGTTTACTGGTGGTAAGGGGCTTTAATCCCGGAATAATGGGGATGTTAATATCGTTAGCACGGCATTTATCAACAAAGGCTTTATATTTATTGACATCAAAGAACATCTGGGTCACAATAAAATTGGCGCCTAGATCCACTTTTTGTTTCAGGTATTGGAAATCAGTTTCAAGGTTCGGCGCTTCGAAATGCTTCTCTGGATATCCCGCCACCCCAATGCAGAAATCGGTCTTCTCAGTATTGTCCATATAGTCATGCAAGTATTGACCATTATTCATGTTAACGACGTGTTGTAGCAGATCGGATGCATAGGCGTGGCCTCCGGGAGTTGGTACAAAGGAGCTTTCGCTTTTTCGTGCATCGCCACGTAGTACAAGAACGTTATCAATACCTAAAAATTGTAAATCAATTAAAGCATTTTCCGTTTCTTCTTTTGTAAATCCACCACAGATAAGATGTGGTACGGCATCTACCTTGTATTTATTCATAATAGCTGCACAGGTTGCAACGGTACTTGGCCGTTTGCGATATGCCACCTTTTCCAGCAAACCGTTTGGATGTTGCTTGTAAATATAGTCTTCTCTTAAATAAGTAACATCGATAAAAGGGGGATTGAACTCCATTAAGGGATCAATGGTATTAAAGATGCCTTGAATACTTTGCCCTTTGATGGGAGGGAGCAGTTCGAAGGAGATGAGGGTTTTGTTTTTCGCGTTTGAGATATGATCTGTTATTTTCATTAATTGGTTATTCGTTGTTAGTTATTTGTTGATCGTTTAAATTTCGATTTAGCTTCAGAAAGCCTCTATAATATCTTATGAACCCGTTAAGTAATTTCTTGCATTTTTCGACTAGATGTAAGCAAAAATTAAGATGTTCTTGGCATAAATATGTTAAATCAAAAGATAATATTAATTGTGTTTCTAATTCGTAAAGTGAGCCTCTAGCAATATAAAAGAATTGTAAGCTATCTTTTGGACTGTTTCTGCCACACCCTTCAGCGATATTGGATGGAATTGAAACAGCACTTCGTTGAATCTGGTTTGTTATTCCGTATTGTTCTTCTTTAGGAAAGTTTTTTGTTGCTAGATATATTTCTTTTACTAGTCCTCTGGTCTCTTTCCATACGTCGAGTTCAGTATAAGGTTTGTTGCCACTTTTCATTTTAATGTTCTTATTTTGGTTAATTTGTATTTATGTATCGCTCAAAATAATCATTATGCAACTTTTTTACACTAATAACTTTTAGTTAGGTTAACCAACAACCAACAACCAATAACTAACAACCAACAACCCGCAACTAATACCCCAAATTCGGGCCCAACCATCTTTCAACGACCTCTACCGTTTCATTCTTCCGTTTGGCATAGTCTTCTATTTGATCTTTTCCTAACTTCCCAACACCGAAGTACCTGGATTCAGGATGAGAGAAATAGAAACCGCTAACGGCAGCGGTTGGATGCATGGCTAAACTTTCGGTTAGGTAAATGCCGGTGTTCTCTTCGGCATCTAAAATATTGAAAAGCGTAATTTTCTCTGTATGTTCCGGACAGGCAGGGTATCCCGGTGCCGGGCGGATTCCGGCATATTGTTCCTTAATCAATTCTTCATTGCTAAGTTGCTCATCGCTGGAATAACCCCAGTATTCTTTGCGCACCATTTCGTGCATCTTTTCGGCGAAAGCTTCAGCCAGTCGATCAGCCAAGGCTTTTACCATAATGCTGTTATAATCGTCATAATTCTTTTCATATTCGGCGACAAGTTTATCACAGCCAATACCGGTGGTAACGGCAAAGCCTCCCCAATAATCATTTACGCGACTGCCGACCGGAGCAATAAAATCCGATAAGGCATAATAGGGTTGGTCTTTTGCTTTTTCCGCCTGCTGACGTAAGGTATGGATCCGTGTTAGTATTTCCTTTCGCTCTTCATCCTTATATAAAACGATATCATCGCCAGTAGCGTTAGCCGGCCAAAAGCCAATCACACCTTTAGCGGTTAACAATTTGTTGGAGACGATTTCTTGTAATAACTTTTTCGCATCATCAAACAGTTTGCTTGCTTCTGTACCGACGGTTTTATCGGTTAAAATACGAGGATAGCTGCCGCGTAGCTCCCACGTATGGAAGAAGGGAGTCCAATCGATATAAGGTAATAAATCGTCAAGCGGAAAGTCATCAAACACCTTAGTGCCTAAAAAGGCGGGTTTGGGAGCTTGGTAGCTTTCCCAATTAATTTGAAATCTCTTTGCTCTCGCTTCTTCAATAGGTACTAGCTTTTTCTCCGATTTCTTTCGAAGGTGATTCTCTCTGGCTTGATCGTATTCGGCGCGAATAGTGGCAGCATAACTCTCTTTACTTTCCGGGTTGAGTAAGTTACTGGCAACGGTAACACTACGGGAAGCATCTAATACATGCACAATGGTGCCCGAATAATTAGGAGCGATTTTTACGGCTGCATGAATACGGGATGTGGTGGCCCCTCCGATCATAATCGGAATTTTAAAACCTTCTCGTTCAGCTTCTTTGGCAACATGCACCATTTCATCAAGGGAGGGTGTGATAAGACCACTCAAACCTATAATATCAACTTGGTGTTTTCGGGCTTCGTCCAATATTTTTTGGCTAGGTACCATAACGCCTAAGTCGATTATTTCAAAGTTGTTGCAGGCTAGGACCACGCCGACAATGTTTTTTCCAATATCATGCACATCCCCCTTTACCGTAGCCATCAGAATCTTGCCCGCATTTTTTCTGTCGCCGGCCGAAGGGTTCTTCGCTTTTTCGGCTTCAATGAAAGGCAGTAAGTAAGCAACAGCTTTCTTCATGACGCGAGCCGATTTCACAACCTGGGGTAAAAACATTTTTCCCGCTCCGAAAAGATCGCCCACGATATTCATTCCGTCCATTAATGGACCTTCGATGACTTCCAAAGGACGAGGGTACTTTAGGCGGGCTTCCTCCACATCGTCGTCCAAAAATTCGATAATTCCTTTAACCAACGCATGTGATAATCGCTCTTCAACCGGGCCGCTGCGCCACTCGGCACTTTTTACTTCTGCCTTATCTTTACTTTTAACGGTTTCTGCAAATTCGACTAGGCGCTCGGTAGCATCTTCCCGACGATTGAGTAAGACATCCTCCACATAAGTTAGTAGGGTTGGATCGATTTCTTCGTATACTTCCAACATGCCGGCATTAACGATGCCCATATCTAACCCGGCTTTGATGGCGTGATATAAGAATGCTGCATGCATCGCTTCACGAACAACATTATTGCCTCTAAAGGAGAAAGATATATTACTTACACCGCCACTCACCTTCGCCAGCGGCAGATTTTGCTTGATCCATTGGGTCGCGTTTATAAAGTCGACCGCGTAATTATTGTGCTCTTCTAAGCCGGTAGCAACGGTTAAGATGTTGGGATCAAAAATAATGTCTTGTGGAGGAAAGCCTACCTCATTTACAAGTATATCGTAAGAACGCTTACATATTTCGATGCGGCGTTCGTACGAATCAGCTTGGCCAACTTCATCAAAAGCCATAACTACAACAGCGGCGCCGTAGTGCATAATGGTCGTAGCTCGTTCCTTGAACAAATCTTCCCCTTCTTTCAGAGAAATGGAATTGACGATGCCTTTACCTTGTAAGCATTTCAAACCTGCTTCAATGACTGACCATTTTGATGAGTCGACCATGATAGGAAGCTTGGCAATGTCCGGTTCGGAAGCAATGAGATTCAAGAAGCGGGTCATAGCGGCTTCTGAATCCAACATTCCCTCGTCCATATTGACATCAATTACTTGCGCTCCGCCTTCTACCTGTTGGCGGGCAACTGATAACGCCGCTTCAAAATCGCCGCTGAGAATGAGTTTGGCAAATTTGGGCGAACCAGTTACATTGGTCCGCTCGCCAATATTCATAAAGACGCTATCTGGGGTATAGGTAATGGGTTCTAAGCCGCTTAAACGTAAAAACGGCTCTGGTTTCGGTACTTTTCTTGGTTTTGCTTTCGCCGCTTTATCGGCAATACACCGAATATGTTTTGGCGTGGTACCACAGCATCCACCAACGATATTGACAAAGCCACTTTCAATAAAATCTTCTATTAAGTGCGCAGTTTCGTGCGGTTGTTCGTCGTAACCGCCAAATTCATTTGGTAATCCGGCATTGGGATAAGCGGAAACATAACAGCCCGCTTTTTCTGAAAGCTCTTCAATATGCGGACGCATTTCTTTTGCTCCCAAGGCGCAGTTGAGACCTATACTTAGGATATTTCCATGGTTAATAGAATTAAGGAAAGCCTCTACGGTTTGACCGGAGAGTGTTCTGCCACTGGCATCGGTAATGGTGCCGGAGATCATGATATCGATCGATTCACTGCGTTTACCGGCCGCTTTTAATTCGTTTTCATATTGGATGATAGCAAAAATGGCTGCCTTGGCATTCAGGGTGTCGAAGATCGTTTCAATCAGCAGGATATCAGCACCGCCATCAATCAAGCCACGTACTTGTTCATAATAAGCATTTACTAGATCGTCGAATGTTACTGCCCGATAACCGGGATCGTTAACATCGGGCGACAAGGACGCGGTTCTGTTGGTTGGACCGATTGCACCCGCTACGAAGCGGGGTTTCGCCGGATTTTTGTGTGTAAACTGCGTGGCAGCCTCTTTGGCAATTCGAGCTCCCTCGTAGTTTAACTCATACACCAAAGATTCCATTTGGTAATCTGCCATTGATATTACCTGCGAGCTAAAAGTGTTCGTCTCAATAATATCAGCGCCAGCTTCGAGGTAAGCCTCATGTATCTCTTTTATGATAAGCGGCTGGGTTATGTTCAGTAAATCATTATTGCCTTTTACTTCACAGGGGTGATTTATAAACCGTTCGCCACGGAAATCAGCTTCGCTGAGTCCATAGGGTTGAATCATCGTGCCCATTGCACCATCGATGATCAAAATGCGTTTGTTCAATTCTTCTCTAATACTCATACGGCACTTAAACCATATACAGGTTGTTATCTATCTCCCAAATAGATATTTTATCGTTAAAATGATGCTTGCATTGAGAAAAAGCCTAGAAAATGACTTTTGCTTATCTTTCCCGATATTGAATCAGGTAGAATGTAGCACCTTGTAAGCACAGGTTGCCAAGACTTCGCAGGGTCTAATCCCTCCGTCTTTCTCAATAAGCATTGCAAATGTCGGTAATAATTTGATGATTATCAAATGTTATTTGAATGATGTGGTTAGGCGAATTTTTTAAAATGCTGCTGTCCGGTCTATTGGCCGTCTATTCATCCATAGGGATCATATGTTTAAGTTTCTGACCGGATTGGCTGTCTTTGCAGATTAATTCAATATAATCAACGTTTGGTTTAAAAAGCGAGCCACCATTGATCCGCACAAATATACGTTCAACGATAGCCGGCTTATTGTTAATGGAAGTAAAGGCTTCATATTGTTTGCTTAAAGGGCAATAAGCCAAACGGAAGGGGATGCTTTTACATGAAGTTAAGCGGATTTCGTATTCATTATCGCTTACCTTTTTGTGGTCAATTCCATAGGCAAATTTTCGTTGAATATAGGATAGATCTTTCCGCTCGCCATCTTCTTCATATAAGATCCAATAGGCGCTAACGGGCTCATCTTCGTCAATTTTACCATCTTTTTTGTTCAGCGTATAAACGACCGTGTTCTTGTTGGGATCGCGTTGTAGATAAAATAATTGCTCCTTTTCATTCGGAACCGGCAACTTCGTCTTGTCTACTTGTTTGCTGGAATTGTTGCTGGAATCCTGTGCACATACATGATTGCCATAAAGAGAGGATGCAACCAATAATAAAACAAAAGTCTTCATAGGCCATTGGTTTAATATGATGCTTTAATTTATTATCTTTTTGGATTTAGGAGCAAGCTTTGTACCAAACTTAACGAAAATGTCTTGCATTTGCAAATCCGGAGAAAAGAGCGCTTACAAGCGGGGAAGACAATAGAGAGGAGATGTATTATATGAAAAGCAGTGTCAATTTTTAGCTAAACCCGGATTTGAAAGAGTTAGTAGAGCCGTTTCGTTAATTGCTCTTCTACGGCACGAAAGACTTGAATTGGTTTATGGTTACGCCAGCTCATTTCATCTAGGTGGCCACCAAAATTGATAAAATAATCAATGTTTGAATTTTTGAATTCATCAATTACATGGTGTCTGAAGTTAAGTCCTGCAATCCAGCCATCCTCTATTTCCTGAAACCATTCTTCATAATAGCAATCATCCGAAGCGTGGAAATTCAATATGTTTTCACCTATGAGAATAAATTTGTTAATTCCTTGCGCAATCATCAGTTCGATAACTTCTCTTTTAAGTAACATGATGTCGTTGTTAATGGCATCATTCCATTCGCCAATCATTTCAATGATCGCATATTGATGATCATAATCAGCAAAAAGTATCTTCAGATACAAGGTGTTGGAACCGAAGTAATCCCATTGGGGATGTAATAGAAAATTATAAATCTGCTTATCGAATTCAAATTCGTTATACTCGGTACCGTAAAAGGGCGAAAGTTCATCTTCTGATGCGACGTAGTCGTCTCGCCAACGATAAAAGGGTTCAATCTCGTGCATTGTTTGTTCAGTGTTTTGCCAATAAAGAACTTTTCTTCTGTAATAAATATTTTATTGACTGGTGTATGTTAACGGAGTAGTTTAACAGGCTTGTTAAAAGACAGTCCAATAATGCAAATATTCTACACAAAATTAGATAAAATTGCTTTGATATACAATAAGACGCTGCGAGCTGAAGTGTTGTCTTGATAAGGACCTAAGACGCCTGCCTGCCGGCAGGCAGGTAAGTAGCAGGACATAGGACAATAGATATAGGTGATAGAATAATATAGTCTTGAAACTTAAGTCTTGATACCTGATACCTATATTCACTTGTGCTATAAACTCACATATTTATGCTATTAAAACAAAAAAATGCTAAAGCGAAATCCCTGTAAAATCCTCCCTTTCTGTTAGAATTTTCTTTATTATAGTTAACTTAGCAGCACTAAAACACTATGAGTCCCGAAACTAGAAAAAACTTACTAACCGCTGCCACTTATGCCGGGGTGCTTTTCGTAGGTTTATTGTTGGGGCAAAGTTTTGTGGATGAGGAGTCAAAAAATTCTTCCGGAATTCTACCCTCCGTTTTGGTTGATAAAAGTGGCAAGCTACAACGATTGATCCAAGTTGTAAATGACCGGTATGTAGACGTAGTGGGCATCGATACTCTTCAGGATTTTGCGATTAAGCAAGTTTTATCTCATCTGGACCCACATTCAACCTATATGCCGCCTAGCCTTGCAAAGGCGATGGGAGAAGAACTGAATGGCAGTTTTGATGGTATAGGCTTAGAATACTATCGCCTTCGCGATACACTTATGATTACGGCATTGACGCCTAATGGTCCTGCAGAGAAGGCTGGTGTGGAAATAGGCGACAAGCTAATAGGTGTGGATGATAAACCTATTTCCGGTGTAAATATGAAAGAACAGGAGGTTGCGGCAAGAGTTCGGGGAAAAAGAGGCAGTACGGTTAATCTCTGGATTAATCGAAAGGGGGTCGATTTAACGGAACCGATTAAAGTAATCCGCGACAAGATCATCGTAAGTAGCATTGATGCAGCTTATATCATTGACACGGCTATTGCTTATATCAAAATTAAGCGTTTTGGTGCGCAAACGGCCAGTGACTTTAGAAAACATATAAATCGAATGAAGCAATATGGTGTGGATAAGCTCATTATCGATTTAAGGGAAAATGGCGGGGGCTATTTGCGTGCAGCAACGGCTTTGGCAAGCGAATTTTTTAAGGAAAAGAAGTTGTTGGTTTATACGCAAGGAGCTCACGAACCCCGAACTGAATATTATTCAAAAGGGGATGGTGTTTTTGAAGAAGGTGAGCTTGCCATTTTAATCGATGAACGTTCCGCATCGGCCAGTGAAATTGTGGCAGGAGCTGTACAAGACTTAGATCGAGGTATCGTTGTTGGTAGACGTTCTTTCGGAAAAGGGCTTGTTCAAGATCAATTTGATTTTGACGATGGTTCAGCCATTAATTTAACGATTGCGAGATATTATACTCCATCTGGTAGGAGTATCCAAAAATCCTATAAAGACGGATTGGAAAAGTATTTTAACGAAATCAATCGGAGGTACATTTCCGGAGAACTGACTCAGAATGAAAACACTAGTCCACTTGATACATCCTTATTGAAAGGAATGCTTTATCATACGAGTTCGGGTCGCCCTATTTATGGTGGTGGGGGCATTATGCCGGATATTTACGTGCCGATCGATACGCTGGGTGCCAATAGCTTCTATAAAAAAGTGCTGAAGACTAACCTGATAAATGATTACGTTTATAGCCGGCTGGTTTCAACTCCCGCGGACTTTTCGATTGATCATTTTTTAACTCACTATAGTTTACCAAAGGACACATATAGTAATTTCGTGGAGTTGGCAAGACGTAATGAAATCGAGTTTAATAAAAGGGAAGTTGAGGTCGCTCGTAAACTCATAGAACTCGATATGAAAGCGCTGATAGCGAGGTTTTTCTTCGGGAGTGAAGCCTATTTTAAGATAAAAAACGGGTCGGACCATATGCTCGCACGAACCATAGAAGCGTTGAAACGCTGATTTGTTTTTCGATAACGTTCTCGGTGATTTCCTCCTAAATTTTTGCCATTCAGAGCGGTTTCTCATTTTTTTGAATAATGCAAAGGGATAGATCCCTTCGTATTACCAACCCTAAGTGAGAAATTATGAAAAGAATCTTGCCTTTTAAAGCCTTTCTGCGAACATTTTTGCAAATATGGATGGTGTTTTTAATGCCTATTGTGGTATGTTCACAGCAACGCGGCAACATAGGGGGCGTCGTTAAGAGTCAAAGCGACGGACAACCAATCCCCGGTGTAAGTGTAAAAGTAAAAGGAGCGAAAACCGGTACCTCTACTGATACCAAGGGAAATTTTAGTTTAGCGGCAAAAGAGGGTGATGTACTGGTTTTTTCTTCCGTTGGTTACCAGTCTAAGGAAGTGCCTATTAGTTCCGATCAAATGCTAAATATCACCTTGGTAGAAGATGCTGCTCAATTAAGCGAAGTTGTTGTTACCGCATTGGGTATAGAACGACAAACACGATCACTAACCTATGCCACCCAAGAATTGAAAAACAATGATCTGACAAACGTTAAAGATCCTGGCGGCAATGTAATGAATGCCTTAAACGGTAAGGTAGCCGGTGCGGTTGTTACGCCCGCGGCCACAGGACCGGGTGGTGCTGTGCGTGTAGTTTTACGAGGTAACCGTTCAATAAGTGGGAACAATAACGCATTGATTGTGGTAGATGGGGTACCCATCGATAATACGATGACCACCGAACAAGGGGGCGGTGGATCGGCAAACACGGTGGCTACACAGCAAAAGAGCTTAAGTAGCGGATATTCAGGAAGTGATGGCGGTGCAAGTATCAATCCGGAAGATGTAGAATCGGTAACTGTGCTGAAAGGACCGGCTGCGGCGGCACTTTACGGAAGCCGCGCTGCAAATGGCGCCCTCATGATCACGACTAAGAAAGGTAAAGAGGGAGCTGTACGCCTTAATTACAGTGGAGGCGTGGCAATAGATAAGCCTATGCTGTTAATGGATCTACAAAACAGTTTCGGTAGGGGTAACGGTGGTGTGTTCGGAGCGGATGCGGCCGGAAGTTGGGGTGCGCCTACGCAAACATATCCAAATAATGTTCGTGATTTCTATGATACCGGAACGACACTGAATAATTCGATAAGCGTTTCAGGTGGTACCGGAAAGATGCAAGGTTATGCTTCTTATACCAATAACATCATCACCGGTATTATTCCAAAAAATCGATTGGATAGAAATACGCTGAATTTACGCTTAAACAATGAAATACTTCCAGGGCTGACGACAGATATCAAACTTACCTATGTCAATCAAAAAATAAAGAATAAACCCCGATTAGGGGACAATGGTGTAACGAATGAGGCGCTCATTATGCCTCGGGACCTATCTCCGGAAGAGTTAAGGGATTTTGAAACCATCAATGAGGAAACGCTACAACCACAACCAAAATATTGGACAAACAGTTCCTTTTTTCAAAATCCTTATTGGGACATCTATCGCATGTCTTTAAATGAAGAACGCAATCGTATCATGTTGGTTGGATCCGTTAAATATCAATTGACCGATTGGTTGTTTGCTCAGGGGCGCTTCAGTTTAGATCGGTACGATGATAAAATAACAGGTTCTTTTTATGCCGGAACGCTTCCTATTCCAACGCTTACCGGCGGCAGGTATCAGGAGAACAATGTGAATAGGTGGGAACGCAATATAGACTTCCTCTTATCGGGAACGAATAAAATTGGAGCTGATTTTGGAGTGAACTATAACATTGGTGCAGCAGTCTTGAACAATAGCGGCTATAATACGCAGGCTCTGGCGAATGGATTGCGTATACCGAACATGTTTGATTTAAATTTTGCGAGCACACCTGCTTTCAGTAACATCGTGGCAAAGAAGGAAATCCAGTCGGTTTACGGAAGTGCGCAATTGAATTATAAGGAACAACTATACCTGGATGTCACTGCAAGAAACGACTGGTCGTCCACACTGCCCGCACCTCATAGTTATTTTTATCCATCTTTTGGGTTGTCGGGTCTGCTTTCTGAGATGGTTCAGCTCCCATCATGGGTGAGTTATGCTAAGGTGAGAGGAGCTTATACACAAGTGGGAAATGATGCGGATCCTTACTTGCTTCAACAGACCTATTCTTATAGTCCGGGCGCCGGTAGTGGTTTCGTAGCACGTGATCAGATTAAATATATTGACAACTTGAAACCCGAAAAAACAAAGGCATGGGAAATCGGTACTGAGTGGCGATTTTTTGATGGGCGATTAGGTTTGGACGCTTCCGTCTATAAAACGAATACCGTAAACCAATTAATCTTTATCGGACTTCCTCAACCATCTGGCTACAATAATCAGTATGTTAATGTAGGTGATATTCAGAATAAAGGTATGGAATTGATGTTAACGGGTAATCCAGTTAAAAAGGAAGGATTTAATTGGAATACGACCGTGAATTTTGCGCTGAATCGAAATAAGGTGTTATCCTTACTTCCAGGAATTGAGCAAGCGAGCATTTCCCCTTCAACCAATTTTGGGAGCTTATTAATCAAGCCCGGGGGAGCCTATGGGGATATTTATGGCTATAAGTGGGCAAGAAATGAGGATGGACAGTATCAAATCAATGCGAATGGTCTTCCTGTCGTAGAGCAATTGCAGAAGATCGGAAATTTTAATCCCGACTACACGTTAAGCTGGTTGAACCAGTTCGATTACAAACAATTTAATTTCTCCTTTATGGTTGACGGTCGTGTTGGTGGTACCGTTGTTTCGGGAACAGATGCTATGTTAGCCTACTTTGGTTTAGGTGATTATACGACCGCTTACCGGGATGGCGGGCTGATTTTAGCAGGTGTTCATGCAGATGGAAGCCGGAATACGACCGCCATATCCGCTGAACAACTTTGGACTCAAGTTTCGCAGGGAGGTACAAATGCCTACGGTGAATTTTTCACCTATGATGCTACCAATTTCCGACTTCGAGAACTCTCTGTAGGTTATACGTTGAACATGAAACGATCTCCTATTAAAACGGCTCGTTTTTCATTGACGGCTCGGAATTTGTTCTTTTTTTATCGCGGGAAATCAAAGCTCGATATTCCGGGTATTGGAAAAAGAACCTTGCCGGTTGACCCCGAGGTAGCCATAGGAACTAGCAACTTTCAGGGTATTGAAAGTGGGATATTACCGTCCACACGCAGCTTCGGGTTTAATGTAAATCTATCTTTCTAATCAAAATCTGCAATTATGAAACCGAGAAGTAAATAATATTGACATACAGTACAATTATTATTTACTCGAGTTCTCATCAGCAATTAAAAGAAATAATACGATGAAAATAAGAGCTATCTATATAGTCGCATCCATTTGGTTACTGGCAATAGCAGGGTGTACCGGCGACTTCGACGAAATTAATACCAATCCTTCCAAACTGACCGAAGCCGGTGCACGTGAGCTTCCTTTTATGTTTTCGAGAGCACAATCGGCAGCAACCATACATCGCCCTTACTATCAGACGATATCGATCCTAATGCCGGACTTGTACGCGCAGTACTATGCGCTCACAACGACCAGTTTCACTACCGATCGATATGCCATGAATGATGGCTGGCTTTCCCGACCTGCTATTATTACCTACGTTCTTACGATGCCTCAACTTCAGGCAATCTTTGATAATACAGAACGGAGTTCGGGGGAATATGCCTTAGCCAATATCATGAAAGCTTATGTTTTTCATAGATACACCGATCAATATGGACCTGTTCCTTATTTTAAAGCCGGTAGTACGGATAGTAGCATTCCCTATGATTCGCAAGAAGCAATCTATGATGACCTATTTAAGCGACTTGATTCTGCCGTCACCAATTTAAAGAACGGTACAGCAACGAATATCTTTGGTAGTCAGGACTTGATCTATGGTGGCGATGTTGCCAAATGGATTCGATTTGCGAATACATTACGATTGCGAATGGCTATGCGTATATCCAAAGTGGCTCCCGACCGGGCAAAACAAGAAGCGGAAGCTGCGGTTGCCGGCGGTGTCATGGTAGCTAATAGTGAAACCGCCAGCATCGAACGCTCATTAAATGGAGACGATGCCAATGGCTTGGCCTTTAATGCAGCAAACAATGAATTTAGCATGAGTTCTACCATGGCGTCATACTTAAAGGGCTATCAGGATCCTCGGCTTCCTGTTTTTTTTCAAGCAGCGGTGGCCACCGGAGAATTTAAAGGACTTCGTAATGGGTCCTCACCGACGGCAATCAATCTGCCGGGAAACAGGCCTAATCAGACTTCAAACTTAGGCCTGAAATGGGTTCAACGGAATACGGATAATACGGCATGGGTTGCGCAATTAGGTGCAAGGCAAGAGGTAATGGCAGCCGCGGAAGCATATTTTTTATTAGCCGAGGGGGTATTGAATGGATGGAATATGGGAGGTGGTACGGCGCAAAGTTATTATGAAAAAGGAATCGAATTAAGCCTGCAACAATGGGGTATTAATGATGCATCCACAATCAATGCTTACATACAAAGTGATGCTCGACCTATGGCGCCGGGTGATGAAGCAAATTCGCAAGCAGTGAGTGAAATACCGGTTCGCTGGGCCAACAACGAAGCTATGCAGCGAGCACAGATTGCTACACAAAAATGGCTGGCCGTGTTTCCGGATGGGATAGAAGCTTGGGCAGAGTTCAGGCGCACGGGCTACCCTACGATGTATCCGCTTTTACAATCGGATAACGCCGATTTGCCGGTGGGGACATTTATTAAAAGACTGCCATACTCGTCAGTGGAGGCTTCCACAAATGGTGCAGCCTTAGCAGAAGGGAAGAAGTTATTAGGAGGCCCCGATAACGCCGCTACCCGTGTATGGTGGGATGTGGATTAATGATCAAATTAACGAAAGGTGATAATATCAATGCGTCAGCAAGTGCAAGTTCCCGCGGTATTTGAAGAAAAGGAAGCAGCGAATGATTATATCCTGGAACATTATCGGGACTTGGCATCGCGCGCGTCTAACCATTGCTTGTCTGCAAATAAAAGAAAAGAATGGAAGGACATTGCGCCGGCTCTAAGGCAAAAGGTCATTAAAGAAGCTAACCTAAGTTTTTTCAAGACCTTAGACTTTGATGTGAAAGAAACGGCCAAAATTGAGCGGTCAACTTTTCATATCAAAAATATTGCCTTTCAGACCAGACCGTCTGTTTATGCTACTGCGAATCTATATCTGCCAAAAATAGAAGGGCGGTTACCGGCAATTTTAGTTGCCCACGGACATTGGGCCGGAGCAAGAAATGCTGGCCTATTTCGTCAAGTAGCACTTGGTTTAGTAAACGCCGGTTATATTGTATTGACCATGGATGCTTGGGGGGCCGGCGAACGGGGCAGCGTGGCGCATCTAGAAGAATATCATGGTGGCAACTTAGGTGCATCCCTATTTAATATAGGAGAAACCTTAATGGGTATGCAACTGACCGACAATGTGAGAGCGTTGGATTTTTTGTGCTCGCTCCCCATGGTAGATACACAGCGAATAGGTGTTACCGGCGCAAGTGGGGGAGGAAACCAGGCCATGTGGTTAGCGGCTTTAGATGAGCGCATTAAAGCAGTTGTTCCCGTAGTAAGTGTGGGGACCTTTGAATCTTATGTGATGAATAGTAATTGTGTTTGTGAGCTATTGCCAAATGGCTTGACTTTTTTGGAAGAATCACATGCGTTAGGATTGATAGCACCCAGGGCACTTAAGGTATTGAGCGCAATAAGAGAAGATAATCCCTCCTTTTATCATAGTCAGATGCTACATTGTTATAAATATGCAGAAGCGATATATGCTAAATTGGGAGCAAAAGAGAAGTTGGCATATGAATTATTTGATCAAGAACATACCTATTCAGTAGAAATGCTTCGAGCCGCTGTCGATTGGTTTGATCTTCATTTAACAAATAGTAGAAAACAGGTGCATAGAATGGAAGATGCGATTAGTAAAGAAATCGATCAGGAAGTATTGATAACCTACCATCATGCGAGGCCGGTATTTGTGGAAACTACTGAACATTTTTGTCGTGAACGAGGATCGATCTTACACAGCAAAAGTTTATTGGATGAGGCATCGATTCCGGATAAGCTTAAAGAACTAGAGGGTGTACTTGGACACATTGAGGACAAAAAGCTTAGACAGATTATAAAAAAAGGAAAAGAAGGGCTGTGGCAAAAAGTCGTTTTGGAATGCACCAATAACCAGAAAATACCTTTGCTTTTATATGAGCCGGCCAAGGGCTGTACCACATCTTGTAAAGTATTCTTTCATGGGGAGGGAAAAGAAGCAATTCCTCTTCAACTACTAGAGCAGGCCTTCGAGGAAGGGAGCATGTTACTATTAGTAGATCTTTGGGGTTTAGGTGAACAAGGGTCGCCTGCAGCGTTAAAATTAGACGAACATCTGCCTCCTTTCCATACATTGGCACGCTCGGCTTTATGGTTGGGACGAACCGTGCTTGGCGAGTGGTTCTCGGATATGCAAGTCGTATATAGATGGCTAATCGATCAGCAATTTGGATCATTGACCTTTGTCTGTTTTAAAGAACCAAGTGTAGCGGCGCTGCTTTTTTCCACGATGCACAATTTGAAGTCTTTAGTGCTTTATGACTCGCCTTATAGCTATATTTTTGATAGTAGAGAGGGCGTAGATTATTATAATATGTCTATTCATCTTCCGGGTGTCCTTTACTGGGGAGATATCATGACGATGGCCGGTTTAAGTAAAGCGGAGGCCATAGAATTTGTTCGTGCTCGAAGTATGTCGGGTAGGTTGATTGACCTTGAAACAAAACAGCAGTTGGAGAAAGAAATAGCTGTTTTGAAGGCAAGATGGGATCAGGAACATAATATCAATTTTATCATTAACTAATGTTAAATACTAAAATAATATGAAAAGTAACCGTAGAGATTTTTTAAAATATGCAGGGATAACGGGCCTTGGCGTAGTGGGTGGAACAGGTTTAAGTGCATGTAATGATAAAGATGGTTCGAAAGCAAAGGAGGAAGATGGGGCATTGATGCACATTCTAAAAGCGAGTCAAAAAGATCATCACCAAACATTCAATATGTGTGGCTATGCAGCGCCTAAGATGAATGTTGTACGAATTGGATTCATAGGTGTGGGAAATCGAGGAGGTGCGGCAGTTGAACGTATTAGTAGGTTGGATGGTGTAGAGATTAAAGCGATATGTGACATACGTCCCGAACAAGCAAAAAAAGCGAAGGATCGTATTCAATTTTCCGGGCATGAAGCCACTTTGTATCATGATGGTGCCGAAGCTTGGAAGCATGTGTGCGATCGGGATGATATAGATCTGATTTATGTTTGTACGCACTGGGCTCTTCATACACCGGTTGCAGTTTACGCAATGGAACATGGAAAACATGTAGCGGTCGAGATTCCTGCAGCAACTACCGTTGAAGATTGTTGGAGACTGGTAGAAACATCGGAGAAAACGAAGAAGCATTGTATGATGCTTGAAAACTGTTGTTACGATTTCTTTGAATTGTTAACGCTCAATATGGTTCGGCAAGGTTTCTTCGGGGAACTCATTCATGGTGAAGGGGCGTATATACACGATATTTTAGATAGTTTTTTTGATAAAGACGCTAGATGGAATCTCTGGCGTTTACGGGAGAATGCAAAACGGAACGGTGATCTATATCCGACACATGGTATAGGTCCTGTTTGTCAGGCAATGGATATAAATCGCGGAGATTATTTGGACTATATGGTGTCTATGTCGTCCAATGATTTTCTCTTGAAGCCTTTAGCCGAAGAGAAGGCTAAGGAGGATTCAAGTTTCAAAGAATTCATCAACAGTCCTTTTAGGGGAAATATCAATACGAGTACTATACGGACAGGGAAGGGACGGACCATTATGCTGCAACACGATGTGTCATCACCAAGACCGTACTCCCGTATCCATCTATTGAGTGGAACAAAGGCGACGGCACAAAAATATCCACTACCCGGCAAGATTGCTACAAGCCATGAAGGGTGGTTAGAAGACGAGGAAATGAAGTTGCTGGAAGAAAAGTACACGCCTCCCATCGTGAAAAAGATAGGCGAATTAGCGAAAAAAATCGGTGGACATGGAGGAATGGATTTTATGATGGATTGGCGTTTGATCGACTGCCTCCGAAATGGTTTACCGCTAGATATGGATGTTTACGATGCAGCGAGCTGGAGTGTTATCGGTCCTTTGAGCGAATGGTCAGTAGCAAACGGAAGCAAACCCATCCGTATACCGGATTTTACTTCCGGCAAGTGGAAGGAAAATCAACCCTTAGATATGTCGTTAGCGGAAGGAGCAACAACGGGCGCAAGGGTTTAGTGTTGGTAATGGATACAATCATAACATATGTAGAAAATAAAAACTATGGATATTCGTATATTAAAAGACCCAAGGGAACTGGGGCAGGCTGCCGGGAAAGAAGCTGCCAAATTAATTAATGAAGCGATTAATGAGAAGGGATTTGCTAATATAATTTTAGCAACAGGTACCAGTCAATTTGAAACGATTAATCAGTTGATAAAAGAGCAGGTGGACTGGTCAAAGGTTACAATGTTTCATTTAGATGAATACATTAATCTACCGATCAGTCACCCCGCCAGTTTTCGGAAGTACTTGAAGGAGCGCTTTCTTGCTCATGTTCCGTCGCTGAAAGCGGCTTATTTAATTGACGGAGAGTCGGATTCGGGCGAGGTACGAAAAGAACTGAACGACTTGATTCGTCAACATCCGATTGACGTGGCCTTGGTAGGGATTGGGGAAAACGGGCATTTGGCATTTAATGACCCACCAGCTGATTTTGATACGGAAGAGCCTTATTTGGAAGTTATCTTGGACAGGCAATGTCGGATGCAGCAATTAGGAGAGGGCTGGTTTAACTCGCTTGATGAGGTGCCCTCAAAGGCTATCAGCATGTCGGTACGGCAAATCTGTAAGTCAAAGCATATCATTTGCTCAGTACCGGACGCCAGAAAAGCGCAAGCCGTTAAAGATAGCGTTGAACAAAATGTTAGCAATGCTTATCCTGCCAGTATTCTACAGAAACATGCTAGCTGTTCGTTATATCTAGACGAAGCAGCTGCAAGTTTATTAAAATAAGTAGGATTTTCGCTTTAAGCTCTTTGTGTCGACTCTCTGACGATTAATTCTGCAGGTAGTATAATCTCCTGACAAGGAGTTTGCTTTTTAGTTATATGTTTTAAAAGCAATTCACAACTTATGAAGCCGATATCAAAAGCGGGTTCAGCGACCGTACTGATACTTGGACTTACTAAACAGGAAATAGGATCATTGGTGAAACCGATGATCCCTATTTCTTTTCCAATTATTATACCCTGCTTCTTCAGGGTTATACTTGCTCCGACAGCCTTTCTGTCGTTTACGGCGAAAATAGCATTCGGTTTCATGTTTTTTGCCAACTGTAGCAATTCCATTGCGTCTGACTCACCACATTCTTGTGAAAAACCGGAAGCGATAATCCACTCTTCTCTAATGGGTAGACAATGTTTTTTTAAGGCGTCAAGGTAGCCTGTTAGCCGCTTTTCCGTTAATGGAAGATTTCTGGGGCCGGCGATATGTGCTATTTTGGTGTAGCCTTGCTCAACCAAATGACTGGTGGCAAGAAAAGCTCCATTGTAGTCATCTTGTACCACCTTGGAAGTTTCTACCTTTTCAATTACTCTATCAAAAAATACAATAGGTATTTTATTACGAAGAAGGTGCTGTAAGTGATCGCCGGTTTTACAACAGGTAGAAATTAAAAGGCCGTCTAAATTCGCAATAGAAAGATTGTTGATAATTGCCAGTTCTCGCTCCGGCGAATCGTTTGTTACATAAAGTACGATATTATACCCATTATTATAGGCGGCTTCCTGTATGCCTGTAATAACTGTAGAAAAATAGTAATTAGTTATAAATGGCAACACAATGCCGATATTGTGGGATTTTCCGTTAGCTAAGCCCATGGCATTAAAGTTCGGTTTGTAGTGTAGGGCGGTTGCCATTGCTTCGACCTTACTTTTTGTTTCCAAACTTACGTCATGGGCATCTCGTAGTGCCCTCGAAACGGTTGAAACAGATATATTCAGTGCCCGAGCTATATCCTTTATTGTTACGAGATTAGACATGTTGATAAAAAATAAGCTTTCGGTTTTCGAGGAAAATACCAACGCTACCGATAAATAGCCTCAGTTTTAATCTCAATTGGTCTGCCCGATAAAGATAATGATAATCTGCTTACATACCAATAAAACGATAGAATAGCCTTATTTTTGTCGGAAAAATATCTGAATCGGTACGCCGGTGAAATCGAAATGCTCACGTAATTTATTTTCGATAAAGCGTTTATATGGATCTTTAATATATTGCGGGAGATTACAGAAAAAAGCAAACATAGGTGATCGTCCTGTAATTTGCGTAACATATTTGATTTTGATGTACTTTCCTTTAGTTGCTGGGGGTGGATAATTCTCGATAATGGGAAGCATAACATCGTTCAGCTTCGAAGTCGGGATTTTCTTATACTTATTCTCGTAAACCTTTGTTGCTACTTCTATTGCTTTAAAGATCCGTTGTTTTTCGATAACAGACGTAAAGACAATGGGATAATCCGTGAATGGAGCCGTTTTATTTCTGATCTCCTCTTCAAATCTTTTAAGGGTTTTATGATCCTTATCTACTAAATCCCATTTGTTTACGAGCAACACAACACCTTTTTTGTTTTTTTCTGCTAAATGGAAAATATTTACATCTTGTGATTCTAGTCCTTCAGTCGCATCGATCATAAGAATAACAACGTCCGCTTCTTCTAATGCTTTAATGGTACGCATGACCGAATAAAACTCAATATTTTCCTTCACTTTTGTTTTTCGACGCAGTCCGGCGGTGTCTATTAACATGAATTCGTGCCCAAATTGATTGTAGTGAATTTGTATTGAATCTCGTGTTGTGCCGGCAATAGGCGTTACGATATTGCGTTCTTTGCCTATTAAGGCATTAATGAAGGATGATTTGCCGACATTAGGCCGACCAACAATTGCATATTTGGGTAGGCTGCCTTCATCTTCCTGCACTTCGTCAAAGTGTTTTACGACTTCATCCAATAGTTCGCCGGTGCCTGAACCGGTCATGGAAGAAATATTGTAGATTTCGCCTAGTCCTAAAGCATAGAAAGTGGACGCATCCGTATGTAGTTGATGGTGGTCAACTTTATTGACAACGACAAAAACGGGTTTATTTGAGCGACGTAATAGATGTGCTATATCGTCATCCAAATCGGTGATTCCGACAGTTACATCAACCATGAATAAAATGACCGATGCTTCTTCAATGGCTATTAACACTTGTTCTCGGATAGCAGCTTCGAAAATGTCCTCGGACCCATGCACATATCCGCCTGTATCAATGACCGTAAAAGTTTTTCCCACCCATTCAGCTTGACCATAATGCCGATCGCGAGTTACCCCGCTCATGTCATCCACGATTGCTTTTCTACTTTCTGTTAAACGATTATATAATGTTGACTTGCCAACGTTTGGTCGGCCGACTATGGCAATGATATTAGACATTTTGTTCCCTTTATCCCTTAAGTGTTGTTTCCCATCTCTCCGATTTTGACGAGAGACGTCTCATAAAGCCGCAAAGTTAAGGATAAGGATTGACATTGTTAGGCTATGATGGATATATTGTATGATCAAGTAGCAAGACATAAGTACAAGGCAACAGGACATAGGTATCGGGTAGCAAGACGACTATATTGCTCTATCACATATCCTGTAGTCTTATGTCTTGCTACTTATGTTCTTTAATTGTGTCAAGGTAAGTAGTATAAGCTCTTAATAAACTTAAAGGCGGTATCGTAGACAGATTAGTCTGCCGATTGCATTCGCAAAGTCACTATCTAAGCCAGCTCCTTTGAATACCCATGTGCGGCCCTCCCGCTCGATAACATAGGTGTTTTCATCCAGCAAAATTTCAATCTCATTAGTTGAGGCGGTGATTTTCGTTGGTTTAATTACCCTAAAATAATAATCGAGGTGTTGGTAGGTAATTCTAAATAGTTGACCCTTATTATTTAATATATCTTCTGTGTGATTGCTTTCCATAATCTATCCGTGTGGCTAAAATACGAATATTGGCGAATAAAAGAGCACAAGTTTTTGCAGTTTTTTTCGCACGGTTTTGGAACGTTTTTTCTCGCTTGAAGCTCATTTATTTAGCCTTTGACTTTTTTGAACTTACTTTATTTTTTGCCGAGCAAGAGGAGTGGTATCGTAGTTTTAAAAGCCAGTTTTTTCGTAATACTTTTGTGGAATAAATCCCTGAAGAACCCGTAGCTTTTTCTTACAGAAATAACCAGATCTATATCATGTTCATTTGCAAAGTGAATAATCGCTGAGGCCGTATCTTCGTGATCAATATAGTTATATGTCGGATTCAAATCATCCAGCAACTCGTGAAGCTTGTATTGCTCAGGTATAGTGTCGGCAATTGGTTCAGATGCGGTGGGTTGTATGTTAAGGATATGAAGCTTTAAGCTCAGGGTACTAACAAAATGACGGATATGTTCCAGGGGAAGTGTGTCTTCCGTGTGTTTCAAATCGCAAGCAAGAACGGCCTGTTTCGGCGGACTGAACGTGTGTGTGGCAGGTACGAGTAGTACGGGCGTGCTGATTTCTTTAGCTACAGTTAGGGCATTACTCCCCATTAATACTTGTTCAAGATTACTTTTGCCTGTTGTGCCAATCACAATTAATTCTGTTTGATTTTCCGCAATCATTGTTTCAATGCCTGAAACCAATGTCTGGTCATTTGCTTCCGATTTTATACTGATTGATTTTGGGGCAATTTTTTTGAGCGCTACCCGTAGTTCCTCCAGTGCAATTAATGATTTCTCACGCTGTGTTTGAAGTTGCTGTCGGTTAGGAATTGGAATGTCTGTTGTTACATACAATTCATTATCGTATGAATGATAAATAATGAGGGTGTCAACAAGGAGACTTGCGCTTAGATGAGCAGCGTAACATGCTGCAGCATATGCTGCTTTTGAAAAATCCGTTGCTATAATGATCGACTTCATAATACATAGCATTGGTATACTATAAAGTTACGGAAAAATCGCGGGAATCAACAGTTTTTTTGAAAAATAGCAGAAACGAAAAGAACCCTAAATAAAAAAGGAGATGTTTTACACCTCCTTTTTTATTTGATCGCAAAGCTTAATGCGATACTAGGCTATTAATTATTTCGTTAAGTGTTGCACTCGGACGCATAGCTCTTGAGGCCAGCGTATCGTCAGGCGCATAATATCCTCCTATATCTACCTTTTTGCCTTGAGAAGCGTTTAGCTCTTCATTAATTTTGCCTTCATTACTAATTAGCTTTTCTGCCAAATCAGCAAACTGTGCTTTCAGCTCAGTGTCCTGATCCTGTGCAGCTAATGCTTCGGCCCAGTATAAAGCTAAATAGAAGTGGCTCCCCCGGTTATCAAGTTCGCCAGCCTTTCTAGATGGTGATTTTTGGTTATCTAAAAGTTTGCCGGTTGCTTGGTCTAAGGTATCTGCAAGCACAAGGGCTTTAGGGTTGTTATAATTTGTTCCTAGATGTTCTAGTGAAACAGCGAGTGCAAGGAATTCACCTAATGAATCCCATCGTAAATGGCCTTCGTCCAGGAATTGCTCAACATGTTTTGGAGCAGATCCACCGGCCCCGGTTTCAAAGAGCCCGCCACCATTCATTAAGGGGACAATGGATAACATTTTTGCACTCGTTCCAAGCTCAAGGATTGGAAATAAATCCGTCAAATAATCGCGAAGCACATTGCCCGTTACAGAAATTGTATCTTGTCCTGCTTTAACTCGTTCTAATGTGAACTCAGTTGCTTTAACAGGTGATAATATGCGAATGTCTAAGCCTGTAGTATCGTATTCAGGTAAATAAGCATTTACTTTTTTGATAAGCTCGGCATCGTGTGGGCGCTCCGCGTCTAGCCAAAATACAGCAGGTGTTTCAGAGGCGCGTGCACGTGTTACAGCAAGCTTTACCCAATCGCGAACAGGGGCATCCTTTACTTGGCACATTCTCCAAATGTCACCCGTTTCTACCTCATGGCTTAATAAGACGTTTCCTTTGGTGTCAATGACTTCAACTTTACCATCCCCGGTAATTTCGAAGGTCTTATCATGCGATCCATATTCTTCCGCTTTTTGTGCCATTAAACCAACATTGGGAACCGTACCCATAGTCGCCGGATCGAAAGCACCATTTTTCTTACAGAACTCGATGGTTGCATCATAAACTCCTGCATAGCTACTGTCAGGAATAACCGCTTTGGTGTCTTGAAGCTTACCGTCAGCATTCCACATTTGCCCTGAACTTCTGATCATGGCAGGCATGGATGCATCAACAATTACATCGCTCGGAACATGAAGATTGGTTATTCCCTTGTCTGAATTGACCATAGCAAGGGCAGGACCATTAGACAATATGTTCTGTATCGCGTTGTTTATTGCTTCTTTTTTGTCGTCGGGAAGTTTATCTATAGCGCTTAATACATCCCCTAAACCACTGTTTGGATTGGCTCCAACAGCTTTAAGATCTTCACCGTATTGCGCGAAAACATCCTTAAAAAAACTTTTTACCGCATGTCCGAAAATAATCGGATCGGAAACTTTCATCATCGTTGCCTTCATGTGTAGCGAGAATAAAACTCCCGTTGCTTTAGCGTCAGCGATTTGGGCATCCAAAAAAGACAAGAGTGCTTTCTTGCTCATAACGGTAGCGTCGATAATCTCGCCTGCCAATAAATGCGTTTTCTCTTTCAGTACGGTTTGATTCCCTTGTTTGTCCGTGAAAATTATTTTCACGTCCGTTTCTTCGTTAATTGTTAACGATTTCTCATTATGACGGAAATCACCGCTACTCATGGTTGCGACGTGCGACTTTGAAGCGGCACTCCAGGCTCCCATGCTATGAGGATGCTTTTTTGCGTAGTTTTTTACTGCCTTTGGTGCACGGCGGTCTGAATTTCCTTCCCGTAATACCGGATTCACCGCACTTCCTTTTACTTTGTCGTATTTCGCTTTAATATCCTTTTCTTGGTCGTTTTTGGGTTCTTCGGGATAATCAGGTAATTTATAGCCTTTTGCTTGCAACTCTTTGATAGCTGCTTTTAATTGAGGAACAGAGGCGCTAATATTAGGAAGCTTAATGATATTGGCTTCCGGTTGAGTTGCTAATTCGCCTAATTCGGTTAATGCGTCAGAGACTTTCTGCTCTTCAGTAAGAAATTCCGGAAGGACGGCGAGGATTCTGCCGGCCAAAGAAATATCTCTGGTTTCTACATCAATGCCGGATGATGCTGTAAAAGCTTTAACAATTGGAAGTAGAGAGTAAGTTGCTAAAGCAGGAGCTTCATCGGTTTTGGTGTAGATAATCTTGGATGTATTTGACATAATATACTTAAATTTTTACTTTTTGAAACTAAAGCTTGCTCGTGTTACACTTACACGTATGCGGAGCACAAACTTATGTAAATTGCTTTTATTATGCAATTTAAAAGATGAATGTAGGTAGGGATTTAATAACGGAGAATAAGGGAAGCCAAAAATAAAAAAGCCGACCAAAATTTTGATCGGCTGTAGTAGCGGGGACACGACTCGAACGTGCGACCTTCGGGTTATGAGCCCGACGAGCTACCAACTGCTCCACCCCGCAGTATATTTTATTTTAAAATTGCTTTCCTACTGCTGAAAAACAATATTTGTTTTCGTTTGATTGGAGTGCAAAGATATATTTTGTTTCTTTGCTGTGCAAATAAAATTTAAAAAAAATGTCACACAAAGCTGGATTTGTAAGTATAGTAGGGAAGCCAAACGCTGGTAAGTCAACCTTAATGAACTCATTAGTAGGCGAGAAGATGTCCATTGTTACACCTAAAGCACAAACAACGAGGCATCGTATTTTGGGTATTGTAAATGAGGAAGATTACCAAATTGTGTTTTCAGATACACCAGGTGTTATCAAGCCTGCCTACAGTTTACAAGAATCCATGATGAATTTTGTTCACGGATCGTTAGTGGATGCTGATATTATTCTTTTTGTTACTGATATTAACGAAAAGTATGACGAAACAGATGTGATAGAAAAACTACAAAAAACAGATTCGCCGGTGGTTGTCTTAGTAAATAAGATCGATAAATCAAATGAAGACGATGTAAAGGCGAAGATAAACTACTGGCAAGAGACACTAAATCCGACCGCCATATTCGCCATTTCTGCTCTTTTAGGACATAATATTCAGGCTGTTTTCCAGTTTGTGCTGGAGCATTTACCGGTTCACCCCCCTTTTTATGAAAAAGACGAACTCACTGATAAATCGGAGCGTTTTTTTGTGTCTGAAATGGTTCGGGAAAAAATTTTTAAATTGTATGAAAAGGAGATTCCTTATAGTACAGAGGTAATTGTCACATCATTTAAGGAGGAGGAACAATTGGTCAGAATTAGTGCAGAAATCATTGTTGAGCGTGATTCACAAAAAAATATCATTATCGGTACGGGGGGGAGTATGATCAAGAAAGTGGGCACCTATGCACGACAAGACATTGAAGAGTTCTTGCAGAAAAAGGTTTTTTTAGAGCTTTTTGTAAAGGTAATTTCAGACTGGCGAAGCAAGAAGAATTACCTTAAGCGCTTTGGCTATGAGCAATAGAGGGTGACAAGTTGCGTTGAATAGACCATCGATTCCATTATTATAATTAGGGAATCGATGGGTTAAGCTACCCTTTCCTCAAACTCTTGAAAACGAGTAGCAGGCTAGCGAACATTAATAAGGCCGCGAAAGAAAAAGGTGCTCCCGGAAAATATATCGGTGCATTAGCGCCTGCAAATCTGGCGAATAAAAAGGTCATAATCGGTGGTCCGATAATAGCGCCCATACTCATTAAACTCGTTAAGCCGCCTTGTAATTCACCTTGCTCATTATCCGGTATCTGGTTGGATAAGAAACCTTGAAGCGCAGGATTGGCAATCGCGCCTAAGGCATAAGGGATAAGGAAGGCGTACATCATCCAACTTTGGCTAGCAAAAGCAAATAACGTTAAGCTAATCGTATAGAGCATTATGCCAATAACGATGGCACGTTTTTCTCCCAGTTTAGGTAACAAAATACGAGTTAAACCTGCTTGAACAGCGGCAAAAGCCACCCCCATAAAACCAAGAGAATAACCAATTTCCTGTTCGTTCCATTTGAATTTTTCGATCGTAAAAAACGACCATATACTTTCCATGGAGTGGCCTGCAATGTTGATTAGCAACAAACTAAGTATGAGTCCGGCAACTGCGGGAAATTTACTTAGATGTTTGAAGGAACCGATTGGGTTAGCACGAGACCAATCGAATGGACGTTGATTTTCTTTTTTTAAAGACTCAGGCAAAACAAAGAAGCCGTACAATAAATTTAGAAAACTAAGCAGCCCTGCTACAAGAAAGGGGGCATGTGTACCATATTTTCCTAGTAGTCCTCCTATAACGGGTCCGATAATAAAGCCAACACCAAAAGCTGCACTGATTAAACCAAAGTTTTGTGCGCGTTTTTCAGGACTGCTGATATCGGCAATATAGGCAGAAGCGACGGTATAGCTGGCACCCATAGCGCCAGCTATAATGCGGCCTAAAAATAACCACCAGATAGTAGGAGCGAAGGCCATCAAAAGACAATCCATCCCGAATCCAAAGAGCGATAAAAGAAGGATAGGACGTCTGCCATACCGATCACTTAAGTTGCCCATGATAGGAGCACATATAAATTGCATCATCGCATAGGCAAAGGTGAGCCAACCGCCGTATTCAGCTGCTATGCTTATGTCGGCGTGAATCAGGTTGGAGATCAGTTTCGGTAAAACAGGGTAAATTAGGCCAATTCCGGTGATGTCAATAAGCACCGTAATAAAAATAAACGCAAAAGCTGCGCGAGATGTAGATTTCATTTAATATAGTAAGTTATAGCAGATATGCGTTTCTCTTTTCTAGTAAACGCTAAACGTAATAAGTGAATAGATAGGGTAAAACATTTGTTCCTATCCGTACAAACTCATACCAAAGTTTGTTTATCGAAGGGGAGTTGCTATCATAATGATGCAAAAATAGCTAAAGATTTGTAGTGGCAAAAATAATTGACAAATTTCTTCCACTACAATACTTTATATAAAGGTTGTATAACACGAGAATCGTGCTTTGAGCGCAAATACCACCTCCGAGGTGCCGCCGGGGAGGTAGTATACTTAAAATTAAAATTTTGCTTCGTCTGCGCTAGGGCCGTAGCTGCCCGGAATGGGAATATTCAGTAGCCTTAAGTAAACTCCAAGCTGTGCACGATGATGGGAAGTTTGACTGAATGCAAGCCGTATCATGCCATATTTAGTACCATCCCATAATATATTCTCTGCCTGACGTAAAACCCATCTTTTTTCAAGATCCTCCAAACGAACCTTATTAAGTGCCTCGTTGCCTTGTTGAAGGGATGCTTCAAACATGGATAGTAATTCTTCATTGTTAGCGCAGGATTTAGGACTATATCCGCTGACAGCGAAATCCAATTCGTCGGTGTCGACAGCCAAAGCAATCCAAGAAGGTAATTCAGCAATGTGAACCGCAAGATGTTGCATTTTCATACTTTTTTCGTGCGGGGCCCAGTCGTATTTGTCTTCGGGGATAAGTTTCAGAAACTTCCTAGTGGTTTCCGCTTCACCTATCAATTCTTGTTTTAATGCTTTTATCAAGTCCATAATATTCTGTTTTTTGAAACAAAGAAAGAATGTATATTGACAACCCTATGTCAGTATACTTAAATCATTTGTTATTTATTTTCAGTAAGCAGCATTTTAGCTAAACGGTCGTCCCGGTCGTAAATGTCTTTTCTAAAGTTAATCTTTCCCTCTCGATCAATGAACGCAGTAAAGTAAGCAATAAAGACCGGAACCGTTTTCTTTAAGGTTACGTATTTTTCTTTTCCTGCATGCATGGCTTTATAGATGGATTCCTTATTCCAGGTTGAATCACTTCTTAGAAGGAAATTGGCTAATTTCTCCGGCTCGCTTACTCGGATGCAACCATGGCTAAAGGCTCTGCTGGACTCGTTGTACAAAGATTTTGCAGGACTGTCGTGCAGATAAATATTATAACTATTCGGGAATAGAAATTTTACCAAACCTAGCGAGTTTTTGGGGCCGGGCTTTTGCCTGACATTAGGTAATCCACCGCTTTTTCCTGTGATTTCCATATTATGTTTAGCAATATAGTTACGATCTCTCCGCATGCCGGGGAGTATTTCGTTCTCTACGATACTGGGTGGCACATTCCAGTAGGGGCTGAAAACAACATATTTTACGTCACCGTGAAAGATAACGGTTTTATGCATGGCTTTGCCCACCACTACGTTACAGCTCCAGAGCAAACTATCTGCATGATAGACGTGCAATTTGAATTCGGGAATATTGACGGCCAAATAATCGGTTTTTAGACTTACCGGTAGCCATCGACTGCGCTCCATATTCACGGCTATCTGCTTTAAGCGCGCTGCCGGAAGTACATTAAGCTCATTAATGGTACCGCTTCCAATTGCACCATCAGGACGTAATCCATGTCGGGATTGAAAAGATCTCACACCGGAAAATAGTGTACTATCGTATAAATTGGTGAGCGTATCTCCTTGATAATCGCCTAAAAGGAATAATCGTGTCTTTATCTGTCTAAGGACGGTTGATGAATCTCCGATTTTGTAACTTTTCTTGTCTGCGATAACAGGATTCCATTTGTGTTTGGCCGCTAATTCCCTATATTTCTTCAGGTATCCTCGTAGTTGTTCGTACTGCCGGTATACAGGCTCGATAGAGGCGCCTGTTTCATTAACAGGATGTTTTAGGAGACTATCCAAATAGTCGGAATAAGATACTCTTTTCTTAGGAACAAACCAATCGTTCGCTTTCACATTGGCGTCATCCATGCCCTGCCAAGCGACATCGGCAAAGAGGAAGTACTGCGATGTGAGCATGAATTCCAGTTCCTCATTGGTTATTTTAGTTCCTTTATGCTGACTGTATGCGTCTATCAACGAATCCAAATGTTTACTATATGGAAGTTCCCCATCAATCCCTTCGTCTTTTAGATTAAGCATCCTGTCAGTTAAATTTCCTGCTTGTTCAATGAGCCCTTTATCATCGAACCAAGCGAAATGATAGTTCCTGTTCCGGTAAAACTTCCTTACCTTTTCTTGGTAGGGACCTAGATTTTTATACGCATTAAAGAATGTATCTAATCGTGCGCTATCAAAACTTAGTTCAGTTTGCTCGCTGAAATTTCCCGGTATGGTTTTATTCCACTCTTTTAAAGCTTTTTTATGCAATGAATCAATGGGATTTTTTTTCTTTTGCTCGGTGCCTTGATTACATCCAGACCACAAAGCGGATAACATGAATAAGTAGAGTAGCGTTTTTTGAAGGTTCATATATTGCTTATTTAGGATTAAAAACTGATTTCTATCATGCGGTTTTCTCCTGTAAAGTCATAAATCTCATCGAAGATATCTAAAAAAATATTTCTTATAAAGTAAAGAAATATTTCAAACATAATAGGGGGCCAAATTGTTGGAGGAGAGGTTCTGATTACCATGATCGAAATAAAGCAAACATCAGGTATATACACGTTGCTAAATAAGCAGATTCTTCCTCTATCGATCGACGAAGCTTGGTCTTTTTTTTCTGCGCCGAAAAATTTAACTAAGCTTACCCCTACAGCGATGAATTTTGAAATCACCAATGGAGAGTACGACGAGATTTATGCAGGACAGATCATCACATATATGGTTTCGGTTCTGCCCGGAATGAGAACGAAATGGGTGACTGAAATCACGCATGTTTTAGCAAAAACTTACTTTGTAGACGAACAACGATTCGGACCTTATGCGTTATGGCATCATGAACACCACTTTAAAGAGACGGACAAAGGTACCCTGATTCATGATAAAGTAGTGTATAAGCTTCCGTTAGGGACAGTGGGCCGGTTTGTAGCAGGAAGGTTTATAGAAAGTAAATTGCGCACGATCTTTGGCTATCGCGAAGCTTTTTTGCATCGCAATTTTGTGCAGCTTAATGCTTGATAAGTATTAAATGGTTTACACGGTCACATGGTGATGGTTTGGCTGCTACTTTCCAATCGACTTTAAGTATTGCATTTGCTGAAAAACGATTAAAAATTAAAGTTTTTTAAACAAAATAGTTTGGATAAGCGTAACCTAATATACATTTATTATATTAAAAACATGTATTATGGGAACACTTAATGAAAGAAAAATTGCGATTTTAACGGAAGATGGGTTTGAGGAGGTTGAATTGACCAGTCCGAAGGAAGCGTTGGTAAAGGCGGGAGCAACTGTTCACATTGTCTCTCCAAAAGCAGGAACGGTGCGAGCAAAAGAAGGCGATGAATGGACGGGAACATATCCGGTTGATAAAAATCTAAAAGAAGTATCCGCTTCGGATTATGACGGACTGCTTTTGCCGGGCGGCGTTATCAATCCCGATAAGTTACGCACTAATCCGGACGCGGTTCAGTTCGTTAAAGATTTTTTTGTAGCGGGAAAACCGGTTGCTGCCATTTGCCATGGCCCGCAGACATTAATCGATGCCGAAGTGGTAGAGGGTAGGAGAATGACTTCAGTAGCTGCTATTAAAAAAGATTTAATCAATGCAGGCGCTCAGTGGGAAGATAGCGAAGTGGTTACCGATCAGGGCTTGGTCACTAGCAGAACCCCGAAAGATTTACCGGCTTTTAATGGTAAAATCGTGGAAGAATTTGCAGAAGGCAAACATGAAGGGCAGCACGCATAGTTTTGGGGGAGTATCCCCCATTATTCAATCATTGTAATTCTTGTTCTGGCGAAGGCTTCGGGGAAGTTTGTACGGATATATTTTACCATTTCTTCTCGTACATAACATCTTAGATCGAATGCATCCCCTGAGTTTCTACAGCTCATTAAACATCGAATCTCCATTGTTTGCTCTCTTAGATCGGTTACTTGTAATACATTCACTTTGCCATCCCACAGGCGGTTACCCTTCAGCAGTTCGGCAAATTTCTGGCGTAAATTTTCAACTGGAACCAGAAAATCAGTATAGATAAATACAGTACCTAAAATTTCGGCAGTTGTTCGAGTCCAATTTTGAAAGGGTTTCTCGATAAAGTAATTGATTGGCAACACGAGACGACGCTTGTCCCAGATGTTCAAAACTACGTAAGTTAAATTGATTTCCTCGACCTTCCCCCACTCACCTTCAACGATGAGTACGTCGTCCATGCGTATGGGTTGGGTAAAAGCAATCTGAAAACCGGCTAGCAGATTTCCGAGGGACTTCTGAGCTGCAAAACCGACGATAATTCCTCCTATTCCTACACCGGTTAGTAGCCCTGCGCCTATTTTACGCATGCTCTCAAAGCTTAGTAAGATAATGGATACCGTAATGACAACAATGAGCGTTATCAACAATTTTCGAATAAAGACAATTTGCGTACGAATTTTCCGCTCCCGAAGATTGTTTTCTTTACTTATATCAAAACGGTGGTAAAGATAATCTTCGAACACGCGTAACATTCGGATAATAATGATCGCAAAACATAGCGTTATTAGAATCTCTGTTGTTTTAGAAATAACTACGTAGCTAGAAGCATTGAATTTAGTTAATGGAAGTAGGGAACTAAAGGTCAAAAGAGGAATGAAAATGGTGAAAATTTTATTGAAATGACGAATAATGGATCTGAAAATTGAATACGATAGTTCTTTTTTTGACTGTTGTTTAGCTAAGGGAAGAAGTATAGACTTCAAAATGATGCCAATGGATATCGAGAACAGAATTACGGTTAAATTCCAAATCCAATCTGGCATTTCTTGTGAAAGGTGTTGCAAATAATCAAGCATTGTATATTCAATTGTATAAAAACAGACAATAATAGAACAATAGGTGTGGGTTGGAGTTTTAAATTTCTTCGTTTCTTCTGCCGAAGAGGGAAAAGCCGGTATTTAAACAACTCGACTTTGACTGATTAAGCTGACTGAACCGGTGATTAGTTTCTGTTTTTCGAACAGACAAAATGGATGTAATGACTGATCGCTGCGCGTAGCTGAAGAGTAAAAAATCTTTTGGATGTTCTGCTGTTGGCTTTAAGTAGAAGAAAGGTAAAAAAAAACGGTTTGATTTCCAGTTTGTTGTAAAAAAAAGCTATGGTCCGGGGCGCGAAACATTTGGGGGAACGGGGGAAATTCGTACCTTTGCCATCCCGTTCGGAAGGCGGGCGCTCCGCAAACGAAGGGATGCGGTTGTTTTTTGAGGTACGGAGGTGAACGGCAGGGGAGGAAAAAATATTTTAAAAAAATATTTTGGAGAAAAGAAAAAAGCTGTTACCTTTGCACTCCCAATCGGGAGAGAGGGGACGACGGAACGGGCGCGATGCCCGGGAAGGTGAAAGAAAAAAGCAGGAAGTACCGGAGGGGTGACCCGATGGATACGGCGGAGGCCGAAGCGTGAGCGGAGGCGTTTAAAGTTCTTTAAGAAATCAGATTCATGTAGCGTAACGGACGGCCTGTTTTTTGGCGGAAGTCAAAAGGACAGGCCTGAACGGTCCGTCGGCCGGAAGATACAAAAAAGATCGGAAGGCTGCACTGAAAGAAGTGCGAAAGCCGAGATCGGAAACTTAACATTATACAATGGAGAGTTTGATCCTGGCTCAGGATGAACGCTAGCGGCAGGCCTAATACATGCAAGTCGAACGGGATCGGGGGCTTCGGTCCCCGTGAGAGTGGCGCACGGGTGCGTAACGCGTGAGCAACCTGCCCGTCCCAGGGGGATAGCCCGGAGAAATCCGGATTAATACCGCATGAGAATGCAGGTCCGCATGGGCCTTCATTTAAATATTCATAGGGGACGGATGGGCTCGCGTGACATTAGCTGGTTGGCGGGGTAACGGCCCACCAAGGCGACGATGTCTAGGGGCTCTGAGAGGAGAAACCCCCACACTGGTACTGAGACACGGACCAGACTCCTACGGGAGGCAGCAGTAAGGAATATTGGTCAATGGGGGGAACCCTGAACCAGCCATGCCGCGTGCAGGAAGACGGCCCTACGGGTTGTAAACTGCTTTTGCACGGGAATAACCCCCGGTATGTATACCGGGCTGAATGTACCGTGAGAATAAGGATCGGCTAACTCCGTGCCAGCAGCCGCGGTAATACGGAGGATCCGAGCGTTATCCGGAATTATTGGGTTTAAAGGGTGCGTAGGCGGCGCGCTAAGTCAGGGGTGAAAGACGGTGGCTCAACCATCGCAGTGCCTTTGATACTGGCGCGCTTGAATGTACCTGAGGTAGGCGGAATGTGGCAAGTAGCGGTGAAATGCATAGATATGCCACAGAACACCGATTGCGAAGGCAGCTTACCAAAGTACGATTGACGCTGAGGCACGAAAGCGTGGGGATCGAACAGGATTAGATACCCTGGTAGTCCACGCCCTAAACGATGAACACTCGATGTCGGCGATAGACGGTCGGCGTCCAAGCGAAAGCGTTAAGTGTTCCACCTGGGGAGTACGCCCGCAAGGGTGAAACTCAAAGGAATTGACGGGGGCCCGCACAAGCGGAGGAGCATGTGGTTTAATTCGATGATACGCGAGGAACCTTACCCGGGCTTGAAAGTTACTGAATTGTCCAGAGATGGACAGGTCCTTCGGGACAGGAAACTAGGTGCTGCATGGCTGTCGTCAGCTCGTGCCGTGAGGTGTTGGGTTAAGTCCCGCAACGAGCGCAACCCCTATGTTTAGTTGCCAGCACGTCAAGGTGGGGACTCTAAACAGACTGCCTGTGCAAACAGAGAGGAAGGCGGGGACGACGTCAAGTCATCATGGCCCTTACGTCCGGGGCTACACACGTGCTACAATGGGGGGTACAGAGGGCAGCGACACCGCGAGGTGAAGCCAATCTCAGAAAGCCCCTCACAGTTCGGATCGGGGTCTGCAACTCGACCCCGTGAAGTTGGATTCGCTAGTAATCGCGTATCAGCAATGACGCGGTGAATACGTTCCCGGGCCTTGTACACACCGCCCGTCAAGCCATGAAAGCCGGGGGTACCTAAAGCATGTAACCGCAAGGAGCGTGTCAGGGTAAAACCGGTAATTGGGGCTAAGTCGTAACAAGGTAGCCGTACCGGAAGGTGCGGCTGGAATACCTCCTTTCTAGAGGGCCCTCGGGCCGTTCGGTTACGCCATGAAGATTTCTTGAAAAAAGAGAGAGAGAAAAAAGAGGAAAGTGCCACAGTGCCCCTTCGGGGTCACCGGTGCGGAAGCGAAGCAGTCCCGTAGCTCAGTTGGTCAGAGCACTACACTGATAATGTAGGGGTCAGCAGTTCAAATCTGCTCGGGACTACCTGAAAAGGGAGGATGGTCACGGGGACAGTCCGCAGTGATATAATGCAGGGTGCTGTCAACGGTTCGAATCCGTTATTCTCCACGCTTTTCAAATTCAAAAGTAAAAATTCAAAATTCAAAAACGCGGTACGCCGGTCGTTTTTACTTTTTGATTTTGACTTTTTAATCTGAAAAAAAAGTTCTTTGACATATCGGAAGAAAAAACACAAGAGAAGACAACAGCAGAGACGTTTCTTTCCTACGGGGAAGGGACATGACACAAAAGCATCCCCGTACGGCAAAAGGGTACGGGGAGAAGAAAGTAAGAAAGGGCACACGGGGGATGCCTAGGCTCTCGGAGGCGATGAAGGACGTGATAAGCTGCGATAAGCGCCGGGGATCTGCAAATGAGATGAGATCCGGCGATTTCCGAATGGGGAAACCCGGCATGTTGAAGACATGCCGTTTAACAACGCGAACGCGCCGAACTGAAACATCTAAGTAGGCGCAGGAAAAGAAAATAAGAATGATTTCCTGAGTAGTGGCGAGCGAAAGGGAAAGAGCCCAAACCGGATATGTTACGGCATATGCGGGGTTGTAGGACCACAATGTGGTACAGTCGGAAGAAGTGGAAGGGTCTGGGAAGGCCCGCCGTAGAGCATGAGAGCTGCGTACACGCAATGAAGACCGGCCTAGTGAGTTCCTGAGTACCGCGGGGTCGGAGACGCCCTGTGGGAATCCGGCGGCACCATCCGCCAAGGCTAAATACTACCGAGAGACCGATAGTGGACCAGTACCGTGAGGGAAAGGTGAAAAGAACCCCGAACAGGGGAGTGAAAGAGAACCTGAAACCGTGTGCTTACAAACTGTCGGAGCCCCAATGGGGGTGACGGCGTGCCTTTTGCATAATGAGCCTACGAGTTACACTTCACTGGCGAGGTTAAGCGGTTAAGCCGCGCAGCCGAAGCGAAAGCGAGTCTGAACAGGGCGTACAGTCAGTGGAGGTAGACGCGAAACCTTGTGATCTACCCATGGGCAGGTTGAAGGTGCGGTAACACGTACTGGAGGACCGAACCGATAAACGTTGAAAAGTTTCCGGATGACCTGTGGGTAGGGGTGAAAGGCCAATCAAACTGGGAAATAGCTCGTACTCCCCGAAATGTTTTTAGGAACAGCGTGGACATTGAGTCTTCCGGAGGTAGAGCTACCGATTGGGTGCGGGGGAGTCACATCCTACCAAATCCAGACGAACTCCGAATACCGGGAGATATGGTCCGCAGTGAGGCGCAGGGTGCTAAGGTCCTGCGCCGAGAGGGAAAGAACCCAGACCACCGGCTAAGGTCCCCGAGTGTACGCTAAGTTGAACTAACGAGGTCCGGTTGCCCAGACAGCTAGGATGTTGGCTTGGAAGCAGCCATTCATTTAAAGAGTGCGTAACAGCTCACTAGTCGAGCGGCCGGGCGTGGATAATAAACGGGCATAAAGTGTACCACCGAAGCCGTGGGATAGAAATATCGGTAGGGGAGCATTCCGGCACGGGAGAAGCGGTTACGTGAGTATCCGTGGACGTTCCGGAAAAGCAAATGTAGGCATAAGTAACGATAAGGCGGGCGAGAAACCCGCCCACCGAAAGACCAAGGTTTCCTGATCAACGCTAATCGGATCAGGGTAAGTCGGGACCTAACGCGGACCCGAAAGGGGCAGCGGATGGCCAACGGGTAAAGATTCCCGTACTCTTGTATGCTGCGAAGCGGGGACGGAGGAGTGACACCGCCGCGCACTGACGGAATAGTGCGTTGAAGGCCGTAGGTAAACGTGACCCAGGCAAATCCGGGTCGTGTGCCGAAGGCCGAAAGTACGGCAAACCTCCGGGGGCGCCGATAGCGCGGGTAACCATACTCCCGAGAAAAGCCGCTAAGCTCCAGGCATATAAGACCCGTACCGCAAACCGACACAGGTGGTCGGGGAGAGAATCCCAAGGTGCTCGAGTGAATCATGGCTAAGGAACTCGGCAAAATGGCCCTGTAACTTCGGGAGAAGGGGCGCTTCCTCCGGCGACGGAGAAGCCGCAGTGAAAAGGCCCAGGCGACTGTTTAACAAAAACATATGGCTTTGCCAAATCGAAAGATGACGTATAAGGCCTGACACCTGCCCGGTGCCGGAAGGTTAAGAGGGGATGTCAACCTTCGGGTGAAGCATTGAATCGAAGCCCCGGTAAACGGCGGCCGTAACTATAACGGTCCTAAGGTAGCGAAATTCCTTGTCGGGTAAGTTCCGACCTGCACGAATGGTGTAACGATCTGGGCGCTGTCTCGGCCATGAGCTCGGTGAAATTGTGGTACCGGTGAAGACGCCGGTTACCCGCAACGGGACGGAAAGACCCCATGAACCTTCACTATAGCTTAACATTGGGACTGGGTGCAGGATGTGTAGGATAGGCGGGAGATTGTGAAGCGGGTTCGCCAGGATCCGCGGAATCGTCCTTGAAATACCGCCCTTTCTGTATCCGGTTCCTAACCCCCCTTTGGGGGGGACATTGTTTGGTGGGTAGTTTGACTGGGGTGGTCGCCTCCAAAAAGGTAACGGAGGCTTTCAAAGGTAAGCTCAGTACGCTTGGTAACCGTACGCGGAGTGCAATGGCAAAAGCTTGCTTGACTGTGAGACATACAAGTCGGACAGGGTCGAAAGACGGACATAGTGATCCGGTGGTTCTGCATGGAAGGGCCATCGCTCAAAGGATAAAAGGTACTCTGGGGATAACAGGCTGATCTCCCCCAAGAGCTCATATCGACGGGGAGGTTTGGCACCTCGATGTCGGCTCGTCACATCCTGGGGCTGGAGAAGGTCCCAAGGGTTCGGCTGTTCGCCGATTAAAGTGGCACGCGAGCTGGGTTCAGAACGTCGCGAGACAGTTCGGTCCCTATCTGTTGTGGGCGCAGGAAGTCTGAGTGGGGCTGACCTTAGTACGAGAGGACCGGGTTGGACCGGCCGCTGGTGAATCTGTTATGCCGCCAGGTGTACGGCAGAGTAGCTATGCCGGGAATAGATAAGCGCTGAAAGCATCTAAGTGCGAAACTAGCCACGAGATGAGACTTCCTTACAGGGCCGTGGGAGACTACCACGTCGATAGGCGGCAGGTGTAAAGGTAGAGATACCACAGCCGAGCCGTACTAATAGCCCGAAGCTTTCTCAAGCGCAGCAGGCTGTTGTCTTCCTGTTTTTTTTCTTCCGTTATATATGTCGACCGGGTTATAAGTTGTAGGTTATAGGTTATAAGTTGCAGGTTATGGGAACTTAAAACGAATAACTTAAAACGTAAAACTCAGATAAGATATTCAGGTGCCTATATCGGCGGTGTCCACCTCTTCCCATCCCGAACAGAGAAGTTAAGCCCGCCAGAGCCGATGGTACTGCAGTAACATGTGGGAGAGTAGGTCGGTGCCGATCTTTACAGAAGGCCGCCGTGCATTGCACGGCGGCCTTTCTTATTATATCCCGTCCCAAAACAAAGCGTGCCGTCGAAAGCAAGACACGTATTCCTCCATACTGTATCATTATCGTAAAAAATATAGACCTTCCGTTCTATGTTCTAGGAAATCTAGGAAATGGCTATATGACTCTTATTAAGGAGCGCTAAGTGAAGGGGAGCAGACCGTTATAGCAGATACAAACAAGTTGTCATTACAAGAAGCTTATTCACCTTCGAAAAAGTCAATCAAAGAAGCCATATATACTTGTTGCCATCCTTCTACAATGTCTTGGTAATCTGTATCAGGAATATTTGTATGAAGAAGTTCGAGAGATGTTCCCTTTTTATGGGGATGAAGCTTGATCGTAACGATGGATGGCTCCATTTGATCACCAAAATACCACTGTTGGACTAACTTCTTGTCCTTTTCCAAAATCAAATTTTTTCCGGTAATACTACCATCCCAAAGAGAAAATTCTGAGTTCGGCGTATTGGACATGCTTACTTCATCGCCAGTCCATAACCTAATAGCCTGTTCCATAGTCAATGCTAAATAAACCTCCTCAGGGTTTGCGGGAATAATAAAATACTGCTTAAACTCTTTCATTTCATGTTAAGTCTTCGATAATAACAAGATATTGACTAGGAAAAAAGAATATTATCAAGCAACTAATTCGGTTGAATTGTACTCTCGATAAAATAAAGTAATTCCCTATTTGCTTCATTATAGGCTTCGAAAAGTGCTTTTTTTGCCGTAAGTGATCCGCCAATATTGGGTCTCGAAACAATGTTCGCAATATTCCGTGTAAGTGTTTTGCTAGTTTCTGTCCGATTGTCTTCGATAACAACATGAAATCCAGCGACGGAATTCCATTTGTTTTTGGGTAAGGCCCCCCAACTGAAATCACCTTCGCTATTACCAATAGCTGATGATGCATCAGTGCCTGAGGCCGAATGATATGCTGTTATAGCAATTCGGACAGTAATCTTATTCTTTTCTGCAGGTGAATGAAACTGGGTTGTATCTAATATATTAATAATTGCACTAGGGTAAGAAGTCATAATCCCTTGAGCTATATGATTTATTATGTCCTGTGATGAACATTCCACACGTGTTGTGTCGGTGATTTTTCTCAGATCAGAAAATACAATATTTAAATTAATTCCCCGTAACTTGTCGTTGCCAGTGCCAATTTCAGCTGTCGGTGGGCACCATACGAGTATTTTCTGTCCAAATGCATGGACTGAAAAGAGAAAAAAAACAAACATTAATAAAAATTTCTTAGTCATCTTCTATACGGTTGATTATTACAAGCTTGTCGTAAACAATTAATTCTCTGTCAGCGCTTTTTCCATTCTTAGGTATTCTATCTGTCCCTTTCTAAAAATTTCGCCAATCTCAACAAAATGATGCTTTTTATAAAAGGGAACAGCCGAAATGCGTGCATTACACCAAATGATCTTCGATCCTTGTTGATAAGCATATTGAGAAATGTGATTTAATAGGGTCGACCCGTAGCCTTTATTTTGATATCTACTATCCGTTGCGAATTTTCGGAATTGCGCTTCCTCACCTCTCACAAATAACGATACGACAGCAATAAGTTCATTATTATCGTATAAACCAAAATGAATGCCCAGGTCATCTTCATCTAGAATGATCGATTCAATCGAACTTTCCGGATAGAGAACCGCTTGGCGTAATTGCATGGTTACTGTCGGGGCTATTTGTTCGATTTGTGTCATGTCTACATCAAAAATTTACGCGAGCAAAAATACAGCTTTTTAAACCTTATTCGTTATTTTCTTTCACTAATTACGGACTTGAGTAGTAATTTGTATATTACTTTGCTATTAATAAATCGGATTTTGCAAAATACTTAATCTATTGTTAACGTTTTCTTAACATATAGTCTATATTTTCGTAACCATTATTTAATATAAAGATGAAAATAATTCGGCTATCACGTATTGTGTGTTTTATGGTATTCTCTTTCTGTGTAGATGAAGTATTGGCACAGCGGGAGAGAGACGAGTTTCCTACATTAAAAAATTTTAAAGGGTTGCAGTTTAAGTCTAGTGACTCTACAATCTACATGAATTTTCGCTTCAGGATGCAAAATCGATTAGGTGCATCAACAATTGATGGAGATAATCTTGGTATTCGGGAATTTGATGCCAGGGTTAGACGCCTCCGTATGCGAGTGGATGGATATTTATACTCACCTAAATTCTCTTACACCATTCAGCTTGCCTTTACTCGAGGAGATCAAGACTTCGATGATACAGGTGTTGCAAATATAGTTCGTGACGCGGTTGTCTTTTATAACTTTACCCCTAATTTTTATATAGCTTTTGGCTTAAATAAATTGCCTGGCAATCGGCAGCGAGTTAATTCGTCAGGTCAGTTGCAATTTGCCGATCGGTCAATCGTAAATGCTGCGATGAATATCGATCGTGACTTCGGTATAAAGGCTTACTATAAAAATAAGATAGGTGAAACCGCAGTTTATCATTTAAAAGGTGCTATAACCACAGGTGAAGGTCGTGTTGCCAATAATACCGACAAGGGGCTTGCTTACACGGGGCGTGCGGAACTATTACCTTTAGGGGCATTCACCGATGACGGCGACTATTCCGAAGGTGATTTGATGCGGGAAAGAACGCCAAAGGTTTCATTTGGCGGTGGCTATAGTAAAAATGTGGGTACAACGAGGAGTGGTGGGCAGATTGGGTATTATCTATATGAACCTGTTACCCTTCAAACCTATTTCGCAGATGCTATTTTTAAATATAATGGTTGGGCATACCAGTTCGAGTACATAAAGCGTACCGTGGATAAAGCAATTACTTATAATGAAGCAGGCGAATCGGCTTATGCTTTTAACGGCCAAGGTATCAATCAACAAATATCCTATTTATTCAAGAGCAATTATGAGCTGGCTGGACGCTATTCATGGTTGGAACCCGGGGCAAGCATCGGGGATTACCAGCAAGAAACCGAAGTTATTGAATTAGGCGCAACAAAATACCTACATCAACATCGGATCAAATTTCAACTGAATGTGAATTATCAGACTAAGCAGGGAGTCTTTGCGCTTGATGGTAAGGGAAATCGATGGGGAGGGGTTTTTCAGGTAGAATTAGGTATTTAACTTTTTAGCATACAATAGGAAGAGATCACTTGCGCAAAGTGATCTCTTCTTTTTTAGTTTACTCCTGTTCCAAAAACGGATAACGATAATCCGTTGGTGGGTTAAATGACTCTTTGATGGTGCGTGGAGAAACCCAACGTAATAAATTGATCATTGAGCCTGCTTTGTCGTTCGTACCGGAACCTCTTGCACCTCCAAAAGGTTGTTGGCCAACCACAGCGCCCGTACATTTATCATTTATATAAAAGTTGCCTGCGGCATTTTTTAATGCATCAGAGGCTTGCGCTATGGCATAACGATCTTGTGCTATAACAGAACCGGTAAGGGCATAAATCGAAGTTTGATCTATTAATCGTAAGGTATCTTCCCATTTTTCGTCTTCATAGACGTAAACAGTAAGTACCGGGCCAAACAACTCTTCTTTTAAAGTTACATAATCCGGTGTTTTGGCAAGGATTACCGTAGGTTGAATGAAATAGCCAACGCTTTTATCGTACTCGCCACCGATAATTACCTCTGCATCTTCATCTGATTTTGCTTGATCAATGTATCTTGTAAGCTTATCGAAAGACTTTTCGTCAATAACGGCGTTGATGAAATTTGAAAAATCTTCAGTAGGTCCTACCTTAAAGGAATTGATATCTTTCGTCATTAATTCTTTAAGCGCAGGCCATAGTGACTGTGGAATATACACGCGTGACGCCGCTGAACATTTTTGGCCCTGATATTCGAAAGCCCCTCGAACAATGGCGGTGTTCGCCGCTTTTATATCAGCCGATCGATGAACTAAAATGAAATCTTTACCACCGGTTTCACCAACTATACGTGGATAACTTTTGTATTTATGGATGTTTGTCCCAATCGTTTTCCATATTTCTTGGAAAACGGCAGTAGATCCGGTAAAGTGTATGCCGGCAAAGTCCGGATGATTAAAGACCACCTCACCTACATCCGGCCCATGTGCATAAATCAAATTGATAACGCCTGCCGGTACGCCTGCCTCGTGGAAAATTTCCATTAACAAATGAGCTGCATAGATTTGCGTGTCAGCAGGTTTCCATACAACCACATTTCCCATCATAGCAACACAGCTAGGTAAGTTTCCCGCTATTGCAGTAAAGTTAAAGGGAGTTAATGCGAATACAAATCCCTCCAAAGGCCGTTGCTCTACGCGATTCCACACGCCATCAGAAGAAACAGGAGGTTGTTGCGAATAGATTTCGCTCATATATTTCACATTAAATCGGAGAAAGTCAACGATTTCGCAAGCTGAATCGATTTCTGCCTGATATGCATTTTTTGACTGCCCTAACATAGTGGCCGCATTTAGCTTGTAACGGTATTTACCGGCTATTAAATCGGCGGCTTTTAAGAAGATACTAGCCCGATGTTCCCACGGCAAATCTTCCCAATTTTTCTTTGCTTCTAAAGCAGCGTTAATGGCGTCGGTTACGTGGTTCTTGCCGCCTTTATGATAATATCCCAATAAGTGTTTGTGGTCATGCGGAGGTCTTAACTCGCCCTTATTTCCAGTCCTTATTTCTTGGCCACCTATAAACATGGGAATATCCGCCTCCTGCGATCTTGCAGTACGCAAGGCTTCTTGCAATAAAGCGCGTTCCTTACTTCCGGGAGCATAGGCATATACCGGCTCGTTTATAGGGGTAGGGACACTAAAAAATCCTTTTAACATAATATATTTTTATTTTGTGTGATACTTGGCAAAGGTACCAAAAGCCCGATAGCTCTGCAATTGAAATCGGTATTTAACCGTTTGTTTATTACCTTTGTTACTTGGTATCGAAAAAAACAGATGAAAAAACTGCGCCTTTTATTACTTCCGTTCTCTTGGCTATATGGCGCTATCTTATTTTTCAGACATTTTATTTACGACCGAGGTTTCGCAAATAGTTATGGTTTTGATAAACCGGTCATTGTTATTGGCAATTTAGTACTTGGTGGGGCAGGTAAAAGCCCGATGACTGAATACCTTTTGCGTTTATTTGCCGGTGTAAGCATAGCGACGCTAAGTCGAGGTTATGGAAGGAAAAGCACCGGGTACCTCGAAGTGCAGGGAGGCAGTACGGCTGAAAAAGTAGGGGATGAGCCGTTGCAATTTAAAAGAAAATTTCCATGCGTTACAGTCGCTGTTTGCGAGGATAGAGTGGAGGGATTGAGACAGCTGATGCCAAGCCACGATATTTTTGTTTTAGACGATGCTTTTCAGCATAGAAGACTAAAGCCAGGCATTAGTATTTTACTGTTCGATTTTGAAAGCCTTCAGGAAAACAAATGGGTACTCCCCGCCGGATATTATAGAGATTTATTTATGCGACGAAATTTCGCTGATATTATCGTTATTACTAAGTCGCCGGAGGCACTTTCAAAAACGGATAGGCAGCGATGCCTACAATTACTAAAATTAGAAAGAGAACTCCCCACATTTTTCTCTTATATTGAATATGGCGATTTAGTAAATTTGATGACGGATGAAAAAGAGTCTTTTCCAATAAACGCCCGCCTAATAGTAATGACGGGTATTGCCAATCCAACACCGTTTTGCAATTATTTAACAACAAAAGGCAACGTATTGAAAATGATTGAATTTCCGGATCATCATCGTTATACAGCTGGTGATTTACTTAAGATAAAAAGGTATTGGCAATCATTGGGCGATTGTTTAATCGTAACGACAGAGAAAGATGCCATGCGTTTGCGAGATCCGGAACTGCGCTCGCATATTGAAGATTTGCCTTTACATTATATACCGATAGAAACGAAATTTCACCATAATGCGAGTGGACCAAGTTTCGACAACTTAATTAAAGATCAAGTATTTGGCAAGCAGGTGTAAATAACCCTTTTTAAAAGATAAAAGTGATTATATGTATAGATCATTAGGAGAAACCGTTACTTATATTGAACAAAGAATAGGAGATTTTAAACCCGAAGTGGGCATTATTTTAGGAACCGGTTTAGGTGGTCTCGTGAAAGATATAGCGGTTGAGCACCAACTTATGTATGCTCATATTCCGAACTTTCCTGTTTCTACCCTTGAATTCCATTCGGGTAAATTGATTTTCGGTACCTTAAGCGGTAAAAAGGTAGTAGCAATGCAGGGTAGACTTCATTATTATGAAGGTTATAATATGCAGGAGATTACATTCCCCGTACGTGTTCTAAAGCTGCTCGGTATACAAAAGTTGTTCGTATCGAATGCCTCAGGATCATTAAATCCAGCGATAAAGAAAGGTGATCTTGTCTTTATTGATGATCATATTAGCTTGTTGCCTGAAAGTCCATTACGTGGTCCGAATAACGATGATCTTGGCCCTCGCTTTCCGGATATGAGCGAACCCTATAACAGAGATTTTATACAAAAAGCGTTAAATATTGCGGCGGAAAGTAACATCCGAGTGCATAAAGGCGTTTATGTTTCTACGGCTGGCCCTAATCTGGAAACTCGTGCTGAATATAAGTATATGCGCCTAATAGGTGGCGATATTGTAGGAATGAGTACAGTTCCGGAGGTTATTGTGGCTAATCACATGGGCTTACCGGTTTTTGCTGTATCGGTAGTTACTGATGAGGGTTTTCATGAAAATTTGGAAGTCGTATCAATCGAAGATATCATTGAGGTAGCTAAAACGGCAGAACCAAAGATGACGTTAATTTTAAAAGAATTACTAGCTTTGCCAGAATGATTAAGCATTTGCGTGCCTGTTTTTTCCTTTTTGTTTTGTGTCTTTTCGCCGGTCATAGCTTTGCTCAAGAGCAAGAGGAGTGGGGCGCCGATTTGGATTCGCTTCGTCGAGCGGAAGAAGCACAACAGGACTCGATTATTTACAATGCGTCTTATATACGGTATACAACTTTAGATCGTTTGAAACAGGGGACATTTACGGTTCCACTGGATACAACCTTAAAGGGGTTTCAATATTACAATCCCCAAACGAAGCCTAAAAGTCCGACAATGAATCTTGGGAACTATGGGTTAGCTACGCGTGATTTACTGTTTTCTCCTACAACAGAAATTGGTTTCAGAACGGGGTTTACCGCTATGGATCGCTATCTTTTGACGCTTGATTCTATTCGCTTTTACAGGGCGCGATCACCCTTTTCCGAATTGTATTTTGTTACCGGAGATCAGGTTTTTAGTGCAAAAATAGGTCAGAATATCAAGCCAAATTGGAGTGTTGGCGCTAATTTTAACGCATCTTTAGCACGAGGATTTTATCAAAATCAGCGTTACAACGATATACAGCCTGCAATTTATACTTGGTATGAGTCGCCTAACCTGCGGTACAACTTGCAATCAGCGTTGATATTTAATACGCTCGTCGCTACAGAGAATGGCTCAATTCTAAACGATAGCATATTCCGGGTACAGCCGGAAAATTCGAATCCTGAATCCTTTGAGGTACGCTTAAGTCAACAACGAGAACAACGTCCGAGAAATACCTGGACAGATCACAGCTTTTTTTTACGACAAAGCATGTTTATTGGTCGACTCGATACGCTTAATAAAGGAACGCAAGAACAACAAGTATTGCCAACCATGTCAGTGGCACATAGTTTGAAACTCAATCGTAAGAAATACAAGTTCTTCAAGAACGAAGCTGATCCTAATGGAGCATTGCCTTTTAGTGAATCTGTTTTAACCAATGATTCGACCATGTTGACAACCATTACCAATGACTTTGTTTATAGTTTCTCGCTGCGTGGAAAGTCCGTTTCATTTATTAAAAATGAGGTAAAACTCGATTTAGGGTTGCAACATGATCTTATGTTTTATAAACAAGGGCGAGACTCGTTAAGCGTTCAGGATACGCTTGCTTCCAATCGGTACCGGGACATGTCTTTTCAAAACATTACTTTAAAAGCTGGATTGGGGTATCGCTTTAGTGATCGTGTAAATATTACGACAGACTTTAGACAGATAATTACCGGGCGGAATTTTGGTGATTTCCATTATGGAGCACAAGCTAATCTTCTGTATAACAATACCGTTGGCCGACTCGTACTCGCAGGGTATTTTCAGAATCAATCACCGGAATACCTTGCAGAGTCTGTAAACTATACATACCACAAATGGGACAATAATGATCGATTAGATAAAATCAAAACAACCAACTTATCGGCTGCTTATGAAAATCCCCGTTTTCGTTTTTTAGCAAAAGCTGAGTACTTTTTAATAAACAACTATACGTATTACAAAGAAGTTGACAACCCGGATCATCGATCCGAATTGTTACGGGTTATTGAAGTGGCTCAACACGAATCGCCCATCAATTTATTGAAGTTGACCTTAGGTAAGGATTTTACTTTTTTTGACAAATTGCATTTTGATAATTACGTTGTATACCAAAAATCAGATTACAACGATATATTGATGACACCGGAGTTTTATACTTGGCATAGCTTCTATTATAATACCATTTTGGTAAAAGTAATCAATCTTAATATTGGTTTTGACATCCGTTTTAACACCCCTTATGTTGCGCCTGCTTATGCAATCAACATAGGGCAATTTTATCGGCCCTATTATGGAGGTGTAGATGCAAACGGGAACGAGATTACACCAATTGAGTTTTCTAGCTATCCGATTGTGGATCCTTGGGTGACAGCAACCTTAAAAAGAACAAATTTCTTTCTGAGATATGATAATGCCAGTCAGGGACTCTTCTCAAGAGGGTATTACACCGTAAGGCGCTATCCGATGGCTCCTGCCGGCATGCGGTTCGGCGTTAGCTGGAAGTTTTACGATTAGTATATTATCGTCCCTATCTAATCCCTTCACAGCAATAAATAAATAAAATTACAGAAAGAGAAAGAATCAAATGATTACCTTTGCCATTTAATAATACTGATATGAGTAAAGCAATTATAAAAACTGAGAAAGGTGATATGACGGTGCAATTTTATGATAAAGATGCACCTGGACATGTGGCAAATTTTATTAAACTCGCGAAATCCGGCTTTTATGATGGTACGGTATTTCATCGGGTGATTCCTGATTTTGTGATTCAGGGAGGAGACCCAACCGGTACGGGAGCAGGGGGGCCGGGATATACGATCGACTGTGAATTAGATGGAGAGAATCAATACCACGATCGCGGTGTATTATCGATGGCTCATCGCGGTAGAAATACAGGTGGATCGCAATTTTTTATTTGTCATAGCAGAAATAATACCGCTCACCTGGATCGCAATCATACCTGCTTTGGCAAGGTTGTCGAAAATGTCGATGTTATTGATGACATCCGTCAGGGAGACAAAATTTTAAGTGTCGAAGTCATTGAGGAATAAGTGATATTGTAAACGTTTTAAAAAGGGATATAGATGAATTTAAGAGGAATAGTTTCCGTCACAGGACGTCCGGGTTTATTTAAGCTGATAGGACAAAACAAAACAGGTTTCATTTTGGAAAGCCTGGATGAAAAACGTGTGAAGATTGTTGTTAATATATCAACTGCAAAAATGGCTTCCTTGGAAGATATAACCATTTTTGGAACGGAAGACGATATTAAACTTGTCGACATTTTTGAAAAAATGAAAGGTCTATCGTCGTTGCCGGATGCAAAGAAAGATAGCGGTGACAAGTTGCGTGCGTTTTTTAATGAAGTTGCGCCGGATCACGATGAAGAACGTGTATACTCTTCCGATATTAAGAAAATAATTAACTGGTTTGTCATTTTAAAGGGATTTCCTTTGTTTGATGAAGAAGCTCCTGCTCCGCTTGATGCTGAAGTTGTAGGGGAGGATAAAAAAGTAGAAAGAGAAGAACTCGCGAAATAGCGATCTGCATCCAATAAACGGGGGTGTCCTTTTTTAGGCCCCCGTTACGTTTTAAAAGTAATCGCTGATTAAAGAATGAAAATAATCAATGCGGCTAAAGCAATGCCAATTACAATCATTATCCACATATTTTGACTTTCTTTACCGGTATTGATTCCCTTATAGTGATATTTTCTTGTGCTTGGTAATTTCATGAGATCCTCCTTTACAAAATGGTGAAAACCTGGTAGCTTTGTGATGGGTTATTTTACTTAAGTGTTCTACTCCCTCATTTGTTTGATGAAAACTCATCAAAAATTCCATAAAAAAGTAAAAAATTACTCGTGATGATAAGGTTCGCCTCGAAGAATGCTAAACGCCCTGTATAACTGCTCGACGAAAAATAGGCGAATCATTTGGTGAGAAAAAGTCATGTTGGACAGAGAAAGCTTGTTTTTCTGAGCACGGACATATAGGCTGTTATCGAAGCCGTAGGGTCCGCCAATTATGAAGACTAAATGCTGGGTTCCATTCAACATGTGCCTTTCTAAATACTTAGCAAAATCAATCGACCGGGGAGCCATTCCTTTCTCGTCTAAAAGGACAATCGTATCTGTTGCGTTCAGTTGTTTTGAAATTTGTTCAGCTTCCTTGGCTTTTTGCTGATCAGGGGATAGATGCTTCGTATTCTTAATATCAGGGATAATAGTCATCGAGAAATTTATGTAATGCTTAAGTCTTTGCAGGTATTTGTCAATTCCTGTATTTAGATATGACTCATCCGTTTTTCCTATACAAAGCAAGGTGATTTTCATTTGTATTCAAGTGTTGCGTGCAGAGCAGCGTTTTATATGCCGTTTTTTACGATGTTAAATTTCGTACAATTGGAAATTAATACACAAAATAAAGGATATTAATACACAAATCCCTTTTTTATAAATAATAAATATATTTATTTTTTAATTTTGCGGAAAATTAATTAATGTGAAGGCTTAGGGGCGTTTGCTTCGGGCGTTTTTACAATTGTTAAACCATCGGTGCCAGTCTAAGCGCACCTAAAAATCATTTCCGATGAAAAAAGTCGTACTGTTAACATCTCTTTTTGTGTCACTTTTATGTTGTCTACATGCACAAGAAACAAATCCTGATTCTATTTGGAAAATTCATGGTGAGAATACATTTCTAATCAATCAGAGCACGTTTTCCAACTGGGCTGCAGGAGGAATAAATTCCTTATCGGCCAACTTAGTGCTGAACTATGATTTCAACTATAAGAAAGATAAATGGAGCTGGGATAACAAAGTTTTAGCGGCATATGGTTTGACCAAACAAAAAGATTTAGGCTGGCGGAAGAATGATGACCGTATTTTACTAAACAGCTTATTGGGATATCAGGCTGCGCCTAAGTGGCTATATACTTTCTTTATGAATTTCAACTCGCAGTTTGCAAATGGATACAATTATAATGCGGATGGAAGCAGAGAAGCGTTAATTTCTGCCGGATTGGCACCTGCGTACCTGAGTTTTGGCCCTGGTATTGCCTATAAAGAATCGGATAATTTCCGTTTCAATTTATCACCTGCATCCCCTAGGTTTGTTTTTGTAACTAATCAGGAACTTGCAGATCAAGGGGCCTTTGGAGTTGATCCAGGTAAAAAAAGCCGCTTTGAATTTGGTGCCTCTTTTGACGCTTACTATCGTAAAAATATCATGGAAAATATCGGCATAGAAAATATCCTACGCTTATACTCTAACTATTTAGAAGACCCAAAAAATGTGGATGTCGATTATACGCTCAATATTTTCATGAAGGTCAATCGATTTGTTTCCGTGAACGCCGGCGTTCAAATGATCTATGATGATAATACGGATGTTCCAAAAGAAAGGGACGGTGTGAATTACAAAGGAAAAGGTTTACAGGTTAAGCAAATTTTTGGAGCTGGTTTTACCTATAAATTCTAGACGTACATAGAGCCGATATTGGTTTTTTTACATCCCGAACCGTTAGCTGCAGTTCGGGATTTTTTTATTTCACCTATCGGTAATTCAATTTTAAGCCTTATCTTAGAAAGCTATGAATACCCCTATTGTTGCATTTTACCAAGAAAAACGCCAGCTGACACAAGATAAAATCAAGCGCTTTAATCGTATTATTAATCGGCTATCTTTCGCCCGATTAGCATTAATTCTAGGAGGAGGTGTAGTTTTATTTAAGGTGGTACAATCAGAAAGTGTCTGGTTGACGCTTATATCTTCTTTTCTGATTCTCATTGTATTTATGTGGCTGGTAGCGAAGCAAAGTAAGTTGACCAAAGATAAGGAGGAAGCAGAAGATGATTTAACGATAGTAGAGAATGAGTTGAATTGCCAAGCTGGGACGACGAGCATTTATAGTGATGGCGCCGAATTTATTAATGATAAACATGGATATACCAGTGATTTAGATGTTTTTGGAATCAATTCAATTTATCACAGAATAAATCGGGCTGCGACAATAGACGGGAGAAGTATGCTAGCTCGTTGGTTGTCTGTCGCAGCAACTGATAAAGAGATTGCAGATCGCCAGCAAGCGGTGAAAGAACTCGAAGAAGATCCTTCTTGGGGGTTGAACTTTTTAGCTCGATTAGTTTTCGCCCTAAAAGAACAATCTAATTTCAAAGATACCCTGGTCAGCTATTTGAATAAACCCTATGCCGATTTTGGAAATAGCTTGTTGCGCTTTTATACAAAGGTAGCGCCTTATATTTTGTCAATAAATATTGCCTTGTCGTTCTTTTATGGGACTCCTTTTTCAAACATTGCCCTGCTTTTGTTTATATTTAATATTTTGCTTACGATGGCCTATGCCGGAAAGGTTTCACAGATCGCCGCCGGTATTGGTCGGATGGGAAACTTACTGGAACGTTTTGGAAAGGTATATGAAAGCGTTGAACGTCGAGGATGGCAAGCCGATTTGCTAAAAGACGGTTTGCTGTCTAAAGGACAAAAGGAAGGGGAGAAGACCATATCACAAAGCATTAGAGAGCTCGGATCGTTGATTAACAAACTGGACTACCGTTTAAACATACTGGTAGCGACTTTTCTGAACGGTATTTTCCTTTGGGACTTTAGGCAAGTCTTCGCCATTTTGGATTGGCGTAAAACCCATCATTATGAGATGGCAAAGTTGTTTGATGAATTGGCTTGCTTAGAGGCCTTGGTAAGTTTTGCTTTTATAAGGATTAATGATCCTTCGTGGAATTATCCGCGTATTATACCAACCGATGCTCATATCCTGCAGGCCGAAGGTCTAAGACATCCGCTCATTCCTACGGTCAGTTCTGTGCCAAATGACTATTCTTTAGATGGTCATCGTCTGGCTTTAATCACCGGGTCTAATATGGCGGGGAAGAGCACCTTTCTTCGAACAGTAGGCGCCAATATGGTATTAGCGCTTAGCGGGGCACCCGTTTGTGCGCTGCATTTAGAGCTTTCAGTAATGCATATTATTACCTACATGCGTATCCGGGATTCATTGAATGAAAGTACTTCAACCTTTAAGGCAGAGCTAGATCGATTGGATATGATTCTAAAAGTGGTTAATACGCAAAAGAACACTTTCTTTTTGGTGGACGAAATGTTACGAGGCACCAATTCAGTTGACAAATATTTAGGCTCTAAAGCAGTTATAGAAAAGCTAATAAAAGACCGGGGGGTTGGTATGGTTGCCACTCATGATCTTCAGTTAGCGAAATTAGAAGACACCAATCCCGGCTATTTGAAAAATTATCATTTCGATATACAGGTGATAGAGGGGGAAATGGTTTTCGATTATAAGTTGAAAGAAGGCGCTTGTAAGATTTTCAATGCCTCTATGCTTCTCAAAAAGATTGGAATTGACATTTCACTTTAAGTGTGTGAATAACTAACACATTGTGCAAAACTTCGATTAACGCTCGAAGCTTTCAAAGATTATCTTTGTTAGAAGATCAAGGATATGTTCTTTGAAATACTTAGTCAGCGATTATGTTGTTAATGAATTTCCAATAAAGCACGGGCTTGTAACCATTTTCTAAGCTGTTTCCCTGGTTTAAAAGCATTTCAAAAGCCGGTACAAGTACTAGATTTCCGCTGAATAAGTAATCATCGTTTCTATTAAATTTTAATTGACGGTTTCTTTGGGTAAAGGAGATTAGCCGTGAGGACGATTATCTTTTTATAAATGCCTATACATAAAACGTAAAACTATGAGCCAAGAAAATGAAGTATTGTTAAGAGAAAATAAAGATCGATTTGTAATCCTTCCGATTAATTATCCGGCGATTTGGGATATGTACAAAAAGCATGAAGCGAGTTTCTGGACGGCTGAAGAAATTGATTTATCCGGCGACTTAAAGGATTGGGCAAACCTAAATGATGGAGAGCGCCATTTTATATCGCATGTTCTTGCTTTTTTTGCGGCGAGTGATGGGATTGTGAACGAAAACCTGGCCATAAATTTTATGAGCGAGGTGCAACTGCCGGAGGCTAGGAGCTTTTATGGATTTCAGATCGCGATGGAGAATATTCATTCTGAAACTTATGCTCTACTGATCGATACTTATGTAAAAGATCCCGTTGAAAAAGATCGGTTATTCCATGCCATAGAAACGGTTGAATGTGTTAAGAAAAAGGCGGAATGGGCTTTACGTTGGATTGAAAATGGCTCTTTTGCTGAACGCCTAGTTGCTTTTGCAGCGGTGGAGGGCATTTTCTTCTCCGGTAGTTTTTGCGCTATTTTCTGGCTAAAAAAGAGAGGGTTGATGCCTGGTTTGACATTTAGTAATGAATTGATTTCACGTGACGAAGGTTTGCATTGCGAATTTGCATGCTTATTGTATAGTATGTTGGAAGCTAAGCTTCCGAAAGAACGCGTACAGGAGATCATTATTGATGCAGTAGAAATTGAAAAAGAGTTTATAACGGATGCCTTGCCTGTTAAACTTATCGGAATGAACGCCGATTTGATGAAGCAGTATATCGAATTTGTGGCCGATAGGTGGTTGGTAGAACTTGGTAATAGCAAATACTATAACGCTACTAATCCATTTGATTTTATGGAACTTATATCCCTGCAAGGCAAAACAAATTTCTTTGAGAAACGTGTAGGAGATTATCAGAAGAGCGGCGTTACCGGAGAAAAAGGAAAAGCCAGCTTTTCTTTGGATGAGGATTTTTAATTAAAGCCATCAGCGATCGGAAGTCGGAAATTGGTTTCTGGAAAAAAGAAAATGTTCTAAATACTGACAGCTAAAAGCTAATAAAGGAGAAAAATATGTATGTAATTAAGCGAGATGGACGTTCCGAGTCCGTAAAATTTGACAAGATAACGGCACGAATTGAAAAGCTGTGCTACGGTTTAAATCCTGATTTAGTGGATCCTATTGATGTTGCACGAAAGGTAATCGAGGGTTTATACGATGGGGTTACCACTTCAGAGCTGGATAATTTGGCTGCTGAAACAGCTGCGTCTTTAACCACTAAACACCCGGATTATGCCTTATTGGCCTCTAGAATTGCCGTCTCCAACTTACATAAAAATACAGTTAAGTCTTTTTCGGAAACGATGAGCTTGCTCTATCATTACATCGACCCGAAAACAGGAAAGCCAGCTCCGTTAATAGCAGATGATGTTTACGAGGTGATTCAGGCGAATGCCATGGAGCTAGACAGCCATATTATTTACGATCGGGATTTCAGTTTCGATTATTTTGGATTTAAAACGCTGGAAAAGTCGTATCTGTTAAAGCTGAATGGGAAAATTGCCGAAAGACCACAGCATTTATTTATGCGTGTAGCAGTAGGTATTCATAAACATGATATCGAAAGTGTTATCAAAACCTACGACTTGCTGAGTGAACGTTGGTTTACGCATGCAACACCCACACTGTTTAATGCGGGTACACCGAAGCCGCAAATGTCATCTTGTTTCCTGTTGACTATGAAAGATGATAGTATCGAGGGAATTTATGATACCTTGAAACAAACAGCGAAGATTTCCCAAAGTGCAGGTGGTATTGGATTAAGCATTCATAACGTACGCGCTACGGGAGCCTATATCAGTGGTACGAATGGCACAAGTAATGGAATCATCCCCATGTTACGTGTTTTCAATGATACCGCTCGGTACGTTGACCAAGGTGGTGGTAAACGTAAAGGAGCCTTTGCTATATATCTTGAACCTTGGCACGCAGATGTTTATGATTTTATCGATTTGCGGAAGAACCACGGTAAGGAAGAATTAAGGGCACGCGATTTATTTTTAGCCCTATGGGTGCCGGATTTATTCATGAAACGCGTGGAAGAGAATGGCGAATGGAGTTTGTTTTCGCCTGATGAAGCTCCAGGCCTAGCAGAATGCCATGGAGAGGCTTTTGAAAAACTATATGAGCAGTATGAGCGTGAAGGAAGGGCTAGGAAAATAGTAAAGGCACAGGATCTCTGGTTTGCTATTTTGGATGCCCAGATTGAAACAGGAACCCCTTATCTCTTGTATAAAGATGCGGCTAACGGAAAATCGAATCAGCAAAACCTCGGTACCATCAAGAGTTCCAATCTATGTACTGAAATTATAGAATATACGTCGGCTGATGAAGTGGCTGTTTGTAACCTGGCTTCTCTTGCTTTACCGAGATATGTAGATAATGGTGAATTCGATCATCAAAAGTTGTTTGATATCACGTACCAAGTGACCATCAATCTCAACCGTATTATTGATAATAATTATTATCCGGTTGATGAGGCCCGTAATTCCAATCTTCGTCACCGCCCTGTCGGATTGGGCGTGCAGGGATTAGCAGATACCTTTATATTAATGCGTATGCCTTTTGAAAGCGAGGCTGCGAAGCAACTTAATAAGGATATTTTTGAGACGATTTACTTTGCAGCAATGACTGCCTCGAAAGATTTGGCAGTGAAAGAAGGCCCCTACGAGAGCTTCAAAGGTTCCCCACTTTCACAAGGTAAATTCCAGTTTGATTTGTGGAATGTTAAACCGGATAGTGGTAGATGGGACTGGGAAGGCTTACGTAAAGAAATTAAGAAACACGGTGTAAGAAATTCGTTGCTGGTTGCACCGATGCCGACAGCATCGACTTCGCAAATACTAGGTAATAATGAGTGTTTTGAACCCTATACCTCTAATATATATACCCGTCGGGTATTGAGTGGAGAATTTGTAATTGTTAACAAACATCTTTTACGTGATCTTGTGGAGCTCGGTTTGTGGAATAATGAGATGAAGAACCGTATTATTGCGGCCAATGGATCTATTCAGGACATCAACGAAATTCCTGCAGATATCAAGGAATTGTACAAGACTGTTTGGGAGATTAAAATGAGAAACATCATTGATATGGCTGCCGATAGAGGTGCCTTTATCTGCCAGTCGCAATCACTTAATCTATTCGTTAATACACCTACGACGGCGAAATTAACCTCTATGCATTTCTATGCATGGAAAAAGGGGCTTAAGACAGGTATGTATTATCTGCGCACTCAAGCGGCTACGCAAGCAGTTAAGTTTACAGTTGAAAATCAAGCAGGTAAGAATATGGAACCGGTTATTCCTGCAAAAATAGAATCAGTTCCGGACGATATCCCAACAGGAGCGGTATGCTCAATGGAAGAAGGCTGCATAACCTGCGGCTCTTAGGGTCAGAAAGCGCTTATTCGTATATAGGTCTCTCAAAAAAATGGAAAAGCTCCTAAGAATCATCTTGGGAGCTTTTTTAGATAAATTTTTCCCACGATGAATAATCAATTTTATATACGGTATTCATCTTGCATATGAAATGCAATTTATCTAAGTTTGGAAACCTTGAAATCAACTTTCGTCAAACATGAAATTGTTCTCTGTGAACGTTGTGGCACCTCGATCGAATGTCGGGCAAACTCGTATTCCAAATGTCAATGCAGCGCCGTGGAGCTGTCTGTCAATGAGGTACAATACATAAGTGAACGATACGATAATTGTCTCTGCGCAGCGTGCTTGCAAGCGTTGAAGCAAGAATATATAGAAACGAATGAACTATAAAATGACCCTGGAAGAAAAAATAAAACAATCAGAGACAAGTATTTTTAAAGCTGTTTTCCCTAATACAACGAATCACTATGATACACTATACGGTGGAACGGCTATGGCTTTAATGGATGAAGTTGCTTTCATTACCGGAACACGTTTTTGTAGAAAGCGATTGGTCACTGTTTCCTCTGACCGGATTGATTTTACAAAGCCAATACCGGCAGGTACCATTGTTGAACTCATTGGAAAAGTAGAAAAAGTAGGACGTACAAGTTTAAAAATAGGGGTGGAAATCTTTGTCGAGCAGATGTACGAAGAACATCGCGAAATCGCTATAAAAGGAACTTTCACTTTCGTAGCAATCGATCAAGATAAGAACCCAATACCTGTTCTAGACTAGCTCCATTTTATATTAGCCATTCGCTAGGTTTTGCAAGTTCACGATTGCATGCAATCAGTCTCACAATAAATTAATGGCAGCTTATTCCAAAGTTGTCAGGAATATCTTATTTTTAGCGTCTAAAATTTTAAGAATACAACGAATGAAATTACTCGAAGGAAAAACGGCATTGGTGACCGGTGCGTCCAAAGGTATTGGTAGAAAAATAGCTGAGAAGTTTGCCGAACAGGGAGCCAATGTGGCTTTTACGTATCTGTCTTCAGTTGAAAAAGGGCAAGCGCTGGAAGAGGAGCTGCAATCCTTTGGTACGAAGGTTAAAGGATATCGTTCAGATGCATCCAAGTTTGATGAAGCAGAGGAGCTTATAGGTAATGTTGTGAAGGAATTTGGTACTATAGACATTGTGGTGAACAATGCCGGTATAACCAAAGATGGTTTGTTGATGCGTATGACAGAAGAAAATTGGGATGAGGTTATTGATGTTAATTTAAAGTCTGTTTTTAATGTAACAAAGGCCGTTTCGAAGGTTATGATGAAGGCTAGAAAAGGTTCTATCATAAACATGAGTTCAGTAGTTGGTGTGCAGGGAAATGCAGGGCAAGCAAACTATGCGGCGTCCAAGGCCGGAATCATTGGTTTTTCCAAATCAATGGCAAAGGAATTGGGGTCGCGTAATATAAGAACCAATGTAATAGCTCCAGGATTTATCCGAACAGAAATGACCGATGTACTGGACCCGAAAGTTGTAGAAGGTTGGGAAGCAAATATACCACTAAAGCGTGCAGGAGAAACAGAAGACGTCGCAAATGCTTGCTTATTTCTAGCTTCAGATTTATCTTCTTATATAAATGGTCAGGTAATCTCCGTTTGTGGGGGTATGTTGTAAGAAAGGTACAGTGACGAGAACGAGCACAAACAGTAAGCCTATTCGCTAGGCTTGCTATTTTCAATGATAAAGATGTCTTCGTTGTCTTTTTTCATCAAATATTTTTCTCGCGCAAATTTTTGAAGCCTTGTAAGATTGGAGGTAAGTTCCTCCAAGTCTTTTTTCACGATGGCTGTTTCCCGTATATAGAACTCTTTTTCATCCTTTAAGTTTTTTAACTGCGATTGATATTTGTACTGGGAAGTGATATCATTTCGGTCAAAGAAAAGCATCCAGACGATAAATGCGATAGTTGCAATGATGTATTTGTTTCTAGCAATGTTGATTAATTGTTTCATGTCTGTGCTCCTTTCCTTCGCAAACCTAAGCATAAAATTTTACAATAAAAAAGACCTGCAATCAATTTGATTACAGGTCTTTTATTAACTGCTAAAAGTTGTTTATTTAGCAAATTTGAAGCTTTTTCCTAAAAACTTAGCATTACTGCCTAACTCTTCTTCAATACGTAATAATTGATTATATTTCGCCATCCGATCAGAACGGGATGCTGAACCTGTCTTGATTTGTCCACAGTTCAATGCAACTGCTAAGTCTGCAATAGTGTTATCTTCAGTTTCGCCCGAACGATGCGACATAACTGATGTGTAACTATTCGTTTGTGCTAAGCTAACCGCATCGATAGTTTCTGTTAAAGAACCTATCTGATTTACTTTCACCAAAATGGAGTTCGCTGTATCGTTGTCAATTCCCTGTTGAAGGCGTTTTACATTTGTAACGAATAAATCATCGCCTACTAATTGAACTCTTGCACCAATTTTCTCGGTTAACAATTTCCAGCCATTCCAATCGTCTTCGGCCATACCATCTTCAATTGAAATAATAGGATATTTCTCTGTTAATTGTGCCAAATAGTCCGCTTGTTCTGCACTGCTACGTACGGCCCCTTTATCTCCCTCAAATTTTGTGTAGTCATATTGACCATCTTTATAGAATTCTGATGAAGCACAATCAAGCGCTAAGCAAATTTGATCGCCTGGTTTATAACCAGCTTTTTCGATCGCTTTTAGAATCGTCTCGATCGCATCCTCTGTTCCATCAAAGGTCGGAGCGAAACCACCTTCATCGCCTACCGCGGTTGACAAGCCTCTATCGTGTAAGATCGACTTTAGATTGTGAAAGACCTCTGCTCCCCAACGAAGCGCTTCAGAAAAAGAGGGCGCACCAACAGGCATGATCATAAACTCTTGAAATGCAATAGGTGCATCGGAGTGCGATCCGCCATTAATAATATTCATCATTGGGATCGGTAAAGTGTTTGCATTCACACCGCCAATATATCTATATAGGGGTTGACGACTTTCTTGTGCTGCGGCTTTTGCAACGGCTAAAGAGACGCCTAGAATAGCGTTCGCACCTAAGTTTCCTTTATTTTCAGAGCCATCCAGCTCAATCATGATTTTATCTATCGCGTTTTGTTCGAAAACGTCGATACCTCTTAAAGCTTCTGCGATTTTAGTATTTACATTCTCGACAGCTTTCAATACCCCTTTCCCTAAATATCTTGATTTATCGCCATCGCGCAATTCTACCGCTTCATGCATTCCCGTAGACGCGCCGGAAGGAACAGCTGCACGTCCAACGAAACCGTTCTCAGTTGTTACATCTACTTCTACTGTTGGGTTTCCGCGCGAATCTAATATCTGCCGCGCATGTACATCAATAATTGAACTCATTTTGAATTTTTTTTAATATGGGTTTGAGCTAACTTCGTGTCTTTTTTACACGAAGTGTATTCTATTTCAAATATATTCTTTTACAGCTTAATAACAAAATTAAACCACCTTAATTTACGCTGTCAGCATGGCTGTGAAATCGTCAAAAAGATATCTTGAATCATGTGGGCCTGGCGACGATTCCGGGTGGTACTGAACAGAGAATGCTTTTTTCCCCTTTACGCGAATCCCTTCAATCGATTTGTCGTTTAAGTTAACATGCGTGATTTCAACTGTATCCGAATTACGCACGTCATCGGCTACGACCCCAAAGCCGTGGTTTTGGCTTGTGATTTCACATCGATCCGCGATGATGTTTTTGACAGGATGGTTGATGCCACGATGACCATTGAACATTTTTTCTGTTCTAATTCCATTAGCTAAAGCTAATAGTTGATGGCCTAAGCAGATGCCAAACATAGGTTTGTCGGCTTTTAGTATTTCTTTAACGGTTTCCAGTGCATATGGCATTGCGGCAGGGTCTCCGGGACCGTTGGAAATGAAGTAGCCGTCAGGAGTCCAGCTTTCCATTTCGGCAAACGTAGTTTTAGCAGGAAACACTTTGACATATACATCTCTATCGCAAAAATTGCGTAGTATATTTTTCTTTACGCCCAAATCAAGTACGGCAACCCGGTAACGAGCATTTTCATCCCCGAAGTGATAAGCTTGTTTAGTAGACACTTGTGTCGAAAGTTCCAGTCCCTCCATAGAAGGCACTTCTTTCAGCTTTGCTTTGAGTGCATCTATGTCTAGTATTTCAGAAGAAATAATAGCATTCATGGCTCCCTTATTTCTGATATGTCTTACGAGTGCGCGAGTGTCAACATCCGAAATTCCAACCAAATTTCCATCCTGGAAATAACCCTGTATTGATTCCTTTGCAAGTTTACGACTAAAGGGCACACTGTAATTTTTACAAACAAGTCCTGCAATCTGTATTTGATTTGACTCGATCTCTTCCTCAGCGGTTCCGTAGTTACCAATGTGCGCATTTGTGGTTACCATGATTTGGCCAAAGTAAGAAGGATCCGTAAAAATTTCCTGGTAACCTGTCATACCGGTATTAAAACAGATTTCTCCGGTAGTGGTGCCAATTTTTCCGGCAGCTTTACCATGGTAAACTGTGCCATCTTCTAAAAGTAAAATTGCAGGCAGTTTAGTGTAATTACTCATTTTTTATATACTGATTTATGTTCTTTGTTTCCTTCTGATCATCCATACAAAAAAAACGGCCTTTAGAGGCCGATAGACTTTTAATATGAATAAAAAATAATGGGTGTGCCGGAATAAATCCGGTTAAAATCGATAAGGATATGAAGCCGCTTACTTCAATTTTCACGAGGGACAAAGATACGCAAAATTTATCATATCCGCGAAAAAAATAAAAAGCTATTTAAGAACCGAATCATGTACGACCACCTTTTCCCAATATTGACTGTATTGTTCAATTGCTTTCAAATGAATTGGATGCGTTCCATAGGTCTCCAAATCTTCAAGCGAATTAAAATATACCAATAAATTATAGGTAAAGCTATTGTCCACTACATCTCGTGGTGTGCTATTTGCTGCTTTGCCATAGTGGAGCGATTTGATATTCGGCACTTTTCGCAGTTCTTCGAAAAATCCGGTGAAATCATTAATTTCTTTTTCAGATAGTCCTTTTTTTAACCAGAAAAGAACGTAGTGCGTAATAACTTCCTGTTTGTTTTTGCTCATGTTTTTACTGATATGGTTATTAATGCTGGCTTGTGTTAGCATAGGAGTCGCAGCTATGGCTGCTACTAAGCCCGATGATCGTTTAATAAAGAGACGCCTTTTCATTATTTATTTATTAGTTGCCATGTTATACTTCCGGTTCTTGTTGGCTAAGGCAATGCCAGCTACCAAGCCCCCATATTACATCCGTACTGTCAATACCGATTACATGATGGTGTGGGAAGCAATCAGCTAAGATATCCAGTGCCTTTTGATCATTCTTGTCACGGTAGGTAGGCACAACAACCGCTGCATTGCTGATATAAAAATTAGCATAGGACGCAGGCAAGCGCTGATCTTCATGAATGACAGGAGCGGGCATAGGCAATTCGATGATATCCAACTGTTTTCCGTTGAGTAAACGCATCTCCTTCAAAAGATTTAAATTATCCTGCAAAAGAGCATAATTCTCATCACTTTTGTTTTCTTCTATTACGGTAACAACGGTACTATCATTCACAAAACGGGTAATATCATCAATATGTCCGTCTGTATCGTCTCCAACGATACCATCTCCCAGCCAAAGGACTTGCTCCACACCGTAATACTGATAGAGATATGCTTCAATTTCATGTTGATTGAGATGCGGGTTTCTATTTGGGTTTAACAAACAAGATGTAGTCGTTAATAAGGTCCCTGTACCATTAAAGTCTACTGAACCACCCTCCATGACGATTTGTGGATGAACTACGGGAAGGTTTAACGCTTTCCCAATAAGGGTAGGTATAACATCGTCTAAATCAAAAGGCGGATATTTGCCGCCCCAGGCATTGTATCCCCAATCTACAATGACTTTGGGTATGTCTGCATGCGGGTTGATCAGGAATGCAGGCCCATGGTCGCGGCACCAAGCATCATTAGTGGGGTGGTCAAAAAACAAAATCTTACTTAGATCAACGCCTTCTTTTTCTAATTGTTCTGTAGCCTCTTGTTTCAGCTTTTCACTCCCGATATTAATGCATACCTGTTCTCCCGCTGATATCGCCTTGATGAATTTGCAGTAGGGTTTATATATAGTGTCTATTTTGCCCGGCCAGCTAGCTTCCTTATGCGGCCAGCTCAACCATGTTGCCCGATGTTTATGCCATTCGGCAGGAAAAAAATAGCCTTTATCTTTAGGGTAATTCATTTTACTCTTCGTCAATAAATCTTTTTGTTATCGATTCGTAGCTGTCAATCCTTCTGTCTCGCAAAAACGGCCAATGGGATCGATAATAATCAGATTGGTTGAGGTCGACTTCCGTTACAACCGTCTCTTCATCTTCATGCGAGGCCTTATAAACTAAAGCACCGAAAGGGTTGGCAATAAAAGAACCTCCCCAAAAACGAACACCCGCCTCAATTCCAACGCGGTTAACGGAAACCACCGGGATGCCGTTTGCTATAGCGTGCGAGCGTTGTATCGTTTGCCACGCATTATATTGTTCTTCATTGGTTCCCGCATCCTGCGTAAGAGCCCAACCAATTGCCGTTGGATAAAAAAGTAATTCAGCACCCATCAGCGCAGTGATTCTAGCAGCCTCCGGATACCACTGATCCCAGCAAATTAAAATGCCTATTTTTGCAAATTTCGTTTTAAAAACTTTGTAGCCGAGGTCTCCGGGAGTAAAGTAAAATTTTTCGTAGAAACCCGGATCGTCCGGAATATGCATTTTGCGGTATTTGCCTAGATAGGTTCCATCTGCATCGATTACCGCGGTTGTGTTATGGTAAAGACCCTGCGCTCTTTTTTCAAAGAGTGAAGCGATGATAACAACCTGGTATTCGGCTGCTACTTTACTCAATGCATCGGTAGATGATCCCGGGATTGCTTCAGCCAAGACGAAATTATCATAGTTTTCTTCGTCACAAAAGTACAGTGATGTGAACAACTCCTGTAAACATATAATTTGTGCCCCTTTTTCCGCTGCCACTTTTACTTGTTCAATGGCTTTTGCCAAGTTGGTAGCTTTATCGGCTACACAGCTCATTTGAACAGTTCCTATTTTAACCTTAGACATGTAATGATATTTTTTTGAATTCTAAATCGTGTTTAAAGCATGCTTTTAGTTTCCCGAAGCCAGTTTTTTTCCTATGCCACGGGTGATTTTAAAGCTTTTTTCGCAACCTAGCAACTGGAATATTCATCGCTTCGCGATATTTGGCTACTGTACGGCGAGCAATTGTATAACCCTTTTCTTTCAAAATCTCCGTTAACTTTTCATCGGCTAAAGGTTTTCTTTTGTCTTCATTAGCTATGCACTCCTCGAGGATTTTCTTAACTTCCTTATTTGATACCTCTTCACCGCTATCCGTTTGAATGGCCTCTGAAAAGAACGACTTTAATAAAAAAGTGCCAAATTCTGTCTGAACATACTTTGAATTGGCTACTCTCGAAACCGTTGAAATATCCATGTCGATTTTATCAGCAATATCTTTCAAGATCATTGGCTTCAAGTTACGCTCGTCACCCGTCAGAAAATAGGTGTATTGATAATTCATAATCGCATTCATGGTTTTCAATAAGGTCTGTTGACGCTGCTTAATAGCATCAATGAACCATTTTGCAGAATCGAGCTTTTGTTTTACAAACTGAACAGCCTCCTTCATTTTTTTATCCTTTTGCGCTGCCTTGTCGTAGTGTTCGAACATTTCCTGATACGATCGGCTTACGCGCAGCTCGGGGGCATTTTGCGCGTTCAGCGTAAGAATCAGTATACCGTCATTGTTCGTAATATGAAAATCAGGTATAATATGCAGTTGCTTTTCAGAAGCAGATCCGGCGTCACCAGGTTTTGGGTTTAGCTTTAAAATTTCATCTACAATTTTTTTTAATTCGTCGGAATTGATGTTCAACGCTTTTTCAAGCTTATCATAGTGTTTTCTTGTAAACTCATCTAGATAATTCTCTACCACTAAAATAGCTTCCCGAATGACGGGGTTGTCCTGATCTTTTTTTCTGAGTTGGATTAGTAGACATTCTTGCAAATCACGGGCGCCTACACCGGCAGGATCAAATGTTTGAATGATTTTTAGAATTTCTTCAACCTCCTCCTCTGTTGCCATGACGTTTTGCGAAAATGCCAAGTCATCTATTAAAGATAGTATAGGCCTCCGAAGATAACCGTCGTCGTCTAGGCTGCCGATTATCTGTTGGCCAATTAAAAAGTCTTTGTCGTTCAGTGCCAACAAATCAAGTTGTTGTTGCAGGTTTTCAAAAAAAGAATTTTGAATAGCAATGGGCATTTCTTTTCGGTCTTCCTCATCATCGCTGCTATTGTTAAGATTATTTCCATAATCGTTAACATCTTCTTCTTGCAGGTAATCATCTACGTTAAACTCGTCCCCTTCACTTCCTTGTTCTTCTTCATTATAATTGTCCTCGGGATCTTTGTCGGGGTATTCTTCTGCCGGTTCGTTCATGTTCGTTAAGCTCATGTCTTCCAGTGCAGGATTTTCCTCAAGCTCTTCCTTAATACGGGCGTCCAATGATACCGTTGGTACCTGCAGCAGCTTAATGAACTGGATTTGCTGCGGTGATAATTTTTGAAGTAATTTTTGCTGTAAACTTTGTTTTAGCATATCAAATTAATGGGTACATTATTGCTTTATGATCAGCACCCTTTGGTGCAAAAGTACAGATTTTTTAAACGATAAGGCGATCCCTTTGGTATTAAAATACTATTTATTTGCTTAAATTTTTATTTGAATAAACAAAAATATTTACTTTAGTGTTACAGAAATGTTGAACTAAAAACACGAAATATGGGTTTCGCAAAAGAATTTAAAGAATTTGCCATGCGTGGCAATGTGGTTGATTTAGCTGTCGGTGTTATCATCGGAGGAGCATTTGGAAAAATCGTAAGTTCCCTGGTGGAAGATATCATTACACCCGCTATTCTTACCCCGGCTTTGGAGGCCGCCAATTTGAAGAATTTGTCTGAACTGGTGATTCCGGGGACGGCAATTAAATATGGCAACTTTTTGTCGCAGGTAATTTCCTTTATTATTGTTGCTTTTGCCCTTTTCCTAATCATAAAGGGAATTAATTCGTTGAAGAAGAAGGAAGAAGCTGCCCCGTCCGCACCGCCTGTACCTAGCAAGGAGGAAGTTCTTTTGGCAGAAATCAGGGATATATTAAAAACTAAGAATTGATGTTTTTTATACTTTGAAGCACCCAAGACGCATAGTGGACTGATAAAAGCCCATCATTGCCCGCCGGCTCCAGCCCGGTAGATAATGATGACGGTGTAAGATCCTGCTCGGCGCTTAAGATAATATAAATAAAGCAGGCAAGATAATTTGATGACGGATCGACCGGGTATTTTTCGCTCACATATTTCAGCTCGACAGGTATGGATAGCCAGTATAGGAATCTATTTTAATAATATATTTCCGCTATAAAATAGCCTTCAAATAGCGGAAAAGAGCAAAATAAATTCATTTTCTATGTAGAAGCCATTGTTTTGCATGAAAAATAAATTTATTTAGGTTTGAATATTAAGGAATAAGCCTTACCTTTGCGATCTTGTTTTAAGAACAGAAAGATGTATAGGGTGCTACTCCTCATAATACAGGGGCAGCTTAAAAATATAAAATTAATAGTAATGAAAAGAACATTTCAACCTTCGCAACGTAAAAGAAGAAATAAGCACGGTTTTAGGGAGCGTATGGCCACTGCTAATGGTCGTAGAGTATTAGCTTCCAGAAGAGCAAAAGGCAGAAAAAAATTGACTGTTTCTGACGAACGTCGTCACAAAGCATAAGTTTATTTCTCCGGTACCTTGCTTTTTTACGCCGAAGCCAGCGCCGGTTTCGCTGTATAATAAATAGCATTTGGTATTTATGGTGAGATACACATTCAAAAAGGAAGAACGACTTTGTAACAAAAAACTTCTAACGAAGCTTTTTCAAAGTGGTTCTTCCTTTATTTTATACCCATACAGAATTTCTTTTTTACCAAGCCAACACCTTCCACATCCTATTCAAATTGTTGTTTCCGTTCCAAAGCGTCGTTTTAAACGAGCGGTTGACCGAAATCTTTTAAAGCGACGTACCAGGGAGGCGTATAGGCTACAAAAGCATATTCTGCATACTTTTATCACGCACCATGAGGAGGAACTATTGCTTGCTTTCCAATATATAGGCAAGGAAATCCTCGATTATCAAACTATTCATAAGCGAATGGGGATTGCATTAGCGAAAATTCAGCATGAATATAATACGCATCATATGGCAAAGGGGAATTAAAAGCATAATAGGTTTCATTTTTTTAATGTTAATCAAAGCGTACCGATTATTTATTTCTCCTTTATTTCCCGGAACTTGTAGGTATACACCCACCTGTTCTCAGTATGGTATAGATGCAATTAAAAAACATGGCCCATTTAAAGGTGGGTGGTTGACATTAAAACGTATTGGCCGATGTCATCCTTGGGGTGGGCATGGACATGATCCTGTACCTTGACGGAATAGCTTGAATGTTTTTTAGAAAATGAATATTTTACATATTGAAACGGCAACATCGGTTTGCTCTGTAGCGCTAAGCACTGATGGGGTAGTGCGAGCCTCTATAGACCGGCATGAACCTAATATTCATGCTTCGAAATTAACGGTTTTTATTCACCAGGTTTTAAACCAAGCGAATTGTAAAATTAACGATTTGGATGCTGTGGCAATCAGTAAGGGCCCAGGATCTTATACGGGTTTGCGTATTGGCGTGTCCACGGCAAAGGGCATTTGTTTTGCCTTAGACATCCCGCTAATTGCTGTTGATACCTTGGAAGCGATGTTTAAAGGATTCAGCTCAACGGTTGCTAAAACGAGCGGACAATCGGATCTTTTCTTTTGTCCAATGATTGATGCACGAAGGATGGAAGTTTACTCAGCCATCTACAGTGGGCAAGGGAATCAAATCCGACCTGTTGAGGCTCAGATTATTGGCGCGGATTCTTTTGAGGAGTTCTCGGAGCGACAACAAAAGATTGTTCTTTTTGGTGATGGCGCTAACAAATTTTCATCGCTGTTTGAAGGAAACGAAACGGTCGTAGTGTCCGGTAATTTTCTGAACTCGGCAAAATATCTTGTTGATGAATCTTGTCGAAAGTGGCACTGTGAGGCATTCGAAGATGTCGCGTATTTTGAACCTTTTTACTTAAAAGATTTTATTCCGACCACGCCAAAAAAGCACTTAAAGTCTTAGTCTAACTTATAAGCTGCTAATTTACGGCCATCCTTACTGATTAGCGCGTACCTATGTCCATCGTTCTTCAATCCGCCAAAATAGAACGGAGCATACCCTTCCAACGGAAAGCCCTTAGCGATTGAGCCATCGTCTTCAAATACGTACAAAAGCTTGGCATTAGTGGTTATACCAATGGTATGCGTTTTGTTGGCTGACGGAAAAAATAAGGGAGGTCCTGCAATTTCGGTATTGAAATTATGACTGAATAAGAGCGTACTGTCTTTACTTGAGTAGGCATAAAGCTGTCGATCATCAGCAAATATAAGCTCAGGAATGCTGTCGCCCTGTATGTTTTCAGTAGCAAAATGAAAGTTTTCCGTCCATTTTCCGAGGCTCGTTTTGGTTTGTCTTTTATCGAAGTAAAAACTTACTAGCATGCCGCTTGTATCGGTTGTAACAATTCGTGATTCAGATTGGTCGCTTGGGTTTGTTTCTACGCCAAAGTTATTCCGAAAAACATCATTGCCGGTGCTTTCAAGTAACGAAACTAAATTGCCGTTATGATTGAATAAGTAGACCTGGCCACTGCTTGTCAGCGCTATTACATAATTGAAGTCTTCTAAAAGTGCCGTTTTCAAGTTAAATAAAATATGACCCTTAACAGTTTTGTTCTTCCATTCGGGTAATTCTTTTCCATTACTGTCATAGCCAAGAATCCGTTGCTCGGCTGGAATGAATATTTTTTCATAATCCTTATTGACACGAAATAGGGTCATACCAGCCGTTGCGGGATGGTTTAGCACAATGGGGAAGCCAAACATAGGAGAGCCATTGGGAGCAAATCTATACAGTCGTTCCGCTGTGTTGAAAACCAAACTTTTATCAGGAAGCTGGGAAATACGCCCAAGGATCGGTCCTGACAAAGCAGTTCTCCACAACTCTTTACCTTCGGTTGAGAAGGCGTACAATCTATTGCTTTTATCCTGCGTAACAATAAAGTTCGTACTGTCGGTATAAGTCCAAACGCTGGGGGGATAGGCAATTTCACTGCTCAAATCGGCAACCCACTCCGCTTGTAAATTCGACTTATCAGCAGAAAGATATTTTGCGCTTAAATTGCTGTAGAAATTCCCATTGTATCCGCTCAGTTGAAAAGAAAATGCCTGAAAATCTTTAAAATTGAAATTTGCCGTATCGTTGTACACCTTCTCAAATGCCGGCTTTAAAAGTCGCTTGATATTCAGTTTTGCGTTTTCGTTATGAATAAAGAACGTGACATTAGATTTGTTTGCCTGCAGTCGGCTGAATTCTATAAAGGGAATGGTATTTATTAAGAGTTGCTTTTCTTCATATTGTTTTCTGAGTTGCTGAAGCGTGCTAATGGTGTTGGCACAAATTAAATAATTATTGATTAAGGTGAAGTATGGCCGTTGAAAGGGAAGCATCGGATCACCAAACGAATAATACAATAGATTGGAATTGTCGAACCTGCGTATATCTTCTGTAACGGCAGTGGTGAGTTTTTCCATATTTCTTTCGAAAATAAGTGAGTCCTTCACTTTAATAATTCCTAAAGTTTCCCTTGTGTTTAACTCAATCGATGCGAATTCATTGCCCCACTGATTTAATAAGGCTGTATCGAGATCGATTTTTTTAGACGACTTTATCAGTGCTAGTTGGTCATTGATTCGATTTAATTGATTGCGTTTTTTTAGCAGTTCAGTCAATTCTTGATGGAAGCCCTTATAGTTAGAAAGGGCAAAGGCGGCATAAGCTGCGGTGTTTGCCGGGAGCACTCGCTTCAGCTCGCCTTCTACAGCCGACTGCTTGGCGTAGATCGATAGGTAATTACCCTTCGCCATGGCATGGTCCATACTACTCAACCCGCTAAACATGAGGGCATCACTTTTGAAATTCATATTCAGCGATGACATGCCCTTCAGTCCTTCCAATAATTGTATGTTATTGCCCGGTTTTGTTCTTATTAAGTTATTAACGAACTTAAACACTTCGCTATGGTTCAAATGAAGGTTAAGTATGGAATTGTCGTTCTTATGCCCATTTTTGGCTAATTCTTGAAGAAAATCGGCCGATAGATGTGTCGCTTTATCGTCTGTGGCCCGAGCAATTAAATCACGTTGATGGCTGAAAAACGCTACTCCTGATCTAAAGGCGACGTAAAAGGAATTGTCAAGCGCTCGTATTTTAATGCTATAGAGATAAGAAGATGTTGAATCGGCTGTAATTGTTCCCACACCTTCCAGGTTTTTCTGCAACATTGAGGCGGCGTTTTCGGGCGTCAATTTTGTTTTAAAAGGAATCGTCAATAGCCAGTTGATGCGGTCCTTTGTGGGATGAAAAGAAAAATAGAGCGTTTGCTTCGTCGTAGGTTCCGAAAAGTCAGGACTCTTTAAAAACTGTTTATGTAGATAGCTAAGTTCATGTTGTGTTTCCTTGCCAAGGATTGCTTCAAAGATTTTAAAATCGTTGAAGATGTTATAGAAAGACTTATCGTTTTGGAAAGATACCAAAAAAGCGGCATCTGCCGGGATATAGGCCAAAGCGTTGTTTTGATTGCGACTATTACTTTGTAAACTTGTAAAATATAGTATGGCCGCTGCAATTACTGCAACGAATAATATGCTGGTAATTATTATTAGCTTTCTCATGGGATATAAGCAAAGTTAAAAAATTAACATCGCACCAAGCGAATATGTAATAGGTTTATTAAATTAGCGGATAAAACTGAACTGACTACATGAACAAACGTATTATACTTACAGCTGCTTTTTTTGGGATGATAGCGGTTGTTTTGGGGGCATTTGGTGCACATGGTCTTTCGGGTCGAATAAGCGACCAGAGCCTGGATAATTGGCATACGGCCGTTAACTATCAATTTTACCATACGTTAGCCCTTCTCTTTTTAGCTACTTTTTCGCGCGCAAAGAACATATTGATCAATCTTTCCTATATTGCTTTTACAATCGGTATATTTTTCTTCTCGGGCTCATTGTATTTGTTATCTACACGTGAGCTAACAGGAATCAGTGCCACACATATTTTGGGGCCTATAACACCCTTGGGAGGATTGGCCTTCATCTTAGGTTGGGCCAGTTTGTTTTTAGCTACCCTGAAAGGGAGGTAGTTGGCTCCACATTTTTATAATCTTATTATTTATGTTAGAACTTCAGGCGGAAGGACATCAACAGGAAAGAACTACAAAGTTTGTTGATGTTATACTGCCATTAGCTATTTCGAAAACTTACACTTATCGTGTACCTTATGAACTGACGTCGTCGGTGGCTGTTGGGAAAAGGGTTATCGTACAATTTGGAAAAAGTAAGATATACGCTGCAATTGTCTATGCTATATCATCAAAAGCACCCGAACGCTATGAGGCGAAATATATATTGGATGTTTTAGATGATTCACCGGTCGTTACTGCAGATCAGTTGAAGCTTTGGGATTGGGTGAGCGACTATTACATGTGTCATATAGGCGAGGTCATGCAGGCTGCCATGCCGGCCGTTTTCAAACTGGCCTCCGAGACGAAAGTAATGGCATCCGATCGATTGGCTTTGGTAGACAGAACTTCCCTCAATGATAAAGAATTTCTAATATTGGATGCTCTTGATTTGGCCGGCGAGCTGAAGGTGAGCGACATCATGAAGTTGTTAGGACAAAAAACGGTGTTCCCTATATTAAAAAGCCTGTTTAATAAAGATGCCATTGTCATATCTGAAGAGCTGCGGGAACGTTACAAGCCAAAGAAAAAGGCGTTCGTCGTTCTCAGCTCCTTTTTTGATCAGGGCGAGGAGCGGCATCTGCTTTTGGATAGTTTAGAGCGTGCCCCTAAACAGCAAGATGCCGTATTAGCTTATTTACAGTTGCGTAAAAGACAAGAACACATAGCAAAGAGTGAATTATTGGAAGCAAGCGGCTGTGGGCAGTCGGCCTTAAAGGCTTTGATAGATAAAGGCGTTTTTATCATTGAGGAGCGCGTTGTAAGCCGGTTATATGGTGAAGATGTTTTCGTGGAGTCCGGTTTTGATTTAAGTGCAGCGCAGCAAGAGGCGATTGAATCAATACAGCGTCAATTTTTAGAAAAAGACGTCGTGTTACTTCACGGTATTACCGCTTCCGGTAAGACCCAGCTATATATTCGCCTTATTGAAGCGGCGCTTACACAAGGAAACACGATCCTGTATCTTCTACCCGAAATCGCTTTAACTTCACAAATAGTAGAACGTCTCCGGATATACTTCGGACAGGAAGTGGGGGTCTATCATTCCCGTTTTAATGATAATGAGCGGGCAGAAGTATGGCAAAAAGTTTTAAAGGGCGAGATTAGAGTAATTTTAGGTGCTCGATCGGCCGTCTTTTTACCTTTTCAAAACCTGGGCTTGATCATTATAGACGAAGAACACGAAATTTCTTTTAAGCAATTCGATCCCGCCCCTCGTTATCATGCCAGGGACACAGCGGTCTATCTTGGACATTTACATCATGCAAAAGTGCTGTTAGGGTCAGCTACACCTTCTATTGAGACCTATTACAATGCCAAGTCAAACAAATATGGATTAGTGACCTTGTCGCAACGATATGGTGAATCTAAGCTTCCGACGATCCGTATTGTGAGCTTAAAGGAAGAAGGTCGTGATAAGCGACTGCAGTCTTATTTCAGTGAAGTGTTATTAAATGAGATTAAGCAGGCAATAAATAATAAAGAGCAGGTAATTCTTTTCCAGAATAGAAGAGGGTATACCCCGATGCTGTTGTGCCGCACTTGTGGATACACTCCGAAATGTACAAACTGTGATGTTAGTTTAACTTTTCATAAGAGTACAGGTAAATTACATTGTCATTACTGTGGATTTAAAGAAGAGCAGATCCAGGTATGTCCTGCTTGCGGATCCACGCACTTAGAGAATAAAGGTTTTGGCACGGAGCGGATTGAAGAGGAACTGTCCATGTTGATTCCGGAAGCCAAAATCGGCCGTCTAGATTTGGATTCCACAAGGGGGAAGGATAGCTTCGAACGGATAATTACCGACTTCGATGAGCAGCAGTTCAATGTGCTTGTTGGTACCCAAATGGTAGCAAAAGGATTGGACTTTGGTAAGGTTACCGTTATTGGAATTATCAATGCAGACGCCTTGATTAATTATCCCGACTTCAGAGCTTTTGAAAGAAGCTTTTCTTTGTTGTCGCAAGTAAGCGGTCGTGCCGGAAGGAGAAGTTCCGCAGGAAATGTTATTATACAGGCTTACGCAACCCAGCATCGCGTACTCGAGCAGGTCGTAAATCATGATTATGAAGGGATGTTTATGACTGAGGTTCAAGAGCGGAAACATTATGCTTACCCACCTTTTTATCGATTGATTAAGATTGACGTAAAACACAAAGATCAAAACGAGGCGTATAATGCTGCCCAACGTTTGGGTACCTTACTGAAGGAGGCCTTCGGTAATCGGGTTTTAGGTCCTGAAACGCCACTCATTTCGCGCATCAGAAATTATTTTATTAATACCCTGCTGATTAAAGTCGAACGTGATGGAACCAGTATACAAAAAGTAAAGACGGCTCTTCGCAAGCTACTCATCACTTTTGAAAGTAACAAGGCAAATAAAGGAGTTTTTGTGCAACTGGATGTGGATCCTTATTAATATAGATTGCCAAAATTAAATTGTACACTCAGGATGCCAACAGGGCCGAAATAATACTCCCAACCTTTTTCAGTTGGTCTTTTTTCAGTCGTTTCATCGTGGGCAATTTCTATCTTTTGAAAACTGTAAGCAACGGTTAGGTTGCTCTCGGCGGCTATGGTCACTGTAGGGATAATATTAAATTTTAGGCCGATAAAGGGAGATGCCAATATCGCATCTTTCCGATCGATAACAGCATCATTTGTAACGTTTATATCGCTGCCATTCATGTATGAGCCTTTGTATTTCTGGTATGTATAACCGAGATCCAGACCAAAGTAAGGCTGTAAACGCGTATAGGTTATATTTTTTTCAAACCCAATCTTGATGGTTGTGTTTTTTAAGTTTCCGTTGCCACTGCAATTGATGCAATTGCCATTGAGCGAAACATCTTTGTCGAAATACGAGCCGGCGATTCGGTAGCTTATTTGGTTGTCATTAAACTTGAAAAATAAACCATTAAATGCCGATGAATAAAAATGTTCACGTGTAGTTTGGTCCAGTATTTTGGGGAATTGTTCGTAGGCGAAGGCTCGTAATCCAACTGAATATAAAAACTCGGAAAAACGAGGTCCTTGCTTTTGGGGGATATGAATCGGTTTGTATGCTAGCGTATCAATACGTGTAATTTGCGCACACAATGGAAAACTTATACTAAAGAATACTAAGGCCAAAAGTACTTTCCTCATGTTATTACATTTAACGATCCAAAGACGCTAGAAAGATATGAAGATTTTGTCGAATGCGCCAAAAAAGTAAAAAATAATACCCAAGTCCTGAATTAATTAGGAGTAGACCATCCAAACGAGCTTCTTTTAATGCCAAAACAAACGTATTTTTGGAAGAGTAATGGCTTATAAATTTGTAGACAACTATCGGGAAAAAGGTGCCAGAAAGCAACTGGTTGAAACATTAAGAAAAAGAGGTATTGCTGATGAGGCAGTATTGAGCGCTGTTGGAAAGGTGCCACGCCACTTTTTTTTTGATGAGACCTTTTGGACACAAGCGTACAAAGACATCGCTTTTCCTATAGGCGACGGACAGACAATCTCTCAACCTTACACGGTAGCCTATCAAACGGAGCTGTTGCATATTAGGAGAGGGGATAAGGTGCTTGAAATTGGAACGGGTTCAGGTTACCAAACATGTATTTTACTCGAACTTGGAGCCGAAGTTTTTACCATTGAACGGCAAACTAATCTTTATAATAGGACTATTAAAGTGCTTCCCTACATGGGATACCAAGCCCACTTTTTTTTAGGAGATGGTTCAAAAGGATTGCCTCAATATGCTCCTTATCACAAAATTATTGTAACAGCAGGTGCACCTTTTGTGCCCGAAATCATGTTAAAACAATTAGCCATTGGAGGTATATTGGTTATCCCGGTAGGTGATGCAAAGACACAAAAAATGGTGACGGTTATTCGTACAGGTGAACAAGATTTTGAGAAGATCGAACTTGATACCTTTCGATTCGTTCCGCTTGTAGGCGATCAGGCCTGGTAGGTTTTACATCCTGTGCGCCGTCAGGATGCAAAGGCGTGGTTGCCGATGTTACAGCTTATAAGTTCGTGACAATTCCCTTTTTGTATCCCGTTCTTTGATACTTTCCCTTTTGTCGTAATCTTTTTTCCCTTGAGCAAGTGCAATTTCGACTTTCGCATACCCCCGCTCATTTACGAAAATCTTTAGCGGAATTATCGTGAAGCCCTTTTCTTCCCCTTTAATTTTTAATTTAGCTAACTCTTTTTTGGTCAACAGAAGTTTTCTGTCGCGCTTTGATTCATGATTATAAAAGGAGCCATGTGAATACTCAGCTATATGCATATTCCGAATATACAAGCCATCATTTAAGAACGCGCAAAACGCATCCCCTATATTCGCCTTGGACTGCCGGATCGATTTTATCTCGGTTCCCAATAATTGAATACCGGCAATATACTTTTCAAGGATATGGTATTCATAATAAGCCTTTTTATTCCTTATATTAATGTCGTTAGACATAACTCTTTATCTTAATCTATTTAATAAAAATGTTCTCGGCAACCTTTTGCGAAATGGTAGTCGTTTTCCCATCTATTTCAATCTCCATTGATCCATCAAAAGCGAAGCGCTTCTTGATCAGGATGGGGTCACCAATAGCTATGCCAAGTTGAGAGACATATTGTAAAAATTCAGGACTGTTATCTTTCACTGCATTTACCTTTTTCTTGCTTCCCAACGTGGCTTCTGCCAGGGTCTTTCTTTTTTCTGTAACCAGCACCCCTTTAGCAGAGGGAATTGCATCACCATGAGGATCAAATTGTGGACAACCGAGATACTTGTCCAATCGCTCAATCAGTTTTTCAGATTTGATATGTTCAAGTTGTTCAGCAACTTCATGTACTTCGTCCCAACTAAACCCTAATTTATCAAATAAAAACGTTTCCCAAAGGCGATGTTTTCGCACCACGGCAATTGCATGAGCGCGTCCTTGATCCGTTAAGGAGATTTTGCCATATTTTTGGTAATCTACTAAGCCCTTTTCCTTTAATTTCTTTAGCATATCTGTGGCGGTAGCAGGTCGCACGTGAAGCTGTGAGGCAATTTGATTCGTGCCAGCTTCTTGTTGGCCATTGCTGTCCTCTGCAATATGCAACAATACTTTCAGATAATTCTCTTCAGTAATCGATAACATAGGGGCAAAGGTAAAGAAAAAGTGGTCAACTATACCTACCTATTATTACCTTTGCTATATGTCGATACATAAAGAAGTTAGAAAAGTTACGGTAAATAGCATCTTAGAGATGAAAGCTACCGGTGAAAAAATTTCGGTATTAACGGCTTATGATTATACCATGGCAAGTATTTTAGATGCAGCGGGTGTTGATATAATCTTAGTGGGTGACTCGGCTGCCAATGTAATGGCCGGTTACGATACCACGTTACCAATAACCTTAGATCAGATGATATACCATGCCGCCTCAGTTTCCCGGGCAATCAAACGAGCCATGCTGGTGGTTGATTTACCTTTTGGAAGCTACCAGGGAGACCCATATGATGCTCTAAAAGCAGCCGTACGGGTTATGAAAGAAACGGGCGCCCATGCGCTGAAATTGGAAGGCGGGATAGAAATCAAAGAAGCTATCAAATTAATTATCAATGCCGGTATACCGGTAATGGGACATCTCGGACTTATGCCTCAGTCGATAAACACGTATGGTGGTTACGGTTTAAGGGCGACCGGTGTACATGAAGCGCATAAATTGAATACAGATGCGCAACTTTTGCATGAGTTGGGTTGTTTTGCCGTTGTGTTAGAAAAAATTCCCGCCAAACTGGCGAAAGAAGTAACGGATCATTTGCGTATACCAACCATTGGTATAGGCGCAGGTTCGGCAACGGATGGACAAGTGCTGGTTGTTCATGACTTATTAGGGTTGAATAAGCATTTTAAACCAAAATTCGTTCGCCAGTATTTGCAACTTGATCAACTGATTACCTCCGCGGTTCAACAATACATCGCAGATGTGAAGGCCGTAGAATTTCCGAATGATAGCGAGCAGTATTAAGTATGAATAAGCTGCTTCGTAACCAAAGGTGTTAAGATAGTTTGTAATATTGTTGTAGAACACACAGCCTTTTTGAACTAATCGCTATTTTTATAACAATCAAATCAGCTTACATGAAAAAAATCTGTCTACTTGCTTTATGCCTGTATCTATTTTTTAGTAAATCCTTTGCGCAACCGGATCCACCGGCCGATACGGTTATCTCCACGAAGCATACCACCGTCATTAAAGGGAGCAAAATTGCTTATAATACAAGCATCGGTATGCAGCCGATATGGAATGACGAAGGCAAAGCCATTGCAACGGTCAACTATACCTATTATGAACGATCGGACGTAAACGACAAAAAGCATCGACCCTTGGTGATCTCGTTTAACGGAGGGCCCGGTTCGGCGTCCTTATGGATGGAAATTGGTTATACAGGACCGCGGATTCTGACTTTGGATGATGAGGGCTATCCGGTGCAGCCATATGGAGAGATGCGCGATAATCCCTATTCTATTTTAGATGTAGCCGATATCGTTTACATTAATCCTGTAAACACCGGCTATTCAAGAATTCTGGATAAAAAAACAGATAAGTCACTGTTTTTCGGAGTAAATGCCGATATCAAATACTTGGCTGCCTGGTTGAATACCTTTGTTACCAGAATCAATAGGTGGCAGTCTCCCAAATATCTAATTGGAGAGAGTTACGGAACAACGCGTGTATCGGGCTTGGCACTTGAGCTTCAGGATGCGCAATGGATGTATCTTAATGGAGTCGTTTTGGTGTCTCCAACCGACCTCGGATTAAAAAGAGAAGGGCCGGTAGACCTTGCCTTGCGGCTCCCTTATTTTGCGGCTACGGCTTGGTATCATAAGGCGCTTGGAAGCGATATGCAGCAAAAAGACTTGGATCAATTACTGCCTGAAGTTGAAGAATTCACCGTAAACGAATTGTTGCCCACGGTAACGCGAGGTGGTTCGGTACCGATGGCCGAGAAACAACAAATTGCGTCGAAAATGGCGCGATATGCAGGGATATCAGAAAAGTTAATACTTCAGAATAATTTCGACATATCTACTCAGTTTTTTTGGAAAGAACTGTTGCGTGATAGAGGTTTAACCATTGGACGTTTGGATTCGCGCTATCTTGGTAAAGATAAAAAAGATGGGGGCGAGCGGCCGGACTATAATGCTGAGCTTAGCTCCTGGATGCACTCCTTTACTCCCGCAATCAACTATTATGTTCGCAACGAACTGAATTTCAAAACCGACGTAAAGTATAATGTCTTTGGTTCTGTATATCCTTGGGATCGTAGTGATGATCATACAGGCAACGATCTACAACAGGCCATGGCAGAAAACCCTTATCTGCATGTCATGGTGCAATCCGGCTATTATGACGGTGCTTGCGACTATTTTAATGCTAAATATAATTTGTGGCAAATGGATCCTGCCGGGAAGTTTCAGGATAGAATGTCTTTTAAGGGATATCGCACAGGGCATATGATTTACATGCGGCAGGTGGATTTAGAAAAAGCAAATGATGATCTGCGGGAATTTATTGCTAAGTCGACCGTAAAGAGCGGCGTTCCTGCAAAATATTAATAATATTATTAAAAATAATACAAACGCCTGAACATGCTGTTCAGGCGTTTTTTTTTGAAGGTGATATAGAATTGAACACCTTTCGGGAGTTGAAAAAAAAAGCGCCCCAGTAGTCCGTATTCCCTAAACAAAAGCCCGATACGCTTGTTCAATGAGAGTCGATATCTTAAGAAGTTCGTCACCACGGCAATTATTTGCAGGATATCGAAGAAGCTTACGCAGAATCCTTGTTACAGATATAATGAGATTTAAAAACTATGGAACGAAAAGTCTACCCTGGTAGTCCCTATCCGCAAGGGGCCACCTATGATGGCAAAGGAACGAACTTCGCTTTATTTGCCAGACACGCAGAAGGCGTTGAACTTTGCCTCTTTGATTCAGATCAATCAGATGCCAATGAAGAACGAATACCTATCAAAGAAAGAACCCATGATATTTGGCATATCTACCTTCCGGATGTGAAACCCGGACAGAAATACGGCTATCGGGTCCATGGCCCCTATAAACCGGATGAAGGACATCGCTTTAATCCAAATAAGCTTTTGATGGATCCCTACGCCAAGGCAATAGCCGGTGTTATCAAGTGGCACGAGTCTATTTTTGGATACAATATCAAAGATGGTGAAAAAGACCTAAGTTTTAACGAACAAGATAGTGCCCCATATGTTCCTAAATCGGTTGTTATCGATGATTCCTTCGATTGGGGGAACGATCGAAAGCCTAATGTTATGTACCATCAGACCATCATCTATGAAGCACATGTTAAGGGGTTCACTTATACACATCCCGATATCCCGGATAATATCCGAGGTAGCTATGCAGCTATCGGTCATCCCACAACTGTTCAATATCTAAAAGATCTTGGAATTACTTCCATAGAACTCTTGCCCATTCACCATTTTGTAAATGACTGGCATCTCCAGGATATTGGCCTAAGCAATTATTGGGGCTACAATACGATAGGTTTCTTTGCACCTGATGTAAAGTATAGCTCCAGTGGCATGAATGGTGAGCAGGTTACAGAGTTTAAACAGATGGTGAAAAATCTACATGAAGCAGGTATCGAAGTGATTTTAGATGTAGTATACAATCACACGGCAGAGGGTAACGAATTAGGGCCAACGCTAAGTTTTCGTGGCATTGATAATAGCTCTTATTATCGGCTTACTGAAGATGGTCGTTATTACGTAGATTATACCGGTACCGGAAATACTTTGAATGCCAACCTGCCAAATGTGCTGCAACTGATTATGGATAGTCTTCGTTATTGGATTTTAGAAATGCGTGTTGACGGCTTCCGTTTTGATTTGGCATCAACGTTAGCGCGCGAGTTTCATGACGTAAATAAGCTGAGCGCATTTTTTGATATTATCCACCAAGATCCAATTATCTCGCAGGTAAAGTTGATTGCAGAGCCTTGGGATATCGGAGAAGGGGGGTACCAGGTAGGTAACTTTCCTGCAGGCTGGGTGGAATGGAATGGAAAATATCGTGATTGTATACGCGATTACTGGCGCGGAGAGGAAAGTAAATTAGGTGAATTTGCCTCTCGATTTACCGGTAGCTCCGATTTGTATCGGGATGATTACAGAACACCCACAGCCAGTGTAAACTTTATTACTGCGCACGACGGTTTTACCCTGAATGATTTGGTTTCTTATAACGAAAAACATAACGAAGCCAATGGCGAGGATAACAACGATGGGGAGAGCCATAATCGTTCTTGGAACTGTGGAGAAGAAGGTCCAACTGATAATTTGGAAGTTTTGGCGTTGCGGTCTAAGCAAAAACGGAATTTTTTAACCACCTTGTTTTTATCTCAAGGTATTCCTATGTTATTGGGTGGCGATGAATTGGGACGTACACAACAAGGGAACAACAATGGCTATTGCCAGGATAATGAAATATCATGGTATAATTGGAAAGAGGCAGATCAGGACTTGTTAGCCTTTACCAAAAAATTAATAAACTTAAGAAAAAGCCATCCAACCTTTTGCCGCCGAAAATGGTTCATGGGACAGAAGATAAAGGGTGCCGGTGTTGAAGATATCGTTTGGTTTTTGCCGGAAGGTAATATTATGCCGGACGAAGCATGGGATAATGATACTGCTAAATCGCTCGCGGTTTATCTAGATGGTAGAGGGATTAGGTCGGTAGACCCTAAAGGCAATAAAATTTACGACGATCATTTTTATGTAATCTTCAATGCTCATCATGAGCCGATTGATTATAAGCTTCCAAATGAAAAATATGGAAGTAAGTGGACTAAAGTATTAAATACCGATGACGCTCAGCTAGAAGATGAGAATGGTTATCAACCGGGTGATGTCATCAAAGTGGCCGGGCGTTCCGTTGTTCTTTTTCATGCTCCTTTACAGGATTAATTTCACGATTATATTATGAGCCGATCACTTAATTTTAATGCTTTTGGAGTAGATATTCATACCGGTCAAACCACAATAGGAGTATGGGCACCGAGTAGTAAGGAAGTCCGCGTACATGTCGAAAATGGTGACGTAATCGACCTGAAGGAGGCCGGCTTTGGTTTTTGGTCTGCCAATACCGAAAAAATAAAAGATGGTACCTTATACAAGGTAGCTTTAGATCAGGAATCCGCTTTGCCGGATCCTGCCTCTCGTTTTCAGCCTCAGGGCGTCCATGGGTATTCTCAGGCTATCGACCTAAGCAAACGCAATTGGTCAGACCAACAATGGCATAACCTGGCATTGGAAGACTATCTTATTTATGAGCTTCATGTGGGTACGTTTACTTCTGATGGAACTTTTGACGGGGTTGTCGGCAAGCTTGATCACTTAATTGAATTAGGTGTAAACGCGATTGAGATCATGCCGGTAGCCCAATTTCCCGGTGAAAGAAACTGGGGCTATGACGGTGTCTTTCCTTTTGCTGTCCAAGCAAGTTACGGTGGGCCGCGCGCTTTGCAACGCTTAGTTGACGCCTGTCATCGCAAAGGGATAGCCGTTATTCTAGACGTCGTTTATAACCATGTCGGACCGGAAGGGAATTATCTCGAATCATATGGGCCCTTTTTTACCGATAAATACCATACGCCATGGGGAAAAGCCATCAATGTGGATGATGCTTATTGCGATGGCGTACGGCAATTTATTCTTGAGAATATGCGGATGTGGTTTCGCGATTTTCATATTGACGCACTTCGACTGGATGCCGTACATGCTATCAAGGATTACGGAGCAAAGCATATTTTGGCAGCCATGCGTGAACAGCTGGATGAGCTTTCAGCCGTCAGTGGAAAGCCGTATTACCTTATCGGCGAGTGCGATTTAAATGATGTCCGTTATATTACTCCGGTAAACGAGGGCGGTTATGGACTGCATGCGCAATGGATCGATGAGTTTCATCATGCCTTGAGAGTTACCGTGGGCGAGCCCCGAAACGGATACTATGCCGATTTCGAACCGCTAATTCACTTGGCAAAGTCTTTTCGCGATGGGTATGTTTATGACGGGACGTATTCACCTCATCGAAAAAAAACATTCGGCAATAAAGCGTCCGAAGCTAGTGGAAGTCAGTTTGTCGTTTTTTCTCAAAATCATGATCAAATTGGCAATCGTATGTTGGGCGAACGCAGTAGTGCCTTATACAGTGAGGGATTGCAGAAGGTAATGGCTACTGCTGTGTTGGCGTCCCCTTATATTCCTATGTTATTTATGGGGGAAGAATATGGGGAGAAAAAACCTTTCCTATATTTCGTCAGTCATACCGATGAAGAACTTGCAGAGGCCGTAAGAAAGGGTAGACGTGCTGAATTTAAGGACTTTCATGGCGAAGAAGATGCTCCTGATCCAATGGCCGTGGCTACCTACGAACAGTCGAAACTTAACTGGTCAGCCTTAGATGAATCGAACCATCGGGAAATTTTTACCTTTTATAAACGATTAATTCAATTAAGAAAGAAATACGAAGCATGGCATCGATTAGACCGTAAGCATATAAATGTTGAGGTCTGCAGCGATTCAGGTGTTTTGCTGTTAAATCGATGGTCCGATCGGGAGTCGTTATTTTTTTATTTTAATTTCAGTGATAAGATCCAAGAAAGAAAGGATCACTTTCTGCAATATCCCAGTGCTAAAATTTTTGATACTTCTGATTCCCGGTTCTTCCAGAACGATTTTGTAATACCAAGCCCACCAATTTTGCACTTAGCTCCGCAGAGCGCATCTATTTATTACCAAACAAGCAAATAACATGTATACTGTTTTTAATCCTGTAGCTACTTATCGTGTTCAGTTCCATAAAGGATTTACCTTCAAAGATGCACTGCAATTAGTTCCTTATTGGCAAGCTTTGGGTGTAAAAAGTCTTTATGCATCTCCCATTTTCGAAGCGGTGCCTGGAAGTACCCATGGATATGATGTCATAAACCCGCTTACAGTAAATCCGGAAATAGGAACGCTCGATGAATTGCGAACACTCACGGCAAAATGTAAAGCGCATGGACTTGCGTGGATACAAGATATTGTTCCTAATCATATGGCTTTTCATGATGCAAACACTTGGCTAATGGATGTTATGGAAAAGGGGACTAACTCGCCCTTTGCCAATGTGTTTGATACCGGGCTCGGTAATGTTTTTTTTCAGGGAGCTATTATGGTGCCCTTCTTAGGGTCGACTTTAGAAAAAGCCATCGATCAAAAGGAAATTAAATTGGTATGGAAGAAAAGCAAATTATGGTTAGCTTACTATGATCAGCTTTATCCTGTAAACTTGAATGCCTATCGAGCAATAATGGATCGTTTACTCAAACGCAGTCCAAATGAAGCAAAATCAGCGAAAAGTGCTTTGGATAAAGCAGAACAAACAAGAAAAGGGAGTGCGTCGGGGTTCGAAACATCATGGCTGAACTTTTTGGATGAATGGAATAAATATACGCAAGCGCCGGGAGTGCAAAGCCGATTGAAACGTTTACTTGAGCAGATAAATCATGACCAGGAGGCACTCATCGCGGTATGTGAGCAGCAATACTACCGCCTGTGCAGCTGGGAGGAAACGGATTTAAAAATTAATTATCGTCGTTTTTTTACAGTTAATAGTTTGATCTGCACACAAGTGCAACGAGATGATGTATTTACGCTAACACATCAATTCATAAAACAAATGGTTGACGAGGCCTGCTTTCAAGGCTTGCGTGTAGACCATATTGACGGACTTTTCGATCCGGAAAAGTATTTGTACGATTTAAGAAAGCTTGTAGGACCTGAGGTATACATTGTTGTTGAAAAGATTCTTGAAGATAAGGAGAAGCTTCCGGCCGTCTGGCCTATCCAAGGGACTTCCGGCTACGATTATTTAGCCCTTTCAAACAAACTTTTCACCGCAGACAGGGAACGTGCTTTCAATAAAATTTACAACCAAGTGGTTGGTCGTCATAACGATGATATTTGTCAACAGACGATAGAAAAGAAGTCTTATATTTTGCACCAACATATGCAGGGTGAGGCCGCCAATCTATTTGAATTTTTTCGACGGTCTAAGTTTTTATCGGATGTGGAACTCGAATCGCTTGATGTTACCCTGCTGAAAGAAGCGATCTCTTCCATCCTAATTTTTTGTCCAGTCTATAGATTTTATGGTAACAGCTTTCCATTAGAGTCAAGCGAAAGAAAGCAATTAAAAGCACTTTTTCAGGCTATTCGAGCTAACAAGCCAAATCTCATTGCTGCGCTTGACGTTTTGGAAGAACTCCTGTTGACAGTGCCGAAAAACAATAATAAACGTTTTAACGAGCGGCTATTATATTTTTATCAACGACTCATGCAGTTTTCCGGCCCTTTGATGGCAAAAGGTGTGGAAGATACGCTGATGTATACGTATAACCGCTTTATCGGCCACAATGAAGTGGGGAGTTCGTTGTCAACTTTCGGGTTTTCAAAGAAAGCTTTCCATATGGAGATGGAAGAACGGCAGCGACATTGGCCGCTGGCCATGAACGGAACAGCCACGCATGATACCAAGCGCGGAGAGGATGCGCGGGCTAGACTGCAAGCATTGAGCTGTTTGCCCAAAAAATGGCAGACAACGGTATCGAATCTGGAGAATGCGGTAAAGTCAAGGCAGATCGTCGTTCCTGAAGTGAATGACCGCTATTTTATTTATCAAACGTTATTGGCGACTTATCCACTCATTGAAGAAGAACGTGAGGATTATCCTACAAGGTTATCAGCCTATCTGGAAAAGGCACTAAGAGAAGGGAAAGTGCATAGCGATTGGGCGGAACCAGATCAGGAATACGAAGAAAAGTGTATTAATTTTGCTCTTTCCATGCTCGATGAGGAAGCAGGTTTATGGCCGCTATGGGCATCGCTATTGGAAGAAGTGGATAGGTATGGAATGCTTAATTCACTGGGACAGGTATTGTTAAAAACAACAGCTCCGGGAGTCCCGGATTTTTACCAAGGTGCGGAATACCAAGACCTTAGTTTTGTTGATCCCGACAACAGACGCAAGGTTGACTACAAGCTACGCTACCGATTTTTAAAGTCGATTGAGAAGAAAGATATTGATTTGCTCACATATTGGCGCGAACATCCCAATGGCAATATAAAAATGGCGATGATCGTAAAGCTGCTCCATTATCGATCACAGCACGCTAAGTTGTTTGAGCAAGGACTTTATTTGCCATTGAAGGTTAGAGGGCGGTATCGGAATCATATACTAGCTTTTTGTCGTCGATTCGGCCAACAATGGAGTATTGCCATTATCCCTTTATATATCGCTGAGTTATGTATAGATCAAGCTTGTCCAATTGAGGATATTAACTGGAAAGACACCAGGATCGACTGGCCTGAAGATATTCCCATCGATTTTGTTGATGTATTAAATAATGAAAATGGACAAGTAGAGCGGGCGCTGCATTTGGCTGATCTGTTTAGGAACCGTTTGCCGCTAACAGTTTTGCATGTAAATGGAAGTGAGAAAACGCGAGCCGCTGGCATTTTGTTGTCGCTCACTTCTCTCCCCTCTGCGTTCGGTATAGGCGATTTAGGGCCAGAGGCTCAACGCTTTGCTTCACAGCTTTCGCGTGCGGGCCAACGCTTTTGGCAGTTACTTCCATTAAATCCTACCGGAGCGAAGGAATATTATTCTCCTTACAGCGCTTATTCGGTATTTGCAGGGAACCCGATTTTAATCAGCCCGGAAGTATTGGTTCAAAAAGGCTTACTAACGGTTAAGGAATTGGCAGATGCAAGGCTACCTATGCATTCCCAAGTCTCGTATGATGAAGTTTCAGCAAGCAAACAAAAGCTGCTTCATGCAGCATTTTTACGCTTTATTGAAGGGAAGCGAAATAGCTATCAGGAAGGCTTTGAGCGTTTCATGCGGACTGAGCGTGATTGGTTAGATGATTTTGCAATGTATCTCTTACTGAAAAAACAGCAAGAGGGACAACCTTGGTATAAGTGGCCCGATAAATTGAAATTACGAGATAGACAAACCCTCGCTGATCTTGCAAAGAAGTATAAGGTGGACCTCTTGGAGCTGAAATGGCAACAATATGAATTTTTTAACGAGTGGAAAGTTCTGAAAGCACAATGCGAAGCATTGTCAATCCAATTGTTGGGTGATCTTCCGATATATGTTAATTACGATTCAGTTGATGTTTGGACCAACCGGCACCTGTTTAATTTAGGCGAGAACGGAAACTTGCGCGGAGTTGCCGGCGTACCTCCCGATTACTTTAATGCCGAAGGACAGCTATGGGGAATGCCAACCTTTAACTGGAAAGCCCACGAGCAAGAGAAGTATGCTTGGTGGCTAACCAGATTTAAAAAAAATCTCGAGTGGTATCATTCCATTCGTTTAGATCATTTCAGAGCTTTCTATGATTATTGGGAAGTCCCGGCATCTAAAGAAAATGCCGTGGAGGGCACTTGGAAAATTGGGCCACGTGAGAAACTCTTTAAATTAGTGAAAGAAAAGCTTGGAGCCGTTGCGTTAATAGCTGAAGACTTGGGCGATATAAGTCCAGGCGTCTACGAACTGCGAGACCGGCTTGGTCTCCCGGGGATGCGGGTTTTACAGTTCGCTTTTGGAGAGGATGCGCCTTACTCGCTTCATATTCCTCATCAGTATTCGATAAACAGTGTTGTTTATACAGGCACACACGATAACAACACGGTCGTTGGCTGGTACCAGGAAGAGCTTGATCGAGCAGGAAAAGATCGCTTGCAGTATTATCAAGGTCATAAGGTTAAGGGCGCTAACATCCATGAAGAAATGATCAGAATGGCTTATGCCTCTGTCGCTAAGTTGGCTATTATCCCTATGCAAGATGTGCTTGGCTTGGGCAAAGAGGCAAGAATGAATACACCGGCAACAACAGGAATAAATTGGAAGTGGCGGCTTTTAGACAATCAATTCCGCTTAAAGCATATTAAATGGCTCAGAGAACTTGCTAAAACATACGCCCGGTAAGCGTGCAAATATTAGGCAGGAGAAAAATAAATCGTTGATAATAAGTGGGCTATTGCGAAGGTTTGGAAATAATTTAAATTTTTTTTTGAATTATAAATCTTAGATGTATTTTTGCAGTCCCGAAACGGAGAAAGCAATGATGGCCCGTTCGTCTAGGGGTTAGGACGCAAGATTTTCATTCTTGAAACAGGGGTTCGATTCCCCTACGGGCTACCTCAGGGGAAAGATTCAAACTAAACGAATCTTTCCCCTTTTTTAATGCACCTAATTCGTTGTTGATCAGTAAAATAAGCGATAGCGCTTCATTAAGTCGGGCGGTTCGATGTTTGGTTCCGTCAAAGCACAAATTTTCGGGGTACATCGAACCAATAATTCTACGCTTCCCTTCAATATCTGCCTCCATATAGTGTTTATCGATATTTGAGTATATTTCTACTACTTCATCTAATAAGGTTTTTATTATTTTTATATTCTGGGATTTGCTTGGGAGATCCGCCAATAGTGCTTCCAGTTTTTTTAGTTCTTCACTACACTCCATTTTAATGATCTTAAAATCCTTACCATCGATTTCATCTTTCATTAATTTTTTTCTAGCATTAGATAAAATAGCCTCTTGTTCTTCAATTTTTTTAAACAACAGGGCACGTTCATCTAGTTCCTCGCGATTAGATGAATGATATTCGTCCAGGACAACCATTTTGAAAAGTTCTCCTGTTTCGGGCATGATTTTGTACTTTAACAACTCCCTTTCAAAGTATCTGTTCACTTCTTCTGCCTTAAATCTACAGCCACAAGCTGAGGAAGAACAGTGATAATAATAATAGTGCCGATGACGTCCTTTTGACGCACTTCCGGTTAACATTCTGCTACAATTAGGACATTGAAGAAATCCTCTTAACGGTAACATTTCTTTGGAAATCACTTTTGTCGCAACCGAGCGTTTATTGCCATTCAGTACATCCTGAACCTTATAGAAGAGTGCTTCCGATATTATTGGTTGATGCTGCCCCTTCACAAAGTCTATTTCATCGTCCTTGTGAGGAGGAACAATAACAACACCACAATACACCGGATTACGTATAAGTTTCCAAAAATTGTTATGCCCGCATTTTAATCCTTTTTCATTTGCCATTTTGCGAATTTGCTCTGCAACATAAATTCCCTTCGCCAGCTCTTCAAACACCCATTTCATAATAGCGCCCTCTGGTTGTTTGGGCATTATATATTTCTTTCCCTCGGGTGTAACCCTATTGATATACCCCAAAGGGGCTGCTCCCATCCATCTTCCTTCCCGTCTTGCCTTTCTCATTCCATAAAAAACATTTAGTGCCCTCCTGTCATTTTCAACTTCCGGAACTGCCAAATAAATGGCAAGCATCATTTTGTTCTCTGGAATAGACACATCCACAGGTTGCTCAATCGAGTTAACAGTGGCATTTAATGATCTCAACACGCCGATCATTTCATAGGCGGCTTCTATACTACGGCTGAATCTATCCCATTTGACACAAAGTATCTGAACAGCCATTTTACGTTTTTTCTTTAGCTTTATCATCAGCTTTTTCCATTCTGGACGGATAAATGTTTTGGCAGAATGATCTTCACGGATAATGCCTAAAACTTCTATACCGTTCAAAGTACAATATTGTAGGAGTCTGTCCTCCTGCTCTCTCAAAGAATAACCCCGTCTTGCCTGTTCATCTGTGCTTACTCGAATATAAAGGTAGGTTGGTGTCATGGCATTTTTTTTAGTAAACGAATATGCTAATCTTTCCTAAAGTATTGATTAATTGTTAATTTAGCTAAAATATACAAGAAATCCAAAATTATTTTTGATTGGTCTTCGTTGACTTCAACACCATTTTTTCTTAAAATTTTTACCGCGTGCTCAGGTGTTATATTTCTTTTTTCTAACAATCTTTTTGCCATATCATCTTTATATCTATAAAAGACAATGGTGCCAAAAACGTATTTCATCGATTCACAACCTAATAGGTAGTAGCTAAAAATAATAATGACCAGCGGATTCGATGGTAGAACTTTGCGATATTTAGCAACAAAATTCTGTAAAAGAACAACGAAATTATGTAATTTTTTATCTTATTTTTTTATTTACTTTGCAGTGCAGTGAAAAAGATATTTCTTATCATATTGACATTTTTCTATCTCGGTACATCTACCGGTTTTACCATGCATTTGCATTACTGCATGGAAAAACTGATAGACACATCCTTATGGCACGCCCAAGACGATGCGTGTAAAGTATGCGGTATGAGTAAGAAATCGGAAAAGAAAGGTGATTGCTGCAAGGATGAGCATAAACAGGTAAAATTGGATAAACTTCATAAAAGTTCCGAGAACATCTTTTTGGAACTCCAAAAAATCAGTTTCCTGTTACCGAAAATTCCGAATTATATTTCTGATTCCATAACTGTTCCAACGGTAACAGAAGAGAATCCGACAAGCAATTCGCCTCCCACGGCGATCAGGACACTGTTATACCTCAAAAACCAAGTTTTCCGAATTTAGTATTTAATTCCACTTCTTTTTTTCGATCTCATCGGAGGCTCGAACGGGATGGCATTTCTGTATGCCCTTAATAACGATTTTTAAACATCTAATTCTTTTTATTATGAAATCTATCAGATTAATGCTAGTAGCTAGTATGGCTATCATTGGTACCGCTGTATACGGTCAGGAAAAAAACACATCTTTTAAAGTTTACGGCAATTGTGAAATGTGCAAAAAACGCATCGAAAAAGCCGCCAACATCGAGGGCGTAGAAAGTGCAAACTGGAATGTCGACACAAAAATGATGGCCCTAGCTTTCAATGCAGGCAAAGTGTCCGAAAAAGATGTGCAAAAGCAAATCGCTAAGGCCGGGCATGATACACAGGATATCTCTGCACCGAATACTGCCTATAATAAGCTGCCAGGATGTTGTCAATACGACCGCAAAGATACATCTCAAGACGGACATAAAGGACATCAACAGGAAAAACCACAACAACACAATCACTAAACAATAAAATTATTGAAAATGAAGAATCTAATTTTTGGTCTGATGGCTATTGCAGCCTTCACATTCGCGGCATGTAATTCAAACTCAGAAAAGGAAGCCGATAATCACCAAAGCATGGAAAACGCGGAACATCAAACAGCCGACGGAAATGCAAATATTAAGGAAATCAAGGCCAGCTTTACAGACGTGGATCCCAAAGTGGCCTCATCCATCAAGCAGATCATCGATCATTATATCCATGTAAAAACGGCCCTCTCCAATGATGATGATAAAGAAGCCGCAAGTGGCAGCGAAGCAATGGCCGCAGTCATGGGTCAATTAGATAAATCTGCCCTGACGGCGGAACAAGCAGCATTGTATAACCAAAATGAAGCTGATCTGAAGGAGCACGCAGAACACATTGCGGAAAATGTGGGCAATATCAAGCATCAACGCGAGCATTTTGTGATGATGAGCGAAGACATATACGCACTGGTTAAAGGCTTCGGAGCAGGACGAACACTTTACAATGCACATTGTCCGATGGCTAGCGATAATGAGGGAGCTATGTGGCTTACAGAAGCGAATGAGATAAGAAATCCATATTTCGGAAGTAAAATGCTTAAATGTGGATCTGTGAAGGAAGTTATCAATTAATTTTAGTTTAGCCCGTAAGTGTATACGGGCTACTTTCACGCTGCTTCTTTATTATAAATTAACTCACAAATCAGTTTCCGCAGCAAAATTACTTTATCGATATGGTACATAAAGTTATCGAGTGGTCGTTACACAACCGTTTTATTGTACTGATGTTAAGCCTGGGCATATTTGTCTGGGGGGTAATATCGGTAAAAAAGAATCCCATTGATGCCATTCCAGATCTGTCTGAAAATCAGGTAATCGTATTTACCGAATGGATGGGAAGGGCTCCGCAATTGATCGAGGACCAAATCACTTATCCCCTGGTTACAAACCTGCAGGGATTGCCCCGCATAAAATACGTTCGGGGAAGCTCAATGTTCGGTATGAGCTTTATTTATGTCATTTTTGACGACGATGTCGATATCTACTGGGCACGTGAACGTGTATTGGAACGGCTGAGTACTGTTTCCAGTGCCTTACCTACAGGTGCAGCCCCGCAGCTCGGTCCGGATGGAACGGGTGTGGGACATATTTTATGGTATACCTTAGATGCACCTAAACTGGATCTTGGAGAACAGCGAGCTGTACAGGACTGGTACATTAAGTTTGCTTTGCAAAATGTTCAGGGAGTAAGTGAGATAGCTTCCTTCGGTGGTTTTCAGAAGCAATACCAGGTTACAGTTGATCCCAACAGACTGCTCTATTATAAATTATCTGTACCTGACGTGATCAATGCGGTGCGAACGAACAATAACGAAAGCGGTGGACGAAAATTCGAAATGAGCGACATCGGCTACATTATCAAAACAAACGGTTACCTGCAATCTATAGAAGAAATTGAAAACATACCAGTTGCCAACCAGAATGGAAATCCTATCAAAGTATCGGATATTGGCACGGTACAAATGACCGGCGAGGCACGATTGGGTATTTTTGATCAGGACGGAGAGGGCGAGCGTGTCGGTGGAATTGTTGTTATGCGTTACGGCGAGAATGCCGCCGAAGTGATCGATCGCATTAAGCTGAAAATGAAAGAGGTTGCAAAAGGACTCCCCGAAGGTGTCAAGTTTGATATTGTGTATGACCGCGGAGAGTTGATAAAGGAGTCGGTCGAATCAATAAAACGCACCTTGATAGAAGAGATGATCGTTGTTTCCATAGTGGTGATCATCTTCCTTTTCCACTGGAGAAGCGCCCTCAGTATCATTATCCAGATACCGATCACATTGGCCGTCAGCTTTATATTACTCAACGCTTTCGGAATTTCATCCAATATCATGTCATTGACCGGTATCGCTCTAGCTATAGGCGTCATTGTAGATAATGGTATTATCATGAGCGAAAATGCATATAAACATTTGTCAGAGCGATATGTGCAGTGGGAATCATCCAATAAAAAGTCCAGCGAGATATAAGATGAACCGTCCATGTTTAAAATTTCATTTTTATCACACAGGGGAATGTAAATTTTAAAAATGGTAAGCTCCATCTGATCAATGGATTAAAATTATTTACAGATGAAAAAATTGAAAAATATATTCAAAAGATCACCTCAATGGATTTCTGATGAAGAAAGAATAAAGGTTATCGAAAAGAGTAGCAAACAGGTCAGTCGAGGCGTCTTTTTTGCAACCGTTATCATTATAACCTCGTTTTTGCCTGTTTTTATGTTGACTGGACAGGAAGGAAAACTTTTTCATCCATTAGCTTACACCAAAACCTTCATCATGATTGTTGATGCATTTTTGGTTATTACACTGGCCCCTGTGTTGATCTCCTTTTTTATGAAAGGGAAGTTCAGGCCAGATAACGCAAATCCCGTCAACCGTTTTCTCAGCAGAATCTACGAACCGATTATCCGGAAGGTATTAAAATGGAGGAAAACGACTATAGCCATTAATGTTATCGCTCTTTTAATAACGATTCCATTACTTAAGAACTTGGGTACCGAGTTTATGCCACCTTTGGATGAACAAAGCATCCTCTTCATGCCTGTTACGCTTCCAGATATAAGCAACAGCGAAGCGAAACGCATATTACAGGTCCAGGATAAAATCATTAAGAGTGTTCCAGAAGTAGAAAAGGTGCTCGGCAAGGCTGGTAGGGCAAGTACTTCAACGGATAACTCTCCTATCAGTATGATCGAGACCATTATTATGCTCAAACCTAAAAGTCAGTGGAGAGACGGCATAACGAAGCAGGATATCATTGACGAATTGGATAAAAAGCTTCAGATTCCGGGTGTTGTAAACGGCTGGACACAACCGATCATAAACCGGATTAATATGTTGGCGACCGGAATCCGTACCGATGTGGGGATTAAAGTTTATGGGCAGCAATTGGACAGCATAGCATCGGTATCTGAACGTGTCAAAAACGCACTGGAGGGGATTCCGGGTGTACAGGATTTATACGTAGAGCCTATTACAGGTGGAAAATACCTGAATATAGATATTGACCGATCAGCACTGGGCCGTTACGGTTTAACCGTCGATGATATTAATCAAACCGTCGAATCGGCCTTAGGAGGTGCGCCTATCGGACAGACCATCGAAGGCCGTCGGAGATTTAGCATAAACGTTAGACTAAGTCAGGATTATAGAAACAGCATTGCAAAAATCGAAAGAATTCCTCTTAAGAGCCAGTCATTCGGAGAGGTTCCGTTGAATTCTGTTGCAAACGTCAAGTTTGAAGCGGGTCCTCCTATGATCACGTCCGACAATGCGCTGCTGCGGGGTGCAGTAATGTTCAATGTTCGTGACAGGGATCTGGGAAGTACGGTTAAGGAAGCTATTGACAAAATCAACGGCAGTCAGGGATTAATGCCGGACGGCTATTTCCTTGAATGGAGCGGACAGTACGAAAATCTGATCAGGGGGCAGCAAACACTGTTATGGATTGCACCCATTGTGTTCGTGATTATATTTTTCGCCTTATATTTTGCCTTTCATTCGCTACGGGAGGCGTTTCTAAGCCTTGTGACGATACCGTTCGCACTGATCGGTGGCGCTTATATGATTTATTTCTGGGGAGTCAATCTTTCCGTAGCCGTAGCAGTGGGATTTATAGCCCTGTTCGGGATTGCAGTAGAAACAGGTATCGTCATGGTAATCTATCTTAACGATGCCATGCAGCAATTGGTCAAACTGAAAGGCAACAGTAGCGATACCATAACCAAAGAAGATTTAAGGGAATATGTAGTACATGGTGCCGCAAAACGCCTCAGACCAAAATTAATGACGGTAAGTGTCGCGTTGTTCGGTTTAGTGCCTGTACTATGGGCAAATGGTGTAGGGATCGATGTTATGCAACCTATTGTACTTCCGATGATTGGAGGGGTGCTGACATCTTCTACGCATATCCTATTAGTCACTCCGTTGATATTCCTGATGACAAAAGAATATGAATTACGTAAATACGGAAAATTGGAAATATACGATGCAAACCATTAAGAAATTACTATTTATCCTCGTTTTATATCCTGTTTTCACTTACGGGCAAGACACATCTGTGCTACGGTTAGATACTATACTGAAACGCATTGATGAGCAAAATGAGCAGCTGAAATCTTATTCGTTGAAAGCGGAAGGATTTCAGTATAGCGCAAAGGCGGCCACTTCATGGATGGCTCCAATGGTTGGTGTGGGAACGTTTATGACACCATATCCGGGGCAGGAAATTATGTCGGATAGCGATAAAGGATCGCTTATGCTTCAATTTGAACAGGATATTCCAAACCCATCAAAACTAAGGGGAAAACGGGATTTCATTGCCTCACAGGGAAGGTCGGAACTTGAATCAAGAAAAGTTAAGCTCAACGAATTATATGCACAGGCTAAAATGCTTTATTATAGCTGGTTAATCGCCGAAAAGCGTATCAATATACTCAGAGAAAATGTAGTATTGATAAAAACCATGAAGGAAATAGAAGGTATTCGCTATGAATATAACAGGTCTTCCCTAGGTAGCGTATTTAAAGCAGATGCACGCATTGAAGACACTGAGAACATGATCCGTATGCAGGAAGGGGAAATTGCCAAAGCCCGTGCATGGCTCAATAGCTTAATGAACCAGCCGGGAAATACCTTGTTTGCCGTTGACACAACTTTTTTTCCGGTATTTACGCCTCAGGCAAGTTTGGACACTTCCATTCTGGCCACAAGAAGAAAGGATATTACTAAAATGGATGCGGATATAGAAAGTATGCGACTGAACATACAATCTATGAAAAAGGAGTCAAAACCGGATTTTAAAATCCGGTTTGACCATATGTCTCCGCTGGGAAAAATGATGCCGAACGCTTATAGTATAATGGGAATGGTCAGTATACCAATAGCTCCCTGGAGCAGTAAAATGTACAAAAACGAAGTAAAAGCGATGGAACTGAATGTACAGGCAATGCAAAAAGAAAGAACCGGCATGTTGGTGGAAAGTCAGGGGATGCTATATGGAATGCAGTACGAAATACAAAATATGCAGAAGCAGATCAGCGCTATCGAAGAAAAAGTAATTCCATCGTTGAACCGTGCACTTGATGCAAATTTTCAGGCCTACCAAGAAAATAAACAGGAGATCACCGTGGTAATCAATGACTGGGAAGCTGTAACAATGATGAGAAATTCGTTATTGGACGAAAAACTTAAACTGTACAAAATGATTGTAGATTATGAGAAAGAACTTTATAAATAGCAGTATGGTGTTTTTTTGCCTAGCGGCTCTGATTGTTGGTTGCCGGCATGGCAAATCGGATAAGGTTCCAGATAAAGGACATGATCGGCATGGCGAGTCTCCTATCGATACCGCTCTTCAATCGTTATTAAAGCCGGTAAATGAGCGGATAAAAGCCAACATATCGACAATTACTGCCGATAGCGGCATACAGGTTTTTATGGTTGAAGTTCCCGGTAAAGTGACGTTTGATAACAGGAATAATACATCGATCAGCGCCCGTGTTGGAGGAAGAATAGAAAAGCTATATATAAAGTATAACTATCAACCTGTTAGGCGCGGCCAATTGATCATGCAAATATACTCACCTGAGCTAGTTTCGGCACAACGTGAAATATTGCTTTTGAGTGAAAGTAAGGATACAAATCAGCAATTGTACAATAAGGCAATCAACAAGCTTCGTTTTCTCGGTTTGACACAGCAGCAGATTAACAGCATATTGCAAACAGGCCGACCAAACTACAAGGTTTCCATTTATAGCCCTGTTGACGGCTACATCTTGGAAAAAGGCACCACCCCTGCTCCTGTTACGGCGGTAGTTTCGACTCCCGGCACGGAAGACGGCATGGGGGGTATGTCGGGGGGAGATGCCATGTCTCAAGGTAGCACGAATGAACCTTCAACGGCAAAAACCACCACCAGCCCAATAATGCTACGGGAAGGACAATACATCAGCGTGGGTCAGGGATTGTTCAATATTTATACCAACAAGGATCTGATTGCAGAATTTTCCATTTCACCCAGGCTGGCTCCCATGGTCAAACTAAATGCTAAAATACTCTACAATAGCACTTCAAACCCGGCTAAAAGTTATTTTGATAAAATCGAGCTGCTCGAACCTACCTACCGGGCCGGAGAAAATTTCACACTGGCAAGGGTTTATGGAGCAACTACCAGCCTGCGTGCAGGCGAGTTACTACGCGGAAAAATTCCAACAACTACAACAAATGGTTGGTGGCTTCCCAAACAGGCTGTATTAAAACTAGGCAGTAGATCCATCGTGTTCAAAAAGCAGGGAGACGTTTTTGTTCCTACGGAAGTTAAAAGCGGGGTCACTGTAAATGAACAAGTTCAAATATTAGATAACATCAGCCATTGGTCCGTCGCGGAAAACGCTTATTATCTCGTAGATAGTGAAAGTTTCATCATAACCCAAAAAGACAGTTAATATGAAAAGAATAACTTTTTTGAAGTCAGTACTGTTCACGGTTGTATCGCCGTCCATTATAATTACTGCATGCTCAAAAAAAAAGAAAGATGCGGAAGGGAACGTTTCAGTTAAAACTTATACCTGTCCAATGCATCCCCAGATCGTTCAGAATAAACCAGGGACCTGTCCAATATGTGGTATGGACTTGGTTCCATTCGACAAAAACAACAAAGACAAAGGCCTAACCCTCAGCAAGGATCAACAGGTACTGGCTAACATCACTACAATTATAATCGGGGCTGAAGGATTTGAAGATAACAGTTATTTAAATGGAAAGCTCGTTGTAAATCCCGAACAGACTACATTTATAAGTAGCAGGGTTGCCGGAAGGATCGAGGAACTTTATATAAAAGAAACCGGTATACCGGTCGGAAAAGGACAGGCACTTTATAAAATTTATTCGGAAGACTTACTGACCCTACAAGAGGAATACCTATTGGCCGTTGCACAAGCTACGCAATTCAGTAAGGATAGACGATTTCAGGACATCCTGAAAGCTTCTAAGCAGAAGCTAATTCTATATGGCCAATCCGAAACGCAAATCAAACACCTTGCGGATACAAAAAAGACAGATCCTTACATTATGTATTATGCACCGCAAAGCGGCAAGGTGTCGGAGATTTCTGTTACCGAAGGTCAGTACGTATCGGAAGGCTCGACTTTGCTACAATTAGAAAACTATAATAATTTATGGGTCGAAGCAGATGTATATCCTTCTGAAATTGGTGAAATAAAGGAAGGACAAAAACTAAAAGTAATTGTTGCCGGCTGGGAAAATGATCCGCAGGATATGACCCTTCAGTTTATTACGCCAAACCTCGCAAGCAGCGAGCAAATTTTGCAGATTCGCGGAAGCATTGCCAATCCTGATAATCGTTGGCAACCCGGGATGCAAGCCAATATTATTCTCGCCAAAAAATCATCGTCCGAATATTTATCAATTCCTATAAATGCCGTTATCAATGATGGCGATAGCCGACATGTATGGGTTGCCTTAGATGAAGAACGCTTTGAACCGAGAAAAGTAACCACTGGATTGGAATCCTTCGATAAAGTTGAAATTAGGTCGGGGCTAAAATCGGGTGTTAAATTGGTCGTTACGGGAGCTTATTTATTATATAGCGAGTATGTATTGAAAAAAGGAAAACATCCTTTACAGGAGGCTTAGCCACTTTATTATGTTTTATAATAAACGAGAAAAAAATGGCGGCAGCAGCGAAAATATTTAACTTTAAGTAAATATTCTTATGAACAGATTAAGCAAATCGGTAGTCGTCATTGGAGTTTGTGTACTGTTGGCCGTAGTGATCATACAATTTATTCCAAAAAAGGAAAGGAATAATGGAGCAGCTGGTACAAATGCAATTACCTTTATATATAATGTTCCTCAGAGGGTAGATGCCGTGTTAAAAAAGGCATGCTTTGACTGTCATAGTAACCGTACGGAATATCCGTGGTACAGTAATGTCCAGCCCTTTGCCAAATTTATGGAAAGCCATGTCATTCAGGGAAAAGAGGAACTTAATTTCGATGAATTCGGGTCATATCCACTAAAGAAACAATACAATAAGCTTCGATCTGTCGAAAGTCAATTGAAGGATGGAGCTATGCCGCTAAAGTCGTACACGCTGATTCACCGGGACGCAAGATTAACGAAGGAGGAAGTTGATCTTCTGATCAATTGGTCTAGGGGAACACGAAACAAGATCAATGCTAAATTGTAAAGTATAAACGAAATAAACTATCAGTTATGGAACATTCTCATTCTCAAGGAAACGAGCACACTCGTCACAGCCATCATGACCATAGTCATGATACACATGGACAGGTAGCGCAGCCAAAGCACGGCAACGGAACACAACACGCACACAATCCGCCCATGGGACATGCAGGACACGACCATCATGCCATGATGATCGTTGATTTCCGTAAGCGTTTTTATGTAGTTCTTATACTTACCGTTCCGATACTCGTGCTATCTCACATGATCCAGCAATGGTTGGACATTCATGTCGAATTCCCGGGAGATCGATACGTTCTGGCAGCACTTTCGTCAATAGTATTCTTTTACGGTGGATGGCCTTTCCTTAAAGGGTGGACGGATGAAATGCGCAGTAAAGATCCGGGCATGATGACCCTGATTGGTTTTGCCATCACAGTTGCCTATGGATATAGTGTTGCAACGGTATTCGGATTAGCGGGGATGGACTTTTTCTGGGAGCTGGCAACTTTGATCCTGATTATGCTGTTGGGGCATTGGATCGAAATGAAATCCATCGCCGGTGCCTCCAGGGAGCTTGAATTGCTTGTACAACTGATGCCGGACGAAGCGCATCTGATAACGGGTGACCAGGTCAATGACATCAAAACTGCTGATCTGAAAAAAGGCGATGTCATACTGATCAAACCTGGAGAGAAAGTTGCCGCAGATGGTAGGATAATAGAGGGTGAAAGTTCTTTAAATGAAAGTATGCTTACAGGTGAATCGAAACCCGTGCAGAAGCGGAAAGGAAATGAGGTAATAGCCGGATCCATTAACGGAAACGGAGCCATCAGGATTTCAGTCGCACATGGGGCAGAACAATCTTATTTATCCCAAGTGATTCAACTTGTTCAGGACGCACAGCATTCGAAATCCAAAACGCAGCTCTTGGCCAATAGTGCTGCCAGATGGCTTACCTTGATCGCTATCTTAGCAGGTATCATAACTTTCTCTTACTGGTATTTTGCAGGAGGGAAAGATTTGGCCTTTTCCATCGAGCGTATGGTCACCGTGATTGTCATCTGCTGTCCTCATGCACTTGGTCTAGCGGTTCCCCTAGTAGTTGCCAAATCGACTGCTCAATCCGCTAAAAATGGTTTGTTGATCAAAAATCGTACAGCCTTTGAGAATGCCCGTAAGATAACAACGTTGGTATTCGACAAGACAGGGACATTAACAGTAGGTAAATTTGAGGTATCAAAGGTCGTTAGCTATCAAAGCGACCTGAATGAGCATGCAATACTACGATTTGCTTCGGCTTTAGAACAAAATTCAGAACATCCCATCGCTACAGGTATTATCCAAAAAGTAAAAGACCTTCAAATCGATATCCCAAAAACACAGAATTTCAACGCTATTACCGGTAAAGGAGTGGAAGCTGATGTGGAGGGAAAACACATAAAGGTAGTTAGTCCAGGTTACCTTAAAGAAAATAAACTGGATTTGCCCAGCGAACAGGAGTCGGATGAATCATCCACAGTCGTGTTTGTACTAATTGATGAGGTACCGATCGGCCATATTGCATTGGCCGATATTATACGCCCCGAATCTGCTGATGCTATTCGTAAATTACAAGATCACGATATTAAATCCATCCTGTTAACAGGAGACAATAATAAAGTAGCCGCATCTGTCGCTGAAAAACTCGGTATGAATAGCTTCTTTGCTGAAGTTTTGCCACATCAGAAACTAGAAAAAATCAAGGAACTGCAAACAAGAGGAGAGTATGTGGCGATGACTGGTGATGGTGTCAATGATGCACCCGCACTTGCTCAGGCAGATGTGGGTATTGCCGTTGGCTCAGGATCCGATATAGCGGCGGAAACGGCCGGTATTGTATTGGTAAACAGTAACCCAAAAGATGTCGTTAACCTGATACTTTTTGGAAAAGCTACCTATCGTAAAATGATTCAGAACCTGGCATGGGCCACCGGGTACAACGTTATCGCCTTACCCTTGGCTGCTGGTATACTTTACGGAGAGGGGATTCTTTTGAGCCCTGCCGTTGGAGCCATTCTGATGACTGTGAGTACCGTCGTTGTTGCTATCAATGCCAGTCTATTAAAAGTAGGAAACTGAAATAAAGGATTAAGATCATGAAAAGTAAAAATATAATGAAAATAATATTGGTAGGCTTTCAATTAGCATTTGCTACTATGGTCTCGGCGCAGCATACGCATCCTAATAAAAACACGGTTGACGATCTGCCGCCCCATAAAATGGAAATGGCGGAAGGTCGGGGAAAAACGGTTACCTATCATCTTTATGTGAGCGATACAACGGTCAATTACGCAAACAATAAAGAAGTAAAGGCAATTGCAGTAAACGGGCAGATTCCGGCACCGACGCTTGAATTCACCGAGGGTGATACAGCTGTTATTTTTGTTCATAATAGGCTACATCATCACGAGACCTCCACGCACTGGCACGGTCTATTATTACCCAATATCGAAGACGGTGTTCCTTATCTTACCACCCCACCCATAAAACCGGGTGGCGTTCGGAAATTTGTCTTCCCTTTAAAACAGAGCGGTACCTATTGGTACCACTCCCATACGATGCTACAGGAACAGAGTGGGTTATATGGGCCTATTTTAATACACCCCAGAAAGGATACACATCCCATTGATCACGATGTAGTTCTACTATTGTCGGACTGGACGAATGAAAATCCTTCGGAAGTTCACCGCACACTCCGACGTAACGATCCCGCAAGTGAGTGGTATACCATCAGAAAGGGTTATGCGCAAAGCCTTGATAAACTGATTTCGCACGGGTCTTATTTTCAAAGGGTAAAAAGTGCCTGGACAAGGATGCCTGCGATGGATCTGTCCGATGTCTATTACGATGCCTTTCTGGTAAACGGAAAACGTTCCATTGATCTGTCGCAATATAAGCCGGGCGACCGTCTTCGGGTAAGGGTGATCAATGGTTCCTCTTCCACTTATTTTTATCTGAATTATGGAGGAGGAAAAATACGCCTTATAGCCGCAGACGGCTTGGATGTTACGCCTATTTCCATTGATAGAATATTGATCGGAACAGCAGAAACATACGATTTCCTCATTACGGTACCATCTGATGGCGCATACGAATTGCGCGCAACTCCCCAGGATGTTTCCGGCTCTACCTCCGTTTATATCGGCTCAGGCGAGAAATTTAAGGCTGGGAACATTCCCAAACCAGATGTATGGGATATGGACAAAATGATGATGGATATGACCGTAAACTTTCCGGGACGTATGAAAATGAAAGGCATGGATCATGGATCAATGGAAAATATGGATACGGAAGGCATGGATATGGGCGGTATGGAAGAAAAAAACAAGACTCCAAAAAAAGTTTCACAGGAAAAACAGTCTCCCAACGATAACCAAGATTCCGGTCATGACATGAAGATGGATGACGAAATGAATAGGAAGGATTCCTTACAAAAACAGGACCACAGTGGGCACAAGATGGGGAGCAAGGATATGGGGAAAATGAAAATGGAACAGGACAGCACCGATCATACGGCACATGGGCAGCATATGAAAGAAGCCCAGCCCAGCGAAAAAGTAGATCATTCTATGCATGGCGAAATGACCGGCCATCAGGTGGGACCGGATTCAACGGCAGAGGTGGTGTTTAACTACGATATGTTGAGGGCATTGGAGAAAACTACCTTTGATCCTGTGCGTCCAAAAAAGAATTATCATCTTACACTGACGGGCAATATGTACCGCTACGTGTGGTCGATCAATAAAAAAGTGCTTTCCGAAGCCGATATGATCAACATAAAAAAGGGAGAAGTTGTACAGTTCACCTTGGAGAACACTACGATGATGAATCACCCTATGCATTTGCATGGCCACTTCTTCAGGGTGCTGAATAAAAATGGAGATTATTCTCCTCTTAAACATACAGTAGACGTTCCGCCAATGACCAGCGTAACCATTGAGTTTGCTGCGGACGAGGAAAAGGACTGGTTCTTTCATTGTCATATCCTGTACCATATGATGAGCGGTATGGCACGCATTGTCCATTATGAAGGAAGCGAACGTGACACCGCATTGGCTAATGCCCCGCTGAAGAATTTATTTAAGGAAGATCGGCAGTGGTTCCTTTACGGAAGCCTTGCCGCCAAAAGCCACATGAGTGAATTGCAGGCAAATTATTTCAACTCCCGAAATGCTTTTCGTCTGGAAGCAAATGCCAATTACGAAGGACAGTACGAAGCAGAAGTGTCATATGAACGGTACCTGAATGATTGGTTAAGGCCCTATATTGGTTTTCGCGGGTTACAGCAGAAATACTATAACGTATTTAACGGTAAACAAATTTTTGAGCAGGATTATGAACTGCCGGTGCTCGGTTTTAGGTATACGTTACCATTTTTTATTGAAGCAGATGTAAGTGTAAACATGAAGGGACGTGTACGGGGTGAGCTTGAAGGCGAACAATGGCTACTTCCCAAGATGTTCTTTAATTGGCGTGTGAATACCGATAAAGAATACCATTTAGACCTTGAATATATGCTCGCGAAAAAGCTATCCCTTTCAGCGGGATATGACTCAAGGTACCGTTGGGGAGGAGGCTTATTGGTAAGATTTTAGTTTTTAGTACAGTGATTATTTCATGTGATGCCTCCAAACAGAAGGCATCACACTTTTAGTTAAAAAATTATGTAAGCTTTTCTCGGAATCATGTAAAGAGTCGGGCCACGACCTTGTCTACCTTTGTAATATCAGAATCAAAGGAAATGTTAAGTAAAGAAAATATAGAAACCATTTCACTCCCCGTGTTGGGAATGACCTGTGCAGCCTGCGCCGTAAGCGTAGAGTCAATGGTCAAATCGCTCTTCGGAGTGAATAATGCTGAGGTGAACTATGCTACCCAAACCGTAAAGGTCGCATATAATCCGGCTACGGTTCAGCCAAATAAATTCAGGGAAGCAGTCCAGTCTATCGGATATGACCTAGTTTTGGATATGGAAAGAGGTAAAGAAGTGCAAGAGGAAACACAGAAAAATCGATACAAAACGCTAAAAACCAGAATTGTTGCTACTTCTATTCTAACTATACCCATTGTTATTCTCGGGATGTTCCTAATGGATATGCCCTACGCCAATTATATCATGCTGCTATTGGCAACTCCTGTACTGTTTATCTTCGGAAAAAGCTTTTTTATCAATGCATATAAACAAGCAAAACATGGAAGGGCCAATATGGATACACTCGTCGCTTTAAGTACCGGCATCGCTTACCTTTTTAGTGTTTTCAATACTTTTTATCCCGAATTCTGGCAGCAGAGAGGCCTTCATTCCCACGTATATTACGAAGCTGCTGCTGTAGTGATCCTCTTCATTATGCTGGGTAAATTGCTTGAAGAACAAGCTAAATCCAATACCTCTTCCGCCATCAAAAAATTAATCGGATTGCAACCAAAAACCGTCTTTATCATCACAGAAGAAGGCGAAAAGGAAATATCCGTTGCCGAAGTACAAGTTGGCGACAAATTATTGGTACGATCGGGAGAAAAGATTCCGGTAGATGGGGAAGTATACGAGGGGACATCCTATGTTGATGAGAGCATGATTACGGGCGAGCCCATTGCCGTTATCAAGGCCACCGGAGATACAGTTTATGCAGGTACTATTAATCAAAAAGGAAGTTTCCGTTTCGTTGCCAAGAAAGTTGGTTCCGATACCATGTTATCACAGATCATCCAGTTAGTACAGGATGCTCAGGGATCGAAAGCCCCCGTTCAGAAGCTTGTCGATAAAATCGCTGGTATTTTTGTACCGATTGTTATTCTGATTTCCTTAATTACTCTAGGCACATGGGTTTTAATAGAAGGTGAACATGCCCTTACACAGGGTATGCTGGCAATGGTTACGGTTTTGGTAATCGCCTGCCCATGTGCGCTCGGCCTGGCTACTCCTACCGCTATCATGGTTGGCATCGGAAAAGGTGCTGAACACGGTATTCTTATAAAAGATGCCGAGGCATTGGAGGTAGGCTATAAGGTAAATGCTATCATACTAGATAAAACAGGAACAATAACAGAGGGTAAACCGACAGTTACAGATATTCACTGGAACGCAAAATTGCCAATCGATCGATCGAAATTGGAAAGCATTTTTCTTGCGCTCGAACAACATTCGGAACATCCTTTGGCAGAGGCTATCATGAAACATTTTAAGTCCGCCGATATTGTTGCCGCGAATGTTCAACATTTTGAAAGCCTCACAGGTAAGGGGGTGGAGGCCAAATTTGAAGGCGACAGATATTTGGCAGGAAGCAGCAAGCTGTTAGGTGATCTTCATATTGAGATCCCTGCGATCCTAAAAAGGCAGGTGTCCGAATTGCAGGAACAGGCAAAAACTGTTATCTATTTCTTGAATGATAAACAAGTACTTGCTATAGTGGCTATAACCGATAGCATTAAAGAAGGATCAATAAAAGCTGTTGAGGTATTAACGAAGAAAGGCATAGAAGTCTATATGCTTACAGGAGACAACCAACAAACAGCTGCCGCAGTTGCTTCTCAAGTGGGAATCACAAATTATAGGGCTGAAGTTTACCCTACGGACAAAGCGGATTTCGTTAAAAAGTTGCAGGCAGAAGGAAAAGTTGTTGGCATGATCGGCGATGGTATAAACGATAGTCAGGCATTGGCACAGGCAGATCTTTCCATTGCTATGGGAAAAGGATCGGATATTGCGATTGATGTAGCAAAAATGACTTTTGTATCATCCGATTTACAGCAAATTCCCAAGGCGCTCCGTCTTTCGCGGCAAACGGTTAAAACGATAAGGCAGAATCTTTTTTGGGCATTTATATATAACCTGATCGGCATCCCCATTGCTGCCGGAATTCTCTATCCGATTAACGGATTCCTGCTGAATCCGATGATTGCAGGTGCAGCGATGGCATTAAGTTCAGTCTCTGTTGTTAGTAATAGCCTTCGTTTAAAATGGCAAAAATAATTGAATTAAAAACAACTAATGCGAACAAATAATATACAGGATTTTTCCTATACAAGCAGTGATGGTTGTCGCCTTTATGCGACTTCGATTAATGCTACCGAAAGAAACGAAAATTCAGTTGTCATTCTGATGCATGGAGGTGGCCCGGACCATCAAAGCCTCATTCCGTTAGCAAAAGAACTATCTGATAAACATACAATTGTTCTGCCGGATTTAAGGGGGTACGGAAGATCAGTTTGTTACGATAGAAACTCATATACATGGAATCGATATGCGACGGATGTTAGGGCGCTCATCGATTATCTCCAGGTACCTTCGGTAGTATTGGGAGGAGCTGGAATAGGAACGACGATAGCGCTCAAATCGGCCATGACTTTTGCGGACAGGATACAGGCACTGATTCTTATTAGTATTGAAGAAATTGAAGACGACGAAGCAAAAGTCAAAGAAATTGAGTTGTTGGAAACGTTTGCAACGCGAGTGTTAATTGATGGTTTGGAGGCAGCTTGGGAACCTATACTTAAGAATCTATCGCCTGTTATTGGAGATATGGTGAGAGATGCCGTATCCCGTTCGGAACCGGCAAGTATTGCGGCTGCAGCGGCAATAGTATACGACCGGGCCTTTTACAATTATAAAGAATTAGAAGATATTGCCATGCCAACGTTCATCATACCGGGAGATGATGACCGGCATCCTGCCGCACTCGCCAAAAATTTAGTGCGACTTTTGGCTAATGCACAGCTTTCGATCGCATCACTTTCAAACGACATTCGGACAGTCGATGATTTCTCAAAAACCTTGGCGCCATCTATAAAACAGTTTATAAATGATCTACCATCAGAGAAAAGTCTATATAAATAGTAAAGCAGTTTAAACTTATTAATTCATCAAATAAAATCATGGAAACATTAAAATTCAAAACAAACATCAAATGCAGCGGCTGTATAGAAACTGTTACTCCTTTCCTGAATAAGGTTTCAGAAATAGAAAAATGGCAAGTCGATACAGCTAGTGCGGACAAAATACTAACTGTTCAGGGAGATCAATCTCTAAATGACCAGAAGGTAATATATGCTTTGGAACAAGCTGGCTATAAGGCTGAAAAGGTCTAATTTCAAACAGGTAGAATTTTCTACCTGTTTTTTGTTTTTTTAAAAACAAAATAAGAATACATTATGTACTAGTATTAGGAACCGGTTCTCGGCGAAGTGATATGAGAAAAGTAGGAGCCATAAGTTTTGCAGCATTCTATCTGTTACTTACAACAGGTTTGTTTGTCTGTATTTTGCATTGTAGCGGCGCCTATCTGTTCAAAAACGATTCAACGACGATTTCGATAGCACACAATAATAAACGCAAAGATCACACATCAAAGAAAACTTGCGATAAAGGAAAAGACTGCGATTGTTGTAAGGAACATGGCGAATTTGTCATTAAGGAAAATATCCCAACCCATAAACAGGCGATAGACCAATCATTATTATATTGCGTTTTCAATCAAGAAAGCAACTTCTTATCTACATTTAATACATCCGAGGTAAAAATACAGCTGGGTACTATGGATACTGGGCCACCTAAGGTCCGAAAGAAGCCCATTTATATATTAAACCAAACTTTTCTTATTTGATTTCGAGCTTTTTCGTAAAACTCTTTCTAGGGGTTGGAACTCTATTATTTTATTAAGCTTGAATATTACATGTTATTACATTCGAGCTTTTTCGTAAAACTCTTTCTAGGGGTTGGAACTCTATTATTTTATTAAGCTTGAATATTACATGTTATTACATATTAAGAACATGGTGTGCGACCGCTGTATTATGGTTGTTCGCCAACAATTGGAAAATCTGGGATTGCAGGTGCCGGAGATATCGTTAGGTACCGTCATGATATTGCCCAATCCCACAGAGGATCAATTGCATCAAATAAGTTCCTCTTTACACATCTTAGGATTCGAACTACTTAGTAAAGAAAAGAATCAACTTATTGAACGGATAAAAAATGTTGTGATTCAGTTTGTTCACCATTCTGATCTTAAAAATTTAAATGAAAGTATAATGAGCCATGTCAGCAAGCGTCTAAATAAAGATCAGGCTTACTTAAGCCGTCTTTTTTCCGATTCTCAGGGCGTTACCATTGAGCGATACATTATTCAGCAGAAAATCGAAAGAGTGAAAGAATTATTATTGTATGGAGAGTTAACCCTCAATGAAATTTCGTACGAAATGGGTTACAGTAGCAATGCTCATCTTTCCAATCAATTTAAGTCCATTACAGGTATGACACCTAGCCAGTTCAAAAGGCTAAATAACCAGGTAAGATTATCACTAGATAAAGTTTAAAACATCTACTATGAAGAACATCGTTAAACTAACGCTGACGGCATTAACTGTCTTTACATTTTCGTCCTGTTCAAAAGACGACGACACCATTAAAATTGAGGAGCATGATAAAAACATGATGATGGATATCATGCATGAAATGATGGATAATATGAATGCTATGCAGTTCACAAAAGATCCAGACATCGATTTTGCCATGATGATGCGTATGCACCACGAGGGAGCGATTAAGATGTCCAATCAAGAATTATCCGCAGGAACTAACACTACTATGCGTACGACGGCTGAAACTATCATCGTAGCACAAACTGCCGAAATAGAAGAATTAACAGCTTTCATCGAAAGCAATGAGCCATCAGTTGTCAATGAAGAATTTCAGATGAGAACAATGGAAGGAATGGAAAAATCATCTAAAAATGCCGATTTACAGATTATCAACGGTAATATTGATGAAGATTTTGCAACGTTGATGATCGTCCATCATCAAAGTGCAATCGAAAGCAGCCAACTGCTCTTGCAATTAGGTAAAAATGAACAAACAAGAGCTATGGCAAGGAAGATAATCGACGACCAACAAAAAGAGATCGCCGAATTACAGGATTGGGTACTGACCAATCGGAACAATTAATCATTTTTTAACATCAAACATTTTATCTATGTCACATCAACGGTATCAAAACTGTATTGAAGCATGTAATGCTTGTGCAGTTATCTGCAACCACTGTGCTATCGCATGCTTAAATGAAGAAGATGTAAGCCATCTTAAAAGGTGCATTCAATTGGATCTCGAATGCGCAGCGATTTGTCGATCAACAGCTGAAGTTATGAGCTTGGGAAGTAACTACAGTGAACACTTTTGTAGAATCTGCGCTGAAATTTGCAACGCCTGCGCAGAGGAATGTGAAAAACATGCCAGCATGGGCATGGAGCATTGCCGCGAATGCGCGGAAGCTTGCCGCAAATGTGCGCAAGCATGTGAGGAAATGACCCATGTAGCTTAGTTGATCATCGGGGCTCTTTTGAGGATGGAGTCCCGATGATTCATAGTAAATTAATTGAAAGTCATATGCTAAACCGATGTTATCTGTATGTTTAATACCTATCTAACCTTAACAGAACCATTTGAAGAAAGGAAGATACAACAACCTGTTAGAATTGATATTATCGATGCCTTAAGAGGATTCTGTCTATTTGGCATTATCCTTGCGCATGCCGAGAGCATATACAGACTTTCAATAGGCATCCATGCCTTAAGTAATACCGATAAGTATATTAGTCTTATTTTAGCTCTTTTTGTACACAAAAAGTTTTATGTAATATTCTCTTTTTTATTTGGTTTAAGTTTTTCCATCCAACTAAAAAATGCTCGAAATAGAGAAGAAAAATTTTCATTCAAATATATTTGGAGACTCATTATCCTCTTTTGTATAGGCTTTCTGCACAATTTACTTTATCCATTTGACATTCTTCAGATTTATGCAGTAATAGGTTTACTCTTGCTAACACTTAAGGAAGTAACCGGAAGAAACTGTCTGTATATATTTATTTTCTTCTTTTTATTAAGTTCTCTTAGCTTTTCTTACAAAGAAGAAATATACACGTTTATTAGTCCCCTAAAAATAGGGGGCTCATATTTGCCACAGTTTGCTTCGAGGCAAATTTCATCGGGACTTTTCTTTATGATAATCGGGTTATTCATTTTTGGTAAATGGCTTGGAGAGAGAGATTTATTAACTTTTTCAAGAAATGTTATAGTACTAAGGAAATGTCTAATATATTCTATTTTATCCTTCATCATTCTTTGGTTGTCCAGTCATCTATTTCATGATAGACTTTTCCAATCGAAGATTTTTAGCTTTTTTATGTCTGTAAGGCTTTCAGCAATGGAACTAATGCTATCGTCAATTTACATATTTACATTTGCTCTCGGGTATCTTCTTTTTGCCAGAATAAGTATTTTAAAGTTAGAGGCATTTGCTGCTATTGGAAGAATGGGGCTGACCAATTACATTGTTCAGACTGTGTTCTTTTATGCTTTATTTCATAGTAACCTTAACCTTTCTAGAGCTTATGGCCTGTCAATCACTATTTTGCTTGCAATTATTTTTTATATAGCTCAGATAAAGATTTCACAATGGTGGTTTAAAAAATATAAACTTGGTCCTTTGGAATGGTTCTGGCGAATCAGTACTGACCTAAAATATCGTTGTAACATACATGAAAGAAACTTGTAAGATATGAAGCAACGGCCTAATACGGTTTCAGAAACAAAGCTTTTTGAATTTTCTTTCACCACTCCCCAGTATGTTGTCAAATAATCTGACTAAATCCCCTCAACTTTGACAGAAATAATGTCAAAGCCATGAAAAGGAACACACAAAAAAAGACCATTAGAAAAGCAGATCTATACAAGGATCTGAAACCGATTATCAAGCCCGTAAGAAATACCCGCACTAAGATCAGGCAATTGCTCCGGTCTTTTATCCCACTCCATTCATCAGTTTATCCCACTCCATTCATCAGAAGACAACACAGAAAGTCACCCGCAATTCTCCAAATAAGTCAAAGTAAATCAGGATAAAATGTTCAATGTATAATCGGAGTTCGTGCTATGTCTGGGCAGGTCCGTTACGGCCAACGAGAGTCGGCAGCAAAGATGTATTTTCGTATACGAAAATATCTTTGCCGTCCTTGAGGCCGGAGACTTTACTCGGAACTCGTAAAGTCTGAACTTTCTAAAAGGTGTGATTTATGCCAAGGAAAGAAATCAAAAATCAAGAACAGGTACTTACTAATCCGATTGTTATTAGAGTCACTTTAAATGAGTTTAATAAGCTCGAAAAAATCCGGAAAGAAAGTAATTGCAGGAGCATTGGAGAAGTGGTCAGAAAGACGCTCTTAAAACAACGGATAACTTACCTGCATAGGGATGTTTCTATGAATGGTCCTATGGAAGAGCTTGCATTGATAAGAAAAGAGATCAAAGCAATAGGTGTCAATATCAATCAGCAGACGCATCGTTTTCACACCAGTCAGAGTGAGGCTGAACGGGCTTTTTTTGCCCTTAAAACAGCCAGTACCTATAAACAGATGGAACCAAAAATAGAACGGCTATTGGATATCGTTTCAAAACTTGCTGAAAAATGGTTGCAAAGATCATGATAGGTAAAAGTATTCGGGGCATATTGCATTATAACGAGCAGAAGGTTGCGGAAGGTTCTGCCACGCTGATTATGGCCAGTGGGTTTGCAGATGACATCAAAAAGTTGAATTTCGCTCATAAACTTACGCGATTTGAACATCTAACCAATCTCAAACCAAGCGTAAAAACGAATGCACTTCATATTTCACTTAACTTCCATTCAAGTGAAAAATTGGTCGACGCTGAAATGCAACAGATCGCAGCAGCCTATATGGAAGGTATCGGGTTTGGTGACCAACCTTTTCTGGTATATCGGCATCACGATGTTTCCCATCAGCATTTCCACATCGCAACGGTAAATATAAAAAAGGATGGCAACTCTATCAACCTACATAACATAGGAAGGATAAAATCGGAACAGGCAAGAAAATTCATAGAGAAAGAATTTGGCCTGATAAAAGCGGAGAGCAAAACATATCATCCAGAGCCAGCTATAAAGGCAATTGATCCTGAGAGAATACAATATGGTCATTTGCCTACCAAAAGGGCAATCGGCAGTGTGGTTACGACGGTGATGAATAGCTATAAGTTCACGTCACTTGCAGAATTTAATGCAGTGCTCAAACAGTTCAATGTCGTGGCAGACAGGGGGAGTGAGGAAAGCGAAATGTTCAGAAAAAAAGGTCTTCTTTATTCAGTGCTGGACAGACAGGGCAATAAGGTTGGAGTTCCGATCAAAGCAAGCAGCTTTTATAGTAAACCTATCCTTAAACGGTTGGAAAGAAAGTTTGAACAGAATGTCGAGAAAAGGAAGCCGTATCGCGATGATCTAAAAGAGCGGATCGACCAGGTGCTTAACAGGTATGAAGGCATCACCAAACAGACCTTGAATACCGAATTACAGAAAAGTGAGATAGCGCTTTTTTTCCGCCAGAACGAAGAAGGATTTATATACGGCACCACGTTTATTGATCACCGGTGTAAAACCGTTTTTAATGGCAGCAGTCTTGGGAAAGCTTACAGTGCAAAAGCCCTGAAGGAAAAACTTGCCGAAAACGATAAGGTCAAGACCTATCTGGCGAAGCCAAAAAGAATAAACAGTTACCTAAAACCCCACAGTGAAGAAAAGCACCTTCAACATGCCGGAAAAACCAACTTTTCCAATCTGACTGTCTCCACTACAACCGATAAAATACTGAAAGACCTTCTGAATCCCGAGTATACCGGATATGCACCTTCTATTACTTCCAAAAAGAAAAAAAGACAGATAAAGCGAAAACAACCATGAACACAGGAGAAGATATACAGGGCTTAAGGAAAATTATAGACTTTTCCAGACTGATCAGCATATTCATATTGGCTATCCATTTTTACCTATGCTGTTATAAAGTTTTTGAACAATGGGGCTGGACAGCAGAAATTACCAATCGAATCATAAGTGTTATTGCAAAGACGGGCCTTTATTCCCACATCTTCTTGCCCAAACTTGCTGCACTGGGTTTGCTGTCGATATCCCTGTTGGGAGCAAAGGGCAAAAAGGATGAAAAGATGAAGGTAAGGGTGATCGTTTGCTATATTATTACCGGACTGTTACTTTACTTCATAAGTATACTTTGTTTTTATCTCCCTACACGAATAGCGGTCATTGCAGCACTCTATATGCTGATGACATCAATAGGTTACCTCCTGATCCTAACGGGAGGCGTATACCTCTCAAGGCTATTAAAAGAAAAGCTTAGCCATGATATCTTCAATACAGAGAATGAAACCTTTCCACAGGAAGAACGGCTATTGGAAAACGAATTTTCCGTTAACCTTCAGACAAAATATCAGCTTAAGGGGAAGATAAGGAACGGTTGGATAAACTTTATCAATCTTTTCAGAGGACTATTGGTAGCGGGAACCCCCGGTGCAGGGAAAAGTTATTTTGTCATCCGCCATATCATTGATCAGCATATAAAAAAGGGGTTCTCCGTCTTCTTATATGATTTTAAATTCGATGATCTGTCCAGGATTACCTATAATGCATTATTGAGATATCGGAAGAATTATGCCGTGAAGCCAACTTTCTGGGTGATTGATTTCGAGAAAATATATCACCGGTGCAATCCCTTGGATCCCGAAAGTATGGACGATATTACCGATGCTACGGAGGCAAGCCGTACCATTATGCTTGGCCTTAACCGCGACTGGATAAAAAAGGAAGGTGACTTCTTTGTAGAGAGTCCCATAAACTTCCTAACAGCCATTATCTGGTTTCTTCGGAAGTATGAAAATGGGAGATATTGTACCTTGCCGCATGTTATAGAGCTAATGCAGGTGGATTACGATCCGCTTTTTGCCGTATTACAACAGGAGGAGCAGATCAAGGTACTGATCAACCCATTTATATCTGCTTTTCAGAATAACGCAAAAGAGCAGCTGGAGGGGCAGATCGCCAGCGCAAAAATCGGATTGGCCAGATTATCCTCGCCCCAGTTATATTATGTTCTGAGCGGCAATGATTTTACCTTGGATGTTAATAACCCAAAAGCTCCAAAAATCGTATGCGTTGGTAACAACCCGCAGAAACTACAGGTGTTCGGCCCTATACTTTCCCTCTTCATTTCAAGAATGATAAAACTGGTCAACAGGAAAGGCCAACTTAAAAGCAGCCTTATTTTTGATGAGTTTCCAACGATCTACTTTAACAATATTGATAGCCTTATTGCCACAGCAAGGAGCAACAAAGTGGCCACGGTATTAGCCGTTCAGGATTTCAGCCAGCTAAAAAAAGATTACGGGGCCGACCAAGCAGATGTAATAACCGGAATTGTCGGGAATATTATCAGCGGACAGGTGACCGGCGATACTGCAAAAAAGTTATCGGAGACGTTTGGCAAAATTGTTCAGGATCGACAGAGTCTGAGCATAAACAGCAGTGACACATCCATCTCAAAATCTACGCAGTTGGATGCCGCCATTCCGGCAAGCAAGATAGCAACACTTTCATCAGGCGTGTTTGTTGGCGTTGTTGCCGACAACCCGGACTGTAAGATACCACAGAAAATTTTTCATGCAGAAATACAGAATGACCATGAAGTTATAAAGGCAGAAGAAGCTTCCTATAGAGATATACCACTTGTTGAAAAGGTAACAGCAGCAGATATACAGGAAACCTATCTCAGTATAAAAGATGATATACAGCAGTTGATAACAAAAGAGTTGGCAAAGATGACCGGATCACTTCCCAAAGAAAATGATACCCTTCCAAAAAATATTCCAACGCCTCCTGAACAGACTTCCCTGTCTTTATAAAGTACTTTTTTAATCGATTGTAAAATGGGTGGTTAATCCGCGCCACCCTCACCACCCATTTTATTGAAAAAATAATTTTTCCTTTATGAATAAAATTCAGGCTATGGTGGAATTACGACAAAGACTACAATCCCTAAAAACAGCTAACGAAAAGACCATCATGTTGTTAGAGGATCTCTTCTCCCCAATTTCATTTAAACGAAGCTGGGTGATTTCCTATCCTACAGGTATTTCTACTGCATATCTTTATTATATCACAGGTGGTCTGGTAAGAAGTGTGGTTTCTAAATCCAGTGGAGACTACTGCTTATGGATAATCGACAAAGGTTTTATAGTGCCGGGTAATGGCTTTCTATCCGGAACAAAAAAAGAGGAACTTATTCAGGTTTTAAATGATACAGAAGGATACGCCCTTAACCTTTTACGCGCAGATGCCATTGCACGCAACAACATCAATATGTACAGAATGCTGCTGGAAATTTATGAAGAGGCCGTAGTGGAAGGTGCCGGAAGAGAGATCATGCTGCGAATTAAAAATGCAACAGACCGATATAATTACTTTCTTATGGAATATCCTGATCTTGCCAGAAAATTGACCATTGAACAACAGGCCCAATACCTACAAATTGACAGGAGATATCTGTACAAGATTATCAAATAAAATCACTACTGTAAAATCGTAGGTTTTCTCTACATCAAGCCAAAAATAAGCAGATTTTCACACCGACGATTTTTATGGGGTGAAACCATTTTATTCCACACAACATTTCTTTCAAAACTGCTCTAGTTTAACATAAAGGCTGCTTAAGCATGTTTAATGACCTAAAAATTTATCGCTTTTGTGACAAGAATCTGTGTCTTTTACGACAAGACCATGTCTCATATCCGACAAAAGTTTTCGAAAACTGATACAAAGATTTATTTCTCACTTTCAGAACTTTATCATATTAGATCACAACTTTTAAGATACTAAGATGGATGCCTCGTATATCGACATAAAAAGAAAAAAGGAAAGGAAGAGTTGGCAAGATATAACATTGGAAGTAGTTGCTATTCTTCTCATTGCTCTTTTTGGTTTAACTGCATTTGACAAGGCAATTCGCTTTGAGAGGTTTTACAGCGAATTGGGTAAGTCCCCATTTCTTATGAATTATGCTTTCATAATTGCAATAGGGACACCATTGGTTGAGTTGGCAGTGGCCGTTGCATTAAGTATAGATAAAACAAGATTAAAAGGCTTGTACGCATCGGTTTTTCTTATGAGCTTATTTACCGCTTATATATACATGCTAGTTAATTACAGTTATTTTACGTCTTGCTTGTGCTCGGCAGCCGTTGAATCACTCACTTGGGAAGAGCATCTGATATTCAATATCATATTTTTAATTCTAGCCATAACCGGAGTCGCACTTCAGGAAACCAACCAACAAAAACAAATAGGATTATGAAAAAATTTTTGAACACCTTATTTCCTCATCCACCGCCATGATGAACAACTGTACGACGGTCTCTTCTACCATGAAAAGCGAATTAACAGATAAACTTGAATAACAAAAAAAATGAAAAAAATAATTTTAAGAATAACACTGGCCGCAGGGTTGGTCGGTGTTGCAAACTGGGTAATGAATGATGATAACAAAGTAAATGCTGCTGAAGTTTCAGTAACTCCGATGACTAAAGTTCAGGAAGTGTACAGAATAACAGATGAAAGCCATCCAAACTTTGGACTTGAAGGAGATTTGGCTACAGTCCAAGCACTATGTCCGTCTTCGGGACAAGAATGCGCTCAAGAAGTCGGAAATCCAAACAATATCGAGGAATGGAACGGAGGAGCAACTAAGTTCTAATTAGTCAGCCATGACAATTGTTCTTAAAATCGTTGCTGCAATCTTGCTTGGTCTCAGCCTTGTTTTCCTACTCTGGGAAAACACCGATTTTCCAAATAAGCGCAGCAACGGTTTTTTTAGAAAATTTTTAGATATAGAGTTACAGGACCCAAAAAGGATAAACTTCGGCAGTCCTTTAAGAGAAATAATATATTTTGATGATTCGAAGATACTTTTTTCAACTGATTCACCGGGCATCATAAAAGTCCTGCATCTTAGTGCTCTCAGGACAGAGACATTACAATGGAACTTATCTGATTCTCTTAAGGCAATAATAGGTAGTACATTCTCTTATTCAATGAGCGGAAATTGCGATGATGTCACCCTTTTTGCAAAAAAACTTGCATCTATTTTCGAGCTTGAACCACTATCCCAAAAAAGAATAACAGATAACCCTTTTTCATATGCGCTAAGAATTTCCCGACACTCCTTCGTGATCAGGCAGTATTCTCGTAATACCAAGGATATGAGATTTAGGTATATCAATACAAATGATCCGATTTCGCAATGGGAGCATGATATTACTTTCAAAAGCAATAATAGCGGACTAAGTACAGATGGTCAGCTGCACTATGCCGAGGCATTTGGCCTCTGTATCTATATGCACTATTATAACAACAACATTGTAATTTTTGACACTACTCTGCATAGAAAAAAAACACTGAACACTATTGATACAATCAAGTATAATCCCGATATGGATCGTCGAAAACCATTGCTGGTAACGAACAAAAAAAGCTGTATCTATAAAAATTTAATTTTTGTCTGTTCCAACTTGAAAGCAGACAATGAAGAGAGACAGAAATATTTGAAAAATGTGCCAGTTGATATTTACGATTTCATGAATGAAAAATATAAAGGGAGCTTTTATCTCCCTTTACATAATAACAAGATTTTCAAAAGCTTAGCTTACAATAAAGGTGTTATAGCGGCGCTGTATTATGATAATATCGTACTAATCTCCAGAATACGGGGATTAAATCGCCTAACTAGTCACTAACGATTAATAAGTCGACTTCCCGATATTCCCGAACCATTGTCAATCCTTTGTCCTCAAGCGTGTTTTTTAGTATTTCGCTATCCAAAGGACTATTGTTAACGAGTCCATTTTTTGGATCTCGCAGCTTAGAGTTTTTGAAATTTACTACAAGATCTATGGGATATTTCAGGCCAGTTTCATTTATGAATGGATCAGCGTTTACAAAACGGGTCAGTAAAAAGAAAATGTCGTCTATTGGCTTATTTACAATGCCGATCTCCGTATTTGTAAGTATTAATCTGGAGCTATCGCCGTCTGAAGGTTTTATCGGTTGTTTATTATTCCGGCGGATAACCCACACTGGTACCTTTCGTTTTTCAACCTTTCCCTTAATCGGGAAATAACGATTTAAATCTTCCATCGCAACACGGAAAATACTAGAATCTGCTGTTCCATAAGGTACATGGAGTTTGTAGATATATGTGTTATCATTATCGTATTCTTGACGATTGTTGTAATGTAAGTATGGAAATCGGCTCGGAAAGAAAGGTAATGGACGTAAATCTCTATTTGCATATCTCTTAAAATTTGCAGAATCGTTCACCTGTACCAAAACCCTTTTCACATTCAGCGGAGCTAATTGACCAAGTTTGAAATAGGAATAAACTTTATAAAACAAATTTATCGGAGTAAATTCCAAGCTTATGGATTTTATGTATTCGTTATTCCGATAGTGTTTTACACTGCCCCTACCATTTCCTCCCAACTGTAGGCTAGATAACCATATTTCAGGCTCGTCCGATTTTATGGAATCGATATTAGCTTGAAAATCATTCTTGGAAGCTACATTGATTTTATCGGTGTATAGAGCTAAGCGAATGTTTTTTTCCGTGATTTCCGATTCATATGTAATGGCTTTAATGATACCCGAGGAGTCAATAATTACTTCATGCGGTATTACCTGATGTGGGAACAATTTTCTCAGTATGGTATCCCGAACCAAAAATGGTATGGAAAAGTCAATCTCTTTTGTAATTTCTGATCGTCTCAGTAAGCCTTCTACCCGATTTTCGTCTTCATGTGTAACGATTAAGAACTGCACTTCATCTCTAAAAATATGTTGAAGTTTTTGAAATTTAGGAAGGGCATTGATACAGGGTTGACAGTAGCTTGCCCAAAAGTCTATCACTATAAGTTTTCTTTTAATGTCCGAAAATTTGATCGGTTCAGTTCTATCCTTTGGCGTGCCTAGTAGCAACTCGCTGGGTATAGTGTCATTTACCTTTAGTTCCTTAATATCCATGGATTGGGCATAGGCACCGTTCATGCTAAATAATATGATAGTAAATACACTCAAATAAAATCTGATTTTCATTTTAATAGCCATTATTTTGTTCAAGATTTGGATTTAGCTCCAACTGAGCTAAGGGAATCGGCCATAGCTTTATGGAAGTATCATTAAGCCTCTTTTCAACAAGCCATTCATTCGCCCATTCCGTAAATAATTCATGACGTACCTCCGTAGTGAGAATATCAATAAGATGTGTCTTCGAAATTTCATTAACGACAGGGGGCAGATCGGCACGATCTCTTATTTTATTGATATCCTGCAGCGCTTCTTCAAAATTCCCAAGATTCACAGCCGCCTCCGACCGGATCAGATATATTTCGGCCAATCTGAATATCACTTGATATTCTGTCAGATTTCCTCCTGACTGTACTTTGTATTTATAAGGAAATGCGAAAGACCTTTCTTCGACGGTTTTATTTCCAATCCATTCCTTAAATCTCTTGTCTTCAGGTAAAAATGACCGTATGTATTGGTCACTTAAGCAGAAATTAGGAATCGTGTTATTTGTTAAAGAAGGCGTTAAAATTCGACCGATGTTGGTGTTGTAAAAAGGAAATGATGGCTTTAGTTGCCAAATCGTTTCTTTACTTTCCTTTGCGAACACATTGCGCAAATCTTGTTCCAGCTCGTATTCTCCCTGGTCAATAACTAAAGATGCGAAGTCAAAAGCTTTCTGCCAATTTCCAACGGATAGATACACTTTAGATAACAGAGCGCAAGCAGAGAAATAATCGGGCCTGATTTTCTCACCCTCGCCTCGGATATCCGCAAGCAATTCGATAGCATCTGTTAAATCTGCTAAAATCTGTTCATGTATTGCTGCAGGTATAGCACGAGCTTCTCCTGCATTATTTTCATATGCATTTTCCGTAATTAATGGAACACCACCGTATAGACTTACAAAATAGAAGTAGCAGAATGCCCTAATGAACTTAGCTTCTCCCAATAATTGATTTTTCAACGATAACTCCAAAGAAGAAGCCTGGAGTTTTTGTATTGCCAAATTGACCTGATAAATCGTTTGGTATGTAGCGGTCCACATACTACCTACGATTGAGTTATTGATCTGGATCGCCTTATTTCCAAAATCGAGATAGCTCTGTTCAGATTTTGTATATTCTAAAATACCGCTGTACATAGACGCTGCGATCTGTATATCTGCGTTTAATGGGTGCGTTATAGTAGATAACTCACTGTATATACCGGAAAATGCGGCGTTTGCCGAAGTTTTATCATTAAAGACATTCTCGGAAAATAACTGATTGGGTGGCATATCGACCTCAACAAATTTTTTGCAGGATGCCAGATAAATCAAGATCATAAATAAGTATATGCTTTTCATTATTTTTAGTTTATTGATGCCTAAAAGGTAATTTGTGTTCCCAGAGTAACGGTCCGTAATGGTGGTAATACCGTCATATTAGTTACTTCGGGATCATTGCCTTTATAGCCTGTAATGGTTAGGAGGTTTTGTCCCTGTAGATAAAACCTTACTAGTTTCATTTTTACTCTATTGGTCACCGATGCGGGAAGTGAATAGCTTAAGGATATATTCTTTAGCCGTAAAAAAGATGCGTCCGCAAATGCCCCTTCTGAAATCAGGAAGTTTGTCCTCGCTGTTGTCGCGGGTGCAACGGTGCCGAACCTTTGTACATCGGTAATATCGCCGGGATTTTGCCATCGCGATTCAAACAGTTTTGGCATGTTGGCTCCCTGAATACCGGCTGTTGCCGGTAAACTGGAGAGATAATTTCTTGCATTCTTTTTCACAAACTGAATAAATACATCCAATTGAAATCGACCGTATTGCCATTGATTATTTAGTCCGCCGTAAAATTTTGTGCTTAAATCCTTGACGACTGATCTGCCGGCGTTTAAATCCACACTCCAAAGGCCGGTCATTGGATCTACACCCAAGTATGGATAAACCTTCATAATGTTCAACGATTCACCTATGGAATATTGGCTTGCATAACTAGATTTTTCAAGATTTGGAAAATCTAACAGCTTATTACCCGCAATGGTTATGTTGAATGCTGTGTTCCATTTTATTGCCGTGTTCGCAAGGTTTATGGTGTTCAACTCTATTTCCCATCCCCTATTTTCCACTAACGCCGGTAAATTTCTTGTAACTCCGGTAAAGCCTGTTTGTGTTGGAAGGGAATATTGCAAAAGTTGATTACCGCTTCTGTTTCTGAACCATCCTGCTGAAAACAAAATTTTGTTATCGAAAAAACCCAAATCGGCAGAAAATTCAAGTTTGCGATTGCTCTCCCAACCGTAATCTGGATTGTATAGGCGTTGTGGCTTTAACCCGCTAACACCATCGTAAGGATAGGCAACTCCTCCATACGTGTCCAAAAATTGATAATCACCGATTTTATCGTTACCGGTAGTGCCAAAGCTTGCACGCACTTTTCCAAAGCTCATTTTTGGCAATTTGTTTTTTATAAAATGCTCATCAGAGAATATCCATGCGATTCCGAGCGCTCCAAAGTTTGCAAATTGTTTCCCTGGTCCAAATCGCGACGATCCATCCCTTCTGCCTGTCAGGTTAATTAAATAACGATTTTTAAATTGGTAGTTTATTCTTCCGAAGACTGCCTGATATTTATATAAGCTGTATTGTTCACTTGCGGTAATTGATGCCGCTCCAGTGGTAGTATATAGAAGTTCTTCACTGCTGTAATCAGTTGCATTGATTCTCGTTCCTTTAAGAGATTCCTGTTGCCACGTACCTCCGAACAAAATGTCAAAGGCATGATCGCTGAAAGTCTTCCGATATGAAAGTTGGGGCTCTAAAATCCAGCTGCTAAATGCTGAATTTGAAAAACGGGATTCGCCGCTTGTTCTTGTAGAATTATTCCCAAATGCAGCTAAAGGAGTAACCTCTATTTGATCATTATCTGTTTTTGTATATCCATTATTTAATCGTAAGGTTACGCTTTTAAAAAGTGAGTATGATAAGTTGATGTTTGTAATAAGATTGGTTTGTAATTGATTATAATGATGTAAGGTCATCGAAAAAGGAGAGTTTCCATAAAGCATGGTACCATCATCTTCAAAAGGCTTTAAATTAGGAGTAGAATATATCCCGGAAGTCAGATCGAATGGTAGAATATTATTGTTGTCGTTGGAATAACCGACACTCATAACTGCCAGGAACTTTTTGTCATTTGTACTGTGATTAAGGTTTAACTGACCACTATAGCGCCTATTTAGTTCTTCGCCAGGATATACGTTTCCCTCCGATCGAAATCCTCCCGAGAGCCTAAAATTCGTTTCGCCGGTTCCACCGGATAACGTAATTTGACCATTGGTGACATTTGAGCTACTTCCGATCAAGAGATCCGTCCAATCTGTAAATGTATTTTGATCGTATTGCAGAAGATCAGGTGCATTTGTAACCGTAGGTGTAATGTTGTCGTTTTTCAATGCTTCCCTCCGCATATTCAGATATTCTTCGGTATTCATTAAAGGAACAATATTTGCGACCTTATTAAATCCGTTATATACATTAACATCAACTTCGGTTTTTCCGACGCTTCCTTTCTTTGTGGTAATTAAAATAACACCGTTAGCTCCTCGTGAACCGTAAATAGCAGTTGCATCCGCATCTTTTAACACTTCTATACTTTCTATATCGTTCGGATTTAAGTTATTGAATGGACTGCTTGAACCTCCCGTAACCGTTATCTGGCCTATACTATTACTCAACCAAGGTACCCCGTCTACAATATATAATGGCTCGTTGCCGTTGTCGATGGAACTTCTTCCACGGATAAGAACATTAAAATTTGATCCCGTACGTCCGCTCTGTTGTGTTATCTCTACTCCCGGAATTCTCCCCTGTAACGCAGCTATAGGATTGGCAACCGGTTGCCTTGAAATTTCTGCTGCGGTTATACGCCCAACACTACCGGTGTTGAAGCGTTTGGTAGTTTGTCCATAAGCAATTACGACGGTTTCATCTAGGGTATTTTGCTGTGGATCAAGTTTTACGGTATAGTACTGGCTGGTAGAAATATCGTACTGAATTTCCTTGGTTTGATAACCCAAATAGGTGGCCGTAAATGTTCCCTTGTTCTTTTTGGTTATGACAGTGAAATTCCCTTTCTGATCAGTCTTTATAGAGGTGATTTCGGTACGTACGGTGGCTCCTTCAAGCGGTTCGCCATTAACCGCTGACAATACATTACCCTTCAGCGTTATTTGCTGCAAAGCCACGCCGGTGGCAGCCTCCGTGGAGGAGGACTGCCGGGCGTGTGCCAAACAAACACAGAACAAAATCTTTAAGGTTATAAGGTATATGGTGTAAGGTTTAAGGTATGAGCTATAAGGATTAAGGCCGCGCAAGGCCACTTTGGCCAAATTGGGCTTCATGTCTAGCTTAGGGAAACATCTGTTAATAATCCCTAGAGTGCCATTTGCAATAATTTTATGTCGTTCGTCCCTGCACACGGTCGTTCGTCCCAAAAAATGGGGACGGACAGTAGCGTGGAGATAGGTGATATTTCTTTTATTAGTACTTTTTTTCTTGAACAGGGATTTAGCTGATAGCCGATTGCCGAAAGCCGATAGCTCGCCTTTTGGGCACAGCAAAGCCCTTATGAGCGTTAAATTCATTTTCTGTGATTACGGTTTGGTTAAAAATTAGGTTGAACTTCTTTTTGGAAAGAAGGGGAAAGGGGCTAAACAGGAGATTTAATGAGATTCTTGTATAGGTCCTTTTTAGTGCTTTTTTCCGCAGCACATTGAATCGTTAGATTGAAATTCGAGTTATTGACAGTGATTTCTTCATCAGTTAGTATTACTATCGGACGAAATTTAAAGGATTGATATGAAAAAAGCTTAGATAGACGGTAACCCTTTAGAACCTTTTCTAAAATGGTTTGGATTGATTTTGGTGTCTTTTTCTTTTTCATAATCTATTGTTAGGAACAGCAAAGAAAAAACAAATGTGATGAAAATTAGAGAAAATCGCTTCTAGTAATTGATGTTGTAGTTCAGAAAGATGAATTTGTACGGAAGTTTATTTAGAAGTATTTGTTCTTCTGTGGAAGTTTTACTATATTTACGATCGTAAAAATTTATAAAATGAAAATAGGGAAAAACATCATTGAGATCCGAAGAGCTCACAAGTATACTGAAGAGTTTATGGCCGACGAATTGAAAATTAGTGTTGATGAATACAAATCAATTGAAAATGATGATGTTGACATAACTTTAAGTATGTTGGACGCAATTTGTAGTGTTTTGTCTTTAACTCCTGTAGAATTACTTCAGCTTAACGAACCGACCAACGGAATAAAAAATTATTTTTTTAATCATAGTGATAATTCGGGAACAAATATTAAGATTCAGGGAATTGATCAAAAAGAAGTAAGGAAAGCATACAAAGAGTTGTATAGTGAAGAGCTAAAAAGGATACCCAAGCTTGAAAAGTTGTTGCGCGAAAACAATATACCAATAGATTTTTGAACCTTTTAACATGAAAGTTGGCGATAATATAAGAGAAATTAGAGAGACCGAAAAAAACTTTAAAAGGAGCTATATGGCCGATAGGTTAAATATCTCCGAAAGGGCATATGGGAACATTGAGAATAATGTTACAGATATCAGTTTAACTAGACTGGAAGAGATTGCTTCAATATTTGAATGTAGTCCAGAATATATCCTGAACTATAAGCAATCGAAGAAAGAATTCTATAATTATTTTCACAACAAAAGCGGCAATAAGGGGACTAATATTATGCATCAAGGCGGAACAAATGTAGAGTCCGAAAACAATAAGAAAATCCTTAAATTACAAGAGGAATTGCTAGAAAGCGAACGGAAACGAATCTCTTTACTTGAAGCACTATTGAAAAACAATAATATAGAATTTTAAATATTTAAGATATGAAGATTGGAGAGAATATTAAAGAAATCCGAGAAAAGGAAAAAGGCTTGCACAAAGAGGATGTAGCAAAGGCTCTCGGTATAACAGTTAAAGCGTATAGTAATATAGAAAATAATGTTGCAGACGTTACAGTGTCAAGACTTTACGAGCTATCGGAGATTTTCGGAGTAGCCCCAGAATATATACTCAACTATCAAGAAAAGGCCACTTATACAAACCACTTTAACAATTATGATGGTAATCAGGGAGTGAACATAATGTACCAAGGTTGCTCTTCTGACCAGATCAAGAATTTAGAGGAACAGGTCGATAAAAGTAAACGGGATGCAAATCGTCTACAAGCACGCGTGCAAACGAGGAATAATTGAAACAATAAAGAAAGATTAACGCGATGCTTGTTAAAGCATCGCGTTAATCTTTCTTTTTCCACCACTTATGCGTAAATTTGTTATATGGAACGAATAGTAATAGAGTTGACGAATCAAAAAGCTTATCGCTTATTGAAAGAGCTTGAAGAGTTAAATCTGATAAAGATGATGAAAAGCCCCGTCAAGTTATCTTCGTTAAGGAAGAAAATTCAAACTCCTATGAGCGAAAATAAAATAGATACACAATTGGAGAAATTGCGTAACGAATGGCGAAGAGATACCTAATTGATACATCAGCCGTAATTAAGTACCTCAACGGTACATTTCCAGATGCTTCATTGGAAATGATCGATGAGATAATAGATGGAGAATGTGTAATATCCTTTATTACAGAAATTGAATTGTTAGTATGGTCTCCTGAAAATCCCTCAGACATTGAAACGTTCCACCAATTTGTTAACAGCTCTACAATATTGGGAGTTGATGAGCGTATTGTTGCAGAAACGATAAGAATTAGGAAGGCTTATAAGTTGAAGTTGCCTGATGCCCTTATTGCCGCTACAGCTATTGTTAACGGGCTCACCTTAATTGCTGACAATGACAAAGATTTTCTTAAAGTCCCTTTGCTGGAATATATCAATCCAAAGAAAATAGATTATTAAGTGTTAAAATCAATCAAGTATGGTTGTTTTTGACCTGTTTAAGCAGAATACATAGGTCTGTCACAATATTTTCGTGAACTAATTGTCGGATCAGCAATACGACAATTGAGTTGGACGCACTTTATTGCTTTGATATCATTGAAAAGCGGGCTTCAACGGGAATTCTATTTGAAATCAAATTCATTTAAGATTTAAATCTTAAATGAATATTTTTACGGCGTGAAGTTCGTATCCTTATTTCTGGCCATTATTGTAGTCGTGCTTTCCGTCGCACCTTGCTGTGCTTTGGAAGGGGCTGATTCATGTGCACATGAAACAACGCAAAAGGAAAAACACGTATGCGACGGGCAATCAGATGATTCCTGCAAAGATTGCTCTCCGTTCTACTTATGCGGAACTTGCATCGGATTCACATTTACCACACAGCAGGCAGTTACCTTCGCCATACCGATCAAACCTGTAAAGCATAATACGGCTTACATTACGGCCGGACTGCCTCTTATTGCCCTTTCCATCTGGCAGCCGCCTAAGCTTTATTAAGTCCACATTTTACACACTGTCCGAGATGGACTTATTTATCGAAATCAGTATTACAAAATCAAATCATGAAAAGAACAATTGTGCTTCTGGCCATGCTGTTTTTTACAGCCATGGTCTATGCCCAAAACACATACAAAGCGATCATCAAAGACGCAAAAACAAATCAACCCCTGCCGGGAGCAACCGTAAAAGTTCTGGGGACAACACTTGGATCAACATCTGACAATACCGGTTCGGTAACGCTTACCGGAATAACTTCTGGCCGGCAGGTGATACAATATAACTATGTAGGTTTTCGGACTAAAACCGATACCTTAACCTTTCCGCTTGCCGAAACTGCAGCAGCTACCGTTTTACTAGAAGCAACCGAAGAGGATGAAGAGCTGGAAGAAGTGGTGGTTTCCGCTACGCGGAGCAGCCGTACCATCGACAATATACCTACTCGTGTGGAGGTCATCTCTGGCGAAGAACTGGACGAAAAGGGCAATATGAAACCGGGCGACATTCGTATGCTGCTGGCCGAAAGCACCGGCATACAAACGCAGCAAACATCCGCTACGAGTGGTAACTCGGCCATACGTATTCAGGGACTTGACGGAAAATATACCCAGATTATCCGTGATGGTTTTCCGCTGTACTCCGGCTTCTCAGGCGGCTTGGGCCTGTTACAGATCGCTCCGCTGGACTTACAACAGGTTGAGGTGATCAAAGGATCGTCTTCAACCCTTTATGGTGGTGGAGCTATTGCCGGGCTTGTGAACCTGGTTTCCAAAAAGCCTACCGAAGAACGTCAGCTCAATTTTCTGCTGAACGGAACTTCGGCACTGGGCTTAGATGCCAGCGGTTTTTACGCGCAAAAATTTGATAAAATTGGTATTACCGTTTACGGTGCCTATAATAAAGGAACGGCCTACGATCCTTCCGATATTGGCTTAACGGCTATTCCTAAGTTTGATCGCTTTACTTTAAACCCTAAACTATACTTTTATTTCAATGCAGCGACCACCCTGTCTGCCGGGATTAACGCCACCGCTGAAAAACGGATCGGGGGTGACCTGGAATACGTTAAAGGAAATGGCAGCGCAAACCACGCTTATTTTGAAGAAAACAAAACCGGGCGTTATAGTACGCAGATCGAAATGAATCACAAAATAGATGAAAACCAGAAGCTGACATTGCGCAATTCAGTAAGCTATTATGACCGTAGTATCGGTCTGCCAAACTATCTTTTTTCCGGTGTACAGGCGTCTACTTATAGTGAAGCTAATTATAGCCGGAATGGAGAAAAAGCGGACTGGGTATTGGGTATCAATTTCCTGACGGACAACTTCAAGGAAGACCGGAAGAGCGCCACAGTCTTAAGAAACTATAATTACAATACCATTGGTGCCTTTGCCCAGAACACCTGGAATCTGTCTGAAAAATTGAGTATTGAATCGGGCATTCGCGGGGATTATCACAATGCGTATGGCTTCTTTCTTTTACCGAAGATTTCCGGTTTGTGGAAGATCAGCGAACATTTTTCAACCCGCTTGGGCGGTGGACTGGGTTATAAAGCACCTACTGTATTCACAGAAGATGCCGAGCGTATTCAGTTCAGGAATGTATTGCCTATTGATGTAGCTAACACAAAAGCGGAGCGTTCTTACGGAGCTAATTATGATGTTAATTACCGTACCTCACTTTTTGATGGTAACGTAGGGTTCAGTATCAACCACATGTTTTTTTATACCCGCATCAACGATCCGATCCTGTTAGCTGCTGCAACCGGCGGTAACCTGGCCTATGTGCAAGCCAAGGGCAGCCTGGATACCAAAGGAATGGAGACGAACGCCAAGATTACCTATGCTGACTTTAAGCTGTTCATCGGCTATACCATGGCCGATGTGAATCAGCACACCCAAAGTACCAGCAACCCCTATCCGCTTGTTTCGAGGCACCGTTTGAACAATGTGCTGATGTACGAAATAGAAGATCAGTGGAAGATTGGCCTGGAAGCCTATTACTTCAGCAAACAAAAGCTCAATGATGGCGCTACGGGCAAAGGCTACTGGACCACCGGGTTCATGGCAGAAAAACTATGGGAACGCTTTTCAATCTTCATAAACTTGGAGAATTTCAGCGATACCCGACAGACCAAATTTGACACCATTTATACGGGAAGTATCACCAATCCTGTATTCAGGGATATTTATGCTCCTGTTGATGGCTTTGTTATAAACGGAGGCGTGAAACTCAGGCTCTAGTTCAATTTTAGAAACCCTGTATCTGTTTCAGATATACTTTGCCATTTTTTATTGAAGCAGATGTAAGTGTGAACATGAAAGGACGTGTAAGGCCCGAGCTTGAAGGTGAGCAATGGCTGCTTTCGCAAAAGTAAGGGCATTGGATTATCAGAAACAGGCAGCCACAGCCAGTGCACAACAGCAGGAAAGGCTACTGTTTAGCAACTTTCAAAATGCGATAAACCAGTACAAGCAAGAGCTGCAAGAGTTTAACTATTACCCGCAGAAAGCCGTGCCCAATGCAAGGGATATTGCTTCTGCGGCCCAATTGGGTTATCGCACCGGCGACTTAGTTACGTCGAATATCTTTACGCTATGGAAACGGCTACAGACATACAATTCGACTATTTAAGAAGCATTCAGCAGGTCAATCAGTCTATTATTACTATCTATTCGCTCATTAACCAATAAGATAAAAATGAAATTCCATATAAATCAAATAATAACGGTAGCGATAATTGCTTCGGTACTTCTTATTTCAGCCTGTGGCAATAATAAACAGGAAAGCGACAAGAACCCAAAACAAGAAGCTAAAGCAGCGGAAGCCCACGAAGAAGGAACAGCAACCATTGCATCGCTTACCGAAGAGCAAATAAAAACGGTAGGTATAGAATTGGGTTCAATCCAAAAAAAGGGACTTACCGCTACCATAAAAGCCAACGGTTTGCTCAGGGTGCCCAATAACAACAAGGCCAACGTAACTTCTATATATGGCGGTGTGGTAAAGGCACTTACTGTACAAATAGGCGATCATGTAAAAAAGGGACAGGTAATTGCTACAATTGCCGACTACTGCCGCTGTACCCAATGATGCTATTGTAGAAGCAGATGGCAGGTATTTTATTTTGCAGTAACGGATAGAGAACCAGAAGGATATGCTGAAGAAGAGGAAACACAACTCATCGGTTTTCTTTTTTTACGCTAATAAAATAGGGCCGTGCGCATTATGTACCATTTTTCTTATCTTAATTTAGGCCTGCTATCAGGATTTTTCCTAATGTTTGTGATGATCGCTCTGTCATCTTTCGCAGTTTTTTCGCCTTCGGTAATATTTATCGTAAAATCAACAGTATGTACCACCCCATCTATCCGAAACTGCACCCACAATCTGTAAATGCCAGCTTTTTCGACATGGGTTTCAGCATAAATTGGAAAACCTTCCTTTGATACAGGGTGGATGTGTAAGAAGTTTTTATCGACTTGGCCTATCATCACAATGTGCGCGGGTGCTCCGAGATAGTTTTCCATATCTTTTTCCTCTAATTTGCGACCATCTTTCTCCACAGTGAATTGCAAGCGTTGGTTTCCATTTGTCTTAAAATCATTTCCGTTTAACAAAGTTACAGTAAACCCGTCCGTGGCGGAGACAAAATTAACCGCAGTTTCTGCTAATTGTAAAGTCTTTTCACCCGTTAAATTGATTTCCTGCTTATTGATATCTGCCCCGGCGCCGATTGGTTTGTAATCAACAAACAACAAGTATTTTCCTGCTGATGGAAATGTTTCTAAAACGCTGTATGTTCCGTCTGCCTGTTCTTCAGGGTGGGTATGATTAAACCAGCTTAGGTCTTCATCCACTACCAGAAAATGCATTTTCCTTTCATGCACAACGTCCAATGGTACATTTTTGCCATGTTTGGTAATGGCAATGGATAGTTTTGTCGGTTTACCCACTTCGATCGCTTGTGGCTCAGAAGCAATTTTTACTTCAAATTTTCCTTTGCTATCGGAATGTTTGTGCTGTGCGTGCTGGTGTGTGTTCATATTTGATGATTTATTTTTATTGCATTCTGCATTGTAACGGCTTAACATTTCCAAGAAACCGCTGATTGTAGCAATATTGTTTTAGATTATGTGTTTAACCCTATCAATACCGTTTTAATATTAATCTAATTGTCTAAATGCGACTTTGAATTGGGTAATGCCGAAACTCCGTACAACAATACAGCCACGGCTAATACCATTTTTATACAAATTTTAGAATTGCGATGAAGCGCTTATTGGTTCAGCCTTAAAGCCTTTACTTTTGATAATCGCTACGATTTCATCTTCTGTAATACCTTCCGATTTTACGGTAAGGATTTTATCATTATTGGCGACGTCCACATTCCATTCGCAAACTCCATTTGCATTATCCAAATCTGATTGTACTTTTGATACACAACCTCCACAATTAAGGTTTGTCTTGAACTGAAGATTTTTATTTTTCATTTTCTTTTAATTTTTATTATTGTCTATGATACAAAGTTGAGCAAACAAAGGCTACTCCTACTTACGTTATTCTTGCTTTAATTTGTAAAATTTACTGATTAATATTTTATTCGTTATCCATGTCTTTCATACCCTTCTCGCCTTATTGTTTAAGGGTTTTGATAGAAATCGTCGCAATTAATGCCGTCACCACACATACGATGCCCGCCGAGAAAAACGCGGTCTGAAAACCGGCGTTTAATGCTTCAATGTCGGCTTCACCCTTTATTTTTACGGCCTTGGTTTCCATAGCAGAAATAGCTACGATGATGGCCAATCCGAAAGCAGAACCGACCTGATAACTTGTGTTTACCAGCCCGGAAGCGAGCCCGGTTTCTTCAGGTTTAGCGCCCGACATGGACGCAATTGTCCCCGGTATATAGGTTAAGGACATACCCACTGCACCTAATAAAGAGGCTGGCAGGACATTGATTACGAAAGACCCGTCTGCAGGAATATTGCTAAACAGCAACAGCGAGCTTGCAAGTACCATAAGCCCGGCTATTATATTTGATTTAAAACCAAACCGTGCTACGAGTTTTCCAGTAAAGCCTACCATCAGTACCATAATGGCGATGGTCATGGGTAGCAGGGCGAGTCCGCTGTGAAAGGCGGAATAGTGCAGGATCTGCTGTAAGTAAAGATTGAGGAAAAACCATAGCGGTATCCATGCTCCTGCCAATAACGCCATTACGAGGTTACCAGCTAAAAGATTGGGGACTTTAAAGATTCCTATGGGGACCAGAGGTTCGCTTTTTTGCTTCTGCACTATGAAGAAAACAATGAACAAGACCAATGATAAACCAAATAGGAAGGTGGTTCGTGCTGACTGCCAACCTGCATGTTCTGTTGATACAATGGTATACACCGTTAAAACAAGTGCAGCTGTAGTCAGTACTGCACCGGCAACATCCACTTTCCCTTTTCTAGTGGCGCCCCTCAGCAATAAGCGTTGACTGAAAAGCATTACAAGAAGTCCAACAGGAATATTAATCAGAAACACCCAATGCCAGGAAAGCCATTCGGTAATCACCCCACCAAGGAAAACCCCTGCCGAACCTCCAGCAGCGGCTGATGCCCCCCAGAAACCGAAAGCTTTGTTCAGCTCTTTAGGGTCGGTAAACTTGGATATGACCAGCGTAAGGGCTGCTGGGGCAATCAATGCCGACCCTAAGCCCTGTAAACCCCTGCCCATATTAAGTGCCGTTTCCGACCAGGCTATACCTGCTAACAACGATGCGGCAGTAAGGATAGCAAATCCCCACATAAAAATCTTGCGTGCCCCGAAAAGATCAGACAAACGTCCGCCAAGTAGTAAAACCCCACCAAACACAATCACGTACGCGTTAAAAATCCATTGCAGGCCGGATTGTGAATAGCCCAAATCTTCTTTTATTGCAGGTAGTGCCACCCCAATGATTGACGTGTCCATGATAACCACAAACTGTGCAGTACATAGCAAGAAAAGTGCTGCCCAACGTTTGGGGTATGGAGCAGCTTGGTCTGTCGCTTGTATTGTTTCCCTATTCATCTTATGAATTGTCTTTAAATTGTTCTTCTAAAATTTATCTTTTATCAAAGGCTCAAAAGCCCCAACGTATGTTGCAGTTCTGTATGGAGTACCCGCAGATTATAGGTTGCCCGCAGGTGGTTTATCCTTGCCTGTGTCAATGCCAGTTCTGCATCTGTCAGTTCAAGTCTTGAACTCAAGCCATTTTCAAAGCGATTTTCGTTCATTTGGTAGTTCAGCTCTGCCGAGTTTACCGTTGTTTTCTGTATCTCCAATTGCGATTTTGCTTCTTTCCATTTGCTGATGATAGTGGCCAATTGCGTTTTGATTTCGTCCTTGAAATCGTTCAGACGTATCTGTTCCTGTTGTAATCTGATATTTGCCTGACTGATCTGAGACCTAGTTCGGTTACCATTAAAAATGGGGACAGAAAGCTGCACACCTAAAAACGACGTTCTCGGCCAGGCATAATCTCCAAATCGCATGTCATCGGATTGCGCCTGCACTTGATATTGCCCTATCAACGATAGTGTAGGCATTAGTTCTGCCTGTGCCACTTTCATTTTTTTTTGTTGAAAATCAATAGCCAATTTTTGGACGCCCAAATCCTTGCGGTTTGCTTCTGCGGTTTTCAATGCTTCATCTACTGTGTAAAACTCGTACTGACTTCTCTGTAGATCAACATCGAGTTTATCGCTCAATTGTATATCGTTTGTTTCCTCCAAACCAATAAGCCTTTTTAGCTCAATGGTAGACACGTTAATACTGTTTTTTAGATACGAAACCGAAGATTTTAAATTTTCAACAGCGATAAAACTCCGTAAGGTATCAGATTTTAATGCGCGCCCCTGTAAAAACAGTGACTGGGCATCCTTCAGTGCTTTGATATTTCGTTGCAGGCTTTGCTCCAGCAAATCTAACTGTCCCATCATCATCAATATACCGAGATAGTTAGTAGATACCCGAAGCGCAATCCTGCTGTTGAAGTCTGCTGTTTTTCCGTGCTGCATCTTTTCGTTGATCAAAGCTGCTTTTGTTTGTCGCTTTATGCTGGGGGCAAAAATGGGTTGGTAAAGGGATATAAATCCATTGTAGGCATTTCTGCCACCTACAGCTATCTCTTGTACCGGCTTGCTCGTGCCAGCAAACGAGCCGGGCAGGAATATTGTCTGTCTGTCAAAGAAATGGGAGTAGGCTACGTTTGCCGATATACTTGGCAGCAAGGTGCCTCTCTTCTCCCGTGTCAGTGCCGCAGCGTGAATTTCCTCCAAGACCTGCACCTGCAGCGCCTTATTTCCCTCACTTGCCATTCCCAAAGCATCTGCAAGGGATAACAGTTTTTTCTGTGCCTGTAAGGGGCTGTGACCACCTAATAACAGAAAAGTTGTAATAATTATATATGCTGTTTTTTTCATTGTGACTTAATCGAAATTTATAACTAGGACACTGCCGATTCGCTTATTTCCTCTATGTTTTCTTCCACAACAGCCTTTCTGCGCTTACTGCTGGATAAATAGGAGTAAACTGCAGGAATAATAAATAGTGTGAGGATGCCCGAAAAGACCAAACCTCCCGCTATCACAATTCCTAAAGACTGGCGACTGTTGACAGTAAGGGCGATCGGCAATGCCCCAAATATCATCGCAAGCGATGTCATCAAGATGGGACGGAAACGTTGTTCGGCAGCTGTTATAGCCGCATCAAGCTTAGATAATCCGGTATCTTTTAGATGATTAGCGAATTCTACAATCAAAATTCCATTCTTTGTGATCAGGCCTACCAAGGTAATAATTCCGATCTGGCTGAATACGTTTAGGCTCTGGCCAAACCAGTGCAAACTGAGGACTGCGCCTGTTACTGCCATTGGCACGGTAAGCATAATGGTAAGCGGGTCGCGCAGGCTTTCAAATTGTGCCGCAAGTATCATATAAATAAGCACCAGCGCCAATATAAGGGTAAAAGTGATATTGCCTTGGCTTTCGGTGTAGTCGCGTGATTGTCCAGCCAATGAAGTCTTAAAGTTTTCTCCCAGCACATCGGCTTTTATTTCTTCAATTTCCTGTATGGCTTCGGCAAGGCTAACGCCGGGTGCGGGTGCAGCTGATATGGTGGCAGATGTGTATTGATCGTACCGGTAAATGGCTGCAGGACTTACCGCTTCCTCTGTTGTGATGAGGTTGCTTAAGGGGATGATCTGGCCTGTTGTGGAATGGACATAGACAGCATTAAGGTCTTTGATGTTATTCCTATGCGAACGAGACAATTGTCCGATCACTTCATATTGACGATCGTTACGGAGGAAATATCCATATCGCTGCCCGGAGAGAGAAAGCTGTAGCGTACGGGCTACCTCCTCTATGGAAACACCCATTAGGGCGGCCTTTTCACGGTCTATGCTGATTTTCACCTCGGGCTTATTGATCTTTAGGTCAGCATCTGCAAACATAAGTTTTTTACTCTGACGTACCGCTCCCAAAAATTTTGGAAGTACGGAAGTCAGACTGTCCAGATTTTGTGCCTGTAATACAAACTGTACGGGCATACCACCACCATATCGTGTACCGATTGTAGGCGGCAAGTAAGGAAATAAAAGAAATCCCCTGAAATTGCCCGATGCTGCTCCATATTGATTATACAGGTCCTGTATGGAAGCTTTTCTTTCTTTAGGATCTTTCAGGTAGATACTTTGTACGGCAATATTGACAGGTGCTGGGGCCGGAATGAACGAAATGGCCACCATCGAGTAGGTCTGGTACAATCCATCAGTAGAATCGTTTACGTATTTACCTACCTCCATCATGTTTCTTTTCATGTAATCGAAGGAAACGCCTTCGGGAGCAATGGCAATTAAGTTCATATTCGAACGGTCTTCTACAGGAGCCAGTTCTGATGGTAATTGCTTCCCTACGAAATAGATGAGCCCCGTAGTGGCTATCAGAAAGACCCAGGCCAACCATCTGACCCGCATAAAATTCTTAAGTAGATGGGCATATCCGTTATTCAATCGAACAAAGAATGGCTCTGTGACCCGGTAGAACCATCCCGGTCCCTCTTTCTTTTTTAGGAAATAAGCACTCAGCATAGGTGTAAGCGTTAGCGCTACAAAGGCTGAAACCAATACAGAACCAGACACAACGATAGCAAATTCCAGGAAAAGCTGACCGCTGATACCGCCCATGAATACGATAGGCAAGAATACGGCAGCTAAGGTAATAGTCGTAGAAATAACCGCAAAGTAAATTTCCTTAGACCCTTTAAATGCTGCCTGAATAGGTGTCATGCCTTCTTCTATTTTTTTATAGATATTCTCCAGCACTACAATAGCATCATCCACCACCAGCCCAATTGCCAGCACTAATCCTAAAAGAGTGAGGACGTTGATGGAGAATCCAGCTATATACATAATAAAAAATGCAGACAAGATCGAAACAGGAATCGCCAGCACAGGAATAATAGTGGAACGCCAGTCACGGAGGAAAAGGAAGATAATCAGCACGACTAATCCGAATGCAATAAATAATGTTTCTTCTACTTCCTTAATGGATTCGCGAACGGAGCGTGTAAAGTCAAAACCGACGATCAGACGATAGTCCGTTGGGATATCCTTTCGCAGTTGTTCTAGGCGTCTGTAAAACTCATCCACTACCTCAATGGCATTGGCATCCCGTTGAATCTGGATGGCCACCCCTACGCCGATACGGTTCAAGTTTCCGGTTTCATTGATGATGGCTGTACGCTCATTCATTTCACCAAGCTCCGCAGTTCCAACATCTTTCAATTTAATTACCGTATTGCCGGTTTGCTTTATCAGCATTTCATTAAACTCTTCTGCGGTTGTAAGCCGACCAAGTGTCCGTATGCTTAGCTCACTATTCTCGCCGTCTATCCGGCCGGCCGGAAGGTCAATATTTTCCCTGAGTAGAGCTTGTCTGATATCTTCAGGCGTAAGTTTATAAGTCGCTAGTTTTACGGGGTCAAATCGGAGCCGCATGGCATATTTATGCTCGCCTACGATAGCTACGTTGTTAATGCCAGGAATAGACTGCATTCTGTCTTTGATGACGGTTGATGCAATATGACTTACTTCTTTGATGTCCTTGGTATCACTTTCAACTTCAAGAAAGGCAACCAGATTATCCGCCGAAGATGCCTTCTGAACAATCGGTGGGTCCACATCAGCTGGAAGTTGCTTACGGGATTTGGCCACCTTATCTCTAACGTCATTCAAGGCGTCTTCAATATCGGTGTCGCGATTAAATTCTATTGAAATAACGCTTACCTGTTCCCGTGATTCGGAAGAAATTGTACGGATACCGCTTGCTTCAGCAATGGATTCTTCCATTGGTCTTGTAAGTTTGGAGGCAATTACATCAGGGCTTGCTCCGGGGTAAAACGTGATAACAGAAATAACCGGCGGTTCTGTCAATGGAAATTCTCGCACTCCCAATTGTTTCCATCCTATGATACCCAATATAACCAGCAAAAGAGAGAATACTCCTGCCAATACTGGTTTTTTTATACTTAGTGACGATATACTCATAACGTATTATTTTTTGATATAATGGCTTTTACTGGCATACCCTCGCTAATGCGTAGCATATTGGAGATAATGATACTGTCGCCAGTGCTTAAACCAGATGTGATAACAGCTTCTGATTCGGTTCGGTTACCTATGGTAACTGCCACAGGTTTCGCTTTTCCATTGGCTAGAATAAAAGCATTGTACCCACCCTCACCGGGCATGAGGGCTTCGGTTGGTACGCTTACGCCTTTAGCACCTTGGCCACTGATACCAAAATATATCTTTGCAGACAGACCCGCTCGGAATTTTCCATCGGAATTATTAGCCATGGCTTGAACCTGTAGGCTTCTGCCAGAAGCATCAAGTCCGGGTTCGGTCGCCACTACGGTAGCCTCAAGTTGTTGCTCAGAAAGCTCAGTAGTAAACCGTACTTTCGTTCCAGTACTTATTAATGGCAAGTATCTTTCGGGAATGGAAAAATTGATTTTGACACTGTTTTGGTCTTGCAAGGTAACCAAATCTGTACCAGGCCTTACATATGCTCCGGTATGCACTTTTGAAATACCAATTTTTCCTGAAAAAGGGGCTTTGATCACCGTCTTGTCAAGTTCTACGCGAAGCAATTCCTGTCGTGCCTCTAAGGAGCGGAAGTGCATAAGTGCCTCGTCGTACTCCTGCTGTTTTACGGTTTCGGTTTTCAGAAGATTGTACAACCGCTGTTTATTCAGTTGTGCCAGTTCCAGTGCAGCCTCGATTTCCTTTAAACGGGATCTGATATCGGCATCATTCAATGTGTAAAGTATAGTTCCCTGTTTCACGTAGCCACCATCTTTAAAAGCCACTTGGGTGATTTTTAAGGGTAATTCGCTGACAATGGATACTTCGCGATAGGGCATCATTGTTCCTACCACGATTTCATCGTGATTAAGCTCTTTTTCTTTTGCGATCATAATATCTACGGGTAATTTGGCTGCATCGTCATGAGCAGTCGCCGTTTCTTCTAATGCGTTTTCAGGCTTGCTCTCACAGGCAATCAATATATTACCCAACAGGAGAATCAAAACCCCAAACCTGAGTTTCGTATATTTGTATAACATGGTCTTATTATTTAATTGTGCAACAAATGATTAAACTTTATTATTTTATAGCGTGATAATTGAAATTTTTACAGTATTCATATGCTGAATTAACACTACAAAGTTGATCATTCACTAAGGGGTATGAATACGCAACTCCTTGTTTGATTTGTAATATTTACTGGTTTTTTTGCGTTCTAAAGATAATGTATGTAGCCAATGTCTGGCAGATACTTGCAGCTATCACAGGCATGGTATTTATTTATTGAATGGAAAGGTATTTCGAAATTTATTTTTAAAAAAGCTTCAGAAAAAAGAGCATAAGGAGGAAATCCTGCAACACTATTTTTGAGCATGTTATGTGCTTCAATGACTGGGACTCCATAGAGCTTTTCAAATTTGCCAATACTGTATTTTGAAAAAGAACCGTAGTGTAGGATAATCTTTAATGATAGCGGAATTTTTATTGCAAACTGCAGGGCTAAACGAGCTACTTCCTTTTTAAAGTTATTGTACATTATTTCAACCTGGGTAATGGCATCATCAAATGTGGGGATGTTATTGTATTTGTAAAACAGTATAGCATCACCCTCGATTTCAGAAACCTTTAGTGCTAGACGATTGCTATCCAAAATCGATTTCAGAAGTTTTTCAGTTATATATCTACCGACGAACATATTGGTATTAATGACAAAATCAGTAAACCCTGATATGTCCGGTATCATCACCATTCCTGTTTTATATTGGGTAATCTGTTCTTCCATGACTTAGGATTTTAGTATGATGAAAAGTTAGAATAGTATTTAAGGGTCTCCATATTGGGTTCAATCTTAACATGCTTTAACCTAGCGCATCACCCTACGAATTTTGCGAATTTATATTTAATTCATTTTGTATCAGACATATCCGGCCCGTTGATTTTTCATTTGCTGCTCAAGACGCTGTATTATTCCTGCTCCAATTAGGAAGCGGGATACCAAACCTATTTTACTTGTTCTCATCTTATGTTTATTTTATGACACTTCTTTATTCCCTCAAACTGACTATTCAAATAGCAAAGGCAAAGGTCGGATTGTAACGTAGGAGCAGCTATACGAAATGACGGTTAAATGTTATGAAATTTACTTTTTTGAATGACTTATATGGGCCGCGAACCATCAGAGCTAAGTGCTTCATCCCTCCGCATGTTGATGATATCCTTTTTTTCCTGCTTCATCGGTTTAAAATAGCGCGATGTAAAGCCCGTGTATCTTTTCAACTGGTTGGATAGATATGCCTGACTGCTATAACCCAACCGATGAGCAATTTCGGTCAAAGACATTTCGGTATAAACCAATAACTCTTTTACCATTTCAATTTTTCTGTGAATGATATATTTTTCAAGCGTCACTCCCTCAGCCGAAGAAAATAAGGCACTTAATGTATTGTAGTTCTTGTGCAGCTTATTACTAATTAAGGTTGTGAACTTAGTAGGCGTTCCGCTATCCAGTTGCATCCTGATACCTTTTTCCACTAATTCCTTTATCATATTTATCGTCTTTTGGTTCTTGTTGTATATCAGTTCAAAACCATTACTTTTCAACATCGTTTTGATGGCTTCCAACTTCTGTAAAACCACTTCTGTATCTTTTAAAACCATCTCTCCCAGTTTTATATTTAAAACCTCAAAACCCAAAGCTGTCATTTCCTGTTCAAGAACATATATACATCTATCGCACACCATTCCTTTTATCAATAGTGTCATAACATCTAGACCGTTTTAATCTCTTTATTCATAGATCAAAATTCAGCATTCGAACCCAGTAAATTATTATGATATTCCAGCTTTGATTTGTGAAATTTTATGAAAAGCAATATTTCAACATTAAATATTATAAAATAAAGGGGAAAAAGTATATAGCTACTCCTGCTGTTCTTATAGAATTTTGTAGCAGGTAACATCCTAAAAAAATGAAGAACAAAAAAAGTAATGAACATCAGGTTATAAAAGTGCTGAAAGACTACAACGCTGGGAAAAGCGGTCTGGAGCTTTACGAGAAATACGGCGTTTACGGCACAAATATTTTTGAACTGAGACAAAAATACAAGGATTTAGGAATGGATATTCTCGTAGAATTAGTAAATTTAAACGAAGAAAACGGCAAGTTAAAAACAATGTATACCGATCTGTACGTGCAATATCGAAAACTCAAAGATTTGCTGAAAGAGGATTTTTGAATGGATATGTTTACTGTACGGTAATGCATACATCCGCATTCAGTGGATAGCTTTGGCATAGTAAAATTATTCCCTCCGCAATATCTTGCTCGGTCAATGCACCACTATGAAGCATCCGAATTTCACCGCCTGTTTTTACCGCCCAGCAAGCCCCACAGGTTCCCTTCCTACAGGAGCTAGGAACTTTGATATGGTGTGCTTTCATCGCCCCTAATAAAGACTGCCTTGGCTGAACTTCAATGAGTGATGTACATTCAAAAGTCTGCATTTCATCGTTCACATAGTTGTCCTCATAATAGTTTACAATAACATCTTTGGTAGTACAGTCCGTTTCCATATCGTTTGCATCTATCTGTATTGGATCAAAATATTCCATATGGATATTTTCCTCGGGGATTTTCAAGCCAGTGAGTGCATCCTTATATAAATCCATTAGCCCAGTAGGTCCGCAGATGTAATAATGGGCATCATTAACTGCCGAAACTAGCCTTTTGATGACTGACCTGAGAACAAGCAAGGAAAACCTGCCTGCAATGTGGTTGATTTTTGTTGAGATAAATTCAGGGTCGGTGAAGGAATAGCAAATGTTCAGTTTCTCGTTTGTATGCATTGTCTCCAATTCATTCCAAAAAATGGTTTCTTGTGGCAATTTGTTACTATAGACTAACAGAGGAATTTGGTTTGTATTTTCAATGCTTTTTAACATGGAGAACAAAGGAGAAATACCACTTCCACCTGCCAACAGAACAATTTCGGATTGTTCTACAATTGACTTATCCAATACAAAATTTCCAAAGGGAGCCTCTATTTCCCAGGTTTCGATATCTGCTGCATTGTCTAAAATAAAATTGCTCATCTTTCCGCCAATAACCCTTTTAATGGTAATAGCAGGAAATTCATCAGATGGCTTAGAGCAAAACGAATACGAGCGTATCAACAGTTCTCCGTTTAAGCTAATTCTGATGTTAAGATATTGACCAGGCAAATAGGCAAATTTCTGATGCCCTGGATCAAAGCATATAGTAATCGCGTCTTTAGTTTCCTTTATAATTTTATGTGTTCGCCAGGTGTATTTCTTCATTCCCAAGTTGTTCTTACGCTACCTATAAAAAGAAAACCTCCGCTTTTACGCAAAGAGAGGTTAATAGAGCCCTTTATATAGAAGGTTGCTGGTCTGATAATTATAATTCGTTTTGGCTTTCCTGCCGTTTTCTGATGATTTCCAGCTTGTTTCTTCTTATCTGTTTGAAATGGGCAGATGTTAATCCTGTATAGGTCATCAATTGCTCAGATAGTTTTGTTGGTTTTCTATAGCTTAATGCTTTTGCAATTTGCGATATAGACTGCTCGGTGTATACAAGCATTTCTTTTACCTTTTCAACGATCCGCATTACGAAAATAATTTCGAGGCTCATATTGCAGTTGATGAGGAACATCTTGTTCAATTGTTTATAATCCGTTTTTAGTTCCTTTGTAAGCTGTACGTTGAATGGTGCAGATGTTCCTGTATACAATAGGTTCTGAATATGCTGGTCTGCTATATTGCAAACCTTTGTCATGATATCCGAACAATCGCCTGAATTTTGATTAAATAACATACCTTTTTACTTATAGACCAAGATTTTTACAGTTTTATACTTTAGAGGCGGTTTGGTAAAATCCCGGAGATGTACTAAAATATCTCCCCGAGATTTGCCAAAAAAACTAGTCACAGCATCCCGTTGAACAAGTCGAAGTTTTTCCGTTGTCGTTACCCTCTACTTTGTAACCTGCTTTTTCAATAACCGCTACCATCTCTTCTTTTATTTCGTCACTTTCAACTGAAACTGCAAGTTTTCCTGCTTCCAATCTTTCGATTTTGACACCAGCAATAGCATTGATAGCATTGTTTACTCTTGATTGGCAATGTGCACTTTGCATATCTGGTATGCTTAATTCTACATTTTTCATTTTGAACTTGTTTTTTATGTTACAAATTTCCGTATCAAACGGTGGCTATTATTATGTTATTCCATGTAAGATTTATGATTTTTACTGATTTCGAGATGCTGAGTTACGCTACAATGAACTTCCCTTTCATATAGATACAGTGACCTGGAAATGAACACAGGAAATCATATGAGCCTTTTGCTGGAGCGATAAAGGTAATTTCAGTAATTTGCCCGCCGCCAATTATATTGGTTTTAGCGATTACTGCATTTTCCATTCTCTTTGGAATATAGTCATTGTCCTTGGCATCTATCGCTGCATTGGCAAAAGCATTGAAGTCTGTGCCTTGTGCAAGTATGACAACATTATGCCCCATGGCTCCAACAGGTGCTTTACCAACATGTTTCAGCATAAGCTTTACGGTTTGACCCTCTTTGGCCTTGAGTTCGGTTTTGTCGAATTTCATATCATCGTCACCATTAATGGTAATGACTTCTTCATTTCTGTTTTCAGCCCGAATAGTTGCTCTCTCCGTTTCGGGATAATGATTTTCTATTGCTTTTTCGTTTTTAGCCGTATTGTTACAGGCATTTAAAGTGATTACGGACAATACTAACATGAACTTTTTCATTTTTACTTAAGATTTATCTGTTATCTGATACCACAATTTAGGGAGTTTTGCTACCGAAACAATACCTGAAATTTTTAGCTGTTGTATTTCCCTGGTCAACAAAATAGACCTTATGTCCGTAATAGATTTTCGGACAAGGCTAGCATTTTTTATATCGTTTTTATTCATGAGAAATTTCCTCTTTGACAGTTTAGCAATATCCAAATCTACCTAACGGCTAATGTGTTGGAAGTGTGATATAACCTGTAAAATTTGTAATTTTTACGGCTCTAAAAAAACGGCGGTTCGTTTTGAATGAACCACCGTTTAACAAACGCAATCAAGTCTAGCCTAGTTATTATTTTTTAATTTATCCGCCGGAGGACTGTAGTCAGTCAACGTTGTAACACGCACAGTGTCTACTCCGCTAATATCCCAAGTAATAGGGATCATCGTCATATAACCACACTTCGGACACATATCTCCTTCTGAACCGATCATTTCTTTATGCGAGGGACAACCGGTAATCAAATGCCCAGCTGCATCTACCAACTCGCCCTTTTCATTTCTGTTGTTGCCGATTTTTCCCGGGGATTTTTCCAGCAGTTCTGTAGCGTGGTCGTGTCCATCATCCGCAGCATGTACGTGATCGTTTTTTGCCTTTTTAGCATCGCTGCCGCAGGACGAAATAATCATGACCAACAAGGCAAAAGCCCCTATTAATAATTTGTTTATTTTCATTTTTGTTGAACTAATTTAGGAAGTTAATGATGTCACTTTTTCCATTTCAAACGTAAACTGTTGCTTACCACACTGACGCTGCTCAATGCCATGGCTGCACCGGCAATCATCGGGTTTAATAAGAAGCCGTTAATTGGGTAAAGAATACCCGCAGCAATCGGGATACCAATAAGATTGTAGATGAATGCCCAAAACAAGTTTTGTTTAATGGTTGCAACAGTCTGTTTTGATAATCTTATCGACTGCGGTATCTTGGTAAGATCAGATGAAATAATGGTCATTTTTGCCACGTCCATTGCGATATCCGATCCTTTACCCATTGCGATACTTACATCGGCGGTGGCCAAAGCCGTGCTATCATTGATACCATCCCCAACCATTGCTACTACTTTGCCTTGCTCTTGCAGTTTTTTCACAAAGTCTGCTTTATGTTGCGGTAATACTTCCGCTTTGTAATGATGAATACCTGCTTGCTCAGCAATGGCTTTAGCCGTTGCCTCGTTATCTCCAGTAAGCATATATAGGTCGATACCCATATCCTGCATTTCCTTGATTGCTGCTACTGACGTTTCTTTGATTTTATCGGAAATTGCGATTACCGATAGCGCTTGTTTGCTGCTGGCAAACCAAATAACAGTTTTAGATAGTTTACCCCATTCATCAGCTTGTTTTTGCAATTGTTCAGCAATAGTGATCTTGTTTTCGGCTAACAATTTTTTGTTGCCTACATAGTATGTTTCATTATTATGATCAGCTTTTGCACCTTTACCTGTAATACTGTCAAAATTCGACAGTGAAATAGTAGAAACTTCGTCCAGATGCTTTACCACAGCTTCTGCCAAGGGGTGCTCGGATTGCTTTTCAATGCTCAATAAAATATCTTTGGTCGCATCATCATTATTTAGCCATTGAATATCGGTAAGCTGTGGTCTCCCCTCGGTAATCGTTCCAGTTTTATCTAAAACAACGGCATTTACCTTTTTTGCCAGTTCCAGACTTTCTGCGTCTTTAATCAAGATACCCTTTTCAGCACCTTTACCTACCCCAACCATAATAGCGGTGGGAGTGGCCAGGCCCAAAGCACAAGGACAAGCAATTACTAATACGGTAACAGCGGCCAATAAACCTTGCACAATTCCATTGTTGCCTCCCAAAATCAACCATAGGACAAATGTAAGGATAGCAATGCTGATCACTACAGGCACGAAAATGCCTGCAATTTTATCAACCAATTTCTGTACAGGCGCTTTACTCCCCTGTGCATCCTGCACCATTTTGATGATTTGAGCAAGCATGGTTTCTTTACCCACTTTAACGGCTTGGAAGCGAAAACTGCCTTTTTGATTAATCGTTCCTGCAAATACCTTTTCTTTTTCTTTTTTTAGTACGGGCACCGGTTCGCCACTTAGCATACTTTCATCCACATATGAAGTGCCTGAAGTTACCATACCATCTACTGCGATTTTTTCGCCCGGTTTTACCAAAATAACATCCCCTACGTTCACCTCTTCAATGGCTTTTTGTCTTTCTGTGCCGTCTGTTTCTATTATAATAACTGTTTTTGGTTGTAATCCCATTAATTTTTTAATGGCTGATGAGGTATTCCCCTTAGCTTTTTCCTCCAATAATTTACCTAATAGAATAAAGGCAATGATAACCGCTGCGGCTTCAAAATACACGTGTGCGTGTAAACCTCTCCGATGCCAGAAGTCCATAAACAGCATATTGAATACGCTGAATATATACGCAATACCTGTACTTAATGCAACCAAGGTATCCATATTGGCAGAACGATGTTTAGTCTGTTTCCATGCGTTGATAAAAAAGTCTTTGCCTAGCCAAAGAACTACTGGAGTGGAGAAAAGCCACATGGTCTCATTGGCATAAGGTATATCCATGAAGAGCATACCAATAATGACCACCGGAAGCGATAAGATGATTGCCCAAATGGTTTTGCTTTTAAGTTTCCTGAATCTTTCGGTGTGAATCGCTTCCAGGGTTTCCTGCTGTTTGGTTTCATCTTCTATCAATAGGTCATAGCCAACACCCTGAACGGCCCGCTGAATTTTAGAAGCATCAGTCATGTTGGGTAGATATTCTACGGTAAGGTTGCCCGTAGCAAAGTTAACAGAAGCATTCACAACGCCCGGCTCGTATTTTACAATGCTTTCAACACTTCCTGCACAAGAAGCACAGGTCATCCCCAATACAGGGAAGGAATTTTTAATGGTGGGAACCCCATAGCCAAGATCTTTAATCGCCTGCACGGCTGCTGCTACCACCTCATCATTGTCCACTGTAATAGCAGCTCTATGGTTATTAAGCTCTACCTTATGGGTTTCAATGCCTTTTACCTGCGCCAATCCTTTGTCAACGATTAATGCGCAGTGTTCGCTTTCTACGTCCTCCAAAGGGAGATAAACGGTTTCTCTATTGTTATTTGCCGCCATTTTCTGATTGCTTTTATTTACAATACAAATTTGGCGACAATTATTTGGATGCCTATTGCAGAATTATGGGTTTGTTTTGTAAAATTTACTTTAAACCTTGTCCAAGGGTTTTCTTTTATCCTCTCGTATTTGCTTGAAATGACTCGTTGTAAGTCCGGTTACTTTTTTGAATTGATTGCTCAAATAGGCAACGCTCGAATAGTTTAGACGGAAAGCGATTTCGCTCAACGATAGTTCATCGTACACCAACAGTTCTTTTACCCTTTCAACTTTTTGAGCAATAAAATACTTCTCAATGGTTGTACCCTCAATTTCGGAAAACAGATTGGAAAGATAATTGTAATCGTGGTGCAATACATTACTCAATATGTCCGAAAGATTGGTTTTCGCATCATTGTCCTGATGGTGCACCAAATCAATGATAACGTTTTTTATCTTTTCAATTATCCTGCTCTTCTTGTCGTCTATGAGCTGAAAGCCCAAGGGGATCAAAGCATTTTCCATTGCCGCACGCTCCTTGGTGGTCAAATCTTTTTTTAGCGTAATTTCACCCAGCTTTACGCTATTAACCGCTATGCCAAGCTTTTCGAGTTCATGTTGAACTACGAGAATGCAACGATTGCAGACCATATTTTTTATAAATAATGTACGCATATTTCGCTAAATCAATATGAATATTTTGCATAAACATATATGACAAATGTAGAATAAAATAAGTATTTATTAAGAACGGTTAAGTGATGCGATTAAGCACCTGTATAGGAAAGTACATGAAGAAAACAGCTAACATCTGCTCTATTGTAGGGGTATATGGACAATTAACCCCCTGTTTATGCATACTATTTATGAAGGCACTTCATTGGTTATATTTTCATTGTTCATCACCAAAAATTCGCTATTGGCAATGCATAAAAAGCGGTATCGGTTTTTTGTTGCCAAGGTGCCTGATGAAAGTGCCAGCATTTTTCAATTTTGTCGAAGCTTTTTCCAATGTCTATCTTTCCCCATTGATAGCCCATTTTGTAAGACTTTCCGTTTGTGCTAATTGAACCAAATACCGTTGGGTACGATGATCCGGAAACGCCATTGGTATATTGCACAGCTTTTTCTATACGTAATTTCGTTCCAGCCGGAAATGTGACAATTTCTTCCAAGTCGGGCACTGCCATATTCTTTCGCTCTTCCACATATTGCCATTGCGGATGCAAACTATCTAACAGGATAAAGGGATAATCAGTGTTATCATTCATACGGATTTTTTCTTTAAACAGTATTGTTTCCCTATTCAGTACAACGGTTTTCCCCACTCATTCTTTGAACGGCTTGTATTTATTAAGGCTGGTGGACTTGGTTTTTATTGTGCCGTACAGGATAAGGAGAAAAAACCAACACCTCCAATGATTATCAACGCAACGATACCCATTATTTTCTTGATCGTCATATTACTTTTTGTCGGTTATATAGACCTCTGTCAATCCGTCGGATGATTTGAAACGTATGTTATATCCCGTTTGTTTCGATAGTTTTAGCGGCGGGGCATACTTTCTGTTTCAAAATCTGTACTATTGAGTTGTTCTTTTGGCTTATGGCCTTTATTCATTTCCGTATTCCTTGCAAGATAATAGTCTTCTCCTTCAACTTTGACTACTTTAAACCAGCCATAACCAATTTTTGCACCTATGGGGGTACCTTTTCCTTTGTACGCTTCGTAATGTCCAAAATAAATATCACCTGCTGCAGGAGCTTCTACCAGTCTGGGAGGTCTTGCACCATTAAGAACAGATTTTACGAGTTCATTCGCGAGGATACTTTGCAATAGTGTAGTCTTACCTGTTCCTGGTGGATCATTTACTGCCAGTATGTTGCCATTTGTTTGCTGTTCGTATACCAGCAGTGACTTTCGTTGGGAATTATTTAGCGGGAATTGATTGCTGAACTGTTCGTAGTGGCCAGGTTCTGCAAAAAGCAAATTGTCAGCTGGAATCTTTCGTATTGATTTGGGTGTAAAATCTAATATGCTGGATAGTAGTAAAGGAAAGGCTCCGCTTTTCTGAAGGTCGGCATAGGTGTTCAGGATATTTTGTGCAGAAATTAGTTTATCCGATTTGATGATGCACACTTCATGCTTCGCGTTAAATTCATCGAATACTACTTTATAGTTCCTATAACCTGTTATCTTTTCAAAGAACTTAGCGGCACTTTCCCAATAGTTGTCAAAAGATTTATAATCAAACCGATGGTTCTCCAGGGCACTATCATAACTGTCCATCGTGCTGAGAATGGGCCAGATACCTGACGCTATTGAAATAGGTTCTAAAAAGCTTCGGCATATCCAGGGCTTGCGCAGGGATTCGTCTACAATAATCGTTCCTTCATGAGTTAACTTAACCTCTATCCAGAAAGGGAAATTCTTTTTTATTTCACCTTTGTTCTTTCCGTGCGCTACTTTAGTTGATATATAAAATGGAGAGATGAGTATGTTGATAGATTTTAGATTTTCATTTGACAGATCAGATTTTGAACCAACGAAATGACCTTTTTTTTCACAGACATCTGGAGATATATCGGAAAGCTCACCATCTGCCAAGCTGTTTCTATAATATTTTAGCCAATTGCCAATAAGCGTATTCTTCATTAATGTTATAACCGGTATATTATATTTATAGGATAAGTTTGTCTCAGCGTTAAATTTAAATAAAACTTTAGGAATGCAAAAAGAATTTCGGTATACTCATAATAGATACAGAAATGTGCACATAAATTCATTTTAACTAGACTTTCAGTTAATAGTTTAAGATCAGAAATACTCCTGACATTTTGTTACCCCATCTTTTCACTACATCGAAAATCTTTACCTCCGCTGTAATGTCGCTATAAAACTTTCGCATACAGAAAAGCGACATTCACATATAGAATCCCGCTATTTAAACCAAGTTAGTTGGACAGACCTCCCTAACGCTCGAAATTCGCTATCGGATATCCAGAAAACCCGTGGCCATTGGTAGGGCGTAACCGAAAACCCTTGATCAGAGTAGGCAATGGTTTAATTATACATACAAAAAAAGATGAAACGTAAAAGTGGAAAATCCCGGATAGGAAAACTCTTCAGCCGGCCCATTACATTGCTCGCATTGGAGGCTGTTATGCTGGTAGCAGAAACTGAAGATAAATGTATCCCTTATGAGGGACTATAGAAGTAGTGTTTACCGCCCGGCGGTTTTCGACCGTCGGGCTAAATCATTAAAAAAATGGAGAATGCTCTTGTAAAAAGTCATACTCTCAGCTTTGCTATCAGTGGTATAAAGGTTCCTTTAGAACCTACAAACCCCTTCTGGTACAAATTTCAGGTGGTGAGTGCAAGCTTTCGAAATTTTCTTCCATCGATGGAATATGGAGAGCACGAGTCAAATTTCTTTAAACTGTTGACCAACCAGCAGCAAAGCTATTTTGAACAGTCACTCCCAGATGTACCCAAAAACCTTAAAGTTCGCTTTCATGGCTATGCTTTGCAGGATATAAAAAATAGACCCGGAGTAATTGCTACCTTTCATAGCGGATCTTTCCGGATGATCGGGCATTACCTGGCAAAAAATGATATTCCATTTGTACTGGTGGTTTCAAAAGACGGGATGCAAAGGGAAACAGAGCTGGTTGATTCTAAATATGACAACAAAAAAATAGAACACCTTGGTTTTAGTCTGATCAATGCCAACGATAAAAGTAGCCTACTGCGAATAAATAGAGAATTAAGGGACGGAAAAAATATTTTAGTTTATGTAGATGGTAATACCGGAACAGGAGACGACCTGACGAGCCGTAACCTTATATCCATCCCTTTTCTGAACCAACATGTCAAAGTAAGAGCAGGGGCAGCTTTTATTTCTTACCTGAGCAAATCCCCGATTTATCCGGTAGTTTCTACACGGCAATGGAAGCGTGTTCCCTGTCTCGATTTTTTTCCTCCGATATTACCGAATAAGGAGCTTAATAGGCAAATATTTATAGGGCAGGCCGTTTCACGAATCTATAAACATCTGGAGAAAGTTGTCTCCATAAAGCCCTGGCAATGGGAAACATGGCTGCATTTGCATGAGCATGCCGATATCGTCAATCCGATCGCGGAACAGATATCCGAACCAATTATCACAGAAGGAAAAAAGAAAAGACTGATCAGATTCAACGAAGAGGATTATAGCTTTTTCAGTATAACCGGCAAATATTTTCTTTTCAGGAAAAGAGATTATCAATGTTTCGATATCGAACACTGGTTATATAAGCGGCTGGAACAGATTTACAGAAGGGATTATCCTTTTACAGTCCCTTTATTACAGCGGAATCATATGAGCGATCTCATAACCGGCAGAGTTGTTCTGGAAATCTAAAAAAGAAGAGAATATGCAATCATTAGATGCTATCAGTGCAAAGAGAAATAACGTTCTTTGCACACTTTTTTACGGAAAATGGCCTAATTTTTTTATCTTGTGGAATGATGAACCAAAAAATCCGGAAGATATGGCCACTTTTTTCCGTAAACACCCCCTGTTGTTCAATTTTATCTGTTGGATAATCTATGCCCAGTTTGTATATATCTACAACCTACCCAAAATCAGTTATGTCGACTACAGTCATATACTTTTTCTCTGCTTGTTGTATTCGATTATCTTTTACAGTAATTTCTTTCTCTTTAAATTTATCGAAAGCCGGAAAATAAATATTGGGATCGCTATATTATTGGTAATCTCCACTTTCTTTATACTGGCAGCACTGGGCTATGTTTGCATCTATGGAATATTGCCGCTATTTGGGGCTAAATTATATTATGAGGATGTGCCGTTTAAACTGAGCCTGTACCTGCGCAATATACTTTCCCCTTATATCAAATACGCCAGCTATGCCATTATCGTGTATTTTATACTGAAATGGTTTGCCAATCTGGCGTATAAACGCCGGATGGAAAAAGCACATTACGAAATGGAACGGGAAAAGTTCGAATATGAACAGGCATTTTTAAGAGCCCAGGTCAATCCCCATTTTCTGCATAATTCACTAAATTTTATCTATACAGAGGCGCTCTCTTTATCCAAGTCATTGGCCGAGAGCATCTACCTGCTTTCCATGATGATGCGTTATTCGTTGGACAATGCGGTGAAAGGCAAACAGCTTGTGCCGGTGCATAAGGAGCTGGAATATCTGGAAATTTACCTCGAAATCAATCGGAGACGTTTCGGCAAAGGAAAAAATATTGTATTTGAATTTGAAGGCGATCGCTATCTGCATTCGATTCCACCTTTGTCCTTTATTACACTTGTGGAAAATGCCTTCAAATATGGAGACCTATCAGATCCGCTATATCCCTTACAGATCAAGATCGTGGTCAACCGGGATAAGATTTATTTCTATAGTTCCAATAAAAAAAGGATCAGCAAAACATTGGATACTTCGGGCAGCCATGTTGGCTTGAAAAATGTGGAACGGAGACTGAAAGGTGCTTTTAAGAACAAGGCGAGACTTAGTCGTACGGAAGACAATGAGATTTATACAGTTGAGCTATTTATTGATTTTTCCAGTGATACAAAAGAAATATAATGATAAACTGTTTCGCAATTGATGATGAACCTGCCGCACTGGAACAGATTTCCCGTTATCTGGAGCAGGTACCGAACGTCCATTTGATAGGAACCGCCACAAGGCCACTCGAAGGTTTAAAAATGATCCCGAAACTAAATGTTCATGCAGTTTTTCTTGACATGGAAATGGATGAAATGACGGGTACCGAAGTGATGCGCGAGCTTGACCCTTCGGTTAAAGTGGTGGTCTGTACTGCTTATACAGAATTTGCAATCGAAAGTATCGAGCTCGATGCAGTGGATTATCTGTTAAAGCCTGTTCAATTCGATCGATTTGCAAAAGCAGTGGAAAAGCTGAAGGAAAGGATACTGCACAGAACATTGGAATTACCCACAGTAAAAAACGATTACATCTTTGTACAGATCGAACATAAAGGAAAATTAAAGAAGATAGATTTCAATGATATCATTTATGTAGAAGCAAGGGGAAACGATGTAATATTCCACAAACATGATGAATTTGTATTGACTTCCATGCGGATGGACGATGTTGAATCCGAACTGCGTCTGACTGACGGTTTTATACGAATCCACCGATCTTATATCATATCTATAAAGATGATTGACCTGATCGATGAAGGTATGGTTATACTGAAAAATAAAACAGGGCTGATCATCGGAAAAACATATAAGGACTATGTTCTAAAGACGTTGTATCAACACTAATCACCAACATGAGATGTATGCCAGATCGAACCGAATTGTGCGCGCCGATGACCTTCATGAACTCATTAATGAGGTATTGATATCAGAAACGTATTATAAAGAGAGCTTCACGTCTTATAAACGGGTCATAAAACAATATTTTTTAAGTCTGGAAACAAATATCTCGGCTACAGTCCTCCATGAGCCGTTCAGCAGGTATACATTAATAGGAAAATACCAACTCAATATAACCGATGTAATGCAGGAGTGGTGGAGGAAACTTGAACAGGAAAAGGAAAGAAGAATAAAGATAGCTTACGGGAATAACTACCGGGCTGCGGTCTATTACTATGCACTGAACCAGGGAATCCGGTTTCTGGAAGGCTTATTTCAGCACTATCCCGATTGTTTTCACGAAGACAGACCACTGCCCCCTTTTATACCCTATTTCAGGTCAACAACCTTTTTGAGGAATGTACGCACATTATTGGGAGAGCTATATAAAAATCGCGTGGATCGACAGCTGATCGTCTCCCTACAAAACTACTTTTCCGGGTTTTCTGATAAAAGCATGATGAGTTATTTTAAATGGCATCATTGGCATTATGCCATCAGGCTTGTAGCTGAATTGCCTTCACGTCTGTCTTACCTGAAATATTCGGATCGCTACGAACGGGAGCTGATCGAACAGCTGATAACCCTGAATTTCAATTATGGCCCCTTCTGTCATCTTATCAAAGAAAAAATGGCAAAGGCTGTGGAAAATCTGGACGATGAATATAAAAAAGAAGAACAATGGCTAATTTACAGAAACCAGTTGGCGCTGATCCCTGAAGTAAAAAAACAGGCCGCCGATAACCAGATGCCGTCCATAAGGCAGCAACTTTTAACATACAGTAAACGTAAGCGTAAAGAGCTCCGCAAGCGTCGAAGCTTATGGTCAAAATTTCCGGTGGGTGCAATTGATCCGGCAACGGGCCGCTACCATTTTCAGGTTTCCCTTACCGAACGGCAGCTACTTTTCTTTTTCCGCGTGCTGTTGGAAATGAAAATACTTGTGGTGGATACCAAGAAAATGTTATTTGCTTTTATAGCAGACTTTATCGGAACACCCAACAGAGAACACCTGGCGCTGCATAGTTTACTGAGTAAGGATACCATTCCCTCTCAACAGGTGATCAATAAAGTAAAACAGATGTTAACCTCAATGTTGAATTACATAAATTCCAAGTATCCCTGATCAAGGGTTCATCCTATATAGCATCCCAAGCTCTCTCAGGTAAGCCAACAGTTCATCAAACCATTCGTCGTTGATCTTTGGATGTTCTGCAACCTTTTCCAGTCCGGCATTGAAAATATCTTCTATCGTTAGCCATCCAATTTTGTTGCACGTTTTAATAAAACTAGCGCTTAAGGGGTGCTGGTTCAGGGGAAGTGTCTCCAGGCCCGTTAATTTTTCCAGTTCCGACATCTTATTCATCGGCATAAAAATAAGAATATTTTACTACTTATTAGTAGTATCTAATTAGTAGTAACTTATTAATGGTAACATATAAATATCCTTATGGCTTATTTTGTTTGTATGTCGCAAAAGGAAATATCACCATCGGAAGATGAAGATTTAAGAAAACTGGGAGAAAGGATAAAAGCACTCCGGATCAAAGCCGGGTATGCCAATTACGAAAAATTTGCCAATGCCCATGATCTAGCGCGAGCACAATATGGTCGCTATGAGGCAGGCGAAAACTTACAGTACAAAAGCCTTTTGAAAGTCATGAAAGCACTTAATGTGACACCCAAAGAGTTCTTCAGTGAAGGTTTTGACTAATATTGCACATTTTTTCTCATTTTTTCACCACCTAATACCTTTAATAGGCCGTAAATAAGCTCTGATATTACACATGTAGCTGTTCCGACACCACCTTCACCACTTTATTTCCATCCGTAAAACCTGAGTATTTGTAGCGCACCAAAATTTTTGCTTATGATACTCGAAATCGCCAATAATCTTTACCGGCAACTTTCAGATGAGCTGGCAATGATCGAACAGGAAGAAATAACAGATAAGCTGGAAATTGCCAAAAAATTGCTGACTGCGCGTTCTTATCTCGTTGAACTTAAAAACAGGACTGTAAACTATACCTTTAGCAGTGAACAGGAAGAAATAGCTTTTTTTAAGACTAAAAAGCCTACGTTTATAAGTCAGGTACTTTATTATTCTGCCAGACAACGGATTGAATTGACGAAACCGGAAGGCACGGCCGATCAACTTAAGAAATATTACCGTTATCTCCTCAAAGGGATCGAGAAATTCTATCGCGACAACCGTGAACTTCACAGCTATCATCGTTCCGGAGCTGACCACCTCGACCGCCTTCTGTTTATGCGTTCGTCTACAGAACCACCGTCATGGCTCTGTCCGGTACGGATTGACTACGACGAACGTTTCTCCACCCCGGCAGATTATCTCATCGGTAAGATTCTTTCCAATGAGCGTATGACCACCTATCTACGGAAGCTGATAGATGGAAAGGACAATGTTACCGACATCGAAGCGGGGAACGACATGGTTTGGACCGGAGAAAGCATTAATTTGCTGGAAACTGCCTACGGATGGTACTGTACCGGACAGATCAACAAGGGTCACGCGGGAATAGGTGAAATTGTCCGTAAGCTGGAAATTCTCTTCAATGTAAAAATCGGACGCCCTTACAGAAGATTTGCCGAAATCAAGCAGCGCAAAAGGCTCAGTCGTACCAAATATATTGACGAAATGGGTAAAGCTATAATCCAAAAGCTGGATGATGAAGATGCATATCGCCCGGACATCCAAAATAGACGATTTTAAATCAGATTGTCCTTCAGGTGTTTACGCGTTTATTTTTGGGTACTACCCAGTAGGTTGTCAAGCAAAAAAACGTAGTCTATCAAACTTTGCTTCGTAAAAGCTGCATAATGGAGTGCAGCTGAAAGCAAAGTATTATGTTAAAACATATCACATGGCAGGAGTTCTTACTTGCCGCCACCTTGTTGACATTCCTATGGTATATCAGCGTAATCCTGCTCCTTTTCAGAAAAGAATTAAAAAGGTTGTTGACAGGTAAAAAACACGGTGCCGAAAAAAGACCACACAGCGGAACAAAGGAGAATGACCTCGATACAGAACAAACGGAAAGCGTGGACGATGACCTGATGGGTAAGACGAAACTTCCCGAAGGGATGAGTGTCATGGGCATGGACGAATTCTCTTTCCGGAAAAGGGATGAAGAGCACAAAGAAAAAATGCTCGGCAACATTCCCGATCTGCTGGAAGAGATGAAACAGCTTTTTCAGATCCTAAAAGACGAGGAAGGGACAAAAGAAGATTTCCTTATCCTGATGGATGGATTCAAACCACGCCTCAAGGCTATCCGTACCGATTCCAACCAGCAATCCCTTAATGAATTTATTACCCGGCATGCCCCTTTTCCCCTTTCGGAAAGAGAGTTGGAAAACTTCTGGGAATAAAATTTTTTAGAGAAACTTAAAATCATCCTTATATGAATCGCAACAATCATAAAAAACAGGCTATTGCCAGGATACTCTTCGCCTTATATATCTTTTTCAGTTATCAGTTTTTCCTTTCCATTCCACTATTTGCGCAGGACGGGGATGCCGGTATCCAGTCAGCAACCGATAAGGTGAAGGGGTATTTTGATTCGGGAATTGACCTGATGTATGCCATCGGTGCGGTGGTAGGCATTATAGGAGCTGTCAAGGTTTTCAATAAATGGAATGCTGGAGAACCCGACACGAATAAAGTGGCAGCTTCATGGTTTGGAAGCTGCGTCTTTCTGGTCATTGTGGCCACTGTTCTCAAATCATTTTTTGGTGTATAAAAAGAGCAGACTATGAGCGGCATTTATTCCATCAACAAAGGTGTTTCGCAGCCAATTGTGTTCAAAGGCCTCAAGGCGCAGTATATTATCTATCTGGCAATAGGGCTGGTTGTTCTTCTGATTCTCTTTGCGTTATTGTATATCATGGATACCAGTCTGTTGATCGTTTTACCCCTGATTCTGATGCTGGGCACAGCACATTTTTTATTGGTTTTTCATTTAAGCCACCGCTTCGGAACGCACGGCCTGATGAAATATCTGGCAAAGAGAAGGCTGCCCCACACCATACGATTCCGCTCGCGCCGTCTATTTACTTCTTTAAATGCACACACGCATTCCGTTAACCATAAATAAAAAAATGATATGATAGCCGAAGCAACAAACATATTTCCTATTTACAAAGTGGAGCACGACTGTATACTCAGCAGACAGGGAGATATTACGGTAGCCTATGAACTGACCCTGCCCGAGATTTTCACTTTATCGGAACGGGATTATACGGCTTATCACAGCACCTTTGTCAAGGCAATCAAGGTACTGCAAAACCATACCGTCCTACATAAACAGGATTGGCACACACAGGCGAGCTATAAAGCAGACTACGAAGGAAAGGATGGTTTCCTTGCCCGTAGCAGTGAAAAGTTTTTTAATGAACGACCTTATCTGGCTCATTCCTGCTATCTTTTCCTGACCAAAAAGCCAAATGGGCGCAAGCCTGCCACATCCGCTTATAACAATCTTTTACGGAGGACGATTGTTCCGGCGCAAACCGTGGACGAAAACCTTTTCCAACATTTTCTGGACAGCGCGGGGCAATTCGAACGGATATTAACAGATAGCGGATTTATTAGGCCGAGGCGATTGAGAAATGATGAGTTAGCGGGAACGTCGGTAAAGGCAGGGATTATGGAACGTTACTGTTTTCTGTTAACAGAAAACGAGCAGTCGATAGTACGTGACATTAATCTGCAAAATGGTTTGAAAATAGGTGACCGGTACTGTCAGCTGTATACACTTGCTGATACCGAGAACCTTCCTGCCCTGTGCGGAAGCAGGATCAACTATGAAAAATACAGTACAGATCGGACCAAGTTCAGTATTGGTTTTGCAAGTCCATTAGGGCAGCTCTTAAATTGTAATCATATTTACAACCAATATATACTGATCGAAGATCCGCAAAAAACGATCAAGGCGCTGGAATCTAAAAAGCTCCGGCTACAATCTCTTTCGATGTACAGCAGGGAAAACGCCCTGGCAATGGAGGCAGTCAACGGCTTTCTGAACGAGGCCATCGGTGAGCAGCGGCTGCCTATTAAAGCGCATTTCAACGTGCTGGTATGGTCGGATAAACCGGAAGATGCAGAACTTAGAAATCAGGTCAGTTCGGCACTTGCTCAAATGGACTGCACGGCCAAACAGGAGACAGACGGCATGGCCCAGATATGGTACGCCGGAATGCCCGGAGCAGGGGCCGATTTTCCCATCAATGATACTTTTGACAGCTTTGCCGAGCAGGCTGCATGTTTCTTCAATCTGGAAACCAACTATAAAGATAGCATCAGTCCGTTCGGTATCCGTCTTGGAGACCGGATAAGTGGTCGACCCGTGCATGTGGATATTTCGGACGAGCCCTGGAAACAGGGATGGATCACCAATCGGGCAAAATTTATATTGGGTCCTTCGGGTTCGGGAAAAAGTTTCCTGACCAACCATTTCATGCGGAGCTACCATGAGCAGGGTGCACATATCATTATTGTGGATATTGGCCACAGCTATAAGGGATTGTGCGATCTGGTAGGCGGTTACTATTTTACTTATTCGGATGATGACCCCATACGTTTCAATCCTTTCTATCTGCCTGAAGGTAGCTCGCTCGACACCGAAAAAAAAGAAAGCATTAAGACCTTGCTGTTATCCTTATGGAAAAAGGATAGCGAACCTTACAAAAGGTCCGAGTATGTTGCGATATCCAATGCCCTAACCTTTTACTACGCTTACTTAGACGAAAATCCCGACATCTTTCCTTCATTCAACAGCTTTTACGAATTTCTCTTATCCGAATATTCGCCGGTACTTAAAGAAGCGCAGGTAAAGGAAAAAGATTTTGACCTGGGGAGTTTTCTTTATGTACTCAATCCTTACTACAAGGGTGGGGAGTTTGATTACCTGTTGAACGCCAATGAAAATCTGGACTTACTTCATCAACGGTTCATTGTGATGGAACTGGATGCAGTGAAAGACCACCCCGTGCTTTTTCCTGTGATTACCCTTGTCATAATGGAAATGATTATATCAAAGATGCGGAAAATACCGCAGATCAGGAAAGTTGTGCTGCTGGAAGAAGCATGGAAGGCAATTGCAAAAGATAGTATGGCCGAACATGTGCGCTACCTATGGAAAACCATGCGCAAGTTCTTTGGTGAACCTATCGTAGTGACGCAGGAAATCGAGGACATTATCAGTTCGCCCATCGTAAAAAATGCCATCATTAATAATTCTGACACGAAGATATTGCTCGATCAGTCCAAATATGCCAACAAGTTTGAGCAGGTACAGGAACTGCTGGGGCTTACGGATAAGGAGAAAGCACTGGTGCTATCCATGAACAAAGCTAACGATCCCGACCACTCGTACAAGGAGGTGTTTATCAGCCTTGGTGGACACAGCAAGGTCTACCGTACCGAAGTATCACCCAAAGAGTATTGGACCTATACCACGGAGGCCAGTGAAAAGGTAAAGGTACAGGAATACGCCCTGCGATATGGTAGTATGCAGAAAGGTATTGAGATGCTTGTCAAAGAAACACTCGGTCAATAATGAATAAGCTAATGAAAACTATAAAAAATTTGACGCACAAAATCAGGAAGATTATGAAGAAGTATATGATTATGCTTCCCCTTAGCGCCGCCACGTTGTTTGTAGGTGTACCGAAAGGGGCCAGCGCACAGATTGCCCTAGCGGAAGTGATCCGCACGGGCGTAAAAAGGGTCATCAAAGCGGTAGATCTAAAGATACAACGCTTGCAGAACGAAGCGATATGGCTACAGAATGCCCAGAAAGTATTGGAAAATCAGCTTTCCAAGCTGAAACTCACCGAAATTGCCGATTGGACGGAAAAACAGAAAGAACTCTACCGTAAATACTATCAGGAACTTTGGGAAATCAAATCGGCTGTTACCTACTACAAACGTCTCAAGGAACTCACGGCAAAACAGGTTGAACTGGTAAATGAATATAAGTGGGCATGGAACCTCTTTAAACGCGATAAGCATTTTTCACCCGAAGAAATCTCCGTTATGGAAAAGGTATATACGGGAATACTGGATGCAAGTGTCAAAAATGCAGACGAGCTTTTATTGGTTGTAAACAGCTTTAAAACCCAGATGTCGGACGCCGCCAGACTGGAAATCATTGCCGGTGCAGCCGATAAGATCGATCAGAACCTTTCCGATCTAAAAAAATTCAATCATGAAAATATCAAACTGAGTATCCAGCGGGCAAAGTCATTGGATGAAGTGGTCACTTTAAAGGAGATTTATGGAATACAGGAATAAGCTATCGGTATTTCGCAGCGTACTGCGCAGCTCGTTATTATACTGGATTTCAGTATTGTTTCTTTCTGCTGTGGTTAATCCTGCCAAGGCTCAGACATTCTCGGAGTTTTTCAAACAGAAAAAGACGCAGAAAAAATACCTGCTGACACAGATCGCAGCCTTGCAGCTTTATTCGGGTTATGTAAGAGACGGTTATAATATTGCCCGTTCGGGACTGCAAACAGTAAAAGGATTTACCAATGGGGAGTTTAACCTTCACCATGCCTTTATCAGTTCCCTGAAAGCTGTAAGTCCCTTCATCAGAAACCATTTGAAAGTGGCCGAAACCATTAGTTTCCAGCTTGCCATCAGCAAACTGTTCAATATGCTCGAAAAGGATGATGGAATTCTCTCAAGTTCACAAAAGGCCTATATCGAAAAGATTCACGCTAAGCTGTCGGAGGATTGTAGCAAAGATATGGAGGAATTGCTGTTAGTTATTGCTTCCGGTAAAATCGAAATGACAGAAGACCGGCGCTTGCAGCGGTTAGATAAGGTTTTTGCGTCCATGCGGGACAAGTTCTCGTTTGCACAACATTTCGCGGGACAGGTAAATGTGTTAAAAGGACAGATAAGATCAGAATTAAAGTCCGTAAATCAAATCCACAATATGTATGAAACAGTTAATTGAAAAAGGCAGGTATTTTCTGTTTGCCGTAACTGCTTACTGCCTAACAATGGCATTGCCCTTACGGTCATCTGGGCAGTCTACCGAAATACAGCAATTGATCCTCAATGCAGAAAAGTTGAGCCAGTTCAAAAACATTTTAAGGGATATGAAAACGGGTTATGATATAATCAGCAATGGTTATAATACGATCAGGAATATAGCAGAGGGCAACTTTTCCCTGCATACCGTTTTTCTTGATGGCCTGATGCTGGTCAGTCCCGAAGTGAAAAAATATGGACGGATTGCCGACATCATCAGCTTGCAAGGTAGGATCAATTCGGAATATCGATCCGCACTATCACATTTCAGAAGTTCGGCAATATTCAACTCCGGAGAATTGGAATATATGGCTAATGTGTACGGAAGGCTATTGAACCAGAGCAAAGACAACCTGGAGGATCTTCTCCTGGTGATCACTTCCTCTCAATTGAGAATGAGCGATGAAGAGCGTCTAGCGCAGATCGACCGTATTTACAACGACATACAGGATAAGTTACTTTTCCTCCGGAAATTCAATGAATCAGGTAATGTATTGCTGGCGCAGAGGAAAAGAGAAATAAATGATATCAAAGGTATCAGTCAATTTTTTAACGGTAAAAACCCATGAAAAAAATTAAACTTGCGGCCGTCCTGTTGGCGGTTGTCGCACTTGTCTTCCCGCTTGCCAGTCGCGCGGATATTGCCCAGACCTTGGGCGGCATGCAGCCCGTACTGGACAGTGTGCGGGACGACATGCAGCCGTTAAGCGGAAAACTCATCGACGTTGCGCGTGCCATAGCTGGTTTTGGCGCCCTCTGGTATACCGCCAGTCGTGTATGGCGCCAGATTGCGGCCGCTGAATCCATCGATTTTTATCCGCTTTTGCGTCCATTCGGTCTTGGTCTTGCCATTATGTTTTTTCCCGCGGTTATCGATCTGATGAACGGTGTACTGCAACCGACTGTGCTTGCCACTGGGGCAATGGTCAGAGACAGTAATGATGCAATAATAGCACTCCTGAAACAAAAAGAGGCGGCAGTAAAAAAATCCGATCTGTATAATATTTATGTCGGAGAAGACGGTAACGGCGATCGTTCCGAATGGTATAAATACAAGTATCCCGAAAACGAGAACGGCTCCGGCGAGGGACTTTTGGAAGGACTGGGCCACGATATGCAGTTCTGGATGGAGAAACAATCTTACAATTTCCGCAATTCGGTAAAGCAATGGATGAGTGAGGTTTTGCAGGTTGTTTTCGCAGCTGCTTCTCTGTGCATCAATACGATCCGGACATTTTTCTTGATCGTGCTCTCCATACTAGGGCCCTTTGTGCTTGGTATAGCGGTCTTTGATGGTTTCCAGCAATCGCTTGTCCAATGGCTTGCCCGGTATATCAACGTCTTTTTATGGCTTCCCATCAGTAACATATTCGGAAGTATACTTGGCAAAATTCAGGAGAATATGCTCAAAATAGATATCGGACAGATCGGCCAGTCAGGTGACACCTTTTTCAGTACCTATGATACCGCTTACCTGATATGTGCGCCCGTAAAGGCTTTATAATAAATGTGTCTATGGCAAGACACCAGGCAAGGTTCCGATAGCCTGTCATTAACCGACTTATCTGAAAGGGAAACTGGACAGGGAGTGTAGCATGTCGGGAAAGCCGTAAGTCAGAAAGTTACCATTCTGCGACTGAATGGCAAGATGAAATGATAGATATGAGGATAAAATCCGAATTGATTGAATGGCAGTCCGAGTGGTCGGCGTAGGGACTTTGACGTAAGGTAACTATACTCGTCAGATTACGATAACCCGCTAAGGAATATGAGTAGTGTGGTCAGGAATAAATCGTAACACAACCATAGTAAATGGTAAAGGACGGAAACCATATCCGACAATCTATCGAGCCAAGTTATTATTTAGCTAAACGGGGATTACCTAAGTCGGAACGCCGAAAGGCTATGAGGTTAAGCCTCTGAATATCCGATATGGTAACGGAGCTTCCGTAGTAGTCCGAGCAAGGGAAAGCCTTGTACATGGCGAAGGGAAGCAGTTAAAGGTTTTAATACAATTAAAGAACAATGTGAGAGACATTATGAGAAATTCTGAAAAAGTATTAAACGGTCTATCAAAGCATAGTCCACAATTAGATTACAGGTATGAAAGGCTGTACAAGAATTTGTTCAACGAAGAAATGTTCTATGCTGCCTACCAACGCATTTATGCGAAGGAAGGCAATATGACAGAAGGTTCCGACGGGAAGACAATCGACGGTATGAGCCTTAATCGTATCTCAAAACTAATCGACTTGCTTCGAACAGAAAGCTATCAGCCCCAACCTGCTAGAAGGGTGTACATTCCAAAGAAAAATGGAAAGATGCGCCCGTTGGGAATTCCGTCTTTTGATGACAAATTGGTACAGGAGGTGGTTCGTATGACGCTTGAAGCCATTTATGAAGGACAGTTTTTGGACTGTTCCCACGGTTTTAGACCATACAGAAGTTGCCACACCGCGTTGGTTAAGATACAAAAGACATTTACAGGCGCAAAATGGTTTGTGGAGGGAGATATTAAAGGGTTCTTTGATGAGATAGACCATCATATTCTGATCGGTATACTCAAGGAACGCATCTCCGACGACAGATTTCTACGCCTTATATGGAAGTTCTTAAAGGCAGGTTACGTTGAAGAATGGACTTTTCACAACTCCTACAGCGGAACACCGCAGGGAGGAATTGTCAGTCCTATTTTGGCAAACATCTATCTGGACAGATTGGACAGGTATATGGTTAAGTATGCCAAAAACTTCGACAGGGGAACAAAGCGGAAACCTCACAATACGAGGTATACGTTCGAAAGCAGGAAGGCGCGGATGGTGCTTAAACTTAAAAATGTAAAAGATGAAAACGAACGTCAAGAATTAGTAAGACAAATCAAAGCTATTGACAAAGAGCGATTAACCATCCCCAGCTGTGATGAAATGGATGATGCGTTCAAGAGAATTAAGTACGTAAGGTATGCGGACGACTTCCTTATCGGGATAATTGGTAGTAAGGAAGATGGTAAACAGGTAAAGGAAGACATCAAGAAATTTCTTGAAGTAGAACTAAAACTGCAACTATCTGAAGACAAAACGCTGATAACCCATACGGAGAAGCCCGCCAAATTTCTTGGCTACGAAGTAACTGTACGCAGAACCAATGACGCAAAAAGGGACAGTATGAACAGGCTGATTAGGTCTTTCAACAACAAGGTAATCCTCCGCATCTCTATGGATACCATCAAGAAGAAGCTACTCGATTTCGGCATTGTCGAAATTCGAAGGAATAACGATGGGAAAGAATGGTGGAAACCTAGAGAACATACAAAAATGCTCAATAACGATGACTTGGAAATTCTCCAAATGTACAATTACACATTAAGGGGATTCTACAATTACTATTCTGTAGCAAACAACAGTGCCGTATTGAACTCTTACGGTTACATTATGGAGTACAGTATGTACAGGACTTTTGCCTGTAAATACAGAAGTACAGTGCGCAAAATACTTCGTCAATATGAACGAAACGGCGTATTTACCGTGAGCTACACTAATAAAAAGGGAGATGAACGTAGACAAACTTTTTACAAGGGTGGTTATAAAAGAAAACTACCTACTGCGGACGTAAACTTGGACAATTCCCAAACAGTTTATCATTCAACCAGTACAAGTCTGATAGATAGACTTAAAGCTGAGAAATGTGAAATGTGCGGAGCAACAGAGCGATTGGACATGCATCATGTGAGAAAACTCAAAGACTTGGATGGCAAAGGCTTTGCCGACAAGCTGATGATTGCAAGACGTAGAAAAACCATTGCCCTATGCAGGAGTTGTCACTTAAAAACACACGCAGGGTCGATAGACCGATCCTTTAATGGAGAGCCGGATACGCTGAGAGGTGTAAGTCCGGTTCGGGGGCGAGCATTTGAAAACCTACCATCGAAATATGGAAAGGCGTCGGGTGCTTAGCCTACTTATGCTGATCGGAATTGTAGGGTATTTCACTGTTCCCAATGTAGCTAACTACGTGGTGCAGGCAGGAGGAGCCAATGCGATGTTGCAGAAAGTAACCAGTATCGTAACCACTTCGGCCATGGCCGCGGGAGGTTTGGCGACAGGTGGGGCTGCTGGTGTAATGCAGGGAGGTTCCAACATCTTACAGGCCGGAAAACAATATTCCGGGCAGCAGGAAGGTTCGGGCTCATATGGTGCATCAGGTACAATGGGAAAAGGAGGAGCCTACCTCTATGACAAGCTTTCCGGTAAATAATTCAAATTAAAGACAAGCCTATGTTTACACAGTTCAGAAATATTGATACGGCCTTCAGGCATATAAAAAGGTTCAGTATCGCCCTGATATTGGCCAATGTTCTGACAGTCTGTTTCTGTGCCTACAAAAGCTATCAGATGGTAGAAGCAGCTCAGCAACGGATTTATATTCTATATAACGGGAAGGTGATGGAAGCCCTTGCAACACATAGGCAAGGTAACCTGCCTGTTGAGCTACGGGATCATATCAAAACGTTCCACTATTACTTTTTTAACCTCATTCCGGACGATAAAGCCATAGAGACCAGTGTTTCAAAGGCATTTTATCTCGCGGACGAGTCTGCCAAGAAGCAGTATGACAACCTGAAGGAATCGGGTTATTACAACAACCTGATCTCGGCCAATATCTCACAGGAAATTGAGGTGGACAGCACCGTGCTTGATATAGACCAATATCCCTACACATTTATCTGTTATGCTACCCAAAAGCTCACCCGCTCAACCAGCACGGCATTGAAGAGACTGGTCACCAAAGGGAAAGTACGCGACTTAAAGCAACAGACCGATAATAACCCACATGGCTTTCTGATAGAGCATTGGGAAGTCCTCAAAAACGAAAACCAGTTGCCATGAAACTCTACAGGAAACAACAGGATAGGAAGCAGCAGCAACATGAACAGGATGAAACGGCTTACCGGATAGCGATGAAAATCGTTAAGGGACAACAACGGTTTGCTTCCTTTTTGAATAAAAAGGCCAGTGGCTTACCCCGATGGGTTTTGCTATCCGCTTTCCTCTTATGCTTTCTCTCTATTGGAGCTTACTGTATTTACCTGTTGGTCCGGGCACTGAATTGAAATTGATCATCAAAAAAAACAATATCATGATAGAACAGGAAAAAAAGAGAGACACCCGTAAAATATGGCTTTTCTTGCCATTGCTCGTAATGCCCTTTTTGGTATTTGCATTTTATACATTAGGGGGCGGTAAGGGAACAAAGGACGATGCTCAAATCGAAAAAAAAGGCATCAATACGGAATTACCTAATGCTGCATTCAGGCAAAAAAATCAACCCCGTGATAAGATGGATTTTTACCGGCAGGCGACGAGGGATGAGGAAAAAAAGCAGGAGGGTATTGAAAATGTCATAAACAGGCTGGGTTTCTCGCCAGAGGAAAATCCAAAAGCCGAGGAAATTGATGAAAAGCTAAAAGCAATCCGGCAGGAAATCAGCAGGCCACAAGAAAAACAGAAAAAATTTCCTTTTGCGGTTGTAGCTGAAAATCCAATGGTGGAACCAAGACCCAAATCAGAGATGAACAGCGAAGTAGATCGGCTGGAATCTTTGATGAAAAGCATGCATGCAGACAGCTCTGATGATAGAGAGGTGGAGCAGCTCAATGGACTACTCCAGACGATTCTGGATATTCAGCACCCGGACCGGGTCAAAGAAAAGCTCCAAAGCGAAAAAGAGATGATTGCAGCCGAGGATAGCCTTTTCAGGGCAATACCGGCGATCATTACCAATAAACAAAAAGTAGTACAGGGAGCTACGGTAAGGCTTCAGTTGCAGGATAGTATGGTCATCAAGGGCCATCATATTCCCAAAGGCTTTTATCTGTTCGCTACCTGCCGGATAGCGAATCAACGGATTATGCTAAATATCCGCAATATCCGTTTGGGAACATCGATTATCCCCGTAAACCTAAGCGTTTATAGTCTCGATGGAATGGAGGGTCTTTACGCTCCCGAAGCGGTCATCACGGAAGCCGCAAATCTTGGGACGGACAATCTGGTGCGTGGAATCGGTATGTACGGGCTAGATGGCTCCATTGCCACGCAGGTAGCGGGTGCAGGTATGGATGCCGCTAAAAACATAATCAGCAAGAAAGTTCGGAAAATAAAGGTCAAGGTAAAAGCCGGGGAGTCTGTACTCTTAAAGAACAATGATTTAAAAAACACTAGATAGTTGGAAGACGGCTTTCCTAAAAGGAGAAGAAAACAATCATTTCATATTTAACAATATCCGTAAACTTAAAAATTGAATATTATGAATCTGAACAATTTAGAAGATAGGATCGATGAAGCTAAAAACCTTGGTTTTAGCCCAAAAACCATTGCACAGATTGAAGAGAATATCAAGTTGGGTGTTCCCGAATTTAAAGCATATGACAGTATGCCTGCAACGGCAAAAGGACAGATTGATTTTACGCTGCATTACAAAAAATCCAGCCAATCGGATTTCTATTATTTCAACAAATTTGACGCCGTACACAATAAGGTCGACCCACTGGAGATCGGTCAGAAATATATGGTTATCCTAAAAGGCGAAGATGGCAAAAACATAGTCAAGAAGCTTGATAACGTTAATGAAGCGATTGAACTGTTCAAAAAGCAGGAAGGAAATACCGAACTTGCTATTGGAAAAGATGCTGCCCATAAAAGTATGGTTGCCAACATGGAAAATGGAAAGGTGAATTTTGTAGCGAAAACTTTCCAATCTGCCTATTATGCCAATCCCATACCACAGACATTTTACGTAGAAGAAGGAAAAGGATTCAACAAGGAACAGGCCGGAAATCTGGTGCAGGGACGCGCTGTCTACCGGGATGATCTGTTGAATATACAGGGTATGGTTTATAAAGCGTGGGTGATGCTGAATACTGACAAGCCCCGTGACAGGTACAATAACCTGACGACAAGGATATTCCACGATCCGAGTTATGGTTTTGATCTTAAAGAATCTCTCAAGTCATTCAATATTAAAGATCTTGAAAATCCCGAAAGGGCGGAAAAGATCTTTACAGGAATCATGAACGGAAACAGGGAGCTCGTAAAAGCGGAGAAAGCCAATGGAGAAACGGTTAACGTCTATGTAGAAGCCTCGGTAAGGTTCCGTAAGGCCAATTTTTTCCTTGAAAATGGTAAACCTGAAAAACGGGAGGAATTTTTAAAGCCGGGAGTAAAAGCCGAACAACAGAGTAGAGTATCCAGAGAAAATAAGCAGGAAAGAGCGGCAGGTATTGCCCGGTAAAGTGATTTGCCGTATTTTAGGGTTTTGAACAATAGGTTTGGTTACCCGCCAAGCCTATTGTTCGGTATTAAACAATTATAATCACAAAGATTTGGGGGCTTTTCAAAACGACCTCTATATCTCAATCTTAAAAACAATCTGTATCATGGAAAAATTCGCAGCACTGAAAGAACTTATCGCATCGGCTGAAAAAGATGCAAAGGCATTTTATGAGAAAGGAAACAAAGCAGCAGGTACACGCTTACGTAACGCGCTCCAGAACACAAAAGCGTTGGCGCAGGAAATACGCAACGAGGTTACTGCAAAGAAGAATGCTAAGTAAGTTTACTAATTAAGCCGCTAGCTATATAGCGGCTTTTTTGTTTGCTAATATAGGCTGTTTTGAGTAATACTTTCTTAATATTTTTATTTAATGTCTTATATTTGAGTTTGTTATCTAAACTCCTGATTATGGAAGCATACAGAAATTTTAGGTGGGTCGTGTTGCTATCGATTTCATCTTTTACCTTTTCCTGTTCATCACCAAAGGAGAAAACAGACTTACAAGATCAGATTGTTGGTAAATATGCATCTCAAAGCGAATCCACTTTTGACTATTACAAAGATACGGTAGAAATCAAGCCAACGGATGAAGGAAAATTTGATGTTCAGGTAATAGCCCATTGGAGCAATGCAAAAAAGGATGACCCCAAACGTCCGGTAAATAAAGTTGCCGGGGTGTGGAATAAGGGAAAGCCGGGATCTATATTGGTTGCGGATTTTCAGACCAGTGATACGACGTTGCGTATTGTAGGTCAACTAAGAGGAGGTGTGAAAATTCTCAAATTTAATCTTGATAAAGCAATAGTGGAATGGCCAGGAGATGACGGTGAAACACTGATTTATACAAAAGTCGACAATTAAGAATAAAATTCTGGCCAATATGCTTGTATAATAATATTATTCACTCCTTCAAACTGAAAGAGGACAGCCGCTTCTTCGTGCCTTGAAGCCGCTATCCTCTTATTTTTTGCAACAGGCAGCCTCGTCCCTCAGCAGCCAGTTGCTTCCTGTTCAAGTCAAACCCTTCGTTTAATGTTCTTTTAGCCCATAAAACGCTTAGTGATTGCGTACCCCCGGCGATTCGTTAGCAAAAAAATTAAACAATCCCCAACCGAGCAAGCCTGCCCGTTGGTTTGCTCGAAAAAAATCTTCCTCGCTCGTCCCTCGCGAGCGTATTTTTTTCGGCAAAGCCTTGCACGGATGGGGATTCTATTAAGGTGAGGCTGCTTAACAATTGCCGGAGGGCCCTTGCGCCCGATGGACTTAAAAGTTAGGCGCTATGAAAAAAATTAAAGGCAGAAGCCCCCCATTGACGACAGGCAGCAGCAGAACGAAGCGGCTTTCCGCTCGCTCTGCTTCAGAAAAGGAATTACACGGACGGAATTATTGACATCAAAAAATAGAAATTATGAAAACTATAGAAATAAACAGCAAAAGCAATTTGGAGAATATTGTAAAGAACAGTGTGCAAAATGGAGTTAAACCACAGGACAATGTAAAATCTTCTTTGCCTCAGGAAAAACAGCAGGAGAAGATTCTAGATACAAAAAAAGAAGCTTCTCCAATAGCTGAACAAAAAGAGCCAAAAGCGGCAGAAACAGCTCCAAAACTAGAAAAACTTGCACTGAACTTAGAAAGCACCTTGAAGCTTGTGGAAGAATTGCACCGTCGAAAAATCCAACGGGATAAGCTGATCGATACCATTGATACACTTAATGCTTTTGAAGTAGCGCAGAAAGACGATGCAGAAGAAACCGATAGCAACCATTTTCAGGGCTGCGTACTATCGATCGACGACGACAAGCGAAGAGAGTTTAGCACTAAAAACCCTTACATCATCAAGAAAGTAGCTGAATACATTAACACGCTTTGTATGGATAGGTTAGCCGAGATTGAAGGTGAAATCCAACTGCCTGCTTAGTTATGGATGCCCCTTGTCATTTACGGCAAGGGGCAAATTAATTGCTCAAGTTATGGAAACAGCATTTTTGGAGTATTTGGACGGGCTTTATTGGGAAGGTTACGGGGAGGAATTCAGAGAAGAAAACCCTAGAGAGTTTCAGGTTCAGTTAACGGCCTTTATCTGTGAGCATGCAGGTACGACCACAAACAGTAATACTAAAATTAGAGGAAATGGCACACAACATCAATTATAACAGCAATACGGGAAAACATTCTTTTTTCAGTGTGAAGGAAATCCCCTGGCATGGCCTAGGTACAATATTGCAGGATTATCCCACAAGCGAGGAAGCCATAAAATGTGCGGGGCTTGATTACGAAGTAGCGAAATCACCCAATAAGCAGGTTTTCCCGAGCGGAAAAGAACGGTTTTCAGAAAACAGTTTTTTTACCTATAGAACCGACAACGAGGAAGTTCTAGGCGAGCATGTGGGGAAAGATTATGAGGTGGTACAGAACGCTTTCGCATTCGAATTTTTTGATAGCATTGTCGGGGCAAAGAATGGGATTCTGTATGAAACGGCCGGGGCATGGGGAAAGGGGGAACGCATATTCATCACCGCTAAATTGCCTGACTTTATCAGGGTTGGCCGTGACGATCTGATAGATCAATATCTTTTCCTTACCACTGCGCATGACGGGACAAACAGTATTACCGCTGCATTTACGCCGATCAGGATCGTTTGCAACAATAGCCTTAATGCAGCCCTTCGGACAACAGAAAGGATTGTTAAGATACGTCATACAATCAGTGCACACGAGAAGCTAAAAAAGGCACATAAGTTGTTAGGGATCAGTCATACGGTTAGTTGTGAGCTTCAGGAAATTTTTAACCGTTGGTCAAAAATCCATATCACAGACGCCAATCTCAAACGATTGATACAATTGGCCTTAGCTCCCAGTAAAGAGGCATTGGACAAAATATTTGGCGAGAAACAGGAGGAACTATCGACCCATTTCAATAAAAAGATTGATGCTGTTTTAGCGTATGCTTTTAATAACCCTTCTCAGATTGACCCAACCACAAACGGGACGCTGTATGGCTGTTATAATGCGGTCACGGATGCGCCCGTACTGGATGTGCAATAAATATACCTGTAGCGAGGTATTAGGCGAGTGTTCTTTGAAGCCTATCATCAACCGACTTATCTGGAAGGGAAACTGGACAGGGAGTGTAGCATGTCGGTGAATCCAAAAAGTCAACCAGTTGTCAGGTTGCGACTGAATTGGGAAGATGAAATGAATAGATATGAGGATAAAATCGAATCTGATTGAATGATGATCCGAGTGGCAACGGCACTAGCATTGACGTAAGGCAACTAAAATCGTCACTCTGATAGTACCCACTTCTCGCCTGTTTGGAAGTAGGGCATGAACAGACTATCGGCACGACTACAATAAGTAGTAAAGGATAAGTCATATCCGACAATCTAATCGAGCTATGTTATTGCACTTCTAAACGGGGATTGACCTAAATCGGAAAGCCACTGGCGTGGCTATGAGAGCAGTCTCTGAATATCCGACATGGCAACGGAGCCTCCGTAGTAGTCCGAGCAGGGGAAAGCCCTGTACATGGCGAAGGGAGGCAGCTAATATTTTTAATACAAATAAAGGAAAATGTGAGAGACATTATGAGAAATCCAGAATCTGTATTAAACAGTCTATCGAAGCATAGTAGAATTTCAGGTTACAAATTTGAAAGGCTCTATCGCATTCTTTTCAATGTGGAAATGTACTACACTGCTTACCAAAAGATCTATGCTAAAGCAGGAAACATGACCAAAGGCTCAAATGATACCACAATTGACGGTATGAGCTTACAACGGATTGAAAAGCTAATTGATACTATCAGAGATGAAACGTATCAGCCCAATCCATCACGAAGGGTTTATATAGCCAAGAAAAATGGTCAGAAACGCCCTTTAGGTATTCCGTCTTTTGACGATAAATTGGTGCAGGAGGTTATTCGGATGATACTTGAAGCCATATTCGAGAAGCAGTTTGAATATAGCTCTCACGGTTTCAGACCTCAGAGGAGTTGCCATACTGCACTGGTACAGGTCAAAAAGACTTTTAGCGGCGCAGCATGGTTCATTGAAGGGGACATTAAAGGTTTCTTCGATAATATCAATCATGAGGTACTGCTGAACATCTTACGGGAACGGATAACAGATGACAGGTTCATCAGACTTATACGGAAGTTCCTTAATGCGGGATACATTGAAGATTGGGTCTATCACAGAACTTACAGTGGAACTCCACAAGGTGGTATTATAAGCCCCATACTGGCAAATATCTACCTTGATAAACTGGATAAGTACATGAAAGATTATGCTACAAGGTTCGACAAGGGAAAGAGGCGACAAATTACAAAGATTGCCAAGAATAATGTATACCGAAAATCCTATCTGCTCGGGAAATTGAAACTTGAAAAAGATGAAAATGAGAGAGTGCTCCTGAAAAAGGAGATTAGAATGCTTGAGATAAAAAGACTTTCTATCGAACGCTGCAACGAAATGGATGCAAACTACAGGCGATTGAAATATGTGAGGTACGCAGATGACTTTATAATAGGTGTCATCGGTTCAAAAGACGAATGCAAGCTCATTAAAGAGGATATTAAAAACTTCTTAAATGAAAAATTAAAGCTGTCTCTTTCAGACGAAAAGACACTGATTACCCATTCAAAGAAACCTGCAATATTCCTCGGTTATGAAATCACTGTCCAAAGGTCTGACTTGCGCATGAGAGACAAGAATGGCTTTTTAAAGAAAGCCCACAACAAACGAGTTATGCTAAGGGTGTCCCGTTCAACCATACTGAAAAAATTACTCTACTACCGTCGGGTACAGGTAAAATATCACAATGGTAAAGAAGTCTGGAAACCATTGCATAGAGGTTCACTTATAAATAACGATGACCTCGAAATCTTAACAAGATACAACTCTGAAGTACGGGGCTTTTACAATTACTATTCATTAGTGAACAATCTCAAACAGATTAATCACTTTGGTTATATCATGGAATACAGCCTGTACCGAACCTTTGCGGCCAAGTACAAGTCATCTGTACATAAAATCCTCAACAAATACATGCATGACAAGGACTTTACTGTATTCTATAAAAACAAAAAGGGCAAAACTCTCAAACGTGTATTCTATAACAAAGGTTTCAAAAGAAACACCGAAGCTATTAAAGACAACAAGGTGGATAACCACCCAGATGTATACTTCACAAGGTCTATTACAAGCTTGATTGACAGATTGAAAGCAGAGAAATGCGAGTTATGTGAGGCAAATGGACAATTGGAAATGCACCACATCAGGAAAATGAAAGATGTCGAGGGCAAGCAACCTTGGGAGTTGGTCATGATGGCAAGAAGAAGGAAAACACTGGCGGTCTGTCACGATTGCCATAGAAAAATCCACAACGGTGAATAGACTGCATATATTATGTGGAGAGCCGTATACAGCGAGAGTTGTACGTACGGTTCGGGGGAGAGTTCAGGGAAACCTACCGATAGTAATATCGATAAGGCGTCAGGAGCTTATCCCACGCTATCTGCAAAATGTTCATGATTACGGTAGCGGAGAAAACAAATTAAAGTCCCTTATGTGTGGAATTTCCCAACAGCAGACACAAACGGCCTTTGATCTTTGCAACGGCTTTGCACAGGTGGGCGCAGCTGCATTGAATTGATGTTTTAACTTAAACGGAGGCGCAACCGTACAAAGAGCGCGGTTTTATTATGAAATCGATAGATGAATTAACAAACACGGATAAAGCCAAATTGATACATCAGCTTTTTCCCGAAGAAATAGCACCTCTTTTGGAATATACATCATCCTTTTGCGTTAGGTTATCTGAAAATAGAGCAGTTTACGAAAGCCAGTGGAGTAGCAAAAGTATAATAACATTTAGTTTTTGGCTTCATCTTGCAGGGGAAACGGAAAAACTCATTAAACGTTTGAAATACGATATGATCAAAAGCCGACATGTTTTTGCAGAACAATTGTGCTTTAACCATAACGCTATCTTTTTTAATGAATGTTTGGTGAGGTACGCTAATGAGAAGAGCACCAATGACAAATTTAAAAAGGCCGTAGATTTGCTGTATACCTGAGAACTTAGAACATATCAATTTTTAGTCCCCTTCGATTTTTATCGAAAATCAAGGGGCTTTTTTTGCCCCGCCTTAAGTGCCTTTTATGTTCTTTAAGCATTGCGCAATTCAAATGTCTAGTATTCTTAGTAACTTTTTAGTCCCCCAATTTAGTTTTGATTAGTCAAAACAATCACTGGATAAAATCTAGAACCTAATTTTGAAAATCGATTCGTCATAACTATAGGTTATTTTTTCGATAATATTTTTCAAAGAATTTGAAGCTATCAAATGTTTATCGTAACATTGCAATAAATAATTTTAATTATGGGTTTAACTAGAACAGAAATATTTACCGACGAACAGAATAAACTAGCTGTTCTATTGAAAGCGATGGCCCATCCCGCCCGTATTGCTATTTTGCAATACATCATGGCCTCAAAAACATGCATCAACGGAGATCTAGTGGAAGAACTCGGCTTGGCGCAGGCAACCATTTCCCAGCATTTGAAAGAACTTAAAACAGCAGGATTAATACAGGGTACTATTGAAGGAGTTAGTGTATGTTATTGCATCCATCCTGAAAATTGGAACTTATTGAAAGAAACCATCGGGACTTTTTTAAAAGGTTACATCGTTAGCAACGAGTGTTGTTAAAAAAAATTTATGTTAATATATCGTTAAATTGCAATATTATGAATACGAAAGATCTAATGAACTGGGGCGAGTTCAAAGCCCAACTGACTAAAAATGAGGAAGCCACCTTACAGTTTCAATATGCCGATGATAAATGGGTAGATGCTTCTTACCATATCACAGAGATCAAACAAGCTCCTATTACCTCCGTAGACTGTGGAGGCGTGATGAATGCTTGGACGGAAGTAATTGTGCAGCTTTGGGAACCCCAAACTGGCGACTCAGAAAGAGCAATGACGGTAGGCAAAGCCCTGTCGATTGTAGCGTTGGTAGAAAAATCTCTTCCGTTAAATCCTTCTGGGGTTGTCAAGATAGAATTTGGTAATTCGGAATTTGACACCCGCCAAATGTACCCAGGTGAGTTGGTTTTGGAAGGTGAAAACCTCATTGTTAATCTTATCCCTGATGCTACCCAATGTAAAGCCATCGGTCGTGGAGGCAGTTGCGGCACCAATGATAAAGGTGAAGAGTGCTGTGCGCCGGTTCAGGAAGAAGAAAGCAAAAGCGAGATGGTCAATTTAGCGACCGTTCAAAGTTGTACACCGGGATCAGGATGCTGCTAAACTATAGACCGACTAATGGAACTAAGAACAATGAATGACACAGACTGGCCAGCTGTAAGAACTATTTATCTACAAGGGATAGCTACAGGCCAAGCTACTTTTCAAACAGAAGCGCCGAGTTGGGAGGATTGGGATGGATCGCATCTCAAGCGTTCCCGTTTTATAGCAAGTATTGATGGGCACATCGCAGGATGGGCAGCGCTATCGCCCGTTTCAAGTCGTTGTGTTTATGCCGGTGTGGCGGAAGTAAGTGTATATATACACGAGGATTACCGCGGAAAGGGCGTGGGTAGTTTTTTGATGAACGCACTCGTAGAAAGTAGCGAAAAACAAGGTCTCTGGACACTTCAATCAGGCATTTTTCCGGAAAATGAAGCGAGCATCCGCCTGCACGAAAAGCATGGCTTTCGGCAACTAGGTTACCGGGAAAAGGTTGGAAAGCACGGAAACACTTGGCGTGACACTACATTAATGGAACGCCGGAGTAAGACAATAGGAATTGATTAAATAAGACAAAAGAGCACAATGAAGAAGATATTGGTATTATGTACCGGCAATAGCTGCCGGAGTCAACTGGCAGAAGGTTATTTAAGGCACTTCGCTCAGGGAAAGGCAGAAATATACAGCGCGGGTATTGAAACCCATGGTGTCAATCCAAAGGCCGTACAAGTGATGAAAGAGGACGGCATTGACATCTCCGGGCATACCTCCAATCTCGTGGATGAATACAGCCATATCGATTTTGACTATGTCATTACCGTATGCGATAATGCCAAGGAAAGCTGCCCGTACTTCCCTACTAAGGCGCAGAAGTTCCATCATAACTTTCCCGATCCTGCAAAAGCCGTAGGTACTTCCGAAGAAGTTCTTAATGAATTCAGGGCTGTAAGAGATCTGGTAAAAGCCTATATGAAAGACTTTATTGAAGAACATGTAAACGACGAAAGATATGTCAGCAAATAATTGTGCACCGGCTACCGGCCGCAAAAAACTCAGTTTCCTTGACCGTTACCTAACCTTGTGGATCTTTCTTGCAATGGCTATCGGCGTTGGTATGGGCTATTTTATACCTTCTACCGCTTCCTTTATTAATTCTTACTCAAGTGGCACAACAAACATACCTTTAGCCGTTGGGCTCATATTGATGATGTATCCACCGCTGGCAAAAGTTAAATACGAGAACCTCGGTAAAGTATTCAAAGATGTAAAAGTGCTTAGTGTATCCCTTATACTAAATTGGGTAATAGGTCCACTCCTGATGTTCTTTTTGGCTATCACCTTTTTAAGGGATTACCCAGAATATATGATCGGCCTGATTCTGATCGGCTTGGCGCGTTGTATCGCTATGGTGGTGGTTTGGAATGAACTTGCCGAGGGAAACCGCGAATACGCAGCGGGTCTCATAGCCCTCAATAGTATTTTTCAGGTATTGTTCTACAGTGTATTTGCCTATATTTTTATTACGGTACTACCTCCATTATTCGGAATTGAAGGAGCTGAAGTAAATATCACCATCGGTGAAATAGCCAAAAGTGTTGGTATTTATCTGGGGATTCCTTTTGCGATGGGGGTAATCAGTCGATATGCGCTCATTGCATTGAAAGGCGAAAAATGGTTTCAAGAAAAATATGTTCCTTTTATATCACCCATTACCTTGATTGCCTTGTTATTCACCATTGTAGTTATGTTTAGCTTGAAGGGTGAGTTGATCGTACAGATACCCATGGATGTAGTAAGGATAGCCATACCGCTGGTAATCTATTTTGCCTTTATGTTCATCTTCAGTTTCGTAATTGCTAGACGTTTTGGAGCCGACTACTCAAAAAATGCTTCGATCGCCTTCACAGCAACTGGAAACAATTTTGAGCTTGCAATTGCGGTGGCGATAGGTGTGTTCGGGATCAATTCAGGCCAAGCCTTTGCCGGGGTTATTGGTCCCTTGGTAGAGGTTCCCGCCCTGATCGCTCTTGTGAACCTCGCATTCTGGTTCCGAAAAAAATATTATACCAAAACAGTGCTTTCTTAAGTATGACCGTATCAAATAAAAACTACGATGTGATTATAATCGGAGGTGGGCAAAGTGCGCTTGCCTGTGCTTATTTCTTGCGACGTACCGGATTGAGCTATATTCTTCTCGATGAGCAGGACGAGCCCGGAGGAGCATGGCAGCATGGGTGGGAATCGCTTACATTGTTTTCACCGGCTGCATTCAGCTCTCTACCCGGTTGGTTGATGCCTGAATCTTCCGGTAAGTTCCCTTCAAGAGCCGAGGCGATTGCCTACCTGAAGGCTTACGAAGAGAAATATAAAATACCTGCTGAGCGACCTGTTAAAGTAGAGAAAGTTGCAAAAACCGATAATGGGTATACACTTAGTACATCAAGTGGCGATTATTTCTGCAAGGCGCTTATTTCTGCAACGGGCACCTGGGGCAGCCCTTTTATTCCGAACTTGGAAGGGCTTGACTCCTTCAAAGGGAAGCAGCTTCATTCGGCACATTATACCAATGCAAAGAACTTTCACGGTAAAAAAGTGCTGATAGTGGGCGGAGGTAATTCCGGTGCGCAGCTGTTGGCCGAGATCTCGAAGGTAGCGAATACGGTTTGGTCTACCCTAACACCACCAACATTCCTTCCCGATGAAGTAGACGGCCGGGTGTTATTTGATGTTGCTACAGCCAAGTATCAGGCCATGAAAGAAGGTAAACCTCTTGATACGAAACAGTATGACCTGGCAAATATCGTGATGGTCCCATCCGTGGTGGAGGCTCGCGAACGGGATGTGTTACAGAGCAAGGGGCGTTTTATTGCATTCACGGAAACTGGTGTGATTTGGGAATCTAACGAAAGGGAAGACTTTGATATAATCGTTTGGTGTACCGGATTTAAGTATGCAACTAAACACCTGAATGAATTGGGGATAACCGATGTCGATGGGCGCGTAGTTACCGAGGGTACATGTGCAAAGGCGGTAGCTGGACTATGGCTTGTAGGTTATGGAAACTGGACGGGCTTTGCCTCTGCCACATTGATAGGGGTAGGAAGATCTGCGCGTGCTACTGTAAATGAACTAAATGAATATCTAAACCATTAAAGAAAATGAAAATTGCACTTTTTTCCGACATTCACGCTAATCTACCGGCATTGGAAGCATTTTTTAAGGACCTTGAGACCCGAAATGTCGATGCGGTTTATTGTCTGGGCGATTTGGTAGGATATAACATCTGGCCGAATGAAGTAATCGATGAAATCCGAAAAAGAGGTATTCCTACGATTGCGGGGAATTACGATTTTGGTATTGGTAGAAGCAGTGACGACTGCGGTTGCGCTTACAAAACAGATGAAGAAAAAGCTATGGGCAAAGTTTCCATTGCTTATACCAATGAAGCCGTGAAGAAAGATCAACGTGCTTATCTCCGCACCTTACCTGCACATATCCGGTTGGAGTTTCAGCTGAACGATGATAAAATGGATGTGCTTTTAGTACATGGAAGTCCCAGAAAAGTGAACGAATATCTTTTTGAAGACAGAGAAGAAAAAAGCATGATCCGAATTATGGAACAGGCAGGAGCTTCCGTGATGTGTTTCGGCCATACCCACAAACCGTATCATCGTATCCTTTCCGTAAACGACGAAGACGGTAGCGTACGCTATTTGCATGCCATAAACATTGGATCGGTAGGGAAACCCAAAGATGGTGATCCAAGGGGCGGTTATGTAATACTCACGCTTAATCCTGACAGCAGTATAAGGGAAAAAGAAAGTATCTCCATTGAGTTTGTCCGTTTTGAATATGATGTAGAAAAAGCAGCGAAGGCAGTGGAAGACAGCCCTCTTCCAAACGGATATGCAGATATGTTACGTAACGGCTAAATAATTTACACTAATGAGGATTGCACTTTTTTCGGATATCCATGCCAATCTGCCTGCTTTGGAGGCGATGTTTACAGATTTAAATAAGAGACAGGTAGATGCGATTTATTGCCTAGGCGATCTTGTCGGTTATAACGTTTGGCCAAATGAGGTGATCGAGCTTATTCGTTCCCAAAAAATACCCGTCCTTGCAGGAAACCATGATGCCAAAGTTGGTGCTTTAGAGGCAAAGGAGGCTATCGAAACCCTTGGTAAAAACTATGCCTACCACCTTATTAACGATGTTAATAGGAAATATCTTCGTGATCTACCGGCACATATACGCTTAGCATATAAAACTGCGGATGAAAAATTTGATGTCTTAATGGTGCATGGTAGTACCAGGAGGAACGATGAGTATGTATTAGTCGACACCCCTGAAGAAGATGTTTTAGCGATGATGACAGAAAGCAATGCTTCTATTTTATGTGTGGCCCATTCTCATAAACCGTATCACCGCGTGCTTAAGTCCACGGGTGTTAATTATCTACACGTTATCAACACCGGTTCAGTAGGGAAACCTAAGGATGGGAATCCGCAGGGATGTTATGTTTTGTTAGAATTAACAGCAACAACATCTATGCTTAGTCCTGAGACCTTAAACGTAGACTTTGTGCGTTTTGACTATGATGTTCAAGCGGCAGCAAATGCAGTTGAGAATAGCCCACTGCCAAATGAATTTGCAGACATGTTGCGCAAAGCTTATTAAATGTCTAATTAGTCATGAAAGATATAGCTAATAGAAAAAACAGCTTAAGTAACGAGAGTGAATGCTGCGATATCAATGAAGTTGTCACAGCTTACTATAAGGAGTTAAAAGGTTATCTGATCAATCAGACAAAAGATGTAGCATTAGCTGGAGAACTTGTGCAGGAAATTATGCTGAAAGCCGCCGTGGCCCATCAGAACGGGACAGATGTGAAGAATATCAGAGCTTGGTTCTATCAAGTAGCTCGAACTACCTTGGCAGATCATTTTCGTCAGGTTAAAAAAGATGCTAAGATATTGTCTGCTATTGCGACAAATTATTCAATCGTTGACGAGCCAAATAAAGAACTAGAAGAGCTCGTTCAAAGATATATGGATCCAATGTTAGCGATGCTTCCCGATAAATATGCTATTCCCCTTAAATTAGCAGAACTCGATCGCTTATCCCATAAACAGATCGCCCAACAATTAGGGCTGAGCTTAAGTGCAACAAAATCGAGAATTTTACGCGCCAGAGCTCGTTTGTTGGAGCTTATTTACGAGTGCTGTATCGTTGAACTCGATAAACTTGGTAATTTTATCGGGTGCACTTTGAAATCTTCTTGTAAGCCTTTAAGCGAGCTATAAATCCGATGCAACAACGTTATGCAATTGTCTAGAGGCAACAATGTTCAGGTTCATAACAATCGCTATGAAAAATCTGATTTATAGCTTTAAAGAAAGTTATCGGAAATAAGTATAGGACAATTATCTTCAGGAGTAGCGGGGTTGCAGCAGGTAACACATTTTTTGACACCCTTTATCAATTGATTTCGAAGGGCAATCATATCAAGAATTTTTGCATCCAACAGCTGAACTTTTTTTTCAATCATGTCGCTTACATTATTACACGTTGCTTCCTTCTCTTCAATCATGTTCAGAATAACCGCTGATTCATTTAAAGTAAAACCAAAGTTTTTTAAGCGTTTAATGGTAAGTAATTGTTCGAGAATTTCTTGAGAATACTCCTTATAGTTATTATTCCGTCGTTGTTTCCTTCCAATATTTATAAGCCCCTGTTTCTCATAGAAACGGATTGTGTCTCTAGAAAGGCCCGATTTTGCTGACAATTCACCTATTAACATCTTTTTTTAAAAACTACTTGACCATTGACTATACTCCATGGTTTATATTTGCAAATATAATTTTTATTTGCATCATAATATGGCGGTACTAAAATCATTAACAATATTCCTACTTGCCGGAATATGTGAAATAGGCGGGGGATACCTGATCTGGTTATGGTTAAAAGAAGATAAGTCTATTTGGTACGGCATTATCGGCGGGATTATCCTTGCACTATATGGTATAGTGGCTACCTGGCAGACAGCTAATTTTGGACGCGTATATGCTACTTATGGCGGTATCTTCATTGTCCTCTCCTTATTATGGGCATGGAAGGTAGATGGATTTCGCCCCGACCGTTACGACATTATCGGTGCTTTGATCGCGTTGATCGGTGTCTGTATCATTTACTATGCACCTCGAACAATTCAATAGCATTATGAAGTACATACTTATTTTACCAATGATGGCCATTACGCTGGCCGTATCCGGACAGAATATAAACACAACAAAAGGTGTTATGAAAAAGAAAAAAACAGCATCGTGTACGCCAAACTGCACGGATGGTTGTGGTAGTACCAACGCGCTGACCTGCAAATTAACAAGCCCTGAAATACTAGAGCGGAAGGCGACTGTAATCGCCAGCCTGAAAAATCAGGTTCTAGAGAAAAAGGAGCTTTCAAATGGATATACGTACAAATTCAAAGGAGATGACAATGTTCTAACAGAGCTTACCGAGTTTATAAAGACCGAACGACTTTGTTGTGATTTCTTCGATTTTGGGATCAGGATTGCTGGAGATGCCTCAACTACATGGTTATCCATAACCGGTCCAGAAGGCACTAAGACTTTTATCGATACAGAATTAGGCCTGTAATAATGTATCCACAAGTAATTGCCGTCATTTTTTGCCGTCATCGGGGTTTTCCTTAATTCTTATTCGTTTTTGTATGCCAATAGCCTCAGCGCGTTAAATACCACAACCAAGGTTGATCCTTCATGTGCTACTACGGCTGGGCCGATGGAAGCTATCCCGAGAATAGTTAATGGAATTAACACAGTGACAACACCGAGGCTGATCCATAAATTTTGTTTAATGATACCTTTTGCTTTACGGCTAAGCCCAATTGCAAAAGGGAGCAAATTCAGATTGTCTCCCATTAAAGCAATATCGGCCGTCTCAAGAGCAACATCCGACCCCGCAGCTCCCATTGCGATACCAACGGTGCTATTAGCCATGGCAGGTGCATCATTAACGCCGTCACCCACCATCGCTACATTCTTTTCCTGCTGCCTAAGCTTTTTTATTGCATCAACCTTCTGTTCCGGAAGCAGGCCTCCCCACGCGTCAGACAGGCCAATCTCACCCGCTATAGCATCAGCTACCTTTTGATTATCACCGGTTAACATGACCATACGGCGGATGCCAACAGCTTCCAGACTGGACAAGGCCTCCCTTGCTTCCGGGCGGGGTGTATCCATAACAGCAATCATGCCTATGTAGTCTTCATTCCTTCGTATTATCATGGTAGTATTACCCTGACCTTCTAGTTCCTGTACTTTTTTTACAAAGGTGTCCGACGGTTTTTTTGTATCTAATGTTTCAAATAGGGCAAGGTTGCCAATGTATATTGTATCTCCTTCTAACTTCGCTTTTACTCCTTTACCGAGCACCGCTTCAAGACTCTCCGCAGAAGGGATGTTTGTATCATTGAGCCTTTTCATCCCGTCCCGTACAATGGCTTTTGCCAATGGATGGTCGCTTAGCGCTTCTACTGCTATAGTAATCTTGAGCAGGGTTTCTTCATCGATATCTTTAGAAGGAAAAACCGCCGTAAGTTTTGGCTTACCTTCAGTTAATGTCCCTGTCTTGTCGAAAGCTAAAGCAGTTAATGTTCCCAAGTCTTCTAGCGGTTTTCCTCCTTTTATAAGAACACCACCTTTTGCCGCTCGCGCAACGCCGCTGAGTACTGCACTGGGTGTAGATATTGCAAGGGCGCACGGACTGGCAGCTACCAACACGGACATCGCTCTGTAAAAACTGGCACTAAACGTTTCGTCGGTCACAAGAAACGCAAAACACAGTAAAAACACTAAAATCAGGACAGCAGGGACAAAAAGTTTTTCAAAACGATCTGTAAATTGCTGCGTGGGCGACTTTTGTGTTTGCGCTTCATTAACCATTTTAATCATCCGGGAAATTGTTGAATCATTGGCTTCCCGACTTACCTTCACTTCCAATGTACCGTTTCCGTTAATTGAACCCGAGAATACTTTATACTTTGCGTCAAGTGTAGCAGCTTTATTTACATCTATCTCTTCTTTCTCAAATGCCAGCTTATCAACGGGAATACTTTCCCCGGTAATTGGCGCCTGGTTGACCCCGCTGGTTCCTTTAACTACAATACCATCTGCAGCAATTTTAGTATTGGGACGAATAACGATAATGTCGCCGATATTAAGTTGTTCGATGGGAACTTCTTCAATTTTATCGGCATGTTTTCTAAAGGCCGTTTTTGGTGCCAGATCGGTGAGTGCAGCTATTGATTTACGCGCCTTTTCTAACGCAAAGTGTTCGAGTGCATGTCCTAAACTGAATAGAAATAATAAAAGAGCACCTTCTGTCCACTGTCCAAGTGCCCCAGCTCCGGCGGCGGCCACTAACATTAAAAAATCTATTTCAAATTCTCCTTTAGAAATAGCCTCATAGGCTTCTTTAGTAACATAGTAGGCTCCGAAAAAATAAGCTCCGAAAAGGAAACAAAGGGAAACCCATGGAGCGAGACCTTCTAAAAAGGATAAACCAAAGCCTATCCCTAATAATATCCCTGAAATAATGCTAAAAACGAGTTCAGCGTTTTTGCCGAATATACCCCCATGGACATGATCATGCTCCTTTGACTTACTCTCCTCATTCTTTTTGTCCAAGTGTTTATCTATCCCGTCACTTTTCTGTCCGATAAATTGTGCTTGCTCATTAGAAATTATTTTAATTCCCATAGCTGTTATTGAGCGTTCAACCTCCTTTTGATTGATTTTGTGATGGTCGAATTCGATATACATTACTCCCGTTCCCGAAACGGATACCGTCGTAAAACCTTTGATTCGCTTCAATCTGCTTTCAATGAGCCGTGCATGTCTTACATGTCGAACACCATCTGTGTGTATCAATAAATGTCCGAATTTTTCGGTAAATGTGGCTCCCGCTTTTTTAGCTAAGCTTTGTATTCTATCGATGGAGATAACATCCGGGTCATAGTGGAAACATAATTGAGCTTTACTTTGCTTATTTTGAGGTTTGAGATGTACCTTTTCAATCCCATTTCTGCCTTCCAGCAATTTTATTAAACGCTCAACGCAACGATCCCGTTCATCGGGGATTTCGGGAAGGAGTATGTCTAAGTTTATTTTTGTTTTTTTCATGGTCACCTCTGTTGGTTTTGGTACTTAATCCTTCTTTGCTACAATAAGGGATAGAATTTATATATAGTACAAAGTTTCAGTAACATTTGTTGCCTCTTTATCGCCGGAATCGTGAAGTGCAGGATAACGCGTTATCCTGCTTTACTATACCACTTCTATTCCTCCTCCTCACTGTTTTTCATTTTTGACAGCAGGTCATAGGCGCCGTTAACTACTATTTTGGTAGAGTCGATATTTTTCGGAAGAGTAACTTCTACATATCCCGCCTCTGATAGACCTGTCGTTACTTCGACCAGTTGGAAACCGTGCATCTTTTCAGCAGGAGCATTTTCAGATTTCACATTTCTTACACCTTTTTCAATAAATATGTATTTTTTGCCTAAGTAATCTACCACCCCGCCTTCAGGAAGTGCGTTTACCTCGTTGTTACCTGTTTCAATAAACGCCTTAATATAGGTGTTGGGTATCAGGCTCTCACTTTGGATGGTAGCTAAACAGTGTACCGTCACGGTTTTATCCGGATCAATTTCGCGCCCAACTAAAATGACCTTTGCTATTCTTTCCTCTGTCTCATTATTTAATGTAAATCGCACAGATTGGCCTTTTTTTACTTTCGATACATCTTTTTCAAAAACCTTAAGTTCTACATGAAGGTTGACGTTATTAACAATTTCGAACATTACATCGTTGGGTGCGACAAATCTGCCTACATTGGTATTTACCTTAGTAACGTAACCGTTAATTGGCGCATAAATATTTATTGTACTCCTGATATTTCCTGCATTCAATGTGGTAGCATTGATATTTATCAATTTTAAACGCTCTTTAAGGGCACTAGTTCTCGACAGCATTGTCAGATATTGCGATTTTGCCTGTTGCACAGTTTTTTGTGCATTGATGTTTTGCTTCGACAATTCCAATTGCCTTTTGTATTCGGCATCGGCGAGCTCCAATTGGCTGTTACTTTCCAGGTAGTCCTGCTGCAGCTGGACATAGTCCTGATTTTCAAGAACAGCAATAACCTGGCCTCTGCGAACTGAAGCGCCCTGCAACAATGAAGTAGATTTAACGATACCTCCCAACTGGGTTGTAATGCTATAAAGGTTTTCTGGCGGGACGTCTACAAATCCGTTTACTTTCAAAACACCGCTAAGTGATTTCTTTTCAACGGTTCCGATCTTTATCTGTGAACCTTTGTATTGAGCCGGAGAAAGTTCGACAATATCCGAATTTTCTTCTTCGGCAACTGCCGTTTCCGGCTCCTGTGTTTCTGTGGTTTTGGTTCCACACGAAGAGAACAGCATAAGGATAAGTACTGTTGCTACAAGTATTTGTTTGATATTTATGTTCTTTTTCATTGCTGGATTATTGATTTAAGCCAATAAGGTATTGTGCTGTATATACTGACTGATTGTATTGATTAAGGGCCTGTAAGTATGCAAAACGAATGTCGGAATAAGTCCGAAGAGCTACAGAGAACTCAAGGTAACCGATTTCGCCATTTTGAAATGCAACTTGTGCCTGCCGCAAAATCAGATTTGCGTTCGGCAGAGCACTGTTTTGATAGTAGTCAATGCTCTTCGAATTCTTCAATAAATCTTGGTTTGCCTGTTGAAATTGCGATTTCAGATTTGTCTGAGCTAAATCGTATTGTGATTCCGCTATTTGTTTCTGAATCTTTGCAGTCTTAATGCGGTTAGCAAAAGGTTTATAGAAGATTGGCAATGCTACACCTACCTGTATTCCCTGAAACCGCTTTCCCGCATCGAACACCACTTCTTGTCCGTTTACATTCTGTGAACCGATTATCGATTGGTTAAAATATCCTAATGTAAAGTCCGGGCCAGCTTTTGCTTTCTCTATACCGATGCTTTTATCTGCTATCTCTATCTGCTGTTTTTGCATGGAAAGCCACGGATTTTCACTAACACTGCCTGTATTACTTTGCCAATGTTCTTTTTTTAAGTCGCTTTCTGAGATTTGGATGCTGTCTTGCGTATTAAGGAGCCTTTTCAGCTCGGCCATATAGATCATAATATCTGCTCTATTTTTTTCGAGCTGATTGAGGACTTCATTTCGCTGCGTTTCAGCTGTTGTTTTTTCCAGCAAGTTAGTTTCCCCTGTCTGGTAACGCAGGGATGATGCCTTGAGAAAATTATTAAATATAGAATCTTGGGTATGGTAAAGCTTTTGAAGTGAAAGGAAATACGCAAGTTGTCCGTATGTGCTTTTTACTTGGTAGATTAGTTCATTCTCGGTAACACCGAGATTAATCTCGCTACTTTTAAGCTGGGCATCGTAGAGTTTACGCTGCTTACTAAATAAGAACGGATTCACAATACTTTGACTGATGGAAATATTATTATCTCGTTTGATTGTATTCATTTGACCATATTGAAGGTCAAAATTTGTTTTCCCAAAGTCAATCGAGGTCCCGCGCAATACTCTTTGCTGATCGATTTGCAATTCTGCCGAATTCACCATTTGGTTATTTTTAAGTGCTATCTCAATTGCCTCTGCCAATGTTACCCGTTGGGAAATTGAAGATGGTTCCTGTGCTTTAGAACTATAAGGAAACATCCAGAACGCCAAAAAAGCAACCACCGCAGTTCCTTTTACTACGTGCTTTTTTAGTTTGAAGGACTCAAAATAGGTATACAATACCGGCAAAACCAGCAGCGTTAGAATCGTTGATGTAATCAATCCGCCAATTACAACTGTTGCCAGCGGCTTTTGAACCTCCGCTCCGGCTGCTGTAGATAATGCCATGGGCATAAACCCTAAAGACGCGACAGTCGCAGTCATCAGTACGGGACGAAGTCTAACGGCTGTCCCTTTTATTACAATTTCTCTTAAATCCTTTATACCGGACTTTTTCAACCGATTGAATTCGGTTATTAATACAATTCCATTTAACACGGCAACTCCAAAAAGCGCAATGAACCCCACTCCGGCGGAAATACTGAACGGCATTCCTCGCACCAAAAGGGCAAATACTCCACCGATTGCTGCCATTGGAATGGCTGTAAAAATTAATATAGATTGTTTTATTGATCCAAAAGTGAAATACAATAATAAAAGTATCAGCAATAGTGCCACAGGTACTGCAACAGATAAGCGCTGGCTGGCGGCTTGAAGATTTTCAAACTGCCCCCCGTAGGTAATGTAATAGCCGGTCGGCAATTTAATCTGACTGCCGATTTTCTGTTCAATTTCTTCTACGACACTTTCAATATCTCTTCCCCTAACATTTAGACCTACAATAATTCTACGCTTCGTATCTTCCCGTTGTATTTGGTTCGGGCCTACTTCAAAGTCTACCGACGCCACTTGCGACAACGGAACTTTTTCACCATCGGGCGTTGATATAAACAGGCCGCGAACGTTATCGATGTTCTGCCTGTATTCTTCATCCAAACGAACTACCATATCGAAACGCTTTTCGCCTTCATATACCAATCCTGCCGCCTGACCGGCAAAAGCGGCATTTACGGCCTGGTTTACAGCTTCAACATCTATCCCGAAACGGGCAAGCTGGTCGCGATCCACCTTAATGACAATCTGAGGGAGACCGCTGGTCTGCTCGATATATAGATCAGCAGCCCCTTGGACGGTTGCAACGATTTTGCCTATTTTTCGCGAGAGATCGGTTAGGTGATCCAGATCATCACCGAAAATTTTAATTCCTATGTCCTGTCGCACTCCTGATATTAGCTCGTTGGAGCGTAACTGAATAGGTTGCGAAAAGCCAAAAGTTACGCCGGTGACCGGTTCTAGTGCCTCAGCCATTTTATCAGCTAACTCTTCCCGATCAACCGCACTTACCCAATCTTTTTTATCCTTTAGAATAATGGTCAGGTCAGTTGCTTCCATAGGCATTGGATCTGTCGGAATTTCTGCTGCACCTATTTTTCCTACTACCTCTATCACTTCAGGAAATTTGTCGATGAGTATAGCAGAAGCTTGATTGACTTTATCTATCGTTTGACTGAGGGAGCTTCCGGTAAGTAATCTTGTTTCTACCGCAAAATCACCTTCTTCTAGCGTCGGAATAAATTCACCCCCCATACGGGTAAAGGCAAAAACACTGAGGCCTAACAACACTACTGCCGTAAGTACTACAGTTACACGATTGCGAAGCGCTACACGGATCATCGGATCATAATACTTATGAAAAAAGGCCATCATACGATCCGAAAAATTGCGCTTATGACTGATCTTTTTGCTCAATATAAGCGCTGACATCATCGGTACATAGGTAAGGGAGAGAATGAAAGCACCTAAAATAGCAAAGGACACTGTTTGCGCCATGGGACCGAACATTTTTCCTTCTATACCTACAAGTGCAAGAATAGGGAGATACACGATTAGAATTATAATCTCACCGAATGCAGCCGCAGATCGTATTTTTGAAGCTGACTCATAGACCTCATCATCCATTTCTTTTTGTGAAAGCTTATTTGGGTTCCTGCTTAAACCGAGATGATGCATCGTGGCTTCGACAATAATAACGGCCCCATCAACGATTAATCCGAAATCGATGGCCCCAAGGCTCATAAGGTTTCCACTGACGCCGAATATGTTCATCATCGAAATAGCAAAAAGCATTGAAAGAGGTATAACGGAAGCAACTACAATTCCGGCCCGGAGATTTCCCAGAAATAGAACAAGTACAAAAATGACTATTAATGCGCCTTCTATTAGGTTTTTTGCGACGGTTCCGATCGCCCGGTCAACAAGAGCGCTGCGATCCAAAAAGGGCTCAATGGTAACGCCCTCGGGAAGCGTTTTATTGATACGTGCTATCTTTTCTTTTACCTTGCTTACGACTTCGTTTGCATTTGAGCCCTTCAGCATCATTACAATGCCACCAACTGCTTCCCCTTGACTTTTTTTCGTGGTTCTTGTCAATGCGCCATACCGAATAGCATTACCCAGTTTGACTTCGGCAATATCTCTGATCAGTACGGGCACTTGCTTTGGACTTTTCCTGACGACAATTTTTTTAATATCATCAATACTTCCCACTAAGCCCTCACTTCGGATAAAGTAGGCGTTGGGCTTTTTATCTATATATGCGCCACCTGTGTTTTGATTATTACGTTCCAAAGCACTAAAAACATCATTAATGCTTAGATTATAACTATTCAGCTTATCCGGATCAAGTGCGATTTCATATTGTTTTAACAAGCCTCCAAAGCTATTTACTTCCGCGATACCCGGCGTTCCCAATAACTGTCTACGTACAATCCAATCTTCGATCGTGCGTAATTCTCTTGCATCATACTTCTCTTCATAACCGGGTTTTGCGTGCACTACATATTGGTAGATTTCGCCGAGACCGGTTGAGATCGGAGCGATCTCGGGTTTACCCACATCCGAAGGAATATTGTTACCTGCTTCGGTTAATTTTTCGTTCACCTGTTGACGGGCCCAATAAATGTCAACATCGTCATGAAACACGATAGTGACTACTGAAAGACCGAAACGGGAAATCGAACGTACCTGTTCTATTTCCGGAATAGTTGACATCGTTTGTTCTATCGGAAAAGTTATTAGCCGTTCAACTTCAGGTGTCGCGAGTGATGGACTTTGCGTTATCACCTGAACCTGGTTATTTGTGATATCAGGCGTCGCATCAATAGGCAGCTGCTTTAACGAATATAACCCCCAGGCAATCAATCCCAGAGTCATCAAAGCAACAATCAGTTTATTCTCAATAGAGAACTTAATAATTTTATTAAGCATATCTTATTTGAAATGAATTAAAGCGTGTAGAATCATTCCAATAATCGCTAACAGCAAAATCACTGAAAGTAGAAATATACCAACTACCCTTAGGATCTTTATCCATTGAGGTTGCTTGTAGTTTTTTCCTGGACGACCTACGCTTTTTGCTGGGAATGACGTATTCTTTTTAGTCATAGCCTGAGCAATAATATTATTTGATTTTTGTAATTAAATGGACAGACCAGCGTCCATATACGCACAGAGACGTGCTTAAGAAATCACTTTAGGCGGTTGCCATACATTTATATGGACTTCCAGGCATTTTCCGGGAGTATGCCAATTATGAGATTCAAGAACAATAGGATCGGGACTGACAATAATGTAAGCCAATTGCTGTATTGAAGGTGTAGCACAACATGTACATTGACAGAAAGGCGTACAGCTATCTTTGTGATCCTGATTTTTCGATGAGGCAATAGAAAATTCTGTTCGTTTGTGAAGACTGGTAGTCGCAATTTTATCTGTACAGGGCATCATTACCTGAACCAGTACTATTAGTGCACATATATAAGATAACAGCTTCATTATTTGCAAATATATATATATTTTTATATTACGTAACTAACTTTCCAGTTTTTATATGATATTATAATGGCCTGAAAAGTTAGTTATTTTCAAAAAACAAACGACGACGGCAAACTCCGCTTCATTTCTTAATACTTTACTTTGCTAAATTTAATATTCGAAACGCCCCTCTCAATACAATAGCAAAGACGATTGTACCAACGATCAGGTCCGGTAAACGGGACGCAGTAATGAAAACCAATATACCTGCCAGCATAACACCAATATTTATAATTACGTCATTGGAAGTAAATATTTGACTAGCTTTGATGTGTGCCTCGTTACTCTTAGTTCTGCGAAGGATTACAAGGGAAAACGCATTCCCAATCAAGGCCAATAGCGAAATAACTACCATCATTCCAAATTCAGGTGTTTCTCCAAACCCCATGAAACGTCTGACTACCTCCGAAAAACCTAAAACAGCAAGTATTATCTGAAAGTATCCACTGGCTTTTGCAATTTTCTTTTTTCGGAGGATTGTCCCACCAACGGCATATAAGCTGAGTCCATACACGAGTGCATCAGCTAACATATCCAAGCTATCGGCAACAAGCCCCATTGAATGGGAAATAAATCCTGTTATGATTTCGAGTACAAAGAAAAATGCATTGATAATCAGCACATATAAAAGTAGCTTACGTTCTTCGCGCTCAGAACTAGCTACCGAGGTGTTATCTGTTTCTTCAGTCGAAATGAAACGATCCCCTAAGCTCAGCTCTTTAATGGCCATGGCTATGCGATCGATATTTCCGGTATGTGTCACAATCAGTTTTCTCTCCGGAAGATTAAAATCGAGGTGAATAAGCTCTTCAACCCCGTCTAATTTCATGCGGACCATTTGCTCCTCTGCTGCACAGTCCATGTTTTTTATTTCAAAAGTTGATTTTTTCATGGCTATAATTTTATTTTTAAACCACCGTTAACAACGAACCCATCGAGCGGCGCATATATATCACGGAATATTGGCCTTGTAACTGTTCCAGTATAAATACTGTCAAATCTAGTTTGCCGGGTATCTGTAAAGTTCTCAAAATTGACAAAAAGAGAGAAGCGTTCCCATATCTTTTCAGCCATAAAGCCACAGGTCCAATAGGGTTTTCCCGTGGTGCCGTCATTGAGGGCCTGACGGCTATAATAATAGGCTTCCAGTCCAAGCTTCCATTTATCCTCGATCTCATACATGAGGACATTATTCAACCGGTGGCGGGCAGTCAATGGATTCTCTCGCTTTTGTGTTCCTTCACGGAGCCAGGCGTCGGTAAAGGTGTAACCTATGAACAGTTTGAAATCACCGTAGCCCAGCTTTACATTCGTCTCCCAGCCCTTTGTATCCACATAACCGTCTACATTTACCAGTTGCACCGTTCCTGAACCGGTAAATTCTGTAAGTAATGGATCATTGATACGGGTATAAAAAAAGAGCTGGTTTACGCTCAGGCTTATATTCTCGAAAAGTGTAGTCCTATAGTTGATATCATAGCTTACACCATAGGACCGCTCCAGTTTATTCGCCTGCGGACTAATCGGCAATACCGAACGGAACTGGATACGCTCTGTCTCTTCTGTGAATATGGTAGGCGTTTTATAACCCAGCCCTCCACCCAAACGGGAAGTCACCTGGGGAGAGACCGTAAAGAGCGCAGAGATCCGTGGCAAGAACACGAAACCGTAATCGGTCACATAATCCCCGCGGATGCCCGTTTCCAATTGCAACCAATCCGTAGTCTTAAAGGTATTCTGAACAAAACCTCCGAATGTGTTTTGGCCATAGTCTCTTTTCTGAAAGCCATCTTTTGGGTATTCGCTGAAATTGTCCGTGTAGAGATTGATACCTGCTACCCAATCTGCTCTTTTGCCGTTGTTGTTGTAAGCGACCTCCGAATAGGTTGACCATTGTTTTCCGTCAAACACATAATCGGGAATAGTTATGGTCCTGTTGAAGTTGTTGACCGAGTTCTTGATGGTCAGGCCACTGTTTTCTGTGAACCGGTGATCCAGGGAGAATTGAGTTGAGAAACGGCTGCTTTTGTTCTTTTCAAAATAGCTATGGACATTATCCCCTTTCCCTTTTATGTAAAGGATATCCCCGCCTGTGCGGTCTTCGAATATGGTGTTTATCCCGAAGTTCATGGTTGTTTTCGGGTTGAAGTATACGAATAGCTTCGGGTTGAGTACGTACCTTTCCGTTTTGGGAATCGCGGTAAAACCGGTGCTGGAAGGATCGTAGGGCCTGCTGGAATTACGGGACGCAAATACCGTGAGACCTACCTTTTCAAACTTCTGTCCATAAAAACCGTTGATGTCCAGGCCCCCGGCAGAAGTACCGTTCAGCAGGAAGCGGAGTTCCCTTTCCTCCGTAGGTATCTTCGATACCAGGTTGACGAGGCCGGCAATGGCTCCGCCACCGTATAAAGTGGAAGAAGAACCTTTAATGATCTCCACCTGCTTCAGGTCCAACGGCGGCGTCTGCAACAGGCCGAGCCCCCCTGAGAAGCCGGCATATAAAGGGAAGCCGTCTTTGAGTATCTGTGTATAACGCCCATCAAGCCCCTGGATACGGATGCTGGAGTTGGCAGAGGTGGCCGAAACCTGTTGCGTTTGGATACCTGTGCTTTCATTGAGCATCATACGAATATCTCCCGGCTTCATATTGCCCTTCTCTTCCAGCTCTTCCCCTCCGATAAATTCAATACGCGTCGGAATGTTTTCGATGGTACGGGTACTCCTGGTGGAAGAAATAACTACTTCCTCCAGGTCTTCATCCGTTGCCTCAAGATAAACAGTAAGGGTATCCTCAGAGGCGGGAAAATCCAGTGTATCCCGTCGCTCCTCATAACCTAAATTCCTGAACAGGAAAATATGCCTTCCCTCGGATAAACCAGTAAGGGAAACGGTGCCGTTCTCATCGGTCGTTGCACCTTTGGTTGTTCCAATCTGTAACACAGTAGCTCCTGTAAGCGGTTCTTTTGTCTCCGCATCTTTCAGTATAGTTGTTAATGTATGCTGGGCCATGCACAGGTTACCTGTACAAAGCCATAGTATCAAGCCTATAGCTTTATTCATTCTTAAATCTTTGTGTGTAAATATAAAATACGCAGCCTTCAGGGAAGCTACAACTGCAAAACGGCGAAAATATTATGCGGCTTTAGGAGGTTGCCAGATTGTTCGGGGAAGTTCCAGCAAAGGGTATTCCTGATAGGAGAAAGGTTGTTGGAGAATTGGTGACAGTTCTTTGCTGACCGCCATTATGGCATTTGGCAGAACTGCCCCGCTACAGACTCCACATGAGAAAAAAGGTGAACAGGGACAGACCGATCTGTGGTTGCGCTCTTCAGCAGGCTTTTCCCTTTCGGCTAAGCTGTAAGTTTCATCAATGCAGCAATTATCTTCCGCCCCACAGGGTACAGCGGATAAAACAAGTACATAGATGGAAAACAAATAAACCAGCCATTTCATATCCCAAAGATAAGGAAGTAAGTGAAATAATGCATAGTAGCTATTAATATAAAAGCGGGCATAGAAAAAAACAATCTAAAATTCCGCATCTTTTTTTTCCATTCTCCGTCATCCTTCAAAAAATTAATAGTTATGAGTGAGAAAATGAAAATAACCATCTACGAAATGGGTGAATGCTGTTCTACCAGTTTGGTGAATTTGCCGGAATCGGAGTTTTTCTTGCTTTAAAAGTGAATCTCGGAAAAGACGGTTTAATAATTGTGAATTCGTTCGCTCATACAGAAACATAAAAAATTCCATATATAGATAAAATTTGGTATAATAGTGTATTATTAAAGTACGATATAGTGTATTATTAAAGTACGATTGATTTAATACCATTTTTAAACAAAAAAATCGAACTTTAGGATAGGTTGTTTTATTTTGATGTAATTTGAACGTATCTGTTAAACGGCTTAAATACAGGTGTTTGTAGCGAATATTGGTCGTTCTGTCATCTCCCCCTTCAGGGTCACCGGGCAGAGTGAGGTAATCTCAGCGTGATCGAGTTTACTCGAGCTGTCCATACACAATAAAACGCAACGGTGCGAAGTAACCTTGGTATAAAGGAGGATTTGGACACCGAAATTCCACAAAAACTTAACCGGCAATTTTTCTTAAATCGTCCAAAAAACGGTTCGATATCCTTCCCCTACGGGCTACAAGGGAAAGATTCAAAACGAATCTTTCCCTTTTTTGTTGTTTCCCTCTTGTTTATCAAAATAAAATTTAATGCGGATCATACCGAAAGTTTGGGGGGTAATTATTTTTAAGCATACAGTTTCATAACTCTGTACAGGAAGAAGGTTGTGTCCCTTACGCCACGAAAGACGCTCCTGAAAGCTTTGAGCTTTGCATTGAAAGATTCTGCTGAAGCATTGGTGCTTCTGTTGTCAAAGTAATGCAGGATGTATTGGTGATGTGCTGCAATGGATCTTGCGACACTCTCAAATGAAGCAATGCCCGTATTCTCTACCTGATTGTGCCACAGTCCCAACTTAGTAAAAGCAACTTTTTTGTCCTTGCATTTATTGAAGATGTCACCTAAGGCAATACCCAGGTCATAAGCCTGTTTTAGTTTGGGAAAGCGCATGAACAACAGTTCGCCCCGGTGTTTCTGGCTTTCGGACCATCTGCATGGATGCTTGAACAACAGGTGTCTCGACCTGGCCAACAACTGTTTTAGCGTATCTCCATTGGATAGCAACTCCGGTTCATATGGAATTCCCCGCTTTCGCGATTCCATTATCTTCTTGCTTTCTGCATCCAATACTTCCCAACGGTATTTGATGCGGAGTTCCTGCACTGCATCGTATGCTAACTTTTGGACATGGAACCGATCGATCACACGCCTGGCATTCCTGAAACATCTACGGATAGCCTTAGCCATGTTCGGAGCCATATCCATGGTCACCTCCTTTACCTTATTCCTTGAACGCAAGGGGATCCGTTCAAGAACCGCCATGATATCTTCGGCTTTTGTGCCCCTTATGGTGGCCAGAATAGTTCCTTTACGGCATTTCGCTGATTTACTGCTTACGATCGTATATAGTTCCCCGTTGCTAAAGCTGGTCTCGTCGATGCTCAGGTGTTCGGAGATGTTTTCAGGAAACAATGTCCAGCTCTCTGCATGTGACTTTTGGTTCCAATCATGAAAGTCACTGAGATGATTCTTGTACTGATCCTGTAGCTGCTTGCCATCCATTTGAAAGAATAATCCTACCAAATGGGCACTTACAGGGTGGTCATCCAAATATCTTCTTTAAAAAAAGCCCGAATTCCGTAGTCATTCGAGCACCCTCACGCACTAGGTTCCAATCTCTTGTGATGATCTGTCCGGTATCCGGAACCGTCCAGCGACGGCGACGGATATGTAGCGTAACTTTCTGACCTCGAATGGGAAAGTCGGAAATCTCGGTAGAAGGTATAAAGCCTTTTGACTCCAACTTGCTGTTCTCATAGCCGGCGGGAGCAATATTGAGCTCATCTAAATAAATATGGAGTTGATTGTCAACCTGATCGACTTCTAAAATTTGAAAATATTCTAAAAGCCCTTCGGGCATCAATAGGGATAATAATTTACGTTCGGCGTCTTGCAAGGGATATCTAGTTTAAAGATGCTAAACTAAGAAATTTTTAATACTCCCCCCAAGAATTCAGCTTGATCCTTTAATGCTTTATTGAGTTGGGCGGTTCGATATCCCGCTCCATTAAAAGGCACCTTTTCAAGGTACATCAAACCGATGTTTTGGGCCTCTTCTCCATGCGGGGCAACGCCATCCCTGTCGACTATGCCTCGCTATAATCTGCTTTTATACAATGTGCACTTTATTTGGTTAATAAAAAATCATGAAGGTGATGAGTGTAATAGATATGTGTACGAAATATAAAAAAGTTATACAAAGCCATATGGACGAATTATGACAATTCCAGCATAAAATGCTTAAAAACACTATTTATAGGAGTTGATGGAAAGATGCTTGACATCCTTGCATACAGAAGATTATCGCGTATATTTGAGAGTTGTAAGGAATTCGAAAATGAGGACAAAACCATTAATAGACTATTTCGAAAATCTCCTTCCTTTAAATGAAGAAGAGAAGTCTATCGTGGAAGAAGCTTTTAAGGAGCGAAGCGTTAAACGAAGGCATTTTATCCTTCAAAAAGGCGATATATGTAAGCATCATACGTTCGTAGTTGAGGGCTGTTTCAGAATGTACATGGTTGACGAAAAAGGGAAGGAATACAATTTGCAATTTGCTATTGAGAATTGGTGGATTACGGATATTGGCAGCTTCTATTCGGAAGAGCCAAGTAAACTATACATAGAAGCCTTGGAGAATTCGACCGTCCTTCAATTAGGAAAGGAGGACCAGATCAAACTCTTTGATGATAATATAAAATTTAACCGAATTTTCAGAGTCCTGACAGAAAATGCGCTGATAAGTGCTCATCGGAGAATCCTACAAAATATTAGTTCCACCGCGGAGGAGCGTTACCTCGACTTTTTAAAAATGTCTCCCCATTTTTTTAATCGTATCTCTAACGTTCAAATTGCCTCCTATCTAGGTGTAACGCCGGAGTTCCTTAGTACCATCCGAAATAAGATTGTCAAATCTTAATCTACCTTAAGGCTCTTTCTTAAACTACCTTATAGGTGAATGCAGTTCATCTCCCTCATCTTTGTAGCATAGTTAATCTTTAAAAACATTCAAGATGGAAAAGAAAATAATTGCCGTCGTTGGTGCGACTGGTCTACAAGGAAAAGGAGTCGTAAATGCATTAATTAAGGAGGGTTCTTTCAAAGTTAGAGCAATTACCCGAAACCCGGATAAATATCAAGGTAAGGCTGATGACGTGGTACAAGGTGATTTAATGGACCGTGAATCATTAACTCATGCCTTCCAAAATACTCACGGGGTATTTGTGGTTACTAACTTTTGGGAAGGAGCCGATGAATTGGCACAAGGAAACACGGCTATTGAGGCTGCAAAAAATGCTAATGTGAATCACTTCGTTTGGTCAACGTTACCAAACGTTGAAAAAATCAGTAACGGTCAGTTTTATGTTCCTCAATTTACAGGAAAAGCAAAAGTTGATGAATTAGTAAAAAATGCAGGATTTGCAAATTATACATTCGTTCAGCCACCCTTTTACTTTCAAAACTTCAAAGGTCACACAGCACCACAGCGGCAACAAGACGGCTCTATTGGGTGGACCTTACCCATCGACCCAACTAAGAAAGTAATTCACATGGCAGATATTAGCGACTTGGGAAAAGTAGTTGCAGGAGCGTTTTTAAATCCCAAAAAAGTAGGGAATGGCAGTTATTTGCCATTAGCGGCCGAATTAAATAGCTTCAATGATGTTTTGGAAGCTTTTAAAGCTAATGGAAAAGAATACACCTTCAATCAAGTTCCTGCTCAGGTGTTTTCCAGCTTCTTTGAGGGAGCAGAAGGAGTGGCGCAGCTGTTAGCCTATTTTGAGTCTTACACCTATATGGGGCCAGATACGGACGCCTCAATTCAAATGGCTAAAGAAATTTCAACGGAGCCGTTTACGACACTTCATGAATGGATTAAATTAAACGCGTTTTAAAATGAAAAGATTATTTTTCTTTCTACTGCTTGTATATTTGACCGTTAATATTTCATTCTGCGCGGAGTTTGACGTCTTGCCACAATAGCAATTGCAGCTAAAACGTATCTCAAACCAGTGAGTGATTCGGTGAATTAGGAAAAAGGAAGTTTGTAAATTCTGATAAATAGATTAATAGTAAGTAGGTTCGATTCCCCTACGGGCTACCTCAGGGGAAAGATTCAAATTAAACGAATCTTTCCCCTTTTTTATTGCTTCTAATTCACTGTTGATCAGCAAGATAAGCGATAACGCTTCATTAAGTCGAGCGGTTCGATGTCCCTTACCGTCAAAACACAAATTTTCTGGGTACATCGAACCAATGATTCTACGCTTCCCTTCTATATCTGCGTCTTGGTAATGTTTATCTATTCTTGAATACTTTTCTACAACTATATCAAGTAGCGATTCAATTGTCTTTAAACTTTCTGATCTACTTGGAAGGTTCTCCAATTGAGCTTCTAATTTTTTCAATTTCTCATTACATTCAGATTTGATAATTTTAAAGTCATTGCCATCGATTTCATCTATCATCAATTTTTTTCGGGCATTGGCCATTATCAGCTCTTGTTCTTGTATCTGTCTGTAAAGTATCGCCCGCTCATCCAGTTCTTCACGATGAGAGGATTTATATTCATCCATTACAACCATTTTAAGAAGCTCCCCCGTTTCAGGCATGAGTTTAAACTTTAACAGTTCCCTTTCAAAATAACTGTTCACTTCCTCTGCCTTAAACCTGCTGCCGCATACCGAAGAAGAACAGTGATAGTAATAATAATACTGATGACGTCCTTTGGAAGCACTTCCGGTTAACATTCTGTTACAGTTGGGACATTGGAGGAATCCCCTTAACGGTAACATATCTTTGGAAATCACTTTTGTTGCAACTGAACGTTTATTACCATTCAGCACATCCTGGACACGATAGAAAAGTGCTTCCGAAATTATTGGTTGATGCTGCCCCTTTACAAATTCTATCTCATCATTTTTATAAGGAGGAACAACGACGATGCCACAATATATCGGGTTACGTATGAGTTTCCAAAAATTATTACGCTCACATTTCAGTCCCTTTTTATTGGCCATTTTGCGAACCTGCTCAGCAGCATAAACTCCCCTCGCAAGTTCCTCAAACACCCATTTCATAATATCAGATTCCGGTTGTTTGGGCATAATATACTTATTTCCGTCGGGAGTAATTCTGTTGATATAACCCGTAGGAGCTGTTCCCATCCATCTTCCTTCTCTTCTCGCCTTACGCATGCCATAGAACACATTTAAGGCCCGTCTATCATTCTCCACTTCCGGCGCAGCCAGATAAATAGCAAGCATCATTTTATTTTCCGGTATAGAAACATCTATCGGTTGTTCAATGGCATAGATACTCGCATTTAAACTTCTTAAAATGCCAATCATTTCATAAGCTGCTTCAATACTGCGACTAAATCTATCCCATTTGACACAGAGTATCTGTACGGCGGTTTTACGTTTTTTTCGGAGCGTGACCAAAAGTTTTTTCCATTCTGGCCGATTAAAGGTCTTGGCAGAGTAATCTTCCTTTATAATACCCAGTACTTCTATTCGATTCGTTGTACAATAGAGCGAAAGTCTTTCTTCCTGTTCACGTAAAGAATAACCTCTTCTGGCTTGTTCATCGGTACTCACTCGAATATAAAGGTACGCTGGTATCATGGCGAAATGTTTGCAGTAATAAAATATGTTACTTATTCTTAAAGTATTGATTTACTGTCAATTTAGCTAAAATATATAAGAAATCCAAAATTACTTTGGCTTGGCTTTCATTGACTTCAACACCCTTTTTTCTTAAAATTTTTACCGCCTGCTCAGGGGTGACGTTTCTTTTTTCCAACAGTCCTTTAGCCATATCCTCTCTAAATATGTTGAGGACAATAGTGCTAAGAATGTAAATCATCTATTGGCAACCTCTTGGGGAGTAGTCAAAAATAATATTCTGTTTGAAGTATCAAGAAATCAATGACTAAAAAGTAAAAGACCACTGGCCTTCTTTAAATTAATTTGCTGCAAAATCACCTCGCGGATGGAACTGCTCTCTGACAACTGATCTGTCGGGTCTTAACTCGGGAAATATGTTATTGAAAAACTAAGCTTGTTAGTTAGATAAGAAGCTTAGTCGATTTGTTGCAGGCCGTCAGTGGATAGCTCGACTAAAATCAATTATATTCTATTGCAAACGATACTCGTAATGTGAATGATGCGATAAACCACTTAATGTCAACATGAACATGTCGTCTCAATACCATTTTCTTTCGCTTGGTGCTTAAATATCAGTAATAGTGGTAATATAATCCGTAAAATGTATACGAAACCTGCTTTTCAGGCTGCGAAATTTGTGAGTATTGAATTCGATAAGGAAAATCGCATTGAAAATGAAAAAAATCAGGCAGATAGGTCTTTTAGTGATCACCAGTTTGCTCGCTAGTTATCATCCAGAGGCAGTCGGCAGGTGTCAGACAGACCAGGATGTTATAGGTAAAAAGGTGTCGAAGAATGTTATTCGTGTTACTGCTCTGCCAGGCGTTTCGGAACATGCGCTTAAACGCTTAATAAAAGACTTTGGAAAGAGACATCCGGATATCGATATGCCTACTTGGCTCGTTGTAAGCGATGGGATTGTAGTAAAATTTTCGGATAATGAAGTTTCCTATTTGGTCAGTTATACTATCGACGGTAGCTGGAAACATACCATTGAACATTATCAGCCGAATTACATACCTCCAAAAGTTTCTCTTATACTGAATGCCAAGTATGTGGATTACAAAATACTTCGTAGTAAGAAGATTACCTCCTGTGATAAGGCAGGAGAGAGTTATATCGTGCAGTTGCAAAAGGATAAGCGATTCAAGGAAGTCCTGGTAGAAGGCAGGAGCTTTACCGAAATAAGTAATATGGAGGCTTTTTAGTTAGGTATTCTATTCGATAAACATATATTTCTTCATCGATATGTGCTAATTGACTATTTGTATGTCCATAATTTTATGGGACAGTTAAAGTTAAGTACGACGCGTCATCTTTACCCAATTGCTGTGTTAGAACCGTTCGTGCTGTTTATTGTTGTTTTAGTATGGAGCCAATGGCCGTTTTAACACGCGGTCATTGGTTACCATTAACAAAAAGCATTCATACAATCTATTGCGACAGATGAATAGAGGGCATTAGCTATCTTAAACGCAACAGATATTTACAAGAGGCGGTTTTGATTTTGCAAACCGGCGAGTGCTGAGGTTGTCGCTTTCTAGACCTTCAATCTTTATCTCCACTATGATACTCCTCATCAGTAACAGCTTCCAGCCATACCGTAGGTCCCTTTTCTCTTCCCGTGATAGCTATCTGAACGAAAGCGGTGTCTGCACTAGCACCGTGCCAATGGGGAATATTTGGTGGACATTTGATAACATCGCCTTTTCGCAATATCTTTTTTGGCTGTCCTTTTTCCTGATAGTAGCCAACGCCATCTGTTACCAACAATATTTGTCCCGCAGGATGCGTGTGCCATTTACTTCTGGCTCCAGGGTCAAAGGTTACATTTCCGACCGCTGTTTGATTTAAGCTATCTGCTTCTATCAATGGCGCTACCCATACTTCTCCCTTGAAATTATCCGTTGTATTTTTATTACCCTGAGGGAAAATAAGTGTATTTTGTTGTCTTGGAACTTCGTTTTCTTTATTGTTGTTACAAGCCGAAAAAAAGACAATTACAAGCGGCAAAAAGTATTTAAGATTATGCTTCATCTTCCAAGTTTTATAGATTAGTTTTATAAAATTCAAGTAATTTATTTACAGCCTGTGAAACATACTCTGGTTTCCAATAGGTTTGAATGTGCGTAGCACCGTCGATCAGGAATAGCTCCTTGTTTTTTGCATTGGCTGCCTTGGCAAATGCCTCATCTGTCATATATTTCGTATCAGCTTTGCTTCCTACAATCATAAGTAGAGGTTGTGTAATTAATTCGATCTGATCGGTGGCATCCCACGTCATTAGATCCATTAAGCTCGCCGTGGTATATAGGAAAGTTGAATTGGGGTGGGCATGGGTTCTGTAATAGTATTCATATCCCTCGCGGTACAGGTCGGTCGGCGTTTTTGCGATTTCTTCATCTGTGATGCTTGCCACACCTGAATATGCCGGTTTACCACCTACTTCTTCCTGGGCGCGCGCGTCCGATGCTTGTTTTAAGCGTTCCTGAACGGTGTTCAATTGAGAATTCTGAAATCCGTTACGTCTTACCTCCCCCGAATTGAACATGCTCAGGGTTGCAACGGCTTTAAACCGTTTGTCCGATTGGGTTGCTTTTAAAGTATACCCACCGCCTCCGCAAATACCTAGAACACCTAAGCGCTCGACATCAACACCTGGATATCGTGAAATATAGTCAGCCATGCCATGAATATCTTCGGTCCGGTACTGAGGTTTATCTGTATGGCGTGGCTCACCGCCGCTCGCTCCCTGGTACGCTGCATCGGCAGCAATGGTTATATAACCAGCCTCTGCCAGACGCTGTGCGTATAATCCGGCAGTCTGCTCCTTTATCCCCCCGTTAGGATGTGCTACCGCTACCGCGGGGTATTTCTTTGACGGATCGTAATTTGCCGGTGTGTAGACATTGGCGGCGATTTCAATACCGTTCAGTTTATATTTTACCGGATGGATGTTTACTTTTCCTTCTTCATTTTTAGTAATGGCACCGTCATATACCAGCGTAAAAGGATTTGATTCATACCTTTTCTTAGTTGATTGTGCATTTGCCATATCTGTTGTTATTATTGAAGTTGCCAATCCAATTATTAATGATAGTCGTTTCATAAGATTTATTTGCTTTTTAATACTCCATTCAAGACGGACTGTGCTGAGTTCGCCTCTTTTTTACCAATGGATGTTTTGATAATGCCAACGTACTGTTGCAGCTGATCTGCCGTTAAGCCTACGTTCATGCAGATTTTCAGATGTGATTGTAACATAGGCTCCACACCGCCGATAGCAGCGAGCACAGAAACCGTTACCAATTCTCTTTCCTTATATGTTAGCACATCCCGCTCAAAAATATCGGCGAACAGATGTTCTTTCAGAAATATCTCAATTACGGGTGCAAATGCCGAGTAGCCTGTTTGGGGACCACGTTGGGGAGTGTCTAAAAGTGTATCCAGAATAGCTTTGCCCCGATCGTATTTGCTGCAGTCATTTTTTATAGGAGAAGCTTCATTCCCCATCACGTCATTTACACCCCTGGATTTGCGCTCGTCGAGCACGGTCATAAAAGTCTGTAGCCCACGGATACTGCGAGGAAAACCGGCATAAGCGTAGACATGGACAATGACTTCCTTGATCTGATTGACTGTCAATCCTGCTTCAAGGCCTGCCTTCAGCTCTTCTTTTAATTGCTCCAGACTGCCTTTGCCGGTGAGGGCTGCAATGCGGATAATTGCCTGTTGCTTGGGATCTAAATCCTGAGCTGCCTTTGTTTGGGCATTGGCGCTCATTGTAACACTTACTGCTAGGAGAAATAGTATTGATTTAAAAAGTTTGCGTATCATTACTGGTATTCTTTTTTAACTAACTCCGTATATTTTATACTTCGGATTAACAGTACAAAGTTCAGGATTAAATAACGGTAATAGCTATACGGATTACGGTTTCTACTACCAATATTACTTACCTAGTTCTGTTACTTTTAGCCATTCAAACATAAAATCTGTTACCGCTTCATTGTTCAGATTCGAAGATGAAAGGCGCGTTCTGGCTTTCGTAACGCATAAACATGCTTTCCAGCGTGTAGAAAACGATGGCCTTTATTTCTTAATTTCTTCTGATCGGAAATTTAGTTCTCTTTTTCGGCCGCCTTCTCCATAACGTCCAGACGTGCTTTCTTGGGGTCAGGACCACCAACAATGGAACCATCCCCACGAAATTCGATGATCTCACCTTTTTTAGAATCGTAAACAGGCCATTTCGGAAGATCTTTACCATTAGGGTCACCGGTTTTGGCGAAGTTCGTCCAATAGGTGTTCATCTTCCTGGCAATATCATAATCCTTCGGAGCAACAGCGACTCCATTCCGGATGTTAAGGTTATTAAATACATAAGGGATTTCGGATGCGTGGGCTGCACCATAACGCATCCGTCCCTTCATGGCATCGGAAACGTAGGAGAAAAGATAAATATAAGCAGGATTACCGCCCGCAGCAAAGGACCTCGCGGTGAACCTGGCAGGTTCTGCCCATACCTTATCCGTATTGATCATGGTAAGCATTTCAGCGAATTCAATAGTGCCATCCGGATCGTAGGCAGCAGTCACTTCTTCTCTCAGCAGTCCGAACTGAGAGAGTAATTCATCTTTGGAGGTGGCGTTAACAAAACCGGCAGGCACTTCCGCACTGTTCGATCCAATAATAAGTGGAACACGTGTCTGTCTGCCTGCTTTGTAAGCGCTCTCGGCTGTCTCTACAACCAGTTTACCGTCCAGGATCGGCCCTGAATAAATAGGTAAGCCCGCTGGGCCATCACTTTCCTGTCCATTATCTACGATTTCCTCCACACTCAGCGAACGTAACTTGGCCAGTGCGGCGGAATCGACACCCTCAATCCCGTGTTTACGGGCAAAGTTTATTCCAATCGTTTCTGCTGAAACGGAGTAATGGGGATCGGCATCTTCCTTATCTATTGGCCTTCCGGTTAATACACCATCTCTGCCACCACCGGATTCGATGATTGCCTTCTGGAAAAGGCCTTTTGCACAAGGCATGGTCAGTAGCGAATGTACAGAAACACCACCGGCAGACTCACCAAAAATGGTAACATTGTTAGGATTGCCTCCAAATGCTGCGATGTTCTGCTGAACCCATTTGAGTGCAGCAATCTGATCCATGTAAGCGTAGCTGCCTTTTGGTTCTTGGGGATATTCTTTAGACAATGCAGGGAATGCAAAATGACCGAGACGGCCAAGACGATAATTGAACGTTATCAGAATGACACCCTGTTTCGCAAATTGGTTCCCCCACGTTCCGGGCTGGGAACTGCTTCCTCCCACGAAACCACCGCCATAAATCCAGACCATCACAGGTAATTTCGTTTCCGTTTTTGCTCCCGTCGGTCGCCACAAGTTAAGAAACAGGCAATCTTCCGACGTATTTTCCCTGATCGTTCTGGTAGTGCGAGGCCAACCCGCCTGCGCGCAATCAGCACAAAACTTACTGGCATCACGTACCCCTTCCCATGCTGCGACAGGTTGTGGCGGCCGCCAGCGATATTCACCAACCGGAGCTGCCGCATATGGAATCCCCTTGAAGCTTTCAACGCTATCGTCTGTCACGCCGCGGACCATTCCCGACACTGTACGAACTGTCGGTTCTCCAAGCGAACCAATATGGCCAGTTTGCTGTGCATGCAAACTAAAGCAGATCATGATCGCTAGTCCTGTTAATATTTTTTTCATATAGATATGTATAAAGATTAATAAGCAGCATGCCGCTATATACCTATCGTTCCATTTACCTCTGTCAATAAAATGAAGGTTTATCCCATTCGGTATCAGGTTCGCCTACACCTAAACTTTTCCCTATAAATCGCTCGTCCTCAGCCATGATAATATCAATGATCAGTTGGACAACAGCTTCCCTCGTGACCTGTGTACTCCTGAACGGGTCTCCTTTCATGGTAATCACATAATCCTTGTTATCTTTCTGATCATAAAGCCATGTTAACCTAAGTAAGGTATAGTCCAGGCCCGAGTCCTCTATGGCACGCGCCGATTTTATCTGTGCTTGCATTCGGGGAGAACCACCGATCATCATTTTGTTCCACCGGCCAAAGGCTCCAGGCACTTCATCGTATATACCGAGAACAGAAGCACCGATCACCCGTTTCACTCCGACTTTTTTCATGGCCTCTATAATTATATTGGTAGCCTGATCATCCCCCATATCGTTGATATAAACAACATCAATACCTATCATTGCTTCGGTTAATGTACCTATATCCCTGAAATCGCCGTCGAATATCTTTACCTGCGTGGAATCTATTGCATTTAATCGCGAATATGCATTTCTGGCATAAAGTACTAAATCATAGGGAGTCCGGGCAAGAACTTCTGCTGCAAGCAATTTCCCGATTTTACCTGCCGCACCTAATATCAATATGTTCATTTTGCTTAAGTTATCACTTGATCAAATCTATTTTCTTTAGCCAGTCCTGTACCTCAACTTGCACCTCTTTCTCTTTGTCCCCTTCCATCACGAATAAAATTCCATCCCTTTCCACCCCGCCTTTAGTTGAATAGCCTTCAAGAATGTTGCTTTGTGGGCATAATTTTTTTACCGTTTCAAAGCTGCTACCGACACCATAACCGGCATTCGTATTAAAGGGAACCACCGTTTTTCCACTTAGATCGTATTGACTAAGGAAACTTTTCATGGGTGGTGGTAATTGCATCCCCCAAGTAGGAAATCCTACAAAGACCACATCATAATTTGCTATATTGTCAATCTTCGTTTTCAATGGTGGGAGATAAGCTCTGGCATTTTCATCTGCTACCTGATCCACCGTTGTTTGATAATGTTCCGGATACGGCGTCTCCAATTCAAGCGCTACCAAGTCGCCACCCACTTTTTTTTGGATGATCTGTGCAACAGCTTTGGTGTTTTTTGTACGTGACAGATAAACAATCAATATTTTCTTATCTTGCAGAGAATCATCTTTTTCTATTGATGGCTCTTCCTTTGCCGCTGATGGCGGCTCGGTTGCCGAACAGGATGTTATTGCAAACAAGAACGTACATAACATTAACCAATGTGTTGTTAAACTTTTCATCTCGTCTTTCTTTTTATATGCAATTCTCCAGTTGCTATCATTTTTTTGTATCCCTATTACTTGTCGAGCCTCTTATCCTTTAACCATTTGGACAATGCATCGGCTACCTCTACATTGTTCAGATCTGAAAAAGGAAAATGGGTATTACCCTTAATGCCCACCTCCGGGAGATGTACTACGCTAGCATCCCCTCCGTGTTTATTAATTGCCTCTGCCCAGAGCCTTGCCATTTGAAGGCCGGAGCGCCAATGGTCCATGTTCCATACCTTAGTTGGTTCCTTTGCGATGTTATCTCCATAATAGATCACAATCGGCATCTGGGTTAGTTTTTCAAAGTCCGCCAAGGGTATTTCCACACCGCTTAATGCACCGAAAAGTCCTGTTGAATTTATCGGTTGCGGTAATTCCCCCTCGGGAAACATAAAACCGCTGTACGGTTCATAGGCTACGATTGCCTTGACTTTATCATTTTTGATAGCTGTCATCCAACCTGGACCACCTCCCTGTGAATGCGTCACCAGAATACCATCACCTATCTTATTGAACAGGGTGGAAACGGCATCTGAAATAACACCGGTATCAAAACTTCCCGTATTGGGGGTCATCTGCCTAAAGAACTGTTCAAGCGAAGCAGTATCTTTAGGAAATTGAACATTTGGAAAATAGTCAGGATAATTGCCAAGCCTAAATTGTGTGAACCAGAATTGCTCGTCTGCCGTAGGCTTAATGGTTGCTTCCACAGAACTCTTTCCCGCGTCGCCACGTCTCGGCTGGTCTAGTAGGTAAACTGAAAACTTTCTTCGGAGAAAAATATTCTGAAAGCCCTCCCGTCCATCAGGTGTTGTTTCCCATGTTTTTTTGGACTGTCCAGCTCCATGCAGAAAAACCAATGGAAGTTTATGAGCCTCTTCGGGAATTTGATAAAACGCATAGGCATGATCGCCGTGAAAGGTCTGTCCTTGTGGTTTCAAAGCGCTGTCCAGATCGAATGTGCCTGTTTCAGTGGTTTTTGTGCCGCCAACCATAAAACTACCCTGCTCTTTAATAACCAAGCTGTTACTGTTATTTTCTTTGGTTGTGGTACAAGATGAAAGGCAAAAGGCGGTACCGAGCAATATTGAAGACACTGCAAAAGCCCAGACTTTTCTGTTATTACGTCTATTTCCCATACTGTTATATTTTATTTACCAACTCTGTCCTGTAATTGCGAAGGATATCTCGCACCCACTATTTCAATATTTTTCAGTGCTGCTTCTATATTGTTCAATTCAGTCTCGCTTAAACGGACATCCACCGCTCCTATGTTTTCCTGTAAACGGTGCAACTTGGTTGTTCCCGGAATGGGCACGATCCAGGGCTTTTGAGCAAGTAACCATGCAAGTGCTGTCTGAGCGGGCGTTGAACCTTTGCCGGCAGCAATAGACTTTATTAAATCTATCAATGACTGATTGGCTTTACGGTTTTCTTCCGAGAAACGGGGAACAATATTCCTAAAATCTGTAGGGTCAAATTTTGTCTTATCGTCAACGGCTCCCGTTAAAAACCCTTTGCCTAAAGGACTGAACGGCACAAAACCTATCCCTAGTTCTTCCAGTGTAGGAATAATTTCCCTTTCAGGCTCACGGAAGAACAGAGAATATTCGCTTTGTAGGGCGGCAAGCGGTTGAACAGCATGTGCTTTGCGGATAGTGTCTGCTCCTGCTTCCGATAAGCCCCAATGCCTTATTTTTCCTTCGCCTATCAGCTCCCCGATAGTTCGGGCAACTTCTTCAATAGGAATATTCGGATCAACCCGATGCTGATAAAACAGGTCAATGTAATCGGTTTTAAGTCTTTTCATAGACGCTTCTGCCACTGCTCTTATCCTTGCAGGGCTACTGTCCAGTCCTTTTTTCGAATCCCCATCCTCAAATCCAAATTTAGTGGCAATTATCACTTTGTCTCGAAAGGGTGCTAGCGCTTCACCCAATAACGCTTCATTGTCAAATGGCCCATAACATTCGGCGGTATCAAAAAAAGTTATGCCAGCATCAAATGCTGCCCTGATCAATTGTATAGCATCCTGTTTGTCAGTAGCCGGACCATAGCCAAAGCTCAGTCCCATACAACCCAACCCCAACGCAGATACTTCCAATCCGCTATTTCCCAGTTTACGTTTTTCCATTATTTTGTTTTTTTTTAGACTATATGTCCAGTTTTCGTTCACTCAACCATTTTACCATTGCCGGATCCCTATGATCAAAGAACAAGCTTGATCCGCTATCCAAAGCCGCGATGCTTTGCAAGTCCTCTTGAGAAAGTTCAAAATCGAAAATTTCAAAATTTTCGGTCATTCGTTCCTTTCGAACCGATTTAGGAATGGCAATAATAGCTCGTTGTATTAGCCAGCGAAGGATAACCTGCGCTACTGATTTATCATATTTTTCGCCGATAGCCGACAATACTTCATTGTGAAAGATGTTGTTCTTCCCTTCTGCAAAAGGCCCCCAAGACTGTATCTGTACCTCGTTTTCAAGCAGAAACTTTTGTGTCTCCATTTGTTGATGGAAGGGATGCGTTTCAATCTGGTTGATCGCCGGTGTAAAACCGCTGTTTATGATCAGATCTGTTATTCTATCGGGGTGAAAATTAGCAACGCCAATAGCCCGCACCCTTCCTTCATGATATAGTTCCTGCATAGCCCTCCACGATCCGAAAACATCGCCGTAGGGCTGGTGGATGAGATAAAGATCCAGGTAATCGAGCTGTAATCTGTCCAAAGACTTTTGAAATGCGGTCTTTGTTTTTTCATAACCTGTATCCTGTACCCATAGTTTGGTCGTTATAAATAGGTCCTCTCTCGGAATTCCGCTATTTTTAATGGCATTACCTACGGCCGCCTCATTTAGATAAGAGGCTGCGGTATCAATTAGGCGATAGCCGGTTTCAATCGCATCTTTAACAGCCCTTTCACATTCTCTCGCATCCGGTATCTGAAACACCCCAAACCCAAGGATTGGCATTTCTATTCCATTATTCAAAACTAAATTTCTCATCTTGTTTTTAACTTTTTAAGGTTATGTTACAAATGTCGGGAGAGATTTATAACGGTTTGGTATACAGATTACTGTTTTTGATACCAATATTACTGTTCCCAGGCAATACGTAAAGAACATAGCTTACCATTTATTAGTTTTGTATAGAACAAACAATTAGCTTTATGGATGATATCATAAATTTTAAAAACATCAAGCAATACAACGCGTTCAATAATAATGAGACGTTGAATCCCTTGGTCAGCATCGTTGACCTGGGCAAAGCCGAACCACGTCAATTTCGCCGTTTGCAATACGATTTCTATACTATTTTTTTAAAGAGCGTAAAATGTGGCGACCTCCGTTATGGCTTAAAAAATTATGATTACGAAGAGGGAACCTTGATTTTCTTGGCTCCCGGACAGGTTATAGGTGAATACAAGGAAGAGTACTATCAGCCACAGGGCACAGCGCTCGTTTTCCATCCCGATCTTTTGCATGGCACCTCACTGGGCAAGAAAATGGCCGATTACACTTTTTTTTCCTATGCCGTCAGCGAAGCCTTGCATTTGTCCGAGCAGGAACGAAAGATCATTCTGGATTGCTTGGAGAAAATTCAGTTCGAACTGAAACGCAACATTGATAAACATACCAAGCAATTGATCGTCTCCAATATCGAATTGTTCCTAAACTATTGCGAACGGTTTTATGATCGTCAATTTATTACAAGGGACAATGTCAACAGGGGAATTCTGGAAAAATTCGAAGAATCGCTCAATAACTATTTTGAATCCGAAAAACCCTATAATTCTGGTTTACCCTCCGTCGCTTATTTTGCCGAGCAACTCCACCTATCCCCGAACTATTTTGGAGACCTGATTAAGAAAGAGACCGGAAAATCAGCACAGGATTACATTCAGAATAAAATCATTGATATAGCGAAGGATAAAATTTTCGACACTAGTAAGACGATCAATGAAATAGCCTATGAACTGGGATTTAAATATCCGCAGCATTTTGCAAGGTTGTTCAAAAACCGGGTCGGCTATACGCCAAAAGAATATCGGCATCTGAATTGATCAGCGCTGAAATTCGTTTTGATCATTTGTTTTTTCGCTTTAATCAGGTGCAAGACGTTCTTAGGAATTCGTACTGTACCTTTGCGAAGTAAGTTTTTGTTATCCCGTGAAAGATAAAGGAGTAATTTGTTAAAGAAATACAATTTGTGGCAACTGCTGCTGGTCAGTGCCCTATCTGCAATTTTTGTTATATACCCAGATATAACCTGGTTACCCTTTGAATTAAAATGGCTTGGTAATGCAGACAAGACAAGTCACATCGTATTTTTCTTGTTCCGGTACACCTTTTTTATCGGACTGATTTTTATATTGATCACGAGTAATCTCCGATATCTGAAGAACTTTTCCTATAAAAAGAGACTAGGATACAGTATATTGATCTCGGTTTTTGCCTATGCGCTTTACGGAGCGATTTCATTCTTGGCCTTTACCAAGGTCAGGCATTTTGGCAGCCTTGTACTTTTTCAATTTTTTATCGTTTCTGTCCTGAGCTCCCTTATGGGGCATATTGTGATGCTTTACTCGGAAAAAAGAAAAAAAGAGAAGCAGATTAAGGAATTAACACTTCAGCACCTACAGAGCCGGTATGATGCACTAACCAATCAGATCAATCCGCATTTCTTTTTCAATTCGCTCAATGGCCTGACTTCCCTGATCCGCAAGAAGAATGATGAAATCACCTTAGCTTATGTCGACAAACTTTCGGATGTTTTTCGTTACATTCTACAGAGTGATAAGAAAGGACTTGTTAGCTTAGCAGAAGAGCTTTCCTTTGTCGATTCCTTCCGATACATGATGGAAGTCCGTTTTGCCAATAAGCTGGAATACCATATTAATGTAGACAGCAGCAAGTTAGCATCTAGTTTACCTGTACTTTCTATCCTTCCGCTTTTAGATAATGTGGTAGTCCATAACATGATTGATAGCGATCACAAGATGGTCATTGATATATATCTGAACGAGCAGAACGAACTGGTGGTTTCCAGCCCCATTTACCCTAAATTAAGTGCGCCCTTAACCAATGGAACCGGTTTGAAAAACCTAGAAAGTCGCTTTCTGTTATTGATGAGTAAACCTATCAAAGTCGAAAACGACGGCATAAAATTTACCGTTTATTTACCGTTAAAGTGATCATTTTATGAAGGTACTGATTGTAGAAGATGAAACAGCAGCTTATGAAAGCTTGGTGGAAATTTTAAAAGAGATTGACCCCAAAATACAGGTCGTAGGTAATACAGAGAGCGTTGGTCAAACCCTTAACTGGTTAAAGGCGAACCCTGCGCCCGATTTAATATTAATGGATATTCATTTGTCTGATGGCTCGGCATTTTTGATATTTGACCACGTGGAGGTCGAAGTACCTATTGTTTTTACGACAGCTTACGATGAATACGCTATCGAAGCATTTAAAGTAAACAGTATTGACTATTTACTGAAGCCAATAAAAAGCAGCGATCTCCAGCGGGCATTACATAAATTCAGCAAATGGTCACATGTGGATATTATAGCATATTTGTCGAAGCTTGCCAATCTAAACCCTGCGGGAAGGTATAGAGACAAAATTTTAATACCTATCAAAGACAAATTACTGCCCATTGACCTACAGCACGTTTCTTATTTCTATACAACTGATAAGAACACATCCATCTGTTTAAAGGAGGGTATTAATTATCCATATTCCAAAACATTGGATCAGATCTTTTCGTCTCTAAATCCAAGGGATTTTTACCGGGCCAACAAACAATACATTATTGCGCGAAATGCTGTCAACAATATAACGGTCTGGTTTGATAACCGCCTTTTCATTACACTGGACACCGAAGTGCCGGAACGGATCTATATCAGCAAAAACAAAGCTGCAGAGTTTAAAGAATGGATCGTAGATAGCTAAAAGGATACGTCTCCAGCAAATACCCTTTCGCCTTTAGTCTTGTGTTTTTCGTTTTGGTGCGTTCCAACAACCAGGAATAAACTAATTTCCTGAATTTTACTTCATAAGAATCTATGTACCAATAGCATAATTATGGAGATCCGGAATATACACCAAAGCACAACATTTAAACAGCATGTGACTTCCTGTACAAAGGAAACGCATACTCATATAGATACGATCCGTGCATTTAATGATTTCAATAAATTTGAAACGCGGCATACCTTGGTCAGTTTAGTGAACTGGTCAAAGACACCATTAAAAGCCGATTTCAATTTGCATTTAGGCCTCTACGGTATAGCATTACGGTATTTGGAGAACCAGGAAGGAAAGCTATCGTTCATCTTACCGGGACAGGTGCTAGGCCTGAAGCGAAAAAACGAAGCGGATAACGCGAAGGGATACACATTGGTTTTCCACCCAGATCTGATACAAGGGACATCAATGGTAAATACAATCCACCGATGGAATTTTTTCAGTCATTGTCTTTTTGATAAATTTTTGCACCTATTACCGGAAGAACGTCAACTCGTGTCGGACTGTTTTACCAATATCGCACTAGAACTGGAATACTCGCTGGATAAGCACAGCAAAAAACTAATTGTCTCTCATATTGAGCGTCTGGTAAATTATTGCCAGCGTTTCTATAGCCGTCAATTTCCATTGCCTGAGAATTGTTCCACGGGAGTTTTACAGCGCTTTGATGAATTGTTGAATCACTATTTTTCAACCGAAAAACCGTCTGAAATGGGTATTCCTTCCGTGTCCTATTTTGCCGACAGGCTACATCTATCACCTAATTATTTTGGCGATTTGATAAAAAAAGAGACGGGCAAGCCCCCTTTAGAATACATTCAGCATAAAATAGTTGATGAAGCAAAAAATAAGATTTCTGAAGGCAAGAAATCTATTAATGAAGTAGCTTACGAACTGGGTTTTACTTATCCGCAGCATTTTTCCCGTTTCTTCAAAAAGATAGTCGGACAGAGTCCTAATGAATTTAGGGCTACCTGTTTAAGATAAAAACAACAAGAAATAATCACCAAAAGTAGGACTATAATCTACTTTTTGATGATTATTTCTCATTTCGGCAAATAAAAAATAGGGCGAATTTCATTTACTTTCTTGCTGGCGGCGGTGTCATTGTTTTGGTAAACGAAAGCGATCCCATCCTCCACTTGTCGTTTTTCTTTACGTAGACTTCCGTTACAATAAATGGATTAGTGACTTCATTACCACCTACCACAGCTAACAAGGTAATCCTGTTTAACAATATAGCTGTGTTATCGATTATTTCAACCGATACGTCATGGATATCCGCTTTCTTATAATGGATACCCCCACTCTCGATTACTTGGAGCTCCCGCTCTTTTCCCCAAGATCCTCCCATATGTACAAAGACAGACTTATCATCGAAAAGATCTTTCAGTTTGTCCACGTTCTTATCGGCCATCCATTGCCATTTCTCTTTGGATAGGTTAATGACTTCCTGTTCGATGGCAGAACTTTGCGCAAAAGTTTGCATGCTGATAAAGAGAAATATCAGCCCTTGAATTGTTGTTTTCATCTGTACGTAAATTTTAAGTGTTTTTAGGATTGAATTCGTGCTAATGTTTAATGCTATGGGTATCCCGCACAGTACTAAATGTCAAGGCTAACAATTTCCAACCATCCGCATCTTTTTTATAGACCTCTGTAACCGTAAATTCATTTTTTGCATCATTACCTCTAACCACCGCATTCAAGGTAATGCGGTTCCATAGGACGACAACATCGTCAACAATTTCGACTGCCACATCGTGAACATCTGCTTTTTTATACCAAATGCTTCCGGTTTTAATAATATCGAGCTCCTCATCCTTTTTCCAAGTTCCACTCATGTGAACAAATTTTGACTTATCATGGAAGAGCGAAGCCAGTTTGTCCACGTTCTTATCGGCCATCCATTGCCATTTTGTTTTAGAGAGATTCTTGATCTCTTCTTCTATTGCCGAATCTTGTGCGAAAGACAATTGTACACCCACTATGATTAATAATAATCCGATGATCCATTTTTTCATATTTCTTTGTTTAAATAATTCTTATGGAGATTTACTGTTATACCGATTAGGTTGATTTCAATTCATTGATGAACGGCTGGTTATAAAAGCGTTTTCCGGTAGCCCTATAAAGTGCATTTGCCACGGCAGCAAAAGCTGGTGGGAATGGAGGTTCTCCCATTCCTGTAGGATCTTCCTCATTTTTTACAAAGTGCACCTCAATCGTTTTCGGTGCCTCGTTCATTCTTATCAACCGGTATGTTGTAAAGTTATTCTTTTGCGGTACACCATCCTTGAACGGAAGTTCTCCATAGAGAGCATTTCCAATGCCGTCAATAATGGCTCCCTCAGCCATATTAGTAGCACCATCTTTATTAACCACAATTCCGCAGTCAATAGCAGCTACCACTTTTTCTACTTTTGGCGAATTGTTGTTCATCACCAGATCAACCACCTCTGCGACATAGGAGTTATGGCAAAAATAGGCCGATACACCACGGTGCACTCCCTGCGGTGTTTCCTTCCATTTAGATGTCTCACGTACCAGTTCCAATACACCCGCATAGCGTGCAGCATCGTAATCATTCTTTTCGCCAACAGGATTTGTCTTTGCCCGTTCCAATAGCTCCAGACGGAAATCTATCGGATCTTTACCCATTTCCATCGCCAGTTCATCCAAAAAGGACTGTTCTGCGGAAGCAATAAAATTGGAACGTGGCGCCCGGAAAGCCCCGATGGTAATATTAGAAGGGATTTGCCATCCCTCAGCAAGGTAGTTATCTATGGCACCTGCCGGAAAACGATCGGCATGTACGGGTGTTTCGGGAATTCCTCCTGCTTTTACATGGAAAGCAATGAGCTTGTTATCTTTATCCAGCGCCGCACGATAGGTAGCACTGTAGGTAGGGCGGTAAATACCGGCGGTCATCTCGTCTTCACGTGTGTAAACTAATTTAACAGGAGCTTTAACCTGCTGGGAAATAACCGCTGCCTCAATGAAATGATGCCCATAGGCTCTGCGACCAAATCCACCACCCATACGGGCCAGTTTGATCTGTATTTTCTCTTTTGGCAGACCAAGTCTTTGCGAAAGTGTGCCTATTATAAACTCCGGAGCTTGTATAGGTCCATATAATTCCGCTTTATCTGCCGTTACATGTGCAAAACAGTTCACGGGTTCCATGGTATTATGTGCCAGAAAAGGAGCAGTGTAGGTGCGTTCGAGGATTTTTGTGGCCGATCTGAAAGCACTTTCCGGGTCTCCATCTCTGCGGATGATATTTCCCGGTTTTTTACTAAACTCTTTCATCTTGGTTTGATGCATTTCGGTACTCTCCAAACCCGAAGGATATTTCGCCTCTATAGTTTTAGCGCCTGAAGTCCACGATGATCCCATCTTAAAAGTACGTTCCGGCTCTTGTTCCCATTCCACTTTTAAGGCTTTTTTAGCCTGCAAAACCTCCCAGGTGGTATTACCAACCACTACGGCAAACTTCGTGAAGCTGGTCGTGTCGAAAAAGTTCTGTACAATATCTCCGGTAAGCGAGTCAATTGTAAATATGGCTTTCACCCCGGGCATAGATTTCGCTACGCTATCATCCATCGATTTAAACCGCATGCCAAATGCTGGAGGATGTACCACCATCGCGATAAGCATGCCCTCTGTCTTATAGTCAATCCCGAATAAAGATTTTCCTTTGAGAATATTCTTGGTTTCCACATTTTTTTTGGAAGAGCCTACAATTTTGAAATCGGAAATATTTTTTAGCCTTACCAGTTCTGGTACCGGTATCTTGGCTGCCGTGGAAGCCATCTCGCCATATCCAGCTTTTTTTCCACTGCTTTTATGCAATAGCGTACTACGTTCGGTGGTAATTTCCGAAGCAGGAACATTCCATTGCCCTGCAGCTGCCAGGATCAGCATCTGCCTTGCCGTGGCGCCCGCCGTTCGTAAAGGAGACCAAGCTTGTCGGACAGATTGACTCCCGCCGGTAAATTGTCTTCCATAGCGTTCGGGATAAAAATCTGCCTGCTCCACGATAACCTGTTCCCAATCGATGTCCAGCTCTTCGGCCAGTATCATGGGCAGGGAGGTCTTTACGTTCTGTCCAAACTCAGGGTTTGGATTGAATAAGGTAACCACACCATTGTCACCGATCTTTATGTAACTGTTCATTTCGAACCACTCCTCAGGCATTTCAAGCGCTTTCTTTCCTGCGGGCTTGCAGCTGGCAAGCCAACTGAAATGCAGCACCATACCGCCGCCTGCAAGTAGCGCTGCTTTCAAAAAGGATCGTCTGTTTACGGTAGTTTTTATTAGGGTCATCGTCTTTTGCTTTTACAATTAATAATTGGCCGCCGTTTTAATCGCTGCTTTTATTCTCAGGTAAGTACCGCAGCGGCAGAGATTACCAGTCATAGCTGCATCGATATCGTCGTCAGTAGGATTGGGCTTGGATTTCAATAGCGCTGCTGCGTTCATAATCTGTCCGGCCTGGCAATAGCCACACTGGGGGACATCGTGCTCTTCCCATGCTTGTTGCAATGGATGGTCTCCATCTTCCGATAGACCTTCAATAGTCGTAATCGCTTTATCACCAATCGCAGAAATCGGCAATGAACAACTCCGTACTGCTGTTTCATCGAGGAGTACGGTACACGCACCGCAAGATGCCACACCACATCCATATTTGGTTCCTACTAAATCAAGATGTTCACGTAATACCCACAGGAGCGGTGTGGAAGGATCAACCTCTAGGGTATGCGTTTTTTTGTTGATGTTTAGTTTAGTCGCTGTCATGGTACTATTATTTATACGATTTCTTTAACTTAATTATCAGCTATTTTGATCGACTAGATTTGTTTAGCTTGTTAATGAAGGCTTGGTGGGTAACGCTAGAAAATGCGTCGGCAAGGGCCGCAGATATGGGAGGAAGGCTTGACTCGCTCAAGCCTCTTGGATCAATATCCTTTTTTACAAAATGAACCTCTATTCCGTTTGATGTTTTTTTCATCGGATTTTGCGATAATTGGTAAAATTGTTCTGCCGCTACTAATGATGCCTCCTTCTTCTCATAATGCGCACATTACAAAAATGTCATAAAAAGAGTAATCTGCTGTATACAAATTACTGATTTAACTACCAATATTACTGATGAAATAATTAATAAGAGGCGAATCGCTTAAATTTGGATTATCAGGTTAATTTATTAGCCTCCACTTTAAAGCAGAGTATGACGATCTTATAAATTTAACTGATTTTGCTTATGGGCAAATGACGGATCATTAATGAAAGAGATAAACGATATAATCCGAGCTTACGAAACAGCATTGCAAAACGGCTATAGTATGGCTCTTGCCACGGTTGTCAAGGTAGAGGGTTCCTCTTATAGGCAACCCGGCGCACGTATGCTTGTAACAGAAGACGGAAATTTAACAGGTGCGATAAGCGGTGGGTGTCTGGAAGGCGATGCTTTACGAAAAGCCTTACTAGCCATCCATCAGCAGAAGAATAAATTAATCACCTACGATACAAGCAATGAAGATAATACCGAATTTGGCGTGCAGCTAGGTTGTAATGGCATCGTCCATATCCTGTTTGAATTTATCGATACCGATAATGCAAACAATCCGGTAGCCTTGTTAAAAAAACTACAGGCCGACAGAAAGGAAGCCGTTATTGTTACGCTTTTTTCAACCAAACATCGGGACATGCAAAGAGGAACTATTTTGCTGGCGGATAAGGGAGGAAACGTTTTCGATCCATCCTCTGACATTGATCTCTCGGTATTGGAAGAAGATATTCATAGGGCTAGAGAAGAAAAACAACATTACCTAAAAAAACTATTTCGACAGGGACAAGAGCTGGAGGCTCTTATCGAATATGTCGCCCCCGCGATTAACCTTGTTATTGTTGGAGCAGGAAATGATGCGAAACCATTGGTAGGAGCAGCTGACCTCTTAGGCTGGGACACGACCATTATTGATGGCAGAGCAACGCACGCCCTTTTGCAGCGATTTCCCAAAGCGAAGCAAGTTATTTTATCAACAGCAGATCAAGTTGCAAGTGTTGTGAAAATAGACCCTTTTACGGTCTTTGTGCTGATGACCCATAATTACCATTATGATCTGGCGGTATTGAAATTGCTAATCGGGACAGTCACACCCTATATCGGCGTTCTTGGTCCCAAAACAAAACTGCAACGTATGTTCGACGATCTCGAAACAGCGGGAATAATACTGAACGAAAGGCAGAAAGAACGGATATATGGGCCTATGGGATTGGATATTGGAGCAGAAACATCGGAAGAAATTGCCATCTCCGTGGTATCGGAAGTAAAGGCTATTTTGAGAAGGAGGAGTGGCGGCCCACTTAAGTTTCTGAAAACAAAAATACATGAAGATATCCCGATAATTCCATGAAAAATAAAATCATAGACCAGTTCGGGCGCCTACATAACTATCTGCGGATATCGCTTACGGATAACTGTAATCTACGTTGTTTTTATTGCATGCCAGAGGGTCGATCACGCTGGACGATAATCTGTATAAACGTGTACTTGGTGTGCTGCTGCTATTTCCCATTACCCGGTTTTTCTTTTTCAGAAGTCCCGGTGCGCACGAACTGAAGCCTTATAATATTTTTGGAGCCGTTGCAATCGGTGCTACTGTTGGCCTGCTATCCGGTATGATCGGCATTGGTGGTGGGATCATCCTGTCTCCGCTGTTGATACTGTTGAAATGGACGGACCAGAAACAGACTGCCGCCATTAGTGCAGCCTTTATTTTTGTAAATTCGCTATCGGGATTGGGCGGTATGCTCACCCAGGGCATTACCTTCAATAGCGATATGTACATTTACATTGCCGTTGCATTTGGTGGAGGTCTGATGGGGGCTTATCTGGGATCGAAAAAACTGAATCAGGATGGCCTTAAATATGTACTGGCAACGGTGCTCTTGGTGGCTGCCTATAAATTATTGTTCACAACAGCTTAAAAAAAATATACAAATTAGAATATATGAAAGCGATTCTTACAACTTTTTTGATTTTATCCGCTGTATTTCTTCGTGCGCAGGACATGAAGAATCTTGACATTATTACGCCTGACAACAAAAAGACAACACTTACTTTTGAAGAGACAGCCACCTTTGAGATTCATTCGCTGGATAGCTTGCGTATATATAACCATGCAGGAGTGTACCGTTCAACGCTGAAAGCGGTAAAAGGTGTGCTACTGAAAGATATATTGAAGGACATTAGCTTCGGTGAAGAATCACCAAAGGTATTGAGCGAATATTACATCGTATGTATAGCAACAGATGGGTATAAAGTAGTGCTGTCATGGAATGAACTGTTCAACACGTCCATCGGGGACAGTGTAATGGTCGTTACTAATATCAAGGCAGCTACGAATGGAGAACAGGAAGATGAACTCGCGTTGATTTCGCCAAAAGATAGGGCCACTGGAAGGCGGTACGTAAAGCAATTACAGGCAATTAAAATTTTACGTGTAAGGTTGTGAAAGTAAAATATTGACGTGGTTCATAGTTTTTTTGATCGCGGTCAATGAAATTATCGTTAGGCAAATACAGTTCTTAAGAACATATATAATGACTTTACCGCCGCCATTAAATCCCTTACCCCCTTCTCACAATTCAAGTATCAGTAATAATGGTAGCAGATTCGGTAATGATGGTACTTTTTGTCGGGGCGTATCATCTACCTTTGCCTTTATAAGTTTAATACACAACAAAATGAAAAAGTTAACATGGTTTTTCGGCACGCTATGCATCCTTTTTCTGTCTTTTTGTTATTCGCTTGGAAATGCTAAAATTGAACGGGAAACGGTGTCATATCCAAAGGATGAAATCCTTGCACTATCCAAAAAAAAATGGAAGTGGATAATAGACCGGCAAATTGATTCGCTCCAAGTGTTGTTTGATGAGAACATTGTTTCCAGGCAACCTGAAATAAGAATGGATAAAGCTGGCCATCTCGATGTCATAAAAAACGGTAATATTCGGTACAAGCAAATAAGCGTTCTGGAAACCGATATCCAAATCATTGATAATATATCAACGCTGTTGACTAAGGTCGAGTTTAACTTTCCAGGTCGAAAGAGGGCGGAAATTAAATATGTCACGGAAGTATTCAAAAAATCTGGTGACGATTGGAAACTCATCCTTTTTCAGATTAATCCGATCTAAACCTCTCGGTTACATTACCCGTGGTGCGGAATCATCTCATCCGAATATTAAATCAAAATAAGGATTAGGCATTATGGCTTATTCCGGGCATTGCCCGGAAGTGTATTCCATTAAAAATTAAAATAGATAAATCAAGCATAACACATTAATATGGAGCAAAACAAAACATTGTCGACCCCATTAAGCCGGGTTACATTACTTGATGCGCTAAGGGGGTTTTCTTTATTGGGCGTGATACTGATGCACATGCTTCAACAGTTCAGTATTTTCTCATTCTCTCCCGATGCTCGCAAACCACTATTCCCAGCGATTGACGAAACAGTACAGTGGATTGGGCAAAATGTTATCATGGGTAGGTTCATAAATATTTTTGCTTTTTTATTCGGGTTGAGTTTTTTTATTCAACTCGATCGTGCGGCTAAAAAGGGAATTGACTTCAGGGGACGCTTCATTTGGAGGATGGTTGTCATGTTGGTCATAGGATTAATCGGCAATTGCTTTTACAGCGGCGAGATCATCTCTCTTTACGCCGTTTTCGGGGCAATTTTGGTTCTACTTTACCGTGTAAAATCGTGGATTTTGATCGCGATTGCAGCTTTATTACTTCTGGGGACGCCACGGATTATGCAGGTCAGTTACAATACTTTCCGGCAAACAGAACGGACAGAAAATCCTCGGCAAGAAATTAGGCAACGCCAAGCCGCTCAGATCGATGCAGAGGCCAACAAGCCATCTTTCATTAATTCGATAAAGCACAATTTTACTCGAGGATTACAAGGAAAGTTAAATTATCAATTCGGTTTATTTGGGCGAGGGTACATCACATTGGCATTGTTCATAATCGGCCTCGTTGTCGGTCGGTTAGGTTTTTTTGAGCGAGTGCAACCGAAAAGGAAAGTCGCTTTGCTATTTTCAGCCTTTGTAATTACTATTGTGCTGATAAGCTTTGTTGTTGGTCTACTTCCCGATTTGAATTTTCGTTCGTTAATGAACGGTGAAACGAAAAGCATTCTTTCCGGACTAACCATAATGACGTTGAATGATCTAAAAATAGTTGCCTTTTCAGGAGCTATAGTTACAGGGTTCACTCTTTTATATCAAAATAGGCGTTTCAGTAAATACCTAGATGTCTTTTCACCTTATGGGCGCATGGGGTTGACAAATTATGAAATGCAGAGCGTTATTGGATGTCTGATATTTTCGATGTGGGCATTTGGACCCATTTTCCAAACCTGGGGAATGACTGAATTATTTTTATTAGGCATAATGTTATACATTTTCCAGTTGATATTTAGTACGTATTGGCTCAAAAATTATTTATATGGTCCGTTAGAGTGGTTCTTACGTTCGGCAACTTATTTAAAGATGCAACCATTTCGTAAGTAAAATGAATTAGGAAGTTTTTTTCAAAATATATCCCTCAAGTAATCTGTAGCTTGGGGGCTTTTTTTATTTTATTCCAGAGCTTGTACGAAATGTATCATTATATATAATATATATCCCTTTGCTATAATGCCGACACTTTCCGATGATTAAACCTACTAATCACGAACTTACAAGGCAAAAAAGTTGGGTATGAGTTCCAGGTTAAATAGCTCACTTATCAATCAAACACTCGAATGTCTATCAGTTAAAAGTGATAACTCGCTAGATCTGCATTAAATCTTCAACCACTCCCCAACAAGTTGTCAAACAGCCTAATAAACCTTTTTCAACTTTGACGGAAGTTATCGTCAAACCATGAAAAAGACTATAAGAAAAAAGCTTACAAGGGCACCCGAGTTTCAAAAGAACTTACAGTTAAACATTAAACCTGTACAAAATACCCGAACAAATATTAGGCAGTTTTTACGTTCGTTTATTCCGCTTCACTCACCTGAAGAAGGGGAAGACATTGATCCTGTTAAACAATTAAAGTACGGCCAAATAGGTCTAGATAAAAACAATTCATTAACAGCTAATTCAAGTTTAGACTACGTTCTGGTAGGTCAGTTATGGCCCACGCGGGTGGGCAGCAAAGATGTATTTTCGTATACGAAAATATCTTTGCCGTCCTTGAGGCCGGGGACTTTGCTCGGAACTCGCAAAGTCTGAACTTTCTAAAAGGTGTGATTTATGCCAAGGAAAAAAATCAAAAATCAAGAACAGGTACTTACTAATCCGATTGTTATTAGAGTCACTTTAAATGAGTTTAATAAGCTCGAAAAAATCCGGAAAGAAAGTGATTGCAGGAGCATTGGAGAAGTGGTCAGAAAGACGCTCTTAAAACAACGGATAACTTACCTGCATAGGGATGTTTCTATGAATGGTCCTATGGAAGAGCTTGCATTGATAAGAAAAGAGATCAAAGCAATAGGTGCCAATATCAATCAGCAGACGCATCGTTTCCACACCAGTCAGAGTGAGGCTGAACGGGCTTTTTTTGCCCTTAAAACAGCCAGTACCTATAAACAGATGAAACCAAAAATAGAACGGCTATTGGATATCGTTTCAAAACTTGCTGAAAAATGGTTGCAAGGATCATGATAGGTAAAAGTATACGGGGTATACTGCATTATAACGAGCAGAAGGCTGCAGAAGGGTCAGCCACGCTGATTATGGCTAGCGGCTTTGCGGGAGACATCGAAAAGTTGGATTTCGCTCATAAACTCAGACGATTTGAGCACATGACCTGCCTTAAACCAAGCGTAAAAACGAATGCGCTGCATATTTCGCTTAACTTCCATTCGAGCGAAAAACTGGACGACGCTGAAATGCAACAGATCGCAGCAGCCTATATGGAACGTATCGGGTTTGGTGACCAACCTTTTCTGGTATATCGGCATCACGATGTTTCCCATCAGCATTTCCACATCGCAACGGTAAACATAAAAAAGGATGGCAACTCTATCGACCTGCATAACATAGGAAGGACAAAATCGGAACAGGCAAGAAAATTCATAGAGAAAGAATTTAGCCTGATAAGAGCGGAGAGCAAAGCATATCATCCCGAGCCAGCTATAAAGGCAATTGAGCCTGAAAGAGTACAATATGGTCATTTGCCTACCAAAAGGGCAATCGGCAGTGTGGTTACGACGGTGATGAATAGCTATAAGTTCACGTCACTCGCAGAATTTAACGCAGTGCTCAAACCGTTCAATATAGTGGCAGACAGGGGGAATGAGGAAAGCGCAATGTTCAGGAAAAAAGGTCTTCTTTATTCCGTACTGGACAGACAGGGCAATAAAGTTGGAGTTCCAATCAAGGCAAGCAGTTTTTATAGTAAACCTATCCTTAAACGGTTAGAAAGAAAGTTCGAGCAGAATATCGAGAAAAGGAAGCCATATCGCGACAATCTAAAAAAGCGGATCGACGAGGTGCTTAACCGGTATGAAGACATTACCAAACAGACCTTGATTACCGAACTACAGAAAAGTGGGATAGCGCTTATTTTTCGCCAGAACGAAGAGGGATTTATATACGGCGCTACATTTATTGATCACCTGTGTAAAACCGTTTTTAATGGCAGCAGTCTTGGGAAAGCTTACAGTGCAAAAGCCCTGAAGGAAAAACTTGCTGAAAACGATAAGATCAAGACCTATCTGGCGAAATCAAAAAGAATAAACAGTTACCTAAAACCCCACAGTGAAGAAAAGCACCTTCAACATGCCAGAAAAACCAACTTTTCCAATCCGACTATCTCCACTACAACCGATAAAATACTGAAAGACCTTCTGAATCCCGAGTATACCGGATATGCACCGTCTATTACTTCAAAAAAGAAAAAAAGACAGATAAAGCGAAAACAGCCATGAATACAGGAGAAGACATACAAGGTTTGAGGAAAATCATTGATTTTTCCCGACTGATCAGCATATTCATACTGGCTATCCATTTTTATCTAAGCTGTTACAAAGCTTTTGAGCAATGGAGCTGGACAGCCGAAATTACCGATAGAATCATAAGTGTTATCGCTAGGACAGGCATTTATTCCGACATTTTCCTGCCCAAACTTGCTGCACTGGGCTTGCTGTCGATATCCCTGCTGGGAGCAAAGGGCAAAAAGAATGAAAAGATGAAGGTAAGGGTGATTGTTTGCTATATAATTATAGGACTGTTACTTTACTTCATAAGTATACTCTGTTTTTATCTCCCTACACGAATAGCGGTCATTGCAGCACTCTATATGCTGATGACATCAATAGGTTACCTCCTGATCCTAACGGGAGGCGTATACCTCTCAAGACTATTAAAAGAAAAGCTTAACCATGATGTCTTCAATACCGACAATGAAACCTTTCCACAGGAAGAACGGTTATTGGAAAATGAATTTTCCGTTAACCTTCCGACAAAATATCAGCTTAAGGGAAAGATAAGAAACGGTTGGATAAATTTCATCAATCTTTTCAGGGGCTTATTGGTAGCAGGCACCCCTGGCGCGGGGAAAAGCTATTTTGTCATCCGCCATATCATTGATCAGCATATAAAAAAGGGGTTCTCAGTCTTCTTATATGATTTTAAATTCGATGATCTATCCAGGATTACCTATAATGCGTTATTGAGATACCGGAAGAATTATGCCGTGAAGCCAACCTTCTGGGTGATCGATTTCGAGAAAATATATCACCGGTGCAATCCCTTGGATCCCGAAAGTATGGACGATATTACCGATGCTACCGAAGCGAGCCGTACCATTATGCTTGGGCTTAACCGCGATTGGATAAAAAAGGAAGGCGACTTCTTTGTAGAAAGTCCCATAAACTTCCTAACAGCTATTATCTGGTTTCTCCGGAAGTATGAAGATGGGAGATATTGTACCCTGCCGCATGTTATAGAGCTGATGCAGGTGGATTATGATCCGCTTTTTGCCGTATTACAACAGGAGGAGCAGATCAAGGTACTGATCAACCCATTTATATCCGCCTTTCAGAATAATGCAAAAGAACAGCTGGAAGGACAGATCGCCAGTGCAAAAATCGGATTGGCCAGATTGTCCTCGCCCCAGTTATATTATGTTCTGAGCGGCAATGATTTTACCTTGGATGTTAATAACCCAAAAGCTCCAAAAATCGTATGCGTTGGTAACAACCCGCAGAAACTACAGGTGTTCGGCCCTATACTTTCCCTCTTCATTTCAAGAATGATAAAACTGGTCAACAGGAAAGGCCAACTTAAAAGCAGCCTTATTTTTGATGAGTTTCCAACGATCTACTTTAACAATATTGATAGCCTTATTGCCACAGCAAGGAGCAACAAAGTGGCCACGGTATTAGCTGTTCAGGATTTCAGCCAGCTAAAAAAAGATTACGGGGCAGACCAAGCAGATGTAATAACCGGAATTGTCGGGAATATTATCAGCGGACAGGTGACCGGCGATACTGCAAAAAAGTTATCTGAGACATTTGGCAAAATTGTTCAGGATCGACAGAGTCTGAGCATAAACAGCAGTGACACATCCATCTCAAAATCTACGCAGTTGGATGCGGCCATTCCGGCAAGCAAGATAGCAACACTTTCATCAGGCGTGTTTGTTGGCGTTGTTGCCGACAACCCGGACTGTAAGATACCACAGAAAATTTTTCATGCAGAAATACAGAATGACCATGAAGTTATAAAGGCAGAAGAAGCTTCCTATAGAGATATACCACTTGTTGAAAAGGTAACAGCAGCAGATATACAGGAAACCTATCTCAGTATAAAAGATGATATACAGCAGTTGATAACAAAAGAGTTGGCAAAGATAACCGGATCACTTCCCAAAGAAAATGATACCCTTCCAAAAAATATTCCAACGCCTCCTGAACAGACTTCCCTGTCTTTATAAAGTACTTTTTTAATCGATTGTAAAATGGGTGGTTAATCCGCGCCACCCTCACCACCCATTTTATTGAAAAAATAATTTTTCCTTTATGAATAAAATTCAGGCTATGGTGGAATTACGACAAAGACTACAATCCCTAAAAACAGCTAACGAAAAGACCATCGTGTTGTTAGAGGATCTCTTCTCCCCAATTTCATTTAAACGAAGCTGGGTGATTTCCTATCCTACAGGTATTTCTACTGCATATCTTTATTATATCACAGGTGGTCTGGTAAGAAGTGTGGTTTCTAAATCCAGTGGAGACTACTGCTTATGGATAATCGACAAAGGTTTTATAGTGCCGGGTAATGGCTTTCTATCCGGAACAAAAAAAGAGGAACTTATTCAGGTTTTAAATGATACAGAAGGATACGCCCTTAACCTTTTACGCGCAGATGCCATTGCACGCAACAACATCAATATGTACAGAATGCTGCTGGAAATTTATGAAGAGGCCGTAGTGGAAGGTGCCGGAAGAGAGATCATGCTGCGAATTAAAAATGCAACAGACCGATATAACTACTTTCTTGTGGAATATCCTGATCTTGCCAGAAAACTGACCATTGAACAACAGGCTCAATACCTACAAATTGACAGGAGATATCTGTACAAGATTATCAAATAAAACCTCTACTGTAAAATCGATGATTTTCTCTATATCAAGCCAAAAATAAGCAGATTTTTACATCGGCTATTTTTATGGGGTGAAACAATTTTATTCCGCGCTACATTTCTTTCAAAACTGCTATAGTTGAATGTAAAGGCTGCTTAAGCGTGATTAATGACCTAAAATTTGTCGCTTTTGCGACAAGAGTCTGTGTCTTTTACGACAAAACCGTATCTCCTATCCGACAAAAATTTTCGAAAACTGATACAAAGATTTATTTCTCACTTTCAGAACTTTATCATATAAGATTACAGATAATGAAAGTGGCAATATTTCAAAAAAATAATCTATTATGCAGACTTAACGGCAAGTTCCGGCACTTATGGGAAGCCATTCGCTCATGGAACTGGAAAGAAATACTTATGATTGGCACAGTTGTATTTGTCATCATTTTATTTTCGTATACCGCTGTAAGCAAACTGCTAGATTATGAAAAATTTGTGTTTCAAATGCGGCTTGCTCCCGTTCCTTTTATGAAAACTATGGCACCGGTTATTGGCAGGGTTCTTCCATGGATCGAATTGGCGCTGGTGGTAATGCTCTATAAGGAAAAAACAAGGTTGTTGGCCTATAAAGCCTCATTTGTGCTGATGGTTTTATTCGAAATTTATATTACATGGATGAAAGTTGTTTCCGTCAGGACCGGAATTACCCTACCTTGTACGTGTGGCGGGATTTTATCCCGAATGGGTTGGGAGCAGCACCTTTTTTTTAACGCTTCTGTAATTGTGCTTTTACTACTGTCGATTTATTGGCATAGAGGAAAATATCCAAACAAAAATAACAAACCATAATTCACATATTTTTTCACTCTAAAACTTTAAAATTATGAAAAAGTTAAGTTCAAAATCAAACATCCTTTTAGGAGCATTCTTGTTGGGAAGTTCAATTGCGGTAGCAACAGAACTCGCGAACCAACCAAATGCTCAGGAGACTAGGTATGACTGGGAAAGTACAAGCATTGCGCCTGAAAATCCCAGCTCGTCTTTGCAAAACGCAACCACTCAGGAAGCGATCGATCATTACGGCTGCGAAAATGGCGCCAATGTCTGCGCTAACGGCGAGAAGGTTAGTGGTCCGGGGCCAGATGCCACTACATTGAATTTTGGCCTATAACACTACTTTGAGATATGGAGTCTTAGGGCTCCATATCTCTTATAATGGTTATTGGATATTTATGTTTTTCCAATTTCGTATTAAAACCATATCTCTTTTCTAATATACCTTTAATCTCTTGATAGCTTGGAAGACGACCATTGTCAAATCTTAAAGCCACATCAATCGGAAATTTTAGTTCTGTTTTATCGATAAAAGGCGGGTCAGCAGGTATGCTATTGAGATTTGGCTTTACCTTTTCGTTTATGTAATGGAATAATTCTACTGGAGAAACACGTTTTGCCGTTAACCCATCTGAATTCACCTGAATATAAGAAGTATCGGCCTTTGATGCTTTCAGTAACCCGCTCTCCTTTACGTAAATGCTTGTGCACAATATCTTTTCCCGTCTTTTTTCAATATCAAATTTGAATACCCGTTTCAGATCATTCAACATAAAGTCAAAAAAAGCGGTATCCTGAAATGGTTTTGGGAGTGTCAGTTCGTAACAGTATAGATTATCCTTCATCCAATTTGCCTTGGTTTTATACTTCGATCGGTTAAACGATTCCGGGCACTCACTCGGCCAGAAGTATCTGGTCGAATCCTTGGTTTCTATCCGCATAAGGTGGTAGTAGTTCCGAATGGATTTTTCCATACCGACTACGGACCAAAGTAAATGAGAGAGCGAAACATTAAAGGAAAAGAAACGAATTATCTCACGCTTTTTAGGATTCCAAGATCTCCGATAAGAAAGCCCTCCCGGAATTCCTTCCATGTAACCTGTCAAAATAGACCTTGAAATAAAATTTGAATCGCCTTTATGGAACGTTTCATTAAAGTTGAAACCAATCGCGTCATTCTTGTTTTTGGTCAGAGATGATTTGCCCTCAATAAGCAGGTCTATATTTGATTGGGTTATCCCTTCCGAGCCGGTAATATTCCGTACTGTTCCTGAACTATCGATCCAAACGTTATGCGGAATGATCCGATGACTGAAAATTTGGTGTAATACGGAATCTCCCAGAAGAACCGCTACACTCTTCAGTTTTAAATCAGGGTGTTTTTCCAGAAACGATACTGTATGGTCCCTGGATTCATAAGTAACGGAAATAACATTTAGTTTATCTGCATTCACCTTTGCCAGCGAATCCAATATGGGCAATTCCTTTAGGCACGGTACACACCATGACGCCCAAAAATTAATAATCAATACCTTCCCCTTGTAAAATTCTTTCAGATCTTTTGCTTCCCTTTTGCCTAAAAAGCCCTTAAGAGCGATCTGTGGAACCTTGTCCCCGATTTTCAGGCTAGGCACTGCTCTATTCTGCGCATGTAACAGATTATTCAGAGATAAGGAAAGCATGATTATCAATGTTAGTTTTTTCATTAGTATCCGGGATTTTGAGTTAAATTTTGATTGACATTGATTTCACGCTGAGGTATGGGTAAAAGATCAGAATGTTCGGTCCAATTTGGCTTATATTGGCTCATCACATTATAAATGCGCTCTGTACGCTTTAAGTCGATATACCTATAGCCCCATTCCATAAACATCTCTACTCTCTTTTCTTGTTCCAGCGCCTTGAAGCATTCTTGGCTGTTTAAATCAGCGGGAAGTGAAGAAAGTCCGGCCCGTACCCGTATTGTATTAATATCGTCTATTGCACCCGCGGTATTTCCTAGGTGTAGTTCTGCTTCGGCTCTTATTAAATATTGTTCCGAGCAACGAAGGGCAATGAGGTACTCGGGAAAAGAGGTGCTGCCTGACGAACGATTTTTGTATTTGTAAGAATAATAGTAGGTTGTTCCGTTTGCTGTAATCGTTCCCGTCCAGTTAACTTTCCTTTGATCTTCCTCTTCGAAAGTCTGCACTAAACCGCTGGACAAGGGATATGCCGGTACCCCGGAAAGTGCTATCAGGTTCGTCGCATCCTGAATGAACCCGTTCTGTGTCCAGAATTGGAAAATGGTTTCTCTACTGCCGGATCGGAAAACAACAGACAGATCTGATAAAGGAGTGAAATATTTCGAATTGATCACTTCGCTGGCAGCAGAGTAAGCTTCTTCCCACTTTTCCTGTTGTATAAGCAGTCTCGATAGCAGTGCCGTGGCTGCCCATCGATTTGCCCTTGTTCGCGAAAGTGGTCCGTCAGGACTGGTCGAAAGTAACACCTTTGATTCGGTGAGGTCGTTAACTATCTGATTAGTGATCTCTGACGATTCGGTTCTTGCACTCGATGCATTCAGGGTAACATCGGTAGTGAGGATAAGAGGGACATCCCCAAACGTATTGGCCAGGTAATAATAGGCAAATGCCCTAATAAATTTTGCTTCCCCGATCGCTTTCGTGGAAATCTGCGAAGGAATAGAGGAAGAATTTGTGAGCTGCTCAATGATGTCATTCGCTTGGTAAATAACAGCATAAAGCCTGCTCCATATGTTCAATATCATAGAATTGGCTGCAAGAATATTTCCATTATAAAATTCCAGCACCTCTTGGTTTGATCCCTGATATTGGAGCTCATCAGTGTACAGACCCATGTACTTATTGTAAGAGACGTCTATAGAACGGTTGAACTGATCATACATGTTTGCGACGGCCCCGTTCAGCGTAGCCGTGTCAGCAAATACCTTGTCTGTGGTAAGCTGGTTCTCGGGTGTATTTATTTCCACCCATCTCTCGCATCCGGAGAAGACAATGATAAATAATGATAGGATAAATTTTATGTTTGCTTTCATATCAAGAGGTTAAAATGAAGCCCGTATCCCGAGCAAAAGCGTACGCGTGGGTGGTAAGTTGTTTGCGGACGTTGTTAAGGCTCCTGACTCAGGATCTAATAGCGCCGATCTCTTATCCCATAATGTAACCAGGTTCTGTGCTTGCGCATAAATTGTCAGGTTATCGATTTTGTTAAAAAAGATCCGGCCGAAGTCGTAGGAACAACCAATCGTTTTCAACCTGAAATACGACGCATCAAAGAAATTACCTGAAGATTGCCTGAACCGCGAGTTATTATTGGTGGAAGCAGCGGGCATATCTGTGACGGTATTTTCAGGTGTCCATCTTTCCAGAATGGTTGAAAAGCCATTATAAAACGATCCCGGTGTATAATTCAAACCTCCCATAGCCATTTGCTTGGCAAACTGTCCGAAGATATCGACCGTCCATTTGCCGAATGATAAATTACTCCCGATACCTCCATAATAATCCGGTGTTTGCTTCCCAATTGTGAAAAACGCATCTGTAGCGGAGGAAGGTAGCGATGTCAGCTCACCTGAAATAGTTTCAAATAAAGGTTTTCCTTTTTCATCCAAACCGGTAAACTTGTATCCATAAATTCTTGAAATATCTTCATCTATTACAAAAGTTCTTGCATAACTTGAATTTTCTAAATTGTCAAATTCCTTAAGTACAGTCTTGGGAATAGTAATGTTAAAAGTGGATGTCCACCTAAACCGATCGGTTGCTATTATATTGGTCGATACTTCTACCTCCCATCCGGAATTGCTTACTTTAGCGGGCAGGTTTGCCTGATAACTGGTGAAACCCGTCATAGAAGGTATCGTGTACGCAACTAATTGGCTGTTACTTGTATTCATGTATCGGTTGACATTTATTAACAGCCTATCCTTGAACAGCCCCACTTCAACGGCCATCTCTATTTTTTTGGTCTTTTCCCAACGGAAATTCGAATTGGCGATACGCAGGGGCGCGAGTGCAGCAACGCCTTCATATTGGTAGCTGGAATTGCCGTAGGTAGAAAGATATTGGTAGTCGCTTATTTGGTCATTTCCTGTCGTGCCGAAACTGGCACGGAGCTTTCCATGGCTTAAAATGCCGCTGGATTTTAAAAACCTTTCTTCGCTGAACAGCCATGCAATCCCTACGGCGCCGAATGTTCCGATTTTGTTGTTGAGACCGAATCTGGAAGATGCATCTCTCCGTATGGCACCGTTCACAACGTACTTTTCTTTGAGACTGTAAGTAGCGCGACCGAATACCGAGGCATATCTGTATTGTGAGAAACTGTTGGAAAGCAAATAATCTGTTGCTGAGGCTAGGTTCTCCATTAAACTGGCTGTACTGAAATTATTGGCTCTGATAAATTCACCTGACGAATTGTTGTTCTGATATGTTCCGCCCAGCATGAGAGTTAAATTGGACGAACCGAAGCGTTTCGTATAATTAATCTGAGGCTCTATGATCAACGAGTTATTGCCATTATTACCAAAATTGGTATAATTGATTGACCCGGGGTACAGCGCGATACCTGGAAAAACCTGTCGCTGCACAAAATTGATCCTGTTATAACCGGCACTTACTGCAACATTAATCGCTTCGTCAAGGTTATACTTAAGCTGAATATTGGTTAAAAAATTGTCATTCTTCGACTTGGAATAGGCATTCATCTCCGCAACCACGTTCGAACTGTGCCAGTTGAAACTCCCATCCTCGTTATAGATGGGATAATTCGGAGGGAGCATTAAATTGAAGTATGTATTGGAGGAGGGGTTGACCAATCTGTTATTATCCAGCGTGAAAAAATTTGATAAATTTACCTGAAATTTTTGATTAGCGGATTGATGCTGAATGTTGGTGGCCAAACTTCCTCTTGCGTATTTGTTGTCGCCCGGAAGATAGGTGCTTTCCGCTCGATAGTTTCCGTTAACTGTAAATTGGGTTTGAGCGTTCCCTCCTGAGACTCTTGCAGATAGGTTGGTAATACTGCCCGTGCCGCCGAGTAAAAATTCCGGCCAATTTCGATTTAGCGTGTCGTTCCAAACGGTCAGCTCCGGCGCATAATCAGCTGAATTCGGATCCGATGAAGGCGATCTTCCATCGTTTGTAAAGGCTTCCTCCCGAATAGTCCGATATTCTTCCATGTTTAGTAATTTGGGAAGGTTTGCCACTTGGTTCAGGGCATTTGATATGTCGATCGCTATTTTCGTATTTCCTTGCTTCCCCTTTTTTGTAGTAATTAGTACCACCCCGTTACTTCCGCGACTTCCATAAATAGCAGTAGCGTCAGCATCTTTTAGAATAGTAATGCTTTCAATGTCGTTTGGGTTGATGGCATTCAAAGGACTGGCAAGACCATTGATCGCACTGGTAGACAGGACACTGATTGACGTTAAATTGCCGACTGAGGAATTGAAAGGCACGCCGTCGATTATATATAGTGGACTTGTTCCCGCGGCAATTGAACCCTTGCCCCTGATCTGAATGCTTATATTGCCACCAGGTAACCCGTTTGTTGTCTGTACGAACACACCGGGCATCCTGCCGGACAGGGCCGATAATACATTTGTTACGGGTTGTTGGTCAATTTCTTTTGCGGAGATGGAAGAAACGCTTCCCGTATTAAAACGTTTGCTGGTTTCTCCATAACCTATAACTTGAATTTCATCGAGCACATTTTCTTCAGGAGAAAGAGCGACGATATATTCATCATCGTCGCTAATTGAGAAAGGTAGGGACTTGCTTCTATAGCCCATATGTGATATACGTAATGTTCCTTTTGTCAAAGCAGTCTTGATAATAAAATTTCCATTTGGTTCCGTCTTCGTAGAAATGTTATTGCCAACAATACTTATAGTTGATCCCGTAAGTGGATCATTATTAACTGCTGATAACACTTTGCCCTTAAGTACATATTGCCGTAAAGCCACGCCGGTGGCAGCCTCCGGAAAGGAGGACTGCCGGGCGTGTGCCAAACAAACACAGAACAAAATCTTTAAGGTTATAAGGTAAAAGGCGTAAGGTTTAGGGGCGCGCAAGACCACTCCGTTCAAACCCATCTTTATGCCTGTTTTATATGGGTATCTATTGGCAACCTTTAAAGTGTGATTCACAATGATCTTATGTCGTTGGTCCCTGCACACGGTCGTTCGTCCCAAAAAATGTGGACGGACAGTAGTGTGGAGATTGGTGATATTTCTTTTATTAGTACTGTTTTTCTTGAATCGGGATTTAGCTGATAGCCGATTGCCGAAAGCCGATAGCTCGCCTTTTGGGCACAGCAACCCCCTTATGAGCGTTAAATTCATTTTCTGTGATTACGGTTTGGTTAAAAATTAGGTTGAACTTCTTTTTGGAAAGAAGGGGAAGAGGGCTAAACAGGAGATTTAATAAGGTTCTTGTATAGATTCTTTTTAGTGCCTTTTTTCTCAGCACATTGAATTGGTAGATTGAAATCTGAAGTGCTGACGATAATTTCTTCATCGTCAACGAGAGTTACTACCGGATAAAATTTAGTTGGTTGGTATGGGAAGAGCTTAAACTGAAGACAACCCTTGACCTTTCTTAAGACGGCTTTAATCGATTTAGGTGTCTTTTGCTTTTTCATAATCTATTGTTAGGAATAGCAAAGAAAAGACAATTGATACAAATGTTATAATATTTTAGGTTGATTTTTATTTGTTTTAGGTTGACTTTTATTATATTTGTGAAAACGAAAATTATGGATACATATTTTAAACCACGTAGAACACACATCGGCAAGAATATTTCGAAACTTCGCAATTTAAAAGGAATAAAGCAAGAAGCTCTTGCAATAGAAACCGGATTCTCACAACGTGAAATATCCGATATAGAAAATTCTGAAACTGTGGCAGATGAGATTTTAGCAAAAATTGCGGAAGCGTTAAATATCTCGCCAGAAGTCATAAAGTCCTTCGACGAAACGTATGCCTTTTACAGCATTGATAACAAACTAGAGAATGTCGAAATAAAAGATACTGGACATGGAATACATCAAGTTTTTAATCCAATTGAAAAAGTTGTAGAATTATATGAAAGACTATTGGCAAGTGAAAAGGAGAAGTTAGAATTTATTAAGCAGCAATCAAAATAAAGCGCAATGGAAATCAACGCTAACAAGACATCATTACATAAAGGCTTAAAGATGGAGCGGTTGCGAAAGTTACGTGGAATGACTCAATCAGATTTAGCATCGAAATTAGGAGTAACTAAGCAAGCAGTTTCTAAGCTCGAACAATCTGAAAATATCAGTGATGAAAAACTAAAAGAGATAGCTAAGGCCCTTGAAGTAACCTTCGAGGGATTACGGGATTTCTCAGAAGAGAAGGTTTTATATAACACAAACAACTTCTACGAAAACTGTGGCGTAACGGCAACCAATATAAGTTCAAATATTGAGAATATTCATAATCCATTAAAAGAAACCATTGAAATGTTTGAAAGGCAATTACAGGCGGCTAGGAAAGAGTTGATTGAAGCTTTGAAAAGTGTCAAATGACTCGGTTCGAAATATTGTTTACTGTAGGTTAAGTACTTCAAACAAGAGATAATTGAAACAATAAAAAAAGGGAGTTAGTAGTTGGTGCATCCTTACTATACACTTTAATGACGTTAATATAAATAAAGTGATTACAGGTGGTTTGCAACTGATAAATAGGGGAATTTGCAAACCTAAAGATATGAGCTAGAACCAAAAGTAAAATACACACCTAATGCCTCTTCATACAAACATACTTGATTTAATATCCGGACGGACTGTAGAAAACGACCGAGTCGAATATAAAAAAGGCTGGAATCCGGGAGCTATCTATAGGAGTATATGTGCTTTTGCCAACGATTTTGATGACATAGGCGGAGGGTATATTATTGTAGGTATAGAAGAGATAAATGGCAGACCAATCCTACCACCGATAGGGATAGATGAGGATGATATAGATCGGATTCAAAAGGAGATGATAGGGTTTAATAATCTAATCAATCCTGCCTATTACCCTAAACTAAGTATAGAAGATGTGCAAGGGAAAAAGGTTTTGGTAATCTGGGCTCTGAGTGGTCAGAATAGACCTTATGAAGTTCCGGACGAGATCAACGCAAAGGAAAAGCGGTATTATTACTATATTCGGCAGTTGGGTAGCAGCGTCAAAGCGAATAAGCAACAACGTGAAGAGTTAATCTCCATTTCCAATAAAATACCATTTGATGATCGCCCGAATACAAATGCATCTATTGACGATATATCCTTTACATTGTTGAAAGAACACCTAAGGCAAATTAACAGCAGACTGCTGGATTGGGTTGATATGCATTCAAAAAAAGAGATTTTAGGGCAAATGGAATTGCTTTATGGACCTCCTGAACTTCAATATCCAAGAAATGTTGCCTTAATGTTGTTCAGCGAAAATCCCGAAAAGTTTTTTCCTTATTCACATGTCGAAATAGTCCATTTTCCTAAGGGCGCTGACGATCCCGAATTTTTTGAAGCTGCCCCGATCGATGGGCCTGTTCCCCAAATGATTCGTCAAACACTTTTGTATTTGCGTACAACTGTACTAAAAGAGAAAGTAAGGAAGGTAAAAGGACAGGCCGAAACCATAAGAGTCTGGAATTATCCTTACGAGGCTTTAGAAGAAATAATAGCAAATGCGCTTTATCATCGCGATTATCAGACGCGGGAGCCTATTGAAATACGCATTTATCCTAATTTTATTGTAATAATAAACTATGGTGGTCCTGACAGAAGCATAAAAACTTCAGCATTTCAAGCTGGGCCAATATTTCCTCGACGTTATAGAAATAGGAGATTAGGCGATTTTCTTAAAGAATTGGATTTAACTGAAGGAAAGGCAACTGGTATTCCAACAATAAAGCGAGCATTGCTGCAAAATGGATCTCCCGATGCTGTATTCGAAACTGATGATGACAGAAGCTACTTTCAGGTAACATTGCACACGCATCCTGATTTTATTGTTGAATTAAGAGATGACAAAGGAGCCGATGGCGGAGTAAGTGGCGGAGTAAATGGCGGAGTAAACGATCTGTTGATTTTGATTGCTGAAAATCCGGGCAATCGGGTTCCTTTTTTTGTAGAAAAGATGAATGCCCCTGCTCGATCTATAGAAAGGTGGATAAAAACACTAAAAGACGAAAATCGAATTGAATTTAGAGGGGTACCGAGAACTGGTGGATATTGGAAAACAAATAATTGAACGTTCAACCACTAACCTGTTAGATATGTGGTATTTTTCATGACCGACATTCTCTACATCCAAACCTGCAATAGCTTATGTCAAAAATTCAATAGGACATAACTTGCTGATATGAGATTCGGTAATAATTTCTCTGAGAAGAATCTTAGGCGAATGATTCAATTTGCCATCATATTTTCAGATGAACAAATTGTCATATCGCCAATACGACAATTGAGTTGGACACATTTTATTGCTTTGATACCCTTGAAAAGTGAGCTTCAACGGGAATTCTATTTGGAATTATGTAAAGCTGAAGGATGGAACGTAAAGACGCTTCGTGATAAAATAAGTAGCATGCTCTACGAAAGAACAGCCATTAGCAAACTGCCAGATGAATTAATTAAACAGGAATTACAGGCACTCCGAGACGAAAACAAAATGAGTCCGGATTTAGTTTTTAGAGACCCCTACCTTCTTGATTTCTTAAATCTGAAAGATACCTATAGCGAACAACATCTCGAGGATGCCATTTTAAGGGAGCTTGAGCGGTTTATTCTGGAGTTGGGCCAAGGATTTAGTTTTGTGAAGCGTCAAAAGCGTATGATTATCGACGGAGAGGACTTTCGGTTGGATTTGCTGTTTTACCATCGAAAACTTAAGAGACTCATTGCCGTCGAGCTGTAGTTAGGTCGCTTCAAAGCAATGTATAAAGGCCAGATGGAACTTTATTTGAGGTGGTTGGAGCGATATGAGATGGAAGAAGGTGAAAATACACCGTTAGGGTTGATTCGTTGCGCCGAAGGTAACCACGAACAAGTGGAACTCCTACAGCTTGATAACGCAGGTATCAAGGTGTCAGAATACCTTACTCAGTTGCCTAGTAAAAAATTGCTGAAAGAAAAATTACATCAAGAAATGTCAAAAAAGCAAATCGGGAATAAAGCAGAACAGGGCGATAGAACTTGACAGTTATGACACGGCTAGTATAAAATAAGTAAATAGAAGTTATAAAAGGCAAGACCGCGGAGGTATCAATATGGCAAAGATAAACGCACGACCACCCTTAAGTGCCGTGCAGATAGAACTGCTCAAACTATTTTCTGTGGATTTACCTGAAAGCCAATTGCTGGAATCAAAAAGTATGATAGCTAAATTTATATTAGACCCGCACAAGATAGTGCAGATGCTATTTGGGACAAGAAGGGGTATACTAAAGAAGAACTGAATAAAATATTCGACAGTAAATCATAATTATGGTTCGTAACTATTAAGAAAACTATGCCATTGTAAATACGAAACCCCTCTATAGCTACGTTTGGGACGTAATGAGGGGCTTCAACCTAAACCTATTAAAACAAAGATAACAAATTATTCCTTTTGATAAACCAGTTGTCCAACAACCATATGTCAAAATGATTTTCGTTGGTTAAGTTGTTTACCTTTGCTGATTCCAATATCCGTTCTATACACCTTTTTCTATCCCCTCTCTAAGTATTACAAATGGAGATTCGTCGAAATAAGATGTGCTTTCCAAAAAGTCTTGAAGATTAGGATATCTGATATTATCAAGACCTGATTGGCATGACTTGTTATCCAGTTCAAGGTGTCTTGACATCTCATTGAAGGCTGATCAATACACCAAAATCAAAAACGCGCCAATCGGGTCAGATGACGGAGAAATGCTTATTTGATAGTTCTACATTCCCGTCAACACTAAATGACAAACCATGCATGTTCAAAACCTTCACATGTAGAAAAGCGACATTCACATATAGAATCCAGCCATTCAAACCAAGTTAGTTGAACAGACCTCTCTAACGCTCGAAATTCGCTATCGGATATCCAGAAAACCCGTGGCCATCGGTAGGGCGTAACCGAAAACCCTTGATCAGAGTAGGCAATGGTTTAATTATACATACAAAAAAAGATGAAACGTAAAAGTGGAAAATCCCGGATAGGAAAACTCTTCAGCCGGCCCATTACATTGCTCGCATTGGAGGCTGTTATGCTGGTAGCAGAAACTGAAGATAAATGTATCCCTTATGAGGGACTATAGAAGTAGTGTTTACCGCCCGGCGGTTTTCGACCGTCGGGCTAAATCATTAAAAAAATGGAGAATGCTCTTGTAAAAAGTCATACTCTCAGCTTTGCTATCAGTGGTATAAAGGTTCCTTTAGAACCTACAAACCCCTTCTGGTACAAATTTCAGGTGGTGAGTGCAAGCTTTCGAAATTTTCTTCCATCGATGGAATATGGAGAGCACGAGTCAAATTTCTTTAAACTGTTGACCAACCAGCAGCAAAGCTATTTTGAACAGTCACTCCCAGATGTACCCAAAAACCTTAAAGTTCGCTTTCATGGCTATGCTTTGCAGGATATAAAAAATAGACCCGGAGTAATTGCTACCTTTCATAGCGGATCTTTCCGGATGATCGGGCATTACCTGGCAAAAAATGATATTCCATTTGTACTGGTGGTTTCAAAAGACGGGATGCAAAGGGAAACAGAGCTGGTTGATTCTAAATATAACAGCCAAAAAATAGAACACCTTGGTTTTAATCTGATCAATGCCAATGATAAAAACAGCCTGTTGAGAATAAATAGAGAACTAAGGGACGGTAAAAATATTTTGGTTTATGTAGACGGAAATACCGGAACAGGAAATGACCTTACAGGCCGTAACCTTTTGTCCATCCCTTTTCTTAACCAACGGATCAAAATAAGAGCTGGAGCGGCTTTTATTTCTTATATTAGTAATACTCCGATTTATCCTGTAGTTTCTACACGGCAATGGAAGCTTGTCCCTTGTTTGGGTTTTTTTCCTCCAATATTACCGAATAAGGAGCGCAATAGGCAGATATTTATAGAACAGGCTATTTCACGAATCTATAAATATCTTGAGAACGCAGTTTCCGAAAAGCCCTGGCAATGGGAAACATGGCTGCATTTGCATGAGCATGCTGATATCGTCAATCCGATCGCGGAACAGATATCCGAACCAATTGTCACAGAAACGAAAAAGAAAAGGCTGGTCAAATTCAATAAAGAGGACTATAGCTTTTTCAGTATAGCCGGCAAATATTTTCTTTTCAGGAAAAGAGATTATCAATGTTTCGGTATCGAACGCTGGTTATATCAACGATTGGAACAGATTTATAGAAGGGATTATCCTTTTACAGTCCCTTTATTGCAGCGGAATCACATGAAAGATCTCATAACCAATAGAGTTGTATTAGAAATCTAAGAAAAGAGAATATGCAATCATTAGATGCGATCGCTGCACAGGGAAATAACGTCCTTTGCACACTTTTTTACGGAAAATGGCCTAATTTTTTTATCTTGTGGAATGATGAACAAAAAAATCCGGAAGATATGGCCACTTTTTTCCGTAAACACCCCCTGTTGTTCAATTTTATCTGTTGGATAATCTATGCCCAGTTTGTATATATCTACAACCTACCCAAAATCAGTTATGTCGACTACAGTCATATACTTTTTCTCTGCTTGTTGTATTCGATTATCTTTTACAGTAATTTCTTTCTCTTTAAATTTATCGAAAGCCGGAAAATAAATATTGGGATCGCTATATTATTGGTAATCTCCACTTTCTTTATGCTGGCAGCACTGGGCTATGTGTGCATCTATGGAATATTGCCGCTATTTGGGGCTAAATTATATTATGAGGATGTACCGTTTAAACTGAGCCTGTACCTGCGCAATATACTTTCCCCTTATATCAAATACGCCAGCTATGCCATTATCGTGTATTTTATACTGAAATGGTTTGCCAATCTGGCGTACAAACGCCGGATGGAAAAAGCACATTACGAAATGGAACGGGAAAAGTTCGAATATGAACAGGCATTTTTAAGAGCCCAGGTCAATCCCCATTTTCTGCATAATTCACTAAATTTCATCTATACAGAAGCACTTTCTTTATCCAAATCATTGGCCGATAGCATCTACCTGCTTTCCATGATGATGCGTTATTCGTTGGACAATGCGGTGAAAGGCAAACAGCTTGTGCCGGTGCATAAGGAGCTGGAATATCTAGAAATTTACCTCGAAATCAACCGGAGACGCTTTGGCAAAGGAAAAAATATTGTATTTGAATTTGAAGGCGATCGCTATCTGCATTCGATTCCGCCTTTATCCTTTATTACGCTTGTGGAAAATGCTTTCAAATATGGAGACCTATCAGTTCCGCTATATCCCTTGCAGATCAAGATCGTGGTCAATCGGGATAAAATTTATTTCTATAGTTCCAATAAAAAACGGATCAGCAAAACATTGGATACTTCCGGCAGCCACATTGGTCTGAAAAATGTGGAGCGGAGACTGAGAGGTGCTTTTAAGGACAAGGCCAGACTCAGGCGTACGGAAGACAATGAGATTTATACAGTTGAGTTATTTATTGATTTTTCCGCTGATACAAATAAACTACCATGATAAACTGTTTCGCAATTGATGATGAACCTGCCGCACTGGAACAGATTTCACGTTACCTAAGCCAGGTTCCGGACATCCGTTTGATTGGAACCGCCACAAGACCACTCGAAGGTTTAAAAATGATCCCGAGACTAAATGTTCATGCAGTTTTTCTTGACATGGAAATGGATGAAATGACGGGTACCGAAGTGATGCGCGAGCTTGACCCTTCGGTTAAAGTGGTCGTCTGTACTGCTTATACTGAATTTGCAATCGAAAGTATCGAGCTCGATGCAGTGGATTATCTGTTAAAGCCTGTTCAATTCGATCGATTTGCAAAAGCAGTGGAAAAGCTGAAGGAAAGGATACTGCACAGAACATTGGAATTACCCACAGTAAAAAACGATTACATCTTTGTACAGATCGAACATAAAGGAAAATTAAAGAAGATAGATTTCAGTGACATCATTTATGTAGAGGCAAGGGGAAACGATGTGATATTCCACAAACATGATGAATTTGTATTGACTTCCATGCGGATGGACGATGTTGAATCCGAACTGCGTCTGACTGACGGTTTTATACGAATCCACCGATCTTATATCATATCTATAAAGATGATTGACCTGATCGATGAAGGTATGGTTATACTGAAAAATAAAACAGGGCTGATCATCGGAAAAACATATAAGGACTATGTTCTAAAGACGTTGTATCAACACTAATCACCAACATGAGATGTATGCCAGATCGAACCGAATTGTGCGCGCCGATGACCTTCATGAACTCATTAATGAGGTATTGATATCAGAAACGTATAAAGAGAGCTTCACGTGTTATAAACGGGTCATAAAACAATATTTTTTAAGTCTGGAAACAAATATCTCGGCTACAGTCCTCCATGAGCCGTTCAGCAGGTATACATTAATAGGAAAATACCAACTCAATATAACCGATGTAATGCAGGAGTGGTGGAGGAAACTTGAACAGGAAAAGGAAAGAAGAATAAAGATAGCTTACGGGAATAACTACCGGGCTGCGGTCTATTACTATGCACTGAACCAGGGAATCCGGTTTCTGGAAGACTTATTTCAGCACTATCCCGATTGTTTTCACGAAGACAGACCGCTGCCCCCTTTAATACCCTATTTCAGGTCAACAACCTTTTTGAGGAATGTACGCATATTATTGGGAGAGCTATATAAAAATCGCGTGGATCGACAGCTGATCGTCTCCCTACAAAACTACTATTCCGGGTTTTCCGATAAAAGCATGATGAGTTATTTTAAATGGCATCATTGGCATTATGCCATCAGGCTTGCAGCTGAATTGCCTTCACGTCTGTCTTACCTGAAATATTCGGATCGCTACGAAAGGGAGCTGATCGAACAGCTGATAACCCTGAATTTCAATTATGGCCCCTTCTGTCATCTTATCAAAGAAAAAATGGCAAAGGCTGTGGAAAATCTGGACGATGAATATAAAAAAGAAGAACAATGGCTAATTTACAGAAACCAGTTGGCGATGATCCCTGAAGTAAAAAAACAGGCCGCCGATAACCAGACGCCGTCCATAAGGCAGCAACTTTTAATATACAGTAAACGTAAGCGTAAAGAGCTCCGCAAGCGTCGAAGCTTATGGTCAAAATTTCCGGTAGGCGCAATTGATCCTGCGACAGGCCGTTACCATTTTCAGGTTTCCCTTACCGAACGGCAGCTTCTTTTCTTTTTCCGCGTGCTACTGGAAATGAAAATACTGGTGGTCGGTACCAAGAAAATGTTATTTGCTTTTATAGCAGACTTTATCGGAACACCCAATAGGGAACACCTGGCACTACATAGTTTACTGAGTAAAGATGTAGTCCCTTCACAGCAGATCATCAACAAAGTTAAACAGGTGCTAACCTCCCTGTTGAACTATATCAATTCCAAGTACCCCTAATCAGGGGTTCATCCTATATAACATCCCAAGCTTTCTCAGGTAAGCCAACAGTTCATCAAACCATTCGTCGCTGATCTTTGAATGTCCTGCAACCTTTTTCAGTCCGGTACCGAAAATATCTTCCATTGTCAGCCATCCAATTTTGTTGCACGTTTTAATAAAACTAGCGCTTAGGGGGTGCTGATTCAGAGGAAGGTTCTCTAAGTCCGTTAGTCTTTCCAGTTCCGACATTTTATTCATCTCCATAAAAATAAGAATATTTTACTACTTATTAATGGTATCTAAATAGTAGTAACTTATTAATGGTAACATATAAATATCCTTATAGCTTATTTTGTTTGTATGTCGCAAAAGGAAATATCACCATCGGAAGATGAAGATTTAAGAAAACTGGGAGAACGAATTAAAGCGCTCCGAGTCAAAGCCGGATATGCCAATTATGAAAAATTTGCCAACGCCCATGATCTGGCACGCGCACAGTATGGCCGCTATGAGGCAGGCGAAAACCTACAGTATAAAAGCCTTTTGAAAGTCATGAAAGCACTTAATGTTACGCCCAAAGAGTTCTTTAGCGAAGGGTTTGATTAATATTTCACATTTTTTCTCAATTTTTCACCACCCAATACCTTTAATTGGACCAAAACAGGCTTTGATATTATACAGGTAGTCATTCCGGCACCACCTTCACCACTTTATTTCCCTCCATAAAACCTGAGTATTTGTAACGCACCAGAATTTTTGCTTATGATACTCGAAATCGCCAATAATCTTTACCGACAGCTTTCAGATAAGCTGGCAATGATCGAACAGGAAGAAATAACGGATAAGCTTGAAATTGCCAAAAAATTGCTCACTGCACGTTCTTACCTCGTTGAACTTAAAAACAGGACCGTAAATTATTCCTTTAGCAATGAACAGGAAGAAATAGCTTTTTTTAAGACTAAAAAACCTACGTTTATAAGTCTGGTACTTTATTATTCAGCCAGACAACGGATTGAATTAACAAAGCCAGAGGGCACGCCCGATCAGCTTAAGAAGTATTACCGTTATCTCCTTAAAGGGATTGAGAAGTTCTACCGCGACAACCGTGAACTTTACAGCTATCACCGGTCTGAAGCAGACCACCTCGACCGCCTTCTGTTTATGCGTTCGTCTACCGAACCACCATCATGGCTCTGTCCGGTACGGATTGACTACGACGAACGTTTCTCCACTCCGGCAGATTATCTCATCGGTAAGATTCTTTCCAATGAACGTATGACCACCTATCTAAGGGAGCTGATAGACGGAAAGGACAATGTTACCGACACTGAAGCGGGGAACGAAATGGTTTGGACAGGAGAAAGCATTAATTTACTGGAGACTGCTTATGGCTGGTATTGCACCGGGCAACTCAACAACGGTCAGGCAGGGATAGGAGAAATTGTCCGTAAACTGGAAGTGATGTTCAACGTAAAAATAGGGCGCCCATATAGGAGGTTCGCCGAAATCAAGCAACGCAAACGACTCAGCCGTACCAAATATATGGACGAAATGGGTAAAGCTATTATCCAAAAACTGGATGACGAAGATGCATACCGCCCCGACACCCAAAATAGACGATTTTAAATCAACCTGTCCTTCAGGTGCTTAGCCGTTATTTTCGGGTAGTACCCGGTAGGTTGTCAAACAAAAAACCGCAGTCTATCAAACTTTGCTTCGTAAAAGCTGCACAATTGGGTGCAGCTGAAAGCAAAGTATTATGTTAAAACAGATCACATGGCAGGAGTTCTTACTTGCTGCCACCTTGCTGACATTCCTATGGTATATCAGCATTATCCTGCTCCTTTTCAGGAAAGAATTAAAAAGGTTGCTGACAGGTAAAAAACACGGTGCCGAAAATGGAGTCCGCAATGGAACGAAGGAGGATGACCTCGATGCAGAGCAAGCGAAAAGCGTGGACGATAACCTGATGGGGAAAACCAAACTTCCCGAAGGGATGAGTGTGATGGGCATGGAGGAATTCTCTTTCCGGAAAAGGGATGAAGAGCAGAAAGAAAAAATGCTCGGTAGCGTTCCTGATCTACTGGAAGAGATGAAACAGCTTTTTCAGATCCTGAAAGACGAAGAAGGTACAAAAGCAGATTTCCTTGTCCTGATGGATGGATTCAAACCGCGCCTCAAGGCTATCCGTACCGATTCCAATCAGCAATCCCTTAATGAATTTATTGCCCGACATGCCCCTTTTCCCCTTTCGGAAAGAGAACTGGAAAACCTTTGGGAATAAATTTTAGAGAAACTTAAAACCATCCTAATATGAGTCGCAACAATCAAAAAAAACAGGCTATTGCCAGAATACTCCTTGCCCTGTATACCTTCTTCACTTATCAATTTTTACTGTCCATTCCGCTATTTGCTCAGGACGGGGACGCGGGTATCCAGTCGGCAACCGATAAGGTGAAGGGATATTTTGATTCGGGCATTGACCTGATGTATGCCATCGGTGCAGTGGTGGGCATTATAGGGGCCGTCAAGGTGTTCAATAAATGGAACGCGGGAGAACCTGACACCAACAAAGTGGCCGCTTCGTGGTTTGGAAGCTGCGTCTTTTTGGTCATTGTGGCTACTGTTCTCAAATCATTTTTCGGTGTATAATACGGGCAGATTATGAGCAGTATTTATTCCATCAACAAAGGCGTTTCGCAGCCGATGGTGTTCAAGGGGCTTAAAGCGCAGTATATTATCTATCTGGGAATAGGACTGGTCATCCTGCTGATTCTCCTTGCGCTACTGTACATCATAGGGATTAGCCTGCTGATCGTTTTGCCACTGATCCTGTTGCTAGGTACAGCACATTTTCTATTGGTTTTTCATTTAAGCCACCGCTTCGGAACGCACGGCCTGATGAAATATCTGGCAAAGAGAAGGCTGCCCCACACCATACGATTCCGCTCGCGCCGTCTATTTACTTCTTTAAATGCACACACGCATTCCGTTAACCATAAATAAAAAAATGATATGATAGCCGAAGCAACAAACATATTTCCTATTTACAAAGTGGAGCACGACTGTATACTCAGCAGACAGGGAGATATTACGGTAGCCTATGAACTGACCCTGCCCGAGATTTTCACTTTATCGGAACGGGATTATACGGCTTATCACAGCACCTTTGTCAAGGCAATCAAGGTACTGCAAAACCATACCGTCCTACATAAACAGGATTGGCACACACAGGCGAGCTATAAAGCAGACTACGAAGGAAAGGATGGTTTCCTTGCCCGTAGCAGTGAAAAGTTTTTTAATGAACGACCTTATCTGGCTCATTCCTGCTATCTTTTCCTGACCAAAAAGCCAAATGGGCGCAAGCCTGCCACATCCGCTTATAACAATCTTTTACGGAGGACGATTGTTCCGGCGCAAACCGTGGACGAAAACCTTTTCCAACATTTTCTGGACAGCGCGGGGCAATTCGAACGGATATTAACAGATAGCGGATTTATTAGGCCGAGGCGATTGAGAAATGATGAGTTAGCGGGAACGTCGGTAAAGGCAGGGATTATGGAACGTTACTGTTTTCTGTTAACAGAAAACGAGCAGTCGATAGTACGTGACATTAATCTGCAAAATGGTTTGAAAATAGGTGACCGGTACTGTCAGCTGTATACACTTGCTGATACCGAGAACCTTCCTGCCCTGTGCGGAAGCAGGATCAACTATGAAAAATACAGTACAGATCGGACCAAGTTCAGTATTGGTTTTGCAAGTCCATTAGGGCAGCTCTTAAATTGTAATCATATTTACAACCAATATATACTGATCGAAGATCCGCAAAAAACGATCAAGGCGCTGGAATCTAAAAAGCTCCGGCTACAATCTCTTTCGATGTACAGCAGGGAAAACGCCCTGGCAATGGAGGCAGTCAACGGCTTTCTGAACGAGGCCATCGGTGAGCAGCGGCTGCCTATTAAAGCGCATTTCAACGTGCTGGTATGGTCGGATAAACCGGAAGATGCAGAACTTAGAAATCAGGTCAGTTCGGCACTTGCTCAAATGGACTGCACGGCCAAACAGGAGACAGACGGCATGGCCCAGATATGGTACGCCGGAATGCCCGGAGCAGGGGCCGATTTTCCCATCAATGATACTTTTGACAGCTTTGCCGAGCAGGCTGCATGTTTCTTCAATCTGGAAACCAACTATAAAGATAGCATCAGTCCGTTCGGTATCCGTCTTGGAGACCGGATAAGTGGTCGACCCGTGCATGTGGATATTTCGGACGAGCCCTGGAAACAGGGATGGATCACCAATCGGGCAAAATTTATATTGGGTCCTTCGGGTTCGGGAAAAAGTTTCCTGACCAACCATTTCATGCGGAGCTACCATGAGCAGGGTGCACATATCATTATTGTGGATATTGGCCACAGCTATAAGGGATTGTGCGATCTGGTAGGCGGTTACTATTTTACTTATTCGGATGATGACCCCATACGTTTCAATCCTTTCTATCTGCCTGAAGGTAGCTCGCTCGACACCGAAAAAAAAGAAAGCATTAAGACCTTGCTGTTATCCTTATGGAAAAAGGATAGCGAACCTTACAAAAGGTCCGAGTATGTTGCGATATCCAATGCCCTAACCTTTTACTACGCTTACTTAGACGAAAATCCCGACATCTTTCCTTCATTCAACAGCTTTTACGAATTTCTCTTATCCGAATATTCGCCGGTACTTAAAGAAGCGCAGGTAAAGGAAAAAGATTTTGACCTGGGGAGTTTTCTTTATGTACTCAATCCTTACTACAAGGGTGGGGAGTTTGATTACCTGTTGAACGCCAATGAAAATCTGGACTTACTTCATCAACGGTTCATTGTGATGGAACTGGATGCAGTGAAAGACCACCCCGTGCTTTTTCCTGTGATTACCCTTGTCATAATGGAAATGATTATATCAAAGATGCGGAAAATACCGCAGATCAGGAAAGTTGTGCTGCTGGAAGAAGCATGGAAGGCAATTGCAAAAGATAGTATGGCCGAACATGTGCGCTACCTATGGAAAACCATGCGCAAGTTCTTTGGTGAACCTATCGTAGTGACGCAGGAAATCGAGGACATTATCAGTTCGCCCATCGTAAAAAATGCCATCATTAATAATTCTGACACGAAGATATTGCTCGATCAGTCCAAATATGCCAACAAGTTTGAGCAGGTACAGGAACTGCTGGGGCTTACGGATAAGGAGAAAGCACTGGTGCTATCCATGAACAAAGCTAACGATCCCGACCACTCGTACAAGGAGGTGTTTATCAGCCTTGGTGGACACAGCAAGGTCTACCGTACCGAAGTATCACCCAAAGAGTATTGGACCTATACCACGGAGGCCAGTGAAAAGGTAAAGGTACAGGAATACGCCCTGCGATATGGTAGTATGCAGAAAGGTATTGAGATGCTTGTCAAAGAAACACTCGGTCAATAATGAATAAGCTAATGAAAACTATAAAAAATTTGACGCACAAAATCAGGAAGATTATGAAGAAGTATATGATTATGCTTCCCCTTAGCGCCGCCACGTTGTTTGTAGGTGTACCGAAAGGGGCCAGCGCACAGATTGCCCTAGCGGAAGTGATCCGCACGGGCGTAAAAAGGGTCATCAAAGCGGTAGATCTAAAGATACAACGCTTGCAGAACGAAGCGATATGGCTACAGAATGCCCAGAAAGTATTGGAAAATCAGCTTTCCAAGCTGAAACTCACCGAAATTGCCGATTGGACGGAAAAACAGAAAGAACTCTACCGTAAATACTATCAGGAACTTTGGGAAATCAAATCGGCTGTTACCTACTACAAACGTCTCAAGGAACTCACGGCAAAACAGGTTGAACTGGTAAATGAATATAAGTGGGCATGGAACCTCTTTAAACGCGATAAGCATTTTTCACCCGAAGAAATCTCCGTTATGGAAAAGGTATATACGGGAATACTGGATGCAAGTGTCAAAAATGCAGACGAGCTTTTATTGGTTGTAAACAGCTTTAAAACCCAGATGTCGGACGCCGCCAGACTGGAAATCATTGCCGGTGCAGCCGATAAGATCGATCAGAACCTTTCCGATCTAAAAAAATTCAATCATGAAAATATCAAACTGAGTATCCAGCGGGCAAAGTCATTGGATGAAGTGGTCACTTTAAAGGAGATTTATGGAATACAGGAATAAGCTATCGGTATTTCGCAGCGTACTGCGCAGCTCGTTATTATACTGGATTTCAGTATTGTTTCTTTCTGCTGTGGTTAATCCTGCCAAGGCTCAGACATTCTCGGAGTTTTTCAAACAGAAAAAGACGCAGAAAAAATACCTGCTGACACAGATCGCAGCCTTGCAGCTTTATTCGGGTTATGTAAGAGACGGTTATAATATTGCCCGTTCGGGACTGCAAACAGTAAAAGGATTTACCAATGGGGAGTTTAACCTTCACCATGCCTTTATCAGTTCCCTGAAAGCTGTAAGTCCCTTCATCAGAAACCATTTGAAAGTGGCCGAAACCATTAGTTTCCAGCTTGCCATCAGCAAACTGTTCAATATGCTCGAAAAGGATGATGGAATTCTCTCAAGTTCACAAAAGGCCTATATCGAAAAGATTCACGCTAAGCTGTCGGAGGATTGTAGCAAAGATATGGAGGAATTGCTGTTAGTTATTGCTTCCGGTAAAATCGAAATGACAGAAGACCGGCGCTTGCAGCGGTTAGATAAGGTTTTTGCGTCCATGCGGGACAAGTTCTCGTTTGCACAACATTTCGCGGGACAGGTAAATGTGTTAAAAGGACAGATAAGATCAGAATTAAAGTCCGTAAATCAAATCCACAATATGTATGAAACAGTTAATTGAAAAAGGCAGGTATTTTCTGTTTGCCGTAACTGCTTACTGCCTAACAATGGCATTGCCCTTACGGTCATCTGGGCAGTCTACCGAAATACAGCAATTGATCCTCAATGCAGAAAAGTTGAGCCAGTTCAAAAACATTTTAAGGGATATGAAAACGGGTTATGATATAATCAGCAATGGTTATAATACGATCAGGAATATAGCAGAGGGCAACTTTTCCCTGCATACCGTTTTTCTTGATGGCCTGATGCTGGTCAGTCCCGAAGTGAAAAAATATGGACGGATTGCCGACATCATCAGCTTGCAAGGTAGGATCAATTCGGAATATCGATCCGCACTATCACATTTCAGAAGTTCGGCAATATTCAACTCCGGAGAATTGGAATATATGGCTAATGTGTACGGAAGGCTATTGAACCAGAGCAAAGACAACCTGGAGGATCTTCTCCTGGTGATCACTTCCTCTCAATTGAGAATGAGCGATGAAGAGCGTCTAGCGCAGATCGACCGTATTTACAACGACATACAGGATAAGTTACTTTTCCTCCGGAAATTCAATGAATCAGGTAATGTATTGCTGGCGCAGAGGAAAAGAGAAATAAATGATATCAAAGGTATCAGTCAATTTTTTAACGGTAAAAACCCATGAAAAAAATTAAACTTGCGGCCGTCCTGTTGGCGGTTGTCGCACTTGTCTTCCCGCTTGCAAGTCGTGCGGATATTGCCCAGACCTTGGGCGGCATGCAACCCGTACTGGAGGCCGTGCGGGATGACATGCAGCCGCTAAGCGGAAAACTCATCGACGTTGCCCGTGCCATAGCTGGTTTTGGTGCCCTCTGGTATACCGCCAGCCGTGTATGGCGCCAGATTGCAGCCGCCGAATCCATCGATTTTTATCCGCTCCTGCGCCCATTCGGTCTTGGCCTCGCTATTATGTTCTTCCCGGCGGTCATCGATCTGATGAACGGTGTACTGCAACCGACCGTGGTTGCCACTGGTGCAATGGTCAAAGATAGCGATCACGCAATCATGGCGTTGCTGAAACAAAAAGAGGCGGCAGTAAAAAAATCCGATCTATATAATATCTATATCGGAGAAGACGGTAACGGTGATCGTTCCGAATGGTATAAATATAAATATCCCGAAAACGAAAACGGCTCGAGCGAAGGACTTTTTGAAGGACTGGGCCACGATATGCAGTTCTGGATGGAGAAACAATCTTATAATTTCCGCAACTCGGTCAAACAATGGATGAGCGAGGTTTTGCAGGTTGTTTTCGCAGCCGCTTCCCTTTGCATCAATACGATCCGGACATTTTTTTTGATCGTGCTCTCCATACTCGGGCCCTTTGTGCTAGGTCTGGCGGTCTTTGATGGTTTCCAGCAATCGCTTGTAGGGTGGCTTGCACGATATATCAATGTCTTTTTATGGCTTCCCATCAGTAACATATTCGGAAGTATCCTCGGCAAAATTCAGGAGAACATGCTCAAAATAGATATCGGACAGATCGGACAGTCGGGTGATACCTTTTTCAGCACCTATGATACCGCTTACCTGATATGTGCGCCCGTAAAGGCTTTATAATAAATGTGTCTATGGCAAGACACCAGGCAAGGTTCCGATAGCCTGTCATTAACCGACTTATCTGAAAGGGAAACTGGACAGGGAGTGTAGCATGTCGGGAAAGCCGTAAGTCAGAAAGTTACCATTCTGCGACTGAATGGCAAGATGAAATGATAGATATGAGGATAAAATCCGAATTGATTGAATGGCAGTCCGAGTGGTCGGCGTAGGGACTTTGACGTAAGGTAACTATACTCGTCAGATTACGATAACCCGCTAAGGAATATGAGTAGTGTGGTCAGGAATAAATCGTAACACAACCATAGTAAATGGTAAAGGACGGAAACCATATCCGACAATCTATCGAGCCAAGTTATTATTTAGCTAAACGGGGATTACCTAAGTCGGAACGCCGAAAGGCTATGAGGTTAAGCCTCTGAATATCCGATATGGTAACGGAGCTTCCGTAGTAGTCCGAGCAAGGGAAAGCCTTGTACATGGCGAAGGGAAGCAGTTAAAGGTTTTAATACAATTAAAGAACAATGTGAGAGACATTATGAGAAATTCTGAAAAAGTATTAAACGGTCTATCAAAGCATAGTCCACAATTAGATTACAGGTATGAAAGGCTGTACAAGAATTTGTTCAACGAAGAAATGTTCTATGCTGCCTACCAACGCATTTATGCGAAGGAAGGCAATATGACAGAAGGTTCCGACGGGAAGACAATCGACGGTATGAGCCTTAATCGTATCTCAAAACTAATCGACTTGCTTCGAACAGAAAGCTATCAGCCCCAACCTGCTAGAAGGGTGTACATTCCAAAGAAAAATGGAAAGATGCGCCCGTTGGGAATTCCGTCTTTTGATGACAAATTGGTACAGGAGGTGGTTCGTATGACGCTTGAAGCCATTTATGAAGGACAGTTTTTGGACTGTTCCCACGGTTTTAGACCATACAGAAGTTGCCACACCGCGTTGGTTAAGATACAAAAGACATTTACAGGCGCAAAATGGTTTGTGGAGGGAGATATTAAAGGGTTCTTTGATGAGATAGACCATCATATTCTGATCGGTATACTCAAGGAACGCATCTCCGACGACAGATTTCTACGCCTTATATGGAAGTTCTTAAAGGCAGGTTACGTTGAAGAATGGACTTTTCACAACTCCTACAGCGGAACACCGCAGGGAGGAATTGTCAGTCCTATTTTGGCAAACATCTATCTGGACAGATTGGACAGGTATATGGTTAAGTATGCCAAAAACTTCGACAGGGGAACAAAGCGGAAACCTCACAATACGAGGTATACGTTCGAAAGCAGGAAGGCGCGGATGGTGCTTAAACTTAAAAATGTAAAAGATGAAAACGAACGTCAAGAATTAGTAAGACAAATCAAAGCTATTGACAAAGAGCGATTAACCATCCCCAGCTGTGATGAAATGGATGATGCGTTCAAGAGAATTAAGTACGTAAGGTATGCGGACGACTTCCTTATCGGGATAATTGGTAGTAAGGAAGATGGTAAACAGGTAAAGGAAGACATCAAGAAATTTCTTGAAGTAGAACTAAAACTGCAACTATCTGAAGACAAAACGCTGATAACCCATACGGAGAAGCCCGCCAAATTTCTTGGCTACGAAGTAACTGTACGCAGAACCAATGACGCAAAAAGGGACAGTATGAACAGGCTGATTAGGTCTTTCAACAACAAGGTAATCCTCCGCATCTCTATGGATACCATCAAGAAGAAGCTACTCGATTTCGGCATTGTCGAAATTCGAAGGAATAACGATGGGAAAGAATGGTGGAAACCTAGAGAACATACAAAAATGCTCAATAACGATGACTTGGAAATTCTCCAAATGTACAATTACACATTAAGGGGATTCTACAATTACTATTCTGTAGCAAACAACAGTGCCGTATTGAACTCTTACGGTTACATTATGGAGTACAGTATGTACAGGACTTTTGCCTGTAAATACAGAAGTACAGTGCGCAAAATACTTCGTCAATATGAACGAAACGGCGTATTTACCGTGAGCTACACTAATAAAAAGGGAGATGAACGTAGACAAACTTTTTACAAGGGTGGTTATAAAAGAAAACTACCTACTGCGGACGTAAACTTGGACAATTCCCAAACAGTTTATCATTCAACCAGTACAAGTCTGATAGATAGACTTAAAGCTGAGAAATGTGAAATGTGCGGAGCAACAGAGCGATTGGACATGCATCATGTGAGAAAACTCAAAGACTTGGATGGCAAAGGCTTTGCCGACAAGCTGATGATTGCAAGACGTAGAAAAACCATTGCCCTATGCAGGAGTTGTCACTTAAAAACACACGCAGGGTCGATAGACCGATCCTTTAATGGAGAGCCGGATACGCTGAGAGGTGTAAGTCCGGTTCGGGGGCGAGCATTTGAAAACCTACCATCGAAATATGGAAAGGCGTCGGGTGCTTAGCCTACTTATGCTGATCGGAATTGTAGGGTATTTCACCGTTCCCAATGTAGCTAACTACGTGTTGCAGGCAGGAGGAGCCAATGCCCTATTACAGAAGGTAACCAGTATGGTATCTACTTCGGCCATGGCCGCAGGAGGTTTGGCGACAGGAGGGGCAGCTGGTGTAATGCAGGGAGGTTCCAACATCTTACAGGCCGGAAAACAATATTCCGGCCGGCAGGCTTAGGCTCACATGGTGCATTAGGTACTACGGGAAAAGGAGGAGCCCACCTCTATGACAAACTTTCCGGTAAATAATTCAAATTAAAGACAAGCCTATGTTTACACAGTTCAGAAATATCGACACGGCATTCAGACATATAAAAAGGTTCAGCATTTTCCTGATATTGGCCAATGTACTGACCGTCTGTATCTGTGCCTACAAAAGCTATCAGATGGTAGAAGCGGCTCAGCAACGGATTTATATTCTATATAACGGGAAGGTGCTGGAAGCCCTTGCGACACATAGGCAAGGTAACCTTCCTGTGGAATTGCGGGATCATATCAAAACGTTCCACTACTACTTTTTTAACCTCATTCCGGACGACAAAGCGATAGAGGCCAGCGTCTCAAAGGCATTTTATCTCGCGGACGAATCTGCCAAGAAGCAGTATGACAACCTGAAGGAATCGGGTTATTATAACAACCTGATCTCGGCCAATATCTCGCAGGAAATTGAGGTGGACAGCACCGTGCTTGATATAGACCAATATCCCTACACATTTATCTGTTATGCTACCCAGAAGCTCACCCGCTCAACCAGCACGGCATTGAAGAGGCTGGTTACTAAAGGGAAAGTGCGCGACTTAAAGCAACAGACAGATAATAACCCACATGGCTTTCTGATACAGCACTGGGAAGTCCTCAAAAATGAAAATCAGTTGCCATGAAACTATATCGGAAACAACAGGATAGAAAGCAGCGGCAACATGAACAGGATGAAACGGCCTACCGGATAGCGATGAAAATCATCACGGGACAGAAACGGGTTGCTTCCTTTTTGAATAAAAAAGCCAGTGGCTTACCCCGATGGGTTTTACTATTCGCTTTTCTCTCGTGCTTTCTCTCTACCAGCGCCTACTGTATTTACCTGTTGGTCCGGGTACTGAACTGAAATTGATCATCAATAAAAAACAATATAATGATGGAACAGGAAAAAAAGAGAGACACCCGTAAAATATGGCTGTTTTTGCCATTGCTCGTAATGCCCTTTTTGGTATTTGCATTTTATACATTGGATGGCGGCATGGGAACGAAGGATGATACCCAATCCGAAAAGAAAGGCATTAGTACGGAATTACCTGATGCTGCATTCAGGCAGAAAAACCAGCCCCGTGATAAGATGGATTTTTACCGGCAGGCGACAAGTGATGAGGAAAAAAAGCAGGAGGGTATTGAAAATGTCATAAATAGGTTGGGTTTCTCGCCGGAAGAAAATCCAAAAGCCGAGGAAATTGATGAAAAACTGAAAGCAATTCAACAGGAAATCAGCAGGCCACAGGAAAAACAGGAAAAATTTCCTTTTGCAGCTGTAGCTGAAAATCCAATGGCGGAACCCAGCCCCAAATCAGAGATGAACAACGAAGTAGACCGGTTGGAAGCCCTGATGAAAAGCATGCATACAGACAGCGCCGATGATAGGGAGGTGGAGCAGCTCAATGGTCTGCTCCAGACGATTCTGGATATTCAGCACCCCGAGCGGGTCAAAGAAAAGCTACAAAGCGAAAAAGAGATGATTCCAGAGAAGGATAGCCTTTTCAGGGCGATACCGGCGATCATTACCAATAAACAAAAGGTAGTACAGGGAGCTACATTGAGGCTTCAGTTGCAGGATAGTATGGTCATCAAGGGCCATCATATTCCCAAAGGCTTTTACCTGTTCGCTACCTGCCGGATAGCGAATCAACGGATCATGCTGAATATTCGCAATATCCGCTTGGGAACATCAATTATCCCTGTAAACCTGAGCGTTTACAGTCTTGACGGAATGGAGGGCCTCTATGCACCCGAAGCGGTCATCACGGAAGCGGCAAATCTCGGGACGGACAATCTGGTGCGTGGAATCGGTATGTACGGGCTGGATGGCTCCATTGCCACGCAGGTAGCAGGTGCAGGTATGGATGCCGTTAAAAACATAATCAGCAAAAAAGTCCGCAAAATAAAGGTTAAGGTAAAAGCCGGGGAGCCTGTACTCTTAAAGAACAATGATTTAAAAAACACTAGATAGTTGGAAGAATCCGCTTTCCTAAAAGGAAAAGAATACAACCATTTCATATTTAACAATAAACGTAAACTTAAAATTGAATATTATGAATCTGAACAATTTAGAGGATAGGATCGACGAAGCTAAAAACCTTGGCTTTAGCCCAAAAACCATTGCACAGATTGAAGAAAATATCAAGCTGGGTGTTCCCGAATTTAAAGCATATGACAGTATGCCTGCAACGGCAAAAGGACAGATTGATTTTACGCTGCATTACAAAAAATCCAGCCAATCGGATTTCTATTATTTCAACAAATTTGACGCCGTACACAATAAGGTCGACCCACTGGAGATCGGTCAGAAATATATGGTTATCCTAAAAGGCGAAGATGGCAAAAACATAGTCAAGAAGCTTGATAACGTTAATGAAGCGATTGAACTGTTCAAAAAGCAGGAAGGAAATGCCGAACTTGCCATTGGAAAAGATGTTGCCCATAAAAGTATGGTTGCCAACATGGAAAATGGAAAGGTGAATTTTGTGGCAAAAACTTTCCAATCTGCCTATTATGCCAGTCCCATACCACAGACATTTTACGTAGAAGAAGGAAAAGGATTCAATAAGGAACAGGCAGGGAATCTGGTGCAGGGACGCGCCGTGTACCGGGATGATCTGCTGAATATACAGGGTATGGTTTATAAAGCATGGGTAATGCTGAATACCGACAAACCCCGTGACAGGTATAATAATCTCACGACAAGGATATTCCACGACCCGAGTTATGGTTTTGATCTTAAAGAATCACTCAAGTCATTTAATATCAAAGATCTTGAAAATCCGGAAAGGGCGGAAAAGATCTTTACAGGAATCATGAACGGAAACAGGGAGCTTGTAAAAGCGGAGAAAGCCAGCGGAGAAACGGTTAACGTTTATGTAGAAGCCTCGGTAAGGTTCCGTAAGGCCAACTTCTTCCTTGAAAATGGCAAGCCTGAAAAACGGGAGGAATTTTTAAAGCCGGGAGTAAAAGCCGAACAACAGGGTAAAGTATCCAGAGAAAATAAGCAGGAAAGAGCGGCAGGTATTGCCCGGTAAAGTGATTTGCCGTATTTAAGGGTTTTGAACAATAGATTTGGTTACCGGCCAAGCCTATTGTTCGGTATTAAACAATTATAATCACAAAGATTTAGGGTTTTTCAAAACGACCTCTATATCTTGATCTTAAAAACAATCTGTATCATGGAAAAATTCGCAGCACTGAAAGAACTTATTGCATCGGCCGAAAAAGATGCACAGGCATTTTATGAAAAAGGAAACAAAGCAGCAGGCACACGCTTACGAGGCGCACTTCAGAACACAAAAACATTAGCGCAGGAAATACGCAACGAAGTTACCGCAAAGAAGAATGCTAAGTAAGTTTCTTGGTTAAGAAGAAAAGCCGCTATGGTATGATAGCGGCTTTTTTGTATGCCAATTTAGCCTGTTTCGAGTAATACTTTCTTAATCTTTTTTTTATTAGTTTATATTTGAGTTTTGTTAGCTAAACTCCTGATTATGAAAGCATGCAAAAATTTTAGATGGATCGTTTTGTTATCGATTTCATTTTTTACGTTTTCCTGTTTATCGCCAAAAGGGAAAACAGACTTAAAAGATCAGCTAATTGGTAAATATGCATCTCAAAGTGAATCCACTTTTGACTATTATAAAGATACAGTGGAAATAAAATCAACGGATGACGGAAAATTTGATGTTCAGGTAGTAGCCCATTGGAGCAATGCAAAAAAGGATGACCCCAAACGTCCTGTAAATAAAGTTGCCGGGATATGGAATAAGGGAAAGCCGGGATCAATATTGGTTGCGGATTTTCAGACCGGTGATACCACGCTGCGTATTGTAGGTCAACTAAGAGGAGGTGTGAAAATTCTCAAATTTAATCTTGATAAAGGGGTAATGGAATGGCCGAAAGATGACGGAGAAACACTGATTTATACAAAAGTCGACAATTAAGAATAAAATTCTGGCCAATATGCTTGTATAATAATATTATTAATTCGTTCAAACTGAAAGAGGACAGCCGCTTCTTCGAGCCTTGAAGCCGCTATCCTCTTATTTTTTGCAACAGGCAGCCTCGTCCCTCAGCAGCCAGTTGCTTCCTGTTCAAGTCAAACCCTTCGTTTAATGTTCTTTTAGCCCATAAAACGCTCAATGATTGCGTACCCCCGGCGATTCGTTAGCAAAAAAATTAAACAATCCCCAACCGAGCAAGCCTGCCCGTTGGTTTGCTCGAAAAAAATCTTCCTCGCTCGTTCCTCGCGAGCGTATTTTTTTTCGGCAAAGCCTTGCACGGATGGGGATTCTATTAAGGTGAGGCTGCTTAACAATTGCCGGAGGGCCCTTGCGCCCGATGGACTTAAAAGTTAGGCGCTATGAAAAAAATTAAAGGCAGAAGCCCCCCATTGACGACAGGCAGCAGCAGAACGAAGCGGCTTTCCGCTCGCTCTGCTTCAGAAAAGGAATTACACGGACGGAATTATTGACATCAAAAAATAGAAATTATGAAAACTATAGAAATAAACAGCAAAAGCAATTTGGAGAATATTGTAAAGAACAGTGTGCAAAATGGAGTTAAACCACAGGACAATGTAAAATCTTCTTTGCCTCAGGAAAAACAGCAGGATAAGACTATAGATACAAAAAAAGAAGCTCCTTCAATAGCTGAACAAAAAGAGCCGAAAGCGGCAGAAACAGCTCCAAAACTGGAAAAACTTGCACTGAACTTAGAAAGCACCTTGAAGCTTGTGGAAGAATTGCACCGTCGAAAAATCCAACGGGATAAGCTGATCGATACCATTGATACACTTAATGCTTTTGAAGTAGCGCAGAAAGACGATGCGGAAGAAACCGATAGCAACCATTTTCAGGGCTGCGTACTATCGATCGAGGACGACAAGCGGAGAGAGTTTAGCACTAAAAACCCTTACATCATCAAGAAAGTAGCCGAATACATCAACGCGCTTTGTATGGATAGGTTAGCCGAGATTGAAGGTGAAATCCAACTGCCTGCTTAGTTATGGATGCCCCTTGTCATTTACGGCAAGGGGTAAATTAATTGCTCAAGTTATGGAAACAGCATTTTTAGAGTATTTGGACGGGCTTTATTGGGACGGTTACGGGGAGGAATTCAGAGAAGAAAACCCTGGAGAGTTTCAAGTTCAGTTAACGGCCTTTATCTGTGAGCATGCAGGTACGACTACAAATAGTAACACTAAAATTAGAGGAAATGGCACACAACATCAATTATAACAGCAATATGGGAAAACATTCTTTTTTCAGTGTGAAGGAAATCCCCTGGCATGGCCTAGGTACAATATTGCAGGATTACCCCACAAGCGAGGAAGCCATAAAATATGCGGGGCTTAATTATGAAGTTGCAAAATCACCCAATAAGCAGGTTTTCCCGAGCGGAAAAGAACAGTTTTCGGAAAACAGTTTTTTTACCTATCGAACCGATAACGAGGAAGTTTTAGGCGAGCATGTGGGGAAAGATTATGAAGTGGTACAGAACGCTTTCGCATTCGAATTTTTTGATAGCATTGTCGGGGCAAAGAATGGGATTCTGTATGAAACGGCCGGGGCATGGGGAAAGGGGGAACGCATATTCATCACCGCTAAATTGCCTGACTTTATCAGGGTTGGCCGTGACGATCTGATAGATCAATATCTTTTCCTTACCACTGCGCATGACGGGACAAACAGTATTACCGCTGCATTTACGCCGATCAGGATCGTTTGCAACAATAGCCTTAATGCAGCCCTTCGGACAACAGAAAGGATTGTTAAGATACGTCATACAATCAGTGCACACGAGAAGCTAAAAAAGGCACATAAGTTGTTAGGGATCAGTCATACGGTTAGTTGTGAGCTTCAGGAAATTTTTAACCGTTGGTCAAAAATCCATATCACAGACGCCAATCTCAAACGATTGATACAATTGGCCTTAGCTCCCAGTAAAGAGGCATTGGACAAAATATTTGGCGAGAAACAGGAGGAACTATCGACCCATTTCAATAAAAAGATTGATGCTGTTTTAGCGTATGCTTTTAATAACCCTTCTCAGATTGACCCAACCACAAACGGGACGCTGTATGGCTGTTATAATGCGGTCACGGATGCGCCCGTACTGGATGTGCAATAAATATACCTGTAGCGAGGTATTAGGCGAGTGTTCTTTGAAGCCTATCATCAACCGACTTATCTGGAAGGGAAACTGGACAGGGAGTGTAGCATGTCGGTGAATCCAAAAAGTCAACCAGTTGTCAGGTTGCGACTGAATTGGGAAGATGAAATGAATAGATATGAGGATAAAATCGAATCTGATTGAATGATGATCCGAGTGGCAACGGCACTAGCATTGACGTAAGGCAACTAAAATCGTCACTCTGATAGTACCCACTTCTCGCCTGTTTGGAAGTAGGGCATGAACAGACTATCGGCACGACTACAATAAGTAGTAAAGGATAAGTCATATCCGACAATCTAATCGAGCTATGTTATTGCACTTCTAAACGGGGATTGACCTAAATCGGAAAGCCACTGGCGTGGCTATGAGAGCAGTCTCTGAATATCCGACATGGCAACGGAGCCTCCGTAGTAGTCCGAGCAGGGGAAAGCCCTGTACATGGCGAAGGGAGGCAGCTAATATTTTTAATACAAATAAAGGAAAATGTGAGAGACATTATGAGAAATCCAGAATCTGTATTAAACAGTCTATCGAAGCATAGTAGAATTTCAGGTTACAAATTTGAAAGGCTCTATCGCATTCTTTTCAATGTGGAAATGTACTACACTGCTTACCAAAAGATCTATGCTAAAGCAGGAAACATGACCAAAGGCTCAAATGATACCACAATTGACGGTATGAGCTTACAACGGATTGAAAAGCTAATTGATACTATCAGAGATGAAACGTATCAGCCCAATCCATCACGAAGGGTTTATATAGCCAAGAAAAATGGTCAGAAACGCCCTTTAGGTATTCCGTCTTTTGACGATAAATTGGTGCAGGAGGTTATTCGGATGATACTTGAAGCCATATTCGAGAAGCAGTTTGAATATAGCTCTCACGGTTTCAGACCTCAGAGGAGTTGCCATACTGCACTGGTACAGGTCAAAAAGACTTTTAGCGGCGCAGCATGGTTCATTGAAGGGGACATTAAAGGTTTCTTCGATAATATCAATCATGAGGTACTGCTGAACATCTTACGGGAACGGATAACAGATGACAGGTTCATCAGACTTATACGGAAGTTCCTTAATGCGGGATACATTGAAGATTGGGTCTATCACAGAACTTACAGTGGAACTCCACAAGGTGGTATTATAAGCCCCATACTGGCAAATATCTACCTTGATAAACTGGATAAGTACATGAAAGATTATGCTACAAGGTTCGACAAGGGAAAGAGGCGACAAATTACAAAGATTGCCAAGAATAATGTATACCGAAAATCCTATCTGCTCGGGAAATTGAAACTTGAAAAAGATGAAAATGAGAGAGTGCTCCTGAAAAAGGAGATTAGAATGCTTGAGATAAAAAGACTTTCTATCGAACGCTGCAACGAAATGGATGCAAACTACAGGCGATTGAAATATGTGAGGTACGCAGATGACTTTATAATAGGTGTCATCGGTTCAAAAGACGAATGCAAGCTCATTAAAGAGGATATTAAAAACTTCTTAAATGAAAAATTAAAGCTGTCTCTTTCAGACGAAAAGACACTGATTACCCATTCAAAGAAACCTGCAATATTCCTCGGTTATGAAATCACTGTCCAAAGGTCTGACTTGCGCATGAGAGACAAGAATGGCTTTTTAAAGAAAGCCCACAACAAACGAGTTATGCTAAGGGTGTCCCGTTCAACCATACTGAAAAAATTACTCTACTACCGTCGGGTACAGGTAAAATATCACAATGGTAAAGAAGTCTGGAAACCATTGCATAGAGGTTCACTTATAAATAACGATGACCTCGAAATCTTAACAAGATACAACTCTGAAGTACGGGGCTTTTACAATTACTATTCATTAGTGAACAATCTCAAACAGATTAATCACTTTGGTTATATCATGGAATACAGCCTGTACCGAACCTTTGCGGCCAAGTACAAGTCATCTGTACATAAAATCCTCAACAAATACATGCATGACAAGGACTTTACTGTATTCTATAAAAACAAAAAGGGCAAAACTCTCAAACGTGTATTCTATAACAAAGGTTTCAAAAGAAACACCGAAGCTATTAAAGACAACAAGGTGGATAACCACCCAGATGTATACTTCACAAGGTCTATTACAAGCTTGATTGACAGATTGAAAGCAGAGAAATGCGAGTTATGTGAGGCAAATGGACAATTGGAAATGCACCACATCAGGAAAATGAAAGATGTCGAGGGCAAGCAACCTTGGGAGTTGGTCATGATGGCAAGAAGAAGGAAAACACTGGCGGTCTGTCACGATTGCCATAGAAAAATCCACAACGGTGAATAGACTGCATATATTATGTGGAGAGCCGTATACAGCGAGAGTTGTACGTACGGTTCGGGGGAGAGTTCAGGGAAACCTACCGATAGTAATATCGATAAGGCGTCAGGAGCTTATCCCACGCTATCTGCAAAATGTTCATGATTACGGTAGCGGAGAAAACAAATTAAAGTCCCTTATGTGTGGAATTTCCCAACAGCAGACACAAACGGCCTTTGATCTTTGCAACGGCTTTGCACAGGTGGGCGCAGCTGCATTGAATTAACGTTTTAACTTAAGCGGAGGCGCAACCGTACAAAGGGCGCGGTTTTATTATGAAATCGATAGATGAGTTAACAAACACGGATAAAGCCAAATTGATACATCAGCTTTTTCCCGAAGAAATAGCACCGCTTTTGGAATATACATCCTCCTTTTGCGTTAGTCTATCTGAGAATAGGGCAGTTTATGAAAACGAATGGAGCAGCAAAAGTATCATAACATTTAACTTTTGGCTTCATCTTGCAGGGGAAACGGAAAAACTCATTAAACGTTTGAAATATGATATGATTAAAAGCCGACATGTTTTTGCAGAACAATTATGCTTTAACCATAACGCTATCTTTTTTAATGAGTGTTTGGTGAGGTACGCTAAAGAAAAGTGCTTGAACGAGAAGTTTAAAAAGGCGGTAAATCTGTTGTATAGCTGAGAACTTACAATATGCCAATTTTTAGCCCCTTCGATTTTTACCAAAAATCAAGGGGCTTTTTTTTGCCGCGCCTTAAGTGCTTATAAAGTCCTTTTAGAACCTAAATCCAACTTGCTGATGTGCGTTTTTTTTTTTTGCTGGGCAAGTTGTTTTATTAACGTATTTCTTGGCCCTTCTTTCTCAAACTGTTTTATATATCTTATACGATAATTGACGAGTATATCAACATTCTTCGAGATTATCAATATGAGAGATTCTAGTGCATTGTTCCTATCTTTGCAAAATGTTTTACAGAAGAAAGCTGTTGTTGGGGTTATTACAGCAATTTGGCAATGTACTGGATAAAATACAGTTGCAAAAATTGCTCTTTTTAGTCACTAGGTCTCAAAGCTCTAGCAGTTACCATTTTGTTCCGTATAAATACGGCTGCTATTCGTTTCAAAGTATGTCTGACCTCAAAACTTTGAATAAGTACAATATTGTGCATATTGAAGAAAATTCAATTAGTTATATATCAGACGTCGATTACTTAAAACAACTTAAAGTCGCCGACCAAAAAGTTATTAAGGACATCAAGAGAATATATGGCAAAAAAACAAATGAGGAGTTGATGAGAACTACCTATATCTCCCATCCATATTACGCCATAAATAGTTTGGTCGCTAAAAGGTTATTGACAGAAGAACAATATAACAAGGTGGTAAAATCAAGGCCAACTGATAATACCACGGTTTTATTTACAATCGGTTATGAGGGACTGTCTTTGGAAGAATACATCAACAAATTGATTAAAAATAACATTAAACTGCTGTGTGATGTGAGGAATAATGCTGCCAGCATGAAGTTTGGTTTTTCCAAATCTCAACTAAAAAATGGGTGTGAATCGGTAGGAATCGAGTATACACACTTTCCTGAAGTGGGTATCAAATCAGAGTTCAGACAAGAGCTTAACTCTCAAAAGGATTATGATGAGCTTTTTGATGAATACAAAAAATCCGTTATTAAGGAAACCCTTTCAAGTCAAAAAAAAATTTTCACATTATTGCAAAAATATCACAGAATTGCGCTAACTTGCTTTGAAGCTAACATTTGCCAATGTCATCGTAAACCTTTGGCTGAAGCTATCACCCACCTCGAGGAGTGGGATTATGAACTTAAGCATATTTAACTTGGTAACAAGAAAAAAGATCCTTATCACCGTAACAACCTATCCATTACCATCAAGAAGCTATGATGAGCTAGTTTGCACAGCCGGTATTTTAGAGGACGGAACATGGATTAGAATCTATCCTGTCCCGTTTAAGTTCTTGTCCGGGTTGAGAAAGGACGGAATTGTAACTACATACAAGTTCACTTGGATAGAACTAGACGTCCAAAGACGTCGGGATGATTTTCGACCTGAGAGTCACTCTCCTAGAAATTACGATTTTTCTGATATTGTGGTTAAAGAAAGTATAGCAATACAAGGATCCACTAAGTCTAAGAACATAGCATGGAATCTAAGAAAGCAGGTGTGCACTAAAAATCTATACACGAGTATTGATAAATTGATTGAAGACTCTAGAGCACCTACAAACACTTCATTAGCAACATTCAAACCGCATAAACTTATCCGCTTTGAAATTGAAGAGGATGATCGGGAATGGAAAAAGGAATGGAAAGACCAATTAGCCCAGCTTGATTTGTTCTCATCACTCGAAACAAACCATGCGCCACGGAAGCTCATAGAAAAGATTCCGTATAAATTTTTTTATAAATTTGAGGATGAAAATGGAAAACAACCTAGATTGATGATAGAGGATTGGGAGATAGGCCAATTGTATTTTAATTGTTTAAAGAAACATAAAAGTGAAAAGGTTGCATTGGCAAAAGTGAGAGAGCAATATTGGGATAATTTTATAAAAAGGGATATTTATTTGTTTTTAGGAACAACAAAAGAGTGGCATTTAAAGAGATCTCTAAACCCGTTTGTTATCATTGGCGTATTTTATCCCCCCGTTATTAAAGAACAAGCAGCGATCATCAATCCTCAATTAAGTTTGTTCCCATTTTAACAGAAAAAGCTGTTCGATTAGGACTTAAACTTACTCATTTGGATGTTCTCCTCCTCCCAACCAGTCGCCGGTCAAGTGCCAGATCTCGTAATGGTATAACCAAAGACATGCCCATGGGATGATAGTTTCGCTGATCAGATCGCTGAACTTAAACTCGCCGTATAAAGGTCGATAAAGACAGAGTTTCTCCTGCGAATACATATGCGGGATTTTCTCGTCATTAAGATTGCGCTTTAGCTTAGGATCAAGTACAAATATGTCAGGATGCTGATTGAGAGAATAAATAACTTTTATGCTATATGCGCTGCTTCGCGAAGTAGGCTGTAAGCTTCCGATCGCTTTCAGTCTGCCGCTTGATACTGTGACATTAAACCCAGGCCATCTGCTACGTATAGCCTGTGCTTGAACGAGTACAGTTTTAGGATTCAATATGCTATTTGAATAACGCATTAGTAACCATAAAAAGTGTTATTTTTGATAAGTGTGCTTGATGATGTTCCCACTTGAACTATATTGCCTGAACCTCGACTGATTCCAATAGCCTTCTGCCTTCTGAAATCTTCCAGTTGCTCAACTTGACTTCGTTGAGCATTTATAAAGAGGTCGCTACCAAACAAACCTTTCAATATTTGCCCTTCCTGAAGGACTCCATGCTCCTTTTTCAATTCTTGCCACTCATTGTATAAATGATGTAGGAAGTTTTTAAATGCTTCATAAAAGGCCGGCTCTTTATCCCATTTATCAGTAAAGTCTTCCTGTTGATTTACCGGGTTTAGTATTTTTATACGATCAGGCAAGTATTGAATGTTTTCTGACATACGATTAACTATGCCTTCGACAGTATCAAAAATACTATCCTCCCCGTCATAGTATTGTCCTGCAATTGTTGTTAAAATGATGCTGGAGGTTTTATACGTCGCATCCTTTTGGAAATATACATCTCTGTACCTCTTTATTAGCTGGACAGCACGCTGTAACGGCTTTTTGTATCGAAAATTATCTGCTGGTATGTTCTCTGCTTGAAGAGCTTTTTCCAGTAAACTAGTCTTAACAGAATTGGCCTTATCCAAAAACCATTTCGCATATCCACGGGGGTTACTGCTAACCCAAAGTCCTAAAGATCGATCTGGGATGCAGAGCCTATCGTCATCCCAATCAAATTCTTGGATACCAGGCAATATGTCCATGTGGAAGTCTCCATGATACTTTAACCGTAAGCACCTGTTTTTAGCCTCCAGTATTTCTTTGTATTTCTCATGCTCCATTAGCCTGCGTTTTAGTTCTATGTAGATTTTTTGAGGCGTGTGTGAAATATGAGAGGTCTTAAGATGCAAGGCAATATCCAGGTCGAACTCATCTTTGCCAATAGGCTTTACGGTTGTTAAGATGCGTACTGATCCGTGAGGATAAACTTCATAAGCAAATGGCTTGAAAAATTTTTCATCTTTCTCAATCCAGTTCTTTACAGCTTCATAATGCTGTTTCATTCGGTCATACCTGGAGTCTCCAAGTTGCAAATTTTCTGCCATCTTATCAAGAATGTCATCAATTTGTGTTTTTTTGTCACTCAAACTAATCATCGTGGTAAAATTTTAAACGTATGTGGTAATATGATTTCTCCTTTTTCTGTAGCGCCCCGCCTTATTTCATCAGGACTGGCAAAGATTATCTCTCCTTCATTGTTTAGAAGGTTTGCTATAGCTTTTTTTTGTGCGTCTGTCTCAAGTCTTAGTTCGTATATCTCTGCATATCTGAATTCATCAATTGGAAATACAGGAGACGGTATCACACCCTCTTTATGATTGCCAATGAAAGCATACTTGACGTGTTTAAAAGGCTCCGAAGGAAGAAGGCCAGGTTCAATAAGCTCTTCATAGAATTCCCTCCATGGATCGATTTCCCGATTTTTTCTACTCTCAAACCATTTTAAAAATTCAATAAGTTTTTTCCTTTTATTTATTCTAATCCTTAAATCATGTTCTGTGTCCTCGTCTCGGGGAACTAAGTCGCAAGGTTCAATTCCGAGCTTATCAAACAACTCCCGATTCTCCTCCTTGAAGTACTTGAACGCTCCCCCTATGGGCTGATAGCCGATCCTATCTTTCTTGTGCCTTTTAATGAGTATATACTTTCCATTAATCTCGATCCTGAACAAGTAAGCAACTGTTATCCTTACTGGCTTATTGGGTTTAATAATGAAAGTCTTTAGCATTCCCCAACGTCGTCGGTTCTCAACTAAGAAAACAATGAATTCGATAAGACTTCCTAAGACGAAACCTAACGAAATCTTGAAAATTGTGGCCTTGGATTCACCACTCTCTAAAAAGAAACAGATAGCGAATCCAAGGATACCAATAATAAAACTTACTTTCCCTTTCATTCGAATGTTATTTGTCTTTTGGAGGAAACGGATCATTTCCGTAAGAATTCTTATCCCTAATCTGGCCATTAGGTCTATGGATAACAATTTCTGATTTTTGGTTAATAGCAATTCCGCGCGCTATCTTGACAGCTTCTGACTGTGTTTCAACTACTTTGGTCGCTTTTGTGTTCCCGGCTCCTTTAACAGCCCAATTATCTCCTTTGGGCACGACATGTTGGTTTTTTTTACTCATAATATCCTAAATTTGACTTAAAATCAAGCTTCATAATATATTTTAGAAGCTCTCAATTACATATGCTACCATTTCATTTTTTTTTGCCACTAATGGCAATTTTTTTTCGGAACTTAGCATCTAACCATAGATTAAGCCAATGAATCTTGTTGAAGCTATACAATCGATCGATTTAGATGCGGTCATAGACCGGATGAATGCCTATGCATTAAACCGCTTAGGTTCTGTAGGAATAAAAAGCTTCAATGGAAAAGAGCCTGTTGACTTTGTAGGCGACGTAATTCTAAAAGTTATAGAAGGAACAAGAGATTGGGATAATGCCACCTGTTCGTTTGATGATTTTTTATTCGGATGCTTAAAAAGTGAGATAAGTAATTTTTTTAAATCAAATCGCGTTAAATATGATGATGAGTTACCCGAACTGATGGCATCTAACTCCGAATACGATTTCGAAAAGAAAAGGCTTCGATTGGGAGAACTCTTAAAGGAAGCGGGGGCTGACGATGAAGAATTAACTGTTTTTGAATGCTGGATGGATGGAATGTATAAACCTGCTGAAATTTCCTCGGATTTAGGAGTAGAAGTTAAAGTGATTTATAATGTCACGAAACGTCTTCAAAGAACATTGTCAAAAATTAAATCAGAAGCAAAAAATATCATATGAGCAAGGATATAAAAAATAAAATAGATGAGGCATTGGTCTCCTTCTATAAAGAAGCAGATAAGGAGCTTATTGATGATTTGCTAAATGAGAATATTCAAGATATAAATGAATATAACAAGAAGAAAAAGCAAATTATTTTTTTAGCCAAGGCAAAAGCACAAAAGAAACGTAATGACGATCTACAGGCACTTGTTGTAAAATTTCAGAAAGCAATAGAATCAAACATTGAGAAGCCTGTAGCTATGTTAAAACAATTTATCCAAGGCAATCCATCCTTTGCTCTGTATCGCAACCTTGATAAGCTTTCGAAAGAAGATCTCATTGAGATTATCAAAGATCAAAATCTTGTTCAATTATTAGAAGAATTGGAAAATAATGAGAAAAGCCACTAATGCACATATACAAGCAAAACGGTTGTTGGAAAACTGTGGCCTAGACGAGATTACTGATTTAGATATGGATTTATTCATTGCAGGTTTAGATGCAATGTTAATAGAAGAAGAACTCAGCAATTGTGATGGTAAAATAATCTTTGGAAACAGTAAAGCAGTTATAAAAGTAAATTCAAAAATACAGTTTCCCGAAAGAAAGCGTTTCGTTGCCGCTCATGAAATAGGACATCTGATAATGCATAAAAATATGCAACTTCCCGATGATACCTTTGCAAATTTTAATATAATAGAAGGGATGGAAAATGCTTTAAAGAATGGTAAGCAAGAATTGGAAGCGAATGAGTTTGCATCGGAGCTTCTGATGCCCGAAAGTTTATTTTATAAAGAAGCTAAAGGAAAGAAATTTTCACCTTTACTTATCAAGCAACTATCCGAAAGATTTAAGACCAGTCTTACAGCTACTATATTCCGTTATATACAATTTGAGCAACTTCATCCTTTATGTTTGGTTTTTATTGAGAATGGAAAAGTCAGATATTGGAAGAAGTCGGACAGTTTAATTGTCTGGATGGGTGATTATAATAGACTGTCGCCCCCCTCGGATTCCGTCGCTGTGGAATACCTACAAAATAATTATGATTTCATCTATAAATTGGAAGAAAAAGCGCAAACGATAAATAAATCGACGTGGTTCAATTTGAACCAGTATGAGGAAGATACCCCGTTTTACGAATACTGTATCCCAACAAGACGTTACAAAACCATTCTTAGTATTATTTGGGAAGATTAAGAAATTAGCTAGCAATTCGTCGTAAATCATCCAGAAAACGGTTCGATATTCTTCCCCTAGGGTCTACAAGGGAAAGATTCAAAACGAATCTTTCCCTTTTTTGTTGTTTCTTCTAATTGAAAGAATTAAAAGGTGTTTGTTTTTAAAGGTAATAGAACGCCATATTTTCATTATGATGAATGGTTGTCCGAAAAGATCCTCGGCGTATGGGCGAGATGAGGCAAGTTGTAGCTCGCGCCTAATATTGGTTAACCAAGAATTGAATTTAATTTATATTTTTATAGCTTTATAGACAAACACATATGGCATCAGGTTTTTTTGCGATTTTAGATGATATAGCTTCATTGATGGACGATGTTGCGGTAACCAGTAAAATAGCAACGCGTAAAACAGCCGGTATATTGGGCGACGATTTAGCAGTCAATGCCGAAAAAGCGACGGGCTTTCTTTCAACACGTGAATTACCGGTGCTGTGGGCTATTACGAAAGGTTCTTTGATCAACAAGCTCATTATTGTTCCAATTGCATTGACCTTAAATGTGTTTTTTCCCATTGCGATAAAAGTATTCCTGGTGTTGGGCGGCATTTATTTAGCATTTGAAGGTGCTGAAAAAATAGTTGAGTACTTTTTTCATCGAAAGAAGCCGGGACATGAGGTAATTGAGGAACGTGAAGAAAAAAATGGAGATGTTGAAAAAGCAAAAATTAAATCCGCCATCACTACCGATTTCATTCTTTCAATAGAGATTGTAATTATAGCATTAGGTGCTGTTTTAGATAGAAGTCTAACCATCCAAATTTTAACCGTTTCGGTTGTAGCTCTTTTGGCAACCATAGGAGTTTATGGCATCGTTGCGCTCATTGTTAGGATGGATGACACGGGGTACAGGTTAATCAAGTATTCCAATGATAAGGGATTATGGTCGACGCTTGGGCACTTATTGGTTAAGTCGCTCCCCTTGGTTATCAAGTTCTTGAGTGTGATTGGTACAATCGCCCTTATATTGGTTTCAGGTGGTATCTTTGTTCACAATATTGAATATTTGCACCATATTTTGCCGAACATACCATCCATTCTCAAAGAATTTGTAATTGGGTTAGCAGTAGGCTTAATCGCAGTGGGAATTTTTACGGTCGCTAAAAGGATGTTTTCTTCCGGAACAGCCACCAATCACTGATCCTATACATAAAGCCAATTGGATTGAAGTGGATTCGTTGCATAGCATGTTTTTTTGAATTATATGGCATTTCTTGTTGATAATCAACTAAATATTTATATTTGTCTTGAGGTTGCGTAACAGTTATGCACCTGTTTTTTCACCTTTACCTTCTTAAATTATGATCTCAACAACTAAAACACAGCGTCTTTTCAGGGTGTTATTAGGATTGCTTTTGTTATTTACAGGTACCGGACACCTCACTTGGTTACATATCCCATTCCGTGCACAAGTACCTTCCTGGCTACCATTAGATCCCGATTTAGTCGTCAATTTATCGGGCGCAGTGGAGATTTTGCTTGGTATTGCATTGCTGTTTTGGGTGTCAAAACAAGTGCCGATAGGATGGTTAACCGCTTTGTTTTTCCTGCTAATTTTTCCGGGGAACCTCCAGCAGTATTTAACCCATGCGGACGCTTTTGGTTTAAACAGTGATTTTTTACGGTTATTACGTCTTTGCCTACATCCGCTGCTTATTATATGGCCTCTCTGGAGTACCGGTGCTTGGATTGCTCGGAAGCAACACAATACGGCTATACATAATCGGTGATCGGCTAAAAATATTTTAGTCTAAATAGTTTATTGTCATTTGTTATAGACAGGAAGCTCTGATATATTTGTAGTCATTACATCATCAAGTATAACAAGCTGTCTAAATGAAGGACGATATTTTAATACAAATAGGCAATCAAATCAAAGAACGACGTAAGAATAAAGGAATTACCGTTCAGGAACTAGCTGACAGAGCTTCGGTAAGTAAAGGACTGATATCGCAAATAGAAAATAACCGCGTCATCCCTTCCTTGATGGTGTTGATTGAAATCATCAAATCTTTGGATGTTGATTTGAACATTTTTTTTAAGGATATCGGTGTCAACAAAAACAATAAGACAATTCTGATAAAGAAAAAGGACGAGTATAGCCATTTTGAAAAAGAGGAAGCGATCGGGTTTCACTATCACCGAATTTTCACCAGAAATATTAAAAACTCAACGGTTGATATTGTTTTACTGCAACTAGAGCCCAATGCTTCAAGACCAATGGTAGAAACACTGGCTTTTGAATATAAGTATATCTTATCCGGCGAAATCGAATATAAATTCGAACAGGAAAGTGTCCTTTTGAGTGCAGGAGATTCGTTATTATTCGACGGTAGGATTCCTCATACCCCCAAAAACATCGGATCTTATAAGGCGGTTATGCTGGTGGTTTATTTTTTCGAAGAAGATATGGCCTAACGAAGAGGAGCTAGAAGGTAGGAACTCATTATAAGGAAGAATGGCGGAGCATATGTTTTGACATTGTTGGGTTATTCACTTTGACCGATTATCTCATCAGGAATCCAGCCCTCTTCATGAGTTGTTATATTTTGCACCCAACTCCAACCGTTTAAAGATCGTAGGATCATGATTTGCTCGTCCGCATTAATAGTTAGTTCTTTGGCGGAATAATTCTCCAACAGGCAACCACTTCTTTTATCTTCTGAAAAAGCAACGATCTGACGAGGTATCCACCCTTTATTACTATCATTCTCTGCCCAGATCCATCCTCTCCACTTTTCTTCAGTTTCCTCTTTTCCTAGTCGTACGATTTCTCCTTTTACCAGTGTAATCGGGTTTGAGTAGGGTGTTTTATAGGGTTTCAGCGTTTTATATTTCTTCTCCATTCTACTTAATCGCTGGTGACGCTATTGCTTCTAGCGAACGTTGGTTCGTTAAGAAAGAACAATAGATTCCTTGTTATATTTATTACGGTATTCAATCGGAGACAAACCGGTGATTTTTTTAAAGGTCGAACGGAAAGCTTTTGTGTCGGAATAACCAATTTCGTACATCAACTCACTTACCGTTTTTCTACTTGTTTCCAATTCTTTTTTTGCAGCTTCCATTTTTACCCGCTGTATATATTCTGTTACTGTATTGCTGGTTGCTTTCTTAAACCGTCTTTCCAAGCTTCTACGTCCGAGAGCAAGCATGTCTGCCAGTTGATCAACAGTTATTTTTTCCTGGAAATTTTTTTCAATAAACTCCTGGGCTTTAATAATCAGATCGTCTTCATGTTCCTTCTGCCCTTTAAACATAATGAAAGGTGATTGACTATATCGATCAATGTCGATCATAAACGTTTTGGCAATCAGTACAGCAATTTCTCTTCCAGCATGTTTCTCTACTAAATATAAGAGTAGGTTAGTATAAGAATAAGCGCCACCGCTTGTATAGATTCCACGATCTTCGGTCATAATTTTATCGTCAACGAGCCTTGCGTTCGGATATTGCTGTCTAAACTGGTTGGCAAATCGCCAATGTGTTGCGCATTGTTTGCCGTCTAATAGACCCGTTGCGGCCAAAAAGAAAGCGCCGACGCAAAAACTAGCTAATTCGGCACCTTGCATGTACTGTTTGACAACCCAGGGAATAAAGGCCGCATTAAGCTTGAGCGCATTTTCCAGATCACCCAGCATAGCGGGAATAATGATCAGGTCTGTTTTGCTTACCTCTCCTATAAGATGATCCGGTTTAATCGTATACACACCGTTTCGTTGGCTGGCATTCGGGTTAATCCCAACCAGTTTAATGTCGAAAAGAGGGGGTCTACCAACTCGAACAAAGCATTCGTTTACTTCTGAGAAAATCTGGTGCGTGCCTTCAATGTTAGTGATACTGGTGTGTCCTTCGGGAATCAGGATCGATATGTGTTTCATGACCTAAGATTGTTTGTTTTCTAATTGGTTTTTGCTTAATAACGCAAATATAAACGGTAATATTGTCGCAATCAACCACTTTGTGTTATTTTGTGCAATATGCTTATTCGTCTATTCCACACCCTGATTTTGTCGTTTTTCACCTCCGTTATTTAATGAATTCTGCATAACTTTGACTTATTAAAGTGTTATTTCGGCGGTCAAACGCGAGGTGGAAATTATTTATTCTGTTTTGATCTGAAGTAACGCTCAGATGCCAAATTAAAAACCATACAATATACTTATAAATCTGAGTCAACGCTCAGCGGAGAAGAATAGATAGCACCTATTTACCGATAGTAGGTAGGGAAGTTTAAACACATAAAACAAATTACTCCAATGAAAAAATCAATTATTTTGATCGCCTTTTTACTGTTTGTCTTAGAGGCGGCAAAAGCAACGGATAACGCGAAAGATTCGTTGCTGACTGTTTTTAAACAGTCGGAAACTCGCTTGTTTAATGACGTCGCCGGGTTAAGCGAACAACAAGTAAACTTCAAAGCAGATACCGCTAGCTGGTCTATAGGGCAATGCCTTGAACACATTACCAAAACAGAACATATGCTTTTAGGTATGGTGCAGGATTTGATGAAGCAGCCGGCCAATCCTGAAAAACGTACAGCATTAAAGGGCACGGATAGTGATGTGATTGGTATGATGCAGAATAGAACGCAGAAATTTAAAGCACCTGAACCTTTACAGCCCGACAAACAATCCTATCAATTGCCCAAAGTGTTGGACGATTTCAAGAAACAACGTGCAATTACATTAGACTTTATTAAGAATACGCCACTTGACGACTTACGAAATCACCTAACCATTACACCCGCCAAAGAATACGCCGATGCATACCGGATGCTTTTGTATATAGCGGGGCATAGTTTAAGACACACTGAACAGATAGAAGAAGTGAAGGGCGCAAGCACCTTTCCAAAAAAGTAATATATGAAGGGAGGGTGTCTTCTATGTTCGTATATGTAACAATTCTCAGACACCCTCTACATAAATTTACACTTTGTAATAATCCTCCCAGCCTTTTCTTGGCGGCGGCCCTACAAGTAGCTCGTTCGCGGTTTTGTTATTGGTTATCACCTTTTTGTCACGATCAAACAATAATTTCGTGTTTAGCTGTTGTGCTAATACACCTAAACAAAGTACTTGACTTAGTGGGCCCGCAATATGGAATGGCGAACGAGTTTGTTCTTTCCCTTTACAGGCCAGTAAAAAGTTCTTGAAATGGTTTGACGGGCTGATGGGGACTTCCGGTAATTTTGACGCCATTTCTTTCGCTTTTTCTTCCGGAATAATGGATAAGGTGCTCCCGTGCGAACCTCCCTTAAAGGTCAGTTCCTTACTATAGATAATTTTACCGGGATTAAGCTTGGCGGGTTCGATTTTTCCTGTACTTGGCGGTGGGATATTTGGATCCAATCCCGAAACACCGTATCCCTCCGGAATGGGAGGTAAATTGTTTACACCATCGTACCAAGTAATCTCTAGCGCAGGCATTTTCTTCCGCTTCGGAAATTTGAAAGATAGTGTTGATGCTTGCGGAAAAAAGAAATCATTATGGCCTTCGAGTTTAATGGCGTTTACTTCTTCAGGTAGCCCTAGGTTTAGAAACTGGTGCGCTGTATCCAGAATGTGTGCCCCCCAGTCCCCCAGCGCTCCAAGGCCAAAATCATACCAGCAACGCCACTGTCCATTTACATAATCATGATTGTAGTTGTGAAAAGGTCTAGTGGTAAGCCATTTATCCCAGTCTAGCGTTTCCGGAATAGGTTCGGCAGACGGCAGTGCACTGATATTCGTGTCCCAGCCATGCCAACGGCGCGGAGAATTCATATGCGCTGTGATTGCCGTTACATCTTTTATAATACCGGCTTCAACCCAAGCCTTAAACTGGAAATAGTTTGCTTCAGAATGGCCTTGGTTGCCCATTTGTGTTACTACTTTAGGGTATTTATCCGCAGCTTTCATCAGTAACTCGCATTCATTGAATGTTCTTGCCATTGGCTTTTCTACGTATACATGAATACCGCGAGCCATCGCCTCCATGCATATTGGGAAATGCGAAAAATCGGGTACGCCCACGGAAACCGCTTCAATTTGGCCTCCCATTTTATCGAACATTTCACGGAAGTCCTTAAAGCGCGGCACGTCCGGAAATTGTTGTAAGGTTTTTAGCGTATGGGGAGCGCCCATATCAACGTCGCATAGTGCAACTATGTTTGCTAAACCGGTGCTATAAAGTGCTTGAATGATCTCGCCACCCCGATTGCCTATGCCGCAACAGGCTAGATTTACCCTTTCGCTCGCCTTGGCGCGTTTTATTGGGGCGAAAGAATTGGCGTGTAAGATAGTAGGCGCAACGGCAGCGGCGGCAGATAACATCATTGCCTTCCTGAGAAATAACCTTCTTGAAACGTCTTTTGAATTCATGTTTTTTAATCGGTTAGACCTTCCTGTGCGTTTAATAACAAATACACATAAAAGGTTCTGTACTCTATTTTTATTGTATTAGTTTATCAGTAAGCTGATACCATTTAGTGTCAACCAGGTATCAATGCGAATTCGATTCGAAAGATAAGCTTTTGTGAGACAAATGTGAAAAGCTAAAATGTAACCTTTATGTTATGTGAATTTCGTAGACATACGGCTTAAAGGAGACATGCGAGGGATTTTATTTCAGTGCCTCAAAACTATCCTTAACCATATTCCAAAACTCGTCCAGCGCGATGATTCTCGGTTTAAAAAATGAAATCAAGGTTGGCCAATCTGCTTGGTTAAATACGCTCACAGGATCAATTTGGCAGTATATTCTGCTTATGATTTTTCCGTGCTCGTCTTCCGTATGCAATTTCCAGGACCAAGTTTCATTCAAGTATCCTTCCAGTATCTTTTTGAATTCCTTAAACTGCTCAAAGAACAGTTCCTGTATTCCCATATCCGGATGGTTGATTTCAATAGCGATATAGGCTTCTTTTTTGCCAGCATCCATTTTAAAATATAGATGCTTAAAACCCGTTTTGTAGTTGATCCAATTTATCTTCATTCCTTCCGACGAGGGTACGGAAGCCATGTATTGCCCAAAGGTGGTCCAAAAAGACTGTTTTAATTTAGAGGCTTCTTCTTTAGAATACAAAATGTCAAAATTAAACCTTTACTGTTGATTGCAAAAATACGTTTTCCATTGGTTATTAGGAACTAACTATCGGACTATTTGACAGCTTGCTTCTGTTTTTCCTTGCTATCACAAAAACCGGACTTGCAGTATATGCCATGAAATCCGTATCTTCCCAAGCGTTTCGAGCAAATGCAAAGCGATGAATCCATCGGAATAAAGACTAAACAACATGCTAACAGGCCAATTGAACCGCAAACAGCTTATTGCCATTCTCTTTTTGGGCGTGTCTCTATTAATTGCCATAGTGCAATGTACAGAGCAGGAATCGGGTGATGTACGTGGTAAAAAATATGCCAATCGTACGAGCTGTGTGCAATGTCATAATGATATCGCTCAAAACTATCTTCATAATGCACATTTCAATACCAGTAAAGAATTACACACGCCCTCTGCTACAGATAGCATGGGACTAGAGGAGAACGTATACGTGTTTAACGAGAAGACCAAGGTAGGTGTTGAGAAGCGAGCAGACGGTTTATATCAAGTAGCTTACGTAAATGGAGAAAACGTGAAAGAAGAGCGAACAGCCATGGTCTTTGGTGCGGGCAAAAGCGCCTATACATTTGCATTTTGGTACGGGAATAGGTTGATGCAAATGCCCTTGAATTACCTCGTTCCCGAACATGAATGGGTTAACAGCCCGGGATTTCCCACCGAGCAGATATATTTTGGTAGGGCTATTATTACGCGATGCTTGGAGTGTCATAGCTCCTTTGTGCAGTCTAAAATTATCGCTTCTGCGAACTTTCAACAGGAAGAAGAGTTTCTTAAAAATTCATTGATTGCGGGGATCGATTGTCAACGTTGCCATGGGCCGGCCGCAGAACATGTGCAATTCCACCAAGAACATCCCAACGAGAAGGAAGCTAAATATATGGTCAAATATCAAGAATTATCCCGTTCACAAAAAGTCGATATGTGTGGTGTTTGCCATTCGGGTACTAATTTGAAAATGTTGAACTCGACCTTTTTCTTTAAGCCCGGAGATACGATTAACAATTTACCGGAGTATACGAGTTATACCGGCGAAGATCCAGATGTTCATGGTAAACAAAAGCAATTGTTAATGGCCAGCAAATGTTATAAACTTAGCAATATGGATTGTGGTAGTTGCCATCAGACACACACTAACCTAAGCCCTGACCTGGCTGTCTATTCGCAGACTTGCTTGCAATGCCATCAAAAGATAAAGCATCCGTCATTGGATGAAAAGGCGTTACATCTTGCCAAAGATAACTGTATTGATTGCCACATGCCCGTCAAAGTCTCAAAAAGTATTGGTTTTCAAAGAAGTGCGAGCAAGGAAAAGATTCCATATAAACAACGAACGCATCGGATTGCGGTATATTGATGTTTTGGTCAATATTTTACTCACTTGTTGACCAGAATCCATTTTTTTATCTGCCTGCCTTAGACAATGAGGTTTTTAGAGCCGTTCGGGCTTGTGAATCCAAAACCGTGTAACAAAGTAGCCTCTGTGCTTAGGCATAAGGATAGCATGTATTAAAAAACCATTAGAAATGTAGTGCTAATGTCATTGTTTAATCTTTTTCGTATGAAATTAAAATAATAATTACATTACTCAGTTATAGAAAATAATAGTATATTGCGTTCACGATAAGATACTTACATAAAAAGCGAATTCATGAATAGATTATTAGCCGTAACGCTGTTTTTTTTATCAATGGTGTTAAACTTTCATACGGGTTTAGGTCAAGAAAAGAAAAAAACGAAAAGTGTACAGACAAAAAGAACAAAAATAGAAGATGATGATACAAGATTTATACAATCGTTAATAGATAAAGCGAAACCTGGAGATACCATAAAGTTGGCGAAGCGAATTTACCATGTACGTTCTTTGCAGCTGAAAAGTGGTGTTAGTGTCCATACCCTGGGCACTTTGAAACAGATCAAGCCAGATAGCGCAGAAAACTTTACCATGGGGAAACAGTATTCGGAGCATCCGCTCTTTTACGGTAATAAGGTAAAAGGCTTGTCCCTTCGCTTCAACGCATTTACTTATGGAGAGGCCGTTCGTTTGGATAATGCTGAGAACATAACGATTCAAGACGTGGTCGCTTTTGGCGATTCCACAAAACTTTATTCTTTTTCCGGTATTTATTTGTTTCGCAGTAAAAATATCAATATAGAAAATGCCGAATTGGCTTATTATGGAATGCCGAGAAAAAGTCCCAATTATTACCAACGGGGTACCGGCATTCGCCTTCAAACGTGTAGCGATGTAACCATCAATGAAAATCGTATTCATCACAATGGCGAGAACGGTGTCTTTCTGCACAGCTGTGCGAACATTACCCTTAATCGGAATAAGATCAGCCATAACGGAATGAGTGGTATTCAGGTAGCCTTTGGAAGCGTTGGACTTGAAAATACGTATCAAATTACAAATAATTTGATTTTTGCTAATGCAGCTGATGCAATCGATATTAATAATCCGGATATATCGAGGCAAATAAATTTAGCGGCCCTTATAGAAGGCAACACGAGTTATGATAATGGATGGGTAAAAGGTGAAAAGACACGGGACGGTTCTGGTATCGCTACATTGGTGGGGCTCAAAAATATCATGGTCCGAAATAATAAATCGAATCGGAGTAATCGGCCAGCTGTTTATCTTCGGGACTGTGATGCAGTTCAGGTGATTAACAACAATGCCGATAATTTTGCTGAAATCGTAGGAAGCCAAGGGCAAATCCATTTATATAAAAATACCTTTGCCGGCTTACGGTTATTGTCTGATTTGAAGGCTAAAAAATTGATGCTTGATTCCAATAATATTCGTTATTTAGCAATACCAAACGGAATTATGGTTGATAGTTTAGTGTTTTTAGCGAACGATCTAAAAGGTAATATCAATGTAAATATGAGTGGTCAACTCATATTTAAAGATAATGTTTTATCAAGTAGTTCTCCTAGAGGAGGTATTTCTTTATGGAAAGTTAATGGAGCCGTTTTATCCGGCAATGAAATATCTGCCAATAAAAGTGACGCTTTGTATGTGCATAATGAGGCCATGAATGTTGTTATTGAAGCGAATAAAATACGTTCTTCAACCGTGTGCATCAAAGACGCTGGTTCCCAGCAGTTGAAAATTATCAAAAATACTCTTGCTTCTGATACTTCCAATCGTTCGACATCGACCTTGATATCGACCAATCCGAAAGATTTAACCCTGAGTAACAATACCTATTACTTGGGTGAGAAAGAGGCAGAGCGGGCCGTGGAATTTGAGGGAGAAGGAACCGTTTTTATAGACGGAGAGACGCATAAATTATTCACCCCAGACGGTAATAATTAAGTTTCTCGGTGTTGCGTGGTCACGATGTTCGCATAAATAAATCCCTTGCCAGGTCCCTAGGGCCAACTCGCCCTGACGAATTGGTATTAAAATTGAACTGCCCAATATAGAGGCCTTTAAGTGCGCCGGCATGTCGTCCGGGCCTTCATAATCGTGCATATAATCCGGATCATTTTCCGGTACGGTTTTATTGAAAAAAGTTTCAAAATCACCTCTAACCGTTGGGTCAGCATTTTCATTGATAGTTAGCGAGGCCGACGTGTGCTGTATAAATACCTGGCACATTCCTGATCGAAATTCCCGAATGCCTGGAACTGCCTCTATAATCGATGGCGTAATAAGATGAAAACCACGCCTTTTACGAGGAATCTGTATTTCTTGTTGGAATATTTTCATGTTGAAACAATTTTTCTTTTAATCCATGAGCGTCTCTTGGCTACGGTGTGAACGCTACCAGCCTCTTCTGCTCTTAAGGGTTGTTATATGCGCTAAATGATGGTTGCAATGCCATGCATAAAGTCCGATGTTTTCGTCTAAGGCATATGTTCTGCCACTTTGGGGATGGATAAAAGTTCGCTTCAGATCGTCTGCCTTTAACGATTTTAATAATACCACCCATCGCTTATGTAATCCTTTTAATAAAAGCAGAGAAGGTTCGATTGCCAGACTTTTTGCGTCCGCTAATTCGGCCCAACGGTCTTCATAATAAGGCTTGATGACAGGCGTATCCTCCGTTAGGCTTAGTTTAAAGCGCACGAAGCTGTTTACATGGCTATCAGCGCAATGATGGACCACTTGTCTTATGGTCCATCCCCCTGGTCGATAAGGGGTGTCTAATTGCTCATTACTCAATTGCATTACTTCTGCGGCAAGCCGTTCCGGAAAAGTTTCAATGATGTCTATATAATCAGCTATCTGTTCTTTACTAATGATTTCAGGCCTTTGAAAAGTGCCGACGGGAAATTTTAATTGATCCTCCATTTTTTCTGCTGTTGTTTAACAAACTTAGGTAAAATGCGTGCTATTTACGAAATTGAATTGTACAATGACATTATCTTTTGCTTACCATACGCTTGGTTGAAGACCGGCCATCAATGAGCCTCTTGTCTTTGATTATAACGCCGTTTAACTAGATACAGCAAGGCAAGGCCGGCTATTCCCGCCGCTAAGAAGATTAAGCGAGGGATCATCGTCAATCGATCTTGATAAAACCAACCGGAGCAGAGAGCTCCGATGCCAATCCCTACTTCGAGCGCTATATACATGGTTGCCATGGCTTTTCCTCGATGAGCCGGGTCGCTTAAATCCACTGTCCATGCATTGGTTGCCGGTGATAACAAACCGGTTGCAATACCGTAGATAAACGAACCGGTCAATAAGCCCGGTACCGATTGAAATGAACCTATGATGGATAAGGAAATAATAAGAACGATAAGGCCAATCTTAATAATCGTTGTTCTGCCATATCTGTCAGATGTTTTTCCCGCTACGAAGCGAATCAGTAAAGAAGAAACGGTAAAGACCATAAAGAACAACCCCTTATTTTTTAAGCCGATATACTCGCTCCAGTCCGGAATCAACGTAAGTATAGTGCCATAAGCAAAGTAGGATAGCAAGGTCACAAAAGCTGCCGGAAACACACGTAAATCGATGATGTCGTTTTTTGTGATCTTAATTGATTGCGAGGAGAAGCGTTGTTTTTTTGCTAATGTCTCTTTCAAATTAAGTAAGATGCCAATGGAAAGAAAGGCCAGGAGAGAGGAGCAGTAAAAAAGCGTGTCTATTGAATAACTCGCTGTAATGGCGCTGCCGATAGCAGGACCAATGGCCATACCCGTACTAAAAAATAACCCGTGAATACCAAGAGCCTCTCCCCATCGCGAAGAAGGAGCGATGTCGGCTACATAGGCTGCTGTAGCGGTTGGCTTAAAGCCCGTGGAAAAGCCATGCAATAAGCGTAGGAATAAAAAACCGGAAACACTGCTCAAGATAGGGTAAAGAAATCCACATATAAAGCAAACGCTTGAGCCTACCGCCATAACGGGCACGCGTCCTATTGTATCAGTGAGTTTACCACTAAAGGGTCTTGAAATCCCTGCCGTTAATGTAAATAATGCTATAATTAATCCTTTATATTCTGCTCCTCCTATACTGCTTAAGTACGATGGTAGTTCGGGTATCAGCATGTTGAAACTCGCCGAAAACAAAAGTGAGCTTGAACAAAGCAACCAGAAATTTAGCGTGTATAGCTTTTGCTCCATTAATTGATATACCGTTTGTGTTCGATAAGTGAAGGTTGCAAAGATACATATCCTAGCGCTTAAGGAACAAAACAAGTGCTATTCGTAACAATTGCTATTTGGATTCATGTCCCTGATTCCTCGACATCCAAAAATCAACACGATCAATTCCCAGCTTCTCCGGGTCAAATATGGGTTCCTTCGTTCTCTTCCGCTGCTCCTCGTAATCTTTCAACAATTTGAGTGCAGGTTTGCGTAATAAAAGGATCGCTATAATATTTAACCAAGCCATCAGTCCTACGCCGATATCGCCTAAAGTCCAGGCCAATTTAGCAGTTTTTATCGATCCGTAGTAGGTTGCTGCTAAAAATAGGACCCGCAATAGCATAAGCATCCATTTTTTTTCAGTTCTTTTAAGCAGGTAACTGAGGTTTGTTTCAGCGATATAATAATAAGCCATGATCGTTGTGAAGGCAAAAAACAAAAGAGAGACAGCGACAAATCCTGAACCCATAGACGGGAAGTGGGCATTAATCGCCTGTTGTGTAAAGGCAGGACCTTCTTCAACGCCTGGTAGATTTTCGACTAGGAAGCCTCCCGACGGACTCTTTACATTGTATTTTCCTGTGAAGAGAATCATGAATGCTGTAGCTGTGCAAACGAACAAAGTATCAACATACACAGAAAAAGCTTGCACCAAACCTTGTGTAGCGGGGTGCTTCGTTTCAGCAGCTGCTGCAGCATGAGGAGCCGTGCCTTGGCCAGCTTCGTTGGAATAAATCCCTCGCTTTACACCCCAGGCAACCGCCATGCCAAATATGCCGCTGAAAGCTTGCTCTGTCCCGAATGCAGAACGGATGATAAGCATAAACATATCCGGTACCTGCTTGATATGTAATGCTATAATAATTACGGCCATTAAAATGTATGCGCCTGCCATAAAAGGTACTACGAACTCAGCTACTTTTCCAATGCGTTTAACGCCGCCGAATATAATGAGTGCTAATAACGATACAACAATCAATCCGGTAAGGTATTGAGGTATTTCAAAAGCGTGGAACGCACTCACGACGATACTGTTGCTCTGTACACCGGGAAGAAAAAGCGCTGTGCTGAAAATGGTAGCAATAGCGAAGAGTACGGCATACCATTTTATGCCCAAACCCTTTTCAATATAGTAGGCCGGGCCACCGCGATATTGCCCATCGATTTCACGTTTGTAAAGTTGACCGAGGGTAGCTTCTATATAGGCAGAAGCAGAGCCTAAAAAAGCGATAGCCCACATCCAAAAAATAGCTCCCGGACCACCCATGGCAATAGCTGTAGCTACACCTGCAATATTACCTGTACCAACCCTCCCCGATAGTGCAATGGCAAAAGCTTGAAATGAACTAACTCCTTGATCGGAAGATTTACTGCCAAATAGTAAACGTAACATTTCTTTGATCGATCTTAGTTGGACTAACCGCGTGCTGAAAGAAAAGTAAATTCCAGCTCCCAAGCACAGTACAATTAGAGCGTCACTCCAGATGATATTATTGATGTAATTGGCAATTTCCTCCATTTTATTATGCGTAAAGGTTAAGTAATTCTGTGAAAGCTGTAATGATAGAAAAAAAATGATACAATTAGTAATCTTTCTCTCTAAAATGTCGTTTGTTTAAAAAAAAAATCAGAATAGCCGTGCTTTATCTCAAGAAATAAAATGATTCATCAGTTGTATAGCTCAAATTTATAACAGTCAATCGGCTTAGTCTTTGGATAGTTTTAAACATCGAACTAAAAACAGGTGTAAACCATTCTTTTTCTCTAGGGAAGTACTAGCTAGAGAAACAACAGAAATCAAAAAAGTATCAAATAAATTTGACACGATGAAAATGTGATGAATTGTATTATCTTTAATAGAAAAACATACGGATTATTTGCAGCGCCAATTTATGAAAGGTTTTTTTGAGCAGTTGAAAACTAATTTAGGTTTGCGGGAAATCTTTCTTTCCAAGGAGCAAATGCTGACAGGTTTGGTGGATCTGTGCATGTTGCTGACAACGACCTACTTTGTTATATTCAGTTTATTGAGGAGCGTGCTGCTGGTCAGTTTTTTGGCTGTATTCTTAGTGTTTATCACTTGCTTTAGATGGTTAATACGGAAACGAAAGATTCGGATACAGTATGCAATTCATTTTTTGATTTTTATTATTACTTTTTGTCTGCTTGTTCCGTTAATGTATTTTACCGGCGGATTAAACTCCCCAATCACGTCTTGGCTTGCCCTACCTCCCTTGATATTTGTACTATTATTCGGAAATAGGAAAAATACACGTTGGTGGTTCGGTGTAATCCTTTTCATTCTAACTATTTTTACGCTTCTTTCTCAAAGTGAGTATGTTTTTCCAAATCTTATTGCACCGCATTTGCGCGATATACATTTATTTGTATCTACTGTCGGAGTGATCATCTGTATTTTCTTTATTGCTGTCATTGCCGAGCATTGGAAAAGAAATTTATTGAGCTCACTTGATCGTACAAAGAGAATGCTGGAAAAATCAAATGAAGCCGCTCGGATTGGTCAATGGGACATCAACTTCGGAGAAAATAGTATTCACTTGAGCAAATTTGCAGGAGAAATTTTTGGTTTAAAAGAGAATGAACTGTCTGTCAATGCGTTTTGTGGCCTAATAAAGGAGAAGGAACGTTTTCAATATCTTCTTGAGAAGCTCAAACAATCAAATCGCGATCAAGAGGGACGTATGGATGAGGTATTCTCCATTCTTTCATCCCGTCGATTGGAAGGATGGATCCGCTTCATTGGAATTCCGCTGTACAAGGGAGGGCAATGTATTGGTGCCTATGGATTAATACAAGATATTCATGAGCAAAAAAATACAGAATACAATCTGATAAAAGAGCGGCAACGCTTGAAGTACGTCTTGCAGGGTGCTAACCTAGGTACTTGGGAGTGGAATGTTCAGACAGACGAGATTTTATTTAATGAGCAATGGGCGGCGTTTTTAGGGTATGAGCTGATGGAGGTGCAGCCAATAACAGGGAGTGCCTTTCAGCGTTTTATTTATCCCGAGGATTTTGATAAGGCGAAGAATGCTATGGAGTCGTATTTTTCGGGAGAAACGGACATCTATCAGTGCGAAATGCGTATGATACATAAAGCGGGACATACGGTTTGGATGCTCGTGCAGGGAAAGATCTTGTCGTGGGATGATAAGGGCGCTCCGTTATGGATGTATGGTACGCATTTGGAAAACACCAAAGAAAAGCAATTACAAGAAAATTTGCGACGGAGCGAAAGTTATGCGCATTCACTGATAACCAGCATTCCGGATTTATTGTTTGTCTTAAGTAGGGATGGTGAATTTTTGGATTATAAATCGCATGAAAAGGATTTATATACCAAACCAAATCTGTTTCTCGGTAAAAACTTTAAAGATATTTTTCCTGCAAAACTGGGGCTATTAATCGAAGAAAAGATTGAACAGTCTATTCGTACTGATTCATTGGTCGAATTTACTTATAGCTTAATCTTGCATGAGCAGGAAAAGTATTATCGTGCACGCGTGGTCCCCTTCGAAGGAGATAAGATCATCGTTTTATGTAGAGATGATACGGTAAATTTCATTGCAGAAAGGGAACTGCGGGCGTTAAATGCAAAATTTAAGAGCATTGTCGATAATAGTCCTATTGGAATTGCGCTTGTTGAATATCAGACTGGTATTTTTCAGGAAGTGAATCCGGCAATTCCGATGTTTACCGGATATACGAGAGACGAGTTACTTCGGTTATCTTTTTCGGATATCACACCTAGAGCCTATCACGAAGCAGATAAGCTACAACTTAAGCAACTCCACAAGAACGGACGCTTTGATAACTATGAAAAGGAGTATCTTCGAAAGGATGGAAAGCGGGTTTGGGTTTCTGTTACCGGTGTCGCATTTACAGACGTAAACGGAGAAAAGAAAATCCTTACGATCGTTCAGGATATTTCTCAACAAAAAGAGCAGCAAAGGGCATTGAAGGCGGCCAAAGAGCAGGCGGAGATCGCAAACAATGCTAAGTCTGAATTTTTGGCTAACATGAGCCATGAGATGCGAACACCATTGAATGCAATTATTGGCTTTACCGACTTGTTATTAAAGAGTCCTTTGGGTGAAGCACAAAAAGAATATATGCGAGCGGTGTTTCAGTCCGGACAATCTTTGCTCGATTTGATAAATGATCTCCTGGACCTTTCTAAAATTGAGTCGGGAAAGCTTGATTTAGTGCTCGAATCGGTCGATCTCATTAAGCTGGCAAAGCAGGTTGTTGAAATATTAAAATATCAAGCAAATAAAAAGGGACTCGACTTTAATCTGATATTATCTCCCGAGCTACCCCCGTTGGTTTTGTCCGATGGTCAACGGTTGCGTCAAGTGCTCTTTAATCTATTGAGCAATGCACTGAAATTTACGGAAAGAGGAAGTGTTGACTTGGATATTCAAGTAGAACAACATCTTTCAGCGAAAGAAGTGATTATCCGTTTTTCCGTTACCGATACGGGAATAGGAATAGCGGAAGAGAACCGTGAGAAAATATTTGAAGCCTTTGTGCAGGAAAATTCATCCATTATTAAACGATTTGGTGGAACTGGCCTAGGATTAACCATCTCCAACAGGATACTTTCCTTAATGGGAAGCCAACTGAAATTGAGAAGTGAAACCGGAACCGGTAGTACTTTCTATTTCGATTTGTTGTTGACCTTGGTAGACACTGACCAGCCTTCGGAAGCTGAAAGGTCTTCTTTTACCGCGTCGGACAGCCAGTTGTTATGCGATGTTACCATTTTATTGGTTGAAGACAATTCAACTAACATGCTTTTGCTAAAGTCTTATTTTAATAATATTATTCCGCACGCAAAACTTTTAGAGGCCGGTGATGGGCAGAAAGCTTTGGAGTTGTTTAAAAAGTTTAAACCGCATCTTGTCATCACCGATTTGCAAATGCCTAAGATGAATGGTTTTGATCTGACCACGGGCATACGATCATTAAATGATGGAAGGGAGGTGCCCATTATTGCCTTAACTGCCGGTATTTTAAACGGCGAAAAGGAAAAATGTTTAGCTATCGGAATGAATGACTATTTAAGTAAACCTGTTTTACAAGATACCCTCCGAAGCATTGTAGAAAGGTGGCTGACAGAGGAACAAAAACAACTGATAACGTGTGTTGAGCAGAAGCCGGAAAACCTCGCGAATCTTGGCGAGCGTTTGTCGAAAGTATTAAATGTAAAAATAGAAGACGCTGTTGAAATCATCGAAGTCGCGAAACAGGCGCTTCGAGAATCTATAGTAGAGGTAGACTCCTTTTATAATCAGGCCGATATTAATGCAATAAAGCATACTGCGCATAAAATTCGAGCTACAGCACTTATGTTGGGCTTTTCCGCAATGCATAAAATTGCGTATGAAATAGAAACGGGCGACTTAACATTGCAGCAAATTCAAACAATGATTAACAAGCTAAAGCAAGAAATTCACTATGTATTGAGCTACCTTTTATAAGAACTTTTATTTATGGTTTCGAGCAAAGCTTAGACTAGGAGTATGGACGATTAGGGGTTAGCTGTTAGGTACATTAAGCTTGAAGGGCTGGTAGCTGCGATTTTTCGTTTGAGCTTTAGCATATATTAACTAAATTGCACTCCTACAAACTGATCAATATTGCCATGAAGCTTTTAGCATTTACTTTTATGTTAATTTTCAGTATCGCCGGTGTGCTTGTCGAAGATAGATTGAATGCACAAGAGTTGCAAGTCAGCACTAGAGACGGTGTGTTGGAAGGCGTTAATGAGTCGGGAGTTTATGTTTTCAAAGGGATTCCTTTTGCAGCCCCTCCCATAGGTCCTTTACGTTGGCGTGAACCACAGCCCGTGAAAAAATGGCAAGGTGTAAGGAAAGCCGATAAATTCGGCCCACGTGCCATGCAACGCCCAATATTCGGTGACATGAATTTCCGATCAAATGGCATGAGTGAGGACTGTCTTTACTTAAATGTATGGACGCCTACGAAAACTTTTCAGGAGAAACTGCCGGTATTGGTATATTTCTATGGCGGCGGATTGATGGCAGGCGATGGTTCAGAACCGCGGTATGACGGGGAAAGCATGGCTCGGCAAGGTATTGTGGCAGTCACTGTTAATTATCGTTTAAATATATTCGGGTTCTTTTCCCATCCTGAGCTAAGTAAAGAGTCTCCTTTTAAGGCTTCAGGAAATTACGGTTTACTGGACCAATATGCGGCCTTAAAATGGGTACAAGCGAATATAGCTGCTTTTGGCGGCGATCCGAATAAGGTAACGATCGCGGGTGAGTCCGCAGGGTCTTTTTCAGTCAGTGCTCAAATGGCTTCACCTTTATCAAAAGGGCTCTTTCGAGCAGCAATCGGTGAAAGCGGTTCGCTGCTTGGCAACCGACCTTTACCTACTCTAGCTGAATCTGAAAAGAAAGGTATAGCCTTTGCATCAGCAATAGGCGCTCCGTCATTAGAGGCTTTACGAGCACTTTCGGTGGATAAGCTATTAGAAGCGACTGCTCGTCCGGATGCAAATTTTGGTGTGAACATCGATGGTTATTTATTCCAAAAAAATCCGGCGGATGTTTTCAAGGACGGAGAACAGGCTAAGGTGCCTCTATTAGTGGGATGGAATTCGGAAGAAATGAACTATCGGGCCTTGCTAGGGAGTTTGCAGCCAACTAGGGAGAACTTCACAAAAGTTGTTAGAGAGCGATTCGGAGAAGATGCCGAAGCCTTGCTTGCTGTTTATAAGATAGATACGGATGAGGATGTAGAGCGGGTAGCAACTGATTTTGCGGGCGATCAATTTATTGCCTACGGCACTTGGCGTTGGTCAGATTTACACAGCCAAACAGGAGAAAACCCGGTATATCGCTATCTTTATGCAAGACCCAGGCCGGCAATGCGCGCGGAAATGGGCGACGCGGTAGCTGGTTTGGCCGGCGGGGTGATAAAAGGGGGAGAGGCAAAAAAACAGCGGATACCACTGTCAAAAGGAGCGGTGCATTCTGCTGAAATAGAATACGCACTAGGCAATTTGCCAACCAATAGGGTTTACGACTGGCAAGCCGACGATTATAAAGTATCAGCGGTATTGCAGGCTTATTTTGCTAATTTTATTAAATCCGGCGATCCAAATGGTTTAGGGGTGCCTGCCTGGCCGGCTATCCAGCAGGGCAACGCTGCAACCATTATGCACGTCGATACGGTTTCCGAAGCGATAAAAGAAAAACACCGAGATCGTTACTTACTGTTGGAAAAATTGGCTACTATGAAATAGTATTTTAACGAGTTTATGCGAGATCCACTAACGTATTTGCATGTCGTGATCTCCCGCCACTTACGGGCGGGCAGAAATACTATGTGACGATTCCAATAATAAGCGGCTCATCAGATTAAATTTTTCTTTATATAGCGGGTGTAAGTTTCCATCAGTATGGAAAAGATCGTTTCGTACAACGGGGATCGTATAGGGCAGTGTCCAAGCGCGAAGCGACTTGGCAACTGCATCCATCGCATTAATACCCTGCATGGCGTGGCCACCGCTAGCCCAGCATACCAGTCCGACTGTTTTGTTGGTGAGATATGGTGGATTTGCTTTACTGCTTATTTCCAGCCAATCCAAGCAATTTTTCATAATACCGGTCATACCGCCATGATATAAAGGAGTCAGCCAAATATGGGCATCGGCCTCCGTGAAAATACCTGTCATGATTTTCACCGATTGTGGTATGTTGACAAGACTGAGATCAAAAAAAGGAATGCCGGCATCAGCAAGATTAAATTTCGTGACCACAGCTCCTGCATCCGTTAGCCGGTTGTGAAAGTAATTACTGATGGTTTTGGAAGTACCCGTGTTCCGTTTTTCCAGGGCTCCGTTAAATATTAACACATTCATGTTTAATCAATTTGTTTGAATACAACTTTGGGCATGCCGATTTCACCATACATTAAAGCTTTAACACGGTAAGTAAGCAAAATGTTGGTGGCACCAATATAAATAGCTTCCGGAATTTGGGGATTGGCTTTTAAAACTACTTTTTGACCCCTGAGATATTCAAAATCATTCTTCTTTATTTCTTCTATCCATAAATCCATCAGGTACTCACGTTGATGTTTGCAGGAAATGAGATCGGTGAAACTGCTCAGCTTAGCGGCTATATACATGTAAACCCATTGTGGGATAATTGCGTCAATAGCACAGAACAGAGATACCGCTGTACCCTTATAAACCGACCAGTCAACACGTTCCATGTTTTCCTTAAACTCTTTTTCTTTAAGAATTAAGCCTTTATAAAGGTAAGGAGCTAGATCAAAATCTTTGAATTTGACGGTCGGTTTATAGTCCATTAAATTCATTGATTTAATATCCAATGTTTGTATTTTATTGGCTACATTCTCTATGCTGTTCATAAATCTTACAATTATTTCATATTGGCATACATGATTTGCAACGTAACCCAATAAAAGTAAAAAGCATTATTTTCTATCGTCTTCATGGCGTACCAGTTTATTTGAGAACACCCTCTTTAATAAGGGTATTTACCGCAAAGTTAAGTTCTCAAAGCAATAAACAAAGTGATTTCTTTGTTTATTGCTTTGGGATGACGTAGCTATCACTGCTCTATTAACCGTTACAAGAAAGATCAAATAACTTTAGATTACGCCTAAGTGGTTCGTTACGGTTTTAAAAAATCAGCGCATCCGATGGGCAGATACGCTGAGCTAACCAATTATAAAACCTAATATATATGAGAAGAGAAGACAAATTGAATACGGAACAAATATATAAAAAGTCTACTAAAATAGTATACTTTTTTTTAAAAAAAATTATCCCTCCTGTGAATGCTGAATTCCAGCTACAAAAACAACTTGGAAGAAGTTCGGATTTCCAAGATAGAAGGTAGCACTATTTTGGACTCGTCCTGATCGATAGGCTTTCCTTTTAATGCCTTCAATAGCAATTCCGCAGCTACTTTTCCCATTTCAAAAGCGGGTTGAGTAATGGTCGTGATGGCCGGATTAAGGATGCTTGCATGCATCAAATTAGAAAAGGCGGCTACTTTTATATCGTTGGGAATAACTAGGTTGCGTTCAGCGCAGGCCAAATAAGTAGGGAGAATGAGTTTTTCAACAGAGGCAATAATAGCGTCAGGACGACTCTCTGCCTGTAGCAGTTGATGGATGGCTTTTCGGTTTTCCTCATCTTGATTTGTACATATTAAGAGATTTTTGTCTTGTAGACTAAGGGCGTATTGATGAAGCGCGCTTTTATAGCCATTCATGCGTTGCGTGCTAATATTCAGTGACTCAGAGAAAAGAAGAAAGGCGATGTTTTTACAATCCTGTTCTATTAAATGTGCTGTTAATTTATAACTTGCTTCAAAATCATTCGTGATAATTTGTCCGTCACCAACGCCCTCTAAAACACGGTCAAAAAATACTACGGGAATGCCCGCTTGTTTGAGTTTGTTTACAGCGGTCACATCCTGACTTTGACTCGTTACTGAAATAAGAATACCATCGACACGCCCGTTTAAAAGCTCTTTTAAAATGAGATTTTCTTTTTCAACTTGTTCGTGGGTTAAATAAACCAGTACATGAAAGCCTTCCTTTTGGGCTACTGTCTCTACACCATTAATAGCTTGTGCGAAATAACTATCGGCCACTTCGGGGATAACAACAGCAATAGTTTTACTTTTTTTGCCCCGTAAGCTACTGGCGTGGGCATTCGGAATATAATTCCACTCGCGAGCTAGTTTTAAAACCCGTTGTTTTGTTTCCTCACTGATGTCATAGCTATCGCGAAGTGCTTTAGAAACCGTTGCAGTTGATAATTTCAGTTCCCTTGCCAGTTCCTTCATCCCGATGGTTGCCATATCTATGCTTTATATAATTGGTTTTACGTAAACGATTAAGTAAATATATCTAATCAAAAGCGATTTATCCTAAAGGAAATATTGCAAATTTGGGTAAACGATGCGTCGTTGAGTAGTTTAATAGCAAAATAGTTGAGATATAAAGTTGCTCTTTGGTAAGGACTTTGCTTAATATCAACGACAATGGCTAATAGTCAATAACCAACAACGAATAACCAATAACAAGCAACTAACGAACAACTAATAACTAATAACGAATAACCAATAACCAATAACCAATAACCAATAACAAGCAACTAATAACGAGTAACCAATAACAAACAGCTAACAACTAATATTATGAACAATCAAACGAATTCAATGGTTAATCATAACCCACTTACAGATTTAGAACATTGGGAGGATGATCTGCTGCGTCGTTACCCCGATCCCGACACGATCGCTACAGCAAAGACAAAAGAGGAATATCGAAATTACGAAGAACCGGCTCGCGATAGTGTGAAAGAATTTTATCGGTTAAATCATACGTATCAAACTTTTGAGTTTGTTGAAAACAAAAAGAAGGAATTCTTGCAATTCAACAAAAAGGAGATGCCGATATGGGAAGCCTTTGATTTCTTAAATCAATTGGTAGACGATTCAGATCCCGATACCGATTTGGATCAGTTTCAACATCTGTTGCAGACTTCGGAAGCGATTCGAGCAGATGGCCATCCCGATTGGATGGTGCTAACGGGGCTCTTTCACGATTTGGGAAAAGTACTCTGTCTATTCGGCGAGCCACAATGGGCTGTTGTCGGTGATACATTTCCGGTAGGTTGCGCTTTTTCGGATAAAATTGTCTATTCGGAGTTTTTTAAATATAACCCCGATTCTCAAAACGAGACGTTTAATACCAAATATGGTATTTACGAACCCAATTGTGGGTTAGATCAGGTGCAACTCTCCTGGGGACATGACGAATACATCTATCAGATGATGAAAGACTATTTGCCCGAAAGCGCTTTGTACATGTTACGTTATCATTCATTCTATGCACAGCATCGAGAGCATGCCTATGATCACTTGCTGAATAAACATGATCAGGAGATGTTCTATTGGGTTAACTTATTTAATCCGTACGATTTATATTCCAAAAGTCCGGTACCCCCTAATTGGAAGGAACTAAAACCCTATTATGAAGACCTGGTAGCCAAGTATTTGCCTCCAAAGCTGAAGTTATAAATTAGCTGTTGTGCGATAATTATGGCAGCGCCATCATTGTAATATCAATCCAATTTCTATATGTTTGTCTTTGACAATAGTGAAGAGACAAAAATGACCGTCCCTCATCCTATCCAATGCCCTCCTAAACAACGGGCATTGGATAGGATGAGGGAAAGAAATTGAACCTCTTAGAACTTATTCATCCAAATTATTTAACGCTATCCATGCCAAATCAACTCATTTTTTGGGATTATCTCGTATTTGCTTTCTACTTGGTAATAATTGTTTCATACGGATATTGGATTTATAAGAAAAAGAAGAAAAACGAAGCAAATAGTACCAAAAATTTCTTTTTGGCAGAAGGATCACTTACATGGTGGGCCATTGGCGCATCGATCATTGCTTCCAATATTTCAGCCGAACAGTTTATAGGAATGAGTGGTGACGGTTTCTTTGCCGGTATTGCCGTAGCTATCTATGAATGGTTGGGGGCGGCCGTATTAATATTGGTAGCGATCTTTTTAATGCCTGTTTATATCAAGAACAGGATTTATACCATGCCCCAGTTTTTAACGATGCGCTACAATGAGCAAGTAGCGCTTATTATGTCGATTTTCTGGCTATTTCTTTATGTGTTTGTTAATCTAACTTCCATCCTGTACTTAGGTGCGCTAGCGATCAATGGACTGTTAGGCGGTGCTTATTTTCACGAAATTATGATGGTGTTAGCTTTGTTTGCCATTTTCATCACCTTAGGGGGCATGAAGGTGATCGGCTATACCGACGCGATACAGGTTGCCGTGCTAATAATAGGAGGCTTAGCAACCACCTATATGGCTTTAACCATTGTAAGCCAGAATTTCGGATTGGGAAAAAACGCCTTCGCTGGATTTAATGTCTTGCTGCAGCAGGCTCCGGATCATTTCCATTTAATGTTTAAAAAACCTACCGCCGGGGCCCCACAAGAGTATGTTGACAAATATTTAATCCTACCGGCATTTGGTATGTATGCAGCGGGTCAGTGGATCAGTAACTTAAACTATTGGGGTTGCAATCAGTATATTACGCAACGAGCCTTAGGGGCCGATCTAAAAACCGCGCGAACGGGGATCTTATTTGCCAGTTTGCTTAAAATTTTAATGCCGGTTATTGTTATGTTGCCTGGAATCATCGCTTATGTATTATACAAAAATGGCATGCTGCCTGCTATGGAAGGACAGAATAAAGATGCTGCCTATGCGTCTATATTGACATTTCTGCCTGCCGGGCTAAAGGGGCTGGCGGTGGCGGCCTTAACCGCTGCTATTGTAGCTTCATTGGCGGGAAAGGCTAATAGCATATCCACCATATTTACCATGGACGTATATAAGAAGTATTTGAATAAACGTGCTGACGAAGAGCGTATGGTGAGAACGGGTCGTATTGCTGTCGTTGTTGCGATGCTTTTAAGTATTGCGTTTACTTGGAATGATCTGTTAGGTATAAGTGGAGAGGGTGGCTATACTTTTGTGCAAAAATATTCAAGCTTTATCAGTCCCGGTGTGCTGGCCACCTTTTTGTTGGGTATGTTTTGGAAGCGTACCAGTGGCGCGGCCGCTGTAGTCGGTATATTAACCGGCTTTGCTGCTTCTATTTTCTTTAACCAATTGGCGGTACCCCTGCTAGGACCTGAAACATGGTTATATTCAGCTTTTAAAAACTCCGAAGGCGTGTATGAGATACCCTTTTTTATATGTTTAGGTTGGTCTTTCTTTACGACGGTACTTGTCATGATAGGTGTAAGTTTAGCCGGCCCGAAAATCAGTCCAAAAGCCTTTTCTCTTGACAAAGCGATGTTTAAGCTGGAGCCGTCTACTATTATTTTAAGTATTACTACTATTTTATTACTATCCGTCATTTACGCTAGATTTTGGTAAATATATACAGAGCTCGCTAAGCCGTTTTTATCATATACAATTTTTAAGAAGCACCACCAATTATAAACCGAACGATGCCTTTAATGAAAGCTTAACATATAATAAGGGTTGAGCTAAAAGTGGCATTTTAATTTTGAGGCCATGCAGTTAACGGAAGAGCTAAAGCAAGGCGACTGGACCGCCTTTAATGCTGTTTATAAGCAATACCATCAACAGCTTTATTTCTTCATTAAAAAAAAGACGAATTCGGACTTTCTGGCGGAGGAAGTCGTGCAGCTTACTTTTATTAAGCTCTGGCAATGCCGTACAGCTGTTAATGGTCATATAGATCTTTCGTTGCAGTTGTTTCATATGGCCCGTCAAGTTATGATCGATGAGCTACGCAAGGAAGCAACGCGCACTAAGCACGAAGGAGTTTGCGCCGCTACACCCTTTACCGATAACCTCGTCCAAGCAATAGAAGCTAAAGATTTAATCCGGCTTTTTGATAACCAGCTGTCCGATATGCCACAGATTCGTCGACTTATATTTAACCTAAGCCGAGAGAAAGGGTTGAGTCATAAAGAAATCGCCGAAATGATGGGCATTTCTATGAAAACCGTAGAAGGACATATTACAAAAGTATTGAACCGGTTAAAGCAATATATGTATACCCTGTTCCTTTGATTTACCTGAATTGAAATAGCTGTTCATACTAATGTTAAATAATTGTTAAGTATCAAGGGACTCCCTTCCGGCAAACGTATTGTTTGTATATGAAGGGAAAACAAGATATCAGACGATCTATATGGCGTTGGCCAACACGTTCGATAAAAAGATACTTTACCGAACGAGAATGGGAGACCTTCCGGTCACCGGAGGAACTTGGACAAGAGAAGTCAGATCAGCTATTTGCTTCTATATCCAACAGATTGCAAAAACATGATTCGTCTCGTGTCAATAAGCGCCTACAGGTGTATTGGCCGGGTATATATGCGGCCGCAGCTACTTTCTTGCTTTTGCTAACGGTGATTGTTCTTTGGCGATCCTATATATCGTCGACTACCGAAAAAAAACAGAAACCGCAGGTAGCATCGCTCAACACTGTACCGCAATGGAAAGTTTATAACAACACAACAGAAAAGGCGGTCCGTGTGCGCTTACCGGATTCTTCATGGATGGTATTATATGCACATAGTTCCGCAAAGCATTTAGAGAAATTTAATGACGGAGAAAGAGCGTTATTTCTAAGTGGTAAGGCCTTTTTTGAAGTCGCGAAAGATGAACAGAAACCTTTCCGTGTTTACGCAGGAGGATTGAAAACAACCGTACTGGGTACTTCATTTACCATTAACACGTTGGGCAAAGGAGAAAACACCTATGTGAAACTGCATACGGGCAAAATTCAAATAGAGCCTTTGCAATTATCAAAAAACTTTCGGAAGAAAATTTTATTACCCGGTCAACATTTCACCTTTAACCGCCTAAGACAACGAGAAATTCCGGTTACGCTTGTTTCTAAGCGGAATAAGGACAATGAAATGCGTTCTTTCGAGAAAAGCGGCTTTACGCTCCATTTCAATAAGATGCAATTGAATGAAGTGCTGCAAGTGTTGGCTGAAAATTATCAAGTGGAGATCGTACTTGAGCCGAAGCTTAAAATTGAACATATAAGCTATACCGGCGAAATTAATATGCAGCTCGAACCGATTGATAATGTGTTGGCAAATATTTGTTTGTTAAACGGACTAACACTAGAACCAAATCAGGGCAACAGATTTACTATCCATAAAGGGAAAACACAAATACCATAACCATATCAAACACTTAATTAAATTAATTTCAAAATGAATGTATTAAAGCAACTAAAAACAAGCATTTTGCTGATTACCTGTGTGCTTTGTCAGCATGTTTATGCGCGGCAGGGGCAACCCATGGTATCAGGTATCGTGCAGGACGTGCTGGGCCAACCGCTTATTGGGGTAAGCGTGAAGGCCATTAATCAAAGTAGTGGAAAGAGTTTTCAAGCGAGCACATCTGAGAAAGGACTATTTCAATTCATGCAGATGCCGCTTGGAGGTCCTTATGACTTTGTCTTTAGCTATATAGGCTATCAATCGGACACACTGCGGAATTATCAGCTGAGTGCAGGAAAACAGGTAACATTAAGTGTTAAACTGCAAGAAGAAGCAACAGGTTTAGGTGAGGTCGTTATTGTTGGGTATGGTACAAGTAGCAAGCGCGAAATTACCGGGTCAATTACCTCGGTAAGTAGCGAAGAGTTCAACGCCGGGGTTTTTAGTACGCCCGGGCAGTTATTACAAGGTAAAGTTGCGGGCTTAAACATAACCCGAAGCGGTAATCCAAATGAAAAACCCACGGTAATTCTTCGAGGCCCAACTACTTTGCGCGCAGGGTCGCAAGAGCCTTTTTATGTAATTGATGGGGTGCCGGGTGCTTCCATCGATTTGGTAGCGCCGGATGATATCGAAAGCATTGACGTATTGAAGGATGCGGCTTCCACAGCCATTTACGGCTCTCGGGCAGCTAATGGTGTAATTATGGTTACCACTAAGAAAGCTAAGGCGGGTGCTACCCGGCTTTCTTATAGTACCTATGTGGCAGCCGAGCAGATTTCCAACACCATTGACATGTTAAGTGGTGAAGATTTGCGTGCCTACCTTGGTGAAAATGGTAAAACGGCTGCCCAAGATGATGGGAGCAATACGGATTGGCAAGAAGAGGTAAGCCGCACAGGTATTTCCCATAATCACAATCTGTCGTTTAGTGGAAGTGGTCAAAGCTCTTCTTATGGTGCCAGCGTAAATTACTTAAATAATCAAGGGGTTATTAAAGGCACTTCCATGGAACGATTTATTGTGCGAGGTTATATGGAACAACACGCTTTTAACGATCGCTTAAAGCTCAACTTAAATATTACCAATAGTAACACAGATAGTAAGTTGGTGCCCAATGAGGTATACAGCAATATGCTGACCTATTTGCCAACAGTTGCTGTAAAACAACCGGATGGCTCTTATACCGAAGACTTTTCAGTAACTCGCGGCTATCTGAATCCTGTTTCACTTATTGATAACAATGATATCCGTCAAAAAACAAAAGTGTTTTTGGCAAGCGGTGGTGCGAGAGTAACTATTCTCGAAGGATTCGATTTTACCACCAATGTGTCTTATCAAGATGAACGGATTGACAGTAATGTCTATTATAACCGATTTTCAGGATTAGCGCAGAATCTAAACGGACGCGTTATCCGAAATACCGTTAGTAATACAAAAAAAATCCTGGAGTCGTTCTTTAATTACAATCGTAGCTTCGGTGAGCATGGCGTAAAACTGTTAGCTGGTTATTCTTGGCAAGAGGATCGTTTAGGAGATGGTTTTCAAACTACTAACCAGGGATTTGTGACGGATGGTTTGTCTTATAACAACCCGGGTTTGGGCGATTCAAACGAAATACCGGTCGATTATGGTACCAAGCGAATTCAGACATTAAGACTCATTTCTTTTTACGGTAGGGCAAACTACCAATATAAAGGCCGGTATCTATTACAAGCCAGCTTAAGAAGAGATGGATCATCGGCCTTTGGCGAAAACAATAAATGGGGTTTGTTCCCAGCGGTATCCTTAGGGTGGTTAATTGATCAGGAGGCGTTTATGCAAGCATTACCGGTTATCAGTAGCCTGAAATTACGTGCCGGTTACGGCGTTTCCGGCAATTCACAAGGATTCAACGTGTTTACATCCAGATTCCTTTATGCAGGTACAGGGCGTTTTTATTATAACGGTCGCTTCGTTAATGCGATTGGACCTTTCCAAAATGAAAACCCCGATTTAAAGTGGGAACGAACAGCTACACTTAATATCGGGTTGGATTTTGGTTTGTTTAACAATAAACTTTCCGGTTCGGTGGATGTTTATGACAAGCGTACCTCCGATTTGCTATGGACTTATCCCGTATCAGCTACGCAATATTTTGTACCTGAATTGACAGCTAATGCCGGTGAAATGTCCAATAAAGGAATCGAGCTCGCTTTGCAGGCTACTCCGGTTAACCGAAATGGTTTTAGCTGGACAACAGCTATTAACCTGGCGCATAACCGCAATAAAATGACATCACTGAGCAATGATAATTTTGAATTGCCGCTGATACAAACCGCTTACTTAGGAGGTAGAGGACAATCGGGGAATGCTTCGCAGCGTGTACAAGAAGGTTATGCATTGGGTTCCATCTATACATGGCGTTATGCCGGAAAGAACGCCGAGGGTGTATCGCAGTTCTATGATAAAGATGGGAACTTAACAACTGCACCAACGTCAAACGACTTTTATTATATCGGTAATGCGCAACCTAAACTGATTTATGGTTGGAACAATACCTTTAAGTATAAGAGTTTTGACTTAAATTTCTTTCTCCGCGGAGTTACCGGTAATAAAATTATCAATGCAACCCTAGCCGATATGAATGCGCCTAATAATGCTACGCAAACGAATATACCACAGTTTACCTTAGATGAGCGGGAGCCTATTAATGATAACAATGCCTATTTGCTGTCGGATCGTTTTGTTGAGAGCGGGAGTTATCTGCGTTTAGATAACGCGACCTTAGGTTATAACTTTAAGAAGGACAAAAGTATGATTCGAATATATGTGGGTGCTAATAACTTGTTTGTTATTACAAATTATCGAGGAATTGACCCTGAGATTAGCATGGGTGGGATAGAGCCGGGAATTGATAATCGCAATTATTACCCCAAAACTCGCTCCTTCATGTTGGGTTTAAACGTGAATTTTTAATGGAATTTAATGTTCAATAAAGTAGACAGCAATATGATAAATAATGATGGTTGTATTGCACTAAAGATATACAAGATGAAAAAAAGAATATTTTTAATCGCCATGTTTATTGGGATGATAGCTGCAAGCTGTACGAAGCTGGACGTACCTGTTGAGTCGGAGCTGACTCCCGATAATTTTCCAAATACACCGGAAGCTTTTGTGGCTGCAACAGGACCCATTTATACACAGTTGAGGTCTGGTTATGCTGTTAACTATTGGCGTATGCAGGAACTTTCTACCGATGAAGCTATTATCCCTGCAAGAGATGGGAATTATGATGATGGTGGGCAATATAGGATGCTGCATAAACATAATTGGAATCCGGATCATCCAACGATTAAAGCGGTTTGGGAATGGGGCTTTGGTGGTATCCAAACGTGTAATCGGCTGTTGGCACTGTTCGAAGATGCGGTAGAGAGTGATTCGAAGAGACAAACCCTAGCGGAGATTCGGACTATGCGAGCGCTTTTCTATTTTTTTATGATGGATTTATATGGAAATGTACCCATTTCGATTGCTTTCGGTTCATCCGAACAACCAGCTACTTCAAGTCGTTCAGAGGTCTTTAATTTTATCGAAACGGAGTTGTTGGCTGCGGTTCCTGATTTATCGGTCGAGACAGGTATGTTGACTTATGGTCGTCCAACTCGTTGGCTAGCCTATGTAATGCTGCAGAAACTTTACTTAAACGCCGAATATTATACGGGTACGCCGAAATATACAGAATCGGTGGCGTACGCTGATAAGCTCCTGACTGAATCAAATTTTTCACTTATGAGCGATTTTACAAGCTTGTTCATGCCGGATAATGGTCCAAACAGCGAGACCATCTTTGCAGTGCCTTATGATGCCAATGTGGCTCCGGGAAATCAATTCTCACGATTCGGATTGCATACAGCTCTACAAGATAAATACGATTTACCCTTTAGACCGAGTATTGCCTTAAGCACTATCGCCGATTTCTATCGTTTGTTTAATCTAGCGGGCGACAAACGCAATGAGACTTGGCTGGCTGGAAAACAAGTAGATTTTGATGGTAATCCGATTTTGGTCAAAACAACCAATAAAGGCTTAGATGCAAGCTATAGCGGGCCGGACCCAGGGAAAGAAATTCAATGGCAATTGGAATTTACGCCCGAAATGCCTTTACGTTTGGAAGCTACGATGGACGTCGGCAATGATGAACTTGGCAAAGCCCGCGGTGTACGTTCAATAAAGTACTACCCCGATAAGAATACGCATCCCAGCAATCGTGATTCTAACAATGATGTGCCAGTATTTCGTTTGGCGGATGTTTATCTAATGAAAGCCGAGGCGATTCTCCGAGGTGCCGCGGCAACCACCGTGAAAGGTGAATCACAAACAGCAGATGTACTTGTAAATAAGATCCGTAGGCGTGTGGGCGCGGATGAAGTAATGGGTATTACTTTAGAAACTCTTCTAGACGAACGAGCAAGGGAGTTTGCTTGGGAAGCTTGGAGAAGGAATGATTTGATACGCTTTGGTAAATTTGAAGATGCTTGGGGATTTAATCCCGGAGGGCAAGCACCAACCTATCGCATTTATCCGGTGCCTACCAGCGAAATGAGATTGAATACGAAATTAATACAGAATCCTGGCTACTAGCACGCTAAACCTGTCTTAAAACTGAGCCGTTCTGCAAAGAACGGCTTTTTTTATAAACAATTGTTAAGTAACGGCAAGTGCCGGTTTTTACTCTTTATTTTCGGTTTAATAACTTTAAATGGTTGTTTTTTAGTAGTTTGATTTGTTTTTAGCTAGTCTATGTTTGGAGTTAACCAAAATTTAATATTTAAATAGTTTACTAATAATATACAAAGTTTAATATTGTTGTGTTTAAAAACACCTAATGTTAAAAGTTTGTTTATGTTAGTTCAACCTTCATCTCAGTTACGGCAGAAATCAATACTATTACTCCTGTTGACGGTTCTTTATGGCTATTCCTTCGGGCAATCTCCCGTAGTCAGCGGAAAAGTAACCGATTCGCTGACCGGCGAAACCATTCCCGGCGCGACCGTTCGTAACATGAGCACCGGAAAAATGGTGTCAACCGATCAAAATGGAAATTTTAATGTTTCGGCAAATTCGGCTGACTCGCTACAGATTGCCTTTATTGGCTATTTGACCAAGCGTATGATTGTCGATACAAAAAAAGAACTTATTATTGCCCTCGCACCTAATCAACAGGGTCTAAATGAAGTAGTCGTTACCGCACTAGGTATTAAAAAGGAAAAGCAGGCGGTTGGTTATTCTATTCAGGAAGTAAAAGGGCAGGATTTAGTAAAAGCGCGTGAGCCGAGTGCTATTTCCAATTTGGCAGGTCGGGTTGCCGGTCTCACGATCACACCAAGCACCAATCTCTTCGGTGACCCCGGTATTACTTTACGAGGGCGTAATAATGTGTTAATTGTAGTTGATGGTATGCCCATTAATACAGATTCCTGGAATTTAAGTCCTGATGATATTGAGTCGTATTCTGTATTGAAAGGCGCTAATGCTGCCGCTCTATATGGTAACAGAGGGCAAAATGGTGCGATTGTCATTACTACAAAACGTGCCAAGGCTCGAGACAAAGGCTTTCAAGTCGAATTTAATTCGAGTACCCAATTACAGACCGGTTATAATGCGATACCAAAAATTCAAACAGCGTACGGTCCCGGTTCCAATTATGAATATGCTTTTAAAGACGGTAGAGGGGGCGGGATTAATGATAATGATTACAATATTTGGGGGCCGCGTTTCGAGGGGCAACTGATTACACAGTATAACAGTCCGCTTGACCCGCAAACCGGCGAACTGGTGCCATTGCCTTGGACGGCAAAAGGAAAAGACAATTTAAAGGAGTTTCTGGAAAATGGTTTATTAAGTACAAATAACCTGGCTATTTCCACTAAAGGAGATCGGGGAGATTTCCGATTGTCGGCATCCCAGATGTTTCAGAAAGGCACGACACCTAACACAAAATTAGGAGGAACCAACGTAAATCTCTCTGGCGGTATTAATGCCGGCAGTAAGCTTCGCTTTGATGCGAGTATCAATTATAATAAACAATATTCACCCAACTATCCGAATTTAGCTTATGGTCCGCAAAGTCCCATTTATATATTAACGCTTTGGGGAGGCGCGGATTACGATATTAATGATCTCCGAAATTATTGGCAACCGGGCAAAGAGAATGTACAACAATATAATCGAGAGTATACGATTTACGATAACCCTTGGATGACAGCTTATGAAAACCTGCGAACTTATGATAAAGATGATATTTATGGACATATCATGATGAACTATAAGTTAACGGAGAAGCTGTCTTTCAATGCTCGTACGAGTGTTAGTACTTGGAACCGGAATCGCACAATTAAAATCCCGATATCAGCCAACTTATATGGCTACACTATTGGTGGAAGTAGAGTGGGGGGCTATCAGGAAACGTATGATACCTTTTGGGAAAACAATACGGAAGCGTCCTTAAAGTATCAAGACCGGTTTTTTGAAGATGTTGGTTTCACGGGATCCATTTTCGGGAACTTGCGAACCGTGAGCGCTAAATCGCTGTTTGCACGGACTGACCGTGGGTTAACAGTACCGGGAGTGTACGACTTGAGTAATTCGGTTATGCCTACCATTGCCACTAACGATAGGGCTTCCAGACAGGTTGGAAGTGTATATGGTTTTATTGATCTCGACTACAAGAGTTTATTGTATTTAAGTTTGACCGGGCGTGTTGACAAATCATCCACTATGCCCCTAAAAAACAACACCTACTTTTATCCATCGGCGTCTCTTAGTGCTATTATCTCCGAAATGATTAGCATGCCCAAAGCGATAACATCCTTGAAAGTGCGCGGTGCTTACGCAGACGTTGCCAGTGATTTTGTAGACGAAGATGCCCAGTACGATATCTACAAGTTGTTACCCTTTTATAGTAATTATGGGAGATGGGAAAATACCTATACCGGCGTTAATTATACCGGTGTATTGCCTAATCCTGATTTGTTGGCGGAACGTGTGAAGACATTTGAGCTAGGGCTTGAGGCTAGATTTTTTAATGGACGACTAGGCGTAGATGCAGCTGTTTTTAGAAATTTAGAAGGGCCGCGGATTATTGAGCTTGCTACATCCCTAACATCGGGTGTCAGTGCTCGACAGACAAATGGTTTAACGCTCTTACGCAAGGGGCTGGAGTTAAGTGTAGATGGTACGCCCATTGCCCGTGATAATTTCTCGTGGAATGTGCTTGTCAATGCCTCGACGAATCATGCCTGGTTACATGAAATTGACGGCGTGCAAAATCGTTATGGAAATATCCATGTCGGCGAACGATGGGACAGTTATTATATAAAAGATTTCCAACGGGATGATGAAGGGAAGCTTATTGTAGGGACAAACGGTCTACCTGCCTATAATCCTTATATGACGAAAATAGGACACAGCGATAATAACTGGGCTGTCAGTGTTAACAACACCTTCAAGTATAAGGCCTTTAGCTTAAGTTTTATGTTCGATGGCCGATTTGGTGGTTTGATAAAGAATGTACAAGACGCCAAACAGTGGGGATCAGGCACTCATCCGGAATCTGCCAATGAGTACCGTTTAAAGGACTGGCAAAATCGAGATGTGGACGGGTATAAAGGTAGTGTTATGACGGACGGCGTAAAAATCGTCAGCGGTCAATTGAATGCCGATCAAGATGGGAATGTAATTTCTGACACACGTGTTTTCGCTCCAAATGATATTCCGGTATTATGGCAAGCGTGGGCGACCAATTATTATCAATCCGATCCCATTGCAACGAAGAAAAGAACCTTTGTAAAGTTGCGAGAGATTGTGTTGAGCTATAACTTCCCGTCATCCTTTCTCAAACGGACCAAGTTCTTTGATACGGCAAGTGTCTCTTTAGTCGGGCGCAATCTGTTCTATTTTACAGGCAAAGGGACGCAAAATATGGATCTGGATCCGTTTACAGGTTCTAGTTCTGATTACCAGACGCCATCCGTCAAGAGTTTTGGCATCAACCTCAATGCAACTTTCTAATACTTCCATGGACCCGAAAAATATACTAATGAAAACCTTCCAATCAATAACGCTCATTTTGCTGCTAGCTTGCATGGTGAGTGCCTGTAAAAAAATTGAAGATCTACAAAAAGATCCGGCCGCCGTTTATGACCCCGCGCCTAAACTTATTTTCACCGGATTATTGATGCGTGCTTCCGATGCGCCTTGGAGCCAAGATCAGCGTCACAATCAATACATGACGCAGAATGAGGCCTATTATGCCGGACAGCCTTATAATTGGACTACCGGATCCTATGAGGACGCATATGGCGCACTCCGCGACGTAAATCGCATGGAAGTGGAGGCGCAAAAGGCCGGTGAACTCGGTGCTGTTTATCTCAGTATGGCTAAATTTTTCAAAGCCTATTTTTTTTGCCGGGCAACGGCCATGTTTGGTGATATACCGATGTCAGAAGCTATTAAAGGAGAGGCTGACAACAACTTTCAGCCCAAATATGATACACAGCAAGCGGTATATGCACAAGTGTTGAACTGGCTAGAGGAGGCTAATACCGAGCTTGAGGCGCACGCGGCGCAGGGCGCTTCGTTAGAAGGCGACTTTTTTTATGACGGGCAAATTGATAAGTGGCGCAAGTTGGTGAATTCGTTTAAATTGAGGGTATTGATGGATTTGAGTAAGCGTGCGGATGATACGCCTGACTTACGTGTAAAAGAACGTTTTGCCGAGCTATTGGCCAATCCATCACAATTTCCGCTTATATTATCCAATCAGGATAATTTTCAGTTACTATACAACACCATCAACATGTATCCTTTATGGCCTTCAGATGGTATCGTCATTAAGCGAGATGCACGTAATACGTTAGGCGCTACATATGTAGATATTCTAAAGGAAAGCAGAGATCCGCGCTTACTAATTCAGGCGCTTCCGGCAGAAGGGCTCCGTGCTGATCCCGATAATCCTTTTACCGCTTTTCAGGGAGGAAAAACCGGTGATCTACAAAGCACACTCTTGAAGCAGGCTACCGAGGGCCAACTTTCGATGATCAATTTTGATTATTGGATAGCTTCCCCTTCCGGTATTCCGGCCATACAGCTCGGAGCCTCAGAAGTTCAATTTGCTTTGGCCGAAGGTGTTAATCGTGGATGGGCGGCAGGCAACGCTGCGGAACATTTTGAATTAGGTATCGAAGAGTCCATGAAATTCTATGGTGTGCCTGCTGATCAAATCAGTACATTCTTAGCGGGCAATCCCTATAAGGGAAATAATGAAGATGGTCTTCGGCAAATTTTAACACAAAAATATGTAGCCTTCTTCGAAAACTCCGGAAAACAGGCCTTCTTTGAACAGAGACGCACAGGAGTTCCAACATTCAGTGTTGGGCCTGCAAACGCAAATAACAATGAAATACCAAAAAGATGGGCTTATCCCACTGCGGAATATAGTACTAACGAAGCGAATTTAAAAGAAGCGCTTCAACGACAATTCAAGGGTTCTGATACCCAGAATGATATCATGTGGTTGATTAAATAGTAAGCAAATTCATTATCTCTTATGAATTATCAAAGAAGAAATTTTTTAAAAGGAGCAGGCTTGTTGTCGGCTTCTTCTTTACTTGCTTTTGCCAATCTAAGCGCTTTTGCCGCTGAGAAAAATAAGAAAAACATAAAACGGGCACTGCGGATTGCGCATCTTACAGATATCCATTTGCTTAACGAAGCTAATCCAAAAGCTGCCTTTGCCAAAGTGTTAAAGGATGTAAATACATTAAGTGATAAGCCGGACTTGATTATTAACACAGGTGATTCACTTATGGACATGAATAATAAAACAAAGGAAGAGGTAACCAACCTTTGGACAGCCTGGGATGAAGTTATTCAATACAATCATCTGCCGGTCAAAAGTTGTATCGGTAATCACGATGTCTGGTACCTTTCTTCGGAGCATGCAGCATACGGGACGTCAAAGGACGATGCGTATTATGGAAAACAATGGGTTAAGCAGAAGTTGGGATTACCTGGTGAATATTATACTTTTGATAAGGGGGGATGGCGATTTATTGCCTTGGATAGTATTCATTATGTAACTGATAAGGGTGGCTATACTTTTGGAGAAGAGCAACTCGAATGGTTAAAAGATCAGTTGTCAAATACACCGAAAGATATGCACGTACTGATTTTTTCGCACGTACCTATTATATCCGTTACTCCCCTACTTTATGCCGCACAACGTAAACCTGCCAAAGAACTCGGCTTCCCAGGGGGGGATCAACACGTGGACGTAATGGACGTAAAAAAAATATTCAAGGAAAGTGGCAAAGTTAAAGTTGCGCTCAGCGGCCATGTACATTATGTAGACCAAGTGGATTATTTGGGTGTCTGTTATTATTGTGGCGGAGCCGTTTCGGGGAATTGGTGGAATGGCGTTTTGGATGATTTCCCGCCCGCATATTCTATATTGGACTTATACGAAGATGGCTCGAGCCGATACGAAACCATTTATTATTAACCGAAACAGATTAACATCAATGTTCCTACGGATTAACATGACTTAGTTCTTTATTCTTAACAAAAAATTAACATAAACATTGTTTATTTATAATAAACAATGTTTATAATTGTCTTATAAATGGAATTGGTTTTTTATCGATTAAAACAATGCAAGCAAAATTTGATCTTATTGTTGTAGGAAGTGGTATTTTGGGAACCTTTCATGCTTACCATGCGCTTCTGAGAGGATTAAAAGTGCTTTTACTCGAGAAGGATAACTACCCTGTAGGCGCAACCGTGCGAAACTTCGGTCAGGCCGTACCTTCCGGGATGGTGGATCAATGGTTTTGGTATGGTGTAAAAGGACTTGAAGTTTATCAAGCACTCCAGAAAGAATTTGATATTTCGGTGCGCAATAATGGAAGTGTTTACATTGCTTCTGATAAAGACGAACAACAACTTATTCACGAACTAAAGACGCATTATGACACTGTAGGATATGCCTGTGATTTGCTGAGCAGTGATCAAGTGCTGAAAAAATACCCGGCTATTCGATCGTCTTACGTGCAAGAAGCGCTGTTTTTTCCTCAAGAAGTAAGTTTAGAACCCGACAAGATGATTCATCGAGTACATGCCTATATGCAATCGCGGTTTGAAAATTTAACACTTAATTATAATGCACCGGTAATTGGTGCCGAGCAATTAAACGAAGGTGTTTGCGTAAGAAGATCGAATGGCACATCTTACTTGGGGGCTAAGTTGGTGATCTGTAATGGCAATGAGTTTAAACTACTCTTTCCGGATATCTTCAGTGCCAGCGGACAAATGGTTAGTAAATTACAGATGCTGCGTACGGTTCCAATGCCGAAAGTTGAATTGGAAGGTAATATTTTGACAGGATTGACCATTAGACGCTATGAAAGTTTTGAAATGTATTGTCCCTCATTTAACCAAATTGGCACGCCCGAGCATTATCTTGAACTTAAAAAATGGGGTATTCATATACTATTCAAAAAGGCAACTGACGGAAGTTTTATTATAGGTGATTCACATGAATATGCCGATTCGAATCAAGTGGATGATTTAGGCTTTCAAATTAGTTCTTACATCAATCGGTTGATGCTTAATGAGGCGCAACGTATTGTCAATTTCGATGTACAACAAATCGCCGGTAGCTGGGCAGGGTATTACCCGCAACACCCTGAGAAGAATATTGTGGAAATAAATGTAACAGATGACATCCACATCCGTACTTGTATTGGAGGAAAGGGCATGACGGCAGGAATAGGTTACACGGAAGCCAGTATTCAGCAACTCTTCGATCATTAGGTACGAATCGTCAATACACAATGGAAAATACAAAGAAAAGTAACGTGACAACCTGGTTGTCGCGCACATCGGATATTGCCTTTATTTTATGGTGTTCCATCGCCGCTTTCGGAGCGTACTTTTGCATGTATGCTTTCCGTAAACCTTTCAATACCGGTCATTACGACGGCTTGCGTCTTTTTGGTATGGACTATAAATCTGTTCTTATCATTGCGCAAGTGTTTGGCTATATGTTGTCCAAGTTTATCGGTATCAAGGTAATTGCCGAGCTAAAAAGCGCCCAACGTGTTTGGCTGATTATTTCACTTATTCTAGCGGCCGGTCTCAGCCTATTGCTGTTTGCCCTTGTTCCCTTTCCATACAATTTTATCTGCTTATTTCTAAACGGGCTCCCTTTAGGGATGATTTGGGGGATTGTTTTTAGCTTTCTAGAGGGGCGACGATTTACGGAATTATTAGGTTTCGGTTTAAACATAAGTATCATCGTGGCATCCGGCGTACTCAAAACGATATACGTTTTTATACAACAACAAATTCACATTAGTGAATTTTGGATGCCTTTTATTGTTGGTGCGCTGTTCTTTCCCTTTTTTCTACTATTTGTATGGATGCTTGCCGTTATTCCCGTACCTAACGAAAAGGACCGACTATTGCGAACGGAAAGAATACCCATGGATAAAGAAACAAGGAAGCATACGATGGCACTTTATGGTGTCGGAGTAGTGACAATCGTTGTCGTATATGCATTTTTAACCGTTATGCGTGATTTCCGTGATAATTTTTCGGTAGAGATCTGGGATGAAATCCAACCAGGCTACGTGGGGACTGTTTTTGCCACCACCGAGATTATCAGTAGTATAGTTGTGATTCTGTCAGTGGGTTTGATTGCCTTTATACGAAATAATCACAAGGGTTTTCTGTGCACACTCATATTAATGGTTTTTGGTGTGCTTTTGAGTGGTACCGGTACACTGCTCTTTCAAATGCATTACTTAAATGCTTACTCTTGGATGATGTTATTAGGAATTGGGCTGTTCCTGGCTTATACACCGGTACAAACAGTCCTATTTGAACGAATTATTGCACTGTTTAAGCTGAAAGCAAATGCTGGTTTTTTTGTATACATCTGCGATTCTGTTGGATATCTCGGAAGTGTAGCGCTTCTTTTATTTAAAGAATTCGGCTTACCGGGTGTGAGGTGGTCATCTATACTAATTTATTTTTCTTACGCCATTACCCCCATTTGCCTAATTCTCCTCCTTGCCATATTTATTTTTTTTACGGATAAGTTAAGGTCGAAAAAAAAACAATCGGTTCATGCTGAAGCGGATATCATACTAAAATAAATCCATCCAAATGAGTGCAACACAAAAGATACAAAGCACTTAGGCGGAAATTGCTCGATATTTTTAGTTTTACATTCAATAACCTACAATGATTAGGTGTCGGATTAATACTAAAACAACAGCTAAAACAATGTTTAAAAAAATTGTAAAAAAAACGAGTGTGCTTGCATTCGTAAGTGCTTGTCTTGCCTGCTCATCACCTGCAAAGAAAGAGCCGAAAACAGCCAAACTTACACTAGAACCGGGTTTTTCGGCTACTGTTATTGCAGACTCTTTAGGCGCGGCGCGTCACATTGCGGTCAGTCAGCAAGGCGATGTATACGTTAAATTGAATAATTTAAAAGATGGAAAGGGAATCTATTGTTTGTCAGACACGGATCGTGACGGGACGATCGACAAAACAGTCGCTTTTGGTGATTATACCGGCACAGGTATTTTAGTCGATCAAAAATATCTGTATGCATCATCTAACACAACTGTATATCGATATAAGCTCGATCAAAATCAGCAGGTGACTGATGTGGACCACCCTGAGGTTATAGTTAAAGGGTTGGTTGCGCATGCCATTGATGGTGCAAAACCGCTGGTGATTGATAAGGAACGGAATTTATATGTAGCAGTTGCCTCCTATTCAGATGCCTGTGCAGACGAAACAAAAGACGGGAAATCTTGTCCTTTACTAGATTCCGTAGCAGGTATTTGGCGATTTGACGCCGATAAGTTAAATCAGGAGTACAGCGATGGTGAACAGTATGCAACGGGATTAAAGGGGGTGATGGGATTTGCATGGAACGATGTATCCAATTCACTTTATGCCTTACAGCATGGCCGGGGCAATTTTCATGAAAAGTTTCCGCAATATTTTGATGCAACCTATTCGGCTACCTATCCCGCTGAAACGTTATATGAGCTAAAAAAAGGGGCTGATGCGGGCTGGCCCTATATTTACTACGATCATATTCGGCATAAAAAATTACTGGCTCCCGAATTTGGAGGGGATGGTAAAAAAGAAGGTGATAGTAAGTACTTGGAGCCCGCCCTGGCATTTCCAGCACACCTGGGGCCAAATGCGATGCTCTTCTATACAGGGACTATGTTTCCTGAGAAATATAGGAACGGCGCTTTTATTGCTTTTCATAATCAATCGCCGGAACTGCATAAGGGTTTCTGTGTCGCCTTCGTGCCTTTCAAGAATGGTAAGCCGACAGGGAATTGGGAGATTTTTGCGGACGATTTTGCAGGAATCGACTTGAAAAATCCGACGGGCCCCAGTCAACATAAACCGTGCGGATTGGCTCAGGGTCCGGATGGAGCTTTGTATGTAAGCGATGACCTGCAGGGAACCATCTATAAAATTACTTATAACGCTAAAGGATAACAACTACTTTTTCTGCTGAACGCTTTAGTTTCGATTTAACACACAAATGAAAGTGTTTATATTAAAGGAACGATTTTTTTAATCAACTTTTTCTTGGCAAAAAGTTGAACAAAACCCAAGGCTGTGTAGGCTACCTTGCAACTGATGGCAAAGCATCAACGGCACGTATTGGAGCCGTTTCACTTCCTCAATCCGCTTGGATACTGCACAATGAGCAGGAGTGCAAATGCTTTGCTGCTCGTTGCTGCGGTATCCTCCAAGGCCGCTTTTCCCACGCACAAGGCTATATTTAGGGCTGAAGATGTAATACATTGGTTAAAAGTAAAAGCCCTCGTTCTGCCAAAATATCGCCTAGGAAATTTGCGGTTTGCACGTTGATGCACTGCCGTTGTAGCAAAGTTCCAAGCGATGAGTTTTTGCGTCACTTTTTGCGGAAAAAAGTGACTAAAGAAAACGTTCTTTTTTTAAAGCGATTTCCCCATGTGGATACCTCATTTTTTCACTGTTTGGTATACTGTTTACTATACAATATCGACACACCTACACTAGGATTCCTTTTATTTCGTATTAAGCTCCAAAGGGGGCGTAATGCAGAAGAAGAATAGAAGAAAGAGAATAATAACTATAGCCAAGGAAAGTGTTGATGCTTATCGTAACAGAAAGCAGTTAATTTTATCATTAGCCAGTCTACTTCTTATTGGAGGAGTGATTTATACGTACCTGATGGCGCGTGTAACGCTTGGCAATAAAACTGAAGTGAAACAAGTGATAACAAGTAAAAGTGCCTTGTTGCAATTAGAAGATAGTTTATCGCTGACCAATAAACAACTTTTACAATTAAATACGCAGGTTGAAGAGCAACTACGTGCTGAACGAAGTGAATTACGGCCTATTAATGAAAATGGGGCCAATAAAGTTTCAAAGACCAACAAGCAGCTTATCATTAGAAAAATAGAAGCGATCTTAAAATATTTGAAAACTCCACTTAACCAATTTAACCAATTACCGGCGTATTTCATCAATAACGCTTCTTTAGAACAACAGATTAGATCGTATAATGAAGAGTTGGCTAAGCTACAGCAGGTGTATAAAGAAAAATCGAAATACGATACCTCTTATTTTATCCCAATTGAACGTTCGCGAGATGATCTTATTAACAAACTGGACACTGAAAAAAGGGAGCTCCTTAAGCCAAATAGAGTCCCACAGCGTAAAAGGTTCTATACGCGGCAACCTTCTGAAAAACTCATCGCCCTTTTCAATAGCCGGGATTCAATCACGGAGATTTATTCAGATCAGCTTGAGCGATATCAAAAAAAATTAAGTCAAACACAAGTAAGTGATTTAATGGATTCATTGGTAGCACCTCAGATTCAAACGGTGCAACCCGCCGAGATCTCTCGGTACATATTACTTCCCAACAGTGCATTGAAATGGTTATGGGTTGTTTTGTTGCTTGCTGTTTTTGTAGGGATCATACCCTTTTTTATTGGCTTTTTTAGAAGGTATAAATCCCCCATTGTAAAGCGGCTCGAAGACCTTGACATCTCGCTTCGAACAGAAAGCAGTAAGCTGGAGCTAAATAAAAATGTAAATCAAGAGCTTGTTGCCTTTAACTACGGAGAACTCATTCAAGAAGTTGAACGTTTAGCAAAAAAGCCAAGTCTTATTGTCTTTAACTCTGTTGAGGCAGAAAAAGAACAATATATAATAAGTGTACAACTTGGAGCTTTATTGGCGAAGCTTGGAAATGAAGTGCTTCATATAAATCTCTCAAATCAATTTGATCGACAATATATGGATAACGTATATACATACGATTTTATTGAGTTTATTGGCAACGCTGAGCGTATAAAGAATCAGCTTTGTCAAACGATGGAGAAGAAAACGGAAGGCCCGGTACTGGTTAATATTGTTAAAACGTTTCGAACGGGCGACGTGAAAGGTGAATCCGGCTTGAATGACTACGGGAGCTTGCAGCATTTTTTTGCGAAGGCAGGGTTAAAAGAAATACTCTTAACGCTTAAGCAACACTTTAATTATGTTATCATTGGTACGCCTGATTTTTTAGCGCTTGACTCCTCTTTATTGGCTGTTCCTCAAAAAGAAATAAACGTTTATGTCTTCAAAGCAGGAATCACACAAAGAAAATCAGCAAACATGTTGTGTAAACTAAGTGAGTCCGAATCGACAGCAACGATTCATGTATTAGACTTTTCAGAAAAAACGATTCAACAAATCTCGCCAAATTTGCTGGCTAAAACGAAGCAAATAAAAACCTTAGCATAAATGAGTAGAATGTCTATACAACACCGTGCAAATATAAAAGCTAATACGGTGATTCGCGGATTGCGATCTTGTTGATTTAAGGTTCGGATGGATTGTTAATACGCTCGAATTTGCGGCAGGAAATATTCCGGTATGGGTGTGTTTTTCTTGTAAATTTCTTCGGGGGCGTCCAGAATCCAGTGTTGGTGGGAAAAATATCTCCAGGAAGTTGCCGCTAAATCAACGGTGGGATCAATAAATGGGTAATAGGGGCTACCATTTACGGAAACCATACTTTGCGCAAATACCGAAACTACTTGTCCTCTTTGCTTATATTCCTTTGCTAAGCGCTGGGCGAATTGCCAAATAGCATCCGGGGCTGTACTGACAAGGTGTAGTTGATGGGGCATTACGTATTCGTTTAACCGAATCTGTTCTTTCTTACCGGTTTCTTTATTAACAACGTAAAATGTGATCTGCCCGGATTTTCGTCTGAGCATCATACGCCATGCCAGGCGATGGCCTTCTTCCGTCCAGAGTACGTCACCTGCTATTAGGTGATGGCGCAACGGTAAATAGAGTTGCCAGAGTACATAAGAAGCCAATAGAAGCAATAAATATTTGCTCAAAGGGCGGGGAGGAGATGAAACGACACGATATGGATTATTCGTCAAATATTGTCCAAATCGCTTTCGAATTAATTCAGGTGGAAAACAAAATATAGCTAATGCTAAAGCAAAATAAGGGAAGATACCGATGTGTAAAGTGATTGAATTGAAAATATGAAATAGCAGTGCGGCGATAAATGCAATAGTACGTGTAGGTTTCCATAATAGAAGGGGTATTACCAGTAGATCAAAGCCAATGCCAAGCCAGGATAATAGTCGTGCAAAATTTTCAGAAGAAAGTAGGTCGGCGAAATGACTCCAGGAAAAATGTGTACGGTACCAAGTTGACGAATCGGAAAGTCGTAAATGCAAATATTGTCCATTGTACCAACCGGGATATAACTTTGCAATACCGGCAAAAGTGTATACAATCAATAATTGAGTAACAAATAAATAGCGTTGCCAATTAAACATGCTTTGCTGACCTTTTGTACGTCCTCGTCTAACATCCAGTGAAAGTGCGCGATTCGCCGGCATAAAAACCATAAACCATGCAATGAGCATCACTAAATAGTAATGATTGTTGTAGTTTGATTTTTGCATGAAATAAACCAACGACCAACCCAAACTAAACAGGAGAATGCTGACCCGATAACGGTAACCGATTGCGATACAGAGCCCAGATAATCCGAGTACCACAAATAAAAGGTACATGATATCTCCTAATAAAAATTGGGTCCATTCGAAACCAAAAAAGGGGAATGTAAAATTAGGGTCGACGAAGGTTTCCTTTACCCAGCCCGTTACAATAGCCCCCCAACATTCCAGCAAAGCCAAGAGCCCAAAAAATATCCTAAAAAGAATGAGTTGGATATGGTCGATCTTTTTAAAAAGCCAAGGCATCTGCATGGTATCTTCTGTAACCAAACTTACATAACAGATATTAAGTTTGCAAAATTTGCGGCATAGGTTTTCAGGTCATTGCTTTAAAAAAACACAACCATACTGATTGACACTGTATATTGCTTAAAAACAGCCATAAGGTTGCTGTTGAGTTAGAATATGTTCATTAAATACCTATTTTTGGAGGATAACCGTATACGGACTTAACATGAAAAGAAGAAGCCTTTTAAAAGGATTGTCCCTGGCCGGACTGGTTGGTATATATAAACCTTCAACCTTACTTGCTCGTACTGAAATAAATAACGATACAGCGTCGATCAATGGCTCACGCGATCGGGCTTATTGGGTCTCGTTAATGGATAAGATAGCGAGTCCGGTACTTGACAATATGAGTAAAGGCCTGTTACGAAAAAATATGGATATGCGGGTCAGTCCGATATGGGATAACCGCGATATAGGAGTCGGATATTTAGAAGCTTTAGGTCGTTTAGCTGTTGGTATGGGGCCCTGGCTTGCTTTAGAGGAGGTGAATGCCAATGAAAAAGTAATCCAATCACGATTAAAGAAGCAATTGCAGGATAGTATTGCAAAGGGAGTTGATCCGAAAAGCGCAGATTACCTAAGTTGGGACAAAGGATCTCAACCCCTAGTGGATGCTGCTTTTTTAGCACAGGCTTTCGTGAAGGCCCCGAAGGTATTGTGGGAACCGCTAAGCGACGGTACTAAGCAACAATTAATCCACGAATTTAAGCAGCTTCGACGCATAAAGCCTTACGAAAGTAATTGGTTGCTCTTTGCCGCTATGATAGAAAGCTTTCTTTTGGAAATAGGTGAAAATGTGGAGGAAAAAAGAATTGATTATGCTATTGAGAAGATCGTGACTTGGTACAAGGGAGATGGATGGTATAGTGATGGAGCGGTTTTTAGTTTCGATTATTATAATAGTTATGTTATTCAACCCATGCTGGTGGATATTTTACGAGTGAATGTGAAACAGGGGCGCCGTACACGGGACGAATTTGATCGGGCGTATAAACGCATGCAACGATATGCCGAATTTTTGGAGCGCATGATTTCACCGGAAGGAACGTATCCGATCTTCGGAAGATCGGCAACCTATCGTACGGCCATTTTTCAGCCTTTGGCGCAACTGGCCTTAGAAGATGCCCTGCCTGATTGGATTACACCTGCACAAGTTAGGAGTGCAATAACAGCCGTGAAGAGGCGGGTGTTTATTCCGGAGAGCTTTACAAAGGATGGTTGGCTAACTTTAGGGATTATCGGGGATAGGCAAAGTGGTTTGGCAGACAGTTATAGTAATACGGGAAGTATGTATTTAACATCATTATCTTTCTTGCCCCTAGGCTTGCCTGAAAAACATCCTTTTTGGTCGGACCCTTTTCAAGAATGGACCATGTTAAAAGCATGGAAAGGAGAGCCTTTTAGAAAGGATTACCACGTAGATTTTTAAGACTAAAATAGGTGTTAAAATGTTTTAGCAGAATGTTAAAATATGTTAAAACCCCAAAAAAAGTTTTGCGATGTACCTGCTCCTTATTATCTTTGTGTCATCATAATTTAGGTTTATAATTGGTTAGTAAAGGTCTTCAATCTCCCCGGTTGGAGACCTTTCGTTTTAGCTAATTGTTAAGTTATACTATCCTTTTGAACAAACCCTCATGTTTAGTAAGCAACCGTGAAGCGTTGTTTAATATGTTGCGGATTTAAAGCTTCGTCAACAATGGCTACGGCCAGATCGTCTACCGTTATCCAACTTCTTCCAGCTTCATCAGCAACAGGATAATCAGTACCGGTTCGATAAGTACCTTTTCGTTCTCTCGGTAGGCCATGGTGCATTTCAGGTGCAGGGCTTATAAATGTCCAGTCGATATCTTGTTCTTGTTTTAGGATGTTTAAGTAATCACGGGCGGCCTGAGCGCCGGGTTTCCACTCAGCCGGAAATTCGGGTGTATCAACGATCTGTAAACCCTCAGCAGCATATAGGCTGCCTGCACCTCCAATTACCAGTAATCTCTTTACGCCAGCTTTTTTTACGCCTTCTTGAATAGCTTTTGAGCCGGTTAAGAAATCATTGTACAAGTTTGGATTTGTCCAGCCGGCATTATAAGAACTGATCACAAGGTCGAAACCTTGGATGGCTTTTACAAAATTTTCTGTATCAAGTACATCAACCTGGGTGATGTGCAGCTTTTCATCCTGTGTATTTAATTTAGAAGGATCTCTCAGCAAGACGGTTACCTCTTGCCCTCTATTTAATAACTCGTTTAAAATAGTTTCGCCAACAAATCCCGTGGCGCCAATTAATGCAATTTTCATTTTATTCGTTTTAAGTTTACGTTATAAGCTTTAACAGCTTGTTTTATATAGATTTTGATGCTTAATTAATTATGCAAAATTTTCCAACCGGCGTGCCAATTATAATGGTTTTTTATTCCCAGTTGCATTAACAGAATCTGCATATTTTCCAATGTTCTACTTTTGCTCAAATTTCCGGCAATCACCGGCCTAAAACCAACTTCTTTCACCAGTGCTTCCGTCTGGCTTAAAGCGGCCTCATCGTCACCCGCTAAAAAGCAATCAGCCACGTGATTTGAAAATACAGGCTGACCAAAATTGGCTGCAAAGGTGGTATTAAATGCCTTCACGACTTTCGAATAGGGTAAAAGAGCTTGCAGTTCTTCCGCTGCACTGGTATGCTCGGGCAAAAGTGATCCCTGAAAATCAGGTGTTATCGGATTTGAGATGCTGATAACGATCTTTCCCGTAGTCACCGGTGCGATTTTGGCCGCCAAATCCTTCTCTGCGCTATAAGGAACCGCCAAAACAATGATATCAGCTTCCCAACTGGCATCGACGGGACATAAAATCCAGTCGCTATCCACTTCTTGATTTATCTTTTTCAATTGATGATATAAATCTTGAAGCTTGGCCTGGTTTGTTCCCATTAGTAATAAACGATAAGAACTCCCTGCCAAGCTCTTCGCTAAGGCAGAGCCCATTTGTCCGGTGGCTCCAACAATAGCAATCGTTTGTTTTGTATTCATATTTCCTTCGTTTTGTACTACAAAGGTAGAGACAAATGGAGCCCTATTCTGTTGATATGAAATAAGAAATAGGATTGATATAGATCAAGAGGAGGTATAAGGTTTAGGGTGTAGGGTTAAGGTATCGAGACTTCGTGTCTTATGTCCACTGTCTTGATACGAACAATTACTATTAACTATTTCCCTATTTTACAACTTAACTTTTCTTCAGTAATTGTTTTCTAACCCGACTTAAGGTTTCAGGAGTCATGCCAAGAAAGGAAGCCAGCATATGTTGAGGTACTCGTTGGCCGATATGGGGATTTTCGGCAATAAAGCCCAGGTATCGCTCTTCTGCCTGTGTAGTAAGTGTACAGGCAATTCGACGTTGCATGCTGATTAGACTATTCTGCATCAGGATACGCATATAGCGTTCCATTGTCGGAATCGCTTGTAACATCTCTTCCATCGCCGGTTGCGTAATAAGCAAAACTTCTGCTTCCTCTAATACATCAATATCGTAGCTAGCGGGAGTACCCGTTAAAAAACTGTAGCTGTCACTAATCCACCAGCCTTCCGGCGCAAATTGAACGATATGCTCGTTCCCTTTGTCGTCCACCTGATAAGATCGCAACATGCCCTTTTCTACAAATACGATGTATTTGCATGGATCTCCTTGTTGGAGTACATACTGTTTTCTGCGGTATTTTTTTGGAATGAAAAAAGTTTTTAATTGTTCCATTTCCGCTTCCTGAAGCGAAATTTTTCTGTTAATGTGTTCAAATAAAATCTCGAACATAGCGTTATCGGAAAACCGAAGCAATATATTAAAATTCGGTGAAGAACTTTCTTATATTTAAGCCATATTTAAGGAAATACATAATTACAAAAGGAATGAAGAAAGTCAGCACTGTTTTACTACTCTTAATAATCAGTTTAGCGGTTTCGTCTAATCTACAGGCCCAAAGCATTTTTGACAAAGTTAAAAAGGCAGTAGAGCAGCAGAAAAATGCGGATAGTAGCACCACGAATAAATCAACGAGCAGCAATAATAGCGCGGTGGAGAAACTAAGTAGCACTGATGTTTCGGGTGCATTAAAGCAAGCGCTTAATATAGGTGTCGAAGAAGGTATAAAAAAATTAGGAGCCGAAGATGGTTTTTATAAGAATAATCTGGTAAAGATTTTACTACCTGAAAAACTACAAAAAGTAGAATCCACTTTACGAATGATGGGTATGGGAAGCTTGGCTGATCAGGGAATTAAACTATTGAATAGAGCGGCCGAAGATGCCGTGACTGAAGGCGTGCCTATTTTTGCTAATGCGATTACATCCATGACTTTTGATGATGCAAAGAAGATTCTTTTAGGTACGGATACAGCGGCCACCAGCTATTTAAAGGGAAAAACATCTGCACAATTGTATCAGGCTTTTGAACCAAAGGTTGAAAATTCGTTAGGAAAGGTGGGTGCCGATAAAGTATGGAATCAAATCATTACCAAATATAACAGCATCACTAAACAAAATGTTACCCCTGATTTGAATCAGTATGTAACGGAAGAAACGCTTAATGGTGTATTTAAAATGGTTGCCGAAAAGGAAAAAGGTGTGCGCGATAATGCGGCGTTCAGAAGTACGTCCTTGTTGAAGAAGGTGTTTGGTGCACTGGATTAACCCATTTCCTGCTTCTTTGCAAGCCTATAAACTATGGTCTAAACAACCGTTTAAGAAGGCAACAAACAGGGGGAGCGACTGTGAAATTCTTTTCAGTGCTTGTTTTGGCGTATATCCAAAATGCTTTTTATAGGTACTGATAAAATGGGATACGCTGCGGTAGCCCAATATGGAGGACATCTCATTTACAGAATAATCTTCGAGTAGCATTTTTTCAGCTTGTTGCATACGTAAATGGATGACATAAGCGTAAATGGTTGTCCCATATAGATTTTTGAAACCCTGCTTCAATTTAAGCTCGTTCAACGAGAACATCCGGGAAAGTTGTTTGATAGTAGGCGGATTGTCGAAATGTGTGGTTAGGTATGCCTTGACTTTTTCAAGCGTTGTATATAACGTGTTTTCTAATCCTTTATAAGTAGTATCCAGTTGAGTATGTTCTACGTAGGATAGAAATAAAAGCTCTTTCAGTTTTAGCTCTATAAAATAACGTTGATGTAAACCGTCATAAGTTGATCGAAACAACTCTTGCAATATTTTCAGAACCGGGAGGCTAATGGCACAAATTTCGTCATTCGAACCGCTTTCATCCCTCTTCAACACACGTTGCACGAGGGAATCTTTAGCCGCCCAGTGTTCTTTTTCTACGAGTTTGCGAAAAAAGTCGCTCGATAGGTAAATGGCGACATAATTTACCTCATTCCCTCCCCGCATGTCAAAGTTGCGATGATAGTCTTTAAAATAGTTCCTTCGCATTATCCCTATATCAAGGTCGCACGAGGAGTCTTGTAAAGGCTCCATCATGCGCGATTTCCCGTTCAAGAAGAAGCTAAGTTGAATATGCTCGCCCTCAACAATAAATTGATCAGTAACTTTTTTCCGAATCGAAAAATAGGTTTCCAGCATCAGAAAGCCTGAGCTGTAGCGAGATTTACTTTGGATATCGGCGCGTTCACTTGTTTCATTGACTTGGCTTTCTGTTACTAACTCTTCCTGATTGTAAGCATTATCCAGCCTTATATCACAAACTACGGTTTCTGACTCTATTAATTTAGAATAAATATACATAATTCTTTTTGCGCTATTTTTATTCCGTTTTCCGTCATCCAATCTCTTACGACCTCTCTATTTTTGAGCGAAATTATTTAAAATAAGTCTAAATACCAATTCCGATACAGGAATATGAAATGGTAAAGATGCTCAACCAAATCAAAGATTAAGGATATACGTGAAAAGATTTTTATTTTACCTTTCGTTTTTTTTCTTCTTTTTCCAAGCGGCACGAGCGCAAGAGCCAAGTGCTCTCTTGTCGGGCCATGTAAAAGATAAAAACGGTCGACCCATAGCGCAGGCCGGTATTTATGTAAAGTATACCAAATTCGATACCATAACAAGCGAAGATGGCTCATATTTTTTGCATCTATATCCGGGCGATTATGAGATCACCTGTTCGGCTTTAGGCTATGAAACGCAATCGATCAAAATTCATGTTGGAAAAGGAAAACAACAAAATCTATCTTTTACCTTAAAACCTGATGCGCGGATGGCACTCAACGAAGTGGAGGTTATTGGAAAATCAGCCATCAAAGAAGTGCGAGAAACTCCTTACAACGTGGTGGCACTAGATGCGAAGTCTTTATATAATTCAACCCTCGATTTAGGTCATATGTTAGATAGGGCTTCGGGGGTTAAAATACGAGAAACCGGCGGTACCGGCTCCAATATGTCGGTTTTCCTCAATGGATTCACCGGGCGACACGTGAAGCTGTTTATGGACGGTGTGCCGATGGAGGGTTTTGGCTCTGCTTTTCAATTGAATAATATTCCCGTTAATATTGCCGATCGTATTGAGGTGTATAAAGGGGTAGTACCGATTGAATTTGGAGCAGATGCTATGGGCGGTGTCATTAACATTGTCACCAATCAAAGTGCAAACAGCTATTTAGATGCGTCCTATTCCTACGGCTCTTTTAATACACATAAATCGAATATTAGTTTAGGGCATACCACACCTAAAGGCCTCACATTCCAACTGAATGCTTTTCAGAATTACTCGGATAACGATTATCGGGTTTTTACGACGGTGCAATATCCCAACGGTAACCAAGAGGACCAATGGGTACGCCGCTTTCATGATACCTATCATAATGAAACCATTATGGCGAAGATCGGCTTTGTGAAGAAACCCTGGGCCGATCGCTTATTGTTGGGTTTAACATTAGGGCAGGAGCACGCGGATATCCAGCATGCCAATATTATGAAAATTGTCTATGGACAAAAGGAGCGAAGGGCATCGACCATACTGCCATCTTTGACCTATGAGAAAAAAGATCTGTTTGTTGACGGGTTGAACCTACGCCTGACAGCAAATTACAACAGTAATTACAATCGAAATATAGATACCGCTGCTCGTCAATATAATTGGTTGGGCAACTCGTGGACAAAATCTTCAAAAGGAGAGTCGGGTGTGCATACACTAGGCGAGTTCCGTAACAAAAATGCCTCGGCTACGGCCAATTTAAGTTATCGCATCAATGAGATGCACTCCTTCTCGGTTAGCGATGTAATAGCTGGTTATAAAAGGCAAAACACAGATGAGGTGGCTATTCTTGATCCGATATCGGCAGCCGATACGATTAAAAGGGAGAACCGAAAAAATATCTTTGGTGCTTCTTACCGCTTTAGTTATAAACGCAGATGGGTAACCTCAGTTTTTATGAAGCATTACACCCAAAACATTACCGGGCCGGTTGATACCTCCAGGACTTCAGGTACTTCTTCTTACGCTCGTTTTGATAAAGCTTATCATACTACCGGATACGGTATTGCCAGTACTTATTTTTTACATAAACACTTGCAGTTGAAAGTGTCCTGGGAAAAAGCCTACCGCTTGCCTACCGAGAACGAGTTGTTTGGCGATGGGGTGCTGGAGACGGGAAATGCTTCGTTACGGGCAGAGAATTCGTATAACTATAATCTGGGTTTGACGTTCAATAAGCAACTCACGAGTGATCATAATCTGTATGTAGATGTAGCAGGTTATTATCGGGATATTAATGATTATATCCGTCGGTTAATTGATCAGCGCTTGGGAGGGGCGGCTTACAGCAACCACGGCAAAGTGCGTAACGTTGGTGTAGACACCGAGCTTCGTTATTATTATCGAGACATTTTTTCGCTTGGCGGAAATGTAACCTATCAGAATATGCGCAATAAAGAACAATTGGTTTCCGAAAATAGCACACAGCTAAGTAATGTTTATGACGATCGGGTACCGAATGTGCCTTATTTCTTTGGAAATGCTGACGCTGCTTATTTTATTCGTGATTTTTGCGGCAAGGGTAATGTGCTTTCCTTAGGCTACAGCCTAAACTTCATTGGCCAGTTTTACCTGCATTGGGAAAGCCAGGGCGATCGTAATACGAAGCTCGAACTACCTCAACAACTTTCGCACGACTTTAATATGAGCTATATGATGAAGAACGGACGCTACAATATCGCATTTGAAGCACGCAATTTCACCAATGAAATGCTTTATGATAACTATAGCTTACAGAAACCGGGCAGAAGTTTTGCGCTCAAGTTGCGCTATTTCTTAGTGAAAAGACATTAACAGAAATATATACACTCAATTTTCATGAACATGATTCAATTCAACACCTTTAAAAAAAATAGTTGGTTGCTTGGTCTGGCGGTGTTTGGCCTTACAGCTTGCAGTAAAAGTGATGGTCCCGATACCGGGGGCGGTGATTTTAATGGCCAAAAGTATTTTATTGCTGCTACAACCGGTACAGCGACCTATTTGTTAACAGCGGATGATTTAACCAACCATAGTGATACCATTACTACTACAGGTAATGGTGTGGAGCTGCTCACGACTTATACCACTTGGGTAAATTATGGTACAAAGGCCACCGTTGGTCTTTATTATGCGCAGGGGAATCCGGGCGTTGGCGTTACCTATGGTTTAGCATCGGATGGTTCCTTGGCACCTGTTGGGAATGAATTTTTGATTAATTCGCGGTTTACTACTTATGGGACATATGACCATTATGTGTTAACAGGCGTAAGTGGACAGACTTTAGATGATGGTAGTATTGGTTCTACTTTCAACTTTATCGATATGAACAATCGCAGTCAACTCACCCAAAAATCCATCAATACAACCAATTTTACAGGAAATGGAGATATAGCCACTTTTTCGGGCATTGTTGATTTAGGAAACGGTGAGTTCTTAACAGGGGTAGTAGCTTCGGGGCTGAAAGAAGAAGGTTCAGGTGGAGGAAGTAGCACTGGCAAGGTAAACTTCCCGGACAGCGTTTGGGTGGCGGCGCTGGATGCCGATTTGAATGTAAAGCGAATTTATCGGGATGATCGTTTAAGTTACAGTTCCGGAAGATTTAAATCCCAATACTATTCACAAATAGCCAAAGATGGAGAGGGGAATGTATATGTGTTCTCCGGTTCTTATGATGGTACAACAACCAAACCGGCTGGCGCTTTACGCATTAATCGGGGTGCCGAAACATTTGATCAGGATTATTATTTCAATATCCAAGAAAAGTCCGGTGGTTATCGCTTTAGAAAAGTATGGCATATTACAGAGGATTACTATTTACTCGAATTCTACAATAGTGTTCAATACGATACCAATACGCCTGCAACGCAATATGCGATCGTAAAAATGGGAGATCGATCCTTCACCTGGTTAACCAATGGTTTCCCATCGAAAGATCAAATAACAGCCACAGGTCTTCCTTTTGCCGATGGAGGCAAGTTGTATTTTCCGGTGACAACCGATACAACGGCTCCTACCATTTATGTGATTGATCCAACGACAGCCAGCGCAACGGCTGGTCTAGTAATACAGGCAGAATCTGTCAATTCGGTAACAAAATTAACACTTTAATAGCTTTTGTCGGACATCTCCGGTATTCGTTTTCAACGAATACCGGAGATCACTTTTACCTTAACCATTGAGCTATGATTGCTAAACAAAGGACTGGACAGAAAAAATACACCCTGCGAAAATTTATTGGTGATATTCATTTATGGTTGGGTATCGCTAGTGGATTGATACTGTTTATAGTATGTCTTACGGGTACGATTTATACCTTCAAGGATGAAATAACCCGCTTTTTGAATAGGGAGGTTTACCACGTCGTACCGAAGGCCGGGCAACAACTGATCCCGGTAGATCAGTTGATTGCACAGATTTCGAGGGAAACCAAGTCGCGTGTTACCGCCGTGACCATACCGAACAATCCGCAAGAAGCCTGGACCTTTGCAACTCAACCGGTCAAAATAAAAAAAGAATTAGCGAAAAAGCCCAGGCAGGACAGAAAAGAAGGTAAAAGTGGCGAGGGCAAGGCCGGTGGACATGGCCGCAATAGAGGTACCAACTATCTCGTGAACCCTTACACCGGCGAAATACAGGGGACAACACAACATGCATCATCCCAATTCTTTTTGATAATGATGCAAGCGCATCGCTGGTTACTCATTGAGGGAGGAGTTGGTAAAATGATTGTTGGAGTTGCTACGTTGATTTTTCTGATACTCGAAATTTCCGGATTGGTATTATGGGCTCCTGCTAAATGGAAGCAGATGAAAAAATGGAAAATGTGGAAATCGGGATTTACCATTAAAACTTCCAATTGGAAACGATTTAATCACGATTTGCACAATACCTTAGGTTTCTATTCATTTATCCTATTAACCATTATGGCATTGACGGGCCTTTGTTGGTCTTTTGAATGGTATCGTGATGGGGTAAGCAATGTAATGGGTGCAAAGGTTTTCGGTGGAAGGAATGAAAAATTCCCGGGGTCCGAGCTTAAGGGGCAAAACCGGCGGTCTTTGGAAATAGCGGATTATATAGCTTTGGCTAATGCGCAACTCTCCTATAAAGGAGACGTTCGGATTAGCTTACCGGCAGATGAGGCTGCTTCGGCTGTAGTTTATAAGAACAAAACCGGTTTTTTTGCGCCTGCTGCGACGGATAAAGTAGTGATTGATCAATATAGCGGTGAATTAATTAAAGTCGATCGATTTGGTGATAAACCACTGAACGAACGCATCGTTGCTTCCATTAAACCTTTGCATCTTGGAGATATCTACGGCACTTTTTCCAAAATTCTTTATTTTATCGGTTGCTTAATAGCTACCAGTTTGCCTGTAACCGGTACGATTATCTGGATCAATAAGCTTAAAAAGAAATCAAAAAAGACAAGTGCGAAGAGGAACCTTGGCCAACCAGTTGAATTTAAGGCGCGTGTTCGTGATATGCGCATAGAAATAGAAGAATAGATCGGAGTGATGGAAAGGAGGGGAGCCTAAACGACTATTATATGCTGTCTGGAACAAACAGAACATATTTAAAGTTGTTGTAGAATGAAATATACCATACATACATTATTTGTGTTTTCTTTCTTAATGATGAATTTGCAGGCAAAGGAGAACGATAGTCTTTTAATTGTTGGGAAAAAGAATAAAATTGTTTCCCGGCAATTGAAAGAAGAACGATCTATTTGGATTCATTTGCCGGAAAACTACCACGATAAACGCGCAATCAATCATCATTATCCCGTAATTTACGTGTTGGATGCCGAACTGAATTTTTTAACCGTAACCGGAGTACAGGCCGCCTTACATCGCGGAGGCCGTAGCCGTAAACCCGATGCCATTATTGTTGGGATTGAAAATACCGATCGTACCCGGGACTTGACGCCGACACCGGCAGTTAGCGAGCGTGGACATGCCACTTTAACAAATAGCGGTGGTGGAGAACGCTTTGTCTCCTTTCTTGAAAAAGAACTGCTTCCCTTGGTGGATAGCCAATTTCGTACGAGCAAAAGACGCGTTCTCATCGGCCATTCTTTTGGCGGGTTAACAACCATCAATATCTTTCTAAAACACACCCAATTATTTTCCGATTATTTAGCTATCGATCCAAGTTTATGGTGGGATGATTCCAAATTGTTGACAGAAGCAAAGGAGATTCTGCAAAGATCGCAATTTGATCACGTTGGTTTATTCGTCGCCAGCGCCGGAATGGAAAAAAACATAAATCCAAACCATGAAAAACGCTTGTCATTGCCTGATATGCTCAAAGAAACGACACAACCAACCTTACGATGGCATTATAGGCGTTTTGATGAAGAGAACCATGGGAGTGTAGTGTTACCCGCACTATTTTATGGTTTACGCTTCCTTTATCAGGATAACTATCAGCCCTAGTCTCTTAAGCGTCTAATTTCTTTATGCCAATTTTTTGTGCACTATAGATTCCATTATGTCCACTGAAAAAATAAGCCGTATAACAAGCGATGGCGAAGTAGAGTACATATTCTCCTCCGAACAGCTCAACGCCCATAATAGTACAAGCTAGGGGAGTATTGGTGGCACCGGCAAAAACGGCCAGAAAACCTAAGGCAGCAAAAAGACTGACGGGTGCATCTAATAACGTTGATAAGGTATTTCCCAAGGTTGCTCCAATATAGAATAGCGGTGTCACTTCGCCACCTTTAAAGCCGCTGCTTAGGGTGACGCTGGTATAAATGGTTTTCCACAGCCAACTCCAGGTATCAGCCCCGCCAGCTTGGAAAGCGGATGGGATGGTAATCGCGCCATTATATTCCGCATCAACACCTAAGCTCAAATAATCGGGTTTACCTAAAATAAATGTTAAGAGAATGATCGTTAGCCCACCCACCATAGGCACAATCCATGTTTTAGAAAAAACGCTAAGGAAAAGATGCTTCATCCTATGGACCATTTGCGCAAATAATAAACTGGCTAAGCCAAAGGCAATTGAGGCGATTACAACTTTTATTAACAGCAAAGGGTTCAACGAGAAATAGGCGTCAAAATAATTTGGAATATCAATTGCATCGATCCGGTAACTCGTATGATGGACCTGCCATGCCGAAACGGTAAGGTCGCCGATAAGGCTTGCCACTAAGCAGGGAAAAACGGCTTGGTATTGAATGCGTCCGATGGTTAACACTTCGAGCGCAAAGATGGCACCGGTTAGTGGTGTACCAAATACGGCACCAAAACCTGCAGCTACACCAGCGGTCAATAGAATACCAGTTTCTTTGTCGTTTAAACCAAACCATTTGCTAAAGGCTTGCGCAATACTTCCTCCAATTTGTACAGCCGTACCCTCTCTGCCGGCAGACCCTCCGAAGAGGTGGGTAACAACTGTGCTCAATAAAACCAAAGGTGCCATACGTTTCGGAATACCTCCTCCCGGTTCGTGAATTTCGTCGATAATTAAATTATTACCCCGTTCGGCATTTTTTCCGTACAGTTTATAAGCAAAATGGATAAGCAAACCTGCTAGGGGGAGGAAATAAAGTAACCAAGGATGCTCGAAACGAAAATGGATGCAAAGATGAAGCAACCAAAGAAACAGGGCAACCATGCTCCCTATCGCGATAGACACAGGGAGGATAATAAGGGTCCACCGCAGTAGATTTTTCAAAACGCGAACCTGTTCAAGCAAGAAAATTTTATCTATCATGGTATACAAAGCTATGTGTCTACAAAATAGGCTCTAATAGACCGCATATAAGTGTCTATCGCATTCCTTTTATTTTAGTAGACGCCATCAGCTTTTTTAAGGCGGTTCAGTCGGAAGGCATCATTTCCGTTTCGCAAAAATAGCAAAATATACGGTATTTAACAATCAGTGAAACCTCTCTTTTTTATTCCATTTCGATAAATGAGTTGCTAACAGAAAACGGTCTATCTTCTTCACGAACACCTCTTTCCTTATCTGGATTTGCACCCATTTCCAATACTAAGATGCCTCCATTGTTTATAGCTGAATAGGTGAGGTAATTTTTCGAATAGTCCTGCCCGTTTAAAGAGGCCTTTTGTATGTATACGTTGTCTGCGTTATTTTTATCCGCCTGAATAATGAATTCTTTCCCATTTTCTAAACTAATGGTGATTTTATTAAATGCCGGGCTTCCCAGGACATATTGATCGGTTCCGGGACAAACGCTGTAGAAACCGAGGGCGCTTAATACATACCACGATGAGGTCTGTCCTTGATCCTCATCACCAGGATAGCCGTTTTCTGTGCTGTTATATAGCCTGCGCATAACTTCCCGTGCATGATACTGCGCTTTCCAGGGCTGACCCGCGTAATTGTATAGATATACCATATGCTGAATCGGTTGATTGCCGTGAGCATATTGTCCCATATTCGCCATTACCATTTCGGTCATCTCGTGAATCAAGCCGCCATAAGTGCCTACATTCACGCGGTTCGGTTCCGTAAATACGGAGTCTAATTTAGCAATAAAGTTGGCATCTCCACCTAAGAGTTTAATCAGTCCTTCTGTGTCATGGAAAACCGACCAAACCCAGTGCCAGGCGTTTCCTTCAGTAAAAGGACCACCCCATTCGGCGGGATCAAAATTGTTGTTCCAGTTACCATTTTTATCTCTTCCGCGCATAAATCGGGTTTTGGAGTCGTAGACGTTCCGATAGTTAAACATTTGCCGTTTAAAAATGTCCGCGTAAAAGGGTTGATTGGTCATTTTTGCAAGTTGGTAACCACAGAAGTCATCATAAGCGTATTCCAACGTTTTGGCAGTAGCTTCTCTTACCTCCGGATAGGGGACATAACCCAACTGGTAATATTCCTTCCAGCCATCCCTGCCATTGGCTGGCCCCCATGGTCCCTTGTTAGTAGCCTCATGTAAATAAGCCTCCAGTGCTTTTTTAGGGTCAAATGTACGAATACCCTTAGCCCAAGCATCGGCTAGTAGCGAAATGGCATGATTGCCGATCATACTTCCTGCTTCACTGGGAAAAGACCAGGAGGGTAGCCAACCACACTGTTCGTAAGCGGCAAGTAGCGCCTGCATATACTGGCCATGCATTGTTGGATAGAGAAGCGCATTTAAAGGGAATTGTGCCCTAAACGTGTCCCAAAAACCGGTATCCGTAAACATATGGCCCGGATACACTTTTCCATCATACGGACTGAAATAATAAGGTTTACCATCCTTATCATACTCAAAATACTGACGGGAAAAAAGACTTGCTCTGAAGAAGCAGCTATAAAAGGTAGCTTTGTCTTCTTCACTGCCTCCTTCCACCTTAATTCTTCCCAAATGTTTATTCCAGATAGTAGCCGCACGATTTTTGGTTACTTCCAGCTTTTTATCATCTCCCAGTTCTCTGTCTAAATTAAGTTCAGCCTGCTCTTGACTGATATAAGAAGAGGCCACTTTAACTTGTACAGTTGCACCTGATTTGAACACCAAATAAGCACCTTTTCCATCGCCTTCTGCTTCCAAAGTCCGTGCATCGGTCGTGTTTTTCCTGTTCTCCCACGTACCATAATCAAGAAACGGCTGATCAAACTCGGCCACAAAGAAGCTTTTAAAACCCTCTTTAAATCCGCGACCATTATGTACATAGCCAATGATTTTCCTTTCTTTGGGTAGAATTTTAACCAAGCTATAACCCGTATAACCATCAAGCACTAGAAACGCCTTATGTCCCTTTGGGAACGAAAAGCGCAAATGCGCGCCTCTCTCGGTTGGAGCCATTTCTGTTTGGATATGATTATCCATTTTTACCTGATAGTAATAGGGCTTGGCAATTTCATTTTCATGTGAAAATCCCGTCGCTCGCTTTTCTTCGTCTACCTGTAGACTGTCAATCGTTGGAAAAAAAGAAAATACAGCATAATCATTTGTCCATGAACTGCATTGGTGCGCTTGTTGAAAGCCGCTTAAGGTTTTCTTAAAATACTGGTATTTCCAACCGTCTCCATTTTTTCCGGTTTGTGGCGTCCAAGTATGCATACCAAATGGCAATGCTGTTGTTGGATAGGTATTCCCTCGAGTAAGCTCATGCTTGGAATTAGTCCCTTGTAAAGTATTGACATAGTCAGCCAGTTGTTTTTCTGCTGCTAGGCCCGATGAAGAGCATAAAAGAAGTAAGGTAACTGTTTTTAGTTTCATGACGGTTTTTTTGGTTATAGCTATTTCTATCGGTTTCAAATATAATTAAATCGTTTTAGCTTTCTTAAGAATTTTTTACCTTACATTTTATACCGGTAGTTACCCACCACCACCTAACTTGAAACTTAGCGCGCGGATTTGTGTAATCGAGGTCACTTTGAAAGTGTAGCGGCTTAAACTGTTCTTTTCTTTAAGGTAATGACGCTGATTTCAGGCCAAATACCTACTCTTCCTGAAAAGCCTATAAAACCAAATCCGCGATTTACGTTAATATATTGCTTTCCTTTATTATATAGGCCTGCCCATTGATTGTAAATATATTTAACAGCGCTCCACCTGAAACCGGGAATTTCGATGCCGAATTGCATGCCGTGTGTATGGCCCGCTAAGGTTAGATGAACCGGCATGGGGTGCCGTAAAATTTCAGCTTCCCAATGAGTAGGATCATGTGACAATACGACCGTGAAGCTATCACGATCTACGGTAGCCATCGCTTTTTCGAGATTGCCATAGCGCGCGAAATTCTTACCCCAGTTTTGTACACCAACCAAGTTGATGAATTGACCATTTTTCTCCAATTTGACATGTTCATCAAGCAATAAACGGAAACCCATTTCTTTTTGCATGGTCTTTAATCGGTTCAAATTGGCTGCCTTTGCATCCGGAGAAGACCATTCGGTATAGTCGCCGTAGTCGTGATTACCTAATATGGAATAGACACCAAAGGGAGCATTTAATCGGGCAAATAAACTTTGCCATTCATCCAATTCGATGGACTCATTGTTTACCAAATCACCGGTGAAAACCAATAAGTCGCTTTTCTGCTCATTTGCTAGTTCTATTCCTCTTTTAACCGAGGCGTGATCCGTGAAGCTGCCACAATGTATATCGGATAGTTGTGTAATGGTAAAGTTATCAAAGGCCTCGGGTAAATCTTCGAAATATAAGGTATGATGATGCACTTTATATTGATATTTACCTCGAGACATCCCGTAAATGATGGCAAGGAAAGGGACGGCGCTAACGCCAAGTATAATTTGACCAATGAATTTTCTTCTTTCGGGATAAGGGATGTTGTTCTTGAAATTCCATGCATAGCTTCCTAAACGAGTGATATCCTCCAAGAGGAGGAAAGGAAGTACTAATAACTTGGGAACCAAGCTAAGTAAAACAAAACCGACGAGTACAAAGATGTATTTGGCCGGTAGCAGTTTTGGGTTTATAAATATTAAAAAGAGTACGATTAAAATCAACACAAGATCAAACAGCCAATAAGCCCAATGAACTCCATTTCGAGTTGCACTTGATAGATTTTGCGTAACTGACTTTAGCGATTGAAAAAAGTAAAAATCTAAAATCAACCAAATTGGTATAATAAATAATATTCTACTGAACATTCCTTTAGTTTTTAATGCATTAGACGTACAAGGTAGGAAAATGTTGTAGCATGTGTTAAGAAATTTTTATGAGTACAGCTATAAATGAAATTAGCCTTACATTCATTTATTTCCATTCGTGTTCTATTCGTTTTCCATTCCTGTGATATTCGTGCGCTATCCGTACTATGTACGCTCTATAGAAAAGCAAGGAAACACGGGTATACACCAAAGGGATACCGAATAACAGGTGGATCTAACGTGGACTAAAGGTGGATTTCACGTGGAGTTGACGTGGAATGCAAGGCCAAAAATTTACTGAGAATGTTTAGGAGGAGAAGGGTATCACAAATTTACGAAAAAACGATGGATTTTGTCGTTATATGGTGTTTTCGTTAAATTGTTTCTCTCCATGTAAATAGTATCATGAAGCTTATACTGAATGAAATAAATTACTTCCTATTTGCGCTTTAGCGAGGAATTATTTATGTTTGGATAATGACAAGGTCTGTTTAATAAACCAATATAAAATATTTATGCAAGTCTTTCACACAACAATCAGTCTATTGAGATGTTCGATAAAGCCAACGTTGGCACTACTGTTTGTAAAAGATTTCGGTATGATCGTCGGATACTAAAAACACATATATGACAGAGAAAAATTATGATGCCATTGTTATTGGGTCAGGTATTAGCGGTGGTTGGGCCGCTAAAGAACTTACAGAGAGCGGATTAAAAACGCTGATGTTGGAACGTGGCCGGAATGTAGAGCATGTAAAGGATTATGGCTTTGCGGCAAAGGATATATGGGATTACCCATACCGTAATAATAGAAGTCAAAAAATGCTTCATGAGCATCCTATACAGGCTCGTTATTGGCCTATGACGGAAGGTAATGTCAATTTTTTAGTCAATGAAATTGATAATCCTTATGTAGAAGTCAAACGTTTTGATTGGGTTAGGGGATATCAGGTAGGAGGAAAATCATTGATATGGGGACGGCAGAGCTATCGTCTGAGCGATGTAGACTTTACAGCTAATCTTCGCGATGGGATTGCGGTCGACTGGCCCATCCGTTATAAAGACCTCGCTCCTTGGTACAGTTATGTGGAACGCTTTGCCGGTATAAGCGGTAATCGTGATGGGATTTCTATTTTACCCGATGGCGAATTTTTGCCACCGATGGAACTGAATGTTGTAGAGAAGGATGTAGCAGCTCGTATTAAAAAGCACTATAGCGATAAGCGCGCGATGATTATCGGTCGAGTTGCCAACATCACGAAACCGCTGCCCGGAAGGATTAACTGTCAATACCAAAACCAATGTAGCAACGGATGTAATTTTGGAGGCTATTTTAGTACACAGTCGTCTACTTTACCTGCGGCGGTCAAGACGGGTAATTTAACCGTTCGGCCATGGTCGATCGTCATGGAAATTCTTTATGATAAGGACTCGAAGAAAGCCAAAGGTGTTCGGATTCTAGATGCCGAAAATGGACAGACTTATGAGTATTTCGCTAAAGTCATTTTCGTAAATGCATCGGCACTTAACTCCGCTTGGGTATTAATGAACTCTGCGACGGATATCTGGGAAGGCGGATTGGGTAGCAGTTCGGGGGAATTAGGGCATAACGTAATGGATCATACACTAGGTAACGGAGCTAGAGGGATTGTAGAAGGCTATGAGGATAAATATGTCTATGGCAGACGAGCAAATGGCGTGTACATACCGCGTTTTCAGAATATCGGTGATGATAAACGTTCATTTATTAGAGGATATGGTTACCAAGGTGGAGCAGGTCGGGATGCATGGCAACGATCTATAGCTGAATTGAGTATTGGGGCGGGGCTGAAGGAAGAATTATGCGAACCGGGAGTTTGGTCGATTGGCCTTACCGGTTTTGGTGAGATTTTACCTTATCACGAGAACAGGGTATATATCGATAAAAATCGGAAAGATAAATGGGGTTTACCGGTTTTGGCAATCGATGCAGAAATTAAAGAGAATGAAAAATTGATGATTGATGATATTATAAAAGAAGGAAAAGAGATGCTCGAAGCTGCGGGGGTTAAAGAAGTAACGGGATACCGTAGTGTATTTGCCATGGGACAAGGCATTCATGAAATGGGTACGGCCCGTATGGGACGAGATCCCAAGACCTCCGTGTTAAACGCTCATAACCAAGTTTGGGATGCACCTAATGTTTTTGTAACAGATGGCGCTGCCATGACTTCCTCGGGTTGCGTTAATCCCTCGCTTACTTATATGGCCATGACGGCGAGAGCGGCTGCTTTTGCTGTAGAAGAGTTGAAGAAAGGGAACCTTTAGGCGTTCATCCATCCATTGTAATTCCCTTCCTTTTTGCTACCTTAGTGATGCAAACAGGAAGGAGAAAGAGAATCATCTGATGGTAGGTGGGGGTATTGTCTATTTCCGCTAATATTGGGCGTTCCTAAGCAATGGTATCGTAATTAATAAATGAAAACACATACCACAAATTACAAAAATACATTCATTGAAGTAGCGGATGATTGTACTGCAAAAAAGGGCGAAATTCCTCTGGAGAAAAAATCCGGCAAAACGATTGCCAACATGCAGTTTGATCTGATTATGAAACATCCTTATCAATACACCTCTGATGATATCTTGTTTCAATGTTTTGTCTGGAAGAATGATTTAAAAGGCGATCTGACTGCTGCGAGAGCGGATTTTTTTTCCAAGGGACAGGCCTGCTTGCGATCTTCTCCTTTAGCAAAGCGCTATGGATGGGGCATTCATAGTAACGAAGAAGGAAAGGTGGCTTTGTATGGTGTCGACTCGGACGACTATGCTTATTTCTGCAAGGATAAGCAATTAAAAATAGTAAAAGCAATGCGTTCGAAAAGAGTGTAGTTTGTTCATCAATAGTAGATTATGGTTAAACAAAGCAAAACACTTCGTACCTGCGACCAAGGACATCAGTATTATAAAAGTAGCGATTGCCCCGTATGTCCCCTATGCGAACAGCAACGCGCGGTAACCGAAGATTTTCTTGCTGCAATTGCTGCACCTGCCCGAAGGGCCTTGGAAAACCAAGGCATTACAACCTTGCGTAAATTGGCAAGCTTTAGTGAAAAGGAAATTCTTAGCCTGCATGGTATGGGACCTGGATCGATCCCGAAACTTAAACAAAAGCTCGAAGAGAAAGGGCTGGCTTTTCGAAAATAGAAGGCCGTTGTTGCCAACATATCCCCGGTAAAATAATTATAAAACGGATAGCCTATTGAGATTGGTAATATCGATTTCTTTTTCCATAAAGATGCTTTCAAGCGCATCGAAACCATGTTTCTCCCGATATTTACATTCGGCATCTGAAATGGGGATTAGCAATAAGAAATGAACCTTTTTGTTGGAGAGTTTCATTTGCTCAAGCTTTTCTTGCCACATCACCGGCTCCACAAAAAGCAAATGTTTTAAATGGGTGCCCTTATGGTACATATCAATCATGTTCTTAAACACGGTGCCGGGTTGACAAGTCCACTTGTTCTTGGTAACGAAGAAGCCTGCCGTCGATAATATATTTGCCCATTTATCGCTACTTTCGTTACCTGCTATCATCAATTCAATTGGGATGTTTTTTAACACGCCCTTGTTCATTTCTATTTCATTGGGGTAATCTGATAAGCCTATCGTACAGTAAATCTTACTTTTTGGATCCATTGGGTCGATGCAGTTTAGGATATGGAGACTATTTTCTCTATTGTCATCGTAGTAAGCATAAACCTGTGGATCAATGCCAATGGCTGCAGCTACAGCATGCGCTAGCTGAACGTTATCTTGACTGGGAAGCATTTGATTATGTATAGGGTAATCTGACATGTGTTTTTCGTAGTGTAAAGAAATAATATTTTCTACAAAAAGCAAAACGAAGAAACCGCTTTCTCGCCAGAAATCTATAATAAGCTATTTGGGTCCGTCCGGTCGATAAAAATTAACAGCGTTTTATCTCTTTCTGATAAAGCTTGTTAAATCCCGAGAAATCTTGAATTAAGATAATCGACGTGATGAGGCGATCAACCAAACTAATAATATTGACATAAGGCCTGTGATAGGTCTCACCGGATTTGACAAGCGTGAAGATGTTTTCTCCCACGACAATTACCCTGTCATCTCGCATAACGAAAACGGAAGGGGTCAATTTTTGGAAAATAGCTACTGAAGGCAGCAGATTCTTATAGAAATTAATGACATTCTGTTTGCCTTTGAAAATTCCGCTTATGGGTGTGCCTTCCGGAATGGTGGAGTGGAAGATTACATCTTCTGCCAAACTATTAAATATCGGCAGCATATTGCCGGTCCGGTCAGCTTCGGTATAAATGTTTTTCACGATATTCAATGCTTCAATTTTATCCATGGCTGTATCAATTAAAGGGTCCCGTTTCCTTCCAATAACGCTTTACAAAATAAATAATCGTATTTAAGGAGCTATGCGCTAAAACACGACAAATAAAGGGTAATTTGCGTATCGCTTCAGAGCAAAAATACTAATAAAATACGCAGTATTACTAATTGATTTAGTTTTAATTTTTTGTTAAGGATTTCATTAAAGTCAACTGGAGAAATATTACTAATGCCGGAAATTGATTAAGTTTGAGTAATAAATTCTAATCCGCTTAAACTCAATCGATGAATAAAAAAAATGGCATATTGCTTGTCTTTGTTTTACTGAAGTTTATATTGCAATATGCTTTGGTAAATTCAACGTACGAATTGCATCGTGACGAATTTTTGCACCTCGATCAGGGAAACCACTTAGCATGGGGATTTTTATCTGTTCCACCGGTCACCTCTATCATATCAAAAATAATTTATTTTCTGGGTAACACCCTATTTTGGATTCGATTTTTTCCGGCTCTGTTTGGAGCCCTCACCTTGATATTTGTTTGGAAAGCAGTCGAAGAGCTTAAGGGAAATCTTTTTTCTTTGATATTGGCTGCTACGGCCATACTTTTTTCTGTTCTTTTACGCTTGAATATTCTTTATCAACCCAATTCATTGGATGTGCTTTGCTGGACGGCTTTTTACTTCATCTTTTTGAAATATATCAATTCGGCGGATAGCAAATGGCTTTATGCGGGCGCACTTATCTTCGCTTTAGGCTTTCTGAATAAATACAATATAATTTTCCTGCTGGTTGGACTTTTTCCTGCGTTGCTTTTGACCCCGCAACGAAGTATTTTCCTTAAACCATCCTTTTATATATCCACTTTATTAACCTTACTGCTTATCGCGCCAAATCTTTGGTGGCAATATAAGCACCACTTTCCCGTATATCATCATTTAAAAGAATTAACGGATACACAATTGATTAATGTCAGTAGAGTAGGCTTTTTGAAGGAACAGGTCATTTATTTTTTAGGTTCTTTGTTTGTTCTCTTTGCTGCCTTTTATGCATTGGTCTTCTATGCTCCTTTTAAAAAGTATCGGGTCTTCTTTTGGTCTTTTTGTATCACCTTAATGGTGTTTATTGCTTTAAAAGCTAAAGGATATTATGCTATTGGCTTATATCCTATCTATTTGGCTTTTGGATCCGCTTATCTGGGAGAGTTATTAAAAAGAGGAAGCACTAAGGTTAATAATTTACGCTTTGCCTGCGTTTTGCTCCCTTTTTTGTTTTTTATACCGATGTACCATACTGCATTCCCGAATAAGACTCCGGCCTATATCTTGGCGCATCAGGCGACCTATCGTGCTTTGGGCTTGCTTAGGTGGGAGGATGGTAAAGATCACCTTCTACCGCAGGATTTTGCTGATATGCTGGGATGGAAGGAATTGGCAAACAAGGTTGATCTTGCTTTTTCAAGGCTTCCGAAAGGAGAGCATACACTGGTGCTTTGCGATAATTACGGACAAGCAGGTGCCATCAATTATTACAAGAAGACAAAGGAGGTGACTGCCGTTTCCTTCAATGCCGATTATCTTCATTGGATAAATTTGGATAAAAAGTATGTTCATTTGATACGTGTAAAAAATTACAGAGAGGTAAAGGAGGAGTTAAAGGAAACCAGTCCCTTTTTTGCCGATACCTTTGTGGCTGATTCCGTAACCAACCCCTACGCGCGTGAATATGGGACGACTGTCTTCATTTTCAGGAATACCCATATTGATATAAACGAACGTATCAGGCGAGAAATTAACGAAAATGAAATTAGGGACTAATCATGGGGTCGTTTACTTGATGGACAGCCTATCAATATACTATTTTTGTTTCGACTGCAATTGTTCGATTGCTGTCTGCCTTTGGCAATAAGACATGATAAGTGACAGTAGCCGCTACGGCACTTATATCCTGATGAAAGGTGACAACTAATCGTTCCTCTCCCGTACAGCTTTTTTTTAACTCATACGTTATTGAATGATTGCCTGATTTTAGTCCTTTTCTTCCTATTAACAGGTCATATTTCTCGAAATCGATGGCTGGATGACAGCTCCCTGTTACCTTTTCATCATAAGTATGCTTCGTTCGGATTAATTCATGTGTTTCCTTTAGATCGATATGAAGTGCATAGCGAGTATCGGTACACCCGTAAACTTCTTCAAGGGAAGGTAATGGCACATACATAAGTAGCATGCATTCTTTGTCCTCCCTATCTTCTTTATCGCAAGCGAAAATTGAAAGGAAAAAAGAGATTAATATGATTCCTCGTTTCATAACAGGCTTTAATGAGGTTAGGTCTATACAACGATTTCCCTTCAAAAAACGCGACAACTATGTTCAAAATAGCGGTGCATAGGTTAAATCGATTTCCGGTAGGGGTCTTCTGCTCTAATGTTGTCTTATCATTAGCTGATGCGCAGCAATGAAATTTTTTAAAAGATGACGATTTTCTTATCAATTTGCTTTTGGACCGGATTCGCTATCCTTTCCTTTATCCTTTTATCCGCGATGGTTTTGATAGGTGTTTTTGTTTGGGTTTTAAATCTACTGCACGAGGCAACAGGGGATATTTAGTATGTGCAATTATGGCGAGCTTCATTTATAAGAATAGCAACATCGGTAAAGGGTTTATCAAGGGCGCCTATCACATCTCTTTATTTTTATTAGAACGCACAGAATAGATTTTCTTCATGCGTTGCAGCTTATAATGATCCAATCGCTGGGTTGTAAAGATTATAAAATTCTGAAACTCTTGTATTTGCCTTGTGTCAAAAAATATTTATCCAAATAGCAAAAAACCTAGAAAGAAAAACGATGAGCTTCTGAAAGGCGCATTTGAAGAATGGTTCCCGGAGTTTTTACGGTTCCTTTATCCCAACAAATAAAGTTAAGGACTGATTTAGGATGATGTCTCAATTATGAATAGGCCTCGTCCATTTTTCAGAGATTTCTGTCAAAGTCAAATATACTTTTCTACACTCATTTTCTTATACAAAACTAGATATAGGCGTTTAAGGAGGGCTTTGCCCAGTAGGTAGGCCGTCGGCTAAAGACTCTTCCCAAAAGAAGAAAATATTTAAAGATCAAAAAAAGGCCCTAAATACGCAGGCCTCCAATATAGATAATAAATCGACACATGCCGTCGAGCCCCGCGCTTATACCTCTCTTGAAGATGGCTTCGGTGGTTCGATTAATATTGGTCGGAACTCAATGGGTACTCGTGGCGAGCTCCATGGGGAAATTCCCCATCGAGTGCACCTTCAGTGCCGCTCAAGTTGGCTCGCAGGGGAGAGGACAGGGAGAGGAGAGAGGCTGGCTTTTTCTGAGACGAACAGGCTTTATCCAGACATCACATTTAGGAATGTTCCTGTTCTAACAAAAACGTGTTCATTTGGAAGGTGTTCTTTCGTAAACGAGCTGGTTTCTTCGATCTGTGTTCGACCGGTGCCAGTAAGTTATTGAGTGTTTTTCGAGAATGCAATGGCATAAGCGCTGTGGAATGATATGTTATGCGCCCTTCTCTTTCATTACCTTGTAAAGCTCCTTAAAAACAAGCGAGTAACTTTATGCAATCGATTGTGTTTCAGCAACATTTGCATCTGCTGGACTTTTTGACGAAGTTTATGTCAGGTTATCTCTTAGAACTCCGTCAACGGTATTGGGTGGAGTCATGTTGGCATCAATGAATAATGACGTATTATGAACTTAAAAACACAAAAATTAAAAGGTATGCTATGTGGTGCTATCCTCATTGGAGTGACTTCTGCATGCGGCCAAAACCAACAAGAACAGGAGCGGAGAACTCCTTTGGATTTGGTCAACTTTAAGGAATTACCCGACCCGACGGCAGATACATTGTCTGATTGGTCTAAAGTAGAAAATGGATTACACGCTTCTTTTGTGACGATTGATAAACGTTTTCCGAAGTCCATAGCTCCTGACTTCGCCGTCGAAAAGCAAGCGTCTGTGACAGGGTGGAGAGGAGAGCGTGTCTCTGCTCAAATATTACTATGGACAAATGCTGAAATTGCCGGTGCGCAAGTGGACGTATCAGGTTTTCGTGCAGAAAGCGGCAGCGATTTGCCATCGGATATAGCGTCTACCCATTTTGTTCGTTATGTGATGACAGATGAGTACGCCGGGGGATGTGGTCATCGTAAGCCGGAAGATTTCGCCTCGTCTCTGTCGCCCGATATGTTAGATAATCTGAACTCTTTCGATCTCGAAGCAAAGAAGGTACGGCCAGTTTGGGTAACATTACGTATTCCGGAAGACGCAAAACCAGGTTACTATACGGCAAAGGTACAAGTGAAAGCTGCTGAAGTACCCACGCAAGAACTGAATCTCTCTTTACATGTTATAGATAAGCTCCTGCCTAAGCCATCGGAATGGACTTACCATTTAGATCAATGGCAACATCCATCGGCAGTAGCACGTGTAGAAGGGCTCGAAATGTGGTCGGAGGAACATTTCAAAGCGCTGAAACCACAGATGCAGATGTTAGCAGACGTCGGGCAGAAAGTGATCACTGCGACCCTTAACAAAGATCCTTGGAATGTGCAGACATTTGACCCTTATGCAGATATGATTATATGGACAAAGCAAAAGGATGGTTCCTGGAAGTATGATTACAGCGTATTTGATAAATGGGTGCAGTTTATGCTGGATCTTGGTGTTAACAAGATGATAAATTGTTATTCCATCATCCCTTGGAATAATGAAATCCATTATAATGATGAAACAAGTGGTGAATTGGTAAATGTCGAGGCTAAACCGGGTACACCTATATTTGAGCAATTATGGACGCCGTTCTTAGAAGATTTCGTAGAACACCTTCGGGGGAAGGGGTGGTTGGAAAAAACAAATATAGCCATTGATGAACGTACGAGGGAAGAAGTGGACGGTGCTTTGACTTTATTACAAAAAGTGTCACCGGAATTAGGTGTTTCTTATGCTGATAACCAAAGAACTTATCGACGTTATCCGAATAGCGACGATGTTAGTATTGCAATGGGACACCCATTTTCGGAAGAAGATCTAAAAGACCGTCAATCACGGGGATTGAACACGACGTTTTATATCTATTGCGGTAATGCGTTTCCCAATCAGTTTACATTTTCTGACCCAGCGGAATCTGTCCTCGTGGCGTGGTTTGCAGAAGCAGCGAATTTTGACGGTATGTTACGATGGGCATTCAATTCTTGGGTAGAAAATCCATTGTTAGATTCCCGTTTCCGTACCTGGCCGGCGGGCGATACCTATATCGTCTACCCAAATGCTAGAAGCTCGATTCGTTACGAGCGACTGTTGGAGGGGCTTCAAGACTATGCGAAGATTCAAGTTGTGAAACGAGCACTGGAAAATAAGGGAGACCAAGCTAACTTAGATCGGTTGGAAACGGCCATCCAGAAATTGAAGATTACGAAACCTAACCAGACTTGGAATCAAGATCTCAACGATGCAAAAGGATTGCTTAATGAGCTTTCGGTTCAATTGGTACAATAGGAGGAAAACAACTTTTGTTCAAATAAGAGGCTTTCTGAAAAGCTTCACTAAAGAAGATTCCCGATACCCAGAAGTGTCGGGGATTTTCATTGTCGCCTTAAATATTATAATTTAAGAGTGCTTGTAACGAAGAAAGGACCTCAAGGCTCTTCCCTCAAACCGTCCGAGCCTATTTCCGGAAGATATTTTTTTCCAGCCCCCCTTTTAACCATCCTGTTCGACTTATTGCTTATTTACTGATCAACAACGAATTAGACGCAATAAAAAAAGGGAAAGATTCGTTTAATTTGAATCTTTCCCCTGAGGTAGCCCGTAGGGGAATCGAACCTATTGGGCATTAATCTCTTTATCAGTATTTTACAACCACCCCTTTTCCCTGCTCACCGAATCACTCACTGGTTTGACATACGTTTTAGCTGCAATTGCTATAATGCTAAGATACAAAAATTCCTGTGATGTAGGAATGAAATATTAACGGTCAAGTGTATGAGCAGTAGCGGATTTAAAAGTACAAACCTTTCAGTTTAGCACAAAGTTTATTAAAGGCAAAGACCTTCGATTTACCACTTCACCCGCTATTGCTTATACACAATGTTGTGCGTTCGCCCTTTATTTTTAGTCGGTTTAGTCAATTTTCAAAGGTAGGATTTTTTAGGGTAGGGAAGGCACTCTCTCTTGCAAGTTTTGGTCAAGAGTAGGCTGGTGCGACTTGCAAGAGTGTGTGCCTTTGTGTCGGATTAACTTGCACAGCAACTTAATTTCGATACGTCTTTTCCGAAAGTTATTGCTGCTAATTTGATGCCTTCTCCCAAAGTCAAATAAGGGTAAAAACTGTCTGCCAAGTCTTTTACAGTTATTCCGTATTTGATTGCCATACTTAATTGTTGGATAAGCTCTCCACCTTCGGGTGCGACTACTCTTGCACCTATCAATTTATCCGTTTCGGTGTTGCGAATAAGTTTGATAAATCCCCTTGTGTCATTTGCTGCAATGGCTCTCGGTACGTCTTTCAATTCCAATTTTGAAACTTCAAACGGAATGCCTTTGGATTCTGCCTGTGCTTCGTCCAAACCTGCACCTGCAATTTGTGGGTCAGTAAAAACCACCCAAGGTAAAGAAGAATAATCGGCTTTGTTTTCTGTTCCTGAGAAAGCATTTTCAACGGCAATTTTACCTTCAAAGGCTGCTGTATAAACAAATGCGGGGGTGTTAGCTACGTCTCCTGCTGCGTAAATGTTGGATAGATTGGTCTCCATCTTCTCATTTACTGCAATATGACCACTTTGGGTGAGTTTCAAACCAATGTTATCTAATCCCAATTGACTTGTATGGGGTTTTGTTCCTGTGGCAATTACTACCTTTCCTTTCTCTACAATTTGCGTAAATGAACCATCAGGGCATTTGCAATGAATTATCGTTTCGTTTCCGTTCTTCTCGAATTTCACGGCTCTGAAATTGGGTAATATTTCAATGCCTTCTTTTCGCATTTGGATTTCCAATGCTTCGCTGATGTCAGGTGTTTGTGTTCGCAATACACGGTCTGTAAATTCAATAATGCGGACTTTTACGCCTAAACGATTGTACGCCATTGCAATTTCCAAACCTATATAACCTGCTCCCATAATGGTCAGGCTTTTGGGTTTTTCTTCCAAGTCGAAAAGAGAAACATTGGTCAAGTAGTCAATTTTGTCCAATCCTTCAATAGTCGGAATATTGGTAGTAGCTCCCGTTACGATTAAAAATTTGATTGCTTTGTATTCCTTGCCGTCAACTTCAATGATTTTATTGTCTTTGAAAGTTGCCCAACCTTTTAGCATAGTCAAGTTTTCAAAATCGCTTACAACATCCATATATTTTTTTTCTTGAAGTGTGGCTACCAATTTTTTCTTATCCTTAATGATTTGCGCAAAATCAATGTCAGCGCCTTTTGGTTTGATGCCTTCAAAGTTGGAATGTGTAGCGTGATAAGCCGTTTCACCCGCACGAATAAGATTTTTAGAAGGTACACAACCCACATTGACGCAAGTCCCGCCAAAGTCCAACCCACCGTTTACCATTAAAGTCGATAGACCTAAACTTTCCGCTTTGATAGCTGCCGAAAATGCAGCCGAACCGCCACCGATAATAATTAAATCAAATTGATTATTTCCACTGTTTCCATTATCAGGGATTTCACCTTTTACACGATAATTTTTCGTACCGTTGATGGTGCTGATGATTTCTTCTTTGCTTGTTTTGGCAGGGTCAAAAGAACATTCACAAGTGGCTTTTGAATAGCTCACATTGGCTTCTTTTACGCCTTCTTTTTTGGTAAGCAGTTTTTCAATTCCTGTGGCACAATGGTCGCAGGTCATACCTGTGATGTCAAATTTTACGGTTTCTTTATTCATTTTGTAATTATTTAATTAAATACTTAAATACAAAAGGCAAAAAAATACTATTTCTTGCCAACCACTTTGTAACCTGTGCCGTTGATTGCTTCTTCAATTTGAGCTAAACTCACTTTGGTTTGGTCAAATTCTACTTTGGCAGTCGCTTCTTCATAAATCGCATCTACCTTAATAATACCTGGCAATTTGTTCACGTCATTTTCTACGTGTGAAGCACATCCATTGCAAGTCATTCCTTTTACATCAAAAGTTACCGCTTGAATGTCAGAGGCATTGACGATTACCACTTCCTTATTGTCGTTTGAAGGATAGAAAATGTGTGCGTATTTTGGAAATGCAAGCATCAAGGCTGCAAAAACGGTTACAATTCCCAAAAATGTTTTTGTCTGCATAAAAGGTTTCTTTTCGTCTTCTTCGCAATCACATTGGATTTCTTCGGCTGTTTGTGGTTTGAGTTTCTGATACCAAGCAAAGCCCAATACCAAAACGGTGATACCGATAAGATAAGGTCTTGCTGGTTCCATCCACGAAAAGGTAGATGCCACTCCTGAAGCTCCTGAAATAAGAGCCAATACAGGTGTTATGCAGCAAAGTGATGCTGCTACTGCCGAAAGAACTCCCGCTCCGACAAGTTTGTTGTTTTTCTTGTTCATACTGTTTCCTTTTTTGAATTGTTAATGATATGCTTAAAAAATGGGCGAAGTAAAGTCAATTGCTCTTGTTTTAAAGAGTAGAAAATGGTTTGCCCTTCTCTTCTTCCTTCAATGACGTTTCCGTCTTTTAGCTTTCTGAGGTGTTGCGAAACCGCAGGGATGCTCATTCCGAGAATGTCTGAAAGGTCGCAAGGGCATAATTCGTTTTCTTCTTCTAATAGAAATAAGATTTTCAATCTTACTTCGTTTCCTGCCAATGCTAAAAGTCCACTCAGTTGGGTGAATGCCTTGTCGTTGGTTTGAAGTATTTCTCTACAATTGTCTATTTGAACCTTGTCGGCAAACACTCTGATACACGATTGGTTGTTTTCCATAATTTTCTTGTTTAGGATTAATAACGCAACAAAGATACAAATAGTTTTCTTATTTAAGCAAATTCTTAAATAAAGTTTCCAACAAGTCTTTTGTCAGCGGTGGGTGATTTAGCTCTTTTGGTTTTTTTAGGGTTGGCTTTTGTGTCGGCAAAAACCAAATGTGCTAAATGTGCGGTGGGTTTTAGGGTGACGCACAACTCTCAAATATACGCAATAATCTTCTATATGCAAGGATGCCAAGTGTCTTTCTGTTAACCTCTATAAATAGTTGTTTTTAAGTGTCTTGCTTTGGTGTTATCAGATTTTGTGTATTGCGTATTTTGTATAACTTTCTTAGATTTGCTTTGGCAGATAATACAAAATACGCAGTATGGAAGTTGTTGATTTTTCTGGTTTTGATTTTCGGGAAGGCAGGCACAAGGATGCCGCGGTCATTTGGATGGATTTCAAATACGACCGGTCAAAGATTGATTTGGTCAAATCGCTGAAAGGTAGGTGGAGCAGGTCTGAGAAGTGCTGGTATGTGCCGGACAACACCCATTTCCGCACACTGTTTGGGATGGAAATCCCACCGGTTGGCAAAGGGGTATTGTCCAAATTATCACCTTTGAATGCTCGGGAGTTGCAACGCATGAAAGAGGTATTGCAGATGAAAGCCTACAGCCCGTCCACCATAAAGACATACATGGTAGAATTTGCACAGCTACTGTATATTTTGAAAGATGTGCCCGTTGATTCACTCGGCTACGACCGTCTCCGTGCTTACATCCTTTATTGCATCAATACATTGAAGATTTCGGAAAGCCAGCTGCACAGCAGGCTCAACGCCATCAAATTCTATTTTGAACAGGTGCTCCATAAACCGGATTTCTTTGCCGAAATCCCACGGCCGAAGAAGCCATCCACTTTGCCAAAAGTGCTGAGCCAAAAGGAAGTAAAACGGATATTCGACACAGTACGAAACCGAAAACATTTGCTGATGCTGCAACTGTGCTACGGAATGGGATTGCGAGTAAGTGAGGTTGTCCATCTGAAAGTGAGTGACATCGACAGTGGACGGATGCAGGTACTCATCGAAGCGGGCAAAGGAAAGAAAGACCGGTATGTACCGCTACCGTCCGCGGTGCTGGATTTGCTGCGGGAATATTATAAAGCGTACCACCCTAAAACTTACCTTTTTGAAGGTCAGTACGGTGGGCGGTATTCCGTCCGCAGTGTCCAAGCTGTGTTCAAGAATGCGATGAAAGCCGCAAAGGTAAACAAGCCGATAGGGATACACGGTTTGCGGCATAGCTACGCCACACATTTACTGGAATACGGCACGGACATGTCATTCATACAGCAGCTACTTGGTCACAATGACATCAAGACCACGATGCTTTATGCAAAGGTCGGCAATGCGCAAATTAATTCAATCAAAAGTCCGTTGGACAGGATTTTGTAGCTACAGATTTAAAGATTATCACAATGGGATTAAATTACTTCAAAAGCAGAAAACGTTTTGATTTTTCCCCACATCCGTTTGATGTTGGCAACGTACTTGGTTTGAAGAGGGGGTATGGTAACAACCATTTCCTGCTCAAAATCTACGGAATTGACAAAACCGGGTTTGAGGACTATTACACGCACCACCTGAATCATTTCCTGTCCACAGGGCAGGGTTCCGAAAAAGATTTCCTTTCCCATGTGTGGTACATCGTGCAGAAACGGATTGAACATTTCGAGCGGAAAGACCCGTTCTCATCCGAGCATCCCCGGCATCAGTCAAACATCGGGAAACTTACCGAATTCCAGCAATACCTCGGCACGCGCGATAAGTGGAACATTAGGCCAAACGATGTGCTGCTGAAAGAAAAAGACGGAAAGATAGCCGAACTCGAAGCCCATATCCAAGATTTGGAAGAACAGTTGAAAGCGCATACGAAATATGGGGTTGCACAGAAAGTGTATGTTGAGGACGGCTACCTGCCCACGCTCATCGACCTCATCCAGCAACTGCGCGAAGTGGAACTGCCCAATGGGAGGTCGCTGCTCAAAAGCGACCACCACAGCCCGTATTACAAACTGGTGGCGAAATACTTCAACCACGGCGGCAAGGAAATCCCATTGGATACCGCTCGCAACTATTTCGTGGGCAAGGGCGAAGCCCCGATAAAGGGTTCGCAGGTGCCGGATGGTAGGAAGTTGTTCCGCATCGTCCCCGTAGACGAAGCCTAATCGCCTACCCGTTCAATCCCCGAACATGACCAAGCCACCTCGGTTGGTCATCCATATCCCTGTCATATCCCCCAACTTTGTCCCAACGGAGCGGGTGCCGCCCGATGGAAACACCGGATACCACCCTGTTTGGCCGCAGCGCCAAACCGTGCTGTTCGCACGCTCCGCCAAATTGCCATTCCCCGATGGGAATGGAGCAAGCGGAAGTTGGGCATAGCCCTACTTGCTTGCCCCCACGGTATCGCCATGGGGGTTTCGGGTATCCTCCGGGGATACCCCAATGCGCTGGGATAACACCAGCGCAAGGTTCCGGTATACTTCGCGGTATACCGTGCGCTATGTAACCGGCGCAAATCAATATCCCGCTATCGGGATATATGGATATGGGAACATAATGATAGAGATATGGAAATAGACATCGTCACACGGGAAGACCTCCGGCAGTTCAAGCGGGAAATGCTGGAAGAGTTCAAGCAAATTATCGGAAACAGGGAAAAAGAAAATCTTGGCAGGGAGTGGCTGAGAAGCGCAGAGGTGCGCAGGCTGCTGGGCATATCGCCGGGTACGTTGCAAAGCCTCCGTATCAACGGCACGCTGCCGTACCGCAAAGTGGGCGGCAGCATGTACTACCGCAGGGAAGACATCAGGAAAATGATGGAGGGAGGTAACGGCAATGGGTGAACGGATGGAATTGCCCAAGCACGCGTTCAGTGCATTTTTTGAGCGGATCGGCGATGACGGGCGTTTGCTGCCCACGCACATCGGATTGGTGGCGGCATTGTTCTACCACCACGATTGCGGCAACCCGCAAGGCTATTTCCACGCCAGCCGCAGGAAGCTAATGCGCTTCTCACGGATACGCTCCATCGCCACGTACCACAAATGCCTGTCGGAGCTTGTGGCCTATGGCTACTTGGAGTACCGCCCCTCATGGCATCCGGCCAAGGGCAGCAGGTTCAGGTTCATCATCCACGGGGAGGGAGGGGTAAATGGTCAGGATTGATGAGAACACGAAGTCTGTCCGTTTCCCCGAAGCGGTGGACGAGCGGCTCACCCTGCTTGCGCGGAAGCTTGGCCGCACCAAGCGCGAAGTGGTCATGCAGATGGTGGATTATTTCTACAAGAGCAAGAAAGACCCCGCCGACCTGAACGATGAGGTGCTGAAAAAGGAACTGTCAAGCGGCATCAGCCGTATCCTCTCGTTCATCCGCAAACAGGAGGGTGATATGCTGGTGCCGATGTACTCGGCTATGGAGGAATTGATGGCCATCGCCAAAGCGCAAAGCCCGCTTTTGAAAAGCATCGGCAAAGAGCAGTCGGAGGCAACCATCATGGGCAGGGAAACCATCGGCTACCTGAAACTGGTGGACGGTACGCTCAAAAAGATACTTGGCAACATGCGGGAAAGGGAAACATTGAAGTCTAGGTTCCGGCAGGTACTGGATTACTACATTACCCAACGGGAAGCCCTCGGCTGGCCTGTATCGGCGGCAAAAAAGGAGGAACTGGCCAAACATGCAAGGCAATCACTGGATAATCTGTAATATAGGATTATGTATATCAACATCACCAAATCGGAAACGGGTGACAACAAAGGCAGCAGCGGTACGCTGGTACATTACCTCGAAAAGGAAAACCGGATGCAGCCGGAGAACGCAATGGAAAACAAACCGGAGCGTTGGTTCAACGGAACGGCCAATGACATCAAACCCCATGAAGTAAGGATGGGCATAGACCGCAACGTGGCCAAGCTGGGCAGGGACGACAGCAAGTTCTTCCTCATCAACGTCAGCCCCAGCCAAAAGGAACTGGCGCACCTCGTGTCCAAATACGGCGAGGACGTGGCAAGGGAAAAACTCAAGGAATTTGCCACGAGGGTAATGGACGAGTATGCCCGTAACTTCAAACGCCCCGGCATCGAAAGCCACAAGGATTTGCTTTGGTTCGGCAAGCTGGAAAACCACCGCTATTACGGCCACAACGACAGGGAGGTAAAGAGCGGACAAAAGAGAAAAGGGGAACGCAAGGAGGGGCGGCAGATGCACGTCCAGATCATCGTGAGCCGCAAGGATATCACCAATACAGTCAAGCTAAGCCCGCAGAACACGTCACGTGGCGGGAACAAAGCCCATTCGCAAAAGCTGGGGCAGTTCGACCGCACCGCGTTCAAGCAGTCGGGCGAAACCCTGTTCGATGAACTGTTCGATTTCGAGCGAAACCTGAAAGACAGCCTGCAATATGCCAACACGATGAAGAAAGGCACGGCACAGCAAAAGGCGCAGATGCACACGCTCACGGAATTAACGGAGCGGCATCCGCAGGGTCAGCCGTTGGCAATGGAACTGGCGCATGATGTCGCCCAAGGCATGTTCGAAAGCGTGGGTGATATGCTGGCCACCACGGGCAGCATGGCTGCCGACCTGTTGGGATTGCTGTTGGCTCCGGTGGAGGGAGCGGGTGAGCAGCAAAACCCCATCGAGGAGGAGGAGAAGCGGCGCAAACGGAAAAAGAAAGCGCAGTCACGGGGTGTCAGGCGGTGAGTTTTACGGGTGGTTCAGGGCATCCGGCCTTTGCACTGCCCGGCCAAATTACCCACGGCGTGGGAAAGGTCAAGGGTATATAAACGCCGCCACCCACAGGCCTTTACCCTCCGGCGCCCTTGACCCAATTCCCCCGCCTTGCGTCCGGTGGCCTAAGCGGTAAAAATGCCTTGGTGTGTGCAGATTTTTAAAACCCGACTCCTGAAATGAGCCGATATGAGCCAGTAAGAACCAATAGTGAGCCGATATCGAAATGTTAGTCGTGTGTATGCGAGGGATACAAAAAAAGCCATCCGTTTGCGGGATGGCTTGCTTTATATTGTAAGAATTCTATCAAAGCTTTTCGATTTCTTTTATAGTCAGCTTGGTGAACTTGGCTATTTGTTCAATCGAGATACCATCTTTTTTCATTTCGCGTGCGATGGCAATGGCTTCTTCACGCTTCCCCCTATTCTTTTCCCTATCCAATAATAACTGTTCTATACCCATGGTATCCCTCCTTTCTGTTAATTTTTCTACCTCTTGTTCAAAGATAGTATTTACTTCTGAATTATCAAAGCGCACATAGTAGCGCAGGAAATTCATCAGTCCCCTGATTTTTTCCTTGGCTATTCTACGGATAAGCAATTCACGGGCCAACTGGATTTTTACCTGCAATAAAGCCTCATCACTTTGACTGCCGTTGTTTAGGTTTTTCCCCGCAAATGCCGCCTTGGCAGTTAAGACGACCAAGGCAAACGGATTGTTGCTTGCCAAAAGGGCTTCATCGTCCTGCTCGGCAATTTTGTACATATTAAACCTATACGAGATGCCTGTACCCATAAACTCTTCCTCATAGGTATTCGGTCTCGGTTTTTTGCTCGCCTCGGTCAGGATGGCATATGCAGAAATGCGCTTATGGTATTTATCAAGTATCCGGTAATAATAGGTGAACATCCGCAAAGAGAAATCCCTGCGGTAAGTGCCCTGAACTTCCACATGGATTAAAACCCATTCCTCAATGCCGTCATGGGTGTACACCTGTGCCAGCTTGTCAACCACTTTGGGAGCAAACTCATCATCTTCTGGAGGGAATAACTGCTCCAGTTCCTTGTCGAGGAACGTGATGCCCCTGCTTAGGTCAAAAACCCTGTCCGCATCGGGATGCAGGAAGCGGAGGAAGTCGTCAAAAACATCTTCCAAAATCCCTTTCCATAGGTAATCATCTTTTTGCTTCATTGTTTTGCTTGGTTGTAAGTGGTAAAAGTATGAATAATTTTCGGTCACATTCCTGCCAGCCGCTTCTGCAAGGCCTCCATATCGCTGCCAATCCGCGTATCCAGTAACTTGGCATAATGCTGGGTGGTCTTGATGCTGGTATGCCCCAGCATCTTGGAAACCGTTTCGATAGGCACGTTGTTGGCCAGTGTCACCGTGGTGGCGAATGTGTGCCGCGCCATGTGGAATGTCAGCGTCTTGGTGATACCGCACAGGTCGGCGATCTCTTTCAGGTAGCTGTTCATCTTTTGGTTGCTCAACACCGGAAGCACCAGTCCTTTTGCCACGCATGGTGGATAATCCGCATAGCGTCCGATGATTTCCAAGGCTTGTGGCAGCAAGGGGATATTGGAGGCAGTTTCCGTTTTCTCCCGGCTGGTCAATACCCACAACCTGCCGTCTATGCCCTTGGCGATGTCCGTCTTTTGCAGTTTCCGCACATCGGCATATGACAGCCCCGTATAGCAGCAGAACACGAAGATGTCGCGCACATGAGAAAGCCTTGTTATGGAAAGTTCCTTTTGGGCTATCCTGTCCAGTTCATCCGGCGTGAGGAAATCCTTTTCCCTTGGCTTGGCTTTCGTTTTGTAGAACGCAAAGGGGTTTTCCGCAATCCATCGGTGTGCAAGACACTGGTTTATGATTTTACGCAGGTGCTTCATGTACTTGGCTGCCGACACCGCGCTGCACCCCATGTCAGAGCGCAGGAAAAACTCATAGCCCGCGATGAACACATGGTCGATGCGCCGGATGTCGATGTCCGTTTCACCATGGCATTTTTCCAGATAGGAGGTCAGGTGTGCAACAGAAGTGTTGTAGCCTTTCAGCGTGTTGGGTTTAAAGCCTTTCCCAAGCAACGCTTCCATCTTCCGGTTGTGTTCGGTAAACGTTTCCATCAAATACCGCCGCTGCACGTCTTTGCCAAGGTACTTTAGTTTCAGCGTTTCGGCGGTGATTTCCGCGCCGTCCTTTACGAGTTGCAGGTGGGCATCGGCCATCTTTCGCTCCATCGTGTCGAGGTAGGCGTTCAGGCCACGGATATCCTCTTTGGTACCTTTTGCACGATTGGTCTTGGCATTCCAGCGTACGGGGTCACATTCACGGCCAGTGGACATTTCCTTGGGTTCACCGGCCACGGTGATACGCATGTAAATCGGCTTGGGGCCACCCACATAGTTTTTTGGTTTCTTCAAGTAGAAGAGCAAGGAATAATTTGTACTCATGATAATACATCATTTATGGTGAACAAAATTAGCCTTGCAGCCTATGGTAGTCAAGATGTTCAGTTATTGAACAGGTTGTCGTTCAACAACTTAATGCACTTTCAGTGAGTAGCGGTAGGTTAGGGATTGACTCACTGAATTACTCACTGTTTTTATGTGAATAATTGAATGAATCAGGATGCTGTAAAAAACAAAAAGCCCGCAAACGTTTAATTTGCAGGCTTTTGTATGTTTTGACTTCAAGATGTGTAGCCCGTAGGGGAATCGAACCCCTGTTTCAAGAATGAAAATCTTGCGTCCTAACCCCTAGACGAACGGGCCTTTTTTATTCCGGAATGCGTGTCCGTTTTTCGGTCTGCAAAGATAGACAAGGATTTTATATTTCAAAAGACAAATTTTAAATATTTTGTTAGAGCTTGACTATCAGTAAATAAAAATTACAGCGCTTTCTTAGCCTTCTTATTTGTCAACAGTAGTAGGACGCTTCCCGCGATGCCGGATAATACGGAACCGGCTAAAATGGAAAATTTAGCTTCGGCTAATACATGCGTAGCATTCGCGAAAGATAAGATGGCAATAAAAATCGACATGGTAAAGCCAATTCCTCCCAGCATACCGACTCCTAAAATGTGTTTCCAAGAAGCACCGTGTGGTCGATTACTAATTCTTAATTTAACAGCTAACCAGGAAAAAGCAGTAATCCCGACTGGCTTTCCAAGAAACAAACCAAGCGCTATTCCTAATCCTAAAGGTGTAAATAAACCTTCTAGCATGCCATCTTCATATTTGATGTTCGTGTTTGCCAAAGCGAATATCGGCATGATCAGGAAATTCACCGGCTTTACTAATAGATGCTCTAATTTTTCTAAAGGAGACTCTGTAGCGTCCGGCGTGGTAGGTAAGGTAAAAGCTGTAAGAACACCGGCAATCGTTGCATGAATACCTGAATGGTGAATGAAATACCACATGAATATTCCCGGAATTAGGTAAAAAATAATTTTTTTGACTCCTAACTTATTGAAAATCAAAAGTAGGGCGAACAATAGACCGGCATATAGGAGGTATTGATATTGCAGGGAGGTTGAGTAAAATATAGCAATAACAAGTATGGCCATTAAGTCGTCTACAATAGCCAATGCCGCCAAGAATATTTTCAATGAGGAAGGTACTTTATTGCCTAAGAGCGTGATGATAGCCAAGGCGAAGGCTATGTCAGTTGCCATTGGAATGCCCCAACCTCCTGCGAATTCCGAGTTTTTATTGAAAAAGGTATAGATCAATGCCGGTGCGATTACACCACCGAGTGCAGCAAATACAGGTAAGGTTGCCTTTTTGATCGATGCCAGTTCACCTTCTACCAATTCCCGCTTAATTTCCAAACCTACTAAGAGAAAGAAAATGGCCATTAATCCGTCATTAATCCAAATGATAATAGGATATTCCAAATGAAGGGTTTCAGAATGGTAACCTACTTTCATTTCTAAAAAATTATTAAAAGCACCACTGAAGGTTGTGTTGGCAATGATAAGGGAGATGACAACACAAAGAATCAGAATTACCCCACCCGCAGTACCGGATTTTAAGAACTCTTGAAAGGATTTGAAGTTAATTATTTTAGCCATACTGGCGAAAATAGCAAAAAAAGCCTGTATTTGGCAGAAAAAATGGTAAAACTATAGGGGTATGAAAGGGCAAAGGTGTCATAGTTTTAAAATAATATGAGAACTATGAAGCTGTTTAAATTATTGGCGATTATCGCTATTATCGTAACAAGTGCATCAAGTACAAAAGCGCAAATAGGGGATTGGACCATTGGCTTAAAGGCAGGAGCCAACTACGCTAATCTTCATTCGGATGCACAAGGACTAAATGACAAAAAAGGAAAGGTAGGTTTTACGGCGGGTGCATTCGCTCGCATAGGCCAAACAGTTTTTTTTCAACCGGAGCTCAATTTTGTACATTTTTCCAATGAATTTCAATACAACGGTCAAAGGCATAACCCAAAGTTGAGCCAGTTAAATGTGCCTTTGATGTTGGGATATAAGCTGCTGGACCAAGAAGCACTTGCGTTAAGAGTTTCTTTAGGGCCTGATTTTAGTTACAATCTGAATGAGCCGGATGTGTTTAAATCCGGCGACTTTAAAAAATTCAACATAGGCGGCGTTTTTAATGTGGGGGTGGACATAGGAAATATTACCTTGGATGCGCGCTATAGTAGAAGTTTTACCGATCTGGACAAGCGTCTTGGCCAAAAGGCAGGCATATACTCATTAGCTGTCGGATTTAAGATTTTTTAGGTAACAATAAATTGTTTTGTAGACACTTATCTTTTTGTTGTTTTTTAAAAAAGTTATAACAGCTTAGAAAATTTTGTGTTTATGGAAAAAAGTATTAGCTTTGTGCTTTCATAATTTAGGTTTATAATTGGTTGACAGGCCTCTAATCTCCCCGATTATTGGCCTGTTACTTTTTAAAATTATTTAGTATTTTTATACTTTAATAACCATTTATAAACAGAACATGCGTCTCGTCTTTTTTGCCTTATTACTGGTGGGCTATATGCGTAGTGCTGCGCAAGAAGAAATTGTTCCTTCGCCTTCTCAAGTATTAAGCGAGGTGCATTTTAAAACCTTAATGGGTGGAGTGGTTGTTTTGCCCGCCTTGTTGAATGGTTTTCCAGATACATTAAATTTTATTTTAGATACCGGGAGCGGGGGTATTTCCCTGGATTCTTCCACGGTTGTTTCTCTTGGATTGAAACCGACGCCAAGCGCCACCCGCATCCGAGGCGTTGCAGGCATTAAACAGGTTAGCTATCTATATAATCAGCATCTTAAGTTCCCGGGATATACGGTTGATAGCTTAAATTTTCATATCAACGACTATTCTTTTCTTTCAAGTGTGTACGGGGTTAAAGTTGATGGGATCATTGGCTACTCATTATTTAGCCGATATATAGTGAAAATAAATTATGATGATAGCCTGATGCATATCTGCTCGCAAGGCACCATTCGTTATCCAAAGGGAGGTTTTCTTTTAAGGCCTAACATAAAAAGTTTAGTGGTGCAGCGGGCCTTATTAAAAGATAAGCACCAAGTGAATGCGCGCTTTTTGCACGATATCGGTGCGGGTGTATGTGTTATGCTTTCGAAAGAGTTCGTTGAAGATAGTACACTGTTAGCATGGAATCGAAAGCTATGGCCGAAAGAAGGACATGGTTTGGGGGGTAAGATACAGATGGATTTAACGGTTATTAAGGAGCTCCGTTTTGGTCCGTACAAATTTAAACATGTCCCTACCTTGATTTTTGATGATGTGTATGATGTGACTTCCTATCCCTACTTGGGCGGCCTGATCGGGAACGATATTTTCAGGCGTTTTAACATGATCTATAACTATGAAAAGGGAGATATTCACCTCATACCTAATAACAGTTTTCGGGATCGGTTTGATTACGCCTATTCAGGCTTGGACTTGCAATTAATTGATGGAAACATAGAAATCGGAGGCGTGGCGAAAGGGTCACCCGCAGAATTGGCCGGGTTAAAAGTTGGCGATTTGTTGCTCGCTGTAAATGGTGATTTCAGTGTGAATTTTGCCCAATATAAAAAGGCGCTGCAGCGGCCAAAAAAGGAAGTCATGTTGCTGGTACGACGAAAGGAAGAACTGCTAATATTTAAGTTCAAGATAAAAAGTATAAAACAAGTTTTTTAGTCACTTAACCTAATTTTACTTCTATGCGGATAGCTTTGATGAAGTGGGGCTTATTCATGAGATAGAATATTGATAATATTGTCGAAAGGATCCTTTAAAAAAAAACGCCTTACTCCCCAAGATTCATGGGAAGGTCCATAAATGATCTCAAAGCCATGTTTTGTTATTTCCGTTAATGCTTGGTCTAAGTCGTCCACTTCGATAGACAAATACGGTACAGGCAGGCCGTCTCCTCCCTGCGAGGCGAAACTTACTTGCGTTCCGCTTTCTTCAGAGGACGCATAAGTTGCGATCCATCCATGGTTCATCACGTTTTGTAAGCCTAATACGTCACCATAAAAGGTTGCTGCCAATTCAATGTTATCTGTTTCTATATTTGCTACAATACGTTTTACCTTCATGAGCTTACTTTTTCTTTGTCCCCTTAGATGAAAATTTATCTAGCTGAAAACAGGGGTTTTCCAGGTTCAATCAGCCTAATTTAAGAATCTTTCTTTATTATTGTAAACGTTGCTTTTGAAATCGCTGTGTTTTTTGGGATGTGTATTGCAAACATGTTGACCTTAAAATGAAATATAATGAGTTACTTTTGGAAAGCTTACATGTTCTTCTTCGCGGTTCCCTTTCCGATGATATTGTACTATAGTATCAATTACAATTCTGAAATAAGGGGAGACGGTACAAATCCTTGGTTGGCTTTAACCTATCTGTTAATTTCGCTGGTATTGTGGACGATCGTTTTATATAAGCTTTATCAGCGATGGATCGCACTCACTTTACAGACGAAATCAAATATTGAGTCGCTGCTTCGTGATGGCGTGTTAAAGGATGGGGAAATTGTGGACGTGAAAACGCTTAAACCTGTCGCAAAAGACGTTGAAACCTTGGAGGTATCGGTGCGGTTTGAGAATTTTTCAGGCACGAAGGTTTTACAGACAATACCTATTAATGATAGTAAGCCGCAACAGAATCGATACGAAGCAGGTAAACGTATAAAACTACGGATTGATAAAACCTTAAAAAGTAGCCCCGTCTTCATACCGGATGGGGTGCAAGTAGAATTAAGGAAAAGTCAAATGTTTCTTTCTATCATAGGATGGTTATTGGCTTTAGGGCTTGTTATCGCCTATTATATTTTCTCCTATCAATTGGAAAGCAGAGGCACCGGGTGGCGATTCCTTATCTTCTGGCATCCCTTATTATTATGTCCTTTAATTTTATTGCTCAGCTTCCTCGGCTTGGATGCTTTACTGGGACAACTTAGTGGCTTACCCAAGGATGTATTACGATTGATCTTCTATGGAAAGCAAGCTACCGCGAGGATTTTAAGCGCAAAACAAACCGGTACTTACATTAATGAACAGCCACAGGTGCGGTTTGAGTTGGATTTTAAGGACGAGAGGGGTCGGACGCATAGGGTAAGTCTTAAGAAAATCGTAAGTCTGCTGGAGGTGAGTATAACTCAGCAACAGACGGTAGACATTTTTTATTTAGAAGAAGATCCCCAAACAATAGCTTTTAGCAAGGATCTGAATGATTAATTTCAATAGGGTATTTAAATTTTCATGAAAACTTACAAACTTACTATCTTATTGATAGGTTCCCTAAATATTATGGTTGCTTGTAACAGTATAACCAAAAGCATTCGAGATACTTTTGATGACTCTTCAAAAGCTGAGAAAGATACTGCGGCTTCAGCAAGTAACCTCATGCCGGATACTAGTAAGCAAGAAACTGTTCAACAAAGAAAAATATATAAAGAAGTTACACCACCTCCGGTAAAAGATTTTTTAAGTGATACCCTTGCCCTTGGAAAGGCAGAGCAATCCTTAAGGAAACTTCCGCAATATAATGGAAAGAAAATCAGACTATATGACGATATTCACTTTTACGATGATGGAAGGGTGATGCTTAATCTTCAACATCCCGAGAATCCGGAGTATATTGATGCTTACGAATATGATGATGGGGTATGGAGTGAGCCAAAGCCTGTTCAAATTTCTATTAGAACTAATCTACAAAGTAAGCTGTTTGATCTGGATAGAATTAAATTCAGAACGGTGTCAACTATTATGAATAACTATAACGAAAAGGCGGGAACGATAGAGGGAGCAAAACCGGTCAACCATGTGTACGGTATTGTTTGGGATGGTGAATTTATTTGGTATCCTCGAAGTATAAACGGTTCAAGGCAACGTTTTGCCATCGACTTTAACCTAGATGGTTCGGTGAAAATGTTTAGGCGTGAGTAGTTGGACAATATGAATTTAGCCTTAACATTGGTTTTCTGTTTTGCAAAAAAGAGTGCTTAGCTGTTTATCGCTTTCCAGATTAAATCTTTAAGTTCCTGCAGTCCTTTTTGTGCGACGGAGGAAATGAAGATGTAAGGGATTTGCTCTGGAAGGTCTTGCTCCATTTCCAGCTGTAGTTCCTCGTCTAGCATATCGGATTTTGTAATGGCTAACAGACGGGGTTTATCCAAGAGCTCCGGATTGTAAGCCGTGAGTTCGTGTAAGAGAATATTAAACTCTTCTGCAATTGAGCGGTGAGTGTCAGCAGGAACCATAAAAAGCAATACGGAATTACGCTCGATATGTCTTAAGAATCGATAACCCAGTCCCTTTCCCTCAGAGGCGCCTTCAATGATGCCAGGAATGTCGGCCATCACAAAAGATTTGTTATCGCGATAAGATACGATACCCAAATTGGGAACTAATGTTGTAAAGGGGTAATCGGCTATTTCGGGCTTAGCTGCAGAAACTACGGAAAGTAGCGTGGATTTACCTGCGTTCGGAAAACCGACCAAGCCTACATCAGCCAATACTTTGAGCTCCAAAACAATCCATTCTTCTATGCCAGGCTCACCAGGTTGAGCAAAGCGTGGTGTTTGTTGCGTTGGTGTTTTGAAATGCCAGTTGCCTAATCCGCCGCGCCCCCCGGGTGTGAGAACCTTGGTTTCACCGTCTTCGGTAATATCAAATAGGACTTCCCCTGTTTCGGCATTCCTGGCGATAGTGCCCAACGGAACTTCCAAGATTTCATCTTTTCCGTTCTTGCCATGTTGCAATGCGCTGGAGCCCGGCCCGCCGGGCTCAGCGATAATGTGCTTTCTGTATTTAAGGTGCAAAAGCGTCCATAATTGACTATTGCCCCGCAGTATAATATGGCCTCCTCTGCCCCCGTCGCCCCCGTCAGGTCCACCCTTTGCTGTATGTTTGTCGCGATGGAGGTGGGCAGAGCCAGCCCCTCCATGACCGGAACGACAACAAATTTTAACATAATCGACAAAGTTTGAACCTTGAGCCATTTTTTGTTATTGAATTACTGGAATTAATAGCGGTCTACAACAGCGCATATTGCCTTAAAAATCTCATCAATGGATCCTATTCCATCAATATTCTGTAGTTTTCCTTGTTGCTGGTAATAACCGGCAACCGGTGCTGTTTTTGAATTATATTCTACGATACGTTTGCGGATGATTTCGGGATTAGCATCGTCGGCACGACCGGAATCTTTTCCACGTAGTAATAGTCTTTTTTCCAGCTCGTCTTCATCAACCTGAAGTGCTATCATGCCGGATATTTGCGCTCCTTTTGATGCTAAGAGTTTGTCAAGAGCTTCAGCTTGCGCTACGGTACGTGGAAAACCATCGAAAATAAAACCCTTTGCCTCTTGATTACTATCAAGCTTGTTACTGATCATACCGATTACAACTTCATCAGGAACCAGCTTACCATCATCCATCAGTTTTTTAGCTTCTAGTCCTAAAGCAGTTCCCTGCGCAATTTCACTTCTAAGGAGGTCTCCTGTAGATAGATGGACTAATTGATACTTTTCAATAAGTTTTTGGGATTGTGTACCTTTTCCGGCGCCTGGAGGGCCAAATAAAACTAAATTTAGCATGTTATGAATTTTTTGCTCAATGTGTTTTTACATCGAGACACGGTTAAACTTGTACAACCAACGGTTTCCACAATCTACATCTTTGCCGCTAGCTTTCTTCGGAACTTTACTTCTTTGAAGTTTTGTACGTTGTTAATGATAACAAAAGCCTTGCCCACTTAAGAATTCGGCCCTTGTTACATTCGTATAAATGACTCTTTAGTAAAAAAGAGCGGTCGCAAAGGTAAGGCTTATTTTTTTATTTTTTTGCATTCAATCATGAAAGATTCATATGTGCAAACAGGCGCTAAACGATAAGTATCCGAATACTTTGTAAGAAGGAAGGTTTGTTTTATAGGTGGATGATATGTTTTAAGTCAAAAGAACCTAATGTGCTGACTATATACGGGAAAAGAAAGATGATGGATAAAACATCATCTTTCTTAGATATGCTTTAGCGTGTGGTGTAGCCACCGTTTGCAAAAATGGTTTGTCCGGTGATCCACCAACCATCTGTTACCAAAAATTCAACTAACGGCGCGATATCTTTGATGTCTGTTAGGCCACCCAAAGCGGAGGCAGATTTATGATAAGCCACCGCATCGTCGCTTTCTTGCCCATAAAAGAAGGGGGTATCCATTGGTCCGGGCGCTACTGCTGTAACGGATATGCCACGTTCACCGAATTCCTTCGAAGCCGATCGCGTAAAGTCTTCTACCGGTGCTTTTGCACCGGCATAAGTTGAATAATAACCGGTATAGGCAGCAAGTAAGGAGGTTACAATGGTACATATTTTTCCGTTATCGTTAAGCTGTTTTCCAGCCTCCTGAAGGAAGAAATAGGCTACTTTTGAATTGATGTCAAACATGTTGTCATATTCTTCTTCTGTAGTATCTACGAATGGTTTTTTCAATACACGTCCTACCGTATTAATCGCAATATCGATTCCTCCATATTTGCTTTTTGTTTCTTCAAAAAGCTTTTTGATATTGGCAATCTGGGTGAGATCAGCCTGAAAAAGAAACGCATCACCACCCGATTGTTTTATAGCTGCAAGTGTTTGCTCGGCATCTGGCCGGGTCTGCTCACTGTTGTAATGAATTGCGACTTTTGCACCTTTTGCTGCCAGATTTCTACTCAGCAAACCTCCAAGGTTTTTACCTCCACCGGCAATAAGAACTACTTTTCCATTCAAATCATTTCGTGCCATAGCATTTAAATTTTAAGTTTATGAATTAGACAAAAATCGGATTCGGTTCACTATTATTATGGTGAACTTTTCGGATTTTTATTTAAGAGACCTTCGGTGTCCGGGATTCCCGGAATTGACCGGGAGTTTGACCGGTCATTTTCTTGAAGAATTTTGAAAAATTAGAAGGATCATAAGTTAAGAGAAGCGCAATTTCCCTGACAGGATGTTCAGAATCAGACAAAAGCCTTTTTGCCCAATCAATTATTTTTAGATCGTAGAAATGACAAGGATGGTGGCCCCTCGTCTTTTGTATTGTATCAGTTAAATGATTGTGCGATACAAAAAGCTTTTCAGCGATTTGCTTAAGGGACATCATTTCTGTGGCTCGCGCCTCAACGATATCCAGTAGATGCTTATCTAATAAGCGAAAGTATTGTTCCGTGATCTCTTCACTCCTTGTAAGCTGTTTCTCGTTTTTCATCGTAGACTGATTAACGGTTTTATTAAATCAGTTGAATTATTTAGCGTTAATCGCAAGTTAAAAATAATTCTATAAAGACGAATAGCGTATAGTCCTGAAATTTGCGGCTTGTTTGGGCATTTCGCCAAATACCGGAAATTCAGTTCGCAAGTTTAAGGAATAGTTTACTGAGCTCCTTATTGATTTTTAATCGAACAATACGGATATTTAATTGGAATAATTTTTACAAATAAGTTGTCCGAAAAGATTGTTTAACATGTATTTTTATGACAAAAAAACGCTTCCTATCCCTTTGTCTGTTCATTGTAATGATATTTGTTGTGCATGCACAGTCGTTAAGGATTAACGGTGTATATATTGGTGCAGAGCTATATACCACACCCTTTCAAGGCATGCAGATCAATAATATCGTGATCTATTTCAGAAACGATGGTACCTTTAATAACGCATTAAGCCAAACTGACTGGAAAACGAAAGTTAGCGGTTATTATACAATTACAAATAATATCGTACAGCTGACATTCCAAAACGGGGATGAAAGCGAAAAGTATACGTTGGCAACCAATGGTAATCTCGAAAGCACCGCTGGTGTGAAGCATACTTTACATAAGGTGAAGAAAGTGGCGGTTCTTCCCGCGGGCGTATATGAAAAAAGGAATGCTTCTACCAGTGGGGGTATGGGAACAGGTACGCCGGCTGTAGGTGCTTTTTCTTCAAATTATCTGTATTTTGATGGAAAGGGAAATTTTTCGATGGACCGTTCCGGCATGGTAGGAGTAGCAGGAGATGCAACAGGGGGTACCGTGGGTGGCCAATTTGAAAAAAGGGGTATAAGCAGTGGAACGTATCAGCTTGGCGATGGAGAAATAACGTTTACATTCGGCAATGGAACAGTTTCCAAACATAGCTTCTTTTATAGTCCACCGAACGAAGAAGACCTGGTTTTGCTGGATGGAGAATTCTATTTCCGACAGGAAGAGGGGGAAGCGACTATAACTACACAACGAACAACAGAGGATAGCGGCCCCGCCGACCTATCTGTGACAACCCGGCTTCCTACACCAGCCGATCTATTAATTGGTCTCCGGAGGCAGTATGGTGGCGAAAGTATAGATAAGATAACAACTGTCAGAGAAATTGCCACCATAACAGGTAATATACAAGCTACCCTTGTAACCGATATTGTCAACAATAAAATACGCGCCGAGCTGCGACGAAACGGTAAGTTGCTGCTGGTAAAACAGCTGAACGGAAATGAAGGCTGGCAGTGGGTAGAGGGAGTAAAAAAAGCCCTGTCGCAAGACGAAAAAGAGGAGCTAATGTTAAGCTTGTACCAAGGGGTGCTGGGTTTACATAAAAATTTAAATAGCTATTTCTTAAGCGGAGTTGTCTCTCCATCCGGAGACGATTATATCATTACTTTCTACAAAAATCAGCATAAAATTGTTTATTTGATTGGCAGTGATTATTCCTTGAAAGGAAACGCCTATACCATTCATGCTGATCCCAATATGTCCATTTATAAAGATTTTAGGGAGACAAACGGCATCACATACCCCGGTACTACGGAATCTTCCGATGGAAAGACAAAAGTTACCGCAACCACTACTTCGATTGAGTTTAATCCGGTTTTGATGAGTAATGACTGGAAGATACCGTAGAAATATAAAAACGAACGCAATAGAACGGACAAATTAAAGTGGTAGAAAATTAAGAGCAAAAAAAGTTGAGAGTATAAAATTATTCGAAGGAACAGGGTTTCTATAATGGATGCTATAGAAAGGAGCCGAATGAAAAGTGAAATACCAAGTACGCAAGGTTACATTTGGGCTAGAAAAGAATAAAGATTTTTGCAAAATAAAAAAGCGAAATATATTCATTATATATCTCGCTTTCTGATGTGCACTTGAAGGGAGTCGAACCCCTAACCTCCTGATCCGTAGTCAGGTGCTCTATCCAATTAAGCTACAAGTGCGTTCCGAATTGGAATGCAAAGATATGAACGATTGTTAAAATTCCAAAAATATTTAAATAAAAATAGCTTAAAAATTTTGTGCTCTTTGTTAAATAATTGATTATGTGGGTAAAAAAAGAAGTGATTTTTTTGATGGGATGTATTTCAGTGAATATTTGTACATCTTGGTACAAGATATGTGGTAAAATGCATGCATTGGTAAAACTTATTTTTAGCTTTGAAGTTTATAAAGAACATGAATTATCAGTTTTCCGTACAACGAAAAAAAATACGAGTGGGGGATATCAGCGTCTCTTATTTGCTGAAAGAGTCTGCCCGTCCAACGAAGACCGTCATTTTTATCCATGGCTTTCCCTTTAATAAAAATATGTGGATATATCAGTTAGAAGCACTACCGGAAGACATTCGAGGTATTGCTATGGATGTGCGTGGCCATGGGAGGAGTACAAGTGGACATGGTTACTTCAGTGTGGATGTTTTTGCACAGGATTTAATCGCGTTTGTAGAGAGATTGGGATTGGATAAAGTGGTGTTGTGTGGAATTTCTATGGGAGGTTATATCGCTTTACGGGCTTATCAATTAGCTCCTTCAGTCTTCCATGGAATGGTGCTGGCCGATACGAACTCGCAAGCGGATTCAAATGAGGCTAAAATTAAACGCTTCGATACCATACAGTCGGTACTAAAATATGGTAGACGAACTTTTGCTATAGGTTTTGTAAGGAATGTTTTTTCGGAGACGAGCTTGCAGACAAGGACGGAAGAGGTCGACTTGATTCGTAGTAGCATCAGAAGGAATGATATCCGTAGTATATGTGCAACTCTTTTGGCTTTGGCTTCAAGAACGGATACAACAGAAAGTCTGCATACCATCCCTTTTCCTTGTTTGATCATTAGGGGAAGTGAAGATAAGTTGATGACCCGAGAGCAAGCCCAAGTATTGAAAGAGCATATTAAATATGCAGAATTAGTGGAGATTGAGCACTGTGGGCATCTGCCTAATTTAGAAGCCCCTGAAATTTTTAATCAGATCTTGGAGCAATATCTTGCCAAACTTGTTTAGTTGTGGGTATTGTGCTTTGTGGGAGGTTGTTCGCTGAATTCTTTCTTTTTGGCAGGGCTTTTTAAATTGGCCGGCTCTTTTTTGTATTGCGTGTCTTTCTTTTTTTTAACGACTTTATTATCCTCCGGTGTAGATTGCTCGGAGTCGTGGGGTTCAAACTTGTTTTTGCTTTGCCTGTTCATGGTGTAACGATTTGTTTGTAGAATGTTTACGTTGATTTAACACAAAAACACATTTTTTGTTTTAACTGCACAGTTAGGTAAAGTAAATTTGCCTATTCCTAATATATCAAACGAATGAGGGTAGCTATTAATGGTTTTGGTCGTATCGGCCGAAACACTTTACGAAATATAATACGAAGAAATGATGCGATTGAAATAGTTGCCATTAATGACTTGGCTGATGTAGCGACGCTTGCACATTTATTTAGATATGATTCGGTACATGGTCCGTTCGAAGGGCAAGTCGCTATCAGTGGTGATGATTTGGTTGTAAATGGAAAATCCATTCGGATTGTTAACGTCCGTTCTCCACAGGATTTACCTTGGGATACGCTCGACATTGATGTGGTGGTAGAAAGTACCGGAAAGTTTACGGCTAAGAACCTGGCAGCGGAACATTTGAAGGCGGGCGCGAAAAAGGTTTTGATTTCGGCTCCCTCTCCTGATAAGGAAGTGCCAACAATCGTATTAGGAGTAAATGATGAAACGGTCGATTGGAGTAGTCCCATTTTGTCTAATGCTTCCTGTACCACAAATAATGTAGCTCCACTCATTAAAGTATTGGATGCACATTGGAAGGTTATAGATGGTTATATAACGACCGTCCATTCCATGACCGGTGATCAGAATCTGCACGACGCGCCACATAAAGATTTGAGACGAGCGCGAGCTGCTTCTTCATCCATTATACCGACCACAACAGGGGCTGCGAAGGCAGTAACGAATGTTTTTCCTCATTTGGATGGAAAATTAGGTGGTGCAGGCATCCGTGTGCCTGTATTGAATGGTTCGCTAACTGATTTTACCTGCATATTGGAGAGAAAGCCGTCGGTATCGGAAATTAACAATGCGTTTGCTAAAGCAGCTGAAAACGATCTGAAAGGAATTTTACAGTATACGGAAGATCCCATCGTTTCGATCGATATTGTCAACTCACCTTTTTCCTGTATTTTCGATGCCCAACTAACGTCAGTTGTAGGGGGACTGGTAAAGGTTGTGGGCTGGTATGATAATGAATTTGGGTATTCTAATCGCTTAGTAGATCTATTGCTTAAGTTAAAAGCTAATCAGGCTTTTTAGTTATCGATTTGATGTTTAGGGAATAGGACTTCGGAGCGTGATGTGTTTAAGTCTATGTTAATTCACGCTTTCCGCGGTATTGCTTTATTGCAGAAGCAAGCATTTTTCTATATGTTTGCTGCGACAGTGCAAGCTGCAAGGTTAATGAACAGGGGGCTTTCGAGCTTTTGCGAGACGGAAGTAACCCGTAATGGCATACTGAGCAGCAGGTTCTTTTTTACTGACTTAGCAACGCGAACAACATATTATTAATAACTATTCAAATGAAGACAATTGAAGATTTTAACTTTTCCGGGAAGAAGGCTTTAGTGCGGGTGGATTTTAATGTGCCATTGGATGAAAATTTTAATATCACAGACGATAATCGTATAAAAGGAGCAAAACCAACAATCGAAAAGATTTTAAAGGACGGTGGAGCTGTGATTTTGATGTCGCACCTTGGACGACCAAAAGATGGGCCTACCGACAAATTTTCCTTAAAACATATTGTAAACCATCTCTCTAAAGAGCTGGGTGTTCAGGTCGCTTTTGCAAATGACTGCATTGGTCAAGAGGCAATTGATAAAGCAAAGAATCTAAAAAATGGCGAGGTATTGTTGCTAGAGAATTTGCGCTTCTATAAAGAAGAGGAAAAAGGTGATGAGACTTTTGCCGAAAAATTAGCGGCATTGGGTGATGTTTATGTAAATGATGCATTCGGTACTGCCCACCGGGCTCATGCATCAACAGCAGTGATTGCGAAGTTTTTCCCTCAGGCTAAATATTTCGGTTATTTGATGGCCGCAGAATTAAAAAACGCGGAAAAGGTATTGAATAATCCAGAAAGACCATTTACAGCTATTATGGGTGGTGCAAAGGTTTCTGATAAATTAGAACTGATTGATGCATTACTTTCTAAAGTGGATAATCTGATTATCGGTGGCGGAATGGCCTATACTTTTGTGAAAGCAAAAGGAGGAGAAATTGGACAATCGCTTGTTGAGTTGGATAAACTTGACTTAGCAAATAGCTTAGTGGAAAAGGCGAAAGCAAAAGGAGTCCAGTTGATTTTGCCTACAGACTCGCAGATTGCCGACAAATTTGCAAATGATGCTGCTGTCTATGATGGTCCGAACAACCAAATACCAGCCGATAAGATGGGCTTAGATATTGGGTCCGAATCAGCGAAGAAGTTTTCAGAAGTTATTAAATCGTCTAAAACTATTTTGTGGAACGGACCAATGGGTGTGTTTGAGATGGACACTTTTGCAAAAGGAACCAAAGCAGTTGCGGAAGCGGTGGTGGAAGCGACGAAGGAGGGGGCTTTTTCTTTAATAGGTGGTGGCGACTCTGCTGCGGCTGTTACAAAGTTTAATATGACAGATGATGTAAGTTACGTAAGTACCGGTGGAGGTGCCCTGCTTGAGTATATGGAAGGTAAAGAGCTGCCAGGAGTAAAAGCAGTGAACGATTAGTTTTACCTAAAGATATAAGACAGCAAAGGAGGGACACTGCCCTCCTTTGCTGTTTATTTTTACAGAAATTATTGCGTTGGTTCATTTGAATCTACCGCTGTTTGCACTTTGTGTGCGACGGTGGCCTTGTTGACTACCGATTTGACACTTTTAATACTTCTTGCCGTCTGTTCCGCTTCTCTCATGCTTTCTTCATCCGGAAAAGTGCCGGTAAATGTTGCGATGCCTTCTGACACAACAACTTGTGCTCCTGGTTCTAATACGTATTCAATTTCCTGCTGGGCACGCTGATCCTTCAATGATTTTGAGCTACATGATATTAGCCAGAAACATACTCCCATTACTATAACAGGTAGTACGAATAACCGTTTGGAGTTCATGACTGCTAAAATTTGATTCTAAATTATAATTGGCCGCTATTTGTTTTATGGATGCGGTTTTCTCTAATACAATTTTGGTTGTATAATGTTTTAAACTGTTGCTCCTCAGTTGTTTAATCTGTTATAAATTTAGGGATATTCCATCAATGTTACAATATTTTTCAGTATTTCATTCGGTTTTTTTCAGCTGATATTTTTTCTTTTTTCGTTTGAAGGGGCTGATGGTCGAAGGTAAAAAAGGACTTGAAGCGCTTAAGAGACTGGTTTTTTCCAATCGTCAATTTATGGTTGGAAATTGCGAAAAAATGGCGGTGAGTGGGAGGAAGTACCTGTGGAAAACTTTTTTGTGGGAGAAAGTGGGAGAAAGTGGAAGATTTATCTAATTTTACATTTGATTATTTGGATAAACTGTATAGATGGCTCATTTTCTCGGAGAATTTGAATGCAAGCTAGATACCAAAGGAAGAATGGTATTACCTGCCGGCCTCAAGAAGCAAATGCCTGAGGTGGAGCGGGAAGGGCTTGTTATTAACCGGGGGTTGGAAGCTCATCTAGTGATTTATCCAAGAAAGGAGTGGGATCGTATTATGGAGGAGTTGAGTAGGCTAAATACCTTCGAGCGTAAGACTCGGGAATTTGTGAGAAAATTTATGCGCGGAGCCACTGAACTTACTTTGGATGCTGCTAACCGGGTATTAGTACCCAAGCCTTTGTTAGAATACGCGGGAATTGACGGGGAGGTGGTCTTGGCGAGTCAGTTTAACAAGATTGAAATGTGGGCCAAAGATGCTTATGACGCGCAATGGGATGATGAAGGAGATGATTTTGCTGCTTTGGCGGAGGAGGTGATGGGGAATTTAAATAAAAGACTGGATGGATAATGGTTATCATTTACCGGTCATGTTGCAAGAATGCATCGAGGCACTTGCCATAAAGCCCAATGGCGTTTATGTAGACGTCACATTTGGAGGCGGGGGGCATTCGAGTGCTATTATCCAACATTTAGGTGAGGAAGGGAGACTCATTGCTTTCGACCAAGATCCGGACGCTTTAAATAATGCCCTGCCGGATGAACGGTTTACGCTGATTCATCAAAATTTTAGGTATTTAAAGAATAATTTGCGTTTACAGGGACTTAAACAAGTTGATGGGATTTTAGCAGATTTGGGTGTGTCTTCGCATCAATTTGATGAAGCGGAAAGAGGGTTTTCCATTCGTTTTGATGCAGACTTGGATATGCGAATGGATCGAGTAGGTGAATTAGATGCAAAAGGTATTTTGAATTCGTATTCCGAAGAGGATTTGCATCGCATTTTTGGGATGTACGGAGAAGTTCAAAATGCAAAAAGCCTGGCCAAGGTAATCGTGACAAGTCGTTTGTCGAGGCCTATTAATACGGTGTCTGACTTGAAGTCCATCGTATCGAAATTGGTTCCGAGGGGAAAGGAGAATAAGTACTATGCACAACTTTTTCAGGCCCTACGTATAGAAGTAAATAAAGAATTGGAGACCCTGCAAGAGTTTTTGGTACAGGCGCAAGCGGTTTTAAAGCCGGGAGGAAGGTTAGTCGTGATGTCGTATCATTCACTTGAAGATCGATTAGTTAAGAACTTTATGGCAAAAGGCAAATTTAAAGGGGAGGTTGAAAAGGATTTTTATGGGAATGAAATAAAGCCTTTTATGCTGGTGAGTCGAAAAGCCATTATTGCTTCGGAGGATGAAATAAGACAAAACAACCGAGCAAGAAGTGCTAAATTACGGGTGGCGGAGAAGTTAAATGGTTAAAGGTATGTTGAACAGGTACAAAAATGAAGGATTAAGTGAAGAGCAACAAGAGGCCTTGCAAAATGATGTAGAAGCGAAAGCAGATGAATCAAAGGACTTTCTGAAATCGCTGTTAACACCTAAAGGCTTTTCCGCGGCAAGGGCGGTTGCGGCGGTTCCTTTTATTGGTTATTTGGCACTTTTAGCTATTATATATATAGCCAATCGGCATTTTGCAGAAGACAGTGTACGTGAAATCGACACCTTGTCAAAAGAAGTAAAGTATTTGAGCTGGGAATATAAGTCGCTAAAGGCCGATCTCATGCTTAAGAGTACACAGAGTGAAGTGGCGAGGAAGGTTGATACGATCGGACTGAAGGCTTTGGTTGAGCCACCAAAGAAAATCGTTTTAGGGCAAGAAGATATTGTTAATAAATAAATGAATATTAGAACAGACATATTGTTGCGGGTGTACCTCTCCTTCGGGGCTATGGTTCTCTTTGCGGTGGCTGTACTATATAAAATGTTCAGCCTTCAGGTTGTACAGGGAGCGCATTGGCAGGCAATGGCAGATAGTTTGTCTACCCGCTATCAAACCATAGAAGCCACTAGAGGGAATATTTTTTCAGTAGATGGAAGTCTGCTTGCCACATCGGTACCGGAATATGATGTACGCATGGATATGATGGCGCCAGGTATTCTGGAAGACGATGTCTTTTATTCTAAAGTTGATTCATTAGCTGCGCGTTTGGCATCTTTCTTTCAGGATAAATCGGTTGAACAGTATCGACGTTTATTGCGTAAAGCCAGAAAGGATAAGAACCGTTATTTTTTGGTGAAGAGAAACGTGAGCTTTCAGGAAATGAAAGCCGTGCGTTCTTTTCCCATATTTAAATTGGGGAAATACAAAGGAGGGCTTATCGCGGAGCAAAAAAACAAAAGGATTTTGCCTTTCAAAACCTTGGCGGCCCGAACAATAGGTTATAAAAATGATAACGTGCAGCCCGTTGGTTTAGAGGGGGCCTACGCTGAGTATATGGACGGCGTTAGTGGGAGCAGGCTGGTACAACGAATTGCCGGCGGAAGCTGGATGCCTATCAACGAGGATACGGAAGTAGCTCCAACCGATGGAGCTGATATCATATCTACTATTGATATCAATATGCAAGATATTGCACAAAAGGCGCTCGAAAAACAGTTGATTGCCAGCGACGCAGATAATGGCTGTGTGATTTTAATGGAAGTAGCAACTGGGGAGGTGCGCGCTGTAGCGAATTTCACAAGGGTGGAAGAAGGTGTTTATAAGGAAAAGTTCAACTATGCCATTGCGCAAAGTTCTGAGCCCGGATCAACGTTTAAATTGGCCTCTTACATGGCGGCGATTGAAGATGGTAAGATTGATACCAGCGATATTGTAGATACGGAAGATGGAACATTTAGAGTCTATAGGCATACGATTCGGGATTCGCATAAAGGAGATGGCAAGATTTCAGTAAAGCGCGCCTTTGAAGTTTCATCTAATACCGCGGTCACCAAATTAATCTATAAATATTATAAAGATAATCCGTCTGCTTTTACAGATAGACTCTATGCAATGCATCTAAATGAGCCGCTCGGGTTACAAATACCGGGAGAAGGGCAACCTTTGATAAAAACGCCTAAAAGCAGATCGTGGAGCGGGTTAACGCTCCCTCAAATGGCTTATGGATATGAACTAAAGATAACGCCATTACAAATGCTTACGTTATACAATGCGGTCGCAAATAATGGTAAAATGATCGCCCCACTTTTTGTAAAAGAGATTCGGCGCTTAGGCAATACTGTAGAGAAGTTTGAGGCAAGAGTGATCAATGAGAAGATTGCTTCAGACCAAACGATTGCTAAAATGAGGGGAATGTTGGAAGGGGTCGTTGAAGAAGGAACCGCTAAACAGCTAAAAAATTCTCTTTTTAAGATGGCGGGTAAAACCGGAACAGCCCAAATGGCAGATGGAGCCGCCGGATATAAAACCAAAAGAAGGTATCAAGGGTCTTTTGCAGGATATTTCCCGGCAGATAACCCAAAATATTCGATGATTGTCGTTGTACAAAATCCAAGGAAGGGAGGGTACTACGCAACCACGATTGCCGCGCCTGTTTTTAAGGAAATTGCAGAAAAGGTATACGCAGGAGACAGTCGGATGTATCATGATTTTAAGAAATTGCAAATGGCTTCCGTACCAGCTGCTCCGCCGATTAAATATGGCTTTCAGAAGGATAGTCAATATGTATTCGGTGCTTTAGGGTTAAAGTCGACACAACACCTGAAACAAGATACGGCGAAAGTGTTGTTATCGGATGATCATCTACCGGAAGATAAAATCCCTGATTTGAAAGGGATGGGGCTTAAAGATGCCATGTATCTATTAGGCAATATAGGAGTAAAGACCTTTGTAAAGGGAAAAGGTAGAGTAGTTAAGCAATCTGTTAACCCCGGAGAGCTGGTAAATAAAGGTGGATTTATTACAATTGAGTTAGAATGATTTCGCTATCGAAAATATTGAATGGTGTATCTATAAAACAGGTTATAGGTAGCATGGATGTGACTGTTCATGCGGTACGTTTTGATTCCCGCCAGGTGGTAGATGGTGATCTTTTCGTTGCTGTCAGGGGAACTCTTACCGATGGTCATGTATTCATAGATAAAGCAGTTGCCCTGGGAGCTAAGATAGTGGTATGCGAGCAGCTACCTCAAGACCTTAGTGGGCACATTACCTATATACAAGTTGAGAATGCAGGCTTTGCACTAGGGTTGATAGCTGCTAACTTTTATGATAACCCATCCGCCAAATTGAAGTTAGTGGGCGTAACCGGCACGAACGGAAAAACGACGGTTGCGACGTTACTATATAAATTATTTATTGAACTCGGATTTAGAGTTGGCCTTATTTCGACTGTACAAAATAAGGTGAACGAGCGCGTCATTGAATCAACCCATACCACACCTGATCCGATAAGCTTAAATGAGCTTTTATGTGAGATGGTAAACAGTGGTTGTGATTATTGCTTCATGGAGGTTAGCTCGCATGCGGTTGCACAGCATCGAATTACAGGTTTGTCCTTTGTTGGTGGTGTTTTTACCAACTTAACGCATGACCATTTGGATTTTCACAAAACTTTTGATGCCTATCTAAAAGCGAAAAAGGCTTTTTTCGATATGCTGCCTAAGTCGGCTTTTGCCTTGGTGAATATAGATGATAAAAATGGAAGCGTCATGCTCCAGAATACCGACGCTTACAAAAAGACATACGGTTTAAAGAATATTGCCGACTTTAAAGGGAGGATTGTGGAAAGCCATTTCAATGGTATGCTAATGCAAATCGATACACGTGAAGTATGGATACGTTTAGTTGGTGCGTTCAATGCTTATAATTTGTTGGCAGTGTATAGTGTTGCCATTCTTTTGGAACAGGATACGACCCGAGTGTTAACGATTTTAAGCAGATTAACCGGAGCAGAAGGTAGATTCGATACGCTGGTTTCGGGTAACGGTGTTATTGGTATCGTGGATTATGCGCATACGCCTGACGCGGTGGAAAATGTCTTGCGAACGATTGTAGATTTGCGAAAAAATAAGGAACAAATAATAGCTGTATTAGGGTGCGGCGGAGATAGGGATAAGACGAAGCGACCCGAAATGGCGGCGGTAGCCGCAAACCTAAGTGATAAGGTGATTTTAACCTCAGATAACCCAAGAAGCGAAGATCCGCAACAGATTATTCGCGAAATGGAAGCTGGGATACCTGCCGATAAGAAAAGACATGTGTTTTCCATCACGGATCGCTATGAAGCCATCAAAGCAGCTGTTCATCTTGCACAACCGGGTGACATTGTTCTCATAGCGGGCAAGGGACATGAAAAATATCAGGAAGTTATGGGGGAAAAAAGACCTTTTGACGATAAAGCAATATTAAAGGATCTTTTTAAAGAGGTAAACGACTAATAATAAACAATATACCAAAGGGGATGCTGTATTATTTATTTACATATTTACATGATCATTTTAATTTACCTGGTGCCGGGGTATTCCAGTATATCTCCTTTCGCTTTGGTATGACCGTTATATTGTCCCTTATTATTACTACTGTTTATGGTGGTCGGCTTATCGGTCTGCTACGGAAAAAACAGGTTGGTGAAACGGTGAGAAGCTTAGGGTTGGAAGGCGAGACGCAGAAGCAAGGTACGCCTACAATGGGTGGGCTAATTATCATCGCCGGTATTCTTTTACCTACGCTGCTGTTTGCTAAGTTAGAGAACGTTTATATTATTCTAATGATCATTGCTACGGTCTGGATGGGAACCGTTGGTTTCATAGATGATTATATCAAAGTATTTAGAAAGAATAAAGAGGGACTCGCCGGAAAATTTAAGGTGGTTGGACAGGTAGGATTGGGAATTATTATTGCCTGGACAATGCATGATCATCCGTCTATTGTGACAAGACAGAAAGTGAATGGCCCAATAAAAGGTGAGAATATTGAAATGCAGCAAAACTTTGATGGTACGAAAAGCTATTACAACGTAGAAGTTAAATCTACAAAAACAAATATTCCTTTTTATAAGAATAACGAGTTTGATTATGGAAAGGTATTAAGCGTTTTTGGCGTTCCGGATGGAAAATATGCTTTTTTTGTTTTTTTAGCTTTCGTCGTATTTATCATTACCGCTGTGTCAAATGGTGCTAATATTACGGACGGCATTGATGGTTTGGCAACAGGTACATCCGCTATCATAGGTGCAACATTAGCCATTTTGGCCTACGTGTCGGGTAATAGCATTTTTGCCGATTATTTAAATATCATGTATATCCCCAATTCCGGTGAGCTAGTAGTGTTTGCGGGCGCCTTTGTTGGGGCTTGTGTCGGGTTTTTATGGTATAATTCCTATCCTGCTCAAGTCTTCATGGGTGATACCGGGAGCTTGGCTATTGGTGGCGTTATCGCTGCTTTTGCCATCATGATTCGTAAAGAATTACTCATACCTGTATTATGTGGCATCTTCCTCATTGAACTTGTATCAGTCATTATGCAGGTATCGTATTTTAAATATACAAAAAAGAAATTCGGAGAAGGAAGAAGAATCTTCTTAATGTCTCCGTTACATCATCACTACCAAAAGAAGGGCTATCATGAATCGAAGATCGTTACTCGATTCTGGATTGTCGGAATCATATTAGCTGTTATTACAATTGTAACGTTAAAAGTGAGATAATAACGAGATGGAGCATAGGAGTCATCATACACGTCAAAAGAAACCACTGCTAGTAATTCTGGGAGCAGGGGAAAGTGGTTTTGGTGCAGCTGTTTTAGGAATGAAACAGGGCTTTGACGTGTTTGTGTCGGATGGAGGCGAAATCAAAGAGATATATAAGAGTCAGCTAAAACATCATCGCATTCCATTTGAAGAAAAGGGGCATTCGATCGATAAAATTCTAGTCGCTGATTTAGTCATTAAAAGCCCGGGCATACCCGAAAAAGCAGGGATTGTACAAGCCTTAAGGAAACAAAGGATTCCTGTGATAGGAGAAATCGAATTTGCGGCACGTTATACGGATGCGAAGACCGTTTGTATCACTGGCTCAAATGGCAAATCGACAACCACGATGCTTACGTACCATATCCTCCAAAAAGCGGGTATCAACGTTGGCTTAGCGGGAAATATCGGGAAAAGTTTCGCCCTACAGGTCGCTACGGAACAATATGAGGTATATGTGCTCGAAATTAGCAGCTTCATGTTGGATGATATGTACGATTTTCGAGCTGATATTGCAGTGCTGTTGAATATAACGCCCGATCATTTGGACCGCTACGATTACAAAATGGAAAACTATGTTAATTCTAAATTTAGAATTACTAGAAATCAACGCGGGAACGACATCTTTATCTATTGTAAAGATGATCCGGAAACAAATAAAGCGCTGACCGCGAAAGAAATTAACGCAACAATGTATCCTTTTAGCTTGACAGAAGAGGTGCAATATGGGGCTTATTTGAATGAAGAAAAAGAAATAGTAATAACATTACCTAACCAGGAAAGATTTATCATGTCTATTAACGATTTAGCATTACAGGGAAAACACAATGTTTACAATAATATGGCTTCTGGAATTGTTGCCAAGGTTTGGGAGTTACGGAACGAGTCGATTCGGGAGAGTATGGGCGACTTTGTGAATATTCCGCATCGTTTGGAGCATGTAACCAAAATTTCCGGGATAGAATTTATAAACGACTCAAAAGCAACGAACGTAAACTCTGTATGGTACGCATTGGAGAGCTTACCAGGGAAAATTGTATTGATTATGGGAGGGGTAGATAAGGGCAATGACTATAGTATGCTTCGTGAATTGGTGCAAAGTAAAGTGCGCGGTATTGTTTGCCTAGGTAAAGATAATCGTAATATTCATAACGCTTTCGAAGCTGATACGGATGTAATTGTGAATACCCAAACAATGAGTGAGGCCGTTCAGATTGCTTATCATATTGCACAAAAAGGGGATACGGTGTTGTTGTCACCTGCTTGCGCCAGTTTCGACCTGTTCAAAAATTATGAGGACCGGGGCGATCAGTTTAAAGCGGCTGTGCGTGAGCTTTGAATAAATTGATTTATTTTATAATAACGAATTATGGAGCGTATATTCAATAAACTGAAAGGAGACAAATGGATTTGGATAATAGTCATATTATTATCCGTTTGGTCTTTATTGGCCGTTTATAGCTCTACAGGAACTTTGGCTTATAAAGAGGGGCGAGGAACTGAAACATACTTGATCAAACATTTTACGCTTATTTTTGCGGGCCTTATCCTGATGTATTTTTCCCATCTTTTGGATTATAGGTATTATGCGGGAATCTCAAAAATTTTGATGATCATTACCATCCCGCTTCTTTTGTATACCCTATTGTTTACCGAATCAGTGAATGATGCCAACAGGTGGGTTACCATTCCGGTTATTAACCAAACGTTCCAAACATCCGACATGGCTAAATTGGCGCTTATAACCTTTTTGGCTAGGATGTTAACTCGAAAGCAGGAAAATATAAAAGACGTAAAGAGAGCATTTATGCCTATAATGGGGTCAGTTTGCATTGTTATCATTCTGATTGCTATTGCAAACATGTCTACGGCCATTATGCTCTTTGCGGTGAGTATTTTATTACTTATTATCGGACGCATCAGTATTAAGCAAATAGCTTATGTAAGCGTAGCGGGTGTTTTCTTGCTTACATTAGTTGTGCTCTTAGGCCCTCGTCGACAAACCTATATATCCCGTGTAGAAACGTTTTTAGGCAAAGGTGAACCCGATCCGGATAAGGAGTTTCAGGCTAATCAGGCCAAGATTGCAATTGCGACCGGTGGCCTGTTTGGTAAAGGCCCCGGAAATAGTACACAGCGTAATATGTTACCTCACCCTTATTCTGATTTCATTTTTGCTATAATCATAGAAGAATATGGTGCCGTAGGAGGCGTCGTTTTGGCAGCTTTATATCTAGTATTTATGTATAGATGTATACGTATCGTTACGCAGAGCCCGAAAGCCTTCGGCGCCTTATTGGCTGCGGGCTTAGGTTTTAGTTTAACGATCCAAGCCTTTGGAAATATGGCTGTGGCCGTGGGGCTTGGGCCGGTAACAGGTGTGCCTTTACCCTTGGTGAGTATGGGGGGGACGTCGATTTTGTTTACCAGTGTGGCATTCGGAATTATTTTGAGTGTAAGCCGAAATATTGAAGAACTTAAGTCAAAAGGAAAGGAAAAGGAAACTAGGGGTAAAAAGGCAAATGACAAAGTGATTGTTGGTGAAATTCCGGCAATGGCATAAACTTAAAAGGTATGGAAAGCAAGACAAAACGTGTGATTATTAGTGGAGGAGGAACAGGAGGACATATTTTCCCTGCCATCGCCATTGCTAATGCGTTGCGACGTCTGGAGCCGTCTATTGAAATTCTATTCGTTGGTGCTAATGGGAGAATGGAGATGGATAAGGTGCCTGCCGCTGGCTATAAGATTATCGGTTTGGATATCCAAGGTATCAATAGGCAGTCGCTGCTTAAAAATATACTCCTACCTTTTAAATTGTGGAAAAGTATACAGCGGGCAAGAGCTATTATCCGAAATTTCCGCCCGGATGTAGTCGTCGGTGTGGGCGGTTATGCCTCGGGACCTTTATTGCATGCTGCCGGTCGACTGAATATTCCATATCTAATACAAGAGCAAAATTCATATGCGGGCATAACAAACAAGAAATTAGGAGCGAAAGCATCAAAGATATGTGTGGCTTTTGACGGGATGGATCGCTTTTTCCCCAAAGATAAATTGCTGATTACGGGAAACCCCATTCGACGTGATGCCGTTGATATTGTAGGGAAGGAGTTTGAGGCGAAAGAATTGTTGGGCTTAGATCACGATAAGAAGACGATTTTACTAACAGGCGGCAGTTTGGGTGCTCGAACGCTAAACGAAAGTATACTGAACGGTCTGCAAAAAATGCGTAAGGCTAATTTGCAGATTATATGGCAGTGTGGAAGCTACTATTATGAAAAAATGCAAGATGTGCTCAAAGACGATGGGTTGGAGGATGTTTGTTTGAAGCCCTTTCTCCACCGCATGGACTTAGCTTATGCGGCAGCTGACGTAATCGTTGCGCGGGCGGGGGCCGGCACAATTGCTGAATTATGTGCTGTTGGAAAACCGGCAATCCTGGTGCCGTCGCCAAATGTCGCTGAAGATCACCAAACAAAAAATGCGCTGGCATTGATCAAGAAAAATGCAGCGATTATGGTGGAAGATTTGAAGGCACAGGAAACATTAATGGACGAAGTGATTGCGTTAATAAAGGATAAGGAAGAATGTAAAGTTTTATCAGCAAATATAAAAAATTTGGCAAAAGTGGATGCTGATGAAGTAATCGCGAAAGAGGTTTTAGAACTTATTAAACTTAACAAATAACGGGCACGTAAAGGTTGACAAATGGAAAATACGGTATTGACAGCGATAAAACAAGTGTTCCTGATAGGTATAGGCGGTATCGGTATGAGTGCGCTCGCCCGTTACTTCCATCATAAAGGAATGCGTGTTTATGGCTATGACAAGACCGAAACTTCTTTGACAAGGCAATTGACAAGTGAAGGAATCAATGTTTTTTATAGCGATAACATAGACCTGATTGCGCCACCGTTTGTTGAAGATCGAGAGGGCAGTTTAGTGATTTATACACCTGCTGTTCCAAAAGATTTGGATTTGGTAGCTTTTTTTCAACGGCTGGGCTATCGCTTGTATAAACGATCTGAAATCTTGGGAAAGATAAGTGAGTCGCATTTTACGATAGCTGTGGCGGGCACCCATGGAAAAACGACGACAAGTAGTATGATTGCGCATATTTTAACAAGTAGCGGGCGCCCTTGTTCTGCATTTTTGGGTGGGATTGCAGCTAATTATAATACAAATTTACTGCTTGCGGATTCTGATTTATTCGTAGTAGAGGCGGACGAATTTGACAGGTCATTCCTTACGCTGCATCCCAATATTGCGGTGGTGACGGCGACTGATCCTGATCATCTTGATATATATGGCGATTCAGAACATATGTTAGAATCTTTCCGGCTTTTTGTAAATCAAGTAGCCAAAGATGGCAAACGTATTATTAAGGAAGGTTTGCACTTGCCAACAGATATTCGTTATGCAGTTGAAAAAAGGGCGGACGTATACGCAACAAATATCCAAATAAGGAATAAATGCTTTTATTTTGATTATCTGGGTTACAATAAATCCATTTTTGATATTAAGCTAGGTATTGCTGGCAAACATAATATTGAGAACGCCGTTGCAGCAATCACCGTTGCCAAGCTGTTGGGTATTGACGACGAGGCGATTAGCGGATCACTTGCTTCCTTTAAAGGAGTTAAGCGTCGTTTCGAATACATTGTAAATCGCGAAGACCAGGTTTACGTGGACGATTATGCGCATCATCCGGAAGAGTTGAGGGCTTGTTTGTCTGCTATGAAAGAACTGTATGGTGACAAGGAAATTACCTGCGTTTTTCAGCCCCATTTATTTACACGTACACGTGATTTCGTCGACGAATTTGCGGAGGTGCTGGGCTTGGCAGACGTTTTGTTATTAATGGATATATACCCTGCCAGAGAGCAGCCTATCGAGGGAGTGAATTCAGATTGGTTATTGAGTAAAGTGCAGTTAACACATAAGTATAAGCAATCGGCATCGGATGTGTTGGCTTATATAAAAAGGGAACGGCCGCCAGTGCTGCTTACTGTTGGGGCAGGTGATATTGATCTGTTAGTAAATCCAATAAAGGAGGTTTTGACAAATGTTTAATAGCATCAAAAAGATCAATTGGCGTCGGGTGACTTATTTATTCACCTGGGTGTTAGCCTTAGCCGGTTTTTTTGTGCTGATGGGGTTTATTAATACCAAAAAGAATGAGATAGCCTGTAAAGGAGTTAAAATTATTGTTCCCGGATCGCAGGCTTTTGTTTCGCAGGAAGATGTATTCGACATTATCGAAGAAAGCGAAGGTCCGCTGACAGGACACCTTTTGAAAAACGTGCCGATACACGAGTTAGAAAATAAGTTAGCGCAAAATCCTTTTATTCAAAGTGTAAAGGTTTTTACCGAGATGGACGGCATGGTGCATGTTAAAATTGAGCAACGGGAGGCCATCATGCGTATCATTAATAATGTTGGAAATGATTTTTATATTGATAAAGAAGGTGTCAAATTTCCCACATCTAAATTGTACGCACCGCATATCATAGTTGCAAATGGGAATGTATCAGAACGTTTTGATGGAAAAAGAGATACCGTTCGTTCCACACTCGTAAAGGATTTATGCAAGGTGGCTGATTTTTTAGGAAAGGACTCGTTATGGAACAGTCAGGTGGAGCAGCTATATGTAAATGAAGAACAAGATATCGAAATTGTGCCTAGAGTAGGAAACCAAAAGATCGTTTTGGGTAACGCTGATTCGTTGCCGAATAAATTTAACAGGTTAATGGTCTTTTATAAGCAAATTATTCCGAAGGCAGGATGGGGAACTTACAAGACCGTGAATTTAAAATTTGCAAATCAAATTGTTTGCGAGAAGGCAGATAGTATTATACAGAAGGAAAAAAATAATAAACAGCATATTAACACGCATTAGACATGGAAAAACGAACTACTAATCCGAAGGACGCTCCTATAGTTGTTGGTCTAGATATTGGTACAACAAAGATCTGCGTAACAGTAGGTCGGAGGAGCGAGCATAATAAGATAGAGGTATTGGGCATTGGTAAAGCAGAATCGCTGGGCGTGAGCCGTGGAGTAGTTGCCAATATTCAAAAAACAGTTACAAGTATTGTTAAAGCTGTCGAAGAAGCAAGTGCGCAGTCCAATGTCGATATCAAAGTTGTAAATGTTGGTATTGCTGGTCAACATATCAAAAGTCTTCAACATCGGGGTATTCTAACAAGAAAAGATGATAATGAGATTGGTAGGAAAGATATAGAGAAGCTGGTAGAGGATATGTATAAATTGGTGCTTCCTCCGGGGGAGGAGATCATCCATGTGCTACCGCAAGAGTTTACAATTGATAATGAGCCAGGTATAAAAGACCCGATTGGTATGGCCGGTCGACGTATGGAAGCTAATTTTCATATTATTTCGGGCCATGTCAGCGCGGTAAGAAATATTAAGCGTTGTGTTGAATATGCTAGTTTAGAGGCGCAAGAGCTTATTCTGGAACCGCTAGCCTCTTCCGAAGCTGTGCTTAGCCCTGAAGAGAAGGACGCAGGTGTTGTTTTAGTCGATATTGGTGGCGGAACTACGGATGTAGCGATTTTCCATGAAGGTATTATTAGACACACGGCCGTTATTCCTTTGGGAGGGAATATTGTAACCGAAGATATCAAACAAGGATGCTCGGTTCTGCGTAATCAGGCAGAATTGTTAAAAGTTAGATTCGGTTCCGCATTAGCGGAAGAAAACCGGGAAAATGAAATAATTTGTGTGCCGGGGTTGCGTGGAAGGGAACACAAAGAGATTTCGGTTAAAAATTTAGCCTATATCATTCAAGCCCGGATGGAAGAAATTATAGAGCATGTTTATTATGAAATAAAGTCATCCGGATATGAGCGTAAACTTATCGGTGGAATCGTTATTACAGGAGGAGGGGCGCAATTAAAACACCTAGTTCAATTGGTGGAATACGTGACTGGTTTGGAATGTCGTATCGGTATGCCAAATGAACATTTGTCGAAAAATGAAGTGCTGCCGAAGAACACTTATGATGAACTGAAAAGTCCACTCTATGCAACGGGTATTGGCTTGTTAATTAAGGGAATTGAGGCCGCTGAGTATAATGAGGTGGAGCACCCGGTAAAGAGCCAAGCTGTCAAAGGTATAGCGGAAGAAGGAAAGAAGACATTTGGCTTCTTAGATAAGATTATTCGCTATATCAGCGATGATAATAAAATTGAAGATACAGACTATATTAAATAGTTTTCAACACTCGGTTTTTTTTCCACATTATAAACAATTGTGGAAAACAATTGTGGAAAAAGTATTAATATTACAATGCGAAAGTTACGTAAATATTAAATCAGGATACCACTCATTTAGAGTAAATTAAGACAGTATGGGTACGCGTACTTGCAGATGAACAGGAAGAAAAGGGCGCGGCATACTTTTACAGATTTGAAAAGGAGCAGGGAATAAATACATTTCATAGAGCCTTTAAGGAACAAATTATACACGTATGAAATTTGAAATGCTTAAAGAACAATCATCTATTATAAAGGTAATAGGTGTTGGCGGAGGTGGTGGCAATGCAGTTAACCACATGTACAGACAGGGTATTAGCGGTGTGGACTTTATAATTTGCAATACCGATGCACAAGCATTAGAGTTAAGTCCTATACCTAATAAAGTACAATTAGGTGCCAGTTTAACAGAGGGGATGGGAGCTGGTTCGGATCCTGATGTAGGTGAAAATTCTGCGATTGAAAGTATCGAAGATATAAAACGCATGCTAGGGGTGAATACCAAAATGTTGTTCATCACTGCCGGTATGGGTGGCGGAACCGGAACCGGTGCAAGTCCTGTTATTGCGAAAGCGGCTAAAGAGCTAGGTATCTTAACCGTAGCAATTGTTACCACCCCTTTTGCATTCGAGGGAAAGAGGCGGAGGAGTCAAGCGGAAGAGGGGCTTGGCGAGTTGCGGAAATATGTCGACTCATATTTGGTTATATCCAATGATAGATTAAGGGAAATCTTTGGTAATCTCACGATGAGTTCAGCTTTTGCCAAAGCAGATGATATTTTAACAACGGCGGCAAAGGGTATCGCGGAAATTATCACCATTCCCGGTTATATCAATGTCGATTTCAAGGATGTTCGGACGGTGATGAATGATAGCGGCGTGGCTATTATGGGGAATGCGAAAGCTAGTGGCGATGATCGCGCGCAAAAAGCTGTGGAAGGTGCTTTGGCATCACCTCTGTTAAAGGATAGTGAAATTGAGGGTGCTCGTTATATTTTGTTGAATATTTCTTCCGGAACGCAAGAGGTTACGATGGACGAAATTTCGGTCATTACGGATTATATCCAGGAGCGAGCCGGTTTCACGGCAGAAATTATCTGGGGTAATTGTTTAGACGAGTCCTTGGATAAGGATCTGTCGGTTACTATTATTGCAACCGGTTTCCAAACTACCGAGGAGCGTAAACAGGAGGAAAGCAACCGACGGATTGCAATTCCATTAGAGGAGGAGAAAGTGCCTTTGGTAAGGCCTGTAAATCAAATTATTAACAAGCCTAAAGAAGAGGTTGTAGAAAAAGCTCCAGCTGAGCCTGTGCAGGCAAAGGTACAGCCGACGGCGATGCCGCAGGCCGATTTATTTAGCGGCTTTGGACGACCATCTGGCCAGAACCCGGTTGATAATAAGGTGGCAACACCGAAGAAAGAGGAGATTATCAGACACACGTTGGTAGAGGAAGAGCCGGTATCGGAGCAAAATAAGCCCGCTGACGAATATCAATTGAAGGTTTCCGAAAGTGAATTTCTCTTTACGAACGAAGCGAATACTAATCAACAGGTGTCTGATCCAGCGGCCACCTCAACGCCGGAATCTGTTGATTTTAATGAAGCACCAAAAGCAGAGAGCACCCCGGTAAGCAAGCAAGTTGATGAATATAAATCTGACGAAAGTATTGAGGAGCAACTTCGAAAAACAAAGGAGCGTATATTACGTCTAAAAGACTTAAGTATGAAGCTGCGTTCTACCAATGGCCTACAGGAGATAGAGAATGAGCCAGCCTATAGAAGGAAGCAGCGGTCTTTAGATCAGGTGCCTCACTCTTCTGAGTCACAGGTTTCAAGATTTACACTTTCTTCAGAAGATGGAATCACTGAAATAAGACCTAACAACTCTTTTCTTCATGACAATGTCGATTAAATTGTTATAAACGATATCAAAAAAAGGCCGGAAAGAGTGGTATACTCTTCTGGCCTTTTTGTTTAAATAAATGCATAAAAGAGAAGTTTTTATACTCATTTCGAATATGGTTCACTAGAAAGTTGATAATTCTGAGGTGAAACTTTATCTTTGTAAACAATTTAATAACCACGTATTGTGGCTTTTAGGAAATCTGAACAGTAGTGATTAACCCGTGGGTAGGCAAGTAAACGGGATACATTTCAATTCGTTTTCTACGAAAGACCTAAGTTGGATTTGTGGTTTTGAGAGGTATTAATTAAATTAAACGTATTTACTTTGGATTTATTCGATAAAATATCAAAAAATTTAGGTCCAATCGGACAACATCACAAGTGGTCTCATGGTTATTTTTCTTTTCCCAAATTGGAAGGTGAGATTGGTCCACACATGAAATTTAGAGGGAAGGATCATCTTGTTTGGAGCCTAAACAATTATCTCGGTTTGGCCAATCATCCGGAAGTGCGCGCAACAGATGCTGAAGCCGCAAAGTTATATGGTATGGCTTATCCGATGGGCGCAAGGATGATGTCCGGTAATTCAAATCAACATGAAGTGTTGGAACAAGATCTAGCCGCTTTTGTGGGAAAGGAGGATGCTTTTCTTTTGAATTATGGCTATCAGGGTATGGTGTCGATCATCGATGCCTTGGTTGATAGAAATGACGTGATTGTATATGATGCTGAGTCGCATGCTTGCATTATAGACGGCGTTCGATTGCATATGGGCAAGCGATATGTCTATCAACACAATGATGTAGAAAGTTGTAGAAAGCAATTAGAGCGTGCAACCAAAATAGTTGAACAAACAGGTGGAGCCATTCTTCTTATTACTGAAGGTGTATTTGGTATGTCGGGTGCCCAAGGCAAATTAAAGGAGATCAACGAGTTAAAGAGTGAGTTTAATTTTAGATTGTTAGTAGACGATGCCCATGGCTTCGGCACTATGGGACCAACTGGAGCTGGAACGCATGAGGCTCAGGATTGCGTAGATGGTGTAGATATTTATTTCGGCACTTTTGCCAAGTCAATGGCCGGTATTGGTGCTTTTGTGGCAGCTAATGAGGAAATTGTAACCTTCTTGCGCTATAATATGCGTTCTCAGACCTTTGCGAAATCTTTACCTATGCCTATGGTTGTGGGCCTTCAGAAGCGTTTAGAATTGTTGAAGGGGCAGCCTGTGCTTCGGGAAAAACTTTGGGAAGTAGCTTTATCCTTGCAGAAAGGCCTAAGAGATAACGGATTTGATATAGGCCATACGAATACCATGGTTACGCCTGTATTTCTGAAAGGCGACCTATCAGAAGCGACTGCATTAACGATGGACTTAAGAGAAAATTACGGTATTTTTTGTTCTATTGTTGTTTATCCGGTAATTCCGAAGGGACAAATTGAACTGCGCTTGATTCCGACGGCAATGCATACTCTTGAAGATGTGAATCGAACAATTTTCGCTTTCTCGGAAATCGCTGAGAAATTGAACAACGGTCACTATAGAGAACAACAAGTTGTGCCGGCCTAATCGCGCGACCTTGCTTTTATGATAAAAAAGCCTTCTAATCGAATATTAGGAGGCTTTCTTATTATTGTCTTAGCTTTAGCTTTATTGTTATTACTGCTTAGTTTGCTTCTGCTAGCTTTGTTTTAGCTTGTAGATCATTAACGGCCAGCGCAATTTTCCGTTTTGTTTCTTCACTTACACTTACTAAAGGTAACCGTACATAATTTTTGCATACGCCGAGCTCCTGGAGCATCTCTTTGACACCTGCAGGGTTCCCTTCAATGAAACATAAGTCATCGATGTTTAGTAGCTCATAATGAAGCTTGCGAGCTTCTTCATAGTGCCACTCATTGCAATATTTCACTAGCCGCTGAGTTTGCTTTGGGAAGGCATTCCCGACTACCGTGATTACGCCAACAGCTCCCAAAGACATCATGGGAAGGGTAAGGGCATCGTCGCCTGAAATCAATAAGAAGCTATCCGGCTTGTTTGCCATAATACGTGTAAAATGCTCAAAGTTGGCGGAGGCTTCTTTTACACCAATGATATTGTCAAAATCATTGGCTAAGCGAATAATGGTATCGACATTTATCATACTTCCCGTTCTGCCGGGTACATTATATAGTATAATAGGAAGATCCGTAGCTTGTGCGATTGCCTTATAATGCTGATAAATTCCTTCTTGAGTTGGTTTATTATAATAGGGGCTTACGGATAAAATAGCTTGATAAGCCGGATTTTTGAAGTCCTTTATTTGCGCAACCAATTCAGCGGTGTTATTTCCTCCGAAACCGGCTACCAAAGGTACGCGTCCCGCAACTTTCTCGGCAGTGAAGTCTAAAATACTTTTCTTCTCTTCTTTTGTCAATGTAGCGACTTCTCCGGTTGTACCCATACTAACCAGATAGTCCATACCTCCTTCTATTTGATACTCGATCAAATTAGCTAATCCCTCAAAGTCGATACTCCCATCACTGTTGAATGGGGTTACTAATGCCACTCCGGCACCATGTAGGCTATTCATTCCTTTTTATGTTTTGATTTATTATTCTTTCTTCTATATTCATTATGTGAAGTACGTTTTGCAAAGCTACTGAATCATTTTTATTAACTCCACTTCTGAAATGATTGGGATATTAAATTTCTGTGCTTTGGCGAGTTTCGACGGGCCCATATTTTCTCCGGCTACGAGGTAATTTAGCTTGGCGCTAATACCGCTTAGTAGTTTGCCTCCATTTTGAACAATGATTTTACCGAGGTCTTCTCTACTATAGTGTTCGAATACGCCTGATATCACGAAAGACTTGTCGGCTAGCTTATTGCTGTTCAATTGAAATTCTTCTTCAATAATAGCGAACTGTAGATTCTCGCCTTTTAGGATTTCAACTTGATGTAAGTGAAGCGTGTTGCTGAAATACTCCTTAACGCTTTGGGCAATTCGCTCTCCTATTTCGTCAACAGCGGCAATCTCTTCTACACTCGCCTGAATGAGGTTGTCGATGTTTTTAAAGCTATTCGCTAATTTCTTGGCAATAGTTTCGCCTACATAACGGATTCCGAGACCGAACAGCACTTTCTGAAAAGGTCGCTCTTTCGACTTCTGAATACCAAGAAGCATATTGTTGATCGATTTTTCACCAAAGCGTTCAATCTGTTCAAGTTCTTCTTTATGATGATGTAATTGATAAAGATCGCTTATCTGTTTCAGTAATCCCTTTTTGTACAATACTTCAACTGTTTCATTTCCCATCCCTTCAATATCCATTGCTTTTCTGCTGATGAAATGTTGAATCTTCCCGACTATTTGAGGAGGGCATCCCAATTCGTTGGGACAATAATGTACGGCTTCGCCCTCTTTGCGGATCAACACTGTGTTGCATACCGGGCAGTGTGTGGGGTAGGCTATCTGTTTCGTGTCAGGAACGCGTTTGTCCTTGTTTACACCAATGATTTTTGGAATAATTTCGCCGCCCTTCTCTACCATGACGGTATCCAACTCATGAAGATCGAGTCTCGTTATTTCATTGGCATTATGAAGTGTGGCTCTTTTTACTGTTGTTCCGGACAGTTGTACGGGTTCTAGATTTGCAACGGGTGTTACTGCACCGGTTCGTCCTACTTGATAGCTTACGGATTTGAGGATGGTCTCCACTTCCTCAGCTTTATATTTATAAGCAATTGCCCAGCGCGGCGACTTTGCGGTAAAGCCGAGCTCGTGCTGTTGTGCATAACTGTTTACTTTAATCACTATCCCGTCAATATCGTAAGAAAGCTTATGCCTAGCATCATCCCAATAGGAAATAAACTGTAAGACCTCGTCGATCGTGCGGCAAAGCTTTGTATGTTCGCTAACATGAAAGCCCCACGATTTAACGGCTTCCAGGCTCTCCCAATGTGTTTTGAATAACCGATCGCGGTTATCCATATATAAGAAATAAAGAAAGCAATCCAGTGGACGCTTAGCTACTTCTGAGGAGTCCTGCAGCTTGATGGTGCCTGCTGCGAAATTACGCGGATTGGCATAAGGAATTTCGTCGTTTTCCAGACGTTCCTTATTCAGTCGTTCAAAGGCCGCTCTATGCATAAAAACCTCTCCTCTGATCTCAAAAAGATCCGGAAAGTGGCCTGATTTAATTTTATTGGGAACACTTTTTATCGTTTTTATATTGCTGGTTACTTCGTCGCCTTGCGTACCGTCACCTCTTGTGACACCCCTGGTAAGTACGCCCTGTTCGTAAGTTAAACTGATAGATAGGCCGTCAAATTTCAGCTCGCATACATATTCAAAATCGTCACCCAGCACCTTACGGATCCGTTCATCAAAGTCTTTTAGCTCTTTCTCGCTATAGGTATTACTCAAAGAGAGCATAGGCCACTTATGACGGACTGTCTTGAATTGTTTAGTAATATCCCCGCCAACTTTCTGCGTTGGTGAATCAGGGTCTAAAAACTCGGGATAGTCCTTTTCCAAGGCAGCTAATTCAGCTAACTTTTGGTCAAAATCGAAGTCAGATATACTCGGTTGTGCGAGTACATAATATTTGTAATTGTGATCGTTCAGTTCTTTTGTTAGCGCTTCAATGCGGCTTAATGCATCATTCCTTTGCATATGCGAAGTTAATAAAAATTCTAGTTCTCTAGGACAATCTTAAATAGGAATGGTGTTTTTTAGGATCGGGTGCATTTTTTGGGAGAGAAACTATACTTTGAATCTGAACGTGCCACCTTATTAGAAATTGTAGCTGCCTATTTAAACCGGGAAATCGAGTTGGAAAAATGAATTGCTATCAATTTTAGAGTAGTACCCTTGCACAAGGGTACTACTTATTCATTAAATTTGCGTTTAGGACGCTTATAAAGCACGGTTGCAATAATTGTTACCAAGATAACGCCAATAACAAGATAAGCTACGGTTTTGGGTGTACTATACTCTTCGTCCGTACCTACCTGGTTCGCTAATGCTAAGTTAGAATAAATCGCTGCCATCAACACTAAAAATAATTTCTTCATTTTCCTAGTCCCTCCTTGATTTTAATAAAAAGTAAAAACACGTAACGTGATTTTTAGGCCTTTATTGATTATAAAACATAAATATAAGAAAAATAATATAAAAAATGAAATTTAATATTATTTTGTGCTTAATTGGAGAAAATTTTTACAAAAACGTGCTAACAGTCTGAAAGATAGATTTGTATGCTTGTCTTTCTTCGTTTTATTTTTTTAAAAAATCTCTTAAAACATAGTGGAGTATGCCGCCGTTTTTGTAGTAAGCTATTTCAATAGCCGAATCAAATCGAGCTTTAACTTTAAATGATAAATTTCGTCCCTGTTCGTCTTTTGCTTGTACGTCGAGCAGCTTGTGCGGTACTAAATCATCGGCTATCCCGGTGATATTAAAAGTTTCCCTACCGGTTAAACCCAGCGTATCGGCACTTTCTCCAGGTAAAAACTCCAATGGCGCTACTCCCATACCTACCAGATTACTGCGGTGTATGCGTTCGAAACTTTCCGCTATAACCGCTTTAACGCCGAGTAGGTTCGTACCTTTTGCTGCCCAGTCCCGTGATGACCCGCTGCCGTATTCTTTGCCGGCAAGGATAATAAGTGGTGTAGAATCCCGTTGATAAAGCGAGGCAGCATCATAAATGTTAAGTGTTTCATTGGTTCCAAAGTAGGTTGTATAGCCACCTTCTTTATCGGAAATTTTATTTTTGATGCGTACGTTGGCAAATGTTCCTCGCATCATCACTTCATGGTTACCACGTCTAGAGCCGTAAGAATTGAAATCCTTAACCTCGACGCCTTTGTTTTCCAGATATTGGCCGGCGGCCGTATCTGATTTGAAGGAACCGGCAGGCGAGATATGATCGGTCGTTACAGAATCACCTAAATATAGCAGTACACGCGCTTCTTTAATATCGCTTGATGGTGTAAGCTCGCTACTAATGTTTTTAAAGAAGGGAGCTTCCTGTATATAAGTAGAATGCTCGTCCCACTGATAATCGCTTCCGGTAGGTGCAATTAAATTTTGCCATTGTTCATTTCCGTCGAAGATTACGTCATACACTTTCTTAAAATCGCTCTGCTGAAGTGACGATAGAATGACTTGATTAATTTCCTCTTGCGTCGGCCAAATATCTTTTAAATAGACGGGTTCTCCATTCGGGTCCGTGTCGATGGGGTCATTTAAAATATCAACATCGATTCTGCCGATAAGTGCATACACAACAACGAGCATTGGTGAAGCAAGGAAATTCATTTTTACCTGAGGATGAACGCGTGCTTCAAAATTTCGGTTGCCACTTAGAATGGAGGCTACCACTAGTTCCGCTTGATCAACTGCTTCTGCAATGTGGGGCGGTAGCGGACCACTGTTGCCGATGCAAGATGTGCATCCATAGCCTACGTGATGAAATCGCAGGGCTTCAAGATCTTCTAATAAACCTGAGCGCTCCAAATAAGCCGTTACTACTTTGGAACCAGGGGCCAAGCTTGTTTTAACCCATGATTTGGTCCGTAAGCCGCGAGCAACGGCCTTTCGAGCGACTAAGCCGGCACCAATCATGACCGCAGGGTTGGAGGTGTTTGTGCAGCTAGTGATTGCAGCAATTACGATGGAACCGTCACTCAGTTCATATTCTTGGTTATTGTCGATTATTCTTACTGTTTTCAGTTGGTCACTTTTGATCGTAGTTTGCGGCGATGGATGGGGTTTCGTAGGCGTGAACTGTGTTCTGGATCCACCTTCCGACAGCCAGGTATTAACCTCCCTGTCTTTGAAAGAAACGTAGGTACGACTATATTCCTTTTCTAACAAGGCACCGAACTTTTGATATAGATCTTTGATCAGAATCTTGTCCTGAGGTCGTTTTGGACCGGCAACTGTAGGTTCTAAAGTATTCAGGTCCAAATGAAGGATATCGGTATAATGAATTTTTTCTTCCCCCGTACGCCATAATAGATTTTCCTTGCAATAATCCGCTACCAAACGAATGTGGTCCTCTGATCGATTTGTCCGCTGCATATAATCAAGTGTCTGGTGATCAATGGGGAAATAAGTGACGGTACAACCGAACTCGGGCGACATATTGGAAATGGTTGCCCGATCGGTAACCGTTAAGTTATCGAGGCCTTCTCCAAACACTTCTACGAATTTTCCCACAACTCCATAATCTCGGAGCAGCTTGGTAATAGCTAATACCATATCGGTAGCTGTACATCCCTCCGGTATTTTTCCCGTAAGTTTTAATCCGATGACTTGAGGGCAGGTGAAATATATCGGTTGCCCCAGCATCGCAGCTTCTGCTTCTATACCACCGACACCCCATCCCAACACACCGATGCCGTTGACCATCGGAGTATGTGAGTCTGTGCCTACCAAGGTATCCGGGAAATACCAGCCGTCTCGGTCAATAACGCCCTTGGCCAAGTATTCAAGATTTACCTGATGACAGATTCCCATTCCTGGAGGAACTACTGTAAAGTTATTTAATCCTTTTTGCGCCCATTTCAGTAATTGATAACGCTCTGCATTTCGTTCATATTCTAAGTCAACATTTTTTTCATAAGCATAGTCGGTACCGAAATAATCCACTTGAACAGAATGATCAATTACCAGGTCGACCGGGATTGCCGGGTTAATTTTATCTCCGTCTTTCCCCTTTCGTATTACTTCAGCCCTAATTGAAGCAATATCTACGACTGCAGGTACGCCGGTAAAATCCTGCATTAACACACGTGCAGGTTTGAATGGGATCTCTTTGTCAGTACCGGCGGGGTTCCACTGAATAAGTGTTTCTAAATGCTCATCGGTAATAGAAAATCCATCATGATTGCGTATAACATTCTCCAATAGGATTCGAATAGAAAATGGAAGTTTTTCTATAGGCTTTCCCTCCTTTCTCAATTGACTAAGTGAAGCTATTTTTTTGTCCATTTTAGTTTAGTTTTAGTACTATTATAATACTTCATTTTCCTTAAAAATGTTTTTAACTACATCATTCCTGAATTTTAAATGACTTATAAAAAGAAAAGCCAAGAGATGATTTAAAATCTCTTGGCTCATCAATATAATTCGGTGTTTATTACTTTAGTTCAAATACAACACGAAATTGATAGTTAATCTTAATTTTCTTAAAATCGATATCTAGTGATTCCTCCTGTGCATAATCTGCCGCTTTTCCGCGCATGGCCATTGCACTGTACATAGCTGGCTGCGGACTGCCTGCGTCTGTATTATTATCGTTTACTTCCAAGGCCTTTCCTAAGCTGTCGCCTAACGCTTGAGCTAACACGGTTGCTTTCTCCCGCGCATTTTTTACCGCTTTTATGCGTAGCTCATTCCGTATTTCGGTCATCCTGCTATGGTCATACCCAGCAATAGCGGTAGATTGAATTCCTTTTTCATCTACGCTTGAAAGAATGGAATTGATTGCATTTAAATTAGCTACTTTCACTTTGTATTGCTTGCTTGCTAAAAAACCGGGATCTTTCTTCTTCTTGGGATCTATATAATTATAGCTTGAGATGTTTTCTATAGTGAAATCCTCTTCCTTTATTCCGGCTTTTTTTACAGCAGTTGACAACTGCTTTTCCAATTCATCAATTGCTACCTTATTTTTGTTGTTATTATCCTTAAAATACTCTTTTAAGGATATGGACACATAAATAATATCCGGGGTTACTTCCTCCTCAGCAGATCCATAAACTTCTATCTTCCTTCTTGTATCAACATTTTGTGCTGAAGCGGATAATGCGATTGTTCCTAACAATACTGCTGCTAATATTTTTTTCATCTGCATAATTTTTTCTTAAAAGTGATGAATCCTGCATGAGCTTTGCACGTATTACTATGGCCCAAACAGGTTGCTTATGCTATAAGTTTTATATTTGTGTATGAAACGATACTGTAAAAGAAAATGCTACAATAGGTTATTTTTTTAGAATTTTATTCTTCTATAACTTCGCTGTGATAGCTTGCAGATTCTTGAACTTCCTCCTTAAAATAACGTTTCTGGAAGATTAGTATGATAATTACGCCTACTGAAATGGCAGAGTCTGCTAAATTAAAAACCGGTCTGAAGAAGATAAATTCTTCATTTGACCATAACGGAAACCATGATGGGAAAGTCCCTTGCAACAGAGGGAAATAAAACATATCTACTACTTTTCCGTGGAAAATACTACTATATCCACCTCCAGCAGGAAACAGAACCGCTTTTTCATACCACGTGCTTTCACTAAAAATCATACCATAGAAAGTAGAGTCAATGATATTTCCTACAGCACCGGCAAAAATTAACGATACACAAAGAATGAGTCCGCGGTGATATTTACGTTTAATCATGTAAACCAATCCATATCCAATGCCCAATACAGCCAATATACGGAACACAGATAATGCTAATTTTCCGCTCTCGCCACCAAATTCCATACCGAAAGCCATACCGTTGTTTTCAGTAAAATGAATGAGTGCCCGGTTTCCGACAATTTTAAATTCCTGTCCCAAGGTCATGTTGAGCTTGACCCAAAATTTGATAACTTGATCTAAAAATAAAACAACTAATACGAGGAAGAGCGGTCTAGTATATCCTTTCATTATTTCGTTCGCACAAAATCAATCAGCCATTTCCCTAAAGAAGAATGAGATCCTCCGTTAATGAGAAATGGCCGATTTGTTTTTAATATTGTTTTAATTTGGCTTCCATGCTTAGAGTAGTGTGGGGAACAGCGCGTAAACGCTCTTTTTGAATTAGTTTACCCGTTTCTCTGCACACGCCATATGTTTTATTTTCTATTCTTACCAATGCAGCCTCTAAATTGTCAATGAACTTTTTCTGACGAGCAGCTAATTGATTGATCTGCTCTTTTTCAAGCGTAGCCGAACCATCTTCCAACGTTTTGAAAGTACCCGCCGTATCATCTGTACCATTGCTGTTTGGGTTACTTAAAGATTTAGTCAAAGAGGCTAATTCTTCTTTCGCTACTCGAAGTTTTTCCAAGATAATTTCTTTAAACTCTTGTAGTTCGGCATCGCTGTAACGTGTCTTTTCTGTGTTTTCCATTTTTCAAATTTTTTAACAAGAATCTAAATCTGCCAAGGTTTTGCTAAAGACCTTGCTATAATACGGGTTATAGATTCTAAAACTACACTTTTTCAATTAATACATTTAGCTCAGTCTCTTCTATTTCAACACGTTCTCCACCGGTTAAGTTGTTTTCAACTTTAAACGAGTTGGCTAGGATCTCTGTGCTAATATAAGATAAATTATCTTTAATAGCATCGGCAATTAAGGAACTATTGCTTATCGTCACATTGATCTTATCAGTTACTTCAAAGTTAAGTTCCTTTCGAAGTGTTTGTATGCGATTCACAAGTTCACGTGCCAGGCCTTCATTTTTTAGTGTCGGTGTAATATGAACATCTAAAGCTACCGTGAGCTTGTCTAAGTTGGCAACTTGCCAGCCAGCTACATCTTCTGCGATTATTTCTACATCCGCTAAGGTAACTGTATAAGGAGCCTCCGTTAAGGTAAAGGATCCAGATGTTTCCAATTGACTAATTTCCGACTCTCCAAACGCTTGAATAGCTGCTGCAACCAGTTTCATATCTTTTCCAACCTTAGGTCCCAAGGCCTTGAAGTTAGGTCTGATTTTTTTTCGTATAATCCCGGAAGTATCCTTTATAAACTCTATTTCTTTGATGTTTGTCTCCGATAAAATCAAATCTTTCACTTTCTCTACTTTCTCCCTGAATGTATCATCTAACACCGGAAGTAGAATTTTGTTTAGTGGTTGACGAACATTTATACCTACTTTTTTACGTAGAGATAAAGTTAACGACGATATATCTTGGGCCAAGGTCATCCGTTCTTCCAGATTTTTGTCTACAAGCGCTTCATTATAAGTCGGGTAGAAAGAAAGGTGAACTGATTCCGCCCGATCTTTCTGCGTTGCGTTATTGAGGTCCAGAAATAGTTGATCACTGAAAAAAGGAGCGATTGGAGACATGAGTTTCGCAACTGTGTCTAAGCAGGTATATAGGGTTTGATAAGCAGAGATTTTATCTTCACTATATTCGCCTTTCCAAAAACGGCGGCGACATAGTCGTACATACCAATTACTTAAATGCTCATCCACGAAATTTTGGATGGCACGAGCTGCTTTTGTTGGCTCGAAATCTTGATAGAATGTATCTACCTCTTTTGTCAAACTATTCAAGAGTGATATGATCCAACGATCAATTTCAGGACGGTCATTATAGGCGATCTCTGCTTCCATGTAAGAGAAGCCGTCAATGTTGGCATATAGCGCAAAGAAAGCATAAGTGTTGTATAGTGTTCCGAAGAACTTACGCCGCACTTCATCTAAACCTTCTTCATTGAATTTTAAGTTATCCCAAGGTGCAGCATTGCTGATCATGTACCAACGGGTAGCATCGGCACTGTATTTTGAAATGGTGGCAAAAGGATCTACCGCATTACCTAAGCGTTTGGACATTTTGTTTCCATTCTTATCGAGCACCAGACCGTTAGAAACCACATTTTTAAATGCTACGGAATCACAAAGCATGGTTGCTATTGCATGCAATGTAAAAAACCACCCCCGCGTTTGGTCTACGCCCTCAGCTATAAAGTCGGCTGGATACGCCTCTTCAAAACCTTCTTTGAATGGAAATTTCTCTCCTTTTGCTAATTTTTCATGGTCTAACCCCCACTGTGCATACGGCATTGATCCGGAATCGAACCACACATCGATAAGGTCAGGCTCTCTAAACAATTTCTGAAGGCTATCAGACACAAGCACAATGTCGTCTACATAAGGTCGGTGAAGATCAAATTTATCAGTGTCGAGTTTTACCAGATATTCGCGTAGTTTGGCGCTTTCTTCTTCATTTAACACATTGGTAGTTAAACTAAACTCGATATATTCACGTAATTCCTGTATCGATCCTATACAAATTTCTTCATTTTCATCTTCTGAACGCCAGATAGGCAGGGGAGTGCCCCAATACCTAGATCGAGATAGATTCCAATCAACTAGATTTTCCAGCCAATTTCCAAAACGTCCTGTGCCGGTAGCTTCAGGCTTCCAATTGATCGTTTTATTAAGTGCCACGAGTTTTTCCTTAACGGCAGTGGTTTTTATAAACCAGCTGTCTAAGGGATAATACAAGATAGGCTTGTCGGTACGCCAACAATGTGGATAACTGTGTTCATATCGTTTGACATCAAAGGCTTTATTCTCCTCCTTTAACTTGATCGCAATTAACACATCCGTTGGTTTAAAGTCCGGCTCTTGCCTTTCTTCGTCGCTGTAGTATTCTTCCTTAACAAAACGTCCGGCGAAATCTGTAATTTCTTTGACGAATCGTCCCTGTTTGTCTACAATTGGAACATCTTTGCCATTTTCATCTTTTACTAAAACTCCGGGAACTCCGTTTTCACGACAGGCTCTAAAGTCGTCTGCACCAAATGTAGCAGCAGCATGTACGATACCGGTGCCATCTTCGGTCGTCACAAAATCCCCAGGGATGACACGGAATGCATGTTGCTGTAAATCATCATTAATGACATAAGGAAGTAGTTGTTCATAACGTAAATTGAGCAAGTCTTCTCCTTTAAATTCAGTTGCAAGTTCCCAAGGAATCAGTTTGTCACCTTCTTTGTAATCTTGGAAGGGAAGATCTTTCGCCTCCGATTTGAAATACTTGCCAACTAAATCTTTTGCCAAAACAATGCTGATCGGCTCAAATGTATAGGGATTAAACGTCCGTATCTTTACGTAGGTAATATTTTTTCCCACGACGAGTGCGCAATTTGCCGGTAAAGTCCAAGGTGTGGTAGTCCAGGCGATGATTGCCGTATCTTCTCCTTCCTCTTCGAACAACTGAGGCATTAATGGGTGAATCTGATCTTTGACGATTCTAAATTCTGCTACAATTGTCGTGTCTTTAACAGGTTTATAGGTGCCGGGTTGATTTAGCTCATGTGAGCTCAGGCCGGTTCCCGCAGCAGGAGAGTATGGCTGAATAGTATAACCTTTGTATAATAGGTCTTTATTGTATAATTCCTTTAATATCCACCAAATGGTTTCGATGTATTCGTTTTGATAAGTAATGTAGGGGTTTTTGAGATCAACCCAATAACCCATTTTTTCAGTCAGATCATTCCAAACATCCGTATAGCGCATTACTTCGCGCTTACAGGCGTTATTGTATTCCTCTACTGATATCTTTTTACCAATATCTTCTTTAGTAATACCTAAAGTTTTTTCTACAGCAAGTTCGATGGGAAGACCATGGGTATCCCATCCGCCTTTCCGCTTTACCTGGAAGCCTTTTAAGGTTTTATATCGGCAGAAAATATCCTTTATTGTCCTAGCCATGACGTGGTGTATGCCAGGCATACCATTGGCAGAGGGAGGACCTTCATAAAAAGTATAGGGCTTTGTAGAAGGCCTGCTGGTGACACTTTTCTCAAACACATTCTTTGCCTGCCAATTAGCTAAGATATTGTTGCCTATATTTGGTAAATCGAGCTGTTTATATTCCTTGTACATCAGTGTATTAATCCAAAAATTAAGGATGCAAAGTTAAGACATTAAGGCGAAAAGTGAAAACGGTGTAATCGCTTCCCTGCTTATTCCTGTATTTTCTTTCGATTTAAACCTTTAGATCGTCACAAAGCGAAAATTTATTATCTTTAACTGACAGTTTAGCTCTTAGTAGTTATGAATAAATATCTGAAACGCGGTATCCTAATTACAATGTTGGGAATTCTGATGGGCATGTTGGGCATGTATCTGAAAAGGTTGGAAAATGATTTCTATGGAATCACATTAACATTGGGTGTACTGGTATTTGGTGTCGGCTTTGTTACTATTGTCTATAGTTTAATTAGAAAAATAGAGCGTCAAAGCATCCTTGAATCAAGAGAAGAGCAACAGCAATCCTCCGAAAGTGATTAATTATGGGCTTTCTATCTGCGTTGAGATTTGCTTGGTATGGTTTACGTGATACATTTAAAACCGAAAGGAACTTCAGGATCCAATCTGCTTTTGCAATACTTGCCCTTATAATGGGGCTTTTATTGAAAATCGATCTCAATGAGTGGCTTTGGATTGGGGTATCCATTTTTCTTGTATTGGCTGCTGAGCTATTTAATACTGCGCTGGAAGCTTTAACCAATCTGGTTTCACCTACCTGGCATCCCTTAGCAAAAAAGGCGAAGGATGCCGCCGCCTCCGCCGTTCTGCTGTTGGCTGTATTTTCTATTATTTGTGGAATCATTATTTTTTTGCCTAAACTTGTGCAAGTAATAAAGCATTTCAATAGTGTTACATAAAACCAGAGGAATTGTCCTGAAGATTACTCCTTATGCCGAGACGAGTGTTGTGGCGCAAATATTTACGGAAAAGTTTGGTATACAGTCTTATCTTATCAACGGCGTAAAGAGGGCACGGGCGAAGATTCACCTTAATATATTGCAACCACTACATTTATTAGATCTTGTCGTATATCAAAAAACTACAACGGGATTAAACCGGATGGCGGAGGCTCGGCAATTACCGGTTTTTCAACGGATTCCCTACGATATTATAAAAAGCTCCATGGCCTTGTTTATTACGGAAATAATATATAAAAGCATTCGGCAGCAGGGGCCGGATGAAAAGCTTTTTGAATACCTCTTTAGTGCAATATGCTGGTTAGATTCGTCCGAGGAAACACCGATCAATTTTCATTTAGCTTTTCTTCTAAAACTCACCAAATATTTAGGCTTCTATCCAGCATCCCGAACAGGAGAACAAATTTATTTTGATCTTAAGGAAGGTGTTTTTACTCGATTCACCCCAGGTCATATCTTAGTTTTGCAGGAACCACATACCGGTCAGTGGAATACACTTTTAAATACCAGTTTTGCATCGCTTAACAATGTGAAAATAGGTAACCGGGACCGAAGAATTCTTTTGCAGAAATTGATCGATTTTTATCAACTCCATATCGATGGTTTAGGCGAAATAAAATCACTCGAAATACTGGAAGAAGTTTTGGCTTAAAGCAATCATATCATATACGAATAATATGTTTACATTCATTAAAAGTTACGTGCTGCCTTCTATGTTTTTTTTAACTGTTTCCTTTTGTCATGCTCAAAGCGGCGAAATTAAAGCAGACTCACTTTTGATAAAAAAGCATATCTATTTTTTGGCAGCAAATAAGTTGGAAGGTAGAGGAACGGGCAGTAAAGGTATAAAAAAGGCGGCGAAGTATATTGAGCGCTATTTTAAGAAATATGGCCTGAAGCCATTAGGAGATAAGGGTTATCGACAGCCGTTTATAGCAAAAGTGAAAAAGGTGGTTGTTCCCGATAGTTTGCGGAAAGCCGATAACCTGATAGGATATTTGGATAATAGGGCGACAAATACAATCATCATTGGAGCCCATTATGATCATTTGGGGCTAGGTACACAGGGCAGTTCTAAGGACGCTTTGCCTGAAGGGAAGATCCATCATGGTGCCGATGACAATGCCTCGGGCGTCGCGGGACTATTGGAACTAGCAAGGTGTTTTTCACAAAATGGACGGCAAGAGAATTATAATATTCTTTTCGTAGCTTTTTCGGGAGAGGAATTGGGGCTGCTGGGCTCTAAGTATTATGTAGAACATCCTGTTACATCAATGAATAAAGTGAATTTTATGGTGAACATGGATATGATTGGCAGGTATGATCCGGGGCGTGGACTTGGAATAGGCGGTTTCGGTACAAGCGATAGTTGGCCAGCCGTTTTTGAAGGTATTACAAGCGATATTAAATATTTTACAGACAGAAGCGGAAGTGGTGGTTCTGATCATGGCTCCTTTTACGCTAAAGGTATCCCGGTTCTTTTTTTTCACACGGGTGGACATGAAGATTACCATATGCCTACGGATACTCCTGAAAAAGTCAATATAACAGCATTGGCAAAAATAGTCGATTTGGAAATAGAAATCATTTTGAAAGCAATGAATAAAAATAAACTTAACTTTACGGAAGTCAAGTAAGATTTTTACATGTTTGTATATTTATGCGTGTGTCTCTTGATCGATGTCGATAATAAAAAAAATTAACAATGAAATTTGGACAAGTTGAAGACCCCGGGCAAGTGGATTTTACTTTGCCTGACACCCATTCGGATACAATTAACCTACTGAATGCTACTAGAAACAAGGCGGCTTTTAAGGTGAGCATAGGATGTGCTAAGTGGAATAAACAAGATCTAAAAGGATTTTATCCACGTGGAACAAAAGACGAGTTATCGTACTACGCAAACCAGTTTAATGCAATTGAACTCAATGCTACCTTCTACAATGCGCCGGATAAACAACAAGTATTGACTTGGAAGAGTAAAGTGCCTGCTGATTTTAAATTTTTCCCAAAATTGCCAAATCAGATCAGTCACTACAGACGTTTATTAAATGCTGAGGAACCTACGATTGCTTTTTGCGATGCGATTAGCTTTTTTGAAGAAAAACTTGGCATGGCATTTTTGCAGCTTCATGACAATTTTAAACCAACTAATTTGGACCGCCTTTCTGCTTATTTGTCAGCTTTTCCAAAAGGCATACCATTGGCGGTAGAGGTTAGAAATGAAGAGTGGTTTCAGAATAAAGAGATATTTGACGAGTATAGTAATCTACTAAAAGAGCATCGTATGGCAAATATAATAGTTGATACCGCGGGTCGTAGGGATATGTTGCACATGCGACTAACCTCTCCTGAGGCCTTTATTCGCTATGTTGGGGCAAATCACTCAAGCGACTACGAACGTTTGGATCGATGGATAGACAGAATACAGGAATGGCGATCGGAAGGCTTGCAATCTTTGTACTTTTTTGTGCATCAGAATATAGAAAGGGAGTCGCCTTTACTCTCCTCTTATTTTATTGAAAAGTTGAACAGCGTTTTTGATCTTGACTTACACGTTCCGAAAGGACTAGCGGAGACAGGTGAACAGGCTAAGCTACTTTGAAAATAAGCTACAAAAAAAAGAGTGTCTCCTATATCTTGTCAAAAACATGGAGCACTCTATATTATGGTTTACAGCCTCTTGTTTAATTCATCTTGGAGCTGCCTGTTTAGCTTTTGTTCCCTTTCCATAGCTTTCTTGCGATGTTGCTCGAATTCGAGGCGTAGTTCTTCCAATGTTTTTTTTGCATCGGCAGTTACTAAATGACTTTGGTTGAAACGATATATATAAAACGTAAGTGCCAGAGCAAGTACACCAATTATACACCATATAAGTAAGTTATAGGTACTCTTCGGTAAGAGGATCCCTAAAAAACTAAAGCTCTCTTTTTGTTCCCTGGTAGTTTTGAGTTCCTGTGCTACCTTGTTCAAGCTATCTTGAAGAGAAGAAACCTCACGATCATGGTTGTCCAAAGTGGCTTTTACATTGGCCAGTTTGGTCTGCATAGCTTTGATTGAATCTGTTATGTTTGTCTCTAATTTTTCTAAGGAGGTTTTTCGAACTACTTTATAGTCCTGATAATTATTTGAAGTGTTGTTAATATAGTCAAACTGACTTGCAATAGATCCTCCGTTCAATCCCTGTTGTGATTTTGCCTGGGAAATTTTTGACGTTTTAACAGGTGAAGTAGGTGCAGTTTGCGCTTGTGCATTAGCTAAAGAAAAGGAAAGAACGAAAATGAAGAAAGAAAATTTTAGTCTTTGCATAAGTAATATAAGTTGTGTTTGACGTATTTAACTCCGGCAAATATAACACAAACCTTATAGAATGCCATGGTTTTCCGGTATTTGGATAAGACGGCAGACCGTGGGAGCAAACGAAAGTGTATAAAAAAGGCTTTAAATGACGATAAAAAAGCCCAGAAGGAAGGAATAGCGTCGATAAGTTTAAGAAAACCACTTTTACCAAAAGAGTAAAATATTAAAAATTAACTGATTACATAATAAGCGAAGAAATAGTTCAAAAATATTTTGCATTGTTGTGGAACAACTCTATATTTGCAGTCCCAAACGGGAAGAATACCTGGATAGGTAGGAAAAGGAGGCTTAGCTCAGCTGGTTCAGAGCATCTGCCTTACAAGCAGAGGGTCACTGGTTCGAATCCAGTAGCCTCCACCATAAGGTTTTTATAGGTTATATGATCTACTTTGTTTAAGTAGATAAAATTTAAGGAGGCTTAGCTCAGCTGGTTCAGAGCATCTGCCTTACAAGCAGAGGGTCACTGGTTCGAATCCAGTAGCCTCCACACTTAAGCATCTATTCAAGGTGCTTTTTTATTTTATATCTATTTTTATTCCCTTTTATTGTTTGATATTAAATGACACTCGATTGATGAGTAAAACTGATACTACTTTCTAACTGACAGCGATTACTGAATCTGTGTCATGACAATAAAAAAGATTGCAGTTTAATTTTGATTTATCACTTGTTTGTCATACTTTTATAAATACCGATTACAAACCTAAAATGTAAATGGGCAATCCGAAAAAGGGTTGCTCATTTTTTTATTGGCATGGACTTTGTGGTAAGTGTTTTGACTGCTGTCATGCAGTATTAAAGTAGTCTTTTCATAATTTAGGTTTATAATTGGTTAAGTAAAAGCCTTGATGCCCATCATCAAGGCTTTTTATTTCAATTTTAATATATACTCAAAGTTGAGAAGTGATTTCAGTTGATAGCGGCTTGGTGGCGGAACGATAACGATGTATCAAGTGGCCGTTTTCGTCAATTAAGAACTTCTCAAAGTTCCATTTGATGTCGCCTGTAAAATCCGGATTCTCCGCTTTTGTTAAATAATCAAAAATAGGGTTAATATCGTCGCCTTTCACACTGCTTTTTTCTGCGAGTAAAAAAGTCACGCCATAATTTTGTTCACAAAACGACTTTATGTCGTCATTAGAACCAGGCTCCTGTGAGCCGAAATTGTTGGCAGGAAATCCGATCACGACAACCTTGTCTTTGAATCTTTTTGATAATTCCTCCAGTTCTTTATACTGGGGAGTGAAGCCGCATTTAGAGGCGGTGTTAACCAAAAGGATTTTTTTTCCTTTGAAATCTTTTAGATCAATTGTTTTACCGTCGATGGAGGTAAATGAAAACTGATAAATATTTTCAGGTGGGAGAGCCATAAACATGCTCATAATTAAAAGCAGCGTTTTCATGTTTCTATTGATTTAAACTGTTTCTCTTTCGATAACGAAGTTAAACAATTCTTCAATAGGCTGTTTAATTATTTTGCCGATTTGTACGGCGTATTGCTCGCATACGATCCTTAGTTGGTCACTGAAGTAATAAGCGATAGATCCCACAAAATGAAATAAATGATTTTGATAACCAGGGAACAATAAAATGTTTGTTTTTACAAATTCCTCAAAGCCACGGTGCAATAGACCCATAATATATGGGTGCGTTTGATTGCTTTCCATGAAAGGCGCAAAGGAGGCGAGATAGGTGTTTGGAGAATTCCTTTGATAAACGTTTTTGATAACCATTTCTTTATTGATCCGGTAAGTACTTTCAAATTTCCTGGAGAGCTCTTCGGGTAAAGCACCATAGAGAAAAGCTGTTATCAATTTTTTTCCGAACCAAGCGCCGGAACCTTCATCACCTAGTATAAAACCCAGTCCTTGCCTTGTTGGTTGTACCTGTTCACCATCAAAAAAGGTAACATTTGACCCCGTTCCAAGTACTGCGGTATAACCACTATCATTTCCACAGGTAGCATAAGCGGAGCCGATAAGGTCGGTTTCTACTGAAATAAAAGCCTTTTTGAAGATTTGAGAAAGAGCATTTGATACCATTTCCCGACGGTCGGGATTTGTGCAGCCCGATCCAAAAAAATAGACTTCTGAAATAAGATCTGCATAGGGTGCTATATCTGTGATATTCTGCACAATCTTTACGATTTCCTTCTCCGTGGTAAAAAAGGGATTTAATCCTCTTGTTCTGAAAGTTAAAGGTTCGCTGTTTGGAAGTGCAAGCATCCAGTCAGATTTATACGATCCGCTATCTACAACCAATATCATAGTAAAATTTGGTAGGCTTTATGTGTTAACGTTTTAGATACAAATATACTAAAATACTGGAATAACCATTTATAAAGTGTCTAAAGCACATTAATTGAGCGTGAGTGACCCAGCAATCTGTTTTAGACCAATTTCTGCCATTTTTGCTTCATATTGAGCATTGCTGAATCGAACGCTTGCATCAACATAGTTTCTTTGGGCTTCGCGAAACTCTAAGGGTGTAATGCTTCCTAGACGATATTTTTCGAGCGTTATATCCATATTTTGCTTAGCAACCATTTGATTTCCTTGTTCTCGATCAACTAATTCTAGATTAACGAGATAAGTCTGATAGGCAGATGAAAGCTGTGAAAGAAGTGCTTGATTCGTTTTCTCCAGGTTAATGCTCGCATTTTCAATGGCCAATGCTGCATTCCTCTCATTCCTTTTCTGTAAAAACCCATTGAATATATTCATTGATGCTGACACGCCGTAACTAAATCCATTGCCCTGATTTTTCGTCGCAAAGCCTAATTCAGCCGTAGTTCGTGTTCGTGTATACGCGGAATTTATGTCTATTGTGGGATAACGCTGACCTTTTACTTCTTTCAATTCAAGCTGTGCTATCCTTCGATTAATTAAAGCTGCTTGCAAAGCCGGATTATGTTGGAGTGCGAGATTTAATAAGTTATCATATTTAAGATTGTCTTCTATACTGATACTGTCCGTTACGTCAAAAAGCGTATTGACATCGCGAGCTAAGATTTCGTTCAATCTGATTTTTGTGTTGCTGAAAAGCACATTTTGACGCATAAGATTTGTGGTATCGGTATTTAAGTCGACTTTGGAGGCTAAAACCTCTAATTTAGAGGCTCTTCCAATCTGATATCGATTCTCAGCCATTTCTAGGCGATATTTTGAAAGGTCTAGTGCTGTTCGTAAGGCGGTAAGTTGTTGTTTTTGTTGTACCAGGTTAAAATATTCGCTAACGACGTTAAAAACGGTGGATAAAATTGCCTGTTTTAAATTCGCATCACCTAGCTTCTGTAATTCTTTCAATTGATCGTAACGCGCAAACATTTGAAACCCATCAAAAACAGTCCAATCCAGATTTGCACCATAAGCCATGGATGTGTTCCGTGCCCCTTTTAACGATCGGGTTTCACCGCTTAATAGTGTTTGTGTCGTGTTCTGTGTAGCAGCGGATGCAGAAGCATCGCCCGTAACACTTGGCAACATGCCGGCATTGGCCAAATTTGCATTGTTCTTTGCAATAGCAACATCATTGCTAACAAGCCTGATGTCATAGTTTTGTTTAAGGGCAATAGCGACAGCATCTTCCAAATTCAATATCTCTTGTGCAAAGGCAATAAAGGGCAAAATATATATCGGTAAAAAAATATACAATAATTTTTTCATAAACGATTAGCTATTATAGCATTGCCTGAGCGGCTTTTAGTTCCTGTCTTTCTACTTCTTCTGCTTCTTTCAAATCCAAATTCGGTTTATACTCTCTTGACCATAACGAGTAAATGGCAGGGATGACAAATAAGGTTAGGATCAATGAGAAAATCGTTCCGCCTACAATTACAACTCCCATGCCTATTCTGCTTGTTGCAGCTGCACCAAGGGCCAATGCAATGGGAAGAGCTCCCAATGCGATTGCAAAGCTTGTCATCAATATCGGTCGTAACCGAGCCTCGGACGCTTCTAAGATAGCCTCTTTAACGGTCTTGCCTTCTTCTTTAAGTTGATTGGCAAATTCAACTATCAGAATACCATTTTTAGTGACTAAACCGATCAACATAATAGTGCCGATCTGACTGAATACATTCCAACTTTCTCCAACCACCCATAAGGATAACAGTGCACCGGCCACAGCCATAGGAACGGTAAGTATAATGATAAATGGATCGAGAAAACTCTCAAATTGCGCCGCCAATATTAAATATACTAATAATAAAGCGAGCCCGAATGCGAATAAGGTATTCGACCCACTTTCCCTAAAGTCGCGTGATTCACCGCCTAAATCTGTAGAAAAGCTGTCGTCAAGTACTTTGGCTGCAATTCTGTCCATTGCATCAATACCTTCGCCGAGACTTACGCCGGGTGCTAATCCTGCCGATACGGTAGCCGACATAAACCGGTTATTATGATATAATTGAGGTGGGCTAGAACGTTCTTCGATCGTTACAACGTTGTCCAATTGAATCAATTGCCCTGTATTGCTTCGAACAAATATAGCGGCTAAATCCAAAGGAGAACTTCTGTCTACATCGTCAAATTGACCGATTACTTGATATTGTTTGCCATTCATGATAAAATAGGCAAAGCGTTGGCCGCTTAGCGAGAGCTGCAGGGTTTGAGCAACGTCGAGTACCGATACGCCTAAACTTTGGGCTTTGTCGCGATCGATGCTTATATTGAGTTCCGGTTTATTGAACTTAAGGTCAATGTCAACCACAGAAAACGTCGGATCATTGTTCGCTTCGTCCATAAATTCCGGTATTTTTTCACGGAGCTTGTCGAATGTTGGTGCTTGTATAATATATTGTACAGGTAGCCCGCCTCGTCTATTTACCGAGATTGTCGGCGTTTGCGTGACGAAGGTCCGGGCTTCGGTATATTTTCTCGTTTGTTTAGTTAATGCCTCTGCAATTTCTGCCTGTGAACGTACCCGGTCTTCCGGAGCTACTAGGGTCATGCGCATTCTCCCGCTGTTAATTGAAGATGAACCGAATCCCGGTGATGTCATGACCAAATTAACAGATTTTTCAGGAATGGAGTCATTAACGAGCTGTGTAAGTTCGGTCATAAAACGGTCCATGTAATCATAGGAACTTCCTTCTGGAGCTGTTACATTGACGCGAATCAGACTCCGGTCTTCATATGGAGCCGTTTCTTTTTTGATATGTGTCCAAAAGAAGGCAATCAATCCAAAACAGATGAAAAGGATAGGAAAGCTAAGCCATTTATGCTGTAGGAAATGAGTCAATGATTTACCATAACCAGTAGTCATTTTTACAAAATAGGGTTCGGTGAGTTCATAAAACCGAGAGTGCTTGGTGCCGCCCTTCTTCATTAGGTAAGCATTCAGCATTGGCGTTAATGTCAGCGAGACAAAGGCAGAAATGAGTACCGCCGACGCAATAACGACACCAAATTCACGAAAAAGCCGTCCTACAAATCCTTCCAGAAACATAACGGGTAAGAAAACCGCTGCTAAGGTTATCGAAATGGAGATGACAGCAAAGAAAATTTCATTTGATCCTTTGATGGCAGCCTGCATCGGTGACATACCTTCTTCCACCTTTTTGTAAATATTTTCGGTTACAACGATTCCGTCGTCCACAACAAGTCCGGTTGCCAATACAATGGCGAGAAGTGTTAATACATTAATGGAAAAACCAAAAAGGTACATAATAAAGAAGGTGGCAATTAAAGATACAGGGATATCGATTAACGGCCTGAAGGCGATACCCCAGTTTCGGAAGAACAAAAATATGATCAATATAACCAATACCAGGGCTATAGCAATCGTTTCGGCCACTTCCGTAACGGATTTTTTGATGAACAGCGTGTTGTCCAATGCGACGTCTAGTATAATATCGGTAGGAATTTCGTTCTTTATTTGTTCAATTCTTTTGTAGAATGCTTCTGCAATTTCGATATAATTAGTTCCGGGTTGAGGAATCACAGCTAGCCCCACCATTGGAATACCTGATTCCGTCATCTTCGTTTCAATATTTTCAGGTCCCAATACGGCACGTCCAACATCGCTAAAACGTATAATCCGATTACTATCGGTTTTAATGATCAATCTATTAAAATCTTCTTCGGTTACAAGGTTTCCCGCTGTTTTAACAGTAAGCTCTGTATTGGCTCCCGTAATCTTTCCGGATGGCAATTCGACGTTTTGTAGCGTCAATGCGTTTCGGACATCTAGGGGAGTTAAACCGTAAGCGGCTAAACGCATTGGCTCAATCCATAGACGCATAGCGTAACGTTGTTGTCCCCAAATTTGAACGGTACTCACGCCGGGAAGGGTTTGTAATCGTTGTGCAATGACATTTTCTGCGATGTCATTTAGGTCTAATGGATCGCGCGTGTCACTTCTTACAGTCAAAGTAAGTATGGGTTCCGAATCAGCATCTGCCTTTGAAACAACCGGAGGTGCGTCTATATCTTGTGGCAGGCTTCTGAGTGCTTGTGAGACTTTGTCTCTTACGTCGTTTGCTGCTTCTTCTAAATTTTTACCAAGAACAAATTCTATGTTAATATTACTTGAACCTTGATTGCTGGACGATGAAATATTGCGAATACCATCTATTTGATTGATCGACTTTTCCAGGGGTTCCGTAATTTGTGATTCGATGATGTCGGGGTTTGCCCCGGCATAATTGGTACGGACCGAAACGATAGGGGGGTCGATAGAGGGGAATTCTCGTATACCTAAAAAGGTGTAACCAATAATCCCAAAAAGAATCAAGATTAGGTTCATGACGATCGTCAGAACTGGACGTTTTATACTGGTGGTTGAAAGACTCATGGCTTAATTTTTTAAGTTAACATGCACATTCATCCCGTTTTTTAAGGCCATGACACCCGAAGTGAGCACGGTATCACCGATAGAAATACCCTTGTTCACGAGGATATCTGTGCTTGTTCTGCTATCGCTTTCAATGTCCACCGCGCTCGCCTTGCCTCCCTTGCATACAAAAACTTGTTTGCCTCCTTGTACCGGGATAACGGCTTCCGTGGGGATTAAAACGGCTTCTTTTACCATATTGATGGGTAGTTGCACCCTGGCGAAAGAACCTGGAAATAACTCGCCTGAATCGTTGGCAGCTAAAGCTCTAATTTGTATTGTCCTTGTCTGTGCATCAATTCCAGGTTCGATGGCATATATTTTTGCGCCATACTGTTTTGACGAGCCGCTTATCGTAAAGTTTAAAGGCAGCCCTTCTTTTATTTGTGCTGTATATTTTTCAGGAACCGAAAATAAAATTTTTACCGGGTTGGTACTCATTAAATTTGCGACAATCGTAGTGGGTGTCAAATATTCTCCTGCCGATACCGAGCGAAGACCTATTTTTCCACTGAAAGGTGCCCTTACCTTTGTTTTCGCTATCTGCGCTTTTATTAATTGTGTTTGCGCCTGAGCTGATTGTAAATCTGCGAGTGCCACATCCTTTTCTTGCGTGCTGATCGCCTCCTTTTCTAACAAGAGGGAGGCTCGGCGAGCGTTCTCTTCCGCAAGTTTTTCTTCGGTTTGACGTTGCAATAATTGAGCTTGTAATTCTGTGTCGTCAATGTTAAACAGAATTTGTCCTTTTGTTACAAAAGATCCTTCATGGAAGTAAAGATTTCGTATAATACCTGAAACCTCGCTCCGAATTTGAACTTGCTCGTTTGGTTCAACGCTACCCGATACCGTTAAAATATTCTCAAAATCTTTCGGTGATACCACAATCCCATTTACTTCAATGGGAGCACCTTTTGGACTTTCACTAGGTGGGGCAATTTTACCTCCTTTTTCACTGGAAAACTTGTAGGCAACGAAAGCGATAATACCTACAATAATGATTAAGTAAATGTACTTTCTCTTCATTCAGAAAAAATTGACTGCGTTTTAGTTCTCTTTTATATTAGATGTTAGCTCACAAAAGTTGATCTGACGGATTCTGCCAAGCGTTACAAGGCATAAAGTTAATTATTATTTGCCATACAGTTTTGCAACATTATTGATGTTAAAATCGCCCTCCCAATGGAAGAGGACAAATAGGTGCAGTGATGCTGCTGTAAATTGCTACCTTTGCAGTTTAATTCTTTCACGCATGAACAATATATTTATTAAACTTTTTAGCTTTTTAACTATCATGATAACAACCTTATCTGCCGAAGCGCTGGCACTTAACCCTATTCGTTTTGAAGTGTCTTTTAAAGAGCCTCAGGCCCATTACGCGGAAATTACCATGGAAATTGATCGCGTTAAAGAAGATTACGTGGACGTAAAAATGCCTGTTTGGGCACCGGGCTCTTATTTAGTGAGAGAATTTTCGAAGAATGTAGAAGGGTTCCATGCCAAAGATGCCAATGGGAGGCCGCTGACCAGTCGAAAAGTAAGCAAGAATACCTGGAGGGTTTCAAGCAAAGGCGCCGGAAAGATTATGGTGAGTTATCGTGTTTATGCGTTTGAAGTATCGGTGCGCACTAGTTTTATTGATGCTTCGCATGCTTTTTTATCGCCGACGGGTATCTTTATGTATGTAGATAATCAAATAAATCGGCCTGCAGAGGTGAAAATCATACCTCACAAATCGTGGAACAAGATTTCAACAGGATTGATGGAAAAAGAAGGCGAAGTCAATACATATTTCGCAGCTGATTTTGATATTTTATTTGATGCACCGATAGAAGTAGGAAACCAAGATGTGTTCGAGTTTACTGCGGCCGGAATTCCGCATGAGGTTGCAATGGTTAGCGGCGGTAATTACGACAAGGTGAGGTTGGCTAAAGATATGGCTAAGATCGTGGAATCTGCTACCGCCATTTTTGGGGAGAACCCGAATAAAAAATATGTATTTATTGTTCATAACTACCATTCAGGAGGTGGTGGATTGGAGCACCTTAATTCTACTGTACTCGGTGCAAGTCGGTTTAACTATAACAGTGAAAGCGGATATAAATCTTTTCTCAGTTTAGTTGCACACGAATATTTCCACTTATGGAACATTAAAAGATTACGCCCGGAAGCTTTGGGGCCGTTTAACTATGATCAGGAGAATTATACTACTAACCTTTGGATAGGAGAAGGTTTTACCGCTTATTATGATAATTTATTAGTGCGACGCGCTGGTTTTCATACAGAAGACAGTTATTTACAGATGTTGGCGACAGACGTAACAGCCGTCGAAAACCGACCAGGCAACCAGGTTCAACCGTTAAGTGAATCAAGCTTTGATGCTTGGATCAAATATTATCGCCAGGATGAGAATTCATTGAACAGTATCGTCTCCTACTATAATAAAGGAGCTTTGATTGCGATGATGATGGACCTGAAAATATTGCATTCTACCATAGGGCAAAAAGGTCTGGATGACGTCATGCGAGAGGCTTATAACGAATTTTATAAAAAACAGGGCAAAGGCTATTCTGATGCAGCCTTCAAAGACTTAGCTGAAAAAGTAGCAGGAACTTCTTTAGATGATATTTATCATTTGGTTAATACCGCCGGTTCGCCTGACTATAATAAATATTTGCAGTTTGTCGGATTGGAGCTTGTCGACTTAAACGCCGGCTACGAAACGCCGGATCTAGGCATTAAGACTTCAACAACAGATAATAAATTGTTGGTTCAGAATGTAATACGTGGTGGAGGAGCATGGGACGGAGGCATTAACGTGAAGGATGAGCTAATTGCAATTAACGGCTATCGCATAGACGCAACCGGAAAAGAGTTAGAACGAGTAGTTCAAGCCAGTAGAATCGGGGACGTTGTAAAAATGCTTGTTTCCCGTGATGGCATTATTCAAGAATTAGCTGTAAAAGTGCAGGCAAGTAAAACAGGAAAATATGCATTCATGCCAGCTGAAAATGTGACTGCTGAACAACAGCAACTAAGAGAGAAGTGGTTGGCTGAGCAATAAATAGTTGTTTAAGAGAGGGAAGGACGATTGCTTCCCTCTTTTTCGATTGTTTAAAAAGCGAAGCGAATGGAAAGGCCGAAACCGGCAAAGTCTAAACCGGTATTGTCGGGAGCAAAACGCATTTCCGGTTTCCAATCCAAAGAAAGGTTAATCGGCGCGCCATCAATTTTATAATCTAAACCTAGGACGCCGTCAATACTGAAAGCAGCGCCGCTATTATCTGTCTCTTTATTTTTATAAGTTCCGATACCAGCACCGGCACCATAATACCACCGTAGACCGGGAGCACCTTCAAAGTCATTATGGATTTCGTATAAACCTACCAGCTTGAAGGTGGATGATTTACTATTGGAGCGGAAGTTCAGAATCACATCCAATGCATTTTGGCCTTGTAGAAAAGTTTTAAAAGTCACTCCATTGGCGACACCAAAGCGACCTCCGATTGCACTTTTATATTCGTAACCGTCTGTGGCTTGCGCTTGTGATTTAACGGATATGAACAAAAGAGAAACCACACCCCATGCAATAAAAAGCAATTTTTTCATAGAATTAATCTTAAATAAATGTTAACAGTAAGTCGTCAGTTTTAAGCGCCAAAGTTACGCTAACTTGTTACAAAAACAATTTTTGATTGATTTTATTGTTCAAGAGACAAAATGTAAATGTCTTTTTATTATGTATACATAGCATATATTTGCCGTTTTACTTGTTCTGCTTCAATTTTTTCTTAGCTTAAAATGATACAGAGCCGATAAATTTTGCTATCTTTAATGGACGCTGAATAAACCGATTCATAAATTAATACGTAAACTTATGGCACTTTCGCGCGTTTTTGATTTGTTATCTAATTATAAGTCTTCCTTTGGACAAAAAACGGTTGTAGCGGGGAAGGAGGGAGGAAAATGGATGTGTTATGAAACCGATCATTTTCTTCAGATTGTTGATAACCTTAGTAAAGGCTTGCTCAATTTAGGCATAAAAAAAGGAGATAAGCTTGCCATTATGTCAGCTAACCGACCGGAATGGAACTTTACCGACTTTGCGATCAACCAAATAGGTGCTGCGGTAGTTCCGTTGTACCCAACCTTATCGGATCACGACCTAAATTATATTACCGAAAACGCAGAAGTGAAAATGGCCTTTGTAGGCACCTCGGATTTAGCTAAAAAATTGAAGACTGCACTTACCTTACACAATCTGGATATTCCATTATATACTTTTGATAAAGTAGAGGGGGAGAAATATTGGAAGGAAATTGAAGAGATTGGGGCATCGCTCACCACCGTTGATCTCGACGTTTACCGAAATGATATTCATGAAGATGATTTATTGACGCTCATTTATACCTCGGGAACTACCGGTAGTCCTAAAGGCGTGTTTTTATCACACAAAAATTTGGTAAGTAATTTCACCGATTGTGCCCATTTGCTTCCGGAGAATTATAAGACAGCCATTAGCTTTTTGCCTCTATGCCATATCTTTGAGAGGATGGTCGTTTACCTATACTTTTATAAAGGGATAAGTGTTTATTATGCGGAAAATATGGATACCATTGTTGCCGACATCAATGACGTGAAGCCGAATGGCTTTACAACAGTGCCCCGGGTATTGGAAAAGGTTTACGACAAGATTGTGGATAAAGGAAAGGCACTTACCGGGATTAAACATGCGCTGTTCTTCTGGGCTTTAGACTTGGGCTTGAAATTTAAAGAACCCCGTAAGAATTCGTTTTTCTACAAGATTAAGTTGGCAATAGCTAGAAAGCTTATCTTCAAAAAGTGGCAGATGGCTCTTGGAGGTAATATTGTGGGCATTATCAGTGGAGGTGCTGCTTTACAAGAGCGTTTGGCACGAGTATTTTGGGCCGCAGGTATCCCGGTGTTGGAAGGTTACGGTTTAACGGAAACTTCACCGGTTATAGCAGTAAATAATTTTGAGAGAAATGGATTGGGGTTTGGAACTGTAGGTCCTTTGTTAAAATCAGTGAAGGTAAAAATAGCTAGTGATGGAGAGATTCTGTGTAAAGGGCCAAATGTGACGAAGGGCTATTATAAAAATGATGAGGCTACACGAGAGGCTTTCGATGAAGATGGGTACTTTAAAACCGGCGACATTGGTGAGTTGACAACAGAGGGCTTTTTGCGAATAACAGATCGTAAAAAGGAAATGTTTAAAACGGCAGGTGGTAAGTATGTCGCTCCTCAGATAATAGAGAATAAATTTATGGAATCGACATTGATTGCACAAATTATGGTGATTGGAGAAGGAAAACGTTTTCCTGCCGCGCTCATCGTTCCTGCGTTTGAGGAATTAAAAAAGTGGGCAGGCAAAAATGGAATTTCCGGAAGTACGAAGGAAGATCTGATAAAAGATCCCAAGGTTATAGAAAAATATCAACATGTCCTTGATAAAACTAATGAAAGTTTTGGGCATTGGGAACAGGTTAAGAAATTTGTTCTGCTACCAAATGAATGGACGATTGATGGTGGTGAGCTGACACCGAAATTAAGCCTGAAACGAAAAGTGATATTAGAGCGAACCAAAGAACTGATTGATCATATTTATAGCGATGAACATGATCAGAAACCAAGGGAACAACATCCATAGCAGCTAAATAGAGGAAATTATAATCCTCTATTTAATCTTTTTAATCGCTCTGTTTGCCCGTGAAGTCGCTATAGCGATCTTGTACTGATACCACCTGTCCTTGAAGATTTTCCGCATCGTATTGTCGAAATGACGTGTGATCACCAGGTTTCTGAAACCGCGCCACTTGTCCATTCTTTTTGAAGGCAATGCCCGAACACTGATGGAATAGCCTTCTGTCACATACTGTATGTAGTGCCAATAGCCGGAAGGCATCAACAAGGTTTCACCAGGATGGATTTCCGCTTCATAGCCGTTTAAGTATTTAAGCGCTGGGTATTTAGCGTAGTCGGGATTTTTTAAGTTGGCAATACTATGAAAATTATAAGGAAGTTTGTACATCAAATCCGACTGGTCCAAAGGAAAAAGCCAGATTCGCTTGATACCTTTGTATTGTGTAATGAACACATGTGACATATCGATATCAAAATGATTCCGTGTGCTCGAGCCTTCTCCGCCGAAAAATAAAAAGGGAAGCCATTTAAGAACCTTGCCACCCGTTAAATCATTGTATATTATATCATTATTTAGTTCAGGTTTTAGTTTTATCAAATTAAACAAAAATATACGCAGGTCCGTTGGTTCACGTTCGATCAAATCCAGATATTCGGAGAATTTCATCTTCGTCACCGGAGCACTTTTCGCCCGATCGTTTGAAGTGTCCTCTTTGCCATATAGTTCAATAACATGATCGCCTGCAATCTCCTTGAAGTAGTCGTAGTTCCATTTACTGAATGCAGGACTATCTTTACTGACGAAATCTTCCAAGATAACCGGAACCCCTTTGTTAAAATATTGGTCAAGGAACTCTTTTGAGCTCAACCCTGATCGCCTATCTGTCTTCTTTAGTTGCACTTCTTATAGGTTATGACACGTGTAACTGCAAACTTATAAATTCTTTTGCATATGTAGTATGCTTTTTATTTAGATAAATTATATACAAGAGAAATGCCAAAATCGCTCTTAAGAGACGATATGATCTTAGAATTGAATGATAAAGACAGTGTGGAAGCCAAATTGCTTCGAAAATCCTCAATTAACTGAAAACTTTATAAAGTTCTTGTTTCTTATGGAATTATAGATTAGATTTGCTATGCAAGCATAATAAAAAATGAGCCAAGAGAATACCATTGATTATTACTTAAAGATTACCTGGCAGTCAATTGCTAGTAAATACAATCAATTAGCATCGAAACACGGCATTACACAGGCAACAGGATATGTTTTGATCAATATCAGAAAAGACGGGACACCCGTTACGCAAATAGCCGGATTATTAGGTGTTAAATCAACAAGTTTATCGCGTATGTTAAGCGGAATGGAACAACAAGGGCTAATTTATAGAAGAGCCGACGCACAGGATAAGCGTTCGGTACGTGTTTTTTTAACGGAGGAAGGACAGAAAAGGCGAGAGATTGCAAAAAATATTGTAAGGGAATTTAATAGTTACCTGGACAGCTTAATTAAAGATAGTGAGCGACAAAAACTTATAGATACATTGAAACGATTAAATGAATTGGCTGTTAAATATGTTCCGAAAGAAGGGTAAGCTGAATAAAAAGCTTGAAAAAAGCTATTGTCACTATGTTTTATCAAAAGCCTCTTAGTTATGATCAATAAAAGTATAAAGAAGGTAGCCGTATTGGGTTCAGGGGTAATGGGGTCTCGTATTGCCTGTCATTTCGCCAATATAGGTGTTTCTGTTTTATTATTGGATATCGCTCCGACGGAGCTTTCCCCTGACGAACAGGCCAAAGGTCTAACTTTGGAAAGCCGACAGGTTAGAAACCGTATCGTTAGTCAATCATTAGAAACCGCATTAAAGACAAACCCATCGCCTATATATAGCAAGCAATATGTTCAGCGTATCACAACAGGTAACTTTACAGATAATATGGCTGATATAGCGCATGTCGATTGGATTATAGAGGTGGTTGTAGAGCGTTTGGATATTAAGCGACAGATTTTCACGCAGATAGAACAATATCGAAAACCAGGGACGCTTGTTAGTAGTAATACCTCTGGTATTCCTATGCATCTAATGATTGAGGGACGAAGTGAAGATTTCAAAAAACACTTTTGTGGTACTCATTTCTTTAACCCACCTCGTTATCTGAGGTTGTTGGAAATCATCCCATCACGCGAAACGGAACCTGCGATTATCGAGTTTTTAATGCATTATGGAGATAAATTTCTAGGCAAAACAACTGTGTTGTGCAAAGACACTCCCGCATTTATTGGAAATAGGATTGGTGTATACTCAATGTTGGCCGTCACACATTTGGTTAAGAAGCTAGATCTCACCCTAGAAGAAGTAGATAAATATACAGGTCCTGCTATGGGACACCCCAAATCTGCCACTTTTAGGACCTCGGATGTTGTCGGGTTGGATACGATGGTGAATGTTGCAAAAGGCCTATACGAAAATGTTCCTGAAGATGAAGCGCGGGATATTTTCGTTTTGCCAAGCTATATTGACAACATGGCTGAAAGAAAGTGGCTGGGTGAAAAAACTAAACAAGGCTTTTATAAGAAAGTAAAAGATGAGAAGGGAAATAGTGAAATCCTGGTGCTTGACTTGGGCACCATGTCTTATCGAAAGCAGGAAAAGATAAAATCGGTAACATTAGAGGAAACCAAAAAGATTGATGACCTGGCGAAACGAATGAAAGTTTATGAACAGGGAAATGATAAAGCAGCGGAATTATTTCGCGCCATGCATTATCCACTGTTTGAATATGTATCTAAACGTATTCCGGAGATAAGTGAAGAGTTTTATCGAATTGACGATGCGATGCGCGCGGGCTTTGGTTGGGAATTAGGACCCTTTCAAGTATGGGATGCGCTAGGTGTTGAGGAAACATTAGAAAAAATAAAGCAAGAAGAAAAGCGGATTCCAGGGCAAACGGGCGAAGTCGCATCGTGGGTATTGGAAATGTTGCAATCCGGGCATAAAAGCTTTTATAAGGTCGAAAACGGGAAAAGATTATTTTATGATATTCAGAGCAAAGACTATAAAGAAATCCCTGGTATAGCTGATTTTATCAACTTAGACGATCTCCGAAAAACGAAGACCTTATGGAAAAATAGTGGCGTATCAATCATCGACCTAGGTGACGGGATACTTAATGCAGAGATCCATACGAAGATGAATACGATCGGTGGAGATGTGATTCAAGGCATTAACAAAGCAATTGATATGGCCGAAAAAGAATATAAGGGCTTGGTTATCGGGAACGACGGAGCCAACTTCTCTGCCGGAGCCAATATCGGGATGATTTTTATGATGGCCGTAGAGCAGGATTACGATGAGTTAAATATGGCCGTTAAGTTATTTCAGAATACGGCCATGCGCTTGCGTTACTCGAATATACCCGTCGTAGTTGCTCCATTTAATCTGACCTTGGGAGGAGGGTGTGAATTTGCTATGCATGCTGATTTCGTGCAGCTCCATGCGGAAACTTATATGGGACTCGTTGAATTTGGGGTTGGGGTGATACCGGGTGGTGGTGGCTCGAAAGAATTTGCCTTAAGGGCTTCAGATGAGTATAAAGCAGATCAAATTAGTCAAAATGTGCTAAAGGAACGTTTTTTAACCATCGGCCAAGCAAAAGTAAGTACTTCCGGAATAGAGGCATACGAACTAGGTTATCTCCAACAAGGTAAATTTGCCATTACGATGAATCGTAGCCGATTGCTTGCGGATGCAAAGGCAAAGGCTTTAGGTCTGGCTGAAGCCGGCTATACTGCGCCTATTCCGAGAAACAATATTAAAGTATTGGGAAAGCAGGGATTAGGCATCGTGTACGTTGGAGCAAACTCAATGAAATCAGGAAATTATATTAGCGAACATGATCAGAAAATATCAGAGAAGCTTGGCTGGGTATTGTGTGGGGGAGACCTCTCGGCACCTACGGAAGTTTCCGAGCAATACTTGTTGGATCTTGAAAGAAAGGCCTTTTTGGAGCTGACAGCGGAAAGGAAAACACTGGAACGAATACAGCACATGTTAACTAAAGGTAAAGCACTCAGAAACTAAGTTATCTTAAAATAGTGAAGATATGGAAGCATATATAATAGCGGGTTACAGAACGGCTGTAGGAAAGGCTCCAAAAGGCGCTTTCCGATTTACACGTGCTGATGATTTGGCTGCGGCGGTCATAAGACACCTGGTCAATTCTGTTCCTAACCTTAATAAAGAAGAAATAGATGATGTCATTGTTGGAAACGCTACGCCTGAAGCAGAGCAAGGGTTAAATATGGCAAGGCTCATTTCTTTGATGGCACTCGATACTGATAAGGTTCCCGGCGTTACGGTCAATAGATATTGTGCATCAGGTTTGGAGACAATAGCAACTGCTGTGGCTAAAATAAAAGCAGGAATGGCAGATGTAATTGTTGCCGGCGGTGTTGAAGTGATGTCGGGTATGCCTATGGGGGGGTGGAAAGTGGTTCCAAATTCAGATGTAGCAAAGACACACCCCGACTGGTATTGGAATATGGGCTTGACGGCCGAAGCGGTCGCTAAAGAATATAAGGTGAACAGGGAAGATATGGATTCGTTTTCTTATCATTCGCATCAAAAGGCAATTTCAGCGATTACAAAGGGTTTGTTTAAAGAGGAAATTATGCCTTTTACGGTAATGGAAAACTTTGTTCGCGATAATAAGATCGGTACGAGAGAATATATAGTGGATACAGATGAAGGACCCCGGGCTGATACAAGCCTTGAAGCGCTGGCTAAACTGAAGCCTGTTTTTGCGGCGGACGGACTTGTAACAGCTGGTAACTCGAGCCAGACGTCAGATGGTGCAGCGTTTGTATTGGTTGTATCAGAGAGAAAGCTAAAGCAATTAAATTGCCAACCGATTGCCAGATTAGTTAGTTATGCCGTAGCCGGTGTTCCACCACGTATTATGGGAATAGGTCCCATATTTGCTATACCAAAAGCGCTGAAACAAGCGGGACTAAATTTGGATGATCTTAGTCTTATTGAATTAAATGAGGCCTTTGCTTCCCAATCGCTGGCCGTTATTCGCGAGTTAAATTTAAATCCTGATTTAGTTAATGTAAATGGCGGAGCTGTTGCTTTGGGACACCCATTAGGTTGTACAGGAGCTAAATTAAGCGTACAAATTTTTAACGAACTAAAAAGAAGGAGGCAAAAATACGGAATGGTGACGATGTGTGTCGGAACAGGGCAAGGGGCTGCAGGAATCTTCGAAATGCTTTAGTGTTTATGCTTTATGTTGTGGAACTTAAGACCATTGCCTAACAATTACTAAAAATACAGATTATGGAAACCGTGGATAAAAAGAGAGCAATAAAAGGTGGCGAATTCGTTATTAAAGAGACCCGTTACGAAGACGTTTTTATTCCTGAGGAGTTTGATGAGGAACAGCTGATGATCAAGAAAACCTGCCAAGATTTTCTTCAGACGGAGGTTACTCCAAATTTAGAAAGAATCGATAATCAAGAAGAAGGCCTAATGCAAACCTTGCTTGATAAGGCAGGAGAACTTGGTTTGTTAGGTGTTTCTATACCGGAAGAATATGGGGGCTTTGGAAAGAACTTCAACACGTCTATGCTTGTTACAGATGCAGTGGGTGCCGGACATAGTTTTGCAGTAGCACTTTCTGCTCATACCGGTATAGGAACTTTACCTATCCTTTATTACGGGAATACCGAGCAAAAGCAAAAGTACATTCCAAAACTAGCCATAGGAGCGTATAAAGCAGCTTATTGCTTAACGGAGCCTAATGCAGGGTCGGATGCTAATAGCGGTCGCACGACCGCTAAATTAAATGATGAGGGAACGCACTATCTGATCAACGGTCAAAAGATGTGGATTACAAACGGTGGTTTTGCCGATATATTTATCGTATTTGCTAAGATTGATGATGATAAGAATCTTTCGGCGTTTATTGTAGAGCGTGCCTTTGGGGGTATTACGATGAATCCCGAAGAACATAAACTGGGAATTAAAGGTTCTTCAACAAGACAGGTGTTTTTTAATGATTGCCCTGTCCCAAAAGAAAATCTGCTATCAGAACGCGAAAACGGATTTAAAATAGCGGTCAATATTCTAAATATTGGGCGAATTAAACTTGGTGCAGCAGCTATCGGCTCTTCACGTAAGGTTATCTCGCAAGCAATTAACTATGCAAATGAACGGGTGCAGTTTAAATTGCCAATTGCGAAATTCGGTGCAATTCGGTATAAACTTGCGGAGATGGCAATTCGAAATTTCGCAGTGGAAAGTGCCGCTTACCGTGCAGGGCAGAATATTGATGATGCCTATGAAGCGCTTGTTTCCGACGGTATGGAACCCGCCAAAGCTAAACTAAAGTCGACCGAACAATTTGCTATTGAATGTGCAATTCTTAAGGTTTGGGGTTCAGAAATGCTCGACTATATCGTTGATGAAGGCGTGCAAATTTATGGTGGAATGGGTTATTCAGCCGACGCTCCAATGGAGAGGTCTTATCGCGATTCGAGAATTAATAGAATATTTGAAGGAACTAACGAAGTAAACCGTTTACTCATTGTTGATATGTTACTAAAGCGAGCGCTCAAAGGTGAACTTGATCTCATGGGGCCAGCACAAGAGGTGGCAGGAGAATTAATGGCTATACCTGACTTTTCAGAACCTGAGGATGTTTTGCTTGCTTACGAAAAAAGAGTTATTGTGAATCTGAAGAAAGCGGGCCTATTAGTTGCCGGTGCTGCCGTTCAGAAGTTAATGATGACGCTACAAAAGGAACAGGAGATCTTAATGAATATCGCCGATATTATCGGCACCGTTTATCTTGCTGAATCTACTTTATTAAGGGTGGAAAAATTAGTACACTTCAAAAATGAGCAAGAAGTGGCGGGACAAATAGACATGGCACGGATCTTTTTATACAATGCAGTTGACAAAGTGTACTTGGCTGGTAAAGAAGCACTGAATTCTTTTGCAGAAGGCGATGAGTTAAAAATGATGTTGGCAGGCTTACGAAGATTTACAAAGCTAGAGCCATTTAATGTTAAAGAGGCGAGGCAACGAGTGGCCAAGCTGCTTATTGATGCCAACGGATATTGTTTTTAGATAAATTATTAGCAAAGTCAAACCTCATGGCAAAATCGAAGTTTTGCCATGAGGTATTGATCAAGGTCATTAATGTTGGAAAAGTGTTAAAATTAGTTCTAAGGCTTTTTGAAGTAAAAATTTTATGTTAGGTTTGGACTTACTTAACGTTGAGGATAGTCCAATGTATAATATGATCAAAAGTTTCCTAGTCATCTCTTCTTTTCTTGTTTTATCGATTTTTCAAGCCAACGCGCAAGATTATTCCCTGATTGCCGATAAGTATGTCGCTTCATCAGGAGATAGTGTAACTTACACCATATATCAAGGAAGAGGCTTAGAATCTTCAGAAATAGCACCGGAAGCAGTTAAAAATCTAATTTATGCAAATTATACCCAAGGAGGAAAGAAGGTGGCCGACACTATTCCATTGAATAAAGACTTTCTAAAATATGCGGCTGTTCAACAAAATGGGGGACAAAGTCTATTGACAATTGAGTTTAAAGGCGGAGCAGTTACTTATGACCAACTAGTAGTAGAAGATTTCGCAAAAACTGAAAATTTGACTGATTTGGCTTCGGTTATTGACTCATCGGGGTTTACCACTGAATATACTGCAAATACTTTTTTTACTGCGAAGGCTCTTACAATCACTGACAAGTCAAATGGAAATCTTTATAAAGCAAAGGAATGCAAACAGCTGGAAATTATACTTGAACAAAATCCCTATAAATTACAATATGGAGATGATATAACTGCCGTAATCTTATTGGATGGCAAACCATTGGAAGGAACGAGTACCACTATTTACACGAAATCAGGCAATGGGCAAGTGCATGCGGCAAAATATCGCTCCAATGCAGAGGGTAAAATATACTTTAAACTTAATCGATCCGGGTTGTGGCTTTTACAAACAGTGTACGCTAATCCAAGTCAGGAAAAGGGCATTAATTACAACTATTATCAAAGCTCCTTTTCCTTTCGGTTTCAATGATAATCGGTGTATCCGTATCAGATCTTGTCCTTTTGCTGTTCTTTCCATTGCTTGCTAAAGGATTCAGGGGCAATAGAGGGTAATGTTCTTTTGGTTCCCCAAGCTTTTGCAAAAAACCTGCTTAGAAAGAAATTTTTCCATTTGCCACCCCAAAAGTCTAGCCATTTCCTTTTGGTTGCAATCTTCACGAAAGCCTTCCATCCCCAGTTTTCAACTTGAGGGTTTAGTCCTTCCTTAACGGAGTCCCGCCGATTTAGTAAAAGCATTTTATGAATATCAATTTTAACGGGACATACTTCTGAACACTTGCCGCACAAGCTACTGGCATAACTTAAATGCTTGAACTCTTGCATCCCCTTCATATGGGGCGTAATAATTGATCCTATAGGGCCGCTGTAGGTTGTGCCGTAAGTATGGCCCCCAACATTTTTATAAATTGGGCATGCATTCAGACAGGCTCCACAGCGGATGCAATAAAGTCCCTGTCTTTGATCTTTCTGTGCTAATAAATCTGTCCGACCATTATCGAGTAAAATAACATACATCTCATCAGGTCCGTCAGACTCGTTTTCTCGCTTCGGGCCACTTAAAATGGTGTTATAAACGGTGAGGTTTTGGCCAGTACCGTGATTGCCCAAAAGAGGCCAGTATAAATCCAAATCGCTGATAGACGGAATCAGTTTTTCTATACCAACAACGGCTATGTGTATTTTTGGAAAGCTCGTGCTTAATCGTGCATTCCCTTCATTCTCGGTAATGGCGATGCTACCTGTATCTACAAGGAGAAAATTTGCGCCTGTAATTCCAACATCGGCAGACAGATATTCATCTCTTAATAACTCCCGTGCTTTCAAGGTAAGTTGTTCTGCACTTGCATTTTCGGGTGTGCCGAATTTTTCGTGGAATAGCTTCGCTATATCGGGCAAGCTGAGATGCATAGCTGGAGTGACAATATGATAGGGCTTTTGACCAAGCAGCTGAACAATATATTCTCCTAAATCAGTTTCAACTGATTCGATTTGATTGCTTTCCAAGAAGGCATTCAGTTCAATCTCCTCGGTTACCATTGATTTTGACTTCACTACCTTCTTCGCCTGTATTCTTTTCAGTATCGTTAGTATTTCCTGCTGCGCTTCTTGTATATCATTAGCCCAAATGACTTTTCCGCCATTTTTTTGGAAATTCGCTTCAAACTCAGGTAAAAGCTTATCCAAATTTTCCATTACCCGCCACTTCAGGCTGTGCGCTTTGCGTTTTGCATTTTCTAGATTATTCCATCGCTTAAGCCCATTACTGACTGCCGTATCATATCGGTCAATATTAAAGCTAATAACCCTTCGATGTTGTAGATCAAAGGCTTTGCTCTCGCTCGCTAATATGAAATTTGATGCAGTTTTTGTAGACATAGGGCAGCGTGTTTTTACTTTAATAACGTAAATACCCGATCGTTATTTTTTATGTGAATCGACAATGGGTTTTGTATCTCTCGTGACTAAATCCCATGCTGTATAAAAGACAAGCTTTGCTCGTTTGCAGAGCAGTGGGAAATCAATTTTATCCACTGTATCTCCAATATCATGATAATCCTCATGGACGCCATTAAAGTAAAAAATAACAGGGATGTCGTTTTTTGCAAAATTGTAATGATCCGAACGATAATATATCTTTTCGGGATCGTTAGGATCGTTATATCGATAATCTAAATCCAATTTGGTATATGTTTTATTCGCCGCTTCACTAATGTGATGAAGTTCTGAACTCAATTTATCCGAACCTACCAAATAAACGTAATCCGCTTTAGCGAAATGCGACGGATCAATTCTACCAATCATATCTATATTAAGATTGGCGATGGTTTTATTTAATGGAAATACAGGGTGCCTCGTATAATAGTCGGATCCTAATAGACCTTTTTCCTCGCCTGTAACCATCATAAATAAGATACTTCTTCTTGGAGAATGACCATTCTCCTTCGCTCGTGCGAATGCCTTTGCAATCTCAAGTACAGCCGTAACCCCCGAGCCATCATCGTCCGCTCCATTGTTTATTTCACCATTTGGGTTAACCCCAATGTGATCATAGTGAGCTGTTATCACTAAAAGTTCGTCCTTTAAGTCGGTGCCCTCCAAATAGCCCAAAACGTTTTGCGCTTTGACATCAATGATTTTTTGCCCGAAGGATAATTTTAAGGTACTTTTAAGCACCCGACTTCTAGGTTTTCCACTTTCGGTAATCTCCTGCTTCAATTTTTCAAGATTGGATCCGTGGGATGATAATATTAAATTAGCCGTTTGTGGAGAAATATAAACAACTGTAGGGGAATGATCCGTGCTTAGATTTTCCTGTGTCAAATCTTCTTTTAATTGAATCTTTTCTGCATATTTTTTCTTACTGATTTGCTGTATTAAGGTGTCTGCATTTTTTGATATAGCTAAAATCAATTTTGGCTTCTTACTGATTATATGCTGCATTCGCTTGCTATTGCTGGTCGACCAAATAGAGCCTTTCGTTTGCCCCGTTATAAGTGATTTCCCCATCTTATCCCTCGGTTCATCCTCATTAAGTAACAGAACTACCTTATCAGCAATATCGATTTTAGCTAAATCGTCGTAATGCTTGTCGCTAATACCATAACCAATAAAAACCATCCGGTCAGTTTTTATTTCCTGTTCCGATCTTTTGCCAATAATCAGAAAATCCTTCTCATGCCGAAAGGTATGTTCACCTACTTCAAAGGTATCAACCGAAAAAGCTTTCGTAGCTAGTTCCACGGGTTGGTAATAGCTACTGTTAACGGGTGCCGTTAAACCTAATAGTTCAAATTGCTGCGCAATGTAATTCGCAGCTTTGTCTGCTCCTACTTTTCCCGTTTCCCTTCCCTCAAACTCATCTGATGCGATAATTGTTAAGTGTTTTCTCGCAGATGTAGGGTCGATGAGCTCGGCATAGGTGGAAGGTACGCTGTGTTGTGCGTAACATCCGATAAGAACGAAAAAAAGTATTGTAGTGACTATCCCTTTAATCGACATAGGCCAAAAACTATAAACAGGCTATCTTATTAACACGAGTACCGTGTCTACCCCCTTCAAATTCGGTAGCGAGAAAGATCTGTACCATTTCTTTACATTCTTCTATGGATGTGAAACGTGCCGGCAAACAGATAATATTTGCATTGTTGTGTTGGCGAGCAAGCGCTGCTATCTCTGGCTTCCAACAAATGGCAGCCCGTATTCCTTGGTGTTTATTAGCTGTAATGGCGACACCGTTAGCACTGCCGCAAACCAATATGCCTATATCGCAAGAACCACTTTCTACTGCGCTCGCAGTAGGATGGGCGAAATCAGGATAATCTACGGATTCAACACTATCCGTTCCAAAGTTGCGCACGGTATATCCTAATTCTTCTAAATATTGAATAATGGCTGCTTTATATTCGAAGCCTGCATGATCGCCGCCGATAGCTACTGTTTTGATTTGCATCTTTATACTGATTTATTGTTCGTTATTGTAAAATGCTTTTTCTGCTTTTAATTTAGCTCTTTCAACCCGTCCCGCAATTACTATACTAAGCTCATATAGCAAAAACAGAGGGAAGCTTACCGTTAACATGGTTAGTATGTCTGGCGTAGGTGTCACAATAGCGGCTATCACTAAAATGACGACGATAGCATAGCGTCTAGTTGCTCTCATAAATTGGGGTGTCATAATGCCGATTTTCGACAGAATGTATATAATGATCGGTAGCTCAAAAACGATACCTGTACCCAGGGTCAATGTGGCAACCGAAGATAAGTATGAGTCGACCGTTATTTGGTTATCAATCTCCGGACTTACCGAATAATGCGCCAGAAAATTGACAGACAAAGGAGCAATCATGAAATAGCCAAAAAGGATTCCTAAAATGAATAAAAGTGTCGCGTAAAATACAAAACCATTGGCCGACTTTCTTTCAATATCGGTTAAGGCCGGTTTTACAAAGAGCCATATTTCGTAGAGAAGATAAGGAAAGCCCAAAACCAAGCCAATTAAAAGCGAAGAGTTCAATTGCAAGGTGAATTGTCCCGCCATATCAGTGTTTATAATATTGATCGGGATTTCGGTTACACAGAAATCAGGGCCTAAATTAAATTTTTCTCCAATGATACACATCATTCTATATGTCCAAAAATCAGGTTTTTTCGGACCCATAATAACGGTATCGAAAATGAAATCATAGAAGGCGAAAGCCAACCCCATAAATATCGCTATTGCTATGGCTGAACGAATCAGATGCCATCTTAGAACCTCCAAATGGTCAAAGAATGACATTTCGGCTTCGATGGTTTTGCCTTTTTGTTTAATGGTTTCAATAATTTTTTTTCCGGAGATTTCACTCATAATATTTAGTAGTAAATAAAAACCAATCAAAGTGTTAATGAAATAGGTTGATCCAACTCACCAATCGTATTTCATAAGAAAACAAAAATACCATTCTTAATATAAGAATGGTATTTAAATTAAAGATTATCGCATGAAAAGCTCATATCTTAAAAGACTTTCGCTTATAAAAGCGTATTTTATTTTGAAAGCTAGCGACAAGAGTAGCGTTGCCGGGGCTATAACTATTACTCTGAAAGGTCGAAGTTTTCCATAAACTTTGTTGTGAAATTTCCCGCTCTAAAGTTAGGATCTCTCATTAATCGTAAATGCAAAGGAATGGTAGTTTTAATACCTTCAATAACAAATTCGCTAAGAGCTCTTTCCATTGTCGAAATAGCTTCTTCTCTAGTTTGTGCAACACAAATAAGCTTAGCGATCATAGAGTCATAATTAGGCGGGATCTGGTAACCTGCATAAACATGTGTGTCAACTCTAACTCCGTGACCGCCAGGTGAATGAAATGTTGTGATTTTTCCAGGGGATGGACGGAATCCGTTGAAGGGGTCCTCTGCGTTTATTCTACATTCTATTGCATGCATATTCGGCTCATAATTCCTGCCAGATAACGGAACACCTGCTGCAACTTTTATTTGCTCTTTTATTAAATCGAAATTAATGACTTCTTCCGTTACGGGATGTTCCACTTGAATGCGTGTATTCATCTCCATAAAGTAGAAATTTCGGTGTTTATCCACAAGAAATTCGATGGTACCGGCTCCTTCATAATTCACTGCCTTTGCACCTGCAATTGCTGCATCACCCATTTTTTGTCTGAGCTCAGGTGTAATAAAGGGAGATGGCGCTTCCTCTACCAGTTTCTGATGGCGTCTTTGTATAGAGCAATCTCTTTCGGACAGATGACAAACGGTTCCATACTGATCGCCAATGACCTGGATTTCGATATGACGTGGATCTTCCACAAACTTTTCTAGGTAGATACCATCATTTCCAAATGCTGCACCTGCTTCTTGACGTGCCGAGTCCCATGCCGGTTCAAATTCACTATCTTTCCAAACAACACGCATACCTCGTCCACCACCTCCAGCGGTAGCTTTTAGAATGACAGGATAACCTATTTCGTTCGCTATTTTTAACCCTTCCGAAACATTGGGAACCAAACCATCAGATCCAGGTATTGTGGGTACGCCAGCATTTTTCATGGTCTCTTTGGCTGAGGCCTTATCTCCCATACTGCGAATCTGCTCAGGCGTTGCACCGATAAATTTAATGCCATAGTCTCGACATATAGCAGAAAATTTCTCATTTTCCGATAAGAAACCATATCCGGGATGGATCGCGTCCGCATTAGTGAGCTCAGCAGCGGCAATAATGTTAGGAATGTTAAGATAAGAATCTTTACTGGCTGGAGGGCCGATACAGACAGCCTCATCGGCAAAACGCACATGTAAGCTCTCACGGTCGGCAGTTGAGTATACAGCAACACTCTTAATCCCCATTTCCTTACATGTCCTTATAATTCGTAGAGCAATTTCTCCTCTATTTGCTATTAAAATTTTTTTAAACATGAATTTTTTTCAATAAACCAGTGTACTAAATTCGGTCCAAAAGTTACTATTATGAAGGATCAACTAAAAACAAAGGCTGATCGTATTCCACTGGTTGTGCATTGTCTACCAGTATTTTAACAATTTTTCCTGAAATATCTGATTCAATTTCATTGAATAGTTTCATTGCTTCTACAATACAAACCACTTGCCCTGTTTTCACTTCGTCTCCTACATTCACGAAGGCTGGTTTATCTGGGCTTGAAGAACGATAAAATGTACCGATCATTGGTGATTTGATCGTTAAATATTTTGAAGAGTCTTCTGCAGGCTTTGGCGTATCTGTGTTTAATGCCGGCACTGCTGCAACAGGAGAACTTACAGGAGTTTGTGGCACCACGGGAGTAGCAGTGGGCAGGGTTGCAGTGACATAAGTTGGCTCTTGATTTGTTTTTATGGTTATTTTAAAGTCTTTTTCCTCAATAGCAACTTCATTGACTCCTGATTTTGCGACAAACTTTATCAGGTCCTGAATTTGTTTAATATCCATGCTCATATTCGTTGGTTCTAAGTTTAATATCTAACAATTGTATATTTTACGAAATCGATAAAGAGATTGCAAAGTTAGTATCTTTGATCAAAACTGAAACTAAAATTGTATTAATAAGCCCATTTGAGGTATACAGAACCCCAAGTGAAGCCCCCGCCAAAAGCGGCTAAGATCAGCACGTCGCCTTTCTTCAGCTGGTTTTCCCATTCCCACAAGCACAAAGGGATTGTACCACTGGTTGTGTTCCCGTATTTTTGAATATTGATCATTACTTTTTCGGGACCTAGTCCCATTCTTTCAGCAGTTGCATCGATAATGCGTTTATTTGCTTGGTGAGGAACAAGCCAGTTGACATCTGCAGCGGTGAGTTGATTCCTTTCCATGATCTCAGCGGCAACGTTAGCCATATTGGTAACAGCAAATTTAAATACTGTTTTACCTTCCTGAAAAGCATAATGCAACTTTTGATCGACAGTTTCATGGGTTGCAGGCATTAAAGATCCTCCCGCTTTGATATTGAGGTATTCTTTTCCACTGCCGTCACTTTTCAAAATAGCATCCAAAACTCCCAGTCCTTCTGTATTAGGTTCTAATAAGACAGCCCCACAACCATCTCCAAATATGATGCATGTCGCTCGATCTTCATAATTTATAATCGAAGACATTTTATCTCCGCCAACTACTAATACCTTTTGATGTTTTCCGGACTCGATAAATTGGGCACCGGTAGTAAGACCATAAATAAAACCTGAACAGGCCGCTTGAAGATCATAGCCCCAGGCATTAATAGCGCCTATTTTATCGGCTAAAATGTTCGCGGTAGCAGGAAAAGGCATGTCTGGAGTGCTGGTACAGAAAATGATTAGATCAATCTCCTCCGCTGAAATCCCTCGTTTGCGTAAAAGGCCCTCAACAGCCGGTACTGCCATGTCAGAGGTCGCTTGTCCCTCCCCTTTTAAAATGCGCCGTTCCTTAATACCTGTTCGTGTGGTAATCCACTCATCGTTCGTTTCAACCATAGTCTCCAATTCCTGATTTGTTAGTATATAATCAGGAACATATCCGTTAACGGCAGTTATGGCAGCATGAATTTTAGACATTCTCTTATTTATTTAAAAGCAGCTTTTACCTTATCTACGAATTTTGATTCAATCATATCCCGAGATAAAAGGATCATGTTTTTGATTGCTTCCGGATTGGAAATACCATGTCCTATGATCACGGGGGCATTGACCCCTAAGATTGGACTACCCCCATATTGTTCATAATTGAATCGATCAAAAAATGGATCTTTAAAACCTTTTTTTACAGTTAAGCTGTAGAAAGACTCTGCAAGCTTTAATACAACATTTCCTGTAAATCCATCACATACGATAACGTCAATATGATCTTCAAACAAATCTCTGCCCTCAATATTTCCGATAAAATTAAAAGCTTGTGCTTCTTTCATTAAGCTATGGGCAGCGTTGGTAAGCATATTGCCCTTTTCTTCCTCTTCTCCTATGTTTAATAAAGCAACTGCAGGGTTTTCACTGCTGTAGACATGTTGGGCATATAAACTTCCCAATATACCAAATTGCAGTAAATTATCAGGTTTACAATCTGCGTTTGCACCAACATCTAATAAAACGCTGAATCCACTGGTTAAACGTGGCACATTTGTAGCTATGGCTGGTCTGATAACACCTGGTACAGTTTTGACACTGAACATAGAGCCAACTAGCATGGCACCCGTATTACCTGCAGATGCGAAAGAGTCAATGCCTCCTTCTTTTAGCAATTGAAAACCTAAACTAATACTTGCGTTGGGTTTGTGAGTGATTGCCTTTGTTGGATGCTCGCCCATACTGATTGTTTCGGTAGTATGTATAAATTCAAATAATGACGCGTCTATACCTGCCTGTTCAAAAATGGGTAATGCTAGTTCCTTATTGCCAATCAGTACTAATTGCTGATCGTTCGATAATACCTTTGAGGCCTCTATTGCACCTAAAACAGTGGCGTTTGGTGCAAAGTCTCCGCCCATGATATCTAAACCAATCTTCATCCTTGATTATCGTTTGCTGTTCTATTAACTAAAAACATCCCAAAGTACCGCATTTTTTCAGAAATAGCGAACCTTGGGATGTTTTTTTAATATTGAAAAATCAACTTAGGCAATCGAGGTGTTTTCAATGAGTAACTTGCCGTTATAATAAAGATTGCCGTCAACATTGTAAGCACGGTGTGGCAAATGTACTGCACCGGTAGTTTGGCAGGTCGTAAGTGTAGGTAACTCTGCCTTATAATGTGTTCTTCTTTTGTCTCTTCTAGACTTAGAGGTTTTACGTTTTGGATGTGCCATCTCGTCTTTTCTATTTAATTATTGTTTTTTATTTTTTTTAATATTTCCCAGCGGGGATCTGTATCGGTTGATGCATCGTCCTGACTATTTAAACTGTTTAATTTATCAATCATCGACTGATCGCAACTAACATTTATCCCCTGTTCCTCACATCGACTATAATACGGTACGGATAATGTGATATACTCGTAAAATATATTCGCCAAATCAAGTTCGTGTTCGTTCTTTTTAAGAACCATTATTTCATCCGTAAGATCTGAAACACTGTCTTCATCATCAAATTTGATAATGAGTCGCTGCAAAATATCCGACTTACCCCAAAATTGATTGAGACAAACATCGCAGGTCAATTCTATCTTGCCGGTGATATGGATATCTGCAACCATCATTGTCTCTTGCTTATCAAGAACAAGGGAAACTTTTAGCTCACCATTTTTAACCAAGGAATAGTCGAATTCCTCAAAAAAAAGTTTGCTTATCTCAAATTCAAATTCGTGTTTCCCAGGCTTTAAACCCGTAAATGGTATTCGATATTGATCTAAAGTTTTCAAAGCACGACAATTAAGCTCGCAAATTTAGAAATAATAAATTAGAACTGAAAGTTTTTTTGAAAGTAGTGTGTCTACTGGCTTGGATACGATGTAGAGATTTTACCACCCCGTTTTGCTCCTTGCAAGTAAGCGTATCGATGATAAACGATGGATGCTATAAGATTGTTAATCCCTATCCTTCGAGAGTTTTCTTATTTTGAGTGGATTTGCCATCAGTTCTTCCTGTTCTCTTCTTCTCCTGACGATTTTGAGAGCAGTAAAAATAGCTTCTCTAAAGGATGTTTCTGATGCTTTACTCTTTCCCGCGATATCATAGCCCGTTCCATGGTCGGGAGAGGTTCGGATAACAGGTAATCCGGCCGTAAAATTGACGCCGTTGTGAAAAGCAATCTGTTTAAACGGAATAAGGCCCTGATCGTGATACATGGCTAATACACCATCGAAGTTTTTATAATTGTCTCCCGCAAAAAAACCGTCTGCAGCATAGGGCCCAAAAGCAAAAATATCGCGTTCATTGGCTTCTCGTATGGCGGGAAGAATGATTTCAATATCTTCTGTGCCAATAAGTCCGTTGTCGCCAGCATGAGGATTCAACCCTAAAACGGCAATTTTTGGTTTCTGGATCCAAAAATCTGTTCGCAAACTTGCATTCATCAACTCAAGCTTTTTTAGAATGGCTTCTTTTGTAATTGACTTTGCAATTTCGTTGACCGGAATGTGCCCAGTAACCACCCCTATTTTCAATTCGTCACTTACCATAAACATAAGTGCGTCATCTGCTCCTGTTTTTGCTTGTATATATTCGGTATGCCCTGGAAAAGAGAATGCTTCTTGCTGAATGTTGTGTTTATTTATTGGAGCCGTGACTAAAACGTCGATTTGGCCATCTATCAAATCTTGAGTCGCCCGTTCTAAGGATAAGAAAGCATATTTTCCTCCTATTTCATTTGACTCTCCGAGTGTGATTTTGACATCTTCCTGCCAACAATTAATCATATTTGGTCTTTTGTCATGCGCTTGCTCCGGACTATTGATTACATTAAAACTGAAATCGTTGACTCCTATTGTTTTGCGGTGAAAAGAAGCAACTTTGGTGTTTCCATATACAATTGGTGTGAAGAAATCTAATATTCTATTATCCGCAAGAGTTTTTATAATAATCTCTAGGCCGATTCCATTCACGTCTCCAATAGTTATTCCAACCTTCAGTTTGTCGCTCATATTAACTGCTTCTTTTAATAGGCCAAACTTATGTAAAATTGAACTTATATGCAATTCGGATAATGCTGCTTAAAACAATTATTAGACAGAACACAGGAACATGGAACTCTTTTATCTGCCCTTTATGCCAAATTGCAGGATAAAACTGTTTATCTAAAAGTACATTTAAGCTAATAAATGTATCTTTGGCGAAAGGTACCATCAAAGATGACAGTAGTTCGCGCGAAGAAACATTTAGGGCAGCATTTTCTCACGGATAAGAATACAGCAAAGCGCATAGTGAACGCTTTGCGACCCGAGAAGGGTTTTGATAAGGTTTTGGAGGTAGGTCCAGGGATGGGGATATTATCAGATTTTCTCCTTGAAGATAAACGATTTGAATCTTGGTTAATTGATTTGGACATAGAATCAGTTGAATTTTTGAAGACTAAGTACCCCTCACTTGATAAAAGATTAATACATGGCGACTTCTTATTATTAGATTTTGCTTCTGTTTTTCCCGGACCGCTAGCGATCATCGGGAATTTCCCTTATAATATATCTTCTCAAATTCTATTTAAAGTGTTAGAGCATAGACATCAGGTTATTGAGTTGGTGGGAATGTTTCAAAAGGAGGTCGCTGAACGCTGCGCGGCGAAGCCGGGGGGTAAGGATTATGGTATCTTAAGTGTGTTTTTGCAAGCTTATTATGATATTGCTTATCTTTTTACCGTGAAGGCGGGGGCGTTTAACCCACCACCAAAAGTTTTATCCGGCGTTATTCGTTTGGAGCGTAATAGCATTGACAGGTTGGCTTGTAACGAAAATCTTTTCCAAAAAATCGTTAAGGCGGGATTTAACCAACGTCGAAAAACATTACGAAATGCCTTAAGCGTAATAGCTGATAAGGCAAGGATGCCCAATCATCCATTTTTAGATTTGCGTGCCGAGAGGCTATCGGTCGACGATTTCATAGAGTTAACGAATGAAATCGAAAAGTCGCTAAAATAAATATTGTAATGGCTCAAAAAGACAATTCTTTTATGTGGAGAGTTTTGGTTGTAGACGATATCCATGGGGTTTTTCTTGATAAATTAAAAAATACAGGGGTGATTTGTGATTATCGTCCTGAGATTACGCGTTTCGAAGCACTTCAAATACTTCCTAACTATGAAGTTTTAATTATTCGATCTAAGTTTAGGATCGATGCGGAGGTTCTCCATGTTGCACAGCGGTTGAAATGCATAGGAAGGGCAGGAGCAGGTATGGACAACATTGATGAGCCTTTAGCGGTAGAGAAAGGTATACAATTATTAAACGCTCCTGAAGGCAACCGGGATGCAGTGGCCGAACATTTGATAGGTATGTTGCTTGCCATGATGAACAATTTAATTCGGGGAAACGTTCAAATCAGAGAGGGGCAGTGGTTGCGTGAAGCTAATCGAGGCTTTGAATTGGCGGGACGGACAGTAGGTTTAATTGGCTACGGCAATAACGGACAGGCGATGGCAAGAAAACTCAATGGATTTGGTGTAAAGGTCATAGCGTACGATAAATATAAAACTGGTTTTTCTGATATATATGTGGAAGAAGTTCGTATGGAACAAATGGTGAAACAGGTAGATGTGTTGAGTTTGCATATTCCATTAACACGAGAAACTCGTAACATGGTGAATGAAGAGTATTTGTCGCAATTCCGTAAGCCGATTTTCTTTCTAAACGGAGCACGAGGTGAAATTGTTGACGTGAACGCTGTGCTTAAAGGGATAGAGAAAGGTAGAATTTTAGGCGCATCGTTTGATGTCTTGCCAATCGAGGGCTTCCCTGCTTTGACACAAAGCGATTGGTACGAGAAATTAAAAATGAACGAGAAGGTGTTGATGAGTCCTCATGTAGCGGGATGGACAGTTGAGTCGTATTATAAAATAGCGGCTATTTTAGCCGATAAGGTAATTGAATTTTTTCATGCGAATGAAACTAAACTCCACATATAGCTTGGATTGAATCGTTTCTGCCTAATAATTTAAGAACGCTGCGATATCCGGAACGACATCGCAGCGTTGCTATAGCTTTCGGTTTCCTATTATTTAAGCAGAAAAAGAAGTCCCGCATCCGCAAGTGCTGGTTGCGTTAGGATTATTAAATGTGAACCCGCGGGCATTCAATCCGTTTTGAAAATCAATTTCCATTCCAGCGAGATATAATCCGTGAGCTTTATTCATGAACACTTTAATTCCTGAGATAAGGTATTCCGTATCGCCCTCTTTTCTTTGATCAAAACCTAAAATATAATTCATGCCGGCACAACCACCGCCTTCGACGCCGACGCGTAAACCGAAGTCATCTGCAATCTCTTGCTGTTCCCGGAGCTTCTTCAATTCCTTTACTGCACCTTCGGTCAAGGTTAAGGGTGCAGCACTTGTTATTACTTCTGTACTCATAATCGTTTCTTTTATTCGCTTTCCTTTTGAAATTTGAATACTTGTTTACAAAGATACAGGAAATCAGTGTTTTTTCGAAGCGCTATGGCTTTATGACCCTTTATTAACAAAGTGATTAAGCTCTTGCAGCATCAGTTTCTTTTGCTTCTCTGGGATCAAAACTGTTTCGTTGCTTCTGTAATCGATACATACACATACAGTTTTTGCCTTGGCATGTGTCGTTAGCTTCCCATTTCGTTTCGAGATCATAAGATACTCCAGTTCGAAACTTTTATTTCCCACTTTTGATGTTCTTATATATACGCGCAGATTATTTTTGAGCGTTAAAGGACTCAAATAATCAACTTCCGCACGCGCGATAATCACGCCGATTGTATTCCAGTTCCATTTAATCTTTTGGTTCCAATAAATAGTACGCGCAATTTCACAATAGGTGAGGTAGTTAGCATTATTGACATGCCTAAAGGCATCAAGATCAACAAAGCGGATCTGAATTGATGTTGAGAACGCAAAATTGGCTAATTGATTTTCTGTCATATTGTCGTTATTTGATGGATTTAAATGACAAAATGTCTTATTGTTTCTGATTTCGCATTATTTGTTTCTGTTGGTATCCAATTTGAACAAAGTTTGTCAAATAAAAAGTAATAATTAGGAGGACAATATAATGAACATTTCAAGATTTATTGATACGAATAACCGTGTTAAAACCTTTGATCCATGGGTAAGTAATTTAATTGACAATCTGTTTTATGATGGATCCGGTCGTAGCTTATCGAAGTTCCCTGCCGTAAACGTTTCTGAGTCAGCGGAGGGTTTTCATGTTGAATTTGCGGTACCTGGATTTAGTAAAGAAGATTTTAAAATTAGTGTAGAAAAGGATGTTTTGGCTGTTAGTGGCGAGCATAAGGCAGAAAGTTTAGATGAAGCGAAGCAATATAGCCGCAAAGAGTTTAGTTATAGCTCTTTTAAACGTTCCTTTACTCTGCCAGAGAGTGTAGATGTGAATAAGATCGAGGCTAATTTCAAAGATGGTGTGCTGACGTTAACTGTAGCAAAGAAAGAAGAAGTGAAACCGGTTGTAAAGGAAATTTCGGTAAAGTAAGTTGATGCGAATAAAATAACAAAAGGCCTATACGGCCTTTTGTTATTTTATTCGCATTTTCGTTCAGAAGGTTTTTAACTCATTTTAAGCTTTTTCTGAATGTCCTGCACGTAAGCTTTAAATTTTTTATCAGTATCTATTAAATCCTCTACCGTTTGGCAGGCGTATATCACGGTAGAATGGTCACGGCCACCGAAGTAAGCCCCAATTGATTTAAGAGAAGTTTTAGTGTGATTCTTGGCAAGATACATAGAAATTTGTCTCGCCTGAACGATTTCTCGTTTTCTGGTTTTTGATTTAACCATCTCTACAGGAACTTCAAAATATTCACAAACTAGTTTCTGTATGTAGTCAATAGAGATTTCTTTATGCGAATTCTTGATGAAATTCTTTAGCATTGACTTGGCTAAATTCAGGTCTATTTCTTTTTTGTTCAATGTCGCTTGCGCTAGTAGCGAAACCATTGCCCCTTCAAGCTCTCGGACGTTGTTGTCAATATTGTTAGCCACATATTCCACTACTTCATAGGGGAGTTCAATACCATCTGCATACATTTTTTTCTTGAGGATGGCCATTCTCGTCTCTAAATCGGGTACTTGCATATCGGCCGAAAGTCCCCACTTGAAACGACTTAACAGCCGCTCTTCTAATCCAGCTAAATCCTTGGGCGCTTTATCCGATGTGAGTATGATCTGTTTGCCTGATTGGTGAAGGTGATTGAAAATATGAAAGAAAATATCTTGAGTTTTATCTTTTCCTGCAAAATTGTGCACGTCATCCATGATAATCACATCCATTGCCTGATAGAAGTTGACAAAATCATTGATCGTGTTGTTTTTTAAGGAATCAACAAATTGTTGACAAAACTTTTCACAGGAGACATAGATGACCAACTTGTCTGGCATATGACGCTTTACTTCATTTCCTATAGCTTGGGCAAGGTGCGTTTTTCCCAAACCGACGCCACCATATATCATGAGTGGATTAAAAGAGGTTCCACCAGGTTTGCTAGCTACCGCAAAACCTGCTGATCGTGCCAGGCGGTTACAGTCGCCTTCGATAAAATTATCAAATGTATAATTTTGGTTAAGTTGTGGGTCGACTTGAAGCTTTTTTAACCCGGGGATAACAAATGGATTCTTTATATCTTTATTGAGTGCAACAGGTACGGGGATAGATTGTTTTTTGCCTTCTGCGCCATTCCCATTAGAGGGCATGTTTGTTGTATAAGGTATGTTTTTATTCGATGACTTTTCTACAACAATGTTATATTCTAATCGACCATTCTCTCCTAATTGCTTCTTTACCGTTTTTCGCAATAAGCCAACATAGTGTTCCTCCAACCATTCGTAAAAAAATAAACTGGGTACCTGTATGGTTAATACGTTTCCTTCCAAACGCAAAGCCGATATTGGTTCGAACCATGTCTTGAAGCTTTGAGCCGGAATGTTATCTTTGATGATTTCTAGACAGCTATTCCATACACTTGTACTCGTTTTTTCCAT